>CAWFDM010000001.1:0-343465 GCA_963814505.1 uncultured Actinomycetota bacterium
CCGTGCGGGCCTCGTTGATTTATCAGCAGGTCGTGTCCGGTCGGGACGCCGAGGTCGCCGCCGCGCTATCGGTATTGGCCACCGAGTAGCCCGTCCTGGCCTTGAGCGGCCCCAGGACAAACGATCAGGCCCTGGCTGGGGCGGTACCGGCCAGGGCCTGATTCGTGCCCGTCCCAGGCGAACCCCTCACGCGCCGGAGGCTGGCCTTCTCGCCGTGTCCCTCGACGCCGGGGGCAACATGTTGGACCTGTCCAGGATTGTCCCTGAGCCGCCCCGGCCCCCGCGCATGTGGAACATGGTCGACATATCCGCAGTGACCCGGTTGTCAACCATACCAACACTTTCAGGCGCTGGCACATGCTGGGCTGTGCTACACTCTAGGGTGGCCGCTGTAAAGGCACGCAGGTCTACCCGCGGAGGAACACGAGACCCTCCACATAAGACGGGGCTTGTGGGAGGAAAGTCAGCAGCCGAGCTAACCGCTGCCCTCCCAAAGGAATTCATGTGAACCTGCCACTACCCCCATTGCTCACGCTGGCTGCCTTCGCTGCCGTTGACCCCGCAGCCAACCGCGCCGCCAGACGCGCCGCCACCCGCCGCAGCCAAACGACAACGGTCCACGCAGACCCCGCAACGGAACTGAGGCCAGCCATCACCATTCAGCGAGCATCGAAGCTGTACGACATCGCCTATTCCACTCTGCGCCAATGGATCCGCGAGGGCAAGCTACCGGCCTGGAAGGTGGCTGGCGGTCGTCAGGTTCGCGTCTTCGTCGCAGACCTCGAAGCGTTGTTCGTCCGTGTTGGAGGTGACGACTAAACCGTTAACGCGATTGACAAGCTGTCCACTACGGCATAGACGAGAGTGCCGAACAACCACCAAAGAGAGGAAGAACAGGAAATGGGAAATGCGCAACGACATCAAACCAGCTGGGACACAGAGCGGTTCACCACCAGCCCCTAGATACGGCGAGAGCCGGGTAGGTACCCCGGCCCAAGCCAACCAGCAGTTGCCAAACAAAACCAGCTCTGGCCAGGGTACCAGCCCACCCCGACAGGCGCGAAGTCGGTTCCCTTGGTGGTCGCGGCTTCTGGGGGCGCGCTATAGCTGGTCGTGGTCACGATGACTGATGCACGCCTGCCAGAGCGATGGCTGGCCGACCGCCGCATATTGCGCCTGTCCGACGCGCACTATCGCTCATTCATCCAGGCCATGTTGTACTCGGTGAGTAACCGCACAGATGGCCGTATCGACCCAGAGGACTTGGGGCTGATCCCGAACTTCGCAGCCGGTGCGGCCAGAGAAATTGTCGCGGCTGGGCTTTGGACGGCGCTTGAGCACGGCTCGCGGATAACCGATTTCATGGACACACAGTCGAGTAGCCGTGACCTTGAGGCGCTAGCCAACACCCGCCGCCGGGAGCGCGAGAAGAAGCAACGGCAACGAGCTGCGAAAGCCGCTGGTGGCACCGATGATAACGACGTTGTCCCCGGGGACAGTAATGGGGACAGTACCGGGGGATGTCCACCGGGGACACCACAGGCTAGGACAGGCAAGGCTAGGACAGGCAGGCAAGGACAGGAAAACCAGCCACAAAACGATTCGCATTGGCCCACACCAAACGCCCGCAACACCAACGGCTCTGAGCCCTACACGCCGACTGCCGAAGAGTCGCGCCGCATAGACGACAACGTGCGAAAAGGTTACGAATGAGATCCAAGCGAAACCAGCGCAGGCCGGTGCCGGTGGTCGCGTTCGCGACGACGACGATCCCCATGACACCGAAGAGCACCGCCGGTACCTGGCGCTCATGGCCCAGTACCCGAACTGTGCGTGCGGGCAGTCCCCTTGGGCTCCGGTGTCCATTGCTCGTGGATTCTGCGAAGCGTGCCGAATGGCGCAAGATGCCCTAGCAGCCGCAGAGGGTTCGCCATGACCCAGCAGGCGCAGCTCAAGGCTGTCCGACGGCTGGCGCGCAAGTGTGGCTGGCAACTGAGTGCGTTACGTTTGGACGGCAAATACGTCTGCCATTTGGCTCGCGGCGGCGGGACCACCGGCGAGCCGTATGAGCGAATCACCGGCACGAACCGCAGGGGCGAGAGCCGCCCCTACACCCTCAGCCTGGACGAGGCCGAGATGCGGCTGGGAGACGCCCGAATTCGCGCCGCGTGTATCGCACCCGCTGCTGGCCCAGCTAGAAGCGCTGGCGGAAATGTACGGCGGCGAGCCGAAAGACTACGCGATCATGTCCAACAAGTCCGACCCGTTCCTGATGGACACCGACACCAATTACGCTGCCGGGCGCTGGCTCGCCAACATGATCGCCCAGTACGGCATCACCCGCATCCATGACAGGGGCTTGCACTACGTGCTGGTTTCGGCTGGCGTGACCCGGCCCGATGGCAAGCCGTACCGCAACGACGCGGCCAGTTGGGCGTGGCTGCTGGAAAAGGTCAGCGCGGCGAGATGGTTGGGCCACATCCAGTTCAACGTCATCGCCGACCAGAAGAACGCTGACGGCGTATTTCGGATACGGACAACGCCGGAACCTAAGGGTTCTGTCGCCACCGACGTGGACATGAAGGTGCCCGGCGCTAAGGACGTGCAGCCCACCGTGGGGTTGGCCGGGTTCACCGGCACGCAGCCTTACCGGATCGCGCTGGTGGGTGAGAAGTCCTCGCTGCAGCCGGTTTTGGGGCCGATCGCCGAAAAGTACGAGCCGACCTCCTGCTGTTCACCGGCAACGCATCCAACACCCGCATCTGGGAACTGGCAAGGGCCGCGAGCAATGACGGTAGGCCGCTGGTGGTGCTGTACTTCAGTGACTGCGACTACTGGGGCTGGAAGATGGTCAGCGAGGTCGGCTGGAAGCTCTCAGCCCTGCAGGTACGGCAATTCGGGAACCTCAACTTCCGTGTCTACCGTGCGGCTTTGACACCTGAGCAAGTGCTGCAGTACGACCTGCCGCAATCGCCTATCGAGAAAGGCCAGGAGGCGGAGGCCGAAAAGTGGCGCGAGGCGACAGGTGTCGAGCAGACCGAGATCGACGCCATCGCCACCCTGCAGCCCGAGCTACTGACCCAGATCACCGAAGAGTTGATCGCCAACTTCCGCGACGACACGCTTGACGGGCGGGTGAGCCGCGCCCGCGCCCGGTCGGTCAACCAGGCGCAGCGTGTTGTGGACTACGCCGTCGACCAGCCTGCGTTGGACGCAGCCGTGGAAGACATCACCGAACGCGAAGCCGAGATCCAAGAGGTTCTAGACGAGCGGGTGCAGCCGATAATCGACACAGCCGAAGCGGTCACGCTCCAGACCTGCCGAAGATCCCCGCACCCAAGGTCGATTTCGCCGCCGAACCTGACCCGCTGGTGGACAGCGACTGGTCGTTTGCCGACTGTTACGAAAGACTGCGCGCCGACCGGCACGACTATGAGTGAGGGACACGCGCCGAAGGCTAGGGTTCCGGCGTTGTCCGTCTCCCAGAGGAACAAGTACAAGTTCCCGTCGACGGGGCAACTTGTCGCGAATTCGTCCCATTCGCTTGGGTTCCCGCCTCACGTAAGGGACAATTGGGTGTATGGCCTACGCGGTCACGCTGTCGCTGCTCGACTACCTCAACGCCGTCGAGGTGGCTGTGGCGCGTATGCGGCAGTCGGCGCAACGGGGCCACAATGCGGCGAACGTGCGTCAGCGCACCTGGCTCACGCGCTTGTCCACCGACGTGTGCGGCGCGGCAGCCGGACTCGCGGTGGCCCGGTGGTTGGGCATCCCCTGGTCGAAGAGCGTCGGGACGTTCCACCGCGAGGCGGATGTCGGCGAGGACATCGACGTGCGGCATACCGAACGCCACGACGGCAGGCTTGTCCTGCGCCGCCAGGATCATCCGTACCGGCAGTTCGTGCTTGTGACCGGCACGCCGCCAAACATGGTGCTGCAGGGGCACTGTCGGGCCAGAGGTCATGGTCCCCGAATTCTGGTGCGACCCCAACGGTTTCGGCGGTGCTTGGTTCGTCCCGTTGTCCAGGCTTATCCCGATCCCCCCCGGCGGCAGCGTTCCGCCCTGTCTACGCCAGACGGCGGTAGCCCCGGCGTGACCAGATGCCCCGTGCTGGGGCTGAGCGGGCCACTGTGTTACGAAATCGCCTCTCCGGCCCCCGTTCTACCCGGAACGGGGTCCGATGGCTCACAGCGGCAGGGCCATTCGGCCCAGTCCGGTGTCCCAAGTTGTGACAGCAAGCGCCCCCAATTTTGGGGCACAGGATTTTAGGCCGTCCAGGGTGGGCGCGGCAATGGTGATTCATTTTGAATACCCTCGTGTCCCGCAGCATCGGAACCACCTCAGTCATTGTTGACTCAGGTGGGACATTTTGTCCCACGTCACTCACCTGACGGGCGGGTGAACTGTCGGAAATCAGACAGTAGGCGGACGACCCGGCGCAGAACCGGTGAGAAAGACGCCGGGTCGTCCTGGGCAGGCAGCTTACCCCGAATGACGCCGACGAACTTTTGAACGACACGCCGCCGCAATGGCTTTCACGCCTTGACCCGTAAGCTATGATGCGGCAACAGAACCCTAGGAGCCAAGATGGCTGGTGAAGCTGAGCACGTATCCGGCGCTGAACGTGCTGCTGGATACGGCATTACTTACCCGGCGAGATCACCTGTCGCACCGTGCGACACAGTGGGCAGCCCCTTGTCACACCGACAACTGCTGCAGGCGCGGGACACCGCAGCCAAAGCGAGGCATCAACTCGGGCATCCACGGCGCACGTACCCGCCACTAGCACAACCCAATTGGAAGGACCGAAATGACATCCGCCTTCGCCTCATCCATGCCTGGCACCAGACCCGGCAGGCCGTCCTATCCGCCGCCTGTGCCGGTCGGGACACCAGTGGACCCAGGTGGTGCCGACAGCGCCACTAGGGCCATAAATCGGCAACGCCAGGTGGCCGACCTCTACACCGCCTGGCGCGCAGCGCATTCCACGGACATCGCGGCAGATGTGTTGAAGGCCAACGCCGGAGCGTTCAGCGTGTCCGACGCGGCGCTGACGCTCCCCGAGGTGCTCGCTGCGGTGAAGGCTGAGGCCGACGAAGCAACCCAAAAGACCAGCGAACTGATCAAAGGCACGAGGGTCGGTGCCGATGTTGCGAGTCAGCTTCAGGCGCAACGGGTGTGGGCCAGGGCGCAGCGTAACCTCGACGCGATCAAGGATCCAGCGAAACTCGTGGCCGCAGCGCAGAACCTGGTCGCCAACGCCGACGACTCCCAGATCCCCGTCCTTGCAGAGGAACTCAGCGAATACATGGACAGCCGTTCAGCGCCAACCGGGTGGCTGCCAGCCGCTCTTGCGTCGAAGATCCCCGGCCTGGCCGACGCCACCGACAACGCCACCGTGCTGACCAAGCAACATGCCATCCTTCAGCACAACCACCGTGCGCTCACCAGTGCCATCGAGAAGGACGTGGCCGCGCCGGAGCTGCTGGATCCGGCGATTGCGACCGCCGACCAGTACACCGACGCCAGCAGCTAGCCACCCGAAATGACCACGAGTACAGGCACATTCAGTGCCCAGATCCCGCGCCTGGTCACGTTGACGGTCCCGATTCCGGCGAAGCTGACCAGCAGGACCATCACCGAGACGGTTGCTGTCGCCGCATCGAGGCTGAGGTTTGAGCTGAGCGCCCACTACAGGCGGCAGATGCATGAGCAGGTCGTGGCGCGTGTGGCGAGAGATCGGGAGCGCAAAAAGTGTTGATCACCAAATTACGTTCCGGCGCAGGTCCACCCACGGTGTGGGGTGGATCGTATGGGTTGCTTGCGGCCCAAGCGCGTCGGAATCGGGTACGGCGGCGGGGTCCACGCTGCAACCCGGCATGGGGCGCGGGGCAGTGTTTGCGTTCGGCGCTGCCAACCGGAGGCCGCTTTGTGCCGATTGCGCGATTCCCCCGCCGCCGCCACCCACCAAAAAGGTAACGCGGCGTTACCTTTACTGGCGACCTACCAAACCGATTGAGAGGAACCAACAATGAGCGACGACATCGACAACCGTTCCATGGCCGACCTTGATCGCGAGCTGGCAGAGCTGCGGGCAGAGCGAGCGCGGCTGCAGGTAGCTGCGGATATGGGGCTGCCTGTCGCGCTGCTTGGCAACGCAGCCAGCCACGAACAGGCGAGAGCCATTGCAGAGCAGGTGATTGCGTGGCGGTCGCAGGCACCGGCAGCGCCACCGCAGGCACCTGCAGCTCCGGCGTATACGGTAGGCCAGGTTGGCAGGTCAACGTTGGCTCACTTGACGCCGGAGCAGATCCAAATGGCTTACGCGCAAGGCCGTTTGGAGGCCATCGGCGGCATGCCGTCGCCTGACCGCAGGAACGGGCATCATGCCTAGGCGTAATCATCGAGCGGGGCACCCGTGCGGGGCTACGACAAGGGTGTGCGGGTGAACCGAGCCGAGGCGCTGCTAGATCAGCTCCAGCCCACACCGCCGACGCACCCGTGGTTGATCCGACACCGCCGCGACCTGCTGGCCGTTTAGGGGTCAGTGGGGTCAACGTGATCGCCGCCAATCGACGCGGTATTCGACGCGCTGACGAAAACCGAACGGGTGCAACGCCCTGGCCGGGGCCATCGCCCTGGTGGCGTTGTCTCGGCGCATCATCCTCGGGCCCGGTGAGCCCTAACCAGCAATTGGCTAACACGTTAGCCAATTCATCGGCGCTCCTACCGTGCAGCCGGAACCCGACAGGCGGGTCAAAGCACCGACACCATTACCTCGATCATCGGGGTGACGCTGTGGACGAACTCATCTCGACGCATTCGCGGTGCATTGTGTTGGCGCACAGCAACATCGGCGCAGACTGAAAAGCCGCGTGCCGCAGAGGCACACCCTCCGCAGAAGGCGGTCAGTTCCTCGGGGATTGCTTCAAGGGGGGTTGCTTGGAGGGACTGTCTGGCGCTGCTGAACCATCCCGCCGACATCGACTGCGGCACTGCCGCTTTCATCGCACGCCAACTCGGTTGTGCGGCAACATCACCCGCGTTTGTCAGGCCCTCTAAAAGCAGACCCAGTAGCAAAGGGGGGGTATCCCCCGAAAGTAAGTACCCCACAGCATGATTGGGCATGAGATATATCTTGCCTCTAGCGATAGCTCAACTGAGCGACCGGTCTACGCCTACCCGCCACCGCCGAGGTGGGGCAGAACGCCCCACCATCAGGCAAGGGAACTCCCCACCATCCAGGCACACCCCCGCCATCCAGGCAGGCCCCACCATCCCAAGGCACCCCCCCACCATCCACCAACCACCCCACCATCCAACCACCACCGCACCACCCCACCACCCCCGAGGCACTCCCCGACTTCACCACCCCATCACACCAACCAGACCACCCCATCACCCACCCACCCCCCCATCCGCCGAGACCCCCCCCCACCGGGGGGGTGCAGCCATGGCCGAAACAGGCACTTTCGGGCTGCACAGCTCAGGGGCAAGTCGCGGTGAGTCGGGTGAGTCCGGTGCTTGAGTACCGCACGCGCAGGCCGACATTCGCGGGCCTGCCGCAGCCGCCTGGCGGTCACCGCAGCCGGGGTATGTGAGGATGGTGGATATGGACGCTGAGCAGCGCAGGGAGGCTATCCGGCGCATGGTCGAAGATGACCCGACACTCGGCCAGCGTGAGATCGCGAAAAGGCTTGCTGTGAGCCAGAAAACGATCAGCCGAGACATGATCCGCATGGGCCTGACTCACGCCGCACCGGCTAAGCCTGTCTCGCAAGCGATTCCGCCGCAGGTCAGCGCCCCGACTCAGCCGCCTGTCTCGGTGGTTGCGGGGCGCGGCGCGGGGCTGGTGACGCGGATCCGCCAGGAGATGGGCGAGCAGGGATTGATACCGACGAGCATCGAGGAGGAGCTGCTGGCGCTGGCGCAGGGCCTGGCCGACCGGATCGCGCTGTTACAGGCTGTGGTCGCGGTCGACGGTGAGCGTGTCATCGTCAAGGGCAGGCCGATGATGCATCCGGCGCTGGCCGAGGTGCGTCAGTGCGAGTCGACGCTTGGCCGCATCCTTGGCGGCATCACCACGATGGACACTGAGCCGATCCGCGAACCAGCGAAACAGCGCGCGGCGCATAGCCGTTGGCGGCGCAGCCAGATGGCTGCTCTGCCAGCGGGATTCGACGGGGGGTAGGCCGGTGGGACGCCGACCGCCGCCGCCTGGTGTTGCGCAGATCGCCGACCGCCGCAACGCCGTTGTGGTGCAAGGCATTTACCGCGCCTGGGTTACTGCGAAGACCGCATCGGACTTCTACCCGCTGGACACCACCGCAGATATCCTCGCGGCATCAACGCGTCCCGGCGGGTGTGAGGCGGCGCTGGAAGCCGCCAGGGTGATAGCGCAGGCCGAGGTTGAGGCGAGAATCGCTGCGGGGCACCCGATCCTACACACGCTGCTGCGTGGCGGTGATTCGATTGGCCCCTGGTGGTCGTTCGATGAGCTGCGGGTACCGCGCACCCCGTTCTTCAAGGCCGATGTGCTGTACCGCATCGAAGCTAACGATGTTGTCGAGGTAAACATCTGCGCGACAAGGGAGTATCGGCAGCGCCGCGCCGAGCAGGAGGAGCGGCGGTTGGCGGCGGCTGCGCCAGGCCGAGGAGAAGGAGCGCAAGGAGCGGGAGCGCCAACAAGCCGAGGCACGCCAGGCGGCGCTATTGACGCAGGCGTCGCCCAAATAGGCCGGTGCGGACCTCGCCAGGCTGGCCGCGTGCTAAATGAAATAACAATGCTTTGACGACTTAACCACCGTGCATTGATAGCACAGTAGCGCCTTTGAGGGTCAAGTCCTTTACTTGGTTCAATAGGCGTTCACATACCGAGTTGGCCAGCATGGAGACATCTGCATCGACAGGCTTTAGATCATGCATCCAATCGTTTCGGCATTTTCTGACGGCGGATACGTCGTCGTAGATATCTTTAGAGATATAGTCCAGAAAAGATAGCATCTCAGTCATTACGGACGCCGTATAGGTGCGCCCATCGGCGAGGCGCTTCCGTCGTGTTCCGTCAATGAAAACGTCATTGTCACGTGAGGCATGGTCGTGTTGCATCTGTTTCCACAGATCGTTAACTAGCCGCTCTATTATCGTCCAATAGGTGATTACGCTGAGGCTGTGGTTGTAATCTTGAAAGGCCTTACTTGCGCGGAGGTATAGATCGACAAGCATAACGCCGTCTACGCCGTGTTGCTCAATCAGCATCGATAGGTCGGCGGCTGCAGCTTGCACCACCTGTGCGCTAATCGGCAACCCTCTCATGTTGATTCGACTATCCATATGATGAGGTATATGTGACGGATAGGTCATCTCGAAACTTGACGTGGCGAGGTGACTGACGCGCTGGTTTCCAAACCCCTGACTCGGTTGGTGTCCAAAGCCGTCCATCGTAATAGTTAGCTCTGGAGTCACAACCATTCGAGGTCGTGCAACGTTCTCGATGAGTATCTGCTGCGTATAGAAAAAGGCGAGGTATGCATTCATAATGCGCGTGCGGAGAAGCCTCTTCTCCGCGCGTTCAAAGAAATCGATTTGCAATTCAGGTCCTGTTTCTGATATTGCGCAATCGGTCATGTTGCTGAAGTCGAAAGCAAAGATGCCTTCAACGGTTGCGCGCATCTGGACTTTTTCGGCCAGGTTTGCTCGTAAAATCTCATGGTCAAAGCGATCAAAAAGGACTTTCCATGTGCCGCCAGCGGCGGCGTGGTCAATTGGATGCTCAACCAGAAAGACGGGCGGATCATGATAGAAGCCAGTCACGTTGTAGTTGTAGTCCACGGTTCTCCCATAGAGGCTGTGCCCTGCGACGTCAGTGCCGTCAGTGAAACATAATCACCCAACACTGGGGTCTAGATAGTAGAAAAACACCCGCCACTGAAATGGCGGGGACCGATTCTCCAGCGGATGTGGAGCGGCTGTGCCGTCGTCGGCGCAGTGGGGATCGCAACGCGGTCAGGTGGGCGACGCGGATCGACGGCGCGGGCTGCGGTTCCTGCCGGTGCCGTGAGGTAGGGGCTGGAATTGCTGGGGTTGTGCGGCACGCTGGGCCACGAAACCAGCCTCGGTCGATGAGTGACCCACCGCCCAGGGGGTCTCAGCGGCTCTGCGGGGCTTCCCCGTTTCGGGCTTCTTGCCACTTCCGAAGCGCTTCCCGTGCCTCAGCTTTCAACTGGGCTTCCGACTTGCCCTTGCCGCTTATGAGGGCCACTAGTCGCCGTTCACTCATGCCAACGAGTGTATGCGCGGTGGCCGGGCGGAAGTCATTTATGACCGACCGCCGGGTACTTGGATATGACCGATGCAATTTCGGGTGCTGCGTCGGCGCGGGAAGTCTGCACTAGCCAGCTGAGTCCCTGCGGACTGGTGATCTCAAGAAGTCCGTACAGCATAATGGGCAACGTCGGGTTGTTCTTGTAACGGAGATCAGGGCCGCCCTTGACGTTTACGTACTGCCACGTTTGGCCTACTTGCACGGCGTCGCCAGGGACCGCACCGGGACTTTCATGAAAACGCGTCTGCGCTGATGACACCTGTAGGTATTGATAGGCAACGTCGCTGTAGCGTCTGCCCTCTTTGACTAGTACCCGGTCGGGAAGAAAGTACAGGCCGGAGGTACGAGCAACAAGCGACGGAATTGCAACGTTGGTCGACAGATTGTTCGGGCCGTCGGTGCTAGCAGCAACGGAGATGCGATCTACGATGCTGCCGACGCCAGAGCTGATCTTGTACTGGCGAGTGGTTCGGACAACTCCGGCTTGGGTGATGCGCCACAATCGCTGAGATCCGGTTAGCCAATCCCAATGTGTCACCAACGAATCGAACCATGCCGCATGCGAATCGTTGACGTCATAGAAGAGCACGACCGCACGGCTGGCCTGGTCATGGAGGAATACCCACCAGCACAACGGAGCTAACAACACCCAAACGATCAGGCTGTAGGGCGGGTGAACTAGCCCCAGTACCAAACTCGCAATGGTGACTGGCCAACCCCATCGCATCCTGGTGGCTACGGCGTTGAGCTGTTCGACCACGTCGCCGCCCCCGGTCGGCTCTAATGACATCGCTGTAGCGCCGGTGACGTCTTCTAGGATGACGTCACTTGGGCGGTATGCGGGAGCGTGCGGTGTGCGGGACTGCGCAGGGTGCTGGACTGTCCTGTGCGCCCGAGAGCCGCCCAACAAAGGCGTTCCGTAATAGGCGGTCCGATAGTAAACACCGTGTCGACCCATGTGGACGTAGTTCCCTCGCGGGCCAGATCCAACGCGGAAGCCCGGAACGCCTGCACTGACTCCGACGCCGGATTTGCTGAGGTTGAACCGGAACGGGCCTGCCTTCACGGCCTTGCGGATATAGAAACCCACTTTCGCGCTCCTCGCAGCCTGTGCGAACTCTGTCAATGCAGAGGAGCATAGCGGCAGGATTGCGTCCCAGGTTGGCAAGCTTGGCCGTGGTCGGCGGCTGCGCAGATGAGCCAATGGGTTGGGGCCGTGTTGTCCCTGGGGGCCAAGATGGCCCCAGCATCATCGCCAGCGGGCCGTCACCGGACACATTTGTTGACCTGCTGTCGGGAAATGTCACCCGGAAGTGGGTCGACGCTTGGGCAGCTTGACCCGCCGCAACTGGTCGCGCTCCTCAGCCTCGCGTTCGATCACCGCATCGTAGGCGTCGCCGTCCCAGTACTCGTCCACCGCGTCCTGATACAGGCCGCGCAGCACATCCGGTGCCAGGGCGTCCAATTCGACCTGCACCTTGCTGCCTGACGGGTAGCCGTGCGTCTTGTTGAACGCCTTCTGACGCGAATCATCCTTCTCGTTGTTGAAGTTGATCGGCAGGTTGCGCTCCTCAACTTGCAGCTTTGTCAACGCAATTCGATGTGTGTCCACCCAGCAGCCGGTGCGTGCCACGAAATCGCGGTAGATGTCGTCGCCGGAGGCATCGTGGTCACCCGCGTAGATCAGCACGGCTTGCCTGCCGCCCCGCGCCACGCTGCGCTTGATCTGGTCTTTGTAGCTCTGCGATCCGTAGCCGCCCAGGGCCAGGATCGGGATTGAGAGGTCGCTAAACCAACTCCAAAGTTGGTTTTGGATACCGGCCTTCTCGACGGCCACGTACAGCGAAACAGATTGTCCCTCAGTGCGATCCCGCCGATAGCCGCCGAGGACAGAAGTGATCGCGGCTTGCGGCGACGAATTATTCGCGGCACAAGGATTTCGCTGCGCTGGTCGATCAGGTCGGGAAAGTCGCCGTCGCGACGGGCTTGCGCCGTCACCGTCGACAAGTACCCGTACCGGTTGGTGTTGTTCTCGATCAACTGACGAGACACCAACTGGTAGAACAACTGCCGCAGTGTGACCCCGGTGTCGTAGGACTCTACGATCTGCTTGGCGGTCGCGAGAATACCGGACCAGTCGTTGTTCTTGCGCGGCATGATGTTTGGATACTGTTCGCGCAGACAGGTTTCGAATTCGTCAGGGTCATCAGCCCCTAGCCCATTGTCGGTGTTGTCGTCCCACAGGATGTAGGTCCACCCGCCGTATTGGCCTGGGTCGCGGGGCTTTTCGAACCGGCAGCCGCAGGATCCCGCCAGGCGGCGGATGTATGTCTCACGCGATTTGATGCTGGCGGTCATCGGTCCACCCCGTGCTGTTTGGGTACAGCGTCTCGTCGATCTGGTCCAGCGTCATGCTCTCGCCTCGGCGAAACGCCTGAGCCGCAAGGCGTTCGTTTGGTAGTGGCGCGTTGTCGGGGATGAGGACGTACAGCCCATAGTCGGGTGCCCAGCGGTCCCGCAGGCGTGACTTCACCAGGATTTTGCGATGCCGACGTGCCGCACGGCGCAGCCGGTTCTCCCTGGCTTTGTCTTCCATGTGATGGTCCCGTCGTACTGGTGGTGATGCCGCCAGCGTACCGGAACAGGAGCGGGAAGGTATTGGCGCAGTTCAGAACCCGCACGACGTCGAGCGCCAATCGCCGGAAATAGTCACGGCGAATGGCTTCGCGTCACTGTCGCTGCGTGGTGCGCGCCGCACTGATCGAGCTGACACCATGAGCAGCGCGCCGCTTGCGTGCCATCGCGTCAGAGTTACTTTGGTTCAAGCGATTTGAAGTATTCGGCTTGAATTGCAATATCCTCAACAGTCCTCGGCGTCGTGGTAACTCCGATCGCGTACTCCTTGAGTAGCTCGCACAGGCGGTCGCCGTCGATGAGGTCGATCGGTAGTGCGCCATCGCGGCGGGACTCGGCGTTGGCATCGCTTGTAAATGATCCGGTCGTGATCAGAAGACCCTTCTCACCGCGACCGGCCATCGCCCCTCGGAAGTCCCTTACCGCAGATGGGCCGACACTTCCCTTATATCGCTTGCACTGGAAGAAGACCGGGAAACTGAGAAGCGAGATCTGATACACGCCACGCCCATCGATGCCGCCGTCGCCGCTTCGGCCCGTAACAACGGGACTCTGTACACCAGCTTCCCTGAGGAGCCGCTGAGCCAGTCGCTCGAACGCTTGCGATGACATGCCGAGCAGAGTGTCGAGAAGTTCGTCCTTCCAGGCTTCCTCGGCCTCGGCCTCGGGTTGGTCAATCTCGTTGTCTAAGTGGGACGGTGATCCCTTCTTCCTTTTCCTCTTCGGACCCGACTTGCGGTAAGACGCGAGGTATTCGGACCGCAACTTTGGGATTTCGTCCTCGGTCACCGTCTGCCCGTTCTCGGTGACCGACCAAACCCCGCGCTGGCTGTTCGTCAGCAGACCCATGCCCTTGAGGTACGTCCGTGCCCATGCGAGCCGGTATTGCACCTCGGTCATCGGACCGTCGTGGTGAAGCACGCCCTGGACCTCGGGCGAGATGTCCTCGCGATCGATGACGGCAGCCTCAAGTTCCGCGATGGACGCCGACCCTCCGAGCGCGATGACAGCCTGAAGCGCAGGCCAGAGGAAAGTCTGATACGGCGGCATCTCCACGGTCATGCGGATTAGCATGGCAAGCGGCGTGACAGAGGGTCTTCTCGGGCCTCTCGACAAGGGCCGCCGTGTGCTTATTGGGTCTCGCCGTTTGCAGCGCTACCCGCCTGACCGGTGCTGGGAGTGCCGCCCACCAGCTACCAGGCGAAGCGACCCCGCCGACACTTGACCGTGCGCTGGTGAGTGCTGGCAGATGCTGCAGAAGATCGCACTCAGATCGCACGGAAACCCACCAGCATGGTCAGAAAACATGCTCTGACCAGGTAATTCCTGCTGTCGGGCTGACAGGATTTGAACCTGCGACCACTTGACCCCCAGTCAAGTGCGCTACCAAACTGCGCCACAGCCCGGTCGTGCTCGGTGTCGCCGGCGGAGTCCACCGGCGGCAGGTCGACAGCCTACCGCAGACGGACCCCAAGCCCGGCTACCACCTACGCGACCTGCGAGTCAGACCCCGCACGGACCCACAGCAACGTCGAATACACCGTCTTGCCATCGGCGAGCGGCAACTCGGCCGACAGGGTCAACTTGTCACCGTCGAGATCGCTGTGCCGCAGATGGAATTGACCCAGGTAGTTGGGTACCAGGGAGAGCTTTGCCTCATGGCGGATGTCGCCGGTGGACTCGTCGACGAAGTACCGGCCGCTGTAAGCGAGGTATCCCAACGCCGCGGCCGCCGCCTGGTCGATGGTGCCTCCGCTGGCCACCGGCCGGTCGTAGTCGGGCCGGTCCGACGACTGGATCTGCGCCGACATGTACCCGTCCGGGGTGTAGATGATCAATCCCTGCGCATCCTCACCGTGCGGGTACCTGACCGGCCCGTCTGGGCTGTCCCGCTCGACGTAGTACACCAACTGCCAGGCACCAACTAACTTCTCTCGCAACGCTTTTGTCATCTTTCCTCCGCGGTCTTGAACCAGGCATTCACTTTGTCGACCCAGGTCAGCAGCGCCTGGGCAAGTACTTCTTCGCGGCCGTAGAACCGTTGTGCCGGAACCGGCACGCTGACCGCCACCAATTCCTCATCCACGCGCAGCGCCGCACCCACGGCGCAGACACCGTCGGTCTGCTCCTCGCGGTCATAGGCGACGCCCTCGCGTCGGATGCGTTCAAGATCCTTACGCAGCGCCGCCGGCGTGGTGACGGTGCTCCCGGTGAGCGGCATCAGCCGATTGGGCAACGCGGTGGCCAGCTGATCGGGCGTCAGAGAGGCCAGCAGCGCTTTGCCGTTGGCGCAGCAGTACAGCGGGAACGACTCCCCCACCGCGCTAATGGCACGCAGCCGGCGCGACGGAACCACCTGGTCGATGAAGCTGGCCCGGTCCCCGTCGAGGATCGACAGGTCCACGGTCTCGTCCAGTTCGCGCGAGAGCTCCGTCAAGAACGGGTGCATGTCCGTCACGATGCCAAGTCGCACCGTACTGGCCATGCGCGCAATCTCCGGACCGAGCCGGTAGGGACCCCGGGCCCCACGCGAGGCCACCAGGCCTTCGTCCTCCAGGGCGTTGAGGATCCGGCTCACCGTGGAGCGCGCCATTCCCAACCGCTCACCGATCTCGGCCTGGCTGAGCCCGCCGGGATGAGCCTGCAACACCCGCAGCATCTCGGCCGCGCGGGCGATGACTTGGATGCCGGTGCTGCGTGCACCGTTTTCGTCGCCGTCGATGTTCACCGCTGATCTCCTGGCAGTTGCAAAAGGGCCGCGGCCTCCTCGACTGAGGCGACCGGCAAGTCCAAGGCTTCGGCGAGATGAATTGTGCGCTGCACCAGCGCCAGATTGCTCGGCGCCAGCTCACCTTTGCGCAGGTACAAGGTGTCCTCCAAACCCACTCGGGCATTGCCGCCCAGGGCAAGGCCCATCGCGGTCAACTCCAAATTGGCCCGCCCGATCGCGATGACTTGCCAGATCGCACCCGGCGGAAGCCGGCGCACCATCGTCAGCAGGTTGTCGGCGGTGGCAGCCATGCCTCCCCGCACACCAAGGACGATGCTGAACTGCAACGGCTCGGCCAGCAGACCCTCCTGCCACAACCGCAGGCAGGCCTCCAGGTGCCCGGTGTCGTAGATCTCGAGTTCCGGTTTGACGTCCAGCTCTCGCATCCGCGCCGCCAGGCGCCGCACGTCCTTCGGCGGGTTACGGAACTCTGCGTCGGCGAAACTCATCGAGCACGGGTTCAGCGTGGCCATCCGTGGACGCAGCTCGACCAGCTTTTCGCGTTCCTCGAACGGCACCGTGAGGCCCACCCCAGTCGACATCTGGATCAGGATCGGACACCGATCGCGGATGAGATCCATTGCCCGCCGGGCGATATTCAGGTCGGCGGTGGGCCGCTCGTTCTCGTCACGCAGGTGGATGTGCGCCACCACGGCGCCGGCGTGATACGCCTGCTCGACGGCGGTCGCGATCTCCTCCGGAGAAGTCGGCAAGGCCGGATTGTCGGCCTTGGTCGCGATCGGTCCGGTGGGCGCGACGGTGATCACGACACTCATGACGACTCCTCCTCCTGGGGGTGCGCGCACGTGACAAGCAGCAATGCCTCACGGTCCGAACGGTTTTCGATACTCCGCACTTCGCCCTTGGCGAAGTGGATGCTGTCGAAGCGGCCCAGGACCATTTCGGTCCCGTCGCTGGTGACGACCAGCTCGCCGTCGAGAACGACGTAAACCATCTCCTCGCGGGTGGGTGCCGTCTCGGCCCTCCCAGCCGGCCCGTAGACGGACAACCCGACCCAGAATCGATCGGTGTGCCCGGCTTCGTGTCCCTGCAAGCGCACCGTGGCCACATCGTGGTGCAACGGTGCCGTGTAGGCAGGTGCTTCAGACGCCCTGGTCAGGTTCATCGTCACGACCCCTGACCCGTCTCGATCCGGTAGCTGCCGGTGGGGTCGACGATGGCCACCAGCCGCACGATGCAGCCGTCGCCATTCACCCAACGCCAGGGGAACGCGGCGAACGTGACGCGCTTGCCGGTCACCTTGTCCAGGTCGCCGCCCACGTTCTCGAAGCCGTAGATGCCCTTGGACAGGATCGCGTTGTGGCACGGCTCCCACTCCGGGAAGTCGTCCAGCACCTTGCGCCCGGTCTCGTCCTCGTATTCCTTTACGGCCCAAGGTAAGAGCCCGCCCGTGAATTCCGCGGGACCGTGCGGGGCGATCGATGTGGCCAGCGGGTGGTCCAGTGCCTGCGTGTCGGTGCCGACCGCCTTGACGCCCTTGGCCGCAAACCACTCGCCGGCTTCCTTGTAGAAGCCCGGAGAGTAGGCGTAGTACTCGGGGCTGTCGGAGTATTTGTGGTGCCAGCCGGTGTTGACGATGACGATGTCGCCGGGCCGGATCTCCGGTGTGGCGTTCTCCAGGTCCTCGGCGGTGACGACGCCCCACTTGTCCTTCGGGATCGAGACGACGACGCCGGTGCCGAAGAACGCACTCAGCGGGATCTCGTGCAAGAAGGGCGTGCCCGGGATGACGTGCGCGGGCGCGTCGATGTGCGTGCCGGAATGCATGACGGTGGTGATCCGTTGGGTCAACACACGGCTTCTGGCCATGTTGTGCAGACGCTCGATCTTGACATCCTCGAAGTACGGCCATGCCGGCACACCATGCCCCCATGGGTGGGACAGGTCGTAGAACTCCAACTTCGATTCGGCTTCACCGAGGGGCCAGGGGAAACTCATGGCTGTACTTCCTTTCTTTTCAGGGTTTTTCGAGTTGTGCAGTGATGTGCTCGGCAAGACGGGCCGCGGTGCGCTCGCGAGCGCCTTCGGGCCAGTCGAGGAATCCATGGCCGGTGCGCGCCCCGAGCTGGCCGTCGGCGACCAGCTTGCGCAGCAGTGGGCTGGGGTACGGGTCGCTGTTGAGGCTCGGGATAACGGCTTCGTGGATGGCCATGGTGAGATCAAGGCCGATGTAATCGGCATTTTCCAGCGGGCCCAGCGTGGCCAATCGCAGCCCAATTGTGTTGCGTACCACCAGGTCTACTGTCTCCGCGTCGCACACTCCCTCGGCGACCAGGGCGATGGCCTCACGCCACAGCGCGTGCTGCAGCCGGTTGCCGATGAAGCCCGCGACATCGCGCTCGACCCGCACCGGTAGCTTGCCGGCCTCAGTCAGCAGGGCCACGACGCGGTCCACGATCTCCGGAGCGGTGCGCTCGCTGGCCACCACCTCGACGACCGGAATGAGATCCGGTGGATTCCACCAGTGCGTCCCGAGCACGCGGCCGCCATCTTCGACTCGCGCGGTGACGGCGCCGACCGGCAGGACGGAAGTGTTGGTCGCCAGCACCGCTTTGGGCGCCATGGCGGCCAGGCGTTCGAAGAGTCCCTGCTTTATGGCGAGGTCCTCGATGATGGCTTCGATAATCAGGTCGGCGTCGCCCACCGCGTCCGCCATGTCGGCGACGGCGGTCACCGAGCCGCGGTTGGCGCCGTTCACCTGGCCGGCCTCGGCGGCTGCGGCGTCGAGAATTGCGGCATTGGTGTCAGTGATGGCGACATCGAGGCCCGCGGAGGCCAGCACTCCTGCGATGCGGCGCCCCATCAGCCCGGCGCCGACGACCGCGGCGCGCGAAAAATCGTGGGAAGTCAGCATGCCGTGTATCCGCCGTCCAGGTACATCACCTGGCCAGTGAAGAAGCTCGACGCGTCGCTGAGCAGATAGATCAGCGCACCGACGAAGTCTTCCGGTTCGGCGAAGCGGCGCAACGGGATCCGGGAGAACATCGCCTCGCGGGTGGTGCGGCCCTTTTCATCGTCGGCGTACATCCACTCGGTCAACTCGGAGCGGAAAACCGTTGGCGCAAGGGCATTTACCCGAACGCCGTCAGCACCCCACTCCGCCGCCAGACTCTTGGCGAGCAGGTCGGTGGCGCCCTTCGACGGGCAATAGGCGCTGTATCCGGCGGCGTGGCCCAACGAGCCTCGAACCGAGGAGACGAGCACGACGCTGCCGCCGTCGCCCTGCTCGTGCAGGATCCGCCCGGCCGCCTGGCACACCAGCCAGGCACCCCGCGCGTTGGCACTCATCACCTTGTCGAAGTCCTCGACGGCCATCTCGGTGATGGGCGCGACGTGGTTCATGCCCGAGGCGACCAGCACCCCGTCCAGGCGTCCGTGGCGGGCGACGGCCGCCTCGACCATGGCTTGAGCGTCGGCCGGGGTGTCGGGGCGACGCGCCACCACCGCCGCATCCTCGATGCCGGCGTCGTGAATCAGTCGGGCCAGGCCCGCGGAGTTGCCGCCGGCCAGGGTCAGCCGGGCTCCCGCTTCGGCCAGCGCCCGGGCCGCGGTGCTGCCCAACGAGCCGGTCGCACCGGTGATCAGTATCGACTTGTCCTGCACGCTGAACCGTGTCATCGCCGTGCTCGGGGCCTGCTCTGCCGTCTTCAACTCTGTCTCCCATCAAATCCCGCGATGCGGATCTATTAATCCGTAATACGAGAGACGATAGAGGTGGAATAGTTGCCTTGTCAACAGTTGATCCTGTGATGTAGCGGTATATGTCCGCATCGTGGGAATTACTCGCCAGAAATGGAGTCCACGCCGCCACTTCGCCTCGACGACGCCCACCGAGCGCTAACCATGGCCGATGAAGCGCGACGGTTGCCCGCGACCCGGTACTTGCGGTGCCGCTAGCGGCGTTTAGTGCCCCGCTTCTCGCGCACCCGCACGTTGACCCGGATCGGGCTGCCCTCGAACCCGAACGTCTCACGCAGCCGTCGTTCCAGGAACCGGCGGTAACCGGCCTCCAGAAAACCACTAGTGAACAGCACGAACGTCGGCGGCCGGGCCGTCGCCTGGGTGGCGAACAGGATGCGCGGCTGTTTACCGCCGCGCACCGGGGGCGGATTCGCGGCGACCACCTCTTTGACCCAGGTGTTCAGCGGGCCGGTCGCTATCCTGGTGTCCCACGACGCGAGTGCGCTCTCCATCGCCGGCACCAGCTTCTGCACCGCCCGGCCCGTCTTGGCGGAGACGTTGACCCGCTGCGCCCACCGCACCTGCACCAGCTCGCGGTCGATCTCCCGGTCCAGCAGGTCGCGGCGGTCCTCGTCGACCAGATCCCACTTGTTGAACGCCAGCACCAGCGCCCGTCCGGCTTCGATCACCATGGACAGCACCCGCTGATCCTGTTCGGTCAGCGGTTCCGACGCGTCGATCAGCACGATCACTACCTCGGCCGCATCGATGGCCCCGTGGGTGCGCACCGAGGCGTAGAACTCGTGCCCGCTGGCCTGACCCACCTTGCGACGCAACCCGGCGGTGTCGACGAATCGCCAGACCTTGCCGCCCATTTCGATCAGTGAGTCCACCGGGTCGACCGTCGTACCGGCCACCTCGTGTACCACCGAGCGCTGGTCGCCGGCCAGCTTGTTCAACAGCGAACTCTTGCCCACATTGGGTTTGCCGACGAGCGCCACCCGCCGCGGACCACCGCCGGGCGCGGCCGCTTCGGAAACTTCGGGCAGCGCGGCCAACACTTCGTCGAGCAGGTCAGCCACGCCGCGGCCATGCATCGCGCTGATCGCGTGCGGCTCACCGAGTCCCAGCGACCACAGCGCCGCCGCGTCCGCTTCACCCTTCTCGCTGTCAACCTTGTTGGCGGCCAAGAAGACCGGCTTACCCGAACGCAGCAAGATACCGGCGGCGGCCTCGTCGGCGGTGGTGGCACCGACACCGGCATCGACCACCAGAATGACCGCGTCGGCGGTACGCATCGCCACCCGCGCCTGCTCGGCCACCAACTGCTGCAGGCCCTTGGCGTCGGGCTCCCATCCCCCGGTGTCCTGCACGACGAACCGGCGCCCGGTCCACAGCGCGTCGTAGGAAACCCGGTCCCGGGTCACGCCGGGCACGTCCTGCACCACCGCTTCGCGCCGGCCCAGGATCCGATTGACCAGGGTCGACTTACCCACGTTGGGCCGGCCCACCACCGCGACCACGGGCGCCGGACCAAACTCGGCTACCTCCGAATCGTCGAGCTCCCAGTCGCTTTCGTCGGTCCAGGTGCCGTCCTGGCTCACCGCACCGCCCCGCTTCGCTGAGTCACCAGCTCCAGCAGATGAGCGATCACCTCGTCCTGGGTCATGTCACTGGTATCGACGACCACCGCATCCGAAGCCGCTCGCAGCGGCGACACCGCCCGAGTGGAGTCGAGATGGTCCCGCCGGCGCACGTCGGCCAGCACGCCTTCGTAGTCGTCGGCCAGGCCCGCCTCCACGTTCTGGTCGTTGCGGCGCCGAGCACGGGTCTCGGCCGATGCGGTCAAGAAGATCTTCACCGGCGCGTCGGGCAACACCACGGTCCCGATGTCACGGCCCTCGACGACGACGCTGCCCGGCCCTTCGGCCATTTGTCGTTGCAGCCCGACCAGCCGCGCCCGGACGGCGGGAACCGACGACACCGCCGACACCGCGCGGGTGACGTTGTCCCCGCGTATCTCGGCCGAAACATCCTCTCCGTCAAGGTAATAACGATCCCCATCGGGGTCGTAGTCCACACTCATCTGGACTCGCGACGCAACCGCCTCGACGGCGGCACCATCCGCCGGGTCGATCCCGCCACGCAGGACCGCCAGCGTCACCATCCGGTACATCGCCCCGGTATCCAGGTAGCGCGCCGCCAGCGCATGCGCTAATCCCTTTGACACTGAGGACTTTCCAGTTCCCGCCGGCCCGTCGATCGCAACAACGACGCTATTCACAGGCCCACCGCTCGGTACAGTTGCCCGATCTCGTCGTGGCGCAACGCCCGGATGCTGCCGGGACGCTGCTTGCCCAGCGACACCGCGCCGATGTCGGTGCGCACCAATGCCTCCACCGGGAAGCCCGCGGCCGACAGCAGCCGGCGCACAATGCGGTTGCGGCCCTCATGCAAGGTCAACCGCACCAACGTCTTGCCAGGGATCGCGTCCACCACCGCGAAATCATCGACCCGCGCCGGGCCGTCGTCCAACTCGATGCCGGCCCGCAGTTTCTTGCCCAGCCCGCGCGGCACCGATCCGGTCACCGTCGCCAGATAGGTCTTGGGCACCTCGTGGGAGGGATGCATCAGCCGGTGTGCCAGCTCGCCGTCGTTGGTCAGCAGGATCAGCCCTTCGGTATCGGCGTCCAACCGCCCGACGTGAAACAGCTTTTTGTTGCCGCGTACCTTGCGTTCGATCAAGTCGCCGATGCACGGCCGGCCGCGATCGTCCGACATGGTCGAGTGCATGCCGCGAGGTTTGTTCAGCGCCAGATACACCTGCGAGTCGTCGACGACGACGCGCGCCCCGTCGACGCGGATCACCGAGACGTCCGGGTCGACCCGGGTACCCAACTCGGTCACCACTTGCCCGTCCACCTCGACACGGCCATCGATGATCAACTTCTCGGCGGCGCGCCGCGAGGCAATCCCGGCTTGGGACAACACTTTTTGTAGCCGGGTCCCCCCGGCCTCGCTGGACTCTTCCGACTCGACCATCAATCCTGGTCCACGTCGAACGACAGTGGTTGCTCGGGTACCGAGCCGCCGGTGAGTTTGATGAAACGCGGCTCGCTGTCCAGGGATTCGCTGAGGTCCTCGATCATGTCGACATCGGGAAGCAGTGGCGCGATGTCGGGTAGCTCGGCCAGCGAGGTCAACCCGAGGCGCTCCAGAAACAGGTCGGTGGTTGCGAACGTCACCGCGCCGCTGTCGGCGTCGGCGCCGACCTCGGTGATCAGGCCGCGCGCCAGCAGGGTGCGCATGACGGCGTCCACATTGACACCGCGAACCGCGCTCACCCGCGCGCGCGTCACGGGCTGGCGGTAGGCCACCACGGCCAGCGTCTCCAGCGCGGCACGGGTGAGCTTCGTTCGCGCTCCGTCCAGCAGCAGCTTCTCGACGTAGGGTGCGAACCGGGCGCGGGTGTACAACCGCCAACCCTCGGTGGTTTTCCGCAACTCGATGCCGCTGTCGCGGCCGGTGAGCTCGTCGGACATCATCTGCAGCTTCGTGGCGATCCGGTAGACGGGCTGCTCGGTGGCCGCCGCCAGCGCCTCCGCGGTCACCGGGGTATCCACCACCAGCAGCAGCGCCTCCAGCACAGAGCCGAGTTCGTCGGCGTCCAGTTCCGGGAACGCAGCGATGTCGATACCCAGATCGAGATCGGGATCGAGATTGGGATCGGGCGATTCCTCGGTCAATGAGCGCCGCTCCTCAGCATCGCTGAGCTCTGCATCGTCGCCGGCGGGAGTCTCGTCGGGGGGAGTCATGGTTGGTCTCGCACTTCTACCAGGGCTTCGGTGGTCGGCCTTTCCCCGGTCCACGAAACTTGGAGCACGCCAAGCGGCTCTGACTGATCGAATGCTACCGCCCGGGACCGAAACAGCTCGAGCAACGCCAAGAAGCGACCGACCACCTCGATCGGCGCCTGACAATCGGCGATCAATTCAGAAAACGAGGCCCACTGCCCGGCACCGCGCTCTTGCAGCATCGCCAGCAATCGTTTGGCCTGCTCGGGAACCGAGACTTTCAGTTCGTGCAGATGCTCGATGTCCACCTTCGGCACCGGACGCGGCGTGAATGCGATCGCGGCGATCTGGGCGAATCGGTCAGCATCCACACCGAGCATCACTTCGGGGAGCAGCCTGGCGTATCGGTCCTCCAGCGACACCGCGCGCGGATAGCTCTGCAGCGCGGTGGCCTCCAGCTCGGCGAAGATCTGCGCGACATGCTTGAACGCCCGGTATTGCAGCAGCCGGGCGAACAGTAGATCGCGCACCTCTAGCAGCGACAGATCCTCTTCGTCGTCGACCTGCCCCGCCGGCAACAGCCGCGCGGCTTTGAGATCGAGCAACGTCGCCGCGATCACCAGGAACGCCGTGGTCTCCTCGAGGCCCAGCTCGGCACCGACCTGGCGGGTATAGGCAATGAAGTCGTCGGTGACCTGGTGCAGCGCCACCTCGGTGACGTCGAGGCGGTGAGCGAAGATCAGCTGCAGCAGCAGATCGAACGGCCCCTCGAAATTAGTGAGCCGGACCTGAAAGCCGTTCTGGTAAGGCTCACCGTTCGCGCGGCTGTTCACGCGCCGAATCGGTCGATGAACTCGCGGGCCAGGGCGCGGTAGGCTATCGCGCCCCCCGATTTCGGCGCCCAGGTGGTGATCGGCTCGCCCGCCACACTGGTCTCCGGGAAGCGGACCGTGCGGGTGATCACGGTGTCGAACACCAGGTCACCGAACCGCTCCACGACGCGGGCCATCACCTCACGCGCATTGACGGTGCGCGGGTCGTACCGGGTGATCAGGATGCCGCTGATGTCCAGCTTCGGGTTGAGCCGGTCGCGCACCTTGTCGACGGTGTCGGTGAGCAGCGCCAGCCCGCGCAGTGAGAAGAACTCGCACTCGGTCGGGATAACCACGCCGTCCGCGCAGGCCAGCCCGTTGACCGTGAGCAAGCCCAGCGACGGTTGGCAGTCGATCAGTACATAGTCGTACCGGTCCAGCACGGGATGCAGCGCCCGCGCCAACGTCTGCTCCCGGCCCACCTCGTTGACCAGCTGAATCTCCGCGGCCGATAGGTCGATATTGCTGGGAACCAGATCCATGTGCGGCACCCGGGTGTGGATCATCACATCGTCGATCGACACCCGCGGCTCGACCAGCAGGTTGTGGATGGTTTGCCCCAGCTCGTAGTGCGGCACGCCAAGGCCCGCGGACAGCGCGCCCTGCGGGTCCATGTCCACCAGCAGCACCCGCCGGCCGTACTCGGCGAGCGCGGCGCCCAGGTTGATCGTCGAAGTGGTCTTGCCGACGCCGCCCTTCTGGTTGCACATCGCGACGACCTTGGCCGGGCCGTGTGAGCTCCGCGGCTTTGGCTCGGGGATCGCCCGCGGCGGCCGCCCGGTCAGGCCAGTGACGACGTCGCTTTCCGGCGGGTCGGTCATGACCGGTCGTGACTGGTGGTGACGGGCGTGCACATCGCAGAAAAGTCTAACGGCAACCTGTCCTTGAGCCGGGAGACCCGCAGGCAACTCAACCAGCCAATACGCCTAGCCGGCGGCTGACAAGGAATCTGCTTCCGGCAACGCCGACCAAGGTCGAGCCGAAGGACCGCGCGACCTCGGTTTGCCTTAAGCGGCTGCGTTGCCGACGGTCTGGTTAATGCGGGCGACCAGGTCATCCGGGGTCTTATTGACGTCGAAATCCGCACCGTTGATGCGAACGGTTGGGGCGCTGTTCATGTTGGTCGCGCCGGCCAGGCCCCGCACCAGCGAGAGGTAAGTGCACTTGTTGATGCAGTTGGCGGCGTTGGGTGCGCCTGCCTGCTGCGCGTCGCTGATCAACTGTGCGTTGTCGGGGAAGGTTGTCCCGTTCTCCGCGGGCTGGTTGGTTAACAGGTTCTTGCGAAAGGTCCGGAACGCATTGATCGACTGGTCGGCGACGCAGTATGCGGCGGCGCCCGCCCGCGATGAGTAGTCGTGCTGCGAATTGTCGAGGATGGCGACGAAGTAGTAGTCGGCCGTCAGCTTCAAAATTCTCCACGGACGGTTAAGCATGGTCAGTAATCATCGTGGCTGGTTCGTAATCCCGCAGGTGATTGGACAGCTTGGCAACCCGTCCTTGATCCGGGAGACCCGCAGGCAACTCAACCAGCCAATACAGCTAGCCGGCGGGTGACAAGGAATCTGCTTCCGGCGATCGCGACCAGGTACATGACCAGCAGACGAACCACCTGAATGGTGACCACAACCGGGCCGGCTCCGGAGTCCGAAGCTGTTGCCAACACCGCGTAGATCCCGCCGGGCGTGGTTGCCAGGTATGCCTGCGAAAAGGACAGGCCGGTCCACGCCGACACGGCGAGCGCCAACCCGAGGCACCCACCGATGGCCGCCGCAATAAATGCACAGGTCAACGGCATCAGCCGAACAAATTGCCGGACCGCGCTACGGGTGAACGAGCCGCCGGCCTGCCAACCGATCACCACGTAGGCCGCGGTGTTGACCACCGAAGGCAGTCCAAGCACGACGCGGTCCTGGGACGCGACCGCGATCAGCAGCGCGACCAACATGGGAGCAAGCAGAAACGGCGCCGGCCATTTCAGCCGCAGTCCGGCATACCCGGCTCCGAAGATGACGGCTCCCGCGGTCACCGCGGTGATCACCGACACGCGATCCCCGCCGGCACGCGACACGGCGGCCGGCCACCCGGCCAGCTGCAGAACGACCGGCAGTGTCAGCGTGACCACGATCAGCCGCAGGTACTGCGACAGCGCCACGTAGCGATGGTCCACCGGCAACTCGGGCGCCATGGTCGATATTCCGCTGGCGCCACCGGCCAGGGTGGACAGCAGCGCGGTCGCCGGGGAGATCGTCTTGGCCACTCGGACCAAGACCAGCGTGCACAGCAGGCAGATGACGAGTGTGACGCCCGAGCACACCAGTGAAACCCCCAGGTAGCGCGACACCGTCGCGGCGGCCTCGCCGGCCAGCGGCGCGACGGCCAGCACGCCGACGCACCCTTGCGCGGGCCGCAGCACGGACCGCGGTGGGGTCAATTGGCGACCGGTCAACACGGCCACGCCGCCCGCGCTCAGCAGGGCGGCGATGAGCGATCCCGACGGCACTCCCAACGCGGAAAACAGCCAGCCCAGCGCCGCCGTCGACGGCAACGTCCACGCCCAGTGGCGCCCGCTCGTCATCAACCGGCCTTCCTGGTCATGTCCGCAAATACGTAGCCGTCGAACAACTTTCGCGCCGTGCTGCGCACCGCGGCGGAAATTCCGAAATCAGGGCCGGGATTACTGATTTCGACGTGCATGGTGCCCGCGGGATGCTCGATCGCAATCGGGCCGGCCCGGAACCGACGTGCCAGCAGCCGCCCGACCACGGTGTCGCGGATCGTGGCCGCCGTCGCCAGACAAATGGCCCCGGAAATCGCGTGGGTGGGATGGCAGCTATCCGGCACGAAGTAACGTGACCGAACATCGGCACGATCCGTCTTCGACACCAGCATGACTTTCGGCAGGACACAGCCTCGGGCGTCGCCGAGCCCCATCGCCAACGCGGCACGCAGCCGCACCGATTCCAGCCGCTCCAGCAATCCGGGGCACGCGTTGAGTTGCTGCGGCGATTCATCACCGGCGATCCCGAATTCGCCGGCCGCCGCGACGATCGCGCACACCCCCGCGTCGATTGCCGTGATCGCCACTCCCCCAACATGATCCACGGGATTCCCGGTGGGGAACAATGCCCCGGTCCGGCCGCCGCAGAAGTCACCGAAGACCACATCGATCGGCGCCGCGCGCCAGGGCACCCCGCCAACCTCCCAGCCGCCCTCATAGCGGAGACGCTTGCCCGGAGTGCCAACCGAAACCCGCACCGTGGCACCGGTATTGACCAAATGCACCCGCACCACGGTTTGCGGGTCGGCCGCGTCCACCAGCCTTCGTTCGATCGCGAACGGTCCGACCCCGGTCAGCAGGTTCCCGCACGTCGGCGCCCAATCCACCCGCATGGTTGCGACATCCACCTGAGCGAACAGATAGTCGACATCACAATCGGGGTGCGTCGGCGGGCCCACGATGGCCACCTTGCTGGTGGTTGAACTGCCGCCGCCAAGCCCGTCGATCTGACGGCGATCCGGGGACCCCATGATCGCCGGCAGTAACACATCCGGGTTCAGACCGGTCTCATCGAGATCCGATTTGAGCAGGTAGACCCCCTTAGAGGTACCGCCACGCATCATCATGGCGCGCAACGAGATCATTTCGGCCTTCACGGTCCTTCAGGGTCTTGGCTTTGAGTGAGCCGAGAATAGGCGGATGCGGGCGGGCCGGTCGTCCGCTCATGCACAGGACTTGACAATGCCCCGGTGCCGCCCCACGCCTATCCTGGTTGCCTATGGATCTCAAACGGCGCATACCCCTACTGCGGTGGTCCGTCTGGCGGATGGGGGCCGGGGCTCGCAAGTTCCAAACGACCGGCCAGTTCGGTGACGGGCGCGAAGCGGCCGCGGTCGACTATGTGCTCCAGCACGCGCGCGCCGGCGATGTCGACGACGTGCTGGCCACCATCGACAAGTTTGCCTACGAAAAGTCGGTGCTGATCAACGTCGGCGACGAGAAGGGTGAACTGCTCGACGCCGCGGTGCGTCGAGCCAACCCCGCGGTGGCACTCGAGCTGGGCACCTACGTCGGATACAGCGCCATGCGGATCGCCCGAGGCGCTCCGAACGCCAAGGTGTACTCCGTCGAATTCGCCGAAGCCAACGCCGCCAACGCCCGGCGGATATGGGACCATGCCGGCGTCGCCGACCGCGTCACGTGTGTGGTCGGCACCATCGGCGACGACGGGCGCACCCTGAACGCGTTGGCGACTGAGCACGGATTCGCCTATGGCACTGTCGATTTCGTGTTCATCGACCACGACAAAGCGGCCTACCTGGCCGACCTGCTGAGTATCCTCGAGCGGGGTTGGCTGCATCCGGGCTCGATAGTGGTCGCCGACAACGTCGGGTGGCCGGGCGCACCGAAGTACCGCGAGTACATGCGCGATCAGCAGGGCAAGCTGTGGAACACCGTCGAGCACCAATCACACGTCGAATACCAGTCGCTACTGTCTGACCTGGTGTTGGAGTCCGACTACCTGGGCTAGATTTCCCTGCGAGCAGACGCAAAAGCCCCTCATTTCGACACTAAACCGAAGTTACGACTGTTTGGGTTGGAGGATTTTGGGGTTGACCTGGTGTTTTGTTGGTTTTGGGTGGTGTGGTGTCTGACTACTTTCTAGGCGGTGATGGTGAGGGGGATGGTGGTGTTGATGAGGTCGAAGGCGCGGCGTTGGGTGCCGGTGGGGTCGGTGAGTTTGTCGATCTCGACGTCGGTGTGGTGGTAGCGGATCTTGTTGCGGGTCAAGGTCGCTAGGTGTTTGAGCAGGCCTTGGAAGCTGTGTAGTGGGTTGCCGTCGGCGTCGCATTTGTAGGCGGCTTTGGCGTCGGCGTGCGTTGAGCGTTGGGCAGGTGCTACGGGATTGTCCCGAGCGGGTGGGTTTTCGTCGGTGAATGTCAGTGGTGCCCAGGCTTTTTGTAGATGCCAGACTAGGTAGCGGGCCAGCATGCAGATCAGCAGGTGGGCTTTGACGCGGTCTTGGAGGCGGTGGCGGATGGGCCGTACTTGGAGGTCGTCGGTTTTGATGCTGCGGAAGTCGCGTTCGATGTTGGACAGATCCTTGTAGGCTTCCACGACCTGGGCTGGGCTAAGTGCGTTAGCCTCAACGCTGGTGCGGATCACGTAGATACCGTCCAGGGCGGCTTGGGCGTCGATGGTTTGCTGGTTGCGGTGATAGGTGAAACTGTCATCGGTGATGGTGGTGTGAAAGTGTTTGGCCACCTTGTATTTCCCCACTACTTTGCCGACAGCTTTACCGATGTCGGCGGCCCCGGACAGCCGGCCAGCCTGGACGCGGTCGTTGATAGGGTTCAGCAGTTTCTCGGTCGCAGCCAGCAGTTCGGCGCGTTTGCGGGCACGCTGATCGGCCAGGTAGGGGTTGCGGCAGGCGATCAGTCGTTCGCCGGGGTAGTCGGGGTGGACGATCTCAACCAGGTCGTGTTGGTCGAACAGGCTCATCTGCAGGGGGCCGTTATCGGCGGCGAGTTGGGCGATGGCGGGATTGCGCAGCGCGGTGATCCACCCGAAACTTGCTCCAGCATCATTGAGCTCACCCAGGGCTTTGACGCGGGCGGTGGTGATCATGCCCCGATCCCCCACCATCACCAGGTCATCGAGTGTGAACGCGTCTTTGAGATCGGTCACGATCTTGGTGAACGCCTTGGGATCGGCGGTGTTGCCCGCAAATACCCGCACCGCTATCGGCCGGCCTTGTCGGTCGCCGAGCACCCCGAAGTTGATTTGCGGCAAGCCTTTTTTGCCGTCACGGCAATACCCGCGTGCCGCCAGCTCGCAGCAGCTGCCGGTCATCCATGTGCTGGACAGGTCGAACAACGCCATCTTCGACGGATTGGCCTGCGGGCCAAGGTGTTGAGCGGCCAGTTTGCGTTCGATCGCGCCTTGTCGGCCGATCAGCCAGTCCATCGCGGCGTAGATCTCGTCGGTGGACGCGTCCACGATGCCCAGGTCGGCGCCCAACGTGGTGTCGGCCCACCCCGACAATGTCGAGCGCTTGCTGGCCGGTTCGATCACACGGGAGATGATCAGCCCCAACGCCAAATCTCGTGACCGGCACGCGGGCCCCAACAACGCCGGCAGACCCAGCTGGCGCACGACCGCCCACACCGCGGCCACATGCCCGTGCGGCAGGGTACGGGTGGTGGCGAACTCCGATCCTGCCGCCACCAATGTTTGGCCTTTGAGCGTGGCCTCGATCGCGGCGATCGTCTCCGCGGGCAGCATCGACAGATTGGCCACCGTCTCGTTGCGGACCTTAGCGCCGTCACGGAAGGTGCGGCGTGATACACCGATTCGTAGTCACGCTCTTGGCCTTGCGTATTCACATGAGACCGTCGAATTTGACTACGTGAACTTTCCCACGTTCGCCGCGGCATAATCAGCAGCATAGCTGATCACAGCTCACAAGTCCGGCAAGACACACCGGCATTTTGACTACATTCAAAATATCAAACGGCCCAATACCGCATGTCAAGCCACCAAACCGCCTCAAAACCCGCATCGCGGTAGGGACCGCCCTTTCGGGCGGCCCCCCGCACAGATCCCAGCGTGCGGAACTACCGCACTGGGCTCCTACCTAAGGTACGAACGTCGAAGCGCTGTTCAGGGTAGGAATGCAACACTCTGGCCGGTGGCAGCCAGCGAGTTGCGAGCAGGTTCATCCGCGCCCAGGTGATACTCGTCTTATGGCTCCGGCGCCGAAGCGCGTTCAACCAGTTCCTCGTAACTTGGGTGCGAAAGGCCGATACTGCATCGATATTGCCAGGCACGGCGTAGTACGCGAAGTGACCTCGTACCACGCTCGCTAACCACCTGCCCTGCACGGGAATCGGCTGGTACCGGCGAAACTTGAGTTGTTCGTTGACTTCTCGCAGCTTCGCCCGCATCCGCTTCGAGATCGTGATACGCCGCAACCAGAAACGCCCATTCCTCGTCTTTCCGCATACATGCGTGAAACCAAGAAAATCGAACGTCTCGGGCCTACCCAGCCCACGCGCCGATCGCCTTTTGGCAGCATGCCGCCCAAATTCAATCAGCCGCGTCTTATCTGGATGCAGCTCCAAGTTGAACTTCGCGAACCGCTCCCGAAGGTCGACAAGAAACCGCTGCGCATCGGTTTGATGCTCGAAACCCACAACGAAATCGTCAGCGAAACGCACAATGATCACATCACCATGCGCATACCGACGTCTCCACCAGTGAGCCCACAAGTCGAAGACATAGTGCAGGTACACGTTCGCCAGCAACGGCGACGCCGAAGCACCCTGCGGTGCCCCTTGCACTGTCTGCGACCAGTTCCCATCCTCGATGACTCCTGCTCTCAACCACTTACTGATGAGACGCAGGACCCGCTTATCGGCGATCCGGTGCTCAAGAAACCTCTCAAGCCAGCAATGATCAAGCTGGCCGAAAAAGTCGCGGATATCCGCATCGAGCACCCAGTTCACCTTCTTCCGTGAGATGCCGGTCGCTAACGCATCCAACGCATTGTGCGGGTTGCGTCCAGGCCGAAATCCGTAAGAGAAGCCGAGGAAGTCCACCTCGTAGATAGCGTTTAACACCTCGACAACAGCACGCTGAAGAATTTTGTCCTCCAACGTCGCTATGCCTAACGGGCGCATACGCCCATCGGACTTCGAAATGTAAGCACGCCGTGATGGACTTGCCCGATAAGCACCACTGTGGACCCTGGCAAGCAGATTCACGAGGTTCGCCCCGAGATTCTCGCCGTAGTCCTGCCATGTCACCCGATCCACACCCGTAGCGGCCTTGGGGTTAATCGCCCAATAAGCCGCCCAGAGGCGATTCACGTCGACATGGTGCAGCAGCGCTGTGAACTGCGCTTCCTTATCCTTTCTCGCTACTTCACGCACACGATCCAACCCGCTTGACACGCTCGATCCGGCACTGCGTCCGGCACGTGTTAGGTCGATCATGTTCCCCTTGGTCAGCCCCCTTTCCTCCCCCACCTCCGCCGCCACTTCCGTGGCCTTGTTCGGCAGGTTCGCAGGTACTACGGGGCTGTCTGACTTCCCACGCTCGTTCATCTCAGGCTTACCGCCTCAGCGTTCCCTAAGCGGCCCGACTGGTGATCAACCAGAGGGCAAACGTGGGATCTCCCGGTTCTCGCGCATGAAGGTTCCGTACATGCACAGGTTCTCTGACCGCGCGGGGCCCACCAACGACTCGCAATAACGCCGCTAGCGGTGTTGCCTTCCACAGTTACTACAGCGTCGGCACCCCGAACTCCCTGATTTCGCGGCTCAATAGCTGGCCTACACGTGCCCCTGTGAACGCTTCGCTGCGCCCTCACGGAACGCCAACGCATCACTCGGGGTCACCGTGGATTGCTAATCCTTCGGTGTAGGGCTCTTTCATCCCCTCCTCCATGCCGGTTTATCCCGGCGCTTTCAGTAACTTCGGACTAAATGGGGGCTTTTGCGTCTCACTCGAAAATGGGGTGACCCCATGCGGGTGAGTAGCTGCCCCGCGGGTGTTAGGCGACTTCGGTGAGTGGTTCGAGGATCACGTGATAGCCGAGGTCTTGGAGTTGTTTGATGGCTTTGGCTTTCGTTTTCCCGGGCTGGTGGCGGGTGTAGTAGTCGGGGCCTGGGTCGCGGTAGAAGGCGCCGTTGACCAGCATGTTGTAGGCGTCGGTGAGCATCTTGTGCTCGAGGGCGACCAGGGCGATCATGCCGGGCGGTGAACCGCTGGTGCGGGTCTTGTTCCTGCGTTTTTGCAGTGGCCGGTGACTGCCGGTGATGCGCCGGTATCGGGTGCTGTAGTAGGTGTTTTTGCTGCGGGCCGCCGACAGGGCTGCGACACCGAGGGCGGCTTTGAGGTGGCGGTTGCCGGGTCGGGTGGTGGCCGATTTGACGCGGCCGGCCGACTCGTTGCAGCCGGGCACGACCCCGGCCCACGAGGCCAGGTGCCCCGCGGTGGGAAACACGCTCATGTCGGCGCCGGTCTCGGCGATGAACACATCGGCCACGATCGCCGAAAAGCCCGGGATACTCATCAGCAGTTCCCGGGCGGCACGAAAGGGTTTGATCGCCTCCTCGATCCGCGCGTCCAAGCGGGCGATATCGCCCTCATGGGCGTCGATGCGATCCAGATACAACCGCACCATAAACGCGTGATGATCGTTAAACCGCCCGCGCAGCGCCTCGGTCAGGGCGGGGATCTTCTCGCGCATCCGTTGTTTGGCCAGATCAGCCAACACCGCCGAGTCACGCTCGCCGGCGATGAGGGCTTCGAGCATCGCCCGCCCGGAGACCCCGACGATGTTGGAGGCCACCGCCGAGAGTTTGATCCCGGCGTCTTCGAGCAGTTTTTCTAGCCGCTGGATCTCCTTGGTGCGCGCTCGGGTGATCGCCGTGCGCGTGCGGGTCAGATCGCGTAGCACCCGAATCGGCTCGGGCGGGACGAACGATGCCCGCACCAGCCCGTGGGCCCCCAGGTCGGCCAGCCACATCGCATCTGAGACGTCGCTCTTGCGGCCGGGCACATTACGCACCGCCTTGGCGTTGACCAGGATCACGTCCAAGCCATCTTCGAGCAGGTAGTAAAACGGCTTCCAATAATCCGAGGTGGATTCGATCACCACACAGCTGACCTGCGCGGCGATCAGATGCTCGCGTAACGCCAGGATCTCGGTGGTGGTCGAGCCCCACGTGCTCACCGTCGCCGACGTAGCGCGCCTGCCCTGTCCCTGAACACGGATGCATGCCTTGGCGTCTTTCTTGGAGACATCAAGGCCCGCGCACCGTGGATGAATCACCTCCATAACGCATCACTCCTTCACCGAAAATCATTGTTAACCAACGTGTTCCGGGCCTGACTTCCGCAGATAGTGGGCAGACGGATCGCCGAATTTTGGTGTTGACCAGCGTAAACGTTGGATGAGCCGATTTGGGTCGTGTTACTACACGACGCCAGTGATCCGGGCGGGTTCGTCAGTCGGCGACGGCGGCGTCGATGACGGGTGTGATGTCGATGTACTTGGGGGGTTCGGGCAGGTCGAGCGCGGCGAGGATGGTTTTCTGGTTGGCGGTCAGGGCGGAGCGTTGCGCGACGCGGCCGTCGGCGGTGGCGAAGGTGACCAGGTGCATGCGGTCGAGTTCGTGGCGTAGGTTGCGCCAGGTGTCGCCGGTGCGGGTTTCCGCGACGCGGATGAGAAGCAGTGCCAGCCAACATAATTGGATGTGGGCGCGGATGCGGTCCTCGCGGTGGTGGTAGACCGGGCGCAGCCCCAGCGAGCTCTTGCAGTCACGCCAGCCGCGTTCGACGGCGAGCAGCTGCTTGTAGGCGGCGGCCAGATCCTCGGCGGTGAGGGTGAGGTCGGAGGTGCGTAGCAGCCACTTGCCGTCGTAGTGGGCTTCGCGTGCGGCTGCGGCGCGGTCGATGCGCAGCAGCCCGGCCTTGGTGCGCCGCAATAGTCGCCGCAGCCCGGGCTTGCTCTTCAGGGAGCCGACGAACTCGTCACACTTGTTCTTGGACCAGGCGTCGGAGCCATGGATCAGCCCGGACAGGTGCTCGATAAGTCGCTGGCGCACCGCTGCGTCACGTTGGGCGGCATCCGGGTTGTGGCACACCACGAACCGCTCCGCGCGCGCCCCCTCGTTGTTGCCGCCGCCGGGTGCCACCCGAACCTCCTTGATCCGCAGGTTGTCGGCCACGTCGTGGTAACGGCCGGGGCGGGCCAGCGCGTCGGCGGCCTCGGCGTTGGTGTGGCGCAGCTTCTCGGCGTGGATGTAGTGCCCGCCGCCGCGGGTGAGATAGGCGCGGTTGGCCGCGGAGGCGAAGCCGCGGTCGGCGACCCACAGCAGCCGGTGCAGGTTCCACGACCCGAGGTCGTCTTTGACCGTGCGGATGATCTTCTGATCCTGGGTGTTGCCGGGAAAGGTCCAGCAGCGCACCGGGATTCCGTCGCGGGTGACCGCCATCGCGATCACCACCTGGGGCAGGTCGTCGCGGTGATCCTTGGACTTGCCGAACCGACGCGCCCCGTTCTCGACCGGTTTCGCGGCGCCGTCGTCGGGCTCCGGTTCGGGCTGCAGGTCGGACAGTTCGTCGGCCACATCGACTTCGAAGTAGGTGGAGGTGGTGTCGACAAAGACGATGTCGACATCGAGGTTTAGCAGGTGGGCGACCGAGTCGAAGATCTGCGCGGCGATCTCGCCCAGAGCCTCGAGCACAAAGTCCATCGCCCGATACGCCGCGTCGTCGGAAAATCCGGCGCAGCCGGCGATCGCGACCCGTTCGCCGACCCAGCTGGTGGCGGCCAGCTTGCTGGCGGGTTCCAGTGCCCGCTGTGCCACGAGCGCGAACAGCACCCGCTCAGTCGCCTCGGCGTCCAGGCGCCGCTCGGCGGCCACCCGGTGCAGCGCTGCGCCGATGCCCAGCCGCTCCCAGAGTTGGTCGAGCAGCCACGCGCCGCCGAAGCGGCGCGAGTCCAGGATCTCGATCTCGCCGGTGTGCGCGGCCTCGATAGCCTGCCGCGGGTCGAGGAACCGCGAGATCGAGGCGACCAACCGGGCCAGTGCGTCGCGGTCCACGGCATCCGCGCGGCCGAAGCTGTGGATCACCTTCGCCGAGGGCACCCCGGTGACCGGGTGGCGTTCGCTGTGCGCCAGCTGCAGATACGACACCGTCGACCCGTCGCGGTTCCGTCGCTTCGTCTCCCGAAGGTACACCCCTACACCGTTAGCACATACTCGCTGCTGAAGTCCAGCGACACGCCCGAAATCGTGTGCCTACACGAATTCGTCGTCTGGGTGACTCTGCAAGCCTTCTACCAGCACAATCGCTCCGCGCTACCCCGAAATGTGCCTACGAACTGCGGAAGTCGGGCCGGGAAGAGCGAAAACAAACAGGAGTCTCACTCACGTGCTCACAGGCAACAATCCACGGCCCCCGCACAACCACGGGGTGCCCTCCAGCCCCAAGCTGCTCGGCGTGCTTACAGCAACACAGACGCAACGGGGTCCACCGAAACACCCCTCCAGCGTCAACTTGACCGGCCCGCCAAGCAACCACCTCAACAAGCCGAACGGCACGCCAAATTTTCATCCCCCACGGCGGGGCGCAGCCCCCCTGACAGCTGCTCGCGCCAAGCTAATGCGCCCGCGGGTGGGCCCCTGCCCACACCTCGCGCAGCGCGTGCACCGTGACCAGCGTGTAGATCTGCGTCGTCGTGACCGACGCATGACCCAGTAACTCCTGCACGACCCGGACGTCGGCGCCGCCCTCGAGCAGGTGCGTGGCAAAGGAGTGCCGCAGCATGTGCGGCGACACACCCGAGGTGATACCGGCGCGCTCGGCGGCGTCCTGCAGAACTTGCCACGCGCTTTGCCGCGACAAGCGGCCGCCGCGCGCATTGAGGAAGATCGCCGGCGTTCCGCGGCCGCGGCGCGCCAGCTCGCCGCGTCCCCGCACCAGATAGGCGTCCAGCGCCTGCACCGCGGGGCGTCCCACCGGCACCAGCCGCTGCTTACCGCCCTTGCCGTGCAGCAGCACCGACCTGGCCTTGGTGTCGATGTCGTCGATGTCCAGGCCGACGGCCTCGGAGATACGGGATCCGGTGGAGTACAACAGCTCCAGCAGCGCCCGGTTGCGCAACGTCAGCGGGCCGTCGGCCGGGCTGTCGCCGCCCGCGGCCTCCAGCAGTGCGAGCACGTCGTCGATTGTCAGGCTCTTGGGCAGGCGGCGGCCCGGCGTCGGCGGCCGGACGGCCCGCGCCACGTCCAGCTCGGCAAGCCCTTCGGCGGCCGCGAATCGGTGCAGGCCACGCACGGCGATCAGCGCCCGCGCCGCCGACACCGCGGACAGCGCCGCCGCCCCGGAGTCGGGATCCCCGCGCCGCAGCGCCACCAGGAACTCGCTGACGTCGTCCTCACCGACCTTGGCCAGGTCGTGGATTCCGCGGTCCGACAGGTGCTTGGAGTAGCGGCGCAGGTCGCGGCGATACGAACTCAGCGTGTTTGCCGCCACCCCCCGCTCGATCGTCAGGTGGTCGAGGTAGCCCTGCAGTTGTGTCTCCAGGGCAGCTGTCATTCGGCGACCTTTCGGGCCTTTCGCGCCGCGAATGCCGTCGGCTTGTCGGCCCACGGGCTGTCCAGTGGGCGTGGCTCCGCGAGCCCGGAGGCCACGGCCTGCGCGGCCAAAACCCCTGCAACGGCAATGGAATTGACGATCTCGCCACGCATCACCCCGTTAGCCGCCTCCGCGAGGGTGTACCAGCGCATCGTCATGTCGGCTTCTTCATCGTGCGCCTCGGGCCGGCCCACCTCGGTCAGGCCGGTGGCCAGATAGACGCGCACCGATTCGTCGCTGAAGCCCGGCGCGGTGTTGAGATCGACCAGCACTCGCCAGGTGCTGGCCTGCAGGCCGACCTCCTCGGTGAGCTCACGTGCCGCGGTCAGGTGCGGCGGCTCCCCCGGGGCGTCGAGCAGCCCGGCGGGCAGCTCCCACAGTCGTCGGCCGAACGCGTGGCGGTACTGATAGATCATCGGGATGTTGCCGTCGTCGTCCATCGCCACGATGGCGACCGCGCCATAGTGCTCGACGACCTCACGGACCGCGGTTCTGTCGCCCGGCATCCGCACCTGGTCCCGGCGCAACGCGAAAATGTTGCCGCGGTGCACTATTTCGGACGACGCCGTCTCGAAGACGTGGTCAGCCACGGGCCGCGGGTTCGCGTAGCGACCGTGCGACGCTTTCTCGATGCTGGTTGCCGTTGGGTGAGTGCTCGGGGATCTCCACAGGCAGCAGCTCGCCCCCTTTGTAGTCGAGCGCCGCCCCGACGAGTGCAACGAACAGCGGGTGTGGCCGGGTGGGCCGGCTCTTCAGTTCGGGATGGGCCTGGGTACCGACGACGAACGGGTGTATCTCCGGGGGGTATTCGACGAACTCCACCAGGTGGCCATCGGGGGAGGTTCCCGAAATCCGCAGGCCGCTTTCGGCCAGCCGCTCGCGGTAGGCGTTGTTGACCTCGTAGCGGTGCCGGTGTCTCTCCGACACCTGCGTCGTCCCATACGTTTGGGCCACAATCGAATCCGGCTCCAGCACGGCGGGATAGGCCCCCAGCCGCATGGTGCCGCCCAGATCGGCCTGGCCCGCCACGATCTGCTCTTGATCGGCCATCGTGGAGATGACGGGATCCGGTGTGGCCGGTGCGAATTCGGCTGAGTTGGCCTCGCTGAGACCCACCGAGCGGGCGGCTTCGATCACGATGCACTGCAGGCCGAGGCACAACCCCAGCACCGGCAACCCGCGGGCCCGGGCATGGTGGATGGCGCCGATCTTGCCCTCGATGCCGCGGATGCCGAATCCACCGGGGATCAGCACAGCGTGCACGTCGGCAAGCGCCGCCGTGGCACCACTAGCCGTCTCGCAGTCGTCGGAAGCCACCCAACGGATGTCGACCTTCGCGTGGTGTTTGAACCCGCCGGCACGCAGCGCTTCGGCGACCGACAGGTAGGCGTCGGAAAGCTCGACATACTTGCCCACCAAAGCAATTCGGACCGTCTCGTGCGGTTCGTGCACCCTGCGCAGCAGGTCGTCCCATTCGGTCCAGTCGACGTCGCGGAACGGCAGGTTAAGCCGTCGCACCACATACGCGTCGAGTTCCTCGCGGTGCAGCACCTTGGGGATGTCGTAGATCGACGGCGCGTCCGGGGTGGAGATGACGCCGTCGATGTCGACGTCACAACTCAGTGCGATCTTGTCCTTCAGCGCTTCCGGAACGTCGCGGTCGCACCGCAGGATCAGCGCGTCCGGGGTGATGCCGATGCTGCGAAGCGCGGCCACCGAGTGCTGGGTCGGCTTGGTCTTGAGCTCACCGGACGGGGCTAGGTACGGCACCAGCGACACGTGCAGAAAGAAGACGTTCTCCCGGCCGAGGTCGTGGCGGACCTGCCGGGCCGCCTCCAGGAAGGGCTGCGACTCGATGTCGCCCACGGTGCCGCCGATTTCGGTGATGACGACGTCGGGGCGGTTGCCGTCTGCGTCGGGCTGGGCCATCGCCCGGATGCGGCGCTTGATCTCGTCGGTGATGTGCGGGATCACCTGGACGGTGTCGCCGAGGTACTCGCCGCGTCGTTCCTTGGCGATGACCGTCGAATACACTTGTCCGGTAGTAACATTCGCCGAACCGGACAGATCGCGATCCAAGAACCGCTCGTAGTGCCCGACGTCGAGGTCGGTCTCGGCACCGTCCTCGGTAACGAAGACCTCGCCGTGCTGAAACGGGTTCATGGTGCCCGGGTCGACGTTGAGATACGGATCAAGCTTCTGCATCGTCACGTGCAACCCGCGGGCGGTCAGTAGTTGCCCGAGGCTGCTGGCGGTCAGTCCCTTGCCGAGGGACGAAGCGACGCCGCCGCTGACGAAGAGGTGCTTGGTGGTACTTTGCGGGTGCTTACGCACTGAGCGACCTCCGTGAAGACGGGCAGGGCTAGCCATTCTTAAGCAGTTGGGCCTGCCGACCCACGGAAATCCACCCTAACATCCGCCACGGCGTGGCGTCGCGAACACGCCCTACTGGGGGACGGTGACCGAGGTAGCGCCGTGACCGGTGCCGTACTGCCCGCTGTGGCCACCGCCGATCAGGTCGTGCAGGGCCAGGATCGCGGTGATCCGCCCAGGCGCGGCGTCGACGTCGTCGACCGTGCTGATCGTCCCCGCAATCGCGGCGTCCGCGCGGGCGACGGCGACGCCGGCCGCTCCCGCCGCCGAACCGTCCCGGCCGGCGAGCACGGTGCCGGCGCCGTGCGGGGCCAGCGCGGCGGCGAACCGGGCCACGCTGACCCCCTGGTTGCCCGCATCCTGGGGCAGCGCGCCGCCGGTAATCACGATGGCGGCGTTTGCCGCCCCCAGGTGATCGGTGGGTTGGTAGGTGATGAAGCCGGTGTCACGCAGCGCCGCCAGCACGGTGGCGCGCTGGGCGTCATCGACACCGGGGACGGGCGGGGCTGTCGGGTTGGCGTTGACCAGCAGGGCGAGGCCGAGCAGGTCACCGGCCTGCGAACCCTGGTCGACGAGCTTGGTGCTCAATTGCGCACCGGCGGGCAGGATGGGCGAGTTGACCACGGTTCGCAGTTTCTCCGCGGAGTTGGCGTCGACGAACTCCTGGGTCAAAGACACCGTTCCGGTGACCGAGCCGCCCGCCTGGCTCACGATTTTCGACACCGCGGCGACGTCGTCATCTTTTGCGTCCGGGGTGCGGAAGACGACCACCGACTTGCCGGCCAGCGCGTCGTGCACTATTCGGCCTATCAGTTGAGTATCGAAATTGTTTGCCGCACTGAGTTTTTCGTTCAGCACGTTCTTCTGGTCGTTGAGCCCGTTGATCTGCGAATACAGGTCACCCTTCTCGTCACGCAAGCTGGACAGCAGGGTGTCCGACAAAAACCCGGAACCCAGCACAACTCCGATGGCCAACGCCAGGAAGACCGAGGCCAGCGAGATCGCATGTTGGCGTAACGAGATCATGAGAGCACGTCCTTAACACCCCGAATGGCTATGCGATCAAGTGCTGAATCCACTGGGTGAAGCGGTTCCAGTAGTCGACGATCCAGTGCAGCACCGTTGCGTCGGTGCGTGACACCCACAGCGCGATGATCACCGCGATCAGCATCGTCATCGCCAGCAGTGCGATGGCGCCTCCGGAGATGTGGTTGCGGTACAAGGTGGCGACCGCCTTGGCATCCACCACCTTCTCCCCGACCCGGAGCCTGGTCAGGAAGGTGGACGGGTTGCTTTGGGTTCGCGTCCGGTCGAAGAACGTCTCGATGTTGGCGGTGTGGCCGGTCGTCACCAGGAGTGCGGCACCGTGGTGATCGGCCAGCAGCAGGGCCAGATCGGTCGCCGAGCCCGCGGCCGGAAACGTCATCGCCCCGACCCCAAGGTCCTGAATTCGTTCCAGGCCGGGCGCGTGGCCGTCAGCGTCGGCGGGCAACACCACCTGAGCACCGCATTTGAGGGCGTCGGTGCTGATCTGGTCGGGGTCGCCGACGATGATTTGCGGGCGATAACCCGACTTGCGCAACACATCCGCGCCGGCGCCGACGCCGATGAGTACCGGTTGGTACTCCTTGATGAAGGGCTTGATGGCTTTCAGGTCGTCGGCGGCGCTGGGCTCGTCGGAGACGATCACCACGTGCCGGCGGCGCAGGTCGACGTCGAGATCGGGTATGCCGATGCCGTCGATGAGCAACGGGCTTTCACTCTTGATGAACTCGATTGTGTTGCCCGCGAACGCCTCTAGGTGGGCGGCCAGCCCACTCTTGGCCTCCCGCATCAGGTCCGCGATGTCATGGTCGGTGCGCTCGGTGCCGCGGATCAGCCGGCGGTCGCCGGAGTACACGCCGCCTTCGTGCAGGCGAATCTTGGCGCCGTCTTTGACCTTTTTGAAGACTTCGGGCCCGGTCTCGTCGATCAGGGTGACGCCGTTGGTGACCAAGACTTCCGGACCGAGATTCGGGTAACGGCCCGAGACGGACGGCGATGCGTTGACGACGGCAGCGATGTCGGCCTCCACCAGCGCGTCCGCGGTGATGCGGTCCAGATCCAGGACGTCGAGCACCACGATGTCGCCCGGACAGACCCTGCGCAGCAGTCGGTCGATATTCCGGTCGACTCGGGCGGTGCCGCTGAGGCCCGGCCTGGAGGTATTGCGCGTTAGAAGCCCTGACATCTTCATGGGGGCGATTCTGTAGGCGAAGCGCGGTCGGAACGGGGAGGCGCGCCGTAACATCTGCCTCAGAAGTTATCTAGAGTCACATCTGTAACAGGTCCATATCGGGAAGGTCTCGGACGCGGGCCGCCGAGCGTGAACTACACGACGGTCAGTCGGCGTGTCGCGTCGTGGGATCCACAGTCGGCGGGGCTGTCGGTGGGCCGACGCAACCGGGCCGCCGGGTCAGATCTCGTCGTTCTGCGCGGCGTCGAGCAGTTCACGGGCGTGGGCACGGCCGCTGTCCGACTCGCCGAGGCCCGCCAGCATCCGGGCCAGCTCGGCCACTCGGTCGTCGTCGATCATCCGCCGCACCACACTGGTTCCCTTGGGTCCGGCGTTGTGCACCACCAGGTGCACGTCGGCGTACGCCGCGACCTGAGGCAGGTGCGTGACCACGATGACCTGGTGGGTGCGCGCGAGCCGCGCCAATCGCCGCCCGATCTGCACCGCCGCCCGGCCACCGACGCCGGCGTCGACCTCGTCGAACACCATGGTGGTGCCCGCCGTCTCTTTGCGGGAAGTGGCCAGCACGACCTCTAAGGCCAGCATCACCCGGGACAGCTCGCCGCCGGACGCGCTCTTGGCCAGCGGCAGCACCGTCATGCCGCGGTGCGCCGCGAAACCGAACTCGACCTGGTCGATGCCCTCGGCACCGGCCCGGGCCAGCTCGCCCGACGGCAGCGTGAGCGCGGAGGGATCATTCGGGTCGGCCGCGATATCGGTAATCACGTCGATGGTGAACTCGGCGTCGGCCATCGCCAGGCCGGACAGCTCCGCTGTCACCTCTTTAGCCAGTGTCTTGGCCGCCTTGTGCCGGGCCTTACCGAGATCGACTGCGGTTTGCGACAATTCGCGTGCCAGCTCATCGACACGAGATTGCAGCGCCGCCAATCCTTCTTCGGAGACGTCGAGTTGCGCCAGCCGTTCGCGCGACTCCTGCGCCCACCGCAACACGCCGTCGATGTCGGCGGCATATTTTCGGGTCAGCGTGCGCAGGTGGGCTTGACGGGCCAGCTTGGACTCCAGCGCGCTGGCATCGACCGGCAGCTCTTCCAGGTAGTCGCCAAGCTCGCGGCCCGCCTCGACGACGACCGTCAGCGCCTCGCTGATCTGGCCGGCCAACGCCCGCAGCGTGGCATCATCGGTCGATTCCAGTGCGGCCCTTGCCCGTCCCAGGCTGTCGGCGGCGCTGCTGCCGGACAGGTCGTCTAGCTCACCGGATAACGCGGCGCGGGCGCCGGCCGCGGCTTCGCGCAGCGTGTCCAGTTCGGAGAGCCGCACGATCTCGGCGACCAGGGCATCGTCCTCCCCGGCTTGCGGGTCGACGGCGTCGATCTCGTTGAGCGCGAACTTCAGCCGGTCGGCCTCCTGGGCAAGTTCCCGCATGCGGTTCCGGCGGTCGAAGAGGTCCCGCCGCGCCGACAGCCACTCATCGCGCAGTTTGCGGTAGCGCTCGAGCGTGGGGCCGGCCTTCGCGAACCGATCCAGCGCGCCGCGTTGCTCCTCGGGCCGCATCAGCCGCAGCTGGTCGTTCTGCCCGTGCAGGGTGAGCAGCTCGGTGGTGAAGTCGCCCAGCGACTTGGCGGGAACGCTGCGGCCGCCCAGATAGGCCCGCGAAGGACCGTCGCGGCTGACCGAGCGCAGCGCGATCACGCTGCCATCCTCGTCACGCTCCGCACCCGAGGCGTCTAGCATCCCGTCCAGCTGCGCGACCGCGGCGTCGTCGAGATCGGTTGTCGTGAAACGGCCTTCGACGACCGCACGGTCGGCCCCCGACCGCACGCGGGTGGGGTCGGCGCGGGCACCGCCGAGCAGGTGCAGCCCGGTCACCACCATGGTTTTGCCGGTGCCGGTCTCGCCGGTCAGCACGGTCAGGCCGCGGTCGAACTCCCCGACAGCGGTGCTGATCGCGCCCAGCGATTCGATCCGTATTTCGGTTAGCACCAGCGCGCGCCGTTATTCCCCGCGCCAACCCGTCACCGGCAGCCGGAACTTGCGCACCAGCCGGTCGGTGAACGGCGCGCTGTCCAGCCGTGCCCATTTCACCGGTGTGGCACAGCGGGTCACCTCGAGCCGTCCGCCGGCCGGTAGCAGCATCTCGCGGCGGCCGTCGCAAAACACCAGGGCGTCGTTGCCGCTCGCCTCGATCTCGATCGCGATGGTGGCAGCGGGACTGGTGACCATCGGCCGCCCGAACAGCGCGTGAGCGTTGTTGGGTACCACCAGGATCGCTTCCAGGTCCGGCCACAACACCGGACCGCCCGCGGAGAACGCATACGCGGTGGATCCGGTCGGCGTCGACACCAGCACCCCGTCGCAGCCGAACGTCGATACGGGCCGGCCGTCGATCTCGACGACCACCCCCAACACGCCCAGCCGCCGGCCCTTTTCCAGGCTGGCTTCGTTGAGCGCCCAACCGCGCTCGATGACCCGACCCGCCTGGCGCACCAGGATATCCAGCGTCAGACGATCCTCCACCCGGTAGTCGCGGGCGACGACGTGGTCCAGCACCACGTCGATGGCCTCCGCCTCGGCTTCGGCCAGAAAGCCGATCCGGCCGAGGTTGACGCCCAGCACCGGAATGCCGGCGTTGCGGGCCAATTCCGCCGCCCGCAGGAAGGTGCCGTCGCCGCCAAGAACCAGCACCAGTTCGCAGCCATCGGCGGCCAGCGGGTCCGCGTCGACCACCTCGATATCGACGCCAATGGCCCGCATCTCTTCCGGAGCCAGGTGCACCGGTCCCCGGTCGACCGCCTCGGCGGATAGTACCCGAAGCGCAATTCCGTTGTCGCCCAGGACTTTCTCTACCCGTCGCGCGGTTTCGGTCGCCTCCTCGCGCCCGGTGTGGACGACCAGCATCACCGTGCGCTCGGTGGTCACTTCGGTCCCTCTTCGACGGCCCGCCGGACCGCGCTGTCCAGGGCGTCGGCGGGCAGCGGCCGATCGGTCTGGGCGCGCAGCCACAGAAAGTATTCGACGTTGCCCGACGGGCCCGGTAGCGGGCTGGCCGTGACGTCGACGGTGTGCCACCCAAGCTCCCGGGCGCGCCGCGCCACGGCCCGCACCGAATCGGCACGCAACACGGGGTCGTGAACCACCCCGCCGGCACCGACCTGGCCCTTCCCCACCTCAAACTGCGGCTTCACCATCGGAACGATATCCGCGCCCGGCGAAGCGCAGCCAGCCAGCGCCGGAAACACTGTGGTCAACGAGATAAACGACAGGTCGGCCACCAACAGGTCGACCCGCCCGCCGATCGCCTCGGGTGACAGGTCCCGAACGTTGGTCCGTTCGACGACGACCACCCGCGGATCGCGCCGCAACGACCAGGCCAGCTGGCCGTATCCCACGTCCGCGGCAACCACCTCGGCGGCCCCGCGATCCAGCAGAACCTCGGTGAAGCCACCCGTCGAGGCGCCGGCGTCGAGGCAGCGGCGGCCCGCGACCGGTATCCCGAAAGCCTCCAGCGCACCAATGAGCTTGTGCGCACCGCGCGACACCCAGCTGCGTTCGCCATCGTCGGCGACGGCCAGGGCCGCGGTGACGGCCACGGCGGTGCTCGGCTTGACCGCGGGCAGGCCGTCGATGCTCACCTTGCCGGCGTCAATCAGTTCCGCGGCCTGCTGACGGGACCTCGCGAGGCCGCGCCTGACCAGCTCGACGTCGACGCGGGCATGTCGAGACATGCGCGTACTCAGCCCTTCTCCGCCGACTCCAGCGCTTGCAGCAGCACATCGTGCGCCTCGGAAAGGCGGCGTGCTATCTCTTCGAGCTCGGCGAGAGACAGCGCGTGTTCGGCGTCGCCGTCCGCGGGCAACTGGGCTATCAGGGCGTCGATCTCGGCGCGAATCTGATCAGGATCGATATTCATGGCCTTCCTACGCTAGTCAACCGCTAGTCGGGCTGCACCAGGGACCAACGTTGCAGGGCGTCACGGGCCCGCTCGTCGCCCGCCTCGAGCCGCGGCGGCGGCCCGTCAAAGGCTTCAAAGGCTTCAAAGGCTTGGCCCCACACGGCGCCCGCGACGGCGCGCACGATCGACAGGCCGTCGCCGTGCTGGTCTGGGTCTTCAGCATTCGGGCCGTTCGCGCTGACGGTCAGCGCGCCGTCACCGACGTCCACGCGCCAGTCCGGCTGCGGCCCCACCGCGAGCCGGCCGCCTTCCAGGTGCAGTGAACGCAGGTCGCGGCCGATATAGGTGGGCCGGCGCGCGGGCTCGGCGAACACCGCGTCGCGGGCGCTGTTAACCCCGGTGAGCACCATCAGGCTGGGCAGCCCGGCCGCGTTGGCGCCTTCGATGTCGGTGTCCAACCGATCACCGACCACCAGCGGGGCGCGGAAATCGCCGCGGGCGACGGCGTCGTGCATCAGCTGCGGCCCGGGCTTGCCCGCCACCTGGGGTTCGGCGCCGGTGGCCGTGCGCAGTAGGGCCACCAGCGACCCGTTGCCGGGCAGCAGGCCGCGCTCCGTGGGCAGGGTGGCGTCGATGTTGGACGCCACCCACAGCGCGCCGGCCCGGATGGCCAGCGCCGCCTCGGCGAGGTCGTGGTAGGCGATGGTCAAAGAGAGGCCCTGGACGACGCCGACCGGGTTGTCGTCGTAGCGGCGCACCGGTTGCAGGCCGGCGGCGGTGATCTCGTTGGCCAGCGCTTCGGTGCCGACGATCAGCACCGGCGCGCCCGGCGGCAGCTGGGCGGCCAGCAGGTGGGCGGCGCTCTGGGCGCTGGTGACGACGTCGGCGCCGGTGGCGGTGAAGCCCAGCTCGCGCAGGTGCGCCGCCACCTGGTCGGCGCTGCGGGTCGCGTTGTTGGTGACGAAGAGCGTGCGGCTGTCCACCTCGCTCAGCGACCGCACCGCTCCCTCGGTGGGCTGACTGCCGCGAAACACCGTTCCGTCCAGGTCCACGAGCAGGCAGTCATATTGCTGCGCAATGCTTTTCACTTGTTCTTCTCTTCAGCCCAGCTCGCTGACCCGGTCTTCGGCGTCGGTGACGCCTTCGACGTCGGCGGCCGCGGAGCGCAAGAACCAGTCCAGTGCCTCGTCATTGCGGCCCAGCGCCAACAGTGTCTCGGCGTAGGCGTAGCACAACCGCGCGGCCGTCGAACCGGTGCGGCCCGGTGCCAGCTGCGGCGTAGACAACAGGGTCAACGCCTGCTCCAACTGCCCGAGATCCGCACGCGCACCCGCGGCGACGATGCGCAACTCGTCCGCGTCGTCGCCGCTGAGCTGGGCCGCCTCGGGTCCCCGTGCCAGTTCGATGGCCCGCTCGGGACGGCCCAGACCGCGTTCGCAGTCGGCGATCAGCGCAAGCAACGGGGACTTGGTGCCCATCCTGCGGGCAGCGCGCAATTCGGATAACGCCTGGGCCCAGTCACCGCTGCGGTAGGCCGCGATTCCGACGGCCTCGCGAATCGCGGCGAGCCTGCTGGCCCTGGCCCGGGCCGCGCGGGCGTGACTGAGCGCGGCTTCCGGGTCGTCGTCGATCAACTCGCCCGCGGCGACCAGGTGGCGCGCCACGGTCTCGGCGGTGGCGCGGTCCAGGGTGCTCAGTTCGCGGCGGATTTCCGGCGCCAGTTGCCGGGCGTCCACATCCGGCGGTATCGGCGGCCCGTCCTGGGGTACGCGCTCGCCGTCGGGAGGAGCGCTCGTGGGCTGGACCGGGCGCGCACGGCCCGGGCCTGACCAGGAGCCGTCACGCCTGGGGCGCGCTCGTCGGTCACCGTCACGACCATGCCTGTCGTCGACCACGAAAGCCGTTCACCTCGATCGCTGCTGGGGCCCTTTGGGTAGAGGTTACGGGCATGCCGGCCGCGCGTCAGATCCGCTATGCCTGCAGCCGGTTCGGCTACAGCGGTGTCATCATCGCCGGGCAATAAGTCGCTACCGCGATGACGGTGAACACACGCGCCGCATCGGGGGACATTCCATGGCCGTCGGCCATCTGGGAAGCGACCGATTCAAACGACCCGCCCGGCTGGACCAGCATCGGGCACACCGACTGACCGAGCGCAGTCGTGCTCACCGGTTGGCTGTATGGGACGCCGGCATTCGTCAGCGCCGCGAGGAATGCATTGCCCACCATGTCGGCGCGGAGCGGTGCCGCTAACGCCGCACCCGCGGTAGCGAAGCCCGCGGTCACTGCCAGAAACCGTAGCGCCGTCGCCTGCGGGAAAATCACCGTGATAACAGTGCTCAACAAGAGTCACATCTACAACACGATGAGATAAAGGTTTGCGCACTAGCGCGTTTTGCAGCAGCCCCGGTGCGCGGGATGCGTACTAGAGGCACCGCTGTCCCCCGATCAGTGGACGCGGCTTATCGTGCCGCCGGGGGATCGGAATTTCCTCTCGCGATCAGCTAATCGTGGGATAGCCGCGCGCCGCGAAACCCGGAAGACTTTGTACCAGCACGCCAACGTCAACGAATTGCCATAGACCGCAGCGGGGGTCTCGTCGCTCCCCCCTCCCCTTTTGGATGAGACCCCCGCTGAGCACTTTCCGGTGGAATCGCCGCAAACCGATGGGCCGTGTCTGAAAAGATTCGGGTGTCGTGCCTGAGGCGTCGGGCGATCGGGTCTCTGTAATCCCTTGTGTCACTGTAGTTTCAATGGTCACAATCCGACGATTGTTGTCGGTGGGCCTTCCTAGAATTTCAGGCATGGGTGCCAGCAGTCGCGACGAGATCGTCGAGGCGTTCGGCGCGCTCGATGCCGAACTGGACCGCCTGTGCGCGTTGACCTTTGACGTGTTGACCACCCCGGAACGACTGCGGGCTTTGGAACGCCTGGAATGCATGGCACGCCGGCTGCGCGCCCCCCAGCACCCACTGATCAACCAACTCGGCGCCCAAGCCAGCGCAGAAGAACTCGGCGGCACGCTGCGCTGCGCGCTGGCCGACCGGTTACGCATCACCAAAGCCGAAGCCGCCCGGCGCATCGGCGAAGCCGCGGACCTCGGTGAACGCCGGGCACTGACCGGGGAACCGTTGGCGCCGCACTTGCCCGCCACCGCCACCGCCCAACGCGACGGCGAAATCGGCGAGGGCCACATCAAAGTTATCCGCAGCTTTTTCGCCCACCTGCCCACCGAAGTGGACCTGCCCACCCGGGAGGCCGCCGACGCCGATCTAGCAGAGCAGGCGTGCGGGTATCGCCCCGATGAATTGGCCAAATACGCCCAGCGGATCATGGACTGGCTCAACCCCGACGGGGAATTCAGCGATGAAGAGCGCACCCGCAAGCGCGGCATCACGATCGGCGGCCAGGAATACGACAAGATGTCGCGGATCAGCGGCTTGCTGACTCCGGAGTTGCGGGCCGCCCTTGAGGTCACGCTGGCCAAGCTGGCCGCCCCCGGCGCCTGCAATCCCGAGGACGAGACACCGGTGGTCGATGAGACACCCGATGCCGACGCGGCTAGGCGCGACACGCGCAGTCAAGCGCAACGCAATCACGACGGGCTGCTGTCATCGTCGTGTCGGCAGTCCGGATTTCATGGTGAAGATTGAATCCACCTTCTGGTCGCCGGTGTGAGCGCCAGCACCATCGTGACAACCGGGAACAGAGTAAAGACAAATACGGCCTTAGCGTCCCCGAAGAAGAAGTAAGGCAAACCAAAGATGTTTCGTAGGTAACTAGCCTCGAAATGTAGGACGATCATCATGGCGATGACGACGCTGCAGCCAATGGCGATAAGCCACCGACCCACCAACTTGCCCAGCAGGAGCAATATCGAGCCCGGCCACAACAGGGCCATCGCTAACACCGGTCCCGCTAACGTGAGCCATTCGTTCGACGCCTGGTGGTGGGGTGTGGTGGCCAAGTCTCCGACCGTGTGGACAGCCAGGCCAGCCCAAAATGTGCCGCCCAGCATCGCCAGCACGCCCGCGGTCCAGGCGGTGACGCCGCTTGGCGGCGACTGCAAACCATCATTGCTCTTATTGCTCATGACTCGCGTTTCCTCTCGATGTGGAGACCGTGGCGACCCAGGGTGGGTCGACCACACGAGCTTCGGGGACAATGCTCAAGGCTTCCTTCGCGAATTCTTGAAGCGGTTCGTAACGGCAACACTGCTATATTGCGCATCCGGCACTGGCCGGGCTGCGGGCGTTGATGGCCTCAGGGGAGTTGGGCCAGCACAACGGGCTGCCGGTATCGATCGTGGTCACCACCACCCTGCAGGAGCTGCAAGCCGCCGCGGGCAACGGCTTGACCGGGGGCGGTTCGCTGCTGCCGATGAGAGATCTGATCCGCATGGCCAGCCACGCGAACCATTACCTCGCCATTTTCGAAGACGGCAAGGCCCTGGCACTGCATCACACGAAACGGCTGGCGTCCCCGGCGCAGCGGATCGTGTTGTATGCCAGCGATCGTGGTTGCACCAAGCCCGGCTGTGATGCACCGGCCTACCACAGCCAGGTCCACCACGTCGACGGCTGGGCGGCCACGCGGTGCACCGACATCGACACGCTCACCCTGGCGTGCGGTCCCGACAACCGGCTCGTCGAGGAGAAAGGCTGGAGAACCCGGAAAAACGCCAAAGGTGAGACCGAGTGGATACCGCCGGCGCACTTGGATCGCGGGCAGCCACGAACGAATCGTTATCATCACCCCGAACGATTCCTCCGCGACGACGACGACGACGAACCCGTTTGACGCAACAACAGCAAAGCCGTGTCGGCCTCACGCGTACCGGCTCCCGGGCGAACGCGCGTCGTCTTCGAATCCCGCGGTCGCTTAACCCGCCAAACCGGGCCGTTCCATGATCACCAGATCGTCAGACACGCCTTAATCGCTGGCGCCCGGGGCCGGCGCCCGAGGGCTGCGGCGGTAGGCGGAGACCTCCGGCCGACCCGCCAGCCACAATCTCCATTGCCGGTCGGCCGCTTGACTCACCCCAACCCGTGGACCCGACACCGCGCCCTGCGTGTCGTTGAGTGTCAGCCGCACCGGACTGTCTGGGTCAAACAGGTCAAGCCCGTTGTCCGCCATAGTGATTCCCAAGGCAGAGCACAGATTTCCCGGACCACGAGCGAGTGCGACGCTACGGACCGACTCGCCGCGCCGGGCCGCCGCGACACCCACGCCGTCCTCGAGAGCACCGGCCCTGATCAAGACGGCGGCGGCCGTTCCGTCGGGTCCGCAGGAGACATTGGCGCAAACATGGATGCCGTGGCTGCGGTAGGTGTAGAGCCGCCCCGGGGGCCCGAACATCACGACGTTACGTCCGCTGAGACCGCGATACGAGTGCGCGGCGGCATCTGGCCAGGGACCGTCGGGAACCCCGCCGTACGCCTCCACTTCGACGACGACGGCGCGCACATCCCGTCCGGTGAGGGTGGCGCCGAGCACACGATGCGCGGCCGCGACCGGGTCGACCGCCAGCTGTTCCGCGCTCACCGGACAGATTCTGCACCACCGGGAGTTGGGCTCGCGGAACGAACGCCCGTGAGTGACGGGGGCGAGACGACCAATTCGGGCTGCGAGTCGGAAGAATCAGACTGCGCCCTTGACAATGCGCAATCACAGGACGAATATTCATCGCATGATGACTTCATCACGCGACGAATTATCTCCGGACGCCGCCCAGCCAGCGGTCAGCACCGAACATTTGCGGGTGATCCGTGGGAAACGCCCTGCGCTACATGACTTCTCGGTGGAGATCGCCCAGGGCACCATCACCGGCCTGCTGGGTCCATCCGGCTGTGGAAAGACCACGCTGATGCGGTGCATCGTCGGTACCCAGGTCGTCACGTCGGGCACGGTCACCGTGCTCGGGCAACCGGCCGGGTGCGCGGGACTGCGCCGGCGCGTGGGCTACATGCCCCAGGACCCGACCATCTACAACGACCTGCGGATCGTCGACAACGTTCGCTACTTCGCGTCGCTGTATGGTTTCGACGGCCAGGCCGCCGACGGCGCCATCGAGCGAGTCGGCCTGAGCGACCACAGCACCGCCTACTGCGGCAACCTGTCCGGTGGCCAGCGCACCAGGGTGTCGCTGGCGTGCGCGCTGGTCTGCCAGCCCGCCCTGCTCGTGCTCGACGAACCCACCGTCGGCCTGGACCCGGTTCTGCGCGTGGATCTTTGGGAGCAGTTCAGCGCCCTCGCGCGGGGCGGGACGACGTTGCTGGTGTCCAGCCACGTGATGGACGAAGCCGATCACTGTGGCGACCTGTTGCTGATGCGCGAAGGCAGCCTGGTCGCCCACACCACGCCGACCCGACTACGAGAGGACACAGGATGCACGTCACTGGAGGACGCGTTTCTGTCCATGATCAAGCGCGGCACCATGCGCCAGGCCGGGTAGGGCTGCAGGGCCAGCTGAAGCCGTACGCCGCCACGACGACGCGGATTTTGCGTCAGCTCGCCGCCGATCACCGCAGCGTCGCGATGATACTGGCCGTGCCGGTGCTGGTTATCACGTTGATGTACTTCATGTTTCATAATTCACCGCACCGCCCCGGCACGCCGGCACCGTTCAACAACGCCTGCCTGATCCTGCTCGGCCTTTTTCCGTTGTTCGTGATGTTCATCATCACAGCCATTACGATGCAGCGGGAACGGGCCTCGGGAACGCTGGAGCGCATTCTGACCACTCCGCTGCGCCGGGTCGACCTGCTGCTGGCCTACGGCACCGCGTTCTCGGTGGCCGCCGCCACCCAAGCCGTCGTGGCCTGCATCGTGTCGTTCTGGTTCCTGGGCTTCGACACGAAGGGCAGTCCGCTGTGGGTGTTCGTGATCGCGATCGTCAACGCCGTGCTGGGCGTCGGCCTGGGCCTGCTCTGTAGTGCGTTCGCGCGCACCGAGTTTCAGGCCGTGCAGTTCATCCCGTTGGTGATGGTGCCGCAGCTGCTGCTGGCCGGCATCATCGTCCCCCGAGCGCTGATGCCCGACTGGTTGCAGTGGATCAGCAACGTGCTGCCGGCCAGCTACGCGCTGGAGGCCCTGCAGCAGGTAAACGCCCATACCGAACTCACTTCCGTCGCGGTGCGCGACATCGTCGTCGTGCTGGGTTTCGCGCTCGCGGCGCTGTGCCTGGCCGCGGCGACGCTGCGGCGACGGACACCCTAGGTTGGCGACCGCCAACGCCGGGCGCCGACGACCCGGGCGGCCCGCGGGGAACTCAGACACTCGGGAACGCATCCTCACCAGCGCACGAGAACTGTTTGCGGCCAATGGCATTGACCGGACATCGATCCGGGGGGTGGCAAAGGCCGCCGGGGTGGATGCGGCGCTGGTGCATCACTACTTCGGCACCAAGCAGGCGCTGTTCGCCGCCGCCATTCACCTGCCGATCAATCCCATGGAGGTCCTGTTGCCCCTGCGCGAAACACCCGTCGAGGAACTCGGATTGACCTTGCCATCGGTGTTGCTGCCGCTGTGGGACTCCGAACTGGGCACTGGCCTGCTCGCGACGTTGCGGGCGTTGATCGCGGGCTCCGAGGTGAGTCTGGCGCGCTCGTTTCTGCAGGAGATAGTCGGCGGGGAAATCGGCTCGCGCGTTGACAATCCACCGGGAACGGGCAGGATCCGCACCCAGTTCGTCGCATCGCAGTTGATGGGCGTGGTCATGGCGCGCTACATCATCAAGCTGGAGCCGTTCGCCTCACTGCCGACCGATCAGATCGCGCGGACCATCGCACCGAACCTGCAGCGCTACCTCACCGGGGATCTGCCGGACGACCTCGTGCCATGAGCCGCGCATGCTCGTCGTCGTCGACGTCGCGGGCCTCGTCGATCAGCAGGACCGGTATGCCGTCGTCGATGCGGTAGGCGCGCCGCAGCCTCGGGTTGTAGAGCAATTGGCTTCCCGCGTCGTCGATTAACTCCAGCGGACCCCGGTCGGCCGGACACACCAGGATGCTCAACAGCAGATCGTCAAGCATTGGTGTGTCGGCGGTCGCTGGTCAGTTCCGTACGCACCGCCGGGGTCAGCCGCCGGAATTCCCCGCTGCCGGCGTCGAAATACCAGGTCTGGCGCCCCGACTTGGGAACTCCGGCCCCGCGCAGGGCGCTGACGCTTGGCCGGTAGGTCGTCGGGCTGAGTAGCAGCGCCGGCACCACCTGCACGACGTCGGGTCCGAGTCCGACGGGCATGGCGGCGACGGCTTCGGTCAGGTCGGCGGCCGTGATGGTCGCTCCGGGCAGCAGCGTCACCGCCGACACCGCCAGCTGCCGGGCACCCACCGGCACGCCATAGGTCACCGCGAGGTCGACGCCGTTGATCATGCCGAGCGCGTCGGTAGCCAGCTCGGCATAGACCATCCCCCGCTTGGTGTGGACCACTGCGCCGCGCCTGCCCGCCAGCCAGTAGTCCCCATCCTCGTCGCGGCAGAACAGATACTCGGTCGATATCCAGGTGTCGGCGGGAGCGAAGACCCCGCGCTTGACCGAGGCGGTGGGATCGATCGGGCCGTTGGACTGGGCGAGCAGCACCCCGATCTGGTTGACCTCGGCCACCTGAACGAAGCCCTGGTCGTTCTCCAGGATCAGGTCGTGTTCGGCGTCGTAGGCACCGAGCTCGACCCGCCCGGCGCCGGGCAGCGGACGCCCCTTGCTGCCGACCTTGGCGCCGGACACGTTGGCCAGCACGGCCTGTCCGTCGGTGGTGGCGAAGAACTCGACGACATGAGCGGGCGCGAACGCATCGACGACCCGCCCCCACAATCCGGTCGGCATACCCGAACCGATGAACAGCCGCACCGGGTGGTTGCCCTGCAGCACGAACGCGGGGTCATCGACGACCTCGCGCAGCATGGCCCAGGTGTAGGACACCACCGTGACGCCGTACTGCCGTACCTCCTGGACGAACCGCTCCGGCTGCAGGCCGCGCGACAGCGCGATGCGGGTGCCGCCTACGACCGCGCCGCCCAGGTTGACCAACAGGGCGGATTCGTGATGCAGCGGAGTCAGGCAGTACACGGTGTCCTTGCGGTCCAGCCCCGCCGCCGACGCGGTTCCGAAGGCCGACACCGCCCAGCGGTAGTTGGTGATCTGCTTGGCGACCAGCTCGCCGCTGGCCGAGCTGAACGCGATGGCCGCCAGGTCCCGAGCCAATCCGGGGTTGGGCCGGTACCACGCGGGCAGTTCGACGGCGTCCGGGTCGATCTGTTCCATGTCGATGACGTCGGCGTCCTCCGGCAGGTGCAGATCGCGTGACTCACCGCCGCCCAGCACCAGCACCTGACCCGTCAACTGGCGCTCGTAAGAGAGCACCGTATCGACATTGGTGGGGTCGGTGAGGATCTCGGTCACTCCGCCGAGCCGGACCGTCTCGACCAGATCGGCGTCCGGCCGCATCACCACGGCAACCGCGCCCAGCCGGGACAGCGCGGCGATCGCGACGAGTGCGCTGGGCCGCGTCTCCATCAGCACGCCCACGCGGTCGCCTTGTCGCACCCCGACCTCGATCAGGCCGCGAACGACATTGTTGATACGCCGGTTGACTGCCTCGTAGGTGTGCACGCGCCCGTCGAACAACAGGAATTCGCCCTGCGGGGCGTCGTGCGCCTGCTCGTCGATGATGCTGCCCAGCGAAATCCGGGTGTGGTCGTTGAGCTGTCCCAGCCGCGCCAGTCGCGGCAGCGTGCGGACCGTCTCGACGGCCAGGGTCCGCACGGACCTGTTGGCGGCGAAGACCGCGTCGGCCGTGCCGCGGGCCAGGGCCAGCGCCGCCTCGGAGACCTCCCCCAGGCCGTGGGCAAGCCGGGAGCTGAACGCGACACCGCTGTCGGTGTGCTCTTCCGGCTGGTCGGCCATCAGGTCGATGTTGGCGGGCTTTTCACCACCGGTGGAGACCCAACGCACCCATTCCGCGACGGTGGGCCAGCTCTCCCGTGCCGCCCTCGACCCCACGACCAGCCCGAAATGGCCTGTGCGGATCAGGTATTCGAAAACCTCAGCATTCGGCGCCGCCCGGCGGATACCGCGCACGGACGCCGGCTGCCCGATGTCGTCGACCTCGCCGACGAAAGCCAATATCGGGCAAGTGATATCGGTGAGCGTCACCATCTGCCCGCTGATGGCGAAACCGCCGGTCATCATTCGGTTGTGGGCGATGAACTGCTTGAGCAACTCGGAGATCGCCGGACCCGACCAGGCGATCCACCCCTCGCGCTCCAGGAATCTGCGCTGCTGCTCGCGCGGCAGTAGAGCCTCACGGTCGTGCAGCTGACGCACGAAGTCGACCCGGGCCTTGGCGGTCTTGAGTGGATCCATCATCTGAAAACCGGTGCGCGCCAACCAGCTTGGGATGTTCAACCGGTTGAACACGTGATCGGCCATGAAATCGGCGATGCCGGGGGCCATGTTCGCCGGCAGGCCCATCGGCAACGCGGCCAGGGTATCCACCGGGGAGCCGAAGGCCACGACGCTGGCGATGTTCTTCGAACGCCGGTACGCAGCGACCTGATAGCTCCACATCCCGCCCTGCGAATACCCGACCAGGTGCACATCGTGGCCGGTGGCGTTGTGCACCGTGTCGATGGCATGGCTGAGCGCGACGATGTGGTCGGCCAGGTTGCGGCGCATGCCGCCCTCGACCTTGTCGGGCGAGCCGAAGTCGATGACCCAGGGATCCAGCCCGTGGGCGTGCAGGATCCCAACCGCGCCGTCCTCGCGGGTGACGTCCCACATGTCCGCCGACATCATCATCGGGTGCACCATCAGCACCGGCTGGCCCACCGGCGGGCCGCCTGGCCGGCTGTCCGGCGGGAAGTACCGTCGCAGCTTGTACATCGGCACGCTCTCGACGGTCTGGGACGGCGACGGGACGCTGCCCGTTTCCAGGCCCCCCAGTCGCAAGACCTCCAGGCCATTCTGTGCCGTCGCGACCAGACGCTCGATTGGTCGCGTGACCATCGACAAATTGAGATCCATCGCTGCTCCCTGACTAGGCCTTGACCAGCGTGGACATCATGGCACATCGCCGCACCTTAGCCCCACCACAGGAGAGAACTCACGCGGAACGCGAGCCATACCGATACCAGAACTCAACCCGTGGGTCGACTTCGGACACCGGCACAGCTCAGGTTCAGCGACAGGAGCCGGGAAGCAACAACGTGCTGTCGGGCATCGTGACTACGCCTGGCCGCCCGGCGGATCCCAGATCGCCGTCCCGCCGAACTTATGCCCGTAGGTACGTCGCCAGTATCAACAGTCCGGTCGGGTGCCATGGGTGAGTCGGGTGCCATGGGTGAGTAGCCCGTACCACTTATCGGGTAGTCGGGCCGATGACCCACGCGCTCAGCGTGCAGGACTCGGCGCAGAAGCAGACTGCTTGAGGCCGGACGACAGCACGAGCACCGACAGGACGACGGCCACCAAAAGCAATACCGGGACATCTCCCAATAGGTGTCCCATATGGTGTCCGCTGCCGAAGGACTGCACCGCCATGATCGCGGCGTGTACGACGCTGGACCACACGGTGAACCAGATCAGGCTGAGATTGGCCTGTGGGTTTCGCGCCGCGTTGAGGAGGAAGACGCCCAGCGTCGCGTACACGCCGACAATCATCATGAAGTACTCGGACTGGTATGGCGCGCCGGAATGCCATGCCCACCCCGACGGCCAGACCAGGGCCAGGGGATAGACAAGAAGAAAAGCCGCGCCAAAGACCGCGAGTGCGACCTGAAGAAGTTTGTAAGCGGATGACATTGTGTCCTCCAAAGTGAGTCCCCCGCGTCACGACATTTTAGACCTGCGACGGCACGCGCAACAGGACATCACCGCAGGTCGTCGCTAGTACCCCCACCCCGGCGATCACCCTAACGCGCCGACGCCGACAGCACCGTCCGCACCAACCCACGCGATGGCCGCGCGGGGGTAGTGTCGCCGCATCGCCCTAGGCCAGGCAGCATATGAAGGGGTGTACCCCGCAAGAATTCCCGTGCCGTCGGGTAGCTGCTTGTCGCGCCATGCTGTCCAGAAGGTTTTCACAACGTGGTGGCATCGACTGGCTAAAGAACGCTTCTAACGACGTCAATCCCCGAAGAGGTCCGCGCGACCCCGAGCTAGTTAGAGGTGCGGCAGATCAGCGAGAACCACCGCCAAACGCGGATCGGACACTTCAATCCTTCCGAAGAAAGCCAGGAGCAACTCGTGGGCTTCCGCGTCGATCGGCTCGTCCCCGGCAGGCAGGGGTCTCGAGGATGCGACGAATTCGACAGTGTCGTCTTTCCCCAGATACACCCGATGTCGGGTAGAGGTCTGGCTCTCAACCAGCCGATTCATCGACTCAGCAGGGCCACGAATCGCGATGGATGCCTCCGCGGCCGGTATCCCCCACTCGATTCCGGTTGCAGCGGCGATGTCGGAGCCGTGGACGAGCAGCTCGCACAAGATCCATCGAGCCCCACCACCGGCCGAGATCGTTGATCCACCGTGGAACGGATACAGACGGTCGAAGTCGACTTTGGAGTAGACGTGGTCAATCACCGTACGCAGATTTGCTTCGAGCCTGTCGGCGATATCGTTGACATCTCGGTCGGTGTACTCCGAGAGGCAGGTCGCATTCAGCTCGGCAACCCCCTCGTTTGTGGCGGCGCGTCGACGATCGCCAAGCAGCCTACCGAGCACGGTTACAACGTGCGCCGCAGTCTCCACGGCCGTCCAGGCGAGCCCAGGCACCGGTCGCGCGGCTCGATCCGGATCGAGCCCCCGGACCATCGAGACGAACCGCTTCCCACTGTCATCTAGCGCGGCGAGGATGTCGGCTTTGGTTGCCTCTTCCACCCGCTAAGGGTACGGCGGGCCGGGTGCTCGGATTTCGCGGCCAAACGGCCAGTGCCTATTGGTGTTCCTGTGTTCGCGCTCTTCCTGGCAGGGCCGAACGACGTGCTCGTGTCCACCACGCTGCGCGACCTGGCGATCGGTCAGGATTCGAGTTCGAGGACTGCGGCAGTCACGAGCTCAAGAGCGTGCCGGCGAATGGCGTCTCTTCGCCGTGGCGTCTCCTAGCGGTGGGTTTCGGCGAAAACTCATTTCGCCTGCCGTAAGAGCCTATGCACCCGATGGCACCTGTAGAGAACGTTCCCGGACTTGCGCGGAATCGTCCGCTCAGGCGTTGGAAGTTTTTCGTCAGGCACGCGAAACATAACGGCAAGGGGGACTTCCATGCCCGCCAGCTCTACTGAGGAATTTGCGCACTAAGTCGCGCTGTAGCCCGGTGGAGCAAAGGCACCGATCGGCCTGCTCAACAGGCCGCTACGCGGCCTGCATCGTCGTCGAGCTAGCGTCGGCCGAGTGGCGCACCTGCTGGGAGCCGAGGCCGTCCACCTGGAATATCCGACCCAGGTGGTATTCGAGTCGGTCACGCTCGGCGTGAACGACGGCGCGCGCATCGGCATCGTGGGGCGAAATGGGGACGGCAAGTCGAGTCTGTTGGGCCTGCTGACCGGCCAGCTACGGCCGAACTCCGGCCGGGTCACCCGGCGCAGCGGTTTAAGGGTGGCCGGGCTATGCCAGGCCGACACCCTCGACCCGGACCACACCGTGGGCTGGACACTGGTCGGCGACCAGGCCGAACACCAGTGGGCGGGCCACGCGCGGGTCCGCGACGTCGTCGCCGGGCTGGTGTCCGACATCGCTTGGGACGCAACGGTTGCCACGCTCAGTGGCGGCCAGCGACGACGTGTGCAGCTGGCCCGGCTGCTGGTGGACGAATGGGACGTGATCGCCCTCGACGAGCCCACCAACCACCTGGACATCGAGGGCATCACCTGGCTGGCCGGCCATCTGCAACAACGCTGGGCGCGCAACACCGGTGGATTGCTGCTGGTGACCCACGACCGCTGGTTTCTCGACGAGGTCGCGACAACGACATGGGAGGTGCACGACGGGATCGTCGAACCGTTCGAAGGCGGGTACGCGGCGTATGTGCTGCAGCGCGTCGAGCGGGACCGGCAGGCCGCCGCGGCCGAGGCCAAGCGGCAGAACCTGATGCGCAAGGAGCTGGCCTGGCTGCGCCGCGGGCCGCCGGCGCGCACCTCGAAGCCCAAATTCCGGATCGAGGCCGCCAACCAGCTGATCGCCGATGTGCCACCGCTGCGCAACACCGTCGAACTGGCCAAGCTGGCGACCGCGCGACTCGGCAAGGAGGTCATCGATCTGCTCGACGTGTCGGTCTCGTTTGGGGACCGCCCGGTGCTTCGCGACGTCGAATGGCGGATCGCCCCGGGTGAGCGCACCGGCATCGTCGGGGCCAACGGCGCGGGCAAGTCGACCCTGCTGGGATTGATCGCCGGCACCATTCGGCCAGACTCGGGGCGCGTCAAGCGCGGCAAAACCGTCCAGCTCGCCGTGCTCGACCAGCAGGGCGATCAGCTGGCCGACGTCGCCGGCGACCGGATCGTCGAGGTGCTGGGCAGGCTGCGCGGCGGCTATCAGGTCGAGGGCCGCGAGGTGACCCCGGCCCAGCTGTTGGAACGGCTCGGTTTCGCCCGCGACCAGCTCTCGGCGCGCGTCGGTGAACTGTCCGGCGGCCAGCGTCGGCGGTTGCAACTCATGCTCACGTTGTTGTCCGAGCCGAACGTGCTGCTCCTCGACGAGCCCACCAACGACGTAGACACCGACGTGCTGACCGCCACCGAGGACTTGCTCGACTCCTGGGCGGGCACCCTGATCGTCGTGTCGCACGACCGGTACCTGCTCGAGCGGGTCACCGATCAGCAGTACGCGATTCTGGACGGCCGGCTGCGGCACCTGCCCGGCGGCATCGACGAATACTTGGCGCTGGCCGCTAATTACCCGAGTACCGCCGGGCCGCCTCCCGCAGCGCCGCAGCCGCAGGCGAGGTCCGGCGCGCAGCGGCGTGCGGCCGAGAAGGAGCTGGCCGCGACCGACCGCCAGCTGGCACGCCTGGCTGACCGGATCGCAGCCAAGCACACCGAACTCGCCGAGCATGACCAGTCCGACCACATTGGCATCACACGCCTAACCCAAGAGCTGCGCGCACTGGAAAGCGAAGTCGCCGCTACGGAGAGCCGCTGGTTGGAGCTGTCGGAACTGCTCGAACGATCGTGAACGTGAATTCTCGGCCGACCGAAACGGTGGCGCCGAGGTCAGGTCGCGGGAATCGCCCCGTTGCAGCCACCCGGCGGTGGAGCGCCCGGGAGGGGTTCGTCGCCGCTGACGCAATCGTAGAAAAACTGCGGGCCGGTGAAGTAGGTTCTCATCCACTGGTGCCAAAACGACCCGTCGGGATACTTCTCGCCGTCGCACACGGCCAATTCGCCCAACCCCCATCGACCACCCGGGCAGTAGCCCTTCGTCATGTCCGGACTGTGCGGGTCAGGCGGATCAGCGCTCGCAACCGCAGGAGGAAACACAAGCGCCGCAGCACAACCCAATATCGCAGCGCCATGGCGAGTGAGCTTGAACTTCATTTCGACTCCCTTAAAACGTTGAATCAATACAGCCGATTCCAAGCGATGATCAGAATCTAGACTCACCACTCGGACCGCGCGATGTGGTGATGAATGGTAACCGCGTGCACGCAGCGCGCGACGTCGAACCCACCACGGTAGCGTCGAACCCGGAGGCGGGCCGCCTTAGCCCGAGGCAACAAACGCGGGGAGGAAGCCGATGGCGGAACCGTATCGTCCGGTGCCCTATCGACCCGGCGAGGCATTGCTGGCGCTGTACCGGCGGCGGGGTCCGGTCATCAATTCCGGCGTCGGGCCCTACGGCTATACGTATTTGCTGGGCGCCGAGGCGAACAAGTTCGTGTTCGCCAATGCCGATGCGTTCAGCTGGCGGGAGACGTTCGAGACGTTGGCTCTCGTCGACGGGCCCACCGCGCTGATCGTCAGCGACGGCGACGACCACCGTCGCCGCCGCAGCGTGGTGGCGCCCGGGTTGCGTCATCGACAGATCCAGGACTACGTGCAGATCATGGTGTCCAACATCGACGCCGTGATTGACAGCTGGCGGCCCGGTCAGCGGCTGGACATCTACCAGCAGTTCCGTTCCGCGGTCCGGCGCAGCACCGCCGAGTCTCTGTTCGGCCGGCGCCTAGCCGTCCACTCCGACTTTCTTGGTGAACAACTCCAGCCTTTGCTGGATCTCACCCACCAGCTACCGCAAATCGTGCGGCTGCAGCAGCGGGTCAACTCGCCGGCATGGCGGCGCGCGACGGCCGCGCGTAAGCGCCTCAACGGCTTGATCGACACCGAGATCGCCGCGGCCCGCGCTCAGTCCAGACCCGACGACCACATGATGACGATGTTGATCAATGGTCGGGGTGACGAGGGATATGCGTTGAGCGACACAGAGATTCGCGATCAAATCATTTCGCTCATCACCGCGGGCTATGAGACCACAAGTGCCGCAATGGCCTGGGCGGCCTACACATTGCTGACCCTCCCGGGCGCCTGGGACGCCGCCGCCGACGAGGTCAATCACGTGCTCGGCGGCCGCCCGCCGGCCGCCGCCGACCTCGACGCGCTCACCTACCTCAACGGCGTCGTCCAGGAAACGCTGCGGCTGTACTCGCCGGGGGTTATCTCCGCCCGCAGGGTGATGCGCGAACTCAGGTTCGCCGGGCATCGCATCCGGGCGGGACGGTTGCTGATCTTCAGCGCCTACGTAACCCACCGGCTGCCCGAATTATGGCCGGACCCAACCGAATTCCGCCCGCAGCGCTGGGATCCGAGCCTGCCGGACTACCGCAAGCCCGCGCCGCACGAATTCATCCCGTTCAGCGGCGGGTTGCATCGGTGCATCGGCGCGGTCATGGCCACCACCGAGATGACCGTGATGCTCGCCCGGCTGATCGCCAGGACCAGGCTCCGCGTGCCCGCTCAGCGCATCCGCCCGGCCAACTTGGCCGCGTTGTCCCCGAGGCCCGGGCTGACCGTCGAGGTCACCGGCTCAGTGCCAGCGCAACAGCACTAGTTCCGAGCAGAATCCTGGGCCCATCGCCAGCATCAGCCCCGGGCTTCCGCCGGGCGGCGGTTTGGCGATGGTGTCACGCAGGATGTGCAGCACCGAGGCCGACGACAGGTTGGCGATCTCACCCAGCGAGCGCCAGGTCAGCTCCAGCGCCTCCGGGGGCAGCGCGAGGCTCTTGGCGATCGCGTCGATGACCTTGGGGCCGCCAGGATGGCACACCCAGGCGCCGACGTCGTCCTTGGTCAACCCGTGCCCGGCGAGGAAACGGCCGACGTCGTCGGCCAGGTGCCGCTCGATCACGGTCGCCAGCTCCGGGGACAGCACCGGCTGCAGGCCGGTCGGACTGACGTTCCAGCCCATGATGTGCAGCGATTCGGGGTAAAGGCGGCTGCGCGAATCCACGATGTCCGGACCGCCGGCCCGCACCTGGTCGGCACGACGCTCGCCGACGGCTACCACCGCCGCGGCTCCATCACCGAACATCGCGCTCCCCACCAGGCCCGACACGGTTGGTTTGGTCGCCGGGAACGTGAGCGAGCAAAGCTCGACCGACACCAGGACGGCAACGCCGTCGGGGGCACCGCGCAAATACTCGTGCAGCCGGGCCACCCCGGCCGCCCCGGCCGCGCAGCCCAGGCCGAACAGCGGCACCCGGCGCACGTCACGGCGCAGGCCCAGCCGGCCCGCGATCCGGGCATCGAGCGAAGGCACCGCAATGCCGGTGACCGTCGTGCTGGCGATCATGTCGATGTCCTGCGCTTCCAGACCGGCCTCGTCGAGCGCGCCGAGCAGCGCGGCACAACTGAGCTCGACCGCATTTTCGATGAAGACCTCATTAGCCTCACCGAAGTCGGTCAGCGAGGAATATTCCTCCAGCGGCAGCACCAGGTGACGTCCGTTGACCTTCGCACCCGCATGCAGACGGCGAACAATCTCCTCGTGCGCCTGCAAACCGGTGAACTCGATGAACGCGTCCGTGATATCGCGCTGGCTGTAGCGATGCGGTGGCAGCGCACCGAAAACCCCCGCGATCACGCTCATGGCCTACCTCTTAAGATCTATGCGGCTCAAACAGCATCGCCGATATCCGAAGCTTAAGTGGTTCTGGACGGCCCCGCAAAGTTACGGCTATTCAACATATGTCGTATTAGTGCTTGCTGACATTTGTGTAATTGGGTCCGCCAGAGCGGATTTCGCTATTGACTTTCGTTGTCCTCCGCCGGGTTCAGCGCCATCGCGACTAACGCGTCGGGGCTTAGCGAGTCAATGACATCGTCGCTGATAGTTGCTTCGGGACTGGACTTTTCGGACTCGCCCGCCAGCAGTAGCAGTTTGTCGAGCAATCCGGTTCTTCGAAGCTCTTGGAGCGGAACCTTTCTCAGCGAAGACCAAATCTTCTCTTCTTCGGATCCATCGTCGTGGCCACCAAGCAGTTGTTGACCGAGGTAGGCGGCTAACGCCGTTGGCGTGGGATAGTCGAAGACCAGCGTTCGAGACAGTGTTGATCCGGACAGCCCGGTAGCGGTTTTGAGACGGTTGCGTAGTTGCACCCCGGTCACGGAGTCGAATCCCAGATCCTGAAAGGCTCGCTCGGCGTCGATGTCGTCGGCGGTCGAGTGGCCCAGTACGCTTGCCGCATGCGAGCACACCAAGTCGAGCAGTTGCCGGTGTTGCTCCTTGGGAGCCAGCCCATTCAGTAGCCCGGCCAGGTCGGCCGACGGACTCGCTGCGGGGGGCACCACATCTCCCCCGCCAAATCCACCCAACCAAAATCGCTGCCGCACGAACCCATACGTTGGCAGCCGGACCCGGCGCCCGCCCAAGCCGCCGAGCACTGTAGCCCAATCCACCCCCACACCCGCGGTGTACAATTGCCCGGCCGCACCCACCAGCGAATCGATTTCGGGGCGATCGCTGGCCATCGTCACCACCGACACCGCGGCATCGGCTGTCAACGACTGCTCCACCGAGGCAGTCAAACCAGCTCCCGGACCCACCTCCACAAACATGTTGGCCCCCAACGCTTCCACGGCACGAACGCCATCAACAAAACGCACCGGGCGACGCACATGCTCAACCCAGTACTGTGCTGACCCGTACCCGGGCTCGGCCAACCGCCCAGTTACGTTGGACACCAGGGCAATCCGCGCCTCGGCGGCCGAGACGTCGGCAAGGACCTGTGCAAACCGCTGCAGTATCGGCTCCATCAGCGCCGAATGAAACGCATGCGAAACCGCCAGCCGATGCACGCGACGACCCTGGTGCGCCAGGCGATCCGCCACCGCCGTCACGGGTGCGTCAGCGCCCGAAAGCACCACCGAATTAGGGGCATTGACCGCGGCGATGCCTACCTCCGCGCCCACTTCGTCGGTGAGCAGCGGCGTCACTTCGTCTTCGCCGGCGGCCACCGCAACCATCACCCCACCGGCGGGCAGCGCCGACATCAGCCGCCCTCGCGCCGCCACCACCTTGGCCGCATCGGTCAGGGACAATACCCCGGCCACGTAGGCCGCGGTGATCTCGCCCACTGAATGACCCATCACGAAATCGGGCGCCACGCCCCAGGATCGCAACAACTCCGCCACCGCCACCTGCACGCTGAATAGGGCCGGCTGTGCGAACTCGGTGCTTTCCAGCAATGCGGCATCGCCACCCCACATCACCTGGCGCAACGGTAACCGCAGGTGGCCGCCCAACGCCTGCGTGGCCTCGTCGAAGGCCTGCGCGAATACCGGGAATCGCCGATACAGCTGCTCGCCCATCCCCAGCCACTGCGAGCCCTGGCCTGGAAATACCAGGACCGTCTTACCGACCGACCGCGCCTGCCCCACCGACACATTCGCACCCGGCTCGTCGCCGGCCAACCCCGTCAGCCCCGCCGTCATGGCTGCACGATCCGCTCCCACCACGACTGCACGATGCTCAAACACCGACCGCGTCGTAGCCAGCGACCACGCCACATCCACCAGACGTAGATCGTCATCGCCTGTGATATGCGCCAGCAGCCGTCCGGCCTGATTCGCCAGCGCCTGTTCCGACCGACCCGACACCACCCATGCGACCACCGGATCGGAGCTATCTGGTTCGGCCGCACTGCTTTTCAGGCTTTCCAGCCTTTCCAGGCTTTCCAGCGGGGTCGCGTGCTCTTCGACGATCACATGCGCATTCGTCCCGCCCATTCCGAGCGACGAGACCCCAGCGCGGCGCGGACCATCCCCGGCCGGCCAGCGCATCAGTGTGGTGTTGACCCGAATCCCGAGTCGCTCGAGCTCCATCCCAGAGCTGGTGTAGTTGAGACTTGCTGGTATAAAACCATTTTCGACTGCCAGTACGGTCTTGAGCAGGCCGGCGATTCCCGCGGCGGCCCCGGTGTGGCCGATGTTGGTCTTCACCGACCCCACGCTCAGCGGACCCTGTCGGCGCCGGGCGAAGACCTCACCCAGTGCGCTCGCCTCGATCGGGTCGCCGACCGCGGTGCCGGTGCCGTGCGCCTCGACATAGTCGATCTGGCTGCTGTCCAGTCCCGCGTTGGACAGCGCGCGCCCTATGACATCGACCTGTCCGGGAGCCGAGGGCACGGTCAGCCCGGCGGCGCTGTCTGCGGCGTTGCCGACGGCGCTGCCGCGAATGATGGCGCGGATTCGATCTCCGTCGTCGAGCGCGGCGCGTAACGGCTTTAACAGGACCAAGCCGGCGCCTTCACTCGGGACGTAGCCGTCCGCGCGTTCGTCGAAGGCATAAGTGTGACCCGACGTCGACAACGCACCGAATTCTGTTTCCAGCGCCGCCGTTTCGTTCGCAAGATTGAGGTGGATGCCCCCGGCAATCGCCAGCGTCGACTCACCGGTACGCAGGCATTCGCAGGCAAGGTGAACCGCAACCAGCGAAGACGATTGTCCGGAATCGACGGTCATGCTGGTGCCGTGCAGGCCGAAGGCATACGAGATCCGGTTCGCGATCATTCCCCGGCTGATGCCGGTAAACGAGTGGTGGTCCACCTCCTCCGCGGCGAGCGTGAGGAACGCGTAGTCGTCGTTCGTCGCGCCGAGGTAAACCGCCACCCGCTCTCCGCGTAGCGTTTCCGGCACCACGAATGCGTCTTCGAGCAGTTCCCAGGCCAGTTCCAGCGCCAGTCGCTGCCGCGGGTCCATCGCGCGGGCCTCACGCGGCGACAGGTTGAAGAAGTCGGCGTCGAACTCTGCGACGTCGCCCGGCAATCGGGTAGCTTCGAGTCCGTCGTACAGCAGACGCCAGAATTCGTGCGGGCCGGCCGCGGCGGGGAACCTGCACGCGATCCCGATGATCGCTACGTCCATCGCCGGCAACGTCATACCGGGAAATCTTCGTCGAGGATGGCGAAGAGCTCGCCTTCCGTTGCGGTGGTGATGTCATCGTCGATGTGGTGCGAATCGTCGGTGTTAGGGGCCGGGTTTGTGAGGCCGGTCAGGATGGCTTGGATGCGGGCCGAGAGGTGTGTTTTGTCCCCCGGAGTCCAGTCGGGCCGGTTGACCAATGTTTGCAACTCGCGGGCGATGTCGTTGAAACGAGCCAACAGCGCGGGTTCGTTGTCGGGTGCGCCGGAGGTGATCGGCGTGGAGCTGAGCTGTTCGTCGACGTGTTGGGCCAGTGCCTGCGGCGTGGCGTAGTCGAAGATCAGGGCAGGCGAAAGCGTAAGTCCGGTAGCGGTTTTGAGGCGGTTGCGCAGCTCCACGGCGGTCAGCGAGTCGAACCCGAGGTCTTGGAACGCCACGTCAGAGTCGATATCGGCGATGGAACGACCCAAAACGGTTGCGGCGTTGGCGCAGACCAATTCCACCAACTGGTGGTGCCGCTGCTCGGGACTGAGCCCCTGCAGCAGCGCGGCCAGCCCCGAGCTCGAGACCACGCCATCGGTGTCAGCGACGAGCCGCCGCCCCGGGCGAGTGACCAGACCACGCAGCATCGGCGGCACAACACCGCTCGCACTCAGCCCTGCCGCGTCGAGGCGGGCGGCCACCAGCACCGAGCGATCGGCCAGCATCGCGTCGTCGAACAGCTGTAAGGCCTGCGGGGTGGACAGCGGCGCCAGCCCGACCCGGCTCATCCGGGCCTTATCGCGATCGGCGAGGTGTCGGGTCATCGCCGACGCCTGTTCCCATAGCCCCCACGCCACCGACAACCCGGCCAAACCCTGCGCGCGCCGGTAGCCGGCCAGACCGTCGAGGAAACTGTTGGCCGCCGCATAGTTACCCTGGCCCGGGGCGCCCACGATCCCGGCCATCGACGAAAACATCACGAACGCAGACAAATCCAGATCCTGGGTGAGCTCGTGCAGATTCCAGGCCCCGTCGACTTTGGCCCGCAACACCGCATCTACCCGCGCCGGCGTCAACGACGCGATGAGCCCATCATCGAGCACTCCCGCGGCATGAAACACGCCCTTGAGCGGGTATTCGGCCGGCAGCTGCGCGATAAGTTCGGCTACCGCACCGCGATCGGCCACATCAGCGGCCACCACCGACACCTGAGCCCCGGCGTCTTCGAGCCGGCCCACCAGCCCCGCGACGCCCTCGGCCTGCGCACCACCGCGGCTGACCAACACCACATGGGCCACCCCGTACCGGGCCACCAGGTGAGCGGCCACCGCGGAACCGGCCATCCCGGTTCCCCCGGTAATGACCACGCTGCCTCCAGCCAGACCGCCACCGGTTACCGCCAGCACATGATTACCGGGTCCCTCGGGCAGAGTCAGCACTACCTTGCCGATCTGGCGGGCCCGACTGACAAAGCGATACGCCGCCGAAGCGCACCGCACATCGAAAGTCTTGACCGGCAACGGCGCCAAGACCGCTTCGCCGAACAGCCCGATCAGCTCTTCCAGCATCGCCGCGATGTGGTCCGGGCCGGCCTCCATCAGATCGAATGCCCGATACCCCACCCCCGGATGCTCGGCCGCCACCATCTGCGGGTCGCGGAGATCGGTCTTACCCATCTCGATGAACCGCCCACCACCGATCAACAGCCGCAGCGACGCATCGGTGAACTCACCGGCCAGCGAGTTGAGCACCACATCGACCCCGGCGCCGCCGGTGGCGGCCAAGAACTTCTCTTCAAACTCCAATGTCCGCGAGTCAGCGATGTGTTTGTCGTCAAAGCCCATCTCGCGCAACGTATCCCACTTGCCACGGCTGGCGGTGGCGAAAACCTCCGCACCCCAATGCCGCGCCAGCTGGACCGCAGCCATGCCCACCCCACCGGTGGCTGCATGCACCAATACCCGCTGGCCGGCCTTGACGCCCGCCAACACCGACAAGCCATACCACGCCGTCAAAAACACCACCGGGACGCCGGCGGCCGCCACCAGCGACCACCCCGCCGGCACCACCGACAACAACCGCGCATCCACGACCGCCTCAGACCCAACCACCCCGAACAAGCCCATCACCGCATCGCCCACCGCCAGCCGCTGTACGCCCGGACCTACCTCGACGACCACCCCCGCGCCCTCAGCACCCAGTTCCCCGCCGCCCGGATACATCCCCAACGCCACCAACACATCCCGGAAATTCACGCCGACCGCGGCCACCGCCACCCGCACCTGCCCGGCGGCCAACTCCGCCGGCGCGGCCGGGACGACCACCACGTCTTCTAACGTGCCCCCACCGCCGGCAGCCAGCCGCCACCCGCCGGCCGGCAACTCCAACACCACCCCCGCCCCCACCGCGGCCAACCGAGCCGAATGCGCCACACCCGACCGCACCACCAATTGCGGCTCACCACCACCGATTAACTCGGCGACATCCACGGAGCCAAGGGGGCCATCCGAATCCACCAACACCACCCGGCCCGGATGCTCGGCCTGCGCGGAGCGCACCAACCCCCACACCGCGGCACCCGCCAAATCCGTGACATCCTCACCGGCCAATCCCGCGGCCCCACGGGTAAGCACGACCAAGACCCCAGAGGGATCGGCCCCAGACCCGTCACCCGCCAGCCACGGCTGCAACACGCGCAGCACCTCGTGGGTGGCCGCATACGCCGACCCCAGCACACCGTCAGCTCCGGAGCCTGGCTCCCACACCACCACACCATCGCCAATATCGCCAATGTCGCCAATATCGCCAATATCTTTGCCCCCCAGCGATACCGGCGACCACACCACTTCGAACAAGCCCCCACCGCCACCCGCGGCCGCCGCCACCGCGGCCGACAACGCCCCCACCGAGACGGGACGGACGACCAACTCGCGCACCGACAGGACGGGCAGGCCGGCCGCATCGGCCAAGTCCACCGAAACCGCGCCGGTGCCGGCCGGCGCTATCCGGACCCGAACCCTGGACGCCCCCGCGGCATGTAAACAGACCCCCTGCCAGGAGAACGGCAACATCGTCGCGTCCCCACCCTCGGCGACCCCCCACGCATGCAGCGCCGCGTCGAGCACCACCGGATGAACCCCGAACCCGCCCACCGTGACACCCTCACCGACGGTCACGTCGGCAAAGACCTCTTCCCCCGGCGCCACAGTGCACGCAGACCGCGAAACGACGGCCCATACTCATAGCCCCTGCCCGCCAACACCTCATACACGTCACCGGCATTCACCGCCACAGCCCCCACCGGCGGCCACACCGACAAATCCGGGGCCGGCTCCGGCAACCCCGTGCTCAACACACCCTGCGCGTGCAACACCCACACCGTATCCGCGCTCACACCTCGCGAATACACCCACACTCCACGAGAACCCGACTCGCCTGCGGCGTCAACAACAACCTGCACCCGGGCCCCACCATCCGGCGGCAACACCAGCGGAGCCAACAACGTCAGCTCCTCCAGCACCGCACAGCCGACCTCATCCCCGGCCCGCAACACCAACTCCACGAATCCCGCCCCGGGAAACAGCACCACCCCGTCCACGACGTGATCGGCCAACCACGGCAACTCCGCGACGGACAACGAGCCCGTCAACACCACCCCGCCCGAATCCGGCCGCTCCACCACCGCACCCAACAACGGATGTCCGGCCCGCGTCAAGCCGACAGCGCGCACGTCCGCCGACCCCACCGACCCCGTAGGTAACCAATACCTTTGCCGCACGAACCCATACGTCGGTAGGTCGACCCGGCGCCCGACCCCGAGCGCCGCGGGCCAGTCCACCCCCACACCGCTGGTGAACAAATGCCCCAACGTGGCCAACAGCGACTCGGCCTCCGGGCGGCCTTTGGCCAGTGTGACCACCGACATCGCCTGTTCAGCGGTCAACGACTGCTCCACCACGGCGGTGAGGCCGCTACGGGGACCCACCTCCAGGTAAACCCCGGCCCCCAGCGACTCGGCGGCCCGCACCCCGTCAGCGAAGCGCACCGGCTGGCGCACATGCTCAACCCAATACCGCGGCGATCCGTACTCAGGACCGGCCAGCTGGCCAGTCAGGTTGGACACCAACGCCATTCGTGGTGGCTCGGGCGACACGCCGGCCAATAGCTGCGAGAACTGCTCGAGCATGGGGTCCATCAACACCGAATGAAACGCATGCGACACCGCCAACGGTTGCACCCGTCGGCCCTGCTGTGCCAGGCGATCCGCCACCGCGGTCACCGCGGCCTCGGCACCCGAAATCACCACCGCGTTGGGCCCATTGACCGCCGCTATGCTCACGCCCTCGGTGAGCAGCGGTTGCACTTCCGCCTCGCCGGCGGCCACCGCCACCATCACCCCGCCGGCGGGCAGCGCCGCCATCAACCGGCCCCGCCCCGCCACCACCTGGGCCGCATCGGCCAGCGACAACACCCCGGCCACGTATGCGGCGGTGATCTCGCCCACCGAATGACCCGTCACGATGTCGGGCACCACACCCGAGTGCCGCAACAACGCCGCCAACGCCACCTCGACGGCGAACAACGCCGGCTGCGCGAATTCCGTACTTTGCAAGAGTGCGGCATCGCTACCCCAAATCACCTGCCGCAGCGGCAACCGCAGATGCGGATCCAACGCCGCGACGGCCTCGTCAAACGCTTGGGCGAACACCGGGAAGCGGTCGTACAACTGCCGGCCCATCCCCAGCCGCTGCGCGCCCTGGCCGGGAAACACAAACGCCGTCTTGCCTACCGAGCGGGCCCGCCCCACCCGCGCACCCGTGCCCGGCTCACCGGCGGCCAGCCAGGCCAACTCCGTCATCAGCTGTTCACGGTCGGCGCCGACCGCCGTGGCCCGATGGTCAAACACCGACCGCGTTGTCACCAACGACCAACCCACATCGGCCGCACTCAGACCCGGGTCGCGGGATACATGCGCCAGCAACCGCTTGGCCTGATTGGTCAATGCCTGCTCCGAGCGAGCCGACAGCACCCACGCCGTCGGCGCATTATCGGCTTGCACCACACCGCTTTCCGGGCTTGCCAGGCTCGGGCTTTCCGGGCTTTCCGGGCTTTCCGGGCTTTCCGGGCTTTCCGGGCTTTCCGGGCTTTCCGGGGGCGGCGGCTGTTCCAAGATAACGTGCGCATTCGTTCCGCTGATTCCGAATGACGACACCCCCGCCCGGCGCGGCCCATCCGCCGGCGGCCACGGTCGCGACTCGGTCAACAACGTCACCGCTCCGGCCGACCAATCCACATGCGGCGTAGGCACATCCACGTGCAACGTCTGCGGCAGCACTCCGTGCTGGATTGCCTGCACCATCTTGATCACCCCAGCCACTCCCGCGGCAGCCGAAGTGTGACCGATGTTGGACTTGATGGACCCCAACCACAGGGGACGATCCGCCGGCCGATCCTGCCCATAGGTCGCCAACAGCGCTTGTGCCTCAATCGGATCCCCGAGCACGGTCCCCGTCCCGTGCCCTTCGACCACATCGACATCCGCCGCGGTCAGCCCGGCGCCGGCCAGCGCGGTTCGGATGACTCGCTGCTGGGACGGCCCATTGGGTGCGGTCAGTCCGTTGGAGGCGCCGTCCTGATTCACCGCGGAGCCCCGCACCAGCGCCAACACCGGATGCCCCAACCGCCGCGCGTCAGCCAGGCGCTCCACCACCAGGACGCCCGCGCCTTCCGACCACGCGGTGCCGTCGGCGGCACCGGCATACACCTTGCAGCGGCCGTCCGCGGCGAGCGCCCGCTGCCGGCTGAACTCCACAAACGCAGCAGGGGTGGCCATCACCGTCACGCCGCCGACCAGCGCCAGTTCGCACTCACCCGACCGCAACGACTGCGCCGCCAAGTGCAGCGCGACCAACGACGACGAACACGCCGTATCCACCGACACCGCCGGGCCTTCCAGGCCCAGCACGTACGACACCCGGCCCGAGGCCACGCTCAACGTCGAGCCGGTGAGCCCATAGCCCTCCAGGTCGCCCTGCACCTCGCCGCCGTAGCCGGCATGGATCACGCCCGCGAATACACCCGTCGCCGAGCCTCGCAACCCGAACGGGTCAATTCCGGCCCGCTCCAAGGCTTCCCACGACAGCTCCAGCATCAGGCGCTGCTGTGGATCCATCGCCAGCGCCTCGCTGGGTCCGACGCCGAAGAATCCGGCATCGAAATCGCCGGCGTCGGCCAGAAAAGACCCCTGGCGTACGTACATTTTCCCTGCGGCGTCCGGGTCCGGATCGAACAACCCCGCTACGTCCCAGCCCCGGTCCGCGGGAAAGTCCGATACCGCATCTCGGCCCTGCGCCACCATGTCCCACAAGCTTTCCGGCGAATCCACCCCACCCGGATACCGGCACGCCATCCCCACCACCGCGACCGGCGCGGACAGCTTGTCTTCCAACTCCGACACCCGCCGCCGGGCGCGCCGCAGATCCGCGGTGAGCCGCTTCAGGTAATCGACGTGCTTTTCGGTGCCCGACACTGCTGCTCCTTGGGGGGCCTTAGGAGCCGAGTTCTTCGTCGAGGATGGCGAAGAGTTGGCTTTCGGTGGCGGTGTAGATGTCCTCGTCGTCGCCGTCCTTCGGGTGGCGGGGGTCAAGGTGGGTGCCCAGCGTCGTCAGGAGGGCTTGGATGCGGGTGGTTAGGTGGGTTTGGTCTTCGGGCCTCCAGTCGGATTGGTTGAGCAGTGCCTGTAGTTCGCGGGTGATGTCGTTGAATCGCGCCATCGGGTTGGGTGCGCTGGCACCAGCGCCGGCGCCGGTGCCGGCGACGCTCAGGCGGGTGTCGAGGTGTTCGGCCAGCGCGACGGGCGTCGGGTAGTCGAAGATCAGGGTGGGCGAAAGACTAAGTCCGGTGGCGGTTTTGAGCCGGTTGCGCAGTTCGACGGCAGTCAGCGAGTCGAAGCCCAGGTCTTGAAAGACGCTCTCGGCGCTGATGTCCGAGGCGTTGGGGGCGCTGGGGCGGCCCAATACGGTGGCGGCGTTGCTACGGACCACGTCCACAAGTTCGCCCCGGCGCTGCTCGGCGGACAGGCCGGCCAGCCGTGCCGCGAGGTTCGTCGTCGAGGCCGCCGTGTTCTCGGTCTCATCGATGACACGTCGGGTGGGGCGCGCGACCAGCTGGCTGAGCAGCGGGGGCAGCGCGGCGCTGTGGTCGGCCAGCGCGGCGGGGTCGAGGCGGGCGGCCACCAGCACGGGACGGTCGGTGAGCAGCGCGCTATCGAACAGCCGCAGCGCCTGCTCGGTTGCCAGGGGCGCCAGCCCGAACCGGCTCATGCGGGCCTTATCGCGGTCGGCCAGGTGTTGGGTCATTGCGCTGGCTTGTTCCCACAGCCCCCAGGCCACCGAGGACCCCGCCAAACCGTGGGCACGCCGGTAGGCGGCAAGGCCGTCGAGAAAACTGTTGGCCGCCGCATAGTTGCCCTGCCCGGGGGTCCCTACGATGCCGGCCATCGACGAAAACATCACGAACACCGATAGATCCAGGTCCTGGGTGAGCTCGTGCAAGTTCCAGGCCCCATCGACTTTGGCGCGCAACACCGCATCGACCCGCTCGGGCGTCAGCGACGCGATCAGCCCGTCATCGAGGACCCCGGCCGCATGAAACACCCCCCTGAGCGGATATTGGCCCGGCAGCCGCGCGATAAGTTCGGCCACCGCATCGCGATCGGCCACGTCGCAGGCCACCACGGACACTTGGGCGCCGGCGTCTTCGAGCCGGCCCACCAACTCCGCGACGCCCTCGGCGTCGGCACCGCTGCGGCTGACCAACACCACATGGGCCACCCCATGCCGGGCCACCAGGTGAGCGGCCACCGCGGAACCGGCCATCCCGGTGCCCCCGGTGATGATCACCGCGGACCCGGCCAGCGCACCCAAAGCCTCGCCGGGCCCGTCGGGCACAGTCAGCACCACCTTGCCGATCTGGCGGGCCTGGCTGACAAAGCGATACGCCGCCGCGGCGGACCGGACATCAAAGGTTTTGAGCGGCAACGGCGCCAACACCCCGGCCGCGAACATCGGGATCAACTCGCTCAGCATCGCCGCGGTGCGGTCCGGGCCGGCCTCGATCAGGTCGAATGCCCGGTATCGGACCCCCGGATGTTGGGCTGCGACCTGCTCGGGATCGCGGAGATCGGTCTTGCCCATCTCGATGAAACGCCCACCACCGACCAACAGCAGCAGCGATGCATCGGTGAACTCGCCGGCCAGCGAGTTGAGCACCACATCGACCCCGGCGCCATCGGTGGCCGCGAGGAACTTCTCCTGAAACGCCAGCGACCGCGAGTCACCGATGTGGTCGTCGTCAAAACCCATCGCCCGCAACGTATCCCACTTGCCGCGGCTGGCGGTGACGAAAACCTCCGCACCCCAATGCCGGGTCAGCTGCACCGCCGCCATTCCCACGCCACCGGTGGCGGCATGCACCAACACCTTCTCGCCGGCCCTGACTCCCGCCAACACCGACAACCCGTACAGCGCCGTCAAAAACACCACCGGGACGCTCGCGGCCTCCGCCAGCGACCACCCCGCCGGCACCGCCGTCACCAGCCGCGCATCCACCACCGCCTCGGAACCCACCAGCCCGAACAACCCCATCACCGCGTCGCCGACGGCCAATCCGGTCACGCCCGGACCAACCTCGACGACCACGCCGGCGCCCTCGACGCCTAACTCCCCACCGCCGGGGTACATCCCTAACGCCACCAACACATCCCGGAAATTCACACCGACCGCGGCCACCGCCACCCGCACCTGCCCGGCGGCCAGTTCCACCCGTGGACATGGCCGCACCACCAGGTCCTCCAACGTGCCCGCACCGCCGGCGGCGATCCGCCACGGCCCCGCCGGCAATTCCAGCGCAGCTCCCGCACCCACCGACGTCAACCGGGCGGCATAGGCCTCGCCGGAACGCACCACCAATTGCGGTTCACCACAACCTATTACCGCGGTAACATCCACCGAGCCATCCGAGTCCACCAACACCACCCGACCCGGTTGCTCGGCCTGCGCCGACCGCACCAACCCCCACACCGCCGCACCGGCCAGATCGGTGACATCTTCGCCGGCCAGTCCCGCCGCCCCATGGGTCAGGACGACCAGCACGCCAGAGGGATCGGACCCAGAACCATCACCGGCCAGCCACGACTGCAACACCCCCAACGCCTCATGAGTGGCCGCATACGCCGAACGCACCACGCCGTCGGCTCCCGACCCCGGCTCCCACACCACCACGCCGTCCGCGGGAATGTCGTTGGGCTCCAACGCCACCGGCGACCACACCGCCTCCAGCAACCCCGCACCACCACGCGGAGCTGTTGCCACCGCCGACAACTGCGCCGCCGAGACCGGACGAACCACCAGCTCCCGCACCGACAAAACCGGCAGGCCCGCCGCATCGGCCAACTCGACCGACACCGCGCGCACACCCACCGGCGCTACCCGGACCCGCGCCCGCGATGCCCCCGCGGCATGCAGACACGCCCCCTGCCAGGAGAACGGCAGCATCGTCTCGGGCTGCAGATCGGACCCTTGCAAGGCCAACCCCATCGCATGCAACGCCGCGTCCACCAGCACCGGATGAATTCCGAAACCCCCAACGCTGACCGCGGCGGCCTCCGGCACGGCGACTTCGGCGAATACCTCATTTCCGAGCCGCCACATCGCCCGCAAACCCTGAAACGCCGGGCCGTAGTCGTAACCCCGCCCGGCCAGTTGCCGATAAGCGTCCGTCACATCCACCGGCGCCGCCCCCACCGGCGGCCAGACCGACAAATCGGCTGCCGGTTCGACCGATCCCGCGCTCAACGCACCCTCGGCATGCAACGCCCATTCCGAACCGGGCTGGGTGCCCAACGAATACACCGACACGGCCCGATGTCCCGATCCATCGGCGGCGCCCACCACCACCTGCAGCTGAACCGCATCGGCCGCCGGCAATGGCAGCGGCGCCGACAGCGTCAGCTCCTCCACCACGGAGCAACCGACCTCGTCGCCAGCCCGCAACGCCAACTCCACGAACCCGGCACCGGGGAACAGCAACATCCCAGCCACCGCGTGATCGGTCAACCACGGCTGGGCGGCCATCGATAACCGGCCGGTCAGCACCACCCCACCCGAATCCGGTCGCTGCACGACCGCACCCAGCAAGCCGTGCTCGGCCCCCACCAAACCCAAACCGCCGAGATCGCCGCCACCAACGCCCGACGCCGGCAACCAGAACCGGCGCCGCTGGAAGGCATACGTCGGCAAGTCCACCTGACACCCAGCGGCGAACGCGGTGCCCCAATCCACCGCTACCCCCGCGACGTGGGCCTGACCCACGGACAGCCAAAACCGTTCCAGCCCACCGTCATCGCGGCCCAGTGACGGTATGACGATAGCGCCGGCAACATCGGCCGAATTGCGCGCGGCCAGGGTGTCTTCGACACCGGCGACCAGTACCGGATGCGGGCTGGACTCGATGAACACCCGATAGCCGGCGTCGCACGCGCTGCGGACGGCCTGCTCGAACTGCACCGTGCGCCGGATGCTTTGGTACCAGTAATCGGCGTTCAGGCCTGCGGTGTCCATGACCGCACCGGTCACCGTCGAGATGAACGCGACCGGCGACGGGCGGGGCTCGATTCCGCTCAGCGCGTCGGCGAGAGGCTCGCGGATCGCGTCCACGTGCACCGAGTGTGACGCGTAGTCGACGTCGATCATGCGGGCCCGAATGCTGTCGGCCTCGCAACGCCGGATCAATTCCTCCAGCGCGTCCACCGCACCGGAAACCGCCACCGCTGAGACACCGTTGACGGCGGCGATATTCAGCCGGTCGCCGCACTGCGCCACCAACTCCTGCGCCCGTGGCAGCCCACACGCCAGCGACGCCATTCCGCCCGCGCCCGACAGCCGCACCAACAGCCGGCTGCGCAGCGCCACGACTCGTGCGGCGTCCTCCAGCGAGAGCGCGCCCGCGACATAGGCCGCCGCGATCTCACCCTGCGAATGCCCGATCACCGCATCGGGAACGACGCCCACCGAACGCCACAACTCGGCCAGCGACACCATGACCGCCCACAGCGCGGGCTGCACGACGTCCACCCGGTCAAGCCCGGGCGCACCGGCCACACCGCGGATGACGTCGATCAACGACCAATCCACGTACTCACCGAGCGCCTTGTCGCATTGGTGCATGTGGTCGGCGAATACCGTTGTGGTATCCAGTAACTGGGCTCCCATGCCGATCCACTGCGAGCCCTGCCCGGGGAACACGAACACCGTCTTGTCCACCCGCCGCGCCTGTCCCACCGCCACATTGGCACCCGGCTCACCGGCGGCCAACCCCGCCAATCCCGCCATCAGGGCCGCCCGATCGGCACCCACCACCACCGCGCGATGGTCAAACAGCGACCGGGTGGCCACCAGCGACCAGGCCACATCCACCGGACTCAAACCCTGATCGGCGGCCACATGCGCCAACAGCCGCGACGCCTGGTTCGCCAACGCGTCTGCGGAACGCCCCGACACCACCCATGCCACCGGGGACCGGGAGTTGTCACCCTCAACGGCAACACTTTCGACACTCACCGAAACCGGTGCCTGTTCCAAGATCACATGCGCATTCGTCCCGCTGATCCCAAACGACGACACCCCGGCGCGGCGCGGCCGATCCCCCACCGGCCAAGGTCGCGATTCCGTCAACAAGGACACCGCCCCCGCCGACCAATCCACATGCGGCGTGGGCGCATCCACGTGCAGCGTCTTGGGCATCACCCCATGCCGCATCGCTTGCGTCAGCTTGATCACCCCGGCCATCCCGGCCGCCGCCGACGTGTGACCCATGTTCGATTTGATCGACCCCAACCACAACGGCCGGTCCGCCGGGCGATCCTGCCCGTATGTCGCCAAAAGTGCTTGGGCCTCAATGGGGTCCCCCAACGTGGTGCCCGTTCCGTGGCCCTCCACCAGATCCAGATCAGCAGCGGCCAACCGCGCACTGGCCAGCGCGGCCCGAATCACTCGCTGCTGCGAGGGCCCATTGGGCGTCGCCAGGCCGTTGGAGGCACCGTCCTGATTGACCGCCGAGCCACGCACCACCGCCAACACCGGATGCCCCAACCGCCGCGCGTCCGCCAGCCGCTCCACCACCAGCGCGCCGACGCCCTCGGAAAACCCGGTCCCGTCGGCGGCTCCGGCGTATGCCTTGCACCGACCGTCAGGGGACAGCGCGCGCTGCCGGCTGAACTCGATGAACATCGCCGGCGTGGCCATCACCGTCACCCCGCAGGCCAGCGCCAGATCGCATTCCCCCGACCGCAACGACTGCACGGCCAGATGCAGCGCCACCAACGACGACGAACACGCCGTGTCCACCGACACCGCGGGGCCTTCCAACCCCAACACGTACGCCACCCGCCCTGAGGCCACGCTCAACGTCGAACCGCGCAGCCCGTACCTCTCCAGATCCCCGGGCACCCGCCCCTGGCCCCCATACGAACCGTGGAACACGCCGGCGAACACGCCCGTCGGCGAGCCGCGCAGCCCGAACGGATCAATCCCGGCCCGCTCCAACGCCTCCCACGACACCTCCAGCAGCAACCGCTGTTGCGGGTCCATGGCCAGCGCCTCACTGGGCGCGATCCCGAAGAACGCAGCGTCGAAATCGGCGACATTCGCCAGGAAGCCACCGCGGCGCGTGTACGACTTGCCCAGCGCATCGGGATCGGGATCAAACAGCCCACCCAGATCCCAGCCCCGGTCGTCCGGGAAGTCCGACACCACATCGCGACCCTCAACCACCATCTCCCACAGGGTCTCCGGCGAATCCACTCCACCCGGATACCGGCACGCCATCCCCACCAACGCCACCGGCTCGGCCGACTGCTTGCTGATTGAGGCCAGATACTCGCGGTTCTCCCGCTTCAACCGCTCGTTTTCCTTCAGGGACGCGCGCAAGGCCTTGACAAGCTCTTCTTGCGTGCTGTTCACGGGAGGGGGGCCTTTCATACTGAACGAGCGCTTGTATGAAAGATATCGGCGGGCGACGGGTAATTCACGCGGCCGGCCACCGATCGCGCCTGTCGCGGACTCCCCGCCAAACTTTCGTCGCTAGAGTCCACAGGCGCGCATCAGTGCCAGCGCAACAACACAAGTTCGGAACAGAATCCGGGACCCATCGCGAGCATCAACCCCGGGCTTCCGCTGGGCGGCTTCTTGGCGATGGTGTCACGCAGCACGTGCAGCACGGAAGCCGACGAGAGGTTGCCGATCTCGCCCAGCGAGCGCCAGGTCAGCTCCAGGGCCTCCGGTGGTAGATCCAGACTGGCAGTGATCGCGTCGATGATCTTGGGACCGCCGGGATGGCTCACCCAGGCACCGATATCGGTGGTGCTCAGGCCGTGCGACCCCAGGAACGTGGTGACGTCCTCGGCGATATATTCCTCGACCACGGCGGCCAGGTCCTTCGACAGCACCAGCTCGAACCCCGCGGCGCCCACGTCATAGCCCATGGTACGCAGCGAGTCGGGGTAGAGATGGCTGCGGGAATCGAGGATTTCCGGCCCGCCGGCCCCAAGATCTGGGACCTGTTCGGCGCGCCGCTCGCCGACGGCCACCACCGCGGCGGCTCCGTCGGCAAACAACGCACTGCCGACCAGACCGGCCAGGGACGGCTTGTATCCCGGGTAGGTGAGTGAACAAAGCTCGACCGAGATCAGCGCCGCGATGCCGTCCGGCGCACCGCGCAGGTAGTCGTTCAGCCGCGCCACCCCCGCCGCCCCGGCCACGCAGCCCAGGCCGAACAGGGGCACCCGCCGCACATCGTCGCGCAGCCCGAGCCGGCCCGCGATCCGGGCATCCAGGGACGGGACCGCGACACCGGTGACCGTCGTGGTGATCAGCACATCGAGGTCACGCGGCTGCAGACCCGCATCGTCCAGCGCCCCCAGCAACGCCGCACAGCCAAGATCCACCGCGTTCTCGATGAAGACCCGATTTGCGACGCCGAAATCGGTCAGCGTCGGGTACCGGTCCAGCGGCAGCACCAGGTGCCGGCTATTGACCTTGGCGCTGGCATGCAGCTGCCGAACGATGTCCTCGTAACCCTCGAATTCCGGAATGCTGACAAAAAAGTCGGTCAGCTCTCGCTGTGTATAGCGATAGGACGGCAATGCCCCGAACACACCTGCGATCACGCTCACTGGTCCCACCCCTTGATTACGAGAGTCTGGGCCGAAAAGTTCACCCCGATCGCCCCGAGGTGCGAGTTTAGTCGGGTTCGAACTACCCGGCAAACAGTCCAGGTACCGCGCTCACCCGGCCAGTTGCCGGTGCAGCCGGTGTTTCAGCAGGTCACAGGTCGCCAGGACCACATTCAGCTGGTCGGCGACCCGGCTCGGCGCGGTGCCGCCGCGGGCATCACGCGACGACACCGAGCCCTCGATGGTCAGCACCTCGCGGACCTGCGAGGTCAGCTGGGGGCTGATGGCGGCCAGCTCGTCGTCCGAAAGCTCCTCGAGCCCGACGCCGCGCTCCTCGGCGGCACGGACGGCGGCGCCGGCGGCCTCGTGTGCAGATCGAAATGGAATACCTTGGCGCACAAGCCATTCCGCGATATCGGTGGCCAGCGTGTAACCGGCCGGGGCCATTTCTGCCATCCGCTCGACGTTGAACGTCAGGCTGGCCACCAGACCCGCCATCGCAGGCAGCAGCAACTCCAGCTGGGCCACCGAATCGAATACCGGCTCCTTGTCCTCCTGCAGGTCGCGGTTGTAGGCCAGGGGTTGGGCCTTCAACGTCGCCAGCAAACCCGCCAGGTTTCCGATCAGGCGCCCGGACTTGCCGCGGGCCAGCTCAGCGATGTCCGGATTCTTCTTCTGCGGCATGATCGAGCTACCGGTGGACCACGAGTCGTGCAACGTGACATAACCGAATTCCGTCGAACTCCAGATGATGATGTCCTCGGCGAGCCGCGACAGGTCGACGCCGATCATGGCGAAAACGAACGCCGCTTCGGCCGCGAAATCCCGGGCGGCGGTCGCGTCGATGGAATTGTCGGCGGCGGCAATGAAACCCAGGTCCGCGGCGATCGCGTCCGGATCCAGCCCTAACGAGGAGCCGGCCAATGCTCCCGAGCCGTACGGGGACACCGCCGCGCGCTTGTCGAAATCGACGATCCGCTCCACATCGCGCAGCAACGGATGGGCGTGGGCGAGCAGATGGTGTGCCAACAGGATCGGCTGGGCGGACTGCAAATGGGTTTTACCAGGCATGATGGCCGTCGGGTGGGCGGCGGCCTGGGCGGCCAGCGCGCCGACGACGTCCAGGACACCGGTGGTGACGCGCCGCACCGCGTCGCGCAGCCACATCCGGAACAGGGTGGCCACCTGGTCGTTGCGCGACCGGCCGGCCCGCAACCGGCCACCCAGGTCGGGGCCCACCCGGTCGATCAGTCCGCGTTCCAGCGCGGCGTGCACGTCCTCGTCGGTGACCAGCGGGCCGAAGCTGCCGTCGGCAACGTCTGTGGCGAGGCTGTCCAACCCGGCCAGCAGCCCGTCGCGCTGCTCTACGGTCAGCAGCCCGGCCCGGAACAGCACTATGGTGTGGGCCCGCGACGCGATGATGTCGTAGGGAGCCAGCGCCCAGTCGAAATGGGTGGAGCGGCTCAGCGCGGCCAGCGCGTCGGACGGCCCCTCGCCGAACCGCCCGCCCCACAACGCCCCCTGGTTGGTGCTCATTTTTCTACGGCGAGCAGACACAAAAGCGTCTTCGCGCCCGGCGTGTCGGCGGCTTTTGCGTCTGCTCGCGGGGAAAGGCGGGTCACTGCATGTCCCGGCGGGCGGCGATCTTGGACGACAGCCCGTGCACGTAGACGAAGCCCTTGGCGGCCGACTGGTCGAAGCTGTCGCCCTCGTCGTAGGTGGCCAGATTGAAGTCGTAGAGCGATTCGGCGCTGCGCCGGCCGTTCACCGCAATGTGGCCGCCGTGCAACACCATTCGCACCTCACCGGACACGTGCTCTTGCGTCTTGGCGACAAAGCTCTCCAGGGCCACCTTCAGCGGCGAAAACCACAGCCCGTCGTACACCAGCTCGGCCCAGCGCTGATCGGTGTGGCGCTTGAACCTGGCCAACTCACGCTCCAGCGTCACGTGTTCCAGTTCTGTGTGCGCGGTGATCAGCACCATGGCACCGGGCGCCTCGTAGATCTCGCGGCTCTTGATGCCCACCAGGCGGTCCTCGACCACGTCGAGGCGCCCGACCCCCTGCGCGCCGGCGCGGCGGTTGAGTTCCTCGATGGCTTGCAGCATCGACACCGGTTTGCCGTCGATGGACACCGGCACCCCGCGCTCGAACCCGACGATCACCTCGTCCGGCGCCTTCCAGTTGAGGGTGGGGTCTTCTGTGTAGGAGTAGATGTCCTTGGTGGGCGCGTTCCACAGGTGCTCGAGGAAGCCGGTTTCCACCGCCCGGCCCCAGACGTTCTGGTCGATCGAGAACGGGGAGCGTTTGGTGACGTTGATCGGGATGGCGTTTTCGTCGGCGAACGCGATCGCCTTCTCGCGCGTCCACGCGTAGTCGCGCACCGGCGCCAGCACCTGCAGATCCGGCGCCAGCGAAGCGAATCCGACCTCGAAGCGAACCTGGTCGTTGCCCTTGCCGGTGCAGCCGTGCGCGACGATGCCGCCGCCGTGCTCGCGAGCCGCCTCGACCAGGTGCTTGGCGATCAGCGGCCGGCTGATCGCGGACACCAGCGGGTAGCGGTCCATGTACAGGGCGTTGTTCAACACGGTGGGCAGGCAGTAACCCTCCGCGAATTCGTCTTTGGCATCGACGACGACGGCTTCGACGGCGCCGCAGTCCAGCGCGCGCTGCCGCACCACCTCCATGTCCTCGCCACCCTGGCCGAGATCGATCGCCACCGCCACGACCTCACGGCCGGTCTCCTTGCCGATCCAGCTGATTGCCACCGAGGTGTCCAGACCGCCGGAATAGGCCAGGATGACGCGCTCTGACATGGACAGATCTCCTTACCGAATGTTCTCGAACATGCCAGCGAGTTCCGCGCCGGTCATCGGCTCGCGGGCGACCACAAGGATGGTGTCATCACCGGCAATGGTACCGACGACCTGGGGCAGGGCCGCGCGGTCGATGGCGCTGGCCAGGTAGTGCGCCGCACCCGGCGGCGTGCGCAACACGGTCAGGTTGCCGCTCGCGTCGGTCGACACCACCAACTCGCTGAGCAGGCGCGACATCCGATCGGTGCCGCCCGACACGCCGCGGACCGGGCTGCCGTCCTCGGGCACCACGTAGATGCCGGTACCACCGTCCGCGCCGCGCAGCTTCACCGCGCCCAGCTCTTCGAGATCGCGTGACAGCGTGGCCTGAGTGACCTCGACACCTTCGGCGGCCAGCAGTGCCGCCAGTTCGCTCTGGCTGCGTACCTCCGCCGTCGACAGGATGGCCACAATGCGGGCCTGGCGGCCGGCGCGGTTGACGCTGACCTCGGGCCCCTGAACAGCTTGGGCCTTCGAGCCGCTGGTCATGGGCGCCGTTCCAGTAGCCACACCAGCAGTGCCTTCTGCGCGTGCAGCCGGTTTTCGGCTTCGTCCCACACCACGCTGGCCGGCCCGTCCATCACCTCGTCGGTGATCTCCTCCCCGCGGTGCGCCGGAAGACAGTGCAGCACAATGGCTTCCGGGTCGGCCAGCCCCACGAGTCGCGCGTTGACCTGGAACGGCCGAAACGGCTTGACCCGGTCAACGCCGTCGCCCTCCTGTCCCATCGACGTCCAGGTGTCGGTGACCAGGACGTCGGCACCCGCGGCGGCGGCGTCGGCGTCACCGGTCACCCGCACTGAAGCGCCGGTGGCTTCGGCGCGCCGCTCGGCCGCGGCCAGCACCGACGGGTCGGGCACGAAGCCGTTGGGAGCGGCGACGGTGACGTAGAGACCGGCAGTGACCCCACCGAGCATCAGCGAATGGGCCATGTTGTTGGCGCCGTCGCCGAAGTAGGACAGCCGTAACCCTCGCAGCGACCCCTTACGCTCCGCGATCGTCTGCAGATCCGCCAGCACCTGGCAGGGATGGAACTCGTCGGACAGCGCGTTGACCACGGGCACCGTCGCGGTCTCGGCCATGGCATCCAGCCGGTCTTGGCCGAAGGTCCGCCAGACGATGGCGTCCACGTAACGGGACAACACCCTTGCGGTGTCCTGCAGCGTCTCGTCGCGGCCCAGCTGGGTGCTGCGGCCGTCGACCACAACGGCATGCCCGCCGAGCTGCGCGATGCCCACTTCGAACGAGAACCGGGTGCGGGTGGAGTTCTTGTCGAAGATGACCGCCACCCCGCGCGGCCCCTCCAGGGGACGACGGCAGAACGGGTCTTTCTTCAGCTCGGCGGCCAGCTGCAGAACCTCGGCCTGCTCGGCCGGCGACAGATCGTCGTCGCGCAGCAAATGCTTAGTCAATGGCGCCACTCCTCCTCATCGCTTGGCTCTGCATCGTCGTCGGCGCGGTCAGGTCGGCGTACCCGCGGTGTCCAGGATGCCGGGCAGGGCGGTGATGAAGCTGTCGATCTGGGATTCGGCGATGATCAGCGGCGGCGCCAGGCGGATGACATCGGGCGCGGCGGCGTTGACCAAAAATCCGGCGTCGCGTGCGGCCGCCTCGGTGTCCTTGGCGCGGGGCGCGGTCAGCACCATGCCCCACAGCAATCCGCGGCCGCGGACGTCGTCGATCAGCGGGTGGCCGAGCGATTCGATGCCGTGGCGCACCGACTTACCCAGCACCTCGGCGTGCCGGACCAGGTCCTCGTCGGCCAGCACCCGCAACACCGCCCGGGCCGCGGCGGTGCAGACCGGGTTGCCGCCGAAGGTGCTGCCGTGCAGGCCGGGCGTGAGCAGTTCGGCGGCCGGCCCGACGGCGAGGCACGCCCCGATCGGCAGACCGCCGCCGAGCCCCTTGGCCAGTGTCACCACATCCGGGGTGATGCCGTCGTGCTGGTGAGCGAAAAAGGCGCCGGTGCGGCCCATTCCGGTCTGCACCTCGTCGAGCACCAGCAAGGCGCCGTGCCGCGCCGTGATGTCCCGGGCAGCGGCGAGGTAGCCCTCGGGCGGGACGACGACCCCGCTCTCCCCCATGATCGGTTCCAGGAACACCGCCGCGGTGTCGTCGTCGACCGCGTCAGCCAGCGCGTCGGCCTGGCCGTACGGCACGTGGGTGACGTGGCCCGGCAGCGGCAGGAACGGCGCCTGCTTGGCCGGCTGACCGGTCAGGGCCAGCGAGCCCATCGTCCGGCCGTGGAAAGCCTCTTGTGCGGCAACAAGTTTCGTGCGGCCGGTGAGCCGAGACAGCTTGAACGCCAGCTCGTTGGCCTCGGCGCCGGAGTTGCAGAAAAACACCCGCGTTTGCGTGTCGGCACCCAGCAGGGCGACCAGCTCTTCCGCGAGCGCGATGCCGGATTCGGTGGCATACAGGTTGGAGGTGTGGCCCAGCGTCGACATCTGGTGCGTGACGGCTTCGATGATGGCGGGGTGGCGGTGGCCGAGGACATTGACGGCGATGCCGCCCAATAGGTCGAGGTAGGTCTTGCCGTCCACATCGGTGACCACGGCACCGTCGCCGCTGGCCAACGCCACCGGTGGGGTGCCGTAGTTGTCCATCATCACGGCTTCCCACCTGGCCCGCATCGTGGCCGTATTGGAGTGAGCGGTTGTCACGGACTCACCACCTTGGTGCCGGTGCCGGCATCGGTGAACAACTCCACCAACACGGAGTGTTCGACCCGCCCGTCGATCACGTGGGCGCTGGGCACGCCACCGATGACGGCCCGCAGACACGCTTCGATCTTAGGGATCATGCCCGCCTCCAGGGTGGGTAGAAGTTGCGCCAGCGTGGCGGTGTCGATCTCGCTGACCAACGAACCCGGGTCCGGCCAGCTGGTGTACAGGCCTTCGACATCGGTGAGCATCAAAAGCTTTTCGGCTCCCAGGGCTTCGGCCAGCGCTGCCGCGGCGGTGTCGGCGTTGATGTTGTGCACCACGCCGTCGGCATCCGGCGCGAGGGTCGAAATCACCGGGATGCGGCCCGCCGCAATCAAATCCAGCAGCGCCGTGGTGTCTACCTGGTCGACGTCGCCCACTAGGCCGATGTCGGTGGCCACGCCGTCGACGGTGACGCAGCGCCGCACCGCGGTGAAAAGTTGCGCGTCCTCACCCGTGACGCCGACGGCATAGGGTCCGTGCGCGTTGATCAGGTTGACCAGTTCGCGACCCACCTGTCCGAACAACACCATTCGCGCCACGTCGAGCACTTCCGGCGTGGTGACCCGGAAGCCGCCCTTGAAGTCACCTTCGATGCCTAGGCGGCGCAGCATGGCGGTGATCTGTGGTCCGCCGCCGTGCACCACGACGGGATGGATTCCGCAGTTGCGCATAAAGGCCATGTCGGCTGCGAACGCGCGCCGCAGCGCGTCGTCGGTCATGGCGTTGCCGCCGTATTTCACCACGACGACCTTGCCGTGCAACTGTTTGAGCCAGGGCAGGGCTTCGGCCAGCACCTGTGCCTTGACTTGGGTTGGCAGCGCCCCGATTTCGATACTCATGAGCTGTAGGCCGAGTTCTCTTCGACGTACGCGTGGGACAGGTCGGTGGTGCGGATGGCGGCCTGACCGTCGCCGACGCGGAGGTCGACGGTGATGTCGATGTCGGCCGCCGAGAGGTCCACGTCGCGCGCCCCGAGGGCCCCGACTCCGTCGATACACACCGCAGAACCGTTGAACGACACGGTGATTCGATCGGGGTCGACGGTGACCGGCGCCATCCCGACGGCCGCGAGTACCCGGCCCCAGTTGGGGTCCGACCCGAACACCGCGGTCTTGACCAGGCTGTCGCGGGCGATCACCCGGGCCGCGGCCAGCGCGTCGTCCTCGGAGGCGGCCCCGGTGACGGTCACGGTGAGCCGTTTGGTGACGCCCTCGGCGTCCGCTTGCAGCTGAGCGCACAGGTCGTCGCAGACCCGCAGCACGGCATCCTCGAGATCGGCTTGGGCCGGGGTGAGCCCGCTGGCCCCCGATGCCAGCAGCAGCACGGTGTCGTTGGTGGAACAGCTCCCGTCGATGTCGAGCCGGTCGAAGGTGCGGGCGGTGGCGCGGCGCAGCGCCTCATCGAGTGCTGCCGGTTCGGCCGCCGCGTCGGTGGTGAGCACACAGAGCATGGTGGCCAACGAGGGCGCCAGCATGCCCGCGCCTTTGGCCATCCCGCCCACCGTCCACCTGTTCTGGTGATGCAGCGCAACCTGTTTCGGCACGGTGTCGGTGGTCATGATGGCGTGGGCGGCGTCCTCGCCCCCGGCCAGCCCGCCGGCCATCTCGTGCACGATTTCACGGACGCCGGCAAGCACCTTGTCCATCGGCAGCCGGTCGCCGATCAGCCCCGTGGAACAGACGGCGACCTCGATGGCGCCGGTCTCGGTTCCCCAGTCGGACAACGCGGCGGCGACCGCCTCCGCGGTGGCGTGGCTGTCCTGGAAGCCGGCCGGCCCGGTGCAGGCGTTGGCGCCCCCGGAGTTCAGGATCACCGCGCGCAACTGACCGGTGGTGAGCACCTGCTGGGTCCACAGCACCGGTGCCGCTTTGACCTTGTTGCGGGTGAACACTCCAGCGGCGGCATAGTCGGGTCCTTCGTTGAAGACCAGCGCGAGGTCCCGCGCACCCGACGCTTTTAACCCGGCCGCGATCCCGGCGGCGCGAAAGCCCTCCGGGGCCGTGACGCCCTGAGTGCGCAGCAGCCTGGTGGCGTCTGCTATTTCGGTCACGGCGCCACCCCGACCACGGAAAGGCCGTCGGTCTCCGGCCAGCCCAGTGCCAGGTTCATCGACTGCACCGCGGCGCCGGCCGTGCCCTTGACCAGGTTGTCGATCGCGGCGATCGCAACAAACGTCTCGGCGGCCTCGTCCACCGCGACGGCGACGTGTGCGGCGTTGCTGCCGATCACCGCGCCGGTGCGGGGCAGCTGTCCCTCGGGCATCAGGTAGACGAAGGGCTCCGCATGGTAGGCCTTTTCGTAGGCTGCCCGCAGCTGCGACAGCGGCGAGCGGGTGCGCGCGGTGCAGGTGGCCAGGATGCCGCGAGAGGTCGGGATGAGCACCGGGGTGAACGACACGGTGACGTCGCGGTCTGTCACGGCACGCAGCCCCTGGGCGATCTCGGGGGTGTGTCGGTGGGCGCCGGCGATGTTGTAGGCCCGCGCCGATCCGATGACCTCCGACCCGAGCAGGTCGGTCTTGGCCGCGCGACCGGCTCCCGAGGTGCCGCTGACGGCGACCACCGTCACCGCGGGTTCGATCAGGTCGTCGGCCATCGCGGGCAGCAGCGCCAGCAGGGCGGCGGTCGGATAGCAACCAGGGACCGCGATGCGGCGCGCGCCTTGCAGCCGCTCTCGCCCGCCGGGCAGTTCCGGCAGTCCGTACGGCCAGCTTCCGGCGTGCGGGGATCCGTAGAACCGCTCCCAGACGGCGGGGTCGGTGAGCCGGAAGTCCGCGCCGCAGTCGATGATCAGGGTCGCCGGGCCCAGCTGTTCGGCCAGCGCGGCCGAATTCCCGTGTGGCAGTCCGAGGAAAACAACGTCATGACCGGCGAGCACGGCCGCCTCGGTGGGTTCGAGTGTCCGCTGGGCCAACGGCGTCAGGTGCGCATGGTGTTCCGCGAGCGCGGTCCCGACGCTGGCCGCGGCGGTCAGGGCGCCGACCGTCAGCCGGCCGTCGCTATATGCAGGGTGCCCGAGCAGCAGCCGGAGGATCTCACCGCCCGCATAGCCGCTGGCACCGGCAACCGCCACTTTTATCGCATCGGCCATTCGCTCGATTCTGCATGGTTATGCAGCAGTTTGCAAATACATTCTTGCCACGCGGCTGCTACGAGATCGCCTCCGCGAGCTGTTCGGGCACGAAGTTCACCAGGGCAGGAACGAGGCCTCCAACAGGCGTACCGCTGATTGCAAGGGTCTTCGTCACACCAAATATCACCGCCGTGGCCGAGAATTTCGTCAATGGCGCGAGAATGCCTCCGACGGGAATGCTCAACGACAGCGACGTCAGTCCTGGAACCGCTATCGGTAGCGCCGACGGGGGAATCGGTATCACCAGGGGGGACCCGCCATTGAGGAAGGCGTCGGTGATGGTGGCCGGCGCATCGATGAGTGCTGTCAATGCGCGCCGCGCCGGCGACGTCGGTCAGGGTGTGACCGCCGTGCGGAACCGCAACCTAGGACTTGAGGATCGCGGCAGCACTACTCGCGGCGGTTTGCAAGTGGCCAAGACCCTGCCCAAGCTCAGCACCGGCGGTCTGCAACATGGCCAAACCGGGAGCAGCAGCCTGCTGAGCCAACATCACGTAATTAACGCCCTGCGAAAACGCAGTACCGGCCAACTGCAGGTCGGCGAATCCGGTGCTAACTTCCCCGCTAATCAATGTCAGGTCTGTGACACCCTGAACGAGCTCAAGGGCGCCGGTCCCCACCAGACCAAGTCCAGCCACGGCCTGCCCTCCAGCGAGCGCCAAGGTGGCAGGATTAAAGACCTCAACGACGGCGGTCCCCAGCAGACCGACTCCAGACACGACGCTCCCGGCCCCCACCGAAATGAGACCAATACCGCCAGTGAGGTTAGCGACGGCGGCGCTCAGCGAAGCAAGCCCTGCAGCGGCTTCCGTCCCGGCCGTCGCAAAGGCTCCGCCGGCCAGCACAAGGTCGGCATAGGCGGGCTGCAGCAATTGGGCTCCAGCGACAACGTCCTGCGCGGCCGTCATCACCTCAGCTGCACCCTTCCCGAGCAGAGGCTGGGCGGCCTGCACCGCGGCCCCGAGCTTAGCCAGATTCTGTCCCGCCGCCGCGGCGTTCGCGGCGGCGGTGGACGGGTGCCCTAGCAGTTCTTGGACAGGCGCATTCACCGCGTTCAGCAAATTGTTTTTAGCGTTGGCAAGTTCGGTGCCGATATACGCGCCCGCGCCGGCGTTCAACGAGTTGATAAACTCGTCATGAAACGCGGTCGCTTGGGCGCTGAGAATTTGAAAGCGCTGGCCGAAGTCGCCGAACATCGACGCGATCGCGGCCGATACCTCGTCCTCGGCAGCAGCCACCACTCCTGTAGTGGGCGGCGCTGCGGCCGCGGAAGACTCGCTCAGCGCCGAGCGAATACCCGCCAAATCTTGGGCCGCAGACTCAATCAGCTCCGGCGTCACACCTAGGAACGACATCCCCGAGTCTCCTCGACAACTACGACTGCCACGCCGGCAATCAAGATATGTCGACAATAATGAAATGCTCGTCTGCGCGCGGGGAAACCGGCATTTCAAGCAACAAACTTAGCCTCACTTTGCTCCGCCAAAGCACGGACCGGCGCGGATCCGCAATGCGGACCGCAATTATGGAAGTTTAGGTGCGCAATACCGCGCCCACCCGCTCGGCGGCGGATCGTATCGCGGCATCGCGCGCGGCGCTGGCGTCGTCTTCGGTCAGCGTGCGATCCGGCGCGCGGAACCGCAACGCAAACGTCAGCGACTTGCGATCCTCGCCGATCTGCGGGCCGGTGAAGACGTCGAACAGCTGGATGTCCTCCAGCAGTTCGCCGGCCCCCTCGCGAACGGCATCGGCCACCGTCTGGGCCGGAACGTCCGCAGCAACCACCAGGCTGACGTCCTGAAACACGGCCGGGAACGGCGAAACCCTGGGCGCGGGCAGTGCCTCCACGATGGGAATCGCATCGAGGTTGAGCTCGATCGCGCAGGTGCCCTTCGGCAGGCCGGAACGCTCGATCACGGCCGGGTGCAGCTGCCCCGCGTGGCCGACGCGGGCTTCCCCGACAAACACCTCGGCGCAGCGACCGGGATGCCAAGGCAAGTACCGCGCAGCCCGCAGAGTCACGTCGATTCCGCTGGCACGCGCGATGATTCGAACCGCTTCGAAAGCGTCGGCCGCTTCGGCTCTCCGGCCGGGGCCCCAGGGTCCACGCGGTTCACGGAGCCCGGCCAACACCGCGGCGATGTGCTGCGGTTGCCGGGGCAAGGACGCGTCCAGGATGGCGATCTCGTCGTCGGCGGGCCGGCGGTCGACGGGTATCGGCCCGACGCCCCGAGTCCGTTCGGTCGGCTGGACCACCTGCGCGATGGCGAACAGTTCGGCATCGACGAGACCCCGCGATACGTTGCGCCCCAGCGCTTCCAATAAGGCAGGCAGCAGCGTGGTGGCCAGCTGCGGACGATCGGCCTCCAGCGGGTTGAGCACGTCCGCCGTCCGGCGCCGCGGATCGTCGGCCGGCAGTCCCCAGAGGTCGAACACGCCGGCGGGCAGAAACGGTGTCGGCAGGATCTCGACGTACCCGGACTGCGCCAGCGACCTGCCGATCGCGCGACGACGCCGCTGCACGGCGGTGAGTCCGCGGCCCGCGGGTGCCAACGGCAGCACGGACGGGACGACCTCCAGCCCCTCCAGCCGCAGCACTTCCTCGACGAGGTCGGCGGGCTGCAGCAGATCGGGTCGCCAACTCGGCGGGGTGACGATCAGTATGTCCCCTACGTCGCGGTTGCCGGCCACTTGGACCACTTGGGCGCCGATCTGGGTCAGCCGCCTGGCGGTCGTGCCCGGCGGGTAGGTCGCCCCCGCGACCCGATCCGGCAGGTCGGCGGCGATCCGGATCGGCGGCAGCGACCAGTCATCCCGCGGCGGGTCGCCGCGCCAATCGGTCAGGGTCGGGGACACCGCTCCCCCGGCGATGTCGGCGAGCAGCGCGGCACACCGGTCCAGCGCGGCCACCGAAATGGCGGGGTCTACCGAGCGTTCGTAGCGACGGGCGGCCTCGCTGGGCAGATGCAGCCGGCGCTGCGTGCGCGATACCGCCGCCGCATCCCACACCGCCGACTCCAGCAGCACGTCGGCGGAGTCCGCGCGCACCTCGGTGCTGGCGGCGCCCATCACGCCGCCGATCGCCGCCGTCGCGACGTCATCGACGATCAGGACATCGCCCGGATCGAGCCGGCGCTCGACGTCGTCAAGGGTGACGACGGTCTCGCCGGGGCGGGCGAACCGCACGGCGAAGGCGCCGGTGATCCGGTTGCTGTCGTGCGCGTGCATGGGGTGGCCCAGTTCCAGCATCACGTAGTTGGTCACGTCCACGGCCGGGGAGGTAGGGCGGATGCCGGCCAGCAACAGCCGCCGCTGCAGCCACCACGGCGACGCGGCAGCGGGATCGATCCCGGTGACCGGCCGCAACGCGAAGCGGCGCACCCCCGTCTCGGCCTGCACCGTCAGCGGCCACGCCGCTGCGTCGGCCGGCAACGGCTTGATCACCTGGTTGCTGGCCGGGTCGACAAAGTCCAGGTCGTAGGCGCAGGCGACTTCCCGGGCCAGCCCGCGCACCGACATGCAGTAACCGCGGTCGGGGGTGATGGCCAGGTGGAAGACCACGTCGTCCAACCCGAGCACCGCGACGCCGTCGGCTCCCGGTTCGGCGGTTCCGGGCGGAAGCACCAGAATCCCGGAATGGTCTGCGCCCAAACCGAGTTCGGACGCCGAGCAGATCATGCCGTCGGAGTTGCGGCCGTAGGCCTTGCGGGCCGTGAGGGTAAAGCCGCCGGGCAGTACGGTTCCCGGCAGTGCCACCACAACCAGCTCGCCAACCGCAAAATTAGTTGCACCACAAACAATTTCGTGCTGCTGACCGACTCCGACGTCAACCAGGCAAGCGCGGATGGGCTTCTTGAAGCCGGTGAGCTCCTCGATCCCGGTCACCCGGCCCACGGTCAGCGGGCCATCGATCGGGCCGAGGGTGAGAACCTCCTCGACCTCGTGGCCGATGCGCACCAGCGCCTGCTCGAGGTCGGCGGGGGCGACGTCCCAGCCCGGGGCGCCGGCCGTGACGACTTCGCGCAGCCAGCTATAGGGAACCCGCATCAGGCACCCACCCCGAACGGCAACGAGAAGCGAACGTCCCCTTCGACCATGTCGCGCATGTCGGGAATGCCATTACGGAACTGCAGGGTGCGTTCCAGACCCATCCCGAACGCGAAGCCAGAATAGATCTCCGAGTCAATTCCCGCGGCCCGCAACACGTTTGGATGCACCATTCCGCAACCGCCCCACTCTACCCAGCCGGCGCCGCCCTTCTTGTTGGGGAACCACACATCGACCTCGGCGGACGGTTCGGTGAACGGGAAGAAGTGCGGCCGGATCCGGGTGCGCGCCAACGGCCCGAACTCGGCCCGCGCGAACGCGTCAAGTGTTCCCCGCAGGTGTGCCATGGACAGGCCACGATCCACCGCCAAGCCCTCGACCTGGTGGAACACGGGCGTGTGGGTGGCGTCGAGCTCGTCGGTGCGAAAGGTGCGGCCGATCGAGATGATGTAGACCGGCAGTTCGCGCTCCAGCAGGGTACGCACCTGCACCGGTGAGGTATGAGTACGCAGCAGCTGGCGGGAGTCCTCCGGCGCGACGTAGAAGGTGTCCTGTTCGCTGCGCGCGGGGTGGTCGGCCGGGAAGTTGAGGGCATCGAAGTTGAACTGCTCCGTCTCTACCTCCGGCCCCTCCGCCAGTTCCCATCCCATCGCGACGAAGGTATCGGCGATGTGCTCGGCCAGGATCGTGATCGGGTGCCGCGCGCCGGCCGGCTGCCGAGTCGACGGCAGTGTCACGTCGATACCTTCGGCGACCAGCACGGCCGCGTCGCGCTCCGCACGCAACGTCGCCAGCCGTTCGTCGTAGCCGCGCTGCACCTCGCCGCGCGCGGTGTTGACCCGCTTGCCGGCGTCGGCGCGTTCGTTCTTGGGCAGGGTCGCCAGCGCTTGTCGCGCCAGCGCCAGCGCTGACCGGTCACCCAGGTGCTCGGTCTTGACGTGCGCCAGCGCGTCCAAATCGTCCGCCTGTGCGATGGCGTTCCGGGCCGCGCTGACCGCCTTGGCCAATGCTTCCGGCGACAGGTCGACGGGTTGATCACCCACGCGGCGAAACTCTCCTTGCTGACGAGGCTGTGCGAGCGGGCCCAAATGTGCGCCACGGGTCATGACGCAATTGACGCAGGTGCCGATCATATGCGATTGGGTGTACGCCGCTCTTGGCGCGCGCACTCGGCGCGTCTATTACCCGCGGGGTGCTTAGCCGCTCACCACCGCCGGCTGCGGACCGATCAGCGACTCTGCGCCGTCCGGCACCGAAGCCGGCAGCGCACGGCGCGCCGCGCGGAACCCGGCGATGCGATAGGCCGCAAACGCGCCCAGGGCAGCGCCCAGGGCACCGAAGCCCAACACGATGGGCATCGACCACCAGTGGTGGGCGAGGACCAGGAAGCCGAACCCGGCCGAGTTCACCAGCATGAACCCCCGCAGCGGCGTCCAGTGCACCGGCTGACGGAACCGCGCCGCCACCAGCACGCCCAGGATCACGGCCACGGAGTGCCCCACATTGGTGAAGTCGGCGTCAACAATCGCGGCGGCAATGCCCGCCGATACCCACCAGCCGATCCACGCCGGCTGCCAGCGCCGGGGAATTGTCGCCGTCAGCGCTCCGAGCACGGCGAGGGCACCGTAGCTCATCCCGGTGTCGGCGGCCCGGGTGATGGAAAACGGCATCCATTCCAGCTCGACGGCGGCGGCCAGAATGGCGGCCACCACCAGCGACGCGCCGACATGACCGACCAGAAACGCCATCAGCACCCGCATCGTGCGCAGATGCAGTTCCGCAAGCACCAGCAGACAGATCAGGAACGGCAACCAGAAGTATATGGGGCCGGCATCCACGACGAACGCGCTGTCCAGCAGGGTCGTCAGGCGTCCGTGGGCCAGATTGTGCAGGTTGGTGCTGGCGTGCTGAACGAGCAGGTCATGCGCGCGCGGGCCAAGCAGCGCGATTGCGCCGCTGACCACCAGCAAAACCGCCACATAACCTACGGTGAACCGGAGCCGGACGAGGCCGGACGAGATGCCCCCAATCATTAACTTCTACTATGCCCACTAATTTGTTTCGTCTGGGTCATCGGAAGCTGTCAACTCCTTAAGAGTCTTCAGACGATATATCGCCAAGTGCGGGGGAATGCCGGTGAGTTTGCTCGCAAACATGGGTCTGCGTGCACGCTTGGCGACGACGCCCAACGCGTCCAACTCGCTTTGGGGTATCAGGTCCAGGGTCGGGCCGGACACCATGATGCCGCCTTTTGTGGCACGTTCCATGACGCGTGCGGCGATGTTGACGTCGACCCCGAGCCAGTCTGCGGCCAGCCGCTGCGGCCGGCCGGTGTGGATCCCCACCCGCATTCGCGGTCTGTAGCCCGCAACCTCGACCGATTTCATCTCGGCCTTGGCGGCGAGTACGGCCTTCACCGCGACCGTCGGATCGCGGAACACCGCCATGATCCCGTCGCCCATGCGCTTGACGATGTGCCCGCCGGCGTCGAGCAACGGCGTCTCGACGGCGCGCGCCACATGCCGCAACAGCGTGAGGGCCGCTTCGTCACCGGCCTGCAACGACCACGTCGAGAAACCGACCAGGTCGGTGAATACCAGCGTCACCTCCGGATTCGCCGGTTCCTTGGAAATTGCCTCCGTCAACGCCTGCCACACCTGCAATACACCCAGGCTGACCTCGCGTGAGGCCGCATCGCGATCCCCCAGCAGCCGGTCGGCGGCCCGCGCGGCGGCGCGCGGACCGCCCTCACCCGCGGTGGACAGCGGGTCGCCGAACTCGGGATCGCCGGGCAGCAACCGTCGCGCCCGCCGGACAAACGCCACCAGCCCTGGGCTGCGATTGGTGGTGTGCAACCAGTGCGACGCATTGTGCACCGACACAGGAGAACGACGTCGGGCGGTGCCGGGCACCACCGTTGTCATCGTTTGGTCGTTGCCTTCGGGGTTGGTTTCCGGGTTGGTTTCCGAGGGCTCGCCCGGATCCGGATCACCAGGAGCGAGTTCCACCTGCGCCAGGGTATGTGGTTTTTGGACACACAGGCAATGACGGTCGCGACGTTTGTGTCGCAGCTATCACTTATCGGCACTAGAGCGCGCCGGTTACATCACGGGGAGTACGCCCGCATCCTCAAGGGCGGCAATCAGACCACCGAACTCCGCGCCGGTCAACGGAGCCACACTCGGCGGCCCACTCGTGGGCGTCACCGTCACCGTTGCCTCATCTGCACCGTGCACCAGCAACCCATCCGTCGGAATGCTGACACTCACCTGCGAAAAGCCCGAATCCGACGGCGTCGGCTCCGCCAGCGTCAACGTCTGCTGGCCATACAAGAAGCTATTCCACACATCACCAGGAGAATGAGCCAGAATGTTCACCGCCCCAAGCACATTGCCGCTCTGCAAATCACCGACGAACGCCGGACCATCCGACCCCAATGCCAGATACGCGTCATACGGGGCACCCAATGCATCCACCGCCAACGCCAATTGAGGCGGCGCCGCCAACGACGCGCCCGTCAACGTCAGCTGACCCATCGACACCGTCCCACTCAGCGACAACTCCACATCACCAAACGGAGTCGGCTGATCAAAAACCTGCACGTTAAACGACCCGTCAGGAGGCAAGCCCAGCAATGGCAACGCGTGCCCTGCCACCGCCTGCATCGACGTAGGCAAGCCAGCGAACTGCTGCAACGCCGGAATCAGGCCATTGATCTGCGCCCCGCTCACCGTCACCACCTGCGGCGACCCACCACCGGTAGGCGTCGCGCTCACCATCGCCGAATCAGGACCATGCACCAACAACCCATCCATCGGGATGCTGACACCCACCTGCGAAAAAGCCGAACCGTCCCCCGGCTCCGACACCGTCAACGACTGCTGGCCATACAAGAAGCTATGCCACACATCATCAAGAGGAGCATGAGCCAAAATGCCCAGCGCCCCCGCATAATTCCCGGTCTGCACCGCACTCACCAACGCCGGACCACCGGGCCCCAACGCCACATACGCGTTATACGGCGCACCCAACGCATCCACCGCCAACATCACCGGCTGCGGCACCACCGCCGACGCACCCTGCAACGACACCGCACCCGTCACCGGGTCCACCATCCCACTCAGCGACAACGACACCTCACCAAACGGAGTCGGCTGATCAAAAACCGTCCCACTAAACGAACCATCGCTACCCACGGTGAACCCAGGCAACGCGTTCAACGCATGCCCCGCCACCGCCTGCATCGACGTCGGCAAACCACCACCGAACTGCTGCAGCGCCGGAACCAGACCATTGATCTGCGCCCCGCTCACCGTCACCACCTGCGGCGACCCACCACCGGTAGGCGTCGCGCTCACCATCGCCGAATCAGGACCATGCACCAACAACCCATCCATCGGGATGCTGACACCCACCTGCGAAAAAGCCGAACCGTCCCCCGGCTCCGACACCGTCAACGTCTGCTGGCCATACAAGAAGCTGTGCCACACATCATCAAGAGGAGCATGAGCCAAAATGCCCAGCGCCCCCGCATAATTCCCGGTCTGCACCGCACTCACCAACGCCGGACCACCGGGCCCCAACGCCACATACGCGTTATACGGCGCACCCAACGCATCCACCGCCAACATCACCGGCTGCGGCACCACCGCCGACGCACCCTGCAACGACACCGCACCCGTCACCGGGTCCACCATCCCACTCAGCGACAACGACACCTCACCAAACGGAGTCGGCTGATCAAAAACCGTCCCACTAAACGAACCATCGCTACCCACGGTGAACCCAGGCAACGCGTTCAACCCGTGCCCCGCCACCGCCTGCATCGACGTCGGCAAACCACCACCGAACTGCTGCAACGCCGGACCCAGACCAGTGATCTGCGCCCCGCTCAACGCAACCACCGTCGGCGACCCACCGGTAGGCGTCACACTCACCGTCACCGGAGAAGCACCATGCACCAACAACCCATCCATCGGGATGTTGACACCCACCTGCGAAAGGCCCGAACCATCCGGCTCCGACACCGTCAACGTCTGCTGGCCATACAAGAAGCTATGCCACACATCATCAAGAGGAGCATGGGCCACAATCCCCAGCGCCCCCGCCACATTCCCGGTCTGCACCGCATTCACCAACGCCGGACCACTGGCCCCCAACGCCACGTACGCGTTATAGGGGGCACCCAACGCATCCACCGCCAACATCACCGACTGCGGCGCCACCAACGACCCGCCCGTCAACATCAGCTGACCCCCAGACACCGTCCCACTCAGCGACAACGACACCTCACCAAACGGAGTCGGCTGATCAAAAACCGTCGCGGTAAACGGCCCATCACCAGGCCCGCCCAGCAACGGCAACGCATGCCCCCCCACCGCCTGCATCGACGTCGGCAAACCAGCGAACTGCTGCAACGCCGGACCCAGACCACTGATCTGCGCCCCCGTCAACGCAACCACCGTCGGCGCCCCACCGGTAGGCGTCACACTCACCGTCACCGGAGAAGCACCATGCACCAACAACCCGTCCATCGGGATGTTGACACCCACCTGCGAAAGGCCCGAACCATCCGGCTCCGACACCGTCAACGTCTGCTGGCCATACAAGAAGCTATGCCACACATCATCAAGAGGAGCATGGGCCACAATCCCCAGCGCCCCCGCCACATTCCCGGTCTGCACCGCATTCACCAACGCCGGACCACTGGCCCCCAACGCCACGTACGCGTTATAGGGGGCACCCAACGCATCCACCGCCAACATCACCGACTGCGGCGCCACCAACGACCCGCCCGTCAACATCAGCTGACCCCCAGACACCGTCCCACTCAGCGACAACGACACCTCACCAAACGGAGTCGGCTGATCAAAAACCGTCGCGGTAAACGGCCCATCACCAGGCCCGCCCAGCAACGGCAACGCATGCCCCGCCACCGCCTGCATCGACGTCGGCAAACCACCACCGAACTGCTGCAACGCCGGAACCAGACCATCGAACTGCGCCCCGCTCAACGCCACCGCCATCGGCGACCCACCACCCGTGGGCGTCGCGCTCACCATCGCCGAATCAGCAGCATGCACCAGCAACCCATCCGTCGGAATGCTGACACTCACCTGCGAAAGGCCCGAACCATCCGGCGCCGGCGCCGACACCGTCAACGACTGCTGGCCATACAAGAAGCTATTCCACACATCACCAGGAGCATGAGCCACGATGCCCAGCGCCCCAGCCAAATTCCCGGTCTGCAAATCGCCGAGGAACGCCGGACCACTCGACCCCAACGCCAGGTACGCGTTATAAGGGGCACCCAACGCATCGATAGCCAGCACAATCGGCGAGGGCAGCACCAGCGACCCCGACTGCAGAGTGAACCCCGTTGACGGGTCCACCGTCCCGGTCAGCGCCAGCTGCACTTGACCCAGCGGAGTGCTGTAGTTCAGGACGGGAAGGGTGGCCGGGGTGCCGGTCGGCGGGGGCGACGCCGGCGGCGTCACCGGCGGAATCACCGGCCCGGGCCCGACCGGCGGAGCAGTGACCGGCGTCGTAGTGAGCGGCGTAGTGAGCGGCGTAGTGACCGCCGGCGCGCTACCAGCGTCGCCGCTGACCGCAATGCCGGCTTTTGCGACGCTGCCAATGCCGAAATCCGGACTTCCGATCGCCGATGCGAAGCTGGCTTCAGCGGCCGCGACCCTGATTGCCGAGCGCTCAAGAAGCGCAGGTGTGTTCACCGAGGTGACCACATTCTGCCGGGCACTGGCGGCGTCGGTGCCCAGATACTGACTTATGCCGGCATTCAAAGTGCCCACAAACCGTTCATGGAACGCCGACAGTTGGGCGCCGAGGGATTGATATTGCTGACCGTGTGTCCCGAACACCGTCGCGATGGCGGCGGATACGGCGTCAGCGCCCGGGGGCGCGACCCCGGTCGTGGGTGTTGCCACCGCGGCATTGGCCGCGGTCAGCGCGGAGCGAATGTCCTCCAGATTCCCGGCCGCAGCCGTCACCATTTCCGGCACCACGCTTAGAAACGACATCACCCGTCTCCTTTGACCCGCGACAAAATGCCCAAGCAACTCATGGAGAAACAAAGTCTACTGCCCGGTATTACGTTTTAGTCAAAAACTTTTGGCAACGCCCGTGGTCTTCTTCCGCTGGACTTCTATCCAGCGAACGAATCCGAAGCGCAAGCATACGGAGCAATCTCGATGAAGCAAGCGGCCGCCGAACTCAAAGAAGGCGCGCGTCGCGCGGCACCGGCGCGGCACCATCACGGGGGCCGCCCCGCGTCTCGCGACAAACGCCTGATCACGCCTGAAATCACGCGCGGGCCACACCGCTGTGGACACTCGATAACACCATCGCGCGGGGAATGCCGAAATCGCAGAAAACGTGCGTTGTCACGTCTATCGTGAGCCAATCAGGTTGTAGGAGGCCGAGATGATTGCCACGCCAACGACATCCACTGATCCGCTGGGGCCCGACTCGCTCACCTGGAAGTACTTCGGTGACCTGCGCACGGGAATGATGGGAGTGTGGATCGGCGCGATCCAGAACATGTATCCGGAGCTGGGCGCCGGTGTCGGAGAGCACTCCATCCTGCTGCGCGAGCCGTTGCAGCGGGTGGCCCGGTCGGTGTACCCGATCATGGGCGTGGTCTACGACGGCGATCGGGCGGCCCAGACCGGCCAGCAGGTCAAGAGCTACCACAAAACGATCAAAGGAGTTGACGCCGCGGGGCGCCGCTATCACGCGCTGAATCCGGAAACCTTCTATTGGGCGCATGCGACATTCTTCATGCTCGTTATCAAGGTCGCCGAGTACTTTTGCGGAGGCTTGACCGAGGCCGAGAAGCGACAACTGTACGACGAGCACGTGCAGTGGTACCGGATGTACGGGATGAGCATGCGGCCGGTGCCCAAGTCGTGGGAGGACTTCCTGGAGTACTGGGAACGGGTCGGGCGCGAGGAGCTCGAGATCAACCAGGCGACCCTGGACATCTTCAATATGCGGATCCCCAAGCCGAAGTTCGTGCTCATGCCCACGCCGATCTGGGACCAGTTGTTCAAGCCGCTGGTGGCCAGTCAGCGTTGGATTGCGGCGGGGCTATTCGAGCCGGCGGTCCGGGAGAAGGCGGGAATGCATTGGACACCGGGCGACGAAGTGTTGCTACGCGTGTTCGGCAAGCTGGTGGAGCTCGCGTTCTTGGCCGTCCCCGACGAAATCCGGTTGCACCCGCGCGCGCTGGCGGCCTACCGCCGCGCCCAAGGCCGGGTTCCGAGCGACGCGCCGTTGGTACAGGCACCGGCATTCGTGGCGCCGCCGCGCGACCGCCGCGGGTTGCCGATGCATTACTTCCCGCCCCGTTCCCACCCTCTGCAACCGGCGAAGGTCTTGATGGAACGGGCCGGATCACTCGTGCACAACACACTCTCGCTGGCCGGTGTGCGGCCGGCCCGGGGGCGCAGAAGGGCTGCCTAGCGCCGCTCGATCAGCGATCGTGATCCAGCGCCCGCGAGCTCTGGTACAGACAGATCGCCGCGGCCGCGGCCACGTTCAGGCTCTCCGCGCCGCCGGACATCGGGATGCGCACCCGGTGGTCCGCCCGGTCCGCGATTTCGGTTGGCAGGCCCTGCGATTCGGGCCCGAACAGCCAGGCCGTCGGCTTGCCAAGGAGCCGCTCGGCCTCGTCGAGCCGCGTCTCGCCGGCCACCGTGGCGGCCAGCACCTGCAACCCGACGGCGCGCACCGCGGTGACCGCGGCGTGGACGTCGGGCACCACTACGACCGGAATCGAGAAGATGCTGCCGGTGGAAGCACGCAGACATTTGCCGTTGTACGGGTCGACGCTGTGCCCACCAAAGATCACGGCGCCGGCGCCCATCGCATCGGCGATGCGGATCACCGTGCCCGCGTTGCCCGGCTCGCTGATCTCGACGGCGACGGCAACCAACCGGGGTGAGCCGGCCAGCACGTCGTCCAGCGCAATGGCCGGCATTTCGCAAACCGCGACCAATCCCGCTGGCGTGACCGTGTCGGAGAGCGCTTTTGCGGCACGTTCGGTCACCAGGTGTACCGGCCACCGCGGGGTGGCCAGCAGTGACGCGTGCCGCTGCGCCGCCGACTCGGTGATGAAGACATCCCGGACCAGCCCGCGCGCCGACGCGGCCTCGACCAGGTTGGGGCCCTCGGCGAGAAAACGTCCGGCGCGCCGCCGGGCGACCTGACGGTGCAATTTGACCGCCGCGGCCACCCTGGCCGAGCGTTCGGTGAGCACCCGAACCCCGAGGGCTAGGCGGCCTCTCCGGAAGGTGCGTTGACATCCTCGGGCAGTGCCGCCCGGGCGACCTCGACCAGCGCGGTGAACGCCGCGGGATCGCTGATCGCGATGTCGGCGAGGTTCTTGCGGTCGACTTCGACACCCGCCGCCTTGAGGCCCTGGATCAGCCGGTTGTAGGTGATGTTGTTGGCGCGTGCAGCCGCGTTGATCCGCGAAATCCACAACTTGCGGAACTCGCCCTTGCGCGCACGACGGTCGCGGAAGGCGTAGTTCAGTGAATGCAGCTGCTGCTCTTTGGCTTTGCGGTAGAGCCGGGATCGCTGGCCGCGATAGCCTCGCGAGGCCTTCAGGACGGTGCGTCGCTTCTTTTGGGCGTTGACTGCCCGCTTTACGCGTGCCATGGATTTTCCTACCTTCGTTCGTACGTGGATGGTCAGGGCCCGAAAGCCGGTCGAGCCGCGCCGGCTAGCCGTTCAGCAGCGCCTTGACCCGCTTGGTGTCATTGGCTGCGACCGTCGTCCGCCCATCCAGCCGCCGGGTGCGAGTGGACGGCTTGTGCTCCAGCAGGTGTCGGCGGTTGGCTTTCTGGCGAACGATCTTCCCGGTACCGGTCCGCCGGAACCGCTTCGACGTCCCACTATGGGTCTTGGACTTGGGCATGTTTCCTCAGTTCTGCTGTTCTAGCTCTTTTGGCTGTCGCCGGTTGCGTTGGGATCCTGCGCCGGCCCGGTCGCCGGTCCGCCGGGTTGCCGCGCCCTGGCGCGGGTCTTCGCGCCTCGATGCGGTGCCAGCACCATCGTCATGTTGCGCCCGTCCTGCTTGGCCGAGGTTTCGACGAATCCGTAGTCGGCCACGTCCGCGCCCAGCCGCTGCAGCAATCGATAGCCCAGCTCGGGCCGCGACTGCTCACGTCCGCGAAACATGATGGTGACCTTGACCTTGGATCCCGCTTCCAGGAAGCGGACCACGTGACCCTTCTTGGTCTCGTAGTCGTGATCGTCGATCTTTGGTCGCAGCTTCTGCTCTTTGACGACGGTCTGCTGCTGGTTCCGGCGGGATTCGCGCGCCTTCTGCGCCGCCTCGTATTTGTACTTGCCGTAGTCCATGATCTTGCAGACCGGAGGTCTGGCATTCGGGGCAACTTCGACAAGGTCGAGATCGGCGTCCGCGGCAACGCGGAGTGCGTCTTCGATGCGCACTATGCCTACCTGCTCCCCTCCCGGCCCAATCAATCGGACTTCAGGTACGCGGATGCGCTCGTTGACGCGGGTCTCAGTGCTGATGGGGCCTCCCTCGTTGGCTTCTATTCCCTGCGACCCGTGCCTGCACCGGTCGGGGATCAGCGGTGGGATACCGTGCCATCAGCAAAAAAGCCCTGCATAAGCAGGGCCCAATGCCGACCGATCGCGGCTTGAGACTAGCCAAGCCGCCCGCGCCACGCGCAGAACAGGCACTCTCAGATGCCTGTGACCGGACCGCGGCGCCTCGAAGAACTCTTGGCTAGCGGTGGGAGTGGGACTCCACTTAACTGTCCCTGGCCTTCGCCGGGATGGTCGCAGGGGTCAGTCTAGCAGCCATCAGCTACTATTCGGCACGATGCCGGTTCCAGAGCCGCCCCGATAGCGCGCCGGCCCAGGGGATGACTCTTGGCGCTTCGCCAGGCATTTCACGGGTTGAAGGAATATCCTCGCGGTCTAGTGACAGTCACAACATCTCGTTCGGGCAGGCGGTCGAACTCCCGGTATCGCTGGGTACCGGCGGCCGCCGGCTGGACGGTTGGCGTCATCGCCACGCTGTCGCTGCTGGCAAGCATGTCGCCGGTGCTGCGGTGGTTGATCAGGGTTCCGCGGGAATTCATCAACGACTACCTATTCAACTTCCCGGACACCAGCTTCGCCTGGTCCTTCGTGCTGACGTTGCTGGCCGCGGCGCTGACCGCGCGCAAACGCATTGCCTGGTTGCTGTTGCTCGGCAACATGGTACTTGCCGCCGGGTTGAACGTCGGCGACATCGCCGCCGGCGGCAATACCGCAGCCGAGAGCTTCGGCGAAAACCTCGGGTTCGCCTTCCACATCGTCGCGGTCGTCCTGCTGGTCCTGAGCTATCGGGAGTTCTGGGCCAAGGTCCGTCGGGGCGCGCTGCTCAAGGCCGGCGCGGTGCTGGTCACCGGCGGGGCGATCGGAATCCTGTGCTCCTGGGGCCTGGTCGAAATGTTCCCGGGGACGCTGGAGCCCGAGTACCGCTTTTGGTACGTGGCCAACCGGGTAATCGGGTTCGCCATCGTCGATCCCGACGAGTTCGTCGGCAAGCCGCATTTCGTACTCAACGCCTTCATGGGGTTGTGCGGCGCGCTGGCGCTGATCGCGGCGACGATCGTGCTGTTCCAGTCCCAGCGCGCCGATAACGCGCTGACCGGTGAGGATGAGTCCGCCATCCGCGGGCTGCTGGAGTTGTGGGACAAGAACGATTCACTGGGCTACTTCGCGACCCGTCGCGATAAGTCGGTGGTGTTTGCCCACAGCGGACGCGCCTGCATCACGTATCGCGTCGAAATCGGCGTCTGCCTGGCCAGCGGCGACCCGGTGGGTGACCCCAGAGCCTGGCCGGCGGCCGTCGACGCCTGGCTGGGTCTGTGCCAGACCTATGGCTGGGCACCCGGCGTCATGGGCGCCAGTTCCGAAGGGGCCCGGGTATATCGCGAGGCCGGCCTGAACGCGCTGGAACTGGGCGACGAGGCCATCCTGCGAACCGCCGATTACAAGCTGTCCGGCCCGGATATGCGCGGGGTGCGCCAGGCGGTGACGCGGGCGCGGCGCGCCGGGCTCACGGTGCGCATCCGGCGGCATCGCGACATCTCGCCCGACGAGATGGCTGCCACCATCCAGCGCGCCGACGCCTGGCGCGACACCGGCGCCGAGCGTGGCTTTTCGATGGCGCTGGGCCGACTCGGCGACCCCGCCGACTCGGACTGCCTGCTAGTCGAGGCGGTCGACGGCGACGGCCACGTCGTGGCGATGCTGTCACTGGTGCCGTGGGGATCCACCGGCGTCTCCCTGGACTTGATGCGTCGTGCTCCGCAATCTCCCAACGGCACCATCGAATTGATGGTCAGCGAACTCGCCCTGAACGGTGAAGGCCTTGGCATTACCCGTATTTCGCTGAACTTTGCGATGTTCCGGTCCGCATTCGAGCAGGGCGCCGCGCTCGGGGCCGGCCCGGTGGCGCGGTTGTGGCGGGGTCTGCTGCTGTTCTTCTCGCGGTGGTGGCAGCTGGAGACGTTGTACCGCTCGAACATGAAGTACCAACCCGAGTGGGTACCGCGATACGCGTGCTACGAGGACGCGCGGCTGATTCCCCGGGTGGGGGTCGCGTCGGTGATCGCCGAGGGCTTCCTGGTGTTGCCGTTCAGCCGGCGCAACAAGGTGCATACCGGTCATCACCCGGCTGTGCCGGAGCGGCTGGTGGAATCCGGGTTGCTGCATCCCGACGGGTCGGCCCCGGATGTGAGCGGTCTCCGCCCGGGGGTGGCAGCCAGCCTGGAAGAGGACACGAAATCGCGCCTGCCCGAACAGGTGCGGGTGCGCATGACGAAGCTGGAGACGTTACAGCGCAGCGGCCTTGACGCCTACCCGGTGGGATCTCCGCCGAGTCACACGATCGCCCAGGCGACCGACGCGGACGACCAGGCCACCGTCTCGGTGGCCGGACGCATATTGCGAATACGTGACTACGGCGGCGTGCTGTTCGCTGACTTGCGGGACTGGTCCGGGGAAATGCAAGCGCTGCTGGACAATTCACGCCTGGAGTGTGGCCGCAACGCCGATTTCAAGGCGGCCATCGATCTCGGCGACCTGGTCGAGATGACCGGGCACATGGGCTTCAGCAAAAACGGGACCCGGTCGTTGATCGTGCGCGATTGGCGGATGATTGGTAAGTGCCTGCGGCCATTGCCCAACAAATGGAAGGGGTTGACCGATCCGGAGGCCAGAGTGCGGACCCGCTACGTCGACCTGGCGGTCAACCCCGAGTCCCGTGATCTGATCAAGGCGCGCAGCAGCGTGTTGCGCTCCGTTCGAGAGACCTTGTTCGCCAAGGGATTCATCGAAGTCGAGACCCCGATCCTGCAGCAGATCCACGGTGGGGCCGCCGCCCGGCCGTTCGTCACGCACATCAACTCCTACGACATGAACCTGTTCTTGCGCATCGCGCCGGAGCTCTATCTGAAGCGGCTGTGTGTCGGAGGAGTGGAGCGGGTGTTCGAGCTGGGCCGCGCGTTCCGCAACGAGGGTGTGGACTTCAGCCACAATCCGGAGTTCACCTTGCTGGAGGCCTACCAGGCGCACGCCGACTACCGGGTGTGGATCGACGGCTGCCGTGAACTCATCCAGAACGCCGCCGAGGCCGCCAATGGCGCGCAGATCGTGATGCGGCCCCGGGCGGATGGGCCGAGCCGGGCTGACGACGGTCCCGAGCCGGTGGACATCTCCGGGGTCTGGCCGGTGCGGACCGTGCACGAAGCGGTATCCGATGCGCTCGGCGAGGCCATCGACACCGACACCACGGTGGCCAAGCTGCGCAGGCTGTCCGATGCCGCACGCATCCCCTATCGCGCACATTGGGATGCCGGCGCGGTGGTGCTGGAGCTCTATGAACACCTGGTTGAGGACCGGACGCGGCAACCGACGTTCTACATCGACTTCCCGACGTCGGTGTCGCCCCTGACCCGGCCGCACCGCAGCAAGGCCGGCGTCGCCGAGCGGTGGGATCTGGTGGCGTGGGGTGTCGAGCTGGCCACCGCCTACAGCGAACTCACCGACCCGGTGGAGCAGCGGCACCGTCTGCATGAGCAGTCCCTGCTGGCCGCCGGCGGAGACCCCGAAGCGATGGAGCTCGACGAAGACTTTCTGCAAGCCATGGAATACGCGATGCCGCCCACCGGGGGCCTGGGGATGGGCATCGACCGCGTTGTCATGCTGATCACCGGCCGCAGCATCCGCGAGACGTTGCCGTTCCCGCTGGCCAAGCCCCACTAGGCCCAGGACCAGGCGAGCGACTAGGTGAGCCCAGTGCTACCGGTCGCCCGCGTTCGGCGCGCAATATTCGCGCGCCACTGCAATCCTTGACATCCTCCACCGCTTGAAAGCGGTGGATTCCCTTGGCCATTAGGCGGCGGTGGGTGGTTTGCGGTTCGTTGCAGATACCGCCGGCCCAGGGGCCGGACCCGTGGGGGGGTCGGTCTTACTCTTGCTCCCCGCCTGGCTGACGGCTTGGCCGCCCGCGTTCGCCGCGGATGTCCCAGCCAGTTGTTCGGTTCGTGCCGCCCAGCGTGTGAGGGCTTCCTCACGCACATTGACCCCAGCGTTGTTATCAGCGTTGCCAGACCAGCCACACGCTTTGCAACGGAATAGCGCTTGGCTTTCGCGGTTTTCCCGTGCTGTGTGCCGATCCCGATGAAGTCATGCTCACGCACGAGGTGGGTGCTGAGTTGGTGCGCGAAATCGTCGCGGATCCGCGCCTGGCGCGCGGCCAGGTTGGCCGCGGCGGCCTTGTGCGCCTGATAGCGGCGACTGTCGCGGTACCGGCGTCCCTCACCGGCCGCGATCACCCTGGATTTGGCCATCCGACGTTGATGATACTTGCGTTGTTTGTCCAAACCAGCGGTGTCGGGGGCATCGTAGAAACGGCCGCGGTCATCAGCGACGGTGTGCACCACGCCCCGATCGATACCGACCACCTCACCCGTGCGCAGCTTGCCAGTCACCGGTAGCGGTTGGTTGACGAACACCAACTCGCGTCGCGTCCAGTTCACCCGCACCGAGGTGTACGCGTGGAGCGGCTGCGAAACCGCCATGCTGGGCGAGCTTACAGCCAGTGGGGCTTGCCGTCGGCGGCGCTGACCCTGGTGCGCGGTGTCTGGGATGGCGGCGCTGACGACCCATGCAGAGCGGTGATCGGGCTTGGTGAAGACCGCGTTGCGGCCACCGTTGAACCAGCACACAAACCGCTGATCGGAATCCTTACGGCGAAAACCGGGCATCGCGCCCGGGCGCCGGCCCGCAGCCGTGTTGGTCTTGCGGCGCTTGCCGGCCGAGAATCAGTCCGTGGCTTCGGTGTTGCGCGTCGCTTCCAACACCAGTGACGGCACACCGGCCAGAAAGCTGTGCTGGCGCCGGGCTTGCGCGTCGGTGATATCAGTACCCGTGCGCCCGATCGGCACCAACACCGCATCGCCGGCCAGATCGGTCACCATCACCGGATCACCGTTGCGGTCTTGGCAGGTCAAATACCGGCAGCGCGTCGAACGCCGCTGGTTGAACCGGAACCGGAACCCACCGCAGAGCCAACCCACAACCTCATCGGGGTTGGCCGACGACACCGGCGTCTTGGTGACATCGGGCCCGGTGACATCGCCCAGGTACACCGCGCTGCCGCGCAGACGGGCGCGGGTGATCTTGACCCGTTGACTCACGACGCCCCCACCGCGTAGCAGTGGTGCTCGATGTCTCGGCGCACCGTCGTCTGCGACACGTAGCCCACCGACGCGGCAAAGTACGCCACTGACCACAACACCTTCGCGAAATTCCGCAGCTGCCCGAACTCCTGGCGCAGCACTCGTGTAGTGGGCCCGTTGACCGCGCCTACCACCGCGGCCCGGGGGTCTGTCGGCCCGACCCGCACGAACAGGAGCGCGCGATCGGGCATCACTTCGTCAGCCACGATCTGCCAACCGTGCTCCCCGAAGATCTGCGCGATCAACTCGTCCCGCCGGCGGGCGACCCACCCGCCCCACACCCGGCGCCGGTACTTCGGCCACCACACCAGATGCAAGCCCAGCCAGTACACGCCCGCTGGCGTATGACGAAACCGCTGACCTGACATGACCCGAACGCTACGCAACCATACCGACAAAACTCGCCTGACCGCGCTATTCGCTTACACTCGATTCCCCAGCCACTAAGGCAACCGGCCCCCTCGGCGAAGAACTGTGGATCGCCCGGCGGCCCCGGGATGCGGCTATGGCGGTCAGCGTGGTGACGTCGGCAGTCTCGGTAGGCGCTCTGCTGGCCGCCCGCCGTCGTCAACTGATTCCCGCGGCGATCGCCACCGCGTTGCAGATGGCGCTGACACTGGTGTACTGGGAGCAGATGGCGCGCTACTTCGATCGCAGCGTGACTTAGAACTGGAGAATCGCATGTCCGACGAACCAGACAACCCTGACCCAGTTCCTGACCCGGCCCAGCCGGAGACCGGGTACGACAATGCGGGCGTGCCGACCTTCGAATCGGTCCGCGAGAAGATCGAATCCCGGTATGCGACATCAATTGGCGCTTCGGAACTCGACGCCGAGACGCCGGAAGGCCAGGCCGTCGAGGAGCAGTACGAGGAGCGCCAGCGCGCGGCCGTGGAAAAGCTAGCGCAGATCCGCGAGTCGATGCGCCGCGACGAGAGCTGACGGTTGCGGAAGTTCAGTGTCGAGGAGCGGCGGAACCGCCTGGCGCGCAGGCACTTTAACTCCGAGGGTGGGTCGATAGCAGCAGGTCACCGCCGGGCTGGTCGGACTGCATGCCACCGACCCCGCGACCCCGTACCTATCGCTGTGGGCGCGGTCGCCGGGTTTCGCCACCGCCGACCTGGAGCGCGAGCTCTACGAGACGCGTTCCGCGGTAAGGCATCTGGCGATGCGGCGGACGTTGTGGCTGGTGAACACCGATGACCTGGCAGTCATTCAGGCGGCGGCCAGCGAACGGGTAGCCGAAAACGAACGCCGTCGGCTGACCGCCGACGTCCGGAAGGCCGGCGTGGCCACCGACGGCGATCGATGGCTGGATCGGGCCTGCACGGCAGTATTGCGCCACCTGGGCCAGAACGGGCCGGCCAGCAGCACCGAGCTGCGGGCCGCACTGCCCGAACTGGCCGGAACCTACGACCCTGCGCCCGGAAAGCGTTGGGGAGGAGAGGTTCCGGTCGCCCCGCGGGTGCTGACGGTACTGTCCGCGCGCGGCGACATCGTCCGCGGACCCAATGACGGAGCCTGGACCACGTCGCGACCGCGTTGGGCGAACTCCTCGGACTGGCTTGGTGAGCCCGTCGGGCGTCTGGCGGCCCAGGACTCGCAAGCCGAACTGACCCGACGGTGGCTGCGCACGTTCGGGCCCGCCACGGCGGTGGACATCAAGTGGTGGTTCGGCACCACGCTGACCACGGTCCGCGCGGCGCTGACCGACATCGGTGCCGTCGATGTCGATCTGAACGGCGGCCCGGGCTACGCGCTGGCGGACGACCTCGAGCCGGAGCCGGAGGCGGAACCGTGGTGCGCACTGCTGCCCGGCCTGGACGCCACCACGATGGGCTGGTCCGAGCGCGATTGGTATCTCGGCGAACATCGCGCCCACGTCTTCGACAGAAACGGCAACGCGGGCCCCACCGCGTGGTGGAACGGGCGTGTGGTGGGCGGCTGGTGCCAGGACAACGCCGCGCGCGTGCAATTGCAGCTGACCGAGGATCCCGGTCGTGACGGGCGGCGCGCCCTGCGGCGGCGGGCCGGCGAACTGACGTCGTGGCTGGACGGCGCGCGCATCAGCCCCCGCTTCCCGTCACCGCTGTCCAAAGCCGGGCCGGGCGAGCTGATCGGTCCTGCGGCCAGGGGAATCGCCGACGCCATCGCCGCCAACGTGGCGCAGATAGCGGACGCACCGACAACCCGTCGGGTGAATGGTGCGGTTTACGTGCATCACAATCGCTGACGAATTACCGTCGCGGTTGATGTTGCGGGTGTCGCAGGAATGACCGAGTACGTGCCGGGTTCGCGGGTGGGCGCCCAGGTGGGGCCCTATCAGCTGGCGTCGGCTGCTGGGCCGCGGCGGGATGGGCGAAGTCCACGAGGCTTACGACACCGGCAAAGACCGGGTGGTGGCCCTCAAGCTCGATGAGCCAGGAGCTCAGCTCGGATCCGGTCTTCCGCCAACGCATGCAACGCGAAGCCCACACCGCCGGACGCCTGCAAGCATCGAACCCCACATCGTGCCCATCCCGAAGCTGCGCGGCAGCGCGATCTCGATGTCGTCGTGGTCACGTGGTGTCCCGCCGAGATCGACGGTCAGCTGTTCCTCGACATGCGTTTCATCGAGGGCACCGACATCAGCACCGTGATCGACCGGCAAGGGTCCATGGCTACCCCCGGCCCGCGCCGTGGCCGTCATCGCTCAACGTCGCCGGACGCACTGGATAGCCGCCCACGGCGGCCGGGGTCATCCACCGCGACGTCAAACCCGAAAACATCCTGCTCGCCGGCGAGGACTTCGCGTACCTGTCAGTGTCGCGATGTCGTCTCAGGCGCTGACTTTGCGCCGCCGGTTGGAGCGTTGCCGCGTGCCGGTGGATGGACCTGCGCCGACGACCTCGGCGAGGAACTTTCCGGTGTAGCTTTCCGGAACCGCGGCCACTTGCTCCGGGGTGCCTTCCGCGACAACGGTTCCGCCCTCGGCGCCACCCTCGGGGCCCATGTCGACGATCCAGTCCGCCGTCTTGATCACGTCCAGGTTGTGCTCGATGACGATCACCGTATTGCCTTTGTCGACAAGGCCGTTGATGACGCCCAGTAGCTTGCGGATGTCGTCGAAGTGCAACCCGGTGGTGGGCTCGTCGAGGATGTAGATGGTGCGTCCGGTCGAGCGCTTCTGCAACTCGGCGGAGAGCTTGACCCGCTGCGCCTCGCCACCGGACAGCGTCGGCGCGGGCTGGCCGAGCCGGACGTAGCCCAGGCCGACGTCGACCAGCGTGCGCAGGTAACGGTGGATGCCGGTGATCGGCTCGAAGAACTCCGCCGCCTCCTCGATCGACATGTCCAGCACTTCGGAGATGGTCTTGCCTTTGTAGTGCACCTCGAGGGTTTCCCGGTTGTAGCGGGCCCCATGGCACACCTCGCACGGCACGTAGACGTCGGGCAGGAAATTCATCTCGATCTTGATGGTGCCGTCACCCGTGCACGCCTCGCAGCGACCACCCTTGACGTTGAACGAGAACCGACCGGGTTGATAGCCGCGAACTTTGGCCTCGGTGGTGGCGGCGAACAGCGTGCGGATCTTGTCGAACACCCCGGTGTAGGTCGCCGGGTTGGATCGCGGGGTGCGGCCGATCGGAGACTGGTCCACCCGCACCAGCTTGTCCAGGTGGTCCAGCCCGGTGACCCGGGTATGCCGGCCCGGGACTTGGCGGGCGCCGTTGAGTCTGTTGGCCAGTACCGCCGCCAGAATGTCATTGACCAGCGTCGACTTGCCCGAGCCGGACACTCCGGTCACCGAGGTCAGCACGCCGAGCGGAAACGAAACGTCGATCCCACGCAGGTTGTGCTCGCGGGCGCCGACGACGGTCAGCTGACGCTTACGGTCGACGGGGCGCCTGATCGCGGGGATCTCGATGCTTTCCTTGCCCGACAGGAACGCGCCGGTGATGGACTCTTCGTTGGCGAGCAACTCCCGGTACGTCCCGCTGTGCACGATCTGACCGCCGTGCTCGCCGGCCCGCGGCCCGATATCGACAATCCAGTCGGCGTGCTCGATGGTGTCCTCGTCGTGCTCGACGACGATCAGCGTGTTTCCCAAATCCCTTAACCGGGTGAGGGTTTCGATGAGCCGCCGGTTGTCGCGCTGGTGCAGCCCGATGGACGGCTCGTCGAGCACATACAGCACACCCACCAGGCCCGAGCCGATCTGGGTGGCCAGCCGGATGCGTTGGGCCTCACCGCCGGACAGCGTGGCCGCGGCGCGGGACAGCGACAGGTACTCCAGCCCGACGTCGAGCAAAAAGCCCAGCCGCGACTGTATTTCCTTGAGCACCTGCCCGGCGATCGCCTGCTCGCGCTGACCGAGGGTGAGCCCATTGAGAAAATCCGCGCAGTCGGAGATCGACAGCTCGCAGACCTCGGCAATGGACTTCGCACCACGCTCCGCCGCGGCCAGCGTCACCGCCAGAATCTCCGGCTTGAGCCGGGTGCCCTCGCACACCGGGCACGGCACGTCACGCATGAAGCCTTCGTAGCGTTCCTTCATCTGCTCGGATTCGGTCTGGGCCATCTTGCGTTGCAGGAACGCCAGCACGCCCTCGAAATCGGCGTAGTACGAGCGGGTCCGGCCGTAGCGGTTGCGGTACCGCACATGCACCTGCTCGTCGGAGCCTTCCAGAATCGCCTTGCGGGCCTTGGCCGGCAGCTTGCGCCACGGCGTGTCCACGTCGAAGCCCAGCGCCTCGCCGAGCCCGGCCATCATCCGGATGAAGTATTCCGCGGTATGGCCGTTCGACCATGGCGCGACCGCGCCCTCGGCCAGTGTGCGCTCCGGGTCGGGCACCACCAGGTCGGGGTCGACCTCCTTGCGGATCCCCAGGCCGGTGCACTCCGGGCAGGCGCCGTACGGCGAGTTGAACGAGAACGACCGCGGTTCCAGATCGTCGACCGCCAACGGGTGTCCGTTGGGGCAGGCCAGCTTCTCGGAGAACCGCTGCTCGCGGGCATGGTCGTGCTCGTCGCGATCGTCGGGAAACTCCAGCACCACGATGCCGTCGGCCAGGTTCAGCGCGGTCTCCACCGAATCGGTGAGCCGCTGCTTGGCGGTGGCCTTGACGGTGAGCCGATCCACCACCACCTCGATGTCGTGCTTTTCCTGCTTTTTCAGCTTCGGCGGATCGGTCAGCGGGTGCACCACGCCGTCGACCCGCACCCGGCTGTAGCCCTGGGCGTTGAGCTTGTCGAACAGGTCGGCAAACTCGCCCTTGCGGGTGCGGACCACCGGAGCAAGCACCAGGAACCGGATGCCCTCCTCCATCGCCAGCACCTGGTCGACGATTTGCTGCGGCGTCTGCCGCGCGATCCGCTCGCCGCAGATCGGGCAGTGTGGTGTGCCCGCGCGGGCGTACAGCAACCGTAGGTAGTCGTATACCTCGGTGATCGTTCCGACCGTCGATCGCGGGTTGCGGTTGGTCGACTTCTGGTCGATGGACACCGCCGGCGACAGGCCCTCGATGAAATCGACGTCCGGCTTGTCCATCTGCCCCAGGAATTGGCGGGCGTAGGCCGACAGCGACTCCACGTAACGCCGCTGGCCCTCGGCGAAGATGGTGTCGAAGGCCAGGGACGACTTTCCGGAACCGGATAGCCCGGTGAAGACGATCAACGAGTCGCGCGGCAGGTCGAGGTCGACGCTGCGCAGGTTGTGCTCACGCGCACCCTTGACGATCAGGCGGTCAGCCACGCTGCCTCTCTCCCACATCTGACTCCCAAAGCGGCTCCCAAAGCGGCTCCCAAAGCGGCTCCCAAAACGTAATTGCGCACGGCGCATTCCATGCTAGGTGCCCCCACCGACAAGCAACGCACTCAGCCTCAACCCAGCCATGACGGTCAACAAGTAACGTGACCGGTATGACTGCCTCGGTCGAGCCCCGCGACAACTACACCGGACACGTCGACCCGGGTACCGCGGCCCGCCGCACCCTGCCCGGCGTCACCATCCTGAAGACGTCGGTGGGCCCGATGGACAACAACGCCTACCTGGTGACGTGTTCGGCAACCGGAGAAACACTGCTGATCGACGCCGCCAACGACGCCGATGTCCTCATCGACCTGATCCGACGTTACGCCCCGAAATTGTCGCTGATCGTGACCAGCCATCAGCACTTCGATCACTGGCAGGCGCTGGAAGCGGTGGCCAAGGCTACCGGCGCGCCGACCGCCGTGAACGAGATCGACGCCGAACCCCTGCCGGTCAAACCGGATCGTTTGCTGGCCAACGGCGACACCGTCCAGATCGGCGAGCTGACGTTCGACGTCATCCACCTGCGCGGGCACACGCCCGGATCGATCGCGCTGGCGCTCGGCGGCCCCGCGACCGGCGGCGTCACCCAGTTGTTCACCGGCGACTGCCTGTTCCCGGGGGGAGTGGGTAAGACATGGCAGCCGGGCGACTTCACCCAACTGCTCGACGACGTCACCACCCAGGTGTTCGACGTGTACGCGGACTCCACCGTGATATACCCGGGCCACGGCGACGACACCGTGCTCGGCACCGAGCGCCCCCACCTCGAGGAGTGGCGCGAACGCGGCTGGTGAACCCGCCTAGCTGCCCGGTTGGGTTAAACCACCACCGAAAGGGCAGCAATGAGCACCACTCATGACGACAACGCGACTAGCTGGCGAGACCTGGCCGACCAGCTGTCCACCGCCACACCAACGGGAGAGTTGAGGCCGCTGAACGGCAGCACTTCCTGGGCGGACGAGCCCGCCGCCAGCTTCAGCACCCGGTTGTTGTCACTGTCGACGACGTAGAGGCTGCCGGCACTGTCCACCGCCACATCCACACCGTTGAGAGTCTTGAGGCCGCTGAACGGCAGCACTTCCCGGGTGGAAGAGCCCGCCGCCAGCTTCAGCACCCGGCTGCTGGTGCCGTCGATCACGTAAAGGGTGCCGGTGCTGTCCACCGCCACACCCATGGGATCGAGGCCGGCAAAGGGCAGCACCACCTGGGATGCATAGGACGGCTGAGATTTGTGGTGCTCGACGAGGGCGGAAATCCCGACGGCGGCAGCAATGAGAACGACAACAGCCGCGACACCGGCGACGATCCAAGGCGTCCGTTTCCGCCGCGCCGGCGCCGGCCGCGTTGGTAGCTGCTCGGGCGCCCACGACGGCGGCGCGGGCGGCCGCCCGGCACCGCCGACGGCGGGCCAAAACGGCCGAGCCGTGGTGGTTGGGCCGGGGGCCGGCTCGGGGTAGGCGAGCTGCGTCGGGTGGTTACCGAGCCCGCGCGCTGAACCATCTAATACGCCTGATTATGCACTGAAAATCAGTGTAAACTGTGCGCTATGAGTAAACGAGTGAGCCTGATCCTCAAAGACGCCGATGAAGCGATTATCGCGCCCTACCTCAGCGAAGGCTCCGCCTCGTTCGAAGCGCTATGCCAATGGGCCAGTCAACGAGGCGACAGCGACATCAAATCGGAAGCCGCCGCGCTCCGCGCCCTGCTCCAAGCCGGAGCTGAAGCGCTCCGCGAACGCGTCCTCGACGCCGGATACGCCCAACTGGCCGCAGAATTCAACAGCCAACCAGCCCGCGCCGAGCGACACGCGGCACGCGACCGCTACACGCGCAGGACCGAGGCCAGCCATTGAATCACGCGATGCGGAGCCAAACATACCGAGTGGACCTCGGGCACGGGCCGAAGCCCTGGGTAATCCTCAGCAACAATTCGCGAAACAGGAACCTTGACACGGTGCTGGCGGCTCGAATTACGACAACGAGCAAAAACGCGCACGTACCCACGGTCGTCCCCCTGACCGCCGCCGACCCTCTCGGCGGGTTCGTACTAGTCGACGACATCGTCCAGCTCTACCACGACGAACTCACCGAACCACTCGGCACCCTATGCCCGCCGACAATGCAGGAAATCAGTAAAGCTCTCCGGATCGCACTCCCCTGAGCGCGTGGGGCGAGGCTCGCGGCCCACACCACCCCACACCCCGCAATGCGCGGAATGTACGTGACCTCTCCGGCTGCAAACGCCGGCTCCTTCTCACGCCGCTTGGGCGTGAAAGGCGCCGAGGGCCAAGGGAATCTGAGGCTCGCGGACTTGGTGCTCGACGAGCGTCCCGGCTGGGGCAATGAACACGTGTTCTTGCGCTCGGTGGCCCCGCATACTCGGATGGCCGATCATGCGTCGGTGCATAGCGTGACCGTGGAGACGTGCCGGAAAGTGGCCCGCGATCTGCGCCGACAGGTCGTCGAGCCGACGATGGAGCGATGTGCTCATGCGCACCCTGACCTCTGGGCCAGAGGGAATCGACTGCGAAGGTGAGCAGGCCCGGCGACCGCCGCAGTGCGGTGTTCCGGCGACGGGTGTTCGGATGAGTGCCGTTACGTGGTGTGCACGATCAGCACGTCGACCTTGGCCCGACGTGAGACGTTGGCCGGTACCGATCCCAGCAGCCGGCCGGCGATGGTGCTCAGGCCGACGTTGCCCACCACCAGCAGATCGGCATTGACGTCTTCGGCGAGGTGGACCAGCGCGTCGACCGGAGCGCCGACGATCGCGCGCTCTTCGACGTTTTTGGCGCCGGCGTTGTGCGCCCGCTCCTTCGCGTCGTGGAGGATCTCATAGATCGGGGCGGTGCCCGTCACCTTGTAGCTCTCGTCCCGCAGGACGTCGGCGGCCCGAGGGTCGTCATGGTGCGGCAGGTAGGCCGACGCGATGATCAACTTGGCGTCTTCCCCGGCGATCCTGGCCGCCCGGTCCACCGCGCGCATCGACGAATCCGAGCCGTCGGTCCCCACCACAACGGTCTGATAGGCGCTCAATTTATCCTCCAAGTGTCGGTTACTCAGCCAACCCAAGACAGTATCGTGTTGCCGGATGAACATGGGTGAGATTACCGCCACGATGACAACGTGGCGCGACTGCCATTTGCCTGGCCAGAGCTTCGAAACAGGCTGAAATAGCCACCCGAAAAATGCAAAGGCTTGCCGTGCAATGCTTTTCAGAAATAATGGCCGCGAAGTACCGATGACCAGCCCAGACGTCGCGCAATATGCGGCCCAAACGCGAGCCCGGTGGTGAGCAAGCTCATCGCGCGCGCAATAAAGTGACAAGCACCATGTCTGTTTCAGCCCTTGAGCAGCGCCCCCGGCGGGATCCTCGGCGGGATCCTCGGCGGGATTCAGAGGCCCCCGTCGACGAGCCGGCGCGCCAACGCCGGCGTGGCAGGGCGGTCGACCCATGCTTGATCGCTTTGCTGGCCGCGGTTATCAGCGGTGCCGGCGCAAGTCGGCCGTCGCTGTGGTTCGACGAGGGCGCCACCATCTCGGCGTCGGCGAGCCGCACGCTGCCCGAGCTGTGGAAGTTGCTGGGCCACATCGATGCCGTGCACGGCCTGTACTACCTGCTGATGCACGGCTGGTTCGCGATCTTTCCGCCGACCGAGTTCTGGTCGCGGGTCCCCAGCAGTCTGGCAATTGGCGCCGCCGCCGCCGGCGTCACGGTTTTCACCAGGCAGTTTGTCCCGCCGGTCGCGGGGCGAAGCACCGCGATATGCGCCGGCGTCGTGTTCGCGATCCTGCCCCGTGTCACCTGGGCGGGCATCGAAGCGCGCTCGTATGCCATGTCGGTGGCGGCCGCCATCTGGCTGACCGTGTTGCTCGTCGCCGCGGTGCGGCGCAACAGGCCGCGGCTGTGGCTGTGCTACGCCCTGGGATTGATGCTTTCGATTTTGCTCAGCCTCAACCTGGTGCTGCTGGTGCTCGTTTACGCCGCGATGCTGCCGTTGCTGGCACCGAAGAAATCACGAAAATCTCCGGTCATATGGTGGGCGGTCAGCTCGGCCGTCGCGGTCGGGGCCATGACGCCGTTCATCCTGTTCGCCCATGGCCAGGTCTTCCAGGTCAATTGGCTCTTCCCGGTCAGCTGGCATTACGCCTTCGACATCACGCTGCGGCAGTATTTCGACCATAGCGTTCCGTTCGCCATTCTCACGGCCGTCCTCATCGTCGCCGCGATCGCGGCCCGGCTGGCCGGCCGGCCCACGCCGGCGGGCAATATGCGCAACCTGTTGATCATTTGCGTAGCGTGGCTGGTCATTCCCACCGCCGCCCTGGTGATTTATTCGGCGATCAGCGAACCCGTCTACTTCCCGCGCTACCTGATCCTCACCGCGCCCGCGATGGCCGTCGTCGTCGCGGTCTGCATCGTCACCGTCGCCCGCAACCGGTGGCTGATCGCCGGGGTGGTGGCGCTGTTCGTGGCCGCCGGGTTGCCGAACTACCTGGTCACGCAGCGCGGGCCGTACGCCAAGGAGGGCTGGGATTACAGCCAGGTGGCCGACCTGATCAGCTCCCATGCCACACCCGGGGACTGCCTCATGGTGGACAACACCGTGCCCTGGCGACCCGGGCCGATCCGGGCACTGCTGGCCACCCGGCCGGCGGCCTTCCGGTCGCTCATCGACGTCGAGCGCGGTTTCTACGGTCCCAAGGTCGGCGCGCTGTGGGACGGCCACGTCGCCGTGTGGTTGACCACGGCCAAGATCAACAAGTGCGCCACGCTGTGGACGATCACCGACCACGACACGTCGATGCCCGATCATCAGACGGGTCAATCGTTGTCCCCGGGCTCGGCATTCGGGCGTGCCCCGGCCTATCGATTCCCGAGCTACCTCGGGTTCCGCATCGTCGAGCGGTGGCAATTCCATTACTCGCAGGTGGTCAAGTCAACGCGTTGACGCGGGAGTAACTGGCCCGTAGCTGGGTAGTTCACGGACATGCAGACCCTGCTGGCCGGCCCGTTGTTGGGCGGAGACGCGCAAGGCGTCCTGCACGCCGTCGAGCTCTTCGCCGCGTTCGGGCTGACCACGCTCATCGGCCTCGAACGCACCATCCAGGGCAAGAGCGCGGGACTGCGCACCCAGACCATCGTCGGCACGGCGTCGGCGTTGATCATGCTGATCAGCAAGTACGGCTTCGCCGACGCGGTGTCCGCGGGCACGAGCGTGCTGGACCCCTCCCGCGTCGCGGCTCAAATCGTCTCGGGCATAGGCTTTTTAGGTGCGGGGATCATCATCACACGGCGCGGCGCGGTGCACGGGCTCACCACCGCGGCGACGATCTGGGAATCGGCCGCAATCGGCATGGCGGCGGGCGCGGGCCTGCTGCTCCTCGCCGTCATCGTCGTGGTCCTGCACTTCGTGTGCGCGCTCGCTTTCAGCGCGGTGGAGCATCAGCTGACGACCAGGCTGCGCGGGACCATCCGGGGAGAACATCATCTATGAAAATGGTCGCGGTGTGCTGCGGGAGGTGCTGCGGATCTGCGGCCAACGGAAATGGCAGCTCACCGAACTGGACGCGGACAACTACGACATCGATTATGGCGAGGTTGGGGTAACGATGACGTTGACCGGCGCCAAGACCGCGCAGGCGCCGGAGACGTTCGCCCAGCTCGACGGGGTTGTCGCGGTGCTTCGGGCCGAGGACGAGGAGTACTGATCAGCCCTTGATCGACCCGGTTCGTTTGGTGGTAAATGTCGCGATGCACACCATGGCGCGGTCGCCGTGCCGCCATGACTCCTCGGAGGGGGGCATCACCGCCAGGTCGACGTTTGGATCTTGCATCGCCGTCGACGAGTACGAAGACAACGAGTCGCGGCATTTGTCTTTGTAGTCTTTGAGCACGGACTCAGCCGGGAAAGGCCCGTCGGGCATGGTCAAGACCGCGACCACCTCGGCGGCGTGCGACCTGTCGCAGCTGGTGGTGTTCAGCGAGGAAACCCGGCTTCCGGTCGGCACGTCGTCCAGGCAGTCCCCCACTTTGACGTCTAACGCACTTACCGTATGGGTCGGCGACATGACCGCAACGACGATAGCGAGTGCGAGGAAAAGTGCCCAAGCACCGGAGAGCGCCAGCCCGGCGATTGCCATTCCGCGGCCCCGCTGCCCGCCAGGCTTCGTTCTACCCAGGGCGATGATGCCGAAAATGACGCTGAGCAGAATCCCGCCCAAAATGCCGAATACCAGTGACGCGATGGCAAATCCACTGGTCGTCTGGGTCTGGGGCGGCGGCTGCGCATAGGGGTACGGCTGCGCATAGGGGTACGGCTGCGCATAGGGGTACGGCGACGGATACGACTGCGCGGGGTACGCAGACGGGTAAGACGGTGGCGGGTAGTGACCCCGCGGCGGTTGATACGGCGAAGGTCCTTCTGCGCCCGGTGGATACGACATGCAACGACTGTAGACAGTGCGTGGCAGCCGATTGGTTAATTCGCGTTAGCAACGATCGCCCCGGATGGCGCCGTACGCGGCCACCACACCGAGAGCGCCCAGCACGGTGAAAACCGTGAACAACCAGCGGGCCGCCACCACGTCGCCAAAGTCACCAAGGGCGTTGACCACCACACCGGCAAAGCCGGCGCCAAACGCCGAGGAGATGAGCTGCACGGTGTTGATTGCCGCCGCCGCCGCGCTGCCTTCGGCCGGGTCACTGGCGTCCATCCCGCGCGCCGCCAAATGCGGCCAGGCGATGCCGACTCCGATCCCCGCGACCAGCAAGCCCAACGACCAGAGCCCGACGATCCCATTTGACGCGTTACCGCGCTGGGTGACCGCGTCCAGCGCCAGACCCGCCGTCATCACCACCGGCGCGGCCACGATCACGCGGTCGATAACTCGCTGGTCCTGCAGCGAGGCGCTGGCAATCTCGCCGGTCGTCCAGCCGACCGCCAGCGCCGCACCCAGGAATCCGGCCGCCACCGGGCTCAGGTGCGCCAATCGTTGCCCGAACAGCGGCACATAGGTGCTGACCATCGCCCCGATCATCAGCACCGCCATGGTCAGATAGATCCACTTCGCCGGGCCGGGGCGGAACACGCTGGACGGCAACACCGATGCCCGCATCCGCCGATCGACGACCAGAAACACTCCGACCAGCACGGTGGCGGCGGCAAGGAGACCGGCCGTCGCCATGACGCTGCGCGGGAGCTGGGCGACGCTGACGGCCAGCGCCGCAGCACCGAGCAGCAGCAGCGACCACACCGGCACTTTGAACTTCGGTGGCGCGCCACCCGGGTCGGCGCGGCCCGCGGGCAGCGCGATCGGGACCAGCAGTGCGATCAGAGCGGTCAGCGCCGCCATCGCGACAAACGCCCACCGCCACAGCCCGAACTGCGCGAAAAGGCCACCCGTGGCCGGCCCGACCACGGTGGCCACACCCCACATCGCCGACACCAGTGCCGCACCCCGGGCCCACAGCGACCGTGGCAGCGAGGTGTTGATGACGGCGTAGCCAAGGCCGGCCAGCAGGCCGCCGGCCACACCCTGCAGCGCGCGGCCCGCGATCAGAAACTCCATGTTCGGCGCGATCCCGCACAGCACACTGGCGACGCCGAAGACCGCCGTCCCCAGCAGATACGACGACCGCGGCCCGAGCCGCAACAGCATGGGGTTGACCATGGTCGCCGCCACCACCGACCCGACCAGATAAAGGGTGGTCACCCATGCGTAGAGCCGGCTGCCGCCGATTTCGGCGACGGTGCTCGGTAGCAAGCTGGTGGTCAGAAACTCGTTGATGGCGTAGAGCGCGACGCCGCCGGCCAACACCACCGAGATGCCCAGATACTTGGCGCCGAGCAGCTCGCGCCAACTGCCGATGCCGGCTTCGGTGTCGGTCACTTCTACACCGTATGAGGTGACCCGCTGTTGCCGCGCCTCACTTCAGGCCCGCGGCGTCCATCCCGCGTAATTCCTTCTTGAGGTCCGCGATCTCGTCGCGGAACCGCGCGGCCAACTCGAACTGCAAGTCCCGGGCGGCGGCCATCATCTGTGCGGTGAGGTCTTTGATCAAGTCGGCCAGCTCGGCGCGCGGCATGGACGAGGTGTCGCGACCTTCGAACACGCCGGCGCTGACCGCGCGGCCCGGTTCGCCCTGGGCGCGCCGGCCGCGGGACGCATTGCGCCCCGACCCGCCGATCGCGACCCGTTCGGTGGCCTCCGTGTCGTCCGCCTCGCGATAGACCTGGTCGAGGATGTCTGCGATCTTCTTGCGCAGCGGCTGCGGGTCGATGCCGTTGGCCTCGTTGAAGGCGATTTGCTTTGCGCGCCGTCGTTCCGTCTCGTCGATCGCCTCCTTCATCGAGTCGGTCATCGAGTCGGCGTACATGTGCACCTCGCCGGAGACGTTGCGGGCGGCGCGGCCGATGGTCTGGATCAGGCTGCGCGACGACCGCAGGAAGCCTTCCTTGTCGGCGTCGAGGATCGCAACCAGGGACACCTCAGGCAGGTCCAGGCCCTCGCGCAGGAGGTTAATGCCGACCAGCACGTCGTAGTCACCGAGCCGCAGCTGCCGTAGCAGTTCCACCCGGCGCAACGTGTCGACCTCGGAGTGCAGGTAGCGCACCCGGATGCCCATCTCCAGCAGGTAGTCGGTGAGGTCTTCTGCCATCTTCTTGGTCAGCGTCGTCACCAATACCCGCTGGTCGGCGTCGGCGCGCTTGCGGATCTCGCCGATCAGGTCGTCGATCTGCCCCTTGGTCGGCTTGACCACGACCTTGGGGTCCACCAGGCCGGTCGGCCGAATCACCTGCTCGACGAACTCACCGGCGGCCTGGCTCAGCTCGTAGGGGCCCGGAGTTGCCGACAGGTACACCGTCTGTCCGATCCGGTTGGCGAACTCCTCCCAGGTCAGCGGCCGGTTATCGCACGCCGACGGCAGCCGGAACCCGTACTCGACAAGGTTGCGCTTGCGCGACATGTCGCCCTCGTACATGCCGCCGATCTGCGGCACCGTGACATGCGACTCGTCGATGACGAGCAGGAAGTCCTCCGGGAAGTAGTCGAGCAGGGTCGCCGGCGGCGAGCCAGGCCCCCTGCCGTCGATGTGGCGCGAGTAGTTCTCGATACCCGAGCAGAACCCGACCTGGCGCATCATCTCGATGTCGTAACTTGTGCGCATGCGCAGCCGCTGGGCCTCCAGCAGCTTGCCCTGGCCTTCGAGTTCGGCCAGCCGTTCGGCGAGTTCTTCTTCGATGGTGGAGATCGCGTGCGCCATCCGCTCGGGCCCGGCCACGTAGTGGGTGGCGGGGAAGATCCGCAGCGAGTCGACCTGGCGGATCACCTCTCCGGTCAGCGGGTGCAGGTAGTACAACGCCTCGATCTCGTCGCCGAAGAACTCGATGCGAACGGCAAGCTCCTCGTAGGAGGGGATGATCTCCACGGTGTCGCCGCGCACCCGGAACGAGCCGCGGGTGAACGACATGTCGTTGCGGGTGTACTGCACGTCGACCAGCAGCCGCAGCAACCCGTCCCGGGCCACCTCGGTGCCGACCTGCAGCTCGACCGAGCGGTCCAGATAGGACTGCGGCGTGCCCAGGCCGTAGATGCAGGACACCGAGGCCACCACCACCACATCGCGACGCGACAGCAGCGACGACGTCGCGGAGTGCCGAAGCCGCTCCACGTCGTCGTTGATCGAGCTGTCCTTTTCGATGTAGGTGTCGGTCTGCGCGATGTACGCCTCCGGCTGGTAGTAGTCGTAGTACGACACAAAGTACTCAACCGCGTTGTGCGGCAACATCTCCCGTAATTCGTTGGCCAGCTGGGCGGCCAGCGTCTTGTTGGGCGCCATCACCAGGGTGGGCCGCTGCAGGCGTTCGATCAGCCACGCGGTGGTCGCCGACTTCCCGGTGCCGGTGGCGCCCAGCAGCACCACATCGCGCTCTCCCCCCAGGATCCGCCGCTCCAGCTCCTCGATCGCGGCCGGCTGGTCGCCGGCCGGAGCGTGCGGGCTGACCACTTCGAAGTGGCCACCGACGCGCACCATCTCCTCAACGGCGCGGTATTCCGAATGCGCTACTACCGGATGTTCGGTGGCGAAAGCCATGCCACCCAGGTTAGTGGGCGGCACCGACACGTTGCCGCGAGCGTCGCGACGAGGCACTGCCCGCGAGCGTGCGCAGAATGCCAGCCTGCCCAGCGTGTCACGGTACAAACACGCACGCTCGCCGCAAGCCCGGCGGGTCCGCGCTGGTCTAGCCGGCGGGGCGGGTCCACATCCGGGTGACCGGATCGCATTGGAGCAGGTAGCCGTCGTTCGAGGTGGACATGGCGAACACCGGGGTTGACGGCCGGTCACACGAGCTACCGGCGGTGTGCACTCCGGTCGTAGTGGGGGCCTTGGCCCAGCTGCTGCCCTCGCACACGACCTGCTCATTGTTGGTCGGGTCGTAGCCGAGTTTTCCGACATCGCTGCACATCCCGCCGAGCACGGGCGGCGAAGGGGCGGCCGGCGTGGTCGTGGCGTTGGCCAGCTGCACGGGATCGGCCAAGGTCACGCCCGCCGGCACGTCTCCGACTCGGGTGGCCACCACGGGCGTCCGCACGACGGCTCCTTGTGCGCCGCACTCATTGCTGAGAACGGTCTCGATCTTGGTGCCGCGCAGCGTGCCGCCGGCTTGCGGCGCCAGCGACCACGCAACCGTCTCCTGCTGGGTGGCCGTGACTTGGCCGTTCGGCTGGGTGCAGCCCATCCGCTCCTGCTGCGGAGTGCCCTGCCAATATCCGCCGACAAAACGCAGAGTGTCGGTCTGGCCTCCATTGGCTGTGCTGGCCACTTGGTGGGTGGCGTCGTCCAGCTGTGTCCCGGTGGCCGCGCACCCGTTGGTGGTGCACGCAGAGCGGAAGGCCCACCAATCGGTGGCGGCGCTGTCCTGACGGATCGGGACGCCGTTGCCGGTTCGCTTGGTCTGGTCGTAGGTCAATTGATAGCTGCCGTCGAGGGCCGGCCCCCCGGGGGTCGCGGGAGCGGCGCCGGGGGCAGGGGCCGAGGGCCTGGAAGCGAGCGCCGGGGCGGGCGGGGCGCCGTCGGGCTGGAACGAATACAGCGTCGACCAGGTAGTGGCCACCGCGATCAGCACCGCGCAGACCAGTGCGACCGACCACCGGGTCCTGGACGAGAATCTGTGGGTCATCGCCGCGAGCACACCGCGGGGGGTGCGCCGCCGAGCCCCGCCGGCTTTGGCCCCCCAGCCAATGTCCCGGACACCGGCATACTCCCCGCTGACGGCGGCGGCGAACTCGCGACACCGGTCAAACCTGGCCTCGGGCTCTTTGGCCAGAGCCCTGAAGAACACCTCGTCGAGGTGTGCCAACTCGGGGCGGTCGTCGCTGAGCCGGGGCGGATCGTCGTTCAGGTGTTGGCTGATCACCGCGATCGGGTTGGAGTGCTGAAACGGCGGCGCGCCGGTCAGCAGATGAAAGGCGGTGGCGGCCAACGCGTATTGATCGGCCCGCCCGTCGATGTTGTCACCCGTCAACTGTTCGGGAGCGGCATACGCGACCGTTCCCACGGCGACATTGGTCTCGGTGATCCCGCTGATGTCGGCGAGGTGGCGAGCTACCCCGAAGTCCGCCAACAGGATTCGGCGTTCCCCGTCATCGGGATGGGTGAGCAGGATGTTGGCGGGCTTGACATCGCGGTGCAGCAAGCCGCGGTCGTGGGCGTAATCGAGCGCGCTTGCCACGGCGCGCACGATGTCGCAAACCTCATCGATCGGCATGCCGTCCTGATAGCGCTCCTTCACCAGTCGGCTCGCGTCGGTGCCCTCGACGTAGTCCATGGAGATCCAGAGCTGACCGTTGAATTCGCCGCGGTCGTGGACGCCGACGATGTGCGGGTGCCAAAGCGTTGCGGCCAGATCGGCCTCGCGGTTGAACCTTTCGCGAAACTCACGATCCGCGGTGACGGCCTCGGCGAGCACCTTGATCACATCGCGACGCGGCAACCGGGGATGCAAAGCCAGAAAGACCTCGGCCATCGCGCCGGCGCCCAGCGGCCGCAGGATCGTATAGCCGGCAAACGACGCGCCGTTGGCGATCGCAGCGCGCGATCCACTTCCCTCTCCGACCTCTCCCTGGCGCTCTACTTCCTGGGATTCCGGGTTTTCCGCGTTCGGGGCCGAGTTGATCGGCGGAACGCGGCGGAACAAATGCGCGACGGTCGCCGAGGGCAGCGATTGAAAGCCCGCGCGCAGCGCCTCGCGGGCCAGGCGCGGGTTGCTCATCAGCCGCCGCCCGCCGTCCAGGCGCCGGGTGTTGCCCGTCCGGTCGTCCATGCGTGCTTGCTTCCTCCTTTCTCGGCATGACCTGCGGGTATCACTGCAACCGGAGGCGGGGCGGGACACCCCGGGCGTTGGCATCGGGATGGAGCCCCTTTGCGTCGTTTGGGCGTCGTTTGGGCGTCGTCCGGGCACGCCAAGCTATGGCTGCCGGAGTTCCAGGCTTTTCCCTTTTCACACCCTTCACGTTCGAATGATGCCCGACGGGGATAGGCGATGGGCCGATGCAAGCTATGAAACCGCTATGAGTGGCCGAATCGAAACAAAGCGGAGTCACAGGCGAGTCCAATGGAGAGCAGTACCTCAGCGGACCGATACTGGTGTAGTGAGTCGACCCAACCCGCCCGTGCTGACAATCCGGCACAACGGGTCCCAACAGTCCTTCGCGCCGGGCCACGAGGTGGTCATCGGACGCGACCTGCATGCCGACCTGCGCATCCCCGATCCCCGGATCTCCCGCGCGCACCTGATCCTGCGCTTCGACCAGGGCCGTTGGCTGGCGATCGACAACGGCTCGCTCAACGGCACCTACCTCAACGGCTACCGCATGCCGGTGATCGACATCCACGATGGCCAGAGCATCAACGTCGGGAATCCGCAAGGGCCGCGGCTGACCTTCGAGTTCGGACCGCATCAGGGACCGCCCAGGCCGCCCCAGACGAGGCCGCTGCAGGACTCCGGCCCTCCGACCCTGGCCTGGTCGGCCATTCCAGAGCCCGCCCCGCCGGCTGCACCGCCGCCCGGACCGACCAGGGGACAAACCAGGGGCCAGACCGGCGCCCGAACCGGTGGCCGAACCCGGAGCCTCGCTCGCGGGCGCCCCGAGACCGTGCCGCGGCCGCCGATGCCGAGGCATCCGGTTGCACCTCGCGGTGCGCCTGCTAGCCCGCCCAGCCCTCGGGGCCAGCTACCGCGACGAGTGCCACCTGCGCCGACGCCGGCCGATCAGCTGACCGTGATCAACGTCGACTCGACGTCCCTGCCGGAGTCGGCACCGTCCGCCGAGTTCGAGGTGATCGACGCCAGGCCGGGCGATGTGTCCAACCTCGCGACCAAGATGGTGAAGTTCCTGTCGCGGCGACCATCGGCAGATGCTGCGCCGGCCAAGGCCGCCAAGGCCGCCGGAACCGTGACCATCGGTCGCGCCAACGACAACGACATCGTCATCTCCGATGTGTTGGCCTCGCGTCAGCATGCGTCGCTGATGCTCACGCCGGTCGGCACCGAGATCCGGGACAGCAGCATCAACGGGACGTTCGTCAACGGGACCCGGGTCGGGTCGGCGATATTGGCCGAAGGCGACGTGGTCACCATCGGCAATGCCGACCTGGTGTTCAGCAGCGGCACCCTGGTCCCCCGCAGCGAACTCGCTACGCGCACCGGTGGTCTGGAGGTGCACGAGGTCAGGTTCTCCGTCGACCACGGCAAACAACTGCTCGATGACATCTCGCTGGTCGCCAGGCCCGGCACATTGACCGCCATCATCGGCGGGTCGGGTGCCGGAAAGACCACGCTGGCCCGGCTGGTTGCGGGCTATGTCCGTCCTAGTTCCGGCTCTGTGAGCTTCGAGGGCCATGACATTCACGCCGAATACGCGTCGTTGCGCAGCAGGATCGGGATGGTTCCGCAGGACGACGTGGTGCACCACCAGCTGACCGTGAAGAAGGCGCTGGGCTACGCCGCGGAACTGCGGCTTCCACCGGACACCAGCAAGGCGGACCGAGCCCTGCGCGTCGCGCAGGTGCTCGAAGAACTCGATCTGACCAAACACGCCGACACCCGGGTGGACAAGTTGTCCGGCGGGCAACGCAAGCGCGCCTCGGTGGCGCTGGAACTGCTGACCGGGCCGTCGCTGCTGATCCTCGACGAGCCGACCTCGGGTCTGGACCCGGCGCTGGACCACCAAGTCATGACGATGCTGCGCCAGCTCGCCGACGCTGGCCGCGTGGTGATCGTGGTGACACACATGCTGTCCTACCTCGACGTGTGTGACCAGCTGCTGCTCGTGGCACCCGGCGGCAAGACCGCCTACTGCGGCCCACCCGACGAGATCGGTGAGGCCATGGGAACCACCAACTGGGCCAAGATCTTCACCAAGGTGGGCGCCGATCCCGAGGAAGCAAACCGGCGCTTTCTGGCCCAGAGTCAAAACCGGCGCAAGCCACCGGCCAGGGCCGAGGAGCCGGCCGAGCTGGGCAAGCCTGTGCATACCAGCGTGCGGCGCCAAATCTCGACGGTCGCCCGCCGGCAGGTACGGCTGGTGGTGGCCGATCGCGCCTACTTCGTGTTCCTGGCGTTGTTGCCGTTCGTGCTGGGCGCGCTGTCGCTGACCGTTCCCGGCCACAACGGATTTCACATTCCCGTCCCACACGCCGGCACTCCCGACGAATCCGTTCAGATACTCAACCTGCTGCTGCCCGCCGCGGCCTTCATGGGCACCGCACTGACGATCCGTGACCTGGTCGGCGAGCGCGCTATCTTCCAACGCGAGCAAGCGGTCGGATTGTCGGCGACGGCGTACCTGCTCGCCAAGATCGCGGTGTTCTGCGGGTTCGCCATCGTGCAGTCGGCGATCATCACCGCGATCGTGGTGCTGGGCAAGGGCACGCCGACCCGGGGGGCCCTGCTGATCGGCCACGGCAACGTCGGGGCCACCGCCGAGCTGTTTTTGGCGGTGGCCGGGACCTGCGTGGCCTCGGCCATCCTCGGGCTGGTCTTCTCGTCGCTGGTCCGCTCTCACGAGCAGATCATGCCGTTGTTCGTGGTGTCGGTCATGGCGCAGCTGGTGTTGTGCGGCGGCATGGTCCCGGTGACCGGCCGAATCGGTCTCGACCAGCTTTCGTTTGCCATGCCCGCGCGCTGGGGTTACGCCGCGGCGGCGTCGACGGTGGACATTCGGACCCTGATGCCGGGGCCGGGGCTGCCCAAGGACCGGTTCTGGCAGCACACGTCGCATGTCTGGCTGTTCGACATGGGCATGCTGGCCGCGTTGTCGCTGTTCTATGCCTGCTTTGTGCGGTGGAAGATCCGGCTACGTCGTTAAGGGGGTGACGCCATCCATCCGCCGAAGCACGAGACATTCGACCTGGTCGCCCGCACCAACACCGATCCCAAGGGCATCGTGCGGGCCGTCGACGAGTACACCGTGCAACCGTGGGGGCTCTACGTTGCCCGGCCGACTCCCGGCCGGGCCCAGTTCCATTACCTCGAGTCGTGGCTGCTGCCGTCACTGGGCTTGCGCGCCACGGTCTTTCACTTCAACCCGGGCCATGAACGCGACCACGACTACTACCTGGACGTGGGTGAATACACGCCCGGCGCGGAAGTTTGGCGTTCCGAAGACCATTACCTCGACATCGAGGTCCACACCGGCACGGCGGCGGGCCTGGACGATGTGGACGAGCTGCTGGAAGCGGTCCGCCACGGCCTGCTGACGCCCGAGGTCGCCGAGCAGGCGGTGCAGCGCGCCGTGCAGGCCGTGGACGGGCTGGCCCGCAACGGCTATGACCTGCGACGTTGGCTGGCAGGCAACGGCATGGAGCTCACCTGGCGCGGCGCCCGGTAAGCATCGGGCCGTTGCTGGTTCGTTTCCCGGTCCCGCTGGCGGGTACTCTCCGGTATGTCCCTAAGCGAGTACCGGCGCAAACGCTGGTCCGGCCGCAGTCCCGAGCCACGTGGACGACGCGGACGCAAACGAGCGCGCCGCGGGCCGTCTTTCGTCATCCAGCACCACGACGCGCGCAGCGACCACTACGACTTCCGCCTCGAGATCGACGGCGTGCTCGTCTCCTGGGCCGTACCCAAAGGGCCTTCGACTAACCCGCAGGACAAGCGGATGGCGCGCCGCACCGAGGACCACCCGATGGAATACGCAACCTTCGAGGGAGTGATCCCCAAGGGCGAGTACGGTGCCGGCGGCGTCATCGTGTGGGACCGCGGCACCTACACCAACGAGACCAAGCAGGTGATGACGGAAGGCCTTAAAAACGGCCACCTTTCGTTCAGCCTGCGCGGTGAGAAACTGCGCGGCGGCTATGCGCTCACCCGGATCCGGGGGGGTGACGACGAAACGTGGTTACTGGTCAAGCGCAAGGACGAGGATGCTGACGCGCGGCGCAAACCGGTACTCAGCCAACCCGAGTCGGTGCTGTCCGGCCGCACCCTAAACGACCTGTCGTGATCGATCTCGCCGGTCTGCCCGGCTCGGTGCGCGCAGCGCTGCACGACGAGTCGGTGCCCGACTGGCGACCGCCCATGCTGGCCACGCTGACCGACAAGCGGTTCTCCGATCCGAAATGGATTTTCGAGCGCAAGTTCGACGGGATGCGCTGCCTGGCGTTTCGCGACGGTGACCGGGTCCGCCTGGTGTCGCGAAATCGCCAGCCGCTCAACGGAACCTACCCGGAGCTGGTTGAGGCGCTGGCCGCCCAGCGCGCCTCCCGATTCGTCGTGGACGGCGAGGTGGTCGCGTTTGACGGACGGCGCACCAGCTTCGCCCGGTTGCAAGGACGCCTGGGCATCACCGATCCCGAGGCGGCCCGAGCGTCACGGATCCGCATCTTCTACTACCTGTTCGACCTGCTGCATTTAGAGGGCAAATGCACCACCGACGTACCGCTTACATGGCGTAAGCGCTTGCTGCACAACGCAGTTAGCTTTTCGGATCCGCTGCGCAACACACCGCACCGCGTCAAAGACGGCTTGGCGGCCTACCAGGCCGCGTGCGAGCGTGGTGACGAAGGAGTGATCGCGAAGCGGGCCGACTCAAAGTACGAAGGCGGCCGCTCCAGGGATTGGCTGAAGTTCAAATGCGTGCGTGATCAGGAATTTGTCGTCGGCGGCTACACCAGCCCCAAAGGCAGCCGAATCGAGTTGGGCGCGCTGCTGATTGGCTATCACGAAGGCCGCGACCTCGTCTATGCCGGCAAGGTGGGCACCGGGTTCGACCAGGCCACGCTGCGCCGCTTGCATGAACGGCTGTCGCCCATCGAACAGGACACACCGCCGTTCACCCGAGGCCTGGTGCGCGAGCAGGACGCCCGCTGGGTACGCCCCGAACTGGTGGCCCAGATCGGGTTCACCGAATGGACCCGCGACGGCAAGCTGCGCCACCCGCGCTATCAGGGCCTGCGCACCGACAAGGACCCCGGCGACGTGGTGCGGGAGACTCGCTGATGCCCCGCATCGAGGTCGAGGTCACCCACCCGGACCGGGTGATGTTCCCCGACAACTCCTCTCAAAAAGGAATCACCAAGCGCGATCTTGTCGACTACTACCACGAGTTCGCCGACACGATGCTGCCGCACCTCAAGGGCCGGCCTCTGAGCGTGCAAAGGTTTCCCCGTGGAATCGGCGAAAAGGGCTTCGTCCAACAGGATTTCGCCGACACACTGCCGGACTGGATGAACGGTGCCGAGGTCGGCAAGGAGGGCGGCACTCTGGTGCACCCGATGGCCGAACGCCCAGAGGCGCTGATGTGGCTGACCAACCAGAATTGCATCACGCTGCATGTGTGGCAGTCGGGGCAGGACAGGCTGCACAACCCGGACCGGCTGGTGTTCGACCTCGACCCGTGCGACAGCGACTTCGCGGTGGTCCGGGCCACGGCCCGCGCGACCGCCGGCGTGCTGGATGACGTCGGGCTGTCGTGTTACGTGCAGACCACGGGCTCGCGCGGTTTGCATGTGGTGGCGCCGCTGCGCGGTGACACCGACTTCGACACCGTCCGCCAGTTCGCCCGCGACGTCGCCGAGGTGGTGGCGGCCGACGACGCCACGCACCGCACCGTGGAAGCGCGCAAGGACAAGCGCGGCGGCCGAGTGTATCTCGACGTCATGCGAAACGCCTACGCGCAGACGGCCGTCGCGCCGTACTCGGTACGGGCCCGCCCCGGCGCGCCGGTGGCCACCCCGCTGGAGTGGGATGAATTGGCGAGCCGCGCGCTGCGCGCGGACCGATTCACCATCCGCGACCTAACCAAACGCATTGCGGAACACCCCGATCCGTGGACAGACCTGCCCCGTCGCGCCCGTTCGCTGACCGGCCCGATGCAGCGCCTGGCAAAACTTCGCGGCTGAACTGCCCGCGGTTGTGCGGCATGGTTTCGCTTTACTGACTGCGGCCTTGGCTGAGCTGCAGCGCGGCCGCGACGACGCGCTTGGCCCAAGCCGGTGTGCAGGCCAAATCGGGTGGCCCGACGATGCGGCCGCGCTGCATGTGCAGCACCAACACCGGCAGCGGTGCCTGCCCGGCCGCGGGGTCGGCGTTCGCGGAGTTGTCATATACCCGTAGCTCGGTGAGCGCAGGTAGTAATTGCACCAGATTCAGCAGGCTATGGCGGTAGCGACGGCGGATATCGGCTTCGGGAATGTCGTGCCCGCCGGCGCGGACCCGTTGTCGCACCCGCTCGATGTGGGCGTCGGCGCTGGCCAGCCCGACGTAGAAGACACGGACCTCGATGCCGCGCGAGGCGGCCTCGGCGAGCAGTCGGGGCATCGTGGTGCCACCGAGAGTGGTCTCGAAAGTGAAATCGAGGCGTTGATCAATCGCCCGTTCCAGCAGCTTTCGGCCCTGCTGCCATGCCGCCGCGTTAGCCTCGGGCTGGCCCAGTCCGGGGTTGGCCGCCATGAGCTCGCGCGCGGCCTCGTCGGGGTTGTAGTACTCACCGCCCGCCGCGCGGATCGCCGCGCCGCCGATGCTGCTCTTGCCGGCGCCGTTCACGCCTGCCAAGACGTACAGCCGCGCGGGTGCCGGTCTTCTGCGAGCCATCGCCGCGCTGGATCACCGCCGCCGCGCCGTGCGCGTCGCCTTGACCGCAGCGGCCCCGAGTTCTTCCGGTGTGGCGTCGAACGCCGCAGCGGCGCCGGCTTTGGCTTTCGGTGTCTGCATGGTGGCCAACAGCTCGTCGAAACGCTCGCTGAGGTCATTGAGTGCCGGTGTGGCTGATTCGATCAGGGCCAAGAATTCGGCGTACGCCAGCAGCACCGCTCTGGGGGTGTCGTGCTTAGTGATCACCACCGCCCCTTCGAGTGCGGCCTGCTCGAAGACCGTGCCGAACTCGTTTTTGAGGCGGGTGGCGGCCACCGTCGGCACATCGACCAACTTGCCGTCGCGGTTGCGGAACGTGACGGTGGACATGGCGCTCCCCCTCCATCGTGATCTAGACGCTAAAGGCTATTTTAGCCATTTTGTCCTTTTTGTGTGAAAAGGACATCTTGCACTGGAAAGCGCTGGTCGGCCGAGGGTTGACAGCTTGGTCCTCGGATCATGCGGGGCGTAATCTCAGCAGCTATGCGCTCCAACGGCCGCAGGTGGATGCCGATCGCCGCCGTGACGGTGGTCGCGGCTGGCTCCCAGTTGATTCCGGCCATTTCCGCCATGGCGCGGGCGGATCTCCACAACATCACCTACCGCGCGAGGATCGACGCGCTGACGACGGGTAGCCAGGCCACTTTCGTGATCAACGGCGATCAGACCACATCGACTGGCCTTCCCTCCATGCCCGGCAACGTGTTCGAGGCAAACACGGTGCTGCCCGACCCGGGGCAGGCCGGTATGCGGATTGTGCTCCACTATCCCTACTCGGCCAACGTGCACTGCGAGATCGATGTGGACGACAACGTTTTCGTCCAGGTAGACCAGATGGTCAGACCGGTCCCGGGAAACGCCGACCCCATGAACGGTGTGCTGCAGTGCGGCGCACCCGTAATCAGCTAGCGCCGGGCTAGGGCCGGGCTAGGGCCGCCAATCGGTCGTGTCGGCCCAGTCCCACGCCCGGCGGTAGGCATCGAGAAACCAGGGCTCCTTGGCTTCGGCATAGAGGGCATAGTGCGCGATTTCCCCGCGCCCAACGCTTTCGGCCGCGCGCTTGACGGCCAGGTAGTCGGCCCGCACACCGGGATTGGCCACCAGCCAGTCCACGAACAACAGGGCGAACTGCTGATTGGGCCAACCGTCCACCCGGATATGCACATTCGTCGGCCGGCCGGGATCGGCCGAGGCGTGAAACCGCTTGTGCCACAATGCTGGATCGTTGCTGTGGTCGTAACGCTGCACGGTGCTGCGGGCATCGGGTTTGACGACGTCGCCGGTGATGTGCTCGATGCGGGGGTAGCCCGCGGACAACAACGGCTCGGCGAGTTCGTCTGCCAGATAGAGGGATTCGACGGTGACCTGGATGTCGATGACGTCCTTGGCCTGGAAATCCGGGCAGTCGGGCACGGCGGTCGACCCGATATGGTCGATCCGCAACGCCTTGTGGCCGCACGCTGTCTTCAGGCGGTTGACGATGCGCCGCGCCTGCTCCGGCCAACTCGGATCGGCCGGCACCAACCGGGCAGGGGCGCGGGCGATCTGACGTTCCGTCAGGTTGTGCGCGAACGGCAGTATCCGGTGATTCCAGACGTCACGGGCCCGCTCGACCAAATCCGCTTGCGTGCCCGAATTGTCCAGCCATACATCGGCGACGGCGCGTCGCTGCCCGTCGGTGGCCTGCGCGGCGATGCGGGCGCGGGCGTCTTCTTCGGACATGCCGCGTTGTTCGACCAGCCGTCGCACCCGCAGCTCGACGTCCGCGTGCACGATGACCACCAGCGGGAAAAGCGGCGCCATACCGGATTCCACCAACAGCGGAATGTCTTCGACGACAACCGCGTCGTCGTGCACCGCGGCGATGATCTCGGCGCGGCGCTTGCCTACCAGGGGGTGAACGATGCCGTTGAGCCTCTGGCGCGCCTCGTCATCGCGAAAGGCCTTGGCAGCCAACGCTGGCCGGTCCAGTGCTCCGTCCGGAAGCAGGATGTCCTCACCGAACGCCTCGACCAAAGCGGCCAGCCCGTCGGTACCCGGCTGGACCACCTCGCGTGCGATCACATCGCCGTCGACGATGATCCCACCGCATTGCGCGAACGTGGTGGACAGCGCCGACTTGCCGGCGCCGATGCCACCGGTCAACCCGATGCGCAGCATTACCTGAATGCGACCAGACGAAAACTAAGCGCTGCCGGCGAGCTTTTCCCGCAGTGCGGCCAATTGCGCGTCGCTGGCGAGCGATCCGCTTGCGGCCTTCTCCGCCGGCGCGCTGCTGGACGTCGACTGGTCACCACCGACGTGACCGGCGGCCTCGGCGGCGGCGAACTTCTCCATCTGCGTGGTGTGCATCTTGTGTCGCCGCTCGGCCTCGGCGTAGCGGGCCTCCCACTCGTTGCGCTGGGCGTCAAAGCCTTCCAGCCATTCGTTGGTCTCGGAGTCGAAGCCTTCGGGGAAGATGTAGTTACCCTGCTCGTCGTAGCTGTCGGCCATGCCGTACTTGGCCGGGTCGAACTCCTCGGTGTAGTCCTCGTTGGCCTGCTTGAGCGACAACGAAATCCGGCGCCGTTCCAGGTCGATGTCGATGACCTTGACCATCGCGTCGTCGCCGACGGCAACCACCTGGTCGGGCACCTCGACGTGACGCTCGGCCAGCTCGGAGATGTGCACCAGGCCTTCGATGCCCTCTTCGACCCGAACGAACGCGCCGAACGGAACCAGCTTGGTGACCTTGCCGGGCACGATCTGGCCGATGGCGTGGGTGCGGGCGAAGTGCCGCCACGGGTCTTCCTGAGTTGCCTTGAGCGACAACGAAACCCGCTCACGGTCCATGTCGACGTCGAGCACCTCGACTGTGACCTCGTCGCCAACCTGGACCACTTCGGAGGGATGGTCGATGTGCTTCCAGGACAGCTCGGAGACGTGCACCAGACCGTCAACGCCGCCGAGATCGACGAACGCGCCGAAGTTGACGATGGACGAGACCACGCCCTTGCGGATGGTGCCTTTCTGCAACTGGTTGAGGAACTCGCTGCGCACCTCGGACTGGGTCTGTTCCAGCCAGGCCCGCCGCGACAGCACCACGTTGTTGCGGTTCTTGTCCAGCTCGATGATCTTGGCCTCGATCTCCTTGCCGATGTACGGCTGCAGATCGCGGACGCGGCGCATCTCGACCAGCGAGGCGGGCAGGAAGCCGCGCAGCCCGATGTCGAGGATCAGGCCACCCTTGACCACCTCGATGACGGTGCCCTTGACGGCCTCGTCCTTCTCCTTGAGCTCCTCGATGGTGCCCCAGGCGCGCTCGTACTGGGCGCGCTTCTTGGACAGGATCAGCCGACCCTCTTTGTCCTCCTTGGTGAGGACCAGGGCCTCGACCTCGTCGCCCACGGACACGACCTCGTTGGGGTCGACGTCGTGCTTGATGGAGAGTTCGCGGGCGGGGATGACCCCTTCGGTCTTGTAGCCGATGTCGAGGAGCACCTCGTCCCGGTCAACTTTGACGATGGTGCCTTCGACGATGTCGCCATCGTTGAAGTACTTGATCGTTTTGTCTATTGCGGCGAGAAAGTCCTCGCTGGAGCCTATGTCGTTGACGGCTACTTGCGGCGAGGTGACGGCGGGACTCGGCATGTTGTTGGGTTGCTCCGGACAGGGTTGGTCGTAGGGACAAAAAGGATTTACCTTTCGAGGCTACTCGACGGGGCACACGCTGGACAAACTCGCCCGGCGCGCCGAGCGTGCCACGCCCGCCGCGTCGCGCCTAGTGCGCCGCGCTATCCCAGCTGCGACCGTACCCTACCGACACCTCCAGCGGGACGTCGAGCGGATATGCGCCGCCCATCTTGTCGCGCACCAGCGCTTCGAGCTGTTCTCGCTCCCCGGACGCGATTTCGAACAGCAACTCGTCGTGTACCTGCAGCAACATGCGGGATGCCAGTCCGGCCTCTCTGATCGCCTTGTCGACCTCGATCATCGCCACCTTGATGATGTCGGCGGCGCTGCCCTGGATCGGCGCGTTCAGCGCCGCCCGCTCGGCGGCCTCCCGCACCTGGCGATTACTGCTGTCCAGCTCGGGCAGATAGCGCCTGCGGCCCAACACGGTCGAGGTGTAGCCGTCCTTGCGGGCCTGCTCGACGACATCCATGAGGTAGTCGCGCACCCCGCCGAACCGGGCGAAGTACTGGTCCATCTGGACCTTCGCCTCCTCCGTGGAGATCTTCAGCTGCGCGGACAGACCGTAGGCGCTCAACCCGTAGGCCAGCCCGTACGACATCGCCTTGACCCGGCGGCGCAACTCGGCGGTGACCTCCTCGATCGGAACCCCGAATGCCCGCGACGCGACGAACGAGTGCAGGTCCTCCCCCGTTTTGAAAGCTTCGATAAGCCCTTCATCCCGCGACAGGTGCGCCATGATCCGCATCTCGATCTGGCTGTAGTCGGCGGTCATCAGCTCGGCGTAGCCCGCCTTATCGCCTGAGCCGACCACGAACGCGTCGCGGATCTGGCGGCCGGCGTCGGTGCGGATCGGGATGTTCTGCAGGTTGGGTTCGGTAGAAGAAAGCCTGCCAGTCGCGGCAATGGTTTGGTTGAACGTGGTGTGAATGCGGCCGTCGCCGGCCACCGAGTTCAGCAACCCGTCGACGGTGACCTTCAGCCGGGTGACGTCGCGGTGGGCCAGCAGATGCTGCAGGAAAGGGTGCCCGGTCTTGTCGAACAGCGACTGCAGGGCGTCGGCGTCGGTGGTGTAGCCGGTCTTGGTGCGCTTGGTCTTCGGCATTCCGAGTTCGTCGAACAGCACCACCTGCAGCTGCTTGGGTGAGCCCAGATTGATCTGCTTGCCGATCACCGCGTACGCGGCTTCGGCGGCGTCGCGGATCTGGTCGCCGAAGTGGCTTTGCAACTCGGTCAGCAGCCGCAGATCGACGGCGATCCCCGCGGTCTCCATGTCCGCCAGCACCAGCTGAACCGGCAACTCCATCTCACCCAGCAATGCGGTGGAATCGATACGGGCCAGCTCTTCATCCAGCGCATCGGCCAGGTCGATGACGGCCCGGGCCCGCAGGATCAGGGTTTGGACGGCTTGCTCGTCGGTCCCTTCGATGTCGTCGAGAAGCGAAAGCTGTTGCTGCTCAGCTGTTTCCGCGCGCAGTTCGCGACGCAGGTAGCGCACCGACAGGTCGTCCAGGGTGAAGCTGCGCTGCCCCGGCCGCACCAGGTAGGCCGCCAGAGCAGTGTCGGATGTGACGCCGTTCAGCGTCCAGCCGCGCCCCGCGAGGTCGTGAATGGCCAGCTTGGCCTCATGCAGCGCCTTGGGTTTCGCGGGGTCGGCCAGCCAAGCGGCGACTGCAGCCTCATCGTCGGGGGTCAACGTCGCGGTATCGATGTAGGCGCCGTCCCCGTCGGCGGCGGCGACGGCCAGCGCGGTGGCGTCGCCGTCGTGCGGCAGATGGGTGCCAACGACGGCCAGCCCGGACCGGCGCCCGTCACCGGCGTGCTCGGCCAACCACTGCCCGACCGTGCCGGGCTCCAGCGCACCGCCGCGCACGTCGAACCCCTCGTCGACCTCGGGTACCCGCCCCCCAGCGGCGGCCAGCGTGTCGAACAACCGGTCCCGCAACACCCGGAATTCGAGGTCGTCGAAGAGTCGGTGAATCTGGTCGCGATCCCACGGCTGCAGCCGTAGCGTGTCGGGGGTTTGCGCCAGCGGCACATCGCGGACCAGCTCAGTGAGGTCGCGGTTGAGCACCACGCTGGCCACGTGCGCCCGTAATGCGTCGCCCACCTTGCCGCGCACCGCGTCGACGTTGTCGACGAGCCCTTGCAGCGAGCCGTACTCGATGATCCACTTCGACGCGGTCTTCTCGCCGACCCCGGGGATGCCGGGCAGGTTGTCGCTGGGGTCGCCCCGCAGCGCCGCGAAGTCCGGGTACTGCCTGGGGGTGAGCCCGTATTTTTCGACGACGGCCTCGGGCGTGAAGCGGGTGAGCTCGCTGACGCCCTTGACCGGGTAGAGCACGGTGACGTCGTCGCTGACCAGCTGCAGTGAATCGCGGTCACCGGTGACAATCAGCACCCGATAACCCTCGTTTTCGGCCTGCGTGGCCAGTGTCGCGATCAGGTCGTCGGCCTCGAATCCCGGTTCGGAGAGCACGGTGATGCCGAGCGCGTTTAGAACTTCCTTGGTGATGTCGATCTGACCGTGGAACTCGTCGGGGGTCGTTGAGCGGTTGGCCTTGTACTCCGGGTACCGCTCGGAGCGGAAGGTCTGCCGCGACACGTCGAACGCCGCGGCGATGTGCGTCGGGCCTTCGTCACGCAGCAGGTTGATCAGCATCGCGGTGAAGCCATAGACCGCGTTGGTGGTCAGGCCGCCGCGGGTCTTGAAGTTCTCCGCCGGCAGTGCGTAGAAAGCCCGGAACGCCAGCGAATTGCCATCCAGCAGCATCAGCGTCGGCTTGGTTTGGTCCTCGCCGGCCTTAGTGGCAGGGGTCGCGACGGTCACGGCTCTCACTCTAGGCACCCGATCCGACGCGGCATGCGCCCGGCAGAACTGGAACACGTTTCAGTTTTGCCGCCGCGCTGGGTAGGCTGGCCGGGTGCCAGAGGTCACCAGCCAAGAACCCGCGATCGAGGGATGGGTCGGCACCGACGATGCCGGCAACCCGCACCTGATCGGCAGCAAATGCCCCAAGTGCGCCACCTACGTCTTCCCGCCCCGCGAGAACAACTGCCCCAATCCGGCCTGTGCGAGCGACACACTAGAGGCCGTCGCATTGTCCACCCGCGGAAAGCTGTGGAGCTATACCGAAAACCGCTATCCGCCCCCGCCGCCCTACCCCGCCCCGGACCCCTTCGAGCCGTTCGCGATCGCCGCGGTGGAGCTGGCCGACGAGGGGCTGATCGTGCTGGGCAAGGTGGTCGAGGGGACGCTGGCGGCCGACTTGAAGGTCGGCATGGAGATGGAACTGACCACCATGCCGCTGTTCACCGACGACGACGGCGTCGAGCGCATCGTCTACGCGTGGAGGATCGCATCATGAGCACGCCCGAACCCCTGTACATCCTTGGCGCCGGAATGCACCCGTGGGGCAAATGGGGCCGGGACTTCACCGAATACGGCGTGGTCGCCGCACGCGCCGCCCTGCGCGAGGCCGGGCTGGACTGGCGGCAGATCCAACTGGTCGCCGGAGCCGACACCATTCGCAACGGCTACCCGGGTTTTATTGCCGGGTCGACGTTCGCGCAGAAGCTCGGCTGGAACGGCGTGCCGGTCAGCTCAAGCTACGCCGCCTGCGCCAGCGGTTCGCAGGCGTTGCAGAGCGCCCGCGCGCAGATCCTGGCCGGTTTCTGCGACGTGGCGCTGGTGATCGGCGCCGATACCACCCCGAAGGGGGCGTTCGCCCCGGTCGGCGGCCAACGCAAGAACGACCCCGACTGGCAGCGGTTCCACCTGATCGGCGCGATGAACCCGGTGTACTTCGCGCTGCTGGCGCGGCGGCGGATGGACCTCTACGGCGCCACCCCCGAGGACTTCGCCCAGGTGAAGGTCAAGAACTCCCGGCATGGCCTGCAGAACCCGAATGCCCGCTACCGCAAGGAATCCGCGGTCGACGACGTGCTGGCCAGCCCGGTGGTGGCCGACCCGTTGCACCAGCTCGACATCTGCGCCACCTCCGACGGCGCGGCGGCGTTGATCGTGGCCAGCGCGAAGTTCGCCCGCGAGCACCTGGGCTCGCTCGATGGGGTGCCCTCGGTGCGCGCGGTCAGCACGGTGACCCCGCGTTACCCGCAGCACCTGCCCGAATTACCGGATATCGCAACGGATTCCACCGCCGCAGTGCCCGCGCCGGAGCGGGTGTTCAAGGATCAGATCCTGGATGCGGCCTATGCCGAAGCGGGCATCGGGCCCGAGGACGTGAGCCTGGCCGAGGTCTACGACCTGTCCACCGCGCTGGAACTCGACTGGTACGAGCACCTGGGGCTATGCGCCAGGGGTGAAGCCGAGGCGCTGCTGCGCGGCGGCGCCACCACGATCGGCGGCAAGGTCCCGGTCAACCCGTCGGGCGGGCTGGCGTGCTTCGGCGAGGCCATCCCGGCGCAGGCGATCGCCCAGGTCTGCGAGCTGACCTGGCAGCTACGCGGACAAGCCACCGGCCGTCAGGTCGAGAACGCCAAGGTGGGCGTCACCGCCAATCAGGGCCTGTTCGGGCATGGCTCGTCGGTGATCGTGGCCCGCTGAGGGCCCGCTACGGGCCTCCCGGCGGGGCGAGCGTCCGCAAATGTACAGCGGCGACGGCGTGTCGCCGTACAGACGCGCGCGCTCGCCAGAAGGCTAGCTGTCTTTGGGCGTGTCGAGGGTCTCCAGCACGACCTCAGCGACCCGTTTCATGGTGGTTCGCCGGTCCATGGCGGCGCGCTGAATCCATTTGAAGGCCTCTGACTCGGTCATGCCCTGTTTGGTCTGTAGCAGGCCTTTGGCTCGTTCGACGAGCTTGCGAGTCTCCAGCCGTTCGGACAGGGTAGCTACTTCATGCTCCAATGCGGTGATCTCGGCGAACCGGCTGACCGCCAATTCGATGGCCGGGATGAGGTCGCTGATGGTGAACGGCTTCACCAGATAGGCCATCGCCCCGGCGTCGCGCGCACGTTCGACCAGGTCGCGCTGGCTGAACGCGGTCAGCACCACGATTGGCGCGATGCGCTTGCTCGCGATCTCCGACGCCGCGTCGATCCCGTCGCGGCGCGGCATCTTCACGTCCATGATCACCAGGTCGGGTTTGTGACGCTCGGCCAGCTCGACGGCTTCTTGGCCGTCGCCGGCCTCTCCGACGATGTCGTAACCCTCATCTCGCAGCATCTCGGCCAGATCCATGCGGATGAGAGCTTCGTCTTCGGCGATCAGGACCCGGCGCTGCGTAGCGGCGTCGGCGTCGGTCGTGGGGCCTGTCATGACGGACATTCTGTCGTGGGCGGCTGTGACCAGGAACCTCGGGGCCTCCTCTAAGGTAGGAGTCCGACTCCCCGAACGAATAAGCCCTCGTATCCCAACTGGCAGAGGAAACGGACTCAAAACCCGTCCAGTGTGGGTTCGAATCCCACCGAGGGCACCGGAACTGTGAAGGCGTTAGCAGAGGTAGAACCCCAACGTTTTGGTTTGCTGGATTGCCGTATCACCGGCCGGAGCGTGCCCCAACATCGGCCGGGTCCTCAAGTCATTCACCCGCCCGCACAGCATCCTGCACCGCGCCGTGGCCCTTATGAGATTCTCAACAGATCCTTGCGGGGTGCGGATTTGGGCACTTTCGCCGAAGGTCGAATCCGACCTGACCTCGACTCGACACGCTCAAGGTTCTGGATTACGCGAATGAGCCCAAGGTCGTCCCAGTCCATCGCCGCGGTCAGATTGGCTGCGGGCATCGCCTTCCTCTAGCCACGCGATGATCGCCTCCCGTTTGTCGGGGTCTTGCGAGCCGAGATCGCGGCGTACTCCGTCGCGCGACCACTCGGCGTGCCAGATGGCGCCGGTATGCAGGTAGCGAACCTTAATGGTGACGTCGCTCTTGCGGTATTCCTGCATGACGGACGACGACCAGATAAGTTCCCACCCAAGTTGCAGTGCGCTCCGGGCGATGATATTTCTCAACGCCATCATTGCCCCCGTTAGCTGATCCACCACGACTTGCGGTCGACTCAACGGGTCGCCGCGGCCCCCTTTACGTACACCCGACTCGTGAATACCCCTCTGTGGTCCAGCCCACACTCGCTTGCGGACACCCTCGTCGCGGTGGGCTCGCGCCGCTGCGGGCGATGACTGAGCAGCGCGGCCGTGCGAGGATGCCGCGAATCAGTGCTGCACGCGCTAGATAGCGAGCTCAGCGGTTAGGCTTTGATCGTGGGCGCTAAGAAGTGCGGTGCCTCGTCCGCACAAACGGACGGCCTCGAGCGCCGTCCAGACTGCGTTGCGGCCGCACGCGCGCAGGCCGGCAACCCTGATCAGCATTACGCCGAACGGGTCGCGCGGCGGCAGCGGGTGCTCACCATCGCCTCCTGGCTGGCCGTGATGGTGAGCGCGAGCTTCGTCCTGGTGCAGGTTGCGACCGACACGTGGTCCTGGCACATCAGCACGATCAACCTGACCGGAGCGATGATCTTCGCGTTCGTTCCACGGCTGCACCGCTTCGGAGATTTGGTGGCACCGCTGACGTTTGTCACCACCGCCTATGTTTCGGTTTTCGCCAGCTGCTGGGACGTGGGTACCGACTCGGGCGGTCAACTCTTTTTCCTGGTGGGCGCCTGCCTGGTGGTGCTCCTGCTGGGCATTGAGCACATTGTGTTGGCGGCGGGACTGGCGGCGCTCGCCGCCGCGGGGATCATCGCGCTGGAGTTCCTGGTCCCGCGCGACACCGGGCTTCAGCCGGCCTGGGCCACCCATGCGGGTTTCGTCCTCACCACGGTCTCCTCCTGCGTCATGGTCGTCGTCACGGTCGCGTTCGCGCTGCGCGACACCGCACGGGCCGAAGCTGCCATGGAAGTCGAGTACGACCGCTCCGAGGCCCTGCTGGCCAACATGTTGCCGGCCAGCATCGCCGAGCGGCTCAAAGACCCGCAACGGGGCGTCATCGCCGACAAGTACGACGAGGCTTCGGTTCTGTTCGCCGACATCGTCGGGTTCACCGAGCGCGCCAGCAGCACCGCTCCGGCCGACCTGGTGCGCTTCCTGGACCGGCTGTACAGCGCCTTCGACGCGCTGGTGGACAAGCACGGGCTGGAGAAGATCAAGGTCAGCGGCGACTCCTACATGGTGGTCAGCGGGGTTCCGCGGCCGCGGCCCGACCACGTCCAGGCACTGGCAGACTTCGCGATCGACATGGCCGATGTTGCTGCCGGACTGAAGGGTCCGCACGGCCACTCGGTGCCGCTGCGGGTGGGGATGGCCACCGGCCCCGTTGTCGCGGGTGTCGTCGGTTCGCGCCGGTTCTTCTACGACGTATGGGGCGACGCGGTCAACGTTGCGTCCCGGATGGAGTCGACCGACTCGGTCGGGCGCATTCAAGTGCCTGAAGAGGTCTACCAGCGCCTCAAGGACGAATTTGTGCTGCAGGAGCGTGGTCGCATCGACGTCAAAGGTAAGGGTTTCATGCGCACCTGGTATCTGATCGGCCGCAAGACGGCCACCCGAAATCACAAGGACTCGGGCGAGTTGCTCGCCGAGGAATCGCACACAGCCCACGTCTGAACCTCGAAAGGTATGGCGCCGCCCCGCCCTAACTACTACACTTCGTCGTAGCAGACTAATACGCCCCGCAGTCTCGGGAGATGACAGATGAATGTCGTCGACATTTCGCGGTGGCAGTTCGGTATCACCACCGTCTACCACTTCATCTTCGTGCCGCTCACTATCGGTCTGGCTCCCCTTATCGCGATCATGCAGACGGTGTGGGTGGCCACCGGTAAGACCACTTGGTATCGCCTCACCAAGTTCTTCGGCAAGCTGTTCCTGATCAACTTCGCCATCGGCGTGGCTACCGGGATCGTGCAGGAGTTCCAGTTCGGCATGAACTGGAGCCAGTACTCCCGATTCGTCGGCGACGTCTTCGGCGCACCGTTGGCGATGGAGGGCCTGATGGCCTTCTTCTTCGAATCCACCTTCCTCGGGTTGTGGATCTTCGGCTGGAACAGGTTGCCCCGGCTGGTGCACCTGGCATGCATCTGGATCGTCGCGGTCGGGGTGAATGTCTCGGCGTTCTTCATCATCGTGGCGAACTCCTTCATGCAGCATCCGGTAGGCGCCCACTACAACCCGGCGACCAGGCGCGCCGAGTTGGACAGCATCGGCGCGTTGCTGAGCAATAACACTGCGCGAGCGGCTTTTACACATACCGTCGCGGGTGCGTTGCTGACCGCGGGGACGTTCGTCGCCGCCGTCAGCGCGTGGTGGTTGGTGCGATCCCAGAAATCAGCCGATTCAGAGGCCCGCACGATGTTCCGCCCGGCGGCCATCCTGGGGTGTTGGGTTGCACTGATTGCCACGGTCGGGTTGTTCTTCACCGGTGACCACCAAGGCAAGTTGATGTTCCAGCAGCAGCCGATGAAGATGGCGTCGGCCGAATCGCTGTGCGACACCGAAACCGACCCCTACTTCTCTGTCCTGACGGTCGGCAGGCAGAACAACTGTGACCATCTCACCCGTGTCATTCAGGTGCCCTACGTGCTGCCGTTCCTCGCCGAAAGCCGATTCAGCGATGTGACGTTGCAGGGGGTGCGCAACCTCCAGCAGGACTACCAACAGCGCTTCGGTCCCAACGACTATCGGCCCAACCTGTTTGTCACCTACTGGTCGTTCCGCATGATGATCGGGCTGCTGGCGATTCCGGTGCTGTTCGCGTTGGCCACGTTGTGGTTCACTCGCGGCGGGCGCAGTGGGCCTAGCCCCAACCAGCGGTGGTACGCCTGGTTCGCGCTGCTGACCATTCCCACGCCGTTCCTGGCCAACAGCGCCGGGTGGGTATTCACCGAAATGGGCCGCCAGCCATGGATAGTCGTGCCCAACCCGACCGGTGACCAGCTGGTTCGACTCACCGTGCGCGAGGGCGTCTCGCACAACGCCTCCGGCATGGTCGTTACCTCCCTGGTGACGTTCACCCTCGTCTACGCGGTGCTTGCGGTCGTCTGGTTCTGGCTGCTCAAGCGCTACATCGTCGAGGGGCCGCTCGAGCACGACGCGGAACCGGCCCCGCCCCCGACCCCGGGCGATGACGAGGTGGCGCCGCTGTCGTTCGCGTACTGAGAAGTATTTGCGGGCCGAAAGGAGCTGACTGATGGGACTCCAAGAGTTGTGGTTTGGCATCATCGCGGCGCTGTTCGTTGGCTTCTTCATCCTGGAGGGCTTCGATTTCGGGGTTGGCATGCTGATGGAGCCGTTCGCTCGCGTGGGCGCAGGCGATCCGGAAACGCACCGCCGCGCGGCGCTGAACACCATCGGCCCGGTATGGGACGGCAACGAGGTCTGGCTGATCACCGCGGGCGCAGCGATGTTCGCCGCGTTTCCCGGCTGGTATGCCACCGTGTTCTCCACGCTCTACCTTCCGCTGCTGGCAATCCTTTTCGGCATGATCTTGCGCGTCGTCTCGATCGAGTGGCGCGGAAAGATCGATGACGCAAAGTGGCGAGGCTGGGCCGATTTCGGTATCGCGGCCGGGTCCTGGCTGCCCGGGGTGCTGTGGGGAGTGGCGTTCGCCATTCTGGTCCGCGGACTCCCGGTCGGCGCCGACGGCCGTGTGCACCTGTCGATCGGCGACGTGCTCAACGTCTACACGCTGCTGGGCGGATTAGCCACGGCCGGGCTGTTTTTGTTCTACGGCGCGGTGTTCGTCGCGTTGAAGACCTCCGAATCGATTCACGACGACGCCTACCGATTTGCCGTGTGGCTCTCCCTCCCGGTGACGGGATTGGTTGCGGTCTTCGGGATTTGGACGCAACTCGCGCATGGCAAAGGCTGGACCTGGGCCGTGCTGGCGGTGGCGGTCGTCGCGCAGCTGGCTGCGGTGGTATTGGTGTGGCGCCGCATCTCCGACGGCTGGGCGTTCGCGTGCACCGCCGCGGTGGTGGCGGCCGTTGTGAGCCTGCTGTTCGGCGCGCTGTATCCCAACCTGGTGCCCTCGACCCTGAACAACCAATGGAGCGTGACGATCTACAACGCCTCGTCGACGCCCTACACCCTGAAGATCATGACATGGGTGACCGCCATTTTCGCTCCCCTGACGGTGATCTACCAAGCATGGACGTATTGGGTTTTCCGGCAACGGATCTCGGCTGAACGGATACCGGCGCCAACCGGTCTGGCGAGGCGTCCGTCCTGAGCACGAGGGGCTCCCGGGCGCCATTAGACCCGCGACTGTGGCGGTCATCGACCGCGTTGCGCCGCTTCCTGGTCGCCAGCGTGGGCTGCGGCGTGGTGATCTCCGGATGCGCGATCGGCTCGGCGATTGTGCTGGCGAGCGTCGTCACACGCATCGTCACCGATCCCTCGGCACACATCCGGCGCGACTGGCTGGGGCCGCTATCAATCCTGTTGACGCTGTGGGTCATCCGCACGCTGACACACTGGCTTCAGGCACGCTTGGGGCAACGCGGGGCCAGCGCGGTCATCGCCGATCTGGGCGGTGAAGTGCTGGAGGCGGTGACGTCGCGGCAACCCAGGGAAGTTGCCGCGCAGCGGGACGCCGCCGCGGCGGTGGTCACCCGCGGCCTCGACGGTTTACGTCCTTACTTCACCCGATACCTGCCCACGCTGTTGCTAGCCGCCATCCTCACCCCGGCGACCGTCGCCGTGATCGCGGTCTACGACCTGAAATCGACTGCGATCGTGGTGATCACGCTGCCGCTGATACCGGTGTTCATGGTGTTGATCGGATTGGCGACCGCCGACCGATCGGCGGCCGCGCTGGCCGCCATGACGACCCTGCAAGCGCGATTGCTGGATCTGATCGCCGGCATCCCCACCCTGCGGGCGCTGGGCCGCGCTTCCGGTCCGCAACATCGCATCGCCGAACTCGGCGCCGCCCACCGCCGTTCCGCTATCGCGACGCTGCGGATCGCATTCCTGTCGGCCCTTGTGCTGGAATTGCTGGCCACGCTGGGGGTGGCGCTCGTCGCGGTCGGCATCGGTCTTCGCCTGGTGTTCGGCGAGATGAGCCTGACGACCGGTTTGACGGTCCTGCTGCTGGCGCCGGACGTGTATTGGCCACTGCGGCGAATCGGCGTGGAATTCCATGCGGCCCAGGACGGCAGGGCCGCCGCAGACAAGGCGTTCGCGCTCATCGGCGGGCCGGCTGCCGCCATGGCCGGACACCGAACGGTCAGCGCACGGGGCGCTGAGATCCGCCTCGAAAACCTCAGCGTGGCCGGCCGGGACGGCGACTCGCCGCACGATCTCAGCGCGGTGATCGAACCGGGGCGGGTGACGGTGCTGACCGGACGAAACGGGGCGGGCAAGAGCACCACACTGCAGGCGATCGCCGGACTCACCGTGCCGTCGTCGGGCCGGGCCACGGTGGCCGGCGCCGGCGTCGCCGACCTGAATCCGGCCGCGTGGTGGCAGCAGCTGTCCTGGCTTCCGCAACGTCCGGTGCTGGTCCCGGGCACCGTCCACGAAAACCTGGTGCTGATGGGCGGCCTGGACGACCTTGAACTAGCCTGCGCCGCATCCGGATTCGATGCGGTGCTGGCCGAGCTGCCGGACGGGCTGAACACCAGGCTCGGGCGCGGGGGCGTCGGGCTCTCGTTGGGACAGCGGCAACGGCTGGGCCTGGCCCGGGCGCTCGGATCACCCGCCCCCGTGTTGCTGCTCGACGAGCCCACCGCGCACCTGGACGCGGACACCGAGGACCGGGTGTTGCGGGCCATCGCCGAGCGGGCACACGCCGGTGCCACCGTGGTGGTCGTCGGTCACCGTGAGCGCGTCGTCGCGATCGGTGACCATGTCGTCGAGGTGTGCTCGGATCACGAGGATCGCGCGGGTCGCGAGGTGCCCTATGCGCCCGTCTGATCCGCTCCCGGCCGCCGCGAGCCTGTTGCGCCCGCGGCTGTCCCGCGTCCTGGCGGCCATCACGCTGGGGGTGCTGTCGCAGGGTAGCGCGCTGGCGCTGGCCGGGGTTTCGGCCTGGCTGATCACCCGCGCCTGGCAGATGCCGCCGGTACTGGACCTGTCGGTTGCGGTCGTGGCGGTGCGGACGTTTGCGATCTCGCGGGGCGTCTTGAACTATTGCGAGCGATTGGCCACCCACGACACCGCGCTGCGTGCGGCCAGCACCGCCCGCACCCGGATCTATCAGCGGCTGGCCGAGGGACCGGCAGCGGCCGCCGTCCGGTTCCACAGCGGCGAGCTGGTGGCGCGGGTCGGGGCTGACGTCGATGCTCTGGCCGACGTGCTGGTGCGCGCGCTGGTACCGATTGGGGTTGCGGCGGTGCTGGCGATCGGGGCCACCGCGGTGGTCGGAGCCATTTCGCCGCCGGCCGCCACGGTCCTGGCGATCTGCCTGCTTATCGCCGGTGTTGTCGCACCGTGGCTGGCCGGCAGGGCCGCCGCGACACAGGAAGCCATTGCCCGACAACATCATTCCGGGCGCGACACGGCGGCGATGATCGCGCTTGAACACGCAGCGGAGCTCCGCGTCGCCGGCGCGCTGCCGGATGCTATCGCGGAATCGCAACGCCAGCAGCATGCTTGGTGCGATGCCCTCGACGCCGCCGCCCGACCGGCCGCCATCGCCGAGGCGATGCCCACCGCAGCGATCGCGGTCAGTGTCCTCGGCGCCGTGGTGGCCGGGATCGCGATGGCGCCCACGACCGCGCCCACCACCCTGGCCGTGCTGATGTTGTTGCCGCTGTCAGCGTTCGAGGCAATGGGTCCATTGCCGGCCGCCGCCGTCCAGTTGACCCGGTCGCGAATCGCGGCGCGCCGCCTGCTGGATCTGGCCCCGCCACCCCGCCCGGCCGAACCGGCAATGTCGACGCCGTTGCCCAACCGCACCGCCAGGTTGTCCGCCGATGTGTTTTCCGGTCACCGGGGAGCGGCGCGATCGAATGCGGTGACGCTCGACCTGGCGCCGGGCGCCCGGCTGGCCGTCACCGGCGCCAGCGGGTGCGGTAAGACGACGCTGTTGATGACCCTCGCCAGTCTGCTCCCGCCGCTGCGCGGGCAGGTGATGCTGGACGGAACCGACCTGACCCGCTTCGATGAGGACGAATTGCGCAGCGCGGTTAGCTTTTTTGCTGAGGACGCGCACATTTTCGCTACCACGGTGCGGGACAACTTGCTGGTTGCCCGCGGCGACTGCATGGACGACGAACTGGCGGCCGCGCTGGACGCGGTCGGCCTCAGCGGATGGTTGGCCGGTCTGCCCGAGGGTCTGTCGACGGTGTTGACCGGTGGCGCGCAGGCGGTCTCGGCCGGACAGCGCAGGCGGCTGCTGCTGGCCCGCGCGGTGATCTCACCCGCCCGGATCGTGCTGCTCGACGAACCCGTCGAGCACCTCGACGCCACCGACGCAGACCTGGTCTTGCACGATCTACTGGCCCCGAATTCCGGGCTGATAGACGCGGGGAGAACCCTACTGGTGGCTACTCATCACTTGCCCAGAGGAATTCGCTGTCCCGAGTTAAAGATGTCGGCGACGCGGCATGAACTCCAGCGACAAAAGCACGAGCACCAAGGGAATGATCTGGGTCATTGAGATCAGCGCGTAGCGCCGGGCGTCTAACGCGTGGAACTTGCGCACATATCGGTACAACGACTCGAGTGCGATCAACGGGTCAAGCAGGTGGATCAGCCGGTAGAAGATGCGATGCAGCCGACCCGACTGCGAGCCGTCAAACAACTCCGGGAACGCCGCGAACGACAACGATACTCGCTGCACCCCAGCATCTTTGGCGGCCGCGATCATGTCGACGCTGAGCCGTTCGTCGATCCCGTTCGGGGCTCCTCGGCGACGCCACGGCACATCCAGGGTGACATCGCTACCACCACCCGCGGTCGCGTACCGATGAAAGCCCTGCACCCGCCCCGAGGCATCCCTGGCGATTATCAGCAGTATTCCGGGAAATCGACCCTCCAGCACGCCGTCCAGGTTCATGTAGAACCCGCGATCGCTGTGGGCCCCGCTCGGCGACGCCCGGACAACGTCAGTGAGCTCAGCCCGCAACTTGTCGTCGAGTTCCTGCTCAGACACGATCTCGGTCGTGATGCCGGAGTTGCGGGTGCGCTGCACTGCCTGACGCAGGTTGCGGAACCTACGCCCCACCATGTCGAAGCTGGACACGTCGACGACGACATCGCGGCCGATCGGTATTGGCCGCAGCGATTGCCCGAGCACCGCGCGGTCAGTCCACAGGCCCAGCCGCTGCTCGCTGCAACCCACGACCGCAATCCGCCAGCCGCGGGTATGACACATTGCTGCGAAGTCGGCGACCAACGCGGGGAATTGCCCCTCGTCGCCGAACGGGTCACCGCCAACCACCGCGTACCCCATGCGCGTCCGGTATGCCAGCGCCGCAGTCCCGACCGGGGCGAAGTGGTAGCTTTTGCCCGTCTGCATCGCGAACGGGGCCAATGGGTCCGCTGGGGTGGCATTGATCAATCTCCACGCCCGCGGTAGATCTGTCGGCCGCGGACGCGTCGATGTCGGCCACATCAACACGACCCCCGAGCCGGCGACCAGTACGTCGCCGAGCAGGTCGAACCCCACCACGTGCGAGGCCAGACCCCCTAGCAGACATAATGCAGCGGCGGTGGCGTGCATGGCCGTCACCGGACGGCCCAGGAAAATGCCGCGCGCGATCAATGCCACCGCCGCCAGAACGGTCAGCGACCAACCCAGCCGATCTGCGCACTGCCATTCCGGGTGATGATGGTGGCGGGCGAGGATCACGATCAGCCAGCACGCCGCGCAGAACACCGCAAAGGCACCGATCCAGCGCGCCGCGACCGAGTCCATGTGAACCACAACACGTTCGCGCGCCCGCAGCGTCGGTGCGATATCGACGGGCGGCCTGCTCACGATCACCTCCCGAGGTGCTGACCCCTAGCTGAGCGGCTCGCGTGCCGCTGCTACATCGATTACCCCGCGAATTCGACGTTACGCCGACTATCCGCGAGAGGGCGGGAAGTATTTCAGCACGCCCTCCTGCACCACCGTGGCGACGAGTTGCCCGGAGCGATCGAAGAAGTGCCCGGTGCCCAGCCCGCGCGAATCGGCGGCGACCGGAGACGACGTCGAATACAACACCCAGTCGTTGAAGTTGACCTGCCGGTGAAACCACACCGAATGGTTTGTCGAGGCCGCGAAGATACGGTCGAAACCCCAGGACAGCCCATGGGTCGTGATGACCGAGTCCAGCACCGTGGTATCCGAGGCGTAGACCATTGCCGCGGTGTGCAGCACGGGGTCCTCGGGCAGCACACCAAGGGCCTTGACCCAGACCCGGTTATGGGAAAGCCGATCACCCTTATCCCGCATCACCCATGCCGGGTCATTGGTGTAGCGCCATTCGATCGGTTGCAGGGCCTTGACGAAATGCGGGACGGTCTCCTCGTAGCCGCGCAACAGCTCGCCAATCGACGGCATGCTGTCCGGCTCGCCCACCTGCGGCGGTTCGACGGCGTGCTCGAGGCCGGCGCCACCGGACATGTAGGAGATCATCGCCGAAGACAACAACATGCCGTCCTGGACGGCGTCGACGCGCCGATTCGCGAAGCGGCGTTCATCGCGCAGCCGCATCACATGGAATTCGATGTCCTTGGCGGTATCCCCACCGTTGATGAAGTGCACCGAGAGTGCACTGGGCGGCAAATCGTCGCGGGTCAGTGTGCGACTGCTCGCAACGAACGATTGCGCCATGAGCTGGCCACCGAATGTCCGCATCGGATTCTTGCTGGGATGGGATCCGATAAAGAGATCATCGGTGACGGGGTTGAGGTCCAGTGCCGCCAGCAGTTCCTCGAAGTCTTGCGCGTTCGGTTGTTCGCCTGCCGGCACGGGCTCCACCCCCCCGGGTGAATTAGACGTCGTCCTCCCCGATCCGGTGCACATGGATCAGGTTGGTGGAGCCTACTGTGCCAGGTGGTGCGCCGGCGACGATGACCACCAGGTCACCGCGCTTGTAGCGGGCGAGTTCAAGCAGCGATTTGTCGACCTGGCGGATCATGCCGTCGGTGGAGGTCATGACCGGGACGATGAACGTCTCGGTGCCCCAGGTCATGGCGAGTTGGCTGCGCACCTCGGGCCAGGCGGTGAAGGCGAGCAGCGGCAGCGGGGTATGCAGGCGGGCTAGTCGCCGCACCGTGTCACCGGATTGAGTGAACGCGACCAGCGCCTTGGCCTCGAGCCGCTCGCCGATGTCGCGGGCGGCGTACGAGATCACTCCGCGCTTGGTGCGCGGCACGTGGGTCAGCGGCGGTGCGGCCGTGGAATTCTCCTCAACCGCGCAGACGATTCGCGACATCGTCTTGACCGCCTGCAGCGGGTACTTCCCCACCGAGGTTTCCCCGGACAGCATGAGCGCGTCGGCGCCGTCGAGCACGGCGTTGGCGACGTCGGAGGCCTCGGCCCGGGTCGGCCGCGAGTTTTCGATCATCGAGTCGAGCATCTGGGTCGCGACGATGACGGGTTTCGCGTTCTCCCTGGCCATCTGGATGGCGCGCTTTTGCACCAGCGGAACCTCTTCGAGCGGCAGCTCGACGCCCAGATCGCCGCGAGCCACCATCACGGCGTCGAAAGCCAGGACGATGGCTTCGAGATTATCGATCGCTTCCGGCTTCTCCAGTTTGGCGATCACCGGTACCCGCCGCCCCACCCGGTCCATCACTTCATGCACCAGCTCGACGTCGGACGGCGAGCGCACGAACGAAAGCGCGACCATGTCGACGCCGAGGCTCAGCGCGAACGTGAGGTCGTCGATGTCCTTCTCCGACAGGGCCGGCGCGGACACGTTCATCCCGGGCAACGACATGCCCTTGTTGTTGCTGACCGGGCCGCCTTCGGTGACCGTGCAGATCACGTCGTCGGCCTCGATGCCGCAGACCTCGAGCCCGATCTTTCCGTCGTCGACCAGAACCCGGTCACCGACCACGGCGTCCCGGACCAGCCTCTTGTAGGTAGTCGATACCCGGTCGTGAGTTCCTTCGCACTCGCACACGGTGATCCGTACGGTCTCACCGTCGGCCCAGTAGGTGGAGCCGGTGGCGAAGCGCCCCAGCCTGATCTTCGGGCCCTGTAGGTCGGCGAGCACACCGACCGCGCGGCCGGTGGTGTCAGAGGCGGCACGCACCCGCTCATAGGCGGCTTTGTGATCGGCGTAGTCGCCGTGACTGAAGTTCATTCGGGCGACGTCCATTCCGGCTTCGACCAGCGCCAGTAGCATCTCGTCCGATTGAGTTGCAGGACCAAGGGTGCAGACGATCTTTCCGCGTCTCGTCACGACGACTCAGCATAGTCGCGGTTGCGGCTCGTCGGGGTGACTCGCAGCCAGCGTTGCGTTTCAGGCATCAGGAAATGATTCCGGTTCGCCCGCGCCGGCAGCTACCCGCTCAGGATGGCCGGAACTAAGGGGAAGCCGGGCAAGTTGCGCAGCACGGTCCACGCAATCGACGCGACCACAACCGTCAGCACCATGGGCGTCAGCCGCGCTGAGAGGCCGAGGCGGCGGCGTATCACGAACCATCCGACCAGTACCGGGATGCCGACCAGCGCAAAGACGTTGTCGTTGATGCTGGCCAGCAGGTCGCCGTGCAGCAGATCATGGGTCATCCGGAGGCCACCGCAGAAGGGGCAGTTCCAGCCGGTGAGCCACTTGAACGGACACTGCGGATACAACGAGTGCGGGTTGTGCGGGTCGACGAGCCCGACGTAGCCGAGCGCGCCGGCCAGCAGCACGCCCGAGGCAATTGCGCTGTAGCGACGGCCACGACGCAATTGGTGTTGGTGCTGGCCCGGGGCAACCTGCGCGTAATCAGGTCCCATCGCGATTAGGTTCCCTCGCGCAAGGGGCGGCCGTACGGGTCGGTCACCTTGTCGGTCAATATCAGCAGGGCATCGATACAACCCCAGATCACGGCGCCCAGTCCGCATGTCACCAAGCCCACCAGCAACTGCGCGATGCCCAACCCGGTCTCACCAAGGTAGATGCGGCCGATGCCGGCGATGCCAAACAGCCCGAGCAGCTGCAAAAGTCCCGCGACGGTCTTCGACTTGTCTGACAGCGGTAGCCCCGAGACCGGATGACGGCCATAGGGTGCGGCCGGGTCGTAGTAACCCCCGGGTGCCGCGTATTGCCCATATGGTGGCGGCGGATAGCCCGATGGCTGCGCTGATGGCGGTGGCGGGGCGCCGTCTCCTGCCGGTCCTTGCCATGGCTGGTCGGTCACATTGCCAGCATGCCAGATCTACCGGGCTCCCGCCCCAGCCGCGCAACGCGGTGGATCGCATCCCGGCAACTAGAAAGGCGCTGATTTTTCGCGAGCTTAACGCCAGCGCGAAAAAACTCGCGAGATTTCGCAGTGGCGTTACGCTCGCGCGGAAAAGATCAGCGGAGTCCTAGCCGCCCGACCGCGGCACCCGGTTCCTGCGGCGAACTCTCCATCGCCGCCGAGTTGACGTGTCGTCGTCACCCGCGCGGTCTTCCCCGGCGGCCCGCTCGGCAACGGATCCTTCGGATTCGGTGTCGGCGGCGGGTGCATCTGCGTCCGGCTCAGCTTCCGTGGCGACGCTTTCGGACTCTGCCGCTTCAGCCTCCGGTTCTTCCGGCTCAGTAGCCGCTGGCTCGTCTTTAGGCTCCGCGACCCCTTCGCCGCCAAGCTCGGCCGGCTCTGACTCCTCGGCCCCGGCCTCGGCGACCTCTGCCACCGCGACAGCTTCTTCGTGCTCGGCCTCGGCGACCTCAGGCTCGACGACCTCCGCCTCCGCAGGCACCTCTTCGGGCCCAGCCTCCGCGACCTCTGCCTCCTCAGCCGCGGGCTCCTCGGCCGCAGCCTCCTCGGCCGCAGCCTCCTCGGCCGCAGCCTCCTCGGCCTCAGGCTCGGTCACGTCCGCCTCCGCGGCAGCTCCTTCGGGTTCGGGCTCGGCAGACTCCGATTCGACTTCCGCCTTATCCGCTTCGGGCTCCGCAGCTTCGGGTTCCGCGACCGCAGACTCGGCCTCAGCTGCTTCGGCGGCGGGCTCTACGACCTCCGCTTTGGCGACGGCCTCCTCGGCCTCAGGCTCAACGACCTCCGCCTCCGCAGCTGCCTCCTCGATTTCAGGCTCTACGCGCTCTGGCTCTGGCTCCGCCTCCGCAGCCGCCCCCTCAGCCGCAGCCTCCTCAACCTCAGGCTCGACGACTTGCGCCTCCGGAGCGGCCTCCTCAGCCCGCCGCGTCCCGGGCTTCGGCTTCGACGACCTCCGCCTCCGCAGCCACCTCCTCGGCGCTGAAGCCTCCTCGGCCTCGGGCTCCGCGACCTCCGCCTGTGCGGCTTCCGGCAATGCAACCTCGGGTTCGGCTGGCTCCGCCCCCGCGACGGCCTCTTCGACCTCGGGTTCCACCTCAACCTTTTCCGCTTCGGGCTCCGCGGTCCCCAACTCGACCTGAACCTCCGCGACAGCCGCCTGCGCCTCCCCCTTTTCTTCCTCAGGCTCGACGACCTCCGCCTCCGCAGCCGCCCCCTCTGCCGCAGCCGCCTCAACCTCAGGCTCGACGACCTCCGGCTCCGGAGCGGCCTCCTCAGCCCGCCGCGTCCCGGGCTTCGGCTTCGACGACCTCCGCCTCCGCAGCCACCTCCTCGGCGCTGAAGCCTCCTCGGCCTCGGGCTCCGCGACCTCGGCATGCCCGGCTTCCGGCAAGGCAACCTCGGGTTCGGCTGGCTCCGGCCCCGCGACGGCCTCTTCGACCTCGGGCGCCGCGACCTCCGCCTCCTCGGCCGCAGGCTCCTCAGGCGCAGCCTCCTCGGCCTCGGGCGCCCCGACCTCCGCCTGCCCGGCTTCCGGCAAGGCGACCTCAGGTTCGGCTGGCTGCGCCTCCGCGACGGCCTCTTCGACCTCGGGCGCCGCGACCTCCGCCTCCTCAGCCGTGGGCTCCTCGGCCGCAGCCTCCTCGGCCTCGGGCGCCCCGACCTCCGCCTGCCCGGCTTCCGGCAAGGCGACCTCAGGTTCGGCTGGCTGCGCCTCCGCGACGGCCTCTTCGACCTCGGGCGCCGCGACCTCCGCCTCCTCAGCCGCAGGCTCCTCGGCCGCAGCCTCCTCAACCTCGGGCTCGACGACCTCCGGCTCCGGAGCGGCCTCCTCAGCCCGCAGCGTCTCGGGCTTCAGCTTCGACGACCTCCGCCTCCGCAGCCACCTCCTCAGCGCTGAAGCCTCCTCGGCCTCGGGCTCCGCGACCTCCGCCTGCACGGCTTCCGGCAATGCAACCTCAGGTTCGGCTGGCTCCGCCCCCGCGACGGCCTCTTCGACCTCAGGCGCCGCGACCTCCGCCTCCTCAGCCGCAGGCTCCTCAGCCGCAGGCTCCTCAGCCGCAGGCTCCTCAGCCGCCGCAGGTTCCTCAGCCTCCTCGGCCTGTCCGGCCTTAGCAGATTCATCAGCCTCTGCCGAATCGTCGACCTTGCCGACGGCCGCTGCCGCCTTCGCGGCGGAGGCCGAAGCGACAGCCACGAGCTCAGGTTCTGGTTCTGGTTCTGGCTCTGGTTCCTCGGCATAGCCGACGCCGCGGAGGGTTTCCGGATCCTCGCGACCCTTCGGCGCCAAGATGATGTAAACCACCGCCCCGATAAACACGAAAGTTGATGTGAACGAGTTGATTCGGATCCCGGCGATGTGGGTGGCGGTGTCGTCGCGCAGTAGCTCGACGCAGAAACGCCCGACGCAGTAGAGGGCGACATAGCTTGCAAACAGTCGCCCGTGACCGAGCGTGTACCGCCGGTCAAGGTAGATCAGCGCGACGAATACCAGAACGTTCCATATCAATTCGTAGAGAAACGTCGGCTGCACGACGAACGCCACCTGCCCCGTCGAGATCCCGTCGAGCGAATGCGGGTCCACGTATCCGGACGGATCCCGGCGGTAGAAGATCTCCAGGCCCCACGGCAGCGTGGTTTCCCGTCCGTACAGCTCCTGGTTGAAGTAGTTCCCGAGCCGGCCGATTGCCTGTGCTAACACAATCCCGGGGGCGATCGCGTCGCCAAAGGCCGGCAGCGGAATTCCGCGACGCCGGCAGACAATCCACGCTCCGACCCCACCGAGCGCGACTGCGCCCCAGATACCCAAGCCCCCTTCCCAGATCCGCAGTGCCGCCCAGAACCCGGCGCCGCCCGGGCCGAAATACGTCTGCCAATCGGTGGCCAGGTGATAGAGCCGGCCGCCGATCAATCCGAAAGTCACCGCCACCATGGCAACGTCGTATATGACGAGGCGCTCGCCGCCGCGGGCCTGCCAGCGCCGGTCGCCGATCAGCAACGCGACCAGGATTCCGATGACGATGAACATCGCGTAGGCGCGAATGGGCAAGAACCAGAAGTGCCAGACCCCACGGGACGGGCTGGGGAAATAGGTAGGCAACATCGTCATGACGCGGAATCCCTTTGGCGCACGCCGAGGGCAAGTTCCTCGGTCAGCGCACGCAACGCAGCCAAACCGTCGCCCAGCGCCGACACCAACGCCGAACCGACGATGACACCGTCGGCGTAGCCGCCGATCTGCGCGGCCTGCTCTCGCGACCGCACACCCAGGCCGACGCCGACGGGTATGTCCGATACCGCCTTCACCCTGCCCACCAGTTCCGGCGCCGCCTGCGACACCGCGTCACGTGCCCCAGTCACACCCATCGTCGACGCCGCATAGACGAACCCGCGCGACGCTTCGACAGTGCGCACCAGCCGCTGCGGCGTCGATGACGGCGCCACCAGAAAAATACGATCCAAATGGTGCTCTTCGGACGCCGCCAGCCACTGTTGCGCTTCGTCGGGGATCAAGTCCGGAGTGATCAGGCCGTGCCCGCCGGCCGACGCCAGATCCCGCGCGAATGCATCAACCCCGTAGCGCAGCACCGGATTCCAGTACGTCATCACCACCGCGCGTCCGCCGGCAACACTGATCGCTTCGACCGCGGCCAGCGTATCCCGCACTCGCACTCCCGCGCGCAGCGCGGCTTCGGTTGCCCTCGCGATGGTTGGGCCGTCCATGCCCGGGTCCGAATACGGCACACCGACTTCAACTATGTCACAACCTGATTCGACGAGCGCCGTCATGGCGCCGACGGATGTCGGCACGTCGGGGTATCCGGTGGGCAGGTAACCGATCAGTGCCGAGCGATTGTCTGCGCGGCACGAATCGAAAACCGGAGCCAGTCTGCTCGTTTCGCTCTGCTCCACAGTCATTGCGCACCCTGGTCGCCCAGCAGGCCGAACCATTTGGCGGCGGTCGCGACGTCCTTGTCGCCGCGACCCGAAAGATTCACCACGATGATCGCCCCCCTTCCCAACTCGATGCCCAGTTTGAGGGCACCAGCCACCGCATGCGCGGATTCGATAGCCGGGATGATGCCTTCGGTGCGGCAGAGCAGACCAAACGCATCCATCGCCTCGACGTCGGTGATGGGCCGGTATTCGGCACGCCCAGTTTCCTTCAGCCACGCGTGTTCCGGCCCCACCCCCGGGTAATCCAAACCCGCTGAGATGGAATGGGATTCGATGGTCTGACCGTCGTCGTCCTGCAGCAGGTAAGAAAACGATCCCTGGAACGCTCCGGGTGAACCGCCGGTGAATGTCGCTGCGTGCCTGCCGGTTTCGACACCATCGCCGGCCGCCTCGAATCCGATCAACCGCACGCCGGGATCGTCGAGGAAGGCGTGGAAGATCCCGATTGCGTTGGATCCTCCGCCGACGCAGGCGGTCACAGCGTCGGGCAACCGGCCCGCCTCATGCTGGATCTGCACGCGCGTCTCCAGGCCGATGATTCGCTGAAAATCGCGCACCATGGTCGGGAAGGGATGCGGTCCGGCTGCGGTACCAAAGCAGTAGTAGGTGTTGTCGGCGTTGGTAACCCAATCCCGGAACGCGTCATTGATGGCGTCCTTGAGCGTTTGCGAACCGCTCTCGACCGAGACAACCTCGGCGCCCAACAACCGCATCCGCGCGACGTTAAGCGCCTGCCGCGCGGTGTCAACCGCGCCCATGTAGATGACACAGTCCAGGCCGAACAACGCGCATGCGGTGGCCGTGGCCACCCCGTGTTGGCCGGCCCCGGTCTCGGCGATCACCCGAGTCTTGCCCATTCGCTTGGCCAGCAATGCCTGACCGAGCACATTGTTGATCTTGTGAGAGCCGGTGTGGTTCAGGTCTTCTCGCTTGAGAAAGATGCGCGCCGAACCGGCGTGCTCGCCCAGCCGCGTGGCCTCATACAGAGGTGACGGCCGGCCGGCGTAATTGGCCTGCAACTTATCCAGGGTGTCCAGGAAGTCGGGATTGACGCGTTCCTTCTCGTATGCGGCGGTGACCTCCTCGATCACCGCCATCAGCGCTTCGGCGACGTAACGGCCACCGTAAACGCCGAAGTGCCCACCCGCATCGGGGTCGTGGCGGGTCGGTTCGGAAATGGCCGCACTCGAACGCGGAAGATCGCGCGACAGATCTACCATCACCAACGCTCAACGGGCGGACGGCTCATCGGGTTCAACGTTTCACGGCCACGGCCTCGGCGAACGCCTAGCGAGCCGGTTTCGGACAGGACGGATGAGTGCCCGCGGTGACCAGATCGGCAACCGCCGCACGTGGGTCGCCGCTTTTGACCAGACCTTCACCGACCAACACGGCGTCAGCCCCCGCACCGGCATACGCCAAAAGGTCCGCGGTGCCACGCACACCCGATTCGGCGATTCTGATCACGTCGCTGGGCAACCCAGGGGCGATCCGCGAGAAGCAGTCCCGATCCACTTCCAGCGTGGTGAGATCGCGGGCGTTGACCCCGATCACCTTGGCCCCGGCCTTCAACGCCCGGTCGGCTTCTTGTTCGGTGTGCACTTCGACAAGTGCGGTCATACCCAGTGATTCGGTGCGGTCCAGCATCGACACCAACGCCGACGGGTCCAACGCGGCAACGATGAGCAACAACATGTCGGCGCCGTGCGCGCGCGCCTCGTGGATCTGATATGGCTGCACCACAAAGTCTTTGCGCAAAATCGGCACGGAGACCGCTGCCCGCACCGCATCAAGGTCGTCGAGCGAGCCGTGAAAACGTCGCTCTTCGGTCAACACGCTGATGATGCGAGCGCCGCCATCTTCGTAAGCCTGGGCCAGCTTTGCCGGATCCGCGATGGGGGCCAGTGAGCCCGCTGACGGGCTGGCGCGCTTGACCTCGGCGATGACACCGATGCCCGGCTCGCGCAAGGCGGCCATCACATCAAGCGATGGCGGCGCCGCCGCGGCGGCGGCTTTGATCTCCGACAGGCTGATCAGCGCTTCGCGCGCGGCAACGTCGGCCCGGACTCCTTCGAGGATGGAGTCGAGCACGTTTGCCGGACACATGCCTGTCGTTCCTTTCCAGTCTCACCCACCGTCGCCACGGTTAACCGGACAATCCCCAGCCGACATCGACGATGTTCATGAAGGGTAGCGACCGTCGGCTCGCGGTCCGTCACCGACCCTCGGTGTCAGACTCACGAGGCCGGTCGGTCGGGTCGCGGCCCTCGTCAAGCGCGTCCCAGATCATCCGCTCCGAAATCTCGGGTGCCGCCGCTTCTGCGTCGCCGCGCCGAGCCATCGAACGGCGCGCGGCGGGCGCGACATATTTTGTCGCGCCCGCACGAGCGGACCCGCGAATTGAAGCCGACCGCATCAACAAAACGGCGGCAACCAGGGTGCATACCGCGGCCAGCACCGCGGCCACCGCGCCCGGGTAGCGCCGCTGGCTCCCCACCAGGGACAGCAGCGAGACGTGCGCCAGCTCGGCTCCCCGCACCGCCACGTCCGGGAGCACCCACAGGCTGATGCTCAGATAGCCGACCGCAAAGCTGGCCACGGCCAGCAGCCCGGCCAGCACCCGCAGCGGCCAACCGCGCACCGCAACCGCGGCGAGCGCGGTAACCAGCATGAGAATCGCCAACGGCAGCAGCGCCGTCGACCACGACGCGCCGTTCAGGGTCACGTCCCTGGGCGGACCCAGCCCGTCAAACGACCGCACGACCACCCACGGGAGCCGGGACGCCGTCCACAGCGCGCCGGCGGCAACCACCAGCAACAACTGGGCTATCCCGATCGTCAGCCGGCTGTTGCGATCGCGCCGGGCTGGCCGGGCCCCTGGAGCCTCAGCCATTTTCGCTCTCATCCGGCCTCATCCGGAGCCGCCAGCGTCTCGGCAGCGGCGATCGCGCTCAGCACCGCCCGTGCCTTGTTGGAAGCCTCGGTGTATTCGTAGGGGCCGTTGGAGTCGGCCACTACCCCGCCACCCGCCTGCACATACGCAGTGCCGTTACGCATCAGCGCGGTGCGGATGGCGATCGCGAAGTCAGCGTTGCCGGCAAAGTCGAGGTAGCCGACGACGCCGCCGTACAGACCGCGGCGCGTCTTCTCCACCTCTTCGATCAGCTCCATGGCACGCACCTTCGGCGCACCGGACAGCGTGCCGGCCGGGAAGCAGGCCGTAACGGCGTCCAGGGCGGTGTGGCCCGCGCTGAGCAATCCCGTCACCGTGGACACCAAGTGCATCACGTGGCTATAGCGTTCGATGTGGCTGTAATCCTCGACGCGGACGGTGCCCGGCGTGCAGACCCGGCCGAGGTCGTTGCGGCCGAGGTCGACCAGCATCAGGTGCTCTGCTCGTTCCTTTTCGTCGGCCAGCAGATCCTTTTCCAGCAGCTGATCCTCTTCTTCGGTCTTGCCCCGCCACCGGGTTCCGGCGATGGGATGCGTCGTCGCACGGCCGTCGCTCACGGTGACGAGCGCCTCCGGGCTGGACCCGACGATCGAAAAGCTAGTTGTGCCATCGCTATTCGGTATATGCAGCAGATACATGTACGGGCTCGGGTTGGTCACCCGCAGTATGCGGTACACGTCGATCGGATCGACATCGGTATCCACCTCGAAGCGCTGCGAGGGCACTACCTGAAACGCTTCACCGGCCGCTATCTGTTCGACCAGGTACTCGACGATCGCACCGTATTCCTCGACTGTGCGCTGCGCTCGGCGCCGTGGCTCGGGCCGGCTGAATGTCGCAACGGTCGACGGCAGCGGCTGGCCCAGTGCCGAGGTCATCACGTCCAGCCGCGCGATCGCGTCGTCGTAGGCCCAGTCGACCCGCTCGTCGGTGCCGTTCCAGTTCACGGCGTTGGCGATCAGCGTGATCGTGCCCTCGTGATGGTCGACCGCCGCTACATCGGTGGCCAGCAGCATCACCATGTCCGGCAGCAGGAGGTCATTGACGGCCAGTTCAGGCAGCCGTTCCAGGCGCCGCACCAAGTCGTAGGCGAAGAAGCCCACCATGCCACCGGACAAAGGTGGCAGCCCCGGCTTGATCTGGTCGGGGTCCGCGGTGGCCAACAGGTCGAGGGTGGCCTGTAGCACTTCCAGCGGGTCGCCCCCGGTGGGCGCGTCCTGCGGCACGGTACCCAGCCACACCGCCTCGCCGTCACGCACGGTCAGGGCCGACGGCGCCCCAGCGCCAATGAACGACCACCGCGACCAGGATCGACCGTTCTCGGCGGACTCGAGCAAGAAGGTGCCTGGGCGATTGGCCGCGAGCTTGCGGTATGCCGACAGCGGCGTCTCGCTGTCGGCCAAGACCTTGCGGGTCACTGGAACCACACGGTGCTCCGCCGCGAGCTGGCGGAAGTCCTCCCGTGACGTGGTGGCGGCAAGGTGGGCGGGCACCGAACCATCCTCGCAGATGCGCTGATTTCGGGGCCCCGGCGCCGGGCCGCTGTTGGCGGCGGCAGAGCATGGGACGGGCGGGGCGACGGTCATCGTGATTCCGCCTGCGCCGAACGCGAACTGAGCGCGGGACCTCGCAATCAGCCGACAACGCGGGCGTAGCGTGACGCCCATGAAACCTGGTGACACCGTGGCCGACTTCGAACTTCCCGATCAGAGCGGAAAGCCACGTAAGCTCAGCGACCTGCTTTCCACCGGCCCCGTGGTCCTGTTCTTCTACCCGGCGGCAATGACGGCCGGGTGCACCAAGGAAGCCTGCCACTTCCGCGATTTGGCCGCGGAGTTCGCCGCGGTCGGGGCGAACCGGGTCGGCATCAGCACCGATCCCGTCAAAAAACAGGCCAAGTTCGCCGACATGCAGAATTTCGACTACCCGCTGCTCTCGGATAGCGACGGCACCGTCGCCACCCAATTCGGCGTCAAGCGCGGTCTGCTCGGCAAGCTGATGCCGGTCAAACGCACCACCTTTGTCATCGACACCGACCGCAGGGTGCTCGACGTGATCGCCAGCGAGTTCAGCATGGACTCCCACGCCGACAAGGCGTTGGATACGCTACGGGCGCGCAAAACCGCGTAAATCGGCTGCGCTGCAAGCTCGTTCGGTGCTACGGGACGATTGCGAGAAACACGTAGGCGGCGACCACCACCAGATGTAGCTCGCCCTGCAGCCGGGTGGCCCGGCCGGGCACCACGGTCAGCACGCTGATCGCGACAGTCAGCACCAGCAGAACCAATTGGGTGGGGCCGAGGCCGAGGACGAGCGGGCCTTTGAACCAGATGGAGGTGAGCGCGATGGCCGGGATGGTCAGCCCGATGCTGGCCATCGCCGAGCCGTAGGCCAGGTTCAGGCTGGTTTGGATGCGGCCTTGCCGCGCCGCACGCGCCGCGGCGAGTGTCTCCGGCAGCAACACCAGCGTGGCGATCACCACGCCGACGAACGACTGCGGGAATCCGGCCGCCGACACCAAACGCCCGATGGGTTCAGACTCCTCCTTGGCCAGACCCACCACCGCGACCAGCGCGACGAGCAGCAGCGCGAGGCTGGTCAGCGCAGACCGGGTGCTCGGCGGCTCCGCGTGGCTCTCGTCCTCGAATCCGAACGTCTGACCCTTTTGGGCTACCGGCAGAAAGAAGTCGCGATGCCGCACGGTCTGAGTGAATACGAACAGCAGATAGAGCCCGAGTGAGGCGACCGCCGCGAAGGTGAGCTGACTCGGTGAGAACTCGCGCGCCGGGTAGGTGGTGGTGAACGTCGGCACCACCATGCTCAACGTCGCCAGCGTGGTTACCGTGGCCAGCGCGGCGCCGCTGCCGTGGGCGTTGAACAACGTCACGCCGTAGCGTCGGGAACCGAGTAGCAGCGACAAACCGGCGATCCCGTTGGTGGTGATCATCACCGCTGCGAACACGGTGTCCCTGGCGAGTGTCGCCGCCTCGTTCCCGCCGGACGCCCGGAGCGTGACGATCAGGGCGACCTCGATGATCGTGACCGCGACTGCGAGCACCAGCGACCCGAACGGCTCGCCGACCCGGTGTGCGACCACCTCGGCGTGGTTGACCGCGGCCAGAACGGCAACGCCGAGCAGCACCGCCACCAGCAGCGCCGGCACCGTTCCGATCTCCTCGCCCCACGTCGCTGCCAGCGCGACGAGGGCAAGCAACGGCACCGCTAGGGTCCAGGAGGTCCAGGACACTCGTTTCAACATCGACAGCCATTCTCACCGAAGTCCCTCGGCCGTCCAGCAGGAGCATCCGGCGGCGATCACCCGATTGCCGCGCTGACGCGCTCAGTAGCATGCTCACATGCCGCAAAGCGATGGCCTGACAGAAGGACAAGTGTTTGCCGGGTACACCATTGTCCAGCGGCTGGGCACCGGCGGCATGGGTCAGGTGTATCTGGCGGATCACCCGCGCCTGCCGCGCAAGGATGCCCTCAAAATCCTGCCCAGCGAACTGACCGCGAACGACGAATTCCGCCAACGCTTCAACCGAGAGGCCGACCTGGCCGCAAGCCTGTATCACGAGCACATCGTCGGCATCCACGACCGCGGCGAATACGAAGGGCAACTGTGGATCTCGATGGACTACGTGGAGGGAACCGACGCCGCGAAACTCTTGCGCACCGAGTACCCGTCCGGGATGCCGCAGGCAGACGTCGTCGCGATCATTTCGGCCGTTGGCGACGCGCTCGATCACGCCCATTCGCGCGGTCTGCTGCATCGTGACATCAAACCGGCCAACATCCTCTTGGGCTCAATTTCTCAGGCCAGCCCCCGGCGGCGGATCCTGCTCGCCGATTTCGGCATCGCCCGTGAGCTGGGCGAGATCAGCGGTCTGACCGCGACGAACATGCTGGTGGGAACCACCGCGTACTGCGCACCCGAGCAGCTGCAGGGTTTTGAACTCGACGCGCGAGCCGACCAGTACGCGCTCGGATGCACGGCGTTTCACCTGCTGACGGGGACCGCCCCGTTCGAGCACTCCAACCCGGCGGTGGTCATCAGCCACCACCTGAACGCGCCACCACCGCTGATCGGGAACAAGCTACCCGAGTTGGCAAAGCTCAACGATGTCCTTGCCAAAGCAATGGCCAAGGACCCCAATGAGCGCTATGCGACGTGCGCTGATTTCGCGGAGGCACTCGCGGGCCACGCCGACACCGTCTCGGCCGAGGTGGCGGGCCCCACGGAACTGATCTCCGCACCGACGGAGGTGATCGCCCCGCCGCAGGTCCCGGCCGTCGCAGGGCAGAAATCCGCAGGGGCGAAATCCGAGAAAGCGGGCGGCGGGCTCCGCACAATGGCAATGATCGCGGCGGCGCTGCTTGCGGTCGCGCTGGTCGCGGTCGTCGCGCTCGTCGGCGTTCGTATGCTCGGCGCGCGTTCCAGACAGCAGAACAGCAGCGCGCCCTCGGCGTCAGTGTCAGTGGCACCGCCCAGCAGCGGCACCGCGCCCACGTCAGCGCCGGCGATGAAGCTGACCAACCAGATCACCGATGAATCGGGCGTGCTGACCCCCGTCGAGCACGCCGCAGTGGACGTGGCCGTCACCAAGCTCTACAACCAGCGCGGCACCAAACTGTGGGTGGTGTACGTCAAGAATTTCGGCGGCCTCAAGCCGTTCCGATGGGCCGAGGACACCATGCTCGCCAACGGTTTCGCCGACACCGACGCCATCCTCGCCGTCGCCACCGACCTGCCGGCCTTCGCCTTCCGGGTACCGGGCGCGGTAACCAATGGAAAAGCCATCGACCTCGAGGCCATTCGCATCCAGCGCATACACCCGGCGGTGGCCCGCCACGAATGGGCCCGCGCGGCGATAGCCGCCGCCAACGGATTGGACGTCGCGCCCAGCTGAAGCTGTCTATTCCTCGGGTTCCAGCAGCACCGCGGTGTCGAAGCAACTGTGGTTGCCGGTGTGGCAGGCCGCGCCGACCTGGTCGACCGTCAACAGCACGGTGTCGCCGTCGCAGTCGATGCGCACCGAGTGGACATATTGGGTGTGGCCCGATGTCGCGCCCTTGACCCACTGTTCGGCACGGGAGCGCGAATAGTAGGTCGCCTCACGGGTTTCCAACGTGCGCGCCAGTGCCGCGTCGTCCATCCAGGCGACCATCAGCACGTCGCCGCTGTCGCGCTCCTGCACGACGGCGGTAAACAATCCGTCCGCGTTGCGCTTCAGGCGCGCGGCGATCTCTGGGTCCAGCATCATCGCACGGCGGTCCTTACTGTGATATTTTCGGCGGCCATCGCGGCCTTCACCTGCCCGATCGTCAGCTCGCGGAAGTGAAAGACGCTGGCCGCCAAGACCGCATCGGCGCCGGCCGCGACCGCGGGGGCGAAGTGTTCCACCGCCCCGGCACCGCCGCTGGCGATCACCGGCACCGTGACCGCGGCGCGCACCGCCCGCAGCATCGGCAGGTCGAACCCGGCCTTGGTGCCGTCGGCGTCCATGGAGTTCAGCAGGATCTCCCCCACCCCGAGGTCGGCACCGCGGGCCGCCCACTCGACGGCGTCGATACCGGTGCCACGACGACCGCCGTGGGTGGTGACCTCCCAGCCCGACGGTGTCGGTGCCGAGCCGGCGGGCACCGTGCGGGCGTCGACGGACAACACGATGCACTGGGAGCCGAACTGGGTTGCCATTTCTCCCAGCAGGTCTGGGCGGGCGATGGCGGCGGTGTTGACCGAGACCTTGTCCGCCCCCGCGCGCAGCAACGTGTCGACGTCGGCCACCGTGCGCACCCCGCCACCGACGGTCAGCGGGATGAACACCTGCTCGGCGGTGCGGCGCACCACCTCCAGCATGGTGGCCCTGCCCGACGACGATGCGGTCACGTCCAGAAAGGTCAGCTCGTCGGCGCCCTCGGCGTCATAGGCCGCGGCAAGCTCAACGGGATCACCCGCATCGCGCAGATTCTCGAAATTCACTCCTTTGACCACTCGGCCGTCGTCGACGTCCAGGCAGGGGATCACGCGTACCGCAACGCCGCGCTGCCGAGCAGACGCAAAAGCGCCATTTTGGTCGGCGTGTCGGGGGCTTTTGTGTCTGCTCGGCATATCAATAGTCCTCCGGTTTGCCGGTGCTGCGCAGGATCTCGAGGATCTCGCCGTGCGCGCCGGGCGCAGCGGCCAGGGCGGACCGCGCCGCGGGGGTCCACGGTTCACCGGCCAGGTTGGTGACGATGCCGCCGGCGGCCTGCACCAGCGCGACCCCGGCGGCATGGTCCCACACGTGGCCCCCGAAACTTATTGATCCACCGAGTATTCCGTCGGCAACGTAGGCCAGGTCGGTGCCGGTAGATCCGTGCATGCGCAGCCGCGAACAAACCCGGCTCAGATTTTCCAGCACCGCAAGCCGATAGCGCCCGGGAAACCGGCCTCGTGAGTCGGCGTTGAACGTACCCACCCCAACGAGCGCGTCGGCCAGCCTGGCGGAAGCCAGCGACGGCTGCGGCACACCGTTTTTCACCAGCGGCCCACCCGCGATGGCGGTGTAGCGCTGATCGGTGAACGGCAACCAGCTCAGACCGGCCACCGGATCGCCATGGTGCAACAGGCCCAACAGAATCGCTGCCATCGGCGTGCCGGCGGCGTAATTGAACGTGCCGTCGATGGGGTCCAGTACCCAAACCCACGGCGAGTCGACGGCCGCGCCACCGAATTCCTCGCCGTGCACCTCGATTCCGGTAGCCTCTGTCAGCGCAGCGACGACCTGGCGCTCGATCGCAAGGTCGACCTCGGTGGCAAAGTCGTTGCCCTTCTTGCGGACCGCCGAATCGGCGCGGTGGCCGGCCAGGAACGGCTCCGTCGCGGCATCGAGGATGGCCGACGCCTTTTCAACCAACGGGGCCACCAGCGCGTCCAGGTCCACCGGTTGTCTACTCTCGCACCGCGGCCAGCGCCTGCGGCAGGGTGAACCGCCCGGCGTAGAGCGCCTTGCCGACGATGGCGCCTTCGACGCCGCGGCCGGTCAGAGTGGCTAGATTGGCCAAGGCGCGCAGATCGTCCAGGCTGGACACGCCGCCGGAGGCGATCACCGGGGCTTCGGTGCGATCGGCGACCTGGGCCAGCAGGTCGAGATTGGGACCCCCCAGCGTGCCGTCCTTGGTGACATCGGTGACGACGAACCGCGAACATCCTTGGCTGCCAAGGCGTTCCAGCACACCCCATAAGTCGCCGCCGTCGGTCTCCCAGCCGCGTCCGCGCAACCGGTGTTCGCCGTCCGGATTGCCCTTGTCGATCTGCACGTCCAAGCCGACCGCGACCTTGTCCCCGTGCTCGGCGATCACCCGCGCACACCACTGTGGGTTCTCCAAAGCCGCGGTCCCCAAATTGACCCGCGCGCAGCCGGTGGCCAACGCCGCGGCCAGGGAATCGTCGTCGCGGATGCCGCCCGACATCTCGACCCGCACATCGAGCTTGCCCACGACTTCGGCGAACAGTTCGCGGTTGGAACCGCGCCCGAACGCGGCGTCCAGATCGACCAGATGGATCCAGTCGGCCCCGTCGCGCTGCCAGCCCAACGCGGCGTCCAGCGCTGAGCCGTACTCGGTTTCACTGCCGGCTTTCCCTTGCACCAGGCGCACGGCACGGCCATCGACCACGTCAACAGCGGGTAACAAGATCAGCGGCATGTTTATATTCCCTTGACCCAGTTGCTCAGCACGGCCGCACCCGCGTCCCCACTCTTCTCCGGGTGGAACTGGGTGGCGGCAAGCGGTCCGTCCTCAACCGCGGCTAAAAACGGCACCTGGTGGGAGGCCCACGTCAGCAGCGCCGCCGACGAGCCCTCCCAGCGTTGCGCGGCGTAGGAGTGCACGAAATAGAACCGGGCGCCGGCGTCCAAGCCGTTGAACAGCACGCTGCCCGGTGCGGAATCCACCACGTTCCAGCCCATGTGCGGGATCACCGGCGCATCCAGCCGCGTGACGGCACCCGGCCACTGCCCGCAGCCTTTGGTCTCCACCCCGAACTCGACCCCGCGGGCGAACAGGATCTGCATGCCCACGCAGACCCCCAGCACCGGGCGTCCGGCGGAGACCCGCTCGGCGATGATCCGCTCCCCCGCGATCTTGCGCAGGCCCGTCATGCACGCCTCGAAAGCGCCGACGCCGGGCACCACCAAGCCGTCGGCAGCCGCCGCGGCGCTTGCGTCGGCGGTTACTTCCACCGAGGCGCCGACCCGCTGCAGCGCGCGTTGGGCCGACCGTAGGTTACCCGAGCCGTAATCGAGAACCACCACTGATTTCCCTGTCACAGAACACCTTTGGTGGACGGTACACCCGACACCCGGGGATCGGGCTCGACCGCCTGACGCAAAGCGCGAGCGACAGCCTTGTACTGCGCTTCGGTGATGTGGTGCGGATCGCGACCGTACACCACGCGCACGTGCAGCGCGATGCGGGCATTCATGGCCAACGTTTCAAACACGTGCCGGTTGATGACGGTGTGGTATGGCACCGAGCTGCCGGCAATGGTGGTGTGCTGCAAATGATCCGGCTCTCCGGTGTGCACACAGTAGGGCCGGCCGGACACGTCGACGGCGGCGTGGGCCAGGGTCTCGTCCATCGGTATGAAGGCGTCCCCGAACCGGCGGATGCCTTTCTTGTCGCCCAGCGCCTCCCCGAGCGCCTGACCCAGTGCGATCGCCGTGTCCTCGATGGTGTGGTGCCCTTCGATCTCGACATCGCCCTTGGCGCGCACGGTCAGGTCGAAGCTGGCATGGGTGCCCAGCGCGGTCAGCATGTGGTCGTAGAACGGGACACCGGTGTCGACGTGGACCTGCCCGGTGCCGTCGAGGTCCAGCTCGATGACGATGTCGGATTCCTTGGTGCGGCGCTCGATACGCGCGCGGCGGGTCGCGTTGCCTGGTTCGGTGGCGGTCACGGGGCTCCTACGGGGGTGACGGGGGCGAGTTCGGTGGCGGCGATCCGGGCGCTGGCTTCCAGGAACGCATCGTTCTCTTCGGCCAGACCCGTGGTGGCGCGCAGGTAACCGGGAATGCCGACATCGCGAATCAGCACGCCCGCGTCAAGAAAACGTTGCCAGGCGCTCGGCGCGTCGGTGAATTGTCCGAACAGCACAAAGTTTGCGTCGCTGGGGACTACCCGAAACCCCATGCGGCTCAATGCCGTTGTCACCCGTTCGCGTTCGGCGACCAAAGTCGCGACACTGCCCAGGGTGTCGTCGGCGTGTCGCAGCGCGGCCCGGGCGGAGGCCTGCGTAACCGACGACAGATGGTACGGCAGCCGAACCAGCAGCATCGCCTCAACCAGCGCCGGTGTCGCGATCAGGTACCCGAGCCGGCCGCCGGCGAAGGCAAACGCCTTGCTCATCGTGCGGGTGACCACGAGCCGAGTCGGATACTCTCCGACCAGCGCCACCGCGCTGGGCTGCGAGGAGAACTCGCCGTAGGCTTCGTCGAGGATCAAAATGCCCGGCACCACGTCGAGCAGCCGCCGCAGATCCGGCAGCGAAACACTCTGCCCGGAAGGGTTGTTGGGGCTGGCGATGAACACCACATCGGGCTTGTGGTCTGCGATGGCAGCGACCGCTGCCTCCAGGTCGAGGCTGAAGTCCTCGGCGCGGACCGTCTCGAGCCACTCGGTGTGGGTGCCGTCCGAGATGATCGGGTGCATCGAATAGGACGGGACAAAACCGATCGCGCTGCGCCCCGGCCCACCGAACGCCTGCAGCAGCTGTTGCAATATCTCGTTGGAACCGTTTGCGGCCCAGACATTTTCAACGCCAAGTTGAGTGCCGGTTTGCGCGGTCAGATACGCGGCCAGGTCACGGCGCAGATCCGCCGCGTCGCGATCGGGGTAGCGGTGCAAGTCGACGGCCGCCTCCCGTACCGATCGCACCACGTCGTCGACCAGCGCCTGGGTGGGCGGGTGCGGATTCTCGTTGGTGTTCAGCCGCACCGGAACCGCCAATTGCGGCGCACCGTAAGGCGATTTGCCACGCAGGTCGTCGCGCAGCGGCAGGTCGTCCAGCGTGGGTGGGCGTTGTGCTGCCGTCATCGCTCGAACCTCCGCCGTACCGCCTCGCCGTGCGCCGGCAGGTCTTCGGCCTTGGACAATGTGATCACGTGTCCGGAGACGTCTTTGAGGGCCGCCTCGGTGTAGTCGACGACATGGATGCCACGCAAGAAGGTCTGCACCGACAGGCCGCTGGAATGGCGGGCGCAGCCCGCGGTCGGCAAGACGTGGTTGGAACCGGCACAGTAGTCGCCCAGGCTGACCGGCGCCCAGGGGCCGACGAAAATCGCTCCCGCCGAACGGATCCGGCCGGCAACCAGTGGCGCGTCAACGGTCTGGATCTCCAGATGTTCAGCGGCGTACGCGTTGACGACCTGAACTCCGGCGTCCAGGTCGTCGACCAGGATGATCGCCGATTGGCGTCCACTCAGCGCCGCCTTCACCCGTTCGGAGTGCACGGTGGTCCGCAGCTGGGCAGCCAGTTCCACGTCGGTGGCATTGGCCAGGTCGGTGCTCGGGGTCACCAGCACACTGGAGGCCATCTCGTCGTGTTCTGCCTGGCTGATCAGGTCGGCGGCCACATGCGCCGGGTCCGCGGTGTGGTCGGCGAGGATGGCGATTTCGGTAGGCCCGGCTTCGGCGTCGATGCCGACCTGTGAGCGGCACAGCCGCTTGGCGGCGGTGACGTAGATGTTGCCCGGCCCGGTGATCATGTCGACGGGCGCCAATTCGGTGCCGTCACTGTCGGTGCCACCGTAGGCCAGCAATGCCACCGCCTGCGCCCCGCCCACAGCCCACACTTCGTCGACGCCGAGCAACCGGGCCGCGGCCAGGATCGTCGGGTGCGGCAATCCGTCGAAGCTGGTTTGGGGCGCGAGCTGCGGCGGGCTGGCCACCACCAGCGAGTCGACACCGGCGGCCTGCGCCGGCACCACGTTCATCACCACGCTGGACGGGTAAACCGCATTGCCGCCGGGGACGTACAGGCCGACCCGCTCGACGGGGACCCAGCGCTCGGTGACGGTCGCTCCCGGGCCGAGCGTGGTGGTGACGTCGGTGCGGCGCTGGTCGGCGTGCACCGCGCGGGTCCGCTCGATCATCACCTGCAGCGCGTCGGAGACGCCGGGATCCAGTCCGGCCAGGGCGGCGGTCAGCGCGGCATCCGGCACCCGGACCGCCGGCGGCCGCACGCCGTCGAACGAGGCCCCGAATTCCAAAGCCGCCGCGGCGCCGCGCTCGGCGACGGCCTGCACGATCGGGCGCACCTTCGGCAGCACGCTCTCCACATCGAAGCCACCACGCGGCAACGCGGCCCGCAACTTGGCAGTCGTCAACGCCGCGCCCCGCAAGTCGATGCGGGCAATCAGCGGTGACTCGACGGGTTGGGAGGTGGTCACGCCCACCATTGTCCCAGAGCAGCTCAAGTGGATATCCGACCGGTACAGTGCGGTCATGTCCAAAAAGGATCATCCCAACAACGCCCCCGGGGTCCCGATGGTGTATCCGCCCTGGTTCGAGAACATTCAGGTCAAGTACCTCAACCCGGCGCTCAAACCGATAGCGCGCTACCTACCGGGCACGGGGACGATCCAGCACCGCGGCCGCAAGTCCGGCAAGCCGTACAAGACCATTGTGACCACCTACCGCCAGGGCAACACCCTGGCGATCGCGCTGGGCCACGGGAAAACGGACTGGGTCAAGAACGTGCTGGCCGCGGGCGAGGCGGACCTGCGCTATGCCCGCCGCGAGGTGCACATCACCAATCCGCGGATCCTGCCGGCCGGCTCCGACGGCCCGGAGACTCAGGGGCTGCCGCGGTTGGCGCGGTTGCAGCTGCGACGCATGGCGGTATTCGTCGCCGATATCGCCTGAGCCGGGCCGCCCGAGCCCGCGTCGAGTGTGCGCTCAGGGCGACATTTCGCCGATTTTTTCGCCCTGGATGCACGCTCGACGCCCGAGCCGGGCCGCCTGAGCCGGGCCGTCGGCCGCCTAAACCCGGGTGAAGACGGTCTTGCCGGTCATCGTCGGCCACGCCGACGGGGCGTCCTCCCACGCAACGACACGATCGACGGCCGGCGACAGGTCCAATCCAGCGGCCAGCAGCTCAAGCACGTGCGGGATGACCACCCGCGCGTTGACGCGCCCGGTGACGAACTTCACACCGCGGGTGTACATCGACAGCAATGGCATCTCGACCATGGGTTGGTAATAGACGCCGGTGTCGGTGCACACACCGTCGGGCCAGGTCGCACGCAGGGTGGCGGCAAGCCGCTCCGCGTCGACGGACGTGTGCACTGTGACCGGGTACCGGCCCCACGCCTTGTCCGGCTTGGCGCGGTCGTGGGCCGTCGCCCCGAGTTTCTCGGCGGCCGCCAGCCGCTGGGTGTCGGTGTCGACGTAGTCGACGTGGGCTCCCAGCGCCACCGCGATGGCCGCCGCGTACAGCCCGATCGACAGCCGGCCGACCACGAGGACGCGGCGCTCGTCGGCGTCGAGGCCGGCCAGTTCCCCGGTGAAGGGCCCGACGGCACGCCAGGCGTCGGGAATGTTGTCCGAAAGCGACGCGATGGCAATGGGATCGACGGCGTCGGGAACCGCGACGAGCATCGCGTCGGCGTAGGGCACGAGCACCAGATCGGACATGAAACCCCCGCCATCCAGGCCGGAAATCGGGGCCATCCCGTAGGTCGCCATCAGCGGCACGGAGCCACATGAACCGGTCACGCCGCGCTGGCATTCGCGGCAGGTTCCGCAGCTGATCTGGAAAGGCACCACGACCCGGTCGCCCACCTGAAAGCCACGCACATCGTCGCCAACAGCGACGACCTCGGCCAGGCCTTCATGACCGACCGCGTGTCCGGGCGGCACCGGCAGCCAGCCTTGGCTAACACCGACGTCCAGGTCACAACAGGCCACCGTCAGCGGCCGCACCAGCGCTTGTTCGGGCGCGGTGATTTTCGGTTCGGGCACCTCGCGCCACGCGTATCGCCCGACCTCTTCGAATGTCAACTGCCTCATCTCAGTATTCTTGAGTGATCACTCAAGTATTGTCAATACCATGCCGAGACCCGATCGCAGCCGCCCAGCGCTGATCGAGACGGCCGCGACCCTGTTCCGCCGCCAGGGTTACGCGGCGACCGGGCTGAATCAGATCCTCGACGAGGCCGGGGTCAAAGCCGGCTCGCTGTATCACCACTTCCCGCAGGGCAAGCAACAGTTGGCCGCCGCGGTCGTGGACAGCGCGGGCGCCGACATCGAACGACTGCTGCGCAGGTTCCTTGCCTCCGGCCGGGCGGTGGCCGACATCGTCGATCGATGGATCGACCTACTGGCGGCGGGCCTGGCCGGCGACCAGCGCGACGGGTGTCCCATTGAACCGATCGCCACCGAGTCGGTGAACGCGAGTCCGCTGGTGCGTGCCGCCTCGGCGCGCGCGTTCAGGGGCTGGTGCGCGGCGATCGAGGAACGGCTGCGCGCCGACGGCCGGCCGGCGGCGGGCCCGGAAAACAGCCCGGAAAACGTTGCCGTCGCTGTGATCTCGTTGATCGAGGGAGCGCTGATCCTGTCCCGGATAGCCGGCGATCCGGCCGCGCTCAACGCCGCCAAACCCGCGGCCCGGTTGCTGCTCGGCGGCTAGCTTGTTGGTCGCGCCCCCGCCGGGGTCCCCGTAAAGGCACGCCGCGGGGTCAGACGGGAGTGCTGGCGGGCGTCGGCTTGCTCGCTGCTAGGCGCGCGATATTCGTCGACGGTGTTGTGGAAAAGCCTTGCCGGCGTGGCGGCGTTGACTTCGGTGCATGTGTTATCTCGGTATTGAGCGCTTCCATCGTTCGGGCCATCCCACGCTCCAGCGAGGCGGCGATCCTGGGGCGCAATTCAGCCGCTGGGATGACGGCGTGGACCGACCCGATCCGCCGGGCGCGCTCGATGCCGTGCACGGCTTCATACTCCGCTGCCACCTCGCCGTGCTTCTCCGACCGCACCACCGCCCGGGTTTCGGCGAGCTTGAGTTGGATGTTGGCTCTGGCCGCGCCGTCGGGGCAGGCAGCCAGCTGCGCTTTCAGCTCCGACACAGCCGGATCCGCTTCGGTGCGGGCGTCGACCTCCCGGGTGAACACCACCGCGGCCGCGGGCGCGCCGCCGATAACCGAGGCGAACGAGCCGCCGACCGCGAGCACCTCCATGTTGTCGTTCAGCACATTGGAGAAGACGACGAACGAACCACCATGAAAGCGCGAGATCACGCAGAACACGATCGGACCGTCGAAGTTGACTACGGCTCGGCCGATTTCGGCGCCGTACTCGAGCTGAAGTCTGCGGAGCGACTCCGGTGAACCGTCAAAACCCGAGAGGTTTGTCAGCACCACCAGGGGTCGGTTGCCGCTGGCGGCGTTTATCGCGCGGGCGGTCTTCTTCGAAGACTGCGGAAACAGAGTTCCAGACGTCCACTGGTCCGGCCCATCGCTCGGCCGCCACCCTTTACGGGGGATGGCCCGGGATTCAATACCAATGACACACACGGGCATCCCGGCAATATGAGCATCGCAGACCACGGCCGTGTCGGCGTCGGCCATGTCGGCCCACCGCTCGAGAACCGGGTGATCCTGGTCGACCACCGAACGCATGACTGCTCGAATGTCGAACGGCTTCTTGCGGTCTTTGTTGGCACTGTCAGAGAAGATATCGCCGACGGTCATCAATTTGCTTGACGAGTGTGGGTGCGGGTAGGAGCGAACATCCCGATCCGTCGGGTCGGAAGTCTTAGCGCGGCGGGGGAAGCGTTCTCCTGGTGCAACATACGCGTGCTCGTAATGGGCGAATAGAACGTCACAGGCGGCCTGCAGGTTGGGCGCCCAATATTGTGCTTGACCGTTGGGTCCCATCACGCGGTCATAGCCGCCGATGCCGAAGTTGTCTTCCGCCGAAACGCCGCCGGAATAATCAAGGGACCGCTTACCGGTGAGCACCATCGAGCTGTCCGGCGTCATGACCAGAATGCCCTTGGTGTGCATCAGCATCGTGGCTTCGGCATTCCAATACGGCTGGGCACCAACGTTGATTCCGGCGACAATGACGTTGATCTCACCGCCGTTTTGGGTGAACGTGATGATTCGGCGCAGCGCACGAGAGATCCAGTCCATGTTTTCGGTGCCGCTTTCCATGGAGATGGTTGCGCCCGAGGACAACGCGAACCACTCGACCGGAATGGACAACTTCTCAGCAAGATCTATCGCCGCAACCACGCGTGCGCACTCGGCTTCGGCCACCGTGCCCAGGGCCTTCGTCGGGTCACCGAACAGCGCCACGCGGGTCATGCCCTCCGGGTAGCGGGCTGTCACTCGTGACACCGCGCCCACGATGAGGCCAGCGGTATTGCGTCCGTACGCGCGGTGCACGGGAACAAGTTCGCCCGCCTTGTCGAAGTCATATTCGACGAACGTGCCCTCGCCGCCAGTAAGAAATCCGATGAGCTCGTACGGGTAAACCAGGCCGCGCGCGCGGCAGCGCCGCACATTCTGCGTGTACTCATCCAGAGGGCGCAGCGGCTCGGTTGGTGGCGCCGTCACCTTCGCGACAATGCCGGCGCCCAGTCTGTACGAAAAGCGAATCGCGACCCGGCGGAGCTGCGACGTCTGGCCGTCCCGGACGGTTGCCAGAATTGTCACTTCTTCTAGCCCGGCATCGATAGTCAGCGGCACTATTCGTCGCGCCACCGCAGAGACCCAGTCGGCGGAGATGTCCAGAACCGGCCATAGGTAAAGAGCGACGCGGTTGTGGTCGAGCCGCTTGTTGCCGTTTCGAGCGCGACGAACGCCGTCTAGACACGCGGTTAGGGTGCGCTCAATGGCCGGGACCCCCATCACCTCGCCCGCCTTGTCGAGGTGGGGGGTGACATCACGAACCTCGGCCAGCGCGACGAGTCGCTCGTCGGACCGATTTTCTTTGGCCGCCGCGTAGAAGAGGTACGTGCCGGGAGCCGCGGGCAGGCGGGTGGCGTCGAAGTTCTTCAGCCGCCACAAATCAAAGCGGTGCACGATGAGCGGATGCATGTCGCGGATCATCCGGTCCTCTGTCATTCCGCCGTCTTCGTCGCGGCGGAATGTGAATTGATTCAGGCCGCGCGCGAGCACCGTCACGGTCACTCGGCGCCACTTCGCGACGCTGCGGTGTGCGGCAAGTTCGGTTCGCAACGCGAGAGATAGCTCATCGCCGTCGATGGGCGCATGCGGCCATGCCACATAGATGTCGACGACAAAGCTGTCGGCGTGGAGCCGGGCGGGTATCTCGACGCGGTTCAGCGTTGCCGACAATCGATCACGGTCTGTCGCGGCCGACAGCAGATGCAGCTGTTGGCCGTCCATCTCATGACGGCCCGTGACGAATTGACCGCTTGCATGTTGGAAGGTCTCGACGTCTTCGAGGGTGCAAATCTCGTAATACTGGCGCGTAACCACCTCGAGCAGCGGTCCAGGACAAGACATCCGCTCAGCAAGCAAGTCGATCAACAGCTGCGGTGTTGCGACGAGGGCGTCGATGCGTGACGCGTAGTCCGGCGCGTCGGGATTGTCGCTCAGATATTGCAGATCGCGCCTGACGTGGTGGTAGATCGCCTCACGCGCCTTATTGATCTGCGGCTCGTCGAACAAGGTGAACTGGAGGTCACGTGCTAGGTCACCGATGACGGGGTATCGCAGCTGCGTTGTCGCGATCAGCCGTTCGAGCACCTCGCCCATATCATCGGTTGGCGCCGATGCCGCGTGATCGGCGGAAAGCCAGCGCTTGAGCAGCGCGGTAATCACGGGTACCTGGTTTTCCATCCGCTGCAAGGCCAGGAAAAGCCGGTAGACGGCCTCTCCCAACTCGGTTCCCGGTTCAAGTGTGTTGATGTCGTAATGGCGCAGTGCTCGAATGAGCTTGGTGCGGAACCTCGGCGGCAGCCCCTCCAGGTCGGCGTCGAGGGAATGCAGGAAACGGTGGAAGAATTCGCGTGGGCTGTGGACAGCTTCGTCGAGTTGTTCTTCATCCAGCGTGGGACGGTCGCGGGAAATTTCGCAGATGTCGTCGAATGCGCCCAGCAGCCCAAGCTCGGCCTCGAGCAATTCCCTAGACAATTGGTCGTCGCGGCACTGGCCGTCGCGCAGGGTTTCGTACTCCGCCAGCAGGATGCGTGCGCGTTCGACGCCCACGTCGTAGCCGATGATCAGACTTCGCAGTTCGCCGAGCCGTGCGAGGGCCTGGCTGCGCGGGCTGGTTTCCTCGCTTCTTGGCCGGGTCTGAAACCGAACCCGCGCCCCGGTTTGGGCGGTGGTGCGCTCTCCGTCGGCGGTGGTGCACTCTCCGGCCTGGTCGATACTCATCAGTGCGGCGCCGGCATCGACTTGGCTGTTAAGGATGGCGAAGACTTCACGAACACGTCCCGCGGACGAGGCGCGCACGGCGGTTTCCATCTTCATGCTCTCCAGCACCGCAAGTGTGTCGCCGGCCTCGACGACGTCGCCGGCTGCCACCGGCAAAGCGACAACGACAGAGGGAGCCGCGGAGCGGACGATGCTGGCTTGGTCCGGCTCGATGCGGTGGCTCGCACCGTCCACTTCGACGAGCAACCCGGCGGGGCCAGCCAGCGTGACAATCCGGAAGCGGTGGCCGCCAAGGATCAGGCGGCTCTCGAATTCTCCGAACCGTTCCACGTCTACGACGAGTTGGTCGTTGCCGGCGGCGATGCGGTATCGGTGCGGGCCGACCTGCGTCACAGTCAGCTTGTAGCTCTGGTCCTGGTAGCTAAGTTCGACGGTACGACCGATCGCGTGGCTGGCGCGCGGGCGACCGCCATGCGCGGAGGTAAGAAAAGCATTGCGTTCGTTAATTTCTTCGGCGTTGTAGGCGTGGACCGCGGCTGTGGCGAGCGCGATTTCGGCTGTCGGAGGAGGGCCGGTCGCCGGCGCTGCGGCGCCGGCGCTGTCGTCACGGGTAAGCAAATCGAGCAGAAACGACTTGTTGGTCGTGCCGCCGTCGATAACCACGGTGGTGTCACGCAACGCGGTGCGCAGCCGCGCAAAAGCCTCGCTTCGATTGCGGCCCCACGCGATGATCTTGGCCACGGTCGAGTCGTGGTTGGACGAAATGACGTCGCCCTGCGCAATGCCGGTGTCGACGCGGACGCCGGGGCCGAGCGGGAACTTCAGCAGTCGCACGGTTCTGGCCGCGGATGCAAAACCGTTGTCGGCGTCCTGCGCGTTGAGCCTGGCTTGCACCGCGTGACCAAACTGGATGGGGCAGTCCGTTTCCAGGGCCGCGCCCGCGGCGATGAGAATTTGTAACTTCACCAGGTCGATGCCCGTGGTCATCTCGGTGATGGGGTGTTCCGCCTGCAGGCGGGTGTTGACCTCCAGGAACGTGAAAATCTCCTGATCCGGTCGATAGAGGTATTCGACGGTGCCCGCGCTGCGGTATCCGGCGGCGCGCACGAGTCCGGCCGACACGCTGCGAATGTGGTCGATCTGCGCGCCGGTCAGCAGTGGCAGACCGGATTCCTCGATCACTTGGTGATTGCCGCGTTCGATCGGGCGCACGCGCACGTCCAGTGCCCAGACATTGCCATGGCCGTCGGCCACGATCTGGACCTCGACGTGGCGCAGGTCGGTCGCAGAGCGCGCGTCCTCGGGGGGGATGACCGGACCGCAGCCCGCCGGGGCGATTTGGACTCCTACCTTCTCCGCGAGGAGTTTGGCTTCGATGGTGTCGCGCAATTTGCGCATCGCCGCAAGCGGCGGCCCGATCAACGTGAGGTTCAGGCGCACGCATAGTTCAGCTAAGGCGATGTCGTCCGAGGCATGACCCCAACCCACCCACACCGCGTCGGCTCCCGAGTCCACCAGAGCCCGTCGCAACTCGGCGTGGTCGAGGTGTCCGATGCCCCCCGATGTTTGCCGCAGCCGTACCGACTCGTCGGCTTGGCGGACAAACATCGCTCGGCGTTCAGCGTCGGTATGAAACGCGATCGTCGTTATGCCACAGGCGAATTCGGCGTTCAACTCCCGAACCGCACGCATCAGGCGAACGGCGGCCTCACCGCGGTTCAGCACCGCTATGCGCGTCGGAAATCTCACCGTCGATGCCCCCCTCGAACAGCGGTAAGTCTAGTCTGACGGCGAGCCTCGGGGGCTGAATCGTTGCTATTTGGCAGCAAACGATCACCGAAATACCGCCCAGGAAGCCCCGGCCTTCAGGCCGGGGAGGAATGGGCGGTGTCGTACCCCGGCGCTAGCGTCCGATGCGTGAACGTCGTGCGCCATCGGTACCGGTTGCGCCCCGGCGCGACCGCGACGACGGGGCTGCTGGCCGAGTGGAACCGCTGCCGGTGGGTGTGGAACCAGGCGGTCGAACGGCTCAATGAGACCGGTGAGTGGGTCCGCGACAACACCTTGACCGACTGGCGGCGTGAGCAGGACCGGCTGCGTGCGGGCTCGGTGGTGGCCCAACCGCAGATGCCGCGTAACTTCCGCGCCAAACGCGCCAAAGGCAACGGGCGGCGCAAGTTTAAGTCCGCGAAACGCTGCCTGCCGAGCCTGAACTACACCACACGGGGATTCGCGCTCAAGGATGGCCGGTTGTGTCTGGCCGGTGGCCTGTCCGTCCCGGTCGTGTGGTCGCGGGAACTGCCGACTGCGCCCAGCAGTGTGCGTGTCTATCGCGACAGCATTGTGCATTGGTATGCCAGCTTCGTGGTGGCGCGCGAGGATCGGGTGCTGCCGGCCTGCGAGGCCTGGATCGGCATCGACTGGGGGGGTGCGCGCCGTGGCGATCACCACCGACCCCGAGTACGACTTGGCGCACCCCGAGCACGGCAGGCGCGCCGCCCAAGAGCTGGCTCGTGGGCAGCGCACGATGGCGCGGTGCAAACTGGCCCGTGGCGCGCGTGCGTCCAAGGGTTACCTGGCCGCCAAGCGCGGTGTCGCCAAGCTGTCGAAAAAGGTCGCCCGCCAGCGGCAGGACACCGCGCGCAAATGGGCCACCAAAGTCGTTGCCAGCCACGGGGTGTTGGCGGTGGAGGACTTCAAGCCGAAGTTTCTGGCGAAATCGCGCATGGCGCGTAAGTCCGCCGACGGCGCCATCGGCACCACCAAATCAACACTGATCGAGTATGCGCAGCGGGCGGGCCGAAAGGTGGTGTTGGTGCCGCCCGCCTACACCACCATGACGTGCAGCGGTTGCGGCGCGAGAGCCAAGTCCCGCCTGCTGCTGTCGCAACGGGTTTTCGTCTGCGAGTCCTGCGGAACGATCCAGGATCGCGACAGAAACGCTGCCAGAGTCATTCTGGGAATTTCCGCCCTTTAGGGCGGGGAGGACGTCAACAAGATTTCGCCGCGGCTACATATCCAGGCCGATATCGAGGACGCGCACCGAATGAGTGAGTGCGCCCACGGCGAGATAGTCGACACCGGTTGCGGCGTAGGTCGCCGCGGTCTCCAAGCTGAGTCCGCCGGACGACTCAAGAAGCACAGCGGGCGCGCGGGTGTCCCGGCGCTGCACCGCAATTTGCGTCTGCCACACCGGGAAGTTGTCCAGCAGGATCAGCGCGGGCTCTTCGGCCAGCACGGCGTCGAGTTGCTCCAGCGAGTCCACCTCGACCTCGCACGGCAGCTCCGGCGCGGCCTCCCGCACCGCTCGCAGCGCGGCAACGACCGATCCGGCGGCCGCTACGTGGTTGTCCTTGATCAGTGCGGCGTCCCCCAGCCCCAGCCGGTGGTTGACGCCCCCGCCGACCCGCACCGCGTACTTCTGCAGCGCACGCAGGCCGGGCAGGGTTTTGCGGGTATCGCGGATCTTCGCTTTGGTCCCGCTGACCGCGTCCACCCAGGCCGCCGTTGAGGTGGCAATCCCGGACAGGTGGCAGACCAGGTTCAGCATGGTGCGCTCCGCGGTCAACAGACCCCGGGTTTCGGCCTGAATGGTCAACAGCGGCTGGCCAGGTTGCAGCCGGGCGCCGTCCTCGACGCGGTCCAGAACGTGATATCCGTCGGCGCCGATCACCTCGTCGAGTACCAGCAGCGCAACGTCGACCCCGGCGATCACGCCGGGCTCCCGGACCACCATCGACGCCTTGGCTACCGTGTCGGCGGGCACCGTCGCCAACGTGGTGACGTCGGGCCCGTAGCGCAGATCCTCACTGAGACCACGCCGGATGATTTCTCGAGCGGCGGTCAGCTCACTATCGGAGAGCGTCATCAACCGACCGCCGCCAGCGCCTCCACACACACCGTGTTCTGGTCGTCGGCCAGCCGGACCACGCTGCTACGCGCTTGTTCCGGCTCGGCGTCGGAGTATTCGGCGCGGTGGTGACACCCTCGGCTTTCGTTGCGGGCCAGGGCCGCGGCGGCCACCGCCCGTGCGGTCAGCGCCAACGCAACGTCCTCGAAATCCCTACGGCCGGCCCAGGATTTCAGGGTCCGGATCCGCGCACCCGCCAGCGTCTCGGGTAACCGGCGCAGCCCCTCGGCGGTGCGCACCACCGAGGCGTCTCTGCTCATCGCGCGCTGCAATTCGGCGCGCCGGGGTGCGCTGTGAATGATCGGCTCGGGCAAGCTCGCGCGCACGTGCCCGACCGCCGCCGCATGCGCTGCCGCGGCCTTTCCGGCGCGGCCACCGACCACCAAACCTTCCAACAAGCTGTTCGAGGCCAGCCGGTTGGCACCGTGCATCCCGGTGCGGGCCACCTCACCGGCGGCGAACAGCCCGGCGAGTTCGGTTTGGCCGTAGACGTCGGTGACGACGCCGCCGCAGCTGTAGTGCGCGCCGGGCGTGACCGGGATGGGTTGACGGACGGGGTCGATGCCCGCGGTGCGGCAGGCGGCGGTGACGGTGGGGAACCGGGTCTCGAAGTGGTCGATGCCGCGGGCGTCGAGGTAGACGCACGGATCACCGAGGGTCTTCATCCGCGCGTCGATGGCTGCCGCGACAACGTCACGCGGCGCGAGATCGCCCATTGGATGAACACCCGCTGTTACCGAATTGCCTTTCCTATCAAGCAATATCGCACCCTCACCGCGGATCGCCTCGGTGACCAGCGGCCGCCGGCCACCGGTCTGGCTCGCGTAAAGCATCGTCGGGTGGAACTGGATGAACTCGAGATCGCTGACCGGCACGCCAGCCCACAACGCCAACGCGATTCCGTCACCGGTGGAGCCCTCGGGATTGGTCGTCGCACTGTAGAGATGCCCGAGCCCGCCGGACGCCAGGATCACCGAGGGCGCGCTGATGATGCCGTATCCATCCGGGCTGACCACGGAAACCCCGTTCACCGCCCCTGTTCCCAATGTGCCGTCATACAGCACTCGCACGGCCACGTGGCCGGTGCGGATGTCCAGCACGTCAGCGGCGTGGTCCAGCGCCCGCTGTACCTCGGCGCCGGTGGCGTCGCCACCCGCGTGCACAATCCGTCGCCGCGAGTGCCCGCCCTCGCGCGTCAGCGCCCACCGGCCGGGACCCGATTCGTCGAAACGCGCTCCGTCACCAACTAATTCGCTAACCGCACGGTAGCCGTCGGCGACGATCGAGTACACCGCGTCGGGATCGCACATGCCCGCCCCCGCGGCAAGGGTGTCGGCGACGTGGTCGTCTATCGAGTCCTGATTTTCTGGGTTGTCCGGCAACACCACCGCGATGCCGCCCTGCGCGTAGTGCGTCGCGGTCACCCCGTGCCGCTGGTCCGCCTTGCTGAGCACCACCACTTTGCGGCCGGCGCGGTGGGCGGCCAGCGCGGCGGCCAAACCCGCCACGCCGGTACCGATTACGACGACGTCGGCCGCGTCCTTCCATTGGGGACCGGCCATCATTCGCCCCCGCCGGGCTGCCCGATTTCGATCATCCGCTGCACGCTGCGGCGCCCCGCCGCCGCGATTTCCGGGTCGACGTGCACTTCGTCGGCGCCCTCGACCAGACAGCGCAACAGCGCCGCGGGGGTGATCATCTTCATGTACTTGCACGACGCGCGGTCGTTGACCGCGCGGAAGTCCACCGCCGGCGCCGCCTTGCGCAACTGGTACAACATGCCGACCTCGGTGGCCACCAGAACCTTGCGGGCGTGCGTCCGATTGGCCGCCTCGAGCATGCCGCCGGTGGACAGGATCTTCACCCGGTCCGGCGGGAAGGCGCCTTCGCCGGCAAGGTATAAAGCCGAAGTGGCACAACCACATTCGGGGTGCACGAACAGTTCGGCATCGGGATTCGCGCGGGCCTGCTCGGTGAGCGCGTCGCCGTTGATCCCGGCGTGCACGTGGCATTCACCGGCCCACACATGCAGGTTCTTGCGGCCGGTCACCCGACGCACGTGGGCGCCGAGGAACTGGTCCGGGCAGAACAGCACCTCGCGGTCGGGGTCGATGGACTCGACCACGTCGACCGCGTTCGACGAGGTGCAGCAGATGTCGGTGAGTGCCTTCACCGCCGCCGAGGTGTTGACGTAGGAGACGACGACGGCGCCGGGGTGCTCGTCCTTCCAGGCGCGCAGCTCATCGGGGGTGATCGAATCGGCCAGCGAGCACCCGGCCCGCTGATCCGGGATGAGCACGGTCTTGTCCGGGCTCAGGATTTTGGCGGTCTCGGCCATGAAGTGCACGCCGCAGAACACGATGGTGTCCTCCGGCGCGTCGGCGGCGATCCGCGACAGCGCCAGCGAATCCCCCACGTGGTCGGCCGCGTCTTGGATGGCGGGCAGCTGGTAGTTGTGTGCCAGCAAGGTGGCGCCGCGTAGCCGCGCCAGGTGGCGAATCTCGGCCGCCCACTGGGCATCTCCGTCCACACCGCCGTACCCGGTGGGTGAGTTCGTGATGCCGGCAATCATGTCGTCCGCGAGCGTGTCCATGCGATTCAAAATCGTCATGGCGAGCTCCTTTCGCGTCCAGGAGGTTTTCGACTTACAATCGAAAACATGCCCAATGGTAGCACCGCCCACGAAGTGCTTGCGGTCGTGTTCCAGGTTCGCCAGGTTACGACGGGCCCGCGAACAGAAAAAGCGCAGCTTAACGTGCTGTTATGGCAGCGTGCGCGGGATCCACAACGCGGCGCATGGTCGCTGCCGGGTGGACGGCTGCGCAACGACGAGGACCTGACCACCTCGGTCCGGCGCCAACTGGCCGAGAAGGTCGACCTGCGTGAGATTGCACACCTGGAACAGCTCGCCGTTTTCTCCGATCCCGACCGGGTGCCGGGCACCCGGATGATCGCGTCCACCTTTCTGGGCCTGGTGCCCTCCCCCGCCACCCCCGAGTTGCCGCCGGACACCCGCTGGCACCCGGTGAACGCGCTGCCGCCGATGGCCTTCGATCACGGCCCGATGGTGACCCACGCCAGCACCAGGCTGGTCGCCAAGATGTCCTACACCAACATCGGATTCGCCTTGGCGCCAAAAGAATTCGCGCTGTCCACGCTGCGTGACATCTATGGCGCCGCGCTGGGTCATCAGGTCGACGCGACGAATCTGCAGCGGGTGCTGGCCCGCCGCGGAGTCATCACCCAGACCGGCACCATCGCCCAGTCCGGCCGCAGCGGCGGGCGTCCGGCCGCGCTGTACCGATTCACCGACTCCCAGCTGAGGGTCACCGACGAATTCGCCGCGCTTAGGCCTCCAGGCCCGCCCAGCCAGCTATGAACAGGATGTGAACCAGCTAACAATCCGGCCCCGAAAACCCGCTTCTGGGCCACCTACCTGGCCAAACGCCACGCCTGCTTGACGCGTCGGCAAATTAATTTGGTGACACGAGTACACATTAAGACGACGGTAAGATAACTTTAAGATTCGAATAAGGCGCCGATGCTGACTGCCGACTGCGGACCGGGGCCTCACGGTTTGGTTACCGGCCGTTCATGCGCAAGAATGCCGAATGGCCACGAAGGGAGCCTCAATGGTTGAGCTCGGCAATCTGGCAGGAACAAGCGGTGCGGAGTGGATCGGCCGCCCGCTGCACGAGGAATCGCAGCCCAACGCACGCCCGTTGCTGCCGCCGGACGATCCCTTCTACCTGCCGCCGCCGGGCTACCAGCACGCCCAGCCCGGTACCGTGCTGCGCTCCCGCGATGTCGAGGTGGCGTTCCTGGGCCTGATACCGCAGCCGGTCACCGCTACCCAGCTGCTGTACCGCACGACGGATATGAACGGCCGGCCCGAGGCGACGGTGACCACGGTGATCGTGCCGGCAGAGCTTGCTCCGGAGCGGCCCTGCCCGCTGCTGTCCTACCAATGCGCCATCGACGCGATGTCGTCACGCTGCTTTCCGTCCTATGCGCTGCGGCGACGGGCCAATGCCCTTGGGTCGGTGGCCCAGCTGGAGCTACTGCTGATCGCCGCCGCCGTCGCCGAAGGTTGGGCGGTTTCGATACCCGACCACGAAGGTCCCCGCGGGCTGTGGGGCGCGCCGTACGAACCCGGCTACCGAGTCCTGGACGGCATCCGGGCCGCCCTGCGGTCAGAACGCGTCGGCGTGTCCCCGGAGGCGCCGATCGGGCTGTGGGGTTACTCCGGCGGTGGGCTGGCGACCGCGTGGGCCGCGGAAATGTGTGGCGGGTATGCACCCGAGCTGGACATCGTCGGCGCGGTGCTGGGTTCGCCGGTCGGTGACCTGGGCCACACCTTCCGGCGGCTCAACGGCACCTTCCTCGCCGGTCTGCCCGCGCTGGTGGTGGCCGCGCTCGCACACACCTACCCCGACCTGGACCGCGTCATCAAGGAGCACACCAACGCCGAAGGGCGCACCCTGCTGGACCGACTGGCGAAGATGACGACGGTCGGCGCCGTCATCCGGATGGCCGGCAAGGACATGGGCGACTTTCTCGACCAGCCGCTGGAAGACATCCTGTCGACACCGGAGGTCGCGCGCGTCTTCGACGACATCAAGCTGGGCGCGGTGGTGCCGGCTCCGCCGGTCCTGATCGTGCAGGCCGTCCACGACTACCTCATCGATGTGCACGACATCGACGCGCTGGCCGATGCATATTCGGCCGGCGGCGCCAAGGTCACCTATCACCGGGACGCGTTCAACGAACACATGTGCCTGCACCCGCTGTCTGCCCCGATGACGATGCGCTGGCTAACCGACCGGTTCGCCCGCCGACCGCTGAGCGACCATCTGGTCAGGACCAAGTGGCCGACGATGTTCCATCCGATGACCTATATCGGCATGGCGCGACTGGCCAGGATCGCGGCCAAGGTCATCACCGGCCGAAAGTTGCACCGCCGTCCCCTGTGATGCCCGCCGCCACGGGCGGCGCGCCAGACGGCCGAGCGGCTACCGGGCGGCCGCCCAGATCGTCGTGGGCATTGGCCGCCGCAAGCACGGCATAGGCCAGCGCCGCAGCGAAAGCCGGCCAGGTGAGCGTGACCGCCACCAGAAGTGGCCCCTGGGAGAAGAACACCGGCGGCGCCTCGATGACGTAGGCCACCTTGTGGTCGGTCGACAGCGGCACCGCGTCGAAGTTCAACGCCCCGTAACGCAACCGAACCAACAGCACGCCCACCGCCGCGGCGGCCGCGGCGCTGGCTACCGAACCGATCGAGAGCGCAATCACCATCCCCGGGCCGCGCTGCTCGCGCCACTGCCACACCAGCACCGAGGCCACCACCCCGACCACGCTCAATAGGCCCAGCATCAGGCAGGGCGCGACGAAGAAATGCTCGGATTCGTTCCCCAGATAGTCGTGCACCCGCTCACCGCTACGTGTCAGTGCCGCCACCGCATGGATCGGCGGCGCAATCCATGCCCACAACCCGCCGATCAACACCCCGGTCACCGAAAGCCCCAGCGCCACAACCATGATCGCCCGCGCTGGCGCGAGCGGTCCGGTGCGGGCAACCCCAGCGGGCTCGGGCCCGGGGTGCTCGGTCACCGCAGCTCCTCCACGTCGGCCGAGTCCACCTGGCCGTGCCGCGAGCATTTCGCCCGCCAGCCGTCGGGCCGCACCTGCACTACCATCCGTCGCCCGCATTCCGCACAGAATCGGGGGGGTTCCAGGCCCAACTGCGCCCCAATGGGCTCAGTGGGCACCGACGTGCCCGCCAACTCCCCGGTGTAGACGTTGTAGACGCCGGCAGCGACCGGAGCAGGAAGATCCCGAACCACGATTCCCAATTTCTCAAAGGGCGGCATTTCTGCAGGGTGGCAGTTCTTACAGGGTGGCATTTCTTACAGGGTCGCATTTCTTACTGGGTCGCATTTCTTACTGGGTCGCATTTCTTACAGGGTGGCGTTGAGCGCCTTGATCGGCATCTGCAGATCGTCGAGCAGTTCCAGATCGGCCTCAATCGCGCGGCCGAGCGTGGTCAGGTAGTTGCCGACGATCACTGCGTTGATGCCGCCGAGGATGCCCTGCTTGGCGCCGAGGTCTCCCAGGGTGATCTCGCGGCCACCGGCGAAGCGCAATATGGTGCGCGGTAACGCCAGCCGGAAGGCGGCCACCGACTTCAGCGCCTCGCTGGCCGGCATCACCTCCAGGTCGCCGAACGGGGTGCCGGGCCGGGGGTTGAGGAAGTTCAACGGCACCTCATCGGGGCCGAGCTCGGCCAGCTCGGCGGCGAATTCCGCGCGCTGCTGCAGCGTTTCCCCCATCCCGAGGATGCCACCGCAGCACACTTCCATGCCCGCGTCGCGCACCATCGACAACGTCTGCCAGCGCTCTTCCCAGGTGTGGGTGGTGACGACGTTGGTGAAAAACGAGCGGGCCGTTTCGAGGTTGTGGTTGTAGCGATGCACGCCCATCGCGGCGAGCTGCTCCACTTGCTCGACGCTCAGCATGCCCAGCGAGCAGGCGATGTTGATTTCGACTTCGTTGCGGATCGCCTCGATGCCCGCCGCAACCTGGGCCATCAACCGCTTGTCGGGTCCGCGTACCGCGGCCACGATGCAGAACTCGGTGGCACCCGACTTCGCGGTCTGTTTGGCCGCCTCGACCAGGCTGGGAACGTCCAGCCAGGCACCGCGCACCGGCGAGGCGAACAGCCCGGACTGGGAGCAGAAATGGCAGTCCTCCGGGCATCCACCGGTCTTCAGGCTGATGATGCCTTCGACCTCGACCTCGGGGCCGCACCAGAGCATGCGCACCTCATGGGCCAGCGCCAGCAGCTCCTCGAGCCTTTCGTCGGGTAGCCGCAGCACCTGCAGCACCTGGTCCCGGCTCAGGCCCTCGCCGCGCTGCAGCACCTGCTGGCGGGCCACCGCCAAGATGTCGGTGCTCCCGCCGTCGGTGGTTGGCCGAGTCGCCACCTGAGTCACCCAGTACTCCTTCACGTCTTGGACACGTCCCTAATGGGTCAGGTTCCCGATTCACCCAAGCCTGACCTGAACGGTGTTCACGTTAGGGTAGCCGTCTGCGCGTGACCAAACTCGATGCAGTCAGCCAGCGCGTAATCACCCGGCGCTATCGGCGAGCACACCAGGTGCGAGCTCTCAGTTCGAATTGTCGCCGCCCTCCGGCTAGATCGGGTCGACGGAGAGCCCGAGGGCACGCACGGTGCTCGCCAGGTGAGCTTGCACCGCGGCCCGTAGCCCTTCGAGGTCACCGCCGCGCAACGCTTCGGCGATAACACCGTGTTCGTCCATGATCGTGGACATGCGCTGCCGGTCACGCGTCACGGAATCGCCGATCATCCGCATCTGACGGTCGCGCAGTGATGAGTAGAAATCGGACAGGATGCGGTTTCCTGATGCATCAAGGGTGATCTGGTGGAAGGCGCGGTCGGCGTCAAGGAACTCTTGCCAGTCGGATTTGGCGGCAGCCTCACGCTGGCGCTGCATCTCCGCCGACAGCCGCTCGAAGACGGCCGCGCCTACCGCGGGCCCGCGCCCGACCACTTTGCCGGCCGCGAACTGCTCCAGGACCCGCCTGGCCTCGATGACCGCGCGGGCCTCTTCGGCGGAAACCGGCACCACCAGCGCACCCCGCTGCGGGTACAGCCTGAGCAGCCCCTCGGCCTCGAGCCGCAGGAAGGCTTCCCGCACCGGGGTGCGCGACATGCCCAGCGCAGACGCGACCTCACCCTCGCTGATCAATTCCCCACCAGGGAACGCCCCGGTGAGCACCCGGCTCTTGACGTAGTCCAGCGCGCGGTCCTTGGCCGCAGCCCGCCCAGTCGGCTTCGTCACCACGACGTCCCTCCTTGCAGCTAAGCCATATCTTTTCTGCGTCGATGACGGTACACCAGTGTGTCGCCCCTGCTCAGCAGACGCTTCTATGTCCGATGCCGGTCGATTGACACTAAGATACAAGATAGATACGATTGAACAGATAAACAGATCGATGACAGATCTGAAGCAGATCTAAGGCATACAGAGCGTTCGAAGAAGATAAGCAATGATCAAGAACCTATTTCTCGGCTCCGCACTTGCCGCCGCGGCGATAGGCATGGCAGCGCCGGCCTCGGCCGATGCGGGCAACCCGTTCAGTCATCTCTGCATGGTTGGCCAGTGCTCGACACCGGCCCCGGCGACCGCCCGTCACGACGACGCCGCGCAGGTGCAGGCGGGGATTCGGCAGGGCCTGCAGCTCAATTCACCGCGGCACTAGCCCCCGACCGTCGAAAAGGAGACATGCCGTGTCCGTTGCGAATGCAGAACAGTCAGTTGCCGGATCGATGAACCTGGATCCGACCCTCCCCGCACCGATGGCGAATGTGGCCGAGTACGGATTCGAGGGCCGGTTTGCAGACTGGGCCGACGACGCCCGCTACTTCGAGTACTCCAAAGCCGCCAACCCGATCGGCTCGGGCCACGTGCCGCAGGTGCCGATCGCCGCGTTCAGCCCCGAGATCTACCTCGACCATCCGACCGGCGTGGTCCCGCTGGATTTGTCGAAGGAGCTGGGCATCAAGACCGGCGCGGCAACCAGCCCGGGGCTGTTGGCCAATTTTGTGCGCATCCGCGCGGGTGAGCAGATCGACACCTGCCCCAATGCCACATCCCAGCTGTACTACGTCCTTTACGGACGCGGCTTCGCCGCGGTCGACGGCCGCATGGTCCAGTGGGAAAAAGGTGACTTCCTGACCCTGCCCGCCGGTGGCCGCGTGGTGTTCTACGCCGACGCCGAGACCGCCATGTACTGGGTGCACGACGAGCCGTTGCTGCGGTACCTGGGCGTCGAAGCCACCCGGCCCATGTTCCGCGCCACCAAGTTCCACCGCGCGGACGCGGTCGCCAAGCTCGAGGACATCGCGTCGCGCCCCGGCGCCAACGACAAAAGCAGGGTCAGCGTCCTGCTGGCCAACGCCGAGGAGGAGCAGACCCTGACGATCACCCACGTGCTGTGGGCGATGTTCGGCGTGCTGCCCGCGGGCCAGGAACAGCGCCCCCACCGCCATCAATCGGTCGCGCTCGACCTGATCCTCGATGCCCAGCCCGGCTGCTACACGCTGCTGGGCACCCGCCTAGATCAGCGCGGCGAGATCGTGGACCCGATCCGGGTGGACTGGCAGGCCGGCGGCGCCTTCACCACCCCGCCGGGAATGTGGCACGCGCACTACAACGAATCCGGAGCGCCGGCCCACCTGATCCCTGTCCAGGACGCCGGGCTGCAGACCTATCTGCGTAGTCTCGACATCAAGTTCACCCAGCGCCGGGACCTAGTTGCAACTGCCAGGAGGAAAAGCAGATGAGTTCTGTCCCGTCGATCACGCTCAACGACGGCAACACGATCCCGCAACTGGGTTTCGGCGTCTTCCAGGTAAATCCGGATGAGACGGCCGCGGCGGTGCGTTCGGCGCTTGAGGTCGGCTACCGCCACATCGACACCGCAGAGATGTATCGCAACGAGAAGGGAGTCGGCCAGGGCATCCGCGACGCCGGGCTGGACCGCGGCCAGGTGTTTATCACCAGCAAGCTCAACAACGGCTATCACCGGCCCGACGACGCGCGCCGCGCGTTCGATGCCACGTTGAGTGCGCTGGGTTCGGACTACGTCGACCTGTTCTTGATCCATTGGCCGCTGCCCACTCTGTATGACGGTGACTTCGTGTCCACCTGGAACGTGTTGGAGGAGTTCGCCAACGAGGGCCGCGCCCGCAGCATCGGCGTGTCGAACTTCCAGGTCGCCCATCTACAGCGACTCGCCGAGGGCTCGCACACCGTGCCCGCGGTCAACCAGATCGAGGCCCACCCGTACTTCACCAATGATCAGGTGCGCGCCTACGACCACGAGCACCGGATCGCGACCGAGGCCTGGTCGCCGATCGCGCAGGGCAGGGTGCTCGACGACGAGGTCATCACCCGCATCGCCGCAGCGCACGGCAAGACGCCCGCCCAGGTGGTGCTGCGCTGGCACATTCAGCGCGGCGACATCGTATTCCCGAAGTCGGTGCACCGCGAGCGGATGCAGTCGAACTTCGACATTTTCGATTTCAGCCTCGACACCGACGAGATGGACGCCATCACCGGCCTCGACCGCGGCGAGCCGGGGCGCACCGGCCCCAACCCCGACAAGTTCGACTTCATCCCCGACTGAGCGTCGGCATGGCGGCCGTCAGCTGATCGGGTATTCGGCGCGCTTGCTGCCGTCCCAACGGCGCAAGCCCGCGAATCGGCCGTCGATCTGCGACGGCCGGCCCGCGATGCGCAGCGCCCTCCCGAGTTGGCCGCCACCGACCCGGCGCGCCAGCGTGACGTGCGCGGTCCACTGACCGGGCCGGCTGTTGGACATCGCCTCCGGCACCAGATGTGCAAGACAAAGCCGATGCACCTCGGCGTGCAGGGCCAACAGCTCGCCCGTCGGCACGATGAGTCGCGCGAACACGACGTTGGCCCGGCCGAACAGCACCGGCGCGCCGATCGCGGCGACCAGCGGCAGGCGCCGGCTCACCGGACCCAGCAGCTCGTCGACGTCCGGGGCGATCCGTTCGGCGACGGCCAGTGTCACGTGCGGACGGCTGGCCGGCGCCTGGCTGGGTATTCCGGCGCCGGCCAGGTCGGCCCAGATGCGACGGACGGCCGCTTCGGTGTCGGGGTCGAAGACCAGCTCGATCGAATGCACCATCAGCGGACCAACCCAGATACCCAGCCGCGGTCGAAGGCCGTCGCGCTCATGGCCGCGAAGGCGGCGACGTCCATCGATCCGGCCCCGGCCGGCAGTGCGGCCCGCACCGGAGCCATCTCGGCCAGCGCGGCCCGATTCGATGTCTCCACCAGTCCGGGTCGCTGCGGCCAACTGCCGATCACCAACCCCGCGCAGCGAATCCTCTGTGCGGCAAGCGACTCCAGCGTCAACGCGGTGTGGTTGAGCGTGCCCAGTTCGGCGCCGACCACGACCAGGGCCGCGGCGCCCAGGTCGACGGCGAGGTCACGCAACGTGACACGATCGCCGCCGAGTTCGACGAGCAGCCCCCCGGCGCCTTCGACCAGGGTCAACCGCCCCGGGCGGTCCACGCCGCGGATGACCTGCAACAGCTGATCGCGGGTGGGCAACGCCCTCCCGGCCAGTTCGGCAGCGGCGGCGGGCGCCAGCGGCTCCGGATATCTCGCCAAGCCCGCGAGCTCGGTCACTCCGGAGAGACGGGCCGCGTCTGCGAGGTCGTCGTCACCACAATCGATGCCGGTCTGCACCGGTTTACACACCGCCACGTCGATGCCGGCCTGACGGGCCTGACTGGCCAGCGCCGCAGTGGCGACCGTCTTACCGACCCCCGTCCCGGTACCCGTGATGACCAGGACGGTCAACGGCGCGCCTTATAACCAACTCCCGAAAGCACGTGCGTCAGCACCCGGCGCGCGAGGTCCAGCTCAGCGGCATCCAGGGAGGCGCGCGCGGACAGCCGCAGTCGTGACGTCCCGGCGGGCACGGTCGGGGGCCGGAAGCAGCCCACCCGCACGCCGGCGTCCAGGCACGCGGTCGCGGCGGCCAGCGCCACCTCCGGATCGCCCAGGATGACCGACACCACCGCGGACCCCGGCGCTTCGGGCACGCCGCAAACCGACGCGAGTTCGCGGGCATGTCGTAGCACAGCGTCCGGCCGCCACGCTTCGGCTTTGAGGACGCGCAGCGCGGCCAGGGCGGCGCCGACCGCCGCCGGCGCCAAGCCGGTGTCGAAGATAAACGGGCGGGCGGCGTCGATCAGGTGGGCGCGCACCGCCGCGGGCCCCAGAACCACGCCGCCCTGGCTGCCGAGCGCCTTGGATAACGTCGTGGTCAGCACCACGTCGGGCGCACCCGTCAGCCCCAATTCGTGGAGCAGGCCGCGCCCGCCGCCACGCACGCCGAGCGCGTGCGCCTCGTCGGCGATGAGCAGTGCGCGGTGGCGGCGGCACACGTCGTGCAACTCGCGGACCGGGGCCAGGGTGCCGTCGGCGCTGAATACCGAGTCGGTGACCACGACGGCGCGCTCCTCGTCGCGCGAACCCAGCGCCGCGTCCACGGCGCCGACCTCTCGGTGCGGCGTCACCACCACCCGGGCCCGCGACAGCCGGCAGGCGTCGACCAGGGAGGCGTGCGAGTACGCATCGGACACCAGCAGCGAACCCGGACCCGACAGCCCGACGACGGCGCCGAGGTTGGCCGTATATCCCGAGGAGAACAGCAAACCCGCGGCGGCGCCGACGAACTCGGCGAGCTCGGACTCGAATTCCTGGTGCAGCTCGGTGTCGCCGGTGACCAGGCGCGAACCGGTGGCGCCGGCACCCCAGACCCGCAGCGCCGCAACACCGCCGTCGATGACGTCGGGATGCTGAGACAGGCCGAGGTAGTCGTTGGACGCCAGGTCCAGCTCGGTGGCCACGGCGGGGCGCGGCCGCAGCGAGCGACGCAGCCCGGCCTTGCGCCGCTGCCGCTCCACCTCGTCCAGCCAGGCCAGCGGTGACGCCTCGATGGGTGCCTTCATTGCGGATCAGCCTACGAGCAGCGTCAGCTCGACCACTATCCAGCTGGCAGTTTGAGCACCCGGTTGTGGCGTCCTACGCCGCCGGCAGTTTCACCACCCGGTTTCTCCGAAGGTCGGAGACGTAGAGGTCTCCGCTGCTGCCCACCGCCACACCCATGGGGGTGTTGAGGCCGGTGAACGGCACTAACGTCTGGGCGGGCGAGCCCGCCACCAGTATCAGTACCCGATCGTTGCGTTCATCGGCGACGTAGAGGTCGCCGGCGCTGTCCACCGCCACACCGCGGGGGTGGTTGAGGTCGGTGAACGGCAGCACGGTCGGGGTGGCCGAGCCCGCCGCCAGCTTCAGCACCCGATTGTTGCCCTCGTCGATGACGTAGAGGTCGCCGCCGCTGCCCACTGCCACACCCGTGGGGCCGTGGAGGCCGGAGAACGGCAACACGCTCGGCGTGGCCGACCCCGCCGCCAGCTCCAGCACCTGACTGTTGCCGACGCCGGTGACGTAGAGGTTGCCGCCGCTGTCCACCGCCACCCCACAGGGCGAGTCGAGGCCGACGAACGGCAGAGCGGTCGGGGTGGTCGACCCCGCCGCCAGCTTCAGCACCGCATTGCTGGCATTGTCGGCAACGTAGACGTTGCCGGCGGTGTCCACCGCCACACCCATGGGGCTTTTGAGGTCGGTGAACGGCAGCACGCTCTGGGTGCTTGACCCCGCCGCCAGCTTCAGCACCCGGTTGTTGGACGCGTCGACGACGTACACCGCGCCTGCGCTGTCCACCGCCACACCCCACGGGCTGGCGAGGCCGGTGAATGGCAGCGTCGATTGAGGACCGTAGGTGGGGTCGTGACGCGGAGAGCTGGTGGCCTGTGTCGCCTGAGGACCGCTCGAGGCCGGCGGCGGCTTCTGGTGCGGCTGGCTGATGATGACAATCGCCGCGACGGCGACGACGCCCAACAGGGCAGCCGGGATCCCGGCGAGGAGCCACCACCGATGCCGTGTCGGTGTATCAGGCGACCAGCCGGGTGGACCTTGATGGGTGACGGCTCGGGGCGGCTGACCAAACTGCTGCCGCGCGGCGGGTGCGGGCGGCCGCATGGGTGGGACCTGATCGTGGCGGCGGGTGGGCGAGGGTGCGCTATCGATCGGGGCGGTGGGCCCGGGTCGCGGAATCGGTGTGGTGATGGCGTCGTGGGCGGCAATGGCCAGCTCGACCGTGGTGGCATACCGCTGGTCGGGGTTTTTGGCCATGCCCCGCGGGATGACCTCATCGAATCCCTCAGGAATAGACGGGTTGAAATCGCTCGGAATCGGCGGGGGCACGGTCAAATGCCCGGCGATTTGTTGCTCGAAGGTGTCACCAGGGAAAGGCACAGCACCCGTGAGGCACTCATACAGCACACACGCCAAGGCATAGATGTCGGCGCGAGCGTCGGCAGTACCGGCGCTGAACCGCTCAGGGGCCATGTAATGCAAGCTGCCGACCACGCCACCGGTCGTGGTCAACTTGGTCTCCCCGGCCGCACGCGCGATGCCGAAATCGATCAGGTAGGCGAAGTCGTCGTCGTCGAGCAGAATGTTGGACGGCTTGACATCGCGATGTACCAGGCCAATCTGGTGCGCGGCTTGCAACGCCTTGGCGACTTGCTCGATGATGCGCACCGCACGCCCCGGCGGCAAAGGACCATCGGCCAACACCTGCTCTAGGTCGCGGCCCTCGACGAGCCGCATGTCGACATACAACCGCCCGTCGATCTCGCCATAGTTGTGAATCGGAATCACATGCGGAGAGCGCAGCCGCGCCGCCGCGTGCGCTTCGCGGCGAAATCGCTGCACGAAGGTGGGGTCGTCAGCCAGGTGTGGCGGCAACACCTTCACCGCCACGACGCGGTCGGTGTCGACGTCATGCGCGCGCCACACCTCGCCCATGCCACCACGGCCCAGCAACTCGACAAGGCGATAACGCCCGAACGGTGTGCCCTCCACCTCAGCCTCCTGCCGCCAGCTTCAGCACCCGACCGTTGTTCTCGTCGGCGACGTAGACGTTGCCGGCGGCATCCACCGCCACACCGTGGGGGTTGTTGAGCCCGGTGAAGGGCAGCTCCGTCGGGGTGCTCGACCCCGCCGCCAGTTTGACTACCCGATTGTTGTCATCGGTGATGTACACGGCGCCAACGGCGTCTACCGCCACACCCTCGGGTTGGGTGAGGTCGGTGACGGCCAGCACAGTCGCGGTGCTCGAGGCCGCCGCCAGTTTCAGCACCCGATTGTTCCCAAGGCTGACGACGTACACGTTCCCGGCGGTGTCCACCGCTACACCGCGGGGGTTGTCGATGCCGGCGATCGGCAGCACGCTCTGGGTGCTCGACCCCGCCGCCAGCTTGACCACCCGGTCGTGACCGTCGGGGACGTAAACGGCGCCGGCGCTGTCTACCGCCACACCGTCGGGGTAGCTGAGGCCGGTAAAGGGCAGCTCGACCGGGGCGCTGGAGCCCGCCGCCAGCTTCAGCACCCGATTATTGCCATTGTCGCTGACGTAGAGGTCGCCGGCGCTGTCCACCGCCACACCGCGGGGGTCATTGAGGCCGGTGAAGGGTAGCTCGACCGGTGTGCTGGAGCCTGCGGCCAGCTTCAGCACCCGATTATTGCCATAGTCGGTGACGAAGATGTTGCCGGCGCTGTCCACCGCCACATCGTCGGGGTATTTGAGGCCGGTGAACGGCAGCACGATCGGCCCCGCGGGTGCCGCGGGTGCCGCGGGTTGCCCGGTTCGCCCCGACGGCGGCGCGGGCTGCGCGGTTGGGGTTTGGGTCGGGGTTGGGCGCAAGAGGTAGCCGATGACGCCGCCGGCCACCAGGACCACGACGATCCCGGCGATCAGCGCCACCATCACCTGCCGGCGTGGGCGGTGCCCGGGCGGTGGCGATGTGCCGATCTGAGATGGCGGCCGGTCGGCGGGTCGGGTTTGTGGTGCAGGCGGCCAGCCGGGTGCGGGTTGTTGGGTCGCAGGTGACGCCGGGCCGCCAAACTGTTGCCGAGCGGCGGCTGCGGTCGGCTTCATGGGTCGCGGCGCGGGTGCGGGTCGGGGCGCGTTGCCACGCAGGGTGGGTCCTCCGGGTGGCCCCAACGGCATGGTGATGGCGTCGTGGGCGGCGCTGGCCAACTCGACGGTGGTGGCATAACGCTGATCGGGATTCTTGGCCATCCCCCGGGGAATGACCTCATCAAACCCTCGAGGGATAGACGGGTCGAGTCCGCGCGGGGTCGGGGGGTCCACGGTCAGATGCCCGGCGATTTGCTCTTCGAAGGTGTCACCGGGGAAAGGCCGCTCGCCCGTCAGGCATTCATACAGCACACACGCCAAGGCATAGATGTCGGCGCGGGCGTCGGCGGTGCCATCCCTGAACCGCTCCGGGGCCATGTAGTGCAGGCTGCCGATCAAGCCCCCGGTCTTGGTCAACTTGGTCTCCCCGGCCGCACGCGCGATCCCAAAATCGATCAGGTAGGCGAAGTCGTCATCCTCGATCAGGATGTTGGACGGCTTGACGTCTCGATGTACCAAACCAATCTTGTGCGCGGCATGCAACGCCTTGGCGACCTGCTCGATGATGCGCACCGCGCGCCCCGGCGGCAGCGGCCCATCGGCCAGCACCTGTTCCAGGTCGCGGCCCTCGACCAGCCGCATGTCGACATACAACCGCCCGTCGATCTCGCCATAGTTGTGAATCGGAATCACATGCGGGGAGCCCAGCCGCGCCGCCGCGTGCGCCTCGCGGCGAAACCGCTGCACGAACCGTTGGTCACCGGCAAGCTGTGTCGGCAACATCTTCACCGCTACGACGCGGTCGGTTTCGGTGTCATGCGCGCGCCACACCTCGCCCATGCCGCCGCGGCCCAGCAATTCGATCAGGCGATAACGCCCGAACGGCGTGCCCTCCACCTCAGCCTCCCCTGGCTAGTGCCGTCGAGCGACACTGTAAGCCGCCGCACCAGGTCCGGAAACTAAAAGCGTATCCACTCACAGTTGCCTGCCAGTGCCGCAGCTACCGGATGACTGCCGGTCAGCCCAGTAACGAAGCCGTGGCGTCCCGAGCCGCGGTTCAGCCTACGAGCCGTGCGCACGCGTGGGTGATGACCGGCGACGACCGCGGCATTTACGGCGACGCCGTCCGCAGCGTCCTGCCCTGTCACCGTCAGAGTGGTAGCGATCCACGCCAACCCGCGCAGTGCATTCGCTAGGCGGCCCGGCGAAGCAGGAGCAGGCTGCGGTGGTATCCCGGACTGATCAACGCGTGGGTCCTCGCCGGGGATGTGACCATAACGGCTAGAGCGCGGCGATCACCAGGTTAGGTACGGGGTATTTCAGCGCGAGCCCGCCACCCACACCTGGCCCGACCCGGTCTGCGCGCAGTGTGCGAGGTTTTCGCCACCCGCGAGCTTGACATCGCCGAGTGTGCTGCACGGTTGACCGACCGTCGCGCGTCCCTGGCTGATCCACTGCCCGGCCTGCATATCGCACGACAGCGCGCCGTCTGAAGAGGTGCCGGGTGCGGAGCACGAGTCCCCCGGCCCCGGAGCAGCGTTGGCCGAGGGCACGGCGGCATAGCCCGCCACCGCGGCGAGTGCGCCGGCGACGGCGAGGGTTCGACGAATGGACATGAAACCTCCCCCAAGGTAGCAACAACAGCGAAAGATAGCATGACACGGTTGACGGGTGGAGGACGGCCCGGTGCAGCCCGCGGGCGGGGTTAGTGGCCTTAAAACCGCCGAATCACATCGATCTCGCGAATTCGCCTGCCGCCCTTTAACGATCCGCGAAGTCGATACCGAGCTCGACCGGGTGCATCGACGCATCGAGAGGAACCGGAAGCACGAGTATCGACGCGACCCGCGTGGCTACATCGCGGATCCCGACGAAGACGCAGCAACAGCGCGATCGGCAATACGCAGCCCAGAAGCTCACCAGAGCCGTAGATGTGGACGGGCCTGCCACAGTCGTCGAAGCAACTCCTGACTAGCGTCAAGGCAAATCGGATGAAGGCGGGTCCGTCGCCGGTGTCGCGCATTTGGGCGCGGGCGGGCTCAGTGAAGTTCCTTCCGAGTAGCCAACATAAATCCGCCGGCGTCAGCAGTGGGGTTATATCGACGGCTTGCGTCATGCATCAGGCGCCTCCGCTCCCGGAAATTCGATGACGACCTTGAGGCGGTTGCGGTCGCGTTGGATGAGGCTCGGTCTCGTGAAAGTGCGGGCAAAATGTGGGCACGGGATGGGCAGAACGGTGGCTGACCGCTGTTAGCCGGTCCATAATATGGGCTTTGAACTGCGGTTTCAGCCTACGAGCCGGGCGACCTCGACCATCGCCGAGGTGATCTGCGCGATCTCGTCGGGCGGGCAGATGTAGGGCGGCATCGCGTAGACCAGGTTGCGGAACGGGCGCAGCCAGACGCCATGATCCAGCGCCGCGGGGGTGGCGACGGCCAGGTCGACGGGCCGGTCACACTCGATGACGCCGATAGCGCCGCACACGCGCACGTCGGTCACCGCCGGCAGGGCCCGGGCCGGTTCGAGTCCCGCGGCCAGCCCGGCTCCGATCTCGGTCACTCGCGACCGCCAGTCCTGGCCGAGCAGCAGCTCGACGCTGGCCACCGATACCGCGCAGGCCAGTGGGTTGGCCATGAACGTGGGCCCGTGCATCAGTGCACCGGCCGCACCGGTGCTGATGGTATGCGCGATGTCGGTGCTGCACAGGGTGGCGGCCAGGCTGAGGTATCCGCCGGTGAGCGCCTTGCCGACACACATGATGTCCGGGCTCACCCCGGCGTGGTCGGCGGCGAACAACTCACCGGTACGGCCGAACCCGGTCGCGATCTCGTCGAAAATCAGCAACACGTCGTGACGCCGGCAGGCCTCCCGCAGGTCCCGCAGATAGCGCGGGTCGTGGAAGCGCATCCCGCCGGCGCCCTGAACCACCGGCTCCACCACCACGGCGGCCAGTTCGGCGGCATGCCCCGCCAGTTGCGCCTCGAATGCGGCGCTGTAGCCGGGGTCGTAATCCCGTGGCACCTGCGGGGCGAACACCTGCCGCGCCAGGATGTCCGTCCACAGCGAGTGCATGCCGCCGTCGGGGTCGCAGATGCTCATCGGGGTGAAGGTGTCGCCGTGATAGCCGCCCCGCCAGGTCATCAGCCGGTGCTTGGCGGGCTCCCCCCGGCTGCGCCAGTACTGCAACGCCATCTTCACCGCGACCTCCACCGACACCGACCCGGAGTCGCTGAAGAACACCGTTTCCAGTCCCGCCGGGGTGATCTCCACCAGCAACTGCGCCAGCCGGGCCGCCGGCTCGTGGGTGAGCCCGCCGAACATGACGTGATTCATCGCGCCCAGTTGGGCGGCCAGCGCGGCGTCCAGCTCCGGGTGGCCGTGACCGTGGATCGCGGTCCACCAGGAGCTCATCGCGTCGAGCGCCTCGATCGGCTGGCCGCCGCGGATCAGCGTCAGCCGGGAGCCCCGGGCGGCGACCGCGACCACCGGGGAAACGGCCCCGCCAACGTTCGAGGCGCCGATCGTGCTGTAGGGATGCCAGAGGTGGGCGGCGTCGATCGCGCTGATCTGCTCGGGCGTCAACCCGGGACCCGCCCGTAGATTTGCCCCTGGAATCGGCCCTGGAATCAGCTCAGCCACGGAGTTCGAGAGTAGCCGTGGGTCGCACAAACCCCGACGATCGGGGAGCATTGGACGGCATGGCCTCGCCACATCAGCCCAACGAGTCCTTGACCGGCCCCTTAACCGGCCCTCTGCCCGGCGCCGAGGTGGACTACCCGCCCGAGGCTGACGAGGTCCCCTCAGCCGGTCCCGATGCCGCGCCTGTCTCCGACGATCGGCCACAACCGGTGCTTCGGCTGCGCGTGGCCATCTGGGACGTGGCCTGCACCGTCGCGCTGCTAATACTGCTTCTCGTGCTGGCCACGGCTACGACGTGGCCGACAAAGCTGTGGGGCTACCTCGGGAACGTGTGCACAGAGGACACCTGTGGCCCGGTGCCGTACGGGGTCGATATGTATATCTATCCGGTGGTGTGGGGCGGTATCGGCGCCGCGATCGCCGCGGCCGGGATCGGGCCGTTCGTGTCCATGCTGAAGGGCTGGTACATGTCGTTCTGGCCGGTTTTGGCTCTCACCATCCTGATGGTCAGCTCGGTGGCCGGCTTCATATTGACCACCTACAGCGAACGCTACTGGGGGTAAACGGCCCGGCGCCGCTGCGGGGCGCCGGAAAGCGGTGCGGCCACGGCATGAGACCGAAATCACAACTGCGCATACAAGATTGAGTGCGCCCGTCACCGTCCGGTCACGGTACGACAAAAAATCCTTCCTGGACCTCTCCAGCCCTAGGCCACCGGCAACTTCTGTTGTAAAAGTTTCTGTAGTGACTGGTGTGACTCACCATGCAGCGGCGTTCGGCCCCGACGTGGAAGCCATCGCGTGCGCCAAGGAACAGCGGCCTATGCGCGAAGTCACCGCGCGGAAGCCCAACGGCCCGAGAGGGCCCAGAGAGGGGTGGAACCCAAATGAAGCGCATCTATGCCTTCGTGATCGGACTGGCGATGCTGATGACCCCGATGGTCACCGTCGGTATCGCGACGGCTGACCCGGGCACCAGACCGATGGACTACCAACAGGTGACCGACATCGTGGTCGCGCGTGGACTTTCGCAGCGTGGGGTGCCGTTCTCCTGGGCCGGCGGCGGTGTCACCGGCCCCACCCGCGGCACCGGTACCGGTATCAACACCGTCGGATTCGACGCCTCGGGCCTGATGCAGTACGCCTACGCCGGCGCCGGTCTCAAGCTGCCGCGCTCCTCAGGCCAGATGTACAAGGTCGGCCAGAAGATCCTGCCGCAGCAGGCACGCAAGGGCGACCTGATCTTCTACGGTCCCGAAGGCACCCAAAGCGTCGCGATGTTCCTCGGGAACGGACAGATGCTGGAGGTGGGCGACGTCGTCCAGGTCTCGCCGGCGCGCAGCAGCGGCATGGCGCCCTACGTGGTCCGGGTCCTGGGGGTTCCAACGACGCCGGCTCAGCAAGTGCCGGCCCAGCAGGCGCCGACCCAGCAGGTGCCGGCCCAGCAGGCGCCGACGCAGCAGGCGCCGACGCAGCAGGCGCCATCCTTGCAGGCGCCCCTGCAGCAGGTGCCGACCCAGCAGGTGCCGACGCAGCAGGCGCCAACCCTGCAGGCTCCCTTGCAGCTGGTGCCGACGCAGCAAGCGCCGGTGCAGCAGGTGCCTGCCTGGCAGGTCCCGGGGCAACAGGTGCCCACGCAGGCGCCGTTGCAGCTCGCTCCCTTAACCGCGCGGGCCACCGCGCGCTAACCTGGCCGATTTCCAGCAGGTTTCCGGCCTGTTTCCAGCGTCTTTCCTACCTCGTTCCTAGCTTTTTCCCGGTTCCCCAACACCCGCCACCTGCCCCATCGCCGCACCGCGAGCGACGGTTGGCAGGTGGCGGATTGGGTAGATTGACTGTCAATATGGTCAGCCTGTCGCCGCCCCGTCCACCGGCCACCAGCCCGGAGCCGGTCGGGCGGGCGACCCTGCCATCGGGCTTTTATCGTTACGATCTGGACGGCTTGCGCGGCATCGCGATCACGCTGGTCGCCATTTTCCACATCTGGTTCGGCCGGGTTTCCGGCGGCGTCGACGTGTTCCTGGCGCTGTCGGGGTTCTTCTTCGGCGGCAAAGTCCTGCGCGCTGCCCTGGACCCGGCTCAGACCCTGTCCCCGGTAGCGGAGCTGATCCGGCTGGTCCGCCGGCTGCTCCCGGCACTGGTCGTGGTCCTCGCCGGATGCGCGCTGCTCACCATTTGGGTGCAACCGCAAACTCGCTGGGAGACGTTTGCCGACCAGAGCCTGGCCAGCCTGGGCTACTACCAGAACTGGGAGCTGGCCAGCACCGCGTCCGACTATCTGCGGGCCGGCGAAGCCGTCAGCCCGTTGCAGCACATCTGGTCCATGTCAGTGCAGGGCCAGTTCTACGTGGCGTTCCTGCTGCTGATCGCCGCGTGTGCCTATCTGCTGCGCGGCCTGTTTCGGGCCTCCCCAACAGGTAGGCGCCCGCACCTGCGGACCGTGCTCGTGCTGCTGCTGAGCGCGTTGACGATCGCGTCGTTCGGCTACGCGATCATCGCTGCGCAGGCCGACCAGGCGAGCGCCTACTACAACAGCTTCGCGCGGGCCTGGGAATTGCTGCTGGGAGCCCTCGTCGGCGCGCTGGTCCCCTACATCCGCTGGCCGATGTGGCTGCGCACCGTCGTCGCCACCATCGCGCTGGCGGCGATCCTGTCCTGCGGGGCCCTGATCGACGGCGTCAAGGAATTCCCCGGCCCATGGGCACTGGTACCCGTCGGCGCCACCATGCTGATGATCCTTGCCGGGGCCAACCGGCAGGGCCACCCCGACACCAGCGAGGGGTTGCCGCTGCCGAATCGTCTGCTCGCGGCCGGGCCGCTGGTGGCGCTGGGGGCGATGGCGTACTCGCTGTATCTGTGGCATTGGCCGCTGCTCATCTTCTGGCTGTCCTATACCGGGCACGCGCACGCCAACTTTGTCGAGGGCACGGCACTACTGCTGGTGGCCGGGTTGCTGGCCTACCTGACCACCAGGCTGGTCGAGGACCCGCTGCGGTACCGCGCGCCCGCCGGCGGCACTGAGCCCTCGCCGCGGTTGCCTACCCCGGCGAACCCCTGGCCGGCGCGCCTGCGCCGGCCCACGATCGCGCTGGGCTCGGCGGTGCTGCTGTTGGGCGTTGCGTTGACCGCGACGTCATTCAGCTGGCGTGAGCACGTCACCGGGGAACGCGCCACCGGCAAGGAGTTGAGCGGACTCAATGCCCTGGACTACCCGGGTGCGCGCGCGCTGACCGCCCATGTGCGGGTACCGACACTGAAGATGCGGCCCACGGTCCTGGAAGTCAAGGACGACCTGCCGGCGTCCACCAGGGACGGCTGCATCAGCGACTTCGTCAACCCCGCGGTGGTCAACTGCACCTACGGCGACGTCGCGGCCAGCCGGACCATCGCGCTGGCCGGTGGATCGCACGCCGAACACTGGCTGCCCGCGCTGGACCTGCTCGGGCAGCTGCACCACTTCAAGGTGGTGACCTACCTCAAGATGGGCTGCCCGCTGTCCACGGAGCAGGTCCCGCTGATCATGGGCAACAACGCCCCCTATCCGCAGTGCCGCGAGTGGGTGCAGGCGACGCTGGCCAAGCTGGTCACCGACCGGCCCGACTACGTGTTCACCACGTCGACCCGACCGTGGAACATCAAGGCCGGGGACGTCATGCCCGCGACCTACATCGGCATCTGGCAGACGTTGTCCGACAACAACATTCCCATCCTCGCGATGCGGGACACCCCCTGGCTGGTGAAAGACGGCAAACCGCTCATTCCCGCCGACTGCCTCGCCAAGGGCGGCAACGCGGACTCGTGCGGAGCCAAGCGTTCCGACGTGTTGGCCGACCACAATCCCACCCTGGATTTCGTCGCACAGTTCCCACTGCTCAAGCCGCTTGATATGTCCGACGCGATATGCCGCCCCGACGTCTGCCGTGCGGTGGAAGGCAACGTGTTGATCTACCACGGCGCTCATCACCTGTCCCCCACCTATGTGCGCACCCTGGCGCCCGAGCTGGGCAGGCAGATCGCCGCAAACACCGGTTGGTGGTAACGCGCCCCGAGCGCGCGAGCGCGGATAAGGTCGAGTGATGTCGACGAACAACCCAGCCGCACCTTCGGGCACGGCCTCATTCAACGCCGACGGTCCCGCGCCCACACTGCCTACCGTGTGGCCGGGCAACGCCTATCCACTCGGGGCCACCTATGACGGTGCCGGCACCAACTTTTCGCTGTTCTCCGAGATCGCCGACAAGGTCGACTTGTGCCTGATCGACGACCACGGCAGCGAGTCGCGCATCCCCCTCGACGAGGTGGACGGATACGTCTGGCACGCCTACCTGCCGAACATCAGCCCAGGCCAGCGCTACGGGTTTCGAGTCCACGGGCTGTTCGATCCGGCGGCCGGCCACCGGTGTGACCCGAGCAAGCTGCTGCTCGACCCGTACGGAAAAGCCTTCAACGGCGACTTCACCTTCGGGCAGGCGCTGTTCTCTTACGACATGGACGCCGTTGGCCCAGAAGGCGACTCGGCAGACCCCGGTACTCCCCCGATGGTCGACTCGCTCGGCCAGACCATGACCAGCGTGGTGATCAACCCCTTCTTCGACTGGGCGTTCGACCGCGCACCACTCACCCCGTACCACGAGACCGTCATCTACGAGGCCCACGTCAAGGGCCTGACCCGGATCCATCCCGGCGTCCCCGAAGGACTTCGGGGCACATACGCCGGCCTGGCCCACCCGGCGATCGTCGATCACCTCAAGTCGCTCAACGTCACCGCGCTCGAGCTGATGCCGGTGCACCAGTTCCTGCACGACCAGCGGCTGCTGCAGCTCGGATTGCGAAACTATTGGGGCTACAACACATTCGGGTTCTTCGCCCCGCACTACCAGTACGCGTCGAACCGGCAGGCCGGCGGCGCGGTCACCGAGTTCAAGATGATGGTGCGCAGCCTGCACGAAGCCGGCATCGAGGTCATCCTCGACGTGGTCTACAACCACACCGCCGAAGGCAACCACCTGGGTCCGACGATCAACTTCCGCGGCATCGACAACAGGGCCTATTACCGGCTCGTCGACGAGGACCCGCGGCTTGTACAAGGACTTCACCGGCACCGGCAACAGCCTCAACGCCCGCCACCCGCACACCCTGCAACTGATCATGGACTCGCTGCGTTACTGGGTGCTCGAAATGCACGTCGACGGGTTCCGGTTCGACCTGGCCTCCACGCTGGCCCGGGAGTTCTACGACGTCGACCGCTTGAGCGCGTTCTTCGATCTGGTGCAACAGGATCCGGTGATCAGCCAGGTCAAGCTGATCGCCGAGCCGTGGGACGTCGGCGAAGGCGGCTACCAGGTCGGCAATTTTCCAGGTTTGTGGACCGAGTGGAACGGGAAATACCGCGACACTGTGCGTGACTACTGGCGGGGCGAGCCCGCGACCCTCGGCGAGTTCGCCTCCCGGCTGACCGGCTCGTCGGACCTCTACGAGGTGAGCAGCCGGCGCCCCAGCGCCAGCATCAACTTCGTCACCGCCCATGACGGGTTCACGGTCAACGACCTGGTGTCTTACAACGAAAAACACAACGAAGCCAACGGCGAGGACAACCGCGACGGAGAAAGCCATAACCGGTCGTGGAACTGCGGCGTCGAAGGGCCGACCGACGACCCCGACATCACGGCGGTGCGGTGCCGCCAGATGCGCAACTTCTGGGCCACCCTGATGATCAGCCAGGGCACGCCGATGATCGCGCACGGCGACGAGATCGCCCGCACCCAACAAGGCAACAACAACGTCTACTGCCAGGACTCCGAGTTGGCCTGGATGGACTGGTCGTTGGTCGACAAGAACGCCGACCTGCTGGCCTTTGCCCGCAAGGCGACCCGGCTGCGCAAGAGCCATCCGGTGTTTCGCCGGCGCAGGTTCTTCGAGGGCGAGCCGATCCGAAGCGGCGACGAAGTCCGCGATATCGCCTGGTTGACGCCGAGCGGCCGGGTGATGACGCATGAAGATTGGGGCAAGAGCTTCCATCACAAATGTGTGGCGGTGTTTCTCAACGGCGACGCCATCACCGCGCCGGATGCCCGCGGCGAGCGGGTGGTCGACGACTCATTCCTGTTGTGCTTCAACGCGCACGACCAAGCGGTGGAATTCGTCACGCCGCACGACGACTATGCCCAGGAGTGGACCGGGGAGCTGGACACCAACGATCCCGCCGGTGACACCGACCTCGTGGTTTCCGCCGGGGCTACGGTACCCGTGCCGGCACGTTCGATGCTCGTTCTGCGTAAGACCGCCTGACACATGGCTTTTCCGGTGCTTGCCACCTACCGGTTACAGCTGCGCGGTCCGTCGAGTGGATTCGGGTTCACCTTCGCCGATGCCGAGAAACTGGTGGATTACCTCGATGAGCTCGGGGTGTCGCACTTGTACCTATCCCCCGTCTTGACCGCGGTCAGCGGGTCCGGCCACGGATACGACGTCGCCGACCCGACGACGGTGTCGCCGGAACTCGGTGGTCCTGACGGTTTGGCCCGCCTGTCGGCGGCGGCACGAGCGCGCGGCATGGGCCTGATCGTCGACATCGTGCCCAACCACATGGGGATCGACAAGCCCGACCAGAACGCGTGGTGGTGGGACGTCCTGCGGCACGGCCGGTGCTCGGACTACGCAACATATTTCGATATCGACTGGGACCTTTCCGACGGGCGAATTGTCTTGCCCCTGTTGGGTTCCGATAGCGACGTCGCTGACTTGACAATCGACGGGGACCTGCTGCGGCTGGGCAGCCTGGCGTTGCCGATCGCGCCCGGCACTTCGGCCGGCACCGGCGCGGAAGTGCACGATCGCCAGCACTACCGGCTGGTGGGCTGGCGGCGCGGACTGTGTGGCTATCGCCGTTTTTTCTCCATCACCTCACTTTCCGGGCTGCGCCAAGAGGACCGCGCGGTGTTCGACGCGAGCCACGCCGAGGTCGCGCGCTGGTTCACCGAAGGGCTGGTCGACGGCGTGCGCATCGACCACCCCGATGGGTTGTCCGATCCCGCAGGCTATTTGGGCTGGCTGCGCGAATTACTCGGTCCGCAAGCGTGGATAGTCATCGAGAAGATCCTGGCCGTCGACGAAGCGCTGGAGCCCACCCTGCCGGTCGCCGGCACCACCGGGTACGACGCGCTGCGTGAGGTGGGTGGACTCTTCGTCGATCCGGCCGGGGCCACGGCGCTCACCGAACTCGTCGAGTCCGCCGGCGTGGACTATAACGCCATGCCGCAAATGTTGGCGGAGCTCAAGGTCCGCGCGGCCACCGATGCTCTGGCCAGCGAGCTGGCCAGGCTGCGACGCAGCATCGCGGCAACCACCGGCACCGATCATCCGCTGCTGCCCGAGGCCGTGGCGGCGCTGCTCACCCATATCGACGTGTATCGCTGCGATTATCCCGGGCTGGCCGCCATACTTCCCACCGCGCTGGCCGAAACACAAGCGACCAAACCGGAATTGGGACCGGCACTGCAGGTGATCGCCGCCGCGTTGGCCCACGGCGGCGAGCCCGCGACGCGGCTGCAACAGCTGTGCGGCGCGGTGACCGCCAAGGCGGTCGAGGACTGCATGTTCTACCGCGATGCCCGGCTGGTGTCGCTCAACGAAGTGGGTGGCGAACCGCACCGGTTTGGTGTCGGCGCCGCGGAGTTTCATCACAGCGCCGCCACTCGCGCCCGGTTGTGGCCGCAGGCGATGACGACGCTGTCCACCCACGACACCAAACGGGGAGAGGACGTGCGCGCCCGCATCGGGGTGCTATCGCAGGTGCCGTCGCTGTGGACCGAGTTCGTTGCCCGCTGGGAAATCCAGTGCCCCACCCCCGACCCGGCAACCGGACAGTTTCTGTGGCAGAACATCTTCGGGGTGTGGCCGGTGAGCGGAGAGGTCACCGTCCGGCTGCGCGAGCGACTGCACGGCTACGTGGAAAAGGCGATCCGGGAAGCCGCCTGGCACACCTCGTGGAACGATCCGGACACCGCCTTTGAGGACGCGGTGCACCGCTGGCTGGATACGGTACTCGACGGGCGGGTCGCCGCCGCCCTGACCGAACTTGTCGCCCAACTCAACCCGCACGCCGCAAGCGACGCGCTGGGCCAGAAGCTGCTCGCGCTGACGGTGCCCGGGATACCCGACATTTATCAGGGCACCGAGTTGTGGGACGACAGCCTGGTCGACCCGGACAACCGCCGCCCCGTCGACTACGACGCTCGCAGGGCCGCACTCAACGAGTTGCAGCATCCCAAAATTCGGGTCGTCACCGCGGCCCTGCGGCTGCGGCGCTCTCGTCCGGACAGCTTTCTGCACGGGGGCTACCTTCCGGTGCTTGCCACGGGCGCGGCCAGCGATCACGTGGTGGCCTTTCGGCGCGGCAACGACATCCTGGTCGCGGTGACCCGCTGGACGCTACGGCTGCGTGAGACGGGCTGGGGCAACACCGTGGTGCCGCTGCCCGACGGCGCCTGGACCGACACGCTCACGGGTGCCATGGCGAGCGGACCGACGTCGGCTGCCGAACTGTTCGCGGACCTGCCCTGCGTCCTCATGGAGCGAGCTTGACGTCCTCCACCGGCTTACGCCGGTGGATTCCGACCCCGTCGCACCTGCTTCGCAGGAGAACAGAGTGGAGGTTCACGGTTCGCAGACCGGCTAGAGCCGAGGTCTCCCCGTGCTGTCACCGCCCGTCCGGCGGCGATGTTGCGTGCCGCGTTCACGTCAGCGTTGCACGGCCCCGCGCTGCAAGCGACGCACTCGAAAACCGCTTGGCTCTTATGGTTTTCAGGCGCGACATGCCCACAGTAGGAGCAGCGTTGCGACGTGTACGCCGCTGGGACGAATTCCAGCCGTCCCGGTGCCTTATGCTTCAACCGGGCAACCAGCAATCCCCACCCTTGGCGGCTAATCTCACGGTTGAGGCCCCGCTTTTGCGCGACCTTGGTGCCCGGGCATTCACGACTGCCGCGCGCCGACCGGGTCATGGCACGCACATCCAAATCCTCGACGCGGATGGTGTCGAAGCGTCGCGCCAAATCGGTGGTGGTCTTCTCCGCCCAGTCACGCCGGCGATCCGTTTCGCGGGCGCGCAACCTGGCAATCGCCAGCTTGGTTTGTGCATGCCGGCGAGACCCGCGTTGCGCCCGAGCCATACGCTGCTGCAATCGGCGCAGCCGCGCGGTTTCCTTCGCGCTCAGGCCAGGAACGCAGAGCAGCTCCCCGCTGGACAGCGCAACCGATACCGCCACACCGCGATCAACACCAATGACGCTGCCGTCGTCGGGTCCCGGGACAGCTTCGGGAATGGCAGCAAAAGCGAGGTGCCAACGCCCCGCCCGATCCAGATTGACTCGGTAGGACTTCACAGTGTCGGCGATGTTGCGGGTCCATCGGAACCGTACCCAACCAACCTTCGGTATCCATACCTGCTCGGGGTTGGGAAGCAACCGAAACCTGCACACATCAACAACATAGGTACGCCCACCGACAACCTGTCGGAAGGAGGGAGGCGGCGTTTCCTCTCCGGCTAAAGCCGCGGGTTTCGACGCCGCAATTCTAATGACCGAATTCCGGGTATGGGCACCCAAGCCGGAGCTGGTGCGGCTCGACATAGACGGGGACAAGGACGGCTTCCAAAATGGCGGAGTGCACGCGATGCGGCGCACGGACGACGGCTGGTGGCACGCGGCCGTCGAGGCGGCACCGGATGCGCGGTACGGATACCTGCTGGACGACGACCCCACCGTGCTGCCCGACCCGCGGTCGGCCCGCCAGCCGGACGGGGTCCACGCGCGCTCACAGTTGTGGGACCCCACCGGCGCCACCTGGACCGACGCTGACTGGGCGGGCCGGCCCTTACAGGACGCAGCGGGCGCGGTGATCTACGAGCTGCACGTCGGCACCTTCACCGCGGCCGGCACTTTCGACGCCGCCGTCGAAAAGCTGGACTACCTGGTCGATCTCGGGATCGACTTTGTCGAGCTGATGCCGGTCAATTCCTTTGCCGGCACGCACGGCTGGGGATACGACGGCGTGCTGTGGTACAGCGTGCACGAACCCTACGGCGGCCCCGACGGCCTGGTCCGGTTTGTCGACGCGTGCCACGCCCGGGGTCTGGGCGTGTTGATCGACGCGGTGTTCAACCACTTCGGGCCGTCGGGCAATTACCTGCCTCGGTTCGGCCCGTACCTGTCGTCGGGGAGCAACCCGTGGGGCGAGGGCATCAACATCGCCGACGCGGACTCCGACGAGGTGCGCCGCTACATCATCGGATGCGCGTTGCGCTGGATGCGCGACTTCCACGCCGACGGCCTCCGGCTGGACGCCGTGCACGCACTGGTGGACACCACCGCGGTCCATATCCTGGAAGAGCTGGCCACCGAGACGGATTGGCTGTCAAGGCAGTTGGGGCGTCCGCTGTCGCTGATCGCCGAAAGTGACCTCAACGACCCGCGACTGATCGCACCGCGCGCTGACGGCGGCTACGGGATGACCGCGCAGTGGGACGACGACATCCATCACTCCATCCACACCGCGGTATCCGGTGAACGCCAAGGGTATTACGCGGACTTCGGTTCGCTGGCCACGCTGGCGCACACGCTGCGCCACGGTTTCTTCCACGCCGGCACCTATTCGTCGTTCCGTCGCCGCCGCCACGGCCGGCCGTTGGACACCGCACGCATCCCGGCCACCCGGCTGCTCGCCTACACCTGCACCCACGATCAGGTCGGCAACCGCGCCCTCGGGGACCGCCCGTCGCAAAACCTCGATCCGGGCCAGTTGGCGGTCAAGGCCGCCCTCGTTCTTGGATCTCCCTACACTGCAATGCTTTTCATGGGCGAGGAATGGGGTGCGTCCACACCGTTTCAGTTCTTCAGCTCGCATCCCGAACCGGAGCTGGCACGCGCCACTGCCGAGGGACGTAAGGCCGAGTTCGCCGACCACGGCTGGGATGCCGACGAGATTCCCGACCCACAGGAACCGCAGACATTCATGCGCTCCAAGCTGAACTGGGATGAGACCGGCTTCGGCGAACACGCCAGGCTGCTCGCCCTCTATCGCGATTTGATCGCGTTGCGACGCACCGAGGCCGACCTGGCCGACCCCTGGCTGGGCGACCTCGTCGTCGACTACGACGAGGACCGACGCTGGATCATGATGCGCCGCGGCCGCCTTGTGATCGCCTGCAACCTGGGCAGTGCGGCCACAAGTGTGCCGGTGGTCGGTGAGGTGGTGCTGGCCTGGAATCCGCCCAACGTCGGCGAAACAGCCACTCAGCTACCCGCGCATTCGTTCGCCATATTGCGTGGTGGGCAGACGTAAAAGCCCGCAAACGCACCGGTTTTGGGGCTTTGCGCACGGTCGTCCACCGTTCCAAGCATTCGCCAAGGATCATCCAACCGTTGTTCGCGAACCTTCTCTCAATCAGCCCGCCAACAACGATCGGCACACATAACCGTGACCACTCCCCCTCAGGTCATCCTCCCCGAAGCCGCCGGGGAGCCGCGCGAGACCAACGACCTCGCCTTCGTCAGCGTGGTCTTCGGCATCATGTCGTACTTTTTCCTGGTCATCCCGTTCGGGGTCTTCAACATGCCCACCGCGTTGGTCGCGCTGCACCAGATCAATGCCCGCCGGGAGGGCGGCCGCGGCTTCGCGATCGCCGCCCTGGTGCTGTCCGGGGTCCACACCCTTATTTACGGTGCGGTTTTCCTCGCGTTGCTCAGCAGGTAGCACTGCCCGCGCTACCGCGCCGCGAGCAGACGCAAAATCGCCCAAAACTGCTCGGTTTGGGCGATTTTGCGTCTGCTCGCGGTTCCTGACGCTTACACGCTGGCGCGGCCGGTACCGTGCATCGCATCGGCGACCGCGTCGGCCAGCGGCTCGATCTCTTCGTCGCTGAGGTCAGCGATGGTGATGCGCATTCCCGGCGATGTGCGAATGCGGAACCGGCTTCCCGGCGCCGCGGCCCAGCCCATGTTGAGCAGCCGAGTGATCGCCACCGTCTCGTCGGGTACCGGGACCCACACGTTGAGCCCGGATCGGCCGTAGCCGGTCACGCCGCGCTCGGCCAAGGCGGCGCGTAGCCGCGTTCGGTTCTCGGTGTAGTGGGCCTCGGCCCGAAGAATGAGACGCGTCGCGGCGTCATCCGACCACATGCTGACCGCGAGATCTTGCAGCAGGTGGCTCACCCAACCCGGCCCGAGCCGCAGCCGTCCGTGCACCCTCTCGACGGTGCGGTGGTCTCCGGCCAGGATGGCGACCCGCAGGTCGGGGCCGTAGGCCTTCGAGGCGGACCGCACCAAAGCCCAACTGCCGGTCGAGCCCGCCAGCGTGTGCAGCGGCGCACCGGATATGCCCGCGCAGTGGTCGTCCTCGACAACCAGCACGTCGTCGGCCCGGGCGGCCAACAGCCCGCGCAGCGCGCCAGCGCGATCCGCCGAGAGCGCCGCCCCGGTCGGGTTCTGCGCGCGATTGGTGACCACCAGCGCCCGCACGCCGCGGCCCAGTGCCCGGGCCAGGTCATCCGGCCGCGGCCCGTCGTCGTCAACCCGGACCGGCTCGACCGAAAGCCTCAGCGCCGCGAGGAGATCGAGCAAGTTGGCCCAGCCCGGATCCTCGACGGCCACCCGGTCACCCGGACGCAGGTGCGCGGTGAGCGCCCGCTCGATGCCGTCCAGCGCCCCGCTGGTCACCGCGAGATGATCGGCCGGGACGCCGTCTGCGGTTAGGGCGACGCGGGTGTATTCGACCAACTGGGGCGACATCGGCGCCTCCCCGTACAGCAGCGGCGGCCGCGAATTCGGCCTGGAATTCGGCCGGGGCAATCGGGCGGCCGCGATGGGTAGCAGCGCCGGATCCGGGTTGCCGGTGGAAAGGTCGCGCGCACCCGCGGGGACGCCCAGCCCGAGCAGCGACCGGGGTGTGGTCGCCGGCCGGTGCCGCACACGAGTGCCGCGCCGCCCCGCGGTTTCGACGGCCCCGCGATCGCGCAGCAGCCGATAGGCCGCGGCGGCCGTGTTGGCGTTGACGCCGAGCTGGGCGGCCAGCTCCCGGACCGGGGGCAACCCGTCGCCAGGTGCCAGGGCGCCACGGGAAATGGCCTCTTCGATGTTGGCGGCTATGGACTCTGCGCCGGTCCCCGCTATCATGTATTGTACTGGCACGCAAACTAGTATGTACTATTACAAACAAGAGGGCAATCCTTTGCAAACCGCATACCAACCCACGCCGCGAACGACGCCGACCCGGTACCGAGACCGCGCTCATTACGACCGTGAGACTGTTCACCGCATCCTGGACGAGGCGCTGATCTGTCACCTCGGCTACGTCAGCGATGGTCGGCCGGTCGTTTTGCCGACGACCCACGCCCGCCTCGGCGAGACCCTGTACCTGCACGGTTCCACCGGCAGCGGCCCGATGCTCGCCGCCAAGGCAGGGTCGGGTCTGCCCGTCTGCGTGACCGCCACCCTCGTGGACGGGCTGGTGCTGGCCCGCTCGGCGTTGCATCATTCACTGGTCTACCGCTCGGTGGTCGCGATCGGCGACGCGCGCATTGTCGAGGATGGCGCGGAGAAGCTGCGCGCGCTGCACTGCCTGATCGATCACGCCGCGGCGGGTCGTGCCGACGACTGCCGCGCCCCGAATGCACGGGAGCTGGCCGCGACGGCGGTGCTCGCGCTCGATCTCGTCGAAGTTTCGGCCAAAGTGCGCACCGGCGGCGCGGCCGACGAGCCGGAAGACCAAGCGCTGCCGCACTGGGCCGGCGTGCTTCCGCTGGGCCTGACGGCCGGAACGCCGGTACCTTCCGACGACCTCGATCCCACCACCCCGGTGCCGCCGTATCTCACTCGCTACACGCGTTGATCGGCGCACGCTGGGTCCCTACAGCAACAGGTAGCGGTAGGCGGGCGAACCGGGGTGCAGGGTTTCGACGTGAATCTCCGTCGCCCGCATGCGGCCCAGCAGGCTGTCCAGGTCCGCGGCCGACCCCAACTGGATACCGACCAGCGCCTCGCCGGTCTCGCGGTTATTGCGCTTGACGTACTCGAACAGGGTGATGTCGTCATTGGGACCGAGCACCTCGACGAGGAACCGGCGCAGCGTACCGGGCTCCTGCGGGAAGTCCACCAAGAAGTAGTGCTTGAGGCCCAGGTGAACGAGCGAGCGTTCCAGCACTTCGCCGTAGCGGGATACGTCGTTGTTGCCACCCGAAATCAGGCAAACCACGGTCGACCCGGGCTCGATGTCGGTCTCTAGCAGGCCGGCTACCGACAGCGCGCCCGCGGGCTCGGCGATGATGCCCTCGTTCTGATACAAGTCGAGCATCGCCGTGCACACCGCGCCCTCGTCGACGGTGCTGATCGACACCATGTCGCCGGCGGCGGCCAGCGCGGCATGGGTCAGCGTGCCGGCCCGTCGCACCGCCGCGCCGTCCACGAACTGGTCCACATGCTCCAGCGTCACCGGCTCGCCGGCGGCCAGCGCGGCCATCATTGCGGCGGCACCGGCCGGCTCAATACCCAGCACCGCCGTGTTGCTCGTCCGCTCGGCCAGGTAGGTGGTGATGCCGGCGATGCAGCCGCCACCTCCCACCGGGACGAACACCAGGTCGGGCTCCGCAACACCAAGCTTGTCGAGTTGGTCAAGCAATTCGACGGCGATGGTGCCCTGGCCGGCGATGGTGCGCACATCGTCATACGGGGGAACCAGCGTGGCGCCGGTGCGTTCGACGTCGGCGAGTGCAGCCTCAGCGGCAAGGTCATAGGTCGCCCCGCCCACAATCAGCTCGATGAACTCCCGGCCGTGGTAGCGGATCCGGTCACATTTCTGTTTGGGTGTCTTGGCGGGCACATACACGCGGCCGTGCACACCCAGCGTCCGGCATGCATACGCGAAGCCCTGCGCGTGGTTACCCGCCGATGAGCACACCACGCCGGCGCCCAGCTCCTCGTCGGGAAGCTGCACCAGCAGGTTGTAGGCACCGCGCAGCTTGTAGGAGCGCACCACCTGCAGGTCTTCCCGCTTGAGGTAGACCTGCGCGCCGGTGATCGCCGACAGCCGATCGCTCAGCTGCAGCGGGGTCGGCGTCACGACCGGGGCGATCCGCTTCGCCGCGGCGTCAATGTCAGCCGCGGACAGCGGGAAGCTGTCCGGGGGCTGGCTCAGTTCGGCGGACACCGGTCCATGGTGCCATGCCACCCGACAGGAAATTCAACTTATGGGGGTCAGCACGAACACCGGAATCTGGCGTTCGGTCTTTTTCTGGTAATTGGCGTAGTCGGGCCAAGCCTCGACGGCGCGCTCCCACCAGGTCGTCTTCTCGTCGCCGAACACCTCGCGGGCGTCGTAATCACGGGTGACGGCGCCGTCCTGCAGCTCGACCCGCGGGTTCTTGACGACGTTGTGGTACCAGACGGGGTTCTTCGGGGCCCCGCCCAGTGACGCGACGATCGCGTACTCCCCGTTGTGCTCGACCCGCATCAGTGGCGTCTTGCGGAGTTTGCCGGTCATGGCCCCGATTGTGGTCAGCAGGATGATGGGCTTCCCCTTCATATCCGCGGCCTCGCTTCCACCGGATTCGGCGTACTTGTCGGCCTGCTCGCGGGACCAATCCCAGGGGCTGGGAGCATATTCACCTGTCAGCGGCATGCCGACAACTCTACGGCCAGCCCGATGACGGCCATCACCAGGACCTATTAGCTCGACCACATTCATTTTTTCGGATACCCGAAAAGCTGAACCAGGGTTAGGCTTAAAGCTATGACCGGCCCGATGCCCACGATGTCCACGAACCCCATGCACAGGACAGATGTGCTGGTCGCGGGCGTTCCCTGGCCGCGGCACAAGCTGTTCGCCGTGATCACCGGGTTGGCCACGTTGCTGCTGGTGGGGCTGTTCACCACCAGCGCGGCACCGTCGGTGCTGGGCGGTGCCGCGGTTGCGATCGTGGTCGGGCTGGTGCTCAGGCCGCACCCCAGGCCTTAGAAAAAACTTAGCGCAATCTCGGACGCGACGCCGGAGCTAACCGCCGCTTATCGCGATCTGGCCAGGTCGGCGATGGTGTTGACCCGTCGGGTGGCGGTCGCGATCTCGTCGGCGAACTGCCGTCGCCGTTCGGCAATGGCCGGGTCATCGAAGCCGTCGACCAGCTCGCGGTACCGCGCCAACCGCAACGCGGTCTTGAACAGCTCCATCGACCTCGACTCGGCGCTGGCGATCCTGCGCTGCAACTCCCACTGCTCGCCCACCTGCAAGCACTCGGTCAGGAAGGCCGCCTCGTCGAACGACTCGTCCTCATAGGCGGCCAGCCGGTCGGCGACGATGTGGTAGGCGTCCAGGAACGGACGCAAAACCAGATGCGCCAGCAGCAGATCGGCCGATTCCAGCAACCGGCGCACATCATCAGCGGCAGCGGACTTGGTGGTGTCTTCCACTACACCGATCAGACGTACTTCGTCGGCGAGTTCCTTCTCGAACTGCGCGCGCGCCGCGAACAAGAACTCGAACTTCAGCAACTCGCGAAGACGCAGCGCCTCGTCGCGAACCGTCGCCGGTAGCACCGAGCCGTTCCCGGAAACTTCTAGGGCGGCCAGCAACGCCATCTCGGCAATGGCGCGATCGACCAAGATGTGGATCGCGGTGTTGCGGTAGAACGCGGCCACCAAATGTTGGTGCGCGCTGATCCCCCAGACCGCTTCGGTGCCGGCGTCATACACGCTCACCACACCGGAAGCCACCAGCTGGTGCAGGGTCCACCGGATCGTGGAGCGATTCGTCAGGTCGGCGGCCCCGGCCACGGCCCAGTTCCGGGCCGCGATGTAACTCGCCAGCGGTTGCACCGTCGCCAGCACCTCGCTGATCGACAACGAGCGATCCGCGCCCAGCAGCGCGAGACTGACCACCGCGGTGGGGGTGACCGGTGTGGCTCGGTTGATCCGGTGCTCCACATCCAATGCGATGCGTTCGATTACGGTCCCGGTGCCCGACTCCTCGGCGCGCAATTCCTCGAGACGCTTGCGCAGCGGCAGCGGTTCGCCGAAGTCGAGGTACGCCCGGCCCAGCCGCTGGCCCTGCTGCCGGGCCAGCCGCATCATGAAGCGAAAATCTTCGGGCCGTTTCACGGCGCCGTAGGCCTCGGTGGTCATGGCTTCCACCTCGTGCAGCTGGTCGTACACGATGGAGGTAGGCACCAAATACACTTCGGGACCGTCGATTTCGTCGACCGCGTCAGTGATGTAGCGCAGGATCCCGAACACCGGGGGTCGCAGCTTGCCGGTCCTGGTTCGGCCGCCTTCTATCGACCACGTCAGGTTGGCGTGATTTTGTACCAGCTGCGCGGTATAGGCGCGTAACGCGAAGCGGTAGACGGGAATGTCTCTGGTCTGACGGCGGATGAATATCGTCCCGGTGCGCTTGGCCCAGGTACCCAACGGGAAGAAGTTCATGTTGGACCCGCCGAAGGTCAGCGCCGGCATGAGCCGGTTGGCCAGGATCACCTCGGGCAGCAACATGCCGTCCAGGTAGGAGCGATGCGAGAACGCGAACGCCAATGTCGCCTTGCGATCCAGCTTGCGCAGCTTGGCGATCTGGTCCTCGTCGATGAGCACGTCATAGGCGCGCATGAGCCAGCGACTGAAACCGCTCCAGGCGTGCACCGCCCGCTCGTCCAGCGAGGGCGCCATCTCGCGCAGGTAGCCCGCGGCCTCGGCGCGCACGCTGTCCGGTTCGCGCCCAAGCTCTTTGGCCAGCCTGGTCAGCCGCTCCTCATACCACGGCGCGCCCAGCAGCTGGACGACCTCGGCCGGATCGGTCGACAACGGCGTCATCGATTCGTCAATAATTCCGGTGCGCTGCAGCACCTTTCGCACCCCCACCCGACCGAGCTCGCGTGTGGTCGCCGCCGGTCCCCGCCTCACGCTGGTTGCACCGTTGGAGCGGCTGTGGGCTGCTGGGGCTCGTGGACCTCCGGATGCAGATTGGCCCCATAGAGTTCCTCGATCTCGGCGGCGTATTTCGTCACGATCGGCTTGCGCTTGAGTTTCATCGTCAGCGTTATCTCGTCACCGCCCGGCTCCCACAACGTGGGCAAGATGCGAAAGCGCTTGATCTGCTCCACGCGCGATAGTTTGTCGTTGCCTTCGGCCACTCCGGCAGCGATTCGGGCGATCACCTCCGGGTCAGCGGCCAGGGCCGCGGGAGAGGCGTCCAGGCCGTGCTGGGCGGCATACGGACCGACCGAGTCGGCGTCAAAGACCAACAGCGCGGCGTTGTATGGCCGTCCGTCACCGATCGCGATCATCACGCCGACCATGGGGCACGCGGCCAGGATGGTGTTCTCAATGTTGGCCGGCGACATGTTCTTTCCGGCCGCGTTGATGATCAACTCCTTCTTCCGGTCGACCACCCGCAGATAGCCCTCGGCGTCGACGTCGAAGATGTCGCCGGTGTGCAGCCAGCCGTCGGCATCGATCGCATCCGCGGTCTTGGCCGGTTCCCTGCGATAGCCCTTCATCACCAGCGGACCCCGGACCAGATATTCGCCGTCGTCGGCGATCTTGCCTTCCAGGCCGGGAAGCAGCTTGCCGACGGTGCCGAGGCGCGCCTCGCTTGGATGGCACGCGGTGGCGGCGCAACTCAGCTCCGACATCCCCCACACCTCGGCGATCGGGATGCCGATGCCGGCGAAGAAGCCCAGCGTCTCCCTGGGGATCGGCGCCGCTCCCGAGATCGCCCAGCGAAGCTCACCGAAGCCGAGCCGCTCCCGCATCTTCGACAACACCAGCTCGTCGGCCTTGGCCCATTCCGCCGCCGACTCATCCGACAGGGATTCACCGGAGAGCAGGGCCCCGGCGCGCATCGCGGCCACCGACATCGCCCATTCCATAGCCTGCCGCTTCGCTTCGTCCTGCTCGTGGCTGACCGTGAATTCGATTGCGGACTTGAGCTTTTCCCATACCCGCGGCACCGCGCCCCACACGGTGGGCCGCACGTCGGGCAGCGCCGCCGCAATCGCGCGGCCGTCGGACACCACGGTGATCTGGGTACCGAACATCTCCTGGAGATACAGGCCGCACATCCGGTCGGCGATGTGCGCCGACGGCAGAAACGACGTGCCCCGGTCACCGAATTGGATTCCGAGCACGGCGTCCAGGCCGTAACCCTCGAACAGCAGGTTGGTGTGGGTCATCTCCACGCCCTTGGGGTTTCCGGTGGTACCGGACGTGTAGATGAGGGTGACGATGTCGTCGGGTTGCACTGCCCGCCAGGTTGATTCGAAGTCGAAGTCCTCGGCGCCGGCCGCACACAGGTCGTCCACGCTCAAGGTGCCGGCCGGGGAACCGTCGATGCAGACGATGTGCTCGATGGGCGCGCCGCTGGCGCGAATGCGATCGACGTACTGCTCCTCGCAGATCGCCACCTTGGTGCCCGCGTTGTCGAACAGGTAGGTCAGTTGCTCGGCGGGCAGCGTGTTGTACACCGAAAACGAAGTAGCGCCGACATGTTGGGCACCCACCTCGAGCGGGTAGAACTCGATCCGGTTGGCCATCATCAGCGAAACCGTGTCACCCCGCTTGACCCCCAACCCCGCCAGGCCGGCAGCAACCTTTCGGACCTGCCCGGCATACTCCCGCCAGGTCAACGCCTGGGTTCCGCCCGGCCTCCGCAGTGCGACGCCGTCCGGATCGATCGCCGCGGTGCGCTGGAATGCCTCGCACATGGTGGTCGGGCGCTCGGTTGAGGTCATTTCCGTTCTCCTTGATTTGCCCACATCACTTCGGTGAGCGTACGTCCGCGATCACTGGGCATGGAAGGCCGCGCTGCCTGCGCCGTCGGTCGACGCAGCGCCGAGTACGTTGGCATCTGTGGAAGGCGGAGCCAACCCGGGTATCGACGTCACGGGGCTGTCCCCGGTTGAGCGGACCGCGTTGCTCACCCAGTACGCCCGCGCGCGGGACAGCCGTTGGTCCCGACCGATTCTCGGCGACACACTCGCCGACGACATCGTCGCCAAGATCGACTATGACTTCGCCGCACTCGGCGTGCCGGCGAGCGTCGTGTGCCAGGCGGCGCTGCGCGCCAAGATGCTCGACGATCGGGTGCGGACGTTCACGGCCGAGCATCCGGACGCCGTCGTCGTGGATCTGGGCGCCGGGATCGACACGGGCTTGTTCCGGGTCAGCCCGCCCGCCACGGTCGGCTGGTACAGCGTCGACATGCCGCGTGTCATCGCACTGCGCGACCAGGTGATGCCCGCCAGCGACCAGGCCCATTCGGTTGCCGCATCGGTGGCCGATGACAACTGGCCCGACGCCATCCCCGCCGATCGGCCCGCGATGGTGATCGCCGACGGGCTGTTCGCGTTTCTGTCCGAGCCGGTGATTGTCGGCGTCTTCCGCCGCGTCACCAAACACTTCAGGTGCGGGGAACTGGCCTTCAACGACTACGGACACATCGGCTGGCTTAGCCGGGTCGCGGTGAAGCTCGCGCCCCAGCCGATGTTCTCCCAGGTCGGGATCCAATGGGGCTATGCGGGGTTCAAAGACGCGCGAGTGCCCGAGGCCTGGAATCCGCAGTTGACGCTGGTCGACGAGACCAGCCTGGCGCACGCGCCCGAGGTCGATCTGTTTCCGGGCTGGATCCGGTTGGCCACCAAGGCATCCGGGAAGTTCGAGGCCGGGGCGCGCAAGGCGCGCATCCTCCGATATCGGTGGGGCCTATAGGGCCCTATAGGACCCTATAAAACCTCTGCCGGCGCCATGTGTCATGGAAGCCAAGTGACGTCGCGATGGTGGGGAGCGCTCGGCGAAGTCGCAGTAGGAGGTCTCGTCACCCCCCGATGCGCCAAAGATAGGTCGTCTACCGATCGCCCAGGCATCCCGGGCCGAGCAGCTCCGTCAGGTCTCCCAACAGCGCCAGCAACGTCACCTGCAGCGACCCGTCCAGCTCGAGCGTGGTGATCCGGTCTCCGCCGACGAGCCGCAGGTGCACCGGCGATGTACCGGGCGCGTCAGCACCTGTTTGAGCGTGCCGACTTTGCAAAACGGGCCGCGACGCTGCTCGAATTGTCATAGAGTCCGTGCGATCGTGCCGCACCGCGTGCCAATGGGGGACTGCGCGGATGGCGCCGCACTGGCGTCCGCGACGAAACAGGCAGAAACAGGCACCCGAAGAAAGGACCGCGCCAATGAATTTCTCGGTGTTGCCCCCGGAGATCAATTCAGCACGGATTTATTCCGGTGCCGGCTCGGGGCCGATGCTGGCCGCGGCGTCGGCCTGGGACGGTTTGGCGGCCGAATTGCAGTCGACGGCAGGTTCCTTCCATTCGGTGACCTCGGGTCTGGCCGGTGGGTCGTGGCAGGGTGCGGCGTCGGCGGCGATGGCGGCCGCGGCCGCTCCCTACGTGGGCGTGTTGAATGCGGCGGCCACGCACGCTGGGCTGGCGGCCGAGCAAGCGAGGTCGACGATGGCCGCCTTCGAAGCCGCGTTCGCCGCGACAGTGCCCCCAGGGCTGGTTGCGGGCAACCGCACTGGGCTGATGTCGCTGGTGGCTTCCAACCTGTTCGGGCAGAACGCGCCGGCGATCGCCGCCGCCGAAGCCCATTACGAGCAGATGTGGGCGCAGAATGTGGCCGCGATGTGCGGCTACCACGCCGGCGCCTCGGCGGCCGCCGGGCAATTGACGCCGTGGCAACAACTGCTGGCCAAGCTGCCCAGCCTGTCCAGCCTGCCCGGCCTTCCCGGCCCGTCCAGCCTGGCCAGCAGCCTGGCCAGCCTGCCGAGCATCAACTTGGGATTTGGCAACACCGGCGGCTTCAACCTCGGCAGCGGAAACACCGGCGACGGAAACTTCGGCTTTGGAAACACCGGCACCCTCAACCCGGGCAGCGGAAACCGCGGCAACTACAACGTGGGCAGCGGAAATACGGGCAACGGCAACATCGGCAACGGCAACATCGGCAGCGGAAACCTTGGCAGTGGAAACTCGGGACCGGGTGGCACCGCCGGCAACTACAACATCGGCGGCGGGAACACCGGCCAGGCCAACTTGGGTAGCGGAAATACGGGCAACACAAACTTCGGCAACGGAAATACCGGAAACACCAACTTCGGCGGCGGAAACACTGGCGATACTAATTTCGGCTTTGGAAACACAGGCTCGGGAAATGTTGGCAACGGGAATATGGGTTTCAACAACGTTGGCAACGGGAACCTTGGCAATAGTAATTTCGGCTTCGGGAACCTTGGCAGTAAGGACATCGGATTTGGCAACAAAGGTAGCAACGACATCGGATTCGGCCTCACCGGCGACAATCAGATGGGCTTCGGTGCCTGGAACTCGGGCACCGGAAACATGGGCTTCGGGAACTCGGGTAACGGTAACATCGGCTTCTTCAACTCCGGAAACGGAAACATCGGCATCGGGAATTCAGGCACTGGAGCCGGGCTCGCAAGCGTAGAATTCGGCAGCTCGGCTGACCATTCATCGGGCTTCGGAAATTCGGGCCTACTCAGCACGGGCATTGGAAACTCAGGCCAATACAGCACCGGCTTCGGAAACTCGGGCTCCACCAATTCGGGCTTCTTCAACTCGGGGACCACCAGCACGGGCCTGTGGAACTCGGGAACTATCAATACGGGCATCGGAGACTCGGGTCTCGGCAACTTCGGATTTTTTAACTCCGGCGACACGAACTCTGGCAGCTGGAACTCGGGCAGCACCAACACGTGGAGCTTCAACTCGGGTGACGTAAACACAGGCTTCGCGAACTCGGGCAACATCAATACGGGCCTCCTCAACTCGGGCGATCTCAACACGGGTTTGGGCCAGAGCGGCACACCCATTGGTGTTGTGAACTCGGGCTGGAATAATTCGGGCACCAATAACTCGGGCTACGCAAACAACGGCGACCATAACTCGGGCTTCGATGAAGATTTCCACGAGGCCAATGTCAGTTTCAGCTCGGGCATTGAGAACGAGGCAAGCCACGACGCGGGCGTCATCAATCTGGCCGACTACATGTCGGGCTTCAGGAACACGGCCAGCCCCGGCACCGCCATGGTGTCCGGCTTCGTAAACAACGGAACGAATGCCTCGGGACAGTTCAACACGGGCATGTTTGTCACGGGCACCGCAAACTTCGGCCAACATACCAGCGGGTATGTCAACGCGGATGATGACACATCGGGTTGGTTGAAGTAGGCATTACTGATCGCTAGGCATTGGGTCACATGCGCCCCGACCCGGGTTGGCCGAGGGAGTGGCGATTCCGGTCGGCGGGTGGGCGGCGGCCGGGGTGACATCATCGCTCACCGGCGACGGACAGCTGGCTAATCGAGGAAGTAATGGAAGTAATGGCGGACCATATCGTGCCCCGGTGGACAAGTGAGGAGCATCCACAGCACCCGGTGCGAGTGACGATGATGACCGCCCCCGACGGCGGGCGGTTCCGGGTCACACGTATCGGCGCGGGCAGCGGCGTGCCCGTGGTGTTGGTTCCCGGGATGTTCGACAACCGCCGCCTGTATCTGTGGCCGGGCGGGGGCGGGCTGGCCGAGATGCTGGCCGGCGACGGGTTCGACCCGTGGATCGTCGAGCGGCGCGGAACCGGCGGAGTGGCGGTGACAGACGGCGTCCGCGCGGGGTGGGACGAGGTGGTGCGGGTGGATCTACCGGCCGTTCAAGACCTTGTTGCGGGGGAGACCGACCGCGCGGCGTTCTGGCTCGGCCATTCCTTCGGCGGTGTGGCTCTTGCCCGCGCTGTCGCCGAGACGATGCAACGATCGCTGGTCGCGGGCCTGGTACTGGTCAACGCGGCCGTCGATATCCCGCTGCTGGCCAATCCGATCGTCACCGCGGCCGTGCGCGCCCGCATATGGCGTGGGGTGTTCCCGGCGCGGCGGTTGCGACTCGGCCCGGAAGACGAGCCGGTGGCCGCCTTCGTGGACGCGATCTCCTGGGGCGCCGCCGAACGCGCCGGCGGCCTGCTGTCGGCCACGCTCAGTGCGGTCGACATGCCGGTGCTCGCGTTAACCGCTCCGCGCGACGTGCTGACCCCCGCCGCCCGGTGCGCCCGGCTGGCGCAGTCGTTTACCGGCCCCGACCGGCGGGTGCAGTCAGCCGCACGCCGCTACGGATTCGCCCGCAACCACGCCCACGAATCACCGCTGCTGCATCCTGCCGCCGCCACGGACGTGTTTCCGTTCCTATCCGACTGGCTTACCACCCGCAGCGACGAGCCCGCACCGGCGGACAGTTACGGCACCGTCTTGTCGGGTCGTCATCGGCTGCAATACACGGTCGAACTCGACGCCCCGCCCGAGCGGGTCTTCCTCGTCCTCACCCGCCGATGGTCGACACTCTGGCCGGTGCGCCAGAGGCGGGTGCGCGACGCCGTCGATTCCGCCGAGCCCGAGGGCCTGCGCGCGGTCCGCGCGCAGCGAGTGCTGGGAATCTGGCCGCTGCAGGAAGAGATCGTCACCCACCGGGCACCCCGGCTGATTGAATACCGCACCATCCGCGGCCCGGTCCGTAACCACCACGGCCGCCTCGAACTCACCCCCGCCCCCGGTGGCGGCACACACCTGGACTACCTCATGGCGTTCGACACCCCGCCTTGGATGCCCGGGCGCCTGCTGGCCGCCGGACTCGACATGACCTGGCGCCGCTGGAGCCTTCCCCGGCTACATCAGTACACCCGCACGACCCAATGACGTTGATATCACGTTGCCGCTCAACCACATCCAACCGATATCGCCGGGCGGCGGCTGCCAGCCCCGCCGCATCCAGCCCAACGTCTCCGCATTGGCCGAGTCGTCGGTGCCCGTTACACCGGCGTGCTCATTGGCCGCTTAACCGCCCAGGCACCCGGGTCCGAGCAGCTCCTTCAGGTCTCCCATCAGCGCCGGCGACGGCGTCACCCGCAGCGACTGGTCCAGCTCGAGCGTGGTGATCCGGTCCCCGCTGATGAGCCGCAGGTGCACCTGCGACGTACCGGGGTGGCGGGCCAGGACCTGCTTGAGCGCGCTGACTTTGTCGAAGGTGCACTGCCGGGTGGGCAGGCTGACCGCCAGCGGCCGGCCCATCCGTGCGCTGGAGAAGTCGGGCACCACAAGCTCGTTGACAATCAACGAAATACGATCGTCACGGATCGCGACCTTGGCGTTGACCAGCACCACCGCGTCATCGACGATGTCGGCGCCGTAGCTGGAGTAGGCGTGCGGGAAGAACATCACCTCGATGCCACCGGTGAGATCTTCCAATTGCGCTGACGCCCAAGGCATTCCGTTTTTGTTGACTCGCCGGTTCACCGAAGCCAGGATGCCGCCCACCCGCACGAGCGTGTCGTTGGGAACATCACCGTCGAGGATCGCCGGGATGACGGTGTCCACCTGGGCGCCCAGCAGGTGCGCGACCCCGTTGAGTGGATGCCCGGACACGTACAAGCCCAGCATCTCGCGTTCCAGGGCCAGCATGTGTTTGTCCTCCCACTCGTCGTCCGGCACCTTGATGGTGAACACTGAGTCCCCGCAGCCGGCCCCGTCTTCACCACCGCCGAACAGGTCGAACTGTCCCATCGCCTCGGCCTTCTTGGTGCCCAGCACCGAGTCCACCGCGTCGGTGTGGATAAGGAACAGGCCCTTGCGCGCGTGTCCCAGCGAATCGAACGCGCCCGCCTTGATCAGCGACTCGGTGACCTTCTTATTGCAGGCGGAGATGTCGATCTTGTTCAGGTAGTCCGAGAAGTCGGTGAACTTGCCCTTGTCGCCGCGGGTCTGGATCAGCGAGCCCACCACGTTGGCGCCGACATTGCGCACCGCGCCCAGCCCGTAGCGGATGTCGTTGCCCACCGAGGCGAAGTTCAGGCCGGACTCGTTGACGTCGGGCGGCAACACCGTGATGCCCAGCTTGCGGCAGTCGGCCAGGTAAACGGCGGCCTTGTCCTTGTCGTCGCCCACCGACGTCAACAGCCCCGCCATGTACTCGCCCGGATAGTTGGCCTTCAAGTAGGCGGTCCAGTAGGAGACCAGGCCGTAGCCGGCGGCGTGCGACTTGTTGAACGCGTACCCGGCGAACGGAAGGATGGTGTCCCACAACGCCTTCACCGCGCGCTCGGAGAAGCTGTTGGCGGTCATGCCTTCGTAGAAGCCCTTGTACTCCGCCTCCAGCACCTCAAGCTTCTTCTTGCCCATCGCCTTGCGCAGCGCGTCGGCCTTTCCCATCGTGTAGGAGGCGACCTTCTGGGCGATGAACATGATCTGCTCTTGGTAGACGATCAGGCCGTGGGTCTCGGCGAGGATCTCGCGTAGCGGTTCCTCGAGCTCCGGGTGGATCGGCTTGATCGCCTGGCGACCGTTCTTGCGATCGGCGTAGTCGTTGTGGGCGTTCATGCCCATCGGTCCCGGCCGGTACAGCGCCAGCACTGCGACGATGTCGTTGAATTCGGTCGGCTGCATGCGGCGCAGCAGATCGCGCATCGGCCCGCCGTCGAGCTGGAACACACCCAGGGTGTCGCCGCGACCCAGCAGCTCGTAGGTGGGCTGGTCGTCGAGCGGCATCGATTCCAGGTCGAGGTCGATTCCCCTGTTGGCCTTGATGTTTTCCAGCGCGTCGCCGATGATCGTCAGGTTCCGCAGGCCCAGGAAGTCCATCTTCAGCAGGCCGATGGCCTCGCACGACGGGTAGTCCCAGCCGGTGATGATGGCCCCGTCCTGCGCGCGCTTCCACAGCGGGATGGCCTCGGTCAGCGGCTCGCTGCTCATGATCACCGCGCAGGCATGCACGCCCGCGTTGCGGATCAGGCCCTCCAGGCCACGCGCGGTCTGGTAGATGGTGCGCGCATCGGGGTCGGTTTCGATCAGGCCGCGGACCTCGGCGGCCTCCTTGTACCGTTCGTGGGCCGGGTCGGTGATCCCCGACAGCGGAATGTCCTTGGCCATGATCGCCGGAGGAAGCGCCTTGGTGATCCGGTCGGCGATCGCGAATCCGGGCTGCCCATAATGGATGCGCGCCGAATCCTTAAGCGCTGCTTTCGTTTTGATGGTACCGAAGGTGATGACCTGGGCGACCCGGTCCTGGCCCCATTTGTCGGCGGCGTAGCGCACCATCTCGCCGCGGCGACGGTCGTCGAAGTCGATGTCGATGTCGGGCGCCGACGGACGTTCCGGGTTCAAAAAGCGCTCGAACAGCAGACCATGCGGAATGGGATCGATGTTGGTGATACCCAGCGCGTAGGCCACTAGCGAACCCGCGGCCGAACCACGCCCCGGCCCGACCCGGATGTCGACCGACCTCGCATAGTTGATCAGGTCGGCGACGATCAGGAAGTAGGACGGGAAGCCCTTGTCGCAGATGACCTTGATCTCGTACTCGGCCCGGTCGATGTAGTCCTGGCCGACACCGGAGGGGAAGCGCCGCCCCAGTCCCGCGATCACCTCATGCTTGAGCCAGGAGGCCTGATCGTGGCCGTCGGGTACCGGGAAGACCGGCATCCGGTTGCGCGGTTCCCACACGTCGGCGTAGCACTGCACCCGCTCGGCGATCAACAGCGTGGAGTCGCAGGCGCCGGGAACCTCGGCGTCCCAGATCTGGCGCATTTCGCCGGCCGACTTCAGGTAGTAGCCGTCGCCGTCGAACTTGAATCGGTTGGGATCCGAAAGCGTCTTGCCGGTCTGCACGCACAACAGCGCCTCGTGGTTGTGGGCGGCGTCGCGGGTGACGTAGTGGCAGTCGTTGGTGGCCAGCGGCGGGATGTCCAGCTTGCGGCCGATCTCGAGCAGCCCGTCACGGACCCGCTGTTCGATCGACAGCCCGTGGTCCATCAGCTCGAGGAAGTAGTTGTCGGCACCGACGATTTCCCGCCACCGGGCGGCCGCCTCGAGCGCCTCCCGATCCTGACCCAGGCGAAGGCGGGTCTGCACCTCCCCGGAGGGGCAGCCGGTGGTGATGATGATGCCGTCGGCGTGTTCGGCGATGAGCTCGGCATCCATGCGCGACCACTTGCTCAGCTGGCCCTCGAAGGAGGCCAGCGAGGACAGCTTGAACAGGTTGCGCAGGCCGGTCGCGTTCTCGGCCATCATCGTCAGGTGCGTGTAGGAGCCGCCGCCGGAGACGTCGTCGGCCTTCTGGCCCGGGTCACCCCAGGTGATGCGCCGGGTATCAAAGCGTGAGCCCGGCGCGATATAGGCCTCGACGCCGATGATGGGCTTGATCCCGGCCGTTGTCGCCGCGTTGTAAAACTCGCTGGCGCCGAACATGTTTCCGTGATCGGTCATCCCGATCGCGGGCATCTGCAGCCGCTCCACCTCGGCCAGCATGGGCGTGATCTTCGCGGCACCGTCCAGCATCGAATACTCGGTGTGGTTGTGCAGGTGCACGAAGGACCCCGAAGATGAACCGCTCATAGGGACGCCAGTCTATGACCGAGGACCGACACACCCTCGGCGTGTCGCGAAGTGTGTCTGGTTTCTATCCGTACCTCTCAACGAACCGCTGCAGCGACTTTTCGACGTCGCCCTTGACGGCGCGAGCCGCGGCCGAACCCACCGGGCCGAACAGCGCACGCCCGCCCAGCTCAAAGCGCAGACCGAGGGTGGATCCGTCTTCGGCGGGCTGGACGGTGAGTCTGACACCGTATTTGGTGCCGCCTTTCCCAGTTCCTGACATCGCCACCTCGTGCGGCGGGTCCCACGTGGTCACCGTCCAGGTCACCCGGTTGCGCATGCCCTTGGAACGCGCCACACCCACGATTTCCGTGCCTTCGGTGATCTCGTCGGGCAGCTCGCTGCGCCACGCCTCGTGCATCACGAGCCACTCGCCCAACTCCGACAGGTCCGAGACGTGGTCCCACATGTCCTGCGGGCTCATCGGCATGTCGGCGGTCATCTCGACGCCAGCCACTCGCGGCCTCCTTAGCGACCGGGCCCGCCGCGCAGGCGGTTCCCGATCCGGATCCCGGGCAACAGCAGGCTGCGCGGTAGGTATCTGCCGCTGGTGCTGACGAACTTGGGCACGACGCCGGGCACCACGGTGCGCTTGCCGGCGAGCATCCCGCCGATCGCGGCTTCGGCGACGTCGCGCGGCGAGACCTGGGCCAGCGGAATGCTGAACCGGTCGGCGTTGGCGATCTCGGCCCACTCGGTGGGCACCGGGCCCGGGCACAGGGCCGTCACCGACACGCCCGTGCCGTGCAGCTCCTCATGGACGGCCTCCGAGAAGGTCTGCACGAAGGCCTTGGAGGCTGAATACACCGCCATGTAGGGAATCGGCTGGAACGCGGCGATCGACGCGATGTTCATCACCGCACCCGCGCCGCGCTCCACCATGCCGCCCACAGCCGCGTGGGTGAGTTCCATCAACACCAGCACGTTGAGGGTCACTTCTTCACTCTCGCGCTCGACCGGCAACGTGCAGAAGTCCCCGCTGGTGCCGAAGCCAGCGCTATTGCACAGACCGGCGATCGGTTCGGTGCGGAGCCGGTCCGCCAACTTCCCGCGGCCGTCCGGGTCGCCGAGGTCGAGCGGCATGACCTCCACCCCGACCGAGTATTCCTTGCCTACTTCATTGGCGAGTTCGTCGAGACGCTCACGGCGCCTGGCCACCAGCAGCAGCGGGAACCCACGGCGGGCCAGGCCGCGACATAATTCGGCGCCGATGCCCGAGGAGGCACCGGTGATGACGACGGTGGTCTGGCTGTTCGGTTTCGGAAGGCTCATGGTGTCACCAATGTATTCCGCGGGTCGCTTGCACGAACGTTTCGCTTCGTTTGTCTAATTCCGTTGTGTCGGTATCGGTTTTGCCCCCCTTGGCTGCGGCGGAGTCGCTGAACATGCCGAACGCGCGGTTGCGGAGTCGGTCCATCACCGCCGGGTTGACGGAGTCGGCGACGGCGGCGAACTGACCGAACGGCGAGCTGACTCGCCGGGGCCGGTGCACGATCGCATCGGTGATCACGCCGGCCGCCTGATCCGGCGTCAGCGTCGGGAATTTGTCGTACATGGTGGTCGGGCCGATCATCGGGGTGCGCACCAGGGCCATGTGCACGGTGGTGAATCGAACGTTGTCGCTCACCGTCTCGGCTTGCAGCGCGTCGCACAGGCTGTCCAGCGCGGCTTTGCTGGCGATGTAGGCGCCGAACCGCGGCGCGCGGGTCTGCACGCCGACCGAGGACACGTTGACGATGTGCCCGAAGCCACGTTCCCGCATTCCGGGGATGAACTTGAGGATGAGCTGGACCGCGCCCAGGTAATTCAGTTGCATCGTTCGTTGGTAGTCGTGGATCCGGTCGTAGGACAGCGCCAGGGACCGCCGAATCGAGCGCCCCGCATTGTTGATCAGGATGTCGACGCCGCCCAGATCGGCGAGCACCTGGTCGGCCATCGCGGCGATCGCGTCCATGTCGGCCAGATCGCACGGATACACGTGGGCGGTCCCGCCATCGCCACGAATGTCGTCGGCAACCTTTTCGAGGTTTTCCAGGGTCCGCGCGACCAGCGCCACGGTGCCGCCCACTTCCGCGATTTTCTTGGCGGCCGCCTCACCGATGCCCGACGACCCGCCGGTGATCAGGACAGTCTTGCCCGCGACCGCATCGCTGAGTTTGCGGCCCTGTACCGCATCGAGCAGATTCCTCAGATAGAACGGTCGATATCGCCCGGCCGAGTTGGGCGTGTTGACGATGTTGGACATCGCCGCGAACGGCTTTTCGACGAGGTTCGTCAGGTCACCAAGATTCATCGGCTGTCGCTCCTGGCGGTGGGGGTGGCGTGACACAGGTCATAACGCCAAACCTAGGACATCGATCAGGTGCTGGATAGGAATGGATAGTAATAGCTCACAATCGTGATCAGGCACGCACAATCGGCCTGTTACAGCCAGTAATCCCGGTGTGATCGCGCACTAACCGACCAGGAATCCCTTCGTGGTCCCCTGATGCGATGCGAATAGTTGCACGTTTCCGCAAGCCCCAGCCGACCAGCATCTACGACAAGATCGGCGGTCACGAGGCCATCGAAGTCGTCGTTGAGGATTTCTACGTTCGCGTGCTGGCAGATGACCAACTGGCCGGGTTCTTCGCCGGCACGAATATGAACCGCCTCAGGGGCAAACAGACGGAATTCTTCGCCGCCGCTCTCGGTGGTCCCGAGCCCTACACCGGGGCGCCGATGAAGCAAGTGCATCAGGGGCGCGGCATCACCATGCACCACTTCAGTCTGGTGGCAGGGCATTTGGGTGACGCGCTCGCCGCGGCGGGCGTCCCGTCGGCGACAGTGACGGACATACTCGGTGCCATCGCGCCGCTGGCCCCCGACATCGCTTCGGACACCAGCTCGGCCAAGGTCTAGCTCAACCCTGACTTAGGACACGAATCCGCTTTGGATTCGGCGATACGCCGCTGATCAGCGGTTTTGTTCGGCGGTAGGTCCAAGGTTACGCACTAATCGGGGCTTCTCGGGTGCAGCGATGTCGCCTATGGGCGCACCGTGAAGACTGTGGCCGGGGTCGGCCAGTATGTCGGGCTCCAACTGGATCACTTCGCCGAGCGTGGGGGTTATGGACGAAAAGTCGCCCGAGTATGTACATATCCCCCACGCTCGCGGCGCAGCGGCGCAAACGTCCGCGGCGCAGCGGCCCTCGAAGCCTATGTGCGCACCGTGAAGACCGCTTCGCGGGTCGCGCAGTATCGAACTTCAGAAATTCGTCCGACCACTAGGCCGCTACGGACCCGCTACCCGCCGAAATCCACGACATCCTCGCCACGATCAAGCCGTCGAAATACCCAGCAGTTCCGGCCCTCGTCAGGGTTGGTCCCGCCAAGCTTCCAAGGTCACCGGATCCCGGCTTACATCACCTCAGTGCCAGTCACCTGTGTCCTGGGGGTGGAAGTACCCGCCTACCCAGTGGTCGTCCCAAGGGCCATTGTGCCAATGGGCCTGGTCGCGGGATTCATTGTCGTACCAGTGGGCGTCGTGGCAGCGGCCCCCATCCCAGTTGTAGCCCCACGCTGGATCCCACGACTGGCCGGGGCACCAGTGATAAATCGTGTTCATCACGGGCCCGGCGTGCGCGACGGCAGTCGCCCCCAAACCGGCGAGCCCTAAACCGGCGGTCATTACGACCGCTGATGCTGCAACGCGCGCGATGTTTTTCATACCCGGAGGCATTACCCGGTTTAGTGCGAATTAAATCCTCGGGGTTTAATCCTCCGGCGTATCTGGGTGTTATTCAACATGTACGCAATAAGATTAGACACGCGCCAGTACACCGATTTAATAAATTAGACACGCGCCAGTAACGCCAAGGTTATATAAGGTCCCTGCAGACTGACGTCGTGACGGGTGGGTAGCGGCGCTCCGCAGATCGCGCAGCGGGGCTGAGTCATGCGGGCATGCTGCGTCGTCGCAGCTCGTCGGGCGCATTGTCAGCACATGACGTGCACAGCATTGAGGGGAGCATTGAGGGGAGCATTAAGCGCGCATTCCTCGTCAGCATTACGCAGCACAGCATCGGGCGCATTGCGTCGGGAGCATTGCGTTGACGCAGCGTTCGCGCTTGTCGCATATGCGCGTCGCGTCGCATATTCGCGCGCTCGTCTGACCATTCCCATTGCTGCCGCATTGCCGTGAGCAGCATTGCTCCCTCCGTGCATGCATTCGGGGGCAGCATTCCCAGGCATTCGCGGCATTACGGGAGCCCGGTTGGGTGGCGGCTCGAAACAGCAACAACAGCATCGCGATCACGTGTCGATGGTAACGCGCGAAATCGATTGCGGGAGTGGAGGTATGACGTCCGCAGTCCGGTAGCGGCCCCCGGTACGGGCACCATGGCCTCGAATACATTGCGGCTCTTCCCGCCCCTATCATGCCCAGCATGCGCACATTCGAAGATTTACTGGCAGAAGCCGATTCGGCATCTGTCGACGGCTGGGACTTCTCGTGGCTCGACGGCCGCGCGACCGAGGAACGACCGTCCTGGGGCTACCAACAAATGCTGAGTCGCCGTTTGGCGAACGTGTCGGCTGCACTGGACATCCAGACCGGCGGCGGGGAAGTCCTGGCCGGCGCGGGCCCCTTCCCGCCCACCATGGCCGCCGTCGAATCCTGGCCGCCCAACGCGGCGCTGGCAACCAGGCTCCTGCATCGGTACGGCGTCGTGGTCGTGGCCACGCCCGACGAGTCAGAACTGCCGTTCGCCGACGAGGCGTTCGACCTGGTCACCAGCCGACACCCCAACACCATCCGGTGGACCGAGATCGCCCGGGTGCTGCGCCCGGGCGGCACCTATTTCGCGCAGCACATCGGACCGGCGACAGTGTCCGAGCTGGTCGAGCACTTCATCGGTCCGCAGCCCGAAGCCTGGGCCCGGCGGCACCCAGACACCGAACGAGCACAGGCACTGGCCGCCGGACTTGAGGTCGTGGATATGCGCATGGAGCGGCTCCGGCAGGAATATCTCGACATCGGGGCCGTTGTCTACTTCCTGCGCAAGGTGATTTGGACGGTGCCGGACTTTACGGTGCAGCGCTACCACGAGCGGCTGCGGGAACTGCATCGGCGCATCGAAGCCGACGGGTCATTCGTCGCCCACTCTTCGCGGGTCCTCGTTGAGGTCCGCAAGCCCGATTGATTTGTGCCGGTCAACCCTCGGCGCGCAGCACGTCCAGCGCGTGCTGCAGGTCGGGTGGATAAGGGCTGACGATCTCGACCTGCCTGCCGTCGGCCGGGTGGGCGAACGCCAGCGAACGCGCGTGCAGCCACTGGCGTTCCAGGCCAAGTCTTTTCGCCAATGTCGGGTCGGCCCCATAGACGAGGTCGCCGCAGCACGGGTGGTGCAGCGCGGCGAAATGCACCCGGATCTGGTGGGTGCGGCCGGTTTCCAGATGCACGTCGAGCAGGCTGGCGGCGACGAAGGCTTCCAGCGTGTCGTAGTGGGTCACACTGTGCCGGCCGGTTGTGGTGACGGCGAACTTCCAGTCACGCCCGGGGTGCCGGCCGATCGGCGCGTCGATCGTTCCGCTGGACGGATCCGGGTGGCCTTGCACCAGGGCGTGGTAGCGCTTGTCGACCTTGCGGTATTTGAACGCCCGTTTGAGGACGGTGTACGCGCGCTCGGAGAGCGCCACCACCATCACCCCCGAGGTGCCGACGTCGAGCCGCTGCACGATGCCCTGCCGCTCGGGTACACCGGATGTGGTGATCCGGTAACCGGCGGCGGCCAGGCCACCGAGCACCGTGGGCCCGGTCCAGCCGACCGACGCGTGCGCGGCCACCGCCGCCGGCTTGTCCACCGCGACGATGTCGTCGTCGGAATACAGAATGGTCATGCCCTCGATGTCGATCGGGGTGTTCTCCGGCGGCGCCGGTGCCTCGGGCAACCGCACCTGCAACCAGGCACCCGATGTCAGCCGATCGGACTTTCCCGCCTGCACGCCGTCCAACTCGACACCGCCGTCTTCGGCGATGGCGGCCGCGGCGGTGCGCGACAGCCCCAGCAGCCGCGCCAGTCCGGCGTCGACACGCATGCCCGCCAGTCCTTCCGGGACCGGCATCGAGCGATCGGCCATCAGCGCTGGTCGGCCTTTCGTCGGCCAACGGTGTCATCGTCGGCCTTGCGCCGGCCAACGGTGTCCTCGTCGGATTTACGCCGACCAACGGTGTCGAAATCGAAGCCGAAGATCGACAGGACGACGAGCAGAATGGCGCCGCCCACCACCGACGGATCGGCGACATTGAACACCGGCCACCAGCCGACCGACAAAAAGTCCACGACATGCCCCCGAAGCGGCCCGGGCGCCCGGAAGAAACGATCGACCAGATTGCCCATCGCGCCGCCGAGGATCATCCCGAGGCCCACGGCCCACCAGGGCGACACCAGCCGCCGCCCCATCCAGAAGATGCCGACCACCACACCCGTGGCGATCAGCGTCAGCACCCAGGTGTATCCGGTCGCCATGGAGAACGCTGCCCCCGAATTGCGCATCAGCGTCCAGGTCACCGTGTCGCCGATGATGGACACCGGCTGGCCGGGGGGCAGCAGTTTGACGGCCAGCACCTTGGTCACGACGTCAAGCGCGAGCACCACTCCCGCGACCGACAGCAGCAGACGCAGCCGCCTCGGAGTCGTCTGCGGCGGGGGAGCTTCAACGCCGCCGGCCGGAGCTTCAACGTCGCCGGCCGTCGTCACCGGCTCGGCCGATCGTGTTAATTCTCTAGGCACTCCCCCATCATTCCCTAATGCATGTGACAGACATGGCCGTCAAAGCGGGGCCGTCAGCGCGCTTAGTGCCCGCGACAAAATAATCTAGGCGGTTTTCGGGCGTGTCGGCTGTACGGTGTAATTCCACTCGCCGTGGAAGTTGTGGCGGGTAATCGGTAGGGCATCAACGTCTTTCGCGGTGTATTTGATGCCGGTCGGGTATTGGTCGGTATCCAGCGCGCAGTGGACGGTCAGTCCAGTGGCCGTGGTGGTGTTGCTGATCAGGTCGACGATCATCCGGTGACTCGTCAGTGGCCGTCCGCGCCAGTTCATGGTGATCTGCGAAAACAGCCGGTGCTCGATTTTGTTCCATTTGCTGGTGCCGGGGGGTAGGTGGCAGACGGTGATCCCCAGCCCGGTCTCGGCGGCCAGGGCGGCCAGCTCGACCTTCCAGGCACGGAGTCGGTAACCGTTGGAGCCGCCGGCGTCCGCGCAGATCAGCAGTCGGTCGGCGTGCGGGTAGCGGCGCCGTCCGATGCTGTCCCACCAGCGGCGCAGCGTCGCCACGGCGAACGCCGCGGTGTCGTGTTCGGTGCCCACCGACACCCATCCGGTGTTGGTGGTGACGTCGTAGACGCCGCACGGAATCGCGTTGCCCAGCTCCTTGTCCATGAAATCGTGTACGTTCGTTGGCACCGGCGAGCCCTTGGGCTGATACTCGCGCCCGCCGTTGGCGAACTCCCCGACCAGTTCCTTCTTCTTCGTATCAACCGAGATCACCGGCTGACCTGCGCTGATATGCTCGCCGACGCACCCGTTGAGGTAGCGGAACTGAGCGTCACGGTCCTCATGCTGGCGGCCCTCGATCACCTTGGCGTTGGCCTGCAGGCTGAACCCCATCTTCCGCAGCATCCGCGCCACCGTCCGGTCGGAGACCGGATGCCCCTTCGCGGTCAGCGCATCGGCCAGGTTGCGCGTCGACTTGGTCGTCCACACCAGCGCGGACATCGGATCGCCGCGGGTCTCTGGATCCACCAACGCCGACAACTCGGCCGTCAACTCCGGGTCGGCCTCGGACAGCTTCTTACGGCCACCGCCGGGCGCGCGGACCCGCGCCGCCGGCTCCGGCAGCCCGTCGAGTTCCCGCACTCCACGAGCAATGGTGTCCGGGTGCACACCGGTCGCCGCGGCGATCGTCTTGATCCCGCCTCGACCAAGCTTCTGGGCCTCCACCCCGAGCAGCAGGCGCCGCTGCCGCTCGTCCAGGTGCGGACGCAGCGCCGCGTACCTCGACGCCATCGCCTCCGCCATGCCGGTCATTACCACAACCCTAGTCGCAGCGGGCGCCAAAACCTAAGTTATTTTGACGTAGGTTCTTACATTCGGGCTGCGTCCTGGTTGCGCCAGAACACCTGCTCGCCTCAACTCGGCATGCCCGCCAACGGCTTCGAAGACTTGGCGGCTGACCCACGGGGGGAAATGACACGCAGGGGAGCGCAGACATGAGAGCCGGGCACACGGGCGCTCTGCGAACGGCTGAAATCGGTGACAGTAAAGCAGCGCCGCAGCCACCGGTCGCAGCCGTCGTAGTGCGGCGTGAACTTCGTCCGAGCGTGCACCGCAGTGCGGTTGTCGACGATAACGAAGTCTCCGGGTTCAAGTACTGTCCCGGTCAAGACCGCTGTCATCGCTTCCCGCAATTGGTCTAGCGCCCAAACGGCGTCCTCACTCAAACCCTCCGTCAGATGGAAATCAACGCAAAGGATCGGCCGCTGCATCGATCCGGTGAGCACCGGTAATGCTGGGCAGTAGCGCAGCCCGTCACCGCCAAACGAACTGGCATAGCGAATCCGGTACAACGGCTCGCGCAGGAAATCGACGCATTCAGAAGACAACATCCGCAGAGCCCGAACGATCGATGCCGTCAGGGTGTGCGCAACTCGGTCATGATCTGAACGTAAGCACAGCAGGCTCAGGTGATCTGGCTTGTACGGGTGGAAACTGTTTTCGGTGTGCATTCCGAAGAACACGCTTCCGCTGTTCTGCTGTCGCAGCTCATTGCCAGCTAGCGGAACCACGTCCTGCACGAGAGCGCCATCCTTTTCATCGGCATACGCAATGACATCCCCGAGCCAAGTCATCATCAGCAACTGGACCATCGTCGACACTGGAGCCTGCTGCCACCCGGGCAGCGCTCCGTGCTCCGGTGTGTTGACCAGGTGCTGGTCGAGCGGCAGGTTCTTAAAAACCAGCGACCCGTATTCGTTCCCGTTGCGACGGAAGTTGATCAACGTCTCAGCAATTCTTCGCGGCACACGCCGAGCCGCAATTTGGATGGCCCTGAATGTGCGACGAGAATCAAGAGCCGCCTCGCCGAGATCCGCTGCCAACTGCTCTGACACCGTTCGAAGGCTCTCGATCTCAGCTGCGGATAGCACCGTAGTTACCTCTTCGAGGCCGGCGAACGATGCGCTGGATTCAGTCGGGGTGAACATGGGGACTCCCTTTGGCTTTGCGGGGTCGGTGGTGCGGTCCACATCAGCCTCTGCCGGGGGCCTTCGGAATTTCTCAAAGGATTCTTTGCGGCGGAATCCACCAGCCACGACCACGTGTGCCCGACCACCAACGCCGCCGCGACACGGGTCGGGCGGGAGTAGATGGGCTCCTCACGGCGCGACATCGCCCCGGGACCCGCTCATCAAGCCCGCCCACGCGCATACCGCGCAGCGTCCAGCTGCCAGCCAGCACCCCCGCTGTGAACTTAGTTGGCTGAAATCCATTGCCGCCCGAGCACTTCGCTCACAACTGTCGCTTGCCAGAGCGCATCACGTAGGGGCTGTTCCAAGAATTCGCCAAGGATCCGACAAGCGGTTCGCCGCAGCCTGGGGTCGTCACATCGGGCAACCCCAGAAAGGCGACTGAGCAGTGATGCCGGAGGTTTTGGCTCCACCGCAGCTATCCAATCGTCTGCTGCGTGAGCGTGCCGAGCATGCGGCTGATCTATTGCGCACCGTTCGCGCGGCCACGCCGGCAGATCCCAGTCAACCGGCACTGACTCCGGGCGATCCGCAACGTGAACATGCGCCCAAGCGTTTGCCGCACGGTGTACCCGTGGACGCCCGGACGGCCGATGTCATGTCCGCGCCCGCCCCAAACCTCGGAGTCCCTGGTCCCAGGGCTGTGGTCGCGGATCAGGAGGTCCGGTCGTGGTCATCGCGTTCAACACCCCCCGCGCCAGCCGAGTTGCCCCTAAACTTCGTTATGGCTGACGGGAGGCTGATATCCCAACCCGAATCGGCTCGCCCGGAACGTTGTAGCTGCCCAAACAATTACGATGAAAGGCGTTCCATGGACGTACTCGACATCGATCTCGAGACCACACCCATCGCGCCTACGATACGGGAGCTTGACGCTTCGTCCGATTGGGAAGCGATAGATCAAAATAATTTGGAACAGCTGGTCGCTACGGCGAGGAGGCTTGTATCGACGATCGACGATAGATCCGACGGTTATCCCCTAACAGCGGATCTGCGAGTGCTCCTTGCCAGGGCTAATTCCCCATGGGGGCTGGCTATCCTGCACAATCTACCTACGCAAGATGACCCACGACGTTCATTTCTGCTGCTGGCCGAGCTGATGGGTCGTGTCGTACGATTTGAAGACGAGGGCGACTACGTGATTGAAATAAAGGAAGATCCCCGCTCCGTCGTCGGAGGACGCCCTGCCTTCACCAACGCAAGAGAGTTCTTTCCGCACACTGACCTGTCTTACATCGACGAGCCCCCGGTCTTCTTTTGTCTCCACAGCATCAATAACGACGAACGTCAGGGCGGGCTTTCAGAGTTCGTCGATGTGGCCGAAATTGCAAAATCCCTCGAGCCACACCAAATTAACATCCTAGGACGACCGGATTTTCTATTCCCTGCACCGAAACATTTTCGTGGTGGCAGCGCCGTTCGTAAGCCAATATTAAGCCCCCACCACGCGGGTCCAGATCAGGTTAGGTTTCGTCGCGACAACCTTCGGTGCGCGACACGTGAGGGAATCGACGCTGTGGTCGCACTTTGCCGCAAGATCCAGCAAACGATGATTGAGGTGTTTTTAACCCCTGGGTCGGTCGCGGTGATCGATAACAAACGCGTTCTCCACGGCCGAACGGCTTTCTTGGGCGGTGCTGCGGCAAAGATTCCCCGACATATCAATCGGTTGTACTTCGATGTCGACCCAGGTGAAGATTACGGTGACCCATTAGGAGCACTAGGTGTCTAAAATCGTTGATTTGTCACACCCAATTACCGATAAAGCGCCGTGCACTTTTGGCACAGCCGACAAAGTTCCGATCATCACGTTCGAGGAAGGTGATTCGCACGGATTATTTTTCGTTACGTCACGCATCGACAACCTCTACTCAAATGCGGGCACCCAAATTGATTTTCCTGGCCATTTGGTTGGAGTAAAGCCAACGTCAGCTGCCGCCCGCACAACCTATTCATCGGTCGGAGAGTACCCTTTGGAGCGGTTCATCGGGAAAGTTGCTGTGTTGGATTTCTCGTCAAAGATGGAGAATCTCGAAAGTTGGTTTGACGATCGTGGAGTATTTAACCGTGACCGCATAGGTCAGTTTGATGAGTTCGTAGCGACTTTTGAGCGTCTCGAAATCAACGTTGACGATCTTACGGGTGAACTTGACCGCCTCGATGTGAACCTTGAGGAGTTAATAGGCCTCTTGATATTTTCGGGATCGGGCAAGTACTGGTCGAATGAAGTTTTTGAGTCCTGGGAGTACCGGTACTTCTACGCACCATATTTTTCAATGGAAGCCGCGCAGTTGCTCGCTGACACTAGCTCAATATCACTTGTCGGCATAGATGCGTTTCAAATTGAAGACCCGGTCGCAAACTTTCGGGGCAACGAATTGCCGCTCATGATTAATTCGAAGGCGCGCGAATATGTCCGCACGAGATTGGCATCATGGTTAGGTGATACCAACCATGAGCGCTTGCTGGGTAATGGAATTCTAATCTATGAGAGCGTCCGTTTACCGTTAGATGTCGCGGGCAAGGTTGGCGAATTTAGCGGCGTGCCGCTGAATCTACAGCTTCCGGGACTAGATGACGACGCGGTGACGAGGCCATACTTGCTAATAACGGGATAGCGTGAAAGATATGAGCAATGGAGCTCCGTGAGCAAATATGCAACCGGCTTAATAAGCTGGGCATAGACTTTAGGGTGATCGAGCATGAGCCTGTGACGACAAGCGCGCAGGCCGCTGCGGTGCGGGGGGTTGACCTCAGCACTGGAGCGAAGGCCCTGCTCGTGAAGTCTGGGGCCACCTATGTTGTATTCGTTGTTCAGGGCGATCGGCAGCTTGATTGGAAAGCGGCGAAGCGTGCGCTTAGGAGTAAATCGGCACGATTTGCAACGGCAGACGAAATGTTGGCGTTAACGGGATTGGTAAAGGGCAGTTTGCCGCCTTTTGGGAATCTGCTCGGCTTATCCGTATATGTGGATTCGGCTTTAGCCGATCAAGATCTCATCCGATTCAATGCCGGCAGCCTTACCCATTCGGTTGAGATGCCCGGCTCGAGCCTCCTTGAGGCTGTCGAGGGGATAGAGGGCTACTTTGCGGCATAGACGCAGCCTGACAGTGATAGCCATAACAGGGCGCCTCGGGGTAGAGAGGCGCCCCGCCTCGCGTCACCCACCTGCTGTTTGGCGCACTGCACCGCACAATGAGGATGCGGGAGGGCTGCTCGCGGTCAGATACTTGCCGATGTTCCGCCGGCCGGCACTCATTTGCCCCGCTGACGCAGTTTTACAGTCTGCCGCGCATGCTCGCGCCATCGCTGTAGCCGCAGTCGCAACCGACAAGCTGGATCTCTTAAGGATTGCAATGCACGGTCCGAAGAACCAGGTCGACAAGATCGTCAACGGCGCCGGGAGGTATCAATGACCCCCCCTAACGGGCCTCATGCACACCGTCCAGTTGACGCCTACCTGAACCTTCTGGTCACGATGGTGATGTTCGGTAGTGCTTTCGCGAGTTCCAAGGTGGTCGTTGGCGAAATACCCCACCAAGTTGCGGCGGCTCTACGGTTCGGCGGGGGAAGCCTGATTCTTATCGTCCTGGTTTTCATGTTGCGTGGCCGGCTAACCCCGATTGGCCACGGCGCGGCGATACGCGCTGGACTTCTCGGACTTGTCGGGGTTTTCGCCTACAACGTGTTCTTCTTCTGGGGCCTATCCCTCGCGCCCTCACTGGACGGCAGCATCATCCAGCCTGTCCTCAGCCCAATCCTCACAGTAACGGCATTGATGACACTAGGACGTGAACGAGCCTCCTGGGGACGGCTCGCTGGACTCGCCGTCGGAGTGGTTGGCGCGGTCATTTTCTTCCTTGGCATGGGCGCAGAGCCGCAGGGATCCACTCGCCTGATCGGCGACCTGATCTTCATGCTCGGCTCCATTTGCTGGGCCACCTATAGCATCCTTTCCAAATCCGTGCTGGCCGGAGTGGATCCCCTCCAGGCAACCGCGTGGGGCACCGGGCTGGGCACCCTCGGACTCGTCGCTATCGCGCTCCCCTTCGCTGCGGATGTGTCCTGGCAGTCAGTGTCGGGCCTGGCGTGGGGCAACGTCATATTCCTCGCCGTAGGGCCGACCGCGATCGCCTACCTATTTTACTTACGCGGCCTGCGCAAGGTGAGCCCTTCAGTTGCAACCATCATGATGTTCACTATCCCGATATTCGGCTCGTTCTTCTCCACGGTGTTCCTCGGCGAGCGCTTCACCGCCCTGCAGTTCGTCGGTGCCGTGATCATGCTTCTCGGTGGATTCCTAGCGGTTCTAGGGTTTGGTGGTTCAGACCAAAATCTATTGCCCCCCAGGAAAACTGATGAACCTCGGTCTGACCGGACGAACAGCGCTCGTCTGTTCATCAACCGGAGGGCTGGACGAAGCAACAGCCAGGACATTAAGCGTTAGAAGGCCGGCAAGACCGCCTTCGGCTCGAATGGTCTAGCCGCGCGCGTGATGGCGGGATGAGCCGACAGGGTCGAATTGACAAAAAAGTGTCAATTGATAAAAAAGTCTTGTCAGCTCGGCAAGCAGTACTGGAAGTGCATACTGTCGATCACATCGGTCTTGTAGTTGGCGCCCCAGTAGAAACCTGCTTCCTCGAAACAGGCTGCGAGTTCGGCGTTGACCTGAAGCGGATGGTTTCCAAGTGCTCGCCCGAGCGGGCTGTAGCTGGAGTTGAGGTCCACTGCGATTCCCCAGCAGTGGTTGCTCCAGTCGCGGTCTCCGCCGGCACCGACACGGGTTCTCTTGAAGCGGACCTTAAAGCAGCCATCGTACTCGACAAGGCTCTTGTGCAAACCTCGCTCGGCCACCGTGGCGAACGCTCTGCGCAAATGGGGCGCAACCAGGCGGTGGCATTCGAACCCAAGGACTCCATTTCGTTCGAGTCCGGCCGTGTGGGAGAAATATGGGCGTAGCGATTCCAGGTCGAGAAATACCAGGTTCGCGATCCACCACCCGACAATCCGAAAGTCCCCGAATATATTGAAGTTTTCGCTCTCTGGTCTTGGTGCAGTGAGCGTCGTGATCGGCGGCGGGATCATTTTTCCGAGCAGCTGCAGCTGGGTTTCCTTCCCGACTTTGCTGTCCGCATCGACCCCGTGCTCGATCTGGAATTTCATCACGGCCCGTGCCGTGGGGTCGTCGAATACATCGCCGCCGGGCCCGTCAAGGTAACCAAGTTGCACGAGCCGCTCCCGCAGGAGCGTGACGTGGGGCCCGCGTTCGCCCGGAACGATGAGCCGGGCGCCTTCATAGTCGTCTTCTGCCGGCTTGCCGACGTGACCATGAACCATGGTCCGGAAGGGATCCATAGGTGCACCAACTCCTCGAGGTTCAACTTTGGACGATCGTCTTGATCCAGATGGACTGCCGCGGCCGTGGACCGCCACAGTCCGACAACCGGCACCCGTAAAGAAGCGGCAAGATCGGCTTGGGTGCTCGCCGAGGGTACCGCCTGATTCCGGCCTTTGCGTAAAGTGCACCATTCTTGTGATCAATGGTCATGTTGGACCCTGTACCGCTTTGGCAAGCTCGTTGAATGGGGTCTTTGGATCCTAGCAGGCAGCCGGTCAGTAGCGCGGAACTTCGGCCGCCACTACAACCATCGAACGCAGCAAAAATCATCCTACGCAGGTACGACAGCGTGGGCGCTGGCGGCTGAGAATTACGTAGACCGTGCTGAGATTACCGAAGTCGTCGCGCCTCGGTGATGGCTGGCACTGCCTACCGTCGTCGGCCCGGAGAACTCCTTTAACAACAAAATGGAACTGCAAACAGTTTTATAGACAGTGTTGCGAGATCGGTACGCGCTTGACAATTCCGCTTGCTCAAACGCCTATACTTGCATTAGGTCCCTGGTCGTGAGCTAACCTCAGGTCCAGAACACTTGAGACGCCTGAACAATAGCGAATTAGCCGCTCAAGACCAAATCCGAGTCCCCCGGTCTGCACACCCGTTCGCGCCTTCCAATCCGCATAGAACGGGTGCGGACAATCGCTAAACTTTGCAGCCTGCGCCCGAATATCGTCAGCAGAATCTGGTCGTAGACCCCCGGTCGATAGTTCACCGACGCCGAATGGAAGCATGAGGTCGTAGGTTGAAAATGTACCAAGCGGCCCTCGCCGGTATAGCGAATCCCGCGCATCCTCAGGGTATTCAACCAGCCAGAAAGGTTCGGATGCGGCGTCCACAAGCAACTGTTCTTCGGCGCGGGTCAGATCGCCAGCAGCGTGCGGATTCGCGTCTCCACCTGTCCCTGCAACCTGGCGACGTGCATCAGCAAAGCGAAGGCGTTGGTACGGCACGTGGGCCAAAGCATCTATCCGTTCCCGGGCGTTGTCGCTCAAGAGGTCGCTCGAATCAAGCCTGGCAAGAAGAAGATTCGCAAATCTCGACAACACTGCTTCGGCATTCACAAGCACCTCGTCAACGCTTTCAGTCCTCAATTCGATCTCCACTTGGAAGAAGGTACACAGGTGTCTACCCGAGATATCTTCGCCTTCCATCAGTAAGCGTACACAGGGCACGACGCAATACACTCGCTCAGTGAATTCGAGAGCAAGTTGTTTTTCTACACAGTGGCTCACAGGCAGGTAGTAGTGGCTTGCCCCACTAACGACTGCCACTTTCTCCCCATTTGGGGTTTGTGTAGACGTCACCGTTGGCAACTCTCGGTTCCCAAGTACCGCTACTGTGTGACGCGCACCGGGCTCATATCGCTCCGACAGGATTGCAGGAAGTATCTCGATAAAGCCGTGCTCGTCAAGCGAAAGGCGCAACGAGGTTAGAACTGCGGCGGACCACATATAGCGGTGCTGTTGCGAAATGTTCATGGAGTCCTCCTCCGGTCGACGCCTTTGATTTGCAAAGTCAAACTTTACACTAACTCGCGTGGGACCGGAGTCTAAATGGTTTCGCCGCCGAGGTCGCGAAGATCTTGATCACCCTCGTCTCGCAACACGTCCACCGCGTGCTGTAGGTCAGGCGGATACGGTTTGACGATTTCCATGCGCCGGCCGTCCGCGGTATGCGTGAATGCCAGCGACCGGGCATGTAGCCATTGCCTTTAAGCTTTTTCGCGAGTGTCCGGTTGACGCCTAGCTAGGTCAGGTCGCCGCAGCAGGGATGGTGCAGCGCGGCGAAGTGCACCCGAATGTTGAGTACGGGCATCAGCGTTGGTCGGCCTTACGCCGGCCAACGGTGTCGAAGTCAAAGCCGAAAACCGACAGTGCGACGAGCAGGATGGCCCCGCACACCACCGACGGGTCGGCGACGTTGAACACCGGCCACCAGCCGACCGACAGGAAGTCCACGACGTGTCCCCGCAGCGGTCCGGGCGAGCGGAAGAATCGGTCCACCAGGTTACCCATCGCGCCGCCCAGGATCATGCCCAGGCCGATGGCCCACCACGGCGATACCAGCCGTCGTCCCATCCAGAAGATGCCGACCACGACACCGGTCGCGATCAGCGTCAGCAGCCAGGTGTATCCGGTCGCCATCGAGAACGCTGCCCCCGAATTGCGCACCAAAGTCCAGGTCACCGTGTCGCCGATGATCGACACCGGCTGGCCAGGGGGCAGCAGTTTGACGGCAAACACTTTGGTGGCGATGTCGAGCGTCAGTATTACCGCCGCGACCGACAGCAGCAGACGCAGTCGCCGGGGCGGCGCGGGAGCTTCAGGTTCCCCAGCCAGGTCGGCCTTACCGGCATCCCCAGTTGAAGGCACCGGCTCGGCCGACCCTGTTGGTTCGTCAGGCACTCTCCCATCATCCCTTAGTGCTGATGGTGCCTCGCCGGCCCCACAAGCGGGTGGAAGCGGCAACTGTGCGAGATGATCTCAGCATGGCCCGCCTCACCGTCATCACCACCGGAGGCACGATCGCGACCAGCACCGACGCCGATGGGGTGCTCCGGCCCACCCGCGGCGGAGCGGAACTCATACCGGTGTTGAACACCGATGTCGACATCGAAATCCTCGACCTGATGTTGCTCGACAGCTCAGAGCTGACACTGGCTGATTGGGATCGGATCGGCGCCGCGGTGCAGGCCACGATCGATGACGGCGCCGCGGGCGTAGTCATCACACACGGCACCGACACGCTCGAAGAGACCGCCCTGTGGCTGGATCTCACCCATGCCGGCACCGTCCCGGTGGTGCTGACCGGCGCCATGCGCAGCGCCGACGCCCCCGACGCCGACGGCCCCGCCAATCTGCGCGACGCGGTGACGCTGGCGGCCAGCCCGGCCGCGCTTGACCTGGGTGTGCTGGTGTGCTTCGCCGGCCGGGTGCTGCGGCCGTTCGGCCTGCGCAAAATGGCCACCCGGGACCTGGGCAGCTTCGCCGGCGAGCAGCTCGGCACCGTCGACGGCGGAGTGACGCTGACACGCGCCAAGGCTCGGCCTTATCTCGGCGAGCTGAGCGCCGCCGAAGCACCGCGGGTCGACATCGTGGCCACATACCTGGGAAGCGATGCGGTGGCGATGGATGCCTGCGTGGCCGCCGGCGCCCGCGGCATCGTGCTGGAAGCCCTGGGCTCAGGCAACGCCGGCGCCGCGGTAGTCGACGGAGTACGCCGCCATTGTCGCGACGGGGTCGTTGTCGCAGTGTCCACCCGCGTCTCCGGCGGGCGAGTCAGCGCGGGATGGGGTCCGGGGCACGACCTGGTGAGTGCCGGCGCGGTGATGGTGCCGCAGCTGTCGCCGTCTCAAGCCCGGGTGCTGGCGATGGCCGCGCTGGCCGCGGGGCTAACCCTTGCCGACGTCATCGACCGATTCGGCTGAAGCGGCGTTGGCGTGTAGTGCGTCAACGTAATCCGGCCAGTCGAGGCTGTCGACTGGGTTGGCTTGGGTGAGGTCGCCGGTATCGATGGCGAAGGTTCGGGCCGGGCCCGGGCCGGAAGTACGGGTCTCGAACCGGACGGTGACCACGCCGTGACCCGCCCCCTGCACCCAGCCATGCCCATAGTCGCGGTGGGAGACGTCATCGCCCACTCGCCACGTCGAGGTCTCGGCTGGCGATGGCAGACTGTCGACGTAATCCTGGGCCTCCGATGCGTGCGCGGACAGCTCCAAATCCGGGAACAGCGACTCCTGGCGCACGTCGCTCAAACCCGAAAACCCGACGCCGAGAAGGCGAATGGGCCCGATCTGAAGTGGATCCAGCAGGAGCCGGCGAGCCACGGCAAGCAGCGCCGCGGCCTCCGTCGTAGCGTAGGGCAGCGTCGCTGAGCGGGTCAGCGTGCTCATGTCTGACTTCTTCAGCTTCACCGTGACCGTGCGAGCACCGCGGCCGTCGCGCAGCAGGCGTTGATGTGCGTGCTCGGCGATCGGGTCGATCGCCTCATGCAACTGCTCGAGGCTGGTCAGATCGACCGCGAACGTGGACTCGGCGCTTATCTGTTTGGCCTCAGCGCGCTCGGCGACGGGACGGTCGTCGATGCCACGGGCCAGCCGGTGCAGCGCGGGCCCAATTGTCGCGCCAAGGATGTTGGCCACCTCGGCGTCGGTCAGCCCGGCCAGCTGTCCGATCGTCTCGATGCCGAGTCGATGCAACTTCTCCTCGGCGACCGGGCCGATCCCCCAGAGCCTGCGCACCGACAGCCCGCCGAGCAGCGACTGCTCTTCGGCGCGCCGGACCACCCGAATCCCATCAGGTTTGGCCAGGCCCGACGCGATCTTGGCGATCTGCTTCCCGGATCCGGCGCCCACCGAGGCGATCAGGCCGGTCTCGTCTCGCACCCGCTGCCGCAGGGCCTCGCAGAACGCTTCGACGTCCTCGGCCGGCGCCCCGGCAATCTGGGACGGCTCCCCGAATGCCTCGTCGAACGACAGCTGCTCGACGACGGGTAGCAGAGCGCGCACGGTGTCGAAGACCCGCCGGCTGGCGACCCCGTAGACCACACCGCGCGGCGGCAACACCACCGCGGTCACGCCGATCAACCGGCGGGCCTGGTGCATCGGCATGGCCGACCGTGCCCCGAACACCCGCGCTTCGTAGCTCGCGCCGGCCACCACACCCCGGCCCCCCAAACCGCCGACCAGCACCGGCCGTCCACGCAGGGTCGGTCGGGTGAGTTGTTCGACGGAGGCGAAGAACGCGTCCATGTCCAGGTGCAGCACCCAGCGGAACTCCACAACAGCAAATGCTATTGGGCTAACGTCGGTGACATGGCCATGAATCTCTGTCACCGGCTGTGTTGCGGCTCGGATCGCTGGGCCAAGGAAGTCGAGGGTCACGTCTTGCCGTCGGTCCTCGCCGGCGTGGACCTGGGCGACAACACGCTCGAGATCGGACCGGGGTACGGCGCGTTCCTGCGGGTGCTGGTCGACATGACGCCGAACCTCACCGCGGTCGAGATCGATGCCCCGATGGCGCAGCGGCTGCAGCGGCGCTACGGGGACCGGGCGCGCATCATCAACGGCGACGGCACCGATACCGGGTTGCCGGACAACGAGTTCAGCTCGGTGGTGTCCTTCACGATGCTGCACCACGTGCCGACCGCGGAACTGCAGGACAAGCTTTTCGCCGAGGCGTTCCGGGTGCTTCGCCCCGGCGGGGTCTTCGCGGGCAGCGACGGCGTGCCATCGCTGATGTTCAGCATCCTGCATTTCCGCGACACCTGTAATCCGGTCCCGCCGGCGACCCTGCCGGATCGCTTGCGCGCGGCGGGATTTACCGACGTCGACGTTCAAGTCGGCACCGGCCGGCAGCGCTGGCGCGCGACCAAGGCCGGCTGATGGGAGCCCCGACCGGCGATGCATCGGCGACTCCCGAGCAGTCGGCCCACCCCGGCAAGCGACGCTGGGCACGGCTGCGCGAGGAATGGGACAAGCGACTGGAACCCGCCGAACAGGCCACGATCCTGGCCTGGGCGTCATTCACCCTCACGTTCGTCGGCCTGCGCGGACTCACCCACTGGCTCCGCGCCGGTCACGGTCCGGAGGGTGGCGGCGTCAGCCTGGGCGGCAAGCACTTTCACCACTACAACATCGGAATCTTGCTGTTGTCGACGGTGGCAGCCGTGGGCCTGCGCGGAACAGAGCGGCAACGGCGCCACCCGGCGGCCGCAGTCGCCTTCGGTTCGGCGAATGCCATGATCGTCGACGAGCTGGCCCTGCTGTTAGACCTTGAGGACGTCTACTGGGCGGCCGACGGGCGGGAGAGCGTCGACGCCGCCGTCGGCCTCATCGCTGCCGGCGCCACGCTTGCGGCCGGCATACCCTTCTGGCCGCACGCCCGCCGCGCGCTGCGATCGGGCAACTGAGCACATCGGCCGACGTGCACGGCCGTGGCGCGTTGCTCAGTAGCCAGATCGTTGCGAAGGCGGAGCGGTCGCCTTCGGAGTGCTGTAGTTGGGCGTGGGCGTCGAAGGCGTGTTGCCGGGCATCGGCAGGTGCGGTGGCGTCCACGTGGGCAGCGTCAATTGCGGCGGAAAGGGCAGCCCCGGAGGCCAGCCCGGCGGAGCGGCAGGAGAGTTCGAGGCCGACGGCGGCGGCGCCTGCTCCGACGGCACGGCGGCCGGTGTTGAGGCCGGGGCTCGCCGCGTCGGGGTATACGACGGCTTCGGAGTGTAAGTGGGAGCGTAACTGGGTGCCATTGTCTGGCTGGGAGACGGCGGCGCGCTGCTCGGCGGCGTTTCCGACGGTGATGGGGTGCTCGGTACCGTTTGGGCCGGCGACGGGGAGCTGGTTGGCGCCGGCGGGGGTGTGGATTGCGAGGTTCTGATCACGGTCTGCGGGGCGAAGGGGAGGTTGTGGCGGTGCAGCCAGAGATAGGTCCCTCCTGCCGCAATGACGAGCAGGACGCCGATGAGGACCGCGATGGGCCCGATCCATCGCTTGCGCTGACCGGTTTCGGCGTCTGACTCGTCGTCGGGGCCCGGCTCGCGTTCTGGCTCGGAATCATCGAGGTAGGGTTCGGTATTCAGACTGCCGAGTGTGTCGCCGGACTGGCGGTCAAGCGTCTGGGTCGGCGCCCCGTACCTGGTCTCTTCGGCGGACCACGCATTCATGGCGGCATCAGCGGAGGTCAGCTGGACCTTGGCCAGCGTCTGGCCGCGCAGCCACCAGGGAGCCGCCAGTATCGGCGCGAGACCCAACAGCGCTTTCGGGTTGACCAGGTCGCGGCGGCTTCGCTCGCAGGTGTCACAGGAGTCGATGTGCCGGGCGATGCGTTTGCGCATCAGAACGTTGAAGTCACCGTCCCAGTCAGCCAGGATGGCGCCGAGCCCGGGGCATCCCCGCGGATTGCGCTTTACGCGGCGGGCGACCAGCAATGCGCCCAAGGCCCGCTCGACGGTTTCGCGCAATCGCAACGCGATCTTGGCAGCGTTGGCGGGAGTGATGTCCAGTGCCTCGGCCAGTTCCGCTCCGTCCAGGCCGTGCCGGTAGATCAGTTCCAGCACCTCACAGTCCCGCTCGGACAGTCCGCGGGCTGCTTGGGCGAGGAGGCCGGCCAATTCCGAGCGGCGCGCCAGGGTCTCCGGGCCCGCGTCGGAAGACTGCTCGTCGGCCAGTTCGTCGGAGGCGTTTTCCCGACGGCGCTGGCGGATAAAACGCAGGGCCTCGTTGCGCGCGATCGCATACAACCATGGGCGCAGCTTGTCGGGTTCACGCAACTTCGGCAGTTGCAGCGCCGCGGTGCAGAACACTTCCTGCACACAGTCGGCGGCGGCCTCACGGTCGCGGACCATCCCGATGCAGAAGTCGTGCAACCGATCCGCGTAACGGTCATAGATCCCGCCGAGGGCGGCCCGGTCGCCCTTCGCGGCCGAGACGGCCAGCTCCGCGTCGCTGGCTATGTCCCAGTCAGGTAGTGCTGCGGTCATTGACGTCGCTCCCGGTCACACGTCGGGCTCGGATCGCGCGGCAACCGACGCTGGCGTTTAGTCTGCCCCCGTTGGTCCACGTCCGCATAGCTAAAATCCTGATTTGCTACAAGATGACGGGCGATGCCGGTAGCAAAGCCCGCCATCGCCCGTCCTACCCCCGGCGTGTCAGCGCTGCTGGACCACTGGTTGCTTGCCGGGAAGCTGCGGTTGACCGCCCGGGATACCGGGCTATTTCTGGCCGCCCTTGTTGCCACCCGGCGGGTTGGCGCCGCCCTGGTTACCGCCCCGGGTGCCACCACCCTTGTTGCCACCCGGCGGGTTGGCGCCGCCCTGGTTACCGCCCCGGGTGCCACCACCCTTGTTGCCCTGGTTCCCACTCCACGGGTTGGCGCCGCCCTGGTTGCCGCCCGGGGTGCCACCACCCTTGTTGCCCTGGTTGCCACTCCACGGGTTGGCGCCGCCCTGGTTGCCCGCCGCCGCCCGGGTGCCGGTCCCACGGTTCTGCGGCACCGGCACCTGCGAAACCACGGGCACGGGCGCCGGCGCCGGGGTGACCACCGTGGGCGTTGAGGGTGTGACCTGTGATGTGGATGCGGCCGTCGGCGACGCCGTCGCGGGAACCTGGGGTGCGACCGAACCGACGCTGGCGTTGGGAGACACCACGGCGACCTTCGAGTGGCCCCACCCGGTGTGACCGGCGACAACCAGAGCGAGCGCGACACCGCCTCCGAGCGCCCCCACGACGGCGGAGGTGATCAGCGTCTTCTTGCCAGTTGTCCGCGGCTTCGCGGCCTCGACGGGCTGGTCGGCCTCGAAATCCGCCCAGGCGTAGTCGTCATCGGCCGGGTCGCCTTCGAAGTCCGCCGAGCCGGACAGCCTTCCGTCTTCGACGGTCGGGTCGCCCAACGGGCTCACCGACCACGCCGCGGCGGCGGTCAAATTGCCGTACTCGCTGGACTGGCCCGTGAGAATGGCCGTCGGCTCGGGCCTGTAGAGCGGGGCAGTCGACTCGGGCCGATACAAGGTGGGCGTCGACCCCGTCCGATACAGCGTGGGCGTCGCCTCCGGCTCGTGGAACGTGGCCGTCGATTCGAGGTCAAACATGGTGGTCATGACGTGTTCCTTAACTGTGGTCGCGGCCCTCGGCGGGCAGCTGTCACAGGTAGGAGCGCCGGCGCCGGCGTCCATGGACACTTTTTTCGGGATTTTTTCACCGAAGTTTTTCCCCGAGCTGTTTTGCGGGCGTGGCAACAAGGTTTGTGGGGGCTGGCATAAGGCGGCAAACTCACTGCCGGATCGGCGCCGGTGTTGGGTCTTAGCCCGACCGACCGCTTCCTCCTCGGGCACCCTCGCCGGTCTTGGAGATGTTGACCCGCACGCCGTCGCCGATCTCCACCGGATCGGCCGGGTCGCCGAATTCAAAGCCGGTGGCCAGGATTTCACCGGCGATGAAGTCGCGGTGGGTGCGCGCCCAGTCGGCCCGCTCGGCCGGCACCGACATCACCACAAGGATGCGGTCGGAGACATCCAGCCCGGTCGCCTTGCGCAGGTCCTGCAGTTCGCGGATGCGGTCCCTGGCCCAGCCCTCGGCCTCCAGCTCTGGGGTAACCGTGCCGTCCAACACGACCAGACCCGACCCATCGGGCAGCGCCGCGGTGAACTCCGGGTCGGCGGCCACCAGCCGTGAGCTGTACTCGTCGGGTTGCAGCACCGCGGGACCGGCGGTCAAAGTGCCGTCCGGGTTGACGACGCCCTCGCCGGCCTTGACCGCCTTGATGGCGGCCTGCACATCCTTGCCCAGCCGCGGCCCGGCCACCCGGGCGTTGACGGTGAGCTCGAACCGGCCGTAGGTGTCGATCGCGTCGGTCAGTTCGACCCGCTTGACGTTGAGCTCGTCGGCGATCAGATCGGCGAATGGCCGCAGGCGCTCCGGATTCTCCACCGCCACAGTGAGTTTCGGTAGCGGTAGGCGCACCCGCAGATTTTTCTTGGCCTTGCGTATCGACAACCCGGCCGAGCAGACTTCGCGGACCTGATCCATCGCGGCGACCAGGTCGGGGTCGGCGGGCAGCTCGCCCGCATCCGGCCAATCCGTCAGGTGTACCGACCGCTCTCCGGTGAGCCCGCGCCAAATGACCTCGGTGATCAGCGGCAGTAGCGGCGCGGCCAGCCGCGCGGTTACCTCCAGCACGGTGTGCAGGGTGTCGATGGCGTCGGCGTCTTCTTCCCAGAACCGCGAACGCGACCGTCGCACATACCAATTCGTCAACGCCTCGGTGAACTGGCGCAATTGTTCGCAGGCCACCGGGATATCGCAGACGTCCATCGAGTCGGTCAGGTCGTCGCGCAGCGCCGCCAGCTTGGCCAGGATGTAGCGGTCCAATACGTGCGACGAATCGGTACGCCAGGCACCGACTTTCGGCGCATACAGGGCCAGGAAGCTGTAGGCGTTCCAGAACGGCCGCAGCACCTGCCGCTCGCCGTCGCGGATGCCCTGCTCGGAGACCATCAGGTTGCCGCCGCGGAGCACCGGCGAGGCCATCTCGAACCACCGCATCGCATCGGAGCCGTCGCGATCGAACACCTCGGAAACGTCGGGATAGTTGCGCAGCGACTTGCTCATCTTCTGGCCGTCGAAGCCCAGCACAATCCCATGCGCAACACAAGTTTTGAACGCCGGACGGTCGAACAGAGCGGTGGCGAGCACATGCAGCGTGTAGAACCAGCCACGCGTCTGGCCGATGTATTCGACGATAAAGTCGCTCGGGTAGTGCGCGTCGACTGCTTGTCAGGGTCGGCGCATTCAGCCCCGTCGAACCAGTCGCCGTTCTCGAACGGGTAGTGCACCTGGGCATACGGCATCGAGCCCGAGTCGAACCACACGTCAAGCACGTCGGGGATCCGCCGCATCGTGCTACGACCCGGTAGGGTCATCGGGATTGGGCCGGGTGAGCTCGTCGATGTAGGGCCGGTGCAAATTGGTCGAGCCGCACACCGAAATCGCGCTCCAACTCGTCGAGGCTGCCGTATGACGTCGATTCGAGGGTGGGCCGGGTCATCGGACTTCCACACCGGAATCGGAGTGCCCCAGTATCGGTTTCGTGAGATCGACCAATCGCGCGCGCCCTGCAGCCACTTGCCGAACTGGCCATCCCTGACGTGTTCGGGGTACCAGGTGATCTGCCGGTTCAATTCCACCATGCGGTCCCGGAATGCGGTGACCGCGACGAACCACGACGACACCGCCCGATAGATCAGCGGATTGCGGCATCGCCAGCAGTGCGGATAAGGGTGCTCATAGGTTTCGTGGCGGATCAATACCGGGCCGTTCACCGCGGCCGGGCCGGTCTGGTTCTTCAGGTCGCGGATGATCTGCGCGTTGGCGTCGAAGACGCGCTGCCCCCGGTAATCCGGGACGGTGGCGTCGAACCGGCCCTTGGAATCGACCGGAGTCACCGGCACGATGCCGGCCGCCTCCGCGACCACCATGTCGTCCTCGCCGTAAGCGGGTGCCATATGCACGATGCCCGTGCCGTCTTCCGTGGTCACGAAGTCGCCCGGCAGCACCTGGAAGGCGTTCGGCGTGTCCATGAAGTACGGAAACGGCGGCAGGTAGCGGATGCCCACCAGGTCGGCGCCGCGATAAGTGCCGAGGATCTCGGGTTCTTGTCCTGATTCGGGGCCAAATTCCCGGGCGTAGGCAGCCAGCCGCGGCTGCGCCAGCACGAAACGACGATCGCCGGCCCCGACCTGCACATAGGTCACCTCCGGATGGACGGCAACCGCGAGGTTCGACGGCAGGGTCCACGGTGTCGTCGTCCATATCAGCAGGTAGGCGCCGTCGAGTTCACCGCCCACCACCTTGAAGCCCAGCGTGAGCGCCGGGTCCTGGCGGTTTTGATAGACGTCGTCGTCCATCCGCAGCTCGTGATTGGAGAGCGGGGTTTCGTCGCGCCAGCAGTAGGGCAGCACCTTGTAGCCCTCGTAGGCCAGGCCTTTATCCCACAGTTGCTTGAACGCCCAGATCACCGACTCCATGTAGCCGAGATCCAGCGTCTTGTAGTCGTTGTCGAAGTCGACCCAGCGCGCCTGGCGCGTCACATAAGCCCGCCATTCGTCGGTGTAGCGCAATACCGACTCACGGCACGCCTCGTTGAAGGCGGCGATGCCCATCGCGTCGATCTGGGATTTGTCGGTGATGCCCAGCTGGCGCTCGACCTCGAGCTCGGCCGGCAACCCGTGGGTGTCCCAGCCGAAGCGGCGCTCCACCTTATAACCGCGCATGGTGCGGTAGCGCGGCACAATGTCCTTCACGTAACCGGTGAGCAGATGCCCGAAATGCGGCAGGCCGTTGGCGAAGGGGGGACCGTCGTAGAACACGTATTCCCCTGCGCCGTCGCGGCGGGCGATGCTGGCCCGGAAGGTGTCGTCTTGGGCCCAGTAGTCGAGGACGTCGAGCTCAAGCGCCGGGAAGTCGGGTGATCCGCCGGCCTGCTTGGGATAGGCCCGGACGTCAGCGTTATCGGTCACGTCAGCGTTATCGGTCACTGTGCGCGTCGTCTCCTGTGCCACCGTGCCTTTCGGCACCGTGCCTGGTTAGGCGCCCACGCGGGCGCCTTATGGGGACGACGCCACGCTGGTGCGCGAACGCCGCGGTACCACCCCGCTTGCCACGCTCACGCGCGGCCGCTCATTGAGGGCGATGACGGGCCCACCCGTTCGGTTCTACTGGGCCGGTTTCTTGGCCAAATTGGCTGTTCTTCCGAAGGCTCCCCGGTGATAGCCGGATCGGTGCCATTACGTCGATTCTACGAAAATTTACGGAACCCCCGCAAATCTACTAGAGCCGGCGCCGAGGGGTAGCGGGCCGGTACGACACACGCCTAATCGGCGCCACCCGATCGATGCCGCGGGCTATGTCATCCCGTCATTCCCGGGTGCGCCGAGGAGGAGTACCGAGCCGGTGCCTCCGGTACCGGCTTTGCCCACCGGCGAACCAGTCCCGGCGTTGCCGCCGTTCCCGCCGTTGCCGACCAGAATGGCGTTGCCGCCGGCACCGCCGTTACCGCCTGGCGCTAGCTGGGCAGCCCCGCCGTCGCCGCCCGCACCGCCGTCGCCGAAGAACACGCCGCCGTTGCCGCCGCGCCCGCCGTCACCGCCGGTGCCGCCGGGGCCGACGCCGCCGCCGCCGCCGGCGCCACCGGAGCCGGAGAATACGCCGCCGGCCCCGCCGGCCCCGCCGGCCCCGCCGGGGCCGCCCTGGCCGGCGCCGCCGGCGCCGCCGGCGCCGCCGGCCCCGTTCAGGAAGCCGCCGTTGCCGCCCGTTCCACCGGCGCCGCCAGTGCCGGCGTTGGCGGAGATCCCACCGGAACCGCCGGCACCGCCGCTGCCTACAATCCCACCGGCGCCACCGTCGCCACCGGCGCCACCGGCCAAGCCGAAACCAGTGCCCGCCCCGCCCGCGCCGCCGGCCCCGCCGATGCCGAACAGCGGCCCGGCGGCCCCGCCGGCGCCACCGAGTCCGCCGCTGCCGCTGACGGAGCTGTTACCGCCGGTGCCGCCAATGCCACCAATGCCGCCGACCAACCCGCCGGCCCCGCCGTTGCCTCCAGCGCCGCCACCGCCGACGCCATCGGATCCGCCGTTGCCACCGGCTCCGCCGTTGCCCCGCAACAGCCCGCCGGCCCCGCCGTTCCCGCCGGCAGCGAGAAGATTGAGCTGGCCGGCTCCGCCGGCTCCGCCGTTGCCGAACAGCCCGCCGGCCCCGCCGTTGCCGCCGGCGGGGTGGGAGCCGCCGCCGGATCCGCCGACTCCGCCGTTGCCCCACAACAACCCGCCAGGCTGACCGTTTGCCCCGGTTCCCGGGGCGCCGTTGGCGCCGTTGCCGACCAGCGGGCGTCCCGAGCAGCAGCCTCGGTGGGCGCATTGATCAGGCTGAGCAGATCTCGCTGCAACGTCTGCGCCGGATTGGCCGCAAACGGCGAGGCATTGGCGGCCTCGCGCGGCGACATACGCGATCCCTGCACCCGCGTTCAACGCCTGCACGAACTGGTTATGAAACGCCGCCGCCTGAGCGCTGAGTGCCTGAAAGCCCTGACCGTGGGCGGAGAGCACCGCGGCAATCGCCGCCGACACCTCATCCTCGGCTGCGGCCAGAATCCCCGTAGTTGGGGCCGCCGACGCCGCATTCGCGGCGGTCAGCGCCGAGCCGATGTTGGACAGGTCCGTTGCCGCCGACGACAGCAACTCCGGGGCCACCATGAGATAAGACATCACTGGGCTCCTACCCGGTATCCCCGAAGTTCCGCCGAACGAAATCATAGCCGTTTCAGCCGCGCATTTGAAGACTCCAGCAAACGTTCACCCATCAGGTTAGGGCCAGATGGCACTAGGAGTTCGGGGGCGGTGACAGGGTGGTTGATGCCGACCACCGAACACGCCCGGCGGGTGTCGTCTAGGCCTGGACTTCGAGCAGCCCGACACGCCACAGCGCCGCATACATGTGACGCACCGGAATGCTCAGCAGGCGGGCAGCGCCTTCCACCAGCGGGTCGCCGCCGATGTAGAACGGCGGGTTGTCAAGCCGGCGCGTCACATTCTTGGACGCGGGGGCCTGAACCGGGGTTACGTCGCGCACCACCCTCAGCTTGCGGGCGGGCGCTGCGGTTACTACTTCGTCGTGCAGGGCTACGGTCATCATCGCCTCCTAGCCGAAATTCAAAACGAGCCGGAATTAAAACGAGCACTAGATGGACTGACGTGTCCCGTCCCGTACTGGTTCCGATCCCGGAGCGCTTGGCCGGTAAGCCAATTGGCGATTCAGCGGAGAATGTCGCGCCGGAGACCGGATCGGGACGAAACGTCGCCCGGATATCGACCCGGACTACCACTGGAACTCATGCGTCCCTCACCTCCTCGCGGTCACGACCCGTGCGGGTACCCGCACGATCTAGGCGCAACAAAGGAGTACAGAAACCCGGCGACCGCCGAAAATCCGCACCCCACTCGTCAGAGCTTCGGCACCACACGACGTGTCCGGATAATCCGGAAGCCACCTGGGCTCAACCCTTAAGCCGGGAGGAGCTGTCCTGACCCGGGGCGTCTTTCGACGTTCGGGGTCAGTGGCCTATATTCGTGTAGCCGCCTCACCTAACGAGGTGCTTACCCGACCGATCATCCACGACTACGGTGCACCGGTCAATGTGATTCGTGTCGTGTAGCCGAATTTTAATGTTCGGGCGATCAAAACGATCAAAACGCCGCCGGCTCGGGCCCTGCTACGGGTGCTGGTGCTCACCGATCGACTCACCTGTCGACTCACCTGTCGACTCAACTCTCGACCAGGCCCTCGAGCCGCCCGATTGTGTCGATGAACTCCTCGACCATGTCGAGCACCACCGACCGCGTCGGCCGCACCCGGTCGAGCGATCCGACCACCTGGCCGACGAAATAGGTCGCCAGTTCGCGGGCCTTGGCGCCCGGGTGGCTGGCCGCCTGGTTGATACGTACCTGTGGATCAGTGATCAACGCGGTCTGTAGCGGCATACCGAGGGGATCGGGAGTGTCCGGCCGCGCCCATTCGTCGGTCCAGGCGGTGCGCAGCATCCGCGCCGGCTTACCGGTCATCGACCGCGATCGCACCGTGTCCGAGGAGCTGGCGGCCAGGAACTTGTCCTTGACCACCGGCGGCGTCTCGGCTTCCTCGGTGGTCAGCCACACCGACCCGCACCACACGCCCTCGGCACCCAGCGCCAGGGCCGCGGCGATCTGACGGCCACGGGCGATGCCGCCGGCGGCCAAGACGGGCGTCGGCGCCACGGCGTCCACCACTTCGGGCACCAGCACCATGGTCGCCACCTCGCCGGTGTGGCCCCCGGCCTCGGTGCCCTGCGCCACGATCAGGTCGACGCCCGCCGCGGCGTGCCGGCGGGCGTGTTGCGTCGTGCCGGCCAGTGCTGCCACCAGCACGTCGTGGCCGTGGGCGCGGTCGACCAGGTCCGACGGCGGCGATCCGAGCGCGCTGGCGATCAGCCGGATGCCGTGGTCGAACGCCACGTCGAGCAGCGGTTCGTAGCCCTTGGGCGAGATGTTGAGCCCGCCCACGGACGTTCGCGGCTGGTCCAGGCGGTCCGGGGAGGCCGCGATGCCGTAGCGGGCCAGCAGGTCGTCGAGGAACGCGCGATGCTCCTCGGGGAGCAGCGCGCGGACCTGCTGCGCGTCGATCCCGCCTTGCTCGGCGCCGACGTACTTGGGTGGCAACAGCAGGTCGACGCCGTACGGCTTGCCCCTCGTCTGCTCCTCGATCCAGGTCAGCTCGTTATGCAGCCGCTCGGGACTGTGCGCGACGGCGCCGAGGATCCCGAACCCGCCGGCGTTGGTTACCGCGGCCACCACGTCGCGGCAGTGGCTGAACGCGCATATCGGGAACTCAACACCGAGCAATTCGGCAACCCTGGTTCGCATTTCACGACGCTAAGAGTTACCGATTGATACGTCAATCGACTAGGCCTACCCTGCAATCCGTGGCTGAGCCATTGACCGAACAAGAGCAGCAGAAGCGTCGCGAAGCGGTGCGCGACCTGATGCTGAACACGCCGTTTATCGGCGGACTCGGCATCGTCTTCGAGCGTTATGAGCCCGATGACGTGGTCGTTCGGCTGCCGTTCCGGGAAGACCTCACCAACGACGGCACCTACTTCCACGGCGGGGTGATCGCGTCGGTGATGGACACCACCGGCGCGGCTGCCGCCTGGTCGAACCACGACTTCGGCAAGGGCATGCGCGCCTCCACCGTCGCGATGAGCATCCAGTACACGGGCGCCGCCAAGCGCTGCGATCTGGTGTGTCATGCCCGCACCGTGCGGCGGCGCAAGGAGCTGACCTTCACCGAGATCACCGCCGCCGATGCCGACGGCGACGTCGTCGCCCACGCCGTGCAGACCTACCGGATCGTCTGAGAATCCGGCGATCTCCCATCCGGCGGCCAGCTGGAGACGCCCTCTTCCAACGGGACTTTGAGGCTCTGCAAAAACGAAGAGACCATTCGCCACGCGCCGATTACGGTCACAAGTTCGATGAGAACCCTTGTGTCGCCCTGCAATTCACGTTCGCAATCAGCCCAGCTCGCTGCGCTCACCACGCCATCTCGCACCACGTCGTCGGTGGCCGCCAGCACCGCACGCTCAGCGGGCCCAAATCCGTCGTATGCCTGCCAATCGCGTACGCCCAGCAAGTCCTGCGCCGACACGCCGAGCCCGGATGCGACGCGCCAATGCTGGGTCCATTCGTAGTCGCACTCGGTGAGCCAGCCGATGCGCATAATCACCAACTCGCGCAATCGTGAGTCGAGCGCGCCGTGCCACAGCATCGCGGCCAGCAGATCGTTGAGGACCCGTGCCAGCTGCGGATGGTTAAGCAACACCTGGAAGATGCTCAGCTCGGCCATGTAGTCGGGCACGCCCGCTTCGTCGGCGGCCGCCTTGGCCTCGTCGAGCGGCAGCAGGGGTACGCGCGATTGCCTCATCGGTCGGGTCATGGTGTGAGCACTCCGTGTACTGGGAGGATACCGTCGCGGTCACCGGCCATGGTAGCCAGCAATTCTTCGGCGTCATCGAGCCGCACGCAGCGGCGTGGCAGATCCTCGAATGGGTAACGACCGGAGACCAGCAGATCCAGCGCCGCGCGGTAGGCGGGGGCATCTACCCCGAGCGCACCGATGACGCGCAGCTCCTTGAATACCACCAGGTCGGGCGAAAACCCTTCAATGCTGGTGCCGAAGCCCCGCGTGCCGGCGACGACGACGGTCCCGCCGGGACGCGCCAGCGCGAGGGCCTGGGTGAACGCCGCGGGCGCCTTCGCGGTCACGTCGACGACGACATCTGCCAGCCCGCCGGTCTCCTTGGCCAGGGCGGCGACCGGATCGTCGACGCCGACGTCGACAACCAGGTCCGCACCGAACTGCGGAGCCAGCGCCAACCGCTCGGCGTCGCGGCGACCGAGACCGGTCACCATCACGAACCCGGCACCGGCCTCCTTGGCCGCCGCGGCCGCACACAGCCCGCGGATACCCGGGCCGAGCACGGCGACGACGTCGCCCGGACCCGTCCCGGGAACCGTTACCCCCCAACGTATTCCAGCACCCAGCGGGTTGAACAAGGTGGCTACCACCGGGCTGAGGTCAACCGCGACGGGCAACAGCATGGAATCCGGTGCCAGATACTGGTATTCGGCGTAGCCGCCCCACAACCCGGGTTCGCGGTCGACCGGCATGAAGCCATACATGTCGGCGAGGCCGTGGCGTATGCAGCGCCGGTACTCGCCGCCGCGGCAGTTTGCGCATTGGCGACACGACTGGAACACCTCGACAGCTACCAGGGCGCCGGTGGACACGCCCCACCGCTGCGCCGCCTGCGGCCCGATGGCCTCGATCGTTCCGATCGTCTCGTGGCCGGGAACAAACGCGAATCCGCGGGCCAACTGGCCCGTGTACTGCTCATGGTCGGTCCCGCACAGCCCGCAGGCCAGCACCCGCACCAGCGCGTCGTCCTCGCCGACCACCGGGACCGGCAATTCCCGCATGACCAGATGGCGCGGAGCCTCCAGCACCAATGCGCGCGCCATCGCGCCTCGGTCACCAGCGCCGTGCATACCAGCACCCTAAGAGTTCTTCACGCGCCGGCCAATCGTCGAGTGGGCCGACGATGGAGGCCAGCAAATGCCCTGTGTCATCTATCCACACGCGGCGTGGCTGGCTCTCGAACGGGCAACGAGCGGATACGCTCCCATTCACCTCGGGAAATAGGGATCGACTTGAATACTGCGCTCAGCTGAGTGGGATCGAAGCCGCTGGGCCCACGGGCAAAGCGCCGCTGCGAACAGATAGGTGACCTTGGATAAGACATCTGTCACGCCGGTTGCCGTGATCGGCATGGCGTGCCGGCTGCCCGGGGGCATCGACTCTCCCGACGGGTTGTGGCGGGCATTGCTGCGCGGCGATGACCTGATAACCGAGATCCCGGCCGAGCGCTGGAACGCCGATGAATACTACGACCCCGAGCCGGGGGTGCCCGGTCGGTCGGTGTCGCGGTGGGGCGGGTTCCTCGACGATGTGGCGGGCTTCGATCCCGAGTTTTTCGGCATCAGCGAGCGCGAGGCAACCGCGATGGATCCGCAGCACCGCCTGCTCCTGGAGACGTCATGGGAAGCCGTGGAGCACGCGGGCCTGGCGCCGACCTCCCTGAACGGCTCACTGACCGGTGTCTTCATCGGTTTGGCACATGGGGATTACGCGTTTGTCACCGGGCAGGCGGACGCCCTGGAAGACCCCTACGGGTTCACCGGACTTCCGTTCAGCATGGGCTCCGGACGAATCTCGTACGCGATGGGGCTGCGCGGCCCCGCGATAACCGTGGACACGGCGTGTTCCTCGAGTCTGCTTGCGGTGCATATGGCTTGCCGCAGCCTGGACGACGGCGAGAGCGACCTCGCCTTGGCCGGCGGCTGCATGGTCATGATGGAACCCCAGCTATACGCGTCCGCTTCTGCGCTCGGCATGCTGTCCCCCAACGGACGATGCCGGACGTTCGACGCCTCGGCCGACGGGTTCGTCCGCGCCGAGGGCTGCGCCGTGGTGCTGCTCAAGAGGCTGCCCGATGCGGTGCGCGACGGCGACCGGATCCTGGGCGTGCTGCGCGGCACGGCAACCAATCAGGACGGACGCACCGAGAACATTTCGACCCCGTCCGCCGAAGCGCAGGTGGTGGCTTATCGCGCGGCGTTGGCGGCGGCGGGTGTGGACGCCGGAACCGTCGGCATGGTCGAGGCGCATGGCACCGGTACCCCCGTCGGCGATCCGATCGAATTCACAAGCCTGGCAAAGGTATACGGCATCGACCGGCCCTGCGCGCTGGCGTCGGCGAAGAGCAATCTGGGCCACCCCGAGGCCGCCGCGGGGGTGGTGGGATTGGTCAAGGCAATCCTGTCGTTGCAACACGGCGTGGTGCCGCCGATGGTGCACTTCACCCGGCTGCCCGACGAGCTTGCCCAGATCGAGACCAAACTCTTTGTACCACAGGCGATTACATCCTGGCCCGGTCAGGACGGCGCATTGCCGCGCCGTGCCGCGGTGTCGTCATATGGCATGTCGGGCACCAACGTGCACGCCGTTCTGGAGCAGGCTCCCCCGAATGCGACACGGCACAACGGAGTAACCCGGTCCGGGTCGACCACGCCGTTGCTGTTCGCGCTCTCGGCCACCTCGGCGGAGGCGTTGCGCCAGACTTCGCGCCGGTTGGCCGACTGGGTGGCGTACGGAGTGGCCGACGGGATGGCCGAACGCGCTGACAACCAATCGAACGAATCCGTGGCCCCGTCAGATCTGGCCCCGCCGGAATCGGCCCTGTCGGATTCGGCCCTGTCGGACCTGGCCTACACGCTGGCACGCCGCCGGGCCCACCGTCCGGTGCGCACCGCCGTGCTCGCGACCGGCACCGCCGAGCTGGTCGAGGCTTTGCGGGTGGTGGCCGAGGGCGACCACCCGTATCAGGCCACCGTCGGCCACGACGACCGGGGACCGGTGTGGGTGTTCTCCGGTCAAGGTTCGCAGTGGGCGGGCATGGGCGCAGACCTGCTGGCAGGCGAACCGGGTTTCGCCGCAACGGTGGCCGCCGCCGAACCCCTGATCGCCGCGGAATCCGGGTTCTCGGTGACCGAGGCGATGGCCGCCGGTGCGACCGTGACCGGGATCGACCGTGTGCAGCCAACCCTGTTCACCATGCAGGTCGCGCTCGCGGCGACGATGAAGTCCTACGGGGTCCGCCCGGGCGCCGTCATCGGCCATTCACTGGGCGAGGTGGCAGCGGCCGTGGTCGCCGGAGCACTGTCGCTGGACGACGGCGTGCGCGTCATCTGCCGCCGGTCGGCGCTGTGTACTCGCATCGCCGGTATCGGCGCGATGGCGTCGGTGGAACTGCCCGCCGCGCGGGTGCGCGAGGAATTGGCAAGTCGCGGCGCCAAGGACGTCGTGGTCGCGGTGGTGGCGTCCCCGCAGTCCACCGTGATCGGCGGCGATACCCGGACGGTGCGCGACCTCGTCGCCGCGTGGGAAGGGCGCGACGTGCTGGCCCGAGAGGTGGCCGTCGACGTGGCGTCGCACACCCCGCAGGTGGATCCAATTCTCGCCGAGCTGTGTCAGGCATTGGCCGACCTGACCCCGACGCAACCGGAGATCCCCTACTACTCGGCGACCCTCTTCGACCCTCGCGAACGGCCGGTCTGCGATGCCCGCTATTGGGCGGACAACCTCCGTCACATGGTGCGGTTCTGTGCGGCGGTGCGGGCCGCCCTCGATGACGGGTACCGGGTCTTCGGCGAACTATCACCACACCCGCTGCTGACCCGCGCCGTCGAGCAAACCGCACAGGGCCTTGATATCCCGGTGGCCGCCGTGCCCGCGATGCGCCGAGAGCAGTCACTCCCGCACGGGCTACGCGGACTGGTGGCCGATCTGCACAGTGCCGGCGCCGCGGTGGACTTCCCGCTGCTCTGTCCCGGCGGGCGGCTGCTGGACGCGCCGCTGCCGGCCTGGGCGAACCGTCCTCTGGTCCTCGCGCCCGACAACACGGCGCGGCTCCGCAGCGGTGCCAATACCGTTGCGGTGCATCCGCTATTGGGCGCGCACGTGCGTCTCATCGAGGAGCCGGAGCGGCATGCCTGGCAGGGCGAGGTCGGCATCGCGGCGTTGCCGTGGTTGGGCGACCACCAGATACACCGCGTCCCCGCGTTTCCCGGGGCCGCCTACTGCGAAATGGCTTTGGCCGCGGCGCAGGTGGTGTTCGGCGAAAAATCTGAAGTGCGCGACATCCGGTTCGAGGAGATGCTGCTGCTCGACGACCAGACCTGTATCGGCGCCGCCGCGTCGGTGGAAGAGTCCGGTGTCGCCACCTTCGTCGTCGACACCGACCAGCACGGGGAAAAGGTGCGGCGGGCCGCCGCGGTCCTCCGGTCTGCCGCCGATCAGGGCCGGCCGCCCGGACACCAGGTGGACGCCCTGCTCTCGGCCTGTCCGCGCCGTCACGACGGCAACGAGCTGCGAGCCTGGTTCGACGAGCGTGGTATTCGGTTCGGTCCCGCTTTCACCGGGCTGGCCGCGGCATTTGTGGCCGAGGGGACGATCAGCGCCGTGCTGGCCGAGGTCGGCCTGCCCAGCGCAATCCGCACCCAGCAAGCCAGCTTCCGTGTGCATCCGGCCCTGCTGGACGCCTGTTTTCAGTCCGTTGCGGCCCATCCGGCCGTCCACGGGGTCGGCAATCCCGGCCTGCAGGGCGGCCTGCTGCTGCCGCTGAGCGTGCGACTGCTGCGTGCTTACGACTCGACCCGCAACGCTCGCTACTGCCTGACCAGGGTGACCGCGTGCGGCCCGAACGTCGAGGCCGACATCGACCTGCTCGACGAACACGGAGACATCGTGCTGGTGGTGCGCGGACTGGTGATGGGCACCGGCGTCTCCGAGACCGCCGACCTCGATCGGTTGCTGAACGAGCGGCTGCTGACCGTCGAATGGCACCGCCGCGAGCTCCCCGAGATCAACTGCGCCGACACCGGAACGTGGTTGCTGATAAGCATTTCCGATGCCCTGGATCGCTTGGCAAATCCATTGGGGGCGGATCCATTGGGGGCGGATCCATTGGAGGCGGATCCATTGGAGGCGGACCCATTGGAGGCGGACCCATTGGGCAACGGGTTGGCCGACGCGTTGACGTTGCATGGCGCACGGTGTTCGACCATGCGCTGGCCGCATGATGGCGACCAGCCGGAGTACGCCGAGCGACTCCGCGAGCAACTCGATTCCGGCTGCGTCTCCGCTGTGGTGGTGCTGACGCCCCCCGGCAACGGCGACGGCAACGCGGGAGCGCAGGCCGCGGTGCGCAGCGACTACGTCCGGCAGCTGGTGCGCATCACCCGCGAGCTACCGGAAGTCATGGGCGAAGCGCCGCGGCTGTACGTGGTGACCAGGAACGCGCAACCGGTGCACGGCACCGACGACGTCAACCTGGCGCAGGCCGGGTTGCGCGGTCTGCTGCGGGTAATCGGCGCGGAGCATCCGTACCTGCACACCACGCATATCGACGTCGACGAGCTCACTAAGGCCGAGCGCCTGGCGCACCAATTGCTGACGGGCTCGGACGAAGACGAGACGGCATGGCGCAACGACGAGTGGTACACGGCGCAGCTGTGCCCGAGTCCACTGCGGCCGGAAGAGCGGGAGACCACCGTCGTCGACCACCAGCGCGACGGTGTGCGCCTGCAGATCCGCATCCCCGGCGATCTGCAAACGATGGAGCTTGCCGCGGTCGACCGCATGCCGCCGGGACCCGGGCAAATCGAGGTCGCCGTCGGCGCGTCCAGCATCAATTTCGCCGACGTGCTGGTCGCGTTCGGCCGATACCCCGCCTTCGATGAGCGAGCGCCCCGGCTGGGCACCGATTTCGCCGGCGTGGTGACCGCGGTCGGGCCCGGCGTCACCGATCACCAGGTCGGTGAGCGGGTGGGTGGCATGTCTCCCGACGGCTGTTGGGGCACTTTTGTCACGTGTGACGCCCGCCTGGCCGCGACGGTGCCGCCAGGCCTGACCGACGCCCAGGCCGCGGCGGTGACCACCGCGCACGCCACCGCCTGGCATGGCCTACACGAGCTTGCTCGCATCAGGGCCGGTGACAAGGTGTTGATCCACTCCGCGACCGGCGGGGTCGGACAGGCCGCGATCGCGATCGCCCGGATGGCGGGAGCCGAGATCTTCGCCACCGCCGGCAGCGAGCAACGTCGGGAACTGTTGCGCGACATGGGCATTGAGCGTGTCTACAATTCGCGCAGCGTCGAGTTTGCCGAGCAGATCCGCCGCGACACCAACGGCTACGGGGTCGACATCGTGCTCAACTCGCTGACCGGCGCCGCGCAACTGGCCGGGCTCAAACTGCTGTCCTTCCGTGGCCGGTTTGTCGAGCTCGGCAAGCGCGACATCTACGGCGACACCCGGCTGGGCCTGTTCCCGTTCCGTCGCAACCTCGCGTTCTACGCCGTCGACCTGGGCTTGATGTGCCTCACCCACCCCGACGAAATCGGCGCGCTGCTGGCCGCCGTCTACCGGCTGGCCGCGGGCGGCGTGCTGCCGATGCCCGAAAGCACGCACTACCCACTCACCCGGGCGGCCGATGCCATCCGGGTGATGAGCACCGCCGAGCACACCGGCAAACTCATTCTCGACATTCCGCGGACCGGTCGCAGCACCGTGGTCCTGCCGCCGGAGCGGGTCGGAGTCTTTCGGCCCGACGGCAGCTACCTCATCACCGGTGGGCTGGGTGGCCTCGGGCTGTTTTTGGCCGAGAAGATGGCTTCGGCCAATGGCGGGGCGGGAGCCGGCCGGATCGTGCTGAGCTCGCGCTCGGCGCCCGATCGAAGAGCGCTGGAGACAATCGAACTCGTCCGTGCCACCGGGTCCGACGTCGTGGTGGAGTGCGGCGACATCGCCCAACCCGGCACCGCGCAGCGGCTGGTGGCGACGGCAACCGCCACCGGACTTCCGCTGCGCGGCGTGCTGCACGCGGCCGCGGTCGTCGAAGACGCCACGCTGACCAACATCACCGACGAGCTGATCGACCGCGACTGGGCACCCAAAGTCCAGGGCGCCTGGCACCTGCACCAGGCCACCGCGAACCAGCCGCTGGACTGGTTCGCCTCCTTCTCCTCGGCGGCCGCCCTGCTGGGCTCGCCGGGTCAGGGCGCCTACGCCGCCGCCAATAGCTGGCTGGATGCCTTCACCCACTGGCGCCGAGCTCAGGGCCTCCCGGCCACCACGATCGCCTGGGGCGCCTGGGCCGAGATCGGCCGCGGCGCGGGCCTGGCCGACGGCGGTGACACCACGATGATCACCCCCGACGAGGGTGCCTACGCATTCGAAACACTGCTGCGCCACAACCGCGCCTACAGCGGTTACACCCCGATCATCGGATCCCCGTGGCTGACTTCGCTGGCGAAACGCAGCCGGTTCGCTCAGGCATTCCAATCCGGCGGGCGAAATCGTTCCGAAACCGGCAAATTCCGCGCCGAACTCGCCGAAGTCCCCCCCGACGAGTGGCCCGGCCGACTCAGGCATCTGCTCTCTGCGCAGATCGCCATGATTTTGCGTAGAAGTGTTGACCCCGATCGCCCGCTTTCCGAATACGGACTCGATTCACTGGGAAATCTTGAGCTGCGCACCCGCATCGAAACTGAAACCGGGATACGTTCCAGGTCCACCGACATCACCACCGTGCGGGATTTGGCAGATCGCCTCTGCGAAAAACTGACAACTTTAGAAAACGCTTCGTAAACGCTCCGGTCACAATGTGCGGTTTTACCGCGTACCTGAAATATCCTGGGTCCAGGCGCGGAACCTTAGGAGTTGAATTGGTTGTCCTGGGAAATCTGGGTCTGGAGACGGTCAGCAACTGGATCCCGCCCACCGGCCCGGTTTGGCTGTGGCACCCCTCGCCCGCCACCCTCGAGAAAGCGCAACAAGCGCCGATCAGTGCCGTGCCTCCTAGCTACATCCAAGCCCGTCATCTGCGTAGCTTCCGCGAACAGACGGCCCGCGGCCTGGACATGTCGCGGCTGCTGGTCACTGCCCTGGACATCCCCGGGCAGTGCGATATCCGCGCGATGACCTACGTAATCAACTCGCACCTACGGCGGCACGATACCTATCGCAGTTGGTTCGAATTCACCGAAAGCCGGCACCTGGTCAGGCACACGATCGCCGATCCCGCGGATATCGAAATGATTCCGGTCGAGCACGGCGAGATGACGCCAAAACAATGGCAAGAATTTGTGTTGTCCACACCGAGTCCGTTCGAGTGGGATTGCTTCAGATTCGCGATTATTCAGCGAGACGACCAGTTCACGCTCTGCGTAAGCATCGATCATCTCCATTTCGACGCGATGTTTCTCGGCACCATATTCTTGGAGATCCGAGGGATGTACAACACCCTGATGGACGGTGGCGAGCCCATCCCCCTACCGAAAGTCGGCAGTTATGACGAGTATTGCCTACGAGAACGCGCGCATACTTCCGCATTGACATTGGCGTCCCCGGGCATACGTGAGTGGGTTGAATTCTTCGAGAGCAACGACGGATCGCTTCCGTCCTTCCCGTTGCCGCTCGGCGACACATCGCTACTCGCATCCGGTGACGTGCTCTCGCTGCGGCTGATGGACGCGCGCCAGACCGCCCGTTTCGAAACCGCCTGCACAACCGCGGGCGCACGGTTCAGCGGTGGGGTATTCGCATGCGCCGCCCTCACCGAATACGAACTGACCGGCGCTGAAACCTATTACTCCGTCACACCCACCAGCACGCGGGGCACGCGGGAGGAATTTGTGACCAGCGGCTGGTTCATCGGCCACATTCCACTCACCGTCCCGGTCACGCCGTCATTCGGTGAGACCGCCCGCAGCGCCCAAACCGCTTTCGATTCGAGTACGCACCTGGCCAATGTGCCGTTCGAGCGCGTGCTGGAGCTGGCGCCGTGGCTCAAGAAGCCTCCCGCTCGAGGCGGCTTTCCCATGCTGTCATTCCTCGACGCCGGCGTACCTCCGCTTTCTGCCGTGTTTGCAGCTCACCTGGGCCGAGCGAACACCAGGGTCTTCACCGATGGCAAGATCGCCGCCCGGGTGTGCATGTGGGTCAATAAGTTCCACGAGGAGACCACGGTGACAGCGTCCTTCCCGGATAACCCGATCGCTCACGACTCGGTGGCGCGGTACCTGGAGACGATGAAATCCGTATACGTGCGCGTCGCCGAGGGCCGCGTCGAGTTGCCACAGCACTCAGTGCACTCGCGAAACGGCGCCCAGCTGCAACGCCAACTATCCTAATTACATTTCTATAAACCCCGGCGAGAAATTAATAAGATTTGTCGACTTTCCAGGCAGGAAATAAGCGTCAACATATCGCGGGCATATCGCGTCGAGTACAACCGGTTGTGATATGCGACACATCCGGGTTCGACGCGTCTGGCACGGTTCGACAATTCGTTGGGAGTGCCGGCGGCTGCGTGGTTGCAGGGCGCCGCGGCTTCTGAGATTGTCAAGCCGCCGGCATTCCCGAAGGCGAAGGACACGGCCAGCAACGTCGCGGCCCTCAGTTTTGTCGGGAGTGTCAAATCGCGACCGTCCCTGCTCGAACGAGTGTTCGGCGACCCGACCTTAGCGCCACCACAACATCAAACACACTGGCCACAAAGCCTTGACGATGTATTGCGCCATGGCTGCCGCAGCACGGCGTCGCGTAAGGGCCAGCAAATCTTTCCTACGTCGAGCCGACCGATTCGTCCACATATGCCGAGCTCAGCCGCTACGCTTGCGCATAACAGCCACGAGGGGTTGGCTTCGACGTGGGGGTCGCGGAATCTGTGTTCGATGGCGCACGCTTGCGTGCGAGTCGGGCTAAATTCGACCATGTTTCATGCGAAGCGCAAATTTGAAGGTTCAACCAGTGATAGGAACTTCAATACGGACCGCAAGGAGAGGTGCGCCACGGTGGATAAGGCTGGAGCCAAGCCGTGATTGAGTCTTCCATTCCCACTGTGCTGCGGGAACGTGCCAGTCTGCAGCCCGGTGAGACAGCGTTCACGTTCGTCGATTACGAGCAGGATTGGGCGGGCGTCGCGGAAAACCTGACGTGGTCGCAGCTGTATCGACGAACTCTGAACGTCGCACAGGAGCTGAAAGCTTGCGGGTCAACTGGTGACCGCGCTGTGATATTGGCGCCACAGGGACTTGAGTACGTCGTTGCCTTTCTGGGCGCGTTGCAGGCCGGTCAGATTGCCGTTCCGCTGTCGGCTCCGGCGGGTGGCGCCAGCGATGAGCGTGTTAGTTCGGTCCTGCACGACGCGTCGCCTTCCACCATTCTCACGACGTCCTCTATCGCAGGGACCGTCGCCGAGTACATCGAGTCGAAGCCCGGTCAGCGCACGCCCTCGCTCATCGAGGTTGATTTGCTGGACCTGGACTCTGAGAAAGCATCCGCTGCCGCGGACGAGAATCCGCCCAGCATTGCGCATTTGCAATACACCTCCGGGTCGACCCGCACGCCAGCGGGAGTCGTGGTCTCGCACAGAAACATTCAGGTCAATTGCGAACAGCTCATGTCCGCCTACTACGAGGAGGGGGTTGCCCCGCCGGACACCACCGTGGTGTCGTGGCTGCCGCTCTTTCACGACATGGGTTTGATCTTTGGAATCGCCTTTCCGATTCTGGAGGGATTCCGCACCGTTCTCACGAGCCCTCCGTCGTTCCTGCAGCGACCGGCGCGGTGGATGCAACTGCTGGCGGGCAACAGTCACGCATTTTCGGCCGCGCCGAACATTGCTTTCGAATTGGCCACACGAAAAACATCGGATGACGACCTGGCCGGGCTTGACCTCGGGGGCGTGAAGAACATCCTCAATGGCGCCGAACGCGTAAACCCCCCGACGCTGCGGCGCTTCGCTGAACGGTTCGCCCGCTTCAACCTTCGCCCCGAGGTGTTACGGGCCTCGTATGGGATCGCGGAAGCCACGCTCTACGTGGCGACCCGCGAACCGGGTCAACCACCAAAAACCGTATTCTTCGAATCCGAGAAACTGACCGCCGGCCAAGCGAAGCGGTGCGCAAGCGGCGACGGTACACCGCTGGTCAGTTACGGCATGCCGGAGTCGCCGACGGTGCGCATCGTCGACCCCGAGACCAGGATCGAGTGCCCGGCAGGAACGGTCGGCGAGATCTGGGTGCATGGCGACAACGTCGCTGACGGCTACTGGCAGAAACCCCAAGAGACCGAACACACCTTCGGCGCAACGCTTGTCGGTCCGTCGGCCGGTACACCCGAAGCGCCTTGGCTGCGGACCGGGGATCTGGGCTTCTTCTCCGACGGCGAGATGTTCATTGTCGGCCGTATCAAGGATCTCCTGATCGTCTATGGGCGCAACTACGCTCCCGACGACATCGAGGCGACGATCCAGGAGATCACCCGAGGCCGCTGCGTGGCGTTAGCGGTTTCGGATGATGACGGCCCTGAGAAACTGGTCACCATCGTCGAACTCAAGCCTGGCGGCGACCCAGAAGAGGCCGCGATGCGCTTGGGCGTCGTCAGGCGTGAAATCACCGCAGCGATATCGAGGACGCACGGTCTGGGTGTGGCGGATCTCGTTTTGGTGCCCCCTCATTCGATTCCGCTCACCACAAGCGGCAAGGTCAGACGGAGGGATTGTTTACAGCTGTATCAGCAGGGCGAGTTCACCCGCTTGGACGGGCTGATCCGCGAGCCAGAGCAGCGCGTGGTCCCTGATATTACCGACATCGGTGCGGGCGTCGGGGCCGACTCGGGGTGGGCCCAACGCCTGCGCACGCTTCGCCAGCAGCAACACGATCTGCTGGTGGGGGTGGTGTGCTCGCAGATGGCAACGGTGTTGGGCAGTCCCAGCCCTAACGACATCGACCCCGAGTGCGCGTTCCAAGACCTGGGCTTTGACTCGGTCAAAGCCACCGAGTTGCTTGACCGACTAAAAGCCGAAACCGACCTGGCCTTGTCACCCACCCTGGCCTTCGACTACCCCACCCCGGCGGAGTTGGCCACCCACCTGGGCCAGCTACTGAGCGGATCGGTCGGGGCGGCTCCGCCGGTGGGATCGCGGGTGGAATTGGATGAGCCGGTAGCGGTGGTGGGGATGGCGTGTCGGTTCCCGGGTGGGGTGGATTCGGCGGCGGCGTTGTGGGATCTGGTGGCCGGTGGCACCGACGCAGTGGGGGTCTTTCCGGGCGACCGTGGCTGGAACCTGGCGGACTTGTTCGATCCCGATCCCGATGCGGTGGGCAAGACCTACACCCGCGCCGGAGGGTTTCTGGCGGAGGCCGCCGCGTTCGACGCGGAGTTCTTCGGGATCTCGGCGCGCGAGGCCCAATCCATGGATCCGCAGCAGCGGTTGCTGTTGGAGGTGTGCTGGGAAGCGTTGGAAACCGCCCGAATTGATGCGGCCACATTGGTGCGCTCCGAGACCGGGGTGTTCGTCGGGGCATGGTCACAGTCCTACGGCGCCGGCGGGTCTGATAGTGCGGAGGGATACGGCCTGACAGGTGTGTCCCCCAGTGTGGCCTCCGGGCGCGTTGCTTATGCGTTGGGTTTGCAGGGCCCCGCTATCACCGTCGACACGGCCTGTTCGTCGTCGCTGGTGGCCACGCATTGGGCGTGTCAGTCGTTGCGTAACGGCGAGTCGGCTCTTGCCCTTGCCGGTGGTGTCACGGTGATGACCACGCCAGCGGTATTCACCGAGTTCGCCCGGCAACGCGGGCTGGCCGCTGATGGGCGTTGTAAGGCTTTTTCCGGCGACGCCGATGGCACCGGTTGGGGCGAAGGGGCCGCGGTGCTGGTGCTGGAACGGCTCAGCGACGCCCAGCGCAACAACCACCCGGTGCTGGCCGTCATCGCGGGATCGGCGATCAACCAAGACGGTGCCTCCAATGGGTTGACCGCCCCCAACGGGCCGGCTCAACAACGCGTCATCACCCAGGCCGCGGCCAACGCCGGTATCGGGCTCGATCAGGTTGATGTGGTCGAGGCTCATGGCACCGGCACCACCCTGGGCGACCCGATCGAGGCCGGCGCCCTGATCGCCACCTACGGCGCGCACCGTGACTCCGAGCAGCCGCTGTGGCTGGGATCGATCAAATCCAACATCGGCCACACCCAGGCCGCCGCCGGGGTCGCCGGAATGATCAAAATGATCGCGGCGCTCAACCACGACAGTTTGCCGCCGACCCTGAATGTCGATCGCCCCAGCCCGCACATCGACTGGTCGGCCGGCACGGTTCGGCTGCTCACCGAGCCGGTGCCCTGGCCGGTCACCGATCATCCCCGCACCGCGGCGGTGTCCTCGTTCGGGATCAGCGGCACCAACGCGCACCTGATCCTGCAACAAGCCCCCCAACAAGCCGCCGTGGCCCCGGCACAACCCGTGCTAGAGCCGACGGCACAACCGGCCCCGCCGTTGGTGTGGCCGGTTTCGGCGCGCAGCCCCAAGGCCCTGGCCGCGCAGGCCGACCGGCTGCACCAACATCTCACCGCGCACCCCGATCTGGGTCTGACCGATGTGGCCTACAGCCTGGCCGGCACCCGCACGCAGCACCCCTATCGTGTAGTGATCACCGCGCCGGTGGGCGCCGCCGATCCGCGCGAAGACCTGCTGGCCGCCCTGCATGCGCTGCGCAGCGGCCAGTCGCACCCGCAGCTGACCCAACACCATTACCTTGCCCACCTGCGCGGTAAGACCGTGTTCGTCCTACCCGGCCAGGGCGGCCAATACCCCGGCATGGGTCGCGAACTCTACGAACACGACCCCGTCTTCGCCAACATGGTCGATGACTGTGACGAGGCGCTGCGCCCGTTCACGGGCTGGTCGGTACGCGAGGTCTTGTGCGGGGACCCCGGCGCCCCGGCGCTGGACCGAGTCGATGTGGTCCAGCCGGTGCTGTTCACCATGATGGTGTCGCTGGCCGCGGTGTTAAGCCGCTACGGCATTGTTCCCGACGCGGTGATCGGCCACTCCCAGGGCGAGATCGCCGCGGCCTATATCGCCGGGGTGCTTCCCCTGGCTGAGGCCGCCAAGGTGGTGGCGCTGCGCAGCCAAGCGCTCAGCGACCTGCGCGGCGCCGGTGGTATGGCGTCGGTCCTGCTGGATGCCGAGCAACTGCAAGAACGCCTGCAACCGTGGGGTGCGGCGTTAAGCATCGCCGCGATCAACGGCCCCTCCCACACCATCATCAGCGGCGATCCCGCCGCGCTGGCGGAGTTCATCGCGGCCTGTGATCGTGACGGCATCCACGTGCGGTCCATCGCGGTCGATTACGCCTCGCATTCTGCTCAGGTCGAACCCGCGCGTGAGCGCCTGCTGGCCGGGCTGGCCGACCTGAAGCCGGGGCCCGCACGTATCCCGCTGTATTCCACGGTGGGAGAGGCGCTTTCCGCCGATCCGCTGGACACCACCACCATGGACGCCGACTACTGGTATCGCAACCTGCGTGAGCCGGTCGGGTTCCATGACCGTGTGCTCGAGCGTCTGGCCGCCGGTGAGTGCACGTTCGTGGAGTTGTCCCCGCATCCGGTGTTGGCCCCGGCGATCACCGACACCTTGGCCCAGGCCGCGGGGCGGTCCCAGTCGGCGGTGATCATCACGTTGCACCGCGACCAGCCCGACCAAGACAGCCTGGGTAGCGCGTTGGCCCAGCTGCACACTCACGGCCATAGCCCGTCGTGGTCGGCCCTGTATCCCCAGGCCCGCAGTGTCGGGCTGCCCACCTACGCCTTCGAGCACCGCCACTATTGGCAGGCCCCCGCCCCGACCGGCGACGTCAGCGCCGCTGGGCTGGACCGGCCCGAGCATCCCTTGTTGGGTGCGCTGACTTATCTCGCAGATCAAGACCAGGTGGTGGTCAGCGGGCGGCTGTCACTGAGCACCCAGGGCTGGCTGGCCGGTCACCAAGTCAACGACACCGTGGTGTTCCCGGCCACGGGGTACATCGAGGTGATCCTGCGGGCCGGTGAGTTGGCCGGCTGCCCGGTGATCGATGAACTGATCCTGCACAGCGCCGTGATCCTGTCCGAGCAGGTGCCGACCGATCTGCAGATTCTGGTGCAACCGCTCGACGAGCAGGGGCGCCGCCCGTTCAGCCTGCATTCGCGCAGCGGCGGCCAAGATCCCGGGGCCTGGACGTTGCACGCCAGCGGCGCGCTAAGCGCCGATCAGCCCGCCACCGGCTCCCCGTCCACCACGGCACCCGGTGCCGAGGAACTCGACCAGGACGCCTACTACCAACGGCTGGCCCAGCGGGGGTACCGCTACGGCGGTCCGTTCCGGTCGCTGCGCGGGATCGGCACCGACCCGGCTCGACCCGAGGTCGTCTATGCCGAGGTGGCGTTGCCCGCCGGCACCGATGTCGCCGGCTACGGTATCCACCCCGCCCTGCTCGATGCCGCCCTGCACCCGTTGGCGTCGGTGTTCGACGGCGCCGGGGAGGCCGACTCGGCGGCCCAGCGGCTTCCCTACGCGTTTCGCGGGATCACCCTGCACGCCACCGCGGCCACCTCGCTGCATGTCCAGCTGACCCGCACCGGTGCGGACACCTTCGAGCTGCTCGCCACCGACCCCACCGGGGCGCCGGTGCTCACCATCACCGCGCTGACGTTGATCGCGGTGTCCGATCAGATCGGCCGGCCGACCCCGATGGCCGGGGTCACCGACAGCCTGTTCGAGCTGACCTGGCGATCGGTGCCCGATCTGCCCGAGCCGCCCGATCCCGCGGGCTCCCAACCGCCTGCGTGGGCGGTATGCACCGATTCACCCGAGCAGCTGCCGGCCGGCCTGTCCACCCTGTCCAAAGCCACGATCCACCATGACCTGGCCAGCGTGACCCCGTGCCCGGACCTGGTGATCTGGCCGCTCCCCCGACCCGAGCAGGCGGGAGACCAAGCTGATCCGCTGGGGCGGGTGCATAGCCTGACCAGCCAGGTTTTGGCCCAGCTGCAGGGCTGGCTGGCCCGGCCCGACACCGCCAACACCCAGCTGATGGTGGTGACCTGGCACGCGGTCAGCGTCGGCGCCCATGACGCTGTCCCGGATCTGGCGCATGCCGCGGCCTGGGCGCTGATCCACACCGCCCAAGTCGAGCACCCCGACCGCATCATTTTGCTCGACACCGATGGCAGCGCCGCCAGCGGCGACAACCTGGCGGCGATCGCCGCAGCGCCCCCGCCCGGCGAGCCGCAGCTGGTGCTGCGCAACGGCGTTGCCCACATTCCCCGCCTAGCCCGCACCCCCACCCTGACCCCACCAGATGGCCCCGACTGGCAGCTGGACACCACCGGTAAGGGTGATTTAGCCAACCTGATGCTGCAGCCCAGCGACGCGCCCACCACCCTGGCCCCCGGGCAGGTCCGCGTCCAGGTCCGCGCGGCCGGGCTGAACTTTCGTGATGTGGTCGTCGCGTTAGGCGCCATCGACGACGAGGGCCTAGGTGGGGAAGCCGCCGGGGTCGTCCTGGACGCCGGCCCCGAGACCTCGCTGCGTCGCGGTGATGCGGTGATGGGCATGTTCCCGCATAACGCGTTCGCGCCCACCGCGATCACCGACGAGCGCATGGTGGTCCCCATCCCGGCCGGATGGTCGTTTACCCAGGCCGCGTCCGCGCCGGTGGCCTATTTGACCGCCTATATCGCCTTGGTCGAGATGGCCGGGCTCTCGGCCGGCCAGCGCGTACTCATCCACGCCGGCGCCGGCGGTGTCGGCCAGGCCGCCATCCAACTCGCCCACCACCTGGGTGCCGAGGTATTCGCCACCGCCCACCCGACCAAACATCACGTGCTCAACGAGCTGGGGCTCGACAACGGGCACATCGCCTCCTCACGCACGCTGGATTTCGCCGAGGCCTTCCACCACGCCACCGACGGGCAGGGCGTGGACGTGGTGCTCAACAGCCTCAAGGGCGACTTCGTGGATGCGTCGCTGCAACTGATGCCCCGCGGCGGGGGTTTCATCGAAATCGGCAAGACCGACATCCGGGCGGCCGGCGAGGTCGCCGCCGCCCACCCCGGAGTCGACTATCAGACCTACGACCTGTCGGTCGCATCAGCGCAATCCCTGCAGCCGGCCTGGACGGCGCTAAGCGAAATGTTTGGCGCCGGTGTCCTCAAACCCCTGCCCACCACCAGCTACGGCCTGCTCAACGCCCCCCAAGCGTTCCGCGACATGAGCCAAGCCCGCCATACCGGCAAGATCGTGCTGATCCCCCCCGCGGTGTTAGACCCCCAGGGCACCGTGCTGATCACCGGCGGCACCGGGATGCTGGGCGCGCTGTTCGCCGAACACCTGATCACCGGCCACGGCATCGAACATCTGCTGCTGCTCTCGCGCAGCGGCCCCGACGCCCCCGGGGCCAGCGAACTACACCAACGGCTGGCCGGGCTGGGCGCCCACGCCGTGATCACCGCCTGCGACACCAGCAACCCCGCCGCGCTGGCCGCAGCACTGGACACCATTCCCGCCGCCCACCCATTGACCGCGGTCATCCACGCCGCCGGCGTCCTCGATGACGCCATGGTCACCGATCTAAGCCCGCGCCAACTCGATGCGGTCTTGGCCGCCAAAGCCGACGCCGCCTGGCATCTGCATCAGCTCACCGCCGAGCGCGACCTGGCCGCGTTCGTCTTGTTCTCCTCGGCCGCGGGAACACTGGGCAGCCCCGGACAGGCCAACTACGCGGCCGCCAACGCCTTCCTCGACGCGCTGGCCCGCCACCGCGAACACACCCAACGCTCGGCCACCAGCGTGGCCTGGGGCTACTGGCAAACCCCCTCCGGCATGACCGCGCACCTCACCACCACCGACCTGACCCGCCTGACCAGCACCGGCCTCAACCCGATCAGCAACCAACACGGCCTGGCCCTCTTCGACGCCGCACTGGCCAGTCAACGGCCCAACCTGCTGGCCACCCCACTCAACATCAGCGCGTTGAACCGACGCGCCCGCCACGGCACGCTAGACCCGATCCTGTCCGCCCTGGCCGCCCTGACCGCGGGTCGCCGCCAAGCCGCCACCGCCAGCCCCCAAACACTGCTCGACCGTCTGGCCACCCAAACGCCCCAACAACGCCTCGCCACCCTCACCGCGATGGTCACCACCACGACCGCTGCGGTGCTGGCCCACCCCGACCCGGCCGCCCTCGATCCCGACGGTCACTTCAAAGACCTCGGCATCGACTCACTGACCGCCCTAGAACTACGCAACGCCCTCAACCAACACACCAGCCTCACCCTGCCCGCAACCGTGGTCCTCGACCACCCCACCCCCACCGCGCTCGCCACCCACCTAGCCGACCTACTAACCGACACCGCCACGCCCGCGGTCCCCGCGGCTCCGACCAGCACCCCTGACGATGAACCGGTGGACGGTACGCTCGCATACCTGGATCAAGCGGCATCGCGCGCGCTGCGAGCGGTTCACAGGCAACTCTCGAAGCGACGGAAAACTCCGACGAGTTCTTGGCGCCAGTCCCGTTGGCAACGATGACACCGAAGTGGGTGGCCCATGGGGCGGCAGGAAACTAGCGGTGATGGTGGCGGGTGGGACCGCCCTTCCGGTCACGTGCTCCAATCTCGGTGACCTGCCCCCGCGAAAGAACCGGCGCGACGGCACCGATGCCGACTATGTGAACATGAGAAACCTCGAGCCCGATATGAAGAAAAGCACACTCGAGGGCATCGCTGGACAACTGCCTCCTGGCTTCGGGGCGAGGCCGCGGGAAGATCTTTATCACGATCACTGGATATCTTCGCGGCCGGCCAAATACTAAAAGTGAGCTGCGGGAGTTCATATCGCTCCGCAACGGCGGGCTTGACAAATACAGAGGCACCCCAGGTTCGGGCGCTAGCGGGCGTGAGGGTAGCTGGGTTGGCGGACTCGGCGTCGCGTAAGGGCCAGCAAATTTTTCCTACGTCGAGCCGATTCGTCCACATATGCCGAGCTCACCCGTTACGCTTGCTCATAACAGCCACGAGGTATCGGTTGGCTTCGACGTGGGGGTCGGGGAATCTTTGTTCGATGGCGCGCGCTTGCGTGCGGCTCAGGCTAAATTCGACCGTGTTTCATGCGAAGCGCAAATTTGAAGGTTCAACCAGTGATAGGAACTTCAATACGGGACCGCAAGGAGAGGTGGGCCGCGGTGGATAAGGCTGGAGTTACTCCCGTCGCAGTAATCGGCATGGGTTGCCGGCTTCCCGGAGGGATCGACTCGCCTGCCATGCTGTGGGAGGCGCTGCTTCGCGGCGAGGATCTGGTCACCGAGGTTCCCCCGGACCGGTGGGATGCCGACGAGTACTACGACCCCGAGCCGGGTGTGCCGGGTCGGTCGGTGTGCAAATGGGGCGCGTTCCTGGACGACGTCGGCGGCTTCGATCCCGAGTTCTTCGGGATCACCGAGAAGGAAGCGACCGCGATGGATCCGCAGCACCGCCTGCTGCTGGAATCCGCCTGGGAGGCCATGGAGCATGGCGGCGTCACTCGCGACAAGCTGGCCGCCTTGCAGACCGGCGTGTTCGTCGGATTAATGCATGGCGACTACCAATTCGTGCACGAGCAGGCCCAGGCCCTGGAGGGGCCGTACGGATACATGGGCAACAGCTTCGCCATGGGGTCTGGGCGGATCGCCTACGCAATGGGGCTGCACGGCCCCGCAATGACGGTGGATACCGCGTGCTCGTCCGGCCTGGCCGCAGTCCACCTGGCCTGCCGCAGCCTGCACGACGGCGAAAGCGACGTTGCGCTGGCGGGCGGGGCCTCGGTGATGTTTGAGCCCCGCAAGGCCGCTTCGGGGTCCGCCATCGGCATGTTGTCTCCGACGGGGCGGTGCCATGCGTTCGACGCCGGCGCGGACGGGTTCGTCGCCGGCGAGGGTAGCGTCGTTTTGCTGCTCAAGCGATTGCCGGATGCGCTGGCCGATGGCGACCGGGTGCTGGCTGTGATCCGCGGGACGGCAGCCAACCAGGACGGCCACACGGTGAACATCGTGACGCCGTCCGCACCCGCACAGGTCGACGCGTACCGCGCGGCATTGGCTGCCGCCGGCGTCGAAGCGAGCAGCATCGGCATGGTTGAGGCGCACGGCCCCGGCACCCCAGTGGGTGACCCCATCGAATACGCGAGCCTCGCCGAGGTGTACGGCATCGAGCACCCCTGCGCGCTTGCGTCGGTGAAGACCAACTTCGGGCACACCCAGTCAGCCGCTGGGGCGCTTGGTCTGATGAAGACGGTGCTCGCCGTGCAGCACGGTGTGATTCCGCAGAATCTGCACTTCACCCATCTGCCCGATGAGTTGGCTCAAATCCAGACCAACCTCTTTGTGCCGCAGGTGAACACGCCGTGGCCATCGGAAAACGGTCAACAAGCGATCCGGCGGGCGGCGGTGTCGTCGTACGGGTTCTCCGGAACCAACGTGCACGCCATCGTGGAACAAGCTCCGACGATGATTTCCGGTGTGGTACCGGGCGACGGGCAAACCACTCCCGTCCAGGCGCTGCCCGGGTACCCGCTGATCTTCCCGCTGTCCTCGACCTCGGCCGACGGATTACGGCAGACCGCAGGGCGCATCGCCGACTGGGTCGACGCACATGCGTCGGACCTGGCGGCACCGGATCTGGCCTACACACTTACCCGCCGACGTGGCCACCGCCCGGTTCGCGCAGCGGTCATCGCGGGCAGCGTCGATGAGTTGGCCGACAGTTTGCGCGAGGTTGCCGGCGGTGACTTTCCCCATTCACCCGCGGTTGGGCAGGACGACCGCGGGCCGGTATGGGTGTTCTCCGGGCAGGGCTCGCAGTGGGCGGCGATGGGTGCTGAGCTGCTCGCGAACGAACCGGTGTTCGCGGCGACCGTCGCGGCAGCGGAACCGCTGATCGCCAGGGAGTCCGGGTTCTCGGTAACCGAGGCCATCTCGGCTCCCGACACGGTGTCCGGCATCGATCGGGTTCAACCCGCGCTGTTCGTCATGCAGGTCGCGCTCGCGGCCACCATGGAGTCGTACGGGGTACGGCCGGGTGCGGTGATCGGCCACTCGATGGGCGAGACCGCGGCAGCGGTCGTGGCGGGAGCGCTGTCTCTGGAAGACGGGGTGCGGGTGATCTGCCGCCGCTCCCGGCTGATGGCTACGATCGCCGGTTCCGGAGCGATGGCGTCGGTGGAACTGCCTGCCCAACAAGTGCTTTCGGAACTGATGGCACGTGGCGTTAACGACGACGTCGTGGTGGCCGTGGTGGCCTCACCGCAGTCCACCGTGATCGGCGGCGCCACCAAGACGGTGCGCGACATGGTCGCGACCTGGGAACAGCGTGACGTGATGGCCCGCGAGGTGGCTGTCGACGTCGCATCACACTCCCCGCAGGTCGACTCGATCCTGGACGAACTGACCGATGCGCTGGCCGAGCTCGACCCCAAGGCACCGGAAGTTCCCTTCTACTCATCAACCATGTTCGACCCGCGCGACGAACCCGAGTGCGATGCCTGGTACTGGGCCGACAATCTCCGGCACACGGTGCGGTTCGCCGCGTCGGTGCAAGCTGCGCTGGAAGACGGCTACCGGGTCTTCGCGGAGTTGGCCCCGCACCCGCTACTCACCCATGCCGTCGAGCAAACAGCGCGAAGCCTCGGCATACCGCTGGCCGCTCTTTCCGCCATGCGCCGCGAGCAGGAGCTGCCGCACGGGCTGCGCGACTTCCTGGCGGATCTGCACAACGCCGGCGCGGCGATCGACTTCTCGGTGCTCTACCCCAAGGGTCGGCTGCTGGACGCGCCGCTACCGGCATGGAGCAAGCGTCCCCTACTCTTGACCCCCGGCGGTCAGGGTTCGCGGGCACCCGGCACCTGTAGCGTTACGGTGCATCCGCTGTTGGGGCCGCATGTGCGGCTGCTCGAGGAGCCGGAGCGCCACGTTTGGCAGGCCGAGGTCGGCACCGCGGCGTTGCCCTGGGCGGCCGATCACCAAATACATGGTGTGGCTGCGCTTCCGGGAGCCGCCTATTGCGAGATGGCGTTGGCCGCGGCCCGCACCGTCCTCGGCGACGCGTCCGAAATCCGCGATGTCCGCTTCGAGCAGATGTTGCTGCTCGATGACGAGACCCCGGTCGGCGTTGTCGCATCGGTGGAATCGCTGGGCATCGTCGATTTCGCGGTGGAGACTTTCCGGGCAGGTGCTCACATTCAGCACGCCACAGCGGTGCTGCACGCGGCCGAGGAGAACGAAGACCAGCCGCCTGCGTACGACATCCTCGCCTTGTTGGCAACCCACTCGCGTCGCCTAGACGGCGATGAGCTGCGGAAGCGGGTCGACGAGTACGGTTTGCAATTCGGTTCTGCCTTCAGCTGGCCTGGCCGCAGCGCACATTGCGGACGGGGCGGTCAGTACGGTGCTGGCCGAAGTCGGGCTGCCCGGTTCGATTCGTTCACAACAGCGCAGCTACGGCATTCACCCCGCCCTGCTGGATGCCTGTTTTCAGTCGGTGGCGGCCCATCCCGACATTCAGGCCGCAAGTCGTAGCGGGCTGATGCTGGCGTTGGGTGTTCGCCGGGTCCGCGCCTACGCTTCCGCCCGCACCGCTCACTACTGCTATGCGCGGGTGACTAACGCCGACGCGGCTGGGTTCGAGGCTGACCTTGACGTGCTCGACGAGCACGGGGCGGTCCTGCTGGCCGTACGCGGATTGCAGCTGGGCGCCGCAGGCTCCGAGGACGCAAACCGCAATCGATTGCTGAACGAGCGGTTGCTGACCGTCGAGTGGCAACAGCAAGCGTTGCCTGAAGAAGACCATGCCGAGGCCGGAACATGGCTGCTGGTCAGTACCTCTACCGCTGCGGATGTGGTGGCCACTAAGTTAACTGACACGTTGAAGCTGCACGGCGCCGAATGCACGACCATGTGCTGGCCTCAGCAGGCTGACCATCCGGCCAATGCCGAGGTGCTGCGCGGTGGGCTCGGTGGCGGCGGGGTTACCGGTGTGGTCGTGCTCACCGGGCCGAAGATCGGCAACCCGGATGAGAAATGTGCTGTTCTCGGTGGTGAGTACGTCCAGCATTTGGTGCGCATCGCCCGCGAACTGCCAGACGTCTTGGGCCTCTCGCCCCGGCTGTATGTCGTGACCAGCAACGCCCAGAAGGTGTTGGCCGACGACTGCGTCAATCTCGAACAGGGCGGGCTGCGCGGCCTGCTTCGGGTGATCGGCGCCGAACACCCGCATCTGCGCACCACCCACATCGACGTTGACGAACAGACAAACGCCGAGCATGTGGCACGCCAACTGCTGGCCGGATCCGAAGAGGACGAGACCTCCTGGCGAAACGATGAATGGTATACGGCACGCCTGTGCCCCGCAGCGCTGCGCCCTGAGGAGCGGCGAACCACCATCGTGGACCACGCCGGCGACAACATGCGCCTACAGATCCGCACGCCCGGTGACCTGCAAACAATGGAGCTCGCCGCAATCGACCGGGTTCCGCCGGGCCCCGGACAGATCGAGGTTGCCGTCAGCGCGTCCGGCGTCAACTTCGTCGACGTCCTTATCGCCTCTGGCCAATACCCCAGCATCGACGAGCGGCTGCCAGAGCTCGGTATGGATTTCGTCGGCGTGGTGACCGCGGTCGGGACCGGTGTCACCGATCACCGGGTCGGTGACCATGTCGGGGGCATGTCCCCCAACGGCTGTTGGACCACGTTTGTCACCTGTGATGCCCGCCTAGCCACCACCCTGCCCCCGGGCTTGACCGACGCCCAGGCCGCGGCGGTGACCACAGCGCACACCATCGCCTGGTATGGCCTGATCGATCAGGCTCGCATCAAGGCCGGCGATAAGGTGTTGATCCACTCCGGAACGGGCGGGGTGGGGCAGGCGGCGATCGCGATCTGCCGCAACGCGGGTGCCGAGATCTTCGTCACCGCAGGTAGCCCGGAGCGTCGAGAACTGTTGCGCAACATGGGGATCGAGCGTGTCTACGACTCGCGCAGCATCGAGTTCGCCGAGCAGATCCGCCGTGACACCGGTGGGTATGGCGTCGACGTCGTGCTCAACTCCGCGACCGGCGCCGCACAACTCGCCGGTCTGGAACTGCTGTCCATCGGCGGACGATTCGTGGAGATCGGCAAACGCGACGTCTACGCCAACACCCGGGTCGGGCTGTTCCCGTTCCGGCGCAACCTCACGTTCCACTACGTGGATCTGGCGCTGATGTCAGAAAGCCACCCACAGCAGATCGGCGACCTGCTCGGCACGGTGTACCGGCTCGTCGCCGACGGTAAGTTGCCACTACCGGAAAGCACGCTTTATCCGCTTAGCGATGCCGCCTCGGCCATCCGCGTGATGAGCGCGGCGGAGCATAAGGGCAAGCTCGTGCTCGACGTGCCCCACGCCGGACACAGCACCGTCGTAGTACCACCCGAGCAGGCCCGGACTTTCCGGCAAGACGGCTCCTACATCGTCACCGGCGGTTTGGGCGGCCTCGGGCTTTTCCTCGCCGAGCAGATGAGCGTTGCCGGTTGCGGCCGCATCGTGCTCACGTCCCGCTCTCAGCCCAATGCGAAGGCGCTGGAGACGATCGCGCTCATTAGGGCCATGGGAGGCGACGTCGTCGTGGAATGCGGCGACATCGCCGAAGCCGGCACCTCGGAGCGCTTGGTGGCAGCCGCGACCGCGACGGGGCTTCCGTTGCGCGGGGTGCTGCACGCCGCTGCTGTGTTCGAGAACGCCATGCTGACCAACGCGACCGACAAGCTCCTCGCCCGCAACTGGGCTCCAAAGGTCTACGGTGCCTGGAACTTGCATAACGCGACGACCGGACAGCCGCTGGACTGGTTCTGCTTGTTCTCCTCGGCGGTCGCCCTGGTGGGCTCGCCCGGGCAGGGCCCGTACGCGGCGGCTAACAGCTGGCTAGACGCATTCGCTCACTGGCGCCGAGCCCAGGGCCTTCCCACGACTTCAATCGGGTGGGCAGTGTGGGCCGAGGTTGGCGCCGCGGCCGCAGTCCTGGAAGAGACCAGCCGAGACGTCGCTCCCGGAAAAGGCAGCGATAGCACCGCCGTCGCCCATTGGCGTGACACCGCTATCACCGCCGACGAGGGCGCCTACGCGTTCCAGTCATTGCTGGGCCACGACCGCGCCTACTCAGGGTATGCGCAGATGACGGGAACACCGTGGTCTGCCGCCTTCGCGCAACGCAGCCGGTTCGCTGAACTGTTCAAAGCCACGGACCACACCGCAGGCGCAAGCAAATTCCGCAGCGAGCTAGCCTCGCTGCCACCGGACGAGTGGCCTACCCGGCTTCGGCGTCTTATCTCCGAGCAGGTCGGCCTGATTTTGCGTCGCACCATTGACCCGGACCGCCCACTCGCTGAGTACGGCCTCGACTCATTGGGCAACCTTGAACTGCGTACGCACCTCACGGCCGAAACCGGAATACGCATCACCTCTACGGATGTCACCACTGTCAAGGGCTTAGCCGAGCTCCTGTGCGAGAAGCTGCCAGCGCAATAAGCCGCCTCAGAAGACGTCATGACGTAGAGGTCGGATGCTCTGCCTTGCCTTGCGTAACTCGATCCTCGGAGTCCGGCAGTCTCGATAGTGGTGAACGGCCAGAAGACCTCGTGTTGCGCGAGACCAGGTGCAAGGCGATTATCCTGGCGCGCAACACCTTTGGGCGCAGAGCCGCCGAAGCGCACACGTAAACGACGATCCTGCAGCCACATTCAACCTCCAACGACGCGAATCAACTTCGCTGCCAGTGGATCCTGCCGGTGAGATCGAACTCTGCCAGTGTGCGCGCGGCCAGCTCGCTTAGGTGGGGCTTCGAGTCTTGTCCGCCGGGCTGCGCGACACGACGTTGATGGACATCTCGCCATCCGGGCGACCACCCACCGGGCGGGTAGCCCGCAACCTTGGGTCGCCCCCTACTTATTCGAACTTATTCGAACATGATCGCCTGAGACCGACTCACGCCGGTTTCAGGTCAAGTTGCGCAACGTTGGCAAAGGGCACCGCTGCCTCGCGGCCCTCGGCGACGCGAACGAAGGCTGATTTCATCGCATCCATATACCGGACAATTGATTCACGCGCGATCGGGTTATTGGGGAACGCAACCGTCACCGTGGTGCCCTGCACCGTCCGATTCACCCACATTCCGATTTGATCCGCGGCCCTGTCATCGCAGTAGAGTCTGCCATTCAGCCCCTCCAACTGAGCGACAATTTCGGGAGAAAGGGGCGGCACGCCTGTATCGATGTAGGAAATCATGGGAACGCCTGGTTGGGCCTTCCTGAGCCCTAGCTCGGGTGGCGCCATCTCCAGCACGTGATCAAAAGGCACATTGGCCAGATCTGCACTCGAGTCAAAAGACGCTTGGGCGGCGCAAACAATATCACCGAAAGATGCCGCGGCAACGGGGATCGTAATCGGAACTAAACCGGTGTACCAACCCGTTGTCGCGAATTCGGCTGGGCAGCGACGTGTAGTAACAGGCGTAACTACGTAGTATGTTGCAGCGCCCGTCAACTCATGCTCCGCGACGGCGGCGCAGGCAAATACACCACCAATAAAGCGGGCGCCCGCCGCTACGCACGCGGATTCGAACCGCTCCGTCTGCTCTTCATCCAAGAGGCGCACGTTAAGCATGTCGCCGGTCATGGGTACCTCTGGCGCACCCAGTGGCAGCGGGAAGTGCGGAAGGGTTCCGCCGTTGTTCTGGGCGAACTCGATCCACGCGCGCACCTCCGGTGACTCCAAGGTCAGTTCGGATGTGAATTGCTGCTGCCAAACGCAGTAGTCGTCATAGCTCCCGGCATCCGGCAACTGGATCGGCGCAGCGCCTCCTACCAGTGCGTTGTACATCATGTGAATCTCCACCAAGACCAGACCCATGAACACCGCGTCGGTGTGGACATGATCGACAGTGGTAAAGAACGTGAAGTGGTCCGCGCGTTGAATGACCCCGAAACGGAAGCAATCCCACCGCAGCGGATCCGGCGTAGCTAATACGTAATCTCGCCATTCTGCCGAGGTGATCTCGTGGCGCTTAGTCGGGACTAATTTAATATCCTTGGTGTCGCTGATCGTCCGCCGAACGATGTGCTCCGCATCTTTGTAGTCGAACCAACTGTGATAGGTATCGTGCCGACGAAGATACGAGTTGATGACGTGAGTCATGGCACGAACATCACACCGACCGGGTATGTCCCAGGCCAAAATGAACAGCCGCGCCATTTCACTGCCCCGGGCTGCATGGTCGGTATAGCCACGGAGGTGTTGAGCCTGCTGATAGCTGACGGGCACGGCGCTCACGGGGGCTTCCCGGATCTTGCGGAGAATCTCGGGTGGTGCGTTCCATGTGATGAGCTGCCCGGGTGCAGGACGCCCCCAGTCGTGGATTCCGTTTATCGGAATCATGTTCCCCTGCTTCCCCTCAGCCAATCACGTATCACTTGGATCGGTAGTTTACCTGGCTGAGCTCGTTGATTTTGCAGAATCAGTTTTTTCGAGAAGCTCTCGGGCCGGCCAGCCGCGAAGGAGCGCTGTCAGCAAACACCGATGGAACGCCTTGCGCCGGCTCGTGGGACGGCATCCGAAAGAAAAGAGGCCCGGCGACGCTATCGCGCTCACATTCGGTACGGCGCAGTACCGAGTGTGTGTCTATCCTCACGCGGTTGAGCAGGCGTCCGGTAGCGGGTTAGTTCAGATACCGTGCGTGTCACCGGCCACCATGACGAGTCCGAGAGCCCCGGCACCGATGGCGAGGACTCCCCGATGGTGCGCCCGCACCCAGTCATAGACGGACTACACCCTCGTCGGGTTTGCTTGGGGTTAGAAAGTTAGCAGACAAGTGGGAGCTCGACAAGAACAAAAGTCGGCATGGTGAAGTTTCTCACTAGGCAAAGCCGTGTGCCGAGTGCGGCGCCCGAGGCGACGATGACCCGGGGCGACGATGACAGAGCGCGCCATCAAATGCTCAACGCACCGCGTCGCACGGTTGAGGCCAGCCGCGAAGCCAACCCGCGGATTCCCGCCTTGGAGCAAACGCCGAACACCGACCACCGGCCGGTAGATCACCCGTCGATGTTGCCGGCTCCCGGCACCAGCGCCGCACCATCAGCCACACTGGCCACAGACCATGTGATCGTCGCGCCGTCATCACTCCCGGAGCGCGACGTCGCGGAAGGGTCGGCAAAATTTTGGTACGTACGGTCGATTTTTCCACATAGGCCGAGCTAACTCATTACACTTGCTGATCGCAGCCACGATGTAACGGCCGGCTTCGACGTGGGGGGCGGTGGGTCTCTGTTCGATGGTGCGCGCCTGCAAGCGGCTCGGACTGAAAATTCAACGATGCTTCTGCGAAGTGCACATTTGGAGCTCGGACCGGGGTGATAGGAAATAAATGCATACAACATGTATACAAAGGGGAGGGCAGAGGTGAGCCGTGGATAGGGTAGGAGTTAATCTCGGTCGCGGTCATCGGCATGGCCCGCCGGCTTCCGGGGGATCGACTCGCGCTGCCCTGCTGTGGGATACGCATCACCTCAACCGATATCACCACGATTCAGGGTTTGACGGGGCTCCTCCGCAACAAGCTGACGGCGGCAGAAGCCGTCTCAGAAGGTTGAAGCGTCGTGACGTAGGTCCTCGATGAAATTTGTTTTGGCAGTTCATGGATTCTTCTCAGCAGCGCCGGTTGTCCGGGTGCCCCGACTGTTCATGGGTATCGTCAAATTGTGATTGAGCCTTCCATTCCCGCGTTGCTGCGGCAGCGCGCTAGTTTGCAGCCCGACGATGTCGCGTTCACTTATGTTGATTACGAACACGATTGGGACGGCGTTCCGGAAAGCCTGACGTGGTCGCAGGTGTATCGGCGAACCCTCAACCTTGCTCAACAGCTCCGGCTTGGCGGGTCAGCCGGTGACCGGGCGGTCATATTGGCGCCACAGGGACTCGAGTACATAATTTCGTTTCTCGGCGCCATACAGGCCGGGCTTATCCCAGTACCGCTTTCGGTTCCGCTGGGCGGGGTCAGCGATGAACGCGTCAGTTCGGTGATGCGCGACGCGGCGCCCGCTGCCATTCTCACGACATCCACTGTCGTTGGCAATGTCGCCGCGTACGCACAGCCGCGGGCGGGCGAATCCGCGCCAACAATCATCGAGGTTGATTCGTTGGACCTGGATTCCCGGAGCCCCGGCGACGGCCCACGCGATAGTTTCTCGGATATCGCGTATCTGCAGTACACCTCCGGCTCGACCAGTCAGCCTGCGGGGGTGATGATCTCGCACAAAAACCTGCTGGCTAATTACGAGCAGCTGGTGTCCGACTTCTTTGTGCAATACGGCAGGGTTATAGCGCCGGACGTCACCATGGTGTCGTGGCTGCCGTTCTATCACGACATGGGTTTGATCGTGGGTATCGGCTTTCCGGTCCTGTCGGGACTTCGCTCCGTGGTTACGAGTCCGGTGTCTTTCCTGCAACGACCCGCCCGATGGATGCAATTGATCGCGAGCCATACTCGCGCGCTCTCGGGAGGACCGAACTTCGCGTTCGATTTGACGGCGCGCAAAACCTCAGATGCGGACATGGCCGGACTGGATCTCGGCGACGTGTGGAGCATTCTCAGCGGTAGCGAGCGGGTACAACCCGCGACATTGCAGCGCTTCGCCGAACGGTTTGCCCGCTTCAACCTGCACCCCAAGGTGTTGAGGCCCTCCTATGGGATGGCAGAAGCAACGGTGTACATCGCGACCCGCGAATGGGGTGAAGCACCGGAAATCGTTCATTTCGAAGCCGAGAAACTGACCGCCGGCCGCGCGGAGCGGTGCGCCAGCGGGAGCGGTACGCCGTTGGTCAGTTACGGTGCGCCGCAGTCACCGATCGTGCGCATCGTCGATCCCGATACCGATACCGATACCGAGTGTCCGGCGGGCACGGTCGGTGAGATCTGGGTGCACGGTGACAACGTCGCCGACGGTTATTGGGGCGAGCCGGAAAGCAGGAAGAACACCTTCGGCGCAACGCTTCTCGGTGCGTCGGCTGGCACGCCCGAAAAGCCTTGGCTGCGGACCGGGGATTTGGGCTTCTTCTCCGATGGAGAGCTGTTCATCATCGGCCGCATCAAGGATCTCCTGATCGTCTATGGGCGCAACCACTCTCCCGACGACATCGAGGCGACGATCCAGGAGATCACCCGAGGCCGCTGCGTGGCCATATCGGTACCGGATGATGGCGGCGTCGAGCAGCTGGTCGCGATCGTCGAACTCAAGAAGCAGGACGACTCCGAAGAGGCCGCGGCGCAGCGGATGGGCGTCGTCAGGCGTGAACTCACCTCAGCGTTATCGAAGTCGCACGGCCTGAGTGTGGCCGATCTCGTTCTGGTGTCCCAAGGTTCGATTCCCATCACGACAAGCGGCAAGGTCAGACGAAGGGAGTGTCTACAGCTATATCTGCGCGATGAGTTCACCCGCTTGGACGGGTCGATCCGCCGGCCAGAGCAGCGCAAGGTCCGTGATATCACCGACATCGGTGCCGGCGCCGGGGACGCCGCGGGGTTGGCCCGACGCGTGCGCTCGCTCGCTCAGCAGCAACATGACCTGCTGGTGGGGGTGGTGTGCTCGCAGGCCGCAACGGTGTTGGACCATCCCAGCCCCAACGACATCGACCCCGAGTGCACGTTTCAGGAGCTGGGGTTTGACTCAGTGAAGGCTGCCGAGTTGCTTGACCGGCTCAACACCGCCACCGAGCTGACATTGCAACCCGCCCTGGCCTTCGATTACCCCACGCCGGCCGCGTTGGCCACCTATCTGGGCCAGCAACTGAGCGGATCGTTTGCGTTGGCTCCGCCGGTGGGGTCGACGGTGACGCCGCGGGTGCAGACAGACGAGCCGGTAGCGGTGGTGGGGATGGCGTGTCGGTTTCCCGGTGGGGTGGATTCGGCGGCGGCGTTGTGGGATCTGGTGGCCGGTGGCACCGACGCGGTCGGGGAGTCTTCCGGGCGACCGTGGCTGGAACCTGGCGGATTTGTTTGATCCCGATCCCGATGCGGTGGGCAAGACCTACACCCGCGCCGGAGGGTTTCTGGCGGAGGCCGCCGCGTTCGACGCGGAGTTCTTCGGGATCTCGGCGCGCGAGGCCCAATCGATGGATCCCCAGCAGCGGTTGCTGCTGGAGGTGTGCTGGGAAGCGTTGGAAACCGCCCGAATCGATCCGGCCACATTGGTGCGCTCGGAGACCGGGGTGTTCGTCGGGGCGTGGTCACAGTTCTATGGCGCGGGCGGGTCTGATGGTGCGGAGGGATACGGCCTGACCGGTGTGTCCACCAGTGTGGCTTCCGGGCGTGTTGCTTATGCGTTGGGTTTGCAGGGCCCCGCTATCACCGTCGACACGGCCTGTTCGTCGTCGCTGGTGGCCACGCATTTGGCGTGTCAGTCGTTGCGTAACGGCGAGTCGGCTCTTGCCCTTGCCGGTGGTGTCACGGTGATGACCACGCCAGCGGTATTCACCGAGTTCGCCCGGCAACGCGGGCTGGCCGCTGATGGGCGTTGCAAGGCTTTTTCCGGCGACGCCGATGGCACCGGTTGGGGCGAAGGGGCCGCGGTGCTGGTGCTGGAACGGCTCAGCGACGCCCAGCGCAACAACCACCCGGTGCTGGCGGTCATCGCGGGATCGGCGATCAACCAAGACGGTGCCTCCAATGGGTTGACCGCCCCCAACGGGCCCGCTCAACAACGCGTCATCACCCAAGCCGCGGCCAACGCCGGTATCGGGCTCGATCAGGTTGATGTGGTCGAGGCTCATGGCACCGGCACCACCCTGGGCGACCCGATCGAGGCCGGCGCCCTGATCGCCACCTACGGCGCGCACCGTGACTCCGAGCAGCCGCTGTGGCTGGGATCGATCAAATCCAACATCGGCCACACCCAGGCCGCTGCCGGGGTCGCCGGAATGATCAAAATGATCGCGGCGCTCAACCACGACAGTTTGCCGCCGACCCTGAATGTCGATCGCCCCAGCCCGCACATCGACTGGTCGGCCGGCACGGTTCGGCTGCTCACCGAGCCGGTGCCCTGGCCGGTCACCGATCATCCCCGCACCGCGGCGGTGTCCTCGTTCGGGATCAGCGGCACCAACGCGCACCTGATCCTGCAACAAGCCCCCCAACCAGCCGCCGTGGCCCCGGCACAACCCGTGCTTGAGCCGACGGCACAACCGGCCCCGCCGTTGGTGTGGCCGGTTTCGGCGCGCAGCCCCGAGGCCTTGGCCGCGCAGGCCGACCGGCTGCACCAACATCTCGTCCGCCATCCCGATCTGGATCTGACCGATGTGGCCTACAGCCTGGCCGGCACCCGCACGCAGCACCCCTATCGTGCGGTGATCACCGCGCCGGTGGGCACCGCCGATCCGCGCGAAGACCTGCTGGCCGCCCTGCATGCCCTGCGCAGCGGCCAGTCGCACCCGCAGCTGACCCAACACCATTACCTGGCCCACCTTCGCGGTAAGACCGTGTTCGTCCTACCCGGCCAGGGCGGCCAATACCCCGGCATGGGTCGCGAACTCTACGAACACGACCCCGTCTTCGCCAACATGGTCGATGACTGTGACAAGGCGCTGCGCCCGTTCACGGGCTGGTCGGTACGCGAGGTCTTGTGCGGGGACCCCGGCGCCCCGGCGCTGGACCGAGTCGATGTGGTCCAGCCGGTGCTGTTCACCATGATGGTGTCGCTGGCCGCGGTGTTAAGCCGCTACGGCATTGTTCCCGACGCGGTGATCGGCCACTCCCAGGGAGAGATCGCCGCGGCCTATATCGCCGGGGTGCTTCCCCTGGCTGAGGCCGCCAGGGTGGTGGCGCTGCGCAGCCAAGCGCTCAGCGACCTGCGTGGCGCCGGTGGTATGGCGTCGGTCCTGCTGGATGCCGAGCAACTGCAAGAACGCCTGCAACCGTGGGGTGAGGCGTTGAGCATCGCCGCGATCAACGGCCCCTCCCACACCATCATCAGCGGCGATCCCGCCGCGCTGGAGGAGTTCATCGCGGCCTGTGATCGTGACGGCATCCACGTGCGGTCCATCGCGGTCGATTACGCCTCGCATTCTGCTCAGGTCGAACCCGCGCGTGAGCGCCTGCTGGCCGGGCTGGCCGACCTGACTCCGGGGCCCGCACGTATCCCGCTGTATTCCACGGTGGGAGAGGCGCTTTCCGCCGATCCGCTGGACACCACCACCATGGACGCCGACTACTGGTATCGCAACCTGCGTGAGCCGGTCGGGTTCCATGACCGTGTGCTCGAGCGTCTGGCCGCCGGTGAGTGCACGTTTGTGGAGTTGTCCCCGCATCCGGTGTTGGCCCCGGCGATCACCGACACCTTGGCCCAGGCCGCGGGGCGGTCCCAGTCGGCGGTGATCATCACGTTGCACCGCGACCAGCCCGACCAAGACAGCCTGGCCACCGCGTTGGCCCAGCTGCACACTCACGGCCATAGCCCGTCGTGGTCGGCGCTGTATCCCCAGGCCCGCAGTGTCGGGCTGCCCACCTACGCCTTCGAGCACCGCCACTACTGGCAGGCCCCCGCCCCGACCGGCGACGCCAGCGGGCTTGGCCTGGGCGGTGCCGAACATCCCTTGTTGGGCGCGGTCGCCACACTGGCCGACGAAGACCAGGTGGTGGTCAGCGGGCGGCTGTCACTGGGCACCCAGGGCTGGCTGGCCGGCCACCAAGTCAACGACACCGTGGTGTTCCCGGCCACGGGGTTCATCGAGGTGATGCTGCGGGCCGGTGAGTTGGCCGGCTGCCCGGTGATCGATGAACTGATCCTGCACAGCGCCGTGATCCTGTCCGAGCAGGTGCCGACCGATCTGCAGATTCTTGTGCAACCGCTCGACGAGCAGGGGCGGCGCCCGTTCAGCGTCCATTCGCGCAGCGGTGGCCAGGATCCCGGGGCCTGGACGTTGCACGCCAGCGGCGCGCTGAGCGCCGATCAGCCCGCCACCGGCTCCCCGGCTACGGCGGCGCCGGGTGCCGAGGCGCTCGACCAGGACGAGTTCTACGAACGGCTGGCCGAGCGGGGTTACCGCTACGGCGGTCTGTTCCGGTCGCTGCGCGGGATCGGCACCGACCCGGCTCGACCCGAGGTCGTCTATGCCGAGGTGGCGTTGCCCGCCGGCACCGAGGTCGCCGGCTACGGAATTCACCCCGCCCTGCTCGATGCCGCCCTGCACCCGTTGGCCTCGGTGTTGGACGGCGCGGGCGAGGCCGACCCGGCGGCCCAGCGGCTTCCCTACGCGTTTAGCGGGATCACCCTGTATGCCACCGCGGCCACCTCGCTGCATATCCAGCTGACCCGTACCGGCGACGACACCTTCGAGCTGCTCGCCACCGACCCCACCGGGGCGCCGGTGCTCACCATCAACTCGCTGACCTTGATCGCGGTGTCCGATCAGATCGGCCGGCCGACCCCGATGGCCGGGGTCACCGACAGCTTGTTCGAGCTGACCTGGCGACCGGTGCCCGATCTGCCCGAGCCGCCCGATCCGGTGGGCGCCCAACCGCCTGCGTGGGCGGTATGCACCGATTCACCCGAGCAGCTGCCGGCCGGCCTGTCCGCCCTGCCCGGAGCCACGTTGCATGACGACCTGGCCAGCGTGACCCCGTGCCCGGACCTGGTGATCTGGCCGCTGCCCCGACCCGAGCAGACGGTGCAGAGCAGGCTGATCCGCTGGGGCGGGTGCATAGCCTGACCCGCCAGGTTTTGGCCCAGCTGCAGGGCTGGCTGGCCCGGCCCGACACCGCCAACACCCAGCTGATGATCGTGACCTGGCACGCGGTCAGCGTCGGCGCCCATGACGCTGTCCCGGATCTGGCGCATGCCGCGGTTTGGGCGCTGATCCACACCGCCCAAACCGAGCACCCCGAGCGCATCATGTTGCTCGACACCGATGAGACCGCCGCCAGCGACGACAACCTGCGGCGATCGCCTCAGCACCCCCGCCCGGCGAACCGCAGCTGGCCCTGCGCAACGGCGTTGTCCACATTCCCCGCCTAGCCCGCACCCCCACCCTGACCCCACCAGATGGCCCCGACTGGCAGCTAGACACCACCGGTAAGGGTGACTTGAGCCAACCTGATCCTGCAGCCCAGCGACCCGCCCACCACGCTGGCCCCCGGGCAGGTCCGCGTCCAGGTCCGCGCGGCCGGGCTGAACTTCCGTGATGTGGTGGTGGCGTTAGGCGCCATCGCCGACGAAGGCCTGGGCGGGGAAGCCGCCGGGATCGTCCTGGACGCCGGCCCCGAGACGTCGCTGCGTCGCGGTGATGCGGTGATGGGCATGTTCCCGCATAACGCGTTCGCGCCCACCGCGATCACCGACGAGCGCATGGTGGTCCCCATCCCGGCCGGATGGTCGTTCACCCAGGCCGCGTCCGCGCCGGCGGCCTATTTGACCGCCTATATCGCCTTGGTCGAGATGGCCGGGCTCTCGGCCGGCCAGCGCGTACTCATCCACGCCGGCGCCGGCGGTGTCGGCCAGGCCGCCATCCAACTCGCCCACCACCTGGGTGCCGAGGTGTTCGCCACCGCGCACCCGAGCAAACACACGTGCTCACCGATCTGGGGGTCGACCCCGACCACATCGCCTCCTCACGCACGCTGGATTTCCTCGACGCCTTCACCGACGCCACCGACGGGCAAGGGCATGGACGTGGTGCTCAACAGCCTCAAGGGCGACTTCGTGGATGCGTCGCTGCAACTGATGCCCCGCGGCGGGGGTTTCATCGAAATCGGCAAGACCGACATCCGGGCGGCCGGCGAGGTCGCCGCCGCCCACCCCGGAGTCGACTATCAGACCTACGACCTGTCGGTCGCCTCGGTGCAATCCCTGCAGCCGGCCTGGACGGCGCTGACCGAAATGTTTGGCGCCGGTGTCCTCAAACCCCTGCCCACCACCAGCTACGGCCTGCTCAACGCCCCCCAAGCGTTCCGCGACATGAGCCAAGCCCGCCATACCGGCAAGATCGTGCTGATCCCCCCCGCGGTGTTAGACCCCCAGGGCACCGTGCTGATCACCGGCGGTACCGGGATGCTGGGCGCGCTGTTCGCCGAACACCTGATCACCGGCCACGGCATCGAAGCATCTGCTGCTGCTCTCGCGCAGCGGCCCCGACGCCCCCGGGGCCAGCGAACTACACCAACGGCTGGCCGGGCTGGGCGCCCACGTCGTGATCACCGCCTGCGACACCAGCGACCCCGCCGCACTGGCCGCAGCACTGGACACCATTGCCGCCGCCCACCCGTTGACCGCGGTCATCCACGCCGCCGGCGTCCTCGATGACGCCATGGTCACCGATCTAAGCCCGCACCAACTCGATGCCGTCCTGGCCGCCAAAGCCGACGCCGCCTGGCATCTGCATCAGCTCACCGCCGAGCGCGACCTGGCCGCGTTCGTCTTGTTCTCCTCGGCCGCGGGAACACTGGGCAGCCCCGGGCAGGCCAACTACGCGGCCGCCAACGCCTTCCTGGACGCGCTGGCCCGCCACCGCGAACACACCCAACGCTCGGCCACCAGCGTGGCCTGGGGCTACTGGCAAACCCCCTCCGGCATGACCGCGCACCTCACCACCACCGACCTGACCCGCCTGGCCAGCACCGGCCTCAACCCGATCAGCAACCAACACGGCCTGGCCCTCTTCGACGCCGCACTGGCCAGTCAACGGCCCAACCTGCTGGCCACCCCACTCAACACCGGCGCGCTCAACCGCCGCGCCCGCCACGGCACCCTCGACCCGATCCTGTCCGCCCTGACCGCCCTGACCGCGGGTCGCCGCCAAGCCGCCACCGCCAGCCCCCAAACACTGCTCGACCGTCTGGCCACCCAAACGCCCGAACAACGCCTCGCCACCCTCACCGCGATGGTCACCACCACTATCGCTGCCGTGCTGGCCCATCCCGACCCCGCCGCCCTCGATCCCGACCGGCCCTTCAAGGACCTCGGCATCGACTCACTGACCGCCCTAGAACTACGCAACGCCCTCAACCAACACACCGGCCTCACCCTGCCCGCAACCCTGGCCTTCGACCACCCCACCCCCACCGCACTAGCCCACCACCTCGCCACGCAACTCAGCGGGGCTACGCCGGCGTCCACAACTAACGACTACGGCCGACAGATTCAAGAATTGATTACGTCGATTCCGGCTAGTCGACTCGAAGAGGCCGACATATTAGAGCTGCTAAAGAAACTCGCATCGAACGACGATCGCGACGCTGATAATCAACAAAATAAATCGCGCATCGCCAATATGGACGCAGACGAACTAATCGCTGTTGCGCTGAGAAACTCGAGAAATAGATAAAAGGGAATCGAAAATCGATGCAAAGTCAACTCGATAAATTAACGGACGCCCTCCGAGCTGCTCTTATTGAGAATGAAGATTTGAGGCAACTTCGGGCGCGTGCGTTAGAGCCGGTGGCGGTGGTGGGGATGGCGTGTCGGTTTGCTGGTGGGGTGGATTCGGCGGCGGCGTTGTGGGATCTGGTGGCCAGCGGCAACGACACGGTCGGGGAGTTTCCCGCCGATCGCGGCTGGAACCTGGCGGATTTGTTCGATTCCGATCCCGATGCGGTGGGCAAGACCTACACCCGCGCCGGAGGGTTTGTGGCGGATGCCGCCGGATTTGACGCGGAATTTTTCGGGATCTCGGCGCGGGAGGCCGAGGCCATGGATCCGCAGCAGCGGTTGCTGCTGGAGGTGTGCTGGGAAGCGTTGGAAACGGCGCGAATTGATCCGGTCACTTTGGTGCGCACTGATACCGGGGTGTTCGTCGGGGCGTGGGCACAACCCTACGGCTCGGGCGATTCGGACAGCTCGGAGGGATACGTCATGACCGGTTCGTCCACCAGTGTGGCTTCCGGGCGTGCCGCTTATGTGTTGGGTTTGCAGGGCCCCGCCATTACCGTCGACACAGCCTGCTCGTCATCGCTGGTGGCCACCCATCTGGCCTGTCAGTCCCTGCGTAACGGCGAGTCGACCCTCGCCCTTGCCGGTGGTGTCACGGTGATGACCACACCGTCGGTCTTCACCGAGTTCGCGCGGCAACGCGGGCTAGCCCCTGATGGGCGGTGTAAAGCTTTTTCCGGCGACGCGGATGGCACCGGGTTTGGTGAGGGGGCCGCGGTCCTGGTGTTAGAACGGCTCGGTGACGCTCGCCGCAACAACCATCCGGTGTTGGCGGTCATCGCGGGATCGGCGGTCAACCAAGACGGTGCCTCTAATGGTTTGACCGCCCCCAACGGGCCGGCTCAACAGCGCGTCATCGCCCAGGCCGCAGCCAACGCCGGTATCGGGCTCGATGAGGTTGATGTTGTCGAGGCCCACGGCACCGGTACCAACCTGGGCGACCCGATCGAGGCCGGCGCCCTGATCGCCACCTACGGCGCCGCCCGTAGTGCAGAGCGCCCACTGTGGCTGGGATCGATCAAATCCAACATCGGCCACACCCAAGCCGCCGCCGGGGTCGCCGGCTTGATCAAAATGATCGCGGCCCTCAACCACGACAGTTTGCCCCCTACCCTGAATGTCGATCGCCCCAGCCCGCACATCGACTGGTCGGCCGGCACGGTTCGCCTACTCACCGAGCCGGTGCCCTGGCCGGTCACCGATCATCCCCGCACCGCGGCGGTGTCCTCGTTCGGGATCAGCGGCACCAACGCGCACCTAATCCTCCAGCAGCCCCCCACCCCGACGGCCGAACCGGCTGAGCCAACCCAGCACGGTGTTGACTTCGGGCTGCCAGGAGGGACATTGTGGCCGGTTTCGGCCCGCACCCCCGCGGCATTGTGCGCGCAGGCCGACCGGCTGCACCAACACCTGGTCGACAACCCCGACCTGGATCTCACCGATGTGGCCTACAGCCTGGGCAGCACCCGCGCACATCACCCCTACCGTGCAGTGATCACCGCATCGGCGGGCAGCGCCGATCCGCGCGAAGACCAGCTGGACGCCCTAGCTGCCCTGCGCACCGGCCGACCCCACCCGCGGCTGACCCAACACCATTACCTGACCCACCTTCGCGGTAAAACCGTGTTCGTCTTACCCGGCCAAGGCGCTCAATACCCCGGCATGGGGCTTGACCTTTACCGGAAGCACCCCAGCTTCGCGCACACCCTCGACAGCATATGTGAGGCTCTCGATGCCCACCTCGAGGTTTCGCTGCGCGAAATTATGTTCGCCGAGCCGGGTAGTGCTGTTGGCGAGTTGATCCACCAAACGAGCTACGCACAACCGGCGCTGTTCGCTATGGGCGCGGCCATGCATGCCCTGTTCGTCGAAGCCGGGATCATCCCGGACTATCTGATAGGGCATTCCATCGGAGAACTCACCGCCGCCTATATCGCCGGTGTCTTCTCCCTTGCCGACGCCGCTGTTTTGGTCACCGCCCGTGGTCGGCTGATGCAAGCCTGTCCGCCCGGCGCGATGATCGCCATCCAGGCCAACGAACGCGAGGTGGAGGCCCTGCTCGAGGATTACCCCAAGATAGCTATCGCCGCGGTCAACGGGCCCACGTCGGTTGTTGTCTCCGGGGATCCCGACGAGCTCGAACCAATCCGCGACCACTGCGCCGCGCAGGGTCTTCGAGCCAGGTCCTTGTCGGTCAGTCACGCCTTCCACTCGTCGTTGATGGACCCGGCCTTGCCCGAGTTCGAGGCCATCGCCGCTGGCCTGACCTTGGCTTCGCCCACGGTGCCGATCATGTCCAACCTCACTGGACAACCAGCGACTTCCGAGCAGCTCGCGTCCAGCCGCTACTGGACCAGACACCTGCGCGAGCCGGTCCGGTTTTATGACAGCGTTGCCTATTTGCTGGGCCAAGGTGAGCACGTTTTTCTGGAGCTATCGCCGCACCCGGTGATGGCCCCGGCGATCACCGACACCCTGGCCCAGGCCGCGGGGCGGACCCAGTCAGCGGTGATCATCACGTTGCACCGGGACCGGCCCGACCAAGAAAGCCTGGCAACCGCGCTGGCCAAGCTGCACAATCGCGGCCGCAGCCCGTCGTGGTCGGCCCTGTATCCGCACGCTCGCACCGTCGGGCTGCCCACCTACCCCTTCGAGCACCGCCGCTACTGGCTGGCCCCCGCCCCGAGCGGCGACGCTAGCGGGCTCGGCCTCGACGGTGCCGAACATCCCTTGTTGGGCGCGGTCGCCACACTGGCCGACGAAGACCAGGTGCTGGTCAGCGGGCGGCTGTCACTGGGCACCCAGGCCTGGCTGGCCGGCCACCAAATCAACGACACCGTGGTGTTCCCGGCGACGGGGTTCATCGAGGTGATCCTGCGGGCCGGTGAGTTGGCCGGCTGCCCGGTGATCGATGAACTGATCCTGCACAGCGCCCTGGTTCTGTCGGCGCAGGTGCCGACCGATCTGCAAATCCTGGTGCAGCCGCTCGATCAGCACGGGCGGCGCGTGTTTAGCTTGCACTCGCGCACCGGCGGCCAGCACCTCGCCGCGTGGACCCTGCATGCCAGCGGCGCGTTAAGCGCCGATCAGCCCGCCTCCGGCTCCCCGGCTACGACGGCGCCGGGTGCGGAGGCGCTCGACCAGGACGAGTTCTACGAACGGCTGGCCGAGCGGGGTTACCGTTACGGCGGCCCGTTCCGGTCGCTGCGGGGTACCGGCACCGACCCGGCTCGACCCGAGGTCGTCTATGGCGAGGTGGCGTTGCCCGCCGGCACCGATGTGACTGGCTACGGTATCCACCCGGCCCTGCTAGACGCCGCCCTGCACCCGTTGGCCTCGGTGTTCGACGCCGCCGGCGAGGCCGACTCGGGGTCGCTGCGGCTTCCGTACGCGTTTAGCGGGATCACCCTGTATGCCACCGCGGCCACCCACCTGCATGTCCAGCTGACCCGCACCGGTGCGGACACGTTTGAGCTGCACGCCACCGACCCCACCGGCGCCCCGGTGATCACCATCAACGGGTTGACTTTGCGCGCTGTCTCCGATCAGATCGGCCGGCTGACCCCGACGGCCGGGGTATCCGACAGCTTGTTCGAGCTGACCTGGCGATCGGTGCCGGATCTGTCCGGTCCGCCCGGTCTTTCGGGGGCCCAGCCACCGGCGTGGGCGGTGTGCACCGACTCACCCGCGCACCTGCCGGCCAGCCTGTCCGACGGCGCGATCCACCATGACCTGGCCACCTTGACCCCGTGCCCGGACCTGGTGATCTGGCCGCTACCCGGGCACGAGGACAAGGCAGACGGGGAGGCTGATCCGCTGCGGCGAGTGCATACCCTGACCCGCGACGTTTTGGCCCAGCTGCAGGGCTGGCTGACCCGGCCCGACACCACCAACACCCAGCTGATGATCGTCACCTCTCACGCGGTCAGCGTCGGCGCCTATGACGGTGTCCCGGAACTGGCGCATGCCGCGGTCTGGGCGCTGATCCACACCGCCCAAAACGAGCACCCCGACCGCATCATTTTGCTCGACACCGATCACACCGCCGCCACCGACGACAACCTGCTGGCCATCGCCTCGGCGCGACCGGCGGGTGAGCCGCAGCTGGCCGTGCGCAACGGCGTTGTCCACATCCCCCGCCTGGCCCGCACCCCCGCCCTGACGCCGCCGGATGCCCCTGCCTGGCAGTTGGCCACCACCGGTAAGGGTGACCTAGCCAACCTGGCCCTGCAGCCCACCGACCCCCCCACCACCCTGGCCCCGGGGCAGCTCCGCGTTCAGGTGCGCGCCGCCGGGCTGAACTTCCACGATGTGGTGGTGGCGTTAGGCGCCATCGGCGACGAAGGCCTGGGTGGCGAAGCCGCCGGGGTCGTCCTCGAGGCCGGCCCCGAGACATCGCTGCGCCGCGGGGATGCGGTGATGGGCCTTTTCCCAAACAATGCTTTCGCGCCCACCGCGATCACCGACGAGCGCGCGGTGGTACCCATCCCGGCCGGATGGTCGTTTACGCGGGCCGCATCCGTGCCGGTAGCGTATTTGACCGCCTACACCGGGTTGGTCGAGATCGCCGGGCTGTCGGCCGGGCAGCGGGTGCTCATCCACGCCGGCGCCGGTGGTGTCGGTCAGGCCGCCATCCAGCTCGCGCGCCACCTCGGCGCTGAGGTTTTCGCCACCGCCCACCCGACCAAACATCACGTGCTCAACGAGCTGGGGCTCGACAACGGGCACATCGCCTCGTCGCGCACGCTGGATTTCGCCGAGGCCTTCCACCACGCCACCGACGGGCAGGGCATGGACATCGTGCTCAACTGCCTTAAGGGAGACTTCATCGATGCTTCGCTGCAACTAATGCCCCGCGGCGGCAGTTTCATCGAAATCGGCAAGACCGACATCCGGCTGGCCGGCGACGTCGCCACAGCCCACCCCGGAGTCGACTATCAGGCCCACGATCTGGCCACCTCATCAGCGGAATCCGTCCAGGCGGCGTGGACAGCCCTGATCGAGATGTTCGCCGCCGGTGTCCTTAAACCGCTGCCCACCACCAGCTACGGCCTGCTGAACGCAACCCAGGCCTTCCGCGACATGAGCCAAGCCCGCCATACCGGAAAGATCGTGCTGATCCCCCCCGCGGTCTTGGATCCCGAGGGCACGGTGCTGATCACCGGTGGTACCGGGATGCTGGGCGCGCTGTTCGCCGAACATCTGGTCACCCGCCATGGCATCGAGCATCTGCTGCTGCTGTCGCGCAGCGGGCCCGACGCCGCCGGGGCCAGCGAACTGCAACAACGGTTGGCCGGGCTGGGCGCGCAAGTCGCTATCGTCGCGTGCGACACCAGCGACCCCGCCGAGCTGGCCGCAGCACTGGACACCATTCCGGCCGGCCACCCGTTGACCGCGGTCATCCACGCCGCCGGCGTCCTCGATGACGCCATGGTGACCGATCTAAACCCGCAACAACTCGATGCGGTCTTGGCCGCTAAAGCCGACGCCGCCTGGCATCTGCATCGCCTCACCGCCGACCGAGATCTTTCCGCGTTCGTCTTGTTCTCCTCGGCGGCGGGGATACTGGGTAACCCCGGGCAGGCCAACTATGCGGCCGCGAACGCATTCCTGGACGCGCTGGCCCGCCACCGCGATCACACCCAACGCCGGGGGACCAGTGTGGCCTGGGGCTACTGGCAAACCCCATCCGGCATGACCGCCAACCTCACCACGGCCGACGTGACGCGCCTGACCAGCACCGGTCTAATCCCCATCACCAGCGAGCACGGCCTGGCCCTCTTCGACGCCGCACTGGCCGGTCAGCGGCCCAACCTGCTGGCCAGCCCCGTCAACACCGGCGCGTTGAACCGGCGCGCCCGCCACGGCACGTTAGACCCGATATTGTCCGCCCTGGCCCACGGCCGCCGCCAAGCCGCCACCGCCAGCCCCCAAACACTGCTCGACCGTTTGGCCACCCAAACGCCCGAACAACGGCTTGCCACCCTCACCGCGATGGTCACCAGCACCATTGCTGCGGTGTTGGCCCACCCCGACCCGGCCGCCCTCGATCCCGACGGTCACTTCAAGGATCTCGGCATCGACTCACTGACCGCCCTAGAATTACGCAACGCCCTCAACCAACGCACCGGCCTCGCCCTGCCAGTAACACTGGCTCTCGACCACCCCACCCCCGCCGCGCTCGCCACCTACCTAGCCGACCTACTAACCGACACCGCCGCGCCCGCGGTCCCAGCGGCTCCGACCAGCACCCCTGACCATGAACCACTGGACAATAGGCTCGCATACCTGAATCAAGCGGCATTGGGCGCGCCGGGAGAGGTTCACGTGACCGAACGTGCCGTGGCACGGGCGGACAACCGGCTCTCATATATCGACCAGATCATGTTTCTCGGGTGGCGTGCCACTGGTCAAGAAATAGTCACGCAGATGATGTGGGTTTATGAGCACCCTGTCGACTTCGACCAACTAAGGCGCTTTCACCGTAATGCCCAGCACGGATTGGCGGGACGGCTGATCGAGCGTTCGCCGCTGCCATTCGGCCGGCATCGATGGATCTCAGCCGGGGGTCCATTGCCGGACATCGATATCGCTGAGCGCGCCCGTCCGCGCGCTGAACTCGGCGACTGGGCGGATGAACGCGCACTACTGCCTATAGATCCGGAACGGGGGCCCGGTTGGCATCTGGGAGTAGTTCCGCTTACGGACGGTTCGACTGCGATCAGTGTGGTGATGTCGCACGCTCTGATCGACGGTGCCGGGGGAATGCTGGCGATTCTCGAAGCGATCCAGGGCAATGTGCGCGATTTTGGTTACCCACCTGCAGGTTCGCGTACGCGATGGCGCGCGATGGCTTCCGATGCACGCGAAGCTCTGCGAGACGCACCCGAGGCCGCCCGGGCGCTCGCCGCGGCGGCAAAACTGGCGTTTCGCCGCCGGCATGATTTTGCCCGCGCGCGGGCATCGCGACCCGCCCCGATCCCTGGAAACGTCGCCGATTGCAGTGTCCTGTTGCCGAGTGTCGCGATCTACATCGATCTTGACCAGTGGGATGCCCGCGCGAATGCTCTTGGCGGAAACAGCTTTTCGCTGATGGCCGGGATCGCCGCGAAACTCGGCGAAAGCCTGGGACGCCGCCGTGCCGAGGACGGCGCCGTCACCTTGCTCATCCCGGTCAGCGAACGCACCCTGGACGATACGCGGGCGAACGCCGCAGGCATTGCGAATGTCACTGTCGACCCAACGCAGGTAACCACGGATTTGTCCGGCGTCCGGGCGGCGCTCGCGCAAGCGTGGTGGGCGGCGAAGGAGGCGCCCGACGAGACGTCGCAGCTCTTACCGCTGGCCCCGTTTATACCCCAGCGGGCGGCCAAGGGAGTGGCCGCTGGACTGTTCAGCTTCGGCGCCGATCTTCCGGTGTCCTGTTCCAATCTAGGCGACCTCCCCCCGGACATTGGCCGTCCTGATGGCACCGACGCCGACTTCGTGATGTTACGAGGGATGGACCGGCGCAACACGCGACAGGCCCTGGAGCAAAGATCCGGCCTACTCGGAGTATCGGGTGGACGCATCGTGGGCAAGATGGCGCTGGGCATCGCCGCCTATCAGCCCGGCGGACAAAACACGAAGCCACACCTGCGTGAGCTGGCCGCGCGCACACTGGCAGAGTTCGGTCTCACCGGCAGGATCGACTAGCCACAAAATTGATTCGCGTCGTTGGAGGTTGAATGTCGTTGCAGGATGGTCATTTACGTGCGCGCTTCGGCGGGTCTGCATCCAAAGGTGTTGCGCGCCCGGACAATCGCCTCGCATACTTTGATCAAGCCTCCTTTCTCTTGTTACGCGCCACCGGACGTTATGAGCTAGGACAGGCAACGTGGGTTTATAAGAACGGTGTCGACCTCGATGGGCTGAGGCGGTTTCAGCGCAACCTCGGTCTCGGGTTGTTGGGACGGCGGATTGAGCGTTCGCCGCTACCATTCGGCCGGCACCGATGGGTCGCATCTGAGGGGCCGCCGTTGGACATCGATGTCGCTGACTGCGCCCGTCCGCGTGCTGAGCTCATCGACTGGCTGGATGAGCGTGTACAGCTGCCTATCGATCCGGAATGGGGACCCGGTTGGCATCTGGGAGTGCTTCCGCTTACGGACGGTTCGACGGCAGTCAGCCTCGTAGTTTCGCACTGTCTTGTCGACGGCTCCGGGATCGCTGGGAGCATCGCCGATGCGGTTAACGGCAACGCCCGTGATTTTGGCTACCCACCACCACATTCACGCGGTCGATTGGGTGCGGTGGTTTCCGATGCCCGCCAAACCGTGCAGGCCGCACCCGAGGTTGCCCGGGCGGTTGTCGGCGCGGCGAAACTGCTACGTGGTCGCCGGCAAGATACTGGCCGACCGGCTGCACCGCGACCCGCCGCGGTCGTTTCAGATGCGGCCGACCGCCATGTTGTGCTCCCCACGACCTCGATCATCATCGATCTTGACGACTGGGATGCTCGCGCGAAAATCCTTGGTGGAGCTGGTTACTCGCTGCTTGCTGGGTTCGCCGCGAAACTTGGCGAACGGATGGGACGGTGCCGTGCCGACGACGGCACGGTTACCCTGCTCGTTCCAATCGCCGAACGTACCCCGGAGGATACGCGTGCCAACGCATTTTCGTTTGCAACCGTCAGCGTCGACCCAGCGCAGGTAACGACAGATCTGTCCAGCACTCGGGTTCTGCTCGCGCAAGCGTGGTGGACGTCGCGGGAGGCGTCTGACCAGGCGGGGCAGCTGCTTGCGGCGACCCCGTTCATACCGAAGCGAGCGTTTAGGCGAACGGCGGATCTGCTGTTCGGCTTCACCGCTCTCCCGGTGGTCTGCTCCAATATCGGTGATCTCCCCCCCGAAGTAAACCGCCCTGATGGCACCGACGCCGAATACCTCATGATGCGAGGGCTAGACCAAAACATGACGCGCAAGTACATCGAAAGCGTGCACGGCCAACTTGTCGTAGTGGGTGGACGCCTGGCGGGGAAGATGACCATCTCCGTCGTTGCCTACCAGCCCGGGGGGAATAACTCGAAGCTCCATCTCCATGACCTGGTAGCGAACACACTGAAAGAGTTCGACCTGACCGGCGTGATCGAGTAGTGGTCACCGAGTCGGGGACTCCTTTGCAAGAAGCTGAAGGCGGCAGAAGCAGTGTCAGAAGCGTCATGAGGTAAGAGGTCTCAGATGAAATTTGTTTTGGCAGTCCATGGGACTCGCGGTGATGTCGAGCCCTGCGCCGCGGTGGGCGTGGAGCTGTTGCGCCGCGGACACGAAGTGCGCATGGCGGTCCCACCCAACCTGCTTGACTTCGTCACGTCGGTGGGCCTTGACGCGGTTAGCTACGGCCCGGACTCGCTGGTGCAGCTGGAGGCGCCGATTCTCCACAACTGGTGGAAGATGCGCAATCCGATCAGCGTGGTGCGAGAAGGCGTCGAGTACATGACATGGGGCTGGGCGGAGATGGGCGCGACGCTGACGTCGCTGGCCGACGGGGCCGACATGATAGTGACGGGGCAGACCTATCAGGGGGTCGCCGCCAATGTCGCCGAGTACTACGACATTCCGCTCGCCCCGCTGCACTACTTCCCGCACCGGCCCAACGGTCAGCTGATTCCATATCTGCCGTCGCCGGTCGTCCGCTTCGGAATGAAGGTGGGCGAGTGGGGCTATTGGCGCTTCACGAAGAGAGCTGAGGACGCGCAGCGCCATGAATTAGGTCTGCCGAGGACATCGGTCCCCTCCACGCGACGGATCGTGGAACGTGGATCGCTGGAGATTCAGGCTTACGACGAGCTGTACTTTCCTGGGTTGGCAGCCGAATGGGGTGACCGACGACCCTTCGTCGGCGCGCTGACACTGGACTTGCCGACGGACTCCGACGACGAGGTTCTGTCGTGGATTGCCGCGGGCACAAAGCCGATCTACTTCGGCTTTGGCAGCATGCGGGTCGAATCTCCCACCGCCACAATCACTATGATCAGCGAGGCGTGTGCGCAGTTAGGTGAGCGGGCGTTGATCAGTAGTGGTGGGGTGAGCGATTTCACCGACATCCCGCGCTACAGCCATGTCAAAGTTGTCGGCGCCGTGAACCACGCGGCCGTTTTTCCCGCCTGCCGCGCGTTCGTGCACCACGGTGGGCCCGGTACCCTGGCAGCCGGCATGAAAGCAGGAATCCCCACGTTGGTCCTCCCGCTCGGGAACGACCAGCCAATTTGGGCCGCCGCAGTTAGGCGGCTCAAAGTCGGCTTGGCCCGGCGCTTCTCGAGCATGACGAGGGAAACGCTGGTCGCCGACCTACGCACCATCCTCACACCGCAGTACATCGATCGAGCCCGCGAAATCGCCACCCGGATGACCAAAACCGAGGCCAGCGTTACCCGTGCCGCCGATCTCCTGGAAGATGCCGCCCGCCAAAGAGTCTGAGATGGTGGGTGGCGCGTGGCTAGTCGATCCTGCCGGTCAGATCGAACTCTGCCAGCGTGTCTGTCGCCAGCTCACGCAGATGGGCCTTCGTGTTCTCTCCCCCGAGCTGGTAGGCAATTATGTTGATAGACATCTTGCCAACGAGGCGTCCACCCAACACAGTGAGTATGCCGCGTCTTGCCTCCAGGGTCCGTCGCGTGATGTATCGGTCTACCCCGCGCAGCATGACGTAGTCGGCCTCAGTGCCATCAACACGGCCTATCGCAGGGTCAAGGTCGCCGAGACTGGAACAGAACACGGGGAGCTCGACGTCGACCACATTGGCCCCTACTCTCAGCAGACGCTTCGATATGAATGGCGTCAGCGGAAGAATCTGCAACGCCTCCTCGGGTACCTCTCGCGCCGTCTTCAGTCCCTGCCTGATGGCGAGCCGGATGTCGGACAAATCCTTGGCTGCATGCGTGGGGTCGACAGTGACATACGCGATAGATGCTGCGTTCGCACGCGTATCGTCCAGGGACGTGCGTTCGCTGACGGGGAAGTACAGGTTGACAGCACCGTCTTCGGCGCCGCGGCGCCCCAGACGTTCGGCGAGTTTCGCCGTGAACCCGGCGAACAGCGAGTGACTTGTCCCACCAAGGGCCTTCGCGCGGGCATCCCAATCGTCAAGATCGACATAGGCCGTGACAGCGGGCACGACAACATTGCAATCGGCGCCGTCAAGGATCGCCGCGGGCCGCGATGCTCGCGATCGGGCAATACTTTGCCGACGATGAAATGCCAGTTTTGGTATCGCGGCAAGCGCGCGGGCAGCTTCAGGTAAGCCCTGCACGGTTTCACGAAGATCGGAAACCACGGCGCGCAGTCTGGTGCGCGAACCTGGCGGTGGGTAACCAAAATCGTAAACGTTGCCGTTAACCGCATTGACCATAGATAAAAAACCACCGAAACCGTCGGCCAGGCAGTGCGTAGCCACCACGCTGATCGCGGTCGAACCGTCGGTCAACGGAAGTACTCCCATATGCCAAGAGGGACCCCATTCCGGATCGATGGGCAGTTGCGCGCGTTCGTCTGCCCAGTCGCTGAGCTCAGCGCGTGGACGGGCGCACTCAGCGATATCGATGTCGCACTGCGGCCCCTCGGATGAGACCCAGCGATGCCGACCGAACGGCAGCGGTGAACGCTCGATCCGCCGTCCCATTAACCCGTGACCCGCATTGCGGTGAAAACGCTTCAGCCCCTCAAGGTCGACGGCGTGCTCGTAAACCCAGAGGCACTGCACGACCGCCTCTTGGCCCATGGCCCTTAAGGTGAGAAACATGAGTTGATCCGTGAATGAGAGCCGATTGTCCGGCCGCGCCGCCGCACGTTTAGTCTTCAATTCGCCCCCCTTCTTATCCGAACGTGATCAAGCCGCTTCCGCGATCACGCGCTCGATGATTTTCGAAAATGGCTTTATTCGAGGAAAACTGGGCTGCCTGGTATGCGGCAGTTCCGGTCGGCCACTGACAGGACAGGGAGCGCCGTGCGCCGCGTCGCGCAAATCGACTTCCGATGACTAGTCCTGTGGCGCTTCGATTACCCTCACTTTCGGTACGACTGGATCTATGCAAGCACATTGCGCGCCGCCTTGGAGCACAAACTCGCCGAGGAGGTTGGTCGGGCAGGCCATCCCATGTGCGGCCCAGCTCAGATAACGCCCACGCCGCTGGCCAGCCAATAGACCCCGCCTACCCCGCTGACGACGACAAAAATTTCCCGACGGTGCGCCCGCAGCCAGTTGTGCATGGACGACACGATGTTCTCCGTCTGAGCCGGCTTTACAAGATACCAGATCAGCGGTAGCTCTATGAACGCAAAAATCGCGATGGTGAACTCGGCGACCGCGCAGAGTTGCACACCGATTGCGGCGCCCGACGCGGCGATGACAGACAACGCCAGTAGATACTCGACCCAGGGCGTCGCCTGGTTGAGGCCCACCACGAAGCTCACCCACGGATTCCCGCCTTCTAGCAGACGCCGAACGCGGGCCACCAACCGGGAGAACGTCGTCGGTGTTGTCGGCTGCGGCGCCAGCGCCGAGGGAGCGCTGATGCCCACCGGCATCTGCCCCCGCTGACGCGCTAGGCGCACCGCGTTGACGGCGGCCACCAACAGCGAGAACACACCAAGAAGGATCTTGAAGTGGCCACCCGTCAAGCTTGCGAACGTGGACGACACGTCGTGGAAAAAGTGGACAATAGCAGGCAGCGAATCGCGCAGCAGGCGAAGCAGCACCAGGCCGACCCCAATACCCGCCGTCATACCGCCGAGCCAATAGGCGAGCAGATTTAACATGGGCCGTCGACGCGACACCAGGATAACGGCGAGCCCTATCCGCACCGGGTCCGGCGCCGTGAAGAGCCCGAGCAGCAGCACCGTTCCCCACATATCGCGAATGCTACCCTGCTGCGGCCGATTTTTTGCGCAGCCGTGGAATTGCCCTGACCCGACTTCTGCACAGCTACTACTGGTGAGCAGGCAAGACGGGCAAATCCTGCTGGTTTGCGCACTCCCCGCGATTGCAGCTAAGCAGTTCCCGGTAGCCGGCCTGGTATTCTGCGCCGCACGTCCTTAGTTAAACGGCTAGCTCGCTTACCAACCCTGCGCAACCGCGCAGGGTGGCACGGACGTCCTGAGACTCCAGCCAGCGTGTACTATGTCGCGCGGACCAATAACCGCAGATTTGCTATTTTCGGACCGACATCGTAGGTGATGGGTGATTACCCCGCGCGAACGGTCCGGTTAATTGTATCGTCGATGAGTGCGACGGCAGATCGAAACTTCTGACGTAGCCGCCGGGGGGATCTTCCAGCGGCTAGGCGATTTTGTCGCACGGTGGCCGTTGCTCGTCATCGGGCTTTGGATAGCGGCCGCGGCTGCCCTGGCGCTTATGTTGCCACCCCTGCCGGAGATCGCCGCACAAAAACAGCCTCCCACGTTACCTGCCGATTGCTCGACCATGATGACCAATAAGGCGATTGGCGAGGCGTTTCATGAAACTGGCGGGGCCGCCAGCTCCCTCGATATGGTCATCTTGACCAATGAGAAAGGCCTGGGGCCCGCCGATGAGCAGGCCTATCGCACACTGATCGACAACCTGCATCAGGACACCAAGGACGTAGTGGGGGTACAGGAGTTCATCTCCACACCACCCCTGCGCGAGCTGTTGGCCAGCAAGGATAACAAGGCCTGGATTCTACCGATCAACGTGCCTGGCGATGTGGGCTCACCCGCGACCACGCTGGCGCATCAACACGTCGCTGAGATTCTCAAAAAGTCCCTCGCCGGAACGAACCTGACCGCCAACTTTGCTGGACCTGTGGCCCTCGCCGCCGACGCCACCGCCATCGGCGAGCGCGACATGCATGTGATCGAGATAGGCACGGGACTCGCGGTGCTGGCCATCCTGTTGATGATCTACCGGAATCTGGTGACCATGTTGATTCCGTTGGCCACCATCGGAGTGTCCGTGGTGACCGCGCAGGGTGTGTTGTCCGGCCTCGCCGAAGTGGGCTTGCCCGTAGGCATGCAGACCATTGTCTTGATGAGCGCGGTAATGGTCGGTGCGGGAGTCGATTACGCCGTTTTCCTGATCAGCCGCTATCACGACTATGTGCGGCACGGCGCGGATTCTGATCAAGCGGTCAAGAAAGCGTTGACGTCCATTGGCAAAGTTATCGCCGCTTCCGCGGCTACGGTGGCGGTCACGTTCGTCGCGATGGTCTTCGCCAGTTTGTCCGTGTTTGCCACTATCGGTCCGGCGATTTCGATCGCGATCGTGGTGGCGTTCCTTGCCGCGGTGACGCTCCTTCCCGCCATCCTCGTGCTGGTCGGGCGACGTGGCTGGGTCAACCCGCGACGCGAGCTGACCACTCGTTTCTGGCGGCGTACCGGAACACGCGTGGTACGCAAGCCCAAGGTCCATCTGATCGCCAGTGGAATCGTGCTCTTCTCCTTGGCAAGCTTCGTGAGCCTGGTGCGGTTCAACTACGACGACCTCAAGACACTGCCGGCATCAATGCCCAGCGCCGCGGGGTTTGCCGCGATGGACCGCCACTTCCCACAGAACGCACTGACCCCTGAAGTCCTCTTCATCAAGTCACCGCGCGACTTGCGTACACCTGCCGCCCTCGCCGACCTCGAGCAGGTGGCACAGCGGATAAGTCAACTGCCCGACATCACGATGGTGCGCGGGTTGACCCGGCCCAACGGTGGACCGCTGGAGCAGACCAAGGTGTCCTTTCAGGCGGGCGAAGTCGGCGGCAAACTCGATCAAGCCACCGGGCTGATCCACGACCACAGCGGCGACATGGACAAGCTGGCCGGCGGCGCCCGCCAGTTGGCCGACGCCCTCGCCGAAATACGGGCGCAGGTCAATGGGGCCGTCGGCAGCGTCAGCGGCCTGGTCACGGCGCTCACGGCGATGAAGGCCGCGATGGGCGGCGATACGACCCTCAACGCCCTCGACCAAACGGCCCAACTCGCCGGCCGCATGCGGGCACTCGGCGATGCGCTCAGCGCGAACATGGTTGACGTCAACAACACCGCCGCCTGGGCCGGCCCAATCGTGACGGCGCTGAACTCCAGCCCGGTCTGCAACGCCGACCCCGCTTGCTCAAGTTCGCGGGCCCAGTTGCAGGCGCTGGTCACCGCACAGGCCAACGGAACCTTCAGGAGCATCGCCGATCTGGCTCGCAACCTGCAAGCGACCAAAGACCTGCAGACCGTCAACGAGACGCTGGGTAAAGTGCAGCAATCACTGAACCAAGCCATCGCCGCCGTGCGGGCTGTCGACGGGTTACAGGCCAAGATGGCCCAAATGCAGCAAGGCGCCGACGCCCTTGCCCAAGGCAGCAAAGCAGTCGCCGACGGCGTGCAAGCACTGGTCGATCAGGTCAAAAAGTTGGGCGGGGGACTCGGCGAGGCGTCGTCATTCCTGTTGGGGGTGAAACACGATGCGCAGAGTCCCTCGATGGCAGGCTTCAACATCCCACCACAGGTGATGACCAACGAGGATTACAAGAAAGCCCTCGGGGTTTTCATATCTCCCGACGGTCATGCGGCACGGTACTTTGTCCAAAGCGCGCTGAACCCATTCACGACCGCTGCCATGGATCAGGTGAAGGCGATCGTCGCGGCCGCACGGTCGGCGGAACCGAATACCGAGCTGTCGGACGCCTCGATATCGCTGGTGGGGGTTCCGACAGGTCTGGACGACACCCGCACTTATTACAACCACGACATCTGGTTCATCGTCATCACGACCGTCCTCATCGTGTTTCTGATTTTGGCCGCGCTGTTGCGTGCGATCGTGGCGCCGCTATACCTCATCGGATCGGTACTCGTTTCGTTCTTGTCGGCCCTGGGCGTCACCGTCATCGTGTTTCAACTCATTCTCGGCCAAGGCTTGCATTGGAGTCTTCCCGGACTGTCCTTCATACTGCTGGTCGCGGTCGGCGCCGATTACAACATGTTGCTCATCTCGCGGATCCGTGACGAGTCACCGCACGGTGTGCGGGTCGGCGTCATCCGCACCGTGGGTTCGACCGGCGGCGTGATCACGTCGGCAGGTCTGATATTCGCCGCTTCAATGTTCGGCCTGCTGACCGCCAGCATCACCACGATGGTCCAGGCCGGTTTCGTAATCGGCATTGGAATCGTGATTGACACGTTCCTGGTGCGCACCATTACGGTGCCGGCCATGGCCGCGATGATCGGTCAGGCAAACTGGTGGCCGTCCCGACTAGGACAAAGCGACGCCCGGCGAAAGAGCGCCCGCAAGCCACTACGGAAATCCAGCCTGCTGCCCGGGCTACCCAGGCTGAACGGTATCCCTCGCCGCAAGTCCCGCACCCTCGTGCCTTCGCTACCGCCAATCGATGTCGCTTCCCCGCACAACGAAGACTGGCGCGACGACCCACTTTTGAGCCACGCGCTACCCCTGTTCGGCTCGTACGGCCCGCCAGATCGCCTCGTCAGCACCCGGCAAGAGGCGACGCCAGATTTGCCGGCAACCACAAAAGGCAACGGCAAGCGACCAGTCGATGATCTGCCCGGTCAGGCGCTACCGCTGTTCGGCCCCAACGGCCTGCTCCATCAACTATCCACTCCCGTCAACGGCCACACCAACGGCAACGGCCACACCAACGGCAAACGACCAACCAACCGGCTGCCCGGCGACGCACTGCCCCTGTTCGGCCCCTTCGGCCTGCTACATCACCTGACCAACAGCCAGCCAACGTCGACCGGCCACACCAACGGCAACGGCCACACCAACGGCAACGGCCACACCAACGGCAACGGCCACACCAACGGCAACGGCCACACCAACGGCAACGGCCACACCAACGGCAACGGCCACACCAACGACGAACCCGCCGATCAGCTGCCCAGCCACGCGCTACCGCTGTTCGGTGTCAACAGCCTATGAGACCATCTCCATCGTGGCGGCCTCTATCATGGCGGCCCCTATTGCGGACTGACCGCCGCCGGCTGCTGCCCCCACTGTTGCTGTTCGTCAGCGCTGCGGTGGGGCTGGTCCTGACCATTCGCAGCGAGCCCGACCTCACCGACTTCCATGTGTACTGGCTCGGGGGCAAGGCGTTGGACCGGCCGGAGACGCTGTATTCGTTTGCCTATGAGGCCCAGTCGCCGGGCCAACCGCTGCCATTCACCTATCCGCCGTTCGCGGCCATCATGTTTCGTCCGCTGACGGTGTTTCCGATCCAGGTGTCCGGATTGCTGTGGCAGGCGGCGATGCTGGTCGCGTTGTACGCCATCGTGCGGATCAGTCAGCGCATGGTGGGTGGCGGCAGCCACCGGTCGGCCATGCTGTGGACGGCAGGCATGATGTGGCTCGAACCGGCGCGCATCGGTCTCAATCTGGGGCAAGTGGGTGCTGGATCGTCGTGACCGGTCGGCGGCAGGTGCCGGCCGAGCGGCTCACTGACTCGGACGCTCCCTTGATTCGGTCGAACGGCCATGGCAAACAACCAATCGACCATACCGAGAAACTGACCGATAGGTCAGGAGTAACTTAACGCCCCGCGCGCCCGCACCGGTTGGAACCAACCCGTTGCTTGCTAGGCGTCCAAGCGGGTGAACTGAACCTCTCGGTACAGCCGTACGCACTCCGCTCGTCTGACCTTGCCGCTGGTGGTGATGGGAATCGAACCAAGCGCCACCAATACGAGATCTCCAACGCTGAGACCGTGCGCCTGCGAAATCGCGGACGTGACTTCACGTTTGACGAGGTCCAGCCTGTCCATAGGATAGTCGTCGGAGTCGCTCTGCTTCTTGAGTTCGATGATGGTGACCAGCTTCTCGACGCCACCATCCGGAACCGCTATCGCCACGCACCGTCCCTTGGTGACCTCTTGGATCGTCGCCTCGATGTCGTCGGGAGAATGGTTGCGCCCGTACACGATCAAGAGATCTTTGATGCGGCCGATGATGAACAACTCGCCGTCGGAGAAAAAGCCCAAGTCCCCGGTTCTCAGCCACGGCTCATCGGGGGTGCCAGGCGACGAACCGAGAAGCGTTGCGTTAAAGGTGCGCTCAGTCTCTTCAGGTCGCTGCCAATAGCCCATGCCGACATTGGCGCCGTAAACCCAAATCTCACCGACCGTCCCCGCTGGACACTCGATACCGGTCTCGGGATCGACGATGCGGACCGCCGGTGACTGCGGGACGCCGTAACTGACCAGCGGTGTACCGACTTCGCTTGCGCACCGCTTCGCGTGGCCAGCCGACAGTTTTTCGGATTCGAAGTGAACGATTTCTGGTGGTCGACCCGCTTCGCGGGTCGCGATATACACCGTTGCTTCTGCCATTCCATATGAGGGCCGTAATACCTTGTCCTGCAAGTTGAAGCGGGCGAACCGATCCTTGAACCGCTGCAACGTCGCAGGTTGCACCCGCTCGCTGCCGTTGAGGATGCTCAACACGTTGCCGAGATCATGCCCGGCCATGTCGTCGTCTGATGTTTTTCGTGCCGCCACGTCGAAAGCAAAGTTAGGTGCTGCCGACATTGCGTGACTGTTGCTTGCCAGCAAGCGCATCCACCGGGCCGGTCGCTGCAGAAACGACACCGGGCTCGTGACCACAGCCTGCCGTCCGGTCAGAAGCGGAAAAATAATTCCTAGATACAAACCCATGTCGTGGTAGAACGGCAGCCACGACACCACAGTGGTGTCCGGCGGAGCAACGCCTCCGTGGTCACCGAATAAGTCCGCATTGATCTGCTCGAAATTAGCCAGCAGGTGTTTGTGCGAGATCATCACTCCCGCAGGCTGACGGGTCGAGCCGGAGGTGTACTGAAGATACGCGATATCCGAGAAACCATCGCGCCTGGTGCCACCGCCCTTGCGGGAGTCCAGGTCCAGCCGATCGACCTCGACGACTGTTGGTGCCGATTCACCCTCCCCCGGCTGTGCGTACTCTCTCACATTGTCAACGACAGCGGACGTCGTGAGAATGACAGCGGGCGCCGCGTCGCGCATCACCGAACTGACGCGCTCGTCGCTGACCCCGCCCAGCGGAACCGAAAGCGGAACCGGGATAAGTCCGGCCTGTATGGCGCCGAAAAAAGAAATGATGTATTCAAGCCCTTGGGGCGCCAAGACGACGGCCCGGTCACCAGTTGGCCCGCACAGCCGGAGCTGCTGGGCAAGATTGAGGGTTCGCCGATACACCTGCGACCACGTCAGGCTTTCTGGAACGCCGTCCCAATCATGCTCGTAATCAACATAAGTGAACGCAATATCGTTGGGCTGCAAACTAGCGCGCTCACGCAGCACAGCGGGAATCGAAAACGTCACCACGGATGTCAGACTACCCTCGGTTGGGGGTGCGTTTCTCCAGAAACGCGCAGGCTGCGGCCCCGGCGCGCAGCTTCAACAGGCCGGCCGACACCTTCGCTGGCCTTCCACCTGCACAATTAGCGCGAGACGCCGGTCCCGGACCGGTCCCGATCCCGCGGCACCGACCAGCTTGTGGGAACGCTGGTGGGAAGGCTTGTGACGACCATCGGGTCGATCTGGGCGATCCGGTCCGAGGTCAGGTCGTCGTCGAATGCGACAACATCATGCCCAACCGGGCACCGCCCGCCCGCTTGGTAGCCGCCGCCAAGCGGTCTCTCGCGCCTTGGGAGCTGTGCATCTGGCCCGCCCAGGCTGAAACCACCCAGGGCAGCAGCGACGGCCTGCGGCGCGCCCCAGAGCCACGCGCCAGGTGCCAGGGGCCGGGCCTGCGCCGTGGCACCGGCAGCCAAACCGCTGGACTGGTCGCCTCGGTAGCCGCCCCGCCGGCATCACCCTACGGGCTACGCCGAGGTCCGCCTTCCCGTCGTCGTCGAAATCAGCGGCCTACGCGGCCGCGGGACAATCGTTTTTCGAAGGTTTCTCAATCCAGGAAAAACCGCTTCAGCACAAGCTAATTCCACGTCAACCAAAGCGCCCCGGCCGCTTCTGCGTTGTGATGGTCGGGCTGGTGCGCAGCATCCGTTGCACCGTCAGCGCTGAAAGGTGTTGATTATCAACAGTTTACGCGTAGTATCAGCCGTCCTGCTGCTGCGCCGCGCGGTCGAGAGGGAATGATTTGCGCCACTTGCGGCGACACAGTGCTCCCAACTCCCGCGTAATTGAAGCGGTTGCAGCCCAGCCATGCGCTCTCCGCAACCCCTGAAACATCTCCACACTTCCGCCCCACCAATACCGGAAATTGCCGAAGCGCATGGTGGCGGTCCCGCGCCCAAAGTGGTTGATATAGGCCATCTCCGTTGTGTAGATGCCGAATCCGGCCCGTCGGGCACGCAGTGCCAGATCGAGGTCGGGTCCCCACCCGTAACGCTTGAAGGTCTCCACATCCAATCCGCCGATAGCTTGCCAGCATTCGCGGGATAGCATCAGCGCCGTTCCTTCCACGGCAGGCACCACCCGATATCGCGGTCGAGGTACGTAGTTTGCCGCCTCCGGCCTTTGGCCGACAGCCGCATAGAGGAAGCCGCGGTCGAACATCGGTCCAACGATCCCGGCGTCAGCGGGCAGGCGCGGGTCCGTCAGGCCGGCGACAAACCCCTTGGAAATCCGGGTATCGTTGTTGAGTGTCATAGCGTGGGAATAGCCCTCCGAGAACGCAATTCGGAGCCCAAGATCGCTACCCCCAGCCCAACCAAGATTTTCGCCGGGTGCGATGACTCGCTCGTTGCCGACCCTGGGATAGTCACCCCGGTTGTCCACAATGAGATACTCGGCGCCCTCGCGCTCCAAATCGCCGACGACTGCATGAGTGTACTGATGCTGGCCGAACACCGGGACCGTAATCAGTAGGGACACAAGCCAACCGTACACCGGCCACCGACACCCCGAGGGCTGTTCACGATCGTGCGCCTCAGGCGGCTGAGGAGCGCGCGCGTTGCTCGGCCGAGTCGAAGCTGGGCATAACTGCTTCCAGGCGGGTCGCTCCGAGGTCGCACCAGACGAGTCAGGCCAAAGACTGGCAACCGCGGATCCATCCGGAGCGGAAGGCCCCGTGAGGGTACCAGAGGTCGAGCGGTTGAGCGCCATCACAAGTTGATCGGCGATGCGCCCCAGACAACCCGTCGCGGCGGTCGATCTCGTCGATTGCCAGATCGGCACCGAACGTTGCGGAGGCCATCATCGCGATCTTTCATCGCTACCCAGCGGATTTCCGTTTGCCGGACAATTCACCTGCGGTCTTCCCAAAGGGATGAGTGATCACCGCCGGCCGCCGTGCACGCCATTTGATCTTTTCTTTCTCCAGCTCCGCCAAGCGCGCCCGCGCGCTCTCGGCATCGTGACCGTCTTGGGTGAGCACCACCACATTGCTGCGAAGCCACGGAAAAGTCGAAAGCGAGCGCAGCGCCAAAGAATCGAACAGGCAAGGATACCAGCCAGCCGACGCGAACAAGTCAAGCCAGTGTGAAATGGGTTGGCAATTAATGTGGCCGACTCCCGGCTGTCCGGGCCGCGCGCTGGAGAACACTATACGTTTACTCGCGTGCCGTACGATGTTATCGATTACAACGCCATCGGAATCCGCGGGAATATGCTCGATTACCTCCATGCAAATCACCAGATCGAAGTTCTCCAGCAAGTCTAACGGCTTCCCGAGATCGACCGTTGTGTATTCGTCTGGTTGAAGGAATCCGGACCTCTTACCGCTGCTATCTACGCCTCTTACCCGTTGCGCTCCCTGGGAAGCAAAATACCTCAAGTACGCGCCGGATCCGCAGCCGATTTCCAGCACCGAGGCGGGGCGATCGCGCTCCGCAAGATGGCGAAAAGGCGGTAGATCGACGTATATTTTTTGGGCACGCCGACTGTGCGTGAACGACGTCTGCAACTTGCTAGCGGTCGTCAGGGGAGACACAAAGTCTCGCCATGTCGTGGGTTGTTTATTCGGATTCCGCAGAAATTCCGTTGCCGTAGCAAAATCCGAGGAATTCGCCTCCGGATTCAGGATCTTGTCGACGCATCTGACAACCTTCTGCAGGGGCGTGCAATCGGTCGTCTGCCGCGCCGTCAACCTGGTGTAACCCGGTACCACAGGCTGACGGACCACGTCCTGTGGCCACTTCGATTCCTTGCTTCGCTTTTGCCCGTATTTGAACGCTTCGTGCGTCAAGTCCTCGGTCGCAAGACCGGACCCATGGACAATACGTTCGTACAGCCGTTGCTTCTGAAACCCGAATCCTCTCGCTTTATCAAGCCGATTACGCTCCAGGTTTGTGATCCACCCCACCAACGCCTTGCCGGTGACCTGATCGAGGCTCCGTACCGGAAAGTGAGCAAGCACAACGTTCTTTAGCTTCACCTTGGGGAGCGGCCTGCGGGCATACCAAACGTTGTGGTTACCCTGCTCGACCCTCAGTTTCGTATCGATCTTCGGCTTGGTGACGATGATGGACTTCGCCCACCGTTCCTCTCTGGCTCTCCGATGAGTGATACTTCGTAAAGGATCTGACACATCGCCTTCCGGGCCTGTGGGCGCGGGAATGTAGGTACGCCAGTAGTATCGGGCCTGGCGGCCCGGACGGATTGCGCGTAATTGAACGTACAGCGCCTCCCGTGACGGCGCGACGATGAACTCATCGGCATCTAAGAGAAACACGAAGCGGGGCTTGAACTTGGGCACCACTTGGCGATACAACGCTGTCACTTTCTCCGCCTGAAAATGCGCAACGACTGGATCATCAAATATTACTATCGGCAGTCCCTCTTGTCGTAGCTGCACGAGAATTTCACGTGTACCGTCGACCGAGTCGTTGTCGGCAATGAACAGCGCGTCCATGAATCCCAAGTTATGCCGTACAAAAGGCTCAATGACATCGGCCTCGTTCTTCACTATGGCTATTCCAAGCCCTTCAATCATGCGTATAACTCCATAACGGATCGCCGGACAGTCGCGAGGAACTTTACGCTACGCCGCCGGACGACCGCGGACCCAGCGCGGCGGTGGGTCAGCCGCGCAGAGGTGACGCCCGGCGACCGCCCCGTATCCGGCCCTATAAGCCTGCTGAACCTCCCGGTGTTGGTGAATGCCCACGATACTGACCGGCCAGACGATTCGTTGCCGCATCGCCGTCGTGACCTGTAGCACACCTCGGCGCGTGGCCCGGGCCACTCCGCCCAGTGCGCCCCGGCGACGGGCTCGGTGGCAGCCCGGCCTCGGGGCAGCGGCATAAGCGTCAGAGCGGGCTCCTGTCTGCGTCGTCTTGAGGTGCCTGCCACCATCAACAAGTCCCTTCGAAGGTGGTCAATAGCTGCAGGCGCGCGACGAGATGCGTATATTAAAGAACCCGTGGGCGGGCTGATGATTTCCAGAGCAGAAACTTCTGAGCGGCTATGCGGCTGACGATTCTCGGTCTCGGGTACCTCGGTGCCACTCATGCCGCCTGCATGGCAGAACTTGGTCATGATGTGCTGGGCGTCGAGGTCGACCGAGACAGGCTCACCAAGCTCACGCGGGGCGAGGTGCCGTTCTACGAGCCGGGATTGTCGGAGTTACTGGGCAAACACATCGGTTCCGGCGGACTGCAGGTAACGGACTCCTACGAGCGTGCGGCCGATTGGGCCGACGTCTTTTTCATTGCTGTCGGGACACCACCGAAGATGGGCGAAAACAGCGCTGACCTGAGCCAAGTTGAGGCCGTTATCGATGACCTTGTTCCATTGCTGAAACGCGATGCCCTCATTCTCGGTAAATCGACCGTGCCGGTAGGCACAGCGCAAACGCTCGCCGGTCGCGCCAAAGACTTGGCGAAAGACGTTCTGGTAGAAATCGCGTGGAACCCCGAGTTCCTGCGCGAGGGGCATGCAATTGATGACACGTTGCACCCTGACCGCGTCGTCCTGGGACGGACGCTTGAGGGCAGCGCTGAGTCGGTAGCTCGAGAGATCTATGCCCCCCTGCTCGCCGAAGGAACTCCTTTCATCGTCACCGACACTGCGACAGCCGAGCTGGTGAAGGTGTCGGCGAACGCGTTCCTCGCCACGAAGATCTCCTTCATCAACGCCATTGCTGAAGTCTGTTCGGCTGCCGGTGCCGACGTGCGTGCCGTCGCGGACGCCATAGGGCTCGACGCACGAATCGGACGGCGGTTTCTCAATGCGGGCCTTGGTTTCGGAGGCGGCTGCCTGCCCAAAGATATCCGTGCGTTTGTGGCGCGAGCCGGTGAACTGGGCGCTTCGGAAGCCTTGTCGTTCTTGCGCGAGGTCGACATCATCAACATGCGTCGCAGGACCCGAATAGTCGACCTGACCCGTAGCGTGTGTGGGGGTTCCCTGCTTGGCGCACATGTAGCGGTTCTCGGAGCCGCTTTCAAGCCGGAATCCGATGATGTACGGGACTCGCCCGCGCTGAACGTCGCGGCTCAGATACAACTGCAGGGCGCCTCGGTCAAGGTGTACGACCCGAAGGCTATCGAGAACTCTCGCAAGGTATTTCCCACTCTGAACTATGTCGACTCGGCGATGAGCGCCTGCGATCGGGCAGATGTGGTGCTGGTGCTCACAGAGTGGGACGAGTTTGTAGACCTTGATCCCTATGCGCTCAGCAATGTGGTGAGCAAGCACATCGTCATCGATGGCCGAATGTGCCTCGATACGGCGAAGTGGAAGGGCGCCGGCTGGGAGTATTGGTCGTAGGGGTTGACATTAAACCGTCCATATGGGTAGGGGGACTGAGATTCTCGTCGTCCCCAGAGGTGGAGTGATTCGATGACGGAAACCAAGGCCGTCGCACTACCGCAGACCGCACTGGTGACGATGTGCTACCGCGCGAACGAAGCGCGACGTCGCAATGGGATTCTTGACGATCCCATGGCGATCAGGCTGACGGAAAGCGTCGACTACGACTTCAAAAAGTTGAGGCGGTCCCGTCGACAGGACCTGGCGCTACGGGCGCTCGCGTTCGACAACAAGGCCCATCAGTATCTTTCCGACCACCCGGAGGCCACGGTCGTGGCTCTCGGCGAAGGAATGCAAACCAGCTTCTGGCGCCTCGATGCTTCCGGTCTCGGCGACAAATTTCGCTGGCTGACGGTGGACCTGCCGCCGATCATCGAGCTTCGCGAGCGGCTGTTGCCGCGATCACCGCGCATTTCGACGTGCGCCCAGTCCGCATTGGATTTCAGCTGGATGGATCGGGTGAACCCGCAGGACGGTGTCTTCATCACCGCAGAGGGCCTACTGCCGTACCTGGAGCCCGAGCAGGCGCTGAACCTGATTCGCGAATGCGCCGGCCGCTTCCCAGGCGGTCAGATGATGTTCGACCTGCCGGCGAAGTTGTACGCGGCCCTTACCAAGCGTGGCTGGCGGACGGCGGCGCGCGGCGGATGGCCGCCGATGCCGTTCAGCCTTTCGGTGAGCGAACTCGCCGAACTGGCGGACAGCGTGCCCGCAATCCGGGCCGTACACGACCTGCCGCTGCCCCGGGGCCGCGGTCCGGTGTTCAATCTGCTCTGGAAGACCCAAGGGATGGCGATCTACCAGCCGCTTCGTCGGCTGGTAGGAGTCAAATGGCCGACGGTTGCGACACTGACCCTGCTCGAGTTCGACTCATAGCGCCTTACAGAATTTCAAGCTCTTCGACGAGCAGCATCGGATACAGCGCCGTGTCGGCCGCAATCGGCAAGCCAATCGCGTCGACCGGGTTGGACAGGTTGTTCAAGAAGAGGCTGACGTCATATGCCGGAATGCTGGTAACAGCGGCATTGATGATGTCGGCTGTCGGCAACAGCACGCTGTAGGCCCCAGAGGCGGAACTCGAGATTGTGTTGGCGGCGTTGGTGATCAGGGTTGCCAGTGTCCCCGCGGGATCGGTCTCGAAAGCTTGCAACCCCGCCGACCAGTTGCTCACCAAGCTTGTGGAACCCCCCGTCCCCGACGAGGGATCCAGCAGCGAGGTGATCGAGCTGAGGGACGGCAGCGTCACCGGGTTCGGTCCGGTACCGGTGAAGTCGCCGATGAAGTCATGGACGCCCTGAGTTGCTCCGTTCAGCAGAAGCCCGGGGAGCTCTTCGAAGCTCTTCAGGGGCGGGAATAACCCTAACGGGGTGGGCACATTGGCCGGCGAGGTTGACCAGCCGTACAGCGGGTCACCGTAGCCCAGGTTCACCAAATATGTCAGGTCCGGTTGCAGAAGGTCGGCAATCGGGTTTCCGATGATCGGGATGTTACGGGTCGCGTCCAACAGCGGCAGTCCATTGGTCGGAATCATGTAGTAGTTGGTCATGGTGGCTCCCGACGTCGTCAGGGGAATAGCGTTTTGCACCTGGGTCGACGTGAGATTCGTGTAATCGAAGTGCGTGTTGCCCACGAGCGCATTGAGATCTGACAAAAAGTTGAGTGGGTATTGCGGGAAGTCCGCGTATTGATCGTATTCCATCGTGTAGATCGTGGTCGGGTAGGCATTAGAGGGGGTCGCGACGTCGAAGCTGGACCCCAGAGCCGTCAACACCAGACCGTCGAAACGTGCGCCCAGCCCCCCGTTGGGCGTCGGAGCACCGATCAGCACGAAGTGCACATCCGAACTCGGCACGTTTTCGGCTTGAAGCAACGGCATTACCTGCGAGGCAATCGTCGCGCCTTGGGAGTAACCGAAGACGCCGATCGAGTTGGTCCCGGAGTTGAGCAAGCTCAGAATCTCGCTGTTCAGGATCTGAACGCCCTGGGACACCGACGCGTCGGCAGTCATGCTCCTGACGCCGGTGAACGGGTAACCCTGCTCGGGCGTGTAGAGGGTTTGCAGGCTGCCTGATACGAGATTGGGCGTGATGAAGAGGTTGTTCACCGCGTTAATGAAGCTCGATGAAGGTATGGGAGTGGTGGTATAACCCAAAACCAGCGTCGTGTCTACCGACGCAACCGCGGCGGATCCGCTGGCCTCGATGGCGGCGACTGACGGGCCGGTGCCGCTACCGATCAGCGGGTGCCCCAAAAGTTCCTGGGCGGGCGCATTGATCGCAGCGAGCAGATCCTGGCGCGCGGTCGCAAGCAGGGCCGTGGCGTTGGCGCTCTCGGCGGCCAGATACGACCCGGCACTCGCGGTCAAGGCCTGCACAAAGCGGGCGTGAAACTCCGAGACCTGCGCCGCGAGGGCCTGATATCCCTGGGCGTACCTACCGAACAATCCCGCCATGGCCGCCGACACCTCGTCCTGGGCCGCCGGGACCAATCCCGTGGTCAGGGCTGCCGCGGCGGCCTGGGCCTGGTTGATCGTTGAACCGATAGTCGCCAAATCCGTGGCCGCCGCGGCTACAGCTTCCGGGGTCGCAAGCAAAAACGACATTGCGGCTCCTTTGAACGATGGCGACCGCTACGCCCGGCCCCCCGGCGGAAAAATTTCTAGGGGTAGATCGTATCGCGACCGGGCACGGTTGACGGTGCTAACGCGGGGCATCAGCGGGCGACGGACCCCTGTTCGGAGCAGGGCGCTCCGACATCGGTCACCGGTATAGGGTTGGCAGAAAAGTCCTCATTCCTACCGAGGCTGCCGCCGGCACTCACGACTTCCTCAACTACCTGCACAAACGACGACTGTCGTACTCCATCGTGTTCGGCCTGACCGACGCCACGGCCGCCGCGATCGACCTGATCCCCGAGGCCGTGTGGACTCCGGCCTACGACACCAACGGCGGCATCCGCGGCGGCCTGGGGCTGATGCCACCGCGATGGTCGATCCTGTCCGGCTGGCCGCCCGGGATGCGGGTCATCGTAGGCAAATGATCTCCACCCGGGTGGGCAGCTGCGGGTTCACCGACCATAACGGATTGCGGCTTATCGCGTTCGGCACCAACGCCAGTCGCGGCCAGTTGCCCGGCCTGCAGCCGCAGTATCGTCGTCGCGCCCGATCCCCAGGACTCCAGACATGGCGCAGGAATTGTTGCAGGGTCACCGGTGGGGTTTGGTGCTGTAGTGCAGGGTGAGGGCGGTGCCTGGGTAGCGGGTGTGGGTGTCGTTGAGGAGTTGACAGAGTTCGTCGATGGCGGCGGTGTGGCGTGCTGTGGGCAGCGGGTCGAGCCGGATGTGCAGGGTGGCGGTGGCCGGTTCGGGGATGATGTCGCCGGAGCCGGCGAGGGTGGTGCGGATCAGGGTGTGGGCTTCGTGGTCGGCGCGGCCGTAGCCGGTATTGGTGAGGATCGCACGCGCCAGGGTTTGTGCGGTGTTGAACGCGGCGATGCGGATGGCGTGGTGGATCAGTTTCGTTTCGGTGTCGAGGATCTGCTGGCCGGGGTGGACTTGGGCCAGGGGTAACCGGGTGGGGATCGCCCGGTGTATGTCGGTGGCGGCGTCGAGGGCCGCCTCGGCGGCGTGCATGCCGGCGTTGATGGTGTCGATCATCGTGTTGGTGACCACGGTGGTGGCGCCCGGCGGCGGGGTGGATGCCGCCAACAGTTCACGATCGCGGGTGGTTTCGGCCGAATGCAGTGCACGCCTGGCTTTTTCGATCTGCTGGTAGGCGGGTTTCTTGGCCGGGTTGGGCACCATCCGGGTCTGGTCGTCCTCGCCGGCGCGGTAGGTGTCATGGGAGTCGAGATCGAAATGGATGCGGGCGTAGCGGTAGTGGTTCTCTTGGCGCCAACGTGAGCCCATCCGGTAGCGGATCTGGGCTGCAGGCAGGTCGGTGCGGGTGGTCAGGATGTGCATCTGGCGGGTTCGCGCGCCATCGAACAGGCTGATCTGGCGCATCGCGAAGACCTCGCCGGCGCGCGGCCCCTCGGCGATGTCGAGGGTGGTCGCGGTGTCGGCGAGCCGCCAGGTATGGGTGCGGCCGTGCTCGTCGGTGTGGCTATGCTCGGCAAAGGCGTCCTGGTCGATGTCGGCGGTCTTTCCTTTGCGCCAGGTCAAGGTGTCGAACCCGGCCGCGTCCAAATCGGCGAACAGCGCCGGGGACCAGCCGCCGCGGTCGAACCCGACCAGCACGCGGCGATCGTCGCCGACGGTGGCACGCAGCTCGGGGATCAGCCGGCGCAGCTCGGCGGCCAGCGAAGCGGCCGGTTGGGCCATCACCACCAGCAGCGGATCCCCGGCGGCATCGGCGACCCAGGTTTCCACCGTGGCCGGGGCAGGGAACTTCAACCGCGGCACATGGGTTTTCGCGATCCTGCGGGTGCCCTGATAGGCGCGGACATGCCCGTCGACGTAGAGCACCGCGGCCTGCTCGGGGCTGGCTTGCACATGACGTCGCGCCATCGCGGCGATCCAGTCGCCGGCCCGGCCAGCGGCGGCAAGGAACCCGATCTTGCGGCGGATGGTCTTGACCTCCGGCGCCCGGTCCAAACCCAGCACCCGACCCAACGCGACCGGGTCGATGCGGGTGGCGCCCTCGGCGCGGGCCTGACCCAGCAGGGCCCGGAACACGCCCTCGCACAACATGGTGTCCAGTGAGTAGAAACCGTTCGGGAAGGTCGCACCATAGGTGGCGTGCGCCGTGGCGAGCAGTCCGGTGGCCGCCAACCCGGGCAGCGCCAGCATCAACCCGGCCAGCGGCGCGCGGGCACACGCGGTGAACACCGGCGGCGCAGAGGAAATCAGCCCGAACGCCGCCAACACCCGCTCGTCGCCCCGATCGACCGGATCGGCCAACACCGGCACCGCACCCCCGGGCACCGACCCCGGCCCGGGCCCGACCTCGGCGTCGGTCTCGGATTCCATCACGGGTTCGGGTGGAGCATCCGAACCCGTTGCGGTACCACTCGTTTCGGTCCCGGTCCCGGTGTCGGTGTCGGACAGTGCTCTGCGGACGCTGGCCTCCGAGACCGCGGCCCGCTCGCCGATCACCCGCAGCGACAGACCCTGCTCGCGCAGGTCAGCGATCGTGGCGATCACCGTGGGGGTCAGTTTGGAGGCGCGCCGTGGTCCCGTGCGCTGCGGGACCAGTGCGCTCACCCCCGCCTCCGACAGCGCCTGCGCCCAGCGCCAAACGGTCAGCGGGGAGGTGCCGAACGCGGCCGCGACCTGCACCTGGGTGGCCGCCTTGATCCGCATCACCGACACGGCGGCGAACCGACGCCCGGCGCTGTCCCCGGCGCCCCAGGCGAAGGATAGGTTCCCGTGCACATAGACCCGGCCCCCGTCGTGGTCCTCGATGATCGCGGCTGCGGCGCTGATCTCGGTAGCTCCGGCGGGGATCAACGGCAACGGGGGTTGGGTGGTCATCACCGTCATCGCCACACCCCGAATCCGCCAGAAACACTTCACGAATTATATCGCGACTGGGTCGAGAATCGGCTCCGACACACCAACAAATCAGCAGCTCACAATGGCTGCACCGCCCCCACCAAACCCCCCATGTCTGGAGTCCTGATCCCAGGACCGCATCCGGATCGCCAACGACACCGGGCTGGCCAACCTCGCACGGATTCAACCAGAACCGGATCTAATGTCGACGAAACAGCCACTGACACTCGGGTGGGTATCCAATTCGAGGTGATGAGGAATCCTGAGATCGCAAAGAACCCGTCACCAGCCTCGTAGTTGTCGCGAATCCCATTGAGATATCATCCCGGGGTCTGCGTTCTGACTGACCGCGGTGAAATTGCTGATCACGCAAAAGGGGAAGTTCGGTGACATCGGCTCCGACCGTCTCAGTGATAACGATCTCCTTCAATGACCTCGACGGGCTGAAACGCACGGTGGACAGTGTGCGAGCCCAGCGCTACGGGGGACGCATCGAGCACATCGTGATCGATGGAGGATCCGGCGGCGACATCGTGGAGTATCTGTCCGGGTGTGAGCCCGGCTTCGCGTATTGGCAGTCCAAGGCCGACGGCGGAAGGTACGACGCGATGAACCAGGGCATTGCTCACGCGTCGGGTGATCTGTTGTGGTTCATGCACTCCGGCGATCTCTTTTCCGATCCCGACGTGGTGGCTCAGGTTGTGGAGTCGATCTCGGCCAATGGGTCGACACGCGCAGTATGGGGCTTCGGAATGAATAACCTCATTGGCATCGGGCGCCTGCAGGGCCCGATACCCTTTAGCGTCCGTAAGTTCCTTGCTGGTTGGCAGGTTGTTCCGCATCAAGCGTCGTTCTTCGGGTCATCGCTGGTGGACAAGTTAGGTGGCTATGACGTTGATTTCGGGCTCAACGCTGACCAAGAATTCTGTTTCCGAGCCGCGCTGCTGCGAGAGCCAATCACGATTCGGCGCGTGGTGTGCGATTACGACACCACTGGACCTGGATCGAACCGGCGACCACCCGCGATCGTTGATGACCTGCGTCGCATATGGGACTTACATGACCGCTACCCACTGGGAGGGCGGCGAATGTCGAGTATTTACCTAGTATGTCGGAAGTACTACTTGTACTGCCAAGAATTTTTGGAACACGTATTATTTCGACCGCTGCAGAAGCTATTGACGCGGTTACGTCGCGACTCAGGTTAGCACCGGCCAATCTGGCGCTGGTGCTTGTCCACACAATATCTTCTGCTCGAGTCTTGGCCCGGGGCTGATGGTGTTCCGTTTGCTGATTTGATCTGGCGAATGGCTTTGAAAGCAATTTCAGTCAATCGTTTTCACGGAAGAAGATGCCGTCAGCCTGCAACATTCGGCCGTTGCGGGGATCACTGAAACCGGGCAGCACTCCTGCGAGCGTGAAGCCCAAAGAGCACGCGAGGTCGAGCGCTTCACGGATGAGCATACCGTCTTCATATAAGGGCACGAAGGATAGTTCGAGTTGCATGCCGACGCAACGGTCATTCACCGTTGACTTGCCACCCGCGATCACCTGTTTCTCGAATCCTTGAACGTCGATCTTGAGTAAAGCAATATCGCTCGGGCGAAGAAATTCTTGCGCTACAGAATCAAGCCGACGTATTGGTACTTGTTCGGTCCCTATATAATTTGCTGGCGGAAAAGCATCCTGATGGCTTTTTAACATCGGCAATACGGAACTGCTTGCGCCGGCGTTCCCCGCGACATTTATCGAGACCGTACCGTCAACATCGCCCAGTGCACAGCGCCGGCATTCCCAAAGCGGATCCTTCGAGGACTTGCGCTCTAAGAGAGCAAACGCTTCAGACAAGGGCTCGAACGAGATGATCCGGCCCGTGAAGCCCGCAGCACGCAGACCGCTGGCGTATTGCCCTGAATTGGCACCGACATCGACAACCACATTTACCTGATGCGATTCGAGTTGATGCATGAAATTGCGTTCCCAGTTCAGTTCCAGCTTGTATTTTTTTCGGCCGCGACGCAACAAACTCATGTCATTTCCTTACCGCATCAGCATTCGCGCGATACCAAGCCACCGTTGCCTCGATGCCGTCACGCAGGGCGATTTCGGGCTGCCATCCCGCCTCCCGCAACACCGAAACATCCAACAATTTGCGCGGTGTTCCATCCGGTTTGCTTGGGTCCCAGCGAGTTTCGCCGCCGTAGCCAACGGAATCTGCCACCATCTCGGCGATCTCACTGATGGTGTGGTCGATGCCCGTCCCCACGTTTACCTGATTTGGCCCGTCGAAGTGCTCCAGCAGGTACAGACACGCGCTAGCCAAATCATCGACATACAGTAACTCACGACGCGGAGACCCGGTGCCCCAATTCGTTACTTCCGGCGCGCCATTGGCATTAGCTTCTTCATATCTGCGGATGAGGGCCGGCAGCAGATGTGAGCCCGACGGGGAGAAATTGTCACCCGGCCCGTACAAGTTGGTGGGCATCGCAGAGATCCACGGCAGGCCATACTGTCGCCTGACCGCTTGCACCTGAAGAATGCCGGCGATCTTGGCGATCGCATACGCGTCGTTGGTCTCCTCCAGCGGCCCGGTTAGGAGCGCGCTTTCCTGGATGGGCTGCGGGCTCAGTTTCGGATATATGCAGGACGAGCCGAGGAACAGCAGCCGCGGCACCCGTGCAGCCACGGCGGCGTCGAGCAGGTTGACTTGGATCTGCAGGTTTTCGGAGAGAAAATCAGCGGGATAGGTGCTGTTCGCCAGGATTCCGCCTACGCGGGCCGCAGCGTCGATGACGACCTGAGGCCTCGACTCCAGAATGAAGTCAAACGTCGCAGCCCGATCCGTCATGTCGAGTTCGGACCGTGGCCGCACAAGAAGATTGGTGAATCCTTCCGCCCGAAACCTGCGTAGCAGGGCGGAGCCGACCAGCCCACGATGCCCGGCGATGTACACCGGGCCTGTGCGGTCGAGGACGCGGGCAGATCTGCCCAAGCTCATGTCTGGCTGGCGAGCATCGGCTTGTCAATCCACGGTTTGCCCTCGCACTCCAGTGCAGTGATGTCCGCGTCCACCATGATCCGCGCCAATTCGCCGCTGTGTATGGCCGCCTTCCACCCGAGCGACTCGGTGGCCTTGGTGGGATCGCCTATCAGCGAAACCACTTCGGTGGGCCGTAGGTAATGCTGGTCGAACTTCACGTGCTTCTGCCAGTCGAGTCCGGCGTGCTCGAATGCCGTCTGGGCAAATTCCTGCACGGTGTAACCGCGTCCCGTCGCGAGAACGAAGTCCTCGGGCTCGGATGCCTGCATCATCCGCCACATCCCTTCGACATACTCAGGGGCATAGCCCCAGTCGCGGACGGCATCGAGGTTGCCCAGGTAAACATCGGACTGGATGCCCGCCTTGATACGTGCCACCGCTCGCGTGATCTTTCGGGTTACGAACGTCTCACCGCGCCGCGGTGACTCGTGATTGAACAAGATGCCGTTCACCGCGAACAACCCATAAGCCTCTCGATAATTGCGCGTCACCCAGTACGAGTACGCTTTGGCCGCGCCGTATGGAGAGCGCGGATAGAATGGCGTCTGCTCGTTCTGTGGCGGCGGAGACGCGCCGAACATCTCGGACGAGGACGCCTGATAAAAGCGACAGTCCACCCTGGACAGGCGAACGGCTTCGAGCAGTCGGATCGAACCCATACCTGTGGCGTCACCGGTATGCACGGGTTCGTCGAAGCTGACGCGGACATGCGACTGCGCCGCAAGGTTATACACCTCATTGGGCTCGATCGTGCTAAGCAAGGTCAACAAGCGGGTGCCGTCGGCGAGATCGCCGTAGTGCAAGAAGAGTCGTGCGTCCGGTTGGTGTGGATCAACGTAGAGGTGATCTATCCGCGACGTATTGAACGTCGAGGCTCGACGAATGAGCCCGTGGACTTCATATCCTTTGCTCAGCAGCAGTTCGGCAAGGTAGGAGCCGTCCTGTCCCGTGATTCCGGTTATCAGCGCTCGCTTCACTGGATTCCCGCTTCCGTCGCTGAACGCCGGTCAACAGATGTCCGGCATCCGATATTCGGCGCCCGTCTCATTCCTTTTGAGCCGCAACGGCAGGTTACCGCCGTCAGCTTGATAATAGATGCCGAGGGCAATTTGACGTTGAGCCACGGCCTCGCCGGTCCGCCACGGAACACATCTGCCAGCGACGCATGAAAAACTGACCCCGTGTCCAACCCGCCCGTCGAAAAGGGGTTAATTTTCGGCTGCCGTTGACATGTATCCGATCGCGGCGGGCACATCCCACGAGAAGAGATGCTGCGCAAAGTCTCTGAAGCACAAGGGGTTCCGACCTCCAGCCTGGCCGTCATTCGATCGGGCCTGCCGCGGACCGAGCGTCCCTTTCAGCTGAGTGCGGGATGCGATGAGCATTGGCCGGCCTCGATGTTCTCCGACCGCAAACTGTCGAGTCCGGGTGGTCTAGCCCGGGCTAGACCCGATGCCGTTTACTTAAGAGGTGACGACTGGGTGGCGGTGGATCGTTGGCACGTTGCGGTGGTGGGCGTGTTTGAGCTGGTAGCCAGACATTTTGCGTTTGACGACCCGGGGATTTGCGCGGGGGCGGCGCGCAGGTAGCCGCTGATGCAGAATTTCGGCGGTGACGCGGGTTTGCGCGTCGGCGATGGCCTCAGGGGGAAAAACCCGGGTGGCTGGCGGTGGTTCTGCGAGCTGCCCGGAGTGATCCGATGAAGGACAGCCTGTCCGGATCGTGTCCGTAATCAGTTGCCGCCGAATGCATCAGCCAGCGGATCGCGTAGTGCACGCACAGGTAGCCATAGACTTCCTGGATCACCCCGTCGGGCATTTTGGACCGCAGCACCAGGCCCGGGCCGCGCTGATGGGTTTTCAGTTCGTCGAAGGCGGTTTCGATCTCCCAGCGCTGGGTGTAGAGCTGCGCGAGTTCGGCGGCGGGTGCGGCGGCGGGATCGGTGATGCTGGTGATCAACCGGTAGGTGCGCTCGGCTGCGCCATTGTCAGCCTCGGTGTCAGTATCAGCCTCGTCTGCTCCGAGCGTGTATTCGATGACCCGCACCTCGATTCCCTCGGTGTCGTTGCGGCGCGCTTTGGTCCCCGGGTAGATGTGGGAGGCGAAAGAGCCGTCGCTGTAGCGGTTTTCGACAGGCAGTACGGCGTTGGACTTGACCCGCCACAGCAACTCGGCGCCGGTGCGGCGGGCCTTGGCCCACAGTGGGTAGCTGAAGAATCCACGGTCGGCCAGCAGCAACATGCCCGGCAACAGCGAGCGCAATACCGACTCGGCCAGCGTCTGTTCACCCTGCCGGTATGGACCGATCGCGGCATCGATGATCGCGTGCGACCCGCATTCCGCCAGCCCCAGGACGCGGACCTGCGGAAACGCCCCACCCCGGCCCTCCCCGCGCGAGGATGCCGGCCGCCCGAACCGCTCGACGTTGGCCTCGGTGTCGGCGGCATCCAAGCACAACCCGTCGATGCTCAGCAACTGCCACGAGCGATAGAAACCACCCGCGACCTGCGGCTCAGCCAACGGCACCACCGCCTTGTCGAACAGTGCCCGCAGCGGCTCGGACCCCAACCGGTTGCGCGCCTGAAACAACGCGGCCTTGGTCGGCACCGCCCACTGCTGCGACCAGCCCGATGCCCACGAATGACCGGCCACCAGCATCCGCATCACCTCCTCGTAGGAGGACGTCGAAAACAACGCCAGACCCAGCACGTAGTAGACGACCACCCGCGCCGGCAACAGCCGGTGCCGAACCTCAACCCGGCCGCACTCGGCCAGTACCTCATCGATCAGCTCCGGCGGAAACACCCTGGTCAACACGCCCAGTGAGATGTGATCAGATAACCGCTGATCACTCTGCGGCTTCACCCACCCAGCACGTGGCACCAACTCAGAATAACAACCATGTAATCTTAAGTAAACGGTATTGTTAGGTCTAGCCCGAGATATTCTGCTCCGGCTGATGGCCATCATGCACGTGGTCGATGAGTTAGGCCACGGTTACCCGCAACCATGACGGTCCATTGGTGCCACAGGTGGGCAGGTAGGAGACCAAAGGACACGTTCTGCGCGGCGAGAAGTTTCGCGGACGAACTGTTGTACTTAATAATGGTGTGTGGATCGAGTGTGCGATTGTCCCCGGAAAGTCCCTTGGCCACAGCAGATAGGCGGAGATATTGGAGATCGCGACGCCAGCGAGGGCGAGGCCGCCCAACCGCCACTGTCGTGCCGCCAACAACACCACCGCGAGGACGGCGAACTGTGATTTCATCAGCGCGGCCAGCACCACCGTGATCGCGTCTAGGCCCCACCGCTGCCGGCACAATGCCACAAGGAAAACCAGTGCGATCGGTACGACGAACCCCGCGGAGTTGCCCCGATCGATCACGCCCACACCGGGACCGCCGCGGCACCCAGCGTCACGAAGACCACCACCCGCTCCAGACCACGCACCCCCCGGGCTGCCCAGACCCCGGGAGAAATGACCGCGATCGTCAACGCGACCAGATTACCGATCAGCCCTAGACGTGGCGCGCCCAGCCATTTCCCGGGAAGCCCAAACAACAAAGCCGGTATCCATCCACCCGCCGGGTACGTGACAATAGTCGGCTGGTAATCAGGGGGCAGGAATATCGGGTAGTCCCAGGGATTGGGTTGTATCCCGGCGCTTACGACCATTGCGTAGTCACTGAAGCAGTGCCGACCGATATTCATACCCCAATCGAGCCAGCAGTCCTCGGGAGGGAATAGAAGAGAGGAAAGCACGTCGACCGAGTAGCACTGGGTGAGAACGTAGCCCGTCGCCGCCGAAACCGCCGACGCGAGCAGGACGGTGCCGGGCGTGACGGTGCGCTCGGATTGGGAGGTGACGGCCAACAACCGCCCCCGGATCGCGGTGACCGTACCGCGCAGCACCTCGAGCGGTCGATTCATCTGCACTCTCCTCCGTTCCGCACGGAACGGTGGTGGTAGCACTCGCAAATGTGCCCGCATGTCGCACACGCGAAATAGCTTGACGCGCAGGTGTTTAAACGTCCGGCGCACTGGGGCGGTGACCTTGTGAGCCGATGTCACTGCGCACTGCGCGACGGTAACGAGGGACGACGATGCCCGGCTCAAGCTGGCGTCGGCGACCGCACCCTGCTCGGAATCTGAATCAAGCGACCGAAAGGAGGTGATTTGCCACGGAACAACTTTGACGAAGACCCTATCGGCAAATTAGAGTCCGGCCGATAGACACCACCTCGGCCGCGCGAGCGGCAACCATCACCCGGCGGCTGCTGCATGCGGGCGCGCCGGCGCTGCTGCTCCTCAGCATCGCGGCGCGACTCGCCCGGACATACCTCGCGCCCAACGACGCAAACTTCGGTGATCTGCACGTATACCTGGGTGGCGCCACGGCCATCGACCATCCTGGCAACCTGTACAGCTACGTGTATGCCGAGCATACAGCGGACTTTCCGTTGCCGTTCACCTATCCGCCGTTCGCTGCGGTCGTGTTCTACCCGCTGCAGCTGCTGCCGTTCGAGCTGGTCGCTTTTCTGTGGCAGATCGGCACCATCGCCGCGTTGTACGCAGCGGTGCGGATCAGCCAGCGCCTGATCGGCGTGGCGGCCGATAGCGGTCACCGTGTCGCGATGGTGTGGACGGCGATCACCATCTGGATCGAGCCGCTACGCAGCAACTTCGACTACGGGCAGATCAATGTGTTTCTGTTGCTGGGGGTGCTGTGGGCGGCCTACAGCACGCGCTGGTGGCTATCGGGGCTGCTGGTCGGCGTGGCGGCCGGCATCAAGTTGACGCCGGCAATCGCCGGTGTCTATCTCCTCGGCGTCCGGCGCTTCGGCGCGGCCGTGTTTTCGGCGGTCGTGTTCCTCGCCACGGTCGGGGTGTCGTGGCTGGTGGTCGGTGATCAGGCCCGCTACTACTTCACCGACCTGCTCGGCGACGCGCACCGGGTCGGGCCCATCGCCACGTCGATCAATCAATCCTGGCGCGGCGGCCTGTCCCGGATTCTCGGCCACGACGCGGGCTTTGGTCCACTGGTGCTGGCCGGGATCGCCGTCACCGCGGTGGCTGCCATCCTGGCCTGGCGGGCACTGGACGGGTCCGATCGGCTCGGCAGGTTGCTGGTGGTCGAGTTGTTCGGGCTGCTGCTCTCGCCGATTTCGTGGACCCACCACTGGGTGTGGCTGGTGCCGCTGATGATCTGGCTGATTCACGGACCCGTGCGCGAGCGTCCCGGTGCGCGGATCCTCGGCTGGGGCTGGTTGGCGCTCACCCTGATCGGCCTGCCGTGGTTGCTGCTCTTTGCGCAGCCGACCATCTGGCAATTTGGCGGCCCCTGGTATCTGGCCTGGGCCGGGCTGGTCTACATCGTGGCGGCGGTGGCGACCTTGGTGTGGATCGCGGCCACCGGGAAACACGCCGCCGGGTCCGCCGGCCCGGCGCCGCCGCAGCCCGTTACGCAGGCCGTGTCGTCGGGCGGTTAGTCCGTGACGATCCCGTCGATGTCGCGCACCATCGCGATCGATTCATCTGCACTCTCCCCCGTTCTGCGCGGAACGGTGATGGTAGCACTTGCAAATGTGCCCGCATGCCGCGCACACGAAATAGCTTGACGCCGAGGGTGTTTAAACATCTGGCGCACTGGCGCGGTGACCTTGCCGGCCGGTGCCAGCCGGTCAGCCGGCGACCGCTCCTGGCTCCGGGTACGGCGCACCGAACTCGGTGACTGGCTGGAAGCCGCGTTTGGGTCCCCGTGCCGCGGCATGCCTGATCAGCGCGTAGATTCCGACAAACATCGAGGGCGCGAAGTGCCGGTAAGTTCACGGGCTTGCAGAACCACGGCACACTGTCGGGAATGCAGACGTGGCTGATTCACCTGCCGCGCAGCACTTTTGCCATGCCGCCCACAAGCACTGCGGCCAGATCGCGAAGGATATCCGCCCGGTCTGCACCGAGCCGACCGAGGCCGCGGCCAGAAGCGCTTCGCCGAATTCGCCCGCACCCAGGATGGGCAGGTAGCGTGCGCGATCGCCGACGGCGTGTGGGTCCGGCTACTTGCCAATACGCGTTACTGTAACTGTGGAGTTCCCAGCGGTCGAGATCGAAGATCTGGTACAGGCGTTGCTGGGTCGGGTCGCGATCGGCGGAGCTGAAGACGTACCAGCATCCCGGCTCGCTCCCCACACCGTCGTGAGAATCGAGAACACCCATGCTCACACGACGCGCTGACCCGGGCTGGATCGCCCTCGCGGGCTTCGTCGGCTCTTTCGACGCACCCGATCCTCACCTACCTGATCGTCGGCGTGGTATCCCTGCACCTACTGAACAGGCTGCCGTGCTGGGGTGACCCGCTCAGCCTGATGATGAAGCTCCCACGATGGAAATGGGACTGACCTATGTAGCCTCTCTCGCTGCACCGCGCCGCCTGCCCAGCCTCGCGCTGCGAAGGCGGTTTTTCGTCGTTTCGCGGGATCCTCTTTGACTGGAATTTTCACTGAAACCCTGTACGGATTCCATGATTCGGCTATGTCCTCTAGCAAATACCAATAACGGCCCCTGGCACACCTCTCCGGGGGATACGTGGTGACGGATTCCGATGACGCACGGGTGACACTCACGATGGTTGATCTTCAACGCTGGGCCCGCTGGTGCCAAGCCGCGGCGCCGCAGATATTCGTCTTGAGCGCCATCGCGTCCATCGCCGTCAGCAGCCTTGTCGACCCGGTCGACCTCCACGTCTATCTGAATGGGGGCGCGGCACTTCCAGACGTCTACAGCGCGGGATACCTCGACGCCGGGCAGCACGCGGTACAGCCGTTCATCTATCCACCGTTCGCCGCCATGATGTTCTACCCGCTGCACCTACTGCCGTTCTGGATGGTGGCCACTCGGTTGGCGTGTCGGCGTCATCGCGGCGCTGTACGCCACGATCCGGCTCTGCTTGAAGATGATCGGCACCGGCAGACACCGAACGGCGTTGCTGTGGACTGCCGGTGCGGTGTGGCTCGAACCGATCGTCGGGAATCTCAAGACCGGCACCATCGGCGTGTTTCTCATGCTCATGGTGATGTACGCCGCCTACAGCACCCGCTGGTGGGTGTCGGGACTGCTCGTAGGTATAGGCGCCGGCATCAAACTCACCCCCGGCGCCGCCGGTCTCTACCTCGCCGGCCAGAAACGCTGGGCGGCAGCAATGTTCTCCGCGGCCGTGTTCGCCGCGACCCTCGGCCTCGGTTATCTCATTGCAGGCGACCAGGTGAGCTACTACTTCACCAGCCTGCTCGGTCGCATGACGGCGGTCGTTCCGGCCGGCGACGTCCACAATCAGTCCTGGCGCGGCGGGATCATCCGCATCCTGGGCTACGACCCCGGGATGAGCCTGCTCCTGGCTGCCGTGCTCGCCGCGACCGGCCTTCTGTGCGTGGTTGCTTGGCGGGCTCTCCGCTCCCACGACAAGCTCGGGGACGACAAGCTCGGGCAACTCCTGGTGATCGTGCTGTTCGGATTGTTGGCGTCGCCTATCTCCTGGACGAACCACTGGACGTGGCTCGTGCCGCTGCTGGTGTGGCTTCTGCATGGGCCGTGGAGTAGCCGGCCCGGCGCCAGGGCGTTGTGGTGGGCCCGGCTGCTGGTGACGTTTCTCCCGATACCCCACGCGCTGTCGATGCTTGAGTCGAGTGTTCGAGACATCCGTCGCCCGTGGCATCTCGCGTGGGCCGGTTTGGTTTACCCGGTGCTTTGCATCGTGACGTTCGCGTGGACCGTCTACACGGGCAGAGTCGCCCACAAACCACAAGCTGTCCGAGTCGACGCTGATCGTGCAGGGGCACCGTCCACGCGTCCACCGTGTTATGACACGCCCGAATGTGTAACTGTTGTTGGCGACAGCACACCACCAGGTTTTTCCAGGTCCCGACAGGTCGCGTCCCGCTGACTGTTGTTGTTTTATCCGCACGTCGACACCAGGCCGCGGGCGGGAACGCTGCACCGAATTCACTCGCACCCAGGGTGGGCTGTATCCGGTCTGTTCGACCAACGCCTTCGTGTCAGCGTCGCCCGTGAAACATGTGGTCATCAGCTGGCGCATTGAAAGTTGGTCGACGGACAGCGCGTGCGCACCCGCTGACGACGGGTGCGACGGACTACTTGCTGATACGCGTTATCTGCAATACTTGACCGCCGCTGCTGGTCCGGAGCGACAGGCGTAAGCCGGATCTCCCGATCCACCCAACGGTCCGTGGGTTAGGAGGACCTGGACTATTCTTGCGCCGCCGCCGACGTAAGGGGATGCGATGAGCAACCA
>CAWFDM010000002.1:0-467403 GCA_963814505.1 uncultured Actinomycetota bacterium
CCGGCGGGTAGGGCCGATCGGTAGGAAGCTGAAGGCGCTCGGGCATCCCGGCCAGCGCCTGCTGCCAGTAGGCCAGCTGCGCGGCGATGGGGCTGTCACTATCGGCCAGATCACCAAACTGCGCGCGCTGCCACAACGTGTAATCGACATACTGCACCGCCAACGGCGCCCAGTCGGGGGCTTGCCCCGCACACCGGCTGGCATAGGCCACCCCCAAATCACCCACCAGCGGGGTGATCGACCAGCCATCGGCAGCGATATGGTGCACCACGGCCACCAGCACGTGCTCGTCATCGGCGACACGGAAAACCCGCGCCCGCAACGGGATCTCGGTCGCCAGATCAAACGAGTAAGACGCCGCGGTGTCGACGGCCTCACCCAGCCGGCTCGCCGACCAGCCCGTGGCATCAACGATTTGCCAGCCGAAGTCGGCTTCCTCGGCCGGCACCACCAGCTGCTCAGGTATCCCCTCCACCGCCGGGAACAGTGTGCGCAGGCTCTCATGGCGGCCCACCACATCGGCCAGCGCGGCACCCAACGCGCCGGCATCAAGGCGCCCACCCAGCCGCACCGCGGTCGCCATGTTGTAGACCGGGGAGGGCCCCGCCAACTGATCCAGAAACCACAACCGGGATTGGGCAAACGACAACGGAACCACCGCGGGCCGCTCAACCGCCAGCAACGGCTCACGCCCACCCCCACCCCCACCGATACGGGTCGCCAACCCGGCCACCGTGGGCGCCTCGAACACCGCGCGCACCGCAAGGCCGGCATCCAGGGCGGTGTTGACCGCGGCGACCAGGCGCATCGCCGACAGCGAATCCCCACCCAACTCGAAAAACGAGTCCTCCACCCCGACCCGCTCCACCCCGAGCACCCGGGCGTAAATGCCGGCCAGGACCTCCTCGGTCGGAGTAGCCGGGGCGCGGTACCGATCAACATCCCGATATTCCGGTGCCGGCAGGGCCCGGGTGTCGAGTTTGCCGTTGACCGTCAACGGCAACGCCTCCAGGACCACCACCGCGGCCGGCACCATATACGCCGGGAGCCGCTCAGCCAGCACGCTGCGTATCTCGGCCGGGTCTGCGGTCCCGGTCACATAACCCACCAGGCGCTTATCACCGGGGCGGTCCTCGCGGGCAACCACCACCGCCTGCTTAACCCCATCCAGCCCGGCCAACACCGCCTGCACCTCACCCAGTTCGATGCGATACCCGCGGATCTTGACCTGCTCATCGACGCGCCCCACATATTGCAGCTGCCCATCAGCGCCCCACCACACCAGATCCCCGGTGCGATACATCCGCATCTGGGCGCTCCCGGCCCCGGCGAACGGACACGCCACAAACCGCGACCCGGTCAACCCGGCCCGCCGCCAATACCCCACCCCCACCCCCCGGCCGGCCACATACAACTCCCCGACCACCCCGACCGGCACCGCCCGCAACCACCCATCCAGCACAAACAACGCCGCCCCGGCACCGGCGACCCGATCGGCAGGCACCCCGACCCCGCTACCAGCGGCGCACTCATCGACGCACACATCGTGGTCTCGGTCGGGCCGTAGGCGTTGATCATCACCCGCCCGGGCGCCCACCGATCCACCACCTCGGCCGGACAGGCTTCAGCGGCCGACCACCAACGCCGCCGATCCAAACCCTGCGGTGAGAGCACCCCCACCGCCGACGGGGTCTGGGTGAGCACGCTGACTTGTTCAGCAACCAGCAAGGCGTGGAAGTCGTGCGGGGAGCGGGCCACCTCGTCGGGCACCACCACCAGCCGCCCGCCATGCAGCAGCGCGCCCCAGATCTCCCACACCGAGAAGTCGAAGGCATAGGAATGGCACTGCGTCCACACCTGCCCCGGTGCCAGCTGCAGGCCGGTCGTGCAGCGAGTCCAACAGCTCGGTGACGTTGTGGTGGGTGACGGCCACCCCCTTGGGGACCCCGGTGGTGCCCGAGGTGTAGATGATGTGCGCGATGTCATCGGGGCCCGGCGCCGGTAACGCTGTGCTGGGTTGGGTGTCAATCGCGGGGTCTTCGACATCGATGACCATCACGTCGTACCCGTCTAGCCGCCCGGCGCAGATCAGCGGTGGTGATCGCGGCGACCGGCGCGGCGTCATCGATCATGAACCCGATCCGCGCGTCGGGCAGTGCGGGGTCGATCGGCAGATAGGCCGCTCCGGTTTTGAGCACCCCCAGGATCGCCACGATCGCCTGCGCCGAGCGGGTAAACAGCAACGCCACACACTCACCCGGGCCCACCCCCCGGCCGGCCAGCAGGTGCGCCACCCGGTTGGCGGCCTCCTCCAGCTCCCGGTAGGTCATGGTGCGGCCGTCGAAGGTCAGCGCCACCGCCTCCGGGGCGCGCGCGACCTGCGCGGCGAACAACCACCGGAACCGAGACCCGGTCACCGGCTGGGTGCGGGCCGGGTCAACACCGCCCGGTTGCCCCACTCATCCAGGCGGGCGTGCTCAGCCTCATCGAGCAGATCGATCGACGACAGCCGCCGGTGTCGGGTCGGCGGTCATCGCCACCACCACCTGCTGCAACCGCTCGATCAGTGTTTCGATGCTGGCCGTATCGAACACGTCGGTGTCGTATTCGACACGAAGACCCAGTTCAGCTCCCCGGTAGGGCTTGCACCGTCAGCGGGTAGTGGTTGTATTCGCGGATGGTGACATCGGTGATGGCCAACCCGTCGACGCCCAACAACGCGGCGGTGTCGACCGGATAGTTTTCGAACACGAACAAGGTGTCGAACAGCTGGTCGTGGCCGGTGACGCGGTGGATCTCGGGAAGCGCCAGGTGCTGGTGCTCCAGGGTGTCGTTGTGGGCGCCTTGCAGCTGATCGAGCAGGTCGGCGGTGGTGGTCCCCGCCGTGATGGTCGCGCGCACCGGCACCGTGTTGATCAACAGGCCCACCATCGAGTCCGCGCCGGCCACCTCGGCGGGCCGCCCCGAGACCGCGGTGCCAAAGGCGACATCGTGCTGGCCGGTCAGCCAGCACAACAGCCGCGCGAAGGCGCCCTGCAACACCGTGTTGACGGTGGTGTGATACGAGCGCGCCAGCTCGCCAAGGGCCCGCGTGGTCTGCTCAGACATCCGAGACGAGGCAACGCCTCGCCGCCCCAGCCCCGACCGGGCCGGCGGGCCCACCAGGGTGGGGGCGTCAAAACCGGCCAACACCGCACGCCAGGCCGCCCGGGCGGCCTCCAGGTCCCGAGCGGCCAGCCAGGTAACAAACCTGCGATACGACCCGGGCGCGGGCAGCCGCTGCCCGTAATAGCCGGCGAAAATCTCGCGCAGCAGGATCGGCAGCGACCAGCCATCGAGCACGATGTGGTGATTCGTCAGCACACACCGGTGCCGGTCTGCCGCGGTGCGCAGCAAAGCCACCCGAAACACCGGCTCGCCGGCGGCCAGATCGCACACCGCGGCGCGTTCGCCGGCACACACCCGCGAAATCTGCGCATCGACATCGACGGCATCGATGTCGGGGCCACCGTCAAGGTCGACATACCGCCAGGGCGCCACCGGATCGGCCGGAATGATCTGCACCGGCTCGTCGAACTGTGGGCAGAATCGGGCCGCCAGGTTGGGATGGCGGGTGATCACCGCGTGCACCGCATCGCGCAGCCGGTGCGGGTCAAGCGGGCCGGTCACGGTGATACCCAGCTGCATCGCATACACATCGTCGCTACCCTGCGTGGTGCTGGCGTGAAAGAGCAGTCCCTGCTGCAGCGGAGTCAACGGCAAAATATCGGCGATCCGGTACTGCTGGCACAGCCCGTCGAGCTGTGGCTGGCTCAGCCGGGCGGGCGCGATATCCGACGGCGTCAACCCGCCCCCACCGCGACGCACATGCGCGCAGATACCGGCCAGGGCCTCAAACCACAACCGGCTCAGCCGGGCGATCGCCGCCTGATCAACCGCCGAGGGCGCCCACATCCAGTTGGCGTGCAGGTGCGGGCCGGCCTCGGTGTCCACGGTGCCGGCGTTGAGCTCCACGGTGTGCGAAAGCGGCATCGGCACCGCCGTGACCGCGCCGGTGACCGACAAGCCCTCCTGGCAGAGCCGCCAAAAATCACCGGAGAGCTCGGTCGCCGTGCCACCCAGCCGGCCCAGATAGTTGAACCCGATCACCGGGTCAGACCCGCCCAGATCAACATCGGGGTTCAAATAGCGCAGCACCCCGTAGGACAAAGGGTCGGGCAGGGCGCGAAGCTGCTCTTTGGCGTCCTTGAGCACCGCCCCCAACCCGGCCTCCCCGGCCAGCACCTGCACCCAGGACAGCCCACCCACCGCCAAGGACACCGGGTATTTGGTGGTGAACCACCCCACCGTGCGCGACAGGTCCACATCGGCGCCCAGCTCCTCCTGGCGCCCGTGGCCCTCGACGTCGATGCCGATCGGCGCGCCGCCGGTGCCCAAAAACTGCGCCACCGCCAACCCGAACCCGATCAACAAGATCTCGTGGATCCCGGCATGAAACGCGGTCGGCGCCTCAGAAAGCAGCAGGCGGGTGGTCTCGGCGTCTAAGACCGCCGACAAATGCCCGGCGGTGGCGTAGGTGTCCACCGCGGGATTCACCGCCGCCAGCGCGGCAGGGGTCGCCGCCACCTGTTTCCAGGCGTCGGCCGCCTCCACCACCGCCGCGGCGCGCGCGTGCTCGGCCAGCAGCTGCGCCCACCGCGCAAACGACGTCCCGGTCACCGGCAACACCACCCGCTGCCCCATACGGTGTTGACCCCACGCGGTGTTGAGGTCTTCCAGCACAATCCGCCAGGACACCGCGTCGATGGCCAGGTGGTGAATGATCAACACCAACTGGCCGGTCGAGGCGACCCACAGTGCGGAAAGCATCACCCCGGCGGCCGGGTTCAACCGCGACCGCGCCCCCACCAGCGCCTCCTCGGATAACACGTCCACCGACTGCAGGCACCCGCGCGCATCCACCGAACCCGCCTCGGGCACCTGTAACGACCACCCCCCAGCGCCGTCATCGTCGACGCGCAGCCGCAGCACGGCATGGCGATCCAGCAACGCCTGCAACACCACCACCACGTCGGCCTCGGTCACCCCGTCGGCAGCCTGCACCACCATCGTCTGATTGAACTGCTCGGTCGGGCCCCCCACGCCCTGCAGCCAGCACATGATCGGTGTCGCGGGCAGCTGCCCGACACCCTCATCGACCACGCCGACCGCGCCGGCGGCCACCGCGGCCACCGCGGCCAGCCCGGCCACGGTCTGCTCCACGAAAACATCGCGCGGCCGACACAGCACACCGGCCGCCCGGGCCCGCGCCACCACCTGCATCGACAAGATGCTGTCCCCACCCAACTCGAAAAACGAGTCCTCGACCCCGACCCGCTCCAGCCCCAACACCTGGGCATAGATACCGGCCAGCACCTCCTCGAGGACGCCGGCCGGGGCGCGGTACCGATCAACATCCCGGTATTCCGGTGCCGGCAGGGCCCGGGTGTCGAGTTTGCCGTTGACCGTCAACGGCAACGCCTCCAGGACCACCACCGCCGCCGGGACCATATACGCCGGCAGCCGCTCAGCCAGCTACGCTGCGTATCTCGGCCGGATCTGCCGTGCCGGTCACATAACCCACCAGGCGCTTATCACCGGGGCGGTCCTCGCGGGCAACCACCACCGCCTGCTTAACCCCATCCAGCCCGGCCAACACCGCCTGCACCTCACCCAGTTCGATGCGATACCCGCGGATCTTGACCTGCTCATCGACGCGCCCCACATACACCAGCTGCCCATCAGCGCCCCACCACACCAAATCCCCGGTGCGATACATCCGTTGACCCGGCGCCCCGGCACCGGCGAACGGGCACGCCACAAACCGCGACCCGGTCAACCCGGCCCGCCGCCAATACCCCACCCCCACCCCCCGGCCGGCCACATACAACTCCCCGACCACCCCGACCGGCACCGGACGCAACCACCCATCCAGCACAAACAACGCCGCCCCCGCCACCGGCGACCCGATCGGCACCACCCCCGACCCCGCTACCAGCGGCGCACTCATCGACGCATACACCGTGGTCTCGGTCGGGCCGTAGGCGTTGATCATCACCCGCCCGGGCGCCCACCGATCCACCACCTCGCCCGGGCAGGCCTCACCGGCCACCACCAACGCCACCGAATCCAAACCCTCAGGCGAGAGCACCCCCACCGCCGACGGGGTCTGGGTCAACACACTGACGTGTTCAGTGACCAGCAGCGCGTGGAAATCTTGCGGTGAGCCCGCCACCGACTCGGGCACCACCACCAGCCGCCCACCACCGAGCAGCGCAGCCCAGATCTCCCACACCGAGAAGTCGAAAGCATACGAGTGGCACTGCGTCCACACCTGCCCGGCCGCCGGCAGGCCGGGTGCAGTGACTCCGCCAAGCTGGGTGGACGTTGTGGTGGGTGACCGCCACCCCCTTGGGGACCCCGGTGGTGCCCGAGGTGTAGATGAGGTAGGCGATATCATCGGGGGCCGGCGCCGGTAAGCCCGTGCCCGGGTAGTTGGGAATGCGGGGGTCCTCGACATCGATCACCAGCAGGTCGTGACCCGTCCAGCCGCGAGCGCAGGCCCGCGGTGGTGAGCGCGACCACCGGCGCGGCATCCTCGATCATGAACCCGATCCGCGCGTCGGGCAGTGCCGGGTCGATCGGCAGATACGCCGCCCCGGTCTTGAGCACCGCCAGCATCGCCACGATCGCCTGCGGCCGACCGGGTACAACAGCAGCGCCACACACTGACCCGGGCCCACCCCCTGGCCGGCCAGCAGGTGCGCCAACCGGTTCGCCGCCTCCTCCAGCTCCCGGTAGGTCATGCAGCGGCCCTCGAAGGTCAGCGCCACCGCCTCCGGGGTGCGCGCCACCTGCGCGGCGAACACCACCGGAACCGACGACCCGGTCACCGGCGCCGGCCGGGTCAACACCGCCCGGTTACCCCACCCATCCAGCCGGGCGTGCTCAGCCTCATCGAGCACATCCACCGACGACAGCCGCCGGCCCGGGTCGGCGGTCATGGCCACCACCACCCGCTGCCACCGCTCGATCAGCGCCTCGATGCTGGCCGCGTCGAACACATCGGTGCGAAACTCCACCGTCCCGGAAATCCCGGCGGGCGCACCGGCCTGGGTCCAGTGTTCGGCCAGGTCAAACACCAGGTCCATGCGCGCGGTGCGGGTGTCCACCGGCATCGGGGTGACCTGCAGATCACCCAACGCCAACCCGGCCGCGGGATCGCTGTCGTGCCCGGGAAGGTTCTGCCAGCCCAACAGCACCTGGATCAGCGGGTGATGGGTCAGGGATCGGGTCGGGTTGAGCCGCTCCACCAGCACCTCAAACGGCACATCTTGATGCTCATAGGCGGCCAGGCTGCGCGCGCGCACCCGGGCCAGCAGCTCGGCCACGGTCGGATCCCCGGCCAGATCGACCCGCAGCACCAGAGTGTTGACGAAAAACCCCACCAGGCCATCGAGTGCCGGGTCGCCGCGCCCGGCGATCGGGAACCCCACCGCCACCTCGCTGCTGGCGCTGAGCTTGGCCAGCAGCACCGCCAGGGCCGCCTGGATCACCATGAAGCTGGTCGCGTTGTGCTCACCGGCTAGCCCGCGCACCGCCTGCTGCAACTGCGCCGGCCAGCCCACCACCACGCTGGCGCCGCGCTGATCGGCCACCGGCGGGTAGGGCCGATCGGTAGGAAGCTGAAGGCGCTCGGGCATCCCGGCCAGCGCCTGCTGCCAGTAGGCCAGCTGCGCGGCGATCGGGCTGTCACTATCGGCCAGATCACCAAACTGCGCGCGCTGCCACAACGTGTAATCGGCATACTGCACCGCCAACGGCGCCCAGTCGGGGGCTTGCCCCGCACACCGGCTGGCATAGGCCACCCCCAAATCACCCACCAGCGGGGTGATCGACCAGCCATCGGCAGCGATATGGTGCACCACGGCCACCAGCACGTGCTCGTCATCGGCGACACGGAAAACCCGCGCCCGCAACGGGATCTCGGTCGCCAGATCAAACGAGTAAGACGCCGCGGTGCTCGATGGCCTCACCCAGCCGGCCCGCCGACCAGCCCGGTGGCATCAACGATTTGCCAGCCGAAGTCGGCCTCCTCGGCCGGCACCACCAGCTGCTGGGGTATCCCCTCCACGGCGCGGCGAACAGGGTGCGCAGGCTCTCATGGCGGCCCACCACATCGGCCAGCGCGGCACCCAACGCGCCGGCATCAAGGCGCCCACCCAGCCGCAGCGCCGTCGCCATGTTGTAGACCGGGGAGGGCCCCGCCAACTGATCCAGAAACCACAACCGGGATTGGGCAAACGACAACGGAACCACCGCGGGCCGCTCAACCGCCACCAACGGCTCACGCCCACCCCCACTCCCCACCGATACGGGCGCCAACCCGGCCACCGTGGGCGCCTCGAACACCGCGCGCACCGCAAGGCCGGCATCCAGGGCGGTGTTGACCGCGGCGACCAGGCGCATCGCCGACAGCGAATCCCCACCCAACTCGAAAAACGAATCCTCCACCCCGACCCGCTCCACCCCGAGGACCCGGGCGTAAATGCCGGCCAGGACCTCCTCGGTCGGAGTAGCCGGGGCGCGGTACCGATCAACATCCCGATATTCCGGTGCCGGCAGGGCCCGGGTGTCGAGTTTGCCGTTGACCGTCAACGGCAACGCCTCCAGGACCACCACCGCGGCCGGCACCATATACGCCGGGAGCCGCTCAGCCAGCACGCTGCGTATCTCGGCCGGGTCTGCGGTCCCGGTCACATAACCCACCAGGCGCTTATCACCGGGGCGGTCCTCGCGGGCAACCACCACCGCCTGCTTAACCCCATCCAGCCCGGCCAACACCGCCTGCACCTCACCCAGTTCGATGCGATACCCGCGGATCTTGACCTGCTCATCGGCGCGCCCCACATAATCCAGCTGCCCATCGGCGCGCCAGCACACCAGATCCCCACTGCGATACATGCGCATACTGGGCGCTCCCGCCCCGGCGAACGGGCACGCCACAAACCGCGACCCGGTCAACCCGGACCGACGCCAATACCCATATCCCACCCCGCGGTACCGGCCACATACAACTCCCCGACCACCCCGACCGGCACCGGCCGCAACCACCCATCCAGCACAAACAACGCCGCCCCGGGCACCGGCGCACCGATCGGCACCACCCCCGACCCCGCTACCAGCGGCGCACTCATCGACGCATACACCGTGGTCTCGGTCGGGCCGTAGGCGTTGATCATCACCCGCCCGGGCGCCCACCGGTCCACCACCTCGGCCGGACAGGCTTCACCGGCCACCACCAACGCCACCGACTCCAAACCCTCGGGCGACAACACCCCCACCGCCGACGGGGTCTGGCGTAAGCACGCTGACTTGTTCAGCGACCAGTAAGGCGTGGAAGTCGTGCGGCGAGCCGGCCACCGACTCGGGCACCACCACCAGCCGCCCACCATGCAGCAGCGCGCCCCAGATCTCCCACACCGAGAAGTCGAACGCCATAGGAGTGGCACTGCGTCCACACCTGCCCGGGTCCCGCCGGCAGGCCGGCGTGCAGTGACGTCCAGCAGCTGGGTGACGTTGTGGTGGGTAATGGCCACCCCCTTGGGAACCCCGGTGGTGCCCGAGGTGTAGATGATGTAGGCGATGTCATCGGGGGCTGGTGCCGGTAACGCTGTGCACGGATAAGCCTGAATCCCGGGGTCATCGATATCGATTACTGCCACGTCGTGCCCGTCTAATCGACCACACAGCCCAGCTAGTGGTGAGCGCGGCGACCGGCGCGGCGTCATCCAGCATGAACCCGATCCGCGCGTCGGGCAGTGCGGGGTCGATCGGCAGATACGCCGCCCCGGTTTTGAGCACCGCCAGCATCGCCACGATCGCCTGCGCCGACCGGGTAAACAGCAGCGCCACACACCCACCCGGGCCCACCCCCCGGCCGGCCAGCAGGTGCGCCAACCGGTTCGCCGCCTCCTCCAGCTCCCGGTAGGTCATGCAGCGGCCCTCGAAGGTCAGCGCCACCGCCTCCGGGGTGCGCGCCACCTGCGCGGCGAACACCACCGGAACCGACGACCCGGTCACCGGCGCGGGCCGGGTCAACACCGCCCGGTTACCCCACCCATCCAGCCGGGCGTGCTCAGCCTCATCGAGCACATCCACCGACGACAGCCGCCGGCCCGGGTCGGCGGTCATGGCCACCACCACCCGCTGCCACCGCTCGATCAGCGCTTCGATGCTGGCCGCGTCGAACACATCGGTGCGAAACTCCACCGTCCCGGAAATCCCGGCGGGCGCACCGGCCTGGGTCCAGTGTTCGGCCAGGTCAAACACCAGGTCCATGCGCGCGGTGCGGGTGTCCACCGGCAGCGGGGTGACCTGCAGATCACCCAACGCCAACCCGGCCGCGGGATCGCTGCTGTCGTGCCAGGGAAGGTTCTGCCAGCCCAACAGCACCTGGATCAGCGGGTGATGAGTCAGGGATCGGGTCGGGTTGAGCCGCTCCACCAGCACCTCAAACGGCACATCTTGATGCTCGTAGGCGGCCAGGCTGCGCGCGCGCACCCGGGCCAGCAGCTCGGCCACGGTCGGATCCCCGGCCAGATCGACCCGCAGCACCAGAGTGTTGACGAAAAACCCCACCAGGCCATCGAGTGCCGGGTCGCCGCGCCCGGCGATCGGGAACCCCACCGCCACCTCGCTGCTGGCGCTGAGCTTGGCCAGCAGCACCGCCAGGGCCGCCTGGATCACCATGAAGCTGGTCGCGTTGTGCTCACCGGCTAGCCCGCGCACCGCCTGCTGCAACTGCGCCGGCCAGCCCACCACCACGCTGGCGCCGCGCTGATCGGCCACCGGCGGGTAGGGCCGATCGGTAGGAAGCTGAAGGCGCTCGGGCATCCCGGCCAGCGCCTGCTGCCAGTAGGCCAGCTGCGCGGCGATGGGGCTGTCACTATCGGCCAGATCACCAAACTGCGCGCGCTGCCACAACGTGTAATCGGCATACTGCACCGCCAACGGCGCCCAGTCGGGGGCTTGCCCCGCACACCGGCTGGCATAGGCCACCCCCAAATCACCCACCAGCGGGGTGATCGACCAGCCATCGGCAGCGATATGGTGCACCACGGCCACCAGCACGTGCTCGTCATCGGCGACACGGAAAAGCCGTGCCCGCAACGGGATCTGGGTCGCCAGATCAAAACTGTGGCTGGCGGTTTCCTCGATGGCCTCCTCCAGTTGGGCCGCAGACCACACGGTGGCATCGACGACGTCCCAACCAAAATCGGCCTGCTCAACAGGGGTAACCAGCTGCTGGGGGATGCCCTCAGGCGCGGCGAACAGGGTGCGCAGGCTCTCATGGCGGCCCACCACATCGGCCAGCGCGGCACCCAACGCGCCGGCATCAAGGCGCCCACCCAGCCGCACCGCCACCGCGATGTTGTAGACCGGGGAGGGCCCCGCCAACTGATCCAGAAACCACAACCGGGATTGGGCAAACGACAACGGCACCACCGCGGGCCGCTCAACCGCCACCAACGGCTCACGCCGACCCGCATCCCCACCGATACGCGGCGCCAACCCGGCAATCGTGGGCGCCTCGAACACCGCGCGCACCGCAAGGCCGGCATCCAGGGCGGTGTTGATCGCGGCGATCACCCGCATCGCCGACAGCGAATCCCCACCCAACTCGAAAAACGAATCATCCACCCCGACCCGCTCGAGCCCGAGGACCCGGGCGTAAATGCCGGCCAGGATCTCCTCGACAGGGGTGCCCGGGGCGCGATACTGATCACCAGCGGTGTACTCCGGTGCCGGCAGGGCCCGGGTGTCGAGTTTGCCGTTGACCGTCAACGGCAACGCCTCCAACACCATTACCGCGGTCGGCACCATATACGCCGGGAGCCGCTCAGCCAGCACGCTGCGTATCTCGGCCGGGTCTGCGGTCCCGGTCACATAACCCACCAGGCGCTTATCACCGGGGCGGTCCTCGCGGGCAACCACCACCGCCTGCTCCACTCCATCCAGCCCGCTCAGCGCCGATTGGACTTCGCCGAGCTCGATGCGATAGCCGCGGATCTTGACCTGCTCATCGACGCGCCCCACATACACCAGCTGCCCATCAGCGCCCCACCACACCAAATCCCCGGTGCGATACATCCGCCCACCGACCCACCCGAACGGGCACGCCACAAACCGCGACCCGGTCAACCCGGACCGCCGCCAATACCCCACCCCCACCCCCCGGCCGGCCACATACAACTCCCCGACCACCCCGACCGGCACCGCCCGCAACCACCCATCCAGCACAAACAACGCCGCCCCGGGCACCGGCGACCCGATCGGCGGGGACCCCGAGCCCGCTGACCCAGCCGTCAAAGGCGCACTCAAGGCGACCCACATCGTCGTCTCGGTCGGGCCGTATTCATTGATCATCACCCGCCCAGGCGCCCACCGATCCACCACCTCGGCCGGGCAGGCCTCACCACCAGCAGCAACGCCACCGACTCCAAGCCCTCGGGCGACAACATCCCCACCGCCGACGGGGTCTGGCTTAAGACACTGACGTGTTCAGTGACCAGCAGCGCGTGGAAGTCGTCCGGTGAGCCCGCCACCGACTCGGGCACCACCACCAGCCGCCCACCGTGCAACAGCGCACCGAAGATCTCCCAGCCCGAGATGTCGAAGCTATAGGAGTGCCACTGCGTCCACACCTGCCCCGGCGCCGCCAAACCCGGATCCAGTGATTCCATCAGCTGGGTGAGGTTGTGGTGGGTGATGGCCACCCCCTTGGGAACCCCGGTGGTGCCCGAGGTGTAGATGAGGTAAGCGATATCGTCGGGGGCTGGCGCCGGTAGTGCGGTGCTGGGCTGGGTGTCAATGCAGGGGTCGTCGATGTCGATGACCGGCAGCTCACACCCATCCAGCCGCGACCGCACGCCCGCGGTGGTCAGCGCGACCACCGGCGCGGCATCCTCGATCATGAACCCGATCCGCGCGTCGGGCAGTGCGGGGTCGAGCGGCAGATACGCCGCCCCGGTTTTGAGCACCGCCAGCATCGCCACGATCGCCTGCGCCGACCGGGTAAACAGCAGCGCCACACACTGCCCCGGGCCTGCGCCCTGGTCGGCCAACAGGTGCGCCAACCGGTTCGCCGCCTCCTCCAGCTCCCGGTAGGTCATGCAGCGGCCCTCGAAGGTCAGCGCCACCGCCTCCGGGGCGCGCGCCACCTGCGCGGCGAACACCACCGGAACCGACGACCGGCACTCGGTGCGGGCCGGGTCAACACCGCCCGGTTACCCCACCCATCCAGCCGGGCGTGCTCAGCCTCATCGAGCACATCCACCGACGACAACCGCCGGCCCGGGTCGGTGGTCATGGCCACCACCACCCGCTGCCACCGCTCGATCAGCGCCTCGATGCTGGCCGCGTCGAACACATCGGTGCGAAACTCCACCGTCCCGGAAATCCCGGCGGGCGCACCGGCCTGGGTCCAGTGTTCGGCCAGGTCAAACGCCAGGTCCATGCGCGCGGTGCGGGTGTCCACCGGCAGCGGGGTGACCTGCAGATCACCCAACGCCAACCCGGCCGCGGGATCGCTGCTGTCGTGCCCGGGAAGGTTCTGCCAGCCCAACATCACCTGGATCAGCGGGTGATGAGTCAGGGATCGGGTCGGGTTGAGCCGCTCCACCAGCACCTCAAACGGCACATCTTGATGCTCATAAGCGGCCAGGCTGCGCGCGCGCACCCGGGCCAGCAGCTCGGCCACGGTCGGATCCCCGGCCAGATCGACCCGCAGCACCAGAGTGTTGACGAAAAACCCCACCAGGCCATCGAGTGCCGGGTCGCCGCGCCCGGCGATCGGGAACCCCACCGCCACCTCGCTGCTGGCGCTGAGCTTGGCCAGCAGCACCGCCAGGGCCGCCTGGATCACCATGAAGCTGGTCGCGTTGTGCTCACCGGCTAGCCCGCGCACCGCCTGCTGCAACTCCGCGGGCCAGCCCACCACCACGCTGGCGCCGCGCTGATCGGCCACCGGCGGGTAGGGCCGATCGGTAGGAAGCTGAAGGCGCTCGGGCATCCCGGCCAGCGCCTGCTGCCAGTAGGCCAGCTGCGCGGCGATGGGGCTGTCACTATCGGCCAGATCACCAAACTGCGCGCGCTGCCACAACGTGTAATCGACATACTGCACCGCCAACGGCGCCCAGTCGGGGGCCCGCCCCGCACACCGGCTGGCATAGGCCACCCCCAAATCACCCACCAGCGGGGTGATCGACCAGCCATCGGCAGCGATATGGTGCACCACGGCCACCAGCACGTGCTCGTCATCGGCGACACGGAAAACCCGCGCCCGCAACGGGATCTCGGTCGCCAGATCAAACGAGTAAGACGCCGCGGTGTCGACGGCCTCACCCAGCCGGCTTGCCGACCAGCCCGTGGCATCAACGATTTGCCAGCCGAAGTCGGCTTCCTCGGCCGGCACCACCAGCTGCTCAGGTATCCCCTCCACCGCCGGGAACAGTGTCCGCAGGCTCTCATGGCGGCCCACCACATCGGCCAGCGCGGCACCCAACGCGCCGGCATCAAGGCGCCCACCCAGCCGCACCGCGGTCGCCATGTTGTAGACCGGGGAGGGCCCCGCCAACTGATCCAGAAACCACAACCGGGATTGGGCAAACGACAACGGAACCACCGCGGGCCGCTCAACCGCCACCAACGGCTCACGCCCACCCCCATCCCCACCGATACGGGTCGCCAACCCGGCAATCGTGGGCGCCTCGAACACCGCGCGCACCGCAAGGCCGGCATCCAGGGCGGTGTTGATCGCGGCGATCACCCGCATCGCCGACAGCGAATCCCCACCCAACTCGAAAAACGAATCATCCACCCCGACCCGGTCGAGCCCGAGGACCCGGGCGTAAATGCCGGCCAGGATCTCCTCGACAGGGGTGCCCGGGGCGCGATACTGATCACCAGCGGTGTACTCCGGTGCCGGCAGGGCCCGGGTGTCGAGTTTGCCGTTGACCGTCAACGGCAGCGCCTCCAACACCATTACTGCGGTCGGGATCATGAACTCCGGCAACCGGCCAGCCACAAAGCCGCGCAGCTCGGCCACGCGTTCGATCCCCGACGGGTCGTTGACATACCCGGCCAGGGAACCCACCCGTGTGGTCGGCAGGTACAGATCCGACAGCGCCGGCAGCGGGTCGTCAATAGGCAATTCGGTGGCGTGGGTGTAGATCAGGTCCACCAGGCCAGCCGTCGGCGACCAGGTCACCGCTGTGGCATATCCCAGTTCCTGCCCCAGCAGATGACACTGGTGCGGCAACACCGCATCGGGTGCAGATATGCCGGCACGCAACTGGCTGACAAGCTCCCCGTCGCGGGTTTGGGTCAGCGCCCGCGCCAGCGCCACATCGGGCCATATCCCGCCATGAGGCACCCCGGTGACACGCAGCTCCGGCAGCTGCTGCGACCGCAGATATTCGCCCAGCCCGGCGAGGCTTCCGAACCGCTGCCACGGCTCCGACGGGAGCCGTGCCACCGAGCGCACCGGCGCCGGCGCCTTACGCAACACCACCTCGTAGCGATAACCGCTGAGTTCGTTGACCGCACGCATCTGCTTGAGCCGCACCTCCACCGCGGCGATGTCGGGAAGGTGCTGCGGCAAAGCCGCAAAGAACTCCGGCGCCAACAACAGTTCCTGCTCGGTCAGCATTTCCCGGCGCACCCGCTCACGCACCACCGCGGCCATGTCCCCACCACCGGTGTCGGCGCACACCATCCCGGTGGTAAACGCCCGCAACAACGACAGGTTGCGCACGTCGCCGATAAACAACGCCCCGCCCGGTGCCAGCAATCGCATCGCCACCGCCAGCACATCAAGCAGATACCCCGCGCTCGGGAAGTACTGGATTACCGAGTTGAGCACCACCACATCGAAATGCCCCACCGGCAACCCGTCCGCGACATCGGCCGGTTGCGCCCGCAACCGCACCCGATCACCCCACGGCTGCGATGCCACCGCCGCCCGCAGCGTCTGGATCGTCGGCGCGGAGAAGTCCGTGCCCCAATACTCGACACAGTCCGGGGCCAGCTGGGCAAGCAACAGTCCGGTACCGACCCCGATCTCCAACACCCGCCGCAGACCCAACCCCTGGATCCGATCCACCGCAGCCGCCCGCCACTCCCGCATCTGCCCCAGCGGGATCGGCGCCCCGGTATAGCTGCTGTTCCAGCCCCCGAAATCCTCCCCCAACACCGCCGGCGCGCCCGTCGCGAACATCGACCCCGAATACAGGCCGTCATACAATCCTTGCCACTGCTCAACGAGCTGCGTTTCTCGCTCCGGCTCCCGGACCAACATCATCTGCTGATCCAGCACGACGTAGCCCACCAATCGCTTGTCGCCAACCCCCTCGACGGCACCCGCGGTGGACGTGGCTGTGTGGGCGATGACCACCGCCTGCGCCACCCGGGGATGGGCCGCCAGCACCGCCTCGATCTCACCGAGTTCGATGCGATACCCGCGGATCTTGACCTGCTCATCGACGCGCCCCACATACACCAGCTGCCCATCCGCACCCCACCACACCAAATCCCCGGTGCGATACATCCGTTGACCCACCGCGAACGGACACGCCACAAACCGCGACCCGGTCAACCCGCCCCGACGCCAATACCCCACCCCCACCCCCCGGCCGGCCACATACAACTCCCCGACCACCCCGACCGGCACCGCCCGCAACCATCTATCCAGCACAAACAACGCCGCCCCAGCCACCGGCGACCCGATCGGCGGGGACCCCGACCCCGCTACCAGCGGCGCACTCTTGGACAACCACATCGTGGTCTCGGTCGGGCCGTAGACATTGACCATCACCCGACCCGGCGCCCACCGATCCACCAGCTCGGCCGGACAAGGCTCCGCGCCGATCACCAACGCCGCCGACTCCAAACCCTCCACCGAGAGCACCCCCACCGCAGACGGGGTCTGGGTCAACACACTGACCCGTTCAGCGACCAGCAGCGCATGGAAATCTTCCGGCGAGCCCGCCACCGACTCGGGCACCACCACCAGCCGCCCCCCATGCAACAACGCACCCCAGACCTCCCACACCGAAAAGTCGAACGCATACGAGTGGCACTGCGTCCACACCTGCCCCGGCCCCAGCGGCACACCGATCGCCAGCGCGTCGAACAGCTGAGCCACGTTGTGCTGGGTGACCGCCACCCCCTTGGGCACACCGGTGGTGCCCGAGGTGTAAATGAGGTGAGCGACCTCATCAGGGGCCGGCGCCGGCAAGCCCGTGCCCGGGTAGTTGGGAATGCGGGGGTCCTCGACATCGATAACCAGCACGTCGAATCCGGCCAGCCGCTCGGCCAGCCCGGCGGCGGTGACCACCGCGAGCGGCGCCGCGTCATCCAGCATGAAGGCGATCCGGGCCGCCGGCAGGCCCGGATCGAGCGGCAGATACGCCGCCCCGGTCTTGAGCACCGCCAAAATCGCCACAATCGCCTGCGCCGACCGGGCAAACAGCAACGCCACACACCCACCAGGGCCCACCCCGTGACCGGCCAACAGGTGCGCCAACCGGTTAGCCGCCTCCTCCAGCTCCCGGTACGTCATTGACCGGCCCTCAAAGGTCAGCGCCACCGCCTCCGGGGTGCTCGCCACCTGCGCGGCGAACAACACCGGAACCGACACCGGCGCGCTCGCCGGCTCGGACAACACCGCCCGGTTACCCCACCCATCCAGCCGGGCGTGCTCAGCCTCATCCAGCACATCCACCGCCGACAACCGCCGGCCCGGGTCGGCCGTCATCACCACCAACACCCGCTGCAACCGCCCCGCCAAATCCGAGACGTCAAAATTCGAAAACGGCCGCCCGCCGCCCGCCGTGCTCAGAAAAAGCTCGTCACCGGCTCTAGAAAAGATCAACCCAAAGCCGCCCACGTAGCCAGGATTGGTTAATGACGCCGATGCCGTGACACCACCGAAGGGCAGAGTAAATGTAGACGGGGCGAAATTAACGCTCACCCTAGGGGATGGCTGCCCCGGGCCGCGGGGGTGGGTTTTGCGCTCGAGGGCTTGCGCCGGAAACCTCTGATGCTGCAGCGCTTCGCGTATTCGCGTATCAACATGTGCACAAAAACCGGCAACCGCAGACTCCGGCGAAACCGTCAACACCAGCGGCACCACCCCGGAAACCATCCCGGGGAGCGTCTTTGACTCCGGACGTACTCGCCTGCTGACCGCGAAGTCGAGCACCACATCTGAGCCCTCAGCGCACCACCCCCGCACCAAAAATGCGCACGCCGCGGTGATGACCGATGATCGAGGCACGTTCCACACGTGGGATAACTCATCAACTCGGCGAAGCACCATAGGGTCCAATCGAACCGCCGCAGAAGGCCGATGCGGATCATGCTCGCCCGCGGCCTGCGGCAACCGATAATCCGCTCCGCTTTCCGGCGGAAGGTTCCTAGTCCAATAGGCCTGGTCTTCGGGATAATCGTTGGACGCTTCGTATTCCAACTCGCAGTCAACCAGGTCCCGCAATGAGCCGAACAAGGAAGGAGGGATGGGTGTGCGAGAAACAATTGCAGAATAGATAGATGCAATCCGCCGGCCAACCAGGGCAATTCCGGATCCGTCTATGATTATGTGGTGGCCGCACGCGAAAAAGTAGAATTCGTCGAGCCGCGTCCGAAATAAAGCAAATTTGAAGAGCGGGCCAGCCAACGGCATTGGCGTGCATTGGATCGATGATGCTATCCCACGGGCCTCCTGCACGGGATGGGGCGAGCTGCGCAGGTCATAGAAGGCCAGCTCGACATCCGGGTAATCCATCGCTCGTTGGAAAACCTGGCCATCCACCTCGAAGATGGCGGCTCTGACGGGTTCGGCCTCTCGCACCGCTCGGCGGATCGCCCATTCAAGGCGATCACGTTCTACCGTGCCCTCGATTCTGACGAATAGGCCAACCTGCCACTCCGTACCGAAGCTACCCGTTTCCTGCGCAAACCAGATATCGAGCTGCCCGCGCGTCAGCGGAAGGACCCGGTCATCAAGTTCCATCCGACTAACCCAGCCCACAGGATTTACATATCAGAGTCCTGGCGCTCTGCTCCCAGCCTCTCGCGCAGACTCTTCGGCCGTATGTCGGGCCAGTTCCGTTCGATGTAGTCCAGACACTCAGCGCGGTCGGCTTCGCCGTAAATTGCTCCCCGCCGTTGCCCGAGACGAAAAGGCTGCCATTGTCGTCGTGGAACGGATTGATGCTCACCGGTTCTCCAGACCGTCTAGGGCGGCTTCCGCGGGCGTCAGCTTTTCCCACAGCAGCTCCGCCAAACTGCGAATGGTGCCAGTGGCGAGGTCGCTGGAAGTGAGGCGTATTCCCGTTTCGGTCTCGATGCGGGTACGTAATTCGAGGGCGCCCAGCGAGTCCAGGCCGTAGTCGGTGAGCGGCCGGTCGGGATCGATGCTGCGACGCAGGATCGGGCTGATTTCGTCGGAGATCAGACGCCGCAGCCGCGTGGGCCATTCTTCTGGGGGCAGGTCGTTGAGCTCGGCACGCAGTTTGCTTGTGCCTGTGGGGTTTTGTCCGCGGCCGCGGAACGCTTCGGCGAAGGGACTGCGTTCGGCAAAGGCGGTCAACCAGGGTGTGCCCGTGATTGGGGCGTAGCCGGTGTAGGCGCGGTCGTGGCGCAGCAGCGCTTCGAACGCGTAAGCGCCCTCGTCAGGAGCGATAGCAACGTAGGCTCCTTCCGCCAGGGCGGTGGCACGCCCGATCTGGGCCCAGGCGCCCCATGCGATCGTGGTGGCCGGCAGGCCTTGAGCCCGGCGCCACAGGGCGAAGGAGTCCAGCCAGCTGTTAGCCGCAGCGTAGGCACCTTGCCCGGGCGAGCCCACCAGGGCGGCCGCCGAGGAGAACGAACAGAACCAGTCCAACGGCTGGTCGGCGGTGGCGGTGTGCAAGTTCCACACACCGTAAACCTTTGGTGCCCAGTCACGTTCGATGAGCTCGTCGGTGATATTGGTCAGCGTGGCGTCCTCGACCACGGCCGCCGCATGCAGCACACCGCGCACCGGAAGCCCGGTGGCGGTCGCCGCGCTCACCAGGCGGTCCGCGGTGTCGGGTTCGGCGATGTCGCCGCACTCCACCACGACGTCGGCACCGATCGCGCGGATGCGCTCGATCGTCTCCAGTACCTCGGAGGTCGGCTGCGAGCGCGAAGACAGCACGATACGCCCGCAGCCAGCCCCAGAATCCGGAGAAGCCATCTTCTCGGCCAAAAACAGCCCCAGACCCCCCAGCCCGCCTGTGATGATGTATGCGCCGTCGTCACGGAAGACCCGCACTTGCTGCGGTCGCACAACCACGCGGCTGCTCCCAGAACGTGGGACGTCGAGTATCAGCTTGCCGGTGTGCTCGGCCGCGCCCATTACCCGGATGGCGGTGGCCGCGTCGGCAAGAGGATAGTGCGTACAAACCGGCATCGGCAGCGAGCCGTCGGCCATGAGTTTGTACACGGTCTCCAGCAGGGTTCGGATCTGGTCTGGGTTATTGACAAGCATCGTCACCATGTCGAGGTAGACGAACGTGAGGTTGCGATGGAACGGCAACATCCCCAGCTTGTTGTTGGCGAAGACGTCGGCTTTGCCAATCTCGACGAACCGTCCGCCGACGGCCAGCAGTTCAAACCCGGCGCGCTGCGCCGGTCCGGTCAGGGAGTTGAGCACGATGTCGACGCCGTAGCCGTTGGTGTCCTGGCGGATCTGCTCGGCGAACTCGATGCTGCGCGAGTCGTAGACATGTTCAATACCCCAGTTGCGCAACAGTGCTCGTCGCTGCGGGCTGCCGGCCGTGGCGAAGACCTTGGCCCCGGCCGCACGGGCGATGGCTATGGCGGCCTGCCCGACGCCCCCGGTCGCGGAGTGGATCAACACCTTGTCACCAGCCCGGATCCGAGCCAGATCATGCAGGCCATGCCAGGCAGTCATGTGCGCGCCTGCCGACGCGGCCGCCTGGTCAAAGGTCAGATTCTCCGGAAGCTTGACCGCAACGCTGGCGTGAGTGGTGGCGAAATTCGCCCAACAGCCCCCGGTGGCCGCGGCGCCAACACGGTCACCGACTTCAAAATCGTTGACGTCAGGCCCGACGGCGGTCACCACACCAACGAAATCCGACCCCTCTTGTGGTAGTGGCATCCCTGGGAGTCTGGGAAATCGGCCGTAGACGAGCAGGACATCGGCGAAGTTGATGCCGGCTGCGACGACCGCGATCTCGATTTGCCCGGGACCTGGTGGGACGCGGTCGAACGCGATGAACTCCACGGTTTGTAGGTCACCGGGGGTGCGGATGTTGAGGCGCATCCCGTCGCGTTCATAGTCCACCGCCGTGGTGCATCGTTCCTCGGGGCGCAACGGAGTCGGGCACAACCGCGCCGTATACCACGCGCCGTTTCGCCAGGCGGTCTCGTCTTCTTCGGACCCGCTGAGCAGTTGGCGTGCCAGTTGCTCAGCGTCGGTGTCGGCATCCACATCGATCTGGGTGGCGCGCAGAAGCGGATGTTCGCTGCCGATCACCCGGATCAGGCCACGCAGTCCAGCCTGCTCCAGATTGGGTCGGTCGCCGGCCAGCACCGTCTGGGCAGTGCGGGTCATGACGTACAGGCGAGGCAGCTCCCCAGGGATCTCCGGCAATCCGCGGGTGATCCGCACCAGATGCTGCACATACTCCCGGCCCAACAGCGGGGACTGGTCCTCGGCTTCGCAGTCTTTGGAGCCGTTTTTGGGTCCCGTGAGGATCACCACACCGGTGAATCCACCAGTGCGCAGATGATTTCCGAGCTGTTCCGCGTTTGAGGTGGAGTTCGCGTCGCGCGGCCAGCACATGCAGATGCATTGCGCGCCATGGCTTTTCAGGGCGTCGGTCAATGTGGTGGCCACCACGTCCGTGGTGGCGGTGGTGCTGATCAGCAGCCAGGTCCCCGCGTCGGCGTATTCCTCGTCGGGCAATTCTCGTTGCCGCCATTCGATGGTCAGCAGCCGCTCGGCCAGCACCCGGTCGTCGTGGCCGCTCCCAGAGCCGGCGGTGCCCATTCGCAGCCCCTGCACGGCGAGCAGGACTGCCCCGTGCTCGTCGAGCACGTCGATGTCGGCTTCGACCCCGGTGGCATCGGCTTTCGTCACCCGCGTGTAGCAGTAGCGGGCGTCGCGGGCAAGCCTGTAGGAGCGGAGCCGACGGACACCCAACGGCAACCCCAGCACACCTTCGCCCAGGGCCTGGACGTCCGGATGAGCCTCAACGGACTGGAAGCAGGCATCCAGCAGTGCGGGGTGCACGTGGTAAGCACCTTGTTGCGTGCGGATTTGGCGGGGTAGGGCGACCTCGGCCAACACAGTGGCGGTTGCCCCGTCGCCGGTGTGCACGGCGCCGAGACCGGTGAACACCGGACCGTACTGAACACCACGCTGGTTCAGGCGCGTGCGGACCTCGGCGCCATCCTGGCTATTCGGATGGGCGGCAAGTATTACGGACGTGTCGTGCGCAGGTGGCTGCTCATCCTCTGCGGCACGCAGGACTGCGGTAGCTTGCCGCGCTTGCCCGCAACCCTGATTTGTCTCCACGGTGAAGTCGACGACGCCCGGCGTCTTGACCGCCGCGACTGCACCGACTGTGGTCTGCTCATCCAGCAGCAGCGCCTGCTCGAAGCGGATGTCGCGGACCTCAGAAGCCTCGCCCAGCACAACGTGCGCGACCGCCAACGCCATCTCGCAGTAAGCCGCCCCCGGAAGCACAGCCACATTGCGGATTCGGTGCTCAGCGAGCCAGGGCTGGGCAGCGGTGCCAACCTCGGCCTGCCACACGTGGCGCTCCGGTTCCTCCTGCAAGCGCACATGCGGGCCCAGCAGCGGATGCACTGAAACGGTGCAACCACCATGTGTTGGGGATTGCTGACCGTCGCGGCTGAACAGCAGCCGACGGTGCGTCCAGGTCGCCAGCGGCGCCTCGATCAGCCGCCCATTCGGATACAGCACGGAGAAGTTGACGGCGGCGCCCGCACTGTGCACATCCGCCACAAAGCCACGCAGCCCGTGCGGCAGTTCCTGCTCGCGGCGCATGCCGGCCAGAGCGGCCAGCGGCATGTCGAGGCTGCGGGCGGTCTGCTCAACAGCGTGGGTAAGCAGCGGGTGTGGTGCCAGCTCGGCGAAGACCCGATACCCGTCCTCCAAAGCGGCCTGCACCGCCGCGGCAAACCCCACCGCCTGGCGCAGGTTGTCCACCCAGTAGCGCGCATCGCACACTGGCCGCTCGCGCGGGTCGAAAAGGGTCGCCGAGTAGTAGGGAACTTCCGGTGTCATCGGGTTGAGCTCTGCGAGTACGTCGGTTAGCTCGTCAAGGATCGGATCGACTTGAGGCGAATGCGAGGCGACATCGACGGCGATCTCGCGGGCCATCACATCTCGCTGCTCCCACGCCGCGACCAGCTCGCGAACCGTCTGGGTGGCACCGCCGATCACCGTGGACTGCGGCGAGGCCACCACCGAGATCACGACGTCGTTGACCCGGCGGGTGATCAGCTCCGAAAGCACTTTCCGAGCGGGCAATTCCACCGATGCCATGACACCGGAACCGGCGATGCGCGCCATCAGCCGCGAGCGCCGGCAGATGACACACACCCCGTCTTCCAGCGACAGCGCGCCCGCAACGACAGCCGCCGCGACCTCGCCCAGGGAGTGTCCGATGACCGCGCTCGGACGCACCCCATATGCTTTCATAGTGGCGGCCAGGGCGACCTGCATCGCGAAAAGTATCGGCTGGATCCGGTCAATACCACTTACGATCTGCGGCGCCGACAACGCGTCTGTCACCGAAAACCCGGACTCGCGGGCCATCAGCGGCTCGACTTGCGCGACGGTGGCGGCGAACACCGCTTCGGTTGCCAGCAAGTCAGCGCCCATCCGAGCCCACTGCGAACCCTGGCCGGAAAACATCCACACCGGTCCCCGCTCATCACGCCCGACCGCGGCCTCGTACGGAGTATCGCCGTCGGCGACCTCGCGCAAAGCCTCGATAAGCTCCGCGCGGCTGCTCGCAATGACGGCGGTGCGTACTGGGCGATGCGCGCGCCGACGCGCCAGGGTATAGCCCAGATCCGGCAACGCCACATCCTCGTGTGCTTGCACCCAGCCAGCCAGCCGGCCGGCGGTGCGGCGCAGTTCGTCGGCCGAGGTGGACGACAGCGCAAACAGCAGCGATGCCCCCGGCGCTGCCATAGCCGCCGCTTCGACTGAGATGTCCTCGGGCGCAGCGGCTTCGGGGGCTTGTACCGGTGCTTGTGCTGGTGCTTGCTCTAAGATGGCATGGATATTGGTTCCCGACAGCCCGTACGACGACACCGCCGCCCGCCGGGGATGATGGCCGTTCGTAGGCCACGGGGTGGTGTCTTGTGGCACAAAGAGTTTGGTGTCGATGCGCGCCATCTCATCGGGCAGTCGGGTGAAGTGCAGATTCCGGGGAACCACACCGTGCTGAAGAGCCAGGATCGTCTTCATCAGCCCCAGTGGTCCGGAGGCCGACTGGGCATGTCCGAAATTGGTTTTCACCGCGGCCAGCGCGCAGGGGCCGTCGATGCCATAGACCTCGGCCAGGCTGGCGTATTCGATAGGGTCACCCACCGGCGTGCCGGGCCCGTGCGCCTCAACCATTCCGACGGTGCGGGCATCCACACCTGCTACGGCCAGTGCCATCCGATACACCGCGACCTGCGCAGGTCGCGACGGTGTCGCGATGTTCACCGTGCGGCCATCTTGATTCGCGGCCGTGCCGCGTATCAGAGCCAGGATCCGGTCACCATCCCGCTGCGCATCCCGTAACCGTTTGAGCAATACCACGACGCAGCCCTCGCCGCCCACGAACCCGTCCGCCGCGACATCGAACGCATGACAGCGTCCGGTCGGAGATCCCATGCCCAGGGCCGACCCCGAAACGAACTTCCGCGGATCGAGCATCACCGAAACGCCGCCGGCCAGCACACGATCGCTCTCGCCCTCGTGCAGGCTGCGGCACGCCATATGCACAGCGGCCAGGCCAGACGAACATGCGGTGTCCACCGTGAACGCGGGACCGTGGACCCCCAGGACATAAGCGACCCGCCCGGACGCCAAGCTAAAGCTGTTCCCCATATAGCCATACGGCCCCTCCACGGCGTGAGCATCGGCGGCCAGCAGTTGGTAGTCGCCGTGCGTCAGGCCCATGAACACCCCGGTCAGCGAGCCGGTCTCCGATGCGGGGTTAAGACCTGCATGCTCTATGGCCTCCCACGATGTTTCCAGCAACAAGCGCTGCTGCGGATCCATCGCGATCGCCTCTGACTCGCTGATTCCGAAGAAGCCGGCATCGAAGCCGGCGACGTCCTCGATGAACGCGCCCCACTTACAAACCGACCGACCCGGCACCCCGGGCTCGGGGTCGTAGTAGTCGTCGGCGTCCCAACGGTCGGGCGGAATTTCGGTGACCAGGTCATCGCCCCGCAGCAACGCCTCCCATAACTTGTCTGGTGAGTCAATGCCGCCGGGAAGTCGGCACGCCATGCCAATGACGGCAACCGGACTGACACCTACTTGATCCACGGCCGTTCCCCCACGTTTCATCCTGTGGTGCATAAGCCTGATTGAAGTCGATCCGCTTGTCGGGACGGTCTGGTCGAGCCAACGTGGGTTCTACTCTGGCGGCACCGCAGAAATGTTGGGTGTTGGAGGTCATCATGACGCCGATTCCAAGTTGTTCGAGGACGCTTCAAGTGATCCCTGAATATACGCATCGAAATCGGCGCGGAGGCTGGATTCGCCACAATGAGCGGACGCTGCACCGACATGCCGAGGGGCCTGGCGTCGACCGGCGTCGATCAAGTGGACCGTTTCGTCGATCAGGCTGGCCGGCGCGCGTCCACCGGCAATGTCGCGGGAGACATTAGCGACTTGCCGACGCTGGATATCTCGATGTCCCACATGTGCTGTCCGCAACTGCCGCGAACACTATCTGGGTTGTAACGGTCGCTAAGCGTCCAAGTGGCCGAGTTGACCCTGCCGGTACAACTCGACACACGCCGCTCGCCTGACTTTGCCGCTTGTGGTGATCGGTATCGAACCTGCCGGCACCAGAACCAGATCCGCGACGCTGAGACCGTGCGAGTTGAATATCGCCGAGGTTACTTCACGCTTAACGGCAAGAAGCTTGTCCGGTATCTCCTCGTCAGAGTCACCCAGCGTCTTTACTTCGATGATGATGACAAGTCTCTCCGTGTGACCATCCGGGACGGCTATGGCCGCGACCCGGCCTCTGGTTATTTCCTGAATGGTCGCCTCGATGTCGTCGGGACAGTGATTACGCCCATAAACGATCAAAAGGTCCTTGATGCGGCCGACGATGAACAGCTCGCCATCGGAGATGAAGCCTAGATCCCCAGTCCGCAGCCAAGGCCCCTGCGGGGTGCCCGGCGATGGATCGACCAGCTTCCCGCCGAACGTGTGCTCCGACGCGTCCGGGTTTCGCCAATAGCCGTCGGCGACGTTGTCGCCGTGAACCCAGACCTCCCCGACCTTGCCGGCCGGATTCTCCGCTCGGGTCTCCGGGTCGACGATCCGCACCGTGGCGGCACGAGGTACGCCGCAGCTGACCAGATCGACACCGCCTTCATCGCTGCCCGGCTTCGCATAGCCGGCCGACAGCTTCTCGTAGTCGAATCGGACGGTAGTCGGCGGTCGCCCCGGCGGGTTCGACGTCGCGTACACCGTCGCCTCTGCGAGGCCATACCCCGGCCGCAACGCGGTGTCGCGAAGGTTGAAGCGGGCGAACCGCATGATGAAACGCCTGATCGTAGCCGCCTGGACCCGTTCGGCACCGAAGGCGAACGTGTGGACGTCCCCCAAATCAAGCCCCGCCATTTCCTCGTCGGCGGTTCGTTGCACAGCCAGTTCATAAGCGAAGTTAGGCCCCCCCGTGTACGTTCGGGTGTTGCGGGCCGCCAACTGCATCCACCGGGCGGGCTTCTGCAGAAACGCCATCGGGCTCATGAATACGGTGCGGAGTCCTGCCACTATCGGAAGGGCTATGCCGCACATCAGGCCCAGATCGTGATAGAAGGGCAGCCATGAGACCACCGTGGTGTCCGGCGGTGCAACCTTACCCAGATCCTCGAAAGTGTCGGAGATCAACTGTGCGAGGTTGGCAATGACGTTTTGGTGCGTCACCATGACACCGGCGGGCCGACGAGTCGATCCGGACGTGTATTGCAGATACGCCGTACCCACGTGATTCTCGCATATGGTTCCGGATCGCGGAGAGTCAAGGTTTAGCAAATCAACCTCAACGACTGATGGACCAGGTGCATTGGCCTGCGACGTAACCGACTCGACGACAGTGCTTACGACAGAGGATGTCGTGAGGATGACCGAGGGCGATGTGTCATACAGGACCGAATGGACACGCTCATCGTGGGCGTCGCCCATAGGAGCTGAAAGCGGAACTGCGATGAGTCCGACCTCCAACGCTCCCAGAAACGCGGCGATGTAGTCGAGCCCCTGTGGTGCCAATATCACCGCCCGGTCACCGCTCGATGCGCAGAGTCTGAGCTCGTGTGCGACGTTTAGCGCTCGGCGATACATCTGCGACCACGTCAGACTTACTGTAGGACCGGCCCCCTCCTGCTCGTAATCAATAAACGTGAACGCTGTGTCATTGGGCTGCAGCCGGGCACGCTCGCGCAGCACGGCCGGAAGGGACGAGTCAATCACTCGCATCAAATTACCGTGCCAATCGCCGCCGTATCTTCGAAAGAACAGCGAAGTTGGCGCGTATCTTTCAGCCGCTGTCCAGTCAAGAAGGTGGTGGGTCAGTTTGATCGTCACTGACCCGGACGGCGATGGAATGAGACTGCTGCTGCAGACGGGTATTCTGCCTCCCATTTTCGATTGCCCGCCCTCCGCCTGGGGCCGCTACGCTGCCCGGATTGCCGCAGGCAGAGCGGGTTGTGTCCGCCGAAGCTTTCCGCGGAGTTGCCTGGTTCTAGGGTGGCCCACAGAAGACGAAGTGTATGCCTCATCGACGCTGGGGATCTTCTTGCGCGACTTCACCTTCGGGCACGCCAACGAGGTCGCCGCGGTGGCCCGCGCGCATCTGGTGGCGCCGGCTGCCCGGGTGCCGCTGCTAGGCCAAGGGCTCGTTAAACAATAACGTTTACTTTTGACCTGCGGGCTGTCATGCTCATGGTATGGCTGGAGCCCTGTGCTCAGAGGAGTCGCTGGCAGCCGAATTGGCTGTTGTGCTGCCCCATCTGGATGAGCGGCAGCGGCGGCTGGTGATGGGTGCCAGGGCGCGAGCGTTGGGCCACGGCGGAGTCAAGACGGTCGCGCGCGCCGCGGGGGTGAGCGCGGTGACGGTGTCCAAGGGGGTGACCGAACTCGAGGGCGGCGAGGAGCCGCTGGGCCGCACGCGCCGAGCAGGCGGTGGCCGCAAGCCGGTGACGACGACCGACCCAGGGGTGCTCACCACGTTGTTGTCGTTGGTGGAACCCACCTCGCGGGGCGATCCGGAATCCCCGCTGCGGTGGACGACCAAATCGGTGCGCCACCTTGCCGAGGCGATGTCGGCTGCCGGACACCGGGTTTCGCCGCCCACGGTGGCTAAGCTGCTCAAGGCGCAGGGGTTTAGCCTGCAGGCCAACACCAAGACGATCGAGGGCGGCGGCCATCCGGATCGCGACGCCCAGTTCGGCTATCTCAACGACCAGGTGCGTGAGCACCAACGGGAGTACTGCCCGGTGATCAGTGTGGACACCAAGAAGAAGGAGCTGGTCGGCAAGTACAAGAAGGGTGGGCGGGAGTGGCGGCCCAAAGGCTCACCGGAGCCGACCAACGTGCACGACTTCATGGATGCCGACCTAGGCAAGGCGATCCCCTACGGGGTCTACGACGTGGCCGCCGACACAGGGTGGGTGACCGTCGGCACCGACCACGACACCGCCGAATTCGCTGTGGCCACCATCGCAACCTGGTGGCGTACCACCGGATCGGGCACCTACCCAACGGCGAGTCGGCTGCTGATCTGCGCAGACGGCGGCGGCTCCAATGGCTACCGCACCCGGTTGTGGAAGACCGAACTGGCCCGCTTCGCCGACGAGACCGGCCTGCAGATCACCGTCTGCCACCTTCCGCCGGGCACGTCGAAGTGGAACACGATCGAACACCGACTGTTCTCCCACATCTCGATGAACTGGCGCGGCCGACCCCTGGAAAGCCACGAGGTCATCGTCAACACCATCGCCGCGACCGCCACCCGCACCGGGCTCACCGTGCACGCCCAACTCGACACCGGCAACTACCCCAACGACATCAAGATCACCGACCAACAGATGAACGAACTCGAACAACACGCCCTGCGCCGCCACGACTTCCACGGCGAATGGAACTACACACTCACCCCGCAAAGCCCCCACAGCCCACCCTAAACCAGCGTGTTATTTATTAACAGGCCCTAAGGGCTGACCGCTATCGAGGGGCCGTCGCGTCGCCGCCCACGACGACGCGTGCCCGCGTCACAGCGTCCTTGTCGGAATCGCCGCCCCTGTCACGAGCCACCATGCCCGCCGGCGAGAGCGGCATCGGGGCACCACCCACCCCGGTTGACGCGGTGGGACCGCGTAGTTCGGCGGCGTTGAGCACACCGGCGCGCAGGCTGCTCGGTCTGCCCCCGGTCTCGGGTTCGAAACTACTGGTGGGACGGGTGTAGCTGGTCAGCCCCGCGCCCGGGAAGGCGCCGAGCCCACTCGCACCGCCGGAAACGGTGCCGCCGAGGCCGCCCGCGGAGCCGGCCAGCACGGGTTCGGCGACCGACCCGGCCGTGGCGGCATTCGCCGCCCCAGCCGTAGGAAACATGCCGGCCATCGACTGAATCATCCCTTGCGGCAGGCTTGTTACGCCCTGAACCGCCTCCATCGGAGTCTTGAGCACCTGGTTAAGCGGTTCGGTCACACTTGAGACCATCGACATCGGTTGCTGCAGCAGGGAACTGAACTGGCCGCCGGCATCGGCGGGCGCGGCCGCTGTCTGCCCCGCAGTCTGAGTGGCCTGCGTCGACACCTGCATCACGTTGTTCATGCCGGTCTGTCCGGCCGCTTGGCCCACTGCCTCTGCCGCCTCCGCCGGCGCGGCCGGCGACGCGCCCATCGGGGCGGCGGGCGGGGGAACTGCCAACGAGGCGACCAGCGTGCTCAGCGTTGCCGAATACGTCCATCCGATACCCGAATTGTGCGGCCAGTGTTCGCCGAAGTACTCCAGATCCCGTTCGGCGATCGCAGGAAGGTTTTGCCCGAACCAGTTGGTGGCGTTCAACACAGCCCACTCGTCCCGGTTGGTCTGCGAGACCACCGATGGGATAGCCGAGGACTGTGCGATCGTGAAGGCCTGTACGGCCGCCTGGGTGACGGCGATTTTGTGCGCTGTCCAGCCCACCAGTGTCTGCAATCCGAGGTTGAGGCCCGTACTGACCAGCATCGAGGCGACCGCACCGAAACCCTGCCATTGCGCGGCGGTGGCCAGCGCGTTGACCGCGGACAGACCCATCGAGAGTTCTTTGTTCGCAGTCTCGGTGACCCAGACCAGGTTGTTGGCGAGCACCGATGCGGCGTTGCCTCCCTCGAAAGTCAGCGCGATCAGCTCAGGGGGACCTGTCCACCTCGGGTCGGGCATACCGTCCTCTCAGAAGTGGATCGCGTTGATCGCCTCGACGGCCGTGGTGGTGACGGAAGCCAGGCCTTGCGCGCCGGCGAAAGCGCCTCGCTGTCCAACATGCTCGGCCGAGGTGGCGAGGTAGGCGGCACCGGCGGCGTTGAGCGCGGCCGCGAACTCCGCGGAATCGGCATCCGGGGCCATCGGGATAGCGCCGGTGAGCGCGGCGGCCCCAGCCGCCGTGGTGGCCGCCATTTCCTCGCTGATCCCGGTCTCGGCCGCTGCCGACAAGTCCACGGCGCCCGGCACCATGCTGAAATTAAGGCCACCCATATCTGTCTCCCATTTTCGATTGCCGCCTCGCGGAGTTGCCTGATTCTAGGGTGGCCCACAGAAGCTGTCGAATCACCTCGGGCCGAGCGCCCGCGACCCGGCGAATCGTCCTATTCCGGGGCTCCCACCAGCACTCCCTCGATCGCGCCATCGGTGCCGACCAGCAGACCACGTCCGGCGGGCAGTTGCTGTGCGCTGATTCTGCCGAAGACTTTGACCGCCGCCGGGTCGTTGTCCATGAACAGCGTTGGCGCCCGCGAACTGGTCATCTTCTGCAGAAATGGGTTCGTCACCGACACCCCCGCCCAGTTGCCGGGCAGCCGCGAGGCGATGATGTGCAGGCCGATCTCTCGGCTGCGTTCGATCAATCCCCACAGCGGCGCCGTTGCCGCAACCTTGCCGATGAGTCCGTGTGGCCTGAGCTCTTGCTCGTCGTCGATCAGGATGAAGTGGTGCGGACCCTCCCAGGTGCGCCGGCTCAGCAATTCTTCCTGGCTCAGGCCTGAGGGCGGAAGGCGGTCGCGCATGATCTGCGCCAATTCTTCGATCACCTGATCGATATCGTCTTGGGTATAGGCGTAGGCGCGCACATGCGGACCCCGGATCTTACCGATCAGCGAAGTCTTGGGATCGATGATGGTGATCTGAGCCTGCTCGGGGCGCAACCGCGCCGCAATCGCTTGCCCAAACGCCGCCAGCGTCGTGGTCTTACCGCACAACTGGCGGCCCAGCACGAGTATGTTTGGCACCATCCGGGTCGCCAAAGCCACTGGCCGCAAGGCGCTTTCGCCGATCGCGAATGGGATGTTGAGCGGATCGGCGGCGTCGGCGGTGTCCGCGAACGCGGCGATGACTTGGCTGAGCTGAATGCGCTCGGGTAGCCGCGCCAATTTCTCCACCCTGCCGGCGCCGGTCAAATCGGCAATGAGCGAACCGATCCCGCGTGTCGCGACTCGCTCACCGGTGGCTCCGATGAGCTCTGGAACGGCGACGAGCAACTCGTAGCCATCGCGAGTCACGCCGAACCCGGGCCGGTCCAGCGTGTTGCGGGCAGCCTTTCGGCGCTCGAAGCCCTCACCCATCTGGGTTTCGTCAGGGTTGCTCAGCCGCAGTTGGATTCGCGCGTTCGACACATTGACCAGCTGCTGCTTCTGACCCACCAACCACCCCGTGGCGCTGGTCATGACATGCACCCCGTACGACAGACCCTGACGGGCGATCGCGACCACCCGGTCGCCCATCGCGGCATCCTTCTCGTAGATGTCGCTGAAGTTGTCAACGACGAGATAGACGTCGCCGAACTTGTCGTCCGGATCGGTGCGGCCGCCCCCGTCCGTGGGGATCATGGGGCTGCCGGCCCACTCGACTGTGGGGATCATGGGGCTGCCGGCCCACTCGACTGTGGGGATCATCGGGCTGCCGGTCCACTCGACTGTGCCGAACCGCCGTTCCCGGAATTCGGAGACGTCGATTTGGTACTTCTTGAACGAGACTTCGCGGGCAAGGATCAGCCCCGCAATCGAGGCTACGGTCCGTGACACGCCCTCGCTGTCGGTCTGGCTGACCACCGACGCGACGTGTGGCAGGTCCTCGATCGGGTACAACGACGCGCCAATGCAGAAGAACGTCACCCGCTCGGGTCGGTACATCAGTGCCGCAGAGGTCATCAATGTCATCAACGTGGTGGACTTGCCGCGCTGAGCGGTCGCGACCACCATGACGTTGTCCATCTCGGCGTCGATGGTGTGCACACGTTGGGCGTGCTCTTCCGGAATGTCCACAATCCCAATCGGGAACACCAACCCCGGGTTCTGCCCGTAGTCGACATCCCATGGCTTACCGCGCCAACGGGCCACCAGCGAATCGATCGGCTCGCTGGATTCCAAAGGCGGAAGCCAGATCTGGTGCGGTGGGCGCGCGGGGTGCGAGACCAACGATTCGCGGATGACGTCGACCAGCTTCTTCTTGCGGAAGCCGTCGGAATGGAAGAGGAACTCGTCTGGCTCCTCGGGTTCGTCGGCCACAGCCAACGCCGCAGTGTCCGCCGGACTGAGCGGCTGGTACGCCCAGGTGTACGAGCGGGGCCGGGAAAAGCTGACGGCCACCGTCTGGTGCAGGTTGACCGCGCGCTTGGGCACCACGAAGGGCGCCGACACGTAAAAGCACCGGAACTGCTCCAGATCGCGCGGCCCAACTTTGAGCAAGGCATATCCGTTCTCCTTCGACGGAAGGTGCAGCGCCGCGTCACTACCAATCACGTCACGGGAGTCCTCCGCGGTCTCGGCGCGCAGGGCCACCCGGAAGGCGATGTTGCTCTTTACTTTGCTGAGCGACGATAGGTCCAATCGCTGGCCGCCGAGCGTGAAGAAGACATTGCAGCCGCGACCCTCCTGCCCGATGTGAATGACCAGATCGATCCACTCAGGATGATGAATGAACAACTCGAGGTACTCGTCGATGATCACCAGTAAGATCGGTACCGGCTCCAAATCCCTTCCGGCGAGCCGCATCTCTTCGTATTCGTTCGCATCCCGTGCCCCGGCGTCCTTGAAAAGCCGGTAACGCCTCGCGATCTCGCCGTTGATTGCCTTGCGCATCCGCTCGGCCAGATGGCGGTCGTCCTTGCCCAGGTTGGACAACGAGCCGGCGACGTGCGGAAATCCCTGCAGATCTTGGGCCGCCGACTCGAACTTCATGTCGACGAAGATCACGATGAACGTTTCCGGCGAGTGTGTCAGTGCGATCCCGCTGCACAACGACAGGAAGTACTCCGACTTGCCGGACCCGGACGTACCGATCACCACGGAGTGGAAGCCGTAGCCACCAAAATCCTTGGCGCGCAATATGACATGCTGCAGCTCACCGCCTTGCTTGACGCCGACCGGTACCGTCGCCCATTTGTGGTCGCCACGACCGCGGCTGTCCGCCCAGAGCCTGTCCACGTCCAGTTCCCGGGGGTCGGCGATTCCCAGCGCCCGCAGTAGTTCACCGCCCTGACTGTCGGTCTCGGACAATGCCCCGGCGCTCATCGGGTGCCAGCGGGCCAGCGCCCGCGCGTACCGGTTGGCGGTGCTCTCGGCGAGCAGGTCCGCCACGGCATTGAACGTGCCGCGATGTCTGAGCCTGCCGTCACGCAGTGCGAAACGCTGGCTCTCTTCGTCGAATCCGATGCCGACACCGACCCGGATCGCCAACCTCAGCACCGTGATGGCGGCCATGCCCTTCTGCCCGGTTACGCCCTCCCACTGCTCGGGCGTACCCACGCTGTCATCGACGATCAGCCAGTGCGGACCCAGCGCTGGGCCGCTCGTCGACTCCATTGGTGACGGCATCAAGGTGGGGCTGCTTCCGACCGGTGGCGTCCATGGTCCACGGCCCTTGCGGTGCAGTTCGGCATCGAGTGCCTCTTCCAGCTCTGTTGGGGAGGTGAAGACCAACCGGCGCAGTCCGCAAGCGTCGAACATCTCGTCGTGCTGGTTGTGCGGCAACCACACCAACCACGACCACAGCTCGGGATAGCGGGTGACCACCATGATTTTGAGATCGTGGGGGCTGTGGTACACCGCGAGGCAGCACAATATCGAGCGCGCGAGGCCGTGCAGTTCGCTCGGATCGTCGCAGATGAAGCTGAACCCGGGCTTCGATCGCAGGCTCAGCACCTTGCCGATCCCGCGGATCTTGCTCTGCTCCAGGATGAAATCCCGTAGCGCACCACCGGTTACCGGTTCGAGTTCCTCACCGATCGGAACGTCGGGCCACTGCAGCGAAACCGCCGATTCACTGGCCTGCTGCATGCCGATCCCTAGCCGCACGTCGAGGAAGTCCGGGTCGCCCGGACGCCGCTCCCACATCCGCGGACCGCCGATGACGGTGTCCAGCCGCTGCGGATCAGCGTGCACAAAGAGCTGGCTCCGACGCTGATCGTGGGCGGCGCGCTGCACTTCGTCGCGGTCCTCGTCGAGCTGGCGCAAATAGCTACGGCGCTGCTTTTCTTGCTCCCCCCAACCGATCCGGCGGCCGCGACCGAAGCGTCCGCTGAACATCAGCGTGCCGAACCCGACCAAGCCGATCATCGGGAAGAAGCCCGATTGCAGTGATCGAACCCCCGATGCGTACATCACCACCAGCGTGCCGATGATCCCCACCAGCAGCGCCGGAAGCGCAATCATCAGCAGGATGTTGCGCGGTTCGCGTTCCGGCAACGCCAGCGGCGCACCGACCGCGATTCGCACCGGCGGAACGTTCGGCGGCGGCTGGCGGATGCCGCGGATGAAGCCTCGTTTGGACATGCCTAGCCCCCGGTGGTCTGCTCGTTGGAATCGGGAATTGGCGCCACCGCGCCGCCTGCGGGCAGAGCGTCGCGCGCAACCAAGGCGGCGTCGCGGCTGATTGCCGGCCCGGCTGCGAAAGTGGCCACCATTGGCCATGGTGCTTGCACGGCCAAGCGCGGATCGAGCCCCAGCGCCTGCAGGGTCCGTTGATCCGATTGGATCCCATACCGAACACCCTGCGGTGAAAGCCAATACAAGCTTTCCCGACTGCCCGACGTCGCAACGCCGCTCGTCACGGCAACGAAGTTGGCCGCTCCCGGCAACACCAATGTCTGCTGCGCTTCGGCCGAATCGGGCGCGCGGTCGTCACGAACCAGACGCACCACGTGAGTGTCCATGCCGATCGGGACGGGCAACCCCCGCCCGGTCAGGACGGTCATCCTCGCCTGCCGGTCCCCGGACTGCTTCTCCCACCCGGCGCACGTCACCGGATCGGCCGATGTGTCAACAAATTCCAGCTTTCCCGACGGGTAGTAGTCGACGTTCAGCACGTCGACAACCGGAATGTGAATCAGCTTGTCCGGGGCGACCAACGTCGGCGTTGTCGAGCCCTGCGAGTTCCCGGTGCGCAACAGGTCCGCGACGAAGCCGGTGATCCTCTGCACGCCGCCCTCCAGCAGCGCGTAGAAGCCGTTGACCGTCCCGTTGGCGTCGCGGGTTTCCAGCACGCTGCCCACCTTGGAGTCGGGCAACCAGCGTGACGGTGTGCCCGCCTCCGGGATCACCGGCAACACAAGCGGTTCCGTTGATGGCATGACATCGTAAAGCGCGTTGGAGATTTCGATCGGATATGTCACCCCCGGATCGAGGCCGAGATTGAAAGTCACCGATCGATCGGTTGGGTCGATGCGGGACCGTTGCCCGCCCCAGATCACATAGGTGGCGCCCTTATGGGTCGCAAGGACAGCTTGCGCGGGGCCCATTGCCGCGGCCCGACCGCCGGGCGAGAGCTGGCCGGCAATTGCGGTGACAAGCGGAGCCGCGCCGGTGCCGCGGGCGGCCGCGGTGTCGCAAACCGACCACGCCGATACGGAACTCGACGTAATCGGCAAGCTGTCCGGGGCACCGGGAATGCCGATCATCGGACCGGTTGGGTACCTGGCGATTTCGCTGGCTTTGACCCAGGCGGGGGTGGCGGCATTGCCGACCGCCAACCGTGCGGAGGTCAAGTTCAGCGCCGGGTAGAGGCGTCCATCGATCTTCGCGTAGACCGCGCCGGTGTCGCGGTCGCCGATGATGGCCGACTGGCCGACCAAACCCGCGGGCTTCATGACATGAAGCAGCGCCATCCAGCCGACGCCGATAAGGACGAGCACGACCGACAACGCGACCGCCGCTTGCTGTTTGCGGTCGTCGTGCTTCATCCGCACCGAAAACCTGGTGATCGCGGCCCGCAAGCGCCGGTTGTAGAAGAGGTGCCCCGAATTCTGGTCTCGGTTGGACAAATTGAGTGGCACAGTCATTCTCCTCTCGGCAGTCGATGCGGATTCGCGCGTTGCATCGACCCCTACGTCAATGCAGCGGTCCGCCGTACCTTGCTTGGTTTTCGGCGGCCACCTCTTCGCGCAACGCTGCGATCGCGAGGTTCAACCTGTCAGTCAACTCCCCATGCGTGTAGCCGGTAACTACACCCGGATGCAAGCTCAACTCGAGCAACTTGCCGTCCGAATTTGCAACGGCGTGAATATCGCCCAAGTCGACGCTGTAGGTGACGGTTTCGGCCTGCGCGACCAGGGCTTCCCACCTATCCGCTGCCTCATTCAGTTCACGCAGGACCGATTCGACGAGATCTCGATCCCTCAGGTCGCTGCGCTCGCTGCGACCGCCCGACCCCGACACGTTGACAGTATGTCGACCGCTCCAACCAGCGTCAATTCACGCTGTCGGGGTCACGGATTGGCGGCCCACCGGCTGGCCGGGGGAGCGTTGAGTTTCTGGAACCAGGCCAGGTGATAATTCGCCGATATCGAATCGCCGGTGACAATGCCTTCGGTGGCGGCCAACAACACGCAGTTGAGCAGAAGCGCGGGATCGACAGCCGGATACTGGTCCAGCAGCCGGTAGCGCGCTGTGTCGAGATACACCCGCAGCAGGTCGACCTCTTCCGCGGCGATGCCAGTTCCCGCAGCGGCCGCCTTGGCCAACGTGTGCACCATCCGCGGCAGTCCGTCGCGCCAGTGCGTGGCCGCACCCAGCTCCCATCCCAGATCGTCGACGGGCGGCAGCTCGCGGGGCTGCATCGAGGATTCCGTCGCGGCGAAGTCGGCCGACCAGCCAAAGGAGTCGCCGGGACCATAGGTGGCGGCGCACGTAGTGTTGCCGAGCAGTGCGGAGGCCTTGCCGTTGCGCCGATCGGGTTCCAACAACCGCACGCCGGCCGGCAGCGCGATACCCGGAGGTATCCACCCGTGTGCGAAGTCCGTGACCACCACCGTCATTCCGTCGTCGCGATCGCCGACCGCCCAGTTCAGCCGTGGTTCCTGGCGGGCCACGAACACAAGGAGCCGCCGCAGCCGTTCGCTGCTGGATTCGGTCGCTTGCCGATAAGCCGATTCAGCAGGCTGAGCCGGCGAGGGCTCGGGTTCGGCGTCCTGCCGATGCTCCGCGGGAACGTTATCGGCAGGCGGTTGCGCAGCGGGTTGCACCGCTGTGACGGCGGGCATGACTTGTGTGTTTTCGACATCCCGCTCCGGGGGCGCCGCGGTGACCGTCGCGCGCAACTGACGAACCGTTGACCGAACCCGTTGCTCGGCGCGGGCGCGGGCTTCGTTGATGACTCGGGCCTCCGCTGCCTGCCGCGCCGCAGCAGCCAGACCCGCGCGCCTGATCATCTTCAGCTCGTCGTTGGCGCTGTTGCTGATCCGGCGCAGATCCACCTTGAGATACTCTGCGAGCGTGGCGGTTTCGCCGGTGGCCACCGAGAGTTCGGTGGGCCAAAGCCCACCGATCACCCAGGGGCTGCAATCGATGCGAGCGCTGAAGATCGGAATCGCCAGGGATTCCCGGGCCGCTCTCCGGAGGCGCTGGCGCGCCGCCAATCGACCGAAGATCGCCACCGGGCAAGCGTACCGGCATCTGGGCGCGGCATTCTGCCGGCGGTGAATTGTGCGAGTGCCGCGGCCTGGGTAGCGTGGGGCCATGGCTGATTCTGCGCTGCAGCAGCAACTCGACGAAGTGCGTGCTTTGCTGCGCCGCGCGCGAGAGTTGTTCGGCGCCAACCCCATCGAGCCGCCAAACGATATCGCACCCGATCCCGAAACCGCCAAGACCTGGCTTGTTTAGCCCGATTTAGGCCCGCTTAATCCGCGGTGTCACGGCGGCGCAGTTGGTGCGCCAGCAGCATCTCAATCGCCGCGTCGAGGTCCTCCGGGGTAGGAACCCCCGCGGACGGGGTGTGTCCGGCCGCGACAATCTCGTCGCGAACTTCCAGCAACGCTTTGAGGCATGACACGTCGGCGGTCAGCAGGATGCCCTGTGCCAGGGTCTCGGCGTCGGTGTCCATCGCCGCCTCGCTCAGCGCAACGCTGTGCATGTATCCGCCGCGGCAGGAGCGGACCAGGATGTGTCCGCTCGGGTGAACAGTATCGAAGGCGGGGTTAGCCTCGAGACCAGCCTCTGTCATCGACGTGTCATTGACCCTTGTCGACGATGCCGCCGAGGTTGCGCGCCGCCTCTTCCTCGTGCTGCTCCCACAACGTCGCCGACGCCCTCAGGTTGTGGGCCAATGCGGCATGGTCATCGGCTTGTTGCTGGTAGCACTGCCGTCTCAGCTCGAGCAGTTCACGTCCGGCGTCGCGCAGCTCGCTGAAGATCGGCCCGAGGGAGTCCAGGCTCTCCTGGATGGCGGCGTGCGACGACGGGACGGTCCGCAAATACTCAGAGGTCTGCTGGTGATGGTCAGCGGCTTCACGCAACTGCGCGGGCACCACATGGATTCGATCTGCCATCCGCTGTCTCCTCTTCAAGCCCGGCGGTGAGACCGCCCGGCTGCCTATTGTGCCGTGGTCGACCCAGCCGGCACAGCCGCCGGCCTGGTTGGTGTCGGTCTTTCGTTCGGCGCCGGCGTTCCCGGCGCGGTTGCGGCCGGTGCCGCCGGCGGATGTTCCCACCCTAGAAAGCTCGGCCCGCTCACGGTGGAGATGTGCTGAATCTGGCCGTCCAGGAGGGCTTTACTGTGGCCAAGGGCGAGTGCGTGGCGATCGGTGAACATACCGATATCTCCCGGCGTGAGCCGCGATGGGTCGACCGGATTGGTGACCGACGTCCCCGGCGAAGGGATGGTAATTCCCTGCTGGCGGAACGCATCTGCGATCGACGCCCCGCCAACGGCGGCCTTGATGGCCGCCGCGATCTGTGGGCTGGCGGCGGTCACTGTCTCACCGTCGGGCAGCGTCACGGTCGTCGGAGCCGGCGGTGCCGGTTCGGGCTTCTCGCCTGAGGCTTCCTTATCCCCGTCGTCTTTGTGCGCGCCGGGTTCGTCTGACGATGCGTGATCCTTCGCGGGCGCTTCATCGATATCCGTCGGTTGGTGTTCGGTTCCCCTTTCCAGACTGCCGCCGAGCAGTCTGGAAAGGGGGATCCCGCCTGCGCTATTCAGGCCCGGGATGGACCCCGGCACCGACGAACCGCCCGGCACTGATCCTGTGCCCAGGCTGGGAATGCTTGGCGTCGTCGGCGTCATCGGCATCATGGGCGCCGTGGGGCCGGTCGTCGCCCCCGACGCGGGTGAGTCCCCGGCCGACAAACCCGGATCGTCAAGCAACAGCGGATCAAGGTATGGATCCCCGCCCGCATCCGCAACCGTCGCGGGCCGCTGGCTGGCGCCGCGCGCGGGTACACCATCCGGGACGGTCGGTCCCGGCGGCCGGTCGTCCCGCCGGTCGTCCATGACGCCCGGTCCCGTTTTGGAGGCGTTATACAGCGATGTCCAGGCGGCCATGAGCGCCGACTTCGACGTGTCATCCAGGCTCGCGTTCGCGACCACCGCACGGATGTCGCGCAGCTTGCCGATGAGGAACCGCTGGAAATCGCGCGCCCCGGCCGGGGTGTCCAGGTCGGATCGCGTCCGTACCGCGGCTTCGGTCTCTTGCTGCAGCTTGCTCAGCGCGTCGCTGCCCTCGACGGTCCTTGCGTGTGCGTTCAGGATTGCCGAAATTACCTGCAGGTCAAGCTGCGCGTTTGCTGAATTCTGGTGTGCAAGTGCGGCTTCGGCAGCTGCGATGGCCTCCGCGGCGGCGCCCTGCTGCGGTTCCCCCGGCGCCGCGGGGGCCGGCGAGCCGAACAAGTCCGGATGTTGTTGGCGGATCTTGGCCACAATCGCGTCGAGTTGTGCCGAGCTTGTCCAGGGTGTGACAACAGCGGCCACCTCGTCGGGCGTCAGCCCTACGAGCCACGCATTCGGATCGCCGGTTCTGCCCCCGACATACTTGAGCACGGCGAGCAGGTCGCTATACGTCGACATCGGCTACCTAAGCGGCCCTCGGGCCTGGTAAGGGGGTGGTAGCGACCCATCCATGCCGAGTGACGGTACTAACCCGACTCGCCGTCGACAATTCACCCTGCGGAAGCTGTGTATCGTTCCCGCAGGCCTTGTAACACAGTGGCTTTCGCATGATCGAATTCGTGAGCATGCGCCACGACAGACGCGATCTCTCGTTGTTTGGCAACCAGAAACCTCTGCAACTCACGCGCGCCCATCGGCGTATCGACGGCAATCTCGTCCCGGTCCGGCATTGCGCGGTCGATCTCGGCGGCGATCGCGTCCAACCGGCTGACGCTCTCGCACATTGCGGCGTGAGCGCTGGCCAGTGCGTCGGCCAGCGCCCGGTCGGCTTCGGCGACCGAGCTGTGTTGACTTGCCAGCGCTGCCTTTCGGGCCTGAATTGCGGCTAGCGATGATCCGGCTTGCTCGGACATGAGTTCACCCTTCTCTACAACGGCCGGCGGATCTGCACGTTGCTACCCAGCGGGCTGATCCGGACCGAGGCGCCCGAGTAGGGCGCTTCGATGACCAGATTGTTGCCGATGGCCAGCTGCACGTGTCCCGCGTGGGGAAAGACGAGATCGCCCGGCCGGACCTGCGAACGCGGCACCGGGATCCCGTCATTGATCTGCTGGTAGGTGGTGCGGTCCAAGTGAATACCCGCCTGGGCGTAGGACCATTGCACCAGGCCCGAACAGTCGAACTGATCGGGCCCGGTCGCGCCCCAGACGTAGGGATGGCCCAGCCGCGATAACGCGGCGCGCACCGCGATTCCGGCGCGGCCGTTCGCTGCCGGAAGCCGCATCCCGGCCAATCCGCGGCGGTGGTGGTGCAACATCCGATAGCGCAGCGCCCGCAGCGCCGCTCGATGCCGTCCGGCCCGCAACCGGGCCGACAGCACGTGCGCCCGTTGCGCGCGCAGTCGCGCCACCCGACGCCGCAGCGCCTCACGCTGGGCCAGCGGAGTGACCGGAGTGACGGCGGCGTCCGAGCGGGCTTCGTCGAGGACGCTCTTGGTCAGCTCGCGGGCCTGGACCCGATCTTGCTGGGCGCCCGCGATGACCGCCGCGGCCGCGGCATCCGTCCGCGCTGCCGACTGCAGCGCGTCCCGGCTGCGCCGGGCCGCGAGCCGATAAGCGCTATGTCCCGCGCCGAGATTCAGCCCGGCGCCGCGCTGAAGTAGTCCACTGTAATGCGCGGTGCCCGCGTCCAGCCTCGGATGCCGGGTGCTACCAGCAAACATTTGATGAGCGCGGCTCAGCGCTTCCACGTCGCTTTCGATCACTGGCTCCCCTCGTGACTTGCCTGGTGACGGCTTTCCGACTCGACCGCATCGGCGAATGCGCGAACACGTGGCAGGGCTCCCACGGGGATGGCCCCCCGGTTGCGCATATCCCACATTTCGTCGATGCCGACGCCGAGCAACGCCGCGATGACCGCTTCCGGTAACGGCGACTCCACGCAGGCCCGATCGAATCGAGCGCTCAAGCTGGCGGGCATCCGCTTCAGCAGGTCGGTGCGCGTCGCCTCGATCTCCTGTAGATGCTCCATCAGCCGGCCGGTCGAGTCGGCGCCCGCGTTAACCGCCACCCGCCATGAGCTGGCGGCGAGCATCTCGGCCTTCACGCACTGCGCGATCACAGACAGAATATACGTCTCGTATTCGTTTGATGTTGTCGCGGGCAGTCGATCGATCACCGATTTGATGGCATCGAGCTGCGCTTCGGCGTAGCCCTCGAGCACGGCGGTGTCGCTATGGCGATCGACCACAACCGTCGCGGCACGTCGTGCGGACATCGCCGCGGGTGGCTGCGCCGCGATCAGCCGGGCCAGCTCCGCGTCGGGATTTGCGGCCACCAACAGCCGCGAGTACGTGCCCGGCGGCAGGCCCAGCCCGTTTTCGACCTTCTGAACTGTGCTTTTGTGTGGCTTACGGGCGCCGCGCTCCAGATAGCTCAGTCCCATGATGCTGACGCCGGTCGTGGCGGCCAGCTCCGCCAGTGACCAGTCGCGCGACTCCCGCAATGCGCGGATCGCCGCGCCCGCCGACTCACGGCTCACCGCAGGCTCCGTAATTTGCGGGCCATAGGCCGGATACTACACAGCCGGCCCGTCGATCCTCTGTTTATACGTTTTTGTCTCGTTTCTCTTGCGGGATCCCGTCAGGTGTGTATACGCTTCCAGCTACGTTTCGCCAGATAAGGAGACCGGCAATGGGACACCCCTGCGCAACCAACCCGGAATTGTGGTTCGGCTACCCCGACGACGACAGTGGTGACGGTGCGGCGAAAGCGCGCGCTTACGAACGGTCCGCCACCGAGGCGCGTATCCAATGCCTGCGCCGCTGCCCGTTGGCACAGCAGCGTCGGTGTGCCCAACACGCGATCAAGCATCGGGTCGAGTACGGCGTTTGGGCCGGCGTCAAACTTCCCGGCGGCCAGTACCGCAAGCGCGAACAGCTCGCTCGGGCACACGACATTTTGCGGCGTATCGCCGTCGGCGATATCAACTCCCGACAGCTGCCCGAGAACGCAACGCTGCTGGCCCGCCACGAGGACGAGGCCGTTGCGGTGGCCGCGGTCGTGTTGCACCTGCCGATCGCACAAGTTGGCCCCCGAACTGCCGCGTAGTAATCCCGCCGCTGCGCCAGTTTGCTGACCCCCCCGGCGGGGTAGACGGTGTGCGACAAGGCCCAAGCCTGTCGACCCGAAGGCGCATCCATGACGTTCGACCTGACACCAACGGCGGCACAGCACGATTTGGCGCGGCGCGCGCATGAATTCGCGGAATCGGTCGTGCGTCCGGTCGCGCTCCACTACGACCAACGCCAGGAGTTTCCCTGGCCGGTGTTAGAGGAGGCGGCCGAGCGCGGCTTCTACAACCCGTTGTTCTACCGCGATCTGATCGGGGACCCGACCGGCTTGTCGCTGCCGATGTTCATGGAGGAGCTGTTTTGGGGTTGCGCCGGAATCGGTTTGGCGATCGTGATGCCGGCGCTGGCGCTCTCGGCCATCGGTCAGGCCGCGTCGCCGGAGCAGATGTTGCAATGGGCCCCCGAATGTTTCGGGACGCCGGGCGATCTCAAACTCGCGGCGCTGGCCATATCCGAACCCGAGGGCGGCAGTGACGTCCGCAATCTGCGCACCCGCGCCCGCCGCGAGGGCTCAGGAAATGGGGACTGGGTTATCGACGGCCACAAGATGTGGATCGGCAACGGCGGAATCGCCAATGTGCACGTGGTCAATGCGGTGGTCGACGAGGAGCTCGGCCACCGCGGTCAGGGGCTGTTCGTGGTGCCGGGCGGGACGCCCGGGCTGGAGATGGTGCGCAAGCTCGACAAGCTGGGCTGCCGGGCGTCCCATACCGCGGAGTTGCGGTTCGACGGCGTTCGGGTTCCGGCAGCCAATCTGCTTGGTGGACAGGAGAAGCTCGAACGCAAGCTCGCCAAAGCCCGTGAATTGGTGGCGGGCGGCCAACGCTCCGGCTCGGCGACGTTGGGCACCTTCGAGCAAACGCGGCCTATGGTGGCCGCCCAGGCCATCGGGATCGCACGCGCCGCGCTGGAGTATGCGATGTCGTACGCCACCGAGCGGGAGGCGTTCGGCGGACCCATCATTGACAACCAGGGCATCGCCTTTCCGCTGGCGGACCTGGCCACCCAGATCGACGCGGCCCGGCTGCTGACCTGGCGTGCGTCCTGGATGGCGGCCAACGGGGTCCCATTCGAGCGGGGCGAGGGCTCGATGTCGAAACTCGCCGCCAGCGAGGTCGCCGTCAAGGCCACCGAACGGGCCATTCAGACCATGGGCGGCTGGGGCTACATCACCGACCACCCGGTGGAGAAGTGGTATCGAGATGCCAAGCTGTACACCATCTTTGAAGGCACCAGCGAGATACAGCGGATGGTCATCTCCAACGCACTCGGCGCGGCGGTGGACACCCCACCACTGCATGTGGTGATTGAGCCGTCCGGGGGAGCGTTGAACCGGGTGTTCGGTCGCGGCACCCCACTGCGGTCGCGCGCCGCCGAGGCAGCGTTATCGATACAGGATCGGATTCCCGAGCCGATCATGCGGGTTGCCATGAAGGTGTTGCAGCCACCGGGTCGGTGAACTGCGGGGGAGTACCGTCGCGGTGATGAGCAACCTCGAGACCGCACCGGCCGAAGTCGCCTGCAGCGCTTCACGGGTCGCGGGTGTCTCGCCGGGCGTGGAAGTGCTCCGTCCGCGCGAGGTTCCGCTCGGCGGACCGAGGGCGCTCCAGGTGCGACGCACACTGCCGCTGCGACAACGCTCGCTGATCGGTGCGTGGTGCTTTGTCGACCACTACGGCCCCGCGAGCACGCGCATGGACGTCCCGCCTCATCCGCACACGGGACTACAGACGGTGAGTTGGTTGTTCAGTGGGGGAGTGGAGCACCGTGACAGCGCCGGCGTTCATGCCGTGGTCCGGCCCGGCGAGCTGAATCTGATGACGGCCGGCGCGGGCATTTGTCATTCCGAGGTGTCGGTGGCACCGGACTCAGAGGAAGCTGTTTTGCACGGTGTGCAGCTGTGGGTGGCACTGCCCGACTCCGATCGTGACACCGGACGCGATTTCGCCCACTATGCGCCCACACCCGTTTCGCTGCCGGGAGCGGTGGCGCGGGTATTCCTTGGGGAGGTGGCCGGCAGCCACTCGCCGGTGCGCACGTTCACTTCGCTGCTCGGCGCGCAGATCGATCTAGACACGAACGCCGCGCTGGACATCGATGTGGACCCGGCATTCGAACACGGCGTGCTGTGCGACTCCGGCCCCGTTGAGATGAGCGGGACGACGCTCGAGTTCGGCGACCTGGGCTACCAAGGGCCGGGTAGCTCGTCGCTCAACTTACGCAATGTGGGGGGTCGGGCCGCGCGAGTGATGCTGCTGGGCGGCATCCCCTTCACCGAAGAACTCCTGATGTGGTGGAACTTCGTCGGGCGCAGCCACGAGGACATCGTCCGCTATCGGCAACTGTGGCAGGACGCCGACGAACGCTTCGGCGCGGTCCAGGGGTACCAGGGCTCAGTGGCCCGATTGCCGGCCCCGCCAATGCCAACCACCCGCCTGCGGCCACGGCCGCTACCGAACTGAGGGGAATCCGAATGACTGCCGACAAGACAGGCGCAGAAACCGCGGTCACCGCGCACGACGGCGCGTACAGCATTGCCGTCGAGGGCAAAACCGTGGGCCACGCCGATTTCGCCGACCGTGGTGACCAGCGAGTCTTCTACCACACCGTGACCGATCCCGAATTCGGCGGACGAGGCCTCGCGACGATCCTCGTCGAAAGCGCCCTGAACGCCACCCGAGACGAGGGCAAACGAATCGTCCCGGTGTGCTCGATGGTGGCCACGGTGCTCAAGAAGCATCCCGAATTCGACGGGATCACCGACCCCGTCACCGCCGAGATCGACCGGTGGTTGCAGGCGCAAAGCTGACCCGCCCACCCAATTCGGTTGGCCGATCGGGCCTTAGCGTATTTCGTCGGGCCATTGCTCGCCAACCGGCCTGGCGTCTGGGTCGGAATGTGTTGGAAGCGTGCCGTTTTCTTCGCCAATCACGGCCGGCGACATGCACGCCAACCCGAGCAGTGTCAAAGCGGCGGCCAGCACATTGCGGTTAGCGACGTCGATGGGGCCCGCATTCGGGCGCACGCCCGGGCGGCGACATAGCGACGGGTGATTTGGGACTACTTCGGGCAAATCATCGGTCAAGTCCCACGAATAACGATCGCCGCGAGCAAAATGGCAGGCACGCAGCGCCTAGGCTCGACGGCAAACGCTCGCTCGGTTGCCGTCACCGAAGCCGCCGGCGCCCAGGGGGCCGGATCGATCGGAGGAAATGACATGGACTTCGCAGTACTGCCGCCCGAGATCAACTCCGCCCGCATGTACGTCGGCCCTGGCTCGGGACCGATGCTGGCCGCTGCGGCGGCGTGGGACGGGCTGGCCGCCGAGCTGCATTCGGTGGCGAGCGCCTATCAGTCGGCGATCGCGGGGTTGACCGCTGGGTCGTGGCTGGGCCCGGCATCGGCAACAATGGCTGCCGCGGCCGCCCCGTACGTGGCGTGGCTGAGAGGCACCGCCGGGCAAGCCGAGCAGACGGCCAATCAGGCCACCGCGGCGGCCGCCGCCTACGCCGCGGCGTTCGCGGAGACGGTTCCGCCGCCGGTGGTCGCGGCCAACCGCACCCTGCTGATGGCGCTGGTGGCGACGAACCTCTTCGGGCAGAACACCCCGGCGATAGCGACCACCGAAACCCAGTACGCCGAGATGTGGGCCCAGGATGCCGCCGCCATGTACGGGTACGCGGGTTCGTCGGCGTCGGCGACCGCCCTGACCGCGTTCACCACTCCGCCGTCGAGCACCAACGGGGGTGGGCAGGGGAGCCAAGCCGCCGCGGCCGCCCAAGCCGCCGCCACCTCAGCCGGGAACGTGCAGAGCACCCTCTCGCAAGCGTTCTCCGCGGTACCCAACTCGCTGAGCAGCCTTGCGGCCCCGGCTCAGGCCATTCCAGCCCTGACGCCGCTGGAGCTGGTGGACCTATTGGGGAGCCTGAGTGGAATTTTTGTCGACCCAGAATTGGGGGCAGCGGGACTTGCGGTCGACTCACTACTTGGGATAACGGCTCTTCCCTATGACATCAACGGTTTATGGCTTGGTTTCCACACGGACGACATCGTCAGTGGCTGGGCCGGGATCGAGAGTTGGCCGGGCACGGCAGCGGTGCCGCCGACGCCGTTTCCGGTGATCACGAACCTGGGTTCGCCGGTGTCGGCGGGCATGGGCGAAGCCAACGCGATCGGGAGGTTGTCGGTGCCGGCGGGCTGGACTGCGGCGGCCCCCGAGATACGCTCGCTGGCGATAGCGTTGCCGGCTGCCAGTGTCGCCGCCGCTGAGGCTTCCGCGGCCTCCACTGCTGGCGCGGGCAGCGTGTTCAGCCAGATGGCCCTTGCGGGCATGGCCGGGAGCGCCGTGGGCGGCACCGCCGGCGCCGGTGGCTCGAAAGCCCGGGAGCGGACCGGCGAGCGGGTCGGGGCGCCGACCCGCAAGCCGGCCGAACCCGCGCCGCCCGAAGCGACGGAGCCGCCGCAGCGTCCGCCAGGCGGCCCGATTACGGGGATCGCCGCGGAGCTCCGTGAACTGGCTTCGCTGCGCGACTCCGGAATCCTTACCGAGGAGGAATTCATCGAGCAGAAGCGGCGCCTGCTGCCACACTGAGTCGACGGTGCCTCGTGCCGCCCACTCCTGGCCTTAGCGCGGTAATTCCGGGTTGGACGCGGGCCGGACCAGCGCGCGAGCGATTTGTCGCATGAGTTATTTTGTGGCGTCTAAGGTGCTCCCTGGGGAGGGTGCTCACCAGCGCTGAGGAGGCATGGTGGACGAGACGCTGTTCGGCCGCTACCGGCTGATCAAGTTGCTGGGTCGCGGCGGCATGGGCGAGGTGTGGCTGGCCCATGACACCGGTATCGACCGCGACGTGGCACTGAAGATGCTGCTGCCGCATTTCGCCCAAGACCACGAGTTTGAGCAACGCTTCCGCCGCGAAGCCCGCGCCGCCGCACGTCTGGACGATCCCCACGTCGTGCCGATCTATGACGTCGGCGAATTAGACGGTCGGCTCTATGTGACCATGCGGCCGGTAAAGGGCGGTGACCTGCAAAGCGTGCTCAAGAACGGGCCGCTGGATCCCGAGCGCGCCGTCAAGATCGTCGAGCAGGTCGCTTCCGCGCTGAATGCCGCGCACAAGGCGGGATTGGTACACCGCGACGTGAAACCGTCCAACGTGCTGCTCACCGAGGACGATTTCGCGTACCTGATCGATTTCGGGATCGCCCGCGCGGCCGGCGAGACCGGCTTGACCAGCACCGGCGCCACCATCGGTACGTGGTCCTACATGGCACCGGAACGTTTCAAGGACGGGGAAATCGCTCCGAGCTCGGATGTGTATGCACTGGCGTGCGTGCTTTATCAGTGCCTGACCGGTGAACTGCCCTTCACCGCAAAGACCCTCGAGCAGGTGGCGGTGGCGCATATGGTCAGTCCGGCACCGCGGCCCTCGCTAACTCACCCGGGCGTACCTTCGGACCCTGGACGCGGTGATCGCCGAAGGTATGGCCAAAGACCCGACCTTGCGTTATCCCACGACAGTGGAATTGGCCACCGCGGCCCGCACGGCGCTGCGAAACTCACCGCCAATCGAGCCGAGCGTGCAGGCCCCACGGCAGGGCGAATCGGCCCCGGCTCCAGCCGAATCGCCTGCACCGCCTGAGGATTGGCGCACCATCGCTTCGGGATCACCTACGGCACACGCCCTGATGGCAGGTCCTGAGGAGCCCACCCAGCGACGACCAGGCCCGACGCCCCCACCACAAGAACCCCTACCGCGAGCGCCTCGCAACAAGAAAGTGGTGTGGGGAGCCATGGGAGCCGTAGCCGCCGGCATCGCCGTGATCGCCATCGTCGGGCTGGTGCTGGCGTTGACCAACGGTGACAACGGCGCACGCGCCCCCTTGGCCAGCCCCAGCCCGAGCAGCCCAAGCCCAACCGGCCCGCCGCCGAACACCGGCCCGTTCACCGGAACCTTTACCGCCGACTTCGGTCCGATGACCAAACTTGCCGGAGATCCGGTCGACGGTGCGGCGCCGGCGTTCAAGGAGGCCTGGCGGCTGCGGTCGGTGTGCGGAGCCGCCGGATGTGTGGCCACCGCGGTAACCGGCGGCGGTTTTCCCGTGCCGAACCTGGTTTTCGATGAGGTTGGCGAGCGGTGGCTGGCGGTAACCACATCGCCCGGCGCTGCTCATCAAGACAAAGACAGCCCGAAATGCAATGGCGAGGGCGAGTGGTTTGAAGTGGTGTCGCTGCAACCGCGGCCGGACGGAAGCCTATCCGGTGAATGGATATCGGAAAATATGTCGTTAATTTGCTATCACAAGCGGATCTTGAACTTCACCCGGACTGGCGATACCGATATTTCTGCCCTACCTGACCCGGCCGGCCTGCCTGCCCGGGTCGTGTCGCCGGCAGAGGCCCTTCATGGCACGTACCGCTTCACCTACTCGGCAATTCGTACCAGCGAACCCATTGATTTTACTGTGCAAACGGAATGCCTGCGTACGGGTGACCGATGCATTAGTTACTTCTTTAACATACCCAGCAGTTCGGCGGACCCTTTCGAGTTCGAAAACGCCCAGTGGACGCAGAATTCGGTTGCTTCGGCCGACTGCAGCTCCGGGGGTTCATTCCGCGTCAGGGAGACCAGCGGATTTCCCCTCCCCCAACCGCCCCAAGACCCGATTGGCAAGCTTGCCGGGCACGGCCGTCGAGACAATCTGACCGCAACCAACTGCCCCGCTGGAGGCTTCGACATCACTGTTGTTCGCACGGGCAACTGAAGAGTGCCCTACCGGTACGGCGCTATATGTTGCCCAAATGCGCACTGCTGTCATGTAATTCGTCAAAGCTTAATGCCATTGGAGTCATGGCGGGGACATCGCCGCCGGCGACCACGGCCCGGGTGATCGGAGTGAGCGCCCGGAACAGCGTTTCCACCTCGTCGTCGCTGAGCGCATCCAGCGCCGACAGGGCAAGTGTGTCGGTTCTCGATTCGATGCGGTCCTTCAGTTCCTGGCCGGCGGCGGTCAGCGACCCGTCGTCGTTGAGCAGCCCCCGCGCGGCCAGTCCTTGTTCGAGATGTGCCCACTCCGCCTCGTCGTAGTCGCGGGCGCGGGCCATGTAGTCGCGGGGGACCCGGCCCGCCGCGGCGTGTAGCACGTTGGACTCGCGGCCTGAGACTCCGGCGGCGGTCAGTACCGCCACATGAGCGTCGCCGCGCTGCTCGCGCAACAGCGTCGCGGCATGCCAGAGCGCCGCCAGCGGATTGTCCGGCCACGGCAGCGCCAGGTTCGCGGCGAATAGCATTCGTCCGTCCAGCGGTGCCTGGTGCACCGCCCTTCCCGCTAATTCGGCTGCGACACGGACGTTTTCATCTACGTCGAGGCCGTACCTGCGCAGCGCCGCGACCGCCGAGTCCTGACGAACGCGCAACGCGGCTTCGGGACCGGCGATCTCCCACGCGGCCGGCAGGGCCTTGGCGACCCGCGCGGGGGCGAAGTTATAGAAGACCGCGGTGACCAGCTGCGGCGGCGCCATGCCCAGCGGCGCCGACCGGGCCGCGAAGTAGCCCATCCAGAAGCCTCGGTAACCCAGCCCGTCGAGCGCCGCCCTCGCCTCCGGCGCAAAGTAGGTGACGGCATGCACCGGCTCGAATCGATGGAAGAAACGTCGCGCCAGTCCCGGTTCTCTGCGCACAGTCGCAGTTAACCACCCGCTGCTGGGGCACCAACGCCACACCCCGCCCGATGAACAGCGCTGGGGTCACTGACACTCATTCGAATTCATTAATCCTCATTCGGGCGTGGGCCAACCTCATCCCTCTCCCCGAATAACGGGCGGCGCAGCTGCTGGTGCCCATAGACGCCCTCGGTATAGGCCGTCTCGGCGTGCTGGCTGAGGTCGACACCGCTCACCTCGTCCTCGGCGCTGACCCGGAACCCCATGAAACGCTCGATCAGCGTGGCCAGCACATAGCTCACCGCGAAGGCGTAGAGGCCGACCACCACCATCGCCAGAGCCTGCTTGCCGAGTTGGCCCAATCCGCCGCCGTAGAAAAGTCCCTGCGGGCCGTGGGTCATCACCGCGGTGGCGAGCAGCCCGATCAACAGCACACCGACGACTCCGCCGACAAAGTGCACGCCCACGACATCGAGCGAGTCGTCGTAGTTGAGTTTGAACTTCAGCCCGACCGCGAACGAGCACACAATGCCCGCCACCAGTCCGACGACCGCGGCGCCGAGGGTGCTCACCGTGCCGCACGACGGCGTGATCGCCACCAAGCCGGCGACCACTCCCGAGGCGGCACCGAAAGTGGTCGGCTTGCCATCCCGGAACTGTTCCACCGAAAGCCATCCCAGCATGCCCAGGCAACCTGCGACGAGGGTATTGAGGAAGATCGCGGACGCTAGTCCGTTGGCAGCCAACGCCGAGCCTGCGTTGAACCCGAACCAGCCGAACCACAGCAGTCCCACACCGAGGAGCACGAACGGCAGGTTGTGCGGCCGCATGGCCTCCACCTTGAAGCCGATGCGCGGACCGAGCACCAGCGCCAACGCGAGCGCCGAGGAACCCGAGACGATCTCGACGACCAGTCCGCCCGCGTAGTCGAGCACCCCCATCTTGAACAGCCAGCCGTCAGGCGCCCACACCCAATGCGCGACGACGGAATACACCGCCACCGCCCAGACGGGCACGAACACCATCCAGGCCGCGAACCGGGCACGGTCGGCGATGGCGCCACTGACCAAGGCAGCGGTGACGATCGCGAAGCCCAACTGGAAGGTGGAGTACAGCAGTTCGGGAACCGGCCCGTGTGCGGTCTCCGGGCCTATCCCGCGCATCCCGACGTGCGCCAAGCCGCCCACGAAACCGCCGGGCAATCCGCCCGAGCCACCGGAGAACGCCAAGCTGTAACCGAGCAGCAGCCATGCCACCGTGACCAACGGTATCGAGATGAAGCTCATCATGATCATGTTGAGGACGCCGGTGGTGCGGACCATGCCGCCGTAGAAAATCGCCAACCCGGGCGTCATCAACAGCACGAGCGCGGTGCTGGCCAGCAGCCAGGCGGTGGCGGCGGGATCGATGTCCAACTCTGCAGCTCCTTCGGTAGTCGTCGACGAGAATGCCGGCGCCGGCGCGTTCATCCCTTACGTCCGCCGTGTTGAAACCGGCGACCATCGTGCCGATGTAGCGGCACAAGCGAACACCGTCTTCGAGGTCAGCAGCTCAGCGAACTGTAGGCGATCGCATTAAATCAAACGGAAATCGTTCAAGCCGATCGGCAACCAGCTCCGCATTCGCCCTGCGGCGCGACGCGCTCCGTGCTCAGTCCTTGTTATTGGCGAGGATTTCACGCAACGCGGGCAGCACCCGTTGATCTTTCGGGCGATTGGCCGCCTGTTTGGATCGGATGATGTCGCCGAGCGACGCGATTTGAACTGTGGCATTGTAGATTTCGGCTGATGTGGCGTCGCGGTGCAGGTCGGGGTAGCCGCGGGTGCCCGACGGCTGAAACGACACGTCGACGTCCCCGGCGTCAGTCACAAGATTCCATGTCTGCGATGCGGCTAATCCCTCTGCGTCGCAGGCGAATGGCAGGCCTTCAGATACGGATTCGGTGCGGACTCTGGCGTTGAGCTCGCTCAGCGCGGCGGCCAGGCGGATGAGGTTGGCGTGGGTTGCCTCAGGGGTGATGTCGGCATCTTCGGTGGGAAACGGTGAGCCATGGTAGACCGCGGCAAGGCCGCCGATCAGTATGTAGACCACTTTCTGGCGGCCCAGCGCCTCGAACAGTCTCGGCAGGTCAAGTTCCACGTCAGGACTGGCCGGTTGCGCGCAATTGGTTGAGCTGGCGTGCCAGGCGTGTGTGGCGGTCCAGTCGTTGTTGACCGGACAGGTGGGCAAGGCGCGCAGCCTGGGCGAGGTCACTGTCGTCGCGGGGCACGATGTGGAGTTCGAGGTCGAGCCCGCAGAGCCGTATCAGCCTAATCACGTCATCGAGGCTGACAGCGGTGGAACCCGATTCCCACCGGGCAATGGCGGGTTGATACGTCCCGGCCCGTGCGGCCAGCTCTGCCTGAGTGAGTCCAGCGCGACGACGCGCTTCCCGGATCAAATTCCCACCGTAGGAACCCACCCCAGCAGCATAACACTTCTGTTATGTCGACGGACTGGGCGCCCACCGGTGAACCGTCAAAAGCAAAACCGGCCACCAGATCGTCGCCAGCCACCACATCGACCGACCGCAACTACTGGCGCAACCAACAGAAAAACCCCGGCCGATGGCCGAGGAATCTGCAACCCATGACGCGACTCATGTGTAACCCATGACTCGACTCATCACAACGGTGGGCGAAGGGGGACTTGAACCCCCACGTCCCGAAGGACACTGGCACCTGAAGCCAGCGCGTCTGCCATTCCGCCACTCGCCCGGACGACAACCGATGGACCATACCACTGTAGTGGCCGCACGCCCCAACCGATTCACAGGGCCCAGGAGGTGTTTCAGTGCCGGGCGGCCCGGCCAAGAACCCCCTCTAAGCTGCGATGATGCGATTCTCAGAATTCTCACGGTGACGTAGCGTCACGATGTCCCGATACCATGCTGGGGTGATACGACACGCGGGCGAGACGTTTGCTTTGCCGCGGCGTTGTACGTGGATAAGTGCGGGACGAGCGCTGAAAAATGGGTAGCCAAAAGGGGCTAGTTCAGCGCATCGAGCGCAAGCTTGAGGTGACGGTAGGCGATGCGTTTGCCCGGATGTTTGGAGGATCGATTGTCCCGCAAGAGGTCGAGGCGTTGTTGCGGCGCGAAGCGGCCGACGGCGTGCGATCTCTGCACGGAAATCACCTTTTGGCGCCCAACGAATACATCATTACCCTCAGTGTTCACGACTTTGAGAAGGTGAGCGCCGATCCGGATCTCACGGCGAGCGCTTTCGCGAGGTACTTGGCCGACTATATCGATGAACAGGGGTGGCAAACGTATGGTGATGTGGTCGTCCGGTTCGAGCAGTTATCGAACCTGCATACCGGCCAGTTCCGCGCCCGCGGTGCTGTCAACCCCGATATTGAGCCCCGCTCGACGGTCAATAATCCCGCCCGGCCACAATCAAATCACGCGTTCGGCGCAGAACCAGGAGTAGCACCAATGACTGACAATTCGAGCTACCGCGGGGGTCAGGGGCAGGGACGGCCCGGCGATGAGTACTACGACGACCGCTACGGCCGTCCACAAGACGATCCCCAGGGCGGACCGGACCCACGAGGCGGATATCCGCCAGAGCAAGGCGGCTACCCGCCGCAGCAGGGCTATCCGCCGCCTCGCCATCCCGACCAGGGGGGTTACCCCGACCAGGGCGGCTACCCCGACCAGGGCGGCTACCCCGGAGGCGGCTACCCCGACCAGGGCCAGGGCGGCTACCCCGGAGGCGGTTACCCCGACCAGGGCCAGGGCGGCTACCCCGGAGGCGGTTACCCCGACCAACGCGGGTACCCCGACCAACGCGGGTACCAGGGCCAAGGCGGCTACCCCGACCAGGGCCAAGGCGGCTACCCCGACCAGGGCCAAGGCGGCTACCCCGACCAGGGCCAAGGCGGCTACCCCGACCAGGGCCAGGGCGGCTACCCGCCGCCGTCCTATGAGCAGCGTCCTCCTGCTGCTGCGGGCTATGGCCAAGGCGGCCAAGGCTACGACCAGGGCTACCGCCCGGGCGGCGACTACGCCGCTCCCAGCGCTCCTCCCGGCCAACCTGCCGGCGGCCAACCGGGCTATGGCGGCGGGTATGGCGATTACGATCGCGGGCCCGCTCGCCAGGACCAGGGTGGCTATGGCTCCCCGGGCTCCCCGGGCTCCCCGCCGCCTCAAGAACAACGGCCGGCCTATCCCGACCAGGGCGGTGGGTACGACCAGGGTTACCAGCAGGGCGGGGGATACGGTCAGCAGGACTACAGCCAAGGCGACTACACGCAGTACGCCGCGGCCCCGCCCGGCGCTGGGTATGCCGCCCCACCCGGCGGGTACGGCGAGCCCGCCAGGAGCGAATACGACTACGGCCAGCCAAGCGCCCCCGCGGAATACGGGCAGCCGGCCGCCGGCGGCTACGGCGATTACGCGCAGGGCGGCTACGGGTCCGCGCCCGCGGGCACAGCGGTCACCCTGCAACTCGACGACGGCAGCGGCCGGACCTACCAGCTGCGCGAAGGCTCCAACATCGTCGGTCGCGGACAGGACGCCCAATTCCGGCTGCCCGACACTGGTGTGTCACGCCGGCATCTGGAGATCCGCTGGGATGGACAGGTCGCCCTCCTCTCCGACCTCAACTCCACTAATGGCACCACCGTCAACAACGCACCGGTACAGGAGTGGCAGTTGGCCGATGGCGACGTGATCCGTTTGGGCCACTCCGAGATCATCGTCCGCATTCACTGAACCCGTTGGGCTCAAAGCTGCCGAGCTTCGCCCCGCGTCGACCACCGTCCAAGTATCGTGACGTAGCTGAGGTGCTCGGTATTACGGGTTAGAGGTACGGCGCCAGGACGGAAAGGACGCCAGATGCAGGGACTAGTACTGCAACTGACGCGCGCCGGATTTTTGATGTTGTTGTGGGTATTCATCTGGTCCGTGCTGCGGATCTTGAAAACCGACATCTACGCCCCCACCGGGGCTGTCATGGTGCGCCGCGGCCTGGCGTTGCGTGGCACGCTGCTGCCGTCGCGCCAGCACCGAACCGCTGCGCGCTATCTGGTGGTGACCGACGGGGCGCTGAAGGGCGCGCGCATCACCCTCAGCGGGCAGCCCGTCTTGATCGGACGCGCCGACGACTCCACCTTGGTGCTCACCGATGATTACGCCTCGACGAGGCACGCCCGGCTTTCTCAGCGCGGCTCGGAATGGTATGTCGAGGATCTAGGATCGACAAACGGCACTTACCTTGACAGGGCGAAGGTGACGACTGCGGTACGAGTCCCCATTGGAACTCCGGTTCGGATCGGCAAGACGGCAATCGAGTTGCGCCCGTGACCCGCGCCGGGATCGTGGGGGTACCACCCGCTCGCGTGGGAGAGTGGCGCTCGTGACTTTGGCCCTGCGATATGCCGCCCGCAGCGATCGGGGCCTGGTACGCGCCAACAACGAAGACTCGGTCTACGCCGGCGCACGACTACTGGCACTGGCCGACGGCATGGGTGGCCACGCAGCCGGTGAGGTGGCGTCTCAGTTAGTAATCGCCGCATTGGCCCACCTCGATGACGACGAGCCCGGCGGCGACCTGCTGAGCAAGCTCGAGGCCGCGGTACGCGCGGGCAACTCGGCCATCGCCGCCCAGGTCGAGATGGAGCCCGATCTCGAAGGCATGGGGACCACGCTCACCGCAATCCTGTTCGCGGGCAACCGACTTGGGCTGGTGCACATCGGTGACTCGCGCGGCTACCTGATGCGCGACGGCGAGCTGGCGCAGATCACCAAGGACGACACCTTTGTCCAAACCTTGGTCGACGAGGGCCGGATCACCCCGGAGGAGGCGCACAGCCACCCGCAGCGGTCGCTGATCATGCGGGCATTGACCGGCCACGAGGTCGAACCCACCCTGACCATGCGAGAAGCGCGTGCCGGTGACCGTTACCTGTTGTGCTCGGACGGGCTGTCCGACCCGGTGAGCGACGAAACCATCGCCGAGGCCCTGCAGATCCCCGACGTCTCCGAAAGTGCCTACCGCCTCATCGAATTGGCGCTGCGCGGCGGCGGCCCCGATAACGTGACCGTCGTCGTCGCCGACGTCGTCGACGACGAATACGCCCAGACCCAGCCGATTCTGGCCGGGGCGGTATCCGGAGACGACGACCACGACCTGGCCACCCTGCCCAACACCGCGGCCGGCCGGGCCTCAGCCATCAGACCGCGCCCAGAGGTCGCCAAACGCATTCCGCCGCAACCCGAACCAGAGAGCCGGCCACGGCGGCCGCGGTGGCGGATGCTCATCGTCATCGCTTTGCTGGTGCTCGTGGTCCTCGCGGGCCTGGCCATCGGGCGGGCAGTCATCAGAAGCCACTACTACATCGACGTATACGCAGGCAAGGTGACCATCCTGCGGGGGATTCAGGACAGCCTGTTGGGCATATCGCTGCACCAGCCCTACCTGGTGGCCTGTGTCAAGACCAGCAGCGAGGTATTCCTGATCAGTTACGGCGAGTCCGCTCCCCTCGACTGCCACTTGCTGACACTGCAGGATCTGCGCCGACCCGGACAGGCACAGGTTCAGTCCCGGCAACTGCCGGGCGGCACCCTGGATCAGGCCGAATCCCAGTTGCAGAAATTGGTGGCGGAATCTTTGCTTCCGCCCTGCCCGCCGGCCCGCGCCACATCGCCGCCCCCAGCCAGCCCCAGCGGGACCCCGGAGCAAAGCCCCACAGCATCGCCGACGTCGACCCCACCCACTACCACTGCCACCCCTGGCGCCAGCACCAGACCCACCACTAGTACGAGTCCCACGAATCCCACGAGCAGCGCCGGAACTTCCTCGCAGACAGCGCCTGCGACCACATCGCCGCCTGCCAACTCGCCTCCGGTGACCACGCCCCCATCAACCCCACCTCAGCAGGGCATCGACTGCCGGGCGGCGGCATGACCACGCAACGCCAGCCGCCGGTCACGGTGACACCTCCGCTGCCGACCCGGCGCAACGCCGAACTGCTGCTGTTGTGCTTCGCCGCCGTGATCACCGCGGCTGCGTTGCTGATCGTGGAAGCCAACCAGGAGCGGGGTTTGCGCTGGGATCTGATCAGCTACGGCCTGGCTTTCCTTACCGTCTTCGGGTGCGCGCATCTGGCCGTTAGGCGCTTCGCCCCCTACACCGACCCACTACTGCTGCCAATAGTGGCGCTGCTCAACGGACTTGGCCTGGTGATGATCCACCGACTCGACCTCGTCGACAATGAGGTCAACGGTCACCACCACCATCCCGGTGCAGCCCAGCAGATGCTGTGGACCCTGATCGGAGTGGCCACGTTCGCGCTCGTGGTGACCTTCTTGAAAGACCATCGACAGCTCGCGCGCTACGGCTACATCTGTGGCGTCACGGGTCTGGTTTTCTTGGTGATCCCCGCGCTACTACCGGCCAAGTGGTCCGAGCAGGGCGGCGCCAAAATCTGGATTCGCTTCTCCGACTTTTCGATTCAGCCCGCTGAGTTTTCGAAGATTCTGCTGCTGATCTTCTTCTCGGCGGTGCTGGTCGCCAAGCGCGGGCTGTTCACCAGCGTCGGCAAGCACTTGATGGGCATGAACCTGCCCCGCCCGCGAGACCTGGCGCCGGTGCTGGCCGCCTGGGTGATCTCGATAGGTGTGATGGTCTTCGAGAAAGACCTCGGGACTTCGCTGCTGCTGTACGCGTCGTTTCTGGTGGTGGTATATCTGGCCACTCAGCGCTTCAGTTGGGTTGTCATCGGTCTGTTGCTGTTCACCGTTGGAAGCGTTGCGGCGTACTTCATGTTCGGCCACGTCCGGGTTCGCGTGCGCATGTGGTGGGACCCGTTCGTCGACCCCGACGGCAGCGGCTATCAGCTCGTCCAGTCGATGTTCAGCTTTGCTACCGGCGGCATCTTCGGCACCGGGCTCGGCAACGGTCAGCCCGACACCGTACCCGCGGCGTCGACCGATTTCATCATCGCCGCGTTCGGCGAAGAGCTTGGACTAGTGGGCTTGGCGGCCCTTCTCCTGCTGTACACGATCGTCATCGTCCGTGGACTGCGCACGGCGATCGCGACACGCGAAAGCTTCGGCAAGCTACTCGCCGCGGGCCTGGCATCGACGCTGGCCATCCAGCTGTTCATCGTCGTCGGCGGTGTCACCCGGCTCATCCCGTTGACCGGGTTGACCACGCCGTGGATGTCCTACGGTGGGTCGTCGTTGCTGTCGAACTACGTGCTGCTGGCCATCCTGGCCCGCATCTCCCACGGCGCTCGACGTCCGCTGCGCACCCGCCCGCGCGACACGTCGCCGATCGCGGCGGCCGGCACCGAGGTGATCCAGAAGGTATGAACGCCTCTCTGCGCCGGATCTCGGTGACCGTGATGGCGCTGATCGTGCTGCTGTTGCTCAACGCCACATATACGCAGGTGTTCACCGCCGACGGGCTACGCGCCGACCCCCGTAACCAGCGAGTCCTGCTCGACGAGTATTCGCGTCAGCGCGGGCAGATCACCGCCGGCGGCCAGCTGCTGGCCTATTCAGTGGCCACCGACAGCCGCTTCCGTTTTCTGCGGGTGTATCCCAGTGCCGAGATGTACGCCCCGATTACCGGTTTCTACTCGCTGCGTTACTCCAGTACGGGCCTGGAACGGGCCGAGGATGCGTTGTTGAACGGGTCCGACGAGCGGCTGTTCGGGCGCCGGTTGGCCGACTTCTTCACCGGTCGCGATCCTCGCGGCGGCAATGTCGACACCACCATCAACCCCCGCGTGCAGCAGGCCGCCTGGGACGCGATGCAGCAAGGTTGCGGTGGGCCGCCCTGCAAGGGAGCCGTCGTCGCCCTGGAACCGTCCACCGGCAAGATTCTGGCGATGGTCTCGTCGCCGTCCTATAACCCCAATCTGCTGGCGTCGCACGATCCCGAGGAGCAGGCGCTGGCCTGGCAGCGCTTTCGCGACAGCCCCGATTCCCCGATGACCAATCGCGCCATCTCCGAGACCTATCCACCTGGATCCACATTCAAAGTGATCACGACGGCGGCGGCGCTGCAGGCCGGCGCCACCGACAGCGAGCCGTTGACCGCGGCGGCCAAAATTCCGCTGCCCGGTAGCACGGCCACTCTGGAGAATTACGGCGGCGCTCCGTGCGGCGACGGCAGTGCGCCGACCGTGCCATTGAGCCAGGCCTTCGCCCTGTCGTGCAACACCGCGTTCGTCCAGCTGGGCCTCGCCACCGGCGCCGACGCCCTGCGCAGCATGGCGCGTTCATTCGGACTGGACAGCACGCCGAGCGTAATTCCGCTGCAGGTCGCCGAATCAACGCTCGGGATAATCGCCGATGCCGCGGCGCTGGGGATGTCAAGCATCGGCCAGAAAGACGTCGCGCTGACACCACTGGAGAACGCAGAGGTCGCCGCTACCATCGCCAATGGCGGGGTAATGATGCAGCCCTACCTTCTCGACAGCCTCAAGGGGCCAGACCTGGCCAACATCAGCACCACCGCCCCATATCAGCAGCGCCGCGCTGTGTCGCCGCAGGTCGCCGCTAAGCTAACAGAGCTGATGGTCGGCGCCGAGAAGGTCGCACAACAGAAGGGGGCCATTCCCGGCGTGCAGATCGCATCCAAGACTGGTACCGCAGAGCATGGCGCCGACCCGCGTCACACTCCACCGCACGCGTGGTACATCGCCTTCGCGCCCGCGCAAGCCCCGAAGGTCGCGGTGGCGGTATTGATAGAGAACGGCGCGGACCGGCTGTCCGCAACGGGGGGAGCGCTCGCCGCGCCGATCGGGCGGGCCGTGATCCAGGCCGCGCTGCAGGGGGGACCATGAGTCCCCGCGTTGGTGTCACGCTGTCCGGCAGGTACCGCCTGCAGCGGCTCATCGCCACCGGAGGCATGGGCCAGGTCTGGGAGGCGGTAGACAGTCGGCTCGGCCGGCGCGTCGCGGTCAAGGTGCTCAAGGGGGAGTTCTCCCAGGACCCCGAGTTCATCGAACGGTTCCGCGCCGAGGCGCGCACCACCGCGATGCTCAACCACCCCGGAATCGCTCAGGTGCACGACTACGGCGAGAGCCAGCTGGACGGCGAGGGCCGCACCGCCTACCTGGTGATGGAGCTGGTCAACGGCGAGCCGCTGAATTCGGTGCTCAAGCGCACCGGCCGGCTGTCGCTGCGGCACGCGCTGGACATGCTCGAGCAGACGGGCCGCGCCCTGCAAATTGCGCATGCCGCCGGCCTGGTACACCGCGACGTCAAACCGGGCAACATCATGATCACCCCCACCGGGCAGGTGAAGATCACCGACTTCGGTATCGCCAAGGCCGTCGACGCCGCGCCGGTGACCCAAACGGGCATGGTGATGGGGACCGCCCAATACATTGCACCCGAACAGGCCCTGGGTCACGACGCGACTCCGGCCAGCGACGTCTATTCGCTGGGAGTTGTTGGCTACGAGGTGGTTTCGGGTAAGCGGCCGTTCACCGGTGACGGCGCCCTGACCGTGGCGATGAAGCACATCAAGGAGCCCCCGCCGCCGTTGCCCGCCGACCTACCGCCCAACGTGCGAGAACTCATCGAGATAACGCTGGTGAAAAACCCCGGTATGCGCTACCGCAGTGGGGGACCGTTCGCCGACGCCGTCGCCGCGGTACGGGCCGGCCGCCGTCCCCCGAGACCCAGCCAGACACCGCCCGCCGGCCGGGCCGCGCCGGCCGCCATCCCGTCCAGTCCCGCGGCCAGGACCCCGGTCGGCCTCAGCGGCCGCACCCCTCCGCCCCGCCGATCCCGACCGTCAACGGGCGGGCAACGCCCACCGGCGGCGCGCCGCACCTTCTCGTCCGGCCAGCGCGCCCTGCTATGGGCCGCCGGCGTCCTTGGTGCGCTGGCAATCATCATCGCCGTGCTCATCCTTATGAGTCACGGTCCGGACAACGGGCCGCAGCAAACGCCCGTGCCGACCGTCACCCAAACCGAGACCACATCGGTCCCCGCGACCCCGCCGGCCAGCAGGACTTCCAACCGTTCTGGGACGGGCCGCCGCCTCCCCCTCAATTGGACGGATCGCCATGCAACAGGTAATTCTGGACTGCGCAACGGGCCGCCCCACATGTCACCGGCCCCACACGAGACACCGCAATGACCACCCCTCAGCAGCTGTCCGACCGCTATGAACTGGGCGACATCCTCGGTTTCGGAGGCATGTCCGAGGTTCACCTGGCCCGCGACCTCCGGTTGCACCGCGACGTCGCGGTCAAAGTGCTGCGTGCTGACCTGGCCCGCGATCCCAGCTTCTATCTGCGCTTCCGGCGTGAAGCCCAAAACGCCGCGGCGCTGAATCACCAGTCCATCGTCGCCGTGTACGACACCGGCGAGGCAGAAACACCCGCCGGTCCGCTGCCCTACATCGTGATGGAGTACGTCGACGGCGTAACCCTGCGCGACATCGTGCACAACGACGGTCCACTGCCGCCCCGGCGGGCCATCGAGATCATCGCCGACGCCTGCCAAGCGCTGAATTTCAGTCATCAGAACGGCATCATCCATCGTGACGTCAAGCCGGCGAACATCATGATCAGCACCGCCAATGCGGTCAAGGTGATGGATTTCGGCATCGCACGCGCGATTGCCGACAGCGGCAACAGCGTCACCCAGACCGCGGCCGTGATCGGAACCGCCCAATACCTTTCCCCCGAACAGGCCCGCGGCGATCCCGTCGACGCCAGATCCGATGTGTATTCGTTGGGCTGCGTTCTCTACGAAATCGTCACCGGTGAGCCACCTTTCACCGGAGACTCGCCCGTGGCGGTCGCCTATCAGCATGTCCGGGAAGACCCGATTCCGCCGTCGAAACGTCATGCGGGCATCTCTGCAGACCTCGACGCCGTCGTCCTCAAGGCGCTGGCCAAGAACCCCGAAAACCGCTATCAGACCGCAGCAGAGATGCGCGCCGACCTGGTCCGGGTGCACAGCGGCGAGCCGCCGGAGGCCCCCAAGGTGCTCACCGACGCCGAGCGGACCTCGCTGCTGTCGTCCGTGGGCCATGGCGGTCCGCGCACCGACCCACTACCTCGTCAGGCCCTGGATGTTTCCGACCGCGACCGTGGTGGTTCGGTCGGTCGCTGGGCCGTCACGGTTGCCGTGCTGGCCGTGGTGACCATCGCCGTCGTCATCGCCTTCAGAACGTTCGGCGGCAATACCCGCGACGTTCAGGTACCCGATGTTCGGGGGCAGGTGTCCGCCGACGCCATCGCCACCCTGCAAAATCGGGGCTTCAAAATACGCACCCTGCAAAAACCCGACTCGACGATCCCGCCCGACCACGTCATCAACACCGACCCCGGTGCCAACGCCTCGGTGGGTGCGGGCGACGAGGTCACCATCAACGTCTCCACCGGGCCCGAGCAACGCCAAGTACCCGATGTAACCGGTTTGAGTTACGCCGACGCTGTCACCAAGCTGAAAGCGGCCGGGTTCAGCAACTTCAAACAGACGAGCGCGGTGTCGAACCCCGAGCAACTCAACAAAGTCATCTTGACCAACCCGCAGGCGAATCAGATATCGGCGATCAACAACGTGATCACGATCATCATCGGTTCCGGACCGGAGAACAAGCAGATTCCCGAGGTCGCGGGTCAGACCGTCGACGTTGCGAAGAAGATCCTCACGGGTTTTGGCTTCACCAACTTCACCGAGGTGCAGGTGGACAGCACCAGACCTGCCGGTGAGGTGATCGGCACAAATCCGCCCAAGGACCAGATGGTTCCGGTGAACTCGTTCATCGAGTTGCAGGTGTCCAAGGGCAACCAGTTCATCATGCCCGAGCTGAGGGGCAAGTTCTGGGCCGACGCCGAACCGCTGTTACGCGCGCTGGGCTGGACCGGGGTGCTGGACAAGGGCCCCGACGTGGACGCCGGCAGTTCCCAACACGCCCGGGTGGTGACTCAGAGTCCGGCGCCCAATACCGGGGTCAACCGGGACGGAACCATTGCGCTGACGTTCGGTCAGTAGCCGACGGCTGTGCCGGCTGCTTCAGCCGCCGGAAAGTGTGGCCGGACCGCAGCCAGCACCTCATTCTCCAGCCGGCGAACCAGAGTGTCGTCGCGCGCCCAACCGCAATACGTCAGCCAATTGGCCAACATCCGATGCCCGCCCTCGGTCAGGATGGACTCCGGGTGGAACTGCACACCGTGGATCGGCAGCGCGGTGTGACGCACCGCCATGATCACACCGCTGCGGGTGCGGGCCGTGACCTCCAAACCCGCCGGCAACGACTCCGGCAGGATTGTCAGCGAGTGGTATCTGGTCGCCGTGAATGGGTCCGGAAGCCCTTGCAGCACACCGACATTCGTGTGGTACACGCTGCTGGTCTTGCCGTGCAACAGCTCCGGTGCGCGGTCAACCGTGGCGCCGAATGCGACGCCGATGGCCTGGTGCCCGAGGCAGACCCCCAGCAGCGGGGTCTGCGCCGCGGCGCACGCGTGCACCAGGCTGACCGACGCGCCCGCGCGTTCCGGGGTGCCCGGGCCCGGGCTGAGCAGGACACCGGCGAACTGCTTCGCGATGGCCGCATGCCGATCGGATGGGCCGGATGTGTCGCATAGCCGGCTGTCGTCATTGCGCCACACCTCGGCCTCGACTCCGAGCTGTCCCAGGTACTGCACCAGGTTGAAGACGAAGCTGTCGTAGTTGTCGACGACCAGGATCCGCATCGTGTCAGGCTACCTTTACGGTCAGTACCCCAGGGGTCCGGCGGGCTGGGCGAAATGCAGCCGGACCGGTTCGGAGTGGCCGGCGATCTGCACATCGGGCTTGACCTCTTCGTGGTAGCCGAGGCCGAATCGGATCACGTACTGCTTGTAGAGCGTCACCAGGGGAGCGGCGGCCAACGCTGCTTGCATGGTCGCGGCATTACCGATCGCGGTGATCGTGTAGGGCGGGCTGTACGTGCGGCCGTTGAGCAGCAGCGTGTTCCCCACGCAGCGAGGTACCGACGTTGCGATGATGCGCTGGTCCTGCATCTGGATCGCCTCCGCGCCGCCACTCCATAACGCGTTGAGGACGGCCTGGATGTCTTGCTGATGGACCACCAGGTCGTCGGGGGACGCATCGCGCGGGAACCGGCCGTTGGCGTCGCGCTGTGCGTCCTGCAGGGTCACCACCAGGCCCGGCCCATGCACCGCGTCCATACCCGCCTCGCCGGCCAGCTCGGCGGATCGCCTCAGCATCGCCGACAACGCTGCATCGGTGGACCGGCCGTGCGCCGCCTCAAGCTTGCGTTCCAGCGCGTCCCGCTGCGCGCTCAGCCGGTTGACCGATTCCTGCGCCTCACGGACCAGATCGACCAGACGCGGCGCGTCACTGCGGCGAATCTCGGCGCCGCCGGATACCCCGTGCGTGGCGGCCAGCAGCAGGCCGGCCAGCAAGCACACCAGTGGCACTCCGAACCGCCAAGGTGAGCGGCGCGCGTCCGTCATGAGCTCTCCGTTTCCTGGTCACGGGGCGTGGTGAGTTAGTCTCTTGAATTAGTCTGGCCCAAGCTCTGCGTGTAGCTGCAATCGTTATCGTTGCACCCCGTCCCGATCGCCGTGTTGTTGACGTAGTCCCGAGGTATCCCGAGGTAACAATGCCCAAGTCCAAGGTCCGCAAGAAGAACGACTTCACCGTCAGCGCGGTGAGCCGCACGCCGGTGAAGGTCAAGGTCGGACCGTCCAGTGTGTGGTTTGTCTCGTTGTTCATCGGTCTGATGCTGATCGGCCTCGTCTGGTTGATGGTGTTCCAGTTGGCCGCCGTCGGGAGCCAGGCCCCGACTGCGCTGAATTGGATGGCGCAACTCGGCCCGTGGAACTACGCCATCGCATTCGCTTTCATGATCACCGGTTTGTTGCTCACGATGCGCTGGCATTAACAGACGCTGAAGATCGAATGAATTTATCTTGGGGTCGATCTTTCACTGGGCCAGCAACTTTACTTTCACACAATCACACGCGTGTGATTTATCCCCACTGTTGATAGCGCTTGTGGATAACCGCATAGGCAGTGGTGGGAGGGGCTAGCGAGCGTATGCAGCAAACTTCCTGGGCACCCCGTCCGGCGGGAATTGCTGGTTATGGGCTCGGCGGCATCGTGATGGCTATCCTCTGTGTGACCCTGGTCACAGATCCGCCGGGACGCGTTATGAGCGGCATTGCCGCGGTGGGTTTGATCTTGTTTGCGGGATTATCCTGGCGCGCACGTCCGAAGCTGGCAATTACCTCCGACGGGCTGGCCGTCCGGAGCTGGTTTCGGACGCAACTATTCCGGCGCTCCGACATCAAGATCATCCGGATCACCGAGTTCAGCCGATATACCCGCAAAGTCCGGTTGCTCGAGCTCGAAACCGTCGACGGGGGCATGGTGATCTTCTCCCGTTGGGACCTCGGAACCGAGCCACTGGAAGTGCTCGACGCCCTCACCGACGCGGGTTACGCGGGCCCCAAAAAAGGTCCTAAGGGTCGGAAAGGTCGGAAAGGGTCGTAAAGCCGCGTTTGGCAGCGCTTAAGAGATCGTGATCGACTCGATGACGACGGGTTCGGTTGGCCGGTCGTTGCCGTCGGTGGCCGTGGTCGCGATCGCGTCGACGACCCGCTGCGACTCGGGTTCGGTCACCTCGCCGAAGATCGTATGACGCCGATTCAAGTGCGGCGTCTGGCCCACGGTGATGAAGAACTGTGAGCCGTTGGTGCCCGGGCCGGCGTTGGCCATCGCCAGCAGGTAGGGCTTGTCGAACGACAGCTCGGGGTGGAATTCGTCGGCGAACTTGTAGCCCGGGCCGCCGCGACCGGTCCCGGTCGGGTCGCCGCCCTGGATCATGAAGCCCCGGATCACCCGGTGGAAGACGGCGCCGTCGTAAAACGGACCGGAGGGACCGCCCGACGCGTTTTGGGTCGAGTACTCCTTAGTGCCCTGCGCCAGGCCAACGAAGTTGGCGACGGTCTTGGGCGCATGGTTTCCGAACAGGGCGACCTTGATGTCGCCGCGGTTGGTGTGGAGCGTTGCGGTGGCGGTCTGAATCGGGCTGTTAGTCACGACATGAGAGTCTGCCATTACGCGCGGGCACGCCCGCACCGGGTATCACCCCGCCGCGGCCGGGCGTCGGAAACACGCGAGCACCCCCGCAATTGGCCCCCCAAGCTCACCCGACGCCGCAATGATGGCAATCTGATGAGGCACAGACGATAGGGGACAGAGAGGCGGCAGATGCGCGCAAAGTCGGAGGACCGGTTGACCCCGCGGGAGCGACTGACCCGGGGCCTGACCTACACGGCGGTGGGACCGGTGGACGTCACCCGCGGCGTTGTCGGGCTTGGCGTTCATTCGGCACATGCGACCGCGTCGGGGCTCCGACGCCGTTACCGGGAGGGCAGGCTGGCCCTCCCGATAAAGGAACTCGCGGCCGCCCAAGAAACGATCGCCCAGGAGCTGGCCGCCGCGCAGGAGGTGGTCACAAACCTGCCGCAGGCCCTGCAGCAGGCGCGCAAGAAGCACCGTCACCCGAAGCGGCCCTGGGTGATTGCGGCGGCCGCTGTCGTGACCTTGGCCGTTGGCGGCGTCACGTTCAGCATCGTCCGGCGCTCGATGCGCCCGGAGCCGTCATCGCTTCCACCGAGTGTGGACGTGCAACCGCGCCCGTAGGCGCCTTAGTTTCCCGAGATTATTTAGGCACCTTCTCGGCGATCTGGCCCACCATGACGACGCCCTGGTTTGTCAGGCTGTAGCTGCACGCCATCAAATCGATCACCACGTTATTGGCGGCGGTCAATGCCCGCTGACACGCCCAGCCGTTGGCGTTCTGCTGCGATCTCGTGGCGCTGAGCGTGCCGTTGGCAGGGGACACCGGGCCCACCGTCCACTGATTGACTTTGCCGTTGCCGCTGGTGTCGGCGAAGCCGCGGTTGGCGCAGGCCGACCAGCTTTGCGACGAGGCGTTGACAAACGCCGCCGCCGCCGGCGGCGACGGAAACAACACCACAGCCTGGATAAGCGAATGGGTCAGGTGTTGCTTCTGGTTGTCGGCGAGCATTGCCAAGCGCGTGGCGGTCCATCCGCTTCCGGCGTAAGTGTTGGTCTGCATCGGGTAGGCCAGGGGTAGGCACTCGGCGGGCGACACCTCCTTGCTGGAGTCGAACGGGGTGTTGAGCGTCGTGGTGACCGCCAATGCGGTGGCGCCCAACGCCTCGTTGCTGTCGGCGGGGCTGAGCAGCAACCCGTCCAGTGCACCTTCCAGGACAGCCGGCGCGGTGCTGGTCGTCGTGGTGGGCGGAGTGGTGGCGCCGCGCGCAGTGGTGGTGCCGGGTGCGGTGGTGGTGCCGGGTGCGGTGGTGGTGCCGGGGGTGCTGGTCGCTGCGGGAGTGGTGCTCGCTGCCGGTGTGGTGGAGTTCTTGGCGACGAAGTGAATGCCCACCGCCGCAAGGCCCGCCACGGCGATCAGTGCGACGGCGCCCAGCACCACCCAACGCTTGTGGCCAGCGGGCCGTTCGGGTGGCGGGCCGGTGGGCTGCCCTGGTTGGGCGTGCTGGGCCGGCCGAGTGACGGGACCGTCAAGCGATCCAGGTCGTGGGACCGGCGACCAGCCCGGTGGGCGCAGTTGAGCTACGGGAAGGGTCGGTTCGACTGACCGTCGCCGCGCCGCGGGCGCCGGTGCGGGTCGGCTCGGGCGGTCGACCCGGGTGGTCGCCGGGTCGAAGTAGTAGGCCGGGGCGGCTGCGGTGAGGGCGCGGCGGGCGGCGGTGGCCAACTCACGTGCGCTCTGATAACGCGCGTCGGGCAATTTGGCCATGCCCGCCGTAATGACCTCGTCGAACCCGGCCCCGATGTCGGCGCGCAGCCCGCTGGGCCGGGGCGGGTCGAGTGTCAAATGCGCGGTGATCTGCCCTTCGATGCTGTCCTCCTCATACGGCGCGCGGCCGGTCAGGCACTCATACAGCACACACGCGAGTGAGTACACGTCGGCGCGGGCATCACCGGTATCGGCCATAAACCGCTCCGGAGCCATGTAGGCCAGGGTGCCCACAGTCACCCCGGTGCCGGTCAGCCGGGCGCCGGCCGCGTCGTGGGCGATGCCGAAGTCGATCAGATACACGAAGTCGTCGGCGGTCAGCAGCGCGTTGGACGGTTTGATGTCGCGGTGCACCAGTCCGGCTGCGTGCGCGGCGTTCAACGCCGAGGCGAGCTGTTCGATCACCTGCACGGCCCGTTGCGGACGCATCGGCCCCTCACGCTGCAGCAGCGTGTGTACGTCGATGCCGTCGATGATCGGCATCGCCAAATACAGCCGGCCGTCGATTTCGCCGGCCTCGTAGATCGGGACGATGTGCGGCTCGGTCAACCGGGCGGCGGTGTAGGCCTCGCGCCGAAACCGTTCCTCATATCCCGGTTCGGTGGCCAACTCGCGCGGCAACACTTTGATCGCCACATAGCGATCCATCATGGTGTCGTGGGCTTTGTACACCTTGCCCATGCCACCCTCGCCGATCAACTCGATCAGCCGATAGCGTCCGAACGCCACCTCATCCACGCGCGGCCTGCCCCGACACAGTCAGAATGCTAGCCATCCGCCCTATCCAGCGCGTTTCTTTCGGTGGGTGGCGCCGGCGGAGGTGATCGAGGGCGGGTTGTGGCTGCTGGTGCCGGGGCCATCTGTACGGCTCTGATGGCGAGGCCGTACAAGTGGCCAGCGTCAGCTGTTCACGCGCGAGGCATCGGGGTTCGGTGGTGCTATTGGTCGGTCGCGATCCAGGTCGGCTTGGGATTCTCTGCGTTTCGCCTCCGCGATGAGGCGGTCGTGGTCTGCTGCTTTGCGGTGTTTGGCCGCTGACTTCTCGTGTACTTCTGTGTGAGAGATGCCCTGTTGGATTGTGGTTTTTTGCACAGCGGCGACTTCGTCGTGAGAGCGTGCCGTTCTTTCGAGGCTTTGGGCGGCTGAGAGTCCGGCGTGGGCGGCGCGTATGCGGGCCTTGTCGGCCCTGCGTTCGGCGATTTCCACCTCTTCTGCGGCGGTGATGTGCAGCCGTGGTGCTGGTGGCTCGGGTTCAGCCATGGTGTCCCCTCGTTTTGTTTGCAGTCATGTCTCATGTACCCGTTTCTCGGTTGTTGGCGTGCGGTCCGCGCGCAAGCCCGGCTCGGGCATGCGGTCACCACCCAATCCCGCGTCGCCCCCGTGCTGACGTTCGCGGATGCTGGTTGATTTCTCGCGGGGTGCGCGGCTCTCGTGGCGGGTCTTTCGTGCGTCTTCTCGGAGCCTCCGTGCCTGTGCGATGAGGTCGCGCTGGTATGTGAAGACGTCTGGTAGCTCGTCTGTTGCGATACGCCTGTAGTCGTCCGCGGCGGATACGCCTTCGGTGTTCGGCGTCCGGGCGCGGTGAGGGGGCGCGGTGGTTGATCCGACCACTGGTTGTCGGTGGCAGCGCATAGCGCGGACCCATGCCGGCGCCGCTGCCTTGACCGGTCCTCTGACCGGTACTCCTCCGTCGTGGCCGGACGTGGCGGCAGCGGGAGCATATAGACGGATGAAATTCGTCGAACTCGCTGCGATCATTGGGCTTCTGAATAGGAAGGGTCCGTGGCGAACATCGGAGAGGGACATGGGTACGAGCTTCGTGGATCTAGCCTTTGGCGATCGTGGCGAGTTCGGCTTCTGGGCCAACGACGGGGTCCTGGGCATCTGGCTGGTGGCCCTGGCGAACGCCGCGGCCGCCGTTCCAGGCGAACGCGAGCCGTGGCTGGGCGACGCCGCCGCGCACTGGCGGCTCCACGGGGTTCAGCAGTTCACGGGCTGCATGGACGCGGGCTTGGACAAGTACGTGATATCCGATGATCGGCTGGCCACCACGACGAAGGTTGCCAGATGTGCACGGGCGGCCCTGGTCGCGACCGCTGAAGACGGATACCTCCGTCCGCCATGGTTGATTGCCAATCAGCTGGCCGAGGAGAAACCGCTGTACGACAGTCCCTATGACCGATACGGCCTGGAGGTGGACCGCGTGCTGCAGGTTGCGGACGCCTTTATCGACCTGCTCGGCGGCCGAATCACGACGACTCCCGCCACGAGCCCGGTGTTTCCGATACTCGGCTTTTAAGTTGTGGAGCCTAGGGGACTCGAACCCCTGACCCCTGCCTTGCAAAGGCGAATCATGGTGCACGTCAGGGGTTTACGGCCCGGTCGACGTGCTAAAACACACACCTGCAGTTAACAGTAGCTATCTGTAACTGTGGTCAAATTGTGGCCATGGAGTGGCCGCGTCATGGACGGTTAAGAACCTGCATGACGGGATCGCATATGTATCCCTTCGCGCCATACGCGAAGTACCGGTTGGGCATCTCTCGGAGCGCACCGAGCTCCATCAAGGTGTGTATCGCTTTCTTGGCAGGTGGGTAGGTGACGCCGGTGAGCTCCGCGGCCTCGGGGATCGTGATGATCGGATAACCGAGGAGGCTGTCCGCAACAGCGTTGACTACACCTCTGGCCTGCTTCGCGGCTAACTGGCTGCGAAGCTGGGCCTGAAACGCCAGTAGCTCCTCAATCCGACCGACTCCGTCCTCCGCTTGGTGATATACGGCTTCGCAAAAGAACCTGATCCATGGGTCGAAATCGCCGGTCTTACTGATGCCTAACAGCAGGTCTTTATACTCGTCTTTTCGCGGCTCTAGCCATGGCGACAGGTTGAGGAGCGGGTACGTCAATGCCCCCTCGGTGACCAGCTGCAGTGTCACGATGAGTCGGCCCAGGCGGCCGTTTCCATCGGAGAATGGGTGGAGGGTCTCGAACTGGTAGTGGGCCATCGCTATCTTGATCAGCAGTGGATAGTCATCCTCTGCGTGAATCCACTTCTCCCACTCGGAGACGCCGGCGATGAGGTGGTCTCCAAACGGTGGGGGAACAAACCTTGAGGCTTCGATCCCCTTCGATCGCTCGCCGATGTAGACATTCGACTCTCTGAGCCTTCCCTTGTCCCAGCTGTCGCCGCGGGTCTTGTCTACCAGGATGGCTTGGAGCCGCGCGATCACGTTCAGGCAAATCGGCTTGGATTGAACGAGTTTCAAGGCTTGCTCCGCAGCGCGCACATAGTTAAGTACCTCGCGAACCTCTGCACTACGGTTCGCTTCCTCGACGTAGTCGGCTTCAAGCACCTCCTCTAAGGTCGCATAGGTCCCCTCGAGCGCAGACGTGCTGCGTGCCTCTCGTCGCAGCGCTGGCCGAACAAGGAGTCCTGGGTCGGGTAGCCGCTTGACGGCGAAGTCGAGGCGGCCAACGGACATGCTGGCTTGATCTGCCAGCTTGTGCGTCGCCAAACTCAGGTTGACCGTGCTCGGCAGGGGTGCCGGGACGAACGCGAAGTGTTTGTAGTCTCGGCCGAGATAGGCATCGTGCCCCGAGATTGGAACTAGTCGGCCCGCTGGTGACTTCTCAAAGTCTTCTACCTGCACGAATATACTTTCCCCGGCTTTCGTATAGCCGGTACCTCGTCTGTTAAACCCCAGCACTACAGGGGTGGCAACCGTTATAGGAAACCGCAAAAAACTATACTATGTCGGTATTGTGCTATAGCTTTGCCGCTCTGGTGCGTCCCGCGGCAGATGCATTAACGAGGAGGTATCTCGGACATGACTGGGCATCAACGCCCATACTAACTCGCGATTCTGGTCAAAATGTGGTCAGCGGGACCCATTCGACGTCGACCCTGCTGGCACCAAACAGCTCTTGACCAGCAATATTAACTTGTGGAGCCTAGGGGACTCGAACCCCTGACCCCTGCCTTGCAAAGGCAGTGCTCTACCAACTGAGCTAAGGCCCCTCGTCGTGACCCGGCGCGTGACCGGGTGGGTCAACCGCCGCCACGTGCCAGACCTCGACGCCGCGTCGGGACCGCACCACCGCCGCCGCCACCACAGCGACCAATGCCAGCGGCAATGCGAGCCTCACACAACGTCTTGACGGGCACATGGTTGTGGGCCTGGGAGGACTCGAACCTCCGACCTCTTCGTTATCAGCGAAGCGCTCTAACCGCCTGAGCTACAGGCCCGTAATACGCGTACGGCCGAGCGACGAGATTACCGCACTCGCCGCTCCACACCCAAAAAGGCTAGTCCCGATCGGCGAGGGTCACTTCGATGCCGCCGATCAGATCGGTAGCCAGGTTGTAGACGAACGCAGCGATCGTCGCCATCGCGGTCAGCAGGACGATATTCACCAACCCGATCAAGACTGCGCCGCCGAAGATGGTGCCACTGGAGACCAGCTCCGCGCTGCTGCCGCTGGTGTTGTTGAGCAAGTCACCGACGTTGCTGTTCAGCTTGGCCCACACGCCCATGCCGCCGAGCACCAGGTAGAGGAAGGCCACTGCGATCATCCAGACGAAGAACAACGCCACCGAGAGCATCAAGGACACCTTCAGCGTGCTCCACGGATCGATCCGGCGGATCTGCATGCTCGCCCGAACCGGACCGCGGGTTCGCCGCGACACCTGCACATGGCCTTCACGGCTTTCTCGCGATTCCCGCGATTCCCGGGGTTCCCGGGGTTCCCGGGCATCCCGGGCTTCAGAAGTCGCCGAACGGCCCGAGCCCGATGTGCTCCCCGCTCCCACCCCAGCCTCCGAGCGTTCGGGTGCGCGTTTGCGTTGCGAGGCCCGGGGTAGTGGCCCGGAAAGATCGGGCAACTCGCTGGCGTAGGCCTCGGCGGGCGGGCCCTCGTGGCGTGGCCCAACAGCTTCTAACTCCTCCGTTGGAGGGTTTTTCCCCTGCGATTGGGTGCTGCCCGTCGTCGAGGTGCCGGAGATGAAGCGGTTCAGCCGGGCATCCGCACCAGGCGGCGAGGCTGACGACCGTGCCTCGCCGGGTGGCTCCGGCTGGCGAAGCGCCGAGTTGGCTGCCCGGGCGGCGCCCCTTTGCCACGGTGGCGATTCTGCGGTATCCGGGCTGCTATGGCCCCCTTGCCCGGACGTCGCCCGGTGTGCCCCGGCACGCTCGACCGAACTATCGCCATTCGGGCTGTCGCCCTTATTGAGGGCCCCCGGCTCGTTGGGTGAAGTCACCCCGACTCCTTACATTCCTACCTAGGCCGCCCGGGCGGTCGCAGTCGCATTATGTCCGGTCTGGCTGAGTTTAATTGCCCGGCACTTTTGCGAGTTGTCCGGCTCCGTTGCGAACCGAGAAGCCGGGCTAGCTGCCGCCCGACTCACCTTCCACGCCGTTTTCGTCGGCGTTTTCTTCGGCGTTGCGTGCAATCGCTAACAGTGTGTCGCCCTCACCCAGGTTCATCAACCGAACGCCCTTGGTCTGCCGTCCTGCCTTGCGGACCTGGCGCGCCGCGGTGCGGATTACGCCGCCCCCGGAGGTGATCGCGTACAGCTCGCTGTCGTCGTCGACAATCAACGCTCCGACCAGCCTGCCACGCCGGCGGTCATACATCACCGTCAGGACGCCCTTGCCGCCGCGGCCCTGCACCGGGTACTCCTCGATCGCGGTGCGTTTGGCGTAGCCTCCCGACGTCGCGATCAGCAGATATGTGCCCTCGCGGACCATGTTCAGCGACAGCAGCCGGTCGTCGGCGTTGAACCGCATGCCCTGCACACCGGACGTGGCGCGACCCATCGGCCGCAGCGCCTCGTCGGTTGCCGAGAACCGGATCGACTGCCCGTTCGCCGAGACCAGCAGCAAGTCGTCCCCGGAGGAGCACAGCACCGCACCGACCAGCTCGTCATTGTCGCGCAGGTTGATCGCCACGATCCCGCCCGACCGGTTGGAGTCGAAGTCGGTCAGCTTGGACTTCTTGACCAAGCCATTCTGGGTGGCCAGCACCAGGTAAGGGGCGTCCTCGTAGCTCTGGATCTGGATGACCTGCGCTATGCGCTCCTCGGGCTGGAAAGCCAGCAGGTTGGCGACGTGCTGACCGCGCGCCGTCCGGGAGGCCTCCGGCAGCTCGTAGGCCTTTGCCCGGTACACCCGGCCCTGGGTGGTGAAGAACAGGATCCAGTCGTGCGTCGAGCACACAAAGAAGTGCCGCACGATGTCGTCCTGCTTCAGCCCGGCGCCCTGCACGCCCTTACCGCCGCGTTTCTGGCTGCGGTACAGGTCGGTCTTGGTGCGCTTGGCATATCCGGTCTCGGTAATGGTGACGACGACCTCTTCGCGGGCGATCAGATCCTCGTCGCTCACGTCTCCGTCGGCCGCGATGATCCGGGTACGACGGTCGTCGCCGTGCTTTTCGACGATCTCGCCGAGCTCATCGCGCACGATCCCGCGCTGCCGCGCCGGTTTGGCCAGGATGTCTTCCAGGTCGGCGATCTCGGCCTCGATCTTGGCCAGGTCGTCGACGATCCGCTGACGCTCCAGGGCGGCCAGTCGCCGCAGCTGCATGTCGAGGACGGCCTGGGCCTGGATTTCGTCGACGTCGAGCAGCTCGATCAGGCCGGCCCGGGCGATGTCGACGGTCTCCGACGCCCGGATCAACGCGATGACTTCGTCCAGCGCGTCGAGAGCCTTGACCAGTCCGCGCAAAATGTGGGCGCGCTCGTTGGCCTTGCGCAGCCGGTAGGTGGTGCGCCGGACGATGACGTCGAGTTGGTGTTCGACGTAGTGGCGGATCATCTGGTCCAGCCGCAGCGTCCGCGGCACGCCGTCGACGATCGACAGCATGTTGGCGCCGAAGCTGGTCTGCAGCTGGGTGTGCTTGTAGAGATTGTTCAGCACCACCTTGGCCACCGCGTCGCGCTTGATCTCGACGACGATGCGCACGCCGACCCGGTCGCTGCCCTGGTCCTCAACGTTGGAGATGCCGGCCAGCCTGCCGTCGCGCACCTGCTCGGCAATCGAGGTGATGAAGTTGTCGTGGTTGACCTGGTAGGGCAGCTCGGTGATGACGATCGAGGTGCGGCCGCGCGAGTCCTCCTCGATCTCGACCACGCCGCGCATCCGTATGGACCCGCGGCCCGTGGTGTACGCGTCGTGAATCCCTTGGGAGCCAACGATCAAGCCGGCGGTGGGGAAGTCGGGCCCCTTGACGCGCTGCATGACGGCGGCCAATGTCGCCTCTTCATCGGCGTCGTAATTCTCCAGGCACCAGAACACCGCCTCGGCGAGCTCGCGCAGATTGTGCGGCGGGATGTTGGTCGCCATGCCGACCGCGATGCCGCCGGAACCGTTGGCCAGCAGGTTGGGGAACCGGCTGGGCAGCACCGTCGGTTCCTGGACCCGGCCGTCATAGTTGGGAATGAAATCGACCGTCTCCTCGTCGATTTCACGCAACATCTCCATCGCCAGCGGGGTCAGCCGCGCTTCGGTGTTGTGGCTGACGAACCCGTTGGTGAGGAATGCATGGTCGTCGGTGTCGACGCGCAGGCTGTACACCGGCTGCACGCCCGCATCGGTCACGGAGGCGACGCGAGCGTAATAGAACCGGCCGTCGGTGAGATCGGTCGCGATGGCGCGGACGTCGGGATCGGCGATGCGCGCCAAGATCTCCGCGCCACGCGTGCGCCAGCGCTGGAGGCGGTCGACGTTGTGGCGGTTCAGCCAGTCGCGGTCGGCCCACGACCCGCCAGCGTGCTTCCGGATGAAAGTCGCCAAGCCGGGGACGTGGTCCTTGTCCATGCCGGCGCACGCGGGCATGGACGCCAGGATATTTGTCAGTTTGGCTTGTTTGGCGCCACCGAATCCGATTTGCGCGGCGAATAATTCGGCTTGGGCGCGATTGGTGACGACGACCTTGTACTCGCCGACCGCCATCCGATACCGCTTCGAAACGACGCCGAACTCCAGCAGCATCTGCTGCACATCGGCGGCCAGCTGCTTGCTGATGGTCGAGTACGAGATCTGAATCGTGTTTCGCGGCAACCTCGAGCAAGATCCGTCGCCTTCGAACAGTGCCTGTAGGAACACCCGCTTGATGGCGGCGGGGGCTTGCCACATCCACTCCGGCAACGCTTTATCGGCAGACCGCTGACCCATCATCTCCCAGAGACGGGTCCGCTTCAGCGCAGTCACGTTCTGGATGTGGAGCACATGCAGCCGAGAACCCGATGCGATCGTCTGCTGGCGTATGCCGCGCTTGCCGCCGACCACCGCGTCATAAGCACCGGCGACCATCTCAAAGTAGTCGCGGTCGCAATTGGCGAAACCGGCTCGGGTCTCTGAAACATAGCCCTCACTGATGAAAGCGCCCAACAGCAGCGCTTCCATCACGTCGTGCCAGTCTGCCGGCCCGAACTCAACCGGTGGGGTCCGCTGCAACACCACGTGGTCGTCGGGCCGGATCTCTTCGATCAGCTTCCACAGCAGCGTGGGGACACCGCCAACATCGACCAGGCACAGCAGCGGGTGATTCGACGTACCGGTGACCTCATAGCCCTCTGCGGTGCGCACAGTGTAGGTCTGGTGCTCGCCCGAATGAAACAGCCGATCGGCTACAACGGGGTTGCCGTGCCGATCGAGGACCTTCATCTCGACCCCGTTGTCCGAGTTGGGCCGGGCCCCCGTGACGACATCGCCGATCCGCACTGACTGCCCAAATGGCAACCGCACCAACGCATCTCCAGACGCACAGTAGCGCATGGCGGCCGGTGGGTCGTTGCCCGGCGAGCCGAAGTTGCCCTGCCCGTCGACCAGCGGATACCGCAGCGACCACGGCTGCGCCATCCGCACCAGGGTGTCGTAGATCGACGCGTCACCGTGCGGGTGGTAGTTGCCCATCGTCTCGGCGACCGACCGCGCCGACTTGGCGTGGCTGCGGTCCGGGCGGAACCCGGAGTCGAACATCGCGTAGAGCACCCGGCGGTGCACCGGCTTGAGGCCGTCCCGCACCTCGGGTAGCGCGCGGCCCACGATCACGCTCATCGCGTAGTCGATGTAGCTGCGCTGCATCTCCTGCTGAATGTCAACCGGCTCGATCCGGTCGACGGGTCCGTCGCCGGGCGGCAGCGTGGTATCAGTCATGTTTCTTCAGGGTCCCTCGTTTTCAGTTGGCGTGCCTGATTCATCAGACATCCAGGAAGCGAACGTCCTTGGCGTTGCGGGTGATAAAGCTTCGGCGCGCGTCCACATCCTCACCCATCAGAATGGAGAACAACTCGTCGGCGGCCGCTGCGTCATCGAGGGTGATTTGTCGCAGCACCCGGACCGACGGGTCCATCGTCGTTTCCCACAGCTCCTTGGCGTCCATCTCACCGAGACCCTTGTAGCGCTGAATACCGTCTTCCTTGTTGATCTTCTTGCCGGACTTCAGCCCCGCCTCCAGCAGACCGTCGCGCTCGCGGTCGGAGTAAGCGAATTCTGGGTCGCTGCGCTGCCACTTGAGTTTATAGAGCGGCGGCTGCGCCAAAAACACGTGGCCGTTCTCGATGAGCGGCCGCATGAACCGGAACAACAACGTCAGTAGCAGCGTCGAAATGTGTTGGCCGTCAACGTCGGCGTCGGCCATCAGCACGATCTTGTGGTAGCGCAGTTTGGTCAGGTCGAATTCGTCGTGAATCCCGGTACCCAACGCGGTGATGATCGCCTGCACTTCGGTGTTCTTCAGCACCCGGTCGATCCGGGCCTTCTCCACATTGATGATCTTGCCGCGCAGCGGGAGGATCGCCTGGAACATGGAATCGCGGCCGCTTTTCGCCGAGCCGCCGGCCGAATCCCCCTCCACCACATACAGCTCCGACTTCCGCGGGTCGGTGGAGCGGCAGTCGGCCAACTTGCCGGGCAGCCCACCCAGGTCGGTGGCACTCTTGCGACGCACCAGCTCGCGCGCCTTGCGTGCCGCGATCCGCGCCTGCGCCGACGACACCGCCTTGTTGACAACCACTTTCGCGTCCGAGGGATTCGATTCGAACCAGTGGGTGAGCTGTTCGTTGCAGACCCTCTGCACGAACGACTTGACCTCGGTATTGCCCAGCTTCGTCTTGGTTTGGCCCTCGAACTGCGGCTCGCTGACCCGCACCGAAATCACCGCCGCGAGGCCTTCCCGGATGTCGTCGCCGGTGAGGTTGGGATCCTTGTCCTTCAGCACTTTGCGGTCCTTGGCGTACTTGTTCACCACCGAAGTCAAAGCGCTGCGGAAGCCCTCCTCGTGGGTACCGCCCTCATGGGTGTTGATCGTGTTGGCGAAGGTGTGCACCGATTCCGAATAGCCGGCGTTCCACTGCATCGCGATCTCGACTTCGTGACCGGGCCCCTTGCCGGAGAAATCGACAATGCTGCTGTGGATCGGGCTCTTGGTGCGGTTGATGTGCTTGACGTAATCGACCAGACCACCGGGGTAATGGAAGGTACGGCGCTTAACCTTGTGCGGCGCAGCGGATTCAGCCGCGCGCTCACTGGCCGACTTCGGTGCCTCGGCCACATCGCTGACGACCTCGTCGACCACTTCGGCCGGGGTCACCCGCTCGTCGGTCAGGTTGATGGTCAACCCCTTGTTGAGGAAAGCCATCTCCTGCAGCCGGCGCGCGACGGTTTCGAAGTCATACTCGGTGGTTTCGAAGATGGTCGAGTCCGCCCAGTACCGCACCGTCGAACCGGTCTTTTTTGTTGGCGCGCCCTGTTTGAGGCCTACGGGTTCGGACTTCTCGTAAACCTGCGACCACTCATAGCCGTCGCGCTTGATCTCAACCTCGAGCCGGGACGACAAGGCGTTGACCACCGACACGCCGACACCATGCAAACCACCCGAAATCGCATAGGCGTCGGAGTCGAACTTGCCGCCGGCGTGCAGTTGGGTCATCACCACATCGACGGTGGGGATACCCGAGGCGTGCATGGCGACCGGGATGCCGCGGCCGTCGTCGACCACTTCTACTCCGCCGTCCTCGAGTAGCACCACGTCGACGGTCGTCGCATAGCCGGCCATCGCCTCGTCGACCGCGTTGTCGACTACCTCCCAGACCAGGTGGTGCAGACCCCGCTCGCCAGTAGACCCGATGTACATGCCGGGGCGTTTGCGGACAGCCTCCAACCCTTCGAGGATGGTGATGGATGCAGCGCCGTATTCGTCTTGGGCCTTCTTCTTCTGGGCAGCCACGGTCCGAATGCTCTCCTTGGGGTTGCATGCGAGCGGTCCAGTCACCGCAGCGGTCGCATCACTCCACTCTACCGTGAGCGAGGGTCCGCACCGATTTTCTGGGAGCGTTTCTACCTGTCTGGTCGCGCCGTGCGCTCGATTTCTTTATTCCCGGCGCGTCCCGACGTTAGTCACGCGACTCCGTTTCGTCCTGGCGGCTCTGAGCCGTCTGTTGATCAAGGCCGATCTGGGGATCCTTTTGAGTTGTTGAATGGGCTAGCCGTAGGTGTCGCGCGGGCCCCTGCCGGCGATGTGCCGTGGCCCCTTGCGCCACGACGGCGCCGTCGGGCCGGTAATTCTCAACGACGTCACCACACCGTTGCCGACGGCCGCGGCGATTTTGGCCAGCAACTGCGCCTGCACCACCCGCAACTGCGTCGCCCACGCCGTGGATTCGGCCGCCACGCTAAGCACCCCATCCCTCAGGGCGATCGGGCTCGCATGGTCGGCGATCTCCGTCCCGACCACTACCGGCCATAGCCCCAGCACGGTCCCCTCGGCGACATGCGCCGACCAGCCGCGTGTTTTCGCCAGTTCACGCGCGGCCCGCCCCAGCGGCTGGGGATCGCGGGCGTCGGGACCGGGTCCGGACCACCTGCGCCGCCGCCCAGCACCGCGGCGCGAAACGGGTGGCACCGCCAACCCGCGCCCGGCGTCCTTTCCCTGCGCGCGGGCGGCAGCACGGGCCTCCTCAAGAGTGCGCCTGACCAAGTCGATACCGGCCAACTCGGTTGGCTTTTGGCTTGGCTTTTGGCTTGACTTTTGGCTTGGCTTTTCGCTCCGGTCGAGGTCACGCCCGTCATCCGGGCCGCTCACGATTGCACCACCGATACCCGTCCAGACTCGCCGTCGCGCAAGTCGATGTTCACCCGCCTAGCATCCCAGCCGGCGGGAATGTCCTCCAGCACCGCCGCGGTTACCAGGACTTGTTCGGCTGACTCGGCCACCGTTGCCAACGCGAGACGCCGCGCGACATCAAGTTCGGCGAACACGTCGTCAAGCAACAACACCGGTTCGCCGCCATCGGCGCGCAACAATTCATAGGCCGCCAACCGGAGCGCCACCGCCAGTGACCACGATTCCCCGTGGCTGGCAAAGCCTTTGACGGGTTGATCGCCCAGCCGCAGCTCAAGCTCGTCGCGGTGCGGCCCAACAAGGCACATGCCGCGCTCCAACTCCGCGTCCCGACGGGCCGAGAGCGCAGCCAGCAGACCTGCTTCGAGCAATCCACGATCGGTCCCCGCGCCGGGCTCGACATCGAAACTGGCGCGATAGCCGATGGACGCCGGCCGCGATTCGGGTGCCAACAGTTGATAGGCCTTCTCCACCTCCGGCGCCAACTGGTTCACCAGCTCAATCCGGGCGGTCATCAATTCAGCACCGTGTTCGGCCAACCGGCTGTCCCACACGTCGAGGGTCTCCAGCGCACCCTGATCGCCTCGATAACGTGCTCCGGAAACGGACTTCAGCAGCGCCGTACGTTGCCGCAGCACTTTGTCATAGTCGGCGCGCACCCCCGCGATGACCGGACGGCGTACGGTGGCCAGGTCGTCCAGGTAGCGGCGCCGGTCCGCCGGATCGCCGCGAACCAAGGCCAAATCCTCTGGAGCAAACAACACCGCGCGCAGCACACCGACCACCTCGCGGGTACTGCGGACGGGTGACCGGTTCAACCGCCCCTTGTTCGCCCGTCCCGCGGCAATCTCCAAGTCAACCGCACATTCTCTGCCTTCGTTGACGACGATCGTGGAAACCACCGCGCGGGTTGCGCCCGCGCGGATCAGGGGCATGTCGGTACCCACCCGATGCGAACCGAGGGTGGTCGAATACCACAGTGCCTCAATCAGATTCGTCTTACCATAACCGTTGGGACCGACGAACACCGTCCGGCCCGGATGCAATTCCAACTCGGCGTGCTCCCAGGAACGGAAGTCACGCAGCCCCAAATGCCGGACGTACACCTACCCGGGCAACCGGACTGGCATCAACAAGTAGACATAGTCCGTCGGCAGCGCGGAAAAAGGACCGGGGCCGCTCGGGTGGCTATCGTCATCGAGCGCCGGACGCAGCAACGCGGGCTTACCCGGCGTGGTAAAGCCGAACGACACCCGTTCCGAATGCACCGACCCCAGCCCGTCGGTCAGATATGTCGGGTTGAATGCGATGGTCAACGGTTCACCGGCGTAATCGACGGCCAGGTCTTCTTCGGCCCTGCCCACATCGTCGGCGCCGGCAGAAAGCCGCAGCATGCCATCGGCGAATTCCATGCGGACTTGTGCGCCACGGTCCGCTACCAGGGCCACTAGCTTGATCGCTTCGGTGAGCTCGGCCACGTTGATCGTGGCCACCGCGCTGTGCTCCGCGGGCAACAACTGCCGAAACTTCGGGAATTCGGCATCCAGAAGTCGAGTGGTGCTGCGCTTCCCGTTACCGCTGATGCCGAGCAGCCCGTCCTTGCCCACGCCCGTTCCGGCGCCCAGCGACAACCGAACTTCAGAACCATCGCCGCCGGCTTTGGCGGCCTCGGCCAGCGTCTTGGCCGGTACCAGCACGGCCGCCTCGACGTCGGACGACAACGCCGACCATGTCAGTTCACGAACCGCCAGCCGGAACCTGTCGGTAGCGGCCAAAACCACCGTCTCACCCGAGATCTCAACCCGGATACCGGTCAGCATGGGCAACGTGTCGTCTCGGCCGGCCGCGATGGCAACCTGACTGATCGCCTCGGCGAACACGTCTGCCGGCAAGGTCCCGGTCTCTTCCGGCAGGGTCGGTAACGTCGGGTAATCCTCAACCGCCATCGTCGGCAGCGAAAACCTGGCGTTTCCGCAGGTCAGTGAGACGCGGTTACCGTCCACGTCGAAGTCGACCGGCTTGTTCGGCAGCGCCCTGGTAATGTCTGACAGCAACCTACCGGACACCAAAACGCTTCCCGGAGAAGCAATTTCGGCCGCTACCTGCGCCTCTGCGGACACCTCGTAGTCGAATCCGGAAATGGTCAGGCCCTGGTCCGAGCCGGTCAGCAACACCCCGGACAGGACCGGCACCGCGGGCCTGGTGGGCAGGTTCTTCGCCACCCACGACACCGCTTCGGCGAACGACTCGCGCACCAAACGGAACTTCAAATCGGTGAGGCTAGCTCTTGTCGTCGCCACGTCCATAGCTCCCCTTCACCTCACAGCGAGTTCAAATCCCAGTGGCTAGCCCCCCGCCAGCCGTAAACGGCAGTCGAAGAACAACCGTAGATCTTCGAACGCCAAGTTGAAAGCTAATCGCAAACGCCGACAAGCCGGATCAGCGAGAGCATAGCGAGGCCTGCGCAACGCGGCGTCCCCAAGCCTGTACTTCAAAGAAGAAACAACGAAGAGATCTCAGTAACAGTATTAAAGGCTGTGTGTTTTGGGGATAGACCAGCCTTGGCGCTGGTGGGGAAGTCATCGGCTTGTGCATGACAGCGCTGACAACTGTGCGTTCGTTGTCGGGCAATTGGGGATGAGAGACGAGCGTGTGCGCAAGCCCGAGCGCTGCACGGCTGTTCGAGTGGTTTGTGCACAGTGCTGCGCACACCACAAGGGTGTGGCTGGTGTGACGCGGGTGCGAGAAGTTTCTTGAAAAAACTCTGCCAAGTCACCGCTTGGAGCGCTGACGGATGCGAGTGGTGAGTTCCTTGACGTGATCGAACACTTCACGTCGCTCGGCCATCTCGGACAAGATCTTGCGCTGTGCGTACATGACCGTGGTGTGGTCGCGGCCGAATGCCTGGCCGATCTTGGGCAGTGAGAGGTCGGTGAGCTCCCGGCATAGGTACATTGCGATCTGCCTGGACTGAGCCAGCGCTCGGGTCTTGCCAGGCCCGCGCAGCTCTTCGACCGTGGTGTCGAAGTATTCGGCGGTGGCGGCCATGATGGTTGCGGCGCTGATTTGCATGGTGCTGGCGTCGGCGATCAAGTCGCGAAGCACAATCTCGGCCAGCGCCTTGTTGATCGGTGTCTTGTTCAGCGAGGCAAACGCGGTGACCCTGATGAGGGCTCCCTCGAGTTCGCGGATGTTGCGTTCGATGCTGCTGGCGATCAGCTCTAGTACGTCGTCGGGCACCGCCAGCCGTTCCATTTGTGCTTTCTTGCGCAGGATGGCGATGCGGGTTTCCAGTTCCGGCGGCTGCACGTCGGTGATGAGGCCCCACTCGAATCGGGTCCTCAGCCGGTCTTCGAGGGTGGCGAGTTGTTTCGGCGGGCGGTCGGACGAGATGACGATCTGCTTGTTTGCGTTATGCAGCGTGTTGAAGGTGTGGAAGAACTCTTCCTGGATACCTTCTTTGCCCTCGATGAACTGGATATCGTCGACGAGCAACACGTCGACATCGCGGTAACTGCGCTTGAAAGCAACCTTGCGGTCGTCGCGAAGAGAGTTGATGAAGTCGTTGGTGAATTCCTCGGTTGAGACGTACTTGACCCGCATGCCAGGAAAGAGTCGCTGGGCATAGTTGCCGGCGGCGTGCAGCAGGTGTGTCTTGCCAAGCCCGGACTCGCCCCAAATGAAGAGCGGGTTGTAGGCCCGGGCCGGTGCTTCGGCGATGGCCAGGGCGGCGGCATGGGCGAACCGGTTGGAGGCCCCGATGACGAACGTATCGAAGGTGTAGCGGCGGTTGAGGCTGGCTCCCACCGGCTGTGCCGATTCAGTGTGGTGCGAGCGTTCGCTGAAGTAGCTCGGCCAGCTCTGCTGACCACCGCCGGTGAGGGCTTCGCCGTTGTCACCGTCGCCGTAGCCCTCGTCGGTGTCGATCGCTTCGACTCCGGAGTCCTCAAGCGGTGATAAGGCGGCATCGTCGGCATCGTCGGGGGAGGGTGGGGCGATGCGCACTCCGAGTTGAATCTGCTGTCCGAGTCGACGGCTGAGGGCGTCGGTGATGGGTGTGCGCAGGTGACGTTCGATCTCGTTTTGCACAAAGCTGCTCGGCACCGACAAAAGGGCAAACCCCTCGACGATGGTGAGTGGTTGGACAAGATTCAGCCATGCTCTTTGCTGAGGCGTCAGTGGTGCCATCAGGGTGGTGCGGTTGGGCGGGACGCCGTCCGGGCTGAACTCGCCATTGAGCTCAGAAACGACCGCGTTCCATACCTTGGTGAAGCCTGAACCAGGGTCATCGGTCAACGACGCATCTCCCTGATTCTCGGAAATTTCTTCGGTCGTGGTACGACCAGCTTGGTGGTGGCAACGCAACTGTCCACATAGTTATACACAGGTGTGGACAGGATGATCGTAAGCGAGCCTCAGCCTACCGGCAGCGGCCCGCGATCTCCGTGCTGGAGACAACCGGTGAAGGTTATCTAGGCAGCCAGTCGATCCGCCATCCTCGCTTCGTTGTCGACCGCCGCTCCGGGTGGCGAAACGGCATTGCCCGAAGCTAACAGTTTTCCGTGCGGCTGCCAACCGTTATATTGCAATCCAATTGGCTTCTTTCGGGTTCTATCGAGTTACGGCGAAGATCGTTCGCCGTAGCCTCCCCGACAACGCTGGTTTACTTAAGCGCTTGGGTGGCTGCGTTGGCGCAGGCCAGGTTTGACCCAGCGAAGGCTCGTCAGTACCCTCAAACAGTCGCCCGAAAGTCGGCGATACGGCTGCGACCCACCGATGTTCTGCTTGGGGACCGCGCCGGCCAGCAGCATGACCACCCCGACCGACCCGCACACTAACAAGGCTTTGACCCAGTTGTGACGCGTGAGCGGCCGGAGGCATTGCCACAAACGATGCCGCACACAGCGAGGAGAATGCCGTGACCAAGGGCAAGCGGACCTTCCAGCCGAATAACCGGCGACGAGCCCGTGTGCACGGTTTCCGTCTGCGGATGCGCACCCGCGCTGGACGTGCGATCGTCTCCAACCGGCGCCGTAAGGGTCGCCGCGCACTATCTGCCTGATCGCAACGTCGGGTTTCTTGGCGGTGCTTCCGGCACGCAACCGCATGAGGCGGTCGAGCGAGTTCGACGCGACGGTAAAGCATGGGATGCGTACCGTGCAGCCAGACCTCGTCGTTCACGTCCGCCGGGCGCACACTCCGGATCAGGCTAATGGTCCGCGGGGGCCACGAGTCGGCCTGATAGTCGCCAAACCGGTCGGCTCGGCCGTCGAACGCCATCGGGTCGCCCGCCGGCTGCGGCATGTCGCGCGAACCATGTTGGGTGATCTCCATCCATCTGATGAGGTGGTGATCCGTGCGCTGCCGAGCAGCCGGCACGTGTCGTCGGCATGGCTAGAACAGCAGTTGCGAACCGGGCTGCGGCGTGCCATCGAACTGGCGGGAACGGACCGGTGAATCGGTCGGCACGGGTGCACGCAGGCGCCCACAGCATCGGTATGGCCGGGGTGCGTGGACTGGTCTTTCTGATCCGGCTTTACCGGCATATGGTTTCGCCGTTGCGGCCGGCGTCGTGCCGCTTTGTTCCGACCTGTAGCCAGTACGCGGTTGATGCGCTGACCGAGTACGGCTTGGTCCGGGGAGGCTGGTTGGCCGCAGCCAGGCTCGCCAAGTGCGGACCGTGGCATCGGGGAGGATGGGATCCGATACCGGAGCGTGTACCAAACGGCCCGAGCCGTCCGGCGGGCTCCGACGACATCGGCAACGCCTGGGGCCCCCCGGCGAAGCTAGGGGAAGGTGAGTCTTTTGTCGTTTGATCTGTTCAGTCTCGACATCGTCTACTACCCAGTGTCGTGGATCATGTGGGTCTGGTACAAGCTGTTCGGCGCCCTGCTGGGGCCATCGAACTTTTTCGCGTGGGCGCTGTCGGTGATGTTTTTGGTGTTCACGTTGCGAGCGTTGCTGTACCAGCCGTTCGTCAAACAGATCCGCACCACTCGGCAGATGCAGGAACTGCAACCACAGATCAAGGCGCTGCAGAAGAAGTACGGCAAGGATCGTCAGCGCATGGCGCTCGAGATGCAAAAGCTGCAACGCGAGCACGGGTTCAATCCCATCCTGGGTTGCCTGCCGATGCTGGCGCAGATACCGGTGTTCCTCGGGCTCTACCACGTTTTGCGATCCTTCAACCGAACGACCGGAGGTTTCGGTCAGCCGCACATGACGGTGGTCGAGAACCGGATGACGGGGAACTACGTGTTCACCCCGGCCGACGTCGGGCACTTCTTGGACGCCAACTTGTGGGGCGCCCCGATCGGTGCGTTCATGACGCAGCACGCCGGGTTGGACGCGTTCACACACTTTAGTCGTCTCGCGGTGATCGCGGTCGGGACACCGGTGATGATCCTGGCCGGGATTGCGACGTACTTCAACAGCCGGGCGTCGGTGGCACGGCAGAGCCCGGAGGCGGCCGCGAATCCGCAGACCGCGATGATGAACAAAATGGCGCTGTACGTGTTTCCGTTGGGCGTTGTGGTCGGTGGTCCGTTTCTTCCGCTGGCGATCATCCTGTACTGGTTCTCGAACAACATCTGGACATTCGGTCAGCAACACTACGTGTTCGCCATGATCGAGAAAGAGGAAGAGGCGAAGAAGAAGGAAGCCATCCAGCGACGAGCGGCGAACGCGCCACAGCCGGGGGCCAAGCCGAAACGTTCTCCGAAGGCTGGGCAGGCGAGCGGTAACGGGTCCCGAACGGACACCACGGTGGGCGACGACGGCGGCGAGTCGAGCCCGGCGGAAACGGATGGCTCAGGTGCTGACGAGGCCGAGACGAAGACGGCCGAGACTCGGCCGACCAAGCCGAATCCAGGCGGGCGCAACAACGGCCCGGCCAACCGGACCCCACGTCCGGGCGCGCGACCGAAGAAACGCAAACGTTGACGACGGCCGCCAAGCCTGATCGCGGCCCGATCCCGCGAAAACAACAAAAGACCCGTGAATGAAAAGAGGTAAAGCCATGACGGACGCCGAAACCACCGAGCGCGACGTTGATACCGAAACGGCCGACGCGGCACCTGTCGATGCCGAGGAGGATGCGGCGCCGGGCGAAGCCGGCGAGGACCTCGAGGAGCGTTTGGTCGCTGAGGGGGAGATCGCCGGCGACTACCTGGAAGAGCTGCTGGATCTGCTGGACTTCGACGGCGATATCGATCTGGACGTCGAGGGCAACCGCGCGGTTGTGAGCATTGACGGCAGTGACGACCTGAAGAAATTGGTCGGCCGGGGTGGCGAAGTACTCGATGCTTTGCAGGAACTCACCCGGTTGGCGGTACACCAGAGGACGGGCGTGCGGAGCCGGCTGATGCTCGACATCGCAAGCTGGCGACGTCGGCGCCGCGAGGAATTGGCCGCGCTGGGTGACAAAGTGGCGCGCCGGGTGCTCGATAGCGGCGAGCGCGAAGAGCTCGCTCCGATGACGCCGTTCGAGCGCAAGATCGTCCACGACGCCGTCGCCGCGGTGCCGGGAGTGCACAGCGAAAGCGAGGGCGTGGAGCCGTCGCGACGGGTTGTCATCCTGCACGACTAAGAGGACCGAATTACCGCCGTGTAGTTTCCAGGGGCTCCTAGGGGCCCGGCCCGGACCCGGAAGACCAACCGGACCCGGAAGATCAAGAAGAGCAGAGGAATGTTTCACGTGAAACATGTCGGCCCTTGCGAGGCGTCCCCGTCGGCTGGGGCGGCCGCCAGGGCCGCGCCCGACGCCGCGCCCGCGCTCTTCGGCCCTCGGCTCGACCTTGCACAGCGGTATGCGGAATTCTTGGCGGGGGCCGGCGTGGAACGTGGTCTGATCGGACCACACGAGGTCCCTCGACTCTGGGAGCGGCACCTGCTCAACAGCGCAGCGGTAAGCGAGCTCCTCGATCCGGGTGATCATGTGGTGGACATCGGCAGCGGTGCCGGCTTGCCCGGACTGCCGTTGGCGATCGCTCGGCCGGATGTCCGGGTTGTCCTCCTGGAGCCACTCCTGCGCCGCGCCGACTTTCTCCGCGAGGTGGTGACCGAACTAGGTTTACCCGTCGAGGTTGTACGCGGCCGCGCCGAGGAGCCATGGGTACGGGACCATGTCGGGGAGACGGATGTCGCGGTGTCACGAGCCGTGGCGGCACTGGACAAGTTGACGAGGTGGAGTATGCCGTTGCTGAGAGCGGACGGGCGGATGCTAGCGATCAAGGGGGAGCGCGCTCCCGACGAAGTCCGGCAACACCGGCGTGTGATGGAGGCATTAGGCGCCGTTGATGTCAGGGTGGTCACATGTGGCGCGAACTATTTGCGTCCGCCCGCAACCGTGGTGTCGGCGCGACGTGGCAAGCAGGCTCGGCACACACCGGCTCGGGCGGCAAGCAGGAGGGCACGATGAGTTCGCCACATGGCTGGCCCGGCGAGGGGATGGCGCCGCCCGCGCCCGCGCCCGCGCCCGCCGCGCCCGCCGCGCCCGCGCCCGCCGCGCCCGCCGCGCCCGCGCCCGCCGCGCCCGCCGCGCCCGCGAATGTTTCACGTGAAACATCGAACAATCTCGACACCCCGATCGGCGCCGCCGCGGAACGCGCCATGCGGGTCCTGCACACCGCCCACGAGCCGCTGCCGAGGCCGCGCCAGCGCCGGCTGTTCACCATCGCGAACCAGAAAGGCGGCGTCGGCAAGACCACGACCGCGGTCAACCTCGCCGCCGCGCTTGCGGTGCAGGGACTCAAGACGCTCGTCATCGACCTGGATCCACAGGGCAACGCGAGCACGGCGCTCGGCATTACCGACCGCCCGTCCGGCACGCCGTCGTCGTACGAGGTACTCCTCGGCGAAGTCCCATTGCAGGCCGCGTTGCGCCGCAGCCCGCACAGCGAACGACTGTTCTGTGTTCCCGCGACGATCGATCTGGCCGGCGCCGAGATCGAATTGGTAAGCATGGTCGCGCGGGAGAATCGATTGCGCACCGCCTTGGCCCAGCTGCAGGACTTCGACTTCGACTACATCTTCATCGACTGTCCGCCGTCGCTGGGATTGCTGACGATCAATGCGCTCGTCGCCGCGCCCGAGGTGATGATCCCGATCCAGTGTGAGTACTACGCGCTTGAGGGCGTGTCACAACTTATGCGCAACATCGAGATGGTGAAGGCCCACCTCAACCCCGCGCTCGATGTGACGACGGTGATCCTCACCATGTACGACGGCCGGACAAAGCTCGCCGACCAGGTGGCCGACGAGGTGCGCCGGTACTTCGGAGCCAAGGTGCTGCGCACGGTGATCCCGCGCAGCGTCAAGGTCTCGGAGGCGCCGGGCTACAGCATGACGATCATCGACTACGACCCCGGCTCGCGCGGGGCGATGAGCTACCTCGACGCGAGCCGGGAACTTGCCGGACGCGACCGGCCACCATCCGCGAAGGGACAACCATGACCCAGCCGTTGCGCAAGAAGGGCGGCCTCGGCCGGGGCCTGGCGTCGCTGATCCCCACCGGCCCCACCGGCGACCCCGGGTCGCCGGGCTTTGGCCCGCGGATGGGGGAGGCGGCCGCCGATGTTCTGATCGGAGGTCCGGTGCCGGATGGCGCGATAGGCGCCGTGTACCGCGAGATCCCGCCGGCCGACATCGAGGCCAACCCCCGCCAGCCACGGCAGGTCTTCGATGAGGAGGCGCTGTCCGAGCTCGTGCACTCCATCCGTGAGTTCGGCCTGCTGCAGCCGATCGTGGTGCGCGCGGTGGCCGGAACGCAGAGCGGCGCGCGCTACCAGATCGTGATGGGGGAGCGGCGCTGGCGGGCGGCCCAGGAGGCGGGCCTGGCCACCATCCCGGCCATCGTGCGCGAGACCGGCGATGACAACCTGCTGCGCGATGCCCTCTTGGAAAACATCCATCGGGCGCAGCTGAACCCCTTGGAAGAGGCGGCGGCCTATCAGCAGCTGCTCGACGAATTCGGGGTGACCCACGACGAACTCGCGGCGCGCATCGGCCGCTCGCGGCCACTGATCACCAACATGATCCGGCTACTGAAGCTGCCGATCCCGGTGCAGCGCCGAGTGGCGGCGGGCGTGCTGTCGGCCGGCCATGCCCGTGCGCTGTTGTCCTTGGAGGCCGGCCCCGAGGCACAGGAGGAATTGGCCAGCCGGATCGTGGCGGAGGGGCTGTCGGTGCGGGCGACCGAGGAAGCGGTCACCCTGACCAACCGCGGCGACATCACCATCACACCGTCGCCGCAGCGCCGCAAGCCGATCCAGATGCCCGGTCTCCAGGACGTTGCTGAACGCCTGTCAACGGCCTTCGATACCCGGGTGACGGTCACCCTTGGCAAACGCAAGGGGAAGATCGTGGTGGAGTTCGGCTCGGTGGATGACTTGCAGCGAATCCTGGCGATGATGGCTCCGCCGAAGGCATGAACGGGTACACGCCGTAATTACGTCACTGTGACACTGCAACCACTTCGTGATGCGAAACAACCCGCCCTCGCCGCCGCAATTCGGCGCAGACCCCATGTGCGTCAAGCCATTTCGACGACGGGTCGGCCGGTGCGGCGGGCCGGCGGTGGTTCCGGCACCGCGGCCTGAACCGGATTCCAGACACCGGCCCGACGAGGACAAACTCTCCTATCCTGGAGGGGCTGTCGGTGCATATCCTGGAGGGGCTGTTGGTGCATACCGACCGCATGCCGGTTCGCTGCGGAGCACCGCACGGAGACCAGGAGACTAGTGTCCGCTCGAATAACACCGCTGCGGCTCGAAGCGTTCGAGCAACTTCCCAAGCACGCGCGCCGCTGCGTCTTCTGGGAGGTCGATCCCGCGACCCTCGGTAACCAGGACCACCTCGCCGACCCGGAGTTCGAAAAGGAAGCCTGGCTGTCGATGGTGATGCTGGAGTGGGGCTCGTGCGGGCAGGTCGCGACGGAGGTCCCGGACGAACGGAGCAACAGCGAGCCGCCGTGCCTGGGATATGTGCTCTACGCTCCGCCGGGCGCGGTACCGCGGGCACATCGGTTCCCCACCGCGCCGGTGTCTCCGGACGCCGTGCTGTTGACGTCGATGGGTGTCGAGCTCGGGCAGGCCGCGGACGATCTGCCACACAGCCTCATCGCCAGGGTGATCGACGAGTTGGTCCGGCGCGGAGTCCGGGCGCTGGAGGCGTTTGGTCGCACCCAGGCGGCCACCGAGTTGCAGGATCCGCGCACGGCGGACCCGGATGTCGCGCCGGTGTTGGAAGCGCTCGGGGACTGCTCGGTCGACCACTGCATCATCGACGCGGATTTTTTGCAGGACGTCGGTTTCCTCGTGGTGGCACCGCACCCGTACTTCCCCCGGCTTCGGCTTGAGCTGGACAAGGGTTTGGGATGGAAGGCCGAAGTCGAGGCCGCCCTGGAGCGCCTGCTCGCGAATGCTCAGCTGCAGCAGCCGGTCGGGGCGGGGTCGACGACCAGCAACGCGTTGCAAGCCCAGTGAATCCGGGGGGCCGTGCGGGGCCCACCAGGTTAGGAACTTCTGGTGGCCCGTTCCACCGATAGTTCGTGGGCAAGGAGCTCGGCGAAGGTGAACGTGCCGGTGGGCCGATCGTTCTTGCCGAGCAGATAGAGTCGCTTGACCGCGGCGAGAATACCCTCGGCGATCGCATCGCGGGTCTGCGCACCGACCAGCATCCCGCGGTCGCGTGGGTTGGTGATGTAGCCGACGTCGACCTGAACCGTCGGCATCCGAGTCAGCCTCAGCAGATCCCAGGTGCGGCCGTGGGTTCGACAATCCCGCAGACCGGTACGGGCGACCACTTCTCGCTGAATGAAATCGGCGAGATTGCGGCCAATGGTGGAGACCGAACCATGCGAGTTGCCGAAGTGGAAGGAGGCCACGCCGTTAGCCGAAGAGCTGGCCTGAGTTTCGCAGCGCAGGCTGATCATCAGGTCCGCGCCCACATTATTGGCGGTAGCTGCACGTTCGGCGTCCGATGGGCTGCGATTGGTGGGCCGGGACAGGAAGGTTTCCATGCCAATGGCGGTCATTCTGCCTTCAAGTCGACTTGCTAAGTCCCACAACACATCTGCTTCGCTGATAGGTCCATTCGGGCCCTGCGTGATCAGGCCGTGGTCGGCACCGCCGCGGCCCGGATCGATAATGATGCGCTTGCCCGACAATTTCGGGCCGGACCGGCGGACCAGCTCTTCCTCGCGAATGGCGTGTGGCGAGCCGCCCGTGACTCGTGAACTCAGAAAGTACAAGGAGCGCAACGTTTCCGGGCCACAGATGCCATCGGCGGCAAGTCCGTACTCGCGCTGATACGACATCAACGCATTGTGGGTCTGCAACCCGAAGTGTCCGTCGACCAGGCCGGTGTAGAAGCCAAGTTCCTGCAGTCGCGCCTGCAACGTGGCGACGTCGTCACCGTACAGCGGGGCGCCGAATTGGTGATACAGCGTGCGGGCGCCGAGCCGGTAGGAGGCTTCTTTCAGCGCCCGGTAAGTGGCTTCGCCGACAATGCCGTCCACCAGCAGTCCGCGATGCTGCTGGAAGGCACGCACCGCGTGGTCCAGCTCGGCGTCGAACACGTCGAGTGCCACATGTCGGCCGGTGCTCAAGTCCTCGTCGGGATTGTCCAGCAGCCCTAGCGCAGCCAGCGCGGCCCGGATCTCAGTGACAGCGGCGCTTCGGTCACCACAGCGCAACGCGTCGCCATTTTCGCGGCGCGGACTCGGCATACAAAGGCCCTCCGGGACTCTCGAGCGCTCAACAGACACGGTGACATAGGCACAACAGCTACCCGTATTGTCGCAGATCGTTGCCGATTTCGGGAAAACCCCAGGCCACGTGCGCGCCTGGTGGCGCGATCCCGACCGGGGTCAGGTGAGGTTGGGAACCTCGTCGGAAAGCTCGCGCAACAACGCCGCCTTACCCTTGGCGCCGACGATCCGCTTCACCGGCTGGCCGTCCTTGAACAGGATCATGGTCGGGATTGACACGACCTGGAAATCGCGCGCTGTCTCCGGATTGGCATCGACGTCCAACTTGGCGACCGTGAGCTGGCCGGCCCGCTCGGCCGCGATTTCCTCGAGTACCGGCGCCACCATCTTGCACGGTCCACACCAGGTTGCCCAAAAGTCAACCAGCACAGGCTTATTGCTGGACAACACATCCGTGGAGAAGGACGCGTCGGATACCTCTATCGTGGCTCCGGCGTTTTCCGCGTCGGTCATTGTGGTGCTCCAATCAATGTGTCGGTACTTGATTCGGCGTGCTTCGCCAGCCAACGCTCGGCGTCTATGGCTGCGGCGCAACCACTTCCGGCGGCCGTAACGGCCTGCCGGTAGGTGCGGTCCACCAGATCGCCCGCTGCGAATACACCGGCCAGCGTGGTGCTGGTGGTTCGTCCCTGCACCAGCACGTAGCCGTCTGGGTCGACGTCGACGGTATCGCGCACCAGGCTGGACCGCGGCTCGTGGCCGATTGCGACGAACACGCCGGTCACCGCGAGCGCAGTTTCCTCGCCGGTTTTGGTGTCGCGCAACCGCAATCCCGTCACCGTGGTGTCGCCGTCGACCGCGACGACGGTGTGGTTGGTGAGGAACTTGATCTTCTCGTTGTTGCGGGCGCGGTTGAGCATGATCCTTGAGGCCCGGAACTCGTCACGGCGGTGCACCAGCGTGACGCTGCTGGCGAACCGGGTCAAAAACAGGGCCTCCTCCATCGCCGAGTCACCGCCGCCGATGACGGCGATGTCCTGGTCCCGGAAGAAGAACCCGTCACAGGTGGCACACGAACTCACGCCGCGCCCCAGCAACTCCTGCTCGCCGGGCACCTGCAGGTAGCGCGCCGCGGCACCCATCGCCAGGATGACGGCCCGGGCCCGGTGCGTTTCCCCGTCCGCGGTGACGACCGATTTGATCGGTTCGTCCAGCGATACCGATTCGACGTCTTCCATCCGCAGGTCCGCGCCAAATCGCAGGGCCTGCTCGCGCATCTCGTCCATCAGCTCCGGGCCGGTGATGCCGTCGCGAAAGCCGGGGTAGTTCTCCACCTCGGTCGTGGTCATCAACGCGCCGCCGAAAGCGCTGCCCTCGAAGACCAGCGGTGCCAGCTGCGCCCGCGCGGTGTAGAGGGCTGCGGTGTATCCGGCGGGGCCGGAGCCGATGATGATGACGTCGTGAACTGTGTCGGGCGCTGACGGGGCGGCGGTCATACGAGCCTTTCGGGTACTTAAATGCTTAAGCTACGTCTACGAACGCCAGCGTAGGCGGGGGTGTTCCCAGCGCGCTGGGCGCCGCACCTGCATGCCGCTAGGGGCGGGGGATCTCGGTGCTGGCCAGCAGGCCGGTATCGGCCGCGCTGCAATTGGGTGCGACCGCAAAGACCGCCAGTTCGTCGGGCGTGTCGCCGGGCAGCACCAGCAGTACGGCGGGCCGGACGTTGATGTCGATCGGCCGTGCGCCCAGCACCCGGGTGGATGCCGGATACCCGAGGCCGCTGAGGCAGGACGCGCGGCGCGACGGGTCGTTGAGGGTGCCTCCGAGGGGGCCGAAGTCGGGACCGTGGTCGAGCAGGCCCAGGATCTGCGCCTGCGATAGCGGGATTGTCATCGGCGGCATGGAGACCGTGATGTGCTCGGCGGTCACCGGCGTGCTCGGCGTCGGCGCGGGCGCTCTCAGCAATGCCGCCGTGCCGAAGCCGATCGCGGCGACGACGGCACACAAGCCCACCACACCCGCGATCACCCGGGCCGGGCGGATCTGTGGTCGGGCCGAGTGAGCGGCGGCGCGGGCCGGCGATCCGCTCGCTGACCTCAGCGCTTCAGAGATCCTTGCGGCGACACCAGGGGGAGGGTCCGGCGCCGGCGCCGCGCCCGCGGCGGCGAGGTCGCAGCGCACCTGGTTCAGGCTGCGCAGGATCTCGGCCGCCTCCGGATCTTCGCGGACACGGCCACGTACCCGCGCGGCGACGTCGTCATCGAGCAGACCGGCCTGTAGATCGGCGAGCAGCTCCACCGTTAGCGGCGGTTCCTTCGCGCCAGCTGCATGCGGGTCTTGCGGATCCTCTGGCTCTTTGGCTGGCTCTCTGTCGGCTGCACCCATCCGCCCCAGTGTCCGTCATGCACAGCCCGACGGCCATGCACAGGCCTAATGCTGACCAGCTGGACGGTCCGGCGCGGCGTGCGCGCCGGTGTTGACGCCGGTGTTGAGATAGCCCAGCAGCTCGGCCAGGCGCACCCGGGCGCGCGCGCACCGGCTCTTGACCGTGCCCTCGGCAACGCCGAGCAGCTGTGCGGTGTCGGCGATCGAATAGCCCTGCATATCGACCGCCACCACCGCGGCCCGTTGCCGGACGGGCAGCCGCATCAGCGCCCGCTGCACCACGATCGCCGTCTCGACCTGGGTCGTCCGATCGGCTACCGGATAGACGTCCTCCAGCGGGCTGGTCGGGCGGCCTTTGGCGCGCCGCAGCCGGTCCAGGCAGGCGTTGACCACGATGCGGTGCAGCCAGCTGTGGACCGAGGCGTCGTACCGAAAGGAGCCGGCGCCGCGATGTGCCGACAGCATGGCGTCCTGCAGCGCGTCCTCGGCATCCTCACGGGTGCGGCTGGTGAGTCGCGCGAGCCGGTGCAGCTGCCGGTGATGACGGCGGAACAGCTCGGCGAAGGCGTGGCGGTCGCCGGCAACGTGGGCGGCCAGCAGTTCGGCGTCGCTGCGTTTCCGCCCATCACCGAAAGCCACGGCCGGGACAGTAACCAATCGGTTGTCACTCGGCACTTCACCCGGATGCGCCGGGCGGACCGGGTCTTAGGACGCCGCTTGAACCGTGATCTCGGAGATCTCGGTTTTGCTCTTGCCGTCCATGGTTCCCAGCACGCTAATCCACACCAGCAGATTCGATGTCGGTGCAGCGGCTTTAACCGGGATTACGTTGTGGCCCTTTTTGAGCGTCGTCGCCGCGGTCAGCACCGTCGTGTCTTTCAGTGTGGCCGGTGTCGACGTGGATGCCGCGCGGATTTCCACCTGGGTCCCGGTGCTGGCGATGTCGATGTTGACCGCACCCACCACGGTGGACTTCGGCAGCTGCAACATCAAGCCTTCGCCCTTCTTGTAGGTCGGGAACGGGACGGCATCCATGTACAGCTCGCTTGCCCACGCGGTGGAGAGGTCGCCGTCGATCGCCAACCCGGCCTGGTCCGGGTTGTCGGCGTCGCCGTCGAGGGTGAAGACCGTTGCCTTGGTGGGTTTGACGACGCTGCCGGCGGGTGCGGAACTGGCGCTCGACGAGGACGACGATGCCGACGGTGCGTTCAGGCCGAGTTCGTCTTTGTTGAGGCCGCCGTTCAGATTTCCGAAGACCTTGCTCACCACCGAGGCGATCACAAACAGGGCAACCACGAGGATGACGAATCCCACGGTGCTAACGACCAGCAGCTTGCGGCGCCGGTTACCGAGTACCGGATATCTCCGATCGGCTGGCAGGTTCGGCCTGGCGCGTGCCCGGGGTTCGGGTTCGGGCTCGGGATCGTCGATGGGACCGAGCACCTCGGTGCGGTCGGCCACCGCGGTCGCCTGCTGCAACAGGTTCAAAAGCGTTGACGCGCTGCGTATCCCGCCATCTTCTTGGACCGCCCGGACGGCTACGGCGGAAATCTGGAAGGGGATGTCGCGGTCGATGACGGTGGGCTCGACGGGATTGCCCGTGGCGTCGCGCGCGGCCGGCGCCAGCCCGCTGCGCACCCCGGATTCCCTCAGCGGCCACCGGTTGACCAGCAGTGCATACAGGGCCGCGCCGATGCCGCGGATGTCCTCCTGCGGGTTGGCGTCGGGCATCGTCGCCGGGTACGCCAGCACGACATCTCCGTCGATGCTGACGCGCACCCGGCTGGGGTGGTCGATCGACAGGGCGACACCGGCGCGGTGGGCGGCGTCAGCGGCGGCGGCCAAGGACTGCATCGCCCGGACGGCGCCGACCGGCGAGGGTGACGTGTCGGCGACCTCCTGCAACGAACCGCCGCGAATCCACTCCGAGACCACCAAGCCACCGGAACCGGTGTGCAGAACGTCGAGTACCCGGGCGATACCGGGTTTGTCGATGCGGCTGAGCCGCAGCGTGCGGGCCAGGATCTCCTGCAGGACGTCGTCGGGCAGGGCCCCGTCCGGGTCGACGAAGGTCAGCGCAACTTGCCGGTCCAGCGCGGTGTCCATCGCCTGCCAGAACTGCAACGGGGGTGCGCCACCGTGGAAGACCAGCAGCCGATAGCGGCCACCGGCGATACGGGCGCCGGGAACCAAGTGCACGTCGTCTGCGGCTGCGGACGGCCCCCCGCGACGCTCGCGGGGGGCATCGAAGGGAATCGGCCCGCGGCCGTCGGCGCCGAAATCGCCGTTCGACTTGTCGGACTGACGCGGCCCCGGCACGGGTTCCGGGTCGAGGTCGGACGAAATGTCGGGCTGGAAGTCGTCGGCAGCCGGCCGCGGCCGCCCGGTGCCTGGCCCTAAGCCAGATCCAGCACCGGGTGGGGCGCTCTCCCGTGGGCGGTCGGTCACCTCCGGTCCTTTCGCTATCCGGGCTTTCGCTATCCGGGCTGTACCTGCGCGCGCCGGAGGCCTGCGCCGGATCGGCTCCTGGACCGCATTTGCCCCCGGCTGGGACGAATTCCTCTGCTCAGGGTACGTGACCGGGCGGTGCCCGGACGAGCCGAGCCGACGCCGCACGGCGCCCAGTGCCGCCTGCGCCTCGGGGACCCGAGCGCGGACCATGACCACGGCGATGACGGGCAGCATGATCGCGGCCAGCACCAGCAACCGCAGCAGCGAACCCGCGCCGCCGCCGTGGGCCGTCCAGTCGCCCAGCTTCAGCAGCCGATCAGCCACGTAGGCGAGCAGTCCGGCAAGCAAGGATGCGGTGATCGTCACCAGGATCGTCCGCATCTCGGTGGCGCCGACCAGGTGGGCACCGGCGGGCACCAGGGCACGCCGCAGCAGGATGTAGCCGACGATCGCGCCGGCCAGAAATCCGAGCCCGTTGGCCAGCCCGAGATAGCCGGCGACCATTGCGCGGTCACCGGTGACAAGGGGCGCCAGGAGCGAGCCGATGACCTTGACCAACGTGATGACGACGATGAGGACGATCGGCGTCCAGGGTTGGTCCCGGGCGTAGAAGACCCGTAGCTGCAATAACACCAGCCCATACGGGATCAAGGTGAACGCCGACAACGCGATCGCGGCGCCCAGGTACCCGGCGTCGACGCCGCCGAAATGGCCGTATGCGAACAACGCGCTGCCGATCGCGGACCCGCCGACGGTCATGAACGCGACTATCGGGATCAACGTGATCAGCGTCAGTCGGGTGGCCAGCGACAGGTCGGCGAGCACGGCCCGGGTGTCGTTGGCGGCGGCGTTGCGACTCAGCCGTGGCATGACGACGGTGAGCACCGTGACGCCGATCATGCCGTACGGCAGCATCAGCACCAGCCAGGTGTAGTTGTAGATGGCGGGACCGGAAGCCGCTGCCGTGCTTGCGATCTGGTTGCCGACCACCAGGCCGAGCTGGCTGATCAGCACATAAAGCACCATTGCGGCGGCCATCGCGCCGAAGCGCTTGAGGCGCTGATCGATTCCCCACAATGGGCGCAGGCTGACGTGTTCGCGCCGCAGCGCCACCAGCAGCACCGCGGTCTGCGCGAACACCCCCAGGTTTGTGCCGATCCCGAGCACCAGCAGCTTGGTGTTGCCCATCTCGACGGGATTTACCGAGAGCTCACCGGGGACGGCCAGATAAACCCCCAGGGTCGCGATCGCGACGATGTTGTTGACCACTGGTGCCCACGCTGTCGGTCCGAACACGTTGCGGGTGTTCAGGATCGCCATGAACACCGACGTCAGGCCGTAGGCGAGGACCTGGGGCAGCAGCAGGTAAGCGAAGGCGGTGGTCAGCGGCTCGTTGACTTGCGGATTCCGGCCCAGCATCAGCCGCACCAACAGCGGCGCTGCGAGCACCGACAGCGTCGTGGCGACCAGCAGCAGCGCGGTCACCAACGTCACCAGGCGCCGCACGAATGCCGCGCCGCCGTCGGGGTCGCCTTGCTCGGCGCGGGTCAGCACCGGCACAAAGATCGCGGTGAAAGTCGCCTCCAGCACGAGTGCGGCGATCAGGGTCGGCAGCTGATTGGCCACCGAGAAAGAGCTGGCCAGCGCGGCGCCCAGGATCGCGGCCAGCAACACGATCTTGGCGAAGCCGGTGAGCCGGCTGATCAGTGTGGCGAATGCCATCGCCCACGACCGCGATACCAGCGCGGCGTCGGACAGCTCAGGCCGTCGACGCGCCAGGTCGGGCACCGGAGGGAGCGGACCCGTCGGTGGCGAGGCCGGGCCGCGCGGCTGCGGCGGTGATTGTGGTACGGCCCGCCGAGGGGCGGGTTTCATACGTGGTGCTCTTCATCGGCCCGCTGAGGGATCCGGCGCTGAGTGATCCGTCGCCGCGGGTCCGAGTATCGGGTGCGGGGCGGGGCGGGGCGGTCGAGGTCGGCACGATCGGGCTGGCCACGGAAGCGGTGCCAAAGCCGTCGTCCGGCCAGCAGCACAAGCACCGCGGCCGCGGTCATTGTGATCGCGAACAGTACCTTGCCGTAGGCGTTGGAGTGCACCGACAGCCGCACCGGCTCGCCCAGCCGCATGCCGTCCGGGGTCCGTAACGCGACGTCGACAGCGACCCGCTGGGTGAATTTCACTTCGATCGGTACCCGCAGCGGCAGGTACCCCGGTGGGAGCTCGATCTGGCCGATGTCGGTGACGGTCATCCCGGGCGGCGCGTCGACCTGCAGCCGGACCCGGATAGGAACGGCGAGGCCGTTGTGCAGCGCCAGCGGCAGCGGGCTGTGCTCGGTGGCCAAGGTGTAGGAGCCGCCCGGGTTGACGATGGTGACGGCACCAATCAAGTCGTTGATCGTTCGGCCGACGACCGCCAGCCGCTGGGAAGCCAGTCCGTTGCGGGAATCGGGCGGCTCCGATTGGCTCAGCGCCCGCAGCATGTCCTCGCGCAGCGGCGCGGTGTATTGGACGCCGGTTAACCCGGTGCGCTCGTCGGTGGTCAACGCTGCCGTCAGTCCCCACACACGTCCGACTTCGCCGGTGATTTGGGTGGTGACCTCATCGTTGAACCGGCCACGTGCCGACGCGTACGCGCCCGTCGGCTCGGGTGGCTCGGCGCACGCCGCGGCGTCGGCGATCACCGCCGGCAGCGGTCGTGCCACCGCCAGGCCGGACCGGATCGCGGTGGCCAGCGTGGTCAGGATGACCTGCGCGTCGTCGGCCTGCAGGTTCCACGACGCCGGCGGCACCAGGAGCTGGGTGCGAGGCGCGGCGTCGCGCTCCAGGGCGTGCCACAACATCGAGCCCAGGGCGTCCTGGCGGCGGGCCGTGTCCGAGTCGTGCGCGACCCGGACCGTCAACGAGGAGTCCACGTAGGTCGGAACGATGGGGCTACTCCCCGCCGCTGCCAGCGCGGCGCCGACGGCCGGATCGAACGGCGCGATCGCCACCTGCGGGGACAACCGCCGGGGCGCGGTGTCGACATTGGCCGAGCCCGTCTCGGGAGAACCCTGCGTATCCTCCACGGATAATTCCGCGGCCGCGATCGCGACGGTGCTGTTATTGGCGCCGATCAGGTCGACGGTGCGACTGGTCAACGGGCCATCCGGCGCCACGGTGGCGCCGCGGACGGAGACGACGTCCAGAATGTGGTCGACGATGTCGGCGGTGCTGCTGGTGGCGGCCGCGCTCAGCCCCGGATCGTGAACGCGTTGCAAGGCATCCAGATCGGCAAGCGCATAGGGAAACGACGTCACACACGTCCGGTGCGCCAGCGCACGTAACCGGTTCAGCCAGATGGTCGCGGCAGCCTGACCGGTGCCCGGATGGGTCGGGGTGCCCGGTTGTTGGGCCGGGCCGTCGGGGGAGTTGGAGACGACGTAGCCGGCCGTCATGGCGTTGACGGTGACGAGCAGATCCGGGTCGATGGCCAGGCACAGCGCCCGGCCGACTGCGCCGTCGGGATCGACGTCGTGGCTGGTGGCGACCTCGACCGAGGACAGCAGGACATCCAGCCGGCCCCCGGTGGCCAGTGAGGTGGCGAGGTCGTCGTCGACCAGCCGGACCGGGATGGTGCCACCGGGTGCGCCGGGGGACAACCGGGGCCGGTCGGCCAGCGGCCAGAGCATGGTGATCCACACCGGTTTCGAGGTGTCCGGCGCGACGGTGGATTCCAGGGAATCGGGTTTGTCCGGCGGGACGCCGACCACGGGCAGCAGGAACCGCGCGTTGTCGAGCCGGGCGGGCGCGCCGTAGTCGGGCGTTCCGTTGGCGTTGACCAGGACCGGGTAGATCCCGGGCTGGTCGATGGCCAGCGACGGCTTGGCCATCGCGCGCACCGGAGCCGAGAGGGTGAAGCCGACCTCCTGCCCGCGCTCAAGCTGGGGCGCCACCGTGACGAAGTCCGCGGCCGGCTGGTATTGGTCGGTGCCGCCGTCCAGAGAGGTGCGCAGGGCCGCTGACGAGCCGACGGCGGCGGCGTGCTCGAGCCGGACCATCACGTCGCGCACCGGGCGGTCACCGATGTTGGTCACCACACCGCTGACGGTTACGACGGCTTCGCTTGTGGTGGTGACGACGTCCGGGGTCACCTTATCGATGCGGACACGGACGAAGGGCGTTTCGCCGGGCTCGCCCGCGGCGGCGCGCGGTGCGGCAAGGGGCCCGGTCAACACCACCCCGAGACCGGCCACCATGCCGACCACGGTGGCCAGGCGCCACAAGCCGACCCACCAGACACGCGGCGAACTCACGGCCCTGGCCTGTGACCGTTCTTCCGCCCCGCGGTGGGCTCGCCGGAGTGACGGGTGCGCGAATGCGTCTGCGGCCGTCGCCGCGGCTCGCAGGGTGGCAACGGCGGGAGCGCAGCCGGGCCGTCGCTCTGCAACTTGTCGATGAGTTCGTCGGCTACCTCGGCGAGGCGGCGCTCGTCGGCATACGCCAGCCGGGACGGCAGTTCATGCATCGGCACCCAGGCCACTTCGGCGACCTCGAGGTCGTCGTCGGACAGCTCGCCGCCGGAGAACCGCATTAAATAATGGTGCACGGTCTTGTGCACCCGACGCCCGTCGGTGACGAACCAGTAGTCGATGCGTCCCAGCGCCGCCAGCACGCTGCCGCGGATTCCCGTCTCCTCGGCGACCTCACGGATGGCGGTCTGCTCGGCGGTCTCGCCCTGTTCGATGTGGCCCTTGGGCAACGACCACAGCATCCGTCCGCGCCGGTCGACGCGACCGATCAGCGCCGCGACCTGCCCGTCGCGCGGTCCGTCGATGCCGTCGATGACGAGCCCGCCCGCGGATGTTTCGTGCACGGTGCGGAGCCGCTCCGGCGCGCGGCGCGGTAAACGAGACCCCCGTGGTTTCGTCGTCGCTGCGTCACCGGTCGGCTGGTTGTCCACGTGATTTTCGACCGAAGCGGCGGCGCCACGACTGCGGCGCCGGCCTCGGCGGCGACGTGGTTTGGCCTGTTCGCCGTCCGACATTGAAGCGATAGTAACTGGCACGGGGCCGTCTTCAGGCCATACTCGCCGCTTTGTCCAGCGGGCGATGGTACGGCGCATTCATCGGCGAACCCCCTCAACGGCCCAGTCCGGTCCGCATTGTGGCTCGGGCATGGGCTTACCGGCGGCACCTCACACCAGCCTGTCAGGCAAACCCCGACTAGGCTCTTCGAACGTGCCCGACGCCGCCCAGGATGCCGACCTGCTGACCAAAGCCGCGGCCGCCTTGAATCAGCACGCCACCGTGCTGAGCGAGCTGGGCGCGTTGTTCGATGCCGCGGGCCACGAGGTGCACCTGGTCGGCGGCTCGGTGCGGGATGCCCTGTTGGGCAGGTTGAGCCCCGATCTGGACTTCGCCACCGACGCCCGCCCCGAGCAGGTGCAACGAATCGTGCGGCCGTGGGCCGACAACATGTGGGACACCGGGATCGAATACGGCACCGTGGGCGCCGGCAAAGGTGAGCACCGCCTGGAGATCACCACGTTCCGCGCCGACCGCTACGACCAGGTGTCGCGTCATCCCGAGGTGCGCTACGGCGATAGCCTCGACGGCGATTTGATGCGCCGCGATTTCACCGCGAACGCGATGGCGGTGCGCATCACGCCGTCCGGGCCGGGCGAATTCCTCGATCCGCTGGGGGGTTTGGCGGCGCTGCGGGCCCGCGTGCTGGACACCCCGGCGGCGCCATCGGTGTCTTTCGGTGACGACCCACTGCGGATGCTGCGCGCCGCGCGGTTCGCGTCACAACTCGGCTTCGCGGTCGCGCCGCGGGTACGGGCGGCGATCGAGGAAATGGCCCCGCAGCTGGCTCGCATCAGCGCCGAACGGGTGGCGGCTGAGCTGGACAAGCTGGTGCTTGGCGGCGACCCGGTCGCCGGTATCGACCTGTTGGTGCAGAGCCGGATGGGCGAGGTGGTGCTGCCCGAGATCGGCGGCATGCGGATGGCCATCGACGAACACCACCAACACAAGGACGTCTATCAACATTCGCTGACGGTGCTGCGGCAGGCCATCGCCCTGGAGGATGAAGGCCCCGATCTGGTGCTGCGCTGGGCGGCGCTGCTGCATGACATCGGCAAACCCGCGACCCGGCGGCACGAGCCCGACGGCGGGGTCAGCTTCCACCACCACGAGGTGGTGGGCGCCAAGATGGTCCGCAAGCGGATGCGGGCCCTGAGGTACTCCAAGCAGATGGTCGACGACGTTTCGCAGCTGGTGTTTCTGCACCTGCGGTTCCATGGTTACGGCGACGGGAAGTGGACCGATTCCGCGGTGCGCCGCTACGTCACCGACGCCGGGCCGCTGTTGCCGCGCCTGCACAAGCTGGTGCGCGCCGACTGCACGACCCGCAACCAGCGCCGAGCCGCCCGGCTGCGGGCCAACTATGACCAGCTGGAGAAGCGGATCGAAGAACTGGCCGCCCAGGAAGATCTGGCACGGGTGCGCCCCGATCTGGACGGCAACCAGATCATGGCGCTGCTCGGCATTCCGGCCGGCCCGCAAGTCGGCGAGGCATGGCGGTACTTGAAAGAGCTACGCCTGGATCGCGGGCCCCTGACCACCGAGGAGGCGACCGCCGAGCTGCTGGCTTGGTGGAAGGCGCGGGGCAAGTCATCTAGCTAGCTAAGCTAGCTAGCTAGAGCACTCTGATCTGCTCTGGCGTGACGACGGACCGTTCGAGGGGTCGCCTGTTGTCGTTGACACCTGTGTACCTGGTCGGACATTCCCTGCCTGGCACAGGATGGCCGCTGTTACAAGACATTCGACGCGCGGCAATGACGACTTCGCAATTCTGCGCCGCATCTTGTGCGATTTGACTTCACTGCACTCGATGCCTGAGCGGTGCGCTGGTTCCTCGGTGTTGAAACAGCCGAGCGTGAATTGAGAGACCAACGAGCAGAGAGCGATACATGGTGGGGAGCACTGACCGCATGTTCGCCGGCGAGCTCCGAGTCGAGTTGAAGGGGAATGTCGTTGGGTTCCTGTATACGGCCGTTGATCGCGTCGATCAACGGCGCGATCTCGGCCCGATCAACTAGTCAGACGCGGACTAAAGCGATCTGGTTCCACGCTTAGTGAATCGCTAGCGCCCTGATCGTGGCGGGGCTATGCCCGGAGCTGCTGAGCGCGGCGCGCGAAGAATCCAAGATGCCGGCCTCAACCTTGCCATCATCTCAAGAACCGACAACGACGACCGACCTGCGCCATCAGGACACCCCGACCCTGGACAAGGAGCCCGGACACCTTAAGCAGAGAGGAAAGCACAGTAGCCACACACGGTGATGTACGACTGGTGAGTTTCCTTGGTGCGAAGCCGTCGTCGGATTTATCGTGTCCTGGACCGTTGACGCCGGGAGGCTGATGTGGACGACACACCGTTTGGGCGCTACCGGCTGTTGTCGCTGCTCGGCGAGGGCGGCATGGGCGAGGTGTGGCGTGCACACGACACAGTCACTGACCGGGTTGTCGCCATCAAAGTCTTGTCCGCGAAGCTGTCGAAGGACGAGGACTTTCAGCGGCGCTTCCGCCGCGAAGCGCACTCCGCGGCGCGGCTCAATACCCCGCACGTAGTACCGATCTACGACTACGGCGAAATCGACGGACAACTCTTCGTGTCCATGCGACTCATCGAGGGTCGCGACCTGGCCGCCGTGTTGGCCGACGGCCCGTTGGAGCCACAGCGCGCTGTGCGCATCGTCGGCCAGGTCGCCGAAGCCTTGCATACCGCCCACCAAATCGGGCTGATTCACCGCGATATCAAACCCTCCAACATCTTGCTCGATAACCGCGACTTCGCGTACCTGATCGACTTCGGCATCGCCCGCGTGGCCGAGGACACCCGAATGACCAAGACCGGCAGCACAATCGGGACCTTCGCCTACATCGCACCCGAGCGGCTGGACGACGCACGCCAAGAGGACGCCCGAGTCGATATCTACTCACTGGCGTGTGTGCTCTACGAATGCCTGACCGGCGAGCCACCATTCGCCATGGACACGATGCCGCGCCTAATCGTGGCCCACATGAGTGCGCCGCCGCCGCGGCCCTCCAGCGCCAGACCCGAAGTGCCCGCCCAGGTTGACGAGGTCATCGCCACCGGCATGGCCAAAGACCCGGGCCAGCGTTATGCCACTACAATCGAATTGGCCGACGCCGCCCGCGATGCGGTCACCACGCCGCTGGCACTACCCGGGGAACCCACCCTGTTGGACGAGCAGCCTCCGCCGGCACCCGGACCCACTCACCTCGACGATCAGGTGCCGCCCATGCAGGCGCCCGCGCTGGCAGCCGCGGCGCGGCAACAGTCAGCCGAACCCACCCACCCCGCGACCCAGCAACCTCCACCCGGCTGGCCGCCTGTGCCACCACCCCGACCCGCCGACCGCCCGCCGCCCACCACCCGCACCACGACACGGCGCCGGTGGTGGCGCCGACGGGCCATCGTGATCCCGGCGGCCCTGGTGACGGTGGCCGTCATGGCCGCCGCCATTGTTATCATCAGCCAGCAGCACGAGAATTCGAACCGCCCTCACCGCGAACCCGCATACGGTCCTCAAGTCAGGCTGCCGTTCACCGACCTCACCAAGCCCTACGGTGTGGCGGTGGATGCCGCCGGCGACCTCTACGTCACCGATACCGAGAACAATCGGGTGCTGGAGCTGGCGGCCGGTTCGTCCACCCAGGGCCTGCTGATGTTCACCGGCCTCAAGAACCCCGAGGGTGTGGCGGTGGACACCGCTGGCGACCTCTATGTCGCCGACAACGGCAACGGGCGGGTGGTGAAGCTGGCGGCGCAATCGAGAACCACCCAGACGGTGCTGCCGTTCACCGGCCTCAACAACCCCGCCTATGTGGCGGTGGACACCGCGGGGAACGTCTACGTCGTCGACTCGTCCAACAATCGGGTGGTCAAGCTGGCGGCGGGCTCGTCCACCCAGAGTGTGCTGCCGTTCACCGGCCTCGACCAGCCCGGCGGGGTGGCGGTGGATGCCGCCGGCAACCTCTTTGTCGCCGACAACGCCAACGGTCGGGTGCTGAAACTGGCGGCGGGCTCGGGCACCCAGGCCGTGCTGCCGTTCACCGGCCTCAACGTCCCCTTCGGTCTGGCGGTGGACAGCGCCGGCAACCTCTACGTCACCGACTCTTACAACAATCGGGTGGTCAAGCTGGCGGCGGCCTCGTCCACCCAGGCTGTGCTGCCGTTCACCGGCCTCTCGTTCCCTGCCGGTGTGGCGGTGGATGCCGCCGGCAACCTCTACGTCACCGACGACCGCAACAATCGGGTGCTGAAGCTGCCGGTGCAGTAGCGCGGAGGGAAGCTGGTCGGTCAGGTCGCGCCGACTGGTCGCGGTGTCGTCGGCGGTCATCGGACTTTCGCGTTGCTGCTCGGTGGGCTGCTCGGCGCGACGGTCACCATCGACGACCACCCGCAGCCGCTCCGCGTGGGCGATAGCGGCGCTGATCATGCCCTCAAGCCCGGCGGCACCAGTAGATGCAATTAGAGGTTCGTGCCGAGTTCCCGGTCACGTGCGGTTCCCAATCATTCTCGGGTACCTGCGCGTAGAGAGGGTTGCGCGCTGCGGCACTGCGCGTTTCGCTGCCCGCACCGGTCACTTAGCGCTGCGAGGTGCTCATAGATTCGTGGCCTGGCTATAGATAGCGAGCGACCTCATACCGCCGAGTCGGCGTGACGTTTCTGGGTATACATCACCCACGGTCGACCAGGCTAACCTGGCCGACCTGTAGGACGCTCCCGCTCACGAGATCACGTCCCCGGCTCTCTCCAACCAAGGTGCCGGTCCGATGAAACCGGCTGTGGGCCACGCAAAGTGGCTGGTCGCAGCGTTGGCGATCCGAAGGAGCCACTGCGAACGTTACGCCGGGCCACTTCACCCCACAACGAAAAGTTGGTCTGACCGTGAACTCCGCCCCGACCAAGCAAAGCTAGCGCCAGTTTGGCGTCTCAACGGCGCCGGTGGACCCAGTAACGTTGGGGGCTGCTACCTGACCCCGACCGAAAGGGTAAACCGGCGATGCCGTTCGCCGCTGGAACCGTGGTCGCCGGCTACCGAATCGAGCGCATTCTGGGGGCCGGCGGCATGGGCACCGTCTATTTGGCGCAGCACCCGTCGGTGCCGCGCCATGACGCGTTGAAGGTTCTGTCCGGAGAGCTCTCGCACGACGGGCAGTTTCGGGCCCGCTTCCTGCGCGAGGCCGAGCTGGCCGCCGCCCTGGACCACCCCAACATCGTCACCGTCTACGACCGCGGCGAAACCCCGGACGGCCAGCTGTGGATCGCGATGCAATTCGTGGACGGCACCGACGCCAGCAGCGAACTGACCGAGGCCAAAATGACCGGCCCGCGGGCCGTGCACATCATCACCGAGGTCGCCAAGGCGCTGGACTACGCCCATTCCCGCAACCTGCTGCACCGCGACGTCAAACCGGCCAACTTCCTGCTGGCCGGGCCCGTCGGGCCCCAGGAGCGGGTGATGCTGGCCGATTTCGGGATCGCCCGCGCCCTCGACGACGCCAGCAACTTGACCGCGACCGGCTCGGTGGTCGCCACCGCGGCGTACGCCGCCCCCGAGTCGGTGCTGGGCCAGCGGCTCGATCACCGCGCCGACGTGTACTCATTGGGCTGCTCGCTGTTTCGGCTGCTGACCGGCCGCACCCCTTATGCGGAGTTCACCGGGATGTCGGGGGCGCTGATGGCCCACGTTTTGCAGCCGATCCCGCGGGCGACCCCGTTCGCCGGCTGGCTGCCCTCGGGCGTCGATGAATTGTTCGTGCACGCGCTCGCCAAGGAGCCCGACCGGCGCTTCCAGAGCGCGGGCGCGCTGGCCGCCGCCGCGGCCGCCGTGTTGGGCGGTCAGGCCCCGGTGTTGCCGACGCCCGGCGCTGGGGAGACCAGGGGCTGGCATGTGCCGGCGCCGCCCCCGGACCCCACCCTGGTGCCACCGGACCCGCCCACCGTGCCTACCGGGCCCACCAGGCCTGAGCCGCCGCGGCCAGGCGTCCCGGGCCCACCGCCGGGGTGGGGGACGGCGCCGACGAAACGCCGCAGGCGGCGGTGGTGGGTTGCCGGCGGCGCCGCAACGGCGGCGACTGCGGCGGCGGTGGCCGTGGCCGTCGCGCTCACCGCGACCCACACCGACGGCCACCCGGTCGCCACCCCGACGAGCTCCCCGACGGGCTCCCCGACGAGCGCGGCCCCCACGGCGCAGGCTGCCAGCGCCAGCGACACCGGCCCGGTCGGCATCATCACCGATGACCCAACCTGTGAAACGTGGAAAACGATCTCGTTGGAATGGACCTCGGATCCGGCACTAAGTTGGGACCCCCACAGCCCCGATAGCCCGATCAACATCCCGGCCAGCGCCTGGACCGCACAACAACGGGCGGTGATGCAAAAAGTGGAAAATGTGCTGCGCGATAGTTCGGCGAAATCCATACCGCTGGCCACGGCCACTCCGCATCGGGTGATGCGGGAACTCTACGAGCAGTACATCGTCTACGCCCGCGCCTACGCGAACAGCCTCAGCAACTACTACCCCCAAGCGGACGTGAAACTTGGCCGGGCAGAAGAAATGGCATCCAACGCGCTGCTCGCTACCTGCAACGCGGTCGGCGACGGTGCGGCGGCGGCGAGAGCGGGGCTGGTGACACCGCCGGGCGCACCGGCGCGGGTGGCAGCGCCGCAGGACCCGGCGAACCCGCAGCGTTTCGTCGGCGAAGCCGACAAGGCTACCTGCGGTGAGTGGGCGTCGGTCAACGATAAGTGGGACGCCAACCCCACCGTCCAAGGTTGGGACAAGACCGACAATAAGATCCCCGTCGGCCAATGGAACGCGCAGCAGAAGGCGCTCAGCGATGCGGTGGCACCGCTTTTTGTCAGCCTGGCCGACGATATCGAGCACACCGACGGGCGCAGCAACAATCCCGTCATTCAAGATTTCGCCGAGTACGCTGCGCAATACCTGCGCGCTTACGCGAAGGCGCTGCCCACTTACGGCGTCCATGACTACCAACTGAGCCTGGTTGCCAAGGAGACGCGCGGTCTGATCACCAACGCGTGCAGCGCAATGGGGGCGTAGCCAGCCGCTGGGCATTAGCATTAGCCGGGGTGCGACGGTGGCTGAAAGGTTGTGTTATCGACGAGCGTTGGTCCCGGCCCAGGTGCTGCGGGGTCCGCTGTCCTCGGCGGAGCCGTGACGCAGGGGCTGGTGAGGGCTCGGCGGGTGGCGACGGCCAGCTCGGCGGCGGTTTGGTAGCGGTCGTCTGGCTTTTTGGCCATGCCGCGCGCGATCACTTCGTCGAATCCGACCGGGATCGCCGCGTTGAAGCTGCTGGGCTGGGGCGGCTCGGTGAACAGATGAGCGACGATCAACTGCTCGAAGCTGTCACCAGCAAATGGCAACTGAGCGGTTAGGCACTCGTAGAGCACACAGGCCAGCGAGTACACATCGGCGCGGGCGTCGGCGATATCCCCGGCGGAAAAGCGCTCTGGGGCCATATACGCCGGGCTTCCCGGGGCGGCATTGGTGCGAGTCAAGCGTGCGGCGGTGGCCTCGTGGACGAGTCCGAAATCAATCAGATACACAAACTCGCGGTCGACCATCAGCAAGTTCGACGGCTTCACATCACGATGCACCAACCCGGCCTTGTGAGCCGAATCCAGCGCCGCGGCGACCTGCTCCACCACCCGCACCGCCATGGTCGGACTCATGGGCCCATCACGATCGAGCACGGTGTGAACGTCGACGCCGTCGACGACCGGCATCACCAAGTAGAGACGCCCGTCGACCTCACCGGTCTCATAGATCGGGATGATGTTCGGGCTGGACAATCGGCCCGCCGCGTAGGCCTCGCGGCGAAACCGCTCCTGATAGCCCGGCTCGGCGGCCAGCTCCGGCTGCAACACCTTGACGGCCACATCTCGACCCATTGCCGTATCGCGAGCCCGATAGACCGTGCCCATGCCGCCCTGACCCAGCACGTCGAGCAATCGATAGTGCCCGAACTGCCCGCCGTTTGCGGACATCGGTGCTGCAGCCCCGCCATGCGTGAGTGCCTCTCTTGCGGCGAGGGCCAACTCATGTGCGGTCTGGTAACGCGCGTCGGGATTTTTGGCCATGCCCGTGGCGACGACCTCATCGAACCCGGCGGGTATGTCTGGTCGGCGCAAAGTTGGTCGGGGCGGGTCGAGCGTGAGATGGCCGACAATCTGCCTTGTCAGGCTTTCGTTGGGAGCGGGCTGTTGGCCGGTGAGGCGTTGTTGGCCGGTGAGGCGCTCGGTGCGCCCGGTCGGTGTGTCGGGTCGGTGCGCACTTGGTCGGGGCAGTTCCAGCGTGCGATCGCCGACAATCTGGGCTTTCTGTTCCGCGCTTTCGTCGGGATAGGGCTGTTGGCCGGTGAGGCACTCGTACAGCACACAGGCCAGCGAGTACACGTCGGAGCGGGCATCGACGGTGCCGGTGGCGAAGCGTTCCGGGGCCATGTAGGGCCAGGTGCCCACGATCGCGCCGGGGCCAGTCAAGCGCGGTCCTGCCATAGGGGTGGCGATCCCGAAATCCATCAAATACACGAAGTCGCCGCCGACCATCATCAAGTTCCCCGGCTTCACGTCGCGGTGCACCAGCCCAGCCAGGTGGGCCACATCCAGCGCCGCGGCAGCCTGCTCGATCACCCGCACCGCCGTTCGGGGACTCATTGGCCCATCACGCTCGAGCACGGTATGAACATCGACGCCTTCGACGACCGGCATCACGAGGTAGAGACGCCCGTCGACCTCACCGGCCTCATGAATCGGGAGGATGTTCGGATTGTTCAGCCGGGCCGCGGTGTAGGCCTCCTGCTGAAACCGCTCCCGATACCCCGCCTCTGCGGCCAACCCGGCGGGCAGAATTTTGATCGCGACATCGCGACGAAGCATCGTGTCGAACGCCCGCCACACCTCGCCCATGCCGCCTTCGCCGATGAGCTCGATCAGCCGGTACCGACCGAACGGCGTTCCGTCCACCTCAGCCTCCCCGGGCAACCACGGTTCAGTACACGATAAGTCCGGCGACGGCTTCCCAGGGAGGAACGCGCACGCGGCAACCCACGTGGTGGACATTGGTTTTGCTAGAGCAGATCCCGGTCAGAATGGCGGTGGGTCGTCGTCGTCGGTGTGGGGTGGGGCGGGTCCGGTGTAGCTTGCATAGCTTTCGGACTCGGTTCGGCGGGCTAGGCGGGCTTCGTGGTTTTGGCGGCGTTCGGTGGCGATGCGTTGGGCCCGGTTTTGGGCGCGGGTGCGGCGGCGTTTGGGCATCATTGCGCTGCGCTGGCCGCAGTAGTCATCGAGCGGGAGGACGGCTTCGGGGGTGGGCATGCCGCCGACGGCGCGGGCCAAACTCGGGAACAGCAGCGCGCTGCCCGGGGTGGTGACATAGGTATGCCCCGAGGGCGCGGTCAGGATCAGTGTCCCGTCGGCCAGTTGCTTTTCGGGCCAGCCCAAAAACGTCTTCACCAAATGATGGGCGCGGCAGTAGCACTTGAGGTTGGCGGCGTGGGTGGGCCCGCCCTGGTCGTAGGGGATGGTGTGCTCGAGGTCGCAGCTGGTCGCGGGCTCATCGCAGCCGGGCCAGCGACACGTCAGATCCCGGCAGCGCACGAAATCGGCCAGCGCCCTCGACGGGGTGTATCCGGGTTCGGGCGGGGCATCGCCGGGGTTAATCAGCGGCACCAACTTGGCCGAGGCGGCCAGTTCGGCGACCAGTTCGGGCGGGATCAGCCCCTGCGCACCCAGCGCGGCGCCGGGCACCGCACCGCTGCCGTCCAGGGTGGTCTGCTCGGCGATCACATGAATGGTCACCGGGCTAGCCGCCGGGCGCTTGCCGGCCGCGCAATCGCGGCGCCCACACCGACACCCCAGCCGATCAGCCCCGGCGGCCAGCGCGCCCAGCGCGTCGGCGCGGCGCTGGGCGCGGCTGCGCGGATCGTGCTCACACACCGTGGCCGCCAACTTATCCAGGCGTTTGTCCAACGCTTGTGCGTCCGGGGTGAGCAGGCTGCCCTCGAGGCGCGACATGCCGCCGTGGTTTTGCCAGATCGCGATCTGGCGGTCGGTGTGGCGTTGCTTGCGGCGGCGCACCGCGTCGGCGTCGGCTTTGGCCACGATCTTGTCGACCTGGGCGCTCAACCGGCCCCGCGACAGGCAGGGCCAGCGGACCACGTTGGCGGCCAGCTTCGCATCCACGTCGGCCAGCACGTCGCGGTCGGTGATCAAATCGGTGCGATACACGATCGTCTGAAACGCCCGATAGTCGATATCCCCAGCCGCAAAGACCTCGCCGACCTTCGGGAACCGCTCACGCATCGCCCGGGCATAGCGCACCAGGTCCTCGGCCAGGCCCAGGCTGATCTTCAGCGCGGCGCCGACCTCGGCGGCGACCGCGGCCATGGTGTCAATCGCCCAGTCCTCGTTCTCCGAGCACCGCGAGAGCCGATACCCGAACAGTTCCCCGATCGCGACCAGCTGCTCGGCGGCGGCCCGGTTCTCGGCACGCGCCGAGGAGCAGATCCGATCGAGCAGCGCGGCCGAGGTCGGCGTCTTCGATGGGTAGCACCGCTCGATCTGCTCGTCGAGCCGGGCCGCGACCTCTGGGTCCAGCACCCGACCGGTTGTATCGAACATGTGTTCGACAGTAGCAGACCCGTGCGACAAGCGATCCTCATAACGCGGCCCGGTTGATCATGGTCGTGGCAGCCGCTGCCGGTCTACCCGAACCGCCGGTTTTTGATGGCGGGCACCGCGTCGGGCGTCATCTCGACGAACTTGAACAACATCAACATCAACATCAACTACCCGGCCAACGGGACGATCTGGGACCTGCTCACCAGGCACGCGGCGCTAGGTGGCCGCTGGCAGATGGGTTCCAGAACTGGGGAACCCGGCTCCCCGAATTGGTCATATATTCCGGATACGGTCAGGAAGGCCCTTCGCGGCCGCAACGCAGCGGTTTCAAGTTTGGTTAGCAGCGACTGTGTACCGGTGAAGGCCGGATGCTGCGTGGCCGGGACCGGCGAAATGGCCGGCGACCCGAAGATATCGGTGGCGAGCGTGTTTCCCACCTGGGTGAATCCCGTGGCCAGTGTCGTGGCGGTCCGCTGAATTTCCTGCTGAACGAAGGCGAAACCGTTCCCGATAGCTCCGGTGCCTATGAGCGGGCGCCCAGTAAGCCCCAGGAACGGCGCATTGATCACACCCGGCAGTTGCTGTTCGAGGGTCTGCGCCGGAATAGCCGTCAGCGCCGCAACATTGGCGGCCTCAGCGCTGGCATAGCAGCCCGCACTCGCCTTCAATGCCTGCACAAACACATATGACATGTCGGTACACCTCCTCGTAATGGCCTAGTAATCGGCTTATTGTTTGGCGGCGCTGCGGGGCGGCACTCAGTACTCGAAAACTGCACTTTCCTCAATCGACCTCTGGATGTACTCGCCTTGGCGCGGTTCAATGCCCCGTCTGCTGCCGGATCGGCTACTCCTATGATCGACGGCGACCTGCAAGCGCGGCTTCCGGCTGGACTCGATGGGCAGAAAATCGGGGCCCGGGAAGCCGCGTTTTGGCCGATGAAGCTAAGGGGACTCGACCCCCTCACGTCCACACCTGCCAGGGTGGGCGACTTGTACGATCCGTGTCATGCCGCTGAGCGACGGTGCGACATTCGCCGGCTTCGCTATCGTGCGCCGGCTGGGGGCGGGGGGAATGGGCGATGTCTACCTTGTCCAACATCCCCGGCTGCCGCGGTTACAGGCGCTACGGATACTGCCGATCGAGCTGTCGGCCGACGCGGAATTCCGGGCCCGCTTCCAACGCGAAGCCGATCTGGTCGCGTCGCTATCGCACCCGAACATCGTCGGCGTGCACGACCGTGGGGAAAGCGACGGGCAGCTGTGGATCTTGATGGGCTTTGTCGACGGCATCGACGCCGCGCGGCTGCTACGCGAGCGGTATCCGGAAGGCATGCCGCGCGCGGAGGCCATGGCGATTATCGCCGCCATCGCCGAGGCGCTGGACTACGCGCACGAACGCGGTCTGGTGCATCGCAACGTCAAGCCGGCCAACATCCTGCTCACCGACCCGGGCACCGCCCACAGTCGAATCCTGTTGGCGGACTTGGGAATCGCGCGACAGATCAAAGACGCCAGCCGGTTGACCGCGACCGACCTGGACTACATCGCACCCGAGTACCTGCTGGACCTGCCCTACGAAGGCCGCGCCGACCAATACTCGTTAGCCGCCACCGCCTATCACCTGCTGGTGGGGGTCAAGAGTCGCCAGCTCAACTCGCCGTCCCCGAAAATCGGCGACGTCCGCCCAGAGCTGGCCGACCTGGACGCCGCGCTGTCACGCGCTCTGGCCAAGGATCCCGGTGCGCGTTTTCCGCGTTGCCAGGACCTGGCCGTGGCACTGCGGGGCGAAACCGCAAGCCAGCCCGGAACTGCTCCCGCGCCGGCGGCAGCGCCGACGGCTCCGCCTGAGCCGACGCTGATCGGTACGACACCCGGAGCACCCACACCATCGTTCCCACCACCAGTACCAGCCACCTACGGCCAGCCCTGGCCCGCACCCGCCCAGCCCCCGCCAAGGTGGCCTCTCCAGCCGCCCAGGCACCGCGACCGGCGGTGGTGGGTTGTCGGAGCCGCCGCCATTGTGATGTTGGCGATCGTCGTGACGGTCGCGGTACTAACCCAGGCCGGCAGGCATTCCGCCGGCAGTCCGGCCGTCTCCAGCAGCCCGACCGTCACCGCCGCGGCGGCCAGCGCCGGCGACACCGGCACGGTCGGCATCATCACCGAGGACCCCACCTGCATTACCTGGACCGTCGTCGGCCAGACCTGGCTGGCGAGTGCGCCCGTCGAGCACTGGGACACCACGCACCCCGGCCAGAAGAACCCCCTGCTGATCTCGGGCAGCGCCTGGACGCCCGACGAGAGCGCGGTGATGCAAGCAACGGCAAAGGCGACCCGACTCGCGGCGGTGAAAACGGCACCGTTGATCAGCACGACGCCGCACCGGGTGATGCGCGAGCTCTACGAACAATTCGTCGTGTACGCGCGTGCGTTCGCCGACATCATCGGCCCGAAGTACTTCCCGCCGAACGCGGCCCTAGGCGGTACGACGGAGAGCCTGTTCAACGCCCTGGTCTCGATCTGCACGACAGCCGAAACCGGAGCGGCCAAGGCCCGGGCGGCGCTGGTCTCCGCCCCGGATGCACCGTCGAACGTCGCGGCGCCACAGGACCCGGCCAACCTGCAGAGATTCCTCGCCACCGGCGATCTTGCCGCGTGCGGTGACGTGACGTCGGCGAGCAAGAAGTTCCAGGACAACCCCACCTTCAAGGATTGGGACAAGAGCGGTGGCAGCCAATCGACCCCTCAGCAAAAGGCGCTCAACGACGCCGTTGCCCCGCTGATGCTCAACCTGGCCGACGACATCCAGCAGGCCGTCGGGCGCAGCAACAATCCGGTCATGCTGGATTTCGGGACTCTTCTCGCGCTATACCAACGCGTCTTCGCCAAGGCGTTGCCCACCTATTCGACTGCCGACAGTGAGCTCGAAGGGGCCGCCACCTATCTGCGCTATACCTTTCGGGATGGGTGCGCCGCGGTGGGGTCCTAGAGACCTAGACCTAGAGACCTAGAGCCGCTGGAACGCACGGGAACCGCCGCCGGTGTGCAAGCGTCAGAACACCCATGGACTATTGCATGGCCGGCGACGACGGGACAGCGGCCATCTGGAATCGCCCGCCCGACCTCGACCTTGACGGTGACGGTCGGTTCGACGCGATCAGCCTGGATTTCGACGGCGACGGTCTGGCCGACGACGCCCTGGCGGACTTGGATGGCGACGGCATCGCGGATCATGCCGTGCTCGACCTCGACAATGACGGCACCCCCGAAGCGTTTTTCACCGACGACGGGTCGGGCACCTGGACCGTAGCCATAGACCGGGGCGGGCAAGTGCGGTGGTTCGGGCTCGACGGTGCCGAGCACACCGGGGGTCCGCTGGTCGACTTCGACGGCCACGGGCCCGCCGACGACCGATTGCTCGACACCGACGGCGACGGGATGGCAGACCGGGTCCTGTGCATGGGCGAGAACGGCGTGACCGGATACGTCGACACCGACGGTGACGGCAAGTGGAACGTGCGGCTGACCGACCTTGACGGCGACGGGCTCGCCGACGGTGCCAGCAATCTGTGATCGCCATCGCCGCTTCCGGTGTTCTTGGTCGACCGTTTGACACGTGGCCAATTCTGATGTCCACTGAACACCCTGTTCGGTGCGTGTGGAGCCGCGGAACAACTGAAGTGACAGCTAGCCAAGTCGGGTCTAGCTTCTAATGAACCCACCTCGGGGGACCTTTAAAAATCTAAGGAGAACCACGATGACAGGCGGCGATACCACCAAAGTGTCGGCGGATTTGCTGCGCACCACTCAGCAGCACATCGAGTCCGCGCTGCAGACCGCGACCGCAATCGGAAATGAGTATCTGCACGGCCACGAGGACGTTGTCAATGTCTCGTCGTGGAGCGGCAATGCCAGTACAGCGTCGCTCACGACGGCGGGCCACATTCACCACGATCTTCAGCAGATCATTGCCGGCGGTCAAAGACTGGCGCATGGCCTTGGCCGGGCGGCGTCGCTCATGGAACAGCACGAGGACGACGCGGCGCACGGTATCAACAGCCTGTTCGGCGCGGGGAGTGCAGCGACCTAGGACGCCGCACCGCATAAATCCCGAACTTCTCTACAGACTCAGGCAAGGAGTTATCGAATGAGCGAGATCACTTACAACTACGGAGCCATCGGAGCCTTCGCGGCTGACACCGGCCAGCGCGCGGCCCAGTTGATGGAGATCCATCAAGACATCCTGCAGCGGACCCAGGCGCTGACCGACTACTTCCTGGGCAAGGGCGCCACGGCCTTCTTCGACGCGCAAGCCCAGTTTCTGAGCGGGCTGGAGGGCCTTGCCCAACACATCAGCGAGCACCAGCGGGTGGTGAACACCACGGCCGAGAGTGCCCACGCAACCGACATCCATATCCAGAACGGCTTCATCTAACCAGCGTGAGCTCAGGGGGCGCACGCGACGGGTGCGCCCCCTAATCAGGTTCGGGGACAACGTGTTAACCACCACAGTCGACGGCCTGTGGGCCCTGCAGGTGCTCACCGGTATTGAAGTCGTCGCCCCCGAGTTGGGGCTCAGGCCCCACCTGCCCAGCGTCGAGTCCAAGCGGCTGGCGCTGGAACACCCGGTAACCGCCGAGCTCCGGGCGGTCGGCGTTATCGACGAGGCGGACAAAGTGGATAGCACGGTGCTGGAGTGGCTGACCGTTCTCTCCCGCCGCGACATCGCGCTGCTCATGCATTTCCGCATACCGGGTGACCTATCGGGCGACTGGGGTCCGGCGCGGGTGCTGCTCGCGAGGTTTGCGCAATGGTGGGTGGCGATGGAACGGTCAGCGGATCTCATCCGGATCAGCGGGGCGGGAACCGCCGGTGCCGAGGGGTCGGCCACCGCGGCGCTCGACGCACAGATCGAGCGGTTGTGCGGCACCAACAAACCCGCGGCGCTACGTCCCGTCACGCTGGATGCCGATGCGATGCGTACCGCCGCGACCAGTCAAGAGACCCTGCGCACGTTCTTGGCCGCTCAGGGACTGGAAGCCGACCAGTTGCAGATGCTGCTAATGGCCGCCGACCCCGACCGCTGCGCCCAAGCCGCGATTGTCGCGATGCAGTCGGGGGTGGACACCGGCCGGCCCACTCGGACCCACATCGAGCAAAGCGTGGTGGCTATCGTCGATACGCCGGAAGGGCGGCTGGTCGCCGAGCACGTCTATGCCGCGGGCAAGAAATGGATGATCATCGCACCGGGCACCAAGAGCAACATCGGTTCCGCGGTCAACCACGTCTTGCGGCGCCTGCCCGCCGAACAAGAATGGTATTCGTACCGGAAAGTTGTGTAGTCGAGAGGTATCGCGCAAATGTTAGCAACAGTATCGTGACCGATCCGTGGAAGGCTTTTCACAGTTCTCCGGAAGAAAGCGGACCGATTCGGAGAGAACCGCCGCCCATCTCGCGGTACCAATACCAGGATTCCGTATCGGGAACGTTGCGCATCTCCGATATGGTTGCGCCTCGCAAAATCCCGCCGGGTTCCGGCTGGCGGAAGTTCATACATCGCGCGACCTTCCAGACCCTTAACTTAGGCGAGTCGCCGGCCGAGAGGCATTACCGGGAATTGCAGGCGCGGATACGGCGCCACATTCGCAAGCAATACGTCATCGGAGTCGTCTCGGGTAAAGGTGGGGTCGGAAAAACGACGATCACCGCATGCGTCGGGGCGGTGTTCCGGGAATGCCGGCCCGAGAACGTGGTGGCCATCGATGCCGCGCCCGGCTTCGGCACCCTGGCTGGGCGGATCGACGAATCCCCGCCTGGCGATTACGCGGCCGTTCTTAACGATACCGACGTCCAGGGCTACGCGGATATTCGAGAACACTTGGGGCAGAACAGCGTCGGTCTCGATGTGCTGGCCGGGAACCGTGCGTCCGATCAGCCGCGGCCGCTGGTGCCGTCAATGTTCACCGGCGTGCTTTCCCGGCTACGCCGCACCCACACCGTCATCGTGGTCGACACCTCCGACGACCTGGAGCACCCGGTGATGAAGGCGGTGCTCGACGCGTGCGACACGTTGGTTTTCGTGTCCGGCCTGACCGTCGACACGTCGCTGCCGGTCACCCGCGCGATCGACCTCTTGCGATCAATGGGCTACCACGAATTGGTGTCCCGAAGCACGGTCGTCCTGAACGACAGCCGCAACAAATACGACCGGGATGCACTGAGGTACCTCACCGAGCGGTTCGCGCAGTCCGGGGCGACCGTCGAATTCATGCCGTACGACCCGTATCTCGCGAGGGGCGGCATAATTGACACCCAGCATGAATTGAATAAAAAGACCCGACTGCGGCTATTCGAAATCACCGCCGCGCTGGCCGACAAATATATTCCAGATGCCGACAGGCCGCGGTAATGACCCAGTTGCTGGGTAAAGTCTCGTTTCCGGCTCGTTGCGCCGTTGCGGTCGTCTGTGGAGAACACCTCGTTTCGCAGGTCTACCCGGCATCCGTGCCGATCGAGGTTTTCCTCGATGACGTCGTCGAGCTGCTCAACGACGAACTCAAGCGCAGGGGTGCCCACGGGCTCGAGCCCGGCGCCGGATACGAACTGCATAAGGCCAACGGCGTGCGCCTGGATATCACCAAGACACTCGACGAACTCGGCGTCGAGGACGGTGCCACGCTGGCCCTGGTTCCCGCGCTGGAAGGGGTTGCCGGCGAGTCGTTCGAGCCGCAGTACGAGTCGTTGTCCACCGGACTGGCCCGGGTCGGCAAAAAGTTATTCGAACCGGTAACGGTCCAAACCGCATTGCACACGGCACTGGTCATCCTCACGATGGTGTCGGTCACGGTGCTGGGATTGGCCGTGCGGCAACGGCTGGCCGCCGACTCGCTGGTGCCCAGCATCGTGACCGGAGTCGCCGGCCTGCTGGCCGCCGGCGGTGCGGGTGCGGTGTGGCGTTGGTGGCCGGGGCGCGCAGACATGCTGGACGGATTGGCCTGGCTTGCGGTGCCGCTACTCGCCGTGAGCCTCGGCGGCGGTGCGCCCGGGAAGCTGGGGTCCGCGCACGCGTTCATCGGGGTCTTGGCAGTAGGGGTGCTGACCTGTGCCATCGCCGCGGCAACCCGGCGCCATATCAATGTGGCGGCCACGGTGGTGACGGTGTGTCTACTCGGGGGGACGGTCGCCGCGGTACGGATGTGGTGGCCGATACCCGCACAATGGCTGGGAATGTGCACCCTGGTCGCCTTGCTGCTGGTGCTGACCTTCGCCCCGACAGCCGCGCTATGGGTCGCGCGGATCCGCCCACCGTACTTCGGGTCGATCACCGGCCGCGATCTGTTCCGTCGCGGCGCCGGTCAACCCGCCGATGCGGTATCGCCGGTAGACGAGGGTGCCGACGAAGAAGTGAATCCAGACACCACCCCACGCGGCTCGCAGATCGCGGCGGCGGCGATACGGGCCAACGGCGTGCTGACCGGAATTTGCGTGGGCGCCGGGCTGACGCTGCCGGCCGCGGTGTGGGCCACCCTAATGCCGGGCCACGACCGCAGCATTGCGGCCGCGGCGCTGGCCGGCTTGTTCGTTGTGATCTTCATCAGCCGCGGACGGGCGTTCGCCGACAAACGGCAGGCCGTCGCGCTGGTCTGCGGCGCCGCGGCCGCGACCTGCGTTGGCATCGTCAAATACGTTGTGCACGAGCCGGTTACATCGGCAGCTGCGGGTCAGTCGCTGCTGTGGGGCGCGCTGGTATTGGCGGGGTTCGGTGGTGCCGGCCTGCTGGCGGCGCTGCTGGTGCCGATCACCAGGTTCACGCCGTTGGTGCGGATGACTGCCGAATGGGTCGAGATAGCAGCGATCATCGCGGCCCTCCCGCTGGCGGCGTGGATCGGCGGACTGTTCACCTGGGTGCGCATGCGATGACGCGGATTGCTCCAGCCGCCCAGGGCGGTGCCCTAAGGGGCGCGCCGCAGCGGGTCGGCGCGCTGATGCTGGCAGGTCTGCTGGTTGTTCCGCTGGCGAGTCTTCCTGCGGCGCGGGCGATTCCGCCACCAAGCGTCGATCCGGGGCGGGTGCCGGCGGACAGCAAACCCGGCCCGGATCAGCCGATGCGGCAGAGCTTTGCCTGCGCACGAACGATTACCGTGGCGGATCCCAATGTGGCGGTGACGGCGCCGGGCTTCACCATGCTGAACATCAGCAAGGCCTGGCAGTACTCCACCGGTAACGGCGTGCCGGTAGCTGTCATCGACACCGGCATCAATCCCAGTCGGCGGCTGCCCGTGGTCGCCGGCGGCGACTACATCATGGGCGGCGACGGGCTGACCGATTGTGACGCACATGGCACCATCGTGGCGTCGGTGATCGGCGCCGCCCCGCGGGGCACTCCGTTGCCCGCGAGGTTGCCGAGCGCTCCGGCCTTTCCGCCGCCGGCTGGACCACCGGCGACCGACTCGGGACCGCCACCACCCGGTGGGCAGCCGCCACCGCCCGCACCGCCGCCACCGCCATCCCCGGTGACGGTCACCCAAACCGTGCCGGCACCGCCACCACCGGCGTCCGACGCGCCATCCAACGCCCCGGGGGATCCGCCCGGCGACCAGCCCGACGATCCGGAGGTGCCGCCATTATCGCCGGGCGCGCCGGACGGAATCGTCGGCGTCGCTCCGCACGCGGTGATTATCTCGATCCGCCAGTCCTCACGCGCCTATGAACCGGTGAATCCCGGTCCTGGCGACCTGGAGGGGCGCAAGAAGGCCGGCACCATCGCCACGCTGGCCAGCGCCATCGTGCACGCCGCGAACATGGGCGCCAAGGTGATCAACGTCAGCGTGACGGCGTGCATCTCGGTGGTCGACCCGCTGGATCAGAGCGCCATCGGCGCCGCCGTCTGGTACGCCGCCACGGTGAAGGACGCTGTGATCGTCGCCGCGGCAGGCAATGACAGTGAGGACGGTTGCGCCCAAAACCCGTTATTCGACCCGCTGAACACATCCGATCCGCGCGACTGGCATCAAGTCAAAACCGTCTCGTCACCGTCGTGGTTTTCCGATTATGTGCTGTCGGTCGGTGCCGTGGACAACACGGGCGCACCGATCAGCAAGAGCCTGGCGGGGCCCTGGTTGGCCGCCGCGGCGCCCGGCGTCGGGATCATGGGATTGTCTCCGGAAACCGGGGAACCGGTGAACGCCTACCCACCGATCCACCCGGGAGATAAGAACATGCCGATCTGGGGCACCAGCTTCTCAGCGGCTTACGTCAGCGGAGTGGTGGCTTTGGTGCGGGCCAAGTATCCGGGGCTGTCTGCGCACCAGGTGATCAACCGGATCCTGCAGACGGCACATAATCCGCCGCGGGGAGTCGACAACCAAGTCGGTTATGGCGTGGTAGACCCGGTGGCCGCGCTGACTTTCGATGTGCCTGCGGGGGAACGCTTTCCACCGGCGGCTTCCAGCCGGGTGATCAGGCCGGCCGCCCCGCCGCCACCGCCGGACCACCGCGCTCGCACCGTGGCGCTGGTATTCGCCGGGGTGGTGGTGGCGGCCGTCGCACTGGCCTCGCTGATCGCGCGGGCGCGGCGGGAGCGATGACGATCGCGACGAAGCTGACCATCATCGTCGGCGTCCTTGGCCTCGGTCTCATCGGCTGGATTGCGGGTGGATACCTCGGTGCCGCAATTGGTTTAGTGATCGGAGTCGCGGTGGGTGTGGTCGGATGGCGGGGTCAGCCGTTGTGGTCGTGGCTGACGTTGTGGGGCCGGCGCCGGCGGCCCATCGGGTGGACCGAACCCCTCACGGTGGTGAACGACCGCGCCGGCGGCGGAGTCCGATACCAGGACGGCGTTGCCGCGGCTGCCGTGCAACTGCTCGGAAAGGCGCATGAGCCAACACTGTTCACCGGGTCGACGTCGACGTACACCGAAAATGCGCTCGACATAACCGATCTGCTGCCGATGCTGCATCAGAGCCTGGGCCTGACCGTGGATTCGCTCAGCGTGGTCACGGCGGGCGCACGGCGGCGCAGCACGGGTGACTACCCACGGGTGTATGACACGTTGATCGGCACGCCGCCCTATGGCGGTCAGCGGGAAACCTGGCTCATCGTGCGAACTTCCGCCCTCGACAACGCTGAGTCCCTGAGGTGGCGCACCTCGGTCGGCAGTGCGACGCTGGCGGCCGCCCAACGGATCAGCGCGGCCATGCGCCAACAGGGGATCCGCGCGAAAGTCGCGACCGCCACCGACATCGTCGAGTTGGAACGGCGGCTAGGCCGATCCGCGCTGGAGGTGCTGAATAGGCGTTGGAACTCGGTGCGCGGTGACCGCGGCTGGTTAACCACCTACTGGTATCAGCCCGACGACATCACCGCGGAGAAGCTGGCCCAGGCCTGGTCGATGGGGCCCGACGGAATCATGCAGAACATAACGCTCTTCCGTGACGGCCGCGCCACTGCCACCGTGACAGTGCGAAGCGCACAACCGCCGACGGCTCCGCCGAGCATGATGCTGCGGACGTTGCCGGGCGAGCAGGCGCAGGGCATCGCGACCAGTCTTTGTGGTCCGATGCCGTCGCTGCGCGGGATCCGCCGCGGGGCGCTGCACGCTCCGCTCGTGATTCCGATCGGACCGTCGGGCGTGCTGCTCGGCAAGGTCGCTGGCGGTAACCGGATGATGCTGCCGCTGGACGACGTGGGCGAGTTCAGCCGTGTGCACATCGCTGCCGAGGATGCGTTGGCTAAGCGGATCGTGATCCGAATGGCAGCGGCCGGTGAGCGGATTACGGTGCACACTCGAAACATGCAGCGATGGGCCAGTGTTCGGATGCCGGATATCGCCGTGACCGCTCGGCCTAAACCGGTGTCGGGCACGACGGTCAGCGTCGTGGACGGCACGCTGGCACCCGCGCCGCGTCCGAACACCGTGGTCTCCGTTGGAGAACCGGGCGAGCCGTACCGGGGCAGCGCCAATGTCCTGATCACCCAGACGGGTCCCGCGACGGTGGAAGTAACGGTTGCCGGTCGAGCGCACACGGTCGAGGTTGAGTTGTTCCGCGCGGAGAACCACTACGTGTCGGCCGAGCCGGCATTTCTGCCAAGCCCCGAACTCGAACCGGTGGACGGACCCCAATGACCAACAGCAGCGCCACGACGGCCGCCGCGCGCAAAAGGTTCGACCAGGCGATGTTGCTCCTCGAAACCGATGCCGGCGAGGCGGGGGCGCGGTTCCGGGAGGCAACCGAGTTGGACCCGTCGATGGCCGACGCCTGGCTCGGCCGGATCGCTGCGGGTGACGAATCGTTGTCGACCGTGCAGCGGCTTCACGCATACGGGGCGCGGCTGCACCGCGAAACCAACCGGCTTGGCGTACGCTTGGCGGCGCCAATCAAAGCCGGGCCGTATCTGTCCATCACGGTAACCGAGGCGTCGCATGCCGGTCTGGCGCTGGCCAGCGCTCTCATCGATGATCGCCAGTACGAGAAAGCCGAAGCGTTGCTTGCGGATTCGGCTCTACTGGACACGTGGGAGAACCACCAGTGGCAGCAATACATCGAGGTTTATTTGATGTTTGCCACCCAGCGCTGGCCCGACGTGATCTCGGTGGCAGCGGCCATCCTGCCGCCGCAGGCGATCATCATGTCGGCGGTCACCGCGGCGACCTGTACTTTGGCGGCCCATGCCGCCGCCCATCTGGGGCAGGCGCGGGTCGCACTCGATTGGACCGACCGGGTCGCAACGGATCCCACCACCTTTCCGTTGATCGCGGCCGATCTGGCCTACGTCCGCGGCATGGCGCATCGCCAGTTGGGGGAGGAGCACACGGCACAGATCTGGCTATCGAAGGCGACGATCAACGGCGCGCTGCTGGACTCTGCGAAGCAGGCCCTGGCCGACCCCGCGCTACAGCTGGTGGTCACCGATGAGGAAGCCATCGACACCCGCACCAACAAATGGGACGTGAGCACCCAGCGGTCCGCGCAGGAGCGGCGCGAGGAGGAAGACGAACACCGGCGCAGCGAACTCCTGGCAGAGGGCCGTGCGTTGCTCGACAATCAAGTCGGGTTGGCGGAAGTCAAACGGGCAGTGGCCGAACTGGAGGACCAGATCGAGGTCCGCGCGCTACGCCTGGCGGCCGGGCTACCGGTGGCCAATCAGACCAACCACATGCTGCTGGTGGGACCGCCCGGCACCGGTAAGACCACCACCGCGGAGGCGCTCGGAAAGATTTACGCCGGCCTGGGCATCGTGCGGCACCCCGAGATCGTCGAAGTCAAGCGGGCCGACTTCTGCGGCGAACACATCGGCGCTTCGGGACCCAAGACCAACGAGCTGATCGACCGCTCACTGGGCCGCATCCTGTTCATGGATGAGTTCTACTCACTGGTGGAGCGTCACCAGGACGGCCGGCCGGACATGATCGGCATGGAGGCGGTCAACCAACTGTTGGTGGCGCTCGAGGTGCACCGGTTCGACTTCTGCTTCATCGGCGCCGGCTACGAGAAAGAGGTCGACGAATTTCTGACCGTGAACCCGGGTCTGGCGGGCCGGTTCAACCGCAAATTGCGGTTCGAGTCCTACACGCCCGACGAGCTGGTTGAGATCGCCGTTCGCTACGGCAAGCCGCGGGCGACGGTTCTCGAACCCGCGGCCGGCGAGGCACTGAACAAGGCGTGTGCGACGCTGCGCGCCTACCACGCGGCCGACGGCACGCACGGCATCGACGTCATGCAGAACGGGCGCTTCGCGCGCAACGTCGTTGAGCGCGCCGAGCGGCTGCGGGACTCGCGGGTCGCCGCCCAGCACCGCAGCGACAAGGGTTCGGTGACCGTCGCAGACCTGCAGGCCCTACGCGCCGAGGACGTGGTCGCCGCGGTCGCCGACGCGTGCGCGGAAAAGCATGTGCCAATGGGACTTTGACCGCGTCGGCCTGATGACCGTCGAGCATCTGGCAAGGCCCTAGTCGCCGGTGCGGGTGAACGTCTCGTCGAAAGCCTGGCTGTTGCATTTTGTCCCAGGCGCGTTGTCGACGTAACCGTGCCCGGCCAGCAAGGTGATGGGGTTCTGCGGCGGTTGCGGAAGCGGCAGTGTGGCGGTGATGTTGGTATGCATGGTGCCTCCCGTTGGGCAGCTGTTGGTCCACTCCTCGTTGCGGGTCCACGCCCCGTCCGCATAGACGAAGCTTTCGCCGCCGCCTTCCTTCGGATCGACGAAGTCGCTCATGCATCGATCGCCGTTGCGGAGGCAGTCGGTTCGTACACCGTAATGGGAGTTCGAAACACCGCCGGCCGGATAGATCAAACGGACGTCGTACTGGCCATGTAGTGCTTCTGCTGGGGACACCACGCGTGGCGGCAGAGTTGCGGGGTCGGGCAGCTGCGAGATGTCGGCGTCTGCGGTTCGGGTGAAGGACACGGTGTGTTTGCGGAAACAGCCGTTCGTCGTGCCATCGACCCATTCACCCGACATCGTCCCGTCGGCCTGAGGTTGTAGAACCATCACATTCCATGTTTCGGCGTCATCACGGTTATCGCACTTTCGCCGCGAGGTGCTGACGGCGAACCAGCGTCCGCCGGCGTTGTCGAACACAAGGTCCTTGGCGGGGTACCGACCGCCGGTCGACGCGGTGGCGACACAGCCGTTGGCGCTGCACGCCGACCGCAGATGCCAAGTCTCCGAATATCCCGCTGCGTCGCCTTCGGGTGCGGGCGCTCCCAGCATCTTGGTCTTCGGGCCCACGGCTGCGGTGAAGGTTCCGGTGAAGGGGCCGGTGTTCGGAAGTGCGGACGGCGCACTAGCCGACGGCGCAGGTGGCGAAGAACCGTGAACACCGGAGCGGGAGAGGGCGATCGCTGCCACGACTGCCACGATGGTCACCACGGCCCCGACACTTGAGAAGGCAATGAGCCGGCCTTTACGGGATGTCCTGGGGCTGACCGGATTCGGGCCATCCGTTAGCGGCCGGAGCTGGGTGGGGTCAGTGGGTGACAGGCCGCTGCGCGGCACCGTTCGGTCGGCGACGTCGCCAGGCTGCGTTCCCCGACCGGGCTCGGTGTTCATGAGCGGCGCGGCCATAGTTGGCGGCACGGGGTCCGGTCCCGTCGCCGCGCCTCCGAGGGCGGCTTTGGCGGCGTGTGCCATCTCGCGGGTGGTGGTGTATCGGTCGTCAGGGTTCTTGGCCATCCCCCTGGTGATGACGGCATCCAGCTCGGCGGGCACGTCGGTGCGGTGGTCAGATGCGTGCGGCGGCGGCAGGGCAATATGACCGCCGATCTGTTGTTCCAGGCTGGAACCGCCGAAGGGCTGGCTGCCGGTCAGGCACTCGTAGAGCACGCAAGCGAGGGCGTAGATGTCGGCCCTGGCGTCGGTCTGTCCGGCGGTCACGCGTTCGGGGGCCATGTAGGCCCACGTGCCGATGACACTCGAGGTACTGGTAAGGCTGGTTTGGCCGGCGGCGCGGGCGATACCGAAGTCGATCAGGTAGGCGAAGTCGTCGTCGCTGACCAAGATGTTGGACGGCTTGACGTCTCGGTGCACCAGGTTGACCTGGTGTGCCGCATGCAGCGCCGAGGCGATCTGATCGATGATTCCCACTGCGCGAGCGGCGGCTAATGGTCCGTCGCGGAGGACGCCCTGCAGGTCGCGGCCCTTGATCAACCTCATCGTCACAAAGAGTCGCCCGTCGATCTCGCCGAAGTCATAGATCGGCACCACGTGCGGCTCATCGAGCGCCGCGGCGGATCTCGCTTCCCGGCGGAAGCGTTCCTGGAACACGGCGTCGTCGGCGTACTGGTTGGGCAAAACCTTCAAGGCCACAATCCGTTCGGTGACGGTGTCGTGGGCACGCCATACCTCACCCATACCGCCCCGGCCGATCCGCTCGATCAGCAAATAGCGCCCGAACTCCACCTCATTCACCGGCAGGCCTTCCCTCAACCTATCCGGGCAGGAATGCTATCGACGCAGTCACGCCCTTGGCATCTATTCAGCAACCCCGCGGCCTAATGAGCAACCCCCGCGGCGCGACGCGCCGGTCAAACTACCCATGGGTCTGGACCCGCGGGGGTGAGTCTGGGCACCATGGGTGGCAGCCTCAAGGACGACATGCTGGCAATCGATGCCTGCGGACTTGACCGGCTTATCCAACAGCTGCGATTAAAATGCACGCAGGTCCGCCAAGAGATAGGAGTGGTCCGGGGGTGCGCCGTATCTTCCTGATCGCGGTGACGTTGGCTTTGCTGACCGCGCCTCCCGCCTTGGCGATCGCCCCGCCGACGATAGATCCGGGCGCGCTGCCGCCCGATCAGACGGGCCCGGACACGCCCACCCAGCAGCGCTCCATGTGCTCGTCGCCGACCACCCTGCCGGATTCCAGTTTCCACGACCCGCCGTGGAGCAACTCCTACATCGGCGTCGAAGCAGCCCATAAGTTCGCGACCGGGGCGGGGGTAACGGTCGCCGTGATCGACACCGGCGTCAACGCCTCGCCCCGGGTCCCGGCGGAGGCGGGCGGCGATTTCGTCGATCAGGCCGGCAACGGCCTGTCCGACTGCGATTCGCACGGGACGCTCACCGCATCGATCATCGCCGGCCGGACGGGGCCCAACGACGCGTTCGTCGGCGTCGCGCCGGACGCGCGGCTGCTCTCGGTACGCCAGACCTCGGAGGCATTTGAGCCGGTCGGCGCGCAAACCAACCAAAACGATCCCAACTCGACTCCGGCCGCGGGGTCCGTGCGCAGCCTGGCCCGCGCGGTGGTGCACGCCGCCAACCTGGGCGCGAGCGTGATCAACATCAGCGAGGCGGCCTGCTACAAGGCGACCAGACCGCTCGACGAGGCCACCTTGGGCGGCGCCATCAACTACGCGGTCAACGTCAAGAACGTGGTGATCGTCGTCGCAGCCGGCAACACCGGCGGCGATTGCTCGCAGAATCCGCTGCCCGACGCGTCCACGCCCGCCGACCCGCGCGGCTGGGCCAAGGTACAGACGGTCGTCACGCCGGCGTGGTACGCGCCGTTGGTGCTGACCGTCGGCGGCATCGGCCAGAACGGAACGCCGAGCCAGTTTTCGATGCACGGACCGTGGGTGGGCGTCGCGGCGCCGGCGGAAAACATCGTCGCGCTGGGCTACAACGGTGATCCGGTGAACGCGTTGCAGGGCAAGGAAGGCCCCGTCCCGATCGCCGGCACCTCGTTCGCCGCGGCGTACGTGTCCGGTCTCGCGGCGCTGCTGCGCCAGCGGTTTCCCGACCTGACGCCGGTGCAGATCATCAACCGGATCACCTCGACGGCGCGCCACCCCGGGGGTGGCGTCGACGACCTGGTCGGCGCGGGCGTCATCAATGCCGTCGCCGCACTGACCTGGGACATTCCGCCGGGGCCGGCGTCGGCGCCATTCAACGTCCGGCGGCTTCCAGCGCCGGTGATTCCGCCGGGCCCGGATCACAAACCGATCATTTTTGTCACGCTGGGCGTCGTGGTCCTGCTGCTGGCACTGGGAGTGAGTGCGCTGGTCCGGCGAGCAATGAGACGCCCATGAGGAGTCCGATCCAACTGGGTCTCAGCACCGGCCGCGTGATCGTGCTCGCGGCGCTGGCCCCGGCCTGCATCAAGCTTTTTCTGCACACGCGCTACTGGTGGGCGGGCATCGCGGTGGTGGCACTCCTATTCGTGCTGGGCTTAGTCAAGTTCTCCGGGCGGCGGATAGCGGGCTGGCTGGCGGCGATGTACGCGTTTCGCCGGCGGCGCCGCAGGGCGCTGGATGTTACGTCGGAGCCCGAAGTCGGTGCCACCGTGAAGCCGGGTGATCACGTTGCGGTGCGCTGGGAGGACGACGTTCTGGTGTCGGTCGTCGAACTCATCCCACGACCGTTCACGCCGACGGTCATCGTCGACGGGAGGGCCCAGACCGACGACCTGCTGGACACCCGCCTGCTGGAGGAACTGCTGTATGTGAACTGTCCCGACCTCGAGGCCGATATCGTGTCGGCCGGCTACCGGGTGGGTCAGACCGCGGCATTCGAGGTGCGGCAGCTCTACCAGCAGGTGATCGGCGCGGATCCGGCCCCCGCGTATCGCCGGACCTGGGTCGTGCTGCGGGCCGATCCGGTGCGCGCCAGCAAGTCGGCGTTGCGCCGCGACGAGGGCGCCGCGGGACTGGCCCGCTATCTGGTCGCATCGACGACGCGCATCGCGGATCAGCTGGCCAGCCACGGCGTGGACGCGGTGTGCGGACGCAGCTTCGACGACTTCGACCACGCCATCGACGTCGGCTTCGAGCGGGAGAAGTGGGCGATGATCCGGGGACACGACACCTACACCGTCGCCTACACCGCTTCGGGCGGTCCGGACGTGTGGTGGTCGACGCGGGCCGATCGCACCGTCACTCGGGTCCGAGTCGCTCCGGACACGACACCGCGGGCGTCGGTCTTGCTGACCACGCTGGCCAAGCCGAAGACGCCGCGGGGGTTCTACCGCCTCTACGGCGGTCAGCGCCCGGCGTTGGAAGGCCGAACCCTGGTCTCTTACCGCCACTGCCAGCTGCCGATCGGGTCGGCGGGCGTCTTGATCGGCGAGACGGTGAACAAGTGCCCGGTGTATATGCCGTTCGACGACGTCGACGTGAGCCTGAGCCTGGCCGACGCCCCGACATTCGCGCAGTTCGCGGTGCGCGCGGCGGCGGCGGGCGGAATGGTCACGATAGGACCGAAGTTCGCCGAGTTCGCCGGGCTGATCGGCGCAGACGTCGGGCGGGTGGCGAAGGTGGCGTGGCCGCACGCGACGACCTATCTGGGCCCCCACCCCGGCAGCGAGCGAGTGATCCTCAAGCACAACGTCATCGGCACACCGCGGCATCGCGAATTGCCGATCCGGCGGATTTCCCCGCCCGAGGAAAGCCGCTACCAGCTGACCCTGCCGAAGTAGCACGGTTCTCTTACGGGAGTCTCGAAATTCGGTCGCAGTTTGCTGAGTCGTAGTGAGCTCGGTGTGACATCCTGTCCGGGTGTTCGTAGGAGGCCCGCCTTCTGGAGTTGTGACGTTCCTGTTCACCGATATCGAGGGTTCGACCCGTCGGTGGGAGGCCGACGCGGAGGGGATGCGGGCAGCGCTGCGCGGCCATGACCAGGCGTTGCACCAGGCGATCGAGGCGCACGGGGGCTGGTTGTTCAAGCACACCGGCGACGGGGTGTTAGCGGCATTTTCGTCACCAAAGGCAGCGGTGGATGCCGCCATCGCCGCCCAGCAAAAACTGGAATTGCCGGTGCGGATGGGCATCGCGACCGGCGAAGTCGAGCTGCGGGACGGGGACTACTTCGGTGCGGTGCTTAACCGCGCGGCGCGGGTGATGGCCGCCGGGCATGGCGGTCAGATCCTGTTGGCCGAGTCGACGGCGGTTCTGCTCAGTGGCGTGGATCTCCTAGATCTGGGGGCGCGACGACTGCGCGACCTACCGACCCCGCCGATTTCGTTGCTGCGGGCCAGGCCAACACGCGGGCCCACGTCGGGCTCGAGAATTTGGTGCTTACGCGCGTGACTTCAGCGGCGATAATTGCTGTAGCACAAAGGAGGATGATTCGACATGACTCAGCCGCAGACGATGACGGTCGAGCAGACCGAGATTTTGGCCAGAGCGAACGAGTTGGAGAGCCCGATCGCGGACCCACCCAACCTGACCGCGAACGCGCCGTGCGGCCTCGACCCGGCCATCCGCGCCGGCACACAGCTCGGGTTGTCCCTCGACAACATGAAGACCTACCTGGCCGCGGGTGCCACGGAGCGCGGCCGTCTGGCGACGTCGATGCGCAACGCGGCCAAGGCCTATGGGGACGTCGACGAAGAAGCCGCAACGACCATGAACAACGACGGGGGAACGATCTCGTCGGAGACGATCGGCGACGGCGGTACGAGCGCCCAGGGTCTGCAGGACACCCAGAATGTGGGTTCGTCCGGCGCCGGCTACATGGATGTCAAAGTGGCGGCGGGGAAAATCGAACAGCCGGATCAAGCCGTGTCGATGGCCAACCTTGCGGACGCGTGGGCCAACTACAACCTGACGTTGCAACAGTCCGTGCAGCGTTTCCGGGGCTTTTCAAACTGGACCGGCGACGCGGCCACGGCCGTCAAGCAGTCGATGGACCAGCAAAAGGAGTGGCTGCTCTACATGGCGAAGTTGAGCAACTCGGTGGCTCAGCAGGCCCGATACATGGCGGACCTGCAGAACTACGCGTATAAGACGCATCCGAGGTTGGCGGACGTCACGTACGTCGAAAACGGGTACAAAACAGCCACGGACGACAAGTCCAAGAACGAGTATTTGAACCTCTACATGCAGTACCAGAAAACGTCGGAGGACGTGCAGGGCCAGTACACCTCGAAAGCGTTGCTCGACCCGATAAATCCGCCGGATCCACCCTCTGCCGTCAAAATCAACCCGCCACCACCCCCGCAACCACAGGGTTTGATCCCGCAACAAGTTATGAGCGCGGTGGCCGGCGGTCAGGGCGGCAGCCCGCCGAGCATGCCCAGCATGCCGTCCACGGGCGGGTCGGGCAGCGGCAGCGGCGGCGCGCCTTCCGGCGGGGGGGCGGCGCTGACGGGTGCCCACGGGGCGGCGGCCCACCCGCCGGGAGGCGCGGGCGGCTCGATGAAGCCGATGTCGGCCGGGGGCGGCGGCGCTGCGCCGGCGATGCCGTTGGCGCCCGCGGGCGACGGCGTCACCGATCCTTCGTCCGTGCGGCCCGCTGCGGCCGGTGACGCCGGTGCCGCGGGCCGCGCGGGCGCCGCCGCGGGCGGGGCGATGGGCGGCGGCGGGGGAATGCCGATGGGCGGCCACGGTCAGGGCGCGGGCGGCTCCAAGACCAAGGGCTCCCAACAGGACGACGAAGCGCTTTACACCGAGGACCGGGCCTGGACCGAAGCCGTCATCGGCAATCGCCGGCGCCAAGATAGCAAGGAGGGCAAGTAGCAATGGAATTAGATCCGGGACCAGCCCAGACATTGGCGCTGTTGGCGAAGTTTCAGTCGGCCATGGAGGGGCAGGTGAACCAGATGGCCGGCGGAGAATACAAAGCGTCAGACAACGAACAGACCGTCGATGTGACGATCAACGGATACCAATGGCTCACCGGCATCAAGATTCAGCCCGGCCTGCTGAAGGAAATTGGCGCCGAGGGGGTTAGTGCGCGGGTCAACGAGGCGCTGCAGAACGCACAGCGGGCGGCGAGCGCCTACAACGAAGTCGCGGGCGACCAACTCGTCGCGACGCTGGAGGCCATCACCAAAATGATCAACAACCCGCCGCAGTTCTGACGCGAGCGCACGGACCAAGCACACTCATCCGTGGTTGGTCCGCGTCCGCAAACCGGTGGGCGACCGCCTCGCGCGCGGGGGGCCCGATCGCCAAATTGCCGCAGCTAGCAGGGCTTAACGTCGGTTAGGCTGATAAAGCAAGACGTGCCAAGGCACCCTGACCGCCGCTCCCAGCCGCGCAGCGCATCCGACAACCGCGTGCCGGGAGCCGCCAACTACTCGGCAGGCGTGAACGGTGCCGCCTGGCAAAAGCTGGAGGGAACTAGACGATGGGCATAGCGAGGCCGACAGGCGAGTATGCCGAGCAGATGCTCGATCCGGGCGGGTGGCCGGAGTCCGATGAGGACACGCACTACGACCGTGCACGGGAGTACAACCAGGTTTTGCGCCAGGTCACCGATGTCCTGGATACCGCCCAACAGCAGAAGGGCGAAGTTTTCGAAGGTGGCGTTTGGTCGGGCGGTGCCGCGAGTGCCGCCAACGGCGCGCTCGGCACGAACATCAATGAAATGCGCACGCTGCAGGATTATCTGGCGACCGTAATTACCTGGCACCGCCATATCGCCGATTTGATCGCCCAGGCTAAGTCGGATATCGGCACCAACGTGGACACCGCTCAACGGGAGATCTGCGTCCTGGAGAACGACACGGAGCTCGACGCCGATGAGCGGGCCGCCGCAATTAGGTCATTGGTCACCGAGACACACGGGGCCAATGTCAGCGTGGTCGCGAGCACCGCCGAGCAGGTGCTCGAATCCAAGAGCTGGAAACCCCCGCACAACGCCCTGCAGGATCTGCTGGACCAGAAGTCACCGCCACCGCCGGACATTCCGACCGTGGCCATCCAGCCGCCCGGCACACCGGACATCCCGGTCACGCCGCGCCCGGACATGCCCTTCATCCCGATGCCGGGCGGCCCGCCTCTGCCGGACACACCGGTCACACCCGTCGTACCGACTCCGGCGAACCCGATAACCCCGGTGACTCCGGTAACCCCGGTGACCCCGGGCGTCCCGGTCACCCCCGTCCACCCGGTCACCCCGGTCACGCCTCCGTCGGGCGCACCCGCGATTACTCCGGTTATGCCGGTCAACCCCAGCACTCCGGTCACGCCATCACCGACGACACCTGGTACACCCCAGGTCCAGCCAACCCCCGGACCGAGCCCACAGCCAACTCCAGGGCCATCGCCCGATGGGCCGTCGACACCGGTGCAGCCGGGAACACAAGTTCCTTCGACACCCGTTGCCCCGGGCGACCAGCCCGCAGCTCATGTGAAACCGGCGGCGGCAACGTTGGCCGATCATCCGACAATCGCTGGTGGCAGTCACCCGGCGGCGACGGTAGGGGGCTCAGACGATGCATCATCGTCGGTGGGCATGGCGCCCGCCGCGGCGACTGGCGCACCGACTGGCTCGGCGCGGGGGGCGTCCGGCGCGTCGAGCGGAGCCGGCCCGGGATCCAGCGCGGGGCAGGGCGCGGGTTCGTCGCCGAAATCCGGTGCGGCGTCGCGCGGCGGGGCCGGGCGCGCGCCGGTGGGGCCGCCGAGCAAGGCAGCGTCAGCGTCGGCTCCACCAACCGCCCGGGCGGCGGCGGTGCGTCCCACCGCTCCCACGCGCCCGCACGCTTCGGATCACCCCGATATGCCGGGCCTCGACGCGCTCTCGCAGATCCAGGTGCCGGTTTCGAAGGCGCGGGCCGCGCGCGACGCCATGGCCGCGGCGTCGTCGGCTCGCAAGTCCGATCCGCTGCGGGTGGCGCGCCGCGTGGCCGCGGCGCTGAACGCGCCCGGCATGGGCGACGGCCTCGGGTTCTTCTGGATCACCGGGGTGACCACCGACGGCGAGATCGTGGTGGCCAACAGCTACGGCCTGGCCTACATCCCCGAAGGGGTGGAGTTGCCGAAGAAGGTGGAGATGGCCAGCGCCGATGACGCGATCCCGGCGGCCGAGCGGGCACGCTCCGCGACCTACCCGGTGATGGCCGTGCAGGCCTGGGCGTTGCATCACGACAAGAAGCTGCGGGCCGTGATCGGCACCGAGGAGCAGTTGGCCAATTCCGATCCCGGCGCGGCCAAGATCGTGCTGGAACCGGACGACATCCCGGAGGAAGGCAAGATGACCGGCCGGCCGCGGTTGGAGGTCGTGGATGCCGAGGCGGCGGCCAAGTTGGCAGACACCACGGATGCGCGTTTGATCGGCCTGCTGCCCGCGGCGCCGGCCGGTGACAAGGCGCCGGAGGACAACCGCCACATGCTGTGGTTCGACGTGATGAAGCCCATGATGAGCAACGCGGCCGGCCGCGAGGTCGCACACCTGCGGGCTTTCCACCTCTACGTTGACCACTGCAAAGAACTCGCGCTGTACGCGGCGCACAACGCGGCCGACGCGGACGCCCAGCGGCCCGCCGTCGAGGACTGGCTCTACTGGCAGTCGGTCGCCAGTCTGCTTGACAGCGCCCTGTCCGACGCGTCGTAAACCCGCCGACGGGGCAGGGCAGCGGGTCGAGGATTTATCAGCCGGCCGTGCCGCCGGTGCCTGTCGCGCCCGCAATGCCGATCAGGGCGCCTGCGGTGCCGCCGCTACCGCCGCTGCCCGCGACGCCCGCGGCACCACCGAGGCCTCCGGCGCCGGCTTTGCCCCCGGGCAGGTTTGCTGCTTCCACCGAATTAGCGACCGCCCGCGAACAGGCCGCCGCGATCGGGTCCCCGGACGGCGTGTGGTTCGGGCCGCATCAAACTCAATGACCCGCAACACAGGACATCGGTCCGACGAGGCTGGGAAGTTTGAGAAACTCCGCGCCTTGAACGCTAGACCGTTCTCGCGGTTGGACTCGCCGGAGGCTTGCCGCCGGTCCCGACGAGGTGCGTGGGGGTGCTCCCCGCGCCCTTGGTGCCGGCCGCTGCGCCGTCTCCGTCGCCGTCGGACTGATCGTCCTTGTCCTCGTCGTCCTTCTTCGTGTCGCCGGCCAGCTCAGCCGGCGCTGCGGCAGTCTGCGCGGCCCCCGAGCCCCCCGCCCCCGCCATTGAAGTCATGGACGACAGCATCATCGGCGCCGACTGCATCGCCATCTGCGCGGCCACCGGAGCGACCTGAGCAAGTTGCGGCACCGTTGCTTGGACCCGTGGCGACAGCTCGGATACCGTCGCTGAGACCTTCTCACCAAGCCCCGGCGCGACCTTATCCAGCGACGAGCCCATCAGGCTGGAGAACTGACCCTGCGCGTTCGACGCGACACCGGCCAGCCCTTGACCACCGGCACCGAATACGGCCTGCCGCAAACTGTCGCCCAGCGACTGATCGGCCTTCGTATAGATGTCCGCCGCGGTGGACATGTTGGAAGCCGTTCTCGTGAGGGCGGCTTTGACGCCGGGCAAGCCGTCGGACACCAGTGATTCCAGGTTGGGCATCGTGGCGTTGATCGCCGAGGACACCGGATCCGAACCCGGCACCGTCATCGGCGAAGGGGCCTTCGGGAAAACCAGGCCGGCAAGTATCTGCCCGATTTCACCGAGGCGCGCGGGATCGACGGAGAGTGGTTCAGTCATCGCCGAATCCCTTCTGTACGTTTTGCATCGATCAAAATTTTACCCGACGCGTCGTAACCCGAACTGCGGCAATTTCGTCGGTCAAAATTGCAGGTTGCGGACCATGTCGTAGACTCCGGCAATCCATAGCAGCATCGGAGTGATCGACGCGATCACCAAACCGTCGAGCAGTTCCAGAATCCGTTTCTGCACCGGTGAAATGCGACGAACCTGGACCGTCGCCCCAACTATCAGCAGCACCAGCACGACCGCCGCGACATAGCTGGCGAGTATCAGCCAGGCAATGTGCGGATACCAACGGCACAGCTTGATGGCCACTCCAGTCGGAATGACGACGGTTGCCGCCAGCAGCGCCCACGCACACCACCGATCCGCGTAAAGCCGCGACCGAAAAGCGCACATGACCGTGAGCAGAGTTGCCATCACCATGGTGTGCACGAAGAAGTGTCCCCGCACCACCACCGCGATCGCACCGGCGGCAAGAACCAGGGTGCCGGAGCTGATGTAGCCGAAGAGCAATTGCTTCGCCAGTGCGCTGCGCTCGGTGAGTCGCACCGCCGATGCCGGCACGGAAGCGATGATGGCCCGCCAGGTCGGCGTCTCTTCGGTGCCGGCCTCGTGGGTCGCGACGGGATCAAGCAATTCGTCGTTGTCCACCGTCTCGCCGGGAACGGGAATCGGCGGCAGGGCGATCCGTGCGACGGCGACGGTCAGCTTCGCCGCATTCGTCACGATGAACAGCCCGAATGCGATCGCGCCGGCCGGCACCCAGTGCTGGTAGCCAAACCCGCAGGCGACGGCGGCCCCGACAATCGCGATCGAGGTGATCACGGTGAACGAGGCGTAGTTCGAACGCTTCCGGGGACCGCCCCGCGCCAGCAGCGTCAGGAACAGGACAGCTGCAGCGGCAGCAGCAAACTGCGGCGGACCCACCGACGTGACCCCGCGTGGCATCGGGATAGCCAAGGCCGCGGCGCTGACGATCAGCGGGTACGAAGTCAGCAGCAGACTCTCGGAGAGGTCCAGATTCCGGTAGAACCTGTTGGCCACGAAGGAGCCCACCAGCGCGGATATTCCCAGGACGCCGATCGCCAGCGGCCAAAACGGGCTGCGCCCGGTCGCCCACCATGCGCATACCGCGACGGCGACGATCGGCACGGTCAACACCGGGATCGCCACCCCGATAAAGCGATCCAGCGCTTTGCGGTCGAACTCCGGCGACTCGTTGAGTACCGCGACCGCGTCGATGACGTCTTCGACGAGCGGCCGGTACCGTTCTGTGCGACTCGCCGCCACCAGGGTCAGCAGCGATCCATCGACAACGCCGGCGTCGTCGAGCGACTGGTCCAGCTTCAGCGGCGGCGATCCGGGCCGGGCGAATGTCCACACCCCCTGGGCGGAGAAGTCGAAGCCGGCCAGGGCATCCGCCGGTGTGTCGTCCAGCAAATCGGCTAGCACCGCAACGGTGTCGTCGATGTAGGTTTCCATCGGCGCAGCGGCGGGCAGCACCAGGTCGGTCATCCGCTTGCCGGTAAGAATCGTCACCCTGGTGGTCGCGGGCCGGGCGGGCGCGGTTCCCGGTGCGGCGGCAGCGGCAGTAGGACCAGCGGCAACAGCAGGTGCGCTCAACGGCGTCCAGCCCCCTCGAAATCGTCGGACAGCGCTGCGGCCAACTCGAGAAGCCGGCGTTTGTAGGCCGGGTCGAGCAGCTCGAGCTGAATCTCGGTTCCGGCCGCGATGTGCCTGTCGAACGGCAAAACCACAACCCGGCCGGGTGCCACTTGCTGTTGGAAGCGCCGTTCCAGGTCTTTGACCGGGATATTCGGTTCTTCCGGCGCGACATGGTCGATGACCACGCACGCGCGGTTCCGCAGATCGTGGAAGCCGTTGTTGTGTAGCCAGTCAAGCGCGAGGGTGGCTTGCCGGGCGCTGTCGATCGATGCGTTGGTCACGATCACCACTCCGGACGCGGTTGACAGCACGCCCTTTGTTACCGGGTCGAAGAATCCTGCCCCGCAGTCGGCCAATACCAGGTTGTAGAACTTCGATACCGCACCGGCAGCGAAATCCCAATCACCTCCGCTGAGTCCCCGGGTCGCCGCAGTGTATTCGGTTGCCGGGAGTATTTCGAGATTAAAAGAATTCACACTCGTGTATGTTCGGACGTCGTTATAGTGCGAGAGCTCTTTATCCGTCAATAGATCGCCGATGCTTGCATTAGAAGAACGCCCCGTCCGATCGGCGAGGTTTCCGCAGCCGGGATCCGCATCAATGACCAGAATGCGGTCGCCCCGCACTTGGGCGAGCATCGAGCCCAAAGTGGCCGTCACGGTTGTCTTGCCGGCGCCGCCCTTGAGACCCACCACGCCGATTTGATACCCGCCGCGTGGGCTCCGGCGAATCCGTCTGCGCAGGTCCAGCTCGTATTTCTCGTCAGGCGACGGGCCCAGGTTGATCCGCGTCAGCGTGTGGACCCATCGCCGCCAACCTCGTTGCGGGACCAGTTTGGGCCGCTTCCTGACCGGGGCATCCGGCCTGCGGGGGGCGTCCGGCCTGCGGGGGGCGTCCGACCTGCGGGGGGCGTCCGACCTGCGGGGGAGGTCTGGCCTGACGGGAGCGTCCGGTCTGACCGGGACGTCCCGCCTGACCGGGACGTCCGGCCTGACCGGGATACCGTGCCTCACCGGAACGTCGGGTGCCGCGTGCTGGGCGCCACCGTCGCCGATCGTGTCGGCCTCGCCGATCGGGGGGGCCAGCTTGGCTTGCGCCGCGGCGGCCTTTTTTTCGCGCCGCTTGGCGCGGCGACCGAGCTTGCGATCGGGTGGGGCGGGAGGTTGCGTCGGGGCCGGCGCGGCGCCTGCGGGGGGAGCGAAGTTCGGCGCACTCCGCCCCATCGGCGGCAATGACGGATCCGGTCGGGGAGCCCGCGCCGGCCTCGACTCATCAGGTCGCGCGTGCAACGGAACGGACGGTCTCGCTGCTGTGCTCGCGCCGGCTTCTTCGGGTTCGGGCCGATAGCGATGACCACGGCGTGCGCGTACCGAATGCTGAGGCGCACCACCCGGTTCCGGCGGGGCCGACGGGCTTCGGTGCTGACCGCCGATTGGCATCGGAGGCGCAGGTGCTCTGGGCGCGGCCGGCGCGGGCCCGTTGGTGGGCATCGGGGCAAACGGGGGTTTGGGTGCGGCCGGCGGGGGCTGCTGCCATCCGCGCGCCGGCATCGCGGGAGGAGGCGACGGTTTGGCTGGGGCCGGTGGGGGCCCGCCGGTCGGCATTGGGGCCGTTGGTGGCCGGCCGGTCGGCATTGGGGCCGTTGGTGGCCGGCTGGTCGGCATCGGGGCCGGCGGCGGTTCGGGTGCTTCCCGCACGGGCCCGGCCGAGGCGGGCTGTGTCGGTCGGGGCCCGATTGGCATCGGGGGCGTCGGCGGTTTGGCTGGGCCCCCTGGGCCCTGCGCGGGTCCGCTGATCGGCAGCGGCGCCGCCGCAGGTTCGAATGGGGCCGACGGAGATTGCTCGGGCCCACCGATCGGCATGGGGGGCGGAGGCGGCTTTGGCGGAGCCGGAGGGGGTTCGGGCGGCGGCGGAGGCAGCTCCGGTGGGGCCCCGGGTGGGGCCGCCGTGAAATGCTGCGACCAGTCCGTTGCGGGCGCAGGCTGGCCGTTGGGCGTCGGGGGACTATTGGGCGTACGCGGTGAAGGCGAATCCGAAGCACCGGCGTCAAATCCAGCGTCAAATCCGGCATCAAATGCGTCGAATTCGGCGTGCTCATTCGACTCGTCGGGAATTTCGCCGCCGTTGACAGGCCGAAACAGCTTGTCGTAATCGGCCGGCATCACAACCCCTCAGAACTTCCTTCAGGCAGTAAACACGAGAAGGGGCGAGATCCCCTGGAACTCGCCCCGATCTCGTGGTTGCGTATTCTACCCGCCGAACATACCCGCAACGCCCGATTCGGTGTGCTGCATCGCCTCGCCGGACTCGCCGATGGCCTGCGACAGGCCCTGCAGGGCCTCGTTCACCTCTTTGGAGGTGGTGTCCCAACGCTGCTGAACAGCCCGGTAGGACTCCGAACCGCTACCGCCCCACACCGACGCCAGCCGGCTGAGGGCAGACTGCCCGTCCTCGAGCAGCTGGTGGATGGTGTTGACGCTCGCGTTCAGGTTCTGCACGCCACTCGCGATGCCAGCAAAGTTCCATGCCTGTGACATATTGTTGCTCCGTTTCTTCTGCTGCTAGGGGTTAGAACTGCATCTTCGAGGCCAGCGACTGCTGCGCTTCGTCGTCAGCCTTCGAGTACGAGCCTGCGGCCTGCCGGATGTTGGTCAGGATGTCGTTCAGCTCTTGGATCTGCTTCTGGCCTGCCTCGTGGAACCGCACCAGCGCGGCGCCGGCGGCGTTGCTGGCCTGGCCTTCCCACAGGCTCTTCAGCTCACCGCCAGTGCTCTCCACCGAGTGGATCTCCTTGGTGAGATCTCCGGCGATCCGTTCGAAGTTAGAAGCCTCCGCCTGGAGGGCGGCAGCATCGGTCCTCATCTCTGCCATGCTGGACTACTTTCTCTCTTTTTCATTCCTCGCCAAATGTTGGCAAGTCTTTCCGGCCCGGGTGCCGGGAAGTCTGTCACTGCGGACGCTCACCAGTCTTCCTGGTCGTCCCAGTCTGCTAGGTCGTTTTCGTCGAGTTCTTGTTGCAGCGGAGCAGGCGCCACCAACCCCGCTCTGGATGTGCCGGCGGATGCGCCCTGACCCATCGCGCCCGCGCCCAACGGGGCGGCGCCGCCTGTCGCCGTGGAACCGGCACCCGCGCCGGCTGCTGCGGCCGGCATCATCGAAGGCCCAACCGGCTTTTCGAGCAACTGGGCCATCAACGGGGTGCGGGCCAGCGATCCACCGGCACCGGGCAGCGACTCCCCGCGCAGCAGTCCCGAACCCGCGCTGGGCCCCGTTCCGCCCGCCAACGGATGGTTGGACAGCGGACTGGCACCAAGCAGGCCGATCTGGGCGGCATCATGCTCGGGTCCCAGTTGGCTGCCGCCGCTGCCGCCCATGCTGCCCATCTGGCCGAACAGCGAGCTGACCTGACTCAGCGGCTGGGTGAGCTGCTGCATCGGGCCGCTCAGCTGCGCGACCTGCCCAGCGGTCGCCTGAAGCGCCTGGGCGGAGGGCACGGCGGCCGAGAGGTTGGACGTCAGCCCTGACACCTGGGTCATCCCGGACGAAAGGGATTGGCTGGTAGCCGGATCGAGGATCGCCGTCATCGACTCAAGCTTCTGGAAAAGGGTGTTGGCGGTGGTTTCCGCCTGGTAGACGTCCATCGCCACGGCGGCCTGGGTCCACATGCGGACGAAGTAGTCGATTTCGTTGAAGCCGATCGGCATCGTGTTGATACCGAAGAAGTTGGTCGCCATCAGGACCGCGGTGGTGATGTGGTTGGTCGCAATCTCTATCAGCGAAGGTGTGGTAGCCAGTGCCTGCGTGTACGCGCCGGCCTGTGCGGCCGCCCGCGTCGCGCGCATCTGGGATTGCTGTGCCGCAGTTTGCAGCCAGGAGATCATCGGCTTGGCGGCGTCGATCGCCTTGTCGCTGCTGCCGCCGGTCCACGCCTCGCCGAGGGCATTCAGTCGCACGGCCAACTCGGCGGCCTGCGCCTCCAGAGCCGCGGCCAGCGCCTCCCACCCCATGGCGGCAGCCAGCATCGGCGCTGGCCCCGCCCCGGCCATCAGCCGGGCGGTGTTCACTTCTGGCGGCAGTGCGTGCCACTCCATCGGCGCGGTCATGGTTTCCTCTGGTTGCTATCTGTTCGTGGGTTGGACTACCAGGCCAAAATGCAGGCGGCGTGGTCGTCGACTTGGGCGTAGTTGCGGGCGACATGGTGCAGTTGGGCCGAGACCTCTTCGGCCCCCGCAGGCACCAGGCCAGCAACCGACGTCAACACGTTCGCACCCGCCGTCGCGCCGCTGAGCGCGTTTTCGCTAATTTGCGTAGCGATGTCGGCGGCGACTTGATCGTGCGACATCCGATCCATTTGCTTACGTCTCCTGTATTTGCGCAGACAAAAACCATCGGTAATTGCCCCAAAAACACCCCGCCAGCCATCGCTGATCCTGCCTCGATCGTTGAGCTCAGGTCCTGCCCCTTGCTGGGATTGAAATAATCCTAACCGCCCGTCGGGGGTGCTGCGAACACTTCTTCTGGAGGGTCGATGTAGGCGCACTGGATGACCTCTTTGCCCTCCGGCGAGACGAGAAATGCCTGGCCAGGGGGCCGCCGCTTGACTTTGATCTCGCTGGACGGGAATTCCTGCTTGTCGCCGGAAAGGAAGATCGTCGGTGACCCGGCCCCGAATGCGGAGCCGACGAACTTGTCCATGGTCGCCTTATATGCCTGGCTCATCAGACACGTGACAATGATGTGTAACCCGATATCCGGAGCCGCCGGCAATAACGGGGCGAGTGGCATCATTGGCGGTGCACCACCGGCGGCGCCAACGATCATGTGCCAGTCATCGACGAGAAGCACGATGTCAAATCCGCTCCACCAGGACCGCGACCGTAGCTGGGCGGTTGTCAGGTCGGTCGGTGGCAACCGCTTCCTCAGGTTATCCGCCAGGGCCTTGATGGACTCGTCCAGCGCCGAGCTGTTGCGGTTGATCGCCCCCGCGCTGAGCAGATGGCTGTCCGGCACCGCGTCCAGCAGGCCCGACCGGTAGTCCGCGAGCATGAAACGCACCTGCTGGGGACTGTTCCGGGAACAGATGGCTCGCGCGATCGCATGGGCAGTGCGTGTCTTGCCCGATTTGGAGTTGCCGAATATCAATATGTGCGGGTTCGTGTACATGTGGGCATAAGCCACCGACAAGTCGGTCTCGCGGATCCCGATCGGAACCGTCCAGCGGGTCCGGTAGTCGGACTCGGGTCCGGGTGGATTCGGGTCGATTTCGTGTAGGTAGATGCGTTCCGGCAGCACCCGGACCTTCGGTGCGTGGTCGGTGTGCTGGGCCGCGATCTGCGTTACGCCCTCGGTAATAGCTTCCACCAGGTTGTCGGCTCTGTGTACGCCGTCGAGCCTGGGCACGCCCATCATCAGGTGGTGCTTCTCGACCGAGAGCGCCCGTCCGGGACGATTCGCCGGGATGTCCCGGGCCATGCGATCGATCTGGGTGTCGTTGACGTCGCCGAGCCGGAACTCGATCTTGGTGCCGAGGTAGTCGCGGATACGCGACTTCAGTTCCGTCCAGCGGGGCGTGGTGATGATGGTGTGGACGCCGAACGAAAGCCCCTGCGCGGCCAGATCCTGAACCATCGATTCGAGGTCGGGAAACTCACTGGTGAAGGCCGGCCAGCCGTCGATGACCAGGAACACGTCGCCGAACGGGTCGGATGAAACGGGGCTGTTCGGGTTCGCGCGCGCCTGCCGGTACGCGGCCATCGAACCTATCCGGTGCTCCTTGAAGTTAATTTCTCGTTGCCGCATGACCGCTTGCATTTCTGCGACCACTCGGGCGACCCGATCGGGCTCCGATCGGCTCGCCACCCCGCCGACATGCGGCAGGTTCTCCAGATAGATCAGGCCACCGCCACCGAGGTCGACGCAGTAGAACTGGACGTCCCGTGGTGAGTGCGTGGCGGCGGCCGACATCACCAGGGTCTGCAGCAGTGTCGACTTCCCGGTTTGCGGTGCGCCGCCGATGGCGATGTTGCCGCCCGCCGCGGAAACGTCGACGCCCCAGACTCCCTGGCGGTGCTGGCGCGGCTCATCCATGATCCCCAGCGGAAAGCGCAGCTGGTGGCGGTGGTCATCGAGCTCGATCAGTTCGTTCAGCGGTGTCGGATCGGCCAGCGGCGGCAACCACATTTTGTACGCCCGCGACTCGGGGGTGCTCAGTTGTTCCAGCACCACCTCGCGCAGCGCCCGTACTTCCGGTTCAGTAGTCATGTGCGCCGCTCCTCCTCATCGCAAGGTCATGACGTCGTCACTGGTTCGGGAATCGGAGCAGCGGTGAACTTGTTGATCTGCGCCGCTTTCCGGGTACTGCGTGGGCTGGACGGGCCACCGTCACCATTGGTTTCGTCCTCCGCTTTGGGAATGTATGAACTACCGCAATACAAGGTACTGAACTTGACGGGATCTTCCATACCCACTCGGAGAAACCCGACACCGCTCTCTTTGTTGGTGATGTATTGGGCTTCCGGTGTTCCGATCACCGCCTTGGATTCGTGAGAGCTGGTGGTGCGCAGCGCGATCCGGTAGGTGAGGTTGGGCTCCAGTTTGTCGATGCGGGCCCCCCCGGTCTGCAGCGACTGGGTGGCCAGCAGCAGGTGCACGCGCAGTGATCGGCCCACGCGGCAGATGCGGTCGAACAGCCCGATGAAGTCCGGGTGACTTTGCAGCAGCTCGGCGAACTCGTCGACAACGACAAAAAGCGTTGGCAGCGGCGGTAGTTCGGCGCCGCGCTCCCGGTACTTCTCGTATTCGGCCACCCCGGACAACGCGCCGGCCGCGCCCACTTTCATCCCGGCCTGGCGCAGGATCCCCTGCCGGCGGTCGAGCTCGCCGGTCAACACCTCACCCATCCGGCTGACCAACTCGGCCTCCTCGGCCATGTTGGTGACGACCGCGGCGGTATGCGGAAGCTTTTCCATGCCCAGGAACGTCGAACCACCCTTGAAGTCGGTGAGCAGCAGGTTCACCTGGTCCGGATGGGTCGTGGCCACCAACGACAGGATCAGCGTGCGCAGGAACTCGGACTTTCCGGACCCGGTGGTTCCGATGAGCATGCCGTGCGGTCCCCCGCCGAATTCGGCACCCTCTTTGATATCGAGGTACATGACGTTGCCGGTCTTGAGTTCGTGACCGAACGGGATCTTGAGGCGGTCGCGGTCGGTGTCGGTGTACATCCGCCAGCGGGTCGGGATGATGTCCTCGATGCTGTTCGCACCGACCAGCTGGTGAAATTCGGTGGCCACCTTCTTCTGCACGCGTTGGGTCTTGTCCAGGATGGTGCCGGTAATGGACCACCCGGCCAGCTTCCTCGCGACGCGCCCGGCTTGCTGCGGGGACATGTGGTCGGTTACCGAGGTGATCTGACGGAAACTCTGGCCGGGCAGCCGGTCGTCGGCGGTGCCGTCCTCGGCCACCCGGATGCGGTAGGTCGAGCCACGATGGTTGCCCAGCGTGATGACGGTGACCCCGGCCCTGCCGTCGGGCGGGAACCCCGCCTTGCCGCCGGTCAGGTCCACCAGCACGACGTACGGGCCGCCGGGCAGCGAATCGGGGGCGTGTGGACCGCGGGATGCCAGATCGGCCAGACCATCCGGGCGGGTGAAGATCATCCTGGTCGGCCCGGCGGCGTCGGTCTCGGTCTGATGCTGAACCTGCGGAAGCCATTTCAGCCAGGACCACTCGGGATCGTCGGGGTCCTCGGTAAGCACCCGGATCTGCAGCAGGTCCGGCGGATGGAACACGGCCAGGTGACAGATCATGGCTGTCAGTAACCCGGCCGCCGCGGCCTTGTCTCCGCCGATCGCGATCGTCGGAAATGTGCGCAGCTGCAGCAATTTCGGGCAATCATGGACCAACCCGTGGGTCCGCAGAAACTTGACCACCCACATGTGACTGACCGGCTCCAGGAACGGCTGCGGCGCCGCGGTGCTGGCCGCCAGCTCGCCGCCGACGGACGGCTTCAGCAGCCGGTCCACCGCGGGCTGGTCGCCAATACCGATGCGGGTGGCCGCGTAGAAGTCGGCGTTCGCCTGCCGGGACCACTGCCGCTGGGTGCCCACGATGGACAGCAGATCTTCGGGATGGGGCGCGTGATAACTGAAGAACGTCACTTGCGAGGCAGCCGAGGTCGTCACCCGAGTGCGCAGCGAGGCCAGGTAACGCAGGTACTCCTTGCGGTCGGCGTTGATCTCGGGCACCTTCTTGCTGCCGCCACCGCTGCCGCCGGCCATGCCGCCGACCATCATCATGATCATCATCAGCGGCATCATCAGCATGTATGGCGACAGCTGCTTGGTGCCACCGACCACCATGATCGCGATCATGCCGATCATGCAGCCACCCATCACATAGGGAAGGATCTTCTGCATGCCCGACGCCGGGATCTCGAGACCGAGGTCTTCGGGTGGTGTGAGGCTGATCTCGCCCGGGGTCAAGCGGGGGCCGCGGGTGATCGTCGGGGTGAATTTCTTAGTGGTCATCAACCTGCTCCGGGGGCTCCGGGTGTTCCGGCTGGAACTTTTCGGGGGCTTGGGTCGGCGGGTAGCGTGTCGTGCTCGAGCAGGGCGGCGTCTTTGGACAGCACCGGACCGTCCACCAGGAGACGCACGACCTCCCAGGGCGCGGTTTTGGGCGACGACAGGCCCAGCGCCTTCACCGTGTCCGCGTCCGGTAGCCCGTAGCGCACACCCTCCGGGTCGATGTAGTACAACGATTCGCCGTACCGCGGATCTGGCGACTGCAACGAAACGAACTTTCCGCCATCGATGTAAACGGTTGCCGTGCCGTGGATCTGCTTGATACCCGAGTCCATCACCGACGGTGCTATCGGCAGATGCCGACCGCTGAGCACCGTTGTCTTCGGCGACTGATCGCCGGGTCTGCGCTCCCACGACCAGCAAACCGTGGGCTCGTCCGGCCGGGCCACCATCTTGAGCGGATCGTTGGGCAGGGGTGACGGGTAAACGCGTTCGGGGATCCTGACGACCACGCTCGGCACCACCGAGGGCGGGGCCACCAGTCCGTGCGACGCGGTGGCGCGCAGCGCCGCAGCCGTGGTGCCGTTGACCTGCGCGATGCCGTCGGTTAGCACCACGTAGTACTGCGGGCCCTTGTCGGTGTGGATCTGGAATACCGACCCGATCACAAGATCCGGGGATAGCCCAACGGTGTTGGGTGCGCCCGCGTCCTGGATCGGCGGCAACTGCCACGCCCCGACATTGGGGAGTGCGTTGAACAAGCCCTCGGAGATGGGGGTCGCCTTGGCGGACACCGGTATTCCCACTGCCGAAGTGAGGGCCCGGTCGGACAGATCGATGGAGCGCCGGCCCTTGAGATTAACGATCCAGTTTCTGCCTTGGTAGGACGCCAGAAATGCCTCGTTGGGCAGGAGCGGATCCACCGAGGGATCGATCGTCAACGGCATCGCAATCACCGACGTCTGCACCGAGGGCGAATTGCTCTCGGCTCGGGACACGGTGTCGCACAGAGTCCAGATCGACGAGGCGTCCGAGGAAACGGGTGTGGCGTAGGGCGCACCGGGGATTCCGATGGTTTGGCCCTTGCGCAGCTTGCTCAGTTCGGAGGACTTCACCGCGGCAGGTTCGGCCGGGCTGCCCAGCACCAGCCGCGCCGAGGTCAGGTTGTAGACCGGATGCAACTGCCCCGACAGCAGCACGTAGAGCTGGTTGGTCGCCCGGTCGGTGAGCAGCGTGGTGGCGCCAAGCTTGCCCTGCGGTTTGAAGTACGCCATCAACAAGGCGCCTACCAGCAGCGCCACCGCGATCACGATCCCGAGCGCGGCCGAGCGGCTGTAGAACTGAATCGGGTCGTCGAACATCCGGGTGTCTCGTCGCACGAGGGCATGCTCGACTCGGCGGAGTAGGAAGCGCCAACCGCTAACCTGAACCTTCGTGGTGAGGCGCAACCCCATGGTTCACTCTCGCACGTTTGAGTCGGGCACGTTTGAGTCGGGCACGTTTGAGTCGGGCACGTTTGAGTCGGGCATGTTTGAGTCGGGCATGTTGAGATGTGCGTGAACCGTGGCGATCGCTTCGGCCATGTCTGAGCCGTTGATCTCGCGCAGTCGCTCCACGTCCAGTTGCTCGATGTCCAGCCCCTGGGCAAGCCGCATGTCACGGCACTGCTCGCTGGCCTCCACCAATTGTCGCGCGTATCGACCATTTCCGGCAACGTCGAGCGCAGGTCTGCCACGCAGGGACCGCTGCGCCAACTGCTTGGCTGCCTCCAGAAAGTTATCGCCCGCTTCCACACTCAGCGTCGAGTCATCGGCAGTTGCAAGGACTTTCGCGATCTCGAGCAGTTCCTCAGGCGAGTAGGTGTCGAATTCTATCCGAGTGGCGAAGCGCGATCGCAACCCTTCGTTTGTTTCCAGCAACCGATCGATGTCGTTGCCGTAGCCCGCGATGATCACCACCAGCCGGTCGCGGTCGTTTTCCATCCGGGCCAGCAGGGTATCCATCGCCTCTTGTCCGAACGGATCGGCGCGTCCGTCGCGTTCCTGCACCAGCGCATAGGCCTCGTCGATGAACAGCACGCCGCCCAGGGCCTGATCGATCGTCTTGGCGGTCTTGACCGCTGACTGCCCCTCGTACTCGGCGACGAAATCCTTCCGCGATGTCTCGACGAGTTTCGGTTCCGAGATGACGCCAAGCCCGGCCAGGATATTGGCCACCACCCGCGCGATCGTGGTCTTGCCCGTCCCGGGGGGTCCGGTAAAGATCATGTGCTTGCTCGGTTGCGCCACCTTCATGCCCTTGGCGGCGCGAACCCTGGCCATCACGGTCGCGGCGCGGTACCGCTCGATTTGGGTCTTGACCCGGGTGAGCCCGATCTGCCGGTCCAGCTCGGCCTGTGCATCGGCCAGTAGCTTCTCCCGACCCGAATTGTCGGTGACCACACTGCGGGGATCCCAGGGATCCGAGCGACGGGCGATCTGTTCGGCCGTCGTCGTATTCAGGCGGTAGGACGGATCTTTAAGCGCCGCAGAGACTTTAGGCTCCGGATGGGTGGTCTGCAACCATTCCAGCAGCGCCACCGCGGCCTCTTCGTTCCCCTGGCTGCGCCGTGCCATCGCCAGATACCACGCGATGGCGCGCGCGCACGCTTCGCCGGCGGGCGAGTCATTGGCTTCGGTGAGCCGGCGTTCGGCCTCGGTGAACAAGCCGAGGTTCGCCGCGGCCACTCCGTGCGCGACGCCGGCGGCGCCAGTAAGGAACTTGTCCGGCCACTTCCCGGCGGTCTTCACTTCGTCGATGACGTCGGTCCAACGTTCGGCCGCGCCGTAAATCACCGCCTTGAGCCACGCCACCAGGTGCTCGGAGCCGGTGACCTGGCTGCCATCCATGGCCTCCATGGCGTCGGCGTAATTGCCTTGCGCCGCTTCGGACGCGGCGAAACCCATGGTGATCGCCAGCGGCGACGTGACGGGGTAGGTGATGTCGCCGTACAGGCCGCCGATGGGAACTCTCGCATTGAGTGTGCTCATCGATAGCTGGGCGGCCCCCGCCAGCTGTCCGAAGTTTCTGCGTGAATACCAAGCGCGGAAGAGCGTCACGCGGTCGGTGTCGCCGCACCGGATCCGGCCGGCCCACGCGTCGCAGGCGGCCTCGTCGAAATTGGTGATCTCGGTGAACAGCTCCAACGCTCGTGCCTCCGACATGGGCAACATGCCGACCGCACTTTCGAACATATTGGCCAGGCGATCAATCATCTTCGCCGTAAGTATCGCTGAAGTACCGCTTGGCGAACACCTCTTCTTCTTTCGCGGCAGCCTCTTCCGGCGTCGGCAGATTGAGGGTCAGATCCACCAGTTCACGAAGCGTCTTGGTGCCTTCCGCGTCATCGCCGAGGCTGTCCAGCAAGAAGCTGTACTGGCCGGCCCGCGCCTTTTGCCGGGCCAGGTCCGCGAGGACGAATATCTCATCGGCGAGGTCCGATTCGGTCATGCGCTCCACTTTGTCCGTCAGCTTGACGAATTGGATTCTGCCGTCCATCAGCGCCGTTACCGCCACGGACTTGGTGGGGTTGGTCACCGTGTACAGCGCGAGGTCCCCGTAGTCTTCCTCGTCAGCCTCGGTCAGCGACTGGAGGGCGTCCAGGGTTTCCCCGGTCTCCTCGGCTCCCCCGGTCTCCAGGGCTTCGGCAGGCGGCGCGAAGTCGTCCCACGCGGCGGCGGCCGGCTCCTCATGGGTGGCGGGCCCGGAGAAATCCAGGGCGCCGCCGAGATCGTCGTCGTGGTCTCCGTTGCCGGATCCGTAGTGCGGTGTGCCGTCCACCATGGCGTCCCTTTCTGAACATGTATTGAGAGGAGTGAGGAGTCAGCCTCGGGGGGAGGCGTCGGCGTGATCTAACCAGCTGCCCGCCGGGAGGAGCTCCATCAGGCTCTCCAGCGCGCGTTGCAGGTTTTGTTGAGTACCGGGCAGAAAGCTTCCGTACAGCTCACCGCCGACCCGGCGGGGAAGCGACACAAGCCTGCCGTGCGGTGAGTCGAGGACGCCGGCGGCCGCGTCGGTCCGCGTCGTCGTGCCGCCGGGGTGGCGTTGGGTTGCGACGATCTCCACCCAGCTGGACGGGTTCCCGACGATCTCGGCATAGACGCGGGCCGAGCTCGATGGGACACCCCGGCGGGCCAACTGCTCGGCGGTGGTGCACTCGGCCAGTTCGCTTGCGACACCCGTCATCGGCTCGACCGGTGCGGGTTCGGCGGGTCCCAGCACGCTGGTAACCATGCCCGCCAAACCGACCTGCGGAGACACCAGCTGCAGGACCAGCATGTCGCCGTCGCGCGCCGCGATGACATGGCGTTCGCCCTTGCGGCAGACGACAAAGCGCACCATGACGCCGCCTACGTCGCGCCGCCACCACCGACCTTCGATGGTCCGGTCCGGCCGGCTGAGGGCGTCGACCATCGCCGCGACCGCGGGATGGGGTTGGCCGTAGAGGTCGAGCACTCCCTGGGTTGTGAGGTCACGCTGCACCTGTTCCCAGACGACGGCCCGCAGGTCGTTTTGCGGAATGTTCAACCGAATCCCAAGCGCCGCAGGGAAATCGACTAGGTGCAACCGGTCGGCAATCACCAACATGCCGTCGATGGTGACCTCGACGCCGACGACGTCGTCGCCGAGGCCCGCGGGACCGGTAGCCAGCGGACCGGACATGATCAGAGATTAACCTGCCCGTCGAGCAGTCCCTTGCCGAACAGATCGATATTGAGGTACTGCTTGGCGGCCGAGGCCAGGGCGTTGGCGAGACCGGAAGCTACGCCTTCCAGGCCGGTACCGGCTTGGGCGCGGGTGGTTTCATACTGTTGCAGGGCGCTACTGAAGTTCGACGTGTGCGTGCCGTGGGTGTTCATGACCGCCTGGCTGACCCCGGTCGCCGCCGAGATCGCACCCTTGATGTCGGGCGCGGTGCCGCTTTGCCGGCCCGAGAGTATCTGAAGCCATGATGGTATGACTTTCAGGATTCCTGTCATGGGTTCGTCCCTCCTCTGGTTAAGTTTCTACTCGTTGTGGTCTTGGCCCGCTATGGGTTTCAGGGCCTTCCGGGATTTAGCTGGCCGGGTGGCGTCAGAGGACGCGGCCCTGCTGCGTCTGTCCGGTGGTGCCCCCGGTGTCCTGGACGGGAGCGCGTTCGCCACCGGGTGTGCCGGCGCCGGCGCCCTCGTCGTCGTCCTGCTTGACGTCGCTGACCAGGGTGGCCGATTGGGCCCCGCCGGCACCGCCGGCGCCGCCGGCGGAAGTCAGCGAGGTGAGGCTGCCTGCCTGCCCGCCGACCGCGCTGAGCATGTTCATGCCCCCACCGCCGCCGGCGAGTTGAGTCAGCTGGCTGATGGTTGCCGTCAGCTGGTTGAACGTCGGCATGCTGGCAAGGCCGAGCATGTCGGCGAAATTCATCGAGGGCAAGCCCAAGATGCCGCCCAGGAACTCCGGCAAGTTGGCCAATTCGGTCCACGAGGGCAACCTCGGGATGAGGCCGCCGAACAGGTCGGTCAGCTTCGGCAGGCCGGGGAACAGATCGGGCAACTTCGGCAGGCCGTCCAAGCCGGGGAACTTGAAGTCGGGCAACTTGAAGTCGGGGAACTTGATGTCGGGGAAGCCGGGGAACCCGGGGATGTCGGGGAACTTGATGTCCGGCAACTTGATTTCCGGGAACTTGATCCAGTCGGGCAAGTTGAAGTCCGGCGGCCACTTGAGGTCGGGCAACTTGATGTCGGGGATTAATCCGCCAATGAAGTCCAAGATGTTCTTGGGCAGCGACGTAATCAGCGAGATCAAATTGGGGATCAGTTGCGTCAAGTTGGTCGCATTGTTCAGCGTCTTCAGCGTCAGCTGGAGCATTGCGTTACCGATGATGATCCCAAAGACCAGGTTCGTCGGTGCCGAGGACGCCCACGATATCGCGTCGCCGATAATCGGAATGTTTTCCCACCACTTGCACCAAGACTGCAGCCTCTCGCAGTGGCCCCTGATGTTGTGCAGCGTGTCGCGAGCGTCCTGGATGTATCCGGCCTGGTTCGAAACAAAGCCGTTGGTCAATTTGTCCATGTTGGACATCGTGTCCATGCGAAGTTGCTGGGCGAGGTTCTGAGCGGAGTATTTGTCCGCTGCTTCACCGACCCAGTCCAGACCCGGAAAGGCGCCGTCCAGCTTGGTTTCGATGTTCTTGAACAGACCCGAACCCGTCAAAAGCGACTGCCCCAGTTCGGGAATCGAGGGCTCTCCGAGCGCAAACAAGAGACCCTTAATCAGGTTGAGCGTATTCTGGCAAATTTGACTTCCCGACGCCATCGATATGCTTCCTCACACTCGCTGTCCTGTGCACTGTCATTTCTCAAGTGCACCTTTGCACCGCACGTTGAGCTTAGCAGTGCTCCCAGGGGGGTCGATGCACGAATTTTTGAGGTAGGCGAGGGGATTTCGGCGACGCCGACGTGCCGGGCGAACCGTCGGACCCGAGCGCGTCAACGTCCCAACGCGGCCCGGGCCAAGCTCAGGCGGACCTCAATTGATCTGCGTAAGAAGACTTTCGATTGCGGCAACGACGTTGGGGGGCAACGCTTCCTCGGCTTCGGCGCGGACGATCAGCTCTTCGGCGACACCGGCCGCCTCTGCGGTCTCCCGGGGGGAAAGGTTCGCCCGCCGCCGGGCCGCATATAACCGCTGCCCCAGCGTCGCACCCGGGGCGGACGCCCCGAGCGTCATCAGTTCGTCGTGGTGGCGCCGCACGGCGCCGAGCGCCTTGATCAGTTCCGGGGTAATCCGGCTGATGCGGGTTGCCCGAACCGCGATCGCCTCCAGCTGGCGCAGATCGGCGAGGATGGGCGCCGCTCGCACATTGAACTCGGGATCGTCGACCGGCGGCAACGCGGCGATGGCCAGGCTGCAGCCGTCCACGGCGGCAACGACGGCCTGCGCAATCAAGGACGCCGGTCCGTCCGCGGCCGCGCCGTCTGACGCGCCGTCGGAGGCCGCGGGAAGCGCGGGCTCGGTGGCCGTTTCGCCGGCGGCAGGCGCGCCGCGGCGGAGTCGCGCGATTGTCCCGCCGGGCCACTGCAGCACCTCTTCAAGCTTGGCCCGGGTTCGTTCGCGTGGCCAACTGCGGCCCTTTTCGAACGCGATCAGCGCGCCCGCGTTGATGATTCCGTCCGCCGCGAGGCTGCGCTGGCTGATGTCGAGTTCACGGCGCCGCGCGGCGGCGGCCGCTCCGGCGCGAACCATGCCAGGATCCGGCTCGCTGTTCTGGGAGTCGCTCGTGTGGTCGTCCAACTCGTCCGCCCGTTCATTTTCATGAGGCCGCAGCGGCCTGACAATTTCAAACGTCAGCTTGTCGGCTGCAGTAGGGTTGCCAAACCGGACGATCGTCCTGTCGGTGACCGTCACAGAGGTTTTCCGTCGTCCGTCGACGTACATGCCGATTGGGCTGTTGTCGAAGATCCGCCATTGCCCATCGGCGGATTCCGCGCGCAGATGCTCCTGCGAGATTCGCGGGTCATCGATCTGCACCCCCGCCTGGGGCTCCCGGCCAATGGTCACGATGCCGCGGCCAGGCTCGATCGCGTGCGACGTTTCGCCGCTGTGCACGACCAGCAGAGCTGGGTCGGCAGTGTAGTCGGCGTTAGCCATCTGCGGTGATTCCTCGCTGACGGGTATCTGATCGGCTGGTCGCGGCAGGTCGCGGTTGTGGGGCGGGCATTCCGGTACCCCGATTCTAACCGTTGCACCCGCCCAACGCTATGGCTTCGCTACACTTCTGCATCACAATTCTGTCGCCAGCCGGGCGAGACGAGCCAATCCGGAACTGGCGCTCCGCTATGGTTACCGCTACAGCAACCGAGCCAAACAGCAGCGGATTGTGGGTCTGCGGGAATCCCGCGGCGGACGGTGCCGCCATTCGGGGTATCGGTCGTACGGAGATGTTTCAGCAGCTAGAGCTCGTAAACGCCGACGATCCCAGGGCGCGCCCGCGCGTGCGGCTGAGTGCCACGAGGACGCTACGGAACCAAACTGTTGCGTCGCGACGGTTCATGCTATAGTCTACTGATGCGTAGGACGCGCAGAACTGCAATGCTTCTTGGAGGATTGAGATGACCGCGACAGCTTTGTTCAACATCCCGCTGGGCGTTTGCACCCAGGACCCCGACCGCTGGACCACGACCCCTGACGCCGAGGCCAAGGCGCTGTGCCGCGCGTGCCCACGCCGGTGGATGTGTGCGCGCGACGCGGTCGAATCGACGGGTGCGGAAGGGCTGTGGGCAGGAGTCGTGATTCCAGAAGCCGGCCGGGCGCGCGCGTTCGCGTTGGGCCAGCTTCGATCGCTTGCCGAGCGCAACGGGTTCCCGGTGCGGGAGTCCGCCAGGTCGGCATGACCCGCCGGCCCCCGGCCGCTGATTCGAGGGGTCTGCGGCGGGGCGGCAGCGGGAAGAGGTGCACGGCCACACTATTGAGGCTCGTCCCGCGATCAGCGAGCCTGGCCGGCGTCCAAGCAGCGCGAGAAATCTTTCAGGAGATTTCTCGCGCTGCCCATTTATCAAGAAGGCTCGGATATCAAGAAGGCTCGAACCGGAATACGGCGATGCGGCCGGCAAGGGCCTCGAACTCGTCGGCGGTTCCATCGCGCACCATCCCGGAGCGCTTCGCGAACGCCACCCCGACCGGCACTTGGGCCGGAAACTCCCGCAGCACCGGGCGCGCTTCCGCGGCGGTCAGCTCGACGATCCTGACCTGCTGCGAACGGCGTCCGCGGGCCAGCGTGCCGGTGCCCGCGGCGCGGGCGTTCGCGGCCCAGTCCGCGCCGGGATAACCCGCAACCACATAAAGGCCGCCGTCGAACTCGAACGGTGTCATCGGGGTGCTGCGCAGCTGGCCCGACTTACGACCCGGCACCGTCAGCACCATGGCGGGCCCCGTCGGTACCCCGAGCTTCTGCACCGCCATGAGCATCCTGTTCATGTGTTTGAGGTAGCGCGGTGGACGTGGTCCTGGCATTTCTTGCATTTCTTCTCTCCCTGGCTGTCTATTGCGTGCTAGCTGTCTATTGCGTGAAGGCGTCGCGGTGCTCGGACACCCAATCCGCGAACGTGCGGGCCGGCCGGCCCAGAACCTTCTCCACGTCGTGGGTGACCAGGGCGGGTTTGTCGAGCGTCTCGGCGAGCATGGCCATGTAGGCGTCCCCGAACTCGGCGTTGAAGCCCAGTCCGACAAACCGCTGCCGCACCAATTCCTGCGCCGAGTCCGGCGGAACCTCGAAGTACCGCAGCGGGCGATCCAGCACGGCCCCGATGACCTCCACCAGCTCCGAGTTGCTGAACACCTGTGGACCGGTCATTGGAATCTGTTGACCGACAAGCTCGTCGGTGAGTAGCGCCCGCGCCGCGACGGCCGAAATGTCGTTCTCTACGATGGGCGCGCTGGTAGCCCGTGCGTACGGGCCGGCCACCACATCGCCAGCGCGGATCTGAGCGGCCCACATGCCGGCGAAATTCGTCGCGAAAACCGAGGGCCGAAGGCTCACCCACGCCAGCCCCGAGTCGACAGCGAGCCGTTCCACCTCCTTGTTGCGGTCCCCGCGGAAGCGGGACGGCTGCCGCGCGAAGTCATCGTCGGCGTTGATCGCGGACAGCGCAACCAGTTTGGCGACCCCGGCGCGTACCGACTGGGCAACCACGTCGGGCAGATCCGGGCCCAGTGCGCGGGAATTGAGGAAGAGCGCCGACGCACCCGTTAGCGCCACTAACGCCTCAGAGGCCGAGCCGACCACCTCGACCCCGTCGGGAAACGTGGCCGTGTGCGGCGAGCGGGTAACCGCCCGCACTCGGGCGCCCGCGGCGCATAGTTCGGCAACGAGGGGGCGGCCGACATTGCCGGTCGCTCCGGTTACGACGATCGTCATGGTGTGTCCTAACTGTGTGGTGTTGCGACAAAGCCCTGCAAGATGAAGCCCTGCACCAAGGACGGACCTGAGCCGGGCAAAGTTACAGTTGGGACCGGTAACTTTTTCTGCCGGCAGATCGTCGATGATTCATGGACCCATCGCAGTCACGCAGTGAGCAGATCAGCGAGGCCTGGAGTCGTCATCGCCCGTACCTGGTCAATCTTGGGTACCAGATACTCGGCGATGTCGGAGACGCCGAAGACGTTGCGCAAGAGGCATTTCTGCGCTTGTCGCGCACCGATCCCAACGACATCGACGACATCCGCGGCTGGCTGACCGTGGTCGCCAGCCGGCTCTGTCTCGATCAGGTGCGTTCGGCGCGAGCCCGCCACGAACGCCCGGGGGACATCGCGGTGGCGGAGGTGAAAGTCGAATCACGCGGTCTGGACCCGGCCGACCGGGTCACCCTCGACGACGAGGTCCGGACGGCCTTGTTGGAGGTCTTACGCCGGCTCAGTCCCGGCGAACGGGTGGCCTTCGTGCTGCACGACGTGTTCGGCGTCCCCTTCGACTCGATCGCCGAAACCGTGGGTCGCCCCGTTGGCACCTGCCGTCAGCTGGCGCGGCGTGCGCGGGCCAAATTCGCCGGGGCACAACCGAAGGCACAACCGAAGCTGACCGAGGTCGACAGCGCGGAGCACCAGCTTGTCACCGAGAAATTCATCACCGCATGTGCCAACGGAGACATTGCCGCGCTGACCGCCGTGCTGGATCCCACGGTCTGGGGAGTCGGGACGGTACTCGCCGACCCGGCACCGCCGCCGCAGGTCAACCACGGACCGCACGCCGTGGCCACCAACCTGCTGCGCTATATCGGGCCGGGGGTGACGCTGGTGAGCGCTCCCGTCGGGCAACCGGTGGTGCTGGCCTTCGCCGACCGGCGACTGTTCGCCGTCATTGTGCTGACCCTCCGCGGCCACCTGATCGGCAAGATCGAGGCAACCGCCGATCCGTCGGCGCGGGCGGCGGGGAGCCCGGACACGATTAGCGGGTCGCCAGCGTCGGACTAGTGCTGATCGCGTCCACCGTCGGGCCGCGCCGCGAAATATCGCGTGACCGTCGCCGCGACCTGCAGAAAACTGCGTCGCGTCGCCGGAGCCATCTCGTTGCTCACGTCGATGACGCCGCCGGGGCGCAGGTGCGGATCGAACGGCACCTCGACCACCTGCCGCCCGTGCTCTACGAACCCTCGGAGCAGCAACGACCGGGTGCGCTTGTCGGTATGCCCGTCGGAATCGTTGAGCACCACGATGGTGCGTTGCAACAGTCTCGTCAGGCCGCGATCCGACAACCACTCCATGGTCTTCGCGGCGGCGGAGGCGCCGTCCGCCCACGGCGAGGACACCACGATCAGCGCGTCCAGGTCGCGCAGGACTTCCTGGGTGACCCCCGAGTCCATCGTCGAGCCGCAGTCGATGACCGAGATCGCGAAATGCCGGTCCAGCCGCAACGCGGCTTCGCGGTAGATCGCAGGATCGAGGACCCTTCGTGGACCGGAAGCCGGTTCACCGCCGAGTACGTACAGGCCGGCGGAATTGCGGCCGACGCGCGCCGTCACGTCGGTGAACGATTGCAAGTTTTTGTCGGCGGTCAGTTCCCAGAACGAGCCACTCGCCCGCGGATCGATTCTGCTGCTGAGCCGCCCAAAGGCGGTGTCGGCGTCGATCGCGACGACGCGGTCCTGCTGGCGCAGTTCGGCGAGCAGCGACCCGACACTGGCGGCGACCGAGGTTTTCCCAACGCCGCCCTTGCCCAGCACGCCCACCTTGTGGTTGCCGTGCAGCGGGGTCCGGACGGCCGCTTCGAATCGGGCGTCCTCGCGTTGCACTGCCGAGGGACCCAGCTTGACAAGGCCGAAGGTGGCCATCCGAGCGATGCGTCGCCAACCACGCTCGGGGAGTTGCGCTGTGGGAATGCGCAGCGTCGCGGGTGGGGCGTCGGGCCAGGGATCCGCCGGTGGCGCGGCAGGGGGAGGTGCCGGCTGGCGCGGCGCGGCAAGGGGGGGTGCCGGCTGGCGCGGCGCGGCAAGGGGGGGTGCCGGCTGGCGCGGCGCGGCAAGGGGGGGTGCCGGCTGGCGCGGCGCGGCAAGGGGGGGTGCCGGCTGGCGCGGCGCGGCAGGGGGAGGCGCTGACTGCAGTGGGGCGGCAGGAGGAGGCGGCGGCTGGCGCGGTGCCGGGCGGCGCGGTGGGGCAGGGGGAGGTGCGGAGTGGCGCGGTGGGCCAGAGGGCGGCTGGCGCGGTTGGGCGGGCCAGGGAGGGACCGCGGGAAAAGCCGGGCGGGGATCGCCGGGCGGCGGTCCGGGCGGGCGCGCGGTCGGGGCAGCGGGTTGGTCGGGCCGGACCCTGTCCCGCAGGAATTCGTCGCGCTCGTTCATCTGCTCCAAGGGTGCCAGGCGAAGCGCCTTTGCGGGCGTGGTCGACGGACCTGACCGGTATTGCTCGTGCCTCTTTTAGACTCATATTAATATCGCGCAAACTTGGCCGGGTCCGCCGGGAAGCTGTCGCGGCCGTCGTGAGCGGATCGCTGGCCGCTGAACTCCCATGTCGCCAGGTTGTCGACCGCTGGCGGCAGCGAATTTACACCGCCGCCAGCCGGCAGGATATTATTGGGGAAGTTGGCATGTCAGGCGGTTTTTGTCATATCGTTTTACGACTTGTCGAGACCGGTTACCAGGCCACCGTTCAGCGCTGCACGGACGAACACCTAACCGGGTCGATTCCGCTCCGCGGACAGCATATCGACAAGACCGATGGGGTCTAGCCCGCAACCTCAGGGCGCGGCCCCGCCGGAACCGCCAAATGGTCGCGCAGAAAGTTCTGGTGGAGGGGTAGGTGGGAATGACGCCCAAGCGCGTCGGGCTGTATAACCCCGCGTTCGAGCACGACTCGTGCGGCGTGGCGATGGTCGTCGACATGCACGGCCGGCGCAGCCGCGACATTGTGGACAAGGCGATCACCGCGCTGCTCAACCTTGAACATCGCGGTGCGCAAGGCGCCGAACCGCGCAGCGGTGACGGCGCGGGCATCCTGCTGCAGGTCCCCGACGAATTCCTGCGGGCGGTCGTTGATTTCGAGCTGCCCGCTGCGGGCAGCTACGCCACGGGTATCGCGTTTTTGCCGCAGTCGTCCAAGGACGCCGCGGCGGCCTGCGCCGCGGTGGAGAAGATCGCCGAATCCGAGGGCCTGCAGGTGCTGGGTTGGCGGAAAGTGCCCACCGACGATTCGTCGCTGGGCGCGTTGTCCCGCGACGCGATGCCCACCTTCCGACAGGTGTTCCTGGTGGGCGCCGCGGGCATTTCGGCCATGACCCTGGAACGGCGCTGCTACATCGTCCGCAAGCGCGCCGAGCACGAACTCGGCACCAAGGGCCCCGGGCAGGACGGTCCGGGCCGCGAAACCGTGTACTTCCCAAGCCTGTCCGGCCAGACCTTTGTCTACAAGGGCATGCTGACCACCCCGCAGCTCAAGGCGTTCTACCTCGACCTGCAAGACGATCGGCTGACCAGCGCGCTGGGCATCGTGCACTCCCGGTTCTCCACCAACACCTTCCCGTCCTGGCCGTTGGCACATCCCTTCCGGCGCATCGCCCACAACGGGGAGATCAACACCGTCACCGGCAACGAGAACTGGATGCGCGCCCGTGAGGCGTTGATCAAGACCGACATCTTCGGATCGGAAGACGACGTCGAGAAGCTGTTCCCGATCTGCACCCCGGGCGCCTCCGACACCGCGCGCTTCGACGAGGTGCTCGAGCTGCTGCACCTGGGCGGACGCAGCCTGGCCCACGCGGTGTTGATGATGATTCCCGAGGCCTGGGAGCACCACGAAAGCATGGACCCCGCGCGGCGGGCCTTTTACCGATACCACGCGTCTTTGATGGAGCCGTGGGACGGCCCGGCGTCGATGACGTTCACCGACGGCACCGTCGTGGGCGCCGTGCTGGACCGCAATGGCCTTCGCCCGTCCCGGATCTGGGTCACCGACGCTGGTCTCGTGGTGATGGCCTCGGAGGCCGGGGTGCTGGACTTGGACCCCGCGACGGTGGTCCGCCGGATGCGGCTGCAGCCGGGCCGGATGTTCCTGGTGGACACCACGCAGGGCCGCATCGTCTCCGACGAGGAGATCAAGGCCGAGCTGGCCGCCGAACACCCGTATCAGGAATGGCTGGACAGGGGATTGGTTCCGATCGAGCAGTTGCCGGCGGGCAAATACGTGCGCATGCCGCACGAGCGACTTGTCATGCGGCAGTTGGCTTTTGGCTACACCTATGAGGAACTCAATCTGTTGGTGGCGCCGATGGTCCGGGCCGGCGCCGAACCGATCGGGTCGATGGGCACCGACACCCCGGTCGCGGTGCTGTCGCAGCGGCCCCGGATGCTCTACGACTACTTCCACCAGCTGTTCGCTCAGGTGACCAACCCACCGCTGGACGCCATTCGCGAGGAGGTGGTGACCAGCTTGCAGGGCACCACCGGGGGCGAGCGCGATCTGCTCAACCCGGACGAAACCTCCTGTCACCAGATTTCGTTGCCACAGCCGATTCTGCGTAACTTTGAGCTGGCCAAGCTGATCCACCTCGACCCCGACGACGAGGTCAACGGACGCCCACACGGCATGCGGTCCAAGGTGATCAGCTGCCTGTACCCGGTCGACGAGGGCGGCGCCGGACTGGCCGCGGCAATGACCGAGGTGCGCGCGCAGGCGTCGGCGGCGGTAGCCGACGGCGCCCGGATGATCATCCTGTCCGACCGCCACTCCGACGAGCGGATGGCCCCGATTCCGTCGCTGCTCGCCGTCGCGGGTGTGCACCACCACCTGGTGCGGGATCGGACCCGCACCCACGTCGGTCTGGTGGTGGAATCCGGTGACGCCCGCGAGGTGCACCACATGGCGCTGCTGATCGGTTGCGGCGCCGCCGCGGTCAACCCGTACCTGGCGTTCGAGTCGATCGAGGACATGCTCGATCGCGGGGCCATCGACCGTACCGACCGCAGGACGGCATTGAACAACTATGTCAAGGCCGCGGGCAAAGGTGTGCTGAAAGTGATGTCCAAGATGGGCATTTCGACGCTGGCCTCCTACACCGGCGCACAACTTTTCCAGGCGGTCGGCATCTCCGAGGAAGTGCTCGACGAATACTTCACCGGGCTGACGTGTGCCACCGGCGGAATCACCCTCGACGACATCGCCGCCGATGTCGCCGCCCGCCACCGGCTGGCGTACCTGGACCGGCCGGACGAACGCGCCCATCGCGAACTCGAGGTGGGTGGGGAATACCAGTGGCGCCGGGAGGGCGAGTACCACCTGTTCAACCCGGAGACCGTGTTCAAGTTGCAGCACGCCACGCGCACCGGGCAGTACAAGATCTTCAAGGAGTACACCCGCCTGGTCGACGACCAGAGCGAGCGGATGGCATCGCTGCGCGGCCTGCTCAAGTTCCGCGCGGGGGTGCGTCCGCCGGTTCCGCTGGACGAGGTTGAGCCCGCCAGCGAAATCGTGAAGCGCTTCTCGACGGGGGCGATGAGCTACGGCTCGATCTCCGCCGAGGCGCACGAGACCCTGGCCATCGCGATGAACCGCTTGGGCGGCCGGTCGAACTGCGGTGAAGGCGGCGAGGACGTCAAGCGATTCGAACGCGATCCCAACGGGGATTGGCGGCGCAGCGCGATCAAGCAGGTCGCCTCGGCGCGGTTCGGCGTCACCGCGCACTACCTGACCAACTGCAGCGATATCCAGATCAAGATGGCGCAGGGTGCGAAACCCGGTGAAGGAGGCCAACTTCCGGGGCACAAGGTGTACCCGTGGGTCGCCCGTGTCCGGCACTCCACCCCGGGGGTGGGACTGATTTCGCCGCCGCCGCACCACGACATCTACTCCATCGAGGACCTGGCGCAGCTGATCCACGATCTGAAGAACGCCAACCCGTCGGCGCGAGTGCACGTCAAGCTGGTCTCCGAGAACGGGGTGGGGACGGTTGCGGCCGGCGTTTCTAAAGCGCACGCCGACGTGGTCCTGATCTCGGGGCACGACGGCGGCACCGGCGCGACCCCGCTGACATCGATGAAGCACGCCGGCGCGCCGTGGGAGCTGGGGCTGGCCGAGACGCAGCAGACGTTACTGCTCAACGGGTTACGCGACCGGATCGTGGTTCAGGTGGACGGCCAGATGAAGACGGGTCGCGACGTGATGATTGGCGCCCTGCTCGGTGCCGAGGAGTTCGGCTTCGCCACCGCCCCGCTGGTGGTCGCCGGCTGCATCATGATGCGGGTATGCCACCTGGACACCTGCCCGGTCGGTGTGGCCACCCAGAACCCGGTGCTGCGGGAGCGGTTTACCGGCAAACCGGAATTCGTGGAGAACTTCTTCATGTTCATCGCCGAAGAAGTCCGCGAATACATGGCGCAGTTGGGCTTCCGCACGTTCAACGAGGCCGTCGGCCAGGCCGGCGCATTGGACACCACGCTTGCGCGCGCACATTGGAAGGCGCACCGGCTGGATCTGACCCCAGTTCTGCATGAGCCGGAGTCGGCGTTCATGAACCAGGATCTGTACTGCAGCTCCCGCCAGGATCACGGCCTGGACAAGGCGCTCGACCAGCAGCTGATCGTGATGAGCCGCGAGGCGCTGGATTCCGGGACGCCGGTCCGTTTTTCCACGACCATTAGCAACGTCAACCGCACGGTGGGCACCATGCTCGGCCATGAGCTGACGAAGGCCTATGGCGGCCAGGGCTTGCCGGACGGGACCATCGACATCACCTTCGATGGATCGGCCGGCAACAGCTTCGGTGCCTTTGTGCCCAAGGGGATCACGTTGCGCATCTACGGCGACGCCAACGACTACGTCGGCAAGGGCCTGTCCGGTGGCCGAATTGTGGTGCGACCTTCGGATAATGCGCCACAGGACTACGTTGCCGAGGACAACATCATCGGCGGCAACGTGATTCTTTTCGGTGCCACCAGTGGGGAGGTTTTCTTGCGTGGCGTGGTCGGCGAACGGTTCGCGGTCCGCAACTCCGGGGCGCACGCCGTGGTCGAGGGCGTCGGCGATCACGGCTGTGAATACATGACCGCAGGGAAGGTGGTCATCCTCGGCCGCACCGGCCGTAACTTCGCGGCCGGCATGTCCGGCGGGGTGGCCTACGTCTACGACCCCGACGGAGAATTGCCGTCCAACCTCAACTTCGAGATGGTCGAGCTCGAGACCCTCGACTCCGATGACGCCGAGTATCTGCACGGCGCCATCCAGGCGCATGTCGATGCCACCGATTCCGCCGTCGGCCAGCGGATCCTGGCGGACTGGCACGGGCAGCAGCGGCACTTCGTCAAGGTGATGCCGCGAGACTACAAGCGGGTGCTGCAAGCGATCGCCCAAGCCGAACGCGATGGCGTGGATGTCGACAAGGCGATCATGGCGGCTGCGCATGGCTGACCCGAGCGGCTTCCTTAAATACACACACCGGGAGTTGCCGCAGCGACGGCCCGTCCCGCTGCGCCTGCGTGATTGGAAAGAGGTCTACCAGGAGTTCGACAACGAGACCTTGCGCGAGCAGGCGACCCGGTGCATGGACTGCGGTATTCCGTTCTGCCACAACGGATGTCCTCTGGGCAATCTGATTCCGGAATGGAATGACCTGGTGCGTAGGGGCCGTTGGCGCGACGCGATCGAACGACTGCACGCCACCAACAATTTTCCCGACTTCACCGGCCGGCTGTGTCCGGCGCCGTGCGAGCCGGCGTGCGTGCTCGGCATCAACCAGGATCCGGTGACGATCAAGCAGATCGAGCTGGAGATCATCGACAAGGCCTTCGAGGAAGGCTTCGTGCAGCCGCTGCCACCGACGAAGCTGACCGGAAAGACCGTGGCCGTGGTGGGTTCGGGTCCGGCGGGTCTGGCCGCGGCTCAGCAACTCACCCGCGCCGGTCACACCGTGACGGTCTTCGAGCGCGACGACCGCATTGGTGGTTTGCTGCGCTACGGCATCCCGGAATTCAAGATGGAAAAGCGCGTCCTCGACCGGCGGCTGGACCAGATGCGGGCTGAGGGCACCGAATTCCGGCCCAGCGTCAACGTCGGCGTCGACATCACCGCCGAACAGCTGCGCGCCGATTTCGATGCGGTGGTGCTGGCCGGCGGCGCCACCGCTTGGCGCGATCTGCCCATTCCGGGCCGCGACCTGGATGGCATCCACCAGGCGATGGAATATCTGCCGTGGGGGAACCGGGTGCAGGAGGGGGACGACGTTCTCGGACCCGATGGGGAGCCGCCGATCACCGCCAAAGGCAAGAGGGTGGTGATCATCGGCGGCGGCGACACCGGCGCCGACTGCCTGGGCACCGTGCACCGGCAAGGTGCGATCAACGTGCACCAGTTCGAGATCTTGCCGCGTCCACCGGACGCCCGCGCGGACTCCACCCCGTGGCCCACCTACCCGCTGATGTATCGGATTTCCGCGGCGCATGAAGAGGGCGGTGAGCGGGTGTTCTCGGTGAACACCGAGGAGTTCGTCGGCCAAGATGGGCGGGTCACCGCGCTCAAAGTGCACGAAGTGACGATGGAGGGCGGCAAGTTCGTCAAGGTCGAGGACTCCGATTTCGAGCTGGAGGCGGACCTGGTGCTCCTGGCGATGGGCTTTGCCGGCCCGGAGAAGCCGGGTCTGCTCACCGACCTCGGGGTGAAGTTGACCGAGCGCGGGAACGTGGCCCGCGGCGCCGACTTCGACACCTCGGTTCCCGGCGTCTTCGTCGCGGGCGACATGGGTCGCGGTCAGTCGTTGATCGTCTGGGCGATCGCCGAAGGCAGGGCCGCGGCGGCGGGCGTGGACCGGTATCTGATGGGTTCCAGCGCGTTGCCGACACCGATCAAGCCCACGGCCGCACCGCTTCAGTAGTCCCGCCAGCCACACCAGAAACACAGGTACCATTTCGCGGCGTGGCTTCTGCCATTTGCCAGACAGCGGGTGTCTAATGACCTATTGTTGACTTCATCTCATAGGGGATGAGAAGAGAAGTCACGTTGAGTTGGCCGATCGCAGGAGTACCGCCGTGCATAATCACCCAGGACCAAGGTCGAGGATGGGGCGAATAGCCTGGTCATGGTTTCGCCACCCACTGAAGAGCCACGAATTTCCCGCCAAGCAAGAGCGCTTGATTACCGCTCAAGAGATGTTGCTGTTCGGGGCATAACCGTCCGCATTGCGTGCCCGTTGTGTGCCCGCCGGTACACAATAAGTTTGCTCAGCTTTTATCGAATTGTTATCTAGTCAGTCCCGAGTCCCGGATCGTCTCCGCTAGCGGTTCCAGCACGGCCGGGTCGTGCGGCGGGGACAGGTAGACGATGCCCAGGTCCAGACCCTCGGCGGCCAGCGCGGCCGCATCCTCGACGACTTTGCCGTAGTTGCGGTCTGGCTCCAGGCGCAGGTGGGCTGACCGGGTGATCTCTTTCGGGTCGCGCCCGATGTCGGCGCAGTGTGCGGCCAGCACGTCCCGCTTGTGGGCGAACAGGTCGGGCGGACCGCCGGCAAAGTTCCAGTGTTGTGCATAGCGCGCGGTGATCCGCAGGGTTCGCTTCTCTCCGCTGCCGCCGATGCAGATTGGCGGGTGGGGACGCTGCGGGCCCTTGGGCTCGTTGCGCGCGCCTTTGAGCTGGTAGTACTTGCCGTCGAAGTCCGTGCTTTCCTGGCTCAGCAGGCTGGTCAACACCTCACAGGCTTCCTCGAAGCGGTCAAAGCGCTCCTTGATGGTGCCCAGCTCGATCCCGTAGGCGCCCGACTCCTGCTCGTTCCACCCGGCGCCGATGCCGAGCTCGAGTCGTCCGTTGGAGATGATGTCCAGCGCGGCGGCCATATTGGCCAACACCGCGGGGTGGCGGTAGTGGATCCCGGAGACCAGGGTGCCGAGCCGAAGCCGCGTTGTGGCCTGCGCCAACGCGGTCAGCGTCGTCCAGCCCTCCAGGCAGGGCCCGTCGCTGTCGGAAAAGATCGGGTAGAAGTGGTCGAACGTCCATCCCGACTCATAGACGTCGATGTCGTCGGCGGCCTGCCAGACGGCGAGCATGTCGGCCCAGGTGGTGTTTTGTGGTGAAGTTTTGAACGCGAATCGCATGTATCCGACGTTAGCCGGTCTTTACGAAGCGCAACTAAACTCGTCTGGACGATGACCAACGCGCTAGGAATCGACACCAAGATCACCCTGCTGGCGGCCGGACTGATCTTTTTGCTTGCGCTCGTTCTCGGAGTCTGGAAGTACCGCCAGATCATGGTCTCCGACGATCACCGGGCCCATCCCTACGTCGACATCGCGCACCGTGCGGCATTGCTTTATTCGTTCGCGACTCTGCTGATCGCGGTCTTCGTCGAACTGAGCGCCTGGCCGGCGTGGGTCAACCTCAGCGCGGCGATGGTCGTCGTGTTCTTCTTCGTCACGGCCGTAGCCGGCTACATCAGCCATGGTGTGCGGCGCGACACCGTCAACCAATTCGAACACCCCACGCGGGGAATGGGGACCTCGATGGCCCTGCTCATCCTCGGTGAGATAGGCGGTTTCGCAGTGGTTTTCGCCGGATTCGTGGTCGGGCAGTTCAGGTAATGGACCCGGTCATCGCACTGCGGCAGATCGCCTACTACAGGGACCGAAACCGCGACGACCCCAGGCGGGTGATGGCCTATCGCAACGCCGCCGACGTCGTCGAAGGCCTTGACGAAGCCGCGCGCGAGCGCCACGGCCAGGCCAACAGCTGGCAGTCGCTGCCGGGCATCGGGCCCAAAACCGCGAAGGTCATCGCGCAGGCCTGGTCCGGCCGCGAACCCGACCTCTTAATCGAATTACGCTCTGCCGCTAAGGATCTCGGCGGTGGTGCGGTCCGTGCCGCGCTGCGTGGGGATCTGCATCTGCATTCGAACTGGTCGGACGGGTCGGCACCGATCGAGGAGATGATGGCCACCGCGTCGGCGCTGGGCCATGAATATTGTGCGTTGACCGACCATTCGCCGCGGCTGACGATCGCCAACGGGCTGTCGCCCGAGCGGTTGCGCAAACAGCTCGACGTCATCGAGGGGTTGCGCGAGAAGTTCGCGCCGATGCGCGTTCTCACCGGCATCGAGGTAGACATCCTCGACGACGGCAGCCTGGACCAGGAGCCCGAGCTGCTGGAACGCCTCGACGTCGTGGTGGCCAGCGTGCACTCGAAGTTGTCGATGGATGCCGCGGCGATGACCCGCCGCATGGTGCGCGCCGTCCGCAATCCCCACGCCGACGTGCTGGGCCACTGCACCGGCCGGCTGGTCGCCGGCGATCGCGGGATCCGGCCCGAGTCGAAGTTCGACGCCGAGGCGGTGTTCACCGCCTGCCGCGACCACGGCACCGCGGTGGAGATCAACTCCCGTCCCGAGCGCCGCGATCCGCCGACGCGCCTGCTGAACCTGGCGCTGGAGATCGGCTGCGTGTTCAGCATCGACACCGACGCGCACGCACCGGGCCAGCTGGACTTCCTCGGCTACGGCGCCCAGCGCGCGCTGGACGCGGGTGTTCCGCTCGAACGGATCGTCAACACCTGGCCCGTCGAACAGCTGTTGGCGTGGACCGCCTCGTGAGGCTGGCCGCGCCGGCGAAGGACTGGTCGCCCCCGGTCCTTTGACCTAGAGGGGTCTAGAGGGGTTTAGACGTCGTTGAGACCGGATCGTTACGATTCCGAGGAGGAGCGCCTGCGATGGCACGTTCAGTTCCATGTCGGCTCGACCAGGGTATAACTACCTCGGACCGTTCCCCGGCCAGGCCCGCAACGGCCCTTGTAGCTGGTCTAGGAGCTACCCGTGCCGGTCACATATTTAGTTTTGAATTGGCCCATTTGTGCGGTGACGGTGGTGTGTGCGCCCGGATCTACAGTGACCTCGGTCTTGCCTTTGAAGCGTTTGATCGGCACTCCCTTGAATCGGGTGAAGGTCTCGATCTTGTGCTTGCCCGGAGTCACGTCGATCCGGGTGTACTCGTTCCACGAACACACATGCTCAACGCCATCGACTGCACAGAAAGGCTGTTGGGTGCGTTGAGCTATCGCGTTGGTGGTGGCCGTCTGGGAGTAATCGGCAAAACGGAAACCGATGTCGAGCGCTGAAGTGCTGTCGTCCATCTGGCTGAGTATGTCATGGCTGATCGTCCCTTTCTGGATCCGGCGACGAGGTCTATCGCTTCGGCGCCACGTTGCTCCGGTGATCAGCGGACGAGGACGAATGGACTAAAAGTAAACAAACGCGCCACCCATCCCGAGGGGCCTGTCGGCGCCACCACGGGTGCCGGGGCGGGGTGCCGGTGTCAGGGGGTGGGCGGTCGATGGGTCGGGGTGGTGGGACCGTCGGTCGGGGTCGCGGCTTCGCAACGCCTGCAATCACATTCGGGCTCGTGAGCGAGCGGTGATCAGTCGATGCGGCCCTCCTTGGCATAGCGCCGCTTGAACTTTCGCTGCGCGCGACGGGCGTGCGCGTTGACGAGTCCGGTCGTCGCCACCATGACTCGGGGGAGGGCGTCGATCACACGTACCTGGCCGCCGCGCCACGCGGGCACTGTCGTCACGGGCTTCGGTTTGTCGAGGACCTTCGCGACGGCCTTGACGACATCTTCGGGATCCAACAACTTCCCGGAAAAGGACAATGCCGCCTGCGGGTCGTCCAGCTTGTCGTAGAGCATCGGCGTCCAGATGCCGTCCGGGCAAACGCAACTGATGTCGATCTGCGTGATGCCGGCCAGCCGAAGGTCGGCCAGCGTGCTCAGGGCGAACCCGATGGCGGCGTGCTTGGACGCGGCGTACACCGCCTCCCCGGGCACTGCGACCAGCCCGGCGAGCGACACGATCGTGACGACGTGCCCGCTGGACTGGCCCCGCATGACATCGAGAGCGGCGAGGGTGCCATTCATCGCGCCCAAACCATTGACCTCCATCATCAGCCTGCGGGTGTTCTCGTCCTGCTCCCAGGCAGGCCCGGTGACCAGCACACCCGCGTTGTTGATCCACAGGCCTAGCGACCCAACCCTCTCGCTCGTGGCGTGGGCGATGTCGAGGCATGCCCGCGCATCCCGGACGTCGAGCGCCGAGGCGAACCCGTCATTCCCGATCTCGGCAGCGGCAGCCTCAGCCGCAGCTAAGTCGACGTCGGTAACGTGCACGGCATACCCACGATCGGCGAGCATCCCGGCCAACGCCCGGCCCAAACCGCGCCCGGCCCCGGTGACAACAGCCCCGCTGGCGCCGGCAACCGTCATCGCGAGCCGCGGGAGAGCTGGCCGTAGTTGAGCCCGCCGTGGGTGATCCCGGGAACGACCGGCCAGAAACGCTTCAACGCCAACAATTCCGACGACGGCTGGATCTGCAGCCAACGCGGGTCGGCCTTGCACGGGTCAGCCATGACCTTCTCCTTGACCATCGAGTCGTATTGGTCCAAAGAGTCTTCGAGGGTGTTGGCGTTCGGGACAATTTCGCGGCCGTACTGCTTGGAATACCGCTTCACGCCCGGTATCTTCGACAGCTCGGGCTGCCAATTGTCGGCCGAGATGCCGTTCTCGGAGGAGACCCACACCCCGTCGGGGGTGTTGACGACGAGCGAATGGTTGCCGTCTGTGTGGCCGGGGGTCCACATGAGGGTCACACCGACGCCGAGTTCGATGTCGCCGTCGAAGGCGATGATCGAGTCCGGGTCGACACCATCCATACCGTCCTCGACGTACCAGGCCCACTGCATCGGGTGCAGCGATTCCAATGTCGCCAATTCCCGAGTGTGCGCGAGCAACTTGGCGTTGCCGAAGATCGGCGTCCGCGCCGCCGCCTCACCCGGGATGGGGTTACTCGAGCCGAGGATCATCCGCGGATCCTGGACGTGAAGGTGATCAAACGTTGCATAGTCGATGTCGTCGGCGCTGAGCCCAAGCACCCGCAGCGCGTCCTGCGGCTCGTTGTAGTACTTGAGATAGACCGCTTCGGTCAGCTTGGTCCCCAACCCCAGCGGTGCCTTCTGACCCAGTTCGATGAGGGACCGATAGAAAGGCGCTTCCGCCGACCCGGCCGCCACGGTCGGCTCGAACACCAAAACCCTACGCTCGCCGGCGAAGTCGTCGTACTCGACGACCGTCATCCGGTTCATAAACGAGATCATCGGCACGTGCGGCGCGATGGCAGCCCCGTGGAAGGCGAACGCGGTCGGATACGGCGCCGTCGCAATATCGACGGACCGCACCGCGTGAATCTGGCCCGCACCCTTGAACCGGGCCTTGTATGCCGTGGCCGCCTCGCGGACCGCAGCCAGCCTCTTCCCCCGCGGCCAGACATCGTGGACGCCCTCGAACTCGGGGATACCCCGGGCACCGATCGCCTCCAGGGCGGACGTGTTCGCAATGGTCATCGGAGATCTCCTTCTGTGTGGGCCGACATCCGGCAAGTGCGAATGGTCATGCAATAGCCGCAGTGTCAGGTTCGAGTGAGGTGGCCTTCCGCACGCAGCCATGCCTCGGTACGTGACATGCCGACGTCGAGGGAGATCCGCGGGACCCAGCCCAGGACTCGCTCGGCCTTGACGCGCGAGTAGCCGCCAGTGCGGGTGAGGTAGAGGACGGTCTCGGCGTTGAGTTCAGAGGCTCGGCCGCGGACACGGTCGGCCGTGCCCACCACGGTAGCGAGGCCGATCGCGACGGCGGTAGGAACGGTGCGCTGGGGTGGCATCCCGAGCATCCGCGCGTAGTGGCCGAAGAACTCCGCGCAGGTTACCGGCTCTGGGCCGGGCAGGTTGAAGGCGTGACCCGCAGCATCGGGGTGGGTCGCTGCCCGAAAGATCCCCTCCACGAGGTCGTCGACGTAGACGGGGGAAAAGACGCCCTTACCTCCGGCAGGCAGGATGAAGCGTCCATTCTTGGTCCATTCAACGGGGATGATCGTCCACGGTCGCGACCCCGGACCATAGACATCACCGGGACGAACGATCGTGACCGCGACCTCACCGGCCGCATGGGCCTGAAAAGCGACGGCCTCCGACGCGACTTTGGTATCCACGTACGCGTGCCCGTCGGGACGCAGTGGCCACGACTCCTCGACTGTGTCGGGAAAACCGAGATCCCCGTAGGCCCGCACCGAACTCAGATGCACGACGCGCCCGACCTTGGCGCGCGCCGCGGCCTCGATGACCCGACGGGTGCCAAGGACGTTGATCTGCCACTGCTGCTCGGCTGGGACCGCGTTGCTCACGACAGCAGCCGTGTGCACCACCACCGCGCACCCCTGGAGTTGGGCCTGCCAGGGACTGGGGTTGACAATGTCACCCGCGTCACCCGCGACGACAAAGCGCGCGGGATCAGCGCCGCGGTCGACGCCGCGTACGGCAAAGCCCTTATCGCTGAAATACGCCCCGAGTGCGCGGCCGATGAACCCGCTCGCGCCGGTGATGAAGACGGCCGGTCGCTCCGAAGCATGCCCTTGCGTCGCATTCATCAAGCGCCATTTCCGTTGCGCCATTCGGCATTAACAGTGCCGTATGCGTTAGCCAATCAGTCTAACAAGGGGACGTTCCCGACGAGTATGCGACCCGGCCCGAGCTGATGCCCCGCGGGGCGGCGGGCCACAGGCGCGAGCACCGTTGGCGAGCACGAAGATGTCGCCATCGCTCCACACGTACATCGTCACCGACGGTGGTCTTCGCGACGAAGCGGCGCATGTTCGTCGGCGGCATCGCGCGGTACCAGTTGATGGTGGCGGTGAGCGCGCCGGGCTCGACCATCGCTGCCGGCATCGCGGTCGGCGGAGGCAGGCAAGGGAAGGGAACCGAACTGTCTACTGCCTAGTGCCGTGGCCTGCTCCGCGCAATCCACCTCAGTCCGGTAGGTGTGGCATCTCGAAGCCCGGATCCCGGCCGACCAACACACCGCGGGTGAGCGCGGACTTGCCGTAGCGACGGCGGACCTGGTCGACGGCGGTCTCCAGGTCATCCAACTCTTTTAGGGCCGGCGAACCCGCGCCGAACGGCAGCATCAGCTGCTGGGCACCGCTGCGGTCGATGCCCGACACCGCGAAACCGACCAGCGTCAGGCCACGCTGCGCGATCATCGGCGCGGACGCCGCGACCAGCTGCCGAGCGGCGGCCAATATCGGCCGCGCCGACGATGTGGCCCACGGTAACGTGCGCGACCGGGTCGCCCGGCTGAAGTCGTCGAACCGCAGCCGCAGCACCACGGTGCGACCGGAGCGCCCGGCGGCGCGCATCCGCGCGGTGATTCGGTCGATCAGTCCGACCACCACGGCGTCGATCTCGGTGGGCGACATCCGATTGCCGGCGCGGCCCAGGGCGCGTTGGGCGCCCACGGACCGGCGATGCACACCGGTGGTCACCCTGCGGCGGTCGATATTGCGGGATAGCGCATACAGCTGGCGGCCCATCGCGGCGCCTAGCAGCGAAGCCAGCGTCGACTCGCTGAGCTCGGCCACGTCGGCCACCGTCTCGATGCCGTGCGCGTGCAGCTTGTCGGCGGTCACCGCACCCACGCCCCACAAGCTGCGTACCGGCAACGGATGCAGGAACGCCAGTTCCTGATCGGGCGACACCAGCAGCAGCCCGTCGGGCTTGGCTTCCCGGCTGGCGACTTTGGCGAGGAACTTGGTTCGGGCGATCCCGACCGTGATGGGCAGGCCGACCCGGTCGCGCACGTCGTCGCGCAGTTGCCTGGCGATCTGGACCGGCGTGCCCGATACCCGGCGCAGCCCGCTGACGTCGAGGAACGCCTCGTCCACCGACACCGCCTCCACCATGGGCGTGCAGTTACGGAACACCTCGAACACGTCCTCGCTGGCCCGCGTGTAGGCCGTCATCCGCGGCGGCACCACCACCGCGGGCGGGCACAAGCGGCGTGCCTGCGACCCGCCCATCGCGGTGCGCACGCCGTAGGCCTTGGCTTCGTAGCTGGCCGCCAGCACCACCCCGCCGCCCACGATCACCGGGCGGCCACGCAACGTCGGGTCGTCACGCTGTTCGACGGACGCGTAGAAGGAATCCAGATCCGCGTGCAGGATGGACGCATCGCACCGCACGAACATATGTTCGCATAGCGGCCCGACAAGCCGGTCGAGCGCCCAGCCCCTGGCCTATCGGGCTGGGGGACCGTAGATGCTGCTCACCCAGATGTGCACCAGCGTGTCCAGCACGTGGGCTTCCGGGATGCACGGCTGCTCGCCGACGAACGACGCGAACAGCGTCCGCTCGTTCATCAGGTTGAGCGCGGTGGCCAGCTCCTGGGCCGGCAGCGTGTCCGGTGCGGCGCCGCGCTCGCGCTCGGCGTCGATGACAGACGCGGTGTAGGCGATCCACTTCTGCATGAACGTCGACCACAGGTCCCGGACGTCGGCACTGCTTGCCATGGCGCTCGTACCGGCCCGGGCCACCGCCCTGTGCGACCAGCCCGTCTCGAAGAACACGTTGATCCCGGTGCGCCACATGTTTTCGTGGTCGCCGTCCGCCTCCTCGCTGAGGGCTTCCAACGCGCTGTCCGCCTCGTTGATCACCCGGTCCAGCAGCGTGAGCAGCACGGCTTCCTTGGACGCGAAATAGAAGTAGAACGTCGGGCGGGAGATCCCGGCGCCTTTGGCCAGGTCGTCGACCGAGATGTCGGTCAGCGGACGGTCCTCGAGCAGGCGCTCGGCGGTGGTGAGGATGGCCAGTTCGCGATCGTCCCCGGACGGACGTGCGCTGCGCCGACCCCGGGAAGTCTGGCTGGCGGCGGAGGTGGTCACGACGGGCAGCTTACTCCGTGTTGAGAGTTTCGACACGACGTTGACGACCTCGACACCGCGTTGATACCGTGGCGGTCATGACTGAGCACGTTGACGTCGTCATCGTCGGTGCCGGTATCTCCGGCGTCAGCGCGGCCTGGCACCTGCAGGACCGTTGCCCGACGAAGAGCTACGCCATCCTGGAAAAGCGCGAAGCAATGGGCGGTACCTGGGATCTTTTCCGTTACCCCGGCATTCGTTCCGACTCCGACATGTACACGCTGGGCTTCCGGTTCCGGCCCTGGACCGGGCGCCAAGCCATTGCCGACGGCGCGCCAATCCTCGACTACGTCAAGGGCACCGCGGCCATGTATGGCATCGACAAGCACATCCGGTTCAATCACAAAGTCGTCAATGCCGACTGGTCGAGCGCCCAGAATCGCTGGACCGTGCGGATCGAAAACAACGGCACACCGGCCACGATTTCGTGCTCGTTCCTGTTTCTGTGCAGCGGCTATTACAACTACGAGCAGGGCTATGCGCCGACGTTCGCCGGTTCGGAGGATTTCACCGGTCCGATCATCCATCCGCAACACTGGCCCGAGGACCTCGATTACGCCGGCAAGAACATCGTCGTGATCGGCAGCGGTGCCACCGCGGTCACTTTGGTTCCGGCACTGGCGAATTCGGGAGCCAAGCACGTCACGATGCTGCAGCGTTCACCCACCTACATCATCTCGCAGCCGGAAGAGGACATCATCGCCGACCGGCTCAACCGCTGGCTGCCCGAAAAAATGGCATACGCCGCGGTTCGCTGGAAGAACGTGCTGCAGCAGGTGGCGCTCTACCAGGCCTGCCAGAAGTGGCCGCACCGGATGCGACAGATGTTCCTGGGCTTCGCCAAACGTCAGCTTCCCCAGGGCTACGACGTGCATAAGCACTTCGGTCCGAACTACAACCCGTGGGAGCAGCGGCTGTGCCTGGTGCCCAACGGCGACTTGTTCCGCGCCATCCGGCACGGGCAGGTCGACGTGGTCACCGAAACCATCGACCGGTTCACCGCGACGGGCATCCGGCTCAGCTCGGGTCGCGAGCTGCCGGCCGACATCATCATCACCGCAACGGGATTGAGCCTGCAGTTGTTCGGTGGTGCGACGGGGTCGATAGACGGAGAGCCGGTCGACCTCACCAAGACGATGGCCTATAAGGGCATGATGCTCTCCGGCCTGCCCAACATGGTCTACACCGTCGGTTACACCAACGCGTCGTGGACGCTGAAGGCCGACCTGGTGTCGGAATTCGCCTGCCGGCTGCTGAATTACATGGACGACAACGGCTTTGATTCTGTGGTGGTCGAGCACCCGGCCTCCGACGTCGAGGAGCGCCCGTTCATGGAGTTCACCCCGGGCTACGTGCTGCGCTCACTCGACGTGTTACCCAAGCAGGGTTCCCGCACGCCGTGGCGGCTGAACCAGAACTACCTGCGCGACATCCGGCTGATCCGGCGCGGCAAGATCGCCGACGAGGGACTCCGGTTCGCCAAAAAGCCTGCCGCCGTCGCGGCCTAGTGGCATTTAGAGCACATTTAAGAGCGGCGGTCTAGGTCACCGCAGCGACGACGACAATGCCGTCGTCGTCGCTGTAGGCGATATCGCCCGGCGCGAACGTCACACCTCCCAAAGTGACCTCGACATCGCGCTCCCCGGCGCCGGTTTTGGTGCTCTTGCGTGGATTGGTGCCCAGCGCCTTGATGCCGATGTCGATGCCTCGCAGCACGGTGGCGTCACGCACCGCTCCGTTTACCACCAACCCGGCCCAACCGTTGGAGCGGGCCAATTCGGCGATGACATCGCCGACCAGGGCCGTGTGCAGGGATCCGGCGCCGTCGATCACCAGCACCCCGCCCGCACCCGGCTGCGAGAGCACGGATTTCAGCAACGCGTTGTCCTGGAAGCAGCGCACGGTGCTGATCCGCCCGGCGAATTCCGGGCGGCCGCCGAACTGGCGGAACTGGACGTCGCAGCTGCGTACGTCGGGCCCGATGCTGTCGACAAGGTCGGCGGTCCGCCGAGACGACAGGTTCACTTCAGCGGCGTCGTAGTTGGCGGATCAGCAAGATCGCCAACAGGCTGAGCGCGATGGCAACCACCAGTGGCACCGGCGAGCTGCTCGATATCGGCACCGAAGGTTCGCTGGCGACGGGGTTGTTGGCGCCTTCTACAGTTGACTTCGCTTGTGCCGCAACATCTTTGGCGGGGTCCTGCTCACCGTTGGTTTCCATCCGCTGGTGTAGGTCCAGCGGCTGCTCGGCTGCCTTGGGTGGCACGGGATCCGGTGCCTTCGCGGCGGGCGCCTTTTTGGCCGGCGTGCTTTTAGCGGGTGTCTTTTTGGCGGGTGTCTTTTTGGCGGGCGCGTTTTTGGCGGGTGCTTTTTCGCGGGCGCTTTCGCGGTCTTCTTGGCTGCCTTGGCGGGAGGCTTCTTTGCCGGCGGTGTCGATGCGCCGTCGGGTTCGTTGTTGGGTGGATCTTGCTGTTCCGCCATGCGGCCGCTCCTTTGCAGCGTTTCGTGAAATTTCTCGTCGCGCGCCGAGTTAGTCGGGTCCCATCATGCCAGGACGCACGGCAGAGCCACGGCTACCGGGTCGGTCATGGCCGGCGTCGCACCGCCCATAATGCGCCGGCGCCGACGAGCGCCACGGTTACCACTGCAAACGGCCAGACCGGGACGTCGTCGTCATCGCTGGTGGCGACGGCCGGGGGTCCGGGTGTGCCGGTGCCGGGCACCGTCAGCCGAAACGACCAGGACCCCGACACCACGTGGCCGTCGGCGGACGTCACCCGGTAGTTCGCCGTATAGGTGCCGGCCGGTCCGAGCGGTCGCAGGCCGACGCTGACGACCGCGCCCTGCACCGTCGGCTCGCCGCTCGTCCATAGGTTGCCGTCGGGCCCGACGACCGCCATGGCTGCGAACGTGGTCTGCAGTCGCTCGTTGAAGGTCGCGCTTACCTGGTTGGGGCCGGCCGCCAGCACGGCGTTGTCGGCGGGCTCGGAGGAGACCCGCGTGGCGTGCGCGGACGCTGCCTGCGCGTTCAGGGCGGCAAGCAGCGTCAGGGTGGCCAGCAGCAGGCCAACCCAAACGATGCGAAGCGGGTGCCTCATGTCCGCCGGCGGAGGACTAGCACCAGGCAAATACCCAGCGCGCCGATTACCAGGGCCGCTCCGGCCAACAGGCGGGCGGTGTTGTCGGGCGGTGAGTTCGGCTCGGGTGACCCGCCGTGATGTTGCGCACCGGAAGGATGGTGTTCGTGTGTCACCGGACCCGCGGTGAGCGTCAGCATGGGCGCCGGATGTTCCGGCTCGCCGCCGCCGGGCAGCGGGGGCTGGTCCCACTTCACGATCGACCCGTCGGAATAGGTCTGGGTGGCCGGGAAGCTGACGGTTTCGGTGTCAGGCAACTGCACCGAGATTCGGAACAACGCGAATTGGTTTACTCCGATGCCGCCGTTCGGGTTTGCCGTCCAGGTCACCGAATGGACCGTGCCGGATGCCGCGTCGCGGTCGAGCTTGGCCGTCCATCCCGGCATGGTTTCGGTGCGCGCCGATGCCACATCGGGCAGGGTGACGCTGAGCGCGGTGGTAGCGGCGCCGGTGTCGGATTCGTCGGGCACACCGAAGGTGACGATCGCCGTGGCGCCGCGCACGGCGTCGTCGGTGCTGGCGTGGACGTGGGCCCGGGCCGGCGGGCTGCCGGCGACCGAGCCGACAACGCATAACGCGGCGGCCACGGTAAGGACGGTCAGGACGCGCAACATCCATCTGCGTTGTGTCGACATGCGCTTGCGGCCGTCAGCTCAACCCAAGCCGGGCCATCAGATCCGCCTCGATACCGTCGAGTTGCGACGAGATCGCGGAGTGGGCCGCGCGGCGACGCGCGGCAGGCATGTTCTCCGCGGCGGTGATGGCCGCCGACAGGTCGGCCAGTCGTTCGGTGATGGCGGAGACGAACTGCTGGGTTTCGGGGTCCTTGGGCTTCTTTTCCTGCACCATCCGCAACGATTGCTCCGACCCGGCGATGCGAGCCGACAGCCGTGCGCCGTGCCCGGAGAACTGGCCGATCTGAGCCAGTGGAATCCCCAGCTGATCGGCGCGACGTTGGTCGATCAGCGCGCGTGCGGCCATGGCCGCCCGATATAGCAACGGCGTCAGGATCGGGGCCAGCAGCCGAGACACGGTCAGCATCCGGCGGATCCTTGTCGGGGAGAGCAACTTGCCCTCCCGCACCGCCTTGAGTTCGGTCTCGGCGGCTTTCAGGGCCGCGCGGTCGCTGTCCCGCTGGGCTTTGAGCTGGGCCTTGAGGGCTTTGTCCGCGGCCCGCCGGTCGCCCTTGATGCGACGCCTATCGTTCTTGGCGGCCAGCCGGGCCTCAAGGCGGGCGCGGGATTTGATCGCACGGGCTTCGGCGCGACGCGTCGCGCGGCTCTTACGCTTGCGGAACAGCGTCATTCCTGGCCGCCTCCCGGTGTCTTGTCAACTATCGCTGTGCGTGTGCGCAAGCGGTGAGCCAACCCTAATCGGAAGGGGCAGACGCCGGTCCGTCAGGTCCTACCGGACGGACCGGCCAATCGGTCAGCTGGACACAGCCTCGAGCCGCTCGGCCCGGCGGAGCTCGTCAACTCGCTCGACGAGGTTCTGCTGGGCTTGGGCCGACAACCCGAAGGTCCGCGTCGCGATACGGCGCACGCCATCGTCACGCATGGTGGTCAGCCACGCCAATTCCGAGTCGAGCTTTTCGTAGTACTCGTCGTCGGTGAAGTAGGCCGGTTTGATGCGAAAGAAATTGGCCAAGGCCGCCATCGTCGCTACCGATGGGTTGGTGCGGTTGCCCGACCGTAGCTGTGACAGGTAGGGAGCTGACATCGTGATGCCCTCGGCCTTGAGCGCCGCGATTACCTCCGCGGAAGTGTGTGGGCCGCGCCCTGGCGGATACACCGTGTCGAACAGGCGGTTAAGGCGGGCAGCGAACGTTGTGCTCATCGATATGACCTCCACCGAGCTTGAGAGGAAACTACTTAGACTTATGTATTTGCTGAACATGGTAGCGACAGTTGCGTTCACAACCAAGTGCAAACACACCAGGATTTGGTACCGATGTTCAGGACGGTCAGCGACACCGCCCCTGTAGAGCATGCAACCAACTGAGTCGGGTGTCCATAAGTTGGAAGGAATTCACAGGTTATCCGCAGAAAGCGTGATCAGAGGCTACGCGGCGGTTCGCTGTCGCCAGGATACGCGAAATTGTCTAACGGGCAATTTCGGGCGGAGACGGCCGATCCTGGGCAACCAGCGGACAACCTGGCGTGCGTCGGGAGCCATCTTTGCTGCCGCGAGTCCGCGCAGGCCGCGCCAGCGGGCTCGCGGTGCGGTTCGCGGCCCACCGGGAGTCCGCTGGGCGCGACTGCCGGAGGCGGGGGGCGAGGGGGCCCGCGCCGCCGGCAACTCAGGTGATCTCCGGTGCCGTCGCGGCGGTCGAGGGTGCCGTCCGGCGCCGTCGCACAGTTTGCGACGCCCCCACGGCCCGGACGGCCAGGGCGGCCAGCGCCACCGCCACGGTGACGGCGACGGCCACCGGCCGCCATCCGAGCGCGCTGTCGAACAGCATCCACAATCCGAACATCAGGAACAGCAGGCTGGCCAGGGCATGCAGCAACTGGTGGGGAAGCCGCTGGTGCAGCAGCGTCCCGACCGCGATGGCCAGGCCATCGGCCACGATCATGCCCAGGGTGCTGCCGATCCACACACCCGCCCAGTCGTGATCGCTGGCCAACGTGAGGGTCGCCAATGTCGTCTTGTCGCTCATCTCGGCGAGCACAAACGATGAAACGACGGTGAGCAGAGCGAATCGGGATTCATGGGTGGGCGAGGCGTTGTCGTGGGCGCCGCTCTCACGCCAGGCCCACACCGCGAAAGCCAGGAAGGCGGCGGCGGACGCAAACGCCATCGGGCGCGTCGGCAGCGTGGCACCCAGGAAATGGCCGACCGTCACCGAGATCCCGTGCACCGTGCAGGCCGCGATCGCAACCCCGGTCAGCACCACCCACCATCGGTAGCGCAGCGCGTAGGTCATGGTGATGAGCTGGGATCGGTCGCCGAGCTCGGCCAGGAAGACGACTCCCAGACTAAGTAGGGTGGCGGCGAGCATGCCGGACGACCTTTCGACACGTCGTCGATGACCATCCGGCCATCGAACATCGGTCGAAGGTCTCGCCCACCGTTGGAACGGTTCGCCAGCCGGGCTGTTCGCCAGTATGTCGACTCGACGATTCGGGGCTACTCCCCTTCGCTAACGTGTCCAGGCTAGCGGCCAGGTCGGGTGCGCGCCAGGAACATGACAAAGTTCGGGAACCCGTATCCGTTGATTCGGCGCCCGAACTTTTACATTCGAATTCCCTTATGCGGCAAGCAGCATTGCCAGAATTGCGGTATCGGGATGGCTGATCGGGTCGACCCCGACGCGGCTCACCATTGATGTGATGGTGCCGTCGGCTTCCGCCTCCACCCAAGCCGCCCGATGTTCCAGTCCGAGATACGGCAGCCCAGGCAGCAGTACGCATCCCGACGCCGCCCCGGTGCACTCCGGCAGGGACGGCATGGTTTCTGACGGCGGGTGCAGCATCAGCAATGCGGGGGGCTGGTGAGCCGCGAAATATCCTGGCTGAATAGCCGATTCACCGAAGACGGTGCCTTCGGCGAGCACCAGGCCGACGGTGCCGGGCTCGGGCTCGTCGGGCAGTTCCTCGCGAGCACCGAACACGGTTGTGGTGGAAAGCAATCCGGGCACCGACGCGACCCGGACCGCGACCATCAACAGTTGGGCCCACTCTTTCGTCGAATCAGGCCAACGCCCAGATATCACAAACCCTTTCAGGGCACCACGAGCATGGAAAGGAGCGACCCCGATGGGCCGACGTGAACCAGTGTCCATCTCGCCCCTCCGCGATTCCTCCGTCCGAAATAACTTCACTGGCAGCGCGAATGATTAAGCATGCGCGTGGTTTCGGCGCCTTGCAACTCGACACGGCTACTAGTGTTCGCTTTCACAAAATGCCCGGCTAACGGCCCGCCTAAACGCAATGGGCGCCGCGCGATGTGCGCGACGCCCTTGCGTTGTAGCTAACGGGTTCAGCCGAAAGTCAGCCGAAAATCAGCCCTTGGGTTTTCGAAGTTGCCGCCGCGTAACGCGACTGCACGTCGGCCCAATTGACGACATTCCAGAACGCCTTGGCGAAGTCGACTTTGACGTTCTTGTACTGCAGGTAGAAAGCGTGCTCCCACATGTCGAGCAGTAGCAGCGGAATGATGCCGAGCGGGAAGTTGGTCTGGTGATCGTAGACCTGGAATATCAGCAGCTTGTCGCCCAGGGTGTCCCAGCCGAGAGCCGCCCATCCCGACCCCTGCACCGTGGTGGCGGCTGCATGGAACTGCGCACGGAACGTGTCGAAAGATCCGAAGGCGTCATCGATGGCCGCGGCGAGTTCGCCGGTCGGCTTGTCACCGCCGTTTGGCGACAAGTTCTTCCACCAGATCGTGTGGTTGACGTGACCGGCCAGATTGAACGCCAGGTTCTTCTCGTTCAGCAGGATCGCGGAGAAGTCCTCCTTGCCGCGTGCCTCTTCGAGCTTGGCGACGGCGTCATTGGCGCCCTTGACATAGGTCGCATGGTGCTTACTGTGGTGGATTTCGTTGATCTGACCGGAGATGTGCGGTTCCAGCGCTCCGTAGTCCCAGTCCAAATCGGGCAGGGTGTACTCAGCCACGGCATTCCTTTCTTCGATGGATCGTCGGTGATCGTCGGACGCCAATTCGCGGGGCTGCCACGCGGCGGCCAGCCGTAGTCAACCCTGCTCCATGACCGCTCGCGGTGCAAGAACGACCGCAATTAGGTAGCTACCTCGGATACCCGATTGGCGTGCGGTCAAGCCCAAACGATGGCGACGAGAATCGCCAGCAACGCCAGCGCGATCAGGCCGGCCCGTAAAGCCGCGATGCGGTAGGAGTGGTTCCAGGCGGGCGAGCCAGAGTACGAGTTCGACGGGGCCGTCGAACCCGGACCGAACGAGTGTGTGGCCATCAGACGCCCTTCACCTGCACATCCACCCCACCGTAGTGAGGTGAGTCACAACGAACTGTCGCGCACGCGATCTTAGCGCCTTGGGCTCGGCCTGGAAATGGCTTCGAAAGCCTGTGCGAAAACGCTCTGGAAAGCGGGTCGGAAAAGCCACCCGATAGCTGCTCGAAACTCACCCGCAGGCTAGGCGCTGACCCGTGGGTTCTCCGCGGTCGGGCGCCTCGCCGGTGGGCCCTCGGGCCCGGGTGCGCGGCCAGGTGGGGCGGGCGGTCAGCGGATTGTTAGCGGGGCAATCGATTTCGCTCCGCCAAAGGTTGCGGTTGTCGATGGCTGTTGACCCGGGAGTGCGGTGTTATCCACATTTGTGGTCGGCTGGCGACGGAGGCTCCGACAATGACAACGCACGTTGTGGATAAATCTGTGGAAACTGTGGATAGCCCTGGGTAGCTGTATCGGAGTGCGGTCTTCGCCCGGACGCGCCCGATTCGAGGCCCCGGACGCCGAGTCTGACGACGATCCTGCGGTCCACGGCGCCGCCACGGTTAGGCTGGTCCGGTGATCCAGGTGTGCTCGCAATGTGGCACTCGGTGGAACGTCCGCGAACGGCGACGGGAATGGTGTCCCCGCTGTCGTGGGGCGCTGATGGCGCCCCTGCCGGACGCGCCGCCGGCCGACCCCCGGTGGAGTTCGCACCCCGGCTCGCGGGCGGCCACCACCGCCGTGCGGGCCCCCGCGTGGCAACGCATGCCGCCGCGGCTGCCAGCCGGCTTCCGGTGGATCGCGGTGCGGCCCGGCGCCGCGCCGCCGACCCGGCGCGGGCGACGGCCCCTCGGGCCCACACCGCGCTACACCGTGATACCCCGTTGGGGCCTGTCGGACCGCGTCGAGCAGGCTCCCGCGCAGGCGAAAGCGCCCGCGAAGACGGGCCCGTCGGCCGCGACGGTGCGCACCACCCTGTTCGTGACCGTGCTGGTGCTCGGCATTGCCGCGCTGGTGTATGTCTTGCGCTATGCACTGTTGATCTTCAACCGGAACACATTGCTGAACTCGCTGGTGGCCGGCGGAGCGGACTGGCTCGGGGTGCTGGCCAGCGTGGCCGCGATCGCCGCGTTGGCCCTTTGCGCCGTGGTGCTCATCCGGTGGTTGATCGCGCGGCGCGCCGGCGCGTTCTCGCATTACGCGTTGCCGGAGCCGCGCTCCCCGAGGGCGTTGTGGGCCGGCTGCCTGGTGCCGTTCGCCAACCTGCTGTGGGCTCCGGTGTACGTCCTGGAGCTGGCAATCATCGAAAACCGTCGCGACCAGCTAGAGCGACCGATCGTGGTGTGGTGGATCGCCTGGGTGTTCAGCTACCTGGTTTCCATCTTCGCCATCGCTACCGGCCGGGCCACGGACGCCCAGAGCATCGCCAACAACACCGTCTTGATGGTGTTTGCGTATTTCTTTGCGGCCGCCGCCGTGTCCGCCGTGGCCCGGGTTTTCGAAGGGTTTGAGCGCAAACCGGTCGCACGGCCCGCGCATCGCTGGGTGGTGGTCACAGATCAACCTGCCGCGCCCGCATCTGCGGGTCCGGTTGAGTTGGAGGGGCAGGAACCGGCAGCATAGGGGGATGACGTGGGCCGACGAGGTGCTCGCCGCGCACCCCTTTGTGGTTGCCCACCGCGGCGCCTCGGCCGCTCGGCCCGAACATACGCTGGCCGCCTATGAGCTCGCGCTCAAAGAGGGCGCCGACGGCGTCGAATGCGATGTGCGGCTGACCCGCGACGGCCATCTGGTTTGCGTGCACGACCGCCGGCTGGACCGGACTTCGACGGGAGCCGGTTTGGTCAGCACCATGACGCTGGCCCAGCTACGCGAGCTGGAGTACGGCGCGTGGCACGACAGCTGGCGCCCGGACGGGACGCACGGTGACACCAGTCTGCTGACGCTGGACGCCCTTGTTTCGCTGGTTCTGGATTGGCGTCGGCCGGTGAAGATCTTCGTCGAGACCAAGCATCCCGTCCGGTATGGCTCGCTGGTGGAAAGCAAGTTGCTGGCACTGCTGCACCGCTTCGGTATCGCCTCGCCCGCCTCTGCCGACCGGTCCCGTGCCGTGGTGATGTCGTTTTCGGCGGCCGCGGTCTGGCGGATCCGGCGGGCGGCGCCGCTGCTGCCGACGGTCCTGCTCGGCAAGGCCGCCCGTTACCTGACCAGCAGCGCGGCCACCGCCGTGGGGGCCACCGCCGTCGGGCCGTCGCTGTCGGCCTTGAAGGAATACCCGCAACTCGTGGACCGGTCCTGCGCCCAGGGCCGGTCGGTGTACTGCTGGAACGTCGACGAGTACGAAGACATTGACTTTTGCCGCGAGATCGGGGTGGCCTGGATCGCCACCCACCACCCTGGCCGCACCAAGGCCTGGGTGCAGAAAGGGCACGCCGACGCGGGCCACGATCGGGACTAATTCGGCGACAGCCGGCCGCCGGCGGCTTTCGGCGCGCCTACTAGCGTGACAGTGCCTCGGCTCGGCATAATCCGGGCCTCGGCGTATTCGGTTCATACGGGTCTATGGGTGCGGGCTCTTTCCTGATTCCAGACGCTGGTCGCGGCGGTCCTCCCATGGCACGATCCCATCGTCTCCCGCGGCCTTGAATTGCCTTAGCAGGGCACGAAAGCGGCAAAGCATGACCACTGCGCGCATGTTCGCTTGCAGAGCAACATTCTTCGGCTGCTTCAGGCGCCGCAGCATCCTCTGATGCTCGTCGGCGGCCAGAGTCGGATACGGATTGCCATTCACGCGGAATACATACCAATCGCAAAAAGCCTGCACCCAGCCGCGCCACAGCTTTTGTTGCTCGTCAGTGAGGCCAGTGCCCTCGATACTAGCTCTGGTGCTCCTTGCGGTGTTGACGACTTTGCGGGCGAGACTACTACCTGTCGCCGCGGGCGCGGCGCGATCTTGTTCAAGGGTTTGGAAGAATAGGTTGCGCAGGCTCCTCCGCTCATCTTCGGTGATCTTGTCCAAACCGTCGAGAAGGCGGCGACCAGGGAAGTAACAGATCCGCGCGACCTCCATATTCGAACCATCATCGAAGAACCAGCAGTTGATCCCAACGTTGAAGGTATCGCTCTCGACCGCATGCCACCACAGAGGGGGCATGTAGAGAAATTCACCGGGTTCCAACACGGCGATGCGAATTTTTTTTGCAGCGTCTCGAAATCTAGGATATTTTTCGAAATCGGGAGCATAAACGTCCACCTGTGAGCAAGTTACCCCCCCCAGCTGGTGATCAAAGGGCGCCGGATAGAGATTGGGAAGCTCTTCTGGGGGGGCGAGAATCAGGCGCTTTCTCCCTGCGACGACCGCAATAACATTTCGATGAGGATCGTTGTGCAGCGCAACCTTCTGTCTCCCCGAACCAATCCAAAACCTGGGCGGTGAGAGCGGCTCGAGGCCGGCAAACAAATCGAGCGCACCAAGCTCTGCACCGAAGGGCGCGATGGGACGGGATTGGAGATACACCGTTCCTCTACTTGGATCGGAAAGGGAGGCCTTGACCGTATCCGCAAAGACTGGAAACGGCGCCGTCTTGCGGGAGAAAGTGTGCTTGAAATCTTCCCGCAGCCCCAAAGTTCCCTTTTGCTCGGGAGGTACCACGCTGAAATGAACGCGCTTTTTATGCAGGCTTGACAAGTAGTCGAGCTGCTCGATCGGATTTGCGAGCTTGCCAAGGGTCTCTACAAGCCGCCAGTGGTTGACCGCGCCGGTCACCTTGAACGGGATATCAGCCCTCGCCACCAGCTCACGGAACTCATCCCGCGTGGGATTGTCGACCGTGGAGACCTCTGTTCCTTGATAGGGAAGTTCAATCATCATGGGCAGTCGGTCCTCTCAGGATGCGCCCGTGAGACTGGCCCTGCGCGATGGCGGCGCAAGCGCCATAGTGGACGAGCTATTTGGCCTGCGCAATAGTAGCCCACGGCTCACGAAAACTGCCCGTGAATCGACTTTTGCCGCGAGATCGGGGTGGCCTGGATCGGCCACCCACCACCCGGGCCGCACCAACGCCTGGGTGCAGAAAGGGCACGCGGACGCGGGCAGCGGCTAGCGGGTCGCCAAGATCGGAACTACCCAGGCGACAGCTGGCCGCCGGCGGCTTTCGGTGCCCCTACTCCGGCGGGCGCCGCACCTAATTCGCGGGCGACGAAGTTCTCCAGATCGAACAAGTTGGCTCCCGCGCGATCAGCGACCCGCACCAGGGTGGTCATCAGCGCGACCTCTTCGATCTGCTCTTGGAGGAACCACTGCATGAACTGCTCGCCCAGGTAGTCGCCCTCGTCCCGGGCGACGGCCGCGAGCCGGCCGACCTGCTCGGTGACCGCACGTTCCTGATCGAGCGCCAGCGCCAGCGCGTCGCGCGGCCTGTCGAATCGATTACGCACCGCGTCGACTCCGGGGATCTCGACGTGGATGTCGCGGTCGAGCAGATGCTGCACCAGCATCATCGCGTGATTTCGTTCCTCGACCGCTTGGCCGTAAAAGTGCTTTGCCAATTGTGGCAGGTCTGCCCCATCGAAATAAACCGCGATCGCTACGTATTGCTGGGCGGTAGTGAATTCGTTATAAATCTGATCTTGCAACAAGGCATGAAATTTCATCTTCGGACCGTCATAGTCGTTCATGGAAAGCAGGTTAGCGCAGCTAGAACACCATCTGCAACGAAGGTATTCCTTACGAAGGAAAGGTATTCCTAACGCCTGGAAGGCCAGGTTTGCCTAAGTAAAGAAAGGCTACGTTGACATTTGTGCTTGGGAATTTGGCCGGGATCGAGCGAGTATTTTTGCGCGCCACCGGACTGGTCTAGGACTGCCCCTCGAGCGCGGCAGCGGGCACCGGCGCGTCGGCGGCCAACGCGTCGAACAACTCGCGGGCCGCGTCGTGATTCCACACCACCACCGAGCCCGCGTCGCTGTTGGTGAATTGACCGATCGGCACCGTTACCGCCGTGGTGGAGCCGTGCAGCGCCCAGCAGAGCCTCGCCAGGTCCCAGACACGATCCCCCCGGTCAACGGTCAGGGCGTCGGCGGCCGCGTGCGGCACCGAGTACCAGCGCCACGGATTGAGCCACACCGCCGGGCTGGCGGCCCGGTGCAGCAGCGCCGACATGAACTCCCGTTGGTTGACCATCCGGTCCAGGTCCGCCCTCGGCGTGTCCCGAGTCCGCACATATCCCAGCGCATTGCGGCCGTTCAGCTGCTGGCAGCCCGCGGGCAGGTCGATGCCGGCCAACGGATCGTTGATCGGCTCGGCCGGGCACACGGTGACCCCACCCAGCGCGTCCACCAAGCCGGCGAACCCGCCGAACCCGATCTCGGCGTAGTGATCCAGATGCAGCCCGGTGGCCTGCTCCACGGTCTTGGTCAGCAGGGGCGCCCCGCCCAGCGCGAATGCGGCGTTGATTTTGTCCTTGCCCTGCCCGGGGATCGGTACATACGAGTCGCGTGGGATGGACACCGTGGTTGGCCGCGTGCTCGACCCCAAACCGGGCACGTGTACCAGCAGAATGGTGTCGGTTCGGCTGCTGCCGACATCGCCGCCGGTGGCCAGCTCTCGCTGCTGATCGGCGGTGAGGCCCGCGCGGCTGTCCGAACCGACCAGCAGCCAGTTGGTGCCACGGCCGGCCCCGGGGCGACCCTGGTAATCGTTCAGCACCGATTCGCGGTGCAGCGACGAGTCGAACCAGGCAGCCCCGCCGATCAGGCCGATGGCGACGAGCAGCGGACCGATCAGCAAGCTGAGCACCAGTACCCGGCGCCAGCGGCCCTTGCGACGCTGACGACGCTTCCGGCGCCCGCCGGGTGATGGCGGCGCAGCCGGTCGTCGTGGGTGGCGTCGAGGGGGTGCATCCGGCGGCGGGGAGGGTGATACCCGGCGCAGCGGGATGGTCTGCTCGGCCGCCGGTTGCGGCAGCGGGGTTTCGCGGCGAATCACCTGCGAGGGCTCTGGGCGCGCCGGCCGGGGCGGGATAGGTCTTCTAGGTCTTCCAGGCCCGTGAAATTCCGGTGATCGATCGCCGGTCACCTGGATAACTTACGTGCCGCGCGGCAAATCCTGCGTGCCGCCGGCCGAGATTCGGGCCTGCAAAGGGCACCCGCGCCGGTTATCGGCGAGCGCGCAACCCGTTGACGAACGGGCAACCCATGAGCACCCGGATGGCCTGGCTGAGCCCGTTCATGTCGTCCACCGGCTTGTGGAAGGGCAACCGGATGTCCCGGAAGTCGTGGTCTCCGTCGTTGCCCTCAACACGAAATCGCATGCCGTACCGGTCGAGGCCGAGTGGCCGGACCTGTCCGCGGCGCAGCGGCGCCGGCAGCCGGGACACCAGGCGCGCGACCACGTCGTCATGGGCGGTGGCCAGGTGCCAGAGCAAGCCTGATTCGATCTCGCAGAACGGGTCGGGCCGGGCTTCGAGCAGGGCAGCGACGCTGACCGGCTCGGCGCCGGTGGCGTCGGTCACCACCACGGATGCGACCTCTAGCCGCATCAGTGCGTACCGGGTCTGGTCCGCCTCCAAGGGCCGGGACATGGGCTGGGACATCCGGGATACCGGGGTCTCTATTTGCAGCAGCGCCGGGCTCGGGTACTCGGTGGCGATCAGGTCGAGCGTCCCCGGCACCTCGGCGAATGGAACCCGGTGCAGGTGGCCGCGTACCCACACCAGCGAGCGGACCGGTTCGCGCACTGGAAGCGGCGCGTAGTCGGCCAGCTCCAGCAACGCTTGCGATCCGGACGCCCCGGCCCGGTCGACCGAGATCGCTACGGCGAAGGATCCGTCGTGGAGCAGGTGGTGTACGGGGGTGGCCACCGGGTCCTCGCCGTCGACGGCAAGGAGAGCGCTGCCCGCCCGTGTGCAGGCGCTGCGAATGCGTTCCGCGGTCGTCGGCGCTGCGCCGGCCAGTGGTAACATGATTACCCTCCTTAGGTAAGCCTAAGTTAACTTAGAACGATTGCCACCGCAAGGCCCGGCGCCGATTGGGCGCCACCAGGCGCGCCACTAGGGCCACTAGGCCCCACTAGGGTTGTGAGCGTGGCCCGCATCGCTTACCTCGGTCCCGAAGGAACCTTCACCGAGGCGGCGCTGCTGCAGATGACGGCCACCGGCCTGATTCCCGAAGCCGATGGCGTGCTGCGCTTGCCGATCGAGAGCACGTCCGGGGCGCTGGATGCGGTTCGCGATGGCGTCGCCGATTACGCGTGCGTCCCGATCGAGAATTCGATCGATGGGTCGGTGACACCCACCCAGGACGGGTTGGCCAACGGTTCGCCGCTGCAGGTGTTCGCCGAGACGACGCTGGATGTGTCGTTCAACATCGTCGTCAAACCCGGCCTCGCTGCCGCCGAGGTACGCACGGTGGCGGCGTTCCCGGTGGCGGCCGCACAGGTGCGGCGATGGCTCAGCGACCACCTGCCCGGTGCCGAACTGCGGCCGGCGTATTCCAACGCCGACGCGGCGCAGCAGGTGGCCGACGGCCAGGTCGACGCCGCCGTGACGTCCCCGCTGGCCGGCGCCCAACGCGGGCTGGAAGCCCTGGCCGAAGGTGTCGTCGACGAAGCCAACGCCCGTACCCGGTTCCTTCTGGTCGGCCTGCCGGGGCCGCCGCCGGCCCGCACCGGCGCCGATCGCACGTCGGCGGTGCTGCTCATCGACAACGTGCCCGGCGCGCTGGTCGCCGCGCTGACCGAGTTCGCCATGCGCGGTGTCGATCTCACCCGGCTCGAATCCCGGCCGACCCGCACCGAACTCGGCACCTATCTGTTCTTCGTGGACTGTGCCGGCCACATCGACGACGACGCCGTCGCCGAGGCACTCAAGGCGCTGCACCGTCGTTGTGCGGGCGTGCGATACCTGGGTTCCTGGCCGACCGAGTCGGCCGAGCGGATGGCGCCGCCGCCGGCGGATGAGGCGTCGCTCTGGCTGGCGCGGCGGCGGGCAGGCCAGCCCGAGCAGGACGCGGGATCCGGGCGATGAGCGGTCGCTTGGTCCTGCTGCGACACGGCCAGTCCTACGGCAACGTCGACCGGCGACTGGACACCCGGCCGCCGGGATCCGCGCTGACCGCTCTGGGTCGCGATCAGGCCCTGGCGTTCGCCCAGGGTTCCGGGCGCCCGGCGATGCTGGCGCATTCGGTGGCCGTCCGGGCTGGCGAGACGGCGGCGGTCATCGGTGCCGAATTCGACGTGCCGGCCCACGAGTTCGCCGGCATTCACGAAGTACAGGTCGGGGAGCTGGAAAACCGCAGCGACGACGAGGCGGTCGCCGAATTCAACGCCATCTACGACCGATGGCATCGGGGTGAGCTGGACCTGCCGCTACCCGGCGGCGAGACCGGTAACGACGTGCTGGATCGCTACGTGCCGGTGCTCACCGACCTGCGAATGCGCTACCTCGATGACGACGACTTCAGCGGGGACATCGTCGTCGTCAGCCATGGCGCGGCGATCCGGCTGGCGTCCGCCGTGCTGGCCGGCGTGGATGGCAACTTTGCGCTGGACAACCATCTGGACAACGCCGAGTCGGTGGTGTTGGCGCCCGATCACCGATGGGCGCTGGAGCTGTCTGCGGTGGGGAGTCCTGACGCCGCCGTTCTACCCCAAGGCCCCCACATCGGCAGCGGACTCGGTGACCGATGCGGTGAAGTCGACCACCGACCCGATGGGCTGACCGGGCTGACCCAGAATTACCTGGGTCAGACCGCGCGGGCGACCGATTCGACCAAATCAGCACAGTCGCAGCCGACGGCATCGCAGTCGACGACGAAAGTGTGCGGCAACTCCTCGGGGCTGACGCAGCCCGGCTCGGTGCATTCGGTCCGGCCCAGCAACCGGCCCTCGCTATGGCGAATTATGGTGCCGTGGCAGTGATCCAAGCCTGCCCGGCAGTCGCGGCAGTCGGCGCTCATAAGCCGTTCATAGCACCGTGACGATACAAATCCGGGATGCCGCGCCCATGATGCCGCGCCCATGGCGAGAGACAGCGCGATCAGGCCCAGCCCAGTTCGTCCAGCCGGTCGTCGTCGATGCCGAAGTGATGGGCGATTTCGTGAATCACCGTGATCGCCACCTCTTCCACCACCTCGTCGTCGGATTCGCACGCGTCCAGCAGCGCCTCGCGGTAGATCGTGATGGTGTCCGGCAGCGCCCCGGCATAGTCGGAGTCCCGCTCGGTCAACGCCACCCCTTCATACAGCCCGAATAGGTCGGCTTCCTGGGGGTGGCGATCTTCGACCAACACGACAACGTTGTCCATTGCGGCCGCCAGCTGGGGCGGGATCAGGTCCAGTGCGTCGGAGACGAGCTCGTCGAACCGCTGCGGGTGCATCCGCACGCCCACGTGGCTAGCCCGGGGGCGGGGAGTCGCCCGCGGGTGGCGCGCCCTCGGGTGCCTGGGTGGACGGCGGCGCTCCGCCGTCGGCCGGGGCCGGAGCCTCCGGCGTCCGGGCTGGCCGTCGACGCGGGCGCGTGCGACGCCGGCGACGGAGGCTGCGTCACAACCGGCTGCTGTTGGGGCATGTGTTGTTGGGGAAGGTGCTGATTGCCCGGGTCGGCCGGGGCGCTGGGCGCCGCGGTCGGCACCTGAGCCGGGACCTGGGCGGGTATCGGGGGCAGGGTGAGCCGGTCCTCGGGGATGTCGGGCGGCGCGACGGGCTGCTGCCCGTTGATCAGCAACGACCCCTTGGCGGAGTTCACCAGGGTGGCCCAGCCACCGTTGCCCAAGGTTGCGCCGATGCTGCACGCGACCTCACGGCTACCCGCCGTCCAACTGGGCAGCGACAGGGTCGGGTAGATCAGCGTCAGGGTGGTGGTGCGCAACTGGACGGGCGCGAGGTAGGCGTCCGTCATCTTGGTGCAGGAGTCCTTGATGAATGCGTCCTGGTCCGGTTCCGCGGGCAGGGCATTGGGAAACTTCTCGGCCAGGTTGACCGTGCCGGTGACTTCCATCGCGTGCGGGGCCATGCAGTCGACCGGAACGTCGACGGGCTGGTTGGTCGTCGAGTCGATGCCTAAGCAGGTGCCGGCCTGCCAGACCTTGGACTGGTCGATGTCGGCGACCTTGCCCTTGAAGGCAATCTGCTGGTTGTTCGGGCCGGGCAGTTGCAGGCCGCACAGCATGCGCCGCTCGCCGGACTGGCGCCACGCCCGGTCACCGGACCACAGCATGCTGATGGTGAACCTGCTATTGGGATCGAACTTGGTGCCAAGGTAGCGGCGTACGGCGACCTCGCACTGTTCCTGGCTGATCTGCTGAATGCGAGCCGGCGACGGGGGAGCGGCGGTGGGCCCGTACTCCGAGCCCGGGAAGGTCCGCATATCGATGGACTCGGCCACTTCAAACCGGTGGTCGTCGGCGCAGTTGACGATGCCCGCGGACTCCGGGGTGCGATCCGGCCACATCAGGCAGTCACCGCCGGTGGCGCGGTTGAAGGCGCCGTTGGTCTTGGTGCCGGTGCTGGGCACCGGATCGCTGTCGATATAGCCGGCCAGCCGCCCCGGACCGGTCCCAACCGCCGGAATCGCGGTGACCAGTCCGGCGATCAGCAGGCCGCCCAGAGCGGCGAGCAATAGCACTCGCCTGGTCGCCGCCGGCTGCAAACTACTCGGCCAATGCAACCCGCCCGGCGGCTCGTCCGCCTCGTCGGTCGGCGCGCCGGCGGGCTCGTCGGCGGTGTCACCGGCGGTGTCACCAACGGGCTCGTCGGCGGCGCCACCAACGGGCTCAGCGGTGGGCTCGTCGGCGGTGTCACCAACGGGCTCAGCGGTGGGCTCGTCGGCCGCCTCGTCGGCGGCCTCGTTCGCGGCAAGGTCCTCTTCGGGCGCGTCCAGCATCGGGTCCATTCTGACAGGACCGCCTGAGCGGGCGTGAAAATAGTTACAGAATTGACGTCATGGGGCGGCCGGCGGCGGCGTGCCGGGCCATGTGGCGCAATTCAACTGAGGCGTCAAAAGTAGTGTCAGGGCCGTGATCGAGCTGAAGTTGCTCCGGGAAGACCCCGACGCCGTGCGCCGCTCCCAACTGAAGCGGGGGGAAGACCCGGCGCTGGTGGACGCCCTGCTGACGGCCGATGCCGCCCGCCGGGCCGCGATTTCGGCCGCCGATTCGCTGCGCGCGGAACAGAAGGCCGCCAGCAAGAGCGTGGGCGCCGCGTCGGCCGAGGAACGCCCGGCGAAACTGGCGCGCGCCAAGGAACTGGCCGAGCAGGTTAAGACCGCCGAAACGGCTCAGGCCGAGGCCGAGACGGCGTTCACCGCGGCGCGCCTGGCGATCTCGAACGTCATTCTGGATCCGGTGCCCGCCGGCGGGGAGGACGACTACGCGGTACTCGACGTCGTTGGCGATCCACCGCGGTTGAACAACCCGAAGGATCACCTGGAACTCGGCGAGTCACTGGGCCTCATCGACATGCAGCGCGGTGCCAAGGTATCCGGATCGCGGTTCTATTTCCTGACCGGACGGGGCGCGCTGTTGCAGCTGGGCCTGCTGCAGCTGGCGCTGCGGCTGGCCGTCGAGAACGGCTTCGTCCCGATGATCCCGCCGGTGCTGGTGCGCCCGGAGGTGATGGCCGGCACCGGTTTTCTGGGCGCCCACGCCGATGAGGTGTACCGGGTGGAGGCCGACGACCTGTATCTGGTGGGCACCTCCGAAGTGCCGCTGGCCGGCTACCACGCCGACGAGATCCTGGACCTGTCCGGTGGGCCGCTGCGCTACGCCGGCTGGTCGTCGTGTTTCCGCCGCGAGGCCGGCAGCTACGGCAAGGACACCCGCGGCATCATCCGGGTACACCAATTCGACAAGGTGGAGGGGTTCGTCTACTGCACGCCCGCCGACGCCGAGGCGGAACACGAACGGCTGCTGGGCTGGCAGCGTGAGATGCTGGCGAAAATCGAGGTGCCGTATCGGGTGATCGATGTGGCCGCGGGCGATCTCGGTTCGTCGGCCGCCCGCAAGTTCGACTGCGAGGCGTGGGTTCCGACGCAAAGCGCCTACCGGGAGCTGACCTCGACGTCGAACTGCACTACCTTCCAGGCCCGCCGGTTGGCGACGCGCTATCGCGACGACAACGGCAAGCCGCAGATCGCGGCCACGCTCAACGGCACGCTGGGCACCACCCGATGGCTGGTCGCGATCCTGGAGAACCACCAGCGGCCCGACGGCAGCGTGCGGGTGCCCGACGCGCTGGTCCCGTTCGTCGGCACCGAACTGCTGGAGCCCTAGAACGTGTTGGGAAGGTGACTTGGTGTGTCTGCGTGACTGATGTGATTGGAGCGGTCAGTGTGGCCATGTGGCCGAGAGCAGGCGTTAGTGCTTCAGTCCGTCGGAACGGGCAGCCCGGGGCACAGGGTGATGTAGCCGATCGTGGGTGGAATCCAGTCGTGCCAGTCATGGTGGCTGATGTTGGAGGTGAGCTTCGAGCACAGGGTCGCCACGGTGGCGTCGAGGGGGGTGGGCCACAACCGGATGGTGTGATCGACGCTGCCGGAGGCCAGGGTGCGCCCGTCGGGGCTGAACGCCACACTCTCCACGCTGTTGGTGTGGCCGGTCAGGGGCTGGCCCAGCGGGCCAGGGTGGGCCGGGTCGGTGAGGTTCCACAACCGGATGGTGTTATCGGCGCTGCCGGAGGCCAGGGTGTGCCCGTCGGGGCTGAACGCCACACTGGTCACGCTGTTGGTGTGGCCGGTCAGGGGTTGGCCCAGCGGTGCCGGGTGGGCCGGGTCGGTGAGGTTCCACAACTGCACAGTGTTATCCGAGCTTCCGACGGCCAGGGTGTGCCCGTCGGGGCTGAACGCCACACTGAACACGAAGCCGGTGTGGCCGGTTAGGGGTTGGCCCAGCGGTGTTGGGTGGGCCGGGTCGGTGAGGTTCCACAGCCGCACGGTGTTATCGAAGCTGCCGGAGGCCAGGGTGTGCCCGTCGGGGCTGAACGCCACACTGACCACGGGGTCGGTGTGGCCGGTCAGGGGTTGGCCCAGCGGTGTTGGGTGGGCCGGGTCGGTGAGGTTCCATAACCGGATGGTGTCATCCCAGCTGGCGGAGGCCAGGGTGTGCCCGTCGGGGCTGAACGCCACACTGAACACGGAGCCGGTGTGGCCGGTCAGGGGTTGGCCCAGCGGTGTCGGGTGGGCCGGGTCGGTGAGGTTCCACAACCGCACGGTGTCATCGGCGCTGCCGGAGGCCAGGGTGTGCCCGTCGGGGCTGAACGCCACACTGGACACGTCGCTGGTGTGCCCGGTCAGGGGCTGGCCCAGCGGTGCCGGGTGGGCCGGGTCGGTGAGGTTCCACAACCGGATGGTGTCATCCGCAGCTGGCGGAGGCCAGGGTGTGCCCGTCGGGGCTGAACGCCACACTGGGCACGTTGCTGGTGTGGCGCGGTCAGGGGTATCGCCGTGTCGAGGTTCCACAACCGGATGGTGTCATCGTCGCTGCCGGAGGCCAGCGTGTGCCCGTCGGGGCTGAACGCCACACTGGTCACGCTGTTGGTGTGGCCGGTCAGGGGCTGGCCCAGCGGTGCGGGGTGGGCCGGGTCGGTGAGGTTCCACAACCGGATGGTGTGATCGGCGCTGCCGGAGGCCAGGGTGTGCCCGTCGGGGCTGAACGCCACACTGTCGAGCGAAGCTGGTGTGGCCGGTCAGGGGCTGGCCCAGCGGTGTCGGGTGGGCCGGGTCGGTGAGGTTCCACAACCGGATGGTGTTATCGACGCTGCCGGAGGCCAGCGGTGTGCCCGTCGGGGCTGAACGCCACACTAAACACGATTCTGCTGTGGCCGGTCAGGGGCTGGCCCAACGGTGCGGGGTGGGCCGGGTCGGTGAGGTTCCACAGCCGGACGGTGCCATCGGCGCTGCCGGAGGCCAGGGTGTGCCCGTCGGGGCTGAACGCCACACTCGTCACGGGGTCGGTGTGGCCGGTCAGGGGCTGGCCCAACGGTGCGGGATGGGCCGGGTCGGTGAGGTTCCACAACCGCACGGTGCCATCGGCGCTGCCGGAGGCCAGGGTGTGCCCGTCGGGGCTAAACGCCACACTGGACACGGAGTTGGTGTGGCCGGTCAGGGGCGGGTCCAACGGTGCTGGGTGCGCCGGGTCGGTGAGATTCCACAACCGCACGGTGTGATCGTCGCTGCCGGAGGCCAGGGTGTGCCCGTCGGGACTGAACGCGACACTGCTCGACGAGGTTGGTGTGCCCGGTCAGGGGTTGGCCCAGCGGTGCCGGGTGGGTCGGGTCGGTGAGGTTCCACAACCGGATGGTGTGATCGTCGCTGGCGGAGGCCAGGGTGTGCCCGTCGGGGCTGAAAGCCACACTGATGACGTGTGTCGGGGTGGGGATGATGATGCGGGTGGTGTTCAGCGCGGTGGTGGCGGTGTAGAACGCGCCGCGGCCGGCGGCGGGGTCGGACCGCAGTCGTTGCGCGGCCAAGGTTTGCGCGAGCGCACGAATGTCACTACCGGCACTGGCGCGGGAAAACACCGTGGAGGCTTCGGTGTCGAGTTGGGCGGCCAGTGCGTCGCGCGCTGCGCGGCTGGCTCGGTTGAACCCGACCACGGCCACGACAGCAGCGACGACCGCGATGACGGCGATGATCGCGGTGGCCGCGAGCGCCGCGGTGAGAACGCGCCGCCGTTTGCGCTCGGTCGCGGCTGTCTTGTCTTCGGCTTGTCGGGAGGCGGCCAGAAAGTCGCTATGGTCGGCGATGCGGCTGCTGAATTGTGGTGTTGCGGCGAGGTTTTCCGCGTTGGCCAGGCGGGTGCCCTTGAGCAGCCAGTGCGGGTCCTGGTGATGCGCCCGCCAGTCGGCGGCGCTGCGTTTGATGTCGGCGACCGTCTTGAGGTCCTCGGTATGTTCGGCCAGCCACCCCCGCAGCGCGTCCCAATGCTCATACAAGCTTTCCAGCGCGACCTCGACCACGACGTGGCCGTCGCGCTCCCGATCGCGCACCAGCAGCCGCTTTTCCACCAGCGTGTCGATGAGCGGGCGGGCGTCGGCGGGCAGGTCGGACTCGTGCGCGCGCCGGCGCACGAAGCGACCGGTGTCGGTGATGTCGACCAGGTTCGGGATAAACGCCGCGCGCAGCCGCGCCAGCGCCGTCTCCCGCTCGTGCAGCTCACCCGGAAGGATCTGGTCGATCTCGTTATTGACCACCTCACGCATGCCGCCGATCGATTTCGACCGGTAACCAGCCAGGCTCAGGTGGCCGGTACTGGCGTACTTGGTGTAGAGGCGCTCCAGGGTCAGCGCCAGCAGCGGCAGGGTGTCGGGGCCCTTGGCGTCGTTGACCAGCGCGGCAACCAGGGCGGGCTCAACGGTCAGCGGGCGACCGGCATCGTCGGTCTCACGCCGGGCCGGCCCGGTGATGACCAGCTCAAACTGGGCGGGCGGCATCGGTGTCAGTTCGTCGACCACCTTGCCGATGCCGCGGATTGCGGGATGGTTCTGCATCTTCTCGTAGCGGTCGGTGCGGATGGTGGCCGCCACCACCAGCCCCGTCTCGGTCGCGTTGATGGTGGCGAAAAGCTTGACCAGAACGGCCAAAAACAGCTCGGCCTCGGTGCCGGGGGCTGATCCGTCCGCCGGCTGCGCCGGGTCGCGCACGGCAAACAATTCCTCGGCCTGATCCAGCGGCAGCACCAGCGTCGGCGCCCGACTACCCTGCTCGGCATCCGCAGCGGAATCCTCGGCGACCGCCTCAGCCGCCTGGGTCGTCATCGGGCCCCGGTTCGACCACCGTGCGGGCCGATCTGGGCGGTATCGGTGGACGCTCATGGCTTGGGCCGCATTCTCTGGGCCGGTTTGGGTGCGCCGGTGTGCGCCCTCGGCGCGCAGCGGCGCCAACAAGCCCCCGAATACCTCGCAGAGCCGGTCGGTGTCGCCACGCCGGCAGGCTTCCTCGACGTCGGCCTGGACATCACCCAGCGGTGGCCCGGGCAGCTGCAGGGCTTGGCGGGCATTGTCGATGGCCGCGGCAAAACCACGGTCTCCGGTCAGCGGCCTACTTTCGGGACGCATCACGCCCAACACCACAAAATTGTGGTCATCGCGCTGCAGGCGCGGGACCAGGCCGGCCCGCAGAAACGACGACTTGCCGCTGCCCGAGGGGCTCAGGACCACAAACAGCGACTTTTGACGTGACGGCCAGCGACGCATCTCGCGCAGCTCCTGCAGCCCGCGGGCGATCGCCGCATCACGGCCGAAGAACACCCCGGCGTCGGTGTCTTCAAACGGTTTCCATCCCCGATAGGGCACCCGCTTGGGATCATCACGCGGCGGCCACCCGAAATGCTCCGGGCCAATCCCCGTTCCCTCCAGGGCCCAGCGAATCCTGGCCAGACCCGCCTTGCTGAACCGCACCGGCGGCCCCTCGGGTAGCGCCGGGGGGTCAGCGGGCACCGGGATTTCTTCGACGGCGTCCTCGGGCAGGCCGTCGACCAGCAAGTCGCAGCGCTGCTGCGCCGATGTCGGGGCTTCTTGTTCTCCGGTGTCTTCCAGGCGGGCGACGATGATGTGTTTGCCCCACGCCGTTGCGCTGCGAGCCTGTAGTTGGCATTCCGGGGAGTCGAGCCACGCCCGCGACAGCAAACAAATCACCGTCTGGCTGCCGAACTCCTTTTGCACCAACTGCGACATCCGCCGCGCCTGGCCTGCCGCCGGCCCGGTCGTCGGGGCGCAGGTCGATGAACATCTCGTCGGCCAGCCCCGGTCGCACCCCGCTGAGCCAGCGCCTCAGCGCCACGGCTTCGCGGTCATTGACCGCGGATTTACTCACGAATATCGCCGCCTGAGCCTTCGCCGTCGGCGCCGCCGCAGTGGTCAGGAAGGCATCGCCGTGCTCATCCACCCCGAGGGCCTCGTAGGCGGCCAGGGCCAGATCCCCGGCGCTGTCATAGCGGCTGGCGGGCTCCTTGGCCATGCCGCCCGCGATCACCTCATCAAAGGCCGCCGGGATGCCCGGACGCTGCTGACTGGGACGCGGGATCGGAGCCGTCAAGTGCGCGCTGATCAACGCCCGATGCCCGGTGCTCGGATAGGGCGCGCCACCAGTCAGACACTCGAACAGCACGCACGCCAACGCGTACACATCGGCACGATGGTCGACTTCGCCGTCGGTGAGCCGCTCGGGGGCCATGTAGGCAAACGTGCCGATGGTGGTGCCCATCTCCGTCAACCGTGCCTCGTCGGCCGCGTTAGCCAGCCCGAAATCCACCAAACACGCGAAGTCGTTGGGGTCGACCAAGATATTTTCCGGTTTGACGTCGCGGTGGATCACCCGGTTGGCGTGAGCGGCATCCAACGCCGAGGCGACCTGGCGCACGATGGCCACCGCCCGCCGCGGCTCCAGTGGCCCACACCGGGTCAGCAGGTTAAGCAAGTCGGTGCCCTGGATCAGGCGCATGTCGATATACAGCTGGCCGTCGATCTCCGCGCAGCCGTGGATCGGCACCACATGCGGCTCATACAACCGCGCCGCATGCTGGGCCTCGCGAAACAGCCGCTCCCGAAACACCGGATCCTGCGAGAACGGGGCCGCGATCAACTTCAGCGCCACATGGCGATGCAGCACGGTGTCTTCGGCCTCATACACCTCACCGAATCCACCCGCACCCAGCAACCGCAACAGCCGATAATGCCCAAACGTCGACCCCGCCCGCGACCCCACCCCGGCGTCGCTCATCACCGACTCCTTACCAGGTCCGCGTTCCTTTGGAGCGCGAGCGCCCGACCGCTCGGCCTGCGCCAGACCGCCATAACGGTAATCCTCGCCGCACGCACCGCGAAGCCGGGCACGCCTTGCTCACGACGCCAACTGTTCCTAGAGTCGCTGGATCCCAGCTGATGAGGTCGCCGCCTTACCGATTACATCCCGCCTTGGTTGCGTTCTGACATCAGCGGCGACTGATGTGGCCGCAAGCAATAGTGTGCTGCCTCGGCTGCGCGCCGCACCGTGATTCACGGTTACCGCTCACCATGAAAGTGGCTGCACTCCGGGCAATTCCGACCGTGAGCGCATTCCGATTGTGCAAGGTGACGCGGAATCCCTACTGCGGCCGCCCCTCCGCGACCGTCCCGAGCTTGTCGGTGTGACATTGCAGGTCCACTGATCTGTGCCCGCTGTTTTGCGCCGTGGTTATGCGAGCTGAGGGACTTAGCTCAGGCATTCACCTTGGACACCGTCTCGCGGGCCTGTTGGTGCCGGCGCTGGCGTTCCATGGTGGCGAAGTAGAAGGCAAACGGGAAGGCGAAGCTGGTGAAAAAGCTGGACAGAAAGAACAGCCACGGGCGCCGCAGACCACGCCGATAGCCGTCGATGATGGTAAACACCGGCATCAGAATGACATTCGCGATCATGTAGTCCTGGTTGCCCGAGCCGCAGGCCGGGGTGGCGAACTGCCCCTTGATGAATTCCGGATAACTCGCCGGCCCCGAGATCAGGTTGCCCTGCCCGTGCGCGGCGAGCACGAAGTGGATGTTGAACCAATAACCCAGCACGATCGACGCGATGCCGGCGGTGTAATACACGCATTCCAGCGGCGAGAGCCACGGCCCGCCGGCCGGTTTGGCGTAGACCTTCGGGTTGGACGCGATGATCCAGGCGATGCAGCCAAGCCCGAGTAGGAAGTGGACGACGATGGAGACCATGGCCGCAGTCTCACCCGCGTCCTGAAGTTTTGTCAATAATGTCAAAACAATCCTTGATACCTTACTTGAATGGTCCGGCCAGCGCAGACGGCGCGCAGCGAGCGCACCCGGGAGGCGTTGCGTCAGGCCGCGGTGGTGCGATTCCTCGCCCAGGGCGTGGCGGACACCTCGGCCGAACAGATCGCGGCCGACGCCGGAGTCTCGTTGCGCACCTTCTACCGCCACTTCAGCTCCAAGCACGATCTGCTGTTTGCCGACTACACCGGGCTGAACTGGTTTCGCGCGGCGTTGGATGCCAGACCCGCCGATGAACCGGTCATCGATTCCGTTCAGTCGGCCATCTTTGCCTTTCCCTATGACGTTGAGGCCGTTGCGAAAATCCCCGCGATGAGGGGTGGTGAGCTCGACCAGGACCGCATCGTTCGCCACATCCGCGACGTCCAGGCCGACCTGGCCGATGCCATCGCGGCGCAACTGGAAAGGCGTAGCTGCACGGCAGGGCTAACACCGGATGCCCGGCTGCGAATCACGGTGACCGCCCGCTGCATTGCGGCAGCCGTATTCGGCGCGATGGAAGCTTGGATGGTTGGCGCGGATCGATCACTCGGCGAGCTGGCGCGGATGTCGCATGCGGCGCTCGAATCCCTGCGAGACGGCGTCTCCGGCACCTGGGCGACCGCAGTTTCGTCATAATTGACAAAACTTTGGGTCCGTGCCAGCCTGCATTTCTGGAGGGCAGGACATGGCTGAATCTGGTTTTGACGCGATAGTCATCGGTGCGGGGCATAACGGGCTGGCCGCGGCGGTGCTGCTGCAACAGGCGGGCCTGCGGACCCTGTGCCTGGAATCCAAGCTCTACGCCGGAGGGATGGCCTCTACCGTGGAGCTCTTCGACGGGTACCGGTTCGAGATCGCGGGCTCGGTGCAGTTCCCGACCGCCCCGGTGGTCAGGGAGCAACTGGGCCTGGACACCTTGCCGACGATCGATCTGGACGTGATGTCGGTGGCGCTGCGCGGTGTCGGTGACGATCCGATGGTCCAGTACAGCGATCCGATCAAGCTGTTCACCCACCTCAACGAGGTGCACGGGGCGGACGCCGTCAACGGCATGGCGGGGCTGATGGCCTGGGCCCAGGCGCCGACCCGGGCGCTGGGCCGGTTCGAGGCCGGCACGCTGCCCAAGACCTTTGACGAGATGTATGCCTGTGCCACAAACGAATTCGAACGCTCTGCCATCGATGACATGCTGTTCGGCTCGGTTACCGACGTGTTGGACCGCTATCTCCCGGACCGCGAGAAGCACGGTGCGCTGCGCGGCTCGATGACCGTGCTGGCCGTCAACACCCTCTACCGCGGGCCGGCCACGCCGGGCAGCGCCGCGGCGCTCGCCTTCGGGCTGGGCGTTCCCGACGGCGACACCATGCAGATGAAGAAGCTGCGCGGCGGCATCGGCGCGCTCACCGCGCATCTGGCCGCCACGCTTTCGAGCGCCGGCGGCGAAGTTCGGCTGCGCACGAAGGTGACCGAAATCCTGGTCAGCGACGCCCGCGTGAGCGGGGTGCGCACCGAGTCGGGGGAGACCCTGACCGCCCCGATCGTCGTCGCCGCGGTCGCGCCCGACCTGACGCTCAACGAGCTGATCGACCCCGCGGTGCTGCCCCCCGACATCCGGGAACGCTATGCGCGCATCGACCACCGAGGCAGTTACCTGCAGATGCACTTCGCGCTCGACGAGGCTCCCGCCTTCGCCGCACCGTACGAGTCGCTCAACGACCCGGCCATGCAGGCGTCCATAGGCATCTTCTGCACGCCGGAGGAAGTCCAGCAGCAGTGGGAGGATTGCCGCCGGGGGATCGTTCCGGCGGACCCGACGGTGGTCTTGCAGATTCCTTCGCAAAACGATCCGGACCTGGCGCCCGAGGGCAAACACGCGGCGTCGGCGTTCGCGTTGTGGTTCCCGATCGAGGGCGGGGCCGACTACGGTCAGGCGAAGGTCGAGATGGGTCAGCGGGTGATCGACAAGATCACCCGGTTGGCGCCGAATTTCGAACGCAGCATCAGCCGGCACACCACCTTCACGCCCAGACACATGGGCGTGATGTTCGGCGCTCCCGGCGGCGACTACTGCCATGGGCTGTTCCACTCGGATCAGATAGGTCCCAACCGGCCGGGCCCGAAAGGCTTTCGCGGCCAACCGATCCCGATCGAGGGCCTCTATCTGGGCAGTACCGGATGCCACGGTGGGCCCGGGATCACCTTCATCCCCGGCTACAACGCCGCGGTGGCGGCGCTCGCCGATCTAGAGGGTTAGCGGTGCCCCTGCGCTTAGGCCCTTCGGCGCCTATGCGTCCAAGCGCTTGAACTTCCGGCATTGGTATAGCTTTACGCACTCGGCTCGTCTGACCTTGCCGCTGGTGGTGAGGGGAATCGAGCCAGGCGGTACCAAAACGAGATCCGACACGGTCAGGCCGTGCGAGGTCGAGATAGCGGCGGTGACCTCACGCCTGACGTCGCCCAGCCGGCGCATCACGTCCTCGCGGGCGCCGCCGTGCCTTCTGATTTCGACGACGGTGACCAGCTTTTCGACGCCGCCATCCGGAACCGCTATCGCCACACACCGGCCTTCGGTGATCTCGTGGATCGTTGCCTCGATGTCGTCGGGAGAGTGATTGCGCCCGCGGACGATCAGCAGGTCTTTGATGCGGCCGATGATGAACAGTTCACCCTCGGAAATGAAGCCCGAATCGCCGGTTCTCAGCCAGGGGCCTTCGGGTGTCCCGGCCGATGGGTCGACAATCTTTCCGCCAAAGGTCCGCTCGGTCTCGGCGGGCTTGGCCCAATAGCCGGTTGCGACGTTGTCGCCGTGCACCCAGATCTCACCGACCACATCCGCTGGACACTCGGCGCACGTGTCGGGATCGACGACCCGGACCGTCGGCGACTTCGGCAGCTCGTAACTGACCAGCGGCGTACCGCCCTCGCTTGCGTCCCGCTTGGCCTGCCCGGCGGCCAGGCCGTCGGAATCGAAGTCGATGACTTTGGGTGGTTTGCCGGCCGGGCTGGTCGCCACGTACACCGTTGCTTCCGCGAGCCCATAGGAGGGCCGGAGCGCCGATGCATCGAAGTTGAACGGCGCAAACCGGTCGGTAAAGCGCTTGAGGGTCAGGGGATGTACCCGCTCGCTACCGCTGAGGATGGTTCCTATGCCGTGCAGGTCGAACCCGGCCAGGTCGTCGTCCGATACTTTGCTCGCCGTCAGTTCGAAGGCGAAGTTCGGTGCCGCCGAGAACGCATATCCTCCCCCAAACGACTGACCTCCGGTCGCCATCAGTTGCAGCCACCGGGCCGGTCGCTGCAGGAAAGCTATCGGGCTGGTGAGCACGGCCCCAAGTCCCGCCATAATGGGGGCACTAACTCCCAGCACCAAACCCATGTCGTGATAGAACGGCAGCCACGACGTAATAAAGGTGTCCACCGGTGGAATGCCGTTACGGTGCGCGAAATAGCCGGCCATCAGCTGCTTGTAATTGGTCAGCAGGTTTTGATAGGTGATCATTACCCCGGCCGGGGTACGAGTGGATCCAGAAGTGTATTGCAGATATACGGTATCTTGACGCTTATCGTCCTCGCTACCGGATCCGATCGGACCGTCCAGGTCCAGCCGGTCAACCTCGACGACGGACAGTGCGGCTTCAAGGGGCTGCGCCGTAATGTGTTGGGGGATATCGCCACTGACGGAGGACGTGGTGAGAATGACCGTGGGCGACGCATCGGTCATCACCGAATCAACGCGCTCATCGGTGGCGCCACCCATCGGCACCGAAAGCGGCACCGCGATAAGTCCGGCCTGCAATGAACCCAGAAAGGCATAGATGTAATCAAGGCCCTGCGGAGCCAATATCACGGCGCGGTCACCGGGCGATGCGCAACGCTTTAGCTCCCGCGCAACATTGACCATTCGCCGATACAACTGGAACCACGTAACTGATTCGGCAATGCCGTCCCGGTCCCGGCCGTAATCGACATATTTCAACGCCACGCCATCGGGGTGCAGATTGACGCATTGGCGCAACATTGCGGGAATGGAGGGCTCAACCACGGGGCGTCACACTACCTTCTTAGATGTCCTTCTTAGATGTCCGGGATGCCGCACGCTTCGGCGGTCCGGCAGCCGGCTAACGGCTAGACCCTGACCAGCGGGGGATGTATTGACAGATGAGTCGATCGTAGCGTCGCCGGGGTGCGCAACATGCGGAGATCCGCGACGGATCACCGCTAACAGGGTGCGGATTTTTGGTACGCGCGCACGATTTTCCGACATGTGCCCAATTAAACGGCTACGCTACCGATGAGTTGTCACTTTTTTACGTTTGGCTTCCATGGGGGTGGCGGGCTTGGCTGCGGTGTTGCAGTTGCAGGCCAGGGGTTGTAATCCATAGTTGTCCCGTGTGGGGCCGTTGGGAAGAAGAGGTGGTTGGGTCGTGGTTGAGCCACGGGTGACTCCGGTTGCTGTGATTGGGATGGCGATTCGGTTGCCGGGCGGGATCGAGTCTCCTGAGCTGTTGTGGGAGGCGTTGCTGCGCGGTGATGACCTGATCACGGAGATCCCGTTGGAACGGTGGGACGCGGAGGAGTTCTACGACCCGGAGCCGGGGGTGCCGGGGCGCTCGGTGTGCAAGTGGGGCGGGTTTCTGGAGAACCCGGCGGATTTTGACAACGAATTTTTCGGGATCAGCGAGCGGGAGGCAATCAACACCGATCCGCAGCAGCGGTTGTTGCTGGAGACATCGTGGGAGGCGATGGAGCACGCGGGTCTGACACGGGGCGCGCTGACGGGCACCCGCACCGGTGTGTTTGCTGGTGTGACGCACGGTGACTACACGATGGTGGCCGCGGACGCCAATGCTTTGGAGGGACCGTACGGCTTTTTGGGGAATAGCTTTTCGATGGCTTCGGGCCGCATCGCTTATGCGTTGGGCGTGCACGGCCCGGCGATGACGGTGGACACGGCGTGTTCGTCGGGTCTGGCGGCCGTCCATATGGCCTGCCGCAGTTTGCATGAGGCCGAGTCCGATATTGCGATCGCCGCTGGGGTGTCGTTGGCGCTGGAGCCGCGCAAGGCCGCGGCGGGTTCGGCGCTGGGAATGTTGTCGCCGACGGGCAAGTGCCATGCCTTCGATGTGGCCGCTGACGGGTTCGTGCCGGGCGAGGGCTGTGTGGTGGTGCTGCTCAAGCGGCTGGACGACGCGCTTGCCGCCGGGGATCGGGTGTTGGCGGTGTTGCGGGGCACGGCGGCCAATCAGGACGGGCGCACTATTAATATCGCCACCCCGTCGCAGCCCGCGCAGGTCGCGGCGTATCGGGAGGCACTGGCTGTGGGGGGTGTAGAACCCGCCTCGGTGGGGATGGTGGAGGCCCACGGCCCGGGCACCCCGATCGGGGACCCGATCGAGTATGCGAGTTTGGCCGAGGTGTACGGGATAGAGGGCCCGTGCGCGTTGACGTCGGCGAAGACCAATTTCGGGCACACCCAGTCCACGGCGGGGGTGTTGGGGCTGGCCAAGGCCGTGTTGTCGCTACAGCACGGCGTGGTTCCGCGAAACCTGCATTTCTCGCAGTTGCCCGACGAGCTGACCACGATCGAGACGAACTTGTTTATCCCGCTGGTCACCACGCCGTGGCCGGCCAACAATGGGCATTCCGCGCCGCGGCGGGCGGCCGTGTCCTCGTATGGGTTCTCGGGCACCAATGTGCACGTCATAGTCGAGCAGGCCCCCGCAGTCCAGGCGGCCGGGAGCGCGGTGGTCGTGGATGACCGGGCCCGGTGGTTCGCGGTATCGGCGACCTCGGCCGAGGCGCTGCGGACGACCGCCGGCCGGTTGGCCGACTGGGTGCACGGCCGCGCCGAGGGGCTGGCGCTGACCGATTTGGGGTACACGTTGGCGCGCCGGCGCGCGCATCGGCCGGTGCGCACCGCGGTCATAGCGGCCACCACCGAGGACCTGGTGGCGCGGTTGCGTGAGGTCGCCGAGGGGGCCGAGGGGGAAGCCCCGTACCAGGCCGCGGTGGGTCAGGATGACCGGGGCCCGGTGTGGGTGTTTTCCGGGCAGGGCTCGCAGTGGGCCGCGATGGGCGCCGAGCTGCTGGAGCGGGAGCCGGTGTTCGCGGCAACGATTGCCGAGCTGGAGCCGTTGATCGCCGCCGAGTCGGGCTTTTCGGTGACCGAGACCCTCACCGCGGCCGAGACCGTGACCGGGATCGATCGGGTGCAGCCGACCGTGTTTGCCATGCAGGTCGCATTGGCGGCCACCATGGCCGCCTACGGCGTGGTGCCGGGAGCGGTGATCGGGCATTCGATGGGCGAGACCGCCGCGGCGGTGGTGGCTGGCGCCCTGAGCCTCGCGGACGGGGCGAAGGTGATCTGCCGGCGTTCGAAACTGATGGCCACCATCGCCGGCGACGCGGCGATGGCCTCCGTCGAGCTGCCCGCGCTGAGTGTGCAGTCGGAGTTGACCGCTCTGGGCGTCGACGACGTGGTCGTCGCGGTCGTGTCCTCACCGTCGTCGACGGTGGTGGCCGGGCCGGCCGAGTCGGTGCGCAAACTGGTGGCGGCCTGGGAGGCCCGGGAGGTGATGGCCCGCGAGGTGGCCGTGGATGTGGCCTCGCATTCCCCGCAGGTCGACCCCATTTTGGACCAGTTGCGGGAGGAGTTGGCCGAGCTGTCGCCGCGCACGCCGGAGGTTGCTTACTATTCTGCGACGCTGTTCGATCCGCGCGAGCGCCCGGCGTGTAACGCCGGGTATTGGGCCGACAATTTGCGGCACACGGTCCGGTTCTCCGCGGCGGTGCGCGCGGCGCTGGACGACGGCTATCGGGTGTTCGCCGAGCTGTCCCCGCACCCGCTGCTGACCCGTGCGATCGAGCAGACCGCGGCCGGGATCGGGATGCCGGTGGCCGCGCTGGCCGGGATGCGCCGCGAACAACCCATGCCGAACGGCTTGGCCGGTTTGGTGACCGAGGTGCACGCCGCGGGCGCGGCGGTCGACTTCTCGGTGCTGTATTCGGGCGGGCGGCTGCTGGATGCCCCGTTGCCGGCCTGGACGCACCGCACCCTGTTCCACGACCGGGACCCGCAGGCCAGCACCGGGTCGAGTGTGGCGGTGCACCCGCTGCTGGGGGCACACGTCCGCCTGCCCGAGGAGCCCGAGCGGCACGCCTGGGCCGCCGACGTCGGCACCACAGCGCTGCCCTGGCTGGGTGATCACCAGATCCACAGTGTGGCCGCCCTGCCCGGGGCCGCCTACTGCGAGATGGCGCTGGCTGCCGCGCACTCGGTGCTCGGTGAGGGCGCCGAGGTGCGCGATGTGCGGTTCGAGGCGATGCTGCTGCTCGACGAGGAAACCCCCGTCGCCGCGGTGGCCACCGTCGGCGCCCCCGGGGTGGCCGAGTTCACGGTGGAGGCTGCCATCGCCGAAGGCATGGGCCATCTGCGCCGCGCCTCCGCCACACTGCACGCCGGACCAACGGAAATTGACGACGTGGGGGCACCTCCCGCTTGCGGGGGAGAGCGGCCGGCCGCCTACGACGTGGCCGGGCTGCTGGCCGCCCACGAGCTACGCATCGAGGGCGAGGAGATGCGTAAGCGCTTCGACGAGCACGGGGTGCAGTACGGCACGGCGTTCACAGGTCTGGGGGCGGCGCTGGTCGCCGACGGGACCGCGGACGGGACACAGAGTTCGGTGTTGGCCGAAGTCGCGCTGCCCGTTTCGATCCGCTACCAGCAGAACTCCTACGGCATCCACCCAGCGCTGCTGGACGCGTGTTTCCAGGCGATCGCCGCGCACCCGCAGGTCCAGGCCGCCATCGGCGGCGGGTTGATGCTGCCGTTGGGGGTGCGCCGGCTGCGCGCCCTCTCCTCGGCGCGCAGCGCGCGCTACTGCTATATCCGGGTCACCAACGCGAGCGCGGCCGGGATCGAGGCCGACCTGGACATCCTCGACGAGCACGGCGCCGTGCTGGTCGCGGTGCAGGGCTTGCAGCTGGGGGGCGGTGCCTCCGAGCAGGGCAACCGGAACCGGGTGCTCAACGAGCGGTTGCTGACCATCGAATGGGGCCGCCGCGAGCTGCCCGAGGCAGACCCTACGGCCGGGGCGGGCCGCTGGATACTGGTCGCCACCGATGGCGGCGCGGACGCGCCCGCCGCGGCGCTGGCCGAAGCACTGCAGAGCCGTGACGCGCAGATCACTCGCCTGGCCTGGCCCGCTCTCGGTGCGCCGGGTGAGGCGGTGGAGGTGTTACGCGCCCAACTGGCCGTCGGCGGGACCAACGGGCTGGTCGTCGTGACCGGGCTGCCGTCCGACAGCCCGGAGGGGTGCGCGGGCCGCGGTCACGACACGGTGGCCCAGGTGATCGGGATCGCCAAGGAGTTGCTCGCGGTCGCCGGCGAATCGCCGCGGTTCTATGTGCTGACCCACGGCGCCCAGACGGTGCTGGGCGGGGAGTGCCCGAATCTGGACCAGGGCGGCCTGCGTGGATTGTTGCGGGTGATCGGCACCGAGAATCCGCACCTGCGCACCACCCACATCGATGTCGATGCGGCCACCGGCGCCGAGGCGCTGGTCCGCCAGTTGCTGGCCGACTCCGACGAGGACGAGACCGCCTGGCGCGAGAACGAGTGGTACACCGCGCGGTTGTGCCCGACCGCGCTGCGGCCGGAGGAACGCAAGAGCACGCAGGTCGATCACGCGGGAGAGGGGATGCGGTTGCAGATCCGCACCCCCGGCGACCTGCAAACCATGGAGCTGGTCGCCTTCGACCGGACTCCGCCGGGGCCCGGGCAGATCGAGGTCGCCGTGACCGCGTCGAGCATCAACTTCGCCGACGTGCTGGTCGCGTTCGGCCGCTACCCCTCCTTCGAGGGGCACCTGCCGCAGCCCGGCACCGACTTCGCCGGGGTGGTCAGCGCGGTCGGGCCCGACGTCACCGACCACAAAGTCGGCGATCACGTCGGGGGCATGTCCCCCAACGGGTGTTGGGGCACTTACGTCACCTGTGACGCCCGACTGGCCGCGAAGCTGCCCGCGGGGTTGACCGATGCGCAGGCCGCCGCGGTCACCACCGCGCACGCCACCGCCTGGTACGGGCTCAACGACCTCGCCCGCATCCGGGCCGGCGACAAGGTGCTGATCCACTCGGGCACCGGCGGGGTCGGCCAGGCCGCCATCGCCATCGCGCGTTCGGTCGGGGCCGAGATCTATGCCACCGCCGGCAGCGACGGGCGCCGACAGCTGTTGCGAGACATGGGCATTACGCACGTCTATGACTCCCGCAGCCTCGCCTTCGCCGACCAGATCCGCAAGGACACCGGTGGGTACGGGGTCGACATCGTGCTCAACTCGGTGACCGGGGCCGCCCAGCTGGCCGGCATCAAACTGCTGGCGTTGGGCGGCCGGTTCGTCGAGCTGGGCAAACGCGACATCTACGGCGATACCCGCATCGGGTTGTTCCCGTTCCGCCAAAACCTGGCCTTCTACGGCGTCGACGTCGGTCTGCTCTCGGTCAGCCACCCCGCGCAGACCCGCGAGCTGCTCGAGACCGTCTACCGGCTCACCGCCGAGGGCACCCTGCCGATGCCGCACGCCACCCACTACCCGCTGGCCGAAGCACCGACCGCGATCCGGGTGATGAGCGCGGCCGAACACACCGGCAAACTCGTCCTCGACATCCCGCACACCGGAAGCAGCAGCGTGGTGCTGCCCCCCGAACAGGCCCAGGTGTTCCGTGCCGACGGCTCCTACGTGATCACCGGCGGTCTGGGCGGACTCGGGTTGTTCCTGGCCGAGAAGATGGCCACGGCAGGCGCGGGACGCATCGTGTTGTCCTCCCGCTCGGAGCCCAGCCAACGGGTGCTGGAAACCGTCGAGCTCATCCGCGCCGTCGGCTCCGACGTCGTCATCGAATGCGCCGACATCGCCACCGAGGGCGCCGCCGAACGGCTGGTGGCCACCGCCACCGCCACCGGGCTACCGCTGCGCGGGATCCTGCATGCCGCCGGCGTCGTCGAAGACGCCACCCTGGCCAACATCACCGACGAATTGCTGGTCCGGGACTGGGCCCCCAAGGCCCACGGCGCCTGGCACCTGCACGAGGCGGCCGCCGGCCAACCCCTGGACTGGTTTGCCTGCTTCTCCTCCGGGGCCGCCCTGCTGGGCTCCCCCGGCCAGGGCGCCTACGCCGCAGCAAACAGCTGGCTGGATGCCTTCACGCACTGGCGGCGCGCCCAGGGACTGCCCGCCACCTCGATTGCGTGGGGAGCCTGGGCCGAGGTCGGACGCGCCACCGCGGTGGCCGAGTCCACCGGCGCGGCCATCGGCGCGGAAGAAGGCGCCTACGCCTTCGAAACCCTGCTGCGCCACAACCGCGCCTACACCGGCTACACCCCCATCATCGGGGTGCCCTGGCTCGCCGCGCTGGCCGAACGCAGCCGCTTCTTCGAGGTATTCCAGGCTGGGCAAAGCCGTTCGGGCACAAGCAAATTCCGTGCCGAACTCAACGAATTGCCGCTCGAAGAGTGGCCCGCGAAACTGCGCGCCATGGTCTCCGAACAGGTCGGGCTCATCCTGCGCCGCACCGTCGACCCCGACCGGCCGCTGCCCGAATACGGCATGGACTCCCTCGGAGCGCTCGAGCTACGCACCCGCATCGAAACCGAAACCGGCATCCGTCTCAACCCGAAGAACGTCACCACCACGGTCAGAGGCCTCGCCGATTACCTGTACGAGCAAATGGCGCCCCAAGACACCCCCGCACCGTCGGTATCGTGATGGCAGCGCCGGTACCGCGACGCGAGGGATCATGGTCGCAGCGGCTGCTGCCTGAGTGCACATGCTGATTCACAGGAGGCGACGATGCGCATTGGCCCCGTAGAGATATCGACCATCAGCGAGTGGGAGCCGAGCGCGGGTGCACTGGTTTCCTGGCAGGCATCGCGCGCGTCGCGTGCCAAAGCCCTTGCGGCGCCGGTGAGTACGGTGCCGCCCAGCTACATTCAAACTCGTCATCTGCGTAGCTTTTCCCAGCAGGCGGCCCGCGGGCTCGAGCATTCCCGGCTGCTGATCGCGTCGTGTGAGGTGTTCGGTCGCTGCGATGTGCGTGCCATGACGTTCGTCATCAACGCACATCTGCGCCGGCACGACACCTACCGCAGTTGGTTCGAGTACCAAGATGCCGACCACATCCTGCGGCACACCATGGCGGAGGCGGCCGATATCGAATTCGTCCCGACCGAGCACGGCGAGAAGAACATCGAGGAGCTGCGCGACCACATCTTGGCCACCCCCGATTCGCTGCAGTGGGACTGCTTCAGCTTCGGGATTATTCAGGGCCCGGACCGGTTCACGTTCTATGCGAGCATCGATCATCTGCACGCGGACGGGCAGTTCGTTGGCGTGGGACTCATGGAGTTCCAGTCGATGTATCTCGCGCTCGCGATGGGCGAACCGCCCGTCGGGATGTCGGAGAGCGGCAGCTATGACGACTACTGCGTCCGTCAGCGCGAGTACACGTCGGCGTTGACGTTGGACTCCCCGGAAGTCCGTACTTGGGTCGACTTCGCCGAAGCCAACGACGGAACCTTTCCCAAGTTCCCGCTCCCGCTCGGTGACCCGTCGGTGCCCTGCAACGGCGATCTGATCAGCGCAACGCTGCTGGACAATCGGCAAACGGAGAAATTCGACGCCGCATGCACCGCGGCGGGCGCCCGTTTCATCGGTGGCATGTTCGCCTGCATCGCGCTGGCGCTACAGGAAGTGATCGGCGCGCAAACCGGCCCGGAGGCCGGTGCAGCCGGTGGAACCTATGAAACCTATTCCGGTCTTACTCCCAAAGACACCCGCAGCACGCCGGCCGAATTGACGACGCAGGGTTGGTTCACCGGCGTGATTCCGGTGACATTTCCCATTAGCGCAACTGCCGCAACGTCTTTCGCCGAAACTGCCCGGGCCGCGCAGCAGTCCTTCGACTCGGGCGCGGATCTGGCGAAAGTGCCGTTCGAACGCGTGGTGGAGCTGAAGCCGTCGCTGGCCCGGCCCGGGCCGCTGTTCTCCCTGGTGAATTTCTTCGACGGGCACGTCGCTCCGCTCTCGATGCTCACCCAATTGTTCGAGGGCCAAAATGTCGCTACTTGCAGCGACGGGAGGGTGACTTATCCGCTGAGTACGTTGGTGGGCCGGTTCGATGAGACCGCGGCAACCGTGATGCTCCCGGACAATCCAGTGGCTCGCGAATCCGTTACCCAATATCTGGCGGCTCTCAAATCCGTGTGTGTCCGCGTGGCAAACGGCTGGGCGTCAGATCCCGGACACAACGTCACCGAGTTGTCCGGGCAACCGGCGCGCTGACGCCCAGCGAACGAAAAGGACTGACGTGCCGGCAATCTCGCGGATTTCGGTTATTTCGAGGCGGTAATGATGTCACGGAAGACGGAAACGATCAGCCCGGCCGAAAGCGGGGGCATCTTCCCACGGTTGGGTGCCTTCATTGTGCGTTGGCCGTGGGCCGTGATCGGGTTTTGGCTCGCGCTCGTAGGCATCCTGTCGCTGACGCTGCCATCCCTGGAAGAGGTCTCCCAGCGGCACCCGGTGTCCATCCTGCCCGCCGACGCGCCGGCGGCCGTCACCAACCGGCACATGACCGCGGCGTTTCACGAGGCGGGGTTGCAAAGCATTGCGGTGGTGGTGCTGACGGACGACAAGGGCCTGAGCCCCGCCGACGAAGCCGTCTACGGCAAGCTGGTCGACACGCTGCGCCAGGACACCCGAGATGTCCGGATGCTGCAGGATTTCATCTCGACGCCGCCCCTGCGCGAGCTCATGACGAGCAAGGATCAGAAGGCCTGGATCCTCCCAATCGGCCTGCCCGGCGACCTGGGCTCAAAGGAGTCCAAGCGCGCGAATACGGCGGTTGGCGAAATCGTCAAGAACACCGTCAAGGGAACCACCCTGAAGGCGAATCTGACCGGACCCGCGGCCACCGTCGGCGATCTGAATCTCATCGGTCAGCGCGACCGGACCCGGATCGAATTTGCGATCACAATTTTATTGTTCGTGATACTGCTGATCATCTATCGAAACCCGATCACCATGGCGCTGCCGATGATAACAATCGGCATTTCCGTATTAGTGGCGCAGAAGGTCGTGGCAATCTTTGGCCTAATGGGCCTGGGCATCGCTAATCAGACCATCATTTTCATGAGCGGGATGATGGTCGGCGCGGGGACGGACTATGCCGTCTTTCTGATCAGCCGATATCACGACTACGTGCGGCAGGGCGAGGATTCGAATCAGGCGGTCACCAAGGCGCTGACCTCGATCGGCAAGGTGATCGCCGCCTCCGCGGCGACCGTGGCGATCACGTTCCTCGGGATGGTCTTCACCCATCTGGGAATTCTCAAAACCGTCGGCCCGGTGCTGGGGCTTTCGATCGCGGTGGCATTTTGTGCCGCGGTAACGTTGTTACCGGCTTTGCTCGTGCTGGCCGGCCCCCGTGGTTGGATCGCGCCGCGGCGCGATCTCACCCGCCGTTTCTGGCGGCGTTCGGGAGTGCACATCGTGCGCAGGCCGAAGACGCATCTTGCCGTCAGCGTGCTGGTGCTGATCATCCTGGCCAGCTGCGCGGGCATGGCCCACTACAACTACGACGATCGCAAGACGCTGCCGGCTTCGGTCGAGAGTTCCATCGGATATACCGCGCTGGACCAGCACTTCCCGACCAATCTGATCATTCCGGAGTACCTCCTCGTCGAGTCGCCGCACGACATGCGCACGCCGCAGGGCCTTGCCGACCTGGAGGAGATGGCGCGGCGGGTGAGCCAGGTGCCGGGTATCGCGTCGGTCCGGGGCATCACCCGACCCATGGGGGAGTCGCTGGAGCAGGCCAGGGCGACGTGGCAGGCGGGCCAAATCGGCAGCAAGCTCGACGAAGGCTCCAAGTTGATCGGCGACCGCTCCGGTGACCTCGACAAGCTCGCCGGGGGGGCCAACCTGATGGCCGGCGAACTGGGCAAGGTGCGCGACCAAGTCAACACGGCCTTAGCCACCGCCGGCGGCCTGGTCGACGCGCTCTCGTTCCTGCAGGGCCTGTTCGGCGGGAACAAGATGCTCGGCGACCTCGAGGGCGCGACACAGCTTGTCGGCAGCATGCGTTCCCTCGGCGACGCCATCGGCGCGAACGCCAACTTTGTCGCGAACAACACCGAATGGGCCTCCCCGGTGCTCAACGCGCTCAATACCAGCCCGGCGTGCGACCTCGATCCCGGCTGCGCCAGCGCGCGCACCGAATTGCAGCGACTGGTCACCGCCCGCGACGACGGAACGCTCGGCAAGATATCCCAGCTGGCGCGACAGCTGCAGGCGACGCAGGCACTGCAGACCCTGGCGCAAACCGTGAACGGGTTGCGCAAGGCGCTCACCACCGTGATGGGCGCCATGGGCTCGTTGGGGATGAGCAGTCCGGGCGGGATGCAGAACAAGGTCAACTTCGTCAAGAACGGTGCCAACATGCTGGCCGACGGGAGCCGGCAACTGGCCGAAGGCGTGCAGATGCTGGTCGACCAGGTGAAAAAGATGGGCGGCGGCCTCGGCGACGCGTCGGCGTTCCTGCTGGCCATGAAGGACAACGCGAACACGCCGGCGATGTCGGGCTTCTACATTCCGCCGCAGATACTGGCCTATGCCACCGGCGGGTCGACAAACGCGCCGCCGTTGCCGGGCGCGGCGCAGGACCTGTTGAAGGGGCTGAACGTCGAGCAGATCAAGAAACTTGCCTCGGCCTTCGTTTCGCCCGACGGACACGCGGTGCGGTATTTGATCCAGACTCAATACAACCCGTTTAGCACGGCCGCCATGGACCAGGTCAACGCGATCACCAATATGGCGCGGGGGGCTCAACCGAATACCACGCTTTCCGATGCCAAGATATCGGTGGGCGGGTTGCCGGTCATGCTTAAGGACACCCGCGACTACTCCGACCAAGACCTGCGCTTCGTCATCATCATGACCATCTGCGTGGTGCTGCTGATTTTGATCGCCCTGCTGCGCGCGGTCATTGCGCCGCTCTATCTGATCGGCTCGGTGATCGTTTCGTATCTGTCCGCACTCGGCATCGGCGTCATCTTCTTCCAATTCATACTCGGACGCGAAATGCATTGGAGCGTACCCGGATTGACCTTTGTCATCTTGGTTGCCGTGGGCGCAGACTACAACATGCTGCTGATCTCCCGGATTCGGGATGAGTCTCCGCAGGGCGTGCGTTCCGGCATCATCCGCACCGTGGGCTCCACCGGCGGTGTGATCACCGCGGCGGGACTGATCATGGCGGCCTCGATGTTCGGTCTGCTGTTCTCCAGCCTCAGCAGCGTCGTCCAGGGCGCATTCGTCCTGGGGACCGGGCTGCTGCTGGATACCTTCCTGGTGCGCACCATCACGGTGCCCGCTATCGCCGTGCTGATCGGAAAGGCGAACTGGTGGCCCTCGGGACTGAGCGGGCGACTGGGCGGAGGTAGCGGGATCGGGGACTGGTGGCCGCCGCGCTGGCGCCGCAGCCGCCCCCCGAAGCGCAGGCGGCCATTGTTGCCCGCGAGTTATGAAGAGCCGTCGCCCATTTCGGAGCCGATTTCAGATGCCGACGTGATCGGCTTCTCGCTGTACGACGGGCTGCGGCTCTAGGGCCGTCAGACACGCCCAGTGGTCACCGGTGTCACCGTCGCCGAGATCGACGCGGGCGTGACACCTACTCGGGCTTTTCCGCGCTGCCGTCGACCTCGGTGCAGTCTTGGGGGCAGTTAGTCCCTGAAGGCTCTACTTCTTGCCCTTGGGCAGCAGACCGGTGACCTTCGACAGGAGACCCTTGCCGCCCGTGCCCGCGGCCGGGGATAGGCCGGTCGGGGCTTTGACGACGGAGGCGGCGCGTGAGGCTATGTTGCCGACGCCGGCGACCGTGGTGGCTGCTGCGATACCGCCGTTAACGCTTTCGATAGGGATGGAGATCGGCAGGCTGATCTCCTGAGGCAGGTGGCCGGCGCCGTGGCCCAGCTGACCCAGGTTCGGCAGCGGCGCCGGCGCCGGGCCGTAGGCCCGGTCAATCATGGGCTTGAGCACCGCGTTGAGGGGCCCGGCCGCCTCGGGCGGCAGGCCGGCCATGTCCACCAGGGCCCGCACCAGCGGCAGCTCAGGGCTTTCGATCAGGTAGGTCGTCTCGGTGCCACCCCTGCTGTTGACAACGGTGGTGATGTCCCAGGGTGGGACGCGGCTCGGGTCGGAGAACGCCGTGGCGCTGTGGCCGTAGTAACCGCCCGCGGTAATCCCGTTCAGGTCGGCGAGCAGATTCCCCATGCGCGTCGGCGGGTCGGAGAAGATGTCGTACTGGCCCACGACGTTGACGGTGTTGTACTGACTCTCGATACGACCCGGAACGGTGTAGTCGATGACCGGGACGTGGGTGCCGGGCCTAAATACATGCTGGAGAAGGTTATTGGGGTCCCCGGCCTTGATGAACGTGATCTGGCCCGGAGGCGGTGCGTGCGGGTCGGCCGCCAGCCGCGCCTGTTCTGCGTCGAGCGCCAAAGTCCCCTGGGACAGCCCGGTCGCGTAGATCGGGCCACTGGTACTACGGATGGCGGAGTCGAGGTTGTTGGTACCGATCTGCACGGACCGACCGACCGTCGGCGAATTCGGGCCCGTGATCGGCCAAACGCTGCCCGGATAGGGAATGACGACGCGGGTGGCGCCGGGGCTGTTGTAGTAATTCGCGCCGATCTGCGGATCCATCGCCTGGTTGAAGTGGTACAGCGACCGTAACGGCTTATAGGGGGACGGCGCGGTTCCGGGAACGATCAGCGCGGTGTCTGCCGCCGCCACGCCATTGCCGAAAATTGCTGCCGAAGTGAGCATTCCTGCCGCGACACTGCCGACGAGCAGTTTATTCATGAACTCCCCCTAGAGAGGCCGCCCGACAAGGGGCGTTCTTCATAGCGTGACCCCGCCTGCTACGAAGACGAACCCGCGCGGCATGCAATGGCTTTAGCGAGCATGCTACCCGGCCCGCGCCCTTCACGAGGCGCGAAGGGGACTTTTCGCCTACCGCCGTTCGGGGCCGTTGTAGCGGCTCACAGGCCCCACTAATGCTGTTCAGAGGCTGCTCAGAGGCTGCTCAGAGGCTGCTCAACCCGAGCACGAGCAAGAAGCAACCCCCCGCGGCAAGCAGGGCGGCGAGGCCCCGGTGGCTGCGGGACCGCAGCCACTCCTGCAGCGCCGCCATGAGCTCGCGCGTCTTTTGCGGCGCCGCCAGGTAGCTGACGAGCGGGATTTCCACGAGTGTGAACGCCACGACGTTGAATACCAGCAGTGCCTCCGCCTGTGTTGCCGGCGCGACGCCAGCGGCAAGAATGGCGGCCATCGCGCCCAAATAGTTTGCGGATGGCAGCGCAACTCCCAAGCCGCTGACCCATGCGACAAAAAGGGAATCGCCCTCGATTAATAACCGCCGCGCGAGTTCGGAGAGCTTTTTCAGGCGGCCCGGCGGTGCCTTTTCGAGCAGGGTCACGCCGCCGTCGCCCCCGACGGTGCCACCCACTGAGGCGGGCGCCGGCCTCCGGCGGATGAGCTTGCGGGCCGAGACGTTCGTGGCCAGTGCCAGGGCGACGAATAGGGCGAGCAACCCGGCCACAATCTGAGCCTGGGCCACGGTGAAGTTCCCGGCCAGCGGGGTGGACCGAAGGATGAACAGCATGATCAGACCCACGCCGACACCCATGGTGAAACCCCCGCCCACGAATGCGAGCAGCTGCAGCACCGGGCGCCGGCGGTTCAGCATGAGCACCGCGAGACCGATCCGTATCGGTTCGAAGATCACCGCGAGCGCCATGACTAGCACGGTGGTCCACATGTAGGGGAACCGTACCCCAGTCGGGACGGCTTCGGGCTGGAACCCTTGGGCGAGGAACCCATGGAGAAGAAGATGGGAAGAAGCCACAGTAAATGCATAAGTTATGTAACACGACCGTAAAGGGGGGAGCCGCTACAATACCAATTCACATTGGCAATGGAAGGATGCCTGGGAAGCGCACTCGGCGCGCGAACCAGGTATCATTCTGCCTTTGCGAATGCCCTCGCGAACGTATTTGTCGAGGTAGTGTCAGAGCAGCTACCTGACGGTACTTGCGCACGGGGGGCGCCGGAGGGGCTGCTGGGCGACAGTGTTGACGCCAACAGAGGCCGGCCAAAATATTGGCTTCGCGGACCGTTGACCTCGAACGGTCAGCGGAGCCAACTGGGTGGGGAAACAGGAGGACAAGTGTTTGCCATACGAACACTCCATGACTGGGTGCCGGACCCGGGCGCCGTCGTCTGTTGGCACGCATCCCCCAGGGCGAATGACGTAGCCCGGCAAGCACCGATCAATCCCGTACCACCCAGCTACCAACAGGCCCAACATCTTCGTCGCTATGGCGAACACGCCGCACGGGGTCTTGATTTATCGCGCCTGATGATTTTCACCTGGGATGTGGCCGGTCGGTGCGATGTTCGTGCCATGAATTACGCCATCAATGCGCATCTTCGGCGGCACGACACGTACCACAGCTGGTTTGAATACACGGATGCGGAACACATCGTTCGGCATACCATCGCCGACCCCGCCGATATCGAGCTCGTCCCGGTCCAGCATGGGGAGATGACGGCGGCAGACCTGCGCGACCACATATCGACGCCGCATCCGCTGCAGTGGGATTGCTTTTTGTTCGGGATCGTTCAGAGCAATGACCATTTCACTTTCTACGCCAGCATTGCTCATCTCTGTGTCGACCCGATGATTATGGGCGTGTTGTTCATGGAGATTCACATGATGTACGCCGCGTTGGTGGGGGGCGACGCGCCCGTCGAGCTGCCCGAGGCAGGCCGGTATGCCGAGTACTGCCTACGGCAGCGCGAGGAAACGGCCGCTTTGACCGTGGACTCCCCCAGCGTGCGTGGGTGGATCGATTTCGCCGCGAGCAACGGTGGGACGCTGCCGTATTTCCCGTTGCCGCTGGGTGATCTGTCAAAGAATTACACGGGCAGGCTAATCACCGAAACACTGATGGACGAGCAACAGACGGAGCGATTCGAGGCCCTCTGCGTCGCCGCCGGTGCCCGCTTCAGCGGTGGTGTATTCGCCTGCGCGGCCCTCACTGAACACGAATTGACCGGCGCTGAAACCTTTTCCGTGGTCACCACCACCGATACACGCAGGACGCCAACAGAACTCGTGACGACGGGCTGGTTTACCGGCTTGGTTCCGATATCCGTGCCTATCGGTGCAGGGCTTTTCGGGGATGCCGCCCGAACCGCACAGACCGCCTTCGATTCGGGTATCGACTTGGCGACCGTGCCGTTCGACCGTGTGTTGGAGTTGGCGGCTCCCGAGGCCAGGCTCAGCCGGCCTCGCCCCGGTAATTTCGTGATGTCCTTCCTGGATGCCAGCATTGCTCCGCTTTCCACCGTCGCCAACTCCGATTTGAATTTCCGGATTTACGACGAAGGCAGGGTTTCGCATCAGGTCTCGATGTGGGTCAATCGGTACCAGCGCGAGACCACGGTGACGGTGTTGTTCCCGGATAATCCGGTCGCCTACGAATCCGTCAGCGAATACATCACGGCCATGAAATCCGTGTATGTCCGGACCGCTGACGGCAGGCGCAGCCGGATCTTCGCCCACTCGCTGCGGTGACGTTTCGCGCTAGTCGCGCTGACTCAGCAACTCATCCAGCAGGGCGGTGAACTCGTCCGGGCGCGCCGGTGTGAAGGCGGGGCGAGGCCGGGTGCCGGGTATGTCCAAGGTGATCAGCGTCGACCTGAGCGGGCGGTGCACGTCAAGCGGTAGCCAGCGGCGGAAGTCCGAGGTGCCCCAGATACGGAACCGGTGCGTGAGCAGCCCCAGCGACTCGGCTTTGTACCCGCGGATCGTGTCCAGCGCGATGACCTTCGATGTGCCAGAAGGAAAGTGATAGCGGCGCAAGGTTATCGCTGCGCGGTCCAGTTGGACGACGCCGTCATCGTAAGTTTCGGTCATGCCCGCGAACTCCGCAGCTGGTGGCCCCGCGAGGTGAGGCAGCGGCCGTCTGCCAGATTCCACTGCCACCCATGCAGGTTGCAGGTCAGCGTGTTTCCCTCCACCACACCGAATTTCGATAGGTCGGCCTTCAGGTGCGGGCAGCGCCGCTGAATCTCCCAGCCGTCCAACGTGACCGATGCACTGTCATCGTGGGTCTCGGCGAACCAGCCGTCGGCGTAGGCGATCCGCTCGTCGGTCAGGCATTTGAAGAACGTGTAGAGGTATTCGTTGTAGCCGCCGACCCGCCATGCGTCAAAGCGGGTGGACAAGAAGATGGTGTTGACCCAGTCCGGTTCGCGATCGCGCAGCACGGTACGCACCAGCTCCGGGGCAATCGCGAACCCGTAGCGCACCTTCTCGTCGGGAATCCGTTCGCGCACCGCGCGTTTCGGAAAGTCGAGAACCACGGTTTCGGGCCCCATCACGAGTTCGACGGGGTAGCCGATGCCGTCGCAGATCTCGTTGCTTTGCAGCATGATCGGTTCGAATAGCGCGCGCAACTGCTCCAATAGCGGCCCGCCGGCCGCGGGTGCCCAGCTCGCCTTCTCCGCGGCGAGCACGGGTGCCATCCGGTCGGCATAGTCGGCGATGTAGGCCGCCTTGCCGGTGGTGAAGATCGCCTCGGGTCCCCCGCAAGCGGGTGGTGCCCCCAGGCCGGCCGGCAGCGGATGGCTAAGCGAGTTCAACTGCGTGCCAGTGAAGTCCGCCGTCGACCCGGGAATCATCAGTAGGCCGCCGTCGTGACCATGGGTGCGCATCTGGTCCAGAAACACCATTTGGTCGGGGAAGATGTTGGCCGGATCGGCGCGGTCATCGTTGAGGTGGCGCAACTCGGGGTCCAAAAAGCACGGTGGCCCCGCCGACGGCACCACCCAGGTCGCCCCCACCTGGGCGATGTACTGCCGAGCGCGGTCCATCTGCCGCTGCCGTTTCTGAGTGCCGAATGCCTCCTTCGCGCGCGCCGGCATGTCGTAAACCATCGGGTACCAGATCGCGCCGGAGTACTGCAGCAGATGCACATCGACGTGGCCGAACTCGGATGTCAGCACGTCCAAATCGATCGGCCGGGCGTCGTTCATGTTGAAAATCGTTGTGGTGCCGTCGGAAACCACCAGCGCCGAGTCGCCGATCGGGCCGTCCGCGGGGGCCCGCAGTGCGACGACCATGATGTCGAGGTCGCCCCCGGGCCCCGTCAGGCGGTGCCTGACCGAGTCGGTGGTCTCGAAAAATCGGTGAAAACCTAACTTCTGCAACTCATTTCGCAGGTCGGGCACCGGAAAATCTGGCAGCAGCACCACGGCGTCCTTGTTGACATGCGCGCGCAGGTGCTTGGCGTCGAAGTGATCCTTGTGCAGGTGCGAAACATACAGGTAGTCGCAGTTGCCCAAGGTGTCCCAGTCCAGCGCGCTGTTGTCCGGGAAGGGGAACCACGATGCGAAGTAGGCCGGATTGACCCAGGGATCGCAAAGGATCCTGCCTGCGTGGGTCTGGATCAGAAAGCCGGCATGGCCGACGCTTGTGACCTGCACAAATACCTTTCTGGTACCTGCCGGGCACCGTTCTGGGCTGCGTTGGGATCGCCTCGAGCTTAGCCCGAGGTGTCGGCTGGGGAGTTGTCCGAGGCCTGCCACAGCTGCCGGTAGTACTCGATGCGCGGCGGGTCAGGCTCCACGCGATAGGCGGCAAAGAATTCCGCGTCCCACTCCTGGCCGGGGTAATTCCAGCCCAGCGCCAGCGTCGCAACCGCGAGGTCGGCCCACCGGTCGGCGACACCGAGACTGCCGAAGTCGACATGTCCGCAGCAACGGCCGTCGTCGTCGATCAGCGTGTTGGGCGAGCACGCGTCACCGTGACAGACCACCAGTCGATCGACCGGCGGCGGCTCGCCGAGTCGCGCCCGGGCTACCGGTGTCAGCGAGGCCAGCCGTGAAGTCGCCGACCAGTCGAATGGGCAGGACGGCACCGGCAATCGGTCGTGCAACGTGCGCAGCCCCGCACCGATGGCTCCCACCGCCACCTCCGGTGCCGCCAGCCAGCGGGGGTGTACCGCGGACAGGCCGGGCAGCGCGCCCGTGCGCAGCCACGCCCATTGCCCGTCGACACCGACGCCCAAGACCTGAGGCACCGACACGTAGGGCGCCGCCCAGCGCAGCCGCCGGGCTTCCTCGGCGAAGGCCCCGACCTGGGTGGCTCGTGCGTCGGCGACCTTGATGAACTCCGCGCCGCAGGCGCGGGTCCCCACTCGAAAGGTGACACCGCCGACCTCGTTGGCCCAGACCGCCCGCACCGGCCTGCCGGCGGCGAATCGGGCCACGACCGCGGGCACCGCGGGTGGGGACGTCGGGAAGGACAAGGTCGCTCTGTTCTAGGCAGTTCGGGCGGTACGCAGTTGGGAGCATTAGGCTAAATGGCTGTGGAACCGGTATACGCGACCGTCATTCAGATTGCCCGTTTGATATTTCGCATTCAGGGCCTCAAGATCAGCGTCGCGGGTGTGGAAAACGTACCTACCAGCGGTGGTGCGGTGATCGCGATCAACCACACCGGCTACCTCGACTTCATGTTGGCGGGTTTGCCCGCATATCAGCAGGGCCTCGGGCGCAAGGTGCGGTTCATGGCCAAGCAGGAGGTGTTCGACGACAAGATCACCGGGCCCATCATGCGCAGCCTGCGGCACATCCCGGTGGACCGAGGCGACGGGGCCGCGTCGTACGAGGCCGCGGTCAGGAATTTGAAAGATGGCGAGCTGGTCGGCGTCTATCCGGAAGCGACGATCAGCCGCAGCTTCGAGATCAAGGAATTCAAGTCGGGGGCCGCCCGGATGTCGGTGGAGTCGGGAGCGCCGATCGTTCCGCACATCATCTGGGGTGCCCAGCGGGTCTGGACCAAGGGCCACCCCAAGAAGCTGTGGCGCCCGAAGGTGCCGATCGTGGTGCTGGTCGGGGAACCGATTCAGCCGACGCTGGGGACCGCGGAATTGACCGACTTGCTGCATTCACGGATGCAGCATCTGCTGGAGCGGGCGCAAGAACAGTACGGACCTCATCCGGCCGGTGCGTACTGGGTGCCACACCGGCTGGGCGGCGCCGCGCCGTCGTTGGCCGAGGCGGCCCGCATGGACGCTGAGGAAAGGGCGGCAAGGGCGGCTCGGCGCGCGGAGCGGGCGGATCCCGCCGGGGCGGCGGAGCAGTGACCGATGGCCCCGCGCGCCCGAGAGCCAACCTTCCGCACTCTCGAGATCCTGGCTCAGCTGATCGTGCTGGCCTCCGGAAGCCGGATCACCTACATCGGCGAGGAGAACGTGCCCGAGCGGGGCGGGGCCGTGATCGCCATCAACCACACCAGCTATGTCGACTGGCTGCTGGCCGCGTTGGCGATGCATCGCCGGCACCGTCGGCTGAGATTCATGATCAAGGCCGAGCTACAGCAGGTGAAGATCGTCAACTTCCTGATCAAGCGCACCAAGACCATTCCGGTGGATCGCGACGCCGGCGCGGGCGCCTATGCGGTTGCCGTGCAGCGGCTGCACGAGGGGGAGGTGGTCGGGGTCTATCCGGAGGCCACGATCAGCCGCAGCTTCGAACTCAAGGACTTCAAGACGGGGGCCGCGCGGATGGCTAGCGAAGCACACGTCCCGATCGTGCCCGTCATCGTCTGGGGTTCACAGCAGATCTGGACCAAGGGCCATCGAAAGAAACTCCGTCGCGACAAGGTGCCGATCACCGTGGCGGTGGGGGCGCCGTTGCGTGCCGACGACGACGTCGCGCAGACCAGTGCGGCGCTGCGCGAGTCGATGACCGCGCTGCTACATCAGGTGCAGCAGCAGTATCCGCACCCGGCCGGGGCGTACTGGGTGCCGCGCCGGCTGGGCGGCGCAGCGCCGACCAAGGCCGAGGCGGCCCGGCTGGACGCCGATGAGGCCGCGGCCAGGGCCGCGAATCGTACCCCGCATAGGTCGCGGTAGGGAGGAAGGACAGGACATGGCAGAGCCGTTTTTCCGGTTGGCGGAGTTTGTCGTTCCGTCAGTCGTCGCACTGAACGGAACCAAGATCACGTACCACGGCCTCGGGAACATCCCCGCGCGCGGCGGCGCGGTGATCGCGCTCAATCACACCAGCTACGTGGACTGGATTCCCGCGTCGATCGCCGCCAAAGAGCGGAAGCGCCGCCTGCGGTTCATGATCAAGGCCGAGATGGCGGATGTGAAGGCGGTCAACTACGTGATCAAGCACTGCCAGCTCATTCCGGTGGATCGCACTGTGGGCGGCGATGCGTACGCCGTGGCCGTGCAGAAGCTGCGGGAGGGTGAGCTGGTCGGGCTGCATCCGGAGGCCACCATCAGCCGCAGCTTCGAACTCAGGGCGTTCAAGACCGGGGCGGCGCGGCTGGCGCTGGAGGCGCAGGTGCCGATTATCCCCTTCATAGTTTGGGGCGCACACCGGATTTGGCCCAAGGATCATCCGAAGAAACTGATCCGCAACAAGATTCCGATCATCGTGGCCGTCGGCCGGCCGATACCGCCGCTGGGCACCCCCGAACAGCTCAACGACGTGCTGCGCCAGGCGATGAATTCGATCCTGCATCGGGTGCAGGACGAATATCCGCATCCCGAAGGGGAGTACTGGGTGCCGCGGCGGCTGGGTGGCGGCGCGCCGAGCCCGGATGATTCCAGGGAAATCCGACTGAGTGAATTGGCCGAGCGCGCCAAGAAGTACGGGATCGACCGCGTGACGCCTCCGGGGCCCCCCGAAAGGCCCGAAAGCTCCCAAAGCGGACCACGCTGACAACGCCGGCCGACCCCACAGTGACGCGGCCGGCGCTGATCGCCTGCGACGTTGACGGCACCCTGTTAGACGACGACGAAACCGTCACGCCACGCACCCGGGCCGCGGTGCGTGCCGCCGTTGCCGGTGGCGCGCACTTTGTGCTTGCGACCGGGCGTCCGCCGCGCTGGATACGGCCCGTCGTCGAGGCACTTGGTTTCGCGCCGACGGCGGTGTGCGCCAACGGTGCCGTCATCTACGACCCCGCGACCGACCGGGTGGTGTCGGCACGCACCCTGGCCGTCGACACTCTGGGCGAGCTGGCCGAGATCGCCGGCCGCGCTATTCCGGGCGCCGGGTTGGCCGTCGAGCGGATCGGTAACAGCGCCCACGACACGGCGACCCCCCAGTTCGTCAGCTCGCCCGGCTACGAACACGCGTGGCTCAACCCGGACAACACCGAGGTGTCTATCGAGGACCTGCTCAGCGCGCCGGCGATCAAACTGTTGATTCGGAAGGCGGGTGCCCGCAGCGCGGATATGGCGGCTGAATTGGCCAAACATGTCGGGATCGAGGGCGATATCACCTACTCCACCAACAACGGGCTGGTAGAGATTGTGCCGCTGGGAATCAGCAAGGCCACCGGTGTCGCCGAGGTCGCCCGGCCGCTTGGAATCACCGACGAGCTGGTGGTGGCCTTTGGTGACATGCCCAACGATGTGCCGATGCTGCTGCAGGCGGGTCGGGGCGTCGCGATGGGTAACGCACATCCCGACGTGCTGGCCGTCGCCGATGAGGTCACCGAGTCCAACGGCGACGATGGGGTCGCGAGGGTGCTCGAACGCTGGTGGATCTAGTTCTCGGCAATGCGCGCCGAGTTCCCTGCCGTCCGGGGCGGCGATGTGCAAGACTTCCGGCGTGCCCGCGTTGCTGCCCGACGCCAATCACGTCCACGTGGTCGTGAAGCCGATTAGCGCCGCGCCCGCCGGCGCGAGCGGACCGGAGGAACGCTAGTGCCGTCGGAACAAGACCAGCCACCCGGAGGCGGCGAGCCCGAGGGTCAACCGCCAAAGCCGGACGACGGGCCGAAGCACAGGGCGCCTGAGGAACCTGAGGAACCTGACTTCATGCGGCCGCCGGCCTACGAGCCGGAGCGGGTGGAGCCCACGCAGGTTGACGGTACGCAACCGCTCGGCTACGCGCGGGATCAAGACGAACCCACCCCGCCGTCACCGGCCGGCAGCATGACGTTCCAAGATGCGGCAACCACCCAGCCTCGCCCGCCAACGCCCGCCGAGTTGCGCGCCCGGGAGAAGTTCGCCAAGAAGCAGCAGGAGATCGAGGAGGCACGCCTTGCGGCCGAAGCCAAGCGGCGCAAACGCAACCGCAGACTGATCGGTGCCGGGGTCGCCGTCGGGGTGGTGGGTGTGGTTGCGGGCCTGGGATATTGGGCGCTTTCTGCGCCCACCGTCTACGCCCAATGCGTTCAGGATGACGCGAGCGGGCAGCCGGTGATCGTGCCGGACAACTACTGCACCGGTCACAGCGCGGGCCTCAACGGCTTCTTCTTCTACGGCGGCCATCAGTACCGGTACTACTACGGCAGCTCGGGTTCCATCGGTTCGCGGCCAATGGGCGGTTCGACGACCGCACCCAGTGGCTCGACGATCAAAACCAGGTCGGGCACCACCATTTCGCGTGGCGGGCTGGGCGGCAAGTTCGGCGGCGGCGGCTCGTGAAGCGGGCCAGGGTGCAGCCGAGGCCGAACTGGCCGTCGATCGTCGAAAAGCAAGGACTCGTTTACGGGACGCCGGCGCGCGACGCGCGCGGTAAGGACCGGCCGTACTGGGACGAATCGGTGTACTACGAATTCGACATGGACGAGATCCTGGCGCTGGAAGCCGATGTCGAGTTGATCCATTCGATGTGCATGAACGCCGTCGAGCAGGTAGTCCTGATGGAGCGGTTCGCGGATTTCGGCCTGCCGGAATGGAGTTGGCAGCCGATCGCCGAATCATGGCGCCGCTCCGACCCGCACGTGTACGGGCGCTTCGACCTGCGCTACGACGGGCGACGGCCCGCGGTGCTGCTCGAGTACAACGCCGACACCCCCACCACGCTGCTGGAAGCCGCGATCCTGCAGTGGTATTGGCTCAAAGACAAGTTCCCCGGCGACGACCAGTGGAACTCACTGCACGAGCAGCTCGTCGACCGCTGGAAGCAGCTGCGGGATCTGCTGCCCAGCGACGAGCTGCATTTGACCTGGTCCGGTGTGGAAGCCACCGGTGAGGACCAGATCACCACGACCTACATGCAGGAGACCGCGGCGGAGGCGGGTTTCCAGACGGTCGGGTTGATGATCGAGGACCTCGGTTGGGACTCGGCCCTTCAGCGATTCGTCGATCTGGAAGAGTCGCAGATCCACGCGGTTTTCAAGCTGTACCCGTGGGAGTGGGTGCTGGACGACGACTTCGGCAGACACGTGGTGTCGAGCCTGCCGCAAACGGCGTGGATCGAGCCGCTGTGGAAGACGTTGCTGTCGAACAAGGCGATCCTGGGCGTGCTGTGGGAGATGTATCCGGGTCACCCGAACCTGTTGCCCGCGTACATCGACGAGCCGCACGAGCTCACCGAATACGTCCGCAAACCCAAGCTCGGCCGCGAGGGTGCCAACATCAACATCGTCGGCGCCGGCCTGGATACCGCCACCGGCGGCGTCTACGGCGAGGAGGGTTACGTCTACCAACTGCTGGACCCGTTGCCGGAATTCGACGACATGCGGCCCGCGCTGGGCGCGTGGGTCGTCGGCGATTCGTCAGCCGGGCTGGGCATCCGCGAGACCGGCGGGCTGGTGACCGACGACGGCGCGGCTTTTGTCCCGCACCGAATCCCGCTGAAATGAACCTTCCGCCTGAAATGAACCTTCCGCCTGAAATGAACCTTCCGCCTGAAATGAACCTTCCGCCTGAAATGAACCTTCTGCCTGAAATGAACGGAGTTGATCATCGATGACGACAACCATCGTGGCGCTGAATCCGACCTATTGGGACGCGGGCTATTGGAATGTGCTCGCTCGCGGCGCCGGCGCGATCGTGTTGTATGCGATCGTCGGGTTGGTGCTGATGATGGTGGGTTTCTATGCTATCGACCTGACCACGCCGGGACCGCTGCGCAAGATGGTCGTCGCGGGAAAGCCGAACGCAATCATCGTTTCCGCCGCCGGGATGGTCAGCATGGCGCTCATCGTGGTGCTGGCCATCTACTCGTCATCGGGAAAGCTGATGGAAGGGCTCGTGGGGTCAGCGGTCTTTGGGCTCGTGGGGATCATCGCGCAGGTGGTGATGATGAGGATCGCGACCCTGGTGATCGGTATCAATATGGACGATTTGTTCAACGCCGACGAGTTCAGCTACGACTCCCTCATAGTGGCCGCGGCGCAGTTCGCGCTGGGCATTGTGGTGGCGGTCGCGATTCTCTGACCCGGAATGCTCCCTGAGTTGCCTCAGGACGGCCCAACGGGGCCAGGGTGGATAGGCCACCACCGGCCAGGCCGTCCAGCGGCTCTCCGGGACTGTCCCGAGGTACGAAGAAGCCCCGGCTGGTTCGCCGGGGCTGAATTGTGTTGAGGTGTTTAGCTACTCAACGACATCCACAGCGCCGCTCACGTAGCGGATGATTCCCTGACCCTCGAAACTGATCGTCCCGGTTGGGCTTTCGAGGTCTTCGGACCAGGCCATTGCGGCCTGCAAGGTGATGAACTGCTGGAGCGGCTGGCCATCGAACACAGCTTCGAAAACTGGTGTGGCTTCGGTCATTTCGCGTGGAACCGTTCGTGGTCGGCGAGCATGTTGGCCTGGACGTTGATCACCTCGTCGGGGTCTATCCCGTCCCAGTCGCCGGTAGCCATAATCTCCATGTGCCCCGAGGGATATGGGGTCCATCCGTGACGCACGGACCATATCTCGGCCCTGGCCGTCTTCCAGGCTTCGAAGTCGGCCACGATGTCACCCGTGACCGGCGCGTCAATCCGGAGCAGCTTCGTGGCGTACTCCGGCAGCGCGTTGGCGTAGTAGAGCATCTGATCCCATGTCCTTTTTTTCACGCCGCCCATTAGTCGCAACGTTCCCAAGATCGTGGATCTTCCGGGCACTGGGGAGCGACCGCCGCCGGATGAACCGTCAGCCGTCGCTTTCAAAGGCCCTGCCCGATCCCCTGCGCCATGGTCTGCCATCCCGACTCGTTTACCGCCGCAACAAGCACGGCGGCGAAGTAGTCGCGGAACCAACGGTTCCCGTTCGCCTGATGTCCGTTCGGATGGGACTCGGACGGTGAACGGCCCAGTTACTATGCAGATGCGGCAGGGACCAGTGCGCTGATGTCTTCGCCTTGCAACAGCTTGACCGTCAACGACATGTCGAAATAGTCGGTCCAGCGGGCAATCTTGCCGTCGTCGTCAACGACGAATGTGCCCATGACAGGTACGGCCGGTTTGGTTCCGTCGGGTGCCTTGATGTAGTCAAGTCGCTCGGTGAGAACGACCGGGCCGTCGCTGGCGATGTTCACGATCTCGAATGCGTAAGCGTCGGGAAACATCGAGAACTGCGCTCCCATGTTTTCGAGAATGGACTCCACCCCGGTAAACGCGGGCATGCCGACGTTCTGGTACACGGCATCGTTGGCCAGGAGTGGCCGCAGGGCCTCAGGATCGCGCTTTTCCATCAGTGCGCAGAACTGGCGAACAACTTCGACAGGGTTAGGCATCAAGGAACCTCCGTTAGTCCATCGGATGTGAATGGAATTGGTTACCAGTTGCTCGGACTTCCGTTCCAGGTGCTGCTCGGAGGCCCAAAAATTGGGGTCTGGGTGCGTACCCGCGCGGCTCACCCATTGTTTCCCGGCGCGCAACGTTGGCTCACGGATCCGAGTCGCACATTCGGGCGCCCGTTTGGCTGGCCGCTCATCCAGGTGGACATGATTCCGACGGAATACGGACCCTTTTGGCCATTCTTCTCGTAAAAGCCTTGAGGATCAAAGACCTTGGCGTCCGGATACGGCCAGGGGCAAGCAACCGACGTTGCCGCCTTCGACCACTTGATGGCCGTGAACGCGGCGCCGTACATCAAGTACGCCACATTGATGATGACCAGCATGACCAGAAACGAGCCCAGTGCCGGCCGGCTGCGGAAGATGCGGGCGCGCTCAGCCAATTTCTCAGAAACCGTGCGGCCTGTGTCGTCGCGATAGACCAGAATCCCCGCCGGAATCATCACCACGGTGACCAATACGGATTCCCACAGCAACGGAAACTGGTGCGGTGTGCCGACGAAGATTGAACCGAACGGGATCACCTGCGCGTAGATGTACATACCAGTGCGCACCAGCGTGACCTCAAGAATCATGTCGATGATGAATCCGAAGACCAATATCAGTACGCCAAGACTGCTCAGCGGATGACGCCACACGAACGCATCAACGGGCCGACGAGCCTGGATTTTTCGCAGGACCCAGGCTGCCGGAAAGTACGGGCCGAACTGGAACATCACATAGCCGATGACGACAAACGGTTCGATCGTGGGCGAGAGCGACACCAGCGGCCAGGACTCCGGCCAGTGCCACAGCCGGGGGTTGTACACCGCGTATGGCGCCCAATTCATGATCGGGTCCTGCCAGACGATGATGGTGGTCACCAGGCCCATGAGCAGGTAAGGGTGGGGGCCATAACGACGCCAACCCCACGCGAAAACCGCGATGAGGCCGATGACCGCGATGATCGTAAAGACTTGCAGGGTCCCGAGCCAATGGGTGTAACCGAAAAGTGGCTCCACCGGACGCGGCGCCCCGGTCACGTTCGGATTTCCGATCCGCGCGTCGGGGTAGTCGCGTGCATTCCATGCGATAGCCACGAGGGCGCTGACACCGAGGACAGCGAAAAGCCAAGCCCATATCGTGCCTGCCGATGAGCGGTTCCGCGCCGTGTCCGGGCGTCTGGTCGATGTTGTGGTTTGTTCAGTGGTCACTGATCACTCCTCACAAATGATTCGTTTCTCGTCGGCGCCGGGGAGATAGTAGGGACGGGTGCGGTCGCTCATGATCACGCATCGGCCCCAGCACACGTTTGAGTGGCACCAGGCGCGAACGATGTCAGTCCGCTTCCTTTGTAGTGGGCGACGATTCGCTCGTACTCGCACCCATTGCGCGCCAACGGCGTGTCGGTGAGTCGATGGGGTAACCAACGGTAAGCAATACGAAGCAGCCTGGTCAGCACGGCGAACTCCAAGTCATGTCGGCGCGTCCAGCGCATCGGGACCAACGACCGCACACGGGGGTGCATGATGCCGAAACCCAAGACCGCCACAATGTGTCCGCCGATCGGCCCCAGTAGCCTCCACAACGGCGCCGTGACAACAGGCATGTACTCAGGCCGTCGCGGCCGGAGCGTGGCGTCCATGACGATGTCAAGGCTTGCGGTGTGTTTGAGTTTCTCGACCGCCATCTTCTCGTAGTACGCGCACAGCTCCTCGTAGTTATCCGGGAGTTGTCGTGCGCGGCCGGGCATCTGCAAGTCTTTAGTCAGCGCACGAAAGCGGTCCCAGATCGCCTGGTTGCCCGCGACGCTGAGGTCTTCGCCGCTGAGAGCGATGAAAGCACCACGATGCATGAAGAAGATACTGATCAAGTTCCAGTTCCAAGGCTCGGGGGTTAGTGCGCTATAGCGAACCCCGTCAGGCCCAACGCCTTTGATGTCGCGGTGCAGCCGCACCAGCCGCTGCATCTCCTCGCGGCGGTCCGCGTGCTTGGCCATAAACGTGAGCTGATCGGATGCAGCCGTGCGCCGCGCGCGCGCGAGGGGGTCGTTCTTTATCCGGGCCGTATCAACCAGTGCTGCCGACACCGCTGGCAGCATCATCTCGTCGAAGAGGGCAGGCGCGAACAAGACGAGGAACCGCGATCCCATTACGCGCTCGAATCGGTCTGCGACAGATTCGACTGAAGTGCATGTGGATTCGGTCGGCCTGTCCGGAGGGTCGATCGACCTGTCCAGGGCTTGGACCGACATGGTGACCCTTCTGTCAGATTATTCTGGTGCATGGCTGCACCAGAAGCTATTGTGGTGTCAGACTGCACCAGAAATCTCGAATGGTCAAGGGGGTGTCAGGCACAATGCCGTTGATGGCAATCGCGACGCGCTCCTACGGTGGCGTGACGGCCGACGAACGTCGCGCCACCCGCCGAGCCGCACTGATCGAGGCAGCTCTCGATCTATTCGCAGAGGACGGCGCACGAGCAGTGTCGAAACGCGCGGTGTGCGCGCGGGCCCGGCTCAATGACCGCTACTTTTACGAGCATTTCACCGACTCGGATGCGTTAATCGAAGCGATCGTGCGTGACCTTACCGCCAAGGGGTTGCAGGCGGTTAAGGCTGCGACGAGTAGCGCGGCGCCCGACATACGCGCGCAAGTCCGCGCCACCGCCGATGCGGCACTTGATTTCCTCACCGCTGACCCGCGTCGTGGCCAGTTGCTCCTGCGCTCCCACACCTCCGAGGTGTTGCAGCACGCCCGCGTGGACAGCACACGCGCGATTTCCAACGCCATGGCCGCGATGATCAGGAATCCACTCGGTCCTGCCGCAGCCAGCCAGCTCGACACCGACCTCGCTGCCTTTGCCCTGGTAAGCGGTGCCATGGAAGTGATCGCTGGCTGGCTACGCGGCGACTTCGACACCACCCGCGAACACGTCGCCGACATTGTCGCCGGGTTGCTCTTGGCCACCGCCGATGTCTCCAGCGCATTGCCTGGATCGGGGAACGCTGTTCAACGCTGAATACGCGGGTTCGATTCCCGCGTCATCGGCACTGTGATGTCTCAAGACATCCGCATAGCTGTGAACCTGCATTTTGGGTTCACGCACGCTCTGGACGTCGGGCGACAGGTTCTCGCGGCTCAGGTCAGCAAGAAGGACGTTGCGATGGACAACTTCACCAACAGCTATTCGGCGTCTTGATGGATAAGGAGTGGAGGCATGGCGTCGCAGCAGCCGTGGATGTCACCCTGCTGGGCCGGTTTTACGAACGCTTCGCCGACCACACCGTAGAGATTGGGCGTCGCGTTATCTTCCAGGCGACCGGAGAAACTCCCCGGGACCCTGAGCCACGGTCCTGAGCGGCCACGGTGCGCTGGTGCGTGCTGGCAGACGCTGTAGAAGATCGCATGCAGATCGCACGGGCCGGGTCCACCCGAATCCGAGAAACGGCCTCTGAACAGCCACTTCGGGTTGTGCCCCCGGCAGGATTCGAACCTGCTGACCTAGCATCCCCATCTAGGGTGCACAACCGGCACCTTCATTCCGCTGAGCGAGGCTGCCGGCTGTCTCGTCGGACTCGACCTGACCGCTGACCAGAAACGCGAACTCGACGAGCGCCCGGACGCGCTGACCGCGAAGTTGAACGACATCGGAAAACACCGCTGAAGCGCAACTTCGTCCATGAGCGCGCGCTGGTCTTCCTCGACACCAACGGGCACCACGTACCGGTACACCGCTGACGGCTGGAAGCCCGTCGACCTGAGCGCGGCGGCGCTGGGCGGGCCCAGCTGGCGGGCGATGAGCACGCCCGAGGCGGTGGCGCTGCAGCGGCGATACATGACCAGGTCTGGTCGCCGGACCGTGGAACGCGCTACCTGTGTAACACGTCGCCGTCGTTCCCCGAAGTCGTCTGTGACTGTGGGCAAATTGGAGGCATGGCGTGGGCAGGCGGCGTATCGACGTACGCGGCTTCACCCGCGCCCATCGCGGATCTGGTGGACGCGCGGCACGGATAGGCGGGCCAGCCGGTGAAAAGTTGGAGCAAATGCGGAAAACCGTTGCGATATTGTGCCCGCATCGCACTAAGGTCCGACACCGCCATTCCTCGCTGGTCACGGGGATTCCCGTCCCGGGTATGACGTAGCGGTGACGACGTGTTGGGAACACAAGTGAAGGTAGGCAATGAATAAAATCTGGCTCGCTCCGATAATGGTATGTAGTGCGATTGTCATTTTCCCGCCAGCGCGGGCCAATGCCGGTTTGTGTGATTATCCGGCTGTCCTCACCGGAGCAACCGTTTTCTTTTCCCAGGGGGCTTACTGTGATTGGCCTACTGAAATCAATGGATCGCATATGCACTGTGAGGCAGGGGGCCTGGGGGTTGACGCTATGGCGGCTGTTGGCGGGGGTTCCACTCTCGGCCTGGGCGGCGCGGGTGTCGGCGGTGTCAGTTGCACATGGCGGTGCCCCGACAACAGCATGGCACCGGCACCAAATCCCCCTGGCGCTTGGAAATGGTATCTCGTTCCTGTTCCGAATGCGTGCAAAGATCATATGGAACCGGCTGGATTTGCGAGTGCACCCGTTCTTCCCGGTGAAGGTATGCCAGTTCCAGCACCACCTCCCGCAGCGGTAGGAGGGCCGGTATTACCGCCGTTACAACCGACAACAGAGCTTCCTTAATCCATAGGAATGAAGATGGAAAGTGCGGCAGCGTGTCTGTTGTGTCATTCCTGCCCGCGATGTTGATGGGATGTTGATGAAAGAGAATATTGGTCACGCCATTGGCGGATGCGAATTCGCAGTCGGGCGGATCGGGTAACCGACATCGACACGCTCGCCCTGGCCTGCGGCCCCGACAACCGTCTCGTCGATAAAGGCTGAACCACCCGAAAACTCGCGGTGTATATCCGCGTCGGAGGAAGATGGGAGCGGAGAGTCCTGCGCCGCACGTCCGCCCTTCGTTTGGTGAGCAAAACCGCAGTTCAGGAGGGTGGGGGGCGGGGTCCGCCCAGATCGGCGAAAGCACTCTTGGCATAGCTACCGTTGCACACACGGCCGAAAAACCGCATCGCGTTTCGACGCTGATATCTTGCGTGCATGTCGGATACCGGGGCCACCATCCTCACCATCGGAGCGCTGGGGCTCGGCGCTTTGTTCTGTTTCTCGGTCGTGTGGGTGGTGCGGAGAGCCTTCGTCCGACACGATCCGGAGCGGGCTGCGGCGAGTGTGACGGTGGCGGCGAACGCCCCATTCGAGCTCCAACTGCCGGGGAGCCCTGGCAAGCTGTTTTTTCGTTTCAAAATCAATGGCGACACCGACGGCGGCTACGATTTGCTGGTTTCGGGAGAGATCGTCGACGAGCGTGGCGGCACCCGCGCATTCGCGGTGAAGACGAGCGAGCAGAGCAGGATCGAGGGTGCCGACAGCGCCCGATGCGCCGGCATCACATACGCAGTGACTACTAGCACCGGGTCGATTTCACTCGCGACCGTGCAGACCGGCGATCGCGCCGTGCGTGGCATGGTCACCGAGCACCCGAGTGCGTTGTTGCGCCAAGGGTGGGTCTACATTTCACGTGGTGCGTGAACGATCAGCGGGCCAGCGGTCCCATCGTGGGATGCCCAGATCTAACCTTTGCGCGCGACCGTTAGCCCGCCTTGACGCCGACCCGTCAGCGGGATCGACCGCGTGATTGAGAACTACACGGGATAACGTTGACGTTTTCCCCCTATTCTGCGTAGGGCGATCCGTCGACGTCAGAGCCGCCTTTGGCCAGGTCGTTGCGGTTAAAGGCTGGAAAGGCGCGCGATGGATCCGCGGCGCGACGATGCCGCGACCGCCTTTCCACGCCTGTTTAACTCAGCGTGATTCTTATGCTCCTCGCGCAAACTTACGAAGGGCTGTGTTTCGGCTGGCCGTTTCCTGTTTGCATGCACTTCACCTTTTGGACATCTCAGCGGTCAACCAGGTGCGCGCCGGCTTGCGCGCTATTCGGGATCACGAAGATGATGATGTCCCCTAGCGCGCAGCGTCTTTGGTGGAACCGTGCACGCCACCAGCCACTCGGCGTCGATGGTCTGGGGTCGGTAGGCGAGGGTCGGCAACCGGGCGGACATCGCCGCGGTCGGGTTGTCGGCTGCGCCCGATACGCCCGACAAGAATGCCCACTCGTGCTCGTAGCTGCCGAAATAGACCACGGTGTCAAAGCTTTCATGAAAGCGTTGCCACGACCGGTGTAGCGTCTCGTTCCGCCACAGCGTCGGGCAGCCGGCCTGGCCGACGACGACACCGCCGATTCCGCGGCATCTTTCGAGAAAATCGACAGCATAGAGCCGGTTGTGCTGTGCGGGTTCGGTTCGCTCGTCGGGAAGGTCGATCACCACGATGTCATATGGCGCGGTAGATCGGTCCACAAAACCCGAGCCGTCACAGTAATGTACCGCGATCGGGCCGATTCCCCTTTCCGCCCTTGACAGTTCGTCCACCGAGTACCCATAGGGCAGGTGCTCCGCGCACAGCCGAACCGCCTCGCGATCGATGTCGACATGATCGACATGCTTCGCCCCGGCGGATACGGCCAGCTGACTCACCACCCCCTCACCGGAGCCGATGACGAGCACCCGCTCGATGCGCTCCGCCAGCAGCAGCGCCGGTACCAGCAGCGCCTCGTGATAGACGAGCTGACCGAGCTCGGTGCTCTGCCGTTCACCGTCGCTGAACAGCGCGACGCCCTGCTCGGTGACGCCGATCAGCAGATCCTGGTATTCGGTGCGCACGTCGCAAATGACCTCGGATAGGCGCCAATTCCGAGTGAGTCCCGGCGCCAGTGGTTCGACGATCTCTCGGCCCGGGCCGCCGGCGTCGGCCGTTCCCGCGTAATACGTTGGCAACGGCGCAAATCCATTGAATTCCACCGATGCATAACTCGCCGTGTACGCGCCGGCGTCTTCGATCTCGACGCGATCCCCCGGCCGCAGCGTGCCCGGAAGCGGATAGTTTTGGTAAAGCACGTCATCGCCATCGCAGGTAGGCCCCGCGATGACGGCATCGGAAACCGGATCGCCGTCGCGCTCGGTCCGGAGCCGATACTTGATGTACTCATTCTCGGTTTCCGCAAGACCGCCATAGCGCCCGATATCCAGGTACACCCAGCGCCGTCCATCGGTACCGGTCCGCACCGATACCACCTCGCACCGGATCGTGCCCGCCGATCCCACGATCACCCGTCCTGGTTCCAGCACCAGTCGGGGCGGATTCGAGCCGAAATAACGGGTCATCGCGGACATGATGGCGTCTGCGAAAAGCTCGAGCCCCGGTGCGCCGTCGGCATATGCGATTGGGAACCCACCCCCGACGTTGATCGTCGTGAGGTCCTCAACACTGTCAAATATCGCAGCGGCACAACGTATTCCGACCTCCCACGCGGCCTGGTCAAGCTGTTGCGAGCCGACGTGAAAACAGACACCCTCCGGCCGTAGCCCGAGCCGTCGAGCGTGATCGAGCAGCCCGGCGGCCTCGGCGGGAGCGCAGCCGAACTTGTGGCCGAATGGCGTCACGGACGACGGAAACGCCGGCGAGATACGGCATTCCACGCCGGATCGACCGGCGTGCTCGGCGAGCGTCGTCATGCCATGCTCGGTGTCGAACGCGAACCGCCGCACCCCGGCCGTCCAGGCCCGAGCCACCTCTGACGCTTTCTTGACGGTGTTGCCGAACGTCAGCAGGCAGCCGTCGATGCCCGCCGAAGCGCATGCCGCGATCTCACCGACCGATGCGACGTCAAACGCGGCGCCCTCGGCAGCCAGCAGGCGCAGGATCGGCTCGGCCGGATTCGCCTTGACCGCGTAGCGGATCCGCGCGTCGGGCAGCGCGGCACGCAACGCCCGGAAGTTCGCGCGCACCGCGGCGAGATCGATCGTCAGATGCGGTGTCCCGGGCACAGCTCGCAGACTAGTGGTGCTCGAGCTGCCCGGCTAAGTCCCCGGGTGCGCGGGGAGCGAGAAGTGTTCCGGCGGAACCGTCGGGCCGCTCGGCGTTTGCGTCGACAGCGGCGTCGAGATCCCGTCGACGACCTCGGTGAGGTTGCCGGTGAGCCGCTCGAAGTTCAAGGTTCCGTGCGCGAAGTTTTGGGTGATCTGTAGTGGCTCTTGTATCTCAGCGCTGGTCGGCAATCCCAGCGGACCGCGTTCGTAGCTCAGCGCGGCCCAGGCGTCGTAGATCGCGCCGGTAACCGGCTGCGGGCCGGTCTCGGGCGACCAGTACATCGCGCCTTTGGCGAAGGTGACGTAGCGGGCCGCCCCCGCCGCGCTGTCTTCCGGCGCGGTCGGTGGGCCCAGCACACTGTTCATGCCGCCGATCGCCTGCCAGTGCTCGTAGATCGCACCACCCTGCAGCGCCTTGATCAGCTCCTCCGGCGGATCGTTGAAATGCGAGGCGATATCCCGGATCTCGTCCATCAGCGCGAAGGCCGCGTTGCCCGGACAGTCGGTGTTACCGACATCGCGATGGGTGAAGATGGTAGGCAATGTCGCTGTGGAGCCGGCCGCGAAGGTGGTGTAGTGGCTACCCGCCGACTCCAGTGCCACCGTGCCTTTGGGGTCGACGCCGTCCATGCCCAGCCGCCAGCCGAGCAGCCGGCCCACGGTCCGGATCTGGATCGGTGTCGGCGCCACATCGTCGAAATTGCCGATCATGGCCACACCCCAGGTGTTGCGATTGAATCCGCCGGTGTGAAATCCCTCGACCGCTTTGGTGAGCCCCCCGGCGCTGCCCTCGAACACCTGGCCGTATTTGTCGACCAACGCGTTGTATGCGATGTCGCACCAGCCCAGCGTCTTGCTGTGATAGGTGTAGATGGCCTTGACGATGCCGGCCGACTCCTGCGGTGAGTAGTCATTGCTGCCCGCCGTGTGGTGGACTACCGCGGCGCGAATTCCGGTGTCGTACTGCGGATTACCGCATCGCAACGACTCGTCGGCACCCCAATCCGCCCGGCTGATGATGCTGGGCGCCTGGCCGGGCATAGTCACGCCGGCGGGCGGCGTCCAATGCGATCCGGCCGGGGCCCGCGGCGGGGAAATGAGGATCGCGGAGATGTTCTGGCCGAAGGGCTGTTCTTTGGTGGCCGGCTTATATCCCAAGCCCTCCGTACCCGGCCGGTCGCTCGGTGACGGTCCCGCCGGCGCCTGGGTCACCGGCGCATCGACCGGACGGGTCATCGCGATCTGCACAGTCGTGGTGGTGCCCACGAACACCGGATCGGTGCTGCGCGGTCCTTCCGGTCCTCCTTGACCTTCCGGGGACCCCGCCGACCCGGCGTCGGGTGCTTCGGTTTCGTACTCGGTCTGGTACCAGGGCCCCCACGAACCGTCGGAGCGTTTGGCTCGCACTCGCGTGGAGGTGCCGGCCAGGCCGCCGGTCAGCGCGACCAGGGAAAACGGCGTCTCCTGGGTGAGTTCGCGAACCGTGACGCCGCCGCCGAGCCCGATCAGCGGCTGCTCGGTGAGTTGGGTATCGGGAGCTGGTGGCGGCGCAGCATGGTCGCTATGCCGGGTCGGATACACAACCCACGACACGATGACGACGGTCGCCGCGATGGCGGTAAGCAACATCGTCGGTGCGCGGCTGCGGGAAGACACCAGGCGATGTTACGTGTGTTTCTATTGTTATTTATGAGGCGACACGGTATATGGACTCAAAAAGTCCACGAAAGCCTGTTCGACGGCACCGCAGAGATTAGATGCTGGAGGTCCAGTGTGACTCTGCGGTGCCGTCAGGCGACAGGTGCGAAGGCTTTCGATGCGTTATGAGCGGGGGACCGGCGGTGTCGCTGCCGGGACGGCTGCGGCCGGAGCTGTTGCCGCCGGGATGGCGGCAGCCGGAGCTCCCGCTGCCGGGATAGCCGCGGCCGGAGTTCCAACTGCCGGGATCGCCCCGGTCGGCAGGGCCCCGGTCGGCAGGGTCCCGGTCGCCTTGGCGGCGGTCGGCAGGGCCCCGGTCGCCAGGGCCCCGGTCGGTAGTGCCCCGGTCGGCAGGGCCCCGGTCGGCAGGGCCCCGGTCGGCAGGGCGCCGGTCGGCAGGCCGGCGGTCGGCAGGGCGGCAGCCGGCGCACCGGCGCCGCCATTCTGGACGCCCTGCATGATCGCCGGCATGATCAGGCCCTTGAGCAGGTCGATGGCCTGACTGGCGCCCAACTGGTTCGCCGCTTGCATCAGGTCGTTGATGAGCCCGCCGCCGCCGGTGCTCCCGGTGCTGGCCGGGCTGCCCAGGCCGGTCGGGGAGCTCGCCGGCAGCCCGCCGCCGCCCAGGCCGCTGGTATCACCCAGGATCGGGTAGGTGCCGTCGGCGCCCGGGTCCAATCCGGCCGGCGTGGTGATCGGCACCTCGTTGGGGTTGGTGCCGGTCGGGGTCAGGCTCGTCGGGGTGGTCGCGCCCGGCGTCGTACCGGTCGGGCTGGTCAGCCCCGGGTTGGTGAGCGCCGGGTTGGGCGTCGTCGCTCCCGTAGTGGGCGTCAGCGAGGTGCCGGGCGTGCCGAGGGAACCGGGCGTCGTTGTCGTCAGGCCCGGACTCGTCAGGCCCGGACTCGTCAGGCCCGGACTGGTCAGGCCCGGACTCGTCAGGCCCGGACTCGTCAGGCCCGGACTGGTCAGGCCCGGACTCGTCAGACCGGGGCTGGTCAGGCCCGGGCTGGTTAGGCCTGGACTGGTCAGGCCCGGACTGGTGCCGGTAGTGCCGCTCAGGGCGGGCACGTTCGGCAAGTTGACCCCGAACTGCGAGAGTCCCTGCGACAACGCGGAGATCAGCGTGTTGGGCAGGTCGGTGATGACCGCCGCCCTTTTGAATTCGTGGTGTTCGGTCGGCTTGCTGCCCGCGGTTGATTCGTAAACAAGGAAATAAGCGCATGGACTCGCGACTGCCAGGGCGGCGGCCGCGCTCATGGCTTTCGACATCTTGCGTCGGCGTCGGTTCGGCACGGAAGTCTCCTCAATCTGGACTATGTAATGTGTCGGGCCTGCCTGCGGCCCGAGTCTCGGCTGAGTCACGGGTGCACGGCATATAACCCCACACGATCGATGGTACGAGTGTTGTTGCTGTGACTAGAGTGGCTATATCGAATCGTGAGGTAATCGCGACCCTGGGCGTGATCACCGGCACAACGGGCCGCGCCGTAGTTCTCACCTGGCCGAACATCAACGACCCAAAGTCGCCAGATGGGGTTATGCCCGCGAAGTCAGATACCCTAGGCAACCGATGACAGCTCGTTTCGATCTCCTCGTCGTCGGATCCGGATTCTTCGGCCTGACGGTCGCCGAGCGGGTGGCCACCCAGCTCGACAAGCGTGTGCTCGTCGTCGAGCGGCGCCCCCATATCGGCGGCAATGCGTATTCCGAGGCCGAGCCGCAGACCGGCATCGAGGTTCACAAGTACGGTGCCCACCTCTTCCACACCTCCAACAAGAGGGTGTGGGACTACGTCGGGCAATTCACCGAGTTCACCGACTACCGGCACCGGGTATTCGCGATGCACAACGGGCAGGCATACCAATTCCCGATGGGACTGGGCCTGGTGTCGCAGTTCTTCGGCAAGTACTTCAGTCCCGAAGAAGCACGGAAGCTGATCGCGGAGCAGGCCGCCGAAATCCACACCGCGGACGCGCAGAATCTCGAGGAGAAGGCCATCTCGCTGATCGGCCGGCCGCTCTACGAGGCGTTCGTCAAGGGTTACACCGCCAAGCAGTGGCAGACCGACCCGAAAGAGTTGCCGGCGGCCAACATCACCCGGCTGCCCGTGCGCTACACCTTCGACAACCGGTACTTCAGCGACACCTATGAAGGCCTGCCCGTCGACGGGTACACGGCATGGTTGACCAAGATGGTCGCCGACGACCGCATCGAGGTCAGGCTGAACACCGACTGGTTCGGCGTGCGTGACGAACTGCGCGCCGATAGTCCGTCGGCACCGGTGGTATACACCGGCCCGCTGGATCGCTACTTCGACTACGCGGAAGGCCGGCTCGGCTGGCGCACCCTGGACTTCGAGGTGGAAGTGCTGCGCGACTGCGGTGATTTTCAGGGCACGCCGGTGATGAATTACAACGATCTAGACGTGCCCTACACCCGCATCCACGAGTTCCGCCACTTCCATCCCGAACGCGAGTACCCGACGGACAAGACGGTGATCATGCGGGAATACTCCCGGTTCGCCGAAGACGACGATGAGCCCTACTATCCGATCAATACCGAGGCCGACCGCGCCCTGTTGGCCGCCTATCGGGCAAGGGCGAAGTCCGAGACCGCGACGTCGAAGGTTCTGTTCGGCGGGCGGTTGGGTACCTATCAATATCTGGATATGCATATGGCGATTGCCAGCGCACTGAACATGTATGACAACGTCCTCGCGCCGCACCTGCGCGATGGCGCCCCGCTTGCCGAAGAGGAAGGCGCGCACGCGTGATCCGCGCCGGTGACGATGCAGCGCGAAGCAATGAGGAGGAGCGGCGCAGATGACCCGCGCCGGCGACGATTCAGCGCGAAGCAATGAGAAGGAGCGGCGCAGATGACTGCCGTCAGCCTGCTGGCCCGAATAATCCTGCCGCGTCCGGGTGAACCCCTCGACGTGCGCAAGCTGTACCTGGAGGAATCGACTACCAACTCGCGGCGCGCGCATGCGACAAGCCGCACCTCGCTGCAGATCGGCACGGAGTCCGAGGTGTCGTTCGCCACGTATTTCAATGCGTTCCCGGCCAGCTATTGGCGTCGGTGGACGACCTGCACATCCGTGGTGTTGCGCGTCGCGCTGACCGGAGCCGGTCGCGTCGACGTTTACCGGACCAAGGCCACCGGGGCACGGATTTTTGTCGAGGGCCGCGAATTCGCCGGCAGCGGGGACGAGCCCGACGTCGTCGAGGTCGAGGTCGGTCTGCAGCCATTCGAGGACGGCGGCTGGATCTGGTTCGACGTCACCACGGACAGCAAGGTCACCCTGGTTAGCGGCGGTTGGTACGCGACGACGCCGGCTCCGGGCGTGGCCAACATCGCGGTCGGCATCCCGACGTTCAACCGTCCCGCGGACTGCGCCAACGCCCTGCGGGAACTCACCGCGGACCCGTTGGTGGACGAGGTGATCGGGGCGGTGATCGTGCCCGATCAGGGCGTCCGCAAGGTGCGCGATCATCCGGACTTCCCCGCCGCGGCCGCCCGGCTCGGCAATCGGCTGTCCATCCACGACCAGCCCAACCTCGGTGGTTCCGGCGGCTACAGCCGCGTGATGTACGAGGCGCTGAAAAACACTGATTGCCAACAAATCCTGTTCATGGACGACGACATCCGCATTGAGCCGGACTCAATTCTGCGGGTGTTGGCCATGCACCGATTCGCCAAGACCCCGACGCTGGTGGGCGGCCAGATGCTCAACCTGCAGGAGCCGTCGCACCTGCACATCATGGGTGAAGTCGTCAACCGCTCGAACTTCATGTGGACCGCGGCGCCGCACGCCGAGTACGACCACGATTTCGCCGAATATCCGTTGAGCGACAACGAAGATCGCAGCAAGCTGCTGCACCGCCGCATCGATGTCGATTACAACGGCTGGTGGACGTGCATGATCCCGCGCCAAGTCGCCGAGGAGCTGGGACAGCCGCTGCCGCTGTTCATCAAATGGGACGACGCCGACTACGGCCTGCGCGCCGCCGAGCACGGCTATCCGACGGTGACGCTGCCCGGCGCCGCGATCTGGCACATGGCCTGGAGCGACAAGGACGACGCCATCGACTGGCAGGCGTATTTCCATCTGCGCAACCGGCTCGTGGTCGCGGCGATGCACTGGGACGGTGATGTTAGCGGCCTGATCCGCAGCCACCTGAAGGCGACGCTGAAACACCTTGCTTGCCTTGAATATTCGACGGTGGCAATCCAGAACAAGGCCATCGACGACTTCCTGGCCGGCCCGGAGCACATCTTCTCGATCCTGGAATCGGCGCTGCCCGAAGTGCACCGCATGCGCAAGGAATACCCGGACGCGGTGGTGCTACCGGCGGCCAGCGAGCTGGCGCCGCCCATGAACAGGAACAAGGTGATGGAGCCGCCGGTGAACCCGATCTCCATCAGCTACCGGCTGGCCCGCGGGATCCTGCACAACCTCACTCAGGCCGATCCCGAAGCACACGAGCGCCCGGAGTTCAACGTGCCGATGCAGGACGCGCGCTGGTTCCGGCTGTGCACCGTCGACGGCGTCACCGTCACCACCGCCGACGGGTGCGGCGTGGTCTACCGCCAGCGCGATCGGCGCAAGATGTTCGCGCTGCTGCTCAAGTCGCTGCGCCGGCAGCGCCGGCTGGCGGCCCGTTTCGATGAGATGCGCAGGCTGTACCGGGGCGCGTTGCCCGTGCTGTCCAGCAAGCAGAAATGGGAGACGGCGTTGTCCCCCGCAAGCGGGCGGTACCCCCAGCCCGCGCCAAGCAGCGAGCCCCACGACAAGCACAAGCATGGCTGAAGACCCTCCTTCAGGGGCGCCGCGCGGCGAGGTGGCCGTGATGGTGGCCGTGCAGTCGGCGCTGGCTGACCAACCCGCTGCGCTGACCACGGCGCGTGGGCTGTCCCACTTCGGCGAGCACAGCATCGGCTGGGTCGCTGTGGCGGTGCTCGGCGCGCTCCTGGTGCCGCGCCGTCGCCGGGAATGGCTGGTGGCCGGGGCCGGCGCGTTCGTCGCACACGCCGCCGCCGTGCTGATCAAACGGGTGGTGCGGCGCAAACGGCCGAGTCATCCGGCCGTCGCTGTGAATGTCGGCACACCCAGCCAGCTGAGCTTCCCGTCGGCACACGCCACGTCCACCACCGCCGCGGCCATCCTGATGGGCCGGGCCACCGGGTTGCCCAAGGGAGTAGGCGCCGCGGTGCTGGTCCCGCCGATGGCGCTGTCGCGCATCCTGCTCGGGGTGCACTATCCCAGCGACGTGGCCTTCGGCGTGGCGCTCGGCGCAGCCGTCGCCCGCCTTGCACTCTGGCTTGACGGAGGACGGGGGCTTGACGGAGGACGCGGGCTTGATGGAGGACGGGGGCTTGACGGAAAGGGTGAGCCGGATGAGTGAAGACGTGGTGACCGGGCCTCCGACAAACCTGGTCACCGGCGTGATCAAGGCGATGCGCCCGCGGCAATGGGTGAAGAACGTGCTGGTGGTGCTGGCGCCGTTGGCCGCGGCGGGCCGCGGCGTCCGCTACGACTACGTCGAAGTGGCGAAGCAGGTTTCCGTGGCGTTCGTGGTATTCAGTCTGGCGGCCTCGGCGATATACCTGATCAACGACGTGCGCGACGTCGAGGCCGACCGGGAGCACCCCACCAAGCGCCACCGGCCCATCGCGGCGGGCGTGGTGCCCGAGTGGCTGGCCTACGCCCTGGCGGCCGTGCTGGGCGTGGCCTCTCTTGCCATCTCCTGGTGGCTGACGCCCAACCTGGCGGTGGTGATGGCCGTCTACATCGGCATGCAACTCGGGTACTGCTTCGGCCTCAAACACCAAGCGGTGATGGACATTTGCATCGTGTCATCCGCGTATCTGCTCCGGGCCATCGCCGGGGGCGCGGCCACCGATATCCCGCTGTCGCAATGGTTTTTGCTGACGGCCGCGTTCGGGTCGCTGTTCATGGTGGCCGGTAAGCGCTACGCCGAACTGCAGGTGGCCGAGCGCACCGGAACGGCGATCCGCAAATCGCTGGAAAGCTACACCAACACCTACCTGCGCTTCGTCTGGACGTTGTCGGCGACGGCGGTGGTGATGTGCTACGGGCTGTGGGCGTTCGAGCGTGACCACTACTCGGGGTCCTGGTTCGCGGCGTCGATGGTCCCGTTCACCATCGCGATCCTGCGCTATGCCGTGGACGTCGACGGCGGGCTGGCCGGAGAGCCCGAAGATATCGCGCTGCGTGACCGGGTGTTGCAGCTGCTGGCGCTGGCGTGGATCGCAACGGTTGGAGCCGCCGTTGCCTTCGGCTAACCCTCAACTGGAGGCCGCCAAGGTCGGGTTGATGCGTCGCCGGCCCGTGGTCAGGCGGGTGAGTTGGCCGGTGTTCCCGTATGCCACCGTGGTGCGGGTCAGCCTGTGGATCAGCGTGGCGGTGGTCGTCGCGCTGTTCGGTTGGGGGAGTTGGCAACGACGCTGGATCGCCGACGACGGCCTGATCGTGTTGCGCACCGTCCGCAATCTGTTGGCCGGCAACGGACCGGTGTTCAACGAGGGTGAGCGGGTGGAGGCGAACACCTCCACGGCGTGGACATACCTGGTGTACGTGGGAAGTTGGATCGGCGGGCCGATGCGCCTGGAGTATGTGGCGCTGGCGCTGGCCCTGGTGTTTTCTTTGCTCGGAGTGGCGCTGCTGATGCTGGGTACCGGCCGCTTGTACGCACCCAGCTTGCGGGGCCGCAAGGCGATCATGCTGCCAGCCGGGGCGCTGGTCTACATCGCGCTGCCACCGGCGCGCGACTTCGCCACGTCGGGTCTGGAAAGTGGGCTGGTACTGGCCTATCTGGGTTTGCTCTGGTGGATGATGGTCTGCTGGTCGCAGCCGCTGCGGGTGCGTCCGGACAGCCAGCTATTCATCGGTGCGCTGGCTTTCGTCGCGGGGTGCAGCGTCCTGGTCCGGCCCGACCTGGCGCTGACGGGCGGGTTCGCGCTGATCATGATGCTGATTGCGGCCCGGACGTGGCGCAATCGCGTGCTGATCGTGGTGGCCGGGGGTTTCCTGCCGGTCGCTTACCAGATCTTCCGGATGGGCTACTACGCGCTGCTGGTGCCGGGCACCGCCCTGGCCAAGGATGCGGCCGGCGACAAGTGGTCACAGGGCATGATCTATCTCTCGAATTTCAACCAGCCCTACGCGCTGTGGGCGCCGGTGGTGCTGCTGGTGCCGCTGGGACTGTTTGTGATGTCGATTCGGCGCCGCCCGTCGTTCATGCGGCCGATGGAAGCCCCCAACTACGGCAGGGTGGCCCGCGCGGTGCAAAGCCCGCCTGCCGTGGTCGTCTTCGTTCTGGTCAGCGGTCTGCTGCAGGCGCTTTATTGGATCCGGCAGGGCGGCGACTTCATGCACGGCCGGGTGTTACTGGCACCGCTATTTTGTTTGCTGGCGCCGATGGCCGTCATACCCGTCACGATTCCGGACGGAAAGGATTATGCGCGGGACACGGGTTATTGGCTGGCCGGCACGGTCAGCGTGCTCTGGCTGGGGGTCGCGGGCTGGTCGCTGTGGGCGGCAAACTCACCGGGAATGGGCGACGACGCGACCCACGTCACCTACTCGGGGATCGTCGACGAGCGCCGCTTCTATGCGCAGGCCACCGGGCACGCCCACCCGCTGACCGCCGCCGACTACCTGGATTATCCGAGGATGGCCGCTGTACTGGTGGCGATCAACAACACTCCGGACGGGGCCTTGCTGTTGCCGTCCGGCAACTACAACCAGTGGGACCTGGTGCCCATGGCGCCGCCGCAACCGGGAGCTCCCCCGGGTAGCGCGCCGCTTGGGTCCCAAAGGCCGCAGCACGCGGTATTTTTCACCAACCTGGGCATGGTGGGCATGAACGTCGGGCTCGATGTCAGGGTGATCGACCAGATCGGGCTGGCAAACCCTCTGGCGCAGCACACGCAGCGGTTGAAGCACGGCCGCATCGGGCACGACAAGAACCTCTTCCCGGATTGGGTTGTCGCTGACGGCCCCTGGGTGAAGTGGTATCCGGGCATTCCTGGCTATCTCGATCAGGCATGGGTCGCGCAGGCGGCGGCTGCCCTGCAATGCCCCGAGACCCAGGCGGTGTTGAACTCGGTGCGGGCCCCGATGGGCCTGCATCGGTTTGTCTCCAACTTCCTGAACTCGTTCACGTTCACCCAGTACGAGATCGACCGGGTGCCGCTCTACGAGCTCGCCAGGTGTGGGCTCCCGGTGCCCGACGTACCTTCCGCCCCTCGTGGGTGAGGGCGCATCAATAACATCGGCCAAAATCACAGGCCCGATCCGTCCGCACGGCGTGTCGAACACTGACAGCAAAGTCGCAATTGACTGCCCACCAGCGCGGCAGGACGGGCGGGCACATGCGAGAATGGCCGAACCCGCCCGGCGTGTCGGACGCGAAAATCCCTGTGCATAACCGCCAAATGACGGTTCCAGCGACGTCCTCGATGCGGGCGCACGCCCGAAGTTGTGATTGACTACACGGGCACTGCAGCGCTGTCGCATGCAGTTCGACCTATCCGACTTAACCCAGACGCGCCCAAAACGGTCGCGCCGAAAGGATTGAGGAAGCATAGATGAAGCTTGTTGACAAGTTTCGGGGCGCCGTGACGGGCATGCCGCGCCGACTCGTGATCGGGGCCGCCGGTGCGGCTCTGCTGTCGAGTCTTATCGGCTTCGTCGGGGGAACGGCGACCGCGGGAGCGTTCTCCAAGCCGGGCCTGCCGGTGGAGTACCTGCAGGTGCCGTCGGCGGCGATGGGCCGCGACATCAAGGTCCAGTTCCAAAGCGGCGGCGCCAACTCGCCCGCGCTGTACCTGCTTGACGGGTTGCGTGCGCAGGACGATTACAACGGCTGGGACATCAACACCCCGGCGTTCGAGTGGTACTACGAGTCGGGCGTTTCGGTCGTCATGCCGGTCGGTGGGCAGTCCAGTTTCTACAGCGACTGGTACAACCAGGCTTGCGGCAAGGCCGGCTGCACCACCTACAAGTGGGAGACCTTCCTGACCAGTGAGCTGCCGGCGTACCTGCAGAGCAACAAGCAGGTCAAGCCGAACGGCAGCGCCGCGGTGGGTCTGTCGATGGCCGCCGCCTCGGCGTTGAACCTAGCGACCTACCACCCAGCGCAGTTCATCTATGTCGGCGCGATGTCGGGCCTGCTCGACCCTTCCCAGGCGATGGGTCCGACGCTGATCGGTATGTCCATGGGTGACGCCGGCGGCTACAAGGCCAGCGACATGTGGGGACCCTCAAGCGACCCGGCCTGGAAGCGCAACGACCCGTTGTTGAACGTCGGGACGCTCATCGCGAACAACACCCGCCTCTGGGTGTACTGCGGCAACGGCAAGCCGTCGGATCTGGGTGGCAACAACCTGCCCGCCAAGTTCCTTGAGGGCTTCGTGCGGACCAGCAACCTGAAGTTCCAGGACGCCTACAACGCTGGCGGTGGCCACAATGCTGTGTTCAACTTCCCCGACAGCGGAACGCACAGCTGGGAGTACTGGGGCGCGCAGCTTAACGCGATGAAGCCTGACCTGCAGCAGACGCTGGGTGCGACGCCCGGACCCGTCGGCACTGGCACCGGTACCGGCACCGGTACCGGTACCAACCAGGGCACCTAGCCGCACCTTCTGACGGCGGCGACCCCCCGGGTCCGCCGCCGTCAGACGTTTCCGCCCCAGCCCGTCCGGTGTGGCGCAGTTCACTACGCTGCCTACCCTGCCTGCGCGGGCCTATTGGGGGCTGGATAGTGTGCACACACACAGCTATCGACGATGGAGGTGGCCATGAGGGGTGTGAGCCTGTCGGCGGTTCTGCGGGTGTTCTGCGTCGCCGCGCTATCGATCATGGTGGGCGGTGTGACGGTAACGGCAACCACGGGCAAGGCCAGGGCGGCGGGCATGGAAACCCTGATGGTGCCGTCGGCAGCGATGGGGCGCGACATCCCGGTGGCCTTCATGGCGGGCGGGCCGCACGCGGTGTACCTGCTGGATGCCTTCGACGCCGGCCCGGATGTGAGCAACTGGGTCACCGCGGGTAATGCGATGAACACGCTGGCCGGCAAGGGGGTATCGGTGGCCGCGCCCGCGGGTGGCGCATACAGCATGTACACCAACTGGGAGCAGGACGGCAGCAAGCAGTGGGAGACCTTCCTGTCCGCCGAACTCCCCGATTGGCTGGCCGCCAATCGGGGACTGGCGCCGGGTGGCCATGCTGTCGTCGGCGCCGCCCAGGGCGGTTACGGCGCGATGGCGCTGGCCTGCTTCCACCCCGACCGGTTTGGTTTCGCCGGCTCGTTGTCGGGCTTCTTGTACCCGTCCGACACCACCGTGAACGGGGCGATCACCGCGGGCATGCAGCAGTTCGGCGGGGTGAACACCCAGGGGATGTGGGGCGCGGCACAGCTGGGCCGGTGGAAGTGGCATGACCCGTGGGTGCACGCCGAGTTGCTTGCCGCGAACAACACCCGGGTCTGGGTGTGGGCCCCGAAGGCCGGGGGAGCCAGCGACCCCGCCGCCATGATCGGGTATCCGGAGATCGCCGACGGGACCAACCTGGAGTTCTACCAGCAGTACCGAAACGTCGGCGGCCACAACGGCCACTTCGACTTCGGCGGTGGAGACAACGGTTGGGGATCGTGGTCGGGGCAGCTGGGCGCCATGTCGGGCGAGATCGTCGGCGCCATTCGGTAGTGGCGATCGCGAGCGCGGCGCAGCCGGGCGAAGCGGGTCGCCACCGTCAGCACTAGTGGCGATCGCGAGCGCGGCGCAGCCGGGCGAAGCGGGTCGCCACCGTCAGCACTAGTGGCGATCGCGAGCGCGGCGCAGCCGGGCGAAGCGGGTCGCCACCGTCAGCACTAGTACCGCGGTTCCGCGCCAGGAGCCGGTACCGTGGTGAGAAGTGCAGCATCGGGCGGGACGGCCGCGTCGCTGCGACCGACTCTGCTAGCAGGAGACTCCCATGGCCAAGAAGGCCACGAACGCCGGGTACAAGCGCCACCGAGTCCTCGCCTGGGCTGCCGCCTTGTCGATGGCGCTCGTCGTGGGGATGGTCATCTTCGCCCTGGTGGTGTTGCTGCGCGGCCCCGAAAGCCCGCCTACCGCGGTGCCGCCGGGTGTGGTGCCCTCGTCGTCCGCTCCCTCAGCGCACCCGCACAAGCCTCGACCCGACTCGCAAGACGCCTCCTGCCCTGACGTGCTGTTGATCAACATTCCCGGCACCTGGGAATCGGCCTCGGGCGACAACCCGGCTAACCCGATGCAATTTCCGAACGCGTTGCTGCACAACGTGACTGCGACGCTCGGTCAGCAGTTCCCGTCGTCGCGCCTGCAGACGTACACGACCCCGTACACGGCGCAGTTTCACAACCCAATGAGCAACGACACGCAGATGTCCTACAACGAAAGTCGGGCGGAAGGCACCCGCGCGACGGTCCAAGAGATGACCGACATGAACACCAAGTGCCCGTTGACCAGCTACGTGTTGATCGGCTTCTCGCAGGGCGCGGTGATCGCCGGTGACATCGCCAGCGATGTCGGTAACGGCCGCGGACCCGTCGACGACGACCTGGTGCTCGGCGTGACGCTGATCGCCGACGGCCGCCGCCAGCAGGACGTGGGCAACGAGATCGGACCCAACCCGCCCGGCGAGGGCGCCGAGATCACCCTGCACGAGATACCGATTCTGTCCGGGCTCGGCTTGAGCATGACCGGTGCGCGGCCGGACGGCTTCGGCGCGCTCAACGGCAAGTCCAACGAAATCTGCGCCCCGGGTGACCTCATCTGCGCCGCGCCGGCGGAGGCGTTCAGCGTGAACAACCTGTCGAACACGCTGAATACGCTGGCCGGCAACGCCGGACAACCGGTCCATGCGATGTACGCCACACCACAGTTCTGGAACATGGACGGGGCGGCCGCGACCGACTGGACGTTGAATTGGGCGCACGGGGTGATCGATAGCGCACCGCATCCCAAACACGGGTGATATGGCTTAAGTTCGGCGGTGGTGGGCGCGATCAGCTGTACCTTGTGATTTGGCCTGCCGCGCGACGCCGCCTAACATTAAGAGATAAATAAGAGCACTTAAGCGTTAAGAGCATTGTGTGTTGACCCGATCGGGTCGAAGCTGGCTTGGAAGATGGCTAGAGCGACGCCGCGCGGGCGGGCGCCGTCCCGGGGGCCGGCCCGCGCGCAGAGGTAACCCGTCGGCGTAGCCGATCGAAAGATGGAACCATAGGAGAGGGCGGCATGGCGTACCACAACCCATTCATCGTGGATGGAAAGATCAGGTTCCCGGCCAACACGAACCTGGTCCGTCACGTGGAAAAGTGGGCGAAGGTTCGTGGCCAGAGGCTGGCCTACCGGTTCATCGACTTCTCGACCGAACGGGACGGCGTCGAGCACGACATTCTCTGGTCCGACTTCAGCGCCCGCAACCGCGCCGTGGGGGCCCGCCTGCAGCAGGTCACCCAGCCGGGTGACCGCATCGCCATCCTGTGCCCGCAGAACCTGGACTACCTCGTCGCCTTCTTCGGCGCCCTGTATTCCGGCCGCATCGCCGTGCCGTTGTTCGACCCGGCCGAGCCGGGTCACGTGGGCCGTTTGCACGCGGTACTCGACGACTGCACGCCGTCGACGATTCTGACCACCACCGACTCCGCGGAGGGCGTCCGCAAGTTCATCCGCGCACGTTCGGTGAAGGAACGGCCGCGGGTCATCGCCGTCGACGCCGTGCCCACCGAGGTTGCCGCCACCTGGCAGGCTCCCGACGCCGTCGAGAACACCATCGCCTACCTGCAGTACACCTCGGGCTCCACCCGTATGCCGACGGGCGTGGCGATCACCCACCTGAACCTGCCCACCAACGTGCTGCAGGTGCTCAACGCCCTGGAAGGCCAGGAGGGCGACCGCGGGTGCAGCTGGCTCCCGTTCTTCCACGACATGGGCCTGATCACCATCTTGCTATCGACGGTGCTCGGGCACAGCTTCACGTTTATGACGCCCGCGGCGTTCGTGCGCCGGCCCGGTCGCTGGATCCGCTTACTCGCGCGCCAGCCCGACGACCCCCCAGGTTCCGGGACCTTCTCGGCCGCGCCCAACTTTGCGTTCGAACACGCCGCCGTGCGTGGCGTGCCCCGCGACGACGAGCCGCCGCTGGACCTGAGCAACGTCAAGGGCATCCTCAACGGCAGCGAGCCGGTGTCGCCGGCCTCGATGCGCAAGTTCCTCGAAGCCTTCAAGCCCTACGGCCTGAAGGAAACCGCCGTCAAGCCGTCCTACGGTCTGGCCGAGGCGACCCTGTTCGTCTCGACCACCCCGATGGACGAGGCGCCGACGGTCATCCACGTCGACCGCGAAGAGCTCAACAACGGCCGCTTCGCCGAGGTCGCCGCCGACGCGCAGAACGCCGTCGCGCAGGTCTCCGCGGGCAAGATCGGCGTCGACGAGTGGGCCGTCATCGTCGACACCGAGACGGCCAGCGAGCTGCCGGACGGGCAGATCGGCGAGATCTGGTTGCACGGCAAGAACATGGGCATCGGCTACTGGGGCAAAGAGGACCTGACGTCCGAAACCTTTAAAAACATCCTCAAGTCGCGGATCAGCGAGTCGCACGCCGAGGGAGCCCCCGACGACGGGCTATGGGTGCGCACCGGCGACTATGGCACCTACTTCAAGGGAGGCCTCTATATAGCGGGCCGCATCAAGGACCTGGTCATCATCGACGGCCGCAATCACTACCCGCAGGACCTGGAGTACACGGCGCAGGAATCCAGCAAGGCGCTGCGGGTCGGCTACGTGGCCGCGTTCTCGGTGCCGGCCAACCAGCTGCCCCAGAACGTGTTCGACGACCCGCACGCCGGCCTGAAGTCCGACCCCGAGGACATCTCCGAGCAGCTGGTCATTGTCGGCGAGCGTGCCGCCGGCTCGCACAAGCTGGACCACCAGCCCATCGTCGACGAGATCCGGGGGGCCATCGCCGTGGGGCACGGGGTGACCGTGCGTGACGTGCTGCTCGTACAGGCCGGAACGATTCCGCGCACCTCCAGCGGCAAGATCGGTCGGCGCGCGTGCCGTGCCGCCTACCTCGACGGCAGCCTGCGCAGCGGCATCGGCTCCCCGACGGTGTTCGCCGCCGAATCCTGAGCCCAGAACCCGAAAAGGCACCCATGACTGAGATAGACGAATCCCCATTCGACGAAGGGCCCCAAACGAACAAAGGGTCCCCAACGACCGAAGGGTCCCCAACGACCGAAGGGTCCTCAACGACCGAAGGGTCCCCAACGACCGAAGGGTCCCCAACGACCGAAGGGTCCCAAGCGAACGGGCCCGCCAAGAAGACCGACATGACGGTCCCCGAGATGCGGCAGTGGCTGCGCAACTGGGTGGGCAAGGCTGTCGGGAAGTCGGCCGACGAGATCGACGAGTCGATCCCGATGGTGGAGCTGGGCCTGTCGTCGCGGGATGCCGTGGCGATGGCCGCCGACATCGAAGACGCGACCGGTGTCACGCTGTCGATCGCGGTGGCTTTCCAGCATCCGACCATCGAATTGCTGGCGACGCGCATCATCGAGGGTGAACCCGTGCGGGAGGACGACGGCACTGATGTCGTCGATTGGTCGCGCAACGGCCCGGCGGAGCGCGTCGACATCGCGATCGTGGGCTTGTCGACCCGCCTCCCGGGCGATATGAACAGCCCGGAGGAAACGTGGCAGGCCTTGCTGGAGGGCCGCGACGCCATCACCGACCTGCCCGAAGGCCGCTGGTCGGAATTCCTCGAAGAGCCGCGGCTGGCCCAGCGCATCGCGAACGCCCGCACCCGCGGTGGGTACTTGAAGGACATCAAGGGCTTCGACTCCGAGTTCTTCGCGGTGGCCAAGACCGAAGCCGACAACATCGACCCGCAGCAACGGATGGCGCTGGAGCTGACCTGGGAGGCGCTCGAATACGCGCGCATCCCACCGTCGAGCCTGCGCGGCCAGGCGGTCGGCGTGTACGTCGGCGTCGCCAACAACGACTACGGCTTGTTGGCCGTCCTCGACCCGTCGGTGACGCACCCCTATGCGATCACCGGTAATGCCAGCTCGATCATCGCCAACCGGGTGTCGTACTTCTATGACTTCCGGGGCCCGTCGGTCGCCGTCGACACCGCGTGCTCGAGTTCGCTGGTGGCGATTCATCAGGGTGTGCAGGCGCTGCGCAACGGCGAGGCCGATGTCGTGGTCGCCGGCGGGGTGAACGCCCTGATCACGCCGGGGGTGACGCTCGGTTTCGACGAGATCGGCGCGGTGCTGGCCCCGGACGGCCGGATCAAGTCGTTCTCGTCGGACGCCGACGGCTACACCCGCTCCGAGGGAGCCGGCATGGTGGTGCTCAAGCGGGTCGACGACGCCCGCCGCGACGGCGACCAGATCCTGGCCGTCATAGCCGGCAGCGCCGTCAACCACGATGGCCGGTCCAACGGCCTGATCGCTCCCAACCAGGACGCGCAGGCCGAGGTGCTGCGCCGGGCGTACAAGGACGCCGGCATCGACCCCCGCACCGTCGACTACATCGAGGCGCACGGCACGGGCACCATTCTCGGTGACCCGATCGAGGCCGAGGCGCTGGGCCGGGTGATCGGCAGGGGGCGTCCCGCAGACCGGCCGGCTTTGTTGGGCGCGGTGAAAACCAACATCGGGCACATGGAGTCGGCGGCCGGCGCGGCCAGCCTGGCCAAGGTGGTGCTGGCCCTGCAGCACGACAAGCTGCCGCCGTCGATCAACTTCGCCGGGCCCAGCCCCTATATCGACTTCGACGCGATGCGGCTGAAGATGGTCACCACGCCCACCGACTGGCCGCGCTACGGCGGCTACGCGCTGGCCGGGGTGTCGAGCTTCGGCTTCGGCGGCGCCAACGCGCACCTGGTGGTGCGCGAGGTCCTGCCGCGTGACGTCGTGGAACAGGTGGAGCGCGAACCGGCGCCCGAAACGCAGCCGGCCGCTGAACCGGCCCCGGCCCCGACGCGGTTCGACGAGTACGGCCAGATCATCGGCTCTGATTTTTCGGCGCCCTCCGGATTCAGCGGGGCCGAAGTGGGGGCACCTCCCGCTTGCGGGGGACCGGAGCCCGAACTGCCGGGCCTCACCGAGGAGGCGCTGCGGCTCAAGGAAGTCGCGCTGGAAGAGCTTGCGGCACAAGAAGTTCCGGCGCCTTTGGTGCCCTTGGCGGTGTCGGCGTTTCTGACGTCGCGCAAGAAGGCCGCGGCCGCGGAGCTGGCGGACTGGATGGAAAGCCCGGAGGGCCAGGCGTCGTCGCTGGAGTCGATCGGCCGGTCGCTGTCGCGGCGCAATCATGGGCGCTCGCGCGCGGTGGTGCTGGCCCATGACCACGAAGAGGCCATCAAGGGCCTGCGGGCGGTCGCCGAGGGCAAGCAGCGACCGAACGTATTCAGCGTCGACGGACCGGTGACCAACGGCCCCGTGTGGGTGCTGGCCGGGTTCGGCGCACAGCACCGCAAGATGGGCAAGAGCCTGTATCTGCGCGACCCGGTGTTCGCCGAGTGGATCGAGAAGGTCGACGCGCTGGTCCAGGATGAGCTGGGCTACTCGGTGCTCGAGCTGATCCTGGACGACTCGCAGGACTACGGCATCGAAACCACCCAGGTCACCATCTTCGCGATCCAGATCGCGTTGGGTGAGCTGCTCAAGCATCACGGCGCCAAACCCGCCGCGGTGGTCGGCCAGTCGCTGGGCGAAGCCGCGTCGGCCTATTTCGCGGGCGGCCTGTCGCTGCGGGACGCCACGCGCGCGATCTGCTCGCGCTCGCATCTGATGGGCGAGGGCGAGGCGATGCTGTTCGGCGAGTACATCCGGTTGATGGCGCTGGTCGAGTATTCCGCCGAAGAGATCAAGACGGTGTTCTCCGACTTCCCGGATCTGGAGGTGTGCGTCTACGCCGCACCGACCCAGACCGTCATCGGCGGCCCGCCCGAGCAGGTGGACGCGATCATCGCGCGCGCCGAGGCCGAGGGCAAGTTCGCCCGCAAGTTCCAGACCAAGGGCGCCAGCCACACCTCGCAGATGGACCCGCTGCTCGGCGAGCTCACCGCGGAGCTGCAGGGCATCAAGCCGATGAGCCCGACGGCCGGGATCTACTCGACGGTGCATGAGGGCAGCTACGTCAAGCCCGGCAGCGAGCCGATCCACGATGTCGAGTACTGGAAGAAGGGCCTGCGCCACAGCGTCTACTTCACCCACGGGGTCCGCAATGCCGTCGACAGCGGGCACACCACGTTCCTGGAGTTGGCGCCCAACCCGGTGGCGCTGATGCAGGTGGGCCTGACGACGGCCAGCGCCGGTCTGCACGATGCCCAGCTGATCCCGACGCTGGCCCGCAAGGAGGACGAGGTCGCGTCGATTACCTCGACCATGGCGCAGCTCTACGTGTACGGCCACGACCTGGATTTGCGGACGCTATTTCCCCGGGGTTCATCCGGTCCTGCCGGACCGGCCGACTACGCGAACATTCCGCCGACCCGGTTCAAGCGCAAGGAACACTGGCTGGACGTGCAGATGGTCGCGGGTACCAGCGTGGTGATCGTGCCGGGGAACCATGTCGCGCTGCCGGATGGCCGCCACGTCTTCGAGTACGCGCCCAAGGGTCTCACGGACCTAGCGTCGCTGGTGCGAGCCGCTGCGGCCGTCGTGCTTCCGGATGCGCAGTTGACGGCGGCGGAGCAGCGCGCGCTGCCCGCCGACGGCTCGCGACTGGTCACGACGCTGACGCGGCACCCCGGCGGCGCCTCGATTCAGGTGCATGCCCGCATCGACGAATCCTTCACGCTGGTCTACGACGCCCTGGTCTCGCGGACAGGTTCCCAATCGGTGTTGCCGGCAGCGGTCGGCGCGGGCGCGGCCATCACGGATTCCGCCGTTGCGATGGCTCCCGCCCCGACGGTGCCGGCGGACTCGCCGACGGCGGCGGCGATCGCCGCGGGCGAGGACCCTGAGGCGCTGTCGGACAACTTGACCAACCGCTATATGCCCACCGACTTCGTCAAATGGACGCCGGAATCCGGCGAGACCATCGCCCACCGGCTGGGCACGATCGTGGCGGCGGCGATGGGTTACGAACCCGAGGACCTGCCGTGGGAGGTTCCGCTGATCGAGCTGGGCCTGGACTCGCTGATGGCGGTGCGGATCAAGAACCGTGTCGAGTACGACTTCGATCTGCCGCCGATCCAGCTGCAGGCCGTGCGCGACGCCAACCTCTACAACGTGGAGAAGCTGATCGAATACGCGATCGAGCACCGCGACGAGGTCGAGCAGCTGCACGAGCACCAGAAGGTTCAGACGGCTGAGGAGATCGCGAGGGCGCAGGCGGAATTGCTGCACGGCAAGCCAGCCGCCGAAGCGCCGGCCGAGGCTTCGGCCTTGGAGGCCTTGAAGCCCTCGGAATCGATGGAAGCCTCCGACCTGCCGGTTCCGCCCCCGCCGACCGTCCCCCGCGAGCGGGTGGGGGCACCTCCCTCTGGGGGCGTACCCCCACCGTCGGGCCCGTCGGGTCCATCGGCCAATGGCGGGCAGCCGAACCAGGCCCCGGATCTCAAGGGCGCGGCCGAGGCGCTGAGCCAGGAGGCGGTGGCCAAGGCACTCAACTCCGACGTGCCACCGCGGGATGCGGCCGAGCGGGTCACCTTCGCCACCTGGGCGATCGTCACCGGGAAGTCCCCGGGCGGCATTTTCAACACGCTGCCCAAGCTGGACGGTGACACCGCCGCCAAGATGGCGGAGCGGCTCTCCGAGCGCGCCGAAGGGCCCATCACCGTCGAGGACGTGCTGACGTCGGACAACATCGAGGCGCTGGCCGACAAGGTACGCGGTTACCTGGAAGCCGGGACGATGGACGGGTTCGTCCGCACGATTCGCCCCCGGGCGGAGGACAGCGCCGAGGGTGGCTCGCAGGTACCGGTGTTCGTCTTCCATCCGGCGGGCGGCTCGACGGTGGTGTACGAGCCGCTGCTCAACCGGCTGCCGGCGGACACCCCGATGTACGGCTTCGAGCGGGTCGAAGGAACGATCGAAGAGCGTGCGGCTCAATACGTTCCGAAGCTGATCGAGATGCAGGGCGACGGGCCGTACATTCTGGTCGGCTGGTCGCTGGGCGGTGTTCTGGCCTACGCATGCGCGATCGGGCTGAAGCGGCTGGGCAAGGACGTTCGGTTCGTCGGGCTGATCGATGCGGTGCGCGCCGGCGAGGAGATCCCGCAGACCAAGGAGGAGATCCGCAAGCGCTGGGACCGCTACGCCCGGTTCGCCGAGAAGACGTTCAACGTCACCATCCCGGCGATCCCCTACGAGCAGCTCGAGGAAATGGACGACGAGGGCCAGGTCCGGTTCGTGCTGGACGCCGTCAGCCAGAGCGGTGTGCAGATCCCGGCCGGGATCATCGAGCACCAGCGCACGTCGTATCTGGACAACCGGGCCATCGACACCGCCCAGATCCAGCCATACGACGGGCATGTCACCCTCTACATGGCCGATCGCTACCATGACGACGCGATCATGTTCGAGCCGCGGTATGCCGTTCGCAAGCCGGACGGCGGCTGGGGTGAGTACGTCGCCGACCTCGAGGTCGTGCCGATCGGTGGTGAGCACATTCAGGCCATCGACGAGCCGATCATCGCCAAGGTGGGCGAGCACATGAGCCGCGCGGTTGACAACATAGAGGCTGACCGCAGCCGGACGAGTGAGGTAGGCAAGTAGTGACCGAGATGGCGCCGGCTCCCATCCAGCATTCCACCGCCGAAAAGCTGGCCGAGCTCCGCGCTCGCCTGGAGCTGGCCAAGGAGCCCGGCGGTGAGAAGGCCGCCGCCAAACGCGACAAGAAGGGCATCCCGAGCGCCCGCGCCCGCGTCCACGCGCTGGTCGATCCGGGCACCTTCCTGGAGATCGGTGCGCTGTGCAAAACCCCCGGGGATCCCGGCGCGCTGTACGGCGACGGCGTGGTCACCGGCCACGGGATGATCAACGGCCGACCGGTCGGGGTGTTCTCCCACGACCAGACCGTGTTTCAAGGCACGGTCGGCGAGATGTTCGGCCGCAAGGTGGCCCGGCTGATGGAGTGGTGCGCGATGGTCGGCTGCCCGATCATCGGCATCAACGATTCCGGCGGCGCCCGCATCCAGGACGCGGTCACCTCGCTGGCCTGGTACGCCGAGCTGGGCCGCCGCCACGAGCTGCTGTCCGGGATTACCCCGCAGATCTCCATCATCCTCGGCAAATGCGCTGGGGGAGCGGTGTATTCGCCCATCCAGACGGATCTCGTCGTCGCGGTCCGCGACCAGGGCTACATGTTCGTCACCGGGCCCGACGTGATCAAGGACGTGACGGGCGAGGATGTCAGCCTCGACGAACTCGGCGGGGCCGACGCCCAGGCCCGTTACGGCAATATCCACCAGGTGGTCGAGGACGAGGCCGCGGCGTTCCAGTACGTACGGGACTTCCTGTCATTCCTGCCGTCCAACTGCTTCGAAAGGCCGCCGAGGGTGAACCCCGGGCTGGAGCCCGAGATCACCCCGCACGACCTGGAGCTCGACTCGATCGTGCCGGACGCGGACAACGTGGCCTATGACATGCATGAGATCCTGATTCGGATATTCGACGACGGCGACTTCCTTGATGTCGCCGCGCAGGCCGGGCAAGCCATGATCACCGGCTACGCGCGCGTCGACGGGCGTCCGGTCGGCGTGGTGGCCAACCAACCGATGCACCTGTCCGGATCGATCGACAACGAGGCCTCCGACAAGGCGGCGCGGTTCATCCGGTTCTGCGACATCTTCGAGATCCCGCTGATCTTCGTCGTCGACACCCCCGGCTTCCTGCCCGGGGTCGAGCAGGAGAAGAACGGCATCATCAAGCGCGGCGGGCGGTTCCTATCCGCGGTGGTGGAGGCCGACGTGCCCAAGGTGACGATCACCATCCGCAAGTCCTACGGTGGCGCGTACGCGGTCATGGGCTCGAAGCAGCTGACCGCCGACTTCAACTTCGCCTGGCCCACCGCGCGCATCGCGGTGATCGGCGCCGACGGCGCCGCACAGCTGCTGATGAAGCGCTTCCCGGACCCGACGACGCCCGAGGCGCAGCAGATCAAGAAGGACTTCGTCGACGGCTACAACCTCAACATGGCGATCCCGTGGATCGCCGCCGAGCGGGGGTTCATCGACGCGGTCATCGACCCGCACCAGACCCGGCTGCTGCTGCGCAAGTCGATGCACCTGCTGCGGGACAAGCAACTCTGGTGGCGAGTCGGCCGCAAGCACAGCCTGCTCCCGCTCTAAGAGATGACCCGTAATGGGTCATGCAGCATCAATCAGCTTGGGGGCTGGTTGTTTTCGGCTGTTCCCGCGACGTCCAGGCTCTGGGTCTGGTCTGTTCGGGGGTAGGCCGAGTGCTGCTTGCTCAGCAGAGGCCATCACGGGATGGTGGTGGCTGCCGGTGCTGGCCGATCCAGCACCTGATGGTGCTGGTGGCTGGTGCCGGTTGACTGAGCCCTCCCACTCTTGCTGGGAGGCCAGCCACGCCCGCAGGGCGTGGGCAAGCTTGTAGTCGACCCGCGCGGTGCGCGGATCATCGGGATCGGTGAGGTCGACGCAGGCCGCCAGCATCGCGGAGGTGATGTCACGGTCGGCGGTCAGGCCGCATTCGGGGCAGTCATGGGTGCGCTGCGCCAAGGCCTTCGGAACGCGGCTACCGCATAAGCAGTGCTGGGAAAGCGCGGTGGTGCGGGTGCCGGCCCGATACAGTGCGCCGCCGGTGGATTCGCATTCGCGTTTGAGGGCGGCCACCAGCATGCCCGGGCTGAACAACTGAATACGCTTGCCCCACAGGCGCGCCCAGGTCGAGATCTGGCAGTCTTCCACGATGATCGTGTTGGCGTGGGCTGCAACGATCCGCGCGGCGACTTGGGCGGCGCGGGCCTGTTTGGCCTGCCTCGCGCTGCGGGACTCACTGGCGTGATCGCTGCGGGTGCGCTGATAGCGCTGCGAGAGCGTGTCGTGGCGGTAGGCGCGCAGCGGCACCCCATCGGCGCGGGCCGCCCGGGGCCCGCCCGGGTTGATGATCTGTTTGGCCGCCAACCCGGCCTCGGCGCGTCGTTGCGCCCGCTTCTGCTGCCGTTGCGAGGGCCCGTACTGGTCGGGGTTGGTGTTGCGCCGCGACCGATCCAACGCCTTCTGCCGGGCCCGGGCTTTCTTGGCTGCCCGCTGCGCGGCCTGCTGCTGCTCAGGTGTGCAGTCGATCCGATCGACGATCAGCCGATCCGGCTGACCGTCGGGAAACGACGCCACCGCCAGGTTGGACACGTTGGCATCCACCCCGGCCCGCCGGCCAGCCGGGATCTCGGCGCGTCGAGAACGAGTGGCCGGGGACTGATACCCGCTTTGATGCACGAGCAGGTGGGCGTAGTACCGCCAGCCGCCAGGGGCTTTACGGTCGGCGACCCGTACCAGGTCGATCTTGTGCCAGACGTTGGGATCGGCCAGGAAATGGGCTAGGTGCGCCCACTGGCCCGCCCCTTGGGATAGGCGCACCGGCAACACCACATCGCCGGCGGGCAGCCCGGTGAACACCACCGCCAGAACACCATCGTGATCCCACCACGAGCCGCTCGCCGGCCGCGTCGGCGCCGCCAGCCGGGCGGGCTGGGCCAGGATCGAGGTTCCCACCGGCTGGCCGACCGCCGCGGCACCGGCGGCGATCTCGGCGGGCAAGCGCGGGTGCCGGTAGGCGCCCAGATGCCCGTCTAACGTGCCGACCAGCCGGTAGGTCTCCCACGTCGGCGTGGCCTTTGTGTGCGACCGGGCCCGCCCCGGGATCCGGGTGAACTCCCGCCACGAGCCGATCCGCGGAGGGCCGTGTCGGCGCCCCGCGGCGTCGGCGAACAGATGCCGGTCGACGGTTTCCCACACTTCATCGGCGACGTGTAACCCGACAGCTTTGGTCAGGTGATCACGCATCCACCCGCTGGCCTCGATATGGTGCTTGGCCGCGGCCTCAATACCCTTGCGCGTCAACCCCAGCCGCTCCCGCAGCGCCTTGGGATCGGCCGCGCGTTCGTGGTGGGCCGCCCAATACGCCCGACACCGCGCTTGGGCGTCGTGCTGCAGCGCCCGGCGCAGCCGAAACACCGCCTCCCACTGCCGCCCCAATCGCTGGAGCACCATTGGGTCGCTGACCGCGAGTCCGAGACGGATCACCGACACCGGGCCGTCGTAGGTGAAGTTCGGGGCTTTCGACTGGCCTCGCCGCCCAGGCAACACCAGATCACCGCTGGTTACGGTGGTGGTGTCGGTGCCCATGGCTGCCATGCGGACTATGCAACCATCACCGACCGACAACAATCCGCTGCCACACCCATGGCGTAACCTGTTGCCGCTGACCGGGCTTACCGGCAGACAGGTCCCTACCGTCTGCACCCTGGTTCAGCAGGGACTCCAGCCGCGCCCGGGACGACCCTGGGGTTTGCCGTTGCCGGTGCGGGTGCTGCTGGTGCTGATCCATCTGCGCACCAACCTCACTACTGGGGCGTTGGCCGCGCTGTTTCGCACCAGCCGATCCTCGGTGGACCGGATTATTCACCACCTGGTGCCGGTGCTGGCTTGCACATTGCGACCCGTCCCGGACACCACCACCCACCCGTGGATCATCGACGGCACCCTGATCCCGGTACACGACCAGTCGATCACCGCTATCAGCAAGAACTACCGTCGCAGCGTCAACACCCAGATCATCATCTGCGCCTACGCCCGCCGGGTGCTGGTAGCCGGCGGCTGCTGGCCCGGTAACCGCAACGACGTCGTGGTGGCTCGACATACCGCGGCGCAGCTGCTCGATGATCGTGTTGTCCTCGGCGACGGCGGCTACCGCGGCATCACCTCGATCACCGGTCCACAACGTGACCGCACCGCCAAGATCATCCACGACGACCACTATCGGACACACCGCCGCATCAGGGCCCGCGTCGAACACGTCATCGCCCGGCTCAAGGACTGGCAAATACTGCACCAATGCCGCCGACGCGGACAGGCCATCAACCACACCCTCCAAATCATCGCCGGACTCTGGAACCCAAAGACCAACAACCCATTACGGGTCATCTCTTAGTCATCAGCGTCTGATCGCGCCCAGCGCTCGCCCAGTGTGAATGCGGCGACGCGACACGCCTGAATTCAAGCCGGGGGAGCGTCGGCTAGTTCACCCTCGCGTCGACGGGTAGCGCAGCGTCCCGTCGACGAGTTCGTCGAAACGATCCAGCGCCTCGTCGGAGTCGGCGTCGATACCGCGCAGCGGCCCCCGATCGGCGAGATACCGCAGCGCGTACAGCCGTGCGACCAGCGCCTTGCGGTCGGCGCCGCGGGTTTCCCGTTCCCAGGCGGCCTGCTCGGTGAGGAGCGCACCGGCGTAGACGTCGCCCATGAACTGCGCCAGCGGGTATAGCCGCGCCTCCGCCACACGGCTGTCGAGTTTGGCCCAGGCCGCGATCGCCGCGTCGAGGTCCTCGATGCGGCCGGCGACCAGGCTGGTGGTTTCCCCATCATTACGGTCGTCGGAGACCGACACCGCGTCGCGCATGCGCGCCAGCAGCGGTTCGTGCGCCCGAGACTGCTCGATGCCGCGCCGCACGTCGAGCGAGAGGATGTTGTCGGAGCCCTCCCAAATGGTGTTCACCTGTGCGTCGCGCAGCACCCGAGCCACCGGCCAGGTCTCGATGTAGCCATTGCCGCCATGCATCTCGACCGCATCCGACGCCGCGGTGATCCCGAGCCGGCAGACCTTGAGCTTGGTGACCGGCACGGCGATGCGCTGCCGGATGGTTCTGGGCTGGCGGTGGTTGGGGTATTCGGTGCCATCGAACACCAGCGCTTGGGTGGCTTCGACGTCGACGATCATTTCGGCCAGCTTGCGCCGGATCAGCGGCTTGTCGATGAGCGGTCCGCCGAACGCCTGGCGCTGGCGGGCATAGCACAGCGACTCGACCAGGGCACGCCGCGCATTGCCGAGGGCGAACGAGGCGGTGCCCAGCCGCAGTCTGTTGGTCAGCTCCATCATCCGGCCCAGGCCCTTGCCGTCGGACGGGCCGCCCTGAGCTTCTCGGCCGCTGGGTTCGCCGGACAGCAGGAAGGCCTCGGCGTCGACGAACTCGATCTCGCCGGAGGCGACCGAGCGGGTGCCGAGCTTGTCTTTGAGGCGCCGGATCCGCACGCCGTTGCGGGACCCGTCGCGGCGGTCGCGCAGCACGAGGAAACTGGCCACGCCCCGGGTCGAGTCGGACGCCCCCACGGGTTTGGCCAGCGCGATGAACGCCTCGCCGGCGCAGTTGGACGCAAACCATTTGAAGCCGTTCAGCAGCCAGGCCCCGTCATTCGCGCCGCTGGGGGTCGCGGTCGTCTCCAGCGCGCCGAGGTCCGAGCCGCCGGTGCGCTCCGTCATCAGCTGCGCTGCCTCGCCGTCCCACTCGCCGGAGTCCAACTTGGCCAGCACATAGTCGCGCACGTCGGGCGGCGCGTAGGCACTCACTAGCGACCGGACCATGTTGCCGCCGGTGCCGAGCGCGCAGGCCATCCCGATATCGGCCTGGTTGAGCAAGTAGTTGGCGGCGAACAGTGGCAGCGACGCCTTCACACCGGCGCGTCGCGCATCCTCGCGCAATGCCTGTAGGGCATCCAGCACCGCGCGCTTGGATTGGTTGAACGATGCCGGCATGACCACCCGGCTGATGTCGTGCCCCCACCGGTCGTAGCGCTCGAGCCGCGGGGGGTTGCGGTCGGTCTCTTCGGCCCAGCGCGTCACCGGGCCGCCCATCAGCTCGCCGATGCGCGTCAGGTGCGGCTCGGCGAAGGCCAGCTCGTCGGGCTGCAGGTAGTACGCCATGGTGAATTGCAGGCTGGGATCGGTGAGGTACCAATTCAGCCCGACGGCTCCGCGATAGTTGTCGGTTTGGTAGCGCTGCGACTTTTCCGGAGTCGAGAAGGGCAACCGGTCCACGGCCTCTAGGTCGTATTGGGGGTCGTACTCACTCATGCCGCGACGGTATAACAGCCGGGGCGTTCGGTGAAGACGGCTCGTTGGTGTCAACCGTTGGCCGGTCCGGCGAAGAAAACCAAACGGAAATCGCCTAGACAGCGGCCAGGAATTCCGACGTGTAGAACTCGGCCGGACTTGCCTCGTGTGCGTTCGGACGCTCGACAATCACCCAGACGCCGGTCGTGCCTGGCCGAACACTGTCTTGCACCGTCGCCGTTCCGACGCCGGCCGCGTCGGTGTCCATGCCGGTAAAGGAGGTGCCCGGATCCCCGGGACCGCAGTTCGCAGCTGACGGCCGGGGTTCCTCGATCAGGCCGACGCTGTAATGCGTGCCCGGGTCGTTGGGGGCCGTCAGATGCACCTCCGCGACGGCGCGTGACCCGCCGGTGTGCATGTCGATCCAGCCGGTTCCCAGCATGGGGGCGGGGATCTCGGGGGGAGTGGGCTCTTGGCTGAAATCGCAATTTCTCATCCTTGCGTCCAAGGCGATCCTGGTGGCGTCGTTCGCGCCCGGGTTAGCGCCGGCGGTGCCGGCCGCAAAAGTAATTGCCGAAGCGGTCAATAAAGTGATTGCCGCAGCGGAGGTTGTTAAGTGTGTTAGCGCGCGCATTTGCCCCACCATCTGTGCCCGATGACCGATTCCCAACCCCGAAACCGGGTATTGACGGGATTCGCGGAATCAAAACCTCACCAGGCAGATATTCCGTTACCGGGTGAAGTCGCTTAGCCCCGCGACACCGATCGCGTGATATAGCCTGCGAGCGCATTTCCCACGGCTGCGGCTCCAAAAGCGTTGGGGTGCAGTGGAACAGCCGAACCGGCGGTCACAAAGCCTTCGATGTACCGATCGCCGGGGGCGGCGCATATGTCGTGGCCCCGCGATAATGGACGTGTGTCGAAATAGTCGATGCCTAAGTTACTGGCGAGTTGCTGTTGCCGGTCGTCGAGCTCATTGAGTTTGGACTGCAAATAGTCGGAGTCGCGCGGCAGGACCGGCTGCCCCGGAAAGCAGCCGCCGGGCCGTACGAAGATGCCGTACCCCACCAGGATGATTCGCGCGTTCGGTGCTTTGAGCCGGACCCAGTCGATCAGCGCGCTCCACAACGGTGACTGCGTGGTGATCACCTGCGAAATGCGGTCGACATTGCCGACCACGAACTCGTTGGTGCACGGCGGCGGATTGGGCGAATTGACCTGGCAAACCTGCGCGTCGGAGGCCAGCCCGATGTCGTTGGCGCCGATGGTGATCGTGACCAGATCGGTGCTCGCGTTGACCGCGTCGATCTGGCGGGCGACCGGCCCGTCCTTCGTCTGCTGAGCGCGGCTGGTGAGGTTTTCGGTGGTGGCTCCGCTGCACGTGACGTCGGTGAACGTGGTCGCATTGAGTCGTCGCGCCAGTACCGACGGATAGTCGTTGGTCGACTTGCGGCACCCGGCGGGTGATGCCGGGTCCGGCACGCCCGGCGCGGCGGCGACGGAGTCGCCCATGGCCACGTAGTTCAGCCGTTTGGCCGCACCGGGGCTCCCCAGGCCGCCTGGCGCCGAGCCCGCGCACGCCACCGTCACGGCACCGACCAGCGATGCGATGCACGATGCGATACCACGGCGCGTCGAGCCCATGTAGCCAAGTGTTTCATTTCGGTGCGAAGCGGTATTTGTGTTCAAGAGCCAAATTAGGATCTGTCCGGCGACACAGCCCGCTGCGGGTCGCGGCGCCCGGGTCGAGTTGCGCGGGACGGGCCGCGACCGGGGAGCCGTGGCACTTGGGGCGCCGACAGCTTGACGATGCCTAGTGATCTCATCAGCCGTCCAGGGATTCGGACTGGGAAGGGACCAAAGAAGTGAAAGCAACCTCGAAGAATCGAATTGCGGCAAGCGCGACGATAGTCGCCCTGACCGCCATCGCTACCGCGTGCTCGGCCACCACCCCGTCCTCCACCAACCCGGGCGCCACGAGCCGGGCACCCAATGATGCATTGAGTCAATGCCTAACCGCCCACGGTGTGCAGGCACCACCAGAAGGGCCGCCCCCGTTGGGCACGCCGCCATCCGGGTCGCCTCCCAGTGGCGGTGCTTCGCCTAGCGGCACGGCGCCACCGACACCGCCAGCCCCACCGGGGGTGGACCAGAGCGTCTGGGAATCGGCGTGGCAGGCCTGTTCGTCGTTGGCGCCGGCACCGCCCGCGGGGTCAGCACCCAATGATGCGTTTAGTCAATGCCTGACCGCCCACGGTGTGCCCGCGCCACCACCAGGGCGGCCCCCGTCGAGCATGCCGCCATCCGGGTCGCCTCCCAGCGGTGGTGCTTCGCCGAGCGGCACGGCGCCACCGACACCGCCAGCACCACCAGGAGTGGACCAGAACACCTGGAACTCCGCCTTCCAAGCCTGTTCCTCGTTGGCGCCGCCGCCACCAACTCAATAACCGGGCTTCGCGGCGAAACGTTGGGGGTCCCACTTGCCCATCAACCGTTTTAACCGAGTCGAATGGATCGAATGCCGGCGGTACCAAGCGCGGTATGCTGATAGCAGTGATATCAGGAGGTGGCGATGCCGGACGTACTCATTCGAGGCTTGTCAGAAGCCGCCATAGCCCGCATCGATGCCGATGCAGCTGCCCACGGACTTTCGCGCAACGAGCATCTGCGTCGCAAGTTCGAATCTGAACGGTCAAACACCGCCGCCGGCCACCTCACCATCGAAGACCTGCGCCGGGCTGCCGAGGCTGCTAAGGACCTCGACGATCCGCAGGTGATGGAGGCGGCGTGGCGATAACCACGTGGCTGATCGACAAGTCGGCCTACACTCGCTTACCCGAATCTCCTGACGCGCAAGTCTGGGTGGAACGTATCGACCGCGGTGCGGTTCGGATCAGCACCGTCACGCGACTTGAAATCGGCTACTCCTTTCGGACCGCCAGCCAAGCACGCAGCGAGTCCGTTTCACCGCCCCTTGCCCTTATGCCGGTCGAATACCTGACCCCGGCAACGGAAGATCGCGCGGTCGAGGTCCAGCTCCTGCTGGCCGATCGTGGTCAGCATCGCGCTCCATCCATTCCCGATCTTCTCGTGGCCGCTACCGCCGAAGTATCCAACTTGACAGTCTTGTCCGTGGACAAGGGCTTCGAGCTCATAGCACAGATCACAGGCCAGCCGGTCGAGCAGCTTCGGCTTTAGATGAGGCGGCCGGGGCCACCGCCCAGACTGTGCCGCCGTCGCACGGCCGCTGGTTCCCTGGATGCGTGACGCCGGATGGCGCCGGCTACGTCTCCGTCTACCCGATTTAGGTATTTTGCTACTGGATAGCTACCCTAGTAGCATTGAAGTATGAAGCTTAGCGTCAGTCTGTCGGACGACGACCTGGCCGTATTAGATGCCTACGTCAAGAGAACTGGGCTGACGTCGCGGTCGGCGGGGTTGCAGCGCGCGGTGCAGATGCTGCGCTATCCAACACTTGAGGAGGACTACGCCGACGCGTGGGCGCAGTGGTGCACCGGTGGGGATGCCGAGGACTGGGACAGCACCACTGGGGATGGCGTCCGCGATGCTACGCGGTGAGATCTGGCAGGTCGACCTGGATCCAGTGCGCGGCAGCGAGGCAAACAAGCAACGTCCGGCGGTGATCATCAGCAACGACCGGGCCAACGCTGCAGCGACCCGTTTGGGCTATGGGATCGTCACGGTCGTCCCGGTGACGAGTAACACCGACAAGGTGTATCCGTTTCAGGTGTTGCTGTCGACAGCCAGTGGACTGTCCGTTGATTCGAAAGCACAAGCTGAGCAAGTTAGATCGATTGCAACACAACGTCTCTTACGGCGCATTGGCCGCGTTTCAAGCGGTGAACTGGCCGAGCTGGACAACGCGCTGAGACTCCATCTATCCCTATAGCCGGAGCGCCTAACTCGAGACCCATGAGCATCATCAGTGTCGAATTCGCCCCCGTTCACGGGCTGAATGACGCTGTACGGCAAGGGTCGTCACAACTCGAGCGCGACAGAACGACTCATGGGCTCCGCATCCAGCCCGGCCCCGGCCGAGATGGCATCGAACTGGACAGGGGCTCGGCGGCATAGCGGGCCGTGCGTGATCATCCTGACTAGTCGTACTAGCCCGAATTGCTATCCTGACAGCGTCCGAAGAAAGTGAACCCACCGGGAAATCAGTCTGCAGTACTGAGAGGCCAAGGCCCGCCTCAACGCACTGCTGGCTGAAGGCCAGCGCACCGGTGTCTCTGTGACCATCACAAATCACGGCCGCCCGGTTGCGGTCTTATCTCCAGCGCGGCCCGCGCGCCGCAAGTTCAGCCAACTGCCCACCCTCGCAGTACCCGACACGTTCAACGATCCGCTGCCGGAGTCCGAAATCGCGGCATGGGAGGACGACTCGGCATGACCGCTCCCGCGCGAGTGCTCCTGGACACACACGTGTTGTTATGGCTGGTGAGTATGCCGCAGAAAGTGGCCGCATCGGCTCGTAAGGTGCTTGCCGACTCGGGCACTGAGGCGATGATCTCCGCAGCGTCCGCGTGGGACATTACGATCAAGACCCGTGGGCTGGCTGAACGGGGAGCCCCTGTTGTCGGCGTGGAATGACATCATCGCCATGACGGCAACCGATCTCGCGATCGAAACCGAGGATGCCATTTTCGCCGGGCGGCTCGCGTGGGAGCACAAAGACCCTTTCGACCGCATCCTGGTCGCCCAGGGCGCGCGCCGGAATCTGACGATCGTGACCAACGACCGCCAGATCCTGCGCGCTGCACTCACGCCGACGATCAAAGCCTAAGAGCGCAAGGAGCTTCGGGATCTCGGTGACGCCGTTGACGTGCGGCATCGGCTGCTGGCACGGGAACGCCAGCCCCACCGCCCAGTCCAGCAGCGCCGGCTGCGACGAGCCGACATACTCCTGCAGGGAGCACCACCCGGACCGCAACCATGTCCGCGGGCGTCTTGGATCGGGCAAGGCGCAGGTTGCGATTGCGTGGCTCGTCGTTCGGCCTGTGCAGCTGGTACGGCCCGACGTGAGCCTGTTCGCCCATCTCCAACGTGGGTGAATCGTTCTGCCAGACGGCGTCGCGGCAGGCAACCTGGTCCTCGCCCGAGTTCAGCGCCGCGCTCGTGCTGGACTTGGAGCTGCTTGGCGGGCGCGACCGAGTTCGGCGACTCTGGCGCCCGGTGCGTCGAACGCAGCCAATGCGCACTTGTGGGCGTCGCGGATTTGTCCGCCCTAGCCTCGCCCTAGAGCCTGGCCCGGCCGTTTAGGGTGAACTGGTGCAGGGCACCTCCTTCGGGCGCTACCGGTTGCAGGATCTGCTGGGCCGCGGCGGTATGGGTGAGGTGTGGCGCGCCTATGACACGGCGAGCAACAACCGACTTGTGGCGATCAAACTTCTCCCGCCGCAGCTGGCCGCCGACGACACGTTCGTGGCGCGGTTTCGCCGGGAAGCCGAGGCGGCGGCGAAGCTGAACAACCCGCACATTATTCCGATCCACAACTACGGCGAGATCGAGGGTCGGCTCTATGTGGATATGCGGCTCGTCGAGGGCCGCGACCTGGCCGAGGTGCTGGCCGGTGGGCCGTTGGCGCCGGAGCGGGCGGTGCGGATCATCGGGCAGGTGGCCCTGGCGTTGCGCGCCGCGCACAAGATTTGGTCTGGTGCACCGCGACGTCAAGCCGTCCAACATCTTGGTTGACGAGGATGATTTTGCTTATCTGATCGACTTCGGGATCGCTCGTGGCGCCGGTCAGACCGGTCTGACCGGTACCGGGGCCATGATCGGTAGCTGGCACTACATGGCGCCGGAGCGGTTGGGGGCGCGGGAGGCCGATGCCCGCGCCGACATCTATGCGTTGGCGTGTGTGCTGTACGAGTGTTTGACCGGTCGCTGTCCGTTTCCGGGTGAGTCGTTGGAGAGTCAGGTGGCCGGCCATTTGACGGCGCCGCCGCCGCGACCGTCGGTCACGCGGCCTGAGGTGCCGGCCGCGTTTGATGCGGTGATCGCCAAGGGCATGGCCAAAGAACCCGAGCAGCGCTACCAGACCGTCGCCGAGCTGGCTAAGGCCGCCCAGGAGGCGCCCACCGTTCCCGAGCGGGCGCCCTCCGTCCACAGCACCGCCACCCTGGTGGACGACCGCGCCGCCCCGCGGCCTGCCGAGACTGTCGTGGATTATCCCGATACCCCGCCACCCCAACAGATCCCCGGTCCGACGCTCGACGCGACCCTGCTCGCGACTCCACCACCCGCCCGCGTGGAGCCGGCCGCCGGCCCCAGGGCTCGGCTGCCGCTACTTGCGCGGATGAGCCCGCGTGCCCGGATCGCCGCCGGCGTGGCCGTGCTCGCCGTGGTCGCCGCCGTTGTCGCCGCCGTCATTGGCGTCGTCAACGGCAGGCACCAGCCATCGTCGCCCCAGGGCGCGCTGCCGTTCACCGGCCTCAACCAGCCTCAGGGGGTGGCGGTGGATGGCTCCGGCAACCTCTACGTCACCGATGTCGGCAACAACCGGGTGCTGAAGCTGCCCGCGGGCTGATCCGAACCGCTACGGCTTGATCCGGATCGGCCCGGGCGACCACCACCCGCTGCGGGTCGCGGTGCCCAATTGGAGCTGGGCGGGCCCGGCGTCTACGAGGGTCTCGAACTTGCGCAGCGATCCCCAGTCGCGGCCCCAGTCGCGGGACAGGTAGGTGGACATGACGTGGGCCCGCAGCAGCAGGTCGGTGATGCCCAGCAGGCCGCCGTTGACGCCGTCCTGCCAGGTGTCCGTGTCCTGCTTCTTGGCGGTGTAGTCCGGGGTGATGCGGAACTTCGGGATCTCGGTGACGCCGTAGACGTGCAGCATCGGCTGCTGGCATGGGAACGCCAGCCCGACCGCCCAGTCCATCAGGACCGGCTGCGTCGAGCCGACATACTCCTGTAGCGAGCGCAGCTCCGGCACCCGTGGCGGGGTCACCGCGATCCAGTCTTCCGGTGTCAGGGACAGGTCCTCGGCCACCACCCGCACCGCGACCGCGTCCGCGGGCATCTGTGAGCGCGGGTAGCGCAGGTTGCGCCACACCTTCGGCTGCTCCCCATACAGGTCATAGGGCACCAGCCGCCCGGCCGGCACTATGTCACCGCTGTCACCGCCGGGACCGGGCTTGCCGTATTCCAGCACGACGGTCTGCCCGGAAGTGTGGTGGTGCAGCACACTGTTGCCGGTGATCGTGCCCGCAGCGGTCACCACCACCAGGGGGTGCCCGGCATCCGGCTTCGGCAGTCGGTACCACGCCGAGGTCAGCCTGCTCTGCTGTTGCGCGCCGCTGGTGTAGCTGCCCGCGATCGGAACCTGATCGGGGTTGAGGCCGTAGGGCAGCGGCGCCGTCGACCCGTTGATGCCCGGCGCCGTCAGCTTGGTCGGCCCGTACCAGTCGTAGTCCGTGCCGGGCTGCGGGACTGCGGTCTCCCGGACCGCTTCGGCCAGAGTGCGTTCCGGTACGCCGTTGGGGGTGAAGCCTGTTGGGTTGACACCACCCAGCGGGCCCAACGTGCCGTAATTGCCGGGAAGGGTCGGCATAAAGCCGGCGTTGCTGTCCGGCTCGACGAGCACGTCGTCGGCCAGTCCGCAGCCCCCGGCGAATTCGCGCAAGTTGGCCCAGCCATTGGAGTAGGTGGGATATTGTCGCTCGATTCCGGCGACCATCGATGCGATGAACACCAGCGCCATGAATCCGGCGGCGATCGGCACCGGCGCTGCCGTCACCGCCCGCGCCAGCCGACCCTCGCCATGACTCCTGGACGCGAAGTGCAACCACGTCGCCCACAGCGCGGCGATCACGAACAGGATGGAAAAGATTGTGCTGATTGTGATTCCGGCGATCGTCGGCATGGTGCTGTTGAACGGCACGCCGTAGCTGGAGACATACCACCAGCCGTTGGTGGTGGCGAAACAGAGGGCCAACACGAACATTAGCGCCGCCACAAACGCCATCCGGTTGCGCGACCAGCGCAGTACCGCCGGCGAAACCAGCACCGTGGTCAGCGCGGCCATCGCCGCGCCCACCGCCGCGAAGAGCCCGAAGTGGTGCACCCACTTGGTGGGAGTGAACATCAGGAAGAACATGGTGCCGAAGATGACACCCATCAGCCGCCACGCCGGCCCGCGGGCCACGCCGGGAACTCGCTTGCGCCGCAACATGATAAACACCGCCGTGAACAGGCACAGCGCGGTGATCAAAAACCCGAACCGGCGCGATAGCGAACCGTCGACGGTGGGCAGGATGAGGTAGTAGTAACGCAGGTTCTCGGTGTACCACGCCTGGCTGGGCCCGATGGCGGTGCGAATCCTGGTGGCTTCCAACACCGTTGACAACGTCTGGTCGGCGAACACCACGGTGAGGATGACCGAGCCGGCCGCCAGCATCGGCGCCACCAGCGGCCACGTTCCGACCAGGCGGTGGCGGTGGACCAAGATCCGCAGGATCGGGCGGCCACCGGCAATCAACGCGGCCACCGCGATCAGGCCGGTGGGCTGAACACCCAGCGTGAATGCGGCGGCGATGACCGCCAGCGCCGCCGGCGTCAACCTGCTGTAGCGCATCGAACGCTCGATCAGCACGTAGGTGACCAGCGAACCGAGCGCGATGATGGGTTCGGGGCGAAGGCCGTTGTTGAACGGCATCCACGCGGTCAGCAGCACCATGCCGGCCGCCCACGTTGCGGCCTTGCTGGACGCCACGGCAGGCCCCAGCCGGGGCAGCACCTCCCGCGACAGCAGCAGCCAGCACAGCAGACCGGCGATGAGGTCCGGCAACCGCATCCACAGGCTGGCGTCGCTGACGTGGGTCATCAGCGCCAGCAGGTTGTAGTACCAGCCGAACGGGTCCTCGGGACTGCCGAACCAGCGGAAGTAGTTGGACATGTAGCCGGCGGGACCGGCGACCCGCGCCATGCCCAGGATGTAGCCATCGTCGGAGGAGTTCGCGCCGATCACATGCCACAGCAAGAAGCCGAATATGACTGTGGCGTCGGCCAGGGTGAACTTGCGCCAGTTTGCGGGAATGAGCCGGCGCAGCCGCCTGCCATCCAACTGGTCCAGGCGCCACAGCGCGACCAGCGACACGACGGTGGCCACGATAGCCACCACCATGGCGAACAGTTTCAGGGTGGTCGGCGTGGTGGAGAACCGGGTATCGATGGTCGCCGAGAACCGCAATCCGGGCGGCGCCGGACCGGTCAGGTCGGTGAACACCCCGACGATCTGCGGGCGCAGGTTCGGATCCGCAAAGCCACCGCGCAACGGCTGACCCGCCGGATCCTTGAGCCCGACAAAGTTCGCGAACGTGCCGACGCGCGTCGAGGTGACCTCGATGCGCTCACATTGCGGGGACATCGCCAGCTCGCGCGGCACGGACAGGATCACCACGTTGCGGTCGGTGACGTCCACCCGCTGTTTGTTGACGACGACGAACAGCGCGTTGAGATTCGCGTCCTTGCCCTCCTTGGGCGCGGTACCCAGCACCACCCCGCCCGCCGCCGGCACGTTACGCACGACGCTGCACGGCACAGTGGCGTGCAGGTCGACCGGATTCAGCGAAATGAGCGGTGCTGTAACGCTATTCAGTTGCCCTCCCTGCGGCCAGTTCAGCATCGCGGTGGTCTGCACGACGGGTAGCAGCGGTGTGGCCACCGCCAACACGAAGCCGATCAGCCCCGCGATGGTGGCCACCCAGCGGGTCAGTTGCACGTTGCCGCCCGAGACGGGACTCCGATTGCGGCCGGCCGCCGCGGTGCCGCCCTCGTTCACCACACTCCCGACACGCTTCACGGCAGTGCCCTGATCGGTCCGTGCCGGCTCCAGCCGGGCACCGTGATCACGCCCTGGTTGACGACGGCCTCCGGCGCCTGGTCGGCCGGCACCAGCCGGTGGTACTGCTCCACAGAGCCCCAGTCCCGATGCCAGTCGCCGCGCAGGTAGGTAGAGATCGTCGAGGTGCTCAGCAGCGCCTGGGTGAACAGGAACGGACCGCCGGCCTCGCCGGCCTGCCACCCGTTCGACGACGCCGCTGTCTGTTTGTGATCGGGCAGGATGCGGTATTGCGGCAGTTCTGCAACGCCAAGGTGTTCGGAGAACGGCCGCTGGCACGGGAGGTTCGCGGCCGTCGCGACGTCCATCAGCACCGGAGTGTGCGATCCGATCAGTTGCTGCAGGGTCTGCAGCACCGGGACCCGCGGCGGCGTGAAGGCAAACCACTGGTCAGCACTCAAGTTCGGGTCGTAAGCGACGATGCGTGCCACGTTGGCCTCCGGTGGCGCCCAGGTAAGCGGGAACCGCAGATTGCGCCACGCCGGCTCCGGCCCGATGTCGATCGGATAGACCTCTGCGAGCGGTTGGGTGGTGCCGTCGGGGCGAGCGACACCCCACTGCAATTTCAGCTGCTGCCCGTAGGTGAAGGTCCCGTCCTCTTTGTACGACCAGATGGCGCCCGCGGCGGAGACCACCACCAGCGGCCGGTCCGGCGTGCTCTCCCTCCAATTGAGCGGCAGCTGGTACCAGGACGAGGTGGCGGTGGCGGCCAGCGAGTTTTCCCCGTAGCTGCCCATCACCGGCGTCCGGGCCGGGTCAAGGCCGAACGGTAGTGCCACGTTCGATCCGTTGACTCCTACCGGGCCTTTCCCGCCGGCCGTGCCCGCGGAGTCACTCATGGCGGCGTTGGGCTTGTTGGGTGACGCGTCGGAATTCACCACCCCCGGTTTGGTCACCACCGGGTAGGACCTCAGGTCATCGCCGACCCCGTCGGGTTTGAAGCCGACGGGGTTGATCCCGCCCAGCGGGCCGTCGGGCCCGAATTGCTGGCCCGGAACCGGTTGCAGCAGGCCGACATTGGGGTCGGGCTCGGCCAGCACGTCGTCGGCCATGGCGCAACTGGTGGGCGAGAGGCCCGACGTGAGCGCCGCCAGGTTGGCTTTGGCGGTGGTGTAGAGGGGGTAGCGGAACACCGCGCCCTTGGCCAGCGAGCCGACGTCGCCGAGGACCATGATCGTCGCGACCACGAGCAGTGGGGTAGAGGCCAGGACGCGGTTGCGCCGGTTGTCTCTGACCTCGGTGTGCCCGGCGTAGTCCATGCGGAAGTGGTACCAGGCGCCGAGCAGCCCGGTGAGGATCGACAACGTGAGGAACATCGAGGTCACCGGGTGGCTCGCGATGACGGGCTGGATGTCGTACCACGGCACCCCGTAGTTTCCGACGTAGAACCACCCGTTGATGCCCGAGGTGGCCCAGGCGAGCACGAACAGCAGTGCGGTGATGTAGAGCGTCAGGTTGCGGCGGCTGTGCAGGCCGATCCGGGCGACGGTGAACGCGGTGACCGCGCCCAGCGCGCCGGCCAGTCCGGCGAACGCGCCGAACTGCACCGCCCACTTCGTCGGCGTGAAGTGCAGCAGCAGCAGGCCGACCGCGGTGGTGCCGATCAGCCGCCAGGCCGGGCCGCTGGCCAACCCCGGCACCCGGCCGCGGCGCAGCAGCACGAACAGCATTCCGAATAGGCACAGCAGCATCACCAGCACCCCAAACCGCCGCGACATCGACCCGTCGGCGTTGCTCTCCACCGTTAGGAAGTAGTAGCGCAGGAAGTCCTGGTACCACGCGATCGTCGGTCCGACCTTGTACTTGATGCGTACCGACTCGGCGACCGTGGCCAGCGTTTGACTGCGGAACACCACCACGGTGATCAGCGACAACGACGCCGCCAGCACCAGCAGTGGTGCCTGGGGGCACCTCCCGCTTGCGGGGGACAGCCCGTCGGTCGCCCGGCGCCGCCGGATGCTTTGGGCGATGGCCCGGGCGCCGGTCAGCAGTGCGGCGACGGCGATCAACCCCTGCGGTGCCAGGGTCGCGGTGAGCATCGCGACCACGATCGCGACCGCGGCCGGGGCCAGCCGCCGCAGCGCGATTGCGCGTTCCACCAGCACCCAGGTGACCAGCACGCCGAGCGCGATCAGCGGCTCGGGTCGCAGGCCATTATTGAATGGCAGCCAGGCGGCCAGGAACACCGCGCCCGCGGTGAACACCGCCACCCGGTTGGCCGCCAGGCCGCCCTTCCCCGGGCCCAGCCGGCGCAGCATGCAGTGGCCGATGATCAGCCAGCACCCGATCGCGGCCAGCGTGGCCGGCAGCCGCATCCACACGCCGGCGGTGCTCACCGACGCCATCTTCGACAGCACCGAGAGATACCAGTCGAACGGCGCTTCCGTCGTCCCGAAGTAGCGGTAGTAGTTGGCGACGTAGCCCGCTTTGGGCGCCACCCGGGCGATGGTCAAGTTGTACCCATCGTCCGACGAGATGGCGCCGACCACATGCCACAGCAGCAGCGTCGCGATCACCCCCACGTCGGCAAGCCAGGTGGCCGCGCCGACACGCCACCACGAGGGGCCGTGCTCACGGGGGCGGTATCGGGAGAGCCAAGCGATCGGTGACCGCCAGTTGATCAGCGTGTCGCCCCGGCTGTGACGGTCCAGCGTGGCCAGCCCGACGATGGCCACCACCACCGCCAGCGCACCGAGCACCATCGCGATTTCCTTGATTACGGTGGGTGCGAGGATGAAACGAGTGTCGACGTCGACGCGGGCCGACAGCCCGGGTTGGGCGGGCACCTTCAGGTCGGTGAAGATCCCGCCGACCTGTGGTTTCTTCTCCGACGACAGCGTTCCCGCGGCGCCGGGTATGCCGACGAAATCCGCACCCGCGGCGCCGGCGTCGGCCCAGATGTGCAGCACGCTGCAGGCGCCGGCGGCGACGGCCGAGCGCTGTGCCACCGCGGCCACCGAGTCCCGGAATGCGACGACGATCACGTCCTTGTCGGCGCGTGCGAAGAGCCCGTTCTTGCCGGCATCCACGCCGCCGCTGGGCAGGGTCGAGACCACCAGGCCGCCGCTGGGCGGCAGGGTGGCCATCGCCGAGCAGGGGACGGAGATGTCCAGGGCGCGCGGCGCCCCGGACACCAGCGGGGCAGTGATCTGGCTGATGTGACCGTCGGGGGTGGTGCCTTGCGGCCACAGGACGGTCGCCGTGGTCTGTTTCACCGGCAGCAACGGAACAACGGCGCACAACAGCAGACCCAGGATTCCCGCGACGAGGGCGATCAACCGCGTAATGCGCTGGGATCGCTCGTTGTCGTCGTGGGGCACAACGGTCGATCGTAAGCGACGCCGCTTTGTCCGGTGAGGATGCACGGCCGCGGTGCGGGCGTGCGGTGGGGGCACCGCGCGCTTGCGGCGGAACACCTGATGTTCGAATTGCGTCCCTCAAAAACTGGCCAAATGAGCGCGACCGTGCTTGGGTGGCGAATAGATAACGCGCCCCAGGACGGTATTTCAGCAAAGCCGAATGAATCCAACATTTATATAGAAAAGAACAACTAAATGGGTCGCCCAGGGCACGAAAGCCCGAACGCGACCGCTAGGCACTCGCCCGGCCGGACTTAACCAGACCTAGCCCGAATTCCGTAACAATTCTTCGTCTGGGACCGACACCATAAAGGGAAAGCCTCAGTCGCCGTGTACCCCAGCACATCGCGCGCCCCAGGGAGAGGACCTGCCGTGACCGCACCCACCAAGAACGGGCCCGAATCAGGCCTCGAAGTAGGCGTCGTGAAACCGGACGACGGGACGCGCACGGTCAAAGTGACCAGCGACATCGCCGTTGAGCGTGTGGTGAGCCTACTCAACGAGGTCGTCGCCCAGGGTGCGCTGCCTGCGCTGTAGCAGCACGCGATCGCGGTCGCCGGGGTTGGGGTGCAGCGGGGTGGCTCCGGCGCTGCAAGGTCAGCAGTAGACACTCTTTGTCAGTCGCGCGCACGGCGCTGTCACAATGGGGACTGAGGTTCGGGACCCGGACCTGGGAACCTGAGACGTCGAATTACCCGGAGGGCTGGCGGCGTGACGAATGCGGGTCTCGCGTTTGGTGTTCTGGGGCCATTGCTGATGACCACACACGGCGTTCGAGTGCCGTTGGGCCCCCCGAAACAGCGTGCGGTGCTGGCCATGCTGGTCATCAATCGCAACCGCCCGGTGTCGGTCGACTCGTTGATAGACGCGGTGTGGGACCAGGATCCGGTGCCGGCGGCACGGACCAGCATCCAGTCCCACATCTCCAACCTGCGCGCGATACTGCGTAGCGCTGGGGCCGACCCGAACGCGGTGCTGGCGAGCGCGCCTCCGGGGTATCAACTCTGCGTGCCCGAGACCGATTGCGACCTGGGTCGGTTCATCGCCGAGAAGAACGCGGGAGTCCGCGCCGCCATCGCGAAGCGATATGAGGATGCCAGCAGCCATTTTTCGACGGCCCTTGCCGAATGGCGCGGGTCGGTCCTTGATGACCTACGCGACTTCGCGTTCGTCGAAACGTTCGCCACCACGGTGTTGGAGGAAAAAGTAAGCACCCACATCGGCCGCGCCGAAGCCGAGATCGCATGCGGACGCGCCTCGATGGTGATTGGCGAGCTCGAGGCGCTCACCGCTCAGCACCCCTATCGCGAACCGCTCTGGGCGCAGCTGATCACCGCGTACTACCTCAGCGAGCGCCAATCCGATGCCCTCGGTGCCTACCGACGACTGAAATCCGCCCTGGCCGAGGGCCTCGGCATCGACCCCGGTCCGACGCTGAATGCCCTGCACGAGCGGATCCTGCGCCAGGAACCGCTGGGCGCCGCCCAGGAATCCCAGACCACCTACAAGCGCCGCGCCTACCGGGAGGACACGGGGGAGTCGCAGCTCGTCGGGGTGGGGACCGTCGTTGCATGGCTACGGGACGCCAGCGGACACCAGTATCGGCTCAACGGTGCGACCACGCGCATCGGGCGTTTCCACGACAACGACATTGTTCTCGACGACACCGATGTCAGCCGGCACCACGCCGTCATCATCGACACCGGGACGGGTTTCGTGATCACCGATTTGCGGTCGACCAATGGTGTCGAGGTGCAGCGCAATCGGATCCGCAGCAGTGCACCCCTGGTCGACGGCGACCACGTCCGTATCTGCAGCTACGAGTTCATCTTCGAAACGGGCCCCGGCTGACGGTCGGCTACCGGCCCAGGCGTTGCGCCAGTGTGGCACGGCCCGGACCGTCGAGATCCGCGACGGCAGCGGGCCGGCCGGCCATCGCCATCAGAAGCGCTTCACCCGTCCCGATCACCTCGGTCCCGCGCCCATGCGTCCAGTCGATGTCGGTGGCGCGCAGTCGCAGTCCTCTGATTCGGCGTCCCGCTCCGAGCCTGGGGTTGCCGGGCACCAGTCCGAGAACACGACCGAGTCGATCGGCGGGGATGGTGCGGGGCCGACCCAGCGTGCGCCTGATGTCTTGGTGGTGGATCGTGCCGTCGACCAGCGCGATCATCCCGCCGAAACCGGCGGTCAACCCCTTGGGTGTCAGATGGTTGCGCAGGAATTCGATCAGCTGCTGCGGGGTCAGCGGTGCGAACTCGTCGACGCCCACCTCGTTGGCCCGCACGATCCGGCCCTTCGCGAATCGCTTGAGCAGCCCCACGGTGCCCAGCTCCTCGTAGCTGATCATATGCGCGACAACATCTTTGACGGTCCACCCAGAACACAGGCTGGGTGTCTCCCACTGCTGGGGTGTCAGCGTGACCAGGAATTCCGCGAGGTCGGTCCGCTCCGCCCGGGCCATGTCCATCAGGGTGCCCGTCATGGTCGTGTCTCGACGCGAAGTAGCTGGGTGTAGCGGTCCAGATACAGCGGCCAGCCCGCGTCGCCGTCGACGCCGTCGGCGAGCGACTGCCAACCCGGACCGTGGCCGTCCAGTTGGCGGTGTTCGAGGTCGACGCGCGTGCGCACCCCGGACTCCCCGGACTCCGCCGTGAAGCGGACTTCGACTTCGCTGGTCTTGGATTGGTCGGTTTCCAGCTGCCAGGTCGGGCCGATATCCCAGCTGAACACCACCCGGGTGGGCGGCTCGTAGACCAATACCCGCGCCCATCGGCATACGCTGCCGTCAACGCCACGGTCGTAGATGTGCCCTCCCACTCTGGGTTCGAAGACCGTCTCGGCGATCGGCACGGCGAGCAGATTGTGTTCGCGCGGCTTGAAGTTGCCGAACTGCGCGGTGAAGACGGCGAACGCGCGCTCGATCGGGGCATTGACGACGACGTGTCGGTGCACGTTCGGTGTTCGAGGCTGGGTCACGGCGGTTCTCCTTCGAGGCTTTGCGCATAGCTGGCCAGGGCTTGCGTCCAAAACCGGTCCAGCTCGGCGCGCAACACCTCAAGACCCGCCGGGTCGAGCTGGTAGACGCGGCGCGTTCCCGAGGCGCGGTCGCGCACCAGCCCGGCGGACTTGAGCACTTTGAGGTGCTGCGAAACGGCCGGCCTGCTGACAGGTAGATCGCGAGCCAATTCACCGACGGCCGATGGGCCGTGCGCAAGACGTTCCACGATGGCGCGTCGCGTCCCGTCGGCCAGTGCCAGCCAAGCGGCACCATCTCGGTAAGTGGCCACGAACCGTAAGTCTAGACTTACCGATGCTGGTCGGCAACGCCGTACGAGGCCGCTGAACGCATTTGCCGCCGACATCGCGAACGCAAGAATTCCGCAAGATTCTCGCGAAGATCACGCAAGTGGTTCGCGGCAACCTACCTGCAATTGGCCATTCATTTGCGAGGCAGGTGCCCAATGTCGTTTGTAATCACCGCACCAGAAATGCTTTCGGCCGCGGCGGCGGATTTGTCTGGTATCGGTTCGGCGGTCGACGAAGCTAACGCGGCGGCGGCGGCCCGGACAACGGAGATACTGGCCGCGGGCGCTGACGAGGTGTCGGCGCAGATCTCGGCGCTGTTTGCCGCGCACGCGCAGCAGTATCAGGCGTTGAGCGCTCAGGCGGCGGCGTTTCATGCCAAGTTCGTACAGGCGATGAGCGCGGGGGCGGAATCCTACGCCGCCACCGAAGCGGGCAGCGCGTCACCTTTGCAGGTCCTCGAGGACGGCGTGCTGGCTGTGATCAATGCGCCCACCGAGGCGCTGTTGGGCCGCCCGCTGTTGGGCGACGGCGCGAATGCGACGACGGCGGGCGGCGCCGGTGGGGCCGGCGGATTGCTGTTCGGCAACGGCGGCGATGGCGCCGCCGGCGCGGCCGGGCAGGCCGGGGGAGCCGGCGGCAGCGCGGGGCTCCTCGGCAACGGCGGGAGCGGCGGCGCCGGTGGGGTCGGCGCGTCCGGCGGCGTCGGCGGCACCGGGGGGCTGATAGCCGGCAACGGCGGTGCCGGCGGGGCCGGCGGCAACGCCGCGGCCGGGATCAACGGGGGCAACCCCGGCCATGGGGGTAACGGCGGTAGCGCCGCCTGGTTCGGCGGCGGCGGTGCGCGGCGGCACCGGCGGCGCCGGTCTGGCCGGGACAAACGGGGTGAACCCCACCCCCGGCGGCGTCACGGCGCCGACCGGAACCGCGGGCGGAGCTTATCTTGTTCATAAGGGCCGGAGGGCCAATCCTCTCGGTTGGCGGTACCGATGGTGGCGCCGGCGGCAGCCTTCCCGGAGACGCCGGTGGGATGGGCGGCACGGGTGGCTTCCACGCAGACCGAGTACACGGGCAGCCACGGTTCAGCGTTGGCCTTTGCCGGTGCTGGGGGCGCGGGCGGCGCCGCGGCCGGCCCGGCGCCACGGGCGGGGCCGGCGGCGCCGGCGGGAATGGCCGCCTCCATGGATGGCGGCGCCGGGCTCAATATCGTCCAGGCCACGGGCGGCGCGGGTGGTGCCGGGGCTGACGGCGGGGCCTCGGGCGGGGCGGGCGGCGCCGGCGGTGCCGGCGGCAAGGCGATCGTCTACGGCGGTCGCGGGCGACAGCATTTCCGCTTTCGGCGGCCAGGGTGGGGCCGGCGGCAACGGCGCCACGGGCGCCCACGGTGGCAGCGGCGGGAGCCGGCGGTGCCGGCGGCAATGGGGGCCACGGCGGGCTGCTGGCCGGCGGCGGCGGGGCGGGCGGGGCCGGCGGCGCCGGAGGCGCCGGCGGTCACGGTGACACGGGCGGGGCGGGCGGCGCCGGCGGCAATGGGGGCGCCACGCCAGGTCAACGGCAGTACCGGCGCCCCCGGGGCTGGCGGCGCCGGTGGTTATGGCGCTGCCGGAGGTTCCGGCGGGGCCGGTGGGGCGGGCGGCGCCGGCGGTCAGGGTGGCGCCAGCGGGCTGTTGTCGGGCGCCGGTGGGGCCGGTGGTCACGGCGGCGCCGGCGGCACCGGTGGCGATGGTGGTAACGGCGGCAACGGCGGCGCCGGCGGCACCGGCAATGGCAGCCCCGTCGGAGGTCAGGCCGGCGCCGGGGGCACCGGCGGCACAGCGGGCACCGTGGGCGTCGGCGGCAGCGGCGGGGCCGGTGCCACGCTTATCGGTGCCGTGGGCGCCGGAGGCGCCGTTGGCACGGGCGGCGCTACGGGCAAAGACGGCGATCCCGGTCAACACGGATAGCGTGGTTCACCGCGGCGGTCCAAGAGCCGCTACCGGTTTCCGGGGAGCGCAAGAATTTCGCAAATTTCTCGCAAGCGGCGCGCGCAGCCTCGGTGTTGTCGGTCACAGCGGCCGGCTCCGGGCAGGGATTCGCTCTCCGGCATGCCCTGTGGGCGAACCTTCCGACCTGGGGGAATCGAAAGATTTTCGAGGGAAGGAATCACCATCATGAATGCCAAGTCCACTGAAACGCAGACCCAGGCACCCACGAACAAGGTGTCCAAGCTGCGCATGACGGCAGGCGGCGTGTTGGGCACCGTCGGTGTGTCACTCGTGGCCTCGCTGATAGCGCCGGGCGCGTCCGCAGATCCGTACCAGCCCTTCAGCGGACCGCGTCACCCGGTGCGCCATTACGTCGGGATGTCGAACACCCGATTTGGGCGATCACGCATCCCTTGCGCGCCCTTATCCCCTAAGGCAAGGGACATCATCCAGCCGCCCCATCCCGGCCTCTACTTCCGGTCCGGCCGGTAGACGCTAGTGCCGCAGCGGCGCCGGGTTCCACAGACCGCTGCGGGTGGCCGTCCCCAATTGCAGTCGGGCGGGCTGGGCGTTGGGGTAGTAGGGCGTCAACCGCTGCAAACCACCCCAGTCCCGCGACCAGTCGTCATTCAGGTAAGTGGCCACCGTGGTCGCCTTCACCAGCAACTCGGTGACACCCAGCGGGCCGCCGCCGTTGTTGTCCATCACCGGAGAATTGGCCTCGGCGCCGAACCGGTCCGGCAGGATGCGCCATTTCGGTGTCTCGTCCACGCCGTTTTGATGCCCGAACGGGCGCTGACACGGGAACGCCAGACCCACCAGCCAGTCCAGGAACACCGGATCGGCAGAGCCCACCACATCCTGCAGCGTGCGCAGCTGCGGAATCCGCGGCGGCGTGACCGCGATCCAGTGCTGGGGCGCCAGATCCTCGTCATCGGCGATCAGGCGGACCTGGGTTGCGCTGCTCGGGATCGTCGACACCGCTAACCGCAGGTTGCGCCAGGCCGGCGACGCCCCGACGTCGGCGAATTGGAACGATCCGCCGGGGTGTCCGGTGGCGGCGCCGTCATCGGTGGCCCATTGCAGCTGGACCTCGCGGGGGTCGAACCGGCCGGCCGCACTGACCACCAGCAGCGGGCCCGCCTTATCCCGCGGCGGCAATCGGTACCAGCCCGACCGCAGCATGGCGGGCACCTGCACGCCGGACCGCCAGCTGCCCAGCACCGGCGTGCGGGCCGGATCCAGGTTGTAGGGCAGCTGGGCAACCGAGCCGTTGATCCCCGGTGCCGGGTTGGTGCCGCCCTCGGTGCCGGCCTCGCTGCTGGTGACCAACCCGTCCTCGTTGACGAAACTGCGGTCACCTGGACGTTCCATGACCGGGTCGGCGCGGACGTCGGCGGGAATACCGTTGGGCGTGAAGGCTTCCGAGAGCCCGCCTCCGAGTGCTTCTGCTACCGAAGGGCCCGCCGCTGCCGATACCGGGGGCAGCATGCCGGCGTTGGGATCTTGCTCCACCAATACGTCCTCGGCGAGTCCGCATGCTTTTCGGGTGTTAAAACCGACCAGCGCCTGCAGGTTGGACCGGCCCACCGACCATGCCGGGTATTGGTCGGTCATCGCCAACGTCAGCGATAGAACCTCGAAAACCACCAGCACCCACGTCGCAATTGCCAACGGGGACTGGATGATTCCGGCCACTCGCGCCCCATACCGGGTCCTTGGTGGTCCGTCATCGGTAGCGACGAAGTGGAACCACGCAACCAGCAGCAGCACCAGCAAGGTCAGCCCGAGCAGCACGGTAGCAAACGCATACTTCCACGCCGGGAACGAATTCGACCACGGCACACCGAAATTGGACACATACCACCAGCCGTTGACGCTGGCGAACGACAACGCCACCAAGAACAGCACCACGGCGGCGAACACCGTGCGGTTGCGCCGCGAACGCATCGCCGCGGACGTCACCGCGACCGCGGCCAGCGCGCCCAGCGATCCGGCCAGCCCGGCGAACACCCCGAAGTGGTGGGTCCATTTGGTGGGTGTGAACATCATCGCGAGAAACGAAATGATCGTGATTCCGACGATGCGTCGGCTCGGTCCGGCGGCCGTGCCCGGAATTCGGCCCTTGCGCAACGACATTGCCACAGTGATCCCGAGCGCGAGAATCAGCGCCAGCACCGCGAACCGTCGGGCGACCGACCCGTCCGGGCTGGCCATGAACAGTCGCTCGTAGCGGATGTGTTCGTCGAACCAGCTGAGGCTGGGCCCGAGAGCACGCTTGAGGGCGGTCGCCTGCATCTCGCCCGCCAGGGTCTGGTCGCGGAAGATCAGGATGATCGTGACGGTGGCTGCGGCCAGGATGGGCGCCAGCAGCGGCAGCGCACCAAACTGCTTGGACCTGCGGTGCATGATTGTTCGCAGCGGCCCGACCGCGACCAGCAGCGCACCGATGGAGGCGATGCCCGTCGGCCCGGAGAACAGGGTCAGCGCGCCGACGATGCAGGCGATCGCCACCGGCAGCAGCCGATTGGTGGCCACCGCCCGCTCCACCGAACACCAGGTGACCAGAATGCCCAGGGCGATGATCGGCTCGGGCCGCAGGCCGTTGTCCAGCGGCAGCCAGGTGGCCAGGAACAATCCCGCCGCCGTCCACGCCGCCGCCCGGCTGCGCTTGACGGCGTGACCCAGCCGGGGGATGACCTCACGGCTGATCACCCACCAGCACGTCAGCGCCATCACCAGGGTGGGCAGCCGCATCCAGATGCTGGTGGTGCTGACGTGGGCCCACACCGCCAACAGGTCGTAGTACCAGCCGAACGGCGCCTCCGGGGTTCCCAACCAGCGGTAGTAGTTGGCCATGTACCCGGCGTGCTCGGATACCCGGGCCATGGTCAGGATGTAGCCGTCGTCGGAGGTGTTGGCGCCGACGAATTGCCACCACACCAGCACCGCGATGACCAACGCATCCAGGCCGCCGATCGACCACCACCGCCCGGGCAGGAAACGCCGGTGCCGGGTGCCGTCGGCGGTGTCCAGAAGATGAAGGGCGACTAACGCAACAATGGTCAGCACCACCCCGAGGATCATCGCGGCCATCTTCAGCTGCGTGGGGCTGCTGCTGTACCGGGTGTCGATGGTGGCCGAGAAGCTCAGACCCGGTGGCGCCGGCCCGGCCAGGTCGGTGAACACGCCGACGATCTGCGGCCGGAAGTCATACCCGCTCTTCTCACCGCGCAAGGGTGAGCCGGGATGCTCGGCGTTTGGCCCCTGCGTCAGTCCGACGAATTCGGCGATGACCCGGTCCGCGTGCGCGGTGAACGTCAGGCGCTGGCAGGCCGGGCTGAGCACCTGGCTCAGCGGAGCGGTGACCACCGGGACGTTGCGCACCACGAGCACCAGATCCTCGTTGGCGCGCTGGATGAGCAGCCCGCGGTCGACGGCCTTCGGGGCCTGCTTGGGCACCGTCGACAACAGCACCGTCTTGGACGCGTTCTGCGGCCCGGCCAGCCCGGCGGCCGCCGCACAGGGCACGGAGACGTTCAGGTCGGTGGCCACGTAGCTGATCAGCGGTGCCTCGACACTCTCGAACGTGCCGTTCTGCGGCCAGTTCAATTGGGCGGTGGTCTGGCTGACGGGCAGCACCGGGGTGGCCAACGCCAGAACGGCCCCGAGCAGACCGGCGACGACGGCGACGAGGCGGGCAATCCGGTAGTTTGCGGCCGCGTCGCTCACGGAGGTAGATGGTAGTTGTTTCACCGCGTCAGGTGAGGTTTCGGTGGCCATCAACCGGTAGCCGTCGGCTTGCGAATCGCCAGGACAAACGGGCCGATGCTTTGGACGTTGAAACGCGGGTCAGCGAACAGGGCGGCCCGCAACTCCACGGTGTAACGACGGACGTTGGGCTGATTCGGGTAGACGTCCTCGGCCAGCCGCAGGGTGTAGTGTTCGCCCGCACCGCGACGCATGAGGAAAACCGTAGGCGGCGGCCAGGGTGAGGTGTCCAGCGCGTGGATCAGCTCGTCGGCCGTCTTGAGGTTCGACCACTTCTCGATCTGCGCGGCCCGCAGGTCGAACTGGGCCAACGGGTTGGCGTAATGCGAGGTCAGCCCCTGAAAACCCCAGTAGGGGTAGTACGACAAGAAGCTGTAGTCGGCGGTCAGCACGACGGTCTGATCGCGCGGCCGGCCGGTGACATGCCGGATGGCGGCGTCGATGGTCGAGTAATACTTCTCGGAGCCCGGTGGCCGCCGGTCGCCGCGCTGGCCGTGGCCGTCGGTGTCGGTGTAGGCGATGGTGAGGTCGGGGCGCAGCACGTCGGGGATGTCTTGGCTGAACGCGATCGCCGCGGCCAGCCCAACCGCACCGGCCACGGGGACGACCACGCGGCTGCGTTCGTGTAGAGCACGGATGGCTTCTAGGAAGCCGAACGCCCCGGCGGCGACCAGCAGCACGGTCAACGTGGGCTGTAGCCGGAAGGACAGCAGCGTGGTGCGCGCCAGCGTGGTCAGCATCGACAGCAATGACCACAGGTAGACGGCGAGCACGCCGACGGCCAGGGCGCCCGCCCGCACCGACGACCGAGCGCGCACCACCAGCCACCCGGTGCCCAGCATGCAGACGGCTCCCAGCAGGGAGAACTGCAGCATCGGGAAGGTCAGCTCGGCGCCGTCGGCCGGCAGGTAGTGCTGAGCGCTGCCGGTGTTGCTGACCGGGCTGTGGGCCGCCCGTAGGAAGAACGGCAGCCAGGTGGTGGCGGCGATGGCCGCGGCGATAACGCCGATGACGGCCAGCCGACGCAGCGGATCGAGCGCGGCCTTGATGCCGGCCCGCCGCCAGCGGGACCCGGCGACCGCCAGCGCCATCAGGGTGATGGTAAACGCGCTGTAGGCCAGCAGCAGCGTGTACCAGGTGCCCGTAAAGCCGAGGAAGATGCCGGCGCCGATCACCGCCGCCCAGCCCCCGCCGCGCTTTTCGCCAGCGCGCGGTGCCCGTCCCTCGAGCTGGGGGCACCTCCCGCTTGCGGGGGACACGCCAGCGTGGCCCTCGGCCTCCGGCGCCACGCTAGCGTGACGTTCGCCGGCGCGCAGGCCGGACCACGTCAGGACCAGCACCGGCGGCAGCAGCACCGTGATCATTGCGGAGTAGGGCTCCGGCGAGCTGTAGGCCAGCGTCACCGCCGCGGTCGCGGTGGTGACCACCAACGCGTACTCGAAGCGGATCATCCGCCACCACAGCGCCAGCGCGACCGCCACGGCGATGGTGATCGAGGTGATCGCCCACGGCTTGTAGAGCTCCCAGGCCGGCGTCCCGGTCAGAGCCGCGACCCGCCCGCCTATCCAGAACCAGCCCGGCGGGTAGAACGGCGGCAACCCGAGGTAGGTCATGTCGTGCAGGGCGGCGCTGTCGGTGAGCCGGGTCAGGTATTCGGTGCGAAACTGCTGGTCGACGGAGATACCGAACAGGTACAGCTTGGTCGCTCCCAGCGGCATGCCCAGCGTCACGACGGTGAACGCGGACACGAACACCAGCCCGCCCAGCTGAGCCGGCAGCCTGTGCCCACGTCGCCACAGCCAGCCGGTGGCGACCAGCCCGGCCAGGCAACCCACCTGGCCGACGGTGGTCAGCGCATGCAGCTGGTTGGACGACGGAAATGCGGGCCACTGCACCCGCGCGATGGCGATCAGCGACACCACCGCGACCACGGTGGCGATCACCGCCGCCAGCGCCATCTGGCCGAGGCTGGCCAGCGCGTTGCGCATGATCAGATTGGCAGCTTGCGGAAGATGCTCCGCGGGATGTGTCGTAACACCATCATCACGTAGCGGAATGCTGCTGGCGCCCAAACCAGTTCCTTACCTTTTGCGGACGCGGTCACCGCGAGGTTGGCGACGTACTCCTTGTCGACGGTCAGCGGGGCTTCCTTGATGTGTGCGCTCATCCGGGTGCGCACCTGGCCGGGCCGGATCACCAGGATGCGAACCCCGTACTCGCGCAAAGCCTCCGATAATCCCAAGTAGAAGCCATCCAGACCGGCCTTGGTGGAGCCGTAGACGAAGTTGGACCGTCGCACCCGCTCACCGGCCACCGTGCTCATCGCGATGATCTGGCCATAGCCCTGGGCGCGCATCTTCTCACCCAGCAGCACGCCGACGGAAACCGCTGCGGTGTAGTTGATTTCGGCGATCTGAACCGCCTTGCGCTGGTTCTGCCACAGTTCCTCGGCGTCACCGAGCAATCCGAACGCGACAATCGCGACGTCTATATCTCTTGGGCCGCCGTTTGAGAAGGCCTGCTCGATCACCTTCGGGTGGCTGTCGGGGTCGGTGGCCTCGAAGTCGATCAGCTCCACTGATTTCGCGCCCGCGGCCTTCATCTGCGCTACCGCGTCCTCGCGGCCCGGGTCGTCGGGCATGGCGGCCAGCACGATCCGCGCGCGGGCGTTGCGCAGATAGCGCTCGCAGATGGCCAGCCCGATCTCGGACGTGCCGCCCAGGAGCAGCACCGTCTGCGGGTTTCCTACGGCGTCAAGCACCATCTAGAGCAGCTCCAAACGTCGGGCCATGTCGGACGCGAACACGCCGAAGGGATCGACCTTGCGGCGCACGGCGATCCACTCGTCGATGCGGGGATACATGGCGTGGAAGGTGTCGGCGGTGGTGCGGGAGTCCTTTGCGGTGTAGAGCCGGCCGCCGAACTCAAGGACCCGGCGGTCGAGTTCGCCGACGAACTCGCCCAGCCCGGCCTTGATCGGGAAGTCGACACAGATGTTCCAGCCGGGGATCGGGAAGCTCAGCGGCGCCTGGTTGCCGGGACCGAACAGCTTGAACACATTGAGGAACGAGTAGTGGCCGCTGCCCTGGATGTCGACGATGATCTTCTTGAACTCGTCGACGGCGTCGGTGGGAATCACGAACTGGTACTGCAGGAATCCCGCCGAGCCGTAGGCGCGATTCCATTCACCGAACATGTCCAGCGGATGGTAGAACTGCGTCAGGTTCTGGATCTTGCCGCGATAGGTGCCGGACTTGCGGTACCAGAGTTCGCCGATCGGCCCGAAGGTGTATCTGTTGGCCAGTCCGTTGGGGAACAGGTCGGGAAGCGTAAGTATTTGCGGTGCATCGAATTTCAACGGATTGCGGGCAAGCTTTGCCGGCAGCTGGTCCAGCCTGGCCAGCGAGCCGCGCGATACCGCGGCGCGGCCCAGCTTCGGGGGCGGGCTGATGGCGTCGAACCACGCGCTGGAGTAGGTGTAGTCGGCTTCGCTGCCGTCGGTGTGCAGGGCGATGGTTTCGTCGAGGCCGGCGGTGACGTCGCCGTCGGCGATGAAATAGGCCGTCTCCGTTGGTGTCATCTCGATGGTGGCCCGCAGGATGATGCCGGTCAGGCCGTTGCCTCCGACGGTCGCCCAGAACAGCTCGGAATCCTCACCGGCCGGTGTCAAGTGGCGAATCTCGCCGCCCGCGGTCAGCAGGTCCATGCTGCGCACGTGGTTGCCGAAGCTGCCCGCGCTGTGATGGTTCTTGCCGTGGATGTCGCATGCGATCGCGCCACCGACGGTGACTTGCCGGGTGCCGGGGAGCACCGGGACCCACAGCCCGAACGGCAGGGCCGCTTTCATCAGCTGGTCGAGGTTGACCCCGGCCTCGACGTCGGCCAGCTTGGTGTCGGCGCTGATGGAGTGGATGTGGTTCAGCGGGGTCATGTCGATCACCAGCCCGCCGCCGTTTTGCGCGTTGTCGCCGTAGGAGCGTCCCAGCCCGCGGGCGATGACGCCTCTTCTGTTTTGGGGGCCATTCGGTGTACCGCCGCCCGCCTGGTTACCGGCCACCCGCGCCACCGCCTTGGCGATCACTTCGGGATCGGGGGTGTGCAGCACGTTTGCCACCGACGGCGCGGTGCGGCCCCATCCGGTCAGCCGGGTCGCGGTGGTGGGGAATTCGGTGCTGAACATCGTCACAGAGGGTACCGCCTACCTGTCGGGCTCAGCGGATCCGGAAGATAACGGCTCGCTGCACGATGAAATTGATCACCGTGGCGGTGCCCTGCGCGATCACGAACGCAACGGGAGCGGCCCATATCTGGTATTGCAAGAATGCCAGGCACAGATGGTTGAGCCCGACCTGTACGGCGAAGGTGACACCGTAGAGCACCATCACCGCGACGAACCGGGCTGTGCTTGCGGCTGCCTGGAATGTCCATCGGCGGTTGATCAGGTACGCGGTGATGGTTCCGGCGATGAAGCTGATGGCCTTCGACAGATCAACCTGTAGGCCCACCGCTTTCCAGAGTGTTATGTAGAGGCCGAAGTCGACAATCGCCGAAAAGCCGCCGGTAACGACGAAGCGCCACACCTGTGTGGTCAGGCTCAGGTGCGGGCGCGGCGGCGCAGCTTCCACGGGGTTGAAGTGTAACGGGGCCGGTCCCAGCCAGTCGTAGCCCCGGGGCCGCGTTACGTCGGCAGCTTCACCGCAATCAACTCGACCTGATTTTGCCCTTGTGGTGTCGAATAGGTCACCGTGTCGCCCGGTTGATGACCGGCCAGGGCCTGCCCCAGCGGACTGCGAGCGGTGAGCGTTTCGTCTTCGCGGCCGACCGGGGTCTCCTCGACGATGGAGATCACGTGCATGGTGACGACTTCTCCATCGGGAAACCGCAGGGTCACCTCGGTCCCGCCGGGCAGTGCTTCCGACTGATCCGAAGGCGAAGGCCCGGTCCGCAACCGCCGGTCCAGTTCGTTAATCCGATCGGCGAGGACGACGAGTTCGTCGGCCCGCTGTATCGCTTCGGCCGCGTCTCCGTGATCGCCGATCATGCCGCGGTCATTCTTGACTTCGGCCTCCAACAGTTCGCGCCGGTGCCGCAGCCGGGCCAACTCCGCCGCGAGTTGATCCCGCGCCGCATCCGCTAGCCCCGATGATTGGACTTTCTTGCTCACGTCCGCCGCCTTATTTTCTTGTTGTCGGTTGCCGAACTGGTACGCCGCGAAGCCGAATCGTGGCGTTTCAGTGATACACCATCGGGGAGGCAGCCGTCACCGGTATACGACAAGCATTTTCAGTCGGTCCCGCCCCGAATACCCACTTCGGCGGCGTTTCTATCGTGCTTTGCACCACAATCGGCCGACGAGCGGGCCGGACAGCGGCGGCCGGTAGGGCCGCCAATAGCCGCCCCAGTGCACCAGTCGCCTTGTCACGCACCGGCTTTCGAGATCTCGGCGCCCGGCGCCGCGTCGGCGTCCTCTTCATAGTCGAAGACCTCGCCGCGCAATGCGTCGAAAATGGCCTTGCCCTGGGCGACCAGCCCGCTGGCCACCTGGGTGAGTCCTTCGGCGCCGTTCAGCACGGTGAGGTTCGCGCCGGAGAGCCCGCGCGCCGCCTGCTCCACGATCTGGGGCAGCTGGTCGATCAGCATCCGGTCCAGCGCCACCCGATCGTGCGACGCCGCGGCTTCTGCCTGGATCTTCATCTTCTCCGCGTCGGCGACGGCCAAGATCCGGACGCGTTCGGCCTCCGCCTCGGCGGGCTTGACCACCTCGGCGACCAACTCCTGCTGGCGAAGCTCGGCGGCGCGTTGGGCCAGTTCGGTGCGCATCTCCAGCACCTCGCGCTGGGCCTGGGCTTCGGCCAGCGGGCCCGCCTGCGAGGCCTCCGCCTGAGCCTTGTCCACCTCCGCCTTGTACTGGGCCTTGACGACCGCCGTCTCGCGGCCGAATTCGGCCTGCTTGCGCTGTGACTCCTGCTCGGCTTCCGCGGCCGCCTGGTTCGCCTGCGCCTGCGCGATCTGGGCCTGCTGCTGGATGGTCGCGTTGTACGGCGCCGACATCGCGTTGATGTAGCCCAGCCCGTCGTCGTCGATGGACTGGATTTGCAGGGCGTCGACGGTCAGACCGATTCGCGCCATCTCCTCCTTGGACCCGTCCAGGACCTCGGTGGCCAGCTTCTGGCGCTCCCGGATGATCTGCTCGACGGTCATCGAGCCGATGATAGAGCGCAGGTGGCCGGCGAAGATCCGGCCGGTAAGCACGGCCATCTGGTCCTGGTCTGACAGGAATCGCTGCCCCGCACTGATGATGCTCTCGGTGTCGTTGCCGACCTTGAAGGCGATCACCGACCGGACGTTGAGGGTGATGCCCTGCTGGGTGACGCACTTTTCGGCGACCTCGGACTCGCACATGGCCAGCGTCAGAAATCGGACCTTACGGAAGAACGGCATGATGAAGGCGCCGTGGCCGGTCACCACGCGGAAGGGGGCGTTGCCCTTCGCGCGGCCTCCGGAGATCAGCATCGCCTCGTCGGGATCGGGCACTTTGTAACCGAGCATTTTCGGACTCCTTGGGTTCGTTGTTTGTTGTTGTGTCAGGGAATTTCGATTGTCAAGCCATACCGGTGGGGTCTTCCCAGGGCTCGACGACCACCGTCCGCGCGCCCCGAACGTCGACCACGAGCACCTTGGTGCCCTTGGGTAGTGGTTCGTCCGACCACGCGAGGTAGGCCTCTTTGGAGCCCCGCACACTGAGCAGGACCTCGCCGGCGCCGCGCTCACCGCGGGTCGCCAGGATCAACGTCCCGACGCGACCGATTACCGAGACGTAGCTCACGATCGCATCCTGCCCCTTCTGGGGGACTAGCGTCGAGTTTCGTCGTGGTTGCCCGCGTAGGGCTCCGAGCTTTAGCACGTGACGACCGGCGCGGTCGCGGTCAGGCGGTCAGGGTGACGACGTTGTTGCGGCTCTCGCGTGCCTGTATCCGAGTCCTCCACTAGGACGACCAGGACGCCCACCCCTCCTGGGGCGACCTGGTGGTGCAGCGACAGACCTATCCGAGCGGTCATCTCGGCCTGGACTTGAATGCCGCGCGAACACGCTCGCACGATTCGCGCGAATTCCGGTCCACGCAAGCGACTTTCGCTCGGCACGTGTCCGATTTGCGCGACGCCGTAGAACGGTTCGGAATCGCCGTCGGGGCGCAGCATGTGTCCCTCTCTTTCCGCATCGCGCATGAAATCACCCTTTATCTATGTTGTTTCGCGCACCGCATCAGCGTCGGGGCGGCGACTTGATGGATCCTCAAAGGATTCTTGGCGGATTCTCAAAGGATTCTTGCCGGCGGGAGGCGCCGCCTCGGCTTGTCTTCGCCTTGTCTTCGCCTTGTCTTCGCCTTCAAGAATTCGCAGAGTTTCCTAAGAGGTCGGCATCGGAGTCTTTTCTCACACACCTAGATCGCTAGGTGCTGATGAGAAGAGGCACCACCGTGAGCACCAAGAAGATCCGCATCTGGAAAGCCGGTATCGCCGCGTTGGGCGCCGCGGTGACGCTGGGCTTGGCGGCTGGCGCGACAGGTTTGGCGGAGGCCAGCACGCAAGGCCACCCCGAGGCCGCGAGCCCGGGCCGGATGTACGGGGACCCGGCCGCCGCGGCCCCGTACTGGAGGATGCAATCTCTCGACGACTGCGCCCTGATGGCGTCTGCCGATGTGATCGGGCAACTGGTCAAGCGCGACGTCTCCGAGCAGGAGGTCATTACGTTGGCCCAGAGCCTGCCCAGTCGGGCCCACTACGGTGCGATCTACACGCTGCCCAGCGACATGAGCCGTCCCAACCAGACCGGCCACGGCACCAACCCGCAGGACATTCCGGTGCTGTTGGCGCGGTACGGCATCAACGCGGTGTACACCAGCGAGCAAGAGGCCAACGCGACCGGTGTCGCCACCGGCCTGGAGGCACTCGAGCACTACCTGGCCGGTGGCCACAAGGTGATCGTCGGGGTGAACGCAGAGCTCCTCTGGGGCCAGCCCGTCGTGACCAAGGACCAGAGCGGCAACCCCCTGGCCGACCACGCCGTGGTCGTCATCGGTGTGGACACCGCCAACGGCATGGTGCACCTCAACGACAGCGGGTCGGCAACCGGCAAGGACGAGACGGTGCCCATCGAGGTCTTCCTCAAGTCGTGGGCCACCGGTAGCGACCAGATGGTCGTCACCGAGCAAACCAGCTAACCGCTGAACGGTCCCGGCCGAACGATGCCGCCGAGGTAGAACTGCCACCGCCATACGGCGTGAAAACCCGGCAAACATACGCGCTCTCAGCGCTGCTGTCTGCCGCCCAACATTATGTGTCAAGACTGCTAAACCTGTCCGCACTCCAAGGGATTGACGTACCGTCCTGCACGCTGCCCACACGGCGACAGCGGCCTCGACGACGGAGATTGCGGTCGCCGCTGGCGATGAGGTGTCGGCGGCCATCGCATCGCTGTTTTCCGGCCACGGCCGGCAATTTCAGGCGCTCGGCGCTCAGGCGGCGGCATTTCATGCCCAGTTTGTGCAGGCCCTGAATAGCGCGGGGGCGCGTATGCGGCCGCGGAGGCGGCTAATGCCACGCCGTTGCAGGCGGTCATGCGGAGTGCTGCGAGCGTAGCGGTGTTTTCGCCCGTGAAGGATATTACGGGCCGCGCGCTGGTGGGTAACGGCACAAATCAGGGGCAGGTACCGGGGCTGCCGGCGGTGATGGCGGGTGGCTGTATGGCAATGGCGGCAATGGGGGGTCTGGCGCGGCCGGTCAGGCCGGTGGGAATGGCGGGTCGGCCGGGCTGTTTGGCAGCGGCGGTGCCGGCGGGGCGGGCGGGTCGGCCACGACCGCCGGCGGTACCGGTGGGACCGGTGGGGCCGGCGGAGCCAGTGGACGCCTGTGGGGTTCCGCGGGAGCCGGCGGGAACGGTGGGGCCGGCGGAGCTGCCGGTACCTCAGGGGTAGGCGGGACCGGTGGGGCCGGCGGTGTAGGTGGGGCCAACGACGCGCTGCTGGGCGGTGCCGGCGGGGCAGGTGGGACCGGCGGGACTGGCGGGGCTGGCGGCAGCGGTGTCTCGGGCAGCGCCGGCGGCGAGGGAACTACCGGCGGGAATGGTGGAACCGGCGGCGTTGGGGGGGCCGGTGGTGCCAACCACGCGTTGTTGGGTACCGGCGGGGCTGGCGGGGCTGGTGGCTTGGGTGGTAGCGCTGGCACCGGCGGCGACGCCCCGACCGGCACCGACGGCGATGCCGGCATCGGTGGTCTCGGCGGCACCGGCGGGCGGCGCTGCCGCCAACGGTGGCAACGCCGGCAACGCAACCGGTCCCACCGGGGCGGCTGACGATGGTGGCACGGGCGGCAACGGTGGCAACGGCGGCGATGGCGGTGCGGCCGGTACCACCGGTACCGCCGGTGTTGGCGGCAACGGCAGCAACGGAGGGAACGGCGGCAACGGCGGCGACGCCGATCCCAACCAGTGGCGCCGGTGCCGCCGGTAATGGCGGTAAAGGCGGTAACGGCGGTCATGGCGGCACCGGATCGCCCGTGGGGACCGGCGGCCTCGCCGGGACCGGCGGCACCGGCGGCACGCCCGACGGCAGTACCGGGAGCACGGGCAGCAACGGCAGCGACGGGTAAACCGATCGAGGGGATCCGGCGCCGACCGTAGGCACGCCACGACGACCCGGTGCTAGGCCGCTAGCGGCCGGAATCGGCCTTCCAAGAATTCACCGAGATTCGTGAAAGGCCTTTGTAGGAGCCTTTTCTCAACAGACCAACTCCGCCGGCGGCGGAACGAGAAAAGGACCCACCATGATCGTCACCAATCTCGCCAAGGCGGCGCGCGCCGCCACCCTTGCCGCGTGCGGCGCCGTCCTCGCCGTGAGCTTGGCGACGGGCACCGCCGAAGCGGCTAACAACGGCCCGCTCTACGGCGACCCCACTGCCGCCGCCCCCTACTGGCGCCACCAGACACTCGATGACTGCGCGATCATGTCGGCCGCCGACGTGGTCGGTCAGCTGACCGGGCACGAGCCGTCCGAGCACGCCATCGTCAAAGTGGCGCAGAAGACCCCCAGCAAGACCCATTCCGGATCGATCTACATCCCGCCCGCCGACAAAGACAACCCCAACTCGGGCGAAGGCACCAACGCGCGAGACCTGCCGGAGCTGTTGGCGCACTACGGAGTCAACGCCAAGTGGACCGACAAGCAGTATGCGGCCCAAACTGGCGTCGCCACCGGCCTGGAGGCGCTCGAGCAGCAGCTGGGCGCCGGCCACAAGGTGATCGTCATCCTGAATGCCGAGACCATCTGGGGTAAGCCCGCCAAAAAGCTCCACGACGGCAACCTCCCGGGCGACCACGCCGTGGTGGTGACCGGTGTCGACACCGCAGCCGGCATCGTGCACCTCAACGACAGCGGCCCGGAGACGGGCCGCGACGAGCAGGTGCGCATCGACGTGTTCATGACGGCATGGGCCGCCGAGGACGAGGTCGGCTCCGAGCAGGAGATGATCGTTACCGCCTAGACTCGCCGCGGCCGAGTGTGAACTGCACGACGCTCAATCGGCTTGTCGCGTCGCAGGATTCGCAATCGGCGCAAACGGCCCAGGGCTAATCCAAGCTAGACCCAGTACGGAACCCGGGCGCGGTACTGCCTCATCGCGAAAGCGGCCAGCACCCAGCCAATGACCGTCAGCACCAGCACCACCACCCAGTGCCGCAGCTCCTGGTGGGCACCCAGCAGCGGGGCCCGCACGATATCGAGATAGTGCAGCAGCGGGTTGAGTTCGACGATGCTCGACCAGCGCCCGGCGCCCTGCTGCCGCAACGTGTCGTCGTTCCAGATGATCGGCGTCATGAAGAACAGCAACTGCACCACCGAAAACAGCAGCGGGCCGATGTCGCGGTAGCGGGTCGCCAGGATGCCGAAACATAGTGACACCCATATGGAATTGAGCACGATCAGCACCAGCGCCGGTATGACCGACAGGTCCGCCCACGACCACGGTTTGGGGAAGATGATCGCGACGACGACGTAGATGACGATGTTGTGCGCGAACAGGATCATCTGCCGCCACACCAGCCGGTAGACGTGCACGCTCAACGGGGTCGGCAATTGTTTGATCAGTCCCTCGTTGGCGACGAACACGTCGGCGCCTTCCAGGATGGCGGCGTTGATCAGGTTCCAAATGATCAGCCCGAGCGTGACATACGGCAGATGCACGGACAGTTCCAGATGAAACAGCTTCGAGTACAGGCCGCCCATCGCGACGGCGGTGGTGCCGGTCGCGATGGTGATCCAGAACGGTCCCAGCACCGATCGCCGGTAGCGCTGCTTGATGTCCTGCCAGCCCAGGTGCAGCCACAACTCGTGACGGCGAAAGCCCTCGGCCAGATCCCCTCGGGCCCGGGTAAACGTGCGCGACTGTGCCGCCGCGTCCATGAACGTCATCAAGGCTCCCCAGCGTCGGGCTTCCCGAATATCTCGCGACGGCCCAAGCGCCGCAACCGAATCCACTCCATCAGCGCCCTGGGGTCGCGTCGGGTCACCAGGAAGAACCAGCCGAACCGGACCCACTCCTGGAACAGCAGCTTGCGCAGACCCGGTTGCGACATCAGGTAGCCGCGGTTGCGATAGGTGAAGAAGCGCTTGGCGGGGTTGTCGGGGTATTGGGTGTGCATCCGGCCGCCCAGGATCGGCTTGAACTCGTCGGATCCGCAGGGATGCAGGTAGGCCGTGTCCAGGCAGGTGCCGAACGGCAAACCGGACCGGACCAGGCGCCGGTGCATTTCCACCTCGTCGCCGCGGATGAACAGCCGCAAGTCGGGCACGCCGATCGCTTCCAGGGTGGAGGCCCGGAACAGCGCACCGTTGAACAGCGAGGCGATCCCGCGCAACAGATCCTGCCCCTCCTCAGTTTTAGAGGTACGCAATTCGCTTGCGAGCCTTCGCCAAACCAGGCCACGTCGCAACGGAAATGCCAGCCGCGCCGCGTCGTCCATATTGCACACCATCGGCGATACCTCGGCCAGGCCGTACTTCTCGGCGCAGGCCATCAGGGTCGCCAGCACCCGGGTGTCCTGCGGGCGCCCGTCGTCGTCGGCCAGCCACACCCAATCGGCGCCTTGCGCCAACGCCTGCAACATGCCGAGCGCGAAACCGCCCGCACCGCCGAGGTTTCGGCGCGAGCCCAGGTAAGTGGTGGAGATCGGCTGGCCGGCTACCAGATCGCGAACCCGCCCGTCTTCCGCTCCATCCCCCAAAAAATCATTGTCGACCACGATCAGGTGATCGGGCAGCCGGGTCTGCGTGGTCAACACACCCAGCGACTTGGCCAGCTCATCGGGGCGCCGGTGGGTGACCACGACGGCGAAGACCGATTCATTCATCTTCACTCATCGCAAGCCCGGGAAGCCTTGTGCGCGAGCGACTTTCCGGGTTCGACCTCGGGCTTTGTTCGTTCAGCACGTCGCGCACATGGCGGGCGGCGTCCTCGCCCTCGTAGGCGCGCACCACGTCTTCGATGCCGCCGGTGAGCTTGATCACTCCATGTTCGATCCACATCGCGGTCTTACACAGCCGTGCCAGGAATTCGTTGGAATGGCTTGCGAAAACCAGGATTCCGGAGCGATCCACCAGGCTCTTCAGCCGCGACTGGGCCTTCTTGAGGAAGTCGGCATCCACGGCGCCGATGCCTTCGTCGAGCAACAGAATCTCCGGGTCGATGCTGGTGACCACGCCCATCGCCAGCCGCACTCGCATCCCGGTGGAATAGGTACGCAGCGGCATCGACAGGTAGTCGCCGAGTTCGGTGAACTCGGCGATCTCGTCCACCTTGGCCTGCATCTGCTTTCGGGTCTGCCCCAAAAACAGGCCGCGGATGATGATGTTCTCGTAGCCGGAGATCTCGGGGTCCATGCCGACCCCGAGATCGAAGACCGGCGCCACCCGGCCGGTGACTTTTGCCCAGCCCCGAGTCGGTTCGTAAATGCCGGAAAGTACGCGCAGCAGAGTCGATTTCCCCGCCCCGTTGTGGCCGACCAGACCGACTCGGTCGCCCAACTCGAGCGACATGGTGATGTCCCGCAACGCCTCGATGACGACCACGTTGGATTTGTTGCGCCCGATCGTGCCGCCCGCCTTCCCCAGAAAGGCCTTCTTCAGGGAGCGCGACTTGGCGTCGAAGATGGGAAACTCGACCCACGCATTGTGGGTTTCGATGTGCGGACTACTCGACACGGCTTACAGGTATTGCCCGTGCCCGGACCCGGAGTGGCCCGACTTCCCGACTCCCGGCGGCAGCGCGCCCTGGCGCATCTGCTCCAGCTGCGCGCGGGCGGAAATCTGCTGGGCGAACAGGGCGGTCTGGATGCCGTGGAACAGCCCTTCCAGCCAGCCGACCAGCTGAGCCTGGGCGATGCGCAACTCCGCATCCGACGGCGTCGCGTCCTCGTTGAACGGCAAGGTGAGCCGGTCGAGCTCCTCGCGCAGCTCGGGTGCCAGGCCATCTTCGAGCTCCCGGATGCTGGTGGCGTGGATCTCGCGCAGCCGATTGCGGCTGGCTTCGTCGAGCGGCGCGGCACGCACCTCTTCGAGCAACTGCTTGATCATGGTGCCGATTCGCATCACCTTGGCGGGCTGCTCGACCAAGTCGGTCAGCGAGCGTTCGTCCGAGTCGCCGTCGCCTCCCGCGTCGCGCAGCGCCATGATCCGGGGATCGACGCCGCCGATGACCTCGATGCCATCAGCGTCTAGGTCGTCGTTGCCGGTACTCAATCCAGTCACCATCCTCTTACGGGCTTGCTAGGAATGTGTGGCTGCGGGCCTTCGTTCACTTGAGCCTGCCGCGCCATTCCCAGATTTGGGCGCCACCGTTGTCGTAGATCTTCGCCCACGACTTCGATTTCTCCAGTGACCTTATCCCTTCGGGTTCCTTGAACCCGCGCACCGTGGGCTCGCTGGTGAGGATGTAGCGGATGTTGAGCACCCGGACCGCTTCGACCACCCAGGGACTGCCGGTGTTGGCACGGGACCAGAAGATGTAGCGGAAGTAGCCGGGGCCGGTTTGCTGCGGGTAGTCGTAGTGGGTCCACAGCGGGTGCAGGTCGGCCACCGCATACATCCACGCGGTGCCGTCGACATTGGAGTTGCCGATAATGGTGTTTTTGGCGTCTGGCAGGGTCGCCAGATGGGCCATGGCGTCCAGGTCCTTCTGGTCGATGATCACCGAGTCGTACTTGTCGCCGAACAGGACCAGGTGCCGGTACAGGTAGTGCCGGCCGCTGAGCACGGTCGCCGCCACCAGCAGGACCACCGTGGCCGAGACCCAGACGGGTGCGGGCACACCCTCTCCCGGAGGCCGGAACCGATCGGCGAGTCGCTTGGCGCCGGCCACCAGCACCACGACCGCCGTGAACAACGCCATGGCCGCCATCGGCGACAGCAGCATCGTCACCACAGCCGTCAGCCGGCGGGGGTCGTTGTAGAAGAACTGGCTGAACTTTTCGATGGTGGCGCCGAGCGGGTTGCCAAACGGCGCCCCCGAGTAAATGGTCGCCACGGTCAGCACCAGCCAGAGTGCCGGCGGCCACCAGATTTTCTTGTACAGGCAGATCGCCATGCCGATGAAGGACAGCACGACGAGGCCATATTGGGTCGGGAAGTCGTTGAGGTGGCGGGTATGCAGCAGCAGCGCGTCGATGACGCCCTGCTTCACGCTCTTGAAGCTGGGGAACGCATGCCCGGCGATGATGTCGGCCTGTCGCAGCACCCCGATGAACTGTGGCGCGAGGATCAGCGCGGTCGGCACCGCCGTTGTGGCCAGGATCAGCGCGTCGGCGAGCCGGCCGCGCACCGGATGCCACAGCGCGTCCAGCAGCCACCAGGCCAACAGGAACAGGATGACGACGAACCCGCCGGTGAGGTGAACCGAGAAGACGCCCACCAATGCAAGCACCGCTACCGGGATGCGGTCGCGGTGCCGCAGCGTCGAGACGATCAACGCAAAAGTCGGTACCGCGACCCCGTAGGCCGCCAGGTTCGGCATCGCGGCGACGCCGAACTCGACGTAGGGCACTGAGGTGAACGACGCCGAGAGCGCCGCCGCGGTTGCCGTCACCCCCGCGGCACGCCACTGGGTTGTCGCCGGGCGAGCCAGGAACCAGGTGAGGATGGCCGCGCTGGACGGAAACAGCCAGACCGACGCCGCCACCGACGTCACCGTGTAGCCGGTGGTGGGTGCCGCCCCGGTCAGCTGACAGAACACCGCTGCCAGGGCGTGAAACACCGACGGGTAGTACAGCACCGCGTGTGTCTCGACGTTGCGCAGCTCACCCATGTGGGTCGACGACGCCTGGCCGGTGTCGAGGATGAAGCGCACCGTGTTGGCGTGCCAAACCGCGTCCCAGGTGCTGGGAATGGCCTGCCAGTGCGTGATGCCGCGCCATGCCGCCCAGCCGATCAGCAGCGCGCCCAGCAACACCCCGGCCGCCACCGTCACCGCCGGCCAGCCGCCGATCGCGCGGTCTTCCGCCGCGGTGTCGCGATAGCGGGCAAGCGGTATCTGCAAACCCGCGATCAGCGCGCACACCACGGCCAGTGCGGCCAGCGCCGTCCAACCGTTCCACGGTATTCCGGCCGCGCCCAAGGGAATGATCGCCAGCGCAACCACGCCGTACGTCAGCACCGGACCCACCGCGATAGCGACTGGCCATGATAGCTGAGCGACCCGCGCGACGGTTGTCCCCGGCGCGATCAGCAAAAACAATGCGATCAGCGTTCCGAAGCACAGCCCCACTCGACTAGTATGGCTGGCCGGGTGACCTGCCTCGCGAAGCCGACTGGCTGGACCGTGTTTACGGCACCCGCTGCCGCGAATTTCGCGCAATGGCCGTAGCTCTAAGGTGGCTGGCATGGCATACGACGTCGCCCGGGTGCGCGGTCTGCATCCGTCGCTGGGTGACGGGTGGGTGCACTTCGACGCACCGGCCGGGATGTTGATCCCCGATTCCGTTGCGACCACCGTATCGACGGCATTCCGAAGGTCCAGTGCCAGCATGGTGGGTGCGCATCCGTCGGCGAGCCGCAGCGCTGCCGTCCTGGAGGCGGCGCGCGCGGCGGTGGCAGACCTGTTCAACGCCGACCCGGCGGGCGTCGTGCTGGGGGCGGATCGCGCGGTTCTGTTGTCGTCGCTCGCCGAAGCGTCGTCCTCGCGCGCAGGCTTGGGGTACGAGGTGATCGTCAGCCGGCTTGACGACGAGGCGAACATCGCCCCGTGGCTGCGGGCGGCGCACCGCTACGGCGCCAAGGTGAGATGGGCCGAGGTGGACATCGAGACAGGTGAGTTGCCGACCTGGCAGTGGGAGAGCCTGATCGGCAAGGCGGCCCGGCTGGTGGCCGTCACCTCCGCGTCGGGAACGCTGGGCACGGTCACCGATTTGCGGGCAATGACCAAGCTGGTCCACGACGTCGGCGGGCTGGTGGTCGTCGACCATTCCGCCGCCGCGCCCTACCGATTGCTCGATCTCAAAGAAGCCGACGTCGACGCGGTGGCGGTGAACGCTCTTGCGTGGGGTGGTCCGCCGATCGGCGCGATCGTGTTTCGTGATCCGGCACTGATCAACTCTTTCAGCTCGGTCTCGACCGACCCCAACGCCAAAGGCCCGGCGCGCCTTGAGGTCGGCCACCACCAGTTCGGTCTGCTGGCCGGCGCCGTAGCTAGCATCGAATACCTTGCGGTACTTGATGAGTCGGCTCGTGGCAGCAGGCGCGAACGGTTGAGTGTGTCGATGCAATCGGCCGACTTGTATCTGAACCGGGTCTTCGACTACTTGATGGTGTCGTTACGGTCGTTGCCGTTGGTGATGCTGATCGGCCGTCCGGAGGCGCGGATACCGGTGGTTAGTTTCGCAATGCACGAGGTGCCTGCCGATCGGGTGGTGCAGCGCTTGGCGGACAACGGAATCCTGGCGATCTCCGACCAGACGTCACGCGTGCTGGATGTGCTGGGCGCCAATGACATTGGTGGCGCCGTTACGGTGGGGCTGGCGCACTATTCGACGACGGCCGAGGTCGACCAGCTGGTCCGCGCGCTCGCTTCGTTCGGTTGACTTTTGCTTTGCGCTTGCCAAAGCCCTCGAGCGTAACGTCAGCGCGAAAATCCCTGCGCGAACTCGCGGTAGCGTTTCCCCCGCAAGCGGGAGGTGCCCCCAGCTCGCGGAGCGCTAGACGGTCAGGATGATCTTGCCGGACACCTTCCCGGAGACCAGCAGTTGGTGCGCGTCGGCGGCCTCTTCGACGGGCATGCGCGCGCCGATGATCGGCCGGACCCGCCCGTCGGCGATCATCGGCCAGACCGAGGCCGTCACCGCTGCGACGACCTCGCTCTTGCTGTTCGGGCCGCTGACCGGCCGCCCCCGTAACGTGGTGCCGATAACCCGCGCCCGTTTGCCGACTAGCTTGCCGAGGTTCAGCTCGCCGATCACCCCGCCCTGCATGCCGATGATGATCAGCTGTCCGTCCGGGGCCAGGGCGTCGATGTTGCGGTCCAGATAAGCCGCGCCCATGATGTCGAGGATCACATTCGCGCCAGTGGCGCCGCCGGTCTCTTCCCGCAGCCGCGCGACGAAGTCCTCGTCGCGGTAGTTGATGGTGATCTGGGCGCCCAGCTCGCGGCAGAGGTCCAGCTTCTCCGCAGATCCGGCGGTGACCGCGACCCGCGCGCCCAACGCCCGTGCCACCTGGATCGCGTGGCTACCGATGCCACTCGACCCGCCGTGTAACAGGACCAACTGGCCTTCGCCCAGGTGAGCGGTCATCACCAGGTTCGACCACACCGTGCATGCCACTTCGGGTATGCCTGCCGCGTCGACCAGGTCGACACCCTGCGGAATCGGCATCACCTGGCCGGCGGGAACGGCGGCGTACTCGGCGTAGCCGCCGCCGGCCATCAAGGCGCAAACCTCCTGTCCGGCAGACCATCCGGTGACACCCGAGCCGACTTCGGCGATGACGCCGGCCACCTCCATGCCGATGATCTCGCTGGCTCCCGGTGGGGGCGGATATTTGCCGGCGGCCTGCAGCACGTCGGCGCGGTTGACGCCGGCCGCGGCGACCTTGATCAGCACCTCGCCCGGCCCGGCGGCGACATCGGGTACTTCTTGGCATACCAAGTGATCGGACGATTCGGCGACGATGGCGCGCATGCCGGTCACGCTACTCCGGCGCCCTTGGCTACCCTTATCAGCGGTGGCGTGGCAGAGCGGCCTAATGCACTCGCCTTGAAAGCGAGAGACGGCCAAAACCGTCCGGGGGTTCAAATCCCTCCGCCACCGCCCTCCGCCACCGCCCTGTGTGATGAGTCGAGTCATGGGTTACACATGAGTCGCGTCATGGGTTACAGATTCCCGGGTGCGGCGGTCCGCCGTGGGACGGTCAGCCGGACGTGCGCCAAGCATGCCCGCCCCAACCGTCACATGCGTCCCCCTCCGTCACATGCATCACTGTCCAGACCAGGAGCCGGTTTGCCCGCCTCCGAGCGACAGGCGACGAACTTTGTCAGCGCTGCCCGGTGCCGTGTCGCTGAGAGGCGGGCAAACCGGTGTGTGCGCCCGGACCAGAGACTCATGTGGCCAATGTGACCACTGCGGCGTGGCCGCCATCCACCCCCGAATGTCCCATTCGGCCCGGGCCTGCTTGGCAGAGCAATGCGCTGTTAACTCAGGGGCGGGGGAGTGCAGCGAGGGTGCGTACCGAAGCACCGCAGCGATGCCGTCGGTCGGGGGTCTTGAGGTGTTCCCGCCGCCGGCATTGTTAAGCGGCGCGCATTTCGTCGGCGATGGTGTTCATCAGGGCGGTGTAGCGGCGCGCCTCGGGGTCGCGGCCCGGCTTGCCGCTGCTGATCAAGCCGGCGGCCAGGCCGCGCTCGGGGTCGGCCCACAACGCGATGTTGCACAGGCCGAGGTGACCGAACGCGGCCGGTGCGTTGCGCCCGAACGGCCCGAACCTGTTGGTCCCCAGCACGAACCCGGTTCCCCAGCGAGCCGGCATCATTCCGAACGCGAAATCCGGCCGTAGCCGCCGGCATTCGGTCACCGCGCCGCGCAGCGTGTCCGGCTGCATCACTCGCACGCCGTCGAGTTCACCACCGCGACACCAGATTTCGGCGAACCGCGACATCTCGTAGGCGGTCGACACGGTGTTGGACGACGGGATGATCGTGGTGAGGAACAGCCGAGAGTTGGTGTAGGGGATGACCTCGTGCACGGTTCCGCCGATCGCCCTGCGGAAGATCTGGGCGATCACCGGCGGCAACGGCTTTCCGGTGGCGTGGCTCGGTGCAACCAGTGGGAGATCTTCGCTCGCGACGCCGAAGTTCGTCCATCGGAAACCCAGCGGGTCGAGTATCTCGGCGGCGAGGATGTCGCGAATTTCCTTGCCGGTGGTCGCGTAGATGATCTCGCGCATGAGCGGACCCCAGGTCAGCCCGTGGTACATGTGCAGCAATCCCGGCCGGTAGATTGGCCGCAATTCGCCGAGCTTTTGTTGCGCGTACTCGTGGTCGTCGGCGCGTTTGAGGTCCGGCCTGGGGCCGGTCGGAAACGGGACGCCGGCGCTGTGGGTCACCACATGGCGGATGGTGGTGCGACCCTTGCCGTGACTGGTGTAGGTCGGGAGGTACTCGCAGACGCGGTCGTCGAGCGAGAAGCATCCCCGCTCGACGAGCATGTGCACCACGGTCGCGGTGATGCCCTTAGCCGCCGAGTAGACGCAGAACGGCGTGTCCGTCGTGACGGGGATCTTTTCGGCGTCGGGCGGATCGGCCGGGGCGTTCCCCCAGCCATGGCCGATGGCGCGGTTGAGCACTACGCGCCCGCGCCGTCGAATGCACAACTGGATGGCCGGGTGCATGCCGCCCTGGTACCAGTGACGCGCGGCCCGCCAGATGCGTTCGACGGCGGCGCTGTTGATTTCGGAGTGGTCTTCATCGCCGATTGTCGTAACGGCATCCAGGTCGGCCGGGACGCGGATCCTGCCGTCGTCGGTAGTGCTTCTCTGCCTCCCCATTTCAGCGAGGGTACGTGCATTCGGGTCTCGGTGCACCGGCGTGGCCTCGATGGTGGCGACCCGCTTCGCCCGGCTCCGCCGCGCTCGCGATCGCCACTGGCCTCGATGGTGGCGACCCGCTTCGCCCGGCTCCGCCGCGCTCGCGATCGCCACTGGCCTCGATGGTGGCGACCCGCTTCGCCCGGCTCCGCCGCGCTCGCGATCGTCACTGGCCTCGATGGTGGCGACCCGCTTCGCCCGGCTCCGCCGCGCTCGCGATCGTCACTGGCCTCGATGGTGGCGACCCGCTTCGCCCGGCTCCGCCGCGCTCGCGATCGTCACTAGCGTGGTCGTATGGCCACCCGCTCCCGCTATGTCGATATGATCTTGATCATCTTCGGCGTCTACTCGGTCGCCCTCGGGGCGTTCATGATGGTTTCGCCCGGTGTCTTCTTCGACACGCTCGGCGCGTTCGGCACCCGCAACAACCACTACATCTTCGACAACGCATCGTTCGAGTTGCCGCTCGGCCTACTGCTGCTGGCCGCGCTGCGATGGTCGGCGTGGCGGGTGCCGGCGCTGGCCTTTGCGACCGCGCACTGGGGGCTGCATTCGCTCAGCCATATTCTCGACACCCATCACCGTGCCGGCACCTCGGTCGGGCTGCTGGAGTTCGCCGGCTTGGCGATATCCACCGTGCTGATCGCAATTGCCTTGCGCTACAGCATTGTTGATCAGAACACTATTCGCCGGTGAACTGCGGCGGGCGCTTGGCGAAGGTGGCCGAGATGCCCTCGGTCAGGTCCTTGGACGGCAGGAACGCGGCGTTCCAGGTGGCGACGTAGCGCAGGTTCTCCGAGACGGCGGAAGTGCGTTGCTGGTCCAGGACGTCCTTGACGCCGTAGACCGCCAGCGGCGGGTTCGCGGCGATCTCGGCGGCGGTGGCATGGGCGGCCTCCAGCGCCTTGTCGGCGTCCGCGTAGACGTCGTTGACCAGGCCGATCTTCTCGGCCCGGGCAGCGTCGATGTCCCTGCCCGTCAACGCGAGTTCCCGCAAGTGCCCGTCGCTCAGGATCAGCGGCAGACGGGCCAGGCTGCCCATGTCGGCGACGATGGCGAGCCTGACCTCCCGCACCGAGAACTTGGCGTCGGCGCTGGCATAGCGGACGTCCACCGCCGAAATCAGGTCGACGGCGCCGCCGATGCACCAACCCTGTATCGACGCGATGGTCGGTGTGCGGCAGTCGGCGACGGCGTTGATCGCCTTCTGCATCCGCAGAATCTCGGTGTGAAAGTCGGTGCGGGGGCGGGCCAGCGCGCCCTCGGCCATCAATGGGGCAAACATCCCGCCCATGGCGGGCACGTCCAGGCCGTAGCTGAAGTTCTTGCCCGATCCGGTGATGACGATGGCGCGCACCTCGCGGTCGGCATCCAGCTCGGCGAACACCTCCGGCATCTCCGACCAGAAGGCGGGTCCCATCGCGTTGCCCTTGCCCGGCCCGATCAGCGTCACCTGTGCTACCTGGTCTTTGGTTTCGACCGTGACGGATTCGTACGTTTCGCCCATGCCCAGACCGTAGCGTGGTGAGTATGTCCCCCGATTTGCGACCCGGACCAGACGCGCCACCCACCGACGAGCTGGCCAGCGCCGAGGCCGCGCTCGGGGTGCTGCAGCAAGTTCTGCACACCATCGCCAGCGACGACATGGAGCGTCAGAGCCCGTGTACGGAGTTCAACCTGACAGAGCTGACCGGGCATCTGCTGAACTCGATCATGGCCATCGGTGAGATGGCGAACGCCGACTTCAGCATGCGCGACCACACTGACTCGGTGGAACGCCAGGTCATCGGTGCGGCCCGGCCGGCCCTGGACGCCTGGCATCGACGCGGCCTGGACGGCAGCGTGCCGCTGGGTCCCAACATGATGCCCGCGCGGATTGCCGCCGCCGTCTTGTCCGTTGAATTCCTCGTTCACGCTTGGGATTACGCCGTGACGGTGGGGCGCGATATCGATGCCGCGGATTCGCTGGCGGAATACGTGCTGGCCTTAGCACGGGAGCTGATCAGGCCGGAGGAACGTAGCCGGGCCGGGTTCGACGACCCCGTCGAAGTGCCGTCAGATGCCGGCGCGCTGCATCAACTGATCGCGTTCACCGGCCGCAACCTGGTTCGGTAGCCGCCCGCGCTGTCGCTGTTACACGCGCTCCAGGTAGAAGTAGCCGTACCGGCCGTCGTCCAGGCCGCCCTTGCCGTTCATGATGCCCATCACCGCGTCGTCGTCGATCTTCTTGAAGTGATCGTGCACAGGTTGTCCGTCGTAGACCATCGTGGTGGTGATTTCGCCGCGGAAGACCTCCAGCCACAGGCTGGCCTCACCCTTGCCCATCGCGACGTTGGAGAACTTGGTCCCATCGCCGTCCACACACACCAGTGGCTGCACATCGTCGGCCGACTTGAAGGTCTTGCCGAACCAGCCCGCCTTCTCGAGCTTCCCGTTGATCTTGTGTCCGGTGACGAACTCGCCGCCCTTCCACTCGCCGATCATGCCTTCAATGGTCGCCGGTTCCAGGGTCGCCCAGTAATCGTCGAGCTCGGCATCGGGAATGGGGCCGCTGCGTTCCTTGAACTCGCTGAACTTCTTGCGGGCCAGGCTCATTGGGTACTCCTGATCCAATCGCGGGCAAAGCGCAGCAGGGCGTCGTTTTCTTCGGGCGCCGCGACGGTGACCCGGACGCCGTCGGTGCCGTACGGGCGGACCACAATGCGGGCGTTGGCGGCCTGCTCGTCGAAGTCCGCGATGCGCGGCCCCAGCGGCAGCCAGACGAAGTTGGCCTGCGTGGGTGGCAGCGTGAACCCGGCGGCGCGCAGCCCCGCGCTGACCCGGGTGCGCTCGGCGACCACAGCGTCGGTTCGGGCCAGTAGCTCGCCGGCGGCGTCCAGCGAGGCGATGGCGGCGGCCTGCGCGACGCTCGACACGGTAAACGGCACGTAGACCTTCTCCAGCGCGACGATCACGTCGGGGGGGCCGATCGCGTAGCCGACGCGCAGGCCCGCCAGCCCGTACGCCTTCGAAAAGGTGCGCAGCACAACGACGTTGGGGTGGGAGCGGACCAGCGCCAGGCTGTCCGGCAGCATGCCGTCGCGGATGTACTCGACATACGCCTCGTCGATGGCGATCAGGATCTCCGGCGGGACCGCGTCGACGAAGCGGGTCAGCGCGTCGGGGTCGACGACGGTGGACGTCGGGTTGTTCGGGTTGCAGACGAAGATCAGCCGGGTGCGATCGGTGACCGCGGCGAGCATCGCGTCCAGGTCGAACGTGTGGTCGACTAACGGGACTTTGATCGGTTTCGCGCCGATGACTTGGACCGGCATTGGATAGAACTCGAAACTGGGCCACCCGAATAACACCTCGTCATCCGCCGACGTGGTGATCTGCACGAGCTGCTGGCACAGGCTGACCGAACCGCAACCCACGGCGAGTTGCTCGGGAGCGAAATCCGGACCCAGATGCTTGGCCAGCGCGGCCTTGAGTTCCACGCAGCAGGTGTCGGGGTAGCGGTTGACGCCATCGGTGGCTCGTTCAATGGCCGCGCGGACGCTGGGTAGCGGGCCGAACACCGTTTCATTGCTGGCCAGCTTGATGGCACCTGGCATCGTCTTGCCAGGGATGTAAACAGGCAGCCCATCCAGCTCGGGCCGCAGGCGGGCGTTCACTTCGACAGCATATGTCGCGGCTGTGTACGCTATGGCTCCGGTGGTTGCGGGATTACGCGACTGGGTCGGGTACCCTCGGAAAGTCCACGGAGGCGTGCCAGAGCGGCCGAATGGGGCTCACTGCTAATGAGTTGTCCCCCTTCAAGGGGACCGGAGGTTCAAATCCTCTCGCCTCCGCTGGTTTCTTTCGAGGAAATAACTGAACATCGGCGCCCGTAGCTCAACGGATAGAGCATCTGACTACGGATCAGAAGGTTGGGAGTTCGAATCTCTTCGGGCGCGCTTTCTACCAGCGTAAATAGGTTCCCTTGCTATCAGGCGCCGGCAGAATTGTCACGGATTGTCACAACTCGCGCCAAGCTCTGCGCACCGTCGGCCAAGGTGTCGGGCTGCGAGTGCACATAGGTTCGCATCGTGAACGCCACGTCGGCGTGGCCGAGCCAGGCTGCAATCACTGCGGCCGGGACGCGCACTTAACTGGTAATGCATCGTGGTGCCGCAGGTATGCCTCGCGTCGTGCAGCCGAATCCGGGGCACACCGGCCGCGACGACAGTGTTGGCCCACATCTTGGACAGCGTGTCGGGGTGATACGGCTGCCCGGCTTCGTTGCACACCACGTATCCGAGGTCGGCGTAGTCGGCGCCAAGTGTCAGCTTTTCGGAGACCTGCCGTCTTTTGGCCGCTTTCAACTCGACCAGCAGCGGGTCTGGGATGGGAAGTATGCGGTGGGAGTCTTTCGATTTGGCGTCATCCTGCTCGACGGCCTTGCCGTCGATGCTGATCCGGGTCGGGCCAATGGTTAATGTCTTGGCCTCGAAATCGATGTTGATCCACCGCAGCCCCCCGATCTCGCCGCGACGCAACCCGGATAGCGCGAGATGCCAGGCGTGGCGGTTGCGGTCCTCTCGGATCGCTCGTAGCACCCGCTCCACTTGCATGGGTGTGTAGGTGGCGAACTTCTTCGGCTTGCCAGCCACCCTGTCGACGTGAGCCGCGACGTTGCGAACCAATGTCCCGTCGTTTACGAGCTGATCGAGCACCGTGAGAGCGTGCCGAGCAAGTAGTTGCAGGAACGAGCGCTCCAAGGCCGTCGCTTTGTGCTGTCGGCGCGGGCCACCTGCCCGTCGCGCAGCCGTGTTACAAGCTCACCGACGTCGCGACGGGTGAGCTTCTGCACCGGCAGATGACCCATTCGGCGCGTACGGGTGCGAGCACGCCGTCATACCCGGACTTGGTCTTTGGCTTGATGCCATGCCGTGACATACCAGCCGCCGGTCGCCGGCCCGGTGGGCAGCGGCCCGCAGCGCTTTCAGCGACGTGGTTTTGCCGGCGCCAGCGGGCGCCGACAACGGCTGAATCAACCAGGGCAGTGGTTTCGGTGTTCTTGGCGCGGTGCAGGCAGTGGGTGACTTGGTGGCGACCGTGGTGGCCGGTTTCCTGTACACGCTGGTGTCTCCGGCGGCGGCATTCGGATACGCCGCGGCGTGGATGGCCGATGAGGTCGTCACAGCGGGTCTGTTACGGCCGGGAGCAAACAGCGATGCGAGGAGCGTCCCCGACTAGTCATCGTTTCGTCAGGGCTTTGCTGTTTGCCTGGTTTCCAGCGCGCGGTCCCCTACCGTCGTCGGACTAGAAGACCGCGAACCACATTGCGATGTAGTGGCAGATCGCCGCGACCGCGGTGCACGCGTGGAAGAACTCGTGGTAGCCGAACGTCTTTGGCCAGCGGTCTGGCCAGCGCAGCCCGTAAAAGATGCCGCCGATGCTGTAGATCACGCCGCCGACGGCCAGCAGAACCACCGCGGTGACACCCGCGTCGTGCAGGATCGTGCCCGTGAACCAGACAGCCACCCAGCTCAGCAGCAAATACAGCGGCACACCGACCCAGCGCGGGGCCGTCGGCCACAACATGTTGAGTGCGATCCCCGCCAGCGCGCCGCCCCATACGATCCCCAGCACCAGGTGGCCCGACGGCGGCGGCATGGCCACCACCGCAAAGGGTGTATAGCTCCCGGCGATGAACAAGAAGATCATCGAATGGTCGAGGCGCCTCATCCGACTGCGAGCCGCCGTCGATTTCCACTCGACCCGGTGGTAGGTGGCGCTGACGGCAAACATTGTCACCGCCGCTGCGGTGTAGGCCAGTGTTGCCAGCCCCGCGCGCGTCGATATCAGCGCCCACGACAACGCAACCAGCGGCACACCAGCGACAACGGCCACAAAGGTGGCGTAAACGTGGATCCAGCCACGAAACCGCGGCTTGGTTAGCACCTGCGCGGCATCGTCGACAAGGTGCTCGGCGGCCTGCCCAACGGCTTTGACCGGCGCTGCGACCTCCCACTCCAGTTTCGTCGATACGGTCATTGCGAAGGTTCTCCTTGCTGACTCCTCGGTGAATTCCCGCTGTAGAGAGTCAGTAACCACGCTAGGGGGGCCGCAGCACGGAATGATCTCTGGCGTGCACCGAGATGACGGGTACTTCGGAGCCGGTGCGCGGGATCATTCCGTTGCTGGGCAAGACGGCCACCGTGGAATGTCGTATGTCCCTGCTGACCCTTTTGCGCGGATCGCTGCCATGCTGATCCACAGCGTTTACCATGCACTCCCGCGAGAACGCGCCAAGGCCTCGTACGCTCAGAGATGGTGCCTGCCTTAGTCGCGGTCGACGGCGACGACCGGTACGGCGGAACACGCATGGCGAGACACGAGTACTGAGCACACTCTCATGAAACGAGGATCAGACCAAAGCATCTGCGCCGCGTTGGTAAGTAGGCCAAGATGGGATGGCGAAATCGCCAAACCGTCGCGCCATCTCGCCTTCGACTCGCAAACGCCGCGCCCGCATTCGCCGAACCACCACGTCCGCCGCAAAGGTGGTCAGCTTAATAAGGCAGGATTACGCTGATGACAACTCCGCGAGGGCCCTCGCGCGGCGATTCGCCGGAATGGAATCGCCCTTCCGAGCCGCCTGGCCCCGGCAGAGGACCGGTACCCTCAGGACCCCACCCCCTGCCTCCGTCCGGATCTCCGACCCGGCAGATTCCCCAGGGCGGTCGGCCATACCCCCCACCGCCGTCACCGAACCGACCACAGCCGCCCGGTCGCACACCGAGTCCGCAACCGAATCAGCCGGGCCGCCCGCCGACCTCGCAGCCGTATCCGCCGGGCCGCCCGCCAGCCCCACCGCAGAGTCAGTCCGGCCCGCCACCAAGGCAGCCGGAGGAGGCCACTACTCGGCTGTCCACTCAGCCGCCGCCGAACGAGGCGCCGGCGCAAACCCGACGCCGCTTCTTCGGCAACCGGCGGCCGATCGCTGTGGTCCTGGCCGTCGTGCTGCTGGTCATCCTGGCCGTCGTGGTCGGTGCTGAGCTATTGGTCCGCCACCTGGTCGGCAGCAAGGTGGCAAGCGCGGTGGCATGCGAGGTGCAGGACAGCGCCAGCGTGTCGTTTGCCTCCATGCCGCCGATGCTCTGGCAGTACATGAGCAGCCAGTACCCCGACATCTCCGTGCAGACTGCCGGCAATCAGGTACGCAGCGCCAAGGGCATGAAAGTCAACATCCATATCAAGGACCTCCACCTGAGCGACACCAACAACTCAAAGGGCACCATCGGCGCGCTGAACGGGACCATCACGTGGTCATCCGACGGCATCAAGGAATCGATAAAGGACGCCGTCCCGGGACTGGGTAGTTTTGTGGCCAGCAAAGTCACCACCAACCCCAGCGACGGAACCGTCGAATTAAAGGGTTTGCTCGACAGCGCCACCGTCAAGCCCCAGATTGCCAACAACGGGCTGTCGCTGCAGGTGGTCAACTTGACCGCGCTGGGCTCCGCGATGTCGACGGATACGGTGCAGGAGAAGCTGGACAGTCTCACCTCCAAAGCGACCCAGAACTATCCGCTGGGCATCCACGCCGACACTGTCAAGGTCACCGATACCGGCGTGGAGGTTACGTTCTCGACCGCCAACGCGACCATCCCGGCGGCATCGTCGTCGCAGACCGGTCAGGACTGCTTCGGCGGAGCCTGATTCAACTAAGCCCGTCGAGTACGGCGCGGGTGGCCGACAGCCGAGCCGGGTAGCGCCGGCATCGAGCATAGCGACGGCGTGCGCGGCGGTGCGGAAGCCGCCGGGGACTTCACCGAGCCGTCCGCCGCCGGTCTCGGCCATCAGGGCGAGAGCACCTACCGATGCGCCGCCGGCGTGGCAACGGGGTCGAGGCGAACTTCTTGTGCGACCGATCTCAGCGCGCCGGCTGGGTTCTCAGCATTCCCCGTTCCGACGTGTAGAGACACGTCTCATCTCGGCGCGCCAACACCGACCACCCCCGAAAAAGTTCGGCCAGCGCCCAATCATCACCCACTATGCCCCATCGTCGGCATCTAAACGGCCACTCCGCCAACGAGATTCGTGCGGTCGCCAGTCTGACGGCCAAAAAAATCGCCCGCCATAAATAAATCCTGACTACCTCGGCGCGGAGTCAGCCCCGGGGCGCGATGCAACCGCACTCGGAAAAAGCTGCCGTCGAGCTTGTCCTCATACACAAGCCGGGCCTGTTCCACGTCCGTGCGCGTAATTTCGGTTGTTGGAAGCCGGAGGCCAGACGGCACAACCGAGTTCCTGGAGGAAATAGGGATATCGCGGGCTCCGCGCTGAGCGGATATCGCCGCGTTGGGATTCGCCGTCGGCGATAAATTCGGATGCCTGAGTTGTCACGACGTTGTCACAACTTGCGTGACACACTCTGCGTCACGGCGGCATACCGTGAGACGGTTCGCGCAGGTGAGATGTATTTTTCGAGACAGCGCGTGATGCGCTGAAACAGGCTGCAGCACGCCGTTGCTGACTACGGACAGAAGTTGGGAGTTCGAATCTCTTCGGGCGCGCTTAAACCCCTGGCAGACGACGTCGTTGCCAGGTCGAAAGTCGGCGACACGCGCGGAATCTGATACTTTCCCGATACTTTCAGTCGACACACTCACCGCCGGCGTATTTATCCGGCACAGCCCGCCCATCAGGGCCGCGGGCCTTGCCGCTGCAGGTAATGAGCCTCCGTGGTGGCCAGCTTCGCGGCTCATCCACCAGCCGCCGCGGTTCGCGAACACTGGCCCCTGCATTTCGGACTGAGCGACCAACGTCGTCAGCGATTCCACACCGAATCCGGGGGAGGACCACCGTGTGCGGGGGAGCGTCACCCTTACGCGCGTCCTGCCGGTGCAGCTCGATTCCTGCCCACAAATTCGGAGAAGTGACCGGCTGGCGGATTAGGAGATCTACACCCCCCTGCTCGACAACGATGAGTTGCTCGCTCCATCATGGCAGCGCGGCTGTCGGCAATGCACCAGCCCCATTCGAGTAGTCGGTTACGCAAGACAGCCCGGTCGTCTGGGCCGAGGCTGGTCGTGCGGGACCTAGGTACTACTACCCCACACATCGCGGGATGCGCGGGTCCCGTCCAGGTTGGCCCGACGAGCTAAAGGATTGACAGACATGTCATTTGTGATCGCAGCGCCGGAGATGATGACGGCGGCGGCCTCGGACTTGGCCGGTATCCAGTCGGCGCTCAGTGAAGCCAACGCGGCCGCGACCGCTCGGACGACGGCGGTGCTGGCCGTGGGCGCCGATGAAGTATCGGCAGCCATCGCGGCGCTATTTTCCGCCCACGGCCAGGCCTATCAGGTCCTGAGCGCGCAGGCAGCGGCGTTTCATGACCAGTTCGTGCGGACCTTGGCCGCGGGCGCGGCATCTTATGCGAGCGCCGAGGCCGCTAACGCGTCGCCGCTGCAGGCCCTGCAGGCCCTGGCGATTTTTTCCCCGGTGAAGGACCTGACGGGCCGCCCGCTGATCGGCAACGGCGCCAACGGGGCCCCAGGAACCGGGGCCAATGGCGGGGCTGGCGGGTGGTTGATCGGCGATGGCGGCGCCGGGGGGTCCGGCGCGCCCGGCCCTGGCCTGACGGGCGGCAACGGCGGGGCGGCCGGGCTGATCGGCAACGGCGGGGCTGGCGGGAACGGCGGGACCTCAGCACTCGGCGCACTCGGCGACGGCGGGGCCGGCGGCCGCGGCGGCGACGCCGTGCTGTTCGGCGCGGGCGGCACTGGCGGCGCTGGCGGGTTTACAAACGTCCCGGGCGCATTCGGTGGGCACGGGGGGGCCGGCGGCAACGCCGGTCTCCTCTCCGGCGCCGCCGGCACCGGTGGCGCCGGCGGGTTCTCAGTGAACGGCACCGGGGGGTCGGTGGAACCGGTGGTGCCGGAGGGCTGTTCAGCAACGGCGGGACCGGCGGCGTCGGCGGGGGCGGTTTTCTAGGCGCGGCCGGCGGGACAGGGGGGCCCGGCGGGCTGTTTGCCGGTGGCGGTAACGGCGGCACCGGCGGCACCGGCGGGGGCGGTGGTGGCGGCGGGGACGGCGGGTCGGGCGGCCCTGCCGGTTTGCTCGCCATCGCTGCCTCCGGCGGTGCCGGCGGCACCGGCGGGACCGGCAACGCTGACTTCGCCAGCGGCGGGGACGGCGGGGCCGGCGGGTCGGGCGGGTTGTTCGCCGCTGGCGGCAACGGCGGCAGCGGCGGGACCGAGAACGGCGGCAACGGCGGGGACGGCGGCGTCGCCGGGAGCGGCGGCTTATTCATAGGCAACGGCGGTCACGGCGGCGGCGGAGGGTACGGCACTGCCCTCGGCGGCGCCGGAGGGGCCGGCGGCAAGGCCGGGTTGATCGGCAACGGCGGGGCCGGTGGCGCCGGAGGCGAAGGCACCGAGGGCGGCGCCGGAGGGGCCGGTGGCAACGCCGTGCTGATCGGCAACGGCGGCAACGGTGGCAATTCGGGGAGCGGGCCCTTCTTCCCCAGCATGCCCCCAGGCACCGGCGGCACCGGCGGGCTGCTGATCGGCCCGAACGGGATGAACGGAAAGCAGTAGCCACCCGGGCCCCTCGGGCACGTGCGCATGACGGTCGAGCGCAATTGATTGACCCAGGGTCGTAGCGCGCAAGCCGCGCTTCTTTAGAGCGCGGTTAGCGCATCAAGTTCGTGTTTGAAGCGACCGCTGCCACGTGGGATCGCGGCGTAGCCGTGCCATGGGACGGGGGGGCGTAGCCCGAGGTTAGAGGGGCCGGTGTTGGTTTTCGATGTAGCGCTTGATCACCGACAACGGCGCTCCTCCAGCGGACGCGGCGAAATACGACGGCGAGCACAGGTGGCTGCGCATCCGTGCCCGCACACACGTTCCGGTGTATTCGCGCCGCACCGCATAGCTGGAGCGGCCTTTTAGGCGGCGCACCAGCGTGGAGACCGCCAGGGTAGGAGGATAGGCGACCAGCAAATGTATGTGGTCGGGCTCGCCGTTGAACTCGGCCAGCTCGGCACCCAGTTCCGAACACACTGCGCGCATGGTGTTCTCGCAGAAGTCCAGCATGTCTGCATTCAGGACACGGCGGCGATATTTGGTCACAAACACCAGGTGCGCCCACAGTGCTGTCACGCTGTGTCCGCCGCGCCGGTAGCTGCTCCAATCTGCGGAAACGGTGCTGTCAGTGGTCGCTCCTAGAATCTCAGCATGCACACGACGGGTGTCTACCCGCTGGCGCCGACAACTGCCGGCGAGCGAGCGGTGGCGGCACCTGGGCAGCCCAAGCCGCGTGCCCGTAAGCGGCCTAAAGACGCGGCTGCGCATGTTCGGTCGTGGCCGCTGCGTCCCACACCGGCCCAACAACACACCATTGAGGTCCGTTTCGCCACTGGGCGGCGGGTGTACAACGCGGTGCTGGCCGAGATGGCCAAACGCAGCCGCGCGACCAAAGCCGACCCGGCCTGGGCCGCTGTTGCCAAGATGGCGACAACAACCAAACAGCAACGAGTGCAACGCAATAATGCGTTTAACGCAGTGTGCGCCGGGCACGGTTTCACGGTTGATGCGGCGCAGTCGTTTGCGTCGTCGCTGCGCCAGGCTTGGGTAGGTGAACATTTGCCTGCCCAGGAAACTCAGAACATGGGTAAACAGGCTTTTGGTGCGGTAGCGGATTGGCATTGGGGGCGCAAAGGCCGTCCCCGGTTCAAGCCAGCCCGCCGCGGCCTGCATTCGCTGTCGGCTAAAGACGGCAATGGTGCGCTGCGACCTAAAACCGATGCCGCGGGTCGACTGCTGGGGTTGCAGTGGGGCAATGGTTTGGTCATCGGTATCGCGCCGCCGGCAACTGGTGGTCGGCGCGGCAAAGAGCAGCACGCTGAGCTGGCTGAGATCGAAGCGCTCACCGCGGCAGGCACGGTTTTGTATACGCGGATTGTGCGCACCATCATCGCTGGACAGCCCACCTACCGTAGGCAACTGGTCGTGGACGGCACACCACCGGCGCGGCACCCGCTCGGTGATGGTCGTGTCTCGTTCGATCTGGGTCCTAGCCAGATCGCCGTAGCAGTTCAGCGAAACGACGGCACATGGGCAGGGTGGGTGTGGCCGCTGGCCGAGCAGATTCGACTCAACACCACAAGGCTGCGCCGCGTGCAGCGACGTCTGGATCGCCAACACCGTTGCGGGTCGCCGCAGTGTTTCAACCCCGACGGTACCCACAAGAAGCGGCGCTGCCAGTGGCTACGCTCGGACACCGCGGCGCGGACGGCCGCAGCAGTGGGCGAGCAGCATCGGCGTCTGGCTGAACACCGCAAAACGCTGCACGGGCAGTTAGCGAACCAGCTTTTCGCGCACGGCACCCAGGTTGCCTGCGAGAAGTTGAATTATGTGGGGTGGCAGAAGAACTTTCCGCGCAGTGTGCGCGACAGGGCACCAGGGCTACTGGTAGAGGTGGTGCGGCGCAAGGCTGAAAGTGCTGGCGGCGCAAAACTCGACGAGTACAGCCCCTACACGACTGCTCTGTCGCAAACGTGTCTGTGCGGCAAGAAAGAAAAGAAACCGCTTTCTCAACGTGTGCATCGTTGCGAGTGCGGCATCACAGAGGACCGCGACCTGTTTTCGGCCTACCTGGGCCTTCATGTCCAGGTAGGCCAGGACGGTTCGGATCGGCTGGGTTTGCAGGCAGCCAATCATGGCTGGCTGCATCGCCAGGATGTCGGCGTGCGCCGAAATCCAGCCGCACAAAAATCTAAGCGGCGAGGCCGCAGGCATCCGCCTTCGCGGAGGTCAGTGGCGCGTATCAAAGCCCGTAGGGCTTTGAAGCGACAGAGCCGCTCGGCGCGAACCTTCCCTGCTGGTGAGCCCACGGCGCTACCCGCCCAACAGGCGGGCATAGCGAGACAGCCCACCACCACAAGGAATCCGCGCATTTTCAATGCGCGGAGGACGTCAAGGCGTAATTTCCTGACCAGCGACCAGGCTTGGGCGGCGAACACGCCGGTATCAGACCCCGCCAACCCGATCGGGTCGATTCCCACGGTCTCCAACGCTTCCCAGCACACCTCTAGTAGCAGCCGTTGTTGCGGATCGATAGCCTGCGCGTCACGAGAGGAGATACCGAAGAAATCAGCGTCGAACCCAGCCGCTTCTCGCAAAAACGCCCCAGAACTCGTATAGGTCTTACCCACCGCATCGGGGATCCTGATCAAACAAAGCCGCCAGGTTCCAACCACGATCAGTCGGGAACCCACCCACCACGTCCCTGCCAGTGCTCACCAGATCCCACAACGCCGCCGCTGAATCAACGCCCCCGGGGAACCCGCATGCCATACCGACCACCGCCACCGGCTCATCCAGCCGCGCACGAAGAGCAAGGTTCTGCTGCTTCAGTCGCTCGATCCGTGTCAATGTCGATCCGTGTCAATGAGAGTCGGAGGGCTTCAGCTGTTCTGTCGCTTTCGCTTTCGCTCGCGATTTTCTAGGGACTACTCGTAATCGCCTTCGTCGCTTAGGGCGATGTTTATGAGTTCGTTCAGGTCCATCTCTTCGAAGGCCCCCTCAGGACGGTGGGGAGCTGTGGAACTTTTGTCGCCCAGCATGCCTAGAAGCACGGCGAGAATCCCTTCGTCACGAAGCCGCTGTACTGGAATCGTGCTGATCAGGCGCTGGATTTCGACCTCAGGCGCCTCATCGACGCTGCTCTTAGATAGTTGCCGGTGAAGGTGAGTGGCCAAGGCGGCGGGGGTGGGTTGGTCGTACACCAGGGTGGCTGAAAGGCTCAGCCCGGTAGCGGTTTTGAGTCGGTTACGTAGTTCGACGGCGGTCAGCGAGGCTAACCCGTTGTCCTGGAAAGACCGGCGGGGATCGATGTTATCGGGGTTGGAGTAGCCCAGCACAACCGCCACGTGCGAACGCACCAGGCCGAGTAGTAGGTCGTGTTGTTGGTCGAGGGTTAGTCCGTGCAGTCGTTGGGCCAGCACCGATTTGACTTCGGTGGTATCGGTGGTGACCAGCCGCCGCAGGGGGTGGCGGACCAGCTGGTTAAACAGCGGCGGCAACCGGGTGCCGAGAGTGGGGTTGTCCAGCGCGGTGCGGTCCAGGCGGGCCGCCACCACGGTGGGGTGATTGGCGATGAGCGCGGTGTCGAACAACTCCAGCGCTTGATCGGTTGTCATTGCCGCGAAACCGCTTTGGCTCATTCGGGTCGGGTCGGCTTGTTCCCAGTATCCCCACGCTATCGATATGCCCGGGAGCCCGGCCGCGCGCCGGTGTGTGGCCAACCCATCCAGGAAAGCGTTGGCCGCCGCGGAATTACCCTGCCCTGCAGAGCCCACCGTGCCGCCCAGCGAGGAAAACACCACGAACATCGACAGGTTCAGATCGCGCGTTAACTCATGTAGGTTCCACGCCGCATCCACCTTGGCCGCCAACACCGTATCGATCCGGTCAGGGTTCAACGAGGTGATTACCGCATCATCGATCATCCCGGCGGCGTGTATGACCCCGGTCAACGGCGGGTAGTGCGGGGGCAGTCCTGCCAACAACGCCGCCACCGCGTCACGATCGGCCACATCACAGGCCACCACCTGCGCCTCGGCACCGGCCTGGGTCAACTCGGCCACCAACTCGCCGGCCCCCTCGGCGCGATCCCCACGGAGACTGGCCAGCATCACATGACGCGCCCCGTACCGATGCACCACATGCCGGGCCAGCACCGCACCGGCCATCCCGGTCCCACCGGTAATCAATACCGTGCCCGCCGCCAGGGCATCAGACGTTGCGTCGGGCATGGTCAGAACCACTTTGCCGACGTGGCGGGCGTGGCTGACGAATCGGAGGGCGTGTGGGGCATACCGGATGTCCCAGGTAGTGACCGGCAGCCGGTGCACTGTGTGGTTGTTGAACAGTCCCGTCAACTCCCGGAGCATCTGCTCAATACGCTGCGGGCCTGCCTCAGCCAGGTCAAAGGCCCGGTACAACACCCCGGAATGTGTTTGGGCGATGACCTCGGGGTCGCGGATGTCGGTTTTGCCCATCTCGATGAAACGCCCCCCGCGCGGCAATAACCGCATCGAAGCGTCCACAAACTCGCCGGCCAGCGAGTTCAACACCACATCCACCCCGCGCCCTCCGGTGGCGGACAAGAACTCCTCCTCAAACTCCAGCGTGCGCGATTCTGCGATATGGTCCTCGTCGAATCCCATGGTGCGCAACGTGTCCCACTTACCGCGGCTAGCGGTGACGAAAACCTCCACGCCCCAATGCCGTGCCAACTGCACCGCCGCCATCCCCACTCCATCGGTCGCGGCATGGATCAGCACCGATTCCCCCGCCTGCACCCCGGCCAAATCCGCCAGCCCGTGATAGGCGGTCAAAAACGCCATCGACACACCGGCGGCCTCGGCGAACGACCACCCCGTCGGCACCCGAACGATCAGCCGCTGATCTACCACGGTCTCCGGACCCGCCGTACCCAACAAGCCCATCACCTGATCGCCTACAGCGACACCGGTCACACCCGTGCCCACCTCAACAACAACCCCCGCACCTTCCCCGCCCAGCTCCGCGGGACCGGGAAGCATTCCCAACGCCACCATCACATCGCGGAAATTGACCCCCACCGCCCGCACCGCAACCCGCACCTGCCCCACCTGCAACTGCGCTTCCACCTGCGCGCAGGGCTCTATCACCACATCCTCGAACGTCCCCCCACCCCTAACCCCTAACCGCCACAACCCATCTGGTAAAGGCAGCGGTTGAGGTGTGGTCGGGGCCAGGCGTGCGGCGTAAGCGTTGCCGGTGCGGATCACCAGTTGGGGTTCCCCGCTGCCGGTCAGCGCGGCCAAATCCAACGGCGCGTCGGAATCGACGAGCATTATCCGGCCCGGGTTTTCGCTTTGCGCCGAACGCACCAGTCCCCATACCGCCGCTGCAGCCAGATCGGTGACATCCTCGCCGGCCACTCCCACCGCACCACGGGTCAGCACCACCAACGTGGACGCTCGATCCGCGGCGAGCCAGGATTGCAGCACCCCTAACGCCTGATGAGTTGCGGTATACACCGACCCCACCACGCCCTCACCACCAGAACCCGGTTGGTCTTTGCTGCCCCACTCCCACACCACCACATCCCGATCGGCCTTCAGGACATCGCCGTCGGGAGTTGCCTTCTCACCGTTCGTCTCTGGCGCACCAGCACCGGTCAGCAACTCGTCCCAGGTGATCACCGAGGGATGAGCACGGTCGTCAACACTGCTGTGGTCCAGTGTGATCGGTGTCCATACCACTTCCAGCATTTCTTGACCTGTGTCACCACCGGCCGCGGCAACCGCGGCGGCCAACTGCTGTGCGGTGATCGGCCGCACCACCAACGACTGCACGGATAACACTGGTAACCCGGTGGTGTCGGTCAGCTCCAAAGACACCGCGCCATCGCCGGCCGGGGCGAGGCGAGCCCGTACCCGTCTGGCCCCCGCGGCGTGCAGCGATACTCCCGCCCAGGTGAACGGCAACACCGTCTCAGCGACTTGCTCGGTCTTGGTGACCACCCAGGCATGCAGCACTGCGTCCAACAAGGCCGGATGAATGCCAAACCCGGCGACCTCCACCCCGTCGGGCACGGCGACCTCGGCAAACACTTCCTGTCCCCGCTGCCATAGCGCCTGCAATCCTTGAAACGCCGAACCGTACCCGTAGCCGCGGGCGGCCAACCGCGCATAAGCGCCGGTCGCATCGACGGCGGTGGCCCCAGCCGGCGGCCACACCGACAAATCCGCGGCCGCGGACACCGCTGCGGGACGGGCCCCCAGCAGGCCCTGGGCATGTAACACCCACTCGGCATTGGGCTGGCCGCCACGCGAATACACCGAGACCGGATGGCCACCGGACTCACCGGGGCCGGTGACAACCACCTGCACCCGCACCGCGGCCCCGTCGGGCAGCACCAGAGGCGCTACCAGCGTCAACTCCTCCACCACCGGGCACCCGACCTCGTCACCAGCGCGGATGGCCAACTCCACTAAAGCCGTTCCCGCCAGCACCACCACCCCGGCCACCGCATGATCGGCCAGCCACGGGTCAACACCCACCGCTAACCGGCCGGTCAACACCACCCCACCGGTATCGGGCCGCTCCACCACGGCACCCAACAACGCGTGCTCCGCCCCGGCCAACCCCACACCACGCACACCCGCGGCCCGACCCGACCCCGCCAACCAAAACCGCCGCCGCTGAAACGCATACGTCGGCAACTCCACCGTGCGAGCGTCAGCACCGGCGAACGCCGCCGACCACTCCACACCCACACCCGCAACATGGGCCTGCCCCACCGACGTCCAAAATCGTTGCAACCCAGCGTCATCGCGACCCAGCGTCGGGATCGCCACCGCGCCGTCAGAAGGTTCTCGCCCCCCCTCAGCGACGATATCCTCAATCTCGGCGATCAACACTGGATTCGGACTGGGCTCAATGAACACGTTGTAGCCGTCTTCCCACAACCCACGGACCGCGGGCTCGAACTGGACGGTGTCCCGGAGATTGCGATACCAGTAGTCCTTGTCCAGATTTGCGGTGTCTACCAACCCGCCAGTGACAGTCGAATAGAACTCGATGTCGGTCGACCGCATCGGCTTGATACCGTCTAACTCGCTGAGTAATTCGGCCTTGGACCGCTCGACTATCGGAGAATGACCCGAAACGCTCGAGGGAATCCGAAACGCTCGGACTCCCGAAGATTCACACTCAACGACAATCTTCCTGAGGTCCTTTACCTCACCGGAAAGAACCGTCGTCCTAGGGCCATTGATCGCAGCGATTACCGCGTCTCCCTGCCAATGGTTCAAGCGCTTCACGACCTCGGCGGCGGGCAGACAAACCACGGCCATTCCACCGGACCCCCCCGTGTCGGCCAGCTGCTCCAACAACCTGCTGCGTAGCGCCACCACCGCCGCCGCATCCCGCAGTGACAACGCCCCAGCCACATGCGCCGCGGCGATCTCGCCTTGTGAATGCCCGACCACGGCATCAGGAACCACCCCCACCTGCTGCCATAACCGGGCCAACGACACCATCACCGCCCACAACACCGGCTGCACCACATCCACCCGATCCAACCCCGGTGCACCCTCTACCCCCCGCACCACATCAAGCAGCGACCAATCCACAAACTCCGCCAGCGCATCACCGCAACATCGCATCTGGTTCGCGAACACCGGCGACGCGTCCAACAACTGCACCCCCATTCCCGGCCACTGCGAACCCTGTCCGGGAAACACCATCACTGTTTTGCTAATCGACTGGGCCCGACCCACCACCACCTCGGCACTTGGCCGGCCGTCGGCCAACGCCGCCAACCCCGCCATCAACTGCGGCCGATCAGCCCCCACCACCACCGCCCGATGCTCAAACACCGACCGGGTGGTGACCAACGACCACCCCACATCCACCGGATCCAACCGCTCGTCGGCTTCCACCCAGGCCGACAACCGGCCCGCCTGCCCGGCCAGGGCCTCACCAGACTTGGCCGTCAGCACCCACGGCAACACCGACAACCCCATACCACTACCGCCGGACTCCACCAAGCCCGCATCACGCGAATCACCTGTGCCGGGCTGCGGTTTCGGTGACCTCAGTCACCGGTGGAGCCTGCTCGAGAATCACGTGCGCATTGGTGCCGCCCATCCCGAACGACGACACCCCCGCCCGCCGCGGCCGGCCCTCCTCAACCGGCCAGGGGGTAAGCGCCCGATTGACCCGTAGGCCAAGCTTCTCAAGATCAACCTTGCGGTTACTTCGGGAGTAGTTGAGGCTCGCTGGAATTTCGCCATTTTCCATCGCCAGGACCGTCTTGAGCAGCCCGGCAATCCCTGCGGCGGCGCCGAGGTGGCCGATATTCGACTTCACGGAGCCGACGTGCAGCGGGCGGCCACCGCGCCCCGCGAACAGCTCGCCGAGCGCCGTCGCTTCGGTGGGGTCACCCAACTTGGTGCCCGCACCATGCAATTCCACATAATCCACATGCGTACTATCGACGCCTGCGCGAGAGTAACCCCGCCGCAGAACGTCAGCTTGTCCCGCAACAGAAGGCGCGGTCAATCCAGCTTCATTCCGGCCGGCATTACCCACGACGCTGCCACGAATTACGGCACGGATCCGATCTCCATCAGCGATCGCCGCATCGAGTGACTTCAGCAGGACCAGGCCGCCCCCCTCACCCCGCACGTACCCGTCGGCGCGTTCATCGAATGTATGGGTGTGGCCCGACGTCGACAGGGCACCGAATTTTGCTTCGAGAAGCGCGGTTTCGGCGGCGAGGTTGAGATGGATCCCTCCTGCGATCGCCAGCGACGACTCACCGCTCCGAAGGCTTTCGCACGCGAGATGCACCGCAACCAGAGAGGACGATTGACCGCAATCGACGGTAAGACTGGGTCCATGCATGCCGAATGCGAATGAAATTCGGTTGGCGATCAATCCTCGGTTGAGGCCAGCAAAGGAGTGATGATCAAGATTGGCTCCGCCGTCGCGGAGGGTGAGATGCGCATAATCATCATTCATCGCTCCGATATAAACCGCAACATCATGTCCACGCATTCCGTCGGGTGTTATCAGGGACGCCTCGAGCAATTCCCATGACAGCTCAAGAGCGAACCGCTGTCGCGGATCCATTGAACGAGCCTCACGCGGCGATATGTCGAAGAAATCTGCATCGAAATCAAATACGTTGTCGACGTATCCCTCTCGCTGCTGATCTAGCCTTGCGGGGCTTCCGAGCGGATCCAACTGGGATCTATCAGTGGGCGACGAGCTGGTAACTTCTTCGCCGCCTCGGAGAATTTCCCAGAATTCGCCCGCGTTGGAGACACCTGGAAATCGGCAAGCCACCCCAATCACGGCAACCCCTACCGGCTGCGAGCCGTTCTCTATGGACTGACCGCCCCCCAACGTGGGATGCACCTAACCTCTCAAAGCTAACTATTTGCAGTCGCCGCTACCGTCGCGGTCGCGACGGGCCTCTGCTAACGAACGTTGATGGGCAGAAACTATACGGCTTCCGGTCATCAGGGTTCGCACCGCCGACGGGTGCTCTCGAAGCAGTGGCTCGCGAACGTCTCGGTGATGCCGCGCAATTTGGCCGCGCCTCTGCGGCCGGCCGGGCCCGAGAGCCCGTCGACGCCGGCCTCGACCGCGTTCTGGATGAGGACCGGGCACCCGGTGCGCGATGCCCTCGATGACTTCCCAGAGCTGCGGCGAGCCGTCGCTCACCGCGTCGATCTGATGTCGACTGCCGTTGGCATTTGCTAGCATCGTCGAGACGGCGCAGGCTGACCTATACCTGCAGGTCAGGCTAGGAGCGTCTGGACGCGAGCAGGGAATCCCAGCCAGCTGTTCTCACAGGGGCGAGAGAGCAGCGCCCCTCTCCACTAGGGCTTAGGCAGATTTGACGATCAACACGCGAACCGACAGGTTCGACCACCAGCCATGGGCTATGGATCAACGATGCGGCGGGCCAAAGCCGACGGTGACCTCACCGCCTCGTGCTACTGCTTCGCGCACACGCTGCGGCGGTGCGACCCTGAGGAGCGGAAGCCGTATAGTTCCTGCCCGGCAATGTTCTTTCCCAGCGGCCCGTGGCGGCGGGGCGGGCCCAATGCATGCATGTCGTTTGCACTGTTCTAGTATCACTCAAGGAGAAATACCGAAACTGTGCAAACATCAGCGATATCCGAAATTGACACTCAGCGATCCGACCAAGACTATCTCGTTGTGGTTGGCGCAGGAGTAATGGGCACAAGCATCACAACGATGGCACTCGCGCATGGCGTTTCAGTTATGTTGATCGACATAGACGCGAGTCAGCTCGATAGAGCAAGCCACCAGATCCCAACGCAACTTCGACATGGCCGCCTGTTATCCAAATTACCGTTCGACCGGCCAGTAGGTCAGCTTGCCACCGACACGAAATTCGAAGTCGCTGACGGCGTCATTGCGGTGGTCGAAGTGATTACCGAGAACGGCGAGCTAAAACGCGAAGTTCTCCGGCAGGCCGAGACGCAGGTCAATGTGACGACGCCACTCATTTCCAGCACGTCAGGGATTCCCATCGATGAGCTCGCCAATGTCCTGGCACGCCCTGAGCGCCTGGTAGGCGCTCATTTCATGAATCCCGCCTACCTGATTAAGATGGTCGAAGTGATTCCCGGGCCACGGACGGCTCAAATCACCATCAGCGAGGTCGACGCCTTGCTAAAGAGACTCGATCGACAAATGGTCGTCGTGAATGATAGTCCCGGATTTGTTACAAGCCGACTATTGCACCCGATGCTCAATGACGCGGCACGTATAGTCGAAGAGGGTGTGGCTACAGTCGAATCGATCGATTCGTTAATTGTGGGATGCCTCGGTCATTCGGTTGGTCCCCTTCGCACCGCAGACCTGATCGGGATCGACAACCTAGTCGACTCGCTGGATTGCCTATACGAACGGACCGGAGACGAGCGTTACCGACCATGCAGTCTGCTTGTTGATAAAGTGAGAAGGGGTCATCTAGGTCGTAAGACCGGTTATGGATTCTACGAATACGGCGAGGGTATTGAGTGAACTCTGAGAACTATGTTGAAGCTGATTCATCGGACGGCCGCACTACAAGTGAGCTACTCTCGATGCTTAGCAACCGATTGAAGACCGCTGTGCGACCTGAACAGGACTTGTTTGCCGACGGCATGATCAATTCCATGTTTGCTTTGGAATTAGTCGTACAGATAGAAAGTAAATTTGATGTGGCGGTCGAAGGACGCGATTTGGACATGGCGAACTTTCGGTCTGTAAACGCAATGGCGAACCTCGTGCGCCGGCTCACGGAAAAATGACAATCTCAAAAGAAATAGCCGATCAGTGTAGTCTCGTCGACGTTCTTATTGGAGACCAAGCCTCGGAATGGGACGCGCAGGCGAAGATCCCGGGCGATGTCCTCCGGCGCCTCGGCGCAAATGGATTACTATGCCCCCAGGTTCCTGCGGCCGTCGGGGGTACCGGTTTCAGTAGCTTAGACGCGGGCAAGTTTACCGCACACGTGGGCAGCCGCTGCAGCTCCGTTCGCAGTGTGATGACCTCCCATGGAATGGCGGCGTGGTCCATTCAAAAGCTCGCCAATCACGACCAACGCGAGGTTTACCTGCACGAGTTGACCAGCGGAAAATTGGCAGGAGTCGGATTCACGGAGTCAGGTGCAGGCAGCGACCTCTCAGAAATGACTACCCGCATAAGTCGTCACGGGCATAGCGTTGTGGTAGACGGACACAAGATTTGGGTGACTGGCGCGAGCTATGCAGATTTTGTGGTTGTGTTTGGGCGTATTGAGGATGGTGCTGCTGCGGTAGTGGTGCCCCTATCTTCGACCGGCGTTCGGGTAGAAGCTATCGGCGATGCACTTGGTTGCCGCGCGGCTGGGCATGCGAACATCTATTTCGATAATGTTCAGTTGCCAGAAGACAACATCTTGGGGCGCGCAGCTCAATCTCTCCCGCTGATAATAACGACCGCGCTGTCATACGGACGGCTATCTGTCGCCTGGGGTTGCGTCGGGATATTGCGCGCCTGCCTCGCCCACGCTACGTCACATGCGCGAACTCGCCGACAATTCGGGAAAGCGCTGGGACAACACCAGCTAATTAAGCGCCACCTCGCGGAGCTGTTTGTCCTCGAGCAATCCGCGGCGCAGTTGTGCGAACATGCCAGTCGGTCATGGGACGCGGGAACGCCCGATACGCCGATAAAGGCTGTACTAGCTAAGCTGGTGAGTGCCCGAAATGCTGTTCAGGGCTCTGCGATGGCGGTGCAGATACTCGCGTCGGCAGGCGCGCGAGGCAGTGACGCGGTAGCTCGGGCCTATCGCGATTCGAAGCTGATGGAAATCATCGAGGGTAGCACGGAAATATGCCAATTGCTGTTGGCGGATCACACAATGTCATTGTATTAGATTGGGTCATTGTATTAGATGGGTCATTGTATTAGATGGATCGAGTGAAGCTGGGCATGGCTCAACAAGATAGTGTTGTTAAATGTCTCGTCTGGGACCTGGATAACACCCTGTGGCGCGGTACTCTACTGGAAGTAGACCGCGTTTACATCGATGACGAAGTTCTACATACGGTCGAGATGCTTGACTCGCGCGGCATACTTCAGTCGATTGCGAGCAAAAATGATCACGATTTGGCCTGGTCACGTCTTTCCGAGCTTGGAGTTGCTGAGTACTTTATTTTTCCGCAAATTGCCTGGGGCCCAAAGTCGAACTCTGTCCGATATATTGCCGAACAGCTCAACTTCTCACCAGCGACAATTGCTTTCATTGACGACCAACCGACGGAATGTGCAGAGGTGGCTTTTCATTTGCCCGAGGTTCGTTGTTACTCCCCAAATCAGATTGCAACCTTGCCTGGACTGCCTGAATTCAACCCGAAAGTTGTGACAATCGACGCTGGCCGACGAAGGCATATGTACCAAGCTACGGTGCGGCGAGATCAATACCGTAATGACTTCCAAGGGCCGGATGATGCTTTTTTGCGTTCACTCGATCTTAGGCTGCGTATCGAGCGAGCAGCGCCCGAGGATCTGCCGCGTGCTGAGGAGCTGACACTTCGTACCAGTCAGATGAATGCGACGGGGATTCATTACTCCGAAACGATCTTGCGAGAATTATGTGTCGATCCTGACCACGAGGTAATGTTAGTGAGTCTGGATGATCGCTTTGGGTCCCACGGCGTAGTTGGCGTTGTTCTGGTGGAGATCCATGGGGCTTATTGGCACCTCAAACTGCTCGCGACTTCGTGCCGCGTCGTCAGTTTTGGCGTGGGCGCTACGGTATTGACCTGGCTGATCGGCCATGCCTCGGATGCAGGTGTGCATTTGGCCGCAGATTTTCGTGCAACCGAACGTAATAGAATAATGGAGATAACTTACCGGTTTCTCGGTTTCAACGATTCCAGTTGCCCTTGTCATGATTCGTTTCCTCAACGCGATGGCATCGAGCGGTTGCACCTCGTCCCGGGCCGTCGAGAAGTGCCTACCGCGGTCCAACTGATCGCCCCAGACCTCAAATCTCCCTCTTCCGCGCGAGAGTGATTCCGTCTGCCATTGGCAATACGGATAAATCGATGCGGTCATCGCGGAGCAATAGCGAGTTGAGTTCTCTAATCTCAACTACCTCGGGGCTGTTATCTTCATCATCGGCCACTCTACCGAATAGCAACGTGTTGTCGATAATGATTAACCCACCCGGGCGTATCAGCGGAAGTGTCTTCTCGTAGTACGCACGATAATTCAGTTTATCAGCGTCAATAAATGCGAGGTCGACAAAGCCCGGGCCCTTTTCGATTAGGAGGATTGCGAGTGTTTCAGCGGCATCGCCAATTTTCACCTCGATTAGGCTGGCAACGCTGGCTCGCTGCCAATATTGCATTCCGATTTTAGGCCACCGATTGGTAATATCGCAGGTGATGAGCTGGCCCCCCGGCGGCAAAGCCCTCGCCATGCAGAGCGCGCTATAGCCCGTAAAGGTGCCGACTTCTAATACAACCCGAGCATTTGTCATTTTCACTAGCAGTGCGAGAAGTTGACCCTCTTCAGCCATGACTTGCATCGCTCGCCCCATGGGATAAGAGGCGGTTTCTTCACGAAGCTCCCGGAGGATCTCGTCTTCGCGCAATGACTCTGCGCGAAGGTATGCTAATACCTTTGGTGATAAGGAAGTCTGCTCTGCCATCTGTCTCCGAACATTTTGTTTGCTGCTCTGATCTGGGCAATAGAAAGACCGCTCGAACCGCTCAGTTGTCAGGTTGGGCGGAACTAATTCGGTTCAGCGCCCGTGAGAGCACGCTCCAAACATGACGACCCCTAGCCTGGATTTTCCGTGAAACGCTGTGTTACACGGTATTAAGTTAGCGAAAGTGCCCGTCCTGCAAGGGATAATGAGACTTCGCGAGGTCCATCATTCCGAAGCAGGGGCACTTGCTAGCTGAAGAGTAGCGCAGTGGTTTGCCGGGTGAAAGTGTCGGTGGACCGCCGGCGGGTGGTGTCACACGCGGGGTCGGGATGTCGCGTGGGATGGCGGATCTGATGGGACTGTCGGCGCAGGTCACCGCGGTGCGGGCGGACGCGTGTGATCACCGCGGTGCCGGCGGACGCGTGTGAGGGCCGCGGACCCATGCTCCCGGCGACGTGTTCGCTGGGGTGGCCGGAGGCGAGGACCGCCCAATGACATGCCCCTGACCACCGCCAATGGCTAGCCGAGTACAGTCACGCCATCTGTTTGTGCAGCTACTTCCGTGACTCGGCGGGGGCCGCATCCCAGCGGTGGTAGACGGCCAATGTTAGGCGAGGGGAAGTGATGGTTGATCAACTCCAACATGCGACCGAAGCTCTGCGAAAAGCGCTGGCCCAGGTCGAGCGGCTGAAACGCACCAATCGTGCGTTGCTGGAGCGGTCAAGCGAGCCGATTGCGATCGTCGGTATGTCCTGCCGCTTCCCGGGTGGGGTCGACACCCCGGAGGGCCTGTGGCAGATGCTGGCCGACGGCCGGGACGTGATATCAGAGTTTCCGGCCGATCGCGGATGGGATTTGGCGAGGCTATTCGACCCGGATCCTGACGTGCTGCACAAGTCGTACGCGCGCACCGGGGGCTTCGTGGACGGTGTCGCGGACTTCGATCCCGCGTTCTTCGGCGTAGGGGCGAGTGAGGCGCTGGCGATGGATCCCCAGCATCGGATGTTGCTGGAGCTGTCGTGGGAGGCGTTGGAGCGGGCCGGGATTGATCCCACTGGGTTGCGCGGCAGTGCCACCGGGGTGTTCGCCGGACTCGTCGTCCAGGGCTACGGGATGTCGGCCGAGGAGATCGAGGGTTACCGTCTGACCGGTACGACGTCGAGCGTCGCGTCGGGGCGGGTGTCGTATGTGCTGGGGCTGGAGGGCCCGGCGGTGTCGGTGGACACGGCGTGTTCGTCGTCGTTGGTGGCGTTGCATATGGCGGTGCAGTCGTTGCGTTTGGGGGAGTGCGACCTGGCGCTGGCCGGCGGGGCGACCGTACTCGCCACGCCGACGGTCTTCATCGAGTTCAGCCGGCACCGGGGGCTCGCGCCGGATGGCCGGTGCAAGGCGTACGCCGGCGCGGCCGACGGGGTCGGTTGGTCCGAGGGCGGGGCCATGGTGGTGGTGGAGCGGTTGTCGGATGCGCGGCGGTTGGGTCATCCGGTGTTGGCGGTGGTGCGGGGTTCGGCGGTCAATCAGGATGGTGCGTCGAATGGGTTGACGGCGCCGAATGGTCCTTCGCAGCAGCGGGTGGTGCGGGCGGCGCTGGCCAACGCGGGGCTCTCCGCAGCGGATGTGGATGTGGTCGAGGGGCATGGGACTGGGACCACGTTGGGTGATCCGATCGAGGCTCAGGCGCTGTTGGCGGCTTATGGACAGGGCCGAAGTGAGCCGCTGTGGTTGGGGTCGATCAAGTCGAATATGGGTCACACGCAGGCCGCGGCGGGGGTGGCCGGTGTGATGAAGATGGTGTTGGCGCTGCGTCATGAGGTGATGCCGGCGACGTTGCATGTGGATGTGCCCAGTCCGCATGTGGATTGGTCGGCGGGAGCGGTGTCATTGTTGACGCAGCCGCGGGCGTGGCCGGCTGAGGGCGGGGTGCCAGGTCGGCTGCGAAGGGCTGGGGTGTCGTCGTTCGGGGTTAGTGGCACTAATGCGCATGTGATTGTCGAGTCGGCCCCGCCCGAGTCGGAACGAGTCGAGGCCGGGGCCGGGGCGCCGGTGGTGCCGTGGGTTGTTTCGGCGAAGTCGGCGAGCGCCTTGGGGGCTCAGGCTGCTCGGTTGGCTGAGTATGTGGGCGCACATCCAGAGCTTGATGTTGCCGACGTGGGATGGTCGCTGGCGGGCCGGTCGACCTTCGAGCATCGGGCCGTCGTCGTTGGGGGTGATCGGGATCGGTTGCTGTCCGGGCTAGATGAGGTGGCCGGCGACGAGCTGAGTTCGGTCATTCGGGGCAACGCGGTGCCCGCGGGCAAGACCGTCTTCGTCTTCCCCGGCCAAGGCTCCCAGTGGGTGGGCATGGGTATCGAATTACTCGATACCGCGCCGGTGTTCGCCCAACAGATCGAAACGTGCGCCGAAGCGTTCGCGGAATTCGTCGACTGGTCGCTGACTGACATCCTACGTGGCACGCCTGGTGCTCCGGGCATGGATCGTGTCGACGTGGTCCAGCCGGTGCTCTTCGCCGTGATGGTGTCGCTGGCCGGGTTGTGGAAGTCGGTCGGGGTACAGCCAGATGCTGTGATCGGCCATTCGCAAGGCGAAATCGCCGCCGCGTACGTCGCGGGAGCGCTGTCGTTGCGTGATGCCGCACGGGTGGTCACGCTGCGCAGCAAGCTGCTGAGGTCAGTCGCCAGCCCCGGCGGCATGCTGTCCATCGCATGCGGCACCGAGCGCGCACGGGACCTGTTGGCGCCCTACGGTAATCGGGTCGGCATCGCGGCCGTCAATGGCCGGGCCTCGGTCGTGGTGTCGGGTGAAGTGTCCGTGCTGGAGGAGCTCATCGGCTTCTGCGCGGACCTGGATTTGCGCACCCGCCGGATTGACGTCGACTATGCGTCGCATTCGGTTGAGGTGGAGGCGATTCGGGGCGAGCTCGTCGAGGTTCTGGCCGGCCTCGAGCCGCGTTCCTCGGGTACCGTCTTCTTTTCCACGGTGACCGGAAGCCGTTTGGATACGGCTGGTTTGGACGCCGACTACTGGTATCGCAATATCCGGCAAACTGTGCAGTTCGACCAGGCGGTGCGCAGTGCATGCGAGGGCGGGTACCGCACCTTCATCGAGTCCAGCCCGCATCCCGCGTTGATCGCCGGTATCGAAGACACCGTCAACGCCGGTGCAACCAACGCTTCCGGCGACACCCCACCCGTTAACGAGGCCATCGTCATTCCCACCCTGGGCCGTGATGACGGCGGGCTCGAGCGGTTCCTGATGTCGGCCGCCTCGGCGTTTGTTGCGGGTGTGGACGTAGATTGGCGTGGCGTGTTGGGCGGGGCAGGTTTTGTGCAGTTGCCGACCTATGCCTTTGATCGACAACGGTTTTGGCTTTCCGGCGAAGGTGCCGCGGCGGATGCCGCCGGCTTGGGGCTGGAAACCGGCGAGCACGCATTGGTGGGTGCGGTGGTGGAGTTGCCTGCCTCCGGCGGGGTGTTGCTCACGGGTCGATTATCGCCCGGCGTCCACGGGTGGTTGGCCGATCACGCCGTATCCGGTGTGGCGGTATTCCCGGGCACGGGGTTCGTCGAGTTGGCGATCCGCGCCGGCGACGAAGTCGGCTGCTCGGTGGTCGACGAGCTGACACTGCTGGCGCCGATGATGCTGCCGGCCGGGGATTCCGGGTTGGGATCGGTTGCGGTGCAGGTGGTCGTAGGCCCCCGTAGCGATTCCGAAGAGTCAGGGCAGCGCAGTGTCTCGATCTTTTCCCGCGCCGATGGCGGTTCCGGGTGGGTGTGCCACGCCGAAGGGGCGTTGAGCTCCGGGTCGATCGAGCCGAGCGCTGATCTGTCTGCGTGGCCGCCCGTGGGTGCGGTCGCCATAGACCTGGCTGATAGTTATAAGCGGTTGGCGGCGCGCGGGTACGGCTATGGACCGGCGTTTAGAGGACTCACCGCGGCTTGGGTCCGTGGCCACGAGGTGTTCGCCGAGGTGAAGCTGCCGGACGCGGCCGGAGGAGTCAGCGGATTCGGCGTGCACCCGGCACTACTCGACGCGACGCTGCACGCCGCGGTCATAGGCAACGAGACCCCGGAAGTCGTATTGCCGTTCTCTTGGCAGGGCGTGTCGTTACATGCCGCGGGCGCGTCTGCGGTGCGGGCGCGTATCGCACCGGCGGGCCCGTCGGCAGTGTCCATCGAATTGGCTGACGGGCTGGGGTTGCCGGTGCTGTCGGTGGGCGCGATGGTCGCCCGCCCGGTGACCGAGCGGCAGTTGCGGGCGGCGGTATCGGGCACGGGCCCGGACCGGCTGTTCGAGGTGGTTTGGTCACCGGTGTCCGGGGTTTCCGGGGCCCCATCCGATGTGACCCCGTCCGATGCGACCCCGTCCCACCAACTGTTTGAATCCATTGCAGCCGAACATAATCCAGTAATCGAAACCCATGCGCGCACGCGCCAGGTGCTGGCCACCGTGCAGTCATGGCTGGCCGAGCGCGACTCGGGTGTGCTGATCGTGGCCACCCGCGGCGCGATGGGGTTGGCGGGGGAGGACGTCGCCGATCTGGCGGGGGCGACGGTCTGGGGGCTGGTGCGGTCGGCGCAAACCGAGCATCCCGGCCGGATCGTGCTCGTGGATTCTGATGTCCCCCTTGACGATGACGCGGTAGCCACCCTCGTGGCGGTCGGCGAGCCGCAGGCATTGCTCAGAGGTGGAACGGTTTACACCCCGCGGCTGCGCGGCAGCCGCGAGGTCGACGGTCTGTTGGTGCCCCCGAGTGACGGGCCGTGGCGCCTGGGTCTGACGAGTGCGGGAACGTTCGAGAATCTGCAATTGGAGCCTGTTCCCAACGCTGACGCACCGTTGGAGCCCGGCTGGGTACGGGTGAAACTGCGTGCGGTCGCTGCGAACTTCCGTGACATCATGATCACCCTGGGGATGTTCACCCACCAGGCGCTGCTCCTGAGTGAGGGCGCCGGCGTGGTGGTCGAAGTCGGTCCGGGAGTCGATGAATTCGCGGTCGGTGATTCGGTGTACGGATTCTTCCCCGAAGGCAGCGGCACACTGGTGCCCGGCGATGTCCGCCTATTGCTTCCGATGCCGGCCGAGTGGTCATACACCGAAGCCGCCGCCACACCGGTCGTTTTCATCACCGCATACATGGCGTTTGTTCACCTGGCCGACGTCAAACCGGGGCAGCGGGTGTTGGTGCACGCCGCCACGGGCGGAGTGGGGATGGCGGCCGTACAGTTGGCCCGACATTTCGGTCTGGAGGTGTTCGCCACCGCGAGCCGTGGTAAGTGGGACACGTTGCGGGCCATGGGCTTTGACGACGACCACATCTCCGATTCGCGCAGCCTGGAGTTCGAGGACAAGTTCCGGTCGGCCACCAATGGCCGTGGCATGGACGTGGTGTTGGACTCGCTGGCAGGCGAATTCGTGGATGCCTCCCTGCGGCTGGTTGCCCCCGGCGGCGTGTTCTTGGAGATGGGCAAGACCGACATCCGCGACCCCGGTGTGGTAGCTCAGGAATACCCGGGTGTGCGCTACCGCGCCTTCGACCTCTTCGAGCCCAGCCGCCCCCGGATGCACCAATACATGGTCGGTCTCGCCGAACTCTTTGACGCCGGAGCGCTGTGGCCGCTGCCGGTGACGACGTTTGATATCCGGCGAGCTCGCGCGGCATTGCGGTACCTGAGCCAGGCGCGTCACATCGGCAAGATTGTGATGACCCTGCCTGACGGGCCCGGCGGGCTGGCTTCGGGCACCGTGTTGATCACGGGTGGGACCGGCATGGCGGGTTCGACATTGGCGCGGCATTTGGTGGCCCATCACGGTGTTCAGAACTTGGTGTTGCTGAGTAAGCAGGGTCCGGATGCGCCGGGCTCCGCGGAGTTGATCGCCGAGTTGGAGTCGGGCGGGGCCCGGACCCAAGTGGTCGCCTGCGACGCGGCGGACCGGTCCGCGCTGGCCGAGGCAATCGCCGCCATCCCCGCGCACCGGCCGTTGTCGGGCGTCATTCACGCGGCCGGCGTCCTTGATGACGCGGTGATCACATCGCTGACGCCCGAGCGGGTGGATGCGGTGTTGCGGGCCAAGGCGGATGCGGCCTGGAACCTGCACGAGTTGACCCGCGATCTGAACCTGTCGGCGTTTGTGATGTTTTCCTCGATGGCCGGGCTGGTGGGGTCGTCGGGCCAGGGTAATTACGCGGCGGCCAACTCGTTCCTCGACGGCCTCGCTGCGCATCGGCGGGCGCATGGGCTGCCGGCGATCTCGCTGGGGTGGGGGCTGTGGGATCAGGCCAGCGCCATGACCGGAGGCCTGGAGATCGCCGACCGTGCCCGCCTGGGCCGCGGCGGAATCTTGGGGTTGTCCTCGGCCGAGGCGATGGAATTGTTCGACACCGCATTGATTGTCGACCAGCCATTCCTCGCGCCCGCCCGGATCGATCTCAGTGCGCTGCGCGCCCATTCGGTCGCGGTGCCACCGATGTTCACCGACCTGGTCAACGCGCCGACCCGGCGCCAGGTCGACGACTCGCTGGCCGCCGCGAAGTCGAAGTCAGCCCTGGCGCATCGTCTGCACGGGCTTCCCGAACGGGAACAACACGCCGTCCTGCTGGACCTGGTGCGTTCCCACATCGCGACCGTTTTGGGCAGCACCACTGCGGAGGCGATCGACCCAGACAAGGCTTTTCAGGAGTTGGGCTTTGACTCACTGACCGCTGTCGAAATGCGCAATCGGCTTAAAGCCGCGACGGGACTGGCGCTTTCACCCACACTTATCTTCGACTACCCGACACCCAACGGCCTGGCCAGTTACCTCCGTATCGAGCTCGCCGGAGTCCCGCACGAGATCAAGCACACCGCAGCGGTTCGTGCCACCGGCGACGATCCGATCGCCATCGTCGGCATGTCGTGCCGCTACCCGGGCGGGGTGAATTCCCCCGAGGATCTGTGGGGCATGGTGATGCAGCTTCGTGACGTGCTCTCCGAATTCCCGAGCGATCGCGGCTGGAACCCGACCGGGCTGTACAACCCGGATCCCGACGTTGCGGGTGCGTGTTACACGCGCAGCGGGGGTTTCGTGGACGGCGTCGCCGACTTCGATCCCGCGTTCTTTGGTGTAGCGCCGAGTGAAGCGCTGGCGATGGACCCCCAGCAACGCATGCTGCTCGAGTTGTCCTGGGAAGCATTGGAACGAGCGGGAATTGAGCCTGGAAGGTTGCGGGGCAGTGTCACCGGGGTGTTCGCCGGAATAATCGCGCAGGGCTACGGTTTGTCGTCGTCCGAAGCGGTGGAGGGCTTCCGGCTGACCGGGCAGTCGTCGAGTGTGGCGTCGGGGCGGGTGTCGTACGTACTCGGGTTGGAGGGCCCGGCGGTGTCGGTGGATACGGCGTGTTCGTCGTCGTTGGTCGCGTTGCATATGGCGGCGCAGTCGCTGCGTTCGCTCGAGTGCGACCTCGCCCTCGCCGGCGGTGTCACCGTGAACTCCACGCCCGACATCTTCGTCGAGTTCAGCCGCATGCGCGGGTTGTCCGCGGATGGCCGGTGCAAGGCGTTTGCGGGGGCCGCCGATGGCACCGGATTCGCCGAGGGCGGCGGAATGTTGGTGGTGGAACGGTTGTCGGACGCGCAGCGGTTGGGGCATCCGGTGTTGGCGCTGCTCCGGGGTTCCGCGATCAATCAGGACGGTGCATCGAATGGATTGACCGCACCGAATGGTCCGTCGCAGCAGCGGGTGGTGCGCGCGGCGTTAGCCAATGCCGGGTTATCGGCAACCGATGTGGACGTAGTTGAAGGCCACGGGACAGGCACCACGCTGGGCGATCCCATTGAAGCGCAGGCGCTGTTGGCGACCTATGGGCAGGGCCGTACCGAGCCGCTGTGGTTGGGGTCGATCAAGTCGAACATGGGCCATACGCAGGCCGCTGCGGGCGTCGCCGGCGTGATCAAGATGGTCTTGGCGATGCGCCACGAGATGCTGCCGCCTACGTTGCACGTCGATGAACCCAGCCCGCACGTGGATTGGTCATCGGGTTCGGTGTCGTTGCTGACCGAGGCACGGCCATGGCCAGCCGAGTCGGTGCAGGGTCGGGTCAGGAGGGCCGGGGTGTCCTCGTTCGGGATCAGCGGCACCAACTCGCACGTGATTGTCGAGGCTTTCCCGGCCGGGCCGGCCGCGCCCGCTGTGGACCGTCCGAAGCTGCCGGTGCTGCCGTGGGTGGTGTCGGCGAAATCGGCGTCTGCGTTGAGCTCGCAGGCCGCTCGGCTGGCCGACCATGTCCGGGCCCACGGTCAGCTTGACGTTGTTGACGTGGCGTGGTCGTTAGCGGGCCGTTCGTCGTTTGAGCAACGGGCCGTCGTTGTTGGTGGTGATCGCGACCGATTGCTGGCCGGGCTCGACGAGTTGGCCGACGACGAAGCCATATCGGTGATTCGGGGCACCGCGACGCCGGACGGCAAAACCGTGTTCGTCTTCCCCGGCCAGGGTTCCCAATTCCTCGGCATGGGAATGGGACTGCACGCCGGATATCCGGTATTTGCTACGGCGTTCAACACGGTCGTGGGCGAACTGGACCGCCACCTGCTGCGGCCACTGCGCGAAGTTATCTGGGGTCATGACGAAAATCTATTGAACACCACCGAATTCGCGCAGGCAGCACTGTTCGCGGTGGAAGTTGCGTTGTTCCGGTTGCTTGAATCCTGGGGTGTGCTTCCCGATTTCGTGATGGGCCACTCGGTCGGAGAGTTGTCCGCCGCACACGTCGCCGATGTCCTATCGTTGGAGAACGCTGCAGTTCTGGTGGCTGCCCGCGGCCGGTTGATGCAGGCGCTGCCGGCGGGCGGGGCGATGTTCGCGGTCCAGGCCACCGAAGACGAAGTGCGGCCGCTGCTGGGCGAATCCGTCGGTATCGCGGCGGTCAACGGGCCGGCCTCAGTGGTGATTTCGGGCTCTGAGGACGCGGTGATCGCCGTCGCTGACCAGTTCCGGGCGGACGGCCGTCGGGTTCACCGACTGGCCGTTTCGCACGCATTCCATTCCCCGTTGATGGACCCGATGATCGACGAATTCGGAACGGTCGCCAGCGGGTTCGCCGTCGGGCGGCCCAGCATCCCGATCGTGTCCAACCTGACCGGGCAGCAGGCGGGAGACGACTTCGCCTCGGCGGGCTACTGGAAGCGGCACGTCCGAGAAGCAGTGCGGTTCGCCGACAGCGTCCGCTTCGTGCACGCAGCCGGCGCAAGCCGTTTCCTCGAGGTCGGGCCCAGTAGCGGCCTCACGGCGTCGATCGAGGAATCGCTACCCAATGGCGAGCAGGCGCCCGTGCTGACGATGACCGCACTGCGTAAGGACCGACCAGAGCCGGCAACCCTCACCGACGCGATCGCGCAGGGATTTGTCGCCGGGATGGGTGTGGATTGGCGCGGTGTGCTCGGCGAAGCCAATTTTGTGGAGTTGCCGACGTACGCCTTTGAGCGGCGCCGGTTTTGGTTGTCGCCCAGTAACGTCGCGGTCGATGCCGCTGGCTTGGGGTTGGCGGCCGGCGAGCACGCGCTGTTGGGCGCGGTCGTGGAGTTGCCCGCGTCGGGCGGAGTGGTGCTCACCGGGCGGCTATCGCCAAGCCTGCAGGGCTGGTTGAACGATCACGCGATTGGCGGCGTGGTGCTGTTCCCCGGGGCCGGGTTTGTCGAGCTGGCGATCCGCGCCGGCGACGAGGTGGGCTGCGGAATTGTCGACGAGTTGAATTTGGCCGCGCCGCTGGTGTTGCCGACCGGACCTGCGGGCGCGTCGGTCGCGGTGCAGGTCGTGGTCGATGGTCCGGACGCATCGGGCGCCCGAGCAGTGTCGGTCTTTTCCCGCGGTGAAGCCGGCTCCGGCTGGCAGCTGAACGCGGAGGGCGTATTAAGCCCGGGATCCGTCGAGCCGACCGCTGATCTGTCGGTGTGGCCGCCGGTCGGTGCGGTCGCGGTAGACGTAGGCGACGGGTATGAGCGTCTGGCCGAGCGCGGTTATCGGTACGGATCCGCCTTCCGGGGTTTGACCTCGATGTGGCGCCGCGGGGATGAATTGTTCGCCGAGGTGACGCTGCCCGCAGACGCCGGAGTCTCGCTGACCGGGTTCGGGGTCCATCCGGTGATGCTGGATGCGGCGCTGCACGCGGTGGTGCTGGCGTCCGACGGTTCCGAGCTTGCGGAGGGTTCGATGCTGGTGCCGTTCTCCTGGCAGAACGTGTCATTGCACGCCGCGGGTGCGTCGGCGGTACGGGCGCGGATCGTGCCGGTAGGCCAGTCGGCGGTGTCGCTGGAGCTCGCCGATGCGTTGGGACTGCCGGTGCTGTCGGTGGCTTCGATGGTGGCCCGGCCCGTGAGTGACCAGCAATTACTGGCCGCGGTGTCGAGCTCGGGTCCGGACCGGCTCTTTGAGGTGATCTGGTCGGCACAGCCGTCTGCCGCGCTCGAACCGGTGTCGGTGAGTGCCTGGGGAACAACGGAGTTGGAAGCCGCCACGGTGGTTTACGAATCGTCGCCACAGGTCGGCGATGCGGTAGCGGAGGTGTATGCCGCCACGCGTTCGGTGCTGGCAGCGCTGCAGTCGTGGCTAGCCCGCGACCGGGTCGGGATGCTGGTGGTGGCGACCCGGGGCGCGATGGCGTTGCCGGGGGAGGATGTCACCGACCTGGCGGGTGCGGCGGTGTGGGGGCTGGTGCGGGCCGCGCAGACCGAGCATCCTGGCCGGATCGTTCTCGTCGATGCTGATGGGCCACTCGACGGTGCAGCGATCGCCGCAGTCTTGGCGCCCGGCGAGCCGCAGGTGTTGGTGCGTGGCACAACCGTTTACACCGCGCGGGTGCGCGGCTGCCGCGCGGTTAACAGCGTGTTGGTGCCCCCAGGCGACGGACCTTGGCGGTTGGGCATGAGCAGTCGCGGCACCTTTGAGAATCTGCGGTTGGAGCGAATTCCCGACGCCGATGCGCCCTTGCAGCCTGGGCAGGTTCGGGTCGCGCTGTCGGCTATCGCTGCCAACTTCCGCGATGTCATGATCGCGCTGGGCCTGTACCCCGACGAGGACGCGGTGATGGGCATCGAGGCCTCCGGCGTCGTCTTAGAAACGGGCTCGGCAACCGATTCGGCAGATAGCCGTTTTGTGGTCGGCGACCGGGTCATGGGACTGTTCCCGGAAGGTACTGGCACGATTGCGACCACCGACCAGCGACTACTGATCAACGTACCGGCGGGATGGTCACACACCGCCGCTGCCACCGCTTCGGTGGTTTTCGCCACCGCTTACTACGCGCTGGCGGACTTGGCGGACGTTAAGCCGGGGCAGCGGGTGTTGGTGCATGCCGCCACCGGTGGCGTGGGGATGGCTGCGGTGCAGTTGGCCCGGCATCTGGGATTTGAGGTGTTCGCCACCGCCAGCCGTCGCAAGTGGGACACGCTGCGGGCCATGGGCTTTGACGAGGACCACATCTCCGATTCGCGCAGCCTCGAGTTCGAGGACAAGTTCCGGGCGGTCACAGGTGGGCGTGGCGTGGACGTGGTCTTGGACTCCCTGGCCGGTGATTTCGTTGACGCGTCGCTGCGGCTGGTCGCCCCCGGCGGGGTGTTCTTGGAGATGGGCAAGACCGACATCCGCGAACCGGGCGCTATCGCCGACGAATATTCCGGTGTCCGCTACCGCGCCTTCGACCTCCTCGAAGCCGGGCCGGACCGCATCCAGCGGATCCTCGCCGAACTGGCCGCGCTGTTCGGCGAGGAAGTGCTGCGGCCGTTGCCGGCTACGACGTTTGACGTGCGGCGCGCGCCCGCGGCTCTGCGGTATCTGAGCCAGGCCCGCCACGTCGGCAAGGTCGTGATGACAGTGCCCAACGCGCCAGGTGGTGGGCTGGCCGCGGGAACCGTGTTGATCACTGGTGGTACCGGGATGGCGGGTTCGGCCGTGGCCCGGCATGTGGTCGCCCGTCACGGGGTACGGAACTTGGTACTGGTGAGCCGGCGTGGTCCGGATGCGCCAGGGGCCGCAGAGTTGGTGGCTGAACTGAGTGCGGTTGGTGCCCGGGCGCAGGTAGTGGCCTGCGATGCAGCCGACGCGGCCGCGTTGGCCAAGGTGATCGCCGATATTCCGGTGCAGCGGCCGTTGTCGGGGGCGATCCATGCCGCCGGGGTGCTTGATGATGCGGTGGTCACGTCGCTGACGCCCGATCGGGTTGATGTGGTGTTGCGGGCCAAGGTGGACGCCGCGTGGAATCTGCACGAGTTGACCCGCGAGCTGGATCTGTCGGCGTTTGTGCTGTTTTCATCGATGGCCGGGCTGGTGGGGTCGTCGGGCCAGGCCAACTATTCAGCAGCCAACTCGTTCCTGGACGGATTGGCGGTGCATCGGCGGGCACACGGATTGCCGGCGATATCGCTGGCGTGGGGTCTGTGGGATCAGGCCAGCGCCATGACCGGTGCACTCAGCGTCGCCGATCGTGCCCGGTTCGGCCGGGATGGGATTGTCGCAATGTCCGAGGGCGAGGCACTCGAATTGATGGACACCGCCCTGATCGTCGACGAGCCGTACATGTCGCCTGCCCATATCGACTTGGCGGCGCTCCGGGTCAAGTTCGACTCGGGCACATTGCCGCCGATGTTCGTCGATCTGATCAACGCGCCGAGGCGGCGTCAGGTTGACGACTCGCTGGCTGCGGCGAAGTCGAAGTCGGCACTGCTGCAACGCCTTCAAGGGCTGGCCGAAGACGAGCAACACGCCGTTCTGCTGGACTTGGTGCGTTCCAACGTCGCCACTGTGCTGGGAAGCTCCAGCCCCCAGGCCATCGACCCGGGCAGGGCGTTCCAGGAGCTGGGCTTTGATTCGCTGACCGCTGTCGAAATGCGTAACCGGCTGAAAACTGCTACTGGCCTGGCGCTTTCACCGACGCTCATCTTCGATTACCCGAACTCAGCCGCGCTGGCCGGTTACATGCACCAAGAACTCGTCGGCAGCTCGGAGCAACATGCCCCGGCCGCGGCGCCCGGGGAAGCCGAAATCCAGCGCGTTGTGGGGTCTATTCCGGTCAAGCGCCTTCGGCAGGCGGGAGTTTTAGAACTGTTGCTCGCGTTGGCAAATGAAGCCGAGGGCAACGGGCAGGCGGCAGCCCCCGCGGTGACCACGGAAAAAGAACTTGCGGACATGGACCTCGACGACCTGGTCAACGCGGCGTTCATGGACGACGACGAGTAGGCATGAGTTGCCTGTGGCACCGAACATCAGCTTTTCGGAGGCCTGACGTTTCTTCGCCGCTCTCAACTCGACCAGAAGCGGGTCGGGGATCGGCAAATCACCAAAGGGGATTACCTGCGGGGCTATCACTCGTGCCTCGGCGAGCGGTGGGATCAGCAGTACGCTCATGCCATGCCGGACACGTCGTACGCCAAGTGCGGCGATCTGAGCCTGGCGTATCAGGTGTTCGGCGACGGGCCGGTCGAGCTCGTCTTCGTCGGGTCGATGGTCTTCCACGTCGAGCTGTTCTGGGCCATACCCGCGTTCAAGGCCTTTTTCGATCAGCTCGCTACATTTTGTCGCATCGTCATGTTCGATAAGGCCGGAAACGGGCTGTCGGATCCCATCCCCAAAGTCCGTTTGCTTGAAGAGCGAGCGGTCGAGATCGAGGCCGTTATGGACGCCGTCGGCTTCGGAAAGCCCGTCCTCTTCGGTACGAGCGAGGGCGGTGCCCAGGCCATCGCGTTTGCGGCAAAAAGACCGGAGCGAACCCGGGCGCTGATCCTCTACGGCTCATTCGCGTTCGCGCTCGCCGCCGAGGACTGGTACAACATCGGGGGCGACGCGGCCGAGCTGCGGGCGCGCGTCCTTGCCGAGCTGGGTGAGGCCTACGCGCCGTCGACGAAGCAGATCGCCCAAGCCCAGGAATTCTTCGGCGCCGTCCGCTCGGCGTGGGGCAGCGGCGCAACGGCGAAGCTTCTGTTTCCCTCGATCCGGTCGGTGCGCCAGCTCGCCATGTTCGAGCGCATGTGCGCAAGCCCGGGGATGGTGCGAGCGGTATTGGAATCGAACTTCCGGATCGACGTGCGGCCGATACTGCCGACGCTCGCCGCGCCCACCCTGGTCATCCATGCCCGCGAGGACCCCGTGCCGGTGCAGTGGGGCCGGTACCTCGCCGACCACATCCCAGGCGCGCGGTACCTCGAGGTCGACGGCGCGGAGCACGCGCCCTGGTTTACCGAGCCGGACAAGATCCTGACCGAGGTCGAGGAGTTCCTTACCGGCAGCCATGCGGCGCCGGCGCAGTCCCATCGCGCCCTGCGCACCGTGCTGTTCACCGATATTGTCGCCTCGACGCAACGCGCCGCGGCGACCGGCGATGAGCGGTGGCGCGCGGTGCTGCACCGCTTTGGTGAGCTCACCGCCGAACTCACCGAACGATTCGGCGGCACGGTGGTCAAGAGCACCGGCGATGGGTATTTGGCCACGTTCGACGGGCCGACGCAGGCCATCCGCTGCGCCGAGGGATTGCGTGCTGACGCCGAGACACTGGGCATCGAGATCCGCGCCGGCATCCACAGCGGCGAATGCGAGCTACTCGACGCCGACATCGGGGGCATTGCCGTCCACATCGCGGCGCGCATTCTCGGCCAGGCCGGCGCCGGTGAAATCCTTGTCTCGCGCACCGTGCGTGATTTGGTCGTCGGCTCGGGCACGGGGTTCGAGGACCGCGGCAACGTCGAGCTCCGCGGCGTGCCCGGCACCTGGCAACTCCTGGCGGTCGATCGCCGTGGCCCGCAGGCGGGATCGCCTGAGGCGGAGCTGGCGGCAATGCCCACTCCTGGCCGCCGGACCGCGATGCGCCGCTCGGACCGCGCCGTGGAGGCGATCGCGAGGCGCGCGCCGTGGATTCTGCGCGGGATGGCCCGCCTCGCCCCGGCCACCGAACGCCGCTGAACAGCGCCTAGTCGGCGCGGTTGGAGGTACCAATAATTGGTATCCTCGGACTCGTGGGTAAGAACACGTCTTTCAGCCTCGACGAGCATTACAGCGCCTTCATCGACGGCGAGGTCGCGGCGGGCCGTTACCGGTCGGCCAGTGACGTCGTCCGCTCCGCGTTGCGGCTGCTCGAGGACCGCGAAACTCAGCTGCGGGCACTGCGCGAAAACCTGGACGTCGGTGAACGCAGCGGCACCTCGACACCGTTCGACTTCGACGCCTTCCTCGCCCGCAAGCGGGCCGAGGAGTCACCCGGCCGGTGAGGCGCTACCTTCTCTCACCTGCCGCCCAAGCAGACCTGGAGGAGATCTGGGACTACACCCACCACCGCTGGGGCGTAGACCAGGCCGAGGAGTACCTGCGCGAACTTCAACGCGCCATCGAACGCTTCGCGGCGAATCCACAGATCGGCCGCGCCTGCGACGAGATCCGCCCCGGCTATCGCAAGCTCGCCGCCGGGTCACACACGCTGTTCCATCGGGTCACCGCCGAGGGCGTCATCGATGTGGTGCGCGTCCCGCACCAACGCATGGACGTCGACCGCCACCTCTGACCGCTTCGCGACCACTGCGCGAACGGCCGCAAGCGAATCGGCACTGGCCTAGGCGCTGTTGGCGAGGATTGCGTACTGGGCGGCCGCACGCTGGCGAGCGTCCTGTTCCTCGTTGCTCCAAACCGAGGCGATGTACCGCCCAAATGACACCGAACACACGAAGCGAATGTTGGCGCTGTCGGCCCAGATCGCTTGCTTCTGTTCGACGCACCGGGCGTTCTTAATCCCATCCGGCGGTGGGACGTCGTGGTCGATGAATTCGGCCCTGTCTGCCTCGATGAGCTTCGGCAGAATGGTAGTTGCCGCGGTTTCGTCTTTAGCCCGCAGCAGTTGACTGTCTTTGCTGAAGGCACACCGGTCGATCTCGGCCTGCTTGAACAGTCCGTCCTTACGGCTTTGGCTGTTCGCACACATCGCGGCCGCGCGGGGACCCATGCTGCCGAAAGTATCGGAAATTTGCGGCACGTCTCCCGCCACGAAAAGCCGACTGAGCATGTTATCCGGATCGAGCGGTAGCGAAGTGAGTGAAGCTTCGAGGACTGGAATGAGCTTGTCCATGAGCGGCTTTTGTCGGTCTAAGGTGCGTTGCACCCGCTGTGTCAGGGAGTCCAAGTCGGGCTTCGAATCGCTGCGAACGAGGATGGATATAACGAAATAGCCCGAGGCCATGGTCACCCCGATGGAAGGGGAACCGGGCCGATAATGTGCCTTGGCCTGTGGATACCCCGGGATCGTGGTCTTCTTGTTGTCGGGGTTGACCGCGAAGTCCGTGGCGTCCATGTCTGCGGCGGCCCGTGCGGCCGCGTCATCGTTGGGGAAGCTCGTCAACATGAGCAGCAGCGTGTCTCCGTTCCTGTCGCGCGCGAAATCGGTGATGCGCTTTGACATGGCCTCGACGATGTAGGCGGTGATCATGCCGTACTTTTCCAGCACTGGTTGCACGAGCGGCGTTCCGGTGCCCGAGATCGTCGTGGCGGCCGTCTGTGCAGCCGGGGCCGGGAATCCATAGATGTGATCCAGTACGGGGTCGACTTCATAGGGATCTGCGATGCCCTCAGGGAGGCGAAACGCCGCGAGATTGCGGCCCTCGTCTTTGGTGGTGGGGCCCGGCAGGGGGCGCGGCTTCGTCGGGTAATGGCCCACATCGAGTTTGCTGATATCGACACTTGGCGAGGACGGCGAGGACGGCGAGGAGCGCGAGGACGGCGAGGACTTGCTGGTGGTCAGCCGCCAGATCCCCAATCCGGCCGCCACGGCGACGACAAGGACAACTGCCACCGCGACCAGGACCCACCCAAGCCGATTTTTGCGCGGAGGTGCAGGTTGGGGCCAGGTGGGCGAATTCGGCGGGCCAACACCACCGGCAGTCGCACCGTACCCAACCGGAGGACCGGTGGGTGGTCGCCAGTACGGCGGCGCGTTCTGCGCGGGGACACTCGGCGCGGGCGGAGCACTGACAGGCGCCGCGGGCGGAACAGCGACGGGCGGTGGAGCGAAGGTGGCCGTCGCGGCGCCCAGGGGCGACAGGGCCGCCTCCGCCGCTCGGGCAAACTCACCGCTTGTCACGTATCGCTCATCGGGCCGTTTAGCCATTCCCCGCGCGAGCACGTCGTCCAATGCCGGCGGGAGCCCTATGCGCGAACTGACGCGCGGGACGGGTTGGGTCAGGTGCGCGCCAATCAGACTCGTGTGATCGCCGGAAAATGGCGGCGAACCGGTGAGGGCTTCGAACAAGACGCACGCCAAGGCGTAGGTGTCTGCCGCGGGCGTCACCTGGGTCGCGTCGCCAAGGAACCTTTCCGGCGCCATGTAGGCCCAGGTTCCGAGCACGTCTCCCATCTGGGTTAACTTCTGCTCAGTTGCGGCGTTGGCAATCCCGAAATCCACCAGATAGGCGAAGTCGTCCGCGGTAATCAGGATGTTTCCCGGTTTGACGTCGCGGTGCATCACCCCGGCGGCGTGGGCGGCATCTAGTGCCGAGGCGATCTGGCGCACGATCGCCACCGCCTTTGCCGGCGGCAGCGATCCCGAACGCTGCAACACGGTCTCCAAGTCGGTGCCATTGATCAGCCGCATATCGACATAGAGTTGCCCGTTTATCTCGCCGGTGGCGTGCACCGGCACCACATGCGGGTCCTGCAGTCGCCCGGCGATGCGGGCTTCGCGCTGGAGCCGCTGTCGGTATTCGGGATCCTGCGCATAGGCTCCCGAAATCAGTTTCAATGCGACGACTCGGTCCATGACGGTGTCTTGGGCCTCATACACGCTTCCCATGCCGCCGCTGCCGATCAACCGCTTGAGCAAGTAGGGCCCGAAACGTGTCCAAGTCTCTGGCCGTGTTTCGCTCATCGCCACTCTCCTGTGTCCGGGCACCCACTGATCAGTTGCTGCCCCGGCGACCTGTCGCTAATGCGGTGGACGGTTCGCGCGCCCGGACACTCTAGGGGCATCGTAGACTCGTGCCGACCATCTTTGCTAGGTCGCTTTTCGCGCAGTTTAGGAGTTTGCTGTGGGCGACGACTGTTGTCTACCTTGCGGTCTCGTCGCGCTTCCTCGTGCTAACTACAAAGGACGTGGCGCGGGGCCGCGGGCGCTGCTGCGCTGATTCTCGCCGCGTTCGGCCTCGATTCGGTGCCTGAGGTCGGCGGCCCTGGTGCGCCTGCGCGCGATTCAGCTCGCGGCGGCCATCCGCACCGCCGAGTGTGGGCCCTACGTACAAGAACCGACCTCCCCTCGTCCATAGGCCCCACGCTCGACGAGCTGGGTTCTGGCCGGAGGGACGATGACAAAACCCCGCGGTCTGTTGAGTGCCCCGTCCTCCGGGGAAGCTGATGCTTTCCGCATCAATGCAGACTAATCGTTGGCTATCAGCTTCTATTATCGTCCAATGGTATGTACGCTAGGGCTCAGGTACATCGCCGGTATACACATACCCGAGCACTCAAGCGTCGGCGTAATAACCCGGGGTTGGGCTGCTTCCGGTAGCAGGGGCACGTGTCGTTGGTGACCACACAGGCAGAACCACACAGGCAGAACCACACAGGCAGAAGAGGTGGCGTGTATGGGGCGCGTCCGATGATCGAGATGGCAATCGTGGGGCTCGGCTCGTGGGGTCTGTGCGTCCTGGAGCGGACGGTGAGCCGGGCGCGGCAGACAGGGACGCCGGTGCGGGTGCACCTGATCGAGCCCACTCAGCTCGGAGGCGGGGTTTACTCCGCCGAGCAGCCCGACTTCCTGGTGCTCAACAACGCCTGCGGTCAGCTCTCCCTCTACGTCGCCCCCGACGGGGACGCCCTGCCTCCCTATGCCGTGGGCCTGCACCCGTGGGCGGTGGTCCGCGGCTACCGCTGGGTGGGTTACGAGTGCCGCATCGGCGCCGGGGGTGACCCCATCCTGCCCACCGACTACCTGCCCCGGCGGTTGATGGGCGAGTACCTGGTCTGGTTCTACGACACGCTGGTGTCCTACGCCCCGCCCAACCTCGAGATCGTCCGGCACTACGCGGCGGCTCTGGACATCTCGCCTGCGCTGCAGGGACGCGAGGCGGTCCTGCTCGACAACGGCACCACCCTCACCGTCGACCACGTGGTGCTGACCTCGGGGCACACCTGGAACCGCGAGCGCGGGGCCGACGGGGGTGTGCAATACCTGCAGCCCTACCCCATCGAGTGCCTCGACCAGAGCGCTCCGGCCCGATCCTCGGTGGCCGTGGCCGGCATGGGCCTGGTCGGCTACGACGTCCTCACCGCCCTCAGCATCGGACGAGGCGGGACCTTCGAGGAGCGGTGCGACCGGACCGACCGCATGCGGTACGTGCCATCGGGCCGGGAGCCGACCATCACCCTCTACTCGCGCTCGGGCGCGCCGTACTGCGCCAAGTCGGCCACCGGCGTCGACCCATACGGCCAGTACCAGCCGGTGGTGTGCACCCCCGAGGAGTTCGCGGCGCTGACCAATCCAGGCGGGTCGCGGGTGCGGCGCCACGTGGACTTCCGGAACGAGCTTCTCCCGCTCATCTTCGCCGAGATGCAGGCCCGCTACTACATTCACGCCGCCTTGCTGGCCGGGGGCGACGTCGAGTCGACCGAGGTCCGCACCGTCCTCCGCCAAGGCTGGATCGACGGGCACTACGAGAAGGTCGTCGACGGTCTCGAGCCACGCTACGGGCGCTTCGACCCGGCCAGCCACCTCTTCGCCGGGAAAGACAGCCACTACGCGTCGGCCGCCGACTACCAGGGCCAGGTCTACGACACAATCGAGGACGACCTCACCGAGGCCCTGCGACCGGGGGGGAGCCCGGTCAAGGCGGCCCAGGAGGTGCTGCGCATCCTCCGGGACCAGCTGCGTTCGGTCATCGAGTTCGGCGGCCTGTCCCTCGACTCCTACATCGACTTCCAGTCCAACGTCCGCGGCCGCATCAACCGCCTGGAGGCGGGCGTGCCACCCATGCGCTCCCAGCAGCTGCTGGCGCTGCTCGACGCCGGAGTGGTGCGCATCCCGCTCGGGCCGAGCCCGGAGGCGGCCCCCTGCGCCGACGGCGTTCGCCTGAGCTCGACGGCCCTCGACGAGCCGACGGCCGCGACGGTCGACGGGGTGGTGCGGGGCTATCTCGACATGCCCTCGCTGGCCCGGTCGGGCTCGCCCCTGCTCAACCGTCTCTACGCCAAGGGAAGGCTGACCCAGCTCTGCTACGGTGACACGGCCGTGGGCAGCGTGGCCATCAATGAGGACTTCCACCCCTACGACACCGAGGGCCGGCTCCAGCCCAACATCTCCTTGCTGGGCGTGCTCACCGAAGGGGTGCGCTACTTCACCCACTACCTACCCTCGCCCCGCAGCCGCCTCCGCGCCGTGTTCGACGCCCAGGACTGCGTCGAGGCCGTGATCGGCTGAGCAGATGACGGATTCGGATTTGTCGGTGACCGGACGGGCTCGGCCGTTGGTGGCGGTGGGCTACGGGCCGCGTTGCGTCCCCGTGATGCAGCTGGCCGAAGCGGCCGCCGGCCTCTGCGACCTGCTGTGGCTGATCGACATGGCCGTGCCGGGGATGGGCGAGATGGCCGATCTCCTCAACCGGTTCGGCCCCGTTGTCGACATCGGGGACATGGACACCGGGCAGGCGGTCAAGACCCTGGCCGCGTGGGAGCCCGACGGCATGACCACCTACCTCGACGCCGGCATGGTCGAACTCGCCCGTGTGGCCGAGGGGCTGGGCCTCCCCTTCCACAGCCCCGCGACCGCCGACGCCCTCACCGACAAGGCCCGCCAGCGCCGGGCCCTCGCCGACGCCGGCCTCGACATGCCCCCCTGCCACCCCGTTGGCCCCGACCAGTCCGAGCTCGACCTCTTGGCCGTCGAGTCTGAGGTGGGGTGGCCCGCCGTCCTCAAGCCCCGCTCGGCCCAGGGCAGCCGCTACACCTTCCTGGTCCGCGACGCTGCCGAGCTCGAGAAGTTGCTCGACACCCTCGGCCCGGGCCGCCCCGACATGGTCCTCGAGGGTTACCTGGCCGACGATCCAGCCCGGGCCGGCGACCCCTACGCCGGCTACGTGTCGGTCGAGAGCGTGGTGGCCGACGGCGCCATCAGCCACCTGGCGCTGACCGGCCGCTTCCCGCCGGCCGGAAACTTCCGTGAGACCGGGTTCTTCATCCCCGCCGCCGTCGGCGCCGAGACCCGCTTGGCCGTCCTGGACTTGGCCACCAGGGCCATCGAGGCCCTCGGGGTACACACCGGGTGCCTGCACACCGAGGTCAAGTTCACGCCCGACGGGCCCCGCATCATCGAGGTCAACGGACGGTTGGGCGGCGGTGTGCCCGAGATGCTGGAGCGGGCCGCCGGCGTCGGGCTGCTCGATCTCACCCTGCGGGTGGCCCTGGGCGAGCCGGTGTCCGTCGACGGGCCCGTGGCCACCGACCGCATCGGCTACCGCTTCTTCCTGCAGCCGCCGACCGTCTCGGCCACGGTGACGGCCATCGAGGGCATCAACGACTTCACCGACCACGCCGGGGTGGATACGGTGAGCGTCCACCAGCGCCCGGGGGCCGCCCTCGACTGGCGGGACGGCTCCGGCAATCACATCGTGGCCGTGGTCGGCTCGACCGACAACGAGGAGCAGTTGCAGGCGGCCTACCGCCTCCTCCACCAGGAGGTCACGGTCACCTACACCGACGAGAGGCTTTGAGCGGCGATGGGCGTTCGACTGGTCGGGGCCGTCGACTCCGGGACGGTGGCGGATGGGGCCGGGGGACCGGGGCGGTGGACGTGCGCCCTGGTCAACAACATGCCCGACGCCGCTTTTAACGCCACCGAGCGACAGTTCGCGGGCCTTCTGGACGCCGGGTCCGGGTGTGAGACGGTCGTCCTGACCCGCCACACCATGGCCGGGGTGCCCCGGGGCGAGCGGATCCGGGCCCGTATCGCCGCCGAGTACCGTCCCCTCGATGACATCATCTCCGACCCCCCCGACCTGCTGGTGGTGACCGGCTCAAACCCGATCGAGTCCCGCATCGAGGACGAGCCCTACTGGTCCGATCTGCACGGCCTGCTGAAGTGGGGGAGCGAGAACGTGCAGGCCATGGTGCTGTCGTGCCTGTCGGCCCACGCCGCCCTGGCCGTCTTCGACGGCGTGGAGCGGACCACCCTGCCGGCCAAGTGCACGGGCGTCTTCGCCCAGGAGGCCCACCCGACCCACCCGCTGGCCGCCGGGTTGGATGGTCCCTCGGACAAGCCCTTAGTCCTGCCCCACTCGCGGAACAACACCGTGCCCGTCGAGACGGTGGTCGCCGCTGGATACGCGGTGGCGTGGGAGTCGGAGGAGGTGGGGTGGAGCGTGGTCACGAGGACGGTGGGCCAGGCCGAGGTCGTGCTGGTCCAGGCCCATCCCGAGTACGATCCCTCGAGCCTCGTGCGGGAGTACGGTCGGGATGTGCGACGCTACGCCGGCCATGAGCGCGACGAACTGCCCTGCCTTCCCCGGGACTGCGTGGCCGGCCCGGACTGGGACGAGCTCCGCCGGCTGCACGAGCGGGTGGTGGGCGGCGAGCGGGACCCGGCACTGGTGGCCGCCTTCCCCTTCGACGAGGTCGGCGCCCGCGCCCCCTGGCCGTGGCGGGACGCGGCCCTGCGTCTGTACGCCAACCTGTTGGACACCATCCCGAACAAGAGCGTCGCCTGAGGCCATGCACGACGAGACCATCGCCATCCACGGTGGCTACACCCCCGACGGGACGCGGGCGGTGGCCGTGCCGATCTACCAGACGGTGGCCCACGACTTCATCGACGCCGCCCACGCCGGTGCAGTGCTCGACCTGGAGATCCCCGGCTTCCACTACAACCGGCTCAACAACCCGACCCTAGACGTCCTCGAGCGGCGCATCTGCGCCCTCGAAGGGGGGACGGCGGCCCTGGTGGTGGCTTCGGGCATGGCCGCCGTCAGCTACGCCATCCTGACGGTGGCCACTGCCGGCTCGAACATCGTGGTGGCCCCCCAGCTCTACGGGGCCACGTTTACCTACTGCGCCCACGTGCTGCCCACCCTGGGCATCGACGCCCGCTTCGCCGTCGACGACCGAGCCGAGTCGATCGCCCCCCTCATCGACGAGAACACCCGCGCCGTCTTCTGCGAGACCATCGGCAACCCGGCCGGCAACATCGTGGACCTCGAGGCCGTGGCCGCCGTGGCCCATGCGGCCGGCGTGCCCCTCATCGTGGACAACACGGTGGCCACGCCGCTCGTGCTCAAGCCCTTCGAGCACGGGGCCGATGTGGTCGTCCACTCGCTGACCAAGTTCGTGGGCGGCCACGGCACCACCCTCGGTGGGGCCATCGTGGACGGCGGCCGGTTCCCGTGGGCAGACCATCCCGACCGCTTCCCCATGTTCAACCAGCCCGAGCCCGCCTTCCACGGCGTCGTCTTCGCCCGCGACTTCCCCGAGCGGCCCTTCACCGTGCGGGCCCGCTCCACCCAGCTGCGCAACAGCGGCGCCACCCTCTCCCCCTTCAACGCCTTCCTGCTTCTGCAGGGCCTCGAGACGATGGCCCTGCGGCTCGAGCGCCACGAGGCCAACGCCCGGGCCGTGGCCGACTACCTGGCCGCCGACCCCCGGGTGGCCTGGGTGAGCTTCGCCGGCTTCCCCGATCACCCCTACCACCACCTGGTCGAGCGCTACCTGCACGGGCGCGTGCCGTCCATCGTCACCTTCGGGGCCGAGGGGGGCTACGACGCGGGACTGGCCTTCTTCGATGCGCTCCAGCTCGTCAAGCGGCTGCTCAACCTGGGGGACGCCAAGACCCTGGCCATCCATCCGGCCTCCACCACCCACCGCCAGCTGTCCGGCGAGGAGCTGGTGAAGGCCGGCATCCGGCCGGAGACGATCCGCCTGTCCATCGGGATCGAGCACATCGACGACATCATCGCCGACATCGACCAGGCTTTAGCGAAGGCCGTAGCAAGCCGAGGGGGCTGAGCCGGCTCAGCCACCCGCAGGGGTGTACGGCCCGCATGGCTGCTAGCAGCCAGGTGTCGTGCGTTTCGTCACCTCCTTTGCCACCACCACCCACGATGTCGACGATCTGGTAGACGCGGTCCGCCGACTCACCGCCGACGCGATCGAGGAAAGCCGATCTAAACGGGCTCGAACGCAGAGATCAGCCAGCGCCCGCCGATCCGAGGTGGCGTGTATGGGACGCGTCCGATGATCGAGATGGCCATCGTGGGGCTCGGCTCGTGGGGCCCGATCACCTGGCGTCGAACTGCCTGCACTTTCCCCGCGTCAGTCGCTCTATCGAGCCGACCTCGCGAACCACGACGTCCGAATCCGGTCCGCCATGCCGGCGGAGCACGTCGCTGAGTTCGGTCTGCAGACGGCGGACGTCGCATGAACCGTCGGTCACCACGGACACGTCGACGCCACCTTGCGTCTTGCCCACGAAGAAGTTGGCGACGCCGGGGGCGGCAAGGACGGTCTGCTCCAAGGCCGCCCGGGGCACCCGAGCACCGCTCTCGTACTCAAAGGCTCCGTTGATCCGGCCGTTGACCGAGGTGATGCGGCGATGAGCACACCCGCACGGGCACGGTTCGTCGGAGATCGTCACCGCGTCTGTCATGTCATAGCGGATGAGCGGTTGGTCCAGGTTGAACAGGTTGGTCAGCAGCATCCGATCCGCGGGTTGCCCATAGGGGACCACGTTGCCGTCGGCATCCGCCGGCTCGAGGATGACCAGGTCATCGGCGACGTGCATGCCTTCTCCGACGCCGCACGGAAAGGCGTAGGTCCCCTCCGAGCAGCCCCAGAACTCCGAAGCCTCGATCCCCCACGCGGACCGAACCGCCTCGCGCACGGGCGGGGTGCAGATCTCTCCGGCGACGCTGACCCAGGTCGGTTCGATAGTGAGTCGTCCTTGCATCGCCTGGACGGCCAGCTCCCAGATGAGGCTCGGCCACCCTTGGAGAGCTGTCACCGCGGGACGGGCGTTGTTGAGACCGTCGACGATCTTCTCCAGGGGGAGCGTGGCGTCGAAGCAGTGCGATGTCGGCCCTCCGCTCTCGAAGGTGCTGAAGGCGTAGAAGATCCCCGATTCGTGCTTGGGGCTGCCACTGAAGCACTGCGCCAGCACCGCGTCCGGGTCTTCGCCGCGTCGCCCGGTCCAGCGCGAGCCCTGCATCACGAAGGTGACGAACGCGTCCCAGCCGTAGACGTGGAGTGACGGGTTTTCGACATATCCCGACGTGATGATCGCCCGGTACTCGTCGTCGAGGTAGCCGTCTGCGCTCAACTGATCGAGGTGCTGTTGGATCCGGGCACGCGTCAACCCGGGGACGGTGACCAGCCGGTCGAACTCTTCCATCATCTCGGCTTTGCTCAGGATCGGCAGCGAGGGGAGGTCGGCTTCGGTGAAATTCGCCAGGTCGTGGCCTGCCAGTCGTTCCTTCCAGAACGGCGAGTGATCGGCGGCGTACACCAGCAGCTCCCGAAGGCGCCGTTCGCGTTCCGCGGCGAGTCGCCCCGCGTCCCATCGCAGCCGGCGCACCCCCTTCATGTACTCGTCTTGCAATTGGGCGCGCTGGCGCCGGACCAGCTGCTCGTAATGACTCGCCGACGTCACGCCATTTGCACTCGTCAACGTGCGGTTCCTTTCAAAATCAGGTCCGCGCCGGGGTTCGGCCCGGAATTAGGGGGAGACAAGCCAGCTTCCTTCAGGAGCCGTCGCTCGTCGACCTTGCTGGAAGACGTCAACGGCAAGTCGGCCACCAAGACGAATTGATCGGGCAGCATCGCCTCCGGGAGCCGCTCACTGGCGGTCTGGCGGACCGCGAGAGGGGTGAGCTCGCCGTCCGGCACCACGAATGCGACCACCCCCAGATCGCCCTCCAGGTCGAAGGTCGTGCACGCCGCGGATGCGACGCCGTCGATACCACCGAGCGCGTCGGTCACCTCGACCAGCGACATCCGCACACCGTGTCGCTTGATGACGCGGTCCGAACGCCCCACATATACGTAGTTGCCCCGGTCGTCGCGGAGGACGAGGTCACCAGTGCGGTAGAGGGTGGTTCCTTCGACGACGTCCGTCCGCAGCACAGCTGCGCTCAGCGCCGGGTCGTTCAGATATCCGGCCATGAGTTGCGGTCCGCCGATGTACAGCTCGCCGACCACACCGGGACGATCCACCAGCCTTCCGTCCTCATCAACGAGGTGGAACAAGCTCCCGGTATGCGGATGACCGAGCGGTACCAGCCCCGCGTCGAGCAACTCGGGCGTCAGTTCCAGATGGGCGACGGCGATGGTCGTCTCGGTCGGGCCGTATCGGTTCACCACCCGCAGTCCCGGACTGGCGGCCCACACCGCCCTGATGTCGGCCGTGGATGGCGCTTCGCCGCCCAGGGCCATCACCCTCAGCTGGGTGTCGGCCAACCGGGCCAGACGGCCGCTGGACCGGAGCAATCGGAGGTAGCTGGGAGAGAAGCTGGTCGCCGTGATCCCCTCGTTGGCGACAATCGAGAAGAACCTGCGGGGGAACAGCAGGGCGTCCCGGTCGGGGATGACGAGCGGGAGGCCGCGCACGAGCGGGGGAAAAATGGCGGAGAAGGACCCGTCGAAGTGCACGGGTGAAACGCACAGGTACCGGCCGTCCCCGGTGAGTCCCATGGCGTCGGCGCATGCTCCGGCTGCGGTGAAAAAGGCCTCCGGGGGGATCTGCACTCCCTTGGGGTTACCGGTTGTCCCCGACGTGTAAATGATGTAGGAAATGGGGCCCGTTACGGGCGGTGGCGTGGGCTGAGCTGTCGCGCTCAACGCCGAAAGGGAGGTCCACGCCGTGCCTTCGGGAAGTCCCGATGGCGCCGTTTGGTCCGAGCCTGCGGTGATCACCTCTACGGGCCGGCAGTCGGCCACGATCCGCGCACGGCGGATATCCGGATCGGTGATCGCCAGCGGAACGAACGTGGCCCCCGCCCACAGACAGCCCAGTGCCGCCACCACGAAATCCACAGAATTGCCGATCAGCAGGGCAACCCGATCCCCGGGCAAGACGCCTTTGGCAAGCAAGCCGGCGGCCACTCTCCCAGCCGCGGCGCGCAACTCGCCCCGGGTCAACGCGCGATCCAGGTCCTTGACGGCGGGCCGATCCGGGGCTCGATCGGCGTGGTCCAGCACCGCACCGAGCACGCTATGCTTCGTCACGAGTCCGTCACGCCTTCTCGCGGGTGCTGCACGCTCGCTATTCTCGCTCACCGGTGGAGCTCATGCCGGGGCGACCGGCGTCTGATGCAACGAAAAGGGACGGCCGAGCCTCTGCGGCGCCACTGGGCGGGGGGTAAGGCGCCGTTTCACGTGAGTCTGCGCATGACGCTCAGGGGCGCGAGCTTGAGTACTGTCGCGAGCGGCACCCAGGGCCAGGCGGGAACGTAGGCTTTGGCGCGCCGTTTCTCGATGGCGGTCACCATCGCTCGGACGCCGGTGCGCGTGTCGACCATCAGGCGGCTCTCCTGTTCGGCCGGGTCGTGCATCTCGCTGCGGATGTAGCCGGGGTAAATGACCGAGACCTCGACCCCAGGGATGTTTTCGGCGCGTAACCCTTCGCCCAGTGAGGCCAGCCCGGCTTTGGTGGCGGCGTAGGTGGTCATGGTTTTGGCCATGCCGCGCAGCGCTGCGATCGACGAGATCAGCACGAGATGGCCGCGGCCTTGGCGGCGGAAAATCTCCAGCGCCGCCTCGCATTGGGACAGGGCACCGACGAAGTTGGTCACAGCGATGTCGTAATTGGCCTGCGCGGCACGGGTGCCCAAAGGGGACCCGTTACCGATGCCCGCATTGACGATGATCCGTTCGAGGGAATCGAACACCTCGGTGAAGCCGTGAAAGACGGCCCTGACGGCCTCGGGATCGGTGACATCGAGTGCGGCTGTCTGCACGCGCTGGCCCGTGGCGGCGCGGATGTCGTCGGCCAGTGCATGCAGGCGGTCGGTGCGTCGGGCGCACAAGCCCAGGTCATAGCCCAGGGTGGCGAATTGATGGGCCATCTCCTCGCCCAGGCCCGAACTGGCACCCGTGATCACCACGACGCCGCGGTGCGGCCGCCGCATCGCTGCCCCGCACGGATTCCAGCCCGCGTTCGCGGCGCTGTCCAACCTCGGCGTGCTCGTCGCTTACTCCTTGAATTCGGTTTGCCCTGCCACTTCAGTGACCGTGCGAATCACTCTCGCTGTGCGCCCATCGAGGTCGACCACATCACGACGAAGTCCGATCGCCTCGCGCGGCTTTGACAACTTTTACAGCCCTTTTTGCGGTCAGGGCAGCCGTCTGGCGGGGGTGCTGCCGGAGGTTGGCGGGGCGGGCGCGCCACCAGTAGTTGATCGACATGTTCTGGTCGATGCCGTAGACGGCATGCCACCAGTACACGGGGATGAAGAGCATGTCGCCGGGTCCGAGCTCGAGCAGAGTGCGGTCGGCGTGGGCCCAGGCGGGGAACCGGGTCAGATCCGGGGAGAGGACGTCGACCTGGGACATGTGGTTGGCAGCGGGGCTGTAGGGGTTGGCAGCGTAGCTGAAGGGAAAGGGGTAGAGGCGGGCGATCTCCCGAGGTGGGCAGAGGATCACCTGCTTTCGGCCGCGGATCTGCGCGAGGAAGTTGTTGGCGGCGTCGTAATGGAGAGGGGTGACGTTGTTGCCCGGACCGAACCAGAAATTGACCTGGCGGTACTTGTCCTCGTCGACGAAGGGGGGAAAACGGACATCGGGCCAGAGCTCGGGCAGGGTGGTGCTGATGGGCAATAGGGCGGCGTAGAGCTGGCCGTCGGAGATGGCGGCGGCCGCGAGCAGTCGGATGTACTCGGCGAGATTCATCGGCGGCGCGTCGCAGGGCGTCTGGTTCGGCTTCCAGGGGTGGACAGTACGGGCGCCGACTTTCTCCGTGAGGTAGTCGTTGGTCCAACGCTCCCGCGCGGGCCAGCCCTCCATCGCGCCAGAGATGATCACCGGGCGCTGCGGGACGAGGAAGCGCTCCTCGAACTCCCGGCGGCTCGGGCGCTCCACCCTCGGGACCTCGAAGGTGCTTTTGACGTCGTCGAACACGGGGCCTCCTCCAATCGCGCTGACATCCCAGGTGTATGGATGTTTGTCCCGACTAGGTGTTTGGGATGAGGCTGGTATGAGTCTGGTATATCACATTTCCCAATCTTTTAGTATGCGAAAAGCTAATTCGAGTGCTTGTCGGTATGGTCGCGCGCCAGTGCCGGCGCGTAAGCCCCGCAACGGCGCGCAGCCGGCCAAGGGGCCGGGTAGCTGTGTGACTGGTGCGACTCACAGCACGGTTGTGGGTGTTGCGTGCACGAGGGCGGGCTCCAGCCTCAAAAACATGCTCTGAGCTAGGGTGATGCTGGTGCGCGAAACTGGGATCAATCCATGGCAACTCGATAAGCTACCTCAGCCGACACGTGGCTCCATCCCCTGCGACAGAGCCAGCGACGTTATTTGGCCTTCTCGAAAAAGGCGATCTTGCCGTAAATGTGCATCGCAGCAATCGACGGGCGGAAGGGATCGTTCTCCCGCAGAAGGGTGTCGTCAACGGCGGCCTTGATGAGCTCAGCCGCGGTGCCAGGGGTACCGGGAGGCCCGCCGTAGCGTGGATCGTACGCAAGCGAGAGATCCTCGATCACGTACATACCACCTGGCATGACAGCATTCCATAGCGTGACGAAGCTCGCGGTGATGTCGCTACCTATGTGGCTGCCGTCGTCGATCACGATGTCGAACGGGCGATATTTGTCGATCAACGCTCGCAAGAAGACAGGATCGGACTGGTCGCCTTGCTCGAAACGAAGGCGGGGTCCGGTGACGGCTTTCGCGTGAATGTCAATGCCGACGATTTCGGCGTTGGGGAAGTAATCTCTCCACATCCTCAGGGACTGGCCGCCTTCGGTCGTTTCGTAGCCGCGCAGGGAAGTGATGCCCCCGACACCTATCTCCACGAGCCGTCTGACGGTGGGTCGCCGCGAGGCAAAGTATGTTTCGTAGAGGCGCGTGTATCCGTGGACATACGAAGACTTGTCGGTGCCGTGAAGGCGTGCCAGAGCGTCGAGGTCGGCCGCGCGACGCATTCGTAGCCTGAGCATCGGGCTCTCGATCTGGCGTCTGCGATGCAAGATCTGCTCGCGCTGCGCGTCGTTGAGGAATCGTCGCGCCATTCGGCGCAGAGGGCTGGAGTTACTCATGTGCGACCTCCGAATCGTGGTCTCCTCCTCGGCAGCCGCCGTCGGAGCGATAGATGTGGTTCCGAAGGGCATCGGCATCGCCGACAAAAAGCTCCTGCAGGCTCACACCAAAGCCGACCACCGTAATCCCAGCGGCCCCGACGCCGCTTGATCAGGCGTCACCCTATTTCGCATTGTCTGACTTCCCGATCGGCGTAGTAAAGGGCGTACAGGACGTCACTTCGTGATGGCTTCGCCACCCTTGACACATCCGATCGTCAGCGCAGGATCGCCCGGTATGAGGAAGCGGTGGGAGTGCCGCTGTTTCGCGCCGAGCTGACGACGACGATGACCACAGTCGGGCTTCCAAACACCCTGAACTATGCGACAGTCGAAACTCGCGTCGTAATGACACTGATGCCGGGCAGCCGTTCTCACGCTGGTTGCCGTGACGGCCTCCGGCAGACTCCGGAGCTAGGTGCCCGCGAGCCGGGCGACCACAGGTGCAAAGGAGTCCATCGCCTCGGCCGGCACCACGATGTTGGTGAAGCCCCACTTCTCGCGGCGCTGCAGAAGCCGCTCACACAATTCGTCCGCAGTGCCGAGCAGCACGATCGGCAGCTCGAGCGCGTCCTCGCCCGGAAGGCCGAGCATGGTTGCGGTGCGCACGGCCGCGCGTTGGCTGGGGACGATTCTGGTGGCGAAGGCCACGATCTGGAGTTCGATCGAATCGAACCGATCCGGCGCGGCTTCTCGTACCCAGGTCAGGCAACGGTCGTAGTGATCGAGCGTGACCTGGCTCGTCGTGTCGGCGCTCTTCTCGCCAACGCTCAGGTTCGTATTGATCCCAACGGTGTCCGCCTCCCGAGCCGCGAGCGCAAGCACCCGCTTGCTCCCACCCCCGACTATGACGCGAGGTGGCGAAGCCGGCCGAGGATCACACTGGGCGCCGCTCACGGTGTAATGCTTCCCGGCGAACGTCGCCTCCCCCTCACTCCACAGCGCCTTCATCACGGTGAGGCTCTCGGCCAGCCGGTCCACGCGGACAGCCGGTTCGTCGAACTCGATCCCCGCTTGCTCGTAATCGCTCCGGAGCCAGCCCGCTCCAAGACCCACCTCGACCCGCCCTTCGGCCGCCAAGCCGAGTGTGGCGATCTCCTTGGCCAAAACCACAGGTTGGCGGAGGTCGTTGTTCAACACGAGGGACCCCACGTGCAGGGTGGAGGTCGCTTCGGCGGCCACGGTCGTGGCTACGAGAGGCCCGAACTGGGCGTCAAGGTGGTCAAAAACGTAGAGGGTCGAGTAACCGAGACCCTCGGCCGTACGGGCCTGGTCCCGCCAAGCCGACATGGTTGGCGCGACCGCGCCGTACACGCCGAATCGAAACGGGAGCATCTGTCGTTGCACCTCCACCACTCGGTCATGAAAGGTCATGAAAGTCGGCCCTCATAACCGACCAAAAGTCATTGGAACGTCCTCATATCATGCCGTACAGTATGCGTTATGCCAACAGCGGTACGGACAGTCGGTTTGGATTTTCCGCCGGCGGACATTGCGAAGGTGCTCGACGAAGACGGGTGTGTGATCATCGCCGACCTCGCACCGCCGGAGACGATGGATCAGATACGGGCCGAGCTCGACCCGTACCTCGTTGACACCGGCGGTGGCAACACTGAATTCCTGGGCGAAACCACCCAACGCACCGGTGCCCTGATCGCCCGTTCGCCGACCGCGCGCTCACTGATCACCCACCCGACGATCATCGACACGCTCGACCTCGTGTTGGGCGACCACGCCAGCACCTTCCAGATCGATCTGACCCAGCTGGTCACCATCGGACCCGGCGAGCCGGCGCAGATGATTCATCGGGACCAGTGGTCGTTCGACCGCTACCCGTTCCCGAGGGGCTTCGAAGCCGAAGTCGCCACCATGTGGGCCGTGACCGACTTCACCGAAGAGATGGGCGCGACGCGGATGGTCGTGGGCAGCCACCGGTGGGAGGACGATCCCGACGAGGTGGACCCCGCTCTGTCCGTCCCGGCCGTCATGACCAAGGGTTCGGTCCTCATGTACACAGGCTCGATATTCCACGGCGGAGGCGCAAACACCACCAAGATCAGCCGGAGCGGGATGAACATCGGCTACTCGCTCGGGTGGCTGCGGCAGGAGGAAAACCAATATCTCGCCTGCCCGCCCGAGATCGCCCGCACCCTCCCGGAGGGGCTGCTCAGGCTGATGGGCTACCAGCGTGGCTCTTATTCCATCGGCTACGTGGACAACATGCGAGAGCCCCTGGACTGGCTGTACGACAGCCCGGCGCATATATCGGACTTCTACGGTTACCGCCGCGCCGCTCGCAAGCGGCTGAAGGCGACCGGAACCTACGTTCCGCCCACGGAGTCGTAGCCCGGACGATGTTGACTGACTCATAGGTTGGGTTACGGCAGAGATGTGAGGGAAAGCGTGATACCGGACCAGATTCGTGACGTCTTAGCTGCTCATGGCCGTATGGCGGTCGATCTACGCGAGGTGGACGATCAAGCCGACCTCTACAAGCTCGGCCTGACGTCGCATGCGGCGGTCGATGTCATGCTTGCGCTCGAGGATGCATTCGACATCGAGTTCCCCGAAGAGGTGCTCAAGAAGTCCACCTTCGAATCCGTCCACAACATCGCGCAGGTAATCGAAGACCTAGTTAAGTCGTCAGCATGATGCCGCGTGCGGTAGCAGTCGGCCTGCCGGAGCCGGCCCCGCAGATCTCTGCCTTGATCACCTTGCCGGGCGAGGTTGACGGGCACCGCGTCCGTGTCGGTTGCGATGTCGTGGCCATCGAGGATATCCGGGACTCACTGGCGGCGTTCGGGGACCGGTACCTGCGCAAGGTTTACACGGCGAGCGAAATCGACGACTGCCAGGGCCTCAACCAGGTGCACAGACTGGCGGCCCGATTCGCGGCCAAGGAAGCAGTGATCAAGGCATTCGCGGAACCCGACATGCCGTTTCCCCTGCGCGAGATCGAGGTAACACGGGACGGCCCGCTGCCTCTGCTTCGTCTGAGCGGAACGGTCGCCGAGCGGGCGCAACAGCAAGGCTGGCTCAGCTCGTCTTTGTCGCTTTCGCACGCCGATTGCCACGCAATGGCCGCGGTTCTCGTGGTCTGTAGTCCGGCCGAGTCCGAGTAGGAAACTTCATGCGCTTCGAGCCCGCCTCTGTCCACGATGACCCAACTCGGTGCCGGGTAGGGGACGGGGCTCACGGCTGACATGGTCGAGCAGAAGGATCGCTCAGCAACAGCGGCGCCGGTGGGACCGCCGGGCTCGGCTGCACCGGCGGTAACGGCGGCAACGCCGGGGGGCGGGCGCGCGATGACGCGCAGGCATGATCCGGCACGGGTTTGGATGATCGGCGCGTTCGCCGGCGGACTCGCGCTTGCCGTGGCCGTTCTGGCCGGTTACGGCACCGGTCCCGATGGCCTCAGGGCGGCGCTGCACATCACGGCCCGCTGGGCGTTCCTTTTTTTCTGGCCTTCCTATGTCGGCGGCGCGATGGCCGTCCTGTTCGGCTCAGCCTTTGCCGGGCTGGCGCGCCAGGCCCGGGTCTTGGGGCTGGCCTTCGCCGCCGCACTTATGGTCCATATCGGACTTGTCGTCTGGCTCGGCGTCGTCATCGGTCAGATTCCGCTGCCGGGCGGCTTGTTCTGGTTCTTCCTGGTCGGACTGTTCTTCGCCTGGCTGCTGGCGCTGCTGTCCTTCGGAATCGGAACGCGCAAATTGGGACGCCTGTTTCGCCCGCTGCTCTTCCTGGGTACGACGTACATTCTGATCGCGTTCGGCCGGGATTTTGTGCTGGGCGTGCTCGACCAGAAGACGCAGCATTTGCTCTACGCCGCCGAATATGTGCCGTTCGCCTTTTTGAGTCTTATTGCAATCCCGTTGCGCCTTGCTGCGTTTCTTCGCCAGCGCTTCGGCTTGCGTTCCGGCACCGCCTGACGCACCTCGCGAAACTGTTTCATAACGGAACGAAAATTTCGGCGCTTTTCCGCCTGTGAATCTCTATATCTCGCGCATTTCCGGGGCGGGCACTAGCGGATTCGCCGACTCGTCAATCGACGTGATGTGCGATTCGGGAATGTGCTCCGATGAGGAAACGGCAGCTACCGGCAACACCGCGTTGCGGATCGCCGCCAATAACACCGGGTGATGGGCGGCATGATCGCCGGTGGGTGTGGCGATCATGCGGGGCGGCCGCGACGTCCATTGCAGCCGGTCAAGGGCTGCCCGGCCGCCTTGGGCAGTGAACTGCTCCGCATCCTCGGGACAGACAATCACGGTCACGCCTGTTCCACGGTGCGCAAGCGTTCGCAGAACCTCCTCCGGCAGCCACACGAGTCCGACCCGGCTTAATATCCGCAGGACATATCGCGGGAGGTGGTTGTGCATAAAGCGCTTCGTCGGCTCCCGAGCCGGGTCGAGAAGTGCTTTGAGGCGCTGTGTCCTGGATTCGGAGGGGCCGCCGCTCGTGGCACTGGCCGCGTTGGCGTCCGCGTTGGCGTCCGCGCTGGCTCGTAGCGCTTCCCTCCGCGCGTCCCACTGCGACAGCAGGCTGGAGGTGACGTGCCAATTCCACACCAGCAGGTTGACCAGGATCGCCGACTGCGCACCGACACTGCGGGCGGTCTGAGCGGCGTACCACGCGCCGGAGCAGATGCCGACCAGCTCGAGTTCGGCGGCGTCTTGGCACGCATGTCTGGCCACCGCTGTTGAATCGGTGATGTCAGCCTTGGAAAACGCAAAACGCCAGGGGTCCCGGCCGATCTGGCCCGACAAGCCCAGTCCGGCCGGGTCCCAGCGCACCGCCTGCGACCCGGCCGCTGCAAGGCGACGTGACAATTCGACCCACTCCCGGGCGGGTCCTACGTGCAAGTCCTTGGCCGTCACGAAGAACAACACGGTCTTTACGGGCGCGGGACTACGGCGTCGGGGCAGCGTGCGGATGACGAATAGGCCGTTCGGCGCGATCCGTTCGATGCTCTCGAAAACGTCGACCCCGTCGGGCGCCTCGGCCGGCATGGTCACCGTTGTCAGGTATTGGGGTACGGCGCGGTGGGGGCGAGTGGGAACGTTTCCGCCGATCCACTCGATGATCGGATCGACGGCGGTGAAAGGGACCGGCGGCAAGAATATCTCCCTCGGCCGGGCGCATTCCGGCAGACCGCCGGTAACGATCGAGTCGACTCCCTCGGCCGACGCCAGTTCGGTGACGCGCTTGTCGGTCTCGGCTGGTCGTCCCACCAGAAGTACTTTGTCGACGCCATGGGTGCCGACTGGATTGGCACCCATGCGCAGCACGGCGAATTCTGCGGCGGCATGGTCGCTCAATCGCCCGCCCATGATTGTCACTTCGCCGGGGATAGGAGCGTCCTCGCCCACCGACAACCGGTACAGCGCAGTGTGTTCCCGAAGGTAACGCCTGCCCGTTCCGGGGGGATCGAGGTAGACCACGCGGTTGACCGTGTGGGACGTGTGGGATTGGGCATGGAATTGGGCCAGGTACTTGTCGAGGATCAGGCACCCGGCGCGTATGCCGATAGCGGTCGCCGACTCTGCGCCGATCAGCGCGAGGTAGTCGAGCGCGTGGCCCACGCTTGCCACCCAGTTGGCCACCGCGTCATCACGGCCCTGAGCGTATGCAGAATCACCCAAGCCCAGATAGTCAAAACGCAATACGCCGAAACCACGACGGGCCAGGCTCTCGGCGAGGATCCGGTGTAGTCGAACACTGTCCATCCCCTCCTTTCCGAGCGAACCACAGATCAGTACCCCGCCCCTGATCTGGTTATCGACCGGCAGGTGAACCACGCCGAACAATGGCGAATCAGACGGTCCGAAGAATGTCGGCACCTCTGTCGTCGTCAACGGCATGTTGCGCCGGCTCCACGGTCGGCTTCCGCCGCTGGCGGATCGCCGTGCTCTTGAGGTTAATTTGCTGGTTTTAATCATTCGGTCCAACCGAATTCGCGTCGGCCGCATCGGGGGCTCGAAACCGCGTCGACGTCGTCGGCAACAATTGCGCTAGAAACTGGGGGAGCGCACTACTCTGATACGTTTCTGACCCAATCACAGGTATCTCCCAACAGCCCCCCGGATAACCCCGGACTTTGGGGTTAAGCATAGTAGCCTAAGCCGGTTTGTGTAGCGGAGCAGGATGTTCAGAATCGACGTCGTGGCACCCGCCCAACGGGGGACCAACGCCGATCTCGCGGCGGCGTCGAAGGCCACCGGTCAGACGATGGTGTGGACTGGCCCGGAGTTGGAGGCGCCGTATATTTTGACGTGCTAACCGGCAGACCAGATAATCTGACTGCTGCCGTGTCAGCGTCCGGGGGGGCTTGCACGAACTTGCACGAACTTGCACGAACTTGCATGAACTTAGTCCTAGCCCACACCGAGGAGTCAACGAATGAAGAACACCGCACGGTTGACCGGTCTGCTCGCTGCCGTTCTGGGCGGTATCACGGTCACCACCGCCCCGATCGCGAATGCCGACGCAGTGGATGACGTTTTCCTGCAAACGCTCACGCAGAAGGGGATCACCTGGCCAAATGGCGGGGACCAAACGATGATCAAACTCGGGCATGCGGTCTGTAGCGACTGGGATAAAGGGTTCACGTTTGAGCAAACCCTCGCCGATGCGAGGACGGCGTTCACGCAGTTAAGCGACCAGTCCATCGCCAAGATCATGGGTGCGGCGACGGGGGTTTACTGCCCGCAATACTCAAGCAAATTTGACTGATAACGCCCAGAATCACGCCCTGGCTGAAGCTGAACGAGCGCTTCTTTCGTCCTAGCGCGGTCCCTACAGCGCCGGTACCGGCCAACCGTCGACAGCGTGGGCGGCGCCGCCGCTAACGGCGGTGACGGCGGCACGGCCGGATGGTTGTATGGCGACGGCGGGGCCGGCGGTGCCGGGGGCAACTCCGGTGCCGGCAGCGAAGTCCGGGGCGGACGGTTAGCCCGCTAGAAGTGAGGTAGCCAGTTTCGGCGCGACGGCGTCACCGTCACCGTCTGAGTGACGGTGCTGGGTTGGGTGCTGGGCGTTACGGTGACAGGGCTCGAAGGAACCGTGGAAGTCCCGGGGTCGAGGGTGGTCGGGATCGTCGGAGTTCCGGTGTCGGTACTCCACGCGGGTGTCTCGGGGGGAGCCGATTCGGTGACCGTCTCCGTCGGCCGCGCCGCGGTCGTGGTCGTCGTCACGGCCATCGTGGTGGTGGCGGGGGTCGAGGGAACGGGCGTCGAAGTCGTGGACTGGGGTGCCTTCGGACCGCCGCCCGCGAGCGTGACCACCCCGTATGCCGCTAGGGCGAGCACGACCATCCCAATGGCGCCGGCCCCGACCAGCGCCGGCGGACGGCGATACCACTGCGTCGGCTCGGGCGCGCGGTCGTAGGGGTCGTCGTAGGGGTCGTAGGAGTCGTAGGGGTCGGAGTCGCCGTAGCGTGCGGCCTGGCTGGGCTCAAAGTAGTAATCGGACTGCTCGTGGTGCCGCACGAGGGGAGATGCTAGCCGAGGAAATTGAATGCCACGCGTCTATGCCGACGACCGAGGTCAGGCCGGTGTCCAGGCGTCCCACGATTGGCCGTAGTCAAGCGTCACTTTTTGCACCTGAGCCTGAGCGGGACTGACGATCTCGCGAAAATGATCCTGCCAGCCCCACCACGCGCTGATCCGAAACACATGCTCGAACCAGCTGAGCTGATAGTCGACGGGTATGACTTCGCCCTTGTTCTCCGGCGCGAACACGGTGATCGCATTCAGGCCGATCACCGCCGCCGCGGGGAGCTGGATCTTGCCGTCACGCCAGATGTGTATCCCCGCGGAACGAGGCCCGTGGGGAGTCAGTTCGAACCCGTTGGGCAGTTCGTCGGCGTGACCGTGGCCGCATCGGTGGATGCCATATAAGACGTCGGCGATGTCGGGACGCTTGTCGGGCAGATCCGACTTCACCGCGATGGGGAAGCGGGACTGATCGAAGTCGATCCCGGGCGATGCCATCACACAGAAGATGTCGAGCGAGTCGCGGATGGTGGCCTTGAACCGTGTTGCGATTCCTGCCTGCGGATACCGCTTCTTCGCGGTGCCATCGAGGGCATTGCCGGCGTGAAAAAGCGCTGTGTCCCACTCCTTCCTATCCCAGTGGTTGAGTGCCTGCCTGATCGAGTCCGCCACATTCACGCATCAGAGGCTATCGCGATGTGAGCGCGAGAATTTGTCCGGTTCCCGGGCGGGGCGATATCGACGAGGCCCGCCTGCACGATGTGGGCGACTGCGCACCCACAGCAACCACGAGCTCCAGCGCCTAGCCACCCGTTCGGGAATCTGATAGCGGTGTCTTTTGCGGCCAGTTTGGTATTCGGAGCAAACAACGACGTCCACCTTCGGCGGATAATTTGGCATTTGCCGCTGATTCAGCGGACACCTCGGAAAAAGGGGCGCCGGTCACGTCATTGGACGGTCGGAATCCAAATCCCGCCGTCTGGTGAAGACCCCAAGCAACGACGGCGTCGCCAACCACCCGCGCGGGGTGCCACAGGATCGGCGATGCCCGGCATGAATCGAATCACATTGTGCCATTTGGCAATCCAGCAACTCCCAGAGATTGAATCCGGCCGCCGCGGACGGAGGTACTTAGACCAGCTGAAGCAATTTATGAGATCGCCAAATATCCGTCGGATCGGCGACTAGGCTCAGCCCGGTTGGGGGGGTCGCCGATGCCCCGGTTGGAGGGACACTGATGGCATATTTGGTGGCGGCGCCGGAGTTTCTGGCTTCGGCGGCGACGGATTTGCAGGGTATCGGGTCGGCATTAAGCGAGGCGAATGCGGCGGCGGCCGCCCCGACCACGTCGGTGCTGGCCGCGGCCGAAGACGAGGTGTCGGCGGCCATCGCGTCGTTGTTTGCCGGACACGGGCAGGCCTATCAGGCCCTCAGCAGTCAGGTGGCGGCGTTTCACACCCAGTTCGTCCAGGCGATGAGTAACGCGGGAAGCGCGTATGCCGCCGCGGAAGCGGCCAACGCCTCGCCGCTGCAGGCCGTCGAACAAAACGCGCTGGCCGCGATCAATGCGCCCGCCCAGTCGTTGTTCAACCGCCCCCTGTTCGGTGACGGTGCCAACGCGACGACGCCGGGCGGCGCCGGCGGGGCGGGCGGGCTGTTGTTCGGCAACGGCGGCAATGGCGCGGCCGGTGCAGCTGGGCAGACCGGCGGGGCCGGCGGCAGCGCCGGCCTGCTCGGCAACGGCGGCGCCGGCGGTGGCGGCGGGGCCGGTGCGAACGGCGGGTCGGGCGGGGCCGGCGGGTTGTTGTTCGGCAACGGCGGGGCCGGCGGGGCCGGCGGCGCCTTCCCCGCGGTGGCCGCGGGCGGCTTGAACGGCGGCAACGGCGGCAACGGCGGGGCCGGCGGCGCCGCCGGATACTTGGGCACCGGCGGCGCGGGTGGGGCCGGCGGCGTTGGCCAGGTCGCCGGCGGCAACGACGGCGGCACCACCGCAGCCTACGGCGTCACCTCCGGCAGCGGCGGCAACGGCGGTGCGGGCGGCCAGGGCGGGTCGCTGTACGGTGCCGGCGGGGTCGGCGGCCAGGGTGGTGATGGCGGCGTCGGCGGCGGTGCCAACCAAGGTTTCTTCGGCGGCGCCGGCGGAACCGGTGGCGCGGGTGGTGCCGCCGGGCTGCTCGGCAACGGGGGCGCGGGTGCGGCCGGTGGGGCCGGTGGGCTGGTCGGGAACTCCGATCCAGGGGGGAACATCGTCATCGGCGGCGCAGGCAACGGCGGCGCCGGCGGCAATGGCGGCCATGGTGGATACCTGGTTGGCAACGCCGGGGCCGGCGGGCAGGGCGGGCTCGGCGGGGCCGGGGCCTTCCTGGACAACAGCAGCAACCTCGTAGAGGGCTACGTCGGCGGCAGCGGCGGGGCCGGTGGCAGCGGTGGTGCCGCCGGGCTGATCGGCGCGGGCGGGGACGGTGGCGCAGGCGGGTCAGGCGGGCTCGACATCTTCGATAACGCCGGCAACGGCGGCATTGGCGGCAATGGCGGTGCCGGTGGCTGGCTGAACGGCAACGCCGGGAACGGCGGTCAAGGCGGAAACGGCGGTCAAGCGTACTTACTGGACGGCAACGGCGACTTCGCTAATCTCTCGGGCTCGGCCAATAACGCCGGCAATGGGGGTGCCGGCGGCACGGGTGGTGCCGCCGGGTTTATCGGCGCCGGGGGTGCCGGCGGCGGCGGCGGGGCCGGCGGGGGCGTGGGCGTCGGCGCAGGCAGTGGGGGCGCCGGCGGCAATGGCGGCCACGGTGGATGGCTATACGGCAACGCCGGGGCCGGCGGGCAAGGCGGCGCCGGCGGGGCCGGGGCTGTTGCCGACGCCAACCCCACCCCCAACGTCTTCATTGGCAACGGCGGCAACGGCGGTGCCGGTGGCAGCGGCGGTGCCGCCGGGATGATCGGCGCCGGCGGGGCGGGTGCGGCCGGCGGAGCCGGCGGAACCTCCGCATCTAATACCACGGGCACTAACACTGTGTCCGGGGTGTCCGGCGGCGGGGGCGCCGGCGGCACCGGCGGTGCGGGCGGGTGGCTGTTCGGCAACGCCGGCGTGGGTGGAATCGGCGGTCAAGGCGGTAACGGGTACTTCGTCGACAGCGCCAGCGGCTTCTTTAATTCACTCGGTGGCGGCGCCGGCGGAGCCGGTGGCGCCGGTGGTGCCGCGGGGCTGTTCGGTAACGGCGGGGTCGGCGGGGCCGGCGGGGCCGGTGGGGCCGTCGGACTCGGTCCCGGCAGCGGCGGCAGGGGTGGCGACGGCGGTGCCGGTGGGCGGCTGTTCGGCGCCGCTGGGGCCGGGGGAGCCGGCGGGGCCGGCGGCGCCGGATTTGTCACCTTTGGGACCGGCGGTTGGACGGCCAGCACCTTTGGCGGCAGCGGCGGCGCCGGCGGCACCGGTGGTGCGGCCGGATGGTTCGGCAACGGCGCGGCCGGTGGCGCCGGTGGGGACGGCGGGCTCAGTGGGTCCGGCGGAGGCGGCACCGGGGGCTCCGGTGGCGCCGGCGGTGCCGGGCGGCTGTTCGGCGACGGCGGGGCCGGCGGGTCCGGCGGGCTCGGCGGGTCCGGGGTCGACAACACCACCGTCAACCCCCCCACCGGGGTTATCGAAGGCTACGGCGGCACCGGCGGCGCCGGCGGCGCGGGCGGCCTCAGCGGGCTGTTCGGAAACGGCGGCGGCGGCGGCGCGGGCGGCGAGGGCGGGATCACCTATTACAGCGGTTATTCTGGCGGCAACGGGGGTAACGGCGGCTCCGGCGGGGCCGCGCAGCTGGCCGGCAACGGCGGCAACGGCGGGGGCGGCGGCGCCGGCGGGGCTTCGTCCGGCCCCACTCCCGGTATCAGTGGGCTGGCCGGGAGCGGCGGCGTTGGTGGTGCGGCCGGGACCTTGTTCGGAAACGACGGGTAGGCGACCAGACGGCGACCCGGGCCGGAGCCCGAACCGATCAGGCCCGCGACTCGATCAGCCCCAGCGCCCGTTCGAACAGGTGCACCGTGGCCGCGTGGAGCTGGTCGCCGACCTCCTTCTCGGCCTTGCCCGCGCAGGCGCGGGCCAGCGTGCCCTCGATCACGATGCCGAGCTTGAAGCAGGCCAGCACGGTGTACCAGGTGATGTGCGACAGGTCGCGGGTGGTGTTGGCGGCGTAGCGCTCGAACAGGTCGCCGGTGCTGGCCAACCCGTCCTGGCCGCCGAGCGCATGGCTGAAGACACTGGACCCGTCCGACTGGCGCCAGGTGGCCAACAGCCAGCCCAGGTCCAGCAGCGGGTCACCGATGGTGCACATCTCCCAGTCGACGATTGCGACCACCTCGGGCCCGGTGCGGGAGAACATCACGTTGGCGGCGTGGTAGTCGCCGTGCATGATCCCGGGCGTCCAGGACGTCGGCCGGTGCTGCTCCAGCCAGGCCGCCACCCGCTCGACCCCCGGGATCTGCGGTCCCGGGTAGCCGTCGTACTCCCGATAGGCGTCCAGCTCCGAAAGCCAGCGTGGCACTTGGCGTTCCAGGAAACCCGCCGGTTTGCCGAAGTCGGCGAGGCCGACGGCGACGTGGTCGACCGCGCCCAGCTTCGCCAGCGCGTCGGCCATCGACAGCCCCATGCCGAACCGCACAGCGGGGTCGCCCGCATGCAGCGGCGGTAACCCCTCGCCGGCGTTGAATCCGTCGATCGGTTCCATCAGGTAGAACACGGCTCCTTCTTCTGGGCCCAGCACACCGGGGTCGTCACAGCTGGCGATCAGGTGCGGGTGCGGCACGTCGGAGCCGGCCAGCGCAGCAAGGACTTTGGTTTCCCGCAGGATCACGCTGTTGCTGCGGGGGCGCAGATGCCGCGGTCCGCGGCGCAGCACGTAGGGCCGGCCGGACCGGGTGAACCGGAGCATGACGTTCTGCGTACCGCCGGTGACGGCGGAAACATCGTCCAGCGGGCCCTCGCCCAGTCCCTGCTCGGACATCCAGTCCGCGACGGCTTCCAGGTCGACTGCGTTTGGCGGGGCCACGAACGTCAGCCTTTGGGCGCCAGGGTGTAGCGGACGGTCTGCGCCCAGATCATGCCGTCCCGGAACACGAAAGTGTCGACGCCGTCGTCCACCCGGTTGGCGGCCGAATCGGCGGCCCACTCGAGGTACAGCACATCGCCGTCGAGAATCTGGTTCTTCAGGTCCCACGCCGCGCTGGGCAGGTCCTCGAGCAGGTGGGTGAAGATTCCCCGGATGGCGTCCTTACCGCGCGCGGCGCCGGCGCGCGTGATCACCACCGAGTCCTCGGTGTAGTCGGCGAGGATCCCGTCGAGGTCGCCCGTGGCCAGGGCCTGCCCGTGGTGGGCGAATACTTCCTGCGGCGTGCGTGACATGGCACTCCTTACCTAACCTGTCGACTGTCTGGGAAAAAGCGTAGGCCACTCCCCAGGGGCGGCCCGGACCGTCCGCGACTGGAACAATAGTGTGCGGAACTAACTATTTGGCTGTGGAGGTAGATGAGGATGCCGCGTACCGACAATGATTCCTGGGAGATCACCCAGAGCGTGGGAGCCACCGCGCTGGGTGTCGCCGCGGCCCGTGCCGCCGAGACCGAGAGCGAAAATCCACTGATCAACGACCCGTTTGCCCGCATGTTCGTCGAAGCGGCGGGCGAGGGGATGTGGAGCGTCTACGCGAACCCCACGCTGCTTGCCCAGGCGGCCGAAATCGAACCCGAGGTTCGGGCACGGGCGCAGCTGATGATCGACTTCATGGCCACGCGGACGGCCTTTTTCGACGACTTCTTTCTGGGCGCCGCCGGCGCCGGTGTTCGCCAGGTGGTGATCCTGGCGTCCGGGCTGGACGCCCGAGCCTGGCGGCTACCGTGGCCCGACGGCACGGTGGTCTACGAGCTCGACCAGCCGAAGGTGCTGGAATTCAAGGCGGCCACCTTGCGCCAGCACGGCGCGCAGCCGACGGCACAACTGGTGAGCATCCCGATAGATCTGCGTCGGGACTGGCCAAAAGCACTGCAGGAAGCCGGATTTGATGCGACGCGTCCGAGCGCCTGGTCGGCCGAGGGCCTGGTGCGCTACCTGCCCGCGCAGGCACAGGATCTGCTGTTTGAACGCATGCACGCGCTCAGCGCGGCGGGCAGTTGGTTGGCATCCAACGTTCCCGCCGAGGGGTTCACCGACCCCGACCGCGTGCGGCGCCAGCGTGAGGAAATGCAGCGCATGCGCGCGGTGGCCGCCCGGCTGGTCGACGTCGAGATAACCGACTACGAGGATCTCTGGTACCCCGAGGAGCGCACGCCCGTCGATGGCTGGCTGGCCGAACACGGCTGGGACGCGTCGGTGGCAACCTTCCCGGAGCTGATGGTTCGTTACGGCCGCAGCGTTCCGCAGGGTCACGAAGACGCAATGCCGCCAACTCTTTTCGTGTCCGCGGAGCGGCGGGCCGGCTGATAGCGCGACCGCGGCATCGTTTCCGGCGAAGCCATCCCACGGGCGTGGAATTAGCCAGCGGCGCGCCGCGCCGGGCAAGGCAGGGCCCGGGCCCCGGGGCACACCGGCAGTGCGGGCGGATTCGGCCGCTACCCGCACCTCGATTGCCACTGGGCGCGTGGCAACGGGCGGACGGGCCCGCCAACCGAGTGAAGTAGGCTGCGCCGTTTGGGCTGGCAGCTAAGTGCGCGACGACGACGTGCCGGGTGCCGAGCAAAACGACACGGGTGTCGATGCAAAAAGCGCCGCCAGCGATTTCGCCGGCCGGTATTCCGACGAACGGTTGCCCGAAGTCGCGTGCTGAACTGGGCGATCGTGAATCACGCTGCGCGAGTCTCCAATACGCCAGCCACCCCGTGCGGCCGTTTCGAGCTGTCGTCAATGGCGATATCGAACCAGCGCTCGGCTGCAAAGCGCAATCGCCGGTTACGCCGTCACGCGAACAGTGCCACCATTCTCGGCGACAGGTGGCCGGCAGCGGTGGGGCCGGCGGGTCGTGGGTCGGCACCGGCGGGGCCGGCGGGAACGGTGGGGCCGCCGGGAACGGGGTCTTCGACGCGGTCACCGGCGCTACCCAAGGCGATGGCGGCTACCGCGGCGCCGGCGGCACCGGTGGTGCCGGCGGTGGGCTGTACGGCAACGGCGGCACCGGCGGCGATGGCGGCACCGGCGGCATTAGCTATTCAACTTTCAATTCTGATTCCGGCGGCAACGGCGGTAACGGCGGTAACGGCGGGGCAGCTTTGCTGATCGGCAATGGCGGCGCCGGCGGGTCGGGCGCCACCGGCGGGGCTGGCGCTACTCCCATCGTTCCCAATGGGAACCCCGGGGTTGACGGGCTCGACGGCACCGGCGGCGCCGGCGGGATGCTGTTCGGCAACACGGGGTAGCAGCCTCCCCGACGGGATCGATGACGCAATCCCACCAACCGTTCGCGTATCCGCATAGCCGGCCGACTGACCGCGATTGTCGTCATGACGTGCTGGCCGACGTCGACACCGTGTCCGCGACCGATCCGAGCCCGCGCGTTTACGCCGATGGCTGCAGCTTTTCCACGTCGGTCTTGATCGCGGCGATCGCGTCGACGGGCGTGAGATCCTGGCCCTGGCTGTTCTGCCCGAGTTGCGGCCAGCCGGCGCCGTTGGGCCCGCGCAGTTGGTCCCAGATGTCGCGGACCTTCGACAACAGTTCGGTTTGCTCGTCGTCGGTGAGCGCCATCAGCCATCCTCCGTTCGTTGTGATGCCACACGCGGCGGCAAATTCTTGCGGTGTCAGCCCGTCGGCGGAGTTCATGTCGCAATTGCCGAACGGTGGAGCACCCTGCGGCAGATTGGGACTGTAACCGTTGCCGTCGGTGTACTGGTGCGCGACCTGCCCGGGCAGGTTCGGATTGGATCCGTAACCGGCGGCGATGACGCGCAGGCCGGCGGGGCGCGTCCGCCACATGTTGAAGAAGTCAAAGCTATTGGCGTAACCGATGATTCGGGCGGGGGAGCCCGCGTAGTCGGCAAGGTTCCAATACAGCGAGTTGATCCAGCTCGACCCGTCGCCGGGTGGGTTGCCGCCCGATTCGACGTCGAGCATCAGCGCCACCCGCGGATGTAAGCCACCCGCCGCGTCGATCATCGAGCGCACTGTATTGGCATTGTCCAGCCAATTCGGGCGGACATAGGTGTAGACGATCCCGAACGTCATACGCCCGCTGTCCAAAGCGGCTCGCATCCACGCGTAGTTGGCGGCAAAGTTGTGGTCTTGATACGTGCCATCGGAAACGCGAATCGAAAGAACCTGGTACGGATACGAGTCATCCACGGGTACTTGGTATTCGGAGACATCGGCGAACAAGGTATCGGTCAAGGCAGCTCTTTCTGCGCAAGCGCTATGTGCAGTGTCTGTTACCCGCAATGGCGATCAACCATACCTGCCGCGCCGGCGCTCACCCTAGGTATCGTCGCGGCTATGGCTGATCGACCCGCCCGGGTTGACGACGTGCACCGGGTCGCCGCGAAGATGCCCCACGTGACGCGCCTGGAAGGACCAAAGGGCAACTCCATCTATCAAGTGGGCGGAAAGTCGTTCGTGTTCTTCCGGACTCCCCAGCCCGACGCGACCGATCCAGCCACGGGCGAGCGCTACGCCGACGTGATCATGCTCTGGGTGGAGTCGGACAGCGACAAGCTGGCGCTGATCCAGGATCGGAGTTCACCGTTCTTCACCACAAACCATTTCGACGGGCATCCTTCGGTGCTGGTGCGAGCCAGCCGCCTGCCGGAAATCAGCACCACGGAGTTGACCGAGCTGATTCAGGACGCGTGGTTGTCCCGGGCGTCTAAGAAGCGAGCCGCGGCGTGGCTCGCCGATCATCCGTGACGCGGCGCGTTAGGACCCTGTCGAATTTACGCCAAAGATGTTTAGACACAAGTCTAACGGGTATCGCTAACGCTAGCGGGAAATCTTCTCATACCTAATGGAGGTTACGATGCGCGCTGGCGGAATTCTCGGCGCCGTTGTCGTGGTGTGGTTGCTCATTGGAGTCTTCGCTGCCTACCAGCGGCACTACTTCGAAAATGGGCCCACGAACTGCGCACAAGCGTCAACTGTCGCAATGACAGTCGTCGCGGGGCCGTTGAATTACAAAATGAATCCTGCAGTAAATTGCCCCGACGTCAACGTCAATGTGCCACAGCCCAAGCAGTGAAATTTGGCCTGAACAAAGGAAGTTGTCATGATTCTTGTAGGCATAGTCTTGCTCATTCTCGGATATGTGTTCGGCATCCATTTGTTGTGGGTGCTCGGCATTATCTTGCTCGTGATTGGCGCGATCATGTGGGCCATGGGCTCGATGGGTCGTCCCGTGTATGGCAGGCGCCACTGGTACTGAGCCGCCCCGCAGGACTGTTCACAGCAGACACATAGGAACGCCATAGCGTCGCCTCAGCGAGGCGCGGATACTGGAACCTGTGACGCAGACCCGAACGACGGTTGAGCGTGTTGTCATGTGTCGTGCAGATGGCAACCCGATCACCGTACTGGTAGTAGACGATGAAGCGGTCCTCGCCGAGATGGTGTCGATGGCGTTGCGGTACGAGGGCTGGAACATCAGCACCGCAGGCGATGGATCGGCCGCGATCGCATCGGCCCGCGCCCACCGGCCCGACGTGGTTGTGCTGGACGTGATGCTGCCCGACATGAGTGGGCTGGACGTACTGCACAAATTGCGCGAAGAGAATCCGCAGCTGCCGGTGTTGCTGCTGACGGCCAAGGATGCCGTGGAAGACCGCATCGCGGGACTGACGGCAGGCGGCGACGACTATGTAACCAAGCCGTTCAGCATCGAGGAGGTAGTGCTGCGGTTGCGTGCGCTGTTGCGGCGCACGGGGGTGACGACCCTGGACAGCGGCGCGCAGCTGGTGGTCGGAGACCTGGTGCTGGACGAGGACAGTCACGAGGTGATGCGCGCCGGTGAACCGATCTCCTTGACGTCCACCGAGTTTGAGCTGCTGCGGTTCATGATGCGCAATGCCAAGCGGGTGCTGAGTAAGGCACAGATCCTGGACCGGGTTTGGAGCTACGACTTCGGCGGCCGGTCCAACATCGTCGAACTTTACATTTCCTACCTGCGCAAGAAGATCGACAGCGGTCGCGAACCCATGATCCACACGCTGCGCGGCGCGGGGTATGTCCTCAAGCCCGCCCGCTAGGGCGCGGCGGGCCTGGTCGCTTCGTCTCCGGCTGCTGGTCGGGCAGATCATCGTGCTCGCCGTCGTTTGCGTGGGGATCACCACGGCGACGGAGTTGGCGCTGCGCCACCACCTGGTGACGCAGCTCGACGGGCAGCTGGCCGGGACCTCCACCCGGGCATCGTTGATGTACCCGGAACCGAAACGTCCCGGATGGCGACATGAGCACTCCTACTATCCGAGGCCGGGCCCCGGTCCGAGATTTCTTGACGCCCCGGGCCAGCCGGCCGGCATGGTGGCCGCGGTGGTCAACAGGGGGAAGACGCTCGACGCCGGCTACCTGACCAGCAGCGGTACCCGCGCCGCGTTGACTCCGGCCGCCCAGGCCCAGCTGGAACGGATCGCCGGCGGCGGGAAACCGGTCACCGTGGACCTCGACGGGCTCGGCCGGTATCGCGTCGTCGCCGCACCCAGCCGCAGCGGGGGCGACATCATCGTCACCGGCCTGTCGATGTCGAACGTCGACGCCACGATGTTGCGGATGCTGATCATCTTGGGCATCGTCACCGTGATCGCGCTGGCCGCCGCGACGACCGCCGGCATGATCATCATCAGACGGGCGCTGGCGCCGCTGCGTCGTGTCGCGCAAACGGCGAGCCGGGTCGCCGACCTGCCGTTGGCTCGAGGCGAGGTCGAACTGCCGGTGCGGGTGCCCGAATCCGACGCAAACCCCCACACTGAAGTGGGTCAACTCGGATCGGCACTGAACCAGATGCTCGACCACATCGCGGCGGCGCTGTCGGCGCGACAGGCCAGCGAGACCCGGGTGCGTCAGTTTGTCGCCGACGCCAGTCACGAGCTGCGCACCCCGCTCGCCGCGATCCGCGGCTACACCGAACTCGCACAACGCATGGGGGACGACCGCGATGCGGTGGCACACGCGATGAGCCGGGTGGCATCGGAGACCCAGCGAATAACACGCCTCGTCGAGGACCTGCTGCTGCTGGCCCGCCTGGACTCCGCCCAGCCGCTGGAACGCGAACAGGTGGATCTGTCGCGGCTGGCCGTTGACGCGGTCAGCGACGCACACGTCGCCGGACCGGATCATCAGTGGGAGCTCGACCTGCCCGAAGAACCTGTGGTTGTGCCCGGTGATGCGGCGCGGCTACACCAGGTGGTGACCAACCTGCTGGCCAACGCCCGCATCCACACCAGCCCCGGCACCGTGGTGACGACCCGGTTGACCGCCGAACCGGCCCATAGCGTGCTGCAGGTGATCGACAACGGCCCCGGCATTCCGGCCGCACTGGAGTCGGAGGTGTTCGAGCGATTCGCCCGCGGCGACACCTCACGCTCGCGCAAAGGCGGCAGCACCGGGCTGGGTCTGGCGATCGTATCCGCCGTCGTCAAGGCGCACGGCGGAACCATAGCGGTGAACAGCGAACCCGGTCATACCGAGTTCACGGTGCGGTTGCCACTCAATGGGTGGCAACCACCCGCTTGCAACTCCTAGGTCACCCGTTTAGATCTGCCCGGCTAGGCGCAACTCGCGTCGATTTCGAACGACTTGCTCACCGGCGTCGTCGGGTTGGCAGCGTCGATCCCGGTGGCAGTCCCGGTGATCTTGTAGCTGCTGCCGTTCTTGGTCGCCGAGGCGTTGCCCTGCCCGGTGCCCGGCGCGTACGCGAGCACCACTCCGTTGACGCTGCCGAGCCCGACGGACTTCACCTCGGGCGGGTTGGCAGTGGTGAGCACCGCTGCGATACCGGTCGATGCGCCACCGATGATGATTTGGATGGTGCCGCCTGTTGCTGTGCACGCGGCCGTGCCGGTGATGTTCTGGTCCTTGCCGTCGATGATGACCTTCGTCCCGGCGCCGCCCCCGCCGGTGGCGGCAACGGATGTGGTGCCCGAGGGCCCGCCGCCACCCGAACTCGACTTGTTGCTCGAACACCCGGAAAGACCCACGACCAAAACTGCCGCGCTGGCTACCGCGACCGCAAGTCCATGCTTCACCTGTTCTCCTTTGCCCGATCGTTGCGGCCCGTCGGCATTGAGGGACCGTCACGGCAGTATGCGGGCTAACTGGATGGAAGATCTAGGTACCGGTAGAAGATTCTTTTCTGATGGCTCACCCCAAGAACCCCACGGCCACCTGCCCGGCGCTTCTCGACGGGCGGCGCTAATGGCAATGTATGAGCCGTGGAACACAAGCCCCCTACCGCGGTCATCGAGTCGGCCCATGGCAAACACGCTTTGCCGTTCGATGACACAACGGATTTCGGCAATGCCGATCGTGGATTCATCGCTGCCCTGTCCCCGTGTGTCATCACAGCGGCCGACGGCCGCGTGGTGTGGGACAACGACGTGTATTCGTTTCTGTCCGGCCCCGCTCCGACATCGGTGCATCCCAGCCTGTGGCGTCAATCGACGCTGAACGCAAAACAAGGTCTCTACGAAGTGGTGCCCGGCGTCTATCAGGTGCGCGGCTTCGACCTCTCCAACATCAGCTTCATCGAGGGTGACACCGGAATCATCGTGATCGACCCATTGGTGTCCACCGAAGTAGCCGCCGCGGCGCTGGACCTCTACCGCACCCACCGCGGCGGCGACCGCCCTGTCGTCGCGGTGATCTATACCCACAGCCACGTGGACCATTTCGGCGGTGTACTGGGCGTCACCTCGCAGGCGGACGTCGACGACGGCAAGGTGGCGGTTTTGGCACCGGAAGGCTTCACCCAGCACGCCGTCCAGGAGAACGTCTACGCCGGTCCGGCAATGACCCGGCGTGCGACGTACATGTATGGCAGCCTGCTGGCGCGCGGGCCTTCCGAGCAGGTGGGCTGCGGGCTCGGGCAAATCCCGTCGACCGGCGAGGTCGCCCTCATCGTCCCGACCATCGACATCACGACAACCGGCGAGACGCACACCATCGACGGCGTGGAGATCGAGTTCCAGATGGCGCCGGGCACCGAGGCTCCAGCCGAAATGCACTTCTATTTCCCGCGATTCCGCGCGCTCTGCATGGCCGAGAACGCCACCCACAACCTGCACAACTTGTTGACCCTGCGCGGCGCGCTGGTGCGCGACCCGCACGCCTGGTCGGGGTACCTCACCGAGGCGATCGACACCTTCGCCGACCGCACCGACGTGGTGTTCGCATCCCACCACTGGCCGACTTGGGGCCGGGAGAGCATCGTCGAATTCCTGTCGCTGCAACGCGACATGTACGCGTATTTGCACGACCAGACGCTGCGGCTGCTCAACCAGGGCTACACGGGCGCGGAGATCGCCGAAATGTTCCGGATGCCACCGGCTTTGGAGCGGGTCTGGCACACCCACGGCTATTACGGGTCGGTCAGCCACAACGTGAAGGCGGTCTACCAGCGCTACATGGGTTGGTTCGACGGGAACCCCGGCCGGCTGTGGCCCCATCCGCCGGAGGCGTTGGCGCCGCGCTACGTCGAGGCCCTGGGCGGCATCGACCGGGTGGTCGAGCTTGCCAAAGCGGCCTTCGATTCGGGCGACTTCCGCTGGGCGGCCACGCTGCTCGATCATGCGATTTTCACCGACGTTGAGCATGTCGCCGCCCGCGAGTTATACGCCGATACGCTGGAGCAGCTGGGCTACGGCGCCGAGAACGCGACGTGGCGCAACTTCTTCATGTCCGGTGCGGCCGAACTGCGCGACGGCAACTTCGGCACAGCCGTGCAAACCAACTCGCCGACGTTGCTTTCCCAGCTCACGCCCGAGCAGATTTTCGATAGCCTTGCGATCCGGGTCAACGGGCCGTCCAGCTGGGACCTCGACCTCACCGTCGACCTCACCTTCACCGATTTGTCTGCGAATTACCGGATCACCCTGCGCAACGGCGTACTCGTCCACCGCAAGGTCGCCGCCGACCCGGCATCAGCGACCGTTACGGTCAAGCTGGACGGCAAGTTGCGCCTGTTGGCGGCGGCATTCGGAGACTTCAGCTCGCCCGGGCTGGAATTGTCCGGTGACGAATCTGCGCTGCAGGCCCTGCTGAGCGCGCTCGACGAACCCGATCCGAGCTTCAACATCGTGACGCCCTGAGGTTTCCGCGCCGAGCAGACGCAAAAGCCCCGAGGTTCGAGCCCTGAGGTTTGGGGCCTTGTGCGTCTGCTCAGCGCGACTGAGGTCCGGCGGCGTCATGCGACGTCAATAACGACCTTGCCGAGGACCTTGCGCTCGGCCACATAGCGCAGCGCCGCAGGGGTTTCGTCCAGCGGGAATCGCGCGCCGATGTAGGGACGGACGGTGCCGGCGGCGAACATCTGCGCCAGCTCCTCCATGTCGCGCACGGCCTCGTCGGGGTAGTCGCCGAAGAAGGTGCGGATCTCCATCCCGCGGATGGCAGATGTCTTTGAGCAGAACGAGATTGAGTGGGATGGCCGGGATCGCACCCGGCGCGTAGCCCAGGGTGATGAAGGTTCCGCCGCGGGCAAGACCGCGCAGCGCCGGCTCCGAATACGATCCGCCGACCGGGTCGAGGACCACCCGGGCGGCATCGCCGGTCAGTTCGCGGATGCGGGTCTTCAGGTCTTCGCGGTCGTAGTCGACGACCGCCTCGGCACCGCGTTGCCGGCACAGCTCGAGCTTCTCCGGGACTGGACGCCGCGGCCAGTACCCGGGCTTTCATTGCGACCGCTAGATCGACGGCGGCCAGGCCGACACCGCCCGCGGCGCCCAGCACCACTACCCAATCACCTTCTGCTACTTGGGCAACCGAGCGTAGGGCGTGATAGGCGGTGCGGTAGGTGACGCCAAATGCCGCGGCCGACGCGAAATCGGCGTCGTCGGGCACGAGCATCGCCTGGCTCGCGTCGAGCAGCGCCTGCTCGGCGAACCCGCCGAAGGTGGTTCCGGACACCCGCTGACCCGGGCTGAACGGCGCACCATCGCCGGCGGCGATCACTTCGCCGGCCACCTCGTTGCCCGGTATGAAGGGCGGCGGAATCTTCAGCTGATACTTGCCGGCGATTAAAAGCACGTCGGGAAAGTTCACCGCCGCCGCGCGGACCCGCACCAGCAGCTGGCCGGGACTCGGGACGGGGTCGGGAACCTCGTCGATAACCAGATCCTCTGGTGTGCCGTAGGCACGGCAGACGACCGCGCGCATCAAGCAACCCCCAGCCCGCGCAGACAGAACCGCACCAGGTGCGCGATATCGGCGGCGTCCGGCCGGTCGGCCGAACCCACGTAGCGCCGCATGGTCGCGGCCGTGCAGGAGAACACCGCTTCCACATCGCGCTCGACGTCGCGGCTGCCCAAAGCGCTGACCGGCTCGACCAGCAAGTCTCGCAGCGGGCGCATCATTTCCTGATCCGCCGCGCGCCAATTGGTCCCGGCGGACATCTGCCCGGCGGCCGCGCGGCTCATGCTGATCAGGTGGGGGTCGGCGACCTGCGCCAGGGTGCCCTTGATCCAGCGGGCGACCTGGTCTTCCGGCTTGGATTCCTTGGCCATCTGATGCGCAAGGTAGGAGACCACGATCGCGACCCCGCGTTCCATGACGGCCAGGATGAGGTCATCCTTGCCGGCGAAATACCGGTAGAACGCCTTGTTCGACGAGCCGGCCTCGGCGACGATGTCGCTGACCCGAGGCGGCTCGGGTGCGACTCGTTCCATCACCCGCACCGCCGCGGCCAGGATGCGTTCGACCTCCTCGGTGGCCTCCCGCTGGCGGTCGTCGAGGGCGCGTTCCACGGCCGCGGTAACTCTGTTGTTCACGGCGAATCGGAACGCGCCGGAACATGTTCGACGAGGTCGCCGTACTTGGCGCGGGCGGCTTCGCGGCGGACATCCAGCATTTCGCTGGGCCACTCTCCCTCTTCGGCCTCATATCCCTTGAGCAGCATCCGGGCCAGGTTGACCTTGTGCGCCTCGGTCGGCCCGTCGGCCAGACCGAGCGCGATCCCGCCGAGCAGTACGTTGACCAGCGGCAGTTGATCGGTCAGCCCGAGCGCGCCGTGCACCTGAATCGCCCGCAGCGCAATCGATTTCAGAACCTGCGACGCCAGGATCTTGCAGGCGGCGATCTCGGCGCGGGCAGCACGCTCTTCGCCGTTGTCGATCAGCCACGCGGCGTGCAGCACGGTCAGCCGGAACGGTATCAACTCGGTGTAAGAATCGGCAACGAACTCCTGCACCAACTGCTTGTCGGCGAGCAAACTACCTTGTGTGAAACGGCTTTTCGCCCGCTTCGACATCATCTCAACCGCGCGTTGCGCGATCCCGATCGAGCGCATCGCGTGGTGCAGCCGCCCGCCGGCCAATCGCGTCTGCAGAATCAGGAAGCCCTGACCGGGTTCCCCGAGCAACGCGTCGGACGGCACCCGCACGCCGTCGTAATGCACCAGGGAATGGCCCGGTTCGTGCGCGTCGGCGCCGACCAGGTGGTGATTGGCCGCCACGGTCAGGCCCTCGGTGCCGGCCGGTACCAGGAACGTCGACGCTCCGACGTGGACCGGCACCTCGGGATCAGTGATCGCAACGACGATGAAGAACGAGGCGACGGAGGCGTTGGAGGAGAAGTACTTCCGACCGTTGATCACCCAATCGTCGCCGTCGGAGACGGCGCGCGTGGTGAACACCCGCGGATCGGCGCCGCCCTGCGGTTCCGTCATCGAGAAGCACGAGAAGATCTCCCCGGACAGCAGGCCCGCCAGATAGCGGTCCTTTTGCTCCTGGGTGCCGAAGCGGGCGATGATCTCGGCATTGCCGGTATCGGGTGCCTGGGTGCCGAATACTATCGGCGCCCACGGGCTGCGGCCCAAAATCTCGTTGATCAACGTGAGCTTCACCGCGCCGAAGCCCTGCCCCCCCAGCTCCGGACCCAAATGCGGCGCCCACAAACCATTGTCGCGGACCTGCTGCTTGAGCGGGTCGACGATGCGGCGGCGCTCGTCGTTCAGCGGCAGGAATTCGCAGCCCGGGAACAATACCTCGAGGGGTTCCACCTCCTCGCGCACGAACTCGCGGATCCAGTCGAGCTTCTTCTCGAACTCCGGTTCGGTGGAGAAGTCCCAAGACATTCGAATGCTCCCTCCTCGTGGTGCTTCGTTTAAGGGATCCCGCCGTCGGCTCGCAGGATCGAGCCGGTGGTGAAACTTGACGCGTCGCAAGCCAAAAATAGTGCGGCGCCGACGATTTCGGATGGGTCCCCGGCGCGCTGCAGCGTCAGGCCGGCAAACCTGTTGGTCTTGTCGTTCTCGAGCCCCCAGGCCTTGCTGATATCGGTCAAGTACGGACCGGCCATCAGCGTGTTGACCCGCACGCTCGGACCGAACGCTCGCGCCAATCCCTCGGTCATGGCGTTGAGCCCGGCCTTGGCCGCGGCGTAGGGAATGATGTCGGCGCCCGGACGCAGCGATCCGGTGGAGCTGACGTTGATGATGGAACCGCGTCCGGCCACCACCATTCGCTCGCCCACCAACGCCGATAACCGGAAGGGTCCCTTGAGGTTGAGGTTGACCACCGAATCGAACAGCTTCTCGGTGACGTCGGTCAGCTTGTCGTAGACCGGTGACATGCCCGCGTTGTTGATCAAGGTGTCGACCTTGCCGAACCGCTCGTAGGTCGCCTCGACCAATCCGTCGAGCTGGTCCCAGCGTCCCACGTGCACCTGATGGGCCATGGCGGAGCGGCCGGTCTCGGCCTCGATCTCTTTCGCGGCGGCCACGCAGTTGTCCATGTTGCGGCTGGCGATCACCACGTCGGCGCCGCAGCGCGCGGCGGCGAACGCCATCTCGCGCCCCAGCCCCCGGCTGCCGCCGGTGATCAGCACCACATGGTCGGTGAGGTCGAAAAGCGTATCTGCGTAGCCCATTTCAGCTCGCCCTGCTCGACGAACCGCACTGTGCCCGGGCCAGCCCGGCGGCCGTAGCGATGAGCTCGGGGATCATCGTCCCGAACGCGTCCTTGATCTTGGGGTCCACTCCGCCTTTTTGTGCCCCGAGACGTACCGCTCTCGCGTAGGTCTTCTCCAGCACGATGCCCAGTTTCCAGTTGGCCAGCACCAGGTAGTAGTCGATGTTCTCGGTGGAAAGCCCGCTGACCCTTTCGTAGTGCTCGAGTAGTTCGCTGCGGGTCGGCATGCCGCGCATGTCCAGGTAAAACCCGCCCTCGCGCGGATTTTCGCCGTCGTAGCCCAGCAGGCACCAGGCGAGGTCCAGCAGCGGATCGCCGACCGTCGTCATCTCCCAGTCCACGATCGCGGCCAGTCGGGCCGGCTCGCCGTGCGCGAACATCACGTTGGCGAACTGGTAGTCGCCGTGCATGATGCCGGGCTTGTATTGCCCGGGCCGGTTGTTGCGTAACCAGTCGGCGGCCTCGTCCAGCCCCGGAAGCTCGCGCACCTGGTAGGCGTCCAGAAACTTCAGCCAGCGATCGACCTGGCGCTCGTGAAATCCGTCCGGGCGGCCGAAGCCCTCCAGGCCCTGGGCGCGCCAATCCACCCGGCCCAGCCTGGCGGCGCCCTCGACGAGCTCGAACGCCAGCCCGCGGCGGGCCTGCAAGTCCGTGTCGAAGGGAGCCGCCCAGCCGCCGTCCATCGGGCTCCACCCGTCGATCGCGTGCATCACGTAGAACGGCATGCCGAGCACGGTGCCGGTGTCGTCGGCGGCGATCAGTCCCGCGTGCGGCACATCGGTGCCGGACAGCGCCCGGACCAGCCGGATCTCGCGCAACAGCCCGTCGATGCGGGCCGCGTCGGCGCGGGTACCCGGCATCCGCAGCACCATGCGCCGATCGCCGCGCTGGATCAGATACAGGGTGTTCTGCGAACCGCCCTTCAGCTGCTCCAGCAGCGGTTCCTCGCCGCCGCCCGGCGCGTCGTGTTCATCCAGCCACCGACCCAGAACACCCGCGTCCAGTCGGGTTTCGCCAGTAATTGACATTGTCTGCACGCCCCGCTCTCCGAATAGAGAATAGCATTCTCCGCTCGCTTGGGAACATGCGGCCGCGATCTTGGGGCCACGCAGCAACCGGGCGGCTCCCTTGCGTCTCCTGGATACAAGGCGCGCTTGTAGTCCCACAAGAACACGACCGCTACTGCGACGGCATCGCTGGATGAACGATCGAAGCCATGAACACTTCAGCGAACACCACCCAGACCCACGACACCACGACAAGCACCGCGCGCATGGCCCGCAAGAAGTTCACCGAGCTCAAGGAGCGCGCCGGACAGCGCCTCGTGACCGGGCCACGGCGCGTACTCATCCCCGACGTCGACCTCGACGAGTTTTGGGCCACGCTGGAGCCTGCGACCATCGACTTCATGATCGGTGAATGGCAAGGTGGCGAGTTCGACACCGGCCACCGGGAAAACGGAACGTTGGCCCTCATCAACTGGTTCGGCAAGACCTTCAATTCGGCCACCGACGTGAAGCCTCTGGTCTGCTTGGACGTTGACGGCAACAAGTACTCGAACACCGAGAACGGTGAAGGCAGCCTGTGGATGGAGGAATTTCGCGGCGAGGTCACCGCGACGATGGTGTTCGACGGGCAGCCCGTTCACGACCATTTCAAGAAGATCGACGACCACGCCGTGATGGGCATCATGAACGGCAAGAACGCCCTCGACAATGGCCGCTACGCATACTTCTATCTCGAACGGGTCTAGTCCTGCCTAGCTGGGCCACTAGCCGCCGATTCCGTTATCGAGACCGAGATGGGTTATGAAATACCAAGGGATGCCGATCCACTGGACTACCACGACGAGGACCAAGGCGACCAGGGCGACGAGCGATCCGACGGTGCGCGCCCGGGCGCCGACCGGTGAAAAGGCGAGGACCAGAAATAGCGGAACGAAACCCCACTCCAGCCAGACGAGGATCCGTTTAGGCGCCTCGGCCGCTTTGTCATAGTCGGTGAAGTGCGAGTCGGGAAAGCCGGTCAGGTATATGTCCATGGACGCCAAGAAAACTAGCCCCAGCGCGGCGACAGCGCACATCACGCACGCGACCCTCACAAGGGCACTCATCGGCGCCCCGCTTGATCGCCGTTGCGTCATCGTTCGGGCCGGTGCGCGCTGAGCAGGAATCCCGGCGCCATGAAGTGGCCTTCGTTGTCGTGTTCGACGTTTGGTAACGGGCCATCCGAAGATGCGAGTGCCGCGTCGTTGCCGTAGAGCTTCGCCGGCCGGAGATCATCGATCTTCCAGAGCGTTGAAACGGCGTCGCGCAACTCCGTTTCGGTAAAGCCGCGCGGGCCGGGCCGGTCGCTATCGTTCTGGTCGCCTAATGCGCCGGCGGCGAACGCCAGGATGTATAGCGCCGCCCCCGGCGCGGCGGCCCGAAAGATCGATTGCAGATAGTCCTGGCGCCTCTGCGGCGGCAGGACATGGAACAGTCCGCTGTCAAAGATAGTGGAGAAGCGGCCGTCATAGCCGCGAAAGGTCGTGACGTCGGCCTGCGCGAAAGTCGCCGTCGTCAGCCCTTTTTCGGCGGCCGCCGCTGCCGCGGCCTCGATCGCTGTTGGGCTGGCGTCCAGGCCGACAACCGTGTAGCCGCGCGCGGCGAGGGCCAGCGACAGAGCGGCATGGCCGCAGCCCGCGTCCAGCACATCGCTACGGATCCTGCCCTGATCGATGAGAACCGCCAGTTCGGGCTGCGGACGGCCGATGCTCCAGGGAGGCGGCGCTTCTTGTCGGTACGCGTCGTCCCAATCCATGTGCGGTTGCGTCATCCGTCCTCCTCGAGATCAGCGTCACGGGCCGCGATGAGAAACTGGCGCTGCCCACAATCCGACGACGGGACGAAACATGCAAGTGCTCCTGGTCCGGCATGCGCTACCGCTGCGCAGCGATCACGGCGAGGGTTCCGACCCGGATCTGTCGGACGAGGGATTGGCCCAGGTCAACCGCCTGCCCGAGGCGCTGTCCAGATTTCCCATCGCCCGGGTGGTAAGCAGTCCGCAGCGCCGCGCCATCCAGACCGCCGAACCGGTCGCGGCGGCGCGTGAGCTGCCCGTCGAGATCGACGACCGCTTTGCCGAATACGACCGCGACCTGCCGCTGTACATCCCCGTCGAGCAGATCCGCGAGGAAAACCCCCAAGAGTGGGCGCGCATGGCCGAAGGGCGGCTGCCCAGTGCGGTCGACGAGGACGCGTTTCGCGCACGCGTCCGCGCGGCGGTCGAGGACCTGGTCGCGGCCGCGGATTTCGACGACACCGTTGCGGTGTTCAGCCACGGCGGGGTCATCAACGTGCTGCTGCACGAGATTCTGGGCACGGCCCGGCTGTTGTCTTTCCCCATCGATTACGCGTCGCTGACCCGTCTGCTGTACTCCCGGACCGGTCAGGCGACGGTGGCCAGTGTCAACGGCACCGAACATGTGTGGGACCTGTTGCCCCGAAATCAACGCTGGTGAGCAATTCCCGCGTCATGCGGATACGCCGAGTGTGTTGTGAGGGTGAGGATTTCGCGAATTTTTCGCCCTCAGAACACGTTCGGCGCGGCGCCTCGCCCCGGCGTGGGAGTTGCGTTGTAACTCGAGCTAGATGGTAGTGATCTTCGAAGTGCTGCTCCGGGTGGCATCGAGAACCGGCTCCACGATTGGCGGCGGCACCACATCGACGATGTCGACATGGTCGTCGGGGTCGGGACTTTGCCGCCTGATCTTCCGCCAGAAGTACACGCCGGCCGCAAGGGTAAACACCAAGCAGACGGCACTGGTAACGAAGGCGCCGGTGAGAAACACCGTGAGCCAGTCGATGTCGGAGGCGAAGAAGTTCTTGTAAACCAGCAGCGTCACCGTCCCCAGATAGCCGGATGCGTCGCAGACGTAGATGAGGAAGCCGGCGTTAGCCACCTGTCTCGTGGCAGCGATCATCCGCTCGAACAGCATCGCATTGAACGGCATGTAGGCGACGTAAAGTCCAGTTCCGGTGCCGATCATCAACTGCAGCGGCGACATCCAATGGTTGATGTAGGCGAATGCGGACCCCCCCATCAGGACGGCACCACCAACGGTCATGGCGTGGATGGTTAGCAATGCCCTGAGGTTGTTCTTGATCAGTATCAAGGCGGCGAACGCCGTCAGGGTGAAGATCGCAACCGGGATTTCGCTCTCGGTGAGCACGTCCGGATCGCCCTTGAAACCGAGGGCCGCCCAGATGTCGACAGCGAAATCGTCGCGGAAGTCACGGAAGACCGTCAGCAACACGTACCCGAACACGAGAAGGGATAAGCCGGGGCCATACTTTCGGAGGAACGCGTGTCGCTCCTCCCGGTTCATCGGACGACGTTCGGTGCGTGCGGCGACGTCCGCCGCACTGGGCGGGGGCAGCTGTGACAGAAACCAGACGCTGATAAACAACAGCGGCAGGAAAAGCGCGCCGGTGGCGGCGGGCATCCAGAATTCCGATACGCCGAGGTGGACCATCAAGTAGATCGCGACCGTCTTCACGATGCCAGAAGACACGATGAAGCTGGCGCTGAGGATCGCGCCGAGGACCTCGGTCGTCCGCCGCCCCTCCAGGTAGCCGAAGACGAGTCCCCAGATCAAGCCCAGCGGTATGCCGTTGAGAAACAGGCCGATGAACTTCACGTTGACCGGCAAGACGGCAAACAAGATGAGTCCGACCAGTGAGGTCAATATCAGGATCAGGATCGCCGGCGCGCGACGCCGGGGCTCCATCTCGGCGATCACCTTGATTCCGATCACCTTCGACAGCGCGTAGCCGAGGATCTGCGAAATGACTAGCAGCGCCTTGAAGTTGAAGTGGATGTGCCAACCAACGACGTCTTCGTAGGTCGCCGCCGCATACGGCTTTCGGAACGCGTACATGGAGAAGTACACGCAAAAGGCGGCCAGACCGCCGTAGAGCACGAAGAGGACGCTATTCGCGTTCTCGAGAGAGCGGCTGATCGCCGACCGCTTCGGCTGATTCAGGGGATCGGGTGCTGTCGACGCATCGGGCGAGGCGGCCATAGATGTCCTGTCCTGCTAGGCGGGCCAGTCACAGCGAAGCCACCCCTGCGCCGCGGAAATGCTCAGCGCGATAACCCGGGCGGCCTTGCAAGGCAATTCGCGGCGCCTCCTTTCGCAAGCCCCGCGCATTCCCAGCATGAAGAGTCCATGCGATTTCGGCGAGACTGGCTAGCGCCAATTCTGTCTGTTCACTAAACAGAAAGACAATGTTCTTTTATGTTCTTGTAGTTCAGTTCGGGAAGTGTCGCTGCGCCAGGCCAAATGCGATCGTCATGCCGACCCCGGCGGTCACGGCACGCACCGACAGCCGGTCGCTGAGCTCGGCCACCAGGTAGGGGCCGCGCGGACTGGAGGCGTAGACACCTTGCCAGCGCTCGCGGATTTTCAGACTGTCGACGCCGAGTACGTCGCAGATCGCGCGGTGCAGCGTGTCGGTCGTTCTTTCCGTCATGAAGACATCTGTGGTGGGTTCGGTGTGGTGCGAGTCGCCGATGATCAGCGTGCCGTCGGGCCGTTGCGTCACCATCACGTTGGCGTTGATGTCCAACAGGTCGGGACGCTCGGCCGCCATCCGGTCGTGCAGCGCGCGTGCGGCGTTGGTCTCGGCGAACGCGGAGTATCTCAGCAGCGACGTCGCGGTGAGGACGGCGGGATCGAGGACCATGGCGTCGGGCGCGTCGACGAGGGCCATCTGCAGCGCGCAGCGCGCGATCTGGTGTTCCGCGGCCAACTCGGGGTACAGGTAGTCCACGTCGTGGCCAACGCAGACGATCACCCGTTGGGCGCTCGCGGTGCCGCGCGATGTGTGGACGCGCTGGCCGTCGAATCCGAAGTAGGTTGTGTGGAAACAGACGTCGACGCCGGGCTGGTCGGCCAGCCACGCGGTCAGCCGGCCAGCGGTGACGCGGGGGTCCACCCGCAGGTCACGGCGCAGTTCGGCGCCGCCCACGATGTCGTCGGCTCCGCGTCCAGCTAGGCGCGTGCGGACCTGCGCCGCGGTGAGCAACCCGATTCCGTCGTGCCCGCTGGCGGAGAGTTCCTCGAGCACGGCGAGTTCGTCGGCGCGCCGTGCGACGGCCATGCCGCCGGTTTCGCGCACACCCAGGCCCGCGCGCCGGCCGACGTCGAGCCACCGTTCGCGCGCGATCCCGGCGAGCTCACCGAGGTCACCCGACTGCCCGGTGACACAGACGTGACCGAAGTTGCGGACCGAGGCGCCGACCGCCCGGCCGTCGCGCTCGAGAACCAGGACCCGCAGGCCGGCATCGAGGGCCGTGGCGGCGTGCGCGAGGCCGACGATTCCGGCGCCGACGACCACGACGTCGTAGGAGCGGTCGGAGGGAGTCTGGATGCGAGTCACGCCGACAAGACTGCCAACACGACTGAGGGGTGAGGCAGTCGGGTTCAAGCGATGCACGCTAACCTGCACCCCATGATCGCACTTGTTGCCCTCGACATGGCCGGGACCACCATCGACGACGGCGGAGCCGTCTACCGGGCCTTGCAGCAGTCGGTGCAGCAGGCCGGCGCCACCGTTGCCGCCGACGACCTGCAAACCTGGATGGGCACCGACAAGGTCGAGGCGATCACCAACCTGTTGCGGCTGGGTGGGGTGGAGCCGTCTGATGATCTGGTCGCCAACGGATTCGACGCGTTCCGTGCCCACCTGCGCCAGGCCTACAGCGATGACCCACCCATGGCTCTGCCGGGCGTGGTCCCCGCGATCGCCGAACTGCGCTCCCGCGGCATCAAAGTTGCTCTGACGACCGGGTTTTCCGCCGACGTCGTCCAACCGCTGCTTGCTTCGCTCGGCTGGACCGCCGGTGAGGGGCCCGGCCATACGGTCGACGCCGTCGTCACCACATCCGACGTTCCCGCCGGCCGCCCGGCGCCGTACATGATCTTCCGGGCGATGGAAGCCTGCGGCGTGCGCAATGTCCGTTCGGTGCTGGTGGCCGGCGACACGGTGGTCGACATTCAGGCGGGTCGCAACGCCGGCGCTGTCGCGGTCGGTGTCCTCACCGGGAAGGTCGACCGCGCCACGCTCGAGGCCGAGGATCACGATTACATTCTCGACAGCGTCGCCGACATCCCGACCGTGCTCGAACAGCGCCGCACTGTCTAAGGGTCGGGACGTTCCGTTCCGGCACCGCTCACCCGAACCAGGATCTTCGATCCCGGTCGCTCGGACCAATGTGAACAGCTTGTTGTCATCACGGGAAAGCGCTCCATCCCCGCCCTCGGGTCACTACATTGTCGGGGGGCAGCCGCCTCGACCCAGGTTGCCGGAGAGGGTATCCCGCAAATATCCAAATTTTAACCAACTTTTAAACGACGACACGCTGTACGGATTTGAAACACCCCGGTCTCGGCCATTGATACTTGTATGTTGCTGGCAGTAGAGGCCGCGGCGTCGATGAGGGTGATTCCGAACCCATCCTCAACCAGGGTCTGCTCGAGTCGGCGCAGCACGCGTTATAGGAGGACGTTTGAGCGGCAGGCATCCGATCGACGGGATGACGCGTCGGCAATTTTTGGCGAAAGCGGCTGCGGCCATGACCACCGGTAGCGTCATGTCGCTCGCCGGTCCGATTGTTGAAAAGGCTTACGGTGCTGGGCCTTGTGGTGGTCATTTGACCGACATCGAACACATTGTGTTGTTGATGCAGGAGAATCGGTCGTTCGACCACTACTTTGGCACGCTCTCGGGCGTCCGTGGGTTCAACGACACCACCTCACCGGTCGTGTTTTCGCAAAAGGGCTGGAACCCGGTGACGCAGGCGGTGGATCCCGCGGGTATCACGATCCCGTACCGTTTCGACACCACACGGGGTCCGCTGCTTGACGGCCAATGCGTCAACGACCCCGACCATGGCTGGATCAGCCAGCACGAATCATGGCATTTTGGAGCAAACGACGGTTGGCTTCCGGCGCAGGCCGCGGCCACTCCGCTGGGGGGTAATGTCCCGGTGGTATTGGGCTACCACACCCGCGCCGACCTCCCGATTCACTACCTGCTTGCCGACACGTTCACAATCTGTGACAACTACCATTGTTCGTTGCTGGGTGGAACCACTCCCAACCGGCTCTACTGGATGAGCGCCACGATCGACCCGGACGGCACCCATGGCGGGCCGGTGTTGGTCGAGCCCAATATCCAACCACTACTGAGATACAGCTGGCCCATCATGCCGGATCACCTCGAAGCCGCCGCGGTCAGCTGGAAGGTCTACCAGAATAAGACGCTGGGGCCCCTCAACAACACCGTCGTCGGTTACAACGGTGTGGTCAATGACTTCCAGCAGTCCAATGATCTCAAGTCGAACCTGGCGAAACTCGGCGTCGCTCCCACATACCCTCGCGAATTCGAGGCCGATGTCAAGAACAACACGTTGCCCAAGGTCTCCTGGGTGCTCCCGGGATTCCTTCTTTCCGAGCATCCCGCGTTCCCGACCTCCCTCGGTGCCGTCGGGATTATGGACGTATTGCGGATTCTATTGTCCAATCCGGCGGTGTGGGAAAAGACGGCGTTGATCGTCAATTATGACGAAAACGGTGGCTTTTTTGACCACGTCGTCCCGCCGACAGCCCCAGCGGGTACTGCCGGTGAGTGGGTCACCGTCCCCGATATCAACGCGGTGTCCGGCTCCGGCGGAATCCGTGGGCCGATCGGGCTGGGGTTTCGTGTCCCTTGCATCGTCGTTTCGCCTTACAGTCGCGGACCAATGGTTTGCCACGACGTTTTCGACCACACGTCGACGCTGAAGTTCATCAGCAAGCGGTTCGGTGTTCCTGTTCCGAATCTCACCGCTTGGCGAAACGCGACGGTCGGCGACATGACCTCGGCTTTCAATTTCAGCGCGCAGCCCAATCCAACGAAGCCCAATCTGGATCATCCGAGGCTGAGGGCGCTTCAGACATTTGCGCAGTGCATCCCGAATGTCGTACTAGGTTCGACGGTGAAGACGTCAATTCCTTATCGCGTGCCATACCCGCAAGTGATGCCTACGCAAGAAACAAGTCCCACTCGCGGAACTCCTAGCGGACTTTGCTGACTTCACCGTCTCAGCTGAGTGCCGGTACTTGGCACCGCCCATGTCAAATTGATTTTGATCGAATTGATTTTTAATGGGGGTTCGGCAAGTTCAGGCGACGCGCGGCACCGTCCCCGATACTCAATATTCGATGGAGTGTTTGTGTTCGAATTCGCCGGGATCTTCACCGCTTCCGCGGCCTTCGCCGTGATTGCCGCGGCTCGGCACTGTCTTATCCCCTAACCTAACGATGCGGCAGGCTTCGCTTCACGCTGCGGACCGACCCAGCGACGCTGTCAGCCGCGATTGCATCGGTCACGACCGCGAGGAGATTTCGGTCGGTTTATCCGTGGCTGCCGGTGCTGCCGTTGCTGCCGGTGCTGCCGTTGCCGGCGCCGCCGACGCCGCCGGTGCCGCCGACGCCGCCGCCGCCGCCGAAGCCGTAGTAGCTGATGATGCTGGTACTGCCGACGCCGCCGTTGCCGCCGGTGCCGCCGTTGCCGCCGTTACCGGCGTTGCCGGTGGTGTTGTTGACACCGCTGCCGGCGCCGCCGTTGCCGCCGAAGCCGCCGGCGCCGCCGCCGCCGCCCTCACCGGCGAAGCCGCCCAATAGGGTGGAGGGAAACCCCACGGAACTGCTGAAGTTTGCGTTGCCGCCGGCGCCGCCGGCGCCGCCGGCGCCTCCGTTGGTGCCGTTGCCACCGGTGATGCTTCCGCCGCTGCCGGACACGGAGCCGGCCCCGCCCGTCCCGCCGGCGCCGCCGGCGCCGCCGGCGCCGCCGTTGCCGGCATCGCCGGGAATGGGCCCGACGAGATTGGCGTCTGGGCCGACGTCTGCGTCACCACCGGCCCCGCCGTTGCCGCCGGCCCCTGCGGCGCCGGCGTCACCGGCTGTGACGCTCGCGGCGGTGGCGGTGAAGACCTCACCGCCAGTGCCGCCGCTGCCGCCGTTGCCGCCGGCGCCGCCGCTGCCGGCGCTGCCGCCGCCGATTGCGGTGCCGCCGGTCCCGCCATTGCCGCCGTTGCGCCCGGCGCCGCCGTCGGTGGCGTTGGTACCGGTAAAGGAAATGCCGCCGGATCCGCCACTGCCACCGGCCCCGCCGGCGCCGCCGTTAGCGGCGCCACCGCCGTCAGTGCCGGCGCCGCCGTTACCCCCGTTGCCGGCGAAGCCGCCGTTGGCGCCGGCGACCGCCAGGCTTCCCGTGGTGCCGTCGCCGCCGCGACCGCCGTTGCCGCCGGCGCCACCGGCGCCGGCATTGCCACCGTGGATGCCGCCGAAGCCGTCGCCGCCGTCCCCGCCGGTGCCGCCGGTGCCGCCGTTGCCGCCGGCGAAGTTGACGGCGGCTTGGCCGCTGGCGTTGGCACCGTCATTGCCGTTGCCGCCGGAGCCGCCGCTGCCGCCGTTGCCGCCGGAGCCGCCGGCGGACCCGGCAGCGCCCCCGACGCCGCCATTACCGCCGCTGCCGCCGTCGCCGCCGGGGGCGAGGCTGAAACCGTTGTGAGAGGTGCCGCCGCCGCCGCCGTCGCCGGCCGCGCCGCCGTTGCCGCCGTTGCCGCCGAATCCGTTGAGGGCGTTGCCCACTCCCGACCCGCCCTTACCGCCGCTGGCGCCCGCCCCGCCGTCGGCGCCGGCGCCCCCGTTGCCGACGTAGGTCGCTGTTCCGCCATCGCCGCCGGCGCCGCCAGACCCGCCGGCACCACCGTTGCCACCGGTGAATCCGAGGCCGGTGGGACCGGTGCTGCCGTTGCTGTCGGTGGCGCCGCCGGCGCCGGCGGCACCCGCTGCCCCGGCGTGGCCGCCCGCGCCGGCGTTGCCCACACCGGGCGCGTCCCCGCCGTCGCCGCCAGCGCCGCCGGCACCGCCGTTACCGCCGTTGCCGCCGTTGCCACCGTTGAAGATGCCGGTCTTGGGGATGAAGACACCGGGACCGGTGGAGATGCCGCCGGCGCCGCCGCTGCCACCCGCGCCGCCGGCGCCGCCCGCGCCGCCGATGTCGCCGAAGGGTACCGCGCCGCCCTTACCGGGGACGGCAGGGGAGGCACCGCCGCCGTCACCGCCATTGCCGCCGGCACCGGCGCTGCCACCGGCGCCGCCGCCGAGGTCGCCGTCGGTGCCGTTGGCGCCGTTGCCGCCCTTGCCCCCGGCGCCGCCGGCGCCGCCGTCGATGCCGGCGGTGCCGTAGTGCCCGGCGCCGCCGTTGCCGCCGTTGCCACCGCTGCCGCCGCTGCCGCCGGTGCCCACGCTGCCCGCGAAGCCCGCGCCGGCACCGGCCGCCCCGGGGCTGCCCGCGTGGCCGCCGTCGGCGCCGGCACCGCCGGCGCCACCGGCGCCGCCCACGGTGACACTGTCACCGCCGTTGCCGCCCGCGCCGCCGCTGCCGGCTGCGCCGCCCTGGCCGCCGTTGCCGTTGAAGGCGTCACTGGCGCTGGCGGCGCCGCCGTGACCACCAGTGGCGCCGGCCACAGCGGCGCCGCCCTGGCCGCCGGCGCCGCCATAGGTTGCGCTGCCGCCGTTGCCGCCGGTGCCGCCCGCACCGGCGGCACCACCGTTGCCGGCGACGGCGCCCGCGCCATCGGTGCTGCCGCCGTTGCCGCCGTTGCCGCCCAGGCCGGCGGTACCGCCCACACCGCCGTTCGGGCCACCACTGCCCGCGCCGCCCGCACCGCCGTTGCCGCCGCTGCCGCCGGCGCCGCCGGCGCCGCCGCCGGCACCGGCGGCCGCGTCGCCGTTACCGGCCGTGCCGCCGGTGCCACCGGTGCCGCCGGCCCCGCCGTCCCCGGCGGTGCCGGTGCTGAAGGCCGCGCCGCCGTTGCCGCCGTTGCCGCCGTTGCCGGCGGGGCCGGCGTCGGTGCCGCTGTCGGTGCCGTTGTTCGCGGCGTGGGCGTCGAGGCCGTCGCCACCGTTACCGCCGTCCCCGCCGTTGCCGCCGCCGCCGGCAATGCCACCGGTGCTGCTGCCGCCGCCGCCGGCGTTGCCACCGTTGCCGCCCGTCGAACTCTGGTTGCCATTGCCGCCGTGGCCGCCGTCGCCGCCGCGGCCACCGTTGCCCGCCACACCCGCACCGGAGCCGGCGTCCCCGGCGATGCCCCCGTTGCCGCCGTTACCACCGAGGCCACCATTGGTGCCGATGACGCCGTCGCCACCCGCACCGCCGGTGCCCCCGGTGCCGCCGTTGCCCGCGATGGCCACCGCACCCGACCCGGCGCCGGCGACCCCGCCGGTGCCCCCGCTGCCGCCGTTGCCGCCGGTGCCACCCGTGAAGCCGTCGGTGCCGGGGGCGCCCGCACCGCCGGTGCCCCCGTTGCCGCCGTTGCCGCCGGTGCCGTTGGTGCCGCCGGCGGCGGCCGAGCCGCCGGTGCCGGCGTTGCCGCCGTCGCCGCCGTCAAATCCGCTGCCGGTGGTGCTGCTGTTGGTGATGGGGATACCCTGGGCGCCGTTGCCGCCGTTGCCCCCGCTGCCGCCGTTGCCGCCGTTGCCCGTGGTGCCCGCGGTGCCCGCCGCGCCCGCACCGCCGCCGGCCGCCCCGCCGGCGCCCGCGTTGCCGCCGTTGCCGCCGATGCCGCCCTTGAAGCCGGTGCCGTTGAAGCCGTTGGTGGTCACACCGTCGGGCCCGTCTACGCCGGCGGCGCCGGCACCGCCGTTGCCGCCGTGACCGCCGTTGCCGTTGGTGCCACCGGCCGCGGCCGAGCCCCCGGCGCCACCGGCGCCGCCGGTGCCGCCGTTGCCGCTGGGCCCGATCGCCGCGCCGTTGGTGAGGAAGCCGGTGCTCAGGGCCCCGCTGGTGCCGCCGGCGGCGCCGTTGCCACCGGCACCGCCGGTGCCGCCGACACCGGTGCCACTCACGGCCCCGCCGGTGCCACCGATGCCGCCCACACCACCGGTGCCGCCGGTGCCGCTGGTGGCCGAGGTCGTCGGGCCCCCGGCGCCCCCGATTCCACCGGCACCGGCAGCACCACCCTCGCCGCCGTGGCCGCTACCGCTCGTCGCCCCGCCGGTGCCCCCGACCCCGCCGACACCCCCGGTGCCGCCGTTGCCGACGGTGCCACCGGGGGCCGCCCCGCCAATGCCCCCGGTTCCACCGGCACCGGCAGCACCACCGTCGCCGCCGACGCCGGCACCGCTGGCGGCCCCACCCATGCCGCCCGTGCCGCCGGCACCCCCGGTGCCGCCACCACCGGCAGCCCCACCGACAGTGCCCGCGCCGCCGGCGCCCCCGACTCCGCCCGCACCGGCCACACCACCACCGCCACCATCACCGCCGCCGCTGCCATCACCGCCGGTGCCGCCGGCGCCACCCTGACCACCGGTGCCGCCCAGACCGCCGGTGCCGCCGGTCTGCGTGCTTTCCGCACCGCCGGCCCCCCCGGCACCCCCGTCACCGCCGCTGCTGCCCGCCCCCCCGCCGCCGCCAGCACCACCCACACCCCCGGTGCCGCCCTGACCGCCGAAACCCCCCGTCACCGAACCGTCCACACCGCCGGTCCCGCCGGCCCCACCGGTCCCCCCCGCAGTGCTGCCGGTACCCGCGCCACCGGCCCCACCGGCGCCGCCGGCCCCACCCCTGCCCGCCAGCGACAGCAGCTGGCTGTTGGCGCCACCGGTGCCCCCGGCACCGCCGGTGCCGCCGCCCGGTCCGCCGGCCCCGCCCGCCCCGCCCGCCCCGCCGTTTCCACCACCCAACAGCCCATTGCTGCCGCCGGCCCCGCCATTGCCGCCCGTGCCGCCCACGGCAGTGGCCGCCCCGCCCGCCCCCCCGTTACCGCCATGACCCCACAGCCCGGCCGACCCGCCGGCCCCACCAGTGCCGCCCGCCGCCCCCGACCCGCCATTGCCGCCGCTGCCGAACAACCACCCGCCGTCGCCGCCGGGCGCCCCGCTGCCCGCCGCCCCATCGGCGCCGTTGCCCAGCAGCGGGCGCCCCGTCAACAACTCAACGGGCTTAAAGATGGCCAAATCCGACAGGCCCGCCGATGGCGACGCATTGGCGGCCTCGGCGGCCGCATAGGCCTGCGAGCCCGAACGCAACAACCCCACGAACCGATCATGAAACGCCGACGCCTGCGCGCTAAGCGCCTGAAATTGCCGCCCATGCCCACCGAACAGCGCCGCCACAGCCGCCGACACCTCGTCCTGGGCCGCGGCCACGATCGCCGTCGTCCGGGTAGCCGCCGCCACAGTGGCCGCGTCGATCGCCTCCCCGAGTCCAGCAAACTCCGAGGCCGCCGCGGCCAACGCCTCCGGAGCTGCGGTCAGGTAGGACGACATCTTGGCTCCCATTACGTGGGGGTCAACTCCGCAACCCCCGTCGACGGCCACGCCGAACAGTACGCTTATGGTATTTGGAAGTGTCTAAGTTGGACATTTTCATACCTCGGTTAACCCCGTGTTCACACGCAGTTTTACCGTGACTCAAAATCGACTGGCTCGCCGCGGCTTATACAGCGCGGTAGCTGCGGACCGTGGAATGCGCCCACCCGCCGGTCGCGATCCACGACTCCTTCGCGCCGGGGCGATCACCGGTGGTAAACAAGTCCGGTGACTTCAGCTGACCAACTCGAGGGGCTCGACCTGACCGCGCTGGACGGCTATCTTCGTTCGCTGGGCATCGAGCGCGACGGCGAGTTGCGGGCGGACTTTATCTCCGGTGGCCGGTCCAACCTGACGTTCCGGGTCTACGACGACAAGACGAGCTGGCTGGTGCGACGCCCGCCGCTGCACGGGCTGACGCCGTCGGCGCACGACATGTCCCGCGAGTACCGAGTGGTTGCCGCGCTGCAGGACACACCGGTTCCGGTGGCGCGCACCATCGCCCTGTGCGAGGACGACTCGGTGCTGGGGGCACCGTTCCAGATCGTGGAATTCGTCGCCGGGCAGGTGGTGCGCCGTCGTGCCCAACTCGAGGCCTTCAATCACACCGTCATCGACGGCTGCGTCGACTCATTGATCCGGGTTCTCGTCGACTTGCACAGCGTCGACCCGAACGCCGTGGGGCTGGGCGATTTCGGCAAACCGACTGGGTACCTGGAACGTCAGGTGCGCCGATGGGGCTCGCAATGGGACCTGGTGCGGCTGCCCGACGACCACCGTGACGCCGACGTGGAGCGGCTGCATTCCGGTCTGCGCCAGTATATTCCGCAGCAGAGCCGCACGTCGATCGTGCATGGTGACTACCGGATCGACAACACCATCCTCGACGCCGACGACCCGACCCGGGTGCGTGCAGTCGTGGACTGGGAGCTCTCGACGCTGGGGGACCCGATCAGCGACGCGGCCCTGATGTGCGTGTACCGCGATCCCGCCCTGGACCTGATAGTCAACGCGCAAGCGGCCTGGACGTCGCCGCTGCTGCCCACGGCCGACGAACTTGCCGATAGGTACTCGCTGGTTGCCGGCGTCCCGCTGGCGCATTGGGAGTTCTATATGGCGCTGGCCTATTTCAAGCTTGCGATCATCGCCGCCGGCATCGATTTCCGCAGGCGCATGTCGGAGCAGGCGCAGGGAGGGGGCGACACGCCGGAGCACGCGCCCGAAGTGGTGGCGCCGTTGATCTCGCGTGGCCTCGACGAGCTCGCGAAGCTGCCCTCGTAGCTGCCTACTTCTTCCTGCCTGCCGCGTAGTGCTTCTTGGCCGCCCGACGCAACTGAAGGATCCGCGCTGTGCCGACCGCGACGGTGAGCAGCCCGCCGCCCACCGCGGCCAGCAAGATGGCCACACCGAGCGGCAGGCTCCAGTGCCAGCCGAAGAACGTGAACGGCGTCGATGCGGTGTTTTGCGCGACGAAAATCAGCAACAGGATGAGTACCAGGAAGCCGACGATCAACGCCGTCCACAGGGCGCCGGCGCGGGTGAATTTGACGGCCGGGTCCGCCGATGTCGTGCTGGCCGGGAGAGGCGGCGGCGCCGGTGGAACAGGCGGAGTATCCGAGGCATCCGAGGCAGAGGCGTTGCTGCTCATGCTGTCATCTTGGTCCCATCCCGCACAGATTGGAACCAAACCACGCCGGAAGGAACCAAACCACGCCGGAAGGAACCAAACCACGCCGGAAGGAACCAAACCACGCCGGAAGGAACCAAACCACGCCGGAAACCTGGCGGTGCGTGAACCCGCCGTGTCCCCGCCGGCTCCTGCCTCGTAGTTTGTGTCGTTAATGTCATCGGTATGAAAATGCTGCGGCGGGTGCGTAGCGCGACCGTCCCTGTGGCAGTGTGGCTTGCGACGGTGTGCCTGATCGCAGCCTGCAGCAACGCCGATCCGCTGGGCGCGGAGACCCGCAGCATGAAGTCCATCGTCGTCGGCTCCGGCGACTTCCCGGAATCCGAGATCGTTGCGGAAATCTATGCACAGGCATTGCAGGCCAACGGCTTTGATATCGGGCGGCGGATGGGAATCGGTAGCCGAGAGACGTATATACCGGCGCTCAAGGATCATTCGATCGACCTGGTGCCGGAGTACATCGGCAACCTGCTGCTGTACTTCGAACCCGACTCCACGGCAACCATGCTCGACGCCGTCGAGTTGGAGCTCTACCAACGACTGCCCGGTGACCTGTCGATTCTGACGCCGTCACCGGCCTCCGACACCGATACGGTCACCGTCACCAGGGAGACCGCCACCGCGTGGCATCTGAAAACAATCGCCGACTTGGCGGCGCACTCGTCGGAGGTGAAGTTTGCCGCGCCGTCGGCGTTCCAAACCCGGCCGGCCGGGCTGCCCGGGCTGCGTCAGAAGTACTCACTCGACATCAGCCCGGGCAACTTCGTCGCCATCAACGACGCCGGCGGAGCGGTGACCGTGCGGATGCTGACGGAGGGGCGCGTGACGGCCGCCAACATCTTCAGCACGTCACCGTCGATCTGGGATAGCCAACTGGTGGCACTTGAGGATCCGGAGCACAACTTTCTGGCCGGCAACATTGTGCCGCTGGTCAATTCGCAGAAGAAATCGGACCGTCTCAAAGATGTGCTGGACGCGGTCTCGGCCAAGCTGACCTCCGCGGGTGTGGCCGCGCTCAACGCCGCGGTGTCGGGCAACTCCGGCGTTGATCCCGACCAGGCGGCACGAAATTGGGTGCGGGACAATGGCTTCAACCACCCAATCAGCCAATGATCCGCTTCGACAACGTCAGCAAGTCGTTCGCCGGCGGCACCACCGCGCTGGACCGGCTGAACTTGGAGGTCCCGAAGGCCAAGCTGACGGTGTTCGTCGGTTCCTCCGGCAGCGGCAAGACCACGGCGCTGCGGATGATCAATCGGATGGTCGAGCCGACCTCGGGCACCATCACCATCGACGGGGCCGACGTGGCGGGCGTCGACCCGGTGAAGCTGCGGCTCGGAATCGGCTACGTCATCCAGCATGCGGGGCTGCTGCCGCATCGCCGGGTGATCGACAACGTCGCAACGGTGCCGGTATTGAAGGGCCAGTCCCGGCGGGACGCCCGCAGAGCTGCCTACCAGCTGCTCGAACTCGTGGGACTGGATCCCAAGCTGGGCTCTCGTTACCCGGCGCAGCTCTCCGGCGGCGAGCAACAACGCGTCGGGGTGGCGCGCGCACTGGCCGCGGATCCACCGATCTTGCTGATGGACGAGCCGTTCTCCGCCGTCGACCCCGTGGTTCGTCACGAGCTGCAGAACGAAATACTGCGTCTGCAAAGCGAATTGCAGAAAACCATCGTCTTCGTCACGCACGATATCGACGAGGCGCTCAGGCTCGCCGACCAGGTTGCGGTGTTCCGGGGCGGCGCGTTACAGCAATACGACGAACCCGTCCGGCTGCTGACGTCCCCCGTCAATGACTACGTCGCGAGATTCATCGGCCTGGGTCGCGGCTATCGGTGGCTGCAACTCCTCCCCGCGGACCAGCTGCCGGTGCACGACGTCGAGCTGATCTCGGCGGGCCGTATCACCGATGCCGACACCCCGGACGACTGGGCGATAGTGGTCGACGACGAGGGGGCGCCATTGGGCTGGATAGATGCCGACGGCTTGCTGCGGCACCGTGCCGGCGCCGCATTGCCGGACAGCATGAGCCTCATAGGTTCGGTGTTCCGCCCGGGCGGAAACCTGAGTCAGGCGCTGGACGCGGCGCTGTCCTCTCCGGCGACGGTGGGTGTCGCCGTCGACGGTGCGGGCAAGGTCATCGGCGGCGTGCTGGCGGCCGACGTGCTGGCCGCCGTGGAAGCCCGCCACCGGCCCGAACGGGCCTGAACATGCATTACCTGCTGAAACACCTCGACGACGCCTGGGCGCTGACCAAGGTCCATCTGTGGCTGTCGTTGGTCCCGGTGCTGTTCGGCCTGGCGATCGCGGTACCGCTGGGCGTGCTGGTGCAGCGGGCGCCGATCGCGCGACGGCTGACGACGGCAACCGCCAGCCTCGTGTTCACCGTCCCGTCGCTGGCGCTGTTCGTGGTGTTGCCGATGATCATCGGGACCCGGATCCTCGACGAGGCCAACGTCATGGTCGCGCTGACGGCCTACACCGCGGCGCTACTGGTGCGTGCGGTGCTCGAGGCACTCGACGCGGTGCCGGCGCAGGTGCGCGACGCGGCCACCGCCGTCGGCTACGCGCCGATTGCTCGTTTGCTGAAAGTCGAACTGCCGCTGTCGATCCCGGTATTGGTCGCCGAATTGCGCGTGGTGGTGGTGACCAATATCGCGATGGTCTCGGTGGGTTCGGTGATCGGCATCGGCGGCCTGGGTACCTGGTTCACCGCGGGCTACCAAACCAACAAGTCCGATCAGATCCTGGCCGGCATCATCGTGCTGTTCGTGCTTGCGGTCGTCATCGACATGCTGATCGACCTGGCCGGCCGGCTGGCCACGCCGTGGGAACACGCGGCGCGCACCGCCCGCGGGCGGCGCGCGGTGGTGCTACCACCCGTCGGCGGTGCGCGATGAACTTCGTCGAACGGGCGGTGTCCTACCTGCTCACCGCCGACAACTGGGCCGGTCCCACCGGGCTGGCCACGCGCACCTTGGAGCATTTGGAGTACACCGCTGTGGCGGTGGGGGCGTCGGCCCTGGTTGCCGTCCCGGTCGGACTGCTGATCGGTCACACGGGCCGTGGCCAACTGCTGGTGGTGGGCGCGGTCAACGGATTACGCGCACTGCCGACGCTCGGCGTGCTGTTGCTCTTTGTGCTGGTATACGGGTTGGGGCCGGTGCCTGCGTTGGTCGCCCTGATGCTGTTGGGTGTGCCGTCGTTGCTGGCCGGCACGTACTCGGGCATCGCCAATGTCGACCCCACGGTGGTCGACGCCGCCCGCGCGATGGGCATGACCGAGACCCAGGTGCTGTTGCGCGTCGAAGTGCCGAACGCGCTGCCGCTGATCCTGGGCGGCTTGCGCAGCGCCACACTGCAGGTGGTCGCGACCGCGACGGTGGCCGCCTATGCCAGCCTTGGCGGGCTGGGCGGCTATCTGATCGACGGGATCAAGGTGCGCCAGTTCCACCTCGCCCTGGTCGGCGCGCTGATGGTCGCCGCGTTGGCCCTGCTGCTCGACGGTCTGCTGGCGCTGGCGGTATGGGTGTCGGCGCCCGGCACCGGGCGGCCGCGCAAGGCCCTCGGTCGGCGAGATCGCCTGCCGATGAAAACCTAGGGCAGCAGTTGGTGACAAACTCGCCGCGGTTCGTAAAGACGCTCTACGGTAGATGAGTGACCGCAGCCCCTTCTGATCCGACTCTCCGCGTCTGGCCGGCGATGTTGACTTGGCGCGCACAAGATGTCTCCCGCATGGAATCGGTACGAATCCAGTTGTCCGGCAAGCGGATCAAGGCCAATGGCCGCATCGTGGCGGCCGCCACCGCGGCCAACCCGGCGTTCGGGGCCTTCTACGAATTGCAGACCGATGAGACCGGTGCCACCAAGCGGTTCGGGTTGACCGTCACGCTGGCCGAGCGGGAACGCCAGCTCGCCATCTCCCGAGACGAGGAGAACATGTGGTTGGTGACCGACCACCAGGGGGAGAAGCGAGCGGGATACAACGGCGCCCTCGACGTCGACCTGGTGTTCAGTCCGTTCTTCAATGCGCTGCCCATCCGGCGGCTCGGCTTACACGAACGGGCGGACTCGATCACGTTGCCGATGGTCTATGTGCGGGTGCCCGAGATGGTCGTCACCGCCGACACGGTCAGCTACACCAGCGAGGGACGCCTGGAGGGGATCCAGTTGCGTTCGCCGATCGCCAGCACCATCGTGCGCGTCGACGCCGACGGGTTCATCGTGGACTATCCAGGGTTGGCAGAGCGGATCTGATCACGCCGCCCGCCCGGCCCGCGGCGGCCAGTTCTTCGCGCCAATTCTCCCCGCCGATGACGACGGCGAAGATGTCGGAGCGCGGGAAGCTGTCGTAGCGCGTTCGCGCGGCGTGGCCCGCGTCGACGAGTTCGGCCACTGAGTTGTTACTGGCGAGTGATTCGCGGGCACGGCCGAGCAGCTCGATGACTTGGTCGCAGGCCGGTAGCAGCTGGCCGGAGTTGGCCTCGCACATGGCCCGGACCAGGTCCGGGGCGGTTCCCGCCACCCGGGTGGCGTCCCGGAACGATCCTGCGGCCAGCGCGAAGGCCAGCGGGACCTCCGCGGCGGTCACGGCCAGCGCCTCGGCGAGCAGGTGCGGCAGATGCGAGATGGCGGCCGCCGCTGCGTCGTGCTCGTCGGATTTGGCCGGCACCACCACCGCCCCGCAGTCCAGCGCCAACGTCATCACCATCGACCAGACCGCGGGGTCGACATAGTCGTCCACGCTGACCACCCAGGGCGCTCTGTTGAACAACCCGCCATGCCCGGAAGCCCAACCCGAGTGCGCGGTGCCCGTCATCGGATGACCGCCGACAAAGCGCGGCAGCAGACCGGCCGCGGCGACCTCGTCGAGCACCGCGCTTTTGACGCTCGTGACGTCGGTCAGCGGACAGTCTGGCGCCACCTCGCGGATGTGGGTAAGCATGCTCGGCAATGCCGGCATCGGTACGGCCAGCATGATCAACGCGTCGCTGCCGGCGGCGCGTTCCAGGGTTTCGGTGAGGTCGGTGCTGGCGTCGAAGCCGTCGGAGCGGGCTCCATGTGCGCCCTCAACCGACCGGTTGTAGCCGAAGACCTTGCGGCCCGCACCCGCCGTGGCCCGCATTATCGAACCGCCGATCAGTCCCAGCCCGAGCACGCACACCGGTCTCGCCGTCGCAGTCCCAGCCACAGTCCAAGGTTGGCACAGTTCGGCGGGCTTCGGCGGGGACTGGTGCTTTCCGGCCCGGCTGTGTTCATCTGGCCAAGGGGCCTGGTCAGCGACTAGCGTAGGCGCCCATGGGAGCACAACGGGCCTCGTCGAAGGGCCCGGCGGCGGAGGTGCCGGATGGATTCGGCGTTGCCGTCGTGCGCGAAGAGGGCCAATGGCGCTGCTCTGAGATGGCCTCCAAGTCGCTGACCAGTCTGACGGCCGCCGAGACGGAGTTGCGTGAACTGCGCAGCGCGGGGGCCGTGTTCGGGCTCCTCGACGTCGACGACGAATTCTTCGTCATCGTGCGCCCGGCACCGTCGGGGACCCGGCTGCTGCTGTCGGACGCCACCGCCGCGCTGGACTACGACATCGCCGCCGAAGTCCTGGACAACCTGGACGCCGACATTGATCCCGAGGACCTCGAAGACGCGGAACCGTTCGAGGAAGGCGACCTCGGGTTGCTGTCCGACGTCGGGCTGCCCGAGGCGGTGTTGGGCGTGATCCTCGACGAGACGGACCTGTACGCAGACGAACAACTGGGCCGCATCGCACGAGAAATGGGCTTCGCCGACCAGCTGTCGGCGGTGATCGACCGTCTCGGTCGGTGATCGCAAGCGCGGCCGTGGCGATCGCTAGAGCGGCGGAGCCGGTCGCAGCGGGTCGCCACCATTGGGCCCAGCCGGGCGCCGCGGGTCGCCGCCATCAGGCCCAGCGGTGACCACCGACGAAGACCTGATCCGTACCGCCCTGGCGGTTGCCGCGACGGCGGGGCCGCGTGACGTGCCCATCGGCGCGGTGGTTATCGGTGCCGACGGAACCGAACTCGCCCGGGCGGTGAATGCCCGTGAGGCCCTTGGTGATCCGACCGCGCATGCCGAGATTCTGGCGATGCGTGCAGCGGCCGGCGTGCTCGGTGACGGGTGGCGGCTGGAGGGGACCACTCTGGCGGTCACCGTCGAGCCATGCACCATGTGCGCCGGTGCGCTGGTGCTGGCTCGCATCGCGCGGCTGGTTTTCGGGGCCTGGGAACCCAAGACGGGTGCGGTCGGATCGCTATGGGACGTGGTCCGCGACCGTCGGCTCAACCATCGGCCGGCCGTGCGCGGCGGTGTGCTTGCACAGCAATGCGCCGCGCCATTGGAGGCATTCTTCGCCCGTCAACGATTGGGGTGAGCGCCCCCTGGTTAGGTAAGCTGCTCGGCGGTGGCGTGTCCGAGCGGCCTAAGGAGCACGCCTCGAAAGCGTGTGACGGCTAAACACCGTCCGAGGGTTCAAATCCCTCCGCCACCGCCACAGCTTTTCTGCGCTAGGTCTGCACCTTTACGAATCGCTGGCGATAATCGTCGTCAGCAGATACCTCGTTTTTCTTCACCACCAACGTCCGCGAGGCGCGGCAAACCATCCCGAAAAACGGGGTTGGGAGCGGCACGGGCGGCGGCGGCGGAAACGGCGGCAACGCGGGCTTCTTCTATGGAGGCGGTGGCGCCGGCGGCGCCGGCGGGCAGGGCGAGTACGGCGGGGCCGGCGGCAACGGTGGCAAAGCTATCCTGATCGGAAGTGGCGGCGACGGCGGCAATGGTGGTACGACCTCCAACGGCACATCCGACCCGGGCGGTCGCGGCGGCACCGGCGGCACCGCCGGGTTGCTGCTCGGTGCACCCGGGAACGACGGGTTGACATAGCCAGCGTTGACCCCGAAATCCTCGCCGGTGTCGCTATAGACCAGCTTGCCCGCTGTGACCAGCACTAACATCGAGCGCACGCCCGCACCACGACCGGGCCGATGAGTCGGGTAAAGTCCAGCTGATCACAGCAGGCAGTCGCCGAACGCTTGAACAAACTTGAACAAAGGGACGTGGCGTCGTAGCTTGTTGGCAGGTTTTTCCCGCACAGTTCTAGCGAAGGTCGTGACGTTATTTCTCCCAAGCTAACCCCCAAGTTCGAGATGGCGCAGTCGCACTACGACGTGTCTGACGACTTCTTCCGGCTTTTCCAAGACCCGACGCAGACTTACAGCTGCGCGTACTTCGAGCGCGATGACATGACCCTCGAAGAGGCGCAGATCGCGAAGATCGATCTGTCACTCGGCAAGCTGGGTCTGGAGCCCGGGATGACGCTGCTGGACATCGGCTGCGGCTGGGGTGCCTGCATCAACCGCGCGCTGGAAAAGTACGACGTCAATGTCATCGGCCTGACGCTGAGTAAGAACCAGCTCGCCCATGTTCAGGGGCTTCTCGACAAGAACCCGAGCAAGCGCTCGAAGTCGGTCCAGTTGCGTGGCTGGGAAGAATGGGAAGGCAAGGTCGACCGGATCGTGTCGATCGGCGCGTTCGAGCACTTCAACTTCGACCGCTACGACGAGTTCTTCAAGATCACCTATGAGTCGTTGCCTTCTGACGGGAAGATGCTGCTGCACACCATCACCGTGTTGCCCGTCAAAGAGATGATCGCCAAGGGTTTGCCACTGACCATCACGAAGGCGAAGTTCATCAAGTTCATGGTCGACGAGATTTTCCCCGGCTGCCGGCTCCCAACACTCGACATGGTGCCCGACTATTCCGCTAAGGCCGGCTACACCTGCACCCGCATCCACCAATTGCAGTGGCACTATTGCAGGACCATGGATATGTGGACGCGCAATCTGAGGGCACATAAGGATCAGGCCATCGCGCTACAGGGCGAAGAGATGTACAACCGCTGGGACCACTACCTGAGCGGGTGCGCGCAGTTGTTCCACGAGGGCTACCTCGACATCGCCCAGTACACGCTGGAGAAGTAACCGGCGCGTGCAGTTGGGCTGCAGTTGAGCTAAGCCGCTCCGCTGGCCAGCTTCCGAATCGTTTCGATTTCGTTGTCCCGATACGGCCTTCCGTCGGGCAGCAGGAGGTCGTGGAACCATACCCTCGGAGGCGCCGCGTACGGGTGATCCCACGAGTCCCATGGGAAGTAGGTCTGGGTTTTTCCGGCCACCAAACCCCAGTTGAATGCACCGACGTTGCGCTGCCGCGCAATTGGCAAGATTCCTTCGATGGTGCTGCCCTGTGACCGAGCCATGTACTCGGTGCACAGGATCGGCCGACCCAGTGGAGCAAGTTCGTTGATCCGGGCCTCGAAGCCGGCCGGATTGGCGTAGCTGTGGAACGTGATCACATCGGAGTTGTCCAGTTGAATGGCGCTGATCGCGCTGCGGTTCTGGGGATCTCCCCAGTTCCCCTGCCAGACACCGCTCGTCAACGGCTGAACAGGATCGACCGAACGCGCCCACCGGAACACTTGGGGCAGTAGCTCCGCGAGAAGCTGCAGCTTGTCCTTCCTCTCCACCGAGCGATACACGCGCGAGGGGTTGTCGGGTTCATTCCACAGATCCCAACCCAAAACGCGGTCATCATTGCGGAACTGGCCCAACACTCCCGTCACGTACTCGCGCAGAACGCCGTCGTAGCGGCGGTCGCCGAGGTGTTCGGCGCCCGGGCTCTGCACCCATCCGGAGTTGTGCACTCCGGGCCGCGGCGCGTGCTGAGGGCCCAGCCTGGGCACCGGGTCCCAACACGAGTCGAACAACACGAAGAGCGGTTTGATGCCATGGCGCGCCGTGATGTCGACGAACTGAGCGAGACGGCCCTGAAAGCCTTGTCGATCCTGGGCCCATAGCAGATCGTGCAGGAAGACCCGCACAGCATTGAAACCGAACGATCGGGCCCATCCCAGCTCTGCGTCGATGCGCCCGGGGTCATAGGTGTCCGCCTGAAACATCTCGAGCTGATTGATGGCGTTAGAGGGTATGTAGTTCGCGCCGACGAGCCAGCCTTGCGCTTGATACCAACCGATGGCGCGGTCAGCCGGCCATCGGCCGGCTTCGGCAGCGGCGCGGGGCACTTGGGCCAGTGCCGCGCCCGCTGCCAGCAGCAGCGGTAGCTTCAAGGCGGTTCGACGGTGCACGAAGAGACCATGATTTCTCGGGAGGTGTGCGTGGCGCGCAAAATGAGCAGAGTGTAAGAATTGTTATCTCGTTGTCACTCAACAGATTCAGGGTACGCGGCCGGTGGTTGTCGCGGGCGGAAATCGCGAGCGTGTCGTCGCACAAAAATTAGTCGGAGAGGATGAACCCTGGATCAGCCGTGCAGTGATCTCAAGTCGATCTCCCCGTCAAACGGATCGGCCCAGACCCCCGCCGCCATGCAGCCAGAATCGCCAACGGGGAGTGAACCCGGCAGTTAGCCGCGCGTTCGCTAAATGCCGATCGATGGCGGAGGCGGTGTCCAGCTGTTCACCACGAGCGGAAGTGAGATCGCTCCCGACCCGCCGGACACGACGATGATCCAACGGCCGTCAAACGGCAGGTTCACGTCGATCTCGAAGAACGCGAATCCCGGGAACTCGCCGACGGAGGCTTCCGGCACCTCGTACCGCCGGTAAAGCGAGTCTTCGATTGTCGGAGGCCGGATCTCGACGTCAACTCGTCGATCCACGCTGTCGGGATCGCTCTCCGTCAGCACCACCAGCAGAAAGCGGGCTTGCCGCTCGGGCCCGACCGTGAACTTGGAGAGCACGCCGCCAGACACTTGGAGTTTGTTGTCTACCGTTGCAGCCTGTTCGGCCAAAAAGGCCCCGGTGATTATCACACCGGCAAACCCTACCGGTCGATCGCCGGCAAGGGGGTACCGGCTCTGGCATTGCCTCGGCCTGCCGCGGGTGTCCCCGCGAAGCCCAGCGATGCGGTCGGCGTGCTTCAGCCGATCCTGCTGCTCGCGAATAGCCGGCTTCGTCGCCATCAGCCTTTGCCGGCAGCGTGCGCAGCCGCAACACCATGACGTCGTGAGCAACCCGTCGTCAGGCGACCGGGCATCATTGCGGCCACCTACATTTATTGACAGAAACTATATCCAATTGGTTATTGTCGCTATCAACATCGTTCTGCAGTAGGCGCGACGGGGCGCGTGAACAGGGGGAGGAGTGCGCCTATGCAGTCCATGACATTCGATCCGAGCGCCGCCGACATCGGTCCACAAGTCGTCGACAACGCCGCCCAGGGCCTCCAGGCCGGTGCGACGGCCGCGACATCATTCACCGAGCTGGTGCCCGCCGGGGCGGACGACGTCTCCGTGCAGGCGACGATGGCGTTTGCGGAAGAGGCCGGCCAGATGTTGGCCGTGAACCAAGCGGCGCAACGCCGAACTCATGCGCACGGGCGAGGCCTTCACACGGATCGCGCGGATGTATGCAAAAGCCGACGTTTGGGCTGCCAGGCGAGTCGGTGCCATACCATTCGCCGGCTCCGAGCTGGCCAGGGTGTCTGGGCTATAGGGCGCCTGCACCGGGCCTGCGCAATACTAGACAGGTGCCTGATCGCAACGTGCTGGGCGGTCCGCTGGAACCGTGCGGCAATCAACCACTAACCGGCTTCTACCGCGACGGCTGCTGCTCCTCGGGACCCGAGGACATCGGCCGGCACACCGTCTGCGCGGTAATGACCGCCGAGTTCCTGGAGCACCAGCGTTCCATTGGCAACGACTTGCTGACGCCGGTGCCCGAGTACCGGTTTCCCGGTCTGCTACCCGGGGACCGGTGGTGCGTCACCGCACTGAACTGGCTTCGGGCCCACCAGGACGGCTGTGCCGCGCCCGTGGTGCTGGCGTGCACCAACGAGACCACCCTCGAGGTGGTGCCCCTCGAGGCGCTCCTGGAACACAAGGTCGACGTTCCCGACGACCTGGCTAGCTTGTAGGAAGGCGCGCCCCGCTTCCGGTGCTTCTCAGTGCGGACCGCCAGTGGCCGTAGCGGTCGCGGTGATGAACAACGCCGGATCGGCAACGATCACGCTCGGCGCCACATCGCCCGTGCGTGTCGCCACGAACGGGGTCCGGTAGACCGTTCCTTGAGTGCCGCACCCGTTGCTGAGAATGGTGCCAATCATGAGGCCTCGAAACGTGCCGTCGGCCTGTGGGTCCCATGACCACAGTCGGGTCTCGTCGTCGCGGCCCGCTTTGTTGGTTCTCTGGCACTCCATTGGCGCCTGAAGGGTCGGCGTGCCCTGCCAACGACCGTCGGCAAAATGGACGACGCTTGTCGTGCCGGTTGCCTCCTGCTGGTTGGATTCGGCCAACTGGGACCCTGCGGCCGCGCATCCGGCCGCCGTACACACGGAACGAAACGCCCACCACTCGGAGACGGCGGTGCTCAGCCCGGTCACCGTGCCGTTGATCGTCTGGTTCCGCAGATCGAAGTCCACGCGGTAGGTCCCGTCGAGGACGGGATCCGCAACGACTGCGGCCGCGGTGCTGGTCGACGGTGCGCTGGTGATTGCCGCTGGATCGGCGACGGCGACGCCGGCTGGCACGTCGCCGACTCGAGTCGCTACGACGGGGGCCACCGCCACCTGTCCCTGAAAGCCGCATTCATTGGTGACGGCGATGCCGGTCTTTGTGCCTCGAAGGCTGCCGTCGGGCTGCGGCTCGAACGACCACGCCAGCATGACGGTGTTGGCGCCGGCGACGACTTGTCCGTCTGCTGACAGGCAGCGCGGCTGGTCGAGTCGGCGCGCGGCGGACGCGGATTGCCAGCGACCGTCGGTGAAACGGTACTCGGCGGACTGGGCCGGGGTGCGCGCCACTTGGGGATTTTTCGTGTCCAGTTGGGTCGCGCTGGCGACGCATCCCGAGGATCCGCACGATGAGCGAAATGCCCACCAGCCGATGTTGTCGGTGGTGTGTACTGCGTAGGGGGCGCCGTTGATCGTCTGCTTCTCGTAGTCGTACTCGAAGCGGTAGGTGCCGTCGAGTAGGGCGGGGGGTCGGGCTGGAGTGGTTGCTGCCGCGGGGGAGGCCGCCGGGGCAGTCCCCTTCGTGGCTGCGGGCGCCGCCCGGTTCATGGGCTGCCTCACGTAGGCGGTGATGCCGACGACGGTGAGGATGACCGCCGCTGTCGCCACCCCGAGCAGAATCCGGGAGCGTCGCTTCCGGTTCGCCATGTTCGACGGCACGACCACCGCGGCTTGGGTGTCGGCCGTCGCGATCGGCGCGACCTGGGTGGGATCGGCCCCGGTGGGATCGGCCCCGGTGGGATTGGCCCCGGTGGGATCGGCCCCGGTGGGATCGGCCCCGGTGGGATGGGCCTGGGTCCGGTGAACGGTGTCCGGGTCGATGCCGGCCCGTTCGGTGAGGGCCGCGGCAAAGTCGTGGCATCGTTCGAACCGGTCACCAGGGTTCTTAGCCAGGGCCCGCGAAAACACCTCGTCGAGGTTCGTCAATTCCGGGCGCCAACCGCTTGGCTTGGGTTGTGGTGCCGTGAGGTGCTGGCTGATGACGGCGACCGGGTTGGAATGCTGATACGGCGGCACACCGGTGAGGAGGTGAAACGCGGTGGCGGCCAGCGCGTACTGGTCGGCGCGCGCATCGATCTCGCCGCCCATCAGCTGTTCGGGCGCCGCGTAGGTGACCGTTCCCACGGTGAAGTTCGTATCGGTCAGGCCGCTGACGTCGTCGTGGTATCGGGCTATTCCGAAGTCGGCCAACAGGATCCGGCGTCGCCCATCCTCTGGGTCGGTGAGCAGGATGTTGGCCGGTTTGACGTCACGATGCAGCAGCCCGCGCTGGTGGGCGTAGTCGAGCGCCTCGGCGACCGCGGTGATGATGGCGCACGCTTCGTGCGCCGGCATGCCGGCCGGGTACCGGCCTTTCAACAACTGCGCGGCGTCAGTTCCCTTGACGTAGTCCATCGCGATCCACAGTTGGCCATCGAACTCGCCGCGATCGTGCACCTGGATGATGTTCGGGTGCCACAGGGTGGCGGCGAGTTCGGCCTCGCGGTGGAATCTCTCCCGAAAGCCACTGTCCGCGCTGGCAAGCCTTGCCGGCTCGGGCAGGATTTTCAGCGCGTCACGACGCGGCAACCGGGGATGCTGGGCCAGATAGACCTCGCTCATCCCGCCCCGGCCGAGCAACCGCACAATGGTGTACCCGGCGAAGGTCGAGCCGCTGGTCAACGGCATGACGGGATCCTACCGTCACGGCACCGTCGTCGAGTACAACCAGGCATCCCACAGCGGCCGCAGTGACTCGCCAGAGTAGCTGGCCGCCAGCGAAGTGAAGTCGTCGGTGACGACGTTGCCGTGGCGATACCGAGTCGCCCAATCCTTAAGCAGCGCAAAGAATTTCTCGTCGCCCAACCGCAGGCGCAGCGTGTGCAGGGTGAGCGCACCGCGCTTGTAGACGCGATCGTCGAACATGTCACGCGGTCCGGGATCGGCCAGCAGCAGGTCCTGTGGCTTCGCGCGCAGCTGTTCGTGGTGGCGTCGGGCGAGTTCGTCGGCGCCGGGGCCGCCGCTGTGTTCGGACCACAACCACTCCGCGTAGCAGGCGAAGCCCTCGTGCAGCCAGATGTCACGCCACCGCCGTGCGGTCACCGAGTTGCCGAACCACTGGTGCGCCAATTCGTGGGCGATCAGTCGCTCGCTGCCCCGCGTGCCGTCGCAGTGATTGGCGCCGAAGATCGAAATCCCTTGGGCTTCAAGCGGTATTTCCAGCGGGTCATCGGTGACCACGACGGTGTAGCCGTTCGCCAGCGGATACGGTCCGAACAGTTCGACGAACAGCTTCATCATCTCGGGCTGGCGAGCGAAATCGTGGTCGAAGTTGTCGCGCAGCCGTTCGGGCAAGGCCGCCTGGATCGGCACCGGTGTCCGCGCCAGCCTCGCCATCTCGTACGTACCGATTTGCAGGGTGACCAGGTAGGTCGACGTCGGCTCGGGCTGCTCGTAGGTCCACACCGTCTGTGAGGCTCGGACCCGCCGCGATACCAGCTTGCCGTTGGCCACCGCCCGGTAGCGGCTCTCGGTGCTGATCTGGATGCGGAAGGCCGCCTTGGCGCTGGGGTGGTCGTTGCACGGGAACCACGACGCGGCGCCGTTGGGTTGCCCGGCGACCAGCGCGCCGTCATTCAGTTCTTCGAAACCGACGTCACCCCAGAGTGATCGGAGCGGCCTGGGTGACCCGCCATAGCGGACGACGATCGACAGCGCCGCCCCACTGGCGAGCTTGGATGCCAGCCGGATCCGCAACTTGCCACCGCGACAGGAGAACTGGGGGGCGCGCTTGCCGTTGACCGCCACCTTCGAGACCGTCAATGCGCTGGACAGGTCGAGGGTGAGCTGTTGCAGCTCGGCGAGCGCCACCGCGGTGATGGTCGCCGTGCCGGACAGCCGGTTGATCGCGACCTTGTATTCCAGCTCCAGCTCGTAGCGCGATACCCGGTAGCCGGGGTTGCCGTTGTTCGGCAGGTACTCGTCGACCACCGCCCCGGCGGTTGCGGCCTTCTTGTCCGTCTTGGCGGAAGCTTTCACGCCGCGGTTTCCCGGACGACGCCCGCGGGTGCGTTCTTGCCATCGGACTTTTTGCGGCCCGCGTTCCAGGGCCGGATCGGATTGCCCTGCCAGCGCGTCGACGGCGGCACCTCGTCGCCGCGCACCACCAGCGACGCCGGACCGACGGTCGCCCCGGCGCCCACCCGGGCCGCGGGCAGCGCGACGCAATGTGGGCCGAGGGTCGCCCCGGCTTCCAGTACTACGCTGTCCATCCTCATGATTCGGTCGTGGAACAGATGCGTCTGCACCACGCAGCCGCGGTTGACGGTGGAGCCGTCGCCGAGCATGACGAGGTCCGCCTCGGGCAGCCAATAGGTTTCACACCAGGCGCCGCGGCCGACGTCGGCGCCGAGTCCGCGCAGCCACAGGTTCATTACCGGCGTCCCGCTGGCCGCGCGGGCGAACCACGGCGCCGCGACGGTCTCGACGAACGTGTCGGCCACCTCGTTGCGCCACACGAACGACGACCAGAGCGGAAACTCGCCGGCCCTGATTCGGCCGACCAGAACCCATTTCGCGGCGACCGTGACAACGCAGGCGATCGCGCCCGCGGCCAGCAACACCACTCCGCCGGCCAATGCGGCCCACCAGATGCCGAACATCCGTGCCAGTGCCTGCAACGCGCCCAGTACCGCCAGCCCGATCGCGACCGTCACGAACACGGGCAGCAGCCGGAACGTCTCCACCACCGCGCGCATCGCCTTCAACCGGGGCGGCGGGTCATAGGTGGTTTCCACATCGGCCTCGGCGGGACGGCGGCGCAACCGCATCGGCGGGCTGCCCAGCCAGGACGAGCCGCGCTTGGCCTTGGGGGGTGTCGCCGACAACACCGCGACCAGTCCGTCATCGGGGACGCGCCGGCCCGGCTGGGTGATGCCGGAGTTGCCGAGGAACGCGCGCCGGCCGACGGTCGTTTCGGCCGCGTAGATCCAGCCGCCGCCGAGCTCGTAGGACGCGACCATGGTGTCGTCGGCCAAAAACGCGCCGTCTTCGATCACCGTGAACTTGGGGGTCAGCAACACCGTCGAGATTTCGGTGCCGCGGCCGACCTTGGCGCCCAGCAGCCGCAGCCAGATCGGGGTCAGCAGGCTGGCATACAGCGGAAACAGGTAATTGCGTGCGGCGTCGATGAGTCGCCCGGTCGCCCACAGCTGCCACCCGGCGCGGCTGCGCACCGGGTGGTAGCCCTCGCGCAGCCCGATCGACAGCATCCGCACGCCGACCACCGTCAGCAGCACGTAAACCGCGAGCCCTGCCAATGTTGCCACCGGCGTCCACAGCAGCGCGGGCAGCACCGCCTGCGACAGGCGGTGGGTGTGGCGGACCCCCACCGCGATCACCCCGAGGCCGGCAGCCACCGCGATCAACGGCAGACCGGCGAGCCCCAACGACGTAAGGCCATACCCGGCGACCCAGTGGCTCTTGCGGTCCGGCCGCTCGTCGGGCCACGGGTGGCGGGCCTTGCCCGACTTCACCGCGGGCGAGCCCTTCCAGTACTGGTTGTTCTTGATCTTGTCGATCACGCCGGAGCCGGGCGCCACGTCGGCGTTCTTGCCGACCACGGCGCCGGGCAACAGGGTGGTCCGGGCGGCGATTGTCGCGTCGTCGCCGATGGTGATCTCACCGACGTGGAACGCGTCGCCGTCGATCCAGTGCCCGCACAGGTCGACCTCGGGTTCGACCGCGCTGCGGTGCCCGAGCGTCAGCATCCCGGTGACCGGCGGGATCGAATGCAGGTCAACGCCTTTGCCGATATTGGCGCCCAAGGCGCGAGCATAGTAAACGAGCCACGGGGCCCCGGCCAGGTTCTCGGCGCCGCTGGCCTCGGCCAGCCGCTCGGCGAACCACACCCGCAGGTGCACCGACCCGCCGCGGGGGTAGGTGCCAGGCTTCACGTTCCGCAGCAAGATCCGTGCGAACAGCACCGCGATGCCCATCCGGCCCACGGGCGTGACGAAAAGGACGAACGCCGCGGCGATCAGCCACCAGTTCACCACCACGGTCCACGGCACCAGGTGCACGGCGTGCGCGACGTCGTTGGCCAGCGCCAGCCAGGTCACCCACTGCAGCGCCGCCAGCGTCGCCAACGGCACCGCCAAGACGGTCTGCGTCAGCTGGGTGAGCCGGGGGGTGGGTTTCACCACACGCTCGACGACCTCCAGCGGGGGATCGAGCTCGTCGAGGAACCCGGCGAGCGAGCCGAGCCGGGGGTGGTCGTACAGGTCGGCCACGGTCACCTGGGGATATTGGTGGCGCAGCGCGGCGACGAGCTGCGCGGCGGCCAGCGAGCCGCCGCCCAGCGCGAAGAAGTCCGCTTCGAGACTGTCCACTGTATTGGTCTCCAGGGCCCCGAGCAGATCGCGCCATAACCCCGCCAGCTCGGCGGCCGTGGGGGTCAGGTTGGCGGATTCGTCGGTCCCCGAAGTATCCGAGCCGCCCGGCGGCGGCCACGGCAGCGCGTCGCGGTCGACCTTGCCCGACGTGCGGGTGGGCAGCTCGTCGACGTGGACCAGCCGCGGTACCAGCGCGGCGGGCAGGTGCTGGGTGAGCTCTTTGCGTGCCTCGTTGATGTCGAACGACGGGTCCGCGCTGACCAGATAGCCGACCAGCACGGGCGTGCCCGCAGCGGTGCGGCGAACCGCCGCCGCGCCGCCGCTGACCCCGGGCAGATGAACCAGCGCGGAGTCGACCTCGCCCAGCTCGATGCGGCGCCCCCCGACCTTGACCTGGTCATCGCTTCGGCCGCAGAAGTACAGCCCCTCGCGCTCCAGCCGCACCAGATCACCGCTGCGATAGGCGCGCGGCCAGTTCAGCGCCGGCATCGGAGCGTACTTCTCGGCGTCCTTCTCCATGTCCAGGTAGCGGGCCAGCCCGACGCCGCCGATCACCAGCTCGCCCACCTCGCCGTAGCCGACCGGTTGCCCAGTCGCGTCGATCACGGCCAGGTCCCAGCCCGGCAACGGCAGCCCGATGCTGATCGGCCCGGCCCCGTCGAGCTTGGCCGCGCACGCCACCACGGTGGCCTCGGTTGGGCCGTAGGTGTTCCACACCTCCCGCCCCTCGACAGCGAGCCGCTCGGCGAGCTCCGGAGGGCAGGCCTCGCCGCCAAAGATCAACAGCCGCACCGCTTCCAGTGCCTCGGCGGGCCACAGCGAGGCCAGCGCCGGCACCGTCGACACCACGGTCACGTCGCGGGTGACCAACCACGGGCCGAGGTCCATCCCGCTGCGCACCAGCGACCGCGGTGCGGGAACCAGGCAGGCGCCATGCCGCCACGCCAACCACATCTCCTCGCAGGAGGCGTCGAACGCCACCGACAACCCGGCAAGGACTCGGTCGCCAGGCCCAATCGGGTTGTCCTGCAAGAATAGCTGCGCCTCGGCGTCGACGAACGCGGCGGCGCTGCGATGGGTCACCGCCACACCTTTCGGCGTGCCGGTCGATCCGGACGTGAAGATGATCCAGGCGTCGTCCCGGGCCAGCGGTGCGGTGGCGCGCCAGCCACGCGACGAGCCGGGCCCCCTTTGCAACCCGGTTTCCTTGATGACCGCGGCAACGTTGGCCTCAGAAAACACCAATTCGGCGCGTTCGTCGGGGTCATCGGCGTCGACCGGCACATATGCGCAGCCGCTGGCCAGCGTCGACAAAATCGCCTCGTAGAGGGAATAGCTTCCCGACGGCATCCGGATGCCGATCCTGTCCCCGCGGCCAATTCCCCTCGCGGCCAGCCAGGCCGCGCCGGCTTCGATGTCGCCGATCAGCTCGCTGTAGGTGAGCTGCACGGTGCCGTCATCGATCGCGGCGGCGTCCGGGTAGCGCGCGGCGGTGTCGTTGAGGACTTCGATCAGCGTGCGCGGGCTCGGTGCGTCGGACGACAGCAGGTACTGCGCTGGAATCTCGGGCGGCACCCAATCTTTTTACGCCGAGATTGCCCCCATGGTTGTGATTGGACCCCGTACCGCAGCCATGGCGGCAATCTGGACGGGGCGTGACCCGAATAGGGTGGTCGGCGAACACGGGTGTGTAGCGGAGGGTCGGATGGCAGCGCGGTCTTGTCGGGCGTGTGGTCTCGGGCTTCGGGACCGAGCCAGGTTGCGACGGCAATTGCAAGCCCAGCTGCGCCGGGGGTTCCGTCACCAGCCAAGTTTTGCACTGGGACGGACACGATTACGTCCGATAGGTCGGCACATCATATCCATGAGTGCGCAGACCGACTGCAACATATCTCGGTGTTGCGTTGCCCAGCGCCGTCGTTGCGATGCGTCACGCCGCGCTCAACCGCGATGATGCCAGCTTCTAACCCATCGCCGTTTGCGTAGGCCTGTGAATGGGGTTACGTCCAGATCCCGGTGTAAAAGCAGGGCCAAGCCCGGCCCTTCGCTGCCAGCATACGAGCGGCTGAACTCGGCGCGGCAGAATCCCTCAAACTACGTCTCCGTTGTGTTGTGCCAAACACAGCGGGTGCTGAGTGAGAATCAATCCGGACCAGGCATCTGAGAAGCCGCAGGTCAGCGATGTTCCAGTTGACGGTGCCCGGCGCGAACCGCAAGCGCGTGTCCGGTTGGGGTTCGGCTATCGGGTGCGCGCGGGCTACCGACGAGCGCATCACCTGTGAAGGGCACGGTGTCACTGTTGGCATTCGCTCGGAGCGGCGATGACGACATCGGTGACAAGTCCCCAGCGATGCACTTGTGATTGATGCTGGATCTGCCATTCGGAGCCCAGCAGGGCGCGCATGGCGATAGGGCGACACCCTCCCACCAGCTGGGGTGCAACACGCCACAGCCCGTTCCAAGCTTGGGAGGCGGCCCTTTCGAGCCGCCCGTCTCCGTGGGTAAGGCTGGCGAGGCACAACCGGCCCCCAGGGGCCAGAATCCGACGCAGATCGTCCAGGACGGCCCGCGCGTAGTCTGCATCCAGCAGGTCGAACACGAAGGTGGACAGCACACGGTCGGCGAACCCGTCCTTGGCGGGCAGCGGTAGTGAGCCGTCGACCAGCACCACCTCGGCGCGCTGCGCCCACGCGGTGAGCCGATTGGTGGCCAAGTTGATCATGACCGGGCTGAGATCGACGCCGAGGTAGTTGATGCTTTCAGGCAGCGCCCCCAGAAGGCGCGCGGCCAACCGGCCGGTGCCGCACCCGAACTCAAAAATCGTCTGGTCTGCGGCCAGGGCTGCGTTGGCCACGAGCCGGTCGGTAGTCGCGTCCTCATAGAAGGCCTGCCAGTCCTGGACGCGTCCAATCCGGTCGTAGACCGAACGGGCCTGCTTCAGGGTGAGCGCCACGGGAGGTCCCCCTTCATCGCGAGTGAGTCTTCGGCCGGTTCAGAGCCCGTTGTGGTGAAGGGCGTTGGTGACGATTTGTTTGAGTTGGGTGAGGTCGTGGGCGGCGTTGATTTCGTCGGACGTGAGGAGTTGGGTCAGTCCTTCGGTTGTTTCGAGGAAGGCGGCGGGACAGTCGACGTCGAGGTTGGGGTGAGCTGCGCGAAATGTCGATCTGTACTGGAAGTCGCAGTGTAGGCCGAGGTTGGCGACGAAGCGTCGCCAGGACTTGTCTTTGATCAGCCCCGAATAGGTTATGTCGCAGAGATGGCAGTCGGTAGTCCCCGTCGTGATCGCCGAGTAGATGTCTCGCAACATGCTCAGTGGTCTGGCGTCGACGTTGTAGACGAACACCAGACGGGTCCCGGTCGAGGCTCGTGGGGTCATCGGGTCATGAGTGTCGTTTGTCGTAGCGGCTTGCTCCGCGGCGCTTATCGGCTGCTGGCTCCTTGACCCGGGTTCGGGCTGCCTGGCGGTGGTAGGCGCGGACGTCGTCGTGGATGCCGCTGCATCGGGTGCGCTCGCGCTCCAGGGCACCCGTGAACTCGGCTGGTATGCGACCCATGACCACATCGACCGCCGAGGGGAAACAGGCGATACAGTTCGTGTTGATCCGCCACAGGCTCGAGGTGCCCCGCTGATCGACCAGAACGAAACGCACGTCAGCCAACTTCGCAAGGTGATGAGAAATTGTCGACTGCCCCACATCGAGGCGCTCTGTGAGTTCACCAACGGTCATTGGGGCCTCAGCGTTTGCGAGGAGGTGAAGGATCAGTACTCGCGTTGGATCACCGAGGGCGCGGAACCACGACGCCCATTCCTCCGCTGTCTCTCTGTTAATTCCCATGGCCACATTCATCGATGATCGACGATAATCGATGAATGCCTGTCCGGTCAAGATCAACTTTCCCGATCTCTTGACGCACGCCTGCCGCGCAGGGTGTCGTCGTCTCAGTTTGGCGCCCGCCGGTAAGGGCGTTCCTGACGACCGGCGCTAGACGGTGGTCACCCTGCGCCCGGACTTATGTGCTTGTCTCCGTTGGGGCGGGTCTGGGGTGCACTTGCCAGTAGCGCCAGCGTCTTGGTAATGGCGGGTTTGTTTCTTCGGGGCCAGCCCAGACCAACCAGCAGGAGGCGACCGGCCCGGGGCCAATGGCTGTAGTCGAACGTTTCGGTGACTCGGGTGCCAGATACGGTGGGCTCCAATGTGAAACGCCAGTGCTGCGGTTCGAAATGACGCCAGGCATCAGGATTGGGGGGGTTGTTGTTTGTTGGTGGTGGGTGTGTGGTTTTTTTGTTTGTTTGGTTGTGTTATTGTGGTTTTGGTGGTTGGTTTGTGTTGTGATGGGGTTTGTGTGATAGATGTGAGGTTTTGTGGGGTGTAGGTGTGGACTGTGGTGTGGTGTGGTGTGAGGAATGTGATGATGAGCAGGTCGATTGAAGCGTGGGAGGCAGCGCTTTTGGTGTGCGTTGGGATGTGATGTCGAACAGCTCGTTGGGACAGGTAGAGCATGGCGATATTGCTGGCAGGCTTGTTGCCAATGCGCAGGCACGTAGGTTTTCGGCGGTCGTGCAGGATTACGTCTTGATGTTTGACCAGGTAGCTGCCGACGGCGAGCGGGTGATGAGCTCGGTGTTCACGTTCCGTCGGGCATGGCTTGATGTCGCTGATGTCGGCATCGGGCTGGGCCAGACCAGCTGGCGGCGAAGCCGGTGCAGCTTGTTGTCTCGCCTGCGCTCGTACTCCAGTCGACGGCTTGCTTGACCATCTCCGGCCGGTCAAGGCCGACGCTTGTCGTGTTGGCGAGTTTTTCGAAGTACTCGGCCATCCTGACAGTCGCATCGCTGAGTCTGGTGAGGGTTTCGACGTCGATCATGCCTGGCCCCGTCGGTGGTGTAGTAGTCGGCGCACGTACGAAACCGCGTCGCCAGCGATGGCGGCGGTGGCGGGTCGGCCGGTCCAACCGGCCATAGCTTTGATCAGCGTGTAGGACGGCGTCGGTGTTGCCGCCAACGCCGACCGCAGGTGTCTCAACCGGGTGATGCCACCAGGTTTTTTGGCCAACGCCATCACGCCAGGCACGACCGGAAGGACTGCTCGACGATGTTGCGGGAAGCCAGGATCGCGTTGATAGCGGCGACGGATCGGGCCGACGGTAGCGGCCACTGCTCGAAACGTTGCGGTGTCCAATCGATCAGCCGGCTCCGATGCGCCTCGGGCATGTGCGAGGTCACGGTGGAATACCGGCCACGCACCCCCTTGCGCCGCGGATGGGAGGCGACGCGTTCGGTGCCGTCGAAGATCTCGACGGGGTGCCAGGTGATGCGCACATCCAACGACTGGCCGATCAGCTTGGCGGGAACCGAGTAGAAATCTTGTCGACCTGCACGTGATAGTTGGGTCCCACCTTGGCTTCGTAGATCCGCCAACTCAAACTGGACTTGCGCCAGTGGGATCAAAAGCGGCTCTCGTCTCGGACGAACACGATGTGGCGGGAATCTCCGCTCTGGAACGGCCGAGCGTTGATTCTGCGACCTCGACGAAGATCGCCTCGTTGAGCTCGGCAGACCCACGAACCGCCGGTTGCGCAGTACCGCGGCGACCTGGTTCGCGACGAACCGCACGCTGCCCTCGACGACCGGCTTGTCGCGAGGCCGCCTCACCCTGGCCGGGATGATGACGGTGCCGTAATGCTCGGCCATGCGCGCATACGCCGCGTTCAGCGCCGGCTCGTAACGGTCGGCCCTCGACACGCCGGTACGCAGATTATCGGGCCGAGCAGCCGTGCCACGCCCCCGAACGCTTCGAACGTGTGCACATGCGCATCGATCCACGACCAAGCGTCATATCGGTGAAGGCCTCTACGTACGCATACGCCGAGTCGACAGGGCGGCGACGAACAGCCACGGTTCCACAGGCTCACCGGTGACCGGGTCAGCGAAGACCATCGAGTCACCGGCCCATCGACCTCGATCGATTCGCCCGATCACGCTGGATGCGCATCGACGCGCCCGTCGCCTCACCCAGCGCGTACTGTTCGTGAAAACGAATACTGATACGGCACCTCGCCGTCTCCCGCACTTCGCCACTACTCGTCCACAGCATAACAACGTCACCGACGCGGCCACTCACGGCACATGCTCGAAATCCGTGCACCCGACCAGAGTCGCTTGTCGGCTCGGCAACAGCAGGTGGCGGACCTCGAACGCCTCGTGCCCACCTCCCACGCGCGCACAGTCGCCGCGCCGAACACCGCCGCTACCGTGTCCGCGAACACCCCACCGCGCGGCGATGCCGCGTGCGACACACCCTCGCGCGAAGCCGAAGATTGTTTGTATCGACCATGAAAGGCGACTCCTTCGTCACGCCCAGCCCCAATGGCACGGACCCGACGAAGGTCCCACGCAACAAGACGAGAACGGCGCCACGCCACGCACCACCGGATCAGGCGGTTGTCGTCGAACTCGACGACCCGGTTGGAGGTTCCAGCCCATCCGCCAGGGCCGAACGAAACAAAGAAGCAGAACCGGCAGCGACCCGCTTCAAGTCCTCCCTGACCGCGTCTGTCGAGTCGCTCATCGACCCACTCGATGTCTCCAGCCCTGACAACACCCAACGGATACGCGCGACATCAGTCAGCGACAGGCACGCCTGTCCACAGATGCCCGAACCAACCGTGGATCGCGCGGCACTACCACTAGCCGCTGACCTCGAAACGCGCCCGCATCGACGTTCACCGCCTGCTGGCCACATCACCGAAGAAGACTGGGACAGGCCGACGTCCGGGACATGGTGGACCAACGAGGAGCTGATGTTTCAGGAACTGCGGCATGTTTCCCCGGCACGACGGCCGCGATCACGCCAACCGGTTGCTGCTGGACGAGCGCATCGGCGCCCAAGAACCCGGGCCGGGTCTCCTGCCATCGATGACGCTCGGCCAGGTCGGCAAAGCGCGCCGATCATCATCGCGGGCAGACCGACCTGCGCGCGCTGGACAAAGGTGATAGGGGCGCCGACCTCGGCGGTGATGGTCTTGGCCATCTCCGCGCGCCGCTGGTCGTAGACGTCGGCGAGGCGCCGGATCGCCGCGATGCGCTCCGCGGGGGCGCAACGGCCCCAGGGTCCGGAGTCGAACGCGGCCCGCGCGGCGTTGACGGACTCGTCGACGTCGGCGGGTCCAACGGCGCGACTTCGGCGATGGCCTGCTCGGTGTGCGGTGAAATGACTTCGATGACCCCGATGACGTCTGCCTGCGACCGCACCACGCGACCCCCAAAATGTGCAATATCAACTACTTGCGATTAGGCCCTCGAGCATATACCGTCGGCCCCACGGGGCTTGCGCGAGCAGACGCAAAAGTCCACGTTTGCCCGGCGTGCCGGGGCTTTTGCGTCTGCTCGCCGATGAAACTCGGAACGGACAGGAGCGGTCATGGCTCGATTCCCCAAGCCGCCGGAGGGCAGCTGGACGCAGCACTACCCGGAATTGGGCACCGGGCCGGTGTCCTACGAGGACTGCATTGATCCGCAAATCTACGACCTGGAGCGCGAAGCGATCTTCAAACGCGCCTGGCTGAATGTGGGCCGGGTTGACCAGCTTCCGCGCAAGGGCAGCTACTTCACCAAGGAGCTCAAGGTCGTCAACACTTCGATCATCCTGGTGCGCACGGCATCTGGCGCGATCAAGGCGTATCACAACGTCTGCCGGCACCGCGGCAACAAACTGGTGTGGAACGACATGCCGCTGGAGGAGACCAGCGGCGTGTGTCGTCAGTTCACCTGCAAGTACCACGCCTGGCGCTACGACCTGGACGGCAACCTGACTTTCGTACAGCAGGAGGAGGAGTTTTTCGATCTCGACAAGAGCCGCTACGGGTTGGTGTCGGTTAACTGCGAGGTCTGGGAAGGCTTTATCTTCGTCAACTTCGCAAAGCAGCCCGAACAGTCCCTGCGTGAGTTCCTGGGTCCGATGGTGACGGGTCTGGAGGGCTACCCGTTCGGCAAGCTGACCTCGCGCTGGTGTTACCGCTCGGAGGTGAAGGCGAACTGGAAGCTCTACCTTGACGCGTTCCAGGAGTTCTATCACGCGCCGGTGCTGCACGCGAACCAGTCGCCGACCGCCTATTCGAAGGCGGCCGCCGAGGCCGGCTTCGAGGCTCCGCACTATCGCCTGGACGGTCCGCATCGGCTGGTCAGCACGTCGGGGGTGCGGGCCTGGGAGATGCCGGACGAGATGCGCAAGCCGATCGATGACATCTGCCAGAGCGGGCTGTTCGGGCCCTGGGAGAAGCCGGATTTGGGCGAGATGCCGGCGGGGCTGAATCCCGCGAAATGTGATCCGTGGGGGCTGGATTCGTTCCAGCTGTTCCCCAACTTCGTCATGCTCTTCTGGGGCCAGGGCTGGTATCTGACCTACCATTATTGGCCGACCTCGTACCACAGCCATGTCTTCGAGGGGACGCTGTATTTCCCGCAGCCCCGCACTCCGCGGGAGCGCGTCGCCCAGGAACTGGCGGCGGTGACGTTCAAGGAATACGGCCTGCAGGACGCCAATACGCTGGAGGCGACCCAGAGCATGATCGAGTCGCGCGCGGTCGACGGGTTCCTGCTCAACGACCAAGAGATCCTGCTGCGTCACCTGCACAAGGAGACCGCGGCCTGGATCGACGAGTACCAGCGGATGAGTCGGGCGGGAGTCTGAACGCGATGTCTCCGATATCCCAAATGCTGCCAACCGAATTCGCCGACCTCGAGCCCTTCGCCGGGTGGTGTCTGCCCACCGAACCGCAGCGCTACGCCAAGCGGCTGGGCAGCACGATGATCGAAATGAAGGCCTTTTACGACGCGATCACCCCGCGTGCCGAGGAGGCCCTTGCCTACTGCGACAAGTTCCGCCTGGATGACTTACCCGACGATGTGCTGAATCTGATGCACCTGCTGTATTCGATGATCTTGGTGTCGTTTCCGGTGGAGTGCTGGAAGCAGCCCCGGGTTCCCGACTCCGGTGCTTCCACCCTGGACTGCGTGTCCGAGCCCGTCCCGTGACCGGTGTGACCGTGCTGCGGGCGGCCCGCTGGGTCGACGTCGACGCCGGCCGGGTTCGCTCACCGGCGGTGGTAGTGGTGGACGGACAGCGGATTACCGCAGTCAATCCCGAAGCGCCACTGCCGGATTCGGCCCAAGATTCGGCGACCGTCGTCGACCTCGGGGACGCCACGCTGCTACCGGGCCTGATGGACATGGAACTCAATCTGCTCATCGGTGGGTCCCGAGGGCCTGCCGGCGCCGATGCACGGAGTTCAAGATGACCCGGCCTATCGCACCCTGCGCGGAGCGGTGAACGCGCGCACCACGCTGGATGCCGGCTTCACCACCGTGCGCAACCTCGGGCTCATGGTCAAGACCGGTGGCTACCTGCTCGACGTCGCGCTGCAGCGCGCCATCGACCAGGGCTGGCATCCCGGCCCCCGCATCTATCCCGCGGGCCACGCCGTCACCCCCTACGGCGGGCACCTGGACCCGACGGTGTTCCAGCGGCTCGCACCCGGGATCATGCCGCTGTCGGTCGCCGAGGGCATCGCCAACGGCGTGCCCGACGTGATCGCCTGCGTCCGCTACCAGATTCGCCACGGCGCCAAGCTGATCAAGGTGTCGGCATCGGGCGGAGTCATGTCGCACAGCACCGCCCCCGGCGCTCAGCAGTACTCCGACGCGGAGTTCGCAGCCATCGCCGACGAGGCGCACCGGGCCGGGGTGCGGGTAGCCGCGCACGCCATCGGGGACACCGCGATCCGCGCCTGCATCCGGGCCGGGATCGACTGCATCGAACACGGCTTTCTGGCCACCGACGAGACCATCCGGATGATGGTCGATCACGGCACCTTCCTGGTCTCCACCACGTATCTGACCGAGGCGATGGCCATCGACCGGATCGCGCCGGAACTGCGCAAGAAGGCGGAGGAGGTGTTCCCGCGCGCAAAGGCAATGCTACCCAAGGCGATTGCCGCGGGGGTCCGCATCGCATGCGGCACGGATGCGCCGGCGATTCCGCACGGCCACAACGCCAAGGAGCTGGTGGCGCTGGTGGCGCGCGGCATGACCCCGATGCAAGCGATCCGCGCCGCAACGGTCGTGGCCGCCGAACTCGTCGAGGCCGACCACGAGTTGGGCCGACTCGCGCCCGGCTACCTGGCCGACATCATCGCCGTGCCTGGAGATCCGTCTCGCGACATCGCCGCCACACTCGACGTCTCGTTCGTCATGAAGGACGGACGGATCTACAAGTCGCCGACGGGTTGAGCCAGGGAGACAGGCATGGAACTCACCGAAAACATCCTGTGGCTGCTCAAGCAGGCCTTCTACTTCTCGCTGACCAGCGTGAACGACGCGATCAGTGCGCACGGCGTCAGCACCGCCCAGATCGGTGTGCTGCGCCAACTCTCCAACGAACCGGGCCTGTCCGGCGCCGAACTCGCCCGGCGCCTGCTGATCAGCCCGCAAGGCGTTCAGCTGGCTCTCACCGCTCTCGAACGCCGTGGTCTGGTGGAACGAAAGCAGGACCCCCAGCACAAGCGCATCCTGCAGGCCTTCCTCACCGACGAAGGACGCGACGTCGTGGCCACGGTGGTGAACGATGCCGTGGCCGCGCACGAGAAGGTGTTCGGCGTGCTCAGTGCCGAGGAGCAGGAGACCCTGCGTGAATTGCTGAGCCGGGTGGTCGAAAAGGGCACCGGCCACGAGCTGTTCAAAGACCACATCGAGAACTGACGTGCATGTCTCTAGTACTTGAGATCAATCACAAGTAGTTGATACTGTGCAGACAATGCAAGACTCCCGCGCCCTGGCCTCGCCGACCGACGCCGGCCGTGTTGTCACCGAAGAGGTGACCATCGAACTCGATGGGCGCACCACCACGGTGCCCTACATGGCGGGCGATACCTTGCTGCAGACGGCCCGCATGGCGGGTCTGAGCCCGCCGTCGTCGTGCGAAGTCGGTTCCTGCGGAACATGTATGGCCCGCTTGACCGAAGGCTGCGCTCGGATGATCAACAACGACGCGCTCGAGGACGACGAAGTGGAGGAGGGCTGGGTGCTGACCTGTCAAGGTTTGCCGACCAGCCGCACGGTGCGGGTGGTCTATGAGTGAGGTGGGCGTGAGCAGGGTGGCTCTGGTAACCGGCGGCGCCTCGGGCATGGGCGAGGCGACCTGCCACGAGCTGGGCCGGCGCGGCCTCAAGGTCGGGGTACTCGACGTGAACGAGCAAGCGGCGCAACGCGTTACCGAAGACCTTCGGGCGAGTGGGATCACGGCCATCGGCGTCGGCGCCGACGTCACCGACCGCGCTGCCGTCGAGCAGGCGTTCGCGAAGGTGCGCAGCGAGCTCGGTCCGGTGTCGGTCCTGGTGACGAGTGCGGGAATGTTCGGGCATGCCCCGTTCACCGAGATCACCGCGCAGTCCTGGTCGAGAATCATCGACGTCAACCTGACGGGCACCTTTCACTGTTGCCAAGTCGCGATTCCGGACATGGTCGCCGCGAAATGGGGCAGGATCGTGATGATCTCGTCGTCCAGCGCCCAGCGCGGCTCGCCGTTCGCCGCCCACTACGCGGCGTCCAAGGGCGCGGTCATCACCCTCACCAAATCGCTGGCCCGCGAGTACGCCGCGCACGGCATCACCGTCAACAACATCCCGCCGTCGGGCATCGAAACACCGATGCAGCACCAGGCACAGGCGGCGGGATACGTGAAGTCCAACGAGGAAATCGCCAGGAATATCCCGATGGGCCATCTAGGTACCGGAGCCGATATCGCCGCGGCGGTCGGCTTCTTGTGCTCCGACGAGGCGGGCTTCATCACCGGCCAGGTTCTGGGTGTCAACGGGGGAGCGGTGATTTGACGTCCTCCCCGCCCTAAAGGGCGGGGATTCCCGGCTCGGCCAGCACCCGAACCTCAAGGAGATCCGAATGTCTTACAGCTTCAACACCGGCAGGGTTGAGACCAGCCCTGTCCAGAATGACTCTGGCAGCGTTTCTGTCGCGGTCCTGGGCCATTGCGCAGGACTCGCAGACGAAAACCCGTTCCGAGAGCAGCAGGCGGGACTTGGCTCTCGCGCCGCAACCGCTGCACGTCATCGTCGTGTAGGCGGGCGGCACCAACACCACCGTTCGGCCCGCCCGCTGGGCATACTCGATCAGCGTTGCTTTTGTTGTGCCGATGGCGCCGTCGGCAGACTTACGCGCCATCCGCGACTTCGCCAAAAACGTCGGCTTGAAGTCCTCCACCGCCAACACCGCATGGTTGGCAACGACTTTGGTGGCCCATTTGCGCGCCGTGTCCTGCCGCTGCCGGGCGACCTTCTTCGACAGCTTGGCGACACCGCGTTTCGCGTCCAGGTAACCCTTGGACGCCGGCTGACCAGGGGCGGGCTTGCGCCGCGCCATCGTGCGCTGCCGACGAGCAAGCGCTGTGGCGGCGCGCCGTCCATGCTCAGGGTGCGCCAGGTCGTATTCGGGATCGGTGGTAGTCGCCACGGCGCGCACCCCCCAGTCGACGCCGATCGAGGCATCGCAGGCCGCCAACACCGCATCGTCGCGGCGCACCACGAAGCTGGCGTACCAGTGCCCAATGTTGTCGCGGTAGACGCGCACACTGCTCGGCTCGGCGGGCAGTTGCCGCGACCAGACGACCGGGATGGCCAGGCCACCGGCGAGACACAACCGGCCATCTTTGAGCGCGAATCCCCGTGTGGTGTAGTTCAGGCTGGGCGGGCAGCGTTTGGCGGACTTGAATTTGCGCCGCCCGTTGCCCTTGGCGCGTTTGGCGCGGAAGTTGCGCAGCATCTGCTGTTGGGTCACCACCGAGCCCTCACGCAGCCAGTCATGCTCGCCCCGCCAGTGGGTCAAGGTGTTGTCGCAGACCCACTCACCGGTCTCGTTGAGTCGTTCGACCGCCCGGTTCCACACCCACCGGCAGCGGTTCCACTCGGCCAGCAACCCCGCCATCGCGGTCGCGCCGGGGCGCAACCGGTACCGATAGCGCACGACATTCACGTATCGGACGCTACCGCCGCGCTACGACAACACCGCCCATTCCTCCCCGGCCTGAAGGCAGGGGCTTCCTGGGCGGTATTTCGGTGACACAGGGAGGTTCACGATGACGCGATCCGGTAGGCCCCCGGAAGGGTCTTGGACGGAGCACTACCCCGAACTCGGGACCGGGCCCATTTCGTTCGCCGACTCGACGTCCAAAGAGTTTTACGAACTGGAACGCGAGGCGGTGTTCAAACGGGCGTGGCTGAACGTCGCCCGGGTCGAGGAACTGCCCCGCACCGGCAGTTACGTCACCAAGGAGATTGAGGTAGCGCGCGCCTCGGTCATCCTCGTCAAGGGTCGCGACGAGCGGATCCGCGCCTTTCACAACGTCTGCCGCCACCGGGGAAACAAGCTGGTCTGGAACGACTTTCCCGATCGGGAGACCCGCGGGACGTGCCGGCAGTTCACCTGCAAGTACCACGGGTGGCGCTACGACCTGGAAGGTGCGCTGAAGTACGTGCAGCAGCCCTCGGAGTTCTTCGACGTCGACGCGGCCGACTACGGATTGCGGCCGGTGCACTGCGATATCTGGAACGGCTTCATTTTCATCAACTTTGCCGCCGAGCCGCGTCAAAGTCTGCGCGGGTTCCTGGGCCCGATGATCAGCGGCCTGGACGGCTACCCCTTCGGCAAGCTGACTGAGCGCTACGAGTGGGTCGCGCACAACAACAGCAATTGGAAGATCTTCGCCGACGCCTTCCAGGAGTATTACCACGTGCCTTCGCTGCACCCACAGCAGGTGCCCTCGGCGGTGCGTGACCCGAAGGCCGGATTCACCTGCGGGCACTTCCAACTCGACGGCCCCCACCGGCTGGTGTCGACGGCGGGACGGCGCCGCTGGCTGCTCCCGCCGGAGTACATGTATCCGATCGAGCTGGCCACGAAGAGCGGGCTGGTCGGCCCATGGCGCACCCCCGACATCGGTGAGCTGCCGGCCGGCCTCAATCCCGGTGGCATCCAGCCGTGGGGAATCAGCAACTTCCAGATCTTCCCGAACACCGAGATATTGATCTACGGCGGCTGGTATCTGCTGTACCGGTACTGGCCCACCTCCCACAACACCCACCGGTTTGAGGCCTACACGTACTTCCACCCGGCGCGCAACGTGCGGGAACGCGTCGAACACGAAGTCGCCGCGGTGGTGCTCAAGGAGTTCGCCCTGCAAGACGCCGGCATGCTCGGCGGCACGCAGGCCGCACTGGAGTACGGCATCATCGACGAGTTCCCGCTTGGCGACCAGGAGATCCTGGTGCGCCACCTGCACAAGGTGATCGCCGACTGGGTCGATGATTACCAGGCCTACCAGCGCGAGAACGCCCCGGCGCCGGCGGGAGTGTGACCATGCCAGATGCCTTGCTGCCCAGCGCATTCGCGGAGCTGCAACCCTACGCCCAAACCTGGTGTCTGGCAGGCGAAACCGACCGCTGGAACGCGCGGATGACCAGCACGATGCCCGAAATGCATGAGTTCTACGACGCATTCTTCCCGCGGCTCGAAGAGGCCGTCGACTACTGCGACAAGTTCCCGCTCGACGACCTGCCCGACGATGTGCTCAACCTGCTGCACATGATCTATTCGCTGATCATGGTCGCCATGGCGGTGGAGGTCATGCACCAGCCAGCCCCGACCGACGCCGCCGACGCGGTCATGATCCGCACCGGCGAGCCGTTCCCGTGATATCCGCCAGAAAGAAGGACAGGCCCAGAAAGAAGGACAGACCATGAGTCTGCTCACCATCACCAAGCTCAGCGAGTCCGTCGGCGCCGAGGTCACCGGGCTGGATTCGGCCCACTTGGCCAGCGACGACTCGGTCGACCCGGTCGGTGAGGACATCCTGGATGCGTTGGAGGACAACGGAGTTCTGGTCTTTCGTGCACTGCGGCTCGACCCCGAGGCGCAGGTCGCGTTCTGCCGCCGCCTCGGCGAGGTTGACTACTCTTCCGACGGCCACCACCGGATCCCCGGCATTTATCCGATCACGCTGGACACGTCGAAGAACTCCTCGGCGGCCTACCTGAAGGCAACGTTCGACTGGCACATCGACGGCTGCACGCCCATCGGGGACGAGTGTCCACAGAAGGCCACCGTTCTGTCGGCCGTGCAGGTCGCCGAATGGGGCGGCGAAACCGAATTCGCCAATTCCTACGCCGCCTACGACGCGCTGAGCGAGGAAGAAAAAGACCGCTTCGGCGCGTTGCGAGTCGTGCACTCGCTGGAAGCCTCCCAGCGGCGCATCACCCCCGATCCCACACCAGAACAGTTGGCGCGCTGGCGATCCCGGCGCACCCACGAACATCCCCTGGTGTGGACCCACCGCAGCGGCCGCAGGTCGCTGGTGCTGGGCGCCTCGGCCGACTACGTGGTCGGCATGGACCTCGAGGAGGGTCGTGCCCTGTTGGCCGCGCTCCTGGAGCGCGCCACGGTGCCCGAAAACGTCTACAGCCACGCCTGGTCGGTCGGCGACACCGTCATCTGGGACAACCGCGGGGTCCTGCATCGAGCGGCCCCCTACGATCCGGGCTCATCGCGCGAGATGCTGCGCACCACTGTCCTCGGCGACGAACCGATCCGGTAGACAAGACTGCGGGCGAAAGGAAATGGCTCGGATGGCCTCACTGGCAGGGAAGGTTGCCATTGTCACCGGCGGCGCATCGGGTCTCGGCCAGGGAATCGTCGAGAAATTCGCCGCTGAGGGTGCCGATGTCGTCATTGCCGACGTCAACGACGACGCCGGCGAGAACATCGCGGCGCAGTGTGGGGCCCGCGCGTGGTTCCACCATGCCGACGTTGCCGACGAGGCCGACGTCGACGCCCTCGTACGGGCCGCGGTCGACCGCTTCGGCGGCCTGGACGTCATGGTCAACAACGCCGGCATCTCCAGCAAGATGGCCAAAAGCTTTCTGCGCGCGGATCTCTCCGACTTCCACCGGGTGATGTCGGTCAACGTGTTGGGCGTCATGCTGGGTACCCGGGCCGCCGCCCGGCACATGGCGGACCACGGCGGCGGCCGCATCATCAACATCTCGTCGATCGGCGGACTGCAGCCGGGCGGCGGCGTGATGCCCTACCGCGCGTCAAAAGCCGCGGTCATCCATTTCAGCAAGAGTGTGGCCACCGAGCTCGCGCCGTTGGGCATCAGCGTGAATTGCATCGCGCCCGGCGGGATCCCGACGCCGATCTTGGCGTCGTCGGTCAGCGGTCTTCCTCCCGAGGCCGTCGAAAAGTTCATCGAGCGAACGAGAGCCAAGATGCGAAACGACCGGCCGCTGCCAAGAGAGGGAACACCCGAAGACGTCGCCGAAGCGGCCCTGTACTTCGCGACATCGGCGAGCACGACGGGCACTGTCCTAACGGTTGATGGTGGTACCTCGGCTAGTGTGCCGCCGTGAGCGGGATATGCAGCGCGTCAACGATTCCCGGCTCCGCGTCGCAGAACCGCGGGATGGCGTTGACCGCGCGCATTCCCGTTGCCAGCAAGCCATGATCGTGATGGCTCTCCCCGGACAAGGAATACGAATGGTGGACCGGTCAGGGTGGGATTGGCGTCGTGGTTGCAGCCCGCCCGCACGGAGGCAACATCGCGGTTTTCTCGCCGTGGCTGTCACACAGCATTATCGGAGGCGGCGGTCAAATGGACGGGGACGACCTGGTTTATCGAGGGTGATATCGCCCGGTGTTTCGATGAGCTCGATCAGGAGATCATGCTCAAGATATTGGGTGTAAAGATTCTCGATAGCCCCACCAAATCGTGAGCAGCTACGGGGCCGAGTACCGGGGGATCGTCCAGTACTACCTGCTGGCCGGTGACGTGTGGCGACTGCGCCGGCTGCATTGGGTCATGTTGACCTCGATGCTTAAGACACTGGCCGCCAAACACCGCTCGTCGGTGACGAAGATGGCCCGTAAGTACCAGACCACCGTCGTCACACCATACGGACCTCGACGGTGCTTTCAGGTCAGCGTCGCAAGAAACGGCAGGAAGCCGCTGGTCGCACAGTTCGGTGGCATTCCACTACGACGGCAAAAGAAGGCGATCCTGATCGACCGCCTCGCTGTCCCCGGCGCGACCCGCCGCAACGGCAGGGAGCTCATCTCCCGAGTCCGGGCGGGCCGCTGTGAGCTCTGCGAGCACAAGGCCGAGGTGCACGTGCGCCACGTCCGAGCTCTCGCTGATCTCACCCAACCGGGACGACCACAGCCAGCGTGGGCTCAGATCATGGCGAAACGGCGGCGCAAGACCCTCGTGGTCTGCCGTCCCTGCCACGACACCATCCACGCACGGCCACCAACTACCACGTCCACGGAACAAATCACTGGAGAGCCGTGATGCGAGGAAACCCGCACGTCCGGTTCGGGCCGGAGGGCGCCGGAAAAGGACCTGCCCACTGCAGGCACCTCGTCGGCGTCCTACCGGGGCCATCATTGACCCCGAGTGGGGGCACGTGACGATCAAGATGTCGGGGCATCCGCCGTTCGGCGCGCAGATCATCCTCAACGGCCACGAGTTTGTGGCCCGTCAGGCCGAGGCTGCGGGGATAGCATTTTCCAAGGCCGGCAACTGCTTCACCGCGGTGGCCGATCCCGCGGGCCTGGCTCGGATCGCAGATGCCTTGTCGCAGGATGCGGCTGTAGGGCGGCTGAGCCAGGTCTGTCGGCGGTGGATCTACAGCGCGTGCTTGTGTTTCGGGCTTGACCTCGACGAGCAACACCGCAGCGGATTCGGCTAGGGTTTCGCCGTCTATCAGCTCGAGTACAGCCGCAACCTGATCTTCGCCGACGGGGCGCGGATGCAGCAGGTGTTCGACACCGTGGTGGATCGGACCCGTTCCCGGCTGGACGTGCCCAAGATCCGCACCGTGTTCGGCACCGCTCGGCGTCCCTGCCGCGCCCGCAGACGTTCCTCGCTCATCGAGGCCGCGATCGAGACACCTACCTACGACCTGACCGTGTTCAAGCTGCACTTCGGGCGGCTGACCGGCAAGGCCTACACCAAAGGCGAACGCGTGCTTCGGTTCGAGGCGATCGCCCACAACACCGCCGAACTGCGGTGCGGGCGGATGATCAACAAGTTTCCCGAGATCGTGACCCAACTGGCCGGCATCGCCGAACGGTTCGTCACCGCCCTGGACTGCGTGGATACCGGCTTCATCGGCGACGGCATCCTCGACCAACTGCCCGCCGGATCAACGCTCGGCGCCACCCGCATCGGCGGTGTCGACCTGAACACGAAGCGGATGCGTGACGCGCTGTCGGCCGTGCTCGCCCTCGCCGCGGCCCCGCATGGCTTCACCGTCGGCGACTTCGCCGCGAGGGTCCGCGCGATGACCGGCATATCCGACGCCGAGTACAGCATCCGCCAAGCGGCATATGACCTGCGCAAACTTCGCGGCAAACGGCTCGTCGACAAGCCCGCACGCACGCGCCGCTACCGGGTTCCGGCGCTGGCCGCGCGCACCATCGCTGCATTGCTCACCCTGCGCGACCAGGTCATCGCCCCGATCCTCGCCGGAGTGCGCAGCCCCCGCATGGGGCGCAAACCAGCGCACTGGACCCGCGTCGACCGTGACTACGAACGAATCCGCATTGATATGCAAACGCTGTTCGCCGATCTCGCCATCGAAACCCCTTTAACCGCTTGAGGATTCGGCGCAAGCCAACCCCTTCACATCGACAACAAATTGTCGAAAGTCATTCCTCAAGCGGCTAGACTGACGCCGTGCGGGTTGCCGGGATTGCGAACGGCTCATCGGAGGTGCGGTAGCCGTCACGCCGTCTGGGCGGGCTCTGCCAGCTACGCTGACCCGTTCGTTCCATCCGTGCCCAATAGCGTGCCGCCGGTGCCCCCGGTGCCGCCGGCCCCACCGGAGTCGCCGAGTCCGCCGTCACCGCCGTTGCCAATCAGCCGGGCGTTGCCGCCATTGCCTCCGTCACCGGGGGTGGCGCTGGCGCTCTGGCCGGCGTTGCCGCCGTCACCGCCGGCGCCGATGAGCGCACCGGTACCGCCGTTGCCGCCGGTGCCGCCCGCGCCTGGCGCACCCGCGGCCCCGCCTTGCCCGCCCGCACCGCCGGCCCCGCCGTGGCCGAACAGCTCGGCGGCATTGCCGCCGTTACCGCCGCTACCGCCCGTGCCGCCGGCAACGCCGGAATAATAGCCAACCCCGCCGGTCCCGCCGGCCCCACCGCTTCCGATCAGCCCGATGGCGTTGCCACCGATACCGCCGCCGCCCGCGACGCCGCCCCCGAAGAAACCACCGGTTCCGCCATCACCGCCGTCGCCGATCAGTGTCCCGCCGGTGCCGCCGTTACCGCCGGTACCCTCAAAGGTGTCCAAGCCGCCGTTGCCGCCGTTGCCGATCAGCCCCGCGTTGCCGCCGGCACCGCCGCTGGTACCGGTGCCGCCGGCCTCGTTGGCGCCGCCGTTGCCGCCGTGGCCGAGCAGCGTACCGCCATTGCCGCCGGAGCCACCGGTACTGTCCGCGCCGAAGCCAATGTTGGCGCCACCGTTGCCGCCGGCGCCGATCAGGCCGGCAGCGCCGCCGGCACCGCCGCTGCTGCCTGTGTCGCCGGCCTCGTTGGCGCCGCCGTTGCCGCCGTGGCCGAACAGCGTCCCGCCATTGCCGCCGGAGCCACCGGTACTGTCCGCTCCGCCGCCGATGTTGGCGCCGCCGTTGCCGCCGGCGCCGATCAGGCCGGCAGCGCCGCCGGCACCGCCGGCGCTGCCGGTGCCGCCCGACAGGTTTGCGCCGCCGTCGCCACCGTTGCCAAACAGTGCCCCGCCGTTGCCGCCGTTGGCGCCGTTGCTGCCGTGAGCGCTGGCGCCGCCATCACCGCCGTTGCCGATCAGCCGGGCGTTGCCTCCGGCGCCACCGGCCTGGCCGTAGGCGCCGCCGCTTTCGCCGCCGTTGCCGCCGTTGCCGATCAGCCCGCCGGCGCCGCCGGCGCCGCCCGTCCCGTTGGTGCCCAGAACGGCTAATCCGCCGTCCCCGCCGGTGCCGCCGTTGCCGTAGAGCCCGACGGCGTTGCCGCCGGCGCCCCCAGCACCTCCGGCACCGGTTACCGTCGTGGTGGCCCCGCCAATGCCGCCGTTGCCGCCGTTGCCGAACAGCAGCCCGCCGGTACCGCCGACGCCACCGCCAGCACCGGGCCCGCCGGTCCCGCCGCTACCGCCGTTGCCGATCAATCCGGCAGCCCCGCCGCTGCCGCCGGCCTGGCCGACCCCGCCGACCGCGCCGTTGCCACCGTTGCCGTACAGCAACCCACCAGCGCTGCCGCTTGCCCCGGGCGTCGCCCCGTTGGCGCCGTTGCCCACAAGCGGGCGCCCCAACAACGCCTCGGTGGGCGCATTGACCACGCCCAGCACGTCTTGCGCGACTGTCTGCAACGGGGTGGCGTTGGCCGCCTCGGCCTCAGCATACGAGCCCCCCGCCGCGTTGAGGGCCCGTACGAACTGGGCATGAAAGGCGCTCGCCTGCGCGCTGAGGGTCTGGTAGGCCTGTGCGTGCCCGGAAAACAGCGACGCGATCGCCGCCGACACCTCATCGGCGCCGGCGGCCAGCACCCCAGCAGTCGGGGACGCCGCCGCGGCATTGGCCGCGCTGATGATTGAACCGATATTGGCCACATCCGAGGCCGCCGCCTGCACCATCTCCGGCGCCGCGATCACAAACGACATCCCACACCTCCGCCAGTGAAACGCAGCACAATTGGTGAACGATGGCAACATCTTGGGCCAACTGCCCCATTTTTATCTGGCATTGGAACAATTAGCTGGAAACTCCACCCTCGCGGGCGCGGCGGCCCGCATCGCGGGCGGGCCGTGCTCGATGTCCGGCCCCCTGCACCGGCCGCCGCACCCGCGCTTAGCGCGGGCTCGCTGGTGGCCTGGGTGGACGGGACGCCCATCCGGATAACCAACCCTGAGGCGTGCAACGGCCAACTGAGCGCACGACAGGATCTTAGAAAGCAGATACCCCGTTCCGGGCCGGATGTAGCGCCCCCACCGGTGAGGTGAGCGGAATATGCAGCGCGTCAACGATTCCCGGCTCAGCTTCGCAAACCCACGGGATGGCGTTGACCGCGCGCATGCCCGTTGCCAACAAGCCGTGATCGTTATGGCTCTGCCCTGGACGATGCCCGACCTCGAACTCCGCGTCGATGCTCGGCTCCCCGTCGATGATCACCCGCCAGATCCCTTCGGTTCCACCGGCGCGGCCCTTGAGCCAATCGGGGGCGAGGTCGTCGGCGGGCCGGTCGACGTGTTCGATCGTGATGACGTCCCGGCCGTCCACCACGCCGATGCACCACGCCCGGGTCGCGCCGACGGTGCCGGCTTCGACGAGTCCAAACGCAGTGGAGATGTCGCGCGGGGTGGCCTGGAATTCGCACGTCTCGCGGATGTCGTCGAGCTCGACGCCCAGCGCGTCGGCGACCATGGTGACCGCCGCACCCCAGCCCCAGCGCAGCGTGCCGGGGACCTTCAACCCGCCTTGGTAGTCGAGCGGCTGGCCGAACCCGAAACGCTCGCGCATGTCGTACGGGTTGCCGTAGTCGGAGTAGTTGGTGATCTCGATGCCGCGCACCGAATAGACCTTGTGCGACATGGACATCAGTGCGATCGGGAACAGGTCAGCGCCAAATCCCGGCTCGATGCCCGATGAGAACAACGAGCTCTGTCCGGCTTCGGCGGCACCTTGGATCGAGTCGATGACCTTGGGCGGCATGGAGCCGCGCGGGTACACCAGCCCCGAGATCGAGGTCGTCACGACGTTCTTGCCGGCTGCCAGGATTCGGCACAGGTCGCCGATCGCTTCCTTCATCCGGTGGGGTGCCGGCGCGGCGTAGACGACGCAGTCGGCGTCGCCGCCGAGGACCGCTGCGGCGTCCTGCGTGGCGAGGACACCGAGCGGGTCTATGCCGGCCAGTTCGCCGGCATCCTTGCCGTTCTTGCTGTCCGAATGCACCCACACCCCAACCAGTTCGAGGTTGGGCCGGTCGGCGATGGTGCGGATGGCGTAACTCCCGACCCCACCGGTGGCCCAGACGGCGACCTTATAGCTGGATTTCACTGCACCGACTTCCCTTCCCAGTGACGACTTTTGACCGCTTCGAGGGCTTCGTTGACGTAGCGATCCAGCGGCCACGTGCTGCTCGACCGGCGCACCCATTGCTGAAACGCGAAATCTGCTGCGGCAAAGGCAAGTTGGACCAGCAGGCCAGGGCGGATGTCGATGTCGGGGTCGGCGCCCATGCGTTCGGCGATCAGCTTGGCCGCCCGTTCCTTGTCGGCGGGTGTGTGAACCGTGACCCTGTCGAGCAGGCCGGGTGCCACCAGCAGGGCTTCCCGCCACTGTTCGGTGTCGGCCTCGTCGAACGAGCGGGTCCGGGTGATGATCGCATTGATCAGTGCGACGTCCGGCGGCTCGCCGGCGGGTCGTTGTTCGAGCAGGTTGACAATGGCGGCGCCGCCGTGGCGAACGGGCGCCAGCAGCAGTTCTTCCTTGGTCGGCACGTGTCGGAAGAAGGTGCGCGGGGAAACGCCTGCGGCAGTAGCGATTTCCTCCGTTGTCACCGCGTCATATCCGCGTTCGACGAATAGCCGGAACGCCGCCCGCCTGATGTCGGCCCGGACCTGTGCGCGCTGCCGATCCCGCAGCGACCCGCCGTTGGCGGTCATCGGAAGCAGCCGATTCCGCCGTCGATGTGTATGGTCTGCCCGGTGATGAACGTCGCGTCGGTGCTGAGCAGGAATGCCACCAGCGCGCCCACGTCGGTGCGAACGTCGCCGATGCGCTTCATCGGAACCCGACCCACCGCCTTCGCGTAATCGTCGGGTGCGAACTGCTTCCACAATTTGACGCCGTCGGACTCGGCGAATGGGCAAATGACGTTGACACGGATGTTGTCGCGCCCCCATTCCAGGGCGGCGACCTTCGACAGCCCTCGGATGGCTTCCTTGGCGGCGGCGTAACCGCCCCACTTGGGTTCGCCGCCGGTGCCCGTCCCCGAGCCGAGGTTGACGATCGAGCCGCCGCCCGCCTCGACCATCAGCGGGTGCACGGCCTGCATCAGCAGAAAGGTCGCCTGGGGGCCGACGTCGTGACCGAGCGCCAGGTCTTCGAGGGTGATGTCGACGAATGCCTTGGGCTCGTTGGTGGCTATGGCATTGTTGACCAGGCCATGCACCGCGCCGAAGGCGTCGACCGCGGCCGCCGCGATCCGCGCGGCGCTGTCCGGGTCCCGCAGATTGGCGATCAGCATCTCGGCACGGCCCTTTGCCTTGAGTTCAGTGGTTGTCGCGCTGAGCTTTTCGTCGAGGATGTCGACCAGCAGCACCTCCGCGCCGCGCTCCAGCAGTGCGGCGGCGATGCCCTTGCCCACGCCCTGGGCCGCACCGGTGACGATCGCGACGTGGCCGCGCATCGAATCGGGGTGGGAGTAATTCACTTCGCCGGTCACTTCGCCGGTCCCTTTTCAGGACCCATGTGCAGCGGCACGCCGCGGTGCATCTCGTACGTGCTGCGCACACCGCCTGGCAATTCGATGAACTCCACCGCGGTCCCGTCGGGATCCTTGACGAAAAACATTCGGACCCCGCCGATTTCGAACGGCTCCTGATCGGGGGCGTAGCCGGCCTCGCTGATGCGGCGGTGGGTTTCGTCGAGATCGGTGACGGACAGCGACACATTTTGTATCCCGGTGATACCGCGACGGATCGGCTTGTCCGGCGGCGGTTTGGCTCCGAGCGAGAGTAGCTCGATCATCAATCCGCCCAGCAGGCCGCCAACCACGCGACCCTCCTGCTTGCGGGTCGCGTGCAGCGCCGCGTCGAAAGGCTCGCCGGAGATGAGGGTTTCGAAGATGACTTCCATGCCGATCACGTCGCGGTAGAACGCCAGGGCTCGGTCCATGTCGGTGACTCCGACGACGAGGTGGCAGAACGATACGTCGTCTAGGACGCTGATCAATGCGTGCCCGCCGCAAGAATGGGGGCCGGGCGACCGGCGAACAACGGCAGATCGAGGTAGGTCTTGATGCCGGGCTCGGCGGCACAGACGTCCGGAATCGCGTTGACGCAGTGGTTGGCGGTGGCCACGACGCCGGGGTTTCGGATCAGCCCTTCGGCGATCGTCGGCGGTTGCAGTCCCTTGAACGTCAGGCTGACGGTGGGATCGCCGGTGATCTCGACTTCGAAGCGTTCGCCGCGGCCGCCGAAATTCCAGTCCGTGTCCAGGTCGGCTTCACCCATCAGCCAGTTGACCGCCGCCGTGATGACCGGCTCGCCGTCGGTGAGCGCTTGCCACCGGAACCGGCGGGCGGCGACGGTTCCCGCGGCAATCGGAATTGGGTCATAATCGACGTCGGAGGTCGCCACCGCGATCTCCTGAATTGTCGTGATCTTGGGGTCGATGCGAAATCCCATGTGGTCGGCGATCATTCGCACCGACATCTTGAAGCCCGATCCGAGCATGTTGGCCATCGGCCCTTGCATGGCCTCCTCGGGGGAACGGCCGAAGCCCATGATGTCCCGCACGACGTCCGGGGCGTTGTAGGTGCGGATGTCGGAGAATTCCTCGGCGCGCACGTGGGTGACGGCCGAGGACAGCGACGACAGCATGAGCGGGAATCGCTCCGTGATGCCGCCGGGATGGATTCCCGACCCGTGCAGCGTCACGCCAGATTCGAGCGCGGCGTCGGCGATGGCTTTGACACGTGGGTTACTCAGGTTTGGGTAGACCCAGCCGACCGGGGTGACCACATTCTTGCCGGACCGCAAGATCGCCAAGACCTCTTCGTCTTTGGGGACCAGCGGGCTGTACATCACGCAGTCGGCGTCCAGGGCCAGCACGTCGTCGGCGCTAGAGGTGGCGGCGACACCCAGGGGAGCGCTCCCGATGATCTGACCAACGTCGCCGCCGTTCTTGTCGGCGCTGTGCACCCAGCAGCCGACCAGCTCGAGCTGCGGGTGATTCAGTACGCACTCGATTGCGGCCTTGCCGACGCCTCCGGTCGCCCATTGGATGACACGAAGCTTGGACGGGCTACTCATCGATGACCTCCCGAATAAACGCCGAATGGCAGGTTATGCCGATATGACAGTTACTGTCAATCAGCTCACATCGAGCGAGCTGCCGGACGAGTCATCGAGCTAGGCGGCCGCGCTGCGATGGTTAGGGCCGGTCCCGTCGACGGGACTTAGCGCGTTCGGCGAGGCGGGTGATAACCGAGGGCCCTTGCCCCCGTGGAGACTGCTGTGCTGCGGCCAGCAGAATGTCGACCGATTCGATGATGCCGGTGGCGATGTCATCGACGCCGGGCACGCGGTCGGGGCAAACACACACGCTGAGATCCATCACGTCGCTGTGGCGAGTCAGCGTGATGCTCAATCCGCAACCATCCACCAGCGGCGTCACGGTGTACATGCCGCCCACCCTTGCTCCGCCGCAATAACGCGCCGCCGACGGCCCCGGGACATAGGAGATGATGCCGTGGCAGGCCGGCGTGAACGGCTGCCACCACGGCAGTCGGGTCGAGAGCGCAACGCCGGCCTGCATCAGGCTGGGTGGAAGCAGCGAGGCGAGGCGTGCGAAATCAACTCCCAGACCAGTGGAGGGCTCGGCGTTCGTGGTCAACGTTTCGGTGGCCGAATGTAAGCCGAGCAGGACCTGGACGGGGTCGTCGATGTGCACCGGAAGGGCGATACGCGCCGGCGTAGACAGGTGCACGCCGCTGGTTGAATCGGCGTCGAACATTGCCGGCGGCACCTGCAGCACCAGTGGGCGGTCGGCAAGGCTGTCGTGGTGTCGCAGCCAGGTACGCAGGGCCAATGTGCAGGCGGCCAGAGCAACGTTGGTGATGCTGCCCCCGAACGCGTAGGCGATTGCCTGCAAATGAGACAGCCGGATCGAGGCGAAGGCGACCGCACGCCGCGGGGTCAGCGGCGCGGTGAACACCGTGGGCCGCAGCGGGCCACGTATCGACGGCGCCTCTTGGGTCGGCCCTGGACCAGCCCAAACCCGCAGGCGCCGGAGTGCGGCGCGCAGCACAGCGGGCATCGCCGCGGTGATCAGCGATGCGCCCGTTGCGGAGTTCTCGAACAGCTCCAGAACCGTGTCGGCGACGAGTCCGGTGACCGAGGGTGGCGCGCCCAGGCTCGGCTCATGTCTCCTCACGTTCGGGTCGTTGCGCGGATCGAGGGCCAGCAGGCGCGCCCACACCGACGCCACCCCGTCGGCAATGCCGTCCATCACCGCAGGCGACATCCGCACCGCCAACGCCCACCGGCCGGCCTCCAGGCCCTCGATGCTCCACGCCTCCCACAGCGGCGCTACGCGATCGAGAGTTCCGGTGGCCAGCTGCCCGATCAGCTCGGTGAACTGGTGCTTGACACTCGCACCATCCGCAGCAGGAACCGCCGCGCTGTGAATCTGGGGAGTCGGATCGTAGTCTTCGATCTCGGCCCACACGGGCTGACCCAAGCCCAGCGGCTTGCCCACCAACCGGCTGCGGAAGCGCGCCATCTGTGGCAGGGACGACACCAGCAGCTTGCGTAACCCCTGGTGACTGACTTCTCCGGATCCGTCGAGGATGACCACCGCGACGGTGTGCACCGGCGTGCCCGGGCGCCCCGTGTACAGCGACACCCCATCCCAAAGCGGCGACCCGCTCACCATCAGCGCGCCCTCATCGGAGACACCGGCTTCTTTATCCGACACGTGCGGCTACGTCGTCATTCGTCTGCTCTCGCCGGCCATGGCACCGGCATCCGTGGTTGGCATATACAGGGGTGCGTGTTCCCAAGACATGGCCGCCGCCAAACATGCCGACGTCCTGGTGTTCGTCCACGACGGTGCCTTCCGTGCCGCAGGGGAAAAGCGACGGGCCCGCACGGGGAAGGGCCCAGTTCGGAGGACCTTCGGTGCAGTGGACGAAGCGCGCTCGGGACGCAAGCTACTCGACTTTGGGCCTGACAACTTTGGATTTCGCCAACAAAATTGATGGAGCCGAGGTGGGTGGCAGCCTGGCTACCGCTGTCGCCCTCGACTTAGCGCAGAAAGTGGGAGGCAATGATGAGCGTCCTCGACGGCAAGATCGCGATCGTCACCGGAACCAGTCGCGGTGTGGGCGTCGGCATCGCCCATGAACTGTTGCGCGCCGGCGCCACGGTCATCGGCTGCTCGCGGTCGCCGCTCGACATGATTCCGGGTATCGACGCAGGATCCGACTGGGCCGGGCGTGCCTCGCAAAAGGTCTGCGATCAAGGCGATTACCGCTCGATCAACTCCTTCGTCACCGAAGTCGTGGCCAGCCACGGCCGCATCGACATCTTGGTGAACAACGCCGGCGGCACCGTCCCGGCGCCGCACGCGGAGAACATTCCCGCACTCGTCCAGCGCATCCAGGGCGCACCCCGCAGCGACGACGACTACGAACGCACCGCGCTGTTTCACGCGTACGCGGTGCAGATGAACCTCATCAGCCCACTTTGGTTCGCCATTCGCGCCTACCGGCAGATGAGCACCCAAGACGGCACCGGGTGCGTCATCAATATCTCAAGTGGCGCTGGACATCCCGCGGGATCACCGACTTTGGTTTCCTACGGTGCGGCCAAGAGCGGGCTCAACCATCTCACCCGTTCGCTGGCCGAGGAATGGGGCCCGAAGGTTCGGGTCAACTGCATCGCGTTGGGTCCAACGATGACCGAGAATTTCCGGTCGTTTGTGCTGCCGAAGGACGATCCGACCGGCGAAAAGTACTTCGCCGCAGTGCCGTTGCAGCGTGCCGGGGAGCCCGCGGAGGTGGGCCGCGTCTGCGTTTTCCTTGCCGGCGGCGAGGCGGATTTCATCAACGGCACCACCATCGAGCACGACGGCGGCATGCTGCCCGGCGTGCTTTACGACGCGGGCCTGAAGACCATCACCGATCTGCTATAGCGGAGTCAGGGGTTGTCTGTCGGTGCCAGCGCTTCTTGCGCCGGGGCCGCCGGGACGTGCACTCCGGACGCCGCGGGCGCACCCCCGGCCCGATCGTTCGCAATGATGAACGGTAGTGCTGCGGTCCCGTCATCGGGTTGGGCGGGGTAGGTGCAGTTGTGGTCCCTGGCGGGATCGCATCTGTCGGCGGCGCCGGCGGGCGCGGCCCACGTCGCGATGCCACCGGCAAGAAGCACCGAGGCCACGCCCATTCCGACCGACTGTGTTCTGTGTGTCATCGCTGGCCCGCCTCTCCTGATCGCTGCTGAAACGGATTGCGTGTCGCGACCGGCAACCCTTCCATTGTCGCAGCCAACGCCGATGCCTGGCTAGGAGCAGAAGACGAACAGTAGGAATTGTGAGCGTTTGCACGGCGGGGCATTTCGGCTGGGAGGTACGGCCAGAGCGTGCTCCGGCAGCACGCTCGACCTCGGTCTGATAGGTTCCCGGGTCGCGACGGTAGGGGAGGCGTTGAGGAGGCCATGTGCATCGGACTTTGCCACAGCAATGGGAATCGTCGTCGCTGCCTGCTCCGTAGGGACGCTGGCGATGTCAACTTGAATTGGCCCCAATCCGCCCAATCGGATGTGGCCCCACCCGGCAGTTGGTGAGCGTTGATGGCAGACCGTCTTGGGCCCAGGACCGCTGTGGGTCTTTGCCGAATGTGCGGTTCGGTCAGGTACTGAGCAGGGGGCCGAAGATCGTCGCTCCGCATCGGGTTGCGTCCGCGAGGTCGACGACGACGCCGCCGACGTCTGGGTGGGCCGCGGCCCAGGTTTCGGCGGTTTGGCGGTCTGTGAAGAAGTTGAGGTAGTTGCAGCAGGTGTCAGCGGACGGGCCCTCGCTAGACTGCGCACCAACGAACACAACGGTGGTGGCGGGATCTGCGGTGGCGTCCACAACGTGGACGGTCACGGTGATGGGCTCGCCCGTGGACGCATCTTCTGAGTCGATCACGATGTCGGCATCGAGCATTGCGGATATGCCGAGTGCATCAATAGCGCACATCGCGTAAACCCTGGCGCCATCGGCGATCTGAACGCGGTGTGGGGTCGGCGTCGCGGAGAACGGATATACCGAGCCGATGCGACCCGATGCGTCCAGGCGGATGACGTCCGATGCGTGCAGCCGGTTCAGGATCTGCTGCGCGGACGTGTCGAACTCGGCGGCAACCGCGTCGAGGTCGGTGCTCGCCGGCGGGCCGCCGTGGATTGCGAACGCCCGCAAAATGGTGTGGTGAATGGCCTGTTCGGCTGGCGTGGCGGGCTGGGCAGCGCCGCGCGACGCGCCCAGCGCTGAGGTCGGGGATTCACCTCCCGTCGCCGGAGTGCAGCAGTCGGCCGGGCCTGCGGTGCCGGCCGGGGCCAGGTGCAGCGCCGCGCGGAGGGCGGCCACCGACGGCGCGCCGTCGATGCCGCCGGCGTCTGTCGGGTAGAGGCGACAGGACACGCTCGGCATCAAACCGGCTGCGGTGAACGGGTCTTCGCCGTCGACGAGCACGGTCGGCGATCCCGTCATGCCCGCCTCGGCGACTGCGGCCTGGTCACCGAGTACGCGGTGGGTGATCGTCACATCGATCTGCTCGCCAGCGACGGCCTCCGCGATCCGGCGCTCGAGTAGCTCTACATTGGGGCAGTCCGGAACCTGCAGGATCTCCAGCTTCATCGGTTTTCTCCTTCGGCGTGCAAGGTCTGGATCAGGGGGCAGCACCGGTCCATGCGGGGGTGCTCGCAGGTGGCGACGAGTTCGGCGAGCGATCGCTGCATCCGCTGCAGGTCAGCGATCCTATCGGCCAGCTGCGCCACCTTCGCTTGGGCCAGTTCGCGGGCGGCCTGGCAGTCGTCGGGCCCGCCGTCGGCTAGGTGCAGCAGCTCCTCAATCTCGTCGAGGCTGAACCCATGCTCCTGCGCTCGTTTGACGAACCGGACCACCGCTACTGCATCGGCGGGATACGCGCGATACCCCGAGACCGACCGGGGTGGCTCGTCTAGCAGGCCCCGCCGCTCGTAGTACCGCAGCGTCTGGACGTTGACCCCAGCCTGGGCGGCAACCTCGCCACTCCGCATTCCGCCATTCTCAACCCTGTACTCAACTACCGAGTCAAGAGCCGGCTTGTCGGTGGGTAGATGGTTTCCAGAGTCATGCGGCCCAGCGCCTTCCTACCGTTACTGCTGCTAACGCCCCCTCTCCGATCAACCCACCCGTTCGGCCTGGCGGCGGCGTTTACGGGTGGTGGCCAGCCGATAGGAATCGGCGCCGGTTTCGATGATGGTGGCGTCGAACGTGATTCGGTCGACGATGGCGGCGCACAGTCGTGGGTCGGTTGGCTGAAACGATATGGGTGTTGCTCTCGATCTTCGTCATCGCTCCGCTCGGTGCTGTTGCCATTGACAGACCCCTCTTCGGGAACTGGATCTGGCGCATCGACCCTGACAAGGTAGAGGGGCTAAATTTTTCTCGCCGTGAAGTCGGCCAAGCGGCCGCTGGCCCCCGCAGGGGGAGCGGCCGTTGGCCAAGCCGAAACGCAGGGGCACAATTTCGACAACTTATCACGACGAACCGAGGACCTAGCTACGGCGTCGTCGTTCCGACGCGGTGAACTCTGTTGACGTACAATGCGTTTGTTGCGCGCCAAAATTTGGGCCCCGTGTGCAAAGTCGTGACGTTCCTCGCCGACTTAACCCCCACCCGTTTTTGATTGCACCGTACCTGGACATGCTTGCACCCGAACCGATTTGGCGTGGAAGATCTTGGAAAGATCTGCGCTGCAATATATTTCAACCTCTGTATAGGAGCGACTTTCGCCCGATACTTAACGACGTAAAAGACGCACCGCGCCGAGCCGCGGTGGTTCACGTTTCGCGTCGGCCCGCCAGGCCCGCCGCTGTCCTGAAATGTTAAAAAGTTGTCCTCTGCTGTCAAGACCAAAGGGTCTGTGCTGCCGCAGAGTGGGTAAGCACAGCCCCCGACGACGAAGTTCGTGGGGCAGGCCGCTGCTGCAAATCACCTCCGGCTACGCCAAGCGCGCGGCCGGCCAGCGCCCCCCGCTCCAGGGCACCGAAGGCCTCTGGCGCACCAACATGGCGTACCGCACCGACCACAAGATGCTGCGGGAAGGACCGGTCGACGACGACCACCTGCGCTTCACCATATCGCCGCCGGTGGGCAAGCCGGAGCCGGCCTTGATTGCCTGAGGAGCACACATTGGAACTGATGTCACCGATCGACGCGCTGTTTTTGACCGCCGAGTCGCGCGAGCATCCGCTGCACGTCGGCGCACTGCAACTGTTCACCACACCCGCGGGTGCGGGAAAAAACTTTGTCCGGGAAACCCACCAGGCCATGTTGCGGTGCGCCGACGTCGCACCGCTATTTCGCAAGCGCCCCGGGGGATTTCACGGCGCATTCACCAACTTCGCCTGGTCCTCCGACCGCGACGTCGACCTCGGTTACCACGTGCGGCGATCCGGCTTGCCGACGCCGGGGCGGGTCAGGGAGCTGCTGGAGCTGACCTCGCGGCTGCACGCCAATCTGCTGGATCGGCACCGTCCGCTGTGGGAGGCGCACCTGATCGAGGGATTGAAGGACGGACGCTTCGCGATTTACACGAAGATGCACCACGCGCTCATTGACGGGGTATCCGGAGTCACCCTGATGCGGCAGTCCATGAATACCGATGCCGGCGTTGGCGATTTCCGCGTTCCCTGGTCGCCGGCGCCGCAGCGTACGGCTGGCGATCAGCATCGGCGCGGTCGCTTGCAATACATGGGCGGCCTGCTGGGATCCCTGGGATCCCTAGCGGGTCTGGCTCCGTCGACGCTTCGGCTGGCACGTGCAGCGCTACTGGAACAACGATTGACGCTGCCTTTCGGGACGCCCCGCACCATGCTGAACGTTCCGGTTGGGGGTGCGCGGCGCTGCGCCGCCCAGTCATGGCCGTTGGACCGGGTCAAGACGGTCAAGGATGCCGCCGGGGTAAGTCTGAACGACGTGGTGCTGGCGATGTGTGCGGGCGCGCTGCGCACCTTTCTGGACGACAACGACGCCCTGCCGGACACGCCGCTGGTCGCGATGGTCCCGGTGAGTCTGCGCGGCGACGGTGACGCCGTCGGCGGCAACATGGTTGGGGCGGTGTTGTGCAACCTGGCCACTCACCTCGACGATCCGGCGCAACGTCTCGATGCCATCCACTCTTCGATGCGCAACAACAAGAACGTGCTGTCACAGCTGCCGCGAGTCCAGGCGATGGCGCTGTCGATGGCCCTGTTGAGCCCGGCCGCGCTCAATACCTTGCCCGGTTTGGCCACGGCGACTCCACCGCCGTTCAACGTCTGCATCTCGAACGTGCCGGGCTCGCGGGAGCCGTTGTACTTCAACGGCGCCCGGCTGGCCGGCAATTACCCGATGTCGCTGGTGCTTGACGGACAGGCGCTCAACATCACGCTGACCACTAACGCGGACACCGTCGATTTCGGACTGGTCGGTTGCCGTCGCAGCGTGCCGCACCTACAGCGGGTGCTGAGTCATCTGGAGACATCGCTGAAGGAGCTTGAACGCGCCGTCGGTCTATGAGGGGTGACTCGAGGGGCGTTCACACCTGCGCGGTCGCCGGCGACCGGGTCTGGTTGCGGTAAGCGGCCGGCCCGGTGCCGAACCACCGATTGCACGAGCGGGTGAGAACGCTTTGCTCGGCGTAGCCGAGTTCGCGGGCCAGGTGCGACAGGCTGATTCCGGTCGTCCGTAGATAGCGATCGGCGGCGTCCTTGCGGATCTGATCGACCAGGGCGGCGAAGTTGGTGCCCTCGTCGGCGAGGCGACGTTGCAGTGTTTTCGGGTGTAGGTGGAACTGCTCGGCGACCACGTCGAGCGTGGCCGCCCCGGTGGGCAGCAGCTGGCGCACGATGGTACGCACCGATTCCACGATCCCCGCGCCCACCGGGGTAATGCTGCTCAGGTAATCGACGACGGCCCGGTGCGCGATGTCGTCGCGGTTCAAGGGACGGTTCAGATCCGCCGCGCGCACGGTGAATCCCGCGGTGCGCTCGGCGAAGTGGGGCGTGCAGCCGAAGTACCGCACATAGTCGGCTGTGGGCGTGAGCGGGTCGTGGGGCAGGTGCACCGCCAGCCCGGTGTAGTCCCCACCGATCAGCAGGCGGAACACCCCCAGTGATACACCCAGCGCCAGTTCCGTCGTGTGTGGGCACGTGATTGCTTCGCCGAACAAGAACTCAACCGCGATGAACGCCCGATCCGGGTCGGCCTGCGGCGTGATGTTGATGGCGATCATCGGGCTGTATGCCGCCATGTAGGTGTTGAAGATCGCCAAGGCGCCGGCCACCGTGGCAGCGGTCCGGGCCGCCACGCCGATCGGCCCCAGGATCTCGATGCCCTGCCGTGCTGCCAGCCGCCGCCCGAAATCCGGTGTGCCCGTGGCATCCGCGGCCGATTCGATCGCGCGGATAGCGGCGCGGATCGGAATGAAGGCGTCGTAGTTGCCCACGTCTTGGTCTCGGACGCCCGCCGCGCGCAGCAGGCCGGCCGGGTCGCGGCCCAATTCGGTGACCAGGCTCGGGTAGCTCGAGAGCGCCGTCCCGCGCACCACGGACATGTTGTTGACCCTAGGTCTTCGTCCCGGGTGCCGTCGTCGCGGGCATTTGCCACGCGCGGTCTAATAGGTGGATGGAACTGATGTCGCCCACCGACTCGATGTTTCTGTTCGCAGAAACGCGTGAGCATCCATTGCACGTCGGCGGCTTGTCGTTGTACGAGCCGCCGGAGGGGGCGGGCCCGGAGTTCGTCCGGGATTTCTACGACGCCCTGGTCGCCCACCAGGAATTCCAGCCCACCTTCCGCAAGCACCCGGCCACGATCATGGGCGGAATCGTCCGGGTCGCGTGGGCCTATGACGACCACGTCGACATCGATTACCACGTCCGGCGCTCGGCGCTGCCGTCGCCGGGACGGGTCCGCGAACTGCTCGAGCTGACCTCCATGCTGCACACCAACCTGCTCGATCGGCACCGCCCGCTGTGGGAACTGCACGTGGTGGAGGGGCTGAACGACGGCCGGTTCGCCATGTACCTAAAAATGCACCACGCCCTGATCGACGGTGTTTCGGCGATGAAGCTGATGCAGCGCACGCTGTCGGTTGACCCCGATGACGCCGAGGTGCAGCCGATGTGGAGCCTGCCCCGGAAAAAGCGCCCAAAGTCCGGGGGCTCGTCCCCGCTGGGCTCGCTGGTCAAAATGGCCGGATCCGTTGTGGGACTTGCCCCGTCGACGGTGAAGCTGGCCAGGGCCGCGCTGTTCGAGCAGCAGTTGACGCTGCCCTTCGCGGCACCGCACACCATGCTCAACGTCAAGGTCGGGGGAGCCCGCCGGTGCGCGGCACAGTCCTGGTCGCGGGAGCGCGTCAAGAACGTCAAACAGGCCGCCGGCGTGACCATGAACGACACCGTCCTGGCGATGTGCGCCGGCGCGCTGCGCTACTACTTGATCGAGCAGGATGCGCTGCCGGACACACCGCTGATCGCGATGGTCCCGGTGAGCCTGCGCTCAGCGGCGGATGCCGACGCCGGCGGCAACCAGGTCGGCAGCGTCCTGTGCAACCTCGGCACCGACGTCGAGGATCCCGCCCAACGGATCGAGATCATCAGCGAATCCATGCGCGCCAACAAGAAGGTGCTCGCCGAATTGCCGCGGCTGCAGGTGCTCGCATTGTCGGCGCTGAACATGGCACCGTTGACGCTCGCCGGTGTCCCGGGCTTCCTTTCGACGGTGCCGCCACCGTTCAACATCGTCATCTCGAACGTGCCCGGACCGGCGGAGCAGATGTACTACGGCGGGGCCCGGCTGGACGGCAGCTACCCGATGTCGAACATCCCGGACGGCCAGGCGCTGAACATCACCCTGGTGAACAACGCGGGCAATCTCGATTTCGGTCTGGTCGGATGCCGTCGCAGCCTGCCGCACCTGCAGCACTTGCTCGCACACTTGGAGTCGGCGCTCAAGGATCTCGAAGTCGCCACCGGCGTCTAGACCGCGAGCGCGGCCGATGGTAGCACCGCTGCGCAGCCATCGCGGCTGAAGGACAATCAACGCCGCGGAATTTCTCGGATCACGCCGTCGTGGGTGTAATGGATCGATGGACCTGATGATGCCCACCGACTCCATGTTTCTCTTTCTCGAATCACGCGAACATCCCATGCACGTGGGTGGCTTGTCGTTGTTCGAGCCACCGCAGGGCGCCGGTCCGGAGTTCGTCCGGGAATTCACCGACGCCCTGGTCGCCAACGACAAGTTTCAGCCCACATTCCGTAAGCGCCCGGCGACGTACCAGGGCGGGGTCGCACATGTGGCGTGGGCCTACGACGACGACATCGACGTCGACTACCACGTCCGGCGCTCGGCGCTGCCGGCCCCCGGACGGGTCCGCGATCTGCTGGAGGTGACCTCCAGGTTGCATACCGCCATGCTTGATCGGCATCGCCCGCTGTGGGAACTGAACGTGATAGAGGGGCTGAGCGACGGCCGGTTCGCCATCTACTTCAAAATGCACCACGCCCTGACCGACGGTGTTGCGGCGATGAAGCTGATCCAGCGCACACTGTCGGTTGATCCGGACGACCCGGAGGTGCGGGCGATGTGGAGCTTGCCGCGGCAGCCGCGTCCGCGGTCCGGCGGCTCGTCCCCGCTCGAATTGATCGGCAAGATGGCGGGATCCGTTGTGGGGCTTGCTCCCTCGACGGTAAGGCTGGCCCGCGCCACCCTGTTCGAGCAGCAATTGACGCTGCCGTACGGCGCACCGCGCAGCATGTTCAACGGCAAGATCGGCGGTGCGCGCCGGTGTGCCGCGCAGTCCTGGCCGGCGGACCGTCTGCTGAACGTCAAGAAGGCCGCCGGGGTGACATTCAACGACGCTGTGCTGGCGATGTGTTCCGGTGCGCTGCGTTACTACCTGATCGAGCAGAATGCGCTGCCGGACAAACCGCTGACGGCGATGGTTCCGGTCAGCCTGCGCGCCGAGGACGAGGCCGACACCGGCGGAAACCAGGTCGGCGCCATCCTGTGCAACCTCGCGACTCACGTCGCGGACCCCGCGCAACGGGTTCAATCCATCAGCGCGTCGATGCGCGGCAACAAAGAAGTAATGGCGGGAATGTCGCGGCTGCAGGTGATGGCATTGATGGCGCTGAGCACGGCTCCGCTGACGTTGGCGGGTATCCCGGGCTTACTGTCGACCGTGCCCACACCGTTCAACCTCGTCATCTCGAATGTGCCGGGGCCGGCAGAGCCGATGTACTACGGCGGTGCCCTGCTGGACGGCAGCTATCCGCTGTCGAACATCCCGGACGGCCAGGCGCTGAACATCACCCTGGTGAACAACGCGGGCAATCTCGATTTCGGGCTGGTCGGCTGCCGTCGCAGTGTGCCGCACCTGCAGCGGCTGCTCCTGCACCTGGAATCATCGCTGTCGGATTTGGAAGCGGGACTGGGGATCTGACGGTATGCTGGGCTATCCTAGGCCGTGCCCAGGCTCAGCGCGGGTGTGCTGCTGTACCGGATCCGCGACGGCGTCGTCGAGGTCCTGATCGCACATCCGGGTGGGCCATTCTGGGCACGCAAGGACGACGGGGTCTGGTCGATCCCGAAAGGCGAGTACGCCGACGGCGACGATCCGTGGGCGGCGGCCCAGCGTGAGTTCCGCGAGGAGCTCGGGCTGCCGCTGCCGGCCGGGCCGCGCATCGACTTCGGTCCGCTCAAGCAACCCAGCGGCAAGGTCGTCACCGCCTTCGCCGTCCGGGGCGACCTGGACATCACCGACGCGCGCAGCAACACCTTCGAACTCGAGTGGCCGAAGGGCTCGGGCACGGTGCGGGAGTTCCCCGAGGTTGATCGGGTCGGCTGGTTTCCGGTGGCGCGGACGCGCACCAAGCTGCTCAAGGGGCAGCGCGCGTATCTCGATCGATTGATGGCCGATCCGGGGTTGGCGGGATTGACCGAAGGGGGTTGAGCCGTCGCGGTATGTTCGCAGGCATGCAGACGTTGCGGACACCCGACGACCGGTTTGAGAATTTACCTGAATTTGCTTATTCCCCAAGGTATTGCGAGGTTTCAGACGACGAGGGCGGTGTGCTGCGGGTCGCCTGGGTGCAGGATGGCCCGGGCCGCGCCGATCCTGTGCTGATGCTGCACGGCGAGCCGACGTGGTCCTACCTGTACCGCAAGATGATTCCGGTATTGGTCGCAGCCGGCCATCGCGTCATCTGCCCGGATCTGGTGGGTTTCGGTCGTTCCGACAAGCCGGCGCGGCGCGAGGACCACAGCTATGCGCGTCACGTCGAATGGATGCGTGCCTTGGCCTTCGATGTCCTCGACCTGCACAACGTGACCCTGGTCGGCCAGGATTGGGGCGGGCTCATCGGATTGCGGCTGGCCGCCGAGCATCCCGAACGGTTCGCCCGGATCGTCGTCGCCAACACCGGGTTGCCGAACGGCGAGCAGCCGATGGCCGAGGTGTGGTGGCGTTTCCGCAAGGCGATCCAGACGGCGCCGAAGCTCAACATCGGCTGGTTTGTCCAGGGTGGTTGCCGCGAGCAGATGAGCGACGAGGCGCGCGCGGGCTATGACGCGCCGTTCCCCGACGACGAGTACTGCGCCGGGCCGCGGGCCATGCCCGGGCTGGTGCCGACCACTCCGGACGATCCCGCGTCAGCGGCCAACAAGTTGGCGTGGACCAAGCTTTCGGTGAGTCCGACTCCGATGCTGGTCGCCTTCAGCGACAGCGACCCCATCACCGGGCCGATGGCCGAGATCTTTGCGCGCGAGATGCGCGGCGGGCAGGGCATCGAGCACCCGGTCGTGCGCGGCGCCGGGCACTTCTTACAAGAGGACGCCGGTGCAGAACTGGCTAGCCACATCGTGGAGTTTTTGCGCCGCTAAGCGAGGCCGGCGCCGCGCCGGCGATGCCGGCGGACAATGAAGAGGACGGTGACGGTCGCGGCGATCACGACGAGCACCAGCACGGCGAACACGAGCAGCTCGATCGGGATGACAACGTCGTGGTCTTGGTAGACCACCTGCCGGTACGCGTCATCGTTGGGTGCGTTTCCGAACGCGAAGTCCGACGAGATTTGCGACGGCTTGGGGATATTCACCAAAATCTTGGTCAGATACCCGCCGTGGTTTCCGGTCAACTCGCGCAACAGTGGGTCGTGAACCGCGGTGGAGACATTGCCGGCGAACTCGACCGTATTGGTCTGTGCGGCCTGCCCGGCGGCATCGGCGTCGGTGCGCTGTTGGCGATGATCGGACAGGGTGTAGACGGTGACTTCCTGCGGGCTCGGTGCGGCGACCGATAGACGCATCGGATACACCAGCCGCGACGATGGGAAGGTCATCTGCACCGGATTGAGCCCACCGACGATCGGGTCCGAGCTCGTCAGCCGCATCGCCACGAACGACCAGCCGTCCTTAACATAGGGACCCAGGGCGTCGGTTATCTCGGGCCGGATGGAGTAGCCGTTGTCGGCCAACCACTTTTGCAACCCGGCCAGGTCGCCGCCGGCCAGCGTGGTGGCCTGCAGCGGGCCAAGCTGTACCTGATTGATGACCGTCGGAGCACCGGCGCGCGCTGCCTGGTGCGCCGACGCAGCGGATAACATCCCCAGCTTCCAGTGCTTGCGCTGCTGGACCTGTGGCGCGGTGAGCGAGTCCAACTCCACGAAGGTGGCCTTGTCGCCCGCCGTCACCGTCGCGGGTGCGGGGGTGGGCACCACCAGGGCGACATTGCTGGTGCTGGCATCCAAGGCGAGCTGCATGAGGATCGTCTCGGTTGTGCCGTCCCAATGCATCAGCGCCACTTCGTGATTCATGGTGGCCCGCTCGCCGCGCGGCGCGACAAAAGCACCGCACGCGCATGCGTAGCTGGTGGGGCCCAGCACTATGGCGGCCAACGTGGCCAGCAGGGCCATGAGGGAAGAAGCCAGCATGGCGGCGACAAGCCTGATTGACTGCGCCGATCGGCGCGCCCGAAGCACGATCATGGCGCATATGCTACGGCCTGCTCGGTAGCGGGCTCCCCCGCCTCGAACAGCGCTGCGGGCACAATGTGAGCATGACGAGCACGTCCACCGAACCGGCCGAAGCGCAGGCGCTGTTGCTGCAGTTGCTCGACCCGGCTAACCGGGCCGACCCGTATCCGGTCTACGCGAAATGCCGGGAACGCGGCCCCATTCAGCTGTTGGATGCCAACCTCACCGTCTTTTCGACCTTGTGCGACTGCGACGAGGTGCTGCGGCACCCGTCGTCGTCCAGCGACCGCAAAAACTCGACGATCGCGCAGCGAATGCTCGCGTCCGGGGAGTGGCCGAAGCCGGCGGGTCCACCGGGATTTCTGTTTCTCGATCCGCCCGATCACACCCGGCTGCGCAAGTTGGTCAGCAAGGCATTCGCGCCAAAGGTGGTCAGTGCGCTGCACCCCGACATCACCGCGCTGGTCGACGGATTGCTGGACCGGATCGCCGAGCGCGGCAGCTTCGACGTGATCGCCGACCTCGCATATCCGCTGCCGGTAGCGGTCATCTGCCGGCTGCTGGGGGTGCCGCTGGAGGACGAGCCGAAGTTCAGCCAGGCGTCCGCGTTGCTGGCGCAGGCGCTGGATCCGTTCGCCTCGCTCAGCGGCGCGTCACCCGATGCCTTCAGGGAACGCATCCAGGCCGGCCGCTGGCTGCGCGGATACCTCCATGCCCTGATCGAGCGCCGCCGATCACACCCTGGCGATGACCTGCTGTCGGGTCTGATCGCGGTGGAGGAGTCCGGCGATCAGCTGACCGAAACGGAGATCGTCTCGACCTGCAATCTGCTGTTGATTGCCGGACATGAGACCACGGTCAACCTGATCGCCAATGCCATGCTGGCGATGTTGCGTCACCGGAAGCAGTGGGCGGCGCTCGGTGCGGACCCTGATCGCGCGCCGGCGGTCATCGAGGAGACGCTGCGATACGACCCGCCGGTGCAGTTGGTGGGCCGAAATGCGGCCGAGGACATGGTCATTGGGGACACCACGGTGGTGAAGGGCGACAGCATGATACTGCTGCTGGCCGCGGCCCAGCGGGATCCCGCCGAGTACGACCGACCCGATACCTTCGATCCGGATCGGGGCACGTTGCGGCACTTGGGCTTTGGCCGCGGGGCGCACTACTGCCTGGGTGCGCCGCTGGCGCGGCTGGAGGCCGGCGTGGCGCTGTCGGCGGTGACGGCCCGTTTCCGGGAGGCCCGGCTGGCGGGTGATCCTCAGTACAAGACGAACGTCACGCTGCGCGGTATGTCTTCGTTACCCGTCGCGATCTAAGCACCATCGCCGCCATCGGCGGCCGGACTCGTCGTGGTCAATGCGATCGAGATCGGTACGGGTGTGGCCATCTCTATGTTGGCCTGCTCGTCGTAATAAACACCGACGGTGTACTCGCCTTCGGTCTGGATCCCGAACGAGAGCTGTTGGCTGAAACACCGGTATTTGGATGGTCTGTCGCCATCGTCTGGCCAGTGCCAAGCCGTTTGGAGGACCCCGCACGGCGCCCCGTCGGGACCCTTGCATGCCACGTAGATGTTCGGGTCATAGTCCCCACCGGCGGGCGCGTGCACCACGAGAACGACCGGAATCTCCGTCCACAACGGGACCTGGTCGACCTCAAAGCAGGTGGTAGGTATGCGCGTGGCGTTGATCGCGCCATCGTCGTCCATCGTGGCTTCGCCCGCTACGAATAATGCGGCTATATGCAGCATTACGACAGTTTAATCGCTGTTTGGTAGCGCAATTGGCGCTAATTTGTGTTGCCGAGGCCGGGGACGATGTCGCCGAGGCTGAAGCTCAGCGGCTGTTCGAGTTGCTCGTAGGTGCATGAGAGTGGTTCACGGTCGGGCCGCCACCGGTTGAACTGGGCTGTGTGCCGGAACCGTCGACCTTCCATGTGGTCGTAACGGACCTCGACCACCCGCTCGGGACGAAGCGGCACGAAGGAGAGGTCCTTGCCGGTGTTCCAGCGGGAGAATTCGTTCTTGCGCGGTGTGCGCTCACCCGCTTGGTGGGCGGCCCAGTTCCACGGATGGCCCTCAAATCCGGTGACCAGTGGCTGCAACTCGGTGTATAGCCGCCGTCGCTGCGCCATCGGGAAGGCGCCGATGACGCCGACCGATGCGAGTTGACCGTCATCCTGGTAGAGCCCGAGCAGCAGCGAGCCGATCGCCTCGTCGCCGGACTTGTGTACTCGGTAGCCGGCGACCACGCAGTCCGCCGTCCGTTCATGCTTGATCTTGAACATGACGCGCTTGTCGGGCTGATACGTGATGGTCAGCGGCTTGGCGATGACGCCGTCGAGACCGGCGCCCTCGAACTCCTCGAACCATCGTTGCGCGGTCGCCAGGTCGGTGGTCGCCGGCGTGACGTGGATCGAGGGCCCCGAACCTGCCCGCGAACCAGAAACTGCGTCGACGAGGGCGGCGCGCCGCTCGCTGAATGGGCGCCGCGTGTAGTCGTCGTCGCCGAGGGCGAGCAGGTCGAACGCGATGAAGGAGGCCGGCGTTTTTTCGGCCAGCATCCGTACCCGTGAATCGGCCGGGTGGATGCGCTGTTGCAGCGCCTCGAAATCCAGGCCGTGGTCGGTGGCGATGACGATTTCACCGTCGATCACGCAGCGTTCCGGCAGTTCCGCGGTGACCGCCGCGACCAGCTCCGGGAAGTAGCGGGTCATCGGCCGCTCGTTGCGGCTGCCCAGCTCGACCTGATCGCGGTCGCGAAAGCAGATGGACCGGAATCCATCCCATTTGGGCTCGTAGGACGCGCCCGCCGGGATCGCCGTGACCGACTTGGCCAGCATCGGTGAGACGGGCGGCATGACGGGTAAGTCCATTCGTTCATTGTGGCCTCCGGCATGCTGGAATCCAGATATGGCTGCTGCAGCGGAAGAACTCGACGTCGACGGCATCTCGGTACGGCTGACCAACCCGGCCAAGGTGTATTTCCCCGCGCTGGGGTCCAACGGCACCAAGCGGCGGCTTGTCGAGTATTACCTCGCCGTCGCCGGTGGTCCGATGCTGGCCGCGCTGCGCGACCGGCCCACCCATCTGCAGCGTTTCCCGGATGGCATCGACGGCGAGGAGATCTACCAGAAGCGGATTCCGCAGCATCATCCCGACTACCTTCAAACCTGCCGGGTGACGTTCCCGTCGGGCCGGACGGCGGACGCGCTGAAGGTGACCCATCCGGCGGCCATCGTATGGGCGGCACAGATGGGCACCATCACCTTGCACCCGTGGCAGGTGCGCTGCCCCGACACCGAACACCCCGACGAGCTGCGCATCGACCTGGATCCGCAGCCCGGCACCGGCTTTGCGGAGGCGCGCGCGGTTGCTGTCAATGTGTTGCGGCCGCTGCTCGACGAAATCGGTCTGGTCGGGTACCCGAAGACGTCCGGGGGCCGCGGGATCCACGTGTTCCTGCGCATCGCCACCGACTGGGACTTCATCGCGGTGCGCCGGGCCGGGATCGCGCTGGCCCGCGAGGTGGAGCGGCGCGCACCTGACGCGGTGACCACCTCGTGGTGGAAGGAGAAAAGGGGGACGCGGGTCTTTCATCGACTTCAACCAGAACGCCCGCGACCGCACCATGGCGTCGCCGTATTCGGTGCGGCGCACGCCGATCGCCACCGTGTCGACGCCGTTGACCTGGGATGAGCTGGCCGGCGCCGATCCCGACGACTACACCATGGCCACGGTGCCCGATCTGGTTCGGCGGCGCCTAATCGATGGGGACCCATGGGCCGCCATGGATGACGTGGCGCAGTCGATTGCTCCGTTGTTGGAGATGGTCGAGGCCGATGAAGAGCGCGGCCTCGGCGACATGCCGTATCCGCCGAACTACCCGAAGATGCCGGGCGAACCCAAACGGGTGCAGCCGAGCC
>CAWFDM010000003.1:0-733434 GCA_963814505.1 uncultured Actinomycetota bacterium
CAAGTTCTCTTAAGCCTTCGCAAGGGTGTCCACGACGTGCAACACGAGGAAAGGGCGGCCGGGATCTGCGTGGTGGAGGTGGTTATCTAGCGCTGTCCGTTACGCATACTCCTCGGAGGTTCGATGCTTGTGCAGCGGGTGCTGACGCCCGACTCATCGCTTGACTCCTGGACCGTCCTCGGCGACGGCGGGCCGGTGGAGCCGATCGAGCGCTATTTGGCCTACCTGACCGATATCGAGCGGTCGCCGAACACGATCAAGGCGTATGCCCACGATCTGAAGGACTGGTTCGACTTCCTGGATGTCCGGGGCCTGGAGTGGCGCGAGGTCCGGCTGGAGGATCTCGGCGAGTTCGTGGCCTGGTTGCGGTTACCGCCGCCCGGGCGGGCTGGCGGGGTCGCGATGTTGCCCTCGGCGCAGCAGCACTGCTCGGCCGGGACGGTGAATCGAAAGCTGTCGGCGGTCGGCGGTCTTTACACCTTCCATGCCCGCCACGGTGTCGATCTCGGCAGACCTGGTCACCGAGTTGCAGCCGGCGCGGCGGCGACAATCGGGGTGGAAGCCGTTCCTCTATCACCTCAGCGGCGGGAAGCCGGAACGGCGGCGGGTGTTGAAGCTGACTGCGGTCGAGAGCAACCCGGACCCTCATCACCGCCGCGCAGATGCAGGCGATTCTGGATGCCTGCACCCGGCTGCGGGATCGATTCTTGTGGGCGCTGTTGTGGGACACCGGGATTCGGATTGGTGAAGCCTTAGGCCTCCGCCACGAGGACTTGGCGGTGTCCGAGCGTGAGCTGACCGTGACGCGGCGGGTCAACGACAACTCGGCCCGCGCCAAGTCGGCACAACCCCGCACGGTCCCGGTTAGCGCGGAGCTGATCCGGTTGTATGCCGACTATCTGCACAGTGAGTACGGTGACCTCGATTCCGACTACATCTTCGTCAATCTCTGGGGCGGCGCGTTCGGGCACCCGTGGACCTATGCCGCGGTTTATGACCTGGTGCTGCGGCTGCGCAAGACGGTCGGTTTCGACTTCGATCCGCACTGGTGCCGTCATACCTACGCCACACGGCTGTTGCGGAACAAGACCCCGATCGAGGTGGTGAGCACGCTGCTCGGGCATTCCTCGATCGCGACGACCATGGACATCTACGGTCACCTCTCCGTCGAGGACGCCCGCCGCGCTTTGGAGGCGGCCGGGTTCCTTACCGGGAACGAGGTGCGGTGGTGACCGCGGCCGAGTACCGAAGCCGACGGCGACACCGGGGCTGCTGGGCAAGCTGATGGCCGCGGTCCGGCCGGAGTTCCGTGCCGACATCGTCGTTCCCGAGCGCGGGGCGCTGGTGTTCGACGCATCCGCCATGCCGGGTGCCGGGCTGTGTCCGCCAGCCCCGCACCCGGGGGCTTGTGCAAGGGCCACTACTACTCCTGGGAGGACAGGGCCGCCCTGACATGGACGGATTCGCCGCGACCGCGTCACCGCTGAGGGCCTCGGGCGCAAGGAGCTGACGTCTGCGTGGTGACCGGAATGCCGGTTCGGCGGCGCCCGGCGGGGTTTGTGTATTCGCCACCAAGGGATTCTGGGAGCGAGCCGGGAAGCCGGAGCGGGAAGCCTGGCTGGCGTGTGTCGCCACCGAACACGATCCCGACCACCGGTCTGCGCGCTGTCGTATTGCACGCTATGGACCCAGGGGACCTCGCCGTTCTGCGCCAACCACCGCTCGCGATGGGAGGCGGCCGGGCGACCCGGACTCGAGGAGTTCATCGTGCTCTGCGAGTCCTACGGCGACGACCGTTTCGACTTCCGTGCCCTGGCAGGCCGCCGCCTGCTCAAGCTGGAGCTGCAATACGCCCTGCAATGCCGCCACGATGAACGGCAGATCAAGACCCGCGCCGCTGTCTGCGCGGCCGGTCATCGCACTCGGCCGCCGCGAGCGGTCGTCATCGCTGCTGGACTGGCCGATGCAGCGTGGAGCGAGTTCTTCGATGCCCATCATGCTGCCCGGCACGAGCCAGAACGGCCAGCTGGCGTTCCTGCGCTACGCCTTCGAGCGCGTGAAGGACCTGCACCTGGGCAGCGGGTGGGAGACGGAGTTCGGACGCGACATCTGGGACTTCGACGGCTGGGGGTCGAGGGCACGCAGCGGCTGCGGTTCGACGGCATCGCCCAGCCCTGGCTTCGCGAGCTGGCGAAACGCTTCGCACGCTGGCGGCTCTCCGTGGGACGAAGTCCGAATCAGACCTACATAGACCTCCGGGCCATCACGCGCCTGGCCCGGTTCCTGCAGACCTCGACGTCCGGTGACTGATCTGGCTGGCCTGGACCGGCGGCTGCTGGAGCGCTACCTGGCCGACCTGTCCACCGACACCCGCGCGCTGCACTCGCGAAGCCGGGACATCGGCTCGCTGAACGCGTTCCTGGACGCGATCCGCCGCCACGGCTGGGACCACAGCCTCCCGGTCGGCGCGGCGTTCTACCCCGACGACTTCCCCAAACCGGACAAGCGCCTGCCGCGCGCGCTGGCCGAGCAGATCATGGCCCAGGTCGAGCAGCCCGCCAACCTCGACCGGTGGCACAACCCCGAGAGCCGGCTGCTCGTCGATCATCCTCATGCGCTGCGGCCTACGTGTCGGCGACGCCACCAAGGTCGGGTTCGACTGCGTGGTACGCGACGGCGACGAGGCGCCCTACCTGCGCTATCCGAACCGGAAGATGAAACGCGAAGCCCTGGTGCCGATCGATGAGGAGGTCGAGGCCTGGATCCCGACACAGCAGCAACGGATTCTGCGCCGATGGCCCGGCGGCAGCCCCTGGCTGTTCCCGGCGCCGCGGATGAACCCCGACGGCGTTCGCCCCTTGAGCACCCACTCCTATCGCGGCCAGCTCAGCCTCTGGCTGCAGCACTGCGAAGTCCGCGACGAGCACGGCCGACCGGTTCACCTCACGCCGCATGTGCTGCGGCACTTCTGCGTTATCTGTACTGCCAAGGAGCGTGTGAGTTACGTGAGTTCAGCGGCGTGACACGCCGGTGCCTTACGAATATCCAGTACTTTGAGGCACGACCGTTACGTTTGGCACGTGAATGCGTTCCGCGCCGAACGGGCGGTTTCACCGCTGGATGGATCCGAGTTGTGGGTGGTGCTGGACTGCGGGTTCGTGATGCACCGGGAGGCCAGCGACTTCCTGCGAGCGCTGCATGGGGCCGGGCGATCGCCGCAGACGATCCGTGCCTACGGCGGGCGGGTGGCCAGCTTTTTGGGCTGGTGCGCCGATCAGGGGGTGCAGTGGTCCTCGATCAGCCTGCCGGGCTTGGCCCGGTTCAAGCACTTCGTCGAAGCCACCCCGCACCGGGACAAGCGATTGCGTTCGGGCGCAACGGTAAACGCGATCCTCACGGCGGTGTGTGAGTTCCTGCGGTTTTGCGCCAGGACCGGGGTGATCGATCAGGCTGTGGCCGACAGGCTGTCCGAACCTCGCTGGCTGCGGTTCACCCCGCCGGGTTTTGATACTGGAGAATCCGGCCAGTTCCGGACGGTGCGGGCCCGCGCACTCAAGGCCAGGGCCGAAGAGGCGTTCCCGGAGGCGTTCACCGCCGAGCAGGCCGACCGGGTCGTGGCGTGTTGTCGGCGGCCCCGGGAACGATTCATGGTGTCTTTGCTGCGTGAGGGGGGCCTGCGGATCGGGGAAGCTTTGGGATTACGCCGATCCGATCTGCACCTGCTGCCCGATTCGCGCAGTGTGAGTTGCACGGTGTTCGGCGCTCACGTTCACGTGCGGCACCGCACCAATCCCAATGGGGCACTAGCGAAGTCGCGGTTTGCCCGCACCGTGCCGGCGAGCCCGGCGGTGCTGTCGACGTACGCGGACTACCAATTCGAACGCACGGAGATCCTCGGTGACGACGACTGCGACATGGTGTTGGTCAACCTCTACCACGACCCGCTGGGCGCGCCGATGACCTATCGCGCGGCGAAACGGTTCTTTGAGCGACTGGCCACAGAGTGCGGCTTTGCGGTACGGCCGCACATGCTGCGCCATACGGCGGCTACGAACTGGGTACGCGCAGGGGTGGATCTCGATGTCGTACAACGGCTTTTGGGCCACGCCTCGTTGGCCTCGACCGCTGTTTACCTGCATGCACGAGACGAGGACAAACGGCGAGCCGTGGAGGCTGTGGCTGCCGGGGAGCGCTTCCGATGACCACGCCAGCTTCTCATCTGCTGGTCGGCGCCGGCGCCGACTCGAGGTCGGTGACCGATGCCGGGTGGCTGCAGTGGCTGTCTGAGCACATCGATGCCGCGTGGCGCCCAGGTGAGTGGGATGGGTCGCTGTGGCTGTTTACCGGGGATTTGGACAGTGACCGGACCGCTGCGTGGCGGTGTCGGACTCCGGGCTGCCCCACCGCTGCGCGAGGCTTTAACGGCCGTTGTTCGAGTTGCCGGCGGGCGCGCGAGGTGGCCGGTGTCTGCGAGGAGGAGTTCGACCGCGCTCCACGGCGGCGCCCGACTCGCCCGGTTGCCCGAGGTGTCTGCGCGGTGCCCGACTGCCAGGGCGAGTTGCATTGCCGCGGGCTGTGTTTCCGGCACGAGCGGGCCTGGCGCAAGGCCGGCGCCGGACCGTTGGAGGAGTTCATCGCAGCGGCTCGGCCACTGATCCGCACCGAGCCGTGCCTGGTCATCGGTTGCGGTCGCGACCGGGTCACCCGGCGTGGGCTGTGCTGGTTCCACGGCAATCGGCTGCAGCGCCAAGGCAACCCCGCGTCGATGTCGCCGCAGGAGCTGGCCGCGTGGATCGCTGGTGAGAAGCCCCGGATCGCGGCGCATCAGTTCTCGTTGGCTGGCCTGCCCGAGCTGGTGCGTTTGGAGTTGCTTTACGCGTTGCAACGCCGCGACCAATCACCTCCCCCGTTGGACCCGCTGCCGGTGCGGATCCTCATCGCACGCCTCAAAGGGGCCGACTCGGTTCGCCATGTCGACCCCGAAACCGTATGTGGCAGCGGTGGTGTGCAATACAACGCGGCCGTGAGGGGGTTGTTCGCCGACCTGCGCCGGTACCTGGAAAGAGCTTGGACTCAGTACGCCGGCACCGACCCCTACGCCGGCGATGTGTGGCGGGTGCAGCTTTTGGACCTGCAGTCCAACGGCTCACGCCGCTGGCCGGCCACCAAAGGGACCGTCGACTTCGGCTGCATCGAGTTGCACTGGCTGCGCGAAGTGATCAAGGACTGGGCCCGTAACACCCGCCCCTACCTGCAACGAGTGCGGCAAGCGCTGCGGGCCTGTCGGGTGGCCTCACAAACCCTGGTGGCCTGCGGCCGCAGCGGCCCGAGCGGCCTGGGCGCGGGTGACTTCGTCCTGGTCGAGCGGGCCATCGTCGAGCAACGCCGCACCGACGGCAGTGCGCACTCCGCTTCCTACCGCACCCAGCTGCTGCGGGTGTTCTGCGAGGTGATCGAGCACGGCCGCGCCAACGCGCTGTTGACCGAGGTGCCCGACCCGTTTCGACCAGCCCCGCGCCGCCACCGGGCGGTCGAAGACGTCAACGAGGAACAGCTGGGAAAGGCGTTGCCCGACACCGTGATCCGCCAGCTTGACCGGCACCTTCACCTGTTGGGTCCGACATCGGGACACGGCTCGATCAGTGCCGCCGACCTGCGGGCCATGCATCAAACCATCTACCAGATCCTGCGAGACAGCGGCCGCCGCCCTGGCGAGATCGTCAGCCTCAAGATCGGCTGCGTGGAAGTCATCGACGGCCAACACAACCTGATCTACGACAACCACAAGGCCGCCCGGCGGCGCCGCCGGCTGCCCATCACCACCGCCACCGCCGAGATCATCACGACCTGGCAGCATCGCCGCGAGCAAATGCCCACCGCCCCGGCGACCCGGCAGTGGCTGTTTCCCTCCCCGCTACTGCGCTCCCACCAGGCCCGCGGCCACCTGAGCGCCAACTGCGTCGGGGTGGCGTTCCGCCTCTGGACGCGGGCCATCCCGAACATCAACAGCGAACTCCTGGGCCTCAACGGGGCCCCGCTGCCGTTTGACCGCTCGCTAATCACCCCGTACGTGCTGCGGCACTCCTACGCCCAGCGCCACGCTGATGCCGGCGTGCCCGTTGACGTGCTCAAAGACCTGCTTGACCACGCCTCTATCCAAACCACGATGGGCTACTACTCGATCACCCATAAGCGCAAGCAGCAGGCAATCCGCGCTGTCGGATCCCTGGCCGTGGACGCATCGGGCAAACCGTCCTCGTTCGCCGACCCGCTGGCCTACGAGCGGGCTTCGGTGTCGGTCCCGTTCGGCAACTGCACCGAGCCGTCCAACGTCAAAGCCGGCGGCGGAGCCTGCCCCATCCGATTCCAATGCGCCGGCTGCGGCTTCTACCGCCCGGACCCCTCGTATCTTCCCGCCCTCGAAGAACACATCCACTCGCTGAAGGCCGACCGGGAAACCGCCCAGGCGATGGGCGCCGCCGACTACGTGATCACCAACATGAGCACCGAGATCGACGCGTTCACCGGCGTGGTGGACACCATGCGACGCCGCCTGGCCGAACTCGACCCCGAGCAGCGGGCCGAGGTGGAAGAGTCCAGCAAGATCCTGCGGCGGGCCCGTGCCGCACGCCGCCTGCCGCTCATCGTCACCACCGCCAAGCAGACCGGATGAGCACCACCACAGCCGACCAGGCCCGTGCCGCAGCATTGAAAGCGGCCCGGGCCAAAGACAGCCAGCACAAGCGTCAGCGCACCCTGGCCGCGCTGCAAACCCTGGAAGCCACCGGCGCGGCGATCACCTTCGCCGCGGTGGCCAAGGCCGCCGGGGTCTCCACCTGGCTGGTCTACGCCGACGGGATCCGCGAACACATCGACGCCGCGCGGCACCGCCAGAACAACGACCACCCCGGGACCCACACATCGTCAGCCTCCCGCACACCGCTCAGCGACACCGGACAGCCTGCGCACCGACCTGGCCGTCGCCCGCGAACAGATCAAGACGCTGCGGGCCGAACGCGACAAACTCCAGCAGCGCCTGCGGCTGCAACTGGGCGCCGAGCTCGAAGCACCCGACCAGGCCCACTTGACCGCACGGGTCGCCGATCTCGAGACCATCAACCGTCAACTCGTGGCCGAACGCGACGCCCGCACCATCGAGGCCGATGCCGCCAAAAGTCGGGTCACCGAACTCGAAGACGAACTATGCGCTGCACGCGAGAGCCTGCGCCGGGTCATTAAAGCCCAAAACCGCTCACCGTGACGCATACCTTCGCAGCGGTTACTGCCCGCAGCACCACACTCTCACGTGCCTCACATGCCGCACACTCGAAATCGCTTCTGGTCAGCACTTTTACAGAAAAAGTACAGATAATCTGCGCCTCCCAGCTTTACCTCGGCGGAATGAATCTGTTCGCCATCCAGGAACTTTTAGGTCACGCCTGGACGGGCACAACGGCTCGGTATATCCACGTGCACGCCACCCATGTCGAAGATGCGTGGGCGACCGGGCAACGCCGGGTCGCCGATCGATGGAAAGGACTCGCTCGATGAAATGGAACCTGCGCTTGGCCGCGGCCAACCGCGGCATCTGGAAGGCCAGCGAACTCCAGCGGATGCTCGCCGACCGCGGTCTGGTGATCAGCGCCGGCAAGATGTCGGGCCTGTGGTCGGGCAACCCCAACGCCATCAAGCTGAACGACCTGGACGTCATCTGCGCCGTCCTCGGCTGCGGGGTCGACGAGCTGCTGATTCCCGAGCCCGAAACCGTGGCCGCACCTACGCCGAAGGGTGGCGAGAAGGCCGCCGCCGCGGCCGGCGAGGTCCGTCCCGTTACCCCGCGCGCCCGGGCGGGAAGGTCGCTGCCGCCGCGATGAATTGCCTGCAGTGCGGAGCCGAACTGCCGGCCAACGGTCGCCGCGACCAAAAGTACTGCGGCAGACGCTGTTCAGGAAAGGCGCACTACCATCGCGGGAAGGCGGGGCTGCCTCCTCGCCCGCCCCGGCGGCATCCAGCCTTGGAATCCGACGACCCCGTGCTCGTGGCCGCCGCGATATACGCCCGGGAACTCGGTGCCGCCCATGATTGGTGCGGTGAGACCACAAACCGATGCCTCGACGCCCTGGTCGCACTTCTGGCCGGTCGGCCCACCGGTGATCGCGTGCCGCTCACGGAGGTTCGAACACGGCCGCATCGGCTCGCGTCCCGTCGCAGGCTCGTCGAAATCCTCTCCCACTTCGACCTGCTGATAGACGACACCGAATCTCCGATCCGGGCCTGGATCGACCGCGTCACCGCGGAACTTCCGCCAGGGTTCGCCGAGCCGTCGCACCACTGGCTCCTTACCCTGTTGGTCGGCGGCGCACGTGCTCGCCCACGATCGCCGAGGACGCTCTACAGCTACTTCGGCCCGGTCAGGCCCCTTCTCGCACACTGGTCCACCTGCTATGAGCATCTCAGGGAGGTCACCAGGCGCGACGTCGACGCGGCGCTGCGGGCGTTTCAGGGAAACCAGCGCCACAATCTGATCAAGGCGCTGCGGTCGCTGTTCCGGCACGCCAAGAAGAATGGTCTGGTCTTCAGCAACCCAATAGCGGGTTTGAAGAGCCAACCAGTAGACCAGGACCTCCTGCCCATCACCGATGATGAGGTGCGCTCGATCGAACAGCTCGCGAGCGAACCGCTTGAACGCCTCGTTGTGGCGCTGAGCGCCGAACATGCCTGCCGCACAAGCGTTATACGCAAACTGACGCTCGACGACATCGACCTGCCGAACCGGCGGATCACCCTTGCTGGACACAACCAACGGCTCGGCGGGCTCACCCACAGAGCGTTGATCGCATGGCTCGACCACCGCCGGGACAGATGGCCCCACACTCCGAACCGGCACGTTCTCCTCACGACGAAAACTGCATTGCGCACAACGCCGGTGAGTCAAACATCGGTGAAACAATCGTTGAGCGACAACGGGTTCACGATCGACCGCATCCGTGCCGACCGAATCCTTCACGAAGCGCTGACCGCAGGCCCCGACCCGCTGCATCTGTCTCTCGTCTTCGGCATCTCCCACAACACCGCACGGCGCTACACCACCGTGGCCGAACGGCTGCTCAGCGACGAACTCGATCAGCCGGTAGAGCCGTAGTGCCGCCCAACGCCGCTAGACTCAGGCCCCGCGAACCTGCCGTAATTATGAACCTTCACGGCCGAAAGGCCGTGGGTTCCAGCTGAAATCGCTTCAATACGGTTGAACTCACGGGGGAGCCAATGGTGACGTCGGATATTGGAACTGTCCGAATGCCCCTACGCTCCCGTCGGGCGCTGGCTGACCTCGGCGGCGTAGCTGGTCCAGTCTCCTGCGGAGAGGCGTTGCCAGGAAACGGCGACGTCGATGTGGATGCCCAGGGTGCGTGCCAAGATCGCGGCGGGGATCTCGGTGGCGAGCTGGAACAGGGCGGTGCTGCGAGCGAGGCGGGGGCGGATCCCGAGTCGGTTGAGTCGATGGGTCAGCTGGCCGGTGCTGATCGGTCGTCCGGGCTGGCCGCCGGGAAGAAGCCAGGGCGAAGGCGACAGAGCGCCGATTGTGGCGTGGCCCTTGCGGTTGGCGACGACGGATCGGGCGATCTCGGCGACGGGCTCGGGGAGGTGGATGGGTGTGCGGCCTAAGTGCAGGCTGACCGGGTCGCTGGTGGTGTCGATGTTGGTGACGACCATTCGGCAGATGCTGGCCGGGTTCTGGGCGTAGAGAAGGACGAGTAGGCCGGCGAGGCGGTCTTCGGGTTTCCCGAATCACCGGGCGGCCGTGGTGCCCAGGAGGCGTCGCGCCATGTTCCAGCGCGCGGCACTTACCAGCGCGGCGACACCCTTCTCGCGTTCCTCGATGCCCTCTGATTATGCCGACCAATGACAGCACTCCACGAAGTCACACAACGGATCTCACCGCGAGGTCGGCATAACGCAGAGGTCGGCATAATCGTGGATGGTCAGGGGCGCCAGTCCGGTTTTCTGAAGTGCTCGGGACCAGCGGACGTGGCGACGCCAGTTGTTTGATCTGAGGAAGCCGCCGTGCGGTGATGTGATCGCTTGTTCGCCAGGCGCGCGGCCGGCGATTCGTGGTTTGAGTGCATCTATGGAGTGGGATGGTTCTCTGGGGCGGCGCGAGTTTTTGGTGGTCCGACGGTGATCTGACCTTCCACTTCCGGAGCGGCCTGGCTGACGTAGAGCCGACGCGTCACCAGGTCGATATCGCCGACGCGCAGGCCGACGAGTTCGGACCAGCGCAGTCCGGTGAAGGACAGGATCGTGATGATGTCGCCTTGCTCGCCGCATGCCGCTGCAAGGGCGGCGACGTCGGTGGCCGTGAGGTAGCGGTGGCGTTCCCGGGCGGGTATCCGCCCAGTTGATACGCCCTGCGCCGGGTTGACGTGAATTCGGCCGTCCTCGCGCGCCATCTCGAGAATCGACCGCAGGAGCCGAAGCGTGGCGAGTTTGGCCCACGGGCCGACCGTGAGGACATCGATGAACTCCTGTACGTGGTTGCGGCTGATCTCGTCGAGCGGGAGATGGCCGAAGCGTGGGCTCATGCGGAGTTCCCAATGCTGGGTGTCGCCGCTCCACGTCTTGGGTGCTACGGCGGGACGTTTCGAGGCGCTGTATTGGGTCCAGATTCCGGAAAGGCGGACTCTGCCAAGCCGAGGGTCGAAGCGCCTGGCACCGATCGCCGCTTCGCCGTCCCGGTCGGCATTGAAAGCCCGCGCTTCGCGCAAGGAGGCGAACGTCGACGACGTTTCGACCCATCCCGACGCCTTAGTCCGCGGGCGGACTGTGCCCGTCGGGCGAGTTCAGCCGAATTTGACGGGGTTGGTCGCTTTAAGCTCGTTTTTCCCGCCGAGCGTCAGAACCCCGTACCCACCCTGTAGACCCGCCGCCGTCACCGTGAGACTCACTCGCAAACAAACTTGATCCTGGCCGTTACGCCATTCGCCCCGTGACTCGGACAGGACGGTCTTTTTGTCGTTGGCGAGGAAGGTGAACGTGAACGGGGTGGTGTCCGGCACCCCGGTAACCGAGAAAAGCGCAATGACGTCGTTGCCCGCGCTCACCCCCTGCAACGTCTGCGGGTTTTGTTCTGTGCTGCTGCCGCTGCAGTCGCTCGACGAGCTCTTCGACCAGCCTGCCGATTTCGCGGTTGCGTTCGCGGAGAGTTGCGGCAGCTTGGCAAAGTAGGGCGACACATAGTTTGGGTCGCCGCCGTTGCGCGCGACGCGGATAACGTCGGAGGCGAGCGCCACCGGCCGGGTAAACGTGGAGCCTGAGGTGAAAACGTCTCCTCCCTTTCCGGATATATTTGCCGCTACCACCATGGAGTTGATGCCGATCAGCTCGCCCGCGTTGTTGATGGTGGCGCCTCCGGAGTTTCCCGAACCGGTCCGCGCGGTGCTGTCGATCCAGAAACGGTCGATCTGTGGCGGGCCCTCCTCGAACGCCGCGACATCGCCACTAGTGACCGTCAGCGGCGCGAGGCCGTTGTTAGACATCGTCAGCGCGGGGTAGCCGAGCGCGGTGATGTGGTCCCCGGTGCGTAGGGCGTTGCTGTCACCGATCGGCACGGGCTCCGGCAGTCCGAGTGTCGCGGGTAGCGAGCTGCCGTCGGCCTTGGCGTAGATCTTCATCACCGCGAGGTCCAGATATCCCTCGCCGACGATGGGCTTGGCACGGTATTGGGATTGGGCCGGGCTGGCGTCGTCCTTTGTAAACCCGACCAGGTATACCGCAGCGTCGGACTTGTGTTCGGGGTGTGACACTGGAAATACGCTCGGGTTTCCGACGTGTGCGTTGGTCAAGATGAGCCCGTCGGCGCTGATGATGGTTCCCGAGCCCGTCCACAGCTTTTTACCATCGGCGTTGGTGGCGGCGATCTGAACACTGGCCCGTTTGGCGCGCTCGAGGTTGGCTGCGCTCAAGCCGCTCGATGATGGCGCCGGCGGATTGGTTTGTCGCCAGGGATGCAGGAACCAGGCGGCGACACCGCCGCCCGCCAGGAGGACCAGCACACCGACGATGGCCGCGAGGCGAATCGCCATCGTGCGGCGGCGTTTCCCGGTGATCTTCTTCTGGGCTGCCGAGACGTCGACCATCGGCACCAACTCCACCTCGTACCCGGCGGTCGGGTGCCCTAGGTGCACCGTGGTCGGCTCGGTGAGCTTCTTTTCGCGGATCCGCTCGCCGCCGACGTAGGAGCCGGACTGGGAATGGTCGACGTAGTACCACCCGCCCCGGCGGTGCTCGACGATGGCGTGTTTGCGTGAGACGAACGGGTCATCTGCGACGATCTCAAGACCGGCTTCGCGACCGATCCGCACCTTGGATTCTGGGGCGAAGCGGTTGTCGCCGGCACGGGTGCGAACCAATATGCCGCTGGGCTGGCCCTTCGACGACGGCATGCTGTAGATCAAGGTCTCGTTCTTGCTGGGCTGGTCGGCCGGCTCGGGTGCAACGACTGCGTGCTGCTCGATGGTGATGGTGGCCTCGACTCCCGCGTCTGGCGCGCCGAAATGCACCGCGGTCCGTGGGCCCAGGATGACGTCCCCGATGCGCTGACCGTTCACCCATGTTCCGTTGCTGCTGGAGCAGTCATGCAGTTGCCACCCAGCCGGCGTGGGCCGAAGCTCGGCATGACGGCGCGAAATGCCGGGCGCGTCCAGCGTGATGTCGGAAGACCCTGAGCGGCCGATTCGCACGACTCTGGGCTCATCAACGGTCAAGACGCGGTCTGCGATCTGAAACTGGATGCGGGACATGTGACCTACCTCATCATCAATGTCTCCTTATACCAGGTATCTGGCAGCGGTCCATACCGGGCGACCCTGCGCTGCCGATCGGATGTGTCAAGGGTTACGAAGCCACCACGTAGTGACGTCGAAGACGCCCTTTCCATCATTAGCTTCGGTCCAGAGTTGATCGGTGAAAGCCCGGCGGTCGAATTGGCGCTCGAGAGAACCGACGGCGTCTCGAGGCGATATGCACGCCCGATGAGCCGTGGTCGCCGATCTGACCGGCCGGGATGCCGAAGCCGGGGAGTTCGGTGCCGGTGGTGATGGCGGCGGTGAGCCATACCCAAAGGAGGCTTTTGCCGATGCCCTCCTCGCCGATGATCAGGGTGGGGCGGCGCGGGGGATGCGGCCGTTGGCGAGCCAGTGCGGTTGTGCGGCCTATTTTGTCGCGGACATTTTTGGCACATATAACAAGCCCGTTGGTCCCAGCCGGAACACGGCCTACGCCGCTCCCGCCGTCCGACCGACCGCTTCCGCTCTCGCGCCCTGCGGCCCTGGCGGCCTCGGGCACTCGCGGTCTACCGGCATCCGCGGCTCCGTCCGTGTTCCGGCTGGGCGTCCGGGTTGTCTCCGGCAAAACAGTGGGTCGCGTCGCAGTCGTGCTCGTCGGACGCGCGGTCGACCTCGTGGGGCTGTGCATCGGGTACCTGCTCCACGGAAGCCCTCGGCGCCCATCACTGAGTGACGGGCGATGAAGGGTTCCCTGTCGGGAGTGCCGTTACCGTGTCCGGTTTTTGTCCGATCGTCGGACGAGCATCCTGCGTCAGACGTGCTCAGCGCGCCGCATTTGACGCGTGAAAGTCGTTAAACCGCAGGTCAGCGGCTTTTCTGCCCGCCTGAAAAGCGGAAGGTCGACGGTTCGATCCCGTCCCTGGCCACCAGTTCTGAGCTGCACGGACGTAGTGACAGCACTCTATGGACGTATTGGTGGCCCGGTTCCTGTCTGTTCGCCGGGTTTGCGACGATGAGGACCAGATGACGATGTTCCGCTGGTTCGCGGACTTGCCGTCCTAAAGGGCGGAATTCGACGCGACGCGGCAACTTGTCCCCGACGTTTGAGACCTCGCGGCTTGGCTCCGTCGCAACCTCGCCAGTTGAGCGCGCCCGAAAGGATCTCCGCTCAGCATGGCGACGTGACCTGAGCTAATTCATCAGGCGGAGGAGGCCGCGGGCGTCTCGGGCGCGCTGGGCAACGGAATCCGGGGCACCTGCGGAGTGCCCAGCCGGCCGGCCAGCCAGGGCAACGCCGTGGCAAAGACTGTGCCGGCTGTCGGCCAGTCGTGCGCACCGGGCTGGGTGACCACCGCGCAGTCGATGCCGTTCGCCCGCCCGAGCGCGCACAGGGAAGAGGCAGCCGCAGTCGGGTTACCCACGTCATCGGCGGCCCCGCGGCCAGCGCGCTCCATCGCGGCAGGATCGGTAGCCGTGATATTGCCACCCGGTGTCGGCGAACCACCCGACGTGAGCGCGAACCACCCGGATACACCGGTATAGCGACCGTGGCGGTTGATCACTGTCGTCGGGTCAAATGTGGCCCGTGCTTCAGTGTTGCCGCCGAATAAGTTCGCGATGGTTTGTGCCTTGTTTCCCGCGTTAGGGGTGAAGTCACCCTCGATGTCGACGAATGCACTGAACAGGTTGGGGTGCATGACGGTCAAATCCACCGCGCACGTCCCGCCCATCGAAAAGCCCACAACGCCCCAGTGGGACGGGTCGGGGCTGACTCCGAAATTCGAGATCATGTAGGGGACAACGTCTTTAGTCAGATGGTCGGCCGCATCCCCACGGCTGCCGTTGACGCATTCCGTGTCATTGCCGAACTCGCCGCTGGGGTCGACGAACACCAGCACGGGCGCGTTGCCGCCGTGCGCGGCCGCGAAGGCCTCGACGGTCTCCACCGCGTTGCCGGCGCGCACCCAGTCAGCCGGTGTGTTGGCCACGGCACCGACCATCATCACCACCGGCAGCTGCGGCGGCGGACTGCTCGCAAACCATGCCGGCGGCAGGTACACCAGTTCCTCGCGATGGTTGAAATGTGATGCGTCGCCGGGGATCTGTACCGGCACCAGGCTACCGTGGGTAGGTTTGGTGCCCTTCCCCGCCAACGCGGTAACGGTGGCCTTGTCGGTCTGGTTAGGCAGGGGAGCAGAGGTGAGCTGATTCCACGCGCTCTGCACCGTCGGGAAGTACCCGACCCAACTGTTGAGCGCCAGCAGCGCGCAGAGCAGGCAGAGCGGCACGGCCAGGATCGATGCCCCACGCCGCCACCAACGCGCGCCGCGCCAGCCCAGGATCAAAACAGCCGTGGCCATACCGGCCAGCGTGATCCACACATACAGTGCCCGCGGCGCTGATGCGGTGTTTGGACCGATGTCGGCGAGGTACCAGTGCGCCCCCCAGGCCGCCATAGCTCCGACGGCGGCAGACAGCGGCAGCCACAACAGGCGCCAACGACGCGATCGCCGTCCGGCGGCCAGCCCCACCGCGATAGCGGTGACGACCTGGACCGTCATCGGCACCCAGCCGTGTGTCAGCGATGTCTGGCTACTCAGATGCGGCCGAGCACTGCTCAAAAGCGAGCCGGCGTAGATGCCCACGAGGGCCAACGCGAGAGCGGCCACGGGCGACTCTTTGGTCTGGATGGACGGCACCGCCCTGACTGCGACGTGACTAATGCTCATGTCTGGTCGTTCTTTTCCGCTCTGGCCGCCACGTGGCGGCTTCAACTGTCAAGAAAAGATTCGACGACAGGGCTCGGCGGATCCTCATAGGATTCTTGAAACGACTGTTTGACGGCTGAGTGCTTTGCATCCCCTTTGGTCGCAGTCGGAACGCCGCTCCCGCCGCCCGGCCGACCGCTGCCGCGCTCGCGATCTACCGGCGTCCGCGGCTCCGTTCATAGGGCCAAACCTTCAGGCCAGGTGCTCTAGGAAGGCCAATTCAACGGCCTTGACCCAGTCTGAACAGCTGAAACACGTTGGTGTAAGCCAGAACTCCGCCTTCTAGGCGGGCCGTCGTGCCGGCGTATCGTCGCCGCGCTCAGTGGCCGAAAGGCGCGAAGCGTACTGCGTCGTGACGAAACCGCGAGCCTGGGGGCACCCTCTTTCTGGGAGCTTCCGCGCGCTTGTGGGCGCGGCGATGTTGCGTTTGGGATACCCGATGGATACGAGCCGGCCCAATTGCGGGCCCAGTGCGGGTACGTCAGGTATCAAAGACTGTTGTCCCGACGCCGCTATGGTCGTAGCTGACGTACACCGGTTGTTGTTGGAAAGGTATGTACCCGGTATTCATCGTGCCGCCGGAGGTCACCAATGGACCGTTCGTCGCGTTCGTCACGTAGGAATACAGCAGCGTCTGACCGTCGGGCGTGTATACCGAAATGGTCGTTCCCGCCGGCACAGTTCCGGAGGGTTGACCGGTCCCGAGCACGGATGACGGGATGCTTCCGTACACACCGCCGGAATCGATCGCAACGGGAACCGTTTGGAGGGGGCCGTTATTGATCCGGACGTCCAAGGTGCTCGTCGGGGCTCCGGAAACCGCGACGTGGCTGGGTAATGGGTTGGGACCGAACTCCAGCGTGCCCTGCGATTCATTGATGAGCACCCCATTATTGAGAAGACCCGGCAACGCCGTGACCAGGGTGCTGGTGCCCGGGAACCCGTTGTTCGGCCCAATTCCCAAAATGCCATATGCACCGCCATCGGGAGCCAGATAAGTCAGTAAATCCGGCGTGGACGAGGTGACGATGTCAATTCCGGTCGGCGCGGTGACGATGCCATTCCCGAAATTCACCGTCGTTGAATAGGTCTGGTAGTTGTAGTTCAGCCCGCCGGTGTAGCCGGCTGAACCCGATCCGATGGCGGGGCCGAGGTTCTGCGTGGGGACGAATTGGCTGGCGATGACGAGGCCGGTGGATCCGGTGTCAACCAGCACGGGCACCATCGGTCCGCCGTTGACCGAGATGTAGATGATCGGCTCGGTGACGTTGAGCATCTGCAGCGGGACGGTTGCGTTTGTCAAATTGCTGCTGCCCGTGCCGCCCGTGGCACCGTTTGTGCCGGCGCTGCCGGCGCTGCCGGCGGGGCCGGTACCGGTGCCGCCGGTGCCGCCGGCGCCGTTGGTGCCATAGTTGCCGTCTGGGCCGCCGCTTCCGCCGTCGCCACCGCTTCCGCCGGTGCCGCCGTTGGCGCCAGTGCCGTTAGCGCCAGCGCTGCCGCCGGCGCCATCCGAGCCGCCGGCGCCGGCGGCGCCGGCGTTGGCCCCGTTGCCGCCGGTGCCGCCTGTGCCGCCGTAAGACCCTGTGCCCGTGGATTGCGCGGTGCCACCGTTGCCGGCTTCCGCTCCGTTGCCGCCCTGGCCAGCGTTGCCGCCGGTGCCGCCATCGGCGCCAACTCCGCCGGTGCCGCCGGTGCCGCCGGCGCCACCCGCGCCGCCGCCCCCGCCGTCGCCGCCGTTGCTGCCTTGGGCGTTGTAGTTGCCGCTCCCATCGCCGCCACTGCCACCGCCGCCGCCCTGGCCGCCGTTGCCGCCTTGGCCGCCGTCGAAGCTGTTGTCGCCTTGCCCGCCGTCGCCGCCGGAGCCGGCGGCGCCGCCGGTGCCTCCGGCGCCGCCGGTGCCGATGGGCAGCGCTTCGTTCCCCGGCGCGGCGTCGATGCCGTTGCCGGGCGCGCCGCCCGCGCCGGCTGCCCCGCCGTTGCCGCCAGTGCCGCCGGTGCCTCCAACGCTGCTGCTGCCGGTGCCGCCGGTGCCGCCGGTGCCGCCTACGCCGCCGTTGCCGCCTGCACCGCCGTTGCCGTTGGATCCGAAAAAGCCGTGGTAGTCCCCGTTGGGAAAGTTAGCCGCGCCGCCTTGACCGCCTTGGCCGCCACCGCCGCCGTTACCGCCGGCGAAGCCGGCGTTGTCGCCGGCCGGGCCGCTGGCGCCGACGCCACCGGCGCCGCCGCTGCCGCCGGCGCCGCCGTTGCCGCCGCTGCCGAACGTTATGCCGGCGGCTGTGTTGATTTGCCTGGTGGAGCCCAGCCCGGGGCTACCACCGGCACCACCGTTACCGCCGTCGCCGCCGCTACCGCCGAGGCCACCCGCGCTGTCGACGCCCGCGCCGCCGGCAGTACCTTGGCCGCCGGCGCCGCCGTCCCCGCCGTCGCCGCCGCTACCGGTGGGGGTGGAGTTGAGGCCGACCCCGCCGGTGCCGCCGGCCCCGGCGTCGCCGCCTCTGCCGCCGTCGGCGCCGTCGCCGCTGCCAACCGCCGCGCCGCCGTTACCGCCGCTGCCGCCGTCACCGCCATTGCCGCCCACGCCGCCGTTGTTGCCGGCACCCCCTTCGCCGCCAGTGCCGCCCGCGCCCCCCTGACCGCCGGCGCCGGCGGCGCCCGCGGCGCCGGCGCCGCCGCCGGCCTGCCCGCCGGTGCCGCCGCTGCCGCCCTGCCCGCCGGTGCCGGCGGCGCCGCCGGGCCCGGTGCTGCTGTCGCTGCCGTCGCCGCCGTCGCCGCCAACTCCGCCGCTACCGCCGTGACCGCCGTCGCCGCTGGTCGCGCCGCTGATGGCGGTGCCGCCTTGACCCCCGGTCCCGCCTTGGCCGCCTTGCCCGCCGAGGTAGCCGACGCCGCCGGCCGCACCGCCGGCGCCCTGGCCGCCCTGCCCGCCCGCACCGGCGGTGTCACCCGTGGTGTTGGTGGCCCCGCCCTGGCCGCCGACACCGCCCGCCCCGCCGGCGCCGGCGGCGCCCACGGTCGCGCCGCTGCCCCCGGCGCCGCCGCTGCCGCCGGTCCCGCCGGTACCACCGGCGGTGGCGTCGCCGCTGCTGTCATCGGCACAGCCGGTGCCGCCTTGGCCACCGATGCCGCCGGTGCCGCCGGTGCCGCCGGCGCCCTGTACCCCGGTTTTGCCGCCGTGGGCGTTGCCGGCCTGTCCGCCGGTGCCGCCGGTGCCGCCGGTGCCGCCCTGGCCACCCTGGCCGCCCGAGTTGCCGACGGTCGCGGTGCCGGTGTTGTTCGCCCCGGCCCCGCCGGCCCCGCCCTGGCCGCCGGCCCCGCCGCTGCCGGCGGTGCCGGCCGCACCGCTGCTGAACCCGGTGCCGCCCAGACCGGCGTCACCGCCGGCCCCGCCGGCACCGCCTTGGGCGCCGGTGCCGCCGGGGGTGCCGAGGCTGCCCCCGGTGCCGGTCCCGCCGACCCCGCCGGCACCGCCGGCCGCGCCAGTGCCGCCGGCGCCGCCGGCGCCCTGGACTCCGGTGGTGCCGCCGTGGGCGTTGCCGGCCAGCCCGCCGGTGCCGCCGTTCCCGCCGGCACCGCCGGTGCCGCCGGTGCCGCCGATCACCCCGGCCGCCGCGGTGCTGGTGTTGTTCGCCCCGGCCCCGCCGTTCCCGCCCTGGCCGCCGGCCCCGCCGCTGCCGGCGGTGCCGGCCGCGCCGCTGCTGAACCCGGTGCCGCCCAGACCGGCGTCACCGCCGGCCCCGCCGGCCCCGCCTTGGCCGCCGGCCTGCCCGTCGAGGTTGTTTGAGCTGCCGGCGCTGCCGGTCCCGCCGGTCCCGCCGCCCCCGCCGGTGGCGCCGTTGCCGCCGGCGCCGCCGGCGCCCTGGACTCCGGTGGTGCCGCCGTGGGCGTTGCCGGCCAGCCCGCCGGTGCCGCCGTTCCCGCCGGCACCGCCGGTGCCGCCGGTGCCGCCGATCACCCCGGCCGCCGCGGTGCTGGTGTTGTTCGCCCCGGTCCCGCCGTTCCCGCCCTGGCCGCCGGCCCCGCCGCTGCCGGCGGTGCCGGCCGCGCCGCTGCTGAACCCGGTGCCGCCCAGACCGGCGTCACCGCCGGCCCCGCCGGCCCCGCCTTGGCCGCCGGCCTGCCCGTCGAGGTTGTTTGAGCTGCCGGCGCTGCCGGTCCCGCCGGTCCCGCCGACCCCGCCGGTGGCGCCGTTGCCGCCGGCCCCGCCGGCGCCCTGGACTCCGGTGGTGCCGCCGTGGGCGTTGCCGGCCAGCCCGCCGGTGCCGCCGTTCCCGCCGGCACCGCCGGTGCCGCCGGTGCCGCCGATCACCCCGGCCGCTGCGCTGCTGGTGTTGTTCGCCCCGGTCCCGCCGTTCGCGCCCTGGCCGCCGGCCCCGCCGCTGCCGGCGGTGCCGGCCGCGCCGCTGCTGAACCCGGTGCCGCCCAGACCGGCGTCACCGCCGGCCCCGCCGGCCCCGCCTTGGCCGCCGGCCTGCCCGTCGAGGTTGCCTGAGCTGCCGGCGCTGCCGGTCCCGCCGGTCCCGCCGACCCCGCCGGTGGCGCCGTTGCCGCCCGCCCCGCCGGCGCCCTGGACTCCGGTGGTGCCGCCGTGGGCGCTGCCGGCCAGCCCGCCGGTGCCGCCGTTCCCGCCGGCACCGCCGGTGCCGCCGGTGCCGCCGATCGCCCCGGCCGCCGCGCTGCTGGTGTTGTTCGCCCCGGCCCCGCCGTTCCCGCCCCGGCCGCCGGCCCCGCCGCTGCCGGCGGTGCCGGCCGCGCCGCTGCTGAACCCGGTGCCGCCCAGACCGGCGTCACCGCCCTGTCCTCCGGCCCCGCCTTGGCCGCCGGCCTGCCCGTCGAGGTTGCCTGAGCTGCCCGCGCTGCCCGCCCCGCCGGCCCCGCCGACCCCGCCGGTGGCGCCGTTGCCGCCGGACCCGCCGGCGCCCTGGACTCCGGTGGTGCCGCCGTGGGCGTTGCCGGCCAGCCCGCCGGTGCCGCCGTTCCCGCCGGCACCGCCGGTGCCGCCGGTGCCGCCGATCGCCCCGGCCGCCGCGCTGCTGGTGTTGTTCGCCCCGACCCCGCCGGTCCCGCCCTGACCGCCGGTCCCGCCGCTGCCGGCGGTGCCGGCCGCGCCGCTGCTGAACCCGGTGCCGCCCAGACCGGCGTCACCGCCCTGTCCTCCGTCCCCGCCTTGGCCGCCGGCCTGCCCGTCGAGGTTGCTTGAGCTGCCCGCGCTGCCGGTCCCGCCGGTCCCGCCGGCCCCGCCGGTGCCGCCGTTGCCGCCCTGCCCACCCGCGCCCTGGCTGCCGCCGACCCCACCGGCCGCCCCACCGGCCCCACCGCCGCCGCCCGCACCGCCGGCCGCGCCCTGCCCACCGCCACTGCCCAGCACCCCCGAAGTGCCGTGGCCGCCGGCGCCGCCGTCGCCGCCGGCGCCGCCAGCGCCACCGGACCCGGCGCTGCCGGCCGCACCGTTGATAGAGCCCGCGCCACCGGCCCCGGCCGCCCCGCCGGTACCGCCCGCTCCGCCGGTACCACCCGCACCGCCGGCCACCTCGACAGTGCCGCTGTTATCGGTGCCGGGGGCGCCCTGGCCACCCTGACCGCCGACCCCGCCGTTGCCGCCCTGACCACCCGCACCCTGGACGCCGCCGACACCGGCACCGGGCGCCCCACCGGCCCCACCGCCGCCACCCGTACCGCCGTTCGCGCCGTGCCCACCGGCCACACCACCGGCCGCCCCCGAAGTGCCTTGGCCGCCGGCGCCGCCGGCGCCGCCAGCGCCACCAGCGCCACCGGACCCGGCGCTGCCGGCCGCACCGTTGATAGAACCCGCACCACCGGCCCCGGCCGCCCCGCCGGTACCACCCGCCCCGCCGGTACCACCCGCACCGCCGGTCACCAGGACCTTGCCACTGTTGTCGGTGCCGGCGGCGCCCTGGCCGCCCTGACCGCCGACCCCACCGTCGCCGCCCTGACCACCCGCACCCTGGCCACCCCCGACCCCGGCACCGGGGACCCCGCCGCTGCCACCCGAGCCGCCGGCGCCGCCTTGGGTGCCTTGACCGCCTTGTCCCCTGTTGATATCGCTGACGCCCGCGATGCCTTGAGCGCCCTGGCCGCCGTTGCCGCCTTGGCCACCAGCCCCGCCGATGCCCGCTGCGCCGCCGACCCCGCCGCTGCCGCCGCCGCCCGGGCTGCCAGCGGCACCTCCTGCACCTCCGGTGCCGCCGGTGCCACCTCGGCCGGCACCGTTGCCGGTGTCGGCGGCACCGACGCCGCCCTGCCCGCCTTGCCCGCCCATGCCGCCCGCGCCGCCACTGCCATTGGTGCCGCCGTCGCCGGCTCCGCCCTGTCCGCCGTGGCCACCGTTACCGCCCTGGGTGCCTTCACCGCCCTGACCGCTGTTGAAACTGGCGACGCCTGCGGCACCTTGGGCGCCGTGTCCGCCGCTGCCGCCAACCCCCCCGGTCCCACCAGTACCCGCCGCGCCCACACTGCCGCCGACGCCGCCGCTGCCGGCGCTGCCGCTCAGGCCGGCGGCCCCGCCCATGCCGCCGTCGCCACCGGCGCCGGCGCCGCTGCCGGTGTCGGCGGCGCCGGCACCGCCTTGCCCGCCTTGGCCGCCGATACCGGCGGCACCGCCATTGCCGTTGGCCCCGGCCTGGCCTAGCCAGGCCGAGCCTTGGCCACCGGCCCCGCCCACGCCGCCGTTGCCGCCGGTGCCGCCGTTGCCGCCCATACCGCCGGCAGAAGTCGCGGCGGTGCCGGCGACGCCGGTGCCGCCGATCCCGCCGGTGCCCCCAACGCCGCCGGCGCCACCCTGGCCGCCGGCACCACCGTTGCCGTACAACATCCCGCCCTGGCCACCGGCGCCGCCGGCCCCGCCGTTGCCACCGTTGCCGCCCGCGCCACCCGCAGAACCCGACGTGTCTGTGGCACCGACCGTGCCCGCCCCGCCGGCACCGCCCTGACCGCCGTTGCCGAACAGCCCGGCAGCACCGCCGTTGCCGCCCGGCTGCCCGGCAGCACCGGATCCTCCGTTGCCGCCGTTGCCCCACAAAAGCCCTCCGGGCCCGCCGTTTTGCCCGGTCCCCGCCGAACCGTCGGTGCCGTTGCCCAGCAACGGGCGACCCAGCAACGCCTCCCAGGGCGAAAACACGCCCAAGCCCTGCAATGGCGAGGCATTGGCCGCCTCGGCGGCCGCGTACGCAATCCGCGCGCTGTCCAAGGCCTGCACGAACCGTTGGTAGAAGGTCGACGCCTCAGCACTGAGCGCCTGATAGGCCTGGGCGTGGCTGGAAAACAGGGACGTGATCGCCGCCGAGACCTCATCGCCGGCTGCGGGCAGCAATGCGGTGGTCGAAACGGCCGCCATCGCATTGGCCTCGTTGATCGTGGACCCAATAGCGGCCAGATCCGAAGCCGTCGCCGCCAGCATCTCTGGTGCTGTGATCACAAAGGCCATGTCACCCTGTCGCGGCAGCCCGGGCAGGCGCCCGGCGCGTCGCGAAAAAGGACTTTACCCTGACGTGCGGCGCCACGGGCCGTCTTCAGCGGCCCGGTGACCAGCAATGAGCCCCAATCGACGCCCAAGCCGCGCAGCCCGGATCCGGCGGGCTTTGCTGACCTTTCCGGTTATGGCGCCTGCCGCGATTAGTCGCCGTCGTGCTGCCGACCCTCACATCGCCTCGGCGCAGGCGATGTGTCCTTCGAAGCCAAGCGATTCCGCCATCACGCGATAGCGACTCACCAAGTCCCGGTAGGCAACATCGTCGCCGCGGGCCCGGGCCAGCAGCGCGCGCAGCCGCAGCAGCCAAATGTCGCGTATGGCCAGCCCTTCATCGGCTGGCACTCTCGCTAACCGCTCTATTGCGGCCTCGGCTTCGGCCACGTCATTCTCGGCCCCGCGATCGAGCAGGGTCTGCACCAGAACACCGGTCGCGGCAATGCCCTCCGGCATCAGTTGTCCCTCGGGGAACAGATGGTCGACAGCGGCGAACATGAGCGGAATCGCCTCATCGCGGTCTCCACGCCGGGCCCTCTCCCGCGCCAAGTAGACATCGACGATCGGTAAAATGCACAGGCTGAATCCCCGGCGCAGGAATATTTCGCCGCCGTCTGCCAGGAGCTTGGATCCGAGGTCGCGCTCCGCGTCGGTGTGGCGGTGCACCAGCGCAAAGCCCAGCGTCAACCGGGTGCCACCGACCGCGAAATCGTCTCCAGAGCGCTCGGCAAGCTGTAAGGCATCCTCGATCTCACGCACCGCCGAATCGTCGGGCATCAGCACGCCAAGCGCGATTCCCCCGTAGACCAAGGCGACGGCCCTGGCGTAGGTCACGGGGTCGGCGCTGCGGGCCATAGCGACGGCGTGGCGCACGTCGTCTCGCCATCCAGGACGACCCAGGCAACAACGGGCAACACCCCGCGTCCCGAACGCGAACGCCAACGGACAGCCCGCAATGAAGTTGCCTTTAGACGGGTCACCGTCGGCCAGGTCGATAACCCGCTGCGACCAGCGCAGCGCGTCACTCACCTCGGCGCTTAGCACCTTGGCATAGATAGGGGCGAAGGACAGCCCCACCGTCAGGGTCGGATCGCCGACCGACTCGATAAGTGTCATGTGTTCAGATGCCAGCCGCGACGCCTCGCGCAGCCGGTCCTGATGCACGTGATCGATCACCAGCCCCGCCATCCCGATCGCCAGCGACGCCTTGTCCCCGGCGGCGGCGCACAACACCCGCAGTTCCTCAAAACGGTCCCCGGCAACGTCTTCGTGGACTCGCGAGGAGGTTCCGCACAACATGGTGCGCGGGGCGATGCGCATGGCTGTTCGGTTGGGGTCCTGGGCGGGTAGGGCGTCGGCGATCTTTTCTGCGCGCTCCCAGGACAGGCGGGCGGCGTTGATGTCGCGGTTGGTGGACCACGTTGCGGCGCGCATGTGCCAGCCGAAGGCGGCGTGCCCATCTCCGGCGGCCTCCAGATGCTCGGCTATCAGGGCCGCGTTCTGCTCGGCCGCTGCTGGGTCGCGTGATTCGATGGCCGCCGCGACACGCCGGTGCAGCTCGGCCCGATCCGACTTCAGTTGTGACTCGTAGGCCACCACGCGGATCAGCGGGTGGCGGAAGGCGTAATCGGCGGTTGGGGTGAAACGCACCTGATCGATCAGCTCCGCGCCCAGCGGCTCGTCGACCACCGCATCGATGCCCAACGCGGCCAGCAGCTCCGCCCCGAAGCGGGCGCCGATCACCGACGCCGCGTGCAGCGTCCGCTTGGCCGGGGTCGTCAGCCGGTCGATGCGCGCCTCGATGGCCGCCTGCACCGTGGCCGGCACGCTCACCTCGGCGACATCACCCTGGCGCACGTAGCCACCACGCTCACCTGCCAACACCCCGCGCTGGGCCAACTCGCGCACCATCTCCTCGGCGAAAAACGGATTCCCGGCGGCCCGCTCGGCGAGGGCCGCCGCCAGCTCGCCGACCGAGGGATCCGGCCCCAGCAGCGCACCGATCAGCGCCGCGGTGTCCGAATCACCCAGTGGGGCAAGCGCGATCGTCTGCGCGCCGGGCACCCGCGTCAACGCTCCCTGATACTCGGGGCGGTAGCTGGTTAGCACCATCGACGGGGTGCGCGGAATGACGGACAGGAAGTCGGCCAGCATCGACTCGCTGACCGCATCGATCCAGTGCGCATCCTCGATGATGTAAAGCGCCGGTTCGGTGCGCGCCAGCGACGCGGCGTTGATCAGTGCGGTCAACCGCCGCCGCCGCGCATCCGCGTGGACCTGGGGCAGCGCCACGTTGGGGTCGGCGATCCCGAGTAGGTCATCGAGCAGCAGCAGATCCTGCGGGTCGGCGCCCGGAATCTGCCGCCGCACTTGCGCTCGGGCGGCTTCGCCGTCGAGGTCGGCCACGCCGGTGCTCGCGCGCAGCAGCCGCGACACGGCATAAAACGGGACGTCACCAGCGTGCGACTCGCAGAAGGCCCAAAACACCTCGACGCCGCGAGCGGCTGCCACGGCCGCCGTCTCCCGGGCCACCCGGCTCTTGCCGATGCCCGGCGGTCCCACCACATTCACAACACCACCGCGGCCACCGACCGCGCGCTCCACCATGGCGTCGAAGGCGGCCATCTCCCAGCGCCGACCGACCAGGCTCGCTTCGCCGCGCCCCACCAGCCCATCCCGCGGCCCGATCCCCATCAGCCGGCGCGCGCGCACCGGTTCGTCGGCCCCCTTGATGCGCACCCACTCCGGTTCGGCCAGCATCACGGTGTGCTCGACCAGCCGCGCGGTGGACTCCGACAGCATCACCCCACCCGGCGGGGCCACCGATTCCATCCGCTGGGCAAACCCGACCGGCTCGCCGGTCGCGGCGTACCCCAACGCCCCCGAACCGATCTCACCGGCGATCACCCGACCCGAATTCAGGCCGACCCGCAACCGCAGCGCCACGCCATCGCGGCGGGCCACCTCGCCCGCCAACCGGGTGGCCTCCTGCTGGATGGCCAGCGCGGCCAGACACGCCCGAAAAGCATGATCCTCCAACGCCACCGGGGCGCCGAACAGCGCCATGATCCCGTCGCCGGTGTACCCCACGTTCCCACCGCCGTAGCGCTGCACCACCGCCGCCAACCGTTCCGCCAGCTCGGTGATGATCTCGCGGAACCGCTCCACATCCAGCACGGCCGCGATGCCCATCGAGCGCACCACATCGGCGAACAACACCGTCACCTGCTTGTACTCCGCCGGTGTGCCCGGCACGGCAATCGGCGACCCACACTCATTGCAAAACTTCGAATTCGGCGGCAGTTCGGTACCGCAGGCAACGCACGCCAATCCCGCCGTCGTCATGCGAACACCACCCATACGCGGTCCGATACCCCGATCCGCCAAGAATAAGGCGCCTGCCTGGTCAATCGCAGGTGAGGTTAATCCGGAACCGTCGCAAATCAGTCCAAGTGGTACCGGGGGTCAGGTGGTCGGCAGGTTCAAATCTTGTCAGCCCGACGCACGAGTCTCCGCGCCGGCGACGTCCGGGAGCGTCTGTGGTTCTTGCGAGGACTTCCCATGCCGAACAAGGGGCATGATTAGAAGGTGCGGTAAGCGCCAGCGTCTGGGGTGATCGCACGTAGGCTTTCGATGTGCGTTTGGTGTGGCCCTTGGTTGGCCGCTCGGAGGAGATGGGAGCTATCGAGGCCGCCATCTTGGCGTCCGATGCTTCCGGGATCGTTGTCTACGGTGCGGCGGGTGTGGGCAAGAGCCGGATCGTCCGTGAGGCCTTGTCTGCCGCTGAGTCGCGGGGATGCGAATGGCGATGGGCGGTCGGCACATCTTCGGCCCGGGCTATTCCGCTCGGTGCTTTCACCGCATGGGCGCCGTCGGGTGTCACCGATACCGTTCAGTTGCTGCGGGGGGTGATCGAGTCGCTGGCGACGGCCTCATCTTCGGACGTCACGGTGGTGGTGTGTGTCGACGACGTGCATCTGCTCGACGATTTGTCGATCTTCGTTGTGCACCAGATCATGCAGCGCGGCGGGGCGAAAGTGCTGCTTACCGTTCTCGACGGCGAACCGATTCCCGCCGCGGTGAAGGAGATATGGAAGGGTGGCCGCTTCGAGCGGCTTGATCTGCAGCCGCTGTCGCTCGACCAAACCACCTCACTGCTGTCGGCGACGCTAGGCGGTTCGGTGGATCCGGATGCCGCTTCGCGGCTGTGGAAGCTCACTCGCGGGAACGCCTTGTATCTACGGAACATCGTCGAGCAGGAGGTCGCTGACGGCCGCGTCGTGAATCAGCACGGGTACTGGCGCTGGATCGGTGATCCGATCATGCCGCCCAGCTTGGTCGAGCTGATCGAATCCCGCATCGGGGACCTACCCGCCCCGGTTAATGATGTGGTCGACGCGCTGGCTGTTGGGGAGCCGATCGAACTGGCGGCGCTGCGGCGGATCACTGATCCGGGCGCGGTCGAGGAGGCCGACTCCCGTGGTCTGATCACGCTCGAGCCCGGCGTTGCCGGTGTGCAGGTGCGGGTGGCGCATCCGCTCTACGGTGAGGTGCGCCGCAGAGGCGCGCCACGCACGAAGTTGCGGCGGCTGCGCGGGCTGGTCGCCGCCGAACTCGCCGGGTCCAATGAGCGTGACGACATTCAGGTCGTCGTGCGGCGGGCCACGTTGAGTCTCGAGTCCGACCTCGCACCGGACGTGGACCTGCTCGTTAGGGCGGCCCACGGCGCCGTGTGGCTGGCGGATCTGCGCCTGGCCGATCGACTCGCGGAGGCGGCCATCCACGTCGCGGCGGGACTCGAACCGAACATTCTTCGCGCGCATGCCCTTTCGTGGCTTGGCCGTGGCGAACAGGCAGACGCCGTGCTCGCCGAGGTTGACACCGGCCAGTTGACCGACGGCGACCGCGCGAGATTCGCGTTCTTCCGCGCGAGCAACCTGTTGTGGGCGCTCGGTGACCCCGCACGCGCGAAAGAAATCATCGACGACGCGTCGCGCGGCACACCACCGCAGGCCCACAGCTATATCGACGCCTTCCTCACGGTGTACTGGTTTGCGATGGACCAGCCCCATACGGCGTTGCAAGCATCGAAGGAACTCGCGTTGGATGACCTGCCCGCCGTAGTGGGTGCGGAGATAGCCTGGGCTCTCGCCACCATAGCCGCGGACGCCGGACGCACCACCGCAGCTGTGGGCACTGCAGAAGCGGGATATGTCGCTGCGACTCGTTCCTTCGACGCTCCGCACATGAGGTTCAACATCGCCGATTCGCACGTCAGCGCGCTGGTGCTGGCAGGGCGGATCGGCGACGCCGCCGACGTAGCCGAACGCGTACAGCGGCAGGCAGCCGACCTTCCGGGAGCGGCTCAATTGCTCGGTGCTGCCGTGGCGGGTCGAGCCGCCCTTGGTGCAGGCGACCTTCATTCCGCGTATGCGTTGCTGGAACAGGCAGCGGTAGGGATGTCCGGCACCCATGCTTCGGGCTGGGGGTACCGCTATCACGTCCCACGCGCGACCGCGCTGGCCATACGCGGGTCGACTGACGAGGCAGCCGCCGCACTCGCCGCACTCGACAAGGTGCGACGCCCGTTTCGGTCGCTGGACTACGAGTTGAGCCTGGCTCGGGCTTGGGTGGCCGCGGGCGAGGGCGCGGTCAGTGAGGCGATCGCCGTCTTGTTGTCGGCGGCCCAAAGGGCCGCCGACAAGGGGCAATTCGCAGCGGAAGTGATGTGCCTGCAGACCGCCACCCAGTTCGGAGACTGTTCGGGGGCACCCCGGTTGCGCGAGCTCGAGGGGATCGTCGAGGGACCCCGTGTCGGCGTCGCCGCGCGGTTCGCCCAGGCCCTGCACGACGGCGGCCCCGCCCAATTGGCTTCGGTGTCAGAAGAATTCGAGCGTCTTGGCGATCTTGTTGCTGCCGTCGATGCGGCCGCCCAGGCCGCCCTGGCGTATCGCCAAAAAGGCCTTCGGGGATCGGCGTTGAGTTGCTCGACACGCGCCGCCGCGCTGGCCGAACAATGCGGCGCAAGTACTTCGGCACTTCGTCAGGCCGGTGAGCCCCTGCCGCTGAGTGACCGGGAACGCGAAATCGTGATGCTGATCGGTGAGGGATTGTCCAGTCGCGAAATTGCCGAGCGACTGACTTTGTCCGTACGCACCGTCGAAAGCCACGTCTATCGGGCGATGTTGAGGACCGGAACCACCAGCCGCGACGAACTCGCCGCCCTGCTACCGCGCCCCAGGACGCGAACACGATGAAGGCCTGAGCAGTCACGCTGCTTAGCACCCCGCTGCCGCTGAGCGCTCTTCCAGCGGCGCGTCTTTAAGCACCGAGTTCCTGTTTGATCTGCGGCCAGTAGTGCAAGCCGTCTGGAGTCAGCGGAATCCAGTCGTGAATTTCGCCGCTGGCGAGTACGAAGCTGATCGGGGCCCCTTGGGTTACGGCTTCTTGTTGGAGGACAAGCACGTCGGGTGCGACTGAATCCAGCGAGCCCGAGTAGACATACGTCGGCGGGAGTCCCTTCAGTGACCCATACAGCGGACTCACTAGAGGGTTGTTCTCGGGGAGACCGCCCGCCCACACCTTGCCGATATTTTGCGCCCCACTCCCGAGAGGCGGGAGCAGGGGATCGTGGACGAACCCGATGTTCGGATTGGTATCGCTGACGTCGAGCCAGGGAGACATTAGAACCATTGACGCCGGCACGGTCTGATTGTTGGCCACCATGTTTTCGACGGCTGCCAGCGCGATGGTGCTGCCCGCGGAGTCACCGAGCACGCTGACATGGGGAGCCCCGTATTGAGCTATTTCTGTGGAGATGAGGCCGGCCATCGCCGGTACAACCACGCCGGCGGTACCTCCTTGCTGCATCAACGGGTAGATCGGTACTTCGATGGTCGCGCCGGTCTGGTAGGCCATCACCGTGTAATCGATCCAGTGAAAGAGTGTGGGCGGCAAGACAAACGCGCCACCGTGAATGGCGACCACGCAGTTGCCGTCCGGATGAGCCGGGGTGATCTGCACGACGCTCATGCCGTCATATGTGGTGTGCTGCACCGTTTCTCCCAGCAGCAGCGGCAATAACTTCGGCGGGGAGTTGCCGAGGATCGGCGACAGGGCGTTGCTGGCAAGCAGCGTTAGAGCTGGGGAACCCGGCGTCCCGAGTTGGTCATAGATGCCGGAGAAGTTCAGGAGATCTTTTACCGGCCAAAGCGCAGCGTTTTCGATTTTGGTTATCAGCGACGGCGTGCCGGTGAAGGTCGGATTCAGCGCGGCCGGGATCGGCGGGGTAGCCGGCGACCCGAAGATATCGGTGACGAGCGTGTTTCCCACCTGGGTGAATCCCGCGGACATTGCCGTTGGGGTCTGCTGAATTTCCTGCTGCACGAAGGCGAAACCGTTCCCGATAGCTCCGGTGCCGATTGGCGGGCGCCCGGTAAGCGCCAGGAAGGGCGCATTGATCACACCCAGCACGTCCTGTTCGAGGGTCTGTGCCGGATTGGCCGTAAACGCAACAACATTGGCGGCCTCAGCGCTGGCATAGGAGCCCGCACTCGCGGTCAACGCCTGCACAAACTGGTCATGAAACGCCGCCGCCCGGACACTAAGAGCCTGAAATCCCTGACCGTAGGCCGAGAACACCTTCGCAATGGCCGCCGACACCTCGTCGCCGGCGGCGTTGATCACTCTGGTGGTCGAGGCCGCGGCCGCCGCGTTGGCCTCGCTGAGCGACGAACCGATGCCCGCCAGATCTGTTGCCGCCGTTGTCACGAACTCCGGCGCCGCGATCACATACGACATGTCTACCCACCCATTTCCTCGTCGGGCCGACCTGGACGAGACCGGAGCTCGGCCCGGCACCGATGAGAGTCATGCCCTGCTGGCGTGGCTCACGTTCGGGCGGGGTCGCGCTGGCGGCCATGGTGTGACCAGGTATTGCGTAACCCAGCCTCATGCGAATCCACGCGGCGGTCTGCAGTAGTCGACTACTGAAAACGGGGCGGTCTGGAGTAGTCGCCTACTTAAAGACGGGGCGGGCTGCGTAGTTGACTACTTCACCGGATCATGAAGCAAACCGGCCGCCAAGCTGCTGCCTGAAACAGCGGGAGTGGTTCGGGGGAAGTCCGCGCTCCGGCGTTACTGGGCGGCAGCCCTGCAGCGCATGCCCGACCTTCGGTTCATCGTTGAGGTGTTTACCAGGGTTTACCAGGGCATCGACACCATCGTGATCGCCTACCGCAACCAAGACGACGCCCTGGTCAACGAGGTGTTGAAGTTCAAGGGCAACCTGGTCAGCGAAGGCCACGGGACGTACCTGGTCGCGGGTCAACAAACGATCGCCGAGGTCCGTGGTGACCAGGGTCGCCTTAGTTGACGAGGACCTCGGAGAGCCTACGAAAAGCTATTGCGATTCCGACCCGTAACGGAAATTCTTAGGAAATGAATACCGTGAAGCAGACGAGACCGTGGGTTCGGTTGGGCACCGGCGTGCTGGCGGCTGGCGGGTTGGCCTTGTCGGCTTTCGGACTGACCGGCGGCAGCGCCCGGGCGGCGCCGGCCCCTGCGCCGACCAATCACTGGTGCCCGGGTGAGCAATGGGACCCGAGCTGGGGCAAGGTCTCGGACTGGGACTGGAATCGCTGCCACGACTGGCAAGGTCCGGGAGGCCCGTCCCAGAGTCATGGGGTGGGTTCGTCACCCTGGGGCCCGGCGCCGGTGTGGGCGCCGCCGCAGCCACCTCAGCCGTCGTGGGCACCTGGGGCCAACCTGATGTACAACCCCACTGTCAACAGTTGGGGATTTTGGAACAACGGAGTGTGGACTCCGATCTAGTTAAACCCGGCTTGCAGTCTCAGTTCTCCACAAGGTCGGGCAACGGCTCCGCTTCCGTCAGCCAGTGGCGTCCGACCCGGCGGGCCGCCTCCCACTTGGGGATGCTCACCGCATCGTCCTGGCCCAGGTCCTCGGGGGTGGGGCCGATGCGCTCGGCCAGGCCGGCGAGTGCGCCCAGATCGAAGCTGTACAGCTCGGCCGCCGCCAGGCCCAGCATCTGCCGGGTCTCCTCGACGGGGATGTCCCAGAACGAGCGCCGCAGCCATTCGCGGGTGTGTGGCCAGGTCCCCTCCGGATGAGGGAAGTCATTGCCCCACAGCATGTTTGACACGCCGATCTCGTAGCGCCGCGCCAGCTCCCTGCGCTCGGTGGTGGTCGCCCCGATAAAACAGTTCCGGTCGAAGTAGGCCGAGGGCGGCATCGTCAGATCGCCCTCCATCTGACGGCTCATCTTTTTGGCCGAGTGCTCGCGCAGGTACCGCGTGTCCATCAGCCAGAGAAGGTCATTGGCCCAAAACGCGCCGCACTCGGTGACCCCCCAGCGCAGCCGGGGGAAACGCTCGAACACGCCTGACCACAACGCGAACCACAGCGGCCGCGCCCCCCACCAGCGCACCTCGGTTATATAGATGCCCAGGTGCTCGCCGTACTCCTCCCTCGGGGCGGGACCGGAGTGGGTGTGTACCGGCATCTGCAGGTCCTGGCAGGCGGCCCAGACCTTGTCGTAGCGGCGGTCGTGGTAGGGCGGGTAGCCGACCCAGCGCGACGGGATCAGGATCCCGCCCCGCAGCCCGGACTCGGCCGCTCGGGTGATCTCGGCCACCGCCGCGTCGACGTCGGCCAGTATCGGCACCACCGCGACCCCGGCCCGGCGCTCGGGGCTGTGGCTGCACAGCTCGGCCAGCCAGCGGTTGTGGGCCCGCGCCCCGGCCATGGCCCGCCCCGGGTCGAGGTCGCCCGACTGGCCCAGCCCGGCGCCGAACGGGGCCCCGGCGACCCCGGTTACCGCGTCGGCGTCGGGGAAGATGACCTCGCCGACCACACCGTCGCCGTCGAGTTCTATGTCCCGCCGGCCGACCTCCCATCCGCCGGCGATGCCGTCCCCATGCTCGGAGAACCACTCCTCGGCGAACTGCTCGTCGATGAACCCGCCGACCTGCGACGCGGCAGCCTTCTCGGCCAGGTAGGTCTCGAATTCCTCCCGGTATTCAGGGTCGACGTACCCACGGTACTGCTCGGTCGGCAGCTCGGCGTGGCAGTCCGCGGAGATGATGACGTAGGGGTTCAGGGGGTCTACGGGGTCAGGGTTCATTAAGAGTCCTTTCGCTTACCAGGCACGGATGGGGTCGGCCTCGAAGACGGTGCTGCTCGCGCCGGCGGGCACGGCCGCCAGCGGCTCGGCGACCTCGGCCACGGTCGGGCCGATCCGGTCGGCAAGCGGTGCGAGGGTCTCCAGGTCGAAGCCGTAGACGGCCGCCGCATTCCCGCCCACCATGGCCGCGACCTCGTCGGTCGGGACGCCGCTGAAGGTGTGGCGCAGCGCCTCCCGGGTGTAGGGAGCGGTCCCCTCGAGGTGTGGGTAGTCGCTGCCCCACATGATCCGGTCGACGCCGATGCGGTGGCGCTCGGCGCACTCGACCGGGCGCATGAAGCTCGCACCGACGTAACACTGGCGGGCCCAGTACTCGCTTGGCTTAAGGGTCAGCGAGCCGGCGGTGGGTCCGGCGAAGCGGGCGATCGCCGAGTTCGGTCGCGCGTAACGGGCCGCCGCCACGTCGAGCGAGTCGAGGGTCGCCGGTATCCACCCGGTGCCCTGCTCGGTGAAGACCAGGGTGAGGTCGCGATGGCGATCGAGTGCGCCGCTGAAGATCAGGTGCCACAGCGCCCGGTGCGCCCACCAGTGCGACTCGTACACCCACACCGCCAACGAGCTACCCCACCCGTCGATCGGGCTCGGTCCGGCGTTGCCGCCGTGGTGGTTGACCACCAGGCGCGCCTCCTCGCACGCCGCCCAGAGCGGCTCCCAGTGCTCGGCGTAAAGCGGCGCGATGCCGGTGCCGGGGGCGACGCCGGGCAGCAGCACACCCCCGCGCAGCCCCAGCTTGGCGATCTGTGCCACCTCGGCGACGGCCTCGTCGAGGTCCCCGAGCAGGATCTGGCCCACCCCGGCACGCCGCTCGGGCGACAAGGCGCAGAAGTCGGCCAGCCAGCGATTGTGCGCGCGCAGGCCGGCCCAGCGCAGCTCGAGCTCCCCGGCGGTCTGCGGTGGGGGCGCGGCCAGACTCGCCTGAGGAAAGAACGGCGGCACGGTATTGGGGAAAAGGACCTCCCCCGCGATGCCTTCCCGATCCAGCTCCGCGTTGCGCCGATCGCTGTTCCAGTTGCGCTCGGCTTCGGGCTCGGTCAGGTCGCCGAACGGGTTCACGAACGTCTGTGCCCAGCCGTCAAACTCATCCCGGTACTGCGGATCCAGGTAGTTGCGATAGTCGAGCAGGTCGGCCCCGGCGTGGCAGTCAGCCGAAATGACCGTGTATCGGTCCATGCCGCTTATACCCGCGCCGGCTCGGGGCCGGGGGCGGCGAGCAGGGATACGTCGTCGTAGCGCTGGTGCACGTACGGCAGCAGCCACTCCTGCGGCACCCGCGCCGCGATCCGTCCCACCTGGATGGTGCGCCGGCGACACCACGTGATCGACCTGATCTGACGGATCACGATGTCGGCCACCGGGTCCAGCTGCGACTCTCCCAACTCGAGGGTGCCGTCGACGTTCTCCAGCAGCTCGTAGTGTCGGTGGTACTCGCCGTAGACCAGGTGGGGGTCGGTGATGCCGTTGCCGTCGGGGGCACGCAGGAACTTGAAGTAGAACTCGGTGTTCACTTGGTCGGGCGGCAGCTCTGCCGGACCGGCGATTTTGCCGTGCACTGTTATGAGCTGACAGCCCAGCCGGTCAACGCTGGCGGTCACGCGGCCGTCCTCGCGCTCCACCTCGATGTGGGCCAACTTCTTGGGCTCGCCGAACGTTTCGCGTCCACCGGTGACCGACTGTTCGGTGGACTGCGGCATGAACAGGGGATAGTCGCCCTGGACTTCGTTGTGCCGGGCGGTCACCGAAAACACTGCCGACCCGAACGGCGGCATACCGCCTATCTGGACCCGCTGAAGCTGGACCCGCACCAATGGTTCGTCCGCCGGCTTGAGCGGCTTGGGCAGCACGGCCGCGACAATCTCCGGATCGGTGAGGTACGTGACGGTCACCGCCTCGGTGGCGATGGGCGCCTTTGTGGCGTCGATCTCGTGGTCGACTTGCGCCTCGGGTGGGCGGGGACCATAGCGAACTGCGGTGGTGCTCAACGCTTTCCTCCTTCGGTTTCTTGCTCCCTTCCGACATGCCGGCCGAGGACGTCGACCAGGTAGTCGGGTTCGCCGCGAGCGATTATCGATGCCGCCTTGCGGCTCACGACCTCGTCTGCGGGTGTGGGTGGGCCCATCATCCAGAATCGATCCGCCCGGATTCCCTCCACCACCTGGTCGGCGACCGTCTCGAGCGGGGTGAACTGGACGTGGGCGCCGGCGGCTTCGAAGCGGGCCACGACCCCCGCCAGGGTCTGCTCGGGTGTTTGACGTTCCTGGGTCGCGGCGTAGCGCTGTGGCCGGTGCCGCCACGACTCCCATATGCCGGTGTTCAAGAAGCCGCCGGGAAATAGGACATGCGCCCGCACCTGCGTTCCGGTCATCTCCAGGTGGGTGTAGAGGCTCTCGGTCAGGCAGAGCACCGCGGCCTTGGTCATCGGGTAGACCGCCGTGGCCGGCCCGCCCATGGCCCCCCGGGCAATCGGCGCGAACCCGCCGTTGCCCGAGCAGGTGTTGACCACGTGTCCCTCGCCCTGCCCGAGCAGGATGGGCACGAAGGCCTTGATGCCGTGGATGACGCCCAGCACGTTGACGTCGATCCCCCAGCGCCAATCGGCCAGGTCGTGTTCCCACATGTAGCCCTCGGAGACTCCGCCCGTGCCGGCGTTGTTGCACACCACGTGCAGCGCGCCGAAGAGATGGACCGCCTCGGTGGCCAGCGCCTCGACCGAGGAGTAGTCGGTGACGTCGGTAACCACCCCAGCCGCTTCGATGCCCTCGGCCGCGAGCGCCCGCGTCGCGTCGTCAAGCGGTTCGGCGAGGACGTCGGCGAGCACCACCTTCATGCCCTCCTGGCCGAAGCGCCTGCCGATGGCCTGGCCGATGCCTCCGGCTCCTCCGGTTACGACCGCCACCTTGCCTCGAAGGTCCTTCAGTGAGGCATTCATCGAGGCAATAGTCACATGTCGCGCATATCGCCTCAAGGGGGTCGCATGCTGCGGCTAGCCCTCGCCAAAATCACGAATCGACTTGAACCTTGAATTGAGCTACGTCGGGTCATCCGCCGAGCTACCCGAAGATGCCGGGCGAGCCGAAGCGCGTGCAGCCGAGTCGAGATAGGGATCTGCGCGATAAGTGACCTTAGTGGCTGTGGGAGCGACATGGGGCAATGGCGGGGTCGCCCATTGACGCGCGGTAATGTGCGGCGGGGTTGATCGGATCCCGTCAGTCCGACAATGACTCCGGTGTTTCCCACCGCAGGCCATCGAATCGTCCGAAATCGCTGTCGTAACTTACTATTCGTGCGCGGTGCTCAATCGCCAATGCGGCCAGGTGGGCGTCGTTGACGAGATTTCCTCCCGCGCCGACTTGCGAAAGCAGCCCGGACAGCACGTCGCCGTGGCGCGGGGTAGGCGTCACGATGAGGGAGCCTGGTGCGTTACACCAGTCGAGCACTTGAGCCATTGCCGCGTCGGTAGTCAGGGGCGAAGGGAAAAGCCCATGCCGGGTCGTCAATCTCACGAATGCGAGCAGCGGCACCCAGGCCAGGCCGACGGTGTCGCCGCCCGAGAGCGCACCGTCGAGCCAGCGGCGTGACGTCTTGTGGTGGTCGGCGGCGGTGTTGACGGCGTACAACAGGACATTGGCGTCGACGATCCTCATGCGCGGCGGCGCTGTCGCCGGATCAGTTCCTCGTCCTCGAGTTCGCCGGCGATCTGCAGGGCTCGGTCCAGGTTGACCGATGGCACACCCAAATCAGCTGTGCGCGTTTCGAAGACCGCGGGAGCCGGTCGCCGCTGTGCGCCTTGCCGGATGGCTTCATTGAGCGCCTGCTTGAACGATATTTGGCGTTCCCGCATCAGCCGCCTGACGACGACAAGCGTGTCGTCGTCCAGTGTCACTGTGGTCCGCATGCTGACAGCATAGCATCATACTTACTGATGCCATGCTGTCAGCAGGGTATTCGCCGACGGTGTGCGTCGCGCTTTCGACACCCTCGCACGATCGGTGGTTTGCTGCCCGGCACGCCTGATCCTCTTGTGAGAACAGCTGGGCCGAAGCGCCTTGTCCGAGAAATTGCATCGGACCCTGCCAGTCAGGTAGGCGTGGTTCCCTCCTTTCAGATCTGTATCCTGGCTCGGCTGAACTTTCTGTGGTGAAAACGGGCGAAAACTCGCCCGATAACCTGCCGCATGGCTGATGCTCACACGGGGTGCAAACGCAGCTGAGCATGATCATCAGCACGGTGGCACCCCGAAGATGCCGGGCGAGCCCAAGCGCGTCCAGCCGAGCAAAGACAGGGATCTCAAGCGAACGTGATCGCAGACAGATCAGCGTTCACGGGCCACGTCTTTACGCATTTCCGCCGATGCTTTGGGGCGTATGCGGGCCGCATGCTGGCTAACATGAGCGAGATTGATCCGCGCGTGGACCTGCCTTTGGCGGACTGGAGCGATCTTGGCGTGAGCGGGCTTTTGCCGACGGGCACGGTGACGCTGCTTTTGGCTGACGTCGAAAACTCAACGGGGCTGTGGGAGGCCCAGCCCGAGCAGATGACTGCGGCGTTCGCGCGGCTGGACCACGAGCTGTCGGATCTGTTAGCCGCTCACGGTGGGGTACGGCCGGTGGAGCAGGGTGAGGGCGACAGCTTTGTGGTGGCGTTCGCGCGGGCCAGCGACGCGGTGGCGTGTGCGCTTGGACTGCAGCGGGCGCCGTTGGCGCCGATTAGCTTGCGGATCGGTGTGCACACCGGCGAGGTGCAGCTGCGCGACGAAGGCAATTACATCGGCCCGACCATCAACAAGACGGCGCGGCTGCGAAATCTGGCCCACGGGGGCCAGACGGTGCTGTCGGGGGCGACCGAGGCAATGGTCGCCGAAACACTGCCTGCCGATGTGTGGTTGACCGATCTGGGCACTCACGAGCTGCGGGGTATGGCGCGCCCGGAACGAGTGGTGCAGCTGTGTCATCCCGATCTGCGCAACGACTTCCCGCCGCTACGCACAGCTAAAACTGTTGCCGCGCATAATCTTCCGTCGCAGTTCACCAGCTTCGTCGGCCGCGGCCCACAGCTTGCCGAGGTGGGCCGGCTGTTGGGCGGCAACCGGCTGGTGACGCTGACCGGCGCGGGCGGCGCCGGCAAGACCCGTCTCGCCGTTGAGATCGCGGCACGCATCGCGCCCGAATTCCGTGACGGTGTTTGGTACGTGGACCTTGCGCCGGTCACCCATCCCGGCGTGGTGCCGGTCACGGTGGCCCGCGCACTGGGCTTGCCCGACCAGCCCACCCGCTCGACGATGGACACTCTGCTGCGGTTCGTTCGCGACCGTCACATGCTGGTGCTGCTGGACAACTGCGAACACCTGCTCGACGCAACCGCCGAGTTGGCCGTGGCTCTGCTGGGCGGGGCACCGGCGCTGACCTTGCTGGCCACCAGTCGTGAGCCGATTGGGGTGACGGGTGAAGCGACGTGGCGGGTGCCGTCGCTTTCAGTGGCCGATGAAGCCATCGAGTTGTTCACCGACCGCGCCCGCCTGGCGAGGACCGGCTTCGAGGTGACCGACGACAACGCCGCCGCGGTGGCCGAGATTTGCCGGTGCCTGGATGGGATGCCGCTGGCGATTGAGCTGGCGGCGGCGCGGGTGCGGGCCTTGTCGCTGGCCGAGATCCTCGATGGTTTGCATGACCGGTTCCGGCTGTTGACCGGCGGTGCGCGCACCGCGGTGCGCCGCCAGCAGACGCTACGTGCGTCGGTGGATTGGTCGCATGCACTGCTGACCGAACCGGAGCGTGTCTTGTTCCGCCGGCTGGCGGTGTTCTTGGGCGGCTTCGACCTGGAAGCCGCTCAAGCTGTCGCCGGCGGTGGTGATGTGGAACGCTATCAGGCGCTCGACCAGCTCACCCTGCTCGTCGACAAGTCCCTTGTGGTGGCCGACGATAGCGGGCGGAGAACGCGGTACCGACTGCTGGAAACGGTTCGCCAGTATGCGCTGGAAAAGCTGGGTGACTCCGGCGAGGCGGACGCCGTGCGAGGGTGCCACCGTGACCATTACACGGCGATGGCGGCCGTGCTCGACACCCCGGCGCGCAATGACTATGACCAGCGTGTCGAGCAGGCCGAAACCGAGATAGACAATCTGCGCGCCGCGTTCGTGTGGAGCCGTGAGCATGCTGATCACGGTCTCGCGTTGGCGCTGGCGTCGTCGCTGTATCCGCTGTGGTTCACGCGGGGCCGCATCCGCGAAGGGCTGGCATGGTTCGACGCCGTCCTCACCGCCGATGACGCAGATCACCTCGAGATGGCGGCTGCGGTGCGCGCGGGGGCGCTCGCCGATAAGGCCGTGCTCGATGCATGGGTGACCGCAAGGTTCAGCATGGACCAGGCCCGGCAAGCCGTGGCGATCGCCCGCGAACTCGATGACCCGGCCCTGCTGGCGCGCACGCTGACCGCCTGCGGGGTAGTCGCCAACTACTACGACCGCGAGGTGGCCCAGCCTTACTTCGCCGAGGCCATCGGCCTGGCCCGCGCGATAGGCGACCAGTGGAGGTTGAGCCAGATCCTCGCCTTCGAGGCGCAGGGCGCGACAATTTCGGGTGACCCGCTCGCGGCGCGCGCGGCCGCCGAAGAAGGACGCGATCTCGCCGATGCGATCGGCGATGGGTCCAACTCGCGTGCATGCCGCTTTTGGCTGGGGTTGGTGCAGGCGCTAAGTGGCGATTTGGCCGGAGCCGTCACACAAATCGGCAAAGTGGCGGCCGAGTGCGAGGCGGCTCACGATGAGCTTTGGAGGGTGAGCAGCCTCGGAAGTCTGGGCACGGTACTCGCGTACCAGGGTGAGGCGGCCGCGGCCCGAGCGGCCGGTGAGGCGACCGTCCAGGCCGGCGCGGAGCTTGGCGGGTTCTTCGTGGGGATGGGCTATCAGGTATTGGCTTTGGCGGCCCTGGCCGCCGGGGATGGTGCATCGGCGGGCGAGGCGCGTGAGGCCGTCTCGAAGCATGTGGGCACAACGGGTGAGATGGGGGCGTCGTGGCGCTACTGGCAGGCCGAGGCGGCGCTGGCAGTCGGGGATCTCGCCGCCGCCCGCGGCCGGGCCGACGACGCGGTATCGGCAACGAAGGGCTGGTATTTGTCGATGGCGCTGACGGCGCGTGCTCGCGTGGCAATCGCACAGGGTGAGCCAAGACAGGCCGAGAGCGATGCCCACGACGCGCTGACGCTTGCCGCTGAAATCGAGGCGGCGCTCGGTGTTCCCGATGCCCTCGAAGTGCTCGGCGGTCTGGCCGGCGAGGAGGGCAATCATCGTGCAGCGGCGCGGCTGTTCGGCTCCGCATACGGCATTCGGCAACGGATGGGCGTGGTCCGCTTCAAGGTCTGGGACGGCGGCTACGAAGCGTCGGTTGCGGTGGTACGGAATGCTATGGGCGAGAAAGACTTTAATGCCGCGTGGGCTGAGGGCGCGGCCATGTCGACCGAGGAGGCGATCGCCTACGCGCAGCGCGGCCGCGGCGAACGCAAACGACCCGCCAGCGGCTGGGCCTCGCTCACCCCCACCGAACACGACGTCGTCCGTCTCGTCAGCGAGGGGCTTGGCAACAAGGACATCGCCACACGGCTTTTCGTCTCAACACGCACCGTGCAAAGTCACCTGACCCACGTCTACGCGAAACTCGGCCTCACCTCGCGCGTGCAGCTGGTTCAGGAGGCAGCCCGCCACGTGGGCTGAGAGCCGTGCGGCCCGGGCGCTTGCCCGGCGTCAAGGTATCAGCTGGCGGAGGCGGGGACGGGAAGGCCAAGCGCGTTGCTGACGGAGTCGGCCAGTGAGCCGACGGGAACCAGCAGGAGGGTGGCAGGAAGTGCCGCCAGGTCAACTGCCCCGACAGCGACGTTCTCTACGTAATTGCCCGTGTCCTCGAAGAGAGACTGGATGTTGTTGAAGTAGCTCTGCCACCCAAGCGAGTTCGACGGGAAGGTCAACAAGTTCTTGGCATCGTCGATGGCGGCAGGGCCGAGGTTGGCGGCGTTGTGGAACGCGTTGGAGGCGCCGTTCAGCTCGTCAAAGAGCCACTGGCCAACTACCGAGCGGTAGGAGGCAGGTGTCGCGGCCGCCGCTGGTCCCGCGGATGTCGTTGGTGCGCTGGCCATTCCCGGTGTCGCGGGTACTGCCGGTGTCGCAGGCACCGCCTGGCCGGGCAGGCAGCGCAGCAGCTCGGCCGACGGCGTCAATTGCGCCGCGGCCGCCGAGACGCCGCCGTGGTAGCCCACCATCGCCGACACATCCTGGGCCCACATGGCCTCATACCGGGCCTCGATCTCCGCGATCGCGGGAGTGTTCTGCCCCAACAGATTCGAGCTGGCGAGCGAGACCAGCTGGGTCCGATTGGCCGCGACGGCCATCGGATGCACCGTCGTGGCGCGCGCCGTCTCGTAGGCGCTCGCGACGCCCCGCGCTTGTCCTGCCGCCTGCTCGGAATGGGTGGCCGCCGCACCTAGCCATGCCACATACGGTGCAGCCGCCGCCATCATCGCCAGCGACGACGGGCCCTGCCACGACTGGCCCGCCATGTGCGAAGTCACCGACCCGAACGAGCTCGCCGCCGACCATAACTCTGCGGCCAACCCTTCCCAGGCCGTCGCAGCCGTCAGCATCGGCGCTGACCCGGCACCGGCGTGCATCCGTGCCGAATTGACCTCCGGGGGCAACACAGGAAATTCCATCAGCACAACCTTTTCCGTCAACCGGCCGTTGTCAGTGGCTTCGATACATCTTCCATGTCCAATGCACCGTTTACTCCGCGATCCGCTCGATCAGCACCGCGACGCCCAGCCCTGCGGCACCGGATACGGCGGCCACCCCATACCGCCCGTCCCGCTGTTCGAGCGCTTCGACGCATCCCCCGACCAGGATTGCCCCCGTCGCACCGAACGCGTGGCCCATCGCCATGGTGCCGCCGTTGGGATTGAGGCGTTCCGGCCCGGCGTCGAGGTCACGGCGCAAGCGCAGACACAGTGCGGAGAAGGCTTCGGCGAACTCGAACACATCTATGTCGGCCGCGGTGAGCCCGGCGCGGGCGATCACCTCCTCGACCGCACTCTGGCCGGCGGTCAGCATGATGACCGGGTTGACTGCGGTGCTGGCGGCGGCGAGGATCCGCGCGCGTGGGCGCAGGCCCGTCCGGCGGCTCGTCTCGGCATCCCCGATGAGCAGCAGCCCCGCGCCGTCGGCCATTGCGGGCGAGGTACCGATGGTGTGTAGGTGCTCGATGCGGTCCACGACGGGATTCGCCTTCAGCGCGATGAGGTCTTGCCCTTGCTGCCCGAGCTCGGCGAACGCCGGCGGCAGCTGGGCCAAGCCCTCGAGTGTCGTCGCCGGGCGCACCAGCTCGTCGTGATCCAACCCGGCGCCGTCGACACCAGCTGGAAGCGGGACCAGGGAGTGGGCGAAGGCCCCGTCGGTGCGCGCGGCCGCCGCCTTGTGCTGGGTTTCGACAGCGTAAGCGTCGAGCTGTTCGCGGGTGAAGCCGTCAATGGTGGCGTTGAGGTCGGCGGCGATCCCCATGTGCACCGAGCCGATCCGGGTGACGGTGTGGGGGTCGGTCCACAGTGGGCCGCGGTCAGCGAACATGGGCACCCGTGACACGCTCTCGACTCCGCCGCCCACAGCCAGTTTCAGGTCGCCGGCGCGGATCCGCGCGGCCACCTGCGCGACGGCATCGATTCCCGAGGCGCAGAACCGGTTGAGGGTCGCGCCCGGCACACGTTCGCCCCAACCGGACAAGAGCGTTGCGGTGCGGGCGAGGTTGGAGCCTTGTTCGTCCACTTGACTTGCGCAGCCGAGAACCACGTCTTCGACCTGCTCGACGTCGATGCTGGTGCGCTTGGCGAGTTCGTGTTGGAGGTGGACGACGAGGTCCGTCGGAGTTTTGTCGTGCAGAGCGCCCTTGGCAGAGGCTCGTCCGCGCGGGGTCCGGACGTAGTCGAGTACGAACGCGCTCGGGGATGTGTTGGGGGCGGCGCTAACCATCGCGAACCTCGCTTTGTCGTTGATTCATCGGAGTTACTATCACGCGCCGTTCCCATCGCCGGGACCGCTTCCGAATTCAGCATCACCGGGGCCGTCGCCGTTGTCCCCGCTATCGCTGTCCCCGCGATCGCCGCTATCCCCGCTGCGCTTGGTGTTATGCGGTGGTCTCGCGGATGTACTCCCCGATCTGGCGCAACGAGCGGATTGCCTCGGGCACCATGGATGCGGCGATTTGAAAGGCGTGCATTTGGCCGGGCCAGATGCGGACCTCGGCCGGCACACCGGCCGCCGCGAGTTTGGCTGCGGCCAGCTGTGCGTCGTGTAGCAGCACCTCGGATCCGGAGACGTGAATCAGCGTTGGCGGCAGGCCCGATGTGATGTGTTCCAACGGCTCATAAACCTCTTCAGACTCATCGTCGACCTTGTTCTTCGCTGCCGCGCTAGCAGCCAACGTCGCCAGCGCTTGGAATGCCTTGGCGGGAAACATCGCGTCGGTCCTGGCGTTGGGATGTGCCCGCTTGCCTTCCTGTGCAAGTTGCAGGAGGGGCGACATGGCTACCAGAGCCGCTGGTTGCTCGTCCTCTTGCTGCAGCCGCTGCGCGAGTGCCAGCGCGAGATAGCCACCTGCGGAATCGCCCGCCAGCACTATTTGCTCCGGGTCGTAACCCGACAGCCTCAGCCACCGGTAGCCGTCGTGACAGTCGTCGAGCGCCCTGCCGATTGAGTGCTTGGGCATCAGCCGATAGTTGACCACCAGAACCGGTGAGTCAGCAAACTGTGAGAGTAACTCGACCAGTGGGCCGTGTGAGTTTGCCCCACAGGCCAGGAACGCGCCGCCGTGTAGGTAAAGAACGACCCTGCGGCTCCCGTCCGCGGGCAGCACCCCGTGCGCGCGGACCAGCTGCGCCGAAGCGTTCGGTAGGCTCACAGCTGTTCTGATGGCGGTCGACGCTGGGCGCATGACACGTGCCGCGTGGTCGATGAGGCCCCACGGCCACGACACCTGCAGAGCGTAGCTACTGATCGCCACGACCGGCCGGATCGTCAGCCGTGACGCGAGCGAAGCAATTCGTGCAGGGGCGCTCGGGCCGGACTCGATGAGCTGCACCGGAGTGCCGCCGTTGAGAGCACGCCTGTGTGCCGCGATTTTGCGTGCCTTAAGAATCTCCCGCGAGCGAAGGCCATCGCGTCGAGGCGAATCGGATGTCCTGCAAGGTGCAGTCATGCTCAATACCTCCTACATCGCTGTAGTTCTAACGCCGCTCGTGGACGTCGGTATCAACTGAGCCAAGTGCTTGCACTCGCCGCGGTCGCTCTGTCCACCCCTACAGCCACTGTGGCACGCGCGTACTAGTTCTGTGCCCATTTTCGACAAGAAAAGCAGCCCGATTTTCGGGGTACCAAAAAGTGCGATTCGGCAGCGATTTGGGAGCCGATCGTGTATAAAGGCACGGGATCGGCCAGCCGATCTCCTCTTACGTACACGCCGAATTGAGTTGTTGTACAACCGATGTCGTGCCCGCGCTGGTTTGAATTCATCGCATATGGCCGATCTGGGTCAAGACCGGCCACCGGTTGGTTGTACCGTCGTCGGGTCATCCGCCTGGCTTACGACGACCGCGGCGTCGGAGGCCCGTTGTATTCATTCATTGCGGAGCGCGGTGGCGCGGCAGCTCTAAAGTTCTTCGGCGACGTGACGCCCGGAGCGCAGTAGCGCGACAACAGCGGTTCAAACAACCCCTCGCAGCAACGCCCCTCAACGCCGAAGCGGGTCAGAAACTCCCATACGGCATACCGGTGACGATCGAATAAGCCGCCTCCCCGAGGACTGCGACTTCCAGAGAGCCCAGGAGTGGGAGCAGTCCAACGTCGGCGGCGATCGGAAGGCCGATCGCGTTGACAAGCCCCGCAACGGGCTGACCGTTGACCATTTGCACCACCCCGTCCAGGAACTCGTTGAAGTCGTACGACGGCAAAGAGACCAGGGCGGCAGCCGCGATATCTGCTGTCGGAAGCAACGTCGAGTACGCCGTCGAGGTTGCGGTTGTTACGGCATTGGCGATTTGGGTGTTCGCCGTCTGAATGCCCGAGATTATGTCGGTTATGGTGGGCAGCCCGGTAGGCAGGGTCGGTGTGCCGGACCCCGAGAAAAGTGAGGTAAGCGTCTGCGATATGCCCGACAGCGACGGCAGCTGTGGGGGCCCCTCGGCCTGAAAATCGCTGATCATGGCGCCGATTCCCTGATGGACCCCACTGACCAGGGCCGGCCCCAGCGCGGTGGTATCGCTAAGCGGCGGCAAGAATCCGAACGGGGTGGTCACATTGGCCGGCCCGGTGGACCAGCCAACACTGGGGTCGCCGTAGCCCCAGTTGACAAGCGGCGCCAAAACCGGTTGGACCAAATCGGCGATCGGGTTCCCGACGTAGGGGATGAACCGCAGCGGCTCGAGCAGCGGCAGGTTCTGGGGAATCATGTAGTAGGTCGTCATGGTGGCCCCGTCCGTCGGCAAGACGGTCGCCGAACTAATCGCCGCGGACGAGAGAGTGTCATAGTCCAGGTGCACGGTTACCATGCCCGCAACCGCGTTGAGGTCGGAGAGGACATCGATCGGGTATCGCGGGAAGTCGGCCCAGCCGTCGTATTCGGCTGTGTAAACCTTGGTCATGAAGTCATTGCTGGGAGACGGGCCGAGGGTCGAAAAGCCCAGAGTCGGGAGACTCAGGTCCGGGAAGCGCGCGTCCCAGCCCCCGTTGGGATTCATCGAATTACCAAGCAGCACAAAGTTGATTGGTTGGGAGCTGGGCGTGCCGGAAGGGTCCAACAACTGCATTTCCAGCGCGGCGACGTCGGCGCCCTGCGAGTAGCCCAGAACATTGACAGTGTTCCCAAGGGCGAGTTGCTGTTGGATCGCGTTGTTCAGGATCGTGACGCTGCGGGCGATCGATACGTTCTGGGGCAGGTCCTTGATGCCGCTATCCGGATATTCCCCCGCCGGCAGGGCCAGGGCTTGAACAATGTCGGAAGTGAAATTGGGCAGGACGTACTTGTCGACGACGTTGGTCACGAAGTCCGCCGGAGGTATCGGCGTACCGCTGCCGTCCATGACGAAAGTGACGGCCGGGTCCGCCAACGCCGCCTTGACCATTGCGGTCACTCCGGCGGTGCCACCCGTCGCGCCGGTCGTGGAGCCGCCGCTGGACAGCGCGCCCAAGCTGGCAGCCTCGGCGTTGGCGTAGGCGTTGGCGCCCGCGGTCAGCGCCTGGGCGAACTCACTGTGAAACACCGCCGCCCGTCCAACGACGGCCCGCCACTCCTGGGCGTATCGGTTAAACAGGGTCGTTATGGCCGCAGATACCTCATCGGCGGCCGCCGCCACCACGCTGGTTGTCCTGCCCGCCGCTGCCGCCGTCGCCTCGTTGATTGTGGAACCGATTGCCGCCAGATCCGCGGCCGCCGACGCCATCACCTGCGGCTGCGTCAGCACGTATGCCATGCGGCCATCCTTACGACGATGAGCACCCTGTCATGTCGAACCGGCGACGGTCACCCCGACAACCCCCCGGTACCCGGCCAGCATAGAGCGATCCGCTGTGAGTGGCCGGAATTCGGCTGGGACGGCCGCAGGTATCTCAAGCCACGAAGTGGACCCCGGTATGGCGGTGCGACGCGGGCCGTCTACCGTCACGCCCGGTCATTCTCGCCCCGTCCCACGTGCAGAACGGGTCAGTCGATCACCGTAATCTCGCAGTCGCCCGCGTGCTGCTGAACCTTTTCGAGCCCTTCGCCCACGAAGAGCGGCAGCGGTGGCTGGGTTGGATCGAACTTGAGATGTTTGAAGCGCTCGACGCGTCCGGCCCACAACATGAGAGCGTATGAATCATTGAATTGCCTTGAACGCCAAATCAATCCGTCAAACAGTTGAGCGCAGTCGTAAAGCGCCTGTCCCCACACCGCGGTCCGCGGATACTGGCGGGAGCCGGTCTCGATCAAGTTGCCGTGCGACACCTTAAGGCGGGTAAGTCCCGCACCGTGCAACCGCACGAGGCGGAGCTGCCGGGTCGGGACGATGGTCGAGAGCACCATGTGCATCAACGCCCTGCGCTGGATCCTGCGTGCCTTGCCGCGCACCGGCACATCGTGAAACACCGTCTCCGACAACGCGCCCTGCTCGAGATCGGCACCGTAGATGGTCGGTGCGGTGCCCGTGGCATCCTTCACGGGTCGGAAGCGTCGGGATACGTCGGTGGTGTTGAACTCGGTCGCGCCCATCTCGATGTTGTGGCAGCGGACGATCGGTTTGCCTGCGGCCCAGGGATGTTCGAGCGGTTTGGGCAGCGGATCCGGTACATCGGGAACTCGTCCGCTCACGCAGTGACGTCCTCGAAGGCGTGCTGAGCGGCTTCAACGACCTGTTTGGGCGACTTGGTCAACAAGTCGACAGGACGCTGGTCGTCGAGCCAGCCCGTAGCGGTCGTGAACCACAACGCAGTCTCCCAGCCATCGAGGGCGTAGGGCTCAAACACTTCAAGGGTGCTTTTGATCACGGGCCTCGGGCGTCCGTTAGTGCCGAACTGAAACCCGGGATACAGGCGCGCATTCAGGTGCTCGACTGCGAAGATTCGCTTCTCGGCCAACCATCGTGAAGCGGTGGCCGAGCGGTTGCCCGCCGTTGAGCCCGCTGCCTTGGCCACGGCTTCGCTGTCGAGCAGTTCGAACTCGTCGGCCAGTTCTTGGCGAGCGTCGGCGTTGCGTTGCGCTTGGCCGGCTGCGGCACGGGACGCCGTGCTACCCACCGCGAACATGGCTTCGACCAGGCGCTCATTTTGAAGATCCGTACGCGCCAGTACCCGGGCGAACTCTGCAACCCGAGAAGCCAACCGGTGTCCGCTGTCAACGAGCAACACAATTTGTCCATCGGGTGGCAGCTGCCTGAGCATCGTGACAAGTTCCTCGACGTGCTCCGCGCCGGCCAATGCGACGCTGGCGGCTTTTGCATGGCCAGGTAGATCCGAAGTGAGATCGATGAAATCAATATCTTCACTCATGCAGTTCATATTACCCTGGGTAACCGGGCGTGGCGCTGTCAACGGCCCACGACCAGGGTTGTTCTGATCGGTTCTCTAGTTTGGGTCGCGCCGGCGATGGCAGGGTCGGCGGCCGGGCCGCGCCCGCCTCAGGAACCGTCGGGAACCGCCGCGGCGGGCAGCTTGGCCCAGTTCTTGAGCCACTCGTTGGGGGCGAATGACTTGTCCTCGTAGAGCTTCTGCAATGCGGGCTCGGATTGCGCCTTCATCTTCGACGCGGCGAGCTGTTCGCCGTTGCCCTCATCCCAGGCCGAGCGCCAGATCACCGCGAGGGTCCGTGCGCCGTCAGCCAACCGTTGAATGGTGGCTGGCCCGAAGGTCTCCCACAGGAATTTGGTGCGGCCGGCGCCAGGATGGCTGTCGTAGGCGTCGAGGATGTCGCGCGGCGCGATCGCGGCGAATGTGCGTTTCATCAGCGCGACCACCGTGTCGGCGGCCTGCTCGGACCCGGTGAACACATCCGGCCCGCCGGCGTCGCCCGCGTGGTAGCCGTCGAGCGCGTCGTTGACCCCCGAGACAACCTCCGGGGCGAACTGATCGAGCATCGTCGTTTCGTATTCCTCGTGCACACCGTCGTCGGACGGGTCGTCCGGCTCGCCGTGGTGCAGCCGGGACACGTGTAACGGCTGGCACGCGTCGCCGACGTAATGGGCCAGCACGCCGGCTGCGGCCACATACCCCGTAACCTCGGCATCCCGCACCGCGCTGACCATGATGTCGTAGAGCTGGGCCACCCGGAACGGCAGCGCGCCGCGGTGCTTGTCTTCGGGAGGGGTGGGCAGGGCGTTGTAGAACTTGGTCCAGCCCTCCGGTGTGCGCCAGATCGGCTTGCCGCTGTCCCACAGGTCCAGCAGTGTTCGGTGGTCGGCGACGGCTCCCCCCGGTTCGTCCATATCCGCGAAATGGCTTGGTGCATCCTTGGGTCGGTTGGATCGCCACACGAGATCGGGCACGTCGGCGAGCGCGATGAATTTGTCCCGATTCGCCGCCGACGGAAGGTTTCCGTCCGAGATGTCCGCGTCGGCCACCGCGATGCGATCAAGATTGGCCGCCATGAGCTTGGCCAGCTTGGTGCCGGACTTGCCGAGATTGCAGGCCGACGCGGCGATCTTGTAGTGCCCGACCTTCCCCCAATACAGGCTGTGATCCGCCAGCGAATCGTCGTTGAGCAAGGTGACGCCGAGGGTCTGGGCAACGCCGGCCAGGGTGGACGCCAGCACGTAGTCGGTCGGGCGCCCCCCGCGGCGTCGAGCACCACCTGCCCGCCCCACTGCATCGCCAGCGGACTGACCACCGGCAACGAGCGCGAGGCGAATTCGCGGACCTCGGGGCCGTCGGCGGGCGGCTCGGCCCGCTCGTCCCAGACCCACAACGCACCGGAATCGCCCGGTCGCGAGGCGATGGCGTCCTCGTCGTGCTCGGTGCGCGGGCCGATCAGCAGCTCGGCGATCTCATCGACACCGCCGACGCTGCGCCAGCGGTGGAAGAGTCCCAGCACCTCACCACGCAGCTGACCGCTGGCCGCACCGGCCGCCCTGACCGGGCAGCCGATCAGGGACAGGCCCACCGTGTCGACATTCAGGTCGATCAGATCGCCCATCACCCCCAGCCCGTATAGCTGGCTCGTCCATCCGTCCACGGAATCGAGCTCGACCAATCCGGCGTCGATGTCGAGCTCGGCGCGGGTGGCGGCGATGCCCGGGTACAGGGTCTGCAGCGAGCGCCGCGCGGCCACGGTGGCTACCCGGCCGATCGGCACCGTGCGGCCCCCCTGCACGACGGTCGCCGTCGTTCCCGCCGGACCCAGAACGTGACGCGAGGTCAAGGCGTAGACCCGCGATCCGTCGGTGACCAATGCGCCGATGGTGCCCATCCGCCGGCGGCCCTGCTCCTCGGCGTACAGCGGCAGGCCCGGCCCCTTGGTGATGGAGCCGAATCGCATCAGCGGTTGCCGGTCGACATCGTGCGCCACCGGGGTGAGCACCACACAGGTCGGCACCTGGCGCCCGTCGGGCAGATACAGCCGGTTCGGGATCACCTGGTCGACGTTGCTCCCGGTCGGGGGATCGACCATCCACTCCCGCACGAAGACCAGCACGCACGGCCACGACCATTTGGTGATCCTGCTGTTGGCCAGCGTCCGTTCCTTTTTCGACCAGGACGGGTTCGGCGCGTTGGGGTTTTTGAACCGCGGATCGTCATGACGAATCAGGTAGCGCCCTAATGCCGTGCCGACCACATTGGTGAGATTGGCCAGATGCACGTGGTAGGCGTCCCGCGCATCGGCCAGATCCCGCAGCGAGAGCGCCTGAAAGTCCACGCTACGCACAAAACGGTTCATCGCGACCAACCCCCTGAGCCGAGCACCGATGTCCGATCGTACTTATTGGCTCATCCGCGCGACACGCTTCGCCCCCGAACGAGCGCAAATTCATCCGATGTTCGCGTCAATTCCCTTATGCATCAACGGTGACATTGTAGAAGCGCCGCTTACCGAATTGAATAAGGTAGGAGCCCGGTGTGAGTTCGATATGCTCGTCTTCCACCGTGTCGCCGTTGAGGCGGATGCCTTTTCCGGCAATAGCGCGACGCGCCTCGTTTAGCGAGCGCACCCAACCCAGATCGGCAAGTATCTTTGGCAGGTAGCGTTCCTGCGTCACAGTTTCTTCGATTACTTCTGGCGGCTTGTGGTCTTTGAATTGACGGTCGAAGGCCTTTTCAGCGTCCGCGGCAGCCTCTTGCCCGTGGAACATGCCGACCATGCGTCTGGCCAGATCGCGTTTGAGAGCGACTCCAGACAGCGTGGCAAGCATCTCCTCTTTCTCGGCGGGTGGACAGTCGAGGCCCAGCCTTACATAGTCGGGCATCGCTGAGTCGGGTATGGACATCGTCTTGCCGAATATCTCTTCGGGCGGTTCCGCGATTCCAATGTAGTTGCCGTAACTTTGACTCATTTTCCGTTCGCCGTCGAGGCCGACGAGCAACGGGGCGCAGACGCATGCTTGTGCGTCCTGGCCCGCGCGCTGTTGCAGGGTACGTGCGAGGACGAAGTTGAATTGCTGGTCGACACCGCCGAGTTCGACGTCGGCTTCGACAGCCACCGAGTCGTGCCCCTGCAGCAGCGGATACATGAACTCCGTCAACGATATCGGCTGGCGCTGCTCGTAGCGGTTGCTAAAGTCCGCGCGTTCCAGGATTTGTGCCACGGTCACCTGGGAGGTGAGTTCGAGGACATGCGAGATGTCCATCTCGCCCAGCCACTCCGAATTACGCCTAATTTCCAGGTTTTCCGGGGACAGAACTCCTTGCAGCGCGGCTATGCAATTCTCGATGTACCCTTCCACCTCGGCCTTCGAAAGCCTGCGACGGGTTGCTGACTTGCCGGACGGATCACCTATTTGCGCGGTAAAATCACCGATCACCAATACGGCGGTATGCCCGAGTTCTTGGAAGCGGCGCAGTCGCCTTAGCGGAACCGACCACCCCCAAGTCACCGAAGGGGCCGTCGGGTCAACGCCAAATTTGACGCGCAGCGACTTGCGTTGACCGATACGTCCGGCGAGGCCGTCCTGTGGTATTTCGGTAAAGCCGTCTTCTAGTAGGTAAGCGGCCTGTATTTGTGGATCGCTCTCAACTCCCGCCGGGAGGGGCGGAGGCACATATTTCATGTGGCACTTTCGGGTCGAGCGGATTCGTTTGCGCGGTTTACTTGCGACGCAACTGTTCTGGCTGCGGATGCAGCTCACGATGGTACCGTGCCCGGCAAAGACTGGTTGAGCACCGGGATCAGCAAGCACGACGAGGAGCGGAGCGTGTTGGGGCTGCTGGCGCCGAGGCGGACGCTGGACAATGACCAGATGCATCTTCTACGGCGGTTGGTTGTGTTCGCCTGCGCCGGTGCGCTGATCGCGGTTTCCGGGGCCGCCTGTGCCGCTCGCGGCGTTTCCTCGGAGCGGGTCCTGGTGCCCATCCGGCCCGTCGACACCACCGTCCCGTCCGACCCGGGCGTGCCGCCGGTCAGCGATGCGGCGCGCGCGGCGGGGTTTGTCGACGTGCGAAACGTGGTTCCCGATGCGGTGATCGACCTGCGCTACGCGACCACCAACAACTTCACCCACACGCAGCTTTACCCCTCCGACGCCCGCTGCCTGGTACACCAATCCATGGCTCAGGGCCTCGCGGCCGCGGCGGGGGCGCTGCGCCCGCAGGGGCACGTGCTGGTGTTCTGGGACTGCTACCGGCCGCACGATGTTCAGGTCCGGCTGTTCAACGCGGTGCCCAACCCGGCCTGGGTAGCGCGCCCGGGTCAGTATGCGCACAGCCACGAGGCGGGGCTTTCGGTTGATGTGACATTCACCAGCCCCCAACAACAGTGCCCGCCCGAGCGGTACGTGGCCGGGCTCTGCCTGGCGGACATGGGCACCGATTTCGACGACTTCTCTTCGCGGGCAACGGCATACGCCCAGGACGTCAGCGCCGAGGCACAGTCCAACCGCGCCGGCCTGCGGAACGCCATGAAATACGGCGGATTGAGCCCGTACTCCGGCGAGTGGTGGCACTTCGACGGTCCCGGCGCCGGCGTCGATCACCCGATTCTCAACGTGCCGGTCGACTAGCTTAACGGGCCGGGAGGCCGTCTGCCCCGGGAATGGCTAACACGGTTAACCTCAGCAATTTTGGGCTTTCGACAGTCTGAAGTGTTGTTAAATGCAGACTGAACTGCAGTTGGCGGTTCGAGTTGCCCCCTTGATTCTGATGGGAGCCGCAGATGTCGACTTTCGTGATGGCAGCACCTGAGGTTTTGGCCGCGGCGTCGGCGGATTTGAGTGGGATCGGGGAGGCGATCAGGGCGGCGAGGGCGTCGGCGGCGCCGTCGACGACGGGGATTGTGGCGGCGGGCGCTGATGAGGTGTCGGGGGCGATTGCGCGGTTGTTCGGCGGCTATGGGCGGGCTTATCAGGCGGTGGGCGCGCAGGCGGCGGTGTTTGAGGCGCAGTTTGGGCAGGCGTTGAGCGCGGCCGCGGTGTCGTATGCGGCCGCTGAGTCGGGGAACTTTTCGTCGCTGCAGACGTTGGTGCAGACCTCGCTGGAGGCGGTGAATGCGCCGATAGTGAAGTTGACTGGGCGCCCGCTGATCGGCAATGGCGCCAACGCGGCCCCGGGGACCGGGGGCGCTGGCGGGGCCGGGGGGTGGTTGATCGGTGATGGCGGGGCGGGCGGGTCCGGCGCGGCCGGCCCGCCGTTCGGTAGCGGCGGGGGGGCTGGTGGGGCCGCGGGGTTGATCGGCACCGGCGGGGCTGGTGGGGCCGGTGGCACTGCCGCGCCCGGCGGTGCGGGCGGGCAGGGCGGGTTGTTGTTGGGCAGCGGTGGGGTCGGTGGGGCCGGCGGGTACGCGCCGACGGGGACCGGCGGGTACGGCGGGAACGGCGGGGCCGGCGGGTTGTGGGGCGCCGGCGGGGCCGGTGGGGCCGGCGGATACTCGTTGTTGGCCAGCGGCGGTCAGGGCGGGTCCGGCGGGGCTGGTGGGTTGTTCGGCGGGTTTGTTGGTGCGGGCGGCGGGGTCGGTGGGGTCGGCGGGGTCGGGATCGCCGGCGGTCTGGGCGGGACCGGCGGGTCGGGTAGCTTGTTCGGTGCCGGGGGTGGCGGGGGCACCGGCGGGTTGGGCGGGACCGGGGGTGGGGGTATCGGCGGGGCGGGCGGCGCGGGCGGCTTCCTGTCGGGTAATGGTGGGGTCGGTGGCACCGGGGGCACCAGCTTTTCCGGGGACGGGGGGGCCGGTGGGGCCGGTGGCAGCGCGGGCTGGCTGGGTTCGGGTGGCTCGGGCGGGTCCGGCGGTGACATCTTTGGCAGCGGCACCGGCGGGCACGGCGGGGCCGGCGGGGCCGCGGGGCTGGTCGGTTTCGGCGGGACCGGTGGGGCCGGGGGGGTTGCGTCGGTCGGGACCGGCGGGGCCGGTGGGGCCGGCGGGGCCGGCGGCACGGTGTTTGGTGATGGCGGGGCTGGGGGGGCCGGGGCGCAGAGCGCGGCGCTGGTGGCCGGCGGGGCCGGCGGGGATGGTGGCACGGCGGTGTTGTGGGGCCTGGGCGGCAACGGCGGGCTGGGTGGCACGGGTATGTCGGCGGGGCCCGACGGTGCTGGCGGGTCTAACGGGGTGTTGTTGCCCTCGGCGGTGCTCAACGTGATCAACGCGCCCAGTGTGGCGTTGACCGGGCGCGCGCTGATCGGCAATGGTGCGGCCGGGGCGGCGGGCAGCGGGGCCGGTGGGGGGTCTGGTGGGTGGTTGCTCGGCGAGGGCGGGGCCGGTGGGTCGGGTGCGGATGGGGTGCCCGGCGGGTCGGGCGGGGCGGCGGGGTTGTTGGGCAGCGGCGGGGCCGGTGGGGCCGGTGGGTTGGGGTCGTTGGGTCCGGGCAGGGCCGGCGGGCAGGGTGGTTCTGGGGGGTGGCTGTTCGGTAATGGCGGTCCCGGCGGGGCCGGCGGGGTGGGCGCGGCCAGCGGTCCCGGCGGGGACGGCGGGGGTGGCGGCAACGGCGGGGCTGGCGGGTTGTTCGGTTCGGGTGGGGTCGGCGGGGCCGGCGGGTTAACCGGTCAGCTCAGCAGTGCTTTACATGCCGGCGGCGGCGGCAACGGCGGGGCCGGTGGGTCGTGGAGTGGGCTGCTGGGGGCCGACGGCGGCCCCGGTGGGGTGGGCGGATCGTCGATCAACTCCGCCGGCGGGCCCGGTGGGGCCGGCGGGACCGGCGGGTTGGGCGGTGCGCTGTTCGCCTCGGCGGGCTCGGCGTTCGGCGCCGGCGGGGACGGCGGGGACGGCGGCGCGAGCATGGTCGGCGCCGGTGGGCCCGGCGGGGCCGGTGGGGCCGGCGGTCATTACGCGGGCACCGGCGGCTCCGGTGGGGCCGGCGGGTCGGTCCTGCAACCCGGCACTGGTAGCGCGGGTGGGGGCCTGGGCGGGGCCGGCGGCGCCGCGGGCTTGCTGGGTTCTGGGGGTGCCGGTGGGGCTGGCGGCACCGCGGGAACAAGCTCGGGGTCAGTGCCTGGCGGGCAGGGCGGGCTCGGCGGCAACGCGACCGGGCTGGGGGCCGGCGGGGCCGGCGGGCCCGGCGGATTCGCCGCAACGGGCACCGGCGGGGCGGGCGGCTCGGGCGGGGCTGCCGGTCCGCTGTCGGGTACTGGCGGTCCCGGCGGGGCCGGCGCGGATGCCGCCACCGGCTCGCTGTTCAGCGGCGGAGCCGGCGGGGCGGGCGGGCATGCCATCTTCATCGGCAATGGCGGCAACGGCGGCAACGGCGGCAACGCCGGGAGCACATTGCTGGGCGCCGCCGGTACCGTCGGCGCCGGTGGCCTGCTTGGCCTCAACGGGATCCCCGGCTTGCCGATGAGTCAGAACTTGCTGGTCAACCCCGGCTTCGAGCTGGGCGACCCGTCCCTGTCGGGCTACAGCGGGGTGACCATTCCGGGCTGGACGGAGACCGGCACCCCGACCGTGATCGCGTATGGCACCTGGAAGGGTTATCCGTCGCCATATCAATCTACAGATCCCGAAGCTGCCGGAGGTGCTGGGCTTTCCCAGCCACCCGCTCCCAGGCGCCGGCAACAATTTCGCCGGCGGCGGATCCGTGGCCACCTCCACCATCAGCCAAACCGTCAATCTGAGCACCGCGGCCACCAGAATCGACACCGGCACAACGCCGTACACGCTCAGTGGACTGCTCGGGCGGCTACCTGCTGGATCCGTCGCAGGCCTCGGTGCAGGTCACCTTCCTCAGCGCCGGTGGGGCCGTTCTGGGCACCGGCTCGATCGGGCCGGTCATTCCGCTGGATCGCCTGGGAGTCACCGGGTTCCAGCAACAAAACGTCTCCGGGACTATCCCGGCGGGCACCAGATCCGCGGTGGTGACCGCGACCTTCGACGACCGCAACCAGACCCTGGGCAACTACAACAACGCCTTCGTCGACAACCTGTCGTTCACCGTCGGCGATCCAACCCTGACCGCGGCGCCGCTCACCCCACCGACGTCCAACGTCGGCCAACTGGATCACGTGTTCGTGATCTACATGGAGAACAAGGGCGTCGGCGACATCGTCGGCAGCGCCAACGCGCCCTACATCAACAGCCTGATCAACACCTACGGATATGCGGACAACTACTACTCGCTGGGCCATCCCAGCAACCCAAACTACTTCCGGATCCTGGGCGGATCGGACTACGGCATCGACTACAACACCACCCACAACGCCATCGCGGCACCCAACCTCATGCAAGAAATGGATGGGCAGGGCGTAACGTGGGCCGGCTACGGGCAGAGCATGCCCGCCCCGGGTACCATCCTGTCCACGGGTGACTACGCCGTCGACGAATTACCCTTTGCCCAATTCGACTACGTCTACAACAACACCCCCGCTTTCCAGGCGGCACACCTGTTCCCGCTGACGTACTTATCCGGCGCTCTCAACCTCCCGAACACCCCGAGCAGTTTCCCGAATTTCACGTGGATCGCTGCCAACGAGTCCAACAACATGGAAGGTCCTGTCAGCTCTCCTGCTGATTTCGCCAAATGGGCTCTCAGCCAGGCCACGACGAACCAGTACAACGTCGCGGCCGGCGACCAGTTCATCCAGCAACAGGTGTCCACCATTCAAGCCTCGAATACGTGGACCGACCCGAACTCGAAGGATGCGATCATCATCACCTGGGACGAGGACTACAACAATCTGTCACTGGGCATCGGTAACGAAGGCAACAACGTTCCGATGATCGTCATCCCGAACCAGGGCGCCACGACTTACAATGCTGTGACCAACCCGATTCCGATGCAATCCGGCCACTTCGTCGCCACCGCCAACTACAACGAGTACAGCCTGATGGCCACTATTGAAGACTCCTTGGGCCTGGCCCCGCTCACTGACCAACGACATGTACGCCCAACCCATGAACGAATTCTGGACCTAATAGTCGACCCCGCTAGCCGCGGCCGCATGCCGAACTTCTGCACTCTCGTCCTCGACGTTCAGCCGAGTCCGCGACCACGAACGCCGCCACAGCTAAGGCGCGTTGTCCCTCGCGCTTCTCGTATAGTGAGACGAAGGTTTCATAGTGTGGTCTAAGCGGTAAGCTCTCATCCCGAGGACGCGCCGACCAAGGGACCGCAGGGTGAGCGGAAGACATCGAGCGAGCTACACGCACGGACATCACGAGTCGGTGCTGCGCGGCCACCAACGGCGCACCGCGGAGGACTCCGCGGGCTACCTGCTGCCTTACCTGGATCCGGGGATGTCCATGCTGGACGTCGGATGCGGACCCGGGACCATCACCGCCGACCTCGCCGAACGGGTGGCGCCCGGATCGGTAACGGCCGTAGACCAATTCGCCGAGGTCCTCAACGTGGCTGTCGCTGAGGCCCAGCGGCGCAACGTGTCAAATGTCTCGTTCGCCATCGCGGACGTGCACAAGCTCGACTTCCCTGACGACACGTTTGATGTCGTCCATGCGCACCAGGTGCTGCAGCACGTCGCCGATCCGGTGCAAGCGCTGCGGGAAATGCGGCGAGTGTGTGTGCCGGGCGGAATTGTGGCGGCTCGGGATGCCGACTACTCGGGGTTCATCTGGTTCCCGCGGCTGCCGGCGCTGGACCTCTGGCTGGACCTCTATCAACAGGCGGCACGCGCCAACCGCGGGGAACCGGATGCGGGCCGCCGGCTGCTGTCGTGGGCACTTGCGGCCGGCTTCGACGACGTCGCGCCGACGGGCAGCGTGTGGTGCTACGCGACCCCGACAACCCGCGAATGGTGGGGCGGAATGTGGGCCGACCGGATCCTGCACTCGGGCGTGGCTCGCGAGCTGCTGCAATTGGGTCTGGCCACTCCCGCGCAGCTCGAGGAGATCGCGGCGGCGTGGCGGGCCTGGGCCGCCGCACCGGACGGGTGGCTGTCCATCCCGCACGGCGAAATCCTCTGCCGGGCATAGATTTCGATGCGGGCAGGGGAGCGCGAGCAGACGCAAAATCGCACAAAACCGGGCTGATTTGTGCGATTTTGCGTCTGCTCGCGGGGACTGCTCGCGGTGTTATCCGCGCGCGCTCGGCGCCAGCGGGAAACCCCCGCAAAGCGACTCGAAGGCGTCGGCCACTCTGAGCACGGTGGCATCGTCGAACCGCTTGCCCACCAACATCATTCCGACTGGCAGGCCGTCCACCAGACCAGCGGGCACCGAGATCGCGGGATGGCCGGTGATGTCCATGGGCGCGGTGTTGAGCGCCTTGCCGAGCGCGCGTGCGAGCAGCGCGAGATCTTGCGGGTTACCGTCTGGGAGTGTCTCGGCCGTGCCGGGCACGGTGGGCATCACCAGCACATCGTATTGCGCGAGCGCCGCATCGTAGGCGGCGCGCACATGCGGCAGTAGGTTGCGCGCCTTGGCATAGGACGTGCCGCCAAGCGCATTCAGACCGTGGTAGCCGCACAGCGCCGTCACCTTGATGGTGCTGGCGAATTGGTCGGCCGTGACGGCCCGCTGTCTTGCGAAGTGCGCCATGAGTTCTGGGTCGTACAGGCCGTCTACGCCGAGCCCATATCCGTTGCCGTCCAGCAACTGATAGGTGGCGCCGTCGGTAATGATGACGTTGAAAACATGTATGGCGTTGCGGTGCCAGGGAATACTGATTTCGCCGACGCTGCAGCCGATCTCGGTGAACCGCCGTGCCGCCGACCGGACCAGCTCGTCCGCCTCCGGCAGCGAGCCGGATTGCCCGAAGCCCTCGGTGACGATGCCCACCCGCAGGCCGGCCACGTCGCCGGTGAGCGCGGCCCGATAGTCCCGATAGTCCAGCGCGGCAAGCCCTTCGGGCTGGCGCGGGTCCCGGCCGTCGGGTCCGGCAAGCACCGTGAGCAGAAGCGCCGCGTCGGCGACGGTGCGCGTCATGGGACCGACGTGATCGAGCGTCCGCTCGATCGGGAACGCTCCCGTGTACGGGACCAGCCCGTACGTCGGCTTGTGCCCGACGATGCCGCACAGCGCCGCCGGAATCCGGATCGATCCGCCCTGGTCGCCGCCGAGGGCCAGCTCGACCTCACCGGCGGCCAGGAGTGCGGCGCTGCCGCTGGATGACCCGCCCGTTTCGCGCGTGGTGTCCCAGGGGTTGCGCACCGGGCCGGAGGCGGAGGTAAAGCTGGACCCCGAGCAGCACAGCTCCTCGCAGACGCTCTTGCCGGCGATCCTCGCCCCGGCGGCCAGCAGCCGCTCGACGACCGTCGCGTCGCGGCTCGGGATGAAACCTTCCACCGCGCGCGACCCGTTCATCATCGGTATCCCGGCGACGACGATGTTGTCCTTGACAGCGACCGCCCTGCCGGACAACGGGCCGTGCGCGCCGGAGGAAACGTCGGCGGTGACATACCACGCGCCGAGAGGGTTGTCGGCCGGCTCCGGGAAGCGGTAGGCGCGTTCGGGGGTCGCGGGCAGGGCGAACTCGTCGTACAGCTCGTCGACCGCGTCGTAAGCCTTCATGGCTTCCCCGACGGCTGCCACGAAGGCCCGACGGGCATCCGCGTCGAGGTGGAAACCGAAATGCTTGGCAGCGGCGTCGATGTCCGCCGCCGATGGCCGGGAAACCGTCATGTCGACCTCCGTAGTTCGAGTGGTTGGCTGCGAACAGCAGCTTAAAGCATTCGTTTGACCAGGTCAGCCATGCGGTATTGGCATTCTCTTTTTTTGCAAGTACGTTATTCAATGATGGATAACGAGGCTCAGACCCCATCGGGCATCCCGCTCGCGCCGGTGTACGGCCCGGCGGAGATCGGCGCGGAACCGCCGCCCCCGGGCGAGTTTCCCTTCACCCGCGGTAACTTCGCGTCCGGGTACCGGGGAAAGCTGTGGACCTTCCGGCAGTACTCCGGCTTCGGCACGGCCGAGGAATCCAACCGCCGCTACCGCTACTTGCTGGATCAAGGTGGGACCGGGCTGTCGGTGGCGCTCGACCTGCCCACCCAGTGCGGATACGACTCCGACGATCCCGAATTCGGTGAGGAGGTCGGCCGCGTCGGCGTCGCGGTGGACACCCTGGCCGACGCCGAGATCCTGTTCGACGGCATTCCGCTGGACAAGATCAGCACCAGCATGACCATCAACGGCACGGCGGCGATCCTGCTGGCGTTCTACGTCGCCGCCGCCGAGCGGAAAGGGATACCGCGCGCCAAGCTCACCGGGACCATCCAAAACGACATCCTCAAGGAATACGCGTCGCGCGGGACCTGGATCTGGCCGCCGGAGCCGTCGCTGCGGCTGATCGCCGACACCATCGAGTTCTGCGCGGCCGAGGTACCCAAGTTCAACGCGATCTCGGTGGCCGGGGCGCACTTCCGCGACGCCGGGGCCAACGCCGTGCAAGAGATGGCGTTCACGCTGGCCGACGGCGTCACCTATTGCGACACCGTGGTGCAGCGCGGCCGGATGACCATCGACCAGTTCGCGCCCCAGATCTCGTTCTTCTTCTACACGCACGGCGACTTCTTTGAAGAGATCGCCAAGTACCGGGCGGGGCGCCGGCGCTGGGCGACGATCGTGCGTGAACGCTACGGGGCGACGACGGACAAGGCGTCGATGTTCCGCTTCGGCTGCGTGTGCGGCGGCGCGTCGCTGTATGCGCCACAGGCGCACAACAACGTGGTGCGGGTGGCCTACGAGGCGATGGCGGCGGTGTTGGGCGGCGTCCAGTCGATGTTCACCGCGGCCTGGGACGAGCCGTTTGCCCTGCCCACCGAGGATTCGACCACGTTGGCGCTGCGCACCCAGCAGATCCTGGCCTACGAAACCGGGGTGGCCCAGGTCGCCGATCCGCTCGGCGGATCCTACTTCGTCGAGGCGCTCACCGACGCCACCGAAGCGCGCATCGTCGAAATCATGGATGATCTGGAAAAGCACGGCGGGATGGTCAGCGCGATCGAGGACGGCTATCTGCAGGGCCTGATCGCCGACGAAGCCTTCCGGATGCATCAGGACATCGAGGCGGGTACCCGCCCGGTCGTCGGGGTCAACCGCTTCGTCTCCGAGGAGCCCGAGCCCGACGTCGTCACCTACGAGCTCGACGCCGAAGGGCGCGATCTGCAGCTCAAGCGGCTCGCCAAGATCAAGGCCGAAAGAGACTGTCGGCGCAGTGCAATCCGCTCTCGCTGCGCTGTCGCGCGGCGCGGAGGGGACCGACAACCTGATGCACCTGCTGATCGACTGCGCCAACGCCTACTGCACGGTCGGTGAGATGGTGTCCGCGCTCAAAGCGGTGTGGGGCGAATTCCAGCAGCCGGTGGTGTTCTAAGTGGCCGTTCGGATTCTGGTCGCCAAGCCCGGTCTCGACGGGCACGACCGCGGCGCCAAGATCGTCGCCCGCACGCTGCGCGACGCCGGCTTCGAGGTGATCTACACCGGCATCCGGCAGCGCATCGAAGACATCGCGTCGATCGCCGTGCAGGAAGACGTGGCCGTTGTCGGCCTGAGCATCCTGTCGGGCGCGCACCTGGCGCTCACCGCGCGGACTATCGAGGCGCTGCGCGCCGCCGACGCGGCCGACATCGCCGTCGTCGTGGGCGGGACGATCCCGCACGCCGACGTGCCCAAGCTGTTGTCCGCCGGTGCCGCCGCGGTGTTCCCCACCGGAACCCCACTCGACGTGCTGGTGCGCGACATTCGCTCGTTGACCGACGTCCCGGACCCCGAGCCAAAGGAAACACGGTGCGCATCGGAGTGATGATCGGCGCCGAGCGTGGCGACATGGCCCGCAAGGTGGCCAAGTTGGCCTCCGATATCGAATGGGCCGAATCCGCGGGATTGGACACCGCGTGGATGCCGCAGGTGCCCAACGACTTCGACTGCCTGACCATGGTGTCGCTGATGGCCGCGCGCAGCTCACGCATCGAGCTGGGTACTGCGGTGGTGCCGCTGCAGGCACAGCATCCGATTGCACTCGCGCGCCAGGCTCTCTCGACGCACGCGGTGGCCGGTGGACGGCTGGCGCTGGGCGTCGGACCGTCGCACCACTGGATCATTCGGGACATGCTCGGCCTGCCCTATGAGAAGCCGGCCGCCTACACCCGCGACTACCTTCAGGTGCTCAACTGCGCCATCGCCGGTCCGGGACCGGTTGACGTCGAGAACGATTCGTTCAAGGTGCACAATCCGACCGCGATCGGGGCCGATACCCCGATGCCCGTGCTGGTCGCCGCACTTGGGCCGGTGATGCTGCAGCTTGCCGGTGAAGTGGCCGACGGCACGGTGTTGTGGATGGCCGACGAGCGTGCGATCGGTGATCACATCGCGCCGAAGATCACCAAGGCCGCCGCAGATGCCGGGCGCCCCGCGCCGCGGATCGTCGCGGGTATCCCGGTATGCCTTTGTGCGCCTTCCAAAGTCGACGAGGCCAAGGAGCGGGCCAACCGCATCCTGGGCGAGGCCGAGGTTTCGCCCAACTACCAACGCCTGCTTGAACGCGGCGATGCCCGCGACGTCGGCGACCTGTGTGCGGCGGGCGACGAGGAGGCAATCCTGGCCCGGATTCGCCGATTCGCCGACGCCGGCGTGACCGATCTGTCGGTGCGGCTGCTGCCGATCGGCGACAACCGCGACGAACTCGTCGCGTCCAAAGGCCGCACCCGCGAGATGATCGCCGCGCTCGCAACGGAGTTGCGGTGACACCCACCGGACCGCTTGCGGGCATACGCATCCTCGAGGTCGGCACCATGCTGGCCGGTCCGTACGCCACCATGTTGCTGGCCGACCTCGGCGCCGACGTCATCAAGGTCGAGCCGGCCGGTGGCGAGATCTCCCGCGGGGTCTCCGACACCTATTTCGCCAGCCTCAACCGCAACAAATCCAGCGTCTGTATGGACCTGAATTCCGATGCGGGACAAAGTCAGTTGGGCGAACTGGTGGCGCAATCGCACGCGTTGCTGGTGAATCTCAAACCGTCGGCGATCCGCAGGCTGGGGCTCACCTATGAGGCGCTGCGACGCTGGAACGAGCGGATCGTCTGCGTGGCGATCACCGGCTTCGGTTTGCATGGGGGCGACGATCCGGCTTTCGACTATGTGGTGCAGGCGGGTGTCGGTATCGCCGCACTGACCGGCGATCCGAATGGCCCACCGACGCTGCCCGGGTATTCCTCGGCCGACAACTCCACCGGAATGTGTGCGGCGCTGGGGTTACTGGCCAAGGTCATCTCGGGCAGCGGCGGGCAAGTGGATGTGTCGCTGCGCGACGTCATGCTGTCGCAGCTGAACTATCACGCCGCCGCTTATCTGAACTATGGCATCGAGCCGCAGCGCCGACCTAACGGTGCGCACTCCTATTACGTTCCGGCGCAACTATTTACGACCGCCGACGGTTATCTGGCGCTGTTCATCACCCACGACGGCTTCTGGAAATCCTTTGCCGCCGAGGCGGGTATCGCCGGTTTCGAGACCATGGCCGAACGGGTGACCCGTCGCGACGAGGTGCTGGCCGTCGTCACCGCGGCGCTCGGGAGCGACACCGCGGCCGGCTGGGAACGACGACTACGTCCACTCGGGGTTCCGGCGGCGGCCGTTCGCACGTTGCCCGAGGCGCTCAAGGCGACACCGGAAGTGGTTGTTTCCGCGGGTGATTTCCGGCTCGTCGGCAACCCGATCCACGTTTCCGGCTATCAGCCCGACTATCGGCCGCCGCCGGCGCTGGACGAGCGGGGCGACACCACTCGATAAGTGCGGTCCCGGGAATTTGCCTAGGTCGCTGTCCGATCGTGGTGGAGCAATGGTCGGCTGACGTCGACCAGCGCGCTGAGGGTGTTGCTCACGACGGTGAGCCGCATGTCGGGCGCCTCGTCGTTGATCACGACAAGATCGACGAACAGCGGCACCGGGCCTTCGGTCCAGTCGTCCTCGGCGAACGGTCTTAATTCCTTGCTGAGCCCGCCGTCCGGAGGTATGTCGCCGATGGGGGGTGATAACACCATGCCGGTGGCGCCGAGGACGCAGCCGATCCGTAGCCGGACATCGCCGGCCAGCCGAATGTTCGGGTCGCACTGGACCGCAACGCTGATGGCGGCGCTGCTGGTGACGGGCGCTCCGTTGTTGATACGAAGGCCCTCGATGCGAACCGGGGGGAACTGTCGGGTGTCGCCGCGCGGTTTGCCGCCGATTCCCTGGATGGTAACCGTGTCGGGCTCGATACCGAGCTGGCGCTCCTGCTCAGCCGACAGCTCGAACGCGTGGAATTGATCTAGCCAGCTGACCCCGTACATCGGGCGACCCGACTTGGATTGCCCGGCCGACAATTTGACTTTGACTTCGCAAGACTCCGACTGCAGGCGGCTGATCGCTGCGGCGAGGCTCGTGTGGTTGCGGTCCTTTCCCTCTTCGATATTGGTTGCGGCCCAGCGCATGACCGCATCGTGCACCGCTGGCGTCGGGTCTGGGGCGTGCGCGACGCGCAGCCGCTGCAGCCGGTTTCGGGCCTCGGCGGCGCCCCTTTCGTCGTCGAACTCCAACACCCGCTGGTAGGCGCCGAGCGCGCCGGCGGCGTCGCCGCTCTCCTCCAACAAATTGCCCAAGGCCAGCGCCGCACGTGGTGACTCATGAGAGTGCCGATAGTCGATGGCCTGTCGGAAGGCAGCGACCGCCGATTCCCGATCACCCTGCCGGGCTGAAGCGTGACCGAGGTTGCATGCCGCCAACGCGGCGTTGTCGTCGTGCGGCGACTTCAGTGCCCGTCGGTACATCTCGGCCGCCCCGCTATGGTCACCCTGTCGGGCGAGCAATGCCCCGAGGTTGATCGCGCACACCGGCTGATAGCGCGAGTCGGTCGCGTCGAGCCCCCGCCGGTAGGCGGCCTGGGCGGCCTCGGTGTCGCCTTGGGAGTCCAGCAGCATGCCGAGGCGAAACGCCGCCTCTGCCGAGTGCTCGGTCTGGGCGGATACTTGCTCGTAAGCGGTGATCGCGCCCGCGGTGTCGCCTCGCTCCTCCAGCAGTTTGCCCAGATTGATTGCCGCCTTCGGCGACTGCCGCGGATGCGCGCACCCGATCGCCCCGCGATACGCCCAAACCGCCCCATTCACGTCGCCTTGGCCGGCAAGGACGATTCCCAGGTTGCACGCGGCCACCGCCGCGTACTCACCGTGGCGGGAATTCATTGCCTGCCTGTACATCTCGGTCGCCGCGGCGAGGTCGCCTTTGCGGTTGTGCAGCAGCGCGCCGGCTTCCCACGCGCACATATGGCGGTAGCGCGAATCAGCCAAGGTCAGCGCAGTCCGGTAGACCGACAAGGCGGCATCGGTGTCGCGACGCTGCTCGAGCAGCTTGCCGAGCCGGTACGCCGCCTCCGCAGAGTGCTGGTCGTCGCCGCACGCGACCGCCTGCTCGTAGGCCGCGGCAGCGGCTGCGCCGTCACCGTCGCTTTCGATCTGGCGTGCCCGCGCCAGCGCGGCCGCCGCGTCGACCGGGACCGCCACTTTGGCCGTGGCGGGCACGCCGTCGGTCGCCCCCGGCGTCTGCAGCTCCGGTCGCCATTCGTCGAGGACCGCACCCTCGATCGGACAGATGGACAGACAGATGCCGCAGTTCGTGCACGCAGCGGGTTCGATGACCACGAAGCTTGTGCCCTTGCCGTTGGTGCCCTGCCCCTGACTGATGCAGTCAGCCGGACAGCACGGTACGCAGTCGTGCAGGCCTTCGCAGACGTCCGCGACGATGGTGTAGGACATTTGGCCTCCCCTCGATGGCAAACCAGACTACCGACGGACTGGGACTGTGGAACCCTAATTGCGCCAACGCATCCGGGACTTCCACCGACTCGTCACCCACCGACTCGTCACCCACCGATTCGTCACTGGGGAAGTCGGTCGGCAAATTGCGGGCACATGGTGTCGGTCGCCGCCTTGATGACGACGGCGGCGTCCTTTGGGCTCAGTTGGATGCGCCCCGGCAATGTTTGTGCCGCGGCCCGCACCTGCGGGTAGCCGGTGTCCTCGTCGAATTGCCGGCAAACCTCGCGACCCATGTCGGTTGTCGCGTTCGGGTCGCTGTAGCCGATGCCCTGCTGGCGCAATTCCCGGAGAAACAGCACGTCGGAGTCCACAGCGTGCGCGGTGGCGGTGCCTACCGCGGCCGCGAGCAGGGCGGCGATGAGCAAGCTGGAAACGGTCCGCGCGCCGCAACGGACTATCGGACCCCCTTGGCGATAGGAGTGGCAACTCGTCAGTCTCCGGGGAAGCCTTGCGGGGGCGGGTGCGGGGACGCAGCAGGTCCCCGTACCCGGGCTTGTTCAGCCACGCTCATAGTCGGGCGCTCGCCTTGGCGAATTCTTGGAATGCAGGTAGCGGGCCAGACAAGTCGGCGTTCGACGTCAAGAGCCAGGAGCGGTGAGGTGGGCTTCGGCGAGCTTGCGGAAGGCCGCCACCAGACGGCTGCGGTCCCCGGCGCGGGTCGCCAACACGACGTGGCTGGGTTCGACGCCTGCCACCGGGACCGTGGTGATATCCGGGCGCAGGCTGTTGCCGTGAAAGCCGGCGGTGAAGGCGACCGCCTGCCCGGAGGCGATGAGTTCGAACTTGTCCTCGATTGCGTCGATGAACGGACCGTCCGGTGCCCGGCGCCCATCGGGCCGCGGATCGACGCGCCAGAACGCACTCCAGGCAGGGTCGGAGTGCCGCACCCGCGGCATGGGCTCGTCGGCGATGTCGTCGAGAGTGACCGATTCCCTGCCCGCCAGGCGATGGTCAATGGCCACCGCAAGCACCCGGGGCTCGTCATAGAGGATCGTCACGTGCAGCTGGTCGGTAGGAAATGGCAGCCGGGTCACCAGCGCGTCCACCCGATGGTCGAGCAGCGCATCACGCAATTGGCTCCAGTCCACATGCACGGCCTGGACGTCGGCGTCCGGATGCTCCCGGCGCAACTCGCGCACCGCCGGGGTCACGATCAGGCCGGTCGTGTAGCCGATGGTGATGCGGCTGGGCTGGGCGGCGGCCCGGGCCTGCGCCGTGGCATGGGCGGCCGAGCGCAGCAGCGCCTTGGCCCGCGGCAGGAACACCTCGCCGGCGTCGGTGAGCTTGGTGCCTTGCGGCGTGCGGTCCAATAGGCGCGCGCCTATTTGCTGTTCGAGGCGGCGGATCTGGCGGCTCAACGACGGCTGTGCGACGCGTAGCGCGGTGGCCGCGCGGCCGAAGTGTCGGTGTTCGGCCACCGCCACGAAGTACCCGACCAATCGCAGGTCGAGGTCCACCATCGGTGATGCCGTCTCGGTCATACGGCAATGGTAGCCACAGTGTCCAGCATTTTCGCCATCAATGGCCTTGATACGCAGCGGTGATACCTGATACGCATCGCGATATATGGAATAGGTCTTGGACAACTGCCGCGCTGTGGTCTTTGACTTGATGGCACGAACCCCAATCAGAAGGATCACCAAATGCACGTCTTTGTTACCGGCGCGACCGGGCACATCGGTTCCGCCGTCGTCGACGAACTCCTCGAAGCCGGCCACCGGGTCACCGGCTTGGCGCGGTCGGACCAGGCCGCCGGCGCCCTGACGGCCAAGGGCGCCACGGCGCACCGCGGCGACCTCGACGACCCCGACGGTCTGCGGGCCGCCGCCGCGGCAGCGGACGGCGTCATCCACCTCGCCTTCATTCACGACTTCGAGAACTTTGCGGGCGTCGCGCAGACGGATCTGCGCGCTGTCCAGGCGATGGGCGACGCGCTCGTAGGCTCCGATCGCCCATTCGTCAGCACCGGGGGAACGCTCCTGCTCGCCTTCCGCGGGGAGGACGGCTTCGCGACCGAGCACGACACGCTGCCGGCCGGACCGCGGATCGACTCGGAGAACGCGGTGATTGCGCTCGCCGAGCGCGGGGTGCGATCGTCGGTCGTGCGGCTATCGCCGCTGGTGCACAGCGACCTTGATCACCACGGCTTCGCCCACCACCTGATCAACACCGCCCGCGACAAGGGCGTCTCCGCCTACATCGGCGACGGCTCCAACCGCTGGCCCGGCGTGCACACGCTCGACGCGGCACACCTGTATCGGCTGGCTCTCGAAAATGCTCCCGCGGGGACGCGGTTGCACGGGGTCGCCGACGAGGGTGTGCCGTTCCGTGACATCGCCGGCGTCATCGGCCGCCACCTCGATCTGCCGGTGGCGAGCGTTCCCCCCGAACAGGCCGACCACTTCGGATTTCTTGCCCTGTTTGCGTCTCTCGACAACCCGACCTCGAACGCCCTGACGCAGAAAGTGCTCGACTGGCATCCCGAACGGCCCGGGCTGATCGAGGACCTCGACCAAGGCCACTACTTCGGCCAGTGATAAAAGACCACGATGGAGACCACCCCGGAGACCAGCGTCGTCGATGCGGCCCGGCACGCGATGGGGCCAGTCGGCGTGTGTCTGCCGGTCTCATTCGCCGGCGCCCCGCACGCCGCCCTGCAACGTGAGGCCGTCGGCCGGCTGGAACAAGCCGGCTGGGGAGCGGTGTGGACCAACGAGGTGATCGGCAAGGACGCGCTGGTGCAGGTTGCCACGCTGCTGCCCGCCACGGAGCGGATGGTGTTCGGCACCTGTATCGCCAATGTCTGGGCCCGGCCGGCTCAGACCATGCATGCGGCGGCCGCCCAGCTGGCCGAGGCGTATCCGGGCAGGTTCGTGCTCGGCCTCGGGGTCGGTTACCCCGAGCAGGCGGCCAGCACCGGCCAGAAGTTCGGTAGCCCGCTGGCCACGATGCGCGACTACCTGCGGCGGATGGACAGCCCCACCTGGCCGTCGGCGCCCGACGCTCCCTATCCCCGGATCATCGCGGCCAACGGCCCGAAAATGCTTGCCCTGGCCGGTGAGATCGCGCACGGTGCAATGCCGGCCATGGTGCCCCCGGAGTTCACCGCGCAAGCCCGGCAGGTGCTTGGACCGGACAAGCTCCTGGTCGTCGGGCTGGCCGTGGCCCCGGACTTTAACCGGGATCGGGCGAAAGCGACTGCGCGGGAGACGGTTTCGGGCTGGCTCGGCCGCAAGTCGTACGCGTCGGTGATCGCCGGCCTGGGATATTCGGCCCGAGACATCGCCGAGGTCAGCGACCGGCTGGTGAATGCGATTGTCGCCCATGGCAATCCGGCGGGTATCGGAGTCAAGGTGCGCGAGCACGTGGTGGCCGGCGCGGATCACGTCGCGCTGCTGCTGCCCATCGGCACCGACTTCGCGACCGGCGTGGAGCAACTCGAGCAAATCGGGGCGGCCTATAGCTTTTAGGCGCCGACGTGGCCGTTACGCCTTGAGCTCGATAATTTGCTCGCTCTTACCGTCGGCGAGGTAGATGTTGCCGTGCGTGTCGACAGCGATTCCCAAAATGTTGGCGTCGCCGCTGACCGGGAGTTGCGTGGTCTGCTGCGAACCCTTCGGCAGCACAGTGACGCCCTGGGCGCCGGCCAGATAGACGTTGCCGGAGCTGTCAACGGCTATCGCTGTCTGCTCCGGTGCGGTGATCGGGAGTACGCTCTGACCCGTTGCGCCCGCGGCCAACATCAGCACACGCGGATTGGCGCTCTTGTTCTCGTAGGCAACCTCAGACACGTAGACATTCCCGGCTGAATCCACCGCCACATAGCCGGGACTCTTGAGACCCGTGAATGGCAGCTCGGATGCGCTGGGCGCGCCCGGTGCGAGTTTCAGCACGCGATTATTACCGTGGTCAGCAACATACACCGTCCCGTCGGGTGCCACCGCCAGCCGCGGGTCTTGCGAGAGGCCGGTAAACGACAGCTCGGTCTGGGCACCGGAAGGGGTGCGCTTCTGCACTCTTCCCTCGCCGTTGCCCTTGGTAGCGCCGTCGTCGGTGACATAGACGTTGCCGGCCGCATCCGGGGCGCCGGAGACGGCAAACGACAAACCGGTAAATCCGACGGATATGGCTGCCTGTGCGCCCGGTGCCAGTTTGAGGACGCCCTCGTTCACCGCGGTCGCGTACACGGTGCCTTGCGCATCCACCGCAACGTCATGGGGGTAGAAGTGCTGGCCCCCGGTGATCGGTACCGTCACCTGCTGGCGCGTCGCTGCCGGGTTGATTGTGCTTGTGGGGGGACTCGCCGAACTGCTGGTCGCACTTCCGGCTGAACCGCTTTTGCGCCCGCAGGCGCCCAGCGCCGTCCCGGACGCGGCGGCCACCGCCACCAGAACGACTGACCCGACCACGACTTTGGGGAGCACCCGAGTTCGCATGTCCCAGCATCCTTTTCGATAGAAGTAAGGCGCGACGTGACACTACTCCCGCGAGGTGTGCGCCGCACAGCGATTGGCGTTACTCGGGTGGTTGATATTCGGTGGTCACTGCGAGTAGCCGCATCGCGGGCGGGGGATCCAGCTGCAGCGCATCGGACATGTGTAGCCGCCGGGAGTTGGCGGAGAGGTTGTCCAGGATGGCCTGCAGATCGTCGCCTTCGAGCTCGTAGAGGGCGACATAGGGGCCGTCGTCGTTAACGGGACGCAGCCGACGCGCCGAGACGATTCCGTCGAACGCCACCAACTCCGGTAGATGGACTTTGTCGTACCAGGTGTTGTACTCCTGCTCGCGATCGGGCGAACTGGGCCGAGTCTCGACGTAGATAATCCCCCTGGCCATGTCCCGCCTCTCTTGCTACTCGTAGCGCACAGTGATCGACGCGGTGTCGGGTACGCCCTGGCACGTCAGAATGTAGCCGTCGGCCACCTCGTCATCTTCGAGCGCGTCGTTGACCCGCATGGTCGCGTGGCCCTCGACCAGCCTGGCCATGCACGTGCCGCAGTTGCCCGCCTCGCAGTTGAACGGCGGCTCCAAGCCGGCCCGTCGCGCGCTTTCCAGTAGCGTCTCGCCGGGAACCAGGGGCACCGACGCCTTCTTGCGGTCCAGGTGTATCGTCACCGTGCCGCCGTTTGATGCGGGATCCGTCACCCCTGGCCGCTCCTGCGTCTCCTCGATGATCCGGGTGACCGTCACCGTGACCACCCCTTTCTGCACTTGTATTCTTCAGTATAGAGAATAGTATTCTCATTAAGCGATAGCATCTTCTCAAGTGCGGATTGACGCCGGGAGGGAACAGCGACGTGCGTATGGGCCTGGGGCCGGCGGCGCTCGTGTTCGAGGAACGGCGATTGAGGCTGGCTGAACTCGACGCGCTGGCCGACGGGTTGGCCGCGACGCTGGCCAAAAACGGTGCTATCGCAGGTCAGCGCGTCGCCGTCATGTCTTCCAACCGTCCCGAGTTCGTCGCCGTCCTGCTGGCGATCTGGCGGCTGGGCGCGACGGCGGTGCTCATCAGCCCCGCCTGGAAGCGTGACGAGGTCGACCACGCGCTGGCGCTGACGAACCCGGCCCACGCCGTCGGTGACCATCCGGTGCTGGCCGGCCTGATGCCGATGCTGCACCTGGACGAACCGATCGCCCCTGCCGAACCGGCATCGGGTTCGCCGCGGGCCCGGGCACCCAAGAACGAAGCGCTTTTGGTGTTCAGTTCCGGCACCACCGGTCTGCCCAAGGCCGTCCGGCACACCCACGCCTCGCTGGACGCCGCCGTCCGGCACTGGCGCGACGCACTTGGGCTGACGGACCGCGACCGTATCCAGGTCACCACCCCGCCGTCACACATTCTTGGCCTGCTCAACATCCTCACGGCGCTGCGGACCGGCGCCTGGATGCGGCTGCATCCCCGATTCGACATCGACCGCATGCTGCGTCACATCGAAAACGACCGCATCACGGTCGAAATGGCGGTCGCGCCCATCGCGCTGGCGATCGCCTCGCATCCCGAACTCGAGTCCTTCGACCTGTCGTCGCTGCGGTTCATCATGTGGGGTGCCACGCCGGTCAGCGCCGGCATCGCCGAGGCCGTGACCAAGCGCACCGGCGTCGGCTGGCTGCCCGCATACGGGACCACGGAATTACCCGTCATCGCATGTAACCCGCTTGCCGGGCCACGGCTGGACTCCGTCGGGCGCCCGGTGCCGGGCGTGGACGTGCGAGTGGTGTCGCTGGAAACCGGCGAGCCGGTCGCCCCGGGGGAGGTGGGCGAGGTCCAGGCGCGCTCGGAGTCGCTCATGGCCGGTTACTTGCCTGCCGCGGCGACCCCCGAAGCGTTCTGCGGCGGGTGGTACCGGACCGGCGACGTCGGCCGGCTCGATGCCGACGGGTGGCTGCGGATCACCGACCGCCTGAAAGAGATGATCAAAGTCCGCGGTTTCCAGGTGGCACCCGCCGAGATCGAGACGGTGCTGCTCGGTCATCCGGCCGTCAAAGACTGTGCGGTATTTGGTGTTCCGGATGGGGTCAACGGGGAAGCGGTCGTGGCCGCGGTGACCACGCACGCTCTTTCTAATCCCGGGGTCGCGGCCGAACTCACCGCCCGGGTGGACGCCAAGCTGGCGTCCTACAAACGGGTGAGCCGGGTCGTATTCGTCACCGATATTCCGCGCCTGCCCTCGGGCAAGGTGCTGCGCCGAGTTTTGAAGGAGCGGCATGGATGTACGTCTGACGGCTGAACAGCGGCAACTGCGCGACGCCGCCGCCAAGCTGGCCGACGATCTCGGGCCCGGGGCGGTTCAGGATCTCGCCGACGAGAGTCGAATTGCGCGTCTGGACAAGCAGCTTGAGACGACGGGGTGGCGGTCGTTGCGATCCGACGGGGCCTCCGGCGTCGAAGTAGCCATTGTCGCCGAGGAATTCGGACGCCGACTGGTCGACGCGCCGTTTCTGGGGCCGGTGCTGGCCGACGATCTGGCCCGCCACCTCGATGTCGGGGGTGGCGAACCGAGCGCGGCAACCATAGCCGTCGACGACCGCGCCATCGACGCACGCGGGTATCGGCGGGCCTTGATGCTCTCGGGCACCGCGATCCTGGCGGCAGATTTGGACACCGCCGGCACGCGGGCCGATTTGACCAGGGCCGAAGCCGGCGTGGTGGGGTCGCCGACGGCTCTCGGCGAGGTGCCGGCCGACGCTGCCGAACGATGGCGAGCGCTCGCACTGGTCACCACGTCGGCGGACCTGGTCGGAGTCGCCCGGGGCGCGCACGCCGTCGCCTGCGACTACGCGAAAATCCGTGAACAGTACGGCAATTCGATCGGGTCCTATCAGGCGATCGCCCACTTGCTGGCCGAAAGTCTGGCGCTGATCGAAGGATCGGTGAGCATTTTGCGGCATGCCGCGTGGGCGGTCGACGAACTATCGCCGCGCGAAGCCGTTCGGGCCGCCCGGATCGCGAAGATCTACTGCGCGCGCGCCACCCGAACCGTCTGTGAGACCGCCGTGCAGGTGCATGGCGGCATCGGCAACACCTGGGACTGCCTGGTGCACGTCTACCTGCGCCGGGCGCTGACCTCGACCGAGCTGTGGCCCGTAGCGCTGAAGGAGATCGACCTTGGACTTTCGTGACTCGCCTGACGAGGCCGCCTTCCGGGAGCGGTTACGATCTTGGCTTTCATTGCACGCCAAGGAATTTACCGGTTCGGGTGACGAGTACTGGACCCGTCAGATCCAGTGGCATCACGCCCTGTACCAAGGCGGCTTCTTTGGCCTGTCCTGGCCGCGCGACTACGGGGGGCAGGAGCTGCCGCCGGTGTACGACGTCATCGTTGACGAAGAACTGGTGCGCGCCGGTGCCCCCCCACGACCCAGCGTGGGCTACCTGGTGTACGGCATTGGCAGGCACGGCAGCGATGAACTGCGAAAGCGCTTCCTGCCCGGCATCATCGACGGCACCGAGCGGTGGTGCCAGGGTTTCAGCGAGCCCGGCGCCGGCTCGGATCTGGCCTCGCTGACCACCACCGCCACCCGCGACGGCGACAACTATGTGGTGCACGGACACAAGATCTGGACCAGCTATTCCGATGTCGCGGATTGGTGTCTCCTGCTGGCCCGCACCGACCCCGAGGCCAAACGTCACCGGGGCCTCTCGGCGTTCGTGATCGCGATGAAACAGCCTGGTGTGCAACAACGCCCGCTGCGCATGATGAACGGGGTCACCAACGAATTCGGCCAGGTGTTCTTCGACGGCGCCACGGTACCGGCGGATCGGATGGTCGGTGCTCCCGGTGACGGCTGGGCAGTGGCCATGACCGTCGTCGGACACGAGCGCGAGCCGTCGACCCTGGGCTACGCGGCCAGATACGGCAAGCTGGTCCGAGATCTGTTGGCGCGCAACAGCGACCATGACGGCCATGAAGGCCCGGTACCCGAAGAGTTGGCCTGGGCGGCGGTCCAGTCGGAAATGCTGACCCACCACGTGCGGCGCCGGCTCTCCGAACAGCTGGACGGAGTCTCGCATGGGCCCGAAGGATCGCTGGACAAGCTGCTGATGACCTGGGTCGAGCAGTCCGTCGGGCACGCCGCATTGGCGGTGTGCGGGACCCGCGACCCGGACCTGCTCGGCGCCTACCTGTACAGCCGCGCGCAAAGCGTCATGGGCGGGACATCACAGATACAGAAGAACATCATCGCTTCGCGAATCTTGGGATTGGGAGTCTGACGTGTACGACATGCCTGCGGAAATCGATGTCCGCGCCGAAGGGGCGCTGCGGATTATCACCCTGAACCGGCCGGATTCCCTCAATTCGGTCAACGACGATCTGCATTCCGGCCTTGCGCGGATATGGCAGCGATTGACCGACGACCCCACGGCGCGCGCCGCGGTACTCACCGGGGCGGGTCGCGCATTTTCGGCCGGCGGTGATTTCGCGTATCTCGAGGAGTTGGCGGGCGACGCCGATCTGCGAGCCAAGACCATCCGGGACGGACGCGAGATCGTGCTGGGCATGGCCCGGTGCCGAATTCCCGTGGTGGCGGCGGTAAATGGCCCGGCGGTCGGGCTCGGCTGCAGCCTGGTCGCGCTGAGCGACATCGTCTACATCGCCGAGGACGCCTATCTCGCCGACCCGCACGTGCAGGTAGGGTTGGTGGCCGCCGACGGCGGGCCGCTGACCTGGCCGCTACACATCAGCCTGCTGCTGGCCAAGGAATATGCGCTGACCGGCACCCGCATTCGCGCGCAGCGGGCCGTCGAGCTGGGTCTGGCCAATCACGTGGCCGCCGATCCGGTGGCCGAAGCGATCGCTTGCGCCAAAAAGATTATGGAGTTGCCCCAGCAGGCGGTCGAGAGCACCAAACGGGTGCTCAACATCCACCTGGAACGCGCCGTCCTGGCCAGCCTGGACTATGCCCTCTCGGCGGAGAACCAATCGTTTCAGACCGAGGACTTCCGCTCCATCGTCACGAAATTGGCGGCCGGCAAGAACTGACGCCGCAATTGCGGCGCCAGTTCTTGCGGCGCGTGCGTGGGTTTACTTGGAGTTGGAGGCCGACTTCTGCCGGGCCTCGGCGGTCTTTGCGGCCCCGCGCGCGGCCTCGGCCTGGGTCTCTTTCTTGGCCACGTTGCGCTGCGCGTGCGCCTTGTCCTGCTGGGCGCGGCCCTCCTTGCGGAGTCCCTCGTGGCCGATCACTATGCCGATGATTTCCTTTGTCTTACCGATCGCGTCCTCGATGACCCCCTTGACGGCTGCCACCGGTCCACTGTCGCGGTCACTCATGCCTGAGCTCCTTTCTCGAGTTGACGGTCTGGTACCACGTACCCAGTCAGGGGGGTGCGGCTAAACGTGCTAGCCGTCGAGCAAATTGTGGCGTAGGTCACTGCGGCCGCCTACCAGCAGCGTTAGGTTCGCAGATCCTAGAATCATCGGCGTGCCGCCCTATCGTGACGTCGGCGCCTTCGATGACCGGGCCGGCTCCTATGACAGGGGCTGGCGCGGCCGCGTGCATCACTCCATCAGCCGGCGGACCGCGGAATTGGCGACGGCCGCGGCGGCCGCGCCACAACGTGTCCTCGATGTGGGATGCGGAACCGGATATCTGCTCCGGATGCTCGCCCGCTGCTATCCAGAAGCCCGGGAGCTCGCCGGAATTGATGCCGCTCCCAACATGATCCAGACCGCCGCACGCCTCACCGACGACCAGCGATTGACATTCGTCACCGGCGTCGCCGAGCAGCTGCCCTTCCCCGATGCGTCGAAAGACCTGGTGGTCAGCAGTACCTCGTTCGACCATTGGTCGGACCAAGGCGCCGGGCTCGCGGAATGCGCAAGGGTCCTGCGGCCGGGTGGCCACCTGGTTTTGGTCGATCAGTTTTCCCGGTGGTTGCTTCCCACGCTGGCAGTCAGCCGGCGGGGCAAGGCCCGGACGCGCAGCCGCGCGAGTGGCTTGCTGGTCGGCGCGGGATTCGAACAGCCCGCCTGGCACCACGTGTATGCGGGCATCATCAATGCCGCTGTCGCGCAAGCGCGTCACGCCCCTTGTTGATGACCGTCGTGAAGCCGTAGGAAGTCCCGCATCACCCGGTCGAACCGCTCCGGCTCCTCGATGAATGGCATGTGGGCGGACGCTTCGAAAAACTCGAACCGCGAGCCGGCAATGCGCTGGTGCATTTCCCGCATGTGTTCGGGTGAGCATTCGTCGAACCTGCCGGCAAGGAGAAGGGCCGGCATGGCGATCTCGGGTAGGCGGTCGAGCACGTCCCAGTCCCGGATGGTCCCGACGATGCGAAAGTCGCTGGGCCCGAACATCGTTTCGAAGATCTCGGATCCCATGCCCCGATACGCCGCTTCAAGCTCTTCGGGCCATGGACGAATTCGGCAGAGATAAGTCTCGTTCCAGGTGCGGATTGCGGTCTGGTATTCGACCGAATTGGTGGTACCCGCGGCCTCGTGACGATCAATGGCAGATCGGGTTGCCGGGTGCAACGCAGCCTTCAACCGGGCGACGTTATCCGCGAATTGCGGTATGCAGGCGGTGCTGTTCGAGATGGTGAGGCTCAAAGCTCCCGACGCCACGTCAAGGACATACTGCTGCACCAGCATCCCGCCCCACGAGTTGCCGAAGACGTGAAACCGGTTCAGGCCCAACGCCCGCACGACGGCGTCCATCTCAGCCACAGAGCGTTCTACCGTCCAAAGGCCCACGTTCGACGGGCGTTCGGACTTTCCGCAACCGAGCTGATCCCAGAAAATGACCTCACGCTCATTGGCCAGGCGTTCCAGCGCGGTTATGTAGTTGTGCGGTAAGCCTGGCCCGCCATGCACGGCAATTAGCGGAAGACCCTGCCCACCGCCAACCCGCTTGAACCAGACGTGTCCGCCCGGGACCGCGATTGTTCCCTCCATTGCCCTCCTCGATTGACGAGCAGACGCAGAATCGCACGATCCGGTGCCGATATGTGCGATTTTGCGTTCCCCCGCAAGCGGGAGGTGCCCCCAGCTCGTCAGCTAACCCGCCTTGCAACTGGCGCTCTCACTCTGCGAGAATGGTGTTCTCGTCACCTGTAAAAGTTGGAAGTGGAGAAGACCTGTGCCCGAAGCCGTCATCGTGTCCGCCCTGCGCACCCCCATCGGAACCGCCCGTAAGGGAACACTGCGCGACACCACCGCATTCGACCTCGCACATCACGTGGTCTCCGAGGCGGCGGCGGATCTGGATCCGACCCAGGTCGACGACGTGATCCTGGGCGAGGGCCTCTACGGCGGCGGCGTGGTCGCGCGCCACGCGGCCATCACGGCAGGCCTGGCGCACGTGCCCGGCCTGGCCAACAACCGGCACTGCGCCGCGGGCCAGGCCGCGGTGCAGACCGCGGCGGCAACCGTGCGAGCCGGAATGGACCAGCTCGTCATCGCCGGTGGCGTGAACTCGGCATCCACCTCACCGCGGTCGCGGATCCAACTGGACGGTGAGTGGGTCGACTGGTTCCCGCCGACCCATCCGGACCGTCCCGACGCGCCGAACCTCGACATGTCGATCACCGTGGGCTGGAACGCCGCGGTAAGGGCGGGCGTCAGTCGCGAGGAGATGGACGCGTGGGCGCTGCGCTCCCACCGCAACGCGATCGCCGCGATCGACGAAGGCCGCTTCAAGGAGGAGATTGTTCCCATCGAAACGCCGCACGGCCTCTTCTCGGTCGACGAGCACCCGCGCCGCGACACCACCATGGAGAAGCTGGCCGCTCTCAAGCCGCTGCATCCAGAAATCGAAGGCTTTTCGATCACCGCCGGTAATTCCTGCGGCGCCAACGACGGTGCCGCCGTGCTGACCATAGCCAGCGACCGGGTCAGCGATCGGCTGGGCCTGCCCGTGCTGGCCACCGTCCGGTCCTGGGCGTCGGTCGGTGTCGACCCTGCGGCGACCGGCTTGGCGCCGGTGGAGGCGATCCCGAAAGCCCTTGCCCGCACGGGGATTTCGATCTCCGATGTGGACCTGTTCGAAATCAACGAGGCGTTCGCGTCGATGTGTGTGGCCACCGTCAAGATGCTCGATCTGGACCCGGACAAGGTGAACGTCAGCGGCAGCGGCTGCTCGCTGGGACATCCGGTGGCGGCGACCGGAGCCAGGATGCTGGTCACCTTGGTGCACGAATTGCGGCGTCGCGGCGGGGGCGTGGGCGTCGCGGCCATGTGCGCGGGCGGCGGGATGGGTTCCGCGACGGTCATCGAGGTCCCCCCAGCCTAGGAAGCTCCGTAATCCCCAGATGAGCCCCGAATGAACCCAGCCGACCTGATCGCCGATGCGCGCAACGGATCGCAACGCGCGGCAGGTCGACTACTGAGCCTGGTCGAGGGTGACCGGCGCGACGAGGTGCTGGCATGCATCGGCCCGTCCTCAGTACGCGTCATAGGCATCACCGGACCACCCGGCGCCGGTAAGTCGACGACGATCGCGGCCCTGGTCGCCGCCTACCGGGAGCGCGGCTGCCGGGTGGCCGTGCTGGCCGTCGACCCGTCCTCGCCGTTCAGTGGTGGTGCGCTGCTCGGCGATCGGATCCGAATGGCCGCGCACATCAACGACTCTGACGTCTTGATCCGTTCGGTGGCGACCCGCGGCCATATCGGGGGTCTGGCCGCCGCGGTGCCCGCGGCCATCCGCCTGCTCGGAGCGATCGGTTACCACGTGATCTTGCTGGAGACCGTGGGGGTGGGGCAGTCCGAAATCGAGATTGCCGCCGTCGCCGACCCGACCGTCGTCATTCTCAATCCCGGGGCGGGCGACGCGGTCCAGGCCGCCAAGGCCGGCGTGCTGGAAGTCGCCGACATAGTCGCGGTCAACAAGGCCGACCGGGACGGTGCCGAACAGACCGTGCGGGATCTGCGGGCCGAAATGGGCCCTTCCGGGGCCCCGATCGTCAGTCTCATCGCCGCCCGGGGAGAGGGTGTCGCGGACCTGGTGGCCGCGATCGACGACCACCACCGCACCGATAGCCGAGCCCGCCGGCTGGCCCGCGCTCGAGCCCAGATCCTGTCCTTGGCGCAAACGAGGCTGCGGACGCTGCCGGATCTCGACCGGCTCGCAGAATCGGTGGTCGACGGCCACGAAGATCCCTACGCGGCGGCCGAGCGGCTGCTACATGCGCCGCCCGAAGAACAGGACTAGCAAAGCCCACCGCGATGTCCCCCGATTGGGGGACACGGCGTTCATCATGTTTGCCGACCGGTCGGCGGAGGTCCGCCAAGGCAAATCTCTCTACCTTTAGATGTGTTCGGCTGGGAGGGGCGCCGACGAGATCCAACACTAGTTAGGAGACCCGTCACATGACCTGCACACCTGATATGTCGGCCACACCTGATCTGCCGGCTGCTTCCCTGAGTGACGAGCTAGAGCTGTACCGCCGGATGTGGGTATTGCGACTGCTCGACATGGCATTGGAGGAGTCGCGCATCGACGGTCTGTGCGACGCGCCGATGGAGGCCGCATTCGGCAAAGAGGCTGTGGCCGTCGGCACCGCCGCGGCAGTTCGGCCCGGCGACATCGTCAGCACGACCATTCCGCATCTACGGCACGCCCAGCAGGTCGGTCTTGCGCTGCCGCTGGGCCGGGCCATCGCCGAGATGATCGGCACGAGCCGCGGTGTGGGCGCCGCCCGGGAGGAAAGCCCCCGCACGCCTGCCTGGAAGCGTGGGTTGTCTTTTTCATGCTCTTTGGATCAAACAACCTTGTTTGCGCTTGGCGACGCTCAGATGCAGCAGCGGGCCGGCGAAGGCAAGGTCACGCTGTGTGTCATCGACCAACGCGATGCGAACTCCGACGAGTTCACCGCGGCCGCTAATACCGCCGTGTCGTGGCGGCTTCCGATGGTCTTCGTCGTCGCAGACGTTCGCCCTGCGGCCGGCGATCGCCCGGGCGGGTACGTGCGAGACTGCCACGGGATGCCCGTGCTGTCGGTCGACGGCAACGACGTTGAGGCGGTTCGTGACTCGGTCGCCGACGCGGTGCAACGAGCCGGCGACGGCGAAGGCCCCATCCTCGTGCAAGCGGTCACCTACCGGACGAACGATGTCCCTGGAGTGGACCCATTGGTCGTCGCCAGGCAAGAACTGATCGGCGCCGGGGTCGACGCGGGCCACCTGTACGAGGTGGAACGCCGGGCTCGCCATCTGGTGGGTGAGGCCGAGGCCTACGCGAAGTCGATGCTGCGGGCAGAGGAACCGGCATCAGTTGGGCTACCGGAGGCGTGGTCGGCCGGCTAGTCGAGCGGTTCCCGCCGTATCGCCCCAGCGATGGCCGCGGCGCGATCGCTGGCGCCAGCCGCTGGTGTCGCCGCTGCAGATCGCCGCGATGGCTTGACACAACCCTGCGCCGCGTTCGTCAGTTTGCTGCGGGGGCGGCGTATCCAAATGAGTACGGTGTGCTGGTGGCGATCACCACCGACGTCGAACTGAAGCGGGTGCGAAGTGTTCACCAGCAGCGCTCGTATCGAATTGCTTCGGTGCTCCGGATTGGTGTCGTGGGGCTCATGGTCGCCGCCATGCTTCTGGGCACGCCGAAGTCGGAGTGGGCGCAACAAACCGCCTTGGTCGCCTTGTACGCAGGTGTTGCGCTCTGCGCGCTGACGCTGGCGTTTCCTCCTGCCCGTCGACGGGTCGGGATGGGCCGCTTGGCTGGCGTCGGCCGGTGGGAGCCGTTCGTTTTCACCGTCTTTGACGTGGTGGCGTTGACGGGCTTTCAACTGCTCTCTGCCTACGGGGTCTATTCCCTGCTGATCATGGTGTTGCTGCCGGTCATGGTGGGTGTTGACGTGTCGTCGCGGCGCGCCGCGGTGGTGCTGGCCCTCACACTCTTCGGCTTTGCGGTCGCCGGGGCTTGGGACGACGTGCTGATGAGTCCGGGGAGCTGGCCGGATACCATTTATCTGCTCGGGCTCTATGCGTTCCTGTGTGCCGCGGCATTCGTGGTTGTCCGTATCGAGGAGCGACACGTGCGGTCCGTCGCGGGCTTGGGAGCATTGCGGGAGGAATTGCTTGCACAGACGATGACCGCGTCAGACGTGGAGCAGCGCCGAATTTCGGAATCCATCCACGATGGACCGCTCCAAGATGTGCTGGTCGTGCGCCAGGAGCTGGTCGAGTTGGACACGGCACTCCCCGGCGATGAACGCGTCGGGCGCGCACTGGCCGGCCTGCAGGCCGCGTCGGATCGGCTTCGCCAGGCGACCTTCGAGCTGCACCCAGCCGTTCTCGAACAGGTCGGGTTGGGTGCCGCGGTCGACCAGTTGGCCGCATTTACCGCGCAGCGTTCGGGCATCGAGGTCGCCACCGACATCGATTACCCGATCCGAAATTCGATCGACCCCATCGCGTTCGGCGTGGTGCGTGAGTTGCTCTCCAACGTGGTGCGGCATTCGCAGGCCAAGCATGCGTCGGTCACGCTCGGGATCACCGATGAAAGATGCGTTTTGGATGTGGTCGACGACGGTATCGGGGTCAGCGACGAGACCGTGGCGCGACGGCTCGGTGAGGGACACATCGGTCTGGCGTCGCATCGCACCCGGGTGGATGCCGCCGGGGGGGTGTTTGTCTTCATCGACACGCAGATCGGCACACACGTCTGCGTGGAGCTGCCCCTGAAGCGTTAGTCGCGCTAGTCGAGCAGGCCTTGCCGCATCGCCTCCGCGACGGCCGCCGCGCGATCGCTGACGCCGAGCTTCTCGTAGAGGCGTTGCACATGGGTTTTGACCGTCGACGGCGCAACGTACAGCTCACCCGCGATCGTGGGGATGCTTTGGCCGCGCGCGATCCGATTGAGCACCTCGCGCTCCCGCGCGCTCAGGACCGGTGATGCAGGCGCGGCGCGCTGGCGGATTTCCCCGGCCAGGCCCCCGACCAGCGAGGGCGCCACGACATCGCGGCCCTGCGCGCAATCGAGCACGGCCTTGACGATCTCGGTGCGCGTCGAGTCCTTCAGCAAGAACCCGGCCGCGCCCTGCTGCAGTGCCTGGTAGACGATCGCCGACTCGTCATGCGCCGAAAGCAGCAAGACGCGGGTCGGCAAGTCATTGCTTCGCACCGCCGCCGCCACCTGCGCGCCATCCATGCCGGGCATCCGGTAGTCCAGCAATGCCACGTCGGGCCGGTGCGCCTTGATCAACTCCAGCGCGCTCGTGCCGTCGTCCGCCTCACCGACGACGCTCACCTCACCGCTTGACGACAGCGCCCGCACCACACCCTCACGGAAAAGCGGGTGATCGTCGCCAACAACCACACGCACTTTCTCGGGCGTCGCAGCGCCGGCCATGGCGGTGAGTGTAGCCGGTCCCCGCAAAGTCCGGCAGTTTGCTCCGAAAGTAACCAGGGGCCTCACTACGCCGCCAAGGAAATGTAGAGGATCCGCCAAGCCCGTCGTTCGACGCTGTGCTTACGCCCTTCTGACGAGCCCAGCACGAACCACCAACAAAGGGAGAGCACCACGATGTACCGCGCTGGTGGGCTGGAAGCCACGACGCCGTCCCTCTGTCCCGAGATCGGTGGAGGCGCGATCACGGGTGCATCCCCGCGTGAAAGGGCAGCGGAGACAACCGGTTTCCCGTCGGTGATCTGGCTGCTGCTGGGCGGGAACCTGGTGGTACGCGCCGCGGGATTCGCCTATCCCTTCCTGGCCTACCACGTCGCCGGGCGAGGCCACGGGGCCGGCGCCGTCGGGGCGGTGTTGGCGGTCTTCGGCGTGGGCTGGCTAGCGGGCCAGCTGGCGTGCGGGTGGGTGATCGACCATTACGGGCGGCGGGAGACGCTGGTGGCAACCGGGCTGGTGGCGGGCGTGGCCCTGGTGCTGATGGCCGGGGCGCACAGCGTGTCGGCGTTGCTGGGCGGCGCCGCGGTCGTCGGCCTCGTCTATGAGGCGCCGCGCACGGTGCTGGGTGCCGCGATCGCCGACTTGATCGCCGACCCAGCGCGGCGGGCAAAGATCGACGCCCTGCGGTTCGGCTCGATGAGCATCGGCGCCGGGATCGCCGGCGGGACCGGCGGACTGCTGGCCGGTTGTATGGGCATCCCGGCCTTGTACTGGATCAACGGCATCGCCTGTGCGGCGTTCGCCGTCGCGGCGGCCTTCCGGATGCCGCCTTCGCCGCCCCGCGCCGTGTCGACAGAGAAAATCGTTTGCCGGCAAGCATTTTCGGACGTTCGGCTGATTCTGCTGTTCGCATCCAGCGTGGCGGTCCTGACCGCGTTCATGGGCTTCTACGCTGCCATGCCCATGTTGATGTCCAGGTGCGGGCTGGGTCCCGGCGCTTACGGCATTGCGCAGCTGGCCAATGCCGCGGCGGTGGTAGGGCTCACCCCGCTGATCGCGCCGTGGGTGAGTAGAAAGGTTGAGCACGGTCCGCGTGTCGACATCATGGCCGCCGCGGTGGTGTGGACAACCGGGTGCGTCGCGGCCATCGCCCTCGCGCACACCGCGATGGGCTTCACCGTGGCCGCGGCGGCCTGCGCGCCCGGCGAGATCGCCTGGTTCGTGGTCGGCGCCGGCATCGTGCACCGGATAGCCCCGCCCGCGCAACGTGGGCGCTACCACGCTATCTGGGGTGTGGCGGGTGCGGTTGCAGCGGTGGCCGCTCCAATCCTGGCCTCCGGCAGCCTGATACATGGCGGGCGGCCGCTGGTCGCCGCGACCACCGTGACGGCTGGCTTGATCGGCGCCGCGCTGTGTGTGCCGCTGGCCCGCGCCATCGCGCGTCGCGCCGCGACAATGAACCCCTACTGAAGGTCCACCGACTTCCCGGTCGCGGCGGTGTGGCCCGCCCGATAACCGAAAACCATTGCCGGACCGATGGTTCCGCCGGCGCCACCATAGGCCCGGCCGGTCACCCCGCCCATCGCGTTGCCCGCGGCGAACAGACCCGGTATCGGCTCACCACCGACATGCAGAACCCGGCCGTCGCGGTCGGTGCGTGGCCCGCCCTTGGTACCCATGGCGCCCACGCACACCGGCACCGCGTAGTAGGGGGCGGTGTCGATCGGGCCGAGCGTCTTGCCGGCCAGAGTGGTGGCGTGCTCATCACCCCAGTAGCCGTCGTAGGCACTGGAACCGCGCCCGAAGTCCGGGTCGGCGCCGGCGGCGACATGACGGTTCCATTGCTCGACGGTGCGGATCAGGCCGTCGGCGTGGATGCCGGTTTTGGCGGCCAATTCGGCGAGGTCCGCCGACTCGCAGAACCAGTCCGGAACCGGTTCCCCGGGGGCGATACCCAGAAATCCGTAGCGTTGCAGGTGAACCGAGTCGAAGACAATCCATCCGCGATCGTTGACGTACCCGCCCCGCGGGTCGAGGTAGTGAAACGCGCCGGCCATCGAGTTGTAATCGCACGCCTCATTGACGAACCGTCGCCCGGCGGTGTTGACGATGATGCTCCTCGGGCGGGTTCGCTCCAGTCGCACGCTGCGGCTGCGTTGGTGGCCGTCGATGGTGTCGCCCGGGATTCGCACGATCGGCACCCACCACGCCTCGCCCATGTTGGCCAGATCCGCGCCATGCGCCATCGCCATCCGCAACCCGTCGCCGGTGTTGTTCGGCGGCGAGACGGCACCGTGCATCGGGCCGCGCAAGAAGGCCTGCACCAAAGCCGGATCCCATTCGAAGCCACCGGTGCCCAGAATGACGCCGCGGCGAGCGCGCACGTCAACGCTCTGCCCGGCCCGGGCGATGCGTACCCCGGTGATTTCTCCGGCCTCGGCGATGAGTTGCTCGGCTCGCGCATTCGTCTCAACGCTCACCCCGGCATCCAGCAAACCCTTGAGCAGCCCGGCGATTAACGCCGTGCCGGCCACGCACAGATGGCTGGTCCGTTCGTCTACCGCTGCGTGCAGGCGGGCTCTGGTTTCGGCGTCGAAGCCGACGTTGGACCAATCGGCGGGGAACGACGTGATGCGGTCGGCCCAGTCGCCCAACTGGGACAGGTCATAGGGAGCCGCGCTGAGCGACCGTCCCCCGGTCGGTTGTCCACCGGGCAACTCCGGCCGGTAATCGGGAAAGCCTTCGGCGATCTCGAAACGCAGACGGCTGTGTGTCTCGACGAAGTCGAGCATCGCCGGGCCGGTCCGGACGAACGTTTCGACCAGCGCGTCGTCCATCGAACCCAGAGACTGTGCGCTCAGGTATTGCAACGCGCGGGCGGGCGTCAATTCCCCTTCGGGAGAACGGCTATGGGCGGGGATCCACACGATGCCACCCGATACCGCGGTGGTCCCGCCGACGGTCGGGGCCTTCTCGAACACCTCCACCGAAGCGTCGGCAACCGCCGCCGTCAGGGCCGCGGTGAGCGCGGCGCCGCCGCTGCCGAGCACGACGACATCGACTTCATGATCCCAACCCATGGCCCCGTATCCCTTCCCAGCCCCTTCGGCTTCCCAGCCCGTCAGCTCAGCACCGCGGACAAGTGCTCTGCGGCGTGGATGACCGCGTCCTTCCCGCGCATTACCACGTCCTCCCGATGGGAGATGAGGTTGATGCACGTGGGCGGCGACGGCGCCGGGCGATGGACGGCCACGGCCAACCCGTAAGTATTCGGCTCGATCTCCCCGTAGGTCATCACCCAGCCCCGCCCGCGAGCCTGCGCGACCAGGTCCCGCTCGCCCGGGCGCGGCGGCATGCTGGCGAGCAGCGCGATCCCGGCGGCCCCGCGATCCAGCGGATATCGACTGCCCTCGTGGAAGGCGAGCTGGTAGGCGACCTGGCTCGGCACGATCACCGCGATCGCCACCTGCTGGTCGCCCTCGGCAACAAGCAAAGACACGGTGGTGCCGAGTTCGTCGGCCAGTGCGCGCAGCGTCGGCTGACTCAGTTGACGCACGTTGCGGTCGAACGACGCGCCGAGGACGGCCAGGCCGGACGCCGGCCGATAGCGGCCGTCCTCCCCCTTGGCCACCAAGTGGAACTGGGCCAGCGTCGAGAGCAGCCGATAGGCGATGGTGCGGTGCACCCCGACCCGGTCGGCGAGTTCTTGCACCGTCAGTCCGGTCGCGGAGGCCGCCACCATCTGCAGCGCGGTCAGCCCCCTGGCCAGCGTCTGAGAACCTGCCGCTGAACCCGTCACGGTCTTGACAGACCTCCATGCGAGAGCCAAGCTCTATATATAACGCACATCAGTGTGCGATATTAGCACACATCATACGTCTAAAACGAGAACATCATTTCCGGCAGGTAGGCGGCTAGAGGGGAACAGTGGCGGAGTTCGAAAGCATCTGGAGCGATCTTCAGGGTGCCGCTTTCTCGCAGGGCTACCTCGAGGCCGGGGGAGTGCGGACCCGATACCTGCGTGCCGGCGATCCCGGCAAGCCGGTGCTGATGCTGTTGCACGGGTCCGGCGGCCACGCCGAGGCCTACGTCCGTAACCTGGCGGCGCACGGGGAGCACTTCTGGACCTGGTCCATCGACATGCTGGGCCACGGCTACACCGACAAGCCGGATCACCCGCTGGAAATCCGTCACTACGTCCAGCACCTGATGGCGGTGCTGCGTGCCATCGGTGCCGACCGTGCCAGCGTGAGCGGTGAATCGCTCGGGGGCTGGGTGGCCGCCCGCGCCGCCGTCGATCACCCCGACGTGGTCGACCGGCTGGTGCTCAATACGGCCGGCGGTTCCCAGGCCGATCCCCACGTGATGCAGCGGATCATCACGTTGTCCATGGCGGCCGCCGAGAACCCGAGCTGGGAGACCGTGCAGGCGCGCATCAAATGGTTGATGGCGGACAAGTCGAAGGACTACGACGACCTGGTCGCCAGCCGGCAACGGATTTACCGCCAACCCGGATTCGTCGCGGCCATGCGCGACATCATGGCGCTGCAGGATCCTGAGATCCGCGCGCGTAACCTGCTGGGCCCGAACGAATACGGCGCCATCACCGCGCCGACGCTGGTGCTCTGGACAAGTGATGACCCGACGGCCGACGTGACCGAAGGACGCCGCATGGCGTCCATGATTCCCGGCGCGCGCTTCGAGGTGATGTCGGGCTGTGGTCACTGGCCGCAGTACGAGGACGCGAAGACCTTCAATCGGCTGCACCTCGATTTCCTGCTGGGGCGCTGATGGGTGCTGGGACGCCGATGGGTGAAGGCGCGCAAGATAGGCATGTCGATGTCGACGTTACCGTCGTCGGCGCCGGCCCGGTCGGGTTGACCTTAGCCAACATCCTTGGCCTACAGGGTGTTCGCACGCTGGTGGTCGACGAGCGGGACACGCTCATCGACTATCCGCGCGGGGTCGGGCTCGACGACGAGGCGCTGCGCACCTTCCAGTCCATCGGCCTGGTGGACCGCATCCTGCCGCACACGGTGCCCAACCAGATCCTGCGGTTCTTCGACGCCAAGCGTCGGATACTCGCCGAAATGGCCCCGCCCGATGCCCGTTTCGGCTGGCCCAAGCGCAATGGATTCGTGCAGCCGCTGGTCGACGCCGAATTGCTCAATGGCCTGGACAGATTCGAGCATGTGCAGGTGTGGTGGGACCGGCCGATGACGTCGTGCACGCAGACCGCCGACGCGGTGACGGTCGAGCTGGGCGGTGACGGCGTCTCGAGTGTGCGGGCGCGCTACGTGGTGGGCTGCGACGGCGGGCGCAGCATGACCCGCCGAATGATGGGCGTGTCCTTCGACGGAACCACGTCGTCCACCCGGTGGCTGGTCGTCGACATCGCCAACGATCCGCTGGGCCACCCGAACAGCGAGGTCGGCGCCGACCCGGAACGTCCGTACGCCTCGATCTCGATCGCGCACGGAATTCGCCGGTTCGAGTTCATGATTCACGCCGACGAGTCGGACGAGCAGGCGGAGGATCCGGCGTTCCTGACCCGGATGCTGGCGCGGATGGTGCCGCACCCCGACCGGGTCGAGGTGATCCGGCGCCGCATCTACACGCACCACTCCCGGATCGCCGGCGCATTCCGCACCGGCCGCCTGCTGCTGGCCGGTGACGCCGCGCACCTGATGCCGGTCTGGCAGGGTCAGGGCTACAACAGCGGTATCCGGGACGCGGCGAATCTGGGATGGAAGCTTGCGGCGGTGGTCAACGGCCAGGCCGGCGACGCGTTGCTGGACACCTACGACATCGAGCGGCGCAAGCATGCCCGCGCGATGATCGACCTTTCCACCATGGTGGGGCGGGTGATCTCACCGACCGACCGCAGGGTCGCCACCGCCCGCGACCTCATCGTGCGATCGGCGTCAATTGTGCCTTCGCTCAAGCGGTATGTGCTGGAAATGCGGTTCAAACCGATGCCGCGCTACGAGCAGGGGGCGGTGGTCCACTCGTTGGGTCCCGAAGCGCCACCCCACCCCGGCTCGCCGGTCGGCACGCTGTTCGTGCAGCCCCGCGTCGATACCCGCACCCAGCCCGATGTGCTGTTGGACGACGTGCTAGGTCCTTGGTTCGCCGTGCTGTGCTGGAACAACCACCCACGCAAGATCCTCGGCGGTGAGGCATTCTCGAACTGGAAAGCATTGGGCGCGAGCTTTATTGCGCTTCGCCCGTCGACTCAGCTGCACTGGACCGGGCACGACGATCCCGACGTCGTGATCGTCGGGGACCGTGCCGGCGGCCTGAAAGGCTGGTTCGACGCCCACCAGGAATCGGTGCTGTTCTTGCGCCCGGATCGCTGCATCGCCGGTGCCTGCATCGCGCAGCTCGCGCCCGAGCTCAGCGCCGCATTGCTGGACGCCCTCGCGCTTACGCCGGAAGGGGGTGAATCGTCAAGTGCCACTGGCTCTCTGCTGTATCTCCCACAGCCCGCTGCTAAATCTACCGGGGCCGTCGCAGGACCTGCTTGACGATGTGCACGCCGCGATCGCGCGGGCGCGAGAATTCGTCGAGGATTACGACCCCGAACTCGTCGTCATCTTTTCCCCGGATCACTACAACGGGTTTTTCTACAAGGTGATGCCGTCGTTCTGTATCGGACTGCGCGCCAGAGGAGTCGGCGACTACGGCACCCACGTCGGCCCGCTCAACGTGCCCGAAGACATCGCGGCTGACTGCGCCAGAGCCGTACTCGGCTCGTGCGTCGACGTCGCGGTGTCGGCGAGCATGGACGTGGATCACGGCACCGTCCAGCCGCTGGAGAAACTGTTCGGTGACGCCACCGCATGCCCGGTGATACCGATCTTCATCAACGCGATCGCCGTGCCGCTGGGGCCCCTGCATCGCTGCCGGGCACTGGGCACCGCGGTGGGCAACTACCTGGCGACCCTGGACAAGCGCGTCTTGGTGATCGGATCCGGTGGGCTGTCCCACAGCCCCCCGGTGCCGACACTGGCCACGGCCGGCCCGGCGGTCCTGCAACGCATCGTGCACGGCGAACCGATGACGTCCGAGCAGCGGCTGGCCCGGCAGACCGCCGTGATCGACGCGGCCAAGAGCTTTGCGGCAGGCGGCAGCGAACTGCAACCCCTTAACCCGGCGTGGGATCACCACTTCCTGGAGATTATCGACGAAGGTCGGCTGGCCGAGCTCGATTCCTGGTCCAATTCGTTCGTGCTACACGAGGGCGGTGGCTCCGCCCATGAAATCAGAACGTGGATAGCGGCTTTCGCGGCCTTGGCGACGGCGGGGCGTTACCGGACCACGGTGCGCTACTACAAACCCGCCGCCGAACTGATCGCCGGCTTCGCCATCAGAACGGCGGCGCCGGCATGACTTCGATGCCTTCAAGCGCCTCAAGCGCTTCAAAAGCTTCAGCCGCTTTCGATCACGTTGTCGACGTGCTCGTCATCGGGTCCGGTGGTGGCGGCATGACCGCCGCGCTGACGGCCGACGCGGCCGGGCTGGACGTGTTGGTGGTGGAAAAGTCGTCCTATTTCGGCGGTTCCACCGCCCTTTCCGGTGGCGGCATCTGGGTGCCCGGCGCGCCCGCGCAGCGCAGGGAGGGCTATGCCCCTTCGCCCGACGGTGTCGTCGAGTACCTACGGCTGATAACCGACGGACTCGTCAGCGAGGCGCGGATCCGGCAATACGTCGAGTCGTCGCCACAGATGCTGGAGTTCTTGGAAGGGCTCTCGCCGTGGCTCGAGTTCGTCTGGAAGCCAGGCTATGCCGACTACTACCCGGAATTGCCCGGCGGCTCGGAGCTCGGCAGCACCATCAACGTGCCACCCATCGACCTGCGCCGGCTGGGCGCCGACGAGCAGAAGCTGCTCAAGCCGCTGGCGCTTGCCCCCAAAGGAATCTGGCTGGGCCCCAAGGAGCTTCGATCCTTCTACCGGATTCGTCAGTCGTGGGCGGGAAAGGGCGTGCTGCTGAAGTTGATTGCGCGCATGGTCAGGGCGAGGGTGTTCGGCGAGCGGATCGCGGCGATCGGGCAGTCCCTGGCGGCGCGGATGAGATTGGCGATGAAAGAGCGTGCGATCACGCTGTGGCTGGACTCGCCGATGGTTGAGTTGCTCACCGACGCCGATGGATCGACGATCGGTGCGGTGGTGGAGCGAGACGGCAGGAAGCGGCGGATCGGGGCGCGCCGCGGGGTGATCCTGGCCTCGGGCGGCTTTGACCATGACCTGGCCTGGCGCAAGGAACACCAACCGGTCTTGGAGAGTGCCGGGTCCCAGGACTGGAGCTTCGGTAATCCCGCCTCAATGGGCGACGGGATCCGCGCGGGTGCGCGAGTCGGCGCGGCGACGGAGCTGCTGGACGAGGCCTGGTGGTTTCCGGCGATCCAATGGCCCGACGGTCGAATGCAATTCATGCTCAACGAGCGGATGATGCCGGCGCAGTTCATCGTCAACGGCGCGGGCAAGCGGTTTATCAACGAGGCGGCGCCCTACATGGACTTCGGCCACGCCATGATCGACGGCCAGAAGTCCGGGGTCACCCACATCCCGTGCTGGCTGATCACCGATCAGCGGTCCTTCAACCGTTACGTCGTCGGCGGTCATCTGCCGATACCGAAGATCCCGTGGGCGCCGGTGCCCACCGGACGCAAGGTCCCGGCGGCCTGGCTGGAATCGGGCGTCGTCGTGGCGGCGATGGGCTGGGACGAACTGGCGGCCAAGATCGGCGTACCGGCGGACCAACTCCGGGCAACCGCAATGCGTTTCGACGAGCTGGCGCGCAAGGGCCATGACGACGATTTCAACCGCGGCGACAGCGTCTACGACAACTACTACGGCGATCCCACCTTGCCCAACCCCAACCTGTACCCGCTGGGGGATCCGCCGTACTACGCGTTTCGAATCGTTCTTGGCGATCTCGGGACATCGGGCGGTCTGCTGACCGACGAATACGCGCGCGTGCTGCGGCCGGACGGCTCCGTCGTGCCGGGCCTGTACGCGGTGGGCAACACCTCTGCGGCGGTAATGGGCCGCAGTTACGCGGGTGCCGGGGCCACCATAGGCCCGGCCATGACCTTTGGTTTTGTCGCGGCGAAACACTGTGCCGTTGGGGCTGCCAAGCGGCCCTTTAGTTCTCATAGGAGGTAACGATGAAGATTTCACTGTTCTACGAGTTCGCCCTGCCGCGCCCCTGGGCGCCGGACGACGAGCGCATCATGCTGCATGACTGTCTGGACGAGGTCGAGGCTGCCGACAAGGCCGGATTCTCCACGGTCTGGCTGACCGAGCACCACTTTCTCGAGGAATACTGTCATTCCACCGCGCCGGAAATGTTTCTGGCCGCCGCCAGCCAGCGCACCAAGAACATCCGGCTGGGGTTCGGCATCATGCACCTGCCGCCCGCGGTCAATCACCCCGCCCGAGTGGCCGAGCGGATCGCCACCCTGGACCTGATCTCCAACGGGCGCGTCGAGTTCGGCACCGGGGAGTCCTCCTCGGTCGGTGAACTCGGCGGCTTCAACATCGATCCCGCCGACAAGCGCGGGCAGTGGGAGGAGGCCCTCGAGGTCGCGATCCGTTGCATGATCGAGGAGCCCTTCTCGGGTTTCAAGGGCGAGCACATCCAGATGCCGGCGCGCAACGTGATTCCGAAGCCGATGCAAAAGCCGCATCCGCCGGTGTGGGTCGCCTGTACGCGGCCGTCCAGCGTCCAGATGGCCGCCCAAAAGGCCATCGGCGCTTTGAGTTTCGCCTACACCGGTCCCGGACCGCTCACCGAGCGGGTCAACGGCTACTACAAGGAGCTCGAGGAGAACGGCGTCCCGGTCACCCCGGCGATCAACCCGAACATCCTGGCCATCGGCGGTGACCTGTCGATGATGGTCGCCAAGACCGACGAGCAGGCACTCGAACGCCTTGGGCAGGGCGGCGGATTCTTCTCGTTCGGCATCTTGCACTACTACATGACCGGTGTGCACACCCCTGGGCGGACCGGCGTGTGGACGCGTTATCTCGAGGAGGTCGAGAAGGACCCGACGTTGGCCTACGGTCCCGGACGCGGCGCGATCGGCTCTCCGGCGACCGTGCGCGAGTTCCTGCGCGGCTACGAGGATAGCGGCGTCGACGAAATCATTTTGCTGCTCAACCCACGCAGCCACGAGGGCACCATGGAATCCATCGAGTTGATGGGCAAAGAGGTGCTGCCGGAGTTCATCGAACGCGACGAAAAGGCGGTGGCCGACAAAGCCACCCGGCTGGCGCCCGTCATCGAAAAGATCGAGGCGCGCCGGCCCGAGTCCACCGCACCGCAGTTCGACGAGAACTACTCCTTCGGTGGCCTGCCCACTGGCCGCGGCGGTAAGTTCACCGCCAGTGAGATCCCCGAGGCCATGGCCGAGATCAACGAGGGTCGCGTCCAGGCGGCACAGCGCGCAAAGGAGCAGCAGCAGCACAAGTGACTCACCACATCGATGAGCTGTGGCGATACGACGGTCGCCGTGCGGTGGTGACCGGATGTGCGTCGGGCATCGGCGAACACGTGGCGCGACAGCTCACCGAACTCGGCGCTGACGTCATCGGATTGGACCAGCGCCGGCCGGCGTTCGAGATCAACGAGTTTCATCAGGTCGACCTCGCCGATCCGGCGTCGATCGATAGTGCGGTGGCCGCCATCGACGGCAGCGTCGACGCGCTGTTCAACGTCGCCGGCGTCTCCTCCGGGATCGGTAACCCACCGCTCGTCGTCACGATCAACTTCCTGGGTCTGCGGCAGGTCACCGAGGCGCTGATCCCACGGATGCCCGCGGGGTCGTCCATCGCCTGCGTGTCCTCGCTCGCGGCGGCCGCCTACCGGGACCATCTCTCGAGCGTGGCGCCGCTGCTGCATACCGCGTCGATGCAAGAGGGCATCGACTGGTGCCGCGCCCACTCGGATGCGCTGGCCGGCGGCGGCTACCAATTGTCGAAGGAAGCGATCATCCTCTACGCCATGGCAAGCGCGACCCCACTGGGCGCGCGGGGTATTCGGATCAACTGCACCGGCCCGGGGGTGACCGAGACCCCGATCCTGGACCAGCTGCGGACGGCCTACGGGCAGGGCTTCCTCGATGACATACCCAAGCCGCTGGGCCGCGTTGCGGGGCCCGCCGAACAGGCGGCGGTGCTGATCTTCTTGAATAGTGGGGCAGCCAGCTACATCTCGGGCCAGGTAGTGTGGGTCGACGGTGGGAACGTGGGTGCGGCGATCGCCCGTGAACTCGAGGAAGGCTTGAGGAAGGCCCGATAAAGGCCTCAGAAAGGATAGCCACCGTGGCCGACATGACTGACTTCCGGCGGGCCGCTCGCGACGTCTCCAACTGGGGACGGTGGGGTGCCACCGACGAGCTCGGCACGCTGAACTTCATCACCGCGGAGAAGGTCGCACAAGCCGCGAGCCTGGTCAGGCACGGGAAGGTGTTTCCGCTGGGCGTGGATTTCGGCGCGTCGGGCCCGCAGGGCGCCTTCGAGTTTCGGCACAACCCGGTCCACATCATGACGGTCGACGGCGGCGACGTGAACACGCTGGCCAAGTACGGGCGCGAGTGGACGCGTAACCCGTTGGCGCACCAGCTAAGTGGCTACATGACCGCGGACAATCCGTTCCGCTTCAACGACGACATCATCATCATGCCGCTGCAGGCCGCCAGCCAGTGGGATGCGCTGTCGCACGTCTACTACGACGACCAGCTGTACAACGGCTTCCCCGCGGATTCGGTGACCAGCTTGGGGGCCTACCACTGCGGGATCGACAAGGTTGACGTCAAGGGCATCACGTCGCGCGGCGTGCTGCTGGACCTGGTTCGGCACCGCGGCGCCGAAGTCTTCCTTGAAGCCGGAAACCCGATCACGCCGGAGGAACTGGAGGACGTCGTCCGCGCCCAGGGGGTGACGGTCGGGCGGGGTGACATCGTACTGATCCGAACCGGCTGGTGGGCAAGGTTTCTCATGACCGGCAACAAGACAGAAGGCTACTCCGGGTTGGACTGGCGATGTGCGCAGTGGCTGCACGATCACGAGATCGCCGCCGTCGCAGCCGACAACCTGCAGGTTGAAGACCTGGTATCCGGAGTCGAGGGGATAACTTTTCCGCTGCATCTGCTCTGCCTGCGCGACATGGGGCTGATTTTCGGCGAGTACTGGGACCTCACCGCGCTGGCCGATGATTGCGCTGCCGACGGCGTCTACGAGTTCCAGCTCGTCGCCCCACCGCTTAGAGTTGTTGGCGCCGTGGGTTCTCCGGTGAATCCGATCGCAATCAAGTGATGGACTTTCAGCGCAAAACCACGGTGGTCGACGGTCTGGCCACCAGCTACCTGGAGGCCGGCGCGGGCGACCCGGTGGTGCTGCTGCACGGCGGCGAGTTCGGCGCCAGCGCCGAACTGGGGTGGGAGCGCAACATCGCCGCCCTCGCGGCGGAGTATCGCGTGCTGGCGCCCGACATGCTGGGGTTCGGACAGTCGGCTAAGGTGATCGACTTCGTCGATGGCCGTGGGATGCGGATTCGGCATGTGGCGCGGTTCTGCGAGGTGCTTGGTGTCGATTCGGCACATTTCGCCGGCAACTCGATGGGCGCTATCAACTTGCTCGCCGACACCACGTCGGGGGCGGCGCTGCTGCCGGTCCGCAGCATGGCGATCATCTGCGGGGGCGGAGAAATCCAGCAGAACAAGCACTTTGAGGCGCTGCAGCAATACGATGCAACGCTGCCGGGCATGCGGCGCATCGTCGAGGCGCTGTTCTACGGCGCCAGCTACCCGGCCGACGACGAGTACGTGCGCCGCCGCTACGAGTCGAGTGTGGCGCCCGGAGCGTGGGAAGCCTTGGCCGCGGCCCGCTTTCGGCGCCCCGGTGCTGCACAGTCTTCGACTCCGTCAAGCGCGCGACCGTACGAGCGCATCGAGGTGCCAACGTTTGTCATCGAAGGGGGAGACGACAAGCTGCTTCCGTCCGGCTGGGCCGCCGAGATCGCGAAGCAGATCCGGGGCGGGCGCTGGGTGGTGGTCGACGCGGCCGGCCACTGCCCCCAAATAGAGCAGCCGGCTGCGGTCAACGAGTTGCTGCTGGACTTCTTTGGTCAGTAGATCGGCCTACGCCAAAGTGCGTCGCAGGAAATCGGTCACGAACGCCTTTCTTTGTCGTGACCGCAGGTAGCCGGTATGGCCCGCTGGATAGTGGTGAGCCGGCGCATTCCGCCAGGCCTGCGCAAGTGCGGCAGGATGTCCGGGGGGAACCAGCCCGACGCCGACACCGGCAATTACGGACTCGATTGACTGAGTTGGAGACTCACCACCCCACACGCAGCGGCAGCATTCGAAAAACCCGCCCGCTTGGTGGGAACGGCCGATGTCCGTACCGCGGGACTGTGACAGGTTCATCAACGACAGGGCCGCGGCAAGGGGAAGTTGTTACATGAATTCGAATTCGGCACAGTTAGCAGGCAAGGTCGTCATCGTTACGGGCGGCGCGCGCGGACTTGGCGCCGCGTTCGGCAGCTACATCGTCGGACGGGGCGGCAAGGTTGTGATCGCCGACCTCCTCGACGACGACGGCAAGCGGCTTGTCGGCCAACTCGGCGAGTCCGCGCGTTATGTGCATTTGGACGTCAGCGATCCCGCGCAATGGACGCAGGCGGTGGAGTACGCCACCGCCGAGTTGGGGCGCCTCGACGCGCTGGTCAACAACGCCGGGGTGTCGACCGGACAGTTCATCGAGCACGAACCCGTCGACCACTTCCGGCGCGTCCTCGAGGTGAACTTGGTGGGCGTGTTCAACGGCATCCAAGCGGTGATTCCGTCGATGCGCGCGGTAGGTGGCGGTTCGATTGTCAACATCTCTTCTGCCGCGGGACTTTTGGGTCTCGCACTCACCGCGGGCTACGGAGCCTCGAAGTGGGGTGTTCGCGGGCTGACCAAGATCGCCGCGATCGAGCTGGCCGGTGACCGCATCCGGGTCAATTCAGTGCATCCGGGCATGACTTATACACCGATGACGGAGCAGGTGGGAATCCAAGTGGGGGAGGGCAACTACCCGAACACCCCAATGGGCAGGGTCGGCCTGCCCGAGGAGATCGCCGGCGCGGTGGGCTATCTGCTGTCTGATGATGCCGCCTACACCACAGGGGCGGAGATTGCCGTCGATGGGGGCTGGACGGCCGGTCCCACCGTGAAATACGTCTTGGGGCAATAGCGTCGGATCGGACGGGGTCTTGGCCCACGCGCTCGACCGCCGTTCAGAACTGGTAGTCCAGCCGGGTCTGCATCCCTGCGGCTTGATGATAGGTGTTGTGACAGTGCATCATCCACAAGCCCGGGTTGTCGGCGACCAGGACGGCGTTGAGCTTTTGCTTGGGCAGCACGATCACGGTGTCCTTGCGGGCGCCGGGTGATCCGTCGGCCTTGATCAGCTGGAAAGTGTGACCGTGCAGGTGGATTGGGTGGTACATCATCGTCTGGTTGTCGAATCTGATTGTCGGCCGTTGGCCCTGCCTTACGTGCAGCGGATTGGTCTTGCTGTAGGGCTCACCGTTGATGGTCCAGTCGTATTTGACCATGTCGCCGCCGAGGACGACCGGGAGGTCGAGGTTGGGTTCTGCCGCGCCCAAGTTGACGGCCGTTGTGGCGGTGAACATGTCGATGACACCCACCGTTTTGTCGAGTTCGCCCGGCCGAAGCTGCGGGTCGGGAGTGCTGCCCGACCCGGTGACCAGCAGCGCACGCGCCACGGCGTTCTTGCCTTCCGCGGAAGCGACCAGGGGGAAGACGCCATCCCCGGCCGTCACGATGACGTCGTAACGCTCGGCCATGCCGATCAGCAGGGCATCGACCTTAGTGGGTACCACCGGGTAGCCATCGGTGTGGGTGACCGTCATCGAATGTTCTGCCAACGCAACGCGAAACGTGGTGTCAGACCCGGTGTTGATAAATCGAATCCGGATGCGCTGGCGCGGTTTTGCATTGAACGTGGTCGCAGCAGTGGGGATTCGGCCGTTGATCAGGTAATAGGGGTAGGCGATGTCACCGGCGTCACCACCGAGCAGGTCGCTTTTGCCGACTTCGCCGCCGGGCATCCCGGGCATCCCCGGCATCCCGCTGGTCGAGGTCGTCCCGGATGTCCCGGATGTCCCGGATGTCCCCGATGTCCCCGATGTCCCGGATGTCCCCGATGTCCCCGATGTTGTGCCGGTCGCGGACGGGGCGCCGGTCCTGGTCGGGGTGGTGGTCCTGGTTGGGCTGGTCGTCCCGGCTGTCGTGGGTGTCGTGGGTGTCGTGGGTGTCGTGGGTGTCGTGGTTGTCGGGGTCATCGACATGCTGGGCTTGTTCGGTGCGGTCAAGGCGTCGTAGAGCTCTTGCGGGCTCTTGCCGACGCCATCGGTCCAGTCGTCCATGACGACAATCCATTCGGCGTCGTAGTTACCCGGCTCGTTCGGATCGTCGACGATAACGGGCAGATACAGCCCCATGTCCTCTTCGAGGCCGACGTGCGGATGGGCCCAGTAGGTGCCCGCGAACGGAACGGAGAACCGATACGTGAAGTCGTCGCCGGCGGCGATGTTCGGGGTGGCGGGCTCGGCGCCGTCCATGTCGTTGCGCAACACGATGCCGTGCCAATGGACCGAGGTCGGATGATCGAGCCGGTTCGCGACCGCGATCGCGAGTTCGTCGCCGATGTTGGCCCTGATCAGCGGTCCCGGTATGGAGTCCCCGTAAGCCAGGGTCCGGGCGGTCACCCCGCCCAGGTCGATTTCCGTATGCTGAGCAGTCAAATTGGCGGTCACGGTGCGTCCCGTATGCGGGCGGGTCGCCTCGGCCGCGTCGATCGCGGCGGCCATTTTGGCAGCCTGCGCGCTTTCCGGTGTCTGGGTCTGCGAGTCGCCGCACGCGGCCAGCGCGAAGCCGCCGGCGATGCCGGCGGCCAGGAAGCCGCGCCTGGTGAGCCGCGCGCTGTCGAAGGGGATGCCGCTGGTTGGCAGCACAGGCATTGATTGCTCCTCTTCTGCGATCGATTCGTCCCGGCGCCTATTACCCTGCTTGGGAGTGGGGCATATCGCAAGCGCGATCACCCTTTTCTGAGCACGCCGCGGATCGCACCCTGGCGGTTGCCTGGCGGAATACGGCCCAGCTGCAGCGCAGCAGCGGGTGCATGGGCGTGATGCGCTGGCCCGCCGCACGTCACCGAGATTGCCGTGATGGTTGCGGTCCCGCCCCGACCACGACCGTGGCGGCAATCTCGCCGCGAAATGGCCTTACTTAGCTGGCTCGTGGTCGTCAGCGACACTTGCTCACTCGGGATGTGCTAAAGCTGTTGTGGGCCAAGCGTGTCGGTGCGACTGCGCGTCGAAAGGCATATGACGATCGAGATTACGAGGAAAGCCACCCGTACCGTCGTGCTAGTCCGCAGCGCTGGGCACGTTTGCGGTCAGCCAGTCGCTGAAGCGGGTGGGGTAGAGGGTCGCGTCTTCACCGCCCACGGGAACGATGCTCTGGTCGTCGAGCACCGCACCGTAGTAGCGGGCGGTGGGATCGGTCACCACCTGGCGCGCGTCGCCCGTTGCGGCAAACCGGATTCGGATGAAGTCGTCCATGCCAAGCTTTTCCGGGCCGGCGATATTGATGATCCGGTTGGCCGGTTGGTCGACCGCCGCACGGGTGACGGCCGTGGCAACATCCGCGGCGGCGATGGGCTGGAACGCGCCGTGCGGCGCGCGGACCGTATCACCGTCGGTCATCGAATCGGCAATGCCGCCAACGAATTCGAAGAATTGAGTTGCCCGAACGATCGAATAGGGCGATCCCGATTCCGCGATCAGCTTCTCCTGGGCGACCTTAGCCCGCATATAGCCGCTTTCACCTGCCCGGTCGGCGCCCACGATCGACAGTGCGACGTGGTGCTGCGCGCCTGCACCCCGCTCGGCGTCGAGCAGGTTACGGGTGGAGGTGGTGAAGAAGTGCAGCACATCGTCGTCGGCCCAGGACGGCGAGTTGGACACGTCGACCACCGTGTGCGCACCGGCGAGCGCTTCGGCGAGGCCTTCGCCGGTGAGAGTGTTGACGCCCGAGCGCGGCGAGGCCGAGACCGCTTCGTGGCCCAGTTCGGTGAGCTGGGCGATGACCTGCGATCCGATGAGTCCACTGCCGCCAATGACAACGATCTTCATAACCTGTGACCTTTCCGGGTTCTGCGATGAACTGGTGATTTCGGTGTTGTCCCTACCATTACCTTCTCAAACGCATGGAGTCCCGTGGAGTCCGCCGCCGTAACGGGTTCATCCGCGCTGCTGCGGTCCCGTAGATCGTTAAATCAACTGCTTGACTTAACCGGGCCTGCGCCGATTAACTCGTGATGTGGTCAACGAACTGGATGGCGAACTGGATGGCAGGGTGGCCATCGTCACCGGCGGGACCTCCGGCATCGGTCGCGGCACGGTGGAGCGGTTTGTGGCCGAGGGCGCGCGGGTCGTCATCGCCGATGTCGCGACCGACGGGGGAGAGGCGCTGGCCGCCGCGCTGGGCCCCGATGCTGTGTTCCGGCGGACCGACGTCTCCGATCCCGGACAGGCCGGGGCACTGGTCGCAGCCGCGGTCGAGACATTTGGTGGCCTGCACATCATGGTGAACAGCGCCGGAATTTCGGGCACCATGCACCGCAAATTCCTGGACGATGACCTGGCCGATTTCCATCGCGTCATGGCGGTCAACGTGCTGGGCGTGATGGCGGGTACCCGAGATGCCGCCCGGCACATGGCCGCCCATGGCGGGGGATCCATCATCAACGTGACCTCGACCGGCGGGATCCAGGGCGGCGGCGTGATGACCTACCGGGCGTCCAATGCGGCCGTCATCCAGTTCACCAAGTCCGCGGCAATCGAATTGGCGTGCTACGAGATTCGGGTCAACGCCATCACGCCGGGCAACATTCCGGCGGCGAATATCGACGACATCGCGGAAGCGGCGCTCTACTTTGCCAGTGACCGGTCGCGCTATGTCACCGGAACCGTGCTGCCGGTGGACGGTGGAACGGTTGCAGGGTGAGGTTTTTGCCATAAGCGCCGAACGTGTTGTCACGGCGATTTTTTCGCGCTTTTTTCGCCCTGAGTGCACGTTGGGCGAAGATGTAGCCATGCGCTAGCTGCGCCGCGCCGCTTCTTGGGCGAGTTGCACTCGCGACGTCAGGCCGAGTTTGGTGTAGACGTGAGTGAGGTGGGCTTGCACCGTGCGCGGTGAGACGAAAAGCCGTGTGGCGATGTCGTTGTTGGCCAGTCCCTCGCTGACCAGTCGGACGACGTCGCGCTCGGCAGGGGTGAGTGACGCCCAACCGGTGGCCGGCCGTTTGCGTTCCCCGCGACCGCGCCGCGCGTAGGCGATCGCCTCTTCGGTGGACAGGGCCGCACCCTCGGCCCACGCGGCGTCAAAGTCCGCCTGGCCCATCGCCTCTCGCAGCGCCACCAGCGAGGCCTGGTAGCCGGCGTCCCAGACCTTGAACCGGACCGTACCCAAGAGCTGCCGAGCGCCATCTGCCGCGCCGAAGAGCCGTGCCGCGTGCTGGTGACCGCCGGCATCGCCGGCCAACGCGGCGAGGCACTCGAGGATGTCGGCGATGACCACGTAGGCCTCGACTTCGGCGGCACGAACGAGCGCGTCGTGGGCGTCGCGCTCGGCCTGCTCCGGATCACCCTGCATGTTCGCCACTCGGGCGCGCGTTGTCAGCGCCACCGCCAGGTTATGGCCCCTCGTCGCCGCGACTGAGTCGTCGGCCCAGCGGCGGGCCGATGCGAGATCCCCGACCGCCAGCGCGGCCTGGGCGGTATAGGCGGCCTGTGTCGCCACCGAGCCCGGCTGGACACTCCAGAGCTGCAGGGCGGCCTCGCTCGCATCCATCGCGGTCACAGCATCGCCGGCGGCCAGGGCCGCAACGCCCAACGCCGAGTAACCAAACCCCGCTAGGAACCCGCCGAGCTCGCACCCGGCCTCGAGGGCGGCGTCGGCCGCGGCCCTTGCCGCGCGCGTGTCACCGTGCCACGCCAGCGCATAGCCCTGGCCCGCAAGGCCATACACCTTGGAGACCGTGTCGTGGGCTGCCTCGGCCTCGACAACCAGCTCGCCGAATTGTGCCTCGGCCAGAGCCAGATCGCCGTGGAATAGGTGCGCGTTTCCAAGGAAATAGCGGCACTGGCGAGCATCGAGCCGGTCACCGATCGCGTCGGCGAGGTCTCGCCCTTCCTCGGCGGCCGCACGCGCACCGATCGGATCACCCGCCACGGTCGCCGCGTTCGCCTGCCTGGCGAGGATCTGGCTGAGCCTCCATGGGTCGCCGAGCGCGCGGGCCAGCCCGAGCGCCTCGGCCAGGTACGGCTCTGCCACCTCGGCGCTATGGCCGGAGGCGGTAAAAATGCAGGAAGATAGTGCCCGGGCCAACAGGGCCGGGTCATCGATTTCGCGTGCGATCACCAGGGCTTGTCGTGCCTGGTCCAGGCTATCGGCGGCACCCGCCCACAGACCGAGCACCGCTTTGTCGGCGAGCGCCCGCGCCCGCACCGCGGGCGCCACGTCGAGTTGCTGCGCGCCATCCTCGGTCAGGGCGGCGTCGAACCAGGCGAGCCCTTCCCGGACGTGGCCGCGCCCGAGCCACAGCGGCTGCAAAGACGATGCCAGCGCCAATGCAACCTCGGTATCAGCATTTTCGCAGCCCCACGTGAACGCGGCGCGCAGGTTGTCGATCTCGCTTTCGGCCTGATCGAGACGCCGCTCATGACCGGCCTGCGCCGGGCTGTCGAGCAGCGCGGCCATCGCCGTGTAGTGGTCGCGGTGCCGCGTGCGCACAACGTTCGCCTCGCCCGACTCGCCGACCTTTTCCTGCGCGTACTGGCGCACCGTCTCCAGCAGCCGGTAGCGCGTTCGACCGCCGCTGTCGTCGGCCACCACCAGCGACTTGTCGACCAGCAGGGCGAGTTGATCGAGGACCTGATAGCGCTCCACCTCACCACCGCCGGCGACTGCTTGGGCGGCGTCGAGGTCGAAGCCGCCCAGGAACACCGCGAGCCGGCGGAACAAGACCCGTTCGGGTTCGGTCAACAGGGCATGCGACCAATCCACCGAGGCGCGCAACGTCTGCTGGCGCCGCACCGCCGTGCGCGCACCGCCGGTCAACAGCCGGAAGCGGTCATGCAGACCATCCAGAATCTCGGCCACCGACAACGCCCGCACCCGCGCCGCCGCCAGCTCGATCGCCAGCGGCAGACCGTCCAGGCGCGCGCAAACCTCCCCTACCGCAACGGCATTCGCTTCGGTCAGGTGGAAATCGGGGCGGACCTGCCGTGCCCGGTCGGTGAACAACTCGATGGCCTCGTCGCTCACTGACAGTGATGGCACCCGGCGGATCACCTCACCGTCGACGCTGATCGGCTCGCGGCTGGTCGCCAGTAGCCTTATCTCCGAACACACTTCCACCAGCGCCATCACCAAGGCCGCGCACGCGTCCAAGAGGTGCTCACAGTTGTCGAGCACCACCAAGGCCCGACGTTCGGCGAGGAAACGCGACAAGGTGTCCATTGTGGAGCGGCCCGGCTGGTCGGGCAGACCCAACGCGCGCGCCACCGTGACCGGCACCAGACCGGGATGGGTGATCGGCGCCAGGTCCACATACCAGACCCCGCCGAACTCACCCGCTAGTTGGGCCGCGACCTGAACCGCCAGACGCGTTTTCCCCACCCCGCCCGCGCCGGTCAACGTCACCAAGCGGTTTTTGGAAACGAGCTCCCGCACGTTCGCCATTTCGGTGTCGCGGCCAACGAAACTCGTCAGCTGTACTGGAAGTCCTTGGACCGCGACGTTATTGCCTGCTCGCAACGGTGGGAACTGGTTGCGCAACTCCGGATGACACAGCTGCACGACGCGTTCGGGGCGTGGCAGACCCCGCAACGCGTGAGTCCCGAGATCTGTCAACCATGCGTCCGCCGGCAGCCAGTCGACCGCCAATTCCTCTGTCGCACCGGACAGCACGGTTTGGCCCCCATGCGCCAGATCGCGTAGCCGCGCGGTCCGATTGATGGTCGGTCCGATGTAGTTACCTTCATCGCGCAGTTGCACCTGGCCGGTGTGCACCCCGATGCGTAGCCGGATAGGTGCCAGCGGTGTGCGCTGCAGCGCCAGTGCACACGCCACCGCGTCGCTGGCGCAGGCGAAGGCGATCACGAAGCTGTCACCTTCGCCCTGCTCGACCGGTCGGACACCGCCATGGACCACGACGACATCGGCCAGGGTTCGATCCAGCAGCGCGACGGCGGCCGTCATCTGTTCGGGTTGGGTCTGCCACAGCTGCGTCGAGCCCTCGACGTCGGCCAACAGCAACGTCACCGTTCCCGTCGGCAAATCGGTCATACCCAAGTCGCTCCAATTCGTGGGTGGCGCGTCCGCCCGTGGATCAATCTGGCTCATGCAACCACCATGGGTCAACCACACGGGGCAATACATCAGCGAAAACGCGTATAACCGCCCCTTGCAGCGCGAATGTCCGGATCTCCGAGTTGGGGCGACGGCATGGGCCCCTTCAAAGCCTCCGAAAGATAGGTAGTCGACTACGCGTGTGCCGCGTGGCAACGGCGCCCAGACTTTCTGGCAAACGTACTTGAGGAATGACCTGCGGGAGGGTCGCCATGACAATCACGATCGATCGACCGAACTGCCCGAGCGTCTTCGAGGCCGACCTGCCGGTGATTGACTACGAGCATTGCCAGAGCCCTGATGAGGCCCACGAGATCATCAGTCGGGCGCGACGGCAGGCGCCGCTGGCGATCGGGCCGCACGGGCCGGAGCTGCTGACCTACGAGCTGGTGCGAACCGTGCTGCGCGACCCACGATTCCGGGTGCCTCAGGGCATGTTCCTTGCGTCGCAGGGCATCACCAGTGGTCCCTTGTGGGATCGGGTCGCGACGAACCTGATCAGCCTCGATGGGGCCGCGCACCAGCGGCTGCGGCGACTGGTGTCGAAGGCATTCACACCCCGCGCCACCGCGCGCCTGCGCTCGACGGTCGTTGACGTGATCAACGAGCTCGTCGACCGCCACACCGGAACCGGACACTGCGAGGTGGTCACCGACGTCGCCCGCCAATACCCGATCCCGATCATCTGCGCGCTGCTCGGCGCCCCGTCGGAGGATTGGGAGCTGTTCTCGGAATGGGCCGACGACATCTTCAAGGTCTTCGACTGGAACGTCGCGGCCCACGAGCGGGTCATCCTGGTTGCGTGGGACGAGCTCGACGCCTACATCGACGGCATGGTCGCCAACCGGCGCCACGCGTTGACCGACGACCTCATCTCCGCGCTGATTCGCGCCGAGGACGACGGCGATCGCCTCAGCGCCGACGAGCTGCGGATGCTGGTAGCGGGCCTGCTGCTGGCCGGCACCGACACCACGCGAAATGAGCTGGCCGCCTCGGTGCACGTGCTGTGCGATCACCCCGACCAGTGGGCACTCCTTTCCCACCATCCCGAGCTCGCGATGAACGCGGTCGAGGAGAGATGACGATGCGCCATTCACCGATCGCGGTCGGGTCCCTCCGCACAGCCCTGGAGGACGTCGACATAGCCGGGGTCATGATCCCGGCCGGCACACTGGTCATCGCCAACACCGCGGCCGCGAACCGCGATCCCGCCGTCTACGACGACCCCGACCGACTCGACATCACCCGCGAGGGCGCCCCGGCGATGCAGACCTTCGGCGCGGGCACGCATTACTGCCTCGGTGCCAATCTCGCCAGACTCGAGCTCGCCGAGGCGCTGTCGGTCATGGCACGGCGCATGCCCAACGCACGTCGCACCGGTCCGGCCCCGTGGAAGCCGCTGACCGGTGTGAGCGGACCAGCGATCCTGCCCATCGAGTTCGACGCCGGGCACTAGGCCACCGACGATCGACTCGCGCCGGACTCGAGCGCCGCCGGGATTTAAATCAAGCGCTTGACTTAATAGCCTTGTATGCGGTTGACTAGCGGAATGACGACCACGGCCGGCAGGACCGTTCGCGGTGAGCGGGCCACCTCCACCCAGGAGGCGATCCTGGTCGCCGCCGAGCGGCTCTACGCCGAGCACGGCATGTTCGCGGTGTCCAACAGGCAGGTCAGCGAGGCCGCCGGGCAGGGCAACAACGCCGCGGTGGGCTACCACTTCGGCACCAAGGCCGACCTGGTGCGCGCCATCGAAGAGAAACATCGCGGGCCGGTGGAACGGCTACGCGAGCAAATGGTGGCCGAGCTGGGCTCGAAAAATGGTCACGCCGCCGAGATGCGGGACTGGGTGGGTTGCCTGGTGCGTCCGCTGACCGAGCACCTGGCGGCCCTGGGCTATGGTGGGTCACCCAGCTGGTACGCGCGCTTTGCCGCACAAGCGATGACCGATCCGGCTTACTACAACATCATCGTCAAGGGTGCACTCAGTTCGCCGTCGCTGGTTCAGGTCGTCGACGGCATCAACAGCTGTCTGCCCGACCTGCCGGTCGAAGTGCGCTTCGAACGAAACATCATGGCCCGAAACCTGTTGATGCTCACCTGCGCGGATCGGGAACGCGCGTTGGCGGCGGGTTCGTCGTTGCACCAAACATCTTGGCGGGCAGCCGCATCCGGCCTTATCGATGCGATCGTGGGCCTGTGGCTGGCGCCGGTGACGCCGCACGAGTGAAGAGTCTGCAATGAAAGTGACTGTCGACCAAAATATCTGCGCATCGTCGGGGAACTGCGTCATGAATGCCCCCGGAGTTTTCGACCAGCGGGATGAGGACGGCGTCGTCGTCCTGCTCAACGCGAACCCGCCCGCCGAGCAGGCCGAGGGCGCCCGCCGGGCAGCTGCGGCGTGTCCCGCGCTGGCAATTCATATCGAGGAATGAGAAGGATGTCGGACACACTGATGAGTACCACCACCGAGGCGGCCTCGCCGATCCCGGAGTATCCGATGGCCAGGCAGGCTGGCTGCCCGTTCGCCCCGCCTCCGGACGTCATGGCCTTGGCTGAAAAGAAGCCGCTGTCCAGGGTTCGGATCTGGGACGGCAGCACACCGTGGCTCGTCACGGGCTACGAGGAATGCCGGGAGCTGTTCTCCGATTCGCGGGTCAGCGTCGACGACCGGGTGCCGGGCTTTCCGCACTGGAACGCAGGCATGTTGTCGACCGTGCACAAGCGCCCGCGATCGGTCTTCACCGCCGACGGCGAAGAGCACACCCGATTCCGGCGGATGTTGTCGAAGCCGTTCACCTTCAAGCGGGTGGAAGGTCTGCGCCCAACCATCCAGCAGATCACCGACGAGCACATCGACACGATGCTGGCCGGCCCGCAGCCGGCCGACCTGGTCACCGCGTTGGCGCTGCCCGTCCCGTCGCTGGTGATCAGCCAGTTGCTGGGGGTGCCCTACGAGGACGCCGAGATGTTCCAGGAGCATGCCAACATCGGGCTGGCGCGCTACGCGACCGGTGAGGACACCGTCAAAGGCGCTGTCAGCCTGCACAAATACCTGTGTGAGCTGGTCGAGGCCAAGATGCAAAACCCGGCCCTGGATTCTGAGCAGGACGCGGTTTCCGATCTGGCGGAGCGGGTCAAGGCCGGTGAGCTCAGCGTGAAGGAGGCCGCGCAGTTAGGCACCGGGTTGCTGATCGCCGGGCACGAGACCACCGCGAACATGATCGGCATCGGTGCGCTCGCCCTGCTGCAAAATCCGGACCAGGCGACCGTCCTGCGCGACGCCGAAGACCCCAAGATCATCGCCAGCGCGATCGAGGAACTGCTTCGCTACCTCAGCATCATCCAGAACGGTCAGCGCCGCGTCGCGCTCGAAGACATCCACATCGCCGGGGAGGTCATCCGGGCCGGCGACGGCATCATCATCGACCTGGCCCCGGCGAACTGGGACCCGCGGGCATTCCCCGAGCCGGATCGCCTGTATCTGCACCGCTCGGGCGCCGACCGCAACGTCGCCTTCGGCTACGGCAGGCACCAGTGCGTGGGCCAGCAGCTCGCCCGAGCCGAGCTGCAGATCGTGTACCGCACGTTGTTGCGCCGGGTCCCCACGCTGGCGCTGGCCGTCCCGATCGCCGACATCCCGTTCAAGGACGACCGCCTCGCCTATGGCGTCTACGAACTGCCGGTGAGCTGGTGAGGTCCTGGTGAGTACTCTCGAAATTGCCGATCCGAATGGAGGCTCCGTGATGTCGACGTCGACAAGCACCGCTTCGCTCTACCCGCCCGAAGGCTTTGGCGCACCGAAGGATCGACGCGGGCACGCCAGCGGCCGCGATGTGGGCCTGCCGGCGGGGACCGTGGTTTTCTCCGCGGACAACCACATTTCCCTGGCCGACGACATCTTCTACGAACGCTTCCCGGACGACCTCAAGGAGAAGGCGCCGCGAATCTGGTACGAGGAGGGCGCCTACCAAGTCGGGCGCAAGGGGCAGTCGTTCCTGCCGGGCGACTTCAGCGCGGTGCTGATGCAGTACGACGACCTGCCGGGCGCCGCGAGCACCAACATCGAGGCCCGGATCCAGGAATTGCACGAGGACGGCGTCGACAAGGAGCTGGCCTTCCCCAACGCGGTTTTGGCGCTTTTCCACTACCCGGACAAGAAACTTCGCGAGCTCGCGTTCCGGATCTACAACCAGTACATCGCGGAACTACAGGAACGCTCCGGTGGGCACTTCTACGGTGCCGGGCTGATCAACTGGTGGGATCCGCAAGGCACTCGGCGGACACTGGACGAGCTGAAATCGTTGGGGCTCAAGACGTTCCTGATGCCGCTGAACCCGGGCAAAGACGACGACGGCAACCCGATCGACTACGCGAGCACTTCTATGAGCGCCGTCTGGGACGAGATCGAAGCCTCCGGCCTTCCGATCACGCACCACATCGGGGAGACCCCGCCGAAAAGCCCATGCGAGTTCAACAGCGTCGTCGTGGGCATGATGATCAACATCGACGGATTCCGGGAGACGTTCTCCAAGTACATCTTTGGCGGCATCCTCGATCGGCACCCGGGCTTGCGGATCGGCTGGTTCGAGGGCGGGATCGCCTGGGTTCCGTGGGCGCTGCAGGACGCCGAGCACCTGGTGGCGTCCTACCGGCACATGTTCAACTGGCCGCTGCAGCACGACGTGCGATACTACTGGGACAACCACATGAGCGCGTCGTTCATGGTCGATCCGCTGGGCCTGCAGCTGATCGACAAGATCGGGGTGGACAGGGTGATGTGGTCCAGCGATTACCCGCACAACGAAAGCACATTCGGCTACTCCGAGAAGTCGCTGGCGGCCGTCGTCGCGGCGGTCGGGCCGGCGGACGCGGGCAAGATCGTGAGCGGCAACATCACCAAGTTCTTGGGCTTGTAGAGGTGACCCGGTGACGACGTTCGCGTGGGCGGCGGGCGAGGCCATGGCCGCCGGCACCGCTCTGGTGATTCCCGAAACACCCGACGTGCCCCGCATGCGCTCCGAAACCGGGGCTCGGCTGCGGTCGGCGATGGCCGACCGCGGCGTCGACGCGATGATCCTGTTGGGCAACAACGCCGTTGTCTATGCCACCGGGACCAGCTGGCCGCTCGGCGACGCCGGGCTGTCCTACGTCGAGCGGCCCGTGGCCGTGGTGCTCGCCGATGACGAATGCCCGCATCTGTTCTTGCCGTTCCGCGAGGGTGCCGCACAGGAGTCGGAGTTGCCCGCCGATCACCTGCACGGCCCCGTCTACCTCGAATTCGACGAAGGCGTAGCCGATTTCGCGGGTACGCTGGCCGACCTGATCCCGGCCGGAGCCGTGATCGCGGTCGACGAATGCACCGGCGCCATGTCGCGTGCGGCGAAGTCGTTGTTCCGGGGCGGCGCTCCGGTCGACGCCGCCGCCATCGTCAGCGCCGCCAAGGCGATCAAAACCCAGGACGAATTGTCCTGCATCCGCACCGCCATCCGAATCACCGACGAGGCGATGGTCGACGTCCACAAGGCCCTGGCCCCCGGTATCCGCCAGATCGATCTGTCGGCAAGCTTTTTGCGGCGGGCCTTCGAACTGGGAGCCACGGCCAGCATGCTGGAACCGATCTGGCAGGTAATGCCGCACAGCAAGGCCGAAGGCGTGTGGACCACGCACGGCGACCTGGCGCTGCCGCTGCTGACCACCGAGCGCGAACTGGCCGAAGGTGACGTGCTGTGGACCGACGTCAGCATCACCTACCGCGGCTACTGCTCCGACTTCGGGCGGACCTGGATCGTCGGCCGCGATCCGGCGCCGCGTCAGCGGGCGCAATTCGAACGCTGGTGGGAGATCATGACCGCCGTGCTGGAGGTGACCCGGGCCGGAGCCACCGCCGCCGATCTGGGCCGCGCCGCAACGCAGGCCAACGGCGGCGTCCGGCCCTGGCTGCCGCACTTCTACCTGGGCCACGGCATCGGCGTCAACGCCGCCGAAATGCCGATGATCGGAACCGATCTCGGCGACGAATTCGACGAGACGTTCGTCCTGCAGCCGGGCATGGTGCTGGTGCTGGAGCCGGTGGTGTGGGAGGACGGCACCGGCGGCTACCGCAGCGAAGAAGTCTTGGTGATCACCGAGGAAGGCTGGACCCGATTGACTGACTACCCGTATGACCCCTATGGCAACTGAAGTCCTGCCCGACGATCGGGCGCTGCGCTCGGGGCGACGCCAACGGGCGCTGGACCAGATGGCGGCGCACGACCTCGACGTCCTGGTTCTCGGTCGTCAGGCCAACGTCCGCTATGTCGCCGGCGCGCCGCAACTCTGGGTCGCCGGGACCCGGCCGTTCGGACCCACTTGTGTGCTGGTACGCGCGACCGGTGCGGTTCATCTGCTCAGCACTTGGGATGAGGGCGTCCCCGACGACATCCCGCACGAGAACCTGTACGGCATCGCCTGGAACCCGATGAACACCATCTCGGTGCTGCAGCGCATCGACGGTGCGGCCACCGCCCGCCGCGTCGGAACCGACTCGCTGTCACCGGTTTTCGCGCAGTTGCTGCCGACGGCCTTTCCCAACGCCGAACTGGTCGACGGGGAACTCGCCATGCGTGCCGCCCGTCGGATCAAAACAGACGAGGAAGTGGCCGCGCTGCGCGAGGCGATCGCGGTGGCCGAATCGGGTCTGGCCGCCGCCGTGGTCGAGCTGCAGCCCGGGGTACGCGAACAAACGCTGGCCGGTGTACTGCTCGAGGCCCTGGCGGCCGGCGGGGTGAGCACCCCGTCGAATCAGGATCTCGCGTGGGTGACTTCGCGCGACCACCCGTGGCGGCGGGTCAACGGAGACGGCCGCGTTCACGCCGGTGACTTGGTGGCCTTTTCCGCCGGAGTGCTGGCCGGTGGGTACATGGGTGAGGTCGGTCGGACCTGGCCCGTAAGCGGAACGCCAAGGTCGCCGGGGCCGCCCAGGTCGCGGCGCTTTACCGACGCTGGGAAGGCTTGTGGGCCAGGCTGATTGGCGCGTGCCGGCCGGACGCCGGGGCCGCCGAATTGCTGGCCGCCTATCAGGCCGCGGGGGAGCCGGCGCCGCCCATGCCGGTGGCCCGCGGGCTGGGCATGGGCTTTGACCCGCCCGTCATCTCCAAGCACCTGCCGGCGACAGCGGCCGGCGAACGACTGCAGCCGGGAATGGTGCTCGCCGTGACGGGCTATGTGTGGGAGCAGGGAGTCGGTGCCGTCTTCGGACGGGAAGCGGTGCTGATCACCCCTGACGGCCCGGAAGTGCTGACGTCGAGCCCGTTCTGGCAGGCATGAGTGGCGGAAGCTTGGCCTGAACCGCAGGCGCCGCCGCTGGCCGGTTATGCGGTAGTCGACCTATCCACCGGAATCGCGGGTGCGTACTGCACCAAGTTGCTTGCCGACGGGGGCGCCGACGTCATCAAAGTCGAGCCGCCAGAGGGTGATCCGCTGCGGCGCTGGTCGTCCTCCGGCGCGGCCATTCACCCCGGCGGCGACGGCGCCTTGTTCGGTTACCTGGCCGGCTCCAAGCACAGCGTGGTCGCCGACCCGGAAGCCGACGACGACATCGACATGGTCTGCAGGCTGCTGGCGGCGGCCGACGCGGTGGTGTGGTCTGCGGGCTCGAAAGTTGCCGAGCACCAGCGCTTTACCCCTGCCGCGATGCTTCGGGCGCATCCGCATCTGACCGTTACCTCGATCACCCCGTTCGGGCTGCAGGGTCCGTGGCGGGACCGCGCGGCAACCGAATTCACCCTGCAGGCCTGGTCGGGCGGAATCGTGGGGCTGGGTCGTGGTGAGGCGGACCGGGCGCCGGTGTTCGTCGCCGGGCAGGTCGGTGAGTACCTGGCCGGAGCCTACGCGAGTGCGGCGACCCTGGCGTCGCAGTCGCGTGGGGTCGGGGGCGGCGGCTCCGGCGAATTGATCGACCTGTCGATGCTGGAGACGCAGATCCTGTGCCTCACCTATTACCCGGTCACCTATTTCGAGATGCTCGGCCGGCCCTGGCGGGACGCCCGGCGGCGCACGGTTCCGGGTGTGGCCCAGGCGAAGGACGGCCTGGTGGACCTGGGGTGCGGAACCGCGCAGCAGTGGTTCGACCTGTGTGTGATGGTCGGTCATCCGGAGTGGATCGACGAGGATTCGCCGCTGTCGATCACCGAACTGGCCAACATCTACGCGGGCGAGATCTACGCGTGGGTCGAGAACAACCCCGTCGACGAAATCCGGGAGCTGGCGACGGCTTTCCGGATCCCCAACGCGCCGGTCGCCAATGGCGCGAACATCGCGGCATTCGACCACTTCCGGGAGCGCGGCTCATTTGTGCGCAATCCGCGGGACGGGTTCTGCCAGCCCGGCCACCCCTACCGGATGCGGCCCGCGCGGTTGCGACAACCCGGTCCGGCGCCGCGGCTGGGTGAGCACACCGAGCACTATCGGTCCGCGATCCTGACCCCGCGGCCCGCGCCGACCGGATCGGAAAATCCGTTGCCGCTGCACGGGCTTCGGGTGTTGGACATGACGACGTTCTGGGCCGGCCCGTGCTGCACCCACTTCTTGGCAATGCTCGGCGCCGAGGTCGTCCACGTGGAATCCGCGCGTCGTCCCGACGGCACCAGAATGATTGCCGGTGTGCCCGTCACCGAAGAGCTTTGGTGGGAGAAGTCGCCGATCTTCGCGGCGCTCAACACCAACAAGAAAGGGCTGGCGATCGACCTGCAGAGCCCGCGCGGGCGGGAGGTACTGCGCCGGCTCGTCGCCACCTGCGATGTGATCGTGGAAAACTTCACACCCCGGGTGCTGGACCAGATCGGCCTGGATTTCGAAGCCGTTCAAGCGGTTCGGCCCGACGCGGTCATGCTGCGCATGCCCGGGTTCGGGCTCGACGGGCCGTGGCGCGACAATCCCGCGTTCGCGTACGCGATCGAGTCGGCGGCCGGCCTGAGCTGGCTGACCGGCTATCCCGACCGCCCGCCCTACGAGCCGTATTCGATCGGCGACCCAAACGCGGGCGTGCATGCGCTCAACGCGCTGCTGCTGGCGCTGGAGCACCGCCGGCGCACCGGCCAGGGCGTCCTGGTCGAAGCGGCGATGGTCGATGCCGCTCTCAGCCATCTCCGCCGAGCAGGTCATCGAGTATTCCGCCTACGGGGCGCTGCTGGAACGCGCCGGCAATCGGGGACCAACGGCGGCGCCGCAAAACCTGTACCGTACCGCTGACGTCGACGAATTCGGCCGGCTCGACAGCTGGGTCGCCATCGCGGTGGCAACCGACGATCAGTGGGAGCGCTTACGTGGCGCGCTCGGATCACCTTCCTGGGCAACGGATCCGGTGCTGGCCACCGCGGTGGGCCGGCACGAGCGCGAGGATCTGATCGATGGACACCTGGCCGCATGGTGTGAGCACCGCAGCACGGACGACGTCGTAGCAACCCTCTGGGATGCCGGTGTGCCGGTGGCCAAGGTGATGCAGCCGCATCGTCAAACGGAACTGGATCAGCTGACGTTTCGCGGCTTCTTCGAAGACGTCGATCACCCGGTGAACGGCCGGGCCAAGCTCAGCACCGTGCCGATGAGGTTCTCCGCCGGGCCCGGCATATTCCATACCCAACCGGCGCCTCTACTCGGGCAGCACAACCATGAGGTGCTCGCCGGGCTGGGCCTGACCGCATCGGAGATCGCCGACCTGGAAGCCGACGGCACCATCGGCCGGGCGCCCACCTAAGGTGGGCGAGCAGACGCAAAATCGCACGGCGCGAAGTCCTTCGCCCGTGCGATTTTGTGTCTGCTCGCGGGAACTCGCGGCCAGCTCTATCCGCTCACGCGCCGGCGAGTGCCAACTCCGCAGCAGGTGATTGACCATCGGGTGCCTTGACAGGCCCGCTGAAAGGCTTACCGCCACGGAGGATGGGGTTGAGTAGCAGCGCGGTCGCGGAGTAGTCACCGTGGTCATCGAGACCGTTCGAGAAGCCCTCGGGGCGAATCATCGTCGAATACGTGCGGAACAAGTAGTCCCATATCGTCAGCACGAACGCATAATTGGAATTCGTGTACTTCATCTCGCGTCCGTGATGAATGTCGTGAAATGTCCGAGTATTGAAGACAAGGCTGACCAACCGCTCGAAACGCCACCCAACTCCCACGTTGTTATGGTGATAGAGGCTAATGAAGAATACCAACGTTTGCCATACCATCACCGACTGAAGCGGCATCGCGAAGACAAACACCGCGGCCGCGCTCACAAAAGAGATTAATGCCAGCTCCACAAAATGGGTACGGAAACTGGACGACATGTCGAGGTGCTGATCCAAGTGATGGACCATGTGGTATCGCCACAGGTACGGTGACCTGTGGAAAGCGTAATGCAACGCGTAGTTGACGAAGTCAAGTATCACCAAATCGATGATCAGGAATATCGGACCATGCATTAACCGCGGACGATGCCAAACGGAAACCCCTGACGCTGCCAAGAGCATGGGTGTGATCGCAATCGGCAGGACAACCAAAAGCCACACCAACCCGACGGTGGTATTTCTGCGAAGCCGCTGCCATATCGGCTCCTTTGCCCTGTCGTAGCGGTATCGCGGAATAACCGCTTCCACGCCCAAGCCGATGGTCAAGATAGCCACAAACGTCAGAAATTCCTAGCTCGTCGCCGCTGAGATAACCGGTCCGATGATCGGCATTAGTGATCCTCCTAGTAGGGGTGGGGTGGTCTCAGCATCGAAGTGAGCACTTGGCGGATCCTTGGGAAGATCTTGATGCCGTGAGGGAAAATCCTCACCTCCAATGCAACCCCTGTAGTGGCCGACGGCGTCCGGTGCGGCCGTCGCGGCTCACGGTCTCTCCACCTGACATGCCGCCAAGGATTTCTTGAGGATCCCCAAAGCCCCGGGGCGAAACCTTGTGTCAACGCACAACTGGCCCACTACCCCGGCAGACCCGGAGTGTGGCCTTGGCCAGTGTGGCCGACGCAAGCAGACGCGGACGAAAACGATTTTGAGGGAAGGAATCTCGTGAACGCATCCCCGCACCTGACGTTGCCGGACCTCCTACGCAGCCGGGCATTGTCGCACTTCGAGTCGATCGCGGTCTCAAGTGGCGATGAGCACCTCACCTTCGCGCAGCTCGCCGATCACAGCACGAAGCTGGCGGCGTATCTCCAGTCGCTTGGCGCGGAGGCCGACGACTGCATCGGTATCTTCATGGACCCCTCCATCGATCTGATGATCGGCGTGTGGGGCGTGCTCTTTGCCGGCGCCGCCTACCTGCCGTTGTCGCCGGAGTACCCAGACGAAAGGCTGCGGTACATGATCGCCGACTCAGGCACCAAAGTCGTGCTGGCGGATCAGGCTTTGCGGGCACGGCTGACAGAGCTGGCGCCGGAGGGACTCATCGTCGTCGACCTGGCGGACGCGCGTGGCCACTGCGGCGCGGATCTCAGCGGCCAGGCGGGCCCACAGAACCTGGCCTACACGATCTACACCTCCGGCAGCACGGGCAAACCGAAAGGTGTCCTGATCGAGCACCGCAGCATCGTCAGCCAGATGCGATGGCTGGCGAGCATGCACGGTTTGGACGAGCGCACAACCATATTGCAGAAGACGCCGCTGAGTTTCGACGCGGCCCAGTGGGAGATACTCGCACCTGCTTGCGGCACCCGAGTCGTGATGAGCGGCCCGGGCGCCTACCGCGACCCGGAGCAGCTCCTCGGGCTCATCGTCGACCACCAGGTGACGGCGTTGCAGGGCGTGCCGACGTTGTTGCAGGCGCTGGTCGATACCGAAGAACTGCACCTGTGCACCTCGCTCACCCGAGTCTTCAGCGGCGGGGAGGCGCTGTCGAAAAAGCTTGCGGCCGAGCTCCTGAACGCGCTGCCGACCTGCGATCTCGTTAACCTTTATGGCCCGAGCGAGTGCACGATCAACGCGTCTTCCTACGTCGTGGACCGGAACACCGTCCTGGACGGTTGCCGCACCATACCGATCGGCACGCCCGCGCACGGTATGGCTTTCCACATCCTCGACGAAAAGGGCGGCCCGGCGCCGGTAGGTGAAAGCGGTGAACTTTACATCGGCGGTGTGCAGCTGGCCCGCGGCTATCTGCACCGGCCGGACCTGACCGCGGAGCGGTTCGTCGACAACCCTTTCGCCTCCGATGGCGATCCGGGCCGGCTCTACCGCACTGGCGACCTGGCCCGGTGGAATGCCGACGGCACGGTGGAATTCTTGGGCCGCAAGGATAACCAGGTGAAGCTGCGTGGGTACCGTATCGAGCTGGACGAGGTTCGGGCAGCGGTCGAAACGCACGAGTGGGTCAAGCAGGCGGCAGTCGTTGTGCGCGAGGACCCTCGGACGGGCCCGAACCTCGTAGTGTTCACTGAGGTGAACGCAAGGGAAGCGGCGTTAATGGACCAGGGCAATCACGGCGCACATCATCAGTCCAAGCAGTGCAAGTTGCAGGTGAAAGCTCAGCTGTCCAACCCCGGGTGCCTTGACGACGCCGAGCTCGCAAGCCGTCAACGAATTGAGCTGCCGGGCCGCCTTCCGACCGTCGAGCAGCGTCGCACGGTCTTCGCCCGCAAAACGTACCGCTTCTTCGAAGGCGGCGACGTCGCAACGTCAGACATCCTGCAACTGTTGGGCGCACAACCTCCCACCGGCGTCACCCGCAACGTCGACTCGCTGACACTTGACGACCTGGGCCAGATTCTGCGGTACTTCGGGCAGTTCCGCAGCAACGAACGTCTGCTGCCGAAGTACGGGTACGCCTCGCCCGGGGCGTTGTATGCAACCCAGTTGTACCTCGAGATCTCCGGGGTCGCGGGTCTCGCGCCTTCGACTTACTACTACCACCCCATTGATCACCAGCTGGTGGCCGTCGGGCCGGCGCGGACGAACGGACCGCGGTTGCGCTTGCACTTCGTCGGTCGTCGAAGCGCGATCGAGCCGGTGTATCGCAACAACATCCAGGAGGTGTTACAGCTCGAGGTCGGCCACATGCTCGGCTTGTTCGACGCCGTGCTGCCCGCCCATGGGCTAGGGGTGAGCAGCTTCAACTCGACGGCGGCCTCCCCAGACACCTCAGACACCCTGGGCGCCCCCGATGATTACCACCTGGGCAGCTGCGACATCGTTCCGGGCGCCGCCGCCGCGCAGGAGGATCTGGTCGAGGTCTACGTCCAAGCACACCCCGAGAAGGTTGTTGACCTGCCCGCGGGTCAGTACCGGTACAACGCTGGGTCGCTCGAGCGAGTGAGCGACGACCTCGTGGAGAAGCGTCATGTGATCGCCATAAACCAGCAGACGTACCAGCGGGCGGCCATCGGGATCACCATGCTCAGCCGCGACCCCAATGTGTGGACCCGCTATGTCGACTTGGGCCGCAAGCTGCAGCAACTGCAGATGAATGACCTCGGACTTGGGTTCATGTCGTCCGGCTACAGCTCCGAAACCGGGAATCAGCTTCCAGCCGCGCGGCGGATCGCGGATATTCTCGGCGCGCGCGACGGGGCGGCTTCCTACTTCGTCGTGGGCGGACGCATCAGCGATGCTCAGCGACTCAGCGAGGGTATGGCGGAAGACGCCGTGCACATGAAGGGCCCGGCGGAACTCATCAGGGACGATCTCGCCGAGCGGCTCCCGCACTACATGGTTCCCAACCGGGTCACCGTGCTCGACGCACTGCCGGTCACCGCCAACGGAAAGGTGGATCTCAAGGCGTTGCAGGAGCTGGACGAGTCGATGGCGAAACTGCCTACCGGCTCGTATGAAGAGCCCCGCACGGCCACGGAGGAAGCGATCGCTCGGTTGTGGCGTGCGACGATGCACTGTGATGAGGTCTCTATTCGGGACGACTTCTTCGCCGCAGGCGGCAATTCTCTTACTGCGGTGGTGCTGATCAACAAGATCAACCGACAACTGGGAAGCTCATTGCCCTTACAGGTGCTGTTCGAGGCGCCGACCATCGGCGAACTTGCGCGCAGGGTCGACCGCGACGGCGGGCAAGGATGCTCCCGGCTGGTAGCGCTGCGGGGCGCGGGCGAAGGGATGCCCGTGTACTGCTGGCCAGGTCTTGGGGGTTACCCCATGAACCTGCGGTTGCTGGCCGGCAACGCCCCCGTCGACCGCCCGGTATTCGGCATCCAGGCGTTGGGGATCAACGCCGGCGAGGCTATCTGCCCATCGCTACAGGAGATGGCCGCACTCGACGTCGAGATGATCAAGAAGCATCAGCCGGAAGGGCCATACACGCTGTGGGGTTACTCCTTTGGCGCGCGTCTCGCATACGAGGTCGCCTACCAACTCGAGCAACTTGGGGACCGGGTGGAGAACGTGTTCCTCATCGCCCCTGGCATGCCGACGCTTCCGTTGCCCGGACGCACCGCCCGCGATGCCGAATCCAGCTTCGACGACCCGATTTTCGTCGCCGTGCTCTTCTCGGTGTTCGCCGGCAGCCTCACCCACCCCGCATTGGGCGCCTGTCTCGAGGCAACAACCGATGAGGACGCGTTCACCGACTTCATCGCTGAGCACTTCGATTACCTCGACCCTGACCTGGTCCGACGCATCACCGCGGTGGTGCGGCAGACGTTCCATTTCCCGGTCACGCTCGACGAGAGGCGGGTTGCGGCCCCGGTCACGATCTTTACGGCCCAGGGCGACGAGACCTCTCCGCTGCAGAACTGCCAGCAGCCCTCGCCGACCGTCGTGCGCCTCGACGCGGACCACTACAGCCTGCTGCACGACTCAGGTATCGATGAACTTGCCGGGGCAATTCGTTCGCGCCTGAACATCGAACAGAGGGATACGCACCAGCCGCACCTCAACACAAGGCATTTCCCTGTCCCACTAAGCAGCGGACGCACACGTCGCACGTCAACGGGAAGCATTTCCCTCCCGCTTAGCGGGCAAAAGCGATCCAAGACCGATCGCGTCCAAAGCGATATCTCAACGAACTGATCAACTGCAAGGAGTTGCTATGCAAGCGGCCGACCTAGTGAGGCAGCGTCAACCGGCAAGCAGGCGGGCCGATCTTCCCCTGGTCTGTGGCGAGGAGGTCGCCGACGCCGTGGCCAGCGGCCGGCCGGTGGTGGCATTGGAATCGAATGTCATCACCCATGGACTGCAGTATCCGCACAATGTTGCCACGGCACACGCTGTGCAACAGGCGGTTCGGGCCGGAGGGTCGGTGCCGGCGACGATCGGAATCATCGATGGTCAGATCAAGGTTGGCATGACCGACGCGGACATCGAGCGTTTCGGGTCGACACCGGGGATACCCAAGGTGAGCAGCCGTGACATGGCGGTAGTTCTGGCGACGGGCAAATGTGGTGCTACCACGGTGGCGTCGTCTGTGGTGGCGGCCGAGCTGGCCGGCGTGACGTTTTTTTCGTCGGCCGGCATCGGTGGCGTGCACCGGGGGGTCGAGTCCACCATGGACATCTCCTCTGATCTGGTGCAGTTCACCCGCTCCCGGGTCGCTGTGGTGTGCGCGGGGGCGAAGAACATTCTCGACCTGCCCAAAACGATGGAGTTCCTCGAGACGTATTGCGTGCCGGTAATCGCTTACCGCTCAGACGACTTCCCCGCTTTTTACGTGCGGTCCAGTGGCATCCCCAGCCCGCAGCGGCTCGACGATGAGGCCGCAATAGCACGCGCCATCGACCTGCACTGGGCACTTGGCGGTGCGGGAGCCGTGTTGATCACGCAGCCGATTCCCGCTGCGGACGCCATCGAATCCGACGAGATCGAAGGCGCCATCGCGGCGGCGATGATCGTCGCTGAGCGCGAGGGCATCCGTGGTGGTGCGATAACCAAGCACATCATGCGCGCTGTGGACAACGCGACCGCCGGGCGGTCGGCTCAAGCCAACATGGCGGTCCTCGTTAGCACAGCCGAGCTGGGCGGTCGACTTGCCGCCGCATATACGCAGAGCCGCAACCACATTGACGAAGGGACCATCGGATGACCCTCGCCGTCGCGTTCGACCTCGATGGAACGCTTATCGATACACCCAGTGCGATCGTGGAGACGTTCGCTGCGGTCTTCGCCGCGATGGGAGAACCAGCCCCTGATGCTGCGGCCACCCGTGCCACCATCGGCCTGCCGCTGGCAAAGGCCTTCGGCACGCTGCTTGGGCGCAGTGCCGACGATGCCCGTGTGGTCGAAGCGATCGGGCACTATCAGATGCTTTTCCGTGAGCTTGTCTTGCCGCGTGGGCAGGAGTTGATCTTTCCCGGCGTCGTCGAGGGATTGAGTACGCTGCGGGATCAAGGCATGATCTTGGCGGTCGCTACGAGCAAGTTCCGCTCCAGTGCCGAAGCCCTGTTGCGGTCCGCCGGGATCTGGGACGAATTCACCCTGGTTATCGGCGCCGACCAGGTCACCCGACCGAAGCCGGACCCCGAGATGGGGCTGCTGGTCATGCGGACGCTGGGCGTCGCGGCCGATCGCACGGTTGTGGTGGGGGATACCACGCATGACTTGCAGATGGCCAAGGCCGCCGGCGTGCGGGCGATCGCGGTCTCCTACGGCGTGCACACCGCGCCGGACTTGCGGGCGCTCGGTCCCATCACCGTAGCCGACACGTTCACCGACGTTGTCGCGTGTCTTACGCAGCTTGACAACAAGTCTCACCGAAAGGCAAAGCTATGACCCAATCCTTGGTCCTGACGCAACTGGTCGACCAGCTGCTGGACGATCGAACATACGACATCGAGTTCAACGGTCACCTCACCAACCACGCCAAGCATGCCGTCGTCGCCCTCGCCGGGTTGGGGGCGCCGCCGCAACGCATCAAGGAGTACTACGAGAACTACGCTGAGATGACCCCGTACGGTTATGGTTTGGAGCCGCCACGAGCATCAACCAACACCGTCACCGATGACAATTGGCGCGACTTCTTGGGCCGGCGCCGCGATTTCGCGGCATACTGTGCCTTCTTCGACGAGAAGGAACGGGAACTCGGCCTCGAGCGGCTGCTACGGCAATATGTGCCGGCACTGTTGGCTGGGTGGGTCGGTTCATTTACCCATGCCACGATCCACCTCGGGTGGGCGTTGGATGCCGGTAGCCGCTGGATGGCCATCGAGGGGCTCGCGTACCTGGCATTCTCCTACGTCTCATGCCACCCCGAACGCGCTCGCAGCAAGGCCAATTCGGGACGACGGGCCATCGATTCTCTGCTGGGGACAGCAGCCGGCTGGGACGGCGAAAACGGCGCCTTCCTGCAGCGCATCCAAAGCATCATCACCGACACGACATCCCACGCTGCTAAAGGTATCCACCCCGAGCTGGCCCGATCGGGTCTGCAATACCGGATAGCCCGGCTGCTCGCCGAAGGACATCCCTCGTTCTACGAGATTCCGACATGGATCGACGAGCAAGACGTCGACGCCTGCTGGGAGCAGTTGTACTATGTCGTCACCCTCATATACCTGGCCGCGCCAGGCGATTTCATCCTCCTGCACCTCATCACGTCCCTTTACGCCATGGAGAGGATCGCCCAATGGCTGCCTAACGAGCAGCAGCGCGACGCCCTGCGGTGCTTTTGGGTCGGAATGTTTCCGATTCTGCTCTCCGAAGGAACGCATGCGGACCTCAACACGCTCGAGAAGTTGCACGCCACTTACGACAATGCTGTTGACCCGCCGGGCGCGCCCGGTTCCAACTGGGATGGCATCGTCGCCCGAGCGATCGAAGAGGAAGAAGAGCACAACCCGAAGATGGTGTACGTTCTGCGCACGTTGTGGCACAGGACGGGCGGTAAGTCGATCTACCGAATCGCCGCCGACTGCTTTACCGAGACCCCGGAATTACCACCAACTTTCGACGCCCCTCCCAACGAATAGGACCCATTGTGACGAGATCGACAACGCCGCCCACGCCCGTGCCTCAACACTCCGATCCCGAGGACCCAAATCTGCACGTCTTGGCGCAGACGAAACAACTCCGCGCGTTGCATACGATCATCCGTGACCGGAACGCCACGCGCCAGGACTTCGTCTTCTACTCCGGCCGGATCATGCGGCTGCTTATCGAATGTGCGCTCGACCAGCTGCCGTATGCTGCTTGCGATGTGCAAACGCCCGTGGGCGAGACTTACCAAGGCCTCCGCTTGGCGTCGCCGGTTTGCGGTGTTTCCATAATTAGGGCCGGCGACAGCATGGAGGGCGCACTGCGGGCCGCCTGGCCGTCCATTCACCTCGGCAAGATCCTGATACAGCGGGACAAAACGACGAAATTGCCCCGACTGTACTACGCGGCTTTGCCGCACGACATCGCCGAGCGCCACGTGCTCATGCTCGACCCCATGCTCGCCACCGGCGGAACCGCTCTCAAATCGATCGAGGTGCTACTCGACCACGGAGTCGCGGAGAGCAACATCATCTTCATCAACCTGATCGCGGCACCCGAGGGCATCGCGGCCGTGCGGCATCGGTATCCGCGGCTACCCATCGTGACATCGTCAGTCGAGCAGCGGCTCAACCAGGACGCCTACATGATTCCCGGCATCGGTGACTTCGGTGACCGATACTTCGGAACCGACGGGAAGGCATGATGTTTCGGCACGCCAGAGCAGCAAACCTCGTTGGGTTGGTCGCCATGACCGCTGCGGTCGCGGTTAACCTACGCCCGGGAACCACGACTATCGGTCCCGAATTAGCAACCATTGTAGGGCATTTCGGGGCCGGAGCGCGCGCGGCCGGCCTCATCACGGCGGTCCCGGTTATGGCATTTGCCTTGGCCAGCTTCGCGACACCGCTCATCCAGGCGCGAGTCTCGATGCGCACCGGCATGTGCTGGGCACTCGGGCTGATCGCGGTGAGCCTTGCGGTGCGACCATGGGCGGATCTGTCTGTGTTCGTGCTGGCCACGGTCACCGCGGCGATCGGGGCGGGCATGCTGACGGCACTCTTACCCGCCAGCATCCGTGCCACCGGCAACGTCAGAGTATTGGTGGCCACCTTCACCACGGCGCTACAGTGCGGCGCCGCAATCGGATTCGCGGCCATCGTGCCGCTGTCATGGGCCCTCCACAGCTGGCAGTGGGCGCTCGCGCTCCCGTCGTTGCTCGCGCTGGTCGGCATCGTCGCGCTGTCGCGGTGGCCGGCCATTTCGGCGCCCACCGCTGCCGCTACTGGTGCGCGCCCGTCATTCAACCCGATCCGGATCCTGCGTCAGACCCAAACAGTCTCCTTCGCAATCTTTTTCGGGCTTCAGGCATTGGTTGCCTTCGTGGTCATCGGTTGGCTGCCGTCGATACTGCAAGACGCCGGCATCAGCGCCCAGACCGCTGGCAGCTACCTTGGACTGCTGACCTTCTTGGCGATCCCGATCAGCCTTCTGCTGCCACCAATCGTGGCGCGCTCGGGTCATCCGCACTGGTGGTTAGCCGGCCTGAGCCTATTCAGCGTCGCGGGGATTCTCGGGTTCCTGCTGTCTCCCGCATCCGCGCCGCTGCTGTGGACGCTCGTGCTGGGAGCGGGCCTTTCGGTGTTTTCGTTGGCCCTAACGGTGGTCACCACACGCGCGCCTTCTTCGGGCGAGGCGGTGGCCTTGTCCAGTGCGGTGCAGGGCGTCGGCTATGTCATCGCCGCCATCGGGCCATACGGGATCGGAGTCGTCCGCGAGTTCGTCGGCGGATGGAGCGTTCCCTTGAGCGCCTTGGCGGCAGTCGCCGTTGTTCAGACCGTGCTCGGGCTAGCGGTCGGTGGCGCAAGGCCACTGGACGTCAGCGGCAGCGTGACGAGCTCGCAATCCCCAGACGAGTATGCGAAGGCATGACTTCCGAGTCATCCCAACCGGTTTGCGTGTTACTTCGTCGCGGAGCCGGGCAGGGCCCGCGGATCGGTTAGTGACGCCACCCCTCGGCGGCCTGCTCGTCGAAAGTGCGGTCAATGCGCTCGAACCTGCGGCGGATAGAGGCGCGGGAGGCTTCGTGCGGAAGGATGTACAGCCGATTGGCCTGAATCGCGTCGGCGGTCAGCCGGGCGACGTCGTCGACGCCCAGGCTGTCGTCCTGCGCCGGGAGCGGCCCGAGCGACCCCGTCACGTCCGGTGTGGCCGACATTCCATAGTCCGCGCCGCGGATTCGTTCAGAGTTGGATACCAGCTTGGTTTCGACGACCATCGGGCAGAGCACCGACACACCGATACCGTTGTCCTTGACCTCGCGGGCCAGCGTCTCGGCGAGGCCCACAACGCCATATTTGGCAACGCAGTACGTTCCGAGGCCGGCATTGGGTACCAGGCCGGCGAAGGACGCGGTGAACGCGATGTGGCCGCCCGTCCCTTGCTCGAGCAGCCTCGGCAGGAACGCCTCGACGGCATGGATCGAGCCCCACAGGTCGATATCGATCACCCAGCGCCAGTCGTCGTGCGTCATCTGCGCGAGCGCACCCGCGACGGCAATGCCGGCGTTGCTGAATACGACGTCGACGTGGCCGAGAAGGCGGAACGCCTCGTCCGCGAGGTGAACCATTTCGTCGAGATGGCGGACGTCGCATGTCACGCCGTGTGCCTCGACCCCGTCGGCACGCAACCGGGCCACGGACTGTTCGAGTCCCGGTTTGTCGATGTCTGCGAGTACGACGCTGGCTCCGCGGCGGGCGAACTCGGTGGCGGTCGCGAAACCGATGCCGCTCGCACCGCCGGTGATGACCGTTCCACGCCCCTCGAATCGCCCCTCGAATCCGTCCATAGGACGGAACCCTATTTCAGGCAGCTACCCGCGTCGACGGGGAGGGTCACGCCGGTGATGTAGCGCGACTCGTCGGAGGCGAAGAACAGCACCGCGTTGCTGATGTCGATCGGGTCGACCCACGGAACGGGCAGCGTGTGGAACATCTGGCAGATCGGCGCCATGTCGTCGGCGGTCGGGCTTTCCAGATCCGGCCGGAACAACTTCCAGGTCCCCTCGTTCATGATCATCGGGGTGCTGACATGCGTGGGGTTGACGGTGTTGACGCGAATCATGTGCTGCCCCAACTCCACTGCGAAGGACCGCATGATGCCCACGACACCGTGTTTGGCCGCAACGTAACTGCCGCAGTGGGGGTAGGCCTTCAGCCCGCCCACCGAGCTCGTCAGGATGATCGAACCGCCGTTCCCGCCCGCGATAATATGTGGCACACCGGCTTTCACTGACTTCCACACGCCCGACAGGTTCACGTCGATCATTTCCTGCCAGTCGTATTCGCTGGTCTTGTCCAGTGTGTCGCCGCCGTTGCCGATGCCCGCGTTGGCCACGATGATGTCTAGCCGGCCCAGCTGCTCGACGCCGGCATCCACCGTCGCTTTCAGCGCATCGTAATCGCGCACATCGACTTCGGCCGTGAAGATTCTGCGGTTGAGGCCCTTGACCAGGTCGGCGGTCTCGGCCAGATCCTCGGGCGTCGACGCCGGGATGGTGGTGTTCTGCACGATCGGCTTACAGACGTCGACGGCGATGATGTCGGCGCCCTCTTCGGCCAGTCGCACCGCGTGGCTGCGGCCCTGACCACGCGCCGCCCCGGTGATGAAAGCGACCTTCCCTGCTACCCGGCCCTCAACATGTCCAGTCATCCCTACCTCAATTCCTGAGTCGATCTGATCGGCTCGCTTCGCCCACCAACAAGCGCCAACGGCGGATCCGTTTCGGCCATTTGTAATTCTTAATAATAGAGAACGAGATTCTCACGAGGCAAACCCGGTGCGCTAGTTGCCCAGGCCTGGTGATCGGAGCTAACCGGCGAATCCTCGTGAGCAGAAGTCCCACACCTCGTCGGCTGTGATGGGATGGACCGTCGCGTCATCGGTGCCGCCGCTGTACTGCGCGAGGAACATGACGGTCTGCATCGTCATGGCGGCCACCCGCTTGGGATTGATGTCGGGGCGCAACTCGCCGGCGGCGCTGGCCGCCTCCATGAGTTCGGTGAGCAACGCAATCAGCGGTGCGTTGGCCATCTTGACCTCGGCCGGGTGCGTGACCAGCAATCGGGGCGCAAAGTCGGTGAACAGCGGACGCTTGGCCGTCGGGTCGGGACGGGAGGCCTCATACAACAGCTCGACGGCGACCTTGAGGCGCTCCATCGGGTCGGAGTGGCTTTCGGTTGCGGCGCGGATCTGGTCGGCCGACCGGCTCAGTGCGTCTTCGAAGAGCGCGAGCAGCAGCTCGTGTTTCCCGTCGAACTGCAGGTAGAAGCTCCGCAACGATTGGCGGGAGCGGTCCACGACCTCCTGGACGGTGAAGTCCGTGCTGCCCTTTTCGATGATGATGGCCTGCGCCGCATCGAGGAAGCGCTGAACGCGCTGCGCCGCTCGCAGCTTGGCGGTCTTGATGGACCGCTCGACCGCGCGCTGCTTCCACGCCGGCTCCTCGCTTGGGGTGGTCATCGCCGGCTCACCTGATTGCCGCGAGGGGAGAACATGATTGGACTGTACCGGAGAACGCCGTGACATTGCGGTGCTCAACCCCCTCACGGGTGACGTTTCGGAGATTGTAACTTTCTCACGGCGAGAATACTATTCTCTTACACGTGTGCATGGAAGCGTATTCGCAAAGAGCAGAACGCGCCGTCCCGGAGAACCTCGAAACCCTCGATCGACTGGTCGCCGGCGAGCGCCTGGAAGGTCGTGGAGTGCCGTGCAGCTGACCTTTGACGCTGACGTCGAGGCGTTCCGCGCCGAATTCGTGGCGTTTCTTGACAGGAATCTGCCAGCCCTTGCCAACTCGGCCGAGGCGGTTGAGCGGCCGCGCTCCAGTTCGCACGTCCCGGAGTGGGCCCGCCGCTGGCAACGGCTCCTGTTCGACAGCGGATGGCTGCTGCCCGGCAATCCGCCCGAATTCGGCGGGCGCAACGCCACGCTATTGCAGCAATATGTGTGCTTGGAGGAGCTGGGGCGGCGGCGGATCTATCAAAGTTTCAATCCGCAGGGCCTGGGCATTATTGCGGCGTCGCTGTTGACGTTTGGCACGCAAGAGCAAAAGCAGCGATGGGCGGTGCCGATCCTGCGGGCCGAGATCACCGCGTCGCTGGGGATGAGCGAACCGGGTGCGGGCTCGGACCTGGCGTCGCTGAAAACCCGGGCGGTGCGCCACTCGGATTCGGAAGGCGACCACTTCGTGGTCAACGGGCAGAAGGTGTGGACGTCGGGCGCCCATGACGCCGATGTGCTGTTGACATTCGTGCGCACCGATCCGGACATGCCAAAACACAAGGGCATCAGCGCGTTGCTGATCCCGACCGACACTCCCGGTGTGGTGCGCCGTCCGTTCGCGTCGGTCTGCGACAGCGATGATTTCGACTTCAACGAGGTGTTCTTCACCGACGTGCGGGTACCGGCGGAGAATTTGGTCGGTGAGCTCAACGGCGGTTGGCGGGTGGCGACGGGTTCCCTCGGGCACGAACGCGTCATGCTCTGGATGGATTATGTCGACCTATTGCAAGCGCTGACCGTCGCTATCAGCCCATCAGGTGTGCTCGAGCGGGATCGCTACGCCAGCCTGGTGATCGATGCCCAGGCGCTGCGGCTGCTGGGATCCGGGGCTCTGGCGCGGGCCGCTCGCGGGGAGGAAGATGTGCCCGCCCAGTCGGTGCTCAAGCTGCTCGGTTCCGAGGCGCTGCAACGCGCAGGCGAGGCCGCGCTCGATGCCGCCGGCGCCGACGGGTTGGCCTACCACGGGGTCACCGCCCCGTTCGCCCCTCTAGACCTGGACAGCCACTACCGCAGCTGGTTCGACCGGTATGTGCGCAGCTTCGCCGCGACCATCGCCGGTGGCACGTCGGAAATCCAGCGCAATATCATCGCCGAACGAGTATTGGGGTTGCCGCGCAATTAGGTTCCCCGAGTGTGAATTTGACGGGCCGCCGGCGTGTCGCGTCGTGCAATTCACAGTCGCGGCTAATGGTGGTCTGGGCTGTCGGCGCCCACGGAGGCCCAGTAGCCAATGGCTGCCAGCCCCGCCACGATCGCCACCCCTCCCAACACCATGCCGGCCGTCGCGACGCGCGGATTGTTCGCTTCGCCGCGCTTGGCTCGCCCCCGCCCGATATCGCCGGTGATCACCGCCGCGATGCCGAATGCAACCCCAATCAGCAGCCAACAGCTGATCAGTGCGACCAGGCCCAAGATCAGCGAGGCGACGCCGACTTCGTTTCGGGGCGCATCGGGGTCCCTGCGGGCTGGTTGGCTCATGTGCGCTGATTCTAGGCTGACTAGGCTGACTAGGCTGGCTAGGCGGGCTAGGGTGGCGGACTGCGGGGCCCGCGGCGCCACGGCGCTATAGCTGTGCCAGCCGCGGCGCGAATCCCTTGGCCCGCAGGGCTGCCCCCGCCTCCCGGGTCAGCTCGCGCGCGCTGCCCAGCAATCCGTCCAAGATCAACGACCGCTTCACGTGGCGGTGCAACTGGTGTTCGGCGGTGAACCCGATCCCGCCGAGCACCTGCTGGCAGTGCCGTGCGGTGGTCAGCGCCGCCTGGTCGGCCGCGGCCTTGGCCAGCAAGCAGGCCAGGTCGTCCGGTTGCTCGGTGGCGGCGTGCAGCGTCGCCTCGGCGCCTTCGATCGCGACGAGCGTCTCGGCCAGCCGGTGCCGGATCGCCTGGAACGACGCGATGCGCCGACCGAATTGAACGCGGTCCAGGGCATGCTGGCGCGCGAGTGAGAGCATCGTGCGGCTGGTGCCCACCAGCCACCAGCCCAACGCTCGCCGGCCCGCGGCCAGCGCCGCCGACGGCAGTGGAGCTCCTTCTCGCACAGAATGTATCGGCAGTTCGCCGTCGATCGCCGAACTGGAACCACTGGAACCACTGGAACCATCGCCGCGCTCCCAGACCACCCAGGCGCCGCCCGCGAACGGCAGCGGCACGGTACCGCCGGCCGCACGCCCGGCCGCGCGCAGCACGACGTCGTTGAGCACGGGTGCCTGCGCGCCGGTCTCTCCCAGCAGCCCGAACACCAAAGGGATTGCCACATTCGGGATTTCATCGAGCATGTCCAGCCAGCCGAGGTCGGACAACGCCGCGTCGAGTTTGGCGCCGGAGGCCATCGAAGGATCGACCATTGTGGTGCGCAGCGAGTCGGCCAGCATCCGCAGTGCCTCGGGATCTGTTGTCATGTCCAAGGCTCACTCCTTCCCGAGGTCCAGCAGCCGTCGGGCGATGATGTTGCGCTGAATCTCGGCGGTACCGCCGTAGATGGTCGCCGCGCGCGAGTACAAGTACTCCGAGCGCCACGGGGTTTCTTCGAGCTCGAGTGTCCCGGGCAGCAGGTCACGGACGGTGTCGTAGAGCCGTTGCTCGGCGGTCGCCAGCAGCACCTTGTCAATCGAGGTATCGGGCCCAAGCCGCTCTCCGTCGGCCAGCCGGTGCTGGGTGGCCCGCGACCGGCAGCGCAACGTGTGCAGCGCCAGATACGCCGCGCCGAGCGAAGATTCGTCGGGATCCGCTGCTGCTGAAGTCTCTCTAATGAGCTGATCGAATCGTGCGTAGAGGTAGGCGATCCGCTGCCAGAAACAGGTGGAGCGCTCGTAGGGGAGCAGGTCCATCGCGAGGCGCCAGCCGTCGCCCGGCTGGCCAAGCATCCGGCTGGACGGGATCACCACGTCGTCGAAGTACACTTCGCAGAACTCGTCGACCCCGTGCATCGTGCGCAGCGGACGGATGGTGATGCCCGGCGTATCCAAGTCGACAAAGAACGCGGTAATCCCCTCGTGGCCCGGAGCGGTGCGCGTGAGCAGGACGCATCGGATGGAGAACTGCGCGAAGCTCGTCCAGACCTTCTGCCCGTTGACAATCCAGTCATCCCCGTCCGGGGCCGCGCGGGTGGTCAACGAGGCCAGGTCGCTGCCCGACCCCGGCTCGGAGAAGCCCTGACACCATTGCTCCTCCCCGCTGAGCAGCCGCGGCACCATCTCGGCCGCGAGTTCCGCTGGGGCGTAATCGATCATGGTGGGTGCGAGCACCTCGAGCATCGAATAGGGGCCGGGTTCGGCGAGACGACGACCGACCACCTCCTCGCCGACGATCGCGCGAAGTACCGCGGGCCCGCCCAATCCGCCGACCTCTTTCGGCCAGCCGTACCGCATCCAATCGGCGTCATAGAGCGCCCGGCTAACCCGGGCGAATTGCCGCATGTGGCCCTGCAGCGAGTGGTCGGGCCCGGGGGTCAGGTCGTGCTCATCGAGCCACGCGCGCAGGCCCGTCCGGAACTCTTCGACCTTCACGGGGCGGGACGCCCGACCGCGTGCGGGCGCCCGGAGTCGTGCGCACCACTGCGCCGAATGAAGGTCATGGCACGGGTTTTCAGCCGCCAACCCTCGGCGGTCCGCAAGTAGGTGTCGCGGTAGTAGCCGATACGCATGTCATGAGCGGAGTGTTCGATGAAGCACAGCGGTTGGGTGCCGCTGGCCGAATCGCCGTCCAGCTCCACTACCGCGGTTCCGGTCATAAACAGGCCCTTTGGCGCGGCGGCGACCAGTTCGGGGAACCTGTCCAGGGTGTAGGTGTCGCCGAACGCGCTGTAGGTTCCGTCCGGTGTGAACACGCCGACGAGTCCGTCGATGTCTCCCTGGGTGATGGTTACCGCGTACCGGGCTAGCAATTGCTGGATCTCTACCAGGTCGTCAGTTCTGGTTGGCATATACCTTGCCGCCTTTCATGACAAAGCTGACGTTTCGGGTAACGGTGATGTCCTCCAATGGGTTTCCCGGCACCGCAATGATGTCGGCGAGTAAACCCTCGGCCAGTCGGCCCCGGTCGGTGGAATTGATGAGCTCGGCGGCTGTCACCGTGGCCGCCCGTAGCACCGCCAGCGGCGGCATCCCCCAATCGACAAGGGTGACAAGCTCGTCGGCGTTCTTGCCGTGCGGTATCGCGGGAGCATCGGTGCCGACGGCGATCTTCACGCCGGCCTCGTAGGCGGCCAGGATCGACGTGCGCGACTTTGGGAACATCTCGGCCGCCTTGGCCTGCAGCTCGGGCGGCGCGTGCGAGACGTCCATTGCCTCGGCCAGCCGCCGGGTGCTCACCAAAAATGTGCCGTGCTCGACCATTAACGCGATCGCCTCGTCATCGATGAGGAAGCCGTGCTCGATGCAGTCGATACCGGCCGCGACCGCGTGCTTGACCGCGTCGGCACCATGCGTGTGCGCGGCGACGCGCAGCCCACGCCGGTGTGCCTCGTCGACGATCGCGCGCAGCTCCTCGTCCGAATAGTGCTGCGCGCCTGGCGGTCCCGTCAGCGACATCACCCCGCCCGAGCAGCAGACCTTGATCAGCTCGGCGCCGTGCTTGATCTGATAACGGACGGCGCGACGAATCTCGTCGATCCCGTTGGCGATGCCTTCCTCGACCGTCAAGTCCAGCACGTGCGGCGCGAACGCCGCGAACATCGTCGGGTCCAGATGCCCACCGGTGGGCGTGATCGCGTGCCCGGCCGGCACCACCCGCGGCCCCTCGATCCAGCCCGCGTCAATCGCCTTGCCCAGCGCGACATCGAGCAAATACCCGCCGGTCTTGACGAACAGGCCGAGGTTGCGAACCGTGGTGAATCCGGCACGCAGCGTGCGACGGGCATTTCCGACCGCACGCAACACGCGCGTCGGCGGGTCGTCCTGGACCTGGGACAGCCCGGGTTTCTCGCCACGCCCACCCATCAGGAGGTTGACCTCCATGTCCATCAGCCCGGGCAGCAGAATCTGGTCACCCAGATCAATTAGATCGCCCTCGGGAGCGCCACCGACACCGGCGATCCGATCACCGTCGACCCGCAGGATGCCGGGCTCGACGATCTCCCCGGCGTCGACGTCGAGCAGCCCGGCCGCCTTGAGCGTCAGCACCTCTCAGATCACCGGCTCTTTGATCAGCTCCACCCAGGCCGCGCCGCTATCGGGGACGCGCGGCTGCTTCCACGCCTCGATCGGAAACGACACCATGACCAGCGATTGCATCAGGTGCATGAGCGTCCGTGCGTCCTCGGGCAGGTCGTCCAGAGGGAACTTGTCGCAGTAGGCGATCACGTCGTTGAGGCGGGGGAACGCGGCATCGTAGAACGCCTGCATCTCGGTCATCGTCGAGGCCAGCCGCTTGGCGTAGCGCTCGGGTTCGGTGGCCAGGTCCCAATCGAGATGGGGCTCTAAATCAGCGAATTCAGCGGGAAGCGCCATTGGTCTGATACTCCTTGGCCCAGTTAGTTACGTAGTCGCCGGTCACTTTGTGCAGGTGGCGGAGCAGGATCTCCTGATCGCACAGCGGAAAGTCCTTGATGACCTTGGTGCCGATCATGGTCTGGGTAGCCTCCAGGGTATTGGAGTCCTGCAGCGCGTACTCCTTGAATGTCACCGCGGCCAATTCATGGGCCAAGCGTTCCCGCGCGTTTCTCGGCGGAACGAAATACAGCGTGCACTCGAAGATGTGCTTGTCGACGGCGGTCGGCCAATAGTGGTAGGTCAGGAACCAGCCCGGCTCCCAGATCAACAGCATGAAGTTCGGGTAGAAGTGCCACGAGTCGATGCCCCACTGTTTAATTTTCTTCGGGTTGACGCCCGGGGGCAGCTGGTCGAGGTTCGCGATGACATCCGGCTTGTCCCAGGGACCGAACAACCCGCTGCGCAACACCTGGTCCATGGGCTTCACCATGGACATGTCCACCGGCGGTGCCTGACCACCCCAGGTGGAGATCATCCCGTGCGGGCTGGCCAGCTCGTAATAGAGGGCCTCGAAGCCGTGCTTCATGATCTTGGCGGCTTCTTCCTTGGTGTACTGCCCCTGGTGCAGCACCGGCGCGTGGTAGAACTCGGCGAACGCGTCGATGAAAAGCTTCCAGTTGCTGCCGACCTCGGCCCGGTAGGAGTAGGACTCGGTCATCTCGTGGAAGGGGTAGCCCTCGATGCCCTTGGCCAGTGGTCCGAGGTAGTCGGTCAGCGGCTTGGCGTGCTGGTCGAGGTTGATGAAGATGAAGCCTTCCCACACCTCGCAACGGACGGGCACCAAACCGAACTGACTCTTGTCGACGTCGAAGAACTCATCCTCCTGCTGGATGAAGGTCAAATCACCATCGAGGCTGTACCGCCAGGCGTGGTACTTGCAGGTGAACTGCCGGCAGGTGCCCGAGGTCTCCTCGTGTGGATAGTCGTTCCACACCAGCTTGTTTCCGCGGTGGCGGCAGATGTTGTGATACGCCTTGATGGACCCGTCCTTGGTCTTGACGACGATCACCGACATACCCGGGCCGGCGGACGGCAGCTCCTTGGTGAAGTAGCTTCCGGTGCGCGGCAGCCGGTTGACCCGACCCACGTTGAGCCAGGTCTTTTTGAAGATCGCGTCGCGTTCGGCTTCGAAGAATGCCGGATCGATCGAGTCGGTGTAATCGACCGGCGCGGTTCCCAGTTCGGGATAGTTTTCTGTCCAGCTCCCCGCGGCTGGTTTAGGAAAGTGCGGCAAGGGTCTACCTTTCTAGCTCGACGCCAAATGTATTGAGGGCCATGGCCAGCATCGTGTAAGAGCCGACCGTGAAGACGTAGTCCATCCGCTGACGATCGTCCAGGCGCGCACCGAGCGTCGCCCACGTCTCGTCGGACAGCTGGGATTTCTCGTCGAGTTCGTCGACACCGGTGAGCACTGCGCGCTCGAATTCGTCCCTGAATTCGTCCAGGGTCCAACTATCGGGGCCTCGTCGGACCGCGGCGATCTCGTCGTCCGTGATGCCCTCGCGTTTCGCCAGATCTACGTGATGGGTCCACTCGTAGGCGCAGTCGCGACGATGCGCGACCCGCAAGATGGCCAATTCACGGATGCGCGGCGGCAGCGTGGACGTGTACAAGAGGTGGACGTTGAAGCGGAGAAACGCCTTGGTCAGCGCGGGGTGGTTGACGAGCGTCGAGAGCACGTTGGAGGCGTCGCGCGGGTTGCGGCGTTCCGCGGGCAGCATGCCGGCCAGCGCCTGGTCGACAGCCTCGTCCCACTTATCAGCGGGCAGCGGCGGCAGGCGCATCCCGCGGTCTCCTCTCGGTTAGCGAGAATCAGATTCTCATTTCTAACCAATAGACTTGCACGATTCGGTCTCGTGGTCAATGCTGGCCCCTACCGGCGTGTGCCCGGCGTGCGGCCGTCGGCGGTACGGGCGGCAACTTCGGTGGTCTTGGGGGGTGGGGTGGTGTTTTGCGGTTCGCCCGTGGCCGAATTGCCGCAGGATGACGGGCAATTTGCCGCGTCATCGAGCACGCGGAACGGCCGCGCGGATTCCGCACGGCTACCCTGGATGTTGATTCTCGCTTCGCGAGAAGATAGTTTTCAACACTAGAGAGCTTGGAGGCAGGTGGCGGCTCGCCGATGCCCGCTCGGTGACCGCGCTCGATCCTCTAAAGACGCTCGAGGACCCAATGGAGAGGGGCACGGCCATGAACAAAGAGGACATGATCCTGATCAGCGTCGACGACCACATCGTCGAGCCGCCGAACATGTTCAAGGACCACCTGGCGAAAAAGTACATGGACGACGCGCCGCGGCTGGTGCACAACCCCGACGGTTCGGACATGTGGAAGTTCCGCGACACCGTCATCCCGAACGTGGCGCTCAATGCGGTCGCCGGCCGGCCCAAGGAGGAGTATGGGATCGAGCCCACGGGTCTGGATGAGATCCGGCCGGGCTGCTACAACGTCGACGAACGCGTCAAGGACATGAACGCCGGCGGCATCCTGGGCTCGGTCTGCTTCCCGTCCTTCCCGGGTTTTGCCGGACGCCTGTTCGTGACCGATGACCCGGAGTTCTCGTTGGCCTTGGTTCAGGCCTACAACGACTGGCACATCGAGGAGTGGTGCGGGGCGTACCCGGCGCGGTTCATCCCGATGGCGATCCCGGTGATCTGGGATGCGGAATTGTGCGCCCAGGAGGTGCGCCGGGTTTCGAAGAAGGGTGTGCACGCGCTGACCTTCACCGAGAACCCGGCAGCGATGGGCTACCCAAGCTTCCACAGCGAGTACTGGAACCCGCTGTTCGAAGCCTTGTGCGATACCGGCACCGTGATGAACATCCACATCGGATCCTCGGGACGGCTCGCGATCACGGCGCCGGACGCGCCGATGGACGTGATGATCACGCTGCAGCCGATGAACATCGTCCAGGCCGCCGCGGACCTGCTGTGGTCGCGGCCGATCAAGGAGTATCCGGACCTCAAGATCGCACTTTCCGAGGGTGGCACCGGCTGGATCCCTTACTTCCTGGAGCGCGCGGACCGGACGTACGAAATGCACTCGACGTGGACGCACCAGAACTTCGGCGACAAGCTGCCGTCCGACGTTTTCCGCGATCACTTCCTGACGTGTTTCATCAGCGACAAGGTGGGCGTCCAGCTGCGCAACATGATCGGTATCGACAACATCTGCTGGGAGGCCGACTACCCGCACAGCGATTCGATGTGGCCGGGCGCACCGGAGGAACTGTGGGACGTGCTGTCGGTCAACAACGTGCCGGACGACGAGATCAAGAAGATGACGCACGAGAACGCGATGCGCTGGTACTCGTTCGACCCGTTCACCCACATCACTCCAGAGCAGGCCACGGTCGGCGCGCTGCGCAAGGCCGCCGAGGGCCACGACGTATCCATTCGGGCGCTCAGCCACCACAAAGACGCCAGGTCGGGTTCGTCGTTCGCAGAGTTTGCGGCGAGCGCGAAGGAACTCACCGGCAACCAGGACTGAGGCACCTCATGGTGGCGAGCAGACGCAAAAGCCGCCTGAAATCAATAGTTTTGGGTGCTTTTGCGTCTGCTCGCGGTGAAAGGAGCGCCACCCGTGCCCGATAGTGGGATGAATTTCGAGCTCACCGACGACCAGGAGTTGATCCGTAAATCGGTCGCCGAGTTGGCGCGCAAGTTCGACGACCAGTACTGGATGGAAAAAGACCAGGCGCACGAGTTTCCGACTGAGTTCTATAGGGCCATCGCCGACGGCGGCTGGCTGGGCATGACGATCCCGACCGAGTACGGCGGCCATGGCCTCGGAATCACCGAGGCCAGTTTGTTGCTCGAAGAGGTCGCCAAATCCGGCGGCGCGATGAACGCCGCCAGCTCGATCCATCTGTCGATCTTCGGGATGCAACCGGTGGTGGTGCACGGCTCCGAGGAACTCAAGGCGCGCACGTTGCCTCGGGTGGCAACCGGCGAAATCCACGTCTGCTTCGGGGTGACCGAACCCGGTGCCGGGCTCGACACATCGCGCATCACCACGTTCGCCAAACGCGACGGGGACCGCTATGTGGTCAACGGCCGTAAGGTGTGGATCTCCAAAGCGATGGAGTCCGACAAGATCCTGCTGCTGACCCGTACCCAGGCATATGACGAGGTCGCGAAGAAGACCGACGGGATGACGTTGTTCCTCACCGATCTGGACCGCAGCCGGGTCGACATCCGCCCGATCCGCAAGATGGGTCGCAACGCCGTCAGCTCTAACGAACTGTTCATCGACAATCTTACGGTGCCGGTCGAGGATCGAATTGGGGAGGAAGGCAAGGGATTTCAATACATCCTGGACGGCCTGAATCCGGAGCGAATGCTGATCGCCGCCGAAGCGCTGGGGATCGGCAGGGTAGCGCTGGACAAGGCGGTGAAGTACGCCAACGAGCGTGAGGTGTTCGGCCGGCCGATCGGCATGAACCAGGGCATCCAGTTTCCGCTCGCGGATTCGCTGGCCCGGCTCGACGCCGCCGAGCTGATGTTGCGCAAGGCCACCTGGCTCTACGACAACGGCAAACCGTGTGGGCGCGAAGCGAACACCGCCAAATATCTGTGTGCCGACGCCGGCTTCACGGCCGCGGACAGGGCGTTGCAAACCCACGGCGGCATGGGCTACGCGGAGGAGTACCACGTCACGCGTTACTTCCGCGAGGCCCGGCTGATGAAGATCGCACCGATCAGTCAGGAGATGATCCTGAATTTCCTCGGGTCCCACGCCCTCAAACTGCCCAGGAGCTATTGATGGCCAATCCCGCGTCCGAGGTGATGTGACGACCGTGACAGACGGGCACGTGCTGCGCTGCGATGACCGCGATGGAGTGCGGACGCTAACCCTCAACCGTCCGCGCCTGAAGAACGCGATCAACCGGGAGTTGTGGCTGGCGTTGCGAGAATCGCTGACGGCGGCGGGCGACGACCGCGGTGTGCGCGCGTTGGTGATCACCGGCGCCGGGGGGAGTTTTTGTTCGGGCGCGGATCTTTCGGCCCGCGACGAAACCCATCCCACCTATCGGATGCGTCGGTTGACCGACGTGGCGCTACTGCTGAATGAGCTCCCGGTTCCGACGATCGCCAAGGTGTCCGGGGTGGCCGTCGGCGCGGGGTGGAACCTCGCACTCGGCTGTGATCTGGTGGTGGCCACGCCGGAATCGACGTTTTCCCAGATCTTTTCCAAGCGTGGCCTGTCGCTCGATCTCGGCGGCTCCTGGCTGCTGCCGAAACTCGTTGGCCTGCAACAGGCGAAGCGGCTCACCCTGCTCGCCGAGATGATCGACGCCGAGGAAGCACGAGCCCTGAACCTGGTGACCTGGGTGGTGCCGGCCGGGGAGATCGACGCCTTCGTCACTGACCTCGCTGGCCGGCTGGCGGCCGGTCCGCCGATCGCGCTCGCGCAGAGCAAGGCGTTGCTGAACGAGGGCGCCGACAGCACCCTGCGTGAGGCGCTGGCAAACGAGGCCCGCGCTCAGGGCGTCAATTTCGCGACGGCTGACACGCGGGCCGCGTATGCCGCGTTCGCCGAGCGGCGCGAGCCGACGTTTACCGGTCGGTGGGCGTTATCGAAACGGGATGGACCGAAGCAATCGCAGCAGTCGCAGCAATCGCAGCAATCGGAGTAATCGCTACGGGCCGAAAAGGCCCAACTCGTTAGAACCCTTGTTGAAGTACCCCGAACTGGAGGTGCCGGAGTTCGCGATGCCCGAGTTGGCCAAGTTCGAGTTGAACAAGCGCGTGTTGGTTGCCGTTGTTAAAGAAGCCCTCGTTGCCTTGGCCTGCGTTGCCGATACCCGCCTGGAAGCCTCCGGCGCCCGCGTTGGCCCAACCCGAGCTTCCCAGTAAACCGCCCGGGTTCTGGAGTCGAATTGCCCACGCCCGAGTTGAAGAAGCCAGAGTGCCCGGCGTGGCCGGCGCCTGCCTACCCCCGATGCTGCTGCCGCGCGCCAACCTTGCTCGCCGGCCCTGGACGAGCTGCATTGCCCACGGCATAGATAGGTGCATCAGGTCGATCCGGGTCTGCCTGCTGAGGGCTCGGTCGACTCTGGGGCGATAGTGCGCGTCGACCTCCCGCAGTTCATCGAACCGTGCGGCGAGGTCAGTAGTAAGAACAGAGGTCAGTAGTAAGAACAACACGGTGACGACCGCCGTCGCCCGCCGTGGCGGCCGGCGGATGGCGTTGCGCCGCGGGGGTTCGCGGCGCTATCGGCGTGCGGGCCGGGGTGGTGGCACTCCGTGGGCGGTCCAGGACGGGTGCGGTGGTGTCGCGGTGGCCGCCGCGCTGTGGGCATCGGCGGAGCCGACCGTATGCTGACCGGGCCGCACGCAGCCCGGGGCCGCAATCGGGTTATAGCCCACCCCGGGCGCAGCGGGGAGCCGGCCGCCAGGCCGGCGGAGCGGAGAACGGGCGAGCCGCCGGGCGTGGGTTGACACCGACGGGGCCCGTCGGTCACACGGGCGCCCGCTGACGGCAAAAGTGGTGAGCGTCTACGGTCTCGAAGTGTGCGCCGCCGCTCTCGTCGACGAGCGCGTCCAGCGGCTCGCAGGATGCCTCGTTTTGGCACCGGCTCGTACTTGCTGCCGACGACACCGAGGACGTTGAGGTTGCCGTTGATGGGCTTGGTGCGCACGGCGTCGCTGGGCGAGTTCGAAACGAGACTTGCCCCTCGGTGATGTCGAGTTCGTGTGCCATGGTCGGAACTTCCTTTCAGGAGTTGGTATTTGCGTCGCGCCGGTTCAGCGCTGGGGCGCACCGACGGGGCCCCGCCGGTCACACTGGGCGCCCGGTGAACTGCAGAAGTAGGTGAGAGGCTACGGATACGGCCGCCGTCGGGGCGGTGCGGCGGGTGTGCGGGCAGTCGTGCCAACGGAGCCGCTGCTGCGAGCCCATCTGGGTTCCATACATGGCGGGCAGTCGCTGCGGCCCGTTTAAGGCATGACAGGGGTGCGCCGGCGAGGGCCAGCGAAAGTTATTGTGACGCTGCGCTATTAGAATGCTTAAGTGTCTTTTGCAAACCGGGAATAACATTGCAGGCCGAGTCCCTTCTGCTGGCTCGGCCGTCGTAAAGGTTTGCCGAAACGGCGTATGCGGGGCGGAAACGGCTATAAACTCTTTCTCGCCAGGGTTTGATGTATCGGGTTAGGTGGATAGCAATGTCGTATGTCGTGGCGGCCCCCGAGTTTTTGGCTTCGGCAGCAACCGATCTGTCCAATGTCGGCTCGACCCTTCGCGCGGCCACTGTGTGCGCGGCGACCCAGACTACGGGGGTGCTGGCCGCAGCCGAGGATGAGGTGTCGGGGGCCATTGCGGCGGTGTTCTGCGCGCACGGTCAGGCCTTTCAGGAGCTCAGCGCACAGGCGGCGGCGTTTCATGCCGAGTTTGCGCAGGCGGTGAACGTGGGTGGGTGCATGTATGCGGCCACCGAGGCGGCGAACGCAACGGTAACGGCAGCGGCGGGAACGGACCCGCTGACGACCTTGGTTGATTTAGCCCAGCCCTTGGGAGTGTTCTCGCCCGTGAAGGCCCTGACGGGGCGCTCGCTGTTCGTCAACGGCGCCAACGGGGCGCCGGCGAGCGGGAATGCCGGTGGGGCGGGCGGGTGGTTGATCGGTAACGGCGGCGATGGTGGGTCGGGCGTGCCTGGCGGGACCGGCGGTGCCGGCGGCAATGGCGGGCTCCTGTGGGGCAACGGCGGTGCCGGCGGCGCCGGCTTCGCCGGCGGTGGTGCAGGTGGCAGGGCAATCCTGCTGGGCAGCGGTGGCCACGGCGGGGCCTCCCTCTCCTTCGGAGGCGGCGGGAGTGGCGGCAGTGCCGGGTTCCTGGCGGGCAACGGCGGCGATGGCGGCGCCGGCGGGTCAACCAGCAACGGCGGGATCGGCGGTCAAGCCGGGTTGTTAGGCAACGGCGGTGCCGGTGGCAATGGCGGGACGGTGACCGGCACTGGAGGCAACGGCGGTAATGCGCTGCTGATTGGCAACGGCGGTCCTGGCGGGACGCCCGGCGGCACCGGCGGCCAGGGCGGGCTCCTATTCGGGAACCGCGGCGCGAACGGGTAGTGACCTGGTTACGGTCGGACAGCCGCTCTTCGCCAGCAGCCATTGTATGTATATCGCAGGGGCAGTCGCTGCGACCCGTTTACGGCATGAAACGTAGCGACCAACCCCGGGCCGATCCGCCGCGTTAAGAGGAAGGGTGCCGGTTTCGGTCTGCGGGTTCTCGCCGTTGTCACGGCCGTGTGGGAGGACGTTGATCACCCGAAGTTGCCGTTGCCGATATTGCGCGGGCCGATGTTTCCATTGCCCAAGTTCGCGCGGCCCTGTTCCCGTTCCCAGGTTCGCGTTGCCGAAGTTTCCGTTGCCGCTAGGTTCGCGTTGCGCTTTCTGGCGCCCATGTTCAAGGCGCCGACATTCCCGATAAGCGAATTCAGTGCCGGGAAAGCGGCAGTCGGTGCCGGTAAGCTCTGCGATGCCTGCCGCCACGAGGACAACGCCGCGGCCGCGGTGGACGCGCCGCCGTGATACCCCACCGACGCGGCCACGTCTTGAGCCCACATCCGCTCGTCAGTCGAAGTCGGCCGCGGCGATCGCGGCGGGGGGACGATGCCGCCGAGCCCAACTCGGACGCCAGCCCTTCGGAGGCCGCCGGGGCCGTCAGCATCGGCGCCGAGCCCGCGCCGGAAAACATCCGCAGAGAATGAACTTCTGGGGGGCAGCACCAGGAAATTCATCGCGATCCTCCCTTCTCGCATGGTTACTGAGCGTGCCTGCGGCGGCCCGGGAAATCGCAGCAACGAACCACACTCGGCCGCTGCCTAGCGTTGCGGTTTGCCGGTGTTCAGCCAAGCTCCAATGACGAATACCGCACACCTCAGGCCGCGCGCACCGCTCGACGGGGCGCGTCGTTTACTAGAACCATGCGCGAAACAGTCATCGTCGGGGCGGTAAGGACAGCGGTAGGCAAGCGCAACGGCGGCTTGTCCGGCGCGCACGCCGCCGACCTGTCCGCGGTCGTCCTCAATGAGCTGCTGGAACGCACCGGGATCGGTCCGGAGGTCGTCGACGACGTCATCTGGGGATGCGTATCCCAGGTCGGCGACCAGTCCAGCAATATCGGCCGTTACGCGGTCCTGGCGGCCGGCTGGCCCGAGACCATCCCCGGGACCACCGTGAACCGGGCCTGCGGCTCCAGCCAGCAGGCCCTCGACTTCGCGGTGCACGCGGTGATGTCAGGCCAACAGGATGTCGTCGTGGCCGGCGGTGTCGAGGTCATGAGCCGCGTGCCGCTCGGTGCGGCCAGGGCCACCGGCACGCCGTATGGTCCGAAAGTCCTTGCCCGCTATGACAATTTCTCCTTCAACCAGGGCCTGTCGGCGGAGATGATCGCCAAGAAGTGGGGTATGTCGCGCAGCCAGCTCGACGAATACTCCGTGCAGTCCCACGAGCGAGCGGCCGCGGCCCAGGACGGCGGCGCCTTCATCGACCAGATCGTGCCGGTTTTCACCGACGATGACTTCATCGTGGCCGACGAGGGCGTGCGCCGCGGGACCAGCGTCGAGAAGCTGGGAGCGCTCAAACCGGCGTTCATCGACGACGGGGTCATCCACGCCGGCAATTCCTCGCAAATCTCGGATGGCGCCGCGGCGCTGCTGGTGACCACGTCGGAGATGGCGATGGGGCTGGGGTTGACGCCGATGGTGCGGTATTGCGCGGGCGCGGTCACCGGGGCGGATCCGGTGCTCATGCTCACCGGCCCTATTCCGGCGACCGCGAAGGTGCTGGCCAAGGCCGGTGTTCCGCTGTCGGAAGTCGGCGTCTTCGAGGTGAACGAGGCCTTCGCGCCGGTGCCGCTGGCGTGGGTCGCCGAAACAGGTGCGGACCCGGGTCGGCTGAATCCGTTGGGCGGCGCCATCGCGCTGGGGCACCCCCTGGGCGCTTCAGGTGCGGTGCTGATGACGCGGATGGCACATCATATGCGCGACAACGGGATTCGGTATGGGCTGCAGACCATGTGCGAAGGCGGTGGCACCGCCAACGCCACGCTGGTGGAGCTCCTGGTCTAACGCCCGCATAAGTCCTTCCTCGAGGTCTTGTCACGGCGGTCCAAACCAACCTACTGTGTATTCACTAGGTTGATTTTGCTTGCGAAGCTGCTCATGAGGGAGTCCGGTGCCCGTCGCACGGCGATATGACACGCTTCTCGCCAAGGGGGAGGACCGAAAGCAGCGCATCCTCGGGGTCGCGCAGCGGCTCCTGACGCGCAACGGGTGGCGCAACACGACGCTGGCCCAGATCGCCGGCGAGGCCGGGGTCAGCCCCGCGGGGCTGCTGCACCACTTCGAGTCCAAGGAGCAGCTGCTGCACGCGGTGCTGGACGCGCGGGACCAGGATGACGACTCGCACGCCGACCGGGCCGGCGACCTCGTCGCCCAGATCGCTCAGGTCGCCGACCGTTTCCACCGGGCACCCGAACTGGTGGGCACGTTCACCGTGCTACTCGTGGAGAACATCCTGCCCGACGCCCCGTTGCACGACCGCATGCTGGCGCGGCACCGGGAAGCGGTCGATATTATCGCCGACCTCATCCGCCGTGGTCAGGTGGATGGCCGGTATCGCGCGGACCTAGCCCCGAAAGTCAAGGCGGTCGAAATTCTCGCCTTCGTCCACGGAATGGAAACGACATGGTTGCTCGATCCTTCGATACCGCTGACCGAAGTGTTCAAGCAGTACGCGGAGACGCTGGCGCGGGACTTCGCTCCGCGGACGGCGAAATTCAGGACATGAGGTACCGGCTCGACGTCGTCGCCTCCAGCGTGGCTGACGTGGTGAGGTTCGCCGGTGGCTGGTTATTCGACCGGGCGATGGCCGGATGGGATGTCACGGTGCTGCTCACCGACGAACCTGTTGAGCAACCCGACGATCGGCCACTGCAGATCCTCGGAGCCCAGACGCTGGACCTCGAATCCGCGTTGGCATCGGCGCAAACTCGTCCCCGCCCCCAGGCCCTGGCGGTGGCGGCCGACCTGTTCGGCTGCGATTCGCGGGTGCGGCAAGGTGTGTTGCAGGCCCTCGATCACGGCGCCACCGAGGTCACCCTCTGGGGGGAGACCTGGCCGGCCGAGCTCGATGACAGCGTCGGGTTGGTGCAGCATCCGCTGAGCATGGCCGCCCAGACGTTCAAGGCACGGGCCCTGGCGGCTGCCGGGGTGCCGGAGGCGGCGATCGGAGGCGCCGAGACGTTCCGGAGCGGAATGCCGGCCTGCCCTTCGGTCGCTGCCGATCTCATCCCCGCCGGCTAGGAGTTCCAAGTCCGCTTCGAGGGGCAGCCGGCGTGCGGGATGAGCACGCGACCCGCTTCGCGTTGCTGCACGGGCGATCGGTCGTCGCGGTGATCGGTGATCGCCCTGCGCCGCCCACCGGTGGGACGGCGGCGCCGTTGACGACGCAGAACCAATGTGGAAATGTAATACTCATCTCTGAGAGGCACGTTCTCACCAGACGAGATTCGGACGGAGCAAGGCGATGGTGAACGACTTCACCGAGATGGATTTCTTTCGCGATAAGCAGCTGGTCGAGGACCCGTATCCGTACTATGAGGCGCTCCGGCAGCAGTGCCCCGTCACTCGGGAATCCCACCACGGGGTCACCATGGTGACCGGCTGGGAAGAGGCCGTCGGTGTGCTCAGCGACGCCGAGACATTCTCGTCGTGCATCTCGGTGACCGGCCCGTTTCCCGGCTTTCCGGTGCCGATCGAGGGTGACGACATCACCGAACTGATCGAGCAACACCGCGACAAGCTGCCGTTCAGCGACCAGCTGCCCACCCTCGACCCGCCGACCCACACCAACCACCGCGCCCTGCTGATGCGGCTGATCACCCCCAAGCGCCTCAAGGAGAACGAGGACGCCATGTGGGTGCTGGCGGACCGGGTGCTCGACGAGTTCCTGGCGCCCGGCGAGGGCGAGTTCATCAAGGGCTTCGCCGGCCCCTTCACGCTGCTGGTCATCGCCGACTTGCTGGGCGTGCCCATCGAAGATCGCGACAAGTTCATCAAAGGCATCCGCCAGCACTCGGGTGGCGGCATCGGGGGCACCGGCAAGGAAGCGCTGGCGCACAGCCCGCTGGAATTCCTCTACGGTCTGTTCTCCGATTACGTGCGGGACCGGCGTCGCGAACCCCGCGACGACGTGCTGACCGGCCTCGCGACCGCCACATACCCCGACGGCTCGATTCCCGAAGTCGAAGACGTGGCCCGCGTCGCCAGCAACGTCTTCTCGGCGGGCCAGGAGACCACCGTGCGGCTGCTGGGTGCCGCACTGCAGACCATGGGCGAGCGCCCCGACTTGCAGGCGCAGCTGCGCGGGGACCGCAGCCTGATCCCCAACTTCATCGAAGAAGCGCTGCGCATCGAGAGCCCGGTCAAGGGGGACTTCCGCATGAACCGGGTGCCGGTCAATGTCGGCGGCGTCGAGCTGCCCGCGGGAACCACCGTGATGGTTGTGCAGGCGGCCGCCAACCGTGATCCCCGCCGATTCGAAGATCCCACCACCTTCGATCCGGCCCGCAAGAACGCCCGCCAGCACATCTCATTCGGCAGGGGCATCCACAGCTGCCCCGGCGCGCCGCTGGCGCGAGCCGAAACCCGGGTGGCGATCGAGCGGCTGCTCGACCGGACGTCTGACATCCGGATCAACGAGCGTGTTCACGGCCCGGCGAATGACCGCCGCTATCAATATGTTCCGACTTACATCTTGCGCGGCCTGACCGAGTTGCACCTGAAGTTCTCACCGGCATGAAGGTCTCGGTTGACGATCAGTGCTGCCGCGGTCACGGCGTTTGCGTCACGCTGTGCCCGGAGGTCTTCAGCCTCACCGACGACGGCTACTCGGTGGCCATAACGTCCGATGTGCCAACGGATTTAGAGGCGGCCACCCGCGAGGCCATCGAATGCTGCCCCGAGCGGGCGATCAGCGAGAGTTGACCACTAAGTCTGCTAGACAAGCAGACTCAACGCGGTGAGCCCGGCGACGATGCGGGCTGTGCAAGCCGGCGGCGTCGCCACCGACGGCCTGCCGCGAACGGACGCGGGCCGGTGGGGGGTGCGAGACGGTGGCGGATGGCCCGCAGGCGAACGTCGGCGCCGCGAGCCCGAGGTCGAGCCGGTTAAGACGTTTGGTGGAAAGGCTGAAGTTTGGGGCCGTGCTGGCGTTACGCTGTGATTTCGCCGATGGGTCGTTGATGACCAGTTGGGAGGACAGCGATGTCGTATCTGGTGGCGGCCCCGGAAATGCTGGCGTCGGCGGCGACGGATCTGGAAAGCATCGGCTCGACGCTGAGCGCGGCCAATGTGGCGTCGGCGGTTCCGACCACCGGGGTGCTGGCCGCGGGTGGCGATGAGGTGTCGGCGGCGATCGCGTCGCTGTTTTCTTCGCACGCCCAGGCCTACCAGTCGCTGAGCGCTCAGGTGGCGACGTTTCATGCCCAGTTCGTGCAGGCCTTGAACGGGGCTGGGGGCGCGTATGCCAGCGCGGAGGCAGCCAACGCCTCGCCGTTGCAGAGCGTGGGCCAAGAGGTGCTGGGTGTGATCAATGCGCCCACCGAGGCGTTGTTGGGTCGTCCGGTGATCGGCGACGGCGCCGCCGGGACGGCGACGAACCCGAACGGCGGGGCTGGCGGGTTGTTGTACGGCAACGGCGGCACGGGCTTTTCACAAACGACCGGCGGCGCGACCGGCGGGGCCGGTGGTGCTGCGGGGTTGATCGGCAACGGCGGGGCCGGCGGGACCGGCGGGGCCGGCGCGGCCGGCGGGGCCGGCGGGCGCGGCGGGTGGTTGTACGGCAACGCCGGGTCAGGTGGGGCCGGCGGGGACGGCAACGCCGGCTTTAACGGCGGCATCGGCGGTAACGGCGGCACGGCCGGGCTGATCGGGGCCGGCGGGGTCGGTGGCGAGGGCGGTGCCGGCGGCAATGGCGGCGCTGGCGGTGCTGGCGGTGCCGGCGGTGCCGGCGGCCACGGCGGGTGGTTGTTGGGCGACGCCGGTGCCGGCGGGACCGGCGGGTCCAGCCCCTTTGGGGGGTTGTCCGGCGGCAACGGCGGGCTTGGAGGTAACGGCGGCAACGCCGGGCTGATCGGCACCGGTGGGGCCGGTGGAGCCGGCGGGAACGGCGCGCCCAGTGGTGGCGCCTTTCCTGGCGGCAATGGCGGGGCCGGCGGCCACGGCGGGCTGCTGTACGGCAACGGTGGGGCCGGCGGTGCCGGTGGGGATAGCGGGTTCGACGGCACCGGCGGGCTTGGGGGTATCGGCGGCAACACCGGGCTGATCGGCGCCGGCGGGGCCGGCGGGAAAGGTGGGGATGGCCTTGTTCTCGGGCTTGAGGCCGGTGGTAACGGCGGGGCCGGCGGCACCGGCGGGTGGTTGTACGGCAACGGCGGGGCCGGCGGGACCGGTGGAGACGGCGGGACCCCGGCGGCCGCCGGCCCGGCGGCCGCCGGGGCTGGCGGCGCCGGGGGGGCCGGCGGCGACGCCAGGCTGATCGGCACCGGTGGGGCCGGCGGGGCCGGTGGTAACGGCGGACCCGCCGGGCCTACCCCCGCGGGCGGGGCCGGTGGTAACGGCGGGGCCGGCGGCACCGGCGGGTGGTTGTACGGCAACGGCGGGGTCGGCGGGAACGGCGGGGACGGCGGGCTAGTCGACGCCATCCCTAGTGGGGACGGCGGGGCCGGTGGGACCGGTGGGGCCGGCGGCGGCGCCAGGCTGATCGGCAACGGTGGCACCGGTGGGACCGGTGGGGCCGGCGGAGCAGGTGCCGGCGTTGGCCTTAATAGTGGAACCGGCGGGCTCGGCGGGGCCGGCGGCACCGGCGGGATGCTGGCCGGCAACGGCGGGGCCGGCGGGAACGGTGGCGTCGGCGGGGCGGGCGTCGACAACGGTGGCGGCCAAGCGGCCGGCGGGGCCGGCGGGAACGGCGGGGCCGGCGGCAACGCCGGGCTGATCGGCATCGGCGGGGCCGGCGGGAACGGCGGGGACGGCTATGGCGGTCCCGTCATCGGTCCCGCTGGCGGGAACGGCGGCGACGGGGGAATGGGCGGCAGCGGCGGAACTCTGAGCGGAGCCGGTGGGAACGGTGGTAACGGTGGGCATGGCGGGCTCGCCGGGGCTAGCCCTGCGGCCGGGGCCGGTGGTAACGGCGGGGACGGCGGCAGTGGCGGGTGGCTCGCCGGTAACGGTGGCTCCGGTGGTGCCGGTAACTTCGGTGGGGTTGGCGGAGGTGCCGGCGGGCCTGCCGGCGGCGCCGGCGGCAACGGCGGTAACGGCGGTAACGCAGCCATGCTGATCGGTACCGGCGGGTCCGGTGGCGCCGGTGGCAACGCTGGTGGCGGCGGTTTCGCTGGCGCCGGTGCGTCCGGCGGCAACGGCGGCAACGGCGGCGCCGACGGATCGGTGTTTGGCAACGGCGGGTCCGGTGGGGATGGCGGGAACGGTGGCGCCAACGCGTCTACCAACCCACTCGCCACCGGTGGGGCGGGTGGTAAGGGCGGTGACGGCGCCACCGCGAAGTTCATCGGTAACGGCGGGAACGGCGGCTTCGGGGGCGCCGGCGGAGCCAGTCCCGTGCTGGGCGGGCCCGGCGGTAAAGGTGGTAGCCCGGGATTTGCCGGGCCGTTTGGCAACAGCGGGAAGCTCGGAGCGGACGGCCCAAACGGCTGACCGAGGAACCCGCTACTCCTTGATCGAGATCGCCTGGCGCGGGCACTGACGCACGGCGTCGCGCACCAGCGCTTCGTTCTCCGGCGTGACCTCTGGCTGCAGGACGGTCAGCATGTCGTCGTCGCCCAGATGGAAAACCTCCGGGATGATGCCCATGCACACCCCGTTGCTTTCGCAGAGATCCCAATCGACTTCGATTCTCATCGCAGCACCCTTACCGGTACGTGCTTCCAGCCCATCACGTTTTGCATGTGGACCCGTTGGCAGCCCGCCCAGTCCACCTCATATCGCGGCATGAAGTCGAGCAGCTTGTCCAACGCGATCGCGCTCTCCATGCGGGCCAGCGCCGCGCCCAGGCAGCTGTGAATCCCATAGCCGAAGCCCATGTTTTGCGCCTCGGACCGGCCGCGATCGATGTCGAATTCGTCGGGATCGGTCCAGACCGCGGGGTCACGGTTGGCCGCGCCATTGATCAGGAACACCGGCTTTCCGGCCGGTATCGTGGCGCCGTGCAGGTGGACGTCTTGCATCGAGCGGCGCACCTGGTATTGAGACGGTGCCTCGTAGCGCAGCAGTTCTTCGACCGCGGCGGGAATTTTGCTGCGGTCGTCGAGGAGCTTCTGCCACTGGTCGGGAAACCGGGCGAACACCACCGGTGCGTTGCCGACCAGCTTGGTGACGGTCTCGGCGCCGGCGCCACCCAATAATGTTGCAAAGCCGGCGATCTCGATGTCATCCAGCTTCTTCTTTTCCCCGTCCTCGCGTTCGATCTCGGCCTCAACCAGCTTGCTGAACAGGTCATCACGCGGCTCCTCGCGGCGTTGCTTGACCAGTTCGTAGTACAACATCGCGGTGTTGATGTTGGCTTGCATGCCCTGCTCGCCGACCTCAACCTGTCCCGGCTCGCGAGTCAGCGACTCGTCGATCCAGTGGCGTATCTGCTGCGCGTGCTCCTCCGGTACCCCCAGCATCGTCGTGATCACCTCGACCGGGAACGGACCGGAAAGTTGTTGCACCACATCGAAGTGATCGGGATCGGCGGCGCTGAGGTACTTGTCGATCTTCTCGAGGACCATCTGCCGCTGAGACTGAATGGCGCGCGGCGTGAAGACCTTGTTGAGCAGGCTGCGCATGTGGCGGTGGTCGGGGGGGTCCATGAAGATGATCGACTGCGGCGGCCGCTGCCCGGATCGCACCATCGACAGGTCAATGCCGTAGGCCGACGAATATGTTTCGAAGTCCTTGAGCCCCGCGGCCACATCCTCATGGCGAGTCAACGCGTAGAAGTCGTACTCGTCGTTGTAGTAGACGGGCGCCTCCTCCTGCATCCGCCGGTACGTTTCCCAGGCGCCGTTCCAGAATTCCTCGGAGAACGGATCGAAAACCACTCTCGATTCGGTCATTGCACACTCCTGGCTGACGAGCTGAGGGCCGAAACATTTACAGCTGAAGGCCTGACTGTAAGGCTAACGGTAGCGGTTTCATGGCGCGCCGAAAAGGGGCCTAAGGCCCGGCCCACCATGAGGCCCCCCGTCGGCCCGGTCCCGATGCACCCGACCTGCACCTGGGCCGTTATCGCGGTCTTCATCGGGGATGGTCCAGCATGGCCAGTGCGGCATCGGCCGCGTCGAGAACGGCACCGCCGCGCGCTGCGGCCTGATCGGCGAGATCGACGACCAGCCGGACATCCTTGCGCAGCAGTGTGCCGGCCAGCCCGGCCAGCCGATCCATGCCGCCGGTTCCGCCAATAGCTTTGAGCGCGAAGCTGTTCCCGCTGCTGCGGGAGACGACTTCGGCGAAACTTTCGGGCGCGACGCCGAGGGCCTCGGCCAGCGAAAGGGCGGTGGCCGCCGTTCCCAGGTTGGCGGTGAACAACAGGTTGTTCAGCAGCTTGGTGGTTTGGCCGGAGCCCACGTCGCCGAGGTGGACGATCGCATTGGCATAGGTTTCGAAGATCGGGCGGCAGCGCTCGACAACGTCGGTATCACCACCGACCATCACCAGCAGATGGCCTTTGGCCGCCGCGTGGCCACCGCCGCTCACCGGCGCGTCGACCACCGAAACACCCTGGACGCCAGCCTTATTCGCGAGCATTTTGCACGTGTTGGGGTGCACCGTGCTGTGCACCGCGATCACACTGCCCGGTTTCAGGCCGGCCAGCAGCCCACGCTCACCGCCGGTGACATCGTCGATGTCGGTGTCGCCGACGACGCATAGGCACACCAGATCGCTGGCCGCGGCCAGTTCGGCCGGTGACTCGGCGATCTTCGCCGGCGTTTCCGCGAACGGCTCGAGGGTCTCGGGTCTGCGCGCCCACAGCGTTGTCGGGTAACCGCCTTCGACGATCCGGCGCGCCATTGGCCCGCCCTGACTGCCCAATCCGATGAATCCGACTTTCAACCGGCCTCCAAATCGACATCCGGCTCTGCGCTCGGAGACTGAGCGGACAGGCACTCCTGAAAAAACGAAAAGACCGTCGAGTGGTAGTCCGCGGCGGTGTGGCCGAGGCTGATGTTGTGTCCCGCCTCGGGTTGTGTATGAGCGATGAACCGCGGTGCTCGGGAGAACAGGACCTCGATCTCGTCCAACGCCGAACTGTCGGTCTGCCAAACCTTTTCGTGTTCGGCGACGCTGAAGTGGACCGGGACGCACACGGCGGGGGCCAGCTCCAGGAAGGTTCGGCGGGCCCAGTCCGACACCATCTGGTCCTCGTAGGCCGGGGCCGACGGAGAAATAATGGCCCCGTTGAGGACCTCGGGCGGGTACAGCCGCTCCGGGTGCCACAGCAGCTCGTACAGGCCCGCCGACCGGCGTTCTCGGGTCGACGTTTTCAGGATTTCTCGGGCCGCGGGGTGATAATGCCAGCCGGTGCCGGCCAATTCGATGCCGAGCAGATCGGCGCCGCGCTCGTCTGTGGCCATCCGCATCGCAAGTTCGCATCCGCCCGAATGGCCCATCAGGAACAACCCGGCTCCGCGTGGCCCCTGCCCGAGGATCCGATCCACCGCCCCATAGGCCAGCCGGACCCGCTGTTCGGGCCGGGCCATCGCTTCGGGGTAGGGAGCGGAGCTGCCGTAGCCGGGCCGGTCGAGCGCCACGACGGTGAATCCCGCTGCCGCACCGGCGCGCAGCAAGGATAACGACGGGTGGCCCGGGCAGTCGAAATACAGTGCGCTGGTGCCGCCGCCGTGGATGGCCACGATCACGGCTTTGGGGTCGCCGGCGGTCTCCTCGGGTTGGGCGACCAGCGCGGACATCGGCACGCCGTCGACGATCACAACTCTGGGGCGCGGCGCGTTCACGCGTCCGCCCGTAGCAGCAGCACACCGCTCGGGGTCAGCCCGCCGCTGCTGACCACGCCGACACGGGCATCGGCGACCTGGCGATCACCGGCCTCACCGCGCAACTGGCTGACGGCTTCGTGCAGCAGACCCATGCCGTGGGTGCGCCCATGCGAAAGTTGGCCGCCGTGTGTGTTGAGCGGCAGCAGGCCGTCGCGGGCGATGTTCTTGCCGCCGTCCAGGAACTCCCTGGCCTCGCCGATCCCGCAGAAACCCAGCGCCTCGATCCAGGACAGGCAGTTCATGGTGAACCCGTCGTACAGTTCGGCGACGTCGACGTCGGTAGGCCGCAGCGAGGTGCGCGTCCACACGTGCGCCGCCTGGCCCAGCACCTGCGGCTCGTGGGTCAATGTGCTTTGGTCCCAGTCGATCCGCTCGATGATCTGCGTTCCCACGGCCTCCACCAGGACCGGCGGCTTGGCCAGGTCGCGGGCGGCGTCCACGGCGGAGACGACAACGGCTATCGCGCCGTCGCACGGCACGTCACAGTCATACAGACCGAACGGTGTCGTGATCGGCCGCGCATTCAGATAGTCGTCCATCGTCATGGGGGACCGGTAGACCGCGGTCGGGTTGAGTTCGGCGTTGGCCCGCTGGTTCAACGCGATCCAGCCCAGCGTTTCTTTGGTTGTGCCGTAACGGTGGAAGTGTCGCTGTGCGTTGATCGCCAGGGTATGGGCGGCCGAGGTGGCGCCGAACGGATACTGCCAGCCGGCTACGCGGCCCCCCAACCCATGCGCCGGGCTGATCTTGCCCTGTTTCATCAGCTCGTTGTAGGTGGCTTCCCACAGCGTCCGGAAGCACAACACGTGACGGGCCAGGCCGCCGGCGATCGCGAGCATTGCGGCGATCACCGATCCCCCGGGCCCGAAGGTTTCGATGCCGCCGTTGTGCCACGTCGGCCGGATACCCAGCGCTGCCTCCAGCGCCGTCACCCCGCCTTCGCCGAACCCGCCGAGATTGCCGCCGCCGGGGTAGGTGGACAGGCCGTCGATGTCGGCGAAGGTCAGCCCGGCATCGGCGATTGCCACTTCGCAGGCCTGGACCGTCAACGACAGCGGCGGCTGCATCAGCCGGCGCCCGATCGGCGACATGCCGATCCCGGTCAGTGCGACCTTGTCCTCGAACTTTTCCGTGGTCAGCATGGGCCGGACGTATTCGCCGAAGCGCTCCGGCGCGATCTCGTCGGCCGGCAGGGGAGCGGGTTGAGCGTTCGCACTGAGCTTGAACAATGGCAGCCAGACGTCCTCGACTTGCTCGAAGACCACCTCCACCGGCTGACCCAGCTCGAGCTGTTCGGGATCGCAGTCCACGATGTTGGTGGTCAGCCGGACCCGGAGGTCCTCTGCGATCGCCACCTGAGCGACCACGTACGGCGCCGGCAGCCCGGGCAGGCTGAACCGGTGATTGACCGTGAACCCGGCCAGGGTCGCGTTGCCGGAGACCGCCCGCACGCCCATGTCGCGCGAGTGGCAATAGCGGCATACTGGCGCGGGCGGGTGGATCAGCGATTCGCAGGCCCTACATTCCTGCAGCCGAAGCGTGCCGTCGGCGCCAGATCTCCAGAAGAACTCGTTTTCCATAGTGACCAGGGGCAGCGGGCGTCGCGGTGCTGCTGACACGTCACCTCCGGAGTCGGGCGGCCCACGGCTGACACTGGTAGGCCCGTTATGCGAATTAGAGAATTACGTTATCACCCCGGCCTGCCGATCTAGGCCGGATCGGGCCTGCGCGTCCAAGAACTCATAATCCGTTGGTCGTGGGTTCGAGCCCCACCCGCCCCACCATATTTTGCCTGTTAGAGGCGCCATGGGACGTTGATCCTGTTGTTCCGCTGCTGCCGGGAGTGCGAGGCCCTGGCCGGCAACATCGCCGCCAACACCTACCGGACCAACCGCCTGCTCTCTGAGAGAAGCCCGCGACGCGGTGCTCGTTCTAGGCTGGCGCGGCGCGCGCTGGTGGCGACGCGGGACCGCGCTGCTGAGCGTCCCGCTGTGCCTGCTGTGCGCCGCGCTGATCCTCAACGTGTGGGTCGGCTACTTCCCTACTTTGCAGACGCCCTGTAACCAGGCCGCCTCCCGCTCCGGTGCCCGACCAGACCGACCAGGCCACCCTAAACGCCATGGTGGCCAAGAAAGCCCGGCCGCCGCACGGCACCGTCGTGCCGGTGGTGATTCCCGCGGACGCGTCACACTTCAGGCACCGGGGCGAACTTGTGTACTGCCGCCCGAATGGTTCGAGAGCAGCCCGCCGCCGCCACAACCCACCGTGATGATGATCGGCGGGCAATTCAACACGCCTGCGGACTGGACCCGAGCCGGTAACGCGATCCAAACGATCGACGACTTCGCGGCCCACCACAACGGCAGTGCCCCGGTGTTGGTGTTCGTTGATTCAGGCGGCACTTTCAACAACGACACCGAGTGCGTCAACGGACCCCGCGGCAACGCGGCCGACCGCGTGACCAAAGACATTGTCCCGTACATGGTCTCGACCTTCGGTGTCAGCGCCGCCCCGTCCAACTTTGGTATCGTGGGCTGGTCGATGGGTGGCACGTGCGCGGTGGATGTGACCGTCATGCACCCCGAGCTGTTCAGCGCGTTCGTGGACATCGCCGGCGACTACTTCCCGAACGCGGGAAACAAGGCTCAGGCGGCCGGTCCGCGCCTGGGTGGATGGTGCGATTCCGGTGCAGCGCAGTCCACGGCGCGTTACCGTCACGATTGAGAATTCCCGGGATCGAAGGGGTCGTCGATGAGTGAGACCGCGTCGGGTTCTCGAGTGGGCACCCGTGTCGGGCCTTACCAACTGCGGAGGCTCTTGGGCAGGGGTGGCATGGGTGAGGTCTATGAGGCCCACGACACCGTCAAGGACCGGGTGGTCGCGCTCAAACTGATGACCGAACAGGTCAGCTCCGACAACATCTTTCGCCAACGCATGCAACGCGAAGCCCTCACCGCCGGGCGCCTGCAAGAACCCCACATCGTGCCCATCCACGACTACGGCGAAATCAACGGCCAACTGTTCATCGACATGCGCTTCGTCCAGGGTACCGATGTCGGCGGGGTGTTACGCCGCGAGGGCCCGCTCCCCCCGCCTCGCGCGGTCGCGATCATCCGCCAGATCGCGTCCGCGCTCGACGCCGCTCACCGCGCCGGGGTTATCCACCGTGACGTCAAGCCGGAAAACATCCTGCTCACCGATGAGGACTTCGCTTATCTCGTCGACTTCGGCATCGCCGCCGCGCTCCCCGACCAACACCTGACCAAAACGGGCACCGCCGTGGGGACTTGGAACTACATGGCACCCGAACGATTCGGCAACGACGAAATCACCTACCGCGCAGACATTTACGCGCTGGCCTGCGTTCTGTACGAATCGCTCACAGGCGCAAAGCCCTACCCCGCGGATAGCCTGCCCCAGCTGATGGCCGCGCACCTGACCCAGCCCGTCCCTCAGCCCAGTCGGCAAAGGCCCGGCATTCCATTGGGATTCGATGAAGTCATTGCCCGCGGCATGGCGAAGGACCCCGCCTATCGCTACCCCAGCGCCGGCGAGCTCGCCAGTGCGGCGCACCAAGCACTCAGCGCCCCCGATCGCAACCGGGCGGCCACACTGCTCGAACACAGCGAACACAACGCCCCGCCGCCCACGGTACCGATCCGCTGGCCGCCGCCACCAGAGTGGGCCCACCCCCCGCCGCGCACAAACCGCAAACCGTGGGTCATCCTGGCCGCCGCCATACTGGCCACCACCGCCCTTCTCACCGCACTGATTGTGTGGCGAACAAGCACCCGCACCAGCGACATCCAAGCCCACACCACCACCCCTACCGCGTCGGCTGCACTCACAGCCAACGACAAACCCGCTACCACGACAACGAACGCGGCCGTCCCGATGGTGGCACCCGCACAGCTGAACTCGATCCTGCTCAGCCCCGCCCAGGTGGACACCACCTTGGGCACCTCCGGCATGCAACAGATGGTAATCAAAACGGAGATGGATACCTCGCCGGCGACGTTGTCGAACCCGGCCTGTTACGGCGCGTTTTACGTCGCCGACGCTCGGGTGTACGCGAACAGCGCGTATACCGGAGTGAACTACACGGTGTTACAGGGGAAGAGCTCTCAGCTCGGTATCACCCAGGCGGCGGTCACGTTTCCCTCCGCCGAACAGGCCACCGACTTCATGACATCGTCGGCTTCCGCCTGGAGGGCCTGCGGCGGGCAGACGGTCATCGACAACCAGGGCGACGGTAACTCGGGCACATGGACATTTGGGAACCTCACCGGCGCGATTCCGAAGATTGCCATAGTGCACAGCTTGCAGGGAGCAGGCGGATGGACCTGTGAGCATGCCCTCAGCACGGTGTCCAACGTGGTGCTCGACGTCGTCGCCTGTGGACCCGCCGTTGGCGATCAAGCCAGCCGAGTCGCCGCCGCCATGGCGGCGAATGTGCCGAAATAGCGGCATCGAATTACCGTTCGTCGCAGAATTACCGTTGGTAATGACAGTCCCGTGAGGAGTCTCCGATGAACGACACCGGTGCGGGCTCGCGGGTAGGCGCTCGGATCGGCCCCTATGAGTTGCGCCGACTGCTGGGTCGCGGCGGGATGGGCGAGGTCTACGAGGCCTACGACACCGTCAAAGATCGAGTTGTCGCGCTCAAATTGATGACCCAGGAACTCAGCGCCGACGACGTGTTTCGCCAGCGCATGCAACGCGAAGCCCACACGGCCGGCCGCCTGCAAGAACCCCACATCGTGCCCATCCACGACTACGGCGAGATCGACGGCCAACTGTTCATCGACATGCGCTTCGTAGAAGGCACCGACCTCAGCAATGTGGTGGACTGCAACGGCCCGCTGCCCCCACCGCGCGCCGTCGCCATCATCCGCCAGGTCGCGTCCGCCCTCGACGCCGCCCACCGCGCCGGGATCGTCCACCGCGACGTCAAGCCGGAAAACATCCTCATCACCGGCGAGGACTTCGCCTATCTCGTCGACTTCGGCATCGCCGCGGCCGCCGCCGACCAGCACCTCACCAAAACGGGCACCGCCGTGGGCAGTTGGAATTACATGGCGCCCGAACGATTCGGCAACGATGAAATCACCTATCGCGTCGACATTTACGCCCTGGCCTGCGTCCTCTACGAATGCCTGACCGGCAGCCCTCCATACCCGTCGGACAGCCTGCCCGCGCTCATGGCCGCGCACCTCACCCAACCCGCCCCCCGGGCCAGTCACCAAATCCCCGCCATTTCAACGGCGTTCGACGATGTCATTGCCCGTGGCATGGCCAAAGACCCCTCTTGGCGCTATGCCACCGCCGGCGACCTGGCCGGTGCGGCCCACGACGCGCTCAGTGCTACCGACCAGCACCGCGAGGCCACGCTACTCGCGCACAGCCAACATCACGCCCCGCCGGCCACCGTTCCGGTGCAGTGGACCTCACCACCACCTTGGGCACCCAACCCACCCCGGGGCAACCGAAAACCTTTACTCATCCTCGGTGCCGTCGTGGCCGCCGTAGTGCTACTCGCCGGCATCGGAATCTGGCTGGCGATCAACAAAAGGAGTCCCGGCCGCCCCATCGAAACGGCCACCAGGAGCACGACCGAGCCCGTTGCGAGTGCGCCTGTCACGACGAAGCAGCCCATGACCCCGCTGACGCCCGCGCAGCTGGACGCGATTCTACTCAGCTCTTCCGACGTCATCGCCATCATGGGGCCGCCGCCCGACCTGGTGCCGCTGGAAAAAACGCAGCTAAATAACAAAACCGTCGTGCTATCGAATCCAGACTGCGTGGGTGCGCTGTACCCCAGAAAACCCGAGGTCTATGCGGGAACGGGATACACAGCGGTGAGCGCGCAGGTCGTCTCGGGTAGTCAGTCCCAACGCATCGTCGACCAGAGCGTGGTGGCTTATCCCACGGCGGAACAGGCCGGCGCGTTTCTGCAGGCCTCAGAGAGCAAGTGGCGAGCGTGCGCGGGGCAGACCGTTACGGACACTGGCGTAACGGGTCAGCGAATCACGGTGACTCTGGGATCCGTGAACGGCAACGCACCAAAGATCTCAATGACGTTCAATGTGACGGCCGCACTGGAGTGCCAGCGGTCGCTCAGCGCGGTGTCCCGGGTGGTCATCGACGTCTCGGTGTGCCAAGCCAACGTCGCCAATCAAGCAACCCGGATCGCCGACGCCACCGCCGCTCGCGTGCCCACGTGAGGCGAAAGCCCGCGCTGCGCGGGCCGTCAAAAGATCGATTGCGCTGCGAGCCGGTGACCGACGAGTTACCGCCTCATCTGGTATTGCCGTGTGCGGGGGTCCGGGATGCGTGAGACACCGCCGAGTTCGTGGGTAGGTACCTTGCACCGCTTGATCATCCACGCAGGTGCACCGCGCGACGGCAAGATGGCAACCCGTGCCGGCGCTTCGCAATCCGCGGCGGGTTTGTGTGCCGGGTGCATGGCGGCGGGTCGCCAAAGGTGATAGCAAAAGCCCAGCGCCGCTTAGACTTCGCCAGGGCAATCATGATGGAACGCGCCGTTCGCGGCAGCGCTCCAGCCCCCAACGCGGCACCAGCCGACAAGCGCCTGGCGAAGGCCGTCGCCCAGCGCGCGGGCCACCCAATTCGCCGCGCCGAGCGGCCAACGGGTCCACCTAAGCCCACACCCGCGGCCGAACCTGCGCTCGCGCCCACACCGGAACCGGCGAGCGCTCCAACCGAGCCCACACCTAAAGCCGCTGCCGAAGCCACCGTGGGCCGACAGCACAGGCATGCCGCCGCCAAGCCGTCGCGGACAGCTCATCACCCAGGAAGACGCCAATGCAGATGTGTCTGCGATCAACCGGCGTGCAGGAGTTAGCCATCGTAGACATAAGCGCAGTTGAACGCGCAGATGTCGCACGTGCACGCGGACCGTGTGTCTATCCTGAGCGGCGAGCGCACGCGGCAGAAATATGAACCGCAGACAAACTTCTCGCACGTCATCTGCGGTCGCTAACAGACCAATCGCAGCCCTCGAAGATTATCAATGACTTCGCATCAAGCGCGTTACGGCAACGGGCGAGGAGCCCTCCAGTCGTCGCAGACAAATTTCGGCGAATTGGGAAGTCGCTTTCGGTAATTCGGATCCTTGTTGAGCCGCTCCTTCACGCTGGCGTGGATCAGCGCCGTGTCGGGAAGCTTGCGGCGGGTGCCGGGATAGAAATGCCGAACCTCCTCGGCGACGAGCCTCCGTGCACTACCTGAAAAGTGTCCCCGGCCTACAACGACGGATCAACGCGTGAATCCCCATTGGGCTTCATTGGATTCGGTTTTGACGTGCGCGGCGGGATCGTCGTCGTCGAGCAGCTCTGCGTGGGCGACACTGGGTAAGGGATCGCCGATCTCGGTGATGGCGTGCACCGGGCAGTCCATCAGTGCCCGCATGACCGCGTCGTGATCTTGCTCGGCCACGGAGCCGTCCCCGATCAAAGATGCGTATCCCCAGTCGTCCAGCGAGAAGTACCCGGACGCTTGCTTGGCGCACACGCCGAAGCCGTCGCAAACGGTGCGGTCCAAACGGATTTTCATGCTTGCCTCATAGCTTCCGCCGCATACGGGCGGTCGGCGCGGAATGCCCCGCCCCGGCAATCCGGGCACCCGCCCTCGAGATGCCGCGCGACCTCGTCCGGAAACTGGTCCAGCAGGGCAGCCGCCACGTTGCAGGCCGCGTCCAGCGTCGCGCAGGCGCCACGCCCGCGCAGCACCACCGACCAGCGGCGCAACCGGTCCAGGTCCTCGGTCGTCGCGACGAGGTCGCGCAGCGCTCCGGCGGCGGCGGCCATCGCCGCGGTGCCGTTGAAACACGACCCGCACTGCCCGGCGTTTTCGCGGTCGAAGTAGGCCAGCACCGACGCCGCGACCGCGACGGGGCAGTCGTCGGTGATCACCGAGATCGCCCCGCAACCCAGGCCGCTGCCGAGCGCCCGCATCGTCTCGTGATCCAGCGTGGTTTCCAGCACGCGCTTATTCAGCAGGCCGGCGAAATAGCCGCCCATCAAAGCGCCACGCACCTGATCAGACGAAATACTATGCAGGGCAAGCAGTTCAGTGAACGGCAGGCCGTGCGGGAGCTCGTACAGGACGGGCGGGCGGTCGGCTCCGGTGATGGTCGCCAGGAACGTGCCCGACGACAGCGACGTGCCTTGCGAGCGGAACGCCGCCGAGCCGTGGCGCTGCAGGTAAGGCAGATTGGCCAGGGTCTCGACATTGCTCACCAGGGTGGGTCGGCCTCCGACGCCCACTTCGAATGGGCGCGGCGGTTTATCCGTCGGCTTGACCGGGCCGCCGTTGAGCGCGCGGACGGCGGCGGTCTCCTCGCCGGCCACGTACCCGGGCTGCACCGTCCACATGCTGACCTCGACGCCGCCGAGGGCGCCGGGCTCGACCTCGCCCAGCGCGGCTTCGACGCTGCGCGCAGAGTCCGGGTCGGACACGTACACGTAGGCGCGGTCGGCGGCCACCATCGCCGCGGCCAGCCGTAGTCCGTCCAGAACCAGGTGTGGCCGGTTCCGTAGCAGCCACCGGTCCTTGATCGAAGCCGGTTCTCCCTCTTCGCCATTCGCGACCACGACGGCGCCACTGGCGGCTAGGCCGCCAGAACGGGCATTGTCGCGGACCGCACGCAGCTTCACCGCGAGCGGGAAGGCCGCACCACCGCGACCGAGGAGTCCGCTGGATTCGACTTCGCCCAGCAACGCCTCGGTGTCCGCGAGCGGCAGATACCCCCCGAGTCCCCGATACGCCGCAAGGCCCTCTCGTGCCCGGCCGGGATGCTCACCCACAAGTCGGGGTTCGCACCCGGGGTAGGTGGCAACGGTTATGACGGCGGCTTGCGTGGTTTCCATGATCTAGCCCGCCGCTCTCGGGGTTAGGCTTGCGCGCATGCGAACCGCGGTGGTGCGGGTCCACGTCGACCCGCAAAGTGTGCTCACGCCAGCGCAGTTACGAGAGGGCATGGCGGTGCTCCTCGGCCTCGCTGACGAGATGGCCGCCGGCGTGGTGAAAAACGATCTCGCGGCCATGCCGGCCACTCGCCGCGAGGTCGAGCTGCTGATCGAAGGCGACGATGTCGACGCGACTAAGAAGGTCGCAATCGCCTTGTGCGCCAAAGCGTTCAGAACTGCGCCAGTGGCCGGGGTAGTCACGTTTCTCAGCAGGGGAACCGACGACGACGCTCGAGGCGTGTTGTCCGCGTTCGGGCTCACCGGCGAGATTGCCCGCGCGCCTTGCGATGACGGCTTCGACATCGTCTATGTGACACTGCGTGAGGCGGACCTCGAGCGCGTTCCGGAGAGCCGTATCCATACGGCCCTGGAGGCTTCGCTCAACTGCGAGGTTCGCATCCGCACCAAGTAATCGCATCGGGATCCTTCAGGAGCCCAGGAATTCGAGAATCGCCGGTGCCGCCAGCACCCACGTGTCGAACATATTGAAGTGCTTCACCCTGCCCGCCGCGCGGTCTTCGGACGCCCTCTCCCACGCATCCTCGGGCCAGGGCGGATCGATGAGCTTCGATCCCTTGATCAAGCAACTGACTTCCAACGACGTGCGCTTGGGGTGATCCATGTCGTTCTCGCCGCCGCGAATGATCAACGTGGGAACCTGGATTCGATCGAACATCTCGTCGGGGACACCGGGGATGGTCTGCCCCGGCTTGGACACGAACGCGTTGAGCCAGCGCAGCATCACCTTGAGGAACTCGTCCTTGTCGAAGTCGAGGAACCGCTGCTTGTTGACCGGGTTCTCTTCGATGCGCTCGCGCCACTCGGTCACCTTCACCACGCCGTCCATCCCGGTGCCCCGCACCGCGAGGATGCTCGGGATGATGTAGAAGGACCCGAGTACGAAGCTGCCGTAAATGCCGCCGACGATGTTCCACACCACGAGCTTCTCGACGAGTTCGGGGTAGAGCATCGTGGTCAGCATGGAATCCCTTGCCCCACCGGAGCCCCCGGCGATGATGCACCGATCGACGCCGAGCTTGCCCAGCAGGCCGCGCAGGGTCTCGGCGCGCATGTGTGACTCGCTTTGCCCGTAGAACTGCACATCGGAGGCACCGCAATTGGGCCGGTCCCACAGCAGCACCCGATAGCCGCCGGCGACCAGAGCCTCGGCCAGCGGGCGGAGGCCCTCAATTTCCTTGCTGAACCGGCCCCCCGGCGTCAGGACAATGAGATCGCCCGAGTCACCCAGGATTTCGTAGACAACGTTTCCCCCGTTCACCTCGATGGAAGACACCCGGTTCTCCTGTACTGTCATGCCATCACCAGAACGTCGTTACCGACGACGCGGACCGGGTAGGTGCGGATACTCCACTCCGGCTTGACCGCGGTGGTGCCGGTGGCAAGCTCGAAACCCCATTGGTGCCAGGGGCAGTAGATGTACTCCAGATCGCGCACCATGACCGCGTCGCCGGGCGCGGTCTCGTCGACGATGGTGCGTCCGCGGGCGCGTCCGGAGCACAGCGGTCCGCCTTGGTGCGGGCAGTAGTTCGCGATCGCGTAGAAGGTGCCGTTGACGTTGTAGACGCCCACGCCGTGCCGTCCGATCGGCACCAACTTGTGTTTGCCCGGCGGGATCTCGTCCACCGTCGCAACAACGTGTTCGCGGCCCTGGGCAAGGCGGGGTCGCTTGGTGTCTTCCGCCAATTCAGAGCACCCGGGTCTGACCCTCGAGGACCGGAACCGTCTCCGGCAGGTGATAGGTGGCGATGCCGTTCTTGTACATCACCGCGTCCCGGGCGGCTTTGGGAAGGTGCTTGACCAGCCAGCGCGGGTCGTCGAACGTCCAGTGCGGGTAGTCCGAGGAGTACAGCAGGATCTTGTCGCACTCCATCCACTCCAGCGCGCGCGTCAACTCGGTCTTGTCCTCCGGGTAGTCCAGCGGCTGGGTGGTGAACTTGATGTGCTCCTTGACGTAGTCCGACGGCTTGCGCTTGATCTCCACCCACGACTTACGGGCCGCGTAGATCGAGTCCATTCGCCACATCAGCGGCAGGATCCAGGTGAACGCGTGCTCGACGAACACGATCCGCAACGTCGGGAACCGGTCGAAGACGCCGTCGAAAACCAGGCTCATCACCTGGTTGGCGGCCAGCAGCGAGTAGGTCACCATGAAGTCGTGGTTGTAGCTGGGGAAGCCCACCGGCGGGGTCGGCAGCTCGTCGTACTGGCTGCGCGACAGGTGGCAACTCACGGGGATGTCGTGCTTGGTGGCCGCAGCCCAGATCGGATCGTATTTCGGGTGGCCCCATGACGGTCGCGGCTCGGCCTTGATCAGAATCTGCGCCATGTAGGGGTGCCCGGCCCAGCGCTCGATTTCGCGCGCGGTCGCTTCCGGCTCCTCAACGGCGCCACAGATCGAACCGCGCCAGCGCTCGTGCCAGTTGTTGTGGCTGTCGAGCCAATGGTTGGCCTGCCAGTCGTTCAAGGCGCACGCCATCGCGTGCTGCGCTTCCGGCAGGCGAGCCGGGTAGGCGCCAGGTTCCAGGATCGCGATGTCGGAGCCCGCTTCCATGATCAGCTGGCGGAACGCCATGTCCGGGTCGCTGCCGGGGAATTCGCCGTGCGGCGGGAAGGTGTCCGTGCGCATCGCGTAGCTGTGCGCGTAGTCGGGAGCGTCATAGTAGATCTGCTCACCGATATTGCGAGGGAGGAAGTACTTGCTGCGCCAAGGCTCGGGGATGTACGGAACAATCTCGCCGCGCTTAGGCACCGGGTGGACATCCGAGTCGACACAGCGGACGGCTATGCGCTCGGCGGCGGGAACCCGTTCCTGCGTGTGGGTGAGTGTCATCTCGATCTCCTCGGTCTCCCTCGTTGACTTCTACTGTGCGCCCGAGCCGACGGCGATGTCTATGCCGTACAGACCGGCCGCGTTGCGCCAACACAGTTTTTCGCGCTGTTCGGCGGACAGCGCTTTGGGCAGCTTGTCGATGTCACCGCACTGCCAGTGCGGATAGCTTGAGCCGAACATCACCATGTCGTCCTTGCCGGTGAAGCCGAACCACTCACCGGCGAACTCGGTGTCGCCGGGACCGTCGAGGCTGCCCTGGACGAAATACACGTGACCCGGGATGTAGTCGCTCGGGATCCGCGGGGCCCACGGTGTCTGCTCGAGGTGCGGCCGGCCGAACGTGTCCATCCGCCAGATGAACGGCGTCACGAAGTCCGCGGCACCGTCGGCCCAGACGAACTTCAAACTGTCGAAGCGCTCGAACACCCCCTCGGCGATCATGTTCATCAGGTGGTACACGTAGTTCAGCGCCATGAAGCTGACGTATTGCTCATAGGTGCGGGTGTTCCCGGACGGCGTCGGTGGAAAGGCGATGCCCGCGCCGACCTCGATGTGCACGGCAACCGGGAGGTTCGCGTCGGCGGCCGCCTCCCACAGCGGCCAGAACTGCGGTTTGCCGTACAGCTCCCGCGACTGCAGCGGGACCCCGATCTGAACCACGCGCGGGTGGGAACGCCATTTTTCGATCTCGCGTACCGCGCCGGCGATGTCGTCGGGATTGACCCGGATGGTTCCACGGAACCGGTCACCGAACTCGTCGTGCTCGAGCCAGCGCGACACCATCATCTCGTTGTGGGCGGCGTGCAGCGCGCTGCCCAGGTGCCGGTCCGGCATGATGCCGCGGCCCATCGGGTGCAGCACCGCGACGTCGACGCCGCGCTTGGAAAACAGCTCGTTGGCAACGAATGCCGGGTCCGAACCCGGGTATTGACGGTCCGGCCCCTCGGTGTTCGAAGCGTATTCACCGCCCGGTGCGCCGTACCAGTCCATCTCGTAGTCGGGGAAACCGCGGCTCTTGAAGGGCTCGCGCAGGAAGGAGCGCAGGTCCTTGTTGGACGGAAAGAAGATGTGCACGCTCGCGTCGATCACGGGCGTGCGTGTTCCATCAGCGTGTTCGATCACGAAAGCCATCCCTCGCAGACCCTCAGGACCTTGAAGACCAGGTCGCCGGCATCGGAACTGAGCCCAATCAGGTCATATAATAGACAATCTAACATTCGTACGGGCTGCCAATCAATGGATTTCCTTCTAAGCGTCCCGATTAGTCATCGGCGCTGGTAGACGTCGATTTTGAAACCTGGCTGGTAAGTGCCTTCTTGGATAAGTGTAATACCATTCTCCACCGCCGTGCGGCAAACTTGTCCGACCGCCCGGCGGATCACACGGCTGGCTGTCCGGGGGGTCGCCCTGTGGTGCCCACGGTGACACCTGCGGCCTTCTCGAAGGGCTTGATCACCGACGTGAAGTCGGAATCCGGGCCCTCGTCGCGCGCGACGATCTCCCAGAGCCGCCCGATCGCTTCGGCGACGTCGACCGGCACGCCGAGCGCGTTGGCTTCGTCGAGATAGAGCCGCACGTCTTTCACCATCAGCCCGGTGGCAAAGCCGTAATCGAAGGTGCGCGGAAGGATCGCGCGCGGGAACTTGTCGCGGCTCGCGCTCGTCGCGCCGGAGCCCGCGTTGAGCACCTCGATCATCACGTCGGGATCCAGGCCGGCCTTGACGCCCATGACGACCACCTCCGCCGTCGCGACCAGGACGTTGGCCGCCAGGATGTTGTTGGCCAGCTTCATGGTTTGTGCATAACCGGGCTTCTCGCCGACGTAGAAGGGCCGGCCGATCGTGTCGAGAAGGCTTCGGATGAATTCGAATTCGGCGCGTGGGCCGGACACCATGACGGCCAGCGCCCCCTTTTCGGCTCCGCCGACGCCGCCGCTGACCGGGCTGTCGACGGCGGTGATGTTGCGTTGGGCAAGAAGGTCGTGGATTTGTACCGCCGTTCGGCGACCGACGGTCGACAGGTCGACGTAACGCCTGACCCGAGACCCCTCGATGACGCCGGCGGGGCCGGTTGCCACCTCCAGCGACGCCGCGGGCGTCGGCAGGCTGGCCAGCACGGTTTCGGCCCGATCGGCGACTTCCTTTGGCGATGCTGCGGCTTGGGCTCCCAGGGCGGCGACGCGATCGAGCGCCTCGGCACGGGTGTCGAAGGCGACGACGCGGTGGTCGCCTTGAATCAGGCGTCGCACGATGGGGAAGCCCATGTTGCCCAGGCCGATAAACCCGACTTCCACGCCGGTCTGCCTAGCCTTCGTCCGATTCGGCGAATACCGCGCTGGCGATGCGAAAGCTATCGACCGCGGCCGGCATCCCGGCGTAGATCGCAACCTGCAGGAAGATCTCGCGGATCTCGTCGCGACTGACGCCGTTGGTCAATGCTCCCTTGATATGCGTCCGCAGTTCGTTGGGCCGATTGAGCACCGAAATCATGGCCAGATTGAGCATGCTGCGGGTCTTGCGCGGCAATTCCTCGCGGCCCCACACGGCACCCCAGCAGTACTCGGTGACCAAGTCCTGCAGGGGGCTGGTGAAGTCGTCCGCGTCGGCCAGCGCCTTGTTGACATAGGCCTCGCCCAACACCGCAGAGCGGACTTCCAGGCCCCGCTGGTATGTTTCGCGATCCAATTGCCTTCTCCTTACGACTTATAGGTGCACGACCACCGTCGTGGTGGAGGCATTATCTATACGCTAATGTATATTTCTGGATCGTGGCGACCGCTACCCGGCGCGGACGGCCGACGCAGGCCGAAGCCAAGAAGCTCCAGCAAAAATTGCGCACGGCCGCCGTCGCGACGTTCGTCAAACACGGCTACGACGGCGCCACCATGGAAGCGATCGCGCGAGCGGCCGGCATCACGCGGCGAACGCTCTACGCCCGCTATCCCGACAAGCGCGCCGTCTTCGTTGACGTCATCCCCTGGGCGCTGACCCGCCGGACCGGCGGCGAATCCAGCCGCGAATCCAACGGCGGGCCGGCCGAGGGTGATCTGCGTACCTCCCTGGTTGCAATCGGTCGTGCGGGGCTCGCGCGCGCGCTCGACCCCGACAATGTGCGTCTGACGCGGATCGCCATGAACGAATCGGCCCGGTTCCCCGAGTTCGCCATCAGTGCACACTCGATGACCTGGTCGGGGCGCCAACGACAAGTCATGGAATTGCTTCGGCACCACCGAGAGGCCGGGGCCATCGAGGTCGACGAGCTTGAATTGGCCGCGAGCCAGTTCATCGCGATGGTCGAGCATCTGCCGGTGCGGCTGGCCGATTGCGGCATCTATCGCAGCGCCGAAGAGGAGGAGCGCCACTTGCAGCACGCCGTCGATTTGTTCCTCCGCGGCGCGCTGCGCCGCGACTGAAGAATGGCACTGCCCGGCCTGGTGCTGGTGCACGGCGGCGCGCACGCCGCCGATTGCTGGGAGCTCACGGTTGCCGAATTGGCCAGACGGGCACCGGAATTGCGAGTCCTCGCGGTGAACCTAGCGGGCCGTGGGAACAGGCCGGCAGATCTGGCGACCGTCACGATCGCCGGATGGGTGAAATCCGCGGTTGCCGACATCGACGACGCCGGACTCGGTGACGTTGTGGTCGTTGGGCATTCGATGGCCGGGTTGACCGTGCCCGGAATCGTGGCGAAGCTCGGGGCGCGGCGGGTACGCGAAGCGATCCTGCTATCGGCGTTCGTCCCGCCGCAGGGCAGGTCGGTCGTCGACACGCTGCGCGGACCGCTGGCTCCCTTGGCACGATCGGCCCGGTGGATCGAAAGGAAGCCGTTCCCAATACCTCCCGCTCTGGCGCGATATGCCTTCTGCAACGGCATGACCCGCGAGCAGCGCAGGCTGACCCTGTCGCGGCTCTGCATGGAATCGCCGAATGTGATCTTCGAGCCGGTCGATCGCCGCGACATGCCGGAAGACATACCGCGGACCTGGATCATGACGCTGCGGGATCGCGCGCTATCGGTGCGGCAGCAGCTCACCGCGATCGAGGCACTCGGCGGCGTCGACACGATGGTCTGCCTCGACGGCTGCCACGACGTGATGTACAGCGACCCCGCGGGCCTGGCCGCGATCCTGGCCGACCGCTGCCGGCTGCGGGCTGCGGGCTAGCCGACAGCACGACACCAGGAGACTGAAATCGGTTGGCACACAGTCCGGCTCATCACACGATCGCTCCACGATAGGTTGTAAGCCATGACGGGAACAACCAGTGACGTCTGGGAGGTCATGTCGACCGCCCGCACTATCCGGCGCTTCACCGACGAGCCGGTCGACGACGTCACCCTGGCGCGCTGCCTCGAGGCGGCCACCTGGGCGCCCTCGGGCGTCAACGCCCAAGGCTGGCGTTTCGTCGTGCTGCGCTCGCCCGAGCAGCGCGCCGTGGTGGCCAAGGCCGCGGCTCGAGCCCTGCAGGTGATCGAGCCGGTCTACGGGATGAGCCGGCCCGCCGCCGACGACAACGGCCGCCGCGCGCGCACCTACCGGGCGACCTACGAATTGCACGATCGCGCGGGGGAGTTCACGTCGGTGTTGTTCGCGCAGAAGCACTTTCCGACGGCATCCGAACTCCTGCTCGGCGGTTCGATCAAAGAAGTAGGTAGCGCGGCGGACCCCGGGCTTTAGCCCTGGGGGTGAGCGCGTCAAGTTTGGTGTGGTGCCCACTGCCACGCGTGTGTCGGTGTGTTGAGCGGGTTATATAGCACGCTGCTGTCTACTGTTGTCGGTTGTGGGTGTTACGTTGCGGACGAACGCGAATATCGCGTTCCAGTGCGCGTATCACGTGGTGTGGTGCCCTAAGTACCGCAGGTCGGTGATCGGTGGGCGTATGGAGGCGCGACTGAAGGAGATCATCACCGAGGTGATCACCGAGAAGGGGGCGTGGCTGGTGGAGTTGGAGACCATGCCTGATCACGTGCACCTGTTGGTGGAGGTGGATCCGCAGTTCGGAATCCACAAATTGGTGAAGGCCATCAAGGGTCGTTCCTCGCGGGTGCTGCGCCAGGAGTTTCCGTGGCTGCGGTCTCGGTTGCCGACGTTGTGGACGAACTCGTATTTCGTGGCCACAGTCGGTGGTGCGCCGTTGTCGGTGATCAAACGCTATGTCGAAACCCAGAAGAGCCGGTGAGTGATGCTGGCCGGTAGACGTTTTCGGGTCGAATTGACCGCCGCTCAGGAGCGGTTGGCGCAGCAGACCGCTGATGCGTGTCGGGCGGTGTGGAACACCGGTTTGGAGCAGCGCCGTGAGTACCGTCGCCGCGGCGCGTGGATGAACTACGCGCCGCAGGCCGCCGAGCTGGTTGACGCCAAGACGGAGCATGCGTGGCTCAAGGAGGTGCCCGGGCATTGCTTGCAGCAGACGTTGATGGATCTGGACGGGGCGTGCCGCCGGCACGGCACCGGCAACGTGCATTGGCGCTCGTCGCGGCGGTGGGTGCCGTCGTTTCGGTTTCCCGAGGGCTCCAAGATGGCGGTGGAAAAGCTCAACCGCCGTAAATCCCAGGTGAAGCTGCCGAAACTGGGCTGGGTGAAGTTCCGGGCGTCGCGCAGCCTGGATGGCGAGGCCATCCGCTCGGCCACCCTCTCGAAAGAGGGCCGGCATTGGTATGTATCGCTGCTGGTCGAAGACGGCGCTGTCGCCCGGGGCGTGCACGCTGCCCCGGGGACCGCGGTGGGCGTGGATCGGGGTGTGGTGGTGGCGGTGGCCACTAGTGCCGGGGACTTGTTGGATCAGGTGTTTAGCACCCCGGCGGAGAAGCGTCGTGCTTTGCGGTTGCAGCGCAAGCTTTCCCGAGCCGCTAAGCGTTCGGCTAACCGCAACAGGGCGCGTCAGCGCTACGCTGGGCTGCGGGCTAAAGAGGCGCGTCGGCGCCAGGATTTCTGTGTCAAAACCGCCCGGCAACTGGCGGAGAAGAACGCTGTGGTGGTGCTGGAAAAGCTGCGGGGCAAGAACATGACGCGGCGGGCGAAGCCCGTCGAGGACCCGAGCAATCCGGGCCGGTTCCTGCCGAACGGTGCGGCGGCCAAGTCGGGCTTGAATAAAGCCATTTTGTCGAAAGGGTGGTATCGCTTCGAAACTGCGCTGAAGTCTGTGTCTCGTTATACCGGGACCGCAGTGGTGAAAGTTCCAGCAGCGTTCACGTCGCAACGCTGCTCGGCGTGTGGGCATGTGGACCCGAAATCCCGTGAGAGCCAAGCGGTTTTCCGGTGCACCCACTGCTCACGGCCCGCTGAGCACGCAGATGTCAACGCCGCCAAAAACATACTGGCCGCCGGGCTTGCGGACAGTCGAAACGCCTGTGGAGACGACCCGTAGCCCGTGGGCTACGGGAACTCATTGAAGCAGGAACCAGCAGGAAACCGCGAGGGGAACTTCCCTGCTGGCCGCCCGCGCCCGAGGGCTGGGCGCATGCATGACGAGCTGGGGTTCCTACGGTGGCGAGCAATTGCTCCGCGAGGCGGTTGGTGTGCCCGAGGACTGGATGATCGCCGGCCACATCGTGGTTGGCTGGCCCAAGGGCAAGCACGGGCCCGTCCGTCGCCGCGCGCTTACCGAGGCCGTGAACCTGGACCGCTGGGACGAGCCGGCCGGCGATCTGGTACCTCCCGGGAGCCGCCCCGTCACCACCGCAGCAGCACCAGCTCGACGCTGATCCCGGGGCCCAGCCCGATCATGAGGGCGGCCGATCCCGGCGGCGGTGGGTGCGCGCTGATGGTCTTCTCCAGGACGTGCAGCACGGACGCCGAGGACAGGTTGCCGACCTCGGCGAGCGAGCGCCGACTCAGTTCCACGGCGCTGTCGGGCAGCTTGAGGCTGTTCTGGATGGCGTCGATGACCTTCGGGCCGCCCGGATGGCAGACCCAGGCGGTGATCTCCTCGACGGTCAGCCCGTGTTCGGCCAGGAAGGAGCTGACGCTGCCGCCGAGCCGGCGCTCGACCACGTCGGCCACTTCCGCCGTCAGCACGATGCGAAACCCGTCCGCGCGCAGCCGCCAGCCCAGCGCGTCGCCGCTGTCCGGATACACCTCGCTGCGCGACGCGACAACCTCCAATCCTTCGGCGCCTTCGGCGGCCTGGTCGCCGGCGGCCACGAGAGCCGCCGCCCCGTCGCCGAACAGGCCGCTGACCACGAGGTCCGCCGTCGTGACCTCCGTAATCGGCCAGCTCAGCGAGCACAGCTCGACCGCCAGCAGCGCCGCGCGATGATGGGGCCAGCCCAGCAGGTAATCGTGCAGCCTGCCCAGGCCGGCCGCGCCGGCGACGCAACCCAGCCCGAAGATGGGCAGCCGCTTGACGTCGGGTCGCAGGCCGAGCCGGGGAATGAGCCGGGCGTCGAGCGACGGCACGGCCACGCCGGTCACCGACGCGACGATCAGCAGGTCCAGATCGCGGCCGGCCAGCCCGGCCGCCTCCAGGGCTCCGCGAAGCGCCCGCTCGCCGAGGTCGGCCGCCTCGTCGATATAGCGATCGTTGGCCAGCCCGATCCCGCGCAGGCCGCCGTACTCCGGCAACGGCAGGACGATATGGCGGGAGTCCACGCCGGCGTTACCGTGCAGCCGCTCCAGCTGCGCACGCGGGACCGGGCCGAGGTCCCCGAGCTCGGCCACCTTCGACGTGAACTCGGCCTGCGGATACCGGTGCGCCGGGAAGGCGGACCGCACCGCCACGATCCTGGTCACCGCGGTCGCCCCAGCACACGCGCCCATCCATGATGGGCCATCTCAGGTCTGGACATACCCGCCCGCGCCTAACAGCACGACATCGACGGCCGCGATGCCGAACGCGGCCACGAACGGCACCCGGCCGGTGCCGACCGCGCCAATCACCGCGAGCAGGACGGCGGCGCCCAGCCCGGCCAGCGCGACCCATTGGCGGCTTGAAGCCGCTAACAGCAGCACGGACGCCGACAGCAGCAGCACCAGCGCGATGGCGCGCACGGTCCCCGCGCCCCAGCGGTCGCCCACCCACTGCGGCAGGCCGTTGACGCCGGTGGCCCGGTCGGCGGCGAGATCGGGCAGCACGTTGGTGAAGTGGCCGCCGAGGCCGACCAGGGCCGCCGCTGCGGTCGCATACCAGGTCGGCACGGGGTGACCCGGCAGCGTGCTGGCCGCGTACGCGGGTATCGGGCCGAACCCGAGGATGTACATGAGGCCGGACGCCGGCGTCGACTTCAGGCCGAGGTTGTACGCCCACGCTGCGCCGACGATCACCGCCAGGATGATCACCGTGATCACGCCGATGGCCAGCGCCATCGCCAGCGCGGCCAGAAGCGACGCGAAGGCCGCGATCCACACCGCCCGCACGCTGATACCGCCGGTCGCGACCGGCTTGTCCGTCCGGCCCGCCGCCGCGTCGCGGGGCGCATCCAGAGCGTCGTTGGACCAGCCGATCGAGAGCTGGCCGAACAGCATGGCAGGTCCCGTCAGTATCGGCCCTACGCCATGGGGTGCCGCCTGCGCCGCGAGCAGCGTGACCAGGGCCGTGATGGCAAGCGACGGCCCCGGATGACCGGCGATGATTAGCGCCCGGGCGCGGCTCAGGACAGTAGGCGCAGTCCCTGTGTAGACCGTAATCGTCGGTCTCCCCTCGTGTCTGCGCCCATGCGGCAACAGAAACTGTCAATCAGAGTGAGATAGACCATTGGAATGATAATTAATTCGGCGAAGGAGGGCGGCTGAATATGAGGCTTTCTCTGCGGGGCGCCAACCCCGTCGAGTGGCTTGCCCTGCGGGCCGGCATCGTTCCGACCGCCGCCGCCGAGGCGTGGGGCGGGATGGGCTTGTCGGCGATCCTCATCGCCGCCGTGCGCACTGGCATGACCACCCGCCTGGCCCGGCAGCCGTCGACCGCTGCGGATCTCGCCGCCGACCTTGGCCTCGATCCGGTGCCGACCCGGCTCCTGCTTGACTGCCTGCGGTCGGGCGGCCACGTCACCGTCCGATCCGGGCGTTACCAGCTCAGCCGCTCGTCACGGCGCTGGCTGGACCCTGAGTCCAGGCTGTCGGTCGCGCAGTACGTGGCGGGTACCTCCGACTACTGGGCCTGGTGGGCGGGACTGGACGAGGTGACCCGCAACGGACGGCCCGTCGGGCATCACGAGGCGCCGCCCGATGATCCATACTGGCGGCGATACGTCTGCGGTCAGCTGGAACTCGCCCGGCTCAGCGCCGATGAGGTGGCCAGAAAGCTTCGGCTGCCTGGCGATCCGCGATCCCTACTGGACATCGGCGGTAGTCACGGCTGGTACTCGGCGCAGCTGTGCCGCCGCTATCCGCGGCTGACCGCGACCGTTCTCGACCTGCCGGGCAGCGCAGCGATAGGCCGCGAGATCATCGCCAAGGCCGGGATGGCCGACCGGGTTGAGCACCGGGAGGGGGACGCGACGACAGACGACCTGGGCAGCGGATACGACGCCGTGCTGTGCTTCAATCTCGTCCACCACCTGACCTCTGACCAGATCGTCGGCCTCTTCGGCAGGATCCACGAGGCTCTCGCACCCGGCGGTGTGCTAGCCGTCATGGACGCCTTCGCCGAGCCGAGCCACCGGACGGCGGCCGCCGCGAACTTCCTCGGACTGTTCGTCTACCTCAGCTCCGGGTCGCAAATAGAAGCCCCGGCGCGGTTGCACAGCTGGCTCCGCGAGGCCGGATTCGGTGCGCCGCGGAGGATCCGCATTCTCCGGATCCCCGGGCTGGCCATGTATGTGGTCAGCAAGACCAGGGCATAGCTGTGTCACCGCCGCTGAAAGTCGTAGGCCCGGCGGATACTGAAGAAGTGCGCCTTTAGCCAGTGTTGAGTTGGCGTGACCGGGCGGGGCCCGCCCGGCGTATCGCCCCTCTCGTCGAAATAGTAGCTGTTGGACGAGGCGCAGTTGCCGGCGAAAAGCACGCTGCGGTGCCTGCGTTTCTCCATGAGCCGAAAGTCGCGGTCGTGGTGCCGCCGTTTGACCTCGACGACCTTTGCGCCCCTCTTGCGGGCGGCACGCAGGACCCGTGATATGTGCGTCACCTGGTTTTCCAGCACACCGAAATAGTCGGCGCCGGCAGCTGAATAGGGGCCCACGATCATGAAGAAATTGGGGAAATCCCGTATCGTGGTACCCAGAAATGCCTGGTAGCGGTTCTTTTCCCACCATTCGCCGAGATTCTTGGCCCGCTTTCCGTAGATTTCAAAGCACGGCGTGCTGAAGCGCTCAAAGTATCGGTACCCGGTTGCGCAGATGATCGCGTCGACGCCTCGCAGGGTCGCGTCCTCCGTCACCAAACCCTTTTCCTCGACGTGATCGATCGCGTCCGTCACGAGTTCAACGTTGTCGTTGTTGAACAATTTGTAGTAGGTATTCGAGAAGCTCGGACGCTTGCAAAAGAAGCTGTAGTCGGGGATCAGCTTTTCTTGGATCGACGGGTCGTGCACTTCCCGACGAATATAGCGGATTAAGAAGGATTCAATCTGTCCCATAACCCACGAAAAAGACTTGTAGTTGTTGATGCCGGTCGCGAAGATCAGCTCGTTGAGGGCCCAGTAGATGGCTCGCGCAGCTCGCGGTAGGAGCGGAACGCGTCGAAACAGCTCTTTGGTGCGCTCGCTGAACACCATGTTCGGCTTGGGCGACAGCCAAATGGGAGTCCGCTGATAGATGTCGAGTCGCGCGAGCTGGTCATAGATGGCCGGGGCTACCTGGATGGCCGTCGCGCCGGTGCCGATGATTGCGACATTCTTGTCTGTGAAGTCGTAGTCATGGTTCCAGCTCGAAGTGTGCATGACCTCGCCGGCGAAGTCCTCAAGCCCGGGGATGTCGGGCAGCTTTGGGCCCACCAAAAGGCCGGTGGCTGCGACGAAGTAGCGGCAGGTGAACGTCTCCCCGCCCGTCGCGCGCACGGTCCACGTGCCCGCCGCATCGTCGAACTCGATCTCCTTGACCTCGGTGTGGTAGCGGATGTGTGGTCGAATGCCGTACTTGTCGGCGACGTGATCGGCGTAGGCCTTGATCTCTCGCCCTGGCGCGTACACCTGTGTCCAGTCCGGTTTGAGTTCGAAATGGTAGCTATAAGTGAAGGATGGGATGTCGACCTCGAGCCCCGGGTAGGTGTTATCCCGCCAGGTCCCGCCGAGGTCCTCCGCCTTCTCCAGGATGGCGAAGTCAGCAAAGCCGATCCGCTTGAGTTCGACTGCGACGCCGAGACCGCCGAAGCCTGCGCCGGCGATGATGACCTCATGATGGTGGGTTCCAACTTCGGGGCAGATCTCTGCAAAAGTGGTTGCTTCACCGACCATGGGTATGCTCCTTAAGGCAGTCGATGTGGGCTGGGTCATCATCAACTCATCGATCATACTTAAAGCATGTCCCGTAGTCTCGTGGAATCCGGAAGATGATCCGCGGCGGATGCTAAGTCTCGATTTTCACGGGTGGTGGTTTGGGACTGAGAGTTATCGGCGGCCGTGAACCCCGACCGCTCGGGCGAGCAGGCCGGTGATGTGCTGGCGCGCTGAGCGTCAGCGCGCGGCGAAGAACCGGGCGGCTTTACGAGGTGGCCATCAGGATCAGCCGCGTCATGCGCTGAAGGTTACGGAGCCGAGTACCGGCGTCGTCACCCGTGGAGCCGACGGTAAGACCGAGCCTTCGGGCACGGCGGGTGGCAGTGAAGCGGGAACCGTTTCTGAACGGAGTGCCCGTCCGAAAGGACAGGGTGCCTGAAATGCCCAGTCATACAAACACTCACATTTCAGGTAACGGTGCGAGCGCATCTGGGCCGTACTTCTTTTCGATCAGCCCCCAAGGGTCGGCATACGGACCGCGATGTTCGAGGCGACGTTGGACGACCAGCAGCCCGCGCATGGCGGGGCGGATCACCGGGCCGAGCGCTTTCAGCAACAGAGTGCGCTTGCCCAACGCACCGGCCACCCAGGCGACGGTGTCGGGCCAGTCGTGTTCCTGATAGCCAAGCAGGGCTTGGGATTCGCCTGTGTCGTACCAGCCGGTGAAGCTCCAGCCGCGGTCGTCGTCGGGATTACCGGGCAGGAAGGCCGATGGGCCCAGCCGGCCGATGCCCATGGCGGCCATCACGTCGTCCTGCAGGTCGCTCATCAGATGGACGTGCGTTTCGTTGCCTGCGATCACGAGCACCTTGCCGGCGACGGCGTCGCGGCGGTCTACAGCGTTGGCGAAGGCCAGCGCGACGTCGCGGGCGTCCACCGAGTGCATACGGTTGTCGCTCGGGGTGGCCCGCACCAGCAGCAGGTAGTCGGCGTCGAAAGTGGCCGAGCCGTCAGGTGAGACCACTCCCACCAGCCGCAGCACGGCATACGGCAGACTGCTTTCCGCGATGATCGCCTCCGCCAAGACCTTGTCCTCGCCGTACTGGTCGATCGGATTCACCGGGGTGTCGCCGGTGATGCGTTCGGGGTAGCGATATGGGTTCCGGGATCCGTAGACCGCCGCGCTGGAAGCGAACACGATCAGCGGTGGCTCACCCAACGTTTGCGCTGCGGTCACGACGTTTCGGGTGCCGTCAACATTGACCTTGCGGGCCAGTCGGGGATTGCGGTACGACGGCGGCGAAACGATCGCCGCAAGGTGCACGATCGCGCTGGGTTGGTGGCGGCTCACCACCGCGGCGACGGCCTCCGCGTCCACCAGGTCGGTATAGGCGGGGATCAGCGTGCCGGGCTGCGAGGTCTCTAGCTCCGCCACGGCCGTCGCCGAACTGTCGGTGCGGAGATCCATAGCGACCACGGTGTGGCCCCGGCGCAGCAGGATCTCGCTGCAGCGCTTGCCGACCTGGCCGAAAGCGCCGGTGACGAGCACGGTTTGGTGTGACATGCGGTTCATCGACCGAGCCTGCGTGCCAGGGCGGCGCCCATGCCACGCAGCCGAGGCGAGATGCGTACGGAGAAAAGCGGATTGAACACGTCCTCCCGCAGCCGGGTCAGCGTGGAGGTCTTGATCAGCCACCGGCCGTCGACCTTCTCGTAGGTTTCCTGGTAGTGACCGCGCCCGTTGAGATTGACGCCCGGACCCAATCGCACCACGTCCTCGAGCGCCCACACACCGGTAGCGGTCGTCGCCGACGTCAGCGTGATCTCGGGGGCGTGCACCTGATGCACCGTAGGTTGTGACGGCTTCCCCAACGCCTTGCGAACGTAGGCCACGAACTCGTCGGCGCCGGTAATCCTCATCCCGCCGGCCGGCGAGGTGTCGCTGATGAAGTCGTCGGTGAACAACTGCCGCCAATCGTCCCACCGCTTGGTGTCCAGGTACCGGCAGTAGCGGGCCTTAAGCTGCTTGATCGCTTCGATCTCGCACAGCGTCGTTGCCGCATCCAGCATTTCGGTCCTTCCAATACCCCGCCAAACCTCATGGCCCCCACCTCATAGCCCCACCTCATAGCCCATTTTCGAGATTACTACTTTCGCAACCGAGAATGGTATTCTCGCACAGGTGACGACGGTCTATCGGTAGGAGGCGGCCCCGCGATGCTGTTGGAGTTCGATGCTGATCAGCGGCTATGGCAGCAGACCGTACGTGACGTCGTCACCAAGGAGTGTCCGGCCTCGTTGGTGCGCGGCGTCGCCGAGAATGGCGCCGACCCCAGCCCCCTGTGGAAGGTCTATGTGGACCTCGGCTGGACCGAGCTCAACGACCCGGCCAGCGCGGTGGAGTTGGCGATCGTGTTCGAAGAGCTGGGCCGTGCCACCGATCCCAGCCCCTTCCTGGCGACCATGGGCCAGTTCGCGCCGCTGGCCGCCGACCGGTTCGACCCGCACGAGTCGGGTACCGCCGTGTACAGCGGGGTGTCGGCGCACCGGGACGCCGACGGCTGGGTGTTGCACGGCACGGCGCGCCATGTGCTCGACGGTGATCGGGCCGACCGGTTGGCGGTGCTGACCGACGCCGGGGTGTTCATCGTTGCGGCCGATCAGGTGTCGGCCCGGCGCTCCGTGGTCTTCGACCCGGTCCTGCACGTCGCCGACCTGTCGTTCAACGAGGTCCGGGTGCCCGACGGCACCCGGGTGATCGTCGATCGGGAGCGCGCCCACCATCTGGCGCTGATGGGCATGGCGATCACGACCGTCGGCGCCTGCCAACGCATCCTCGACCTGGTGCTCGACCACGTCCGCAGCCGTCACCAATTCGGGGTCCCGATCGGCTCGTTCCAGGCCGTGCAGCACAAGGCCGCCGACATGCATGTCGCGGTGGAGCGGGCGCGCGCGTTGTCCTACTTTGCCGCGCTGACGATCTCCGCCGATGATCCCCGGCGCCGGCTGGCGGCTGCGATGGCCAAGGCCTCGGCGGGGGAGTGTCAATCGCTGGTATTCCGGCACGGCCTGCAGCTGCACGGCGCGATGGGCTTCACCTGGGAGAACGACCTGCAGTTCGCGCTCAAGCGGGCCAAGGCGGGTGAGCTCATGCTCGGCGGCGCGGCCGAGCATCGGGCGCGGATCGCGGAGGAATATCGTGCAGCTGACTTTTGATCCCGACGTCGAGGCGTTTCGGGCGGAGTTTTCGGCATTCCTGGACGAGCACCTGCCCCCGGCAAGCGAAACGGTGGAACGTCCCCGGTCGGTTTCACATATGCCGGCGTGGGCGCGTCGCTGGCAGCGGCTGCTGTTCGACAACGGCTGGCTGCTGCCCAGCCAGCCCCCGGAATTCGGCGGCCGCAACGCGACCGTTCTGCAGCAGTTCGTCTACCTCGATGAGCTGTCCCGCCGGCGGATCTACCACAGCCTCAACCCGCAGGGAGTGAATATCGTTGCGGCGTCGCTGTTGTCGTTCGGAAACGACGAACAGAAGCGGCGCTGGGCCGTGCCGATCCTGCGGGCCGAGATCACCGCTTCGCTGGGGATGAGCGAGCCCAGCGCCGGCTCCGATCTGGCCTCGCTGCGCACCCGCGCGGTTCTCGAGGGTGATCACTTCGTCGTCAACGGGCAGAAGGTATGGACCTCGGGGGCCCACGACGCCGACGTGTTGCTGACCTTTGTGCGCACCGATCCGGATGCGCCCAAACACAAGGGCATCAGCGCGCTGGTGATCCCGACCGACACCCCGGGAATCGTGCGGCGGCCGTTCCCGTCCATCTGCGCCGCCGACGACCTCGATTTCAACGAGGTGTTCTTCACCGATGTGCGGGTGCCGGCGCAGAACCTGGTCGGCGAGCTGAACCAGGGGTGGCGGGTGGCCAACGGGTCGCTGGGCCACGAGCGCACCATGATGTGGCTGGGTTTCGCCGACCGAATGGACAATCTGATCGCCGATTTCCATCCCACGACGGAGCTGCAACGCGATCACTACGCCACCACGATCATGGACAAACAGGCGCTGCGCCTGTTGGGTTCGGTGGCGTTGGCCCGCGCAGCTCGTGGCGAAGACGACGTGGCCGCGATCTCGGTGCTCAAGCTCCTCGGCTCCGAAGCCGAGCTACGCGGGTTTGAACACGCCTTTGAGGCCGCAGGACCGGACGGGCTCATCCACCCGGGACAGACGGGCCCGTATGCGCCGATGAACTTGGACCACTACTTCGCCAGCTGGTTCGAGCGCTACGCGCGCAGCTTTTCCGGCACCATCGCCGGAGGCACCTCCGAAATCCAGCGCAACATCATCGCCCAGCGCGTGCTGGGCCTACCGCGCGGCTAGCGCCTTACGGCGACAAGTCCCCCGCAAGCGGGAGGTGCCCCCAGCAAAATCGCACAAATACCCGGGGATTTGTGCGATTTTGCGTCTGCTCGCGCTACAAACTCGCGCTACAAACTCGCGCTAGTCGATAACCGCGGCTTGTTTGCGTTCGGTGACGGGTCTGGCGAGCTCCTGCTCGTCGCAGATGCGCTGCAGTTTGTCGAGCGTCTCGGCGAGGCCGGCGCCGACCCGGCGGCCGGGCGTGAAGGTGGCCGGCAGCTTGCGCATGCCCTGGATGACGCCGATGGTCTCGTAGTGCACCGCGCCGTCGGGGTCGCAGTGATAGTCCGGCATCCGGTCGAGCACCGCGGTCAGCATGGACTTGAACACGGTCCGTGCCACATTGGACCCGATGCAACGGTGCACGCCGATGCCAAAGCTGAAGTGCCGGTTGCCCTTACGGTCCAGGATGAGCTGATCCGGGTCGCTGAACACCGACGGGTCGCGGTTGGCCATCGCCCACGAAATCCACAGCCGCTCGCCCTCTTTGAAGTGATTCCCGACCACCTCGACGTCGTCGGAGAATGTCCTGCCATCACCGGGTGCGGGGGTGAAGTAGCGCAGGAACTCCTCTGTGGCGGAATCGAGCAGGGTGTCGCGGTGCTGTCGCAGCCGCCCGCGCTCGCCGGGGTGTTCCGAAAGCCACTCCAGCGAATGGGCGGTCAAGGCCGTCGTGGTGTCGAAGCCGCCGCCGATGACCAAGCCGAGATTCCCCAGGATTTCCAGATCGGGGGCGGGCTCGCCGTCGATCCGCATCTCGAGCAAAGCGTTCACCAAACCCGGTCGGGGATTCTCGCGAATCTCGATCATGCTGTTGACCAGGTCAAGACCCATTTGCCGATGCATCTCGGTGACGCGCTGGATATCGGGGGAGTGCTCGGGGGTGTACACCGCGGCATGGGTCGGCTCGCTGTACATCTTCCATCTCTGCAGGGGGATGCCTAGGATCGCCAGCGTCAGGACGGCGGGCACGACGTTGGCCAGGTCGTCGACGAAGTCGATGACGCCCTCCTCGATCTTTTCGTCCAGGCAGGCGCGCGTCACGTCATCGATGAACGGCTCCCAACGCTTGATCGCGGCCGGCGACAAGTAGGGGTTGAGAACGGTGCGATAGGTGCGGTGTTCGGGCTCGTCCATCTCGAGGATGCCGCCCCGGATGCCGTTGATGCGGCTGGCCGTTGGGATCGAGATCCCCTTGTAGCCACGCCGTACGTTGTTGACGTCGTGATCGTTGGAGACCGCGGGGCAGCGGGCCAGCTCGAACACCTCGTTGCTGCCGGCCGCCACCCAGTGCCCGCCGTAGGTGTCGGTCCACGCCATCGGGTACCGGGCGTGCATCTCTTCGGTGATCTTCTTGAACTTCGACCGGTACTCCGAACAGTGCCGGTCGAAGTCGAACCGGTTCTTCTTGCGATCGTCGTCATCGACACTCAATGTGCTGTCTCCCCTTACGTCTCGTCGGTGACGATGATGGCCTGCTCGGGACAGGACTGCGCGGCTTCGCGAACGCGGTCCCGCTGCTCGGCCGGCACCACTTCACTGATCGCCGACGAACTGCCGTCGATGTCGCTGAGCTGGAAAGAATCCGGAGCGATCATCGAGCACAGGGTGTGGCCCTGGCAGCGTTCTGGATCAACCCAGACCTTCACGGTGTCTCCTCACGAGTATCTGCTCAGGTGTTCCGGCCGCCGTTGACACCCAATATCTGGCCGGTGATGTAGCCGGCCTCCTCCGACACCAGAAACGCGCACGCCGCGGCGATGTCTTCGGGCTTGCCCATCCGGCGCACCGGGGTCCTGGCGATGCTCTGCTCGACGTCGCCGAGGAATCCCTGCGCCTCGGCGCTGCGCAACATCGGAGTGTCGATGAAACCCGGCGGCACGGCATTGACCGTGATGCCGTGCGGCCCGTACTCGAGTGCCAGCGACTTAGTGAGGCCATTGACCGCGGATTTGGCCGCCACATAGTGCGCCATGTACGCCGTGCCGGAATGCGTGCTCGACGACGAGATGTTCACGATCCGTCCCCACCCGGCCTCGACCATGTCGGGCAGCACCGCCTGAATAGTGTGGAAAACCCCGTTGAGGTTGACGTCGATCACCCGCTGCCAGTCCTCGAACGTGATGTTGGTGAAACGCTTGAACCCGTCCAGCCCGGCGGCGTTGACCAGAACGGTGACCGGCCCCAGCCGGCCGCGGATCTCCGACAGCGCGGCGTCCACCTGCGATCGGTCCGTCACGTCGGCGGTGAAAGCCAGATCGGCGTCCGACGGTTTGAGGTCGATGGTGGCGACGTCAAGACCGTCGGCGCGCAGCCGGTGCGCGACGGCCCGGCCGATTCCGGATCCGCCCCCGGTGACCACCGCGGTCTTCACGCCCCGAACATCCCCAACATCCGGCCCTTCGCTGGAAATGTGGCAGTCTCAAGCACAAAGAATCTCCCTTACATTTATGAGAATCTTACTCTCACGCCGGAACGGCTCGCAAGGTTCGCCTGAAACCGCGCTCGGCCTGCAGCGAAAGGCTTAGCAGGCCCACGTCTGAGCGATTGCTCAGCTGTTGAACTGCGCAAACGCATTCCTAAGAATTTCTTGAATTCTCGAGACGCGAATGTAAGATTCGCCACGTACGAGAATGAAATTATCGTGGCCAGCACCACACCAGGGGGCCGGGATGCCAGCGCAGATCCTCGCGGACGCGCGATCGGCCGGTGGCCGCACCCCGCCTGAGTCCGCGATCGAGTGCGGCGCGGTAATGCGACGCGCCCCGGGGGCCTGCGAATGAGGCCGCTGGAGGGCATCCGCGTTCTGGAAGTCGCGATGTACGGATTCGTCCCGTCGGCCGGTGCTGTGCTGGCCGAATGGGGCGCCGACGTTATCAAGGTCGAGCACGCGGTGACCGGTGACCCCCAGCGCGGACTGCGCCAGACCGGCATGCTGCGGGTCGAAGGTGACCCCAATCCGAACATCGAGCACGCCAACCGCGGCAAGCGCAGCCTGGGTCTGGACATGTCGGTGCCCGAGGGCAAGGAAGTGCTCTACGAGTTGGCCCGCCGCTCCGATGTGTTCCTGACCAGTTTCCTGCCCGGCGCACGGCAGAAGTTCGGCATCGACGTCGACGACATCCGGGCGGTGAACCCGAAGATCGTCTACGCCCGCGGCAGCGCGCTCGGCCCGCGCGGCGCGGAGTCCACCAAGGGCGGCTACGACATGACCGCCTTTTGGTGCCGGGCCGGAACGGCCGCCACCATCACCCCGATGGGCTTCGACGGGATCATCAATCCCCCCGGCCCGGCGTACGGCGACACCATCTCCGGCACCAACCTCGCCGGTGGCATCGCGGCGGCGTTGCTCAAGCGCGAGCGCACCGGCGAACCGTCCGTGGTCGATGTGTCGCTGCTGGGCAGCGGGCTGTGGTCGTTGGGACACACGGTGGCGTTGACACGGCATTTGGGTCAGCGGCTGGAAGCACCGCCGCCCGGTATACACGGGTCGCCCGTCAATCCCTTGGTGGGTGTCTATGCGACGTCCGATGGGCGCTACATTTCCCTGGTGATGATGCAGCCCGGCAAGTTCTGGGCCGACGTGTGCCGGCACATCGATCGTCCGGAACTGGCCGACGATCCCCGCTTCGCCACCGCCGAGAAAATCGCCGCCAACACGGCGGAGGCGGTAGAGATCTTGACCAAGGCCATTGCGACCCGCACGCTTGCCGAGTGGAGCGAACGCTTTGCAACGCTCGCCGGACCGTGGGCGCCCGTGCAGGACACCCTGCAAGCCGCCGACGACGCGCAGATCCGCGCCAACGAGTACCTGGTGCGCGCGGGTGAACTTGAGCTGGTCGCCAACCCGGTGCAATTCGACGTCACCGCGCCGCATACCGGGCCGGCGCCCGGATTCGCCGAACAGACCGACGAGATCCTGATGGAACTCGGACTCGATTGGGACCGCATCATCGAACTCAAGACGGCTAACGCCGTCACCTAGGACCGGGAGCCGCCGATGGGAGAACGTCACTTCTGGTGCCCTGCACTGTCCGGGCCGTCAAATAACGGTTGTGCGTTTTCGGTTCCGCATGGACGCGGCATGAGTCATAATCGCCGGACGCCTCAACACGCGGGGCTTGTTCGGCCCGTATTGCTTGGGAGCGCCAACTCACGCAACAGAACGGAGGGCCTGGTGTGAGGGTCGTATCCGTTGTCGCTGACGACACGACGCAGCGATCGATGTTGTCCGCGGCTCGGATCGGTTTGGCGCACAGCGTAGTTGGTTCGGCAAGGCTCTCGAGGCTCTCGAGCAAGCTTTCGGGCGGACCGGGTGCCGCGGTAGCAGCCGTCGTGATGCCGGAAGGACCTGGGGCCGATGGCGAGTAAAGGTGCGGACCACTGGGCGTCGGGCATTTCGCTTGGGCGCGGCTCCAAACCCATGCAGGCGATCGGGGGCCTGTTCGCGATGTCGGCCGACGCCATCAAGTTCGCGTTCCGCCGGCCCTTCCAGTGGCGCGAGTTTCTGGAACAGTCGTGGTTTGTCGCGCGTGTTGCGATATGGCCGACGTTGCTGGTGGCCATCCCGTTCACCGTCCTGGTCAGCTTTACCCTCAACATCCTGTTGCGGGAACTGGGCGCAGCGGATCTGTCCGGCGCGGGTGCCGCGTTCGGTGCGGTCACCCAGGTTGGCCCGCTGGTCACCGTTTTGATCGTGGCGGGCGCAGGCGCCACGGCGATGTGCGCAGACCTGGGTTCGCGAACGATCCGCGAAGAGATCGACGCGATGGAGGTTTTGGGTATCAACCCCGTGCAGCGCCTGGTGACACCGCGCATGCTGGCCGCGGGGTTGGTCGCCCTGCTGCTGAACAGCCTGGTCGTCATCATCGGCATTCTGGGCGGCTACGTGTTCTCGGTGTTCGTCCAAGATGTCAACCCCGGCGCGTTCGCCGCGGGCATCACCCTGTTGACCGGCATGCCCGAGATGATCATCTCGGGCGTCAAGGCGCTGCTTTTCGGTCTGATCGCCGGATTGGTCGCGTGCTACCGCGGGCTGACGATCACCGGCGGCGGGGCGAAGGCCGTCGGTAACGCCGTGAACGAAACGGTGGTCTACGCGTTCATGTCGCTGTTCGTCGTCAACGTCGTAGTCACCGCCATCGGCATCCGATTGTCGGCCAAATGACCTTCAAGGGACACACTGCGGCGCTGAAAGCCGTCTATCCAGGTGTGACGCGACAACTTCGGAAGCCGGTCGGCACCCTGAGCCGAATCGGCGATCAAACGCTGTTCTACGGCAAGGCGATTGCCGGGATACCGTTCGCGGTCACTAACTACCGGCGGGAGGTCGTTCGTCTCGTCGCCGAAATCAGCATGGGCGCGGGGACTTTGGCGATGATCGGCGGGACCCTCGTGATCGTCGGCTTCTTGACGCTCGCCGCGGGCGGCACGCTGGCGGTCCAAGGGTATAGCTCGCTGGGCAATATCGGCATCGAGGCGCTGACCGGGTTCCTGGCAGCCTTCATCAATGTTCGGATTGCGGCGCCGATCGTCGCGGGGATTGGTTTGGCGGCCACCTTCGGCGCCGGCGTGACCGCGCAGCTGGGTGCCATGCGGATCAACGAAGAAATCGACGCGCTGGAAGCCATGGCGATCCGGCCGGTTTCGTATCTGGTCAGCACCAGGATTATGGCCGGGATGCTGGCCATCACCCCGTTGTACAGCATCGCCGTCATCCTGTCGTTCCTCGCCAGCCAGTTCGTGACGGTGGCGCTGTTCGGACAATCAAGTGGCTTGTATCAGCACTATTTCACGACGTTCCTCAACCCCATCGACTTGTTGTGGTCGTTCCTGCAAGCCGTGCTGATGGCGATCACGATCTTATTGATCCATACCTACTTCGGTTATTTTGCGACCGGCGGTCCCGCCGGTGTTGGAGTCGCGACCGGCAATGCGGTACGCACCTCGCTGATCGTGGTCGTATCGGTGACTCTGCTGGTCTCGCTGTCCATTTACGGCTCCAACGGCAACTTCCACTTATCGGGGTAGGGGAGGATCGAGAAAAGACGTGTCGCAGAATCTCGGGCCGCGCCCCTTTCACCGCTCTGAAACCACCAGCGCCGCAACACCTGTCGCGGGGTCGCCCGGGGGTCACTTCGGGGTGAGCTCCTATGTTCGTCCCCTGGCGGGTTTGGCGACCGTCGTCGTGATTCTCTTCGTCTTCGCCGTCGCTTTGGGCCTGTTCCGCGGCGACTTCACCGACACCGTGCCGGTGACCGTGGTCTCGCCGCGCGCCGGCCTGGTGATGAACCCCGACGCCGCGGTGAAGATGCGCGGAGTAGAGGTCGGCAAGGTTGACTCGATCGATGTGCGGCCGAACGGTGAAGCCGTCCTGCACCTTGCGATGCAACCGTCGCAAATGCGTCTCATTCCGCACAACGTGCTTGTCGACATCGCGTCGACGACGGTCTTCGGCGCCAAATTCGTTGAGCTGCTACCGCCCGATAAACCCGAAGGGCAGCTGCAACCCAAGCAGGTGCTCGAAGGCGACCACGTCACCGTGGAAATCAACACGGTATTCCAGGAACTCACGTCGGTGTTGTCGACAATCGATCCGGCCAAACTCAACGAAACCCTTGGTGCGATAGCGTCGGCGGTGAACGGCCGCGGCCACAAGATCGGTCAGATGCTCTCCGACCTGGACCATTTTCTGGCCACGCTGGATCCCAGTCTTCCCGCGCTCAGCCACGACCTGTCTGTCCTGCCCGTGGTGAGCAACGCCTACGCCGACTATTCGTCGGATCTTGTCGCAACCGTCAAAAACACGGTCAAGATCAGTCAATCGATCGTCGACGAGCAACGGAACCTGGACGCGTTCCTGATCAGCTCGATCGGTTTGGCCGACATCGGCAATGACGTGGTGGGCGGCAACAGGCAGGCGTTGACCGATGTCCTGCATCTGTTGGTGCCGACCACCGATCTGCTCAACGAGTACCACCAAGCCCTGTGGTGCGGCCTTGCCGGGTCGCTGGTGAATCTGCATTCGCCGCCGCTGCCCGAGCCGACGATCAAGGTGTTGGTTTACCTCGGATTCGGCGCCGAACGGTACCGCTACCCGGTCAACTTGCCCAAGGTGGCGGCGACCGGCGGTCCACAGTGTCAAGACCTTCCCGTGGTGCCCTTCGATGTTTCGCCGCCGTTCGTGGTGGCCGACGTCGGCGCCAATCCCATGGAGTACGGCAATCCGCAATTGCTCTGGAACTCCGACGCACTCAAGCAGCTGTTGTACGGGCCGATCGCGGGGCCACCGCGCAACGTGTTCCAGATTGGACAACCCGGATGACCGGCTCACGCGGGATGATCATGAAGTTCGGGGCATTCGCCGCCGTGATGCTTCTCCTGACGGTGTTCCTGTTCTTCATCTTCGGCCAATACCGAACCGGCTCGACCAACGGGTATTCGGCCGTGTTCGGCGACGTCTCGCGGCTGAAGCCCGGGCAGACGGTGCGGGTCGCCGGCGTCCGGGTGGGCACGGTCAACAGCGTTTCGTTGCGTCCGGACAAAAAGGTCGTGGTGAAATTCGACGCCGACCGCAGCGTTATGCTCACCACCGGCACCCGGGCAGTCGTTCGCTACCTCAACCTGGTCGGCGATCGCTACCTCGAACTCGTCGACGGTCCCGGATCCACGAAGGTGCTGCCAGCCGGGGCGGAGATCCCGATGGATCGCACGGCGCCGGCCCTCGATCTCGATCTCCTGCTCGGTGGGCTCAAACCGGTTACCCAGGGCCTGAACCCGCAAGACGTCAACCAGCTCAGCGCGGCACTCATCGAGATCTTCCAGGGCGAGGGCGGAACCCTGGAGTCGCTGCTGTCGCATACGTCGTCGTTCTCCAACGCGTTGGCCGACAACAGCCAAACGGTGCAGGAGCTGATCGACAACCTCAACATCGTGGTGGGCACCATCAACAAGGACGGCACCAAGTTCTCGGGTGCCATCGACCGCCTGGAGCGGTTGATCACCGCACTGGACCAAGACCGCGACACCATCGGCACCGCCATCACCGCCCTGGACAATGGGACGGCCTCGATCGCGGATCTGCTCGGCCGCGCCCGCCCGCCGCTGGCCGGCACCATCGACCAGCTGAATCGGCTCGCCCCGTTGCTGGACAAGGACAAGAACCTCATCGACATCGCGCTGCGCAAGCTGCCGAACAATTACCGCAAACTCCAGAGGCTAGGCGCCGCTGGTGCCTGGTTCCCGTATTACCTGTGCGGTCTTTCGCTGCGCGTCTCCGACCTGCAGTACCGGACGGTGGAAGTAGGCATAACCCACCAGGTCACCGGGAGGTGCGCGGAACCCGATGAATAAGTACCGCGGAGCAGGCCTCATTCGGGCCGGATTCATCGGCGCCGTCCTGGTGGTGCTGATCATCGCCGTTGGGCTGAATCCCCAACAGCTGGTGGAGCGGGCTACCAACGTTCGCTACCAGGCGCTGTTTACCGACGCCGGTGGTCTCGCGGTCGGCAATGACGTGACGGTGTCGGGGATCAAGGTCGGCAGCGTGTCGAAGATGTCGCTGCAGCGCGGCGACGTTCTGGTGACGTTCACCGTGCAGGGGAAAGTCCAGCTCGGATCCGCCAGTACCGCACACATCAAGACGGGTTCGCTGTTGGGCCAGCGGGTGCTCACCGTCGAATCTACGGGCACCGGTACCCTGCGCCCGCTGGCCGTCATCCCGGTGTCGCGCACCTCGTCGCCCTATTCGCTGTCGGACGCCATCAGCGACCTGTCGAGTGACATCGCGGGAACCGACACCGCGGCACTCAACCAGTCGCTTGACACGCTGTCGTCGACGCTGAATCAGATTGCTCCGCAACTGGGACCGTCGTTCGACGCCCTGACCCGGCTGTCCCAGACCCTCAACTCCCGAAACCAGACACTGGGTGAGTTGCTCAAGGGCGCCGCCGACGTCACCGGCATTCTCTCGCAGCGCAGTCAGCAACTCAACACGTTGATCCTCAACGCCAACGACCTGTTGTCCATGCTGGTGGCGCGTCGGCAGGCGATCGTGCGACTGCTGGCCAGCACGTCTGCGGTGGCCCGGCAGCTGACCGGCGTGGTGCACGACAACGAGGCGAAGCTGGCGCCGTCGCTGGAAAGGCTGAACTCCGTGACGGCGATGCTGGAAAAGAACCGCGACAACCTGACCAAGGCGTTGCCCGGCCTGGCGAAGTACGAGTTGACGCAAGGGGAAACCGTATCCAACGGGTTCTACTACAACCCGTTCATCCCGAACGAATTCACGCTGCAGTTCTTCCAGTGGTTGATCGACTACTCGTTCGGATTCCGTGCCCACGGCGCCCCCGGTCAGCCACCGGACAACGCCGGGCCGCGCGCACTGCTCCCATGGCCGTACAACATGGACCCGGGAGGGTCGCGATGAACCGGCTCAACGCAATTCCCCGTAGCAAGCTGAAGCTCGGGCTGGCGATCGCGTTGGCCCTGCTCCTCGTCGTCGGCGCGGGAGTCGCCATCCGTAATACCTTCTTTCGCCCAACGACGATCAACGCCTACTTCCCCACCGCCACAGGGATTTATCCCGGCGACGATGTGCGGGTGGCCGGTATGAAGGTCGGCACCATCACGTCCATCCAACCGCAGGGCACCCAGGCGAAGCTGGTGATGCACGTCGATCGTGACGTGCCCATTCCGGCGGACGCGAAGGCGGTGATCGTCGCCCAGAACCTGGTGGCGGCGCGCTACGTCCAGCTCACCCCGCCCTACCGGGCGAGCGGACCCACCATGCATGACGGCGCGGTGATACCCGTCGAGCGGACGGCGGTACCCGTGGAATGGGACGAGGTGAAGCGGCAACTGATGCGGCTGGCAACGGACTTCGGTCCCAAGAGCACGGTCTCGTCGTGTGAGGATCCCGCGCCGCTGCAGTGTCCGTCGGTTTCCAGGTTCATCGACAGCGCCGCTGACGCGCTCGGCAACGGTAACGCTGAAAAGTTGCGGCAGACGCTGGTGGAGCTGTCGGGCGTGGCGCGGATACTTGCCAACGGCAGCGGCAACATCGTCGACATCATTAAGAACCTGCAGACCTTCCTCGGCGCCCTGCGCGACAGCAACGTCCAGATCGTGCAGTTCGACAACCGGTTGGCCACGCTCACCAGCGTGCTCGACGACAACAAGTCCGACATCGACGCGGCATTGACGGACCTATCGGGCGCGGTCGGCGAGGTGCAGCGGTTCATCGAGGGTAGTCGTAACCAGACCTCCGAGCAGGTCGCGCGGCTGGCCGACCTCACGCAGATTCTGGTCGACAACCAGATGGCGCTGAAGAACGTTCTGCACGTCACGCCGAACGCGCTCGCGAATGCCTACAACGACTACGACCCGGATGTCGGGAACATTCGCGGCGGGCTTCCCCTGCAGAACCTCACCAATCCGACGTGGGCCTTCTGCTCACAACTTGGGGCTCTGGAGAACGTCACCTCGGTCGAGTCCGGCAAGCTGTGCGGCCTGTATCTCAGCCCGGCGTTGCGGGTGTTCAACCCCCTGCTGTACTTCAACTTCAACCAGTTTCCGATTCCGATCAACCCGTTCCTGGCCCCGGCGTTCGACCCGAAGAACGTCGTCTACACCGAGCCACGGTTGGCGCCGGGCGGGGAGGGACCGAAGCCGACGGCGCCGGAGTTGCCGCCCGCGGTCTCCGCCTATGCGGGGCTGCCCGGCGATACGCCGCCGGCGGCGCCGCCGCCAGGCCCGCTGGGACGGATCCCGGGAGCGGCGATGCCGGAGCCTCCGCCGCCGAGCACGCCGGCCGCACCGGCGCCGGCCCCGGGGAACGTGAACGACATGCTGCTCCCGGCGGAAGGGGCGCAGCCATGACCACTCGCGTCGCGATACCAGCCATACCCGCGATGCCCGCCATTCGAAGGGGTCTCGACAGGGTGCTCGGCATCGGCTGCTGCGTCATGCTCGCCGCCACCGGATGCGCATTCAACGGCCTGAACTCGCTGCCGCTGCCGGGCGCTGTTGGACGCGGCCCGGGCGCCAGCATCTACCGCATTGAGATCGCCAACGTCGGCACGCTGGAAGCGAATTCGCCGGTGATGATCGACGATGTCATCGTCGGCAGCATCAGCAAGATGACGGCGCAAAACTGGCACGCCTTCGTCGAAGTCTCGGTGAATCCCGACGTGGCGGTCCCCGCCAACGCGGTGGCCACCGTCGGCCAGACCAGCCTGCTGGGATCCATGCATCTGCAGCTGAATCCGCCGGCGGGCCAGGCGGGCAGCGGACGGCTGCAACCATGTCAGCGCCCGATAGATAAGTGCGTTTCGATCAAGCTGGACCGGTCGTCGACCTATCCGTCGACCGAGCAGACGCTGTCATCGCTCTCGGTCGTCCTCAACGCCGGAGGGCTGGGGCAGATCGGGGACCTCATCCACAACTTCAACGCCGCCCTGTCCGGGCGCGGCGGCGATATCCGCGATCTGCTCAACCGCCTCGACCGGTTCATCGGCACGTTCGACCAGCAACGCGACAACCTGGTGGCGTCGATACAAGCGCTGAACCGGCTCGCCTCCACGTTTGCCAACCAGCGCGACGTGATCACCCAGGCGCTCTACAAGATTCCACCGGCGCTGGACGTGCTCATCAAGGAGCGGCCGCGCTTGGTCGCCGCGCTCAACAAACTCGGGGTGTTCAGCGACACCGCCACCCGACTGGTCAACGACGCGGGAAATGACTTGGTCAGGAACCTGCAGAATCTCGGGCCGGCGCTCGGGGCGCTCGCCGACATCGGGCCGGATCTCGACGCCGCCATTGCGTACGCGCCGACGTTCCCGTTCACCCAGGGCTTCATCGACCGGTACATCCGGGGTGACTACACCAATGGGACTTTCATCATCGATCTGACGAACGCCGGTCTCCGCAAGAGCATCCTGCTGGGCACCCACTGGGGCCGGCTGGGTGCGGAAGGCGTGCCAGGGCCCGGGGATCCCGAATACCTCCTATTCAGGTACGGCGCACCGCCGGGGCCGCCGCCTGCCGGGGCTCCGATGACGCCGCAGACAATGCCCGGGCCCCTGCCGGCTGGGGCCCCGGAGCTGCCAGGACCTCCGCCATCCGCGGTACCGGCGTCACCCGGTCTCGCGCCCGCTGCCACGCCATCGCCCGAGCCGGGCGCCCCCGTACCGGGCGCTACTCCGGCCACGAGCCAGCCTACGGATGGGGGACAGTAGATGCTGACCCGTTTTATCCGTATCCAATTGGCGGTCTTCGTGATCGTGGGGACCATCGGTGTGGCTGTGATGGTCTTGTGGTATGTCCAGGCGCCGACGCTACTGGGCATCGGCAAGATGACGGTCACGCTGGAGCTGCCCGCCAGCGGCGGGCTGTACCGCTTCAGCAATGTGACCTACCGCGGGGTGCAGATCGGCAAGGTCACCGCGATAGCGTTGACCTCCGATGGCGCGGAAGCCACTCTCGCTCTTGATACTTCACCGAAGATTCCCGCGGACCTACAGGCGGAGGTGCGCAGCATCTCCGCGGTGGGCGAGTATTACGTTGATCTGCGGCCGCGAACCGACAAGCCGCCTTACCTGCACAACGGCTCGGTGATCGCCACGAACGAGACCACGATCCCGCAGCCGATCGGTCCGGTGCTCGATCAGTCCAGTGCCTTGGTCAACAGCATCCCCAAGGGCAAGCTCAGCCAATTGCTCGACGAGTCGTACAAGGCGTTTAACGGCACCGGTTACGATTTCGGATCGCTGTTCGACTCCTCGGCGCAGATCTCCGGCGACCTGAACCGCGTCGCCGACCGCGCCCGCACCCTGACCGAGGACACCGGGCCGTTTCTCGATGCGCAAGCCGAGACCGCCGATTCGATCCGGCTGTGGGCGCGCAGCCTTGCCGGGGTCACGGGCCAGCTAGCCGAAAACGACCCGCAGATCCGCACCCTGCTGGAACGGGGGCCAGGGGCCTTTAACGAGGCATCCCGGCTGCTTGACCAGATCAAGCCGACACTGCCGGTTCTGCTTGCCAACCTCACCACCATCGGTCAGATCGGGGTGACGTACCACGCGTCGATCGAGCAGGTGCTGGTGTTGCTGCCGCCATTCACCGCCGCAATCCAGTCGTTCCTCGGGACGAAGTCTCCGGTCGGGTTGGCCACGGGCGCCTTCAATCTCATCCTCAGTGACCCGCCCTTCTGCACGGTCGGTTTTCTGCCGCCGAGCGATTGGCGTAGCCCGGCCGACACCCGAATCGTCGACACGCCGGACGGGCTGTACTGCAAACTGCCGCAGGATTCACCTATCGCGGTACGCGGTGCGCGCAACTACCCGTGCATGGGGCAGCCCGGAAAGCGTGCGCCGACCGTCGAGATCTGCGAGAGCGACAAGCCGTTCGAACCGCTCGCGATGAGGCAGCACATATTCGGTACCTATCCACTGGACCCGAACCTCATCGCTCAGGGCGTCCAGCCCGACGACCGAATGAACTGGAATCGCGAGAGAATCTTCGGGCCGGTGGAGGGAACGCCGCTGCCTCCAGGAGTAGGTCCGCCGCCGGGAGCACCGTCACCGTTCCCGCCGGGGCCGGCGGCAACGATGGGCGAGGTGTCGCCGATAGCACCGATCGACCTCCCTTCTAACCCAGCCGGGCCCCCGGCCATTACGCCCGGCGTTACGCCGTCAGCGGCGCCGGGTGTAACGCCGTCAGCGGCGCCGAGTGCGTTCGTCGGCGACGGGTCGCGACCCGGTCCGTCCGTGGCGATAGCCCAGTACAACCCGCACACCGGTGCCTACGTCGGCCCGGATGGCCAGGTCTATCGCCAGTCGGATCTGGTCGTGCCCACGTCGCCCAAAGCGCCGAAAACATGGAAGGACATGTTCGCCACGTGAGGCTCGGCGCCCGGCTTCCAGCCTAGGCGAACGCTAATCGCGCGCGGTCACCCAATTTTGTCCAGCCGGAACGGCTGATCGATATACAGCGGGGCGTTGTTGCCGCAGGCTCCGCTCGGGCCGGTCGTCTTTTCCCTTCCGGCCAGGAGTGGCGACCCGACCACGATTTCACCGGTGTCGGGATTGGCGGGATAGAAAAAGACCACGTCTCTACCGGTGAATGAGGTGCCGTCGGGACAGGTTTCCCAATTCGGTATGTCGTGTTTGACGGTCCACATCAATCCGTCATGCATGATCATCGGTGCGCTCCAGCCTTGGTCGCTGGTCACCTGGCCGCTGCAGTCCTGGGCGGTGCTGCACGACGAGGTGATCGTCCAGGTGCTTCGCGCCGTCGACTCCTGGTGAAGGACTGTGTTCGTCCTGGCCCAGTCGCCAACGACCGTGGCGGTATAGGTCCCACTGATGGCGGGGTCATACGCCCGTGCGGGCGGGGCGGCGCCGACACAGACGGCTGTGGTCGCGGCCACCAGTGCCGCGCTTGCCGCCATGCTCATTGAATGCATCACATGCTCCTCGACGCGTACGTACCGCCGTTTTCGAGTGAGTTCCCAAAGGCTAACACTTATCGCGGTTCGGTATAAGGGTGCTATGGATGCGGTGGTCCGACAGTCTCGAATTTCTCGATAAGCCAGGAACTCTTGGCTTTTATCAGGGTCACCCGAAGGGTGCTCGATGTCACAATCGGTTCCGGCTTTTCCTTGCTCGCGGTTTTCAGTTTGATAAACATAATCACGACGGCTGAACTCGAGTGCAGTTCCGCCACGGCCGCCCTGACCACGGTGGCTGTCGTCGTAACTCTGCCGCGCTGGGCCGCCGGGCCCACGATCTGGTCCGCGAACTGCTGATAGTAGGCGAGATAGCTCTCGCTGAGCCGCGATTTGGCATTGCTGAGATCGCGGTCGAGGGTGTCGGGAGAGTAGGACAGCAGCGCCACCGCACCATCACTGGCCGCCTTGACGGCCTGGTGCGCGACGGCGTTGTCGGTCTCCGCGTCCGGGCGGTACACGTAGCAGAAATAGCCGGCTGCGAAACCCGTCGCGGCAACGACCATGATGGTCAACAGCATTGGGCGCCATCGTCCCAGGCAGCGACGCACCGAGAGCTTGATCACGCCGGTGCGCCGCCGCCGCACTACTTCTTCGGGCCGTTCCTTCGTCGGTTTGCTGTCGACCGTCACGGGACGGACTCGAATCTCGCGATCTTGAGCTGCGTTCCCTCGCGTTGAACATTGACAACAAGGCGCCACGACCGCGATTCCGGTTTGGGTTGATCGGCCTTCGTGATCTCGGTTTTCGCCGTGACCAGGACAACTGCCGCATCCTCGGTCATCGATTGCACCGCGACGGCTTGCACTGTGCACTTCATGGTGGCCTTCGCCTGCTGGACAACGGCAATGAGGTTCTCGGCGCTCATCAATACGCCGACCTTGAACATCCCGGTGGTCGACTCGCTGAAACGCTGCACGTCGTCTCTGGCGGTTTTTGGGTCGATCGACATCATCGCTATGACGGCATTGCGCGCCGCCGTGGAGAACTCCGCGGCGCGCTCATGCTGCCGTAGGACGCGATGGTGATGCCACGCGACATAGCCGCTCGCCGTCAGTGCGCTGCAGATGACGACGACCGCGGCCACGGCTTTGAGGCTTGGGCGACGCAGCCGAGGCAGCCGAAACAGCCGTCGCAGCCGAAATCGGCGCGACGCTGCCGCCTCGGCTTGATCTTCTTCGTCCTCTTCGGGCGTGACGCTGGGGTCGCGTTCGTCGTCGGCATCCTCGGCGGTGGGCCCGTCGCCTTGATCACTCGATGCCGCCTCGGCTAGCTGGCGCAGCCGCACGGCACGAGCACGTGTGGCCTCGGCACGGGCTTCCGCCTGGGCGACTTCGTCGGCTTCGGGTACCGGAGTCGGCGCTTGGGCATCGTCTACCCCCGGATTATCGGCGTCGAGCGTCTTGCCTGAAAGCTCGTTCGGCGGCATGGATCACCCCCTTGTGCGCACCGGTCGGAGAGCCACATTATCACTGGCAGGGGGGATGCCAATGCCGTTGGTAGCGACACCCGATTCGTTTGTTCTCCGAAAGGCAGAATTTCCTTCCCAATCTCCTTTCCGGCATGGCAAAGTAATCTGGTGCGATTCATTGTGGCATCGGTCGCCGCGTTAGTGGGCCTCGGCGTGTTGGCGGCGCCGCCGGCTGCCGCCGGACCGAGTAACTGCGATTACCCGGATTGCACGCCGGGTATCAGGCCGCACCAGATTCTCGATGCGCCGTGTGACAGCACCACCTACTACGTGTTCGCGACCGCCGACTATTACGTGTCCTTCGCCACGCAGCCGGGACGGCTGATGTTCTGCGGCTCACCGAGGAGGTATGAGCCGCGATGGTTCCGGTCACCTCCGATGGCCGGCGTCAAGGACGAGAACTCGTCGTGCGTTGACTACCCGGAGTACTACGTCGCACAGGCGCCGGATGGCCTATTCCTGGTCTGCAACGCGCATGACGGTGTCCAAATCTGGGAGCGCGGCGACACATAGCCTCTTTGGGGCCTGATCGGGGCCCCGATTCGCGGCCTAATTATTTGCGATTATTTGCGGCCGAATTCACGGCAGCGTGTTCGGAATCTCCGGCCACGTTTGGAAGGGGCTCGGTCCCCAGTAATCGCGGTTATGGATGGTGCCGTCCTGGTCGCGATGGTGCGCGTCGTGGCAGGTGGTCCAATCCCATTGGGGTCCCCATGCCGCCGTATCGAATGGCTGGCCCGGGCACCAGTGGTATCCCACGAACGGCCACGGGGGATCGGCACGAGCGGTGGTCGCGGTGCCCACACCCACCAATCCGAAGCCAATGATCACCATGATCGCTGCGGCAGCGAAACGCGCGACAGTGTGCATGCGAAAACCGTACCTGAACTCGTGTAATTGAAACTAGGAGTTCACTCCGGCCGGTCGGATAAACCGCTGTGAGCCTGCTCTGGCAGCGCTAATTCATTAACCTTGACATTAACTCCGCGGCCGGCTCGGGCCCGCCGATTGGCGGCGGAATGATTAGCCGTCGCCCGCGTCCATGAGCCGGCCGGTAATGCGCCGCAGCTGAGAACGCAGTGCCTCATCGTCGATATCGGCGACTAGCGGGCTGACCACCCCGACCGCGATGGCACCCGACAGCATCGCTGCTAACACCCGGCTGTCATCGCCGGCGTCGCCGACGAGCACGCTGTAGAGGCGCTGGATGAACTGCTGAAACGGTTTGTGGTCGCCGAGCAACCGAACGATGACGGGGTCGAACTGCAGCGTGCTGGCCGCGCCGCGGCGCTCGATCGCCATGTCGATGACCCTGTCCAGCAGCAACTCGCGTGCCCGGGAGGTATCGGCCTCGGCGGCCTCCAGCGCCTCCTCGAGACCCCCGAGTTCGCGTTCGGTGAGCGCGATGACGATCTGCTCCTTGGTTTTGAACTGGTGATAGACCGCCGCCTTCGTGACCCCGATCGCGTCGGCGATCATCTGCAGTGAGGTTCCGCCCACGCCGTGTTCGGCGATCAGGCCCAGCGCCGCATCCAGCACACGCGTCTGCGCGGGGCTGCGCGTGATGAAACGGAACCGACCATCGGCCTGCGGGGAAGCCACGCCCAGAGCGTAGCCGATCGGCTATTGACTCCTGGATAGCCGATCGGCTAGCTTCGCTCACTAGCGCCGGAAGGAGTCACCGATGGCCGACGTCGGCGAAAACATTGCAGAAGTCTCTCAATCCCCGCGAAACCCGAGACGCACCGACGGTGAGCTGATCCTGCTGTGGACGTTGCCCGCGGCGGTGATCATCTGGGGCGCGGCATTTCTCCTTTTTCCGGGATTCACGCCGCCCATGTCGCCGACGATGCCGGCCGACCAGGTCGCCGCGTTCTATCGCGATCCGTCGAACCTGCCGCGCGTCCGCTACAGCATGATCCTGTTCAACTGGTTCGGCGTGTGCCTCGTCCCGATCGTGATTCTGATGGTGATGCAGGTCCGCCGGATGGCTCATCGCACGCCGATCTTCTCCTACGCCCTGCTCGGCTGCCTGGCCGGCCCGCCAACCCTGTTCCTCGTCGCCAACATCTGCTGGCTGCTGGCCGCCTTCCGCCCCGAGCGGAACCCGGAGCTGACGCAGCTGCTCAACGATTTCGCGTGGATCACGTTCACCACCCTTGTTCCGTTTCTCATCGCGCAAAGCGTGATCCTGGCCCTGGCGATCTACTTCGACGATCCGTCGCGGCCGGTACTGCCACGCTGGGTGGCGCATTTCAATCTGCTCGTTGCGGCCGCGTTGGTGCCGGCGGCATTCGTCGGGCTGGCCTTGACCGGCCCCGTGGCGTGGGACGGAGCGTTGTCGTTCTGGCTGAAGAACATCGCCATTGCGGTCTGGATCGTTGTGATGGGAATCGTTTTGGGCCAAGCGATTTATCGGGAGCGAGCGGGAGCCGAGGCATGAGCACGCTGGCGACGGCGTCGCCGCTCACCGCGGCAGGACCACCTGGGGGGTCGCTGCCCCGTCGGATCGTCTGGCACTGCCGGCATAACCCGAAGCGCGAGCTGTGGTTGGCATGGTGGACGCTCGTCGTCTTCTACAACTTCTTCTTCGTGGTGTTCTTCGCGGTCACCCGCGTCCAGCCCCCGCCATCCCCCTCGTGGGACACCACGCGGGTCGTGCGGTGGTTCCACGACAACCACTTTGGGCTGCTCGCCGGGTTCGCCATCATGTTCGTCGTCGGCGGAATGACGACGATCAACAACGCGCTCATCGCCTACTCGATGCGGCGCATGTCGGTCAGCCGCGCCTTCGCGTATTCGTATCTGGTGCTGTACTCGCTGAGCGCGATCCCCGGGATGCTGCTGATGTGCATCGCGATAACCGTCGGTGCCATGCGAACCGACCGCAACCCCGAGCTGATCGCCTGGATTTACGACTTCGCCTTCCTGTCGTTCGTCGGAACCATGGGAGTCTTCCTGATCGGCTCGCTGGTGTGGATGCTCGCGATTCTCATCGACAAGAACCGGGTGTTCCCCAAGTGGTTCGGCTATCTCAACCTCTGCAACGGCCTGACCGAGATCGTCGTGTCGCCCGCGTGGATCTTCCGGAGGGGCGTGTTGGCCTGGAACGGCCAAATCGCGTGGTGGCTCGACATGGTCGTGTTCGGCATCTACACGGGGGTTTTCATCTTCCTGCTCCGGCGGCTCATCCAGCGCGAGGACTTCGGTACCGGGCCGCTGCCCGACCTCGCGAAGGCGGCGTGATGGCCGACGTCGTCAATGCCGAAAAGCCGGCCAAGTTCGTGCCGGGCCAGCCCGACATGTGGGCCTTCGTGTTCTTCGAGACACTGGTCTTCACGGGCTATTTCGGCTTCTACCTGTTCTACCGCGCCAGGAGTCCCGAGCTGTTCCTGCACGCCCAGGCGCAGCTGGACCTGCGCGTCGGGGTCTTCAATACCCTGGTCCTGCTGCTGAGTTCGTGGTCGGTGGCGCGATGCGTCCAGTCGGCCCGTGCCGGCGCGTACCGGCTGGCGCGAAGAGACGCCTACATCACCGCGTTCTTCGGTGTGGCGTTCATGGTGTCCAAGGTGCTCGAGTGGGCCAGACAGATCCACCTGGGAAACGACTTTCCCACCAACGACTTCTTCACCTACTACTTCTTCCTCACCGGAATCCACTTCGTGCACCTGCTGATTGGCTTCGTCGTTCTCGGGATCGTCGTCTATCAACTTCGGAGTCCGGCGCCAAGATCCCAGGGATCCCAGGAACTCGTCGAAACATGCGCCACCTATTGGCACACCGTCGACTTCCTCTGGGTGCTCATTTTCGCGCTGCTGTACGTGGTGAGGTGATCGGTGAAGGTCCGATTCAACAAGAGGCTGCTGATCGTGTGGCTGATTCTGGCGTCGTTCACGCTGGCCTATCTGTTCATAGACCACTCCGCAGAGCAGCATGGCGGTGCGCCGAGGCCTAGCGTGGTTGTCACGTCGAGCGTGATCGTGATCGCACTCATCAAGGTGCGCATCATCTTTCGGGAGTTCATGGAAGTGCGCCAAGCCCCCGCCCTGCTGTGCCGCCTGACCGACGCCTGGGTGATATTGATCGGCGTGAGCCTTTTCGCCTGCTACATCGTCGGCATGACGCTCCGGTAGCACCGAGCAACCACGCGCGGAGGTCGACGCACTGGATGCGGGCGCGGACGTCGGTCCCGCAAATGTCACGGTTTCATAACGGTTAGATCTCGTTTGCGTCTACACTACGGCCGAACAACCGATGACACGTAGGCGGCGCCATGACGTTTGTGATCGCAGCACCGCAGGCAATGGCTGCCGCAGTGTCGGATCTGGCAGGCATCGGTTCGACGCTGAGGGCGGCCCACGCGGTGGCGGTGGTCCCGACCACCGGTCTGCTACCCGCCGCCGGTGACGAGGTGTCTGCGGCGATAGCGTCGCTTTTTTCCAGCCACGCCAAGGCTTTTCAGTCGCTGAGCGCTCAGGCGGAGACCTTTCACCAGCAGTTCGTGCAGGCGTTGAACAGCGCGGGCAGTTCGTATGCCGCCGCCGAGGCGGCCAATACCTCGCAGGTGCAGGCCCTGGAGCAGGATGCGCTGAGTCTGATTAATGCGCCCACCGACACGTTGCTGGGGCGCCCCCTGATTGGCAACGGCACCAACGCGACGGCGGGGACCGGGCTAAACGGCGGGCCCGGCGGGCTGTTGTGGGGCAACGGTGGCGACGGCGGGTCCGGTGCTGCCGGGCAGCCGGGCGGAACCGGCGGCGACGCCGGGCTCTTCGGCAACGGCGGTCGGGGCGGTGCCGGCGGGGCCGGTACGGACGGTGCCGCCGGCGCTGCGGGCGGTGCCGGCGGCACCGGGGGAGCCGGCGGGCGCGGCGGGCTGTTGTACGGCAACGGCGGCGACGGCGGCACCGGCGGCAACGGCGGTAATGGCGGCACCGGCGGCCTCGGTGGCGCGGGCGGGTCCGGGGGTCAGGGCTCGGCATTCTTCGGCGAAGCGGGTACCAAGGGCGCCGACGGCGGCACTGGCAGCAGCAGCGGCGGTGGTGGCGGTGGCGGTGGTCGCGGTGGCGGCGGTGGCGCCGGCACGGGGGAGTACTCGCCCTATGTCGACATAACGCTCTACCCCAACGCTGATGGATCTGGATACGACTTTGCGTCCGCCGCCCAGGCGGGAGTCAAAAACGTCACGCTCGCCTTCATCACCGCCGACCCAAATGGCCAGCCGGCCTGGGGCGGCTATTCGGCGTACGACGTGACCGGCGGTTCCCAGAGCTCATACATCAACAACCAGATCGCCAACATGCATGCCGCGGGCATCACCGGGACCATCTCTTTCGGCGGCGCGGCCGGCACGGATCTCTCTGCGGTTAACGGGCAGACCGCCACCGCGCTGGAGCAGGACTACTTATCGGTGGTGAACACCTACAAAATCTACAATCTTGACTTCGACGTCGAAGGTGCGTTGCAGGGCAACACTCGAGCGGTGACGACTCAGGCGCAGGCGATCGCGATGCTACAGCGGCAGGAGGTGGCTGCCGGAACGCCCGTTACGGTCTCGTACACACTCCCGGTGCTGCCAACGGGTCTGGTCGCGGGGCAGGGCGGGGGGTTGAACGTTCTGCAGATCGCTACGACTCCGGGTCCTTATGGCGTGGTGGACATCTCACGCGTGAACATCATGGCCATGGACTACTACGACCCGTCGGTCACCAACATGGGCACCGCCGCGATCGATGCCGCGACGGCCACCCATGGTCAGTTGATGACGCTTTATCCGTCACTGAGCAGCCAGCAGGCGTGGCAGATGGTTGGCGTGACGCCTCTGATCGGAATCAACGACGACCCGAGCGAGATCTTCACCATCGCCAACGCCCAGCAGCTGACCGCTTTCGCCCAGCAGAACGGTATCGGTGAACTGTCCATGTGGGAGCTGCCCCGCGACATCACGGGCACCCTGGGTTCAGCAGATGCCGTCGACGGCAGCGGAATTGCACAAACCCCTTTTGAGTTCTCGGAGATCTTCGAGCAGATCGATAACGGATCCCAACCCTGACGTCCGCCTGGTGCTGGCGCGATCCACAGGCGTCCCTCGAAGGCCGCAATCGTGCCGACCTGGCCGGTCATCATCGGAGTAACGCGTTTTCACCTGAACGCTTTTTCGACACCTTTTGGGATAAATAGCGATCGCACGCATTCTTTCCTCTTTAATATGGAGCCACCACTGAGTACATCGGGATCGACCACAACGAACGTCACCGCCAACACGAGCAATCGGCGTTCGGTCTTCGGCGACGATGGTGCGCCGCGGAAGGCGGCGCACCAGTGCCGAATTACGAAGAGCCGGTTTGATGACCGGCGAGGCGCAACGGCGGCCTGTGCTGGTAACGCCGCCACGAGCGCTTGCGGGCGTATCAGCGACTAATAACTTTTGTGAAGAGTGCGAGCACATGCATTTTATTTGTCAGCGCGCCCCATTGAATATCTGACGAATTTAGGACAAGGCCGTGTCGCGATCGTGCTATCGTCATGCATCCCGACCGAGGTCGTGATAATGGCGTGATAAGACCGTGATAATGGCGTAATGGAAGGATTGGCCATGTCATATCTGGTTGCTGCACCGGAGACACTGGCGGCGGCGGCGATGGATATCGCCGGAATCGGCTCGGCGGTCGGCGCCGCGCACACCGCGGCCGCGGCCCCGACGACGGGGTTGTTGGCGGCTGCTGGCGATGAGGTGTCGGGCGCCATCACTAGGTTGTTCAACACGTACGCCCTGGACTATCAAGCCCTGAGCGCCCAAGCGGCGGCGTTTCATGCGCGGTTTGTGGCGTCGTTGGCGGCGGGTGCGCAGTGGTATGCCGGCGCCGAGGCGGGCAGTGCGTCGTCGTTGCAGAGTCTCGGGCAGCAGCTGGCCGGCATGGTGAGTGCGGCCACGGGGCATGGCGGTGGGGCTGCCGCCGCGACGGCCGATTCCACGACGGGTGGGTCGTCGTCGGGCGGGTCGACGTCGGGTACTGGCGCGGGTGGCGCTGCGGGTACGACGAGTGGTTCGGCTGGCGGGACGTCGGGTGCGACGACGGCTGCGGCTGGGACAGCGCCGGCGGCAGCCGGTGCCGGCACCAGCGGTAGCGGGGTGACGGCGACGTATGCGACGTCGTCGCAGTGGAATAACGGGTTCGTTGCCAACTACACGATTACCAACACGGGCACGACTCCGTTGACCAACTGGCAGCTACAGTTCAACTTGCCTGCCAATGAATCGATTACGAATCTGTGGAATGGGCAGGTGTCGCAATCGGGTACGCAGTACACGGTGACATCTGAGAGTTATAACGGCACGATTGCGCCCGGCCAGTCGGTCACTGTTGGGTTCCAGGCTTCGCAGAGCGGTGCGTATGCGGCGCCGACGCATTTGGTGGTGAATGGGCAGCCGGTCGGTGGTGACACGGGCACCGGGAGCGGTACCGGCACCGGCACCGGCACCGGCACCGGCACCGGCACTGGCACTGGCACCGGCACTGGCACCGGCACTGGCACTGGCACTGGCACCGGCACCGGCACCGGAACTGGTACTGGTACCGGCACGGGCGGCGGCACGGGCGCGGGCACCGGCACGGGCACGGGCACTGGTACCGGCACGGGCGGCGGCACGGGCGCGGGCACTGGCACTGGCACTGGCACTGGTACCGGCACGGGCGGCGACACGGGCACGGGTACCGGCACAGGCACGGGCACGGGCACGGGTACTGGTACCGGCACGGGCGGCGACACGGGCACGGGTACCGGTACGGGTACGGGCACGGGCGGCGACACGGGCACGGGTGCGGGTACGGGCCCTGGTACTGGTACTGGTGACGCCGGGGTGACGGCGACCTACACGGCGTCGCAATGGAACGGCGGCTTTACCGCTCACTACACGATCACCAATACGGGCACGACCCCGCTGACCAACTGGCAGCTCCAATTCGATTTGCCCGCAAATGAATCCGTCACGAATCTGTGGAATGGGCAGGTTTCTCAGTCGGGTACCCAGTACACGGTGACGCCGGAGAGTTATAACGGCACGATTGCACCCGGCCAGTCGGTCACCGTTGGCTTCCAAGGCTCGCAGAGCGGTGCTTACTCGGCGCCGACGCATGTGCTGGTGAACGGGCAATCGGTTGGCGGTGGCACCGGCACGGGTACGGGTACTGGAACGGGCACCGGTACCGGCACCGGCACGGGGACCGGTGGTGACACCGGCACCGGCACCGGCACCGGCACCGGCACTGGCACCGGCACTGGTACCGGCACTGGCACTGGCACTGGCACTGGCACTGGCACTGGCACTGGCACCGGAACTGGTACCGGCACGGGCACGGGCATGGGTACGGGTACGGGTACGGGCACTGGCACTGGCACCGGCAGTGGCGGCGACACGGGCACGGGTACGGGCACGGGTACGGGCACTGGCACCGGCAGTGGCGGCGACACGGGCACGGGTACGGGCACTGGCACCGGCAGTGGCGGCGACACGGGCACTGGCACTGGCACTGGCACTGGCACTGGCGGTAACGGATTGACAGCGAGTTACACGAAGACGGACCAGTGGGATAACGGCTTCATTGCCGATTACACGATCACCAATACCGGCACGACCTCGGTGACCAACTGGCAACTCCAATTCGATCTGCCCGCAAACGAATCCATCACAAGTGCGTGGAGTGGGCAGCTATCCCAGTCAGGCACGCAATACACCATCACCGCTGAACCCTGGACGCAAACGATTGCACCCGGGAGTTCGGTCACCGTTGGCTTCCAAGGCTTGCAGACCGGCTCTTATTCGGCACCGACGCATGTGCTGCTCAACGGACAACCAGTCACCGGCGGCGACACCGGAACTGGCGGCACCGGAACCGGTACCGGCACCGGAACCGGAACCGGAACCGGCACCGGAACTGGCACCGGCACCGGAACTGGCACCGGCACCGGCACCGGTACCGGCACGGGAACTGGAACGGGAACTGGGACTGGAACCGGCACCGGCACCGGAACTGGCACCGGCACAGGAACTGGTACGGGCACCGGCACCGGCACCGGCACCGGCACTGGGACAGGGACCGGCGGAACGACGTCGGGGCAGCAGTACTCGCCCTATGTCGACATCACGCTCTACCCCAATGCTGATGGATCTGGATACAACTTTGCGAGCGCCGCCCAGAACGGGGTCAAGAACGTCACGCTGGCCTTCATTAACGCGGACCCAACTGGTCAAGCGTCCTGGGGTGGCTATTCGGCCTACGACGTCAGCGGGGGATCGCAGAGCTCCTACATCAATAACCAGCTGGCCAACATGCACGCCGCGGGCATCAACGGGACGCTCTCGTTTGGCGGTGCGGTGGGCACCGATCTGTCGGCGGTTCCCGGTCAGACCCCGGCGGCGCTCGAGCAGCAGTACCTGCAGATCGTGAACACCTATCACATCTACAACCTGGACTTTGACGTCGAAGGCGCGTTGCAGGGCAACACCCAGGCGATGACCACGCAGTCCAAGGCCATCGCGATGCTGCAGCAGCAGGAGTTGGCCAACGGCACGCCCGTGACAGTCGCCTACACTCTTCCGGTGCTGCCGACCGGTCTAGTCCCTGGGCAGGGCGGCGGATTGAACGTGTTGCAGACGGCCGTGTCCAACGGTGTGGACATCTCGCACGTGAACATCATGGCCATGGATTACGGCAATGGTTTCGATCAGACCGGCAATCCGGGCATGGGCACCTATGCCATCGATGCCGCGACGGCTACCCACAATCAGTTGATGACGCTGTATCCGTCGTTGTCGAGCCAGCAGGCGTACTCGATGCTCGACGTGACGCCGCTGATCGGGATCAACGACGACTCGAGTGAGATCTTCACCTTGGCCAACGCCCAACAGTTGACCACGTTCGCCCAGCAGAACGGGCTGGGCGGACTGTCGATGTGGGAACTGCCACGCGACACCCAGGGCACGTTGGGCTCAGTGGATGCCGTCAACGGCAGCGGAATCGCACAAAGCCCGTTTGCGTTCTCCAAGATCTTCGAGCAGATCGAGAGCGCACCACAAACCTAACGTCCACCGCGATTGGCGTGCCTACCCCGCCGGCGTGAAGGTGAGGTGCAGTTCGCTAAGCCCGCGCAGAATGTACGTCGGCTCGTAGGTGTAGCGGCGATCGCCGGCCGGCCCGTGCTTGACCTCGCTGATCTTGATGTCGGCCATCCGGTCGAGGATGCGCTCGATCGAGACTCGGCCCTCTACTCGAGCGAGTGGTCCGCCCGGGCAGGAATGCACGCCGCGGGCGAACGCCATGTGCTCGCGGACATTCTTGCGGTCGAGGCGGAACTCGTGCGGGTCTTCGAACCGGCGTGGGTCGCGGTTGGCCGCGCCCGGTAGCACCATCACCACGGTGCCGGCGGGGATTTCAACGCCGCCAATTGTGGTGGCCCGGCGAGTTAGCCGCGAGTCGCACTTGACCGGACTTTCGACGCGCAGCGATTCCTCGATGAAGTTCGGGATCAGGCTGCGGTCGTCGCGCACCTGTTGCTGTATGTCCGGCCGATCGCCCATTACCTGTAGTACGGCGCTGAGCAGCTTGGCGGTGGTTTCCTGACCCGCGGCGAAAAGGAACGTGGCCGAGTGGACCACCTCGATGACCTCGGGTGTGGAACCGTCGGGGTACTTCGCCGTCGCCAACGAGGTCAGCACATCGCCGCGCGGTTCGCGGCGCCGGTCCTCGACGTATGAACAGAACTTCTCGTCGAGCCACTCCAGCGGGTTAATGCCGATCGACTCGTGGTCCAGCGATCCCGGCTGCGCGGCGCCGAGGACGACGCGAAATTCCTTGCGGTCCTCCTCGGGAACACCGAGCAGGTCGGCGATCACCAGCGTGGCGAAGGGCTTGGAGTATTCGCTGATGAACTCGCACTCGCCGTTGGCCAGAAACTCGTCGAGCTGGCGGTCGGCGAGGCGCCACATGAATTCCTCGTTCTGCTTGAGCCGGCTCGGGGTCAGCAGCTTGCTCAGCACCGATCGGGCACGAGTGTGATCCGGTGGATCCATGGTGACCATGTGCTCGAACATCGGGAAGTAGCTGCGGTGCTGGTCGATCTGTGGGCTGATGTCCTCGCCCTCGGGCTGGAAAGGCAGGGGGGGAAACGGCCCGCCGAGCGCGACGATGTTCGAGAACGTGTCGGGGTCCTTATAGATCTCGGTGGCTTCTTCGTAGCCGGTGACGGCGACGACCCCGTGGTGGGGCAGGCGCAGCACCGGGTTCTGGCTGCGCAGGTAGTCGAAGTAGGGGTGCGGATCTGGGACCAGGGACGGATCGGTGAAGAAGTCGATCGACTCGAAGGTGGTCATGTGGTGCGTGCCTCCAAGAGCTGGCTTGGCCGGATGGTGCTTTTGACGGCGAGACCCCGCGCCGCCCGCGACTGATATCCATGCAGTGCTGAGCACCTGCTTAGCATGGCGGTAATGTCATGGTCAAGGTCGCAGCGCGGAGCAACGATACGATCGGCACGAGCAAACGCGCGACCCTGAGAGCACCGAGAGCACGGAGTAACGGCATGACATCGGCCCGCAGAATCGGGGCGCCGGACGCGAAGAACCGCGCCCTGCTGCTCGACGCGGCCGAGCAGCTGATGCTCGAAGAGGGCTACGCGGCGGTGACGTCGCGCCGTCTTGCCAACAAAGCGGGGCTCAAACCCCAGCTGGTGCACTACTACTTCCGCACCATGGAGGAGTTGTTCCTGGAGGTCTTCCGGCGGCGCGCCGAAGAAGGGCTTCAGGTGCAGGCGCACGCGCTGCAATCGCCGCAGCCGTTGTGGGCGCTGTGGCGCTTCGGCACCGACCCAGATTTCACCCAGATTTCGATGGAATTCATGGCGCTGGCCAATCACCGCAAGGAGATGCGCGCCGAAATCGCTTATTACGCAGAGCGTTTCCGCGACGAACAGCGACAAGCGGTGACGGCTGCGCTGCAGCGCTACGACGTGGACACCAGCGAAACGCCGCCGGTGGTGTGGACGGTACTGATGACCAGCCTGTCGCGATTTCTGGTGCTCGAACAGGCGCTCGGCATGTCCGGCGGCCACGCCGAAACCATCGAGCTGGTGGAAAGCTACCTGCGCCGCCTGGAGGGGGAGCCGCAGCCGATCGAGGGTGTGCCGGCCGCCTGGGTTGTTCACCAGGTGCGCAGCGAACAGAGCGCCCCGCGCGGACCGTCCTTGGATACGACGACGACGCCGTCGACCGCCAGGTCGCAGTGAATCTGTGGCGTACCCGGCTCATGCCCGGCGGTGACCGTGACCATGGCCCACTGGTTGGGATCTAGCAGCGGCACCGTCTGGACCCACGGCTTACCCGGGCCGACGTCGGCGTGGGTCTGCGGGGTGAAGCTGTAGGGGTTGTGGCTGTAGTCGGAGAAGACCGTCGGGTCCTGATCCTGGTAGAAGATTTCCACGTAGATCGGGTTCTTCGCCGAGACGGTGTAGGTGACCTGGTGCCAGACCGGGTCAGCATGTGCCGGTGCGGTGCCCATCGATAGAGCCGCCAGTCCCACGAGCGTCGTCGCGGCTGGGGCCAACAGGGCCAACAGGGCCAACGGTTTGTGCATGGTGGTCATTTCGCTCCTCCAGCCGTCCGTCCCGGACCCGTGGTGCGTTTCATCACTCGCTCCGCGGCCTGCCAGTGTGCGTCGGCAACCCACAGCCGTGCAAAGGATGCTATCGCTTCATCAGGCGAAACTCCGCTGATTACCCGCTTTATCTCGGCCGCCGGATGGCGGGCCAGCGAGCTGGCAACCGATCGCCAACCGCGATCGGGTGAGTCGAACGAAGCGCGGGGCAAAACCAGGTCAACCAGGCCAATGCGCTCGGCCTCGACGGCATCGAGCGCCATTCCGGTGCCCGCCAGCAGCAGCGCCTTGCTCTTCCCCACCAGCGCGGCCAGCCGCTCGGCGCCGCCCCAAGCCGGCATGATCTCGAGCTCGACCTGATTGAAGGCGATCTTGATGTCGTCCGCGGCCACCCGTATGTCAGCGGCCACGGCGACCTCGGCACCGCCGCCGAACGCGTGGCCGTTAAGCGCCGCGACCACCGGAGCCGGGAAAGCCGCGAGCTGATCACAGATGGACCGCATCCGTTTTGCCATCGCCGAGGCGTCCTCCTCGGTCCGCAGCGCGCTCAACTCCTTGAGGTCGCCGCCCGATACAAACGCACGTTCGCCGGCACCCTTGATCACCAGGGTTCGGGCGCCCGCCGCCGCATCGAGCGCTTTTTCCAGCTGCTCCATGGTGTCTGGCGCGATGGCATTGCGCGCATGCGGGCGATCGATGGTGAGCACCGCCAGGCCTTGGCCGAGATTCTCGTCGAACTCCAGCTCCACCATGCGTCTTTAGCTCCTCGGCGAGCCTTGAAAGAACCTTGAAAGAGCCCTTGCAGAACCCTTGAAGAAAAGCCGATATTGGCATTCTCTCCTGCGGAGAATAACATCATCGTTGCAGGTCGGAGAAGCGTCGAATTGAGGTGGTGGAGTGCAGAACCGACTGGCTTTCAGTTTCATGGCCGCTGCGGCGCTCGTCGTAACCGCTCTGAGCGCCTGCGGCTCTCCCCCGTCGCGGGCCCAGCTTGCCAGCACAGCATCGGTGACGATCAACGGGAAAGACGTGAAGACGCCGGTCGTTCGGTGCTTTCAGCAGGAGTGGTTTCGGACGATCGAGATCGGCGACAACGTATCCGGCGCCACGATAAGGCTCGACGAGCGCGCGGAGTCGATTATTGCGGAGTCGGTGCGCATCCAGAATCTGGGCGGCTTTACCGGCATGTACGCGCAACACGACGGCGGCAAGGCGGACCTCAGCCTCAGTGGCGGCGCATTCACGATCAAGGGAAGCGCCGAGGGCTCCAAGGCCGACAAGCCGAACGAACCGGCGACGGCGGACTTCAAGATCACCGCCAGGTGCTGACGGGCAAAACGCGGTAGTCGACCGGCTTCGTATCTGCCGTTGTGCCCAGTCCGCGCGGGGCGCCGTTGCGGCCCGTGCGCTGAGAGAATAGTATTCTCATAAATTGCGAACAACGATTTCGGAGGAGATTTCATGGGCCAGTTGTCGCATCGGGAGGACGTCCCGTTCCCGATCTTTGACGCGGATAACCATCTCTACGAGCCGCCGGAGGCGCTGACCAAGTTCCTGCCCAAGGAGTACAAGGACTTCGTCCAGTACGTGCAGATCAACGGGCGCACCAAGATCGCGATCCGCGGCCATATCAGCAACTACATTCCCAACCCGACCTTCGAGGTCGTCGCCCGGCCGGGTGCCTGGGAGGAGTACTTCAAGTACGGCAACCCGGAGGGCAAGAGCAAGCGCGAGCTGTTCGGCGAGCCGATGCGTGCGATCCCGGCGTTCTTCGAGCCCGGCGCGCGCCTGGAGAAGATGAACGAGCTGGGTCTGGACCGCACCCTGATGTTCCCGACGCTGGCCAGCCTGCTCGAGGAACGGCTGCGCGACGACCCGGTCGCCGTCCACGTCCTGATCCATGCGCTGAACGAGTGGCTCGATGAGGTCTGGGGCTTCAACTACCAGAACCGGATCTTCACCACCCCGGTCATCACCCTGCCGATCGTCGAGAAGGCGATCGAGGAGCTGGAATGGGCGGTCAAGCGCGGCGCCCGTTGCATCTTGGTCCGCCCGGCTCCGGTCCCCGGCTTCCGCGGACCTCGGTCGTTCGCGGTGCCCGAGTTCGACCCGTTCTGGGAGCGGGTCGTCGAGCACGACGTGCTGGTCGGCATGCACTCCAGCGACAGCGGCTACTCCCGGTACACCTCCGAGTGGGACGGCGCCGAACAGGAGATGCTGCCGTTCCAAACCAATGCGATGGGCATCCTCAACGAGTGGCGGCCGATCCAGGACGCGGTTGGCTCATGGGTCATCCATGGCGCGCTCTACCGCCACCCGAAGCTGAAGGTCGCGATCGTCGAGGCCGGTTCGAAGTGGATGACCCCGCTGCTGGACGGCCTGGCCGAGGTCTTCCGGAAGGCCCCGGAAGTCTTCCCGAGCGACCCCGTCGAGATGGTCAAGAACCGCATCCACGTCAGCCCGTTCTTCGAGGATGGCATCGACGATCTGGTTAACCTCGTCGGGGTGGATCAGGTGCTGTATGGCTCGGACTGGCCGCACCCGGAAGGGCTGGCGGAGCCGACGTTCTACGTCAACGCACTGTCGCACCTGTCCGTCGACGACCAGGCAAAGATCATGGGCGGCAACCTGTCCCGACTCGTTACGGTGTGACGCGCCAGCCAAACTGGCAGACCATCCCCGAGATGGTCTTGAACGCGGCGGATCGCTTCGGGGACGCGGAAGCGGTTGTCGACGGTCCGCTGCGCTTCACCTTCGCTGAACTCGTCGAGCGAATACGTTGTGCCGCAGGCGCCTTCGCGGACCTCGGCGTCGAAAAGGGCGATCGGGCGGCCATCTGGGCGCCCAACTCGGCCGAGTGGATAATTGCCGCGTTCGGGCTCCTCACCGCGGGCGGCGTGCTCGTCCCGGTAAACACGCGGTTCAAGACCGAAGAAGCCCACGACATCATCGTCCGTAGCCGGGTGAAGGCCGTCCTGGTGCAGAAGGGATTTCTCGGCCAGGACTACACCGCGCCCGCGGGGACACCGGTGATCGATCTGAAGTCCGACTTCCTCTCCAGCAGGTCCCCGTTTGAGCGGGCGGTCAGCGGCACCGACATCGCCGACATCATCTTCACCTCGGGCACGACTGGCCGCCCGAAGGGCGCGATGATGAATCATCGCCAGACGCTGCGGATGTACGAGGAGTGGGCGACACTCGCGGATCTGCGCGAGGGCGACCGCTACCTGCAGATCAACCCGTACTTCCACACGTTCGGCTTGAAGGCCGGACTCATCACGTCGTTCCTGCGCGGCGCGACGATGCTGCCGGTCGCGATGTTCGACGTCGACGCGGTGGTGGATCTCGTTGCACGGGAACGCATCACGATGTTGCCCGGCCCGCCGACGCTATACCACTCGTTGCTGACGGTTCAGGACAAGACGAAGTTGGCGACGTTGCGTGCAGGCGTCACCGGTGCCGCCGACATTCCCGTCGAACTGGTCCGTCGCATCCATGACGAGCTGCCGTTCCAGACGTTGATGACCGGTTACGGGCTCACCGAAGCCGGCAATGTAACCCTGTCCCGGCCCGGCGATTCCTTCGAGGATGTCGCCACCACCGCGGGCCTGCCCTGCGACGGGGTTGAGGTGCGCATCGCCGACGACGGCGAGGTGCTGGCCCGTGGCTACGGCGTCATGCAGGGCTACCTGGATGACCCCGCCGCTACCGCGCAGGCGATCGATGGCGAAGGCTGGCTGCACACCGGAGACCTGGGGAACTTGACAGCCGGGCGCCTCCGCATCGTCGGCCGCAAAAAGGACATGTTCATCGTCGGCGGATTCAACGCCTATCCGGCTGAGATCGAGGATTTCCTGCTCAACCACCCCGCCGTCGCGCAGGTCGCGGTCATCGGTGTCCCCGACGAGCGGCTCGGACAAGTGGGCAGGGCATTTGTCGTTCGGAAAGGTGCAGTCAGCGCGGACGAGCTGATCGGCTGGTGCCGTGCACGCATGGCGGGCTTCAAGGTGCCGCGATCGGTGCAGTTCCTCGACGCATTACCCCTCAACGCGACCGGCAAGGTGGTCAAAGATCGACTGCGTTAGCCCCGGTGTCGTATGTCCAATACGAGAACCGGATGTCCACAGCTTGTGCCGTATTTCTTAGGGTTGGAGCGCGACGATATGGCCGGTACTGGCCGCCGGCGGTGATAACGTGGTTCTCCTGGTCATGACGACCGCCGGTGGGTAACCGCGGGCAGAAGAACGTCGGCGCAGGTGCTCGCGCGATGTGCGTACGAGTAGGGTTGCCCAACGGCGACGCCCATGTGGGGACACCGTCGCCGGCCGTCGGTGGCTACAAGCGAACTTGCCACTGGCGGGCAAGCGGTAGAGGAGTTTGGCATTGAGTCACGAGCAGCCTCGTTCCCGGGCTGGTGAGCGGTGAGGGGCGGCGTCCGCCAGAATGCCGCTGACACGAAATCGGATCCGGTGAACGAGGACGAAACCACCAGTACGACAGCCTCCGAAATGCTTGCGCTGGCCGAAGAGGCCGAGGCGGAGGCCGCGGAGGCCGAGGCTCTCGCCGCCGCCGCCCGCGCCCGCGCCCGGGCCATCAAATTGCGCCGCGACGCCGAAGCTCTCGAAGCCGCAAAACAACGAGCCGCACAAGAATCAGTCTCAGCAGAAGCCGAATCGGTCTCGGAAGAAGCCGAAACGGACCCGGCGGATTCCGTTCAGACCGAGGTAACCGAGGTACCGGACACCCCGGAGATCGAACCGGACGACACCGAGTCTGCGGATAAACCGGAAAACCTCGAGAGCGAAGTCAAGACCGAAGACGGGACCGAAGAGAGTCCGGACGACGCCGCCGAGGAACCCGAAGCCACTATCTTCTCTGCCGACGCGACGAAGCGAGCCCGACGTTGGCGGCGCCGGCTCGGGCGTCCCCGACGGTCCACTGTCGCCGCGGGCTTGGCCATCATCGTTATTGCGGCCACGCTGGTGCTCAGCGGATACATGGTCAAGGAGCATCGCGACGCGTCCCAGCGCCGTGAGCGCGCGGCCGAGTTCGTCGCAGCGGCGCGGCAGGGCGTCGTGACGTTGACGTCCCTGGACTTCAATGACGCCAAGGGTGCGGTACAGCGCATCATGGACAATTCCACCGGCACCTTCAAGGACGATTTCCTGAAGATGGCCGACGATTTCGTCAAGGTGGTGGAACAGTCCAAGGTGGTCGAGCGCAGCACCGTTCAGGCCGCCGCGGTGGACCTGGACACCATGACGGCCAATTCGGCGGTGGTGCTGGTCGCCTGCACATCGGAGGTCACCAATGCGGCCGGTGCCAAACAGGATCCACGGACCTACCGGCTGATCGTGACGATGACCCGCGACGGTGGTCAGCTCAAGATGTCGAAAGTCGAGTTTGTGCCGTGACCGCAGAGGAATTGACCGCAGCGGAAACCTCGGAAACCTTGGTCGCCGAAGAGGCGACGGATGTCGAGCCGACAGAGCACGTCGAGCCGGCAGAGCACGCCGCCGACGACGCCTCGCCGCCCGGTCGGCTGAAGCGATTCGCCGCCCGGGTGAAGCTCAGGCGGCTGAAGCGATTCGCCGCCCGGGTGAAACAACTTGCGTCGGGGAGGGTCCTTGCTGTCCTGACGAGCTTGCTGGTCGTGGCTTCCCTGTCGTTGCTGGCCTTGCTCTTCTATGTCTGGTACCGGCCGGATCAAGCCACCGACGCCGCGGCGGCCAAGGCGGCCATCTCCGCGGCCAGCGAAGGAACGGTCGCGATCCTGTCGTATTCTCCCGACACTCTCGACCACGACTTTTCCTCCGCGAAATCCCATTTGACGGCGCCCTTCTTGTCCTACTACGACCAGTTCACCAGCCAGATCGTCGCCCCGGCCGCCAAGATGAGGGCGGTGAAGACGAGCGCGGTGGTGCTGCGTGCCGCCGTGAAGGAGCTTCATCCCGACTCCGCCGTCGTGCTCTTGTTCGTCAACCAGAGCACGCAGAGCGCGGATCGGCCCGAGCCGGCGCTGAGATCCAGCAGCGTGACGGTCACGCTGAAGAAAGCCGATGGGAAGTGGCTCATTTCGTCGTTCGACCCGGTGTAGGGCCGGTGTAGGGCCCCGATGAGCGACGGCGACATTCATTCGATGGTGATCGCGTCGGACTATCGCGTCCCCGATCCGACGCGGGTGTGGCCGCTGCTGGAGCGCAACAAATCGGCTCTGGCCGACATCGGCGCCCACCACGTTCTGGTCTACACGTCAACCCATGACTACGGTCGCGTGCTGGTGATGATCGGCGTGCACAGCCGTGAGCCGATCGTGGAGCTGCTGCGTTCGCGAATATTCTTCGACTGGTTCGATGCCGTCGGCGTCGACGACATCCCCGCCGTCTTCGCCGGCGAGATCGTCGACAGGTTGATTGCGCCTGGCAACATCGGATCGGCTCCAGGGGCGCCCGGTGTGGTGGTGGCCGCGATCGCGTCCGTCGACGACGTGTCGAACCTGACCGCGCAGGTCCACCGGGCGATGGACAGATTCACCGCGGCCGGTATCCGAAAGACCTGGGTTTTCCAGGCTTTCGACGATCATCACGAGGTCTTGATCCTGCAGGAGTTCCCCGACGAGGAGAGCGCGCGCGGCTGGATCGACCATCCCGACGCCGCGGCCCAATGGATGTCCGGTGCGGGCGTCGGGGCCTATCCACCGCTGTTCGTCGGCCGCTTCTTCGACATGATGCGTATCGAGATTTAGGCGAGCGGATCGCTCGATGTTCGTGTGCCTGTGTAACGGAATCACCAGCCAGGTGACTTCTCCGGCGGCTGGAAGCCGCCGGCTTCTTCTCACGCCGCTTGAGCGTGAAGGGCCAGTCCAGCCCGTAGGATGTTGCGTGCGGCATGCTCGTCTGCCGGTGCGAGATGCAAGCATCTCCGGCATTGGAACTCCGCTTGGGTGAGGCGGTTTTCGGCGGCTGCATACCCGCATTTCTCGCAGCCATCCGAGGTGTGCCGGGGGTCGACCTCGATCCATATACGCCGAGCCTCTTCCGCTTTGGCGTGCATAATCGAGACGAAGCCACCCCAGCCAGCGTCCCCGATACTTCTGTTGAGTCCGGACTTCGCCCGGGCACCGTTACGTAAAAACTGCCCGGGATTCTCTGGATCTGCGACGGGTTTGGCCCGCCGCATCATGTTGGCGATCTGTAAATCCTCCACCACCACAAGGTCATAGCGCTCAACGAGAGCGCGGGCCTGCTTGTGGTGAAAGTCTTTACGCTGGTTGGCGATCTTACGATGCCGGGCAGCCACGGTCGGCCGCTTGCGTCCACGGTTCTTCGAGAGCGGCTTGGCGCGCGCCAACCGTTGCTGCGCTGCAGCCAACCGCTGATCGGCTTGCCTGCCCCAGCGTGGATTGTCGATTTGCGCCCAGGCGTCCCGGCGCTCCTGCAACGCCGCGTTATACAACTCGCGGTGGGCTTCCACACACGCCGCCAACGCGATGTGCTGACGTGCCGTCGGGCGCAACCGAAACACATACGCCCGCCTCATGACGCCAACACCGCATCCCACTGATGCTCGATATCGCGGCGCACCGTCGACTCCGCGACGTAGCCCACCGAAGCGGCGAAATACGACGGCGACCACAACACCTTCGCCCTGTTGCACAGACCCCGAAATTCTTGGCGCAGCACTCGCGCGGTGCGACCCTGCAACGCCCGCACCACTTGTGCCGCCGAGTCGGTCGGACCGACCCGCACGAACAGGTGCACGTGGTCGAGCATCACTTCCTTGGCCACGATCTGCCACCCACGCTCAGCGGCGATCTGCGCCAGCAGCTCAGCGCAGCCGGCCGCCACGCAGCCACGCAAAATCCCGCGCCGATACTTCGGGCGCCACACCAAATGCAGCCCCAGCGACAACACCCCTCCCGGAGTACGGCGAAACTGGCGCTGCGACATACCGCGCACCATATGCAACGGCACCGACAACTAACCGATCCGACACTGTTCACCTGCCCCGATCCCCCGGTCTAAAGCCGCCGGTCCCCTCGGGGCGCAATCATGGTGGCCGACGCCGTCGCAGCGGGCGCATCGACGACCAAGGACGTCGCCCAGGCCTGCGGAGCGGGCGCCAATTGCGGGCGTCCCCCGCAAGCGGGCGGTGCCCCCAGCCGGCGCACCGTGCGGGCGATCATCACCTCATCGATCGGGGGCAAGGCCGAGGCATCCCAGGTCTGATGCTCGCCTTGCCGCGTCCGCGGCGGACAGGCTCCAAGGATTCCTGGAGAATCCCGGAAGGGCGCTCTTCGAACCTCTTCTCATGAGCCCGTGCCGCAACCGCGGCAGCCCGAGCAAGAGAGCGCAACAAATGAAGAGCAACCTCAAATTCCGGCTCGTCGAGATGATCGGCGCATCCTGCATCATTGGCGCCCTGGTTACGACCGGTGTCGTGGTCTTCTACTTAGCCAGGAATACTTCTCAACCTTGGTTGCCGCTGTTGGTGGTATTGGTCGCCGTGCCGATCGCCTACCTATGGAAGCCCATGTCGCGGCGAGTCGCTGAACGCAAGAATCTCGACCCTCGCAAGTACTCCTCGCCCGGCGCAACCGCGTTCATCCGCGCACTGCTCGCCGAGCCGGCGGCCCCGGGGATGCGTGCTGTCCGTTGTCCGCACTGCCGCACTGACCAGGACATTCCGCGGGCCCACTCCACATTCGGGTGCCGGCGCTGCGGTCTTATCAGCAGCGCACCCCGGGTCAAGGGCCGCGCCTATGCCGGCTAACGCTCACTCCCAGGCGGCGGCGACAAGGATCCCACGAGCTGGGCGAGCAGGGGCGGGATCTCGAGCCGCGGCAACACCACCTCGACCAACACCATGCGGTCCTTGTACTCCGCGGCCGCGGTGAATGCGTCGTCGAGTTCGCCGTACGTCTGCGCCCGGAACGCCAGGTGATTGGCCACCCCCAGCGCGCCGGGAATGTCGGTCCATCGCCAACCGACGATGTCGTTGTAGGGAGCAGCCGGTCCGTGGATCGCGCGTTCTACCGTGTAGCCGTCGTTGTTGACCACGACGATGACGGGTGACAGCCCCTCGCGGGAGAAGGAGCCGAGCTCCTGGACGGTCAGTTGCGCGGCGCCGTCGCCGATCAGCAGCACCGTCCTGCGGTCCGGATGTGCCACCCCGGCCCCGACCGCCGCGGGTAGCGTGTAACCGATTGAGCCCCACAATGGTTGGCCGATGAAGGTGACTCCGTTGGGCAGGCGGTGGTCCGCCATGCCGTAGAACGAGGTCCCCTGATCGGCGAGCACCACGTTGCCGGGGGTGAGCGCTTGGCAAAGCCTGTCCCACACCATCTGCTGGGTGAGTGGCTCGTCGCGCGCCGGTGTTTCCATGACCGGGTTGTCGGCCGGCGACACGACCGGTGGGGAACTTATTCCGCGCCGCTTGAGGATACCGGTCAGCGCGTCGAGCGCAGCGCCCATTTCCAGCGGCGCGAAGATGTCACCGGCCACGCTGCTCTGGTACTGCCCGACATCGATGGTCCGGGCCGGGTCGATCCGCTGGCTGAAGAAGCCGCTGACCATGTCGGTGAACACCACCCCGGCCGTCACCAGTACGGGTGCGTCTTCGATCGCGGCGCGCACCCATTCGGCGCTGGCCGCCCCCGCGTAGATCCCCAGGAAGGTGGGTGAGCTCTCGTCGAGCAAACTCTTTCCCCACATCAATGTGGCGTGCGGCACCACGTCTGCCGCCAGCAGAGCCTCCAGCTCTTTGACCGCTTGCAGGCGATGCACCAACAAGTCGGCGAGCACGGTCAATTGATGGTCGGCGATGAGTGCGGCGGCCGCGTCGGTGAACATCGACAGCGCGCGCGGGCTGGTGCCGCCGGTATAGCGCGGCAACGCCTCGCCGGCCGGCTCGGTGGGAAAGCGCGCCACGTCGGTGGACAGCAGTATGTATCCGGGCAGCTTGTGCTCCCGCACCTCGGACAGCACCCGGTCGATCTCTCTACAGGCCGTTGCCGGCATGAGATTGGCTTGGGCGCAGGTGATTTCGCGGCTGATCCGGAAGAAGTGCTCGAAGTCGCCGTCGCCGAGCGAGTGGTGCAGCGCGCGGCGGGTGCCCTGGGCGTCCTTCGAGGGGCCGCCGACGATGTGTACGACCGGCACGTGCTCGGCGTAGCTACCCGCGATCGCGTTCGCTGCCGAGAGTTCGCCCACGCCGAATGTCGTTACGACAGCTGACATTCCGCGTAGCCGTCCGTACCCATCCGCTGCGTAGCCGGCGTTCAGTTCGTTGGCGCCGCCCACCCATCGAATGACCGGATGGGCGACAATGTGGTCGAGAAATGCCAGGTTGTAGTCGCCCGGGACGCCAAAAATCTCGGTGACGCCGAGTTCGGCGAGGCGGTCCAGAAGATAATCACCGACGGTGTAGGCGGGCTCAGTCACGAAGACGACGGTACGCTCGGCCGAAACCGCTCCCGGCCGGATGCCGTTTCGCTATGGTGCGGCCATGGCAATCACTGAATCCCGCGACATCGTCATCGAAGCCAGTCCCGAGGAGATCTTGGACGTCATCGCCGATTTCGAGGCGATGCCCGAGTGGTCCGAACCCCACCAGAGCGCAGAAATCCTCGAGACCGGAGACGACGGGCGGCCCAGCAAAGTCAAGATGAAGGTCAGGACGGCGGGCATCACCGACGAGCAGGTGGTCGCCTACAGCTGGAGCGGCAACGAGGTGACCTGGACCCTGGTCAGCTCCGGCCAGCAAAAGTCGCAGGACGGGAAGTACACCTTGGTTCCGAAAGGTGGCGAGACCCTGGTCAAGATGGAGGTCACCGTCGACCCGAACGTTCCACTACCCGGCTTCGTGCTCAAGCGCGCCGTCAAGGGATCGGTCGATTCCGCGACCAAGTCGCTGCGCGAGCAGGTCCTGAAGGTGAAGAAGGGCAAATAGTCCTGGTGACTGACGGGGGACCCCTGGCCGGGGTCAAGGTCATCGAACTCGGCGGCATCGGACCCGGGCCGCACGCGGGGATGGTGCTTGCCGATTTGGGGGCCGACGTGGTGCGGGTGCGTCGCCCCGGCGGGCTGACGATGCCGTCCGAGGACCGAGACCTGCTGCATCGCGGGAAGCGGATCGTCGATCTGGACGTCAAGACGCAGCCTGGCGCGCTGCTGGAGCTGGCGGCCAAGGCCGACGTGCTGCTGGACTGCTTTCGGCCCGGCACGTGCGAGCGACTCGGCATCGGACCCGACGACTGCGCGGCGGTCAACCCTCGGCTGATCTTCGCGCGCATCACCGGTTGGGGACAGGACGGACCGCTGGCCCCGACGGCGGGTCACGACATCAATTACTTGTCGCAGACCGGTGCGCTGTCGGCGCTCGGGTACCGCGACCGGCCGCCGATGCCGCCGCTGAACCTGGTCGCCGACTTCGGCGGCGGCTCGATGCTGGTGCTGTTGGGCATTGTGGTCGCGCTCTACGAGCGGGAGCGTTCGGGTCAGGGTCAGGTTATCGACGCCGCGATGATCGACGGGGTCAGCGTGCTGGCCCAGATGATGTGGACCATGAAGTCCACCGGCGCGCTGCGCGACCAGCGCGAGTCGTTCCTGCTCGACGGCGGCGCGCCGTTCTACCGCTGCTATGAGACCTCCGACGGCAAGTACATGGCGGTCGGCGCCATCGAGCCGCAATTCTTCGCCGCGTTGCTGGCCGGCCTGGGCCTGGCGGCCGGCGAGGTGCCCAATCAGCTCGACATCGCTTCCTATCCGCAGATGCACGACCTGTTCGCCGACCGGTTTGCCGGCCGGACCCGCGACGAGTGGACGCAGGTTTTCGCCGGCACCGATGCCTGCGTCACCCCGGTGTTGACGTGGGGCGAAGCCGCGGGCAACGACCATTTGCGCGCGCGGTCGACCTTGATCACCACCGACGGGGTAGACCAGGCCGCGCCCGCCCCGCGTTTCTCGCGAACACCGGCCGGACCGGTCGGGCCGCCGCCGGCCGCGACCACTCCGATCGGCGAAATCGGGTGGTAACCAAGTTTTTGCACTAAACCGCCCGCGAACCCGACAGCGTTGCTAGCGTGGCATTAGTGGCTGTACAAGCATCGCGAGAAGCTGTTATTGATGCGCCGCCGGAAGTGATCATGGAGGCGCTAAGCGACGTCGCCGTCTTAGCGGAATGGTCTCCGGTGCACAAAAAGATGGAAGTAATCGACCGGTACCCGGACGGGCGGCCCCACCACGTGAAGGCCACGGTCAAGATCCTGGGGCTCGTCGACAACGAGATCTTGGAATACCACTGGGGTCCCGACTGGGTGTGCTGGGATGCGGATAAGACGTTCCAGCAGCACGGCCAGCATATCGAGTACACGGTCAAACCCGAGGGTGTCGATAAGTCGCGAGTTCGTTTCCACGTCACCGTCGAACCATCGGGGCCCATTCCGGGTTTCGTCGTCAAGCGTGCAGCCATGCTCGTGTTGGATGCCGCGACCGAAGCGCTGCGTAAGCGGGTTTCGAACAATGCACCTGCCGAGAAAAGCGGCGACTGATTGCTAACTTTGTACCAGTGGCTGTCCAAGCGTCCCGAGAAATAATCATTGATGTGCCGCCGGAAGTGATTCTGGATGCGCTCGCCGATATTCCGTCGGTGCCTTTGTGGTCGTCGGTGCACAAAAAGGCCGAAATTATCGACAGGTATCCCGACGGGCGCCCGCACCATGTCAGGGTCACGGTCAAGGTGATCGGGATCATCGATCAGGAAGTGCTCGAATTCCATTGGGGCCCGGACTGGGTGGTGTGGGACGCCAGGAAGACCGTCCAGCAGCACGGCCAGCACGTCGAGTACACCCTGCGACGCGAGGGGGAGACCAAGACGCGGCTGCGGTTCGACATCACCGTGGAACCGTCGGCACCGCTGCCGGAATTTCTGGTCAATCGGGCCCGAAAAAAAATCCTGAGGTCCGCGACCGAGGGCCTGCGCGATTTCATCATGAGTCACGACGGTTCGGGTGCCTCTTAGGGTCCCTTAGGTCCCTTAGGGTCCGTTGCGCAGCGCGGCCAGTCTCTTGACGGCCTCGTCGAGGGTGTCGTCGCGTTTGCAGAAGGTGAAGCGCACCAAGTGATTCCACACCCGGGCTTGTTTTGCGGCATGGGCCGCCGCGGGATCGCAGAATGCCGCCATCGGAATGGCGGCCACCCCGACCTTTTCCGGTAGCGCGGCGCAGAACTCCGTGCTGTCGTCATACCCCAGCGGCCGCGGGTCGGCGCACAGGAAATAGGTGCCGAAGCTGTCGTGCACCGCGAAGCCCACCTCTGTCAGACCCGCCGCGAGCCGGTCGCGCCTGGCTTGCAACGTGCCGCGCAGGGCGCGCAGCCATGCGTCCTGAGTGTCCAGCGCCAGGGCCACCGCCGGCTGGAACGGCGCGCCCCCGACGTAGCTCAGGTACTGCTTGGCGGTGCGCACCCCGGCGATGAGTTCGGCTGGGCCGCAGGCCCATCCGATCTTCCAACCGGTGCAATTGAACATCTTGGCCGCACTCGAGATGGTGACCGTGCGTTCGGCCATGCCGTCGAAGCCCGCCAGCGGCAGGTGCCGGTGGCCGTCAAACACCAGATGTTCGTAGACCTCGTCGGTGATCACCAAAAGGTCCGCGGTCACCGCGACCTCCGCGATGGCCGCGAGCTCGGTTTCGCTGAGCACCGCGCCGGTTGGGTTGTGCGGTGAGTTGACGATGAGTGCCCGGGTTCGAGGTGTCAGCGCGCGGCGCAGTGCGTCGCCGTCCAGAGCAAAGCCTTGGCCGTCGGCGACCATTGGCACAGCCACTCGGTCTGCGCCGGCCATAACCACCACGGGGGAGTAGGAGTCATAGAAGGGCTCGATCAGCACTACCTCGGAGTCCGATTCGACCAGGCCGAGTACCGCAGCCGCGATCGCCTCGGTGGCCCCGACGGTGACCAGCACCTCCGTGTCGGGGTCGTACTCGATACCGAAATGCCGCAGGCGTTGCGCGGCGATGGCCTGTCGCAGCGGCGCAATACCGATACCCGGCGGGTACTGATTGGCGCCGCCGGCGATGGCATCTTGCGCGGCCTGCAGCAACGCCGGCGGCCCGTCCTCGTCGGGAAAGCCCTGCCCAAGGTTCACCGCGCCGACCCGCGCCGCCAAGGCCGACATTTCGGCGAACACCGTGCTCGCGTACGGCTGCAGTCGCGACACCGTCATAGCCGTCGAGCTTAGGGTGCCGGACGGGCCGGCGAGCGTCACGCCAGCGCGGCGCTGGGCGGCGGGCGTCACTCAGGTGTGACGTTCGGCAGTAGGCCGCGGCGGGCTGGCCGGCGAGCGTCACGCCGGCGTGGCGCTCGGCGGTGGGCGTCACTCTGGCGTGACGTTCGGCGATGGGCCGCTGCGGCCTGACCAGCTAAGTCCGGCCCAACCAACAGGTTGGCCGAGCCCCCTGTTAGTGTGCCGGTACTGGACCTAGTCTTTAAGACGGATCTAAACCCCCCTTACTGGCGAACAGGAAGCCGACATGTCCGAAGAAGCCTTCATCTACGAGGCCATCCGCACTCCTCGTGGCAAGCAAAAGAACGGGTCGCTGCACGAGGTCAAGCCATTGAGCCTGGTCGTCGGCCTGATCGAGGAACTGCGCAAGCGCCACCCCGACCTCGACGAGAACCTGATCAGCGACGTCATCCTAGGGTGCGTTTCACCGGTCGGTGACCAGGGCGGCGACATCGCCCGCGCCGCGGTGCTGGCCTCCGGCATGCCTGTCACCTCGGGCGGCGTGCAGCTCAACCGGTTCTGCGCGTCGGGCCTGGAGGCCGTCAACACCGCCGCGCAGAAGGTGCGCTCGGGCTGGGACGACCTGGTGCTGGCCGGCGGTGTGGAGTCGATGAGCCGGGTGCCGATGGGTTCCGACGGCGGCGCCATGGGTCTCGACCCGGACACCAACTACGAGGTCATGTTCGTCCCGCAGGGCATCAGCGCCGACCTGATCGCCACCATCGAGGGCTTCTCCCGCGATGACGTCGACGCCTACGCGCTGCGCAGCCAGGAGAAGGCCGCCGAGGCGTGGTCGGGCGGCTACTTCGCCAAGTCCGTGGTGCCGGTCCGCGACCAGAACGACCTGCTGATTCTCGACCACGACGAGCACATGCGCGCCGACACCACCATGGAAGGCCTGGCCAAGCTGAAGCCGGCCTTCGAGGGCCTTGCGGCAATGGGCGGCTTCGACGACGTCGCGCTGCAGAAGTACCACTGGGTCGAGAAGATCAACCACGTACACACCGGCGGCAACAGCTCCGGGATCGTCGACGGCGCCGCTCTGGTCATGATCGGCTCCGAGGCCGCGGGCAAGTCGCAGGGCCTGACCCCGCGGGCGCGTATCGTCGCGACGGCCACCAGTGGGGCTGACCCGGTGATCATGCTGACCGGGCCCACCCCGGCCACCAAGAAGGTGCTCGACCGTGCGGGCCTGACCGTCGACGACATCGACCTGTTCGAGCTGAACGAGGCGTTCGCGTCGGTGGTGCTGAAGTTCCAGAAGGACCTGAACATTCCCGACGAGAAGCTCAACGTCAACGGCGGCGCGATCGCCATGGGCCACCCGCTGGGCGCGACCGGCGCGATGATCCTCGGCACCATGGTCGACGAACTGGAGCGCCGCGACGCCCGGCGCGCGCTGGTGACGCTTTGTATTGGTGGCGGCATGGGTGTCGCGACGATCATCGAGAGGGTTTAAGCACATGGCCGACAACACAATTCAGTGGGATAAGGATGCCGACGGGATCGTCACGCTGACCTTGGACGACCCGTCGGGGTCGGCCAACGTCATGAATGAGGCCTACATCGAGTCGATGGGCAAGGCCGTGGAACGGCTTGTCGCTGAGAAGGATTCGATCACAGGCGTCGTCATCACCAGCGCGAAGAAGACCTTCTTCGCCGGCGGCGACGTCAAGAGCATGATCCAGATCGGGCCCGAGAACGCTGGTGAGGCCTTCGATCTGGTCGAGACCGTCAAGAAGCAGCTGCGCACTATCGAAACGCTGGGCAAGCCGGCGGTGGCCGCACTCAACGGCGCCGCACTGGGCGGTGGCCTGGAGATCGCGTTGGCCTGTCATCACCGCATCGCCGCCGATGTGAAGGGATCGCAGTTCGGTTTCCCGGAGGCGACGCTCGGCCTGCTTCCGGGCGCCGGCGGCGTGACGCGCACGGTGCGGATGCTGGGTATCCAGAACGCGTTCGTGACCGTGCTGTCGCAGGGCACCCGGTTCAAGCCGGCCAAGGCCAAGGAACTCGGCCTGATCGACGAGTTGTTGCCGACGGTCGAGGAATTGGTCCCCGCCGCCAAGGCGTGGATCAAGGCCAACCCGGACTCGCACGAGCAGCCGTGGGACAAGAAGGGCTACAAGATGCCCGGTGGCACGCCGTCGTCGCCGGGGCTGGCGGCCATCCTGCCGTCGTTCCCGTCCCTGCTGCGCAAGCAGATCAAGGGCGCGCCGATGCCGGCGCCGAGAGCCATTCTGGCCGCCGCGGTCGAGGGTGCGCAGGTGGATTTCGACACCGCCAGCCGCATCGAGAGCCGCTACTTCACCACGCTGGTCACCGGCCAGGTCTCCAAGAACATGATCCAGGCGTTCTTCTTCGACCTGCAGACCATCAACAATGGCGGCTCGCGGCCCGACGGCATCGGCGAGACCCCGATCAGCAAGATCGGCGTGCTGGGTGCCGGCATGATGGGCGCCGGCATCGCCTACGTCTCGGCCAAGGCCGGTTACGACGTCGTGCTCAAAGATGTGAGCCTGGAAGCCGCCGCTAAAGGCAAGGGTTACTCCGAGAAGCTGGAAGCCAAGGCGCTGGAGCGGGGCCGCACCACCGAGGAGAGGTCCAAGGCGCTGCTGGACAAGATCACCCCGACCGGCGACGCGGCCGACCTCAAGGGCGTCGACTTCGTCATCGAGGCGGTGTTCGAGAGCCAGGAACTCAAGCACAAGGTGTTCCAGGAGATCGAGGACATCGTCGAGCCCAACGCGGTGCTGGGGTCCAACACCTCGACGCTGCCGATCACGGGTCTGGCGAGCGGCGTCAAGCGCCAGGAGGACTTCATCGGGATCCACTTCTTTTCGCCGGTCGACAAGATGCCGCTGGTGGAGATCATCAAGGGCGAGAAGACATCTGACGAGGCGCTGGCCCGCGTGTTCGACTACACCCTGGCCATCGGCAAGACCCCGATCGTGGTCAACGACAGCCGCGGCTTCTTCACCTCCCGCGTCATCGGCACCTTCGTCAACGAGGCGCTGGCGATGCTCGGCGAGGGCGTCGAGCCGGCCAGCATCGAGCAGGCCGGTTCGCAGGCAGGATACCCGGCGCCGCCGCTGCAGCTGTCCGACGAGCTGAACCTGGAGCTGATGCACAAGATCGCCACTGCCACCCGTAAGGGTGTCGAGGACGCCGGCGGCACGTACGAGCCGCACCCGGCAGAAGCGGTGGTGGAGAAGATGATTGAGCTCGGCCGGTCCGGGCGTCTGAAGGGTGCGGGCTTCTACGAGTACCCCGAGGGGAAGCGTTCCGGGCTGTGGCCAGGCCTGCGGGAGACGTTCAAATCCGGTTCGTCGGAGCCGCCGCTGCAGGACATGATCGACCGGATGCTGTTCGCCGAGGCGCTGGAAACCCAGAAGTGCCTCGACGAAAACGTGCTGACCTCCACGGCCGACGCCAACATCGGGTCGATCATGGGCATCGGCTTCCCGCCGTGGACCGGTGGTAGCGCGCAGTACATCGTCGGCTACCAGGGTCCGGGCGGCACGGGCAAGGAGGCCTTCGTGGCCAGGGCGCGTGAGCTGGCGGCCCAGTACGGCGACCGCTTTCTACCGCCGAAGTCGTTGACATAGTTTCTGCTCGCGCTCAACAGGCGCCGAGCGTGGATGAGATTCCGCGACGCCTGGGTTACCGGCGCGGCTGTAGCAGGGAGTAGTGGCCCTTGCCGAAGCGGGCCATTTCCGGCGCGTCGACGGCAGATAGCAGCGTCCACGCGGGAGCAAAACGGCGTTCGATTTCGGCCCGACTGATGCCGGGGACGCCAAACTGCTCACCGGGATCAAGCGCGGCGATCAGCAGCCGCGCGTCGGGCGCCGCCACCGCGGTGACCTCGCGGACATACGCGTCGCGGTCCTCACCGGTCAGGTTATGCAAGCAGCCGTTGTCGACGATCAACGTAAACCCGGTTCCCACGCCGGCCGAGCTGAGGTGGGTGACATCGGCCTCAACGAAGTTGACGGGGGTCTGGTGGGCTTGCGCCTTGGTGCGCGCCTTGGCCAGCGCCCTCGGCACGAAGTCCACGCCGGTGACCTGCCACCCGTGCTGCGCCAGATAGATCGCCGCGTCGCCGGTACCGCACCCGATGTCGAGTGCGCTGGCCGCCGGCAGGGCCGGCGAGCCGTTGCCTTCGACAAGGTCGTGCAGACTTTTCCCCAGCGGATGGCCATCCCACGGTGTGAAACCGAGTCGGTACATCGCACGGAACAACATGCTTCGAGATGACCCAGGGTCGTAGCGCGCAGGCCGCGCTTCTTTAGAGCGCGGTTAGCGCATCAAGTTCGTGTTTGAAGCGACCGCTGCCACGTGGGATCGCGGCGTAGCCGTGCCATGGGACGGGGGGGCGTAGCCCGAGGTTAGAGGGGCCGGTGTTGGTTTTCGATGTAGCGCTTGATCACCGACAACGGCGCTCCTCCAGCGGACGCGGCGAAATACGACGGCGAGCACAGGTGGCTGCGCATCCGTGCCCGCACACACGTTCCGGTGTATTCGCGCCGCACCGCATAGCTGGAGCGGCCTTTTAGGCGGCGCACCAGCGTGGAGACCGCCAGGGTAGGAGGATAGGCGACCAGCAAATGTATGTGGTCGGGCTCGCCGTTGAACTCGGCCAGCTCGGCACCCAGTTCCGAACACACTGCGCGCATGGTGTTCTCGCAGAAGTCCAGCATGTCTGCATTCAGGACACGGCGGCGATATTTGGTCACAAACACCAGGTGCGCCCACAGTGCTGTCACGCTGTGTCCGCCGCGCCGGTAGCTGCTCCACTCTGCGGAAACGGTGCTGTCAGTGGTCGCTCCTAGAATCTCAGCATGCACACGACCGGTGTCTACCCGCTGGCGCCGACAACTGCCGGCGAGCGAGCGGTGGCGGCACCTGGGCAGCCCAAGCCGCGTGCCCGTAAGCGGCCTAAAGACGCGGCTGCGCATGTTCGGTCGTGGCCGCTGCGTCCCACACCGGCCCAACAACACACCATTGAGGTCCGTTTCGCCACTGGGCGGCGGGTGTACAACGCGGTGCTGGCCGAGATGGCCAAACGCAGCCGCGCGACCAAAGCCGACCCGGCCTGGGCCGCTGTTGCCGGGATGGCGACAACAACCAAACAGCAACGAGTGCAACGCAATAATGCGTTTAACGCAGTGTGCGCCGGGCACGGTTTCACGGTTGATGCGGCGCAGTCGTTTGCGTCGTCGCTGCGCCAGGCTTGGGTAGGTGAACATTTGCCTGCCCAGGAAACTCAGAACATGGGTAAACAGGCTTTCGGTGCGGTAGCGGATTGGCATTGGGGGCGCAAAGGCCGTCCCCGGTTCAAGCCAGCCCGCCGCGGCCTGCATTCGCTGTCGGCGAAAGACGGCAATGGTGCGCTGCGACCTAAAACCGATGCCGCGGGTCGACTGCTGGGGTTGCAGTGGGGCAATGGTTTGGTCATCGGTATCGCGCCGCCGGCAACTGGTGGTCGGCGCGGCAAAGAGCAGCACGCTGAGCTGGCTGAGATCGAAGCGCTCACCGCGGCAGGCACGGTTTTGTATACGCGGATTGTGCGCACCATCATCGCTGGACAGCCCACCTACCGTATGCAACTGGTCGTGGACGGCACACCACCGGCGCGGCACCCGCTCGGTGATGGTCGTGTCTCGTTCGATCTGGGTCCTAGCCAGATCGCCGTAGCAGTTCAGCGAAACGACGGCACATGGGCAGGGTGGGTGTGGCCGCTGGCCGAGCAGATTCGACTCAACACCACAAGGCTGCGCCGCGTGCAGCGACGTCTGGATCGCCAACACCGTTGCGGGTCGCCGCAGTGTTTCAACCCCGACGGTACCCACAAGAAGCGGCGCTGCCAGTGGCTACGCTCGGACACCGCGGCGCGGACGGCCGCAGCAGTGGGCGAGCAGCATCGGCGCCTGGCTGAACACCGCAAAACGCTGCACGGGCAGTTAGCGAACCAGCTTTTCGCGCACGGCACCCAGGTTGCCTGCGAGAAGTTGAATTATGTGGGGTGGCAGAAGAACTTTCCGCGCAGTGTGCGCGACAGGGCACCAGGGCTACTGGTAGAGGTGGTGCGGCGCAAGGCTGAAAGTGCCGGCGGCGCAAAACTCGACGAGTACAGCCCCTACACGACTGCTCTGTCGCAAACGTGTCTGTGCGGCAAGAAAGAAAAGAAACCGCTTTCTCAACGTGTGCATCGTTGCGAGTGCGGCATCACAGAGGACCGCGACCTGTTTTCGGCCTACCTGGGCCTTCATGTCCAGGTAGGCCAGGACGGTTCGGATCGGCTGGGTTTGCAGGCAGCCAATCATGGCTGGCTGCATCGCCAGGATGTCGGCGTGCGCCGAAATCCAGCCGCACAAAAATCTAAGCGGCGAGGCCGCAGGCATCCGCCTTCGCGGAGGTCAGTGGCGCGTATCAAAGCCCGTAGGGCTTTGAAGCGACAGAGCCGCTCGGCGCGAACCTTCCCTGCTGGTGAGCCCACGGCGCTACCCGCCCAACAGGCGGCATAGCGAGACAGCCCACCACCACAAGGAATCCGCGCATTTTCAATGCGCGGAGGACGTCAATCCACGGTAGGCTTCATCACTCTCCTGGTGCCATGAGCACCATGCGGGCGTCGTCCGGGTGCTGGGCGGTGTAGGTCATCGCGATGCGGGCCGCGCCCGATTGGCCTTCGGACTAAAGCCGAGCTCATCCAATTCCGCTGCCGCATTGGCGGATTCGGATGGGTCGTCGAAGCGCAGTTGAGCGCTCCACAACCCCGCATCGGTAACTCCATGCGACGTCATTCCTGGCGGGCCGCGCGCAACTTAAGCGCCACGGTGTGAAACACCCGCACCGGTGTAGTCGGGCACGGGCATTGAGTCGTGCAACCGCGCACCCTTGGTGTTCAACTTCGCGAGGGCCCTGGATAGCGACACGGGCAGCAGCGAGACCAGCTGAGCGCCGCGGGTCAGCGCCCACAGTCCAGGCCTGGACCGCGGAACGAGGCTCATCGCGACGCCACGCGCGAACGTGCGGCTACGACGCACCGACTCACCCATCTGGCGCTCATAAGCCGCGAACGCGCGCGCGTAGTCTCCGCCCGCTTGCGCCAGCTCGCCGGCCAGCACGTACGCCCCGATCACCGCGAGGCTGGTGCTGCCCCCGACGGCGGGCCCCGGGCAGTACCCGGCGTCACCGACCAGTGTGACGCGTCCGCGCGACCAGGTGTCCAGATGCAGCTGCGAGATCGAGTCGAAATAGAACGTCGGGGCGCGGTTCAGCTCCTCGAGCCAGCCGTCAACCTCTGGATCCATTCCGGCAAACGCTTCACCCAGTAACTCCTTCTGCCGCAAGACATCTCGGTAGTGGTGGTCGAGCTCGTCCTTGCTGCAGAACATGAACAGTGCGCGCGCGTCTTCCAGTGGTTGCGCGGTGTAGATCCCCGCGAGGCGGCCGACACCGATGTGGATGACCATCTCTGCCTCGTGCGCAAGCGCTTTCGGCACCGACTCCACCGCCAGATACCCACCGAGGAACCGGGTCAGTCCCGCCTCCTCACCAAAGACCAGGCGGCGCACGTTGGAGTGCAGCCCATCGGCACCGACGATGACATCGAACCTGCGTGGCGGCGAGTGCTCGAACGTCACCTCGCCGTCGGGGGAGATGGCCGTGATCGAGCCACCGAAGATGTACTCGACGTCGTCGCGGCCGGCGTCGTAGTAGGCCTCACTGAGATCGTCGCGCATGATCTCCACGTGCCGGTCGGACCCGGCGGCGACGACTTTGGTGAGGTCGATGCGAGCCGGTCGCCGCACCCCCTCGCGATACATCGTCAGCCGGTCCGTCCCGGTGGCGAGTGCCTCGATTCGCGGCAGCACACCCATCATTTCCGAGATCTCCATCGACGGCCGGAAGAGGTCCACCGCATGGCCGCCGGTCTTTCGCAGCGCGGGCGCGCGCTCGACGACGGTGACATCGAACCCGTACCGGGTAAGCCAGTACGCCAGTACGGGGCCGGCGATGCTGGCCCCGGAGATGAGAACCGGCATGACAACCTCCCTGCTTACTTAACGGTTGGTAAACCCAGCATGCAGCTTACCTATCGGTAAGTCAAGTAAGTTAAGCTCTTGGGGTGACCAAGCCGCGGTCAGACACCAGACAGCGCATCCAAGAGGTGGCCCGGGACCTGTTTGTGCAGCAGGGGGTGCAGCGCACCAGCCTGCAGGACATCGCGGACAGGCTGGGGATCACCAAGCCTGCGCTGTATTACCACTTCGACTCGAGGGAAGACTTGGTGCGCAGCATCCTGGTGCCGTTGATCGACGAAGGCGAGCGGTTCGTCGAGGACCAGGAGAGTCGCGGGGGCACCGATGCCCGCGAGCTGTTGGAGGGGTATTTCGATTTTCACTACCGGCACCGTCAGGACATGGTGCTGGTGTTGGCGGAGTTGACGATGCTGGCCGACCTTGGCCTCATCGACAAGGTGCTGGGTTGGCGCGACCGGCTCGGCAAGCTGGTGTTCGGCCCGCGACCGACGCTGGCGGAGTCCACCCGCGCGGTGGTCGCATTCGGCGGCCTGCAGGACTGCTGCCTGCAGTTTCCCGACACCCCCTACGAGGCGTTGCGCGCGGCCTCGGTTCAAGCCGCGCTCGCCGCGTTGGGTCTGTGAGGCCACGGCGTGCAACACATCGCCATCCGCGGTCGTGGTGGGTGCGCGAGCTCGTCGGACGCGACCGCTGGATCATCGATGGTGACCTCGGCCCCTACGACAGCGGTCTCGAACTACGCCTGCGTGCGAGGGACATGCGTTGTCGTGCTGGACTTTCCGCTCTGGTTTTGCGTATGGCACGCGCTAGTCAACCAGCACCATCGGATTCGTCAGAATCGTCGATTCGAAATCAGTGGTAGTAGGGGAGGCCATACAGGCATTACGAGCTTCCTTATCTGTTGATGCGGAGTGCGGGGACCCACGTTGTCGGGCGGCTTGGTGCCGCTCATCGGGGCGACTCCGCCGCGGTGTCGGCGGGCGCGTCGGCGAATTCGCAAAAGGCGTCGTAAGCGCGAGCACCGTAAATGGTGGCCGGTCCACCATGCATGAGAATGCTGACGCCAAGGGCTTCGGCGGCTTCCTCCTTGGAGGCACCAGCGCGAACTGCGCCCTGGGCGTGGGAGGCAATGCAACCATCACACCCGGCGACGACCCCGATGGCCATCGCGATGAGCTCCTTGGTCTTTTTATCCAACGCCCCCGAGTTCAATGCGCCTTTGCTCATCTCCGCAAATCCCCGGTACACCGCGGGGATCATCTGGCGCAACGCGCGATGCTGCGGGGTGAGGTCGTTGAGTACGTCGTGGTAGTGGGTGTGTCCGCTCATAACCTCTAGTATACCAATACGGGTAGGGGTATTTCAGCACCATGAAGGACGACGAACACAACACCGGCGATGATGCCCACCCACAGTAAGACCTGATTCAGCGGACCGGCCCTTTCATATCGGTCGTCGTTACTGGGGTGCCCAGTGGTGGTCGGTTCGGTAGCTGATCCCGGTGTTTCCGTCATCTTTGAAATCATCCCGGATATATACCCCCCAGTGGTAGGGTCCGTTGGCCCTAGAAATGGTCTCAGCTCGAGTGCATGTTGACGTCATGTGTTGTTGCCGCGGAGGGCTTCTCGGAGGAGAGCGCGATGGCTAGGTTGGCGCGGCGCTCGCCGCGCTCGGCGCATTGTCTGCGGGCAGCATCCTTGGTATGGGGTAAGTGCTTCGCAGCCTCGTCGATGGGCCTGCGCTGCGTATCCGCCTGACCGACGGGTCCGGGTTCATGGGTGCCGGGCCAGGGGACTTGAGCGGCTACATGGAAATGTTCCACCGCCACAACGAAATCCACCGCGTTGTGGAAGAGATTCCCGGCGGAGTGCGCACGACGTGAATCGAACTCACCTGAGCTTGCCGGTCAACGGCGGGCGCATGTCTCCAGCATGTATGCCCACCTCGACCAGGGCGTCGAGGTCAGTTGCATGAGCCAAAGCCTGCCGACGCTGTTCCGCCAGGCCAACGGCTATCGCCGCCAACTGAGCCTTACCGCCACGGGTGTGATCGCTGAGAAGACCGCCGATGAGCCCACGCTCATCGAAGCCATACGCTCACACGCACGCGAGGTTACCGGGTTTGTGCAAGACGGAATGCCGGCGAGGATGCAGCAGATGTGTGGCGGCATGATGAGCCGAGCCGGCCCGATCGGACCGGGCGGCATGATGGGCCCACGCCACTAGCAGTCGGCCCGAGTTCGCCTAGCTGACCAGGCCCGGAAATCTCGGGCGTGGTTTGCCCGCAAGCTGTGCTCGGCACCGTCATGGCTGAGTCGGGTTCGGCGAACTACTCAACCCCGGCCGGCGAGCGTCCGGTCCGGACGAAGGATTTTCATTTCCCGCAGCCGCCTCCGGTTCGAACCATCGCACGACGGTGTCTGGGGCTTTTGCGCGTCGGTGCAAGCGGCGCCCGCGGCGTTGGGTGTGTGAGTCCAGACGCCACCGGGGAAGTGGCCCCGTCTCAGCCGCCGTCCGGCAGCCAGCGCAAGTGCTCGTACGGACCGAGCAATTCCAGGCGCCGCCACAGCACGCTGGTTGGCAGCGCCTGGCTGCGATGTTGGCGTACCGCCTGGTATTGGCGACGTCGGTCCACCGGCACGATCAGGTCGATGTCGGCGGGCGGGTGTCCGCTGAAGCCTGTGGCGTATTCGGTGTTGAGCGCGTCCGCGACGCTGGTGGGCAGGGTCCATCCCAGCACCGGCAGCCCCATCTTGGTGGCGGCTGTGCGTGTTGCGGCGGTGGCCTGCCGATGGTCGGGGTGCCATGTCACTCCGGAGGGGTCGAAGGCCAGCAGGCCCTGTGCGCCGAATCGTTCGGCGAGCTCAACGACCGCGATGGCCAATTCATCGGCGGGCGTATCGGCCAACCGGCCGTCCGGATGACCCAAAAGGTCGACCGCTGACACGCCGAGCTCGGTCGCCGCGGCCGCAAGCTCCCGGGCTCTGATCTCGCCGAGCTCGCCGGCGACGCCGTGCAGCGTTGATGCCTCGCCCTGGGTCAGGCATAGCACCCCCAGCTCTGCCCCCCTGGTCGGCGAACGCCGAGAGGATGGCGCCCAGACCGAACGACTCGTCGTCGGGATGTGCGACCACCGCCAGGACGGATCGCCATCCGGGAAGCTCGAGGCCTGCCATCACTGCCCCGCTTGGGCAATCCCGATGGCGGATTCGACGGCGTCGACCGAGAGCTCTTTGGTGCAGAAGAACCAGTCCTCGCATTGAGCGCCATCAACGTGTCCTTCCATGCGCTCCGCTGCGGTGCCGCAAGAGCCGGGCGCGGGCAGGATTACCGATTGGCCAGGGCGCCAATCGGCTGGAGTTGCGACGCCGAAATGGTCTGCAGTCTGCAGCGCCTTGATGACACGCAGCAATTCGTCGAAGTTGCGCCCAAGGCTTAACGGGTAGTAGATGATCGCGCGGATGATTCCCTTGGGGTCGATGACGAAAACCGCCCGAACCGCCTTGTTCGAGTCTTCGCCAGGCATGATCATCCCGTACCTTTCCGCGACATCCATTGAGACGTCTTCGATTACCGGGAAGGTGACTTCGACGTCCTTGAGGCCACGGAAGGCGATTCTGTCTTTGATGGTTCGCAGCCAGGCGATGTGGCTGTAGAGCCCGTCGACCGAGAGGCCCACCACTTCGGTGTTGTAGGACGCGAACTGTGGCTGCATCGAGGCAAAGGTCATGAGTTCGGTTGTGCAGACCGGGGTGAAGTCGGCCGGGTGTGAGAAGAGGATGACCCATTTGCCTTCGTAGTCGGCGGGAAAATTGATTTCGCCCTGGGTGGTGGGGGCGGTAAACGCCGGGGCCGGGTCGCCGATGCGTGGCATCTGTGTTCGCAGCGCGCCAGTGTCTGCGGTGGTGGTCATTGCAATCTGTCCTTCCTTCGTAGCGAATTGATTTACGTGGACCGGCACATGACGGCCGCGGCTTGTGCGCACCACTGCGGGTCGTCGCCGTGGAACGGCGTCGGCATGTGCTGTTTGATCTCCGTCAGGTTCATTGCGTCGCCGAACAGCGTTGCGTAGGCCTCCGTGAGGTTAGTGATGCGCTCTTGCAGCTCAGCGTTTGCGGCTGCGAGGCGTTCGTTGTGTTCTTGTGCCTCTTGAAGTTCAGCGGTGAGCTCCATCTGCCTTCGATACATTGCGGAATGAATGTAGTTGGTGTAGAAGGCGCTTTCCGCGATCAACCACTGAGCCAGGCTGATCGCCTCTGGTGTGGACTGGTCGTTTAGTTCGGGCAGCATTTCGGTTTCCTCCTGGTAGTTGAGTGGTGGTGTCGCGTCTGTGCTGCGACTTTGCCAGTCTTGGGCCGAAGCGGTTGGGCCGCTAGGCCTTTGCGGCAGCTTTGCGCTCGGCGATCTTGATGCGCACCGTGGCCATGTCGAGACCCTTGATCTTGCCGACCAAGTCCTCGAGCACCGCCGGTGGCATCGCCCCGGGCTGGCTGTAGACCAGGATCCCGTCGCGAAACGCCATGATGGTTGGCACGGATTGGATACCTACGGTTGCGGCCAGTTCGCGCTCAACATCGGTATCAACCTTGGCGTAAACGATGTCGGGGTGGTTCTGAGCGGACCGTTCGAAGACTGGTGCAAATGCCCGACACGGGCCGCACCAGGGGGCCCAGAAGTCGACCAGCACGATCGGATTTGCCAGAATAGTCGCCTCAAAATCGGTTGCAGTGAGGGAATTTACAGACATTTTGGGCATCCTTTCAATCTTGCAGAGGGAGTTGCCCGCGGCGCGGGTTGGCCTGGTGCGGGCGTCGGCGGGAATCGGCGGGAACTGGGTTGAGCTGCCGCGCGGCCACGCGGCCTGGCGGCGCTCATTGGCGCGAACCTGCCCCGGTGCCGGCGGCCGCGTCGGCAAATTTGCAGAACGCATCGTACGCACGAGCACCGTAGATCGTGGCCGGACCACCGTGCATGAGAATGCTTACGCCGATGGCTTCGGCGGCTTCCTCCTTGGTGGCCCCGGCGCGAACGGCTCCCTGGGCGTGGGACGCGATGCAACCGTCACATCCGGCGACGACCCCGATGGCCACCGCGATGAGCTCCTTGAACTTCCTATCTAGCGCGCCTGAGGTCAGCGCGCCCTTGCTCATCTCCGCAAATCCCCGGTACACGTCGGGGATCATCTGGCGCAGCGCGCGATGCTGGGGGTTGAGGTCGTTGAGTACGTCGTGGTAGTGGCCGTGTTCGCTCATGACCTATACAATACGAATACCCCTCCGGGTATTCCCGAGATGACGGGTTCGTCTTGTACTTGGCGCGGAGGTATACCCTGGGGGGTAACGTGAGCACGCATAGGACGGAGGAGCCAGATGACCGGTGACGAGCAGAGCATCACCGCGGTGCTTAATCGGCTGCGCCGCGCCCAGGGACAACTCGCCGGGGTGATCGCCATGATCGAGCAGGGCCGCGACTGCAAGGATGTCGTGACCCAGCTCGCGGCGGTGTCCCGGGCACTCGACCGGGCCGGGTTCAAGATCGTTGTATCCGGGCTTCGGGAGTGTGTCAGCGGTACCAGCGCCAGCGGCGCTACGCCGCTGACCGAGCCCGAACTCGAGAAGCTGTTCCTGGCTTTAGCCTAAAGTCCAGGCGCACAATCGATTATCGGAACACAGCACATTCGAGAAGGAGTAATGATGACACTGGGTCTGAGCACCACGCTGAACACCACGTTCGATGAGGCGGTTGAGCGGACCACTCGAGCCCTGGCAGATCAGGGCTTCGGCGTTCTGACCACTATCGACGTCAAAGCCACGCTGAAGCAAAAACTTGGGGCGGACATGGAGGACTACCTGATCCTCGGCGCCTGCAATCCGACGCTGGCGCACCGCGCCTTGGACGTGGACCGGAAACTCGGGCTGTTGCTGCCGTGCAACGTGGTAGTGCGAACCGACCCGGGCAGTCCGGGCGAGGCGGTGCTGGTTGAGGCGATGGACCCGCAGGTGATGGTTCAGGTCGCCGGTCAGCCGGGAGCGCTGCAGGCGATCGCCGACGAAGCCGCCGCCAAACTGCAGGCCGCGATGAGTGCACTCGGTGAAACAGCTCCGGCGGAGTAGCCCCCGCCGGTGTCACAGGCCAAGGCCGCACCGATGGTGGCGGTGGTGAGTGCTCCGTCGCCTCGAGGATGCGCGCGTGATCTCATATTGGATCTTGTTGTGCCTCAATCGCGACGAGCGGTGCGGGCGATGATCACCGGAATCTGGGTGGCGCTTACCACCGCCGTACCGACCGAGCCCAGCAGATGCCGGGGAACCGTTACGGCCGTGGCTGCCCACCATCACAAGCTGAGCCTGCGGCGCCTGTTCGAGCAATCTGGGCGCCGGCTGATCACAGACCACGACCCGGCGCACGACGACGTCGGGATAGCGGTCGTGCCACCCGCAGAGACGCTCCGCGAGGACTTCTTCTTCTTTTTCTTCTTCTTCTTCTTCTTCTTCCTGGTCTTTGATGTTTCTCCACTCGATCGGCGCCCAATTCAGACTCGGAAAGCCAAGGGGGCCCAAATCACTCCAGGCGTGCAGCGCTACCAATTCCACGCCGCGGCGTGACGCCGCGTCGAAGGCGATCTCGGTGGCCAACTCGGAGGTCGGCGAGCCGTCGATGCCCACGACCGGCTCCTGCCTGGAGCGCACTGTGGGTGTGTCCTCGTCATGTATGACGGCGACGGGGCAATGTGCGTGGTGGGCCAGCCCGGAGCTGACCGATCCCAGCAAGGTGCGGGCCACTGCGCCCTGTCCGCGGCAGCCCACCACCACCATGTCGGCTTGCTTGGACAGGTCGACCAGGGCCGGCGTGATCGGGGCGTGCAGCACCTCGCTCATGATTCTCGGTGCGCGGCTTGGCGATGCGGCCTCCGCGGCGACCTTGTGGGCCTGCTCAACTATTTGGCGCGCCTGCTCTTCCTGCAACCGGCGAGAAGTCGGCCGGTGCGGCGATGTCTGACGGGCCTTGATCGGCAGTCACCATTGGAGCCACGACGTGCACCAACTTCAGCGGCACGTTGCGCATCTCAGCATCTCGGATCGCCCACTCGACCGCCACTGTCGACGACGGCGAGCCATCGACACCGACCACAATTCCGGGGTGCGTGTGAATTTCCGACATATGGATCGCCCTATTCGAGCGCATCGGCCAGCTGATAACAGAGGCACGCGAGTTGTTCTGGGTTATCGCTTACGCCAGGCGACCCGTCGCAGTCGGGGCGAAAGCCATTGGTCCCCAACCAATGGGACTAGTGCCCTAGGGAGGGCACCGACTGGCTGCCTTCAGCAGCCGGCTCCCATTTCTCCCCGCGCTTGCTCTCACCGTCGCTGGACGGTGTCTGCGGCTTGCGAGTTGCCGCATCAGCGCTTTCACCCAGCAGAAGGGAACGAACGAGCCGTCGCGGCCCGAAGGGCCGAAGCATGTAACTGGCCGGGCGCGGCCGCACTCGTTGCGGCCACCAGAACCAGCGCCCAAGCAGCGCGGCGACCGATGGCGTCATGAGCGAGCGCACGACCAGCGTGTCGAACAGCAAGCCGAGGCCAATCGTGCTGCCGGCCTGGCCAATCGAGCGCAGGTCACTCGCAGCCATGGACATCATGGTGAACGCAAAAACCAGGCCCGCCGCGGTGACTACTCCACCAGTCTCGCCCATGGAGCGGATGATGCCGGTCCTGAGACCGGCGCCGATTTCCTCCTGGAACCGCGAGACGAGCAGCAGGTTGTAGTCGGATCCCACAGCCAGCAGAATGATCAACCCGAAGACTGGCGCGATCCAGTTCAAGTCCAGGCCCAAAATATGCTGCCAGACCAGCACGGACAGCCCGAAGGCGGCGCCCAGCGACAACAGCACCGTGCCGACGATCACCAGCGAGGCAACCAGGGCTCGCGTGATGATCACCATGACAGCGAATATCAGCGTCAGCGCCGCTATCCCCACGATCAAAAGGTCGTATCTCGAGCCGGTCTGAATGTCGTTGTAAACCGCCGCCGTGCCGGTGAGATAGAACCTGGCGTTGGCCAGGGGTGTTCCTTTCACGGCTTCGTGTGCGGCTGCGAGTTCAGGCCTGACGGCCGAGATCCCCTTGGGCGTGGCCGGGTCCGCATCGTGGGTGATGATGAACCGCGCGGCCTTACCGTCCGGTGACAGGAAGAGCTTCAGACCGCGTTGGAAGTCGGGGTTGTCGAACGCTTCCGGCGGCAGGTAGAAGTAGTCGTCACTCTTCGACGAGTCGAAGGCCTGGCCCATCGCGCTCGCGGTGTCCGTCATCCGGGACATTTGAGTGACCAGTCCCGAGAAGCTGCTGTGCAACGTCAGCAACGTCCCTTGCATGGATTTCGTGACGGCGATGATGGGCGGGAACTCTGCCCGCAATTGTGGCAGCAACGCGTCGATATTGTTCATGTCTTTCATGAGTGTGCTCATGTTCGCGCTGAACTTGTCCACGCCGTCGATCGCCTCGAACACCGACCTCGTCGCCCAGCAGACGGGAATGTCGAAGCAGTGTTGTTCCCAGTACAGGTAATCGCGAAGGGGTCGCGCGAAATCGTCGAAGTCCGCCAGATGGTCCCTCATCTCGTCCAGCGTGGCCTGCATATCACCCATGTCACCGGTCATGCGATGAGTCGCGTTGCTCATCTGGCCCAGCAGACCGTACATGCGTTCCATCGAGCCGATCATGGCGCCCAGATCGTCGCTCATCTTGAGCATGTCGGCCATCCGGTCTTTCATAAATTGCAAGTTCTGTTGTATTGGCAGCGCCTGCATGCTGACCTGAAATGGAATCGAGGTATGTTCAATCGGGTTTCCCAGCGGCCTGGTGATGCTTTGTATCCGCGCAATGCCGGTTGTACGGAAGACGTCCTTGGCGATCCGATCCAGGATGATCATGTCGCTTGAATTCCGCATATCGTGATCACCCTCGATCATGAGGATGTCGGGATTCAGTCTGGCGGAGCTGAAATGGCGTTCTGCCGCAGCGTATCCGACGTTCGACGGGAGATTCGAGGGGATGTAGAAGCGGTCGTTGTAACTGATCTTCATGGTCGGCACGACGAGCAAACCCACGAGGGCGATGAGTAGTGACGCCACGAAGACCGGCCCGGGCCAGCGGACGGTAGCGGTGCCGATGCGCCGCCAGCCTCGCGTCTTGATCATCCGTTTCGGATCCAGCAGACCAAACCGGGTGGCCACAGCAACAACCGCCGGGCCCACGGTCAGCGCTCCCGCGATCACGACAAGCAAGCCCAGTGCGGAGGGAATGCCCAGGGCCTTGAAATAAGACAACCGCGCGAAGTGGAGGCAAAACGCTGCTCCGGCAATGGTCAGCCCGGACCCCAAAATGACGTGATAGGTTCCGCGAAACATCGTGTAATAGGCCGCTTCCCGATCCTGACCGGCCTGGCGTGCCTCCTGGTAGCGTCCAATCAGGAATATCGCGTAATCAGTTCCCGCAGCGATCGCCAGGGACGACAGCATGGCGACGACGAACGTCGAAAAGCCCAACAGATCGTAATTCCCGAGAAGGGCGACGACCCCCCTGGCCGTGCCCATCTCGAAGCCCACCATCACCAGGACGAGAAGCACAGTAGCAACGGAGCGATAGACGACAAAGAGCATGATCATGATGACCACGCCCGTCACGCCCATCATTTTGAACATGCTTTTGTCGGCGGCCTCGGTCATGTCGGTCGTGAGCGCCGCCGGGCCGGTGACGTATGCCTTGATCCCGCGGGGCGGTCGTGACGAGTCGACGATCTTGCGCACCGCATCAACGGATTTATTTCCCAAGGTGCTGCCCTGGTTGCCGGCCACGTTGATCTGGACGTATGCGGCCTTGCCGTCCCCGCTCTGAGAGCCGGCGGCGGTGATCCGGTCTCCCCACAAGTTCTGGACATGCTGTACGTGTGTGGTGTCGGCCGCCAGCTTTTTGATCAAGCCGTCGTAGTAGGTGTGCGCTTCGTCGCCGAGTTCGTTGTTGCTTTCCAGGACGACCATGACAATGCTGTCCGAGTCGGACTCCTGGAACTTCGCACCGATGTGCTTGGCGGCGATCATTGCCGGTGCGTCTTGCGGCGACATGGTGACCGCGTGGGTTCTGGCGACCGATTCTATTGGTGGCACCAGAACATTCACGGCGATCGTTAAGAGCAGCCAGGCCAGGATGATCGGCACCGCCAGCGCGCGCACCGCCCGCATGAAGCGCGGGCGGGTGTCGTCCGTGACATGCTCGGCGTTCATGCTGCCTTCACGAGGCAGAAGGTCTGGGCATGGTGTCCGTTGCCGGACTGCTCGTCCCGGACGTCGCCGTTAACGGTGATGCGGCAGCTGATGCTGTCGCTGTTGCCTTGCGCCACCACGTTGGCGATCACCGCCAGAGTCGTCGTAGTAAGCGTGTAGGTCCACGGCAGGCCCGTGAAGTCCGCTCGCTCCGGCTCGGCGTTCTTGTTCAAATAGCTCACACTTCCGGCGGTGTCACTGGGCCCGAAAACCTCGTACGTCACGCGCTTGGGATTGAAGGACACGATCGCGTCAACGCTGCTGCCGGTCGACGAAAAGATCTCGTCGGAGCCGAAAACGCCACGGAGCCGATCGACCGCGACGGTGCCGATCGCCACGGCGGTGACGACGACCACCGGTATCCAAGCCCGCTTGAGGAAGCTGATCATTGGCGTTTCCTTCGTGGCCTCGTTGGTGTGGTAGCAGTTTCACGCCGGCGCCGCAGCGCCGAATAGGGCCATACGGCCCTCTCTGCGTCCTTCGTCGCGGGGCCTAAATACCCTCCCGATGGGCCCGTTCCGACATGACGACGCCGCGCGATTACGCGTAGGCGCGCTGGTTGCGGCGGGACGACGCGGGACTCTCCTGCTGCCAGCATGCCCACCTCCGAATTCGCCCCGACGGCTCAGCCCCGGCAGTAACCATACATACCATACCCCGTACCGTATATATAGGGTCTCGGGATGGTTGCGATGTGGCATGGCGGGCGCTGATGAATCTTCGCTGGCGGCGATCGTTCCGCCCTCGATGGTTGCCATCAACCACTCGCTGTGATTCGCCGTGCGCGAAAGGCTTCCGGGGCAGAGTGGCCGGGCTATCGCCCTCGGCTAACGAAGTGGCGCGCCCGGGTTTTCAGGCAACCGCCCAGACAATGGATGAAGTGGAGACGAGCCCAGGTCCAGCGGTTCAGGCCAGCGCGAGGAAGAGCTTCTCCAACTCGGCCTCGGTCATCGTCTGGGCTCCCTTCGCTCTTTTGCCCGTGGTGCATTCGCGCAGACCGGTGGCAACGATCTTGAATCCGGCGCGGTCCAGCGCGCGCGAGACCGCGGCGAGTTGCGTGACGACGTCCTTGCAGTCGCGGCCCTGCTCGATCATCGAGATGACCCCGCCAAGTTGGCCCTGCGCGCGCCGCAGCCGATTTAGTACCGCGGCAATGGTGTCTTCGTCACCGACCATCGTTGTCCCTTCGCTCGTCGTGTTCCATAGTATCCCCGGGGGTATCCCGGCACCCTTGCGTTGCGCGACCCCGACATTCCGATCAGTGAAAAATCACCGCTGGCGACTTCGGTCCCCACGGCAGCGGCCTCGAACCACGCCCGCGGGTCGCCCCACCGTCGCGCTCGACTTCCACCCCGGCTTCGCGTGTGGACAGCCCCCCGACTGGCACGAGAAACTACGGGCTGCTCTGGTCTTGGGCGTTCTGTGTGAAGATGTCGCCGGAGGTCTGGCCGTTGTCGTTGACCCCGCCTTCGTCGGTGGCGAAGCCACCGCTACCGACCCCGCCCGGTGCGCTCTGCTGAAATGCCGGGCCGGAGAGGGCGGCGGTGGCTTGCATTTGACGTCCTCCGCGCATTGAAAATGCGCGGATTCCTTGTGGTGGTGGGCTGTCTCGCTATGCCGCCTGTTGGGCGGGTAGCGCCGTGGGCTCACCAGCAGGGAAGGTTCGCGCCGAGCGGCTCTGTCGCTTCAAAGCCCTACGGGCTTTGATACGCGCCACTGACCTCCGCGAAGGCGGATGCCTGCGGCCTCGCCGCTTAGATTTTTGTGCGGCTGGATTTCGGCGCACGCCGACATCCTGGCGATGCAGCCAGCCATGATTGGCTGCCTGCAAACCCAGCCGATCCGAACCGTCCTGGCCTACCTGGACATGAAGGCCCAGGTAGGCCGAAAACAGGTCGCGGTCCTCTGTGATGCCGCACTCGCAACGATGCACACGTTGAGAAAGCGGTTTCTTTTCTTTCTTGCCGCACAGACACGTTTGCGACAGAGCAGTCGTGTAGGGGCTGTACTCGTCGAGTTTTGCGCTGCCGGCACTTTCAGCCTTGCGCCGCACCACCTCTACCAGTAGCCCTGGTGCCCTGTCGCGCACACTGCGCGGAAAGTTCTTCTGCCACCCCACATAATTCAACTTCTCGCAGGCAACCTGGGTGCCGTGCGCGAAAAGCTGGTTCGCTAACTGCCCGTGCAGCGTTTTGCGGTGTTCAGCCAGACGCCGATGCTGCTCGCCCACTGCTGCGGCCGTCCGCGCCGCGGTGTCCGAGCGTAGCCACTGGCAGCGCCGCTTCTTGTGGGTACCGTCGGGGTTGAAACACTGCGGCGACCCGCAACGGTGTTGGCGATCCAGACGTCGCTGCACGCGGCGCAGCCTTGTGGTGTTGAGTCGAATCTGCTCGGCCAGCGGCCACACCCACCCTGCCCATGTGCCGTCGTTTCGCTGAACTGCTACGGCGATCTGGCTAGGACCCAGATCGAACGAGACACGACCATCACCGAGCGGGTGCCGCGCCGGTGGTGTGCCGTCCACGACCAGTTGCCATACGGTAGGTGGGCTGTCCAGCGATGATGGTGCGCACAATCCGCGTATACAAAACCGTGCCTGCCGCGGTGAGCGCTTCGATCTCAGCCAGCTCAGCGTGCTGCTCTTTGCCGCGCCGACCACCAGTTGCCGGCGGCGCGATACCGATGACCAAACCATTGCCCCACTGCAACCCCAGCAGTCGACCCGCGGCATCGGTTTTAGGTCGCAGCGCACCATTGCCGTCTTTCGCCGACAGCGAATGCAGGCCGCGGCGGGCTGGCTTGAACCGGGGACGGCCTTTGCGCCCCCAATGCCAATCCGCTACCGCACCGAAAGCCTGTTTACCCATGTTCTGAGTTTCCTGGGCAGGCAAATGTTCACCTACCCAAGCCTGGCGCAGCGACGACGCAAACGACTGCGCCGCATCAACCGTGAAACCGTGCCCGGCGCACACTGCGTTAAACGCATTATTGCGTTGCACTCGTTGCTGTTTGGTTGTTGTCGCCATCTTGGCAACAGCGGCCCAGGCCGGGTCGGCTTTGGTCGCGCGGCTGCGTTTGGCCATCTCGGCCAGCACCGCGTTGTACACCCGCCGCCCAGTGGCGAAACGGACCTCAATGGTGTGTTGTTGGGCCGGTGTGGGACGCAGCGGCCACGACCGAACATGCGCAGCCGCGTCTTTAGGCCGCTTACGGGCACGCGGCTTGGGCTGCCCAGGTGCCGCCACCGCTCGCTCGCCGGCAGTTGTCGGCGCCAGCGGGTAGACACCGGTCGTGTGCATGCTGAGATTCTAGGAGCGACCACTGACAGCACCGTTTCCGCAGATTGGAGCAGCTACCGGCGCGGCGGACACAGCGTGACAGCACTGTGGGCGCACCTGGTGTTTGTGACCAAATATCGCCGCCGTGTCCTGAATGCAGACATGCTGGACTTCTGCGAGAACACCATGCGCGCAGTGTGTTCGGAACTGGGTGCCGAGCTGGCCGAGTTCAACGGCGAGCCCGACCACATACATTTGCTGGTCGCCTATCCTCCTACCCTGGCGGTCTCCACGCTGGTGCGCCGCCTAAAAGGCCGCTCCAGCTATGCGGTGCGGCGCGAATACACCGGAACGTGTGTGCGGGCACGGATGCGCAGCCACCTGTGCTCGCCGTCGTATTTCGCCGCGTCCGCTGGAGGAGCGCCGTTGTCGGTGATCAAGCGCTACATCGAAAACCAACACCGGCCCCTCTAACCTCGGGCTACGCCCCCCCGTCCCATGGCACGGCTACGCCGCGATCCCACGTGGCAGCGGTCGCTTCAAACACGAACTTGATGCGCTAACCGCGCTCTAAAGAAGCGCGGCTTGCGCGCTACGACCCTGGGTCACCGGGCCGGGCAGCGCTGAACAGCGCGAGCGTCGCGACGGCCGCGGCTCCGGCGAATATCGCTTGGGCTAAGCGGATTTCCCGACGCCGGACGGCGGCTGGCCTGATTTCACGCGCGTTGGAAGTTGATCGAATTCTCATCATCGATAACATTTAGCGCTTCGTTGTCAGCAGCAGGCTGGGTCCTTGGTATCGATCCGCTGTGAGGTTATGGTCGGCATGGGCCGTTCCGGGCCGCATCGTCGCCCGGCTAGAGTGCCTAACTATGCGCTTTGGTCTCTTCATTCCGCAGGGTTGGCGAATGGATCTGGTCGGGATCGAACCCGAAAAACACTGGGACGTGATGCGCGGCCTGGCCGGCTACGCCGACGACGGCGGCACGTGGGATTCGCTGTGGGTCTACGACCACTTCCACACGGTTCCGCTGCCCAGCGGCGAAGCCACCCACGAGGCGTGGTCGCTGATGTCGGCATACGCGGCGACCACATCGAGGATCAAACTGGGGCAGATGTGCACGGCGATGAGTTATCGCAACCCGGTCTATCTGGCCAAGGTGGCGGCCACCGCCGACATCATCTCCGGTGGCCGCGTTCAGATGGGCATCGGCGGCGGCTGGTACGAACACGAGTGGCGCGCTTACGGTTACGGTTTTCCGTCGGCCGGGGAGCGGCTGGCCCGGCTGGACGAAGGCGTGCAGATCATGCGTGATGCCTGGCGCGACGGAAAGGTCAGTTTCGACGGCAAGCACTACCAGGTCGACGGTGCAATTGTGGCACCGAGGCCGTTGCAGGACAGCGGGATTCCCCTGTGGATCGCCGGCGGCGGCGAGAAGGTGACGTTGCGCATCGCCGCGAAATACGCGCAGTACACCAACTTCACGCCGGATCCCACCGGATTCGCCCACAAGTCGGACGTGCTCGCACAGCATTGCCGCAAGCTGGGCACCGACTTCGACTCCATCGTGCGCTCGGCCAACTTCACCACAGTCCTGGGCACGTCGGATGCCGACGTCAAAGACCGGCTGCAGCGGGTACGGGATCGCCTGCTCGGCCACGTGTCGGAGTCGGTGGCGGATGCGATGCTCGCCGGTGGCAGCGGCCCGGATTCGGCGACGGGCACACCGGAACAGGTGATCGAGCGGATGAGCAACATGCGTGACCTCGGGTGCGACTACGCGATCTGTTATTTCCCGGAGGCCGCATACGATCGGTCCGGCATCGAGTTGTTCGAACGCGAAGTGATTGCGGCATTGAGCTAGTGGTCTAGCACGGACCGCTGGGAATCCCGCGGCTGGGCGAAGTTTCCTGGGTGGGCACCATTTGTGGATAGGGCACCCGATAGGGAATTCCTATCGACCCATTGCCCAATGATCCCAAGGCCCCGTTGGGAATGCACTGCGGCACTGTCTTGACCGCGTTCAGATTCGGATGGTCCAAATTGGGTTTCGACGAGTTCGGTGCGGTGGCGAAGTTGAATGCCGACGTCATGTCGCCGGTCACGCTTCTGCGCCAGGCGGTGAGGTTGGGCACCGGTGCCCCGAACCGCGTTTCGAGCAATCGCAGCTGTGAGGTGTGGTCGAATGTGTCGTGGACCATGAGGCCGCCGCGGCTGTAGGGCGAAATGACCAAGCAGGGCACCCGATAGCCCAAACCTATCGGCCCGCGGATGCCGCCGGATCCTGACACTTTGTCGATGTCCACGCTGTTGGGAATCCACTCTCCGGGCGTCCCCAGCGGCGCCGTGGGCGGTACGACATGGTCGAAGAACGTGCCGTTTTCGTCATAGGCGATGATCAGCGCGGTCTTCTCCCAGACCGCCGGGTTGGACAGCAACATCCGCAGACAGTTCACGAGCGTCACAGCGCCGAGCGAGACTGGGAATGCGGGATGCTCCGAGTTGGCAATTCCCGGAACCACCCAGGAAACCGCCGGCAGTTTGTTTGCGCTGACGTCCGCAAGGAAGTCGAGCGGATAGGTCGGGGCGATGCCGTAGCGGGCCAAATCCGATCGCGGATCTCCAGCTTGCTTGAAGTCTGAGACGTTGCCGCTGTCGCCGAGGGGCGTGCCGTTCAGGCTTCCTGGCCACTTGTTCTGGTACAGCTTCCAGCTCACCCCGGCAGCGCTGAGATTCTGCGGCATGATGGTCCAGCTGAACTTGGCCACCGGCGTGGTGGGATTTGAGATCACCGGCCCACCCTGCAAGCCATCGGGGTCGATGGTCGCACCGAGCCAATACAGCCGGTTGGGGTGGGTCTCACCGAGCAGCGAACAGAAGTAGCCATCGCAAATTGTGAACGTGTCGGCCAGCAAGTAGTGGATCGGGAGATCCGCGCGCGTGAAATAGCCCATAGTCACGGGGACATTGCCCTGAAGCGTCTGCCGGTATTGCGACACCAGCCATTGATCGTTCGCGCCGTGGTTCCATGCGGTATGGACCGCTTCCCAGCCCTCGACGGGGTCGCTGGTGCATTCACCGTCGAGCAGGGGGCCCCGGGTGGTGTCGAAACGGAACGGGATCGTGATGCCGGTCGAGTCCTTTGCCTGCGTTTGGGGGTTCCAGCCCTTCTGCTGGAAGGACGGCGACGCGCTGCTGTATCCGTTGACTCCGGAAAGCGTGCCGAAGTAATGATCGAACGACCTGTTCTCCTGCATCAACAACACGAAGTGCTCGATGTCGGTCAGATGGCCGCCGCAGGGGCCGGCGCCGTAGGCCTTTTCGATCACCGGGCCGGCCAGGGACATGAAAGCCCCGGCAGTGGTGGCAGCGGCGGCTTTAGCCAAAAATTGCCGGCGCGACATTCCGTCGATCGAATACTTGCTCACTGCCAGGGCCTACGTGCGCGCATTTACGCACCGTAGATTTCCGATCAAGATCACATGCGCTACGCCCCGCGCGTGTCGCGTATTCGTACTTCAGGCGGCGACAAAGTGGCGAGAAGGCGAAGACTCGAAGGGAAAGTTTCCCGCGCGGAGCTGGAGTCATGAGGAGGTTGTTCGACGAACACTGTGCCAGCGCGCATGTTGATAGCAAACGGGGTGTTGCGGCACGCGAGATCGTTAGCGTGCTGGTCACTACTTCGCGCCAACGCCAATCTCGATAGCCTCGTCGCAACAGACGAGCTGCTTTTGAATTAAGCGACTCAAGACGCTAGATATCGTTGGTCACGTACCTCGTCTTGACGGGGGGCGCGGCCAGCAGTGGGGGTAGCTCGGTAATCCGACCTTCGCCGGCACGGAATCGGCGGTAGGCCTCGTCGTGCTCGACCGACTCCCACAGTTCGTAGACGAGCCAGTGTGTTTCGTCGTCCTGATCGACGAGGACATCGATACGCAGGGCCCCGTCGAACGCCCGGGTGTCTTTGAGCGCCCGGCCCATAACCTCGCGCGCCACGGGCACCGCTTCGGGCTTCAGCCTGAGTTCAAGGATCACTGTCACCGGCATAGGCGCAAAGATAACCCAGGCCCGGACGGGACCATCCGACACCATCCGACCGATGCCGAAACGAGAATGAGATTTCCACTTTTATCGAATGGTGTTGTACCTTTCAGTGAGCGCATTATTGTGTGCGGACGACGGAGGATCGCTGGAGGATCGCTCGATGCAGAAGGCACTCGCCCCCGAAATCTCAACCTGGCCGGACGAGAACCCGCAGCTGATCGGTAGTCGATGCGGCGAGTGTGGCGCCACCACCTTCCCGGTGCAGCAACGGTGTCCACGCTGCAGCGGCGCCCAGATGAGCGAGCTGCTGTTGCCGCGCCGCGGGACGCTGGTGTCGTGGACCACCCAGGGCTTCCCGCCCGGAGCTCCCTATGCCGGTCCGGCTGGCGAGGATTTCGTGCCGTTCGGCGTGGGCCTGGTCCAGCTCGGTTTGGGAGCCGACGCGGTGATCCGGGTCGAGGGCAGGCTGACCGAGAACGACCCGGCCAAGATCGAGTTCGGCCAGGAGGTCGAACTCGCCATGGTGCCGTTCACCACTGACGCCGAGGGCGCCGAGATCATGACGTTCGCGTTCCGGCCCGTCTAAGGAAGGAGCCTGAGATGACCAACGATGTGGCAATCGTCGGTGTGGGCCTGCATCCTTTCGGCAGGTTCGAGAAGACCGCGATGGAGATGGGTGCCGAGGCCATCCAATCCGCGCTGACCGACGCCGGTGTGGGGTGGGGGGACATCCAATTCGGCTTCGGCGGCAGCTACGAGGTGTCCAACCCGGACGCGGTGACCCGCCTGGTCGGGCTGACCGGCATCACCTTCACCAACGTATTCAACGCCTGCGCCACCGCGGCCAGCGCCATTCAACAGACCGCCGACACCATCCGGTTGGGCAAGTACGACATCGGCATCGCCATCGGCTTGGACAAGCACCCGCGCGGCGCGTTCACCGATGACCCGGCCAAATTGGCGCTGCCGCAGTGGTATGCGCAGAACGGGCAGTTCGTCACCACCAAGTTCTTCGGCATGAAGGCCAACAAGTACCTGCACGACCACAACATCTCCCAGGCCACGCTGGCCAAGGTCGCCGCCAAGAACTTCCGCAACGGGTCGCTGAACCCGAATGCATTCCGTCGCAAGGCGATTCCCGAGGAGGAGATCCTCAACTCGACGGTGCTCAATTACCCGCTGACACAATACATGTTCTGCGCACCCGACGAGGGTGCCGCCGCCGTGGTCATGTGCCGTGGCGATATGGCGCACAAGTTCAGCGACAAACCGGTCTACGTGCGAGCCACCGAGATCCGCACCCGCCGCTACGGCGCCTACGAGGTGCACGCCACGTTCGCCCCGTTGGACGAGGACGTCTCGCCGACGGTATACGCGGCCAAAGCCGCCTATGAGGCCGCGGGTATCGGACCCGAGGACATCGACATCGCGCAGCTGCAGGACACCGACGCCGGCGCCGAGGTGATCCACATGGCCGAAACGGGTCTGTGCGCCGACGGCGAGCAGGAGAAGCTGGTGGCCGACGGCGCCACCGAAATCCACGGCTCGATGCCGATCAACACCGATGGCGGGCTGATCGCCAACGGCGAGCCGATCGGTGCGTCGGGCCTGCGGCAGGTGCACGAGCTGGTGCGGCAGCTGCGCGGGGAGGCCGGTGAGCGTCAGGTGCCCGGCAACCCGCGCGTCGGTCTGGCGCAGGTGTACGGCGCACCCGGCACCTCGTCGGCGACCATCCTGTCGCTCTAGCGCGAGCAGCGTAACGCCGCTCTCGCCTAGAACGCGTGGGCACCGTCACGTTAAGCGATCATGCGGGGACCGGAGCCAATGCGTTCTCGTGAACCCCCAGCTCACGTGTGACGCATCGGGCTGATGCGATGGGCGGCAGCGCCCATTTTGCGTAACGTGACAGTGCCCTCGAGGGCGCATGTTCTACAAGCTAAGCGTCCCGGCCGGTGCGTGCTGCTCCGGTGCGCCGGTGTCGCTGCGCAGAGATCCGTGGCGAGGGATTGGCGTGTACGCCGGCGAAGGCCGAAACCTTTCCGGCTTCGCGGTCGGATTCGCCACCCGCTCAGAAGTTCTCGCTGAGCAGTGGCCACAACTGGTTAACCCGGCCGGAGACTTGTCGGGATTGTGCCCGTTGCCACCACATCCGCCACCGCAGTAGCCGGTTCTTAGGGGTACTACTCAAAGGCTCTTCAGCAAACAGGATGGTGTCTCTGCAGCGTGCCACATCGACGGCAAACCCGGGCACCTAACCAAGACGATCGCCCATCGGCCACCTGGTGATTCTGGAACCATGGCGTCCGCCCCGGCGCGACCGAATACAGCAAGACCGAATATTGAGGGTAACCGGTAAACCTCATTGTAGGCCTGGAAGCGAACTAACCCGGGCCTCCGCCCGCTGCCTGCTGTCGACCCCAACCGAATACGGCGGTTTTGAATATGGAGGGTTACCGGTAGCCACTCTGCTACCGGTATAGCCTTGTACACTAGTGTGTTTGAGCGTTGAGCGACTTGCCGATAATCTGATCGGTATTCACTCGTGCATTCATTTTCTGAGGCAGGCGCCACCACGAGCCGGCGGGCGGGCCGCCCGATCAGTGCGCCTGGACAGGGGTTGCCGGGGCGATCGGCGCGGCACGGCGCTGTCTGTCGAAAAGCGTGTGTTCGAGGCTCGTTAATGGTCTCCTTTTATTAGAATCCGTATGGATCCGTGATTCCCATTAGCCTATAATATAAGGGAATTGCTCCAAATACCAATAACAAAACGGCAAGATCTATTACCATATTCACAAAACTTGTTAACGTATTCCAAAAGCTCGTTAATGAATTGAGTAATTGGCTCAACACGGTATTAAACAAGTTGACCACCTGGTCCTGGAAGGCGGCGATAGCGCCGGTAAACGAGCCCGCAATCGCATTCAAGGGCTGCAACGACGCGGCGTTGGCGGCCTCAGTGGTGGCATACGAGCCCGCACTGGCGGTCAAGTGCTGTACAAACTGCTCATGAAACGCCGCCGCCTGCCCGGCCAGCCCCTGATAGTCCTGGGCGTGCACGGAGAACACGTGTGCGATACTCGCCGACACCTCATCAGCGGCCGCGGGCATCAGCGCGAGGGTCGGGGCCACCGCGGTCATGTGTGCTGCGCTCAGCGTCGAACCAATACTCGCCAAATCCGTGGCCGCCGAAGCCAGCATCTCCGGGGCCGCCAACAGAGACGACATCAGTTGCTCCCAACGCCGGGCGGGGCTTCGTGATCGGCCACCCCGTCGGATGAACGGACTCAAATTGTATCGTGATCCCGGCAACACGTTTCCTGTTTTCAGCGGCGCAACCCCCTTTACACCGTGTCTGCGGCGGTGGTGTCGGGCCACGCCGCTACCGCGCGGATCTCGTCATCGGCGGCCCGGGTAAACGATGTGGCGATCAACTCACGCCAGCAAACAGTCGCACTCGTGGTCAGCATGCTGCGCCGCGGTGGCCACAGATGGCGGGCGTCGCGTCGCGGCGACTACCTGCGCCTCCGTCTCGGAGGCTTGCAGGCGTGGCCCGCGACAACGAATACGGCGAGATCGAATATTGAGGGTTACCGGTAGGTTTCCCGTGAGTTCAGCCGTATTGAAGCGATTTCAGCTGGAACCCACGGCCTTTCGGCCGTGAAGGTTCATAATTACGGCAGGTTCGCGGGGCCTGAGTCTAGCGGCGTTGGGCGGCACTACGGCTCTACCGGCTGATCGAGTTCGTCGCTGAGCAGCCGTTCGGCCACGGTGGTGTAGCGCCGTGCGGTGTTGTGGGAGATGCCGAAGACGAGAGACAGATGCAGCGGGTCCGGGCCTGCGGTCAGCGCTTCGTGAAGGATTCGGTCGGCACGGATGCGGTCGATCGTGAACCCGTTGTCGCTCAACGATTGTTTCACCGATGTTTGACTCACCGGCGTTGTGCGCAATGCAGTTTTCGTCGTGAGGAGAACGTGCCGGTTCGGAGTGTGGGGCCATCTGTCCCGGCGGTGGTCGAGCCATGCGATCAACGCTCTGTGGGTGAGCCCGCCGAGCCGTTGGTTGTGTCCAGCAAGGGTGATCCGCCGGTTCGGCAGGTCGATGTCGTCGAGCGTCAGTTTGCGTATAACGCTTGTGCGGCAGGCATGTTCGACGCTCAGCGCCACAACGAGGCGTTCAAGCGGTTCGCTCGCGAGCTGTTCGATCGAGCGCACCTCATCATCGGTGATGGGCAGGAGGTCCTGGTCTACTGGTTGGCTCTTCAAACCCGCTATTGGGTTGCTGAAGACCAGACCATTCTTCTTGGCGTGCCGGAACAGCGACCGCAGCGCCTTGATCAGATTGTGGCGCTGGTTTCCCTGAAACGCCCGCAGCGCCGCGTCGACGTCGCGCCTGGTGACCTCCCTGAGATGCTCATAGCAGGTGGACCAGTGTGCGAGAAGGGGCCTGACCGGGCCGAAGTAGCTGTAGAGCGTCCTCGGCGATCGTGGGCGAGCACGTGCGCCGCCGACCAACAGGGTAAGGAGCCAGTGGTGCGACGGCGCGGCGAACCCTGGCGGAAGTTCCGCGGTGACGCGGTCGATCCAGGCCCGGATCGGAGATTCGGTGTCGTCTATCAGCAGGTCGAAGTGGGAGAGGATTTCGACGAGCCTGCGACGGGACGCGAGCCGATGCGGCCGTGTTCGAACCTCCGTGAGCGGCACGCGATCACCGGTGGGCCGACCGGCCAGAAGTGCGACCAGGGCGTCGAGGCATCGGTTTGTGGTCTCACCGCACCAATCATGGGCGGCACCGAGTTCCCGGGCGTATATCGCGGCGGCCACGAGCACGGGGTCGTCGGATTCCAAGGCTGGATGCCGCCGGGGCGGGCGAGGAGGCAGCCCCGCCTTCCCGCGATGGTAGTGCGCCTTTCCTGAACAGCGTCTGCCGCAGTACTTTTGGTCGCGGCGACCGTTGGCCGGCAGTTCGGCTCCGCACTGCAGGCAATTCATCGCGGCGGCAGCGACCTTCCCGCCCGGGCGCGCGGGGTAACGGGACGGACCTCGCCGGCCGCGGCGGCGGCCTTCTCGCCACCCTTCGGCGTAGGTGCGGCCACGGTTTCGGGCTCGGGAATCAGCAGCTCGTCGACCCCGCAGCCGAGGACGGCGCAGATGACGTCCAGGTCGTTCAGCTTGATGGCGTTGGGGTTGCCCGACCACAGGCCCGACATCTTGCCGGCGCTGATCACCAGACCGCGGTCGGCGAGCATCCGCTGGAGTTCGCTGGCCTTCCAGATGCCGCGGTTGGCCGCGGCCAAGCGCAGGTTCCATTTCATCGAGCGAGTCCTTTCCATCGATCGGCGACCCGGCGTTGCCCGGTCGCCCACGCATCTTCGACATGGGTGGCGTGCACGTGGATATACCGAGCCGTTGTGCCCGTCCAGGCGTGACCTAAAAGTTCCTGGATGGCGAACAGATTCATTCCGCCGAGGTAAAGCTGGGAGGCGCAGAAGTGCCGCAGCACATGCGGCGTCAGCTTCCCTGACCACGCGGGCAGATGCCGGTCCGCCGCCTCGGCCAACGAGCGGCGATAGACGTCAGCTGTCGCGCGCATGCACGTCCTGTCGATGTTCTTGCGTTCGGACGGAAACAGCGGCGCGGCATGGCTATTCGGGTCGATATCGAACAGGCCCAGCACGTCTTCGATGAACCATCTCAGGCTGCGGTCAGCGCCGTTGATCAGCGGTACCAGTCGCGGTTTGGGGCCTTTGCGCCGTGATCCCTTACCATAACGGACGTTTAGCTTGCCGAACCGTCCCAGCTCCCACCGCACATCGTCCAGGTCGAGCATCCTCGCCTCGTTGATGCGCAGTCCCACGTCGGCCGCCAGCCGGGCGACCGCGTAGTTGCGGGCGGTCGGGGCGAACTTGCGGCAGGTGACCAGTTCCTCGCGCCACCCGGCGAACAACTGGTCGATCTCGTCGGTGGTGGGCGGGATACGCAGCTGCGGATCGACCGAGGCGCGCGGCCGGTTGATCTCGTCCAGCGGGCACTCGACGACCCGACCTGTCATGTTGTGCAGGTCGATCTTGTGCCGAAGCTCCAAGAACTGGAAATACACGGTCAGTGCTGCGGCCCGCCCGGTGCAGGTGGCGGGGTTGGCGTCGCGCAGCACCTTGCCGAAGTAGACGTCGGCATCGGCGGGCTGCAACTCCCATAGCGGACGGCCGAACCAATCGCGGATCAGCTCGAGGTGGTTGGTGTCGTTGCGGATCGTGCTGTCGACCAATCCGGCCGACGCCCGTGCCAGCACGAACCCGGCCAGCACGTCGGTCTCGAAGTCGGCGAGCTCCTCCTCGGTCGCAGGCACTCGATGTTCCCGCAGATCACGGACCACAGCCAGAGCCAACCCACGCCTCCTCGACTTCACTCAGAGTGAAGAAACATCAACCGATCAACAATTCATTCGACAAGGATGATGCCAGTTCATCAGAAGGTTTTGGTGGAGGGACACGCCTACAACGGCTGGTCCAGGCGTTGGAAACGGCTGACGGGCGATACCCGTGGGCTCAGAACCCGTCGACTGTTGGGTATGTCGGGCAACTTTGAAGGGGCGCTGGAGAAGACTGACTCAATCCCAGTATCGTGCACGAGTGTTTATGCAGCTCAAAGCCTATGTTTAGGCTAGCTTACAAATTGTCAAGACGATACCAGGACAATGGGAGCAGGCTGGCGACCCGACGGAAGCAGCCGCCTTGACCGCATGCCGTCCCCTGACAACCCGCCCGACCGCGAGTCCGCAGCAGCTTGGTCTTTCACGTGGCCTCGATCGGACTGGCCCTGCAGCCTCGCGCCCCCGGCTGTGCGGCGCCTCACCCGGCGCGCAGTTTCACCACCCGATTTTTGAAACTGTCGGTGACATAGACGTTGCCCGCGGCGTCCACCGCAACACCCTGGGGGCCCGTGAGGCCGGTGAACGGCAGCGTGGTTGGGGTGCTCGCTCCCGACGCGAGCTTCACCACCCGATTGTTGAGACTGTCGCTATCGGTGACGTAGACGTTGCCCGCGGTGTCCACCGCCACACCCCGGGGACCATTGAGGCCGGTGAACGGCAGCGTGGTTGGGTTGGGCGAGGCCGCCGGCAGTTTCAGCACCCGACAGTTGGACGAGTCGGCGACGTAGACAGTGCCGGCGCCGTCCACCGCCACACCCCGGGGATCAAGGAGGCCGGTGAACGGCAGCACGCTCCAGGTGCCCGAGTCCGCCGCCAGTTTCACCACCCGATTGGTGCCATGGTCGGTCACGTAGACGTTGCCGGCGCCATCCACCGCCACACCGTAGGGGTCGGTGAGGCCCGTGAACGGTATGACGCTCCAGGTGCCCGAGCCCGCCGCCAGCTTCAGCACCCTGTGGCCTTGGTCGACGACGTAGAGGTTGCCAGCGGCATCCGCCGCTACACCAGTGGGGGCGTTGAGGCCGGTGAAGGGCAGCACGCTCTGGCTGCTGACCGCTAGCTTCACCACCCGATTGTTGCCTTTGTCGGCGACGTAGACGGTGCCGGCGGTGTCCACCACCAGACCGTGGGGATTAGATCCGGTGAAGGGCAACTTCACCTGCAGGCGTTGGCGGCGCCGCCACAGCTGCAGTGTCGTCGGGACCGGCTCATTGGGCGGCCGGTCAGCGGGTCCGGGTTGGGGGACAGGCGCCCAGCCGGGTGCACGTTGTTGGGTCGCGGCGAGGTGCAGGTCGGCGGGCTGTTGCCGCGCGGCGGGCGGGGGTACGGGTCGGGTCGCGTCGGCGAGCAGGGTGGGTTCGCTGGGTGGTGTCAGCGGGACGGTGATCGCGTCGCGGGCGGCGCTGGCCAACTCGACGGTGGTGGCATACCGCTGGTCGGGGTCTTTGGCCATCCCGGTGGCGATCACCTGGTCGACCTGAGGGGGCACATTCGGTTGAGTGATCGAAGGCCGCGGCGGCGGCTCGCTCAGGTGGGCCACGATCAGGCGTGGCATCGTGTCGTCGGCAAAGGGCGGCTCTCCGGTCAGGCATTCGTACAGCACGCACGCCAGTGAATAGATGTCGACGCGGGCGTCCTCGGTGCCCTGTCTGTCCAGTCGCTCGGGTGCGATGTAGGCGAAGGTGCCGATCGTGTTGCCGGTCTTGGTCATTCGCGTGTCGTCGGCGGCGCGCGCGATGCCGAAGTCGATGAGGTAGGCGAAGTCGTTGTCGTCGAGCAAAATGTTGGAGGGTTTGACGTCGCGGTGCAGCAGACCAACCTGATGGGCCGCATGCAAAGCCAAGGCGACCCCTTCGATGATGCGCACCGCCCGAGTCGGCTCCAACGGCCCGTCGGCCAGCACGGTGGCCAGGTCGCGGCCCTCGATGAGCCGCATGCACACGAACAGTCGGCCGTCGATCTCCCCGTAGTCATGGATCGGGACCGCGTGCGGGGTATTTAGTCGTGCCGCTGCGTGCGCCTCGCGCCGGAAACGCTGCTGGAAGTCCTCGTCCTTCGACAGCTTCGCGGGCAGAAGTTTGATCGCCACTTCCCGGTCAGTCACGGTGTCATGCGCACGCCATACCTCGCCCATGCCGCCCTCGCCGATCAACGCGATCAGGCGATAACGCCCGAACGCGGTGCCCTCCATCGGGCTCACCATACGCAGCCAGCCGCTCCACCAACAGGCGTTCGAGACGCCGGCAGCAGCAATCTGGTCACGGCCGTGCTGCGGCTACACCGCGGTGGCCGACGACGAGCTCCGCGCGGCAGCGGCATGCGCGTGGTGACCCTTGAGGCCGGACCAACCGGGTACAACATGGGGATGGTTTACCCGCGTCGATCTCAGGTGTTCCTGAGCCGCGCGCAGTTTGAGGCAAGGATCGGTTTGCGGCGGGGCGGCCTGTCGGGGGCCAAGCTGCCGCCGCCGGACGCCATCATCGGGCCGGTCAACCAGGATGGGTCGCTGCCGAGGGAACGGTGCGCGGGTGGCTGCCGGAAACGATCGACTACTGGAAACGGACGCGACTCGGGCAGGGTTTCCGTACGGACGTTAGGCCGCCGCCGTCGCAAGGCTGGCCGACGCCGCCACGGTCGAGCACAACGGGCCGATTCCTGCCCAGGAATTCGGAGGAGTGACCGGCACGGTTGACGTAAAGCGCCTAAAGGGGCTGAGCCCATGCCGTTGATTGTTCTGCTGGTGCCTGGCCGCGTTGGTGGCCAAGTTCTTCTGGCTGCTCGTCGCCGTGGCCGCGATAGCGGTGGCCGCCCGTCGGCGCCTGGTGGACACGGCACGATGACAAGGCTCTCGCGCGGCGACGCCGCGCCGCGGAATTGTGTGCGCGGGCCGAGCGGCAGCACGCGTGGGTGTTGGCTGGCGACAAGCGCGGCGTGTACGGGATATACCCACCAGCGGAGTAAGGCTGCCGAAGGGCATCGGCCAAATCGACGGCCCCCGGGGAGACCTGCGCGCGCATGTAAGAGCGCTGCAGAGCAGCTTTGCTTTCGTCAAAAGCGGTCTTCACTGCCGAGGTCTCCGGTGGCAGCATGACGGATATAGGTCCTAACGGTTGAGAGGGCATCGCTCTGTGGATCATCTCGGCACGATCATCGTTGCCCTTCCACGGCTGTTGGCTTCGCCGCGTTTGACACGGGCCAGCGCGGCCAAGCCAGTCATCAACGCGCCAAGGCCGAAGATGAGGTCAATGGCAAGCGGGCCGGTAGGGCCCAATGGCACGGCTCCCAACGTGGTGTTGGGATCATTGGGAGGTGCGGCGATCGGATTTCCGTATCGGGTGCCCTACCCGCAAGTTATGCCCACCCAGGAAACCTCGCCCACTCGCGGGACTCCCAGCGGTCTCTGCTGAATCGAGACCGTCCAGCGTTGAAGCGCTGGTGATGGCTTCGGGGTTGCGGTGCCAGGCGATGGTGGGTTTGTGCTGGTCGTCGACGCCGGTGGTGACGGTGATTAGCTCGGCGATGCGGTGTCCGATGATTTTGGCGACCCGGTCGTCGACCTGTTTTTTGGTCTTGTAGTAGCGCCCGCCGAGGCCGTTGCGGATTCTGCTGAGCGCGTCTTCGGCGGTGGCCAGGGCGCGTTCGCGGGCGTCGGCGACGGAGGCGGCCTCTTCGGAAGACCAGATGTAGGCGATGCGCAGCCGGTGGGTGGCGCCGGTGTCGTCGTCGGCGATGTCTTGTTCGCGCAGCACGCCTTTGAACACGGTGCGCTCATGCTCAGGTAGCCGGGCTTCGCGCGCCGAGCAGTGGTCGAGGCGGTGCAGCGCGGCCAGCCCGTCGGGCACGTCGGCGGTGAACCACTGCGCCCAGCCGGTGTCGGCGCGCAGCGGTACCACGAACCGCAACCCTTTGGCGTCGGCGGCGCACAGCTTGCTTAGGTGCCCGAACCCGGAGTCGATGACGCAGACCACGCCGGGCGGGGCCAGCGCGCGGATGCGCTCGAGGGTGTCGGCGAAGCATGGCGCCTCGTTGGAGCCCCCCGGGTGCGGCCGATAGTAAACCGCGACCCCGGCGCGGGTGGACACCTGCATGGTCTTGACTTGGCGGCCGATGGTGCGATCGGCCGCCCACCCTTTGGCGACCAGCGCGGAGCCGGTGTAGCCGCCGGTGAACCGGACCGCGGTCATGTCCAGATGCAGCCGTGACAGGTCCGCCGAGCAGCGAGACGCGGCCGCCAGGGCGAGGTTGCCTCGGACCTGCTCGGCCACCGGGGCCAGCGCCTCCAACGCCCGGCCCAGCCGATCGTCGTTGAGCAACCCCGCTGGGACGGAGAACAATTCGGCCATCGCCGCCGACGATGCCCAGCCCGCGATGTCGTAGAGCGGCGCCGGGGCGCACAGCCGGTTGGCCACCAGCGCGACGATCACCTCCCCGTGGGTCAGCATGGCCCGTCCGCGCATCGGGGCCGCCGCGTCGATGACCTCGACCAGGCCCAGTCGGTGCAGGTAGTGGTGCACCAGCAGCAGCGGACCGACGTGGCGGCGGGTGCCGACCGGCGGCGGGTCGAGTCGGGCGAACGAGGCCGCCAACTGGTCCAGTTGGCCCGACGCCTTCAGCTCGTCCTCGCGGCCCAGGGTGCGCAGCACTCGATGGCGCACTCGGCCTTGCTCATCGCGATAGGCTTCGACCAGCCGCAGGTACACGTAGCGCTTGCCGCCCTTGACGATGGCGTGGCGCTTAACGTACATACCGGATCCGTCCCCTGCGTCGGAGTTGGCCCTACACTATCGAGACTTATACCGCATTACAAGCATGTAATTCGGTGTGTCTGCAGGGTTCTCAGGGGAGAATTTGGCCCTACATGGTCACGTCGCGGACCACTCCGTCGGGGCCGCTATCCATGCCCGTCGGAATCGAATACTCAACTACCGCAATGGATTACCGCACACAGCCCTGAGCCGAAACTCGTCCGAAAACCGGGCTCTACGCTCGATCAGTGCGGAAAACGGGACTAGCCGTCGTAGGCCCTCTAGCGATTGGCGCGAGCAGTCCCCCGCAAGCGGGCGGTGCCCCGAGCTCGCCAGACCTCGCCTATACCCTCCGGAAGGCGAGTTCGCGGCCTGAAGCGTCATAAGGGAACGCGTGTAGCACGGACGAAAACTCGACGCGGTCGATTCGGCAGCGCATTGCCGCCCCGACGACGTGCAGCCGGGCGTCCAGCGGCCCGACCGTCGTCGCCAGCCGGGCGATGCGCGGCGGCGGGTTCAGCTCCACCTCGCAGACGACGCGCTGGCCGTACTCGCCCACATCGCCTGGCTCGACCGTGCGGATCGTGATGGTCCCGTCCTGCCACCTGACCTTGTCGATTACGCGGAGCGCGTTCCAACCTATTGCGGCTGCAACAGCAAAGCCGCCCCCGGCCAGCGCGAGACCGATCCAGAGCAGCTTGCCGCTGACGGCGATGCCTACGACCGACAATGCGACCCCGGCGAAGGCGAGCACCCTCGATGTATGCGCTACAACACGTTGCGCTTGCAGCAGCGCCGGGCTGACCCCGACTTCCGCCATTAGGCGCCTCGCGTTCTCGCGCCGTTCGCGCCTCGCGCTGTGGCCCACGTCGCCTCCTTCACCCGCGTGAACGCGAAGGTAGCACCGGACGCCCGGGCGTGCGGGGAGATCGCGGCCGGTTAAATGGCGGGGCCCAGCAGATCGTCCGCGTCCCGGATGATGTAGCCATAGCCCTGTTCGGCCAGGAAACGCTGGCGGTGCGCGGCGTACTCGGCATCCAGGCTGTCGCGGGCAACCACGGAATAAAAGATGGCGCCACCGCCGTCGGCCTTTGGTCGCAGTAACCGGCCCAGCCGCTGGGCTTCTTCTTGACGTGAGCCGAATGTTCCCGAAACCTGCACCGCCACAGCGGCTTCCGGCAAGTCGATGGAAAAATTAGCGACCTTGGACACCACCAGCGTGGAGACCTCGCCGTGGCGGAAGGCGTCGTACAACGCTTCGCGTTCACTGGTCCTGGTCGACCCCTGGATCACCGGAGCGTTCAGCTCGGCGCCGAGCTCGTCGAGCTGATCCAGGTACGCCCCGATCACCAGGGTCTGCTCGCCCGGGTGCTTTTCCAGGATCGACTTGACCACAGCGATTTTGGTGTGCACCGTCGAGCAAATCCGGTACCGCTCTTCGGGTTCGGCGGTGGCGTACATCATCCGCTCGTTGTCGGTCATCGTGACCCGGACCTCGACACACTCCGCCGGCGCGATCCAGCCCTGCGCCTCGATGTCCTTCCAAGGCGCGTCATAACGTTTCGGGCCGATCAGCGAGAACACGTCACCCTCGCGGCCGTCTTCGCGGATCAACGTGGCGGTCAGGCCCAGTCGCCGCCTGGACTGCAGGTCGGCTGTCATCCGGAACACCGGCGCCGGCAGCAGGTGCACCTCGTCGTAGATGATCAGCCCCCAGTCGCGGCTGTCGAAGAGCTCCAGGTGCCGGTACTCACCCTTGGTGCGCCGGGTGATCATCTGGTACGTCGAGATGGTGACCGGCCGGATCTCCTTGCGCTCCCCGGAATATTCGCCGACCTCGTCCTCGGTCAGCGAGGTCCGCGCGACCAGTTCTCGTTTCCATTGCCGGGCCGCGACGATGCTGGTGACCAGGATCAGCGTCGTCGCTTGGGCTTTCGCCATCGCGGCCGCGCCGACCAGCGTCTTGCCGGCGCCGCACGGAAGTACCACCACGCCGGAGCCGCCCAACCAGAACGAGTCCGTTGCCAGTTGCTGGTAATCGCGCAGCTGCCAGCCGTCTTGGCGCAGGCTGATCGGATGCGCCTCGCCGTCCACGTAACCGGCGAGATCCTCTGCGGGCCAACCGATCTTGAGCAGCATTTGCTTGACCCGGCCGCGCTCGCTGGGGTGGACGATGACGGTGTCGTCGTCGATGCGGGCGCCCAGCATCGGTGCGATCTTTTTGTGGCGCAACACTTCTTCGAGCACCGCGCGGTCCAGGCTGACCAGCGTCAGGCCGTGCGGCGGGCTTCTCACCAGTTGCAGCCGGCCGTAGCGGGCCATGGTGTCGACGATGTCGACCAGCAGCGGCTGCGGCACCGCGTAGCGGGAGAAGCTGACCAGCGCGTCGACCACCTGTTCGGCGTCATGGCCGGCGGCGCGGGCGTTCCACAGCGCCAACGGGGTGATGCGGTAGGTGTGTATGTGTTCGGGTGCGCGTTCCAGCTCGGCGAACGGCGCGATGGCGGCCCGCGCCGCGCCGGCCAGCTCGTGGTCCACTTCGAGCAGCACCGTCTTGTCGGACTGCACGATCAACGGTCCGTCAGTCAATGGCGCCGCTCCTCCTCATCGCTGCGTCCCCCGCAAGCGCGCGGTGCCCCACTGCATCGCCGCCGGCGCGGGTCATGCGGTCCATTATTCAGTCCTCGTCCGACACCACCGACGTGATGCGATGGATGGCGAAGTCGCGCAACCGCCCGGACGCCGAATCGAAGCCCACCAGCTGACCACCTCGGATGACGATCGGCGACACCACTCGCTGGGTCGCCACGCCCGCGGCGTCGAGGTAGCCGATCACCAATGTGGCCTCGTCCCTTATCGCGCGCTGCAGTAGCGACATGGTGACCGCCGGGTCGACGCGGAGGTTGCCGAAAGGTGCGGCCGTCACCTTGCGTAGCACCGCGACCACCGCGTTCAGGCTTTCACCGCTTGGGTGGGGCATCGGGCGATACGGGCGGCGGTGCTGGGGTGCGGGCACCCTGGCTCCGCGGGGCCGGAAGTCGACGATGGCGCCGGAGGAATCCTCGGCGGCCGGGGCGAAACCTGCGGCTCGCAACGCGGCGAGCACGTCAGCGATCGGCGCGGGAGACACCGCAACCGTCGGGGCCAGGGCACGCAGCTGCAGCCCGTCGGCGGTGACCGCTACCGCCTGGGCCAGCAAGGCCGGGTCCTCGCACCGCACAAACGATGCGGCCATACCGATCCGGAGCTGCCCGTGCCGCCGCGCAACATCGTCGATAAGGTACGTAAGCCCTTGCGGCACTGGCGTTTTGGAGTGATTCGCGAAAAGTGCATGCATCCAGTCGCGGGTCTTGCCGACGTCGAGCGCATGCCGGATCGACTGCTCGCTGATGCGGTACACCATCGCCGCCCCGGCTGATTCGACGGTAGCGACGGTGGCCAGTTGCTCGGCGAGACCGCGTTGCAGCGGCCCGGGTACCACGACGGTCAGGTCCGCCTGCAGCAGGAAATGGTCGATCGGCTCGGGCAGCGCCCGCGTCATCGCACCGATCGCGGCGGCGGGGTCCGTATCGGCTTCGAAGGCTTCGTCCAGCAGCGCGCGGCCGGGCGCACTGATCGCCCCGCGACCCACCAGCCCCAAAGCGTGGCTCTCGGCCAGCAGATCGCCGACGGGTCCGGGTTGCAGCCGCCTGGACCAGCGTGGGCGCCGCCAGATCAGCGCGGCCGACGCCTCGGCGGCGTCGACACCGGCGCCGGGAGGCAACTCCGCGAGCAGGCCCAGTAACAGCCGGCGATCCAGCGGGGCCGCCGTCGAGTACAGCGAATCAGAAAGGGCGCCGTAAGGTTTGGCGTCCGGGCCGCGGCTGCCGATCAACGCCGGCCGACCCGGCAACTCAAGCCACGTGCTGGCCAGCAGGTGCCAACGCTCGGCGGGGGACATCGAGGTGAACCGGTCGGCGGCCGGCGTCGGGGCCCAATAAGGTGCGTCACCGGTGGCCGGTACCGGATCCGGCATCCCGCTGGCGATCAATCCGGCCGCGGCAGCGACTTCGAGGATCAGGCCCAACCGCGGTTCCTCGATACCGGTCGCTTTGGCCAGCCGCTTGATTTCGCGAACCCCGAGCCCGCCGCTGCGTAGCTCGGAAACCGGTGCGGCGCCGAGTGTTTCGAGCAGCACGTCGAGCTCGCGCAGCAGGTCGATGACGGCTCCGGCCGCCGCGGCATCGACGTCGGCGGGCGTGGTCTTCGAAACCACCGGATCGGGTGCCGTCAACTGCATCGGACCGGGCTGCTCGCCGCGCAGCACCTGCCCGACGTGGCGGGGCAGGATTACCGTCTCGTCGTTGATCTGGCGCAGCAGGCCCATCGCCAGCAGCTGCGGTACCGGGCGGTCCGCCGGGGCGCCGGGCGCGGCGTCGCGAGTGCGCCCCATCGGGGACCCTTCGAGCAATCTCTGCAGCACGTCCAGCTGCGCCTGGTTGAGCCCTTCGATCAGATCGGCGACCTGTGCACTGGAACGCGCGGCGTCCTCGAGCGTGACTTGACCGGGATGCCACGGCAACGCCGTGCCGGCGTCGGCGGCCACCCGTACCGCAGTGTCACCCCAGGCCAGGCCGCGTTGTCTGAGGTCGTCCAGCGCCGCGGCGACGTCGGCCGGGGGAGCGCGGTCGCCGATCAGCGCCAGCAGCTTGGCGGTCGGCACCGGCGCGGTGTCGGCGTGCAGCACCAGCAGCGCGTCGATCACCGCCAGCCGCAGGAAGTCGAGCTCGTCGGTGGCAGCCTTGACCGACTGACGGGCCTGAGCGCGCGCGGCGAGCGCGGCGATACTGCCGGGTGGTGGCTGGGCAAGGTCTGGCCGGAGCTCCAGCAGCCGGATCAGCGCCTCGTCGGGCAAGTCGGCCAGCCACGACCCCAGCGGGACATCCGGGGTGTTGTCGGTCATTGCTTGACCAGCGTAAGCCAGCCGCCGGGCCACCAGACGCGGCAAGTCACGAGCACACATACTTTGTCCCCGATGGGCGGCAAGACCTGTCAGAATGGATCGCGTGGCTGACAATGGTGAGAGCAAGGCGCGCAGAACCAGGTACGTGGACCCCGGCTGGCCGACGACGGATCCAGACGACCACGCGGTGAGTGAACTGGTGACCGACCGCACGGGCGCGTCATCGCCCTTCGGGGAATTGGTGTTCCCGCTGCCGGCCGACGACCTGCCCTACGTGCACCCGGTCACCGTCGTCAACCGGTAGGTCCCCGGGATGGCAGGGGGTTCTGAGGCGGCTCATCCCGGTTATAAAGCCAGTGCGACTTTCGGATCAGGGCCCCAGTCTGGATCAGGGGCCGGTTCGGGCCCCCTATCGCATCTGGAGGAGTTGTCGCATCTGGACGAGCGGGGGGCGGCGCACATGGTGGATGTCACCGAAAAGGCGGCCACGCGGCGCACCGCCGTCGCGGCGGGTGCCGTGCGCACCTCGGCGGAGGTGGTGGCGCTGGTCTCGGCCGGCGGGCTGCCCAAAGGCGATGCGCTCGCCACCGCGCGGGTGGCGGGCATTCTGGCGGCCAAGCGCACCAGCGACCTGATCCCGCTGTGTCACCAGCTCGCTCTCACCGGGGTGGACGTCGATTTCAGCGTCGGCGAAACGGATATCGAGATCATCGCGACAGTAAGCAGTACCGACCGCACGGGGGTGGAGATGGAGGCATTGACCGCCGTCAGCGTGGCAGCGCTGACGTTGTACGACATGATCAAAGCGGTTGACCCGGCCGCGCGCATCGATGACATTCGGGTGCTGCGCAAAGAGGGCGGCAAAACCGGAATGTGGGTGCGCTGATGAGCGCCCGCTCGGCACGAGTCATCATCGCCTCGACCCGCGCGTCGGCCGGTACCTACGACGATCAGTGCGGTCCGATCATCGCGCAATGGCTCGAACAGCAAGGGTTTCCGCCGGTCGAGCCGGTAGTGGTGGCCGACGGGGAACCGGTCGGTGAGGCACTGCACGACGCGCTCGACGGCGACGTCGACGTGATCATCACCTCGGGTGGCACCGGGATCTCGCCCAGCGACACCACCCCGGAGCAGACCGTGGCGGTGCTCGACGTCATCATTCCCGGGCTGGCCGACGCTATCCGCCGTTCCGGCCTGCCGAAGGTGCCCACCTCGGTGCTGTCGCGCGGGGTGTGCGGCGTTGCGGGTCGGACGCTGATCGTCAACCTGCCGGGTTCGCCCGGCGGGGTACGCGATGGTCTTGCGGTGCTCGGCGATGTGCTGGACCACGCGCTCGAACAGCTGGCCGGCGAAGACCACCAGCGATGACGCTGGTCCTGCGGGCCGCCCTGACCGACCAGCAGATCTCCCTCGCCGAGCACCAGGACCTGGTGAGCCATGAATCGGCAGGCGCCATCGTCGGGTTCGACGGCATGGTCCGCGACCACGACGGCGGACGGGGGGTATTGCGGCTGGAATATTCGGCGCACCCGACGGCCGCACAGGTCCTTGCCGAGGTGGTGAGCGAGGTAGCCGAGCGGTCCACCGGGGTGCGCGCCGTCGCGGCCAGCCATCGGGTCGGCGTCCTGCAGATCGGCGAGGCGGCCCTGGTTGTTGCGGTGGCCGCTGACCGTCGACAAGCGGCTTTCGAAACCTGCGCCGAACTGGTCGACACCATCAAGGCGCGACTACCGGTGTGGAAGCACCAGTTCTTCGACGACGGAACCGACGAATGGGTGGGCTCCGCTTAGGGACGGCCTGCGACGACGTCGGGTGTCACCCGTCATCAGCCGCGGACCCGCTCGAAGTTCCGGGATTGACGAAACTAGCCCTCACTGTCTGCGGCTTACGTGCACCCGGTCGCCGGGTGTACCTTCGTTAGAGGGCTAGATACTGTGCCTGAACTGCGGAAACATAATCAGCCAAGGGTGGACGAGTCAACTCCATGGGGAACGAACTCGCGCTAGGACGCTGGTGTTTTTCGCGTGGCGTTGACCCGAAGACCCGGCGTTATAGGCGAGAATTGTTGAGTGACTTTGGGTTTAACGCCGAAACAGGCGGATCTGTGGCGGACGACGGTGGACTTCTGCCAGGCGCGGGTGGCGCCAGATTCAATTTACGGTGTGCTGCACCGGGAATGCTTCAACTTGTTCCCAGACGAGATGTTCGCCGACTTGTTCACCGATGTGGGCCGCCGCAGTGTACCGCCGATGATTGTGGCGGTGGTGATGGTGCTGCAACGCATCGAGGGCCTGTCGGATCGGGAGGCGGTAGAGCGGTTCGCGTTTGACGCGCGGTGGAAGTATGCGGCGGGCGGGCTGGACTTCGATTATCCAGGGTTTGTGCACACGGTGCTGGTGGACACGCGTGCCCGGCTGGCGCGCTCGGATCGGCCGAACCGGATCTTTGAGGTCACGCTGGAGGCGGCCAAGGCGGCGGGGCTGGTGGGCCGGCGGCGGGTACTGGACTCCACGCCGTTGTATGACGCGGTGGCCACGATGGACACGGTCACCTTGATCCGCTCGGCGATCCGCGGGTTGTTGCAGGTGGCCGATGGTGAGCTGGAGGCCCAGTTGCGGGCACGGCTGTCCCGCGACGATGACTACATGCGGGCGGGAAAGCCGGTGTGCGACTACGACGATGTGGAGGCGCGGACGGCGCTGGTGGACGCGCTGGCCCGCGACGCGATGGCGCTGGTGGCAGCGTTGGATGGGCACCACCTGGCCGCCGAGGTGGATAAGGCCGCTCAGTTGCTGGCCACCGTGGTGGGCCAAGACCTTGACCGCGACGCCGACGGGGTGTTTCGGATCGCGCGGCGGGTCGCCGCCGATCGGGTGATCTCCACCGTGGACCCGCAGGCGCGGCACGGGCACAAGACCTCCGCGCGCGGGTTCGACGGCTACAAGGGCCACATCTCAATCGACCCTGATTCAGAGATCGTGACCGCCACCGAGGTGACCGCGGCCACCGCGGGTGACGCCGAACCCGCTGCCAAGCTGCTGGCCAACGACCTGCCCCACGACACCGACACCGACGCGAGGGAAGTCGCCACCGAGGTGACCGCGGCCGACGCCGGTGACACCGAGCCCGCTGCCGAGGTGGTGACCGACGACCTGCCCCACGACACTGACACCGACGCGGGTGAGATCGATGACGGCGATGATGACGATGATGACGATGATGACGATGATGACGATGGTGGTGGTGGTGGTGGTGGTGGTGACGCGAACCCCGGCGACGGTGCGCAGGCACCCGGGGCCACCGACTGCGGCCAGGATCTCCCGGCGGTTTACGGTGATGCGGCCTACGGCGCGGGCAAGCTGCTGGCCACGCTGGAAGCCGCTGGCGCGCAGATCTTCACAAAGGTTCAGCCGCCGACCGCACCGGGCGGCCGGTTTGCCAAGGACCGCTTCACCATCGACCTGGACGCGAGCACGGTCACGTGCCCGAACTCGGTGACCGTCGCGATCCGCCCCGCCAAAACCGGTGGCGGCACCGCCATATTCGGCGTGGCGTGCGCCGGATGTCCGCTCGCTGTCCAGTGCACCGGCTCGGCCGCTGGGCGCACCGTCCAGATCAGCCGCTACGAGGCCGAACTGGCCCGCGCCCGCACCGCCCAGGCCGATCCTGCCTGGGTCGCCGACTACCGGGCAACTCGCCCGAAAGTGGAACGCAAGATCTCTCACCTGATGCGCCGCCGCCATGGCGGGCGCTGCGCGCGAGTGCGTGGCATGACCAAGGTTGCCGCCGACTTCTCCCTGCTGGCCGCCGCGGTCAACCTGGCCCGCCTCGGCGTGCTCGGACTGCGTCCAGCTGTGGGCCAAGGATGGCAGGTCGCACCAGCATGACGGGAAACGCCCTGCGCGACAGCCGATTCCGCACGATCACCGACCCACCGAACCGGCCGGAGGCGCCAACCAGCCCAATTCCGTCACCACATCGACACCAGCCGCCGCATCAAGCACAGTCGCAGCTCGGTTACCACCTACCCCACGAAGCCCGTTCGACACCACCCACCTAGGAGGGCTCTGAACAAGGAAGCGTGGTGGGGCGGGAAGAACGCCGACAAGGCCGTTTTTCGGCAGTGAGTCAACCTGGTTGGTCGACAACGTGGTCGTTCTTCCCGCTATTCCAACGTACTCGGCAGGCATTGAGATAGGTAATGCTTGGGCGTGGGCCGTCAGACCACGGCCCACGCCCCGTCCGTGCGGGTCAGGCCGCTGTTGACGAGTGTGCGGAGATTGATTGCCGCACAACGGAGTCGCAGCCAGGCGTGGTTCTTGTCGACTCCGAGGTAGCGCAGTTTGATCCGCCGTCCACGGTTGGTGGCGGTCCAGGAGACGATCCGCTCGACTGCCGAACGGGTGGGGTAGGCTGCCTGGAATTCGGGGGTGCGAGCTTGGGCTCGCGCGGCCCGCAGCAGCGACTCGTGTGGGTGGATGCTCATCGAGCGGCCCTCTTTGGCGGTGGTGCAGCGGGCCCGCAGCGGGCACTCAGCACACACCGCGCCGAAGGTCACCGTCCGCTTGGCGGTCATGGTGCGGGTGTGCCCACCGGGGCAGGTGACGGTTGCGGCCGCCTCGTCGATGGTGAAGTCGTCGAGGGCGAACCCGCCGACCACCGCGGGCACCAGCGGCTTGGGCTTGATCACGGTGTCATGCCCGTCGCGTTGGTAGGCCGCCCGTGCGGCCCCGGTGCCATAGGCCGAATCGCCATACACCTCAAGGTTGGGACGGCATGCGGTGTTGGGCTGGCCACCATCGATCATCGCTGTGGCGACCATCGCGACGGCTGCGGCCGCGACGGTGACAGCCACAACCGCGTCGACCACCGCGGCCACGCCAGTGGTAGCGGCAGCGCTGTGGTGGGATCCATCCGCTTGCACCGACACAACGCTATCCGGTTGGCTCACACCATGATCGGCGGCGACCACACCCGCCTCGGGCTCGCCGACACCGGATTGGCTCTCCACACGTGCGGCCCCGCCGTCGCTGTCGTTGCCGCTTGGTTGGTAACGGTCGCGCGCGACCAACTTCACGCCAACCACAGCGTCGCTGCCCTCGTCTCCAGCCGCCTTGGTCAACTCGCAGTCAGTGATCAACCCGGTCTGCGGCTCGGCGGCCAGGTGCCCACGAAACCCATCACGGCGCACCGACTTGGATTTGCGGGTGTGCCGGGCCTCGGTGTCCACGGTCGAAATGACCCGATCCGGCGCGACCCGCCGCGCGATACGCCAGTGCCCGTCGGTGCCATCCGAGCCCTCGGCCGGTTCCACATCTTGGCCGGCGACCAGCGCCAACAACCCCAACGCATCGGCCGCGGCGTCTTGGCGCTCGGGCGCATCCGGCCCGGCCAGTTCCGCCAGCACCGCCAGGGCGTCATTGACCAGATCCGACACCAGTGCTTGCTTGGCCGCCGGGTCGTCCCAATCGATACCCGGCTTGCCCGGCTTGGAATAGTCCAGCTTCGCGACCCGCAAGATCACCGATGTCGCACCGGGCACCAACCGCGCCACCTTGCGCATCGCCGCCACCAGTTGGGTCACCGTGTCCTGGGTGGCCACCGCGTCGTCGAACACCGTCGAATCCACACAGCGTTTCCGACGGCCGCGCAAGATTCCCGTCTCGGTGATGACCGCCGCTACCGCATCAAACACCCGATCCGGGCGCTTGGAGGCGGCGATCCGCTTGCGCCAATACACCAGCGTGGACGGATCGAACGAGCTCTGCGACAGCGACCGCCCGCACGCCACCTTCCAGCGGATGTCGTAGCGCAGCGCCTCAGCGGTCTGCGGATCCGACAGATCGTAGAGTTCCTTGAGCACCAGCACCGACCCGATCAGATCCGCCGGCAACGACGGGCGACCCGCCTTCGACTCGAACAAATCTGCGATGAACGAATCCGGGAACACCTCGTGGCGGTGCTCGGCCAAAAACGCGAACACGCTGCCCGGTGGCACCAGCTCCCCGACCAGCGCCTGCGCGTCCAACAACTCCCGATCCGACCGTGTAATCCCTTGCACCACAACATCATCACACGCCACATGGCGCGCAGCCGTCAGACACGACCAGCAATGGGCAACTTATTCAGCGCGTTCCTAGACGTCAACGTCATCTGCTTGCTCACCTTGAGCCTGTTCTTTGCGTCCCTCGTCACCGCCTTGGCGGGGCCGGTATGGGTTGGGGTCTCCTGTGTCGCGCTGTGGCTCTACGGACTGACGACGGGATGCACGGGAATGCGGCGCGCCCAGGCTGAAGGGTTAGAAGCCGAAGCAGTGGCAGAAGCCGAAGCGGCAGCGGCAGAAGCAGTAATCGCAGAAGCCGAGGCAGTGATTGCAGCGGCCCGATTACGTCTCCTCGGAGGGGCCGGTTCCTGACCCGCCGGCTATCTGGACGAGCAATTTCGGGCGATGCGGGGTCACTTGATTGCCGGCCCACGCCGCTTGGGCCAGGTGCGGACAAAGCGCGCAGCTGATTGCGGCAGTATCGACGTATGTGGAAGCGACGACCTCGACAGGATAAAGGGGCCATAAACGAGCCGATCGTCACCAACATCACTGAGCGCAAGCGATACGAGATCAGGATCGACGGCGAAGTGGCCGGGTTCGCAGCCTACGTCGACACCGGCACCCAGCGCGTCTTCTACCGCACCAAGATCGGCGACCAGTTCGCCGGACGTCGTCTGGGCGACACGCTCGCCGCCGCGGCGCTGGCCGACACCCGCGCGATCGGCAAACGCGTTGTGGCGCTCTGCCCGTTTGTCGCCGCCTACGTTGACAAGTACGAAGACTTCGACGACATCCTGGACCCGGTGACCCCTCAGGCACACGCGGTGGTGCGCGCCGAGTTGGGTTAACCGCGGTTTAGAGACCGTAACCCAAACCAAGCTCGCCGCGGACTTCCTCCGCCGCGATGCGGCGCGACCGCAAATCGATCGGTGCGAAGCGTCAGACAGTCGGCTGCGGCTGTGCGAGCGCGTCCAGCGCGTCGTTCCCGTGGATGTCCTGACCCTGGATCGCCTGCCACAGCTGCTGCGTGTAGCCGACCGTCGAGGCCGGAACGGGCGGCGGGGCGTCCGCGGGAGGCGGCGCGTCCGCGGGCGGCGCGGGAGGAGGCGCGTCCGCCGGCGGCGGCAGCAGCGGCGGCGCGTCCGGCGGCGGCGGAAGCGGTGGCGCGTCCGGCGGCGGCGGAAGCGGTGCCGCGTCCGGCGGCGGCGGAAGCGGTGCCGCGTCCGGGGGCGGAGCAGCTAACCCGGGCGCGTCCAGGGGCGCGTCCATGCCCGCCGGCACGGCGGGGAGGACCTCGCGCGGGGTCGGGCCCGACAGCCCATGACCGCACACCGGCCAGGCGCCGCGGCCCTGGGTCGCCAGCACCCGCTCGGCGATGGCGATCTGCTGTTCCCTGGTGGCCAGTTGGGCCGACGGGGCGTACTGGCCGCCGCCGTGTGAAGCCCAGGTGCCTGCTGAGAATTGCAGGCCGCCCTGGTAGCCGTTGCCGGTGTTGATTCCCCAGTTACCGCCAGACTCGCAACTGGCTACCCGATCCCATTCGCCGTCGGTGGCGGCGGCCGCCTGGCCAGCGAGGGCGATGCTGCCGCCACCAAGTACCGCCCCGGTAAAGGCGATTTTGGCGACGCTGATACTCGATGTAGTGGGTTTACGGTGACGTCCACTCATACGCGCCGGTATTTCCTCTCGTGAGCGCGCCTGCGAGGTCAGCTGTCGGGTTCGGGTTGGAGAGGCCACCCGGCCGCGTCGTATCCCAGTCGTATCCCAGACGGGACGACGCGACTTCACCCCAAGGAGCCGCCGTTGGCTCCGGTCCGATCACGGTGAACCGGTGGGTCCCCCGCCTCCATCCAGAAACTGTGTCCCCCGCCTATTGGATGGAGCTCGGCGCTATAGGGAGGGAGGATCGCTTTTAGGTAGCTCGGCGAGCCTCCGGAGACGCTAGCGGTTTCTGTTGCCCTCGTCACGTTGGACGACACTCGGCGTTTCCTTTTCGGTCATCTGCCAAAAACCCTGGAACACCGAGAGTTAGCGCAGGTCACTACCATGCGAGATCGCAGCGTGTCCGCGCCGTTATCTTCCCGTTACGTGACATATCTCACACACTTACCCCCCCGCGAAGGGTGGTAAGACGTCGATCGTGTTGCCGGAGCGCAACGCTCTGGTCTCGTCGCGGACGGCGATTCCGTCGCACAGATACGAGCACCGTTTCAACACCTCGGCCAACCGGGCGCCGCGCTCGGTGAGGTTTTCGACCAGTTCGGCCACCGAGGCACCGGATCGCAGCGTGACCGTCTCCGACTCGGCACCCGCGGCCGCCCGCGCGGCGGCGAAGTAGCGGACGGTCACCCGGATTGCGCCGTCGTGGGAATCTTGGGGGTCCCCGGGGACTTGAGTTACGGGGCTAACCACCGATCGAGCTCATCGGGCGGTCGGGCTGGGTGAAGCCGGGGTCGTTGATGCCGTGTCCGGCCGGCTTGCCCCACATGGCGGCGCGCCATGCTCTTTCGATCGCGTCGTCGTCGGCACCGCAGCGCAGCAGGCCGCGCAGGTCGGTCTCCTCGGTGGAGAACAGGCAGCTGCGGATCTGGCCGTCGGCCGTCAGCCGGGTGCGGTCACACGTCGAACAGAAGGCGTGCGACACCGACGCGATGACGCCAAACTTCCCGGCCGGGGTGTCCGGGCCCGTGTCGACCAGCCAGAGCTCGGCGGGGGCCGAGCCACGCGGCGCCGGGTCGGGCCGTAGCCGGAAATGTGGTCGCACCGCCGCCAGCACGTCGTCGCCGCTCAACGCGGCGTCGCGGCGCCATTGGTGCCCGGCGTCCAGGGGCATCTGTTCGATGACGCGCAACTGGTAGCCGTGCTGGAGGCAGAACCGCAGCAGCTCGACGACATCCTCGCGGCCGCTGATGGGGTCGAGCACGGCGTTGACTTTGACCGGCGCCAGACCGGCTTCGCTGGCCGCGGCCAAGCCGGCCAGCACGTCGTCGAGCCGGTCGCGGCGGGTGATGGCCGCAAAATGGGCTCGGTCCACGCTGTCCATCGACACGTTGACCCGGTCCAGGCCCGCTTGGGCGAGATCGGTGGCGCGCCGTGCCAATCCGACAGCGTTGGTGGTCAGCGAGATCTCCGGGCGGGGCCGCAGGCTCGCCGCCGCTGCGATCACCTCTTCGAGGTGGCGGGCCAGCAGCGGCTCGCCGCCGGTGAACCGGATGCTGGTGACGCCGAGCCGGGTGACGGCGATTTTCATCAGCCTGGCCAGCTCGTCGGATCGCAGTAGTTGCTCGCCGGGCAACCAGTCCAGGCCCTCTGCCGGCATGCAATAACTGCAACGCAGGTTGCACCGATCGGTCAGCGATACCCGCAGATCGGTGGCGACCCTGCCGTAGGTGTCCAGCAGTGGACCAGCAGTGGGCACTCCCGCGGGGACCGCGGGGATCGCGGGGATTCCCGTACGGCCAGGAACCGTCGGTAACCCGAGCGCGGTCAGCGTCATGCCGGTATCCGCTCGAATCGCGAATCGACCGGAACAATCTCCTTGCCAAGCGGCACCAGCGAGACCGGGATCAGCTTGAGGTTGGCCAGCGCCAGCGGGATGCCGACGATCGTGACGGCCATCGCGGCTGCGCTCAGCAGATGTCCGATCGCCAGCCATAACCCGAACAGCAAAATCCAGATGACGTTGCCGATGAGCGTGCCGGTCCCGGCGCTGGGTTTCTCGACAATCGTGCGGCCGAACGGCCACAAAGCGTACGACGCGATGCGCAGCGCGGCGAAGCCGAAGGGGATGGTGATGATGAGCAAAAAGCTGATGAGCGCCGCGACCAGGTAGCCGAGAGCCATCCAAAGGCCGCCGAAAAGCAGCCAGATGATGTTCAGGATCAGGCGCATATCTCCTCCAGCGGTAATGCCACCCTACCGAGTAACGGCTAAGCCGGGGGGTGCTCGGCGGGCACCCATCCGAGTAGGATCTGAAATCAACGCCGCGTCCCGCAAGACGGGACGCTTATTCTGTTGCCCATCCTAGTGATTTGTCAGACAAGCAGGTGAGACCAGTGCCTACCGGCAAGGTGAAGTGGTACGACTCCGACAAGGGGTTCGGCTTCCTGTCGCAGGAGGACGGCGAGGACGTCTACGTCCGCTCGTCGGCGCTGCCTGCGGGTGTCGAGGGGCTCAAGGCCGGGCAGCGGGTGGAATTCGGCGTCGCTTCCGGCCGGCGCGGACCGCAGGCACTGAGTCTCAAGCTGATCGATCCGCCCCCCAGCCTTGCCAAGACGCGCCGCGACGCGCCTCCCGAGCACAAGCACAGCCCCGATGAGCTGCACGGCATGGTCGAGGACATGATCACCTTGCTGGAGAGCACCGTGCAGCCCGAGTTGCGCAAGGGCCGCTACCCGGACCGAAAGACGGCGCGGCAGATCTCCGAGGTGGTCAAGGCGGTGGCCCGGGAGTTCGAGGCCTAGCTCGGCGACAGCTCGGGTCGGCGCGCGTCCCAGCATCTACCGGCGCGCCGCCAAGCTACCGGGGGGTAACTTCGAAATCGGCACGTCGTAGTATTCGGGTCAGCACCGGGCACCCCCGCCTCGATGCGGTTCTTGAGCAAGGAGGCTTCGATGGCGCAGCAAGCGCAGGTCACCGAGGAGCAGGCGAGGGCGCTTGCCGAGGAATCACGCGAAAGCGGTTGGGATAAACCGTCATTCGCCAAGGCGCTGTTTCTCGGTCGCTTTCCTTTGGAGCTCATACACCCGTTTCCCAAGCCGTCCGACGACGAGGAAGCTCGCACGGCCGCGTTTCTCGACAAGCTGCGGGAGTTTCTCGACACTATTGACGGCAGCGTCATCGAGCGCGAGGCCCAGATTCCGGACGAATACGTGAAGGGCCTTGCCGAACTGGGCTGTTTCGGCATGAAGATACCGACGGAGTACGGCGGCTTGAACATGTCGCAAGTCGCCTACAACCGCGCTTTGTTGATGATTTCGACCGTTCATGCCAGTCTTGGCGCGCTGCTGTCGGCGCATCAGTCGATCGGGGTACCGGAACCTCTCAAGCTTGCCGGGACCCCGGAGCAGAAGCGGAAGTTCTTGCCGCGATGTGCTGCTGGAGCAATCTCGGCCTTCCTGCTCACCGAACCGGATGTGGGTTCCGATCCGGCGCGCCTGGCCTCGACCGCGACGCCGGTCGACGACGGGCGAGCTTACGAACTAGAGGGCTTGAAGTTGTGGACCACCAACGGCGTGGTTGCGGAGCTGTTGGTGGTGATGGCCCGAGTGCCGAAGAGCGAAGGGCACCGAGGAGGAATCAGCGCTTTCATTGTCGAGGCCGATGCGCCCGGGATCACCGTGGAGCGACGCAACAAATTCATGGGATTGCGCGGTATCGAAAACGGGTTGACCAGGCTCCATCGCGTCCGGGTGCCCGCCGAAAACCTGATCGGCCGGGAAGGGGACGGTCTCAAGATCGCGCTGACCACACTCAATGTCGGACGGTTGGCGCTACCCGCGACAGCGGCTGGCACCGCCAAGTGGTCTTTGAAAATAGCGCGCGAGTGGTCGCGCGAGCGAGTGCAGTGGGGCAAGCCGGTCGGCAAACACGAAGCGGTCGCCACCAAGCTCGCCTTCATGGCCGCAACCACCTACGCGCTCGACGCGGTGCTCGAACTCTCGGGTCAGATGGCCGACGAAGGCCGCAACGACATTCGGATCGAGGCAGCATTAGCCAAGCTGTGGTGCAGCGAGATGGGCTGCGTCATTGCCGACGAGCTGATGCAGATTCGCGGTGGTCGGGGCTACGAGACCGCGGAGTCCCTTGCCGCGCGCGGGGAACGCGCGGCACCGGTCGAGCAGGCGGTGCGCGATCTACGGATCAACCGCATCTTCGAAGGGGCCAGCGAGATCATGCGGCTGCTGATTGCCCGCGAAGCGGTCGACGCCCACCTGACCGCCGCGGGGGATCTCGCGAACCCCAAGGCCGATCTGCGGCAGAAGGCCTCGGCGGCCGTCGGCGCCAGCGGGTTCTACGCAAAGTGGCTGCCGAAGCTGGTTTTTGGGGAAGGGCAACGGCCCACGGCCTACAGCGAATTCGGTTCGTTGGCGTCCCACTTGCGGTTTGTCGAACGCTCGTCGCGGAAGCTCGCCCGCAACACTTTCTACGCGATGGCGCGCTGGCAGGCCAACCTGGATAAAAAACAGGGCTTCCTGGGACGCATCGTGGATATCGGTGCGGAGTTGTTTGCCATGTCTGCGTCGTGTGTACGGGCCGAGGCCCAGCGGGCTGCGGATCCGGTGGTCGGTGCACAGGCATACGAGCTGGCCGACCTGTTCTGCCAGCAGGCCATCCTGCGTGTCGAGGCACTGTTCGACGCGCTGTGGAGCAACACCGACAGCTCCGATGTTCGCCTGGTGGACAATCTGCTCGAGGGCCGCTACACCTGGCTGGAGGATGGGATAGTCGACCAGTCGGAGGGCACCGGACCGTGGATCGCGCACTGGGAACCGGGCCCGTCGACCGAGCCCAATTTGGCTCGGCGGTTCCTCACGGTTTCTGAGCCGGCGTCGGAGCCAAACGAAGCGAAGCTTTAGCCCGAAATTCTCCCTGCAGGCCGTGGGGCAGGATTGTCCGCATGGCCTCCTACGTTGCCGAAAAGGGTGAATTCACCCGCGACACCAAATACATCACCACCCGCGTCACCGCCGACGGACGCGACGGCTATCCCGTTGAACCCGGCCGGTACCGTCTCGTCGTTGCACGCGCCTGCCCGTGGGCTAACCGCACGATTATCGTCCGCCGGCTGCTGGGCCTGGAAGATGTTCTCTCCATTGGTTTTTGCGGCCCAACCCATGACCAGCGGAGTTGGACGTTCGATCTCGACCCGGGCGGTGTCGACCCGGTGCTCAAGATCCCACGGCTGCAGGACGCCTACTTCAAGCGCTTCCCCGACTACCCCAAAGGGATCACCGTCCCGGCCATCGTCGACATCCCAACCGGCGCGGTTGTCACCAACGACTTCGCGCAGATAACCCTCGACTTCTCCACGGAGTGGACCGCCTACCACCGCGACGGCGCACCGCGGCTATACCCGGAGCCGCTGCGGGCCGAGATCGACGAGGTGAGCAAGAGGATCTACACCGAGATCAACAACGGCGTGTACCGGTGCGGCTTTGCCGGCTCGCAGCAGGCGTACGAAGCGGCCTATGATCGGTTGTTCGCCGCGCTGGATTGGGTCAGCGATCGCCTGTTTGGGCAGCGATACCTGGTGGGCGACACCATCACCGAGGCCGACGTGCGACTGTTCACCACCCTGGCCCGCTTCGATCCGGTCTATCACGGTCACTTCAAGTGCAATCGATCCAAGCTGTCCGAGATGCCCGTGTTGTGGGCCTACGCGCGCGACCTATTCCAGACACCGGGCTTCGGCGACACCACCGACTTCGTCCAAATCAAGCAGCACTACTACATCGTGCACGCCGACATCAACCCGACCCGGATCGTGCCCAAGGGCCCCGACCTGAGCGGGTGGTTGACTCCGCATGGCCGGGAAGCATTGGGAGGCAAGCCGTTCGGTGACGGCGCGCCTCCCGGGCCGACGCGCGAAGGCGAGCGAGTGCCCGCGGGTCATGGCGCGTAGCGTCACGTCGCCGGACGCAGCATCCGCAGGCGGCGGTTGCACGCTATCGGGCGTTAATAAGTAAGCCGCACAGACCATTCCGCGTGCGGCACGGGGCGGAATGTGGTGATGTCATTCAGTTGGCTCCCGTCGACCACCAACGTCAGCAATTGCACGACTATCCCGGTCAGTCGCCCGCGCTGCGGGTCGAGTGTCGGAATCGTCACCGCCAAGCGGCTGTTCGGCCGGAAGAGAGTGGCGGTGGTGTTGGTGGGATCCTCATACACCTGCAGCAGTCGCCAGGGTGCCCGGCTGATGGCTTCGGGCACGGACAGTTGCACCGGGTAGTGTTCGTTCGCCGGTAGCTCGCCTTGCGTCTGCGGGGTCTGGCAGTCGTCGAGGTTGAGCACGTTGCAGTACAGATACGGTCCCACGCGGACCGAGTGCCGGTGCGTGTACGCACTGATCTCGGGTGGCTGCGGGCCGGGTCGGCGAACCAGCAGCCATGCGCCGACTCCGGCCCCCGCGGCCAGCGCTACCACCAGTACCGCGAGCAATGCGGCCGCGGCCCGCTTGTTTTCGCGCTTCACCTGCGCACCGCCGCCGGGCGGCCGGTGTCGGGGCGCACGCCCTCCTGCTGGACCATGACGGGCCGATTGCCGCCGAGGCCAGGGATCAACGAGTCACCGCGGAAGCTGACGACGGTCTGCGCCAGACCCAAGATCAGCAGGCCACTGACCGCGGTGAATCCCACCCACAATTCCGTGTACACCATCACCCCCAGCGCACCGCCCAGCACCCAGGCCAGCTGCAGGGTCGACTCCGAGCGCCCGAATCCCGAGGCGCGCGATTCCTCGGGCAGATCGTGTTGCAGCGAGGCGTCCAGCGACGCCTTTGCAATTGCGCTGGAACCCGAGGTGATCAAGGTCGCGATCGCGGCCACCACTAGGTTACCGGCCACCGCGGCGGCTACGGCCGATACGGTGACCGCCGTCGTGCACCGCACCACCAAGACGGCCGGCCTGCCCAGCTGCAGCCGTGCGGCGGCGAAGTTGCCGGCGAAATTACCGATTGCGGCCGCGGCTCCGATCATGCCCAGCATGGCCACCTGATACCAGCCGTGGGCCTGGTGCGCCTTGGCGACGAACGCCGGATACAAGATCAGGAAGCCGACCATCACCTTGATCGTGCAGTTGCCCCACAGCGAGGTAATGATGTTGCGGCCCAACGGTTGCCGGACCGCTCGCCGCTCGCTGTGGCTGCGATAGCTCAAAGTGGCCGGAACCTCACCCGCGGTCACCTCGACCCACTTGGGAATCCGCATCGACAGCAAGGCGCCGGCGATGGTGACCGCGACGACGACGTACAACGCGCCGGGCAGCTTGAACACGTGCGTGAAGACCCACTCGAAGCCGAACGCTACGGTGCCACCGGCGATGGTGCCGCCAAGCAGACCGAACACCGTCAGCCGGGAGTTCACCCGCACCAAGTCGATGGTCGGCGGCATCACCCGCGGCGTCACCGCGCTGCGCAGCACGCTGAACGACTTGGAGAACACCATCATGGCCAGCGCGCAGGGATACAACACCATCGACGGGTAGCTGTTGGCGGCGCCGTCGTAGTTGAAGATCAGCAGCAGCGCCAACCCCGTGCGCAACACGAACGACGCCGCCAGGGCGACGCGGCGCCCGTGCTGCAACCGGTCCAGCGCCGGGCCGATGAACGGCGCAATCAGCGCGAACGGGGCGATGGTGATCAACAGGTACAGCGCGACCTTGGACTTACTCTCCGCGGTGGCCGCGGCGAAGAACAGCGTGTTGGCCAGCGCGACGGCCATCGCGGCATCCACCGCGAAGTTCGCCACCACCGGCCACGTCAGCGCGGTCAGCCCGGACTTGTCCGCACCGTCGGCGGTGGCGGCCCGCTGGACCATCCAGTACATGCGCGAACCCATTTCGCGGCTGCGCTGCGCCGCGGCGCGGGTGACGGTGATGCGTTCGCCGGGCGCCGGACCACGCGGCGGCACGCTGCCACGGTCGGGTTCCGGCTGTTGGCGCTGCTGGTGCTGGCGCTGCTGGTGCTCGCGCTGCTGGTGCTGCTGGCCCTGCTGGCGCTGCTGGCCCAGCGGGGGGAGATAGCGGTTCGCGCTGGGCATCGGCGGTGGCCTGCGCACTCGCCGATAATCGGGGTCGTCGGCCGGGTAGTTGGCCATACCCGGATGCTGGGCGGCCGGTCCATTGCGGGTCGGCTGGCCCGGGGTGGGCGTGACCCGCCCCGGATCATCACGCCGCCGTCCAGACACGAATCAATTCTGTCTTATCCCGACTCCCCGCGTCTGCAGGCAGCCAGGTTGGCCCGTCAGCCGTGTCTTCCGGCAGTATTGAAGACGCATCGCAGAAAGGGGATAGCGTGACCGGACCCAGCGAGGAGTCCGCCGTGGCAACCGTGGCCGAGTGGCCCCAGGAGCTGGCGGCGGTGCTTACGGGTGCGGCCGACCAGGCCAGGGCTGCCGTCGCGGAGTTCAGCGACCCGGAGGCGGTCGGGGACTACCTGGGCGTCGGCTACGAAGATCCGAACACCGCCACCCACCGGTTCCTGGCGCATCTGCCCGGCTACCAGGGCTGGCAGTGGGCCGTCGTCGTCGCGGCGGTTCCCGGCGCGGAGCGCGCCACGGTCAGCGAGTTGGTGCTGGTCCCCGGGCCGACGGCGCTCCTGGCACCCGAGTGGGTGCCGTGGGAAGAGCGGATCAGGCCGGGGGATTTGAGCCCAGGCGACTTGCTTGCGCCGGCTGCCGACGATCCGCGACTGGTGCCCGGATACACCGCCAGTGGTGATCCGCAGGTGGACGAGACCGCGGCCGAATTCGGGCTGGGACGCCGTTGGGTGATGAGCGCCTGGGGCCGCTCAGCGGCGGCCCAACGATGGCACGACGGTGATTACGGTCCCGAGTCGGCGATGGCGCGGTCCACCAAACGAGTGTGTCGCGACTGCGGTTTCTTCCTGCCGTTGACGGGATCACTGGGCGCGATGTTCGGGGTATGCGGCAATGAACTGTCCGCCGACGGGTATGTCGTGGACAAGCTGTACGGCTGCGGGGCTCATTCCGACACGCCGGCTCCTGCGGGCAGCGGGTCGCCGGCGTATGAGCCATACGACGACGGTGTCCTCGACATCGTGGAGAAGCCGCCGGAATCCCCGGAATCCCCGCCAGCGCCGCCGGAATCCCTCGAGTCCCTGACGGAACTGTTGGGGTCCCCGCAGGAATCCGTGGAGTCAACGGAGTCCCCGTCGTCGGTGTCGTCGGAGGCTCCGCCGGAATCCCCGGAGTCCCGGCTGCAATCGCCGGAGGCCTCGGAGTCCGGGCGAGAGGCGTCAGCGTCCGGCGAGGCGTCAGTGTCCGGCGAGGCGTCAGCTTCTTTCGAGGTGCCGGAGCCCGCGCCCGAGGCGCCGGCGTCCGGCGAGGCGCCGGAGCCCGGGACCGAGTAGACAGCGTCGCGGGATCAGCCGTTCTCGGCGGCGGCCTTGATGTTGGCCAGTGTGGCGTTCATGCCCTCGACCAATTCGCGTTCGAAGCTCGTGTGCCCACCGAACAGCGTGCTTATCGACGCGTTCGAAAACGCGGTGACACCATTTTCGGCGTGCCGGCTCTCGATCACCCTGGTGCCCTGGCCGTTCGGCTCGAGCTCGTAGCTCCAGACAGTGCCGTTGGCGTTGACCCGGAACGCCAGCTTCTGCTCCGGTATGACCTCGATGACCGTGGACGTGGTGGTCCAAAACAGACGTTTGCGGCGGTTGAGGTTGAGGGTGCGGGTGCCCGGGCGCAGCGGGCCGAACGATCTCATCCAGCGGCACTGGGGGCTCCACTGCGGCATGCGCCGGAAATCGGATATCAACGCCCAGACCTTCGAGGGAGGCGCGTCGACGTCGATTTGCGCCTGTAACAACGGGGCTACCATCGGTCCTCCCGGGGCTGTTCGAGGGCTATTTCGGGTTGATAAAGGTTTCGAGTCCGACTTGTGCGCCGCGTGCGCCACGACGGGCGGCACCAAGCTGCCACAAGAAGATGGATGTACCCAGCACTCCAGTCCCCAGCCCGGCCAGTGCCACCGGACGCCAGCTCTGCAGGGCAGGGACCAGAAACGCGGCAACCGCCGCGACCAGCCAGGCCAGCGCGCCAGTCGCGATGAACGGCCACACTTGGAGCAGCACCGGCGGTAGCTGCGGCGGCTCGGGGTTGTGGCCAGGTTCGGCGCTCATCGCGATCAATCTAACCGGACGCGGACGCGTGGCCCGGCCCGAGGTGGCGCTGGGTCATCGGATTTGCCCCGGCGCCGCCGTTTCTGATCCCGAGCCCTCGGGTTCCGATGTAACCTCGCGCCATGCCTGACAGCGATGCGCGGCTGGCCGCCGACCTATCGCTGGCGGTCCTGCGGCTGGCCCGCCAACTGCGGTTTCGGAACCCGAATTCACCGGTGTCGCTGTCTCAGCTGTCGGCGCTGACGACCCTGGCCAACGAGGGCGCGATGACACCCGGCGCCCTGGCGATTCGCGAACGGGTCCGGCCGCCGTCGATGACCCGGGTGATCGCCTCCCTGGCCGACATGGGCTTCGTGGACCGCGCCCCACACCCCGTCGACGGCCGCCAGGTGCTGGTCTCGGTTTCCGAGTCCGGCGCCGAATTGGTCAAGGCGGCCCGCCGTGCCCGCCAGGAGTGGCTGGCCGAGCGGCTCGCGACTTTGGACAGCGATAAGCGCGGCACGCTGCGCGAGGCTGCCGATCTGATCCTGGCGCTGGTCGACGAAAGCCCGTGAACGCGCGCCGTTGTGCTCCGGACCTGGATGTTCGCGACGTCGACGATCCCGACGATCCGCGGCTCGACGACTTCCGCGACCTCAATAGCGTCGACCGTCGTCCCGATCTGCCGACCGGCAAAGGGCTGGTGATCGCCGAGGGCGTGCTCGTCGTGCAACGCATGCTGGCATCGCGGTTCACCCCGCACGCCCTGCTCGGTACCGAGCGCAGGCTGGACGAGCTCACCGAAGATCTGGCCGGTTTGGTCGGCAGCAAGGGTTGCGCGGCGCCGTTCTATCGGGCCTCCGCCGATGTCATGGCCCGGGTGGTGGGCTTCCATCTCAATCGGGGGGTGCTGGCCGCCGCGCGCCGGGTGCGGGAGCCGAGCGTTGCTCAGGTGGTCGACGGTGCCCGCACCGTCGCGGTCCTCGAAGGCGTCAACGACCACGAGAATCTTGGCTCGATCTTTCGCAACGCGGCGGGACTGGGCGTGGACGCGGTGGTGTTCGGCAGCGGCTGCGCCGATCCCCTGTACCGTCGCGCGGTCCGCGTGTCCATGGGTCACGCCTTGCTGGTGCCGTATGCGCGAGCGACCGACTGGCCCGCCGACCTGGTGACGCTCAAAGAGTGGGGCTTTCGGCTTCTGGCGATGACTCCACACCGCGCCGCGGCGACGCTGCCGGAGGCGATGGCGGCGGTGCGTGATGAGCGGATTGCGGTGCTGGTGGGTGCCGAAGGCCCGGGACTTACCACGGCCGTCCTGCGGCGAAGCGATTTGCGGGTACGCATTCCGATGTCGCGCGGCACCGACTCGCTGAACGTAGCGACCGCGGCGGCATTGGCGTTCTACGAGCGGAGCCGCGGCGACGATGCGGGCCGCGTGCGGCCCGAAAAGGAGCCGGGCAATCAGGTTAGGCTCGCTCGGTGAGCGACGAGCGCGACCAATCCGGGCCCTGGGGAACGGGTTTGACGGTAGCCGGATTCGTCGCCGCGGTTACCGGCGTCGCGATTGTGGTGCTCAGCCTCGGCCTGATCCGAGTGCATCCGCTGTTGGCGTTGGGCCTCAACATCGTGGCGGTCGGCGGGCTGGCGCCAACCCTGTGGGGATGGCGGCACACCCCGGTCCTGCGCTGGTTTGTCATGGGCGCAGCGGTAGGCGTCGCGTGCGCGTGGCTGATACTGCTCGCGCTGACGGCAGCCGGGCGCGCTTAGCGCTGGCCCCCGGAGCGCACCCCGAGCAGCACATCCTCCCAAGCCGGAATGGCTGGCTTGCGTTTTCGGCTGCTCACCGGTTGTTCGCACGGCGCGCTTTCCGGCGTCGCGGGCTCGTCGAACTCGAGGTGAGCCACCGGCGCCAGCGGCCGAAGCGGACGGCTGAAATCCGGGTCGATCAACTCACTGGCCGCGTCGTCGACCCCGGTGACCGTTCCACCGTGCGCGCCGGGCGTGAAGCAGAAATGCGCGAGATTGTCGGACCGGCCAACCTGCCACGCAAGCTGCACCGTCCAGCGGCTGTCTTCGTTACGCCAGGCATCCCAGCTCAGTTTTTCCGGGTTCAGGCCGCGCATCACCAACGCGGCGGTCACGGTCTCCAACAGCGTCAGCACCGCGGGACCGTCGGCGAGGACTGGGTGTGCGGCGGTTGCGAGCTCCGCGGCACGCATGCGTTCCAGCAACACGGGGTGTGCGAATCGCCGAATCCGCGCGATGTCGGAGCCGGACGCCGCGGCCACCTGCTCGATAGACGCGCCCGCGCGGATTCGCGCCTGAATGTCCTTGGGGCTCAGCATGTTGGTGAGTTGGATTTCGAGCTGCGGTTGGTCCAGCAGCAACGTGTCGCCACGTACCGCAGCCCGTAATCGGTCGTTGACCGGCAGTTTGAACTGTTCCGCGGAGGTGTCGCTCTCGCAGACGATATGTTTGCCGTCGGCATCGAGCCCGACCACTCTGAGTTCCCGCATGGCTTCTCCCTCACAGGCTCCGTGCAAGCCAACACGGGACCTGTTACGTGCGCACTCTAGTGCGAAAAGCGCCGTTAACCCGGTTGACACGCGGGTGCCGGCCCGAGGGCGACGGCGGGAGCCCCGGTGGGTGCCCCGGCGCCACGCTAGCGTGACGCCGGCGCCCCGGCGCCACGCTAGGGTGACGCTCGCGCCCCGGCGCCACGCTGGCGTGTCCCCGGCAAGCGGGCGTGCCCCCAGCTCGGCGACGGGACGGACGCTGGGCGACGGGGACGGGCGCCGGCGGTACGGGTTGGGCCGCGTTAGAGGCGCTCGACCACCCAATCGATGCACTCGGTGAGGGCGCTGACGTCGTCGGGCTCGACCGCGGCGAACATCGCGACCCGCAACTGGTTGCGGCCGAGCTTGCGGTACGGCTCGGTGTCGACGATGCCGTTGGCCCGCAGGATCTTGGCGACGGCCGCGGCGTCGACGTCGTCGACGAAATCAACCGTGCCCACCACCTGGGAACGCAGCGCGGGGTCGGTCACGAAGGGTGTGGTGTAGGGCCGCTCTTGGGCCCATGAGTACAGCCGCTGCGACGAGTCCGCCGTGCGCTTGACCGCCCATTCCAGCCCGCCGTTGCCCAGCAGCCAGTCGAGCTGTTCGGCCAGCAGCACCAGGGTGCCGATTGCCGGGGTGTTGTAGGTCTGGTCCTTCCGGCTGTTCTCTATCGCGATGGGCAGCGACAGGAAGTCGGGCACCCAGCGACCGGACGCCGCAATGGACTCGACCCTGGCCAGCGCGGCCGGGCTCATGATGGCCAGCCAGAGGCCGCCGTCGCTGGCGAAGTTCTTCTGCGGCGAGAAGTAATACGCGTCGGTCTCGGTGATGTCGACCGGCAGGCCACCGGCGCCGGAGGTGGCGTCGATGACGACCAGCGCGTCACCCGAACCTTCCGGGCGGCGCACCGCCACCGCGACACCGGTCGAGGTCTCGTTGTGTGCCCAACCGATCACATCGACCGACGGGTCACTCTGCGGCTCCGGCGCGCTGCCGGACTCCGACTTGATGATGATGGGATCGCCGATGAAGGGGTTCTTCGCGACGGCGGAGGCGAACTTCGAGCTGAACTCGCCGTAAGACAGGTGCAGCGAGCGCTTGTCGATCAGCCCGAACGCCGCGGCATCCCAGAACGCCGTGGCGCCGCCATTGCCCAAAATGACCTGGTAGCCCTCCGGTATCGAGAACAGGTCGGCCACCCCCGACCGGACCCGGCCCACCAGGTTCTTGACCGGCGCCTGCCGGTGCGATGTGCCGAACAATGCGGCCGCGGAGGTGGTCAGCGCCTGTAATTGCTCGGGTCGGATCTTGGACGGGCCACACCCGAAGCGGCCGTCGCGGGGTTTGATGTTTTCGGGTATCTCGAGCTGGTCAGCCATAGGCACCAGCGTAGTGAGCGGTCGACGTGTGACCCAGCACACACCGAATGTGTGACCACTGGTCAGGCCACAGTGCTTGGCTTCAGCCTGGAGAATTCCCGGTACCAGCGGTACCGTTTCAGTAGACGTCCCGAATGTAAACCTCGTTGGGGAGGCAGCTATGGCTGGTGGAATGGCTAGGACGCGAATGGTTCAGCGTTGGCGCCGAAACATGGAAGTGCGCGACGACACTGAGTACGTGGACATGCTCGCCACGCTGTCCGAGGGGTCGGTGCGGCGAAATTTCAACCCGTACACCGACATCGATTGGGACTCGCCGGAGTTCGCCGTCATTGACAACGATCCCCGGTGGATCCTGCCGGATACCGATCCACTGGGCCGCCACCCCTGGTACCTCGCGCAGCCCGAAGAGCGCAAGATCGAGATCGGCATGTGGCGCCAGGCCAATGTGGCCAAGGTGGGACTGCACTTCGAATCCATCCTGATCCGCGGCCTGATGAACTACACGTTCTGGGTGCCCAACGGGTCGCCGGAATATCGGTACTGCTTGCACGAATCCGTCGAGGAGTGCAACCACACCATGATGTTTCAGGAGATGGTCAACCGCATCGGCGCTGACGTTCCGGGCATGCCGCGCAAGCTGCGCTGGATGTCGCCGCTGGTGCCGTTGGCAGCCGGGCCGTTGCCGATCGCGTTTTTCATCGGTGTGCTCGCCGGCGAGGAGCCCATCGACCACACCCAGAAGAACGTTCTGCGCGAAGGCAAGTCGCTGCACCCGATCATGGAGCGGGTGATGGCCATTCACGTGGCTGAGGAAGCACGACACATCTCGTTCGCCCACGAGTTCCTGCGTAAGCGGTTGCCGGACTTGACCCCGATGAAGCGGTTCTTGGTCTCGCTGTACCTCCCGCTGACGATGTGGCGGCTGTGCCGGGCGATCGTGGTTCCGCCCAAGGAGTTCTGGGTGAAGTTCGACATCCCGCGCGAGGTCAAGAAGGAGCTGTTCTTCGGGTCGCCGGAATCGCGGAAGTGGTTGCGCGACATGTTCGCCGACGTCCGGATGCTCGCCTATGACACCGGGCTGATGAATCCGATTGCGCGGCTGGTCTGGCGGATGTGCAAGATCTACGGCAAGCCGTCGCGCTACCGCAGCGAGCCGCAGCGCCAACACCTGGCGGCTGCACCCGCTGCTTGATCCTTCTAGCGTCCTTTTAGCGTCCTTTCAGGAGTTATCCTCAAGTGCCGCATGTCATTACCCAGTCGTGCTGCAACGACGGGTCCTGTGTCTTCGCGTGTCCGGTGAACTGCATTCACCCGACACCGGACGAGCCTGGTTTCGCGACGTCGGAGATGCTCTATATAGATCCGGTGGCGTGCGTGGACTGCGGTGCCTGTGTGAGCGCGTGCCCGGTGGGCGCGATCGCGCCCGAAACCCGGTTGGAGCCCAGGCAGCTGCCGTTCGTCGAGATCAACGCGTCGTTCTACCCGGAGCGGCGCGCCGACGTGAAGCTGCCACCGACGTCGAAGCTGGCCCCGGTGATCCCGGCCGCCGAGGTTCGTGTCCGCAGCCAGCCCCTGACCGTGGCCATTGTCGGGTCCGGGCCGGCGGCGATGTATGCCGCCGATGAACTGCTCATCCAAAAAGGTGTGCGGGTCAACGTCTTTGAAAGGCTGCCTACCCCATACGGATTGGTGCGCGCCGGGGTGGCGCCCGATCATCAGAGCACCAAAAGGGTTACCCGGCTCTTCGACCGGGTAGCCGGTCATCGCCGTTTTCGGTTCTACCTCAACGTCGAGATCGGCAAGCATCTGAGCCACGCTGACCTGTTGGCCCACCATCACGCCGTGCTGTATGCCGTCGGTGCGCCCGACGATCGCCGGCTCGACATCGGCGGGATGGGTCTCCCCGGCACCGGAACCGCCACCGAGCTGGTCGCGTGGATCAACGGCCAACCCGACTTTACCGATCTGCCAGTCGATCTCAGCCACGAACGGGTGGTGATCATCGGCAACGGCAATGTCGCCCTCGACGTGGCCCGGGTGCTCACCGCGGACCCGGACGACCTGGCCCGCACCGACATCTCCGACCATGCGCTTGAAGCGCTCCGCGGTTCCGCCGTCCGCGAGGTGGTGATCGCCGCCCGGCGTGGGCCCGCCCACTCGGCGTTCACGCTGCCCGAGCTCATCGGGCTCACCGGAGCGTCCGACGTGGTGCTCAACGCCGATGACCACAGCCTGGTGGAAAGCGCCCTCGCCACCGTCTCGGACAGTCTGACCAGAAGCAAGCTGGAGATCTTGAGCAAACTCGGTGACGCGCTGCGCCCGCCCGGCCGGCGCCCGCGAATCCGGCTGGCGTATCAACTCACGCCCGCACGTATGCTGGGGCAGCAGCGTGTTTCCGGTGTGGAGTTCTCGGTGACCGGCACCGACGAGGTGCGCCGGCTCGACGCGGGCCTGGTGCTGACGTCGATTGGCTACCGTGGCAAGCCGATTCGCGATCTTCCCTTTGACGAAGCGGCGGCCGTCGTCCCGAACGAGGGCGGCCGTGTCGTCGACCCCGGCTGCGGCCGACCGGTTCGCGGCGCATACGTCGCGGGTTGGATCAAGCGCGGGCCGACCGGCTTCATCGGCACCAACAAGTCGTGCTCGCTGCAGACGGTCGCGGCCCTCGTCGCCGACTTCAACGCCGGCAAGCTGGCCGACCCGGTGGCCAAGCCGGCGGCGCTGGACAAGTTGGTGCGCGCCCGCCGGCCCGACGTCGTCGACTCCGCGGGATGGCGTGCCGTCGACGCCGCCGAGATTGCGCGCGGCAGCGTCGACGGACGCCCGCGCAACAAGTTCACCGACATCGCCGACATGCTCGCGGCCGCGGCCACCCCGCCGCTGCCGCGACGCCGGCTGGCGGCACGGCTAAAGGGGTTGTAGGCCGATCAGCCTGACGCCTGCGCGCTCATCGCCGCCTGGATTTCATCGGGCCTGACCTCGCGTACCGGCTGTCCCAGCGACCAGTGGTGGCCGAACGGGTCGGCGACCACGCCGTAGCGGTCTCCCCAGAACTGGTCGTCCAACGGAGCCACCACCGTCGCGCCGGCGTCCAGGGCGCGCTGGAACTTGGCGTCGACGTCGGTGACCGTCAGGTGAATGGTGACGGGGGTTCCGCCTAACGACTTCGGGGTCATCGACTTGCCGCCACACGTCTCCGGGAAGTCGTCGTTGAGCATGACCAGGAAGCCGTTGATGCGCAGCGCGGCGTGGATCAGCCTGCCGTCGGGACCGGGTACGCGCCCCAGTTCGACGGCGTCGAAGGCTTTGACGTAGAAGTCGATGGCCGCGGCGGCGTCGTGGACGACGAGGTGCGGGGACAGTGCGGGTTCGACGGTGATCGCCATAGAGAGTCTCCTTACTGTGGGTGTCCCGGACGGGTTCACGGATATTGACCCGGGCCGTGATCGAAATTCACCGGGCTCATCGCGGCCGAAACCCATTCAACCGCGGGGCACCGACAACTTTTTCGGTCGGCGTCAGGCCCCTCAGGCCCTGGTAGCAACTCTCAGGAACTCAGCTGCGCCTCGCCGGCTTTGGCGGTGACCACCTTGTCCCAGCCGTCGACGGAATCTGGTGGCCGTGGCCCCGGTCCCACATAGATGGCCGATGGGCGGACCAGCTTGCCCAGCCGCTTCTGCTCGAGAATGTGCGCGCACCATCCGGCGGTGCGCCCACAGGTGAACATCGCCGGCATCATGTTCGCCGGCACCCGGGCGAAGTCCAGGATGACCGCGGCCCAGAATTCGACGTTGGTCTCGATGGCCCGATCCGGACGGCGCTCCCGCAGCTCCGACAGCGCGGCCTGCTCCACCGCCACCGCGACTTCGTACCGCGGGGCGCCCAGCCGCGCGGCGGTCGCCCGCAGCACCCGCGCCCGCGGGTCCTCCGCGCGGTAGACCCGGTGGCCGAATCCCATCAGCTTCTCGCCGCGGTCCAGGATCCCCTTGACCAGGCTCCGGGCGTCACCGGTGTGCTCCACCTCTTCGAGCATGGGCAGCACCCGGGCCGGCGCCCCGCCGTGCAGCGGTCCGCTCATCGCCCCGATCGCCCCGGACAGCGCCGCGGCCACATCCGCGCCGGTCGAGGCGATCACCCGTGCGGTGAATGTCGAGGCGTTCATGCCGTGTTCGGCCGCCGACACCCAGTAGGCGTCGATGGCCTCGATGTGCCTGGGGTCCGGTTCGCCCTGCCAGCGGGTCATGAAACGTGCTGTGATCGTAGGGCATTCGTCGATTACTCGCTGCGGGACCGCCGGCTGGTAGATGCCCCGCGCGGACTGCGCGACGTAGGACAGCGCCATCACCGACGCCCGGGCCAGCTGGTCGCGGGCGGTGGGCTCGTCGGTATCGAGCAGTGGCTTGTATCCCCAGATTGGCGCCAGCATCGCCAGGCCCGCCTGGACATCGACGCGCACGTCGCCGGTGTGGATCGGCAACGGGAACGGCTCGGCGGGCGGAAGCCCGTGGCCGAACTTACCGACCGCCAGGAGCGCCCAGACGTCGCCGAATGTGACGTGCTGATTCACCAGATCCTCGATGTCAACACCGCGGTAACGCAGCGCTCCGCCGTCCTTATCCGGTTCGGCGATTTCGGTGGTGAAGGCCACCACGCCTTCGAGACCGGCGACAAAATTTTCCGGGACCACAGTCATGGGAAAATTCTCCCATCTCACCTCCGGGCCGACGCTACCGGCCGGTAGCGTTGGCTCAATGACAGGACCAGACGACCAGCGCCTGGCGGGGATGCGGGTGGAGTACGGGTCCGTCGAGAAGGACGGCAGTCCCGATCTCGACGCGGACTGGCTCGACGAGGGTTGGCTTGCGTTGTTCCGCAAGTGGATTGACGATGCCGAACGCGCCGGGCTCGCCGAGCCCAACGCGTTTGTGCTGGCCACCGTCGCTCGCGGCAGGCCCGCCAGCCGATCGGTGCTGTGCAAGAGCGTCGACGAGACCGGGATCACTTTCTTCACCAACTATGACTCGGCCAAGGGCCTCGAGCTGGCGGGGACGCCGTACGCGTCGGCGACTTTTCCCTGGTACCAGCTGGGGCGGCAGGTCCACATCCGAGGCCCGGTGAGCAGGGTCGCTGCGCAGGTCACCGAGGACTACTGGTCCAAGCGTCCGCGTGGGTCGCAGCTAGGGGCGTGGGCGTCGCACCAGTCGCGGTCGATCGCGTCGCGCGCGGCGCTGCTCGACCAGCTGGCGGAGGTGACCGCGCGCTTCGCCGACTCGGAGCGGATCCCGGTGCCGCCGGAGTGGGGCGGGTACCGAATCGCACCCGAGCTGGTGGAGTTTTGGCAGGGCCGGGAGAACCGGGTGCACAACCGGATTCGCATCATCGGCGATCGCGTGGAGCGCCTTCAGCCGTGAAGTTGATCCACGACTTGGTCCCATATGCCACATAGGTGTACATGGGTGTACATGCGCCTCGGCCGCGGACGGGTCATGTTTTGCCCTCCGAGCGACAGCGAACCCGGCAACGGGTCGTCGTGACACCGCGCCAATGGACCCGAGGTCGCTCGGCGTCGTTAGCCAGTGATCCATTCGGCGATGTCGGCGATGACGGCCGGGTCCACGTGCTGGGGTAGTTCGTATTGCATCGGGGCGGAGTGGCCGGTGCCGGGGAAGAACTGGTGGTCGTCGTCCGGGTAAACGCGGATGCGCACGTCACTTCGACCGGCGAGGCCGCTCCGCCAGGTGACGAGGTCGTCGTCGACGGTCACTTGGTAGTCGCGGCCCCCCTGGAGAATGAGCATGGGAATGTCCAACTGTGCGGCGGTGGCCACCGGGTCGTAGGCCAGCAGGTCCAACCAGTAGGCGGCGGGTAGCGCGAACGGCAAGTCCTCGGCGGGTGTGGACGCGCAGAATTGCGGGCTATCGAGGAGGTTGACCCCCCGGGTGAGCGCAGCCACGGTGGGATCGGCATCGACGTCGGCGGACGGGTTCAGCGCCGCCAGGTAGCGGTATTGGCGCAGCGCTGAATGGTGCATGGGTTGTGTTCCTCCGGCAAGGACGATCAGCCCCGCGAGTCGCGGTTGGGTGAGTTGTGGCACGGCGGCTATCCGCGGCGCGACGGTTGCGCCCAAGCTGTGCCCGAGCAGATGCACCCGGGTGGGATCGATTGCCGGATGGGTGCGCAGCAACTCGACCGCGGCGACCGCGTGATCGATGTACTCGTCCCGCACGGTGTAGTTGGTGTTGGCGCGGAAATAGTCCGGATGGCTGTGCGGGGCCTTGTCGTAGCGCAGTGTGGCGATGCCGCGCGTAGCAAGTCCCCATGCAAGGTCCTTGATGAATTTGTTCGGCCCCAGTGTGCCGTCGCGGTCGGTGGGGCCCGACCCGGGCAGCAGCAGGACACCCGGAACCGGTGCGCGGCGGTCGGGCAGGCTCAGCGTGCCGTCCACGGGCAGGGCGGCCATGCCAACGGTGGCGCTGTGCTCGCTGAATTGGGTGGGGTCGGCGTACGGCGGAGGGCTCCAGTCCGGCGGGGGTGCTTGCTGGGCCGCACGCAGATTCAGACCCGTCACGTGGGATTGCGCGTCGACGGACACAACGACGGCGAATTCTCCGCGTTCGCAACTGATCGGCAGGGTCACGACGGTCGTATCCGGTCCGGCCGGTTCGCTCGATGCTGCACCGAGCTCGCGAACTGCGCCGTGCGCAGACACCATTGTCTGCCAGCTTTGCGGTAGCAGGTCTGCAGGGACCATGTCTTGCAGCCAAGGGGCCAGCATGTGGTGGACGTCGTCGAACTGGCCGTCGACCAGACGCGCCGCCACTGTTGAGCCGAGTTCGGTGGGTGTGACCACTGTTTGCACCACCGCCCTCGATTTCGCCGGCCGCGACGGGCCCATTTTCACCCACGGCGACGACGCGGGTTGGGCGGATGGTAACAATCGCCGCGTCGCGAGACATGCGACAATCGATGACGTGAATCACCTTCGACTCGGCGGGAGGGGCATTCCCGCCCACCTGTGAGCCGCGCCGGGGGCGCGTCCTCGGCGCCCCGGATCCGCACACGTCAGGAAATCCGCCGGCAACGCCGGCCCCGTCGGCACCAATGCTGGAATAACCTCATCGTCGCACCGCTGTGGCCCAAATACGGAGTCAATCTCTCCTACCCTGCTGTGCACCTGTGACGCCGTGGGCGCGTGTCTGGCCGTGCCAAAACTGCGTTGGGTGCCCGAAGCGCTCGAGAAGGGCAACACCCTGCGGAAGGGCTCATGTGTCCACTGGATATACGGCGACGTCGGACGGTGGCTGCGGCGTCAACCTGACGCGACCCAGATCGTCGGTGTTGAGCTCACCGACGAATCCATCCGGCTCGGTGACCTCCCTGCGGCGCGCACCCGCACCGTCGTCGTGCTGGGCAACGAAACTTACGGCATCCCACCTGAGGCCCTGGAGATGCTCGATCTCGCGGTGGAGATCGGAGATGGTCGGCACCGGCTTGAGCCTCAACGTCGCGGTCGCCGGATCACTGGTCGGCGTACAAGCTCGCCGGCCTGCTCTGAAGGGGCGCCGGTGGACGACCCCCCGATCAACGGACCCCACCCCGGGCAGGCGCGCCGTTGCAATAACGACTACCTTCAGCTGTGAACGCACGTAGTGCGGGCAGCCATATCAGCCAGAGCGCAAAGGGGTTCTCGTGGCCGACACCGACGACACCGCCAATATCCGGTACCCAGGCGGCGAGATCGACCTGCAGATCATCCGCGCCACCGAAGGAAATGACGGCTTCGCCCTCGGCAATCTGTTGGCGAAAACCGGCTACACCACGTTCGACAACGGCTTCGTCAACACCGCCGCTTGCAAGAGCGCCATCACCTACATCGACGGCGACGCCGGCATTCTGCGCTACCGCGGTATTCCGATCGAGCAACTCGCCGAGAAGTCGACCTTCATCGAGGTCAGCTACCTGCTGATCTACGGCGAGTTGCCGAACACCCAGCAGCTGGCCGATTTCACCTACTGGATCCAGCGGCACACCATGCTGCACGAGGACCTCAAGCGGTTCTTCGACGGCTTCCCCCGCAACGCGCACCCGATGCCGGTGCTGTCCAGCGTGGTGAATGCGCTCTCGGCCTATTACCAGGACGCGCTGGATCCGATGGACAACGAGCAGGTCAACCTGTCGACGATTCGCCTGCTGGCCAAGCTGCCCACCATCGCGGCCTACGCCTACAAGAAGTCGGTCGGCCAGCCGTTCCTGTACCCGGACAACTCGCTGACGCTGGTGGAAAACTTCCTGCGGATGACGTTCGGTTTCCCGGCCGAGCCCTACGACCCCGATCCCGAGGTGGTGCGGGCCCTGGACATGCTGTTCATTCTGCACGCCGACCACGAGCAGAACTGTTCGACGTCGACCGTGCGGCTGGTGGGTTCGTCTCGCGCCAACCTGTTCACCTCGATCTCCGGCGGCATCAACGCGCTGTGGGGTCCGCTGCACGGCGGCGCAAACCAGGCAGTGCTCGAGATGCTCGAGGAGATCCGCCAGAGCGGTGACGACGTCAGTGAATTCGTCCGAAAAGTAAAGAACCGCGAAGCCGGTGTGAAGTTGATGGGCTTCGGCCACCGCGTCTACAAGAACTACGACCCGCGGGCGCGGATCGTCAAGGAACAGGCCGACAAGATCCTGTCCAAACTCGGTGGCGACGACGACCTGCTGGGTATCGCCAAGGGTCTCGAGGAGGCGGCGCTCACCGACGATTACTTCATCGAGCGCAAGCTGTACCCGAACGTCGACTTCTATACGGGCCTGATCTACCGGGCCCTCGGGTTCCCGACCCGGATGTTCACGGTGTTGTTCGCGTTGGGCCGGCTGCCCGGCTGGATCGCGCACTGGCGTGAGATGCACGACGAGGGCGACAGCAAGATCGGCCGTCCGCGCCAGATCTACACCGGGTACACCGAGCGGGATTACGTCCCGATGGACGGACGGTAGTTCTTCGCGCTCGCGAGCGCGCGTGTTTGTACGGCGATACGCCGGAAAAGGCGTACAAATACGCGCCCTCGCGGTCAGAAGTAGTCACAGCGAGGCCAGCACCGCCATCGCGGCGTTGTGACCGCCGATGCCCGACACCGCCCCGCCGCGGCGGGCGCCGGAGCCGCACAGCATGATCCGCTCGTGGGCAGTGGCTACTCCCCATTGCCGGGCCAGGGTGTCCAGCGGTTCGTCGTCGGCGAACGGCCAGGACAACGCACCGTGGAAGATGTTGCCCGCGGTCATCCGCAGTTTCTGCTGTAAGTCCAGGGTGGTCGTCGTCTCGATGCACGGTCGCCCGTGCGCATCGGTCAGCAACACGTCCTGAATTGGTTCGGCCAGAACGGAATTCAGCGATGTCAGCACTGACTTGGCCAGCCGCTCGCGCGATGTGCCCGGTCCGGTGACCAATGAGTGGGGTGTGTGCAGGCCGAACACCGTCATGGTGTGCGCGCCCGAGTCACGCAGCGTGGCCGACAGGATGCTCGGGTCGGCCAGCGAATGGCAGTACGCCTCGCACGGTAGCGGATCCGGCACCTGCCCGGCCGCCGCCTGGGCGTAGGCCGCATCCAGTTGGGTCCACGTCTCGTTGACGTGGAACGTGCCGGCAAATGCTTGTTCGGGTGTGACGCCGTGGTCGCGCAGCCGAGGCAGCCGGCGCAACACCATGTTGACCTTGACCTGGGCGCCCTCGGCCGGGGGCGCCGGCGCGGCACCGAACAAGGCGGCCAGCACGGCCGGCGTGACGTTGGCCAGCACGAACCGGCCGCGGATCAGGTGCTCTTCGTCCCCGCTGCGGTAGCGCACGTGGCCGTCCGGGTCCACGGTGTAAACCTCTGCGCCGGTCATGATTTCGGCACCGTGGCGGATGGCGGCGGCTGCCAGGGCCGCGGTCACCGAGCCCATTCCGCCGACCGGGACGTGCCACTCTCCGGTGCCCCCGCCGAGCACGTGGTACAGCAAGCAAACATTCTGCTGCAGTGATCGGTCGTCGATGCGGGCGAAGGTGCCGATCAGCGCGTCGGTGGCGATCACGCCGCGGACCAGGTCGTTGCGCACCGCGTTGGCGATAGCGTGCCCGATCGGCTCGTCGATCATGGCCCGCCACGCCGGTCCGGCATCCGGATCGCCGGTCGCCAGGACGTGCCGACGGGCCTCCTCGCGGGTGCGCAGCGGTTCGAGCAGCGTCGGCCAGAGCCGTTCCGTGATCAGCCGGCAGCGCCGGTAGAACTCGTCGAATCCGCGTTCGTCGGCGGCCGCGCCGATTCCGGCGAAGGTTCGTGCGCTAGGTGCCCCGTGTGATCCGACCAGCAGGCCCGAGCGCCCGGCCGTGGCCGGGTCGGGGGTATAGGACGCGAACTGCCGCCGGGCCAGCCGCACCGGGGCGCCCAGGTCGTCGAGGATGCGGGACGGCAGCAGGCTGACGAGGTAGGAATACCGCGACACCCGGACGTCGACACCGTCGAAGGCCTGCGCCGAAACCGCGGCCCCGCCAACCTGTGCCAGCCGCTCCAGCAGTCGTACCCGTAGGCCTGCCCGCGCCAGGTAGGCGGCCGCGACCAGGCCGTTGTGACCACCACCGACAACGACGACATCGAACTCACCTGTGTCGCCGCCGGCCATGTTCTAGCCCAGGTAGCCCTCGACCTGATCGGCCGGACGCACGGACGCCTCGCGCGGGTCAACACCGGTTTCGCGCAATGCCCGACGCTGTCGCAGCAGGTCCCAGCACTGGTCGAGTTCTACCTCCACCTGGCGCAGGCGGACATGCTCCTCCGACTCGGTGATGTCGCCGTGCTGCAGCTGCGCTCGCAGGGCTTTCTCTTCGGCGACCAGGTCGCGGATGTTTGCCAGGGTTTCGCTGTCGGTCGGTTTCGGCCCATTGCCCATCGCTCCAGTGTGCCCGACCGGTATCGCGACGCTGACTCGGTAGGCTGCATATCGCCCGCAGCAACGGCGAATCCTGCAAACCAACGGAGGGAGGGGCAATGGGGGATTTACTGGAATCAGACCGGCGGTCGCTTCGCCTTTCCTGGCTGATTGGTCTGGTGATTATTCCGTTGCTGATAGCGGTGATCGGCCACTTTGCGCTGGACCGCGGCGGGACCGCCCACGGGCCGGCCGCCGCGCCGCCGACGTCAACGCCGTCCAGCACATCGCGCGCTCCGGAGTTGTCCCTGGCGGCGCTGTCGATTACCCGCAATGGCAACGCCATTACGGTGACCGGCGATTTCCCGGATGACACCGCCAAAGCGGCGCTGATGAAGGCGCTTAACGGCGGCTTGGGACCAGGGGTCAACGTCGTCGACAAAATCCGGATCAACCCCGATGTCAAGGCGCTCGATTTCGCCAACGCAGAACCGATTTTCAAGGCCAGCGCGCCGATCACCGACTTCAGCATCACGGTGGACGTCGACACGGTGACCTTGGCGGGGACGGCCACGTCGGCGGACCAGAAGACCGCGATCGATCAGGCGGCCACGCACATCTGGTCGAATTTGAATGTCGTTGACAAGATTGTGGTTAACGGTCCCGTGCCGCCGCCGGGAACTCCCAGTCCGGCACCGCCTCCCGCCGCCGACCCGTGTGCCAACCTGCAAGCGGCCATCAATGCCGTGACGGGCGGGCCGATTACCTTCGACAACGACGGGCTTAGCCTGACCCCGGCCGACGACCAGATCCTGACCCAGGTAGCAGACAAGCTCAAGGCGTGTCCGGCCGCGCATGCGACGATCAACGGCTACACGGACAATTCAGGCAGCGAAGGCATCAATATTCCATTGAGCGCGCAGCGCGCCGGCACGGTAGCCGACTTCCTTGTCGCCCATGGCGTCAACAAGGACAACGTCGCCGTCAAGGGTCTGGGCTCGGTCAATCCGATCGCCGGCAACGACACACCCGAGGGGCGTGCCAAGAACCGACGTGCCGAAATCGTGGTCAGCTAAGGAGAATTCGCCCATGGACTTCGTGATGCAGTGGTTGTGGTACCTGCTTGCTTTCGTCGCCGGCTCGGCGGTTGCCTGGAAGATTTTCCCCGTGTGGGCCAAACGCGCCGGCCGCCAGGGAGAGCACCTGGCTGATTCGCAGCAGATAGGTGCCGGGTGATGAACCACGTGCATTGGTGGCTGTTCGCACTGTCCTTTGTCACGGGATTTGGGTTCACGTTTGCGCTGATGTTCCGCGCGGTGAAACGACAAGTGGCGGTTCGTACGTCGACGCGTGCGCCCAGGGTGCAGTCGGTGCCGCCAACAATGAAGGGCCCGACGGCGAAGGGACCGCCGACGACCAAGATTTCTGCCGCAAAAGAGCCGCGCACCAAGAGGTTACGCGTCATGAAACAGTCGCCGACCACCAAGATCCACGTCGCGAAAGAGGCGCCGACCACCAAGACGCGTGGCCGGAAAGAGGTGCCGACGGCCAAGACTCCCGCCACGGAGAAGACCACCAAGATCCCCGTTGCGGAGAAGACCACCAAGATTCCCGCCCCGGATGCGACCACGAAAATCCCCGCCGCGGATGCGACCACGGAAGTCCCTGCCGCGGATGCCACCACAAAAGTCCCCGCCGCGGATGCGACCACAAGAATCAAGGTGGTGCCCTACGCGCCGTATGGGCCGGGCTCCGCTCGTGCCGACACCGACGGCAACGGGCCCGCCGGCTGGCTGGTGAAGGGCCGCTCCGATACCAGGCTCTACTACACCCCCGACGACCCGATCTACGACCAGACCGTCGCGCAAGTCTGGTTCAAAAACGAGAATTCGGCCGCGAAGGCGCTCTTCACGCCGTGGCGCAAGAGTTCCAGGAAGTGAGGTTCGGCGGTCTGACACTAAGCCTCGCTCGCACCGCGTCCACGAATTAGTGACTCATGACATTAGGTCGGGGCGGGGAGGTTCAGCAGTAGCCGCGCACCGCCCAGTGGGCCGTCGTCCAGTGAGGCGGTCCCGCCGTGCAAGTGGGCCTGCTGGGCGACCAACGCCAGTCCCAGGCCCGACCCAGAATGGGAGGCCGTCGAGCCGCGGGAGAACCGCTCGAAGACCACCTCGCGCTCCGCTTCCGGCACACCGCTGCCGTTGTCGTCCACCGCGATCTCCACGCCGGCCCGCGAGCTGACCGCGGACAGCTGGACGCGGGTGGCGCCGCCGTGTTTGATGGCGTTGGCGATCGCGTTATCGACGGCCAGGCGTAATCCGGCCGGCAAGCCGATGATGATGCAGGTTGGTGACGGCACCAGGGAGACTTCGAGTTCGGGGTAGATCCGCATGGCGTCGTGGGCGGCGCGGTCGAGCAGCTCGGTAATGTCGACGGGCACATGATCGTCCGACGTCGACAGTTCGCCCTGGGCCAACCGCTCCAGGGCGCTCAAGGTGGCCTCTATCCGCGACTGGGTGCGGATCACGTCGCTGAGCACTTCCTTGCGTTGGTCGTCGGTCATATCGAGGGTGGCCAGCACCTCGAGGTTGGTCCGCATCGCGGTCAGCGGGGTGCGCAGCTCATGGGAGGACACGGCCGCGAAGTCGCGAGCCGATGCCAGCGCCTCCTTGGTCCGGACTTGTTCGTCCCAGATGCGCTGCAGCATGCCTCGCATCGCCTCGGCGATCTCGATGGCTTCGCTGGCGCCGTGCACTTCGACCCGCGGCGCCTCGTCCCCGGCATCGATCAATCGGGTCTGCTGAGCCAGCTGCTTGAATGGGCGCACCGCGAACACGGCCAGTAGCCAGGCGAAGACCGCCGCAGCGCCGATGGCGAATCCGCAGATCAGCAGCACGCGTCGGTGCAGGTTGTTGGTCTCGGCGATGGTGGCGTCATATGTCGCTCCGGCAGCCAGCGACGTCGGCTCGGGCCCGGCGATCTCCACCGTGCGCACCCGGTAGCGCACCCCGTGTACGTGGGTGTCCGCGTAGCCGTCGTTCAGCTTGGGCAGCGTGATGTCGGAATTCGACTTGACCAGGTTGCCGCGGCGGACCGTGATGATGGCGTCCTGGTCGTTGGGCGAGCGCGGAATCTCGTCGAGGCCGCGCCCCACGAACGGGATCGCGAAACCCGCGGCCTCGTCCAGCCGCCGGTCCAGGCGCTCCTTCCGGTCGTTGGTGATCCCCACCCAGACCACGATGCCCACGATGAGCACCGGGATCGCTGCACCGATGACCGTCGCGACCACCACCCGGGTCCGCAGTGACGGGGTGCGGGCGAAGATCCGCGACAGGAGGTTCATTGCATTCGCAGCACGAACCCGACCCCACGGACGGTGTGCAGCAGCCGGGGACCGCCGTTGGCCTCCAGCTTGCGGCGCAGGTAGCCGATGAACACGTCGACGACGTTGGTGTCGGCGGCGAAGTCATAGCCCCACACCAGCTCGAGCAGTTGCGCGCGGGACAGCACCGCGGTCTTGTGCTCGGCGAGGACGGCCAGCAGGTCGAACTCCCGCTTGGTCAGGTCGACGTCGACGCCATTGACCCGGGCCCGTCGACCGGGGATGTCCACCTCCAGCGGGCCCACGGTGATAGTTTCCGACGAGGACGTCGCGGTGGCGCCGCGACGACGCAGCAGCGCTTTCACCCGCGCGACCAACTCGGCCAGCACGAACGGCTTGACCAGGTAATCGTCGGCTCCGGCCTCCAGGCCTGCCACCCGGTCGTCGACCGAGCTGCGCGCGCTGAGCACGCAGACCGGGACGTCATTGTCCATGGCTCTCAGTGCCGTGACGACGCTGACGCCGTCGAGCACCGGCATGTTGATGTCGAGCACGATCGCATCCGGGCGGGTCTCGGTGGCGCTACGTAACGCCTCGGCGCCGTCGACCGCCGTCGATACCTCGAATCCGGACAGCCGCAGTCCGCGTTCCAGCGAAGCAAGCACGTCGGAATCGTCGTCGACCACCAAGACTCGAGGCGAGGTGACACCAGTGTCCATGCCGCCCATTTTGCCGGATTATTGCTTGTGGCGGTGGGAGGCCGCACGCCGGGTCGCCGCCTGGTGCGCGAGCAGACGCAAAATCGCGTCAGAATCGCCGGTTTTGTGCGATTTTGCGTCTGCTCGCGAGGGGGAGAGGGCACGGCGTGTCAAATGGTTACCTTTTCGAGTCTGAGCCGCGACTGCCTGTGGCCGTTGCCATGCCATGATCGAAAACAGGTGGCAGGCCTAGACATTCGATGGCCGGGGTCGGTTGTTGCGGGGTGCAACGGGATCGGGAGACCAATTCGTCGTGACGGAAGGCCTGTGCGCCCCGGCTATCGCCGCCGCACCGAAGCGCCCGCGAGCAGCGTCGGATCTACGGCGGCTGCTGCCATATCTGATTCCGTACCGCACGCGATGGATCGTCATTGTGCTGGCCGCGGGCGCCAGCCTCGTTGCCACGGTAGGGATTCCGATGATGACCCGGGCGGTGATCGATGGGCCGGTGCGCCACCACGACCAACGCGGACTGTGGGTGTTGGGCACCGCGGCCACGGCCCTGGGCCTGGGTGAGGCGGCGCTTTTGCTCATCCGTCGCTGGTTCACCGCGCACGCGACGATGGGCTTCGAAGCCGACATCCGCAGGGATCTGCACGCCCGCCTGCAGATTTTGCCGATGTCGTTTCACCAGCGCTGGCAGTCCGGGCAATTGGTGTCGCGGGTCATGAACGATCTTTCCACCATCCGTGATTTGCTGTCGTTCGGTGCGGTGTTCTTACTGCTCAACATCCTCCAGATCACCGTGGTGACGGTGTGCCTGCTGGTGATGTATTGGCCGCTGGGCCTGGTGGTGCTGGGTTCGCTGGTGCCGATCGTGGCCACCATCGGCCACTACCAGCGCGAGTTCACCCGGCTGTCGCGGCAGGAGCAGGACCAATCCGGCCACATCGCAACGCACGTCGAGGAATCTGCGCTGGGTCGGGGGGTGGGGTTGGCGTTCGGGCGCGAAGACGTCGAGTTCACCCGGTTCGACGCCGAGGTGACAGTGCTGTACCGCGTCGGCCGCGCCAAGGTGTCGGTGGCCGCGAGATTCTGGACCCTGTTGGAGGTCATCCCGAACCTGGCGCTCATCGTGTTGCTGGGTTTCGGTGCGTATGCGGCCGGTCACGGACTGGTGACCGTCGGCACTTTGGCAGCTTTTATCGCCATGACGTTGTCGCTGGTCTGGCCGGTGGCGGCGCTGGGCTTTCTGCTGTCGATGACGCAGGAGGCGATGACGGCGGCGAATCGCATCGCCGAGATCTTCGACGCGCCCGGCGACATCACCGGCGGGCCGCATCCGGATCCACCGCACACCGGCTGGCTGGAACTGCGCGATGTGGGCTTTCGGGTCCCGGACCCGACCGGCGCCGACAAATGGCTGTTGCGGCACGTCACGTTCAGTGTCGGGCCGGGGGAGACGCTGGCCCTGGTGGGCTCCTTGGGGTCGGGCAAGTCCTTGCTGACCGCGCTGCTGTCCCGGATCTACGACGTCTCGGAGGGGCAGATTCTGCTCGACGGGCGGGACATCCGTGCGCTTTCGTTGCCCGCGCTGCGCCGCACGGTGAGCACGGCTTTCGAGGACCCGACGGTGTTCTCGATGTCGGTGGCGGAGAACCTGCGGCTGGGCCGTGAGGATGCCACGGATGCGGAGCTGGCCGCGGCCATCGACATCGCATCGGCGCGGTTCGTCTACCACCTGCCGTTCGGGCTCGACACCCGCGTCGGCGAGCAGGGTATGCGGCTGTCCACGGGCGAGCGACAGCGGCTGTGCGTGGCCCGGGCGATCGTGGCGGCGCCGACGGTGCTGGTGATTGACGACGCCCTGTCCGGGATCGACGCCGCCACGCTGCGCCGCGTCCTGGCCGGCGTCACCGGCATCGTGGTGGCGCGCCGGCCGTCGACGGTCCAGCTCGCCGATCGGGTGGCGCTGCTGGAGAACGGCACCATCACCCACGTCGGTAGCCACGCCGAGCTTCTCGCGCAGGTGCCGCATTACCGCGACCTGATGACTTGCACACAGGCGGATTTCGCGTCCCGATGACCGAACTGAATACCCGGCCCTTTGCGGTCCAACGGTGCGACCCGGACCCCGCCCAGCAGGATTCCGGCCAGCACGATCCCGCCATCGACGAGACCCTGGCGCACGGCCGGGATGCGCGCGCCCTGCTGGGCTCACTGATGCGGCCGCATATTTTGAGCATTGGGCTGTTGCTGTTGGTGGCTGTGGTGGAAAACGCCGCGCGGCTTACCGTTCCACTGCTGGTGCGGCGGGGCATCGACCACGGGATCCCGTCGATAATGCACGGCGGCTCGGCAGGCGGGCTGTTGTTGACCGTCGCCGCGTTGTGCGGCACGGCGCTGTTGCACGGCATCAGCCGGCTGGTCTTCCTCAACGGGGCCGGGCGAGTCCGGCTGTCGGTTCTGCGGGAGTTGCGGCGGCGTGTGTTCCGGCATTTTCAGCGCCTGGACACCGCCTTTCACGATCGCTATACGACCGGCCGGGTGGTGAGCCGGCTGTCCAACGACGTCGATTCCGTCGAGGAGATGGTGGCGGCCGGGTTCGACTGCCTGATCACCACGGCGCTCACACCCCTGGGCGTCGCCGTGCTGCTCGTCGCTCTCGACTGGCGGCTCGGGCTGATGTGCCTGGGAGTGTTCCCGGCGCTGCTGGCCCTCGGCGGGTGGTTCCGTTTCGAGTCGTCGAAAACCTACCGTGTGGTGCGGGAGAGCACCGCGCTGGTCATCATGCAGTTCATCGAGACGATGGCGGGCATCAAAGTGGTGCAGGCCTACCGGCACGAGCCGCGCAACCAGGTCGTCTTCGAAGACATCGCCGACCAATACCGGGTCATCAACGAGAAGGCCATGAAACTCCTGGCCGTCTTTGCACCGGGCGTGAAGGTGATCGGGAACGTCACGATCGGTGTGGTGCTGCTCTACGGCGGCAGCCAGGTGCTGCACGGGGCGATGACAATCGGAACGTTCGCGGCCTTCCTGCTGTATCTGCGCATGTTCTTTGAGCCGATGCACGAAATCACCTATTTTCTCAACAATTTTCAGGACGCGGCGTCGGCGCTGGAGAAGCTGGCCGCGGTGCTCATCAGACGGCCGGCCGTCGAATTCGCCGGTCCGCCGGCTAGTGGCTCGGTGGGGGCGACGTTCGCGGGCAGGTCGCAGGCACGGTCGCGGGCAGGGTCGTCTTTGACGACGTGCATTTCGGCTACGTGCCGGGCCGGCCGGTGCTTTCCGGGCTGTCGCTGACCGTGCCGGCCGGGCAGACCGTGGCGCTGGTCGGCATGACCGGTGCCGGCAAGACCACTATCGCCAAACTGCTGGCCCGGTTCTACGACCCGACGTCCGGGTCGATCACCCTGGACGGCGTCGATCTTCGCGATCTCGCCCAGGCCGATCTGCGCCGGCACGTCACGCTGGTCACGCAGGAGGGCTTCCTGTTCTCCGGGACCATCGCCGACAACATCCGGGTCGGCCGGCCCGAGGCCGCCGGTGCCGAAATCAGGGCTGCGGCGAGCGCGATCGGCGCGGACGAATTCATCGCGGCGCTGCCCGACGGGTATCAGACCGAGGTCACCAATGGCGGAGTGGTGTTATCCGCCGGCCAGCGTCAACTCATCGCACTTGCCCGCGCGCTGCTGGCCGACTCGGCCGTGCTGATCGTGGACGAGGCGACGTCGTCGCTCGACCTTGTGGCGCAGCGCGCGGTGCAACGCGTGCTGCACACGTTGCTGGCCGGGCGCACCGCTTTGGTCATCGCGAACCGGCCGGACGCCGTCCCCGGCGCCGACCGGGTGCTGGTGCTCGGTGAGCGGGGCGAGATCGTCGCCGACAGCCGTCACCGGTAGACGTCACCGGTGGACCAGGCCGCTTAACCCCATTGCCAGCTGGCGGCGCACCGCCGGAACCTGCGCGGCCAGGCGCATGGCCGAGTTGCGGACCGGGCGCAACGGGCGCGGCAACGTCGCGATCCGGGTCATCCGTCCGGTCATCTTCAGCACCTTTTCGGCGCGTTGGCGCTGGGCTTCGCCATACGTGTCCAACGCCGCCTTGTCTCGGTCCTGGGAACCGCCGTGGGTTACTTCGGCGAGCGCGCCGGCCAGGGCGATGGCGTCGGTGATCCCGAGGTTCATGCCCTGACCGCCGGCGGGGCTGTGCACGTGGGCGGCGTCACCGGCCAGCAGCAACCGGCCTTCCCGGTACCGGTCGGCGACGCGGTGGTGGATCCGGAACCGTGTTCCCCACAGCAACTCGGTGACTACCGTCTGGCCCGGTCCGAACGCCCGGGTGTCCAGCAGGTTCTGCACGAACTGTGGTGACGGCTCCGCCGGTGCGTCCGGGGTGGGCGCGACGATGCGGAAGATGTCGTCGGGCAGCGGCGCGAGCACGGTGAAGCCATTTTCGGCGTAGAACAGGATCACCTCGTCACGCGGTGCCTCACCGGCCACCCGAACGTCGGCGAGCACGAAGGATTCGGCGAATTCGCCGCCGGTGAAACCGATTCCGGCTTGTTGGCGAACGATGCTATGCATGCCGTCGGCCCCGACCGCGTAGCCCGCCCGGATGGTGTCGCCGTCGTCGAAGGTCGCCGTGACGCAGGTTGCATCCTGGGTGATGCTGCGCAGTGTCGTGGGCCGGATCACGTCGCCGCCGAGCTCGTGCAGGCGCTCTTCCAGCAGGCGCTCGGTGTCGGCCTGGGAGAGCATCAGCGTGTAGGGGTGCTCGGTCGGCAGGTCGCTGAAGTCGACCGGCATCAGGATGCGTCGCCCTTGGCGCATGGTGAATCGCTGCGCGATCAGCCCGGCCTTGACCATTCGCCGGGCTACATCGAGGTCTTCGAGCACCTCGAGGGTGCGGGCGTTTACCGCGGCCGCGCGGGAGGTGTTGGCGCCCGCCTCTAACTTGTCCACGACCAGCGTCCGGACTCCATGGGCCATCAGGGCGGCGCCCAGTGTCAGGCCGGTCGGCCCGGCGCCTACCACCAGGACATCGGTGTCGTTCATGGTTGGCTCCTCTCCTTGTTGGCTAGTCAACGCTTGTTGGCATAAATCCATACTGGCGCGCCATGCAGGCGATGTCAACAGTTGTTGGCCTACACTTGTTGACATGAGGAGATCATCGGACGAGACCAAGCGCGTCATCCTGGCGGCCGCCCGGGAGCGGTTCGGCGCGTCCGGTTTCCAGGGTGCCACGATTCGGGCGATCGCCGCCGACGCCGGGGTGGATCCCGCGATGGTGATGCGCTACTACGTCTCCAAAGACAAGCTGTTCGCCGCCGCGGCCGAATTCGACCTGCGGTTCCCCGATTTCGCTGACAGCGACCGGTCGGAGGTTGGCCGGGCCCTGGTCCGGCATTTCCTGGAACGCTGGGAGGGCGACGAGGCACTGGTGATCCTGCTGCGGTCCAGCGCCACCAATGTCGAAGCGGCACAACGCATGGGGGAGATCTTCGGGACGCAATTGCAGCCGCTGGTCGCCAGGCTGGTGCCGGCTTCCGAATCGGGGGTGCGGGCCGGACTTGTTGCCACGCAGATCCTCGGTATGGCGTTGTGCCGCTTCGTGTTACGGCTGCCGCCCGTCGTCGCGATGACGAGAGACGAGATCGTCGACTGGCTCGGCCCGACCATCCAGAGGTACCTGGCGCCCTGCTGAACTACTCGGCGCGCGGCGCCCTGGGAACCGCTCGCGCGATTGGCAGCAAAATCGCGATTGTGGGCGACAGCACGAGCGCTAAGCCGATATACACGGCAAGCAGATTCGGTATACCGGTGTCGGCATGAACCAGGGGACCGGCCTCGGCGACGACGCCCGCAAATACCGGACCGAGGATAGCCAGGACGGCGGTGGCGATCGAGACGGTCGCCAGCCACCCGAAGTGCGGAATCAACTGTAGATTGGTCGGGTTTGGTTCCAACCGCATTTTCGCGGCATACCGCATTAGACCGACTGTTCTGGTACCAATCGTGTAGGCGACTACGCCGATCAACAGCAGCAGGAAAACAATTCCACCATATTCGAAGCACCCAACGGGCGTATGCATTGCAAATTCGTGATCCATCGCTTTCAGATAGAGGATGCCGCTGCGGTACAGCAGCAGAGAAGTCACGGTGATGGCGATCCCGGTGCGAACTCCGGGCAGGCTCAGCACGGACCTGCTCGGCACCTCCTGAGATACGAAGTACTGCGCCAACATCCACGCTAAGCACCCACCATCAGACAGCCCCCAACCGCCAACATGCCCGTCGCTGGCATCGCTTGGGTAAATGCGATGGCGCATGGGTAGCGTGCCCAGTCGGGCACCGTTCGGTCGGGTTGATGATCGGGGCCGTTGCCGTTATGTTCCCGGACAATTGAGCGGCCAGTGCAAGGACAAGAACACCGGCGCCGAATAGAGCCAGCGTGTATGTCTGCAGGCCGGACTGCCTACTCGCAGCAGCGTCGGATTTGACGGGTCCCTCCCTACGAAGCAAGAAAGCCGTCGCGGTCATCATGAAACCGGCGAGGACGGTTGCCAGAGAAGCATTCGGGGCTGCGGTCCGGCTGCAAAACCTTCCGCATAGAGCACTTCTGTCTCCATTCCGCATCGCCGAGGTCTGGTCGGAGTCAGCTAACCATCCGACAAGACCCGTCGCCCAGGCTGAAGCTACGGTCACCAGGTAGACGTCGGGACCGAGCTCACCGACCTCTTCGCGGCTGCCGGTTGCCGGGACTCGGTGATGCCGGACACAGGGCCCGCCCGCCACGATCAGCTTCGTACGGGCGATATGAGACTAGATTCTTGTCCGTCTTGTCACATCCGCCACATTGGCCCCTGCGGCAGACGGATGTTCGTTTGCCCGCCTCCAAGCGACAGCGCACGCGGGGCCGCCTGCTGGACCGAAGCTGTCGCTCTTAGCCGGGCAAATGTGGGTGCCCGTCGGAGGACGGAACGGCCCCGAAAGCCTCACCGGACCGAAACCGTCGATTCGCTGCACGAGTTCACCGAGATTGCCGTGCGGGCTGTGGTTCGGCAACAGCGACCCCAGCGGCAATCTCGACGTCAAAGAATGGGCTCAGCTCCGCTTGGCCAGCCACTCGGAGATCGTGCGGAAGCGGGTTCGCAGCTGATATGGGGTCAGTGTTCCGTTGCGCAGGGTATGACCGACCGACACGTTGGCCCAAGTTACGAGTCGCGCCGCAATCCAATGCGGCGGTACCGCTGCAACCGGGCGGCCAGGCGTTCGGCGGCGGGTATTCCGCGCAGCGCGTCGACCTCGGCGGCGATGGCCAGTGACAGTCGCCGGCAGAAGGCGACCGGCTCGTCGGCGGCGTCGGGGTGTTCGGGGACGATGGCGTCGACAATCCCCGACCTCAACAGGTCGGCCGACCGGATCCCCTGTGCCGCGGCGAGTTCAGCGGCATGAGCGGTGTCGCGGAAGACGATCGCGCTGGCGCCCTCCGGCGGTAGCGGCGCCAGCCAGCCGTGCAGCGCGGCCAGCACCCGGTCGGCGGGCACCATCGCCAGCGCCGGGCCGCCGCTGCCCTGGCCCAGCAGCACCGAGACCGTCGGGGTATCCAGCGTGACCAGCTCGGCCAGGCACTGGGCGATCTGGCCGGCCAGCCCGCCCTGCTCGGCTTCGGCCGACAGCGCCGGGCCGGCGGTGTCGATCACCAGCACCAGCGGCAGGCGCAGCTCGGCGGCCAGCGCCATGCCGCGTCGGGCCGCGCGCAGTGCGGCGGGCCCGACCAGCCTTCCGGTCACCCGCTGCTGGCCCAACACCACCGCGGGCTGGCCGGTGAATCGGGTCAGCGCCAGCAGCGTCGTCGCCGCCTCACCCTGGCCGGTGCCGGACAGCAACACCGGGTCGGTGGCGCCGTACTGCAGCAGCTGTCCGACACCCGGCCGGTCCGGCCGCCGCGACGCCAGCAGCGAATCCCAGGCCGGCACGTCGGGTATCGGTTCGGGCGCCCGCGGTGCCGGCACCGACTCGGGGGCGTCGGCGATCACGGTGAGCGCACGATCCAGCATCCGTTGCAGCCCGTCCAGCGCCACGACGTCGTCGATCACCCCGTGCCGTTGCAGGTTTTCCGCGGTCTGGACGCCGGGTGGGAAGGGTTCGCCGTAGAGCAGTTCGTACACCCGGGGTCCGAGAAAGCCGATCAGGGCGCCCGGCTCGGCGACGGTGACGTGGCCCAGCGAGCCCCACGACGCGAAGACCCCGCCGGTGGTCGGGTTGCGCAGGTAGACCAGGTACGGCAGGTGTGCCTGTTTGTGCAGCTGGACGGCGGCGGCGATCTTGACCATCTGCAGAAACGCGACCGTGCCCTCCTGCATGCGGGTGCCGCCCGAGCTGGGCGAGGCCAGCAGCGGCAGCCGTTCGGCGGTGGCGCGCTGCACGGCGGCGGTGATCCGTTCCGCCGCGGCCACCCCGATGGAGCCGCCGAGAAAGCTGAACTCGCACACCACCACCGCCACCCGGCGCCCGAATATGCGGCCCTCGCCGGTGAGCACCGCCTCGTCCATGCCGGTGGCGGCCCGCGCGTCGGCCAGCTCCCGGGCGTAAGCCCCGGTCACGGGCTCGGATATCGGGGTCGCCAGCGGATCGGTGTCCCAGCTGACGAAAGAGCCCTTGTCCAGCACCGCATCGCGCAGCTTATCCGTGGTGATACGGCTCACGCTTCGAGGCTATAAGAGGCTATATAGGCTGGCCTCCATGATCGGTGTCACCCAGGCCGAAGCCGTCTTGACGATTGAGCTGCAGCGCCCCGAGCGCCGCAATGCCCTGAATTCCCAGCTGGTCGAAGAGCTGCGGGAGGCCATCCAGAAGGCGACCGCCGAGGACGTTCGCGCCATTGTGCTGACCGGGCAGGGCACGGTGTTCTGTGCCGGCGCGGACCTCACCGGAGACGCGTTCGCCGCCGACTATCCCGACCGGCTCATCGCGCTGAATAAGGCCATCGACGAGGTCCCGATGCCGGTGATCGGCGCGATCAACGGACCCGCGATCGGCGCGGGCCTGCAGCTGGCCATGAACTGTGACCTGCGGGTGGTCGCGCCGGATGCGTTTTTCCAGTTTCCTACTTCCAAATACGGCCTGGCCCTTGATAACTGGAGCATCCGGCGGTTGTCGTCGCTGGCTGGCTACGGGCGGACGCGGGCTATGTTGCTGGCCGCGGAGAAGCTGACCGCCGAGGTGGCGCTGCAGACCGGAATGGCCAACCGCATTGGGACGCTGGCCGACTGCGCAGGCCTGGGCCGCCGAAATCGCCGGCCTGGCGCCGCTGGCGCTGCAGCACGCCAAGCGGGTGCTCAACGACGACGGAGCCTACGAGGACCAGGGGCCGGCGCACAAGGAACTGTTCGAGAAGGCGTGGGCCAGCCAGGATGTGATCGAAGCGCAGATCGCCCGCGTCGAGAAACGACCGCCGAATTTTCAGGGGGCTTAATCGACCATGGTGCGCTCGGCGCTGCGGCTGGCCGCCGGCACGGCCGTCGTTTGCCGCCGGTGGGTGGCTGGTGCGGGCGCTGCACGGTTCGTTTGCATGCCCTTGGCGGCGATCCCGCGTCGATCGCGGCTGTGTGTGAGGGGTCTCCCAACTATCAGGACGGTGTGTTCGCCAACCTCGACCCCGCGTCGCTGTACATCATGGACCGCGAGGAATGGCGGCTCATCCTGTGGGAGCTGATCGGAGGAGGGGCGAGCCGGCCGGCGGGTCCGATCCCGTTGGCCGCGCCGGAGATCTATCGGGGCGACGCCAGCCCGCTGGCCGTGAGTTGGTTCGGTCACTCGACGGCGCTGGTGGAAATCGACGGCTACCGGGTGCTGACCGATCCGGTGTGGAGTAACCGGTGTTCGCCGTCGGACCTGGTGGGCCCGCAGCGGCTGCACCCGCCGCCGGTGCAGCTGGAGGGGCTGCCCGCCGTCGACGCGGTGATCATCAGCCACGACCACTACGACCATCTCGATATCGACACCGTGCTGGCGTTGGCTCGCATGCAGCGGGCGCCGTTCTTCGTGCCGCTGGGCGTGGGTGCCCATCTTCGGGCATGGGGCATCCCGGAGCACCGCATCGTCGAACTCGACTGGCAGCAGAGCGCTGCCGTCGACGAGCTGACCGTGATCTGCATGCCGGCCCGGCACTTCTCGGGGCGGTACTTCACCCGCAACAACACGCTGTGGGCGTCGTGGGCGTTGATCGGTCCGAGTCATCGGGCGTATTTCGGCGGCGACACCGGCTACACCAAGAGCTTCGCGCAGATCGGCGCGGACCACGGACCGTTCGACCTGACGCTGCTGCCCGTCGGGGCCTACAACTCGGCGTGGCCGGACATCCACATGAACCCCGAGGAGGCGGTGCGGGCGCATCTGGACGTCACCGACTCGGGCTCGGGGCTGTTGGTGCCCATTCACTGGGGCACCTTCCGGTTGGCCCCGCACCCATGGGCCGAGCCGGTCGAGCGGGTGCTCAAGGCGGCCGAGCCGTCGAACGTGCAGGTCGGCGTGCCGTTGCCCGGTCAGCGTATTGATCCGGCCGGGCCGTTGCGGTTCAACCCGTGGTGGCGGCTCTAGATCCGCTGACCTCGTTGGCGGGCTAGGACGGCGCTGATTTTTCGCGAGCGTAACGCCAGTGCGAAAAAACTCGCGGGCGATTTCGCAGTGACGTTACGCTCGCGGCGAAGAAAAATCAGCGGGGGACCGCCCGCGCCGCCGGTTTGTGGCTTGAGCCGTTAATTCAAGAGCGGCTCGTCTGCTGGGCCGGGGACGCCGTTTAGGGCGTGTTCGCGCCGTTCGCGCCGGTGCCGCCGGCGACGCCGTTGGCGCCCGGGCCCGGGCTGCCGGTGCCGCTTCCGCCGCCGGCGCCGCCGCTCCCGCCGGCGCCGCCGGCGCCGCCCGAACCGCCGACGCCCTTCGAACCGCTTGCGCCGCCGGCCCCGCCGTTGCCGCCGTTGGCGCCGTTGCCGCCGATGGCGCCGGTGTTGCCGGTGCCGTTGCCGCCCTGGCCACCGAAGCCGCCGCTGCCGCCGGTGCCGCCGCGGCCGCCGCTGAGGCCGGTGGTAACGCCGTTGTTAACGATGACGCCCGTCGAGGCGCCGCCGACGCCGCCCTGGCCGCCGAGGCCACCGTTGCCGCCGGCAGCGCCGGTGCCGGCAGGTGCAGTGCCGCCGAAACCGCCGATGCCGCCGCCAGCTCCGTTGCCGCCGTCGCCGCCGCGATTGCCGCTGCCGGCTGTGCCGCCGTTGCCGCCGGTGCCGCCGCTGGCGCCGGTGCCGGCGCTGCCGGTGCCGTTGGACTGGCCGCCGTTGCCGCCGCCGCCACCGGCGCCGCCGATGCCGCCGTTGCCGCCGTTGCCGCCGCCGATTGAGCCGCCGCCGTGGCCGCCATTGGCGCCGTTGCCGCCGTGGCCGCCGTTGCCGCCGCTGCCGCTGTTGATGACGCCTCCGCTGGTTGAGGCGGCTTGGTCGGAACCGCCACTGCCACCGGTGCCGCCGCTGCCGCCGGCGCCGCCGAGGCCACCGTTGCCGGTGCCGGTTGCGTCACCGCCGTTTCCGCCGACCGCGCCGTTGGCGCCGACGCCGCCGGCGCCGCCGCGCGCGCTGCCTGTGCCGTCGCCGCCGGTGCTGCTACCGCCCTGCCCGGCGGCGCCGGCGCCGCCGCCCCCGCCGCCGTTGCCGCCGTTACCGACGCCGTCTGCGGTGCCACCCTGCCCGCCGACGCCGGGCGCGCCGCCGTTGCCGCCGTGGCCGCCGTTGCCGCCGCCGGTTGAGCCGCCGCCGTTACCGCCGGTGCCGCCGTGGCCGCCGAGGCCGCCGACGCCGCCGTTGGTGTTGCTTCCGGTTCCGCCTTCCCCGCCAATGCCGCCGGTGCCGCCGTCGCCGCCGATGCCGCCGGTACCGCTGCCAGCGCCCGAACCGCCGACGCCGCCGACGCCAGCCAACCCGCCGTTGCCGCCGTTGCCGCCGCCGTTGCCGCCGCCGCCGGCGCCACCGATGCCGCCGTTGCCCGCGTCGCCGCCCAAGCCTCCGTGGCCGCCGTTGCCGCTGGTAGTTGCGCCGCCGCCGGCGCCGCCGCCGCCGCCGGCCCCGCCGGCCCCGCCGTCGCCCCCGGCGCCGAGCCCGGATGCGTCGCCGCCGGTGCCGCCGAGGCCCCCGGTGCCGCCGAGGCCGCCGTCGCCGCCGCCGCCGCCGAAGAGCGACCCGCCACCGCCGCCGGCGGCACCGCCCGACCCGCCGGCGCCGCCCTGGCCGCCGATGCCCGCGACCGTGGGTCCGCCGGCGCCGCCGCCCCCGCCGGAACCGCCGTCGCCGCCGGGTTGGGCGGTGGTGTTGTCGCCGGCCAAGCCGCTGCCGCCGGCGCCGCCGGCGCCGCCGGCGCCGCCGGTTCCGTCGCTGCCCTGGCTGCCGCCGGTGCCGCCGGTACCGGCCGCACCCCCAGCGCCGGACTTTCCGCCGTCGCCGCCGGTGGCGCCGTTGCCGCCGCCGTTGCCGGCCGCGCTGGCGTTGCCGCCGGCGCCGCCGTTGCCGCCGGCGCCGCCGTTGCCGCCGGCGCCGCCGCTGCCGTTGGTGCCGCCAGTGATGCCGTTGCCGCCGATCCCGCCGTTGCCGCCGGCCCCGCCAACGAACCCGACGGTGCCGTCTTCACTGCTCGCCCCGCCGGTACCCGCGGCGCCGGCGCCGCCGGTGCCGCCCTGGCCGCCGGTCCCGCCGGTACCCGCGGCGCCCGCGGCTGCGCCGGGGCCGGCCGCGCCACCGGCACCGGCCACCCCGCCGGTCCCGCCGTTGCCGCCGTCACCGCCGGTCGCATTGCTGCCAGAGCCTGAGCCAGAGGCGCCGTTGCCGCCCGCGCCACCGACCCCGCCGTTGCCGCCGGCGCCGCCGTTGCCGCCGTGGACCTGCGATTGCCCGGCGCCGCCGCCGGCGCCGCCCTGGCCGCCGGGCCCGGCCCCGAAGCCGTTGCCGCCGTTCGTGCCGGTGCCCGAAATACCGTTCAACCCGGCGCCGCCGGAGCCACCCACGCCGCCTTGGCCGCCGGCACCACCCGAGCCGAACACGTAGCCGCCGTTACCGCCGGCGCCCCCGGTGCCGCCGGCCCCGCCGGCCACGGCCATGCTGCCGGCCCCGCCGCCGCCGCCGGGGCCGCCGGCGCCACCGCTGCCCCACCACATCCCGCCGTTGCCGCCCGCCCCGCCCGTGCCGCCGGAACCGCCGGTCAGGCCCGTGCCGCCGGCCCCGCCCATCCCGCCGTTGCCGATCAGCCCCGCCGAACCGCCGGCCCCGCCGGGCTTGCCGGGCAGCCCCGGGGCGCCGTTGCCGCCGTTGCCGATCAGCCAGCCGCCGGCGCCGCCGGTGGCGCCGGCATTGGTCGCGTTGGCGCCGTTGCCGATCAGCGGGCGGTTGAGCGCCGACGGGTAAATCGCGCCGATCAACACCTGTAAGAGATTGTCGGACTCGGCTGCGGAATACGCCTGCGCGCCGCCCGTCATGGTGCGCATGAATTGGTCATGAAATGCGGCTGCCTGCGCGCTGAGCGCCTGATAGTGCTGGCCGTGTGCGCCGAACAATGCCGCGATTTGCGTGGACACCTCATCGCCGGCCGCGGCGAGCACCTGTGTCGTCGAGGCCGAGGCCGAGTGGGTGGCCTCGCTGATCGCGTCGCCGATCCCGGCCAACTTCGTTGCCGCCGCGGCTATCGCCTCCGGCGCCGCGAGTAGATACGACATCGGTTGGCTCCCCTTTCAGGAGGACATCTCGGGATCAGCCCAACCCATCATCGATGGCCGCAACTGTAGCGCCGTCTGGGTAGTTCGTGTTGGGTTTGCGCGGCTTTCCCATCGGCGACTCCAGCCGTTGATGTTGGAGTGTCATGGGGGTGTCACGCCATTGCTGCCGGCGGTTCCTTTGCCGCCGCTGCCGCCGGCGGGCGAGCCGCTGCCGCCGAGGCCGTCGCCGCCGGCAGCGCCGCCGCCGCCGCCCGTGCCGCCGACACCGCCGTTGTTACCCTTGCCGCCGCCGCCGCCGACACCGCCGTTGCCGCCGTTGCCGCCGGTGCCGCCGGGTTCGGGAGGGGTGCCCGTTGCGTTGCCGCCGCCGCCGCCGGCGGCGCCGGCGCCGCCCGCGCCGCCGAGGCCGCCGGCTACGGTCGGGCCGTTTGAGTTGCCGCCCTGGCCGCCGTTGCCGCCGTCACCGCCGCCGGCGCCGGCGCCGGTGGTGCCGCCGTTGACGCCGTTGCCGCCGCCGCCGCCGATGCCGCCGGCGCCACCCTTGCCGCCATTGCCCGCGATGAGGGCGTTGCCGCCGTTGCCGCCGAGACCGCCGCTGCCGCCGGCGGCACCTTGGCCGGCGGCGCCCGATGAGTGGTTGACGCCGCCGCCGGTGCCGCCCTGGGCGCCGTTGCCGCCGTTGCCGCCGTTGCCGCCGGTACCGGTGGTTGCGGCGCCGCCGTTACCGGCGCGGGCGCCGAAGCCGGCCGCGGCGCCGTTACCGCCGTTGCCGTTTTGGCTGAAGCCGCCACTGCCACCGGTGCCGGCGCTGCCGCCGTTGCCGCCGAGGCCGCCGTTGCCGCCGCCGGCTGAAGCACCGCCGTCGCCGCCGGCGGCACCGTTACCGCCGGCGCCGCCGGCGGCACCGTTGCCTATGGCGTTCGCAGCGCCGCCGAAACCGCCGTTGCCGCCGAAGCCGCCGGCGCCGCCGGCGCCGCCGTTGCCGCTGCCGGCTGCGGCTCCGCCAAAGCCGCCGAGACCACCGTTGCCGGCGCTGCCGCCGGCGCCACCGTTGGCATTGCCGATAGCTTGGCCGCCTTGGCCGCCGGCGCCACCACCGCCGCCCGTGCCGCCGGCGCCGCCGTTGCCGAGGCCGGTCGCATTGCCGCCGTTGCCGGCGGCGCCGCCGAGACCGCCGTTGCCGGCGGCGCCACCGCTGCCGGTAGAGCTTCCGTTGCCGCCGTTACCGCCGAAACCGGCCAGGCCGCCGTTACCGCCGGTACCGGCGGTGCCGCCGACGGTTGCGCCGCCGTTGTTGCCGTTGCCCGCGGCGCCGCCGGCGCCGCCGGCGCCGCCGTTGCTGCCGCCGGTCGCGGTGCCGCCGGCACCGCCGTCGCCGCCGGCGCCGCCGCTGCCGCCGGCACCGCCGTGCCCGTTGCCGGCCGCGTCGCCACCGACACCGCCGTTGCCCCCGGCGCCGGCGGCACCGGCGTTGCCGCCGTTGCCCCCGGTGGTGCTGGTGACCATGCCGCCGTCACCGCCGTCGCCGCCGCCCCCGCCCTGCCCGCCGGCACCGGCCGGGCCGCCGGCGGTTGCCGCGCCGCCGGAGCCGCCGTTGCCGCCGATGCCGCCGCCGCCGCCGTGGCCGCCGCCTGCGGTGCCGGTGGTGACGGAATCGCCCGCGCCGCCGTCGCCGCCGGCGCCGCCGTTGCCGCCGGCCCCGGCACTGCCGGTGGTGGCGGCTCCGCCGTTGCCGCCGTTGCCGCCGTTGCCGCCGCTACTGTCGCTGCCGCCGCCGCCGCCGCCACCGCCGTTGCCCCCGCTGCCGGCGTTGCCGGCGATGCCGGCGCTGCCGCCGGTGCCGCCGGTACCGGCCAGACCGCCGGCGCCGGGCGTGCCGCCGCCGCCGCCGTCGCCACCCCTACCGCCGGCCACACCCGCGCCGCCGCTGCTGCCGGTGCCGCCGCCGCCGCCGTTGCCGCCGTTGCCGCCGGCGCCACCGCTGCCGTTGGTGGTGCCGGCCTGGCCGCCGCCGCCCGCGCCGCCGCCGCCGCCCACCCCGCCGGCGAAGCCGCTGCCGCCGTTACCGCCCGCCGAACCGTTCGAGCCGACGCTGCCGTTGCCGCCATCACCGCCGCGCGCGCCGCCGCCGCCGCTACCGGCGCCGCCTGCGGCCCCACCGTTCGCGCCGCCCCCGCCGCCCAGACCGGGCGCCCCGCCGGCCCCGCCGACGCCGCCGTCACCGCCGGCGGAGCCGGAGGCGGTGCCGGACCCGCCGTCGCCGCCCTGACCGCCAACCCCGCCGTTGCCGCCGACGCCGCCCGCGCCGCCGGCGCCCCCCACGATCGGGTTGGCACCGCCGGCGCCGCCAAACCCGCCGGCGCCGCCGTGGCCGCCGTCGACGCCCTTCAGACCGGTGCCAGCGCCACCGGACGTGCCGGCGCCGCCGCTCCCGCCGGTCCCGCCCGCGCCGCCTACGCCGCCCGCCCCAACCTGGCCGGCCGCCCCGCCCGCGCCCCCGATGCCGCCGCCACCGCCGTCCATGCCCGCGCCGCCGGTCCCGCCGAGCCCACCGGCGCCGCCGTTGCCGCCCACGCCGGACAGCGTCGCGGCTCGGCCGCCGGCGCCCCCGTCGCCGCCGAGCGCACCGACAGTGCCCGGGGCACCTGCCCCACCCGCCCCGCCGTTTCCACCGTCGCCCCCGGCGCCCGTGGACTGGCCGCCGTTGCCGCCGGCCCCGCCGGCCCCGCCGGCGGCACCGGCGCCGCCGGCCCCGCCGTCGCCACCGTGGCCGCCCTGGCCGGAGACCGACCCGGGGCCGTTTCCGCCGGCTCCGCCGGCCCCGCCGACGGCGCCGGCCCCACCATCTCCACCGATGGCACCGTTGCCGCCCGCCCCGGAGATCGTCCCGCCGGTGCCGCCGGCTCCGCCGGCGCCACCGGCTCCGCCGGTGCCGCCGGTGCCGCCGTCGCCACCGTGGCCACCCGTGCCGAGCAGCCCAGCCTGCCCGCCGGACCCGCCCACGCCGCCGACGGCGCTGGACCCGCCGGCCCCGCCGGCGCCGCCGTTGCCGCCCATGCCGTCGAACATCCCGCCGCTGCCGCCGGCGCCACCGGCCCCGCCGGCAACACCGGCCCCGCCGGCCCCGCCGGCGCCGCCGTTGCCGCCGATGCCGTAGACCTGCCCGCCGGCGCCGCCGGCGCCGCCGGCCGCGCCGGCGCCGCCCTTGCCGCCGAGCCCGCCAGTGCCGAACAGCCCGGCCGCCCCGCCGGCCCCACCCTGCTGGCCGGCGTTGCCGGCCGCACCATTACCGCCATTGCCATACAGCAGCCCGGCGGCGCCGCCGGCCCCGCCGGGTGTGGTTGCGTTGGCGCCATTGGCGATCAGCGGACTCCCCACCAGCGACTCGCCCGCCGAGTTGAGCGCGTTGACCAGCAGCTGCCCGAGGTCACTGTTAGCGGCGGACTCGGCGGCGGAGTATGCATTCGCGCTGCCCGACAGGGTGCGGACGAACTGGTCATGGAACGCCGCGACCTCGGCGCTCAGCGCCTGGTATTGCTGGCCGTGCGCGCCGAACAACGCCGCGAGCTGCGCTGATATCTCGTCGCCGGCCGCGGCGACCACCTGCGTCGTCGCCGCCGACGCCGCCCGATTGGCCGCGGTGACCGCCGACCCGATCCCGGCCAAATCCGAGCTGGCCGCCGCCACCATCTCCGGCGCAGCGAGTAAATACGACATCTGGAAGTTCCCCTCTCGGGACAACGACTGGGGATTCGGCTAACAGTCGATGGGCGCATGTTATCGCCCTCTGGGCAGCACGTATCGGGATTGCAGTGCTTTCGCGGCAGTAACTTTAGTTTCGGGCCGCCACCCGGCTTCCCGACACGGGAAAAGACCGCCGAACGGGGGGGTTCTAGTCGGCAATCCGGGTGCTCCGTGACCGAATGGGGGAGTCCTTGGGGGCAACCCGGGTCCCCCGGTTACCCCTTCCGCTGACCCCTTCGCTGACCCCTTCGCTGACCCCTCCGTTGACCCCTCCGTTGACCCCTCCGTTGACCCCTCCGCTGACCAAGGCCCAAACCCACCGCGCGGTCTAAAGTGCGGCCATGGCGAAACGCGCGGCGACGGCCGCGATCGTGGTGGTCTTGCTGACGCTGCTGGGATGTCGGCCCGCACAACAGCCGGTATCCAGCCCGTCGCCGCCGTTGTCCACGTCGTTTGACGCCCCGCCGAACGAGGTGTCGGGGTTGGACATTCCCGCCGGTCGCATCGACGAGGCCGTCGCGGGAGTCGACGGCCTGGTCGCTGACCTGATGAAAAAGTCCGGCATCCCGGGAATGGCGGTGGCCATTGTCCATGGCGGCAAGACGATATATGCGAAGGGATTTGGCCTCAGAGACGCAAGTAAAGGCGACGTCGCAGAAAACAGGGTCGACGCCGACACCGTCTTCCAGCTCGCCTCGGTGTCGAAATCGGTCGGCGCCACGGTGGTGGCCCATGAAGTGACCGACAACGTGGTCACCTGGGAGACGCCGGTGGTCTCCAAGCTGCCGTGGTTCACGCTGTCGGACCCCTACGTCACCAGCAATGTGACCATCGCCGATCTGTACTCGCACCGCTCCGGGCTGCCCGACCACGCCGGCGACCAACTGGAGGACCTGGGCTATGACCGTCGCCAGTCGCTGGAGCGGCTGCGCTACCTGCCGTTGGCGCCTTTTCGAATCAGCTATGCCTACACCAACTTCGGGGTGACCGCGGGCGCCGAGGCGGTGGCGGCCGCGGCCGGCAAACCGTGGGAGGACCTGTCCGACGAGGTGCTCTACCGCCCGCTGGGGATGGCGTCGACCAGTTCGCGGTTCGCCGACTTCATGGCCAGGCCCAACCACGCCGTCAACCACATCAAGGTCGGAGACAAATGGGAGCCGCGCTTGCAGCGGGATCCCGATGCCCAGTCCGCCGCCGGTGGGGTGAGTTCGTCGGTCAACGACATGGCGCGCTGGCTGACGATGCTGCTGGGCAACGGAACCTACGACGGCCGGCGGATTGCGGCGCCGGAGTCGCTGCTGCCCGCCAACACACCGCAGGTCGTTTCGGTGCCCGCGACGACACCGAAGGCGCGGGCCAGCTTCTACGGTCACGGGTTCAACGTCTCGGTGACCTCGTCGGGCCGCACCGTGTACAGCCATTCCGGTGCGTTCACGATGGGGGCGGCGACGAACTTCGTGGTGATGCCGTCGGAGGACCTGGCCGTCGTCGCCCTGACCAACGCCGCGCCCATCGGCGTGCCGGAGACGCTGACCGCCCAATTCCTGGATTTGGTGCAGTACGGCCAGATCCGCGAGGACTGGCCGGCCCTGTACCAACGGGTGATCGCCCCGATGAACAATCCCGAGGGATCGCTGGTGGGCAAGCAACCCCCGGCCAACCCCACCCCGGCCAGACCGCTGAGTGAATACGCGGGCGTGTACGCCAGCGACTACTGGGGTCCGGCCATCGTGACCGAACGCGACGGCGCACTGCAGCTGATGCTGGGCCCGAAAAACCAGACGTTCGTCTTGGCGCACTGGGACAGCGACATCTTCACGTTCACATTGACGAACGAAAACGCCCCGCCCGGGACGATTTCCAAGGCGACATTTTCCGGGTTCCCCGGCGCCACGCTGAATCTGGAGTACTACGACACAAGCAAGCTCGGAACGTTCACCCGATGACCTCATCGCTGACCGGCGGCCTGACCGATGCCGAGGTGGCGCGGCGGGTAGCCGAAGGCAACAGCAACCATCTTCCGGAACGCGCGGCGCGCAGCGTCGCGGAGATCGTCCGGGCCAACGTGTTCACCCGGATCAACGCGATCCTGGGCGTGCTGCTGCTGATCGTGCTGGCGACCGGGTCGATGATCAACGGGCTGTTCGGCCTGCTCATCGTCGCTAACAGCGTGATCGGCATGGTCCAGGAGATCCGGGCCAAGCAGACGCTGGACAAGCTGGCGATCGTCGGGCAAGCGAAGCCGCTGGTGCGCAGGCAGTCCGGGACTCGAACGCTGCCGCCCGGCGAGGTGGTGCTCGACGACATCATCGAGCTCGGCGCGGGGGACCAGGTGGTCGTCGACGGCGAGATCGTCGAGGAGGAGAACCTGGAGATCGACGAATCGCTGCTGACCGGCGAGGCGGACCCGATCGCCAAGGACATCGGCGCCCGGGTGATGTCGGGCAGTTTCGTGGTCGCCGGTACCGGTGCCTATCGCGCCACCAAGGTGGGGCCGCAAGCCTATGCCGCCAAGCTGGTCGAGGACGCCAGCAAATTCACGCTGGTGAAATCCGAGCTGCGCAACGGCATCAACAGGATCCTGCAGTTCGTCACCTACCTGTTGGTGCCGGCCGGACTGCTGACCATCTACACCCAGTTGTTCACCACGCACGCCGGGTGGCGGCAGTCGGTGCTGCGGATGGTGGGTGCCTTGGTCCCGATGGTGCCCGAAGGCCTGGTACTGATGACATCGATCGCTTTCGCTGTCGGCGTCATCAGGCTCGGTCAACGTCGCTGCCTGGTGCAGGAGTTGCCCGCCATCGAAGGACTGGCCCGGGTGGACGTGGTCTGCGCCGACAAGACCGGCACCCTCACCGAGAGCGGCATGCGGGTCGCGGACGTCTCGGAGATTGGGGAGATCGGGGAGATTGGGGAGATTGGGGAACCGGCCGCCCGGCGCGAGACCGTCGCCGACGTGCTGGCCTCGCTGGCCGCGGCCGACGCCCGCCCCAACGCCAGCATGCAGGCGATCGCCGAGACCTATCAGCGACCGCCCGGCTGGATCGCCACCGCGACAGCACCTTTCAAGTCGGCCACCAAGTGGAGCGGCGTGTCCTACGGCGAGCACGGCAACTGGGTGATCGGCGCGCCCGATGTGCTGCTCGATCCGGCGTCTGATCCGTCTGGGGCCGCCGAACAGGCCGAACGGATCGGAGCGCACGGATTGCGAGTGCTGCTGCTGGGTGCCGGCAATGTTCCCGTGGATCACCCGCAGGCGCCGGGCCTCCTCACCCCGGTCGCGCTGGTGGTGCTGGAGCAAAAGGTCAGGCCCGACGCCCGGGAAACGATGGATTATTTTGCCGCCCAGGATGTTTCGGTCAAGGTGATCTCCGGCGACAATGCGGTGTCGGTGGGCGCGGTCGCCGCCGAGCTGGGGCTGCACGGCGAGACGATGGACGCCCGTCGCCTCCCGGCCGACCAGGCCGGACTGGCGGACGCGCTGGAGACCCATATCACCTTCGGGCGGGTGCGGCCGGATCAGAAACGCGCCATGGTGCACGCCCTGCAATCGCGCGGGCACACCGTGGCGATGACCGGCGACGGGGTCAACGACGTGCTGGCCCTCAAGGACGCCGATATCGGCGTCGCGATGGGCGCGGGCAGCCCGGCATCCCGCGCCGTAGCGCAGATCGTATTGCTGGACAACAGGTTTGCCACGCTGCCGTACGTCGTCGGCGAAGGACGGCGGGTGATCGGCAATATCGAGCGGGTCGCCAACCTGTTCTTGACCAAGACGGTGTACTCGGCGCTGCTGGCGCTGCTTGTGGGCACCGAGTGTTTGTTTTCCAAATCGCTGCACGCCGATCCGCTGCTGTATCCGTTTCAGCCGATCCACGTCACCATCGCGGCGTGGTTCACCATCGGCATCCCGTCGTTCATCCTGTCGCTGGCCCCCAACAACGAGCGCGCGTACCCCGGCTTCGTCCGGCGGGTGCTGACGTCGGCGCTGCCGTCCGGACTCGTGGTGGGCGTCGCGACGTTCGTCTCCTACCTGGCGGCCTATCGCGGCCGCCACGCGACCTGGCAGCAACAGGACCAGGCATCGACCGCGGCGCTGATCACGTTGTTGGTGACCGCGCTGTGGGTGCTCGCGGTGGTGGCGCGTCCCTATCAGTGGTGGCGGGTGGCGCTGGTCGCCGCCTCGGGCCTGGCCTATGTGGTGATCTTCAGCCTCCCGCTGGCTCAGCAGAAGTTCTTCCTTGACCCGTCGAATCTCGTGGTGACGTCGACGGCGCTGGGTATCGGTGCGCTCGGAGCCGCGGTGATCGAGGCGATGTGGTGGCTGCGGGCCAGTTTGCTCGGCGTGCAACCGCGATTGTGGCGAGAGCGGGGGTGAGATGGCGGAATCCGAGCACCACGACGCCGCTTCCGGGACGGAGCATGCGACAAAGGTGATCCGCCGGCGCACCTTCGTGAATCAGTACGCCATTGATCTGGCCTCGCAATGCGGGCCGCTAGGAGTGCGTTGCCCCTAACCCCGCAGGCGTCTGCATAACCGCCAACCGGTCGTGCGCTCGCATTCCACCAGAGCAAATTTTGACGGGGGTGCTAAATACGCTTTTGCGGCGACAAGCTAGGGTTTTCACCAGCAGGAACTCACCGGAAAAGGACGGCAGACATGGGAATCCTGGACAAGGCAAAGGACTTAATCGCGCAGAACGCCGACAAGGTCGAGACGGCGATCGACAAGGCCGGCGAGTTCGTCGACGACAAGACCAAGGGCAAGTACAGCGACGCCATCCACAAGGTGCAGGAGGAGGCCAAGAAAGCCGCTGCCTCTGGCGACAAGGGCGACCAGCAGACCTGAGCGGATGGCCAAACTCTCCGGATCCATCGACGTACCGCTTCCGCCGGAACAGGCCTGGAAGCACGCTTCCGATCTGTCCCGGTACAAGGAGTGGTTGACGATCCACCGGGTATGGCGCAGCACGTTGCCCGACGTCCTGCGCAAGGGCACGGTCCTCGAGTCCTATGTCGAGGTCAAGGGCATGCCCAACCGGGTCAAATGGACGATCGTGCACTACAAGCCGCCGGAAGCCATGACGCTCGACGGCGACGGTGTCGGTGGTGTCAAGGTCAAGCTGATCGCCAAGGTCACGCCAAAAGACGTCGGCTCCGCCGTCAGCTTCAACGTGCAACTCGGGGGGCCGGCGCTGTTCGGGCCGATCGGCATCATCGTCGCCGCGGCGCTGCGATCCGACATACGTGACTCGCTGCAGAACTTCGTCCGGGTGTTCTCCCCGCCGCAAAACTCGCCCGGTCCCGGCCTGAACGGTGATCGTGGCGCCCGTCGCTGACCGCCTGGCGCAGCTGCTTCGAACCACCATCGGCGTCGACAGCCCCGTTCGGATCCGCGCCTGGGACGGAAGTGAGGCCGGACCCGCCGGTGGCCCGGTGCTGGTGATTCGTTCGCGTCGCGCGTTGCGTCGATTGCTTTGGCGCCCAGGAGAACTCGGCCTGGCACGCGCGTATGTCACCGGGGACATCGACGTCGATGGCGACCTGGCCGACGGTCTGGGGCGGGCCTGGCGGCTGGCCCGAGCGCGGCCGCGCGTCGCGGTATCGGCCCGGGCCAGGGCGGTGGCGGCGCTGCGGGCCGCGCGGCTGGGGGCGGTGGGTCCGCCGCCAAGGGCCCCGGCCAGCGAGGCGCGGCTGCCCGGCCGACGACACACGCAGTGTCGCGATCGGGCGGCGATCGCCCACCATTACGACCTGTCCAACGAGTTTTACCGGCTACTGCTCGACGACCACATGGCTTATTCGGCGGCGTATTTCACCGGCGAAGGCCAGTCGCTGCACGATGCGCAGACCGCGAAGCTGGATCTGATCTGCCGCAAGCTCGACCTCAAGCCGGGCACGCAGTTGCTGGACGTCGGTTGCGGCTGGGGATCGTTGATCCTGCACGCGGCACAGCACTACCGCGTGCGCGCCACCGGTATCACGCTGTCGGCCCAGCAGCGCGATTTCGTCGTCGCCCGCGCTCAGTCGCGCGGGCTGACCGACCGCCTCGACGTCCGTCTGCAGGACTACCGCGACTTCGGCGACCTCGCGGGGTCACGCGCGTCGTTCGACGCGGTGGCCTCCATCGAGATGGGCGAACATGTCGGGGAGCAGTTGTATCCGGACTACGTCGGCATCCTGCATCGCGCGCTCTACCCCGGCGGCCGGTTGCTGTTGCAGCTGATGTCCCGGCGGGCCGACGCCGCACCGGGTGGGGGAGCGTTCATCGAGGCGTATATCGCGCCCGATATGCATATGCGGCCGCTCTGGCAGACGTTGCGCTACCTGCAGGACGCGAACTTCGAGATCCTCTCCGTCGAGGGGATGCGCGAGCATTATGTGCGCACCGCCGAGCACTGGCTCGACACCCTGGAGAACCACTTCGACGAATTCGTGGCGCTGCAGGGCGAACAAGTCGCCCGGGTGTGGCGGCTGTATCTGGCCGGCGGCGGTCTGGCCTTCCAGGAAGGCCGGATGGGTGTCGATCAGATTCTGGCGGTTAAACCGCGCTAACGGAAGAAGCCTGACCGTCCTGGTTGGTGTTTAGCGAGCCCTGAACCATCCGGTTCCGGGGGTTAAAAAGCCGGAGTTACCGTGTCTGCCGCTTTTTGATGCCCGAGCTGTTCGAGCTCGTGTTTCCAAAATCCTGAGTTCGGGCCGGGCCGAGGCCCAAGCTGCGGAAGCCCGCGTTCAATTCGCCCGAGTCAAAGCCGCCCGTGTTGGTGTTCCCCGAGTTCGCGAATCCCGTGTCTATCTGGCCGGCATAAAACATGCCCCAGTTGAAGCCGCCCGCGTTGAAGCTTGCGGCGTTGGTGCCGCCCGCGTTGAAGGCGCCCGCATCCTGGAAGCTCGAGTTCGTAAGGCCGGTGTTAGCGGTCCCCGGGTTCCCGAATCTAGTGCTCAACAAATCCGAGCTTCCGACGCCGGTGTTAATGAACCACGAGTTCCCGAAACCGAAATTCCCGGTGCCGGAGCTCAGCGTAGTGAAAGCCCTCTGATTGCCGCCGGTCAGCCCTAAGCCGCTGTCTTTATCGCCGGTATTCCCGAAACCCTTATTACTTTTTCCGGTGTTCCCGCCGCCGACTTTATTGCTGCCGCTATTTCCATTGCGCAGGTTGATGCCCGGGTCCCCCAGCGGTGAGTCCGGGCTGGGCAGCAGGCTCGGCAGCTGCAGCAGCCATTGGTGCCAGGACGCCAACTGCGCGGCCACCGCCGACGCCCCGCCGTGATAGCCCACCAGGGCGGCCACGTCCTGAGCCCACATTTGTTCGTACTGAGCCTCGGCGGCCGCGATCGCCGGGGTGTTCTGGCCCAGCAGGTTTGAGACGACCAACGACATCAGCTGGGTGCGGTTGGCGGCGACTATCGCGGGGTGCACAGTGGCCGCCCGCGCCGCCTCAAACGCCGTCACTGCCGCTTTGGCCTGTGCGGCGGCACGCCCTGCGCGCGCGGCCGCTGTGGTGAGCCACCCAGCGTAGGGGGCGGCCGCCGAGGCCATCGCCGCCGATGCCGGGCCCTGCCAGGATCCACTGGCGAGCTGAGAGATCACCGAGTCGAAAAAGGTTGCCGCCGAGACTAACTCGGTGGCCAGGCCGTCCCAGGTCGCGGCCGCCGCGACCATCGGCGCCGGCCCCGCACCGGCGAACATCCGCACTGAATTGACCTCTGGTGGCAACACCGCAAAATTCGTCACGACCCTCCTCGGTGGTCGCTGCTGCGTCGACCCTGCTGAGGTCACCGCTGTTGAAGCCGGCCAATCCCGTACCTTCAACCAACGACGAGCCGTGACCACCCGGTAGTCGCTTTGGGCCATCGGTCGGGTCGTCAGTCAACCAACATGTTAGGGTGCGCGCTGCATAAAAGTGCCGGTTTTGCAGCGAAAAGTACCGATCCCGCCGAGCACCGATGAATTCCGGTTTGCTGGCCGGTCGGTATTGGTGCAACCCCCCCAACCCGGGACCTATCCAAGACCGCGAGGAGATCATCGTGCCCATCCGTGACGGCGCGCCGCTGGGCGCACCCTGTTGGATCGACCTGACCACGTCGGACGTCGACCGCGCCCAGGACTTCTATGCGACGGTGTTTGGCTGGACGTTCGAGTCGGCCGGACCCGAGTACGGCGGATACATCAACGCCGACAAGGAGGGCCACCGCGTGGCCGGCCTGATGGCCAACCGGCCCGATGTCGAGTTCCCCGACAATTGGGGCACCCACTTCCACACCACCGACATCAACGCGGCATTGGTCGCGGTCAACGCCGCGGGCGGCTCGGTGTATTTGGACGCGATGGAGGTGCCGGCCAAGGGCTACGTGGGCCTGGCGATGGACCCCTCGGGCGCATTCTTCGGCCTGTGGCAGCCGTTGGAGCATCGCGGCTTCGAGGTGATCGGCGAGGCCGGCGCTCCGGTCTGGCACCAACTGACCACGCGCGATTTCGCCGCGGCCGTCGACTTCTACCGTGAGGTGCTCGGGTGGCGGACCGAGCAGATTTCCGACACCGACGAATTCCGCTACACCACAGCGTGGTTCGGCGACCAGCAATTACTCGGTGTGATGGATGGCACCAGCTGCCTGCCCGAGGGCGTGCCGTCCAACTGGACCACCTTCTTCGGCGCCGAGGATGTCGACAAGACGCTGCAGGTGATCGCCGACAACGGCGGCGCGGTGGTGCAGCCGGCCGAGGACACCCCCTACGGTCGACTGGCCGCGGCGACCGACCCGACGGGTGTCGTCTTCAATTTGTCCTCGCTGCCGGCTTAACGCCGGACCCAGCGTCACGCTGGGGTGACACTCGCCGGCCGGCGTCACGCTGGCGCGACGCTCGGCGATCGTAAGCGCGTCGGCTACTGTCGGAATCATGACTCGCCGCCTGCATCCTGGTTGGCTGGTGGCGCTTTTCGCCGGCATCGTGTGGGCCAGCGCCTGGATGCCGTGGCTGACGACGGCGGAGAACGGCGGCGGCTGGGCCAACGCGATCGGCGGCACCCACGGCAGCCTGGAACTGTCGCGGGGCTTCGGTGCCGGCCAGCTCATCGTGTTGCTGTCGGCGTCGCTGGTGGTGGCCGGGGCGGTCGCCGGCCGAGGCCTGTCGTTGCTAATCGCTTCGATTGCCGCGCTGGCCATTTCACTGCTTATCGTGGCGGTCACGGTGTGGTACTACAAGCTCAACGTGCACACTTCCATAGCGGCCGAATACGGGCTCTACGTCGCTGCGGTGGGTGCGGTCTCCGCCGTGCTCTGCTCCGTGTGGGCGGTGGCCGACGCATTGATCGCCGGTCGATCGAGACGGTGAAGGGTCAGGCCGACGGGAACTCGTGCTTGCCGGAGGCGGCGCTGTCGGGGGGTTCGTTGACGCCGAACACGAAGGGCGCGAACACCACTTCGCGGCCATCCGGGTCGCGATAGGTGACGGCTCCCGTCGCTTCCCAGTACGGGTGCTGCTCAACCGGTTCCAACGCCGCCCGCCGCAAGCGGGCGATCGCGGCCTGCTGGGACTCCTGGTCGGGGAAGTACAGGCACAGCTGTTCGTGATTGTCGACGGCGACCCCGTCGGGCGCCTCAACGATCTCCAGTGTCAGGTTCCAGCTGGGCAGGCCGAAGATCGCGCCGTTGCTGCCGTAGCTCGACTCGAATGTCTCGTACAGCGGCAACCCGACCAGCTCACGGTAAAACCGCACCGTCTCTTTGAAGTTCGACGAGCGGCGGGCAAAACGGATCGCGCCGATCGATGCCAACTCCATTGGCCAGTGCTTTGTCCGAGCCGAGCTGGGGTACACGGTTACATCCGGACAGCGCTTGCCGCCGACTCCGCGGTATCCCAGCGCCGCAACTCCGCACCCGGAACCCACGTCGAATGCGTACCGCTGGAAATGCGTTCCGGCAGTTGCAGTTTGCACACCGGGCCGTCGGCGACCCGCGCGGCATCGAAGACCAGGCAGTACGACGCGTCGGCGTTCATGTCGGTGGTGAGGGTGACCAGGTAGCCGTCGTCCTCGCCGGCGCTGCCCACCCGCGGCGCCATCTGGGTCTCGCTGCCGTACACGCCGTCACCGAACGAGTAGCGCTCCTGGTTTCCGGTGAGCAGGTCGTGTTTCACCAGCCCGTCGAACAGGAACCAGCCGGGCTTGCCGCTGGCAGCATAGCTGTAGCGGTAGGTGGCGGTCAGGTAGTCGGGGTTCATGGTCCCGAACTCGGTGATGGTCTCGGACAGCGACTCTTCTTTCACCGCGCCGGTGACCAGGTTGAGCCGCCACCGGTGCAGCCGGGACTGCAGGCGATCCAGCGCCAGGAAGCGGAAGATCTTCTCCCACTTGGTTCCACCGGTGTCAAGCGGTTGCGGATCGTGTTCGAAGAAGCCGTCGAGCACGATCTCGTCGCCGTCCTCGTAGGCGTTGACGAAGTGCAGCACAAACGTCGGGTCGGCCTCGAACCACCGGATGTCGGCGGTTTCGCCCCGGCGGGGGATCACCGCGAACCGCGACGGCAACTCGGGATAGAACCGCGGCAGGTGCAGATTGTGCTCGAGCAGTCCGGGATCCCAGAACAACGGGAAATCGTTGAGTATCGCGTAGTTTTCGGTGAACGCCATGTCGTGCGGCAGTCGCGGGCCGGGCAGCGGGATGTCAACGTAGTGGGCCAGTTCGTTGCTCTGGTCGACGACGCCGTAGCGCATATACGGGTCTTGCTTGCTGTAGTTGAAGAACAACAGTTCGCCGGTCCTGGGGTCGACCTTCGGATGTGCCGACACGCCCCAGTCGGATGGGAAGCGGCCGTGCCAGCTCTCTTTGCCCAGCGTGTTGGCCGAGTACGGGTCGATCCGGTACAGGTCACCGCACTGATAGAAGCTGGTCAGCGCGATGCCCCGGTGGACGATGACGTCGGTGCTCGACGCGTCCTTCATCAGGGTGCGGGCGCCCCAGCCCTCGTCACGTTTGGCGTATTGCACCGGTTCGGCCAAACCGGGCCACAGCGGTCCGCTCGCGTCGTTCTCGGCCGCAAAACCCTCGGTACGGACGAAGCGGTTGCGGTAGAAGGCTTTTCCGTCGCGGAAGCCGACCACGTGCAGCATGCCGTCGCCGTCGAACGGGTGATAGGTCTTGAACGCCGGGTGCAACGGGTTCTCGGTGTTGCGCAGGTAGATGCCGTCCAGGTCGCGGGGGACCTCTCCCGCGACGGCGGTCAGGTCGTCGGCGTCCCACTCGGTGGTCTGCGGTCGCCACGGACCGGTCCGGTAGGGGTGGTCGTCGTCTTCGGGCAGGGTCGACAGGAACTTGCCGACGATCTCAACATCCATGTCAGGGGCCTTTTCCTATCAATTCCCTTTTACCGATTAAATCCCTGATACCGATTAAATCCCTTATACCGATTAAATCCCTTATACCGATTAAATCGTAGTGGTGACAACGAAACTCACGGTGGTGGCGGTGCTGCCGCCGAAATTCAAAGTGCCGAAGGTCTTGGCATCCTCGACCTGGTAATCGCCGGCGGTGCCGCTGACCTGTTTTGCCGCGTCGAGCAGCATACGCACACCGGAAGCCCCGACCGGATGTCCGCCGCCGATCAGTCCTCCGCTGGGGTTGATCGGCAGCCGGCCGTCGATCTCGATCTCTCCGTTCTCGATGGCCTTCCACGACTCGCCCGGGCCGGTCAGCCCGATGTGGTCGATGGCCAGGTACTCGCTGGGGGTGAAGCAGTCGTGCACTTCGAACCCGTCGACGTCGTCGAGGGTCAGCTGCGCCCGGCGCAGGGCGTCGAGCACCGCGGCGCGCACGTGCGGTAGCACGTACGGAGCCAAGTCGCCCTGGGCCGCGCGGTCCAGTTTCTGGCGCAGACCCAGCCCGACGGTGCGATGTCCCCAGCCGTCGATGCGGCCGACCGGGCGTGCATCGGGATGATCCCGCAGGTAGGCGTCGTTGACCAGGACCAATCCGGCGCCGCCGTCGGTCATTTGGCTGCAGTCGAACCGCCGCAACCGGCCCTCGGTGATCGGGTTGGTGTCGTCGTCATCGGTGATCGGGTCGGGGACTGTCCACCCGCGCGTCTGGGCGTTGGGGTTGCGTCGTGCGTTGGCGAAGTTGAGCTGCGCGATGGCCTTGAGGTGGGTGTCGTCCAGCCCGTAGCGCCGGTCGTATTCGTCGGCGACCTGCGCGAACATCGAGGGCCACAGGTAACGCGCTTCGGCTCCCTCGTGACCGGTCCACGCGGCGGCGCCCAGGTACTGGGAGCCGGTGTCACCGGGCACCGTTTTCTCCAGCTCGATCCCGACCACGAGCGAGACGTCGTACGCGCCCGACCGCAGGTCAGCCATCGCCGCCAGCGTCGCCACGCTGCCCGACGCGCATGCGGCTTCGTGGCGTGCGGCCGGCGTATCCCACAGCTCGCCGCACACGGTGGCCGGCATCGCCCCGAGGTGGCCCTGGCTGGCGAACATCTCGCCGAAGGCGTTCGCGACGTGGATGACTCCTATATCGGCCGCATCCACCTTCGCCGCGGCGAGCGTGCCCTCGACCACCTCCGCTGTCAGTCCCGCGAAATCGCGGTTCTCTTTGCTGAGGTTGCGAGCGAAATCGCTCTGATAGCCGCCGAGGATCCACACACCTGTCGCGCCGTCCATAGGCGGCACCGTACCCCAGGTTGCCTGCATGTTGCGCATTTCTGCAACGAGAGGCGGCCCCGTCGGCTCTCGGGCTGAACCGACGGGGCCTAGGCGGGCGCGTCAGCCGGCTGACGCGCAAGCCTCCCCCGGGGCATTACCAACATCGGCGATTGACAAACATCGGCGGCCGACCTGGGCGGCGATCTTGAAAAATGGGCTTTGAACTGCAGAAACGCAGAGAATTTCGGCTCAGAGCGGACGGTGCCCCGCCGGACCCGTTGGGGCAGCGGCTTTTGCAGCACCACAACCGTTTTCTTGCGGGTGGGTTGCTCCTCGCCGTCTCGGGCAGTGGCGGCCACGGCCCGGGTGCCGTCACCGCCGACCCCGCGTCCGGCGAACCCCGCAAGAGCCATCCCGCCCAACAGGCCCGCCGGAGCTCCTTCGTAGTCCATTGGGACCGCGTCGAGGCCGGTGCTGGGCAGCGCCTGAACGGCGATCCTGACCTCCGGGGGCGGCCATCGCCCAGCCGTGCGGCACCGACAACGCCCCGACAAGTGCCGGGTGGCCCACGTCGGGTCCGGTAAGGGAATTCGACTGCCGACTGACTCGAAGACCCGGGCGGGATGGCACCGCAGCCAAAGGCTGCTTCGTTGTTTGCTCAGGCGGCCGAGGTTTGTAGCGAATTTGCTCGACGCGCGTCGGCGAGGTCGATGGTCGCCAAATCCGCGCCCTTGGTCTCGCGGGCGGCCAGCACGGCCACGGCGGTCACCACGGCGGTGGCCGCCAGGCAGCAGGCGATGGGCACCGCCGATTTGTACGTCTCGAGCAAGCGAACGGCAATGATGGGTGCCAGTGAGCCGGCCACGATGGAGGTGACCTGATAACCCAGCGAGACTCCGGAATACCGCATTCGGGTCGGAAACATCTCTGCCATGGCCGCCGGCTGCGGCGCATACATGCAGCCGTGCACGACCAGGCCGATGACGATCGCCGACATGATGATCGTGTTGTGGCCGCTGTTCATCATCGGGTACGCGAAGAATCCCCAGGCGCCGGCGCCGACGGTGCCGACGAAATAGATTGGGCGCCTGCCGAATCGGTCACTGAGATGTCCGGCCAGGGGGATGACGACGAAGTGCGCGGCATGCGCAACCAACAGCCATTGCAGGATGGCCCTGGTGTCGGCGTGGACATGCACTTTGAGATAGGTAATCGAGAAGGTGACCACCAGGTAGTACATGGTGTTTTCCGCCAGACGCATACCCATGGCGGTGAAAACGCCACGCGGGTAACGCCTTAACACCTCGACGACACCCAGCGACTTGGCATTGGAGGCCAGGGCTTGTTGCTGCGCTGCGACGAAGATCGGTGCGTCGGTGACCTTGGTGCGGATGTAGTAACCGATCAGCACCACGATCGCCGACAACCAGAACGCGACCCGCCAGCCCCAGCTCAGGAACGCCGCGTCCGAGAGCGTCCAGGTGAGAACCAGCAGCACCACCGTGGCCAGCATGTTCCCGCCGGGCACGCCGGCCTGCGGCCAGCTCGCCCAGAACCCACGGCTTTGGTTGGGGCTGTGTTCGGCGACCAGCAGAACGGCGCCGCCCCACTCGCCGCCGACGGCAAAGCCCTGGCAGAACCGCAGCGTCACCAGCAGCGTGGGGGCCCAGTACCCGATCTGCGCGAACGTCGGCAGACAGCCCATCAGAAAGGTGGCCGCACCCACCAGCACCAGGCTGAACTGCAGCAACCTCTTGCGCCCGTACCGATCACCGAGTTGGCCGAACACGATGCCGCCGATCGGGCGCGCGGCGAAGCCGACGGCGTAGGTGATGAAGGCGGCGAGGATCGCGTCGAGGTCGTTGCCGCCCTTTGGGAAGAACACCTTGCTGAACACCAGCGTGGCCGCGGTGCCGTAGAGGAAGAATTCGTACCATTCGACGACGGTGCCGGCCATGGACGCGGCGACGACTCTTCGAAGGTACGTCTGCTCGCCTTCTAATCGCTTGGGCCGCAATTCATTACCCACGGTTCTCCTCGGCACCCCGCCCGTCAAGGGGCTCTGGCCGGCGCGGATGGCAGCGTACCCGGCCGGGCGACTTGGCGCAGAGCGTTCGCGGACCTGATCACCAAACGCCACCGGGACCTCGGAAGATGCCGAGGCGCCCCGATCTATGCGGGCGGGCTATGCGGGCCGGCGACCGGCATTAGGAGCCACCGGAGCCGGCTTGGCCGTTGATGCCGTTGTTGCCGTTGCCTCCGCCTGAGTTGCCCCCGCCGCCGAAGCCGCCTTGGCCGCCCCCGCCGCCGGACTGTGAGCCGGCCGTGCCGCTGCCACCGTTGCCACCGTTGCCGGCGTTGCCGCCGCTGCTGGCGGTGGTTCCCGACCCGGCCTTGCCGCCGTTACCGCCGCCGCCGCCACCACCGCCCTTGGCGCCGTTGCCGGTGCCGGTCGGGCTCCCGGCGCCGCCGCCGTTGCCGCCGTTGCCGCCGTTGCCGCCGTTGCCGCCGCTGAAGCCGGTGGCGCCGCCGCCGTTGCCGCCGACGCCGCCGGACCCGGCGCCACCGCCGGCGCCGCCGGCGCCGTTGGTGCCGATGCCGGTGGCGCCGGCACCGCCGTCACCGCCGTGGCCGCCGTTGCCGCCGCCACCGCCGGCACTGACGCCGTTGCCCGCGCCGCCCGCGCCGCCCTTGCCGCCGCCGCCGCCGAGCGCGCCGGTGCCCGCGCTGCCCGCAGTGCCGGCGCCGTTACCGGCCTGCCCGCCGCCGCCACCCAGGCCGCCGTCACCACCGCCGCCGCCACCACCCGCGGACACGGCACTGGCGCCGCCGCCGGACCCGCCGTCGCCACCTTTACCGGCGGCGCCGCCGTTGCCGCCGTTGCCGTTGGTGCCGCCGGTGCCGGCCGCGCCGCCGACGCCGCCTAGGCCGCCGGTGCCGCCGGCGCCGCCCTGGCCGCCGTCGGTGTCCGCGACCCCGTCGGCGCCCCGACCGCCGGCGCCACCCTGACCGCCTTGGCCGGCGTTACCCCCGGTCCCGCCGGTGCCGCCGGTGCCGGTCGCGCCGCCGGCGCCGCCCTGGCCGCCGCTGCCGCCCTTGCCACCGCCGCCGCCAGTGGTGTCGTTCTCGACGCTGGTGCCGCCGGCGCCGCCCTGGCCGCCGATGCCGCCCTGGCCGCCGGTGCCGTTGGTGCCGGTGCCGGTGTTCGCGCCGCCTATGCCGCCGGCGCCGCCTATGCCGCCGGTGCCGCCGTTACCGCCGGTGAGGTCGGCGCCGCCCACGCCGCCGCCGCCGCCCTGACCGGCGGCGCCGCCCTGACCGCCGGTGCCCGCGGTGCCCGCGTTGCCGGTGCCGGTGCCCGCAGCGCCGCCTGCGCCGCCTTGGCCGCCGTTGCCGCCGATGCCCCCGTCCCCGCCTTTGATGGGCGAGGGTTGGTCGCCGCTGCCCCCACCTCCGGCGTTGCCGCCGACGCCGCCCGCGCCGCCCTGGCCACCGGTGCCGTTGGTTCCGCCGGTGCCACCACTGTTGCCGCCGGCGCCGCCCTGGCCGCCGGTGCCGCCATTGCCGCCGGCAAAGCCGGTGCCACCGGCGCTGCCGGTGCCACCGGCGGGGCCGACATCGCCGGCGCCGCCCTGGCCGCCGACGCCGGCCTGGCCGCCGGTACCTCCGGTGCCGCCGTTGCCGGCGGCGCCGGCGCCGGCGCCGGTGGCGCCGCCGTTGCCGCCGGCGCCGCCCTGGCCGCCGGTGCCGCCGGCAAAGCCGGTGCCACCGGTGCCGTTGGTGCCGCCACCGCCGTTGCCGCCAATGCCGCCGACGCCGCCCTGGCCGCCGGCGCCGTTGGTTCCGCCAGCTCCCGCGCTGCCGCCGGCGCCGCCGGTGCCGCCGTTGCCGCCGGCAAAGCCGGTGCCACCGGCGCCGCCGGTGCCGCCGGCGGGGCCGACATCGCCGGCGCCGCCCTGGCCGCCGGTGCCGCCGGTGCCGCCGGTGCCGGTGGTGCCCGCGGACCCGCCGCTGCCGCCGACGCCGGCGGCGCCGCCCGTGCCGGCCGCCCCGCCGGCGCCGCCGTTGCCGCCGGTGGCGCCGGGCATTTGGCTGCCGACGCCGTCGGCGCCGTTGCCGCCGGTCCCGCCCTGGCCTCCGACGCCGCCGGGACCGCCGTTGCCGTTGGTGCCGTTACCGGAGCCGTTTCCGCCGACGCCGCCGGGACCGCCGTTGCCGCCGTTGCCGCCGGCGCTGCCGAGGGTGCCGGCGACGGTGGCAGCTGCTGCGTTCCCGCCCTGGCCGCCGGTGCCGCCGGTGCCGGCGTTGCCGCCGGTGCCGGGCGTGCCGGTGCCAAAGCCCGCAACGCCACCGTTGCCCCCCCGGCCGCCGTTACCGCCGAAGCCACCCTGCGGGCTGGTGACCGAGCCAGCCCCGCCGACGCCGCCCTGCCCGCCGAGGCCGCCCTGCCCGCCGGTGCCGTCGGTGCCGCCGATGCTGGCCGTGCCGCCCTGGCCGCCGGTGCCGCCGAACCCGCCGACACCGCCGTTAAAGCTGCTCGTACCGCCGCCTATGTCGCCGGTGCCGCCGGTGCCGCCCTGGCCGCCTTTGCCGCCCATGCCCGCGATGCCACCGGTGCCGGCCGTGCCGGTGCCGGTGCCCGCGACGCCGGCCGTGCCGCCGGTGCCGCCGTTGCCGCCGAACCCGCCGGCGCCGCCGTCGGTGCCGCTGCCGGCGGCGCCGTTGCCGGCAGCCCCGCCTAGGCCTCCGACGCCGCCGTTGCCGCCGTTGCCGTTGGTGCCACCGTTGCCTGCGCCGCCTTGGCCGCCAGCGCCGCCTTGGCCGCCGACGCCGCCGTTAAAGCCGGTGCCGCCGCTAAAGAGGGTGCTGCCAGCCGGGATGGCCGCATCACCCTTCCCGCCGTTGCCGCCCGTGCCGCCGGCGCCGCCGCCGCCCGCGATGCCGGCACCGCCGGCACCGGTGCCGGCACTGCCGCCGGTGCCGCCGCCGCCGCCCGTGCCGCCGGCGCCGCCGTCACTGGCGGCTCCGTTGGGGCCTATCCCGCCTTGGCCGCCGGTGCCGCCCAGGCCGCCGTTGCCGTTGGTGCCGCCGGTGCCCGCCGCGCCGCCGTTGCCGCCGGCGCCGCCGGTGCCGCCGGCGAAGCCGCTGCCGCCGATGGGGCCGACGTCGCCGTTGCCGCCGGTGCCGCCCTGGCCGCCGGTGCCGCCCGTGCCCGCATTGCCCGGGGTCCCCGCCGCGGCGCCCACACCGGTGCCGGCAGCGCCGCCGGCGCCCGCGTCGCCGCCGGTGCCGCCCGTGCCGCCGCTGAAGCCGCTGCCGCCGGAACCCGCGGCACCGGCGCCGCCGGTGCCGCCGGTGCCGCCGTTACCGCCGAGGCCGCCGTTGCCGTTGGTGCCGCCGGTGTCGGCCGAGCCACCATGCCCACCAGCGCCGCCGGTGCCGCCGTTAAAGCCGGTGCCGCCTAGGCCGCCGTTCCCGCCGGTGCCGCCGGTGCCGCCGGTGCCGACCGCGCCCGCCGTGCCGGCGCCGCCGGCGCCGGTGCCGGCCGTGCCGCCGGCGCCCGCGGCCCCACCATTGCCGCCCGTGCCGCCGGCCACTCCGTTGTTGTTGGCACCCGCGCTGCCGGTGCTGCCGGTTCCGCCGGTGCCTCCGGTACCGCCGAGGCCGCCGTTGCCGTTGGTGCCGCCCGCGGCGGCCGAGCCGCCGGCGCCGCCGGTGCCGCCGGCGCCGCCGTCAAAGCCGGCGGCACCCAATGGGCCCGTGGCGCCGGTGCCGCCGGTACCGCCGGTGCCACCCGCGCCGCCGGTGCCGAGGCCGCCATCGGCGCCCGCGGTCCCGATCGATCCCGGCGCCTGGCCACCGGCCCCGCCGACGCCGGGGCCGCCACCGATGCCGCCGTGGCCGCCGGTCCCACCGGGGCCGCTTGAACCGTTGCCGCCCGCCCCGCCTTGGCCGCCGATGCCGCCGGTACCGCCTAGGCCGCCGTCACCGCCGGTCCCGAACAGCAGCGACTGAGAATCGCCGCCGATTCCACCGGGGCCGCCGACTCCGCCGGCGGCTCCGGTCGCGCCCGTGGTGCCCGGGCCACCTACGGCGCCGATGCCCCCGGCGCCCCCGGCGCCGCCGGCCCCGCCGGCTCCGGCGAAGCCGCCCACCAGGTCCGTGGCGGCGCCACCGGCACCGCCGCTGCCGCCGTTGCCGCCGGCCTGGCCAACCGCCCCGGCGCCGCCGGCACCGCCGGCCCCGCCGATCCCGCCCTGGCCCCCCAGCAGCCCGCCGTTGCCGCCGGCTCCGCCGTTACCGCCGTTCGCGCCGGCCGCGCCGGTCCCGCCGGCCCCGCCGATACCACCACGGCCGAACAGCCCGGCCGACCCGCCCGCACCACCGTTGCCGCCCGTCGCGCCGGATCCACCGTTGCCGCCGTTGCCAAAAATCCAACCGCCGTCGCCCCCGTCGGCCCCCGTGCCGTCCGCCCCGTTGGCGCCGTTGCCGAACAGCGGCCGACCCGTCGCGGCCGCTACGGGCGACGCCATGCTTGCGACCGCGTGCTGGACGGCCTGCAGGGGAGTGGCGTTGGCGGCTTCGCTGGCCCCGTATGTCGCCGCACTCGAGCGCAATGCCTGCACAAACTGGTCATGAAACTCGGCGGCTTCGGCGCTGAACGCCTGGAATTGCTGGCCGTGCGTGCCGAACAGCGTGGCGATAGCCGCCGACACCTCATCGCCGGCCGCGGCCACGATCGCGGTCGTGCGGCTCGCCGCCGCCGCATTAGCGGCCTTGAGCGTCTCGCCGATCCCGGTGGCATCGGCCGACGCTGCGGCCAACGCCTGAAGTTCTGCAATCACAGACGACATTAATTGAGTTCCCATCCCCTCAGGGCGACATCAAGCACGATGTTGATGTCAGGCGCAAAACGCTACCTGGGTCGGATCGCGTCTGCGGCGGTTTGGCGTCGTTCATAACCGACGTTCATAACCGATTGGGGCGGCGGGTCAGGGCGGTTGGTGTCCGGAGCCGGTCGGTTCCGTCCCTGCCGTCGGTGCTGTTGGTGCCGGGCCCGCGACTCGGCGCCCGAGCGAATGCAGCACTTCCTGCGCGCGCACCTGCGAGCCGCATGCCCGACCCAGCGCACACTGCCCGATCAACGCGGCTACGTCCCGGAGCGCTCCTAACGGATGCACTCGGCGGTCTGCGAGGCCATCTTCACCCGGTGCCGCCTCGGCCGCCTTCACCGCCGTGGCCGCCGTTGCCGCCGCCACCGCCGCTGCCGTAGCGGGTAACGCGCGGCCTCCGGGCCAACACCTACGGGTTAGGGACCCCCGTTGGCGCCCTGGTTGCCGGGCGAGCCGTTGGCGCCGGCGATGCCGGCGTTGCTGCCGGCCGCCCCGCCGGCGCCGAGCGTGCAACAAGTCGCCCGCTACGGGCAGAAGTAACCTCTACGACCGTCAGCCACACCGGCGGTCGGCAGGGTCCACGTGCTGTCCACTAACTGGTTAGCTGCCGAAGGCAAACTCCGGCACACGAAACAACGTCTAGGGCCGATACCGGCGGAGCCTGCTGGGGTGCCCACGAGGCTAGGCGCGGGCAGAAGCCCGCTGGCGTCTTTTTGATACAAGGCGTCCTTGTATCCCTGCAAGAACACGACCGCTACTGCGACGCCATCGCCGGATGAAGGATCAATCCCATGAACACTTCAACGGACACCAACCAGACCCACGACACCACGGCAAGCACCGCGCGCGCCACGGAAATCGGATTCCTGCGCCGCACCATGGCCGGCGCACTGCTGGCCACGGCGATCACCGCGACCGCCGTCGGTCTCGCCGCGGCGGCCCACGCCGATGACGGCGCCCCGAACTTGGGCAGCCCCGCGCCCGCCGGCGCCATCTGCAAGACCGAGCCGTGGGGCTTCCTCGGCTCCCAGCGCCGCACCTTGTGCGACGGTCCGATATCCGGCGACGGCAGCTGGAGCCGGGAACGCACCATCTGGGTTCCCGCCCATTACAACACGCCGATCTGCTCCACCATCGGCGGCGGCTCGTCCTCGTCGCACACCAGCTGTTCGGGCGGATACTTTGTCAATGAGCGCCTGGTTAGCAACGAAACCTACCCGGTGCGACCCGAGACGGTGCTGCCCGACGAGCCAGGGCACCTGGGCTAGCGGCGTTCGCATTCGGCGACCTCGCGGGACTCTGCTCCCCACCTGGCACGGCCACAGGCACTGCGACTGATTCTGAGCAACGGACACGAAAGGACAACTGCACAATAAGCCAGGGGCGGGCCGCAAAAGGGCCGCCCCATCCAACCTGACAGGGCCCTAGAGGCCGCTGGTTGGTCGTGCCCCGCCGTCGAAGTTGACCAGCGAGGCGCCGTCACCAATTCACGCGGCTAAACCGATATCCCGGCCTGCACACACCCCATTGATGGTTCAACGATCACGGCCAACCTGAGCGTAAACCTGTGACAACTCCTAAACCTCTGGAGCGGCGACCTGGCTGCCCAGGAACGGCGGCGTCTGTTGGCCCGCCAAGGCTATGAAGTTATATATCGGTGTCGTGTCGTAGGTGTAGTGAGCTGCATTGGGACCGGCTAACAGGAACATTCCGCCGTTGTAGATTGCTTCGGTAATGGCAATGATCTCCGCGACCGTCGTGGTTGGGTTCACAAGCCTCAATGCTTCACGGAGGATCGCGAAAATGTTTGGACTATTAGCATTTTGGACGATGTTGTAGATTTCCGTCTCGATCCGGCCGGGGTCCGCTTCGGCGGTCCATGGGTTCGGGCCGACAGGCGCATCGGCGTAAATATCGTTACCGTCGCCTATTGTGTTGACGAAATCGCCCCAAAAATGCGTGACCGGCGTAACTAGGTGTGGTGCAACGTCCGCCGGCATCATGCAGAGCGGTCCGGAGATGCCGCCCGTCACAACACCGTCCACGTTGGCCGGCATCGGCCATCCTGCGAACTGGTTGCCTGACGCGAATCCCGGTAGCCTGAGGGGGTTTCCCCAAACACCCACCGCAACAATGCGGTTCGCGATCTGCGGATTCAGCCACGCTATCGTGTGCAGGAATTGGCAAACGACGATAGCGCCCTGTGAATACCCAAGCAGGATAATGGAATTGTCCGGGTATGATGGCTGACCATCTGGCGGATTGACTTGTGTGCAAAGCCTATTCAGCTCGGCGACACCAGCGTCCACGCTTGGCCCCATTGGGAACACGGCGGCCGGATAGTTACCGACAGGCTGCCAGTAGAACAGATCCGGAAACGCTGCCGCCAGAGCGGAAGCCACGCCAGCGGGTTGCGGTGACGCGGTGTTCCACATGTCGACATTGCTTCCCGATACGGTCATCACTATGTGTGGCATCATGAACCTTTCAATCGTTCTGAACTATGGACCATCCATGGAACCGACTCTTTGGTGAGCAGGCTGTGTGTCGAAAAGGTTCCGCGTGCTCTGCGCCATTGTGACGCCTGCCCCAGTAAGTTGATCTCCCGCGCAACAACGGCCATCCCGATAGCGAGACTGACGCCGCCCGTCATGGTCGTGGCGAGTCGGAGTTTTAGCGTGGACGCCGTCACCGGTGACGGGCTTCTCGAATGCCATCGCGCACCCCCGATGTACCGGGACTCCCCCTAACAAGAGCGGGACCCTTGCTTCTACATTGCCACGATTCCGGCAACCTGCGGTGGCACGACGCGTTTTTGACGTCCTCCCCGCCTTAAAGGGTGGGGATTCCCAGCTCGGCCAGCATCCGGACCTCAAGGAGATCCGAGTGTCTTACGGCTTCAGCACCGGCAGGGTTGAGACCAGCCCTGTCCAGGATGACTCTGGCAGCGTTTCTGTCGCGGTCACCGATTGCCCCGCAGGACTCGCAGACGAAAACCCGTTGCGACAGCAGCAGGCGGGACTTGGCTCTCGCGCCGCATCCGCTGCACGTCATGGTGGTGTAGGCGGGCGGCACCAACACCACCTTTCGGCCTGCCCGCTGGGCATACTCGATCAGTGTTGCTTTGGTGGTGCCGATGGCGCCGTCGGCAGACTTACGCGCCATGCGCGACTTCGCCAAAAACTTCGGCTTGAAGTCTTCAACCGCCAACACCGCGTGGCTGGCAACGACTTTGGTGGCCCACTTGCACGCCGTGTCCTGCCGCTGCCGGGCGACCTTCTTCGACAGCTTGGCGACACCGCGCTTGGCGGCCAGGTATCCCTTGGACGCCGGCTGGCCGCGGGCCGGTTTGCGCCGGGCCATGGTGCGCTGCCCACGAGCGAGCTCTGTGGCGGCGCGTCGTCCGTGCTCGGGGTGGGGCAGGTCGTATTCGGGGTCGGTGGTAGTCGCCACGGCGCGCACCCCCCAGTCGATGCCGATCGAGGCCTCGCAGGCCGGCAGCGCCCGATCCTCGCGGCGCACCACGAAGCTGGCGTACCAGTGCCCGATGCTGTCTCGGTAGACGCGCACGCTGGTGGGCTGGGCCGGCAGTTCCCGCGACCATACGACTGGGATGGCCAGGCCCCCGGCAAGACACAACCGGCCCTCTTTGAGCGCGAATCCCCGTGTGGTGTAGTTCAGGCTCGGCGGGCAGCGTTTGGCGGACTTGAACTTGCGCCGCACCTTGCCTTTGGCGCGTTTGGCGCGGAAGTTGCGCAGCATCTGCTGTTGGGCCACCACCGAGCCCTCACGCAGCCAATCGTGCTCGCGCCGCCAGTCGGTCAAGGTGTTGTCGCGGATCCACTCACCGGTCTCGTTGAGTTGTTCGAGCGCCTGGTTCCACACCCACCGGCAGCGGTTCCACTCGGCCAGCAACCCCATCGTCGCGGTCGCGCCGGGGCGCAACCGGTACCGATAGCGCACGACGTTCACGCACCGAACGCTAGCGCCAGGGTACGACAACACCGCCCATTCCTCCCCGGCCTGAAGGCCGAGGCCTCCTGGCCGGTATTTCGCTGATTGGTTGCGTCCAGCCCAGTGGTGTACGAGCTGGGCCTGATCGTTCTCAGCAGCGCAGAAACGGCCGTTGATTGATCCCCGCTTCACGGCCGGCCGCATTCAAACTGCCCGTTCTGCCGATCGCCGACAACACCTCAAGTGCGGAAAGAAGTGCGGAAAGTTGGGGCATCCGCGTGCTGAACGCCACGCCTGCCGGTAGCGCCCCGGTGTCGGCCGTCCCGCGTTCGTTGCGCAAGTGCTCATCGCTGGTCATTCCTGACCCCGGTGCGGTCGGATGGCCAATGGTGTAAATGCTGGAGTATGGATACCGCCAAGCTGTTGTCATCCGTTCCGACCGGTCTGTGGATCGGCGGCGAGCAACGTTCCGGCTCCGCCACCTTCGATGTCCACGACCCCTCCGACGACCACGTTCTGGCCTCCGTCGCGGACGCGACAGCCGCCGACGCCATCGCCGCGCTGGACGCGGCGGTGTCCGTCCAGGCCGAGTGGGCCGGGACACCGGCGCGCGAACGTGGCGAAATTCTGCGCTCGGTATGGGAAATGATCAATGCCCACGCCGAAGACGGCGCCACGTTGATGACTCTGGAGATGGGCAAGGTGCTCTCGGAAAGCATGGCCGAAGTGAAGTACGGCGGCGAGTTCTTCCGCTGGTTCGCCGAAGAGGCCGTCCGCGTCCACGGCCGGTTCTCGCCCAGCCCGGCCGGCAACGGCCGCATCCTCGTCGCCAAGCAGCCGGTGGGACCGTGTTACGCGATCACCCCATGGAACTTCCCGCCGGCCATGGGCACCCGCAAGATCGGGCCCGCGGTGGCCGCCGGCTGCACCATGATCGTCAAGCCCGCGCAGGAGACCCCGCTGACCATGCTCTGGCTCGCCAAGCTGATGGACGAGGCGGGTCTGCCCAAGGGCGTGCTGTCGGTTCTGCCGACCACCAAGCCCGGTGAGGTGACGCAGGCCCTGATCGACGACGGGCGGCTGCGCAAGCTGACCTTCACCGGCTCCACCGGCGTGGGCAAGTCACTCGTCAAGCAGAGCGCCGACAAGCTGCTGCGGACATCGATGGAACTTGGTGGCAACGCACCGTTCGTGGTGTTCGACGACGCCGACGTCGATGCGGCCGTGGACGGCGCAATGTTGGCGAAGATGCGCAACGGCGGCGAGGCGTGCACCGCGGCCAACCGCTCCCACGTCGCCGACGCAGTGCGGGAGGAATTCACCGAAAAACTGGTCAAGCGGATGGGCGACGTGACCCTGGGCAACGGCCTCGACTCGTCGGCCACACTCGGCCCGCTGATCAACGCCAAACAGCTGGAGAAGGTGAAGGAACTGGTGGACGATGCGGTCGGAAAGGGCGCGACGATCGCGATCGGCGGCGAAGTACCCGACCGGCCGGGCCACTTCTACCCGGCCACGGTGCTCACCGACGTCCCGCCGAACGCTCGCATCCTGCGTGAGGAGGTGTTCGGCCCGGTCGCGCCGATCACCGGCTTCGACACCGAGGAGCAGGGTGTCACCGTCGCCAACGACACCGAATACGGTCTCACCGCCTACATCTACACCCAGTCGCTCGACCGTGCGCTGCGCGTGGCCGAGGCCATCGAATCCGGAATGGTCGGCGTCAACCGCGGCGTAATTTCTGATACCGCAGCACCTTTCGGCGGCGTCAAGGAGTCAGGCTTCGGTCGGGAAGGCGGTTTCGAAGGCATCGAGGAGTATCTCGATATCAAGTACGTCGCGCTGACGAAGTAGGCCCGCGCGCCGCATCAATGAGGTCTTGGGCTTGCGTGCTAGGTTTCCACCGCGGCGGCTGGCCCTCGGCCCCGATGTAGTAGGCGTTCTCGCCAAGCATGTCTGGATCTCTGAACTGCTCGGCCTGATTGTCTTCGCCGGTGATGCCGCGCTCGACCGTCCCGTCGAGGCATTCGCGGGTGTGCGCGTATCGGGTGGTCGCAGATGTGAGCCGTCCGGCATCTCAGCGAGGTCGACGCGGCTCGGCTAGTTGAGGGCTCGCCACCGCGCCAATTCCCGGCTATCTGTTGTTGCTCAAACACGCTTCGGCATACGCTGCCATAGGGGGTTTCCGCAATATGGAGAGAAACATGTCCCCAACGATTCGCGTAATGGCGGGGTTCGTTGCGTGTGCGGTCGTGGTCGCGTTGGCACCGTCGGCCAGTGCCGATCCGATGGACCCGATCCCGGGGAACGGTGTCTTCAAGGTGGGAGCCGACATAGCGCCCGGCCTCTACCGCACGGGCGGGTCGGCGTCGACCTGGACGGTTTGGATAAACAATGTGCCGACCCGGGACTCGATGTGCTCCTGGTTTACCTACAGCACGCCCGATGCGAACAAGGAACATGTACTCCAGGCGAATACCTCTGTCGGTCCGATGTACGCGAGCATTCCCTCAACGGTCAAGGCCTTCGAGTCGCAGAACTGTCAACCCTGGACGCGGGTGCCGTAAGCAAGGCCACCTGCCGGAGCCACCGGAAGCGATAGGCTGACTCTCCGCCCCCGAAAAAGTAACTGCGCCAGCGCTTTTGGCATTCTTCCGGTGTCGCTGAAAGGCGGCTTATACCAACACCTTTCGCGCGCTTACACCCTTTGGGCTTCAGATCATTCTCAACGCCCGGGCGCCCAGCAATCACGCAACGGGTAACTCAGCAATGCTGCGTGTTATCCCCGCTTGTAATCTGACGTGCCCAAGGATTCGGCTTCCCGTGGCAGTGTTAGACGTTCGCCAGTCCGAGTACCGAGGCCGTCTTGGCGCGAATATCGCGGCAGGCGGCCGCGTCTCGCGTCAGATCGATGCCGTAGGTCGGGATGATGGTCTTCAGTCGGTCCCGCCAGCCGCCGGCCAGTTCATCTGCAAAGCACTTCTCCAGCACCTCGAACGCGATGAAGGCAGATGTCGACGCGCCGGGCGAGGCGCCGAGCAGGGCGACGATCGAGCCGTCGGCGCCGCCGATCAGCTCGGTGCCGAACTCGAGCTCGCCGGTGTGGTGCGGTGCGGGTTTGATGATTTGCACGCGCTGGCCCGCCACCGCTTCGCGCCAGTCCTGCCGCTCAGCCTCGGGAAAGAACTGCTGGAGGATCGAGAACTGGTGCGTCCCGGTTTGCAGCACCTGGCCGACCAGGTATTCGGCCAATCGCCAGTCGTCGCGCGCTACCGCCAACATCGGCAGGACGTTGCTCGGCTCTACCGAGCGGAACAAATCCGAATAGGAACCGTGCTTGAGGAATTTGGTGGAAAAACCTGCATACGGGCCGAAGAGCAACGACCGCTTGCCGGAGATCATCCGCGCATCGAGGTGCGGAACGGACATCGGTGGTGAGCCCTCGGGGGCCTTCCCATAGACCTTGGCGTGATGGCGGTCGCTAACCGCGTCGACGTCGCAGCGCAGCCAGACACCGCTCACCGGGAACCCGCCATACCCGTGTCCCTCGGCGATCTCAGATTTTTGCAGGAGCTCCAGGGCGCCGCCGCCGGCGCCGATGAACACGAACTTCGCCGACACGGACAACTTTTCGTTGGTAGCGACATCCTTAACGGTTACGCCCCAGCGGCCATCCCAGAGACGGTTGAGACCAGTCACGGTGTGCTTGTAGCGGAGCGCAAAGCCTGGCTGAGTCTGCAGCTGGTTGACGAGCAGATGCGTGAGTGCCCCATAGTCGACGTCCGTGCCGGTGACAATCCTGGTCGCGGCGATGGACTGCTGCTTGTCCCGTGCCTCGGTCACCAGCGGCACCCACTGGCCGATCTCGCCGTGATCTTCGCTGTATTCCATGCCGTGGTAGCAATGGTGTGCCGACATCGCGTTGTAGCGCGCACGCAGGAAGGCGACATTCTCCTCACCCCAGACGAAGCTCATGTGCGGGCAAGGCTGAATGAAGGCTCGGGGATCCGGAATGGCGCCCGTGGTGACCAGGTGGGACCACAGTTGGCGTGACAGGTCAAACTGCGTGTTGACCTGCAGCGCTCTGGAAATGTCGATGCTGCCGTCGGAAAGCATTGGCGTGTAGTTGAGTTCGCAGTTGGCTGCATGGCCCGTTCCCGCGTTGTTCCAAGCCTGAGAACTTTCCTGTGCACAGTCGTGCCGCGTTTCGAACATCACGACGTTGAGCGCAGGATCGAGCTCCTTGAGAAGGGTGCCCAGCGTCGCACTCATGATGCCGGCGCCGATGAGCACAACGTCTGTTTTTTCTGGTGTGTCGGTGCTCATCCCTTGTCCTCTTTGTTTGCCGGCTTGAAGTGAAGGTCCGTTCCGTGCTCGTAGACGACGTAGGCTCGGCGCCAGGGATCGTCGCCGGTGAGCCGCCACTTATGGCCGGTGCCGCTGTTGTCCTGCGCGAGAAGGACATCGCCGGGACGGATAACGAACGTAGCACCGGACTTTGTCTGGAACTCAAGCGTGCCGGACAGGGTGATGACGAAACGCGGGACCGGATCCTGGTGCCATTCGTAGGATCCGCCCGACCGCGTCTCTTGGAATGAGAGCTCGCCGACGCGTATCGGCTCGCCCACGGAGTCGCCCCGCATTCCCTCGACGAGATCGATCCAGCCTTCCTCGAACAGCGAGTTACCATCCTCGCCGGTCCACATGCGTACACAACGGATCATCGCTAGTCTCCTTCGGCTGCAATCACGTGGGTACCTGAAGGGTCTGGCTAGGTGTTTGAGGCTCCAATGAGGTTGGCCCAACCTTGGCCCAACCGGGGCCTGAGGGCAAGCGCGTTAACCGAGTTTTTTGATCGTTGGTGCGCCAACTGATTGGCGGTGAATGCTGCCACTTGCTGGCCAGAGATCGCGTTTATATGGAACGACGGGACTGGCCAGGCGGTCAAAAATACCCGTTAACCTGCGTAAACGACCTGTGGTCCCAGGCCGGATTCGAACCCGCGACACCGACTTTTGCAGCCAATGGTTCGCGGTCGTTGCCGTTAGACATCTCTATCCTTGCGCCGCAATGGATTACGCTGCTCACGAGTCATCAAACATCGCCGCTGCTTGTCGCTTATTCTCGATCAAAGCGACGAATAAATGTCAGGCCGTGTGTGGTCCGGTGCCGACCCTGTTGTCGAAATCTGCGGTGCGGCGTGTCGCGGTTAGCCGCCCTCATAGGTCGGCACCGGGCCGATCGGGTCGGGACCGAACTTGAACCGCCGCCCGCTGATCTCCAAGGCGATCACCCGTACGTAGTGAGGCTTCAAAGTTGCAGGCCACGACCGCAACTGCGCATCCTGGGCGTCTAGGACATCGGCGCTGGCCGACAGCAGATGCGCCCTGCCTTTGATGATCACGCTCCACCCCTCGGAGGCAGTGTGGTCGTCGGCCTCGAAAACTACCTGGTCGCTCATCACAGCGCTGTACAGCTTGGTGCCCTGGGCAGTTCGGAAGAGCACGGTCCGTCGCTGGGTGGTGAAGTTGACCGGGAAGATTTCGGCTTGTCCGTCCCTGACCGTAACTAATCGGCCTAACGAAATGCTGGATAGCATGCTCCAGCTCTCGTCTTCGCTGAGCACCGTCACCGGATCGTCCGCGGACATGACTCACCCTAACGCGACGGGTCACGGCACCGAGTCGCCGGTCGGCTGCGAGGCCTGAAGCTCTGGCCGGCGACGATCGGCGCAACGGGCCCGGCTGTATGTTTTCGTGCCGGGCTCCGGCGAACCGATCGAGCGGACAGCGCGGGACTACGACGGCCCGCGAGTGACGTACCGAGAGGCGGAATGGGGGCACGGCCGCTGCGCCGAAAGCCTGGAAAATGGCCTCTGAACCGCGCTTTAGTGGTTGTGCCCCCGGCAGGATTCGAGCCTGCCACACCGGCTATTGCAGCCGGACGTTTTCGACGGTTCTCGCTTGTTATCGCTAGCCGATTGCGGTGCAACGGTTTTGGGTGTCCCAACGATACCAACGGTTATCGTTAATTCTCGTCGATTGTCGTTGATAAGCGATGAATAGACGATGTGCCCAAAACGCCAAAAATGCAAACTGGCGCAAGCCCGGGCCCTAACGACTGGTGCTCGCCGTTTGGTCGGGCGGATTGTCGATAGGGTGCAGGTTCGGCGCCGGATCTTCGTCGAGCAGGCCGTAAACTGCGCGGGTCTCGCCGGTGCGCTTGTCGACCGGCATCGGGTGCTAGAGGGCCTCGCCGCCGCGGCCGCCGGTGGCGGTGCCGTTGCCGACCTGGAAGACGTCGGCGCCGCGACCGCCGCCACCGCCGCCTCCGCCCACGTCGACGTCGCCGAAGCCGCCTGAGCCACCGGTGCCGCCGCCGCCTCCGGTGCCGCTCCGACCGTCAGCTCCGCCGGTGGCACCGGTGGCGCCGGCGGCCTACTCGGCCATAAGGGGAACAACGGGGTGGTGTAATTCCGCCAGTCACTGCCAACTGAACTGCGGCAACACGCCCCAGTAAGCTGGCAATCGCGCAAAACCACCCTCGCAGGCTGGGCGTCATGGGTGGGATATTCGACCCCATCCATTACGGGCACCTGGTCGCCATGGCCATTGATCGCTGATCACTTCCGCCCGGTCATGTGATCGGATTGGTATGCGACGTTCCCGCGAGTTGTCCTTAAGTGATCGTCGGCGTCCTTCCGCGCGGAGGGGTCTGTGTGTCCTGCGTTATTGGCGTCAGCGGTCCCGCTCGCTACAAAGGACTGTCTGGGCAATTGTGCCGCCGCCATGACCGCGTATGCCAGCAAGGAGCGGCTAGTCGCCGGTGCGGGTGTAGTCGTCGTCGAAAGCCTGACTGTGGCATTGTGTCCCAGGCCCTAGCTCGGCGTAGCCATGCCCAGCCAGCGATAGGATCGGATCTTGGAGTGGTTGCGGAAGGGGCAGTGTCGCGACGGTCTTGGCGTGGCTGGTGCCTCCCGTTGGGCAAGGGGCCTCGAACTCGGTGTTCCGGGTCCATACTCCGTTCGCGAAGACGAACAGCTTGAACCCTTCCGCATGGAAGAACAGGCTCATGCACCGGTCGCCGGTGCGGAGGCAATCGGTTCGCACGCTGAAATGGTCAACGTCAGCTTTGAAGCCATTCGCATAGGTGACTTCGTTGTCGTAGCGGCCGTGGAGTGATTGAGCGGGGGACACCACGCGTGGAGGCTGAGTCGCCGGGTCGGGCAGCAGCGCGATGTCGGCGTCCGCGCCACGGGTGAAGGTAACGGTCCGCTTGTCTTCACACCCGCTGACCGTGGTTTGGGTCGACTCGCCCGACATTGTCCCGTCGGCCTGCGGTTGCAACGAGATAACGTTCCACTCTTCGTCATCCTCGCGGTCAACGCACTTTCCTCGTGAGGTGCTGACGGCAAGCCAGCGCCCGCCGACGTTGTCGAACACTAGGTCCTTGACGGGGTAATGGCCGCCGGTCAACGCGGTGGCAACACAACCATTGGCGCTACATGCCGACCGCAGACGCCACGTCTCCGAGAATGCCGCCGCGTCGCTACCAGTTGTGAGGGTTCCGTTGGCGAGCATTTCGGGGCCCATGTCCACGGTGAAGGTTCCAGTGAAGGGGCCAGTGTTGGGAAGCGCGGACGGCGTCGGACTAGTGGAATGCGCTCGCGACGACCCTTGGTCGCCGGAATAGACCAAGGCGATCGCGACGAAAGCTGCGATGGCCACCACCGCCCCGACACTCGATAACGCGATGAGCCAGCCTTTACGTGACGTGTTTTTGGGGGGCGGCGGGGTCGGGCCAGCCCACATCGGCCGGAGCTGGGTGGGGTCGGTGGGTGATGGACCGCTCGCCCACACAGGCCCGGTGGCGGCGTAGCCGTGTTGCGTCCGCGGATCGACGCCGGCGTTCATAACAGGTCCAGCCATGGTTGGGGGCATAGTGTTCGGTCTGGTCTCCGCGCCGCCGAGGGCGGATTTCGCTGCTCGCGCTAGCTCGCGGGTGGTTGCGTAGCGGTCGTCGGGGTTCTTGGCCATCCCCTTGGCGATGACGGCGTCCAGTTCGGCGGGAACGCCCACCACTCGGTCGGAAGCGCGCGGCGGCGGCAGGGTGAGGTGCCCACCGATTTGTTGCTCCATGCTGTCGCCGCCGAAGGGCTTGCTGCCGGTCAGACACTCAAAAAGCACGCAGGCCAGCGCGTAGATGTCGGCCCGCGCATCGGTCTGTCCGGTGCTGAAGCGTTCCGGGGCCATGTAGGCCCAGGTCCCGATGACCGTGGAGGTACTCGTGAGGCCGCTTTGACCGGCGGCACGCGCGATCCCGAAGTCGATTAGGTAGGCAAAGTCGTCGTCGGTGACCAAAATGTTGGACGGCTTGACGTCGCGGTGCACCAGATTGACCTGGTGGGCGGCGTGCAGCGCCGTGGCGATCTGGTCGATGATCCCCACTGCGCGGGTCGGGTCGAGGGGCCCAGCGCTGAGGATGCTGTTCAGGTCGCGGCCCTTGATCAACCTCATCGTCACGAAAAGCCGTCCGTCGATCTCCCCGTAATCATGGATCGGCACCACGTGCGGCTCGTCGAGAGCCGCAGCCGATTTTGCTTCCCGGCGGAAACGTTCCTGGAACACCGCGTCGTCGGCGTATTGGGTCGGCAAAACCTTCAACGCCACTACCCGTTCGGTGACGGTGTCAAAAGCGCGCCACACCTCACCCATCCCGCCCCCACCGAGCAGCGCCAGCAGCCGATACCGACCGAACGGCGTCCCGTCCGTAGCGTCCTGCCCTGCCACAGTCGCGATGTTAGCGATCCCGCCCCCAGTCGCACAGTCGATTGGTTAGGCCCTGGCGCGAGCTTCGCCTACGGGTGAGCCAGGTGTCCTCTTTGTGGGCTACTACGCAGAAAGTTTGCGCGGACTGCTCGGCAAACTACGGGCCTCGGAGTACTGCCAGAAATACGATCTTGTCGACCCAATCGCGATTTTCATTGAGACCGGGCTGCGAATCTCCGAACTGCTCGGCCTACGTCGGCAGGATTTCGACGAGAAAGTCGCGACGATGATGGTGACCGGCAAGCTGATCCGGGCGGCCGGCAAGGGCCTGGTGCGAGTTGACGACACCAAGACGGCCGACGGCCGGCGAGCGATCCCACTGCCGAAGTTCGGCATGGAGATTCTGCACCAGCCCTGCCGCCGGCCGTACTTCGGCGAGCAGGCGATGATCTTCCCGTCAACGGCGGGAACGTGGCGCGACCCAGACAATTTCCGTGCCCGCTGGCGCAAGGTGCGCGACGAGCTTGGCGTGCCCGACGTGACGTCACACTCGTTCCGCAAGACGATGGCGACGTTGATCGACGACGAGGGACTATCAGCAAGGATCGGCGCCGACCAGCTCGGCCACAGCCGCGTGTCAGAAACGCAGGACACCTACATGGCTCGGGGGCGCGTTCACACCAAGGTTGCCGAGCTGATGGACCGCGCCATAAACGACGAATAAACGTCGACTCCGAGCCTGTGATCTTGAAAAATAGGCCCTGACGTGCCCCCGACACCTGTGCCCCCGGCAGGATTCGAACCTGCGACACCGGCTTTAGGAGAGCCGTGCTCTATCCCCTGAGCTACGAGGGCGGCAGGCTGAGCTTACCGGGAGCGCCGCGTTCCAGACCGCCGGCGGTGACCGGTCACCGCAGCTCCGCGATCACCTTCGCGAAGTTGTCGATGTGGTTGTCCTGCACGGTGAAGCAGGTGACCCCGTACCGGTCGCGGTAGCCGGACAACTTGTCCGCCATTTCGCGCGGTGAGCCGCTGAGCACCGAGGTCAGCGCCAGCAACTCCTCATCGGTCAAGTCTGATGCGTACCTGCGGGTCATAGCCAGGTCCGGCATCGTCGAGCCTTCGCGCGGCACCGCCGTGATCGCCAGGTTCAGCTCCAGCGAGTCGAACCGGTCACCGGCGGCATTGCGGACGAACTCGATGCGTTCGGCCAGCGGGTCGTCGGCTTCGTGGACCCTGGAGCCGGTGAGCCCGATGATGTCGGCCTGCCGGGCGGCCAGGGTCATCACCCGGTCGCCGTTTCCGGCGATCAGGATCGGCGTCGTCGGGTGATGCTCCTTGAGGTAGGTCGTCATGTGCTCGAGGTAGTCGACCCGGCGTCCGGCGCTCGGGTACGGCAGCTCGGCGGCTTCGAATTCTTCTCGGACGTAACCGGTTCCGAGGCCCACTTCGACACGGCCCTCGCTAAGCACGTCCAGCGCCTGGATGTCTCGGCTCAGCAGGGCCGGCCTGTAGAAGGCGGCGTTGAGCACATACATGCTCAGCCGGAGCTTCGTCGTCACCATCGCCGCCGCGGTCAACGTCGGAAACGGTGCCGCCGCACCAAGATGGTCGGGCACGCAGATGACGTCGAATCCAACGTCTTCCGCCCGCTTCGCGAGCTCCACCAGTGCCGCGCGCGATTTGAAGAAACGGACGCTCACCGAGAAACGAAAATCCTTGGTCACCAACAACCTCCGCTCAACGATCGCAAAACGATTGGCAATTACCAGGAACGTGCTGCGTCCACCAAGCCTTGCACGAGGCTGGAAGTGACCGGCGACCAGCCGTCCGGCCCGGGTAGCGGACTGCGCGGGCTGAGGCCCCTGACCCGGACCGACAGTTCCAGCTGCGTCCCGCCGTCGCGCACCCGGTTGACCGGGTTGTCCGGATGCAGGCCGCGCAGTTCACGCGGAATGGCGTCCAGATCGGTGACGACCTGGTACCCGGGCAGTTTGATATGGCGGGCCAGGTGGGCAGCCAGCGCACGGTTTCGGCCCCCGGCCAGCAGCTGGGTGCTGCGCCCGATGCGGCCGTAGCCGTGCACCGAGACCACGACGTCGACGTGGTCGAGAAACTCGGCGAGCCGCGCCGACTCATCGGGATCGAAGCGAGCCGACGGCAGGTGATGCGGATAGCGGTCGGGATGCCGCAGCAGGTACACCGACGCGTCGGCAACCTCGGCGGCGCGTTCGGCGATCAGATCGGTCATCTCTTCCAGCCCGCCGCCGTGGATGGCGAGGAACCCGAAACGGGACCGCAACCGGCTGACCTCGATCACCCCTGGCTCGCTCAACAACGCTGAAAGGGATTGTGGCCCATGCCCCGTCATCAAAGCGGGGCGAGGCCAGTGCGAGGGATCCCACCGACGCAGGAAGTCGATCCACCGCTGCGGCAGCCCGTGGTGGACGGCGCCGTCGATGATCCGCTGCAAATAGCCCGGCCGGGGCGGACCCGGTGTCACCCGGTGGTCGATGTACACCCAGGCCGGCGACGGGCCACTGTCGGTGTGCACGGTCAGCCGGTCGCGACGGTAGCGAACCGGCACGCCCTCGGCGCTGTCCAACGTGGCCAGGTCGTGGTCGGAGACCTGCCAGAGCACGCCGTGCACCTCGTTACCGGCCGACGGCTCGACGGTGGCCACGCCGCGCTCGTTGATCAGCCAGTCGTGATCCCGCAGCATCGCGGGCCGGGGATCGGTGGCGTCGGGACAGCGCCGCAGCATCTGCCTGACGGACAGGTTCGACCCGTACGCGAAATAGGGATGCCGGCCGGCCGGCATTCAGCCGGTCACCGTTGGAAATCCAAGTCCTGGCCAGAGGTCTTGATGGGACGACATCGTTCCCTATTTTGCCGCACCGAATAACCCGCGCGCTACGTGGGAGGCTTCGCCGGTAATGGAAACGCGTGGTCCGCGCTGGATCGATCGATGTTCCAGAACGGGCGACCCGGGGAGCTTGACAAGTCGAAAGCTCTTCTGGCGCAGGACCCCCGGCGTGAGTCGTGCGACGGTGTACGGCGACTCGGCCGAACAGCCTGTCGAAGGCGATTGTGAGGATGCTGCGCCGCTAAGCGTTGGACACGCGACTCGCGCAACTCAACTAGGTTCATCGAGTTCTGCTCGGGCCTGGTCGATTTGGTCGTAGGCGTAGGTCGCCATGGCGGCGGTGGTCATCGCCTCACCCTTGCGGGCGAGCGATTCGGTGACGTTGGCCGCCACGTTTCCGGGATCGCCACTTGCGCCAGCATCGTGCGTTTGGCGCGCCAATGCCGGGTCGGCGGTGCGCATTATGGCCCTGACTATCTGGCAGCCGGCTAGCGCGCATTGAGCGTGGTGATCCTCCCCCGCGTGAAGACGTGCGACCTCGGCGTCCGCCTGTTGGCAGCCAAATGGCTGCCGGACTTCACCAACGTCGCTTAGTATCGCCGCAGGTCTGGCAAGCCTGGAAACGGTGCAACGGGCTCGACCTGCATGGTTGGGAGGAGGAGATGCTGCAAATGTCGTTTCCCGTGATGAATTCCGTGAGCGCTGCGGTAGTGGCGTTCTTCGTCCTGAGCATTATGTTCGCGACTGCAGTGTGGGTCTATTCAGATGCCAAGACGCACGTTCAGCGCGGCAATGCGATTGTGCTTTCGTGGGGCGGGTTTAACCTCAGTACACCTGCGGCTTGGTTCTTTGCGTGTCTGCTGCTGGGGGAACTGTTCGTTCCCGTCTACATTGACAGCCGCAGCTTGACCTAAAGCCCACCGGCAACGGCTCAAATAGTGGATCGCCAAAGGGTAGACCGTTGTGCGCGGCCATCAGGACACATAGATAGCTCACTATTGCAGCTCAGAGCATTTCTCAGCCTGTCAATGTCAGATGGATCAGCCCTTACTTGCGCCGTCCGCTGAACAGGTAAAACGGGGTCGGTGGTGTCCGCTGTGCGGGTGATTATCTGACAGTCAGCTGGCACCGCCCTAGCTCCCGAAGAACCCGCCGCCCATCCAGTACGCCCCTGGCCCTGTTCATCGCTCTGCGCGCGACAGTGGCATCGGGTGCGTTCCCGAGGAATAGTCAAGACTTGTGGATCGCCGTGCCGCGCGACGTGCTGACCAGCTCGCCTTTCTTGAAGCGGGCGCCTGCACGCACGAGGGCGACGAGGTGTCGTGCGGCCAAGGCACGCCGGCGGGGCCTGGGCGGAGTCGAGGAGTTCGAACGCCATTGCGGCCCCCGCAAGGCCTCCCTCGAGTCGGGCTCTGTGAGGCAGGTGTGCTTGTTGCTGATCGACGTTGCGCGTATACGTTGGGTGTCTGGGCTCGAGAGATCAGGTGGTCCGATGAACGACTCGGCGGACGCGGTCAGGGACGATTTGGCGTGGGTCGCTGCCGATTTCGCTGCTCTGCTTGGTTCGGCCCAGGCGGATGAGCTGGATGCCCCGAGTGTGGGAACCCGCTGGACCAACAGACAGCTGTTGTTCCACATGCTCCTGGGTCAGCGCATCACACGGATGGTCATTGTGGTCATGGGTGGCTTTTCCCGCCTCCCACCCGGAGCGTCTCGCGGCTGGAGCCGTGTCATGGATGCGTTCACTCGCCCCTATAACGAGCTCAACTGGTTTGGTGGTGTCGTCGGTGGGCGCATCACCAGCGTTACGTCCATGCGGCGACAGATGGACCGGGTCACGCGCACCATCCTGAACTGGTATGACCATGCCGATACGCGGGCCCTTCACCGCGGAATGGCCGTCGCCTCGTCCTGGGACCCTTACTTCAAACCGTGGATGGACCGCGTTGAACTGCTCCGGTGGGCGCCCAGGCACTATCGCCACCATCGCGGGCAGCTCTCGCTGGCATCGGTTCATCATGCCCCAGAGATCCCAAGTGAGTGAGAGGGCGCACCGGGGGCCGGGTCCCCGAACCGAGGGCTTGGCCCCGCATCGGGCGGCCAGCGTCTATGACCGCATCGGCTGGCTCCAAGACACCCAGCGGGTCTTCGAGGCGCCAGCGTTGGCGCGGCTGACCGCCGATGGTCGACTCTCCGAAGCTCGCCGTGTGGTCGAGGTCGGTTGCGGGACGGGAAGGTTCGCGCGTGACCTGCTGACGAACGTGTGTGGTCCAGAGTGCCGCTATGTAGGGCTCGACGTGAGCCCGCGGATGTGCCGGATCGCAACCACAAGGCTGTCGAGGTGGTGTGATCGGGCCCGCGTCATTCGCGTCGACGGTACCCTCCCGCTTCCTTTGCCCGCGGCTTGTGCTGATCGTGTCGTCGCGGCGTTCGTCGTGGATCTGTTGCCCACCGAGTACGCCGGGCAGCTGCTGGCCGACACCCACCGGGTCCTCGCTCTCGGAGGTCTGTTGTGCCTGGCAAGCCTCGCCCAGGGCACCACGAGGGCCAGTCGCGCCTTCTCCTCGGCGTGGAGTGCCGTCGCGCACCGCGCCCCCGCCCTGCTGGGCGGATGTCGTCCCGTGGTGCTGGCGGACCTGCTGGATCCCGAGTGTTGGGTGGTCCACACCGACACCACCGTGACCGCACGGGGCGTTCCCGCCGGCGTCCTGGTGGCGGAACGTCAGGAGTGAGGCGCCGTGATGGTCGGCCAACCCGTGGTGTCCGAGTCGATCGAGATCGCCGCACCTGCGTCCCGGATCTTCGACATCCTCGCCGATCCGCGGCGGCACGTGGAAATCGACGGTTCGCGCATGCTGCGGCGCTGCCTTGACGGGCCCGCCCGCCTGGGCCTCGGGTCGGAGTTCGTCATGTCGATGCGTTTGTGGGGTGTTCCCTACCGGGTGCGCAACCGGGTCGTCGAGTTCGAGGAGAACCGCCTGATCGCGTGGCGTCACTTCGAACCGCAGCACTGGCGCTTCGAACTGGTGCCCACCGAGTCCGGCACCCGAGTCACCGAAACCTTCGACTACAGCTATTGGCCCCTGGCCGGGCGCCCGCTGCTGGTTGCTACGGGCTGGCCCCGAAGAAACAAACCCGCCATCACCAAGACACTCGCGCTCCTGGCGCGTACAGCACCGAGCAGCACAACCCAAACAAACGGATAAGTTCGATAGCAGGCTGGCCACCGTCTTGCGTCAGTCGTCGTCAGACCTGCCGATCGGCGTGTCACGCGACTTGCTGGTCACCTCCGAATTCGTCGGGTCGTTCGACGAGCTTGCCCTTCTCGAAGCGGGCGCCTGCACGCACGAGGGCGACCAGGTGTGGTCCGGTCACGACACGCCAGCGAGCCTGGGCGGACTCGATGAGCTTGAACGCCATCGCGATTCCAGCGGCGCGGGAGCCTGGTCCCTTGGTGATCCGCTGGCGCAATCTCACGCTCGCAAAGGTCGACTCGATCGGGTTAGTAGTACGCAGGTGGATCCAGTGCTCGGCGGGGTAGTCATAAAACGCCAACAGCACGTCGATGTGCTCGGTGATCTTCGCGACCGCCTTGGGCCACTTGGCGCCATAGTCGGCCTCGAACGCTTTGACCGCCTTCAGTGCGTGGTCGCGGTCCTCGGCGTTGTAGATCTCGGCGAGCGCGGCCTTCGCGCCGGGATGCGCCGACTTCGGCAGGGCGCCAAGAACATTCGAGCTGACGTGGAAGCAGCACCGCTGCTCTCGAGTGTCGGGGAACACCTCCCGCAAGGCCTTCCAGAAACCCAACGCACCGTCACCGACCGCCAACACCGGCGCGGTCATCCCGCGCCGGCGGCAGGACCGCAGTACGCCGGCCCACGACTCTGTGGGCTCGCGAAACCCATCGGCAAGAGCCACGAGTTCCTTACGGCCGTCGGCGCGCACCCCGATCATCACCAGCAGACACACCTTGTCCTGCTGCAAGCGGACCTTGAAATGGATCCCGTCGACCCACACGTACACGTAATCGGTGTCTTTCAACGAGCGCTTGTTAAACGCCTCAGCATCGTCTTGCCACTGGGCGGTGAGCCGGGTGATCGTCGCCGCGGACAGGCCCGCGGCCGACCCGAGGAACTGCTCCAACGCCGGGCCGAAGTCGCTGCTGGACAGGCCATGCAAGTACAACAGCGGCAGCACGTCGGCCACCTGCGGGGACTTCCGCGCCCACGCCGGCCGGATCGCCGAAGAGAATCGGCGACGTTCCCCGGTCTCGACGTCGATGCGCTCGTCGTTGACCCGCGGCGCCCGCACCGGCACCGCACCCGCGGCGGTCAGCACCTCGCGTTCGCCGTGATAGCCATTGCGCACCACTAGCCGATACCCGTCCTGGTCCACCTCGCCGGCATGGGCGTCGATGTATGCGGCGACCTCCGCCCGCAACGCAGCCGCGAGCATTGCCCGTGCGCCGTCGCGCACGATGTCGTCGAGCAACGACCCGCCCGCCATGCCGTTCTCGTTGGACGCATCGGCGTCGTGGACTACCTTGAGCATGGGCGTACCTTCCCGGACCAGCGCGCCAACGCCGGCTCTTGATCAGACCTACTCGGACTTTCAGATCATCCTCGGGAAGGTGCGCCCTTCACGTCACCAGGCCGAGGGCCATGTCGGGTAGGACCGCCGCATTGCTGCGGCGGTCCCCCCTAAGAACCGTACGTGCCAGTCGTCCCGGCATACGGCTCAAGCAAGCCCCGGGGACGTTGCGGGAGCTGCGGAATCCGTTGGGCTCCTGCGCAGCCCAGCCCGGAAGCTGCGATGGCAGGAGGCGTGCACCAGGCGAGTCTCGTCCGACCAGGCCGCCCGCCCGTGGTGGGTGAGATAGTCAGCGGCGATAGCTCGCTTGACAACTCCCAACCACCATCGTTCCCACTCGGAAGGGGACTGCGGGGGTTGATCGACGGTCAACAAATGATCGCCACACAGCGGGCAGCGGCTGTCCTGCTTGGCGAGCAGGCGCAGGTTGTAGCTGTCCAGTGCGGGTTTGACCTTGCGCCGCCGTTCGGCCCAGTAGCTGGCCAGGTCCGGGTCGTCGGGAGACGCCCGGCCCGTGACTAGCGTGTGTCGGACGATGGGAGTCCAGGAGAATTTGACCAGACACGCGATGTTTTCGCGGCGCTCGTCCAGCGGCCGGTCGGGATCGCCGAACACCCACTGATCGTTCCTGAACTTGTTGAACCGGCCCCAGTAGCGGCGCGCGATCCACTTCCACGGCTTCTTCGGATGCGTTCGGCGCGCCCACCCGGAGGTGAGCTGCCACATATAGTGGTCCAGCGAGCTGAAAACCTTGCTGGACACCGCACCTCGATAGTAGGCGGACCATCCCCGGATAATCGGGTTCATCCGGGCGATCACCGCCCTGGCATTGGAGCCGCGCAGCCTGCGCATCTCCTCGGCCAACCGTTTACGGATACGCGCGACCGCCTCCGGGCTCGGCTTGATCAACAACTTGCCCGGCCGTCTACCGTGACGGTAGCGGCGGATGTTGAATCCGAGGAAGCTGAAACCCTCTTCGAGGTGGACGATGCGCGTCTTGTCCTCGTTGAAGACCAGACCCCTCGGAGCCAGCCACTGGGCAAGCTGCGCCTTGACGTGTTCGGCCTGCTCCCGTGAATGGCAGCAGGCGACCATATCGTCGGCGTATCTCACCAGAACCGGGGTGCCCGCTATCGCCGCACCGGCGTAAACACCGGTCGAACTGCGGTAACGAACTCCCGCGGCTTCCTCCAGGCCATGCAGTGCCACGTTCATCAACAGCGGACTGATCACCCCGCCCTGGGGAGAACCCTCCTCGGTCGGCGCGAACCCGCTGTTCTCGATCACCCCGGCCTTGAGCCACTTCCGGATCATTTCCCTGGCCGGGAACGATCCGAGCGCCTCGAGTAGCCGAGGATGGTCGATTTTGTCGAACGCGGCCGACAAATCGGCGTCCAGAATCCATGCCCGCTGGGCTCGTGGCCCTTTGAGCGTGAGGAAAAGGGACTTGATCGCGTCGGCGCAGCTACGGCCCGGGCGAAACCCGTAAGAACGGGCCTCGAACCGAGCCTCCCACTCGGGCTCCAGCGCGTTGCGGACCCGCGCCTGATGACAGCGATCCATCACCACGGGGACGGGTGTTTCATACTGCTCCTTCTACAGTCGCGTGTTGGGATCCTTTGCGGATCGGTTGTTTGTTGATCAAGGAATATGATGCGCGTTGGCCCTGGTGCGGCGCTAGGGGGGTTAGCGTCGGGTGCGGGGTTTGGTGCGGCGTGCGGCGGGGTTGAGGTGTCCGGATTCGTTGATCCGGCAACGAAATTCGGATTCGATCTGCTTAGTCCAGGGGATGCATAGCCGGTTGCCGGTGCCGCGGCGGGCGGACAGTTTGCCGGTCTTGATCCAGTCGTAGACGACGCTGGTGCTGCAGGCTAGGCGGGTGGCGGCTTGGTTGACGCTGATCTCGCCCTCGGCGTAAGGGTTGGGGGCCGGGACGTGGTAGGCGTGGCGGATCCACTGCACGGCCTTGATGTCGAATAGTGCTCCGGTGCCGGTAGTCAGGCCGGCGGCGTTGAGTAGTTGCGCGAGTTCGGCGGTGGGGGTGATCGGACCCAAGCGGGTCACCATTTCGACCGCAGGTGAGGGACTGCGTTTAGCGGTGCCGGGATGGGTAGTGCGGGCTACCGTGAGTTCGTCGGATGCTCCTGTGTGCCAACGGACCCCGATGCGTGCCATGGTGGTGTCGGTCTCGGGGAGCAAGGTGATGTCGGCGATCAGGGTACGCAGCAGTCGTTTTCGGTCTTTGTTGCTGGTGGCGGGACTGTTCCAGAGTGCGGGTAGGTCAGTGGCCAGTTGCTCGAGCTCGGCTCGACTGGGTAGCGGTGTCGTGGTGTCTGCGGTGGCGGTCAAGGCGTGTTCGGCATCGGCCAGCGCGGCGAGTTTGGTTTCCCACCGTGTCTCCAATGTTCTTGCAACTAACCGGTTCTCAGGTTCGACAGCGTGGAATGCGCGTTCAGCTCGGTCAGCGTCGTAGCGAGCTCGTTCCACGGCGAGCTCAGCGGCGCGGCTGCGGCGATGGTTGCGGTCAGCGACCTCGTCGGCAGCGGCCAGAGCCAGCGTGACCTCGGTAGGGTTAAGCGCGGCCAACAGCCGTTCGGCGATTGCGTCGTCGACGGTGGCCGCGGCAACCGAACGGCACGTCGATGTGGTGAGCCGGTCAGCGCGACGCGAGCACTCGTAGGACGGCCGTTGGCCGGTGCGGTAGTTGGTGCGCATCGGCTTGCCGCAGGACCCACAGACGATGATGCCCTGACACAACGCGCCGCCCTCCCGCGGTGGGCGGGCGCCGATGTTGGTGCGGTTAGCGGCCAACCGGGCCTCATTGGCCAAGTAATCGTTCCACCTGATGTAGCCCTCGTGGTGGTCATGGATCAGTACCGGCCAATCGGTTCTGGGCCGCTGGATCAGCCCGGTGTGCACGGTGCCGTCCGGGTCCACGGTGCGCCGAGATGTGTAGCGGCCGTGCACGTATGCCCCTGCATAACTTGGGTTCTTCAGCACACCCAGCACACGGGCGTGAGTCAATGCACCCCAACGTAATTGGCCGGCCCACGCTCCGCCGTAGGCACGCAGCGGAAACCGTCGCTTCTCGAACGCGGCGACCACGCCGTAAGCAGACCCACACGCGGCGAACACGGCGAACACATCCCGGATCGCGGCAGCGACCTCGGCGTCGGGGTCGATCACAATCTCGCCGCTCACATCGTCGTGGACGTAGCCGACTGGCAGCGGGGTACGCAGCTCGCCGCGCTGCGCGGCGGCACGTTTGGCCACTTGCAGCCGCTGGGCCATCACGTGCAACTCCACCTCGCCCATGGTGGACTTCATCCCCAGCAGCATCCGGTCGTTGACATCGCGGGGATCGTAAACTCCGTCGGCGTCGATCAACAACGTCTCGGTGATCGCGGCGAACTCCATCAACCGGGCCACTTCGGCGTTGGAGCGGGCCAGCCGCGAGATCTCGATCCCCAAGATCGCCCCAACTTGGCCGGAGCAGACCTTGCTTACCAGCTCGGTGTAGCCCTCCCGGGCCACGCCCCACTTGCCTGAGACCCCCAGGTCGGTGTCGATCACCACCACATCGGCGCGGGCCCAGCCCAGCCGCACCGCCTCCTCGGCCAACCCGTATTGGCGCATCGTGGACTCGGTGTGCTGGCGTACCTGCGTCATCGAGGACTGCCGCAGATACACTACCGCCAGCCGATCCAGATGGCTGGCAAGGATTTTCGTATCGCCATTCATCGTTGCCGCCTTTCAGGGCCGCGGTGGTCATGTTGGCCAGCACCTGGACCGCCTCGGCGCGTGACGCGCCGGTCAACGCGACTGGGGGTGCGGCGGCGGGCACCGGTCACCGCAGCTCGCGCCGCGCCAACAACTCGGCGTTGATCGCTGAGATCTGCTCCACCGCCACCGAAAGCTGCTCGCCGCGCGCGAGCCACCCGCGCACCGCCGCCACCAGTGCGTCGGGCACATACCGTGCCATGCCCCGGCCAGCTGTTTTCGGTGTGAAATACACATACGGGCCGTGCGGATCCCCTGCCGCGCAGCGGCATCCCGGCTTGCCGCACCGCCGAGTCTGCTCGACCAGCGATCCCAGCAGCGTGTGTTCCACGTCGGGCAACGCCCGTGCTAGCCGGGCGCGCCGCGCCAGCAGTGCCCGCGTGGACAGGCCCGACAAATCCGCCTTGTGTGTATTCATCACACAAGATTATGCCGTTGCCGCCCATCGCGATCAACAACCCCGGACCGCGCGTGTCACCACCGACAACTCGATCAGACCATCGACCGAAAGCCGATGCAGCGCAGGCGGATCGGCTCGGTCGGTCCACGACCACGGCACCGTCACCTGCCCGCCTACACCACCAGAACACACAAACACCGGTGCACCGGCGCGGCGCTTGACGAACAAAACCTCCAGACGCTGCCCGCTCAGCGGATGAAACGGATGCCTGACAACAACAAAACCCAAATCATCACTGGATGGTGCGGCACTATGCCGCCACCGTCGGGATACCGAGCGGACGCTGATTTCCGTTGGCCTTCGGAATATACACGCGCCGAACCGGCAAGGGCTCCCACGACGACCGCGAATCATGCACCCGCACCGCCATGTTCGCTCTCGCCTCGGGCGACAGGGCAACCTCCCCATCGATCCCGGCCGTTCGACGCCCAGCATTGCGCTGAGTCACCTGTCGCACACTGACCAACGTGTTCGACCAGGAACCCAGCATCAGTTTCTGCAGCGACCGGACCGAGGCCCAGTCCTGTTCCCGCGTCGCCTTGAAGATCCTGCGCCGCAACCTCGCTACGTTTTCCTCATGGACGCGCCAATCCACGACGCTCCAATCAAAAACGCCCTCCGGTCCGTTCACCTCTACGGTGTCCAACTTGCCCTTCCGGTTCGCAAGGCCCTCGGCCTCGGTATTTCAAAGGCTCACCTGCCCACGTCAGCGCCCTTTCGAGCCCAGCCACCACCGCTGGTATCCGACCGGTTCCCCATGATCGCCGCCCAGGAGGAGCGGCGGCATCACGACCACAAGTCCCGCTGCCTTTCGGCCATCGGCATTCGCTTCTTGAGCATCCTGTTCCCGCCAAGGGATTCCGCCCCTCTCACGATCGGCCTACCGGCCCGAAAGCCGGACCCGACGGGGTTTCCACGTTCCACGCACACGAGACACGGCCGGGGAGGGCGCCCTCTATACCCCGAGACCAGCGGTGTTCGCACGACCGGCCTGTGGCCTCCGGTCACCGCTTGCCGCCACTACCAGCGGCCAGGTCCTATCACCCGGGTTCTCAACCCGTCTTCCCGGGCTTCAAATGACGAGGCGTCATCAAGGGTTCATTCGCATTCGCCCGTCCGGCCTTCCCCTCGCCCGGTCGCTCCCCCGGACGGAACGGGGGCCCTTGGGCTTCTTCCCTGAGCTTCGCACCCCCACGGGCAGGACCCGTCGACGCACGTCAGGGCGGGGATCAGTCACGAACACCAACCGAGAACTACGCGACCGGCATCACCGACCTCCAATCCACGAGCTCACTCACATGGCGACATCGCGTCGCACCCACAGATTCTGATCATTGCTCTGCGTTCCCGTTGGCGCCCGCGGCGGGTGCTGAGAATTTTCACCAATCCCGATGTGCCTAACCCTGCAGGCGCATACCCTCCCATCCACGAATCGGGCAACGCCACCAACACGAACGTCGCCAAATAGAGGGGTTTGGTCGCATGTCGATCCGCATCGCCGCACTCATCACGGCAGTCGTCGCAACTTTCGGGACCACAGCGATCGCTTTGGCACCCCCGGCCAGCGCCTGCCCATCGGGGTACTACAAAGCTGCCTCTGGCGACTGTGTCCACCGCCCGATCTGTGGTGTCACCACACAACCGCCGGGTTCCACCGCTCAATGCGCCGATGGCTGTTGGTCGTTCAGTGAAAACCCCAACGAGGATGAGACCTGTCACGGTCACGGCGGCGTCGCGCACTAACGCAGTTAGAGAGGAGCGCCCGCAAGCACCGGGTCACCGTCCAGTACAGATGCAACCAGCTCCCGTTGCCACTCGCGGACGATGAGCCGCTTACCGGCACAGTGTTCGTGCGGCACTGTGAGGAATCGCCTGCAGAACTGGGCGAACCGTTGAGACTCCGAGCCTCCATGCCGACCACCAGAACCGAACTCAGCCTTGCCAACCGGCAGCGGCTTGACATAAGAGAAACCCATGGAGCGTATCTGGCAGTGGGTGTGGGAACGGTATGGGGCGAGGTGGTCGTGGGCGGTCTACGCCGTCACCGCGACCTGGCCGCTGCCGATCTACCTTTCTTGGTCGTTTCTCATTGTTGCCATCGAGGAGTCCAGCGACTACCTCGGGGCGGCCGCCGTCACCGTTGTCGGCATGCCGGTGCTGGCGTACGTGAACACGCTTCCCGGTCTCGGGCGGATTCGCCTTGTGGAGCAGTGGGCGGCCGGCAGCGAGGTCGATCGGGCGAGGGCACTGGACGCCACCTATGCGGTGACCCGGGGCGCGGTTGCCAGAGTGATGGGCGCCACCGGCGTTTGGGCCGGCCTGCTATCGGTCGTCGTCGGTGAGATCGCCGGGGCGACCGGGTCGCGGCTGGCCCAGTACGGGATCCTGGGCGTCGTGGTAGGAGCGGCCGTCGGGCTGACATCTGTGCACAGCTTTCAGGAGGCAGCGGCTCGGCCGGCCAGGCTCGCGATCGCCGGCGATACGGGGATTGGTGACTCCCTGCCCCGCTCGCGTCCCACCTTCGCTGCGTGGTCGAACGTGTTCGTGCTCGGGACCGTGTTCGTGTTCGCTGTTGTCGGCGCGATGCTGGCAGCCGTGCTCAATCGGGGCCGTGGGGAACCACTTGTCTTCATCGTGATCGGCTGTGCGTTGACACTCGCCTTCGGGGTGCCTTTCACCATTGGCGCCGGGATCGCACCGTCCCTCAAACCGATTCGTGACCTCGCCGAAGGGACTGAACGTGTTGCGGCCGGCGATTACAGCCAACTTCTGCCGGTGGTGCAGGACGACGACCTCGGTGCGCTGGCGGGGTCGTTCAACCGTATGCAGGCTGGTTTGGCTGAGCGGCAACGACTTCAGGCGGCGTTTGGGACCTACGTCGACCCGGCCCTCGCAACGCGCCTGCTGGAGCAAGGTGATGATGTCTTTACCGGTGAGCGCCGCGAGGTGACAGTGATGTTCGTCGACGTTCGTGACTTCACCCCATTCGCCGAGGCGAACACGGCAGAGGATACGGTCGCCCGCCTCAACGCGCTGTTCGAGATCGTCGTGCCTGCCGTCGTCGATGCGGGTGGGCACGTCAACAAGTTCCTCGGCGACGGCGCTATGGCTGTCTTCGGCGCCCCGAACGACCTCGCCGACCACGCCGACGCCGCTGTGAGGGCCGGTATGCTGATTCACCGCGTTGTCGCTGAGCGATTCGGCGGGGAGCTTCGCATCGGCATCGGGATCAACACCGGTGTGGTGATCGCCGGAACCATCGGCGGCGGCGGCAAACTCGAGTTCACCCTGATCGGTGACACCGTCAACGTGGCAGCCCGCATTGAGCAACTCACCAAAACCACCGGCGACGCAATCCTTCTCACCCAGCAGTGCGTCGACGCCTTGGCGTCTCGACCGCCCGGACTCATCGACCGGGGATTCCATGTCCTGAAAGGAAAGTCAACCTCCGTGCAGGTCTTCGGCCTCGACCAAGAGACCGACGCGCGAGGTGACCTCACTAGCTGAGGGCAGGTGGGTCGAACCTCTGCCGCGATCACCCTCGCGACCCCGATACTTTCCTGCGACTTCGAGACGCGGGCGGCCGGGCGATGACGGGTTGTGGCTACACGGCAGTCGGTAAGACACTGGGCAGAGCGCGGGCACTCCCAGCCGGGCAGGCTCCTGAAGACGGGAGGGCAGTTGCAAACGACGTAGCCGGCTGCCAGGTATCGGGACTGGCGAAGGAAGGCTGCAGGGTATCCGCGACATTTCACCGCGAAAGCGGAATGGTTCACCACGGATGCCGCATAAGGAGCCGTGACACAATGGATTTCGCATTTTTGCCGCCGGAGATCAACTCTGTCCGAATGTACACTGGCCCGGGGTCGGGCTCGCTGTTAGCCGCCGCCGGAAGCTGGGACGCTTTGGCCGCTGAGTTGGGTACAACGGCCGAGACCTATGAATCGGTGGTTTCGGGCCTGACCAACCTGCACTGGCGCGGCCCCCCGTCGGAGTCAATGGCCACGGCCGCCCCCTATGTGAGTTGGCTGTACACGACCGCTGAGCAGACACAGCAGACAGCCGTGCGGGCGAGGGCGGCGGCGACGGCCTTCGAGCAGGCATATGCGATGACGGTGCCCCCGGCGGTGGTGACCGCCAACCGTATGCAGCTGATGGTGCTGATAGCGACGAACTTCTTCGGCCAGAACACCGCGGCGATCGCGGCTACCGAGGCGCAGTACGCCGAGATGTGGGCCCAGGACGCCGCCGCGATGTCCGGCTACGCCACCTCCTCTGCAGCTGCGACGACGTTAACGCCGTTCTCGTCCCCAAAGCCGACCACCGACCCGGCCGGGTTGGCCGGCCAGAGCGCCGCAGTGGCTCAGGCCGACGCCAACGCCGCCGCCGCCGACCCTGTTACACAGGCGATTTCTTCGGCGGCCGCGGCGCTGCAGCAGCTGCTTCCGGGATTCAATCCCGAATTCGGCTTCCTGGATATCATCGCCGGTGCCTACTCATCGCTCAGCGCCGTCCGGGATATGGAGGGGACTGCCGACGGGATCATTGGCGGCGAGAAAAATTTGGGCCTGCTACGCGAAGTGGAGGAGGCTACGGCCCAGCTCGCCCCGGCGCTGCCCGCGTTGCAACAGTCAGCCGGTGCGGCGTCGGGCCTTGGCGATGGTGCCGGCCTGCCCAACGCGGTGCTCGCCAGTGTGGCTCGGGCGAATTCGATCGGGCCGTTGTCGGTGCCAGCGAGCTGGTCTGCGCCGGCGACCCGCGCTGTTTCGGCATTGTCACCCGCCGGCTTAAGCACGTTCGCGGGGACCGAGGAGGCTGCCGGGTCCGGTATGCCAGGCGTACCGGGTATGCCGGTACCAGCGGCAGCGCGAGCATCGGGCGTCCTGCCCCGATACGGGGTCCGGCTCATGGTGATGGCGCACCCGCCCGCGGCCGGGTGACGGGCACTTGCCAGGCGGTTCGTCCGGTCCGAACTTCCAGGCGGCCGGATTCTTCGGCGAATACACCACCGGGAGCAGTTGGCCCATACAACTGAGCATCGGAGATGGTGCGCGCCGATGGTGGGGCGGGGCGCAAATTCATTCCGCGCATTACCTGCAGTACTGCATTTCAGCAACTAGAGCGTGCTTTTTCTAGCTGCCCTTCACTGTCAGATAGATCAGCACCAGGTTGAGCAGACTGATCAACACCCCGACCGCCCAGCCAAGCACGGTCGTGACGGGATGGTTTGTGTCGCTACCCATCAGCTTGCGGTTGCTGGTCAGCCTGACCAGCGGAAGCACCGCGAACGGGATGCCGAAGGACAGCACCACCTGGGAGAGCACCAGGGTGCGTGTCGGGTCGAAGCCGGCCGCCAGCATCGCCAGGGCGGGGCACAGGGTGATCAACCGCCGCGCCAGCATGGGAATCGACCACTGCAGCAGGCCCTGCATGATCATGGCGCCGGCGTAGGCACCCACCGACGCCGACGCCAGACCCGACGCGAGCAACCCGACCGCGAACAGCACCGCGATCGCCACCCCCAGGGTGTCGTGGATGGCCGCGTAGGCACCCTCGATGGACGGGGTGACCCCGTGGTGCTGCAGGTTGATCGCGGCCACCAACAGCATCGCCGCGTTCACCGTTCCGGCGACCGCCATCGCCAGCACCACGTCCAAGCGGGTGACTCGCAGCAGCCAGCGCCGGTCGTGCCCCGCGTCGGGATGTCCGTGCCGGTCCAGGGCCAGACCCGAATGCAGGTACACCGCGTGCGGCATCACGGTGGCGCCCATGATGGCGGCGGCCAGCAGCACGCTTTCGGTGCCGCGGAATCGCGGCACCAGGCCATTGACCACGTCGCCCGGCGGTGGCGTCGCGACGAAGAAACTGGCCGCGAACCCGATGGCGATGACGAGCAGCAATCCGGTGATGACGCGCTCGAACCAGAGCTGGCCGCGAACGTCCTTCACCGCCAGCAGCAACAAAGACACCGCACCGGTGATCACGCCGCCCAGCAGCAGAGGCAGGCCGAACAGCACCTGCAAGGCGATGGCCCCGCCGACTATTTCGGCGATATCGGTTGCCATTGCCACGAGTTCGGCCTGAACCCAAAAGGCCAGCCGCATCGGACGACTCATCCGCTTGCCGATCGCCTCGGGCAGTGAGCGCCCGGTCACCAGCCCGAGTTTCGCCGACAGGTACTGGACCAGGCCCGCCAGCACGTTGGCTACGACGATGACCCACAGCAACAGGTAGCCGAACTGCGCGCCGGAGCTGACGTTGGCCGCCACGTTTCCGGGATCGACGTAGGCGATCGCCGCGACGAAGGCCGGCCCCAGCAGATACCAGCTCGCCCTAAGCGACTCCTGGGTGCGCTCCGCCAACGTACCGACCCTCAATCCGTAACCCCCGATAGCAAATTGAGGTTAACGAACGTGTGGTCGTGCGGGGAACCGCGGGTCTACCGGTGCTCGGGGTTGGCGAAGTCCGGTCGGCAGCCCGCATCCCATTTGGTGCGCTGGTTGCCGTAAGCCGGAATACCCCCCGCGGCCCGCAACATCTGCGCGAGATGCAGCAAGTTGTACGTCATGAACGTGGTGTTGCGGTTGGTGAAGTCGTTCTCCGGACCACCTGACCCGGGATCCAGGTACGACGGGCCCGGACCGGCCTCGCCGATCCAGCCGGCGTCAGCCTGCGGCGGGATGGTGTAGCCCAGATGTTGCAGGCTGTAGAGCACGTTCATCGCGCAATGCTTGATGCCGTCCTCGTTGCCGGTGATCAGGCATCCGCCCACGCGCCCGTAGTAGGCGTATTGCCCATGCTCGTTGAGCAGATGCGAGCACGCGTAAAGACGTTCGATCACCCGTTTCATCACAGAACTGTTGTCGCCCAACCAGATTGGTCCACAAAGCACCAGGATGTGGGCGTCTAGGACGCGCTGATACATGTCCGGCCATTCATCGGTCTCCCAGCCGTGTTCGGTCATGTCCGGCCAGACGCCTGTCGCGATATTGTGGTCGACAGCGCGCAGACCGTCAACCTCAATGCCATGCTCGCGCATGATCGCCGAGCTGCGTTCAATCAAACCCTCGGTGTGGCTGAGCTCCGGCGAGCGCTTGAGGGTGGTGTTGATGAATAACGCACGCAGGCCGTCGAATTGCGGCGCCGGTGCCGCGGTGTCGTCGTCGGGATTCACAGTTATGCCCATCTACCTACCTGTCTGAGTTGGCGCCCGTTGCCGCCGATGTGAACCCGGCGATCGGCCACTGGCATCGTAATGGTCGTGACTCCCGATGCTGCCGCCAGCTGCCGGTGCGTCACCGCTTCCCACCTGCCTGGTATGACGGCCGCGATACGGACTTGCTCGATACCCGATTACCCGATTACCGTAGTAAGCCCCGACGTTGCAACGCACTTAACCTCGTTGTTCGACAAGAACAGACGGTGTCCGGCTCGAGCCCGCTCGCTCAACGATAAAGGCTGTAGTTGCTGGGCTGATACTCGACTTTTCGGTTTCGGGTGATCAACGCTGCCATCCCGACGTGTCGCCAGCGGGCGCAGCGCGCGCCCACCGGCCCCGCGCCGGTCGGCTCTTGAACCTGCCTGAGGGTTGGGGCTTCTGGATCGGCGTGGGAGGCACTTGCGGTGAGTACGGTCGGCGTCACTGCTGCGCACCAGCCTCGGCGAGTGGGTGTCCTTGCACGAGCCGAGTCAATTCTTTGACGAAGACGTCCTTGGCGATGGGCGGTACGCGCCGCCACCGGCGGTTCGCATGTAGGGCATGTGCAAACCGCAGGTTACCTGCCTGCGGACGCCCATAGGGCAAACACCGCGCCAACTGAAAGACGCTGAGACACACCGCTCTGCTTCGTCGTCGGCGAAATAATCGGCCACCATTCTTCATGTGAACGCTGCGCCTTGGACGCGGGAGTTGCATCTATGGCTTGATTTCAGCCCATCCGGGGACGGCCCGCGAGAGCAGGCCGTCCCGGATGTTTACGCAACATCACCCTTTTGGCGCATTAGCTGCAGCCGGTCAGACTATGGCGCCAGTTCCTCCATGCCCGGGCGCATCGAGGGCAGGCCCACCAGACCCAGGCCCAGGAAGCCCACCGGGCGCGCCGAACCTGCCAAGCCTGCCAAGCCTGCCAAGTCCATCTGGCCGAGGCTCACCAGGCTGACCGAACCTGCCCAGCTCACCCGGCTGACCAGACCGGCCAAGCTCACCAGGCCCACCTAACCGGTCAAGCTCACCAGGCTGACCTGCGCCACCAAACCTGCCAAACCTGCCGAGCCCAGCAGGCCCAGGCGTGCCAGGCTCACCAGGGCCACGCTCACCGGGCGCGCCAGGCCCCCCGCGGCCACGCTCACCAGGCGCACCAGGGCCACCAGGGCCACCAGGCCCAACAGACCCACCGGGCGCACCGGGCGCGGGGTCAAGGGGGATGGGCCCGAATGTGGCTTGGCTAGTTAACTCAATTCCCTGCGTACCGGGCCCGACCGGCTGCTGCGGTGCGGCGGAAGCTACCGCGGATCCCACGAATACTCCCGTGAGCGACAGACCAACGGCGCACAGGACACCCGCCGACAAGGTGCGAATCTTGGACATTCGAATTCCCTTCTCGCTTGGTGGAGGTGTTTCCCTCGGCAAAGCCTGCGTTGTCGACGCTGAGAAACTAGGCTCGACGGCGTGGCTGGCCCGTAAGGCTCGAAAAGGCTCGAAAATGCCATAGTCGCCACGCCGTGTTGGCATCTACCGCGCACCCCTCGATTGTCATACGCGGTTGACAATTGGAAGACTACGAGTGTTCTGCCTATGCTGTCAACCATGGTTGTCACTTCTGGTTACCGGCCGCCGCAGACTGATCTCGGTCAGGCGCTGCGAATTGCCTGGTGGAGCTATGTGCAGCGGGTTGACAACGAGATGGAGTCCGCCGGTTTTCCGGAGCGAAGCTATCCGATCAACTACCTGTTCGCCCTGTACGCGCAACCGGGGCCGATGACGATTTCGGAAATGGGGCGACAGTTCGCCATCACTCGTCAGGCGGCCAGCAAGATCGTCGGCGAACTGCGCCAGCGGGGCTATGTGCAGGCCACCGTGTCGAGCACCGACCAGCGTGAGAAGGTGGTCGAGCTCACGCCGAAGGCAATCGAACTGGTGACCGCGCGCCTGCGCGCGGCAGGCGAGCTGGACCGGGACATCCGCGAGCGAATTGGCGACGCCGCGCTCGGCGAGCTTTACCAGACGCTCGCGGAAATAGGTGAAGTCGCTACGGGGAAAGGGGTTTTCGATCCCGTTGACCTCTACCGTTCACCCAGGTTGTGGTGATCTTCACCACGACCTGGGCCACCCGTGACATGGGATTTGTTGTGGTGGACCGGCCTTCGAGGATGTTCGGCGGCTCGTTTTGACGAGCCGCTTCGTAACACTGCCTCGCTGATTGACGAAAAATGTTGTAAGGCAGCAGCTTTACAAAGGCACATTTGCCCAGAAGCACCTTGATTTGTATACAGCTCTGTGGGCGTCGTCTGGATGAATTTGGCGCGCCGCGGCCGTCTGCCAACCGATCTGCCAATGGCGCGCAACACGCCCGCCGAGATGCGCCGAATCTTCGACATCGTCAAACTCCCTGGAGGTGGTTCCGCTGACAAAGCCCGTGTTGTCGACGCCGAAGAACTCGGTCCGGCGACCTGGTCGGTCCGGACGGCCGTTGTTCCTGGCCGTGTTGAGACCACCGACTACCGCGGAATTGTCATTCGTGGTTGACGATTCCTACCGTAGCGTCAATCGACGGATACCGTCAACCACGGTTGTCGTATTTGTCGCGGCTGGCGGCCGCTAGGCAGCCGTTATCCCGCCCCGTCGACCCGAAGAATCTGGCTGGCCTAACGCTGTGACTCGTCCGGCCTGCGTGAGCGAACGGAAACGTCGTTGCCTAACAACGCCGACCGACCGGCCATCCCGAGGACGTATTGGTGCCAAACCGGCCGTTGCGTGCGCATGCGGGGCATCTCAGACTCCAGCTGCTGCACGCTGATGTACCGACCCCGCGGAACGTCCCACACCGCTAGCTCACCGCAGACGAACTGGCTGCGGTCGGTGTCCACCACGGTCCAGCCGTGGTGCGTATGGCAATAGCCGACGTTTGCGTTCGACATGGCGGTTACCCCCTTGCAACGGCCGCGCGTTGACGCCTGGTGTACCCGCGGCGAATGCAAAACAAACTTGCTACGGCCAAACGCAGCTAGCTGGCGCCGATGCTCCCGCCCCCGTCGACCCTAAGGATCTGGCCCGTCATGTATCCGGCGTCGTCGTGCAACAACATGCAGATCACATGGGCGATCTCGGCGGGGGTGCCGACCCGGTGCAGCGGAATGGTGTCGAGGAAGCGAGCCTCACGGTCCGACCCGGCGGGGCTGCGTTCGCGGAACAGCTCGGTTTCGACGGGACCCGGCGCTATCGCGTTGACGGTGATCCCGGTTGCGGCAAGCTCGCCGGCCCAAATGCGTGTGCAGGTTTCCAGTGCGGCCTTGGCGGCGGCATACGGGGTGCGCTCGGGGGTGCCCAGCGTCGTCAAGCTGGTCACGTTGACGATGCGGCCCCAGCTCGCGTCCATCATGCCGGGCAGCACCGCCTGCACCACCTGCACCGCGGTGCGGACGTTCATGTCGTAGGTGAGGAAAAGGTCGTCCAGGTGGATCGAGCCAATCCGGCCGAATCGCGCCAACCCGACGTTGTTGACCACGGCGTCGACCCTGCCCTCGCCCACGACCCGGTCCAGGGTTTGCGCGGTGGCGGCCCGATCGCCGAGGTCGACCACGTGGAACTGTCCGGGAAAATCCGACGGGGGCGTCCGGGCGAGCCCAATCGGTTCGTGGCCGGTGGCGGCCACGCGGTCGGCAACCGCGCGGCCGATGCCCTTCGACGCCCCGGTGATCAGAACCCGCCGCTTCGACATGGCTTCCCCTAGCGCTATTCGGGCCAGCTGTTCTTCAAGATGATCTCAACGAAATCGTCGCGCACGAAGGACGGGTCGTAGTGGGCGAGCACATCGGCGTTGACATTGCCGAAGGTGCTTCGCGGACGGTGCTTGTTGCCCTCGGTGAAGGCATGCAGGATGCGGCGCTTGAAATCGGGCCGCGGGTGTGCGGCGGTGACGGCGGCAAGGCTATCGGCCGAAAGGTCGTCCCGACCGATGCCGAGCACATCGGTCTCGACACCGGCTGTCACCAAAGCGATTTCGGGTTCCAGGAATTCGGGCACGCCGGGCGTGGTATGCAGCGCGATGGACAGCCAGACCTTGCGCGCGTCGGCGTCATCGACGCCGTGCTGCAGCAGGAAATCGCGCGCCGCGTTGGCACTGTCGACCTCGAAGCGCAGGCTGGACGAGCGGTAGCGCTCGGTCAGGCCGACATCGTGGAACATGGCGCCGACGTAGAGCAATTCCAGGTCTGGCTGCAGGCCCCGGCGCAGTCCCTGCAGCGCGCCGAAGAAAAACACCCGGCGGGAATGGTCGAAGAGCAAGTCATTCTCGCGTGCGCGGACGAAATCGGTGGTGTCCCGGACCAGTGGCGTGTCGGGAAGTTGAATGCCGGCGATATTCGCGGTTGATGAAGTCACGGACGAAGTTCCTTTGGGTCGCTGGGCCTGATGCACCCAGTCTGAGCCTTGCCAACCGCGGCCGCACTATGGCCGATCGGGCGTCTTTCGCACAGAGACCGACACTACGAATTCGATCGCGCGTCCCCGGTGTAGAGCCCGCGGCCGGTCACCAGCGGCAGGTCCAGAGTCGTCACGATGCCCGGCTTCGCGGCCACCACGGCCGGGATCGCGTTGACGACCCGCATCGCGGTGGCGACCAGTCCGGCGTGGTTGTGGTCGCCGCGGCGGCTGCTCAGGCAGATGTCCATCGCGTACGACGGTTCACCGGTGATCTCGATGCGATAGGAGCCGCCCGGCTGGGCCGGCTGCGGCCAATCGGGGCATAGGTCCTCGCGCAACCTTGTGACGTGTTCCAGCACGACGACGGGGTCGCCGTCGACCAAGCCGAAGACCTCGAACCGCAATGCCGCGGCGCTGCCCTTGGGGATATGACCCGATGCGATGTCGAAGTCCTCGGGCGCCGGCTCGCGGACGTATATCTCGGCGACCTCGTCCAGCGAAATACCAAGCCCCGCAGCCAATTGCCGCACCACCGACCCCCACGCCAGGCTGAGCACACCGGTCTGCAGCAGCATCGGAATCTCGTCCATCGGCTTGCCGAAGCCCATCACGTCGAACATCACCACGGCGCTGTCATACGTGGCGTAGTCGACAATCTCCATGCAGCGAATCTGCTGGATGCTCTGACAGGTGCCGGCCAGGGCCAGCGGCAGCAGGTCATTGGCGAAACCCGGATCGATACCGTTGACAAAAAGGCTCGAATCACCTTCGCGGGCAGCGTCTTCCAGGGGCTTAACCAGCTCCTCGGGGATCACTTGCCACGGGTACTGCAAAAACACCGGCCCGCTGCCGACGATGTTGACCCCGGCCGCCAGGACGCGACGGTAGTCTTCCAGCGCCTCGGGCAGCCGGTTGTCGGCCATCGCGTTGTAGACCGCACACTGCGGGCCGGTGGCCAGCACCGCGTCCAGGTCGGTGCTGGCTTTCACGCCCGTCGAATCCGCCAGTCCGGCAAGCTCTGCCGCATCCTTGCCGGCCTTGGCGTCCGACGACACCCAGACGCCGGTCAGCTCGAACTCCGGGTTGGTGATCAGCGCTCGCAGCGCGTGGACGCCGACGTTGCCGGTGCCCAACTGGGCGACACGTATGGGCATAGCTACCTCCTCAGTAAGAGCGCGAGCAGTCCCCCGCAAGCGGGAGGTGCCCCCAGCAAAATCGCCCGACACGCCGTGCGTGCGTGCGATTTTGCGTCTGCTCGCGCGTCATGGGTTCACAGGTCCGGGACGGGGATGTCGAGATTCGGGAAGGTGAGGCCGCCGTCGACCTCCAGCGTCTTGCCGGTCAGGAAGTTACCCGCGGGAGACGCCAAATACACTGCGGCAGCCGCGATGTCGGCGGGATCACCGAGGCGGCGCATGGGCGTCACCTGCTCCATCGGCTTGCGCAGCTCGTCGTTGGAGGCCACCACGTTCAGCGCCGAGGTGAGGATCGACCCCGGTGCGATCGCGTTGACCCGGATCCGCGGGCACAGGTCCAGCGCGGCCAGCCGGGTGTAGTGCGACAGCGCGGCTTTCGCGGTGCCGTAGGCGGCGAAGCCGCGTCCGGCCAGCCGGCCCATGGTGGAGCTGATGTTGATCACGCTGCCGCCGCCGGAGTGCTCGAGCATCAACGGCACCGCCGCGACGGTCAACGCATGCGCGGTGACGACATTGAAGGTGAACGCGTCCTTGAGGTCCTTGTTCGAGGTGGTCAGCAACGTGTTCGGCATGGTCCCGCCGACGTTGTTGACGACGATGTCTAGTCTTCCGAAGGCCTCGACGGCCTGGCCGGCCAGTTGCGCGGTTGCGTCGGGATGCGCCAGGTCGGCGACCACGGTATGAGCACGCCGGCCCGCGGCGCGCACCTGTTCGGCGACGGCGTCGAGCTCGGATTGCGTTCGCGATGCGATGACGACATCCGCACCTACTTCGGCGAATGCCAGCGCGATGGCCGCGCCGAGGCCGCGGCCGCCACCGGTGATGACGGCGACTTGGTCGTCGAGACGGAACCTGTCCAGGATCATTGCGGCCTTTCTTCGTCGAGTTGTCGGCCGACACGGCGGGACGCCGCGCCGTCTTGAGATGACGGCCTTTCTGAAACAGGTTCTAGTTTGTCATACGGGCGGGTAGGTGTAACGCTGCGGCCCCCGCTCAATCGCCGCTGTACGGCGGGCCCAGGAAGCGTTGCAGCATGGCGCGTTCGGCGGCGGCGTCCTTGAGGGGCCAGCACCACAGCGCCAAGAAGACACGGATGAGCCACTGCGCGCCGAGCGGGTCATCGTGGTCAGAATTCTCGAAACCCAGCATTTCGGCCGCGAAGCCGGTGACGGCCGGCGAGCTGGTGATCCATTCGCTGACGGGAGTCGTGTGCATGGACCGCATCAGCTGCGCCAGCGGATCCGATTGCAGGCGTTGCAGGGCGACGATGGTGGCGGTCACCACCCGATCCGGGCCGGTGAGGTCCTTGATGGCTGCGCGCGTCGTCTCGACGATGCGGGCGGATTGGATAACGACGACGGCGTCGCGGATGGCCGCCTTGCCGCCGGCGTGCCGGTAGATCGTGGCGGGTGAGCAGTGCACCTTGGCCGCCAATGCTTCGATGGTGAAGGCCTCGTATCCGTGGCGAGAAATGAGATCGGCGGCCGCGGCGTAGATCCGTTCGGCGGCCGCGCTGCGGCGATCCCGTCCCACCAGCCAGTCATCGGATGGCATCCGACCATGCTCCTCCGCGCGGGCGGCCCGCTGAAAGCATTCTCGCAATGTGAGAAATTCGAGCCGCTTTTCTCAGACTAACCGGCTGGTGGCGCCGCATAGCCGGTCTGGGGCGGTATCCACCACGATCGGACCCGGCCGGCGTCGTCCCTCAACTTTGGCCCGCCCCGTTGACGCTGATCACGGGCGCATTCAGCCTGAAGCCATGACGGTCATGCACGATCCGACCCAGTTCTTCGGCGCCGAGGCGCTACAGGATCCCTATCCGCTGTATGACCGCATGCGCGCCGAGGCTCCAGTGCATCGCATCGGCACTTCGGTGTTCTACGCGGTGTGCGGCTGGGACGCGGTGCTCGAGGCGGTCGAGCGGGTCGACGATTTTTCGTCGAACCTGACCGCGACCATGGTCTACCACGACGACGGCACCGTCACCGCGTTCGGCATGGCACCGCCCGGCGGCCCGGCTCACGCGTTGGCCACCGCCGATGACCCGGTGCACGCCATGCACCGCAAAATCCTGCTGCCGCACCTATCGGCCAAGAGGGTGCGAATCATCGAAGAGTTCGCCGCTCAGACCGCGGACCGGTTATGGAACGAGAATCGGCGCGACGGTGAGATCGAGTGGATGAGCGCCGTCGCCAACCGGCTTCCCATGATGGTGGTCGCCAGGCTGCTGGGCCTGCCCGAGGACGACGTCGACAAACTCATCCGCCTCGGTTACGCCACCACCACACTGCTCGACGGGATCGTCACGCCGGCACAGCTCGAGGCGGCCGGAGTGGCGGCGATCGAACTGTCCGCCTATGTCCTGGAGCATTTCGAAAGGGCAAGCGCCAGTGCCGAACACGGTCTGATCGGCGACCTGGCCGCGCGCTACGCGTCGGGCGAATTGGAGCAGTTGCCGGCGTTGGGGATGATGCTCACCCTGTTCAGCGCGGCTGGTGAATCGACCGCCTCGCTGCTGGGCAGCGCCGCGTGGGTTCTCACCGATCGCCCGGAGGTCCAACGGCAGGTCCGTGAAAATCCAGAATTGCTGGGCGTTTTCATCGAAGAGGTGCTGCGCTTCGAATCGCCGTTTCGTGGCCACTACCGGCACGTGTGGCGCGACGCGAGCCTGGCCGGGGTGCAGGTGCCCGCCGATTCGCACCTGCTGCTGATGTGGGGCGCGGCCAACCGCGATCCGGCGCACTTCGAGGCACCAAATGAATTCCGCCTCAACCGCAATGGCGGCAAAGGCCACGTCACGTTCGGCAAGGGTGTGCACTTCTGTGTGGGAGCCGCACTGGCCCGCCTGGAGGCTCGAATCGTGTTGCGCGGTCTGCTGAACCGCACCACCTGGATCGAGGCCGCCGACGTGGGCGAGTGGTTACCCAGCATCCTGGTCCGGCGCCGCAAGCGGCTGCGGTTGGCCGTCCGGTGAGCCCGTCAGACCGCGAGTTCGACCACCCTGTCGTCGCCGCGGTCTCCGACATAGACGTTCCCGTTCTTGTCCGTCGCGACCGACAGCGGCGTGTTGAGGCCGTTGAACGGCAGCGTGGTCGGGGCGATCCCGTTGGCCGCCAACTTCACCACCTGGTCGTTGTCATGTTCGGTGACGTAGATGTCGCCGGCGTTGTCCACCGCGATACCCCACGGCGCGGTAATGCCGGGGAACGGTAACCCCGTTTGTTGGTTCGATCCGGCGTCCAACCGCACCACCCTGTTGTTGTCGGTGTCGGTGACGTAGACGTTGCCGGCGGAGTCGACCGCCACACCATCGGGGTTCTTCAGGCCATTGAACGGCAGGACGGTCTGGTTGTTGGACCCGGCCGCCAGCTTCACCACCCTGTTGTTACCCCGGTCGGCGACATACACGCCGCCCTGCGCGTCCACCGCCACACCTTCGGGGTAATTGAGACCGGTGAACGGCAGCACGACCTGGTTGTTGGACCCGGCCGCCAACGCCACCACCCGGTTGTTGAAGTCCGAGACATACATCGTGCCGTTGCTGTCCACCGCTATGCCCTGGGGCTCGTACAGACCGGTGAACGGTTGCACCGTCGGCGTCTTCGACCCTTGTGCCAACGTCGCCACCCGGCCGAAAATGCCCTGGTTGGTGACGTAGACGGTGCCGGACTTATCCACCGCCACCCCGCCCGGGGACAGGCGGAAGTTGAGGCCGTCGAACGGCAGCACGATCTGGCCGGAGGCCTGCTTCGGCGCCGACGAGGGACGCGACACCAGGTATCCGGTTGCGACGCTGACGGCGACGAGCAGCACCGCGGCAGCGCCAAGGATGCCCCACAGCTTGCGTTTGTTGCGGGGCCGCGACGGTTGGACCGCAAAATCGGCCGAGCGGCGCCCCAGGTTAACCCCGGAACTGACCGACGGGTTCGACGGTTGGCCGGACCAGCCGCCCCCGCCGGCGGGGGGCTGGGTCCGCGTCCCGGCCGGGGGCCAGCTATTGACTGCGGGGCTCGGTGGCAGGGGAGCAACCATGGTCTCGCTGCCGCTAAAGGGCCGTTGAGCAGCCCCGAGCTGATACATCTGCGAGTTCTGCGGCGCGGCGCCGACGTAATTGGTCCACAGGTGGCCGCCGTCGCCATTGACGGCGCCGGCCAGCCCGTTCGCGTTCTGGCCTTGCCGCAGAATCGAGGCTTCTTGTAGCTGCTCGGGTACGGTCAGCGCCTCGTGGGCAGCGACGGCCAGGTCCCCGGCGGACAGGTAGCGCTCGTCCGGGTTTTTGGCCATTCCCCTGGCGATCACGTGGTCCAGGGCCAGCGGCACCCGCCCGGGCCGCACCTGGCTGGGCCGCGGGGCAGGCTCCAGCAGATGCGCGGCGATCAGCCGTTCCACGCTGTCGGCCCGATACGGCGGCGCCCCGGTCAAACACTCACCCAACACGCAGGCCAGCGCGTAGATATCGGCCCGGTAGGTGACGTGATCGCCGGTGAAGCGCTCCGGGGCCATGTAGTTGTACGTACCCACGGCGATCCCGCTCTGGGTCAGCCCCGGGTCGGCGGCGGCGCGGGCGATACCGAAATCGACCAGATATGCGAAGTCATCGTTGGTGATCAGGATGTTTTCCGGTTTGACATCGCGGTGCGTCACACCGTTGGCGTGCGCGGCGTCCAGCGCGGCGGCGATGTGGCGCACGATGACCACCGTCCGCGCCGGGGCGATCGGCCCATAGTCCGTCAAGAGGGTGCGTAGCGAGGCGCCCTCGATCATGCGCATCTCCACAAAGAACTGCCCGTCGATCTCGCCGTAGTCATGGATGGGCACGATATGCGGCTCGGTCAGCCGGCCGGCAGTGTCGGCCTCGCGCTGCATCCGCGCGCGAAACACCGAATCGCCGGAGTATTGCGGCGAAATCAGCTTGAGCGCCACCACCCGGTGCTTGCGGGTGTCCTCGGCCTCATAGACCTCGCCCATCCCGCCGCGGCCCAGTAATCGCATCAGCTGGTAGGGCCCGAACCGTGTCCCTACCCGCGAAATGGTGTTATTCACCGTCGAGGCTCCCTTCGCCGGGCCATACAATCCCACTGGCGCGATCGGCCGCGGAGCCCCCCGCGAGCAGTGTCACAACGCCAAATCCGGTGGTTAACAAACGGTATGTCGCGGGCGGGTGGGCCTCAATAGAAATGCGCTTCTCACAGCTGATTCTGAATTACTCATAGCTGGCACTGATTTACCCACCGGAAACAAAGGTCCAAAGTCATTCGAGCACTGAGGAATTCTGCTGCGGCGGAATTCTGCTGCGGCGGAATTCTGCTGCGGCGGAATTCTGCTGCGGCGCTCAAGGACCATTGCCGCTTCGCTTCGCCGCACCGCCTCGGCTCCCGGCGTTTCTGGAACAAGTTCTAGTTTTTGTCGGCGCAGTGGCGACTTAGCGGCCCAAGGTTGGGACGCTACGGTTCGCCAAACGACGGCTCAAATTGCGGATCCGGCTGTGACCAGCGACGATGAGCAGGCAGATTCGCCGAACGTAACCTTGTTACTGTTAACTTTCGTGGCTGCGAGGAATACTACGGCAGGTTCGCAGGTCCCGGCCAACGGCGGCGATCCATGGTTAATCAGTATCGTGAGGATTTGAATTGAAGCTCAACCGATTTGGTGCCGCGCTGAGCCTGCTGGCTACTGGTGCACTGATGTTGTCGGCGTGTGGCAGCGACAACAACGCTACCGGCGGAAGTACGACGACGAGCGCGTCATCGGCGAAGGTGAGCTGCGGCGGGAAAAAGAAGCTCAAGGCCAGCGGGTCGACGGCCCAGGAAAACGCGATGACCCGGTTCGTCAAGGCGTTCGAGCAGGCCTGTCAGGGGCAGACGCTGGACTATACGGGCGTTGGGTCGGGCAACGGCATTAGCGAATTTACGGGCAACCAAACCGATTTCGGTGGTTCGGACTCACCGATGATCCCGAGCGAGTACGCCGCCGCCCAGCAGCGGTGCGGCGGCTCGCCGGCGTGGCACCTGCCGGTGGTGTTCGGCCCCATCGCCATCTCCTACAACATCAATGGTGTGACGTCGTTGACCCTCGACGGTCCGACAGCGGCCAGGATCTTCAACGGCGGCATCACCATGTGGAACGATTCCGCGATCCAGACGCTGAACCCGGGCGTCAGCCTGCCCGCCGAGGCGATTCATGTCGTCTTCCGCAGCGACGACTCCGGGACCTCGGAGAACTTCCAGAGATATCTCGATACCGCTTCCAACAATGCGTGGGGCAAGGGTGCCGGACGGCAGTTCAGGGGCGGCGTCGGCGAGGGGGCGATGGGCAACGACGGCACCGCGGCGGCCGTCAGGCGGACCGAAGGGGCGGTCACCTACAACGAATGGTCGTTCGCCCAGGAGCAACACCTGGGCATAGCCAAGATCATCACGTCGGCCGGGACGGACCCGGTGGTGCTCAGCGCGGACTCGGTGGGGAAGACGGTTGAATCGGCCTTCGTCATCAAGCAGGGCAACGACCTCGTTCTCGACACGATCTCGTTCTACCGGCCGAATGAGGTGGGCTCCTATCCGATCGTGTTGGCGACGTATGAGATCGTCTGCTCGAAGTATCCCGATCCCCAGGTCGGTATTGCCGTGAAGGCTTTCCTGCAGAGCACCCTCGGCGCCGGCCAGAATGGCTTGGCGGACAACGGATATATCCCCATTCCGGACTCGTTCAAGCCGCGGTTGTGGACCGCGGTCGACGCGATCACGTAACCTGCGATGGCATGACCCGATTAACGCCGGGCAGGCCGTCGGATCGGGCCGCGGCAACGACCGCACCAACAGCGAGAAATGCGCGCGGGGCGTGGCGGGGCGATCGACTGTTCAAGTTGGTCGCCGGGGCTGCGAGTTTGACGATTGTGGTCGTGATCCTGCTGATCGCGACGTTCCTGTTGATTCGCGCCGTCCCGTCGTTGCGCGCGAACCACGCGAATTTCTTCACCAGCGGCGAATTCAATGCCAACGACGCTGACAAGCTGGCGTTCGGTATCCGCGACTTGTTCACGGTGACCGTGCTGAGCTCGATGAGCGCGCTGGTGCTGGCCGTGCCGATCGCGGTCGGGATAGCGGTCTTCCTCACTCAATATGCGCCGGCGCGCCTTGCGCGTCCGTTCGGTGCGATGGTTGACCTACTGGCCGCGGTGCCGTCGATCATTTTCGGGCTGTGGGGGATCTTCGTGCTGGCGCCCAAGCTCGAGCCGGTGGCGGCGTTCCTCAATCGCAACCTGGGTTGGTTTCCGTTGTTCGCGCAGGGCAACGTGTCCGTGGCCGGCGGCGGCACCATCTTCACCGCCGGCGTCGTGCTTTCGGTGATGATCCTGCCGATCATCACCGCGGTATCGAGAGAAGTGTTCCGGCAGACCCCACATACGCATAAGGAAGCGGCGCAAGCACTGGGCGCCACCAAGTGGGAGGTGGTGCGGATGACCGTGCTGCCGTTCGGGCGTAGCGGTGTCATCGCGGCGTCAATGCTGGGTTTGGGGCGCGCGCTGGGTGAAACCGTGGCGGTGCTGATCATCTTGCGCGCGGCCGCCCGCCCGGGACATTGGTCGCTGTTCGACGGCGGTTACACGTTCGCTTCCAAGATCGCCTCCGCGGCACCCGAATTCAGCGAGCCGCTGCCAACCGGAGCCTACATTTCCGCGGGGTTTGCGCTGTTCGTTCTGACGTTCGTGGTCAATGCGGCTGCCCGCGCTATCGCCCGCGGGAAGGCCCGCACATGACCGTCGACACGCTCGACCGACCGGTCAAAGCATCGATCTTGGGCCCCCTCAGCATTAAGCGTCGGATCAAAAATCACGTCGCGACAACGTTCTTCGTCGCGTCGTTCGTCGTTGCGTTGGTGCCGCTGGTCTGGGTGCTATCGGTGGTGACCGTACGAGGCTGGCACGCCGTGTCCCGGTGGGGTTGGTGGACCCATTCGCTGCGCGGCGTGCTGCCGCAGGAGTTCGCCGGCGGGGTCTATCACGCGCTGTATGGGACGTTGGTGCAGGCGGGGGTGGCCGCGCTGCTGGCCGTTCCGCTGGGCTTGCTGACCGCTGTGTTTTTGGTGGAATACGGTTCCGGCCGGTTGGCGCGGGTGACCACCTTTATGGTCGACGTGCTCGCGGGGGTGCCCTCGATCGTGGCGGCGTTGTTCATTTTCAGCCTCTGGATCGCCACGCTGGGATTCGAGCAGAGCGCCTTCGCAGTGTCGCTGGCGCTGGTCTTGCTGATGTTGCCGGTGGTTGTGCGGGCCGGCGAGGAGGTGCTGCGGTTGGTGCCTCGCGAACTGCGGGAAGCCAGCTATGCGTTGGGTGTTCCCAAGTGGAAAACGATTGTGCGGATTGTCTTTCCGATCGCGATGCCCGGCATGGTGTCCGGCGTCTTGCTGGGCGTGGCGCGGGTCATCGGCGAGACCGCGCCGGTGCTGGTCCTGTGCGGGTACAGCCGCTCGATCAACCGCAACATCTTCGACGGCAACATGGCGTCGCTGCCGCTGCTGATCTACACGGAACTCAAAAATCCCGAGCACGCGGGGTCGCTGAGGATCTGGGGTGCGGCCCTGACGTTGATCATCGTGGTGGCCGTGACGAACCTGCTGGCCGCGGTCTTCCGCTTCGGGGCAACCCGACGGCGCTGATGGTCTACGACGTCGACGTCGCTTTCAAGCTCGCCTTCTTGGCCGGCGCCTTCTTGGCCGGTGCCTTCTTGGCGGGTGTCTTTTTCGCGGTGGTCTTCTTCGCCGGTGCGTTCCCGTCACCGGAGCGTGCCTTGACGCTGGCCTCCAGCTTGGCGAGCAGGTCGGAGACATCCTCGGTTTCGTCGAGCTCCTTGGGCTGGTCTTCGACGGTAAACGCTTCGCCGCCTTCTAGTTTGGCGTCCACCAGCTCTTGCAGTTGCTCTTGGTAGGTGTCGTGATAGCGGTCCGGGTTGAAGTCCTCGGCCATCGACCCGACCACCTGCATGGCCATCTTGAGCTCGGCCGGCTTGATCTCGACCTTCTTGTCCAACACCGGGAAATCGGGATCGCGGATCTCATCCGGCCACAGCAAGGTGTGCACCACCATCACCTCGCGCTTGCCGAAGTCCTTGACGCGCAACGCCGCTAGCCGTGTCTTGTTGCGCAGCGTGAAGTGCACGATCGCCATCCGGTCCGCCTCGGCCAGCGTCTTAGCAAGCAGCACATACGATTTAGACGACTTCGAGTCTGGCTCCAGGAAATAGCTGCGGTCGTACAGCATCGGGTCGACCTCGCTGGCCGGGACGAACTCCAGCACCTCGATCTCGCGGCTGCGTTCTTCGGGCAGGGTGGCGATGTCGTCGTCGGTGATGATCACCATCTGGCCGTCGTCGGATTCGTAGGCGCGGGCCAGGTCAGAGTATTCGACGACTTCGCCACAGACCTCGCACACACGCTTGTATCGGATGCGCCCGTTGTCCTTGGCGTGCACCTGATGGAACTTGATGTCGTGGTCCTGCGTGGCGCTGTACACCTTGACCGGGACGTTGACGAGCCCGAAGGCGATCGAACCCTTCCAGATGGAGCGCATGCAGCCAGTATGCCCACTGGGACGCGAGCAGACGCAAAGGCGCCCAATTCGGTATGAAAATGGGGGCCTTTGCGTCTGCTCGCGCGGCCATTACTCGGCTTGCAGGGTGGCTCGATCGGGTAGGTCGGCGCCGGCGCGGGCGATGGTCAGCGCCGATGACAGGCTCGCCGCCTGCAGGGCGGCCGACAGCGCGTCGAGCCCGATCCGGCGCAGGTCGGCTCGCCGGCCGGCGCCCAACAAGCCCGATTCCCACAGCGTGTCGAGCAGGCCGACCATGAACGCATCACCCGCGCCGACGGTGTCCACCACCCGAACCGGCCGGGCGGTCACCCGGGCCTCGCCGGCCGCGCAGTAGGCCAGCGAGCCCCGTTCGCCCATCGTCATGACCACGACGGCAGGTCCGGACGCCAGCCAGGTCCGGGCCGTCCGTTCCGGCGGCTGGTTGGGATTGATCCAGCGCAGGTCCTCGTCGCTGACCTTGATGACGTCGCTGCGCTCGACCATGTGCTCGATGCGTTCGCGCGCCGTATCCCGGTCCGCGATCAGCGACGGACGCACATTGGGATCGAAGGTGACCGTGGCCGACACGCGGTAGGCGTCGAGCAGGGCCGCGACCGCCAAGCACCCCGGCTCGCGCACGGCTGCGATCGATCCGGTGTGCACAAACAGCGGCGGCCGCACTTCAGGCGTGCCGGAGAGTTGCCAGTCCAGGTCGAACGTGTAGCTGGCCGAGCCGTCCTCGGCGATCGTGGCCACCGCGGTCGGCGTCCGGGAACCCGACACGCTTCCCGGAACGAGTTGTGCGCCAGAGGAGTTGACGTACTCTGCGATACGCCGGCCGTGCGCGTCGTCGCCGATGTGGGTCAGGAAATCAATACCGCGGCCCAGCTTGGCCAGTCCGACGGCGACATTGAGCGGGCTCCCCCCAACATGCTCGACGTGTTCGCCACGTCCGTCGAGGACATCGATCAGGGCCTCACCAATCACCAGGCCTCTGCTCATTGGCGCCGCCTTTCGTGCAGCAATGCCTCGAGGGTTGCCCGTGCCCCGCGGGCGTGCAATGAATCCAGCGCCCACCGGTACGCCTCGACGAACCGGGGTCGCAGCGCCAGATCTCCGAACAGCGCCGTGTTCTCGATGAACGCGTTCGGATGCGCGCGCTGCGAGCGCGCGGTCGCCATCAGCGACTCGGCCAGCTGGTCAATCACCTCAATGGGCTGGCCGTGCTCGTCGACTCCCTCGGCGTAGCGGGCCCAGCTGGCCACCGTCGCCGCGGCCAGCCGGACGGGCCCGCCGCTGGCCAGGTTGTCGCGGATCACCGGAAGCAGCCATTTCGGGATGCGATCCGACGAATAGGCGCACAGCCGCGCCACGGTGTCGCGCACACCGGGGTTGGCGAACCGCGCGATCAGCTCTCGGGAATACCCGGCCAGATCGATTCCGGGCACCGGCGGCACCGTCGGAATCGCTTCGGAATCGAAATAGGCCAGCAGGAATTCGGCGAACAACTCATCGCGCGCCGCGTCGTGCACCATGCGGTACCCGCACAGCCACGCGAAGTAACACAGGCACTGGTGACCCGCGTTGAGCAGTCGCAGCTTCATCGACTCATACGGACCCACATCGTCGACCAGCAGCACGCCCGCCTCGTCAAGCGGCGGCCTGCCGTCGGCGAAGTCGTCCTCGAGCACCCAGCTGGTGAACGCCTCGGCCACCACCGGCCACTCGTCGGCGACACCGAAGTCGCGCTCCGCCGCGGCGACGATGTCGGGGGTGGTGACCGGGGTGATGCGGTCCACCATCGAACACGGGAACCGGGTGTGTTCGGCGACCCAGCCGGCCAGATCCCGGTGCAGGAGCTCGGCATGGTCGATGACGGCTCGTCGCGCCACGAGGCCGTTGCGCTCGATGTTGTCGCACGACACGATGGTCGGTGCGCTGATGCCGCGGTCACGGCGCCTGGCCAGCGCCTCGACGATCAGGCCGAACACCGAGCCGGCGGATCTGACCTGGTAGCCGCCCTCGGTGATGGTCATCGAGATGATCCGGGTCGCCGGTGCGGCCAGCAGCTCGATCGTCGACTCGGGGTCGTCCGGCGCGTAGCGGTAGTCGACAATCGAGCCGATCACCCGCGCCTCCCGGCTGCCGTCGGGGTGCTCCAGGATCAGCGTGTACAGCCCGTCCTGGGCATGCAGAACATCCCTCATGCGGCGGTCGGCCGGCATCACTCCGATCCCGCAGATGCCCCACTCCCGCGCCAGGCCCCGCCGCAGCAACCTGTCGATATACATGGCCTGATGCGCCCGGTGAAATCCGCCGACACCGAAATGCGCGATGCCCACCCCGATGCCGTCCCGGTCATAGCCGGGTGTCGGGATCGGCAATTGCCGCAGGGTGGCGTTGTTGAGCCGAACCACGCTCTCGACGGTACCGGGGCGCGCGCGGAACGAAGTACGTTGACACCATGGGTGTCAGGGCTGCTCGGGCTTCAGCGGTGCAGCTGGTGAAGCTGACCAACGCCGACAAGGTGCTCTACCCCGCAACCGGAACCACCAAGGAAGACGTCTTCGACTACTACACCGGCATCGCCGAGGCGATGCTGCCGCACGTCGCCGGGCGTCCGGCAACCCGCAAACGCTGGCCCAACGGCGTCGAGGCGCCCTCGTTCTTCGAAAAGCAGCTGGCGTCGTCGGCGCCGGACTGGCTGCCGCGCGCCAGCGTGACCCACCGGTCCGGAACGACGACGTATCCGATCATCGACAGCCCCGACGGCCTGGCCTGGATCGGTCAGCAGGCGGCGCTGGAGGTGCACGTGCCGCAGTGGCGGTTCGTCGCCGAATGGACCCGAAGCGGGGCGCAAGAATTCAAGCCCGGCCCGGCAACACGGTTGGTGTTCGACCTGGACCCGGGTGACGGCGTGACGATGGCCCAGCTGGCCGAGGTGGCACGTGCCGTGCGGGACCTGATCGCCGACATCGGGCTGACCACCTTCCCGCTCACCAGCGGCAGCAAGGGACTGCACCTCTACACGCCGCTGGACGAGCCGGTGAGCAGCCGCGGCGCCACCGTGTTAGCCAAACGCGTTGCGCAGCAACTGGAAAAGACAATGCCGAAGCTCGTCACGTCGACCATGACCAAGAGCCTGCGGGCCGGCAAGGTGTTCCTGGACTGGAGCCAGAACAGCGGCTCGAAGACCACCATCGCGCCGTACTCGCTGCGGGGCCGCGAGCATCCGACGGTCGCGGCGCCACGCAGCTGGGAAGAACTCGACGACCCCGCGCTGCGCCAGCTGCGCTACGACGAGGTGCTGGCCCGGGTCGCCCGCGACGGCGATCTACTGGCGCCGCTGGACGCCGATCTGCCCGGGCGCGACCGGCTGAGCAAGTACCGCAGCATGCGGGACGCGTCGAAGACCCCCGAGCCGGTGCCGAAGGCGAAACCGGCTACCGGGCAAGACAATACATTCGTGATCCAGGAACACCACGCCCGCCGGCTGCACTACGACTTCCGGCTGGAACGCGACGGCGTGCTGGTATCGTGGGCGGTGCCCAAGAACCTGCCGGAGACTACCTCGGTGAACCACCTGGCGGTGCACACCGAGGACCATCCGCTGGAATACGGCTCGTTCGAGGGCGTCATCCCCAAGGGGGAATACGGGGCCGGCAAGGTGATCATCTGGGACTCCGGCACCTACGACGCCGAGAAGTTCAATGACGATGAAGTCATCGTCAACCTGCACGGCAGCCGAATCTCCGGGCGCTACGCGCTGATTCAGACCAACGGCGACCAGTGGCTGGCGCACCGCATGAAGGACCAGAAGGCCTTCGAGTTCGGCGAGGTCGCCCCGATGCTGGCAACGCACGGCTCCGTGGCTGCGCTGAAGGCGGGGCAATGGGCCTTCGAGGGCAAGTGGGACGGGTACCGACTCCTGGTCGAGGCCGACCACGGCACCGTGCGGCTGCGATCCCGCAGCGGCCGCGACGTCACCAAGGAATACCCCCAGTTCACCTCGCCGGCAGCCGGTCTGGTCGATCACCACGTGGTGCTGGACGGCGAGGCCGTCGCGCTGAACAAGTCGGGCGTGCCCAGCTTCAACGAGATGCAGAACCGCGGCCGCGGCACGAAAGTACAGTTCTGGGCGTTCGACCTGCTCTACCTCGACGGCCGCTCGCTGCTGCGCGCCAAATACACCGACCGCCGCAAGCTGCTGGAAACCCTGGCCGGCGCAGCCGATCTCATCGTTCCGGATCTGCTGCCCGGCGACGGCGCCGAAGCGCTCGAGCACTCCGGCGAGCGCGGGCTGGAGGGCGTGGTCGCCAAGAGGCGCGACTCCAGCTACCAGCCGGGCCGACGCTCGGCGTCGTGGATCAAGGACAAGCACTGGAACACCCAGGAAGTCGTCATCGGTGGCTGGCGAGCCGGGGAAGGTGGGCGCACCAGCGGCATCGGCTCGCTGATGATGGGCATCCCCAGCGCCGGCGGGCTGCATTTCGCCGGCCGGGTCGGCACCGGCTTCACCGAACGCGACCTGGCCAATCTGAAGCGGACACTGGCGCCGCTGCACACCGACCAATCCCCTTTCGACGCTTCGCTTCCCGCCCGCGACGCCACGGGCGTGACGTTCGTCGAACCGGTGCTGGTCGGCGAGGTGCGGTACAGCGAATGGACCCCGGACAACCGGCTGCGCCAATCGAGTTGGCGGGGGCTACGACCGGACAAGAAACCAAGTGAGGTGGTGCGCGAATGAAATGGGTAACGTATCGAGGCGGCCAGAATGACCCCGCCGAACGGACCCCCGCCGAACGAACGGGGGTCCTGTCCGGCGACGTGATCCACGCGATGCCACCGGGGGTTTCGCTGCTGGAACTGGTCGGGCGCGGCGCCGACGGGCTGCGCCGAGCCGGCGAGGAAGCGCAAAGTTCGCCCGCGGCCGTCGCGCGGCTCGACGAGGTGACGTTGATGGCGCCGATCCCGCGGCCACCGTCGATCCGCGATTCGCTGTGCTTCTTGGACCACATGCGCAATTGCCAGGCCGCGATGGGAGCCGGACGAGTGCTCGCGGACACCTGGTACCGCATCCCGGCGTTCTACTTCGCCTGCCCGGCGACCGTGCTCGGCCCCTACGAGGACGCCCCAATGGCTCCCGGAAGTGCCTGGCAGGACTTCGAATTGGAGATCGCCGCGGTCATTGGAACCGGCGGTAGGGACCTGACCGTCGAGGAGGCCGACCGGGCCATCATCGGCTACATGATCTTCAACGACTGGTCGGCGCGCGACCTGCAGCAACTGGAGAGCCAACTGGCGATCGGGCAGGCCAAGGGCAAGGACAGCGGCGTCACGCTGGGCCCGTATCTGGTCACCCCCGACGAGCTGGAGAGCTATCGACGCGACGGCAAGCTGAGCCTACAGGTGACCGCCCTCGTCAACGATACCGTGGTGGGCTCGGGGTCCACCGGTCAAATGGATTGGAGCTTCGGCGAAGTCATCTCGTATGCGTCGCGCGGGGTGACGCTTTCCCCCGGCGACGTCTTCGGCTCGGGCACCGTGCCCACCTGCACACTGGTCGAGCATCTCAGCCTCGCCGCGCTGGAATCGTTCCCGGGCTGGCTGCACGACGGCGACGTCGTCACGCTGCAGGTGCAGGGACTGGGGGAGACCCGCCAAACCGTGCGCGCCGGCAGCGCCCCGCACCCGCTGGCCCCCCGGCCCAACCCGGAGGCCGCACCGGCGCCCGACCGGGTCAACCGGGCGCCCGCCCGGGTGCCCTACACCCGCGGGCTGCACGAGGTCGCAGACCGAGTGTGGGCGTGGACGCTTCCGGACGGTGGTTACGGCTGGAGCAACGCCGGACTGGTGGCCGGTGACGGCGCCTCGCTGCTGGTGGACACGCTTTTCGATCTGGCGTTGACCCGCGAAATGCTCACCGCGATGCAGCCCATCACCGATGGAGCGCCCATCACCGACGCGTTGATCACGCATTCCAACGGCGACCACACGCACGGCAATCAACTGCTCGACGCGTCGGTGCGCATCATCGCCGCCAAAGGCACGGCCGAGGAGATCGCGCATGGCATGCCGCCCGAGATGCTGGCCATGACGCAGACCGGCAATCTTGGTCCGATCGCGACACCGTATGCGCGAGACCGGTTCGGGCACTTTGACTTTAGCGCTATCCGGGTGCGCAACGCGGACCAGACGTTCGACCACGATCTCACCGTCGACGTCGGTGGCCGGCGGGTCAACCTGCTGAACCTGGGTCCGGCCCATACGGCCGCGGACTCGGTGGTGCATGTGCCCAACGCCGGGGTGCTGTTCGGCGGGGACTTGTTGTTCATCGGCTGCACGCCGATCGTGTGGGCCGGCCCGATCGCCAACTGGGTGACGGCGTGCGACGCGATGATCGCGCTGGACGCACCCACGGTGGTTCCCGGCCACGGTCCGGTCACCGATCCGGATGGGATCCGTGCCGTCCGTGGCTATCTCGTGCACGTCGCCGAACAAGCCGAGGCCGCATACCGCAAGGGCCTGTCCTGGTCCGAGGCCGCGGACACCATCGACCTCGGCGAGTACGCGACCTGGCTGGACGCCGAACGCGTCGTCGTCAACGTCTACCAGCGGTACCGCGAACTCGACCCCGACACCCCGCAACTGGAGATCCTGGCGCTGCTGGTGATGCAGGCCGAGTGGCTGGCCAAGCGGGGCTGAGCCCATCCTTTAACGTCGAGATTGCCGCCATGGTCGTGGTCGGGACTCGAACCATAGCCGCTACGGCAATCTCGGTGAACGGCGGTGCTGGAATCGCGTCGAGATTGCCGCCATGGTCGTGGTTGCGTCCCGAACCACAGCCGCCATGGCAATCTCGGTGAACTCATGAAGTGGGTCGATCCGGTGGGGCCTTTCGGGGCCGTGCCGTCCGCTGCCGCGCACCCACTTTCGCCCGGCTACGAGCGACAGCTTCGGTCGAGCACGCGGCCCCGCCTGCGCTGTCGCTCGGAGGCGGGCAAACGACCATACGTCGCCCGCAGGGGCCAATGTGGCGAATGTGACAAGACGGGCTAGACGCTAGTCTCGGATCGCCCGTACGAAGCTGATCGTGGCGGGCGGGCCCTGTGGCCCGGCATCACCCAGTCCCGGCAGGCCGGCGGCCGCGAAGAGGTCGGTGAGCTCGGACCTGACCGTCGTCCATCCGCGCCCTTGCAGGTGCGCGGCGACGTCGGTGTGCTCGCCGGGGTAGGTCAAGCCGGCGATGTCCATGTCGAGTCCGTGCCGCCGCCAGCCCTCGCTCATCAGCCGGGCCTGTTCCTGCGCCTGCTCCGAAGAATCCGTGATCGTGCCGAAGTCGGCGGAAAACCGGCTGCCCGAGGCGCTCAGCGCGATGACGTTGTCCAGCAACCGAACTTCGGCCTCCGGCGGCAGAAAGCCGATGAGCACCCCCTCGGCGAGCCACGCGGTGGGCCCGGCGGCATCGAAGCCGGCCGCGCGCAGCGCGGCGGGCCAGTCCTCGCGCAGGTCAATGCCCACTGGACGGTGCTCGGCGGCGGGGACGGCGCCGAGCTTCGACAATGTCGAGATCTTGAACTCGATCACCTCGGGCTGGTCGATCTCGTAGACCACCGTGCCTGCGGGCCAGGACAGCCGGTACGGGCGGGCATCCAGGCCCGACGCCACGATCACCACCTGTCGCAGACCCGCGGCGGTGGCGTCGGCGAAGTATTCGTCGTAGAAGCGGGCGCGTGCGGCGAACGTGTCGGTCATCCGCGGAAATCCCATGCTTTGCTCGAGATCGTCGGAATCCAGTTCGCCGCTGGCCAGCTTGCTGAACACGTCCAGCCCGACGGCGCGGACCAGCGGTTCGGCGAACTCATCCGTGATCACCGGCTGCGGATGCCTGGTCGCGGCCGCCCGGGCCGCGGCGACCATGGTGGCAGTGGCTCCTACGCTGCTGGCCAGGTCCCAGGTGTCACCCTCGCTTCGTGTCATGGTTACTCCTTTGCTCTGCGTCCGGACCCACGGTAGGCCGGGTGCCTGGACGTCCGCTGAGTCGCCTACGGTGCGGGTATGGCTGCTGTCGAACTGGAAACCCTCGAGGACAACATCGCCTGCATCACCATGAACCGCCCGGAGCGCCTGAATGCCATCGACGGATCGCTGATCGACGGCGTGGACGACGCGTTGGATGTGCTCGGCGGCGGCGACTTTCGGGCGGCGATCCTGACCGGCGCCGCCCGCGGATTCTGCGCCGGCGCCGACTTGAGCGGCACCGGCCAGCCATGGACTAAGCCGAAGAGCCCGCCCAGCCCTGCGTTCAAGATCAACTATGACGCCCAGGTCCGGCTGGCCGACCTGTTCACCCGCATTTACGAGTTGCCCATACCGGTGATCGGCGCGGTCAACGGTGTCGCCGTCGGGGGTGGGCTGGCGTTCGCGCTGGTCTGCGATATCCGGGTGGCATCCGAGCATGCCCGGTTCGGGTCGGTGTTCATCAAGGCCGGCTTCTCGTCGATGGACATGGGCACCAGCTACCTGCTGCCGAAGATCGTCGGCGCCGGCGTGGCGCGCGAGCTCATGCTGACCGGCCGCATCATCGACGCGGCCGAGGCCTATCGGATCAAGCTGGTGCACGAGGTGGTGGCGCCCGATGACCTGATGCCGGCGGCCCTCAAGCTGGCCCGGTCGATCGCGGAGAACAACGCTTACGGTGTGTGGCAGACCAAGATTGGCCTCAATGCTGCGCTGGACGCACCCAGTTTGCGACATGCCATAGAGCTGGAGAATCGCACCCAGATCCTCAGCGGGTTCACCAATAACCCGCTCGAGGCTGCCAAGGCGCACCAGGAGAAACGCGCTCCGACATGGGATTCGTTGTAGCACTGAGACTTTCACTGTCAGCCTGGACGCGCGAAAATGCACCGGGTCCGGTCCGTCAGTTGCTCGGCGATAGCTGAACTTAACTCACTTAAGTATGCCGCCGAGCAGTAATCACAACATGTTTCGTTCTGGCCACGGCTCTTGTCGGCAATGCCGGTTAGGAGGAGAATGGACGGGTTCTCCATCGGTATCCGATCCGAGAAGACCACGTGACCGCTAATCCGACGCACGCAATTGCTCGCCAGGTCGCCGAGTTGGCGCGGAATCTGCACCAGCAGCCGCACGCCGACGACATCGGCACGGCGCTGGGCAAACTACTCGCCGCCGCCCTGAAATTCGTACCCGGTGCTCAGCATGCGGCACTCACGATTGGTAACCGCGACGAGGTGCAGACGGTGTCGGCAACTGCCGGGTATCCGGTTCTGCTCAGCGAAATTCAGCAACGCCATAAGGATATGTGCGGCACCGCGAGATGGGAGGGCGACGTCATTCGCATCGATGACGTGACGGCCGAACAGCGCTTCCCGGGCTATTGCCGTGATGTTGCCGACGAGACGCCGGTCCGTTCGATCATGACGATCCCGTTGTTCGTCAGCCGCCGGGGCATGGGTGCCTTGAACCTTTACGCCCAGCAACCCCACGCGTTCGACGCCGAATCGGTGGAAATGGCGTTGGTCGTGGCCACCCACACCGCGCTCGCATGGAGCATGTTGCGCCACGACCAGCAATTGCGCAGCGCGCTGGCGTCCCGCGATGTCATTGGTCAGGCCAAGGGCATCCTCATGGAACGTTTCGCTGTTGACGCTGTGCGGGCATTCGAGCTGCTATCCCGGTTATCGCAGGATTCGAACACACCCGTTGTTGAGATCGCGCGCCGGCTTGTCGATTCGATGGATCTGCGTTGCTGACCGCGATGACCACGACGTCCGAATGACGCCTAGTGACACCTGAGTTGGGTTAGCCGGGACCTGGCATCCGCCACGAGCCGACGGGCCCGGGCCGCCGGTGTCGCGCGGCCACCGGTCAAGTTGTTGCACTCATCACGTAGCTGTGGTTATGGTGGCCCAAGCGCCCGCGACGTTTTCGCGGGTTTGACCGTCCAGATCCGGCGGTAGTCAGCATCATCCGAACGTCCTTTGGGGACGGCCGTCTGTGCCGGGGGACGTTGCGGTCGGCTGAAAGGTTCTGCCGCCCATGCATTTTCCTATGTCTGTCGCCGATGCGTTGTTCCTCGTTGCCGAGACGCCGCAGCGGCCGATGCACGTCGGTGCGCTGGCATTGCTGAGCCGCCCAGACGGCGCCGGTGCGCGCTACGTGCGTGATGCATTCGCCGCCGCGCTGGCGCGCCAACAGGTGGCGCCGCTGTGGAGACGGAGTCCGCAGCGTTCGCTGACCTCTTTTGGGCAGTGGTATTGGCGCGCTGCTGCCGAGGTCGATCTGGACTACCACGTGCAAGTCAGCGCGTTGCCGCGGCGGGCCGGCCCGTCCGCGCTGTGGGAGCTGGTCTCGCAACTACACGCTGGGATGCTGGATCGCTCCCGCCCGCTGTGGCAGCTACATCTGATCGAGGGCCTGCCCGACGGTCAGTACGCGCTGTATATCAAAACCCACCATGCGCTGGCCGACGGTGTGTCGGCGATGCGGCTGCTACAACGGACCGTTAGCGCGGACCCGGATCGGCGTGGGATGCCCGCCCTGTGGGAGGTGGGCGAGCAGGTACGGCCGTCCGGCCCGGCGGGACGCTGGGCGCGGTTGGACCCGCTGAAGCTGGCCCGAGCCGTGCTCGGTGAGGGCACGGGGCTCGTGGGCATGGTGCCGGCGCTGGCTGACACCGTGTGGCGGGCTGCGCGCCATCGCGGAGGTCCGCTGACCCTGGCTGCACCACACACCCCGCTGAATGTGTCGATTGACAGCGCTCGGTCTTTCGCTGGCTGCACATTCCCGATCGAGCGGCTGCACTTGGTCGCGAAACGTGCTGACGCCACCGTCAATGACGTCGTGCTGGCCATGTGCGCCGGAGCGTTGCGCTGCTACCTGATCGCCTGCGGCGCGCTCCCGGCTGCGCCGCTGACCGCGATGGTGCCGGTCTCGCTGCGCGGCGCCGAAGCGGTCGACGTGATGCGTGAGGTTCCGGGCAACAAGGTCGGGACGTTGATGTGCTCACTGGCCACGCACCTGGACGACTCGGCGGAGCGTCTGTCGGCCGTACGGGCCTGTATGCGTGAGGGCAAGGCCGCCATCGCCGGCCGCAGCAGAGAGCAAGTGATCGCGATGAGCGCGCTCGGCGCTGCCCCGCTCGCGCTCGCCATGACGCTGGGATACCCCCCTCCTGCTCCGCTGCGCCCGCCGAACGTGATGATCTCCAACGTGCCCGGTCCGCGGGGCCCGATGTACTGGAACGGCGCCCACCTGGACGCGCTCTACCCGATGTCGATACCTGTCGATGGGCAGGCGTTGAACATCACCTGCACCAGCGTCAATGACCAGATCACATTCGGCCTGACCAGCTGCCGCCGCGTCGTCCCCGCAATGAGCTTCCTCACCGATCAGCTCTCTCGCGAACTCGCACTGCTCGAAGACTCCATCGGCTTGTGAATCAGGACTGACGGCGACGGGCACGGCTCAAGTCCGCCAAGGCATACCAGGAGAAGCGGGCGCCGATATGGGATCCCCTGTAATGCTCAGACTTTCGCCCTGCCTTGGCGGCGCTGCAAAGTTGTCGCTCTGAGTCAATTTGCATGTCACTTGATCCACGGCTGTAGCGGACGCCGCCCGCGCCACGACCGGTGCCGATGACGGCACGCCCCTTTCTAGCTTCTCTTCCAGGTCGGCGCGCAACACGTGTTTGAGGATCTTCCCTGAGGGGTTGCGCGGGATGTCGCGGACAACGAGTTCGCGGGGCAGTTTGTAGGCGCTGAGGAGTTCGGCGCCGAATTCGCGCAGCCCGTCGAGCGTTACCGTCTGGCCGGGGCGAGGGGCGACGACGGCGACGACCGTTTCGCCGTAATCGGGATGTCGGCGCGAGACGATGGCGATCTCGGCGACCGCGGGATGCGCCGCGAGCGCGTTTTCCACCTCAACCGAGTAGATGTTGCGTCCCCCGGAAATGATCATGTCCTTCATGCGGTCCACCAAGGTGATGTAGCCGTCGGCGTCGATGGTCGCGATGTCGCCGGTGTGTAGCCAGCCATCGCGGATGGCCTCGGCGGTGGCCTCGGGTTTTCGCCAGTAGCCCTTCATGACGGTCTCGCCGCGGATGATGAGCTCGCCGGTGCCGCCGGCGCCGACGTCCTTGCCGTCGCGGTCAACGACCCGCGCCTCGGTGTTGAAAACGGCGCGGCGTCCGCTTGCCTCGGGCCGCGCGCGGACCTCTTCGGCGGTGGCGTAGATTCCGCCGGGCCCGCCCTCGGTCTGACCGCAAGCTTGGATCAGTTCCACATTCGGCAGTGCCTCCAGCGCCGCCTGCACGGCCGAGGCCGGCATCGGTGCCGCGCCGAATAGCCCAACCCGCCACGCGCTCAGGTCGCGGGCGGCGAGTCCGGGATGCCGGAGCACCAGCTGATACATCGTCGGCACCCCGAAGAAGACGGTGATCCTGTGCCGTTCTAGCGCATCCAGCACGGCGTCCGGCGTGAATCCGGGCAGGATCACGTGCGTGGCGCCGACCTGGGTGCCCCCGACAATCATCATTCCCAGGTCGGCGGCGTGATACATCGGCGCGACATGCAGGACGCGATCCCCGTCGCGCAGGCCCAAGATGAGCGCACTGTTGATGCCCACCCACACGACGCGGTGGTGGTCGAACAGCGCGCCTTTGGGGCGGCCGGTGGTGCCCGACGTGTACAGGATTGCGGCGTCGTCGGTTTCGGCAACCTCGACCGGCGGCGCGGTGTCGGGATGCTCTGCTGCCAGCACAGCCAGCTCCGGGTAGCCCCCGATCGAGCCGAGCGCGATGGGCGGCGATAACCAATGCGGCTGGGGCGCCGTTGCGCATCTGCTGACGGCGTCGACCGCGGCGGGCCCGAACACCAGCAGCGCCGCCTGCGAGTCGTCGAGCAGATATTGCAGCTCGGCGGCCGGAGCGGCCGGGTTGACGGGGATGACGATGGCGCCCAGGCGCCATGCGGCATACAGGGCGATGTAGAAGCCGTCGCTGTTGCCGGACATCAAAGCCATCCGGTCGCCCTTGCCCAGGCCGGCCGCGGCGAGGGCGTGCGCGGCCCGGTTCACCGCCGCGTCGACCTCGCGATAGCTGTAGCTGCGGTCGGCGTACACGAGCGCGGGACGCTCCGGGCAGCGTCCCGCGTCGGTTGCCAATATTCCCGCGAGCGTTGCCATGGGGCCTCCGGAGGTGCGAGCCGAGATTGACTAACCGAGTGTAAAGCTGACTATCCATTTGGTCAATAACGCAGTAGAGTCAAGCCATGCCGCCAAGTGCTACCGCCCAAACGGGGATCGCGGATCCCGCGGATCTCACCGCCAAGGCCCGGATACGCAACGCCGCCCTGGACCTGTTCGCCGCCAAGGGCGCGGCCGGCACGACCATTCGCGAGGTCGCCGCGGCCGCTGGCGTCACGCACGGCCTCGTGGTGCACCACTTCACCAACAAGGAGGGCCTGCGCCGCGCCGTTCGGCGGCACGTCATCGAATTGCTCCGTCTCGCTTTGGAATCCGTGCCCGGCGAGGGCACGGCCACCGAGATCCGCCGCGCGCGTGACACCAGCGTGGACCGCATGCTGGCGGCAAAGCCGGCGGTGATGACCTACCTGCGCCGGGCGATGCTGGACCCGGCGGAAACAGACACCGAGCTCATTGCGATGCTGGCAGATTTCACCCTTGGCGAAGTCCGCGGCCTTCGCGAACGCGGGCTCGCCGCCACCGGCACCCCCGACTACCTCCAGGCAATGGCCATGATGATTCGCGAGCTAGGGCCGCGCCTGCTCGCCCCGGTCGCGCAGCGCTTCTGGACTCACCTCAACGACGCAACCGCGGGCCCGGCCCCCGAACTCGAAGTCACCATCAAACCATCAGCAGCGCGAAATCCACTGTGAAGCTTAGAATTTCGACATCACTTTCTCGGCGTACCGTTCAAGGTTGCGGATCTTTTTCGCCAGCGGCTCGGTGTCTGGTCCCTTGATGTAGGGATACCGGAAGCCCACGATGGCGTCGGTGACGCCCTTGTCCTCGAGGCGCTTGATGCCGTCCACGGTGTAGGCGTCCATTGAGATCACGTGGATCTCGAATGGGCCGGTGTTGCCCTCTTCTTCGCGATACCTGTTGACGCGGGCGATGAGGCGGTCGAGTTCCTCGGGTTCGGTACCGCCGCCGTGCATCCAGCCGTCCAAGCGCGCCGCGCGCCGCAGCGCGGCATCGGCGTGGCCGCCGACCAGGATCGGGATCGGTTTGGTCGGAGCCGGGGTCATCTTGGTCTTCGGGATGTCATAGAACTCGCCGTGGAACTCGAAGTACTCGCCCGTGGTGAGGCCTTTCACGATCTCGATGCACTCGTCCATCCGCTTACCGCGCTTGGTGAATGGGAGCCCGATCAGCTCGTAGTCCTCCGGCCACGGGCTGGTCCCGACGCCGAGTCCCAGCCGGTTGCCGCTCAGCGCGGCCAGGGAACCCGCCTGCTTGGCCGTCAGCGCCGGATGCCGGACGGGCAGCTTCAGGACGAAGAAGTTGAACCGCAGGTTCGTCGTCACCGCGCCCAACGCCGCCGTCAGCACGAAGGCCTCGACGATCTCCTTGCCGTCGAGGAACTCGCGGTTGCCGTCGGGCGTGTACGGGTACTTGGCGTCGGATTCGAAGGGGTACGCGAGGCTGTCGGCGATCGTCATACTGTGGTAGCCGGCCTCGTCGGCTGCCTTGGCCAGCGGGATGTAGAAACTCGAGTCGGTCAATGACTCCGCGTAGCTGAACCGCACGTCATCTGCCTTCCTGGAACGGGCCGTCACCCGACACTAGAACGTGTTCTAATTCGGCCCGTACCCGGGTCCCGCGCAGCAGACTGGCTAGAGCTGGTTCTCGGGGCCGATGACCGCCCAGACCGTCTTGCCGGACGAGGTGGCGGCGCTGCCCCACGCGCGGGACAACGCGTCGACGATCGCCAGACCGGACACGTCGATGCCCTTCGCGGGGGCGGGCAGCCGCAGGGCGGGCGAGGGGCTGCAGTCGGACACAGCGATGGTTGCTGTCGCGCCATCGGTTTCGATCCGCATCACCGGATCGCTTCCGGTGTGTTCCAGCACGTTTTCGATGAACACGTTGACAACCACCAACGCGACCGGGATGAGCGACGGTCGCGACCACGCGGTAAGCCACTCGCGTACCAGCCGGCGTGACTCCCGCAGGCTGGTCAGGTGGGCAGGGAGCCGCGCGTCGGCGTGCCGCACGGTGCGCTGCGACAGCCGACTAACGGCCTTCATTGCGCCCTTCTCGGTCGCGTACACCGGCATGAAGCGGGTGACGCCGGTGCGTTGGATCGCCTCGCGGGTTGCGCGATTGGCGCAGACGAGCACGAGCGGAATGTCGGGCCGGCCGTCGGGCTGCCAGCGTGCGCTGATGAACGCCGACCACGCCGATTCCGCCGGGACCTGAAGTGCGTTGACGTCCACGACGACGCCGGACGGGTCGTCGAGCATGGTCTTTGTGATGCTGTCGCGGAGCGCCGACGTGCTGCTGGCGTCAAGCACTCCCTCGACGGTGAGGACGGCCACCGACTGCTCGGTGCGCGCCGCGACCGCCAGCGAGCTGGGCGACTCGGCTATCGCACTCACCGGAGCGGCCCGGTCGTGATCCGGCATGCCAGATCCATCCTGTCGTCCGGTTCCATCTGCTGCTCCTCGAACTTCCACCTGGCCGACTTGACGATGCCGCCGTCATTGGCGGCCGGAACGCTTAACACAAACGCTTAACACAGTTGACGCGAGGGGAAGGTCTCGACGCCGCCAAACACCACAGGTTGACGGGACGGCACATCAGCCCATGGCCACGCAGCAGGGTGGACGCGAGTCGGGCAAACCCCTCGACTCCGCCCGTCCCAAGCATCGTCCGCTACCACGCCGAACATGCCGTTCTGTTCCGCCTCGTCGTCTTCAACAGCGAGCGCACCGACGGCGGTTACCCACATTATGTGTGGTCAACCTCCAATGTGCGATGAAGCCCAGCGTATCCGTATTACCCCAATGCCGACACCTGGCAAACCAAAAAGTACGGCCGAGCGGGGCGCAGAAAGCGCCGGGCGCCTTCTAGGGCGCGGTCGGCGCGGGGTACGGCGGGGCGCCCACCCCGGCGACCCCGTGCGTGCCCCACGGGGTTTGTTCGACGATGCGCGCCGGCGCACTGCGTTCGCCCACCGTCAGCGTCGCCGCCCGGGCCTGCTTGAGTGCATCATCCGGCAAGGGCTGGGCCAGGGAAGTGAAAACCGTCCCCTGCCAGTGGTAATGGCCGTCGATCGGGTCGATGTGGCCGGCGAGCCGGACCCGCACCGGGTGGCCGGTGCCAGCGATGGTCAGCGTTGCCGCGCCGTCGTAGATCTCCCGGCTGCTGCTGGCCGACAGGTCGAACGCGGAGGTCACGGGATGCGGCTGGGCGGGTTTGAGGTAGATGCGTTCGTTGAAGACCTGCTGGGTGCTGCGGCGCACCTCGATGCGGGTGCTTTCGGTTTGCTTCATCAGCCTCAGGCATGCCACGACGTAGCGTGCCTGCGCGGCGATATCGGGTCCGGTGATGAAGAAGTAGTTGGGGAAACCGTGGACGGCGACCCCGAGGAAGGGCTCCATGCCGTCCTGCCAGGCCTGCTGGATGGTGAGTCCGCCCGCGCCGACCAGCACCGCGTCTGGGGTGGCGAATCCGGTGCCGTAGATGATGGCGTCGACGTGGTGATCGACGCCGTCGCTGGTGCGGATGCCCGTCGGGGTCACGGCGTCGATCGCCGACCCCACCAGCGCGGGCTGCTCATCGCCGGCTGCCCGTCGGGCGTGGCGGAGCAGCCAGCGTTTGGCGAGGGTGATCCGCATCGCTATCTCCGGGACGACTCGTCGCGGTGGCAGCGCGAAGACGGCGACCGAAGCCGCAGATTGGCTCAGCTGTCCGATGTAGTGGCCGGCGGTGGCGTCGGCGCCGATCACCGCGATGCGCTTGCCGACCGGATCGAAATCGGTGTCCCACCGCGCGGCATGGAACGAGATTCCGCGAAAGTCAGTGCGCCCAGGTAACTCCGGGGTCCACGGAACGCTTATCGGTCGGCGGGCCGCGACGACGACGCCGGCCCGGAAGGTCTCCCCGCCGGCGGTTTGCAGCGTCCAGGTGTCGGTGTCGTCGTCGAACACCTCGGCCACGACTTCGTGGCCGGGCTTGTCCAGGATCATGAAGTCGGTGATACCGGCGGCCAGCAGTTCGGCTCCGGCGCGCTGCCCGGCGGCTCCCGCCCCGATGACGATCTGGGTCACAGAAACTTGCAGCGTTTCCAGCTGCGGCGCGCGATCGGGCCCATCAGGCCGATCTCGGTCAAAAACGCTGCGAGCGGGGCGAATCCGGCCACTTGAACCTCATGCCGCAGTGGGCTGGCGCGGGCGGCCGCCCGGGCCCGCCGCGGGTCCAGGCCGGTGCGCGCATAGGGGATCGGGTAGCTGAACAAGTAGCGGAAGAAGTACCCACCAACCCCGTTGATGTTGGCCATGAACCATTTGTTAAACCGGGGCATGGACTGCGCCCGCTTGCGCGCGCCATCCCGGGCGAACTGGATGTGGCGGGCCTCTTCGGTGACGTGAATCCGCATGAGCCGCTGGACGATTGGCTGTAGCTCCGGATCGTCCATCATCTGCCGCTGCAGCGAGTCGAAGATCTCTTCACCGATCAGCGCGGCCACCCACAGCATCGAGCCGTACTGGAACACCAGCGGAAGGGAGTTGATGATCATCCGGTGCAGCCGCCGCGGCCGTACCGGCTTGGCGCCGATGCGTTCGATCACCTTGCCGAACATGACCATGTGCCGGGTCTCGTCGCCCAGCTCGGTGAGCTTGTAATGCGTCGTCGGGCTGGTGGGGTCTTCGTGCAAGACGGTGCGCAACAACGTCTGGTTGAGCATGTTCTCGAACCAGATCCCGGCCGACAGGGTGTTCACCAGTTCCTGGCGGGACAGGTCGATGCGCTGCTCGCGGGTCATCTCGTCCCACATCGGGGTGCCGTACAGGGACACCAGCCTGGGCGGCAGGTAGAACTTGTCCGGGTCCAGTGGGGCATCCCAGTCGATGTCGACGATGGGCTCGTAGGACTTCTTGACCGAGCCTTTCAGCAGCCTCTCCGAGAACTCCTCACGACGGGGCCCACGTGGACTGGGCCCACCTGGTCGAACCGCAGTGGTCATCGCCGGCGTCCCTTCATTGGGTGCTTCAGTCGATACCCATGGTACCGGGTACTTGGGGAGCCGCCTAGATATTCGTTGTTGCAATTGGATTGACCCTCAGCGGCGTTACGGGCAACGTGGCCCGGCATGGTGAGTCGACGGATCCACGTCATCGGCATCGGCGCCGGGGACCCCGATTACCTGACCGTCCAGGCGATCGAGGCGCTCAACGACACACAGGTGTTCTTCGCCATGGACAAGGGCGAGGCGAAGAGCGACCTGGTGGCGCTGCGGCGAGAGATCTGCGAGCGGTTCATCCGCGAGCCCGGCTATCGGTTCGTCGAGCTACCCGACCCGAGGCGGTCGACGGGCGCGGATTACCGCGAGTCGGTTTCGGACTGGCATGCGGCGCGGGCGCGGCTCTGGGCGACGGCCATCCGCGCCGAACTGGGCCCCGGCCAAGTGGGCGCCTTCCTGGCCTGGGGGGACCCGTCGCTGTACGACAGCACGCTGCGCGTCCTCGACGCCGTCGCGGCCGAGGTCGATATCACCTACGACGTCATTCCGGGGATCACCGCGGTGCAGGCGCTGACGGCCCGGCACCGCATCCCGCTCAATGAGGTCGGCGAACCGGTCCTCATCACGACCGGCAGGCAGCTGCGCGCGCACGGCGTGATTGGCACGGCCGTAGTAATGCTGGACGCCGAATGCTCGTTTCGGGTATGCCCCGCCGATACCCGGATCTGGTGGGGCGCCTACCTGGGCACTGACGACGAGCTACTGGTAGCGGGCACCATCGGCGAGGTCGGGACGCGGATCGTGCAGCTGCGGGCGGCGGCCCGCGCCCGGCACGGCTGGATCATGGACACCTACTTGATTCGGGCGTAATCAAGGCGGCACGCCCAACGTGCGGTTAAGCCCCACCTAAGTGTTTGCGATTAGTGCCCCGGGTGTGGTCCGGGTCACGTTACGATGACATCCTGCCCGACTGATCCAAGCATTCTGGGACGAACGTCGGGTTAGTTGGAGGTCGGGGATGTCGTTTGTGATCGCGGCGCCGGAGTACGTGGCGGCGGCGGCATCCGACTTGGCCAATATCGGTTCGGCGCTCGAAACGGCGAACATCGCGGCTTTGATGCCGACGTCGAGCGTGCTGGCCGCGGGCGCGGATTCGGTGTCGGCGGCGGTAGCGGCGTTGTTCGGCGCGCACGCCCAGGCCTATCAGGCTCTGAGTCAGCAGGCGGCGATGTTCCACAACCAGTTCGTGCAGCTGATGAATTCCGGCGGGACGCAATATGCGCTCGCCGAGGCCGCGAACGCCTCGCCAATGCAGGTGGCGGCTCCGCTGCAGGCGGGTTTGGGGGCCGTCGAGCAGGAAGCGGCGGGCGCGATCAATGCCCCCTTCCAGTCGCTGACGGGGCGCCCGCTGTTCGGCGATGGCGCCAACGCGAGTACAGCCGGCGGCGCCGGCAGCCCGGGCGGTTGGGTGTACGGCAACGGCGGCAACGGCGCGGCCGGGGCGGCCGGTACCGGCCAGACCGGCGGCGCGGGCGGGGCGGCCGGGCTGATCGGCAACGGCGGCGCCGGCGCGACCGGCGGGTCCGGCGCCAACGGGACTGCCAGCACGGCGGGGAACCCGGGCGGTCCCGGCGGTGCCGGCGGTGCCGGCGGTAAGGGCGGGCTGCTGTACGGACTCGGCGGCACCGGCGGGCTCGGTGGCGACGGCGGGGATGCCGGGGCCTCCACGAACGGCAACGGCAATGACGGCGGCGCCGGCGGCATGGGTGGTGTCGGTGGCCGCGGCGGGCTGCTGGCCGGCCTGGGCGGAATCGGTGGTTTCGGCGGGAATGGCGGAAACGCCACCGGCGCGACCTCCACGGCCGCAAACGTAGCCGCCGGCACCGGTGGGCAGGCCGGCAATGGTGGCAACGGCGGCAACGGCGGGATGTTTGGCGACGGCGGGGCCGGGGGGAACAGCGGTGACAGTGGTTCGTACGTCACCGACGTCACGAACTCCGGGGCGGTAGTCGGCGCGAACGGCGGTGGCTTCGGAGTGACGGCCGGTGAGGGCGGCAACGCCGGCCTGTTCGGCCACGGTGGCGCCGGCGGCAACGGCGGAACGGGTGGCGCCGGCCAGACGGTCACCGCCGGCGGCATCGGAGACCTGGGCGGCCAGGGCGGCGCCGGCGCCGACGGCGGCGCCGGCGGCAAGGGCGGCCTCTTCTTCGGCAACGGCGGGACCGGCGGCATCGGCGGCAACGGAGCCGACGGCGGGGGCACCCCCGGTGCGCATGCGACCTTTAACGGCGGCGGCGGCTTCGGCGGCTTCGGCGGCAACGGCGGCGAGTCCGGGCTGTTCGGCAACGGCGGGACCGCTGGCGCCGGCGGCAACGGCGGCAACGGCGCCAGCGGCGGCTACAACGGTGGCGCCGCCGGTCCCGGCGCGCTCGGCGGCTTAGGCGGGGATGCCCGGCTCTTCGGCGATGGCGGCACCGGCGGCAGTGGCGGCGACACCGGCAAACCCGGGATCCACGGGGACGGCAGCGGCACGGGCGGTGTCAACCAGACCGCTGTCGGCGGAAACGGCGGCCAGGGCGGGTTCCTCTACGGCAACGGCGGCGAAGGCGGCTACGCCGGCGGCATCCCCGCGCCCTTCAACGCCCCGCCGGACAACGGTGTCGGCGGCGACGGCGGCCCCGCCGGGCTGATCGGCAACGGCGGCGACGGCGGGGCCGGTGCGGGCGCCAGCCAGGGCGGCGTCGGCGGCAACGGCGGCGCCAAGGGGACGCTCTTCGGCACGGCCGGGGCACAGGGGCCCGCGTAGTCCGGCAGACTGGTCGGGTGCCCGAACTTCCCGAGATCGAAGCGCTGGTCGACCATTTGCGTCGGCACGCCGTCGGCCTGACGATCGGCCGCGTCGACGTCGCGGCGCTGTCCGTCCTGAAAACCTTCGACCCGCCGATCCACGCCCTGCACGGGCGGAACGTTGCAGGTGCGCAGCGGTGGGGCAAGTACCTCGGATTGCGGGCCGGCGAGCTGTTCCTGATCGCCCACCTGTCCCGTGCCGGCTGGTTGCGGTGGTCCGACAAGCTGGCCGCGGCCCCGCTGCGGCCGGGGAAGGGGCCGATCGCGCTGCGCGTGCACCTGGGCACCCCGGGTAGCGCGCCGGGCTTCGACCTCACCGAGGCCGGCACCCAGAAGCGGCTGGCCGTGTGGCTGGTCGACGACCCGAAGCAGGTGCCGGGGATTGCCGCCCTCGGTCCCGACGCGCTGGACCTCAGCCCCGAGGACCTGGCCGGCCTGCTGGCCGGCAACACCGGAAGGATCAAGACCGTCATCACCGACCAGAAGGTGATGGCGGGTATCGGCAACGCCTACAGCGACGAAATCCTGCACGTCGCGAAGATCTCGCCGTTCGCCACGGCGGGCAAGCTATCGGAGGAACAGCTTTCCAGCCTGCACCATGCGATCATCACGGTGCTGACCGACGCGGTGACCCGCTCCGTCGGCCAGGGGGCCGCCATGCTCAAAGGGGAGAAGCGCTCCGGATTGCGGGTGCACGCACGCACCGGGTTGCCCTGCCCGGTGTGCGGGGACACCGTGCGTGAAATCGCGTTCGCGGACAAGTCTTTTCAGTACTGTCCGACGTGCCAGACCGGCGGCAAGGTGTTAGCCGACCGGCGCATGTCGCGGCTGCTCAAGTAATCGATATGCTGCCCGGGTGACTCGCCAGAAGATCCTCATCACCGGTGCCAGTTCCGGCCTGGGCGCCGGGATGGCGCGTTCCTTCGCCGCCAAGGGCCGCGACCTGGCGCTGTGCGCCCGTCGCACCGACCGGATCGACGAGCTGAAATCCGAACTGTTGCAACAATATCCAGACATCAAGATCGCGGTCGCAGCGCTGGACGTCAACGACCACGACCAGGTGCCCAAGGTATTCGGCGAACTCAGCAACGAACTCGGCGGCATCGACCGCATCATCGTCAACGCCGGCATCGGCAAGGGCGCCAAGCTGGGTTCCGGCAAGCTGTGGGCGAACAAGGCGACCATCGAGACCAACCTGGTGGCCGCACTCGTCCAGATCGAAACGGCGCTGGAGATGTTCAACAAAAGCGGTTCGGGGCATTTGGTGCTCATCGCTTCGGTGCTGGGCAACAAAGGGGTGCCGGGCGTCAAAGCCGCTTACGCCGCGAGCAAAGCCGGAATGCGCTCGCTGGGCGAATCGCTGCGCGCGGAATACCGCAACGGGCCGATCAAGGTCTCGGTCCTGGAGCCGGGGTATATCGAGTCGGAGATGACAGCTAAGTCGAATAGCACGATGTTAATGGTGGACAACGAAACTGGCGTCAAGGCACTCGTCGACGCCATCGAGCGCGAGCCCGGCAGGGCCGTGGTGCCGTGGTGGCCGTGGGGCCCGCTGGTGCAGCTGATGCGGGTGCTGCCGCCGCCGCTGACCAAGCTGTTCGCCTAACTGGGCTCGCGGACTGCCGTCAGTGTGGGACTGGCGTGTAATGTGCTGCGTCGCTAATGAATTCGGGCTTGCCGTAGGTCGCCAGCCGGAGCTTGAGCAGCCCGATGACGTATGCGTCGGTGATGTCACGCAGCACGGGGATGCGGCTGGCGTGGCTCACGGCGGTGAAACGTCCGATGATGAATGGCGCCGTGAGGGCGATGCGCGCCAGATCCGTCGGCCCGAGTGTGACACCCATGGCCTCGGCGATCTCGCGATCACCGTTGCAGAAGGTGCGGACGAACGTGAGCTTGCTGAAACTCTTCTCGACCGCTTCGGCGCACCGGTCGAACAGGCTGGTGTCGGGGCGCAGATAGGCCGCCATGGTGCCGCGGACGAGTTCGGAGCAGATGCTATCGAATCCATGGCGCAGCAGCGCTGATCGCGCATGCATGACGTGGACGATGTCTGCTGGTTCAGCGGGCAGGAGTTCCTCCGGCAGGCCGAGCAGAAAGCAGCGATACCTGGCGAATTCGACGACGGCGCGTTCCTCAGGAGTGAACTCCGTCCGGCCCTGCTGGCGCGCCTTGCGGGCCAAGAGGTACTGGCCGATCATTCCGGCGGGCATCTGGTCGACCTGCGGCACCGGCATGCCGTAGATGGCTTTGTCCCACTTCCGGTCCCACTTGCCGGATTTCTTCAGGGCGTTGTAGCGGACCATGGAGTGCATCAACCGGACCATCGCGGCGGCTTCAAAGCCGGGGCCGTAACGGTCCAGCGCGCCGGGCAGGGTGGTGACGGCGAAGAAACTGGCCGTCTCGTTGACCCGATGGGCGGCGCGGCGGCCCGAGAGCGCGCCGGTCAGGGCCATCGGCAGCGCGGCGTAGGTGTTGGTGAAGGTCGCGATGAAGGCTCCCCGCGTAATGAAGGGGGCTACCAGCGCCGCGGGGATGCGCTCCTGGCGGGCGCCTTCGCGTACCAGGTCGAAGTCGATCCACTGCGGGGTGGCCTCCATGGCGGCGATGAACGACGCGAGCTCGGGGGGCGCGTCGGGCACCGCCTCGAGTCCCTTCCGGCAGGCGGCTTTGAGCATGTCGATCAGGTGCGTGACGCTATGCGTGGTCATCAGGGCCGCATAGGGATCGGCCACGACGTCGCCGAGCAGGGTAGCCGTGCTCATCAACTCGACGACGCGGTCGTCTTCGAGGATCGGCTCGCGGTCGGCGACCCAGGTGGGCAGGGCGGACTCGACGTCGGGTTCGGTCGCCAGGCGATCCGGCTGCTGGTCGAAGTCGAAGTCCCCGTAGAGGTCGGGCAGCAAATCGCGTTGGCTGCGGACTCGCTGCGCGAGTTCGGGGTAGTACGTGACCCTGGACATGGCAGGCAACCTCCCGCTAACAGTTAGTGAGTAATACTCACAAGTTGTTAGTTATGCTGTCAAGTGTGATTGAGGGCAACCCGAAGCGGCGCATGACCGCCGAGGGGCGGCGCGAGCAGATCCTCGACGTCGCGCACGCGATCGTCGATGCCGAAGGGTTCCACGCGGCGACGCCGAACCGCATCGCGGCGGAGGCCGGCATCAATCGGTCGTTGATCTATCAGAAGTTCGGCGACCTGGCGGGGCTGTTCGTCGAACTGATCGACCGAGAGGCGGCACGGGCCGGCGCGCAGTTCGCCGAGGCGATCTCCGGATTGGATGCTGCCGAGGAGGATCAGTCGTTTGTGCTCGCGTTTGACGGTGTGCTGGCCGCTGTCGATGCCCACCCGGCAACGTGGCGGCTGTTCTTGTTCCCGCCGCAGGGCGCTCCACCGGAGTTGTATGCCCGCCTGGCTCAATCAGAGGCCGTCGTACTCGAGTTTTTTGTCAATGGACTGATGCGCGTCCATCCGCAGGTGCATGATCCCGAATACACCGCTCGGATCCTGCATGCCGCCGGTCGCGAACTGCTGCAGCTGCACCTCAGGGACCCGCAGACCGCGACCGTGGAACGCTTGCGCACCTTTGTGCGGCGAGTCGGTTCCGAGCTCGCAACCCGTTAAGCGCAATCCATTGAGAACGTGCTAGCGGCCGAAACATTAACCCGCGCGGCCTCTTTCGGTTCGGTAGCGACGCACCAGCGCATCGGTCGAGCTGTCCGACTGCGGCGCGGGGGACGCGTCACCGGTGATCACCGGAAGCAGCGCCTTGGCCTGCGTCTTGCCCAGCTCCACACCCCACTGGTCGAACGAGTCGATGCCCCAGATCACACCCTCGGTGAACACCTGATGCTCGTAGAGCGCGATCAGCTGGCCCAGCACCGACGGGGTCAGCCGGTTGGCCAGAATCGAGGTCGACGGCCGGTTGCCGGGCATCACCTTGTGCGGCACCACCTCGGCCGGTGTGCCCTCGGCGGCGATTTCTTCCGCGGTCTTACCGAACGCCAGCACCTGGGTCTGGGCGAAGAAATTGCTCATCAACAGGTCGTGCATGCTGCCGGTGCCGTCGGCGGTAGGCAGGTCGTCGGTGGGCTGACTGAGGCCGATGAAGTCCGCCGGCACCAGCCGGGTGCCCTGGTGCAACAACTGGTAGAAGGCGTGCTGGCCGTTGGTTCCCGGTTCGCCCCAATAGATTTCACCGGTATCGGTGGTGACCGGCGTGCCGTCGGCGCGCGCCGACTTGCCATTGGATTCCATGGTCAGTTGCTGCAGATACGCGGCGAAACGCGCCAGGTCGTTGGAATAGGGCAGCACGGCGCGCGATTGCGCACCCATGAAGTTGGAGTACCACAGCCCGATCAGGCCGAGCAGCGCGGGCGCGTTGGACTCCAGCGGCGCGGTCCGGAAATGTTCGTCGACGATGTGGAATCCGGACAGGAAGTCGGCGAAGGCCTCCCGGCCGATGACCGCCATCAGCGACAGCCCGATCGCCGAATCGACCGAATAGCGGCCGCCGACCCAATCCCAGAACCCGAACATGTTGGCGGTGTCGATGCCGAAGGCGTCGACCAGGCGCTTGTTGGTGGAGACGGCGACGAAATGCTTGGACACCGCGGCGTCACCGAGCTCCTCGGTCAGCCAGCGCCGCGCGGCCGTCGCGTTGGTCAGTGTCTCCAAGGTGGAGAACGTCTTGGATGCGATGATGAAAAGCGTTGTGGCAGGCTCCAAGTCGGCAAGTTTGGCGATCAGGTCGGCGGGGTCGACGTTGGACACGAAGCGCGCCGAAATCCCCGCGTCGGCGTAGTGGCGCAGCGCCTGATACACCATCACCGGACCCAGGTCGGACCCGCCGATGCCGATGTTGACCACGGTGCTGATGCGTTTGCCGGTGGCTCCGGTCCACTCGCCGCTGCGCAGCCGGTCGGTGAACTCACCCATCGCGTCCAGCACCGCGTGCACGTCCTCGACAACGTTTTGGCCATCGACCGTCAGCTCGGCATCCCGCGGCAGCCGCAGCGCGGTGTGCAGCACCGCGCGGTCCTCCGAGGTGTTGATGTGGGCACCGGAGAACATCTGGTCGCGGCGCTCTTCAAGGTTTGCTGCAGTCGCCAAATCGATGAGCAACCGCAGCGTCTCTCGGGTGATGCGGTGTTTGCTGTAGTCGATGTAAAGGTCGCCGACGTTCAGCGTGAGCTCGCGGCCGCGATCGGGGTCGTCGTTGAAGAGCTGGCGCAGATGGGTTTCGCCGATCTCCTCGTGATGCCTGCGCAGGGCGTCCCACGCCGAGGTGGCGGTGATGTCAGGGATTGATCGCACGGAGGTCATGGTTCGACCCTAGTGCCGCCGGGTTGCGAGTGGCAGCCGCATCAATCGCCGTTCACCGGGTCCGTTTGCGGCGGGGGAACTTCAGGTAGGACCGGATGGCGCCGGCGTAGGGTACGGTGCCCGCTGCCCGTTGCTCGGCAAGGTAGGTGTCGAACGTCACGGTTCCCACGGCGCGGTCGGGGGCGAGGTTGGCGCCGGCTCGGAGGTCGCGCGCGATGCGCCCGGGCAGCGCTACCGGCACGACCGGACGGCGTTTGCCCACCGCGGCCAAATAGCGGCGCGCCAACTCGGCGACGGGCAACACTTCGGGCCCGGCCATGTCGGGCACCCGCCCGGCGGGCGCGGCCAACGCCAGGGCGGCGAGCCGGGCGCCGACGTCACGCACGTCGATCGGCTGGAAGCTGAAGCCCGCCGGGACGAGCATCACCGGTGGCGCCGCCAGGCCGCGCAGCATGACCGCGACCAGGTCGTGGAACTGGGTGGCCCGCAGCACCGTCCAGGGCAGGCCGGAACCGCTGATCAGCTGTTCGTCGGCGAGCTTGCGCCGGTAGTAGCCGAGCGGTATCCGGTCGATCCCGACGATCGAGATGTACACCATGTGCGGACGCCCGGCCCGAAGCGCCGCGTCGAGAACGTGGTGCGCCGGGTCGACGCAGTGCACGACCGTGTCGACGTCGGTGATCGCCTCGGTGAGGCCCGCGCCCGTGCTGACATCGCCGACGACGTATTCGGCCCGGCCCGCTGGCCCCGCCGCGCCTGGAGAACGGTGCCCGCGGCTGAGGATGCGCACGTGCGCGCCGGATTCGAGCAAGCGCTGGGCCACCACGCGGCCGACGGTTCCGGTCCCACCGGTGACCAGGATGCGACTGGGCATGAGCTCTAGCCGGCGCCCAGGACTCGCTGCAGATCGGGCTTCATGGCCTGCAGTTGCGGACCCCAGTATTCCCAGGTGTGCAGGCCCTTATCGGAGAAGTTGAACACGCCATTGCGACCGCCGTGGGCCTGGTAGCGGCTCTGGAAGATCTTGTTACTCAATCGCGTGGCGTCTTCCAGGAAGTCGGCGCCCGGCTTGTTGCCGCCCAGCTGCGAGGAGTCGCCGGTGCCGCAGTAGACCCAGATGCGGGTGCCGTTGGCGATCAGCTTGTCGACGTTGACGGTGGGATCGTTGGCGGCCCACGCCGGGTCGGTCGGCGGGCCCCACATGTCCTCGGCGCGATAGCCGGCGGCGCCCATCATCGCGACACCGACCAACGAGGGCCACTGCCCGGCGGACAGGTTGAGGAAGCCCGACATCGAGGCCGCGTAGATGAAGTTCTCCGGGTGTTTGGCCGCCAGGATCAGCGACGCCGATCCGGCCATCGACACACCTACCGCGGCATTGCCCGACGGGCTGATCCCCTTGTTCGCCGCGAGCCACTCGGGCAGCTCCTGGGTGAGGAAGGTTTGCCACTTGTACGTCTGGACATGGCCGCGACCCGAAGCCGGCCGGTACCAGTCGGCGTAGAAGCTCGCCATCCCGCCGGTAGGCATGATGAGCGACAGGCCCGACTGATCGAACCACTCAAACGCCGAGGTGTATTTGTCCCAGCCGTTGAAGTCGTCGGCGGCGAGCATGCCGTCGAGCAGGTACACGGCATGGGGGCCGCCGGGCTGGAACTCCACCTTGATCTGGCGTTGCATCGACGCCGACGGCACCATCAGGTACTCGATCGGCAGCCCTTGTCGCGACCACGCGGAGGAGCGGGCCGAGCTGGTGGACAGCCCACCCAGCACCGCGAGCAACGCTGCGGCCGATATCAACATCAGCCGGCGCATCGGCGAAACCCCAGCTGCTCCTGCCGTAACCATTTCCGGCGAAATTTACCGCAGCAAAGGGGAAATCAGCGGAATGTAACGACGGTAGTAACCGATTAGTGCCCGAGTCGTCCCCTACCCAATCGCAATAGCAGCATCGCCAGGTCCTTACCCTCGGGACCGAGCTCGCTGTAGCGTTCGATGACCTTCATCTCGCGGCTGTGTACCAGCCGGGTCCCGCCGGAAGCCATCCGGACCTTGCCGATTGCCTGGGACACTTCGGTGCGCCGCTTTACCGCGGCGAGGATCTCGGCGTCCAATCGGTCGATTTCTTCGCGTAATTCGCCGATATCGCGCTGCTCGGCATCGACGGTCTCGGTGTTCATCTCTGCTGACTCCGCGTTCTCGTGATGTGGGGGTTCTGGTCTCATCCGGTATCGGGCCTCACACAAGAGACGAGCCCCGAATCCTTCAAGCGGACCACGGGGCTCTGCGAGAGCAGCTAAACCACGGGCACCGCTGGCGGGTACCCGTAGAAAAATCGGCGCTGCTCGTTGAGCACGAACCGAGTGTGCCATTAAAACCCGTGCCGGCGCAAAAACGGCCCGGGCCAGCCCGGTGTAACGCGCTGGAGGTCCCGGCCCGCTGAGCGTAAAATCTATGGGCCTTTAGTTGCCGCGGATAACCCGCCAGCTAGGGAAGGACTCGGGCGATGAACTTTTCGGTGTTTCCCCCAGAGGTCAACTCATTGCGGATGTTTACGGGCGCGGGGTCGGGCCCGATGCTGGCAGCGGCGTCGGCCTGGGATGGCCTGGCCTCCGAACTGGGTTCGGCGGCGTCGTCGTTTTCGGCGGTGACGTCGGGGCTGGCCAATCAGGCATGGCAGGGTGCGGCGTCGGCGGCGATGGCGGCCGCGGCCGCTCCCTATGCGCAGTGGTTGGGCGCGGCGGCGTCCCAGGCCGCGGGGCGGGCCGGGCAGGCACGGATGGTGGCGAGCGTGTTCGAGGCGGCGCGGGCCGCGACGGTCCATCCGCTTATGGTGCAACTGAACCGGACTGGGCTGGTTCAGTTGGTCACGTCGAATTGGTTCGGGCTCAACGCGCCGGCGATTGCGGCCGTCGAATCCGAGTACGAGCAGATGTGGGCCCAGGATGTCTCGGCGATGGTCGGTTATCACGGCGGCGCGTCGGCGGCCGCGACGGCGCTGAACGCTCTGTCGACCCCCGGCAACATCGGCTTCGGGAACCTGAGCCTGGGCAACATCGGCAACGCGAACCTGGGCTGGGGAAACACCGGCAACGCGAACCTGGGCGGCGGCAACAAACTCGGCAACCTCAACGTGGGCAGCGGAAACCAGGGCGGCAACCTCAACGTCGGCAGCGGAAACAAGGGCAGCTTCAACCTGGGCAGCGGAAATATCGGCAGCAGCAACCTGGCCGGTGGCAACACCGGCAGCGGAAATGTAGGCAGCGGAAACAACGGCTCCGGAAATTTCGGTAGCGGAAACAATGGCAACTCAAACCTGGGCAGCGGAAACAACGGCAATTCGAACGTGGGCAGCGGAAACGTCGGAAACACGAACATTGGCTTCGGAAACGCAGGCTCGGGTAACTTCGGCAGCGGAAACATCGGGAATCTCAATGTGGGCTTCGGAAACACGAACGACGGGAATATCGGGCTCGGAAACAACGGCATGGATAATATCGGCTTCGGAAACAACGGCAACAATGACTTCGGCATCGGGCTCGTTGGTAACAACCAGGTGGGCATCAACTTCAGCGGGCTGCTGAACGGGGGCACCGGGAACATCGGCTTGTTCAACTCGGGCGACGACAACATCGGCTTCTTTAACTCCGGCGATGGGAACTTCGGCATCGGGAACTCAGGCAACTTCAACACGGGCTTCGCGAACTCCGGTGTGTCGACCACGGGTTTCCAGAACTCCGGCAGCTTGGACACGGGCTTCTGGAACTCGAACCTCAGGGACGTGGGTTTCGGAAACGGGGGCGGGTCGAACCTGGGCTTCTGGAACGCGGGCGCCCAAAATGTGGGCTTCGGTAACGCGGGTAACACTAACATGGGCGGCTTTAACGCGGGCGGGGCAGACGTTGGCTTCGGCAACACGGGCGTCCAGGATATGGGTGTCGGAAACGCGGGAGTCTTTGACACCGGAATCGGGAACGCGGGCGATCTGAACACCGGGTTCTGGAATTCGGGTAACACGAACACAGGAATCGGGAATGCAGGCCAGACCAATACTGGCTTCGGCGCCGCAACCAGCACCGGCCTGACGAGCTCGGGCTTCGGGGCCAACGGTTTCGGAAGCTCGGGCTTCGATAACTCGGCCACCTTTAGTACGGGGTTCAATAATACCGGTAGCATCGGTGACGCGGGCTTCGGAAACGCGGGCACTGATCAAACGGGAATCGGCAATACAGGCGGCGACAATGCGGGCTTCTTCAACTCGGGCACCGCTGGCGTGGGCATCGCGAATAAGGGCACTCTCTCCATCGGCTTCGGAAACTCGAACGGCATCGGTGTCCCGGGCGTGGGCTTCTTCAACTCGGGCGCTCAGAATGCGGGCTTCTTCGACACGGGCATCAACGACTCGGGGTTCGCAAACGCGGGCAACAACAACTCCGGGGCCTTCAACAACGGCACTCATCAGTCGGGCTTCTTCCGCTCCTAGCCGACGCCGCGGGCCTAACGCCAGCCTCCGTCACCGGGCGGCGGTAGGTTTTACAACGACATGAGTGTGCACGCAACCAATGCCAAGCCCCCCCGACCGACCCCAGCCGAAGCGGATCGACTGCTCGACGGCCTCAACCCACAACAGCGCCTTGCGGTAGTGCATGAGGGTTCGCCGCTGCTGATCGTGGCCGGCGCGGGCTCGGGCAAGACGGCGGTGTTGACGCGGCGCATCGCCTACCTGATCGCGGCCCGGGGAGTCGGGGTCGGCCAAATTCTGGCAATCACCTTCACCAATAAGGCCGCCGCCGAGATGCGCGAACGCGTGGTGCGGCTGGTCGGCGACCGGGCCCGCTACATGTGGGTGTCCACGTTTCACTCCAGCTGCGTGCGGATTCTGCGCAACCAGGCGTCGCTGATCGAGGGCCTGAACTCCAACTTCTCGATCTATGACGCCGACGATTCGCGGCGGCTGCTGCAGATGATCGGCCGCGACATGGGCCTGGACATCAAGCGGTACTCGCCGCGGCTGCTGGCCAACGCCATTTCCAACCTGAAGAACGAGCTGATCGACCCTGACCGGGCGGTGGCCGGCCTGTCGGACGACTCCGACGACCTGACCCGCACCGTCGCCTCGGTGTACGGCGAGTACCAGCGGCGGTTGCGGGCGGCCAACGCGCTGGACTTCGACGACCTGATCGGCGAGACCGTGGCGGTGCTGCAGGCCTTCCCGCAGATAGCCCAGTATTACCGGCGGCGGTTCCGGCACGTGCTGGTCGACGAATACCAGGACACCAACCACGCGCAGTACGTGTTGGTGCGGGAATTGGTCGGCCGCGGGTCCGACCTCGAATCGCAGGGGTCATCCGACGAGGTGCCGCCGGCGGAGCTGTCGGTGGTCGGCGATGCCGATCAGTCGATCTACGCGTTCCGCGGCGCCACCATTCGCAACATCGAGGACTTCGAGCGCGACTACCCCGACGCGAAAACGATTCTGCTGGAACAGAATTATCGCTCGACGCAAAACATTCTGTCGGCGGCCAACTCGGTGATCTCCCGTAACTCGGGACGTCGCGAGAAACGCCTGTGGACCGACGCCGGCAGCGGCGAGCTGATCGTCGGCTACGTCGCCGACAACGAGCACGACGAGGCCAGGTTCGTCGCCGAAGAGATCGATGCGCTCGCCGAGCGCACCACCTTGACCTACAACGACGTCGCAGTGTTCTATCGCACCAACAACTCGTCGCGGTCGCTGGAAGAGGTGTTCATCCGCGCCGGAATTCCGTACAAAGTCGTTGGCGGAGTGCGCTTTTACGAGCGCAAGGAGATTCGCGACATCGTCGCCTACCTGCGGGTGCTGGACAACCCCGGCGACGCGGTCAGCCTGCGCCGCATCCTGAACACGCCGCGTCGCGGCATCGGCGATCGCGCCGAGGCGTGCGTCTCGGTGTACGCCGAGAACACCGGCTCCAGCTTCGCCGACGCGCTGCAGGCCGCGGCCGAAGGCAAGGTGCCGATGCTGAACAGCCGTGCGGAGAAGGCGATCGCGGGTTTCGTCGAACTGCTCGACGACCTGCGGGGCCGTCTCGACGACGACCTCGGCGATCTGGTCGAGTCGGTGCTGGAACGCAGCGGATACCGCCGGGAGCTGGAGTCCTCGACCGATCCCCAGGAGCTCGCACGGCTGGATAACCTCAACGAACTCGTCAGCGTCGCACACGAATTCAGCACCGACCTGGCCAATTCCGCAGCGCTCGCGGCCGACGACGAACTCAGTGAGGATGTCCCGGACACCGGTGTGCTGGCGGCGTTTCTGGAAAGGGTGTCGCTCGTGGCCGACACCGACGAGATCCCCGAGCACAGCGCCGGTGTCGTCACGCTGATGACGTTGCACACCGCCAAGGGTTTGGAGTTTCCGGTGGTGTTCGTCACCGGATGGGAGGACGGGATGTTCCCGCACATGCGGGCGCTGGACGATCCCACCGAACTCTCCGAGGAGCGCCGGCTGGCCTACGTGGGCATCACCCGGGCCCGTCAACGCCTCTACGTGAGCCGGGCCATCGTCCGGTCGTCGTGGGGACAGCCGCTGCTCAACCCGGAGTCGCGGTTCTTGCGCGAGATCCCGCAGGAACTCATCGATTGGCGGCGTCTCGCCCCGAAGCCGTCGTTCAGCGCGCCGGTGAGTGGCGCGGGGCGGTTCGGGACTCCGCGCGCGGCGCCCACCCGCTCGGGGGCGGGAAAACGGCCGCTGCTGGTGCTGGAGCCCGGCGATCGGGTGACCCACGACAAGTACGGGCTGGGCCGGGTCGAGGAAGTCTCCGGCGTCGGCGAATCGGCGATGTCATTGATCGACTTCGGCAGCTCGGGTCGGGTCAAGCTGATGCACAACCACGCCCCGGTGGCCAAGCTCTGATTTCGCCTCCGCCGAATGTGTTCTCAGGGCGAAAAATTGGCGATTTTTTCGCCCTCACAACACATTCGGCGCAGCGGGCGCCTATCGCCGGAGCGGCAGCCTATCCCCGCAGCCAGCGCTTGGTTTGCGGGTGCAGCACCAGGACGATGCTGGCCAGCGGCAGCAGCGGAAGGGTGTGCACGATCCATGCGACGCGTGCGCCCGCGATGAAGACGCCGCCGTAGGTCAGCAATGCGACGACGGCACCGGCCACGATCAGGTAGCGCCCGAAGGGCCGACGCCGCAGCACCAAGATCACGCCGGAGACGGTGGTCACCGCAAAGACCAGGGCGAGAAACGCGACGGCGATGCAGAACAGGCGGTCGGACTTCCACCAGCCGGCGATCAGGTCGGTGGCAACCACCGACGTGGCCCAGCCGCTGACGATGCTGACCGCGCAGGCCGCGACCGCCGTGCGGTCGCTCGGCTCATAGTGCGGCGGGCCGGTCAGGCTCATCTGGCGGTTCGGACGAGCGGCGCCCGCGGGCATCTCGGGGATGTGAGTGGTCGGGGACTCCGCGATCGCGGGAATCGGTTCGCTCGGTGCACGCCTGATGATCCGGGTGCGGGGTTCGTCGGGCGGTGGCGCGGGGTCAGGCGTGCCGTCGGGCGGTGGCGCGGGGGGAGGGGTGTCGTCGGGCGTGCTCACCGGGTCAACCGGCGTAATTGCCGACGTAGAGCCCCCGCTTGGCCAGCCACGGCACCGGGTCGATGCGTTCGCTGCCGCCCATCAGCACCTCGAAATGCAGGTGGGGGCCGGTGGAATTGCCGCGGTTGCCCATGGTGGCTATCTGGTCGCCCGCCATCACCCGCTCGCCGACGCTGACCAGCGTCGTGTTGACGTGACCGTAGAGCGTGACCGTCCCGTCGGCGTGGCGCAGCTTGACCCAAGCTCCGTAGCCGGCGGTCGGGCCGGCGTCGATGACGACACCGTCGGACACCGCGTAGATGGGGGTTCCGATCGAATTGGCGAGGTCGATACCGGCGTGCAGCACTCCCCAGCGGTACCCGAAATTCGAGGTGAATATGCCTTTCGTCGGCATGACGAAGAGCGGCTGCTGCAGCCGCGCCTCGCGCTGAGCGCGCTCTTGGGCGAACGCCACACCCTTGGCGAGCTCCTCGTTGTGTGTCGCGGCATTGGCGGCCGGCTGGACCGGGATGACCTGCACACCTCGGGTTGGGTTGCTGGCCGCCCCGCCGGTGAGTGCCGACGCGTTGGCGGTCAGCACCGTGTCGGTCTTGGCAGCAACGGCATGGCTGGTCGCCGTGTGCGCTGCCGCGGCCGCCGCGCCGGCGGCCATTGCCGAGATCAGCAGCCGGCCCCGGGTGGCGCTGGTTGCCTGCTTGCGATGCTGCCCGCGCCGGGGCAGGGGGATGACGTCGGTCGCAACGAGTTGATCGAGCAGCGCGTTGAGGTCGGATTTTCCGGTGGCGCGGACATATACCTCTGGCGGGTCCACCAGCCGTACCGGAGTGAGATTGTCGGTGTCATGCAGGTCGTCGAGCTCGGGAGCCAGCAGCACCCGGGATTCGCTGTCGAAGGCGCTGCCTTCGAGTTCCAGATTGCCCAGGTCCAGCTCGTCGACGTCCCCGCGGTCCAGGTAATCCAGGTCGTCGAGGTCGCCGAATCCGTCGAGCGGGAGGATTTCGGTGATCTCGTTTCGGCCTTCGGTCCAGCGGTCACGGCGGGCGCGTGCTGCTCCTGCAGCGGTGCGCGAATGGGCGAGACGGTGCTGGGCCAACCTGAAATGTCCTCGGATCGTAACCATAACGTTATCTGGACCCTGAGACGGTATCCGCTAACGGATGGGCTCGCAACCCGCGGCCAAGAACCCGACGAGAATGTGATTTGGGTCACGTTACCGATGGATGAACATTAGGATGCCGGGCGCCCCAGGGGTGGGATGCGACGTTAGCAGCAATTTGGCGGGTGGATACAGTTCCTCCGTGCGAGTTGCCGGACCGGACTCGTCTCCACATAGGCCAACACAAAGACGGTGAGCCCATGGACCTTTTCGAGTACCAAGCGAAAGAGTTGTTCGCCAAGCATGGCGTACCCGGAACACAGGGCCGGGTGACCGACACCGCGGAAGGCGCCAAGGCCATCGCCACCGAGATCGGTGCCCCGGTGATGGTCAAGGCGCAGGTGAAGACGGGCGGGCGAGGCAAGGCGGGCGGCGTCAAATATGCCGCGACCCCCGAAGACGCCTACGAGCACGCGAAGAACATTCTGGGCCTGGATATCAAAGGCCACATCGTCAAGAAGCTGCTGGTCGCCGAGGCCAGCGACATCGCCGAGGAGTACTACCTCTCCTTCCTGCTGGACCGGTCCAACCGGACCTATCTCGCGATGTGCTCGGTGGAGGGCGGCATGGAGATCGAAGAGGTGGCCGCCACCAAACCCGAACGGCTCGCCAAGGTCCCGGTGAACGCGGTCAAGGGTGTCGACCTGGCTTTCGCGCGTTCCATCGCGGAGCAGGGCCACCTGCCCGCCGAGGTGCTCGACGCAGCCGCGGTCACCGTCGCCAAGCTGTGGGAGCTGTTCGTCGCCGAGGACGCCACCCTGGTGGAGGTCAATCCGCTGGTGCGCACTCCGGACGACCGGATCCTGGCGCTGGACGGCAAGGTCACCCTCGACGCCAACGCCGACTTCCGTCACCCCGAGCACGCCGAGTTCGAGGACCGCGCGTCCACCGACCCGCTCGAGTTGAAGGCCAAGGAGCACAACCTCAACTACGTCAAGCTCGACGGCGAGGTCGGCATCATCGGTAACGGCGCCGGCCTGGTGATGTCGACCCTCGACGTCGTCGCCTATGCCGGTGAGAAGCACGGGGGAGTCAAGCCGGCCAACTTCCTCGACATCGGCGGCGGCGCCTCCGCGGAGGTGATGGCCGCCGGGCTGGACGTCATTTTGAACGACGAACAGGTCAAGAGTGTGTTCGTCAACGTCTTCGGCGGCATCACCGCATGCGACTCGGTAGCCACCGGGATCGTCAAGGCGTTGGAAATCCTGGGCGATGAGGCCAACAAGCCGCTGGTGGTGCGCCTCGACGGCAACAACGTCGAGGAAGGCCGTCGCATCCTGACCGAGGCCAACCACCCGCTGGTGACACTGGTGCCGACGATGGACGAGGCCGCCGACAAGGCCGCCGAGCTGGCGAGCGCCTGAAAGGACTTGCAAATATGTCGATCTTTCTCAATAGGGACAACAAGGTCATCGTCCAGGGCATCACCGGGAGCGAGGCCACCGTCCACACCGCCCGGATGCTCAAGGCGGGCACCCAAATCGTCGGCGGGGTGAACGCCCGCAAGGCGGGCACCACCGCCACGCATGAGGACAAGGGCGGCAGGATTGTCGAGCTGCCGGTGTTCGGCAGCGTCGCGGAGGCGATGGAAAAGACCGGCGCCGACGTCTCGATCATCTTCGTGCCGCCGAGGTTCACCAAGGACGCCATCATCGAGGCCATCGACGCCGAGATCTCGCTGCTGGTCGTCATCACCGAGGGAATCCCGGTGCAGGACACCGCATATGCGTGGGCCTACAACCTGGACAAGGGCGGCAAGACCCGCATCATCGGCCCGAACTGCCCCGGCATCATCACCCCGGGCCAGGCCCTGGTGGGCATCACCCCGGCCAACATCACCGGCCCGGGCCCCGTCGGGCTGGTGTCCAAGTCGGGCACGCTGACCTATCAGATGATGTTCGAGCTACGCGATTTCGGCTTCACCACCTCGATCGGCATCGGCGGTGACCCGGTGATCGGAACCACCCACATCGACGCCATCGAGGCCTTCGAGAAGGATCCCGAGACCAAGCTGATCGTGATGATCGGTGAGATCGGTGGCGACGCCGAGGAGCGCGCGGCGGACTTCATCGCGGCGAATGTGTCCAAGCCCGTTGTCGGTTATGTCGCGGGATTCACCGCGCCGGAAGGCAAGACGATGGGCCACGCGGGCGCCATCGTGTCCGGTTCGTCGGGTACCGCGGCCGCCAAGAAGGTGGCCCTGGAGAAGGCCGGTGTCAAGGTGGGCAAGACCCCGTCGGAGACCGCCGCGCTGGCCCGCGAAATCCTGGCCACCTTGTAGCGCGAGCAGCCGTAAAAGCCCCCATTTCCTGCGGAAATGAGGACTTTTACGTCTGCTGGCGGGTGTCAGCTCGGGGTCAACCCGGGCTCACCGTCGGTGCCGACGAGTTGCCCACCGTTGCCAGCATTGCCGCTGAGGCCTTGCATTAGGCCGGTGCCGCCGTCGTCGTCGCCGCCGCCGCTGCCGATCAGTAGCCCCGTTGCCGCCGTTACCCCCGTTGCCGAGCAGCACGGCGATGCCACCGTTGCCGCCCGGGTTGCGGTGCCCCGGTTTCCGGCCCGAGTCAGCCCTGCGGTAGATAGTTAGGCTATGAATCTCGACCCGCATACCCCCGTCGTCGTCGGCGTCGGCCAGGCGGCGGAGCGCCCCGATGACCCCGACTACCGGGGCATGTCGCCCGTCGAGCTGGCTGCCGCCGCTGCCCGGGCCGCCGTCGACGATTGTGGTGCCGATTTCGCGTCGGTGGCGGCGGCCATCGACACAGTGGCCGGTGTCAGGCAGTTCGAGATCTCCGGACCGGTCGCCAACGCTCCGCTGGGACGGTCCAACAACTACCCGCGATCCGTGGCGAACCGGGTCGGTGCGCAACCCGCCCGCGCGATCCTGGAGATCGTCGGCGGCCAGGGACCCCAGCACCTGCTCAGCGAGCTGGCCGCGGAGATCGCGGCGGGGCGCTCGGAGGCGGCGCTGGTGTTCGGCTCGGATGCGACGTCGACCTTGCGACACTTTGCCCAGTCTGACGAAAAGCCGGACTTCACCGAGACCGTCGAGGGCGAGCTGGAGGACCGCGGCCAGGGCATCGACGGACTGATTTCGCGCTATACCGTCATTCACGGTCTGATCGACGCGCCGACGCAGTACGGGTTGTTGGAGAACGCCCGACGGGCCGGAACCGGGCTGGGCCCGGCCGAGTATCGGCGCCGGATGGGTGAGCTGTTCGCGCCGTTCAGCAGGGTCGCGGCCGGAAACCGATTCGCCGCGGCGCCCGTGCAGCGCGCGGTCGACGAACTGATCACCGTGTCCGAGCGCAACCGGATGATCTCCGAGCCGTACCCCCGGCTGATGGTCGCCCGTGATCAGGTGAACCAGGGTGCGGCCGCGCTGCTGATGTCGGTTGCGGCGGCGCGCCGGCTGGGAGTGCCCGAGGAGAACTGGGTGTACCTGCATGGGCACGCTGACTTGCAAGAGCAGGCGATGCTGGAGCGTCCGGATCTGGGGCATGCGCCGTCGGCGGTCGTGGCGGTGCGCGAGGCGCTGGCCATGGCCGGCATCGGTATCGACGACATCGCCACCTTCGACCTGTACAGCTGCTTCCCGGTGCCGGTGTTCAACATTTGCGACGGCATGGGAATCGCGCCCGACGATCCGCGCGGCCTGACCCTGACCGGGGGGCTACCGTTCTTCGGCGGCGCCGGCAACAACTACTCGATGCACGGCATCGCCGAAACGGTAGCCCGGATGCGAAGCGCGCCAGGGCAATTCGGCCTCGTTGGCGCCAACGGCGGGATCATGAGCAAGTACTCGGTCGGTGTCTACTCCACCATCCCGGTGGAATGGAAGCCGGATCGCAGCGCGGCGTTGCAGGCGCAGGTCGACAGTTGGCCCACCCAGCCGGTCACCGAGAACGCCGACGGCGACGCCACCATCGAGACCTACACGGTCCGCCGTGACGGCGGACGGCCGACGGGGATCATCATCGGCAGGTTGACCGGCCGGGATCATCGTGACAGCCGGTTCCTGGCCACCACCGAGGACGAAGAGCTGATCGCGCTGCTGATCGACGGCGATCCCCTCGGACATTCGGTCCGGGTGCGCTCCTTCGACTACGGCAACCGCTGCTCGCTGGGCTGAGCACTTTCCATGGCGAGCAGTCCCCCGCAAGCGGGTGGGGGTCCCCCCTCTGGGGGCGTACCCCCAGCAAAATCCCACGCCGCGATGGAGATTCGTGCGATTTTGCGTCTGCTCGCGAGGGGGAGGCACCCGGTCGCTAGACGAAAGAGGCCAGTTTCCCGGCCAGGCGCTCCACGTAGGCGGCGACCTCGTCTTCGGGGCGGTCGGGCAGCCCGAACAGCACCTCGGTAACCCCGAGCTCGGCCCATCGCGCCAACTTCTCGGGCACCGGCTTGAAGTCCAGGGCGACGATCTGCGGAGCCCCGTCGCGGCCGGCGGCGGCCCAGGTGTTCTGCAGCAACCTCACCGGTTCGTCGATGTCGAAGTCGCGCGGAGTGGTGATCCAGCCGTCGGCGCTGCGGGCGATCCACTTGAAGTTCTTTTCATTACCGGCGGCACCCACCAGCACCGGAATGTGTGGCTGTATCGGCTTGGGCCAGGCCCAGCTGGGCCCGAACTTGACGAACTCGCCGTCGTAGGCGGCTTCTTCCTGCGTCCACAGCGCCCGCATCGCTTCTATGTATTCGCGCAACATCGTGCGGCGCCGGCCGGCCGGCACGCCGTGGTCGGCGAGTTCGTCGGTGTTCCACCCGAACCCGACGCCCAGGCTTACCCGGCCGCCGGACAGATGATCCAGCGTGGCAATGCTTTTCGCCAACGTGATCGGATCGTGTTCGACGGGCAGCGCCACCGCGGTGGACAGCCGCACCCGCGACGTCACCGCGCACGCCGCGCCCAGGCTCACCCAAGGGTCTAGCGTGCGCATATAGCGATCGTCCGGCAGCGATGCGTCGCCCGTAGTCGGGTGGGCCGCTTCCCGCTTGACCGGGATGTGGGTGTGTTCTGGCACGTAGAACGTGTGAAAGTCGTGATCGTCGGCAAGCTTGGCGGCTGCCGCCGGAGCGATGCCACGGTCGCTGGTGAAAAGCACGAGCCCGTAATCCATGGACAGAATTAGAACGTGTTCTACCTGTACTGGGCAAGCCGCCGCCGCGCAGGAACGGCGGTCGCCACGGCAGTGCCAGTCAGAGGCGCCCCAACGTGCGCTAGCGTTGGTTAACCGAATCGCGTCGCAGAGCGGCGCGCCTGGGAGCACAGCGTCGCACCGCAACAGTGGCGCCGTGACGGCACTGGAAGCAACAGGAGGAGTCATGACCTACTCGCCCGGTAGCCCCGGATATCCACCCGCGCAGCCCGCCGGGTCCTACCCTGGCGCCGCCGCACCGTCGACACCCTCGTTCGCCAAGGCCGACAGCGGTGAATCCAAGTTGCCGCTGTACCTGAACCTCGCGGTGGTGGGGTTCGGCTTGTTGGTCTATGTGCTGAATTTCTTCCCCACCTTCACCATCAGCGGCGAGCTTGGCGCTGCATCTGGTGGACGCGCCGGTGATGCCGGCACCGCGGTCGCCGTGGCGGTGCTGGCCTCGCTGCTTGCCGGGCTGAGCCTGCTGCCCAAGGCGAAGAAGTACGTCGGAGTTGTCGGGGCGATCGCGGTGCTGGGTGCGCTGATGGTGATCTCGGAGGTGATCAACACGCCCACCGGATTCTCGATCGGCTGGGCGATGTGGCCGCTGCTGGCGTGCAGCGTGCTGCAAGCGATCGCCGCCGTTGCCGTGGTGCTTTTGGATGCGGGTGTCATCACACCACCGGCACCACGGCCTAAGTACGACCCCTACGCGCAGTATGGCCAGTACGGGCAATACGGGCAGCAGTACGGGCAACAGCCGTACTACGGTCAGCCGGCGGGACAGCAGCAGGGGGGACTTCAGGCGCCCGCCCCGCAGCAGGCGCCGCAACAGGCGCCGCAGCAATCCCCGTATGGGTCGCAGTACGGCGGTTACGCGGCGGGCCAGGGGCCGACGCAGACCGCGATCCCGACTCCGTCGACCGGCGGATTCGGGGCACAGCCGTCGGCGCAGTCGGGACCGCAGCCAACCCTGCACCAGACACCGACCACCCCACCCACCGGTTTCCCCAGCTTCAGCCCACCGCCATCGGCGGCGGTCAGCGCGGGCACCGAGTCCCAGGCTGGTTCGGCTCCGGTCAACTACGCAAACCCCGGCACCGGGAGCCAGCAGTCGTTCGGCCAGGGCCAGCAGTCGTCATCGGGATATGGGGCGGCCCCGGTCTAACCGGGCGCTTTCGCGCCTCGCCGGGTACGCGCGCCAAGAGTGACACGGGTGGAGGAAAACCGGGCAGCGGGTGCTCGGCAGGCGCGTGACCTCGTCAGGGTCGCGTTCGGCCCGGCGCTGGTGGCACTGGTCATCGTCGCCGCGGTCACGCTGCTGCAGTTGCTGATCGCCAACAGCGACATGACCGGCGCGTTAGGCGCCATCGCCAGCATGTGGCTCGGCGTGCATGACGTGCCGATCTCGATCGGTGGCCGTGAACTGGGCGTAATGCCGCTGCTGCCGATCCTTTTGATGGCGTGGGGTACCGCGCGCAGCACGGCCCGGGCCACCTCGCCAGGTTCGTCGTGGCTGGTCGTCCGCTGGGTTGTGGCGTCGGCGCTCGGCGGGCCGTTGCTCTTGGCGGCCATCGCGTTGGCGGTCATCCATGACGCGTCGTCGGTGATCACCGAGCTGCAAACCCCCAGCGCCCTGCGTGCGTTCGTCAGCGTGCTGGTGGTACACGCCATCGGCGCCGCGATCGGGGTGTGGTCCCGGGTGGGGCGACGGGCGTTGGAAGCGTCGAAGCTGCCCGACTGGCTGGGTGATTCGGCGCGCGCCGCGGCGGCCGGCGTGCTGGCGTTGCTCGGGCTCTCCGGGTTGGTGACGGCGGGTTCACTGGTTGTGCACTGGTCGACCATGCAACAGCTCTACGGGGTCACCGATTCGATTTTCGGCCAGTTCAGCCTGACGGTGCTGTCGATGCTCTACGCGCCCAACGTCATCGTCGGCACTTCGGCGGTGGCGGTCGGGTCCAGCGCGCATCTTGGCTTCGCGACGTTTAGTTCGTTCACGGTGTTCGGCGGCGACGTCCCGGCACTGCCGGTCCTGGCCGCGGTTCCCACGCCACCGCTGGGGCCGGTTTGGGTCGCCCTGCTGATCGTCGGCGCGTCGTCCGGAGTGGCCGTCGGGCAACAATGCGCCCGGCGTCCGCTGCCATTGCTCCCTGCCATGGTCAAGCTGCTGGTCGCGGCCGTGGCCGGGGCGCTGGTGATGATGTTGGTCGCCTACGCCGGAAGCGGCCGGCTGGGCAATTTCGGCGACGTCGGTGTGGACCAGGGCGCGTTGGGGGTGGGTGTCTTCTTCTGGTTCGCGGTCGTCGGTGGCGCCACGGTGGTGATGGCCGGCGGGATCAGGCGCCGTCGCAGACGGCCCAAACCCGTGCCCGCGCCGGCTCCGCCGGCCGACGAGCAAGCCGACGAAGCGGCGGAGTTCGCGGGCGTTGTCGAGGATCCGGACGACTCCGCGGCAGACCCCGATCACGATGAACAGGTCGGCGACCCTTCCGCCGGCGAATCCGGCGAATCCGGCGAATCCGGCGAATCCGAAGCGCCACCGTCCGCAGCGCGCGGTCTTGGGGACTAGTGCTCCGACGCTGCCAGGCCTGGTCGCCGACGAACGTCACGCTGGCGCGACGCTCGGCGCCGACGGCCACGTCGGCGTGACGCTCGGCGACGAAGGCCACCGACTAGGCTCGCGATCGTGCAGGAACCGCTCCGTGTGCCCCCCAGCGCACCGGCGCGGCTGGTGGTGCTGGCGTCGGGCACCGGTACTCTGCTGGGCTCACTGATCGACGCGGCCGTCGGCGACTATCCCGCGCGGGTAGTCGCCGTCGGCGTGGATCGCGACTGCCGGGCCGTCGAGGTCGCTAAGAAGGCGTCGTTGCCGACCTTCACCCTAAGGCTCGGTGAGCATCCCGGCCGCGATGCCTGGGACGCCGCCATCACCGACGCCACCGCGGCGCACCGACCCGATCTCGTCGTCTCCGCCGGATTCATGAAAATCCTTGGACCACAATTTCTTTCACGATTCGCCGGACGTATCCTCAACACCCATCCCGCGTTGCTGCCGGCATTCCCGGGTGCGCACGGGGTGGCCGACGCGTTGGCCTACGGTGTGAAGGTCACCGGCGCTACCGTGCACCTGGTGGACGCCGGGACGGACACCGGGCCGATATTGGCGCAACAGTCCGTTCCGGTGCTCGACGGCGACGACGAAGAGACCTTGCATGAGCGCATCAAGGTCACCGAACGGCGGCTGCTGGTGGACGTGGTCGCGGCGATGGCGACGCGCGGCGTGACGGTGATCGGACGAACAGCGACGATCGGACGAAAGGTGACCCTGGGATGAGCACGGTATGAGCGCCGACGACGCAAGAAGGCCGATCCGCCGCGCGTTGATCAGCGTCTACGACAAGAGCGGGCTGATAGGCCTTGCCCAGGGTCTGGCGGCCGCGGGCGTCGAGATCGTTTCGACCGGATCAACGGCGAAGACCATTGCCGACAAAGGGATTCCGGTGACACCCGTGGAGAAGCTGACCGGCTTCCCCGAGGTGCTCGACGGCCGGGTCAAAACCCTGCACCCGCACGTGCACGCCGGCCTGCTGGCCGACCTGCGCAAACCCGAGCACGCCGCGGCGCTCGAACGGCTCGGGATCGCGGCGTTCGAATTGGTGGTGGTCAACCTGTATCCGTTCAGCCAGACCGTCGAGTCCGGTGCCGGCGTCGACGAATGCGTCGAGCAGATCGATATCGGTGGGCCGTCGATGGTCCGGGCGGCCGCAAAGAACCATCCCAGCGTGGCGGTGGTCACCGACCCGCGCGGATATGACGGAGTGCTTGCCGCGATGCGCGGCGGGGGATTCACCCTCGCCGAGCGCAAAAGGCTGGCATCGCTGGCATTTCAGCACACCGCGGAGTACGACATCGCCGTTGCGAGCTGGATGGAATCGACGCTGGCGCCCGAACATCCACCGGCCACCTTCCCGCAGTGGTTCGCCCGCGGCTGGCGCCGCACGGCGATGCTGCGCTACGGCGAGAACCCGCACCAGCAGGCGGCGCTCTACAGCGACCCCGGCGCCTGGCCGGGCCTGGCGCAGGCCGAGCAGCTGCACGGAAAAGACATGTCCTACAACAACTTCACCGACGCCGACGCGGCCTGGCGGGCCGCCTTCGACCACGAGCAGACGTGCGTGGCGATCATCAAGCACGCCAACCCGTGCGGCATCGCGATCTCGTCGGTTTCGGTCGCGGACGCCCACCGCAAAGCCCACGAATGCGATCCGCTGAGCGCCTACGGCGGAGTCATCGCGGCCAACACCGAGGTCAGCCCGGAGATGGCCGAGTACGTGAGCACCATCTTCACCGAAGTGATCGTCGCGCCTGCCTACCAGCCGGGCGCCGTCGATCTTCTCACCCGCAAGAAGAACATCCGCGTGCTGGTGGCCTCCGAGCCGCTGGCCGGTGGCAGCGAGCTGCGCCCGATCAGCGGGGGGCTCCTCATGCAACAACGCGACCAGCTCGACGCGCACGGAGACAACCCGCTGAACTGGACCCTGGCGACCGGCGTACCGGCCGGCCCGGCGATGCTGACCGACCTGGTCTTTGCCTGGCGCGCCTGCCGCGCTGTCAAGTCGAACGCGATCGTCATCGCCGCCGACGGCGCCACCATCGGCGTCGGCATGGGTCAGGTCAACCGGGTCGACGCCGCCAAGCTGGCCGTGGAACGCGGTGGCGACCGAGTGCGTGGCGCGGCGGCGGCCTCCGATGCGTTCTTCCCGTTCCCCGACGGACTCGAGACGCTGGCCGCCGCCGGAGTCGCGGCGATCGTGCACCCCGGAGGCTCGGTGCGCGACGACGAGGTGACGGCCGCGGCGAAGAACGCAGGGGTCACCCTCTATCTCACCGGGGCGCGCCACTTCGCGCACTGACGACCAGGCCTGGTGCCGTCGGCCGCTGAATTGTTAACCAAATCGCCATATTTCGTTTGCTGATTGCCAAACCGAGCCTTGATCGGCGCTCGCGAACCTGCATAGCATCCCGGGTGGGCTCGACCCCCGAGCCCAAACTTAGCCCGGAGGAATGGGATGCGCGCATTAACAAAAGGAACGGCGGCATTCTCTGCTGCGATTACGGCGTTTGCACTAATTGGCGCGGGGTGCAGCCACGCGAGCAAATCGAGCCAAACAACCAGTTCCGCCAGTACGACAACGGCGGCATCGTCGGCCGCCGGGTCATCGACAACCACCACCCAAAGTGCGGCGCCGAGTACGACGTAGATGACGGGTGCCAGCGGCACGGCCTACAGCGTTGGGGGGGTCATTCTCCTTAAGTACCAGTCACTGGACGAGAAGGCGCGCAAGGACCTGGGGGGACCGACGCGTGACGAGGTGACGAACACGGACGGCGGCGTTTGGCAACCGTTCGATGGCGGCGTGATCATTTACAAGACGACGGCCGCGGCGTACGTCGTGTGGGGCAAGATCCGTGACGCGTGGATCGCGCTCGGCGGGTCGCAGGGCAAGCTCGGGTATCCGACGAGTGACGAGGTCGATTCGCCCGACGGTCAAAAGAAGTCGACGTTCGACCACGGCACGCTCACCTGGAAGCCGGGTGAAAACGAGGCCACAGTCAGCTACAGCTGACAGGGCTTTGCCGAAGGCCGGGCGCTCGATCCGGGTGCCCGGCCTTCGCCTGTCGGGGGAGGACGCAGTGCCATCTCGGCGGCACCGTCGTAGCGTGGAGAGGTGACTTCACTGAGCGATCTGCCCCGCACGGTCGGCGAGCTGCGTGCCACCGGCCATCGTGAGCGGGGAGTCAAGCAGGAAATCCGGGAGAATCTGCTGACCGCACTGGCCGAGGGCCCGGATGCCGCAGACGTCTGGCCGGGCATCCTGGGGTTCGACGACACCGTGATTCCCCAGCTGGAGCGGGCGCTCATCGCGGGCCACGACTTCGTGCTGCTCGGCGAGCGCGGCCAGGGCAAGACCCGGCTGCTGCGGGCGCTGACCGGTCTGCTGGACGAGTGGACGCCGGTGATCGCCGGGGCCGAATTGGGCGAACACCCGTATACGCCGATCACGCCGGGGTCGATCAAGCGGGCCGCGCAGCTCGGCGACGCCTTACCGGTGGCCTGGAAGCACCGCAGCGAGCGCTATACGGAGAAGTTGGCCACCCCCGACACCAGCGTCGCCGACCTGGTTGGCGACATCGATCCGATCAAGGTCGCCGAGGGCCGCACCCTGGGGGATCCCGAGACCATCGCCTACGGACTCATCCCGCGCGCACACCGCGGCATCGTCGCGGTCAACGAACTGCCCGACCTCGCCGAGCGCATCCAGGTGTCGATGCTCAACGTGATGGAGGAGCGCGACATCCAGGTCCGCGGTTACACGCTGCGCCTGCCTCTGGACGTGTTGGTGGTGGCCAGCGCCAACCCCGAGGACTACACCAACCGTGGCCGCATCATCACCCCGCTCAAAGACCGGTTCGGCGCCGAGATCCGCACCCACTACCCGATGCAGCTGGAGGCGGAGATGGGCGTCATCGCCCAGGAGGCGCACTTGACCGCGCAGGTGCCCGACTACCTGATCCAAGTGATGGCACGGTTTGCGCGGTACCTGCGGGAGTCCAATTCGGTCGATCAACGGTCCGGGGTGTCGGCACGGTTCGCGATCGCGGCGGCCGAGACCGTCGCGGCCGCCGCCCGGCACCGCGGCGCCGTGCTGGGGGAGACCGATCCGGTGGCCCGCGTCGTCGACCTGGGCACGGTGATCGACGTGCTGCGCGGCAAGCTGGAGTTCGAGTCCGGCGAGGAGGGCCGCGAACAGGCGGTGCTCGAGCACCTGTTGCGCCGTGCGACCGCCGACACCGCGTCCCGAGTGCTCGGCGGCATCGACGTCGGTTCGTTGGTCGCCGCGGTCGAGGGCGGTGCGGCGGTGACGACGGGCGAGCGGGTGTCGGCCAAGGATGTGCTTGCTGCCGTTCCGGGGCTGGCGGTCGTGGACAGAATCGCCCGAAAGCTGGGCGCCGAATCCGAGGGCGAGCGCGCCGCGGCGCTGGAGATGGCGCTGGAGGCGTTGTATCTGGCCAAGCGAATCGACAAGGTATCCGGGGAGGGCCAGACCGTCTATGGCTGAACCTGCTTCTAGAGGGCATTCATCCCGATACTCGGCGTATACCGGCGGCCCCGACCCGCTGGCCCCGCCGGTGGATCTGCGCGAGGCGCTCGAGCAGATCGGGCAGGACGTCATGGCGGGCACCTCGCCGCGTCGTGCGCTGTCCGAGCTGCTGCGGCGCGGCACCAGTAACCTGCCCGGGGCCGACCGGTTGGCGGCCGAGGCGAACCGGCGCCGCCGGGAGTTGTTGCGCCGCAACAACTTAGATGGCACTCTGCAAGAGATCAAGAAGCTGCTCGACGAGGCGGTGCTGGCCGAACGCAAGGAACTGGCCCGCGCGCTGGACGACGACGCCCGGTTCGGCGAACTGCAGCTCGATGCGCTTCCGGCGTCACCGGCCAAGGCCGTCCAGGAGCTGTCCGACTATAACTGGCGCAGCGCGGAGGCACGCGAAAAGTACGAGCAGATCAAGGATTTGCTTGGCCGCGAGATGCTGGACCAACGCTTTGCCGGCATGAAGCAGGCGCTTGAGGGTGCCACCGACGCGGATCGCCAGCGCGTCAACGAGATGTTGGACGACCTCAACGACCTGCTGGACAAGCACGCGAGAGGACAGGACACCCCGCAAGATTTCCAGGACTTCATGGACAAGCACGGCGAGTTCTTCCCGGAGAACCCGCGCAATGTCGAGGAGTTGCTGGACTCGCTGGCCAAGCGGGCCGCGGCCGCGCAACGCTTCCGGAACAGTCTGAGCCAGGAGCAACGAGACGAACTGGATGCCCTGGCGCAGCAGGCATTTGGATCGCCGACGCTGATGCAGGCGTTGAACCGCCTCGACGGGCACCTGCAGGCCGCGCGGCCGGGGGAAGACTGGACCGGGTCCGAGCAGTTCTCCGGCGACAATCCGTTCGGCATGGGCGAAGGCACCCAGGCGCTGGCCGATATCGCCGAACTGGAGCAGCTGGCCGAGCAACTGTCGCAGAGTTATCCGGGCGCCACCATGGACGATGTCGATCTCGATGCGCTGGCACGCCAACTCGGCGACCAGGCCGCCGTCGACGCTCGGACACTCGCCGAATTGGAACGCGCACTGGTCAATCAGGGCTTCCTGGACCGCGGTTCCGACGGGCAATGGCGGCTGTCCCCGCAGGCCATGCGCCGGCTTGGCGAGACGGCGTTGCGCGATGTGGCACAACAGCTTTCCGGCCGCCGCGGCGACCGTGACCACCGGCGCGCCGGGGCTGCCGGCGAGCTCACCGGCGCGACGCGGCCCTGGCAGTTCGGCGACACCGAGCCGTGGAACATTTCCCGTACGCTGACCAATGCCGTGCTGCGGCAAGCGGGAACGGCGACTTTGAACGGCCCCGGGTCTGCGATTCGGATAACCGTCGACGACGTCGAGGTCTCCGAGACCGAGACGCGCACCCAAGCTGCGGTTGCGCTGTTGGTGGACACCTCGTTTTCAATGGTGATGGAGAATCGCTGGCTGCCGATGAAGCGAACCGCGCTGGCGCTCAACCACCTGGTGTGCACCCGGTTCCGGTCGGATGCCTTGCAGATCATCGCGTTTGGCCGCTATGCGCGGACGGTCACCGCCGCGGAGCTGACCGGCTTGGAAGGCGTCTACGAGCAGGGCACCAACCTGCATCACGCGCTGGCGCTGGCGGGCAGGCACCTGCGCCGGCACCCCAACGCGCAGCCCGTCGTGCTGGTGGTGACCGATGGTGAGCCCACCGCCCACCTGGAGGACTTCGACGGCGACGGGACCTCGGTCTTTTTCGATTACCCACCGCATCCGCGGACCGTCGCCCACACCGTGCGCGGGTTCGACGACATGGCCCGGCTGGGCGCGCAGGTGACCATCTTCCGGCTCGGCAGCGACCCGGGCCTGGCACGCTTTATCGACCAGGTCGCGCGACGGGTCGAGGGCCGCGTCGTGGTGCCCGATCTCGACGGGCTGGGAGCGGCCGTGGTGGGCGACTACCTGCGGTCGCGGCGTCGTCGGTAAGGGCGCTACGGCGCGACCGTCAGACTTCGACGACTCGTCCTCCGCGCACATACTCGATACGCGTGCGGCCGTACGACGTCACCGGCTGCGCCGGGTACGTGTGACCGTGGATCAAAACCCTCGGTTGGACACGGTCGAGCCACTTCCGCAGCGCGTCGATACCGATATGAGCGGCATCCTCGTGGTCGTTGATCCCCCGGGGTGGGCAATGCGTCACCAGGACGTCGGCGGAACGCAGTCTGCGGACCAACCACTGGTACTGCCACTGGGTATAAAGCACATCGGTGGTACCGGGCTTGTATCGGACGCAGCCCTGCAGGCCGGTGAACGAAACGCCGTCCACAACAGCCTTTTTCAGATGCAGGTTCCTGATGCCAAGGTCCTTCAGGTATTTACCGTCACAGTGGTTTCCGTAGACGCCCAACACGGGGACCGAGAGGCCTTCGACTCCCGCGAGATCGTAGCGGGTGAGATCGCCGGCGGTAACCACCGCGTCGACGTCGTGCGCCGCAACATACTCGGGAATGCCCATCCCCAACTTGGGAATGATGTCAGCAATCACTAAGAGCCGCAACTGATCTCACCTCTCTCGCTAAACCAGGCGTCGATGCCTCGCAGCGTGCCGTCCAGGCGGGGGTGCACCGACGCAGGTTTCCGTTCGTGCGGCTTGGAGCTGACGTCTGCCCGGCGCTAGTAGCGCGGCCTGCGGGCCTTGCGCTTGATGCCCACGCCGCCCCACAGCGAGAAGCCGCGAATCTTCACCGTCGGCGCACCAGGCGTGCCCTGGCCGAGGACCTTGTGGTCGAAGCCGCCCATCACGCCGTGGCCGTGGATCTCCACGTTGACTTCGGGTGGCAGCAGGATGTTCTGCACGCCCATGACCGAATACGCATGGATTTCGACCTCGGTGGAGGTGAAGTCGGCGTAGCGCAGATCCAAAACCCCGCTGCCCCACAGCGTGAAGGTGGTCAGCTTCTTCGGAACGTTCCATCGGCCACGCCGCTCGAAGCCGCTCATCAGGGCAAGCAGCAGCATCGACGGCGCCGGATTGGGCTGGCCGCCCCTGCGCGGGTTAACCACCGAACCCGGTAGGTCGGCCCTCAGCTCATCCAGCTCCTCATAGGTCGTCGCCGAATATGCCCTGGTCAGCCGGTCTTCGTAGTCCTTCATCTGCAGGCGGCCCTGCTCGGCCGCATAGGCCAGCAACTGCGCAAGCATGATGCGATCCGTGTCGCCGGCGCGAGACGAATCATCACGCGCGTCTTTCGCGTCGCGTTGCGCAGAATTGCTCATCACCCACGAGCGTACGACGTCCAGGTTTAGCTGCAAGAGGGGTTCGCTAAACTGCAACCTTCCTCCCAGGCTGCGCTTAACAGCCAGGAATTTGCGGCAGCGTCAGTCCGACGGCGCGACCCAGCTGGGCGGACGCTTCTGCAAGAACGCCAGCATGCCCTCGCGAGCTTCGTCGGACACGAACAGCCGGGCCGACTCCTCGGCGAGCCGTTCGGCGTCGCGGTCGAATCCCTCGAGCACCGCGGCCGTGGTGAGCGCTTTCGACGCGGCGAGACCCTGCGGCGAGCCCTGCACCACCTCGGCGACCAGTGCGGTCACCGCGGCGTCGACATCGTCGGCCGCCATCGTGATCAATCCGATCGCCGCGGCTTCGGCGGCGTCGAACTTCTCGCCGGTGAGGTAGTAGCGGGCCGTGGCCCGGGCCGACATCTTCGGCAGCAGCGTCAACGAGATGATCGCCGGGGCGACGCCGATCCGGGCTTCGGTCAGCGCGAAGGTGCTGCGCGGACCGGCGACCGCGATATCGCACGCGCCGACCAGACCGAACCCGCCGGCCCGCACATGCCCATCGATGGCTGCGATAACAGGCAGCGGCGAGGAGACGATGGCTCGCATCAGCGCGGCCATTTCCCCGGCCCGCTCCACCGCCATGTCGAACGCCGATGGTGGCGACCCGCTTCGCCCGGTTGCGCCGCGCTCGCGATCACCACTGGGGTCGCCCCCGCTGGCTTGGGAAAGGTCGGCGCCGGCACAGAACGTTCCGCCGGTGTGCCCGAGCACCACCGCCCGCACCTCCGGATCCGCCGTGGCGTCGCGCAGCCCCTGATGCAGTTGGCTCACCAGCGCGGTGGACAGCGCGTTGCGGTTATGCGGAGAGTTCAGCGTCACCCGAGCGAACGCACCGCCGCATTCGGCCGGGCCCGCGTAGTCGACGAGTCCCTTCATCAGTATGACCGTGTCATTAGTAGGAACGGGGCAAGCCCAGCGATGTCTGCGCGACGAAGTTCAACACCATTTCGCGACTGATCGGGGCGATGCGCCCCAGCCGGGCCGAGGTCATCATCGCGGCAACGCCGTACTCCTTGGTCAGCCCGTTGCCGCCCATCGACTGCACGGCCTGATCGACCGCGCGTGTCGCCGCTTCGGCCGCAGCGTATTTCGCCATGTTGGCGGCCTCGGCCGCCCCGCCGTCGTCGCCGTGGTCGTAGAGCGAGGCCGCCTTCTGCATCATCAGCTTGGCGAGTTCGACCTCGATGTGGCACTGCGCCAACGGATGCGACAGGCCTTGGTGGGCACCGATCGGGGTGGACCAGACCTTGCGGGTCTTGACGTACTCGACCGCCCTGCCGAGCGCGAATCGCCCCATGCCCACCGAGCTCGCCGCGCCCATGATGCGCTCCGGGTTCAGGCCCGCGAAAAGCTGTGCGATCGCGGCATCTTCGGCCCCGACGAGCGCGTCGGCGGGCAGCCGGACCTCGTCGATGAAGACCTGGAACTGGCGTTCGGGGCTGATCAGCTCCATCTCGATCGGCGTGTAGGTGAAGCCCGGCGTGTCGGTGGGGACCACGAACAACGCCGGGCGCAGCTTGCCGGTCTTGGCCTCCTCGGTGCGGGCCACCACCAGCACCGACTGCGCTTGGTCAATCCCGGAGATGAAGACCTTCTGGCCCTTGAGGATCCAGTCGCCGCCGTCGCGGCGCGCGGTTGTGATGATCTTGTGCGAGTTGGATCCGGCGTCCGGCTCGGTGATGGCGAACGCCATCGTCAGGCTCCCGTCGGCGATGCCCGGCAGCCAGCGCCTTTTCTGCTCGTCGGTGCCGAACTTGCTGATGATAGTGCCGTTGATCGCGGGCGAGACCACCATCAGCAGCAGCGCGCTCCCCCCGGCTGCCATCTCTTCCATGACCAGCGACAGCTCATACATGCCGGCGCCGCCACCGCCGTACTCCTCGGGCAGATTCACCCCGATAAAGCCGAGTTTGCCTGCCTCGGACCACAACTCGGCGGTATGTTCGTGCGCGCGCGCCTTGGCCAGGTAGTACTCGTGCCCGTAGTTGGACACCCACGCGGACACCGACTTGCGCAGTGCCTGGCGCTCCTCACTTTCGATGAAACTCGTGTCGGTCATTCTGAATCTCCTTCTGCGGGGGGCGCTTCCACTCTTGCCAGGACGGCGCCGACTTCGACTTGCTGGCCGGGCGTGACGTTGAGCTCGGCGAGCACCCCGTCTGTCGGCGCGGTAATGGTGTGTTCCATCTTCATCGCTTCCAGCCAGATCAGTGGCTGACCGGTGCTGACGGTCTCGCCGACCCCGGCGCCGAGCCGGATGACGTTGCCGGGCATGGGCGCCACCAGGGATCCCTGCTCGACGGCAGAACCGGGCTCCGGGAAGCGGGGCAGCGCGACCAGGTGAACGGGCCCGCGCGCGGAGTCGACGTAGATGTCTGAATTATTCGAGTCGTACCGGGCGACGGCGAAGCTGTGGGCCACGCCGTCGCTGGCCAGCACGACCTGGTCCGGCGTAGCCGAGACGAGCTCAACCGCATCGTCGTCCGGGAGCACCAATCCGGCTCTGGTGAAGCGGTATTCGACGCGAACCTCGGTGCCTTCAGGGCTAGTGGCGTCGCGGTAGGTCTTGACCTGATAGCCGGACGCGACGTTGCGCCAGCCACTGGGGACGGAGCCGAACACCCCGGATGTCATAGCCGTTGCCCGATTGTGCGCGGCGTCGGCGAGCGCGGCGGCGATCGCCGAGAGCCGGATCACCGCGGCATCGGCCAGCGGCGCCGAAAGCTCAGCCAGGCCGTGGGTGTCGAAAAACGCAGTGTCGGTGGCGCCGTCGAGGAAAGCCGGATGGCGTAGCACGTTCACCAGCAATTCCCGGTTGGTGCGGACGCCGTGCAGGCGGGCACGGGCCAGCGCGTCGGCGAGGACCATCGCCGACTGGCGGCGCATCGGAGCGTAGGAGATGACCTTGGCCAGCATCGGGTCATAGTGAATCGACACGGTGAATCCGTCGGTAACACCGGAATCCAGCCGGATCCCGGTGCGCTGTCCCAGCGAAGAGAACTCAGTGCGAGCCGTCGGCAGGTCGATCGTGTGCACCCGGCCGGCCTGTGGCTGCCAGCCCTGCGCCGGGTCCTCGGCATAAAGCCGGGCTTCGATCGAACGCCCTTGGGCCACCGGAGGTTCGGTATCAAGCCGACCGCCGTCTGCCACCATCAGCTGTAACTCGACGAGGTCGAGGCCGGTGGTCTCCTCGGTGACCGGGTGCTCCACCTGCAGCCGGGTGTTCATCTCGAGGAAGTAGAACTCACCGTCTTGAGAGTTTGGGTCGGCCAGGAACTCCACCGTCCCGGCGCCCGCATAGCCGATCGCGCTCGCGGCCAGCCGCGCGGCGTCAAACAGCTTGGCGCGCATGCCCGGTGTGCGCTCAACCAATGGTGACGGGGCCTCCTCGATGATCTTCTGGTGGCGGCGCTGAATCGAGCATTCCCGTTCCCCGACCGCCCACACGGTGCCGTGGGTGTCGGCCAGAACTTGAACCTCGACGTGGTGGCCGGTGGGCAGGTAGCGCTCGCAGAACACGGTCGGGTCGCCGAACGCGGACTGCGCTTCGCGCCGGGCCGCGGCGACTTCCCCGGGCAAGGCCGGCAATTCGCGCACCACCCGCATCCCGCGACCGCCGCCGCCCGCCGAAGCCTTGACCAGCACCGGCAGCTGCGCTGCGGTGACCGTGTCGGGGTCGAGTTCGTCGAGCACCGGCACTCCCGCGGCGGCCATCAGCTTTTTGGACTCGATCTTGGAGCCCATTGCCCGCACCGCGTCCACCGGCGGGCCGATCCACATCAGGCCCGCTGCCTGCACCGCGGCCGCGAATTCGGCATTCTCGGATAGGAATCCGTAGCCGGGGTGCACCGCGTCGGCGCCGGCGGCACGCGCGGCCGCGATGATGGCGTCGGCATTGAGATAGTCATTGGTCTTCGCCAGCCGCACCCGCGCGTCGGCCTCCGCGACGTGCGGCGCACCGGCGTCCGGGTCGGTGTAGACGGCGACGGTGCCCAGGCCCAGCCGTCGGCAGGTCGCGAACACCCGCCGGGCGATCTCGCCGCGGTTGGCTACCAGCACTCGAGTGATTCCCATGGGGCTCACATCCGGAAGACGCCGAAGTTCGACGTCCCTTTGATCGGGCCATTTGCGATGGCGGACAAACACATTCCCAGCACGGTACGGGTGTCGCGGGGGTCGATCACGCCGTCGTCGTAGAGCATCCCGGACAAGACCATCGGCAGTGACTCGGCTTCGATCTGGCCCTCCACGGCCGCCCGCATCGCGGCGTCGGCGGCCTCGTCGACCTGCTGGCCCCGGGCCTCGGCGGCCGCCCGGGCCACGATCGACAGCACGCCCGACAGCTGGGCGCCGCCCATCACCGCGGATTTGGCGCTGGGCCAGGCGAACAGGAATCGGGGTTCATAGGCGCGCCCGCACATGCCGTAATGCCCGGCGCCGTAGGACGCGCCGATCAGCAGCGAGATGTGCGGAACGGTCGAGTTGGACACGGCGTTGATCATCATCGAGCCGTGCTTGATCATCCCGCCCTCTTCGTAATCCTTGCCAACCATGTAGCCGGTGGTGTTGTGCAAGAACAACAGTGGTGTGTCGGAGCGGTTCGCCAGCTGAATGAACTGGGTTGCCTTCTGCGACTCCTCGCTGAACAGCACGCCGCGTGCGTTGGCCAGGATGCCGAGCGGATAACCGTGCAACTGGGCCCAGCCGGTCACCAGCGATGACCCGTACAGCGGCTTGAACTCGTCGAAGTCGGAGCCGTCGACAATGCGGGCGATCACCTCGCGCGGATCGAACGGGATGCGCAAATCCGAGGGCACGATGCCGATCAGCTCCTCGGTATCGAACAGCGGCTCGGTCACGGGTTTGGGCGTCGGCCCCTGTTTGACCCAGTTCAGGCGGGCCACGATGCGGCGCCCGATCCGTATCGCGTCGAGCTCGTCGAGAGCGAAGTAGTCGGCCAAACCCGATATGCGGGCGTGCATTTCGGCCCCGCCCAGCGATTCGTCATCGGATTCCTCGCCGGTGGCCATCTTTACCAGCGGGGGACCGGCCAGGAAGACCTTCGAGCGCTCCTTGATCATCACCACGTGATCGGACATACCCGGCACGTACGCCCCGCCCGCGGTGGAGTTGCCGAACACCAGGGCGATGGTGGGGATGCCGGCGGCCGACAGCCGGGTCAGGTCGCGGAACATCTGCCCACCGGGGATGAAGATTTCCTTCTGGGTCGGCAGGTCCGCCCCGCCGGATTCGACCAGTGAAACCACCGGCAGTCGGTTCTGGAACGCGATCTGCTTGGCCCGCAGTATCTTTCGCAGGGTCCACGGGTTGCTGGTGCCGCCCTTGACGGTGGGGTCGTTGGCGACGATCATGCATTCCACGCCGCTGACGGCGCCGATGCCGACCACCAGGCTGGCACCGATCTGGAAGGCGGTCCCGTAGGCCGCCAGCGGGCTGAGCTCCAGGAATGGGGAGTCCGGGTCGACGAGCAGTTCGATGCGTTCCCGGGGGGTCAGCTTGCCGCGGGCGTGGTGCCGCTCGACGTACTTGGCACCGCCGCCGGCAAGCGCTTTGGTGAGTTCGGCGTCGATCTCGTCGAGCCTTGACGTCGCCGCTGACGCCGCTTCGGTGTACGCGGCGGCCTTCGGGTCGAGGGTGGACTGCAGCGCGGTCACGACTGATACCCCAGGAGTTTGGCGGCCAGTGCGGTCAGGATCTCGGTAGTTCCGCCGCCGATGCCCAGGATCCGCATGTCCCGGTATTGGCGTTCGATTTCGGACTCGGCCATGTAGCCCATGCCGCCGAACAGCTGGACGGCCTGGTTGGCAACCCATTCCCCGGCCTCGACCGCGGTGTTCTTGGCGAAGCAGACTTGCGCGATCAGGTTGGTGTCGCCCGCCAGCTGACGCTCCACCACGTTGCGCGAATAGACCCGGGCGACGTCGATGCGGCGGGCCATCTCGGCCAGCGTGTTCTGCACGGACTGCCGGGATATCAGCGGGCGGCCGAACGTCTCCCGGTCGCGGCACCACTGGGCGGTGATGTCCAGGCACCGTTGCGCGCTCGAATATGCCTGCGTGGCAAGGGCGATGCGCTCGGCGACGAATGCCTGGGCGATCTGTGCGAATCCGGTGTTCTCGGCGCCCACCAGATTGGCCGCGGGCACCCGCGCGTCGACATAGGACAGCTCGGCCGTGTCCGAGGACCGCCAGCCCATCTTGTCCAGCTTGCGGCTGACTTGGAAACCAGGAGTAGCCCGGTCCACCACCAGCAGCGAAACCCCCGCGGCGCCAGGCCCACCGGTGCGTACCGCGGTGACGACGTAGTCGGCGCGTACCCCGGAGGTGATGTAGGTCTTGGCGCCGTTCACGATGTAGCCGTCGCCGTCGGAGACCGCGGTGGTTCGTAGGTGCCCGACGTCCGAGCCGCCGCCGGGTTCGGTAATCGCCAGCGCGCCGATCTTCGCACCGGCCAACGTCGGCCGCACGAACGTGTCGATCTGGTAGGCATCGCCGGCGGCGATCATGTGCGGTACCGCGATGCCGCAGGTGAACAGCGACGCGAATACGCCGCCCGGGGCGCCGGACTGGTGCAGCTCTTCGCAGATGATCACCGAGTCGACGCCGTCCCCGCCACCCCCGCCGGCGGATTCGGGCAGGCCCGCACCCAGCAGCCCGGCCTCACCGGCGCGCCGGTGCAGGTCGCGGGGCAGGTCGCCGGTGCGCTCCCACTCGTCGATGTGGGGCAGGATCTCGCGTTCGGTGAACGAGCGCACCGTTTTTCGCAGCTGGTCGCGCTCCGGCGTGTTCCAGATACTCACAACAGACTCTCCGGGATTTCGACGTGGCGGCTGCGCAACCATTCGCCCAGCCCCTTGGCCTGGGGATCGAATCGTGCTTGGTAGGCAACCCCCTGCCCCAATATGCCCTCGATGACGAAGTTCAGCGCCCGTAGGTTGGGCAGCACGTGGCGGGTGACGGCGAAATCGGCCGCCTCGGGCAGCAGTTCCTTGAGCAGCTCGACGGTCAGCGTGTTGGCCAGCCAGCGCCATTGGTCGTCGGTGCGGACCCAGACGCCGACGTTCGCCGATCCGCCCTTGTCGCCGCTGCGGGCGCCGGCGATGAGGCCCAGCGGCACCCGCCGGGTCGGACCGGTGGGCAGCGGGTGAGGCAGCTGCGGGGGATCGGCGGGCCCCAGCTCCAAAGTATCGGTGGCGCAAGGGATGTAAGTCCCGTTCCCGTCGGCATCCACGGCGACGTGCGGCACGTTCGCGGCGTCGACGTAGCCGGCGGTGAATACTCCGTACACCTGGCCGTCGCCTGGCGGGGCGGTGACCGTAAACCCCGGATAGCTGGCGAGCGCTAATTCGACGGCAGCAGAAGAGAACTGGCGTCCGACATTGGCGGGGTCGGGGTCGCGGACAACGCAGTGCAGCAGCGCGCTGGCGGCCTCTTCGGTGTCGGCGTCCGGGTGGTCGGTGCGCGCCAGGGTCCACTCCAGCTCGGCGGGCTTGACGGTCAAGCTGGATTCCAGCTGCCGTCGTACCAACTCGGCCTTGGCCTCGATGTCCAGGCCGGTCAGCACGAAGGTCATGGAGTTGCGGAATCCGCCGATGCTGTTCAGCGACACCTTGTAAGTGGGCGGCGGCGGCTCGCCGATGACCCCGCCGATGCGCACCCGGTCGGGGCCGTCCGGGGCCAGTTCGATGCTGTCCATCCGGGCGGTGACGTCGGGGTTGGCGTAGCGGGCGCCGGTGATCTCGTAGAGCAGCTGCGCGGTGACGGTGTCCACACTGACCAGGCCGCCGGTGCCGGGGTGCTTGGTGATCACCGACGAGCCGTCCGCGTTGACCTCGGCCAGCGGGAAGCCCGCGTGTACGAGGCCCGGTACTGCTGGGATTTCTGCGAAAAAGGCGAAATTGCCGCCGGTGGCCTGGACGCCGCATTCGATGACATGGCCGGCGACCACGGCGCCGGCGAGTTGGTCGTAGTCGGTACGGACCCAGCCGAAGTGTGCGGCGGCCGCCCCGACGATCACCGAGGCGTCGGTCACCCGGCCGGTGACGACGACGTCGGCGCCGGCATTGAGGCAGTCGACGATGCCCCACGAACCCAGGTAGGCGTTCGCCGTCAGCGGCGCGCCCAACCCCAGCTCCGCCGCGCGCGCCAGCAGGTCGTCGCCCTCGACGTGAGCGATCCGGGCGGGGATGCCCAGGCGCTGCGCGAGGGCGCGAACCGCGTCCGCCAGCCCGGCGGGGTTGAGGCCGCCGGCGTTGGCGACGATGCGCACCCCAAGGTCGCAGGCCAGGCCTAGGCAGTCCTCGAGTTGGGTCAGAAACGTCTTGGCGTAACCGCGCTCGGGGTGCTTCATCTTGTCGCGGCCCAGGATCAGCATGGTCAGTTCGGCGAGGTAGTCGCCGGTGACGTAGTCCAGTTCGCCGCCGCTGAGCATCTCGTGCATCGCCGACAGCCGGTCGCCGTAGAAACCCGAGCAGTTCCCGATCCGGACGAGACCAGAAACCATCCGCGTCCTCCCTTCATGGGACTACCGACCAAGCTACCAACCAACTAGTAGGTTAGCGGTACCGGTGTCACATCAACGGTGCCTCTGCGCCCGCCGCGCCGTCACGAGGCAGTTCGCTGACCGCGCATTCCGGCTGCCCGCCCCACCGCTGAGCGCGGCGACGATGCGGTCCGTGCGGTGCGCGACTTGCGGTGGACTTGCAGTGGATTTGCCCGATTTGGCAGTGGATTGTGCGAATCGCAGGCCATCGGCTCGAAGAGGCCCGCCGCTCCGCCCGTCAGGGTAATGTCCCTTTCGCGACAGGCGCCGAGCGCCCGCTCGGGCTGCCGCTACTGGGTGAAATGTCCTTCGTGATCGCAGCAGCGGAGACGCTGGCGTCGACGGCGTCGGATCTGGCCGCTGTTGGGTCCACGATCAACGAGGCCAATGCAAACGCGGCCGCATCGACCACGGCATTGCTGCCCGCCGGCGGCGATGAGGTGTCGGCGGCGATCGCGTCCCTGTTTTCCGGCAGCGCCCAGGAGTATCAGTCGCTCAGCGCTCAGGCGGCGATCTTCTACCAGCGGTTCGTGCAGGCGTTGAACGGCGCGGGGAGTTCGTATGCGGCCGCCGAAGCGGCCAATGCCTTTTCCTTGCAGACCCTGCAGCAGGACCTGCAGAGCCTGGCGGTGTTCAGGCCCGTGGAGGACCTGACGGGTCGCCCGCTGATCGGCAGCGGCACCAACGGAGCCGCGGGCACCGGGCAAAACGGGGGCGGCGGCGGATGGCTTTGGGGCAACGGCGGCAACGGCGGGTCCGGCGCTGCCGGGCTGCCGGGCGGCAACGGCGGTGCTGCCGGCCTGTTCGGCAACGGCGGTCAGGGCGGTGCCGGCGGGGCGGGCACGGTCGGTGCCATGGGTACGGCGGGCTCTCCGAGCGCCGGGGGCTCTCCGGCCGGCACCGGGGGTAACGCTGGCACCGGCGGCGTCGGCGGGGCCGGCGGCGCCGGCGGCCAGGGCGGGCTGTTGTACGGCAACGGTGGTGCCGGCGGCCAGGGTGGCGCCGGCGGCGTTGGGGGCACCGGCGGGATCGGCGGCACCGGCGTCGCCGGCACCGCCGCGACTGCTACCGGCGGTATGGGCGGCAACGGCGGCACCGGCGGCAACGGCGGCGTGGGTGGGGCCGGCGGCCAACCCTCGGGCATGTTCGGCCAGGCCGGGGCCAACGGTAATGGCGGGACCGCCGGCCAAGGCGGTCAAGGCGGGCAGGGCGGTGTCGGGGCCGCCGACACCGGATCCGGGGCCGGCGCCGGCGGCACCGGTGGCACCGGCGGCGCCGCAGGTCTCGGCGGCAGCGCCGGCGGCGTCGGCGCCAGCGCGGGCGCGGCCGGCACCGGTGGGGCCGGCGGGGTTGGCGGCACCGGCGGCCAGGGCGCCCAAGGCGCCTCGGGCGTCAGCGGTGTCCACAGCGGCCAGGGCGATCAAGGGACCCAGGGCGGTACCGGTGGCCAGGGCGGCCAGGGCGGTGTCGGCGACGGCGGCACCAACGGCACTGGCGGAGCCGGCGGCCTGGGCGGCCAAGGCGGGCAGGGCGGTGTCGGCGTCACCGACACCGGCAACGGCGCCGGCCAAGGTGGCACCGGCGGCGTCGGCGGCCAAGGCGGGCAAGGCGGCAGCGCGGGTAGCGGCGGCAGCGGGGGCGCCAGCGGCGCCGCGGGCATCGGCGGGGCTGGGGGCCTAGGTGGTACCGGCGGCCAAGGCGCCCAGGGCATGGCGGGCGTCGCCGGTGTCAACGGCGGCCTAGGCGGCCAAGGCACCTCAGGCGGTGCCGGCGGTGCGGGGGGCACCGGCGGGGCGGCCGGTGCCGGGGTCGGTGGCAGCCAGGGTGCGGGTGGGCAGGGCGGCGCCGGTGGGGTGGGCGGCCAGGGCGGCCAGGGCGCCGCCGGCACCGACAACAGCGGCAATCTGGGTGTGGTCGGCGGCACCGGTGGTACCGGCGGGGGTGGGGGCAAGGGCGGGCTCGGCGGCGCCGGCGGTAGCGGATCGAGCACCGGGGCGACCGGCAGCGCCGGCTCTGGTGGTGTGGGTGGCACCGGCGGTACCGGCGGGGCCGGTGGGCAGGGTCTGGTGCAGAGCACCGTGGGCGCCCAAGGTAATCAGGGCGCGGCCGGCGGTCAGGGGGGCAGCGGCGGCGCCGGCGGGGCGGCCGGTGGGGCCGGTGGAAGCCAGGGTGCGGGTGGGCAGGGCGGCATCGGCGGGGTCGGCGGCCAGGGTGGCCAGGGCGGCACCGGCACCGACAACAGCGGCAATCTGGGTGTGGTCGGCGGTGTGGGTGGTACCGGCGGGGGTGGGGGCACCGGTGGGCTCGGCGGCGCCGGCGGTAGCGGATCGAGCACCGGGGCGACCGGCAGCGCCGGCTCCGGAGGCGTGGGTGGCACCGGCGGTACCGGCGGGGCCGGCGGCCAAGGCGCTCAGGGGGGAACCGGTGGCGGTGGCGGCGGGCAGGGCGCGCTCGGCGGTGCGGGGGGCACCGGTGGGGCCGGCGGGGCGGCCGGTGGGCTCGGCGGCAGTCAGGGCGCGGGTGGGAAGGGCGGCACCGGCGGGGTCGGCGGGCAGGGCGGCCAGGGCGGCCTCGGCTTCGACCACAGCGGCGACATCGGGGTGGGCGGCGGTGGGGGTGGTAACGGCGGTCAAGGGGGCACCGGCGGGGCCGCAGGGGCCGGCGGTAATGGATCGAGCACCGGGCTGGCGGGCAGCGCCGGGTCCGGTGGTGTCGGTGGCACCGGCGGCACCGGCGGGGCCGGCGGCCAAGGCGCGGCGGGGGCGCCCGGGGGCGACGCCGGTAAGCAGGGCGCGGACGGCGGTGCGGGGGGCAGCGGTGGAACTGGCGGGAAGGCTGGTGGGGTCGGCGGCAGCCAGGGCGCGGGTGGGCAGGGCGGCCTCGGTGGGGCGGGCGGCCAGGGCGGCCAAGGCAGCGCCGGCACCGTGGACGTCGCCGGCGGCGCTGGCGGCACCGGCGGTTCGGGCGGCACCGGCGGGGCCGCCGGGTCTGGTAGCGGGCCGGCCGCCAGCGCCGGCTCGGGCGGGCACGGTGGCGCCGGTGGCAATGGCGAAGACGGCGGCGGAGGCGCCGCGGGCGCGGGCGATGGCGGGGCCGGTGATAAGGGCGCGGACGGCGGTGCGGGCGGCAACGGCGGGGCCGGCGGGGCGGCCGGTGGGGTCGGCGGTAGCCAGGGTGCCGGTGGGCAGGGCGGCAACGGCGGGGGCGGCGGCCAGGGCGGCCAGGGTGCCGCCGGCATCCAGGACGTGGCCGGTGGTGCGGGCGGCAACGGCGGTGCGGGCGGCGCCGGCGGGGCCGCCGGGGCCGGCAGCGGGCCGGCCGCCAGCGCCGGCTCGGGCGGGCACGGTGGCGCCGGTGGCAACGGCGGGGCCGGCGGCCAAGGCACCACGGGCGGAACCGGTGGCGGCTCCGGTGGTACGGGCGCGGACGGCGGTGCGGGCGGCAGCGGCGGGGCCGGCGGGGCGACCGGTGGGGTCGGCGGCAGCCAGGGTGCCGGTGGGCAGGGCGGCAACGGCGGGCTCGGCGGCCAGGGCGGCCAGGGCGGTATCGGCAAAGACAACAGCGGCACTGTCGGCCAGGCCGGCGGTGTGGGTGGTAACGGCGGGGATGGGGGCACCGGCGGGGACGCCGGGTCCGGTGGTGGCGGGTCGAGCATCGGGGCGGACGGCAGCGCCGGGTCCGGTGGGCAAGGCGGCGGCGGCGGCACAGGCGGGGTCGGCGGTCAAGGCACCGCGGGCGCAACCGGTGGCGGCACCGGTGGTCAGGGTGCGGACGGCGGTGCGGGGGGCGGCGGTGGCGCCGGCGGGGCGGCCGGTACCGGGAGCGGCGGCAGCCAGGGTGCCGGCGGGCAGGGCGGCAACGGCGGGATGGGCGGCCAGGGCGGCCAGGGCGGTATCGGCAACGACAACAGCGGCACTGCCGGCAAGGCCGGCGGTGTGGGTGGCATCGGTGGGGTAGGCGGCACCGGCGGGGGCGCCGGGGCCGGTGGCGGCGGGTCGAGCATCGGGGCGGTCGGCACCGCCGGCTCCGGCGGGCAAGGCGGCGCGGGCGGTGGCGGCGGCGCCGCCGGCACCGGCGGCACCGGCGGGCAAGGCGGCGGCGGTGGCACGGGCGGCACCGGCGGCGCAGCCGCGAGCGGCGGCACCAACGGCCATGGCGGCCAGGGCGGTAGCGGCGGCGCCGGCAGCACCGGCGGCATCGGGGCCGCGGGCAGCGGCACTGGCAACGGCCAGGTCGCCGGCGCCGGCGGCCAAGGCGGCAACGGCGGCACCGGCGGGCAGGCCGGCGCCGGCGCCGGCGCAGCGGGCACCGCCGGAACCGGCGGCGCCGGCGGCCAAGGTGGCACCGGCGGCGGCGGAGGCGCCGGCGGCACCTCGGGTCAAGGCGGCGCCGCCGGTGCCGGCGGCAACGGGGGCACCGGCGGCGACGGCGGGGCGCCCACCCCCGGCGGTAATGGCGGCAACGGTGGCGCCGGCGGCAATGCCGGCGCCGGCGGCACCGGCGGCAGCCACGGCACCAACGCTGCCGCTGGCGGCAGCGGCGGCACCGGCGGTAATGGTGGCGCCGGCGGACAGGGCACTAGCGGGGCCGCGGGCATCGGCAACGTCGGCGGCAACGCCGGCAACGGCGGCAACGGCGGCAGCGGTGGCGCCGGTGGGGATCCCGGCGACAGCGTCAGCAAAACAGCCGCACAAGCCGCCAACGTATGGTTCGGCAGCGGCGGCAACGGTGGCGCAGGCGGAAACGCCGGTGCCGGCGGCGGCGGCGACAACGGCGCGGCCGGCGGCAACTCCGGCTTCACCGGCGGCAACGGCGGCGCCGGCGGGCAAGGCGGTCAAGGTGGTCAAGCCAGCGCTTCTACCCCGTCGATACCATCAACACAGCACGGCTTCTTCGGATCCGAGGGCAACGGCGGCCCGGGCGGCAATGGCGGCGTCGGCGGCACCGGCGGGAACGGCAGCACCGGCAGCAGCAGCGTCGGGGGCACAGGTGGCACCGGCGGCAACGGCGGGGCGGCCGGGGCGGGCGGCGCACCCGGCAACGGCTACAACGCGGCGCCCGCGAGCTCAGCCTTGCAGGTCGGCACCGGCGGCACCGGCGGCACCGGCGGGGCCGCCGGCGCCGGTGGCACCGGCGGGCAAGGCGACATTGGCTTTAACGGCGGCCAGGGCGGCAGCGGCGGCCAGGGCGGCGCCGGCGGTGCCGGTGGTGACGCCACCGGCAACTACAACGCCCAGGGCAGCAACGGCGGCAACGGTGGCACCGGCGGCCTAGGTGGCACCGGCGGCACCGGCGGCACCGGCGGCACCGGCGCCAACGGCGGCGCCGGGGGCGGCGCCGGCCAGGGCGGCAGCGGCGCGAACGGCGGCAGCGGTGGCACCGCCGTATACAACCTCGGGACGGGTGCTTACGGCGGTACCGGCGGTACCGGCGGCGCCGGGGCCAGCGCCGGCGCCCAAGGTGCAGGCGGCTCCGCCGGAGTCCACGGCGGCAGCGGCGGCGCCAGCGGGCCCGGCGCCAACGGTGGCAACGGTGGCGCCGGCGGCACCGGCGGCAGCGGCGGCCCGGACGGCACGTACGGCACCAACGGGGCCGGCGGCACCGGCGGGGCCAGCACCGGCGGCACCGGCGGCGCGGGCGGCACCGCCGGCACCAACGGCGTCGCCGGCGGCGCGGGCGGCACCGGCGTCAGCGCTTTGACCAACGCAACCGTTCCGCTGACGATGGTCGATACCACGGAGCCGGTCGTAAACATCTACATCAACGGCTCACCGACGCCGGTGCGCGTGCTGCTTGACACCGGATCCACTGGTCTCGTGCTAGGGAGCGATATCCCGACGGCGAACCTCGGCACCGCCGTCGGGTCGGGTACCGCCGGTTACAGCGGCGGCCTGACCTTTAGCTACAACACGTATGACACGACGGTGGGTTTCGGGAATGGCCTTGTGACCGCGCCGACCGGCGTCAACGTCATCACCTCGTCGTCGGAACCTTTGAGTACCTTTTTGGCTGCAGCCGGTGCAGATGGCGTTTTAGGCATTGGGCCCAATAACGGGTTCCCGGGCACCAGCACCGTGCTTACGGCGCTGCCGGGCGTGCTCAATAACGGCGTGCTGATCAACGAATCAGCAGGCACGCTGGTGTTCGGTCCAAACTCATTACCCAGCACTGGGAATATCCCGATTTCCGGCTCCCCGATTTCCACCGTGCAAGTAGTTGTCAGTAACCCGACTGTGCAAACCGGCGGGCCCGTGACGAGCACCGTGCCCGTGATGTTCGATTCCGGTGGTGTGTACGGAACCATCCCATCATCCGTAGCCGGGCCCGGTTTTAGCGTCGGACAAACCCTGCCGGCGGGAACAACCGTCTCGGTCTACACCAGCGACACCAGCCACACGCTGCTGTACTCCTACGTGACGGACGGGACTAATAGTCCGACGGTTACCTCGAGCGGCACCATGAATACGGGGTACGAACCTTTCGCGCAGGGACCGGTGTACGTCAGCTACAACCCCACCGCTATCGGGACGACAACCTTTGATGCCTGACGCCGCAATTGAGCCCCGCGATTGGGCCGGGCGGTATTCACCAGGTATCGTTGACGCAATTGTCGCCGCGCCCACGTGCCGTGCGGAAGCTCCCAAACCATTGATGCTCATACAGAGGAAGGCCTGACCATGGCTGTGCCCAAGCGCAGGATGTCGCGCGCGAACACCCGAAGCCGGCGCGCGCAATGGAAAGCCACCCGAACCGAGCTCGTCGGTGTGACGGTGGCGGGCCAGAAGCACAAAGTGCCGCGCCGGCTGCTCAAGGCGGCCCGCCTCGGCCTCATCGACCTCGACAAACGCTAACCGAAATACCGGCGCGCCTCTCAGGCCGCTCTCAGGCGCTGGGACGAAACTAGTGGCCGTGCGGATACTTGTCGTCGACGACGATCGCGCAGTGCGCGAGTCGCTGCGCAGGTCGCTCTCCTTCAATGGCTACTCGGTCGAGCTCGCCCACGACGGTGTCGAGGCCCTCGACAAAATTGCCAGCGATCGCCCTGACGCGCTGGTTCTGGACGTGATGATGCCGCGGCTGGACGGCCTGGAGGTGTGTCGCCACCTCCGCAGCACCGGCGACGACCTGCCGATCCTGGTTCTGACCGCCCGCGACTCGGTATCCGAGCGGGTCGCCGGCCTGGACGCCGGCGCCGACGATTACCTGCCGAAGCCGTTCGCCCTGGAAGAGCTCCTGGCGCGGATGCGGGCGCTGCTGCGTCGCACCAAGCCCGACGACGCCGCCGAGTCGGTGCCGATGGTCTTCTCCGACCTGGCCCTGGACCCGGTGACCCGCGAAGTCACCCGCGGTCAACGCCGCATCAGCCTGACCCGCACCGAATTCGCTTTGCTGGAGATGCTGATCGCCAATCCGCGCCGCGTTCTCACCCGCAGCCGCATCCTCGAGGAGGTGTGGGGATTCGACTTTCCCACCTCGGGTAATGCGCTGGAAGTCTATGTCGGGTATCTGCGCCGCAAAACGGAGGCCGACGGCGAGCCACGGCTGATCCACACGGTGCGTGGGGTGGGTTACGTGCTGCGGGAGACGCCGCCGTAATGCTTGGGTTCCACCAGCGTCGGGGCGCGCCGCTGCCGGCCACCAGCTCGTTGTCCCTGCGCTGGCGGGTGATGCTGTTGGCGATGTCGATGGTGGCGATGGTCGTGGTGCTCATGGCGTTCGCGGTCTACGCGGTGATCTCGGCTGCGCTCTATGGCGACATCGACAATCAACTGCAGAGCCGTGCTCAGCTGCTGATCGCGAGTGGTTCGCTGGCCGCCGATCCCGGAAAAGCGATCGAGGGCACCGCCTATTCGGATGTCAACGCGATGCTGGTCAATCCAGCCGGCCACACGATCTACACCGCCAACCAGCAGGGTCAGACCCTGCCGGTCGGACCGGCCGAGAAGGCCGTCATTCGCGGCGAGTTGTTCATGTCCCGGCGAACCGCATCGGACCAGCGGATACTCGCCATCCACCTGCCCAACGGCAGTACGCTACTGATCTCCAAGAGCCTCAAGCCCACCGAAGCGGTGATGACCAAACTGCGCTGGGTGCTGCTGCTCGTCGGCGGCATCGGCGTTGCGGTCGCCGCGGTGGCCGGGGGAATGGTCACCCGGGCGGGGCTGCGCCCGGTGGGTCGGCTGACCGAGGCGGCCGAGCGGGTGGCCCGTACCGATGACCTGCGCCCCATCCCGGTGTTCGGCAGTGACGAATTGGCAAGGCTTACAGAGGCATTCAACTTGATGCTGCGGGCGCTGGCCGAATCCCGGGAACGGCAGGCGCGTCTGGTCACCGACGCCGGGCATGAATTACGCACCCCGCTGACCTCGCTGCGCACCAACGTCGAACTGCTGATGGCCGCGATGGAACCCGGGGCGCCGCGCCTACCCGAGCAGGAGATGGTCGGCTTGCGTGCCGATGTGCTGGCCCAGATCGAGGAATTGTCCACGCTGGTAGGCGATCTGGTTGACCTCACCCGCGACGACGCCGGCCAGGTGGTGCACGAGCCGGTCGACATGTCCGAGGTCCTAGACCGCAGTCTGGAGCGAGTCAGGCGGCGGCGCAATGATATTCACTTCGACGTCCAGGTGATCGGATGGCAGGTCTACGGTGACGCCGCCGGGCTGTCACGTGCGGCGCTGAACCTGATGGACAATGCGGCCAAGTGGAGCCCGCCGGGTGGTCGCGTCGGCGTCACGCTGAGGCAGCTCGACCCGTCGCACGCCGAGCTCGTGGTATCCGACCAGGGCCCCGGGATTCCGCCGCACGAGCGCCGCCTGGTGTTCGAACGGTTCTACCGGTCGACGACCGCCCGGGCGTTGCCGGGTTCCGGCCTGGGGCTAGCGATCGTCAAGAAGGTGGTGCTCAATCACGGTGGGTTGCTCCGCGTCGAGGACACCGTGCCGGGAGGTCAGCCGCCGGGAACGTCGATTTACATGCTGCTGCCCGGGCGGCCGATGCCCGGTTCGGGGTACTCCCCGCCCATGGCCCCCATAGCCGAAGCCAAGACCGACAAGATGACGCTGGCCAGGACCCGGTCCAAGACCCAAGAGAAGACCCAAGACAAGACCCACGAGAAAACCGACGCCAAAACCGACCCCGTGGTACCTGTAACGCATGCGAACTCTCGGGAATCGACGAACGTTATCTCAGTGGACTCTCAGTCGACGCGGGCAAGGTAGTTGCAGTTAGTGTTGAGAAAATCGAGCAACAATCGAGCCCAGTGCGGGGCTCCGTGAGCCGAAGTAGCCAAAGTAGAGAAAGAGCGACTTAGCGACATGACGAATGACCCGAGGTATTCGCCACCGCCGCAGCAGCAGGGATACCGTGCTGGGCCTAATCAGCCCGTGCCCCCCGCCTATGCCCAGGGGAATCCATACAACCCCCAGTTCGACTGGCGGTATCAACAGCCACAACCGTCACAGCAGTACCGCCCGTCCTACGAGCAGCCCTTCAGCGGTACCGGGACGGGCCCGGTGCCCGGGCTGGGCGGTACGGGAATGCGCCCGGTGCCCGGGATGGGCGCTACCGGGACCGGCCCGATGCGCGGGATGGGCGCTACCGCAACGGGCCCGGTGCCCAGGTTCGGCGGTACCGGACCCGGCCCGGTGCCCGGGATCGGCAATACCGGGACGCACGCGATACCGGGGATGCTCCCGCCGATGGCTCCGCCTGCGGGTCCGCAACGCCAAAGACGTTCTCGCGCAGGCCTGTTAGCCGTCGGCGCGCTGACCATCGCAGTGGTCTCGGCCGGTATCGGCGGCGCCGCGGCCACGGTCGTCGAGCTAAGCACGCATAACACGGGCGGCAACGGCGGCGGGCTGATCGGTGGTGCGGCTCCCAGCGTCCCGGCGGCGAACATGCCACCGGGCAGCGTCGAACAGGTTGCCGCCAAGGTGGTGCCCAGCGTCGTGATGCTGGAAACGGATGTCGGTCGTCAGTCGGAGGAGGGCTCGGGCATCATCCTGTCGACCGACGGGAAGATCCTGACCAACAACCACGTCATCGCGGCCGCCGCCCCCAAAGCCCCTGGTGGAACCCCCGGGGGTGCGGTGCCGAAGACGACGGTGACCTTCTCCGACGGGCGGACCGCGCCGTTCACGGTGCTCGGAGCCGATCCCACCAGCGATATCGCCGTGGTGCAGGTGCAGGGCATTTCCGGGCTCAGCCCGATTTCGATGGGCTCGTCGTCCGATCTGCGGGTTGGGCAGCCGGTGGTGGCGATCGGGTCACCGCTGGGCTTGTCGGGCACGGTGACCACGGGAATCGTCAGCGCGCTGAACCGGCCGGTGTCGACGACCGGCGAGTCGGGCAACCAGAACACGGTGCTGGACGCGATCCAGACCGATGCCGCGATCAACCCGGGTAACTCCGGCGGTGCGTTGGTCAATATGAGCGGCCAGCTGGTGGGCGTCAACTCGGCGATCGCCACGCTGGGTGCGGATTCACAGGATGCCCAGAGCGGCTCGATCGGCCTGGGCTTCGCGATTCCGGTCGACCAGGCCAAACGCATCGCCGACGAGCTGATGACCACCGGCAAGGCTACGCATGCCTCGCTCGGCGTGCAGGTGACCAATGACAAGGGCACCCCGGGCGCCAAGGTTGTCGAGGTGGCGCAGGGCGGCGCGGCCGCGAATGCCGGGGTGCCCAAGGGTGTGATCGTCACCAAGGTCGACGACCGCCCGATCAACAGCGCCGACGCATTGGTTGCCGCGGTGCGATCCAAGGCGCCGGGCGACAAGGTCTCGCTGACCTATCAGGATCCTTCGGGCAGCAGCCGCACGGTTACGGTCACCCTCGGCAAGGCGGATTAGTGATGAGAGTCGATGCGCCGCTGACGGAGCTCGGATATACGGTTGCACCCATGGAAAAAGGCGCGGAGTTGGTAGTCGGCCGGGCACTTGTCGTTGTTGTCGACGATCGCACCGCTCACGGCGACGAGGACCACAGCGGGCCGCTGGTCACCGAGCTGCTGACCGAGGCGGGGTTCGTTGTCGACGGTGTGGTGGCGGTCGCGGCCGACGAGGTCGAGATTCGCAACGCGTTGAACACCGCGGTGATCGGCGGAGTGGACTTGGTGGTCTCGGTCGGCGGCACCGGAGTCACGCCTCGCGATGTCACCCCGGAGGCCACCCGTGACATTCTGGATCGGGAAATCCTCGGCATCGCCGAGGCGATCCGCGCTTCGGGGTTATCCGCGGGGGTCGTCGACGCCGCGTTGTCGCGTGGCCTGGCCGGAGTGTCCGGAAGCACGTTGGTGGTCAATCTCGCCGGCTCCCGGTACGCGGTGCGCGACGGAATGGCGACGCTGAACCCGTTGGCGGCCAAGATCATTGGCCAATTGTCGAGTCTGGAGATCTAAACCCGGTCGGAGTCAGGTCAGCCGTCCCGACTGCTCAGGTGTCCGCGCGGGGTCCGTGGTCCGGGGGCGGTGACAAAGCGACCCCGCCGTGCTTGCCCGACGAGCTTCCGTTGCTTTGCGCGAGAAGGTCGCGGATTTCGGTCAGCAGGACGACCTGCGCATCGTCGGCCTGTTCCACCTCACCGCGCTTGCGCAGCTTGCTGTAGGGCAGCACGACCAGGAAGTACACCACCGCGGCAATGAGGAGGAAGTTGATCGCAGCCGAAAGGAGGGTGTTGAAGTTGACGTCCTGATCGGTGCCGGGGATGTGTTGCTTCAAGATGCCGATCTTGGTCTGCTGGTTGGCGCCGATCGCACCGAGCAACGGCGTGATGATGGATTCGGTGAACTTGGTGACCAATGCAGTGAAGGCCGTACCGATGACAACGGCGATAGCCAGGTCGACGATATTTCCCCGCGAGAGAAACTCCTTGAACCCCTTGAACATGGCAAGGTCCTTTCTGAACTCGGACACAGTTTGCTGCGAATCACGTGCCGAGCATCGGCCAGGTACTCAGTGCAGGGTGAGGGTCACCGCCTGACCCAGCATCGAGCCTGCCACCGTATTCGCCACGCGAGCCGGAAGCGCAACCAACACTACGCGGTCACCATCAGCGACCTGGACTTTCTCCTTCGCCGACACGAGGACTACGACGGCGTCGGTGGCCACCACCCGGCTGGCCGCCGGGCCGGCAACCGGTGAGTCGTTTGCCGGCGCGGCCAGCACGTCGACGACGTCGCCCACGCGGACCAGGTCGATCAGGGCGCTGTCCGCCAGATGCAACGGCACAATGCGGGCGCCGGGGCCGGCCGTCGACTCGGCGAGCCGGCTCCCGAGCAACCGAACGTCGGTGAGCACCTCACCTCGCCGCGTCGGGCTGGCCAGCGTGGACCCGACCACCGCGCCCAGGTCGGCCGGTGACCCGTCGGGAACCGTGGTAGCCAAACGTCTTTCGAGCCGGACGTCGTCGGCGGTCAACGCGGTGCCGGGGCGCAGGTCGCGCGCGGCCACCACCACTTCGACGCTGTCACCGTCCGGATTCGAGCGCAGGGCCGCGACCCCGGCCAGCACCACCAGCCCGCCCGCCGCGACGCGCCGGGCCAGCACGGTCCGCGACCAGTCCGGCCGCAACGACGTCGATATCCGGCTGAACAGGCTTGGATTCAGCGATGATTCCCGCACGCCGCAACGGTAAGTGCGGCGCGGCGCCGACGATGCCGGCCAGAAATGGCGTTGTGGATAAACCCGCTAGGTCTGATTGCCCGACTTCTTACTCGCGCCTCCCGGCGCTCGCCGTCGTCGAGCTAGGTCGAGGCGCCCGCGGTGGACGGTACCGAGCTGCTGCTCGACTTCCCGTTGGACCCGGACTTCTCGCTGGACCCGGACTTCTCGCTGGACCCGGACTTCTCGCTGGACCCGGACTTCTCGCTCGACCCCGAATCGCTCGACCCCGAGTCGCTGGAAGACCCGTTGGTGGCGCTCGTCTTCTTGGCCGACTCGCGGCTGTCGGTGCGGTAAAAGCCGCTGCCCTTGAACACGACCCCGACCGAGTTGAAGCGCTTGCGCAGCCGGCCGGCGCACTGCTCGCAGGTGCTCAGTGCGTCGTCTGTGAATGCCTGCACAATGTCGAAGCGGTTGCCGCACTCAGTGCACTCATAGGTGTAGGTCGGCACAAAAACCTCCGGAAGATATTAAGCCTGGTTAGCACTCTAACCTGTCAAGTGCTAGAACCGCCACGTGACGTGTCTCATTCCCGTGTGGGGCCGCACGCGTGCAGCGCGCTCAGCCCGCGCCGCGGCGTGAGCGCATGGGTCATCCGGACGTCATGCGGGTCGGCCGGCAGCTCGTCGAGCAGCTCGTCGTCGCGGACCACCGCGATCAGCCGCGCGTGCGGGTCGCGGCCGGTCAGCGAGCGATCGTAGAAGCCTCGGCCCCGGCCCAGCCGCACTCCCCGCCGGTCGACTGCCAGCGCCGGAATGAGCACCAGGGCGGCCTCGGCCAGGGCGGACTCGGGCAGCCAGGGTTCGGGGGGCTCCAGCAGCCCCCAGCGACCGCGAATGAGGCCGCTGGGTCCACTGGGCCGGTAATCGCCCCAGCGCAGCGGCAGGGGAGTGTCGTCGGCGGCGGTGCGTGCAACCGGCAGCAGCACCCGCCCCGCCCGCCGCAGCAACACATCCAGCATCTCGATAGACCCCGGCTCGGTGTCCACCGGCACGTACGCGCAGACCGTGCAGTCGCTGCTCACCACCCGCTCCAGGTGCTCGCTGAGCATCCGGGCCTCGGCGGCGCGAACCTCGTCGGCAACGCGTCGCCGCGCTGACAGCAGCTGTTCTCGCAACGCCGCCTTGGGCCCGGTCGCCATGCCCTCAACGATGACAGGCCCGGCTTTCCCGCCGCCATGCCGAGTCGGCAGGCGTAGTCGGGTTATGGTGTGTGAACGATGTCACGCCCAGATGAAGTCCCGATCCCATTCACGGCGATCGTGCCCGCGGCCGGCCTGGGCACGCGTTTCTTGCCCGCCACTAAGACGGTGCCCAAGGAGCTGCTGCCCGTCGTCGACACGCCCGGTATCGAGCTGGTCGCAGAGGAGGCGGCCGCGGCCGGCGCCGAGCGGCTGGTGATTGTCACGTCCGAAGGCAAGGACGGCGTCGTCGCGCACTTCGTCCAAGACCTGGTGCTGGAGGGCACGCTGGAGGCCCGGGGCAAGAAGGCCATGCTCGCCAAGGTGCGGCGCGCGCCGGCCCTGATCAAGGTGGAGTCCGTCGTACAGGCCGAGCCGCTCGGGCTGGGACACGCCGTGAGTTGTGTGGAGCCTGTGCTGGCGCCCGACGAGGACGCCGTCATGGTGTTGCTGCCCGATGACCTGGTGTTGCCGACCGGCGTGCTGGAGACGATGTCGAAGGTGCGGGCCGAGCACGGTGGCACGGTGCTGTGTGCCATCGAGGTAACGCCCGAGGAGATCAGCGCCTACGGCGTCTTCGACGTCGAACCGGTCGACGGCCCAAAATTTCAGGACAACCCCGACGTGCTGAAGGTCAACGGCATGGTCGAGAAGCCCAAGGCCGGCGACGCCCCTTCGATGTATGCCGCGGCGGGCCGCTACGTGCTCGACCGTGCCATCTTCGATGCGCTGCGCCGCATCGACCGCGGTGCAGGCGGCGAGGTACAGCTCACCGACGCGATCGCGTTGCTGATCAAGGAAGGCCACCCGGTCCACGTCGTGGTGCATCGCGGTTCCCGACACGACCTGGGAAATCCCGGCGGGTACCTCAAGGCTGCGGTTGACTTTGCATTGGATCGTGACGACTATGGCCCGGATTTGCGGCGATGGTTGGTGGCGCGATTGGGCCTGACCGAGCAATAGCCGGGCGACTGGGTGGTCGGACCCGGTTCGCCTGATATGGCACCCGCTAGGGCTCGACGGCAGAGAGGCGCGCTGTGCGTTCGGTGGAAGAGCAGCTGGCCCGGATAACGGCCGCCGCGGTGGCGCCGCGGCCGATACGTGTTGCCATTGCCGAGGCGCAGGGCCTGATGTGCGCCGAGGAAGTGGTGACCGAACGGGCACTGCCCGGCTTCGATCAGGCCGCGATCGACGGCTACGCGGTGCGCAGCGTCGATGTGCTCGGGGTCGGCGAGCCGCGCGATATCGAGGATGCCCTGGCCGATGAAGGGGCCCCCGAAGGGGACGAGGGCGGCGGGCTGACGCTGCCGGTGATGGGAACCATCGAGGCCGGTGCGCGCACACCCAGCAGGCTGCAGCCCCGCCAGGCCGCCCGGGTGCAGACCGGGGCACCGCTGCCGACGCTGGCCGACGCGGTGCTGCCGTTGCGTTGGACCGACGGCGGGAAGTCGCGGGTGCGGATTCTGCGCGGCGCCCCGTCGGGTGCCTATGTGCGGCGCGCCGGCGACGACGTCCAGCCCGGTGACGTGGCCGTGCGCGCCGGAACGATCATCGGCGCGGCCCAGGTGGGTCTGCTGGCCGCGGTGGGCCGGGAACGGGTGCTGGTGCACCCGCGGCCGCGCCTGTCGGTGCTGGCCGTTGGTGGCGAGCTGGTCGACATCTCACGCACCCCCGGACCCGGGCAGGTGTACGACGTCAATTCCTATGCGCTGGCCGCGGCAGGCCGAGACGCCGGCGCGGAGGTGAACCGCATCGGCATCGTCAGCAACGACCCCAAGGAGCTCGGCGAAATCGTCGAGGGCCTGATCAATCGCGCCGAGGCGATCGTGATCGCCGGCGGGGTCGGGGGCGCGGCGACCGAGGCGGTGCGGGCGGTGCTTTCCGAGCTCGGCGAGATGGAGGTGGTGCGCGTCGCCATGCATCCGGGTTCCGTCCAGGGCTTCGGGCAGCTGGGCAGCGAGGGTGTTCCGACGTTTCTGCTGCCGGCCAATCCGGTCAGCGCCCTGGTGGTCTTCGAGGTGATGGTCCGGCCGTTGATCCGGCTGTCGCTGGGCAAGCGCCAGCCGATGCGCCGGATCGTGCAGGCCCGCACGCTGTCGCCGATTGCGTCGGTGGCCGGCCGCAAGGGCTACCTGCGCGGTCAGCTGATGCGCGATCAGGAGACCGGTGAATACCTGGTGCAGGCGCTCGGCGGAGCTCCCGGGGCGTCATCGCATCTGCTGGCGACGCTTGCCGAAGCAAACTGCCTGGTCGTGATTCCCAGTGGGGCCGAGCAGATTCGCACCGGTGAGATCGTCGACGTCGCTTTCCTGGCTCAGCGTGGCTGAGCCGAACGACGGCCCGCCACTCATGAACCTGTTGCGCTCCGGCGGTAAGCATCCGGGTTGGCCGCTGGAGGTCGGTCCGCTGCGGGTCAAGGCGGGCGTGATCCGGTTGCGCGCGGTGCGGATGCGTGATGGCGTCCACTGGAGCCGGATCCGGTTGGCCGACCGCGAACATCTCGAGCCGTGGGAGCCCAGCACGGAGGGCGATTGGACCATCCGGCACACGATCGCCGCGTGGCCGTCGCTGTGTTCGGGTTTGCGGTCGGAGGCCCGCAAAGGTCGCATGCTGCCGTACGTTATCGAGCTCGACGGGCGGTTCTGCGGTCAGTTGACCATCGGCAATGTCACCCACGGCGCGTTGCGGTCGGCATGGATCGGCTACTGGGTACGCAAGTCGGCGACCGGCCAGGGGGTGGCCACCGCAGCGTTGGCGCTGGGTCTCGACCATTGCTTCGGTCCGGTGATGCTGCATCGCGTAGAGGCCACCGTGCGTCCGGAGAACGCGGCGAGCCGGGCCGTGCTGGCAAAGGTCGGCTTCCGCGAAGAGGGCCTGTTGCGCCGCTACCTCGAGGTCGATCGGGCGTGGCGGGACCACCTGCTGGTCGCGCTGACCGCCGAAGAGGTGTACGGGTCGGTGGCCTCGACCCTGGTGCGCGCCGGGCGCGCCAGCTGGCCCTGACCGGACGTCGCCCCGGTTTTCGGCGAAAACCGTCAGGCCTTTGTTTGTGGCTCGCGTGACACGAGTGACGTTTGGTGCTTGTCTGAGGCAAATTACAGGTGTGTAATTGTGCTGGTCGCATTGACCCGGCCGCGTAGGCCACCCGATCGGCCTCGCGGGGAAAGGAGCAGGTCATCATGCCAAGCATCCCCCAATCATTGCTCTGGATATCGCTGGTGGTGCTCTGGCTGTTTGTGCTGGTCCCCATGCTGGTCAGCAAACGCGACGCGGTACGTCGCACCAGCGACGTGGCTTTGGCGACGCGGGTGCTGAACGGCGGGGCCGGCGGCCGTCTGCTCAATCGGCGCGGTCCGGCGGCGGGGCATCGCAGCGACCCCGACTGGACCCCGGAGGACGGCTGGGAGCAGGACTCGGCTGAGAATGCGTTCGAGGGTGAGTTCGCCGCCGACGGTGAGTTCCACGAGGACGCCGATCCCGATGAAGACCACGACACCGACGAGATGGCGCCCCGAAGCCCGGTGGTCATCAACGTCGCGGCGGCCGAACCCACCGAGCCCGACTACCTGGACGTCGACGTCGTCGAGGATTCCGGGGCCCTTCCGGCGGGCGTCAGCAGCCAGGAGACCGAGCCCGTGCTGCTCGCGGTCGACGGTCGGGTTGCCGCGGCCGATCAGGGCGGATCGGCCGGCCAAGACGCCCACCGGGACGACGAGGAAGACGACGACGGCCGCTACGAATACGTCGAGGACGAATCCGGTTTGGAACCCGAAGCGGAGGACCCCCAAGACGACGAGGAGTCCGGGGTTCCGGGGCGCCCGTCGCACCCGCGGTGTCGCGGCGGCGTCGGTTCGACAACAGGACCGCCGCCGCTGTCAGCGCCCGTAAGTACGCCTTTCGCAAGCGACTGCTGACGGTGATGGCGATCGTCTTGATCGGTTCGGCCACGGCGGCATTCGAGGTGTCAACCACCGCGTGGTGGATATGCGGCGGCGCCATCGTCTTCACGGTCAGCTACCTGGCGTATCTGCGCCGGCAAACCCGGATTGAGGAAAAGGTGCGTCGGCGCCGGGCGCAGCGGATGGCGCGCGCACGGCTCGGCGTGGAGAACGCCCGAGACCGCGATTTTGAGGTGGTCCCGTCGCGGCTGCGGCGTCCGGGCGCGGTGGTCTTAGAGATCGACGACGAGGACCCGATCTTCGAGCACCTGGAGAACGCGGGTGCGATGCGGACCTTTGGCTGGCCCCGGGACCTGCCGCGGGCCGTCGGCGAGTAGTGCCCGCAGGGGCGCCTGGTGTCGCGGAACTGGTAGCCTGCTACCGATCAGGGGCTATGGCGCAGTTGGTAGCGCGACTCGTTCGCATCGAGTAGGTCAGGGGTTCGAATCCCCTTAGCTCCACCGTTTGCTCCACGAATATAATTGCAGGTCAGAACGGCTTTTTGAAGTTACCTCGGGAATCACGTAACAGACTTATTGTGGAGCGGTCATCACGGCCCTGGTCCTGGTAGCCGCGCCCATGTGGCAGGGTGGCGGCGCCGTCCGCGGACTTGACGTGGATGGGGTCGTCTTTTGCGAGCCTCTCGGATTGCCAGACGGAGCCGCGAGGGGATTCTCGCTAGCCTCCGACCGCCTCAGTACCGCGCTCATACCAGCGGGCCGTAATCTCGGAGCTTCTGACGCGCCTGGTCTCGGCGGCTTCGCGATAAGCTCTGACCGATTCGCCGCGCTCGCGTGGGAGTGACATCAGTTGGCTCAGCAGGAACGCAGAGGCGTCGGTGGCGCATTGCAGCGCATCCTGCGTCAACTCGAGTGCTTCTTCGACAAGTGCGCTGTCCTCGTCGATTGGCTCTTCGACTCGTGCGTTAGCCGCGAGGGCTCTTGCCCTTCGTAACTCCTGCGCCCGGATCACTTTTGCAACTCGTGCGCCCTGCGCCTGGTCGCGGAGCCAGTTCAACCCGATGGCATTAGCAGTAAGTTCGTCCCCACGCGCATCTGCGTTTGTTTGCGGATCGCGCAGCACAAGCGCGCGGACCTCGTAGCGCGCGAATCGTGTTGAGGCGGAATCCGTAAGGTAGTCCAGCACAACTGGATCGAGCCGACCGCCGAGGGCCTGCCTCCAGCTCGCATACCACTGCCATTCGGGCGGCGTCAGCGCTGCGAGGTCGTCTTTCTGGACTGCGGGTTCTTCAACGAGCCTGGTTAATACCCGTTCGTCTCTCTTCGGCCCGCGTTTTTCCGACTCGAAAGCATCGAACAGCTTGTACGCATGGTATTCGTCAGCCGCGGCGAGGCGAATCAGGGGCGCAGCAACCGAAAGTAGGTTCATGATGGCACCGTTAAAATCCTACCCTGCCAGTACCCTTGCCGGACGTTCTGCCAGTACGTTTGCCCGACGTTCGTCGGCGTGACCGGTGGGTTTCCACTGAGGGCCAGTCGCGGAAAACGCGGCGTAGGCTCGGCGGGCGGGCGGACAGGAATTTTCGGGTCGTCGGGGGGGATGAAGAACTCCTCTTCGGGAATAACGGTGATTCGTACGTCAGGGAAGCGATCCGCGAAGCCCTTCTTAAGCATGCGCTTCTGGGGCAGTTTCGGCGAATCCGCCGACCAATCGCTGACGCACAGCCAGATGTCGTCCCGGTGGGTGTAGTTCCAGCCGTCGTCATGCTCGTCCGGTTCACACATCACCACATCGATGCCGAATTCCTCGCGGAAGTCGTTTCGCATCCCATGCAACCAGTGGTTGGTATGCACAGTGAGCATCGCCTTCTCGTAGTTGTCTTGAAGTTTCAACCACTCCAGATACAGACCCGCCTTATGTGGGTCGCGAGCGTCGAACACCCTCCAGGGTTCGTCCTCGGGGTCGTCGGGGTTAAACCATGAAACCAGCCCGACACGGCCGTAGATCAAAGTGGACAACGGCTGCACAACTCCGGTCACATAGACGGCCCTGCCCCAGGTGTAGTCCTTCTCACCCATGTAAAAGCGGTGCAGCTGTCCGGCCGGCTTGTACTTCTCGGCATACTCGGACGCCATATATTTCATCGCCAGGGGGCGTTCGTGCTCGTCGTCGTCGAATGATGATCGGTTGTCTTTGAGGAATTTCTCCCATGCGCCCTCCGAGCCTTTAATCGCAGCTTCGACAGCGCGCCGCACCCTTTCCTTGTCTACCTCTTCCGATTCGGTCACCGCACCCCCATCCGTTCAGTTCCTACCTCGACTTGCACCTTGGGATTGCTCCATCGCACACTTTACTGACCGTTACCGGGCACGGCACAGAAGGACGTATTTGGCGAACCCACTGCCATGCAATTTCGGTGACCCTTGCAGCGGGGAGCCAGCGGGACGAGTGGGTAGGAAACCCGCTAGCTCCCAGGGAGACTGGTCCCTGGGCGGTAGCGCGAAACTCCAAAACGCGACGAGGTGCTGGAACCTGGGGACCAGCGCGGAAAGCAGGGTATGGGTAGATCCGGAACACGCTGGCCCCCAGGGGGACTGATCCTGGGGGGCGAGCGGCCGGGGAATGCAGACAGAAACCCATAACTGGCCCCCAGGGAGCCCCGGGAGCAGCGTCCCCAACCAAGGAGCGCGCTGCTCCCGAGGAGGTCTTTTGATGTCTAAGTGGACGTGTCGGCGGTCGCGAGTCTCGATAGCGCTTAGGCGATCTCGGCGTCCCGGCCGCTGACCAGCGGAACGGTGTGTTCGGGTTCGGCCGGTTCAAATTATGGTCGGTTTGCCCAGCGCCGCATAGCTGCGCTGGGCTAAGGGTAGGTCCTGTGGTTCAGCATTTTGAATGTTCCGTTTGGCTGACGATTGAAAATCCTGACATGCACGTTTGGAATCAAGCCGGATCGCGCGATATTGATTATCTCGAGCGCATTAGCGCTGCACAGTGACCGCGCTGTCCCCAAATAGCACATGTTGATGAACGCGGGTGGCAGGAAGCGACCGCCGAGCGGATCCTTACCGCTGGCCCAGCGTCGCCGCCCGTCCCACCATCGCGACAGAGCCTGCTCGTGAGCGGTTGCCCGGTCGGTTTCGACACCGTAGACCTCGACAGAGGTGTACCCCGATGCGGCCAGTTCGCCGAATACTTGTGGCCCTTGGCCATTCCAGCTCAGGGTGCCTTCGACAACGATGTTTTCACTCCGGCTCACGCAGATCTGCCGGATCTGATCGATGAGGGCGGTGGACTCCCGGTGAACAAGGGGCGCTAGCTCCCGGGGGGATATGCGATGACCGTCGGCGAGTTCTTGGTCGAGCAAGTCGTCATATATGCCATCGGCTAATGCTTGTCGAATTAAATAGTCTTTAACGATGTCGGCGTCGAGGATCCGGTAGTGCCCCAGGTTGGGCACATGGGTATGGAGCAGCGTGGTTTTCCCTGCACCTGGTGGACCGGCCGTCAGAATCGCCAAACGACCTCCCACCTGCGGACTACTAAGACCCAGGTACTGCTGGATGACACGTTTCCGAAAGCGACGACGGCCGGTGTCGGAGCCGTACATGGTGTTAGTGCAGTGGTTAGCATCGGTGTGCAGAGATCCCCCCTTGTCCGAGAGGACGGTGAGCTCGGCGGCGACAGCGGCGCGCGATCCTGCCATGGCGGTCAGTCGCCCTGAATTGCCTGCTCCCTCTGAATTGCCTGCTCCCTCTGAATTGCCTGCTCGGTGTGAACTGCCTGCTCGATCTGATCCCGCTGTCGCTCCATCAACTGGTCGAACTCATGCTCGGACAGGAGGTCTCGGTAGTAAGCCAACTCGATCTCATCCCAGTCCCCAGGGATGTACGCGTCGGTGGCGACACCGTCGATGCTGGGAACGTGCCCGAAGGAATACGTCCGGTCTAAAAGTTTGTCCATCATGGTCTCGTCGTTGATCATCCCGGCGGCGCGACTGTCTATCACCTCTGCAGGTGTTTCTTCCAGCAGCGACGGGTCCTCGGAGAGCCGGCGAAGAATCCGCTGGATAGTCGCTTGTGAGCGGCTTGCGACGATTTCACTGATCCGTCGTTGCGACACACCAACATCGTTGGCGGCGTGGTAGATCTCTCTGGCGAGACCCTTCTCCACGACGCGCAGATGTGCCGCCCAAGCCGCCAGGCGCTGCAGGGCGTCGTTTTGACTAGCCTGTCCAGGCATTTCTAACCTCCTGATTCATTATGAATCACCTCCCCACTTTACGCATATCCAGGGATGCCCGTCCAGGCGGTTCTCACCCGGTTCGTTCGTTGCCAGCCCCGCCGCGGTACCAATAACGGTTTGGTCACACGGATGTAGGGATGAGGGCGCCGGCAGAGTCCACCGCCACACCTGCGGATCGTTGAGGCCGGTGAACGACAACACCACCCGAGCCGCATAGGACCGCCGCGATGATGTCGGGGATGACAATGATGTCGGGGATGACCCAGACGGCCCGTGTTTGCCAACGGCGGAAGTGGCGACCACCGCGACGCTCACTGCCACGAGTGCAACGGCGCCAACGATGAGTGCGATTGTGGTGCGGCGGCTGATCCTGCCAGCCCTTGTGGGGGTGGGCGGTGCTGGGCTTAGCGGCATCGGCGAGAGGGTCCGACAATCCTGCGGGGGCGACGCGAAGCCAGGCGAACGGGTCGAGCTTGGTGTGTGGAGAAAAACGGTGAATAGATCGGGCGACGGACCGGCAGTTGCCGGGCGGCCCATCCTAAAAAACGGCGGTCATGGCATCGCCTCGGCCCACGCGACATGCCCCTCGAAGCCAAGCGACCTCGCCATGTCGCGGTAGCGATCCCGGATGTGCGCGTACGCGGCGGCATCGCCGTGTGCCCGCGCGAGCAGTGCGCGGAGCCGCAGCAGCCAGATGTCGCGTACCACCAGATCATCATCGGCTGGCGCGGCCGCTAACCGCTCGATGGCGGCCTCGGCTTCGGCCACGTCACCGTCGGACCCGCGCTCAAGCAGTGTCTCCACCAGGACACCCGTCGCTGGAATGCCCCACGCCAGCACCTTCCCCTCGCGGGCAATATCGTTGAGGGCGGCGCGCATGAGCGAGATGGCGTCATCGCGATCTCCACGCCGAGCCCTCTCACGTGCCGAATACACGTTGACGATCGCTAACTCAGCCAGGTTGTGTTCCCGGCGCAGGAACACGTCGCTGACCTCGGCCAGGAGCTTCTGTCCGCGGTGATGCTCTGCAGCCGTTGGGCGGTGCACCAGCGCAAAGCCCAGTGTCACCCGGGCGTGGGCCAACGCGAGGTCATCACTGGATCTTTCGGCAACTTGTAGGGCATCCTCGATCTCGCGCACCGCCCGATCGTCGGCCGCAAGGACTCCACCCGGTATTCCCACGAGGTAGACGTACATGACGACCCTGACGTAGGTCACGGGGTCGGTGTCGCGGGCCATGGCCAGGGCGTGCCGCACGTCGTCTCGCCATCCGGGACGACCCAGGCAATAACGGGCCATAGCCCGCGTCGTCAAGGCGTGCGCCAACGGGGACCCGATAATGAAGTTGCCTTTTAAGGGGTCACCGTTGGCCAGGTCAATGACCCGCTGTGACCATCGCAGTACGCCACACCACTCGCCACTTTCACCCTTGGCGTAGATGGCCGTGAAGGATAGCCCCACCGTCAGGTTCGGATCGTCGACCGACTCGATGAGGGCCATGGCTTCCGTTGCCAGCTGCGAGGCCTCGCGCAGCCGGTCCTGAAACGCATGATCCATCACCAGCCCCGCCATCCCGATGGCCAGTGACCCCTTGTCCCCGGCGGCGGTGCACAACTGCCGCAATTCCTCGAAGCGGGCATCGGCCAACTGTGCATGGGCTCGAAAGGCGGTCGCGCACAGCATGGTGCGCGGGGCAATGCGCGTTGCCGCTCGGTTGGGGTCATCGGCGGGCAATGCGTCGGCGATCGCTTGGGCGCGCTCCCAACTCAGTCGTGCCGCGCTGATGTCGCGATTGGTCGCCCACGTTGCCGCGCGCATGCGCCAGCCGTAGGCGGCGTGCAGATCACCAGCGGCCTCCAGATGCTCGGCGATCAACGCAGCGTTCTCCTCCGCCACTGCCGGGTCATGTGATTCGATTGCCGCCGCGACGCGCCGGTGCAACTCGGCGCGATCCGACTTGAGCTGTGATTCGTAGGCCACCGTGCGGATCAGCGGATGGTGAAACACATACTCCGGTTGCCGGGTGAAGCGGACCTGGTCGATGAACTGAGCGGCCAGCAGATCATCAACGACAGCGTCAACTCCCAGCGCGGTGAGCAGGTCGAGGGTGAATCGCGCGCCGAGCACCGCCGCCGCGCTTAAGGTGCGCTTGGCGACCGGATCAAGCCGGTCAATGCGTGCCGCGATGGTCGCCTGCAGCGTGACAGGCACGCTCACCTCGCCAACCTCTGCCGCCGATATGTAACCGCCGGGCTCGCCGCGCAGCACGCCACGCTCGGCGAGCTCCCGCACGATCTCCTCGGCGAAAAACGGGTTACCGGCGGCCCTCTCGGCGATCTTCTGGGCCAGTGCGCCAACCGACGGGTCCGGCCCGATCAGCCCTGCGACCAGTACCGCGGTTTCTGAATCGCTCAGCGGCGCTAGGGCGATGGTTTGAGCACCGTGCACCCGAGCCAACGCCCCGTCGTACTGGGGTCGGTAGGTGGCCAGCACCAGCGAAGGCGTCTGCGGGATCACGGTGAGGAAATCGGCCAGCATCGACTCGCTAACCTCATCAATCCAATGGACATCCTCGATGACGTAGAGCGCCGGGCTTTTTCGGGCCAACGATGCGGCATTCACCAATGCCGTCAACCGCCGCCGCCGGGCATCCGGGTCGATCTTGGGCAACTGCACATCGGGATCGGCGATGCCCAACAGGTCGTCAAAGAACAACAAGTCCTCCGACTCCGCGTCGGGAGCCTGAGTCCGTATCCGCGCTCGGGCGGCATGCGGGTCAAGACCCTCGACACCGGTGGCGGCGCGCAGCAGCCGCGCAACGGCGTGGAAGGGGATCGGGCTGGTGTGCGATTCACAGAAGGCGGTGAACACCTCCACACCGCGCGAAGCGGCCATGGCCGAAACCTCGCGCGTCAGACGACTTTTTCCGATGCCCGCTGACCCCACCTCGCAGACCACCGCGCCGTGGCCATCGATGGCGCGCTCCAGCAAGCCCTCGACGGCGGACATCTCCCACCGCCGACCCACCAGAGTCGACTCAGCACGGTCAAAAGCGCGATGCCGGTCTCCTATGCCCAGCAGCCGGTAGGCGGTGACTGGTTCGTCGGCACCCTTGATGCGGACCATCTCCGGTTCAACCAGCGCCGCTGCGCCATCAACCAGTCGCGCTGTCGAGTCGCTGAGCATCACCCCACCCGGCGGGGCCACTGACTCGATCCGCTGAGCCATCCCAACCTGCTCACCGACGGCGGTGTAACCGAACGGCCCGGAACCGATTTCACCGGCGATTACCTGACCGGAGTTGAGTCCCACCCGCAACTGCAGGTTCACACCGTCGCGTTCTCCGACGTCGACGGCAAGCCGCTTCGCCTCTTCCTGAATACCCAGAGCCGCCAGGCAGGCACGAACGGCGTGATCCTCCAACGCCACCGGTGCGCCGAACACCGCCATGATCCCGTCGCCGGTGAACTTATCCACCGTGCCCCCGTACCGCTGAACAACGGCGGCGCAGCGGTTAGCCACGTCGGCCATGATCTCCCGCAGCCGCTCCGCGCCCACCGCCGAGGCGATGTCCATCGAATGGACCACGCCGGCGAACAGCACCGTGACCTGCTTGTACTCCGCATGGGCGTCGCGCTCCGTGATGGCTGACTGCTCCGTCACGACATTGTGCGCTGGCTGGGTCTGTCGGATTCGCGTCGGTTTCGCTGCCGGTCGCTGAATGGGCTCGGTGATCGCGTCGCGGGCGGCATCGGCCAACTCCACCGTGGTGGCATATCGCTGATCGGGTTCTTTGGCCATGCCCTTGGCGATGACCGCGTCGACCTGGGCCGGCACATCTGGTCGAGCGATTGAGGGCCGCGGTGGCGGGGTATAGAGATGCGCGGCAATCAGGCGCGGCGTCGTGTCACCGGCGAACGGCGGGTCTCCGGTCAGGGCTTCATATAACACGCAGGCCAACGAGTAGATGTCAACACGGGCATCCACGTTGGCCCGGCCGTCCAGGCGTTCGGGTGCGATGTAGGCGAAGGTGCCGATCGTGTTGCCGGTCTTGGTTAATCGCGTGTCGTCGGCGGCCCGCGCGATCCCGAAATCAATCAGATAGGCGAAGTCGTTCTTGTCGAGCAGAATATTGGACGGTTTGACATCGCGATGGAGCAGACCCACCTCGTGGGCGGCATGCAACGCCAAGGCGACCCCTTCGATGATGCGCACCGCCCGCGACGGCTCCAGCGGCCCGTTGGCCAGCACCGTCTCCAGGTCGCGGCCCTCAATCAGACGCATATCGACATAGAGCCGGCCGTGGATCTCGCCGTAGTTGTGAATGGGAACCACATGCGGAGTGTTCAACCGTGCCGCGGCGTGGGCTTCGCGGCGAAACCGCCGCTCAAATTCCTCATTGTCCGAGAAGTGAGGCGGCAGGAGTTTGATCGCGACGATCCGGTCGGTCTCGGTGTCATGGGCCCGCCACACCTCGCCCATACCGCCGCGACCCAGCAACCGCACCAACCGGTAGCGACCGAAGGGTGTGCCGTCCGCAGCGTCCTGCCACGCCACAGTCAGGATGCTAGCGACCCGCACAGTCGATTCGCTAGGCCGGCGCGGTCGACCACCCCCGGCTGGCGTTCCTGTACGTGATTGCGACGTGGTGCTACCTGACCGGACGGATCGAGGCGGCTGTCGGCTACAGCGACGCGGGGCAGATCGATCTCGGCAGCAGCCGCGATGGGCTGCCGTACGGCATCGAAGCCTTGCTCGGAGCTGTATACCTAGCCATCGGGCAGCCCCAGCGGTGGGCCGAGTTGTGCCGCGCCCAGCTCGCACACCGCCGCGACACCCATGTCCAGGTCCGGTCATGGCTGGTTGCTGCCCTTTTAGTGGCCGGTTCCGGTGGTGAGGCGATGGATTCCGCGGATGGCCTCATCGAGGCTGCGGAGGCAGCAGGCAACCCGACCTTGCTCGCGACGGCGCTCGGTGCCTACGTTGTGGCTTTTCGTGACGCCGGTCCCGTCGGGGCGCTTAACGCCCTCGGCCGGGGTCTGTTGATCCCTCGAGACAGCGGCAACCGCACCCAAGCGTCAGCCCTGGCGGATCTTCTGGCACGAATTGAAGCCGAACACGGCGGCACCGTGTCCGCATTCGATCACCTCACTCTGGCGATCCGCAACCTCCACAATGCGGGCGACACCACGACGATCCGCCTCCCGCTGGCCGTCCTCGCCGCTCTTTTCGACCGGCTCGGACGCTACCAACCGGCGGCCACCATCGCCGGCTTTCGCCCTCCATCCCATGGCCGCAGCGGTGGTCCCCGAAATCACCACGACTATCGCCCACCTGCGCGACGTCCTCGGTGAGGCGACTTACGAATCGCTCGTCGGCAAGGGTGAGACGATGACTACCGCCGCCATGGCGACCTACGTACGACCAAATCGACCAGGCCCGAACAACACTCGAACACCTCAGCTGAATGGCCCCTCGGGGTCAGGCCACCCCCCGAGGAGAGCAGGGGCGGCCCGATCAACTAGTCAGACGCGGACCAGGGCGATCCGGTTCCCTTATGGGCCTAACGCGAGCTGAGGTCACCATGCGCGGAGCCGCGACAGGTTTGCTCGCTCGGTCAGGTCGCGGCGTTCATCCAGCAGCCCGTCACGATGGCGGGTCAAAGTCGGAGCTGAGGAAGCGCTGTATAGCACCCGCAGAACCTTTCGCCAGCGAGCTGTGTGACTTCTTGTGGGTCCCGCCGGTACAACCTGTCTAGGCTGAGGTGTCGAGGGCGGGGACGATCGGGGTTTCGACCGGTAGGCCTCTAGCCGACTGAACAAGCTCGCGGAGGACTTCCTGGTCTGTGTCGAAGTCAGAGGGTACGACGCTGACCCGGTATGTGTTCCACCGAGTGACATAGGTCATCGAAGTTAGGCTTGAATTCTCGATTAGCGCATCGAGTTGTTCGGATCGTTCGATCCGTAGGTCCAATCGAACGAATTTCTTGCGTGGGCGAAACTGTACAAAATTGTCCGGAACGTGGTCGCGTTGGAGTCCGACGTAATACTTGTTGAACTTTAGGGACATTGTCGGGCCGTACTCGTTTACGAGCGCCAAAAATTTGTCAACGGTGCCAAGCATTTGCGCGTCACTCTTTTGCTGCCAGTACGAGCGGTCCGTCTATTCGCCGGGCTCGTCCTCTTCTTCCAGTGCTGGCAAGGCGACGTCGAGAACTTTGGTGGTGTGAAGGGTCATCCGCGGCGTCCACCTCGATTGCACTCATTTGGATCGCAATAAGCGGAATAGCTTGGTTGAACAGGTTGATCACATTCAGGAAGCGTCCCGTGATTTCCTTGGCCACGATTACGGCTATATGATTGTATTGAGGAAATCGACGTCGCTCGTTGTCCCAGTACTCCAAGGTTCGAATAATGTGACTCTCATCAGTTTTGCCAAGCTGAATCTCGACTTCGTACCTGGTGTTCGTTTCAGGGTCATAAAGGAGAACGTCGAGGCGGCCAGCACAAGGCTGACGTCGTTCGATGTCCTTGACAATCAGTTCCTCGCCCAATCCAAGAATCTCAACGTCGCTCGAGAATCTGCTGCTGTAACCAGTTTTCACGGAAGTCCGGATGGCCCTTCAATCTCACGACCTTGCTCTTCTTGTACTCCCACCTCAACCGTAGCCCTATCCCAAGGTCCGCCAAATTTGAAAGTTCTTTTTGATCGAGAGCGCGCCGAGAAGGTCGACGGCCGGGCGCAAACATGGAAAGGATACGACAGCATTGTGGTAGCCGCGTTGGCCGCCGTGCTCATCGACCTAATGGTGACGATGCTGGTAATTGGCTGGCGGTCAGCAATGTCATTGACCCGTGGCTCGACGCAGCGACGGCCGAGAACACGGCAGTGGACTGCCTAGGGCCGATGTTGGCGATCAATTTTGCCGTCGTCGTCCGAGCCGACCGGGTAATGCTCCCAGCGCTTGCACAGCTGGGTTTCGCGGCGTGCGGTCCATGAGGTGTTGGACTGTGAGGCTGGCCGACACGGAACCAACCCATGGAGTCCGACGCAAGTTGGTTGGCATGCTGCTGTGGTCGGTCAATACACGGCGAAAAGCCATCACCACCTTGCTCAGCGCGGGCCTTAGTGGGCCAATGTTTACGACTCGTTCAGCCGTCATATTTAACGGGCGCGTAAAGCTAGTCAAAGACAAAAAATTGGCACAGCTTCGTGGTAACTATGGCCAGACTCATGTCTCCCGATGGTCAAGAAGCGTCCGGATTGGAGTTACCGCAATGGCTTGCCTGATCCCAGCACCGCAAATGTCGGCGGCACCGGCGGCATCGGGCTGCGGCACTCCTCTCTGAAGGCCAACGCAATGGAGACACGGCTGGTGCGAGGGGGCGTTTTCATCGGTGTCGATCGCACAAAAGGTGAACTTGACCCGCTGTACGCGGCAGCCTCCAGTGCGAAGAAGATGTATGACTGGGCGATCGATCCGGATCTCGGAGCGATGGACCTTAGTTGCGTTCGCCTAGTCTCCGATGCACCGCTTTCAGTTGCAGACCCAGATGCAGAGGCAGATGCACGCCGCCCTGTCGTGACGCCTCAACAGGTCAGAGCTGCTGTGAGCGATGTGGTCGAGAAGCAAGGTGTCGATCAGTTGATCCTGTACTTCTCGGGTCACGGCATGGTCATCAACGGTTTCGACACGTGGCTGCTTAGCGAGGCACCCGATGACGCTGACGCCGCAATTAGCGTTTCGAGGTGTATTAGATTCGCCCGGGCCGGGATCACACCCCATGTGGTGATCATCTCCGATGCCTGCAGAACCGCCGCAACGGACCTTTACACACAGGACATTTCTGGTGCTTCGCTATTTCGGAATCCGCCCGACAGGATAGAGAAGATGCGTGTCGACGTCTTCTACGCCACGCCCCTGGGCGTGTCTGCCGTCGAGGTGAATCGTACTGTGCCTGAGGACATTTACACTGACGTTTTGCATGGGGCGTTGACCGGCGCGGTACCGGAAATACTGTCGCCCGGCAAAACTACAGACGATACTTGGCGATACGTCTGGTCAGCTAAGCTGGGCAAGTACTTGGAGATCGCGGTCGCGAAAAGGCTGATCGCTTTGCAAATTGTTGACGAGGATAGAACACCGAAATGCGATGTTAATAGTGGCGACGACAACCTGCACTGGCTGGTGCGTCTGCGGCCTCCTCCACCGTCGGGGGCGGTGGTAATTCCGGACGAGCCCCGTTGGGACGAGTCAGTCCCCCTGGAGGACTCCATAACTGTTGCCCAGGTTGCCGAAGGTCTTGTGCAAGCGATCGCCGACCCTGCTGCGTCGTTCAAGGGGCAGCTCGAACGGGCGGGGAGAGCGCCAGCCCCAGGTGCGTCGCGGTTCGTGGAGTCGGTGCAAGATCTCGCGCAACCGTTTACCCGGCGGCTGCAGTTGCCTGAAGCGGCGATCACTGTGCAGGGCGCGGCCTTCACGCGGGCAACGTCTTCCCGTGGCTCCAGGTACTTGTACGCGGATGACTCAAGGCAGAGCATCAGTTTGGAGCCGCTTCTCGGAATGCGCCCGGAAAACGTGGTGGCGGAGTTCGACAACGGGACCGTGGCGCTGCTGCCCGTGTTGCCCGGATATGTTACGGACATAACGGTGCATGGGCGCGAGATCATCGCGGTGTCATTCGAAAGCCGGCAGGGACAACCGGACAAGCTTGATGCGATCAGAGAGCTACGCGCGGTCGTCTCTGCGTCTGTGCAGCGGGGCCGTTTCGGGTTGGCCGACAACGGGCTTGAGATTGCGCGCAGTCTTCAAGCGCTCAAGGGCGAAGATCCCGCGTTGGCTGTGTATGCCGCTTACTCGTACTACGAGATTCAGGCAAATGAGCAGATCTACCGCATGAATGCGGCTCTGCGAGACCAGCTGAGTGGCTCCACGCTGTTCGATGTGGGCTTGTTGTCTGGCTATTTGAGCCAAGATGCCTCCGATTTTGTGGAGATCAGGCAATGGGCACGCGATCGCACGGTGGTGCCGTACGTCCCGCTGTTGGCGCAAGGTTGGGAACTATTAGACGGGGCGGCGATCGACGATAGATCGTGGTCGGAGCGAGTGCGGTCGAAGCTAATCCCGTCATTGTGGACGGTATTTGACATCTCCGCCGCAAGCGATCTCGTAGAGATGATGGGCGTACCTGGCTAAATCGAGTGGAGGCGAGAGTTGTGGTTAGAAGACTTGTGTTTGTGCATGGCCGATCTCAGCAGAAGAAAGATGCGGGCGTGCTCAAGCAGAAGTGGATCGAATATCTGTCGGCGGGTCTGCCGAAAACTAATCCACCCCTTACGCCGATTGCGGACTCCAACGTGAAGTTTCCGTTCTATGGCGACGCGCTGGCTCAGATGGCCGGCGGTGTTTCACCCGACAAGGCCGCTAAGGTGATCGTCAAGGGTGTGCGGCCGGGGGACGCCCAGGGCCGTGAGCTGAATGCCGCCGCGAAGCGGTTTATGCGCAGCGTGCTGGACGAAATATGCGAACAGTACGGGATTACGGAAGATGACGTTCTGAAGGCTGCGGATAAGAAAATCACCAAAAAGGGCAAGTTAGATTGGCCGTTTTCACGCGCGATACTTCAGAAGCTGGATTCGCTACCGCTTGTCAGTGAGGCCGCGATCGCGTTGGCGACTTACGACGTATACCAGTACCTGACCAACAGGCTCATCCGCAAGCCGATCGACGAGGGTGTGATGGAGGCGATGAGCACCGACATCGAGACTGTTGTGGTGGGTCACTCGCTGGGCACCGTCGTCGCCTACACCCTGCTGCAACGGGAAGGCGTTAGGCAGGGGTGGAAGGTTCCGCTGTTTGTCACCCTCGGCGCACCGTTGGCGGTCACAGCGATTCGCGCTCTGGCTCCCGGTATCGGCGGGGTGGGCAGCAACCGCACGCCGGCCTGCGTAACTAAGTGGTTTAACGTGATGGATAGCCGCGACCCAATTGCGTTGCATCCGCTTAATGAGAAACACTTTCCGCTGAATCCGGCGGATCGGCCGATTGAGAACAAGATCGATGTGCGCAACCGGACCGGCAATCACCACGGGATCAAGGGATACCTCGGCGATCCGGAGGTCGCGAAGGTCATATACGACGCGATGCACTGATTATTAGCCCAGTTCGGGCTGCCGACCGCCTCCAAAGGTTAATGCCGCAGCGTAGTGGCGAAAGCTGCAGCAATGTTCTAATCAGGGTAAGGCCGCCCGCCGAGGAGAGCAGGGGCCGCCCGAGAAACTAGTCAGACGCGGACCAGGGCGATCCGGTTCCCTTATGGGCCTAAGGCGAGCTGAGGTCACCATGCGCGGAGCCGTGACAGGTTGCTCGCTCGGCCAGGTCGCGGCGTTCATCCAGCAGCGCGTCACGATGGCGGGATCAAAGCATTGACCCCGAAGATACTGCGTACCCGGCCACGCTCATGATCGCTCATCTCAGACGAGAATGAGGACCAGAATTGCCGCCATCTTTCTGGAGATGGGTATGCCCGCCGCACCGCGTTCATTTCTGTCGTCGCCAGGAGATCGGGGGCCTGAGCCGTTTCAAGGTCGCCTCTCTCAACCCGGGTCCTAACAGCACGTGCATAATTACGCAGCCCCACAGCAATGAACCGTTCCTGTCGGGGACAGGTGCACGGCGCAACCCGAGAAGGCCCCAGCGGCCATGAAATACGGCCGTTTCATCGTCGAGCCGGCATATCCCAAACCACCGTCCAACGAGTGAACGTCAGGTCAGTGCTTTGACTGCTCTTGACGCCGTCAAGACCCGAAAACAAAACCGCAGGTAACGAGCGGGAACGAATCGGAACGAGACGGAGCGAACCTGCAGGTCAAACGGCATTTCCGCAGGTACAAGCTGGGGTTCGAATCCCCTTAGCTCCACTTTTTCGACACCTAAGCGTCCTTACTCGAACCCGTCCGGCTCCTGCTCGTTCCCCAACTCGCTGCCAGCGCCCGGATCATCCGCACCGCGGCGGCCTTCTCCTCCGGGCTATAGCGACGCGTCGTGGGCTTGCCTGGCGACTGGTCCTTCGGCATACCTGCATCCTCGGTTGCAAGGTCAGAGCCTCCGGGATTTCCAGGGCGTTTCAAAGGGCGAAGACGGCTTTGGTTGAGCTGTCTGCGGATTGTTGACTTTGCGGAGTCGCACGCTGTTGAGTGCTCGACCAAGCTGTCGGCGCGGGAGGACCGCGAAGCACGTCGATGGCGGCTCGACTAGCGTTGGCCGGGTGCGGATCGAGCCAAGGATGCGTCTGGCTCAATTGCTAGGTGCCCTGGATAACGGTTCCCTGTTCAGCGCGCAGCGTACCGCCGTGCCCGACGATCTGACCATCGAGATTGCCGGAGTCGGCCCGTTGGAATTGCCAGTGTCCGCGGCGCAGGTGAAACGCCTCCGCAGCATCGCCCGGCCGGCCCGGTACGGGTTGGGTGAACAGACCCTGATCGACGCGGGGGTGCGTGACACGTGGGAGTTGCCCAAGAGCCGAGTGCGGATCGACCGTCGGCGCTGGAACAAGACGCTCGGGCCGGTTTTAGCTGAGCTGCGCGCCGAGCTCGGTGTGCCCGACGGCTGCCGCCTGCGAGCTGAGCTGCAGTCGGTCTTGATGTACGAACGGGGTCAATTCTTCGCGTCCCACAAGGACTCGGAGAAGGTTGACGCGATGGTCGGCACACTGGTTGTCACGCTGCCGTCGACAAGTCGCGGTGGGGCGTTGGTGGTACAACATGGTGGTCGACGGGAGGAGTACCGATCATCGAATCGGTTACTCTCGTTCGTCGCGTTCTATGCCGACTGCCAGCACGAAGTGCTTCCCCTGACGAGCGGTCATCGCGTCGCGCTCACCTACAACCTGTCGCTCCAAGGCGATTCGTCGAGCGGCGAGATCGATGCGCTCGCTGTCGCTGATGTAAGCAGCTGCCTCCGAACGCATTTCGAGGCGCAGGACCGTTTGGTTTACCTGCTTGACCATGAGTACACGGAGCGCGGATTGAGCTTCGAACGGCTCAAAGGTGTCGATGCCGGACGGGTGTCCGTGCTGCGTGCCGCTGCGCGGGAGCGGGACGACGAGATCGTGCTCGCGCTCGCCGACGTGCACGAGACCTGGAGCTGCGACGAGCCATATCAACGGCATAGTTGGTATGACGAGGACGACGACGAGCCGGATACGGGATCTTATGACCTTGGCGAGTTGTTGGACGGAGGCACCACCCTGGCCGCACCGATCGATTCGTCAGGCGTGCCTGCCCAAGTCGGCGCGTCCGTCGTTCGGGACGACGAAATATGTGCGACGACGCTGAGCGGGCAGCTGCAGCCATACGCGTCCGAGTACGAGGGTTACATGGGCAACTACGGGAACACGATGGACCGCTGGTATCGGCGGGGGGCTGTCGTGATGTGGCCACGTAGCCACGATTTCTCGGTTCGCGCGCAGGGCTCGCCCCGTTGGGCGTTGGACGCGCTGTGCGGACTGTTGCGCGAAAAGGATCTCGCAGGCGCTCGGGAACGAGCTGGTTCGCTGGCGCCCTTCTGGGCCGACGTGGCCGGCAGGCAGCTGGAAAGTGACGAGCAGGTAGTGGGCGATGGGGCAAAACTTGGCACAGCCCTCGACGTCGCGTTCGAACTCGGCGATGCGCCACTGGCGACGATGCTGTTGACGCCGTTCCGTCTCGACCAGGTCTCCGCGCGGGAAGCGTCGGCCCTAGCCGCCGCCGCCGACCGATACGGGGTGCGCTGGTTTCGGAAACTTCTGGCGGAGTGGGACACCGCTCGCCGTCGGTGGGCCACGACGGTCAGCGACGTGTGTGGATCGCTGAACTGCCCGCGCTATGTCGCGCGCTCACAGAACGCGGTGCTTGGAATGTGGCCAGGGATCTCGTTGAGGTGAGCGCCACGGGCTCCTCGCCGCCCTGGAGGGGCAGGCTCACTGCCGCAACCATCCCGCCGTGCACACGCACTTGACGAGCTTGCAGGGCCGGCGGCCGGCCTGCTTGTCGGAGCGGTGATCGCGGAGGACACCGAGGTTGGTGCGAAATTGTCCGCAACCCTCGGTGCGGATGACGAGAAGGTTCGTTGCGTGGTGACCACACTGCGCCTCATCGCCGAGGTCGCACCCGAGCAGCTGACCGTGGGTGCAATCGAGGACCTGGCGGAGATCACGCGAATGCGGTTGTCGGCCAGGCTCGCCCGACCGGCACGAGATCCCGACGACTGGTCGATCTCCGCGCCTGACACCTGTATCTGCCAACTGTGCGGCAAGCTCCGCGCGTTTCTGGTCGATTCCGGATGTCAGCATTTGGATTGGCCCTTGGCAGAACAAGGTCGGCGCCATGTACACGATCGGATCGACCGCAATGAACTGCCGGTCCGCATGAGACGCGAAGGTCTGGGCGGCCCTACACACTCGTCCTCACCAAGACCTCGGCCCTCTTCGAACGGGAACGTAGGGCCCGCGACGTCGACCTGGTCGATCTGCGTCGGCTTGAGACCATTCCGCTGCCTCGGCCGAAGCGGGACGACGACCAAGGGCCTTGCTCAACGGCCTAGGCCTGATGACCTTCCGCTCGGTGCGCCGGATCCGCGCAAGAGTAGGATTGAGTCCTATCGCTCTGGAGGTGGCTATGCGCACGACACGCCAACTAAGCATCACGCTCCCCAACGATATGGCTGATGGGCTGCGTGAACGAGTGCGGTCGGGGGAATATGCCAGCGAGAGCGAGGTGATCCGCGAAGGACTGCGGGCTTTGTTCGCTCGCGATCAAGCGGTTGAAGCCTGGCTACGGGACGAGGTGGCCGCCGCATACGACGCTGTCATTGCCGATCCTTCAAGGGGGGTCTCTGCGCAGACGGTGCGGGCGCGTCTTGCCGGCGAGCAGGCCGGGGACGGGTGAGCCTCAGCGTCGTCTTCACGCCTGAGGCAGAGGACCAGCTCGTTGAGCTGCACCGCTACATCGCGGCGGCAGGATCGCCAAGTAGCTGCGCGCTACGCGGAATCGATTGTGGCGTTCTGCGAGGATTTGGGAGTATTTCCGCATCGTCGCAGGGCGCTGATGACATCAGGTCAGGTCTTCGCACGATCGGCTTTAAGCGTCGAGCCGCGATTGCCTTCGCTGTATTGGGCCAGACGGTGGTGATTGTCGGCGTCTTTTATGGCGGCCGCGACTACGAGGCGGTTCTTGGTGCCGAAGCACACGAGTGAGTTCGATTTGGCCTCAAAGTTTTTCGCTGTTCGATAGCTTCCGTAGATCCAGGACTCCAGACATGGCGCAGGAATTGTTGCAGGGTCACCGGTGGGGTTTGGTGCTGTAGTGCAGGGTGAGGGCGGTGCCTGGGTAGCGGGTGTGGGTGTCGTTGAGGAGTTGACAGAGTTCGTCGATGGCGGCGGTGTGGCGTGCTGTGGGCAGCGGGTCGAGCCGGATGTGCAGGGTGGCGGTGGCCGGTTCGGGGATGATGTCGCCGGAGCCGGCGAGGGTGGTGCGGATCAGGGTGTGGGCTTCGTGGTCGGCGCGGCCGTAGCCGGTATTGGTGAGGATCGCACGCGCCAGGGTTTGTGCGGTGTTGAACGCGGCGATGCGGATGGCGTGGTGGATCAGTTTCGTTTCGGTGTCGAGGATCTGCTGGCCGGGGTGGACTTGGGCCAGGGGTAACCGGGTGGGGATCGCCCGGTGTATGTCGGTGGCGGCGTCGAGGGCCGCCTCGGCGGCGTGCATGCCGGCGTTGATGGTGTCGATCATCGTGTTGGTGACCACGGTGGTGGCGCCCGGCGGCGGGGTGGATGCCGCCAACAGTTCACGATCGCGGGTGGTTTCGGCCGAATGCAGTGCACGCCTGGCTTTTTCGATCTGCTGGTAGGCGGGTTTCTTGGCCGGGTTGGGCACCATCCGGGTCTGGTCGTCCTCGCCGGCGCGGTAGGTGTCATGGGAGTCGAGATCGAAATGGATGCGGGCGTAGCGGTAGTGGTTCTCTTGGCGCCAACGTGAGCCCATCCGGTAGCGGATCTGGGCTGCAGGCAGGTCGGTGCGGGTGGTCAGGATGTGCATCTGGCGGGTTCGCGCGCCATCGAACAGGCTGATCTGGCGCATCGCGAAGACCTCGCCGGCGCGCGGCCCCTCGGCGATGTCGAGGGTGGTCGCGGTGTCGGCGAGCCGCCAGGTATGGGTGCGGCCGTGCTCGTCGGTGTGGCTATGCTCGGCAAAGGCGTCCTGGTCGATGTCGGCGGTCTTTCCTTTGCGCCAGGTCAAGGTGTCGAACCCGGCCGCGTCCAAATCGGCGAACAGCGCCGGGGACCAGCCGCCGCGGTCGAACCCGACCAGCACGCGGCGATCGTCGCCGACGGTGGCACGCAGCTCGGGGATCAGCCGGCGCAGCTCGGCGGCCAGCGAAGCGGCCGGTTGGGCCATCACCACCAGCAGCGGATCCCCGGCGGCATCGGCGACCCAGGTTTCCACCGTGGCCGGGGCAGGGAACTTCAACCGCGGCACATGGGTTTTCGCGATCCTGCGGGTGCCCTGATAGGCGCGGACATGCCCGTCGACGTAGAGCACCGCGGCCTGCTCGGGGCTGGCTTGCACATGACGTCGCGCCATCGCGGCGATCCAGTCGCCGGCCCGGCCAGCGGCGGCAAGGAACCCGATCTTGCGGCGGATGGTCTTGACCTCCGGCGCCCGGTCCAAACCCAGCACCCGACCCAACGCGACCGGGTCGATGCGGGTGGCGCCCTCGGCGCGGGCCTGACCCAGCAGGGCCCGGAACACGCCCTCGCACAACATGGTGTCCAGTGAGTAGAAACCGTTCGGGAAGGTCGCACCATAGGTGGCGTGCGCCGTGGCGAGCAGTCCGGTGGCCGCCAACCCGGGCAGCGCCAGCATCAACCCGGCCAGCGGCGCGCGGGCACACGCGGTGAACACCGGCGGCGCAGAGGAAATCAGCCCGAACGCCGCCAACACCCGCTCGTCGCCCCGATCGACCGGATCGGCCAACACCGGCACCGCACCCCCGGGCACCGACCCCGGCCCGGGCCCGACCTCGGCGTCGGTCTCGGATTCCATCACGGGTTCGGGTGGAGCATCCGAACCCGTTGCGGTACCACTCGTTTCGGTCCCGGTCCCGGTGTCGGTGTCGGACAGTGCTCTGCGGACGCTGGCCTCCGAGACCGCGGCCCGCTCGCCGATCACCCGCAGCGACAGACCCTGCTCGCGCAGGTCAGCGATCGTGGCGATCACCGTGGGGGTCAGTTTGGAGGCGCGCCGTGGTCCCGTGCGCTGCGGGACCAGTGCGCTCACCCCCGCCTCCGACAGCGCCTGCGCCCAGCGCCAAACGGTCAGCGGGGAGGTGCCGAACGCGGCCGCGACCTGCACCTGGGTGGCCGCCTTGATCCGCATCACCGACACGGCGGCGAACCGACGCCCGGCGCTGTCCCCGGCGCCCCAGGCGAAGGATAGGTTCCCGTGCACATAGACCCGGCCCCCGTCGTGGTCCTCGATGATCGCGGCTGCGGCGCTGATCTCGGTAGCTCCGGCGGGGATCAACGGCAACGGGGGTTGGGTGGTCATCACCGTCATCGCCACACCCCGAATCCGCCAGAAACACTTCACGAATTATATCGCGACTGGGTCGAGAATCGGCTCCGACACACCAACAAATCAGCAGCTCACAATGGCTGCACCGCCCCCACCAAACCCCCCATGTCTGGAGTCCTGGTCCCCGGCGCCCCAGGCGAAGGATAGGTTCCCGTGCACATAGACCCGGCCCCCGTCGTGGTCCTCGATGATCGCGGCTGCGGCGCTGATCTCGGTAGCTCCGGCGGGGATCAACGGCAACGGGGGTTGGGTGGTCATCACCGTCATCGCCACACCCCGAATCCGCCAGAAACACTTCACGAATTATATCGCGACTGGGTCGAGAATCGGCTCCGACACACCAACAAATCAGCAGCTCACAATGGCTGCACCGCCCCCACCAAACCCCCCATGTCTGGAGTCCTGAGATCCGGAGTGTCTCATGCGCATTTCAGTCACTCGGCACCGGCATCATCGGTGCATTGGTCGACCAGCAGAGCCTGCAGACCGACCTGGCGACGCTGTTCGGGGTCATCGCCGTGCAGCTTCCTGAGGCGGTGGCGACTTCGCCGTACCGACCCGTCAGCTCGCAGGTTCGTTCGGCGATCGACGCAGTACGCTCCGTTGTCGAAGACGTGTGCTCATCGCGCCTCGAACGTCATATCCAGCCTGGCCGCCGGCGCAACTGAAGGCCCTGGCGCCGAAGTGCCGTGGCGACGGTTGCGTGCGAGACGCCGTAACGAGCACCGAGCCACGCCAGCGATTTGCCCGCTGTATAGAGGGTTGCCGCCTCATCGACCTGTCGGTCATTCAAGCCTTGACGGCGGATGGCGACGTCTTGCTCGCGGAGCACGTTGGCGACGCGAGTCTTGGAGATGCCGTAGCGATTGCCGATCTGCTGGGTGATGTCCCCGGCTTCGTATCTTCGGGCGATATCGGTGATGTCTTTGGCGGTGAGGAAGCGCTTCGAGCGAGGTTTCGAGTCGTTCTGGTGCAACAGAGGCGGTCGAACCGGGGTTTCATTGATACGGTTTCGCAGTTCAGCCATCTTTTTACAGAGGTGACCTCTGTTCGAGTACGTTCCTATTGCCTCCACAAGAGAACCGCAGCTCAGAGGTGCTTCTGAAGTTACGTCGGGATCGACGTAACAGATCACGTAACATCCTCGAAATTGGCGGTAGTGCCCCGGCCTTCTAATGCTCAGTTACTGCCGTTCTGATCGAGTATCGCCGCCGTGCCTCTTCAGTTGGCGATGGTTAATCAGCGGGCGCTGGTAGGAGGGATCGGATCGATCGCGGGCGGGTAGGCCGTTTTCTCCGAGGTCCGGGACGTCGGAGAACGGGATCGGCATGGTCGGCACCATCCCGGACCATTCGATTGCGTTGGTGCGCAGCATGATTCTCCAGGAGCCATCGCGGCGTTCGAGCCGGTCGAAATACCGGCCGCCGGCAATCCAGTTGGTTTCATCACGGTTGCGTGCCGCGAAGAAGTAGTAGGTTTCAGAATGGGCGGTGTCGCCGGTAATGTCGCAGGTGTTGTTGAGCAAATTATGTTGGGTGGCTATCTGACCCTGTTCGTGCATGTTTCTGGCCCAGGCGTAGAGGTCGGCGGGCCCGCCGACGAAGTCACCGGCGGCGATCACCGCGCCAGGGTGGAATGCCGAGAGGAACAATTCCCTGTCGAAGCGGTCTATGCCGCGGCTGAACCGAGCCAGGCAATCGGTAATGTCCTGGCGGTCGAGCAACTGTTGAAGTCGGGCGAGCTGGCTAGTGTCCATGCCGTTCCTCCGTGATCGGCCTCAAGATTGGGAACTGCGTGTCCCTGGCAACGCCCCATGTCTACCTGAACTCTCACAGATCTCGTTCCCATCCAATGCCAACGGCGTGGAAGGTTTCGGGCTCAACGACAGCAGTTACTGCGTGTGGCAGCCCGTTCGTGCGTGGTCACACGTTGATGTGAGCCTGGCCTTTGAACTCGGTGATGGGTCTGGCGAGTCCTTGTTCCTCGCAGATCTTCTGCAGCTTGACCAGCGTCTCGTCTAAACCCGCACCAATCCTTGGTCCGTGGGTAAAAGTGGCCGGCAACTGCCGCATGCCGTGGATCACGCCGATCGTTTCGTAATGGACGGTTCGCTCGGGATCGCAACGATAATCGGGCATCCTGTCTAATACGGCGGTGAGCATCGACTTGAACACCACACGGGCCAGGTTCGATCCGATACAGCGATGCACACCAAGCCCGAAGGCGAAGTGACGGTTGTGCTTGCGGTCCAGGATGATTCGATGCGGCTGTACGAACAAGGCAGGGTCGCGGTTGGCGATGGCCCACGAAATGTAGAGGCGGTCGCCCTCTTTGAAGTGGGTGCCATCGACGTCGATGTCGGTGGCGACCGTCCTACCATCGCCGGGCGCGGGTGAAAAGAAGCGTAAGAACTCCTCGGTTGCCGAGTCCAGCAGCTTATCTCGGTCCCGGCTCAGCTTGTCTCGTTTGTCCGGATGCTCGGATAACCACTCCAGCGAGTGCGCAGTCAACGCGGTTGTGGTGTCGAAGCCACCCCCGATCAGGAGATTGAGCATGCCCAGCAGTTCCACGTCGGGTGGCGCTTCGCCTTCGATGCGAACCTTGGTCAAAGCATCGATGATGCCGGGTCGCGGGTTCTCGCGAATCTCCGTCAGGTTGGTCAGCATGTCGATGCCCATTTCCATGAACTTCTCCATGATCCGCGGACGGTCTGGCGAGTCCGGCGGTACGTAGACGAAGGCATGGGTTGGCTCGTTGTAGACGGCCCATCGCTGCAGCGGTATGCCCAACATCGCCAGCGTGAGTACCGCGGGCACCACGTTGGCCAGGTCGTCGACGAAATCGATTTGGCCGCTTTCAATCTTCTCATCGAGGCAGGCGCGCACCACGTCGTCGATGAAGGGCTGCCATCTGTTCACCGCCGCGGGTGACAGGTAGGGGTTGATGGCTGCGCGGTAGACCCGATGTTCCGGATCGTCCATCTCCAGCATTCCGCCCCGGACCCCGACAGCCTCGGGGGGAACAGGTATAGCGATGCCTTGGTACCCCCGCCGCGTGCCGTCGACATCATGCTCATTCGACACATGCGGGCAACGGGCCAGTTCGAAAACCGCTTGGCTGCCGCCGACCATCCAGTAACCGCCGTAGGTGTCGTTCCATGCGATCGGGCACTTCTCATGCATAACCCTCGAAATGTCCTGGAACCCTTCGCGATATTCCTTGCTGTGACGGTCGAAAAGGTATCGCGGCTGCCTGCGGCTCTCGTCGCGCGCCACGTCCTCGGTGGTCACATTGCGCTCCTCGCACTGTTCGTACTGACTTGATTGAAGTGAGCGGGAGGTCGTCCCCAGGTCGCATGAAACCCATCCGAGACAGCTGCCCAAATACTAGGGTTAAGCCGGCTCTCACGGAAGTGTAGGTGTTGGTCACTTGCATAATCAACAGGACCAGATCTTGCTTCGAAAATACACTCTCGGTATCGTCCGAGTTAGGCATACGACTAACTGTTCAGGGTCGGGTGCGGCGTGCGCCGTCGAAGGCCAGGAGGAGAAGGAGACGCATGAGGTGGCGGCGCGAGTCAAGGTCTACTACGATCCTTTGGATTCCGGTATCGATCCCGATCCGTATCCGGTGTATCAAGCAGTACGGGACAAGGCACCGCACTTCTGCTTACAACGGGGGCAAGGCGAAGCTTATGCAGTCAACCGCGCCGATGACGTGGAGCGGGTACCCCCAATAACCGGTAACAACGTCTGCAGACAGCGGGCGAATCTCGAACTCATCATTAAAAAACAAGCGTGATACCACCGGGGATCTTTCATCTTCGAGATTTCCCCCGTCCACACCAGGCATCGGCAGGTGCACCAGTGTGCTCAGACCGCAGCAGGTGGCCGAACTGACCCGAAGATTCAGGAGTTCTGTGCCCGCAGCCTGGACCGCCTGTTGCTGCGTTCAGGACGGTTCGACTTCATCAGGGGACCTCGGCGCGCAGGTGCCGATGCGCACGATTGCGATACTGCTCAGCATTCCCGAGACGAGGAGCAGAGGCGCACCGCCAGGAGACGGATCGCAGCCTGCGCACCGAGCCCAGGCGAACGGCTCGCGCCGAAAGAAGGCTTTCGCTGATGGCGCCAGCTACGCCGAATACATGGACTGGCGCGCCCAGCACCCTCGGACGACCTGATCGCTGACCTTCTCAACGCAGAACTCGGGGACGAGACCAGGACTCTTCGTCGATCAACGCGGCTGAAGTCCTCACCTTCCGCGACGCTTCTCTCCAGTGCTGATGCAGAGACGACCGGCCGTCTCATCAGTTGGAGCGGCAAAGTACTCGGCGGACCCATCCCGATCAGCGGCGACAGCTCGTCGATGAATTTCTGCGTTGAGTGCAAAGGCCGTCGAGGAGGTCTGCGGCTGGAATGGCCGGGCCAGCAGTTCGCTGGCTAGCGTTAACCACAATGTTATCATGATACATGGCCAGACCGTGCCGAAGGCCAGCGGAGCCGTTCCTCATCGGCTCGGCAGCCACGACGAGCGCCGATTTCCCTACGGCGACCGCTTCGACATTCACGTGAGTACGTGAAGCATCTGGTTCGGTCTCGGCGTGCATTACTGTTCGGATCGGCGTTGGCAAGACTCGAAGGGTCGCATTCCACTGAAGGAGATCCTCAAGGGCTTCCCTGATTGGGAGATCGACGTGAAAACGCCCCATGGCTTCCTCGCCCGCGCTCCGGGGATAGGATTCGTGCCTGCGTTCATCTAGGCAGCGGCTCGCGGCCTGGGCGGAGTGACCGTGCGCACTGTGCGGCGGATGACGCCTGTCACTTCCTGGTCGTGAGAGCTGCGCTAGGACCTGCGGAAGTGCGGACACCTCGTGTACGAAAAGCTCCATCCGGAACGGATCTGATGGGCGGCATCCCGGGAAGCGCCATCACGGACACCAGGTGCGTCAGCCGCGAGAGTCAGGGGTATTCCTGGAGCTTCTGATGACATTCCGCGGGGTCCCGACGAGCACTGGCTCGCCGAAGAAGTCCATCGACTGCCAGGAGATAATTTCTTCGACCGAGGACGACGTCGCCGGCTGGGATTCAGCGGTGCGGTTTGCCTGCGACGTCCACTGGATATATCGGGCGACCATGTAGCGCAGAGGTTGCGCGGCGATCTCCAAGCCTGTTTACGAGTGGACGCCACGTACGTGGGGAGCGCCGCGGCGACACCAGATCGCTGTGGGTCGTACCCGTCGGCGCGCAGCGCAGCGTCGTAGACGGTTGCCGAGCCTGGGCCGCCGCTCAGGAAGTGCAGCCCCTTTCTTGGCGGCGCGCTCGATCGCCGTCGGGCGGTCCCACCAACCCAGTCGGGGGGTGCGGACGCTGAAGTGCCGCAGGGGAATTCGGATGTCGCGTAGCGTGTTGTACTTGCCGTCGATAGTGACGGCCTCACCCGCCAACAGCTGCCCGGACGATCGTCAGTTCTCCTGCATGCGCCCGGCCCGCTCACGCGCGGGAATGCCTTGGTCATGGAACTTCCGATCCGGTAGCCCAGGCCTACCCGGAGGTCGAAGCGGCCACCCGAGATGAGGTCGAACGTGGCGGTGTCCTCGGCGACGCGGACCGGATTGTGCAATGGCAGCAGCGGCGAAGGTGCCGATTCGGATCCGATGTGTCGTGCGGCGATGGCGGCGCCGATCGGCAGCAGCGACGGCGAGTAGCCGTCGTCGATGAAATGGTGCTCGGTCAGCCAGGCGTCGTCGAAGCCCATGTGCTCCGACTCGACCACGAGGTCGATGTCAGCGGTAGAACTCATCCCAGCCGACGCGTGCCAGTCTGGATTTCGAAACGGCCACAGCAGGCCGAACGCAATGTCATGGACGTGTCCGGCGCCGTCCCGCACGGCGTCTGCCCTCGAATCGCTGATGAGCCGTTCCACGACACCCACAGCCTGGGAGTCGCCGAGGTTTAGTCCATAGGCGCGCTCTTGAGCATGAACCAGGAGACGCCGTCCATGAACAACATGACCGCTTCCGGTGGCCACCGCTTGGTGTCCACTCCGTATCTCGCGAGGATCAAATCCCGTCAAACTGTAGATGCCGGAACCGTTCGGAGAAGTCCTTCATCTCTTCCATGACACCTTGCGGTGGTTGCCCAGGGCAAGGAACTCTAGGTTGAGGGCGGTGTTGGTCTGGTCCCGGATTAGATCCCACAGTGCCCACAACGGCTGATCCGACACAAGAGCCTCGGCCTGTCGGCCGAGCATCCGTGCCGCGCTTCGGCGGAAGACCTCCACGAAGAGGTTGTCCATCGGTCCGAAGTAGTAGTAGACAAGCCCAGCATTGACTCGGGCTTGGCCGGCTACCCGGCGCGACGTTACCGCGGCATACCCCTCGCTGAGCATTAACCGCTCGACGGCGTCGACAACGCCGTCCGGGCATTGGGCTCCCTGCGTCGGGCTGCGTGGTTCGGGCCATCCGTGCAAGGTAGCTCACTCTCGTGTGTCGTCACGCCATCCGGGCGCGGGTAACCCGGCGCAGGCCCATCCCCAGGAGCCCGCGCATAGCGGATCATCATGACGTCGTACCGCCATGGACCGCATGCGTCGAGACCATCGCGATGTCCGCCGACATCCGGCGCAGGTGATTTCCGATCGATAACGCTGAACCGTCCCGTCGACGAGGTCCCGGAGCGTGTCGCGCACCGTGCGCAGGATGGTTGCGCCGTGCAGGCCACCGCGCGCCTCTTCCTCGAGGGTCTGCGGCATGCCCGGCGGCGGGCGATCTGGATCGCCTCCTCCGTCTCATCGTCTAATAGCAGGTGCATGATGCGCGCCGTCTGGTAGGCGTTAACCCCGCGCATGCGCGCCAGTGGCCGCTCGATACGCGGCGGACTGTTCACTCCAGATGCGGTGTTGAGTCGCTCTCGCGTTATCTCCACCGCGGCGTCGAGCGCGCCCACGTACAGCGCCGAGATCGCGGACTTCAACGCGGAATCGCAGTTAGTCACGTCTTCTTCGTGGAACATGCCCTCATGGTCGGTCGCGGACATATCTTGCCAAAAGCCAGCGCGCAGTTTCTGGGCACGTCCGCGTCCTTCGCCACGATCGTGACGCTGCCGGTGGCGGCCATGGCCGCGACTTCCCAGTCGTCGATGATCTCGAGCTTCTCACGCGGCATGATCACCAAGCACATCTCGCCGTCGACAACACGGGCACCAGTGCGTCGGAGGCGTGCAACATCCCGGTTGCATAGCCCCAGCGTCCGTTCACCCACAAGCGACCGTCGATGCGCTCGGCTGTACCGGGCGACGACAGGATGGCTGCACTTCGGACCGAGGCGCGCTCGGCAAGAGCCCTCCTGGACCTCCTGCGGATAGCGACACAGAAACCAGTTGTGGAAGTTGTAGAAGCCGGTGACCCACGCGGTGGATACATCGGCGCCCGCGATGATCTCGATGACCTTGTTGAGCTCGTGCGGTCCAAGCCCGGCTCCGCCCCACGTTTTGGAACGATCACAGAGAACAAACCCGCCGCTTCCATGTTTTCGACGAGTGTGTCGTCTAGGCGGCGATCGAGTTCCATTTGCCGAGCCAATTCCCGGATCCTCGGAGCAAACTCCCGGGCAGCGAGGGCGAGCGATGTCACCGGCAGAACCGTCAGCGTTCGTAAGCCGATCGACGACCGTCATAACTCTCTCCTCCGGTTAGTCAAATGCCTAATGTGACATTAGCGAGCGGACAGATGGGCGGCAAGTGACGGCGCATCACGTCATGCGGCTGACTAACCCGAAACGGGCAGCCGCGACTACGCTACACAAGCAGCAGGGGGAGAACCGGGAGCGAAATGGTAGGGCTGACAGGAAAAGTCGCGGTTGTGACAGGAGCCAGCCGGGGCATCGGAAAGGGTATTGCTCTGGCTCTCGGCGCGGCGGGTGCCACTGTTTACGTCACCGGTCGTACTGTCAGGCCGGGCACCCACGCGCTGTCCGGGACCATCGGTGAGACTGCTGCGGAAGTTGACCGGCGGGGCGGGCGCGGCGTCGCGGTCGAGGTCGACCACGCCGACGACCGCCAGGTCACGGCCTTGTTCAACCAGGTGACGCGCGACCACGGCAGGCTCGACATCCTTGTCAACAACGCATTCGCGCTGCCCGATGGCCTGACCGATCCGAAGCCGTTCTGGGAGAAGCCGCTTAGCGACTGGGGAATGGTCGATGTCGGCGTCCGGTCGAACTTCGTCGCGGCACGGCATGCAGCTCGGCTCATGGTGCCTGCAGGGAAAGGCCTGATCGTAGCGATCTCGGGCTATACAGGCGTGACATACACTTACGGTGTTGTCTTCGGCATGTGCAAGACGGCGGTCGACCGAATGGCCCATGACATGGCCGTCGAACTCCGGCCACACGGAGTCGCGTCGATGTCCCTGTGGCAAGGCCTTACGCGCACCGAACGGGCCGAACGCAACCTGGCGGCCGACCCGCAGATGAAGACCGTGACGGTCACCGACCCCGCGGTCGGATGTTCCCCCGAGTTCCCCGGCCGGGTGATCGCTGCGCTGGCCGCCGACCCCGAGTTGATGAAACGCTCGGGCGGCACTTTCATCACCGCCGAGGTTGCCGCGCACTACGGAATCACCGACGTGGACGGGAGGGTCGTACCGTCGTTGCGAGCGCAACGGGGTGCACCCATCTGGCAGCCGCTCTCGCAAAGCGATATTTAGTCAGCTGCGTAATCTTTCGGGCCAGAAGACTTGCCTCTCATACGGTTGTCAACGTAGGGTCTTCGTGTTAGTCGACCGACTAAAAGGCGTGGATGGTGAGGCCCAGTTAAGGCCGCCTTCGATCGGAGTGGGAGACGAGATAATGCGAGTAGGAATGCATCTGGGTTTTCAGAACCTCCACGGCGTTCCCGATGTCCAAAGCTTCATGGAGGAAACCAAGCTCGCCATTGAAGTCGAAGCCATGGGGTTCGATTACGTCGGCCCGGTGGAACACCATTTCACTGACTATGCGGCGTGCCCGGACCCGTTCCAGCTGTTGTCTTACATCGCCGCCAAGACCAGCACCATCGACCTGATCACTGCGGCAGTCATCCTGCCCTGGAACAATCCGCTGCGCGTGGTGGAGCAGGCCATCGAACTCGACATCCTGTCGGAAGGCCGGCTGATCCTGGGAATGGGCCGCGGCGCCGCACGACGGGAGTTCCGCTCTTTCGGGGTGGAGCTCGCCGATTCACGAGAGATGTTCGATGAGGCAGCCCTAATCATCATGGCAGGCATTGAGACCGGCATCGTCGAAGCGGACACCAAGTGGTACAAGATCCCCCGGACCGAGATCCGGCCGCGCCCGTTTAAGTCCTTCAAAGGCAGGACCATCATGGTGACGATGTCGCCGAGCTCGGTCGAGGTCGCGGCCAACTTCGGTCTTAAAGCGCTTCGCTTTTCACAGGGCGACTGGCGCAACGCGATCCCCGAGATCACGGACTATCGTGAGACGTTTCAGAAGTTGCACGGTATGACGTCACCGCCGTTCGTGATCTCCGACTTTGTGTGTTGCTTCGATGACAGGCAGCGGGTTATGGAATACACAGACACGTACTTCAGCAAGATGTTCGCGACGGTCGCGAACCACTACGAGTTCATGAGCGACCATTTCAAGGAACTGCCATCCTATTCCACCTACGCCCACATGGGGCAGGCGGCCGCGGACGCGGGCGGACCCGACAAGGCCTACCGTGATTACATCGCCGGGAACATGATCGGGACGCCCCAGGAATTAGTGGAACACCACCGTATCCGCAAGGAGATGGTCGGTGACTACGAGATGCTCGCCAACTTCAGCTGGGGCGGTATGCCTTATGAACTCGTCTATGAGCAGCTCAAGCTGTTCGCCGACAAGGTCCTGCCGGATCTAAAGGGATAGCGCGAATTTGTCGACGCCTGGCTCGTGAGTCACGCTCTAGTCCGCGATGCAGCGGGGCTTTTGAAGGAGGAGCGACACGGTGGTGCGGGTCGGCCTGGGGCCGAAGGTCATTTCGGGCTGACCGGGTAAGGGGTGACGTCTTGACGCCGTCAAGACCCGAGAACGAAACCGCAGGTAACGAGCGGGAATGAATCGGACCAAGACGGAGCAAAACCCCGGGTAAACGTGTATTTTGCCTGGTCACGGTCGGGGTTCGAATCCCCTTAGCTCCACCAGAAAGACTTACCTGGTCTTCGAGGGAACCTACGTTCGAACCCATTTACACCGAATCTGGGACGCGACCCTAGCTGATCAATGCACTCTGATTCCGGAAGAGCCGCTTAACTTCGGATCAGGGGGATTGGCATGGTGATTCCGCCCGGCGACGATGCAGGTCGCGTAGCGGCGTGAGGAGGGAATATCACGTCAGGAATCAAAGATTATCGTCCCGACACCGTTGGGGCTGTTCGACATGTACACCGGCCCCAGCGCGAAGGGAACATACCCGGTATCCATCTGGTATCCCAACGAGGTGGGTTCTGACATAACCGTTGGGCCGAGTTGCGGGCCGACCGTTGCGGTTGTCGTGTACGAGTACAGCAGGGTCTGACCATCGCTGGTGTAGACCGAAATGGTTGTTCCCACTGGAACGGTTCCGGAGACCTGATCAGTCCCTAGTGCGGATGACGGGAGGAATCCACTCGTACCACCGGAATCGACAACCGCCACCACGGGTTCGAGAGGTCCGTTATTCACCTGTACGTCCAGGGTGGTCACCGGCGCTCCGGAAACCGAGGCGTGAGGGATTGGGGTTAGCGGGTTGGCACCGAACTGCAGCTCACCCTGGGGTGCGTTTATCAGCACACCCTGATTCAGGTCGCCCGGCAACGCCGTGATCACACTACCTGGAGGTGTGCTTCCCACAGTCGGAAAGCCCCCCGTATTCTGCCCGATACCCAAGATGCCATTGGCGGTGCCGAAAGGGCCTAGACCGATAACGGGGCCAACGGGGCCTAAGGCCAAAGTCAGAAGGGCGTAGGGTGATGTCGGGATTAACAAGCCAGCGACGCCAACAGGGGTGGGTGCGGTGACAGCTCCATTCCCGAAATTCACCGTCGTGTCAAACGTAAGGTATATACAGTCGACGCCCGAGCCGTAACCGGCGACACCAATCCCGGTGGGCCAGCCTAGGTGCTGTAGTCCGATGTGCCAGAACGGGATAATAAGACCATCCGATCCGGTATCGATTTCCACGGGCACACTCGGTCCGCCGTTTACGGAGACATATGTCACCGGCTCAATGCCGTCCTCCGTTGTGTTGAGCGGGACGGTTGCGCTCACCGGTGAACCGACACCTGCGGCGCCGTTGTTGCCATACAACCAGCCGCCGCGGCCTCCGGCCCCACCAGCTGCGTTGGTTCCGCCGGCACCACCGGCCCCACCCGCGCCGAACAGAGCCGCATTACCACCAGCTCCGCCGACGGTACCGGTTCCGCCGCCTGCAGCGGCTCCTGCCTGCCCACCGGCCCCGCCGTTACCGACCAGCCACCCAGCATGACCACCGGGCCCACCAGAAGCATTGGCTCCGCCGGCACCTCCGGCACCCCCGTTGCCGATCAACCCCGCCGCACCGCCGGCCCCACCGGCTTCCCCCGACGCCGTCTCGGAATAGCCGGTGCCACCGTTGCCATACAACAGCCCACCAGCTCCGCCATTCGGACTTGCGGCCGTCCCGCTTACTCCATCACCGATCAGCGGACGCCCCAACAACGCCTCGGCGGGGGCATTAATCACATTCAGCAAGTCGTTTTCCACGGTCTGCAACGGCGAGGCGTTAGCCTCCTCCGCAGCCAGATACGACCGCGCCCCCGAACTCAGCGCCTCCACAAACTGTTGATGAATCTCCCTGACCTGCGCGCTGAGCGCCTGAAACTGCTGACCATGGTCAGCAAATAGCGCTGCCACCGCCGCAGATACCTCGTCAGCGCCAGCACCCACCAGCCCAGTGGTCGGAACACCAGCCGCCGCATTCGCGGCATTCAGCGCCGAACCGATACTCTCCAAATCCGCTGCCGCCGATACCAACAACTCGGGAGCCACTACCAGCAGTGACACGCTGCCCTTTATCCCTTTCGCCTCAATCACCAATGCTATGTGCGCATAAAGTGAAGCATCCCGATGCTCTGATGTGAAGCGTTTCTGACTTAACCGCAACAGGGCGATCAACGTGCGATAGGTGGCTGCCCGGAGGGTGTGCGACACGAATATAGGTGACCGGGGTTGATGCTGGTTGCACGCCAGTGACGCCGAGGTCGTCGTCGCGGGTGGGCGCGATCCCACGTTTGCACTGCCCGCAGTGGTAATAGGCGCGCGCAATGTGATCCGCCCAAGCACGGTTTCGATCCACTTGTCGCGGTAGCCGATGAACTCTGCGAAATGCCCTGCCCCGCAGTCGATACGCGGCCCGCAATGCCCGGTATCGGCAGCCAGCAGCTGTTGCAGCAGGGACCCGTCGAGCTCGGTCATCGGGGTGCGGATCGTCGCGAAATCTTCCATGCGCTACACCCGCCCAGCAGACCAGCCGCTGAATTCGTTGCTTGAGCATAAGAGCATTCGGTATCAAGCGGGGGTATCACAGCTCGGTGGAGCTAGACCGCGGCCCAGCCGCCGTCGACCGACAGCGTCGTGCCGAGGATATTCGCCGCGTCGTCGCTGGCCAGAAACACCACGGCGGCTGCAACTTCGGCCATAGTGCTGGCGCGTCGGGACGGGACCCGGGCGAGCACAGGAGTGACGTACTCGGCGAATTCCTCGGATCGCTCGGTGAGGCTCGGGCCCGGCGCGACGGACTCGCCGTGAGGGGGCGGACACTGCCTTCTCGCCTTGCCTGGGTGCTGCGGCATCACGATCGGACAAGTTGAGCAGGAAGCATCATCAAGTATCCTGCGGCGCAGACGTTTCCGAGCAATCAAGAGGCGCTTGCCAACATATGCACTACCGGCTCAGCTGCGGAAGCCGCGCCCTCTGCGGACAGTGCGGCGGTTATGTACGCGATTACCTTCGCGGCTCAGCAGCATCCCGAGATGGCCGACGCCATCGAACGTTATGGTCTCCACCTGCGGGTGGGACGGCACTGACCGCATGCTGGGCACGACGATGTCGAGTGCGGCTGTCACCGACAGCCACCGCACGCCATCGGGCAATGCCATGGACGCGAGCCGCGCAACAGCGGAGACCCGGCCCTCAGCGCCCTGACGAGCTCGAGAACCGGGAGCACACCCGCCCAGGGTGACCCCCCGAACGGGGAGCCCAGCGTGATCACCGTATCGACCCGCCCGCGTAGGCGAGGGTCCAGGATGGCCTGCGCGACGATAACGCCGCCCAGGCTGTGTCCGACCAGATTCAGCTTGTCCGCACCGGTTCGACTCAACGTGCTCTCCACCTCGGCGACCAGCTGGGTCGCCAGCTGCTCCACCGAATTTCCGACGGGTGCATAGCTAATCGCGTCGACCGCGACGCCTCGGGCACGTAGGGAATGCGCGACCAATGACCAGCTCGACTTGGCTCCCCCGAAACCGTGGACGAGTAGCACTGGAGGTGTGGATACCGCATGCGTTTTCGGCTTCGGCGACATACCCCCTGCAGACTCATGGTCACCGCGAAAGAGGCGTACCGGTGCCGTCGCCGCCACCGAAAGCAACAGTGCCGCCTCGTGCGCCTGGATCATCGCGGCACGCGCCATCGTGTGAACCACGGCACTGGTGCCGCCGAGCGCGCGCAGGCGTGTGGTCATGTCCGTCCGACTTTCTGGCCTGCGGGCCCGTGTCGTATGACGTAGCGTCGGCTGAGCTTGCAACATGTTCCACCTTCTTTCTGTAACCCGCATCACATCGACAATGGCTCTCGGCAAGCCAGGAGTCTTCAGTGCCAGCCAGAGTTCGCTATACGGGTCCACAGGAGCAGCGCGTTACTTGCTAACCGGAGGGCAATTCGGATTACTCTGCAGCACAGTCGCTTTGCGGATGCGAGTAGTTACGGCATTGCGGCTCCATCACCCCCAACGCTGCGGCGTGCAGATGCGGGAGGTTGGAATATCGTGCCGGCCCCGGCGCGCTCAACGCGCGGCCGGCAGCGAAATTACTGTGCAGCAGGGTTTTCCGGCGGCTGCGCCGACTGGGCGCGAGCGATCACGCACCTATTACCAGGATGAGAATCAGCACGATGTTGACGAGCGCCGTGTTCCGGAGCAATACCGGGTGATAGGAGCCACAGCAGGGGTCGCGCCGAGTTAGGCGCCAAGAGAAGACCGGTCGGTGGCCGTGATAATCGATGTGTTGCATTGGCTCTGGACCTCCTCGACATCGTGGGCAGCGCTGAACGATCACGCTCAGCATTGCAGCGTTGCTAAAAGTCTCACCCACTAGGCGCGACAACGCCTCCCTGTCAACGGGAGCATGACCTACCCGCTAGCCTCCACGGGTGCCGCCGAGTCACCAAACGCCCCGGCCAGCCGGAACGACGATCGGCCGCCGGCGGTAATGCGGATGCGTGAATCGTTCGATCAGACTTATGGACTAGACCACCGGAGCCGAACATCCCTGCGGGCCAGGGTCTCTGTGAAGGAGACATACGTGTCGATCATGGCGTTAGAACCGCCGGCCGTCAGTGTGGCCGAAACGGTCGACACTGCCAGGCGCGCGATCATGCCCGCCGCGCTTTTCATCATCGTCGAAATAGTGCTGGTGGCCGAAACCATTTCGGTAATACTGCTCAAGGAGTTCGACCTGCAGAACCCGGCCACCACACCGATCGCGATCTTGCTGAGCACGGCCCTGCTCGCCAATCTGGGCATCGTCTGCAGCATGGCGGCAGCCAGTGCCACCAACTCCATCCGGCGGCTGGTCTACGTCGAACCCGCGTGGTCAGAGCCCGCCATGCCCACTAGCGGGTAGTCGGACATTGCCACTGGTGGGGCCCCTTGATGGGTGCCAGCCACGGCGACATCCGGGCGCCGACACACGATTCTTAAGACATCGAGCAGGTGCGGTTCTGCACTTGCAGGAGGTGACGAGATGACTACGATGTACGGCGTTTTGGCCGCAATGCCGGTGATCTGGGGGTGCGCGGGCTACGTGCTGGTGTCTCACCCCGGCACCCAGGAGACCGGAGCCCGGCGGCTGACTTTACCGGCGCGGCCACGCAACTAGAGCTTCTTGAGCCCGCAAAATTCCTCCGAACGGCATCATCGCCGCCAACCCGTTTCGAAGGCCACAAGGCCACGACCCGGGCGGAACAGGCCGCCGAGACCCGGCGGCGCCTCGTCGCCGCCGCCGCATGGGTATCGGTTTACGGACGGCGCCACTCAACCGCTCGAGACCACGGTCCAACGAGCCTATCTCCTTGCGCGCCACGACCGCCCACACGATCTGGCAGATCCCGATGCAGACAAGCCAGACGCCGGCGACAACCGCAGGCACGGCGATCGAATCGAAGGGCCAAGCAATCACCACCAGGCCGGGCATCATGCTGACGATGCGGAAGAAAACGTGCCAGCCGCGCCCCAGCAGCGGTAGACAGCCCGGTGTCACCACGATCTCCGCGACACCTTGGAAGATGAAGCTGACACCAATCCAGATGGCGAGCAACAACACTGCATATCCCTCACCGAAATGGCGGAAAGCCAACACGCCAAGGGTGATCGACAGGGCGCCACTGATGAACAACAGGACGCGGCCGCCACCTTCGGGAGCGTTCAGCGTGAAAGCGCGAATGGCCTGTGTGATGCCAGATGCGTTCTCCTCCTTGAGAGTCGTCATCCGACATGGAGAAGTGTGCGCGGTCAAGTGGGCGGACCATAGGGTAATGAGTCCCAACTTGGGCTTGGAATTCACACGGGGCCAATGGAATCGGAATATCTTCAAACTTTGATTAATCGTCATTGCCTGCCGCGATACCCGAGGGCGCAGCGTGATTGACGAGTTTAATCAATTCGCATTTGCCGCAAAGTCTGGTTGTACGGCACACGGCAAGAATGTGACGCCGGCCGGTAGTGCGCATCCCAGAGCTGCACTACCGGCCGGCCGGCTATGTGAGGACGGGCCGCGGTTCCTAGAACCGGGGGTCCGGCCGGGAATTGACCCGAGCCACCTTCGATCCCCAGGAGATGAGCTCGGGGCTGGCGTCGTCGTTGGGGATCTGGCACTCGATCAGGACCGGGCCGCCCTGGTGGGCGCGCGCCGTGGCGATCGCGTCAGCGAGTTCGGCGGCGGTGGTTGCCGTCAGACCCAGGCCGCCGCCGTCGTCGGCGTTGAACACGTCGATGAGCCCGGCGTAGTCCCAATTCTTGTAGTAGTTGTAGGGACCGTCGTGGATCGCCGACTCGATCACGTACCCGCGGTTGTTCACCAAGAAAATCAGGACCTCCTGGCGGTGGCGGATCATGTTCGAAACCTCCTGGGCCGTCAGCTGAAAGGACCCGTCGCCGATGACCGCGACCAGGCGCCTATCGGCCTCCAGGCCCATCGCATAGCCGAAGCTGGCGGGAACGGACCAGCCGATGGAGCCCCACTGCATTTCGATTTCGAACCTGGCGCCCCCGGGCAGCGCCGTGTACATGCCGTTAAGCCAGGAGTCCCCGGTTTCGACCAACAGCGTGGACTTGGAATCCAGGTCTTGCTCGATCTGATGCCACAGCTCGGCCCGGCCCAGTGGCGCCGCGGGGTCCTCGGCCGTGTGGCGCGCTACCGACGCTGTTCCCCTGAGGCGCTTGTACTGCGTCAGCGTCGCGTTGTTGGCTTGGACCTTCTTGGCAACGTCAGATAGGAAGTCCGCCAGCGCCACACCGGTGAATTCGACGTCGGCGAACCGGACCGCGTAGGACTCGGCGGCGATCGTTCGCTGCCGGGGTGGCTGTGCGGTCCAGCCCACGGTCGTGTAGTCGCTGAACACCGGTCCGGCGGCCACGATGAGGTCGGACCAGTCGACGATGGCTTGGCAATGCGGGGTGCTCACCTCGCCCCAGTAGATGCCGGCGTATTGCGGGTGGTCTTCGGGGAAGAAGCCTTTCGCGTTGGGCATGACCGCGACCGCGCAGCCCAATGCCTCGGCCAATTCCTGGAAGGCCTCGATCGCACCGTAGGGGCGAAGGTGAGCCCCGGCCAAGAGGATTGGCTTCTTCGCCTCCGCGAGGAGGTCGGTGGCGCGGGCGACCGCGTCGGCCAGCATCAGCGCGTTGCTCGGCTGCCCGGACGACAGCGTCGAGAACGGCGCCGGCGGCGGGCATGGTGCGGCCGACAGGTTGCAGGGGATCTCGATGTACGCAGGCTTGCGCTCGCGCAACGCGGTGCTGATCGCGTAATCGATCATCTCCGGTGCGTTGTCGGGGTGCTGGATGCGCACCGCCGCGCACGTCACCTGCCGAAACACCTCGTACTGGGCGGTGAAGTCGTGGGTCCCCATCGTGTGGTGCAGGATGTGGTTTTCCGCCGGGTCGTTGGTGTTGGGGCTGGAGGACACCATGATGACCGGCAGCCGCTCCGCGTAGGCGCCGGCCACGCCGTTCAGCGCGGAATACGCGCCCACGTTGAAGGTGGTGAGCACGGCGCCGGCGCCGTTCACCCGGGCGTAGCCCTCCGCCGCGTAGGCGGCATTGAGCTCATTGCAACACCCGATCTGTTCGATGTTCTGGTTTTCCAGCAGCTCATCGAGCAGGACGAGGTTGTAGTCCCCGGGGACCATGAAGTAATGCTTCAGCCCGATCTGCTCGAAGCGGGCCGCGAGGTATTTCCCGACGGTGAAGTCAGCCATGATTGTGTGTTCCTTTGCGTTGAGTCAGTCGACCTGGGCGATGATCACTCGGGTGCGTCGATCGGGACGACGTTGATGAGCTTCTTGTTGACGAACTCCTGGATGCCGAGGCTGGAGAGTTCATGCCCGTAACCCGACAGCTTGACCCCGCCGAACGGCAGGTCCGGCTTCGTCCAGGTGGGGTGGTTGACGAACACCATGCCGGTCTCGATGCGCTTGGCGACCTCGACCCCACGCTCGGGGTCCTGTGTGAACACCGAACCGCCGAGCCCGAAGTGCGAGTCGTTGGCCAGCCGCACAGCGTCGTCCTCGCTGGTGGCGGTGAAGTAGAGCGCGACCGGTCCGAAGAACTCCTGATAGTAGGCGGGGTTGTCCGGGGTCAGGTCGGTCAGGATCGTCGGCTGCACGAACGCGCCCGTGGTGGGCACAGGCTCGCCCAGCGGGATGGCCGTCGCACCGGCTTCGACTGCGGCCCTGATCTTTTCGTTCAACTCATCAGCGGCACCCTGGCTGGACATCGGCGGCAGCGTGGTCGCCGTGTCGAACGGGTCACCGGCCTTGAGCGCGGACAGCTCGGCCTTGAACTTCTCCAGGAACTCGTCGGCGATCTCCTCCGCGACGATGATCCGCTTGGAAGCCACGCAGCATTGGCCGCCGTTGTTCATCCGGCCCCACATCGCCCAGCGGACGGTCTTGTCCAAGTCGGCGTCGTCCAGCGCGATCAGCGCGTCCGAGCCGCCCAGCTCCATGGTGGACTTCTTGAGGTTCTTGCCGGCCCGGGCCGCGACGACACTGCCGGCGCCCTCGCTGCCGGTCAGCGACACCCCTCGCACCCGCGGGTCGTCGATCAGCATGTTGATCTGATCCTTGGTCGCGAAGAGGTTGGTGTAGGCGCCCTCGGGGGCACCTGCCTCGAGCAGCAACCGCTCGAAGGCGGCAGCCGCCTGCGGGACGTTGGAGGCGTGCTTGACCATGACCACATTGCCGGCCATCAGGTTGGGGGCCGCCACGCGCGCCAGCTGGTACAAGGGGAAGTTCCACGGCTGCACGCCCAGGATCACCCCGAGCGGGGCGCTGACGAGCATCGCGTTGTCGTTGACGCTGACGGTGTTGATACGCTCGGGCGCCAGGAATGCCTCGGCGTTGTCCGCGTAGTACGCGAAGATGTTCGCGCTCAGCGCCACCTCGCCCAGGCTCTCGTTGTAGAGCTTGCCCATCTCCAGCGTGAGCAGTCGCGCGAACTCATCGGGCCGCTCGGTGAGGATGGCTGCGGCACGGCGGCACACTGCGGCACGTTCCGCGTACGACGCCTGGCTCCACGACTCAAAGGTCTTCTGGGCCTGCGCAAGAAGATTCATCGCCTCCGCATCGGTCAGCTCATCGAAGGTGGCTACGACCTCGTTGTTGTACGGGTTAACGGTGCGGTATGCCATGGTGTTTACTCCATCTGTGTCGGGGCGGCATTTCGGCCGCTGTTATGGACATAGTGCTTCGTTTGGTGAACATCGCTCTCGCAAGCGATTCCGCGCAGCTCCCTGCCGACGCGGTGTTATTTATCAGCATCCGGGTTCGGCAGCGACATGTCGTTACCGGCACCGCCAAAGAGGCATACCGGCCAGCAGGTAAAGTGCCCGCGGCCGACATTCTGACGAATCGTCAGGTTGCACTGGCTCGCAGAGCATTTCGCCTTCACCGATCAAACTGAATTTACCGCTAGCAGGTATGCAGCACTGCGGGTGGCCTAGTGTCTTTCGCCGCCGTCGACACGGACACTCGTGCTTAGCGTTTCGCACCTGGCAGAAGTCACGGCGACGAAACGCAATGTATGCGAGGGAGAACCAAGCATGAACAAAGTCAGGATTTCCCGATCGGCAGCGACCGTGCTAGCGGTTGCCAGTGTCGGGCTGGCCGCACTACTGAGGACTCCGGCGGCGGCAAATCTAGCCGACTGCCCGGGAGGTTGGTACTGGGACAACGAGCGGGAGAACTGCCTGCCGCCCGGCCTGCCGAAGGATCCGCCGAACGGATGTCTTACCGGCGACGGCACGCATCTCAACGGCACGATCTGCGTCAACTAGGACCTAGTCACTACGAGGAGTGAGTAATGCACATCGCAACTGTCGTCTTGTCCGTTCTATTGGCTGTGGAGCTCGCATTCACTGGGATCATCAAGACCGTCGGCACCGGAACCGCGCGCGCCAACGCCGCGCATCTCGGGACCAGCCTTCGACTCAGCCGCCTCATCGGTATCGCTGAACTGGCCGCTGTGGTGGGCCTGCTGGCCGGAATCGCGGTCAAGCCTCTTGCCATCGTGACTGCCGCGGCAGTCGCAATCCTTATGGCCGGCGCCCTTGGCTACCACCTCAAAGCGCGTGACAACGGCGCCGTTCTGCTTCCCGCAGCGATCACTGGACTGGCAGCCGTCGCCTTGGTGCTGCTCACCATCGTGGCGTAGGACCGTCACCGGCCAGCCCGGACCCGCCGCCACGAAACCACCAAGTGGAGAAGGTCACGCTGCGGCGCAAGGGATTGCGAAACAACGGTAGCTGCGGTGTGAGGGCGTAACCGCGTTGCTGCTCAACGTGTCTCTGCTCATCTGCGGTCGGCGGCCTGGGCCAGGCGGGCCACCCCGCGCAGGACCCACGGTGTCCGCCTGGCAATGACCTCCACGGCGCGATCCGACCGGCGCATCGCGGTGCGAGGGCCGGGGGTAGGCATTGACGCCAGTGCAGCCTCAGCCGTTCCCGCCCGCGCACCGCGTCGGTCGACCGCCAGCAGTTGCCAAGTGCCGGGCACTCCTCGCAGCTCGAAGCTGCCGCGGTCGTCAAAGCCCGTGCCCGAGCCGACGACGAGGTCACGCACGGTGCGGGAGACGAGGATTTCGCCAGCGCCGGCCTGCCCAAGTATCCGCGCGGCGACGTGTACGGCGATTCCGCCTATGTCCGCGTCGAGCAGTTCGCACTCGCCCGTATGGATGCCGGAGCGGATCCGGATGCCCAGTGTGTCGGCGTCGGCGCGCAACGCCTCGGCGCAGCGGATGGCCTGCGTCGGGCCGTCGAACGTGGCGAGGTGGCCGTCGCCGGTGCTCTTGACCACCGTGCCTTCGAACCGTTGGGTGAGCTCGCGCGTCATTTCATCAAAGCGCTGCAGTACCGCACGCCACCGCTCGTCGCCCGCCGCCGCCGCGTGCTGTGTCGATGCGACGATGTCGGTGAACAACACGGTGCGCAGGGCGCGACGTGACCGTGGCGGCGCTGCATGGCTGCCGGTGAGGAACTCCTCGATCCGCGTCGTGGTCCTGTCGGGATCGGTGAACCAGGGCGCATGGTCCACGCCCTCGACCTCAAGCATCTGCGCCCCTGAGATGTGGTCGGCGAGGTATCGGCCGTCCTGCACCGGCACCCCGGGGTCTCCGCGGGCATGGACGATGAGGGTTGGGATGGTGATCGTCGGCAGGATCGGCCGCACGTCGATCCCGAACGACGCTTCGACTGTCGCCCGTGCCATGCCGGGGCTCGCGCACATCCGCTCCAACATTCCGAGCTGGCGGATCGACCGAATCGACGGCACCAGACACTTGATTGCCCTACCGTCGCCCCAATCTGAGCGGACAGCGTCGCCGAATTCCTGCCAGCGTGCGATCTGCTGCGTCGACGGCGCGTAGTCCTCACCCAGTTCGCGAAGGACACGCGTCCGGACCTCGGCCGTGCCGCGATCTATGTCGTCCCATTCAAGACCGCCCAAGTAGGCGTACGTGCCGTGGAGGATCAACGCCGGCGTTCGCTCCGGTCGTCGTGCCGCCAAGACGATGGCGGCCGGCCCACCCTCGCTCAAAGCGAAGAGGACGGCCTTGTCGAAGCCGACGGCGTCCATGACGGCCTCGATCTCGGCCGCTCGATCATCCACCGAGCGGACTTTCGGGACCGGGTCCGACAACCCGACCCCGGCCTTATCGAACAACACGACGCGACAGAAGGTGCCGAGACGCTCGAAGAACGCCTTGAATTCGGGCAGCGTCCAAAACAGCTCGACGTGGCTGACGAATGGCCCGACGAAGACGAGCTCAACGGGCCCGTCGCCGAACACCTGATACGCCAGGTTCAGATCGCCGCAGGATGCGTACGACGTGTCCGCCACCGCATGAGCGTACTGCGGCCGGGCGCCCGCGACATCGCAGCCACTGCATCGCGCCGCGGGCGTATGACCGGGGCGTACGACCGGGGCGCATTTCCGCCTTCTAGAACTCTGCCCGGCGCTGATCGGCTCGGCCGCTGTGCAGTAGCAGGGTCGGGCGGGCTTGCAGGCGTTTGCAGTTTGAGGGGAAAATATCGCCGCGCGATATCCGGAATTCAAAAAAGCAACGGCAGGGGCTTTGCTGAACATCCGAACGATACATACTGAACAGATGTCGCCCGGACGTCGGCGCCCTGCCCGCGCGTCGACAGTTGTGCGTACAAACGCATTGGTTTGGCTGCGGGTACTTCCGGCGCCCGGGTTTGCGGTCACCTTCGCGGCTGGGTTTCTGATCGTCGAGGCCGTGCTGGTCGTTCTCCTCAAGCAAGTGGAACCGGAGGACCCGGTCGGCATCGTCTACGCGGTTCTGTTGGGCGTGGCCCTGGTGGGCAACTTCGTGGCCGGGGTCGCGGCCGCTGCCTCGGCCGGCGCCGCTCGCCGCCGCGATGCCGAATTGTCGTCCGACCTGGCTCACATAGTGCTGCGCACAGGGGATCTGCAGTCCGCCGCTAACGAAGCGGGCCGGCACCTTGCTGCTGCCTTCGACTTGCCGTTCGCGTCCGTGGAGTTGACAAAGACGGCTGGCGATCACCGGCCCGGGGCAATACCGTTGCGCGAGGATGACGTGCTGTTCGGCGTACTCGAGGTGCCCGACGATCTGCCCCGCACGACGCGTGAACGCCTGCTCCGGGTGGTGCCCACCCTGGAAGCCTTGCTCCCCGCCGCCCGCGACCGCGAGAACGTCAACAACAGATTGCTCGAGACGCGTCACAGACTGCAACAGTTCTTCGACCTGACCTCCGACCTCATGGTTATTTCCGATCAGGGCAAATTGCTCGAGGCCAATCCGGCCTTCGAAAAGGCCCTGGGTTACACAGTGGACGATTTCGCTTCCGCCCCATTCGAATTAGTGCCGCCGGAAGACATGGATCAGCTCCGCGAGCCGATAAAAGATCTCACCGATGGCCGTGGCCCGGTTCGTTTCGAAAATCGGGCCACCACCCGCGACGGTTCTTCGCGATGGATCGAATGGAGTGTCGCGCCGCACCAAGGATTGTTTTATGCCGTCGGCCGCGATGTCACCGGACAACGCCAAGAACAAGAGCAGCTCCGCGAAACCCGGACCATGCTCGAGGCCAGCCGCGACACGCTGCGGGAGCTTGCCGAGCATCAGGCGGGGTTGCGGCGGGTGGCGACCCTGGTTGCACGCGGGGCCAATCCGGTGGAGGTGTTCGATGCCGTCTACGACGAAATGGCGCGATGCATGCACGTGACGGATGCTCGGCTGTCCCGCTACGACGACGACAAGACGGCCACCATCCTCTCCGCCCGGCATGAGCCAGGGATGCAGAACCTCTCGGGCGGCACTCGCCTGACACTGGCGGACGACGAACTCCTGTCGAAGGTGTTTAGCACTGGCCAGCCGGCCCGCCAAGGAGCCGCCATCGGTACCGCATTAGGTGCTCCGGTCATCGTCGATGGCCGGGTCTGGGGGGTGCTTTCGGCCGGCTCCGCGGAGCGGGAACCGCTGTCGTCCGATGCCGAGGCGCGCATCGCGGACTTCGCCGATCTGGTGGCTACCGCGATCGCCAATACCGCGGCGCGCGAGCAACTCGATGCCAGTCGGGAGCGCCTGCGTGCCAGCCGCGATCGCCTGCGTCAGCTCGCCCGGCATCAGACGGCCTTGCGTCGGGTCGCCGAATTGGTTGCCCGCGAGGCGGAGCCAGCTGAGGTGTTTCACGCGGTGGCCGAGGAGATGGCCACTGTTCTCGACGCCTACAACGCAACGGTGGGCCGCTTTGAAGGCGACGACGTCGTCATTGCCGCGCTTGGGCGTCCGGAGGACGACATTCCACACCCGCCGGCCGTCGGTGACCGGTTCCCGCTGGACGGCGACCACGTCGCCGTGACGGTTCGGCGCACCGGACGGCCCGCTCGGATGGACAGCCACGAGTATGCGGCGGGTGTTTCGGCCGCACGCATCCGCGACATGGGCATCGAATCGATGGTTGGCGTCCCGATCATGGTCGGGGAACAGCTGTGGGGGGTGGCCGCCGTGGCCTCGCGGGGCGGCCCGCTGCCGGCCGACACCGAGGTGGGCATCGCCGACTTCGCGGATCTGGTGGCGACCGCGATCGCCAACGCGGCGGCGCGTGAACAGCTGAACACCAGCCGCGACAGCCTGCGTCAACTGGCTCGCCAGCAAACGGCGTTGCGCCGGGTGGCGGAACTGGTTGCCCGTGAAGCGGAGCCGGCGGCGGTGTTCAACGCGGTGGCCGAGGAGATGGCCAGTTGCCTGGACGCCTACAACGCGACGGTGATCCGCCACGAAGGGGACTTCGTCGTCATCGAGGCTATTGCGAGCTTTAACCAGGACCTGCCAAACCCTCCGATAGTTGGCCAGCGGTTCCCGCTGGAGGGCGACCACGTCGCCCCAATGATTCTGCGCACCGGCCGGCCCGCCCGGATGGACAGCCACGAGCACGCGGCCGGCGAGACGGCCGCGTTCATCCGCGCGCTTGGCATCCAGTCCATGGTGGGTGTTCCCATCGTCGTCGGGGGACAGCTGTGGGGCTCGGCCGCCGTGGCGTCGCGGACCGGGCTCCTGCCGCCCGACACCGAGGTGCGCATGGCTGATTTCGCCGATCTGGTGGCGACTTCCATCGCCAACGCTGCCGCCAGGGCCGAACTGCAGGCCGGCCGCGATAGCCTGCGCGAGCTTGCCGACAGCCTCAGCGTGCTGGCCAGGCAGCAAGCCGCATTGCGCCGGGTCGCAACTTTGGTTGCACGCGGGGTCAGTCAGTCGGAGGTGTTCTCGGCAGTGGCCGAGGAGATGGCTGGTTGCCTGAATGCGGGAAACGCCGAGGTGCTGCGTTACGAGGACGACGGCGCGGCGATCGTCGTCGTGGCGTCCTACGCGGCGCCCGGCGTGCCGCACCTTCTACTGGGCGAGCGCCTCAGCACTGAGGGCGACAACGTCGCTGCCATGATCTCGCGTACCCGGCGGTCGGCGCGGATGGACAGCTGGGAGGGCGCCGCGGGGCCTATAGCCGAACGCGTTCGCGAGTTGGGTGTCCGGTCGCGGATCGGTGCCCCGATCGTGGTGAACGAGCGGCTGTGGGGCATAGCCGTCGTCGCCACCACCGAACGCGACCCGCTGCCGGCGGATACCGAGGAACGCATCGTGGAGTTCGCCGAGCTGGTGGCGACCGCGATAGCGGCCGCAACCACCCGTGCAGATCTGATCGCCTCGCGGGCGAGGATCGTGGCGGCCGCCGATGACGCGCGCCGCCGTCTGGAGCGCGATATTCACGACGGGGCCCAGCAGCGGCTGGTCTCGCTGGGATTGAAACTGCGCCTTGCGGAGGAGTCGGTGCCGCCTGAGTGCGGTGATTTGAAGCGTGAGATCGCCCAGGCCGCTTCAGGATTGACCGAAGTTTTCACCGAGCTGCAAGAGATCTCGCGCGGCATTCATCCGGCGATCCTTTCGACAGGCGGGTTGCAAGCGGCGCTCAAGACGCTGGCCCGCCGCTCACCGGTGCCCGTCGACCTCGACCTCGCGATCGACCGACGATTGCCAGACTCCGTGGAGGTCGCCGCTTACTACGTCGTCGCCGAGGCTATGGCCAACGCCGCCAAGCACTCTCACGCCTCCGAGATGAAGCTGCGGGCGCGCGTGAGCGACGAAAACCTCGACCTGTTCGTTGGCGACGACGGGGTCGGTGGGGCCGTCGCCGGTAAGGGCTCGGGCCTCATTGGGCTGAAAGACCGTATCGAGGTGCTCGGCGGGCGGATGCGCGTCGTCAGTCCCCCGGGAGGCGGGACCACGCTCGATATCACCATCCCGCACGCAGGTCACAGGGATGATGATGATGAAACGCCGGCCCACACGCTATAGCATTACCGGCTAGCACCAACAGCCATTTTGACGCTAGCGGTAACGGCGCCTAGGCGCACGGCTGCTCCCGCAGCCGGGAGCGCGGGACTCGGGGAGGTCGACCATGTCGGCGCGTGAGGACATTTTGGCCGCCGTACGCGACCGCTTACCCGTAGTACCTCCACTACCGTACGTCTCCGATTTCGCCAGTGACACAGGCGATCTCGTCGGCCTGTTCACCGCCGCTCTGGAGCGACTCGACGGCAAGGTCGTCACTGTACCGCCGTCGGGCATGCAGTCATGGCTGGCAACCTGGCTCGTGAAGGCCTTTCCCGAGGCTCACAGGATTTGCTCGGCAACCGGCGAAGTGATCGGGAACGTCGACCCGTCGGGTTTCTCGGATTGGGCCGCACCCGCCGACGTCGACGTGACCATTGTGCGGACCCCGATGGGCGTCGCGGAAACCGGTTCAGTCCTGCTGACCGAGCACGAGTTGACGGTGACCACCGCCGCGGTGCTGGCCCGGCATCTGGTCGTGTTGCTGGATCCGCGTGACATCGTGGAGAACATCCACGTCGCCTATCGACACCGAGCCTTCGAGGACGCCGCGTACGCGGTGCTGTTGTCGGGGCCGTCCGGCTCCGCCGACATCGGGGGCGTCACAGTGCATCCCGCGCAGGGCGTGACGACCCTGACCGTGGTGTTGGCGCCGCGCAGCGCCGGCTGACTTTCGAATTAGCACCCCACCTAGGCGATCACCTCGATCGTCGGCGGGTATGCGGGTCGGCATGACCGCGCGCGAGTGTACGATTTCGCCTCGCGCCCGGATGGGCTGGTGGCCACCGGGCCGTCAGGGCCGACCCAGCACGGTGGCGGGCGTCAGCGCTGGACACGACATATCATTAGCAGACCGCGTGGCAACTCTCGCACTCGAAAACATTTCCGGCCATGCGTAATTGACGCGCCGCTGCTTCGCCGCCTGGTGGCGGATCAGGTGCCGGCAGGGGAGCGGCTGAACTCGCGCGGCATCACTCCGTTTCGCTGTGCCGCCCGCTTCGACGGGTAATTTGCGTATCCGGTGTACCTCGAGCGCGTTCGATACCGACGGTTCGTCACCATCGCGAGGTCGTCAAATACCTTGTGAAGCAATCCAGTTATGACGATTCGTCAGATCGCGAATACCTGCTAGCAGGGTATTGCGATTGCCGTCAGCGGCAACGACATTAGTTGTCCGCGGCGGCATTCTTAGTTACGAACGCGATACGCGAGTGCGCGTGCTGGAAAAGCCTTGATGCTAAAGGCTTTAGAAAGAAGCATCATGCCGTCCACCGATGAGATTTTAGGAGCATAGCGATGACCGACCTGATCGGTTCACACAATGGCCTGCACAGCGAAGAGGGCGCCCTGCCGGGTGAACATCCGGGGCGCTCGGCTAACCCGGTGATCAAGGTCCACGACGTCATCTGGCTGGAGTACGAGAAGCCGGACCTGAAGAAGGCCGAGGTGTTCGCGCTGGCGTTCGGGTTCAGCGTCGTGCTGCGCACAGACGACGAGCTGCACCTGCGGGGCAGCGACCCCGGCGCGCCCTGTGTGCTGATCCGCCGGGGCGCGCGTTCGCGGTTCATGGGGCCGGCTTTCGTCGCCGCCGAGCAGTCCGACCTGCTGCGGTTGGCGGATGCGACCGGGGCCAGCGTGCGCGCGCTGCCGGAGACCCTGGGCGGTGTGACGGTTGACCTGGTCGACCCCAGCGGGATCTTGTTGCGCGTGGTCTCGGGCGTGCACGAGCTGCCGGAGCTGCCGTCCCAGCAGCCGCACGTATTCAACTTCGGCGCTAGCCATGAGACCGTCCGGGCAAACGCCACCCAGCGTCCTCCGCGGGTGCCCGCCGGCGTGCAGCGGCTCGGGCACATCGTCCTGCAGACCCCGAAGTACATCGAGGCGTTGAACTGGTACCTGGACCACCTGGGGCTGATTGTCAGCGACTTCTGCTACTACCCCGGCCAGCGCGAGCGCGGACCCGTCATGAGCTTCATCCGCTGCGACCGCGGCTCCGTCCCCGCCGATCACCACACGCTGGCGATGGCGTTGGGCCCGACCCACCGCTACGTGCACTCCGCATACCAGGTCGCCGACCTGGACGCGCTGGCCGCCGGCGGCGAATACCTGCGCGAGCAAGGGTATTTCCGCTCCTGGGGCATCGGGCGTCACGTCCAGGGCAGCCAGCTCTTCGACTACTGGCGCGACCCCGAGGGCGGTTTCCTGGTCGAGCACTACGCCGACGGCGACATGTTCGACAACACCCTGGAGCCCGGCTGGGCCCCGTTGACCTCCTCGGGCCTGTATCAATGGGGGCCCCCGCCCAGCAAGGACTTCCTGGGCATCGGATCGCCGACCGAAACCGCAAAGGAGATCGCCCTGATGCTCGAAGCCCTGCGCCACGACAACGAGTTCGACCTGTCCGCCCTGCGCGGGCTATTCAACGTAGCCAATTCCTAACCATCAATCGAAAGAAAGTAAGGATCAAAAAATGACCGTCTCGATCCTGCGCACCGCCCACGCGTGGTGGGTGCAGACTCCGAACGGCGCCGCGCGCATCGACACCGATGCGGCCGGCACCGCCGAGTTACTGGCCGACCGTGCCGCCATCGACGCCGCCGCGCACTCCACCGACACCGTGCCGGTGGAAAGTCTCAAGCTGGTGTCGCCGATCACGACGCCGTGCCGCTTGGTGGCGCAGGCCACCAACTACGCCTCCCATGTGCGTGACGTCGGGCGCGACCCGGCCAAGACGCCGCTGACCTTCTTCCGCAAGGCCTCCGGTTCCGTCACCGGTCCGTTCGACGAAATCGTAAAACCGCCGCACGTAAAGCTGCTGGACTACGAGCTCGAGATCGGGCTGCTGATCGGTCGCGAGCTACCGGTCGGCACCGAGGTGACCGAGGTTAACCTGGCCGAGTTCGTCACCGGGCTGCTGGTGACCAACGACGTGTCGGCGCGCGACATCCAGCTGACCAAAGCCCAGTTCTTCGAGTCGAAGTCATACCCGACCTTTACTCCGGTCGGGCCGGCGCTGGTGCTGGTCGACGCCGACGAGCTCAAGCGCTTCGGTGAGCTGCGCCTGCAGCTGCGCGTCAACGGCGAGCTGCGCCAGAACATGGTCGTCGAGGGCGACATGCTCTACTCGCCGGTCGAGGCGCTGCAGACACTGGCGAAGTTTCAGAAGCTGGACGCCGGCGATGTCGTCCTCACCGGTACCCCGGTCGGCACCGCGCTCACCGCGCGCGGAGTCGAGAACCCGCATCAGATGGATCTGATGACATTCCTTGCCGGCCAGGCAAAGAACCCCAACTACCTCCATCACGGTGACGTCGTTGAGGCCACGGTGGCCACCGACGACGGCGCCATCAACCTCGGCACACAACGCAACAAGGTGGTCTACAAATGAACTCGGGCATGAACTCGCGCATGAACACACAACCCAACAGGGCCGCGGCGTCACTGCCGGACTTCGTGCCGGTGATCATCATCGGTGCCGGCCCGACCGGCATCACCGCCGCCACCATGCTGGGCCAGTACGGCATTCCGTGTCTGGTGCTGGATCGTCATGAAACCGCCTACCCGCTGCCCCGCGCGGTGCACGCCGACGACGAGATTTACCGCATCCTGGTCCGCCTGGGCGTCGGCGACGAGTTCGCCGCCCACCGCCGCGGCGCGCTGGGCCTTCGACTACTCGACACCGACATGGGGGTGCTGGCGGAGCTGAACCGCAACCCCGAGCCCAGCGCCAACGGCTACCCCCAGATGAACATGTTCGACCAACCGGAGTTGGAAGGCATGTTGCGCGCGAACCTCAAGAGGTATTCGCACGTCGTGCTGCGGGGAAATGTCGAGGTCACCAGCGTCACTCAAAACCGGCCGGGCCGGGTGCGGGTGAGCTTCCTTGACCGGGTGCGCGGGGGCGAGCAGTCCGTCGAGGCCGCTTACGTGCTGGGCGCCGACGGCGCCAACAGCATGGTGCGGGCGTCGATCGGTTCGCACATGTACGGACTGCCGTTCCAGCAGGACTGGCTGGTCATCGACGTCGACACCGACGCCGAGCTAAACCAGTGGGAAGGCTGCCACCAACTGTGCAGCGTCGAGCGCGCCGGCACCTACATGCGCGTCGGGCAGACCCGGTACCGGTGGGAATTCCGGCTGCTCGACGGCGAGACGGCTGCGGACTACAAAACCATCGAGCACATCGAGCCGTTGATCAAGCCGTGGCTGGGCGACACACCCGCCGACCAGTTGCGCCTGGTCCGCGTCACCTCCTACACGTTCCGGGCCCAGGTGGCCAGTCGCTGGCGCGACCGCAACGTGTTCGTCCTCGGTGACGCCGCCCACCTCACCCCGCCGTTCGTCGGCCAGGGTATGGCAGCGGGCCTGCGCGACGCGCTGAACCTGAGCTGGAAAGTGGCCGGCGTGCTGGGCGAGACCCTGCCCCAAAGCGTGCTGGACAGCTACGAGCAGGAGCGTAAAGCCCATGCGGCGGCCATGATCCTGATGGCCGTTTCGGTCGGAGCGGCGATGACCGGCGGCGGCCGGGTCGGTGACGTGGTCCGCAAGGTGGTGTTCCCGCGGCTCGCGCACCTGCGCCTGCCGGGTACGCGCACCAGCGCCGCCGACGGCGTCGCCCCGGGGCTGCACAAGTCGGCGCTGGTGGTCAAATCCCGCACTCCCGGGCAGCTCGCCGGAACCCTGTGCCCCAACCCGGTTTTGCGGGATGGCCTGCGGTTTGACCAGGTTGTCGGTAACCGGTTCGCGCTGGTCACCTCGTCTCAGCTGAGCGCTGCGCAACAACAGGAGCTCAAGAGCCGCGGGGCTGTGGTGGTCAACGTCGCCCGGGAGAGCCAACTTGGCAGCTGGCTAAAGCAAGGCCGGGCGGCCGCTGCGATCGTCAGGCCCGATGGCGCCGTCATGCAGGCCGGCCGGAACATTGCGGAGATCTGCGATGGCGTGCCCACGTTCTCCGCGGGTCACGGCAGTGATGTCGACGGAGCGGAAGGTGAGCGCTGATGACCGAGCTGCTGGTGCTCAACGACGGCAAGCAGGAGTTGCAGGCGGTGTCTTTGGATGGCACTCGGGTGCGGACCCTGATCACCGGACTCGACGAGCGGCCCGACGGCCTCGTCGTCGATCAGTCTCGTGGCCACATCTACTGGACGAACATGGGCGCCCCCGATCCGGGGGCCGGCCCACGTTCGGAAGCGGCTTACGCCCCCAATGGGTCATTGGAACGTGCGGATCTGGACGGCAGCAACAGAATCACGATAGTGCCGCGCGGGGCGTTCACGACGGGCAAACAGTTGACCGCCGATTTCGAGGCTGGCGTGCTGTACTGGTGCGATCGGGAGGGCATGCAGGTGCTGCGCTGCAACCTTGACGGCAGTGGGTTGCGCCCGCTGGTGGTGCCGGCGGTCGGTGACCAGGAGATGCGCCTGGAGCGCAACCACTGTGTCGGCATTGCTGTCGATCTGGATCGGCGCCTGCTGTATTGGACGCAGAAGGGTGCACCGAATGCCGGTGAGGGCAGGATCTTTCGTGCCCCGCTCGATCTGCCGACAGGCACCAGCGCGCAGCACCGCGACGATGTCGAACTGCTGTGGAAGGACCTGCCAGAGCCCATCGATCTGCACCTGCTCGCCTGCGCGACGCTGGTGTGGACCGATCGGGGTGCCGAACCCGAGGGCAACACGCTCAACCGCGCATTGGTGCAGCCGAGCCTCGGCACGCCTGAGATCCTTTCTCGCGGATACCATGAGGCGATCGGTGTCGCTGCCGTCTCGGAGTCCGAGTTCTTTGTCGGTGATCTGGGTGGCAGCATCCGCCACGTCGACCTCGACACCGGCCTCGACACCGAATTGGTTCACCTGGGTCAGTTCCTCACCGGCATCGCGCTTGCCGAACTCTGATCAGCGAAAGCGGTGAGGAAGGGATGAGCGGGTGGATCGACTTCTGGCACAATCTGACTCCCGGACAAGGCACACTTCTCGGCGGCGCGTTCGTTGTCTTTGCGGGCATCATCGCGTTCAGCACGGGTGCGCTCGATCGCAGGTCACAGCACAAGCGATTCCACTATGACGAGATGAAAACGCTTTACGCCGAGGCGTTGAGGATCGGGCGGGACCTGGAAATCCTCAAGGCGCTCCCGGCGGAAATTCGCCGAGAAGTACTGGCCGAAAAGGCTGATGCGATCGACAGGGTGATCAGCGAACTGGCGCTGACCGGTAATTTCCAGACCGCCGATCTGGCAATCACTTACGCCTACCAACAGTCGGTTCAACTGGGCGAGTGGGTAAGACAAGTCGAAACCGACAGCAGCGCGACCGAAAGAATTCAGATGTGGTTGGAGAGCATGCCCGAAGGCCAACGAGCCGCCTTGAAGGAATACGAGGACGTGAAGGTCCAACGTCGAGACGTGGTGCAGGCTGCCCGCAGGGAGTTGGGCCGGTATGTGCCGGTGGGGTCACGCTACCGGCGCGTGCTGCGCGAAACACTCAGAACCGACCAGTTCCCACTGAACTGACGGATGCGCGCTCACCGATCAGGTCGAGCGCGATGTCGGCGAGCATGTCCTCTTGGCCCCCGACCAACCCGCGACGTCCCGCCTCCACCAGCAGCGTGCGCGCATCCACGCCGAAGCGCTCGGCGGTCGTCTCGGCGTGGCGCAGAAAACTCGAGTAGACGCCGGCATAGCCGAGGGTCAGTGTCTCGCGGTCAACCTGCACCGGCCGCCGTAGCAGTGGGCGTACCAAGTCGTCGGCCGCGTCTTCCAGCGCATTGAGGTCACAGTTATGCTGCCATCCCATCCGCGAGGCGGCCGCGATGAAGACCTCCAGCGGCGCATTGCCCGCACCGGCTCCGACGCCTGCCAACGACGCATCCACGCGACGGCATCCGTGCTCGACGGCAACCATGGAGTTGGCCACCCCAAGCGACAGGTTGTGGTGTGCATGGATGGCGACTTCGGTTGTGCTGTTGAGGCTTTGGCGCAGCGCATCGACTCGTTCCGCCACGTCCTTCATGGTCATGGCGCCCCCGGAGTCGACGACGTAGACGCATCCCGCGCCGTATCCTTCCATCTGGGCAGCCTGTTCGGCGAGCTCTTGCGGCGTGATCATGTGGCTCATCATGAGAAATCCGACCGTGTCCATGCCGAGCTCGCGGGCCGCGGCGATGTGGTGTGCCGAGATGTCGGCCTCGGTGCAATGCGTCGCCACCCGCACGACGCTGGCGCCCGCCCGGTGCGCGGTGGCAAGGTCGCGGACGCTGCCGATTCCCGGCAGCACCAGCGTCGCCACCCGCGCGTTCTGCACGACGCCGGCGACCGCCTCGATCCACTCCAGATCGGTGTGGGCTCCGAATCCGTAGACGCAGCTCGACCCCGACAATCCGTCGCCGTGAGCGACCTCGATCGAATCCACCCCGGCCGCGTCGAGCGCCGCCGCGATCGTCGTCACCTGCCGCAGCGTGTATTGGTGTCGGACGGCGTGCATTCCGTCGCGCAGCGTCACGTCGCTGATGTACAGCGGTCCTGGATCGGATGTCGTCATCTCGTTACCCCAACAGTTGTCATCGAATGGGTGGCGATGCGTTCCGCCGTGGCAACGGCCGCCGAAGTCATGATGTCGAGGTTGCCCGCGTATGCCGGCAGGTAGTGCGCGGCGCCGGTGACCTGCAGCATGGTGGTGACCTTGGTGCCGATGAACTTCCCGGTCTCTGGAATGTAAAGCGGATTGTCGGCGCCGAACGCCTCGAACTGTACGGGTTGTTTGAGCCGGTAGCCAGGCACGTATTGGCTCACGCGGGTCACCATCGCCGCGATGGACGCCTCGACGGTGGCACGGTCGCAGTCCCCCTCGACGAGGCAATACACCGTGTTGCGCATGAGCACCGGCGGATCGGCCGGGTTGAGAACGATCACCGCTTTGCTGCGTTGCGCTCCGCCAATGACTTTCAGCGCGATGGCGGTCGTCTCGATGAACTCGTCGATGTTGGCCCGGGTACCCGGGCCCGCCGATTTCGACGAGATCGACGACACGATCTCGGCATACGACACCGGCGCGGCTTCGTTGACGGCGGCCACGATCGGTACCGTGGCCTGCCCGCCGCAGGTGACCATGTTGAGGTTGCGCGCGTCGATATGCTGCTCGAGGTTCACCACCGGCACGCAGAACGGCCCGATCGCCGCGGGGGTCAGGTCGACGACTCGGACATCTTTGTCGCGCAGCACGTCCCAGTGCTTGGTGTGGGCGCCGGCGGACGTGGCGTCGAAAACCAAGCGGATATCGTCGAAGTGCGGCATGCCAACCAAACCCTCGATGCCCTCCGCCGATGTTGGAACACCAAGGCGTTTCGCCCGGGCCAACCCGTCGGACTCGGGGTCGATGCCGATCATTGCCGCCATGCTCAGCGGTCCGATGCTGCGCAGAACCTTGAACATCAGGTCGGTGCCGATGTTGCCGGATCCGATGATCGCCACCGGGAATTGTTCGTTAGTCATTTTTTGATCCTTACATCTACTCGAAAGACACGCTGACGGAGCCGATTCCGCTGATTGTCGCGGACGCCCGGTCGCCGGCGGCGACGAACGACGCGCTGGTGTATGAGCCGGACATCACGAACTGGCCGGCTTCGATCCCGGTGCCGTAGGCGGCCAGCGCGTTGGCGAGCCAGGCAACGGCTGCGGCTGGATCGCCGAGTACGGCGGTCGCCTGGCCGCGGCCCACGACGGTGTCGTTCACCGTCAGCGTCGCGGTGGTTTGGGACAACGGCGGCACGTCGTGGATCCGAACCCAATCACCCAAGACCACCGCCCCAGAGCTGGCGTTGTCGGCGATCGTGTCCGCCAACGTGATTCGCCAGTCCATGATCCGGCTGTCCACGATTTCCAACGCCACCGCCACGGCCTCGGTGGCTGACATCACGTCGTCGACGGTGACCCCGGGCCCCCGCAGCGGTGAGCGCAGCCGAAAGGCCACCTCTGGTTCGACGCGCGGAGCGCAGAAGGCGGCCGCCGGCACCGCGGCCCCGCCGGGCAGCACCATGCTGTCGAGGATGTAGCCGAAGTCGGGCTCACTTACCCCGAGGAGTTGCTGCATCGGGGCCGAGGTGAGCCCTATCTTGTGACCGCGCAGGACGTCCCCGTGCTCCAGGCGACGAGCAAGGTTGACCCGCTGCACCGCATAGGCCTGGGGGACATCGAGATTCGAGTAGGTATCGGTCAGAGGCGGAATCGGGATGCCGCTGTTCTGGGCGTCATACAGCGATCGGGCGGCGGCGCTCAGTTGACCGGATCGAGTGCTCACTGTCCTGCCTCCAAAAGCTTGACGGCGGCGTCGAATACCAACCGGGCATGCAAGTCCAGTAGTTTGATCAGGTCAACCGAGTCGCCGCCGACCTCCTTGGCGATGAACAGGCCGTCCGCGCCGGCAATGGCATATGTGGTCAGCATGCGCACGTTTGCCGGGTCGAGCCCGGGCGCGATGTCCCGCACGATCGCCTCGAACCGGCCGAATGCCTGATCCCTGACCTGAAGGAACATCTCCCGGGCCCGCGGTTCGACGGGGCGGCGCTCGAGCGCCAGCATCAGGCCCAAGCGAAGGAAATCGGGCGCATCCAGCAGCGCCTTGGCCACCTGGGTGCCCAACTCGACCGCGCGCTCGCGCCCACCCTGAACGGACGGCAGTTCCAGGGCGTCCAGCCACCGGGCGAAACTGCGCTCGATGACCGCGGCGATCAAGTCGTCCTTGTCGGCGAAGTGCCAATAGATCGACGTCGGCGGCAGACCGCTCTTCTTGCTGACCAACGAGATGGTGGCGCCCTCGTAACCGCGCTCGGTGGCGACCTCGGTCGCGGCATCGAGGATTCGCTGACGCGATTGCTCACCGTTCGCGCGGCCGCGGCGTGTAGCGCGGGTATCGGACGGCGGCCGCTTGCCTGAGCTGCTTGTCACCACGTTGGCCTCCTTTTGGGTGTTGACGATCACTCTGCCGTAAGCTTACTATATGGATCGCTACATTAACAACTCCCAAGAAGGGCCCAAAGTGACAGACCAAGCGACCTATGACGTGGCGATCGTCGGCTACGGACCGGTGGGTGTAACCGCGGCCAACATACTGGGCCAGCTGGGGCTCAAGGTGGTCGTGGTGGAACGCGATCCCGACATCTATGCCCGGGCGCGCGCCATATCCACCGACGAAGAAGTGGTCCGCATCTGGCAACAGGTAGGACTGGCCGATCGGCTCACCGCCGACATGCAGCCCGGATGCGGAGCGAACTTCGTCGACGCCAACGGCGTGCCGTTCGTCCGCCTGCAGCCGAAGTCCCGGGGTAACGGACACCCCCCGCAGCAGTTCATCTATCAACCCGCACTGGAGAACGTGCTGCGCGCCGGCGTCGACCGCTTCCCCAATGTATCGGTTCTTCTGGCACACGAATGCCTGCGCGTCGTCCCGCGCGGTGACGTCGTCGAGCTGATGCTCGCCGATCTGACCGTCGACCAATTCCGAAGGATCCGGGCCTCCTACGTGATCGCCGCCGACGGCGGATCCAGCTCGATCCGAGGTCAGCTAGGTGTGGGATTCAGTGGCCGCACCTACGGCGAACGCTGGATCGTCATCGACACCAAGGTGCTCAACGAATGGCCGGGCCACGACCGGTTGCGGTTTCACTGCAACCCGGAACGGCCGACCGTGGACTGCCCCACCCCGCTGGGCCACCACCGTTGGGAGTTCCCGGTCCGCGACGGCGAGGACGAACAGGAGCTGCTGAACGACACCGCGATTTGGAAGGTGCTGCGCGCTCAGGGCATTAGCGAGGAGAACGTCAAGATCCTCGGCTTTGCCTGCTACCGTCACCACGTCCGTTTCGCCGACCGGTGGCGGGTGGGCCGGGTCTTCTTGGCCGGCGACGCCGCCCACGCTATGCCGCCGTGGATCGGTCAGGGCATGTGCGCGGGCGTGCGTGACGTCGCGAACCTGTGCTGGAAGCTCGACGCGGTATTGAAGGGGTCGCTGCCGGACTCGGTGCTCGACACCTACCAGGCCGAGCGGCTCCCGCACGTTAAAGAGGTGACCAACCGCGCGGTCAAGACCGGCAAGCTGATCATCCAGCGCAGCCGGTGGCGCGCGGCGGCCCGCAACCACATCTTCCGCACCGCCAGCAAGGCGCCGTACTTTCTCACCTGGCTGCGCAACCACCGCTGGATTCCCGATGCGCGCTACCGAGAAGGCCTCGTGGCGCGCAACGGCAACGGCGCCGCGGGCTGGCTGGTCCCCCAGCCGTGGGTGGTCGACGAAAAGGGCGACAACGTGCGGCTCGACGACGTGGTCGGCGGCAGGTGGGTCGTCCTCCACAGTGGCGAGCCCGGTCAATGTGAGGCATGGCGCGCGGCCGGGGTGCCCATGCTCAAAGTGGCTGCGCTCGGCAGCAATTCCGCGGCCAGACAGCATCGTCGACAGCGATGGAAAGCTGACCGAGTGGCTGCAGAAGAAGGGCGCTTCGGCGATCGCCGTGCGCCCCGACGGGTTCGTCTACGCCGCGGCCAACGACAACCGAGCCGCTGCCGGCGCCGCCGGCCGGATTCCGGGCTTAGGGAAAGGACCGCAAATGACCAGTGACACATTGACCGAACGGACCCTGCGCGTCGACGGCAAAGACATCTTCGTCGCCGAGACGGGCACCGGCCCGCCGGTGGTTCTGCTGCACGGCGGCGGACCGGGCGCATCGGGCGTGGCGAACTATTCACGCAACATCGGCCCGCTTGCCCAGAACTTCCGGGTGATCGTTCCCGACATGCCCGGCTACGGTCGCTCCGCCAAGGGCGTCGGCCCAAGCGACCCGTTCGGCTACCTCGCCCATTACATCCGCGGGATGCTCGACGAGCTTGGCATCCACCGGGCACATCTGGTGGGCAACTCCTATGGCGGCTCCTGCGCACTGCGGCTGGCACTGGACACCCCCCACCGGGTGGACAGGCTGGTGCTGATGGGCCCCGGTGGCGTCGGAACCACTCGCGGGCTTCCCACGGCCGGGCTCAAAAGCCTGTTGTCTTACTACGGCGGCGACGGACCGAGTCGTGAGAAGTTGCGCGAATTCATCCGCACGTATCTGGTTTTCGACGGTGCCGCTGTGCCCGAGTCGCTGATCGAATCGCGCTACCAGGCATCGATCGACCCCGAAGTCGTCGAAAATCCCCCGCTGCAACGCCCGTCGAGCCTCAGCACACTGTGGCGGATGGATTTCACCCGCGACCGCAGACTCAGCACCCTGGCCACGCCGACGCTGGTCATCTGGGGCCGCGACGACAAAGTCAACAAACCAAGCGGCGCCACGATGTTGGCGCGGCGCATGCCCAACGCCGACGTAGTGGTGACCGCCAACACCGGCCACTGGGTGCAATGGGAACGCGCCGAGTTGTTCAACGCGGTAACCACCGCCTTCCTCAGTCAATTTCCAGCAGCCAATTCTAAAGGAATCCAATGACTACCAACCCCTCAGTGTTCGGCAATGTCCAGCTGGGCTATGCCGTGATCGAAACCGAAAAATTCGAGGACTGGCAGCGCTTCGGCCAGGATGCCATCGGGATGCACCTGGAGGACATGCTCCCCGACACCATGCGATTCCGCTTGGACGCCAACGAATGCCGCTTCCTGGTGCGACGCGGACCGGCAGAAGATATCGTGACGCTCGGCTGGCACCTCGATGATCACGCTACCTTCGACGAAATCAACCGCCGGATAGTCGATCACGGCGTGCCGGCGGTCGAAGGCAGCGACGACGACGCTAAGTTGCGCGGGATCGAGCGCTTCCTTCGCTTCCCCGGGCCCAACGGCCTCACCCAAGAGGTCTACACGACGGCCCACACTGCAGCACTTCCACTCCAGATACCCGGCAGCGGATTCGTCACCGGCGCGGGCGGACTCGGCCACGTCGCCCTCACCACGAAGAATCCGCAGCTGGTGCGCGGCTATTATAACCACGTCTTCGACGCGCGGCTGTCCGACTACATCGACGAGACGATCAACGGCCTGAAGCTCAAGATCCGCTTCCTGCGGGTCAACCAGCGTCACCACTCTGTGGCGATCGCATCAGTTAACGCTCTGCCGCTCAATCCGATTCGCACGCGAGTGCAGCACGTGAACGTTCAGGTGGCCACGCTCGACGACATGGTCTCGTCTTACCAGCGCGTCAAGGAACTCGGCTTCGAGATGGCGTTGTCGGTTGGGCAGCACACCAACGACCAAGAGTTGTCCTTCTACGCGCTGACACCGTCGGGGTTTGAGTTGGAGGTCGGCTGGAACCCGATCGTCGTCGATGAGTCGACCTGGAAACCCACGACGCATCAAGGCATCAGCATCTGGGGGCACAAGCCAGAGGGCCAAACCGTCATCGACAAACTAGAGCAGTTCGCCATCGCCGCACGGTCGGTGCTTCATCGCGAAGAGACGGTGCCGGAACTGAGCTTGCCGGGTATCGCCGACGACTGACCAAACCTTTTCGGCCCGCGCAAAGCCTTGCCATCGTCAGATACGACGAGCCACAGCGACTTCGGTTTTACCGACCGGCCCGATACTCGGCGCGTGCTGCAGCTATAGAAGGTAGCCGCAACCATGAAACGGACACCAGCAGGGAAGACGCTTCGACCGCCTGCGGCGATGCTCAGATGACGAAATCGCACTATCAGAAAGACAGTGGGCGCATGCTGATGGAGCTGTTGGCCGTGTTCGCCTTGGTTGCTGTCGCGTGGGCATTGCACGACGGTCAGGAGGCGCGCGATCGCCGCCTGCGGGACAAGCACTGAAATGTCGTGCCCTCCGTCACCGCTCGTCGCGCGTTTCATCCGCGGCTACAGCCGCGTATGCGGCCCCCGAGGCCCACCGCCGCGCGACGAGATGCCCGGACGAATCCCCGCACATGTGCTGGGCCATCGGCAACGATCAGTCTATGTAATTCCGACGTTGGGGCTATCCGATGTACTTCGGGCGCGGAAGCATGCTGGGCCGCATCAGTGATCGCAGAGTTGTCCCTTCAGGTGCCATGGATCGGCCGCGCCCGGACATCCCGGCCGCCACGCTTTGCGGTCCTCCTGCCATGCTCACCGGGGGTGGGATCGCCTCGAAATCCCGGGTTTCACTGACGAGGGTCGCCGGAAAGGCTCTGGCGGAGCCGCCAATTGCGGAGGCGGGTGTGCCCCAGCTTTGCGGAACCGACAGCGCACCGACGCTGACCGCTCGGCCGACCCCGGCGGACACCGCAGCGCCGACCGGAGCTGAGCCGACTGAGCCGATGGTGGTCGCCAATTTGCTGAGTCCGGCGCTCACGTCGGTCAACGCCGCCGCCGCTGCGTCGGAGGCGGTAGCGGCGGAATCCGACGCCCCCGTCGAAAGAGTGGAGATCGCCGAGAGGATGATGGAGGGGACCGTGGCGAAAGCGCTGATCCCCGAGTTGATGTGGTCAGGCGCCAGCGCATCGTTTATATCGACGAGGATCTGTTGGATGATCGTCTCGGGCGTTATCCCCGTCGATGATTCGAAGGCGTTGGTGGCGGCGGCCATTCGGGCGGCCAAGCCGGCCGGGTCGGTGTTTTGAGGCGGCGCCGTGAATGGGGTCAGCGTCGCAGCGGCGGCCGACGAGCCGGCATAGCCGTACATGGCGGCCGCGTCCTGGGCCCACATCTCGGCGTAGTGCGCCTCGGTTGCCATGATGGCCGCGGTATTGAAGCCGAGGAAATTGGTCGCCACCAACGCCGCCAGTTGCGCCCGGTTAGCAGCGATGACCGGGGGTGGCACGGTGGCTGCGAACGCGGTCTCGAATGCCGACGCGGCCGCCTCGGCCTGGGTGGCCGCCCGCTGGGCCTGAGTGGCGGCAGCGTTCATCCATGCGACGTGCGTCGCGGCGGCGCCCGCCATCGATACCGACGCAGGGCCCCGCCAGCTGCCGTCGGTCAGCCCGGATATCACCGAAGAGTAGGAGCCCGCAGCTGAATCCAGTTCGGCCGCCAGCGCGCCCCAGCCCGCCGCGGCGGCGAGCATCGGTCCAGAGCCCCTGCCGGCGTACATCCGACCGCTGTTGACCTCCGGGGGCAGCGCTCCGAAATCCATTGCTGTTGCCAGTTTCTCAGCGTGCTGCCGCTGCGTTGGCCGCCTCGGTGGCCGCATACGAACCGGCGGCGGCATGCAAGGTGGTCACGAACATTTGCTGAATCACCGACGCCTGCGCGCTTACCTGCTGGTACAGCTGCCCGTGCACGGCGAACGCTGCCGCGGTGAGCGCCGACACCTCGTCGGCGGCGGCCGGAACGAGCGCGGTGGTGGGGGCCGCCACCGACCCGCCCGCCGCGCTCATCGACGAGCCGATGTCCGCCAAGCTGCCCGCGGCGGCTGTCAGCGCTTCCGGTTGTGTGGTGACGAATGACATATGCATCTCTCCCATAACGTTTTTGGTTCTAGCCTGCGCAGACCTATCCCATCGTCGGGCTGGAATACGCTCTCAAGAAGTAGGTTTCGGCTTCCAGCATCTTTGACGCCGAGCCAAGTGTCGTCGGCGCTAGCGTCCATCGGGCTTCCTGCTAGCTGCAAACTGTCCCGGAGTCGCGGCCCTGTGCGCTGAATCACATTGCGATGAACCGGAATCGCAGTGAAGCATCGGGGATGCCTGTTGACGGGGTACACGAATTCCGGTTGCCGGTAACGACACACGAGTGCTGAGGCGGCATCCTGAGGTAGTCCGGATACGGAATGCCAAGCTGAGGGGGGCTCATGTCGGTCGACGGCAGCGCCTTGGGCGGGCGGCTTCCGCTGTATGGTAGCGAAGCGCTGGACCCAACACAGAAAGAGCTTTGCGATTGGCTTATGGATGTCGCGGTCCCCTGGGCGGAGGCCGCGCGTTTCCGGGCGAGCATCGAAGGCGGCCGGCTCATTGGACCCTTCAATCCAGCCCTGCTGACGCCGGGTATTTCGGCGGCCTTCATGGATCTTGCGGTCGCCGAGCGGAAACACACATCGCTGAGCAAGCGCAGCCGGGAGGTCGTCATCCTGACGGTCGGTGCGGTCTGGCAGGCGCCGTACGAGCTGTACGCGCACGGCGCCGTCGGCCGCCAGGTGGGCCTATCCGACGAAGAGGTGCGCGCATTGTCCGACGGCGGGCGGCCGGAGAGTCTCACGGACGCGGAAACGGTGGCCCACCGGGTCGCCCGCGCGCTGTCGATCGAACATCGGCTCGATAAGGCGCTCTACCGCGAGGCGGAAACGCTCCTTGGGGCCGACGGGATCATGGCCGCCGTCATACTCACCGGCATTTATCACGTCGTGTGTGCAATCCTCAACGCGTTCGAGATACCGGCGCCCTCCTAAAGCCCTACGGCGCAACGGTATCGGCTGGTTTGAGCGTGTCACTGAAATGGCCGGGTGGTGCGAGCCCTGGGCAAATCCGCGTCATGGCAGCGTTGGACGATTTGTCGCGAATACGCGCGGATAGGTGTTAGGTAAGAGCCGGCAGGGTCGACCGGGCCGATCATCCGAACCAGTCGTGCTCTCACCCGTCGCGCCGGCACCTCGCGCCGCAGCCGAACCTCCCCAGCCGGCCCAAGCCTGATCACGCTGACGATGCGCGTTCGGTCGCTGCAGGCGACGCTGCCTGACGACACGAGCGTATGCGGCTATCGTTGGGGGACAATGGAGTTGGCGGCGCTGATCCACGTGGGTCCGGGCTCATCGGACTGAAGGACCGGGTGGAAGCGCTGGGCGGCCATATGGATATCACGGCTCATGACCGCGGGGGCACCACCCTCACGGCAGAAATCGCGAGTGCAGTATGAGTCGGACAACGGGCGTAGCAGGGTCGCCATCAGTCACGCCGGCGGCCGCAGGGCTACCGCTTCACACGCCGATGATCTTCGCCCGGAAAGAAGCCATGTCGCTGCTTACCTGCGCTCCAGCCGAGGCATCCGATGCCGGCAGGGGGCGCCGAGTCGGGCGGCGAATGCGTCCGGCGTGATCGTCGGGGATAGCGAAACCAGCGCCGACCGATTCGTGCCGGTCGGCCGAGGACCGAGTAGAGATCAGGGTGAGTCCGGAGATGTCTTGGATACGAAGGACTGCTATGTCACCGAGCGGATCAGCGGCGATCAGTTTGACCGCCGCCGTACGGCCGTCGCTCAGGGTCGCGACGATCTCCGTCGGCTCCCGCGGCGTGTCGCTTGCCGGCGCCACGACATGGTTATTGGTCACGATCAAGCCATCGGCGGTGAGCATGATGCCGGAACCCAGGACCGTGTGGCCGCCCTGTCTGATTTGCAGCGTCACGGCGCTGGGCAAGTACGCGACGGACTCTTCCTTCGGCTCCGGCTGGGCGGCAGCAAACTCGAACAGTGGTTTGCCGATGGGGGTGTTACGAACAAGCAGAACGATGGCGTAACCGATCACGGCGGCAAGCGCGATGATGCCCAGATCACGCAAGATCGAAGCCGCGGACCGGGCGCGCGTTCGCCACTGCGCGCTCACGGGGACCCAAAGATGAGACCGGTGCGGACCGGCTTGCGTGATGTCCGACTCCGCGGCCACGGTATCCCTAACGGCGTCACGGCGATTGGAGATCGCTGCCTTGCCGCAGCGCTGGCAACCTGACATGTCCGATCCTCACTTCGTTGCATGGTTCATGTCGGCCATCCCTTCCCAGTGCCTTCCTTGGCAGGCGTTCCCGCATGCAACCCGCGTGGCACTGTGCCGTCACATCGGCTCTACCTAGGATGGCGCCCGCGAATGCGGTTGTCGTTACCGGCAACGTCAAAAGACAAGTCGCGCTAGCCGGTAAAACACCCGGTTAGCCGCCTTCATAACGAATATCGCCCCGTGGCCTCAACGACGTGTCACGCCGGCATCGAAGCGGTATCCGCGTCGGGCATGCGGACGGTGACGTTATCCGGCAAATCCGAGGACGTCCCGGATCGCGACGCCGGAGAGGTCAGCCTTGGGAATGTACGCCCGAGCTGAGCTGGAGGCGACCATTTCGGCGAAGTCCTCCTCCGCGTGGGTGGAGATCAGGATCGTCGGCACATCTGCGCCGAACCCGTTTCGGTGAATCATCTCGACGACGTCAAAACCGCTCTCCTCGCCCAGGTCGATATCGACGAGCGCGACGTCGGGCCGCAGTTCCTCGATGCGTCGCAGCCCCTCTGCGGAAGTTGTTGCGACCGCTACCACGCTGATGCCCTGATGCTCGAGCAACCGCGACGCCGCGGCGAGGAATTCTCGATTGTCATCGACAATCACGCAACGCGTCCGCTCAGCTCTCACCAGTCAAGTGTGGGGTAGCGGTGGACCGATGGCATGGAGGCTAGCGGGAAACCTCTGCCGAATGGGAAGGTTCGGCCGGCTCTGAGCATGTGGCCACGGAGTGGGCTCGACCGGCTTGAGCTGCTCGCCGGCTGCCAGGTACCCGCTAACCGGAAGGCGCGGACTGGTGCTGACACGAACCTTCGACGGCTGCCAGCGGTGCAGACGTTGGCCAGTGCAGGCGCAATCGTAAGCCATGGAGCCGGATAGGCACCGTCAGCGCGATACCTCGAGAGGTGCATCATGACCCTGCCACTGGAATCAACTGCCGACGCGGACCCCACGGGCGGGTTCGAACGCCTGGTCGCTCCGCGAATGGGCGACTTGCACCGGCACGCGATGCGGATGACGCGGCATCACGCCGACGCCGAAGATCTCGTCCAGGACACGCTGGCAAAAGCCTTTGCCGACTTTCACTCCTTTCGGCGCGACAGCAATATCTATGCCTGGTTGTACCGGATCCTGATCAACACACACATAAGCAATTGCCGCAAAACCCAGCGGCGCCCGGCATATCACCTGACCGGCGAAATCACGGATCGGCAACTGGTGATCGGCGCGGCCCATTCCGCCACGGGAATGCCATCGGCGGAAGATCAGGCCCTGAACAGCTTTTGCGACCAAGAGGTTATCGCCGCGATGCGCGCGCTGCCGGAGCAGTTCCGGACCGCGGTGTACTACGCGGATATCCACGGGCTCCAGTGCAAGGAAATTGCCGCGCTGATGGACACGCCTATTGGAACCGTGGTGTCGCGCCTGCACCGGGGACGGCGCCGACTGCGCCAGTTGCTCACGGCGTCTCGGAGTGAGGGTTACGGCACCTCAAAAAACTTGGCACGGACGGCGTGAAATCTGCGGAGAGTCGTCGTCGCCGCTGGCACCGTTCGCCCGCGAATCATCGGGAGTCGAGAAAGGTGATGACCGCCCGGACGCGCCGATGGTCATCGTCGGTCTCGGGTAAGCCGAGTTTGGTCAAAATGCTGCGGACGTGCTTTTCGACCGTGCCCTCGGTCACCCACAGCCTGCGCGCGATGCCGGCATTGGATCGGCCCTCGGCCATCAACCCCAGCACCTCGAGTTCGCGCGGAGACAGTACTGCCAGCGGATCGTTACGGCGCCGTCCGGACACCAGCTCCTGCACCACCGCCGGGTCAACCACCGACGCGCCCTTTGCTATCCGCCGCAGGGTGTCGACAAAATCGGCGACATCGGTGACCCGGCTCTTGAGCAGATATCCGATGCCGCGGCCGCTGGCCAACAGCTCCATCGCATGCTCGACGTCGACATGCGCAGACAGCACCAGAATCCCGGTGTCGGGCCGTTCCTGGCGGATCACCCGGGCGGCCTCCAGGCCCTCGGTGGTGTGGGTGGGCGGCATCCGGATATCCACCACCACCACATCGGGATTGGTTTCGCGCACCAACGGAAGCAGCTCGACGGCATTGCCGACTTGGCCGACCACGGTGAGGCCCGAGCGGTCCAGCAGGCTGGCCAAACCTTCGCGCAGTAGGATTTCGTCGTCGGCCACCACCGCACGCAGCGGGACCGGGGCCGTGCCTGACTCGGCGGTGCTTGTTTCCGTCGTCAACGACGTGTCCTCCCAGGATGCTGCTTGAGGAACCATACCGCGTACGAGTGATAAGGCGCAGTTGTCCGACCACGTCGGGCGCGCAACGAGTCGACGAATGCCTCCCCGACCCGTCCAGAACCAGGTGGCTCGGCCGGTGCCGCACGCAAACAACACGATGTCAGGGGATGGTTCCGGCGGCAATGTCAACAGAAAGCCCAGCCAAGCTTTTCTCATTACTGACCACTGTCCAGCGGTGAACAGTGTCAAGCGGCTGGCCCCGTCCAGTGCTGTCGCCGGCACCCTAAAAGTGATTGGCCCCAACGGGAATTCATCTGATCAGACTCGGCGGCCGATTGCTGCCGGATGACGGTGAGCGGCCCGTCGCGAGAGTCGGTCACATACAACAAGCCCGGGCCACGAAACCAGCTGCGGCAAGTACTCGCCGAACTGCGGGAGCGATTTCCGTTCTACCGCACCAACTCTGACATCTGGGTGGTGTCGCGGTTCGACGATGTCGAGGCAGTGCAGTCGAACCCGCAGCCGAAGTCGCCACGCTACACGGAGGCGATCGTCGCTCACTGCGAGGAACTGGCCGCATTCCCCCGTCGCGGTCGTGCGCGTGACGACATCAGGCCGGGGCTGCGCACGATCGGTTTCAGGAGACGGGTCGTTATCGCATTCGCTGTGTTGGACCAGACCGTGGCGATCGTCTTGAACGGCGGGCCGCGATTACGCGGTGGTTCTGAGCGACCCAGAGGGCGCTTCGGGGGTAGCGACTAGGCCACGTCTCAACTCGGGTCCGGTGCTGTTACGCCAATCCCCTTAGCTCCACAAGAAAAGTGCGGTTCAGACGTAGTTGGCGGGGCATGCAGGATTTGTTCGCGGATCGCTACTCCACGCGGCGATATAAGCAAGGATCAAAGTGCTCGCTGATCGCGAAACAGAACCCACACTCTGATCGGGACAGGAACGAAGCCTTCATTGCCCGAAGACGAAAGCGCCTCAGACTACAACGTGTCAGTCGCAGAGGACGACTTGATCGACATATCGGCCAAACCACTTCATATGCACCAACTTTGATCCGTCTCGCCTAGAAACTGCTGACTCTTAATCAGTGGGTCCGGGTTCGAAACCCTGACGGCGCAACAATGGGAAAACTGCAGGCAGACCGGCCTTTCGGCATGTCAACATTGCCCAGGTAACGCGGAAAGCCCAAATCGGAAGCGACCAGTTCGACCGATAGCGGAGCAGCTGAAGCGGGGCCACTGCACGATTGCGCGCCAAGGCGACAGCTTTTACCCGGCTGTCCCGAGACCGATGCCGCTGCCGACGCCGCTGCCGACGACGCCAACGCCAACGCCGTTGCGGCGATGTCGAGGCCACTACCGCTTCGATCGACCCGCTTCACCGGGGTTGCCGGTCGACGCGGGATCGCTGCCGTCGATGGCGGTGCTGTCGACATCGTGTTTTCGGATGGCGGGGACGAGGATGTTGATCCGGTCTCCCGTGGCGAGCCGGACGGTGGGGTCGGCTTCTACGAGCTGGCGGTCGTGGAGGATCGACACGGGGAGATGACCGGCTGGCCAGTCGAGTTCACCGAGGGGGCGACCGAGGGCGGCCGAGTCGGGTCCAAGTGTGCGTTCGACGATGCGGTAACCGGCGAGCTGGCTACGCAGATCGTGTTCGGCCGTTCCCGCATGCGGGTCGGCCCATTTGGCGGCGGTACGGTTGGTGGCCATGTCGGGTACGGCGTCGGCGAGGTAGGTGGCAACCGCGCGCAGCACGTTCTGGTTGGTCAGCCAGCCTTGGACGCGACGCGCGTCGGTGTCGATGACTGGGAGTCCATCACGGCCATAGAGAACGAGCTGTTGCAGGGATTGGGCAAGGTTGTCGTTGCTGAACAATGCCTGGGGTTCGCGTACCCGGCTGACGGGGCCGAGCAGTGCCGTCCAGTCCTGGTGCGCGTCTCCCGCCTTGCGGGTGATGTCCAGCGGGACGGTGAACCGGTGCATGGCGTCGGCGGCGGTCAGGGCGGCGAACGCTTGGGTGGGGGCGGGGCGGTCGATGTCGGTGCCCCGGCGCAGCAGTTTGGTGGTGTAGATGGTGCCGTAGGACAGTGCGCGGGACACCGTCGTGGCGACGGCGACGGCCAACATGACCGGCAGGGTCAGTGTGTAGTCACCGGTCATCTCCACGGTGCTGGCAAGCGCGGTAAGCGGGGCGCGTGCGGCGGAGGCGAAAACCGCGCCCATGCCGACGATCGCGTAGAGGGCGGGTTGCGCCGCGGCCACGCCGAACAGGTGGTTAACGGTCAGCCCAAAGGCCATGCCGGATGTGGCCCCGATGAACAGCGAGGGCGCGAACACACCGCCTGAGCCGCCGATGCCGATGGTCAGGCTGCAGGCCAGCATCTTGCCCGCCGCGAGAATCACCAGGAACCACAGCGCATAGTGGCCGGCGAAGGCGGCGTACATGACGGGGTAGCCCACCCCGTACAGTTGCGGCACCGCCAGCAGCAGCAGGCCGAACACGATGCCGCCAACTGCCGGGCGTGCCCATTCCGGCCGGCGACGCCATACCCGGTCGCACAGGTCCTCGGTCTTATACAGGACTTTCGTGAACAAGATCCCGATCAACCCGGCGATGGCTGCGAGGAGGGCCACCAAAAGATAGTCGGCGATGTGGTCAAGCCCGATGCCTGCGGGGATTTGGGTGAGGAAGGGTGCTGAGCCGAAGAAGACTCGGGCGATCACATCGGCGAGCATCGCCGACAGCATCACGGTGAAGATGGCCTCGACGGAGAGCTCTCGCAGGATCAACTCCACCCCGAAGAACACGCCGGTGATGGGTGCGTTGAAGGTGGCCGAGATAGCGCCGGCCGCCCCACATGCCACCAACACCCGCAGCCGGTTTTCCGGCATACGTACCCACTGGCCAAGGCTGGACGCCAGCGCCGCACCGATCTGGACGATCGGGCCTTCCCGGCCCACCGAGCCGCCTGTGCCGATGCATAGTGCCGAGGCGAGTGCTTTCACCACTGTTACCTGAGGACGGATGCGACCACCGTTTTCCGCCACCGCGATCATCACTTCCGGCACCCCGTGGCCGCGGGCCTCGCGCGCGAACCGGGAGATCAACGGCCCGTATAACAACCCGCCGATGACCGGGATTACCACAAAAAATCCGAGTCCTAGCCAGGGCAGGGTGTCGCTGACCATCCAGCCCTGCTGGCCGAATTCGGTGTGTCCGGTGGCCAGCCAGGTGAATGCGAAGATCAGGTAACGAAACGCCACCGCACCAAGCCCGGCGGTAACGCCCACGGCGATCGCCACACAAAACAGTCCAAGGCGATTTGCGCGCAACCAGCCGGCTACGCGGTGGACCGCGTCGGACACCGATCGCCGCACCCGCACCAGATCAGCAGCCGCCTTTTCCTGCTCCAATGCCCGTCACCCTTTCCGCCATCGCCATCTCTCGTTCCGCTGTCGGACCAGTTCGGAGTTGGGCTTGCGCGCGGCGCTCCAACCCCCAAGTGAACGTTGCCTCAGGCGACCGCTCGGGGCCTTGCCGGAGGCGCGGCCGATCTGGTCGAGGTTGCAAGGAATCCGAGACAGGAATCGGGTTAGTCCAGCCAGTAACTGAACGGTCTTGACAATCTTCGCGATTGGTTACCTCCGTTCGGCGGCCAGACGGCGTGCCCCGGTTCCGACACTGAACTGGAACGTCATCGGCTGAGCGCGTTAATTGTCGGGCAATGGCTATCTTCTGGCGGTGGGTGGGGCGGGTGTGACGCCTGCGGCCGCGGTCTGGGTTGGTGTGACTGCTTCCGGTTTGAGTCCGGGCAACGCAACCCGGGGCACTCCGGGGGTACCGAGGCGTCCGGCCAGCCACGGCAATGCGTCAGCGAACGCTTGGGCCGCAAATGGCCAGTCGTGCCTGCCCGGTTGGCTCACGACGGCGCATCGGATCCCGTGTGCGCTGCCGACGGTGCACAGCGAGTTGGCGGCGAAGTCTTGGCCTTCAGGGTTGGCGGCGGGGTCGTGGGCGCCGACCGCAACCGCGCCGATACCGGCCGCCGTGATGTAGCGGTGCTGCGCGTGGGGAGCGCCGGGAACGTCGAACCAGCCGTATACGCCGTTATAGCGCCCGCGCCTGATGATTGCGGTGGTCGGGTCGAACGCGGCGTAGGCGTTGGCGTTGCCACCGAATAACGTGGCGATTGTCTGCGCCCGGGTTCCCATGTTGGGGCCCGCGTCGCCGGCAATGTCGACAAAGGCGCTGAACAGGTCTGGATGCATCACCGTCAGGTCGACGGCGCAGGTGCCGCCCATCGAGAAACCCACGACGCCCCAGTTGGACCGGTCAGCGCTGACCCCGAAACTGGAGATCATGTATCGCACAACGTCTTTAGTCAGATGGTCGGCGGCGTTACCGCGGGGGCCGTTGACACACTCGGTGTCGTGATTGAATGCCCCGGTCGCGTCCACGAACACCAGCACCGGCGCGAAGCCCCGGTGCGCGGCGCTGAACTCGTCAATGGTGTGTATGGCGTGGCCGGCACGCAGCCAGTCGGCGGGGGTGTTGAAGTCAGCGCCGATCATCATCACAGTAGGCAGCCGAGGAGGCGGCGTGGTGGCGAACCAGTCTGGAGGCAGATACACCAGTTCGCGGCGATGAGCGAACTTCGACGCATCGGCCGGGATATCTTCCCCCAGGACAACCCCGTTAGCCAGCCGCGCACCCGTCAGCTGCCGCCTGGTCACTGCGGCAGGATCCGTCTGATCCGGCAGCGGGCCAGCGGTGAGCTGATTCCACGCGGTGTCCACGGCGGGAAAGTAGCCAACCCACATGTTGACGGTGACCGAAACGCAGAGGACACACAACGGCACCGCCACCAACGCCACACCGCGCCGCCACGACCGGGCGCCACGCCAGCCCAGCACCACCACCCCTAGCGCAAGCCCGGCCGCGGCGATCCAGACCCATAACAGCGGCGGCGCCGGATCACCGGCCACCCGCAAAGAGTCGAGGTACCAATGCGCCCATACCGCCAGCACCGTCCCGCAGGAAACCATCACGGGCAGCCATAGTGCTCGCCAACGCGGCGATCGCCAGCCGATCGCGCACACCAGCAGCGCCGCGGTGATCACCTGCACCGTCACCGGCAGCCACCCGTGGATCAACGACAGTTGCGAAATGTAGGCGTACACGAGTGGACCTACAAGCCCACGTCGAAGTGGGCGGCGCGCTCACCGCCGGCTGCGGCAAACGCGGTCACGGCGCGATTCAGCCCGTAGCGCTCCGGCGGCGACATTTTTCCCACGATGGACGCTATTTCGGCACGGCGGTGTGCGGTGACCTGCCGGACGACCTCTCGTCCCCGTTGGGTCAGCACGGCCAGCAACTCCCGCCGCGAGGTCGGGTGCGGTAGCCGGTCAATGAAGCCGGCGCCGACAAGCCGATCAACCATCCGCCCTGCGCCAGACGGTTTGACCCCCAATAAACCAGCCAGGGTGGCCAAGTTGACGGGACCTCGATTCGACAAGATCACCAGCGTCCGAAATTGCGGGATCGTGATGTCCTCGTCGACCGCGGCGATTGAGTTTGCGGAGACGGCCACCAGTAACCGGGACGCGGTCAGCAACGCATCCGTGATCGCATCCGGTGAGTCGTCAATTGATACGACATTTTCCGTCGGCAGCATCGTGGCCCCCCTAGACCAAACGCTCATCTCCGTCTCGCAGCGCACAGGAGATGGTCAGGAAGGTCTAACAGACCTTCAATGTTGTAGACCTACATTATTGCCTATACGAAGTATAGCCGGGGGCATCATTGCTGTCTGCGGGTCGAGCTTCTGCGGCCCACGACGACGAAGTCGAAGCGCGCAGCCCATCCCTTTTCCTCAGGAGGTCTGAGTGACTATCGACACGCCTATTCACCAGGATCAAACACTTGCGGCCACGCATCGGGCGGTGTGGGCATTGGGCGACTACGCCCTTATGGCAGAGGAGGTAATGGCCCCACTCGGCCCGATCCTGGTAGCCGCCACCGACATGGGCGCGGGTCATCGTGTGCTCGATGTCGCTGCCGGCTCAGGCAACATCTCGCTTCCTGCGGCCACGACGGGTGCCACGGTTGTTTCCACTGACCTCACGCCCGAACTGCTGCAGCGGTCCCAGACGAGGGCCGCGCAGCTGGGTCTGGCCCTCGAGTGGCGAGAAGCCAACGCCCACGCCCTGCCGTTCCCCGACGACGAGTTCGACATCGTTATGTCGGCAATCGGCGTGATGTTCGCGCCAGATCAACGATGCGCGGCCCGCGAGATGATCCGGGTGTGTCGCACCCGCGGAACGATCGCCGTGATCAGCTGGACCCCCCACGGATTCTTCGGTCGAATGCTGGCCGCCATCAGGCCCTTTCGGCCAATTCTGTCGGCGACGGTGCCACCGGCCGCGTTGTGGGGCCGTGAGGACTATGCCGTCGGGCTCCTCGGAGATCGCGTCACCAACATCAGTACGCGGCGGGACGTTTTGCTGGTGGATCGGTTCCAAACCGCCGAGGACGTCCACTACTACTTCAAGAATCACTACGGCCCGACGATCGAGGCCTTCGCGAACATCGGGGACGACGGCGTGCTGGCCGCCGCTCTGGATGCCCAACTCATAGAACTGGCACAGGAATACCTGGTGGACGGCGTCATGGAATGGGAGTACCTGCTGCTCACCGCCGAAAAGAAATGAGGCTGGTCGCCCCCGCGTAATGCCGCTTTCCCGGACCAGGTCCTTCGCGGGCCTGTCGTAATAACAGCCCCGACGGAGAGGAAACAATCCATGGCCCGTTCGCATCGCATCACCGACTGGAATCCCGAAGACATCAGGACATGGGAAGCTCGGGAGAAGACGATCGCGAGGCGCAACTTGCTATGGATTGTCGCGTGCGATCACATCGCGTTCGGGGTTTGGACGCTCTGGCCGGTCATGGTGTTGTTCATGCCCCAGAGCGTCTACGGCTTTTCTGCCGCCGACAAGTTCCTGCTGGGCGCGGTAGCCACCCTGGTCGCGGCCTGCTTGCGCATCCCCTACTCCCTGGGGATCGCGACCTTCGGTGGCCGTAACTGGACGGTGCTCTCAATCGCGGTACTGCTTGTCCCCACCGCCGCCACGATCGTGCTACTGGCCAACCCCGGCCTACCGCTGTGGCCGTACGTCCTATGCGCAGCGGTAACGGGATGCGGCGGAGCGAACTACGCGGCATCAATGACCAACACCAACGCCTTCTATCCGCACCGGATCAAGGGCTCCGCACTCGGCTTCAACGCGGGGGCCGGCAATCTCGGGGTCCCGATGATCCAGTTAGTCGGGCTCCTGGTACTCGCGGTCGCCGGTCCGCGTCAACCGTATTGGGTGTGTGGGCTTTACCTTCTGCTGCTGACGGTTGTCGCGCTCGGGGCGGCACGCTTCATGGACAATCTCGAGCACCCCACCGAGGTGAGCCACCTGCGCTCGATCCTCTCCGAGCGTGACACCTGGGTGCTCGCGCTGCTCTACCTGGGCACCTTCGGCTCGTGGATCGGGTTCTCGTTCGCTTTCGGGCTGGTACTGCAGGTCAACTTCGTTGCCGCCGGACAGAGCCACGGGCAGGCGGCGTTGCACGCCGCCGAGTTCGCGTTCATCGGGCCGGCGCTGGGGTCGCTGGCCCGGATCTATGGCGGTAGGCTCGCCGACCGTCTCGGCGGCAGCCGCGTCGCCCTGGCGGTCTTCGTTGCCATGGGGCTGGCCACCGGGCTGCTGGTCGCGGTGAGCACCCTCGACGATCACCGTTCCGCCCCCCACCACCACCACGATGGTCGGCTACATCGGCGGCTTCATGGCCCTGTTCATTTTGTCCGGGATCGGCAATGGCTCCGTGTACAAGATGATCCCCTCGATCTTCGAGGCGCGCAGCCATCGGCTCAAGGTCGGCGAAGCAGAGCGCCGTCACTGGTCGCAAGCGATGTCGGGCGCGGTGATCGGGTTCGTCGCCGCGTTCGGCGCACTCGGCGGCGTGGGAATCAACCTGGCCTTGCGCCAGTCCTACCTGAGCACGGGCACCGATACCCCGGCCTACTGGATCTTCTTGGCGTTCTACGTCATCGCCGCGATTCTCACCTGGAAGAGGTACGTACGCCGGCCGAGCTCAACGCAATCTGCAGACCAGAAGCCGGCCCTGCAAGAATCGATGTCACCGCCATCCGAGGTGCCTGTTTATCCTTTGGCAGCGATTCGCACGCATGCCCAGTCTCGTTCGGGACGGGGCCGAAGAACATAGGACGCGGGGATCCGCTCCTCGCGGCACGATGGAGTATTCATATGACTGTGGGCGCCACACGCCTCAACGTGGGCATAGACCGACAGCACGCGGTTGGTCGTGGACCAAAATCAGGCTGATGCCGCAGTGCCACGTCGCCCGATAAGCCGGGGGTCCGTCTGATTCCAGAGTCCGGTTGATGAATCGGCGTGCTAGCAAATAGGTTGCTGCACTGAGACTTTGACCAAAACCCTGGCGGGCAGCCTATGATGAATGTCGCCGTAGTTAGTGGCAGTATGATTCCTGTGGCGCTGCGCGACCTTGCCGCGCAATGGCCCAAGCGGAGTTGCATTAGAGATGCCGACAGCCACCTCTGTATTACAAGTCGGCCCAATGGATTCCGGGTACTACGAAGCGATTCCAACGGCCGCACCCGGCAACGTGCGTCTAGCCGATTGATGATGTAGACGGAAGAATTGCCGTTGCGATGGAGCTACTGAGGTCAATCGACTTGCGCGACAGGTGCATTAAGGCCGGACGCCCCAAATCAGGCGCACTCGCGATCAACATGGATACCTGCATGATGCGGCCGACTCAAGGTCGGCGAAGCCTACCGCTGTCACCGGTCGCAAGCAGCAGAAGGCGGCCACCCCCGGACGTGGACGTCACCGCCCCCCCGGGGGGACGCACGTCTTTATATTGGCTGACAGCGATATATTGGCTGACAGCGATTCGCACGTGCGCCCGGTATCGTTCGGAACCAGGCCGAAGAACATAGGACGCTAGTCGGTTCCTCGCGGCACTGCGGGAATCTACTGTGGCCAGAACAACGCCGGCAATGACTAAAACTTCTGCGCAAGCGGCTATTTGGCTGTTACGGGCGGTCGGCCCCTGATCACGCCAAGCTCGACGTATGCCGTCAGGAGTTGCCAGAGATCTCAGGCTTGCGCCGCGGGCAATATGTGTCGATGCTCGCGCCGACGAAGTAGCCGCAGTGATAGGCGGGCATAGCGCTGCTATTCAGCACGTCATTCGCCACCGCGGTAGGCGTCTCGCCGGCATCGAGCTTCTGGCAGACGCTATGGGCGGCCTCGATCGCGTGTGCGGGAGATACGTGGTCGGTGATGCCCTCGGACTTCAGCATTGCGAGGAATTTGCTGTCGTTCGTGTCGGCATGAGCGGTCGCGGCCACTGTCAGTGCGGGCCCAGCAGCAACGCGATGACCGCAACTAAACGGCGGATAACCCGAACAGAGACAGCTGCCGTGCTTGATGCAATCGTTGGCACCGTGAACTCCCCTCACCCATGCATTCGCGCAAAAATTGTACATGGAAACCATATCTGACTGCTAGTATGATCGTGGTGGGCACCGCCAGCAACGCATTTGCCATCGTGCTGGCCGCCGTGCCAGCGCGTATCACCAGCTCACGCCACCAGCTCGCCGACTGGCTTAGCTCCGCCGGAGTCGCCCCGCCCCAGACACATGACATTCTGTTGGCCGTCAGTGAAGCGGTCACCAATGCGATCGAACACGGCAGCCGCTGCGACGCGGGCAAGCTCGTGTCGATCCGAGCGTCAGTGTGCGACGAAACCCTGACCGCGACAGTCAGCGACTCTGGACGCTGGATCCCTCCGCCACCGCTCGCGGCGAGCCCGAAACAGAGCAGACGTGGGCTCATCATCATTCGAGCGGTCGCGAACAGCGTCGAGATCGCCCGTACCGCATTCGGCACACAGATCACCATGCAATTCGACGTTCCGGAACTACTCGAGCATGCGGCCCACCAGAACTAGGCGTCACCGCCGAAGTCGCGGCCCAGCGTCCCCCCGTTTGTCGAGTTCGCCTCGCCAGCATGGAAAGCCGTCGGGTGCCTGCAACACCGTCTTGATGTCGGCCGGATCGGCCAGATACACCAGCGTGCCCGTCGATGGGATTTGCAACGTGAACACCTTCCCGTAGCGTCGCCTTCACGCGGCCACGAAACGCCCCCAATACATCAGCAGCAGCGCGGCCTGGACTCACCCGGGAAAGGGAGGAACAGGCGGCAGCACACTCGATGTAGTTGTTCTCAGTGGTCCCTGCTAAGAACTCAACGTTGGTAAGTGATAGCTACGACGCAGGATGAATTCGAAAATGCGTTGTGGTAATGGTGTTTTCAGCAGCGGAAGGCTGGCGCCGACGCCGAGGCCATGCTGGTTGACATCGAACACCGCCGCGGCGTCCGCAGGCTCCGTCTCCTCGGCGAATCCTTCGTGCATCACTCCGGCGTTGTTGACCAGAACGTCGAGATAGCCTGCGTGGGATATGATCTCATCGATGCACCGCCGAACCGACTCGTCGGAGCGGACGTCGAGCCGAAGACCCCGGCTCCACGGTCGGCAAACAACCGGGCCGTCGCCAATCCGATCCCCGACGACGCACCGGTCACCAGGATCGTGCGGTGAATGCGGGTCGTGCGTGACATCTCCTCACCCTGCTGGCGGATCGGTCTCGATTCGTGGGCGTAACGCCACCACCGGCAGCTCGTGCACCAAGCGTTCTCGCGCCAGCTGACTGCCGTCGTAGCGCCACCCGACCAGCCTGCTCAGGAGGACATGCACGATCGGCAGGATCCAGCGGTTGCGCCGTTCGTAGTCCGCGATCACCGCCGCGGCTTGGGGTTCGTCAAGGATGCGGTGCTGCGGCGTAAAGCGGTGACGACCGACGATTACCTCGCAGGCGGGGTTGGCAGAGATGTTGCGGTACCAGTCGGACGACGGACCGAATCCGGCGATGACCATGAACTCACCCGCCGTCGGACTGTTTCCCACGACTTCGAGCACGGTCCGATATCGGCGCCCGGATTTGCGGCCGACGTGCGTCAAGCACAGAAAACGCCGACCTAAAACCCAGCCGAAGCCTGTGTCATACAGCCGGATGGGCGCCCGGAACACCGCCCGCAGCACCGCACCCGGTCGACTCACGCTTGTCGAGCTCATCGAATTCCCTCCCGTTGAATCTCAGCACGCCGACGTATGCCTGTCCGGTGCAAATCGACAATCAGTGCGCTGGACTTCCCGGCCAGCGTCGCCGGAATCACACGGTCGATGCAGGGCAGTCGCGCCGCCCGCAGCACCATGTGCCGCACCAGAAGCTGCCACGTGGACGCCGGCAGGAGCCAGCGCGCTCCCGAACGGCCGACCTTCTGCTTTTCTTCGGCCACTGGGCGCCACAGTCGCTCGTAGCCGTCGAGCGCCTCGTGGATCGTCGGCGCGGACGCCAGTTGGTCGGCCAGCACATATGCGCCGGCCATGCCCAGCGACGCGCCCTGGCCGGCGATCAGCGACACCGCGTAGCACGCGTCGCCCAACAGCGCGACCCTACCCTTGCTCCAGCTCGGCATCACGATCTGGGCGACCTGGTCGTAATACATCGCGCCGGCCGGCGGGCAGGCCTGAAGCACCTGGGGCACTACCCATTTGAGGCCGCTGTAAGCTTCACGCACGGCCTTCTGGGCGTCGTCAGGCAGGGTGGGATCCGGGGTGCGGTGGACCGCGAAGACGGCGACGCGGCCATCCCGCAGCGCATATAGGCCCATCTGCCTGTCGATGCTATCGGTCAGACAGAACCGGCCCCTCACCGCAGCGTGGAGGCCGGGATCGACGAGCGTAAATGCCGCAGTGTGAAAGCCTAAGTAGCGTAAGAAGTTTGACTCCTCGCCAAAAGTCAGCCGTCGTATGGCCGAATGCAGCCCGTCGGCGCCCACGACAAGGTCGGCCTCGAGTTGCGTCCCGTCGGCCAGGCTGACCCGCACCGCCTCACCGTGGTCGGCCACCGCGACCGGCCTGGTGCCGAATCGCAGGTCGACCGTAGGCGGCATGTTCTCGCGCAGCACGTGCTCGAGGTCGGGTCGCATGACGTCGAGCAAGGGTCCGTCGGCGAACTGGGACGGTCGAATCGCCGCGCGTCGGCGGCCCCGGTCATCCACGAGGTTGGCTTCCTCGATGCGATACGCCACATCCTTGATGGCGGGTAGCAGGCCCATCGCCTCGGCCGTGTCGTAGCCCGGCCCGAAGAAATCGATCATGTAGCCGTGGAGGCGCGGGCCCCGCGACCGCTCCAGCATTACTACCTCAACATCGAGCGCCGAGAGCCGGCAAGCAAGTGTCAGTCCCGCAATACCAGCGCCACAGATCACAACCCTCATTCGGCGTCTTCCCTTATGCAACAAGTAACTACATGGTCAGCAAAACCATGCTACCCGCAATCATTGCGCTAACGCAATTAAATACGATTTAGCCCGGCAGCTGCCAACCCAGCGCGAGCACGTTGTCGTCGGATGGCTCATCCGCGGCTGTCGCGAATGCACTCAGAGCCTTGGCTAGCCGATCGCGCTCGGGCGCCGACATCTTGCGCAGCACCCGTTCGATGGCCACACGCCGGTGTCTAGTCACGCTGTCGACCAGCCGACGACCGGCGTCGGTGAGCGTCAGGGTCACGTTCCGGCGGTCGTCTGGTGACTCCCGACGGTCGAGAAGCCCGGCTTTCGACAGACGGTCACATGTGCGGCTCGCGTTCGACGGGTTGACGTCCAAGCCGGCGGCCACCGCGGCGAGGTTCAGCGGTCCTCGGGTGTAAAGCATGACCAAGACCCGAAATTGGGGCACGCTAACCACGTCGTCGGCGTCCGCCATGGACGCCGCCGCGATGCCCACCAGTGCACGAGACGCGCGCAGCACGGCATCGATCTGGTCAGCCGACGGCCGATCGGAAGACGGCCGGCTCCTTTGCGCCGGGGTCATGACCCTGCATCCTGCCTATGAGAGCTCGCTAACGACAACCATTATCGCATCCCCGGTCGGGGTGAGTTCGGGCGAATCATTGCGCTGATACAATTATTGCGTTATGAACACGTCTTGGCTGGTGTCGTTCGGCTTGCCCGGCAGCGCTCAAGCCGCCGGTGCAAGCGCGCGAAGTACTCTGTCGCAATTGACTGCTGCACTACCCGAAGCGTGTTAGGCGTCCGGCCACGTCGAACGCGATATGCAAGATCTCGCTTCTTGGCAAAGTCCGACTACGCGGGGGGCAATCTGATTCACGGAGCGCCCCATACCCAGCGCCTTGTCTATTCAGCGGCCTCGCCGGTGTTGCCGCTGGCGTGGGCCAGGTCGGCCAGCCGTTCGTAGGCGATGGAGAGGTCGCGGCGGTAGTCGGGGTTGTCGGGGTCCAGCGCGACCAGGTCCTCGCGGATGGCCAGGGACTGCCGGTGCAGGCGTTCGGCCTCGCCGCTGTTAGCGCTGGCGCGGGCCACGTCGGCCAGCCGTTCGTAGGCGATGGAGAGGTCGCGGCGGTAGTCGGGGTTGTCGGGGGCCAGCTCGACCAGGTCCTCGCGGATGGCCAGGGCCTGCCGGTGCAGGCGTTCGGCCTCGCCGCTGTTAGCGCTGGCGCGGGCCAGGTCGGCCAGCCGTTCGTAGGCGATGGAGAGGTCGCGGCGGTTGTCGGGGTTGTCGGGGGCCAGCTCGACCAGGTCCTCGCGGATGGCCAGGGACTGCCGGTTCAGGCGTTCGGCCTCGCCGCTGTTAGCGCTGGCGCGTGCCAGGTCGGCCAGCCGTTCGTAGGAGACGGACAGGTCGCGGCGGTAGACGGGGTTGTCGGGGGCCAGCGCGACCAGGTCCTCGCGGATGGCCAGGACCTGCCGGTGCAGGCGTTCGGCCTCGACGCTGTCGCGGGCCAGGTCGGCCAGCCGTTCGTAGGAGAGGGACAGGTCGCGGCGGTAGTCGGGGTTGTCGGGGGCCAGCTCGACCAGGTCCTCGCGGATGGGCAGGGCCTGCCGGTTCAGGCGTTCGGCCTTGCCGCTGTTACCGCTGTCGCGGGCCAGGTCGGCCAGCCGTTCGTAGGAGAGGGACAGGTCGCGGCAGTAGTCGGGGTTGTCGGGGGCCAGCTCGACCAGGTCCTCGCGGATGGCCAGGGCCTGCCGGTGCAGGCGTTCGGCCTTGCCGCTGTTGCCGCTGGCGCGGGCCAGGTCGGCCAGTCTGCCGTAGGCGATGGAGAGGTCGCGGCGGTAGTCGGGGTTGTCGGGGGCCAGCGCGACCAGGTCCTCGGCGATGGCCAGGGCCTGGCGATGTAGGGTTTCGGCCTCGCCGCTGTTACCGGTGTCGCGGGCCAGGTCGGCCAGTCTGCCGTAGGAGAGGGACAGGTCGCGGCGGTAGTCGGGGTTGTCGGGGGCCAGCGCGACCAGGTCCTCGCGGATGGCCAGGGCATGCCGGTGCAGGCGTTCGGCCTCGCCGCTGTTACCGGTGTCGCGGGCCAGGTCGGCCAGTCTGCCGTAGGAGAGGGACAGGTCGCGGCGGTAGTCGGGGTTGTCGGGGGCCAGCGCGACCAGGTCCTCGCGGATGGCCAGGGCCTGCCGGTGCAGGCGTTCGGCCTCGCCGCTGTTACCGCTGGCGCGGGCCAGGTCGGCCAGCCTGCCGTAGGAGAGGGACAGGTCGCGGCGGTAGTCGGGGTTGTCGGGGGCCAGCGCGACCAGGTCCTCGGCGATGGCCAGGGCCTGCCGGTGCAGGCGTTCGGCCTCGCCGCTATTACCGGTGTCGCGGGCCAGGTCGGCCAGCCTGCCGTAGGAGAGGGACAGGCCGCGGTGGTAGATGGGGTTGTCGGGGGCCAGCGCGACCAGGTGCTCGGCGATTTCCAGGGCCTGCCGGTGCAGGCGTTCGGCCTCGCCGTTGTTACCGGTGTCGCGGGCCAGGTCGGCCAGTCTGCCGTAGGAGAGGGACAGGTCGCGGCGGTAGATGGGGTTGTCGGGGGCCAGCGCGACCAGGTGCTCGGCGATTTCCAGGGCCTGCCGGTGCAGGCGTTCGGCCTCGCCGTTGTTACCGGTGTCGCGGGCCAGGTCGGCCAGTCTGCCGTAGGAGAGGGACAGGTCGCGGCGGTAGTCGGGGTTGTCGGGGGCCAGCGCGACCAGGTCCTCGGCGATTTCCAGGGCCCGCCGGTGCAGGCGTTCGGCCTCGCCGCTGTTACCGGTGTCGCGGGCCAGGTCGGCCAGCCTGCCGTAGGAGAGGGACAGGCCGCGGCGGTAGACGGGGTTGTCGGGGGCCAGCGCGACCAGCTCCTCGGCGATGGCCAGGGCATGCCGGTGCAGGCCTTCGGCCTCGCCGCTGTTACCGCTGGCGCGGGCCAGGTCGGCCAGCCTGCCGTAGGAGAGGGACAGGTCGCGGCGGTAGACGGGGTTGTCGGGGGCCAGCGCGACCAGCTCCTCGCCGATGGCCAGGGCATGCCGGTGCAGGCGTTCGGCCTCGCCGCTGTTACCGCTGGCGCGGGCCAGGTCGGCCAGCCTGCCGTAGGAGAGGGACAGGCCGCGGCGGTAGACAGGGTTGTCGGGGGCCAGCGCGACCAACTGCTCGGCGATGGGCCCAGCGAAGAGGCGGGCGGCGCTGACGGCCAAGGCGGCGCGTGCCGGCCGGTCGACGGTTCCGCTGGCCTGCTGCGCGGCGCGGCGCACGAGCGTGTGGTGGGCTGCCCCGGCCACCGCCGCTGTCAGGGCCCGCACGACTGGGTCGGAGGCAGCAAGTCGGGCGAGGACCTCGAGGGTGCGTTCGAGCTGGCCGTCCGATGCGCAGTCGAACACGGCTGTGAGCAGTTGTCGACTGACCCCGTCTTGCTGGCAGAGAATGTCGCTGATCAGGGCCTCTCCGAGACGATCGGGCCGCAGCGGGTTCAGGCGCCCCGAACCGCCGTATAGCCCGGCGACCCAGTTTCTGGTGGATGCCCGTATCGGCGAGAGGTCGGCGCCGCCGCCGTGCACGAGCGTCATCAAGGAATCTGCGTCCTCGTCGGTGTCTGCCCCACACAGGGTGGCCAGCGCGACTGCGAGCCGCATCTGCTCGACCGTGAGACCGTCGGGTGCGGTTTGCTGCCAGTACCGTTGTTCGTGGTCGAGGATCCGCTCAACCGGGGCACGTCCGGGGCGATCCGGTGTGGTCTCGGCGGCCAGCGCGCAGTCGAACGCCTCGAACAAGACGTCTAGTGCTGTGGCGTAGCGCGGGCCGGACAGGTCCACAGGTGGCGGCGCTGGTCGGTCGGTGGCCATCGGGTACCAGGCGTGGTGGAATCGGCGGAATGCCTCCGCGTAGAGGGTTTGACCGTGCTCAACACTCATGGCGGCTGCTGCCTCGGAGTCCTCGGCGTCGTTGAGGACACGGAGGACACTGGGCGCAGCCTCGCGCCGCAGGTCATCGAGCGGGTCGATTCCGGGGCCAACTCGATCTGTGGTCAATAGCAGCAGCCGGGTCGGTGTCATCGCGGTGGAATGCTGACGCAGCGCGGCGATGAGGTGGCGTAGCGCCTGGGCACCGACATCTTCGGCGTCGTCGATGACCACCAGCCGCGGCGCGCGCGCGACCGGGGCCGCATCGCCGCTGCGCCAGAACTGCGCGACCCAGCCCTGGGCGATCATCTGACGACACAGTTCGACGGCGAACCGGGTCTTGCCAGCCCCACCAACTCCCGGCACGGTCAGGATGGAGAACGGCTCGGCCGAATCGCACCACTTCTGTGCCGCGTCGAGCTCGCTATCGCGAAACAGGTACGGCACCACCCCGAACCCGGCGAGCAGGAGCTCCGACGGCTTCGATTTCGCGCCTCGGACGAAATCGGCCCACACCGGTTCGGGAGCATTGGTGGGATCGATCGGGAGTACCCGCTGCCATGTCATGCGATCGGCCACCGCGGCCATCGGGTTGCGTTGTGCAATATCCCGGCCCGCCTCGGCCAGCTCGCCTGCGATTGCGAAGTTGCCGGTCAGCAACGCCTCCAGCGGGGATGCCCATTCACCGAGGTCGGTTGCGATGTTTTGCGATCCCGCGACCACGCCGACGATCGCCCGGCGCGAAGGGCAAAGCAGCGGTGCACCCGAAATGCCCGGCGCGGACTGGCCGTTCTTCAGCAGCAGGAACCCATCGCCATCACGGCCCTCGTAGTCGAATGTGCGGGGTGAGCCGACCGGTCGCTCGGATTGCCTGGGCGGAAATCCGAATGCGTGGCACGGTTGATCCCCCAAGGGATCACCCGCCAGCAGCGGCGGGCAAGGATGGTCCAACCCACCATCGACGCCCAGCACCGCGAGGTCGGGGAACGGCCAAGGAACTTGGTCGGCATCGACCGATCGCTGGCTGCGGGCCACCACGGTGGCCACGGTTGGCGCGGCAGCGAGGTCATCAGCGGGGACCAGACGTACCCGCGGATCGTCGCCGACCACGTGCGCGCAGGTCAGCGCCCTGCCCGGCGCGACCCAAAACCCGGTCCCGAGCACATCCCCATCCAGCGACTGCACACGTACGACATACCGCCGCAGCGCCGACGATTCGACAGGCTGATACATGCCGGCTACCCCGTGCTCGGCCTGTTCGGCGGAACCCAGCCAAGTGTGATCTTCGGCGTCGCCTCACCACCGCCCTCGACGGGCAGCGCACTGAGCTTTCCCGTTTTCGTGCTCAGCGATATCCCGAACTCGACGCTGGCCTCACTGAGCTGGACCTTCTCCCATGCACCCAATAGCTGCTCGGCGACGGGATCGATCGTCTGCCGACCACCATCAAGCGAGAACGCCTCGCGCGACCCGACAACCTGCGGGCCCCCACCCTCGGCAACCTGGGCAAGGAACTCGGTGTCACCCACCCGGGCTGGGACAGACTCCGTCATCAAGACTCCTTGACCGCGATAAAAGGACCCGAATAACCATACGGGGCGATCACACACCTGCAGGCCAATTCACAACAGGTCGTGGTTGACTGGGGATCCGGGCACGCGCGACTCAATGTATGAAAGGCCACGAGGTGAGCATCCGTGTCCGGGTACGGATCCCCAGACGGACACGCGGTCACCACTGGCACCCGCCTTCGCAAGCTGCGGTCGTCAGGCGAATCTCAGCGATGAGGTGATACATCGACTGTCAACAGGCTGGTCCTTTTTACCTGGCGGACGACGTATCGTGCCTGGTCGCACCCTCGGCCTGTGCCTACGGATCAGCGGTTCGGCTTTCATCCGCCCCGTATCCGCCACGCCCGGTCGTAGCGTGTGCTCGCAACCCTCGCCTTGGTGGCGTCGTAGAACTGGGCGAACGTCGCGGCGTCGCGTTGGGCGACTCGGCGCAGCAACGTATCGAGGTCGGTGATCTGCTCGGGCGGGTTGTTCACCGCGCCCAGCGGTGCGCAGTTGCAATTGGACACGTTAACGTCGCCTCGTCGCATCCGCGGTCAGCCGTAGGTGAAGGAGAAGGCTTGCAGCCCGGTGTTGAGGCACACGTCCAGTTCGCCGCGGCGGGCATCGGTGCCTGCCACGATTTGGTGCAGCGCAGGGGGCCGCTGATCGGCAGGGCGATGGTTCTGCCTTCGTGGGTGGTGGTGACGGTGCCGGTGCCACCCACGACGAGGTAGACGTCTTTGGCGTGGTAGTTCAGTCTGATGCAGGAGGACTCGCCGGCGGCGGTGGCGCCCTGGTAGTCAAGTTTCCATGGCCCGGCCAACGCGAAGCCGTCCTGGCGCAGTGTGGCCGGGTAGTCGAATACCGCGGCGCCTTCGTCGTACCTGCCTGCCCCGCCGTAGTTGATCTGCTTGCCCACGCCTAGGTAGGTCTCGGGGGTGCGGTCTGATGCTGGTGTGGTGTCGGCGCCAGCGGTGGGGGCCGGCAGCGCGGCGGCGGGGTTGGCCTGATCGATCAGCTGGCGGATCAGCTGCTCCGTGACCGCGTAGTCGCCCTCCCCGAATTTGATGTGGCGCACGGTGCCGGCGGCGTCGATGAGGTATTCGGCGGGCCAGTAGCGGTTGCGGTAGTTGGTCCAGGTGGAGTAGGAGTTGTCCAGCGCGACGGGGTAGTGAATCCCCAGCGTCGCGGCGCCGGTCTCCACGTTGGCGGGCACGCGCTCGAATGCGTATTCGGGCGTGTGCACACCGATTACGGTGAACCCTAAGTCCTTGTATTTCTCATACCAATCGACAACGTGGGGTATCGCGCGCTGGCAGTTGATGCACGAGTAGGCCCAAAAGTCGATGAGCACTACTTTGCCCCGGAGCGATTTGAGGTCTACCGGCATCCCTGCGGGGGTGTTCAGCCACCCGGTGATGCCCGTGATATCGGGTGCGGCTCCGCAGTTTTGAAGTTGCGCCGCACCGTTGGCGCAATTGGACAGTTGCTTGTTCTGGTCGTTGACGATGCCGCCGAGGTTCAGTTGCTGCCGGATTTGAGCTGCGCCGCCGACCTTGTCCTGCAAGGCGCCGGTGTAGTCGGGGATGGCGCGCTGGATCGCTGCGGGGACGTTGAGGGCCAGGGCGATCGCGAACACGATCATCACCACACCACCGACGAGGCGGATCTGACGTTGCCGGCGCCGGAAGGCGTTGACCCGCTGGGCTACTCGCCGCCCGGCCAGGGCGAACACCAAGAGCGGCAGCGCGGCCCCGACGGCGAACGACAGCGTCAAGACAATCGTGTTGAGCCCGATCACCCCGGTCGCCCCGGCGACCACGATGGCCGCCAGCACCGGTCCCGCACACGGCACATACAGCACACCCAATGCCAGCCCGAGACCGAAACCGCTTGTGCCGGTGGCGAACTGTTTTTGCGGAATGCGGCTGAACGGCTTCTCCAGCAATTGTTCAACGCGGGGAAAGATCAGGCCCGCACCGATCAGCAGCAACGCCGCCAGACCCGCCCAGCGGATCGCATCTTCAGGCAGTTGCAGCAACGCCAACAGCCCCGAGCCCACCAGCGTGACAACGCTGAAGCTGGTGACCAGCCCCGCGATAATCCGGTACGGGCGCAGTGTTTCAGCCAGCGACGGCTTGACGGCGGTTGCGCTCATCGCGGCCCCGCCATCACCAGTCAGGCGTGCGCTTTGGGCGCCGGAGAAAAACACCACCGGCAACACGGGCAGGATGCACGGCGAGATGCCGGTGATTATCCCGCCCAGAAATCCGATCAACACCAACGTGTACATACCGGCAATTCGGCGCCGTCTGATCCTTGGATGGGTGGAAATCCTTGCAGCCGCCAATATCTGCTGACCGCGCCTCGACCTGGGGGCAGTGATGGGTCGCAATCGGCTCACTGACCCAGGGTCGTAGCGCGCAAGCCGCGCTTCTTTAGAGCGCGGTTAGCGCATCAAGTTCGTGTTTGAAGCGACCGCTGCCACGTGGGATCGCGGCGTAGCCGTGCCATGGGACGGGGGGGCGTAGCCCGAGGTTAGAGGGGCCGGTGTTGGTTTTCGATGTAGCGCTTGATCACCGACAACGGCGCTCCTCCAGCGGACGCGGCGAAATACGACGGCGAGCACAGGTGGCTGCGCATCCGTGCCCGCACACACGTTCCGGTGTATTCGCGCCGCACCGCATAGCTGGAGCGGCCTTTAGGCGGCGCACCAGCGTGGAGACCGCCAGGGTAGGAGGATAGGCGACCAGCAAATGTATGTGGTCGGGCTCGCCGTTGAACTCGGCCAGCTCGGCACCCAGTTCCGAACACACTGCGCGCATGGTGTTCTCGCAGAAGTCCAGCATGTCTGCATTCAGGACACGGCGGCGATATTTGGTCACAAACACCAGGTGCGCCCACAGTGCTGTCACGCTGTGTCCGCCGCGCCGGTAGCTGCTCCAATCTGCGGAAACGGTGCTGTCAGTGGTCGCTCCTAGAATCTCAGCATGCACACGACCGGTGTCTACCCGCTGGCGCCGACAACTGCCGGCGAGCGAGCGGTGGCGGCACCTGGGCAGCCCAAGCCGCGTGCCCGTAAGCGGCCTAAAGACGCGGCTGCGCATGTTCGGTCGTGGCCGCTGCGTCCCACACCGGCCCAACAACACACCATTGAGGTCCGTTTCGCCACTGGGCGGCGGGTGTACAACGCGGTGCTGGCCGAGATGGCCAAACGCAGCCGCGCGACCAAAGCCGACCCGGCCTGGGCCGCTGTTGCCGGGATGGCGACAACAACCAAACAGCAACGAGTGCAACGCAATAATGCGTTTAACGCAGTGTGCGCCGGGCACGGTTTCACGGTTGATGCGGCGCAGTCGTTTGCGTCGTCGCTGCGCCAGGCTTGGGTAGGTGAACATTTGCCTGCCCAGGAAACTCAGAACATGGGTAAACAGGCTTTCGGTGCGGTAGCGGATTGGCATTGGGGGCGCAAAGGCCGTCCCCGGTTCAAGCCAGCCCGCCGCGGCCTGCATTCGCTGTCGGCGAAAGACGGCAATGGTGCGCTGCGACCTAAAACCGATGCCGCGGGTCGACTGCTGGGGTTGCAGTGGGGCAATGGTTTGGTCATCGGTATCGCGCCGCCGGCAACTGGTGGTCGGCGCGGCAAAGAGCAGCACGCTGAGCTGGCTGAGATCGAAGCGCTCACCGCGGCAGGCACGGTTTTGTATACGCGGATTGTGCGCACCATCATCGCTGGACAGCCCACCTACCGTAGGCAACTGGTCGTGGACGGCACACCACCGGCGCGGCACCCGCTCGGTGATGGTCGTGTCTCGTTCGATCTGGGTCCTAGCCAGATCGCCGTAGCAGTTCAGCGAAACGACGGCACATGGGCAGGGTGGGTGTGGCCGCTGGCCGAGCAGATTCGACTCAACACCACAAGGCTGCGCCGCGTGCAGCGACGTCTGGATCGCCAACACCGTTGCGGGTCGCCGCAGTGTTTCAACCCCGACGGTACCCACAAGAAGCGGCGCTGCCAGTGGCTACGCTCGGACACCGCGGCGCGGACGGCCGCAGCAGTGGGCGAGCAGCATCGGCGTCTGGCTGAACACCGCAAAACGCTGCACGGGCAGTTAGCGAACCAGCTTTTCGCGCACGGCACCCAGGTTGCCTGCGAGAAGTTGAATTATGTGGGGTGGCAGAAGAACTTTCCGCGCAGTGTGCGCGACAGGGCACCAGGGCTACTGGTAGAGGTGGTGCGGCGCAAGGCTGAAAGTGCTGGCGGCGCAAAACTCGACGAGTACAGCCCCTACACGACTGCTCTGTCGCAAACGTGTCTGTGCGGCAAGAAAGAAAAGAAACCGCTTTCTCAACGTGTGCATCGTTGCGAGTGCGGCATCACAGAGGACCGCGACCTGTTTTCGGCCTACCTGGGCCTTCATGTCCAGGTAGGCCAGGACGGTTCGGATCGGCTGGGTTTGCAGGCAGCCAATCATGGCTGGCTGCATCGCCAGGATGTCGGCGTGCGCCGAAATCCAGCCGCACAAAAATCTAAGCGGCGAGGCCGCAGGCATCCGCCTTCGCGGAGGTCAGTGGCGCGTATCAAAGCCCGTAGGGCTTTGAAGCGACAGAGCCGCTCGGCGCGAACCTTCCCTGCTGGTGAGCCCACGGCGCTACCCGCCCAACAGGCGGGCATAGCGAGACAGCCCACCACCACAAGGAATCCGCGCATTTTCAATGCGCGGAGGACGTCAACCACTTGATCAGACAAACCCATCCGTGTGCCCGCCCATGCCGAATTACCCATCGACCGACAAAACGACGGCGCGTGCCGTCACCAATCCACAGGGAGTCACGATGCGATACATCCGATTCAAAACGGCCGCGGCGTCTGCCGGACTGGCTGCGATCGCCGCCCTTTCGCTGGGGGCCTGCTCAACCCACACCGCCAGCTCCTCCCCGTCGACGGCATCGACGAGCACCGTGACCGCGTCGATCGCCAACGCGGCTGGCCCGCAGGGTGATCCGGCCGCTGACCTGGTCGGCCCGGGCTGCAGCGGCTATGCCCATCAGGTTCCGACCGGTCCCGGCTCAGTGGCCGGTATGGCCCAAGACCCGGTGGCGGTGGCCGCGTCCAACAATCCCTTGCTGACCACCCTCACCGCGGCGCTGTCGGGCAAGCTCAACCCCAACGTCAACCTCGTCGACACCCTCGACGGTGGCCAGTTCACCGTGTTCGCCCCGGTCAACGATGCGTTCGCCAAGCTCCCGGCCGCCACGCTGGACTCGCTGAAGACCGACTCGGCGACATTGACCAAGATCCTCACCTACCACGTGGTGCCCGGGCAGGCCAGCCCCAGCAAGGTGATTGGCACCCAGACGACGCTCGAGGGTGCCACCTTGACGGTGACCGGTTCCGGCAATGACCTGAAAGTCAATGGCGCATCGGTGATCTGCGGCGGCGTGCACACCGCGAACGCGACGGTGTATCTCATCGACACCGTGCTGATGCCACCCAGCTAACGGCCGCTATCCAAAGATGCGACGCAGCGGCCGACCGGTGGCCAACATACCGGTCGACCGCCGTGCCGCCAACCATCGTCGAATTAACACAGCCGGTGCCCGACGGCGATCGGTCCAATTCGTCGAGTTTGACCAGCACGAACGTCTCGCCTCTGACTTCGCTTCAGCTTCAGATGCGCAAAGTCGCCGCGCCGGGATACCGCATTCGTCGGCGGCGCATGTTGTTGAACGGATTTGTGAACGCAACGGGGCGCAACGGATGAGATCGCATGGTAGGCAGGGGCTAGCCGACACGTCGCGTGAACAAGGTGAACATGGCCACGCTTGTCAGTCGGTCACACCCCTAATGGCCGCTTCCCAGTCATTGGCTGTCTGCACAGCGGAGCCGAAATCAACCGTGTTGGCGGTAACGCTCACCAGCCAGGGGTCATCGTCGTCAACACCGGCGACAATCTTATAACTGCGATCACCCGCGCGGGCGTCCCAGCATGGCACGGCGACGTAGCCCTCGCTTTCTTTATCTTCGGCATTCGCCCAGCCCCGAACCCATTGCAGACTCATCTATGAATTTCCACTCGAAGAGCCACTGAGCGGGATGCGCCCCGCGAACTGCGCGATCACCAGTGCGATCAGCATTTGACCGATCGCGGCGATGATCCAGGTCCAGATGCCCACCGGCCCGGAGCTGCGCAGGAGGTCGTCGTACGTCCCGAAGATGCCGGCAGCCACCGATATGAAGGCAAATGAAACAGCGAATACCTGGAACGAGCTCAGCGTGCGTTTGAGTTCCGGTTCGTAACCGCACTCTTCACAGAACTCGTCTAAAGACTCCGCGTCCGGCAGCGGCAATGCTTCTGTCATTTCAGCCACCCGGCCTCCTTGTCTGTGCGCCAAACTGTACCGACGCTCGCGGTCTCTAACCGGGCAAACTCAATACTTTCGGGTGAACGGTTGCGCCCACACGCAGGAGACTAAAACGGCCGATGACTTGCAGACGATCGGCGCGGCGACCTATTGGGCGCTAACAAGTTAGCCGAGTTATCGAGTCCCAGGTCCCGGGATCCAGCTTGACCGGAGTCCCTATGCCAGTAGAAGTGCCATGAGCGACGCCGTCGGTACCAACCGTTCCAGTGAAGTGGACGTACGCCTTGGAGCCCGACCAGTTGATCGTGAAATCGACAGTGCGGCCGCTGATGCCGCCGGTGATGTTGCCCTGCGAGGTGCCTTGCGGGGTCCGGACAAGCGCCGTCGGCCCGAGCGACGCCCCGCTGGCGTCGACAGTCACGTCATAGCCAGTGGAGTGGTGCAGATCCAGGTGCGCCCCAGGTACGGTGCAGTTCGCATCGGCGTGTGCTGTTGGTAGCGCGAGGAATCCACCCGAAGCGATCGCGGCTGCCGCAACGCCGAGTGTCGAGCCGATCAGCTTCTTGCGGTTCGTCTTCATCGTGCTCCTTCTACTTAGGAGCGGCCACGTTGGCGACTCGTCGACGCCGGCCGCCGCCCACTTACTGGTCTAGCCATTCGGTGGAGGCCCATCAGTCGGGCACATGTACTTGGAAACCTCACACACTTCGGTGTCAGCGGCTGATTTGGGCCATAACCGCCGGCACCGTTCGGCACGGCGTGCAACCACCCGCGATCGGCGTGCGCCACCGCTGGGACACTGAGAAACACCGAGACGATCATGGAGGACACCGTGACGACGAACGCCCTCATAACAGATTGATGCTAGTCCCAAGCCGATGTGCCGAGTGAGCTGAATCGCAGAGACCGCGACGCGTTCACGCGACGGCGCAGCATGTCGAAGCCCTGCAACCCGAAGCGCTTAACTAGTGAGGTCTACCCGCGCGTCGGTCTCTTGGTCGAGGCCGAAGACCTGTACGGACGCCGACTTTCCTTTCAGGGCATGGAATCCCCGATCGATGAGTCCGGGTGGTCGAGACGCCAAGGCGTCGACGCACTGCTGGGTGAGAAGGATCGCGTCGCCGGTGGTTTTGGTGAGTTGCTCGACGCGGGCTGCCACGTTGACGGTGTCGCCGATGAGGGTGAACTCGAGCTTGCCGCCGCCGCCGATGGTTCCGGCGATCACCTTACCGGTGTTGATCCCGATGCCGATGCGAAGCTCCCCGCCGAACCGCTCGGCGACGAGGCGGTGAATCTTCGCAGCGACCCGCACGGCCGCGTCGGCGTGATCGGCGAGGTCATTGGGGGCGCCGAAGACAGCCAGGGCGCCGTCGCCGAGGAACTTGTTGACATGCCCACCGGCGTCGACAACGGCGGGCACCACGATGTCGAACAGCGCGTTGAGGCGCGCGACGGTGTCCTCGGCGGTGTGCGCCTCGGCGAAGGGGGTGAAGTCGCGGATGTCGACGAACATCACGCTCACCTGGCGGCGTTCCCCGGTGAACACGTCGTCACCCTGCTCGAGTAGCCGAGCCGCCAGGGCTGGATCGACTTAAGTGCCGAACGCCCCCTGAAGTCGCTGGCGCTCAACCAATCCGGCCTGCATGCGGTTGAACGATGCTGCGAGCACGCCGAGATCGTCGTCTTGAACCACCGGCAAGCGTTGGCTATAGTCGCCGGCCGCAACACGTTTCGTTCCTTTGGCAAGATCCTCAATTGGTTTCAGGACCGGCGAGAAGGAGGCGAAGACCGTTATCGGAACCCCGAATCCCAGGGTCAACCCGAATCCGATCACCACCCAAAGCGCGGGAATCTGATTCGCCCGGTCGAACACAGCCGTGAGCATCGCGCCCGAGACGGCGAATGCAAAAACGACCCCGAGCATGGACAGGTTCGTCCAGGTGGCGAACGTCGGGCGAGACCGCGGCAGGGAGTCCCCAATTCCCTTGCCACCGGCGAGCGCGACCCTTACCGGCCGCAGCGAGGCCTCCGCCAAGCTGTGCACCCCGATCAGGTGGCAGGCCGGCCCGAAAATGGCACCCAAGATCCCATACTGGCCGAGCCGCGATCCGGTCGCGCCGGCAATGACACCGACAACGACCGCCAACACGCCGGCCACAACGGCGACGACCCCTAATGCGCGAGCGGTCCCCTTGCGAGACCAGGCATACGTGGCCTCCAGAGCGCTCGCCCGATCGACCTCCTGGCCCGCAGCCCATCGATGGGCAAGCCGCCACGCGCCCAGGCCGGGAAGCACCAGTGCGTACACCATTACCAGCACCGCGACAACGGTGACACCGGCCGACTCGATGTAGCGACTGGACTTCTCGAAAGCCACGATGATGAACGACAAGAGTAGGTAGACCGGGAACGCTATAGGGAAACTTATCGCGCAGACCACCCACGAGTACTTGGCGCCGTACCGATCCCACGCCCACTGCCAGATGCGATCCATGCCAGGAGACTAAACGGCCAGCCGCCTTGTATCCGTGTATAAACGCGCATCTGGCGCGCCCCGACCGGCTCGGATATCCGCGCGGCCCCCGGCCAGCAGTGCGCAGGAGAAGGCTTCGGCCCAATGACGGTCTTGGGCATTAATCATGATCCGTTCAATAGTTGCCGCTGTCACCTTGGCTGTGGTGCCCAGCGGACTGGCACTAGGGATGACGACCGCGTGGGCGGACCATGACGCCTGCAGACGTCCAGGGCGGCATCGAATTGCCCTTGCGGATCGGACTCGATTGGGGCCAGGTTATTACAGCCTGCAAAGAAAGGTTCATCTGATGATCAAGCAAGTTTTCGGAGTTTCTCTTGTGTCTTTCGCAGTCGCTGTGGGAATTGCGGTGACCGCGGCCCCGGTGGCCGTGGCGGACACCTACTGCGGCAAGTCCAGCCGCGGCGCGTCGGTTTATGCCGGCAATTCGGACACCTCGTGCGAATTCGCCATGAACACTGCCGAGGCTTATCACGCCTATGGAAACGGCTCGCATCCGTTCAGCGTCTACAGTCCGGTTACCGGCTTGACTTACTCCATGACGTGTACCGTCGCCGGTTCGGTATGCCAGGGTGGCAACAATGCCCTCGTCTACTTGCGCTAGCCATCGTCCGCCTGGCCGCGGAATCTGCACCGCACCGCCCCGGTTTGCGTGCCGGCGCATCAGGTAAAGCGACATCCACGCTGTAGAGAAAATTGGGTCTTTACGTTGAATGGCAATCCGTTTCGGATCCTCCGACGGCTTTGCGCCCGTCAACCGGCTCGAAACGTGAAGCGGGCACCGGACGTACGCTCATGTCGTGACCACGCCGGATATCCTCCGCAGCTTGCCCCTGGCAGATGAGATCCTCGAGTCTCATCGCCAGTGGGCCCATGGCGACGACGCCGGCTACGCGGCTTACAAGGCACACGTATACCGCGTCGTCAACTTCGCTCGCGCGCTCGCTCCACAGGGACCCGACTGCGACGACAAGCTCGCGATCGCCGCAGCGTTTCATGACCTTGCCGCGTTCGACACCCTCGACTATCTGGTGCCGTCGATCGAGGCGCAGGACGCATGGCTGCAAGAGACCGGTCGGGAGAATTGGTCCGACGAGCTGGCGCTCATCGTTGCCGAACATCATCGGCTTTCCAGATACGGCCCGACCCGGCCCCATGCGCCGCTTGTGGAGGCCTTTCGGCGGGCCGACCTCGTCGACGTTAGCCAGGGTCTGACCCGATTCGGTATCCCGAATTCCTATGTTAAGGAAGTACGCGCGGCTTTCGACGCCAGCGTCTTCTTTATGCGCGTGATCCCCTCAGGGGCGTGGCGGGCAGTTCGAAAGTTCCAGCAGCCCGGGTTCCTGTGTCCCAGCAACGCACTGGTCCGCTCCGGCCACGCAGGCGCCGATTGCTGAGAGTGTCAGTGGTTTATGTGTCCGTCCGGCACGACCCCTCAGCCGCTCATGAAGCCCGTCCCGAACGTGGGTGAGTGAGTAAGGCTGACGCTCCAGGGGGCCGCCGTCCGCACCATGCATGGTCTACCGGCAACGGTGAAGTACCGGCAAAAGATAGGAAACACCTAACCAAAACAAAGCCTCGCGAAAGTTTGCGCGATCAGCCTAATAAGCACGCTGAACCGAACAGGCGTAGCAAGGCGGTTGCGATGTCCCTCATAGTTCTCGATAGTGCGGTCGCGCCAAGGCGGGCTAACGGTGGCGCGCGAAGGGTGGGGATAGTTGGCCTGGCCGTCCTGGCGGCCATCGGCATGGGTGCCGACCCTGTTGCGAAAGCCGCTCCGGTACTACCGGGATGCCCCCAAGGGCCCGCAACGGGGCCGGGGTGCGGTTCGCGTGCGTTTCTGACAGATATCAGTGCGGCTGGCTTTGGGGACAGCGGCGGTAACCAGGTGGCACTGGATCAGGGCCTGGATATCTGTGGCCTGATGGACGGTGGCCTCAGTCGACAGAACATGGTGGCACAGTTCGCGGCGATGAACCCCGCGCTGGGTCCAGACGGGGCGGCGCAGGTCGTCGGAATCGCTATCCGTGACCTGTGCCCGTGGCACAGCTAGGGGCTCGGCGAGGCCGGACTCGGTAACTTTGCGACAAGCGTTGCGGCGGTGCCGTTTCGGCGCGCCTTCCAGCGTCATGGCGAATCTTGCCTGGTTAGCCGCCCAAAGCCAGCTCGGCCGCCATGGCGGCCATGCACACCGCCGACGCGATCGAAAACGCTATCCAGTCAGCATGTTTCGGCCGTGACGGGGCCGCCGAGATCTGACCGGCACCACCCCGAGCGGTGATCGCATCGCCCATCTCGTCCGCGCGCCGCAATGTCACGGTGATGACGGCCACCATCAGGTCGACCACGTCCGCCACCAGCTGTCTCAGACGGGCCCAGCGGGTCGGCGGTTTCTCTTTGGGCCGCAACCGCCGGGCGGCGTAGAGCACCCGGAATTCGTCGATGAGCATCGGAAAAGTGCGCAGTGCGAGCGCCAATGCGACCGACCAGTCGCCGACCGGGATCCGCAATGGCCGCAGTGGGCGACCCAAAGTGGCGACCGCGGGCGCGATTTCGGCGACATTGGTGGTCCACGAGACCAGCGCGCCCAGGCCGAGCAACACGATCGACAGCGCCGTGAGGCGCAGTAAGTTCAACAGGCCGCCAAGGCCGAGCGAGACGGTGCCCACGTGGATCTGCGGGCTGCCGCCGGCCAACGTCGCGGTGATGCCGACGATGGCCAACAGGATCCACAGCCAGCGCGGCACCGACGGCAGCACGCCGCGGGGAATACGTGCGACCCGCACTCCCGCCAGCAGTAGCGCGGCCGATAGGCCGATCGCCGCCCATCCCGGGAAGACCGCCAACAACACCGAAATACCAAAAACGACAATCAGTTTGGTGCCGGCCCATAGCTCGTGGATGGCGGAGCGCCCGGGTACCGGACGCAGCAGCACAACGGGGCGGGGTCTACGTCGGGTCGGGTGCTTCGCCGGCGCCGTCGCGCTGACGTTATCCCCCGGGGCTGAATTCTTCGGGGCTGAATTCTTCGGGGCTGAATTCTCCTGGGCTGAATTCTCCTGGGCCGGAGCCTGTTCCAGCACACCGTCGCGCAGGTGCAGGGTCCGCGGGCACAGCTCCTCCAGTCCGGCGAAGTCATGCGAAATGACCACCACCGTCAGACCGGTGTCCCGGCGCCGATCTGCGAGCAGCCGCACCAGACCGCGCTGGCTGGCGGCGTCCAGCCCGGCCAGTGGCTCGTCCAGGATCAGCACGCGCGGCGACCGCGCCAGCAACCCGGCCAGCACCACGCGGCGCATCTGGCCGCCGCTGAGCTGGTCGATGCGCCGCTTCGCCAGCGCCGAATCCAGGCCGACGACCGCTAGCGCCGCGCTCACCCGGGCGTGATCGTCGTGTGAAAAGCCGCCCGCCGAAGCCACTTCCAGGTCGACGCGGCTGCGCATCAACTGCAGCCGGGCCGCCTGGAACTGGAGCGCGACCGCGCCGACCTGCTCGGAGGCGAGGCGCTCGTCTAGCAGACAGGTGCCGGTGGTCGGTACCGTCAATCCGGCCATGATCCACGCCAGCGTCGACTTGCCGGAGCCATTGCCGCCGTGGATGAGCAGCCCGTCGCCCTCGTGCACCACGAAGCTGACGTCGCGGAGCGCGGTCTGTGCCCAGGGGCTGCCACTCCCGTGTTCGTGGCCGACGCCCGCGAGCTCGAGGACTGGCGCGTGGTGCTGGTGGCCCGCCGCGAGGGTCGGCGCGGGTGCGGGCGCGGTCTCGACCATGGCAGTGTTATCCAGCGAATCGCTGAGGTTGATCGTGCGGTCGGCGTACTCGGCCTCGTCGTTGTAGTGGGTGATGTGCACAAGGGCCGTTCGGTGACGATCGGTCAGACCGGACAGCACCGAGAGCAATGCGTCGCGCCCCTGCGGGTCGACCATGCTGGTGACCTCGTCGGCGATGAGCAGCGCCGGCTCCCGCGCCAGCGCCGCGGCCACGGCCAGGCGCTGCAGTTCACCGCCGGACAGGCCGCCGGTATCGCGTTCGGCGAGGCCGGCCAGCCCGACTTCGCCGAGCAGCCGGCCGACATCGGTCTTCGTGCCGGGCGGCAGTCCCCAGACCACGTCGTCGGCGACGCGCGTACCCAGCACCTGGCTTTCCGGGTGCTGCATGACGACGGCGGTGCCGCCGAGCTGACCGAGCCCCACCGCGCCGGGGCGTTCGACGGTGCCCGAAGTCGGTTCGCGGCCGGCCATGATCAGCATCAGCGTGGTTTTCCCCGCGCCGTTGGCGCCGATGACGGCGACGTGTTCGCCTGGCGACACGTCCAGGCTGATTGCGCGCAGCGCGTCGTGGTCGGCGTGCGGGTAGCGGAGGCGTACCCCCTCCATTCGCACCGGGACCGGCTGGATCGGCCCGGTGCCGACCGGTGCGTCCAGTTTGTGCACATCGGGAATGCCGCGCAGCCGCTCCAGCACCCGCGACAGCGCCCACCAGCCGATCACCGAGGCGCCCGTGATCATGACGACGGCGTATGCGAGGACCAACCACTGCCAGTAATTGAGCGCTTCGGCGAAGAACAGCTTGAGCTCCCGCGCGGCCGGCTGAAGCGCAGCCACCCGCGCCATGAGCGTCGCGGCTCCGTCCGTGGCGGCGGTGATCGCGTGGAACACCAGCTGCCGAAGCCGCACCAAGACGGTCAACGCGATGACGACCCCGGTACCGAGAACGGCGCCGGCGCCAATGGACGCCGCGATCACGGTGGGCGCGCCGCGGCGGCGGCGCTTCGCGATGCCGGCCAGCGCGCCGACGTAGGCGCAGAGTGTGACCGCCCCGAGGCCCCCCAAGCCGACCACCAGGAAGCCGATCATGGCGGCGGCGACCGCCCCGGTGATCAGAACGCGGATCCGGTAGCGATATGCGAGCAACCCCATCGGCACGGCGCCGAGCAGCCCCAGCCCCCCTGCGTGCGGGAGGGCCACCGCGATGATCGCGATCGCGGCGCACAGGGACCCCATCACCGACGCCTGCGCCAGTTCGCTGGGTCGTAACGATCGAGCCCGGTCCGGCTGGATCGCGGTGCCGGGCGCGGTCACCCCACGATTATGCCTGTGGTGGCCCTGCGGAAGCCGACCCCGTCACGGGTGGGTGACCAGATAGGTCTCGTTAGCCAGTCCGGCGGTGAGTTCGTCGACGTTGAAGGCGCGGTCGAGCCGCGCGCGGAACTTGTCACGGTCGACAAGGAGGCTGATTTCCGCGGTCTGGCGCGCGAACAGCCTTGCGATGTGTGGGTAGAGCCATCGCATCATGGCCCGCTCGGCCGCGGTGCATCGCGACGCGCAGTAACCGACGTGTCCAACCTCATCGGTGAGGATTTCGGTGTAGAGGAGCTCGACCCGTTCGGCGACTTCGGGCTCGTCGGCGAATAGTTCGACGCCGACGCGGCGCAGCTCGTCGAACATCACGCAGCCCGCCATCTCGGCCGCTCCGACGAACCCGATCCCGGGCCGCTCCGGAAGAAACACCCCGGCCTTGACGAATTGGCGCATGACGAACGGGGGCGGGACCACCTGAAACGTCAGGTCGAATACGTCCAGCACGTAAGCCAGCAAACGGGTGTGGTAGTGCTCCTCGAGCTCGAGGTACACCCGTTCCGGCGCGGCGTCCTCGTCGCTGTTGAGTCCGTAGGTTTCCCCGAGGCCGACGCCGAATCGTTCCGCCTGGTTCAGCTTGGCGGTGGCGAGCAGAAACAGCATTTTACGGTCCAGGCCCGGCTCGGGTCGGCGGCGGCGCAGGTTGCGCTGGAAGGTCGCTCGGTCGGCGGGGTGAATTGACCGGACGGGGTTCGCCTCAATACCGGCGAAGAATTCGTCGCGATTCGCCAAGCGCCGGTTCAGCAGATCGGCATCCCCGTCGCGCCTCTTCAAGAAGTCCCGGTAGCCTTCGATTCCGTTGCTATTCATCGTAATTCGACTCCTTTCACAAAGGTGGTTACATACCGGCCCAATACGGCGCCCGACGTCGCGGAATCAAAGGCGCCGGTAGCCAGCAGCGCGAACAGTCCGGTCAAAAAGAACATCGTGAGCTCGCGCGCGTCTTGCTCCGTCGGGACCCGGCCGGCATCCTGCGCGCGGGCGATCGCGGCAATTACGAACTCCGCCAGTGGGTGTTCGGTCAATTGATCCTCGGCCGGTCGAGTTGTGGAGAAGTGCAACCCCAACATGTCGCGGAAGACCACCGGCCCCAACCGGCGCTCGGCGGCTGCCACATGCCGAACCAGCAGTGACAGCACCGGCACCAAGTCGTCGGTCTCGGTCGGCGCGCCGCCGAGTTCCTCGACGATCTTCACCTCTTCGTTGCGTTCCAATTCGACCAACACGTGTTCCTTGGTCGGGAAGTGGAAGTAGAAAGTGCCCCGCACCACCCCGGCGGCGCTCGCGATGGCACTGACGTCGGCACCGGCGAGCCCGGACCGGCCGATCTCGGCCAGCGCGGCGTCGAACAGGCGTGCTCGCGTTTCCAAACGTCGGACCTCTCGAACGCCCCCGCCGGCCGATCGGGCTTCCGTGACGGCGTTTGGCGACCCCATGAACTCACGATACGCAGTTTCGCTGCCGCTCGTCAATGACGGTCGTCAATGACGGGCGTCAGAGTTATGCGGCGGCGTCGTGCTATACCGGACGAAGGCTCGGCATCTCCATGGGAGGTCTGTCATGTCCAACCGCTATCTGCAGGGTTTCTTCGCTCCGCTGCACGAAGAATTCACGCTGACCGATCTTGAGGTGGCAGGGACGATCCCGGATTATCTGGACGGGCGGTACCTGCGAAACGGACCCAATCCCATCAGCGAAATCGATCCCGAGCTCTACCACTGGTTCCTGGGCGACGGGATGGTGCACGGCATCCGGATCCGCGACGGTAAGGCCGAGTGGTACCGCAACCGCTGGGTGCGAGGACCCGCGGCGACCAGGGCACTGGGCGAGCCGCCGCCGACCGGGCATTTCGGTGTGTCGGACCTCGGCGCCAACACCAACGTGATCGGACACGCGGGCAAGACGCTCGCGTTGGTCGAAGGTGGCACCTCCAACTATCAGCTCAGCGACGAGTTGGAAACCGTCGGCGTATGCGACTTCGACGGAACATTGACCGGCGGGTACACGGCCCACCCCAAGCGCGACCCGGAAACCAATGAGCTGCATGCGGTCTCGTACAGCATGAACCGGGGCAACACCGTGCAGTACTCGGTGATCGGCGTCGACGGTCGAGCCCGCCGCACCGTCGATATCACGGTGGGCGGCAGCCCGATGATGCACGACTTCTCGCTGACCGACGACCACGTTGTCTTCTACGACATGCCGGTCACGTTCGACTCCGCGCTGGGCGCGGAACTCACCATGCCGCGCGGTATGCGACTGGCCACCCGACTGATGTTGTCGGCTGTGGTTGGCCGGGTCCGGATCCCCGATCCGATGGCCGCGCGTATTCCCCGGATCAAGGACTCCGACAGGCGATTTCCGTACTCCTGGGATCCGAAGTACCCGGCGCGCGTCGGCGTGATGCCACGCGACGGCGGCGATGCCGACATCCGCTGGTTCGACGTGGAACCGTGTTACGTCTTCCACCCGATGAACGCCTACGACGACGGTGACACCATCGTTCTCGACGTGGTGCGGCACCCCAAGATGTTCGACCGCGACCACACCGGGCCCAACGAGGGGCTGCCGACTCTCGATCGCTGGACCGTCGATCTCGCCGACGGCAAGGTGCGCGAATCGCGCTTCGATGACCACGGGCAGGAGTTTCCCCGCGTGGACGAGCGCCTGGTCGGCAAGCGGCATCGGTACGGTTACGCGCCGGCGATCGGCGAGGGTGTGGCCGGCGGCGACGCCCTGCTCAGGCACGACTTCGTTGCCGGCAGCACCGAGTCGCGCTCATTCGGCTCTGGAAAGGCGTTGGGCGAGTTCATCTTCCACCCATCATCGCCCGATGCCGCCGAAAACGACGGCGTGCTGATGGGTTATGTGTATGACCAGTCCAGCGACCGCAGCGAGCTGTCGATCCTGGACGCGCAAACCCTGCAGGACATCGCGAGCATCAAGCTGCCCCATCGAGTGCCCTCCGGATTCCACGGCAACTGGGTACCAAGCGTCAACTAGCCGACACCGCAGACCCGAGAGCGCCGGCTGAGACGTGTGGCGCCAGTCATCCAGTGTGATTTCTGTTGTGATTCCAATAATCAGCTGAATATTTGCTAAGTCAGCGCGGCAGCGGGCGAAATCGTGCTCGCGAAGGCCTAATCTCGGAGAGATGAGCACGATGAACGCCAAGTACTACCTGCAAAAGTTACCCGTCGAGGCCGTTCGGCCGGGCTTCTCGTTGGCCATCGCCCGAGACGGCGACTACCGCCTGTTCCAGGTCGAATGTACCCAGATGTCGCAGCGCAGCGGTCGGCCGGTGATGTTCACGCTCATGTCGGAGCCGGCTGACGGCGGCGAGCCGTGGGTACTCGAATACGAAGCGGGCACGCCGGTCGTTCGGCTGCTCGGAGTTTGCCAGGCTGCTTCCTGACGGCGACCGCGTCAGCCGGGTTTTCTCGCGGCGACGAACTGCAGCGCGCGCTGCGTGTGTTGCTCGACGTCGACGAGGCCGGCCGACACAAACAGGTCGACGAAGGTGTGTCCGTCGAACATCGTCAGCCCGATCGCGCCGGCGAGGGCGGTCAGGGCGCGCCGGATCGGCGCCGCCTGGCCGGTGTAACTGGTGAGGATCGCGATCCGTCCGCCCGGGCGCAGCACCCGAAGCATCTCGCGAGCGACAGCGAACGGCTCGGGCACCAGGTACAGCGCACCGAAACAGCAGACCGCGTCGAATGTTTCATCGTTGAAGGGCATCCGGTGGGCATCACCGCGGACATAACATGTCCGCGGCCCGCTGTTGTCCCGCACGGCCCGAATCAGCATCGGCTCCGAGAGGTCGAATCCGACGGCCAGGCTGTCATCCGGCAGTTCCGCGGCCAGCGGCCCGGTGAAATTTCCTGGGCCGCAAGCGACGTCGAGCAACAGCTGAGCGCTTGACAAACGCAAGGCCGCCGTGGCACGGCGCTGCTCGGCTCGCGTAGTGACGCCGCTGGCAAGGTAGAACGACGCCGGCCGCCACAACCGTTCGTACACGGTCGCGATGAAAGGGCTGTTCATGGCGCGCTGGGCAAGCGTCGAATCCTGAGACTCCGTGGATTCGCCCAACACGTCCAGGAAACCATGCCGCAGCGCGGCGGTCCGGTTGAGCAGACCGCGGGTCAGCTCGAGCGGATCCTGGCTCATGTCTGTCAGGCTAGTGGGACCGGCCTGGCCTTTGGCCGGGGGCGCTAACCTGGCGCAGTGACCGAGTTGATCCGCGCCCGCGCGGAAGAACTCGCGACGTTGCACATCTTCGACGGATGCCCGGCCGAGGATTTGATGGAGTTGGCGGCCCGCGTGGAGCCACTGCGGACCGCCGCCGGCCAGGTGCTGATGCAACAGGGCGAGCAGGCCGTGTCGTTCCTGCTCATTTCGTCGGGCACCGCCGAGATCCAACGACTCGCCCGCGACGGTGCGGTGGCCGTCGGACAGGCGCGTGCCGGCGAGATCGTCGGCGAGATCGCCTTGCTGCGCGAAATCCCGCGGATCGCGACGGTCACAGCGACCGAATCGCTGACCGGTTGGATCGGCGACAACGACGCCTTCAGCCGGCTGGCGCACATCCCCGGGGTCATGCCCCGCCTACTGCGGACCGTGCGCCAGCGTCTCGCCGCATACATCACGCCGATCCCGATACGGGTTCGCGATGGAACGGAGCTGTTGCTGCGCCCGGTCCTCCCAGGTGACGACGAACGGACCGTGCACGGCCACATCCAATTCTCCAGCGAGACGCTGTATCGGCGGTTCATGACGGCTCGCGCCCCCACGCCGGCACTGATGCACTACCTGGCCGAGGTCGACTACGTCGACCACTTCGTCTGGGTGGTTACCGACGGGAGCGACCCGGTGGCCGACGCGCGCTTTGTCCGTGACACCAACGATCCCAAGGTCGCCGAGATCGCGTTCACGGTCGCCGACGCCTATCAGGGCCGGGGGATCGGGACCTTTCTGATCGGCGCGCTCTCGCTGGCCGCCAAGGTCGACGGCGTCGAAAGATTTTCCGCACGAATGCTTTCCGAGAATGCCCCGATGCGCGCGATCATGGACCACTTCGGCGCGGTCTGGGAGCGCGAGGACGTTGGGGTCATCACCACCGTGATCGATGTGCCCCGACGCCGCGACCTGGGGCTCAGTCGGGAGATGGCCGAGCAGATCAAGCGCGTTGCCCGCCAAGTGATCGAGGCGATCGGTTGATCGCTGCGGTGTCGCGCTCCTTGACCGGCGAACACCGTGCTATGAACGAGCATGCGGCCGCTCTGGTTTGGCGCGGTGGCGATCCCGGTGGTGACGCTGCTCGCGGCCGGATGCGCTCAGCCGACCGCGCCCACACCCGGACCCAGTCCGGCCTCGCCCGCAAAATCGCCGACGCCTCACGGCGCTGCGGTCAACCCAACCAACATCAGGCGGATCGGTTCCGAGTTGCCGCCGGGCTACGAGGTGAGCAGCGGCATCCCGAGCGCGGCCTCGCCACGGGTGATCTGGGGGCTGGGAGCGGACGCGACGTCGAAGCCGCAACCGTGTGCGGTACTCGCCGACCCCGGCAATGGGCACGATCAATCCGCCCAGGGAGTGTCGGGGTCGGGTTCGGGCGGCATCGTCGACGCGGTGGTGGTGGCTTTGCCGGGGTTGCCGGGACCCGTGGCGCCGGACCAGAGCGTCGTCGCCGCGTGTGCTCAGTGGACCATGGTCGCCGGGCGCACCATCGCCAGCGTGCGGCTCACCGACGCTCCCAAGATCGACGGCGCCGAAACCCTCGGCATGGTGACCGACATCCGGACACCCGTCGAGTCCGGCACCGAAATCGATTCTCGGGTTTATACATTCACCGCGTATCTGGGGGACTACTATGCGTTCACCACCCTGACCGTCGACCCGGGCTCGGTGCAGCCGGCGCTGTCACCGCAGTTCGCCGCCGATCTGCTGGTCAAAACGGTGTCTACATTGCGCGGCTAACCGTCCGCTTTGGGTAGATTGGCCACGATGTTGAAGGTGGCGCTCGCGGTCGCATCGGTGTGCTTGCTCGCCGCCTGCTCGTCGGACGCCAATAGCTCGTCGACGAAGGCCGACATCGCCAAGGTCTCCGGCGTGAAGTCGAGCTTCGGGCCCGAGTTCAAGGTCGCCGACGTCGCCGAAAGGGCGATCGATCCCAAGTTTTTTTCTGCCCGGAAGCTGCCCGAGGGACTGACTTTCGATCCCGCCAACTGCGCGAAGACAGCGGTCGGGCCGGACATGCCTCCTGATCTGCAGGGCAATATGGCCGCGGTGTCCGCCGAGGGCAACGGCATCCGGTACGTCGTCATCGCCGTGGAGACATCCAAAGAGGTGCCGCTCCAGGACCCGGGGAAGGACTGCAGCAAAGTGGCGTTCTCCGGGCCCCAGCTGCGGGGCGGCATCGAGGTAATCGACGCGCCGCACATCGACGGGACGCACACCCAGGGCATACACCGCGTTTTGCAGGCGGTGTACGGCAACGGGGTCCACACCGGTGAGCTCTACGACTACACCGCTCAGTTCGGCGACTACCAAGTGATTGTCATCGCAAATCCGCTTGTCGTCCCGGATCAGCCGATGGCCAAGGTCGACACGCAACGTGCCCGCGATTTGCTGGTCAAGGCGGTGGCCTCGATTCGCGGTTGAGTCCCCGGCTGACTCCTAGCGCGACGACGGCGAGCGCCGGGACGGCGCGGTTGGGGGTCCCCCCGCTTGCGGGGTGGGGGTCCCCCCGCTTGCGGGGGCGAGTGGCGCAATCGGACTCAGCGCACATCGCGCGGCCGGAACTGGATGCTGACCCGCGGACCCGCGGGCGCCGACGTCTTAGGAACCGCGTGCTCCCAGGTGCGTTGGCACGAACCGCCCATGACCAGCAGGTCGCCGTGCGCCTGCGGCAATCGCAACGACGGGCCGCCGCCGCGCCGCCTCAATGCGAAAGTACGTGTGGCGCCGAGGCTCACGATCGCCACCATGGTGTCCTGCCGGCTGCTGCGTCCGATGGTGTCGCCATGCCAGGCGACGCTGTCGGAGCCGTCGCGGTAACAACACAATCCGACGGTGGTGAATGGCTCACCCAGCTCGCCGGCGTAGATGTCGTTGAGCCGCCGACGCAGCCGCGCCAGCAGCGGATGCGGTGGATCTTCGACGGTGAGGTCGTGAAAGCTCACCAGTCGCGGCACGTCGACCACCCGGTCGTACATTTGGCGCCGTTCGGCTCGCCACGGCACCGTCGACAACAGCGCGTCGAGCAATGCATCGGCTCCCGTCAGCCAGCCGGCGCGGATTTCGATGAAGGCGCCATCACCGAGTTGCCTGCGCTCGGTGTGCTCGAATAGCGAACCCTGCACCGCGGTCCCCACGCTCGCGAGTTTATCGCACATTAGTTCGATTACGCGGGACCGGCCGGGCGGGCCGCTACGGTTCTACTTGTGAGTGTCGTCGAGTTGGGCACCAATTCCGAGGTCGGAACGCTGCGGGTCGCCATCCTGCACCGCCCGGGCGCCGAGCTGCGGCGCCTCACCCCGCGCAACAACGACCAGCTGTTGTTCGACGGGCTGCCCTGGGTCACGCGCGCGCAGCAGGAGCACGACGAGTTCGCCGAGCTGCTGCGGGCCCGCGGCGTGGAAGTGCTGCTGCTGTCCGACCTGCTGACCGAGGCGCTCAACCACAGCGGCGCAGCCCGGATGCAGGGGGTGACCGCCGCCGTCGACGCGCGCCGGTTGGGAGTGCCTTTGGCGCAAGAACTGTCGGCGTATCTGCGTGGCCTCGATCCGGTCCGGTTGGCTCATGTGCTGACGGCCGGCATGACGTTCAACGAGCTGCCGTCGGGCACCAGGACCGACGTGTCGCTGGTGCTGCGCATGCACCATGGGGCGGATTTCGTCATCGAGCCATTGCCGAATCTGGTGTTCACCCGGGACTCGTCGATCTGGGTCGGGCCGCGGGTGGTGATCCCGTCACTGGCGCTACGGGCTCGGGTGCGCGAGGCGTCGCTGACCGACCTGATCTATGCCCACCACCCGCGGTTCACCGGCGTGCGGAAGGCCTACGAGTCGAGGTCCGCTCCCGTCGAGGGTGGTGACGTGCTGCTGCTCGCCCCAGGCGTGATCGCCGTCGGGGTAGGTGAGCGGACCACCCCGGCTGGTGCGGAAGCGTTGGCGCGCAGCCTCTTTGACGACGACCTGGCCAACACGGTGCTGGCTGTGCCGATCGCTCAAAAGCGCGCACAAATGCATCTGGACACGGTCTGCACCATGGTCGACACCGACACCGTGGTGATGTACGCCAACATCGTCGACACGCTCTCGGCGTTCACCATCCAGCGGACGCCCGATGCCGTGACCATCAGCGACGCGGCCCCCTTTCTGGAGGCGGCAGCCGCGGCCATGGGAATCGACAAGCTGCGGGTCATCCATACCGGATTGGATCCCGTCATCGCCGAACGCGAACAGTGGGACGACGGCAACAACACCCTGGCGTTGGCGCCCGGTGTCGTCGTCGCATATGAGCGCAACTTGCAGACCAACGTTCGGCTGCAGGACGCGGGCATCGAGGTGCTGACCATTGCGGGCTCCGAATTGGGCACCGGCCGTGGCGGGCCCCGCTGCCTGTCCTGCCCGGCCGCCCGCGACCCCATTTAGTGGGTGCGCGCAGCGAGATTGCCGCCATGGTCGTGGTTGGGGCTGCAATCGCAACCCTCACGGCAATCTCGGTGACGGGCGGCGCGCCAGCGCGTCACGCGCCCGTTGAGTGATGGCGTTCGCGCGATCCTCGTTTATCACCTTGATTACGTGCCAACCAAGACGATCCAACATCTCAGCTCGGCGAATGTCTTTCACATATCGCCGCCGATCGCTTCGATGTTCGTCGCCGTCATACTCAACGGCGACCTTCTGCTCTTCCCAACCCATATCGAGGTACGCCACCAGGCGGCCGTCAGTGACCCTGATCTGCGTGACGGGCCGGGGTAACCCGGCGTCGATGAGGACAAGCCGTAGCCAGGTTTCTTTCGGTGACTGCGCGCCGCCGTCCATCAGCGATAGGACCTTTCGGCATTCGCGTACACCCCTAGCTCCTTTGTGGCGGGCAATCTGCGGCGTGACATCGGCGGCGGTGAGGCCCGTCGCGGCGGACAGCGCGTCGAGGTGAGTCACGGCGACGAGGCGCGGCAGGTGTCGGGCCAGGTCGAAGGCGGTGCGCGTCAGACTCGTCACCGGTAGGCCCGCGAGTGCGACGACGTCCTCGTCGCTGCAACGTTCCCGGCGCACGATGACACCCGCCGGCGGATGGTTGAACGTGAATGTCGTCCCGCATCGTCCTGCGAGCGTCCTTTGGGAGGTAGACGTCGCGATGGAGCTGCCGGAAGTTCCAACGCAGTTGGCCGCGCGTCAGCGCACCGCGCGCTATCGCTTCGCTTCCGAGAAAGACCGCTGCCACGCGATGAGCATCCTCGTTGGCACTGACATGTGCGCCGAGATTGCCGCCATGGTCGTGGTTGGGGCGGCAATCGCGACCCTCACGGCAATCTCGGTGACGAGCGGCGCGCGAGCGCGTCACGCGTCTGTCGTTGCGCAGCGAGATTGCCGCCACGGTCGTGGTTGGGGCTCAAACCACAGCCTTCACGGCAATCTCGGCGAAAGCGCACGCCGAAAAGCACGCGAAAGCCAACGAATCAGCGCCAGCTGGGCAGCCAGATCTCCATGTTCCACGTCTCTTGTGAGATAGGCAGGCCGGTCAGCACCGGAAACAACCAGGCGAAGTTGGTGACGACCAGAGCCACATAGCAGGACACCACGATCAGCCCCAGGGTGCGCCGCTCGGAGCTTTGAGCCCTTTGAGAACGGGCGCCGCGACCGGGCGGATAGAGAATGTCGCCGAGGATCAGCGCGATGGCCATCACCAGGAACGGCGCCATCGTCGCCGCGTAGAAGAAATACATCTGCCGGTCGATGTCGCCAAACCACGGCAGCCACCCGGCGCAATAGCCGGTCAAAACGGCGGCATAGCGCCAATCACGCCGAACCACCGTTCGCCACGCCGCATATCCCAGCACCGGCACCGCCAGCCACCACAGGGCAGGAGTGCCGACCAGCATCTCCGCCTTGACACACGACTGGGCGCCGCAACCGGCAACGTTCTGCTGATCGATGGCGTACAGCACCGGCCGCAACGACATCGGCCAGCTCCACGGTTTGGATTCCCACGGGTGGTAGTTGCCCGCGGAATTCGTCAGGCCCTCATGGAACTGCAAAGCCTTGGCGTGGTAGTACCACAGCGAGCGAATCGCGTCGGGCAGCGGGAAAATCCCGTCGCGACCGATCGTCAAACCGACCTGGTGCCGGTCGATCGCGGTCTCGGACGCAAACCACGGTGCGTAGCTGGCCAGGTAGACCGCGACCGGAATGAGCCCCAGCGCATACCCGGTGGGGAACAAGTCGCGACGAAAAGCCCCGAGCCATGGCCTGGTCACGTGATATTGACGCCGGGCCGCCACGTCGAAGGCCAACGACATCACGCCGAAGAACACCACAAAGTACAGACCGGACCACTTTGTCCCGCAGGCCAATCCGAGCAGGACCCCCGCCAAGAAGCGCCACCAGCGCACGCCCAGCCGCGGCCCCCAGACCGTCTCGCCGGCACGTCCCTGCGCCAGCGCGAGGTGCATCCGCTGCCGGACCTGATCGCGGTCGACGATCAGCGCGCCGAACGCCGCGACCACGAAGAAAGTGAGGTAGCCGTCCAGCAACGCGGTGCGCGCGGCGACAAAGCTGACGCCGTCGCAGATGACGAGCAACCCCGCGATCGCGCCGACCAGTGTCGACCGGCTGATCCGCCGGACGATCCGCATCACCAGCACCACCATGATCACGCCCAGCAGCGCGCCGGTGAACCGCCAACCCACCCCGTTGTAACCGAAGATGGCCTCGCCGAGGGCAATCAGCTGCTTGCCGACCGGCGGATGAACCACCAGGCCGTAGCCGGGGTTGTCCTCCACCCCGTGGTTGTGCAGTACCTGCCAGGCCTGGGGCGCGTAATGCTTCTCGTCGAAGATGGGTGTGCCGGCATCGGTCGGCGAGCCCAGGTTGATGAACCGGGTCACCGTGGCCAGCAAGGCGATCACGCCGGTCACGAGCCAGCCGCGGATATCGTCGGTTGGCCCGAAATCCGCGACCGGAACCACCGGCCCCGGGCTGACGACGGGTACGACGCGCTCCTGGACGGCGACGGGGGTTTCGCGGGGCGGGGCGGTCATCTCGTCGATCGTAGGCTGTCGGTCATGTCCTATGGTCGCCTATTGCTCGGTGCGACACCGTTGGGCCAGCCGTCGGACGCATCCCCGCGGCTGAGCGACGCGCTGCGTCATGCCGATGTGGTGGCGGCCGAGGACACTCGGCGGGTGCGAAATCTGGCCAAGGCGCTCGATGTGGCGATCACCGGCCGGGTGGTCAGCCTGTTCGACCAGAACGAGGCCGCGCGGGTACCGGCCCTGGTCGACGCGGTCCGGGCCGGTGCGACGGTGCTGGTGGTCAGTGACGCCGGCATGCCGGTGATCAGCGACCCCGGCTTTCGGCTGGTCGTGGCGTGCGTGGATGCGGGCTTACCGGTGCAGTGCCTGCCCGGGCCGTCCGCGGTGACGACCGCGCTGGCCGTGTCCGGTCTGCCGGCGGAGAAGTTCTGCTTCGAGGGCTTCGCACCACGCAGGGGCTCGGCGCGCAGAACGTGGCTGGCTTCGTTGGCCGACGAGCGGCGCACCTGCGTGTTCTTCGAATCGCCGCGCCGGTTGGCCGCATGTCTGGGCGATGCGGTCGAGCAGCTCGGCGGTGCACGTACGGCGGTGGTTTGCCGGGAGCTCACCAAGGTGCACGAGGAAGTGGTGCGGGGATCGCTTCACGAACTGGCGAGGTGGGCGGCCGACGGCGTGCTCGGCGAGATCACCGTCGTGCTGGCCGGTGCGACCCCACGCGCCGACCTGCCGTCCCTGGTGGCAGAAGTCGAGAGCCTGGTCAATGTGGGTGTCCGGGTCAAGGACGCCTGCGGCCAGGTGGCCGCCGCACATCCTCAGGTGCGCTCGCGCCAGCTCTACGATGCGGTGCTACGGGCCCGCCAAGCAGACGGCTGACCGCAGCCGGCCACACCTAGCCGTAACAGCCCTAACAGCCGTAACAGCCCTAACAGCGGATTAGCGAAGTCACAGGTGCGGGAGAGAAGGCGCCGCCGGCAGTTGCAAGTGTGGCGGCGCCGGTAGCTGTACGGCCGGCAGCGACGGGAGACCCTGCGGTAGCGCCGGAAGACCCGGAACGCCTGGTAGCGAAGGCAGACTCGGCAAACCCGGGACGCCCGGTAGCGAAGGCAGGCCCGCTACACCCGGTAGACCCGGTAGACCCGGGACGGCGGCCAGCGCCTCCACACCCGGGACCGCGACCAGCGCCGACAGACCCGGGACGGCGGCCAGCGACGGGAGACCCGGAAGACTCGGGAGACCAGGCAGACTCGGTAAATGAGGCAGCGACGCGAGCACCTGCGGGACCGTAGTGAGGCCCGCCTGTATCGCCGGCCCAGCGGCCTGTATCGCCTGGGTCACCCCCGGCGCCAGCAGCGCAGCCAGTCCGGCCGTTGTGAGCAGGCCGCCCACACCCCCGGAATTGTTCAGTATTGCCAGGGTGGCGAGCAGCCCAATGCCGCTGACGCCGACCCCCGCCGCGATGCTGGCCGCGGTGACGACGCCGTTTACCACCGAAGGGACAACAGTCCAGGCCCCGTAGGCGCCCACGAGCCCGTTGGCCAAGCCGTACAGATTGCCCACCCCCGGTATGCCCAGTACGTCCAGGCCGGGCACCCCCGGCAACCCTGGAACATCCAGGCCGGGCACCCCGGGCACCCCTGGAACATTCAGGCCGGACACGCCGGGGATCGACGCCGCGGGCACGCCGGGCACGCTTGGGATTCCTGGTGTGCCCGGTACCGCGGCCAACGGCACGCCTGGTTGGGAGCCAACCCCGGGTACAAACGCGGCAGGAGCGTTCTGCCCAGGCAGGCCGACTGCCGGTGCCGCGGGTCCGGGCCCGCCCGGTGCCGCTGCCGCCGCTGCAGCCGGCAGCCCCGCCGGCGTCGCCGTTTGCGGCATGAGTACCGAAGAGAGCCGCTCGCAGTGCGCGCCGGTGGCGCAGGCTGCCCCGGGCTGTATCGGCGGCCCGATCGAACTCAGTGGGGTGATGGCTAGCGTCCCACCCAGCACCGCCGCTGCCGCCGCGCCAAGGATGGCGATTCTCATAGGGCCCCCAACTCGCAGACGACCCGCGATCGGCACGAGTCAATGGCCTAGATCTTATGCAAGATGGGCGCCCGACGTGCAATTATCGCCAAATCCGCTGGTTAACCGACCTGCGCAGCGGTCGCTGTGGACGGCAGTCCGACGACTATGGGCGCGGCCTTGTGCAGGCACTCCTCCCATTCGGCGTCGGGATCGGAGTCGGCGGTGATCCCGCCGCCGACCCCGAGCACCGCGTTACCGATGGCGTCGAACTCGACGGTCCGGATCGCGACGTTGAGCTCGCACCCTGCGATCGGGGACGCCAAGCCAACTGTGCCGCAATATATCCCGCGACGACGCTGTTCCCATTGCCGGATCAACTGGCGCGCTCGCAGTTTGGGAGTCCCGGTGACCGAGGCCGGCGGGAAAGCCGCGTCCAGCAGCGCCGCGGGCGACAGCTCGACGGGAACCTGGGCCGACACAGTGGACACCAGGTGCCATACGCCGGGCGCGCGCCGCACGACCAATAGCTCGGGCACGGTGACCGTGCCGGTAACCGCCACTCGGCCCAGGTCATTGCGGACCAGGTCCACAATCATGATGTTCTCGGCCACCTCTTTGGCCGAAGCCCGCAATGCCGCCGGCCAGGCATCCAGCGGCAGGGTGCCCTTGATCGGGCTTGAGGTCACGACGCCGCCTCGGCGGGCCAGGAAAAGCTCCGGGGACAGCGACGCCACCGCACCCCACGGTCCGGCGACGTAGGCCGCGCGCGCCGGAGAGTTGCGCGCCACGGCGTCGACGAAGAAGTCCAGCGGGGCCCCGGTGAGAGTCCCGGTGAACTGTGTGCACACGCACGCCTGGTAGATCTCGCCGGCGCCGATCGCGTCCAGGCAGGCCAGGACGCCGGCGTGATGGGCGTCGTGGTCGGCCGCGTCCCAGTCGATCCGGCAACGCGGTTCGGGGGCCGGTGCCGGTGTCGTTGCCAGAGCGCCCGCCAGCCAGTCCGGCATCGGTGCACCGGACAGGCTCTCGTACCACCATTGCGCGTCACAGTCGCGGCGCAGCACACAGTCGGCCCAGCCGCCGGCTGCCTCGGGGATCCGATTCGGCTGCCCGTCGGCTCCGGGATCCGGGTAGGACAGGTAGCCGACCCACCCGCCGCCCACCGGCGGCGAGCGGGGTGCATCGGCCGGTGGACGGATTGCGAACGCGTCGTCGACCCGCACGGGTCGCACCGACACGCTCGGCGCAATGACGGCCAGCGCGCCGAACCAATCGCCGGTCAGTGCGGCCGGCGGTGGCAGATCGAGCCGGCTGGTGGCGTCACCGATAGCGCGCAGCACCTTTGGCGCGCCGCCAAGATCGCCGAGCCGGTCGATTCGCACCGCCCTAGCTTGACAGAACGGCGGATTTTCGCCGCGCAAGCGTGGGCCGATGCGGCCTCAGTCCCGGCTGATCTCGTGTGCTGTGGCCAGCGCCGCCAGCTTGGCAGGGTTGCGCATGACGTAGAAGTTGGTGATCTTGTCGTCGGCAATCTCCACCGTGATCACCCCCTCGAGGTGTTCGTCGAGATAGAACAAGACGGCCGGGGCGCTGTTACACGTCACCATCTCCACACGCAACAGAGCCCCCGCCCTGCGCATCAGCCCGGCGATGGCCCTGGCCACCCGTTGGGCGCCAACCACCGGCTTGCGGGCAGCGCTGACCAGGCCGCCGCTGTCGGCCGTCCAGGTGGCGTCCGGCGCGAGCAGTGCCATCAGCGCGTCCACATCCCCGCTGGCCGCCGTCGCCAAAAACTGCGCGGTGACCTCCGCGTTGCGTTGCGGGTCCACCGCATTGAACCGCTTTCGCCGGGCCCGCACGTGTTCGCGCGCCCGGTGGGCGACCTGTCGTACGGTCGGCGACGGTTTGCCGACGGCTTCGGCAATCTCGCCGTAGTCGAACCCGAACACCTCCCGCAGCACGAACACCGCCCGCTCGTCCGGGCTCAGCGTTTCCAGCAGGACCAGCATTGCCATCGACACCGATTCAGCGAGAACGACATCCGCCGACGGGTCCTGCTCGTCGAGCAGCAGCGGCTCGGGCAGCCACGGCCCCACGTACTCCTCGCGGCGGCGGGCGTCGGCCCGCAACGTGTTGAGCGCCTGGCGGGTGACCAGCCGCGCCAGGTAGGACTTGGTGTCGTGCACCGTGGATAGGTCGACGGCGGCCCACCGCAGATAGCTGTCCTGCAATACGTCGTCGGATTCGGTTGCCGAGCCCAGGATTTCGTAGGCGATGGTGAACAGTAACGGGCGCAATAGAGTGAACCGTTCGGCGTGCTCACCACCGGCGGGTGCGCCCGTCATCGCGGCGCGACCTGCTCGACGGGCGCCGGCCTGTCGCCGCCCTTGAGCCAGAAGTAGGTGCCGGGTTTGGCGGCCTCGCGCCGGATTGACCAGACCGTGCCCTTGCAGACCGCGTCCTTGAGGGACGCCGCGATCCGGCCCCCGAGGTACGCGTCTATCGGGGTGTCGTCGGTGTGGGCGAGCTGGAAGGTGGCGTGCGAGCGGCCCAGGCTGATGCACTGCCCGACGAACGCCTGGTTCAGCACCGCGGGCGGGGTCCCCGCGATACGGCTGAGCACCGTGTTGGCCGCCTGCGCGCCCAACGGCCCGGCGGCTTGGCAGCTCATCCGCAGCGGCTGGCCCGACGGCGCGGCGGCGTCACCCGCGGCGACAATGTGCTCGTCATCGATGCTGGTGAGTGTCTCGTCGGTGAGTAGCCGGCCCAGCGCGTCGGTGGTGAGCCCGCTGCGCGCCGCCAGATCAGGCACCGCAAATCCCGCCGTCCACACGGTCACCGAGCTGGGCAGCACCCTGCCGTCGGCCAGTACTACTGAGTCCCACCGCACCTCGCTGGCTTTGACGGGTTTCAAGGCGTCTTCGAGCAGGTTTACGCCAAGCTTGCGCATTTGCTTTGCCACCGACCGCCGGCCCCGCTTGCTCAGTGATGGCCCGAGCAGGCCGCCGCAGAGCAGGGTCACCGGGCGTCCCTGCCCGGCCAGCTCGGAAGCGGTTTCGATGCCGGTCAGTCCGGCGCCGACCACGGTGACGGGTGCGCCGGTCGGCGTATCGGCGAGCGCATAACGCAGCCGCTGCGCGCTTTCCAGATCGGCGACCGAATACGCGAAGTCGACCGCACCGGGCACACCGCAAAGCTGGGCGGCGGCCGTGCCGGTGCTGCCCACGGCGTAGATCAGGTAGTCGTAGTTCAGCGCGGCACCGGAGGTCAGCAGGACCTGCCGGTCACCGGTGTCGATCCGGTCGACGGTGTCGACCAGCAAATGGATTCCGTCGCCGAGCAGGGTGCCGTAGTCGACGGTTGCGGTGCCGGTGTCGGCGACCAACTGGTGCAGGCGGATTCGCTCGACGAACACCCGACGCGGGTTCACCAGGGTGATGTCGATGTCCGGGCGCAGCCGCAGATGATTGGCGGCCAGCGTTCCGGCGTATCCGCCGCCGACGACGACGACGCGTGTCATCTCAGTCATTTGTGTCTCCTCTTCTAGGCGTGTGCCCTTGAGACACCGCAGGCCGACCGTCTGTGACAGATTGCCCCGCAATTGTGAGCTGTCTCACTCCTGGGCAAGAGTACGGATTGTTGACGTCCGACCCGGGCTTAACAACCGTTGGACGCGCTGCTGGCGCGATGTTCGGGTTGCTGGTCAGGTGGTGTCACAGCGCGGGTTGGGCGGCGTGCTCCACGCAGCTTTGCAGGCTGCTACGCGCCAGCGCGATCGCGTCGGCACCGCCGACCGCGGCCGACGAGCTGAGCGCATCGAAGCGGTCTGCGCCCAGGCACTCGACCAGGACGCGCAATCGGGCCGCCCCCAACAGCGCGGGCTTACCCGCGTTCACGATTGCGCAGTGCAGCTTCAGGGCATCGTCATCGGCGCCCAGCCGTACCAACAACCGCGCGATGTAGCGCAGGCTGACCCATAGCTGGGTCCAGTCCCCGATCCGATCAAAGTGGTCAAGCACCTCGATGAACATCTGCGCCGCGACTACCGGATCGCCATGGACCGCGCGGTTCGCCGCGGCCTCCAGCAACGCGATTCCATACCACCAGTTGTTTTGCACGGACCCGGCCAGCCGGGCCGCCGCGTCGAAGAGCTCCAGCGCACGATCCGGTTCAGATTTCTTGAGCAGATAGCCCAGCGCGAAGTAGGCCATCGACCGCGCCGTCGGATTGGCCGTCGTGTCGGCGACCTGCACCGCCTCCCGCGCGGCGGGCAAGGCAGCGTCGGGCACGCCCAGCGAAACGTGGCAGACAGCGGACGAAAAAACCGTCCACACCAGTCGGATTGGGTCGGCGTCAGCGCGCGCCTGTGCCACCTCGCGGCCCCAGTACGCCGGGGCGTCCTGCGCGTTACCCTCGAAAAGGGCCGCGTCGACCAGCACGTCACCGGGATAGCACATACGTGCGCTGCCGCGGCCGGGAACACGCCCGTCGGCCAGCGCCGCCAGCGAACGGGCGCGCGAAAAGTCACCGCGGACCCACGCACCCCGTGCGGCGCCACCGACTACCGCGGCGAACAGCGGATGATCCGGATCGGCGACCGCGACGACGCGCTCGGCCCAACCGGCCATCTCGTAGCCCACGCGCAGGCTGAGCAGCTCGGATAACGACGTGACCAGTCGCAGGGCAAGATCGATGTCCTCGTTGGCCATCGCCTGCTCGAACGCCGTGCGCAGGTTGTCGTAGTCGGGCAGCATCCGCTCGACCCAATCCCGTTCATCAACACCCTGCAAGCCCACCGCGGCGCGCTCGGCGAGTTCGCAGTAGTACACCGCATGCCGCAGCGCGTAGCGATCGTGGGTGCCGTGCTCGTGTAGGCGCTCGCGCCCAAAGGCCCGCAGTGTTTCTAAGACGCCGTAGCGGGTGCGATCGGTGACGCCGCGCACCATCACCATCGACTTGTCGACCAAACCGGCCAGCAGCTCAAGCGTGTCAGGCTCGCAGGCCCCCTCGGCCCCGCACACCGAATGGGCCGCCTCCAGGTCGAATCCGCCGGCGAAGACGCACAGCCGCATGAACAGCTCTTGCTCGCCTTCAGTCAGCAGCCGATACGACCACGCGATGGTGGAGGTCAGGCTCTGCTGGCGCGGAGGCACACCCCGCACGCCCCCGCGCACCAGATGTACCTGGTCTAGCCGCCGGACCATATCGGGGCTGCTCATCAGTCGCATCCGCGCCGCCGCCAGCTCCACACCCAGCGGCAGGCAGTCGACCCGTCGACAGATCTCGGCTATCGCACCCACCGGCTGGTGCTCGAGGTTAAAGTCGGGCCGGCTGGCCCGGGCCCGATCGGCGAACAAAACGGTGGCGTCGGCGACCGGCAGCGGGCAGACCACCACGATCCGCTCACCCTCGATGCCCAGTGGTTGCCTGCTGGTGGCCAGCACCGACACGCCCGCGCAGTGCTGCATTATCCGTTCAATCATTTCCGCGGCCACTTCCACCAGGTGCTCGCTGTTATCGACCACCAGAAGAAGTTCACGCAACCGCAGATACTCGATCACCGATTCCGCTATGTCTGAGCCCTGCTGGTGGCGCAATCCCACGGCGGCCGCGATGGCATGACCCACCGCCTCGCCGTGGTCTAGCGGCGCCAGCTCGCAGATCCGCACACCCTCGCCGAACCGCTGCTGCTGGCGCCGGGCGATCTCCAAAGCCAGCCGGGTCTTGCCGACACCGCCGACCCCGGTCAGCGTCACCAGCGGGCCCTCACCCAACGCCGCGATGACCTGCGCTATGTCCTGCTCGCGGTTGATGAAGCTGGTCGCGCGCCGCAACAGGCTCGGATGGGGTCGATCGTTAACCGGCCCCCGCGGCACCGCCGAACCTGCCGGCGTGCCCAACCCGCTCTCGGCGACCTGATCCTCGGCGTTGCCGGCCAGAATCTGCTGGTGCACCGCCTGCAGCGCCGGCCCTGGATCAACGCCGAGCTCCTCGACCAGTCGATCGCGGAGCTGCCGATAGGTGCCCAGCGCATCGGCCTGTCGTCCGCTGCGGTACTGGGCCAGCATCAATTGGCCGGCCAGGCGTTCGTCGAGCGAGTGGGCGGCCAGCGCCGTAGTCAGCTCCACCAGCAGTTCGGCGTGCCGCCCGGCACGCAATGCGACGTCGTTGCGATCCAACAGCACCGAAAACCGCTCGGCGACCAGTGCGCCGCGCAGGTCGTTGATCCAGGCGGTGTCCAGCGATGCAAACGGCTCACCAATCCAGATGTCCAGGCAACGATCGAACAGCACCGTTGCCTCAACCGGGTCTGTGGTGGCCCGCGCCTGACCCGCCCAGTGTCGGAAGCGGTAGAGGTCGATCGACAACGCATCCGTTTCCAGCACATATCTGCCCGGCCCCCGCGAAATCGCCACCTCCGCCGTCTCAGCAAACAGGTTGCGCAACCGGGACACGTAGCTTGTCAAGGACTTTCGGGCCGAATCCGGCGGCTGATCCGACCACACTCGATCAACCAGCTGCTCTACCGGGATCGGTTGATTCACATCGACCAGCAGCGCGGTCAGAACGCACTGTCGGCGGGCATGACCGATTTCGATCCGTCGTCCATCAACTTGAGCTTCGACGGTGCCGAGTAAGCGGAATTCGACGCTCATCCGTAGACCCTTCTGCAAAGGCGCACAGCAAACCCCGGGTGTCAGGTACTGGTTAGCATACGTTCGGTCGTCACCGGTCCGGTCGCCGATATAGACGTCGAACTCGCGGCGGTGCGGGCAGCACGGCCGAGGACCTGGCGGTTATCGCCGAGGCGCTGGGGGCCGCGAGCGCGGCGACGTAGCCGGGCGCCGTTGTTCTGTCGCGACCGACAACGACGCACGCCCCTCGGGGGCCTTAAGAGGGAAGGAATTACGGGCTGATCACCGACACCGTATTGTCGCGGTAATTGGTGATGTAGACGTTGCCGGCCTGGGCGCCGGTGGGACTGACCGCCACCCCTAACGGGCTGGCGCCGACGGGGATGGTGGCGATGACGGTGTTAGTGGTGGGATCGATCACCGACACTTCGTAGCGTCCGGCGGTGCCGCTGCTGACGTAGATGTCGCCGGCATAGGTGCCGGTGGGGCTGACTGCCAACGCGTAGGGTTGGGTGTTGGGGCCAAGGTTGATGGTCGCGGTGACGGTGTTGGTCGCGGGGTCGATCACCGACACAGTGTTGCTGCCGAAGTTGGCGACGTAGACGTCGCCGGCATGGGTTCCGGTGGGACTGACCGCCACCCCTGACGGGCTGATGCCGACGGGGATGGTGGCGGTGACGGTGTTAGTGGTGGGATTGATCACCGACACCGTGCCGGTGTATCCGCTACTGACGTAGACGTAGCCGGCCTCGGGGCCGGTGGGGCTGACCGCCACATAGGCCTGCTGGAGGATGGTGCCGAGCTTGATGGTGGCGGTGACGGTGTTGGTGGCGGGGTCGATCACCGACACAGTGCTGTTGTAATTGCTGACGTAGACGTCGCCGGCCTGGGGGCCGGTGGGGCTGACCGCCACCCCGAACGGGTTGGTGCCGACGGGGATGGTGGCGGTGACGGTGTTGGTGACCGGATTGATCACCGACACCGTGCTGGCGGCTTCATTGATGACGTAGACGTCGCCGGCCTGGGCGCCGGTGGGGCTGACCGCCACCCCGAACGGGAAGTGGCCGACGGGGATGGTGGCGATGACGGTGTTGGTGGCGGGGTTGATCACCGACACCGTGTTGCTGAATTCGTTAGCGACGTAGACGTAGCCGGCCTCGGGGCCGGTGGGGCTGACCGCCACCCCGTGCGGGGTGCTGCCGACGGAGATGGCGGCGCCGCTGGTCTGGCCGACGACGCCGGGGCTGTTGAGTGAAGAAGTGCCGCCTCCGCCTCCGCCGCCGCCCGGCGATAAGCCGCCGCCGCCACCGTTGAAATAGGAGCCGGCGGCGCTGGTGCCGACGCCCCCGCCGGCGGTACCACCGTCGCCGGCGCCGCCGTTGGCGTTGCCGGCGTTGAGGAAGTTGGCGTTGCCGCCGCCGCCGCCACCACCACCGACGCCATTGGCGCCGCCCGGTCCACCGCTGCCGCCGGTGAACGTGCCGGGTGCGCCGGTGGCGTTGCCGCCGGTGCCGCCGTTGCCGCCGGTGGCGCTGGCGTCGCCGCCTGCACCACCGCCGCCGCCGCCACCGCCGGCAGCTGTATCAAGCGCGGCCCAGCCGCCGCCGCCGCCACCGCCGCCGCCGCCGCCGTTGCCTCCGGTGCCGCCGGAGGCGGCCGCACCGCTACCGCCGGCGCCGCCGACGCCGCCTGTACCCGTTGGAGTAGTACCTCCTCCGCCGGTGCTGGTGGCGATGCCGCCTGTACCGCCGGTACCGCCGGTACCGCCGCCACCGCCGGCGCCGCCGTTGCCGCCGGTGCCGGCGTTGCCGCCGTCGCCGCCGGCGCCGCCGCCACCACCACCTCCGCCGCGGCCCTGGTCGACAGCGGTCGCTTCGATGGTGCCGTTGCCGCCGCTGCCGCCGGTTCCACCTAGGCCGCCGGCGCCGCCGGAGCCGTTGGTCTGCCCGGCGCCGGCGTTGCCGCCGTCGCCGCCGGTGCCTCCGTTGCCGGCGCTGCCGCCTACGCCCCCGATGTGGCGTTGCTGGCCGGAGCCGCCGTCGCCGGCGGTGCCGCCGTCGCCGCCGGTGCCTCCGTTGCCGCCTACGCCGCCCGTGCCGCCGTCGCCGCTGCCGGCCGCGCCGCCCGCACCCGCCGCCCCGCCGTTACCGCCCCTGCCGCCGTTAGCGGCAAATTCCCAGAAGGTGCTGTCGCCGGTGTTGTTGCCGCCGCTGCCACCGCCGCTGCCCTGACCGCCGTCGCCGCCTCGGCCGCCGTCGCCGGCGGTGCCGGCGTTGGCATCTCCGCCAGCGCCGCCGGCGCCGCCGGTGCCGCCCTGGCCGCCCCGACCGCCGCTGGCGGGGCTTGGGTCGTCGATGCCGTCGCCGCCGGCGCCGCCGCCGCCGCCGGTGCCGCCTTGGCCGCCGTTGCCGGCCGTACCGCCGTTGGCGCCCCCACCGGTACCGCCGGCGCCACCGCCACCGCCGGTGCCGCCCTGGCCCGCCTGACCGCCACCGCCTTCATTCCACGGGTCTTTGCCCACGGTCGTGCCGGTGCCGGTACCGCCGCTGCCGCCGTTGCCGCCGTTGCCGCCCTGGCCGCCGGTGCCCGCGCTGCCGGCGCTGCCGCCGCCACCGGCGCCGGCCGCGCCGCCCGCCCCGGCGGTGCCGCCGGTACCGCCCTGACCGCCGTCGGCGCCATTACCACCGCTGGTACCGGTGTTGTTGCCGCCGGCCCCGCCGCCGCCGCCTTGGCCGCCGCCGCCGCCCAGGCCGCCGCTGCCCGCCGTGCCGCCATTGGCGGCGCCGCCTGCGCCGCCGGCGCCGCCGGCACCTCCCGCACCACCCTGCTCACCCGCCGTGGGCGTTGCGGAACTGCTCCCCGCGCCGCTAGCGCCGCCGGCGCCGCCGTTACCCCCGGCACCGCCGTTGCCGGCGATGCCCGCTGCGCCGGTGCTCAGGCCCGTACCGCCGGCACCGGCCCCCCCGCCGGTACCGCCGGCGCCGCCGGCGCCGCCGGTACCGCCGGCCACCCCGGCGTTGGCGCTGTTGTCGGCGCCGGTGCCGCCGCTGGCGGCGGCACCGGCGGTGCCACCGTTGCCGCCGGCCCCGCCCGCACCGCTTGTTCCCGCGGTGCCGTTGGTGGCCGCCCCGCCGACCCCGCCGGCTCCTCCGTTGCCGCCATTACCGCCATTACCGCCATTACCGCCATTACCGCCAACGCCGCCAGCGCCGCTGTTCACGCCGGCCACGCCCGCTGCGCCGGACACACCAGTCCCGCCGCCCCCGCCGTTGGCGCCGGTGCCGCCGGCCCCGCCGGCTCCGCCGCTGCCCGAGATCGAGCCACCTTGGCCGCCGGCCCCGCCCTGACCGCCGGCCCCGCCAGCGGTACCGGCCCCGCCGTCGCCGCCGTCAGTGCCCGCGGTCGTGGCGTCGGTGCCGGCCGCGCCAGCCCTGCCGTTGCCGCCGGCCCCGCCGTCGCCGCCGTCGCCGTAGGCCCCGCCTTTGCCGCCGTTGCCGCCGTTTCCGCCGGTGCCGCCGGCGGCGGTGGGGCTGTAGCCGGCCCCGCCGGTGCCGCCCTTGCCCCCGCTGGTGACCGCGCTGCCACTAACTCCGTTGGCGCCCGCGCTGCCGGCGGTGCCCCCGGTGCCGGCAGCGCCGCCAGCGCCGCCAGCGCCCGCCGTGCCGGGGTCGCCGCCGTTGCCGCCGGCCCCGCCGGTGGGGTTGGCCGCCGTGCCCGCCGCGCCGGTGCCCCCGTTACCGGGCGCGCCGGCTTTGCCGCCCGCGCCGCCGGCCCCACCGTTACCGTTGCTGCCCGCGCTGCCGTGCGTGGCCGTCCCGCCGGCCCCGCCGGCCCCCCCTGTGCCGCCGGCCCCGCCATTACCGCCGTTACCGCCGCTGCCGCCGGCGCCGCTGCTTACCCCGGCGTGCCCGACCGCACCGGTCGCACCGGTGCCACCGTTGCCGCCGGCCGCGCCGGTGCCGCCGACTCCGCCGGCCCCGCCATTGCCCGAGATCGAGCCACCGGCGCCGCCGGCCCCGCCGGTGCCGCCGGTGCCGCCGACCCCGCCGGCCCCGCCGTTGGCGCCCGCGGTGTTGGCGTTGGCGCCGGCGGTGCCGCGCGCGCCATTGCCGCCGTTCCCGCCGGCCCCGCCGTTGCCCACCGACCCGCCGTTCCCGCCGGCCCCGCCGGCCCCGCCGTTGGTGCCCGTGGTGGTGGCGTTAAAGCCCGCCCCGCCCTTGCCGCCGTTGCCGCCGGTGGTGACCGCGCTGCCGTTGACCCCGCTGGCACCTGCGCTGCCCCCGGTGCCCCCGTTGCCGGCCACCCCGCCGGCGCCGCCGGCGCCGACGGCACCGGGGTTGCCGCCGTTACCGCCGGCCCCGCCGTTGGGGTTGGCGGCTGTACCCGCCGCGCCGGTGCCGCCGTTAGCGGGCGTCCCGGCGTTGCCGCCCTTACCGCCGGCCCCGCCGTTACCGTTGGTGCCCGCGGTGCCGTTGGTGGCCGTCCCGCCGGCGCCGCCGGCCCCGCCGGCCCCGCCGGTGCCGCCGTTACCGCCGTTGCCGCCGTTGCCGCCGGCACCGCTGTTTACCCCGGCCACCCCGAGGGTCCCGGCCGCGCCCGCACCGCCGGTGCCCCCGGCCGCGCCGTTACCGCCGACCCCGCCTTTCCCGCCGGCCCCCGACATCGAGCCACCTGCGCCGCCGGCCCCACCGGTACCGCCTGCTCCGCCGGCTTGGCCGGCAACGCCGGTAGCGCCCGCGGTGGTGGCGTTGGTCCCGGCCACACCCGCGGCACCGTTCCCGCCGGCCCCGCCGGCACCGCCGGCCCCGACCGATCCGCCGGCACCGCCGGCCCCGCCGGCCCCGCCGGCCGCACCCGCGGTGGCGGCGTTGTAGCCGTGGCCGCCAGCGCCGCCGTTGCCGCCGCTGGTGACAGCGGCGCCGTTCGCCCCGTTGGCGCCCGCGGCGCCACCGGTGCCCCCGCTGCCCGCCGTTCCGCCGGCGCCGCCGACGCCGACCGCACCGGGGTTACCGCCGTGACCGCCGGCCCCGCCGTTAGGGTTGGCCGCCGTACCCGCCGCGCCGGCCCCGCCGTTTCCGGGCGCTCCGGCGTGGCCACCGACCCCGCCGGCCCCGCCGCTCCCGTTGGGGCCCGCGGTACCGGCCGGCGCGGCCCCGCCGGCCCCACCGGCCCCACCGTTACCGCCGGTCCCGCCAGCCCCGCCGGCCCCGCCGTTACCGCCGGCGCCGTTGTTCACCCCGCCCACCCCGGCCGCCCCGGCCATACCCGCGCCGCCGGCGCCGCCGGCCCCACCGGCCCCACCTTTGCCGCCCGCCCCGCCGTTGCCGCTCAACGATCCGCCGCTACCGCCGGCGCCGCCGGCCCCGCCGTTACCGCCGTTGGTGCCCGCCGAGCCCGCCGAACCCGCGGTGCCCGCCGCGCCGGACCCGCCGGCCCCGCCGGCCCCGCCGTTGCCGTGCATGCCTGCGCTACCGCCGTTACCGCCGGTCAAACCGGTGCCGGCCGGCTGCGAATACCCGTTGCCACCATTGCCCGAGATGATCCCGCCGTCGCCGCCGTTGGGGTGGGCCGCTGTCCCATTAGCGCCGTTGCCGATCAACGGGCGCCCCGTCATAGCCTGGGTCGCGACATTGACCGCAGCCAGCGCGTCACGCTGCAAGGCCGCCAACGCCGAGGAGCCGGCCGCCTCAGCGGCCGCATACGCGCCCCCCGAATGCGTCAACGCCTGTACAAACTCGGCATGAAACGCCGCCGCCCGCTCGGAAAGCGCCTGGAAGGCCCGCCCGTGGCCGGAAAATAGCGACGCAATCGCCGCCGATACCTCATCGGCGGCAGCGGGTGCCAACCGCGTCGTCACCGCCGCTGCCGCGGTATCAGCCGCGCTGATCGCCGAACCAATGCTCGTCAAATCCTGGGTGGCTGCCGCCAAGATTTCCGGCGCAATAGACAACGACGAGGTCATGTCGAACTCCAACCGACGTGGGGACAGCTGCGCACACATTCGGGCGAGACCAACACATATGACATCTGGCACCTCGCCGAACCTTTAGACTCCGGCGTCGCTAACCCCTTCTTCGGGTAGCGTGCCGGGGTCGGCTGCTCGACATCGCCTGGTTCGGAGATCACTGTCACTTCGGCGACGTGATCGTGACGGCCAGTTCCGACGAGCATGGTGGTTGTTGACACGGCTAACTGTGCAGGGCAGGTGCTGAGTAAATGGTGAACAACCATTGATCGCACCCTCACTGTGCACGGCAGGTGCTGAGCAAACGGTGAACAAAAGTTGAATGCCTGCTGGCGCGATGTTTCGTCTTACCGGTCAGGGTCACAGCGCGGCTCCAACGCGCCAGCGCGATCACCTCGGCGCCGCCGACCGCGGCCGACGAGCTGAGCGCATCGAAGCGGTATGCGCCTAGCCGCTCGACCAGGACGGTGCAATCCGGTCTGTCCTAATCGACGCGCACTTGCGCCACGGGTGTTCCAAGGTTGTGCAGGGTGTCTCGGGGGCGCGAACCAAGCAGAAAAAGCACCCAGTGAACTCCCAGATTCCCCCGGCAAAGCCGCAGGCAGGGCACTTCATCTCGGGGTCAATACCCGGCCTGATTTCGTGGGACCGCGGCCGTTGACGCGTGTTAGGCTTTTTTTGTCTCAATTCGTACCTGCCCCGGGCCGAATTAACCACTAGACAAATAACGCGACCAATGGGGTTCTCCAGTGCGCAGCGTGGTGCATTGCGAGAAGCAGTCTCGAAGACGACCATCCCCTGATTGGGCCTGCGCCCAGACGGGACACGTGCCATACCGGAGGGGCCCCGTTGCCGCGCAGCCTGGATCTTGTCGTCACCTCCGTCGCCACCCGGCTGATGGAGGCCACGGCATCCACCGCGACCCAGGTCAGCGAAAAGGTTCTCGCGCAGCTCGTCGAACAGTTCGATGTGGACGCCAGCTTCTTGCGCCACCACGACCACGACATCCGGGCTTCGGTGCTGGTTGCGGAGTGGCCTCCGCGCGCCGAAGTCCCGGACCCGGACCCGATGGCCGTTGTGCATTTCACCAGCGCCGACCCGGTGCTCGCACAGTGCGAACACGGCCGCAAACCCATCGTGATACGGCCGGACCCGGCCAACCGCTCCTTCCAGCGCTGGCTAAGCGGGGGCAAAGTGCCCACCGCGCCCTCGGTGGCCGCCGCACCGCTGGTGTCGGGCGACGTGACCACCGGCGTGCTCGGCTTCGTCAAGTTCGGAGCCAGGAAGTGGAAGCAAGAAGAGATCAACACGCTCGAGGCGGTGGCCGCCCTGTTCGCGCAGCTGCAGGCGCGGATCGCGGCCGAGGAAAAGCTTCGGTATCTGGCTGAACACGACGATCTGACCGGGCTTTACAACCGTCGTGCGCTGGTTGCCCATCTTTCCGAGCGGCTCGCGGCGGGCAACCCCGGGCCGGTCGCGGTCCTCTACCTCGACCTCGACCGGCTCAAGCCGATCAATGATTACCTGGGCCACACCGCGGGCGACTGGTTCATCAGGGTGTTCGCGCAACGCATTCGGGTGTGCGCGGGCAATCAGAGCATGATCGCCCGGCTGGGCGGGGACGAGTTCGTCGTCATCCCGGACCACCCGATGGCAGCCGGAACCGCGGAGTCGTTCGCCCGTCGCCTCGGGACCATGCTGCGCGAACGCCTGGCCATCGGCGGCCACATGATCACCCGCACGGTCAGCATCGGGCTGGCGGTGGGCATGCCGGGGCGCGACAACAGCACCGATCTACTCCGCCGGGCCGACGAGGCCGTGCTGACCGCCAAGCGCGGGGGCGGCAACCAGATTGCGCTGTCCACCGACGACATGTCTCTGAAGAGCGCGTTCCGCAACGACATCGAGCTTCACCTGCAGGGCGATATCGACAGCGAAGCACTGCTCCTGCACTACCTGCCCGAGGTCGACTTGTGGACCGGCGCCATTGTGGGGGCCGAGGCGCTGGTGCGCTGGCGGCACCCGATTTGGGGGCTGCTGCTGCCGGATTCGTTCATCGGGGTGGCCGAATCGACCAACCTGGCGGGGGAGCTGGGCCGGTGGGTGATGCGAAGCGCGTGCGCCGAATTCAGCCGGTGGCGGTCCAACGGCGTAGGGCAAAGCGCCATTTTGCGCATCAATGTGTCGCCGGTCCAACTGATCACCCGCGGCTTCGTCCGTAGCGTCGCCGACACCATCGACGAGTTCGGTATCGACGGTGGATCGGTCTGTCTGGAGATCACCGAGCGGGCGGTGGTGCACGACATCGAAACCACCCGCAAGACCCTGGCGGAGCTCAAGGAGGTCGGGGTCCAGATAGCCATCGACGACTTCGGCACCGGCTATGCGGTGTTGTCGCACCTGAAGTCGCTGCCGGTGGACATGCTCAAGATCGACACCGGATTCGTCCGCGACTTGGGCACCAACGCCGGTGACCTGGCCATCGTTCGCGCCATCATCGGGCTTGCCGAGGCGTTCGGCCTGCAACTGGTCGCCGAGGGGGTTGAGACACCGGCTGCCGCACTGACTTTGATGCAACATGGATGTCACCGGGCGCAGGGGTTCCTGTTGTCGCGCCCCGTCCCGGGCAACGCTATGGAAGCGTTGCTGTCCGCGCGCTGGATGCCGATGCCGTTCCTCGCCGATCGCGAGGCGTTGTCGCTGGGCGCGATCTGACGCTGGCGGGATGGTTCGCAGCTTGACGAGAAAGACGGTGCTGGTTGTCGCGTGCGCGGCGCTGGCCCTGAACGGATCCCTGAACGGATGTAGCCGCCCCCACGTCAACCCCGGGCCGCTGAACGCGATGGTCAGTCCGGCCATACCCACGACCGCGCAGGAAATACCCAACCCACTGCGCGGCCAGTACGAAGACCGCATGGAACCGCTTTTCCCGCAGGCCAATCCGGCCCAGCGGCGGTACCCCGCCTGGCCCAAGTCGTATGACGCCAGCCTGCGGGTAACTTGGCGACAACTGCAGCCTGTCGACCCGCGCACGCTGCCCCCGGATGCTCCCGACGATCGCAAGTACGACTTCAGCACGATCGACGACGCGCTGACGAAACTCGCCGACCGCGGGATGCGGCTGACGCTTCGGGTGTACTCCTACAACTCCTGTTGCGATGCCGTCTATCCCAACGACACGAATATCGAGATTCCTGACTGGGTCCGCGCCCTCCCCGGTGCCAGCACCAGCTACCAAGGACCGCCGGCGGGCTCGTCGACACACGGCCTGACGCAGGTGGTGCCGAACTGGAATGACCCGGGCTACCTAGCCGGTTTCGAGCAGCTGCTGGCCGCGCTCGGTCGTCGTTACGACAACGACGAGCGGCTCAGCGTTTTCGAGTTCTCCGGGTACGGCGACTTCGGCGAGGACGACATCGCGTACCTGCGCGACACGCTGGGGGCGCCCGGCCCGGCGGCCGACGAGAGCGTGGCCCAGCTAGGCTACTACAGCCAGTTCCGTGACCAGAGCATCACCATCGACTCCATTCGAAAGTTGGTCGCGGCCAACGTGAACGCCTTCCCCCACACCCAAATGGTGGTCACCGTCGGGAACCCCGAAATCGTGCGGCAGATGCTCGCCGACGACGTCACCAAGAAACTGATCGCGCCCGCGGGTATCCGCTCCGATGCGCTCGGTATCACCGCACCGTTCCCGGTCTGGGCCTCCGACGACACGTCTTGGTATGTCCAACACAAGGATCCGTTGGTCGCCGATCTGCGCAAGCGGCTGGCGACGGCGCCGGTGATCACCGAGTGGGGCCGCCAGCCGCCGGACAAAACCAGCCCGATCGACCTTTACACGAAGGGCCTGGAAGACGTGGTCAGGTATCACGTGTCGATGACCTCGAGCGTGAACTTTCCGGACGAGGGTTCGACCACGCCGATGGACCCCAAGCTTTACCTGCTGTGGGCTCAAGCCAACATCGCCGCGGGCTACCGGTATTCGGTGGATGCGAAGCCGGGGTCGCAATCGATCCAGGGCAACGTGGCGACCATATCCGTCGAATGGACCAACTACGGCGTCGCGGCGGCCACCGAGAATTGGGTTCCCAGTTACAAATTGGTGGATTTCTCGGGCACGGTAGTCCGGACCATTCCGGCGACGGTCAACCTCAAGTCGCTGCTCCACGATGACTCCAGCCAAAGAGGCGACACGGTGGTCCCCGCGTCGACCACCGAGGCGGTGCACGTCGACCTGGGTGGCTTGCCGGCGGGGCACTACACGCTGCAGGCCACCGTGGATTGGCAGCAGCACAAACCGGGCGGAACCCACGTGATGAACTATCCGCCCATGGCGCTGGCCCGGGACGGCCGCGACGGCTCCGGGATGTATCCGGTTGCAACGCTTGACATAGCGCGCGACACGCAGACTTTAGCCGGCCCTCAATGATGTGTCGCACCCATACCGGATTCGCGACCTCGTCGCCGGCTTGATAGAGAGGGTGGGTGCTCCTCGGAGTTTTACGGTGAGACGGCGTGCAGTGTCGGAAGTGGAAAGACAAGCCGGCCGTCCCACTCCGCAATGTAGCGGAGTTGCTGGGTCACCTCGGGTTCGTGGTTCCACGGCAGCACCAGAACAACGTCCGGGCGGTCCTTCGCGATGCGCTCCGGTTCGTATATCGGTATGCGCGTGCCCGGTGTGAACCGGCCGTGCTTGTAGGGATTGCGATCGACCGTGTACTCCAGCAGATCGCCGCGGATGCCGCAGTAGTGAAGCAGGGTGTTGCCCTTGCCCGGCGCACCGTAGCCGACGACGCGCTTGCCTTCGGCGCGGCACTGCAGCAAGAACCGCAACAGCTCGTGCCGGGTGGCCTCAGTGCGCGAACGCAATTGCAGGTAGCCGTCGACACAATGCAATCCCGCCGCTTCCTCGGCGCGCAGCACCTTTTCCACCCGTTGGGTCGGCGGTCCGGCGACCTCGGCAGAGCGCGCCCAGAGCCGGATCGACCCGCCGTGGGTAGGTAGGAGTTCGACGTCGACGACGGCCAGGCCGGCCGTGGCCAGCGCGTTTATCGCCGAGAGCAGTGTGTAGTACTGGGAGTGCGCGTGGAAGATCGTGTCGAACTGCCCAAGGTGCACCAGGTTTAGCGCGTGGTTCACCTCGATGCTGAGCCAGCCGTCGTCGGCGAGCAGTCCGCTCAACGATCGGGTGAAGCCGCGCAGATCGGGCATCTGCGCGTAGATATCGTTCGCGACGACCAGGTCCGCCGGGCCGTGTTGGGCGCGAATCTCGCGTGCCAGCTGCTGATCCAGGAGGCCCGTCACCGTGGGTACCTTGCGTTCGCGGGCAGCGGCACCGGCGTTTGCCGACGGCTCGATTCCCAGGCACGGTACGCCTGCGGCGACCACATGTTGCAGCAGGTAGCCGTCCTTGCTGGCGACCTCCACCACGAATGACTCGGGTCCGAGATTCAGGCCCCGGACGGCTTGGTCGACGTAAGCCTTGGCGCGCTGCACCCAGCTGTCGGAATACGAGGCAAAGCAGGCATATTCGGTCAATGCTTCCGCGGGCGTGATGAGCGCCGGTATCTGCAGCAGCAGACAGTCCTCGCACACCGCCAGGTGCAGCGGAAAGGTCGGTTCCGGTTGATCGAGTTCGTCGGCGGTGAGGAACTTTTCGCAGAGCGGGGTCGAGCCGAGGTCCAACACGCTCAGCAGTCGGTCCGACTGGCATAAGCGGCAAATCATGCCACTCTCGATTCTTCGCGTGCCACTCGGTGTTCCGGCCGGCACGGTGTAACTGAATGTCGTCCACGGCGAAGGTGCGGGTTGGCGGTAGCGCATCCGCATCGCGCTTAGGCGGCCAGGTAGCTTCACGACACGAATTCACATTTCGGTGCTGGCGACCGGAAGTAATGCGACCGTTTCCAAGCCGGCCGCGCGTGTGGTTCGAGGGATCTGCACTGGTTCGGAAGTAGCTGCTGCACTCTCCCGTCGGCAGCCTGACTTCCAAGGTTCATGAGATGTCTTTCGGTCGGGTTTGGGCAGGGTCTCGAGCCCCTTTTATTGGGGGGCCGGCTAATTGACTGAATAACCGCCGCTGGGGCTCAGCATCGCCTTCTCGATCACGAAGGCCTCGGCGTAACGGGAGCGGCACTGCACGCCGCGGACCCGCAGCAACCCGAGGAACGCGTCGTCGTCGAACCCGTCGCAGCCGGACTGAGACGGGTAGCAGTCCCTGAGCACTCGCGTCTTCTGTTGCGCGACGTCGTCCGGAATCGGCACGTAAATAGTGGGATTCGCCAAGTCCGCCTCCCATTTGAGGATTTCGTAGCCGAGCACGACTTGCGAACGGAACTCGGTGGGGATGAGCTCCGCGGTCAGACGACGGTCCTGGTGATAGTCGCTGCGCTGCGGACCCAGCACTAGATCGGGCTTGCAGTTGCGGCCAAACTTGGCGATATGGTGCTTCGCCATTCCCCAGTGGTCGGGCAGGTAACCGTCGGGAAGGTCGGCCACCGTCAACCGGACGTCGGCTTCGGGGCACAGCGCGACAATGGCGTTCTTTTCCTCGACCTCACGGTCGGTGCCGGCGCCGGTCAACACCAGCGCGTGCACCACGACACCCGGATTGCGACGGGCGATCTGCATCAATGTTGCGCCGGCGCCAACGGCGATGTCGTCACAGTGCGCTCCAACGGCCGCAACGCATTTGATGCCGCCGGTCGTCAGCGGGATCATGCCGAACGTCTAACGAGTGCGGCCGGCGGCATGCTCAGTTCGACGTCGATGACACCGATCGGAAGATCATTGACTTCGATCCTCCGGGACGACGAGGGTGGTGCCGGCGACCGGCGGCCCCGTCGGCTGCTCATTGATCGGCCACCGCCGCCGCGGTAGCGATGGGCCGCGCGGCATGAACGCGTTGTCGCGCCGCCTGCACGAGATGCCCGGAAACGCCCGAGCGATGATCGCGCAGCACGGTCCGTAGCACCCGGATGCCGTCCCGGATCGCGTGCAAGTTCGATTTTCCGCTCCGGCGGGGCAACTCGATGCTGGGAACCTCGGTGATACGCAAACCCGCCTGCATGGCCCGCACGGTCATTTCCGCCTCGATTTCGAAGCCGGTCGCGGTCAGGTCGAGGGCGTCGAGATAGCGACGGTCGAACGCGCAGAATCCGTAGCACAGGTCGGTCAGGTGGCCGCCATACAGCGAGTTGAACACCGCGAGCAGGAACCGGTTGCCGAGCCGCCGGAACGGGGTGATGTCCAACGACGATCCGCCGCTGATGAACCGCGATCCTTTGACGAAGTCGTAGCCGTTGGAAAGGAAGTGCACGTAGTGGGTGATCTCGCTGGGCGACATGCTGCCGTCCGCGTCCATCATGACGATGATGTCGCCGCTGGCGGCCAGAAACCCGGTACGCAGTGCGCTACCTTTGCCGGCACCCTGCTGCGGCACGACCCGGACGTCGGGCCGGCATCGACGGGCCGTGACGAGCGTGACATCGGTCGAATTGCCGTCAACGAGAATGATTTCGGTTACCTCGTCGACGATCTGCTCGAGGACCCAGCTGATGTTCCGCGCCTCGTTCCTGACCGGAATAACCAGGCTGACGGTCGGATCCGTGATGGGCAGTGGTCTCTGGTGAGGGCGCGGGAGCAGATGGAGCGGATGCTCGTTGGTTCCCGTGGATTCTGCCGGCTGCCGCCCCGACACGCCGTGTCCCAATTCAGCTGAGCTTGACGATGAAATGCTGGTCATGATTCGGCTTCCAACTTGTAGGTGAAGTGCTGCGCGCCGCGCAGCCTGAGTGAGAAGAGCGGTGTTCCGAAACGTCCGACTTCACCGCGCGATCTAGTTCCGTAGCTCAGCGTGTTAACCGCCGTCTGCCTAGGTCCCATGCTGGCTCCTAGTGGAAGCAGGTCGACCCGGAGGCGGGGCCGCGGTGCCAACCACGCCTGAGTGCGACGTATACATATACCGACCATGCACTTCGTTGGGAGCATACATACTTATGGTCATCATGTAAAGCAATCTACAAACCGTAGATCTGGTCGTTTGCCGGGAAAGCATGCATGTGCCCAGGGACTGTGGGTCCTTACAGACCACAGACAGGTCGCAGACGAACGGACCCACTCGCCTGGGCGCCGCGGTCTCCCCCGGAGTTGTCCGCGCCAGCGCCCGGCATGCACACCGCGGTTAACCGGACCGGGGACCACGACCCTGGCCCATCATGGGCCAATCATGCGTGGTAAGGCGCGACATGGTCCGGGTTCAAGCCGGGTCGACGGCGGTCTGCGGGGTTGTCTGTTCTGATGCTTTGATCTTGTCGAGTTGCTACTGTGCCTTCCATGACGGATCGGCGGTTGGCAGCTGGGGGCTTGCCCGACCAATCCCGTCGTGACGGCGCTGGCACGGGGGTTGATATGGAAGAGAGTCGGCGGATTGAGCGGCGGCGTACTGGGAGTTCTGACGATTCACCGATGGACATCCTGACGCGGTTGCCTGCTCTGGTCGTGTTGGAACGGCTTCCGGTCCCTACGCTCGCCATGGCGCGCGACGGCATCATCTTATTCGCCAACACGGCGTTTGCAGAGATGATGGGTTACGAGCAGGACAGCCTGGCGGGGTTGGCGTTTCCCGAGGTCTTCAACACCGTGCCGGCTGCGCTGGGCGCCCTTTCCGGCGTCGAAGCCCTGGCGAATCTGGTGGTGGAGCTGCGGCATGGCGAGGGTTGGACAGTGCGGGCCAAGATGAGCAAGTCGGCGCTGATGCGGCGCGATGACCCGGTTGTGTTGGTGACGTTTGAGAATTTGACCGAGCGCCTGTGGGTTGACGAGCACTAGTACGGTCGCCCTCTTGGACAGCAGTTGGCAACGAGCGGGGCGTTGACGATCGACTCTCTGACCAGCAGCCCGAGGCTGCGACTACCTACATCGCTGCGCGTGGCAGGAGTCCGGCAGTGGTCGGGCCGAGGCCGGCGTGCGCCACTGTTGTGTCGTGAAGGGTGTCGTGCAGGTCAAAGCGGAACTATCTCAGCGGAAACCTTTTTCACGGCGAGTCCGTGGCGGCGCTTGATGAACTGGGTGAAGTAGTCGATTCGGTCGGGATTGGTGAAGCTGGGTAGCGCCAGTGTCCATACCTTTTGGAGATTATCGAGATGGTTCTCGGGTCGGTCGAGATCGCTGATCCGGCGGACGCCCGCCCACAGCGCCACCAGCATTTTGGCAATGTCTTCGGGATCGTGCCGGTCGACGACGTCGCCCTCGGTGACTGCTTTTTGGATCAGGGTGGTGACGAACTCAATCCACGTCTGCCACAGGGCGGTTGTGTTATCGAGGGTCTCCAGCAGTAGGACGCCGGCTCGGGCCACCTCGTCTTGGGTGTTTTGAACCGCAAGGAGATAGACAAGATCGATCGCTGTTTCTAATCCCGACATCTTGCGGGCAAGCAAGTCGGTGACTGCGGTACGGCTCATCTCGTGGAAATCGTCGACGATCGCCATTGCGAGCGCTTGCTTGGAGGGGAAGTGAAAGTACATTGCCCCTTTGGTGAGTTCGGCCTCTGCCAAGATGTCATCGAGGCTGACCATGTTGTACGGGCGGTGGCCGAACTCGCGTGACGCGGCGGCGATGAGTCGATGGCGGGTGGCGCCGGCCCGTCGTTCGGTGGCCTCGGTCATCACCCTCCCTGTCTCGTTGCGGCTGCCGCGCGGCGGCGCGATTGCTTCGCGCCCAGACAACTTCCGGCCCCGAGCCAGTCCCCTCGATGATAGGGGACGATAGGGCGCCGAATGTGCCTACCCGCCGGGGGCGGCGTTCTCCCCGCGGGAGCCTTGCCCTGGTCCGCGGTCCGGTCAGTAGCCCGCACTTTACCTACTCCACAAGTTTTTCACAGGACTACAAGTCTGTTAACTGCCATTACCTCATGCCGACTAGTATGTATACTGCCGATTCGGATGTATCGCTAGTATCAAATGCGCGGACACGCCCGGGCGCGGCGGTAAGCGGGGGCCGCCTCGGGGCGATTTCTTTCCCCCAAGGGGTGCACATATCGGTCGTGACCACGCACTCCGAGATGCGGTCGTTCGGTGCCATCGACGTCGAGCGCGTGGTTGCATGCTGGCGGTTCACCCGATGAGTTCTGGCGATCCACCACTAGACGTCGTCCTGACGCGGTGACCTGCTCTGGTGGTGCTCTTTGGTGGTTGGCGCGGCGGCCAGGGCGCTTGACAACACCATCGCATTGCCGATGCGGCAGCCGGGTTGCGGCAGGCAACTAGCGCGCGGTCTGTTCTCCGGGGGGTCTGGGCCAGCCTAGGGACGATTTATCGCCAGCCAACTGAACTTCTAGTTTGATAATGATTGCTTCGTATCCACTTGGTATGTATCCTTGCTCCCAGGGGCAATATCGGTATATCCATACGGTCGCACCCGAGGCGTTGCGGTAACCGCGGCCGGGCATTGGGGCCGTCTGCTTCCGTCAGGAGGAGCACATGTCGTACGTGACCACGCGCCCGGAGATGCTGGCATCCGCGGCCGAAGACCTGCAAAGCATCGGCACGGCAGTGGCCGCCGGGAATGGGGCGGCGTCAGCCCCGACGACCGGGGTTCTTCCCGCCGCTGCCGATGAGGTGTCGGCCCTGACGGCGGCGCATTTCGCGGCGCTCGGCGAAATGTACCAGGCGATCGGTGCCGACGCGATGGCCATTCATGAACTATTTGTGAGCGCCCTGGGGATCAGCGGGGTTTCCTACGCGGCCACCGAGGCGGCAAACGCCGCCGCGGTTGACTGACCCTCGCAGGGGTTTCAGTGATCGATTTCGGAGCGTTCCCGCCGGAGTTCAACTCGGCCCGGATGTATGCCGGCCCGGGTTCGGGCCCGATGCGGGCCGCCGGGGCCGGGTGGAGCGGGTTGGCCGTCGATTTGCGTTCCGCAGGGTCGGCATACGACGCGGTCATCTCGGAACTCACCTCTGGGTGGCTGGGCCCGTCGTCGACGGCGATGGCGTCCGCAGCCGGGGCGTACTTGGTGTGGATGAGCGCGACCGCCGGGCAGGCGGAGCTGGCGGCCAGCCAGGCCGAGGCGGCAGCGAGCGCGTTCGATGCGGCGTTCGCGATGACGGTGCCGCCGGCGCTGGTCGCGACGAACCGGGCTCAGCTGATGATGCTGGTCGCGACGAACTTCTTCGGTCAGAACATGCCCGCGATCGTGGCCAACGAGGCCCAATACGCCGAAATGTGGGCCCAGGACGCCGTGGCGATGTACACCTACGCGGCGAGTTCGGCGAGCAGCACCGCAGGGACGGCGCCGTTCAGCGCGGCGCCGCAGACCACCAATCTGGCCGGAGTGGCCGCGCAGGGGGCCGCCGGTGCCCAGTCCTCTGCCACGTCTGGCTCGAGCGTGCTGTCCTCGCTGTCGGGGCTGGTCTCCCAGATTCCCACCGCACTACAAAGCCTCTCGTCGTCCGCTTCGTCGACATTTTCGTCGTCGGGACTCTCGGGATTCGTGAATGATCTTCTGGGTGGCACTTCCACCGCTTCGGGGGCGGGGTTCCTGAGCGGCTCGTCCGCAGGCAGCATCTTGCAAAGTGTGGCTGTCGATTATCTTTCCATCCCGGGTTGGGCGGCCATGTTTATCGGGAACGAGGCGCTCGGGCCCCTGCTCGGTACGCCGATATCCAATGGAATCGGCTCCGCGATGACGGCTCCCGCAGCGGCGGCTGCCGAAGCCGCGGCGCCGGAGGCCGCCCAGGCGCTGGGGTCAGGCATCGGGGACATGGCAGGCGTGGGCGCGTTGGCGGGTCTAGGTCAAGCGATGCCGGTCGGCGGGTTGTCCGTGCCGACGAACTGGGGATGGGCCGCAGCAGGTCAGGGGGCGATGCTGGGTAACCTGCCGATGGTGGCGCCGTTGGCGGCCGGGGAGGGCGAATTTGCCACCGGGGTGGGTTTCCCAATGATGCTCGGCGGCCTACCTCAGGGCGCCGGGGCGGGCGCGGGCGGTAAGGCTGCCGGAAAATTTGGGTTGCCCGTCTCCTCTGTGATGGCGCGCCCGCCAGCGGCCGGATACGGGCCGGCCGCGGCGGCGTCGATCCCGGCGGCTGCGATACCCGCCGAACTCGCGCCGCCGGTCCCCGGATACCGGCCGGCCATCGTGTACGTGCCGACAGGCGGACCCGCGCCGACCAAGGTGGTGTGACAGGAAATGCGTTGTCGACACTGACGGTGGACCCGAGTGCCAGACGCACCGCAAAATCCGGAGACGGCGTGGTCCGCCGAGCCCAGCCGCAAATAATCGCCAGATGCCCCCATAACGTGCGCTCGGAAAGTCGTCGCTGTGAGCAGGAAGCGACGGCCTAATGGTGAGCCTTGAGACGGCACCAAATCCGGCTAATGCCAGTCAAATTGATGATCTCCCGCCAGACGGGCGCTCATTGGATCCGGCACACGAGGAAACCCGCAACGGCATCGCCGACGCTCTGGTGGTCGTGGCGACAGGCATTTTGCTCGTCGCCCTCGCTTACGCCAGGTCGCGAGGAAGTTTGAGTTTCGCCGGCCCCTTGTTCTGGACCGGGCAAATGCTCGCCTTCGTTTTCGTCGCCGTTCGCGTACTTAAACCGTCTACTTTGCCCCGCGAGCGCGAGTTCTTGGTGATTCTGTACGCGGGTTCTCAGTCCGTGATTAGGTGGGCATACAGCCCAGATATGTTCACGTGGTACGACGAGATACAGCATATTGGATCACTTCACAACGTGCTCGCGACACACCATCTCTTCCACCCGAATTTGGGGCTGCCGATTAGCCCTAGATACCCAGGCCTGGAGAATGTCACCGCCGAGCTAGCCCAGGTGTCGTCGACCGGCCCATTCGTCGCGGGAGTCCTCGTCGCCGGTCTCGCGCATCTAATGCTCGCGGCGTGCATCTTGTTGCTCTTCCGAGAAGTGACTAAATCGTCACGCGTAGCGTGCATCGGCGTACTGGTATATCTGCTGAGCCCGCAGATTCATTATTTCGATACATCATTCGTCTATGAAACGCTGGCATTGCCATTTCTGGTCCTGTCGCTTTACTTTTCAATCCGCTTCGCAACCCGCGAGCGTGGCCGGCATCAGAGCTTCGCCGGCCTCTCGGCTTGCGTCTTAATTGTCGTGATTACGCATCACCTGACGGCATTGGCGACGGTTGCGATTTTGGGCACCATTACATGTGCGACTTGGGTGTTCCCCCGGAGTCGCCATCTTACAAAGCCTCTTGCGATCTGTGAGGCGTCAGCGGCATTCATCGTCGCGTGCTGGATGTTTTTCGTCGCACCCGGCACGGGCGACTACCTCAACGAGGCCACCACGAGTGTCGTAAATGGCGTAGCCAGACTTGGGCGGGTTGAGGGAAAGGCTGCGCTGCCAACCGACGTCACGGTCCCACTTTTGGATCGTGTCTGTAACCCCGGCGGCGTCGCGCTCATACTGGTTCTGCTCGCTGTGGGCGTCCGTCTTGCCCGTTTCCGGCCGCCATTGGAGCGGTTGTTTCTCTTACTGGCGCCCGTAGCTTATGTAGCGATGATTTCAATACGTCTAGGTGTAGGTTCGGCGGCGGACGGTGGGAAACCGGACGGGGCTGAGCTGGCGGTCCGTTCGCTTACCTACGCTTCGCTCTTCACAGCGGTGGCTGTGGCCGTAGTTTTAGACCGTCTCGTAGCGACTGCTGCCGTCCGCTACCGTGGGTTAGTCCTCACGCCAAGCGGGCTCATCAGTGCAACCGCAATCGCCATCGCACTCCTTCTGCACTCGACAACCACCGGTCTGCCGCAGTGGTGGCAGCGGCTTCCAGGCGTGTTCCGGATCGACGGTAGATCAAGCGGAATAGACGACGTGGCCGTGAGCAGAGCCGAATGGGCGGCAGCAAACCTGCCACCCGGTTCCCGTTACTTTGGCGACATTACCTCGATCTATGTCCTTGGACCGCTGGCCCAGCTGGACCCCATCAACGGCCCGGGATCGGTTTACGACACCGACCGGCTCATTCCGGAGGATTCTGCGCTTATCGACGGTCAGCAAGCCATATACCTGGACGTGGACATGCGAATGGCTCAAGAGGCCCCTATTGTTCGAAATTATTTCACCGCCGACGTCATGAACGGGGAAAGATTAACCCCAATTTATGACGCCGACCTGGCCAAGTTCGATGGTATTTCCGGAATATCCAGAATCTACGATTCAGGCTACGACCACTTCTACGACCTACGAGGCATCAAGGGCATATATGGATAGCCTCAGGTTCTGCAAACTCGACTGCGTCGCGTTGGCCGCTCTAGCGTGCTACGTCGTGGCCATCTTGCCATTCATTCCGCGTGAAATACCGGCGGTGACGGGATCGGCCCTCTGTTTCATCCTGACCGGAGTCGCTGTGGCGGCCGCGTTCTTTCCCCGCCCCGTTGGCGGCCCCGCGCGGTTCGCCGCGGTGATTGCCTGCTCGTTGGCGACGGGCATCATTGGCGGCCTGATTATTAATATTGTTCCAGGGGGCGTGGTTCGATTTAATTGGATTACGTATGCGCTCGTAACTACGCTCATTGCCTACGTCGTAGCGCGTGCGCGTGGCGCCGGGGATGCACTGGAGTGGAAACGCGCGAATTTCCTGCCCCTGACGTGGGCTTCTGGCGCGAAACTGGTTGCTTCCGCCGCCATCCTGACCGCAGCAATAGTCATATCCATTGACACCGCGAATCATGGAGAAAAGCCCTTCACCGAAGTGTGGCTTGTCCCCGACGGCCCAACACATTCTCCCGTGGGTGCGACGAGCGCCGTATTCGGTATGAAAAGCCATGAGTCGTCGAATCAAGAATTCACAGTCGTCATCAACACGGGTAGCCAGACTACGACTCGCCGGGTGAATCTCGCTCCGAAGCAAGTGTGGTCCCAGGCCATTCGTGTCGACGGCGAAAAGCCCGCAGCCACTGTGTATCGAGGCGACCCAAGAACCCCTCCCTATAGGACGGTGTGGTTTGCTACGCGGTGACAACGTGGACGCCAGCAGTTGTGCGGCGCAGGGCTCACGCAAGCGGTGGCGTGGTCTTGGAGCCGAACGTGGCAACGCCTCGAAGTCCAGTGGGCGTCTCGTCGTCACGATCGCGCTCTCGCTCTTTAGCACGACCGTCGTGACCGCGGGGCTGGGCTTCGTGTTCTGGGCTGTGGCCGCTCACATCACCACCCCGGAAGTCGTCGGTCGCGCGTCTGCAGTGATCTCTGCGATGCAGCTAATTGCAACGTTCGGCACGCTTGGCCTGCAAACGCTGCTGATCGCGGAACTTCCTAGGCGCGACGGTGCCGATGTGAAGCGTCTTGTGGTTACCTGCCTTGGGATCGCCGGTGGCTTGGCGTTCACGATTGCGGCGGTGTACGCGGTCGTGAATCACATGGTGGCTAAGACCGGTGACTCGATCTACGCGACGCCACTCGGCGTGGCGCTCTTCGGTGCCGGCACCGCCATCAGTACGGTGGCGATTATTTTGGATGGCGCGCTGGTTGGAGTCCAGCAGAGCGGGCGGCAGGCGTCACGCAACCTGGTGTTCTCGCTCGCCAAGCTGCTTGCGCTGCCCGTCGCCGCATTTGCCGTTGGCCTGTCACCGCAAGTCGTCTTTTCGGTTTGGCTGCTGGGAAACCTCATCTCGCTGCTGATCCTGGGACTGCGAAACAAGGCACCGCGGGAATGGTTCAAGACGAAGCCATCCCTGCGCGGGTTTTCTCCTTTATGGCGCACCGCCGGAGGTTATTACTGGATCAACGTCGCCACCCACACGCCACTATTGGCTATGCCGGTCATGGTTGCCGCCCAGCTAGGCGCTCAGGCCAACGCGGGTTTCTATGCGGCTCTCCTCTTGGTGAGCGTTATCTGGATTATTCCGAATCACCTTGCTACCGCGATGTTGACGCTCGATGGGGGAAACGCGGACCACTTCCGTCGTGGGCTCAAGACCGCACTCCGGCTGTCAGGGGTGGTATCCGTGCTCGCCGCCGCGGGAGCTCCCACCTTGGCACGCCCGGTGCTGGCAATTTTCGGACCTGGGTATGAACAGGCCAGTAGCTGCCTTATCGCCCTTACGGCATGCGCATTCCCATTCGCAGTGAAATCGATCTACATCCCGGTACGGAGATCACAGGGTGCGCTGGGCAGGGCCGCGCTGGCAGCATCCCTTGGTGCGGTCCTGGAACTCGGAGCTGTCGAGTTGGGGCTCAAGCTTGATGGCGTGACTGGTGTTGGAATGGCGCTTGTCGGGGCAATGGCGTTGGAAGCGGTATTCTTCTGGCCGACCATCCATAAGGCGCGAAACTGGTCTGGCCAGCGGATCAAAGGTGCCGAGCACCATCGCCGCGGCCAGGGAGGAGAGATTGTCGACCTAACTATGCCCAGCGATCTTGGTCGGCGATCAAACCCAGTCTCGAGCAGAATGCTTGGACGGATATTGGTGAATCGCAGCGCCTAGGCGCTTTATGGTGTTGGAGCCAAAGAACCGAGTACCCGCAACCCGCTGCGGAGCAGGGGCGCAAGGCGGGGACCGCCGGCTGAAATTTCACGAAGACCGGGTCAGCCCCGGTCCGCCTGCTTGGATTTGGTGAGCGCATGTCATCTCATTACGACCCCGAGTTTTTCGATTTCGTGGCCGGCAGCGCCGGCCCATCTGCCGGCCCATTCCTGAACTCTTTCGTTCGCGTCGCTTTCAACGGAGCTTCTCCAATATCGGTACTCGACGTCGGCTGCGGACCTGGCATATGGCTGGCGGAATGGAGCCGCCTCGGGGCCGTGCAGATCATAGGGGTGGACGGGGATTACCTTCCGCGGAGCTCATTGGCTATTCCCGCAGACGCTTTCCGAGCGATTGACATATCTCAGCCGTTCGACCTGGGACAGAGCTTCAACCTCGTGTTGTGCCTCGAGGTGGCGGAGCATATTCCGGAAGTTCACGCAGAAACTCTGATCGACAACCTCTGCAGGCATGGCGACGTCATCATGTTCTCGGCCGCGATTCCGGGCCAGGGCGGTGATTTCCATGTGAACGAGCAGCCCTATGAGTATTGGCGCAAGAAGTTCGCGGCACGAGGCTACGCGGTATTCGACTGTGCCCGTCGCCCGGTGGTCGGTCTGAAGGAGATTGGGCCGTGGTATCGCTTCAACACCTTTCTGTTTGCTAATGAAAATGGCCAATCCCGGCTTTCGGATAATGCGCGACAAAACGTCGTTCAGGCTTCGAGTCGGCTGGCGATTGTCGCACCGTGGCGGTGGCGGATGCGTTGCTACCTACGCGCGCACCTGCCTCCCTCGGCGTTGCGGCTGGCCACGGCCGCTCGCCGACTGGCTACGCTGCGGCGCTGACAGGCCCCCTGAAAGGCCCCCTGAAAGGCCCCCTGAAAGGCCCCCTGAAAGGCATTGGAAGGCATTGGAAGGCATTGGAAGGCATTGGAAGGCATTGGAAAGGCTTGGAAAGGCTTAGAAAGGCCCGGGCATGGTGAAGGCGTTCGACCGTTCTTATCGGACTGCCAGGCTCGATGGCCGGCCTTTCGTGACTGCGCTGCACAGCTGGCGATCTTGGCGCCGGTCGGCTGTTCTTAACTTGCTAAACTGGTCCGAGCGTAAATTTTGCAACCGGCTCGCCCAAGCCATGACCGCCGACAGCCGACACCTTCGATTTGTAGGCAAGTGAGAGGAGTTGGCTTGGGGATTAAAGGGCCCAAGGGAAAGCTCTCGCGCCGATGGAGTAGGCGATGCGCCCGCTGCGCCTGATCATCGGCGGTTTCGCCGTTGCGCTCGCACTGACAATTGCGGCCACAGCCATGCTGAAAGCGCACGAGCGGCAAGAGCGGCACGAGCGGAGCGCGGCGGTCGAGCAACGCGGAATCGCATTGCCGACTTGGCGGATTAATGGTTACGACGGCACGGCCACCACGCAAGCGATAAGCGACATCGCCGGCCTCGGCGCGACCTGGATTGAGTTCACCCCGACGTGGAATATGGCCACCGGAACGTCCACCAAGATCGACGGCGCCTTCAGAGTCACCGACGTCGCTGTGCAAGCAGCAATCGACCTTGCCCACAGCAAGGGCCTCAAGGTTCTGTTGAAGCCGCATGTCGACCCTCGGGACGGCACAAACCGCTGGGAAATCAACCCATCGAGCCGGACAGCCTGGTTCGACTCCTATCAATCGATGATTACCCACTACGCCGCCATCGCCCAGCAGAACGGCGTCGACGAGTTCTCCGTGGGCTGCGAACTGGCCACCATGTCGGGTCCCGCGGATCGCGGCGCGTGGCTGACGGTCATCAATGCAATAAAGGCCATATACAGCGGTCCGCTCGTCTATGCGGCCACCGCCGACGAATACCCGAACGTGTCATTCTGGGATCAGCTCAGTTTTATCGGGATCGATGCCTACTTCCCGTTGAGCACGCAGCCGACAACGGATGTATCGACACTGCAGGCGGCGTGGGTTCCGATACGAAACCAAATGTCGGCATTCGCTGCGGGTGTCGGGCATCCAATCGTGTTCACCGAGGCCGGGTATGCCAGCCAGGTGGGCGCGGCCGTGAACCCATGGAACAACGAAAACAGTCGTACGCCCTCTCAGCCGCAGCAGGCAGCCGCCTATGAGGCGTTGCTTGCGACGTTCACCGGCGAGCCTTGGTGGGCCGGCGTGTTCTGGTGGTCGTGGTGGACCGACAATGGACTTTACGAGCCGCTTGACTTCGCGATGAAGGGCAAGCTCGCTGAGTCAGTTTTACGGAATTGGTGGGCGCCCACCGGGCATCACGAAACTGCCAATATTCGCGATCAGGCGTATTTGGTGGAATAGATGATCGACTCGCGTTCGACCGACCCACCCACCCCGTCGCCGAGCGGGGGCCTCGGGTTTGGCTGCGCAAGCCTGTACGGACTGCCGGGAAGGCGGGACCGGCGTGCGGTATTGGAATGCGCCTACGACCTCGGGATCAGGCATTTCGACGTGGCGCCCATCTATGGTCTTGGGATCGCGGAAGCCGAGTTGGCAGATTTTGCGCAGTCGCATACCGATATACGGATCGCGACGAAATTTGGCATTAGGCCGACCGCAATCGGTCAGCTCGCCGGGTACGTCCAGCCACCGATCCGGCGCGTGCTGCAGATGTCCTCCGCTGTTAAATCCAAAGTCAAGCAATCCGGCGGCACGCCGGACGCTGGCGCTGTCGGACGAATTCTCTATTCTCGCTCGGATTACTCTGCGGCGAGCGTCCGGCGCGCTCTGGTCTCGAGCCTGGGGGTGCTGCGTGCCGAGCGAATCGACTACTTCATGCTGCACGAACCGGTCGGCGTGCCGGCCGATGAGTACGACGATGTCGTCGATTATCTGGAGGCCGAGCGCAGCCGAGGTGTGATCGGATACTGGGGTCCGGCGGGCGATCTATCCGGCATGGACGACGCGGTGCTGGCTGCCCTGTGCGCGCGGGCCTCCGCGCTGCAGTTTCCCTACGACCTCATCGTCGGATATGCGGGACCGCGGCCGGAGCGGGCGCGGCCCAGCATCACCTTCGGCTTTCTCTCCGGAGCGCTGCCGCGCGTACAGGATGTCCTGGGGCGCGATCCGAAATTTCGGGAGGAGTGCAGCGAACTGCTCGACGCCGATCTCTCGGATGCGAAAACCGTGGTCAAGCTGCTCGTGCGTGACGCGGTCGCGCACAACCAGGGCGGAACGGTGTTGCTGTCGTCGACCAAGACCGCAAACCTCGAGATGGCTTGCGTCGCCGCAAACGTGGGTCTGCGCAACGAGGTCCAGGTGACCAGGATGATCCGGGAGAAGTGCCTCGATACGGGAGGCGAGCCATGATCATCCGCGGGAACGATATTGCGGACGGCTCGCGGCTGAATGCGGGTCTGGTTGTTGTTGGGGCTGGGCCGGCGGGCATCGTTTCCGCGCTCGAAGCGGCGAGGAGAGGCGTCGACGTCATCTTGGTCGAGACCGGGAACAGGAAGCAGAGCCCGCAGTATCAGAAGCTGTCAGAAGCGCATCGGCAGCACCCGAGTGTGCACGCGCCGGTCGAACTGACGATCAGCCGCCAGCTCGGCGGTACGTCTTCGATCTGGGGTGGACGGTGCGTTCCCTACGATCAGGTCGACTTCGTCGAGCGCGACATCGCGCCGGATTCCGCGTGGCCGGTGACATACCAGGACGTGCAGTGCTACTTCGAAAAGGCCTGCCAGTGGATGCTGTGCGGTCGCTCGGCCTTCGACGTCAACGACCTAGAGCATCTACCCCGACACATGATCGCGGGTCTTGAAGACGATGCAGTCACCACGTCGTCGCTCGAAAGATGGTCACTCCCAACCGATTTCGGCAAGGTCTATTTCGAAGATCTGCGCATCGCGACGGGGCTCAGGGTGATCACCGACGCGACCTGCGTGCGGATCAACCTCGATGAGGACAAAGCACGTGCAACGGACATCGAATGCAGGACCCTATCCGGGCAGTCGTTCACCGTCGCGGCCGCGGACATCATCGTGGCGGCGGGTGGGTTGGAAAGTACCCGATTGCTGATGTGTTCACCGGGTCGGGGAGGCAAGAGCATCGGCGACCATTCCGGTCAGTTGGGCCACTGGTATATGGCCCATCTCGAGGGAGCGATCGCTGACCTGGTCCTGTCCACCCCCGCCGAGGGCACGATCTACCGGTACGAGCGCGACATCGACGGTTCCTATGTCAGGCGCAGATTTGCGTTCACCGAAAGCTACCTGGTCGAGCACGGCCTGCCGAACATCTCGGGATGGATCGCCAACCCGGAGCTGGCTGACGCGTCGCACCGCAATGCGCGGCTGTCGTTTGCCTATCTGGCCCTGATCTCGCCGCTCGGCTTCTTGCTTGCGCCGACAGCGCAACGACTTTCGCTGACCGGCTCCAAGATCCCTGGGACGCCCTACGGCATGGCGAAGCGATCGTCGGTCTGGGCGCACATTGGTAACCTGCTGTGGCATCCGATCGAGACCGTACAGTTCATCGTCGACTTCGGTGTCAAACGAGTGTTTGCCCGGGGCCGCAAGCCGCCGGGCTTCTTCGTGGGGAACGCCGCGAATCGCTACCCGCTGCAGTACCACGCTGAGCATCTACCGCACTACGACAGTTGCGTGAGGCTCGCCGAGGATGTCGATGACCTCGGCATGCCGAAGCTCGACATCGACATCCTGTTCACGGACGATGACATCGAAGGCGTGCTGGCGGCACACAAACACTGGGATAACCACCTGCGCGCCAACGGCGTCGGTCGGCTTGAGTATCGCGCCGACGATCTAGCCGCGGCAGTGCGTGAGCGTACCGGCGGCGGTTTCCACCAGATAGGAACGACCCGCATGTCAAAAGACCCGGAAAACGGCGTCGTTGACGAGAATCTCACCGTCCATGGTCTTCCTAATGTCCACGTCGTGAGCAGTTCTGCGTTCGTGACGTCCGGCCAGGCCAACTCCACCTTCATGATCGTGGTGTTCGCGATCCGTCTCATCGAGCGGCTGTATGGTTCGAGTCGGGGGCTGCACCGTGCGTGACATCGAGCGTGGTGATCTGCGCGCGCCGGCGTGGGTGGTCGACATCGACCTCGCGCGCGCCTATGGCGACGAAGCCATCGATGTCGCGCGGTTTGCGACGGCGTGGTGCCTTGTGCGCCACAACGGTATTCCGGTGGCAACGCGATTCCTGGACATCGAGGCCGACTCGTTGATAGCGCTGGCGAACCTACGCGACCGGTTTGCCGCTCGGAGCCTCCCTCGGCCGGTCGAGTCCCCAGAGTCGCGCGACGCATCACTCACGGTGGTGATCTGTACCCGCGATCGGCCCCAAGGCCTTTCGACAACCTTGGCCAGCCTGGCCGGGCAGTCCGACTCGGGCTTCGAGGTGGTGATTGTCGACAACTCGTACGACGGCGAGGTCGCCCGCACGCTGCGTGGCTTCGAGGGTCTGAGGGTGCGGTGTTGCCACGAGCCCGCACCAGGGCTGTCACGTGCCCGGAACCGCGGGCTGTCCGAGGTTCGCAGCGATCTCATCGCCTGGATCGACGACGACGAGGTGGCCGACCCCGACTGGATCGCCTGGATCAAGCGAGGATTCGCGTTCCCGGATCGACCCGATGCCGTGGCCGGAGTGATGCTGCCAGCCGAGTTGGAAACGGACGCGCAGGTCAACTTCGAACGCTACGGTGGGTTCAACAAGGGCCGCGGCATCGAGCCGGTTCGGCTGCTGGCGGGCGGACCGTCGGTGTTCGATCCCCTCTACCCACTACCGAACTTCGGCGCCGGCGGCAATATGGCCTTTCGGACGGAGATGCTGCGTGCCATCGGTGGCTTCGACAATCGGCTGGGCGCCGGGACCGCGACCCATGGGGGCGAAGAGACGCGAGCTCTTTCGCTCCTGCTCGAGAACGGCTCGATGATCCTGTATTGGCCACCGGCCATCACCTGGCACTACCACCGCCGGACCGACGAGGCGCTTGAGAAGCAGTTTTTCGGGTACTCCGCTGGTCTAACAGCGTTCTACATGAGCATGATCCTGACATCGCCGAAATACGTCTGGCGGATCCTCAGGTTCGTACCGCGGGGGGTAAAACGAATGGTGGCTAATCGCGGCTCGGGTCAGCCGGACGAGCCAACCGGGGGAGTCCCCGAGAATCTTCTGCGGGCGGGCCGCAACGGCCTTCTCCAGGGGGCTTGGTTGTACCTGCGCGAAGTCCGGCGACAACGCCGCACGGAACCGGTCAGTTAACCGCCATGGGGGACGTGCGACCGGTATGGCGAAGTCCACAGGACGAAGACGATTCCAGCCTTCAAGCGGACAAGAAGTCGGTGTTCCAACGGACACGCCGACCGCCACGACGTGGCTCGTACCGATATGCGGGCGGCGGAGGTGGGGGGAATCGCCCGAATGGCGCACGGCCGGCCGATTCCGAAACCGACCAGCCACCCAGTCCGCCCGAACCAGAACCGCCCCCGCAGGAACAACCAGAACAGTCCCCGCAGAAACAACCCGAACCGTCGCTGCAGGAGCAACCCGAACCGTCGCTGCAGGAGCAACCCGAGCCGTCCCTGCAGGAGCAACCCGAGCCGTCTCTGCAGGAGCAACCCGAGCCGTCGCTGCGGGAGCAGCTCGAGCCGTCGCTGCGGGAGCAGCTCGAGCCGTCGCTGCGGGAGCAGCTCGAGCCGTCGCTGCGGGAGCAGCTCGAGCCGTCGCTGCGGGAGCAGCTCGAGCCGTCGCTGCGGGAGCAGCTCGAGCCGTGTCTGCGGGAGCAGCTCGAGCCGTGTCTGCGGGAGCAGCTCGAACCGTGTCTGCGGGAGCAGCTCGAGCCGTCTCTGCGGGAGCAACTTGAGCCGTGTCTGCGGGAGCAACTTGAGCCGTCCTTGCGGAAGCAACTCCAGCCGTCCTTGCGGAAGCAACTCGAACCGTCGCCGCGGGAGCAACTCAAACCGTTCCCGCGGGAGCAACTCAAACCGTTCCCGTGGGAGCAACTCGAACCGTTCCCGTGGGAGCAACTCGAACCGTCCCCGCGGGAGCAACTAAAACGGTCTCTGCGGGAGCAACTCGAACCGTCCCCGCGGAAGCAACTCGAGCTGTCCCCGGAGGAGCAACCCGAACCGTCCCCGCCGGAACAACCCGAACCGTCCCTGCAGGAGCAACAAGAACAACAAGCCAGTCGCGAACAAACCCAGAGTAGGAAGCGCTCACTCGCGCGACTGGCCCGCATGCATCCCGGCCAACTCGAGGCGTTGATGTTGGTGGTACTCGCTGTCGTCGGTGCTGGCCTGTTTGCCCTGGTTTATTGGGTGAACCTTCCGCTGCACGATACCGCTTCGCCCGTCGGCACGACGCCGAACGCGGTGGCATTGGACCCAACCACCAACACCATCTACGTCACCAACAACCTCCCCAACACACTCTCGGTGGTCGACGGGGACACGCACGAAGTCATCGCCACCGTGCCGGTCGGCGCCCACCCGGACGGCGTGGCGGTGGATCCAGGCACGCATACCGTCTATGTCGCCAACTCCGACTCCCACACGGTGTCGGTGATCGACGGGTCGGCGCACACCGTCGTCGCCACCGTGCCGGTCGGCAACACCCCGATGGGGGTGGCGGTGGATCCGGAAACCCACAACGTGTACGTCGCCAACAACGGCCCGAGTTCGGTGTCGGTGATCGACGGGTTTAAGTACACCGTCATCGCCACCGTGCCCGTCGGTAGCGGTCCGGTCGGGGTGGCGGTGGATACGAGCGCCAATACCGTCTACGTCACCAATTCCGGTAACCACACGGTGTCGGTGATCGACGGGTGGTCGCACACGGTTGTCGGCACGGTGTTTCTTGAAAACAGCCCTTACGGGGTGGCGGTGGATCCGGGTACCCACGCCGTCTACGTCGCTACCTATGGCCATCCCACGGTCTCGGTGATCGACGGCCTGACGGACACAGTCGTCGACCAGGTGCACGTCGGCAACAGTTCCTTCGGGGTGGCGGTGGATCCGGGCACCCACACCGTCTATGTCACCAACTACGCCGACCGCTCGGTGTCGGTGATCAATGGGTTGTCGCACGTCGTCACCGCAACGGTGACCGTCGGTGACAGCCCGGACGCGGTGGCGGTGGATCCGAACACCCACATTGCCTACGTCACCAACTACCTCAACCACACGCTCTCGGTGATCAAGCGATAGGCGATTCGGTGCGCGCATTCTTCCAGCCGCTCCGGCGACTGGGGTAAATGCCTGAAATTCGGCATTCGGCTCAGCTCTCTTGAGGTTCTCTTAAGCGGCGAATGCGCACCTCAAGCATCGCGATCTCATGGCTGCGATCGAGCTAGGGAAGGCGCGCAGTAGGAAAGATGCCCCCTGCCTTCGCCCCGGCGGATACTTCCTCGACAGAACTGCTTCGCACCAGACGGTCTGTAGTCTGCCCAGTCCCCCGGGCAGATGTATGCATTCGGTTTGAAAGTAAACCAAAAGTTGCAGAGGTTCTTGCGATAAGTCTAATGGTATGTAAGATAGCCAATAGAAAGCCTAGCAGTATGTAAGCCGAAATTTTCAAGTGCATCGCCGGTTTATACGCACGTCGAGCCGAGGCCCGCGGTAACCGCGATGGGCGTTCGGGGGGCCTGCCTCCATGGGAGGAGCAAATGTCGTTTGTGACCTCGCAGCCGGCACTGCGGGCGCTCGCCGCGAGAAACCCGCGGAGCGCCGGTACGGCTCAGGGAACCAACGTGCGTTCGATGACTAGGTCAGGATCGGTCCCGCTGCCACTGTCGGTTTCGCAGACTTGGCTGTGGTGTCTGAGCCGGCTCGCCCCGGACTCAAGCGCCTGCAACGAGGTGATCACGATCCGCAAGACGGGTCCGCTCGACGTGGAGGCGTTGCGCCGCGCGTTCACCGACGTGGCCGCGAGGCACGAGGCGTGGCGCACCACCTTTAGAACCGTTGCCGGCGTTCCCCATCAATTCATCTGGGAGCCGGCGGCGGTCGATCTGCCCCTCACCGATCTGACGGACCTCGATCCCGAAAACGCCGTTCGCCGGGCCACCGACATCGCCGCCGCCGAGATGCTGCGGCCGTACGACCTTGCCAACGGGCCGTTGATCCGCCCGCGGCTGATCCGTATCAGCGCGGACGACCACCGGCTCTATTTGGGCCTGCACCATCTGGTTTTCGACGCGACGACCCTGAATCGTGTGGTGTTCCCGGAGCTCATGGCCCTGTACCGCAGCTACGCCATGGGCGTGCCGTCGTTCTTGCCCGACCCGGAGGCGCAATACGCCGACTACACCATGTGGGAGCTGGATTGGGTCAGCGGACCGGAGGTGGCCGGCCGAATAGCCAACTGGCGCAGGCGGCTTGCCGGCAGCACCCCCGGCCAGCTGCTGCTCGATCGTGCGCGACCGCCGCGTCAGACGTTCGCCGGCGGGACCGTCCCACTCACGATCGAGCACAGCACCGTTGAGGGGCTGCGCAGCGCGGCCCGGGCCGCGGGCGGCACCCTTTTCCACGCGGTGGCCGCCGCATATGCCTGGTGGCTGCATCTGTACACCGACTCGACCGAGGTCGTCTTCGGCATCCCGCATGACCTTCGCGACCGCGACGACCTGTCGGCGGTGGCCGGCCATTGCGTCACCCCGGTGGTGTTGCGCTGCGACGTATCGGTCGACGAGCCCTTCACCGCGCTGGTGGGCAGAATCCGTCGCGCGGTCACCGAGGCGCTCAGCGATGTGGTGCCGTTCGAGACCCTGGTGTCCGACCTCGGCGTACCGCGAGATCCGCGCAACCACCCGCTCTTTCAAACGGCGTTGCTGTTTCAGCCGACGCCGATGTCGCGGGCTGACGACTGGTCACTGCAGCTGATGGATTCCGATGTTCGTGACGCCGTGGGGTCCGCGAAGTTCGATATCAGTATCGAGTTGGATGAGCGGCCCGAGGGACATGTTTCGGGAGGGTTGGTCTTCAGCACGGATTTGTTCGATCGGCAGACGGCTCGCGAGATGGCGTCACACTGGGGCCGCGTGCTCGATGCTTTCGCGGCGGCGCCCGAAACGCCGATGGCCGACCATGATCTGGTCACCCCCGCGCAGCGACAGCGTCAGCTGAGCTGGAATGTGACCACTCAACATGACATTTCGTCGCAATGCGTGCACGAGGTCATCGGCTCACAGGTCGAACGCACGCCCGACGCGGTGGCGGTACAGGTCGACGACAAGTGGCTGACGTATCGGCAACTGAACGATCGGGCGGCGGTCATCGCATCGAGCTTGGTGGCGGCGGGCGCCCGGCCCGGCGCGGTGGTGGCCGTGCTGCTGGAACGCACGCCCGATCTGGTGGCGGCCGTTCTGGGAGTCCTCAAATCCGGGGCGGCACTTCTGCCGCTGGATCCGCGCCAGCCGGCGGCACGGAACACCTTCTGCGTCAACGACGCCGACGCGAGGATCGTGCTGACAGATCGTCAGCTGCCGACCGGATGGGACGCGGTCACGGCCACAGTCGTCAACATTGGCGAGCCGGTGCCGCACGCATCCCGCCGGGGCATCCGATCAATCGCCGATTCGTCGGTGTCTGCTGGGGACCTTGCCTACGTGGTCTACACCTCCGGCTCCACCGGTCGCCCCAAGGGGGTGCTCGTCGAGCACCGCAGCGTCACCAACCTGATGGGCACCATGTTTCAGGCGATGGGCGTCGCCGGCTCCGGCACAGTGCTGTCGGTGGCGTCCATCAGCTTCGACCTCGCGCTCGGCGACATCTTCTGTGCGTTGGCGTGTGGAGCGCGCCTGGTGCTCGCCACCGCCGCGCAGGCGACGAACCCCGTCGCGCTGGGCCGGCTGCTCGCCGACAGCGGTGCGGCCTACATGATGGCGACGCCGACCACCTGGGGAGCCCTGGTGGCCGCGGGCTGGCGCGGCAACCGCGCCCTCACGGCGGCGTCTGGCGGCGAAACTCTCACCGACGGGTTGGCCGAGGCCCTATTGCAACGGTGCAAGGCGGTCTACAACGCCTATGGCCCGTCGGAGGCCACGGTCAGCACCAACTACGCGCGGGTGACCGAGAGAGACGCCATCACGGTGGGCAGGGCCCTGGCGAACGTGCGGGTGTACGTCACCGATCCCCGCGGGCGACTCCAACCCGTCGGCGTACCCGGCGAGATCGTCATTGGTGGCGTCACGGTGGCTCGTGGCTACGCCAATCGTCCTGGTGAGCAGGCGCGTCGGTTCGGAGACGATCCATTCCATATCGGTGGGCGGATCTACCGCACCGGTGATCGTGGCAGGTTTTTGCCGGACGGCCGGCTGCAACACCTGGGTCGCTTCGACGATCAGGTCAAGATCCGCGGCTTTCGCATCGAGCCTGGGGAGATCGAGTCCACCCTGTGCGAGCACCCAGGCGTGGGATGCTGTGCAGTGGTCGCTCGCGAGGCGCCCAACGGCGAACGGCAATTAGTCGCCTACATCGTCGGCAAGCCGGGGTGCCCGAGCGACGCCGAGGCACGTGATTGGCTACGTCGCCGCCTGCCCGAGTACATGGTCCCCAGCGCATTCATGCATCTGCGCGCGCTCCCGACTACGGCGAGTGGCAAACTCGACAAAGCCGCACTGCCCGCACCGTCGCCGCGAGAAACAGGCCACAACGGCGCCCGGCTTCCAGGCAACGACACCGAAAGGCGCGTCGCCGCGCTGTGGGCTGAGCTGTTGGCCATCCCCGTAGTCGACGTCAACTCCGACTTCTTCGATATGGGCGGCCACTCGCTGCTGGCGGCCCGGCTGATCTCCAAGGTTCAGCGGGCTTTTGGGGTCGAGCTGTCGCTTGCGGAGTTCCTCGATAACGGCAGGACGGTTGCAGAACTTGCCGAGTTGCTCGGCGCGGAAAGTCCCAGCGGGACTGAGGAAGTCACGTCTGGCCCACCGCTGCATTTCGTCTTCGCCAATCTCGTGTCGGGGATGAGCATGCGACACTTTACGGCGCAATGGGGTGCCGCGCTGCCGGTACACGCGTTGATCCCCGAACAGCCAGGCGGGCGGTTCGACCGATCCGCGACCATCGAACAGCATGCCAGCCAAGCCCTTTCGACGATCCGCAGCCGGCAGCCGGATGGTCCGCTTGCGCTCGCCGGCTATTCGATCGGTGGACTGCTGGCCTACGAAATTGCCCGCCAGGCTGTCGAAGCCGGCCACCAGGTCTATTGGCTGGGCATTCTCGATGCGGCGGCACCGTCGATGGAGCGATTGCTGCGGGAGCAAATGACGCTGCGATGGCAGTTTCGCCGGATACGCCAACTGCCCGCGCGTGAGCAGTGGGCCAAGTACGCCGAAGTCGCGCGCCGGGTGCTTCGGGGTGGCCCGGGTGCGTTGTGGCCACAGCGCGGTTTCGACTATCGCGGCGCCACGGAGATCACCTGCGGCTATCAGCAGCCCGGACATGACGTGCCGATGCACTTGTTCGTCAGCGACGACGCGGCAGCCGAGGTGGAGTCAGACCTATTGGGGTGGGATGGATTTCACAAGGGAACGGTCACAGTGGATCGTATTGCCGGTGACCACTTCGCAATGCTCGAACTGCCCAAGGTGGACCAGCTCGCGCGGGTGATGCTCGAGTCGCTTCGCCAAGCGGCGGTATCGACGCGCGCAGGACGCCCCGTGGCCGCGGATCGGCATCATCTCAGATCCGTTCCGGGTGTGCTCGAAAAGCCCGAAAAACCAGTGCTCCGAGCGGCAGAACGGTTGTTGCAGGAGCGTGAGGCTGCCCCTGACGCACGGAAAGGCTATGGCACATGGGGCATGTCCTGAACGATGTAGTTGCGCGTGTGGAAAGAGGCACTCGCGAGCGCCCGGATGCATACGCGCTGAGTTCACCGGACGGGAATCTGTCGTATGCGCATCTGTGGTTGCGAGCGCTCGCCCTGGCAGGGCAGCTGAATGAGGCAGGCGTGCGCCGGGGCGATCCCGTTGGGCTGTGCTTACCTCGATCGATCGAGCTGATAGTCGGTGCGCTGGGCATCCTGGCCGCCGGCGGCTGCTATGTGGCACAAGACCCGGATTATCCCGACGACCGGCTTAGATTCATGCTGGCCGATTCGGGTGCCCGGGTCGTCGTGGCACACGCGGATGTGGCTGCGCGCATTGGTGCACCCCGCGCGATAGAGCCAATGCAATATGCCCCGTCGGCACTGGCCGGCCCAGTACCGGTCGAGGCCGGAGATCCGGCCTACATCGTCTACACCTCAGGGTCGACGGGCCGCCCGAAAGGCGTAATCATCGAGCACGCCGGCGTGGCAAATCTTATTGACTGGCATGAGAAAGAGTTCGGCATCACCGAATTCGACCGAACCGCGCTGATATCGAGTCCCGGCTTAGACGCGGCTGTCTGGGAGATCTGGCCGTGCCTGGCCGCCGGCGGGTCACTGCACGTGCCGCCAGAGCGGGTGAAAACCGATCCCGTCGCGCTGCGTGATTGGCTGCTGGCCGAGCGCATCACGAAAACGTTTGTGCCGACGCCGCTGTGCGAGGCGGTCATGGGGCTCGACTGGCCCGATATTGTCCCCTTGAGGGTCATGCTCACCGGTGGCGACCTGCTGCAGAGCCGCCCGAGGGTGGGCTTGCCGTTCCGGTTGGTCAACCACTACGGCGTCCCGGAAGCCACCGTGGTGTCGACCTCGGGCACGGTCGAATCTGGCAGTGCAATGGGCGGGTGCGCCGACCTACCGACTGTTGGCTCGGCCATACCAGGGGTCAAGCTGACCGTGGTCGACGCCGATGGTCAGCCCGTCCCGCCCGGCAGCGTCGGTGAGCTCATCATCGGTGGGGTCTCGGTCTGCCGGGGTTACGTGGGTCATCCAGACCTCAATCGGGCCAAGTTCTTCCGCGACGCGTCGGGCTGCCGCCATTACCGGACAGGCGATTTGGTGCGCTTGCGTGCCAACGGCCAACTGGTGTACGTGGGTCGACTCGACGAGCAGGTGCACATCCCGAGCGGGATCTGGGGCCGGTGGGTCCCCTAGTCACCGTAGTGGCCTAGGACTGGCCTAGGACTCCGCTGATCTTTTTCCGGCTGATCTTTTTCCGCGCGAGCGTAACGCCACTGCGAGATCTCGAGTTTTCTCGCACTGGCGTTACACTCGCGAAAAATCAGCGCCGCCCTCTAGCGGCCCGCGAGGAATCAATGTCGCGGTGGGGACTGCGGCACGCCGGCACGCGATCACGGTGGGAACGTGCCGGTCATCTTGGAGTGTCCCTCGGCGAAGCCCCGCAGTGAGATGCCCCGCCCTGCCCAGTATCCGACATGGGGGACGTTGGGTGCGGGATGCATGAGCCCGAGCAGCGAGTCGGCGCGGAACCCGATCCGCAGGCCGACGGCCTCGGCCGCGCGCAACCCGCGGTAAAGCAGGGTGGATGACAGCGGCACGGGACGGAGCCCCTTGGATGTGGCTTCCGTGGCTGTGGCGGCCGCGCGCAGGGTGCGGATTATCTCGCTGAACGGCACCCGGCGCGGGTCGGCCACGCCGAGGACGCGATGTGGCGGCGGCTGCTCGACGGTCGCGAGTACACAGTGCGCCATGTCTTCGGCGTGGACGGTGTACTGGTAGGAGTCCGGACGCAGCATCGGCACGAGCGGCAGCGCAGCCACCTTGCGCAACGCGCCGATCATGCCGCCTTCACCGTCGCAGCCGTCGCCGTGGACGAGGCCGAGCCGCAATGACGTCCCACCCTGCGCGGCGACCAAGTCCTCGCAGGCCAGCTTGGTGCGGCCGTAGATCTGCTGCGTGCCGGCGTAGGCGGACATCGAGGAGATGAGAACGATCGGGATCTCACCGACCGCGCGAATGAGTTGGTCGGTGCCGCCGAGGTTGATTCGTTCGATGTCGGCGCGGTCGCGGGCGCGCAGGTCGTAGGCGCAGTGGACAACTGCGGCCACGTCGTCGGGCAACCGTGCCGCGGGTCCATCCTCGAGGGAGTAGGGCACGTAGTCCCATCCCTTATCCGCCGGGGGCGCCGACCGCTGCAGCGCGATCACCCGGTAGCCCGCGGCGGCGAAAACGGCGCCCAGTGTGCTCCCCACGTACCCGTTGGCGCCGGTGATCGCGACCGCGCGGTTGCCCGGGTCAGACATGCCTGCTCGCTGACACGATTCGGTGAGCGTTGGCCATCACCGTGAGCGTGAAGGTGGTCGACGGGACCGACGGCAACACCGAGCCGTCGATGAGGTGGACGTTACGGAAATCGCCGATGCGACCCAGTACATCGGACCCATTGGGGCCATTGGAGCCCCCGGAGCCGTTGCCGTGCGGGAAGGTGGAGCCGAAGTGGTAGCTCTTGCCAGGTCCGGACAGCCGCACCATCGGCAACACCGGGAAAAGATCGAGCTTTTTCCCGAGCGCGCTCAGTCGGCGCAGCACCGAGATGATCATCGCCGGACGCCGGTCGGACACGACCCGCACCGCGATGTCAGGCAAAGCTCCCTCGTGCCGGGCGCGCAGGTCTATCCGCATCCGGGGCGACCGCCAGGACGGCAGGTATCCGAGCGCCGCGGTGACTCGCCCGAGCACGGCCCCGCTCAACGACGGCGGGAGCCAGCCCGGAAGCGCCTCCGCGATCGCCGGGTTGTAGGGATAGCAGTGGACCTGGGAGGTCGTGTACGCCTCGTGGTCGTATTTCAGTAGCACGTTGAACTGGTTGAGCGTGAAGTCCTGCTGTCCGCGCGGATCGCCGGTGGAGCGCCGGGATAGCAACGGCACCAGGAACTGCATCGACTCCTGCAGGCCCACCTGGTTCGGCGGTGCAGCCAGCGAGTTGAGCGCGATCCGCGTGGTGCCGAGCCCACCGGCGCCCACGAAGACGCGGTCGGCCTCGAGGCGCAATTCCCGCCCGCTGGCGAGGTCGATGCCGCGAACGGACGGCGTGCAGCCGACGGGCTGATCGACCGCGGTGACCAGCACGCGCGATATGTGCCGCACCCGACCGCGGGCGACGAAGCGGTCGACGGTGTCCCGCGCGGAGTAGATCAGCGAGTACGGGCAACCGGTCATGCACAGTCCACAGTTCACGCACGAGTTCGCAGCCAGCGCCAACCGCGCCTTACCGACCACGATGCCCGCCGCGCGGATGACGTCGCGATGGCGCCGGTAGCGGTCGAGCACGGCCGCCGTCCGTGCGGAAACCGGTGGCAGCGGTGCGCCCGCCGACAGCAGTGGGAAGTCCTCGGCGTAGTCGTCGACCTCGCCGGCGAGCGGCACCTCGGCCAGCACGGCGCGGTAGTGCGGTTCGATATCGGCCCACCCGAACGGCCAGCGGTCGAAGGTGGCCCGGGAGAATGGCATGATCTGCGCGCCCCAGACCGTCGAGAACCCGCCGAAGGCGCCCGACACCGCTGCATCGTTCCCGTGGTCGGGCATGGCGAGCCCGCGCTGCTGCCCGCGATCGACGAACATGTGGTTCGAGCCGTAGGCGCGCTTCTCGGGGAGCGCCGATCCGGCGAGTTCCGCCGGCCCCACGGTGACCAATTCGCGGTCGGCGTTGGCCCACTGCGCCGGTTGCAGCGCGCTCATCCGGTCCACCGCCGCGGCCCTGTCGTCGGCCAGCCGTTCGCCGATGTCGACGACGGTAATTTGTTCGGACGGGTCATCAGCGAGGGCGAGGATCGCCGCCGCCGCCGCCGGCCCCGTCCCGACGATGACGTTATGCATGGTCGGTTGCCGGGACGGCGGCGCGGGCCCGGCGGACCTCGGCAACGTCGAGGCCGGTCGTCAGGATGTCCGGCCGGCGACCCCGCGCAAGCTGCACCCTGCCGGTGACGTAGCCGGACGCGGCGAGCGCGAGGCCGGCCGCTGAGACCAGCGCTTGGCGCAGTCGCTCGGGCCGGCCGGTCACGGCGGCGAGCAGCGCCGGGAAGAGCGCCAGCAGCACGCCGACACCAAAGCGCAGCTCGGCGCCGATGTTGCCGCTCTCGCCCATGTCGACCAACGCGGCGACCTTCTTGCGGTTCACGGAGAAGCAGCGCCGCCAGAAATACGACCACGTCATTCTCTCGGCAGGGACATAGTGATTGACCTCGGCGCGAGGCTCGTAGAGCACGGCGGCCGGCCCATGCGCGTGGGCGATCCGGTGGGAGAGATCCATATCGTCGAAGTCGTCGAAGTGGAAGCCGCCGACAGCGAGCATTTGGTCGCGACGCACGCTCATGCTGGTGCCGATCAGGTGGCGGGTGGGAGCCAGTCGGTCCGGCAGCCCTTGGTAGTGGCAGCCGAACACCCACTCGAATTCGGGCGGGAACCAGGATGGCCGGGGTGCGCCGTAGTTCGGCCGTGCCACGCCACCGACGGCTACGGCTCCCGGGTGCGTGGTGTACACGGCGAGCAGCCGCTCGAGCCAGTCGGGTTCCGCTTGGGCGTCGTCGTCGAGGAAGGAGACGATCTCAGCGCGGGCGAGCAACAGCCCGGTGTTGCGCGACGAACCCTGCCTGCTGTGGAACTGGCTTGCGTTGACGACGATCTCGATGGGCGAGTCGGCGCCGGCCCCTCCACTTTCCGAGCCCCAGTGCTGCTGGCAGCGGGCGAGCAGCTCATCGTTGTGGTCCACGACGATGATGATTTGCCGTGGGGCGACGGTCTGCGCGAGCACTGATTCGACCGCCCGCGCGAACAGCTCCCATCGGGCCAGTGTGTAGGTGCAGATGACGACGTCCGCGCGCGGCGCGGTCGCGGTCGCGGTGGCAGGCGCAGCCGGGGCCGTCGGGGCCCCGGACTGCCCGAACTGCCCGGACTGCCTGGTTGCGAACAACACGTATGTCTCCCTAACAGGACCGAACCGACGGCGCATGGCACCCCGCCGCTGAGGGGCCGCTGCGGTGGTGTCCGGATGCGGCGATCATGGGTGGACCACGCCCACAAACCAATCATTGCAACAAGCGTCATTATACATACTCTTTGGATGATTGCGAGGCCAAAAACGCGGCGAGCGGTATTTATTCACTCGTTGGACGGGACATGGCCGGCTCGTCGGCACCGCGCTCCTGATTTAGGGGATTTAGGGGCTGGGCGACGACGGCGGGATCACCAGTGTCGCTGCCAGGCCCCGGTGATCCGAACCGGGGACCTTGATCGTGCGCAGCGACGTCGCCGTGCAGCTTCGGGTCAGTACGTGATCGATGGTGATAAGTGGCGGTAGCCGCCAATCGCCGGGAAAGGTGGGCGCAAACCCCGCCCCGGATTGTTCCGCCGCGTCCCGATAACCATTGCGCAGCAGCGCGCGGAAAGGGCGCATGTCGGTTGTGCTGTTGAAGTCGCCCGCGACGATCACGCATCCGCGGCCCGTCTGCTCGGCGACCTCCAGCAAGGTAACCGGCAAACGATCGAAGTCTTGACGCCATCCATCGATCGGCTGCGGCCACGGGCCGGCTATGTGTGCCACGACGACAGTGGGATCTATCGGTATGCCAGTGACTTGTATTCGCGCCGTGATGAATGCGTTGGCGTAGCCCTCGATCCGCTGGGTGGAATGCATCGGTAACCGACTCCATACGCCGACGCCGGAAGCCTCGCCGCGCGGATCGAGCCAACGGTAGGGGAACGTGGTGTCCAATCCGGCCGCGGACAGGCGGTCAACTTCCTTCGGGGTCAGTTCCTGGAACGCAACGACATCGGCCTGCTCACGAGCCGATCTCACGAGAGAGTCTGGATCGGCCTGTCCCTCGCGGATGTTCACCGAGATGACTCGGAGCCCGACACCCGCGGTTGCGCCGGTGTCCGAACCGCGGTACAGGGGAAGCTGGACCGCCAGTGTCGCCACCGTCAAGCCGATGGCGACGGAGGCGAGAATCCAGCGTCTGGCGAGGAGCAGCAAAAGCACCGACACCGGTCCGCAAAGCATCAGGTATGGCGACAAGGCGGCCGTCAGCAACACGACGTGGTTGGTGATCGGCAAGTACCGCGACGCCAAGGCCAAGCCGGCAACGGCGAATGCCACGAGGCCGGTGGGCGTCAGGGCCGCCCGCGGAGTCCACCGCCGCTGCTCGCCGCGCGTCACCACTTCGTTGCGCCGGGCTCATTGAGTGTGTTGCGGTGCCGTGCCCACCAATGTTGGACCCAACCGCACAGCCAGCTCTTCGTCCTCGCGCAGCGCCCGCGCCGGCACCACCAGCAGTGGGCGCTGCGCCGGGGCCGGCAGGCTCGCCCGCACCGCGGCCAACTGGCGGCCGGTGAGCCGGTTCAGCCCGGCCCATGTCTCTTTGTCCAGCTGCTCCTTGCTGTGATAGCGCACCCAAGCCGACACCGCGACCCCGCCGGCGGCGGCGGCGCTGAGTCGGATCGTCGCCACGGTGGCGTCGGTGTCGTTTAACCACAACCAGTCCAGGGTCTCCGAAGTGATGTCGCGCGGCGACACCCAGAAGCTGGCGACGTACCCGTCGTCATGCTTGAGGTGACCCCATCCCGGCCGAGTCCCAGCCGGTTGCAGACCCGCGGCTATGGCGGTGTCCACCGCGGCGAACTCGTCGCCGGACAACGGCCGAGCCGCGCAGCGCCGTCCGTCCAGATCGCCGGCGAGCCGCTCGGCGGCCGCCGCCAGGGTCGAGGCCACCGAATCGCGGGTGGCCAGGGCGGCGACGTTGCGCTGCGGATCCATCCGCAACACCAGCCACGTGCCGTACTGGACATCCGCGGGTTGATCGTCGGGGCTTTCCGGGCCTTGCGGGTTTGACGGATCGGTGTCCTCGGGGACTCGTCGCTTTCGCACCGAGACGATGTCGATGCCGTCGAGGCGCACATCGAATTGGCGCAGCCCCTCGGCCACCGCCGCCACCGGCAATGTTGCCGACGACACCGCCTCGTGCTGATGCCGCGCCAGTGCCGCGTCCGCCCGCCCGTCCACGGCGATCACCGCGACCAGCTGGCCCTGGTACTCGCGCACCCCGACCACGTCGCGGCCGAAGCGGCGCTGGTGGTCGACCGCGGGCGTGCATTCCGGGCTCAGTGTCGCTTCGGGGTCGGTGGCCGAGTCCCGCACCTTGCGGGCCAACAAATCCCACGTCAACCTGGCCAGGGCTGAGGCGACCGCTGAGGCGAACGTGATCCCGCGGTGGGTGCATATCAGGGTGATCGTCACCAGTGCCGCGACCCCGACACCCACCCACCACGCGACCTTCTGCGGTGCGCCGGGGAAGTGGCTGGCCAGTATCAGCACAGCGACATCGGCGACGAAAACCGCGGTGACCCGCGGCCACGAGAGAGCCAGCCCGAGCCGGCGTTGCGCCTTCATCGGCGACCCGGCGATCGCCGCTTCAACACTGCTCCACCAAACAGCTTCTTGGTCACCAGCGTCATGGGGCGCATCCTCTCCACCGCGTCCACCCCAGAATCTCGGGTAGATGTATTTCCCTGATCTGCGCGATAGCGGAACCGATGGGATGCGGCGTTATGGCGTTTGCTGATCCTCGTTGAAGGCCACTGATCCTTGTTGAAGCGTCTTTGGTCCCGAGAACCAGTAGCCAGCAATGACACGGTTCCCCGATACCACGCCCGGTCAGTCTAGCGGCCGTGATTTGACCCGCGACTCGCCATGTCGCGCCGAGACCACGATCTTGGCTGATTGCGAGACTACAAGTCCGTTTCGTCGTTCCGATCATACAAATAGTATGTATACTGACTTAAGTGCTGAAGGATCGGTGTAGCAAGCCGGCCGATGTCGCTGCGGCCGGACACGCCGAGATCCGGAACCTATACAGATCACCGATGTCTGGAGGTTGAAAGACCGATGGCGCGCCAGCTTCGAGCCGAAGCCACCCGGCGAAAGATCCTCGATGCCGCGATTGATGTGTTCGGTGAGGTTGGATATGCCGCCGCCGGCTGGGGCACGATCATCGAGCGCACCGGGATGACTAAGGGCGCGTTGTATCACCACTTCGATTCCAAGGAAGCACTGGCGTCGGCCATCATTGACGAAGGGTCCGACACACTCCTCGCCGCTTTCCGCAACGTGTGCGGGTCGTCTTCGCCGGCGCTCGAGAACATGATCCATGGCACGTTCACGGTCGCGAACCTGCTCAGCACGGACAAGACGGCCCGTGCGGCTGAGCAGTTGACCGCTGCCCTATGTGGATTCAACGAAGCGGCCGCCCGCTTCTGCGAAGGCCTGGTGGCGCTGATGGCTGCTGAGGCCCGGCGGGCAAGCGCTGAAGGAGATCTTCGACAAGACGTCGATCCGGCGCTGGTCAGCGAGTCGATCGTAGGCGCCATGTTCGGAACGCGGTTGCTATTCAACACGATTGCCGCCAAGGGGCTGGCCGGGGAAAGTGTCGCGTTCGTTGATGGCGACCTCGCCGGGCGAACCGGTCGAATGTGGGAACTGCTCCTCGCAGGCATTGCAACTGAAGCGTCGCTTTCGTATTTCCGTCAGTTTCTCGCGCGCGAGGCGCTACGTCATACGCAGGTCGCGGCCTCGCCAGATGAGGACCCGGTCGTGGTGGTGTCCGAAGTCAGTTAGGCGTTGCGCACGTGGCTCGGGCAACTCCTTCCAATCTGCGCTCTCCCGCTCCCGCTCACTCCGGCTGGGCGGGTGGCTGGTAGCGCGGGAACACACCCGTCGGCGCCGGCAGCACCGTGCCGGCAGCCAGCCGTGCGCCTAACGCCGCGAACGTCCGCCGGTCTTCTCCCTGGCCGAGCAGGTCCAACATCTTGGCGGCCGACTCCGGCATGACCGGCTGGACAAGCAGCGCCGCGATGCGCACCGCCTCGCAGGCGGTGTACAGGACGGTACGGAACCTGGCCTGGTCCGCCCCGGACTCACTCTTGCTCAGCACCCACGGCTGTGCCGCGGAAAAGTATTTGTTCGCGTCGCCGAGCATCAGCCAGATCGCTTCCAGGGCCAGGTGCATCGCCTGTACGTCGAAATTGGCGCGCACCCGCCCCAGCAAGCCGTCGGCCGTGGCCAGCAGCTCGGCGTCGGCGGCGGTGAACTCACCGGGTTCGGGCACCACCCCGCCGAGGTTCTTGGCCACCATCGACAACGACCGTTGCGCCAGATTGCCCAGCTCGTTGGCCAGATCCGTGTTGATCCGGGTGATGATGGCCTCTTCGCTGTAACTGCCGTCCTGGCCGAACGGGACCTCACGCAACAGGAAGTAGCGCACCTGGTCCACACCGAACGTCTCCGCCAAGGCTTCCGGGGCTATCACGTTGCCGACCGACTTGCTCATCTTCTCGCCGCGGTAGAGCAGCATCCCATGGGCAAAAACCCTTCGCGGCAGCTCGATTCCGGCCGACATCAGGAACGCCGGCCAATAGACGGCGTGAAATCTGATGATGTCCTTGCCGATCACGTGCAAATCGGCGGGCCAGTAGCGGCGGAACAACTCCGAGTCGGTATCGGGGTAGCCGACCCCGGTGAGGTAGTTGGTCAGCGCGTCGACCCAGACGTACATGACGTGGTCGGGATGCTCTGGCACCTGCACCCCCCAGTCAAAAGAGGTGCGCGAGATCGACAAATCCTCCAGTCCGCCGGAGACAAAGCTGACCACCTCGTTGCGGCGTACCTCGGGTCCGATGAAGTCGGGGTTGGCGTCGTAGTGGGCCAGCAGCTTGTCGGCGTACGCGGACAGTCGGAAGAAATAGGACGGCTCCTTCTCGGTCCAGGTCACCTCGGTGCCCGTTTCCGTAGCGATTCGGGTGCCATCCTCGCGGAGCTGGGTCTCCGAGTCGACGAAGAACCGCTCGTCGCGCACCGAGTACCAGCCGGAGTAGGTGTCCAGGTAGATGTCGCCGGCCGCCTCCATCCGCCGCCAGATCTCCTTGGACGCCTGGTAGTGGTCGGCATCGGTGGTGCGGATGAACCGGTCGAAGGAGATGTTGAGCGCCTCCTGCATGCGCTGGAATACGTCCGAATTGCGCCGGGCCAGCTGCGCGGTCGGCACCCCCTCGGCCGCGGCGGCCTGTGCGACCTTCAGGCCGTGCTCGTCGGTCCCGGTCAGGAAGCGCACGTCGAAGCCGTCGAGCCGCTTGAAGCGGGCGATCGCGTCGGTGGCGATGTATTCGTACGCGTTGCCCACGTGCGGCGTGCTGTTCGGATACGCGATCGCGGTGGTGAGGTAATAGGGCTTCATTGAGATTTCACCCTATTGTGTGCGCGTGGGATCCAGCCAGCCGCCTCCGGCGCCGCAACCCCTGACGCCGCTGATCGACGCCCATACGCACCTCGACGCATGCGGTGCCTCCGACGCGAGTGACGTGACCGCCATCGTTGATCGTGCCGCGGCGGTCGGTGTGGTTGCGATGGTCACCATCGCCGACGATCTGGCCTCGGCGCGCTGGGTGACCCACGCCGCCGAGTGGGATCCGCGGGTCTACGCCGCGGTGGCGTTGCACCCCACCCGCACCGACGCGCTCACCGACGCCGCTCGGGCCGAGATCGAACGACTGGCGGCCAACCCCAGGGTGGTCGCCGTCGGCGAGACCGGCCTGGATCTGTATTGGCCCGGCCGCCTGGACGGGTGCGCGCAACCGGACGTGCAGCGGGAGGCCTTCGCGTGGCATATCGACCTGGCCAAGCGGATCGGCAAGCCGCTGATGATCCACAACCGGGAGGCCGACGCCGAGGTGCTCGACGTGTTGCGGGCCGAGGGCGCGCCCGACACCGTGATCTTTCACTGCTTCTCGTCGGACGCTGCGATGGCCCGTCGCTGCGTCGACGCCGGCTGGGTGCTCAGCTTGTCCGGGACGGTGAGCTTCCGTAACGCTCGCGGCCTGCGGGAAGCCGTCCCTCTGATACCCGCGGAGCAGATTTTGGTGGAAACTGATGCACCTTTTTTGACGCCGCACCCGTACCGGGGTGCAGCAAACGAACCTTATTGTCTGCCCTATACCGTGCGGGCCCTTGCCGAGCTGGTAGATCATTCTCCGGAGGAATTGGCGCGGATCACCACCCGCAATGCTCGTCGGGTCTACGGACTGGGCCCTGACTAGCTCGCTGGACCGCCTGATCGCCGATTCGGGTCGGTTCAGGAGTTGCCGTACCATGGCCGGTTCGTTACCGTCTTGTGATGTTGCGGGGGCCTCAGGGCCCTTTTTGTGATTAAAGAGCTGAAAAGGTTCGTTGAAGTTATGGCTGATGCCGAAGTAGTCGCGCGTTGAGTGTACTGACCAAGCTCCAGCAGAACCCGTCGCCGATGTTGCGGCTCGTTGTCGGAGGGCTGTTGTTGGTCCTGGCGTTCGCCGGGGGCTACGCGGTCAGTGCTTGCAAGACGGTGACGCTGACCGTGGACGGAACCGCGATGCGGGTGACGACCATGAAGTCGCGGGTCATCGACATCATCCAGGAGAACGGGTTCTCCGTCGGCGAACGCGATGACCTCTATCCGGCTGCCGATGTAGCGGTCCATGAGGCCGAAAACATCGTGCTGCGGCGCAGCCGGCCGCTGGAGATTTCGCTGGACGGCCACGACGTCAAGAAGGTGTGGACCACCGCATCCACCGTCGACGAGGCGCTGGCCCAGCTCGCGATGACCGACACGGCCCCGGCCGCGGCCTCGCGCGGTAGCCGTGTCCCGCTGGCGGGGATGGCGTTGCCGGTCGTCAGTGCCAAGTCGGTGCAGATCAACGACGGCGGCGTGGTGCGGCTGGTGCACCTGCCGGCGCCGAATGTCGCGGGACTGCTTGCCGCGGCCGGTATACCGCTACTGGAGAGCGATCAGGTGGCGCCCGGCGCGACGGCGCCGATTATCGACGGTATGCAGATTCTGGTGACCCGCAACCGCATCGAGAGGGTCACCCAGCGGATTCCGTTGCCGCCGAACTCCCGCCGTATCGAAGACCCGGAGATGAACATCAGCCGGCAGGTCGTCGAAGACCCGGGTAGCCCGGGCGAGCAGGATGTGACGTTCGCGGTCGCCACGGTCAACGGTGTCGAGACGGGCCGGCTGCCGGTCGCCAACGTCATCATCACCCCGGCCCGGGAGGCCGTGGTGCGCGTCGGCACCAAGCCGGGCACCGCGCTGCCCCCGATCAACGACGGATCCATCTGGGACGGGATCGCGAGCTGTGAGGCCGGCGGAAACTGGGCGATCAACACCGGTAACGGTTACTACGGTGGCGTGCAATTCGACCAGGGCACCTGGGAACGCAACGGCGGTCTGCAATTCGCCCCCCGCGCCGACCTCGCCACCCGGGAAGAGCAGATCGCTGTTGCCACGGCGACGCAGCAGCGTCAGGGCTGGGGTGCGTGGCCGGTGTGCAGCGGAAGAGCGGGTGCACGCTGACCATCCGGCTGCTCGGACGCACCGAGATCAGGCGGCTGGCCAAGGAACTCGAAATTCGGCCACGGAAATCCCTCGGCCAAAATTTCGTTCACGATGCCAACACGGTGCGACGTGTGGTCTCGACTTCCGGGATCAGCCGTACGGACCGGGTCCTGGAGGTGGGTCCCGGGCTCGGATCGCTCACGCTGGCGCTGCTCGATCGCGGAGCCACCGTGACAGCGGTCGAGATCGACCCGGTGTTGGCCGGTCGGCTGCCGCAGACCGTTGCCGAGCACTCGCATAGTGAGATCGGTCGGCTGACGGTATGCAACCGTGACGTGCTGTCCCTGCGCCGCGGCGATCTGGCTGCCGAGCCGGCAGGCCCGACAGCCCCGACAGCCCCGACAGCCCCGACAGCCCCGACAGCCCCGACAGCCCCGACAGCCCCGACAGCCCCGACAGCCGTAGTCGCCAACCTGCCGTACAACGTTGCCGTTCCGGCGCTCTTACACCTGCTCAGCGAATTTCCGTCCATCCAGACCATGACGGTGATGGTGCAGGCCGAGGTCGCCGAACGGCTTGCCGCCGAACCAGGTGGCAAGGAATACGGCGTGCCCAGCGTCAAGGTGCGTTTCTTCGGCGGGGTTCGCCGCTGCGGGATGGTGTCGCCGACCGTTTTCTGGCCGATTCCACGCGTCTATTCGGGGCTGGTGCGCATCGACCGCTACGCGACGTCGCCGTGGCCGACCGACGCAGACTTCCGGGATGGGGTATTCGAACTGGTCGACATCGCATTTGCTCAGCGGCGCAAGACGTCCCGTAACGCGTTCGCGGCGTGGGCGGGTTCGGGCAGCGAGTCGGCGAATCGATTGCTGGCCGCCAGCATCGATCCCGCGCGTCGCGGTGAGACGCTGCGCATCGACGACTTCGTGCGACTGCTGCAGCGCTCCGGCGGGCTGACGCCTGCCCGGGGTTTCGGGTCGGCCCGCCCGCCGCGTGTGGTTCACCGCGTGCAGCGATAGTCTGCTGCGGTGTCCGCGTCTGATGGCAACACCGCTGAGTTGTGGGTGCCCACCGGGTCGGTCACCGTTCGGGTGCCCGGAAAGGTCAACCTCTACCTGGCGGTCGGTGATCGCCGCAAGGATGGCTATCACGAGCTGACGACGGTGTTTCACGCTGTCTCGCTGGTGGATGACGTGACTGTGCGCAACGCCGACGTGCTGTCGCTCGAGCTCGTCGGCGAGGGCGCCGACCATGTGCCCACTGACGAACGCAACCTGGCCTGGCGGGCGGCCGAGATGATGGCCGAGCACGTCGGCCGTGCGCCCGATGTCTCGATCCTGATCGACAAATCCATTCCGGTGGCCGGCGGGATGGCGGGTGGCAGCGCGGACGCGGCGGCGGTGCTGGTGGCGATGAACTCGCTGTGGGAACTCGGTGTGCCTCGTCGCGATCTGCGCATGCTGGCCGCCCGCCTGGGCAGCGACGTGCCGTTCGCACTACACGGCGGCACCGCGCTGGGCACCGGTCGCGGCGAGGAGCTGGCAACCGTTCTGTCCCGCAACACCTTTCACTGGGTGCTGGCGTTCGCCGAGAGCGGACTGCCGACGCCCGCGGTGTTCACCGAGCTGGACCGCCTCAGGGATGTCGGGGACCCGCCACGGCTGGATGAACCCGGGCCGGTGCTGGCGGCCCTGGCCTCGGGCGATCCAGAGCAGCTGGCGCCGCTGCTGGGCAACGAAATGCAAGCGGCCGCGGTCAGCCTGGACTCGGCGCTGCGGCGTGCGCTGCGCGCCGGTGTGGAGGCCGGGGCGTTGGCGGGCATCGTGTCCGGCTCGGGTCCCACGTGTGCGTTTCTGTGCGAATCGGCGGACTCGGCGGTCGATGTCGGTGCTCAGTTGTCAGGGGCGGGCGTTTGCCGCACCGTGCGGGTTGCCACCGGACCGGTGGTCGGTGCCCGCGTGGTCCCGTCACCGATGACTGAAGTGTGAGTTTCTCCACAAGAATGTGCCCGAGACTGGCACGAGTTTGGTAGCTACTTAAGAAAAGCTTAAGATGTTGCGCGGTGACGAGTAGAGATGGGCAAGAGCAGGAGCAAGTGATTCCGCTGCCCGCCGGGCGCTCCGGCGGGCGGTCGACGAATCGCGGCCCAACTGAACGCAAGGTTGCTGGCTCATCACCGGTTCGAGACCTAACCGCTCCCCAACTGTGCGCGTGTGCCTTCAGCAAAGTGACACCGCGCGGACGGAACATGAAATTTCGGCACATTGGGGTTCGTGCCATTGGGGAAGGCGCCGGAACCGAGGAGGTTTTGTGAGCAGGTTTACCGAGAAGATGTTCCGCAACGCCCGCGAGACGACCAAGGGCATGGTGACCGGTGAACCACACACCCCGATTCGGCACACCTGGGGCGAGGTGCACGAACGCGCCCGCAAGATAGCCGGTGGGTTTGCGGCCATCGGCGTGGGCCACGGCGACGCGGTCGGCGTGCTGGCGGGTGCGCCGGTGGAGATCGCTCCGACTGCTCAAGGGCTGTGGATGCGCGGCGCCAGCCTGACCATGCTGCACCAGCCCACCCCCCGCACCGACCTGGCCGTGTGGGCCGAGGACACCACTACCGTCGTCGACATGATCGAGGCCAAGGCCGTGGTCGTCTCCGATCCGTTCATGGCGGCCGTGCCGGTGCTTGCCCAGCGGGGCATCAAAGTGGTGACCGTAGAGCAGCTGCTGGCATCCGACCCGATCGACCCGATCGAGGCCGACGAGGACGACCTGGCGCTGATGCAGTTGACGTCGGGATCGACTGGATCCCCTAAGGCTGTGCAGATCACCCACCGCAACCTGTTCGCCAACCTCGAGGCGATGTACATCGGCTCCGAGTACAACGCAGACACCGACGTGATGATCAGTTGGCTGCCGCTGTTCCACGACATGGGCATGATCGGCTTCCTCACCGTGCCGATGTACTGCGGCGGTGAGCTGGTCAAGGTCACCCCGATGGACTTCATGCGGGACACCCTGCTGTGGGCCAAGCTGATCGACAAGTACCAGGGGACGATGACGGCCGCCCCCAACTTCGCCTACGCGCTGTTCGCCAAGCGGCTGCGCAAGCAGGCCAAGCCCGGCCAGTTCGACCTGTCCACCCTGCGCTTCGCGCTGTCCGGCGCCGAGCCGGTCGAACCCGCCGACGTCGAGGACCTGTGCGATGCCGGCGCGCCGTTCGGGCTCAAGCCCCAGGCGATCCTGCCGGCCTACGGGATGGCCGAGATCACGCTCGCGGTGGCGTTCTCCGAGTGCGGCGCCGGTCTGGTGGTCGACAAGGTGGACGCCGACCTGCTGGCCGCCCTGCGGCGCGCGGTGCCGGCCACCAAGGGCAACACTCGTCGGCTGGCGTCGCTGGGGCCGCTGTTGCAGGGCATCGAGGCCCGCATCGTCGACGAGGACGGCAACGTGCTGCCCTCCCGCGGTGTCGGGGTGATCGAGTTGCGTGGCGAGTCGGTCAGCCCGGGCTACCTCACGATGGGCGGCTTCATGCCGGCACAGGACGAGCACGGCTGGTATGACACCGGTGATCTCGGCTACCTGATGGACAACGGTCACGTCGTGGTGTGCGGCCGGGTCAAAGACGTCATCATCATGGCCGGGCGCAATGTCTACCCGACCGACATCGAGCGGGCGGCGGGCCGCGTCGACGGTGTCCGCCCGGGTTGTGCGGTGGCCGTGCGACTCGACGCCGGACACTCCCGCGAGTCCTTCGCCGTCGCCGTCGAGTCGAACGCCTTTGAAGACACCGCGGAGGTGCGCCGCATCGAGCACGAGGTGGCGCACGAGGTGCTAAAGGAGGTCGACATGCGGCCACGTAATGTCGTGGTTCTCGGTCCGGGGACCATTCCGAAGACGCCGTCGGGCAAGCTGCGGCGGGCCAACTCCGTCACCCTGGTCACCTAACCGGGCGAGCAGACGCAAAAGCCCCTCACACTCGGCGTGTCGAGGGGCTTTTGCGCTGCTCGCCAATACTTACCAGGCGTGCACGCGGTTTTGCGCGGGCTCTAGCCCCAGTTCGATGAGCAACTCGGTCGCATCGGCGGCCTGCTCGCAGATCGTCGGGACTTCGGGGCGCTCGGCTGCCGTGAAGCTCTCCAACACGAACGCCGCCGGGTCTTTGCGTCCCGGCGGGCGGCCGATGCCGATGCGCACCCGCTGAAAGTCTTGGGTACCCAGCGCGGCGGCCACCGAGCGCAGCCCGTTGTGGCCGCCTTCGCCGCCGCCGAGCTTGAGCCGGATGCGACCGAACTCGACGTCGAGGTCGTCGTGGATCACGATGATGTCGGCCGGCGGTACCGAATAGAACTTGGCCAGCGGCCCCACCTGACGACCGGACTCGTTCATGTAGCAGCGCGGCTTGGCCAGCACCACGGCATGCCCGGCCAGCCGACCGGTCACGACTTCGGCGCCGGAACGCTTGTGCGCCTTGAACGTTGGCTGAATTTCTGGGGAGCCCAACCGTGCGGCGAGCAGGTCGGCAACCATGAACCCGAGGTTGTGCCGGGTTCGGGCGTAGGTTTCTCCGGGGTTGCCCAGGCCGACCAACAGCTGGGGATCGGCCACGTCGTGAGCCGCCTACTCGGACTTGTCTGCTTCTTCGCCAGCCTCTTCTTCGGCTGCTCCCTCTTCTGCGGCCTCGGCTTCCTCGCCCGCGCCCTCTTCCTCGAGGTCCTCGGCGGTCGGTGCGTTCACCACGTTGGCCACCAGCAATTCCGGGTCGGAAATCAGGTTGACGCCCGCCGGCAGGGCGACCTGCCCGGCGGTGAACTGGGTGCCCGGTTGGGCGCCCTCGACGGACACGGTCAACTGATCGGGAATCGAGAGCGCCTCGGCCTCGATCTCGATGGCGTTCGTCTCCTGGGTGACCAGGGTGTCGGGTGCGGCCTCGCCCTCGACGACGACATTGACCTCGACGACGACCTTCTCACCACGACGCACGACCAGCAGATCGGCGTGCTGGATGGTGCGGCGGATCGGATGGATTTCGATCGCCTTGGTCAGCGCCAGCTGTTCCTTGCCGGCGATGTCGAGGGTCAGCACCGCGTTGGTGCCCGAATGCCGCAGCACGGCCGCGAAGTCGTGTCCGGGCAACTCCAGGTGCTGCGGGTCTTCGCCGTGACCGTAGAGGACGGCGGGAATCTTGCCGTTGCGCCGGGCTCGCCGGGACGCGCCCTTGCCGGTCTCGGTACGCACCGAGACGCTCAGCTGGTTGACTGCTGACTTAGCCATGATGTCGCTCCTGTGTGCTCTCTGCCAGGTTCGGGGGCACGGCCAGGGTCGCGACAGTATGTCGGTCTCCGTCGATAACGGTGCTGGCTAAACCGCCATCCACCCTCGCCGTGACGCCCGGACAGGTTAGCGCATGTGCACCTCAGAGGGGAAATTGCTGGTGCCCGCCGGCTCCCTAGGTCGCGGCAGGGCTGTCGGCGGCGCGTCCATCGAATGCGTCGCGCGCGAGCTCGATCTCGGACATGTGCCCGTACGCCCAGTCGCGGATCGCGTCGACCGCATCCGTCAGGCTCTGCCCGAGGGGCGTGAGCCGATATTCGACCGTCACCGGCACCGTTGGGTAGACGGTCCTGGTCACGAGACCGTCGCGCTCGAGTAGGGTGAGCCGGAACAGGCCGAGCGCGACGCTCACGACGCGCTGAAGATCGCCGTCGAAACGCAGGGATATCTGCGGGCGGGCAACACCCTCGAATGCCTTGCCCGCCTGGCGGCCGCCAACGGCGGCAACTACCCGTACGCGGCGCGTCTGTTGGGTGCGGCCGAGGCGATGCGACAACGCATGGGGCACCCGCGGTACCCGATGTACCAATCCGGCCACGACGCTGCGGTGGCGACAGTCCGGGACGCGTTGGGGCAGGACGATTTTGATGCTGCATGGACCGAAGGTGCTGCCCTGTCCACCGAGGAGGCGATCGCGTATGCGCAGCGCGGTCGCGGCGAGCGTAAACGGCCCACCAGCGGCTGGGGATCGCTGACCCCGATGGAGCTTGATGTGGTGCGACTGGTCCGGGAAGGGTTGGGCAACAAGGACATCGGCGCGCGGCTGTTCATCTCACCGCGCACGGTGCAGACCCACCTCACCCACGTCTACGCCAAGCTCGGCCTGACCTCGCGCGTCCAGCTCGCCCAGTCGCTCGGAGGCGGGCAAAAGACATAGTGCCCGGTGCGGTGAATTCTGTGACAAAAGTGATTCAGTGGCCTGGCCGGCGCCGGCGCGACACTAGGTACCGCGAGCAGACGTGAAAGCACCTAATTCGGGCCGAATTAGGGGCTTTCACGTCTGCTCGCGGTACCTACTTTGCGGCGACCACGAATCCGCGAATGATCGCCTCGATGTCGGACGAGTCCGTCACCGCTTGGTCGGCCAGGCTGGTAATGGTGAGCTGAACCAGATATCGCTGGTTGGCCGGCGGCGAGCCGGTGGCGATGACCATCCGGTTATAGCTGTGCAGCCGCGTGCCCCCGAGGTCGTAGCTGCCCTGGATCATCGACGAGGGAAAGCCGTTGAAATCCGCCATCGAGGCGTCAAGCTGCTTGAAGTTCTCGAAAGCCTGGATATCGCCATTGGCGTGCTTGATCGCCTCCGCGACATTGAAATCCCCGCGTAGCCTGAACACCTGCAGCAGGGCCGCCGGATACTGCCCGTCTTTGGAAATTATCTCCGCGTTCGGGGAACCCTTCGGATTGTTGGTCACCTTCCAGCCGGGTGGTGTGGGGATCGACACGGTCAGGTCGATCAGCGTGTTCGGCGCCACCGAGTCTCCGGCGACACCGATGCTTTCCAGGTACTTCGAAAACGGCACCGGCTTGGCCGTCGTCGGGGCGGCACTGGTGGCCTTTGTCGAAGTCGATGTCCAGATCGACTGGTAGTCAGTGGGTTTCGGTGCGCAGCCGACCGCCGACACCGTGAGCGCCATCGCGACCGCGGCTAATTGCGGTCTCACAGAATCTCGCGGACCAGATCGATTGGCCGAGCCAGCCGAGTGCCCTTTGGCGTGACCACAAACGGCCGTTCGATGAGGATCGGATGTTCGGCCATGGCGTCGAGCAGCTCGTCGTCGGTCGCGTCGGCCAGCCCGAGTTCGGCATACAGCGGTTCCCGCTTGCGCACCGCGGCGCGCACGTCGATGCCGGCGTCACGGATCATGCGCACCAGATTGTCCCGGGACGGCGGTGTCCTCAGGTACTGGATGATGGTGGGCTCAAAACCGCTGTCCCGCAATAAGTCCAGCGTCTTGCGGGACGTGGTGCACTTGGGATTGTGGTAGATGACGGTTTTGTCTGGCTTTCCGGCCATCTACGCATCTCCGTCGAACAGTCCTGTGACCGAGCCGTTTTCGAAGACCGCGCGAATGGTGCTGGCCAGCAGCGGCGCGATGGACAAAACCGTGAGCTGGGGGAAACGCTTCTCCTCGCCGATCGGGAGCGTATTCGTGACGATCACCTCCTTGGCGCCGCATGCGGCCAGCCGCTCGGCGGCCGGATCGGACAGCACACCGTGGGTAGCCGCGACGATCACGTCACAGGCGCCGTCGTCGCGCAACAACTTGACCGCGCCGGCGATGGTGCCGCCGGTGTCGATCATGTCGTCGATCAGGACACAGGTACGCCCCTCCACCTCGCCGACCACGCGGTTGGACACCACCTGGTTCGGCACCCGCGGGTCACGGGTCTTGTGAATGAAGGCCAGCGGAACACCACCCATCGAGTCGGCCCACTTCTCGGCGATGCGCACCCGGCCGGAGTCGGGGGAGACCACCACCATGTTGCCGTCGGGGTAGTTCTCCTTGATGTAGCCGATCAGCAGGTTCTGCCCGCGCATGTGGTCGACCGGCCCGTCGAAGAAACCCTGGATCTGATCGGTGTGCAGGTCGACGGTGACGATCCGGTCCGCACCCGCGGTCTTGAGGAGGTCGGCGACCAGCCGCGCCGAGATCGGCTCCCGGCCGCGGTGCTTCTTGTCCTGCCGGGCGTATGGGTAGAACGGCATGACGGCGGTGATCCGCTTGGCGCTGCCCCGCTTGAGCGCGTCGATCATGATCAGCTGTTCCATCAGCCACGTGTTCAGCGGTGCCGGGCACGATTGCAGGACGAACGCGTCGCACCCGCGCACCGACTCGTCGAAGCGCACGAAGATCTCGCCGTTGGCGAAGTCGCGTGCCGTCTGTGCGGTCACGTGGACGTCGAGTTCTTTGGCTACCTGCTCCGCCAGCTCGGGATGCGCGCGGCCGGAGAAGAGCATCAAGTTTTTGCGATTATCGGTCCAGTCGTGGCTCAACGTGCTGCCCCCGCTGTTCGGGTTCGAAATGGATGACCCATCGTACGTAGGGAAGGGTAACCGTAAACGGCCGGGTTGCCGAAAACTGAATCCACGGTGTCTATTCGGGTTCGGCTGTTTTCTCGGTCTGTTCAGCAGCCTTCTCGGCCGCTTTTTGCGCGGCCTCGGCTGCGGCGGTGCCCGCCCGTTTGCGCTGCACCCAGTTCTCGATGTTGCGTTGGGGGCCCGCGGACACCGCCAGCGCGCCGGGTGGGACATCGTCGCGCAGCACGGTGCCGGCGCCGGTGTAAGCGCCGTCGCCGACGTTGACCGGCGCGACGAACATGGTGTCGGACCCGGTGCGGACGTGCGAGCCGATGGTGGTGCGCCGCTTGGTTACGCCGTCGTAGTTGACGAACACGCTGGACGCACCGATGTTGCTGTGCTCGCCGATGTCGGCGTCGCCAACGTAGGTTAGATGCGGCACCTTGCTGCCGGTCCCGATGTCGGAGTTCTTGACCTCGACGAACGCGCCCAGCTTGCCGTCAGCGCCCAGCACGGTGCCGGGCCGCAGGTAGGTGAACGGGCCGACCGTGGCGCCGGCACCGATCGACGCCGACGTGCCGTGGGTGCGGACCACCGAGGCGGCATCGCCGACGGTCACGTCGGTCAGGGTGGTATCCGGGCCGATCACGCAGCCACCGCCGATTTGGGTGCGGCCGAGCAACTGGGTTCCGGGCTGGATGACGGTGTCGCGGCCGATCGTCACGTCGACGTCGACCCAGGTGGTGGCGGGATCGACGATGGTGACACCGGCCATCTGGTGGGCGGTCACAATCCGGCGGTTGAGCTCGGCGCTCAGCTCGGCCAGCTGGACCCGGTTGTTGACGCCGGCCACGAGCGCACGGTCTTCGACGTAGCGGGCATGCACGATCCGGTCGTCGGAGCGAAGGATGGAAATGACGTCGGTGAGATAGAGCTCCTGCTGCGCATTGTTCGGGTTCAGGTAGCGCAACGCCCATCGCAACGCGGCGATGTCGAAGGCGTAAACGCCGGCGTTGACCTCCTGGATCAGCCGTTGCGAGGGCGTCGCATCGGCGTGTTCGACGATCGCCGCCACGTCGTTGTTCTGGGTACGCAGGATGCGGCCGTAGCCGGTGGGATCGCTGAGCATCGTGGTCAGCACCGTCGCCGCGGCCGACTCCGCACTGTGAGCCGCGATCAGATCGGCCAGGGTATCGGCGTCCAGCAGCGGTGTATCGCCCGAGGTCACGACGAGAGTGCCGGCATAGTTATCGGGCAGCGCGGACAGGCCGCAGAGTACCGCGTGTCCGGTACCGCCTGGTCGATCCTGCAGGGCGATGCCGATCGTGCATCCGAGGCTCTCGGCGAGTTGGTCGACCAGCGGCGCGATGCGCTCGTGTTCGTGGCCGAGTACCGCGACCACATGCTGTGGTGCCAGCTTGCTGATCGCGTGCAGCAAATGCGACAGCATGCTGCGACCGGCGAGGGTATGCAGCACCTTCGGGGTGTCTGATCGCATCCGGGTGCCCGGCCCGGCCGCTAAGACCACGACCGCGGTTTCACCACGAATTGCCATCAACTGTCCCTTCCGCCCGCGAGCGTGCGCATCTGATCGCCGACACGCCGTCAAGCGTGTCATTTCACGCACGCTCGGGGCAAAGAGCCGAGCTCCGTCGCCAGGACTCGAACCTGAACTCTCAGAACCAAAATCTGATGTGCTGCCGATTACACCACGACGGATCGGATACCCACGACGAGCTGTTCTGCCCGGCAGGCTACGTCATTGTGACAAACCGCTGCCGCCGGTGTCTTCATGGGACGTCGGCCGGTCCCCGGGGAGCTGAGGCTGAGTCACCCGGGAAAGGCCGGCCAACGCTGCCGTCACGGCCGCTCCCAGCGATTCCAAGTCAGCGTCGGAGGGCCGTTGTCCGGTTGCGTGTTCGAGGCGGCGCAGCTCGAACAGGGGCCCCATCGCTGTCGCGGCGACCAAATAACCCGGTGCTCCAATCGCGAGCTGCTGAGCATCCAGCCACGCGCGTAGTTCGAAGCCGAACTGCCGGGCAGCCGGACCCAATCGACCGCGCCGGCCTTCGTCATCCACGAGCTGCGCGAGACCGGGGTGTGCCCGGCTCCAGGCGCGATCGGCCGCGGCAGCCGCTGAATATCCTCCGCGTTGCAGTGCGGTTAGGAAATCGGTGGACCACATCCTCGTCGCCTCATCGGCGGCGGCGGAACGCAAGCGGTCCAATGACCCCAGATGGTGATAGACGCTGCCGTTGCTGATCCCGGACTCGCGAACAAGAGCGCGGACGGTCAGCGCGTCGCCGCCATCTTTGTCGATGATCGCCAGTGCGCTTTTCAAGAGCTGCATTGCCGTCGGGTGCAGGGTCACGTAGGTTAGCGTAGACGCGATTAGAGCAATGCTCTAATCGCGGCGTTCGCAACGCGTGAAGGGAACTGCTCATGGCCGCAACGGACGCGATGATGCAAATGCCGTGGATAGCCTGGCTGGACTTGGACACGGAACTCGCAGTCGACGGGTCGGTGCGGTCGGCCCTCCGACGCCCCAAAGCCGAGCACGTCAATCACAACGGGCATCTCAACGCGCCGGTGATTTACGGTGTCGCCGAGGTCGCCGGCGCCGGCGCGGCGGTGCTGGCCGCTGGCGCCGCGGGGACCGGCGCGTACACGGTCATCCGCAGCGCAACAATCGAGTACCACCACCCGGCCCGGGGCGGCATCACCGCGAGTGCCAAAGTCGATCCGACCGTGGGGTCGGTCGTCCGGCGCGCTCTGGATGCCGGCCAGGGGTGCGATATCGACGTTGACGTGTCTCTGACGGACGCCGAGGACACCATTACCGGGAATTGCCGATTTGTGGTCAGCCTCCGGCCCCTGCGCAAACCGATACCCTGATTAACGTGGCTGTGCTGGATAAGGAGCCTGATAAAGGAGTGCGGGCGCCGCGCGCCCGGATGACCGGCAACGAGCGCCGGCTCCAACTCATCGGCATCGCGCGCTCGCTGTTCGCCGAGCGCGGGTACGACGGCACCTCGATAGAAGAGATCGCGCAGCGCGCGAATGTCTCCAAGCCGGTCGTGTACGAGCATTTCGGCGGTAAGGAAGGCCTGTACGCCGTGGTCGTCGACCGGGAGATGTCGGCGCTGCTGGACGGCATCACCTCGTCGTTGACCAACAACCGGTCCCGGGTGCGCGTCGAGCTGGTCGCGCTGGCGCTGCTCACCTACGTCGAAGAACGCACCGACGGCTTCCGGATCATGATCCGCGACTCGCCGGCCTCGATCAGTTCGGGCACCTATTCCAGCCTGCTCAACGACGCGGTCAGTCAGGTCAGTTCGATCCTGGCCGGCGACTTCGCCCGCCGCGGTCTAGACCCGGACCTGGCCCCGCTGTACGCGCAGGCACTGGTCGGCTGTGTGTCGATGACGGCGCAGTGGTGGCTTGATACGCGGGAGCCCCGGAAGGAAGTGGTCGCCGCGCACCTGGTCAATCTGATGTGGAATGGCCTGACTCACCTGGAAGCCGATCCGCGGCTGCAGGACGAGTAGCCAGGTTGGTATCGTCCCGCCGTGGGCACGAGGGCCGAACGCCGGGCGGCGCGCAACAGCGTATCCGCCTATCACGAGGCGCGATTGGCCGATCTCGTCGAGCGCATCACGACAGCGGTCGACCGTTACCGCCTCGGCGAGATCGACGTCTACGCCGTCGACGAGACGATTCACCACTATCACCGAGCCGCCCGCGAGCTGTGGAAATTCTGCTGGTCCGGTGGGGGCGGGTCACACACTGAGATGATTGCTGGCCTTCTCGATCGGATGGCCACGGACGGCGAAACCATCGACTGGTGGGAACGGGTCACACCGAGGCAGCGCGAATAACCTCGCCGCGCGGCTGGCCCAAGTGCGTTCGGGTGAAGGGCCGGGCGGAGCATAATCACCGGCATGAAAGCAGCACTTGTGGGCTTAGCGACGACGCTATCGCTGTGCGGCGGTTCCGGACTGGCCGCACCTTCCGCCGAGGCCGCTCCGTGCCCCGCCGGCAAATCCTGCCAGACCTGGTGCCCAGGTGACCCCAACCCGGCGGGCAGGCCCGTTCCCTGGGACACCGGCGTGTGCCACGACTTCTACTGGGACTCCTACGGCGTGCACGACATCGGCACCGGCGCCTTCTACAAGTGGAACCAGATGGGCTGGTAGGGGCGCGACGGGCTAACCGCAGTCGCGGGCAAGCAGGTCACTGATCGTTTCGCGGCGAACCAGCTCGCGAGCGCGACCGTCCTTGACGGCCACCAGCGGCGGCCGGCCGACCATGTTGTAGTTGGACGCCATGCTGTGGTGGTAGGAGCCGGTGCAGGCCACGGCGAGCAGGTCACCCGGGTGCAGGTCGGCCGGTAGCTCGACATCACGGGCGATCTCGTCGCCGGCTTCGCAGTGCCGGCCCGCGATGGTGACCCGCTGCTTGGCTCCCAGCGAATGCCGGTTCGCCAGCGCGACCGTGTACTGGGCGCCGTACAGCGACACCCGGGGGTTGTCGCTCATGCCGCCGTCGACGGCGACGAACGTCCGGCCACCCGTTTGGGTCTTGACCGAACACACCCGATACAACGTGACTCCGGCGCGGCCGCTGATGGCCCGACCGGGTTCCACCACGATGGTCGGCCGCGGGAAATGCTCGGCGGCGCACGCCTCGTCCAGCGCGTTCTCGATGGCCAGGCCCAGCTGATCGAGGTCGAGCTCACGGTCACCGGGGAAGTAGGGGATGGCGTGGCCACCGCCGATGTTCAATTCGGTGAGGATGACGCCATGCCGGGTGCGGATGTCGGCCATCGCGGCGATCATCCGGTGAATCGCTTCGCCGTAGAGGGCCGGGTCGGCGACCTGCGAACCGATGTGGCAGTGCAGTCCGACGAGGTCGAGGATCGGATGTGCCAGCACGCGTTTTACCGCGTCGGCGGCGTGGTCACCGTCGAGCGTGAAGCCGAATTTTTGGTCGCTGATACCGGTGGTGACGGCGCGGTGCCCGTGGATGTCGACGTCGGGGGTCACCCGAATGAGCACCGGCTGACGCCGGCGCGCCAATCCGGCGAGGTAGGCGATCTCGATGAAGGAGTCGACGACGATGCGCCCGACTCCAATGCCCACCGCGTCGCGCACCTCATCCGGTGATTTCGCGTTGCCGTGCATGACGATGCGGGACGGTTCCACCCCGCCGGCCAGCGCGACGGCCAGTTCCCCGGCCGAGCAGACGTCGACGCCGAGTCCCTCTTCGCGGGCCCAGCGCGCCACCGAGGTGGTCAGCAGCGACTTGCCGGCGTAGACGACCTCAACACCGCGCAGCGCCTTGCGGTAGCGCCGGGCGCGGCGGCGGAAGTCGGTCTCGTCGATCACGTACGCGGGCGTGCGAAACTCGTCGGCGATGTCGGACAGGGGCACGCCGCCGATGCAGAGCCGGCCCTCCTCGTCGGAAGTTGTGGTGGCCGGCCAGATCGCGGGATCGAACCGGACGGGGGCCACCTTCCCGAGGGAAGGCAGGATATCGAGCAATGTCATGACTCCAAAGTGCGTCCGGCCAGGGCCGGGTTTGGCTTTCCTTACGATCCCTTGACGGTGCCGGGCGCAATATTGACGAAGTTCGGCGTCCCAACGGTGCCCCAACTGGGTCCCCAGATCGCACCGGCCCGGCGACGGCGAGCGCCGCATCGGCGCGAGTGAGGAGCCGGGCAATCGCACCCGCCCGGCGACGGCGAGCGCCGCATCGGCGCGAGTGAGGAGCCGGGCAATCGCACTTAGAATGGGCGCATCATGACCGCACCGGGGCCTGCTTGCCCAGATACCCCGATCGCGGGGCTCGTCGAATTGGCGCTCAGCGCGCCGACCTTCCAGCAGCTCATCGAGCACACGGCCGGTCGGCCCGCCGGATTGAGCCTGGTCGGCCCCGCCCGCGCGCGGTTGTTCGTCGCCGCTGCGCTGGCGCGGCAGGGTCCCTTGCTGGTGGTGACCGCCACCGGGCGCGAGGCCGACGAGCTGACCGCCGAACTGAGGGGCGTATTCGGCGACGCGGTGGCCCTGTTCCCGTCCTGGGAGACCCTGCCCCACGAACGGCTCTCCCCCGGGGTTGACACCGTCGGCACCCGTCTGCTGGTGCTGCGCCGGCTGGCCCATCCGGACGATGCACGGGTGGGCCCGCCGCTGCGGGTCGTGGTGACCTCGGTGCGCTCGCTGCTGCAGCCGATGACGCCGCAGCTGGGCCTGGTGGAGCCGGTCACCTTGAGCGTCGGTGCGGAGATCGCCTTCGAGGGTGTGATCGCGCGCCTGGTCGAGTTGGCATACACCCGGGTGGACATGGTCGGCCGGCGCGGCGAGTTCGCCGTGCGCGGCGGGATTCTCGACGTCTTCGCGCCGACGGCCGAGCACCCGGTGCGGATCGAGTTCTGGGGCGACGAGATCAGCGAGATGCGGATGTTCTCGGTGGCCGATCAGCGCTCCATTCCGGAGATCGAGGTCGACACGCTGGTCGCGGTCGCCTGCCGGGAACTGCTGCTGAGCGACGATGTGCGCGCGCGGGCCGCGCGGTTGGCCGAGGCGCATGCCGCAGGCCGGCCGGAGGGGGAAGCCGCCATCACCGGCAGCGTCACCGACATGCTGGCCAAGCTGGCCGAGGGCATCCCGGTCGACGGCATGGAAGCGCTGCTCCCGGTGCTTCAGCCCGCAGAAGGAGGGGAAACTGGGGCCCCCACCTTGCTGACCGATCAGCTGGCCGACGGCACGCCGGTGCTGCTGTGCGACCCGGAAAAGATCCGCAGCCGCGCCGCCGACCTGATCAAGACCGGCCGCGAATTCCTCGAGGCATCGTGGTCGGTCGCCGCACTGGGAACCCTGGAGAATCAAGCGCCCATCGACGTCGGGCAGCTGGGCGGAACGGGCTTCGCCGAGCTGGACGACGTGCAGGCCGCGGCGGCCGAATCCGGTCATCCGTGGTGGACGTTGAGCCAGCTGTCCGACGAGTCCGCGATCGAGCTGGACATCAAGGCGGCGCCGTCGGCCCGCGGGCATCAGCATGACATCGACGGAATCTTTGCGATGCTGCGCGCCCACGTCGGCACCGGCGGCTACGCGGTGATGGTCGCGCCCGGGACCGGAACCGCGCACCGCGTGGTGGAGCGGCTGGCCGACTCCGACACCCCGGCGGCCATGCTGGAATCCGGGGTGGCGTCCAAAGACGATCTGAACAGCGGCGTCGTCGGCGTGCTCAAGGGCCCGCTGCACGACGGTGTCGTGATACCCGGGGCCAACCTGGTGATCATCACCGAGACCGATCTGACCGGCAGCCGCGCGACGGCGGTCGACGGCAAGCGGCTGGCGGCCAAGCGACGCAACACCGTCGACCCGCTGGCGCTCACCGCAGGCGACCTGGTGGTGCACGACCAGCACGGCATCGGGCGGTTCGTGGAGATGGTCGAGCGCACCGTCGGAGGGGCGCGCCGCGAATACCTGGTGCTGGAGTACGCGTCCAGCAAGAAGGGCCAGCAGGCCGACAAACTTTATGTCCCAATGGATTCCCTGGACCAGCTGTCGCGGTACGTCGGCGGGCAGGCGCCGGCGTTGAGCCGGCTCGGCGGCAGTGACTGGGCCAACACCAAGACCAAGGCGCGCCGCGCGGTGCGCGAGATCGCCGGCGAGTTGGTATCGCTGTACGCCAAACGGCAGGCCAGCGCCGGACACCCATTCGGACCGGATACCCCGTGGCAGGCCGAGATGGAGGACGCGTTCGGTTTCACCGAGACCGTCGACCAGCTGACCGCGATCACCGAGGTCAAGGCCGACATGGAAAAACCGGTGCCGATGGACCGGGTGATCTGCGGGGACGTCGGGTACGGCAAGACGGAGATCGCGGTGCGGGCCGCGTTCAAAGCGGTTCAGGACGGCAAGCAGGTCGCCGTGCTGGTGCCCACCACCCTGCTGGCCGATCAGCACCAACAGACGTTCACCGAGCGGATGGCCGGATTCCCGGTGGTCGTCAAGGGCCTGTCCCGGTTCACCGACGCCCCCGAATCGCGCGCCGTGATCGACGGCCTGGCCGACGGGTCGGTGGACATCGTGATCGGCACGCATCGGCTGCTGCAGACCGGGGTGCGCTGGAAGAACTTGGGCCTGGTGGTGGTCGACGAAGAACAGCGGTTCGGCGTCGAGCACAAGGAGCACATCAAGTCGCTGCGCACCCACGTCGACGTGTTGACCATGAGCGCCACCCCGATCCCGCGCACCCTGGAGATGAGCCTGGCCGGGATTCGCGAAATGTCGACGATCCTGACGCCGCCCGAAGACCGCCTCCCGGTGCTGACTTACGTCGGCCCACACGACGACAAGCAGATCGCCGCGGCGTTGCGCCGCGAGCTGCTGCGCGACGGGCAGGCCTTCTTCGTACACAACCGGGTGAGCTCCATCGATGCCGCCGCCGCCCGGGTGCGTGAACTGGTGCCCGAGGCGCGCGTCGTCGTCGCGCATGGGCAGATGCCCGAAGAACGGCTGGAACGCACCGTGAACGGGTTCTGGAACCGCGAATACGACATCCTGGTGTGCACCACGATCGTGGAGACCGGCCTGGACATCTCCAATGCCAACACGCTCATCGTCGAGCGCGCCGACACGTTCGGGCTGTCCCAGCTGCACCAGCTGCGCGGCCGGGTCGGCCGGAGCCGGGAACGCGGCTACGCCTACTTCCTCTATGCGCCCCACGTGCCGCTGACCGAGACGGCCTACGACCGGCTGGCGACGATCGCGCAGAACAACGAACTGGGTGCGGGCATGGCGGTGGCGCTGAAGGACCTCGAGATCCGTGGCGCCGGGAATGTGCTGGGCGTCGAGCAGTCCGGGCATGTCGCGGGAGTCGGCTTCGACCTGTACGTGCGCCTGGTGGGCGAAGCCGTGGAGGCATATCGAGCGGCATATCGAGCGGCCGCCGATGGCAAAACCGTCACCATCGCCGAGGAGCCCAGGGACGTGCGGATCGACCTGCCGGTGGATGCGCACCTGCCGCCGGACTACATCGCCAGCGACCGGCTCCGACTGGAGGGCTATCGCAGGCTGGCCGCCGCTAGTGACGACGCGGCGGTGTCCGCCGTTATCGAAGAGCTCACCGACCGCTACGGGCCGCTGCCGGAGCCGGCCCAGCGGCTGGTCGCGGTGGCGCGGTTGCGGCTGCTGTGCCGCGACGCCGGCGTCACCGAGGTGAGCGCCCCGTCGGCGGCGACCGTGCGGCTGTCGCCGATGCCGTTGCCGGATTCCGCCCAGGTGCGGCTGAAGCGGATCCATCCGGGCGCGCACTACCGGGCCACCACCTCGACGGTGCAAGTTCCCATTCCTAGATCTGGGGGGTCCGGCGGCGGCGTGGGTGCCGCGCGCATCCGCGATGTCGAATTGGTGCAGATGGTGGCCAACTTGGTAACGGCGCTGCAGGGGAAACCGCAGCAAGAACTTGGTATAACGAGTGCGGTGTCGAGTGAGGAGCGGCGAGCGCGATGATAGTCGTCCTGTGCGACCCCCGCCGCCCGTCGCTGGTGCCCGTCGAAGCCATCGAGTACCTCTCCGGTGAAGTGGAATACACCGAGGAGATGCCCGTCGCGGTGCCCTGGTCGCTGCCCGCGGCGCGCCTGGTACACACCGGAGACGACGCGCCGGTGTTGCTCTCGTCGGACCCCGATCACCCCGCCGTCACCGCTCGACTGGCGGCGGGCGCCCGGCTGATTTCGGCGCCCGAATCGCCGCGCGGCGAACGACTGGTGGATGCCGTCGCGATGATGGACAAACTGCGTACCGCCGGGCCCTGGGAAAGTGAGCAAACTCACGACTCGCTGCGCAGGTACCTGCTGGAGGAGACCTACGAGCTGTTGGACGCGGTCCGCAGCGGAAATGCCGACCAGCTGCGCGAGGAGCTCGGCGACGTATTGCTACAGGTGCTATTCCACGCCCGCATTGCCGAGGACGCGGCGCAGCTTCCCTTCACCATCGACGACGTCGCCGTTACCCTGATGCGGAAGCTGGGCAATCGGGTGCCGGGAGTGCTTGCGGGCGAATCGATCTCACTGGAAGACCAGTTGGCACAGTGGGAAGAACGCAAGGCAGCGGAGAAGTCGCGGGACTCGGCGATGGACGACGTTCATACCGGTCAGCCGGCATTGGCGTTGGCGCAGAAGGTGATTCAACGGTCTGACAAAGCCGGGGTGCCTGCCGACCTGATTCCCACCGAGATCACCGCGATATCCGTCGCAACCGATGTCGACGTCGAAAACTCTTTACGCACATCGGTTTTAGAGTTCGTGGACACCGTCCGCAATGTCGAGAGAGCGATTGCCGCCGCGCGCCGCGGGGACGACGTCGCAGCGGAGTTCGACATGGCGCCGCTCGGCGAGGTCAGTGCGCAGGAGTGGCGCGCCTACTGGCCATCCGGTCAATCCGCGGCCGATGCGGAGCCCGCGGCGCACGAGCCGGCCGAACAGGAGTCCTACGATCGGGAGTCGGACGAAATGAAGTCGGACGAACGGAAAGAGGACGACGGCCAGGATGTCGATGAAGACGGCGGCGCCGACGAGCCCAAAGCTTCCAAGAAGCGCAAAGGCCGTCGATAAGGCCAGCGATCGTCAGCGATCGTCAGCGATCGTCACAGCGTTTGCCCGCTTTGCGTTTAGCGCCAGGAAAAGCCGGCTGCCGAGTACCGATTTTGCTAACCGTTGCCACCACTGGCTAAGGGATCGTGGGCTGAAATCGGCGGCGTGCCCGCGTGCCGGGCCCCGAAGGGACGGGCCAGTCGGCAAACCCATGCGAACATGAACGTGGCCGACCAGGGAGGAGGGGAGTTGCAGGCTAGCACTGTGTCGCCGAGACGTTGGTTGCGAGCGGTCGCCGTTATCGGCGCGACCGCGATGCTGTTGGCGTCCAGCTGCACCTGGCAGCTCAGCCTTTTTATCCCCGAAGGCGTGCCGCCTCCGGCTGGGGATCCGGTGCCGCCGGTGGACACCCACGTCAGCGGAAGGCCGGCCGATCAGTTGCGTGCGTGGGCGGAAAAGCGCTCCCCGCAATTGGAAATTCCGGTCATCGCCCTGGAGGCTTACGCCTACGCCGCCCGGGTCGCCGAGGTGGAAAACCCCAAGTGCCATATCGCCTGGACGACGCTGGCGGGCATCGGACAGGTGGAGAGTCACCACGGCACCTACCGGGGTGCCACACTGGCACCGAACGGAGATGTCAGTCCGCCCATTCGCGGTGTCCGGCTCGACGGCTCCGGCGACACCATGCGCATCGTCGGCGACTCGGACGGGATGAGGGACGGCATGGTTGCCGACGGCGGGGTGGCGCGGGCCATGGGACCGATGCAGTTCATTCCGGAGACCTGGCGGCTGTACGGCGTCGACGCCAACAACGACGGCATCATCAGCCCGGACAACATCGACGACTCGGCGCTTTCGGCGGCGGGTTATTTGTGTTGGCGCGGAAAGGATCTGGCGACGCCGCGCGGGTGGATAACCGCGCTGCGGGCCTACAACAACTCCGGCGTGTATGCGCGGGCGGTCCGGGACTGGGCGACCGCCTACGCGGCGGGTCACCCGCTGTAGCAGGATGAATCGTTGACCCGGGCCTTACGCTAAAGGGCGGCCCGGGACAGGCCCAGACATCAGGGATATTCAGGGCAGCAGCTACGGAACAAGTCTAGGCAAGGAGAACCCAGTGCCGATTATCGAGCAGGTCGGGGCCCGCGAGATCCTCGATTCCCGCGGCAACCCGACGGTCGAGGTCGAGGTGGCTCTAATCGACGGAACGTTTGCCCGCGCCGCCGTGCCGTCCGGCGCGTCCACCGGGGAGCACGAGGCCGTCGAGATACGTGATGGCGGCGATCGTTACGGCGGCAAGGGCGTGAAAAACGCGGTGCAGGCGGTGCTCGACGAGATCGGCCCGGCGGTGATCGGGCTCAACGCCGACGATCAGCGGTTGGTCGACCAGGCGCTGGTCGACCTCGACGGCACCCCCGACAAGTCCCGGCTGGGTGCCAACGCCATCCTGGGCGTCTCGCTGGCCGTCGCCAGGGCGGCCGCGGATTCGGCGGACCTGCCGCTATTCCGCTACATCGGTGGGCCGAACGCGCACATCCTGCCGGTGCCGATGATGAACATCCTTAACGGCGGTGCCCATGCCGACACCGCCGTCGACATTCAGGAGTTCATGGTGGTGCCGATCGGCGCCCCCAGCTTCGGTGAGGCGCTGCGCTGGGGTGCCGAGGTGTACCACGCGCTCAAGTCCGTGCTGAAGAAGCAGGGGCTGAGCACTGGCCTGGGCGACGAGGGCGGATTCGCTCCGGACGTGGCCGGCACGAAGGCGGCGCTGGATCTGATCAGCTCGGCCATCGAGTCGGCGGGCTTCAAGCCCGGCGCCGACGTGGCGTTGGCCATCGACTCGGCCGCCAACGAGTTCCACAGCGGCGCCGGCGGCTACACCTTCGAGGGCCAGTCCCGGACGGCCGAACAGATGACAGAGTTCTATGCCGGCCTCGTCGGCGCCTACCCGCTGGTGTCGCTCGAAGATCCGCTGTACGAAAACGATTGGGACGGTTGGGCGGCCCTGACGGCGTCGATCGGCGATCGGGTGCAAATCGTCGGTGACGACATCTTCGTCACCAATCCCGAGCGGATCGAGGAGGGCATCGAAAAGGGCGTGGCAAACGCGGTGCTGGTCAAGGTCAACCAGATCGGCACGCTGACCGAGACGCTCGATGCCGTCGCGCTGTCTCACCACAGCGGGTACCGCACAGTGATCAGCCACCGCAGCGGCGAGACGGAAGACACCACGATCGCCGACCTGGCGGTGGCGGTGGGCAGCGGCCAGATCAAGACGGGCGCGCCCGCCCGCAGCGAGCGCGTCGCCAAATACAATCAGCTGCTGCGGATCGAGGAGGCGCTCGGCGACGCGGCGCGATACGCCGGCGATCTGGCATTTCCGCGCTACGCCCCAGAAGCCAAATAGGTTGACAATCAACGGGAAACGCGTTTAATGCCCGACGCGAAACGATCCCGCTCGCCGGCGTCGCGCCCCGGGAAGGCCGGCGACTCGGCTCGCGGGCGTCGCGCCACCAACAGCTCTAAGCCCGCCAAAGCCGCGCCCAACGTGGGCCGCAACACCGCGACCTCTCAGCGCACGCAGCTGGAGGAAGTCGTCGAACCCATCAAGCGGTCGGTCACCGAATCCGTCGAGCAGCGCTTGGAGCAGCGGCTGGGCTTCACCGCACGGCGGGTGGCGGTGCTGGCCGCGGTGATGTGCGTGCTGACGCTGACCATCGCCGGCCCGGTACGTACCTACTTCGCGCAGCGCACCGAGATGGAGCAGTTGGCTGCCACCGAGGCGGCGCTGCGCACCCAGATCGCCGACCTCGAACAGCGGAAGGGTAAGCTCAACGACCCGGCCTACATCGCCGCTCAGGCCCGCGAGCGCCTTGGTTTTGTGATGCCCGGAGATACCCCGTATCAAGTGCAGCTTCCGTCGACGGCGGCGGCGTACCCGCAGCAGGGTGCCGACGTGGCGAAACCGCCCAAGAGCGACCCCTGGTACACCTCGCTGTGGCACACCATCGCCGACTCGCCGCACCTGCCACCAGCCGCCGTCGCGCCACCCGGAGCACCCGGTCCGACGCCGCCGGCCACGCCGACGGCTGTGCCGGCCGGGCCGCCCCGGCCGACCGGTGGTTGATCGTGCCGACCTGGAAGCCGTCGCGCGCCAGCTGGGTCGTGAGCCGCGCGGGGTGCTCGAGATCGCCTACCGTTGCCCGGGCGGTGACCCCGGCGTGGTGAAGACCGCGCCGAAACTCCCTGACGGAACCCCGTTTCCGACGCTGTACTACCTGACGCATCCGGCGCTCACCGCCGGGGCGAGCAGGCTGGAGTCGACGGGACTGATGCGCGAGATGACCGAGCGGCTGCGGGTTGACGGCGAACTTGCCGCCGCGTATCGGCGGGCGCACGAGTCGTATCTCGCCGAACGCGATGCGATCGAGTCGCTGGGAACCACGTTCTCCGCCGGTGGCATGCCCGACCGGGTCAAGTGCCTGCATGTGCTGATCGCGCATTCGCTGGCCAAGGGTCCGGGGTGCAATCCGCTCGGCGACGAGGCGCTGGCGCTGCTGGCGGCCGAGCCGGCGACGGCCGCGCTTCTGGAGGCTCAGGTATGGCTGTGAGCCGGGTCGCCGCGATTGACTGTGGTACCAACTCGATTCGTTTGCTGATCGCCGACGTGTCAGGCGGGTTAGCAAGCGGGCAGCTGCGCGATGTGCATCGCGAGACGCGGATCGTGCGGTTGGGTCAGGGAGTCGACGCGACGGGTGAGTTCGCGCCGGACGCGATTGCCCGCACCCGGGCCGCGCTGGTCGACTACGCCGCACTGCTGCGGGCGCAGCGCGTCGAGCGGGTGCGGATGGTCGCCACGTCGGCCGCTCGCGATGTCGCCAACCGTGATGTCTTCTTCGCGATGACGGCCGAGGTGCTCGGCGCCGTGATCCCTGCCTCGGTAGCCGAGGTGATCTCCGGGTCCGAGGAGGCCGAACTGTCCTTCCGCGGCGCCGTCGGCGAATTAGACAGTGCAGGGGCGCCTTTCGTTGTGGTCGACTTGGGTGGCGGCTCCACCGAGATCGTGTTCGGCCGGGACAGGGTGCTGGCGAGCTACTCAGCCGACATCGGCTGCGTCCGGCTGACCGAACGCTGTTTGCACTCCGACCCGCCGGCTCCGGGGGAAGTGGCGGCAGCCCGCGAGGTGGTTCGCGAACGACTCGAGTCCGCACTGCGCGCGGTGCCCGTCGAAGGGGCCCGGACCTGGGTCGGGCTGGCCGGGACCATGACCACACTGTCCGCGCTGGCCCACAACATGACGACGTATGACGCTGCGGCCATTCATCTTTCGCGGGTCTCCGGCAATGATTTGATGGCGGTCTGCGACCGGCTGATCAGCATGACGCGTGCCCAGCGGGCGGCGCTCCCGCCGATGCATGAGGGCCGGGCCGACGTGATCGGCGGCGGCGCGATCGTGGTGCAGGAGCTGGCGCGCGAGCTACGCACCCGGGCCGGCATCGACGAATTGACCGTCAGCGAACACGACATCCTGGACGGCATCGCACTGTCGCTGGCCGGTTGAGTCACATCCGCCACATGCGTATCCAGTCCGCCGACATACTCGTTTGCCCGCCTCAGAGCGACAATTCAGTGTTACTCGCCGACGTGCGCCAGCCCGGTTGTCGCTCAGAGCGGTCATGGGGCTGCGCCCCGGTGTGGGGAGAGGGAAAATTGGCGCCCGTGCCCAGGACGCTCACCAGCGCATTCGCCCTATTTCCGAGTGAGGCGGGCAAAACGTTGCGCCCCTCCTGCGCCGGGCCCCCGAGCCCTACACCGAGCCGCCGACCCGATCACGCCTCGAAGCGGTACCCCATGCCCGATTCGGTCAATAGGTGTTTGGGATGCGACGGGTCGTCCTCGAGTTTCCGGCGCAGCTGCGCCAAATACACACGCAGGTAATGGGTCTCGGCGGCGTACGCCGGTCCCCACACCTCTTTGAGGAGTTCCTCGCGGCCTACCAACTTGCCGCGGTTGCGGACCAGCACCTCGAGCATGCCCCATTCGGTTGGGGTGAGATGCACGTCGGCACCGTCCTTGGTGACCTTCTTGGCGGCCAGATCGACGGTGAACGAGTCGGTTTCGACAATCGGCTGCTCTAGCTCGGCCGCCGCGGCGTTGCGGCGGACCGCGGCACGCAGCCGGGCCAGGAACTCGTCCATCCCAAACGGTTTCGTGACGTAGTCGTCGGCGCCGGCGTCGAGGGCCTCGACCTTGTCCGACGAATCGGTGCGCGCCGACAACACGATCACCGGCGCCGTGAGCCAGCCGCGCAGGCCTTCCAGCACTTCGATGCCCGAGATGTCGGGCAGACCGAGGTCCAGGATCACCACATCGGGCCGGTGCTCGGCGGCGGCGCGCAGAGCGCCGGCACCGGTCGACGCGGTGATGATCTCGTAGCCCCGCACGGACAGGTTGATTCGCAGCGCGCGCAGTATTTGTGGCTCGTCGTCGATGACCAGCACGCGTGTCATTGTTCACCGTCTCGTTGCGGCGCGGCCAGATCCACCACGATGGTGAGTCCGCCGCCCGGCGTGTCGCCGGCCGCAATGGTGCCGCCCATCGCCTCGACGAAGCCGCGCGCCACCGACATGCCCAGACCCACACCGGTGGTGTTGTCGTTATCACCGAGCCGCTGGAAGGGTTCGAAGAGCTGATCCTCTGTCCCGTGCGGGATTCCGGGGCCCTCGTCGATGACGTTGATCAGTACGCGATCGCCCACCCGACCCGCGTTGACCCGGACCACGCAGTTGGGCGCGTATCGCAGCGCGTTGTCGATCAGGTTGGCAAAGACCCGTTCGAGTAGCCCGGCGTCGGCCATGACTACCGCGTCCCCGACGTCGACCTTGACGCGATCGATGGCGGATCGGTTGAACCCGGTGGCACCCTTGCCGATGCTGACCAACGCTCGCTGCATCGTTTCCTCCAGATAGACCCGCTGTAGATCGGGGCTAATTGCTCCGGCGGCCAGACGCGATGAATCGAGCAGGTTTCCGACCAACGCGGTGAGCTGGTCGATGGACTCCTCGATGGTGGCCAGCAATTCAGCTGTGTCCTCGGGTGAGAAGGCGACGTCTTCCGCCCGCAAGCTGGAAACCGCGACCTTGGCCGCCGCCAGCGGGGTCCGCAGGTCGTGGCTCACCGCCGAGAGCAGCGAGCGCCGCAGTTCGTCGGCGTGCATGATCGCCTCCGTGCGGCCGGCTTCTTCGGCCAACTCGCGCTGCCTGATCAGCCCGGCGGCTTGCTTGGCTACCGCGGTGAGCACCCGGCGGTCACGTGCGGAGAGCTGTTTGCCGGCCATCAGCATCCAGAACTCGTCGTCACCGACCTCGATCGCGGTATCGGCGGAATCAACGGTGGTACAAGGGTCTTTGCCCACGCAGGCGACGAGGTAGCCCTTGTGCTTTCCGCCGAAACGGTCTTGCTCGGGGGGCTCTCGCAGCATGCTGACCGCGCGCTGCGAGTAGGTCTCTCGCACGCGTTCCAACAGCGTCTCGAGATCCGCGCCGCGCAGCACCGAGCCCGCGAACAGCGTCAGCAATTCCGCCTCCTGGGAGGCTTGCCGGGCTTCCCGGGTGCGTTTGGTCGCACCGTCCACGAGCACCGCGACCGCGACTGCGACGACTAGCAGGACCACCTCGGTGACGGCGGCGGAGGGTTCCGCGATCGTGAAAGTGTGCCGGGGATCCGTTAGGTAGTAGTTCAGCAACAGGCTGGACAACACCGCCGAAAGCACTGCCGGGGCAACGCCTCCGAGCAGTGCCACCACGAGCACCCCCACAAAGAACAGCGCGCTTGCGCCACTGGTGTCCAGATACGGGTCCAGGGTGGTAAGCGTGACGGCGCAGATGGCCGACGGGACGATGACGGCCGCCAGCCAGCTCGCGATGCGTCGCTCACGGCGCGAGAGCGTCGCCGTCCGAATGCCGCGTTTGGCTTCCTCGTGGGTGACCAGGTGCACGTCGATCTTGCCGGACCGCTCGACGACCGTCGGACCGATACCCTCGTCGAATATGCGCGCCCACCGGGACCGGCGCGATGTGCCGATCACCAGTTGGGTGGCGTTCATCTCACGGGCGAAATCGAGTAGGGCCGTGGGCACGTCGTCACCAACCACGGTATGCACGGAGGCGTCCAGGCTATTGGCCAGCTCGCGGATCTTGCTCATCCGGGACTCCGACAGCCCGGCCAGTCCGTCGCCGCGGATGACGTGCACCACCATGAGCTCGGCACTGGACTTCGACGCGATCCGGGATGCCCGCCGTACCAGCGTCTCCGACTCCGGACCGCCGGTGACCGCCACCACGACCCGCTCGCGTGCCTCCCACATGTCGGTGATTTTGTTCTCCGCCCGGTACTTGGCCAGTGCGGTATCGACCTGGTCGGCCAGCCACAGCAGCGCCAATTCCCTTAGCGCGGTGAGGTTTCCACGGCGAAAGTAGTTGGAAAGCGCCGCGTCGATTCGTTCCGGAGCGTAGACGTTGCCATGGGATAGCCTGCGGCGCAGTGCCTCCGGCGTGATATCGATGAGCTCGATCTGCGCAGCTTCCCGCACAATCGAATCCGGGATCGTCTCCTTCTGTTCGATTCCGGTGATCTGGGCGACGACGTCGTTCAGGCTTTCCAGGTGCTGGATGTTGACCGTGGAGATCACCGTGATGCCGGCGTCCAGGAGTTCCTCGACGTCCTGCCAACGTTTTTGGTGTTTGCTGCCCGGGGTGTTGGTGTGCGCGAGTTCGTCGACCAGGACCACCTGCGGGTGGCGTGCCAGCACGGCCGGCACGTCGAGCTCCGGGAAGCGGGTGCCGCGATACTCGATATAGCAGGGCGGGACGACCTCGATTCCTTCAATCAGCTCAGCGGTTTTCCGGCGTCCGTGCGTCTCGACCACGGCAGCCACCACGTCGGTGCCGCGCTCTAATCGCCGGTGTGCCTCTCCCAGCATCGAGTACGTTTTGCCGACTCCGGGAGCGGCGCCGAGGTAGATGCGTAGCTCCCCGCGTTTGGGACGATGGTCGATGGTACTCACGTCAACCATCATCCCTCCCGTGGCGCGCGAATTCGTGACCAGGTAGCTGTTGGTCGACGCCTTACTGTTGGAAGCGGTAACCCATGCCGGCTTCGGTGAGTAGGTGGCTGGGGTGGGAAGGATCGTCTTCAAGCTTGCGCCGCAGTTGGGCCAGGTAGACGCGCAGGTAGTTGGTGGCGGCCCGGTGAAAAGGGCCGCGGACCTCGTTGAGCAGTGACTCGCGGTCCACTAGCCTTCCGCGGTTGCGTACCAGCACCTCGAGGATGCCCCACTCCGTGGGCGTGAGGTGTACCTCGCATCCGTTTTTGATCACCTTCTTTTCCCAAAGGTCAACGGTGAAGGCGGCGGTCTCGACGACCGGTTCGGCGATTTCGGCCGGTGCGGCGGCACGCCGGACCGTTGCGCGCAGCCGGGCGAGGAATTCTTCCATATCGAAGGGTTTGGTTAGGTAGTCGTCTGCACCGGCGTCGAGTGCTTCCACCTTGTCACGGGCCGTTGTACGGCCCGACATCACCAGCACCGGTACGGTCATCCAGCCACGCAGGGTCTTGAGCACTTCGATCCCGGACACATCGGGTAGGCCGATATCGAGGACCACCACGGCTGGGTGCTGCGCGGCGGCGGCGCGTAGCCCAGCAGCTCCGGTGCTGGCCGTGACGACCTGATAGCCTCGCGCGGCCAGATTGATCCGCAGCGTCCGCAGCAGCAGCGACTCGTCATCGATGACCAACACCCTTGTCATTGCCGGGTCATTGCCGGGGAATGACGGATATTTCCGCAGCTGCCACCTGATGAGCTAGGGGTTTGCCGGATAGCTGCGGTCCAACGCGACGTTGAGCTGCAGCACGTTGACCCGCGCCTCGCCCATGAACCCGAGGTCCCGCCCGTCCTGGTTGGCGCGGACCAGGGCGCGCACCTGATCGGCGCTGACGCCGCGCGCTTTGGCGACCCGCGCGACTTGAAGGTCGGCATAGGCCACGGAGATGTGCGGGTCGAGGCCGCTGGCGCTGGCGGTGACCGCGTCGGCGGGCACCGCCGGGTTGGCGGGTGCGGCGCCGCGGATCGGCACGATCTGGCCGATCGAGTAGTCCTCGCCGTACTTGGCGCACTCCACCCGCACACCTTGGTAGGTGGTCAGAAACGGCGTCGGCGTCGACTGGCATGGCTCGTTGACGCTGACCACCCGAGTGGGGTGGGCGACGTTTCCGCGGGAGTCTCGCGGGCCGATCACCGACAGCACCGCGCCCACACCGCCCCCGGTGCAGAACGGCCGTGACCCATCCACACCCTCCAGTTGGCCCACGGCGACACTGCGCGTGCACACCTGGGTCAGCAGGCTCGGCTTGAAGCCCGCATCCGACGCGGACTTGCCGGCCGCCAGAAGCGACGGATCGGCGGGTACGTCGACGATGCTTTCCGGCCCGAGGTTGCTCGCGCTCGAGTTCAGCGGGTCGTAGCCGGCGCCGGCCGCCGAGGGGCGGCTCTGGAAGTACTGCTTCAGCGGGTTGCCGTCCTTGTCGGTGAACAGCTGACCGATGAGCCGGCTGCCGACCGGCTTGCCTTTGACGGTCAGGATCGACCCTTCGGCCTTGTCGTGCAGTCCCGGAATCTGCGCGACCAGCCAGATGAACAGCGGGTAGGCGAGACCGGTGATCACGGTCAGCACCAGCAGCGCGCGAAAGGCCGCCCAGTGCATGCGGACGAAATTGGAGAACTTCATGTCAGGACATCCCGGGGACGAATTGGACGATCAGGTCGATGGCCTTGATCCCGACGAACGGGGCGATGATGCCGCCGAGTCCGTAGACGTAGAGGTTGCGGCTCAATAGTTTTGAAGCGCTGCTCGGCGTGTAGCGCACGCCGCGCAGCGACAGCGGGATAAGCATGACGATGATGATCGCGTTGAAGATCACCGCCGACAGGATCGCCGACTGCGGGCTGTGCAGCCGCATGATGTTGATCAGGTCCAGTCCGGGGAACAGTGCGACGAACATTGCCGGGATGATCGCGAAGTACTTCGCGATGTCGTTGGCGATCGAGAAGGTGGTCAGCGCTCCGCGGGTGATCAGCAACTGCTTGCCGATCTCGACGATCTCGATGAGCTTGGTGGGGTCGGAGTCGAGGTCGACCATGTTGCCGGCCTCTTTGGCGGCCGAGGTGCCGGTGTTCATCGCCACGCCCACGTCGGCCTGAGCCAAGGCCGGCGCGTCATTGGTACCGTCGCCGGTCATCGCGACCAGCTTGCCGCCTTCTTGCTCGCGCTTGATCAGCGCGAGCTTGTCCTCGGGCGTGGCCTCGGCGAGGAAGTCGTCGACACCGGCCTCATCGGCAATCGCCTTGGCGGTCAACGGGTTATCGCCGGTAATCATCACCGTCCGGATGCCCATCCGCCGCATCTCGTCGAAGCGATCACGCATGCCCTGCTTGACGACGTCCTTGAGGTGGATGACACCCAGCACCCTCGCTTGTTGGTCGGCCTCGCCGTCGCGGGTCTCCCCGACGACCAGCGGGGTGCCGCCGCTGGCGGAGATGCCGTCGACGATCACGCCGAGCTGGGAGGGAACCTCCCCGCCTTGGCCGCGTACCCATTCCGCGACCGAGCTGGCCGCGCCCTTGCGCAGCAGGTGCCCGTCGACGTTGACACCCGACATCCGGGTCGCGGCGGAAAAGGCCACCCATTGGGCGTGCGCGAGCTCGCCCGGCGTGCGCGCGCGCAGCCCGAAGTGTTGTTTGGCGAACACGACGACCGAGCGTCCTTCCGGGGTTTCGTCGGCGAGGCTGGACAACTGCGCCGCATCGGCAAGCTGCTCATGTGTGACCCCGTCAAGCGGGATGAAGGCGGCGGTCTGCCGGTTGCCCAGGGTGATGGTGCCCGTCTTGTCGAGCAGCAACGTGTTGACGTCGCCGGCGGCTTCCACCGCGCGCCCGGACATGGCGAGTACGTTGCGCTGCACCAGCCGGTCCATGCCGGCGATGCCAATGGCCGACAGCAGCGCGCCGATTGTCGTGGGGATCAGGCACACCAGCAGCGACACCATCACGATCCCGGTGACGCCGTTTGTGTTGAGCGCCTGGCTGTCGGGGACGCCGGGGTTGTTCATCTTGGAGTAGATCGCCAGCGGCTGCAGGGTCGCGACGGCGAAAACGAAGATGATCGTCAACGCGGCCAGCAGGATGTTCAGCGCGATCTCGTTGGGGGTTTTCTGCCGATTTGCGCCCTCGACGAGCGCAATCATCCGGTCGATGAAGCTTTCGCCGGGCTTTTGGGTGATTTGCACGACGATCCGGTCACTCAGCACGGTGGTGCCGCCGGTGACCGCCGAGCGGTCGCCGCCGGACTCGCGGATCACCGGCGCCGACTCACCGGTGATCGCCGATTCGTCCACCGACGCAATGCCTTCCACCACGTCGCCGTCACCCGGTATCACCTGCCCGGCCTCGACCACCACAATATCGCCCCGCTGCAGCAGCGGCGCGGCAACTTCTTCCTCGACAGCTTGCCTAACACCAGAAGCGCCGCCGGAAGATTCGGCGGATGTCCAGTTCTTGAGGCGCCGGGCCATGGTGGAGGTTTTCGCCTTGCGCAGCGCTTCGGCCTGGGCCTTGCCGCGGCCTTCGGCCACCGCCTCCGCGAGATTGGCGAACAGCACGGTCAGCCATAGCCAGACCACGATCAACCACGCGAACCAGGTCGGGTTGATGATCGCCAACACGGTGGCCCAGAGGGCGCCGATTTCGACGATGAACATTACCGGGTTGCGCCACAGGGTGCGCGGGTCGAGTTTGCGCAGTGCATGCGGCGTCGACTTCCACAGCATCTTCGGATCGAGCAAGCCGCCCTGTATCCGTTTCGTGCTTGCCGGCGTCGTGGGCTGCGTCTGCGCAGCCGAATCGATGGTGGTCGCGGTCATCAGTGGATTCCTTCGGCGAGAGGTCCGAGCGCGAGCATGGGCAGGAAAGTGAGGGCGACGAGAATCACCGTGACGCCGGCGACCATGCCGACGAACTGTGGCCGATGGGTGGGCAGTGTGCCCACCGATTCCGGCGTGGTGCCCTGCTTGGCCAGCGAGCCGGCCAAGGCGAGCACGAACACCATGGGCAGGAATCTGCCCAATACCATAGCCAGCCCGAGGGCGGTGTTGTACCAGTTGGTGTTGACGCTGATTCCGGCGAAGGCCGACCCGTTGTTGTTGGCCGCGGAGGTGAACGCGTACAAGACCTCCGACAGCCCGTGCGGGCCGGTGTTGAGCATGCCGGCGCGTTCGCCCGGCAGCGCCATCGCGATCGCGGTGCCGACCAGCACGATCACCGGCATGACCAGGAAATAGCTTGCCGCCAGCTTGATTTCGCGGGGGTTGATCTTCTTGCCGAGGTATTCCGGAGTGCGCCCGACCATCAGTCCGGCGACGAAGACGGTGATCACCGCCAGGATCAGCAGGCCGTACAGGCCCGATCCGGTGCCGCCGGGCGCCACCTCGCCGAGCTGCATGTTGAACAGCAGCGTCATGCCGCCGAGGCTGGTGTACGAGTCGTGGAACGAGTCGACGGCACCACACGAGGTCAGCGTGGTCGAAACGGCGAACACCGCGGAGTTGGGAACACCGAAGCGTTGCTCCACACCTTCCATGGACGCCCCGACGGCGGTTGGCACCGTGCCGTGGTGCTGCTGCTGCATCCAAATCGTGATTGTCCAGCTGATCGCGGCGAGCGTCGTCATGATTGCGGCGATCGCGTAGCCCTGCTTCTTGCTAGCGACCATGCGCCCGAACGTGCGTGGCAGCGAGAAGCCGATCACCAGCAGCAGGAAGATCTCCAGCCAGTTCGTCCACGCCGTCGGGTTCTCAAACGGGTGCGAGGAGTTCGCGTTGAAGAAGCCGCCGCCATTGGTGCCGAGCTCCTTGATTGCTTCCTGGCTGGCCACCGGGCCGCCGTTGATGGCCTGCTGGGCACCGCCGAGCGTGGTCACGACCTGGTCGTGGAGGTGGAAGTTCTGGATCGCGCCGCCGATGATCAGGACGACGGCTGCAACTACGCAGATTGGCAGCAGGATGCGCAGCACCGTGCGCACCAGGTCGACCCAGAAGTTGCCCAGATCGCCCGTGCGCCTGCGGGCGAACCCGCGCACCAGCGCGATCGCCACCGCCATGCCGACGGCGGCCGAGACGAAGTTCTGCACCGCCAGCCCGGCCATCTGCACTAAATGACCGTCGGTGGACTCACCGGAGTAGGCCTGCCAGTTGGTATTGGTGGTGAAGCTGACCGCGGTGTTCCACGCCAGCCCAGGGGTCATTTTTGTGGCCGGATCATGCAGATGCAACGGCAACTTGCCCTGCACGAGCTGGAACGCGAACAGGAACAGGATGCTGATCGACGAAAACGCCAAGACGCTTCGGGCGTAGGCCCCCCACGTCTGCTCCGAGCGCGCATCGACACCGATCAGCCGATAGATCACCCGCTCGACTTGCAGGTCCTTCTCCGACGTGTAAACCCGATACATGTAGTCGCCGAAGGGCACATGAACCAGCACCAGTGCCACGACGAGAAAAACGAGGAAGACGATCCCCGCTGTTGTTGTGCTCACTAGAACCTCTCCGGGAACAGCAAGGCACCCGCGAGATACAGCGCAAGAAGGATGGAAAGCGCCAAGCCGATGATATTTTCGTAGTTCACAGCCGCTCGACCAACTTCTGCGCCAGCCCGAGCAGGGCGAACACCGCCACCGTCAGCACAATGTATGCCAACACGCCCATCCTGTCTCCATTCCGCGCCGATCACGTGCATACGAAAGCCCCTCATCGAGTCAGCCACAGCGTAGTACTCGGAGGCAAGGTCAGATTGAAACCTAAACGGCACCGGTCGGCTAGGGCCGCTGGTTGACACTTTCCTAACGGCGTCGCAGTGCACCTTTACGTTTCCTTTACGCCCCTGCTCCAGCATCTCCGCGCCTAACGGGTACAAACAGTTGGCCGTGCCCCCAATCACCAACCGCGACAAGGACTGTGAGAAGCTCCGCCCGTAGCGTGCACGGTGGACCGATCAACCCTGCCTGAAGCGAGCAATTGGGCGAAACGGTCTTATTCGAGGCGTTCATGCAGGGCTCGCAATGCGGCGTAGCGCCGATCGACGTCGGCGCGATCGGATTCATCGGGAACCGATTCGACGTTCGCGCGCTGGATCATCGCCGCTTGATCCATCAGGACTTGTGCGCGTTGCGGGTCGGTCGTTTGCTCCATGATTGTCGTTAACGCATCGAGCTGGCGGATCATCACCGCCGGCATCCCCCGGCCGGCTTGGCGGATCTTTTCAAAGGCTCGCTGCACCAGCCGCTCGTAGCTGACTTGATCGGAGATGACGCGGATGACTCCGCGATTGTCGCGATGAACTTGGGTGGGCGTCCATACCGGCGCGATCTTGCACAGGCAGTCGCTGAGCCAGTCGATGCACGTTAGCGCGGTGAAGGTGTCGTTGACGGCCGGGGATAGCGCTCGGATGGCGATCTCGACGAGCTGATCGACGCCGAACGCGACGTCCTGTGTCAGGGTGCGGTGCGGTCCGGTTGCCTGAGCACGGGCCAGGTAATCGGCCACCTGCTCGGCGGCGGCGGGGGGCCACACGCCGGCCAGTTCACGGCCTTCGACGAGGAAGTGCCCGGGGCGATATGGCAGCCGGATCACCGCGTCCGCCTCGGTGGCGATGCGGATCAGCGTCCGGTGCCGGATGAATTGCAGGTAGCCGCTTTTGGGGGTGCGAATGACGCTGCCGGAGGTTTCGATCCTGACGAGCAGTTCGTCGAGCGAGGGACCGTGCGCAGGCTTTCGCGTCGCGAACCGCGGCTGGTCGGCGCTCTGCAGCGCGACGGCTCGGGCCAGGTCTTTGGCGATGCTGGCAATCACCTGCGGCAGCTGGATCTGGGTGGCGATGTGGTGAATGAAATAGATCAGCACCGCGAGATCGATCAGCACCAGACCGAAAGCGGTCGTGATCGAGATGTGGGGGACGAAATCGCCCCGATCGCCGGGGCCGATCGACACCAGCACCACAACGCAATACACAAACGTTGCCACGAACGTTCCCAGCGTGAGCTGGGTGCCCCGGTCGCGGATGAAGTTGCGAAGCATCCGCGGACCAAACTGCGTCGAAGCCAGCGTCAATGTCACGATCGTGATGGAAAAGACGATGCCGACGACGGTGATCACCGATGCCGCGATCGAGGTCAGGATCTGACGCGCCGCGTCGGCGGTACCGCTGATCACCCACGTCGGAGGTCGGAGCCGACCGTGGTAAGCGGCTCGGTCCAGGCGCAGGGTAAGCCCGAAAAGCCCTAGCGCACCGAGTATCACGATGGTCGGAACCAACCACAAATTGGTGCGCAGCTCTTCCCGCTGCCACTGTGGCCACACCACACCGAGGCGTGGCATCATATCGGCGCGGCCGCCCGCCGAACCAACGTCGGCGCGTTCACTACCACGGCGGATATCTAACTGACCGGCCCACATGAGCGCAAGTTGTGCTCGCTGACCGGAGCGGGTGATGCTGGCCGCACCCGGATGGGATCGACGCCGGCCTGCCGACTCGGGCTCGCCCTGACCCGATAAGCGGGCTCGCCCTGACCCGATAAGGTTGTGTAAATGTTGGCACCTCGAGCGTATGGATGCCGTTTGGATTCCGGCCGGCGTCGCGAGCCCGGGGTACACCCAGTCCATGCGAAGCACCCAACACCGGCACCTTGAACCGGGCGTTGCCCGGCTGACCCAGGGCGCACCGGCAGAACTGCGGTGGTGGTCGCGGCTAGTTGATGGCGCCCATCCGTGGGGATCATTTGATGCCGCAGTCACCCGATACGGTGTTCGGCGCTATCGGTTGATCATCTACCCGCCGGGAATTAGTACTGGCGATCGGGAGCTGGCGCGGCTGTGGCGGGGGTGGCCGGTAAGTGGCGCGGCGCTCGGACTGCTCGCGGTCATGCTGCTCGGTAATGTCGCGGCCTCAGCCGATACGGTGTTGGCATTCGCCGTGACCGTCTACGTGGGTATCGGCGTTCTGCTCTTCCTGCGGGCCGGGCCCGTCCGTGTGCAAGTCAGGGCTATGTCGGTCACCCTTATGCTCGGAGTTGCCGACACGCAGGAGCGACGCGGACACGCAGAATGGCAAACCCTGGTCGACATGCTGACGGGGGCCGATCACATGCTGGCCACCGGTGCGATCTCACGGGTCGAGCATGAGGCCATCTGGTGGGAAGCTTACAACCGTCTCGAACGGACCATCCATGTCTAACGTGCTGTCGCAGATCCCCCAGGCCGTCGCCGCCGCATCGATCTTGCTCACCGTCTGCTACTGGGGTCGGCAGCGACCCGGGCGACCCGGGCGACCCGGCTCTGAATCTTGGCCTGGTCGGCGACAACCGCAAAGCCCAAGGGTCAAACGAAAGTGAAACGGCGGATGCCACGCAATGCGTGCAGGCGACGATTAGGGATGCCTGTGGGTCTTGCGGGTCCGGTCTCGTGTGCTTCCTGAACATGTGGCTGTTTTAGTGGCAGTGGCAGTGGCAGTGGCAGTGGCAGTGGCAGTGGCAGTGGCAGTGGCAGTGGCTGCCGCTGCCTCGCCGGCGGTCGGCGATCGTCGACCACGTACAGCGGTGAGCTGCCCTGCCCGACACTGCGCCACCCGTGCCTCTGCTGTCCACCCTTCGTCTTCTTTGGCTGAGCGACAAGCACGGTGTATTAGCGTGTCGAATAGACTGTGGCACAACGATCCGGCCGCGACGATGCACATCGCGGCGTCAATAAACCATCAAGCAAGGCCCCTCTCGCATCAAGAAACCGTAAGCAGCATCGCCGCATGAGGGGGGGCCTGCTGCAATGGAGCCCATGACCCACGCCACTGTTGTCGCCCTCGCAGTGCCTTCGGTGCTGGAGCGTTACGGTGTGGGCTGGGACGACGAACCGCCGTCGCGCAGGCGAATCAGCTTCTGAGCCAGGCCGTTTAGCCCTCGACGGTTCAGACCTTTTCCATTCGTTCCTATTGTCATCCGATTTCGGTTGCACTTGCTGTCGCGTCGTATCACGCGATGTCTGCAGTCCTCCCTACAGTTGCGAAAGCTATTATGTCCGAACCTGTTTCCACCTCGCCAACGGTTCTCGTCACCGGCGCCACCGACAGCATCGGTTACGCAACGGCCCACCGGTTTGTCGATGAAGGCGCGACCGTGTATCTGCACGCCCCGGACCACGACAGCGGCGAAAAGGCGATGACCCGCCTGGTGAAAGACGGCGCGGAACCGCTGCGCCTGTACCTGGTCGTCGCCGACTTCACCCGCCTGGATGAGGTTGCCGCCCTCGCCGACACGCTCGCCGCGACCCTGCCGGCGCTGGATGTGCTGGTCAACAACGCCGCGATCGCGGCACCCGAGCGACGCACCTACACGCAACACGGCCAGGAGCTAACCTTCCAGGTCAACTACCTCGCGCCGTACCTGCTAACCACGAAACTGGTGCCCCGGATCGCCAGCGTCGGCGGGCGAGTCATAAACGTGTCCTCGGTGATGCACCGAGGCGGAAACATCGAGTGGCAGAACCCGGCCGGCAAGCACCAGTACTGGCCACTGGCGGCGTACGCACAGTCCAAGCTCGCCCTGACGATGTACACCAAGTCGCTGGCTGAGGCCGGCGGCCTGTCGTTCACCGCGCTCAGCGTTCATCCTGGCGTGTTCCGGACCCGGCTGCTGCCCATCTACGGCCGCCTCGGCCGACCGGCCGAGGAGGCCGCACCGATCCTGACCACGCTCGGGTCACCTACCTACCCCGTGATCAACGGTGGCTACTACGACGGCCTGAGCCCCGCGAAGCCCGCGGCACTCGTCGAGAACCCGCGCGCCCGCGGCCGGCTGGCGAAACTCAGCGCTCACCTCGTCGAGTCAGCGCTGCACTGACTGAGAAAGGACGCGATAGCGATGTCCAAACGAGCAGACAAGAAACGCGCTCGTCGGAAGAAAAGCGCCAACCATGGAAAGCGGCCAGCTTCTGGAAAGCGCTCAGGAGCATAACGAGGGGAAAGCGCACTTACGGCGACATCACTGACCCGGCGCAGCCGGTAGTCACCGGGATCGCGATCGCACGCGAACAAGCCGCGGCCTCCCGCGTTACGTGGTGTCCGGGCTGTGATTTTCGATCATCGGAAGCCGCACCCGAAAAACCGTTCGGCCGTTGGCGGATTCGGCGGTGACCGAACCGCGATGCGCCTTGACGATCGAGGCGACGATGGCCAGGCCCAGTCCGCTGCCCGACCCGTTGGTCCGGGATTTGTCCGCACGGACGAACCGCTCGAACAGCCTGGGCAGCACCGCCGCGTCGATGTCGGGGCCATCGTCATCGATCGTCAGTTCGGCGCATGGCGCGTCAGGGCCGCGGCGGTGACGCGTGATCCCCGCGGTCACCGTAACGCCGGGCGGCGTGTGCACCCGGGCATTGTTGAGCAGATTGCTGACGGCCTGGTGCAGCCGGGCGTGATCCCCACGCACCCATACCGGCCCGTCGGGCAGTTCTTTGACCCAGTGATGCGTCGGTGCCGCGACGGCCGCGTCGTTCACCGCGTTGATGACGAGGTCGGCCAAGTCCACGTCTTCGGTCTGCAGATCTTCGCCCTCGCCCAGCCGGGATAGCAGCAACAGCTCGTCGACCAGCGACGTCATCCGCCGCGCTTCCGACTCGATGCGGGCCAGCGCGTACTCGGTGGTCGGCGGCAGTGCCGAACTGTCTTGGCGGGTGAGCTCGGCGTAACCCTGAATCGCGGCCAGCGGGGTGCGCAGCTCGTGGCTGGCGTCGGTGATGAACTGCCGCATCCGCAGGTCGGACTCAGCGAGATGGGCCAGCGCGCTATCTACGTTGTCCAGCAACCGATTTAGTGTGTGCCCGACGATCCCGACTTCGTTGCCCGGGTCGGTATCCTCCGGCCGCACCCGCACGCTGATCCGGTGGTCGTCGCTGGAGAGCGGCATCGCGGCGACCTCCGCGGCGGTCACGGCGACCCGCCGCAACGGGCGCAGGGTGTACCCGACGACCCACACCGTGAGTGCCGCCATAACCACCAGCGCGCTGGCCACCAGTGCGGTGGTGGTGATGTTCTTGCGCGCGATGATCTGGTTGGCCAGTGTCAGCGATACCCCGACGACGAGCACTTCGGGTCCCTCGATGCGGCAGTCAACCCGGAAGGCGCCCAGGCTGCCCAGTTTTTCGGTATGGGCCGGGCCGTCGACCCAGGTTTGCGCCTGGATAGCGCGGACGACGTCGGGTGGCGCCGCTCGCGGTTCGTCTTCGGAGAAGACCGCCGAGCCGATCACCACGCCGTCGCGCATCACGGCGATCAGGTTTCCCGGCGTCTGCCCGGTGAACTCCAACAGCGCCTGCGCCACCGGCGGGGTGCCGGAGTGCGCCGACGTGTGTTCGCCGTTGCGCCACCGGTCGTAGGAGTGGGTGAACGCGTGCAGGGATTTGGCAACCTCCGCGTCGTTCATGGTGGTGACGTAGCCGCGCAGGCTCAGCACCGAGACGACGCCGACGGCGACCAGCACCGCGGTGACGACAACCAACACGCCCAACAACAGCTGGCGGCGCAGGGAGCGCGGGAACCACCAGGGAAGATTTCCGGTCGGAGCGGATGGGTCTTCAATCATTCAGCCGGGAGTCATTCAGTGGGCACTCACGGGGTTCATTCCGGTGGCCGCAGCATATATCCAACCCCACGGACGGTGAGAATCATGGGCTCCCGACCGGAGTCGATCTTCTTCCTCAGGTACGAGATATACAGATCGACGATGCTGGTGCGTCCGGCGAAGTCGTAGTTCCAGACCCGGTCGAGGATCTCGGTACGGCTCAGCGCCCGGCGGGGATTGCGCATGAGGAAACGAAGCAGTTCGAACTCGGTCGAGGAAAGCGAGATCTGCTCACCGTTGCGGTTCACCTCGCGGCTGGCGGTGTCAACCCGCAGATCGCCGACCTTGAGCGCCTCGGCCGCGGGTGGGCTTTGCTGGCTGGCGCGGCGCAGCAACCCGCGCAGTCGGGCCACCAGTTCCTCCAGGCTGAACGGCTTGGTCATGTAGTCGTCTGCGCCAGCGGTCAGGCCGGTGACCCGGTCCATGACCGAATCGCGGGCGGTGAGGAACAGCGTGGGGGTGTAGGCGTCGGATTCGCGAACCCGCTCCAGGATCCGCAGCCCGTCCATGTCGGGCAGCATTATGTCGAGGACCAGCACGTCAGGGCCGGTCTTCTCGAACTTGGCCAGGGCCTCGCGTCCGTTGTGGGCGATGTCGACAACCCAGCCCTCGTAATGCAGCGCCATCTTCACCAGATTGGTCAGCGCCGGCTCGTCGTCCACCAGCAAAACGCGGATAGGCGATCCGTCGGCGCGGGAGATCCGGGGTAGCTGCCCGAGGATGGCCTGTCGCGGCCGCTGGTTACCCGCATAGCTTGTCATTACGGTCATGTTCCTAGCTTCTCCCAGCACACATGGGCTTGTCACGACCTTCATAGAGTTCTCAAATCTTGCCGCGTTGGGCGGGGCGCCCCGACGAGCGGAACAAATGTGCATTTTCATATCCGGCGTGTTCGCCAGATCGAAATGATTTAATTCCGCGAAAAATACTGTAATGTGTAGCCAGTTGGTGTGATGGAACTTGTCGATTGCATGGAGTGGTTCGTCAAATCATGAGCCCGCAAGTGGGTTACGTTGACTAGCGCGGTTCGGCCGTCCAGCGCTCGCCATCGGCGCACTAAAACGATTGCGCTACCGCCAAGGACACCGAGGTCATGGCCCTCCGTTAACACGAAATCACACCAAGTTGCGAATGTCGGTAGATTTTAGTGTCCTTCGTAAGAAATATTGTGGACACGCCATCAAAAATGGTATGTGCGACGGCTCGCGAATTGCTGGGACTCGGTTTTGATAACATCGTGAGTCCAGTCGGGGATTTCGCCATCCCGCGTCCCGCGCGCTCGGTAATGGCGGCGGCGGCCGATGAGATCTCGGCGACGACGGCGACACCCGCTTCGGCGCGCCCGGCGCCAGCTATCGCCCAACGCGACCGCGTCAGCGGCGGCGGTTGCCGGCCTTTTTCTGACCGCCGCGGTGACCGGCCGTTGCCCAGGCCGCCCACCGCGCCGCCCCGTGATCTGGGGTTAGCAAACCCAAACCGAGATAGGTAGAGGGACAGGCGATGGATTTCGGCGCATTGCCGCCGGAGGTCAACTCCGGCCGGATGTATCTGGGGCCGGGGCCCGCGACCCTGCGGGACGCCTCCGCTGGATGGGAACGGCTGGCCGTCGAGCTGCACAGCACCGCGAGCGCGTACCAGTCGGTGATCTCGGGCCTGACCGACGAATCGTGGACGGGCCCGGCGTCGACGTCGATGGCGTCCGCGTTCGCGCCCTTTCTGGCATGGCTGAGGGCCACCGCCAGCCAATGTGAAGAGGCGGCCACCCGGGCCACCGCCGCCGCGGCCGCCTACGAAACTGCGTACGCGATGACGGTGCCGCCGCCGGTGGTCGTGGCCAACCGCGATCGGCTGGCGACGTTGCGCGCGAACAACTCGCTGGGGCAGCACACGCCGGCGATCGCCGCCACCGAGGCCGAGTACAGCGAGATGTGGGCCAAAGACGCCGGGGCGATGTACAACTATGCCGCCAGTTCGGCTGCCGCCTTGTCCTTTTCGGCCTTTACCCAGCCGCTTGCCGGCCAGGCCGGCGCGCCGGGCGGTAGCGGGGCCGGCGCCCAGACGACACCGACGAAATTGATCTCCTCGGTGCCCAACGCGCTTCGGGGTCTTTCCACGCCCGGCGTGGGCAGCGACCCGTTCGGCACGGGACTCGATGTGACCGGTGCCGATTCGATGTTGGCGCCCGCCGAAGCGGACTTCGGCCAGGCGGGCGCGCTCGGCTGCCTGTCGGTGCCGCCGAGTTGGGCCGATTCGCTGGCGATGGCGCCACCGGACCCGGGCGACCTGATGACGTGGCCGTCAACTCGCGTCGCCAGCAAGCCCGGGCCCGGGGGTGTCGCCCAGCCGGCGATGGGGGGCGTGGTCGGCTGCGAGGTCGACGGTGGGGTCGAGCGGATTGGGTACCGCGGCACACCGCTTATCTGTTCGTCGGTGGCGGGATAGGACAGAGACAAACGGACCAAACAAATAGAGGGGCCGCACACCATTCGGTGTGCGGCCCCTCTATTTGCTGTTTGCGGTCAGGCCCAGCTGGAACCGACGGCGCTGTCCGTGCTGGCCATGTTGCTGCCGGCGCTTTGCACCTTCTGGCCGTGAGCGTTGGCCTGCTCGTAGATCACCTGGAAGTTGCGACCCAACTGGGTGATGAACTCCTGGCAAGCCACCGAACCGGCGCCGCCCCAGAAGTCACCGGCAGCAAGCACATCGCGAACGATGGCCTGGTGCTCGGCCTCCAATGATGCGGCCTGGGCGCGGATCAGGGCGCCGTGCGCGTCGACGTCGCCGAACTGGTAGTTAATGGTCATGTTTACGTCCTCCTAATTTCGAAAGTATTTGGGCAGCAGTAGTTTTGGACTATTTATCGGAAGGCTAGCTGCTGAGGATCTGCTGCGAAGCCTGCTCTTGCTGCTCGTAGTTGTTGGCGTCGCGGATCAGACCGTCGCGCACACCGTGCAGCATGTTGATGATGTTGCGGAAGGCCTGATTCATCTGACCCATGGTGTCGTAGGAGGTCGCCTCTGCCATACCACTCCAGCCCGAGCCGGAGATGTTCTGCGAGGACGCCCACATCCGGCGAGCCTCGTCGTCGACCGTCTGGGCGTGGGTCTCGAAACGACCAGCCATGGCCCGCATCGCGTGCGGGTCGGTCATAAAGCGTGCCATGTTGTATTTCTCCTTGTCGTAGGTTCAGCTTCTCGAAGTTATTGCTGTTGATCGGTGCGGTGGTTGCCGCATGACGGATAGATTACGGCCTACCGCTTAGCTGGTGGCCTCAAACGGGTGATATGTCCTCCCTTTTTTCCGGCATCACACGACGACCTTTTTGTACATAGCACGATGACCCTTTAGGCATCGCATGACGACGTCTTCGATATCACACGCCGACCGGTTTTGGCATGACGATGGGCTTGAACCCGTACCGCGGGCCAGCACCGTATGCAGCCGCACCCTTGGCGGCCGCGGCCGCGCCCGGCATCCCGGGCATCGCCGCGACCGGCGCGGCGCCTTCCTCGGGAACGGTCCAGCCGCTGCCCTCGACCGGCGCGGTGGAAGAAGCCAACGTTGCCGGGGTGGCCGAAGACCAGCCGGCCGGCACCGACAGGCCACCGACCGCGCCCGCCTCGCCCATGCCCGCCGACATCGCCCCGCCCAAGCCGCCGAGTGGCGTCGCCGAGCCTGCCAGCGCGGCTTCCGCCCCGACGGCGGGTGCGACGGCGTCGGCGGCTGCGGCCGCCGCCGGCGCCGCCGTGCCTGCCGCCCAGACGGTGTGCGCATACGACGCCACGGTCGGGATGGTGTTACCGACGAACCATGCCGCCGTGACACCGACCTGCTGGACCAAGTTGAAGTTGAACAGCGTGCCGCCCAGGCCGTCCACCGCGTTCAGGAAGTCCTGCACACCTTGAGGCAACGATTCAAATAATTGCTGACCAAAGGGTGCCAGGGTATTGCCAAGCAGCCCCGCCGCGGGCGAGGCGGCGGAGTTCGCGAGCGCCGTCGCGGGCGAGGCCGCGGTGGTCCCGCTCGCCGCCGCGGCCTGGATGCCCGCTGCGCCCGGGTTGGTGTTCGGCGTCGCAGGCGTCAGCGGCTGAAGGACGCTGTTCATCGTCGCGGCGGCCGCGTAGGTGTACATCGCGGTGGCGTCCTGGACCCACATTTCCATGTACTGCGCCTCGGTCGCCAGGATCGCCGGCGTGTTTACACCCAGGACGTTCGAGGCCACCAACGCCGCCAGCTGAGCCCTATTGGCGGCGACCACCAACGGTGGCACCGTCGCCGCGAACGCTGCCTCATAAGCGGCCGCTGACGCCGTCGCCTGGGCGCCCGCCTGCTCGGCCGCCCCCGCTGTTTCGGTCAGCCAGGCCACGTAAGGCTGGGCCGCGGCGGCCGCGGCCGCCGAACCCACACCCGTCCACTGCTCGGTGGTCAGCGCCGTGATGACCGACTCGTATTGCGTTGCGGTGCTGCTCAACTCCGCGGCCAGGTTGCTCCAGGCCGTCGAGGCGGCCATCAGTGGTCCCGAGCCGGCGCCGCTGTACATGAGCGCGGAGTTGATCTCGGGCGGCATAACTGCGAAATCTAAGACCATTTTTCTTTATCCCGTTCCTTGTGACCGAAATTCGTTTTCTATTGACTGGCTACGACCGCGTGGGACCCGAGCCCTAGACGGCCGCCGGTTTCGGCATGACGATCGGCTTGACGCCGTAGCGCGGGGCGCCGAAGCCGGCGCTGTTGCGCGCGGCCGCGCCCATCCCGGGCATTCCGGGGATGATGGCCCCCGTCCCGGCTTGCGGCGCGGCGGCGGTCCAGCCCACGGTCTGGATCGGCGAGGCAACTCCCGCCGTCGGGACCACGCTGGCCCAGCTCGGCGGCACCGACAACCTGCCGACCAGGCTCGCATTGCCCAAGCCGCCCATGCCCCCACCCATCGGCATCGCGCCCATGCCGCCCATCCCCGCAACCGGGGTGACGTTGGACGCCGCGGTGGCATCGGCGACAGCACCCGCGTCCGCGGCGGGAATCGTTCCGGCGAGGTTGGAGATGTCCTGGGGCGCAATCAGACCGCCACCGGCCATGCCGAGGCAGTCGGACATGGCCGAGGCCCAGTTCCCACCCTCGAAGCTAAGGAAGTTGGCTCCATTACTGGAGAGGCTGAACGGGCTACCGCCGAGGCTGTTGCCCGGCCCGCCAAGGAAGGTGCTGATGTTGTTGATGATGCCGGTCAGCTGGCTACCCGGGCCGTTCGCCAAACTGGACGCCGCGGCGTTGGTGGCCTCCATTTCGGAGTAGGTGCCGGAGCTGAGCCCCAGCGTATTGACGAACTGCTCGTGAATGGCTTGAGCTTCGGCGGCGATCTGCTGGTAGAGGGCGCCGTACGCCCCGAAGACTCCCGCTTGTATCTGGGATATCTGGTCGGAGGCTGCGGGAGCGACGGTTGTGGTCGGTGCTGCAGCGCCCGCGTTCTGCGCCGTCAGGTTGCTACCGATCGACGTGAGCTTCGCCGCCGCGGCTAACAACTCTTCGGGCACTGTTGTCAGAAAAGACATCTATCACTCCTAGTCTGGATGAAACTACCGACCCAAGGCGCTGGGCCGACCCCTGTGCGTTGGCGTATGGGCCCCTGTGTATTCGCGTAAGGCTAGCGATCCCCGTGTCCACAGTCCCGATTGGAAGGGGCAGGGTGGCGGGCGTTTACGGCTTCTTAACGGAGGCGCGCGCACTTTTAACAGGCTCTTACGGGTCGACATAGCGGTGTCATCTGGTCCCGCCCTGCAGCAAAGGTATAGGTCGCGCGGCGCGCGGATCTTAGGGTAAACGCGGCGCTGACGCACGTCCTGACATTGGCGAAAATCGTTATGGGCCGGATGCTGCAGATCGGGGTGCGCGCGCTAGATTCGCCGCCGGGCCCCCATAGCCCAATTGGCAGAGGCAGCGGACTTAAAATCCGCCCAGTGTCGGTTCGAGTCCGACTGGGGGCACCCCGTTCGCGCAGCTAGACGCGGTTCTGGCACTTGGCGTCAACCCTGCGAGCCAGTCTCTGTGTCCCCGATTGTCACAACTCCGAAACTGCTTGCGGCCCGCCGCGGCATCTGGCGGTGGTGCACGATGACCGGGAAATGCGGCGCCTGACTGACCGCGCACTGCGAGTTCGTCGCTACGTTGATCGTCCACAACGGCTGATGGTCGAACGCGCGATCAGGCGGTGACCACAGTTTTCAGCCAGTCCCCGGCGGGCCCGGACGGCTCAGACCCTATGCGGTCATTGCGACCATTGGATATCTCGCAATGGTTGGGGGGCAGCTCCCTGGAACTGCCGTTTGGTGACGCTCGTGTTTGCTGACGTGGCCCGATCGTCGATGGGAGCCTAAGCGCTTCCGCGCTTACTCACAACAGGCATTGTGAAAATTCCTGGCAGGCGGTTGTTTCGCATTCGGTCAGGTCGCGGCGTTCATCCAGGAGCGTGTCCGCCACGGCGGTCGACGGCAGCGGCCACTCCGTTCCCGAGCCGCACGGCGAAGAACCGCCACCATCCCAGCTCGGGGTCGATGGTCTCGATGCCGCGCATGCGCGGAGCATCTGCCTCGGCAATCTCTAAGTGGAAACCACCCAAAGCTAAGCTAGCCGCCGCGGCGGCCGCGGCCTGATTTGATGATCTCGAGGCGTTCCTTAAGCAGTTCGTCGAGTTCCTCGATCGAGCGGCGTTCCCGCAGCATGTCCCAGGGTGTGCGCGGCACCTTGACCTTCTTGGGTTCGGCCGGGTCACCACCCTCGATCAGCGTGCCCTCCATGCCGTTGCGGCACGGCCAGGTGTCGGGGATCTCAGCGTCGCTGGCGAAGGGGACCTCGAACTCCCCGCCGTTCTTGGTCCGATACCGCGCGATCTGACGTGGCGCTAGGTCGTGATTGCGGTCGGTCTCGTAGCTCACGTATCCGAGGCGACTGCCTCTCATGACGCGATCAGCCATGATTAACGCTCCACTTGATCGGCAGTAGCGCGCATCCGACCAGACAATCGAAGCAGATCGTGCTCGCCCACACCTTCGGACAGGGTGTAGGTAAGTTGCCGTAACTCGACGGCGTAGTTGCGCAAGTCCTGGCGGAGCTGCGCCGCAAAGGTGGGCATGATTTCTTCCTGTGGCAGGGATTTACTGAGACGCTCGGACTTTTCGTATAGCCAGGCTTGAAATCTGATGCCGTCTAGCTGTCTATCCGCGATGCACCTGGGGGTATCTTTAGCGTCTCCCAACCGCGCCCGCCACCCTACTCCGCTGGCGGACTAACTAATACGCGCGGCCCTATTCGTAGGACGGCCGGTACAACATTCCGAAAGCGACCCCCTACCTACCCAGGCTGGACCGGGACGACGACGGCTTCGCCTGCGAGTCCAAGGCCCAACGGCCCTGGCTCGCGGAGATGGTTGCGCGCCGCTGGCAACACTTGACCGCTTTTGACGTGCTCCGCCTTCGCGGGCCGGCGTGCCGAATCGGCTGTGCGCGCGTTGCGCCGAATCGCTGGCATGCTGACCGTGGCAGGGCCAGCGGGTGTGGACGGGACGCCGTTCGGACGCTACCGCCTGGTCGCGTTGCTGGGACGCGGCGGCATGGGTGAGGTGTGGCGAGCCCACGACACGGAGACCGACCGGGTCGTCGCGATCAAGCTCCTGCCCGTGCATTTCTGAAAGGGGAGGAACGCCGGCGTCGTAGTAAAGATGACATGTGATGGGGACCCCCTCGGTTCAGACGCTCGTTGATATGGCGTCAGAAAAATTTTCAGGAACTCGAGGAGGTCCCGATGACGATGGTAGGCGGGTTTGACGTGCATCGGAAGCAGATCACGTTCGACTACGTGGATAGCGACGGGTTGGTGCGCTGGGGTCAGATCCGGCCGGCGACCCGCAAGACGTTGCGGAGCTGGCTGGTCGAGCATTGCCCGACCGGGGATGCGGAGTTCGCGCTGGAGGGCTGCACCGGATGGCGGTATGTGGTCGAGGAGCTGGCCGCGGCAGGGGCGGTGGCGCATCTGGGTGATCCAGCCGAGATCGCCGATAAGCGGGGTTCGAAGAAGCGCGCCAAGACCGACCGGGCCGACGCCCGGCTGCTGCGCACCCTGCTGTTGCAGGGCCGGTTCCCGGAGTCGTGGATCCCGCCCGCGCATGTGGTGGAGGTCCGCACCCTGGGTCGGTTGTATTGCGCCCTGATGGACGAGCGGCGGGCCTGGCAGCAGCGTATCCATGCCCAGTTGTTCCACCAGGGCTGCCCACCGATCACCGCGCTGCTGTCGGTAGCGGGCCGTGAGACCCTCAGCCGCGCTGAGCTATCTACGGTAGGGCGCCAGTATGTGGATACCGCGCTGCGCCGTATCGATGAGCTCACCAATGAGATCGAGCCGGTGCGAACCCAGTTGGTCAGCTTCGCCAAGCACCAGACGGGGTGCCGGGTGTTGCAGGCCCAATACGGCATCGGCTGGTTATGCGCGGCGATCATCTGGGCCGAGATCGGCGACGCGCGCCGATTCCATAACTCGGATCAGCTGGTGCGGTTCGCCGGGCTCGATGTGACCGTGTACTCCTCTGACGGCAAGCGCTCACCAGGACACCTGTCGCGGCAGGGCTGCCCGCAGCTGCGGTGGGTGGCGTTCGAGGCGGCCAAGTGCGCGGCCCGGCACGGTTCCCCGGATTATGGCTACTACCACAAGCAGGCCGCCAAACACGACGGCCACAACGGCAAGAACCCGACGCTGGCAGTGGAGCGCAAGGTGTTGCGTCGCTGCTATCACATTCTGCGTGAACTCGGCGATGCCGCCCTGGCGATGCCCACCCCCGAACCCCAGGAGGTGGCCGCCTAACCATGCGTCGCGCGCGTGCCCTGCCCATTAATCAGCTGATGCTTGCGGCCAGCTCCCGCGAGGTTCCTGTCGCCACCCCGCCGTTGGGTGGACGTCCCGGAAAGAACGAGCGGCCGCACCCCTTCGGCAGCCCGCACGTCGGGCACCCCATCAATCATCATGTCGCCGGACTATTGTCCGTGGTCCCAGATAAGGCTGGGCGCCGGCACGCCCCACGCGTCTCCTGCACAACGTTTCCTCACGGGAGGCCGCACATGCCTTGAACCACAAACACTTTGCCTGTCTCTCGCCCGGCCGAGTATGCGGCGGATCCTCGCCCGGTCTCAAGGTCGTTCGTCCTCGCTGCGCTGCGGGCGCTCCACCTTGACCCCGACTGCGGTCCACCGCTTCCAAGCACGGACGCCAGAACCAGGCCAACCAACACAAAAACAACCAACGGGCCACCTTTACGGGGGGTCCGCATCACAGATAAGGAGCACGGGAACGCGCCGCGGCGGCCTCCTGAGCCATGGCGCCAACTCCACGACCCGATCGAGCGGCACATACGCGAGGTCTTTGCCTGAATCAAAGGACGCCTTGTATTCGAGCAGACGGCTTACTCCAAATCGTCAAGTGTCGGTTCGAGTCCGACCGGGGGCCACCGAGCCGGCTTCCGGCGCCGGCGTGCTGGAGTAGACGTCGAACACGGCAATCAAGGCGCGCGGCGGCCATATACTGACGAGCGGTTACTGGCGATTGTCGCAAGTGAGGATTTCGATGTCCTTCGTGACCGCGGCGCCGGAGGCATTGGCCGCGGCAGCAACGGATTTGGCCGGTGTCGGCTCGGCGATCGGCAGCGCCAGCGCAGCCGCGGCGACCCCGACGACGGGAATGTTGGCGGCGGGTGCCGATGAGGTGTCGACGGCGGTTGCGGCGCTGTTTTCCGGGTTCGGGCACGCTTATCAGCGGGTGAGCGCCCAAGCGGCAAGATTTCACGGTGAATTCGTGCAGACCCTGACCGCCGGCGGGGGCTGGTATGCGGCTGCCGAGGCAGCCGGCACCACGTCTTTGCATGGCCTCGGCGGCGCCTCGCCACTGCAGGCTGTCGAGCACGCTTTGCAGGCTGTGGAGCAGGTGCCCCACGCGGTCAATGCGAGCGCCCTGGTGTCGATGGGGCGTCCACTGATCGGCAATGGAACGGACGGCACGGCCCTGAGTCCCGATGGCGGACCGGCTGGACTGTTGTATGGCAACGGGGGTACCGGCTATTCCGAAACGATGGCGGGCGTGGCCGGTGGGGCCGGCGGTCCGGCAGGGCTGATCGGCAATGGGGGTGCCGGCGGTGCCGGCGGAGCCAACGCTGCCGGTGGGGCCGGTGGTCGCGGTGGGTGGCTGTTCGGTCACGGCGGGACCGGTGGACAGGGCGGCGCCGGTCCGGCGGGTGCGTCGAGTGTCGCCGCCGCGAGTGGTGGAGTCGGCGGAACCGGTGGCGCTGCAGGTTTGTTCGGTGCCGGTGGGTCCGGTGGTACCGGCGGGGCCGCCGGCACCTGGACCTCCGGCAGCGGATTTGGTGGGTTTGGCGGCTTCGGGGGCCACGGCGGCTGGTTGTTTGGCAGCGCCGGGGCCGCCGGGCAAGGGGGAGCCGGCCCGGTGAGCCGAACGGTTCCGCTGCAGATCATTGATGTCACTGAGCCGGCGGTAGACATCTCGGTAAACGGCGGACCGAGTGTGCCCGTGCTGGTCGACACCGGATCACGTGGTCTTGTTGTCTTACCCGAAGACGTCGGGGGAACAACGGGAGTTCTGAACCTCGGCCTACCTACCGGATTTGGTATCGGCGCTTACAGCGGGGGGCTGGTCTATCTCTACGCGACGTATCACACGACGGTGAATTTCGGCAATGGAATCGTCACCGCACCGACGAAAGTTGACGTCGTCCTGTCGTCATTCCCGGAATCTTTCGGCGACTATTTTGGTCCCGCCGGTGCACATGGCGTTTTGGGTATTGGGCCGGATGCGCTAGGCCCGGGCCCCAGCAATGTCACCACGGCATTGCCCGGCGACCTCAACCAGGGTGTGCTCATAAACGAATCCGCGGGTGTGCTGCAGTTCGGTCCGAACCCGTTACCCACCCATGCCTCGGTTTTCGGCGCGCCGATCACCGTGCTGGACGTACAGGTCAATAACGGGCCCAAGGTACCCGTTATAGGGGTTATCGATTCCGGTGGCGTGACCGGAACACTCCCGTCATACGTCGTCGGGAACAGTCAGCTCTCCGGAACCCTGCCAGCGGGAACAACCATTTCGGTGTACACCAGCGACGGTTCGACGCTGCTGTACTCGTACACGACGAACGGATGGGACGGCCCAACGGTGTCGGTAGTAAACGTGTTCAATACCGGGTACATACCCTTCGCGCAGCTACCGGTATACATCGCTAACAGCCCCGGCCGCGTCGGGACGACAACCATTGATGCTTGAATCGCTAACCCGGGCTGCGCCCCTGGTGTCTCCGGGTTCGGCACCTGGAAAACTTGTGCCCGCACGCGCACGGGTTGCCAACGGCGGTCGCCAGCTGTCGGGTGAAAGCCGTAGCAAACCTCTCTCAAGTTCTTGAGCGATCCCGGGCGGCACGCAGATCCGCGCGTGAGATCAAGGCTGCGTTGGCCCATCCAGAAACTGGGCAAAGCCGACCCATACACTGCCCATCGTGGGCATGCTGTTCGGCTTTGCGCCGTGGATCGTCTATTGGGTGCTTGTCGGTAACGTCCCTTTTCTAACCGCCGCGCTGGTGGCGTTAACGCTCGCCGTCGCCGGGTTTGCGATCGGGCGGGCCGCCCGAAAGTCGGTGACGACGCTCGAAATAGGCTCTATCGCAACGCTTTTGGTGCTGACGGTGCTGATAGTTGCGATCAGCGAGTCGCCCATGGCGCGGTGGCTGCCGCCGCTGAGCAATGCCGGTATCTTGCTCGTCGCGCTGACCAGTGTGCTGATCGGAAAACCGTTCGTGCACGAGTTCGCCGTAGCCGAACAACCCGCCGATGTGGTCAAGACCGAGCTGTTCGGGCGGATGACCAAGCTATTGACCTGGATTTGGGTGGCCACGTTCGCCGGCATGACGGTGTCGTCGTTGGTCCCGCCGATCGTGCACGGGAACGCGACGCTGCGCGACACGACGACTCCCATGTCGTTCGTCTGTTACTGGGTCATTCCGTTCTCGCTGTTCGGACTGGCGGCCATGGCTTCGCGATTCGTGCCCGACCGGATGCTGGCCGGGATCGAAGACGTGGCCCGGGAAACGTCGTTCGTTGCCTACGACGAAGCCACCATCGACGAGCTGTATTACCTTGCCCAGGAACACGCCAATCGCGAAGTCGGCCCGGGTAAGGAGGCCTACAACGTGAAGGTCGGAGGGATGGGAACCCCACTGACCGGAGACGAGTCGCGCAAGTCGTGGCCCTCGACCTACAAAGTCCGCGACAAACGCCACTAGGTCCGAAGTGCTCAGGCGGCCCCTCAGTTGATGGGCCGCAGCCGGAAAACCCTGATCTCCCGGGGCGCGCACTTGGCGCGGTAGCGCTCGTAGCCCGCATAGAAGTCGGTGGCCTTGGCCCACGCGTCGGCGCGGGCGTCGCCGGTGAGCAGTTCGGCCTTGAACCGCGCTGGTGGACCCCTAAACTCCACCGTGCAGCCCGGATGCGCCATCAGGTTGGCACTCCACGCCGGGTGCATCGGCCGCCCGTAGTTGGACCCGATCGCGAGCAGCCCGTCACCGTCGTCGAGCAACGCCAGCGGGTGGGTGCGCGGCTGTCCGGACTTGGCGCCGGTGCTGGTGACCAGGCCGACCGCATCGATTCCGGCCGAACTCAGCCGGCCCTTGGTCCGTGGGATGAGCACCTTGTCGATGCGCGGCGCAGCGTGCAGAAGAAACCGGTAGCCGACCGGGGTCATCAGGGCACGCTCTATCAGCGCCTCATCTGGGCGCAGTCGCCGGCCGCGAATCGGGCTGTACCGCCAGAGCGCCACGGGTAGACAGTACTCGCTGGGGTGGCAAGCTGAAACCGTGAACGAATTGAGCCCAGATGCCATACGCGCAGAGACGATTACCATCAGCGGCCACGGCGGCGACGACATCGAGGCCTATCGTGCGATGCCCCTCGCGGAGGGGTCGCGTGGTGGCGTCGTCTGGATCCACCACATGCCCGGCTACGACCGGGAGACCAAAGAATTCGTCCGTCGACTGGCCGTCAACGGCTATCACGCGGTGGCGCCGAACCTGTATTCACGCGAGGCCCCCGGCGCCGGCCCCGATGACGCCGCCGCGGCGGTGCGGGCGGCCGGCGGAGTGCCCGATGAGCGCCTGGTCGGCGATGTCGCCGGCGCGGTCGAGCACCTGCGTTCGTTGCCGGGCGCGAACGGGAAGTTCGGGGTCATCGGGCACTGTTCGGGCGGGCGGCATGCGTACCTGGCGGCGTGCTCGCTGCCGTTCGACGCCGCTGTGGACTGCTACGGCGCGTTCATCGTCGAGGATCCGCCCGAGGGGATGCCCAAGGCCATGCAGCCGATCCTGCACCTGGCGCCGAAGCTGAGCTGCTCGCTGCTCGGTCTGTTCGGAGTCGAGGACCGGTTCCCGGCACCCGCCGCGGTGGCCGAGCTGGACGCCGAGCTGACCAAGCTGGACAAGCCGCACGAATTTCACTCCTACCAGGACGCGGGCCACGCGTTCTTCTCGGTCGACCGGCCTGTTTACCGCGTGGAGGCGGCGGTGGACGGCTGGCGCCGCATCGACGAGTTCTTTGCCAGCCACCTGTACGGCGCGAAAGGTTAGGTATCGCAAAGCAATGTGCACCTATCTCACCGAACACATCGAGATCGACGGCAGCGGCAAAGGCGCGACGGGTTGGTTCGGCGCCAACCGCGCAACGGTATACGTCGACCATCCCGTCCATGCGCCCTATGGCCACACGGTCAATATCGACGTCATCAACCCGCAGCTCGGCCCGGCCGCGCGGGTGGCTCTCGAACTCACCGAGGAGAGCGCCCTGGCGTTGGCCGAAGCCATCCGCACAGCGATCGCTCATGCGCCGGCCGGCCTGGCGTCCAAGGACCAGTAGGTGACTTATGACTACCGACATTGCCGACCGTGACTACCCGCAAAACGCCGCCACCCGGGGCAGGATTGAGCCCGCGCCGCGCCGGGTCCGCGGATTTCTGGGCCACCAGCTGGTCTTCGACACCACCGCGGCCCGCTATGTGTGGGAAATCCCTTATTACCCTGCATATTACGTACCTCTGGCGGATGTGCGCGCGGAGTTCCTGCGCGACGATAACCACCCGCAGAAAGTGCAGCTCGGCCCGTCGCGGCTTTACTCCTTGGTCGGCGCCGGCCAGACCCACCAGGCGGCGGCGCGGGTGTTCGACGCCGACAGCGACAGCCCCGTCGCTGGCACCGTGCGATTCGAATGGGACCCGCTGCGCTGGTTCGAGGAGGACGAGCCGATCTACGGCCACCCGCGCAATCCGTACGTGCGGGTCGACGTGCTGCGCTCGCACCGGCATGTCCGGGTGGAACTGGACGGCGTGCTACTCGCCGACACCCGCTCACCCGTGTTGCTATTCGAAACCGGTTTGCCTACAAGGTATTACATCGATCCGACCGATGTCGCCTTCGAGCATCTGGAACCCAGCCCGACGCGGACGCTGTGTCCCTACAAGGGGGTGACGTCGGGCTACTGGTCGGTGCGGGTTGGCGATTCCGTGCACGCCGACCTGGCATGGACGTATCACTATCCGCTGCCCGCCGTCGGCCAAATCGCCAACCTGGTGGCGTTTTACAACGAGAAGCTCGACATCATCGTCGACGGTGCCGCCCTGGCCCGGCCGAAAACCCATTTCAGCTAGCCACTTTCGGCAGGCACCGCTGAAAATAACGCGGGCGGACCGGCTTTCTCGACTGGGCATGTCTGGGGATGGGGCAATGGTGAACCGCGCGCTGAATCAAAGCTCAGAGGCGGCCCGGAGGACGACAGCAAGCTGGTGTAGCCGGTGCGCGAGAGAAGTCCTATACACCGGATGTACTGATGTCGGCCGAATTACACGCATACAGTCGGCAACCGGTAAGCTGGTCAGCAAAATTATCGGACCCGTCACTAGCTGCCAGCATTTCCACAAATAATCACCAGCTTTTATGCAGCAAAATTACAGCTGGCCGTCAGTCAATTCCCCACCTGAGCGTTATCATCGCGGCCGGACGGCGTCGATGCCGGTTCGTCTTGGTCCTTGATCTCCGAACAAATGCGCAGGTAGAAGACTCGCGAGTCGTTTAACCGGGCACCGTAGCCGCACGCTGAAATCAATATTTAAACGGTTGCACACGCATCCGAAACATTCCCATTCGATGCTTCCACCCGTCTGCGACGTCACTAATTACCTCAGCTGATTCCACAAGGCCCGTTGTAAGGCCCGTTGTAAGCCCGTTGGCTCGAATTAGGGGAGTGTCTGAACCATGGTGCCCTATCCCGATTGGATAAATACCGGAGACAACGCCTGGCAGTTGGTGGCGGCGACTCTGGTCGGCCTGATGAGCCTTCCGGGCATCGCCGTTCTGTATGGCGGAATTGTCCAGAAGAAATGGGCCGTCAACACCATGCTCATGGCCTTCACCGGGTTTTCCCTGGTGCTGGTCGTGTGGGTGCTGTGGGGCTTCAAGATGGGCTTTGGCGAGCCGATCAAGCTCTTCAAGGGCATCCCCGTCCTGAGGTCCGTGGTCGGGGTCCCCCACACGATCCTGGGCACCAACAACATGGACAGAGCAGTGATCCCGCTGCTGGATGGCAGCATCCCGAAGTTGAACTTCTCGGAGACCACGCTGGCGTACTTCCAGTTCGTGTTCGCCGCCATCACCCCGCTGCTGTTTCTCGGCAGCGTGGTCGGCCGGATGAACTTCAAGGTGTGGCTGATCTTCGTGCCGCTGTGGTCGACGTTCGCCTACTCGGTCAACGCGTTCCTGTTGTGGGGCGGCGGCTGGTGGGCGGAGGCGGGTGCCCTGGACTACTCCGGTGGGTACGTGATCCACCTCGCCGCCGGGACAACCGGGTTCGTCGCCGCCGCGGTGATCGGTCCGAGGCTGCAGCGTGACCGGGAACGCGCCGTGCCGAACAACCTTCCGATGGCCGCGGTCGGTGCCGGCGTCCTGTGGTTGGGCTGGAACGGGTTCAACGGCGGTGACCCGTACTTCGCGGGTGCGGACGCCTCGATCGCGGTGCTCAACACCAACCTGGCGACCGGCTGCGCCTTGCTCACCTGGGTGATCTGGGACATCTTCGCGAGCAAGCAGCGCAAGCCGACGTTCCTCGGCGCGGTCAACGGCATGATCACCGGCCTGGTCGCGATCACCCCGGCGGCCGGCTTTGTCAACAGTTTCGGAGCGATGATCATCGGCGTCGTCGCCTCCTCCCTGGTCTGGATGTCCTGGAACTGGCTCGGTAAGACGCGTCCGTTCAAGAAGGTCGATGACACCCTGGGCGTGTTTCACACCCACGGCGTGGCGGGCCTGGCGGGCGGGTTGCTCGTCGGGGTATTGGCAGACCCGAAGGTTATTGAATACCTGCCCGGCGGGGGTCAGAGCGGCTTTAGCGCCTCCGGCTGGCTGTATGGCGACCATCCCAAACAGATACTGATCCAGCTCGGTGCCGCGGCCACGGTCATCTTCTGGGATGCGCTCATCACGTTTGTCATCCTGAAAGTCCTCGGCCTGTTCATGAAGTTGCGGTTGCCCGACGAGGTCCTGGAAACCGGTGACATCGGCGTGCACGACGAAGAGGCTTACCCTGACGAAACGCTCGTCACGGGCCGGCGGGTCGGCGTGGTGACAGCCCGCGCCGCGGCGGAGACTCAGTCCGCTGAGCCGGTTGACGACTGACGGCTGCGAGAAAACCATGAAGCTGATCACCGCAATCGTCAAACCGTTCACCCTCGATGACGTCAGGCATGCCATTGAGTCCGCCGGCGTGCTGGGTCTGACCGTCACCGAAGTTCAGGGTTATGGCAGGCAACGCGGGCACACCGAGGTCTATCGGGGCGCCGAGTACGAGGTGGCCTTCGTCCCGAAGGCCCGTGTCGACGTGGTCGTCGACGACGAGTTCACCGACCGAGTGGTCGATGCCATCATCAAGGCGGCCCGCACCGGGAAGATCGGCGACGGCAAGGTCTGGGTTACTCCGGTTGAGCGTCTGATCCGTATCCGGACCGGGGAACGCGATCACGACGCGCTCTGACGCCGCGGCGGCCAAATTTTTTGCAGGCCGAGACGAGGTGAAAGCGCGCGAACGACAAAGTGTGATATTTGCCTCGTTTGTCGCTAAATCTAAGATTTTCTTATCTGGACACCTGTTCACCACAGGATACGGATAGTTAGCTAGAGCAGTAGAATTTGCTGTTGGGCATATAATAGGCCTTTGCCAAAGGTCACTCGCCAGCGGGCTCGATGCCGGTAGGCTGAGCGGAGTCTAAGTTGACCGAGTGACCTGGGTAACAGTGCTTAATTTGAATTCTTTTTGGTCAGATTCGCCCCGCTAGACTCCTTTTGAAACAGGCGTAAGAACGCGCGTTTTTGGCGGCATTTCTAGGGCCGCCCGCGTCGCACAAGGTTGTCGCGACGGCTGTCGCGCGCAGCAAGGTCCTACACAGCAAGGTCCTACACAGCAAAGGCGGTGCCAGCGTGAACGACGTAAACGGACGTAACGGCCGGGACGGCAAGGTTCTCGACTCCGGCGACGCGGTCTTCGGTGTCTCCGTTGAGATTCCGGTCAACAATGGCCCGATCAGCGGCATCGTCGCGAACCCCGACGGCAGCCGGCTGCTCGTCACCAACTACGGCAGCGACACAGTCTCGGTCATCGACACCGACACCTGCCGGGTCCTGGAGACCGTCGACGGCGTCAACGAGCCGTACGCGATCGCGATGGGCGGCGCGGACCCCGACCGCGCGTATGTGACCACGGTGTCCCGGGCGTATGACTCGATCGCGGTGATCGACATGCCCACCAACACGGTTACCGCGACGCATCCGCTGGCGCTCAGTGTCAGCGACCTGGCGGTCAGCGCCGACGGGCGGTACGTCTATGCCAGCCGAAACGGCGTTCGCGGGGCTGATGTCGTGGTCCTGGACACCACGACGGGCCACGTCGAGGTGATCGACCTCCTGGAAACGTCGGAAGCGTCTTCAGTGTCTTCAGCGTCTTCAGGGCCTTCAGGGCCGGGAATCACCACGGCGTGCGTGCGCGTCAGCTCGGACGGCGCTCGCCTGTACGTCGGCACCAACGGTCCGGCCGGCGGGCGGCTCGTGGTGCTCGGCGCGAAGTGCGACGATTCCGCGACGGGACGCACACGCTGGCGCAAGAAGGGCTCGAAGAAGTCCACGCGGTCCGGCGAGGCAGCGGCGCAAACGGGCTGGAGCGTGCTGGCCACCATTGCGATCGGATTGCCGATCCGCGACATCGCGCTCAGCCCCAGCGGCGCCAACGCCTATGTGGCCAGTTGCGGTGTCGACTGCGACGCGGTCATCGACGTGGTCGGCACCCGCAAGAACAAGATCACCGCCACGCGCAAGATCGGCGAGATCGGCGGCATCCTCACCGGGATGACGCTGTCCGGCGACGGGGATCGTGCCTACCTGGTCAGCGACGACGGCATCACGGTGCTGTGCACGCTCACGCATGACGTCACCGGCACCGTCCGGGTGGCCCAGCCGTCGTGCGTGGTCGAAAGCCCAGACGGGAAGCACCTCTACATCGCCGACTACTCCGGCGCGGTCATCGTGGCCCCGGTTGCCTCGGCCATCGGTGCCATCGCTTCTGACGTCGAGAGCGAGGCGGAGACCTCGGAGACCCCGGCCGAATGGGCTGTGCCCGAGCTGCTCGCCTACGAGCCGGCCCTGGCCTAGCCCGGCGACGGCGAGCGCCAAACCCCCTTCCCGGGGGAGCCCGTTTCGCACGGTTGGCTGCGGCGATAGCATTCGCCCGACCGAACATGAGGCGGTGCTGCGCCGAGATCCGTAAGGCGGTGCGTCGATGTACAGCACGATGCAGGACTTTCCGTTGACGATCGCCGCGATCATGCGGCATGGCTGCGGTGTGCACGGGGCACGCACCGTCACCACCGCTGTGGGTGCTGAGGGGGGCGGCTACCGGCAGATCAGCTACCGCGACCTGGGCCAGCGGGTCGCACAGTTGGCAAACGCGTTGCGCGGGATCGGCATCACCGGGGATCAGCGCGTCGGCACGTTCATGTGGAACAACGCCGAGCACCTGACCGCCTACTTAGCCGTGCCGTCGATGGGTGCGGTTCTGCATACCCTCAACATCCGGCTGTTTCCCGAGCAGGTCGCGTTTGTGGCCAACGAGGCCGAAGACCAGGTCGTCCTGGTCGACATGTCATTGGCCGCCGCGCTGGGCCCGATCCTGCCCAGCTTCGACACCGTGCACACCGTGATCGCGGTTGGGGAGGGCGACCTTTCGCCGCTGCGGGAGTCGGGTAAGACCGTGCTGCGCTACGCCGAGGTGATCGGCGGCGAGTCGACCGAGTTCGACTGGCCGCGGATCGACGAGAACTCCGCGGCCGCGATGTGCTACACCAGCGGCACCACCGGAAACCCGAAAGGCGTTGTCTACAGCCACCGTTCGAGTTTTCTGCACACGATGGGGGGCTGTACGGCCAACGGCATGGGCGTCGGGTCCAGCGATAGCGTGCTGCCGATCGTGCCGATGTTCCATGCCAACGCGTGGGGGTTGCCGTATGCGGCGCTGATGGCAGGCGCCGACCTGGTGTTGCCCGACCGCCACCTCGGCGCCCGCTCGCTGATCGACATGATCGAAAAGCTGCGGCCCACGGTGGCCGGCGCGGTGCCGACCATCTGGAACGACGTCATGCATTGCCTGGAGAACGAGCCGGACCATGACATCTCGTCGCTGCGGCTGGTGGTCTGCGGCGGCTCGGCCGTTCCGGTCTCACTGATGCGCACCTTCGAAGAAAAACACCGCGTCCAGATTCGGCAGCTGTGGGGCATGACGGAAACGTCGCCACTGGCCACCATGGCATGGCCACCGCCGGGAACCCCGGAGGACCAGCACTGGGCGTTCCGCGGCAAACAGGGTCAACCGGTCTGCGGTGTCGAAGCCCGAATCGTCAACGACGACAACGAGGTGCTGCCCAACGACGGCAAGGCCATCGGTGAGGTGGAGGTGCGTGGCCCGTGGATTGCCGGCTCGTATTACCAGGGCCGCGACGCGTCCAAGTTCGACTCCGGGTGGATGCGCACCGGCGACGTCGGCACCATCGATGCGCGGGGCTTCATCTCGCTGACCGACCGCGCTAAAGACGTCATCAAGTCCGGCGGGGAATGGATCTCTTCGGTCGAGTTGGAGAACTGCCTGATCGGGCACCCGGACGTCCTCGAGGCCGCGGTCGTCGGCGTTCCCGACGAGCGCTGGCAGGAACGACCGCTGGCCGTCGTCGTGCTCAACGAAGGCGCCTCCGTCAGCGCCGGCGAACTGCGAACCTTCCTCGCGGACAAGGTCGTTCGTTGGTGGCTGCCCGAACACTGGACCTTCGCCGACGAAATTCCCCGCACCAGTGTGGGCAAGTACGACAAGAAGACCATCCGCGCGCGATACGCCCAGCATGGATATTGGGTGGTCGAGGCGCGCGACTGAGCGGACCCTCGTGCGCGAGCAGACGCAAAATCGCACAATTTCGCACCGGAAAGCGCGATTTTGTGTCTGCTCGCGAGGAAGGCCTCGCCGCGGGGCGAACCAGAAATTGCGTTATGTTCGATTGCGGCGCCCAAATCCAACACCGTGAGGCGATGTCCAATGCCAAAGTCTGTCGTGGTCGCGCAATCGCGAGCAATACCCGTCGCCGTTGAGGATGCGTTCAATGGCACGCTGCCGATCCCGCTGACCTCGATCTGTTCGCACTGGTACGGCCCGATCCCACCGATCAAGCAGGTCCGGGATCAGACCGGGGGCTGGGACGCCGCGGGCCAGACCCGCACCATCTTGATGGCCGGCGGTGGCAGCGTGCATGAGGAGCTGACCAGCGTCGACCCGCCGCGGTCGTTCGGCTACACGCTCTCGGGTGTCAAGGGCCCGTTGGCGGCGCTGGTCAGCCACGTCGAGGGCACGTGGAGCTTCGCCCCGGCGGGCACCGGAACCAACGTGACCTGGCAATGGATCCTGCATCCGAGGTCGGCCGTGACCGCGCCGGCGCTGCCGGTCTTCGGCCGGGTATGGCAGGCCTACGCGCGAACGGTGCTCGAGAAGCTGTCCGCGCAGCTCGTCGGCTGAACGTCCATGTGTCGCCTCTTTGGCCTGCACGCGGGTACCGACGTCGTCACGGCCACGCTCTGGCTGCTGGACGCACCGGACAGCCTGGCCGAGCAAAGCCGCAGGAACCCGGACGGCACCGGCCTGGGCGTCTTCGACGAGCACGGTCGGCCGCAGGTGTACAAGGAGGCGATGGCGGCGTGGCAGGACGCCGATTTCGCTAACGATGCCCACCAAATGACCGGCACGACCTTCATTGCTCACGTCCGCTATGCGACGACCGGATCGCTCGACGTGCACAACACCCACCCGTTCTTGCAGGACGGCCGGATCTTTGCGCACAACGGTGTGCTCGAAGGCCTGGATGTTCTCGACGAACGGCTGCGCGAGGTCGGCACCGACGATCTCGTCTTGGGCCAGACCGATTCCGAGCGGGTATTCGCCTTGATCACCGCTTCGATCCGCGCCCATGACGGTGATGAATCGGCCGGTTTGGTCGACGCGATGAGCTGGCTCGCGGCGCATGTGCCGATCTATGCGGTCAACGTGCTGCTGAGTACCGCCACCGATATGTGGGCGCTGCGTTACCCCGAGTCGCATGAACTATACGTCTTGGACCGGCGCCTGGACGGTGCGCCGGATTTCGACTTGCGCACCAACCGAATTCGCGCTTGGTCCCAGTCGCTGCGCACCCGGCCGTCGGTGGTGTTCGCCACCGAACGGATGGACGACGATCCACGCTGGAGCCTGCTCGCCCCGGGTGAGCTGGTCCACGTCGACTCCGCGTTGCGGGTCACCCGAAATCTGGTGCTGCCCGACGCGCCCAGGTACCCGATCAGCCGGGCCGATCTGAGCCCGCCGGTCGAGCTGGCGCAGCACACCAGAACCCGCGCATGACAACCAAACGCGCGCTCGTGCTGGCCGGTGGCGGATTGGCGGGAATCGCCTGGGAGACAGGTGTTTTGTGCGGCATCGCGGACGAGTCACCGGCGGCTGCCCGGCGGCTGCTGGACTCGGATGTGCTGCTGGGAACGTCGGCCGGAGCGGCGGTCGCCGCGCAGCTTTCCAGCGGCTGCCCGCTGGAGAACCTGTTCGCCCGGCAAGTCGCCGAGACGTCGGCCGAGATCGATCCCGGCGTCGACATCGAGGCCATCGCCGAGCTTTTCCTTGCCGCCCTGGGTGACTCGAACACGTTGGGAGGCAACAAGCGGGAGCTGTTGCAAAAGATCGGGGCGGTGGCGTTGGCGACCGATACCGCTCCCGAGCCCGTTCGCCGCGACGTGATTGCGCAGCGGCTGCCGTCGCACGACTGGCCGGATCGGGTGCTGCGCATCACCGCGATCGACGTCGCCACCGGCGAGCTGGTCGTCTTCGATCGGGACTCGGGCGTGGGGCTCGTCGACGCGGTGGCGGCCAGTTGCGCGGTGCCGGCAGCCTGGCCGCCGGTGACAATCGGGGGCCGGCGCTACATGGACGGCGGGGTCGGCAGCGCGGTCAACCTCGGCGTCGCCGGCGACTGTGCCGAGGCGGTGATCCTGGTGCCCGCCGGCTCAGACGGCTTACGTGCGCCATCGCCGTTCGGCGGCGGGCCGGCTGCCGAGATCGCGGCATTCGCCGGCACCAAGTTTTCAGTGTTGACCGTGTTCGCCGACGACAACTCGCTGGCGGCGTTCGGGCCCAATCCACTGGATCCGCGCTGCCGCATCACCTCGGCGGTGGCCGGGCGCCGGCAGGGCCGCGGTGAGGCGCGGGCCGTCGCGCGGTTCCTGCGGGTCTGATCGGATCCGGGCCCGACCCGAGATCAGCCGTCGATGGCGGGCGTGTTGTCCGCCTCGATTTCGAGGGCGTCCAGCGCACGCGCGGCCAGTGCGCGGCCGACGGCGATCACCTCCACCGCCCGGTGAAATTCCAGACTTCGGCACGTCGTTCGCGGCACCTCGATCAGCACGTCGGGCGGGTAGGCCGCCAGCGAATGGCGCGCCAGCGCGGATTGGGCGATGTCGATCGTCCGGTTCATCACCTCGAAGCTGCCCAGCCTTGGAACCCCGGGCGCGCCGTCGAGGCCGTCCAGCTCGGCCGGTGCTTGCGCCAGGTTTTCCGGGTCTTCCGGGTCTTCCGGGTCGTCCGGGTCTTGCGGGTTTTCCGACCAGCTGTCCGGCTCCGGGATCGTCGCGCCGAACCGGCTGAGCAACGCCCGCGCCGTCGGCCGGTCCAGCAAGGACCTGGCGGCGTTGACGTCGAACAGCGCCGTGGTGCTGCGGACCATGCGGTTCACCCACTCGGCGGTGACCCCGGGCTCCGTGTCGCGGGCGGCGCCGGGCTCACTGCCGTTGAGGCTCACCGCGATGGTCAGGTCGGCGTTGACGGCCGCGATCGGCGCCATCGGCACCGGGTCCAGGATGCCGCCGTCGGCGAGCAGCCGTCCGGCGACTTCATGCGGGGCGATTACCCCCGGTATCGCGATGGATGCCCGGATTGCCTCGTCGACGGGGCCGCGCTGAAACCACACCGACTTGCCGGCCAATAGGTCGGTGGCCACCGCGGTGTACGGAATCGGCAGTTGCTCGATGGTGATTGGTCCGAGGATGTCACGCACCGCGTCCAGGATCTTCTCGGCGCGCAACACCCCGGCCGCGCTGATGGATGGGTCCAGCAGCCGCAGAATGGTGCGCTGCGTCAACGACTTCGCCCAGTCGGCGAGCTCGTCGAGTCGCCCGGCCGCCTGCACACCGCCGACCACCGCGCCCATCGACGAGCCGGCGATCCCGACGATTTCATAGCCGCGCTCCCGCAGCGCCTGGATCACCCCGATGTGGGCATAGCCGCGGGCGCCGCCGCTACCGAGCGCCAGTGCCACGCGAGTTGGCGATGCCCCCTGCGAGGACCCCTGCGAGCGAGTGGCTACTGTGCCAGTTGGGCCAGGCATTCCTTCATTTTGCGCGGCGGAATGCGCCGTCATGGGTCGGGTCGGCAATTTCGTGCATACGTGATCTCAATTGCGCAGCGGGGCGACGCGGCGGGTCGCCGGGCTAGCCGCATTCGTCGTTGGCGGCGGCGCGCGCGGCGACGATCACCGCCGCCTGACGCGCCGAGGTCAGATCCGCCCACCGGATATTCCAGCTGCCCGCAGTGCCGGATGGCGACGCCTGAACCATGGCAAGGTACGGCTCGAACAGCGATCCGCCCGTCTTGGGCTGGGCGCCCATCCACTCCTTTGCGGCGTGACAGGCCTGGTAGTACTCCTCTTCGGTGGACTCCGCGGGGGCGTCGACCCGCGTCGTGACTCCGGCGGGTGAGACGCCGACGGAGGCCGGCGGCTGGGCGGCCGGGCCGGCTGACGACCGCGCCGGGGCCTTGCCGTTGCCGGCTTCGTGCGAGCAGCCGGGGACGCTCGATAACGCGGCAAGGCCGGCCAAACCGGCCGCGAGAAGGACCATGCTCCGCAGCCCGGAGCGGCGACGACACCAGCGCACGGTGTCAATCTATGCAAGACTGCTGGCGTGATGGAGCGCTTCGGATTTTGTGAGTGTTGTCGGCCCTAACTCGCCGCCGCTTGTCCGATCCGTTCTCCCTGGAGCCTCCACATGTCCCAGTTGTCTTTGCCGACTATCGTCCGTCCCGTTGCGCGCCCGCTGTCCCTCCCGTCCCCATCCTCGGGACCGACGCGGCTGCGGGTGCCCGATCTGCTGCAAGCCACCGACCAGGCCGCCGACGACGTGCTCAGTGGACGGTGCGACCACTTGCTGCCCGCGGGGGGCGTCCCGCCGGGCGAGCGCTGGTTCACCCGCATCAGCGCCGACGAGGAACTGGACGTCTGGCTGATCAGCTGGGTGCCCGGCCACGCGACCGAGCTGCACGACCACGGCGGGTCGCTCGGCGCGCTGACCGTGCTCGCCGGATCACTCAACGAATTCCGTTGGGACGGAAGACGGTTGCGGCGCCGACGGCTCGATGCCGGCGATCAGGCCGGTTTCCCGCTGGGTTGGGTGCACGACGTGGTGTGGGCGCCCAGGTCCGCTCCTGAGTCCCATGCCACGCCGGTGCGGCCGACCCTGAGCGTGCATGCCTACTCGCCGCCGCTGACCGCGATGTCGTACTACGAGGTCACCGACCGCAACACGGTGCGCCGCCGGCGCACCGAATTGACCGACCAACCCGAGGGGGCGTGATGAGCCGCATTGATCGTGTCCTGGACGCAGCCCGTGGCCGGTATCGCCGGCTTCCCGCCGCCGAGGTGCCCGATGCGCTGCGGCGCGGGGCGGTGCTCGTCGACATCCGGCCGCAGGCGCAGCGGGCCCGCGAGGGCGAGGTGCCAGGCGCGCTGGTGATCGAACGCAACGTGCTGGAATGGCGCTGCGACCCGAGCAGCGACGCACGGCTGCCGCAGGCCGTCGGCGACGACGTCGAGTGGGTCATCGTCTGCTCGGAGGGCTACACGTCCAGCCTCGCGGCGGCGGCGTTGCTGGACCTGGGTCTGCACCGCGCCACCGATGTCGTCGGCGGCTACCACGCGCTGGCGGCGGCCGGCGTGCTGGCCGACCTGGTCGGACGTCCGGTCGCCGTCAGTGGTTCCCTTGGCCGGCGTCCGCGGTTGCAAGAGGTGCTGCACCCGGACAACGGGATGGCCCGGCGCTGGATATAACCCCGCTGGACATAGCCACGACGGCCGTTACGGGCACGGCTTTCGCGGCCTGCTCGCCCAATCGGCCACTCTGAATCGGCGAAAGTACCCGCCGGCGGACCAGCCTTTACCTGATCGAAGCCGCCGTCGCCCGCATTAGCCACTCGAACGGTTCACCCGGGGCTGCCGGAGCTGCCGCTGCTGCCGCTGGCGGCCGTGGTGCCATTGTTGTTTTCCTTACCGCCGGTGCCGCCGGTTCCGCCGGTTCCGCCGCTACCGACGGGCGAACCGGTGCCGCCGTTGCCGCCGTTACCGCCGTTGCCACCTTTGCCGCCGCCAGCCACGGCGCCGGTGCCGCCGGTGCCGCCGGTGCCGCCGGTGGCGCCGTTGCCGCCGGCGCCGCCGCTTCCGTTGGCGCCGTTGCCGCCGGCCCCGCCGGCGCCGCCGACGCCGCCGCCAGAGTTGGTTGGTGTGCCGTTGCCGCCGGTGCCGCCGATACCGCCCGTGCCGCCGGCGCCGCCGTTAAACCCGGTGCCGCCGCTGCCGCCGGCGCCGCCGGTGCCGCCGGTGCCGCCGGTGATGTTCATGTTTTGGGTGTTATCCCCGCCGGTGCCGCCCATGCCGCCCTGGCCGCCGGCGCCGCCGGTGCCCGCGGTGCCCGCGGTGCCCGCGGTCGTGCCCCCGCTGCCGGCTGACCCGCCCGCGCCGGCCGTCCCGCCGCCGCCGCCGGTGCCGCCGTTGCCGCCGAGGCCGCCGCCGGTGATTGTGGTGGAGTTGCCGCCGGTGCCGCCGGTGCCGCCGACACCGCCCGTGCCGCCGACACCGCCGCTGCCGCTGGTACCGCCGGTGAAGCTGGTGCCGCCCTTGCCCCCGGCGCCCCCGGCGCCACCGGTAAAGCCGCTCCCGCCGCTGCCGCCGGTACCGGCGTTCGAGCCGGTCGTGCCGGTGCCGCCCGTGCCGCCGGTGCCGCCCTGGCCTCCGGTGCCGCCGGTGCCCGCGTTGCCTGCGGTGCCCGCGGTCGTGCCCCCGGTGCCGGCTGCCCCGCCCGCGCCGGCCGTCCCGCCGTTGCCGCCGGTGCCGCCGGTGCCGCCGTTGGCGCTGCTGCCGGCCCCGCCCGTGCCGCCGGTGCCGCCGGTGCCGCCGGTGCCGCCGGTACCGCCGTTGCCGCTGGCGCCGCCGAAGACGCCCGCGCCGCCGGCGCCGCCGGTGCCTCCGGTGCCGCCGGTAAAGCCGTTGCCGCCGGTGCCGCCGCTGGTGCCGCTGTTGGTGCCGGTGCCGCCCTGGCCGCCCTGGCCGCCCTGCCCGCCGGTGCCGCCGGTGCTGACGGTGCCGGCGGTGCCGGTAATGCCGCCGTTGCCGGCCGACCCACCAGACGCGGCGGTCCCGCCGGTGCCGCCCTGGCCACCGGTTCCGCCGGTGTTGCCGGTGGCGGTGCCGCCGGTGCCCCCGGTGCCCCCGGTGCCGCCGTTGCCGGCGGTGCCGGCGTTGCCGCCGTTGCCACCGGTGCCGCCGGTGCCGGCCGACCCGCCCGCCCCGGCGGCCCCGCCTTGGCCACCTTGGCCGCCAGTGCCGCCGGTGGAGCTACTGCTCGTTCCGCCGGTGCCGCCCTGGCCGCCCGCGGCGCCGTTGCCGCCGACCCCGCCGCTGCCGTTGGTGCCGCCGTTGCCGCTGTCGCCGCCGGCCCCGCCGGCGCCGCCGGAGCCGCCGACGCCGCCGGTGCCTCCGGTGCCGCCGCTGGTGCCGGTGGAGCCGGTACCGCCGGCGTCGCCGTTGCCGCCGGCGCCGCCGTTGCCGCCGTTGCCGTAGTTGCCGGTGCTGCCGCCGTTGCCGCCGGTGCCGGCTGACCCGCTCGCCCCGCCGGCGCCGCCGTTGCCGCCGGCCCCACCGTTGCCGCTGTCGCCGTTGGCGAAACCGCCGTTTCCGCCCGTGGCGCCGTTGCCGCCGGTGCCGCCGCTGCCATTGGTGCCGCCGTTGCCGCTATTGCCGCCCTGTCCGCCGGCGCCGCCGGCGCCGCCGTTGAAGCCGTTGCCCCCGGAATCGGAGATGTCGCCGGGGTCGGGGGTGCCCCCGGTGCCGCCGGTGCCGCCGGTGCCGCCGGTTCCGTAGTTGCCCGCGGACCCGCCGGTGCCGCCCATGCCGGCCGCCCCGCCCGCGCCGGCCGCGCCGCCTTGGCCGCCGGTGCCGCCCGTTCCGCCGTTCGAATCGATCTCGCCGAGACCGCCCGTTCCGCCGGTGCCTCCAACGCCGCCGGTGCCGCCGACACCGCCGCTGCCGTTGGTGCCGCCGGTGCCGGTGCCGCCGGTGCCACCGGTGCCGCCGGCCCCGCCGTTAAAGCCGGTGCCACCCTGCCCGCCGGTGCCGAAATCGGCCTTCTCACCGGTGGTGCCGGTGTCGCCGGCACCACCGGTGCCGCCCTGGCCTCCGGTGCCGCCGGTGCCGTAGTTGCCCGCGGATCCGCCGGTGCCGTCGTGGCCGGCCGACCCGCCCGCACCGGCCGTTCCACCTTGGCCGCCGGTGCCGCCGGTGCCGCCGTCGGAGCTGCTGCCCGCGAAGCCGGTGCCGCCCTGGCCGCCGACCCCGCCGGTGCCGCCGACACCGCCGCTGCCGTTGGTGCCGCCGTTGCCGTCGCCGCCGGTGCCGCCGGTGCCGCCGGCGCCGCCGTTGCCGCCGATGCCGCCGGTGCCGCCACTGGTGCCGGTCGTGCCGATGGCGCCGGCACCGCCGGTGCCGCCCCGGCCGCCGGTGCCGCCGGTGCCCGCGCCGCCCGCGGTCCCGCCGGTTCCGCCAATGCCGGGCGCCCCGCCGATGCCGGCCGCCCCGCCTTGGCCGCCTTGGCCGCCGTCGTAGCCGTTGGGGTCGCTGTTGACTCCGCCGATGAGGCCGGTGCCACCCTGGCCGCCGGCCCCGCCGGTGCCGCCGGCCCCGCCGGTGCCGTTGGTCCCGCCGTCGGTGGTACCGCCAGCTCCGCCGGTACCACCGGCCCCGCCGGTAAAGCCGGTGCCGCCGGTGCCGTCGGTGCCGTTCCATTGGGTGTGGCCGATGTCGCCGGTACCGCCGGTGCCACCCGGGCCGCCGGTGCCGCCGGTGCCCTCGGCACCCGTGGAGCCGCCGGTGCCACCGGTGCCGGCTGATCCGCCAGCCCCGGCGGTGCCGCCGCTGCCGCCGATGCCCCCGGCGCCGCCATTCGAGCTGCTGCCCGCCCCGCCGGTGCCGCCCTGGCCGCCGGTGCCGCCGGTGCCGCCCTGGCCACCGGTGCCGTTGGTGCCGCCATTGCCGCTGCCGCCGGCGCCGCCGTGGCCGCCGGTACCGCCGGTATAGCCGGTGCCGCCTGTCGAGCTGGTCGTGCCGGTCGTGCCCGTGTCGCCCGTGCCGCCGGTGCCGCCCTGGCCGCCGGTGCCGCCAACGCCCGCGGCGCCGCCGGCTCCCGCGCTGCCGAGGACCGCTGAGCCGCCCGCCCCGCCCGTGCCGGCCGCCCCGCCTTGACCGCCGGTGCCGCCGGTACCGCCGGTCGAGTTGCTGCCAGTCCCGCCCTGGCCGCCCTGGCCGCCGGTTCCGCCGGTGCCGGCGGCACCGCCGTCCCCGCCGGCGCCGAACACCGTCCCGCCCGACCCGCCGTCGCCGCCGGTGCCGCCGGACCCGCCGAGTCCGCCGATTCCGCCGTTGCCGACGGCCGCGCCGGTGACGCCGGCGCCGCCGCTGCCGCCGGTGCCGCCCTGACCGCCCGCACCACCCTGGCCGAAGAACAGCCCACCGGATCCGCCGGCCCCGCCGGTGCCGCCGATGCCGCCGGTGCCGCCCGCCGTCCCGGTGCCACCGGTGCCGCCCTGACCGCCCGCGCCGCCCTGGCCGAAGAACATCCCGCCGGACCCGCCGGCCCCGCCGGACGCGCCGGTCGAACCGGTCGAACCGATGCCGCCGGCCCCGCCGGACCCGCCGTTTCCGAACAATCCGGCGCTGCCGCCATTACCGCCGGCCTGGCCGCTGCCGCCGGCGGCGCCGTTACCGCCGTTGCCGTACAAGATTCCGCCGGCGCCCCCGCTACCCCCAGCCGTGGTCGCGTCGCTGCCGTCCCCGATCAGCGGGCGACCCAACAGCGACTCGAAGGGCGAGTTGATCACGGACAGGACGTCGTCCCCCGCGGTGCTCAGCGCGCTCGAGCTCGCCGCTTCGGTGCTGGCATAGGAGTTCCCGGCGCCGGCCAGCGTGCGCACGAACTGGTCATGAAACGCCGCCACTCGCGCGCTGAGCGCCTGAAATTCCTGGCCGTGCGCACCGAACAACGCCGCAATCCGCGTTGACACCTCGTCCTCGGCCGCGGCCAGTATCCGCGTCGTCGAGCCCGTCGCCGCCGCGTTCGCCGCGCTGATCACCGACCCGATTCCGGCCACGTCGGAGGCGGCCGAGGCCACCAGATCCGGAGCCGTCAATACGTACGACATCGCGCACCTCCCAGCACAGCTTTCTAGGGCTTGCGGACCCTGCTATGGGATCGACAACTCGGGAGGTTAACTCGGAAGGGGCAGCATGAATCGGTTTCGGACAAAGCAGTGCACCCGATTTTGCAGCACGCTGACCGGTGACCGCCGACCAGGCGTTTTATCCGGTTTCCGAGCCGCTGGGGAGGGCGTCCGCGTGCAGCAACGGCCGCAGCTTGTCGGTCTTCTCCGGAGTCCAGCCGGGCGGCGACAGCACCGCGGCCCAGCCGTTGGCGACGTCGGCGACGTAATGGTGGCCATGCCCGTCCGGAACGTCCACGGCCACCGCCATGTCGGCGGAGACCTGTAGGAACGTCACCACCGGGATCCAATGCGTCTGCGGCAAGACGTCGTAGCCCCGTTTTTCCCGCAGCCAGTCCGGGCTCTTGAACAGCAGGTCGGGAGTCCACCAGGCGATCGGATCGGAGGCGTGCTGCAAATACACCACCTTGGTTCTGCCCGGCCAGGTTCCGCTCGGGCGCTGCAGATCGCTGGGGCGAGCGACGAACCGGACGTTTCGGCCGTCGTCATAGATCGGCAGCCACTCCGGCGAACCGCGATCGCGGGTCGCCGTCAGCTGGAGCCAGACGGTGTTGTTGAACGTTGGCCCGCTGAACAGCGCGCCGTCGGTGCGGGCGAGGATGTTGTTGAGGCTCATGAACGGCGCCTCGCCGCCGAACGATCCCAGGCTCTCGCCGAACACGACGACCTTCGGGCGCTGCCCCTCCGGCAACCGCCTGACCCGTTTGTCGACCGCCTCGAACAGCGCCTGGCCGGCGCGCCGGGCGTTCTCCTTGTCCACCAGGAAGGACAGCCAGCTGGGCAGGAACGAATACTGCATGCTCACGATCGCGGTGTTGCCGTTGTACATGTACTCCAGCGAGTCGGCTTCGGCCTCGTTGATCCAGCCGGTGCCGGTGGTGGTGGCGACCGCGACGACGGCGCGTTGCAGCCCGCCGGTGCGTTCCAATTCGGCCGCCGCCAACTCGGCGGTCGCCGCGATGCCGTCCGCGGAATTCAGCCCCGCATAGGCCCGGATCGGTTCGGTGGCCGGGGCGCCATTGAACGCGGTTAGTTTGGCGACGCTCGGGCCGGCCGCGACGAAGATGCGGCCCTGATGGCCCAGCGTGTCCCACGGCGCCAGCGACTCCGGGCCACCCGATCGCAGCCGGGATTTCGGCGCCTCACTCTCGGCCTTCCCCTCCTCGTTCACCGAGTTGAAAGTGCCGTTCAATTTTTGCATCGTGAACTTGATGACCACCCCGTTGAGCAGCGTGATCGACAGCACCACGAGCAGCGTCACGACGATGGCCGCCGACACCCGGAACGGCGCGATCCGATCGACCTGCCCCACCAGGAAGATGACCAGCTTCCTGATCAGCTGACCGATTTCGACCAATGTGAACAGCACTACCAGCGACAGGATCGCGGCCTCCGGGTAGTCGTACCACTGCAGGTGCTTGACTCCCATCAGGTCGCGCACGTCGTCCTGCCAGACGTGGAACCGGATGGCCATGATCACCATGCCGATGGCGCCGATCGGGACCAGCGCCCGCCACGCCCAAACCGGTGCCGGCGGGCTGGAATCCTTGGAACGCATGTAACGGACCAGCCAGACGCTGAAAACGCCCAGGCCGTAGCCAATGGCACCGGAGACGCCGCTGACCAGGCCCTGGAACAACGCGGTGCGTGGCAGCAACGACGGCGTCATCGAGAACCAGATGAAAATCAGGCCCAACGTGGTGCCGGTGAAGGTGTAACGGCGAACCCACCAAGGTCTGTGGGCCGGTTGTGGCTCGGGGGCGGGGCTGGCTTCAGGGCCACCTTCGGGACCGCCCTCGGCAGGGGCTTCGGAGGCGCTGGCCTCTTCGGTCTTGGCGGCTGGTTCGTCGTTGACTGATTCGTTGCCAGAGGCGGTTGTCGCCGAACCGGTCTCGCTCATGGAGGCTCCCTACCGGTGCGTGAAGTTAGGTGGTCGTTTCTCGATGAACGCCGCCATGCCTTCGGACTGGTCGTCGGTCGCGAAGGTCGAATGGAAGAGCCGGCGTTCGTAGAGGAGCCCCTCGGTGAGAGTGGTTTCGAAGGCCCGGTTGACGGCTTCCTTGGCCATCCGGGCCGCCGACCGCGACATCTGCGAAATGGTGGTGGCGACGGCCATGGCCTCGCTGATCAGGTCGTCGGCCGGCACCACCCGCGAAACCAGGCCGCTGCGTTCCGCCTCGGCCGCGTCGATGGTGCGCCCGGTCAGGATCAGGTCCATCGCCTTGGCCTTGCCGATGGCCCGGGTCAGCCGCTGCGAGCCGCCCATCCCGGGCAGCACGCCGAGTTTGATCTCCGGCTGACCGAACTTCGCCGTGTCGGCCGCGATCAGCAGGTCGCACATCATCGCCAGCTCGCAGCCACCGCCGAGTGCGTATCCGGCCACCGCGGCGATCGTGGGCGTGCGGACGGCGGCCAGCTTGCCCCAGGCGGCGAAGAAATCGGCGCCGAACGCGTCGGCGAACGTCAAGTCGGCCATCTCCTTGATGTCGGCGCCGGCGGCGAACGCCTGGGCCGAGCCGGTGATCATGATTGCCCCGATCCCGGGATCGTCGTCCAGTTCGGTTGCGGCGCCAGTGACTTCGCCCATCACCTGGCTGTTGAGCGCATTGAGCGCGTGCGGCCGGTTCAATGTGATGATGCCGACGCGGTGATCGCGCTCGACCAGGATGGTTTCGTACGTCATGCCTTGCCTTTCTAGAAGGTCAGGTCGTCATCGACGGGCGCGAAATACGCTGCGACGTCGGCCACGGTGACCTCGGTCAGCGACGCCGGTGACCATTTCGGTTTGCGATCCTTATCGATGATCTGTGCGCGGATTCCCTCCACGAAGTCGTGTGAACGCGATGATGCCGACGACATCCGATAGTCCTGGGTCAGAACTTCTTCCAGCGTTTCCATTTTGGCCGCGCGGCGCAGCGCCTCGAACGTCACCGACACCGCGATGGGGGAGCGGCTGGCGATCAAATTGGCGGCGTCGTTGGCAGGTCCCGCGTCATGTCCCCGCAGCGTCGCAACGACGTCGATCACGGTGTCCTTGGAGTAGCACTCGTCGATCCATTCACGTTGTGCCGCAAGCTCACTCGGTGGCGGTTCGATCGCGTGGTGGGCGACGGCGCTGTTGACACCGTCGGCGACGATCGCCCGGGTGAACGTGTCGAGTTCGCTGTGCGGCACGTAGTGGTCGGCGAAACCCAGCGCGATGGCGTCGGCGCCGTTGAACGGCGACCCGGTCAGCGCGGCGTGCATGCCCAGGGCGCGGGGGGCCCGCGACAGCAAGTACATCTGGCCGACCTCGGGGATGAAGCCGATACCGACCTCGGGCATGGCGACCTTCGAGGTGTCGGTAACCACCCGGACGTTCCCGTGGGCACTGACGCCGACGCCGCCGCCCATCACGATGCCGTCCATCAGTGCGACGTACGGCTTTGCGAACCGGCCGATCTGCCCATTGAGCAGATACTCGTCCCGCCAGAACCGCCGTGCCTCGACTCCGTCCTTACGCATGTTGTGGTAGAGCGGCACCAAGTCGCCGCCCGCGCACAGGCCGCGCTCGCCAGCTCCCGAGAGCACCACCGCGCGCACCGCCTCGTCGCGTTCCCAGCGGATCAGCACGGTGCTCAGCAGGTCCACCATGTTCTGGTTGAGCGAGTTGATCGCCTTGGGGCGGTTGAGCGTGATCAAGCCGATGCCACCGTCGACGCGGGTCAGGACCTCATCGGATTCGCCAGTCACTGCCCCAGTCACGTCTTCGCGCCTCCCATCGCCGCAATGCCACTCAAGGCTTGACGAGCAATCTAGATCGTGACTCGCTCCCCGGTGCCTGCGGGGCTAAGGTTGATCGGTAGCCGGACCGCTACCGCGGAGTCCGGAAAGAGCCCGGGAAGAGCAAGAAAAAAACCAGAACACGGCAGCTCTGCCCGGAACTCGGATGGGACACCGGTTCGTTGAGCAGGTGTTCGCATGGCTCGAAGCCACAGCCACTAGAGAGGATCCGACGGTGCGGGAGACAAGCAACCCGGTATTTCGTTCGCTGCCTAAGCAGCGGGGCGGATACGCGCAATTCGGCACTGGCGCGGCCGCGACGCAGGCGGGGCATTACCAGGCCGACCCCTACGGTGCCTACCAGGGGACCCGTGACGTCGGCGTCGCCCGGCCGTTGACCATCGACGACGTCGTCACCAAGACCGCGATGACGCTGGCCGTGCTGACGGTTTCGGCGGTCGTGTCCTTCTACCTGATTGCGTCCAATCTCGCGCTGGCGCTGCCGTTGACAGCAATCGGCGGGTTGGGCGGGTTTGCGCTGGTCATGGTGGCCATTTTCGCGCGCAAGCAGGACAACCCGGGGATCGTGCTGACCTACGCCGCACTGGAGGGGCTGTTCGTCGGTGCCTTCTCCTTCCTGCTGACCTTCCACGTGCCGGTCGGCGGAGGTAAGCCGGTTACCGCCGGGGCGATGATCTTCGAGGCCATCCTGGGCACCTTCGGTGTGTTCTTCGGAATGCTCGTCGTCTACAAGACCGGCGCCATCCGGGTAACGCCGAAGTTCACCCGAATGGTGGTCGCCGCGATGTTCGGCGCGGTGGCGCTGATGCTGGGCAACGCGTTGCTGGCCGTATTCGGTGTCGGCGGCGGAACGGGCCTGGGCCTGCGCAGCGGCGGCCCGATATCGATTCTTTTCTCGCTGGTGGTCATCGGCATCGCGGCCTTCAGCTTCCTGATCGACTTCGACGCCGCCGATCAGATGATCCGCGCCGGGGTGCCCGCGAAGGCCGCCTGGGGGATCGCTCTGGGCTTGACCGTGACGCTCGTCTGGCTGTACCTGGAGATCCTGCGTCTGATCTATCTACTACAGAACGATTAACGCTCTCGGGTGTTGACTCTGCGCTGACGGCGCGGGTTACTCGCACTTTTGCGCCCTGGACGCAGAGTCAACGCGACAAAGTTAGCTTCGGGTTAGCTGAGCCGCTCCAACACCATCGCCATGCCCTGGCCGCCACCGACACACATGGTTTCCAAACCCAGTGTTTTGTCGCGGGTGCTGAGGTTGTTCAGCAGCGTGGTGGCGATGCGCGCCCCGGTCATGCCGAACGGGTGACCCAGGGCGATCGCGCCACCCGACACGTTCAGCTTGTCCTCGTCGATGCCCAGCTCGCGTGCCGAGGCAAGTACCTGGACCGCGAAGGCCTCGTTGATCTCGACCAGGTCGATGTCGGTGATCGACATGCCGGCTTTGGCCAGTGCCTTCTTGGACGCCTCGATCGGGCCCAGGCCCATGATCTCCGGGGAGAGCCCGCTGACTCCGGTGGACACGATGCGGGCCAGCGGTTTCAGGCCCAGCTCCTTGGCCTTGGTGTCGCTGGTGATCACCAGCGCGGCGGCGCCGTCGTTGAGCGGACACGCATTGCCGGCGGTCACGGTGCCGTTGGGCCGGAACACCGGCTTGAGCTCGCTGACCTTCTCGTAGGTGGTGCCCGGGCGTGGGCCGTCGTCGGTGCTCACGGTGCTGCCGTCCGGGAGGGTGACCGGGGTGATCTCGCGTTCGAAGAACCCGCTCTTGATCGCCTCTTCGGCGCGGTTCTGACTGCGCACCCCCCAGTGGTCCTGGTCCTCGCGGCTGATGCCGGTGAGGATGGAGACGTTCTCGGCGGTCTGGCCCATCGCGATGTAGACGTCGGGCACCTTCCCGTCCGCGCGCGGGTCGTGCCATTCGTCGGCACCCGCGGCAGCCGCCCCGGAGCGCTCCTGGGCCTCGTCGAACAGCGGGTTCTTGGTGTCCGGCCACGAGTCGGAGTTGCCTTTGCCGAACCGGGACACCGTCTCCACACCCGCGGAGATGAACGCATCGCCCTCCCCGGCCTTGATCGCGTGGAACGCCATCCGGGTGGTCTGCAGCGACGACGAGCAGTACCGGTTGACCGTGGTGCCCGGTAGGAAGTCGTAGCCGAGCGCGACGGCGACCACACGCGCCATGTTGAAGCCCTGCTCACCGCCCGGCAGGCCGCAGCCCAGGATCAGGTCGTCGATCTGGTGCGGGTTCAGTGCGGGCACCTTGTCCAACGCGGCCCGCACCATCTGAACGGTCAGGTCGTCGGGTCGGATGCTGACCAGCGACCCCTTCATCGCGCGGCCAATCGGCGAACGGGCAGCAGAGACGATCACGGCTTCCGGCATGAGTGCTTCCTTCCTAATACCTTCCAACCCATCCAGGGGGATGCGGGCCCGCCCAGCGGATGCGGGCTCGCCTCGCCATTGGGTGGCACACCCACCCGGCCCTGCCTGGATAGGACCCAGCTGGATAGGACCCAGACGGATAGGACCCAGCTGGATAGAACCCAGACGGATAGAACCCAAACAAATCTAGTCGCTGGCCACCGGGAGGGACGACGGGGCGGGCAGATCGCGTGCCGGGGGCCGCCACAACCGCGACAGGACGGACGCGCGTGGGCGGCCGGGAACAAGCACCGGTGCGCTGGGACGTGACCCCTCGCCAAGCGGTGGGCGCTCTGTTTTTTCGCCCAGCGCGTCGCACAGCGCGAATAGCAGCTGCTCGGCCGCCAGCTCATAGGCGACCGGCGAGGGGTGGTACCCGTCGGCGGAGAACATCTGCTCGTGCCTGTCCCGGAACTGCGGTGCCAGCAGATGTGCCAGCGGCACCGGCACACCGCCGGCCGCTCGGACGGCGCCGGCCTGGGCCCGGGCCAGTCGCAGGCCACGAGTGCTTGCCAGCGAGCGCAGCGGCTGCGGGATGGCGCTGATGACTCCCAGGTCCGGACAGGTGCCAACGATCACAACCGCGCCGCGGCCGCGCAACTTGCGCACCGTCAAGGCCAGCCGCTCTGCCGATTGGCTGATGCCGTTGAGAGCCGTGATGTCGTTGGCGCCGAGCATCATCACCGCCACGTCCGGCGGCGCCCCGGCCACGAACATCGCGTCGACCTGGCCGGAAACGCCTTTAGAGGTGGCGCCGACGATGGCCTTGGTGCTCAACCGGACACGCTTGCCGGTCCGCTCGGCGAGCCCGCGCGCGATCAGCACGCCCGGCACTTGTTCTGCGCTGTCGCAGCCGTAACCGGTGGCCGTCGAGTCACCAAAGATCATGAAATGCAGGTCAACGTCCATGCCCCGCTGCCACCGGTGCACCGGCCCGCCGCCGCGGGTGTACACGCCGTCGGCGCGTGGCGGGATGTCCCAGGACTTGGGGATGACGGTGCGCGCGTGCGTCGCCTGGCCGACCAGCAGGTTGCGTGCGCCCAGATAGGCCGTCCCTGTCGAGGCGAGCGCACCCGCTGTGGCCAGAGCGATCGTCGAACGACGCGGCACCCGTATGGTCACGGCTCCATTTTAGGGCGGTCGCGGTGGCGTTTTTGCGGATAGCTGAGAAATAACGCGGTTACGGTGTGGAACATTTGTGGTATCGAATCAGCTTCTTCAAATGTTCCACCCATAAACAGCTGTCAAGCTAAGTTCGACGGGTTGGCTGACCCCCTCCAGCGAACGGAATGAACCAACCGCTCAGCTGCCTCGTCACATGCTGTATGGACTACAAAGGCGTAGGAAGTGTTGAGCATGACTGCACCCAGCAAGGTATCCGGCTCACCCCGGAACCCCATCTGTCGACATGACACCCTCAAGGCCCGCAGGGCCCGGCTGCGCAGATTCGCGATCAGTGATGGTGCGCCGGTCGAGGTCGTCGAATCCGGGCCAAGCGTCGCCGCCCGAGTAGCCACGCTGGCATCGCGCCTGACGATTCGGCCCGTCCTGACCGTCGGCAGCTACGCACCTACCGCACCCTGGCCGTGGGGGCTCATCGACCTCGCGGCGCGGGTTCTGCTTCCGGTGTCTGCCACCGTCCGAGCCACGGTTGACCTGTTAAAAGCTTCGGCACAGTTGGTGCGTGCGCCCGGCGTGCTGCCCGCCGACGGTACCAGGAGGGTGGTTCTATACTTCCACGGTGGAGCGTTTTTGACCTGTGGAGCAAACTCGCACGGCAGGCTCGTCGAAACACTGTCCAGTTTTGCTGACGCGCCGGTTCTTGTGGTCAATTATCGGCTGTTACCCAAGCATTCGGTCGGCATGGCCCTCGACGATTGTTACGACGGCTATCAATGGCTGCGGCTGCGCGGGTACGAACCGGACCAGATCGTGCTGGCCGGTGACTCCGCCGGAGGCTACCTGGCGCTGAGCCTCGCGCAGCGGCTGCAGGAGATCGGCGAGGAGCCGGCGGCGTTGGTGGCGATCTCGCCACTGCTGCAGCTAGCAAAGGACTGCAAGCAGGCGCACCCCAACATCAAGACCGATGCGATGTTTCCGTCGAAGGCCTTCGATGCGCTCGTCGCGCTGGTTGCTAACGCGGCTGCCAAGCGCAAAGTCGATGGCAAGCCCGAACAGATTTACGAGCCCTTGGAACACATCAAACCCGGTTTGCCACGGACCCTGATCCACGTATCCGGCTCCGAGGTGTTGCTGCACGACGCGCAGTTGGCCGCCACCAGGCTGGCGGCGGTCGGTGTGCCGGCCGAGGTCCGGGTCTGGCCTGGCCAGGTTCACGACTTCCAGTTGGCCGCGCCGCTGGTGCCGGAGGCGGTCCGTTCGCTGCGCCAGATCGGCGAGTACATCCGCGAAGCCACTGGCTAGCGCCTTGGGACCCCATGGGGCTGGGCCGCTTCGGGTTGCGGCACGGTGGCCATCGGCGCAGCCGACAGCTCGGCCCATCAGCAGGAGAGCGGGTGTGCGTGGCCCGAAATCGCCTGAGACGATGAACGGATGCGGATTACGCAGCACATCAGTGACCTCATCGGCGGCACGCCGCTGGTTCGACTGAACTCCGTCGTCCCCGCCGGTGCCGGCACCGTGGCGGCGAAGGTCGAATATCTCAACCCGGGCGGCAGCTCCAAGGACCGGATCGCGGTGAAGATGATCGACGCCGCCGAGGCCAGCGGTCAGCTGAAGCCGGGCGGCACCATCGTCGAGCCGACCTCGGGCAACACGGGTGTCGGTCTCGCCCTGGTGGCGCAGGCCCGCGGCTACAAGTGCGTGTTCGTCTGCCCCGACAAGGTCAGCGAGGACAAGCGCAATGTGCTGCTCGCCTACGGTGCCGAGGTCGTCGTGTGCCCGACGGCGGTGCCGCCCGACGACCCGGACAGCTACTACAGCGTTTCCGACCGGTTGGTCAACGAGATCGACGGTGCCTGGAAGCCCGACCAGTACGCCAACCCGGCGGGACCGGCCAGCCACCACGAGACCACCGGCCCGGAGATTTGGGCCGACACCGACGGCAAGGTCACCCATTTCGTTGCCGGCATCGGCACTGGCGGGACGATCACCGGCGCGGGCCGCTACCTCAAGGAGGTGTCCGGCGCGCGATCGGAAGGACCGGTCAAGATCATCGGCGCTGACCCGGAAGGATCGGTGTACTCGGGCGGCAGCGGCCGGCCCTATCTGGTCGAGGGGGTCGGCGAGGACTTCTGGCCGGCGGCGTACGACCCTACGGTGCCCGACCAGATCATCGCGGTGTCCGACTCCGACTCGTTCAACATGACCAGGCGGTTGGCCCGCGAAGAAGCGATGCTGGTCGGCGGATCGTGCGGGATGGCGGTCGTGGCCGCGCTGCAGGTCGCCGTGCAAGCCGGCCCGGAGGCGCTGGTCGTGGTCTTGCTGCCGGACGGCGGCCGGGGCTACATGTCGAAGATCTTCAACGACGCGTGGATGTCGTCGTACGGGTTTCTGCGCAGCCGCCTGGACGGGTCGACCGAGGAGTCCACGGTCGGCGATGTGCTGCGCCGTAAATCGGGCGCGCTGCCCGACCTGGTGCACACCCATCCGTCGGAGACGGTCCGTGACGCCATCGGCATTCTGCGCGAGTACGGGGTGTCGCAACTGCCGGTCGTCGGTGCCGAGCCGCCGGTGATGGCAGGCGAGGTCGCCGGCAGTGTCTCTGAGCGCGAACTACTCTCGGCCGTCTTCGAGGGTCGCGCCAACCTGGCCGACGCCGTCTCTGAGCACATGAGCCCGCCGCTGCGGATGATCGGCGCCGGTGAGTTGGTCACCGCAGCCGGCAAGGCGTTGCGTGATTCCGACGCGCTCATGGTGGTGGAGAAGGGCAAGCCCGTAGGGGTCATCACCCGGTACGACTTGTTGGGCTTCCTCTCCGACGGGCCGCGGCGGCGGTAGTCGGTGGTAGCGGGCGAGCAACTCTTTGGACTGCAAACGGATCGCCGCTCGCCCCGACGGTGTGACGTAGCTCTCGCCCGGTCGCCGCGCCAACCCGGTCCTCAGGTACTGTAAGCGGCCTAGTTCAGCTGCTTCGACGTCGAAGGGGTGTTCAATGACCAATCAACCGCCGCCTGGCGGCTCTTACCCGCCACCTCCTCCCCCCGGGCCATCGGGCGGGGACCGTCCGGGCCCCGGGTACCAGCCGCCCCCTGGGCCCGCGCCCGGTGGTGCCTTCGGTGGACCCGCGGGCGCTCCGCCGCCGCTGCCCGACGGGGCTAACTACCCGCCGCCGCCGGCGGCAGCCGGTGGGTATGCGCCGCCGCCACCGGGACCGGCCGTCCGTGCTCTGCCGCAGGATGCCTACACGCGGTGGTTCACCCGGGTGCTGGCGTACCTCATCGACAGCATCCCCATCGCCATCCTGTATGGCATCTACTTCGCGATTACGGCGGCCACTACCTCGGCTCCAACGTGTACCTCGGATTCCTACGGCTATCACTGCAGTGGGGGCGGAGCGTCGGCCATAGGCGCGATAGTCGGCTTATTAATTTGGCTGATAGTCCTGGCCTACGCGGTGTGGAACTGGGGCTATAAACAGGGCACGACCGGGCAGAGCATCGGCAAGGGCGTCATGAAGTTCAAGGTGGTCAGCGAGACCACCGGACAGCCGATCGGTTTCGGGATGTCCATCGTGCGCCAGTTCGCGCACATCATCGACGGGGCCATCTGCTACATCGGTTTCCTGTTCCCGCTGTGGGACGCCAAACGGCAAACCTTGGCGGACAAGATCATGACAACGGTCTGCTTGCCGGTCTGACGGCGCTGCAGGCGACTCGACACACGGTAGACCGCACACGGTAGGGGGCGGGTAGGACGGGCAATGACCGACCAGTCGCCCCTGGGTAACTACCCGCCCCCGCCGTGGAGCGGCCACCACATCCCGCGATCTGGCAATCGACACGCGGTAGCCGATCGTCGATGAGCCAACAGCGCAACGCGCACCACGGGATCACCGGCCTGGCAACCAAAGCCATCCACGCCGGCTACCGGCCGGACCCGGCAACCGGGGCGGTGAACGCCCCGATCTATGCCAGCAGCACCTTCGCCCAAGACGGTGTCGGCGGTCTGCGCGGTGGATTCGAATACGCTCGCACCGGCAACCCGACCCGAGCCGCATTGGAGGCCTCGCTGGCCGCGGTCGAAGAGGGACGGTTCGGGCGGGCGTTCGGCTCCGGGATGGCGGCCACCGACTGCGCCCTGCGGGCAATGCTGCGACCCGGCGACCACGTGGTCATTCCCGACGACGCCTATGGCGGCACCTTCCGGCTGATCGACAAGGTCTTCACCCAGTGGAACGTCGGCTACACGCCGGCGGCGCAGTCCGATCTGGACGCGGTCCGCGCCGCTATCACGCCGCGGACCCGGCTGATTTGGGTGGAAACACCGACCAATCCGTGGCTGTCCATCGTCGACATCCCCGCAATCGCCGAGCTCGGCCAGCAGAATTCCGCAAAGGTATTGGTGGACAACACCTTTGCCTCGCCCGCGCTGCAGCAGCCGTTGACGCTGGGTGCCGATGTGGTGCTGCACTCCACCACCAAGTACATCGGCGGCCACTCCGACGTGGTGGGCGGTGCGCTGGTCACCGACGACGACGAGCTGGACGCCGCTTTCGCCTTCCTGCAGAACTCCGCTGGCGCGGTGCCCGGCCCGTTTGACGCCTACCTGACGATGCGCGGCCTGAAAACATTGGTGCTGCGGATGCAGCGGCACAGCGAAAACGCGACTGCCGTAGCGGAATTCCTCGCCGGGCACCCGTCGGTGAGCACCGTGCTGTATCCGGGCCTGCCCACCCATCCCGGGCACCAGGTCGCAGCACGGCAGATGCGTGGCTTCGGTGGCATGGTTTCGGTGCGAATGCGCGCCGGCCGGCAAGCCGCCGAGGATCTGTGCGCCGGCACCAAGGTGTTCATTCTGGCCGAATCGCTGGGTGGGGTGGAGTCGCTGATCGAGCATCCCAGTGCGATGACGCACGCATCGACGGCCGGTTCGCAGTTGGAAGTACCCGACGACCTGGTGCGGCTTTCGGTCGGTATCGAAGACATCGCCGACCTGATCGGCGATCTCGAGCAGGCCCTGGGCTAGCCGCCCCGACTGTGCATCTGACGACGCGACACGTCAAGCCGTCGCGCGATTCACACTCGAGGCGCGTTTAGGAGTGGTACGGCTCCGCGCTGACCAACGTGACCTTAACGGTGTTGCCGTTGGGCACGGTGTAGCTGCGGGTCTCGCCCACCTTGGCGTCGATCAGGGCGCCACCCAGCGGTGAGTTCGGCGAGTAGACCTCGAGCTTGCCGTTCTTGACGCTCTCCTGGCGGGTGGCGATGAGGAATGTCTCGCTGTCCGACTTGTCGCCGTTGTAGTAGACCTTGACCACCGAGCCGGGCAGCGCCACTCCGGACTGCTTGGGGGCTTCGCCGACCTTCGCGTTGTTGAGCAGGTCCTGTAGCTGGCGGATGCGGGCTTCCTGCTGGCCCTGCTCCTCGCGGGCGGCGTGGTATCCGCCGTTCTCGCGCAGGTCACCCTCTTCGCGGCGGTCGTTGATTTCCGCGGCGATGATCGGACGATTGGCGATCAAGTGGTCGAGCTCCGCCTTGAGCCGGTCATGTGACTCCTGGGTCAACCAGGTCACCTGAGTATCCGTCATCTCGTCGCGCTCCTCGTGTTCTCGGTTCCGCGTATCCGCGTAAGCTTCTGAACCCCCGGCCCGGAGGTATCCGGGTCCCGCCCCGGCTGCTGCCGCTCCGTCCTGCTCACGGCCACTAATGCAGCAATACACGGTCCCAGCCGGAACCGTGCATTCATCCATGTTACCACTGCGAAAACAACCGGTGACGGGATATACGCGGCTGGGTTTGCGGTGTGATCAGCCCGTCCGCAGGTAACCCGGCACGTCGGTGCCGCAGCCGTAGATGTCGGCCATCACCGGGGGTTTGAAGGATTTCACCGTCGTCGTCACCTGCACCGTGGCCTGGCTGGACGGCGGGACCAGTACTTCGCGTCGGCCTGTTTCGCTGCCGTCCTTGGAGCGAACCCGAACGATGCAGTCCACCGGCCGCGACGGGTCGGAGCGGGTCACGCTGATCGTCACAGATGCCGTCTCGTCGTCGATCACTTGATAACCGGCCAGCGAGCCGGTGACCGCGGCGGCGCCGAGCTGCTGGTAGCCGACGACGGCGATGGCGGTGCCGGCCGCGACGACCAGCACCGCCAGGCCGATGGCGACGCGGCGCCGCGATCGGCTGGACAGTCGCGGGCGCCCGTAGCGGGCCTCGGGCCGCGGAATCTGCTCTGCGTTCATGGCTGGGGTTGTCCGGGCTCTGTCCGATCTGAGTGAACTGGAATTATAGGGTCCCTTATAGGCTCAACGGGGCGACCAGCAGACGGACATCGGACAAGGGGGCACGTGAGCGAACTGCGGTTGATGGCGGTGCATGCCCACCCCGACGACGAGTCCAGCAAGGGCGCGGCCACCCTTGCCCGCTACGCCGATGCGGGCCATCGCGTACTGGTGGTGACGTTAACCGGCGGCGAGCGCGGCGAAATCCTCAACCCGGCGATGGACTTGCCGGGCGTGCACGAGCACATCCACGAGATCCGCCGCGACGAGATGGCCAAGGCCGCCGAGATCCTCGGTGTGGAACACACCTGGCTGGGCTTCGTCGACTCCGGCTTGCCCAAGGGTGACCCGCCGCCCCCGCTGCCCGAGGGCTGCTTCGCGCTGGTGCCGCTGGAAGTGTCCACCGAGGCGCTGGTGCGGGTGGTGCGCGAGTTCCGGCCACACGCCATGATCACCTACGACGAAAACGGCGGCTACCCGCATCCCGACCACATTGCCTGCCACCGGGTTTCGGTCGCCGCCTACGAGGCGGCCGGAGACTATCGCCTCTTCGCGGACGCCGGTGAGCCCTGGACGGTGTCCAAGCTGTACTACGTTCACGGCTTCTTGCGGGAGCGGATGCAGATGCTGCAGGACGAGTTCGCCAAGCACGGCCAGGAAGGCCCGTTCGGGAAGTGGCTCGAGCACTGGCACGCCTCGGCGGACCCCTTCGCCAACCGCGTGACGACCCGCGTCGAGTGCTCGAAATACTTCAGCCAGCGCGACGACGCGTTGCTGGCGCACGCCACCCAGATCGACCCGAACGCCGAATTCTTCGCCGCTCCGATCCACTGGCAGCAGCGGCTTTGGCCGACCGAAGAGTTCGAGTTGGCTCGCTCGCGCGTGCCCGCCCGGCTGCCCGAGACCGACCTGTTCGAGGGAATCGAGACGCACTTGTGAGCCACCTTCTGCTCACCGTGATTGCTGACGCGGGGCCGCACAACCACGGTCCGGATTTCGGCAAGGCCAGCCCCTTGGGGTTGCTGGTTGTCGTGTTGCTGTTGATCGCCACGTTGTTCCTGCTGCGGTCGATGAATCGGCAACTGCGCAAGGTCCCCAAATCGTTCGACCGGGATAACCCCGAACCCGGCCACGCCGCCGACAACGGCACCGACTCCGTGGGCGACGCTGGTGAGGCCGGGCCGGGGAGCCACCGCAACGGATCCACGCGAGCATCGGGACAAGGTGATGACCCAGGCTGATTCTTCCGGCGCTTCCGGCACCAATACCCTCGGGCTGGCCACCAGCCCCTATCTGCGCCAGCACGCGGACAACCCCGTGCACTGGCAGCAGTGGACGCCACAGGCGCTCGCCGACGCGGCGGCGCGCGATGTGCCGATTCTGCTGTCCATCGGCTACGCCGCGTGTCATTGGTGTCACGTCATGGCCCACGAATCCTTCGAGGACGACGAGGTGGCCGCCGCGATGAACGCGGGATTCGTCTGCATCAAGGTCGACCGCGAAGAACGGCCCGACATCGACACGGTCTACATGAACGCCACGGTCGCACTTAGCGGCCGAGGCGGATGGCCGATGACGTGTTTTCTCACGCCCGACGGCCGCCCATTCTTTACCGGCACGTATTATCCGAAAGACGCTTTCCTGGAACTTCTTTCGATCATCACTGAGACCTGGGTCCAGCGCCGCGATGAGGTCGAGCAGGCATCCGACCAGATCGCCGCACAGTTGCGCGCGTCGGTGAAGCTACCCCCCACCGGTCCGGACGTGACGCCGGAACTGTGCGACAACGCCGTCAAAGCCGTGCTGGCTGATCAGGACAAGGCTCGCGGCGGCTTCGGCACAGCGCCCAAGTTTCCGCCGTCGGCGCTGCTGGAGGCGCTGCTGCGCAACTATGAGCGCACCGGGTCGCCGGCAGCGCTGGCAGCGGTCTCACGCACCGGCGCCGCGATGGCGCGTGGTGGCATCTACGACCAACTCGCCGGCGGCTTCGCCCGGTACAGCGTCGACGACGCTTGGGTGGTACCGCATTTCGAGAAGATGCTTTATGACAACGCGCTGTTGCTGCGGGCCTATGCGCACTGGGCCCGGCGCACCGAGGATCCGTTGGCCCGCAGGGTCGCCGGGCAAACCGCGCGGTTTCTGCTCGACGAGCTGACCGATGCCGACATGTTCATCTCGTCGCTGGACGCCGACGCCGACGGCCGGGAGGGTTCGACCTACGTCTGGACGCGGGAGCAGCTGACCGAGGTGCTCGGTGATGACGACGGTCGTTGGGCGGCAGAGGTTTTCGGCGTCACCGAGACCGGCACATTCGAACACGGGACATCGGTGCTGCAGGCCCCCGCAAGCGGGAGGTACCCCCAGCCGGCCGACCCGGACGACCCGGAACGACTGGAGCGGATCCGCGCCGCGCTGCTGGCCGCCCGGCTCACCCGGGCCCAGCCAGGACGCGACAACAAGGTCGTCACCGCCTGGAACGGGCTGGCCATCACCGCGCTGGCCGAGGCCGGCGTGGCTTTGGGAGATCCCGAGCTGGCTTCTGAGTTGCTTAAGGCCGCGCAGCGCTGCGCGACGGCGGTGCTGGACCTGCACCTGGTCGACGGCCGGCTGCGACGCGCCAGCCTCGGCGGGACGGTCGGCGACAGCGCCGCCATCTTGGAGGACTACGCGATGCTGGCCACCGGATTGTTGACGTTGTACCAGCTGAGCTCCGACAAGAGCTGGCTGAAGTCGGCCACCGGGCTCCTGGACACGGCGCTGTTGCACTTCGCCGACCGGGACCGCCCCGGCCGCTGGTTCGACACCGCCGACGATGCCGAGCGGTTGATGTTCCGCCCCGCCGACCCGCTGGATGGGGCGACTCCGTCGGGAGCAGCGTCGGTTGCCGAGGCGCTGCTGACCGCCGCGCATCTGGTCGATATCTACCGCGCCGAGCCGTATGCGCAGGCCGCGAGCGAGGCACTGAGCGCGCATTCGGTACTGCTGGAACACGCCCCTCGGTCGTCCGGACATTGGCTGGCCGTCGCCGAATCGTCGGTACGCGGGCCGCTGCAGATCGCGGTGGCCTGCGACCCATCGCAGTCGTCGCTGCTGGCCGAGGCGCGCCGGCTGGCGCCTGGCGGCGCAATCGTCGTCGGCGGCCAGAAGGACTCGGCCGCGCTGCTGGCCGGCCGGGACCGCGTGGACGGCGCCGATGCCGCCTACGTGTGTCGGGGACGGGTCTGCGACCTACCGGTCACCGGGGCATCGGAGCTCGCGGGAGCCCTGAAGGTCTAAGGGAGCGGGCTAAAAGACGACGAACCACATCGCGATGTAGTGGCAAATCGCCGCCACCGCCGTGCAGGCGTGGAAGAACTCGTGGTATCCGAACGTCGTCGGCCACGGGTCGGGCCAGCGCAGCGCGTAGAGAATGCCGCCGATGCTGTACAAAGCACCCCCGACGAACAGCAGCACCATCGCGGTCACCCCGGCGTTGTGCAGGATCGTCGCGGTGAACCCGACCGCCACCCAACCCAGCAGCAGATAGAGCGGCACCCCCACCCAGCGCGGCGCCGACGGCCAGCACATCTTCAGCAGGATGCCGGCCACCGCGCCGCCCCACACGATGCACAACACCAGTCGTCCGTCGTCGGGCGGCAGCGCCAGCAGCGCGAACGGTGTGTAGCTGCCCGCGATGAACACGAAGATCATCGAATGGTCGGCCCGCTTCATCCATTTCTGGGCGGTCACGGACTTCCAGTGCACCCGGTGGTAGGTGGCGCTGACGGTGAACATCAGGATCGTGGCCGCGGTGTAGAGGAACGTCGCGAGCCCGGCGCGGGTCGACGCCACTGCCCAGGACACCGCCACCAGCGAGGCACCCGCGAAGACGGCGGCTCCGGCTGAGTAGACGTGGATCCAGCCGCGGAAACGCGGCTTGGTCAGGACGCGGGTGACGCCTCCCACGATCTGGTGGGCGGCACCCTCGACGACCTGCTGGGCGGCATTGCCCGACATGAGCTCCTGCGATGGGGGCTCCGTGTTGGTGGTGGCCGTGCTGCTCATGGTCTCCCGTTGCCTTGCTTTGACTTTGCCGGTGACTGTTAAGAATCACAGTAGCCGGGAATGGTGACAGCGCGATGCGGGCGGCGGGGTGAGTTTGTCTTCATTGCGGGCCGGAATTTGGTGTCGGTCACAGTAGTGTGGACATTCGTGGAAATCATCCCGCCGCGGATCAAAGAGCCGTTGTACAGGCTCTATGAGCTGCGGCTGAGGCAGGGCCTGGCCGCCTCGAGACCTCAACTTCCCCGTCATATCGCCGTCCTGTGCGACGGAAACCGGCGGTGGGCCCGCGACGCGGGATACGAGGACGTCAGCTACGGCTACCGGATGGGTGCCGCCAAGATCGCCGAGATGCTGCGCTGGTGCCAGGAAGCCGGCATCGAAATGACCACCGTCTACCTGCTGTCCACCGAAAACCTGCAGCGCGATCCCGACGAGCTGGCCGCACTCATCGAAATCATCACCGATGTCGTCGAGGAGATCTGCGCACCGGCAAACCGCTGGAGTGTGCGTACCGTCGGGGATCTTGAGCTGCTCGGTGAGGAGCCGGCCCGCCGGCTGCGCGGCGCGGTGGAATCCACACCCGGCGTCGCGCCTTTTCATGTCAACGTCGCCGTCGGCTACGGCGGCCGGCAGGAGATCGTCGACGCGGTGCGGGCGTTGCTGAGCAAGGCAATTGCCGATGGCGCGACCGCCGAGGAGCTGGTCGACGAGGTGACCGCCGAGGCCATCTCCGAAAACCTCTACACCTCCGGGCAACCCGACCCCGACCTGGTGATCCGCACGTCGGGGGAGCAGCGGCTGTCCGGATTTCTGTTGTGGCAGAGCGCCTATTCGGAGATGTGGTTCACCGAAGCGCACTGGCCCGCGTTTCGCCGCGTCGACTTTCTGCGCGCGCTGCGTGACTTCAGCCAGCGGCATCGCAGGTACGGCAAGTAGCGCGGCCCCGGCGAGGGCCCTTAGTGACCCCTTGGCGGGCTTAGCGGGCTTGGCGCGGCGCCGTGCGTGCCACACTGGATGCATGGCTGCGCTGTCGGCGGTGGTGTTCACGCTGAGCGGGTGGCTCGGGCTGTACCTGCTGGCCCGTGATCCGCGCAAGCCGGTGCTTGCGCTGGCAGCGACCGGACTGTGTGGTTTCGCGTTGGTGGTGGCGCTGGATGCGGTGCGCACGGTCAGCTCCCAAAGTCTTCAAGCGCATGCCCAGCTGCTCAGCCAGCTGGAGATCTACCTGGCCGCGATCCCCAGCGTGGCGTGGTTCGCGGTGCTCGTCGAGCTGGCGCGGCCGTGCGACAGCTGGCGGGCCCGCACCCGTGAGCTGTTGCTCATCGGCGGTGTCGCCGCGCTGACCCTGTTCGGCGCGATGATGGCCGGCAGTGTCAGCGGCCCGCTGCGGCCGGGGCACCTGTTGATGATCGCGGTGATCTCGGTGTCCACGCTGGGGGCGATGGTCGTTGCGGTGTTGCGGCCCGCGCAGCCGACGCCAATCGCCGGGTTGGTTGTTGTCGCGACGCTGTTCTTCGCGCTGGCTAACGCCATCCTGATCATTCCGCTGGGCCTGGTGCCCAGCTGGCTGGCCCTGGCGTCGACCGGTTTCGATGTCCTGGCCCTCGGCGGCGCGGTCGCGTTGTGGGACGCATTCGACGAGGGCCAGGCACTGCGTGCCGACATGCTGCGCTCGTTTGCCGGCTGCTCGGCGGTGGCGGCGTTGTTTGGTGGCCAGGCCCTGATCGGTCTGGCGGTAACCCACAACGAACCCACCTCGCAGACCGCGCTGACCGTGCTGCTGTTCACCAGCCTGGCGATCTCGATCACGGTTCAGGTGCTGGCCGATCCGTTGGCCGGGGTCCTGGACCGGCTGGCGTTCTCCAAGTCGCCCAGGCTGCGCGCCGACCGGGCCGCGCTCCGGCACACCGGGGCGGCGTTGCCGCTGCGGTCGCAGGATCCGCTCAGCGATGTCGATGACGACACCTTTGTCCGGCTCACCCGCCGGGCGCTGGGCCACTACGGTGACCTGACCAAGCTGGTCGCCAGCCCGTTGACCACGTTGCCGGTGATCGATGAGCGGCTGGCCGCGCGCGGCGCGCCCGACCACCCGCTGGAGCGGGCCAACGAACTGAAGGCCGTTCTTGCCGACGGTATCGGGCGGCTCAAGCCGCGCGACGGCGGCGACTTCGGAACCACCGAGCAGTGGCGCTACTACAACTCGCTGTATTTCCCGTATGTCATCGGCGTGCGCGCCTACGCGCAGAACGCCACCGCCTCTGGTTTGGACCCAACCGCCCGGCAGGCCTGGCAGTGGTTCGTCACCGAGGTCCCGCAGCGCTCGCTGCATAACTGGCAAAACGCCGCGGCCCGGCTCATCGCCGCCGATCTGCGCGGGCGAGTCCCGGTCCCCACCGACTAGCCCCGATGGTGCCCTGCAGGGCGGCCACCTTCGCGGCCATCTCCTGAGGCGTCTGCTACGAATACGCCCGAAGAGACCCACCGACCGATCAGACGGGGGAATTCATGTCTCCACGCCAGGCGTCGAAGCTTCCGCCCGCCAAAGTGGCGCGGGCGATAGAACTGGCCAGATACCAACTGGCTCGGCTGCACCGGAGCATGGCCCCGGCTCCGGTGGTGATGATGGAAATGGTCATCGACATGTGGGCCGCGCAGGCGATCACCGCGGCAGCGGACCTCGGCATCGCCGACGCGCTCGCCAACGGACCGTTAGCCGCCGACGAGTTGGCGACCGCGGTCAACGCCGACGCCGACGCGGTCAGTCCTCTGCTCGGGGCATTGATCAGCCGGGGCATTTTCCGGCAGCGTCGTGACGGCCGCTACCAGCTCACGCCGCTGGCCGACGCTCTTCGTCGCGACGCGGAGGTATCGGTGGCGGGCTGGGCGCGATGGGTGGGTTCGCCCCAGCACCGCGAGCATTGGAGCCACTTCACCGAAGCGATTCGCACCGGCCGGGCCGTCGTCCCCGCGTTGCGCGGCAAACCGGTCTTTGACTACCTGGCCGGCGAGCCCGAACTCGGTGAAATCTTCAACCAGGCCATGAGGAGCGGATCAGAGCTCTCGATCGCACCGGTAATCGCCGGCTATGACTTTGGGGCCTTCGGCCCCACTGCCACCATCGTCGACGTCGGCGGCGGGCAGGGCCGGCTGCTTGCCGGGATCCTGGCCGCGACGCCCCACGTGCGGGGCATCCTGTTCGACCTGCCTGAGGTGGTGGCGGGGGCCCCGGCGCTACTCCGCGAGCACCGTGTCGAAGACCGGGTCCGGATTGCCGAGGGGTCGTTCTTCGACGACGTGCCCGAAGGGGGCAACGCGTACGTGCTCAAGAACGTGATTCACGACTGGCCCGACGACGACGCGGCGCGCATCCTTCGCAACGTGCGCGCGGCCGCCGGGGTGGGCAAGCACGTGCTGCTTGTCGAACTCGTGATTCCCGCGCACAACCGTGAGTTTCTGGGCAAATGGTTCGACCTGGAGATGCTGCTCGGACTTCAAGCGCGTGAGCGCACCCCCGCCGAGTACCAGCGCCTGCTGGACCGAGCGGGCTTTCGCATGACGCGGGTGGTCGAAACGGCGTCGCCGTTCAGCGTCGTGGAGGCCAAAGGAATTTAGCCCAGAGGAATTTAGGCCAAAGGAATTTAGCCCAGAGGACTTTAGCCCAGAGCAATTTAGCCAGGACGGGAATAGCCGAGTGAACTCCCTGGTCACTCCGTCCGTGGCAGTAGTTGGCAGCGCCACGCGTCGATCTGGCAGTGCTTCGACGGCACGCTCAAACCTGTTCGACGTAACCGCCATCGCAAGGAGTGATCATGACCGCAATTTCCGGACCGACGACCCGCCCCCTGTACGACTCGACCGACTCGCTGTTGCGTTTCGCGATGCGTGCCGACGCCACGTTGACAGGGCTGATGGGTCTGGCCGTCGCCTTCGTCGCGGACCCGTTGTCGTCGCTGACCGGCCTGACGTCCATCCAGGAATACAGCATGGGCGCCTTCTTCGTGCTGTACGGCCTGGTCGTGTTCGGCCTCGCCGCGTTGCCGAACTTGCGCCGCGCCGGGATCGGCGTCGTAGTGGCCAACGTCATCTACACCGTCGCGGCGATCGTTGCCGCTGAACTGGTGCCGATGACCGCCATCGGAGTGGCCGCGACGCTGGCCAGCGGTGTCTACGCCGCGTTCTTCGCGGGACTGCAGTACCTGGGAGTGCGTCGGCTCGAGGCGTAACTCCTCATCCCGCCCCTAAACCCCCCTAAACCAGCCATGCGGGTCGCCTCCGCCGCACGATGCCGTGGGGGCCCCGCATTGGCTCGCTCCGAACGTCGCGCCAGAGTGGCGCTGACCCGCCCGTGCCACGCTAGCGTGACGTTCGGGGCCCGCTGGCGTGGCTTGCGCCGAACGTCACGCCAGAGTGGCGCTGACCCGCGCGTGCCGCGCTAGCGTGTCACCCGCAAGCGGGCGGCGCCCCCAGCTCGGCGCCGCCAACTCGGCGCCGGTGGCGTGTCCGCGACTACAACTTGCGCAGCCGTAGCCGGTTGATCGAGTGGTCGGCGTCTTTGCGCAGCACCAGGGTGGCGCGGGGACGGGTCGGCAGGATGTTCTCGACCAGATTGGGCCGGTTGATCGACCGCCAGATCTCGCGTGCCGCGGCGACCGCCTTGGAGTCGGTCAGGGCCGAGTAGTGGTGGAAGTGAGATTCCGGGTCGGCGAACGCCGTGCCGCGCATCGCCAGGAACCGGGATATGTACCACTGCTCTATGTCTTCGATCCGGGCGTCCACGTACAGCGAAAAGTCGAACAGGTCCGACACCATCAGGGTGGGGCCGGTCTGCAAGACGTTGAGGCCCTCCAGGATCAGGATGTCGGGATGGCGGACCACGTGTTTGGCCCCGGGGATGACGTCGTAGTGCAGGTGTGAATACACGGGTGCGCACGCATAGTCGGACCCGGATTTCACCGAGGTGACGAACCGCAGCAGTGCCCTGCGGTTATAGCTGTCCGGAAAGCCTTTGCGGTGCATGAGGTTTCGCCGGTCAAGCTCGGTGTTGGAGTACAGGAAACCGTCGGTGGTCACCAGGTCCACCCGGGGATGGTGATCCCAGCGAGCCAGCAGCGCCTGCAGCACGCGGGCGGTGGTCGATTTGCCGACCGCCACGCTGCCGGCCACACCGATGATGAATGGCACCGGCCGGTCCGGGTTTTGCTGCGGCTCGCCCAGGAATTCCGCGGTGGCGGCGAACAATCGTTGGCGGGCCGCGACCTGAAGGTGAATCAGCCGGGCCAGCGGCAGGTAAACCTCCTCGACTTCGAGCAAGTCGATTTGCTCACCCAGACCACGCAGGCCGATCAGTTCCTCTTCGGTCAGGGCCAGCGGCGTCGACATGCGGAGCGCGCGCCACTGCTTTCGGTCGAACTCCACATACGGGCTCGGCTCGCTAAGCCGGGGCATAGTGCCAGTGTCGCAGGGACGGGCGCGAGTCCGACGGCTGGGCTGGCGAAAAGCATCGCTAGATAGACTGACGCCCGTGACCGCCGCACCTCATGCCCGTACCGCCGTCTCTCGCACTGCGTCCGTGATGTCAGCCCCGCTCGCCGAAGTCGACCCCGACATCGCCGAGTTGCTGGGCAGGGAACTCGGCCGGCAACGGGACACCCTGGAGATGATCGCGTCGGAAAACTTCGTGCCGCGGTCGGTGCTGCAGGCGCAAGGCAGCGTGCTCACCAACAAATACGCCGAGGGGTTGCCCGGCCGGCGTTATTACGGCGGCTGCGAATACGTCGACGTGGTGGAGAACATCGCCCGCGACCGGGCCAAGGCGCTGTTCGGCGCCGACTTCGCCAACGTGCAGCCACATTCGGGCGCACAGGCCAACGCCGCGATACTGCACGCGCTGATGTCTCCGGGGGAGCGGCTGCTGGGCCTGGACCTCGCCAACGGCGGTCATCTGACGCACGGTATGCGGCTCAACTTCTCCGGCAAGTTGTATGAGACCGGCTTCTACACCGTCGACCCGACGACGCATCTGATCGACATGGACGCGGTGCGGGCCAAGGCGCGCGAATTCCGCCCGAAGGTGATCATCGCCGGCTGGTCGGCCTACCCGCGGATTCTCGACTTCGAGGCGTTCCGGTCGATCGCCGAGGAGGTCGACGCCAACTTTTGGGTCGACATGGCGCATTTCGCGGGAATGGTCGCCGTGGGGTTGCACCCGTCCCCGGTGCCGCACGCGGATGTGGTGTCCACCACCGTGCACAAGACGCTGGGCGGGGGCCGGTCCGGCATGATCCTGGGTAAGCAGGAATTCGCCAAGTCAATCAACTCGGCGGTGTTTCCCGGGCAGCAGGGCGGACCGCTGATGCATGTCATCGCGGGCAAGGCCGTCGCGCTGAAGATCGCCACCACGCCCGAGTTCGCCGACCGGCAGCAGCGCACGCTGTCCGGCGCCCGGATCCTGGCCGACCGACTGATGGCCGCCGATGTCGCCAAGGCCGGTGTGTCGGTGGTCAGCGGCGGCACCGATGTCCACCTGGTATTGGTCGACCTGCGTGATTCCCCACTCGATGGCCAGGCTGCCGAGGACTTGCTGCACGAGGCCGGCATTACCGTCAACCGCAACGCCGTCCCCAACGACCCCCGGCCGCCGATGGTGACCTCGGGTCTGCGGGTGGGGACCCCCGCATTAGCCACCCGCGGCTTCGGCGACGCGGAATTCACCGAGGTCGCCGACGTCATCGCGACCGCGCTGGCCGCGGGCAAATCTGCCGACGTGTCCGCGCTGCGGGAGCGAGTGACGCGGCTGGCCAGGGAGTTCCCGCTGTACGAGGGCCTCGAGGACTGGACACTGGTCGACCGCTGATAAACGACACGAACCACCGCGATTTGCCTAGAACCTGTTAACGGAGGTTACAGTTACCGCATGGCACAGAAACCTGTTCCTAATGCCCTGATTCTCGAACTCGAACCGGTGTGCGAGGAGAACATCGCACGCCACCTCGGCACCGAGGACATCTGGTTCGCCCACGACTACGTGCCCTTCGACCGGGGCGAGAACTTCGCCTTCCTCGGCGGACGCGATTGGGACCCGTCCGATGCGACGCTGCCCAGGCTCATCACGGACGCCTGCGAGATTCTGCTGATCCTCAAGGACAACCTCGCCGGCCATCACCGTGAGCTCGTCGAGCACTTCATTCTCGAGGAGTACTGGGGTCGCTGGCTCGGCCGCTGGACCGCGGAGGAGCATCTGCACGCCATCGCACTGCGGGAGTACCTGGTGGTGACCCGCGAGGTCGACCCGGTCGCCAACGAGGACGTCCGAGTCCAGCACGTGATGAAGGGCTACCGCGCCGATACGTACTCGCAGGTCGAGACCCTGGTGTACATGGCGTTCTATGAGCGCTCCCACAAGGTGTTTTGCCGCAACCTGGCCTCGCAGATCGAGGAGCCCATCCTGGCCGGACTCGTCGACCGGATCGCCAGGGACGAAGAGCGTCACGAGCAGTTCTTCGCCAACCTCGTCGAGCACTGCCTCAGATACACCCGCGACGAGACGATCGCGGCGATCGCCGCCCGCGCGGCAGACCTTGAGGTCCTCGGCGCCGACATCGAGACCTACGAGGACAAGGTGAAGGCCGTGGCCGACGCCGGCATTTTCGGGCCCGAACAGCTGCGGCAGGTGATCTCCGAGCGCATCACCGCCTGGGAAGTGGCCGACGAGCCCCAGCTGCGGCAATTCGTCACCAACTAGGTTCGAGTCGTTCGGCTTCCCCACCGCAGCCCTGCGGCGCCTCCGGGGTCCCGGCACGCGAGATCGACGTTTTGGTGCTAGTCACTGGCACTTCTTCGGGAAAACGTGAATCTCGATGAAGCCTCGTCACAACAGACGAGCTGCTCATGAATGAACGACTCAAGCCGCTAGGTTCGACGGCTCGGCTCGCCCCCGCAAGCCGGGCGCCATGGGGGGCCCCGGCGCGCCTGCACGGCGGCCGCGCGGCCACGAGAGTAGCGTCGCAGATGATGGCCAGCGACATGTTCTGCTGCCAGGGCGGCACTCCCGGATTCTGCACGGGTCACTACTACGGCAGGACCGGCCCCGGTCCTGGTGCTGCGGCTCACACCTACCTGCCTGTGTGGGGCCCCACCGGTTTAGCTCGAGGAGCGCTCCGTGACCGATCTCCGGACGTACGTGCTCGACACTTCCGTGCTGCTGTCCGATCCGTGGGCGTGCAGCCGGTTTGCCGAACACGAAGTGGTGGTCCCGCTGGTGGTGATCAGCGAACTGGAAGCCAAACGGCACCATCACGAGCTGGGCTGGTTCGCCCGCCAGGCGTTGCGTCTGTTTGATGATCTTCGGCTTCAGCACGGACGGCTCGATCGGCCGATTCCCGTTGGCGCCCAAGGCGGTACGCTTCACGTCGAGCTGAACCACACGGATCCGGCGGTGCTGCCCGCCGGCTTTCGTACGGACAGTAATGACTCGCGGATCTTGAGCTGCGCCGCCAACCTGGCCGCCGAAGGCAAGCGGGTCACGTTGGTCAGCAAGGACATTCCACTCCGCGTCAAAGCCGCCGCGGTGGGGCTGGCCGCCGACGAATACCACGCGCAGGACGTCGTAGCCTCCGGATGGTCCGGGATGCACGAGATCGAGACAAGTCCCGAGGATATCGACGCGCTGTTCGCCGACGGCGAGATCGACCTGGCCGACGCCCGGGACCTGCCGTGTCACACCGGGATCAGGTTGCTGGGCGGCAGCTCCCACGCACTGGGCCGGGTCACGCCCGCCAAACGCGTCCAGCTGGTACGCGGCGACCGCGAGGTGTTCGGGCTGCGTGGCCGTTCCGCCGAGCAACGGGTTGCGCTCGACCTGCTGCTCGACGAGTCGGTGGGCATCGTGTCGCTGGGCGGCAAAGCCGGCACCGGCAAGTCGGCGCTGGCGTTGTGCGCCGGTCTGGAGGCGGTGCTGGAGCGCCGGACACAACGCAAGGTGGTGGTTTTCCGTCCGCTGTATGCCGTCGGCGGCCAGGAGCTGGGTTATCTGCCCGGCAGCGAGAGCGAAAAGATGGGCCCGTGGGCGCAGGCGGTCTTCGACACCCTGGAAGGCCTGGCCAGCCCGGCGGTGCTCGAGGAAGTGCTTTCCCGCGGCATGCTCGAAGTGCTGCCGCTGACCCACATCCGGGGCCGCTCATTGCATGACTCGTTCGTCATTGTCGATGAGGCGCAGTCACTCGAGCGCAACGTCCTGCTGACCGTGCTGTCCAGGTTGGGCACGGGTTCGCGGGTGGTGCTGACCCACGACATCGCCCAGCGCGACAACCTGCGGGTCGGCCGCCACGACGGGGTTGCGGCCGTGATCGAGAAGCTCAAAGGACACCCACTCTTCGCGCATATCACCCTGCTGCGCAGCGAGCGGTCGCCGATCGCCGCCCTGGTCACCGAGATGCTCGAGGAGATCGCCGGGCCGCATTAGACGGGCCATGACCTGGCCGCGAGCGTGCGGCGCCCGGTCGAGGCCCAGATTGCACACTGCGGCCACGGTAAGCTTCGAGCGTGCCGAAACGACCCGACAGCCAGGCCTGGCGCTACTGGCGGACCGTCATCGGCGTCGTCGCGGCCGGGGCCGTGCTGTTGATCGGTGGCCTCACCGGCCACGTGACGCGCGCCGACAGCCTGAGCTGCGCGGTGGTCAAGTGTGTTGCCCTGACGTTCGACGACGGGCCCGGCCCGTACACCGACCGGCTGGTGCAAATCCTGAAGGACAATGACGCCAAGGCCACGTTCTTCCTGATCGGCAACAAGGTGGCGGCTAACCCGGCGGGGGCCAAGCGCATCGCCGACGCCGGTATGGAAATCGGCAGCCACACCTGGGAACACCCCAACATGGCGACGATCCCAACCGAGGACATCGCCGGTCAGTTCTCTCGGGCCAACGACGCGATCAACGCGGCAACCGGCCGCACACCGACGCTGTGGCGCCCCGCCGGCGGCTTGTCCGACGACGCGGTGCGCCAGGTCGCCGGGCGGTTCGGGCTGGCCGAAATCCTTTGGGATGTAATACCTTTCGACTGGGCCAACGACTCCAACACGGGAGCCACGCGGGACCTGCTGATGACGCAGATCAAGCCTGGCTCGGTGGTGTTGTTCCACGACACCTACTCGAGCACGGTCGACCTGGTGTACCAATTCATCCCTGTTCTCAAGGCCAACGGCTACCGCCTGGTGACGGTCAGCGAACTCCTGGGGCCGCGCGCGCCCGGCAGCACTTACGGCGGCCGCGAGAACGGTCCACCCGTCAACGAACTGCACGACATCCCGGCCGGCCAGATCCCGACATTGCCCAACACCCCGTCGCCCAAACCGATGGCCAACTTGCCGATCACCGACATTCCGGGCCAGAACTCGGGCGGGCCGAATAACGGTGCTTAGCACGGGCCTGGGATACGCGCTGATACGTACCGTTACCTTGTAAGCGTGAGCAAGGCCGGCTGGCTTCGGGGCAGCCGACAGCGTCGCCGGACCGCCGTCGGGTTATCGATTCAATATGCGGTCGACCTCGCCAGTGCCTACCTCCTTGCGGTCGTCAGCGTGTCCGCCATTTTGATCCCGCTTCGGGGCCACACGTCCATCGACTTCGCGGAGCGGAACACCTTGGCGGTGGTGGTGCTGGTTGTGCTGGGAACCATCAGCGTCGCGATTGCGGAAATCGTGAGCCTGGCGCCGACGCTGCGTTGGTTCGTTGCCGGGAATGAACCAACGAGAGACCAACGGGACGCCGCAATGAAGCTGCCCGGCCGGCAGTCGGCGATCCTGTTCGCGGCGTGGGGCTTGGCCGGCGCAATCCTCATGGTCCTCAATCACGGTGGCGGGGCCGCCGTGCTGTTGCCCGTTCTGCTTGGTGTGCTGCTCGGCGGTCCGGCTGCCGCGGGCATGGGCCTGCTGCTTTCGCAACGCACCCTGCGGCCGATCATCAGGGCCGCGACGATCGGTAGCGAGCCTCGTCTATCGGTACCGGGTGTGTTTGCGCGACTGGTTCTCTTGTGGTTCTTGTGCAGCGCACTTCCCGTTGGGGTCATCGCGACCTTTGTCGTTCTGCGCTCAAACGGGTGGCTCATTCAAAAATCTGCGTCGTTGGATGTGCCCGTCCTGGTGGTGTCGATAGCGGCGCTGGTTCTCGGGCTGCCGATGATGATCCTGACGTCGCGGTCCATCGCCGATCCGGTCGGCGAGGTCGTCGACGCGATGGCCGAAGTCGAACACGGCAACATCGGAACATACGTGGGCGCCTATGAACGCTCCCAAATCGGGCGACTGCAAACCGGATTCAACCGGATGGTGGCCGGGCTCGCCGAACGCGACCGGTTACGCGATCTCTTCGGCCGATACGTCGGAGCCGATGTGGCCCGGCGCGCGGTCGAAGAGGGCGCGGTGCTGTCGGGCGATGTGGTTGACGCGGCAGTGCTTTTCATCGACCTGGTGGGCTCCACCCAGCTCGCGGAGAGCCGTCCGCCGCAAGAGGTCGCCGAGGTGCTCAACGACTTCTTCAGGATCGTCGTCGGCGCCGTCGACGAACATCAGGGGCTGATCAACAAATTCGCGGGCGACGCCGCATTGGCCGTCTTCGGGGTGCCGCTGCGAATGAATGAACCCGCGTCGGCGGCCTTGGCGACGGCGCGCGCACTGGGTACCCGGCTGCGGCAGTTACCCATGGTGGACTTCGGCATCGGTGTTTCGGCGGGTCGAGTCTTTGCCGGCAACATCGGTGCCGAAAACCGTTACGAATACACCGTGATCGGTGACGCCGTCAACGAGGCCGCCCGGCTGGCCGATCTCGCCAAAACCGCCGACCGGCGGATTCTGTGCTCGGCGGCCGCCGTCGAGCGGGCCGGTGCGGCCGAGCGCGAGCACTGGGCCGAATGCTATTCCACGGTGCTGCGCGGCCGTTCCGAAGCCACGCACGTCTCGGCGCCGGCGGACGACCGGGGCGCTTAGGGTTGATGCGGCGACCCGCTTCGTCCGGTCCCCCGCAAGCGGGAGGTGCCCCCACCGCCGCGCTCGCGATCGCCGCTCAGCCGCCGTTGACTTTGAGCTGCGAAATCACCTGGTTGATGACGGCCGCCGACGCGGTATCGCCGATCGGCGTTGCGCCCAGGAAGATCGTGACCGGTTTGGTGTCGACCGCGATGATCACGACGGAGTCGCCCTTGATGCTGCGTGATGGGTCGGCGATCGTGATATCGGCGTCTACCCGCGCGGCCTTGACCCCGTCGACTTTGGTCGACGACGTCTTGGCCGGGCCCAGCGTGGGTGACGCGTTCGCGTAGCCGGGGCCGTTGGCCACGCATTGCAACAACTTCGAAGCCTGCGCGGCGACGTCCATGGTGGGGACGAAGTTGGTGATGGCAACCTCGGCCTGCATCACCCACTGGTTGGCGCCTGGCACCTCCTTGGCGACGCCCACCGCGCTGATCAGGTTCGGGGACGAGTCGTCGGAGAACTGCTTCCAATCGGGTGCCGCGTTGGTCGGGAACGACAGCTTGCCCGCGGTGACGGGGCCACCGTTGGGCTTCTCGCCACCGGACACATTGGGCGTGCAGTCGGTCGCGATTTGGTCGGAATTCGCCTCCGAGCTGGTGGCGCTCGTCGCCGAGGAGCCCGAGGGTATTGCCTGGGTCGACTTGTTGTGGTTGCCGAGGTTGAGCACCAGGATCACCACCAGCGCAATGACACCCAGCAACGCGATAGCGGCGAGGATGATCCACGGCAGCTTCGAGCGTGGCCCACCCGGCGGTGGTCCAGGCGGGTAGGGCCCGCCCGACCAGCCCGGGGTGAATTGCTGGCCGGTTTGGGGAAACTGCTGGGGTGGGTAGCCGGCCGGGGCGTTGGGATCCGTGCCGCCCGGGGAAGTGGCGTAGGGACCTGTGGGCGGGTACGGGTATGTCCCGCCCTGCGGGTATGTCCCGCCCTGCGGGCCCTGCGGGTATGTCCCGCCCTGCTGGTACGGGGGGTACGAGCCGCCCTGCGGCTGATCGCCCTGCGGCTGATCGCCCTGCGGCTGATCGCCCTGCGGCTGACCGCCCTGCGGCTGCCCACCCCAATATGGTTCCTGTCCATACGGATTCGTTCCGTAGGGATCCTGGCCGTACGGGCCGCCCGGAGGAGCCGTCATTGTTAAATCACCCTTACTCTCATCGACCACCTCGCCCGAGGTGGCCGCGCGACCGCGTCACCGCAATTATCCGCGCGACGCCCCAGTATCACCCGCCACTAGTCGTCCGGCTCGGCCTTTACATGGGCCATCGCCAATACGTCGAGTCGGCGGTCCAATTCCTCGACGGACAGCTTGTCACCGATCAGGCCGCGGTCGATCACGGTCTGGCGGATGGTCTTGCGTTCCTTGAGCGCTTGTTTGGCCACCGCGGCCGCCTCTTCGTAGCCGATGGCCGAATTCAACGGCGTCACGATCGATGGAGACGACTCGGCCAGCTCGCGCAGATGCTCGACGTGGGCCGTTAGCCCGGTAATGCAGCGCTCCGCGAACAGCTTTGACACATTGGTCAGCAGCTTGAACGACTCCAGGATGTTGCGGGCCATCATCGGGATGTAGACGTTGAGCTCGAACGCGCCGTTCGCGCCGCCCCAGGCCACCGCCGCATCATTGCCGATCACCTGCGCAGCGACCTGCGTAACCGCTTCCGGCAGAACCGGATTCACCTTGCCCGGCATGATCGAGCTACCCGGCTGCAGGTCCGGCAGCTGGATTTCGGCCAGGCCGGTCAGCGGGCCGGATCCCATCCAGCGGATGTCGTTGGCGATCTTGGTCAGCGACACCGCGATGGTGCGCAGCGCGCCAGATGCTTCCACCAACCCGTCGCGAGCGGCCTGAGCCTCGAAGGAGTTGGCCGCCGTTCGCAATTCGGTTATGCCCGTCTCGTCGACCAGCACCTGCACCACCTTGGCGCCGAAGCCCTCGGGGGCGTTGAGGCCGGTGCCGACCGCGGTACCGCCGATCGCCAGTTCACCCAGCCGGGGCAGGCACGCGCGCACCCTTTCTATCCCGGCCTCGATCTGGCGCGCATACCCGCTGAACTCCTGGCCGAGCGTCACCGGAACGGCGTCCATCAGGTGGGTGCGGCCGGACTTGACCACCGTGCGCCAGTCGTGGGCCTTTGCTGCCAGTGCTTGGTGCAGCTCCTCGAGCGCCGGAATCAGATGACGCACCGCGGCTTCGGTGGCCGCGATGTGGGTGGCGGTGGGGAAGGTGTCGTTGGACGACTGCGACATGTTGACGTCGTCGTTGGGGTGCACCGTAACGCCGCCCCTGGCCGCAATGCCGGCGATCACCTCGTTGGTGTTCATGTTGGAACTGGTGCCCGAGCCGGTTTGAAAGACGTCGATGGGGAACTGGTCGTCGTGGGCGCCGTCGGCGATCTCGGCCGCCGCGGCAATGATCGCGTCGGCCTTTTCCGGTGCCAGCAACCCGAGGTCCTTGTTCACCTGCGCGCAGGCGCCCTTCAACAGGCCCAACGCGCGGATCTGGGTGCGCTCCAAACCCCGCCCGGAAATGGGGAAGTTCTCCACCGCGCGTTGGGTTTGGGCGCGCCACAACGCTTTTGCCGGCACCCGGACCTCGCCCATGGTGTCGTGCTCGATGCGGTATTCGGTATCGGCACTATCGGCCAACGGAGTTCCTTAGCTGTCGATGTTGGTTTAGGGCAGGGGATATGCGGCGGTGCTGTCGCCGGTGAAGTCGATGGCGGAGTATTCGTTGAGCTTCGACAGCCGGTGATAAGCCTCGATCATCCGGACGGTGCCCGACTTGGAGCGCATCACGATCGACTGGGTGGTGCAGCCACCCGGGTAGTAGCGCACTCCCTTGAGCAGGTCGCCATCGGTGACGCCGGTCGCGCAGAAGAAGACGTTGTTGCCGGAGACCAAATTTTCGGTGGTCAACACCTGGTCCAGGTCGTAACCGGCGTCGAGAGCCTTGCGGCGTTCCGCGTCATCGCGCGGGGCCAGCTGGGCCTGGATCGCCCCGCCCATACAGCGGATCGCCGCGGCGGCGATGATGCCCTCCGGGGTGCCGCCTATCCCGGCCAGCATGTCGGTGCCCGAGTCCGGTCGGCACGCCGAGATCGCCCCGGCGACGTCACCGTCGGTGATCAGCCGGATCCGGGCCCCGGTTGTCCGGACTTCGTCGATCAGCTCGCCGTGCCGAGGCCGGTCCAGGATGCACACGGTCATGTCCCGCACCGACAAGCCCTTCACCTTGGCGACCGATCGGATGTTGTCGGCAATCGGCACGGTGATGTCCAGCACGTGCGCGGCCTCGGGACCGACGGCGATCTTGTTCATGTAGAACACCGCCGACGGGTCGAACATGGCGCCGCGATCGGCCACCGCCAGCACCGAAATGGCGTTGGGCATGCCTTTGCTCATCAGCGTGGTGCCGTCAACGGGGTCCACGGCGAAGTCGCAATCCGGTCCGTCTCCGTTGCCGACTTCCTCGCCGTTGTACAGCATCGGCGCCTGGTCTTTCTCGCCCTCCCCGATGACCACCACCCCGCGCATCGACACCGTGTTCACCAGTTCACGGATCGCGTCGACCGCCGCGCCGTCGCCACCCTCTTTGTCGCCGCGACCCACCCAGCGGCCCGCTGCCATGGCGCCGGCCTCGGTGACCCGCACCAGCTCCAGGGCCAGGTTGCGGTCCGGGGCTTCACCGCGCACCCGCATAGCTCGTAACGAGCGGTCGCCCTCAGCTCTCATGGTTGGTGATTGTCCCAGAAGCGGATCCGTGCGCTGGAGCTGGGCCATGGGCGGTCGTCTGCGTGGTCCCGGCGGACGCTGGGATACTTGAGGGGTGACCGTGCAGCCGCCGCCGAACCCCCGTGAGGATCAAGGGGTCACCGGCGAGCCGGGTCCGGCGGCAAGGGCGGCCAAGCCGCGGGTGCTACAAGATGGTCGCGACATGTTCTGGTCGCTCGCGCCCATCGTGGTTGGCTGCCTCGTGCTGGCGGGCCTGGTCGGGATGTGTTCGTTTCAACCTGGCGGAACGATCAAAGGAACGATCCCGTCCTACGACGCGGCGGCGGCCCTGCGGGCCGATGCTGCGACGCTGGGGTTCCCGATTCGGCTGCCCCGGCTGCCCGCGGGCTGGCAGCCCAACTCCGGCGGTCGCGGCGGCATCGAAAACGGGCGCACTGACAGCTCGACCGGTCAGCGGCTGAATGCGGCTACCTCGATCGTTGGATACATCAGCCCGAGCGGGCTGTATTTGAGTCTGACCCAGAGCAACGCCGACGAGGACAAGCTGGTGGCCTCGATCCATCCGAACATGTACCCGACCGGCACGGTGGACGTCTCGGGCGTCAATTGGATCGTCTACCGGAGCGGCGATCAAAGCGGGGCGGCCGCCGAGCCGGTGTGGACCACCAGGCTGCCCAGCCCGGCCGGCCCCACCCAGACCGCCGTCACCGGTGCGGGCAGCTCCGATGAGTTCCGTACGCTTGCGTCGGCGACACAATCGCAGTCGCCGTTACCCAGCCGATAGCCGGCAACTCGATACAACTCGATCGGAGGGACATCGGAGTGACCGCACCCGAAGCAGACCTCTCTGGGTGGTCGGCGGCGCCGTTCACCGGTGGTGGCTACACCCACGACGTCTACCGCAAGGGCGCCGGCCCGGGGGTGGTGCTCATTCCCGAGATACCGGGGATTCATCCCGGAGTGCTTGCCCTCGGCAATCACCTGGTGGACAACGGGTTCACCGTCGCCATGCCGTCGCTGTTCGGTGAGCCGGGCAAGCCCGCGACGCCCGGCTACCTCGCCGCCGTCATCGCGCGGGCCTGTGTGGCAAGGGAATTCGCGGCGTTCGCGACGAACAAGCCGCGGCCGGTGTCGCTGTTCCTGCGTGCCCTGGCCCGCGACCTCAACGCGACGACACCCGGCAAGGGCGTCGGCGTGATCGGCCAGTGCTTCACCGGAGGCTTCGCGCTGGCCGCTGCGGTCGACGACAGCGTGCTGGCTCCGGTGCTCAGCCAGCCGTCGGTGCCGATAGCGCTTGGTCTGAAGCGGCGCCGCGATACCGGGCTCAGTGAGCCCGAGATGACCACCATCGCCGACCGCTGCGCCAACGACGGGTTGTGCGCCATGGGCCTGCGGTTCAGCGAGGACAAGATGGCGCCCGGCGAACGGTTCGCGACGCTCAAGGAGCGGCTTGGCGACGCCTTCGAGGTGATCGAGATCGACTCCAGCCCGGGCAACGAATACGGTTTCGGCAAGGGGGCGCACTCGGTGCTGACCGACGAGGTCCGCGAGGTCGACGGCCAGCCGGCCTACGAAGCACGCAAGCGGGTGGTCGAGTTCCTCACCCGGAGTCTGACCTAGGGGGACCAACACCGGCACGGTTCCGCCACGCACCGCCCACCGGTCGTTAACCTAAGTTAAGCGCCGGAATGGGGAGTGCGAGACGTATGGCGATCGACAACCGAGTGGTCGAAACCTGCTACGGCCCGGTCCTGGGCGCCGATGAAACGACACCCGCCGGCCACGTGAGGGTGTGGAAGGGCCTACGGTACGCCGCGCCGCCCGTCGGCGACCTGCGTTTCCGCGCGCCGCAGCCGCCGCAGCGGTGGACCGAGGTCGCCGACGCCACCGCCTTCGGCCCGGCCTGCCCGCAACCGGTCTTTGCGAACATTCCCCTCGACCTGGGCGCGCCGCAGGGCGAAGACTGCCTGCGGCTGAATGTCTGGGCTCCGCCCGGCACCGAGCCCGGTGACCGAAAACCGGTGATGGTTTGGCTGCACGGCGGCGCCTACGTGCTGGGATCCGGCAGCCAGTCCCTGTACGACGGCCGCAGGTTGGCCAGGCGCGGCGACGTCGTCGTGGTGACGGTCAACTATCGGCTCGGCGCGCTGGGCTTTCTCGACCTGTCGTCGTTCAACACGGTACGGCAGCGTTTCGACTCGAACGTCGGGCTGCGTGACGTGCTGGCGGCGTTGGGCTGGGTGCGCGACAACATCGCTGCGTTCGGCGGCGATCCCGACAGGGTCACGCTGTTCGGCGAATCCGCCGGCGCGGGGATCGTCACGACCCTGCTCGCCACCCCGGCGGCCGAGGGCCTGTTCGCCGGCGCGATCGCTCAGAGCTCACCGGCGACATCGGTGTACGACGGTGCCCGGGCCCAGGGTGTGGCGGTGCGCATCCTGGACAGGCTGGGAATCGCCAAGTCCGACGCGGGCCGGTTGCGCGAGGTGCCGACCGCGGAGATTATGGCCGCGTCACAAGAGGTGTTCGACGAAGTGCCCGTCCGTAACCCGGGCACGCTTGCGTTCGTCCCCATCGTCGACGGCGATTTGCTGCCCGACTACCCGGTCAAGGCGGCCCAGGAGGGCCGTTCACTCCCAATCCCGTTGATCATCGGTACCAACAGGCGCGAGGCGGCGCTCTTCCGGTTGTTGAGGTCGCCGCTGCTGCCGATCACCCCGCACGCGATCACGTCGATGTTCAGCCAGATCGCCGCCGAACAGCCCGACCTGCAGTTGCCCACCGAGGAGCAAATGGAGTTGGCATATTCGGGACGGCGGCGCAAGGCAAGAGGGCTGAGCATCGCGACGGACGTCGGCTTCCGGATGCCGACCGTGTGGCTGGCCGAGGGGCACAGCGCGGTGGCTCCGGTCTATCTGTACCGTTTCGACTACTCGACTCCGTTGCTGAAGTTGCTGCTGGTCAGCGGCGCCCACGCCACCGAATTGCCCTTTGTCTGGGGCAATCTCGGTGGACCTCAGGACGTCACACTGAAGCTCGGCGGCGCCAGAACCGCCAAGGCGGTCTCGCGAAGAATCCTGACCAGGTGGATCAACTTCGCCGCCGCGGGCAAGCCCTCGGGCCTGGCCGGCGAGCCCGAATGGACTCCCAACCAGGCCACCGATCGTGCCTGCCTGATCATCGGCAAGCGCGACACCGTCGGGCACGATA
>CAWFDM010000004.1:0-221396 GCA_963814505.1 uncultured Actinomycetota bacterium
TCGCCTGCCACGCTCAGCATGGTAGCGGTCGACCCCGAACCCGCATAGTCGCGTGGCTTGCGGACCTCGTGAAATCCTGCCAATCTGGCGGCCTTGCGGCGGCTCGTCATTCGGCTTGACGCGGAGAATCTCTTATCCACCCACCGGGTTCACGGTGTCAAGCCGGCCTTTCCGTTGGGGCTGAGCAGATTCTGCAGAGGATTGGCATTGGCGGCCTCGGCATTGGCGTAGGAGACCGCACCGGCATTTAAATGCTGGACAAACTGCGCATGAAATGCGGCCGCCTGAGCACTGATCGCCTGATAGGCCTGCGCGTGCGCGCCGAACATCGTCGCGATGGCCACCGGCACCTCATCAGCGGCCCACGCCAGCACCTGCGTCGTGGGGCCCGCCGCCGCGGCATTGGCCGCGCCGATCGTCGAACCGATACTCCCCAGATCCGTTGCCGCCGTCGCCATCAACTCCGGCGCCGCAATCACACCATTCATCCGGCTGTCCCATCGATTCGACATAGATCTGCCGGCGCTCGTCATCGCGCTGGCGGTGAAAGAACAATCGTTGGGCACAACGCCGACATCACAGACTATGTCGGCCCTCGGCCAGAGCTGTGTGGACCATGAGAGCCACCCGATCACACGAGCGATCGCCGCCGCGCGGCAGCAGAAGTACCCAACGGGCGACGGACCAACCCGCCGTCAAACGCACACTGTTACAACCGAACTCGGCGCTAGAACCGCGCGGCTCGTGACGGTCGCCTATACAGGGATGGCAACATGTTAAGGACGCTTCTTTCGTAATTTGTTGTGCCGCAACAGCTATTCGATCTCGGTGCCGCTCGTTCCCCAACAAGGCATTCCATTGTGGGTTGTTCGCGCCGCGATTGACGACGGCCGCATTCGTTACCTATCTGCCGGTGCGCTCCCGATGCTTGCACCCCGGCCAGCAGCATGGCCGGCGCTGGCCTTCTTCGAGCTCCTCTTGGGTCCGCCGAATGCGGCGCCTTCGGGTCGTCTCTTGCTTGGCATCCTCGACCCAGCAGATGAACTCGTTACGCGCCAAGGGAGTGATGTCCTTCCAGGCAGCAAGTGCCGTGGAGTTGGCGGTCAGCGCCTCGCGCAGGTCTGCGGGTAGCTTGTGCACCACCCCACCTGGCACTTGCTTGCCGCTCACGGGGCCAGGGTAACAACACCTGCTGCCGAAACGCCGGCACGGCTTCATCAACGTTGCGGGCATCATCCCGGCCGCAACCCGGCGCGCGCCGGCCAGGTGACCTGTTCAGCGATGCCGTCCGGCAGATACCGTGTCGGCGTCCTCGTCGTGGTGGTCGTTTGCCGCCTGGAGGTCTTCGCGAATGGCCTCCTGCGCGTTCTGCGGCAGCGTGGGCAGAAGCTCGCGGACCCGTGCCCTCCGGCGTGCGACGGCCCTGCGCTCCGGCATCCCCGGGGTGGGGGTGACCTGCGGCGGCACGCCCTCGATGGTGTCCACACCGCCGGCGTGGTGACCTGCGTCGACCATGGCCTGTTCCTCAGCCATCGTCCCCTCGTCCTTCTCCTCCGACATGCCGATCGGCCCGAGGCGACGGCCGTTGAGGAACTGCCCCACAACCGGTTCGTCGCTGGTCAGCAGCACCTCGCGCGGCCCGAACATCACCAGGTGCTTGCGGAACAGCATGCCGATGTTGTCCGGCACGGTGCGCGCGACGTTGATGTTGTGCGTCACGATCAGGATCGTGGCGTCCATCTGCGCGTTGATGTCGATGAGCAGCTGGCACAGGTAGGCGGTGCGTACCGGGTCCAGACCGGAGTCCGGCTCGTCACAGAGAATGATCTGCGGGTCGAGTACCAGGGAACGGGCCAGGCCGGCGCGCTTCTTCATGCCGCCCGAGATCTCGCCGGGGAACTTCTTCTCGTCGCCGCTGAGACCGACCATGGCCAGCTTCTCCATGACGATTTCACGGATTTCGCTTTCCTTTTTCTTGGTGTGTTCGCGCAGCGGGAACGCGGTGTTGTCGTAGAGGTTCATCGAGCCGAACAACGCGCCGTCCTGGAACATGACGCCGAACAGCCTGCGAATCTCGTACAGCTCTCTAGAAGTACATGTGGTGACGTCGGTGCCGTCGACAACGATCGAGCCGTGTTCCGGGCGCAGCAGGCCGATCAATGACTTCAAAAACACCGACTTTCCGGTCCCGGACGGGCCTATCAAGCCGCTGACTTCGCCAGGGGGGATGTCCAGCGAGACGTTTTCCCACACTCGCGCAGCCCCGAAGGACTTGCCCAGCGCCCGCACTGAAATTCCGATGCCCACGTCATATCCTCCCCAGCGCCTTACCTCCCCGGCGCCTAAAAATCTCCCCGCCATCTTTGATGGACCTATTAAGGAGATAACCGTTTGTGAGCCGTGCAATCGCGTCGGGGCAAGATTTCTAAAGTCGGCGCCTGACAGTGACCGCTGCCGGCACCAGCATTACGCGACATTTAGCGCGGCAACAGCCCTGGATCGTTGGGCATGACCGGGCCGGCCCCCGAAAACAGTCGAATCCTCAAAGACGACTCAAACCCATTCTGAGCAGCCAGAACGTGTGCCAGCTGGCGACCCGCAAACCTCGGGCTGGGTTGGCCACTACCCCGCCCGGCACGACTCAGGCGCACGACAGGACGGGGACCGCAGACATGGCAATGCGTCGAGACGAGGTTTCGACGACAGCACGGTCAAGGCGTCTGTTTGTCTGGTTGAAGTCAGCGAGCGTCCTGGTGACTGTCATGGCCCTGATCGACGTCGTCGCCGCAGCGGCATCGGCCCCGGCCGAACCCGGTGGCACGCTAACTGTCGAGGTCGTGAAGGTTTCCCACACCCGTGTTCGGGGTGCGGTTGGCCGAACTCGACAAGGGGACACCCCCCGATGACACGGACAATACGGGTCCTCCCGAAAACGAAAGAGACATGGACGGCGGGCAGGCCTCGCATACCTATCGGATAACGCCTCGTGGCCAGCCAACCAGCGCCTCAGCCGTTGATGCCGTCGAACAGGACGGCCGGCTGCTCGGTACGTTTCGAATCAACTTCAAACTCGGCGGCGGCGACCCGAATAACCTCGAGGTGACCTGCGATGAGCAACTTTCTCCTGTCAATCGCTACGCGTTCGAAAATCCCTTTTAGTGCGCGTATATTCCAAAACCCCGGCGAACAACCCGAGCTTGTAAGGTCATTGGTGATTAATCTCCCTGAACGTGTGCGCGCCAACAAAGCTTTCTCCCAGCTTTCACTATTCTTCATATTTGTGCCGCCTTGGACCCGCACACTGACGGCGTCGTCAACGCCAAGAAGAAAGAAGCGCTCAAATGCCCTCACGTCGCTGGCTGGCCACACTGGTCGTCCCCTTCATCGCTGGCGCTGCCCTGGTTACCAGCGCTGCGACTGCGACCGCCGATGCCGCTGACGACGCATACCTCGCCCAACTGCGCACCCTCGGCTTCACTTGGTCACCGGACCACGACAACGCGCTCACCGCGATGGGGCGCCTCATCTGCGACGATCTCGTTTCCGGTTGGACCTACGAGCAGATTGCCCAGCAAATCCACGCCACCTTGGACCCGAGAAACATTGGATTGGGAGACGTCAAATCCATGGTGGGCATCGCACATGCGACGTATTGCCCCGCGTGGCGATGCTGGACCGCTCAATGCTGAGCGGTGCTCGATGATCTCGGCGGTGTTCGAACCGCAGTAGCACGACCGCCGCGCCGTTGATCTGCGCCGTTCGGGTACCTGCTCGACACGGCCCGTAGCCTCGCTTACCGGGGAGCGAGGAATGAGCACGCGGCGCGGTTGCCGTTTAGATTTACCGGCGCCGGGGCGTCAATTAGGAGGATCACATGAGCATCGGCGTTCGCGCGACCGTGCAATCTGTCATCGCGTTGCTCGGGTTCGGCGTGCTGCTGTTTGTACCGGCGGGGACGCTGTGCTACTGGCAGGCATGGGTCTTCTTGGCAGTGTTCACGATCCTGTCGCTTTACTCAGCTGTCTACCTGTTCCGGAAGAACCCGGCGGTCGTTGAGCGGCGCATGCGCGCCGGACCGAAAGCGGAGACCAGAGCGGTGCAGAAGGTGGTCGCTGCCGGCATCGCGATTCTGTTTTTTGCGCTGTTGGTGTTCAGCGCCCTCGACCATCGCTTCGGTTGGTCGCCGGTGCCGCCGGCCCTATCGCTGATCGGCGACGCGCTGGTGGTAATCGGGCTTGGCATCGCAATCTTCACGGTCAAGCAGAACAACTATGCGGCCGCCAACATCACAGTGGAGGAGAGCCAGCCGGTGATCTCCACCGGTCTCTACGGAATCGTGCGCCACCCCATGTACATGGGGGCATTGATCATGTTTGCGGGCATCCCACTTGCACTCGACTCCTGGTGGGGGCTGGCCGTTCTCGTCCCCGTGGTGATCCTGTTTGCCGTTCGCATCGTGGATGAGGAGAAGCTGCTCAACCAGGAGCTCACCGGTTATAGCGAATACACCGGCAAGGTCCATTACCGCTTGGTGCCCTATCTCTGGTGACTCGCAAAGCGCCGCAAGATGTGAGGGCACTGTCTGCTCAGACGGCAGGGCCATCTGGCGACACGGCTCCAACCATTCTGACGGCCCGGCGGGGTAGGGTGAAAACCCTTGCTAGCAGTGGGAATTCATTACCACTGATAGTAACTGTGACTGTGGGCAACTTGTGGGCATTTTGTGGGCACCATTACGAGGGTTCAGGGGGGGTGGTTACCCACGAGGTCAAAAGGTCCCACAGCGACGAAGGGTGTGGGTTGGTGATGTCGCCGGCCCTATACGCCGCGGTTATCAGTGTCGTTAACGCAGGGTTGTCCACCAGGTGCGTTATTTGGTAAGTCGCGGGGTTCAGCAGGTCATTGACGAAGGCGGTGACACCCTGCTGTGCACCGTTTCCCAACGCGGGCAGAACCGCAGACCAGTCGAGATCGGTCGGGAACAGCGCGATAGGAGTTTCCACATTCGCCGGTCCCTGGTTCCAGCCCTCGGTGATGCTGCCGTACCCCAGGTCCACCAGTATCCGCGTGTCGGGTTGCAGCAGATCGTAAAGGGGCTGTCCGACAATCGGCACCAGCCGCAGTGGCTCCAGGATTGGCAGGTTCGCCGACGGCATCATGTAGTAGTTGACCAGCGGGTCGCCCGTTGTCGGCAACGGAATTGCGTTGGTGATCTGACTGGGGTCAAGGCCCAGGTAGGCAAGGTGCTGGGTGTACATCCCCACGAGCGCGTTGAGGTCTGAAAGCATGTTGATCGGGTAGTGCGGGAAATCTGCCCAGCCATCGTATTCGAGCGTGTACACGTCGGTCGGGTAAAGATTGCTCGGCGTCGGGTTACCGTATGTCACATAGTTGGGGATGGTGAAATTCCTGCCCGGGGGAATGTCCAAGGAGGTCAACAGGCCCCCGTTGGGGTTGGCGGTATTGCCGACCAACACGAAGTGGACGTAATCGCTTGGCACACCGAGGGCCTGGAGCTGCTCCATGGTGAATGTAGACATTACGGAACTCTGCGAATAGCCGAAGGCCACCACGGGGTTCTGCGCATTCACGCCCCCGCCTTGGATCTGGCTGACGATTGCGTTGGTGAGAATCTGCGAGCCCTGCGCCATTGAAAGGTTGAAGTTGTTGCCTAGCTCGGGTGTCGTCAGAATCTGCGCGGTGCCGGTGAAGCCGTGCGGTTGCAGGTAAAGCATGGCGGCGCTTTCCGCGTAGCGCGGGTAGGGCGTCGGGAGTCCGGTGCCGCCCATGACCAGCGCGACGCCACCCCCGAGCGGAGGCGACGGATCCTGAGCGTTGGTCGATGGCACGGCGCTCGTCTGCGGGCCGGGCGACGGTGACGCGGACACCCGGAGGGCGATACCGGTGCCGCTGCCACCGCCGACGGCGGCAGTCCCGGCCGTACCGCCCTTCGCGCCCTTGGTGTCGATCCCGATCAGCGGGATCGACACCAACAGTTTTTGGCTGGTCGTGTTGACCGCGCCCAGCACGTCTCGCTGCGCGGCCCGCAGCTTGTTGGCGTTGGCCACCTCAGCACCGGTGTAGGCGCCCGCGGCGGCGCTCAACGCCTGCACGAATTGCTGGTGAAACCTCGCCGCCTGGGCACTGAGCGCCTGATAGGCCCGACCGTACTTGGAAAACAGCGTCGCGACGGCCGCCGACACCTCGTCGGCGCCCGCCACCGCCACCGCCGTCGTCGGCGCCGCCGCCGCCGCGTTGACCACCCCGAGCACCGAACCGATAGCGGCCGCGTCAGCCGCCGCCGCCGCCATTGTCTGAGGTTGTGCTACCAGCATGGGCATGTCCCCGCTCCCTGCAAAAGCACGCGCTGACTGTGCTGTACGCCTCCCTGCCGCAGCCAGTGGGCCATACGCTACCCCGCTCCAGCGCCGCTGAAAGCGCCTTCGGCCATTTGCGCGAATCTGTCGACGTTTGCCTCAGTGTCTGGCGCCGCCACGGAGATCGCTGCTGTTTTCTCGAGATCTTGATGCGGTCCTCCGCGTCACAAACCCAACTCGCCACACCCAAGCTATGGCGCCGGGGAGCTGCGAAGTCGTGGTGGCAGCGATCGACCCGGCAACCAAATTGCGTGTCGCGGCAAGCAACCCAGAGCCAGCCGAGCACGAGCCCGACAGCTGCCAACCCGGGCGGCAGTGGAGTCGGACGCCCGCGGCCGCTCGGCGTGATCGGATGCCCTCTACGTTTCGGTTTACTGGGTAGGTCGGCTTGGGCTAGCGTCAATGTGTTATGAGGGCGGTCGTCGTCGCGGTGGCCTCCGTGATCGTCTCGGGGTTTCTCAGCGTCCCGGTGGTGGCGCACGCCGACCCGTGCATTAACGGCACCGTCCGGGGTGGTGGTCCCGGTGGCGACTCCTTCCTGTGCCAGAATCGCGGGTGGTTGCACGTGGTGCCGACGCTCGGCGTCCCAAGTCAGCCGCTGCCACCGACGTGTACGAGGTTTCCGGACAAGTACATGTGCCCGATTGATGAGCCTCCGCCCGGCTTGGAGGGGACAGTTCCGGGCCGTTGGTTTCCGGGACACTGACCTTTTGGGGGAAGCCCGTTCGAACCACCAATCGAACGGGCCTTTTGCTGTCCGACCAGCGCATTCTTGGTGGAGCCCCCTGGCAGGATTGAACTGTTGAACCGATCCCGGTCACCGACGTCGAATTGGCGCTAGCCGCGGAATGACATTGGCTGTCATTCCTTGAAATTGCCCCGGTTTGCGACTAGACCGCGCAAGGCGCCGCGCCCGCGGCTGCCCGCAACGATCATCTTCGCGCGTTCGGACAGTTCGATCAGCGTGGGAATAGCTGTGGAGTGGTAGATCTCGGTGCCGGCAATATCCGCCACGGCACCGGCGTCCTTAGCGGTTCGTCGCACGAGGTCGGCCGCGCCGTCGACGATCTCGCGAGCCCGCGCGTCCTGCCACTGCCCCGTTTCCACCGGGACGGGCATCAACGAGCGGGTGACGGTCGGCGCTCCGACGATATGCACCAGCTTCAGCGGAACCGACCGCAACAAAGACTCGCGGGCCGCCCACCGCACGGCAGCATCCAAATCAGCCGAGCCGTCCACGGGGACGACGATCTCATTGACTCTTGCCCGCTTCTGATTCGACTTTTTCTTTGACTCCCTTTTGGTCATTGCTACGCCCCTGAGGTGAGTACATCCACGATTTGCCAGCACGCGCCACGGCCGCGCGGTCCGTGCGCAATCCTATTTGGGGGCCGGCATCCCCTTGCTGATGTTGGGCACACTGCCGTTTGCACACCCACCCGGACACGCTCAATGACTTTCGCCGAGAACTATGCGGGGCGGCCATGGGCTTTTGCTGGTGGAGTTGGACAACTGGACTTTCCTTTCCCGGCCGGTGGACAGATGGCACACGAAAAACGCGGATTCGGCACCACCATGTGCCTAGTGCCGCCGTACGGGATCTGCTTGATGAGCAGTAAAGAATCCCTAAAGGCCTGAGTGCGATCCTGATCACGCCCCAGAAAATTCGGGGCAGCTAGGGCCTACACATCTCCTGACCAGTTCTCTGTTGTTCCCGAATTCCAACCCGGCGGTCGTCATCAGCCGCCATCTCAACATGCCACCGCCAGCATGAGCTGATACGTAAAGAATTGATGCCGACGGGGCTGATGCACGCCAACCATGAATTTGGGAATCCCGGCAGTGTTTTGCCAGCAACTAGCCAAAAGCTGCGCTGTTACCCGTCCGTCCCGTCCAATCCCACCAACCTTCCGCCGGACCCGCCAGCACCGTCGGTCCCATTGGACGCGGTGTGGCCGCCGCCAGTCGCGCCGGCCCCACCGGCCGCGCCGTTCCCGCCGACGCCGGCGAGGCCGTCGGCGTTGCCGCCGTTACCGCCGTTACCGCCGACGCCGCCTTGCCCGCCCGCGGAGTTGCCGCCGGCCCCGCCGGTCCCGCCGACGCCCCACAGGTATCCGCCGTGGCCGCCGTTACCGCCATCGGCGCCGCCGTCGGGTGCGTAATTCGAGCGGCCGCCGGAGTCAATGGCGCGCCCCCACCGCCCAAGCCATCTCCGACTTGGCCCGTGTGGTCATACGCGCCCGAGCCGGGATCGCAGGAGTCGACTCGGTGAAACGACTTACGCTGACACAAAACGCTGGTACACAACCACTTACGTTTCCGCCACACCATTCCGCGGGCGGTCCGGGCCCGGCCCGCAGAAGCCGAGGCCGGATATTGGGCTCGACTCCAAGCCGCAGAGCGCACCGACCACACGTAACGAGGTGGGGCATGAATCCTGGATCAACCTGGGATGCTTCAGCCGGCCCGGCCCGGCTACGCCGTAGCGTCATAAGCACGCCGCGACGGCGGCCGCACGTTGTCGGCGCCACGGGGGTGGACAACTTGGGGCCACCAGAACCACCGTCCCAGCAGCGTGGCGATCGACGGCATGAATAACGTCCGCACGATCAGCGTGTCCATCAGTAGACCAACACATACCGTGGAACCGAACTGACCGAGCGCCTGCAACTCGCTGCCGAGCATTGCTGCCATGGTGAATGCGAAGACCAAGCCCGCGGCCGTCACCACGCCACCTGTGCCGGCCATCGACCGGATGTATCCCGTTTTGAGCCCAGCATGGATTTCCTCTTTGAACCGGGAGACCAACAGCAGGTTGTAGTCAGCCCCCACGGCCAGCAGGATGATGACGGCCATCGCCGCCACCACCCAAGAGACATTTATGCCGAGTAGGTCTTGCCAGATGAGAACGGAGAGGCCGAAGGCCGCCGCAATTGAGCTCGCCGCGGTGCCGACGATAACCAGAGCGGCAACCAGGCTGCGCGTGAGCAACAGCATGATCATGAAGATCAGGCTGAGCGCGGACAACCCCGCGATCATCAGGTCATACTTCGCACCGTCGTGTATGTCCTTGAAGGTCGCAGCGGTGCCGCCCAGATAGACCTTTGCTTTCGACAGGGAAGTCTTTTTCAGCCCCTCCTGTGCGGCCAGTCGCTCCGCATCGACACGCGAAATCCCTTCCGGGGTAGCGGGATCTCCCTCATGGGTGATGAAAAAGCGCGCGGACCTACCGTCCGGCGATAAAAACATTCGCAGACCGGTCTGGAAGTCCGGGTTATCGAAAGCCTCCGGAGGTAGGTAGAAGAAGTCGTCGTTCTTCGAAATATCGAAACTTTGCCCCATGATGATCGTGGTATTGTTCATTAATTCCATCTGGTCGATCATCGCCTGGTAAGTGCTGTAAGTGGTCAGCATCAGCGCGTGAGTGGCTTTCAACGATTCGATCTGCGGAGGCAGCAGTTCCAGCAATTGCGGCTGCAATGAGTCGAGAACGTCATAGTCTTTCGCGAATTGATGATACTTGTCGTTAAGCTGATCGATAGTGTCGAACGACTCCAGCATTGCCCTGTTGAACCAGCAATATGGAATGGCCGAGCAGTGCTTCTCCCAGTAAAAGTAGATTCGGATCGGTCGGATGAAATCATCTACAGCCGCAAGTTGGTCCCGCAATACGTCATTGATCTCCACCATCTCGTGAGTGTCAACATCCGTGCGGTGACTCGCCTCGACGAGCCGACGCTGGACAGCATACGTCCGCTCCATCATGTCAATTGTTACCGCGAGTTGGTCGGCCATTTTCAGCATGTCTGCCGTTCGCTTCTTCAGAAAATCCATGTTCTGCATGATCGTCTGGGCTTGAGTGCTGGTCTGAAAAGGCATCGAACTGTGTTGAAGCGGGATTCCCAGGGGCCTGGTGATGCCTTGTATCTGGGCGATACCCACAATTCGGGTGACGTTTTTGGCTACCCTGTCCAACACAAGCATATCGGCTGGATTGCGCATATCGTGGTCGGCCTCGACCATCAATATATCGGGATTCATCGTGGCCTGTGAGAAATGCCGGTCCGCGGCCGCGTATCCGATATTGGCCGGCGCATCGTTAGGCAGGTAGAAGCGATCGTTGTAACCGGGCTTAAACCCCGGGAGGGCAACCATCCCGATCAGCACGACCACGGCGCTGGCAGCCAGAATTGGCACGGGCCAGCGGACGACAGCGGTGCCGACCCGCCGCCACAGCCGACTTCTTGCCACTCGCTTGGACTCCAAAAGATTGAGACCGCTGGCGACCGTCAGAACAGCGGGCCCGAGGGTCAGTGCGACCGCAACAACGACGAGCATGCCGATGCCGACGGGCAGGCCCATCGTGTGGAACAAGGGCAGGCGCGCAAAGCTGAGGCAATATGTCGACGCGGCGATGGTCAGACCGGAAGCCAAGATGACATGGGCGACCCCGCGAAAAGCGCTATAGTAGCCAGTTACCCTATCCTGACCGGCCAGACGCGCCTCTTGATAACGGCCGATGAGGAATATCCCGTAGTCTGTTCCAGCCGCAATCGCCAGCCCGGTAAGAATATTTCCGGCGAAAGTGGTGAGCCCGAACATGTTGTGATACCCCAGAGCCGCGACGAGGCCTCGCGAGGAAGCTAACGCAATCCCCGTCATGAAAAGCTGGATCGCTGTGGTGACGATCGAGCGGTAGACGATAAACAACATGATCGCGATCGCCGCAAGCGTGAAAAGCGTGACCTTTAGCACGCTCGCATTCCCGATGACGTGCACGTCATCGTCGAGCGCGGCCGAACCGGTGACATAGGCCTTCACCCCCACGGGCGCCGGTGTCCGGCGCACGATGTCGCGGACCGCTTCGACGGATTGGTTCGCTAGGGTCTGGCCTTCGCTGCCGGCGATATTCAACATCACATAGGCGCCCTTGCTGTCGGCGCTCTGGACCCCCGACGCCGTTAACCGGTCACTCCAGAAGTCCTGAATGTGCTGCACATGCTTGGGATCCTGGCGCATCCGACGGACGATGTCGTCGTAATACTGGTGAGCAGCGTCACCGAGCGGTTGCTGACCCTCGATGATGATCATCACCGTGCTGTTGGAATCGAATTCCTTGAAGTTCTGGCCGAGCCGCATCATCGCCTTCAGCGACGGCGCTTCCATGGGGGCCATCGGCGCTGAATGTTCCTCGCTGACCACTTCCAATCCAGGCACGACAGTGTTCAGGATGACGGTGAGCACGACCCAGAACAAGATGATTGGCACCGCGAACAGGCGGATTGTGTGTGGGATGAACGGTCGCTTGGCGAGTGTGCTGGTCGAGGAGGTCATATGGACTTCACCAGACAGAAAGTCTGGGCGTCAAACCCATCAAAATGTTTTTCATCTCGGATCACCCCGTTCACGGTGACCCGGCAGCTGATGTGATCGCCGTCGCCTTGCGCCATCAGGCTGGCGGTCATCGAGGGCAGAGTCGTCGATATTGTGTATGACCACGGCAGCGGCGCTCCATTGATTTGGTGGGTGTTGGCGTCGGCGTCCCAATAGTTGATGCTTGCCGTGCTGCCAGGGGATCCGAAGACCTCATAGACCAAAACCTTCGGATTGAACGGCTGGACCTCCATCGCGGCGGATGCATGTGCATTGAGGTCCCGAGAGGCGAAGATGCCGTGGAGGCGCACCACGATCAGCCCCGTGACAGCGAGTACGGTCATAACGACGACCGGTATCCACAGTCGCTTCATCACGCGAAAAGCTTTGCTCGCGAGGGGAATTTGGAATCACCTCACCCTACTGTCTCGGCCTGACCAATCCAGCGGAGCCCCGCAGCCGACTTGGTCAACAGCGTCCGTGTGACCCTCTTAGGGAAAGGTCGCCTCTAATGTAAACGAAACCCCGGCTGAGAATCGCAGATCCGGGAGAGCAATGAAGTGGATTACGGGCCTGGCTCAGGTTCGTCCGGTGATTGCGGTTGAGCACTCCCTTCGGGGCTGGCTGGCGAACAATTCGATGTCGCCGTTGTTACATGGTGATTGGCCGGGCATAGGTCGATGCCCACTGAGTAGTGACGGGCGATGGGGGCCGAAGGACACCTGCAGGTGCCCGGACTGCGGCTGGGCCACCGCGGACATCAGATCGAAGCGCCAGCGTGTCGATCCCAAAGTCACCTGCGGCGATCTCGAGCAAAATTTGGCGTCCGCCGGTCAACAATGCGACCTATCGCCAGGTGAGGTTGGGACTTTCGGCTCTGGGCCGGCACCAGTGAGCGCCGTTCGATTGACAAGTGATATTCCGTCGCCTGGCTAGGTGCGTGGGCCAGTAACGGATTTCTCGGGTCGGCGGGTGGATCTGTCCAGTTCTGGGGCCATCAGGGGTTGATTCGCCGCTCTGGTGGCGTGGTCGGGCGGATCGCATTCTGTGAGATGGTGGATCCGCGGCCGAAACTCGCCGCGCACGACCCCCTCAGCAGGTCGCAACCTGTGTTGCGGTGGTGTAGAAGAACAGCTTTCGCAGGTTGTGGCAGGCGGCGAGCAGGCGCCATTCGGCACGGGCGTGATCGTGGCCGCGGAGCAGGAGCCGACCCGCCCCCTGGGTGGTCTTCATCTGTCCGAACACCGGCTCGACGATCACCTTGCGACGCGAGTAGGCGGCCTTGCCCTTCTTGGTGCGCATCTTGCGAGCCATCCGCGCCTTGGGTGTGGCATCTTTCGGTGTCCGTCCCCGAGGGGCGTCGGGAACCTGCTCGCCGTGGGTGAGCCGGCCGGTCGCGATCAACGGATCGGTTCCGGCCTCATGGGCGGCATCGATATTGTCGCTGCTGAAATATCCGGCGTCGGCGAGCATCTGACGCGGTGCGGTCGCGGTGTTGGTGATGGTCTGGGCGAGCATCTCGGCGAATGCGGGGTTGTCGGCGGCGGATTCGGCGAAGTCGGTCGCAACGATCACCTGATGTTGCTCGTCGACGACGGCTTGGGCGTTGTAGCAGTAATGAAACTGCCGTCGGCGGTCTTCATGATCCGGGCATCGGGGTCGGTGAAGTTGCGCTGCGCCTTGGGCTTGACGGTCGCGCACTGTACCGCCTGGTCCACGGCCTGCTCGGTGGCCTCCTCGGTGTGGCCGGCCTTGCGTGCCGCGGCGCGGGCCTTGTCCGCGGCCTGGTGTTCGGCGTGTTGTTCCAGCTCGGCCTTGGCCTTGCGGATCTTGGCCAGCCGGCTCTCCCGCCGGGCCAACTCGCCCTGCAAATCACCGCCACGATTGTCTGGGCCGTAGGCGGCGTCCTCGTCGATATCGACGCATTCGGCCTCACCCATGATCTGCTCGATCTGGGCTTGCAGGGCCGGCTCCGCCGTACACATCCGGTCATAACTCATCGCCTTGTGCCGCGACGCATTGGCCTTGACCTTGGTGCCATCAGGGGCCACCCGGCCCATCTTGACCATGCCCGCCTGCTGGCACAGGGTCAGCGCCTGCATAAACAGGGCCTGAAGCGCGGCCAGATGCCGGCGCCGGAAGCGGGAGATGGAGCGGAAATCCGGTGCGGTGTTGGCGGCCAGGTACCGAAACGCCATCGTCATGGCAGCGGGTTTCGATCTTGCGGGACGAACGAACCCCGCTGGTGTACCCGTAGAGCAGCAGCTTGAACATCAGCCGCGGGTGATACGGCGGAAAGCCCCGCGCCTCGGTATAGGAGGCGAAAAACGCGCTCAGATCCAGCACCTCGTCGACCAACTCGGACACAAACAACGCCAGGTGATCATCAGGCAACCAGTCCCGCAGCGAGGGCGGCATCAAAAACGACTGATCCTGGTCATAGGACCGGAATGTCTTGTCCACCGCAACTTCCCCCGACGGCGACCATGGCCGAGGCTGAGCGGAATCGGACTCAAACAACTGATCCTGTGCCGCCATCGATTCCATGGACACAGTTTTCCCGACCATCCACGCCGCCCTCAGCGTGACACACCGGCAACTCGCCGATACTGACCCACGCACCTAGGTCGGGCTAGGTCACACAACGTCGGCGCGCCCGCACACCCCCAACAGCCGGTGTCGGCCTGTTGCCCTAAGGTCTAAGGAGAAGCCCATGCCTTTTGTGACCACCGAACCAGAAATGCTCGCCGCGGCGGCCGGCAGCTTGCGGGCCATCGGCTCTGCGATGCACGCCGGGAACGCGGTCGCGGCGGCCCAACGACGGGGGTGATTCCCGCTGCCGCCGATGAGGTGTCGGCGCTGACGGCGGTGCAGTTCGCCGCGCATGCCGCGCTGTATCAGGCAGTCAGCGCGCAGGCGGTGGCGGTGCATGAGCTGTTGGTGGCCACCCTGGGGGCCAGTGCCGGTTCGTACGCGGCCGTCGAGGCCGCCAATGCGACCACGGTCGGCTGAGAATAGCGATGGATTTCGGGGCGTTACCGCCAGAGGTTAACTCCGCCAGGATGTATGCGGGTGCGGGCTCGGCGCCGTTGCTGGCGGCCGCGGCGGGCTGGGATGGGTTGGCCGAAGACTTGTACGTCGCGGCTGCGGGCTACGGGTCAGTGGTCTCGGGGCTAACCGCGGTGTCGTGGCGAGGTCCGGCGTCGGCATCGATGGCAGCCGCGGCCGCACCGTATGTGGGCTGGCTGAACGCAAGCGCGGCGCTGGCAGAACAGGCGGGCGCCCAGGCCAGGGCGGCGGCGGGCGCGTTTGAGGCGGCGTTTGCCGCGACGGTGCCACCGGCGGTGGTAGCGGCCAACCGGGCGTTGTCGCTGGTCGCGACGAATATTTTCGGCCAGAACACGCCGGCGATCGCGGCCACCGAGGCCCAGTACGTAGAGATGTGGGCCCAGGATGCGACGGCGATGTATGGCTATGCGGGTTCCTCGGCGGTGGCGTCGGTGTTGACGCCGTTCACCGAGCCGGCGCCGGCCACCACCCAAGGCGGGCTGGTCGCCCAGGCCGCAAGCGCCTGGGTCGGCGCACAGGCGCAGCCCGGGCTCTCGCAGCTGACGTCGGCTATGCCCGGCCTGCTTCAACAAATGGCAGGGCCCATGGTGATGGCGCTATTTTCGACGATGCCGTCGCCGTCGCCGTCGACGTTTATGTCAATGCTGCCGTCAGGGCTCCCGACGGCCGAGGCGGTCGGGGCCGAGGTGCCGGCCTTGGGGTCGGCTTTGGGGGCCGGGCTGGGTTCGGTAGCGCCGGGCCCTGTGGGCCTAAGTGGGGCGGTGTCGGCGGGTGTGGGTCGGGCGGCGACGATCGGGGCATTGTCGGTGCCGTCAAGCTGGCCCGCGGCCGCTCCGACGGTCACCCGCGCGGCCGTGTTGCCCTATACCGGCCTGGGCGCCGCTCAGGCGTTGCAGGCCGGCGGGTCAACACCTATGCTGGGCGGCCTGTCTTCGCTTGCGCCCACGGCCGACCGCGGGTGGGCAATGTCCTGCGGATCGGGCCGCGCGCGTTCGTGATGCCCCGCTCACCGGCCGCCGGATAGCGGCGTCGGTCGATCACGGCGGGTGGGAAACGCTTGTGGCGCCACCGCAACCACTCGACGCCGCCGGTATCACCGAGCAGCAGTGGCGCGACCGCTGGGCGGCGGCCCGCATCTTTTTGACCGCTGACGGTGAGTCGGGCAAGGCCGGCGGTAATGAGACCATCCGCGTCGATGCGGCGGGCCAGCTGCGGATCAAGGTGCCCGCCGCGCTGGCCGGCGAGCTCGGCAAGCACCTGGTGATCACCATGCCGGTGCGGTTCAGCCATCGCAGCCAGCAATGGTCGGCTCGGGTGGCGGCGCGACAGGCCCCTGCTCGATCACGCCCACCAGCACAACTGCTCGGCGATCGTGGTGGAGAACTTGGATTTCGCCGACGCGCGGTGCGTGGGTCGAGAAATCCTTGGCCGCGGCAAGCGGGGGAAACGGTTGCGGCGCACCATCGCTGGCATCTCCACCCGCCGTTTCCGCACCCGGCTGATCGGCATCGCTAGCCGGCGTGGGATCGCGGTCATTGGGGTGGACCCAGCCTACACCAGCCGCCGGGGAAACCAGCACTGGCGCAAACCCTTACAACAACAGACTTCCGACCCGGCCACCATCACCGCGCATCACGGGGCGGCGGCCGCGATCGGCAGACGTGGCCTGGGCCTGGCGATCAGGCGTCGCCCGGCAGGACCCCGCACCTGACTGGGGGTGGCTCCCGCTTGCGAGGGACGGACGAGTGTGGGCACACCACCGGCTAGACCTGGCCCCCAGCCCAGCGCTACACCACGACGGTGCCGCAGTTCTGGCTCACCGCCACGCCCACAACGACGACGAGGCGCGCCGGTCCACCAGAGAACACCACCGCCAGCGGCCAACACCGTTCGGGCCGCACAGGACTCACTCCTACTCACTAATGAGGAACGGTTGATGCCATGCCGCGCCAGCGTCGCAAAAGTTGGATCTACTGACGTTGTAGTGGGTCATTTTCGGCCTGGTAGTGCGGGGCAGAGACCGCCTCGGGTGAGCAGGGCCATGGCGATAAGGGCGTCGGGGCTGTGGAATCCGTAGGCCCGCTTGGTCAGTGCCCGCAGATGTGTGTTGGTGGCTTCGGATCGGGCGTTGGACAGCCCGTGGTCGAGGGTGTTCCAGATGAGGTCGCGGTAGCGGCGGATGCTGCGCGCGAGGTAGACGAACTCCGGGATGCGCGAGTGCGACGCCCACGACAGCCATCCGGCCAGCAGTTGTCGGCCCTTCTTGCCCTTGACCCGAAAGACCTCGCGCAGTTGCTCTTTGAGCAGATACGCCCGGTACAGGGTGTTGTTGGTGGCGGCGATCTCGGCGAGGCTGGTGCGCTGCTCGCCGGTCAGGTCGGGCGGGTTCTTGCGCACCGCCCACATCGCGTGCCGGTCGCTGATCCCGGCACGGGTCATGGTGCGCACCCGCACCTTGTCCAGCGCCCTCATCGCCCACATCACCACATGAAACGCATCCAGGCAGATCACCGCCTGTGGGGCTCTTTCACGCACCAGCGCGTGGATCCATTCCGCACCGTCGCAGCTGACGTGGGTCAGCAGTTTGGCCCGCTCGGATCCCAACTCGTCGAAGAACTTCCCCAGGGTGTCCTGGTTGCGGCCCTCGGCCCACACCAGCCGCCCTGTCGTGTGGGCCACGATCACCGTCAAATAGCGGTGCCCCTTGCGGTAAGCGATCTCATCGATACCAATCCGCGTCAGCCCATCCAGCAGGTCGTTGGTGTCGCGGCCATCGGCGACCACCCGGGTCACGATGGCGGCCACGGTACGCCACGCGATGCGCAGCAGCACCGTGAGCACGCTCATCGCCGCATGGGCAGCCAACCATGCGCAGGTGTCCTCAAATGCCCAGGTGTGCTTGGCGCCCGGCCGCGCCCACGGCACATGCGCCACCACCACCCCATCCTCCGGGCATTCCACCCGCGGCGCCGCAGCCTGCAGATAGGCCTTCGTCGTCCCAACATCCAGGGTGCGCCATCGCCGCGACCCGTCCCCGCCGTCATAGCCCGGGCAGCGCTTGCGGCACCGCGAGCACCTGCCCACCTGCGATGCCTTCGGACGCACCGAAAACACCAGCACCTCGCCGGTCTTCGGCCGCTTCCCGCGCGAGGTCTCGGTCTCGATCACCACGTCTTCGATCACCATGTTCTGGTCACCCAGACCGCCCGCGAATACCCTGGACATGCGCAACGCCGTACACCCTTCTTCGTCTTGAACCTTCGACAGTCCAAAACGTAAGCAGGATACGGCGTTGCGCCCAAAACCTCAGGTCAACCAACCCACAGCAATGTCACAAGAGCCCAAAAGTTTTGTGTCGGCGAATCTGTCGCCGCTGTCATGTCTTTGTCCGGGGATGCAGTTGATGTCGTAGGTCACCCGGTGATGGCGTGTCTGCAGCGGCGAGCGTACTTCGGGGATTTTTCGTGTTGGCTTATTGCTATGCGCGACAACGATGGTCGGGAACTTGACCATGCTAAGTTCGAGGTGTGCCGAATGCGAGCCATGGATCGGAGCACGGTGGGTGCGTGCTCGCTGAGAATAGCGGAAACGCTTGGCCTGCATCGTGGTTCGGTGTATCGATGGTTGGCCCGGTTTGGCCATTTCCGGCAAGGTAGACCGCCGGTGCTCGAGCATCCGGTGCAGGATCTGACCGACTACGACCGCGCCTTCGGGGTCGACTTCACCGCCAATACTGAAGGCTGACCGGGGAGGTGGCCTGATCGTTAAGTGCGGCTCTCCAGCGTCGCCAAGCGACGGGCCCACGCCGCGATGTCCCTGCCGTTCCCAGCGCCCCAGCCGACATCGGCGCACCGCCTGGCGAGCATGAGTAGCCTTCCGGCATAAGCGAAGTCGAATACGCCGCCGATGATAACGGAGGGTGCGATCGCCGCCGCGATGTGCGGCGTCCCCGCCAGCGCATGGCCTACACCAAGCCAGGCGGCCCCCAGCGTGGATGACCCGAGAGCGGCCAACCAAAAGCCGCGCACAGGATTCGACGGCCAACGGAACAGTCGTTCCTGCAGCAGCACAAACACCAGCGTCGTGAACATGCTCAGTCCTACTTGCGTACACCCCGCGCACATCGCCACGCCCGCGCCAAGGCCGTGCTGGACGAACCCCGCCCAGCTGCCGTACAACCCGCCTGCGCAAAGCGCGACCAAAAACGGCCGAACCTGCTCGCGCAGCCGCCCGCTGCTGGCACGCGTCCTCATCGGAATAACCGCGCGCGCAGCGCGCGAAAGATTCCGCCGGCGACGTTGGCCGCGTCGAGAGGCATCCAGGTCAGCAGCGCTTCGCCCTCGGCGAAGCGTGGGTTGAGCTCGGTGTAGAACCGCACGTAGGGGTCGTGTTCGAGGCGGCGCATCCGCGACGGGTCATTGGGGCCGTACTGCTCACGCACGACCCAGGGGTTCCCGCTGTGCGATCCGTACCGCCTCCGCATGCTGAGCTCGCGCACCAGCGCGTCGACCTCATCCGGCGTCTGGTGTCTGGGGCTCGGGTAAATCCGCGGCGTCGCCATGGCGAGCAGGCGGTAGGCAACCGGTGTCGTACTGCGAGTCAAATAGGCCAGCGGGGTACGCGGTTCACGCAGCTTGAAGTGCAGCACCTGGCGGATGGCGAAGAACAGGGCGGATAGTCCGCCGTGATAGCCCTGCCGGAAGAACACGCCCGCGCAGAACACCGCGTGCTTCCGGCCCGCGTGTTCGATCCGTTCGATGGCGGCGTGTGAGAAACCCGCGAGTTCGTCGCGCGCGCCATAGAAAAGCGCGAAGCAAACTTCGCCTTCCCCGAAGATCCCCGCTTCGAACTCATCGCGCGATTCGCCGCACAGGGTCTCACACTGGATGTCGTAGAGCCGGTCGATCAGCGCGGAGCGCTGCACAGGATCGAGGTCTGCCGACCGTAGAATTTCGCGGCGGACGATGCGCCCGGTGTGGACGCGGCGCAATGGAGGCGCTGACGGAGGCGTCGGGACGTCGGCGTCGCCGGGTAACGCGCCAGCGGACACCACCGGTGCGTGCCTTGGCGTGGTTTTGACGTGGACAGGTTCTCCTTGGGCGCCCTCCGCAGAGTCGATGTCCCACAAGCTGCCGGCCGCCACGGCGACCATTTCTGGTTCGGTGGTCACAATAGAAATGGCTTCTCCTTAGATCCTTGGGGCAACAGGCCGACACTGGCCGTCGGGGGTGTGCAGGCGCGCCGACGTTGTGTGACCTAGCCCGACCAGGCCCGAATTTTCTGGGGTGTGATCAGGATCGCACTCAGGCCTTTAGGGATTCTTTACTGCTCAGCGAGCAAATCCTGTACGGCGGCGCACAAGGCTCATGGTGATGCCGAATCCGCGCTTTTTGTGTGCCATCTTTCCCCTCCTTTAGGTAGGGGTTACCTTGCCGGGCTTGCCGGAGCGCTGCCTTCCCAGGCAAACGCTACCTGCGCATCGTCAAGCGCCGCGGCAACCCAGTCACAACGATCCAGCCCGCTGTCCAAGCCAATTACCGAAACTCGCAACCGGAATCGGTTCCGCACGCTCCGCCGGGCGCTCTCGTCTGCTCACCCCGTGGATATTTGCCGTTCAGTCAACGCGGATCATTGCTCAAGGGTCGCGGCGCACTCACAATGGGCGTTACTGCTCCAAGCGGTGGAGGGAATGGAGAGTCGATGGTGCGAGATGGCGTCGGGTACGGCGTCCTCGGGCCATTGGAGATGAGTGTCAACGGCACAGCAGTACCGTTAGGTGCACGTATGCAACGTGCGGTGCTGGCTATGTTGCTGATCAATCGCAACCGACCGGTCAGCTTCGATGAATTGATCGACGCAGCGTGGGAGCAGCAACCCCCTATGGGGGCGCGGGCCACGCTTTACATATATGTGTCAAATCTGCGTCGTCTTTTTGCCAGCGTCGGCGTCCAGACCCGCGACGTCTTGGCCAGCGCACCGCCGGGGTACCGGCTCGCCGTTCCCGACAGCCACTACGACCTCGCCCGATTCGCGGTCGAAAAGAACGCCGGTGTTCGAGCCGCCGCGGAAGCGCGTTTCGAGGAGGCTAGCAGCCACTTCTCGGCCGCTCTTGCTGAGTGGCGTGGTCCAGTGCTCGATGACTTGCGCGACTTCAACTTCGCCGACACCTTTGCGAAGGGACTGGTCGAGGAAAACGTGTTGACGCACACCGCTCGCGCCCAAGTTGAAATCGCTTGCGGACGACCCCATGCGTTGATCAGTGAGCTCGAGACACTCACCACTGAGCACCCTTACCGGGAACCGCTTTGGGCGCAGCTAATCACCGCTTACTATCTGGCCGACCGCCAATCTGATGCGCTCGATGCCTATCGCAGACTAAGGGACACGCTGGACGATGACCTCGGCGTAGACCCCGGTCCCACACTGCGTGTGCTACACGAGCGAATCCTTCGCCAGCGGCCGCTCGACGTCGGCAAGGCCGCCCAATCGAGCGCCGATGACACCATCTGCACCCTCTCGGCGCACATGACGCGGCTTCCGGGTACCGACCACGGCCCCTCACTACGCGACGCGAACCAGCGTGAGTATCCACTGATCGCCGCCACCACCACCCGTATCGGGCGCAGCCAGGACAATGAAATCGTCCTTTCTGGTGCCAAAGTCAGCCGTCACCACGCCGCGATCATCGACACCGGTTCCAGTTTCGTCATAGTCGATCTGCGATCGTCAAACGGCGTCTACGTTTCCGGCCGGCGTATCCACCCCAGCGCCGCCCTAACCGAAGGTGACCAGATTTCCATAGCCGAACACGATTTAACCTTCGAAATCAACTCTCGCGAGCCCGTCGCCGACTAGTAGTGCGACGGTATGGCGAGCGCACGGGAATCGCTTTGAATCGCACTGGGTTGGTTGGTGTTGGAAACGAGGATGGAGTCATACCAGGGAAATTGCCTGAGCGACGTCAGACATGTTCAGGGTGGCGCCTTCGTTCCAGGCCTCCTGGAATTCTTCCGCACTGAGCTGCTCACGTATGCGACCTTCGCATTCGGCATGGAATCCCCCCATGAAGCCCACAATATGCAGGATCCCGCCAGCCCGGGCTGTTTCGGCCGCTGCAGCCATCAGGACCACAGCTTGACGTGGCTGGTGCAGGGATTCTGTGATCCATGCCAAGACTTCCAGGCCATTTGCGAGGGCGAACGTGTCGTTGACTTGAAGGGAAAGTGGAAAGGCCTGCTGGCACAGCTGTTTAGCGCGCTGCAGGTGCCCCAGCCTCCAATGAGCCGCGCCAGCCGAACCCATTGCAAATGCTCGCACCCCCCACTCACCGCGGGGTTCGGACAAAGCGAGACATTTTTCAGACCAGGCCAACGCACCATGGGCGTCGCCTGAAAACAAGTCCATAGACGCGGTAGCTAACATCGCGTTCGCCTGGACCTCAAAGTCGTCGGTTGCCGCCATTGCCCGCTGCTCGCACTCACGCCCGTGGTCGAGGTCGCCGGCGAGCATGGCGGTATAGCCATCGAGGAAGTTGATCCAGCCGCAGGTGACTGGGTCATCGACTACCTCGAGGAGCTCACGCGCCTCAGCGAGCCAACTCGCGCCCGTCACCATGTCCCCGCCCTGGAGGCCGAGTCGCGCCGCGGTGAAAAGTGCCTGGATGCGCTGCACGCTGGGATCAGGCGGGATGGCGGCCAGCGCCCGGTTTGTCCATTGGACGCCTTCGCTGAGCATTGTGTGGTGCACCCAGAACCGGCGGAGGGCATTGGTCATGTCCACCGCCATTGCTGGGCAGTCGGCCAGGCTGAATTGCAGCGCCTCTCGGATGTTGGGCATTTCACGTGTGCAGCGCAGGATGCAATCGATTTGTTGGGGACCAAACCATTCGGCCTCGGCGTCGGCGAGCAGCCGGTGATGCCAGCGGGCGTGGCGTCGACTCAATCGCAGGCGCTCGCTGTCGGTTAGGCGGCCGTTTCCGTAGTCGCGCAGTGTCTCCAGTAGCCGAAAACGCGCCGCGCCGTGGTGTTCGGTGCGGATCAGGATCGATTTGTCGACCAATCCGCATAGCAGGTCCAGGAATTCGCCGGCGGGCACGTCGTCGCCACAGATGTCGCGGGCGGTGGGTAGGTCGAAGCTTGCGGCGAGCACCGAGAGCTGGCACCAGAGTCGTTGTTCGGAATGTGAGCACAGGGCATAGCTCCACTCCACGCACGCGGCCAGGCTTTGTCGGCGGCTGAGGGCGCCGCGGCGGCCATGGGTGAGCAACCCGAAACGGTCGGAGAGCTGCTCGGCGATCTCCTCGGCCGACATCGCGCGCATGCGTGCAGCGGCCAGCTCGATGGCCAGTGGCAGCCCCTCCACGCGGGCACAGCAGCGCGCGATCGCGGTGGCGTTGTGGGCGTCGAGCTCAAATCCGGGCGCCGCGGCGCGAGCCCGTTGCACAAACAGCTGGACGGCCTCATAACCGGCCAGGGTGCGCAAAGTGGGATCGTCGTCGAGGGTCGGACACGACAGCGGGTCTAGCCGCAGCACCGCTTCCCCCTCGATGTCGATGACCTCGCGGCTGGTGGCCAGGATCTGTAGGCGCGGGCAATCCCACAACAGTGCCTCGGCGAGTTTTGCCACGTCGCCGATGAGGTGTTCGCAGTTGTCGAGAATCACCAGCGTCTGACGCTGCCGGAGGAAGTCGACCAGCGCCTCTCTCAGCGCCCGGCCCATCTGATCACGCACACCCAGCGCTGCCGCCACCACCTGGGTCAGCAGTGTGCCCTCGTGCAGCTCGGCCAACTCCACCCACCACACTCCATCGCTGAACCGCCGGCGCAACTCGATGGCGACGTGGGCGGCCAGGGTGGTTTTGCCCACCCCCCCAACACCGATCAGAGTGACCAGACGCGACGCCGGCAACAATTCTTGCAGTTGGGCTAGCTCGGCGTTGCGCCCCACGAAATTGGCTACCGGTGACGGCAGCCTGCCTCCGCCACTCCTCGCAGGTGCCGGCGCGACCGAACGTCTGGGGCTTCGATCAACTTCCTGGCTGTCCTGCAACGTCATCTCAGCGACCGAGAGACCCAAACGCGACTGCGCCTGCTGGATGATTTCACCAAACTCCAGCGCCGAGGGTCGATCAGTCGGGTTGCGGGCCATGGCCCGGTCCACAACCGCCGCCGCCTCCTCGGGGATGCCGTGCTCACGCAGGTCGGGCAACGGCTCTCTGGCGATCCGCACAAACTGGGCCATCACCCCTTCACCGGCGCGCCGCTCAAACGCCGCGTGACCGGTCAACGCAGCAAACAAGCTCGCTGCCAACCCATAGACATCCGAAGCCGCACTAGGCCTCTCGCCAGACAGGATCTCCGGCGCAATAAACGCCGGCGACCCTGCCAGCACCCCCGTCTCTGTCTCAAACCCATCGATAGTACGGGCGATACCAAAATCACACAAGGCCGGCTCGCCGTAATCGGTGTACAAAATGTTGGCCGGCTTGATATCACGGTGCACAATCTGCGCCTGATGCGCACACGCCAAGGCCCCGGCCATCTTCACCCCCAGCCGCAACACCTCCGCGACCTCCAACACGCCCAGCCGGCCGATCCGCTCCTGAATACAGCCCTGCGCGCAATAGGGCATCACCAAAAACGGACGTCCCAACGCGGTCTCACCAACCTGCAACACCGGCACAATATTCGGATGACCCGTCAACTGGGCCATTGCCTGCTGTTCACGGACGAACCGGGCCCGATCCTCATCGCGCTTCACCGTGAGCACCTTCACCGCTACCACTCGCCGAAGCGCCACCTGCCGACAGCGGTACACAACGCCGTACCCACCCCGGCCGATCTCTCTAGCGTCCTCAAATCCGGCCGCACTCAACTCCGCGGCGATGTTACTGCCCGCGTGACTGCCCACGTCGTGCTGCGTAGCAGACGAATCGTCACCCACCATGGCTCCTCTGACGGGAAACTCACTCTGTCGAAATATAGTGCTTACACACAAGTCCAAACAGAGGCTTTGTAGCGGAAGCTCAAACGGGTGCGGCTCTGTTGAAGATTTCTCCCACGCATACGCAGGACGTTCGGCGGAGGCTGTCAACTTAACGGTGTAACTGGTTGTTGTGCTGTTACTTTCGGCCTGGGTTCAACCGTCCTGGGAAGGCGATTTCCAATGCGTTCAGGGTGGGTTCCACCGGTTCACCCAACGTTGTCGGCCCTTGCCGGTGGGGTCGAGGCTCATAATCGCCAGGTAAACGCACTTGAGGGTGGCCCGCTCGGTCGGGAAGTGCCCGGGGGCATTGACGGCCCGGCGGATGCGCGAGTGCCGATCTGCCTTACCATCAGCACCCAGGGACCGCATAGCCGACGAGAGTTAGACCAATGAGCGAATTCGTGCGTCACACCGACGCGATATCTCGGTCGCTGGAAAGCGATTAACTGACACTTGGCTAACACATGAGCTCCCGACACGATGAACTTGCCGGCGGCCGTCATGTTCGCCAATAAGCTGGTGGCGCGGCGAGGCTTGGCGAAGCGCCGGGTAGTCGTGTCGTTGCCCGAGGTTACGGAGAGCCGCACCCGATGAGCGCAAGACCACGGCACCCCAAATGGCTTGCAGCTGGTGATCGAGCCGCGCTCCGGAATATTCCGATACTCGCCGATATCGACGACGAACAATTCGATCAACTGTCAAGTGTCGTAGATCGCCGCTATACGCGCGCCAACGAGTGGCTATTTCACTTAGGGGACCCGTCGGACGCCATCTATGTAATTCGCTCGGGGCGATATGCGGCCGTTGGCCGCGATGGACATGTGCTTCGTGAGATGACAGCCGGTGAAGCAATCGGCGACCTAGGTGTTATCGCCGGTGCCCCTCGCTCGGCCGGCGTGCGAGCTCTTCGAGACAGCGTCGTCTGGCGGATCGCCGCCGACCAGTTCGCAGAGCTGCTAGCGAGGACTCCGCAACTGCAATCGGCGATGTTTCGATCGATGGCGCGAATGCTTCAGCAGTCACGGTCTGCGGACATCTCGACGCGCCCGCGGGTCATAGGCGTCCTGTCCCCTGGGAATGAGGCTGCGATCCCGATTGTCGACGCGATCACGACTCGACTGGGCTCCTACGGTCAAACTGCCGTGATCGCGCCGCCCACCGGCCCGACCGCCAAAGTCCGCAGTTACGACGAACTCGTCGAACTGTTCAGTGAAACCGTTGATCGAGCGGAGCGTGGCAACAACTGGGTCTTCGTGGTGGCCGACCGCGGATCGAGCGACCTGTGGCGACGATATGTCGTGAGGCAAAGCGACCGGCTCGTGGTCTTGGTGGATCAATCACATCCGCCAGACGGCGTTGATCACCCGGTCACCCAAAGGCCGCTCCACCTAATCACCTGCGTAGCAGAACCTGATCTGAGTTGGTGGGATGTGCTGCAGCCGGTCTCGCATCACCCCGCCAACGACGCCGGCTTCGGCGCTCTAGCCCGCAGGATTGCTGGCCGATCCCTCGGCCTGGTGTTAGCCGGCGGCGGCGTTCGGGGGATGGCACATTTCGGTGTCTACGAGGAACTCACCAGGGCAGGCATCGTCATTGACCGGTTTGGCGGTACGAGCACCGGTGCTCTGGCTTCCGCGGCTTTCGCGCTGGGAATGAGCGCGGCGGAAGGGGCAGACGTGGCTCGACAGTTCGCCGCGCAGGGTAATCCGTTCGGCGACTACGCGCTCCCAGCCGTAGCCCTCACTCGGGGTGGGCGCTGGGACCGCCTGATAAACAAATTCGCTGGCCGCACGTTGATCGAGCATCTCTCAAGAGAGTTCTTCTCCGTGTCTTCAGATCTGGTTTCCGGCGATCAGATCATCCATCGGCGTGGCCGTTTGTCTGTCGCCGTACGGGCGTCAATCTCGATTCCAGGTCTGCTGCCGCCAGTGCAAGACGGCGAGCGAATCCTCGTCGACGGTGCACTGGTGAACAACCTGCCCGCCGACGTGATGTGCGCCGACCCCGACGGCGACGTGATATGCGTCGATCTACTGCGAAAGTTCGTGCCGTCGAAGAGCTTTGGTCTGCTGCCGGGAATCGTTCAGCCTCCCGGATTTGTCCGACGGTTCTTGACCGGTACGGATAGCCCCCTGCCGTCACTGCAAGAGACATTGCTTCGCGCCATGGATTTTTCGTCCGGCAGCAGGAGCCTGCTCGAGATCCCCCGAGTTGCTGCCGTCATCGAGCCGGACGTCTCCGCGATCGGAATCTTGAACTTCAAACAGATTGACGCTGCCGTGGAAGCCGGCCGGATCGCCGCCCGCGCGGCTCTCGACGCAAATCCGCAATTGGTTCGCTGAGCCTCGCACGCGACCCGCCTCGCCTGACCGCAGTCGTTAGCCATGTGCTGTCGTGCTGCCGTGTCAGTGATGCGGGGTACGGCTCGCGGCCTCTGCCGCGGTCGCATCGCCGCCCACCCGAGCCGCTTCGGCCACAGTCGGTGCCCCGCCGCCTAGGCGGCGCGGCACCCACCACTCCCCAGCCGGGTGCGGATACCGCTGCTGCACCTGGTCCAGCAGCGTGGTCATCGACTCTCGCAGGGCGGCATTCGTCTGTTCGTAGTCTGCGAGGGCGTGGAACGGTGCGCCCACCGCAACGGTGACCGGCACCCTGGTACGACGCAGGTCCCGTCGATGACCCTTGGTCCAGATTCGTTGACTGCCCCAGACAATCAGCGGGACGATCGGGACACCCGCATCGGTGGCCATCCGGGCAGCTCCCGTCTTGAACTCCTGCAGCTCGAAGCTGCGACTGATCGTGCTCTCGGGATAGACCCCGACCAGCTCGCCCTCGCGCAACCGCTGCACGGCCACGGCGTAGGCTTCGGCCCCCGCGCTACGATCCACCGGAATGGTTTTGGTGTGCTTGATCGCGAAGTCGATCACCTTCACCTGCTGCAGCTCGGCCTTGACCATATATCTCAACCGACGATGGCGGCGACGTGCGGCCAACCCGGCCGCCAGCCAATCGACATAGCTGGTGTGATTGATGGCGACCACGGCACCACCGCGATCAGGGATGTTCTGCTCGCCGATGTAGGTGATGCGGGTTCCAATGGCCAGGAAAAACGTCTGGGCCATGATCTCCATGGTGCGGTAGGTCGTTTCAACCATCGGTCACTCCTCTGGCGTTCCGCGCGAATAGCCCCTGGCCAGCGATGGGATGCGGCCCTGCCGGTACCGCAGTCGGGAGGACTGGCCCAGGGGAAGATGGCCATACGATTCTTGCGCCCGCTCTAGCAAGCGCTGCATCCGTGATCGCAACAGTCACTTCAATTCCGCTGGGGGGGAACTGATTTAAGCGGTTCGCCTAAGCAGCTGCCTAAGATACTACTTTGTCACGCTGTCTGTTGTCGGAAAATTTTCGTCAATGTCAAACGAATTCCAAGCTGGTCGATACCTGAATGCGACCAGCTACAATGCGTCGTCCGTCGGATGTCAATAGGCATGCAGCCGAGGTCCCTCGGCGCGGTGGGACGGGCGCCAGATAGCGGCTGCGGCGACGTCGTCGACGCCGAAGACCTCGCGGCAGGGCCGGGGTGGGTCCTCAGAACAGGTCGCCTCCGGATCGCGACCCTTCGAAAGCCGTGGTGAGCAGCAGCAACTACTTCGGACATCGACGCCTGCGATCCGAAATGGCCGCATTGCATCGACGCATCAGGGCGGCCCCGGCTGTCCGGTGAAACGTTCTGCGCTGCAAAGCCGCGCGCTAGGATAAGAGAACCGATACGTTTGGTGCATCTGTTCGCCGGGCACCTGATTCACCCCGACACCGCCGAGGTCCGCAGGGGTTCGCGCTTTCCCAGAGGAGACTATCGAGGCAGTTGAGTCGCAAGTTCCATGCTGGACCTCACTCGGCTTGGCTATGCGCCGGATGCCACTGGGGACGTCGGCCGAGAACTGTACTGTATCGCCGCGAGGAGGCCAGCGTGGATGACCAGGGCGCTGCTCGGAGTAGTCAGGAGACGTCCGAACCGCTGGGTTATCTCATTGCTTGCGTTGATGGTCGCGATCTGGTGGCGCCGATTTTCGATCAGCTCTACGTCGGGCGCGAGTGCCTTGGGATCAGCGCAAAACGCAGACTGCTGATCCCAGATCCGGCGATTTCACGGAACCACCTCGAGATCCGCTTAGATGCTGCCGCAGACCAGGCTTTCATCATTGATACCAGCACCAATGGGACATGGCTCAACGGCGTGCGGTTGGAACGGGACCTTCTGGTGCCCATTCGGCCGCGTGACCAAATCCGGCTCGGCAAGGTCGAGCTGACCTTCCAGACGGATCGGTTCACTGCGGCAACACACCCCGATCCGCATCCGACGCACAGGGAGATCAACGAGGCGGCGATGGTGATGGTGGTCGGCGACATCTCCGGTTACTCGGCCATCTCGCAGGTCACCGACAATAAAGTGATCGCGCTGAGTTTGCACACCCTCTGGCAGCAGCTCGGTGAAGTTTTGCGAGAACATCGCGGCACGATCAATCACTACGCCGGCGACGCGCTTTATGCCGTGTGGGAGTTGCGAACATCACCGCAGGCCAATGAGCTTGCGATCGACTTCGCGCTCGCCGCGAATCAGCGAGTCGAAGAGATCGGACAGGAGCTGCCATTGCGTCAGGCCGACGGCTCACCCATCCGCATGGGTTGGGGAGTGGTGCAGGGAAAGGCCGCACTCACCGCCATTGCGAGGTCGGCTGAGGCCGTCGTCGGGGATTCGACAAACCTGGCGTTTCGGCTGGCTGGCATCGCGGGGCGGGGTGGCCGCGCCCCGGTGATGGTGACCGATGTCGTACACGCCGCAGTCGAGGCGGAGTACTTATGGGGCCATGCAGAGCAGGTTGAGATCAAGGGCCGACACGGGATGCAGACCGTGTATCCGGTCCTGACGCGACGACTCGATGACGGACGTTGCTCGGGATGAACACCCGCGCGGGCTCCAAGTGTCCGTCGGAGGGCTCGTGCGCGGACGCGTACCTGGGCGTTGGCAATTGTCGTCGAAGATCAAGGCCGAACCCGGTTCGCGAAGCAAGGATCCCCGAGCCCCACGTACCTAGGCCGCCGCAAAACGTCACCATAAAAGGCCGCAACGAGAAATTACCTGGACCCTGGGCCGCGATCTGCGCGTCGCGCTGCCCGAATTGAGTCGCCCTGCGCGTGGTGCAAGGCGGTCAGACGGGCACCACGTCGATCAGGTCGCCGAGGGCGTCGAAGTTAACCAACACATCTCGAACGCCGCGCCCGACTGTATCCCCCCAACGCCGGTTGTAGGTACACCCGTAATGCATCACGTCAAGACGCCCGCGAAATCTGATCCATGCATCACGTAAGGAATGCCCGCGAAAATGGGGGGTTCCCTGAAATATCGGTGGGTAGTGCTCGTGGTGCGCTCAGGGCTGTCTGTCTGGGCCACGCCATGCCCAAGGGGCAGGTCCCCTGACCTGCCCCCTTTCGCCTGCCCCATTAGGGCGCATAGAGGCTCGCGGGTCAAGGGTGGGCCGAAGGCCCCATCGCGAAGCGATCGCGAAGCGCCCTTGACGCGCGAGGGATGCGCCCGTAGCTGGGCGTGGCCCAGACAGACAGCCCCCGCAACCGGAACCCCTGAGCCCGCCCAACCGTTCCAGGACGACCACCCCACGACCCCCCGCGGGGGGTTGTCCACAAGAACCGAAAACGGGTTGGTTTAGCAGGCTTTGGTCCGGATGCCTTTGCGGATGTCGGGTAGTGCGTTGGGGATGTTGGCGAGGTAGAGCTGCTCGGTCTTTTCCTTGGCCAGGACGAGCAGCCGGCTCTGCAGGTCGGCGATCTGGCGCGCGATCGCGGCGGGGTTCAGGCTGTCGCGGTAGGCACGCAGCTCGGTTTCTTGGGCTGGTGAAAGGACCTTGGCGGCCAGCAGCCGGTCCAGTGGGGTCTGGGGTTCGTCGTAGAGGCGGCGGCGCTGACCGTCGCGGCCAGAGCCGTAACCGATGGGTTTGATGGTGGGGGTCAGGTAGTTGAGCCGGTCGTTGACCAGCTTCCAGAGCCGGTTGAGCACCGCGCGTTCCTCGTCGGTGTCGTAGCGGTAGTAGAACCCGTACTTGCGGACGAGATGGTTGTTCTTGGACTCGATCGTGGCCTGGTCGTTCTTCTTGTATGGCCGTGAGCGGGTGAAGAAGATCTCCATCTCCGCGGCCCACTTAATGACCGCTTTGTTCAGGAACTCAGAACCGTTGTCGAAGTCCAAACCGGTTACCTCATAAGGTATTTCGTGCACCGCCGCCCTCAGGGCGCCCAGGATGTGGGTGTGGCCGTTGTTGCGTACGGTGCGCGTGAAGACCCGGCCGATATGGGCATCGGTGAGGTTGAGGGTACGGCCGAACTCCCCTTTGAGCGATGGCCCGCAGTGCGCGACGGTATCACCTTCGAAGAACCCCGGAGATGTCTCGACCTCGTCGGTTGCCTTGCGGATCTTGATCGAAGACCGCAGCAACGGGGAGGCCTTGGTGGTCGATTTGCCCTTAATCTGGTCGCGTGCCTTGGCCGCACGCAGGTAGCGGTCGATCGTCGCGCTGCTCATCGCCAACAGCTCGGCGCGCACCTCGGGGCTGTAGCGGTCGCGGCCGAACACCAGCTCGCCGTGGCGTTCCAATGCATCCAGCTGCAGAGCCATCGAAGCGGCCAGATACCGCCCGCACTGCCCACCCGAGGCCGCCCACACCTTCTGCAGCACCTTCAGCGCGTCGTAGGAATACTTCGGCTTGCGCTGCCGGCGAGGCCGTCTGGCGACCTGCCGGCCCGCTCCCGGCGGCCGACAGGCCGCAGCCTTCAGCCGGCGCCGAGCATTGTCCCGCGACCAGTCGGTGACCTTCACCACCTGATCCAGAATCTGACCCTTGTCCGCCTTCGACGCCTTCAGATACGCCTTGGCGAACTTCGCGGTGATCTCGGCACGAGACGCCATCGACAGCCCACTCTCCATGCCTGACGAGGATCAACCGTTTCGCGGGCATTTTTACGTGATGCACCGAAGGCGATTCGCGGGCACTTTTCGTGATGCTTGCCGGTAGGTACACCAGCAGCCTATAACTTAACTACAGTTTCGTTATAGGCCCGGGCTGGTGGACCCAACAAGATTTGTAGCACCTGATTGGGGCCGAGCGGTGTCAACCGGCGGCCCGGCCGCCTACCACGCGTTTGTTCCAGCGCCCGTGCCAAAAGAGCTGGTCCTGGACCCACAGACGATCATGCTCCTTTCCGAAGCCGACGCCGCGCTGGGGCGATTGGCAGGATCGGGGAGACTTCTCCCCGATCCGCACTTGCTGGTCAATGCCTATATCACCAGAGAGGCTGTCGCTAGTTCGCGGATCGAGGGCACAAAAGCATCCGTGACCGAGGTCTTCGATGCAGAAATCACCGGGAAGGCAGCGCGCGCCGACATCCAAGAAGTTCGCAACTACATCCGCGCGCTAACTCACGGGTTGAAGCGACTGAAGGGGGAGAATTTCCCGATCTCCCTTCGGCTGATCAAAGAGATGCACGAGCTGCTGCTGACCGATGTGCGCGGGCAGGAAAGAACTCCCGGACAGTTCCGTAAGAGCCAAAATTGGATTTCCTCGCCTGACAATCGCCCGGCAACAGCATGTTTCGTGCCGCCGACAGTCGAGGAGATGTGGAACGCGCTCCACGACTGGGAGAAGTACCTGCACGACGACCAGCCGAAGCTTCCATTGCTAATCCGTTGTGCGCTAATGGATTACCAGTTCGAGACGATCCATCCATTCCTCGACGGGAATGGCCGACTCGGGCGACTCTTCATCATCTTATATTTGCTGGATAAGGGTAGGTTGCCGGCTCCACTGCTTTACATCTCAAGCTACTTCGACCAGCGGAAGGGTGAATACTACGACCGACTTCAGTTCGTGCGGGAGCGAGGCGAGATACGCGAATGGCTGGACTTCTTCCTGACCGGCGTCGCCGTCCAGGCCGCGGACGCGGTGGACCGAGCGGAGATGCTGTCGGATCTTCGAGAGCGCTATCGGCTTGCATTGCAGGGAACTAGCGACCCTTTGTCGCTAGGACTTTGACGGTTGTCTTGAGTTTTTTGGCTGCTTTGGGCAGGATGCGGGTGTTGTCGATGCGTTAGGTGATGCGAGTGTCGATGGTACGCAATGTCTTTGGCAGTATTGGTGGTGCGGGCGACCGTTGCGTATTGTCTTGAGTCTTTAGGCCGCCCTTGGCAAGATGCGAGCGTTGTCGATCCGTTCAGTGACGTGAGTTTCAATGGTACGCAATGCGTTTCGTAATTCCGGTGGTGCGGGTGGTTGGTTTGCTGCGAGGAGGGGGCCCAGCAGGCGGTCATGCAGTTTGGTGTAGAAGATCGCGAACCGCAGCCCGTCGCCGGTGAGCCGGTAGAGGTTGCGGCCCGGTATTCGGGTGATCAGACCGTTGACACGTAACCGGGTCAGGTCGTAGCTGGCCTGGTTCATGGTGTAGGCGGTGCCGTCGAGCAGTCCGGTCATCAAGGCACGCAGGCTCTTGTTGGTGATGCCGGTGACGGCGAGCATCGTCGTGCACACGGCGCCGGCCAGGGCTTGGACCCGAAGATCGCCGAACCGTAAGGCCGGGGTCTTCCTGCCATCCTCGGTGAGCGTGGGCCGTGCGATCCGCTCAAAGGCTGGACTCGCAAGGACGCAGCCCTGGCCGACACGTTCAGTATCGAGCAACCGACGATTAACCGCACGGGCGCGGGCGGCCAGCTCGTCGAGATGGACCAGGCGGCGGTGACAACGCAGGTCATCAGGTGAGTTGATGACGGTTTCGATGCGCAGCGCGCGCCCGTGCTTCAAATACTGTTTGATGCGGGAGCTCTTGTAGAACGCGTTAACGGTCACCTCGGTGCCGCGGGTGACGATCCTCGTTCTGGGCGCGCAGTCGAGTTTGACGGGCCGACCCACGTGCCGGGGCCCGTGGAAGAGCAGCTCCACGCTATCGGGGCGGCCGATGTCGAGATTGTCGGCCACCAGGGCTTCGAAAAAGACTCGGGCGTGGCGTGGAGCGTCAAAGACCAAGGTGCGTGAGACCTCGACCTGGCGCATCGACAGCTCCCACCAATAGCCAGCGGCGCGATCGGCGTCGGTCAGCGGCAGCGGCAGCCGGCTCATCCAACGCTCGAAGAACACCTCGATGCAGCCCGGGCCCAGCCGGTCACAAATCGCCTGCAACGCGGCGGGATCTGTACAGCTGGCAAACCCGTTGGACAGCTCGCTGAACCCGATCCCGGCCTGGCTGGCCTGGCGCTTTGCCCACTCATGTCCGTTGAGCCACACCTTGATCGGATACGGGAAGTAGGTGCAGACCTTGATGAACGCCGGCCCGAAATCGACATCCCAGACATAGAAATAATGGCACGTCACCCGCCGGTCGGCCTTGTGAAACGAAAACCACGGAACCCCGTTGTCGCCCATCTTTTTCGCGGAGGCGAACACATTCTGAAACTCCTGGGCGATCCCGATCGCGGCCACCCCGGAGCGGCCAGTGCGCGCCTGGGAAGCCAGATACGGGCGCATCACCTCGACCTTGCGGTCATCCTTACCGAACCGCACCACCGGGATCGTGTTCTCGGCAACAAACGATCCACCGCCTTGCGAAACGCGGTGCCCATCTTCTCAATGATCGCCGGCGACGGGATCGGATAACCCAAATGCGCGGCCATAAACGACACCACCTGCCCACCCACCTGCAGATTCGGCACATAGCCATAGATAGATCCGATCCATGCACTCCACATCCAGGCCCACATGCCCATCAAGCACATCGTTGATCGTTACTACGGCAGTCATGACACCCAGCGTGCTCGGTCAAACCCAGACTGACCAGAGTGTTTAGCGTGCAAGCGGCGCCGGGAGCGAGCGTGAGGGCAGGCTCGGACCGCTTCTCAACCAGCAGCCAACCGCAACAGTCCCACCCAACGCGGCCACCCACCTCGGCGGTCCGAGGCTGGCCTCACTGGGAGTAGGGCGATTGAAGTCGCCGATCTGCTCTTTGCGCACCCAGTTATGACTGTGCGCGCGGTCCAGGCGCGCCTCGGTGTAAGTCAGCCTGGTGCAACGAACCTCCTGCGTTCGCTAACAGCAAAAGGCATCGTCCGCGAGATCGGGTCGGGCCCCATTCGGCATCGTTGGTTCGCAGAAGAGATCCTTGAGGTGCTGGACCCACAATTCACTCGGAATCCCGAGGCTGATGATTAGGATCGCACCCGTGGGACGTGCGGAAGCCACCGGCGCGTGTCTGGCCGCCTCGGCCGGAGGGGCTCTCGGCGCGTTCATGGACGGAAAGTAGTCGTTGACTCTAGTCGGAAAGTAGTCGCTCAATACCCGCACCTGGTATGCGATTTGAAACGGCATGCACGCATTTCCGCTGTTAGTGGAGCCCCCTGTCAGGATTGAACTGACGACCTTTCGCTTACAAGGCGAGTGCTCTACCACTGAGCTAAGGAGGCCGGGTAAAACCCCGGTGCAAGCCTAACCGCTCACTAACCGCTCACTAACCGCTCAATCGTCGCCTTCGACGACGCGTTGTGAGCTCACCGACCGCGAGGACGAGCGGCGTGGACGGCGCCCGGGCAGCGGAATGCGTTCGGCGATGCTGCTCAGCGGGTTGACCACCAGGGTGAGCGCCGTGACGGCGTCTTGCAGGGTGGCGATCGCGGGCTCCAGCGCCTCCATCCCGGGCGCCAGCCGACCTAACGTATCGGCGAGGTCGGTGAGCTGTTCGAGTGGTCCGTCCTTCGACGTTATTTGGTCGATCAGCCCGCCTTCGGCGAGCAGCCGCTCGGCCACCCCGTCTTCGGCCAGCAGCCGCTCGACCATCCCGTCCTCGCCGAGGATCCGATCGGCCAGCCCGCCCGGTTGCAGCGCCCGCTGCAGCCCGCCGCCCTCCTCGGTCAGGCGGTCGAGGAAACCGCCGGGCGCTGTCACCAAGTCGACCAGCCCGCCCGGTCGCAGCAAGCGGTCCAGTGGCCCGTCGCTAGCGATCGCGCGCCCCAGCGGCGCATCGTCGTCCAGCAGCCTGGCCAGCCGATTGGCGCGCGCCAGCGCGTCATCGATCCCCAGCATGTTGGAAAGCGCGTTCGAGCCCCCGCCGACACCGCCGTTGCCCAGCGCCTGCTTCGCCATGGCGAGGCCGGCGGTGGCGAGGTTCAAGCTCGTCTCGGTGGCAGCAAGCCCGATGCGGAGCGGCGCGGTCGCCAGAGAAACGATGCCCTTGCTGAGATCCATGCCGTGAGTCTATTCACGACCCGCCGCGAAAATCCCGGAAGCGGTGCAAGCCGATGCGACGATTGTTGGCAGACTACTGTCAGACTATTGGCAACTGGCTCTCAGGAACTACACAATGATTATCAAGCTAGTATTCAACCAAATGCGAGGAAATACCTGATGACAACGGGAATCCAAAGTGAAACCACACCGGAGGCTCGCGTCCTCGTTGTCGACGACGAGGCCAACATTGTCGAGCTGCTCTCGGTGAGCCTGAAGTTCCAGGGCTTTGAGGTGCAGACCGCGACCAACGGAGCGGCGGCACTGGACCGGGCCCGCGAGGCTCGGCCGGATGCGGTGATCCTCGACGTGATGATGCCCGGGATGGATGGCTTTGGGGTGCTGCGCCGGCTGCGTGCCGACGGCATCGACGCCCCGGCGTTGTTCCTGACGGCCCGGGACTCCCTGCAGGACAAGATCGCGGGGCTGACCCTTGGCGGCGACGACTATGTGACAAAGCCGTTCAGCCTCGAGGAGGTCGTCGCCCGACTGCGGGTCATTCTGCGGCGTGCCGGCAAGGGCGGCGCGGAACCCCGCAACGCCCGCCTGACGTTCGCGGACATCGAACTCGACGAGGAGACCCACGAGGTGTGGAAGGCCGGCGAGCCGGTGTCGCTGTCGCCCACCGAGTTCACGCTGTTGCGCTACTTTGTGATCAACGCGGGCACCGTCCTGAGCAAGCCGAAAATCCTCGACCATGTCTGGCGTTACGACTTCGGGGGGGACGTCAACGTCGTCGAGTCCTACGTGTCGTACTTGCGCCGCAAGATCGACACCGGGGAGAAGCGGCTGCTGCACACCTTGCGCGGAGTGGGCTACGTGCTGCGGGAGCCGCGCTGATTGGAGCGAAGAGCACGGGTATGGCACTACAACCTCGGCGCGGATTGCCGCTGCGGGTAGGCTTGGTCGCCGCCACCCTGGTCCTGGTGGCTTGCGGTCTGGCGACCTCGGGGATCGCGGTTACGTCGATCCTGCGTCACAGCCTGATCAGCCGCATCGACTCGACCCTGCTGGAGGCGTCGCGCGGCTGGGCACTGGCGCCGCGACAGCAGTCAGCCCCGCCCTACGAGGGGCCGGACCCCGGCCGGCCGCCGTCGAAGTTCTACGTGCGCGGCGTCGGCATCGACGGCTCCCCGTTCACCGCCATCAACGACCGCAACGCCGAACCGGCACTGCCGCCCAACAATGACGTGGGCCCCAACCCGACGACGCTGCCGTCGGTCAACGGCTCCGATATTCAGTGGCGGGCCGTGTCGGTGCGGGGGCCGCACGGCCTGACCACCGTCGCCATCGATCTGTCCGACGTCCAGCACACCGTTCGGTCCCTGGTCTGGCTGCAATTCGGCATCGGGGTGGCGGTGCTGGTCGTGGTAGGGATTGCCGGCTATGCGGTGGTCCACCGCAGCCTCAAACCACTGTCCGAAGTCGAACAAACCGCCGCGGCGATCGCCTCCGGTCAGCTGGATCGTCGGGTTCCGGAACGTGATCCCCGAACCGAGGTGGGCCGACTTTCGTTGGCGCTCAACGGAATGCTCACCCAAATCCAGCAAGCGATGGCATCCTCGGAGTCTTCAGCCGAGACGGCCCGCGGGTCGGAGGACCGGATGCGACGGTTCATCACCGACGCCAGCCACGAACTGCGCACCCCGCTGACCACCATTCGCGGGTTCGCGGAGTTGTACCGCCAGGGCGCCGCCCGTGATGTGGCCATGCTGCTGTCGCGGATCGAAAGTGAAGCGAGCCGGATGGGCCTGCTGGTCGACGATTTGTTGTTGCTGGCCCGCCTCGATGTGCAGCGGCCGCTCGAATACCACCGCCTGGATTTGCTGGCGCTGGCCAGCGACGCCGTACACGACGGGCAGGCCATCGCCCCCAACCGCGCCATCACCATGAAAGTTCTGGACGGTCCGGGCACCCCGGAGGTCCTCGGTGATGAGCCCCGGATCCGTCAGGTGCTCAGCAACCTCGTCGCGAATGCTTTACAGCACACCCCGGAAAGCGCCGAAATCACCGTGCGGGTCGGCACCGACGGCGACGACGCGGTGCTCGAAGTGGCGGACAAAGGTCCCGGCATGAGCCAGGAGGATGCATCGCGGGTGTTCGAGCGGTTCTATCGCACCGACTCGTCGCGGGCGCGTGCCAGCGGCGGTACCGGACTCGGGCTATCGATCGTCGACTCCCTGGTGCACGCGCACGGCGGTGTCGTTACGGTGACAACCGCGTCGGGAGAGGGCTGCTGCTTCCGCGTCATGCTGCCGCGAATCAGCGACGTGCCCGCACCGGAGCCGGTTCACGCCAGTTGAGCCAGCGCGTCCTTGATCTTGGCCTGCGCCTGGTCAAGAGATTCCAGTGACGGGTTGCGGTCGACGTTGGCAAAGCCGAAGTCGCTCAGGCTGCGGGTGGGAAACACATGCACATGCAGGTGCGGCACCTCCAGCCCGGCGATGATCACCCCGGCCCGTTCGGCCCGGAACGCCTTGCACACGGCCTTTCCGATCAGCTGGCTCACCGACATAACGCGGCCAAATACCGGTGCGTCCACGTCCTGCCACTGATCGATCTCGGCACGCGGCACCACCAGCGTGTGCCCTTGTGTCATGGGTTCGATCGTCAGGAACGCGACGACGTCGTCGTCCTCGTAGACGAACCGGCCGGGCAGTTCACGGTTGATGATCTTGCTGAAGATCGATGCCATGGCCTAAAGCATAGGTACGTCGGAATCGCCGTCCGGGTTGTGTCCGGGTGCCTGCGTGGCGCTGGCCGTCGAGCGTCACGCCAGCGTGGCGCTGGCCGTCGAGCGTCACGCCTGCGTGGCGCTGGCGGTCGAAACTGGGGGTACCGCCCGCGTGCGGGGGACACGCCAGAGTGGCGCTGGCCGTCGAACGTCACGCCAGCGTGGCGCTGGCCGTCGAGCGTCACGCCTGCGTGGCGCTGGCGGTCGAAACTGGGGGCACCGCCCGCTTGCGGGGGACACGTCGCCGACGCCCGACGCGAAATCGTTAACAAAGCGTTGCCGTGTCGACGTGCACGATCGCGAAAATCCTCTGTGACCCAATTCTCGGGAGGAGCCCCCGCGTGCGGTTTCCCGCAGCACTGCTCACCGCTTGCGTCGTGGGCTTGCTCCCACCCCTGCTTCCCGCGGTCATCCCGGGAACCGCGCATGCGGCCGACCCGTTTGGGCCGCTGGCGCCGCCCAACCCGTTTATGACGCCGCAGGGTCTCGCTTCCTTGCACAACGACTCCGAATCATCTGATGCGGGACCGCTTCCCGGGCCGGGTGCCCACCTGGCCGCGATCTTCGCCTACCCGCTGCTGGCCGCCTGTCCGACCATCATGCAGGGCACCGATGGTCTGGTCTTGGCGCTCTGCACCGCCGACATCAACCAGGTTCCGACCGTCTACCTGATCGATCCCGGCGGCATCCTTCCGCACGTCATCCCGCTGGCCAGCCTGAAAGTCGCCAAGGGCACCCTGCTGGGCGGTGTGTACGCCTACCTGGACAACAACAACCAGGTGGTGATGATCGATGGAACCAATCACCTGCTGCGCATCGCGCACGCCCGCGATGGGCTGCTGGGCCGTTGGCAGCTGACGGTCACCGAGTCGACGGACGTGTCCAGCGCGATCCCGGCCGGCGACGGCTCGGTGGGCATCGCCCCCGACTATTCGGGCAACGTCTGGTTCGCCACCGGCAACGGCGTGGTGGGGGTGGCCAAGGTGGGTGGCGCCGTTGTCAGCCTGCAGCTGCCCGCCGGCGAACAGGTGGCCAACAGCATCTCGTCGGCGCCAAGCGGTCGCGTCGCGGTCGCCACCACCTTTGCCCTCTACGAGCTGAGCCTCAACGGCGCAGGCAACCCGCAAATCCTTTGGCGCCAAACCTATGACCGCGGCACCGCGCGCAAGCCCGGACAACTGAGCTGGGGCACCGGTTCCACCCCCGTCTACTTCGGCCCCACCACCGGCGCCGATTACCTGACCATCGTCGACAACGCCAACCCCCAGGTGCATGCGCTCGTCTACCAGTCCGGCACCGGCACATTGATATGCCAGCAGACGGTTTTGACCCAGGGCGGACCAGGTAGCGAGAACGCACCGATCGGTGTTGGCAGCTCGATGTTCGTGGCCAGCACCTACGGCTACCCCTACCCGGCGGTTCCGCCGAATGCCGGTCCGGCCGTTCCGGCCACGGCGCCGTTCGTCGGCGGGATGACCAGGGTGGACGTCGACAACCCGGGCTGTCACACGGTGTGGGAGAACACGGTTCGTAGCGCGGCGTTGCCGCACCTGTCCATCGCGGACGGCCTCATCTACACCATCACCCGGATAGGATTTGACAACACCACACCGCTCGACGTCTTCGCCTACGCCGTCGTTGACTCCGGCACGGGGAACCTCCTTCTGCAGCAACCGAAATCGGCGTCCATCCTCAGCGACCCGATAGAAACCCCCACAATGGTCCTGATGGATCAAAGGATCATGCAGGGCAACATCACCGGGCTCGGCCGCATCGGCTGAGGTCTCTACTCACTCCCCCTTGCCGAACTCCATCACGTCGAGGTTCCAGTACCCGCGCATGTTGGTGATCAGCCCCTCGCCGTTGACGCGGTAGGTGAACACCCCACGAACCTTGCTGGTGAATCCACGCTCAAACTTGCTGTGCAGCACCAGGATATGAGCGATCTCATCCGGCGAGCTGGACGGGAAGGTTTCCTCGCAAGTGATGGTCGTCTGACCGCGCGCGATGGTGTTGTCGAAGAAGGCACCGACGGCCTCCTTGCCGCGCAGGCCGGTGCCGTCGGGGTTGGTGACGGACTTGCCGATCGGGTCCTCGACGACGACGTCGTCGGTCATCAGCGCCAGCCAGCCCTCCCGGTCGCCGGCCTGCACGCACCGCCACGAGGATTGCGACGCCGTCAGGGCGGGGGATTGGGCGGTCTGAGTCATAGTTCCATTCTCCTGACTTCTCAAAGGGCGCACGCGGCGCGGGCGCCGTCTTCGGTGGCTTTGCGGATGAGGCCGAGGCCGGTGCAGTCGCCCGCGGCGTGCACGTCTGCGCCGGGCAGGGCGGCTACCAGGGTGTCGAACAGCGTGGGGTCGGGCTCGACCGTTCCGGCGATGACGACGCTGTCGGCGGCCAGTTCCCGGGCGGTCCCACCGGCGGGCGTGAAAACCACCGCGTCAGTGGTGACCCGCTCGACGGCCGCGCGGACATGCACGGCGACGCCCAGCCGGTCGAGCCGATCCATGTGTTCGGTCCTGCGCTTGTTGCCCACTTCCGGGGCGATGTCCTTGCCCGCCTCGAGTATTGACACCAGGCGGCCCCGGCTCGCCAGAAACTCGGCAAGTTCCAGGGCGACCAGGTCGCCGCCGATGAGGGCGACCCGCCGGCCGACCGGCATCCAGGCGCGGGTGGCGAGCCGGACCGCGGCGGGGCGCACCAGCCGCTGCCGCCAGCCGGCCAGCAGCCCAGCGCCCAGGCGTTGCCAGGCCGGGCCGGTGGATTCGGCTCGAAAGGTGGAGCCGCCGAGCAAGTCACGCAATCCGGGCCCGGTCCGCACATGTGGTAGGTCGGCGCCCGGAATTGCCGGCACCGCGACATGGCCCCCGGTGGCCACCACCACCGCGTCGGGCTGCAGCGTTACCACCTCTTCGGCCGAGACGGCGTGGCCTAATTGCACTTTCACGGCGCTGAGCCTGATCTCGTCGCGCAGGTACCGCAGGAACGGCTGGTTTTCCGGATGCAAAACGCACGCCCAGCGCAGTGCGCCGCCCAGCTGGCCACTGCGCTCGAAGAGCGTGACGTGGTGGCCGCGTGAGTCGGCGACGCGCGCGGCCTCCAGTCCGGCCGGGCCGCCGCCGATCACCACCACCCGCTTGGCGCGAACCGCGCGGGGCGCCGCCAGGAGGCGCTCTTTGCCCGTGCGGGGGTTGACGGCGCAGTCGACGCCGAACCGCTGTTCCATTGCGTCGATGCAGTTTTCACAGGAAATGCAGCGACGAACCCGGTGCGCCTGACCGGACAGCAGTTTGCGTGGCAGGTTGGGATCGGCCAGCAGCGGACGTCCCATGGCGATGAAATCCGCGCGCCCGTCGGCCAGAATCCGTTCGGCCCGCGCGGGGTCGTGAATCCGTCCGACGGCGATCACCGGCACGTCGACGACCTGCTTGACGGCGGTCGCGGCGCCCACGTTGACTTCGTCTCCGTCGTCGGCGCCGTTGACCATCCCGGTGACCAGCCGATCGATCACGCCCCCGCTGACATGAAATGCGTCGACTCCGGCGGCGACGAGTTCGGGTGCCACCCGGGCGGTTTCGTAGATTGCCCGGCCACCGGCAACGCGTTCGTACCCGGAGATACGCAGCGTGATGGGTAGGGCGCCGCCGATCTCGGACCGAATTGCCGCCAGCGCCTCGAGCACCACCCGCACCCGACCGTGCGCCGAGTCGCCCCGATAATCGTCGGTGCGCCGATTACGTTGTGGAGCAAGGAAAGAGCCCAGCAGCATGTAGCCGTGCGCGGCGTGCAGCTCGATACCGTCGTATCCCGCCTCGGCGGCACGCCGGACCGCGGCCTTGAACAGGTCGAACACCGCGCAGAGTTGCTGTTTGGTGATCTCGGCCGACGGCCGGCCGGTGAGATACGAGGGAATCACCGACGGCCCCAGGGACGTGACGCCGAATATCTCCGGTCCCAGGCCGTCGGGCCCGGCGTGCACGATCTGGGGCTGGATCTTGGCGCCGTGTTCGTGCACTACCTCCACCAGCGCCCGGTGCGCATCGACCGCGTCATCGGTGGCGAGATGCAGGCCACCGGGAGTCTCCGGGTGATGATCGTCGACGCCGGTGGCGCCCAACGTGATCAGGCCGACGCCACCCTTGGCGCGGGCGGCGAAGTAGTCACGGGTGCGCTCTGACGGCAGCCCGTCGGGGGTGCCGTACATGGTCTCCATCGGAGACATGACCACCCGGTTGCGCACCGTCATGGCCCCGATTCGGCCCGGCTGCAGCAGATGCGGGAAGCGGGTCACCCGGGCACCAAGCGCCCTGTTATCGCATGCGCTACCGGTCGGCGTCCGTGTACCGGATGACGCCGCGAATGTTCTTGCCGTTCAGCATGTCCTGGTAGCCCTCGTTGATCTGCTCCAGGCGGTACTGGGTGGTGACCATGTCGTCCAGGTTCAGCTTGCCGGCCCTGTACATCGACAGCAGCTGCGGAATGTCGTACTGGGGGTTGCCGCCGCCGAAGATGGTGCCCTGCAGGTTCTTCTGCATCAGGGTCAACATGGCCAGGTTCAGGGTCACGTTGGTGTCCAGCAGGCTGCCGATGGCGGTGGCCACACAGGTGCCGCCCTTGGCGGTGATGTTCAGGTAGCTGTCGATGTCGGCGCCACGCAGCTCACCGACGGTGACGATCACTTTGTGGGCCATCAGCCCGTAGGTGACTTCAGCCATGCCCAACAGCGCGGCGTCGATGTCGGGATAGACGTGGGTGGCGCCGAATTTCAGGGCCTGATCGCGCTTCCACTCCACCGGGTCGATCGCGAATATGTAGCGCGCACCGGCATTCACCGCACCCTGAAGCGCCGCCATGCCGACGCCGCCGACACCGACGATGGCCACGTCCTGGCCCGGCCGGATGTTGGCGGTGCGGACCGCCGAGCCGTAGCCCGTCGTTACGCCGCAGCCGACCAGCGCGGCCACCTCGAAAGGAACCTCCGGGTCGATCTTCACCACCGAGCTGCGGTGCACAACCATGTATGGCGAGAAGGTCCCCAGCAGCGTCATCGGGAAGACGTTCTGCCCGCGGGCCTGGATGCGGAAGGTGCCGTCGGACACCGCCGCGCCGCCCAGCAACCCGGCCCCCAAGTCACACAGGTTGCGCATGCCCGCCTGACAGGTCGGGCATTTCCCGCAGGACGGGATGAAGGACAACACCACATGGTCGCCGGGGGCGAGGTCATCCACGCCGGGGCCGACCTCGGTGACGATGCCCGCACCCTCGTGCCCGCCGAGCACCGGGAAGCCCGCCATCGGGATGCCGCCGGTGACCAGGTGGTGGTCGGAGTGGCACATGCCCGCCGCTTCCATCTGGATCTTGACCTCGTCCTTGACCGGGTCGCCGATTTCGATCTCTTCGATGGACCAGGGCTGGTTGAACTCCCAGATCAGTGCGCCTTTTGTCTTCACGATGGTGCTGACCCTCATTTCGCCATTGAAACACTTCGTAATATTTCGCAATAACTTCAACTGCCTGACCTCATCATGCCTGGCAGCGGTTGTGACGAGTGCCACTGGGCACCCTTGTCGCGACAGCATAGCGCGTTTAACAAAACAAGTGCTTGGTTGGCTGCCCGACCTGGGCGTATGTAGCGTGAGAAGACGCAAAGGCCCCCGCACACCCGGCGTGTCCGGGGGCCTTTGCGTCTGCTCACCCACCACAGACCTCACCAGATCGGAACGGGTGCCTCGCCGAGCGGGTAATACCCGGGCAGCTTCTCACCCGCCAGCCCGCGTTCGATGCGCTTCTGCATGCCCGCCGACAGCTTCCCTTTCTTCATCAGCCGCATATACAGCGCTGAGACGTGTCCGAAGTCGAAGAAGTCCCGCTGCCACTCGATGAGTTTGTCCGCGTTGAGCCGGAACCAGCTGCCGCCGATTCCGTAGATCTCCTGCCGGCCGCCGTCCCCGTCGACAACGATCTGCTTCCAGAAGCCGACGATCTCACCCTGGCGGTCGTCGATGATGACCTTCTGGTACGGGTACTGCCAGTTCTCCAGACCCTCCATCTCCAGGCCGAGCGCGATGTCGCGGATCTCGTCGATCCCGACGCACATCACGTCTTCTTTGGGCCCGATGTTCCAGCCATAGGTGGCTTCGGGGGCATAGAAGTCCGCCAGCGGCGTCCAGTCGCCCGACTTTTCGCAGTCCTTATTGGCCTGAAGCCAGGACTGCACCCACTCGTCGAGCTCTGCGCGCGTGAATTGCGCCATTACTGATCTCCTGTTTCTCGGATGGACAGTGCCTGGGTGGGGCAGGCGATCACGGCCCGCTGGATCTCCCCGCGGGCGTCGTCGGGCGGCTCGTTGTCGAGAATTTCGACCTTGCCGCGCTTGGGCACCCGGAAGTAGTCGGGTGCCTCCAGTTCGCACATCGCGTGTCCCTGGCACAGATCCAGGTCGGCTTCGATCCGGTAGCCCATCGTCAGCCCCTATCTCTGCGGCGATAGCGCACTTTGGCGGGCTTTGCCAACTGCACCACCATCTTGGAATGGTCGTTGCGGTAGCTCTCGGACGGCTGCGCCATCTCAAACTCGTACTCGCGCAGCAACACCGAGAAGATCGCCTTGATCTGCATGGTGGCGAACGCGGCACCCACGCAACGATGCCGGCCGGCCCCGAACGGAATCCAGGTCCACCGGTTGACCAGATCCTCCTGACGCGGTTCCTCGTACCGCTGCGGCACGAATTCGTCCGGGTCCGGGAAATCCTCGGCGATCCGGTTGGAGATGGCCGGGGAGGCCGCTACAAATTCGCCTTCGTGAATCGGGTAGCCCTCGACCTCGAAATCGCCCTTGGCCACCCGCATCAGAATGATCAGCGGCGGGTGCAGCCGCAGCGACTCCTTCAGCACGTTCTCCAGCCGCGGAATCTGGCGCAGGGCATGGAAACTCACCGACTGCCCGTCGGCGTACAGCTCTTCGAGCTCGTCGATCACGTCGGCGTAGGCGTCCGGGTGGCGGATCAGTTCGATCAGCGTCCACGCCGACGTGCCCGAACTTGTGTGGTGACCGGCGAACATCAGCGAGATGAACATGCCGGTGACCTCGTCGGCGGAGAAGCGCGGGTTGCCCTCCTCGTCTTTGATCGACACCAGCACGTCGAGCATGTCGCGGTCACGCTTGTCCGTTGGCGGATTGGCGACCCGTTGGTGCATGATTTCCTGCACCAACGCGACCAGGCCAACGCGGGCTTCGTCGCGCTTGCGGAAGCTTTCGATCGGCAGATAGGGATCGACGTAGCACAGCGGGTCGGTGCCGCGCTCGAGTTCGTGGTAGAGGTGCGCGAACCGCGAGTCGAGCTGGTTGCGGAACTTGGTGCCGATGAGGCACGACGTCGAGGTGTAGATGGTCAACTCGGCGAAGAAATCCAGCAGGTCGATCTGACCCTCGTCGCCCCAGTTCTCGATCATCCGGCGCACTTCGTGCTCGATCGTCGCGGCGTGGCCCTTCATGTGCTCACCACGCAGCGCCGAGTTGTGCAGCATCTCCTTGCGCCGCTCCGGGCTGGCGTCGAACACCACACCTCTGCCGAAGATCGGGGTCATAAAGGGGTACGCCTCGGCCTGGTCGAGATCCTCGTCGGCGGAACGGAAAAAGAACTCGTTGGCCTTCGCGCCGGACAGAAAGATGACGTGCTTGTCCGCCAGCTGGAACCGACCCACGTCCCCGCACTCGTCGCGGGTTCGTTGCATCAGGCCGATCGGATCGGTCCGGAATTCCTCGAGATGTCCGTGTTCTTCCTCGCCGCCGGAAACCCGCGGCACGATCGCTGTTGTCATGTGCTCACTCTCCCCCGCAGGGCGGGTGGGGGTACCTCCCACTTGTGGGGGCGTGCCCCCACATTGGCGCTCGTACCTCGCGCCGCATCGTCGTTTCGCGAAGTCATGAATCCACTGCTTTCTCATCGACTTTCAGTTGCTGGCGGTCCGTTGTGGCGGCCAACGGCGCCTCCGGCTGCAGCTCCATGTTCACCACGAAGCCGCCCCGGGGCGTCTCCGCGACGAAGGTGATCGCCCGGGCGAGATCGGATGCCCGCAGAAAGTAGTTGTGGCGCGCCTGGCCCCACTTGGCCCAATCCTCCAGCGCCGGACCGACCGACTCCATGGGCAGGCTCCAGCCCATCCCGGTCTTTGTCGGGCCGGGATGCACGATCGACGCCCGCACACCGGTGCCCTCGAGCTCCATCTGCAGGTTGGTGACCATCGCCACCAGCGCGGCCTTGGCGGCTCCATAGGCGCCCATGTGCGGACGCTGGCGAAGCGCGACGTCGGATCCGACGAAGATCAGGTCGCCGCGCTGACGCTCGATCATGCCCGGGAGCACCGCGGTGGCCAACCGGTTTGCCCCGATCAAATGGATCTGGACCTGCGATTCGAAAGTCTCGGTGTCGATTTCGTGCAGTCGCCCGAAGCCGGTGTCACCGGCACCGGTGACCAAAACCTCTATGTTGCCCAGCTGCTCGGTGGTTTGGTGGACGAATCCTTTGACCGACTCGGGGTCGGTGACGTCGAGCGGCAACGCGATTGCCTCACCGCCGCCGGCGCGGATCTGCTCGGCAATCTCTTCGCACTTGTCGACGCGACGAGCGCCCAGTGCCACCGGAAAGCCATGGGCGGCAAGCTCGATCGCGGTGGCCGCGCCAATACCCGACGACGCACCGGCGATGATCGCGGGTCGCCGGGCCGGATGTGGATCGAAGCGCGGCATCTAGGAAACCTCCACGGTGATCGGTAGGTGCGCGAACCCGCGGACGTTGCTGGAGTGGACGCGCATCGAGTTGGCCTCGTCGACCTGATAGCCGCGAATTCGTCTGAACAGCTCGGTGAGCGCCACCCTGGCTTCCATCCGGGCCAGATGGGCACCCAGGCAGAAGTGCGCGCCGCTGCCGAAACTCAGTAATTTGGGCCCGATTTCGCGCCCGATCAGGTAGTCGTCCGGGCTGTCGAACACCCGCTCGTCACGGTGTGCCGAACCCGGCAGCAGCAGCAGGACGTCGCCCTCGGGGATCGTGGTGTCGTAGAGGTTGAGCTCTCCGGACACGGTGCGGGCCAGGATCTGGCTGGACGTGTCATAGCGCAGGGTCTCCTCGACCCACAGCGGCACGCGGGACAGGTCGGCATAGACCGGGGTCAGCTGGTCCGGGTTCTTGTGGCCCCAAAAGGCCGCGTTGGCAAGGAGTTTAGTCGTCGTTTCGTTGCCCGCGATGACCATCAGGAACATGAAGCCGAGGACTTCCTCGTCAGTCAGTCGGTCGCCGTCGATCTCGGCTTCCAGCAGCGCCGAGGTCAGATCATCGGTGAGCTTTTTACGGCGCTCGGCGATCATCGCGTGGTAGTAGACCATCAGGTTGATGGACGCCTTGACCGCCGAGGCCGGCACGTCCGTGACGCCCTCCTCGCGGTGCATGACGCCGTCCGCCCAAGCGCGCACCTGGACCCGATCCGGTCCCGGGACCCCCATCAGCTCGGAGATGACGTCCATGGGCAACTTGCCGGCGAACTCGTCGATATAGTCGACCGTTCCGCCGGTTGCCTTCTCCAGCATGGTGTCGAGATGCCGGTGGGCGATCTCGGTGATACGCGGCTCAAGTTCACGAATCCGTCTGGGCGTGAACCCTTTTGACACCAAAGTACGCAGACGCAAGTGGGCCGGATCGTCCATCGCCAGAAACGACATCGTCTTGGCGGCATGGGGTCCACGTGACGCCGGGTCCAGTGAAACGCCGTCGCGGTTGGACAGTGTGGTGCTGTTGCGGAATCCCTGATGCACGTCGCCATGCCGCGACAACGCCCAGAAGCCGAGTTCCTCGTTGTGGTAAAGGGGCGCTTCGTCGCGCAGCCGCCGATAGTACGGGTACGGATCTTCGTGGAAGTCGTAGTCGTACGGATCGAGGACCCGCCCGTGGTCACCAACATGTACGGTCATTCGTCGGGGTCCATCTCTCCCGCGCCGATCAGAATGAGCCGCACCACGTCGGCCAGCCGGTCGGCGATCTCGCGATATGTGAACTCCCCGCTGCCGGCCTGCACCAACGCGCCGAAGAAGGCCATCTCGAGTGCCGAGACGGTGTTTGGGCCGGCGCCCGGCCCGATGGCCGATGCGATGCGGCGGTGGATCTCCGCGCCGATCCGGTCCCGCGCGGCGCTTACCGCAGGATCGGTGCCGCCGCCGAGCAATGCCGTCGTGCAGGCCGCGCCGACCTCGGGCTCATCGGCGACCACCAGGGCCAGGTGGCGCAAGGCGTCATCCACCCGGGTGGGCATGGGGACGTTGACGTCGGTGAAGTAGGGAACCTGCCGCACCAGGTCCAGGTAGACCTCGGCGATCAGGTGGTTCTTCGACGAGAAGTAGGTGTACGCGGTGGCCGGGGCCACTTTGGCGCGGGCGGCCACCGCGCGCACCGTCAAGTCGGCATACGACTTTTCCCGCAGGATTTCCATGCCGGCGGCAAGCACCTTACGGAAGGTCTCCTCCTGGCGCCGGTTACGTGGCGTTTGGCCGTCATGGGATGTGGTGGTAACCAGTGCATCGCTGGACACCTGTCCAAGCTATCGGATGGATGTGGTCGGAAGCAAGCCAAATCGGTGAATACGCAGCGTAATCACGTATTTGGTGGGCATTTCAGGCGCCTGTGGACATCGGCCCTTGCGTGGTGAGCGGCTCGGCGGCTATGGTTCGAAAGGGCTATATCGGACAACTGTCCACCCGATTGGAGCAAGAGATGGCCGGAAAATCCCTGTTGGCCGACGGGGTTAGCGCACTCTTCATCGACGGCAAGCCGTGTCCCGGCAGTGCGGGCACCTTTCCGACGATCAATCCGGCTACCGAGGAAGTGCTGGGAGTCGCCGCCGACGCCGATACCGACGACATGAGCCGCGCCATCGACGCCGCGCGGCGCGCGTTCGACGAGACCGATTGGTCCCGCAATACCGGGCTGCGGGTGCGGTGTGTGCGGCAGCTGCGTGACGCGATGCGCGAGCACGTCGAAGAATTGCGGGAGCTGACCATTTCGGAGGTGGGCGCGCCGCGGATGCTCACCGCGGGCGCGCAGCTCGAAGGCCCGGTCGGTGACCTGAGCTTCGCGGCCGACACCGCCGAGTCGTACCCGTGGAATCAGGATCTGGGTGACGCGTCGCCGATGGGAATTCCCACCCGGCGCACCATCGCACGCGAGCCCGTCGGCGTCGTCGGCGCCATCACCCCGTGGAATTTCCCGCACCAGATCAACCTCGCCAAGCTGGGTCCCGCGCTGGCGGCCGGCAACACCGTGGTGTTGAAGCCCGCACCCGACACACCCTGGTGCGCGGCGGTGCTCGGCGAAATCATCGCCGAACAGACCGACTTTCCGCCGGGCGTCGTCAACATCGTCACCTCCAGCGATCACGGCCTGGGGGCCCTGTTGGCCAAAGACCCTCGGGTGGACATGGTTTCGTTCACCGGCTCGACGGCCACCGGCCGCAGCGTGATGACCGACGCCGCCGCCACCATCAAGAAGGTGTTCTTGGAGCTGGGCGGCAAATCGGCGTTCGTCGTGCTCGACGACGCCGATCTGACTGGGGCGTGCTCGGTTTCGGCATTCACGGCATCCATGCACGCCGGTCAGGGATGCGCGATCACGACCCGGCTGCTGGTGCCGCGGGCCAAGTACGACGAAGCGGTCGCCATCGCCGCGGGCACCATGGGATCGATCAAGCCCGGAGATCCCACCAAGCCGGGAACCGTTTGCGGGCCTCTGATTTCGGCGCGGCAGCGGGATCGGGTGCAGGGCTACCTCGACCTGGCGATCGCCGAAGGCGGGACGTTCGCGTGCGGCGGAGGTCGGCCGGCGGGCAGGGACACCGGATTCTTCATCGAGCCCACCGTGATCGCGGGCCTGGGCAACGACGCCCGGCCCGCCCGCGAGGAAATCTTCGGGCCGGTGCTCACCGTCATCGCCCATGACGGCGACGACGACGCGCTCCGCATCGCCAACGACTCGCCATATGGCTTGTCGGGCACTGTATTCAGCGCCGACCCGCAGCGAGCCGGGAACTTCGCTTCGCGGTTGCGGGTGGGCACCGTCAACGTCAACGGCGGCGTCTGGTACTCCGCCGACGCGCCCTTCGGCGGTTACAAGCAATCCGGCAACGGCCGGGAGATGGGGCTCCTCGGGTTCGAGGAGTACTTGGAGGCCAAACTCATTGCCACGGCAGCAAATTAGAGGAGCGCGGTGTGAGACAGTTCGAAAACAAAGTAGCCATCGTCACCGGGGCCGCCCAGGGCATCGGGCAAGCGTACGCCCAGGCCCTGGCCGGCGAGGGCGCTTCGGTGGTGGTCGCCGATATCAATCTCGATGGTGCTGAGGGGGCAGCCAAGCAGATCGTCGCCGACGGCGGAGCGGCGATCGCTGTGCCCGTTGATGTTTCGGACGAGGATTCGGCAAAGGCCATGGCAGACCGCGCCGTCGCCGAATTCGGTGGCATCGACTACCTGGTCAACAACGCCGCAATTTACGGCGGCATGAAGCTCGACCTGCTGTTGACCGTGCCGTTGGGCTACTACAAGAAGTTCATGAGCGTCAACCACGACGGGGCGCTGGTGTGCACCCGCGCGGTGTACAAGAAAATGGCCAAGCGGGGTGGCGGCGCGATCGTGAATCAGTCGTCGACCGCGGCGTGGCTGTACTCCAACTTCTACGGACTGGCCAAGGTCGGCATCAATGGTTTGACTCAGCAGCTTTCCCGTGAGCTGGGCGGGATGAAGATCCGGATCAACGCGATCGCGCCCGGGCCGATCGACACCGAGGCCACCAGAACCGTCACCCCGGGCGAACTGGTCAAGAACATGGTGCAGCAAATCCCGCTGAGTCGGATGGGGACGCCCGAAGATCTGGTGGGGATGTGTCTGTTCCTGTTGAGCGACCAGGCCGCCTGGATCACCGGGCAGATCTTCAATGTCGACGGCGGTCAGATAATCCGGTCATAGAGGAGTAACGCGTGTCCGAAAATCAAGTCCAGCTGGGCTATATCGGCCTCGGCAAACAGGGCGCACCGATGGCCAAGCGTTTGGTCGACTGGCCGGGCGGTCTCATCGTATTCGACATTCGTGCCGAGGCGATGACTCCGTTCGCCGAGGACGGCGCGCAGCTGGCAGACAGCGTCGCCGACGTCGCGGGGGCCGACATCATCAGCATCACCGTCCTCGATGACCAACAGGTGCGCGACGTGGTCGGCGCGCTGGCCCCGAACGTCAAGCCCGGCACAGTGATCGCGATTCACTCCACGATCAGCGACACCACCGCCGTCGAATTGGCCCAAGGGCTTGAGCCACAAGGCATTCACATCGTCGATGCGCCCGTCAGCGGTAGTGGGCGGGCTGCCAAGAAGGGCGAGCTAGCCGCGATGGTGGGTGCCACCGACGAGGCGTTCGCACTGGTCAAGGAGCCGTTCTCGCGGTGGGCGTCGTTGGTGATCCACGCGGGTCAACCTGGTGCCGGAACGCGGATGAAGCTGGCCCGCAACATGCTTCACAATATTTCCTTTGCGGCAGCATGTGAGGCATCGAAGTTGGCCGAAAAGTGTGGGCTAAACCTGCAAGATCTCGGGCAGGTGGTGCGTCACTCCGACGCCATCACGGGTGGCGCCGGCTCGATCATGTACCGCGATGACACGAACCCTATTCCACCGGACAGCTTCCTGTATCAGCCGCTCTTACACGCGCGCATACTTGGCGAGAAGGATCTGCGCCTGGCGCTGGCACTGGGCCAGGCGGTTTCCGTAAAGCTGCCCTTAGCGGAGATCGCGCTCGAACGACTGGCCGAGGGCCTCGGCGTGCCGCACACGGCGTCGACAGAGGAGTGAACGTGGACGAATTGCGACGGAAGGGCCTCGAGAAAATGAACGAGGTCTACGGCTGGGAGATGCCCAACATCGAGGGCGACCCGTACTTCGACCTGACCGTCGATCACCTGTTCGGCAGCATTTGGACGCGGCCAGGTTTGTCGATGCGTGACAAGCGCATCATGACGCTGACGGCGGTGACGGCAGCCGGGAAGCGCGACCTGGCCGAGATCCAGATCAACGCCGCGCTGCTCAACGGGGAACTCACGGAGACCGAACTGAAGGAGATGGCCGTCTTTCTCACCCACTATCTCGGGTTCCCGCTGGGTTCGGCGCTCAACGGCGCGGTCGATACCGTCGTGGCCAAGCGCAAGAAGGCCGCGGCCAAGGGCGCCGAAGAGGACAAGAAGGCCAACGTCGACAGCGCGTTGAAGATGCACTCGGGTAATAGGCAGGACTAAGTCCGGCGAGCAGACGCAAAAGCGCCCCATCGGGCGCGAAAATGGGCGCTTTTGCGTCTGCCCGCGGTGAGTACGGCCGGCCGATAGAGTGACCGTCGTGCGCGTCCTGGTGATCGGTTCCGGTGCTCGTGAACATGCCCTGCTGCTGGCGCTCCGCCGCGACCCAGAGGTCACGGGACTGATCGTCGCTCCCGGCAACGCCGGCACCGCGAGGCTTGCCGAGCAGCACGACGTCGACATCACCTCCGGCGAGGACGTCGTCGCGCTCGCCCGCGGGGTCCTTGCCGACCTCGTGGTTATCGGTCCCGAGGTACCGCTGGTGCTTGGGGTGGCTGACGCCGTGCGCGCCGCCGGCATCGTCTGCTTCGGGCCCAGCAAGGAAGCGGCCCGCATCGAAGGGTCCAAGGCGTTCGCCAAGGAAGTCATGGCCGCGGTCGGTGTGCGTACCGCCAGTAGCGAAATCATCGACAGCCCTGCGCGTCTGGACGCCGCGTTGGACCGGTTCGGGCCGCCCGCAGGTGATCCGGCCTGGGTGGTCAAAGACGACCGTCTGGCCGCAGGCAAGGGTGTGGTGGTGACGCGGGATCGCGACGTCGCCCGCGCGCATGCCGCCGGACTGCTCGAGGCCGGGCACCCGGTGCTGCTGGAGTCCTATCTCGACGGCCCCGAGGTATCGCTGTTCTGCGTGGTCGACGGGGAAACAGTGCTGCCGCTATTGCCGGCCCAGGACTTCAAGCGGGTCGGCGAGGGCGACACCGGACCCAACACCGGAGGCATGGGCGCCTATGCGCCGCTGCCGTGGCTGCCCGACGCAATTTACCGGGAGGTGGTCACCCGGATCGTCGAACCAGTTGCGGCCGAACTAGTTCGGCGAGAAAGCCTGTTTTGCGGATTACTTTACGTCGGTCTCGCCATCACCGCGAACGGTCCCGCGGTAGTCGAATTCAATTGCCGCTTCGGTGATCCCGAGACGCAGGCCGTGCTGGCCCTGCTGGATTCGCCACTGGGACAGCTGCTTTACGCGGCCGGGTCCGGTAAGTTGGCCGACTTCGGTGAGTTGCGCTGGCGCGACGGTGCCGCGGTGACGGTGGTGCTGGCCGCTGAGAACTATCCGGGACGCCCGCGGGTCGGTGACGTCGTTGTCGGCTCGGAAGCCGAGGGGGTGCTGCACGCCGGAACTGCCCGCCGCGACGACGGCGCGATCGTCTCGTCGGGCGGTCGGGTGCTGTCGGTGGTGGGCACCGGCGCCGACCTGTCCGCGGCGCGCGAGCGCGCCTATCAAATCCTGGATTCTATTCGGCTGCCCGGGAGCCATTTCCGAGCCGACATCGGTCAAGCGGCGGCGGAGGGCAAGGTCCGCGTTTAGGCCTGGTGCGCGGCTCCTGGTTCCCGTGCGGCGCATCAGCGATTCGCTAGTCAGGGAGGCGGGGGCGCTTGAGCGTGATGACCATGCTGTATTGGAAACGCCATGTATTGCTTGGCTTCCAGCCGGAACCTGTCGGCGTGCTGCCGGTCGCAGTGCGATCAATCGAGGAGCTAACGACCTCCCACCCCTCGTCTCCGTGGGAAGCCACCAGTGGGTGCACGTCGTCTACTAGACCTTGCAGAGACTCGTGCGTGCAGTAGATGAATTTGGTTTCCCACTTCTGCGGATACCACTTGTCGTCTGCTGCCAGCCACCAACCGGGCCCAGGCGAGGGTGTGTTCATGCTTCGGGACTTTAAGTCGCTGGGATCGCACCCACAACTGGCATGAAGGTAACCACTGAATACAGGTCCAGAGGAGCAGCAAGTCTAAAACGCCGCGGCTTGCCCGTCCCGGCGCGGATCGCTCGCCGCCACATACCCGTCGGGGAGGCGCCAGATCGCCTGGCAGCTGCCGTACTGGTTGTAGTCGTCCACCGCGATCAGGTCGTGCCCGCGCTGGCGCAGCTCGTCGAGCGTCGCCGGCGGGAAACCCTTCTCGCAGCTGACTTGAGTACCGTCGACCCAGCGGAACCGGGGGCCGTCGCAGGCCGTCTGCGGATTTTGGCCGTGGTCGGCGATGCGCGCCAGCACTTGCACATGACCCTGCGGCTGCATCGTGCCGCCCATCACCCCGAAGCTCATCACCGGTGCCCCGTCCTTGGTCACAAAGCCGGGAATGATCGTGTGGTAGGGACGCTTGTTCGGCCCGACTTGGTTCGGATGCCCTCGAGCCGCAGCGAAATCCGCGCCGCGGTTTTGTAGTGAGATGCCGGTCCCCGGCACCACCACGCCGGAGCCGAAGCCCATGTAGTTCGACTGGATCATCGACACCATCACACCCGACGCATCGGCGGCGGTGAGATAGACGGTGCCTCCGTTCGGCGCGCCGGCGGCTGCCGGCTTTGCCCGATTCCGATCGATCAACGTGGCTCGTTGCTTCAGGTACTCCCTGTCCAGCAGGCGTTCCGGACGCATCGGCATGTGGTCGATGTCGGCGACATAGGCCTGCGCATCGGCGAAGGCCAACTTCACCGCCTCGATTTGCAGATGCACGCTGTCAGCGGAATCGACTGGCAGCGAGGACATGTCGAACCGCTCCAGGATTCCGAGGGCGATCAGGGCCACGATGCCCTGGCCGTTGGGGGGGATCTCGTGGATGGTGTAGCCGCGGTAGTTTCCGCTGATCGTGCCAACCCAGTCGGCGCGATGGGCGGCGAGATCGCCGCCACGCATGACGCCGCCATTGGCCGCCGAGTGCGCCTCGAGCTTAGACGCTACTTCTCCGCGGTAGAACGCCTCACCGTTGGTTGCGGCGATCTGCTCCAGCGTGGCCGCATGGTCGGGAAATCTGAACAGCTCACCGGGTTTCGGCGCCCGGCCGTCGGGCAGGAACGCCTCGGCGAACCCGGGCTGAGTCTCGAACAGCGGCACCTGCGCCGCCCATTGCTGCGCGACCGTCGGCGACACCAGAAAGCCGTTGCGGCCGTAGGAGATCGCCGGTTCGAAGAGCCTATCGAAGGGCAGCTTGCCAAACCTGGAGTGCAGCTCGACCCATGCCGACACCGCTCCCGGCACCGTAACCGAATTCCAGCCGAGCGCCGGAACACCGTTGCCGCCGAAGTACTGCGGTGTCCATGCCGCGGGCGAGCGGCCAGACGCGTTCAGCCCGTGCAGTTGTCGGCCGTCCCAGACGATGGCGAAGGCGTCCGAGCCGATCCCGTTGGACACCGGTTCCACCAGTGTGAGGGTGATGGCCGTAGCGATCGCCGCGTCGACGGCGGTCCCGCCCTCGGCGAGCATCCGAAGGCCTGCCTGGGCGGCCAGCGGTTGGGACGTGCACACCACGTTTGCCGCCAGGATGGGCTTTCGCGGCCAGGCGTAGGGAAGGGTCCAACCGAAAGGTGCGGTCACCGTCGGATCGTCGCGCTCGGCTAGGCCGTCAACAACGGCGCCATCCAGGTCAGCTCGGCCGGCAACTGCGAGCTCCAGAACCCGGGGTTGTGCCCGCCGGGCGAGAAACCGCCCGCGGGCGGATTGGGCAATTGAGCGATGAACTGTTTGGTTGCGTCGTAGAACGGATCGCTGTCGCCGCAATCCACCCGGAGGGGGATGGACGCCAGCGCGGGCATTCCGAACACCGAGTTCGCCGAAAAGTCGTCGGGCCCGTCGAACGCGCCGGGCGCGGCCGCCCCGGAAGACAGCCACAGCGCAGGGCTCACCGCACAGATCGCGGCGGTACGTGCCGATCCCAGCCGGCCGCCGAGCAGCAACGCTCCATAGCCGCCCATGGACCAGCCCAGGAACGCCACCCGAGAGGTATCCAGATTCTGGCCGGCCAGCATCGGGATCAGCTCGCCCAGCACCATGGCGCCGCTGTCCTCGCCGGAAGCCCTCTTGTGCCAATAGCCGCCGCCCCCGTCCACGGCGACCACCGCGAACGGCGGCAACCCGGCGTTGACGGCCTGGGCCAGGCCCTGCTCGACGCCGCCGGCCATCACCGTGGACGCGTCGCTGCCCTTGCCGTGCAGCGCGATCACCGGTCGCAGCGCCTTGGTCTGGCCCGGCGGACGCGCGATCGCCCAGTTGGTCGATACCCCGCCCCGCGCCGCTGACTCGAACGAGCCGGTCACCATCGTCGGTGCTGCCTGGCCCGCGGGAGGCGGTTCGAGCGGTGGGGCCGGCGCCAACGGCGTTGCCGGCGCCAACGGAACCTGGGTTCCGACCGTCGATATCGGCATGACCTGCGACGGCCGGGGCTGGATCAGCGTGTCGAGTGCATATACGCCGGCCGCGCCAACTGCCGCGCAGCCACCCAGACGAAGCATCGCGCGGCGATTCAAGTCGGGCATCGAGCCATCATGCCATGTCCGGATTCTTGGAAATAGCATCGCAGTACCACTTTCACTGGCAGCATGGCTAGTCGTGACTGCAGCAGTTACTCCCAAGGGGGAACGTCGACGGTATGCGTTAGTGAGCGCTGCCGCCGAGCTGCTCGAGGAGGGCGGGTTCGAGGCCGTGCGACACCGGTCGGTTGCCCGGCGTGCCGGCCTGCCATTGGCGTCTACCACCTACTATTTCTCGTCGCTCGACGATTTGATCGCGCGGGCGGTCGAACATATCGGAATGATCGAGGTGGCGCAGCTACGGGCCCGGGTCGGCGCTTTGTCCAGGCGGCGGCGTGGGCCCGAGACCACCGCTGAGGTGCTGGTTGACCTGCTGGTGGGCGACGTGTCCAGTCCAGGACTTGCGGAGCAGCTGATATCGCGATACGAGCGGCATATCGCTTGCACTCGCCTGCCCGCGTTGCAGGAAAGCATGCGTCGCAGCTTGCGGCAGCGGGCCGAGGCCGTGGCCGAGGCCGTCGAACGATCGGGTCGCACCGTGCGTATCGAACTGGTCTGCACGCTGATCTGCGCGGTCGATGGTTCGGTGGTATCGGCCCTGGTCGAGGGACGCGATCCGCGTGCCTCGGCGCTGGGCACGGTGGTCGACCTCATCGACGTGCTGGCACCGATCGATCACCGTCCGGTGCGGATCGGAATGGATCCAGACCTGGAGTCAGGTCAGTAGGCAGCGACGGCGTCACGATGTAGCCGGTGGCGAAGTCCCCGTAGATCGTCACGCCCGCCGGGCACCGCTGGGCGTACAGCGCCACGTAGGCACAGACCACGGCGTCGATCGGATCTCCCCCGCAAGCGGGAGGTGCCCCCACGGCGCGGCGCAGCTCGCTCTTGCGCTGCGCGGTCACGACGCGCCGGCGCAGCTCGACCCAGTCGGGACCGGCTGCACAACCGGCAATGTGTAACGGCACCACGGCGCGCGCCAGGCCCTCGAGGCCGTCCATCAGCAGCACCAGCTCCGATTTGAGCTGGTCGATGCTCCGGCCGGGTTTGGCCTTGTACTTCAGCGTGCGTGGCAGCCGGAACAGCGCCACCGTCGCCGGGTGGGGATAGACCTCGATGGCGCGCCGCGCTGCGGCTGACCGGGGATCCATGTCGAGGCCCAGTGCCCGGGCCAACCGCGCCCCGCGCGGAACGTCGGCGAACTCGGGTTTACCCGTGTTGGCCGGGTGCGCGCCGGCTTCGAACCTGCGGAAGTCGCGGTTGAGCGCGGCCTCGGCCGGCCGCTGGCCGGTGCGGTTGGTCACCACCAGCGGCGCATCAAAGCCGACGAGGCAATCGCCCTGAACGTAGGGCCGCAACGCGGCCAGCACCTCGGCGTCGTCGCGGACAGCGCCGATATGCACTAAACGGCCCTGCGAGTCGAGGACCGCGACACCGGTCGGGTTGCGACCGGCCCAGGCGAGGTCTACGCCGGCGAAGTACATCCGCTCAGGGTATGGAGTCCGGCCGCGAACGTAGCGCCACGGCGATTTCGGGCGCGCCGCCGATTTTTCGCCGTGGCGTTACGCTCGGCGACGTTGACCCGAAGGGGGCGAACGTAAGCTGTGTTCCTGTGAGCATTCCGAACGTGCTGGCCGCCCGCTATGCCAGCTCCGAGATGGTCGCAATCTGGTCGCCGGAGGCCAAGGTCGTTGCGGAGCGGCGGCTGTGGCTGGCCGTGCTGCGGGCACAGGCCGAACTGGGTGTGCCCGTGCCCCAAGAAGCGATCGCCGACTACGAGCGGGCCCTCGACGACGTGGACTTGGCTTCGATCGCCGCTCGCGAACGGGTGCTGCGCCACGACGTCAAGGCCCGCATCGAGGAATTCAACGCGCTGGCCGGTCACGAGCAGGTCCACAAGGGGATGACCAGCCGCGACCTCACCGAGAACGTCGAGCAGCTGCAGATCCGGCGGGCGCTGGAATTGGTTTTCGCGCACGGGGTGGCCGTGGCCGCGCGGCTCGCCGAGCGCGCGGCCGCCTATCGCGACCTGGTGATGGCCGGACGCAGCCACAACGTCGCCGCGCAGGCCACCACTTTGGGCAAGCGGTTCGCCTCCGCGGCGCAGGAGACGCTGATCGCGCTGACCCGGCTGCGCGAGCTGATCGACCGCTACCCGCTGCGCGGCATCAAGGGGCCGATGGGCACCGCGCAGGACATGCTCGACCTGCTCGACGGCCAAAATAACGGGGCCGCCAAACTGGCCGACCTCGAGCGACGCATCGCCGAATTCTTAGGTTTCGCAACCGTTTTAACCAGCGTCGGGCAGGTGTACCCGCGTTCGCTGGACCACGACGTGATCTCCGCGCTGGTGCAGCTCGGCGCCGGGCCGTCGTCGATGGCCCACACCATCCGGCTAATGGCCGGGCACGAACTGGTCACCGAGGGATTCGCGGCGGGGCAGGTCGGCTCGTCGGCGATGCCGCACAAGATGAACGCCCGCAGTTGTGAGCGGGTCAACGGCCTGCAGGTGGTGCTGCGCGGCTACGCCTCGATGGCGGCCGAACTGGCCGGCGCGCAGTGGAACGAGGGTGACGTCTTCTGCTCGGTGGTGCGCCGGGTGGCATTGCCGGACAGCTTCTTTGCCATCGACGGGCAGATCGAGACGTTTCTGACGGTGCTGGACGAGTTCGGCGCCTACCCGGCGGTGATCCAGCGCGAGCTGGACCGCTACCTGCCGTTCCTGGCCACGACCAAAGTGCTGATCGCGGCGGTGCGCGCCGGCATGGGCCGGGAGGCCGCGCATCACGTGATCCGCGAACACGCGGTGGCGACGGCGCTGGCCATGCGGGAACGCGGCGCCGAGCCCGACCTGCTGGACCGGCTGGCCGCGGATCCGCGGCTGCCGCTGGACCGCGCGGCGCTGGATGCCGCGCTGGCCGACAAGAAGGCTTTCATAGGTGCCGCGGGCGATCAGGTCGACGAGGTGATCGTGAAAGTGGACGCGCTGGTAGGCCGCTACCCGGACGCCGCCAAGTACACCCCGGGTGCGATCCTATAACCCCTATGACCGCAGCCGGCACGCTCTCCCGGATCGACTTCACCGATCTGGACAATTTCGCCAACGGATTTCCGCACGAGTTGTTCGCCATCCATCGGCGAGAGGCGCCGGTGTACTGGCACGAACCCACCGGCAACACCCCCGACGGGGAGGGGTTCTGGTCCGTCGCCACGCACGCGGAAACGCTTGCGGTGCTGAAGGATCCGGTGACGTACTCGTCGGTCACCGGCGGTGCACGCCCGTTCGGCGGCACGCTGTTGCAGGACCTGGCCATCGCGGGCCAGGTGCTCAACATGATGGACGACCCGCGGCATTCGCAGATTCGCCGACTCGTCAGTTCCGGGCTGACCCCGCGGATGATCGGGCGGGTCGAAGGCGACCTGCGGGCCCGGGCGTGCCGACTGCTGGATGCGGTGGTGCCGGGCGAACCGATCGACTTCGTGGTCGATATCGCCGCCGAGTTGCCCATGCAGATGATCTGCATCCTGCTGGGAGTGCCGGAATCCGAACGTCATTGGCTGTTCGAGGCCATCGAGCCGCAGTTTGACTTCGGCGGTTCGCGCAAGGCGTCCCTGTCGCAGCTCTCCGTCGAAGAGGCCGGGTCGCGGATGTACTCCTACGGCCAGGAGCTGATCGCCGCGAAGCGCGCCGAACCGACCGATGACATGTTGTCGGTGGTCGCGAACAGCGAGGCGTCGGCCATGTCCGACCTCGAGCTGTACCTGTTTTTCAGCCTGCTGTTCAGCGCCGGCGCGGAGACGACGCGCAACGCCGTCGCGGGCGGGCTGCTGGCACTCGCCGAGCATCCCAATCAATTAGACAGGCTGCGAGGCGATTTCGGGCTCTTGCCGTCGGCGATCGAAGAGATCATTCGATGGACGTCTCCGTCGCCGTCCAAGCGGCGCACCGCCACCCGCGACGTCACGCTCGGCGGACAGTCCATCGAGGCGGGACAGAAGGTGCAGATCTGGGAGGGCTCGGCCAACCGCGATGCCAGCGTGTTCGACCGCGCCGACGAGTTCGACATCGCGCGAAAACCCAACCCGCACTTGGGCTTCGGCCAGGGCGTGCATTACTGCCTGGGCGCCAATCTGGCCCGGCTGGAACTGCGAGTGCTGTACCAGGAAATGCTGTCGCGCTTCGGCGGCGTGCGGGTTGTGCAGCCCGTCGAATGGACTCGCAGCAACCGGCATACCGGTATCCGGCACCTGGTCGTCGAACTGCGGTGAGAATCCGGCTCGCCGATGTCGAGCCCTCACCCGATGCGTTCGCCGCGGTGATGGCGAGCGGAGTCTTGTCCATCGCCGCGGGCATGCACCATTACACCGCGATCAGCGAAACCCTGGGTGTTCTGGCGTCGGTAGGTCTGCTGGTGCTGGTCGCCCTGGTGCCGCTGACGGGGGCGGTCAGGCAGTGGGATCGCAAGGATCCCGATGTCACGTTGCGACTGTTCACGTTTGTCGCCGCCTGCGCGGTGCTGGATAGCCGGCTGGCATCGCAGCGGGTGCTGGTCTGGGTCCTGGGCGTGGTGGCGCTGGTGTCCTGGCTGGTGCTGGTCGTGTCCACAGTGCGCAACATGTCGGCGTATCGGTGGGCGGCGCTCCGTGACCGTGCGCACGGCGCTTGGGAACTGGCCAGCGTGGGTACCTCCGGCCTGGCGATCGTGGCGACGAAGCTGGCCCGCCACACCGGTGAGCACCGGTTGCTTTCAGTGGCCGTCCCGGTCTGGTTGGCGGCGCTTTGCATCTACGGCCTGATGACCTGGTTGATTCTGTGGCGCGCGGTTGTCGAACGGCAGGATCGTGCCGGGTTCGAGCCCGATACCTGGATCTTGATGGGCGGCCTGGCAATCGCGACGCTGGCCGGCGACAACGTCCACAGCCTGGCGCCCGCGTGGCTGGCCGGGCCGGTGCGTGCGGTCACCGTCGTGACCTGGGTGGCGGCCACCCTGTGGATACCGCCGCTGATCTATTTCGGCCTGCATCGGATCGGGCAACGGCCCGACATGCTGCGCTTCGCCGGTGTGTGGTGGGCGTTTGTCTTCCCGCTGGGGATGTACTCGGCGGCCAGTTATGCTATGGCGGCCGAGCTCGGTCAGCGGTCGCTGATTACCGTTTCGCTGGTCTTCTTCTGGGATGCGTTGGCGGCGTGGCTGATTGTTGTTGTTGCCGGGCTGCTGCGCGCGTCGCGATTTGGCTCCCCCATCTGGCGGCGTCAGCCGGTGTAGGTGCTGTGCGGGATGTCGAGTAGGTCGAGCACGCGGGCGGTGGGGGTGCGGCCCAGCCGGGGGACACCCCTGTCCTTCACTGCGTCCCAATAGGGATGTCCCAATAGGGATGTCCCAGTAGGGATTGTGCACCTCGGTCATCCGCCGTCACCTCGCTCACGCTTCCTGCGCCGCCTGCGCGTTTCGATGAGAATGGCCAGCGGTGTCAACATGACAGAGGCGGCCAGACACCATATCGGCCAGCCACGCGATCCACTGATATACACCATGGCCGTCAGCAATCCGTAGGTGATGCTCCATGCCAGGGCGGTGCAGATCACGGCGCGCCACGAGGTGTCGTGCTTCCAGTAATGGGTAAGCGTGGCGGTGATAACCAGGGCGACAACAAAGAGACACAAACACAGGTAAAAGGTCACGGCTCTAGCTCCGGTCGCCAGCCGCCGCCCCAGCCTCGGGTCGCGTTCTCATCGGCGACCGTTGCGTCGTAGTCGATCTGGGCTTCTTGGCATTGCAGCACTCCGTCGCCGGCAGCACCAGCGCCAACAAGGCCCAGGGCGGCAACGAGCGGGCTGGTGCGCGCCCCGACGGCGGCGGTCGCTACGCCGCCCAGGAATTGGACCTCACGCTGCGTCCACTGTTCGTCAGTGCACAGATTCTTCGTCAGTTCAAGCTGGTGCATGCGGGACAGTATCTCCCGCACTTCGGGGTTCATCGGGGGCAGCTTGGCCAGCTCGGCCGCGAGGCCGCGGTAGAACTGGTCGACACGCTCGGCGCTGGGTGGCGTCCCGGGCGGTGAACCCGGCGGCAGCAGCATGGCGGCGATGGCCTGCTCACGTGGGTCGATAGGGGTCGTCCCGTGTGTGCCGAGCAGTTCGGCGAGGTCGGTGGGATGCAGCGGCTCGTGGCCAGCCGGGATACCGGGACGCCCCGGGGTTGGCACTGGGTCGGGATGGTTCGACGTCGCGAGCGGTAGAGGGAATTCAAATCCGGTCGCGAACCCGGCAGTCGGCGCCGTGAGCTGGCCGCCCACCGTCGCGTCGTGGGCCAACAGTTGCGCGGCCCGCTCCTGTAGCTGGGCGGTCAGTTGCGCCGCCTGCGGCAGCTTGACGGCTGCCAGCATGGGCGGCAGGTCCGCTCCCGGACTGACGACGAAGGCGTCGCTGACCTCGTAACCCTGCTGCTGGATCTGCCTAACCTGATCCAGCAGGCCGTCGCGCATCGCCGTCAACTCCTCGTAGCCGCGCTCGGCGGCCTCGGCGGCCTGGGTGAGGCTGTCGGCGTGCCCGTTGGCCGCCACCCAGTCGGCCGCGTGCGCGTCCAGCGCGCTTTGCGCGCCCACACCGTGCCAGCCCGAGCCGAGCAGGTTGTGGTTGGCGGCGGACCAGGTCGAGGTCCACGCTCCCGCCAGGCTGCGCCAGTGCGCCGCAGCCTGGCGCAGATAGGCCGGGTCGTAGGCGCGCACGCCGCTCAGCGTCGGCGTCATACGGCCTTCTCCCGGCTCGCATCCTCGTCCTTGGTGCTGTCGGCTGTCGCTGGTGCAGCGGCTGACGGCGTGCCCGCCACGGTCTCAACCCTGGCACCGGGCGGCTTGGGTGTGGCTGTCGCCAGCTTGGGCGCGTTGGTGAGCAGGTTCATCGTGGTCGACACCCCACCCTGGGCGAGCTGGTTCGCCATCGACGCACCCGCCTGACCCGCCTGGCTGATTCCTTGAAGCAACCCCTGGGACCCCTGGCTGAACCCCTGGGCCCCGGCCTGTGCCAACTGACTGGCCGTCTGGCTCATCGACTGCATGAAGTCTTTCGGGTCCATACCCAGCGGCTTGGCGCTCGCCGCGTCCTGGCCCTGATACTGCCCGGCCGCTGCGGTCACGGTCGCCGCGTGCTGACCCAGCCGGGCCATCATCTCTGCGCTCAACCCCTTGGAGGCGTCGTGCACGGCCATGACGGCGACCCCGCTGGGCCAGTCGCTGGGCACCGGACCCAGGTCCGCCAGCTCCTGACCCAGCCGGTCGGTCAGCTCAAGGTGCCCGTTGGCGACCCGGAGCAGGTCGTCGGGGTCGACGGTGAGGGGCGTGGTCATAATCTCCCCTTCGCCACCGGCGACACGCTCCCACCGTCACCAGCTACTTTTCCGTTGCTCACGTTTGCCCGCGACATGTTCCCCAGATGCGCCATGCGCACCTCGATACCACCGAGCATGGTGCGCAGGGCGGCAACGGAGCCCAGCCAGTCATTGATCTCGGTGGCCAGCTCACGCAGCGCCCGGACGGTTCGACCGACGCCGTCCTTACCGGCCATCCCGATCTCGCGGGTCCCCGATGCCAGGATGTCGCGGTTGTCGTTGAGCAGGAACAACCCCACCCTGTCGGGCGGTTCGACGACCACCTCCCAGGCGACGTTCGCCCAGCCCTCGGGCAGCGGCAGAGGCGGCGGGTGCTTGGTGATCACTCGGCCGCGGTCCGGGCGCGCAGTGTCATCTTGTTTCCTTTCGTCAGAACACCAGTTGTTCTGTCACCCGGTGCGGGGCCAGTGCGCGTGGCCTGTCGCCTTCCCGGTAGCCAGTGGTGGTCACCGAGTTGCCGCTCCCACCCACTCCCATTCCCCCGGGAGGTATGACTCCCGCGCGGGGTGCGCCTGCGACGGTGGTCTCTGCTTCCCCGTCGGCGGCCAGGAGCGCCACCGTGGGTCTGGCGGCCTTGACCGACTCGGCCCAGCTGGACGGGACGGACAGCCGCGGGCCTGCGCCGGTGAGCGTGGTGGCACGGCCCAGGCTGGCGGTGACGAATCCACCCGAGCCCACCGGCGTCGTACCCGGCGTGAAGGACCCCAGTGACCCTAACGAACCCAGCGAGCCCAGCGAGCCCATCCCCGAGGCCGCGCCGTTCATCATGGTGGCCATGTTCATCAACGGCCCCAGAAACGACTGGAACTGGCCGCCGAACTGGCCGAGCGTCTGCAACGGATTCGCCAGCCCCTGTAGCGCCTGCGGGACCGAGGAGGCTATCTGCGGGGCCATGCCCGCCATGCTCATCACCGAGCCCATGCCGGACGGCATCCCGGACATCTCGCCGACGGCGCCGGAGACCTGGGCGCCGGCCTGTCCCGCCGACTGCCCCGCGCTTTCGCCGACGGCAGCAGCTTGGGCGGCGATCCCGGCCGGATTGGCATCGGGTACGGCGGGTAACGCCGGGAGCATCGCGTTGGTGATGGCCGCGGCCTCCCCCGCAAACCCGTAAAGGGTGGAGGCGTCCTGCGCCCAGTACTCGGAATACTCGGCCTCGGCCTCGGCGATGGCGGCGGAGTTGATGCCCATGAAGTTAGTGGCAATCAGGGTGGCCAGCCGGATCCGGTTCTCCGCGATCATCTCCGGGGGGATGACCCCGGCGAAGGCCGTCTCGAACGCACCGGCCGCCGCCGTGGCGCTCATCGCCCGCTGCTCACACTGCGCGGCGGTGGTCGTCATCCAGGCGATGTACGGCATGGCCGCGCCCAGCATGGCAACGGACGACGGCCCCTGCCAGGCGCTGGCGGCGAGCGCGCCCAGCACCGCGTCGAAACTGGCCGCCGACACCCCCAGCTCGGCGGCCAGCGCCTGCCACGCCGCCGCCGCCGCGAGCAGAGGACCCGAGCCAACTCCGGCGTACATCCTGCCGGAGTTAGTCTCGGGGATCTGCATCCCGTAGTCCATCCGCTACAGCATCGTGATCGCACCCGCAGCCTCGGTGGCGGCGTAACTGCCCGCCGAGGCTGTCATGGTGGCCACGAAGTCCGCATGCAGAGCCGCGCCCTCGGCCTGCATCGCCTGGTGGGCGGCGCCATGCGCCGAGAACATCGCTGCCGTCAGAACGGCAGTGGGATCGGCAGACGAGGGTGGCACCACGGCGGTTACCGCCGGGGCGGCTGCGCCGTTGGCCGCCTCCACCGCCGTGCCGAGGGCCGCCAGAGCGGCAGCGGCGGCGGCGATTTCGGGTGGCATCGCGTTGACGAACATGAAACTTCCTTTCGTTTGAGCTACGAGTGATGTACTTCGATTGCGTCGGCCAAACCCCAGATCAGGCTGGCCTTCTAGTCGTCGGCTGGCTCAGCCGCCGCCTGGGCCGGGGTCTTCTCCACGGCGTTCACGATGGGCACGACGACGGCCTTCCACGCTCTGGCGCGTTGCCGCCCGGACTTCCTCAGATTAGGGGTCGCCGCCGGTCCCTGGGGTTTGCTCGGTCATGGTTACCGCGTCTCCTTCCCGTGTCATTGCGACGCCTGCCCATCGCCGTTGCTTCGGGGCACCGGCATGGTCGTTATGGACACGCCGGTCGCGCCCGTGACCGCGCCGTAGGCTTTGAGGAGCCGCTGCATCAGGTTCATCTGCTCCCCGGCAGACACACTTTGGATTGTTACCCGAGCGAGCTGCCCTGGTCGATAGCCATCGATTTGTTTGTGAATCAACGTGGGAATGTTGGTGTATTAGACGTATCGATCGAATCGCCCTACCGTCCCCGGCATCGCGAACGTGTAGCCACCCCGAAGAGGGTGGTCGCAATGTCGATCCCAAACCCGTCCCACCGAGTGGTCCCGAAAGTTCTGGTCGGCGCAGATCTGATCTGAGCACCGCCGAGCGGCTCATCGCCGAGCTGGAGTCCGTGTGTTCACCTGGGCGGGCGATCCGCCCATGGTTTGCTGCGGATGGACAACGGACCAGCCTTGAGTCTCGAGCACTGCAGAGCTTCTGCGATTGAAACTTGGGGCTGTCCTTCATTCCGCCGACAACCAACGCGGAGGTTCGACGTACACCGTCACCGAGGCCGAAGCCGGTCGGGTCTTAAGAGTCAGAACTCCCGAATCTCGAACTAGCAGCGATTCCACCCGGGGGCGGTACCGCCATCTCCGAGTAGTTGCGCTGTGCGCTTACCGCCAAGTCGTGGGCAATCCTCGCCCAATTAGCTGAGCACCGGTTGGCCAACTCGATGAGGTATTCAAAGCAGTGACTGGGAATTGACGAAGCGATTTTGTCGGTATCCATGGTCTGGACGACGTGAAGGTGCAGCCAACGTAGCAATTCACGTCCTTCCCGACTCATGCGCAGCGCGGGGTCCCTTGCTAGCCACGCCATGAGCGGAGCGACGTCCCCGGGCGCGGGCTCCTCGCGTACCGGCGTACGGTTGGGCTTGCCGCGATTGCTTGCGCGACAGCCGTTGTCGCGTCTGCTTGCCGGGACTGGATCGTCGCCGCGGCAAAGCCGTGCGCGAACGTCTCGCACCGTGCCTGTTGAGATGCCAGCAGCCTCGGCGATCTCGCGGAGTGACGCATTAGGTCGCCGACTTAGCAGCTCTGAGGCCAGTTGACGGCCAGCGGCCGCGTTGAGTGGCCGGATCCGACCGTCTTTGCCCAGCCGTTCGTGCAACTGCTGATTGTCAGCAGTTGCACACCGAATCGTGCCCACAGTTTTCGCCGACAAACCCGTTGACGTTGCGATGGCTCGATCAGACCACTGCGGGTACGCCTGGAGAATCTTCACTGCGGCCGCGCGCCGGTCGGGCAGAGACAGTGGCAGTCCATGAGTAACGTTGGCTTCTACTCCAATGACGAATGCCGACTCGATCGGTCCGTGATACAGGTATGCGTCAACCTCGTTGAGTCCTTTTCGGATCGCCGCAGTGACGCGATGGAATCCATCGATGACCTGCATCGTTGTTTGATGCACAAGGATGGGGGGCAGCGGCCACTCGGCTTCCGACAGACGCCGCACATGCGCCTCATCTTCTCCACCGGATCGCGGTGAACCAGCGCGCACGAGAGAAGCGATTCTTACCGTTGTGCGCGTGCACTGGAAACGGTGGCCGTCGTATAAGAATGCACAACCGTCCGTCTCAACGGTGGCCCCAATCTGCGGGTACTGCTTCGTCAGCCGGGCGTTTTTTGCTGCCAGTGCTATCGGAATGGCGCTAACTTCTGTCTCCACTCGGTGCCGTCCCTTTCGCAGGCCGACGTCCGGGGCCGGACGACATGGGCACACGTTGGAAACTGCTTGCCCTCCGCCTGCAGCTCCGAATTTTTCTCAAGCTGGCAGAAGAATGCTATGTGGCATACGTCAAGTAAGCAATTGTATTCACCTACGAGAAATGCCCAGGTAGCTCTAGGCCCGAACCGAGAACATTGTGTGCGGGCCTGTCGTGTTGGCCGGACCGCATGAACTGGGAGGTGCCGAGTTGCCACCGCTCAAATTCGATCCAACACGTGCGGCAATCCGCGGCGGAAACGATCAGCGTCCCTACGCTTGAATGCCGCGAGCGCCGGCGGGTCGTAGGGCACGAAGACACGGCTGGGCGAGGCGACGGAACCGGACGCTTCAAGCACACCGTTGGCAGCGAGCCGGCCGGTCTGGTTCGCACCTTCCATCGTCGCTGCTGAAAGGTTTTCTCGGACGTAGTCACCGGCCAGGAAGAGGTTGGGAATTGCAGTTGTAGCCGTCGGCCGCACGTCCCACGAGCCGGCGTAGTTCACGAAGAGCGGCTCGTCGTTGCTCATGACGCCATTCTCGAATCTCAGTGCGGGGTCGAGGAACCACGAAGCGACAGCTTCATCGGACAGCATGCTGCGGCCGGTGTCCCCGAGCGCGGCGCGCATCTGAGCGAGCACCTCGACGGCGATCTCATCGGGCGTGCACTTACAGGCGGGCTTGTCATAAACGATGCCCGGAGCGTCGAAGTTCGCGATGTTTACTGACAAGCACTCACGCACAGTGCCGTCGCCGTAACCCGCCTGCAGGTCGCGATTCCACCACTGCGCCTGGCTGGCTGACACCAGCCGCCAAGGCGAGTCCAGGTAGGTAACCGGGCCGTCGAAGAGGGGCAACGGCTGCCGAAGGTGGAACTGGATGCCGTTCATCCACTCGGTGCGCAATTGCGCCAGGCACGCCAGCGAAGGATCCGCTGTAAGTACATCGTCGGTCAGCAGCATCCGCGCGCGCTCAACCGGGACGGCGCAAACATACCAATCAGCCTCGACCCGCTGGTTTACCGTTGGGCCGCTGACGTGGACGGCCGAGATACGCCCCCGGCCAATCTCGAACGCCTGGGCGCCGACACCAACGACGAACCGCACGCCCTTGCTGCGCAGATAGGCGACCCACGGGTCGATCCACGACTCGCTCGTCGGCGCGTCGAGCACACGGCCGCTCTCCCCAGTCGTCGACAACCGCGTGACGGCGTAAATGGTCGCCTCCCCAAGCGTTCCGATCGACCGTGCAGAGGCAAGATCGCCGCGTGCCGCGGTTAGATGCTCGGTCACGCCGTTCACGAGCAGCTGTCTGTATTCTTCGCTCATCCGCTCGGCTCGCACGAAGTCCCACCAGGTGAGGTACTCCCATTCCCCAAAGCGGCGCTCTTCGCTGCTGGTCATGAATACTAGGAGTCTCGTCAAGAACGTCACCAATTGTGCGGGCGGCAGCGCTTTGAAATGCTGGAGAAGCGCTCTGCTCGCCCTGAGCAAAAACTCGCGAGTGGCCACGCCCTTGATGTGCGAGAGCACAGGCAGGTCCTCGCGACCACCGTTGCGCGCATAGAGAAAGCCTGCCTGTGGGACCATGTGGTCCCACACGCTGCGGTTGTCGTCCAGGGAAGGAATGCGCGCCATCGTGTCCGGCAGGTGCTGATAGAAGCCCGGCACGAAGCGACAGCCATGCTCGCCCGGCAGCCCTCTGCGCTCGCCGCTCGCACTGTTCGGCACCGGGAAGCTCCGCGACTTTCCACCCAACGCCTTGCGTTCATAAATGGTCACGTCGAAGCCGCGCTCGGCGAGCTCATGAGCGGCCGTCAGGCCAGCGACACCTGCGCCAATTACGACGACCCGACGTGCGGTAGGGGTGGGCGCGGCCACAGGCAGGCCTGTAGGCTCGAGCACCCTGCGGCCGCCAGCATTCGACGGAGTCTGCCCGCTCATTACACGCACGAGCCGATGATAACGACGTGGTATCTGCCCAGAGGGGGGCTCACAGGAACTTGCCGCGCTTCCACAGTCGGTGTGCGATCGGGCCCAACAGCACGACCTCGGTCAGGCACGCCGCCGGGGGAGCGAACCCGCTTACCTGAATTCCGTTACGGTGCAAATTGTTTCGCGCAACGATGTGCGCCTGCTGCGCATTAAGGCCGATGCGCCGCTAGCAGATCGGATTGATGGACAAGTAGCCGAAGATCAGGCCGCCTAAACCATTGCTACTCATACCCGATGGCCTCGACGACCTTGAGCCTCGATGCTCTGCGGGCGGGCGGCAGCGCGCCGGCCAATGTGAGGAGTATGGAGCCTATCGCCATCGCGGCTACGAGCGGGACGAACGCGAAAGACACCGACAATGAACCAGCCTTGCCCAGCACGACGACGGAGAAGTACTGCAAAGCGAACCCAAGAGCAAGTCCGGCGAAACCGCCCACCAGACTCACGCCGACGGCGTCTGCCAAGATGAGGCGGCCGATAAATTTGCGGCGAGCGCCCAGGGCGCGAAGGATGCCGAGTTCGCGCTGGCGCTCGACCACGGCAAGCATCAACGTGTTGAGCAGCGCTAATCCCCCCACAAGCGCGACGATCCACTGCAGGGCTGTGGCGAGAGCACCCACCTGCTGGACCGCGGACTTGGTCGACGCCACCAACTCGGAGCCGGTGAGGACGTAGACGGGGAACGGGGCGTGCTTGGCGATTCGGTCCAGTGCAGCCTTCACCTGTGCGTGGTTGGCTCCCTGGGCGAGTATCACCTCGTAGAACGATGCGCCGAAGCGGGAAAACCATTGCTCGAGGTCATCCAGTGAGATCGCCACGAGGCCAGCGTCTGCTGAGAGGAAGTCGATTATGTCGCCGACCCGCAAGTGCTTGGTGCCGGTGGGCGTCGGCAGCGTGAGCGTGTCGCCGACGTGCAGGCCGTATTGCCTAGCGAACAGCCTGGAGATGACTGCGCCGCTGCCGTCGAGCAGGGCACGGCGCGCGGTGTCGGAGGCTAGCTGGTAGGCCGGTGTGTTGCTCGGACCGGAGAGGCCTTGAACGAGGGCGCGGCCTTCGGGTAGGTGGGCGTAGGTGAATTGACTGGGCAGGACCCGTTCCACGCCCGCCACTCGCTCGATCTCGCGGCCCATCTCCGCCGGCAGGAGCTGTCGGAATGGAAACTCGTCGCCTGGGGTGCTCTGCACGACGAAGTCCATGCGCTTTAGCGTCGATACCACCTCGCCGGCGGCAGCGACTATGTTTTGCGAAGAGCCAGTGGTGGCGACGCCGATGGCCATCGCCAGGCAGACGGTCATCGTCGTCGCCCAGGTGCGCTGCGGCACGCGCTCGGCAGACGCAGCCGCGAGGTGGCCGGGCGCACCGAGGTGCCCTGAGACGTGAGCTACGGCGCGGGTGATCGGCCGCGCCGCGGCTAGCGCGACTAAGACCACTCCGACCAGGAACAGCATGGTTCCTCCGAAAGCCCTGTTGTCCGCATAGGCGAAGGACACGGCGATTCCGGTGGCGATAGCCACGCATCCAGCGCCGAACGCGCCCCAAGTCCGAGCGATGTTGCGGCGTGACCCAGACGCCCACTGGGCAACGTTGGTTTCGTCCAGCGGGAGCATCGCCGCCACCGGCTGGACGTGCGATACGCGGTAGGCGCCCAGCCACGACGCTAGGAGGGAGGCCCCGACACAGGCCATGACCGCGATCGGGATTGCTGAGGGTGGAAGCACGAACCCAACTTCGGCGTCTACGGCCGTGAGGAGCAAGGGTGGAAGCCGCGACACAGCCGCTGCAGCCATCGCGACGCCGATGGCGGACCCGATTGCCGCTCCGACGAGGCCGATGAGAAAGGACTCGGCGAGAAAATCGCGCATGATCGTCGCACGCCTGGCTCCGAGGGCGCGCAGTGTGGCCATTTCGGCGCGTCGTTCGTTGGCGGCCATGTTCATCGTGTTGAAGACGAGGAACGCCGCTACCACGAGCCCGAGCATCGCAACAAGCAAAGTGACGTTTTGTGTCAGCGTTGTCGAGGAGCTCGCCAGCGCGGCGCGAAACGACGGGGTAGCGACGTAGGCGTGGCCATCGAGGCGGTCGCTCAGGCGTTGGCGCAGCGTGCCGACGTCGGCGCCGGTCTTGGCCACGATGAGGACCGAGTCGAGCCGCCCTGGGCGACCGGTGAGCCGCTGCGCTAATACCAGCTGGGCGATCACGATGTTCCCCCGGTTGATTAATTGCGCGTGCTCGCCGGGGATGACGCCGGCGATCGGCACCTCGGTCGCGGTGCCGGTCATAGAAACGACCTCTGCTGGATGGCCCTGGGTTACGCCGGTGACCGCGGGCCCCACCCACAGGCCGGGGGCGGGGACTCTGTCCTTAGGGATGTCGTCGATCGTGCGGCGTAGGGAACTGCTGAGCGCGCCCGCGCGCTCGTCGCTCCCGAAAAGCATGACCCGCTTGCCGTCCACCAGAATGGGGGCTTGCACTAGCGGGACCGCGGCCTTAACGCCGTCCGTGCCTTCGACGGTAGCGACTAGGCTCTCCTCCAGCCCAGTGTCGGTGATGCCGGTGATCTCCAGCGCGGCGTTGCCCGCGACCTGTTCGGCGAGGCGGTTCGCCGAGCCGCTGACCGATCCGTAGGTGCCCAAGACGGCGACGATGAGCGCCGCCGAGCACGCGATCACGCCGACGGAGAGCAGGGTGCGCGCGGGGTGGCCGCGAAGGTAGCGGACGTTTAGCAGTCGCAGCCGCGACAGCAGCGTCCTCACGACTGTCCGAAACGTGGACCCTCGGCCGCTTCGTCGACCAGGCGCAGCCTGGGTCTGTCGTGCTTGGTGCCAAGGGCGTCGCCGGCGAACTTCGGCAGGACGTCAGCAGGGTGAGCATCGGCGTTGATGACGCCGTCGACGAGCAAGATCGTGCGGTCAGTACAGATAGCTGCATCCAGGTTGTGTGTCGCCATCACGACCGCGCGCTCGGCACCGTTCTCGTGTGTGAGTTCGTAGAGCAGCTCGACGATCTCGTTGCCGGTGTCGGAGTCAAGGTTGCCGGTGGGCTCGTCGGCGAGGATCACAGCGGGGTCCATGACCAGGGAGCGCGCTATCGCGACCCGCTGCATCTGACCGCCGGATAGCTCGCCGGGACGATGGTCGGCGCGGTCAGCCAAACCCACCCGGTCGAGTAGCTCGATTGCGCGAGGCCGAACCTTCGACAGCTGGACGCCGTCGAGCAGCTGCGGCACAGCGACATTCTCCCAGGCCGACAGCATGGGTAGCAGATTGAAGAACTGAAAGACAAACCCCACCTTGCGGCGCCGCGTGTCGGCGAGTTCGTTGTCGTCCAGGCGACGGAGATCCCGGCCGCCGAGCAGCACATCTCCGGACGAAGGCGTGTCGATGGCACCCATCATGTGCAGCATCGTGCTCTTGCCGGCTCCGCTCGGACCAATTAGGGAAACGAACTGGCGGGCGGGGATCGACAGCGTGACGCCGTCCAACGCCCGCACGCGCTGCTTGCCGCGCGTGTAATCGTGCACCACGTCGCGAAGTTCCAGCTGCGTCGCGCCTGGGGCTAAGTCCGCTCTCGCGTCATGCATCGAAACCACCGTTTTGGCATTTGCTTGGATGCGACCACGGTCACACTACAGCCCCGGCGGCGCCGCGACATCCATGTGTGTCTCCGGGGCCGGCTCGTCTCGGTTCTGCGCGCCAACGCGGCAAAGCTTGGGGCGGCCGCGGATCATGGGATAGCCACCGGCCGGGCCCGGCCCAGCGTTACCGGCAACGTCGACCAACCGCGCAGCACTGTAGTAGTACGCCTGTTGGCGGCGCCCGCGGGCCGCACATCGGGGAAGCGCTCGAAGAACGTCCGTAGGCCCACCTCACCCTCGGCGCGGGCGAGGGCTGCCCCTAGGCAGAAGTGCCGGCCAGCGGAGAACGCGAGATGCCTGCTTGCGTTGGAGCGCTGGACGTCGAAGCGGTGCGGATCGGGAAACACGGTTGGATCCCGATTGGCCGCGGCCAGATAGATCAACACCACCTCGCCGCGTTTGACACGAGTACCTGCCACGTCGGTGTCCTTGGCAGCTACCCGCGGAGTGAGTTGAACCGGCGACTCCAGCCGCAGGATCTCCTCGATCGCGTTTGGCCAAAGCTTCGGGCGTTGGCTCAGTATCTGGCGACACTCCGGCTCGTCCAGCAACAAGCGAATGCCGTTACCCAGCAGATTCACGGTGGTTTCGAAGCCTGCGGCCAGCAACAGCCCGGCGATCGCTTGAAGTTCTAGCTCGCTGAGACGTGTGTCGTCGCCACCCTTTTCAGCTGTCTGAATCAACTCGCTCATTGGGTCGTCTCCGGGTGCGCGCTGTAACCGCCGCAGGTGCTCCGCGAGCCAGAAGTTGAATGCCGTGATCCCTCGTTGTACGCGCTGGTAATCCGGCCAGGACAACCCAAGATCCAAGCCAGGTGCCGCCAGCTCACTGAATTCGAGCACGCTGCTCCGGTCTCGATGGGGCACACCCAGAATGTCGCTGATGATCTCGACCGGAAGCTGAGAGCAATACCGTTCAACGACGTCGACGACTCCGGCATCACCGGAAAGCCGATCCAACAAAGCCGCCGCGGTTTGCTCTACCCGGTCGCGCATCGCCGCGACCGCGCGACGAGTGAACACCGACGACACAGTCTGGCGATAGCGAGTGTGCTCGGGGGGCTCGACGGCCAGCAACGATGGTGGCCGCAGGAGATGTAGCAGGTTGTCGCGGGTGCGGCGTTCTAACCAGCGCACCGGAGCCGGCAGGCTCGATCCGAACGGAACCACCCGGAATTCGTCCGACCGCAGGAGCTCATAGGCCAGCTCATGGTCGACGGCGAGGTAACCGACCCGGGATCGCACCAGCCGACCGCGTGTCCGCAGCTCGTCGTAGAAAGCAACCGGGTCAGCTCTAACGGCGGGGTCGCCAATGAGTCGCGCGTACGGGTCGCCTCGTCGAACACCGATCGACGCGAACCCTCGGACGAACCCATGAAGGGCAAGCCATTGCAACCTCTGTCTCAACACTGTCTCCGTTGATCGGCTCGTATCGAGCATAGTTACTCCGCAGCGCGTCGCCGTATCCATCGAAGTGCCTCACCAAATGTCGACTGCCACCGTCATGGTCATGGGGCCGGCTTGACCCGAATTTGGCCACGATCACGGGACCACCTTTTTGCCAATGATGGGACCACCCGGCGCGTCGTGCGGTGGTGGCCGCGTTCCCTCACGGGCGGGACCGACGGCGCGATCTTCGCCGTGCGCCGTGGCGTTGCTCAGCGGCAGCCGGGCGCGTGCTTATCATGTTGCGTCTCAATGCGATAACCCGGTCGCCGACCCGCACAGTCAAGCCTGCGGCCCCGTCAGCGCGTCGACTCGGTAGCGGCTGGCAGTCCAGGGTGGGGCGTCGGGGATAGGTATGAGTGTGACGGTTATCTGGGCTTTGCCCGCGGTGAGAGATTCGGGCACCAGGTAGGTGTCGTCAAGCCAACGATGAAAGGTGTTGCGACGTGGCTGTAGCCAGATCCCGGCTGGCACATCGTCGATGGCAACGTCTGCTGATTGATAACCGGTTGCCTGGTCCGACGTCCGCCGCAGCAGGACGCCGCGGTTGTCCGGGGGGAGTTGGACGTGGAAGGTGATCGCGGCGTGGGCGGTGGGGACTAACCCGGCGACGGTGCGGGTGTCGTCGGTCCCCTCGTACGTGCTGAACAGCAATTGGTCCGTGGCGGCGTCGTCGGTGTAGCCGTGCAGAAGTCGATTCACAGGATCGGAGGGGTTGACTTCGTCGGTGGTGGTGATGATCTCGTTCGGCTGCGTGTAGAGGAATGCGGTCGAGCTGTAGTCGGGTTGGACCATGTTGCGTTTGCCGTGCTCAATGCCGAATCGGATCGCGGAGCGATAGCCGATGGCGTCGGCGAGCATGAGCCGATAGGCAGCGACACAGTAGTCAACGCACCCGCCGGCGGCCGTGCGTTGATCGGGTTGGCCCGTGAACGGGTCACTGAAGTGGGTGCCATTGTTGAAGTACCAGCCGCCCTCGTAGAAGTCTTCGGTGCCGGTGCCGTACCACTGGGGCGACGCGGAACCGTCTATGTACACACGTTCGGCTCCTTCGAGAAAGTAAGGGGCATCGTTGCTGAACGACGTCTTGATTCGAGAACCGTGCATGGTGTGGCTCACGCCGACGAATTTGCCGTGGCCCCCCTCCTCGGCGAACAACCAGTCCTGGCCGAGGGTCGTTGGTCCGGCGTGCGAACGTGCGGTGAAGTAACCAGCGCGGCCGCTGGCCAGCGCGGCTGCCCACTGGGGATCGGGTGTGATCACCACATCGGTATCGATCCCCGGGACGGGACTGCCGGTCGTATTGATCAGGATGACGCGGGCCGTGTGTCCGAAAGGCATTGGCCACCAGGCCGATAACGCCAACGCCCCGTCGGGTGCTGCGGTGCTGGCGAACATCAGCGATCGCACCTCGGTGCCGCCCAGTCCGGCGCCGAAGAATTCCCCGAGCGGTGAGTCGACCGTGATTCGGCCGTCGAACTCGATCTGCAGCCGCAACCCGGTCAGGAGTTGGTCCGTCGGCTCGGGTAGCTGCAGGCGCAACGCCGAGATGGCGCCCGGACCAATCGATTCCGCGATCGTCAGCCCGGTGCCGGCGGGAACCTCGACGGCCCGATGGTTATGCGTCGCTGTAGGCGCCGGCGGTTTGGGGTCGATGGTGCCCGCGGCGCGCAGGGTGGCGATCACGTCGAGCGCGGGATCGGCGGGCGAGAAGGTGGTAACGCCGTCGGCGGTCGAAAACTGGCGATAGTCGACGTGGTAATACTGAAGATTCGCCGCGACGCTGATCCGCATCGACTGCCGGTACGGCATCGGTACCTTGATGTAAACGCCCGCCGGCGATTGGGCCGCGTTGGCCACCAAAGGCCACACGAACGGCGCACCCAGCGCGCCATCGACCAGCGATTGCAGTGGTGCGTCAATCACCGTCCGCCCATCCAGATCGATGCGGATCTTCCCGATCCGGGTCACATTGCCGCCGTCGCGGGTGAACCAGATCGAATCAACCTCGCCGGCACCGCGATCCTCCGCAATGACACAGCCGGCGCCACCAGACGCCAGACATCCACCGCTGCCGTTGTCGTTACCGGTGGAGATGTCGAAATCACCACCGCTGCGATCGAAGCTCGACACCTGCATGGTCTGTGCGTCGGCGCTTAGGTACGGCAACCGATCCAATCGACGAAAGGTGTCCCAGCCCACCGCCGTTTCGCCGAATCCGTCGACAGCCGGCTCAGCCCTGGTTGTGCCCGCCGCCGCAACACCGGCAATCGCCAACAGCAGTACTGCGAACATCGCGGACAACGCCCGAACAGCTTCGCTGGACACGGCAGGCACCACCGTTAGGCCGGCCGGCTCGCGCGAAGAGTTATTCCCGCCGCCCGCAGTTCGAGGGAGGCCAGGGCGTGGATCGTGACGGGATCTTCGCGGCGCCACGCGCCAACAGGATCCACGCTGACCGCCGTCAATTTGCGCGGGGGCCGGTTCGCCAATGCGCGCAGCGCCAGCAGCTGTTGACCCGCCGGCGTGGCGGCCAGCCCGGTCACCACCCATTTGCGCCGGAAGAACCGGATCCGCAGGAATAGCCACGGGGCGACCGCTACCAGGATCGGCAGCGCGACCACCGCCATGGCAAGCAACACCGCGAGCCAGCTCGCCGTGGTGTCCAGGTTGTGCCCCGCACCGGCGATGTCGCGGGCGGCCTGGCTGGCCGAGTTGAGGGGCTTGGCGACCTCATCGCCCACCATCGGGATTTGCGAGGCGCCGTGGCCCGCCGACGCCAGGCTGCCGGCGACCCCGTTCGCGCCGCTTTCGACCTGCCGCCCGGCCGCGGCGATCGTGTCGATGGCGTCATAGACGGCCAGGCCGACGAGAACCCAGATCGCCGTCCACACGACGACGGCAAAATCGCTGAACAGCTGGGCGAGCAGCCGGACGGGTCTGGTCGAGTAGGGCAAGAACCGCAGTGTCATAGCATCGATACCAGCACAGCTCCCGGCTCGGCGCCCCGTTTTAGGTGGCCGATAGGCTGACGCGATGCGCCCCGCATTGTCCGATTACCAACATCTGGCCAGCGGCAAGGTCCGCGAGCTGTATCGCGTCGACGATGAACACCTGCTACTGGTCGCGTCCGATCGGATCTCGGCGTTCGACTACATACTCGACAGCGCCATCCCGGATAAGGGCCGCATCCTGACCGCGATGAGCGTGTTCTTCTTCGGCCTCGTCTCGGAGCTTACTGGAGCCCCGAACCACTTGGCCGGGCCGCCGGATGACCCGCGCATTCCCGATGAGGTGCTGGGCCGGGCGCTGGTGGCGCGCCGGCTGGAGATGCTTCCGGTGGAATGTGTGGCTCGCGGTTACCTGACGGGCTCGGGATTACTGGACTACCAGTCAACCGGGAAGGTCTGTGGCATCGCGTTGCCGCCGGGTCTGGTCGAGGCCAGCAAGTTCGCCGAGCCGCTGTTCACCCCCGCCACGAAGGCCGCCCTCGGAGACCACGACGAGAACATCTCGTTTGCGCGGGTGATCGAGATGGTGGGCGGAGTGCGCGCCAACCAGTTGCGCGACCGCACCTTACGGATTTACGTGCAGGCCGCCGATCACGCGCTGACGAGAGGCATCATCGTCGCCGACACCAAGTTCGAATTCGGTATCGACGGCGACGGCAACGTGGTTCTGGCCGACGAGATCTTCACACCGGACTCCTCGCGGTATTGGCCGGCCGACGAGTACCGGGCCGGCGTCGTCCAGAACAGCTTCGACAAGCAATTCGTCCGCAACTGGCTCACCAGCCCCGCGTCCGGCTGGGACCGCTATGGCTCGCAACCTCCGCCGCCCCTCCCGGATGACATCGTCGAGGCAACACGAGATCGTTACATCAATGCTTACGAAAGGATTTCGGGTTTGAGTTTCGGCGACTGGATCGGCCCGGGCGCATGAGCACGCCTCCCTTACCACCCGCGGCCAAGCGAGTGGAGACCCGCCGCGAATACCACGGTGACGTCTTCATCGACCCGTACGAATGGTTGCGCGACAAGGAAAACCCCGAAGTCATTGCCTACCTCGAGGCGGAGAACGAATACGTCGATCAGACGACTGCCAACCAAGGGCCGTTGCGGCAACAGATTTTCGACGAGATCAAGGCGCGCACGAAGGAAACCGACCTGTCGGTGCCGGTGCGACGGGGCGATTGGTGGTATTACGCCCGGACCTGCGAGGGAAAGCAGTACCGCGTCCAATGCCGTTGCCCGGTAGTCGATCCCGATGACTGGAACCCGCCGGAGCTCGACCCGGAACCCAACCAAGCCACCGAAATATCCGGTGAACAGGTACTGCTGGATTCAAATGTGGAGGCCGAGGGCCACGACTTCTTCTCGTTGGGCGCCTCCCTGGTCAGCCTGGACGGCAATCTGCTGGCGTATTCCGTCGACGTCGTCGGTGACGAGCAATATACGCTGCGGTTCAAGGACTTAAGCACTTCTGAGCTGTACCCTGACGAGATCGCGGACATCGCGGCCGGAGTGACGTGGGCTGCCGACAACCGCACGGTGTATTACAAGACCCTGGACGCGGCCCGGCGCCCAGACACTGTGTGGCGGTACCGGCTTGGCTCCGGCGATCCGGCGGAGCAGGTGTATCACGAGCCCGACGAACGGTATTGGCTCGGCGTTGGGCTGGCCCGAAGTGAGGCATACATCTTTATCAGCGCGGGGTCGTCGATCACCTCCGAGTGGCGGTACGCGGAGTCCGCCGATCCGAACGCGCAGTTCACCATGGTGCTGCCGCGACGTGACGGCGTCGAGTATGCGGTGGAGCACGCGCCCAGTGCCCTAGCCGGAGGACAGGACAAGTTCTTGATCCTGCACAACGACGGCGCGGTGAATTTCACCCTGGTGGAGGCCCCCGTCGGCGATCCGGCGAACCAGCGCACCCTGATCGCACACCGCGACGACGTCCGGCTCGACAGCGTAGATGCCTTCGCCGACCTCCTGGTGGTCAGCTACCGCGGAGAAGCGTTGCCCCGCATCCAGCTGTGGCCCATCGACTCCGACGGCTACGGCGAGCCCGAGGAGATCTCATTCGACTCCGAGCTGATGTCGGCCGGCCTGAGCTCCAATCCGAACTGGCAGTCGCCCAAACTGCGGATCAGCACAACGTCTTTCCTCACCCCACTGCGGGTCTACGACATCGACCTGGCCACCGGTGAACGCACGCTGCTACGGGAGCAACCCGTACTCGGCGACTACCGGCGGGAGGACTACGTCGAGCGGCGCGAGTGGTTCGATGCAGCCGACGGAGCCCGCATACCGGTGTCGGTCGTGCACCGCGAAGGCGTCGAATTCCCCGCCCCGGCATTGCTTTACGGCTACGGCGCCTACGAAGCTTGCGTCGATCCCGGCTTTTCCATCGCACGGCTGTCGCTACTGGATCGCGGCATGGTCTTCGTCGTCGCACATGTCCGCGGTGGCGGCGAGATGGGCCGGCCGTGGTACGACCACGGCAAGATCTTGGAGAAGAAGAACACCTTCACCGACTTCATCGCAGTGGGAAGGCATCTGGTGGAGTCCGGGCTGACCCGACCCCGACAACTGGTGGCCTTGGGTGGCAGCGCCGGCGGTTTGCTTATGGGTGCGGTGGCCAACATGGCACCAGAGCTTTTCGCGGGAATCCTCGCGCAGGTGCCGTTCGTCGATCCATTGACCACCATCCTGGATCCGTCGTTGCCGCTGACCGTCACCGAGTGGGACGAATGGGGAGACCCGTTGAGCGACAGCGATGTTTACTCGTACATGAAGTCGTACTCGCCCTACGAGAACGTTGCCGCCAAGCAGTATCCTGCGATCCTGGCCATGACGTCGCTGCACGACACCAGGGTCTTCTACGTGGAACCGGCCAAATGGGTCGCGGCGTTGCGGCACACCAAGACCGACGAAAACCCGGTGCTGCTGAAGACGCAGATGGCGGCGGGTCATGGTGGCGTCAGCGGGCGTTACCGGGCCTGGGAAGAAACCGCGTTCCAGTACGCCTGGCTGCTAGCAGCCAGCGACAACCACGACGGCGGCGGCCAGAAAGACGACCTCGGTGGCGGAGCGCAGCGATAGCCGCGTGGTCATCGACTTGGGCGGATTGGGCATCCGGGCGGCATAGACATTGGCCGGGAACATGGCCAGCATGAGCAACAGCAGGCACCCGGCCGCCGCCATCCGCGTGGCGGGAAGCAGCAGGCCCGCTGCGCCGAGCAACTCCAGCACGCCGGTGATGGTGACCAGCAGAGCGGGCGCGGGCAACCGGGGCGGCACGATGGCGATCAGGTCGCGCCGCATCGGTGGCGCGAAGTGTGCCAGCCCGGTCAGCACGAACATTGCCGCCAGGCCGACGGCGATCGGCGCGGTCCAGCTGTTCAGGTAGCCCGTAGGAAACCAGCCCAGCCAGCCGACCATCCGGGCGACGACGCTCCCCACAACCAGGGCGATCAACGGAGCCATCTCAACTTCTCCAATCTAGACAGTGACAAGATCCTAGCCAGGAAGATTAGCCGGACAATCTAGTCGATGTCAAGATTGTGCCGGTATGCTGCCCACATGGACCGTCAGACGTATCACCATGGCGACCTGAGGGCCGTGATTCTCGCCGAAGCCGCGCGCCTGGTGGCCGAGCGTGGCGCCGACGGGGTGTCATTGCGCGAGTTGGCCCGCAGCGCGGGCGTGTCACATGCCGCCCCGGCGCACCATTTCACCGATCGGCGAGGTCTGTTCACCGCGCTGGCTACGCAGGGATTTCAGCTGCTGGCCACCGCACTCATCGCCGCCCGGGGCAACTTCGTCGACGCGGCGCGGGCCTACGTGCGGTTTGCCATCGGGCATCCCGGCCACTACCAGGTGATGTTCAACAAGTCACTGCTCGACGTCTCAGACACCGGCCTGGCCGCCGCCGAGGCCGCTGCCGGAGCCGAATTGTCCCGCGGGGTGGCCACACTGCAGGATCCCAACGCGCACGCCGACCCCGCGGGCGCCCAGCTGGCGGCATGGTCACTGGTGCATGGGTTCTCGACGCTGTGGCTCAACGATGCGGTCAACGCTCAAGTGCGGGAGGCGGATCCGATGGACACCGTCAAGCGGATCGCGACGATGTTGTTCGACGGGTAATCGCGCTATTCGAGAGCTGTTTGACTGGCCGGCTGCTTCGGCAGAAATGCCGCCGGGATGATGGTCAACACCACCAATACCACCGCGAGCACGAATACGGTCGCATAGGCGTGCGAAAGGTCATGCACAACATTGCCCGAGAAGCCGGGGGCCAGCGCCTGCCGGGGTATTGCGGACTGGTCAACCGGCACCCCTGTGGCGGCGGCCCGCTGTTGTAGCACCGCGAGTTTGTTTGCCGCGGAGATGTTTTCGCTTCGATTGAACTGATTGGTCAGGATCATCGACATCAGCGCGGTTCCCATCGAGCCGCCCACCTGGTGGCTGACGCTGATCAGCGTTGTACCCCGGGCGATCTGGTGCGGGCTCAATGCCTGCACCGACGCGACGGAAAGCGGCATCATGGTGCAGCCCATGCCCAGGCCCATGATCGCCAGCCCGATCAACAGTGTGGGCATGTACTCGGCCTGCCTGGCCACACCGAAGGCGAACATGCCCAGGCCGACGGTGATCAGCGCGATGCCGACCAGCACGATCTTGCCCGGTCCCCGTCTGTCGACCAACGGTCCGGTCAGCCGCATGGTCAGCATGGCACCGAGTCCCTGGGGGATCATGTGCACGCCGGCTTGCATCGGCGTCTGGTGCAGCACCTGCTGGAAGTAGCTCGGCAGCAGCAGGCCGGCGCCGAAAAAGGCGACAGCGAACACCAGCATCGTCACATTGGCCCGGGTGAGCACCGGGTTGCCGAACAGCCGCAGATCGATCAGCGGGTGATCCGCGCGGCGCAACGCGTGCACGACGAACGCGGTGATCAACGCCAGGCCGCTGGTCGCCGGTATCAAAACATGGCGATCGGCCACGGTCCCGCGGCCCGGGATGGACGACACCGCGAACAGGAACACCGCCAGGCCGGGCGAGAGCAGTAGCCCGCCGATGATGTCGAAGGTTTCCGACCGCGCGGGATGGTCTCTGCCGAACACGATTGCCGCGAGGACGGCCGTGCCGAGCCCGAACGGAAGGTTGATCAGGAAGATCCACCTCCAGCTGGCGGTGTCGATCAGCCAGCCACCAAGAATCGGCCCGGCTATCGGGGCGAGCAGCATGGGGATGCTCAGGATCGACATCAGGCGGCCGAGCCGCGCGGGGCCCGCTGCACGGGTCAGGATCATGAATGCCAGGGGCAACAACATGCCGCCACCGACGCCCTGCGCCACCCGAAATATGATGAGCTGCAGAATATTTGACGCCACGGCGCACAGCAGCGAGCCCATTGTGAACGCCAGCACGGAGCCTATGAACAGCCGTTTGGTGCCAAACCGGTCGGCCGCCCAGCCCGTCACCGGGATCACGGTTGCCAACGCGAGCGTGTAGCCGGTCATCGTCCATGCGACGACGGCTTGCGTGGATCCGAACTCGGCAATGAAGGTGCGCTGCGCGACGCTGACGACCGTGATATCCAGGATCGCCATCACCGTGGCGAGGATGCAGACGCCGGAGATCCGCAACAGCGGGGCGTCGAGCTTGTCGGGATAGGCATGTTCACCGGCGCCCATCTGCCCGGTGGGGACGGTGGGCAGCGGGGTGTTGGCCGCGGCGTAGGGGGCCTTCTCCATGACGTTGCTTAGCATATCGAATCGATTACCCGGAGGTGCGGCCGTACGCGTTTGCTGTCCACGCTCCGGATGGCTCGGTCGGATGAGCCGCCCAATTACCGTCGGGCGGGCCCCTCGTCGAGCCCCACGCGGCGTCTGGCCTGCGTATATACGGAGCCGATATATGCCTGCCGTCTGCGTGTCCTTCACCGTCCCGACACCTCGGATCGGCAAACTGCGGGTGTGTCTGGAAAACTGATCGTCTCGGTCTCGGGGATAAGTGATCGCACCGTGGCCGACGTCGACGCGTTCTGCTCTCAGATGGATGCCCGCTCGGTGCCGGTGTCGTTGCTGGTGGCTCCTCGGCTCAGTGGTGACTACCGGCTTGACCGCGACCCGGGCACCGTCGAATGGATGACCGACCGGCGTGCTCGCGGCGCCGCCATCGTGCTGCACGGCTATGACGACGCGGCCACCAAGAAGCGGCGTGGCGAATTCGCGATACTGCGCGCACACGAGGCCAATCTGCGGCTGATGGCGGCCGACCGGGTGCTCGAGCACGTCGGGCTGCGCACCCGGCTATTCGCGGCACCGGGCTGGGTGGTGTCACCGGGTGTCGTCAAGGCATTGCCGCGCAATGGTTTCCGGTTGCTCGCTGATCTTCACGGCGTCAGCGATCTGGTGCGGCACACCACCGTGCGCGCGCGGGTCCTGGGCATCGGAGAAGGCTTCCTGACGGAGCCGTGGTGGTGCCGGATGGTGGTGCTGTCCGCCGAGCGGATCGCCCGCCGCGGCGGCGTCGTGCGGGTCGCGGTCGCCGCCCGTCAGCTGCGCAAGCCGGGCCCGCTGCAGGCGGTGCTGGATGCCGTCGATCTGGCCTCGATGCACGGGTGTACGCCGACGGTGTACCGCTGGCGGCCCGATAAGGCGATTCTCGACGCTGCCTGATCGGGGGCCGGCTCGGCGGCTGTCTACCCTGTACGGGCATGGGCGATTGTTCGGCTGCGTCGGCGGCCGGGTTCACCGCTGACGCCATTGTGGTCGGAGCTGGACTGGCCGGCCTGGTGGCCGCCTGCGAATTAGTCGACCGCGGGGTGCGGGTGCTGATCGTCGACCAGGAAAGCAGCGCCAATCTGGGTGGGCAGGCGTTCTGGTCGTTCGGCGGTCTGTTCTTTGTCGACAGCCCCGAGCAGCGCCGGCTGGGTATCCGCGACAGCCACGAACTCGCGTTGCAGGACTGGCTGGGGACCGCGGCCTTCGACCGTCCCGAGGACTATTGGCCACGGCAATGGGCGCACGCCTACGTCGACTTTGCGGCCGGCGAGAAACGCAGTTGGCTGCGTGCCCGGGGGCTGAAGCTCTTCCCGCTGGTGGGCTGGGCCGAGCGGGGCGGCTACGACGCACAAGGGCATGGCAACTCGGTACCGCGTTTTCACATCACCTGGGGCACCGGTCCCGCGTTGGTCGAGATCTTCGCCCGTCAGCTCCGCGACCGCTCGACGGTGCGTTTCGCGCACCGTCACCAGGTCGACGAGTTGATCGTCGAGGGTGACGCGGTGTCGGGAGTTCGCGGTACCGTGCTGGCGCCCTCGGCCGAACCGCGCGGTGTGGCGTCGTCACGAAAAACTTTGGGGCAATTCGAATTCCGAGCCTCGGCGGTGATCGTCGCCAGCGGTGGTATCGGCGGTAACCACGATCTGGTGCGCAAGAACTGGCCGGAGCGAATGGGCCGCGTCCCCGGGCAACTGCTCAGTGGCGTGCCGGCACATGTCGACGGCAGGATGATCGCGATTTCGGAAAAGGCCGGCGCGCGGGTGATCAATCCCGACCGCATGTGGCATTACACCGAGGGCATCACCAACTACGACCCGATCTGGCCGCGCCACGGCATCCGGATCATTCCGGGCCCATCCCCGCTGTGGCTGGATGCGGCGGGCAAGCGGTTGCCCGTCCCGCTGTATCCGGGTTTCGACACCCTCGGCACCTTGGAGTACATCACCAAATCCGGATATGACTACACCTGGTTCGTGCTGAACGCCAGGATCATCGAGAAGGAATTCGCGCTCTCCGGTCAGGAGCAAAACCCCGACCTGACCGGACAGAGCGTCGGCCAGCTGATTCGCAACCGACTCCACTCCGGCCCGCCGGGGCCGGTGCAGGCCTTCATCGACCGCGGCGTGGATTTTGTCAGCGCAAGCTCGTTGCTCGAGTTGGTGACCGGCATGAACAAGCTGCCCGATGTGGTGCCGCTGGCCTATGCGACGGTAGCGGCCGAGGTCACTGCCCGCGATCGCGAGGTGGCCAACAGGTTCAGCAAAGATGGTCAGATCACCGCGATCCGGGCCGCCCGCGGCTATCTGGGAGACCGGTTGGGCCGTGTCGTGGCGCCGCACCGGTTGGCCGATCCTAAGGCGGGGCCGATGATCGCGGTGAAGTTGCACATTGTTACCCGGAAGACGCTCGGTGGTATCGAGACCGATTTGGACGCCAGGGTGCTCAAGGCCGACGGGACGCCGCGTACCGGGCTCTACGCGGCCGGTGAGGTAGCCGGGTTCGGCGGGGGCGGCGTGCATGGTTACCGTGCCCTGGAGGGCACGTTCCTGGGCGGCTGCATTTTCTCCGGCCGGGCCGCCGGCCGGGGCGCCGCCGCCGACATTTCTTAGCCCGTTCTCCTTCGCTGAGAAGACGCAAAGTCGCACGATTTGAACTCAAATCGTGCGACTTTGCGTCTGCTCGGCCGTTCTCACTGTCAGCTAGCTGAGGTGACGCCAAGAATCTTATGAGAATTCGTCGAGGCGGAGATCCGAGGCTAGGTCAACCCATAAGCGCGCATGTCGCTAGACCGAAACCGACCAGCCGGAGAAAAGAAATGACCATCGCCCTACCCGAAGTCGCATCGCCAGAAGCCAACGAGCAGGACTCCCAGCGCCCTCAGGGTCGTCCCGAGGAGGGCGGCTCCGATCGGCCTGCTGGTCGTCCCGAGGAGGGCGGCTCCGGTCGACCCCCGGGTCCTCCTGCTGGACCGCCGCCCGATGTGTGGGTTTACAAGGGACGCGCCTACGACCTGTCCGACTGGATCGCCAAGCATCCGGGCGGGGCCTTCTTCATCGGGCGAACGAAGAATCGGGACATCACCTCAATCATCCAGGCGTACCACAAAAACGTGGAGGGAATCGAAAGGCTCCTCGAGCGGTACGCGCTGGACCGCGAAGCACGTCCCGAGGACGTCCACCCGAAGTGCAACGCACCGGAATTCCTGTTCAAGGAAGACTTCAACAGCTGGCGCGATACACCTAGGTACCCATTCGACACCAAAGACGATTTGCTGCACCGGGTGAAGGCGCGACTGAGGAACCCTCAGCTAGCCGCGCGCATCAAGAAGATGGACAAGATCTTCAACATCGTGGTCGCAGTTTTGGCCGTCGCGTATCTCGCGGTTCAGGGGTTGCGGCTGGCCGAGCCGGGCTGGATGCCGCTGCCGCTCTTCGTGATCGCGATGGTGGTGCTGCGCTTGTCCCTCGCCGGGTTCGGTCACTACGCGATACATCGCAAGCAAAAGGGTCTGAACAGGATCCTCGCGAACGCTTTCGACATCAACTATGTGGCGCTGGGCCTGGTGACCGCCGATGGACACACCTTGCTGCACCACCCGCACACCCAGAGTGACGTCGACATCAAGAAGAACGTCTTCACAATGATGATGCGGCTGCCCCGCTTGCTTCGGATACCTGTCCACACCATTCACAAGTTCGGGCACCTGGTTACGGGCATGCCCATCCGGATAGTGGATGTAATCAGGATCACCCGCAAGATCGGCGTCAAGGAGGTCTACGGGAACTGGCGCAACGCAATCCCGCACATCGCCGGATCGTCCGGCCTGCGCCTGCTACTCATCGCCGAGCTGGTGGCCTTTGTGTTGGCCGGTGACTTCTGGGCCTGGGCACTGCAATTCGTAGCGACGATGTGGGTCAGCACCTTCTTGATCGTGTCGAGCCACGACTTCGAGGAAGACGCCGATGAGCATCCTGCTTCCGACAACGAGGACTGGGGCATACATCAATTCACGGAGGCCTCCGACCTCAAGGTGATCGGGAATCGCTATGTCGACTGCTTCCTGTCGGCCGGCCTGAGTTCGCATCGCGTGCACCACGTGCTGCCGTATCAAGGCAGCGCTTTCGCCAACATTGCTACTGAGGACGTGCTGCGAGAAGAGGCGGCGAAGTTCGGTCTCGAGTGGCTTCCCGCAAAGAGTTTCGTGACCGACCGGCTTCCGAAGCTTGCCCGCAGGTACCTCCTGTCGCCATCCCGTCAAGCCGAGGCGCAACAGTGGGGATTCATTCGGGAACACTGCTCACCGCAGGCCTGGAAGACCAGCGTTACCTACGCGGCTTCCGGATTCGCCGGACTCGGCTCCGTGTGAAACTCTCTGGCCGCTAAACGATTTGAGACAGATCGTAGGTAATTCCGGATCGCACACTGGCGGGCGGCTGTCGACGACGACAGCCGCCCGCCAGTGTGCCGGCGCCGTTCGCATCGGACGGTACCCGTCGTCCGCCGGTCCAATTGATGTCGGCCCATCGCCCACCTAGGAGCACCTGCGGCGTCGACGTCTCGCATAGTTGCCCAAAGTTTGAAACTGCGTGGCGTGCATCACGTTTCAAAATAAGTAATGCCAAGAATCCGTTCAGGATTCGTCAAGGCCGCTGACCGATCATAAAAATGGCTAAAGGATAGCTGCGGACAACTGGACGATCGAATACCGATCAGCATTGCCGCCGAACAATTTTGAAAGGAGAAGTTTCATGTTTGTCACCTCTGACGAAACACTGACGAGTGGACACGCCGGCGGCGAGCACGGGTTCGCCCCTGCCCACATGCCACCCGCGCCGCCGACCACGGTGGCGGTGATCGAGAGCATCGCGACGGGGACGCCGAGCCAGGTCGTGGATCAGGCCGAGGCCATCGATCACGTTGCCGCGCTGGTCGGTAACCCCGAGCAGCGGGAACGGATTTCGCGGTTGTACCAGAAGACGATGATTCGCAGCCGCCGGATGGCTATTGATCCGCTCGATCCCGAATTCGATGGGCTGAGGCGCCAGGCGGGAACGATCCGGGATCGAATGGAGCTGTTCTACCAGCACGCGGTTCCGCTGGCGGTCGACGTGGCCGGGCGTGCCATCGCCCCGCTTGAAGATGCGTCCACCGAGATCGGATTGCTGGTGTTCGTCACCAGTACCGGTTTCATCGCTCCGGGCGTCGATGTCGCGGTCGTCAAGCAACTCGGCCTGTCGCGGTCGGTTTCGCGTGTCGTGGTGAACTTCATGGGGTGTGCGGCGGCGATGAACGGTATCCGCACTGCCACGGATTACGTTCGTGCCAACCCCGACAAGAAGGCGCTGGTGGTGTGCATCGAGCTGTGCTCCGTGAACGCCGTTTTCGCCGACGACATCAACGACGTCATCATTCACAGCCTGTTCGGCGATGGGTGCGGGGCGGTCGTCATCGGCGCCAGCCAAACCCAACACCCGCTCGCGGCCGGCAACGTGGTGATCCGCGATAGTTTCAGCCGGCTGCTCGATGACGCCGAGGACGGCATCGTGCTAGGCGTCAATCACAACGGCATCACCTGCGAGCTGTCCGAGAATCTGCCCAAATACATCTACGACGGCGTTGACCCGGCGATCACAGAGGTGCTGGGGGAAAACGGATTACAGAAATCGGACATCGATCTGTGGGCGATCCATCCGGGCGGACCCAAGATCATCCTCGAATCGGCGCGGTCAATGGGGATCCCCGTGGAGGCGGCGGCGCCGAGCTGGGACGTGCTTGCCCGGTTCGGCAACATGCTGAGCGTATCGCTGCTCTTTGTCCTGCAACTGATGGTGGAGCAGGCGGAGCCGACGAAGGACATCTCGACGGGTGTGGCGTTCTCATTCGCACCCGGTGTCGCGGTCGAGGGAATGATCTTCGACGTCATACGCGGCTGATCACTACGAGCATCACGACCAATATCCCAACGAATTGAGAAGGCTCACAACGATGAAACTCATAAAGTTCTTGTTCTCGATCTCATGGACGCAGATCGTCGGTGTCTTTGCCGCCGGCCTCATCTGCGGCGTTGCCAACACCTACCTGCTGACACTGATCAGCAGTGTGGTGATGCCGGAAGCCCATCGCGACGCGATCCTGCAACACTTCGCCCTGACCGGGTCGGTCGCGCTGGTTGGTGCCGTGCTCTCACAGGTGCTGCTGATCCGCCTCACCCAGAACGCGATCTACCAACTGCGGGAAGCGTTGAGCTCCCGGGTCGTCTCGGCCCCGCTCGAGCATCTGGAGCGGTTGGGAATGCACCGGCTCATCGCAACCTTGACCGAAGATGTGCGGTCGCTTTCGCAAGCGGTGACCGCGATCCCGAACATCTGCATCGACGTGACCACCATCGTGGGGTCGCTGGGGTTCCTCGCCATGGTGTCAGGACCGCTTTTCGCGGTGACGATTGCCGGGACATTGACAAGCATCACCGCCGCCGAGACGGTTCTGTTTCGGGTGCGACGCATCTACCGCCAGGCCCGCGAGAACGAGGACGCACTGTTGCGGTCGTTTGCGGCCATGACAATGGGAATCAAGGAACTCAAGCTCCACCGCAGCCGACGCCGCGACTTCATGGATCGGCACCTGCTCGGGGCGGCCCGTACCCTGCGGACCCAGAACGTAACGGCAGGCTCCTGGTTCTCGGCGGCTCAGGTATTCGGGCAACTGTTTCAGCTCGCCACCATGGGTCTCATCCTGTTCGTCATCGCCGAGGCGCTTGGGCTGCCAAGGGATGCCATGGTCAGTTACCTCTTGGTCACCATGTTCCTGTCCAGGCCGATGCAGAGCTTGCTGCAGCAAATCCCGGACCTGCTGCGCGGTGACGTGGCGCTGGACAAGATCCGCACCCTGAACCTGTCCATGGAGACGCCGCAGGATGAAGAGCAGCTGCCCTACACCGAGCGTCCGGGCGCAAGCTATGCCCGGCTGGAGCTCAGCGGTGTCAGCTATGTCTATGAGAGCGAGATGGCCCCGTCGGTTCCGCAAGGTCCGGGTGCGCCCCCGCAGGGCCCGCCGGCCGATGGCCCCCATCCGGGGCGCAAGGGCCGCCATGGCAAAGCCGGCCGGCCGCTGCCGCCGGGGCCGCCTCCGCATCCGCAGGGTGGCGGATCTGGATTCCGGCTTGGCCCAGTGGATCTGACTTTTGAGCCGGCACAGATCACCTTCATCGTTGGTGGCAACGGAAGCGGGAAATCCACTCTGGCCAAGCTGATCACCGGGTTGTACGCGCCGGAGAGCGGCTTCGTAGTGCTCAACGGCGAAAAGATCAACCAGGGCAATGTCGAGTGGTTCCGGCAGAATTGCTCGGCCGTCTTCACCGACTTTCACCTGTTCGATGACTACCTGGGATTCGACCAGCCCGGGATCGATGACCTAGTCCGCCAGCACCTACACGAGTTGCGGCTCGCGGACAAGGTGACCGTGCAGAACGGGCGGCTGTCGACGGTTGCGCTGTCGCAGGGCCAACGCAAACGGCTGGCGCTGTTGACCGCGCTGCTGGAAGACCGGCAGATCTATCTGTTCGACGAGTGGGCCGCCGACCAGGAGCCACGGTTCCGGGAGGTGTTCTACAAGGAACTGCTCCCCGGCCTCAAGAAGCGCGGAAAAACTGTCATCGTAATCACCCACGACGATCGCTACTTCGATTGCGCCGACCAGCTCGTCAAGCTCGACTTCGGCCAGATCGCGGAGGTGAAGTGATGGGCGCGCCGGCCGGCTTGGCGAGCGGGTCGGCGTTCGCCCAGCCGCCGGCATCGGTCGATGCGCCGGCCCCCGAGGTCGTCGGTGAATCGCTCGATCCTCGCGATCCGCTGTTACGCCTGAGCACGTTCTTCGACGACGGCAGCGTCGAGCTGTTGCACGAGCGGGACCGCTCGGGCGTGCTGGCCGCGGCTGGCACGGTCAACGGGGTGCGCACCATTGCGTTCTGCACCGACGGCAGCCTGATGGGCGGTGCCATGGGTGTGGAGGGCTGCCGCCACATCGTCAATGCCTACGACACCGCCATGGAGGAGCAGAACCCGATCGTCGGTATCTGGCACTCCGGCGGCGCTCGACTGGCCGAGGGTGTCAAGGCGCTGCACGCCGTTGGGTTGGTGTTCGAGGCCATGATCCGGGCGTCGGGCCACGTTCCGCAGATCTCGGTGGTGGTCGGCTTCGCCGCCGGCGGTGCAGCCTACGGGCCCGCCCTGACCGACGTCATCGTGATGGCACCGGAGAGTCGGGTGTTCGTCACCGGGCCCGACGTGGTGCGCAGCGTCACCGGCGAGGACGTCGACATGGCGTCGCTGGGCGGTCCGGACACTCACCACAAGAAGTCGGGCGTCTGCCACATCGTCGCCGACGACGAGCTCGACGCCTACGAACGCGGCCGCCGGCTGGTCGGACTGTTCTGCCAGCAGGGCCATTTCGACCGCGCCAAGGCCGAGGCCGGTGACACCAACCTCCATGCGCTGCTGCCGGATTCGGCGCGTCGCGCCTACGACGTGCACCCGCTGGTCACCGCGCTGCTCGATCAGGATGCGCCGTTCGAGGAGTTACAGGCCAAGTGGGCGCCGTCGATCGTGGTGGCCTTGGGCCGGCTGTCGGGTCGCACGGTGGGTGTGCTGGCCAACAATCCGCTGCGGCTGGGCGGCTGCCTGAACTCCGAAAGCGCAGAGAAGGCAGCACGTTTCGTGCGGATGTGCGATGCGTTCGGTATCCCGCTGGTGGTCGTGGTGGACGTGCCGGGCTATCTGCCGGGTGTCGACCAGGAGTGGGGCGGCGTGGTGCGACGCGGCGCCAAGCTGCTGCACGCGTTCGGTGCGGCCAGCGTTCCCCGCGTCACGCTGGTCACCCGCAAGATTTACGGTGGCGCTTACATCGCCATGAACTCGCGTTCGCTGGGCGCCACCAAGGTGTTTGCGTGGCCCGACGCCGAGGTCGCGGTGATGGGCGCCAAGGCCGCCGTGGGCATTCTGCACAAGAAGAAGCTGGCCGCAGCGGCCGACCACGAACGCGAGGCACTGCACGATCTGCTGGCCGCCGAGCACGAGAAGATCGCCGGCGGGGTGGACAGCGCCATCGAGATCGGCGTGGTCGACGAGAAGATCGACCCGGCGCACACCCGCAGCAAGCTCACCCAAGCACTGGCCGAGGCACCCGCGCGCCGCGGCCGACACAAGAACATCCCGCTGTAGTCAAGTTTCCGCACCGGCATCGACGCCTCCGACGGCTGCCAGCAACGCGATCGCGCTAGAAGGTGACCGCGGTTTCTTCGGGGAGCACCTGGAAGTCGGCGCTGGTCATCTCGGTGAACCGGCTGTAGTAGATGCCGCGCGCGTCGGGAGCGACCACCCCCTGGTGGATGGGTACTGCACGCGCCGGTGCTACCGCCCGCAGATAATCGATGGCCTCGGAGATCCTCATCCACGGGGCCGCCGCCGGATTGGCCAATACATCGACCGGCTCGGCGGGCACGAACAATGCATCGCCGGGATGCATCAACCTGGCAGGATGTTCGCTATCACCGACCAGATAGGAAATATTTTCTATTACGGGGATTTCCGGATGGATTACCGCATGCCGGCCGCCGACGGCCCGGATGGTCAGCTCCCCGACCGACAGCTCGTCGCCGACGTGCACCACCTCGCACGGCGTGTCCAGCTGAGCGGCGGTTTGCGAGTCCGCGTACAGCGCGGCGTCCGGGTTGCCCTCGATCAGCGACGGCAGTCGTGCGACGTCGACGTGGTCGGGGTGCTGGTGGGTGATCAGGATGGCCGACAGCCCGGTGATCCCCTCGAAGCCGTGCGCAAAGGTACCGGGATCAAATAGCACGCTCGTATGTTCGAACTCGGCGAGTAGGCAGGAATGCCCGAAATGCGTCAGTTGCATGTCCACGATTTTGTGCCAGCGACGCGGCAGTGCCAATATGGTCGGAAACTTTTGCCATGCCACCGCGGACTACATTGTGATCTACGACACGCTGCGCGGGAAGCCCCAACGATTTGACCCCCCTTTTATCCTCTCTTCATGGGTTGGGACCCAATGTCGATGAATGATGCGCAGCCCAGGGTGGCTGACATCAATGACTTCGTGCGTGCCGATGGTTCGATCGTCTTGCCGGACGGGATCACCCTCACCTCGTTTTTCGACCAGAACCGCCGAGCATTCGGTGAGCTCCCGTCGTACCGGTTCATCGATTACGCGAAGGACCCGGATGGGCGCGTCGTCGAGATGAGCTGGAATGAGCTGTGGTCGCGGGTCAGGGCGATCGGAGCACGTCTCCAGCAGGTCGCCGAGCAGGGCGACCGGGTGGCGATCTTGGCGCCACAGGGCGTTGAGTACGTGGCCGCTTTCTTCGCCGCCGTCCATGCGGGAAACATCGCGGTCCCGCTGTTTGCGCCAACGCTGTCCGGGCATGCCGAGCGGTTGAGCGCGGTGCTGGCCGACGCCAAGCCCGCCGTGGTGTTGACCACCACCGCGGCGACCGAGTCGGTCCGGGAATCGCTGCGGACACAACCGGCGGCGAGCCGGCCACGAGTGATCGCGGTCGACGCCATCCTCGAGACGCTGGCTTCGATGTTCACCGATCCGACGGTCGGCACCGACGACATTGCCTACCTGCAGTACACGTCGGGTTCAACGCGCACCCCGGCCGGCGTGGAGATCACCCATCGTGCCGTGTGCACCAACACGCTGCAGATGATCCTGGCCGAGGGGCTGGACCGACGAGTCCACAGCGTGAGCTGGCTGCCGCTGTATCACGACATGGGATTGATCATGCTCATGTTCCCGGCGTTGTGCGGCGGCGCATACCTCACGCTGCTGGATCCCATGGCATTCGTTCGCCGGCCTTTCCGATGGATCAAAGAGCTGAGTGCCGAAGCCACCAAGGGCAGGACTTTTGCGGCCGCGCCCAACTTCGCCTACGAGTTGACCGCCCAGCGCGGGCTACCCCCCGACGGCGCCTCGATTGACCTGCGCAACGTTCTCGGCCTGCTCAACGGCTCTGAGCCGGTGACTGTGGATGCCATCGAGAAATTTACCAACGCGTTCGCTCCCTATGGTCTGCCCGCGACCGCGGTCAAGCCGTCCTACGGGATGGCGGAGGCGACGCTAGGGGTTTCCACCATCGCCCCGGATGCGGCGGCCAGCGCGGTACACCTCGACCGTGTTCAGCTCGCCGCCGGGCGCGCGGTGATCGTCGCTCCCGACGCCCCGGGAGCGGTCGCCCACGTCTCCCTCGGCCAGCCGTTCCAGGATCTGTGGGCGGTGATCACCAGCCCGGAAGGTGCCGAGGTGCCCGACGGTACCGTCGGGGAGATCTGGCTGCACGGCAACAACGTCGGCCGTGGCTACTTCGGACGCGAGGAAGAAACGCAACGCACGTTCGGCAACAAGCTGCAGTCCCGGCTCGACGACGGCAGCCACGCCGAGGGCGCCCCGGACAACAGCGTCTGGCTGGCCACCGGCGACCTCGGTGTCTACCTCGACGGCGAGCTGTACCTGACGGGACGGGTCAAAGACCTCATCATCATCGATGGCCGCAACCACTACCCGCACGACATCGAAACCACCGTCAGCCAACGCGTCGCCGGGCGTCCGCACCGGCTACTTGGCCGCATTCTCCGTTTCCGCCGACGCCCTGGACCCGCCGGGCGGCAACTCCGTCGAGCAGCTCGTTGTGGTGGCCGAACGCGCCGCGGGCATCGGGCGCGCCGATCCGGAGCCGATCGTGGCGGCGGTGCGGGCAGCGGTGTCGCGCGAGCATCAGGTCCGGGTCGCCGACGTCCGACTCGTCGCCGCCGGCGCCATCCCCCGGACCACCAGCGGCAAACTCGCCCGCAATGCTTGCCGCGCCGACTACATCGCCGGGCGGTTCAATCGCTAGCGGGCGCCGGTAGAGTTGGCGCCGACCAAGATCTGAGGAGGAGCGCCGGTGGCCCGGGTGGTCGTGCATGTGATGCCGAAAGCGGAGATCCTCGACCCGCAGGGGCAGGCGATTGTCGGTGCGCTGGGGCGCCTCGGGCATCCCGGCATTTCAGATGTCCGTCAGGGCAAGAGATTTGAGCTAGAGGTCGACGATACGGTTGACGATTCCGAGCTCGCCGATATCGCGGAATCGCTGTTGGCCAACACGGTGATCGAGGACTGGACGATAAGCCGGGAGGCGCGGTGACGGCGCGGATCGGCGTCATCACCTTTCCCGGGACACTTGACGACGTGGACGCCGCGCGCGCGGCGCGGCGGGTCGGCGCCGAGGCGGTCGCCCTGTGGCACGGCGACGCCGACCTCAAGGGTGTCGACGCCGTGGTGGTGCCCGGCGGGTTTTCCTACGGCGACTATTTGCGGGCCGGTGCGATCGCCAGATTTGCCCCGGTGATGACCGAAGTGATCGACGCCGCGGGCCGGGGCATGCCGGTATTGGGAATTTGCAACGGTTTTCAGGTGCTGTGCGAGGCCGGGCTACTGCCTGGCGCCCTGACCCGCAACGTGGGTTTGCACTTCGTCTGCCGCGATGTGTGGCTGCGCGTGGCATCGACCGTCGACGGCGTGGACGTCGCGGTTCGAGACCGACGCCGATCTGCTGATACCGCTGAAGTCCGGTGAGGGCCGCTACGTGGCTCCGGAGCAGGTGCTCGACGAGTTAGAGGGCGAAGGCCGGGTGGTCTTCCGCTACCACGACAACCCCAACGGCTCGCTACGTGATATCGCCGGCGTCAGCTCGGCCAACGGCCGCGTCCTCGGGCTGATGCCGCATCCCGAACACGCCATCGGAGCGTTGACCGGTCCCTCCGACGACGGCCTCGGCCTGTTCTATTCGGCGCTGGACGCCGTGCTCGCGGCCTGAGCCGGGTAGCCCAGGAACGAGGTCAGCCCAGGATGGGCAGCCGGCGCTGGGCGGACAGTCGGTCGAGCGCGTCCTGCATCACCGACCGCACGTAGGCGTCGACTTCCCCGACGTCCGGGTCGTCGCCGAAGCGCGCGGTGATGTCGATGGGCTCGAGCACCTCGGTGACGACCTTCGCGGGCAGCGGCAGGTTCGGCGGGAAGATGACGCTGAGACCGAACGGGAACCCGAAGGTCAGCGGCACGATGTCCATCCGGGCTTTGGTGAACCCCAGCCGGCGGGCCAGCCAATTGCCACGACTCAGGAACAGCTGGGTCTCCTGGGCGCCGATCGATACCATCGGGACGATCGGCACCCCGGCCTCGATGGCGGTCCTGACATACCCGGTACGGCCGTTGAAGTCGACGGTGTTCGCGTCGAGCGTGGGCCGGTAGGCATCGTAGTCGCCGCCCGGGAACACCAGCACTACCGCGTCCGAATGCAGTGCGGCGGCAGCGTTTTCGCGACTGGCTTCGATGACTCCGAGCCGGCGCAGCCGCCCGCCCTGTGGGCCCAGGAGCACCCCGTAGTGGGCCAGGGTGTGCAGGGGGCGGTGGTAGCCGAAGGCTTTGTAGAAAGCCGGCGCGAAGATGAATACGTCGGGTGTGAACATCCCCCCGGAGTGATTGGCCACCACCAGCGCCCCGCCCGCCGGCGGGATGTTTTTCACGTTTCGCACCTCGGCGCGGAACCAGAGCTTGACCAGAGGTTCAACGGCTCTTGCGACCTGTTCGGTGAACCCCGGATCCCATTTGGCGATCTCGCGATTGTTGGATGATGTCCTGCCCCTCATTCCCCTCGTACTCCCAGTCGCGTGCCAGTGAAGTCTCGATGCTGGATCGCCTACCCAGCAGACTCTCTACATTAGTAGAGATTATCGTACTCTCTTTTTAGGAGAATGTTATATCCGCTTTGCGGGACAGTTGCGTGCGGGACGGTTGCGGAGCGCCAAACAGACCGGGTCGAAACAGACCGGGTCGCCAGCTCAGCCGGCGTCGCGGAGCAACGGTTGTGCCCCCTGAGACGGGGGCGGCAATACCGCAGTGGGCGTCAACTCACCGAAGAACTCGAGCGCGGCGTCGATGGCACCGTCGACAAAGGATGCGAAATCCTCGAAAATCACCCGATCCTCGATCTGCTGGCAGCTGCGCGCAACAACTCCGATGCGCTGCGGATCGGAGGATCCGTGCACGACCGCGGTAACTTCCCGGTTCTGCTGATTCCACGAATCGGCGAGGCTCGCCAGCCAATCGCCGTCGGGCGCGGGAAAGAAGCACGCGGGGTTCACCCGAAGCGTGAACACATCGCTGCGCCAGCGCGAGATGCCGAGGTGGACGTGCAGCCGCCAGGGGTGGGCATTAGCGATAAAGAAGTACTCGCCGTCGTGCTGGCCGCGGAAGTACCGCCGGCCGCGGGCGCGCAGGTAGGGTTCGATGAGGTCGGTAGACAGCTTCTCACCCAACGGCTCACTCATGGGGCCAATGCTGAGGTATGCGCCTTGGGGGATCCTTTGAGCCGAGCATTGCCGGATCGAAGAATCAGGTGAGAATTCGCTGAGCGACGAAAGGTCGTCCATGAGCTTTCGTGATCTGCACTACGCCGAAGAGCCCCTGCTGCTGCCGAATGCCTGGGATGTGTCCTCGGCGCTCGCCTTCTACGACGCCGGATACCCGGCGATTGGCACCACCAGCTTCGGGCTTGCGACTCCGCCCCAGGTAAGGCCTATCCGACTCCCTGGCGCGCCGATTCGTATTGGTCGAGCGACTCGGGGTGCCTTGATGGATCCGGAGTTTGTGGGTGGGTTGTGCATTGGGTTTGCCGGTCTGGTGCGCGGCGAACCGCACCGTGTCTGAGTTGCTGGCCGAATTGTGGCCGTGTCTGTATCGGCGGACCTGTTGATGGCGATGTCTGCACGATGTGGGGGTGCTGTTGGGGTTTGCTGGAGAAGTGGGTACTGGTTTGTCCAAAACAGCAACGGTGTTTTAGTCGGGTCCTATCATCCAGCGCATGTCATTGCTGTTGGAGCGGGTTTGGGAGTTGGGGGAGCGGTTTCCTGAGGCTGTCGCCGTCTCTTTTGTTGATGAGCGGGGGCGGGTGAAGGAGTCGATGAGTCGCGCTGATGTGGTGGCCGAGATGGTTGAGGTGGCCGAGTTTTTGCGGCTGCGTTGTGGTTTGGTGGCTGGGGATCGGGCGGTGTTGGTGTATCCGCCGGGTTTGGATTTTGTGCGGGCGTTGATCGGGTGTCTGGCTGCGGGTGTGGTGGCGGTGCCGGTGTATCCGCCGGATCCGGTCAATCCGGGAAGGTCGTTGGCGGGTTTTCAGCGGGTGGTGGCCGATTGTGGCGCCCGGGTGGTGTTGACGACTCGGCGGTATGCCGGTGCGCGGCGGTTGGGTGCGGCCCGCTCGTTGGTGAGCGCGGGTGGGTTGGATTGGCCTCAAGGGGTGGCGTGGCATGTGACGCCGCGGGTGCGTGGGGGTCGTCGGGTCGGTCGCCTCGAGCGTGCTGGTGCGGCGGTTCGCGATTGGGTGCTCAGCGCGGATACGCCGGCGTTGTTGCAGTACACGTCGGGGTCTACCGCGGATCCCAAGGGTGTGGTGATCACGTTTGGGAATTTGGCGCATCAGCAGGATTTTGAGCGCCGCTATTTGGGGTTGGGCGTGGATGGGCGGGGTGTTTTTTGGGTGCCGCCGTATCACGATTTCGGGCTTATTGGGGGGATCCTGAATGCGTTGGGCGGCAATTTCGAGTTGACGATGATGTCGCCGTTGAGTTTTATTCAGCGGCCCGCGTTGTGGTTTGAGGTCATGGATCGGGTGCGTGCCACCCATACCGCGGCTCCGAATTTCGCCTACGAGTTGGCGGTGCGTAAAACCAGCGCTGAGCAGCGTGCGCGCTGGGATTTGAGTTCGCTGACGATGGTGATGAGTGCCGCTGAGCCGGTGCGCGCGGACACCACTGCCCGGTTTTTGCAGGCTTTCGAGGTGGCTGGGCTGCGCCCGGAGGTGTTTTGTCCTGCTTATGGTCTTGCTGAGCACACCGTGGGGGTGACCCTGTTTGGGCGCTCGAGTGTGCGGGTGGATCGCCACCAGCTCGAAACGCAGCGGCGTGTGGTCGACGTCGAGGGCGGCGATGGCCAGGTGTTGCTGGGTTGCGGCCCGCTGACCGGTGATGTCGATGTGCGCATCGTGGATCCGCAGTCGTGTGTGTCGTTGCCCGAGGGGCAGGTCGGGGAGATCTGGGTGGATTCGCCGAGCAAGGCCGCGGGGTATTGGGGGGCACCGCAGCAGACTCGGGCCGTTTTTGCCGCCCGCCTGGCCGGGGTCGACGACGGCCGGGGTTATCTGCGTACCGGGGATCTGGGGTTTGTGCGTGCCGGTCAGTTGTATGTGTGCGGTCGTATTAAGGATCTGCTGATCTTGGTCGGGCGCAATATTCATCCCCAAGATATCGAGGACAGCCTGCGGGATTGCCATGCCGCGATCAGAGCGGGCGGGATCGCGGCGTTTGCTGTTGAGGACCGCGGTAGCGACGCGCTGGCGGTGTTGGTGGAGGTCAACGCCGACGTGCGCGGGCAGCTGTTGTCCAGCGTGGTGGATGCGGTACGCGCGGTGGTGTTAAAAGACCATCAGTTGCGCTGTTCGGTGGTGGTGGTGGGCCCGCCGGGGTGCGTGAGCAAGACCACCAGCGGCAAGGTGCAACGTTCCCGGTGCCGGGCCCGCTTGCTGGACGGCACTCTGCAGGCCCAGGCGCTGCTGGTGGACCGCATCGTCGACCCCGAGCCGGCAAGCCCGGCACCGATCACCCAGGTGCGCTCGCCCGGCGAGCTGCTGGCGCTGGTAGGCGAGCACGCGGCCAGCGTGCTGGGAATCCGCGCGGCCCAGGTCGATATCGACCAGCCGCTGGGCGCCCAAGGCCTCAACTCGGTCGGGGTCACCGAGCTGGCATCGCGCCTCAGCCAGGCACTGGGCATCGACGTGGACGCGGTCGACGTCTTCAACTACCCCACCGTCAAAGGACTAGCTGCCAGGCTCAGCCACGGTGAGCCCGCCCAGCAACCAGCCTCGCGGATCGGGGGGCGTTATGCGGTCATCGGCGCGGGCTGTGCGGGTCTTGCAGCGGCGTCGCAGCTGGTGGAGCTGGGGGCCGGGGAAGTGGTCTTGTTTGAGGCCAGTCATCGTGTCGGCGGCAAGGTCTGGTCCCACCTTGACCAGCAGGGTCGGGTCGTGGAGTTGGGGCAGGCCGGTTTCAGCTGGAAGTGTCAGCGCAGCCTGCGGATGGCGGCCCGGCTGGGGCTGGAGCTGATTCCTTCGACGCCGGGTCTTTACCAGCTTGGCCCTCGGGGCGGTCACCAGCAGCTCGATCTTGGCGGCGAACTGTTGCAGGCCAGCCGGTGGAGCCGTCAAGTCATGGCCGCTGCGGGTGTTGAGGGCCCGACCACACTGGCCGAGCTGGGTAACCGCCCAGATTTGGGGTGCGGTATCGACACCTGGTGTCGCAGGCAGGGCTTGCCCGCTGTTCCGCTGGTTTGGCGTCATTGGTGGACCGCATTTGGCTACGGCCCGTTGGATGACAGCACCGCGGCTGCCTATCTCGTGGCGTTGGCGTCGCTGACCGACGATGTGGTGCAAGGACCGCGCACGGCGATCGCCGGGCTGTGTGTCAAGGGGGGCAACGACCAACTCTGGACGGCGGAACTGCACCGCTTGCAGGCGAGTGGGGTTTTGCAATGGCGACCCGGCTGCCCGGTGCGTGCGCTACGAGTCAGCGACGGCGCTGTGGTGGTCCAGACCCAAGACGGTCAGCTCGATCGCTTCGATCGGGTCGTGGTGGCCTGCCCGCCCTGGGAAGCCCGGGCACTGCTGCCCGCCGGCGATCAGCGCGGCGCTCTTTTGCAGCGTTTCCAGACCTATAACTACATCGTCACGCTCTTTACCGCACAGGGCCTCGACATGCCCACCGGCTACGGTGTTCTGGCCGAGACCGAGCTGTCGATCAACGGCCAGCCGCTGCAGCTGGTGGCCCTCGGCGAGGACCGTTTCTTGGTCGGTCAATACGGGGTCGAGGGCACCGACGCGGCGTCCATCGCCATGATCGGTGAGCTCACGACCGCGCTCGGCGGCCAGTTCGGCCGCGTCGTTCGCCGCGAACCCTGGCCCTACTTCCCCCGCTTGACCCCCGCCGACTGGCAGGCCGGCGTGCTCGAGGCACTCGAACGCGCCCAAGGCCACGACGGCATCATGCTCGTCGGCAGCTACCTCGGCTTCGAAATGGTCGAACACGCCGTGGCCCACGCGCAAAACACCATAGCCCGCCATTGCGCCGCACCGGTTACCGACGCCGAGGAGCCCATTGCCATCGTGTCCATGGCCTGCCGCGCGCCGGGCGGGGTGACAGATCCCGAAGGCTACTGGGCTCTGCTCGATGCAGGCCGCGATGCCATCGGCGGATTCCCCGACCGCTGGCACACGGAGGACCTCTATGACCCCGATCCCGACGCAGTAGGAAAAAGCTACGCCCGTGAAGGCGGCTTTTTGGCTGATGTGGAGTACTTCGACGCTGACTTCTTCGAGATTTCTCCGCGCGAAGCGGCTGCGATGGACCCCCAGCAGCGTCTGGTGCTCGAGGTTGCCTGGGAAGCACTCGAGCGTGCGGGTCTGCCACCGGCGGGCCTCAACGAATCGGCCACCGGGGTGTACCTGGGTTGTCAGTCCTCGGACTACGGCATTGGCAACGCTTCGCTGGAGGTTCTGGACGGTTACCGCATCACCGGCTGCACCGGCAGCGTGCTGTCCGGTCGAGTGTCGTATGTGCTGGGTTTGCAGGGTCCCGCCCTGACCGTCGACACCGCCTGCTCGTCGTCGCTGGTCGCTGTGCATTTGGCGGCGTCGGCGCTCCGTCAGCGCGAATGCGATCTGGCCCTGGCCGGTGGGGTGCAGGTGATGAGCACGCCGGCCACCTTCGTCGAGTTCAGCCGCCTTCGCGGTATGGCCCCCGACGGACGCTGCAAGGCTTTTTCAGCCGATGCCGACGGCGCGGGTTGGGCAGAAGGCTGCGGGATCCTGGTGCTCAAACGGCTCTCCGATGCCCAACGCGACGGTGATCGGGTGCTGGCACTGATTCGGGGTTCAGCGGTCAACCAGGACGGACGCAGCCACGGACTGACCGCACCCAACGGTCCCAGCCAGCGGCGCGTCATCCGCAAAGCCCTCGAGCTCAGCGGGCTGGTCCCCGACGACATCGACGCGGTGGAGGCCCACGGCACCGGCACCCCACTAGGCGACCCCATCGAGGCACACGCGCTCAAGGAGGTCTTCGGGCCAAGCCGCGACCTTCAACGTCCCGTCTGGCTAGCCTCGGTGAAGTCCAATATCGGCCACGCGCAGGCGGCCGCGGGTGTGCTCGGCGTGATAAAGACCGTGCTGGCCCTGCAGCACGAGCGCTTGCCCAAGACCCTGCACGCCGAAACACCCAGTAACCACATCGACTGGCGCAGCAGCGGACTCGCCCTGCTACAGCAGTCGCGGCCATGGCCCCGTGCGGCCGACCGAGTGCGTCGTGCCGGGGTCTCCTCCTTCGGGATCAGCGGCACCAACGCGCATATGATTTTGGAGCAAGGCTTACCTGAGGTAGCCGGAGGTGGCGCGGCCGGATCGGGTGGGGGGTTGTCGGTCGTGCCGTGGGTGGTTTCGGGCAAGTCGGCGGCGGCGTTGGCTGCTCAGGCGGGCCGGTTGTTGGCTGGTGTTGCGGCTGACGAGGGGTTGGATCCGGTCGATGTGGGGTTGTCGTTGGCGCGGCGGTCGGTTTTTGAGCATCGGGCGGTGGTGGTGGGTGCGGATCGCTCGGCGTTGATGGCGGGATTGGCTGGGGTGGCCCGCGGTGAGCCGGGGTTCGGTGTGGTGATGGGCCAGGCCCGGCCCGCGGGCAAGACGGTGTTTGTGTTTCCAGGGCAGGGTTCGCAGTGGATCGGGATGGGCCGCGAGCTGTATGGCAAATTCCCGGTGTTCGCTGCGGCGTTTGACGCGGTGGCTGACGAGTTGGACCGGCATCTGCGGTTGCCGCTGCGTGACGTTGTTTGGGGTGCTGATGAGGCTTTGCTGCAGAGCACCGAGTTCGCCCAGCCGGCGTTGTTCGCCGTTCAAGTGGGATTGTGGGCGGTGCTGCAATGCTGGGGCGTAGTTGCCGACTTTGTGATGGGTCATTCGGTGGGGGAGTTGTCGGCCGCCTACGTGGCCGGGGTGCTGACACTGGCCGATGCGGCGATGTTAGTGGCTGTCCGGGGTCGGTTGATGCAGGCTTTGCCCACCGGTGGCGCGATGATCGCGGTGCATGCCGCCGAGCATGACGTGGTGGCGTTGCTGGGCGAGGGTGTGGAGATCGCGGCGATCAATGCGCCTGAGCAGGTGGTGATCTCCGGTGCGCGGGATGCGGTGACTGCTGTCGGGGAGCGGTTGGCTGCTCAGGGGCGGCGGGTGCACCGGTTGGCGGTCTCGCATGGGTTTCATTCGTCGCTCATGGAGCCGATGCTTGAGGAATTCATGGCGATTGCCGCCCAGGTCAGGCCTGGGAAGCCGCGAATTGCGTTGATATCCAACGTGTCCGGCGAGTTAGCCGGGCCCGGTTATGCGTCACCGTCATATTGGGCCGAACATATCCGGCGGCCGGTGCGTTTCGCCGAGAGTGTGCGTTATTCGCAGGCTCACGGGGCGACTCGTTTCATTGAGGCCGGTCCGGATGGCGGGTTGATGGCCTCGGTTGCTCAGTCGCTGGACGCTGTTGACGCCGAGATGGTTTCGCTATGCGGCAAGGACCGCCCGGAGGCGGTGTCACTGCTCAGCGCGGTTGGTCAGCTGTTTACCGCCGGTGTGGGGGTGGATTGGTCGGCGGTGTTTGCCGGTTCGGGTGGGCGGCGGGTGGAGTTGCCTACGTATGCGTTTCAGCGGCAGCGGTTTTGGTTGGCGCCGGCATCGACTGGGCCGGTTGATGTGGCTGCTGTGGGGTTAGGTGGGACCGGGCATGGTTTGTTGGGTGCGGTGGTCGAGCAGCCTGATTCGGGTGGGGTGGTGTTAACGGGTCTGTTATCGCTGACGGTTCAGCGGTGGTTGGCCGATCATGCGGTGGGCGGGGTGGTGTTGTTTCCGGGTACGGGGTTTGTGGAGTTAGTGATCCGTGCTGGTGATCAGGTCGGCTGTGCTTTGGTGGAGGAGCTGACGTTGGTTGCGCCGTTGGTGCTGGATGAGGGTGCTGGGGTGCAGCTGCAGGTGGTGGTGGGCGCGGCTGGGGAATCGGGTCGGCGGGCGGTCTCGGTGTATTCCCGGGGTGATCATTGCGGTGCCGGTTGGGTGTTGCATGCTCAGGGCAGGCTTGGGGTGGATGCGGTCGAGGCCGCGGCGGATTTGTCGGTGTGGCCGCCGGCGGGGGCGGTGCCGGTGGAAATCGGTGATGTTGATTCGCAGTTGGCGCTGCGGGGTTACTGTTACGGTCCGGCGTTTCGTGGGTTGACTGGCGTGTGGCGTTGTGGGCCAGATGTTTACGCTGAGGTGGTCGCTCCTGGTGACGCCGGGGTGGCCGGTGCGGGGTGGGGGATACATCCGGCGGTGTTTGATGCGGTGTTGCACGCCGTGGTGTTGACCGCTGACACGGTGGACGTTCGGTTGCCGTTTTTGTGGCAGGGGGTGTCGCTGCACGCCGCCGCCGCTGAGCGGGTACGGGCCCGGATCAGCCCGGCTGTCGATGGTGCTGGGGTGTCCATCGAGTTGGCTGATGGGGCGGGGCTGCCGGTGTTGACGGTGGGTTCGTTAGCGACTCGTCCGATGAGCGGTGAGCAGTTGCATGCTGCGCTGACCGCGGCTGCTGGTGGGGTTGGGCAGGGCCTGCTGGAGGTGGTGTGGTCGCCGATCACGCTGGGGCGCGACATCGTTGAGTTGCCGTGTGAGTCCACCGTGGTGAGCTGGGACGATTTTAGCGGCCACGCCGGGGTTGGTGGTGGTGATGTGGTGGTGGTGTGGGAGTGTCCCGCCGTCGATGACGATGTGGTGGGTGGGGTGTATGCGCTGACCCATCAGGTGCTGGGTGTGTTGCAGCGCTGGCTTAGTGGGGATGGGTTAGCCCGGCTGGTGGTGGTGACCCATGGTGCGGTCGGGGTGGCCGGTGAGGTCATCACTGATCTGGCCGGCGCAGCGGTGTGGGGTCTGGTGCGTTCCGCTCAAACTGAGCATCCCGGCCGGATTGTGTTGATAGACAGCGATGTCCGTACCGCTGGTGACGATGCCCTACCGGGTTTGGCGATGTTGGTGGGTGCGGGCGAACCGCAGCTGGTGATACGTGCCGGCAGTGTGTACGTCCCCCGGCTGGCCCCAGTCGCACCGATAGACCCAGCTGCGCCGATGGTGACCTCACCGGTTTCGGACTTCGACGCACCAGATGGCCCCGCCAAGCAGGTGTCCGCGCTTGCGTCGGGCGCTGTGTTGATCACCGGGGGTACCGGGATGGTCGGTGGTGTGTTGGCTCGTCATGTGGTGGCTGCCTATGGGGTGCGCCATGTGGTGTTGGTCAGCCGGGGCGGGGATCGGGTCGAGGGGGCCGCTGAGTTGGCCGCGGAGTTGGAGCGGGCTGGGGCCGTGGTGCAGGTGATGGCCTGTGATGTGGGCGATCGTGACGCGGTGGCGGGGTTGTTGGAGCAGTTGTCGGGGCGGTGTCCGCGGCTTAGCGGGGTGATTCATGCCGCTGGGACACTCGATGGCGCGGTGATCGGGTCGTTGACGCCGGAGCGGATGGATACGGTGTTGCGGGCCAAGGTGGATGGTGCGTGGAATCTGCATGAGGCTACCCGTGATTTGGGGTTGCCGGTGTTTGTGTTGTGTTCCTCGATCGCGGCCACGGTGGGAACTGCGGGGCAGGCGAATTACGCGGCGGGCAATGCGTTTTTGGACGGGTTGGCGGCTTATCGGCGCGCCGGCGGGTTGGCGGGCATTTCGCTGGCGTGGGGTTTGTGGGAGCAGTCGAGCGCCATGAGCGGGCATTTAAGCGACCGTGACCTGGCGCGGATGCGTCTTGGTGGGTTAGCGGCGATGACCGCGCAGCAGGCCGTGGAGTTGTTTGATGCCGCGCTGGTGGCGGGTCAGTCCTCTGTGGTTGCCGCGCGCTTGGAGCACACCGTGCTGGGTGACCCGGAGCTGGTTGCTGGGGTGCCGAAAATGTTGAGCGGGTTGATACGTCGTCCGCTGCGGCGTGTCGTGGACAACGACGCCATGCCGGTTGAATCGCTGCTGGCGCAGCGCTTGCGCGGGCTAAGTGCTGACCGGCGGCATGACCTGCTGGTTGCGATGGTGCTCAAGCAGGCGGCCGTGGTGTTGGGTCATTCCAGTGGTCAAGACCTCGACCCGGACACCACGTTTCAGGATCTGGGATTTGACTCGTTGACCAGCGTGGAGCTGCGTAACCGGCTGAAAATCGTTGCCGGGCTGACTCTTTCACCCACGCTGACCTTCGATTATCCCACCGCGGCTGCGCTGGCCGGGTATCTGGACCAACAGCTCAGCGGGTTGATGGGGCCGGTGGGTTCCGTGGTGCCCGCACGGGTAGGAGTCGACGAGCCGGTGGCGATTGTCGGGATGGGATGCCGGTTCCCGGGCGGGGTGACGTCTGCGGCGGAATTGTGGGAGATGGTTTCGCAGGGCGGCGACGGCATCTCGGAATTTCCGCTTGATCGGGGTTGGGATGTGGAGGGATTGTTTGATCCGGACCCTGATGCGGTGGGTAAGACCTATTGCAGGTCGGGGGGATTCCTCGATGACGCGGCGGGTTTTGATGCGGGGTTCTTCGGAATCGCTCCCCGTGAGGCATTGGCGATGGATCCTCAGCAGCGGGCGTTGTTGGAGTGCTCGTGGGAGGCCTTGGAGCAGGCGGGAATTGATCCGCGGTCGTTGCGGGGCTCGGCCACGGGAGTGTTCGCCGGCATCTTCGGGCAAGGTTATGGCAGCGGCGCCTCCGCGGATGTCGAGGGCTACGGGCTGACTGGCCAGCTGTCCAGTGTCGCTTCGGGGCGAGTGGCCTATGTGTTGGGGTTGGAAGGCCCTGCGGTGTCGGTGGATACCGCGTGTTCCTCGTCATTGGTGGCGTTGCATTTGGCGGTGGCGTCGTTGCGGTCGGGCGAGTGTGATCTGGCGTTGGCCGGTGGCGTGACGGTGATGGCCAGTCCGGCGCAGTTTGTGGAGTTTTCCAGGCAGCGGGGGTTGGCCGTTGATGGGCGCTGTAAGGCGTTCGCGGCCGCAGCTGACGGGACCGGGTGGGCCGAGGGTGCGGCCGTACTGGTGCTGCAACGGTTATCGGACGCACGCCGGTTGGGGCGTTCGGTTTTGGCGTTGGTGCGGGGCAGCGCCGTGAACCAGGACGGTGCTAGCAATGGGTTGACCGCGCCTAATGGACCGTCTCAGCAGCGGGTGATTCGGGCGGCGTTGGCTGCCGCCGGGTTAAGCGCGACTGAGGTAGACGTAGTGGAGGCTCATGGCACGGGTACGACGTTGGGCGATCCCATTGAGGCCCAGGCGTTGTTGGCCACCTACGGGCAAGACCGGCCGGCGGGCCGGCCATTATGGGTGGGCTCGGTGAAGTCGAATATTGGTCATACGCAGGCCGCGGCGGGTGTGGCCGGGGTGATCAAGATCGTGCAGGCAATGCGCCATGGAGTGTTGCCGGCCACCTTGCATGTCGACGCGTTGTCCCCGCATGTGGATTGGTCGAGCGGGGCGGTATCGGTATTGACCCAGGCTCGGCATTGGCCGGCCGAGGGGCGTCCGCGTCGTGCCGGGGTGTCGTCGTTTGGGATCAGCGGCACTAACGCGCATGTGATTTTGGAGCAAGGCTTACCTGAGGTAGCCGGCGGTGGGGCGGCCGGATCGGGTGGGGGGTTGTCGGTCGTGCCGTGGGTGGTATCGGGTAAATCGGCGGCGGCGTTGGCTGCTCAGGCGGGCCGGTTGATGGCTCGTGTCGCGGCTGACGAGGGGTTGGATCCGGTCGATGTGGGGTTGTCGTTGGCGGGGCGGTCCGTTTTTGAGCATCGCGCGGTCGTGGTGGGTGCGGATCGCTCGGCGTTGATGGCGGGATTGGCTGGGGTGGCCCGCGGTGAGCCGGGGTTCGGTGTGGTGATGGGCCAGGCCCGGCCCGTGGGCAAGACGGTGTTTGTGTTTCCCGGGCAGGGTTCGCAGTGGATCGGAATGGGCCGCGAGCTGCTGGATGCCTCGCCGGTGTTCAGCGAGCAGATGCGTTGTTGCGCTCAGGCGTTGGCGCAGTTTGTGGACTGGTCGTTGCTGGATGTGGTGTGCGGGGTGGCGGGGGCGCCGGAGCCGGATCGGGTTGATGTGGTGCAGCCGGTGTTGTGGGCGGTGATGGTGTCGTTGGCCGAGTTGTGGCGCTCGGTGGGGGTGGTTCCCGATGCGGTGATCGGGCATTCGCAGGGTGAGATCGCAGCGGCCTGTGTGGCCGGTGGATTGACCCTGGCCGATGCGGCGGCGGTGGTTGCCTTGCGAAGTCGATTATTGGTGGGTCTGGCCGGTGGTGGGGCGATGGTGTCGGTGGCGTGTGGGGAGGCGCGGGCGCGGGAGTTGCTGGTTGGATATGGTGATCGGCTCGGTCTTGCGGCGGTCAATGGAGTCTCCGCCGTGGCGATTTCGGGAGATCCCGATGCGGCGGTGGAGTTCACGGCCCGTTGTGCGGCGGTGGGTGTTCGGGCTCGCCGCATTGATGTGGCTTACGCGTCGCATTCCACCCAGGTAGAGGCGATCCGGGAGCCTCTTGCGGAGGCGTTAGCCGGTATCCAGCCGCAGTCGTGTGAGGCCGCGTTTTTCTCTTCGGTGACGGGCGGGTTGATGGATACCGCGAAACTAGATGCCGGGTATTGGTATCGCAGTATTCGCCAAACGGTGGAGTTTGAGCGGGCCGTGCGCAGCGCTTGCGCGCAGGGGTATCGCGTATTTGTGGAATCCAGTCCCCATCCGGTGTTGCTTCCTGGAATCGAGGACACTTTGGCCAATGGGGAGGGTGCCTGCACCGAGACCGTAGTGATCCCCACATTGGGGCGCGACGACGGTGGATTGAAACGGTTTTGGACGTCGGTGGGCCAGGCCCATGTTAGCGGTGTGGGGGTGGATTGGTCGGCGGTGTTTGCCGGTTCGGGTGGGCGGCGGGTGGAGTTGCCTACGTATGCGTTTCAGCGGCAGCGGTTTTGGTTGGCGCCGGCATCGACTGGGCCGGTTGATGTGGCTGCTGTGGGGTTAGGTGGGACCGGGCATGGTTTGTTGGGTGCGGTGGTCGAGCAGCCTGATTCGGGTGGGGTGGTGTTAACGGGTCTGTTATCGCTGACGGTTCAGCGGTGGTTGGCCGATCATGCGGTGGGCGGGGTGGTGTTGTTTCCGGGTACGGGGTTTGTGGAGTTAGTGATCCGTGCTGGTGATCAGGTCGGCTGTGCTTTGGTGGAGGAGCTGACGTTGGTTGCGCCGTTGGTGCTGGATGAGGGTGCTGGGGTGCAGCTGCAGGTGGTGGTGGGCGCGGCTGGGGAATCGGGTCGGCGGGCGGTCTCGGTGTATTCCCGGGGTGATCATTGCGGTGCCGGTTGGGTGTTGCATGCTCAGGGCAGGCTTGGGGTGGATGCGGTCGAGGCCGCGGCGGATTTGTCGGTGTGGCCGCCGGCGGGGGCGGTGCCGGTGGAAATCGGTGATGTTGATTCGCAGTTGGCGCTGCGGGGTTACTGTTACGGTCCGGCGTTTCGTGGGTTGACTGGCGTGTGGCGTTGTGGGCCAGATGTTTACGCTGAGGTGGTCGCTCCTGGTGACGCCGGGGTGGCCGGTGCGGGGTGGGGGATACATCCGGCGGTGTTTGATGCGGTGTTGCACGCCGTGGTGTTGACCGCTGACACGGTGGACGTTCGGTTGCCGTTTTTGTGGCAGGGGGTGTCGCTGCACGCCGCCGCCGCTGAGCGGGTACGGGCCCGGATCAGCCCGGCTGTCGATGGTGCTGGGGTGTCCATCGAGTTGGCTGATGGGGCGGGGCTGCCGGTGTTGACGGTGGGTTCGTTAGCGACTCGTCCGATGAGCGGTGAGCAGTTGCATGCTGCGCTGACCGCGGCTGCTGGTGGGGTTGGGCAGGGCCTGCTGGAGGTGGTGTGGTCGCCGATCACGCTGGGGCGCGACATCGTTGAGTTGCCGTGTGAGTCCACCGTGGTGAGCTGGGACGATTTTAGCGGCCACGCCGGGGTTGGTGGTGGTGATGTGGTGGTGGTGTGGGAGTGTCCCGCCGTCGATGACGATGTGGTGGGTGGGGTGTATGCGCTGACCCATCAGGTGCTGGGTGTGTTGCAGCGCTGGCTTAGTGGGGATGGGTTAGCCCGGCTGGTGGTGGTGACCCATGGTGCGGTCGGGGTGGCCGGTGAGGTCATCACTGATCTGGCCGGCGCAGCGGTGTGGGGTCTGGTGCGTTCCGCTCAAACTGAGCATCCCGGCCGGATTGTGTTGATAGACAGCGATGTCCGTACCGCTGGTGACGATGCCCTACCGGGTTTGGCGATGTTGGTGGGTGCGGGCGAACCGCAGCTGGTGATACGTGCCGGCAGTGTGTACGTCCCCCGGCTGGCCCCAGTCGCACCGGTGCTGGAGCTGCCCGCTGGGGATCAAGCATGGCGGCTGGCCACGGGTGGTGGGCGCACGCTGGCCGAGGTCGTGGTGTCGTCCTGCCCGCAGACGCAGGCCGCGCTTGAGATGGGGCAGGTGCGGGTGGCGGTGGCGGCGGCGGGAGTCAACTTCCGGGACGTGTTAGTGGCGTTGGGGATGTATCCCGGCCCTGAACCGTTGCTGGGTGCGGAAGGTGCGGGGGTGGTGATAGAGGTCGCTCCCGATGTGACCGGTGTGTCCGTCGGGGACGCGGTGCTGGGGCTGATGCCGGGGGTGGGCCCGCTGGCGGTGGTCGACCACCAGCTGATTGCCACCATTCCACACGGGTGGTCCTTTGCTGAGGCCGCGGGTGTACCGGTGGCGTTTTTGACGGCAATGTACGGGTTGGGCGATTTGGCCGGCCTAGGTGCTGGGGAGTCGGTCCTGGTGCATGCCGCGACCGGTGGGGTGGGCATGGCCGCCGTCCAGCTGGCGCGGCACTTGGGGGCGAAGGTGTTTGTCACTGCCAGCAGCGGTAAATGGAACAGATTGCGGGCCATGGGCTTTGACGATGACCATATCGCAGATTCTCGAACGCAGGAGTTTGCGGAGAAATTCTTAGCGGTCACCGGTGGCCGCGGTGTGGATGTGGTGCTCAACTCGCTGGCTGGTGACTTCGTCGATGCGTCATTGCGGTTGCTGGTCCGCGGTGGGCGGTTTATCGAGATGGGCAAGACCGATATCCGCGATCCGGGGGTAATCGCCGACCGGTATCCCGGGGTCGACTACCGCGCGTTCGACTTGGTCGACGCCGGTCCGTCGCGTATTGCGGCGATGCTGGGCGAGTTTATCGCGTTGTTTGAGGCCGACTCGTTGCATCGGCTTCCAGTGCGGACCTGGGATGTGCGCTGTGCCGCGGCGGCTTACCGATTCGTTAGCCAGGCCCGCCATATCGGCAAAGTGGTGTTGACCATGCCGACGGTATTATCCGATGCGCTTGCGTCGGGCGCGGTGTTGATCACCGGGGGTACCGGGATGGTCGGTGGTGTGTTGGCTCGTCATGTGGTGGCTGCCTATGGGGTGCGCCATGTGGTGTTGGTCAGCCGGGGCGGGGATCGGGTCGAGGGGGCCGCTGAGTTGGCCGCGGAGTTGGAGCGGGCTGGGGCCGTGGTGCAGGTGATGGCCTGTGATGTGGGCGATCGTGACGCGGTGGCGGGGTTGTTGGAGCAGTTGTCGGGGCGGTGTCCGCGGCTTAGCGGGGTGATTCATGCCGCTGGGACACTCGATGACGCGGTGATCGGGTCGTTGACGCCGGAGCGGATGGATACGGTGTTGCGGGCCAAGGTGGATGGTGCGTGGAATCTGCATGAGGCTACCCGTGATTTGGGGTTGCCGGTGTTTGTGTTGTGTTCCTCGATCGCGGCCACGGTGGGAACTGCGGGGCAGGCGAATTACGCGGCGGGCAATGCGTTTTTGGACGGGTTGGCGGCTTACCGGCGCGCCGGCGGGTTGGCGGGCATTTCGCTGGCGTGGGGTTTGTGGGAGCAGTCGAGCGCCATGAGCGGGCATTTAAGCGACCGTGACCTGGCGCGGATGCGTCTTGGTGGGTTAGCGGCGATGACCGCGCAGCAGGCCGTGGAGTTGTTTGATGCCGCGCTGGTGGCGGGTCAGTCCTCTGTGGTTGCCGCGCGCTTGGAGCACACCGTGCTGGGTGACCCGGAGCTGGTTGCTGGGGTGCCGAAAATGTTGAGCGGGTTGATACGTCGTCCGCTGCGGCGTGTCGTGGACAACGACGCCATGCCGGTTGAATCGCTGCTGGCGCAGCGCTTGCGCGGGCTAAGTGCTGACCGGCGGCATGACCTGCTGGTTGCGATGGTGCTCAAGCAGGCGGCCGTGGTGTTGGGTCATTCCAGTGGTCAAGACCTCGACCCGGACACCACGTTTCAGGATCTGGGATTTGACTCGTTGACCAGCGTGGAGCTGCGTAACCGGCTGAAAATCGTTGCCGGGCTGACTCTTTCACCCACGCTGACCTTCGATTATCCCACCGCGGCTGCGCTGGCCGGGTATCTGGACCAACAGCTCAGCGGCACCGACTCTCCCCATTCCGATGAAAAGCCGGCGACTTCCGAATCCGACGATGAGAAAGCGCGGTCAATCCGAAGAAATATCCCGCCACAGGATCCGGAGGAGAGAGCCCGCAATGCGATTGCAATCGTGGGAATGGCATGCCGTTATCCTGGAGGTCTGAATTCGCCCGCGAATTTGTGGCATGCGGTTTCGGAGGGGCGCGATTTAATATCGGGCTTGCCGCCTGACCGCGGCTGGGATGTCAACAATTTCTACAATCCAGATGCCGATACCGGCGACGGGTCTTGTTTGCGCGTTGGCGGCTTCGTGTCCGACCTTACCGAGTTTGATGCCGAGTTTTTCGAGATCAGCTCGGACGAGGCAGTAGCGATGGGTCCGCAGCAACGGTTGGTGCTTGAGTGCGTATGGGAGTTATTTGAGCGGGCGGGCATTGACCCATCGACCGTTCGGGGAAGCGACACAGCGGTCTTTCTCGGCAGCGCCCCTTTTATCTCATTTGGCGCGACAAACGTTGATTTTGCACCCGCCGACCTGCGGGGTGTTCCTTCCCTTTTGACGGGTCAATCGCCGAGTGTAAGCGCGGGGCGGATTTCCTATTTCTTCGGCTTCGAGGGCCCTTCCGTTGCACTTGATACCGGGTGTTCGTCGTCATTGGTGGCGGTTCATGAAGCTGTCAAATCGTTGCGGTCGGGGGAGTGCTCGTTAGCGCTTGCCGGAGGCGCAACAGTGCTGACGCAACTGGATTTTGTCGGTTTATCGAATCGGCTTGGGTTTGCTGGTGACGGGCGCTGCAAGTCGTTCGCCGCGGCGGCGGATGGCACCGGGTGGGGCGAGGGTGTGGGCATCGTGCTCTTGGAGCGATTGTCGGATGCGCGGCGCAATCAGCATCCGGTGCTGGCCGTGGTGCGGGGTTCGGCGGTCAATCACGACGGGGCCTCAAATCGGCCGGAGGCTCCCAATGGTTCGTCGCAGCAGCAAGTAATCCGCCGGGCATTGGCGAACGCTGGCGTCGAGGCGGCGGAAGTGGATGTTGTGGAAGCCCATAGCACCGGCACTCCGCTGGGGGATCTGATCGAGGCGGAGGCCCTGATCGCGACCTACGGTCGGCGCCGGTTAGCGGGGCGGCCCTTGTGGGTCGGGTCGCTCAAATCGAATATCGGACACACCCAGGCCGCCGCTGGTGTAGGCGGAGTAATCAAGATGGTGCAAGCGATGCGCTATGGCGTAATACCGCCGACCCTGCATGTTGATGAGCCAACCCCATTTGTGGATTGGTCGGCCGGGGGCCTCCAGTTAGCCACTGAGGCACAGTCCTGGCCGCGAATGAATGGCTCCCGTCGAGCCGGAGTGTCAGCATTCAGCATCACCGGAACCAATGCTCATGTGATCATTGAAGAAGCTCCGGAACAGCATTCGTTGATTCACCACACAACTCGGTTAGTGGGCGACGATTTTGTTCCGGTCATTCCCTGGGTGATCACAGCCAAATCCGCAGAGTCAGTGCCCGCGCAGGCCTCCAGGTTGCTGGCCCATCTTGAGCAGAATTCGGACTTCAGTCCGGTCGACATCGGGTTCTCGTTGGCCACTTCACGTGCGCAGTTTGAGCACCGGGCCGTGATCGTCGGCCGTGATCGCTCGGAACTGCTCGGCGGCCTGCGATCATTGGCGGAAAACAGGAGTTCACCCGTTGTGATACGGGCCGCGGCTGGGCTTCATGCAAAAACCTCAGCGCTGTTTCCCGGTGAGGCGGTAGACGCGGCGGGTATGGGAAAGCGGCTTTACTCAAGTTTTCCGGTGTATGCCAATGCATTCGACGAAGTCAGCTCTATCTTCAACGAAACTAACTCGCAGCTGCAGGGCGTGGCTTTCGTGGACCTCGAATCGGACGCAGCAGGATCGCACAATCAAACCGCTCGCCAGCAGCTGGCCCTGTTCGCTGTCGAGGTTGCACTATTTCGGCTTGCCGAGTCCTGGGGACTGCGACCGGATTTCGTAATAGGCCATTCTGTGGGTGAGATCGCCGCCGCGCATGTGGCTGGCTTGTGGTCACTGGCAGACGCATGCGCTCTTGTTGCGGAATACGGCCGAGTTATGCAACCAACGCCAATGCACGCGACTGTGTTATCCGTCTCGGCGACCGAGATTGAGCTGATGCCGTTGCTGCGCGAATTCCAGGACCGTGCCCGTATTGCGTCGATCAGTGGTCCGAAGTCGGTGACGATTTCTGGTGAGGCTACCGCCTTGGCTGAACTTGCCACCGAGTTTGAGGTTCGTGGGATGAAGACGAAGCGAATGTTTGCGAGTCACGAATTTGCCTCTTCCTACCTCGATGCCATGATTCCAAAGTTTTCTCAGGTTTGTCGACGTCTGAGTTATCACGCTCCGAGCATAGGAGTCATTTCTGGAGTCACCGGAAGGATTGTTGACCCAGAAGTGTTGCGCTCGCCGGATTATTGGATTAACCAACTAAAGAAGTCGGCCCATTTTATGGACGCGATATGCTCGGCCCGGTCTGAGGAGCGCATCGATTGTTTCGTTGAAATCGGGCCAGGCGCTGAGCTTGTCACTATGACTGAGAAAACCTTAGCAGCTGCCGATATGGATGCTGACGCCGTGACCGTAGCACCGTTGCTGCAGCCCCAGGCCGACGAAAACATCTCATTCGTGAGCGGGCTGGCCCTGGCATATGTGCATGGTGCGCCGATCGATTGGGCTGCCGGATATACGGGTTCAGGTGCTCGACGCGTGGATCTACCCACCTACGCATTCCTGCGCCACCGGCTTTGGCCCGGCTCTGCCGCGAACGCCAACATGTGGCCTATCAATTTCGGCGCTGCTCGGCAGGCAAGGCCGGCGGTATCCGCCGGTGAGGCGAGCGAGCCGGTGTCTACCGAGACCGAGCGAACGGTGGCCGCTGCGATCGGTCAGATACTGGATCTGGTTTCGGTCGGGCGCAGCGACGAATTCTTGGCGCTCGGCGGCGACAGCGTGTCCTCGATGCGGCTGGCCGCCCAGGTGAGGGCGATGGGACTGCCGCTTACGCCCCAGATGGTTTTCGAATACCGCACGGTCGCCGAGCTGGCCGCCGCGCTGGACAATGCCATTCACGAGGCCGACGAAAAGGACGCCAGCGGCGAGGAGGCCAGTGCCCATGACGAGGGCAATGGCGGCCCGCTTGGTGTGCTGAATGACGCGAGCGCCCAGCCGATGAGCGCGTCCGGATTGTCGCCCACCGAGTTGGCCGCGCTGGCAGGCGTCATGACCGATATCGGCACGACCGAGGACGGCGGGGTGGCCGGGATCGAAGACGTAATCATGCTGAGCCCGCTTCAGCAGGGGCTGTTCGCGTTTGCCATGCTCAGCGGCGAATCGGAAGATCCGTACGTCATTGCGATGACAGCTGACGTGTGCGGGCCGCTGGATGTGAAACTGCTACGCAACTGCGCGACGGCGCTGCTGACCCGTCATCCGAATCTGCGGGCCCGTTTCGTCAGCAAAGGGCTGCAGTATCCGGTGCAAGTGGTGCCGTCGCTCATAGAGCTGCCATGGCGGCACGTAACCGTAGTGCCCGACGCAGTGGCGGCTGTGGCGTCAGACGAGCGGTGCCGTCGATTCGACCTCGAACGCGGGCCGGCTATCCGGTTCCTGCTCATCGAATTGCCCGACGCCCGTTGGCGGTTCGTTATCACCGTCCACCACATCGTGATCGATGGATGGTCGTTGGCGGTGTTCGCCAGTGAGCTGCTTACCCTCTACCGAGTCGGTGGCAAAGTCGGCTCGCTTCCACCCCCGCCGCGGCCCTATCGCGACTACATCGGCTGGCTCACGCGCCGCGACCCAAGGCCAGGCGAGCAGCTCTGGCGCGAGCACCTCGCCGGCCTGTCCGCACCGACCATGCTGTCGACGATGTGGGCCGGCGGCAGGGCTGCCCAACCACCCAGGCGTACGCAATTGAGCATGGAGAGGGCTGTGACCAGTCGCCTGGTTCAAGGCGCCCTTCGCTGCGGCGTCACCGTCAACACCGTTGTCCAGGTTGCCTGGGCGCTGGTGTTGTCGAGTTTGACCGGCCGTGACGACGTGGTGTTCGGGACGACGGTGTCGGGGCGGCCCGTCGAGCTGTCCGGTGTTGAATCGATGGTCGGGCTGTTCATCAACACCGTGCCGTTACGGGTCCGGCTCAACCCTGAAGCAACTGTGGACAATCAATGCTCGACTGTGCAGCAAGACGCCGCACGGCTGCGTGAGCACTCGTACTTTACGCACGCTCGGCTGCGTGAGCTGGCCGGTGTCGGCGAGATGTTCGACACGCTGCTGGTATTTGAGAACTTCCCGTCCCACGACGTGGCCGTGGGCAAAGAGCTGACCATCGGCGCGGTGACCTTCTGCCCGTCGATCGCGGAGAGCGCGACGCACTTCGCGGTCAGCGTCCGTGCCGAGCTAACCGACGGCCGACTGACGCTGATGATAGAAGCCGGCGACAAGTCGCTGGGTGCAACCGCCCCCCACGCGGATTTTGACATCGCCAGCCTTACGGCACGGTTGGTGCGGGTGTTGATGGCGATATCGGCCGATCCGGCGCGGCGGTTGTCGTCGGTGGATCTGCTGGATGCCAGTGAGCACGCCCAACTGGATGGGTGGGGTAACCGTGCGGTGTTGACCCGGCCGGCACCCACGCCGGTGTCGATTCCGGTGTTGTTCGCCGCGCAGGTGGCGCGTACTCCGGAGGCGGGGGCGTTGACCTTCGAAGGCCGCTCAATGACGTACCGCGAGCTTGAGGAGGCCGCGAACCGGTTGGCGCACCTGCTGGCCGCTCACGGGGTGGGCCCCGGTGCGTGTGTGGCGCTGCTGTGTTCCCGTTCGGCCCAGGCGATCGTGGCGATTTTGGCGGTGCTGAAAACCGGGGCGGCCTATCTGCCGATCGACCCGGCGCTGCCGGCGGCGCGGATCGGGTTCATGGTGGCCGACGCCGCGCCGATCGCCGCGATCACCACCACCGGGCTGGCCGACCGGCTCAACGGGCACGACCTGGCGGTAATCGATGTCGAAGACGCCCGCATCCAGACCTGTCCGTGCACAGGCTTGCCGGCACCGGCCCCCGACGACGTGGCCTACATCCTCTACACCTCGGGCACCACCGGCGTCCCCAAAGGCGTGGCTATCACCCACCACAACGTGACCCAGTTGTTGGGGTCCCTGGATGCTGACGTGGGGGGCGCGGGGGTGTGGACGCAGTGGCATTCCTTGGCCTTCGACGTCTCGGTGTGGGAGATCTGGGGTGCGCTGCTGGGTGGTGGGCGGCTGGTGGTGGTGCCCGAATCGGTGGCCAGCTCACCGGACGACTTCCACGACCTGCTGGTTGCCGAACACGTCACCGTCGTTACCCAAACCCCGTCGGCGGTTGGGGTGCTCTCACCGCAGGGGTTGGAGTCGGCGGCGTTGCTGGTGGCCGGTGAGGCGTGCCCGGCCGAGGTGGTAGATCGCTGGGCGCCCGGGCGGGTGATGATCAACGCTTACGGCCCGACCGAGACGACGGTGTATGCGGCGATCAGTGCGCCCTTAACGGCGCGATCGGGGGCGCCGCCGATCGGGTCGCCGTTGGCGCATCTTGGCTGTTTTGTGCTGGATGGCTGGTTGCGGGCGGTGCCGGCCGGGGTGGTCGGGGAGTTGTATGTGGCCGGCCGCGGCGTGGGTGTTGGCTATGTGGGCCGGGGTCCCTTGACCGCGTCGCGGTTTGTGGCCTGCCCGTTCGGCGGCCCCGGGGCACGCATGTATCGCACTGGGGATTTGGTGTGTTGGGGCGCTGACGGGCAGCTGCGGTATCTAGGGCGCGCCGATGAGCAGGTCAAGATCCGCGGGTATCGCATCGAGTGCGGCGAAGTCCAGGCCGCGCTGTCCGGGCTGGACGAGGTGGAGCAAGCGGTCGTGATCGCCCGCGAGGACCGCCCCGGCGACAAACGGCTGGTCGGCTATGTCACCGGGACAGCGGACCCCGCCCAGCTCCGGGTCGCGCTGGCCGAGCGGCTGCCGGCCTACATGGTCCCGGCCGCGGTGGTGGTCCTCGAGGCGTTGCCGCTGACGGTCAACGGCAAACTCGACAAACGGTTGCTGCCGACACCGGAGTACTCCGCCGGGGAGTATCGGGCCCCGGCCACCCTCACCGAGGAGATGTTGGCCGGGATCTACGCCCAGGTGCTGGGGCTGGAGCGGGTCGGGGTCGATGACTCGTTTTTCGATTTGGGTGGGGATTCGCTGTCGGCGATGCGCCTGGTCGCTGTGATCAATACCGGCCTCGATGCCGGCCTTTCGGTGCGTACCGTGTTCGAGGCGCCCACGGTGGCCCGGTTGGCGCCCCGTATCGGTGCGGGCGCGGGTGGGCTGCCGCGGTTGGTGGCCGGTGAACGGCCCGCGGTGGTTCCGTTGTCGTTTGCCCAGAGCCGGTTGTGGTTTATCGACCAGTTGGCGGGGCCCTCCCCGGTTTACAACATGCCGGTGGCGTTGCGACTGGGCGGGCGCCTGGACGTCGAGGCGCTGGGTGGCGCGTTGGCCGATGTGGTGGCCCGCCATGAGAGCCTGCGCACGCTGTTCCCGGCGCCGGACGGAATACCCCAGCAGCTGGTGGTGCCCGCCGAGCGGGCCAACTTCGGCTGGCACATCGTCGATGCCAGCCGCTGGCCGGAAAGCCGGCTGGATGTGGCCATCGGCGCGGTGGCCCGCGACAATTTCGACCTGGCGACCGAGATCCCGTTGCGGGCACGGCTTTTCCACGTCGGCGACGACGAGCATGTGCTGGTGGCCGTGGTGCACCATATCGCCGCCGACGGCTGGTCGATCACCCCGCTGGTGCGTGATCTGGGGGTGGCCTATGCCAGCCGGTGTGTGGGGCTCGCCCCCGGCTGGACTTCGTTGGCGGTCCAGTATGTCGATTACACGCTGTGGCAGCGCACGCAGCTGGGTGATCTGGCCGACAGCAACAGCCCCATCGCCGCGCAGCTGGCCTACTGGGAGCAGGCCCTGTCCGGGCTGCCCGAGCGGCTGGCGCTGCCCACCGATCGGCCCTATCCTCCGGTGGCCGATTACAGTGGCGCCAACGTGGTGGTGGACTGGCCGGGCGAGCTGCAACAGCAGGTGGCCCGGGTGGCCCGCGAGCACCACGCGACCAGCTTCATGGTGGTTCAGGCCGCCCTGGCGGTGCTGCTGGCCAAGATCAGCGCCAGCAGCGATGTGGCGGTGGGTGTCCCGATCGCCGGGCGCCGCGACCCCGCCCTGGATGAGTTGGTCGGCTTTTTTGTCAACACCTTGGTGCTGCGGATCGATCTGGCCGGGAATCCCACCGTGACCGAGCTGCTGGCCCAGGTGCGAGCACGCAGCCTGACCGCCTACGAACACCAAGACGTGCCTTTTGAGGTGCTGGTGGACCGGCTCAACTCGACCCGAAGCCTAACCCATCACCCGCTGGCCCAGGTGATGTTGGCCTGGCAGAACTTCGCCCGGCAGGGCAATGACCTGGCCGCCGGGCTTCCCTTGGGGGATCTGCAGGTCACCCCGGTGCCGGTGGGCACCCACACCGCCCGCACCGACCTGTCGTTTACGTTGGCCGAACGCTTCACCGAGGCCGGTGACCCGGCCGGGATCGGCGGGGCGGTGGAATTTCGCACCGATGTGTTCGACGCGGCCAGCATCGAGGCGCTGATCGAGCGGTTGCGGCGGGTTTTGGTGGCGATGACCGCCGAGGCCACTCGGCGGCTCTCGTCGATGGATCTGCTCGATGAGCCTGAGCAGGCCCGGCTGGATGGGTGGGGTAACCGTGCGGTGTTGACCCGGCCGGCACCCACGCCGGTGTCGATTCCGGTGTTGTTCGCCGCGCAGGTGGCGCGTACTCCGGAGGCGGGGGCGTTGACCTTCGAAGGCCGCTCAATGACGTACCGCGAGCTTGAGGAGGCCGCGAACCGGTTGGCGCACCTGCTGGCCGCTCACGGGGTGGGCCCCGGTGCGTGTGTGGCGCTGCTGTGTTCCCGTTCGGCCCAGGCGATCGTGGCGATTTTGGCGGTGCTGAAAACCGGGGCGGCCTATCTGCCGATCGACCCGGCGCTGCCGGCGGCGCGGATCGGGTTCATGGTGGCCGACGCCGCGCCGATCGCCGCGATCACCACCACCGGGCTGGCCGACCGGCTCAACGGGCACGACCTGGCGGTAATCGATGTCGAAGACGCCCGCATCCAGACCTGTCCGTGCACAGGCTTGCCGGCACCGGCCCCCGACGACGTGGCCTACATCCTCTACACCTCGGGCACCACCGGCGTCCCCAAAGGCGTGGCTATCACCCACCACAACGTGACCCAGTTGTTGGGGTCCCTGGATGCTGACGTGGGGGGCGCGGGGGTGTGGACGCAGTGGCATTCCTTGGCCTTCGACGTCTCGGTGTGGGAGATCTGGGGTGCGCTGCTGGGTGGTGGGCGGCTGGTGGTGGTGCCCGAGTGGGTGGCGCGCGCGCCGGAGGATTTCCATGCGTTGTTGGTCAGGGAACAGGTCAGCGTCTTAAGCCAGACCCCCTCGGCGTTTTATGCGCTGCAAACCGCCGACGCGGCGCAGCCCGGGCTGGGATGTCAGCTCGGGCTTCAGGCTGTGGTGTTCGCCGGCGAAGCGCTGGAACCACAGCGTCTTGGGACGTGGTTGGGCAACCACCCGGGTTTGCCGCGTCTGATCAACATGTATGGCACCACCGAGACGACGGTGCATGCCTCGTTTCGGGAGATCCTGGACGGTGACGCCAGGAGCATTGCCAGCCCCATCGGGGTGCCGTTGGCGCATCTTGGCTTTTTTGTGCTGGACGGGTGGTTGCGGGCGGTGCCGGCCGGGGTGGTCGGGGAGTTGTATGTGGCCGGCCGCGGCGTGGGTGTTGGCTATGTGGGCCGGGGTCCCTTGACCGCGTCGCGGTTTGTGGCCTGCCCGTTCGGCGGCCCCGGGGCACGCATGTATCGCACCGGGGATTTGGTGTGTTGGGGCGCCGATGGGCAGCTGCGGTATCTAGGGCGCGCCGACGAGCAGGTCAAGATCCGCGGGTATCGCATCGAGCTCGGCGAAGTCCAGGCCGCGCTGTCCGGGCTGGACGGGGTGGAGCAAGCGGTCGTGATCGCCCGCGAGGACCGCCCCGGCGACAAACGCCTGGTGGGCTACGTCACCGGTACCGCGGACCCGGCCCAGCTCCGGGTCGCGCTGGCCGAGCGGCTGCCGGGCTACATGGTGCCGGCCGCGGTGGTGGTCCTCGAGGCGTTGCCGCTGACGGTCAACGGCAAACTCGACAAACGGGCCCTACCGGCGCCCCAATATGGCGACACCGGCCGGTTTCAGGCCCCGAGCACACCGACCGAGGAGATCATCGCCGGCATCTACGCCCGGGTACTTGGCCTAGAGCGCGTCGGGGTGGACGACTCGTTCTTCGACCTCGGCGGAGACTCACTGCTGGCCATGCGGGTGATCGCCGCGACCAACACGGCTCTTGATGCGGACCTGACCGTGCATGTCTTATTCGATGCGCCATCCGTTAGGGCTTTGAGTCAGCGGCTGGTTCTCGCCCATCACAGCGACGTCGAGGGCAGTCCCCGTGCCACAGAGGGCAGCTTCGCGTTGGTTCACGGCCGCGAGTCCACTGAGGTTCACGCCCGTGACCTGACGTTGGACAAGTTCATTGACGCCGCCACGCTGGCTTCCGCCGCGAACCTACTCGGTCCAAGTGCCCAGGCTCGGACTGTCCTGCTCACCGGGGCGACCGGGTTCCTTGGGCGCTATCTGGCTCTGGAATGGCTGCCGCGGGTACACCTCACCGGCAGCAAGCTGATTTGCCTGGTGCGGGCTGGGTCCAACGAGCAGGCACGTGCTCGTCTGGACAAAACCTTCGACAGTGGCGATGCTTTGCTGCTGCGCCACTATCGCGCGCTGGCCGCCGAGCATCTCGAGGTCATCGCCGGCGACAAGGCCGAGTCCAATCTTGGAATGGACCTGCTGACCTGGCAACGATTGGCCGACACGGTTGACCTGATCGTCGACTGCGCAGCACTGGTGAATCACGTATTGCCTTATCGGGAGCTATTCGGTCCCAACACATTCGGCACCGCCGAGCTGATTCGCCTGGGCCTAACTACGAAGAGGAAGGGTTACATCTACGTCTCGACCGCCGGCGTGGGCGACCAGATCGCGCCGTCGGAGTTCACGGAGGACGCAGATATCCGGGACGTCAGCTCCAGCCGCCCTGTCAGCAATGGTTACGGCAACGGGTATGCGAACAGCAAATGGGCCAGCGAAGTGCTGTTGCGCGAGGCCAACGACCTGGCCCGGCTGCCGGTAGCGGTGTTTCGCTGCGGAATGATCTTGACCGGCACGAAGTATGCGGGGCAGCTCAACTTGGCCGACGTGTTCACCCGGCTGGTGTTAAGTCTGTTGACCACTGGCATCGCGCCAAGCTCGTTCAGTCCCCCTGATTCCGATGGCCACAGGCAACACTCCCACTATGACGGGCTACCAGTCGAATTCGTCGCCGAAGCAATTACCACGCTCGGTGCGCAAGCGGGTGAGGGGTTCAGCACCTATCACGTGGCGAACCCGCACGACGAAGGCATCGGACTCGACGAGTACGTCGACTGGCTCATTGACGCGGGTTACCCGATCCAGCGGATCGATGACTACGAGGCCTGGCTAGAGCGGTTTGACGCAAGCCTGCGTGCCCTGCCCGATCGACAGCGCAGGTATTCAGTGTTGCCGCTGTTGCCGCTGTTGCACAACGGTCGACCACCCACAGTGCCCATCGGCACGACGACCATACCGACGAACCGGTTCCGCGCGGCGGTGCAAGAAGCGAAAATCGGACCCGTCAACGACATACCCCACATAGGACGGCCCATCATCACTAAATACGCCTCCGATTTGCAAAAACTCGGGCTTATCTAGGTATTGTCACGTTAGCTGTGGATTGGGGGCGGCATACTAAACGGGTGCCGATTGAGCGAACGATGCTGTCGATATTGACGATTCGGGCGGCAAATCGGGCTCGTCGCCGTTGAGGGTGTAGAGGTCGTCGGCGCGTCGTTGCCAGGGCTTAGTGAGCGGGTCCCGATTCCTAGTCCGGCGATGATGTCGCGGGCGCCGTCGGGGATTTCAATCGCGGAACTACTCGGAAAAATCAACTAAACGTTTCAACAACACGCGACACGACACTCGGCACTTGAGCGCCCCGTGGCGCCCGCTTCTGAGAAGGATCTGCGCCGAGCTCTCGCGGGGCGAATTAGCAACGCCGGGAACCCTAGACCACCTGAAGTAGCAGACTCGTGAGTCGATAACCCAATCCGCCTCCGACTAACAAGACGAACTGTCCAGGCTTCAGCTGGTTGGTGTCCGCCAGGTGCGCCAAACCGAGTAACTGATCGCAAGGACCGACGTGTCCGTTTTTACGCAACTCCGCCCAGCAAGTTTTTGAGACTGGGATCTTGTTACGCTTAAGGAACATCTCTTCCATCGGGTCAGCTGCAATCGCGGGAAAACAGAAATGCGAAATGTCTTCTATCCTAAGGTTTGCTTCACTTAATATGGAAGAAATAATAGCCGATACTTCTTGTGCCAGAGCGTCAATATATTGGAATCCGACGTCCATGTACTCAATGTCCCAAAAGCCCACTTGTGTCGCTCTATTGCGATTCAACGCCTCGAATTCTGGGTCTGCAGCTCTTTGGGTGGCGACTAATCGCGCGAACCCGTTCCTCTTTGAAATCACTGCGGCGGCAGCGCCGTCCCCATTTACGCCTCCCAATGCGAATCGATCGATGCCGTCCGGGATCCGGTTTGTGGTGCATACCAATCCTGCGTCCAGGCCCGGGTCGCTCGCGAGTAATCGTGCAACGACTTCGACTCCGGTCGTGCCGCCATCACTCGCCGCGCTCAACTCGAACGTAAGCGCCGTTGTCTGCTGCAGGACGCGCTGCAGGTAAGACGCAGGCGTGGCGTGCTCTGTGTCTAATAATGTATGGACATATACGAGCGCCGACAGAGTGTTCCCGGAATGCTGCGACCGTTCCATGGCTTGCCTGGCCGCGATTCCGGCCATAATATAGCTCGGCTCCTCTGATATCGCAACGCTTTCATATCCGCTGAAGTCGTCGTTGATCTCTGCGCTGCAGTCGACAGCGTCGCTCGAAAATCTGGGCGGAATATACGTTCCCAGTGAGTTTATGAAGATGTCATCCCAGATCATGTCGATCCAATCCTTCCATTCTTCCATCCCTAATGCAATGCCTAGTGCCCGCGGAAGTTATCCGCAATCCAGTTGGAAACGCGTAAAGCCGTGCGTGCTGGCTCAAGCACCAAGGGGGAGGCGGGCGTCTCGACAGAGTTGTGCCTGCCTCCACATATGGTTAGCGAAAGCTCTTTTTCTGACCTACCGTTCGTCTGCAGGCCACAACTAAGATACCGACCGTACGTGATTAAGTCGGTCTCACTGTAGAGGTGTGCCGAGATCGCCTGTATTAATAGCGGGTCGTTGCTAATTGTCAGCTTGTCTTTGCTTATGATCGGCGCTAGGGCAATTAAAGCCACCGTTGGTCGCGCGGCGCTGGTCGGCAAGCATGCTGTTGCATGCAACTCGACGGCGTGAGTCGCCGGTATACAAGTAATCCCGTGTCCAACGATGACGGTCGTCTCATCATTCGCTGCCGTCAATTGCAATGCATCGATAATCAACTGTGCAGCTTCGTGCGCGGTCGCAGGCACTAATGTGCCCGCAAAACCCGGAGCAATCATTTCAATGACTCGGATATTTCCAATGATACCGTTGGCGAACTTTCGGTACTGCCCCTCGAATTCAGATAAGCACACCAGGCGGACCGGGGAATCTTCTGCCTCTCTCAGGCTTATCTGTGCGACAGGTCTCGGAGATTTGTGTTGACATAGGCATGAACAGTCCAGGCTCGATGTAGCAATTATGATCTCGATTAATGTTGAGTATTTTTCGTTGTTGAGCGCAACTTTTACTAACTGCCCCATCGGTCCCAGTGTCGGCGCGCTGGCATCGGTAAGCAGGGCGGCCAGGTGATCCACCACAGCGGCCGGGGTGTGCTGGTCGAAAGCAAGTGTCGCCGACAGGCTCAAACCGGTCTGTCGGGATAGGATGTTGCGCAGTTCCAGGGCGGCCAACGAGTCGATGCCGAGATCTTTGAAGGGCCGGTCGAGATCCAGTGTGGCCGGGCCGGGATGGGCTAACACCGTGGCGGTTGCGCCGGTCACCAATGTGGTCAGGATGCGACGTTGCTCCTCAGCAGTTTGGCTGGTCAGCTGCGATTGAAAACTTTCGGGGCTGGTCAGGGGTGCGCTATCGCAGTCCGCCGCTGTACGTGTTGGCGTCGTCAACTCGCTCAACAGTCGGTGGGAACGGAAAGCAGTGAACGTTGGTACGAATCGATCCCATGAGACGTCGGCGATCGTCACAAGCGGGTCGTCGTTTGCCTCGAGGGATTGTTGCAGCGCTGTGAGCGCGGTATCAGGGGCGATCGGCTTTATTCCGAGACGTTGGAAGTTGTCGACGATATCCCTTGGCATGCCGGCTTCATCTGCCCAAACCCCCCACGCAACCGAAAGCGCTCGACATCCGTTGGCGCGCAGGCGCGCCGCAAGCGCATCGATGTGGGCGTTGGCGGCGGCGTAGGCACCCTGTCGGGCGCCGCCCCAGGTGGCTGCCGCAGAGGAGAAAAATAGGAAGGTGTCTGGCGGCGCGTCCTCGAGCAGCTGCACCAAGTTATCGGCCCCCAGCGCCTTCGCGGCGTAACTTGCCGAGAACATCTGCGGAGTGGTCTCGGAGATGGTGTGCCAGGCCAGCACCGCCGCGGCATGCACTACCGTCCGAATAGGTCCGTGTTCGCTGCGGGTTCTTGCTATAACAGCCGCCAACGCGGACCGATCGGTCACGTCGACGGATGCGAATGTTGTCGCTATTCCAGCGGCGTGGAGTTCCTTTTCGAGTTCGGCTGCCTGAGGGTGTGCTGCGGCAGTGCGGCTCAGCAGGACAAGATGGCTGGCCCCCGCTTCGACCAGCCAGCGAACGATGTGCTTACCCAGCCGGCCCGATGCACCCGTGACCAAGGCTGTTCCGGACGTTTTCCAAGTCGTTGAGCGGTCTGATTGACCTGACGGCAATGGCGCCGCCCACAAGCGTCGCGCACTCACACCGTGTCGGCGGATCGCTAGTTGGTCTTCCGATTGGGGGCAGGCCAGTATCGCGTGTAACCGTTCGAAATCCTGCGGTGTCGGGATGTCCGGAAGATCGATTAACCCGCCCCACCGATCGGGATGCTCCAAACATATGCACTGGCCCAGCCCCCACGCGGCGCTTTGGCTCGGCCTCACAGGGACATCATCCTCGGATACAGAAACCGCGCCCTGGGTGAGGACCCACAAAGGGATTGCCGGTAGACCATCGCAATCGCAATGGGCTTGCGAAACAAGGAGCGTCGAAAAAAGACCTACCGACACTGCGGGAATATCTGGCTGTGGCCGCTCTTCCATTGCTAGGAAGGAGACAATGCCGTCGCAATTGGTTCGCGCAGCCGCCCTGGACAGAAAGGCCGAAAGGGAATCTCTGTCGAACTCATTCGGATCGATAGTGAGCACTTCTATAGCATCTGGAAACCGTGCAGAGAGGCCTGTGATCCAGGGGTTGTTCAATTGCTCGGAAGAGGCTATAACCAGCCATCGGTGACGGGTTGCCGGAAATGCGGCTGGCGTCACACTTCGCCAGCCGATTCGATAGCGCAATTTGCTGACGGCCGATCGAACGCCACGATCCCTGCGCCACATGCGCAGGGCGTGCACGGCGGGTGAAAGTGCCGCGGCGCTTTGTGCATCAGTTATCCCCAACACCTTCGCGAAAGCGTCGGCCGCGTCATCGTCGACGGCTCTCCACAGCGCAGCTTCGTCGGGGTCGCCAACTTCTGCATTGGTGCTCGGCGCGAGCCAGTAGCGGCGGCGCTCGAACGGGTAGGTGGGCAACCCGGCAGTGTTGGCGTGCGGGTACAGGGCCGGCCAGAACGGGCTATGACCGTAAAGGTGCAGCCGTGCCAGGGCCCCCGCCAGTGCATCCAAGTCGGGCCGGTCCTTACGCAAGGTGGTGACCAGCGTCGAGCAGCGCCGCCCCGAGGCCCCCGCGAGGGTGTCGGTGATCGCCGGGGCCAGAACCGGATGCGGGGACAACTCCACAAATGTGTGCTCACCGGTCTCCAGCAGCCCCGCGACCGCGTCATAGAACCGAACCGGCTCACGCAGGTGTCGAGTCCAGTAGTCGGGGGACGTGAGTTGGTCGGCGGTGGCCAGTTGCCCGGTGACGTTGGACAGGATCGGCACGCTGGGCGCCTGGAACCTCAGACCTGCGGCGATGGCCCGAAATTCGGGCAAAGCGGGGTCCATCGCCGGCGAATGGAAGCCATGGCTGACCGTCAACGAGCGGACTCGCAGATTCTGGGCGCCGCAGTGGTCACCGATACGGTCCAGCTGCTCGCGGGGACCGGACACCACCACCGAGTTGGGCCCGTTGACCGCGGCGATGGCCGTGCCCGGGTACCGATCAAGCATGGTCACGACGTGGTGCTCGCCGGCCTCGATGGCGATCATCGCACCGGGGGCACACGCTTGCATCAGCCGGCCCCGAGCGCAGACCAACATCGCGGCGTCGGCAAGGGAGAACACACCGGCCAGGTACGCCGCGGTCAGCTCCCCGACGGAATGGCCCACAAGACAGTCCGGCTTGATACCCACTTGGACCAACAAAGCGTGCATGGCCACCCCCCACCCGAACAACGCCGGTTGTGCGTAGGCAGTGTGATGCAGCAGCTGCGCTGATGCAGTATCCGCCGCGGCGAACATGACCTCACGCAGCCCAACTTCGAGATGGGGGTCCAACGCTTCGCATACTTGGTCCAGGGCGGCCGCGAAGCCACGGTGGTGTTGGTAGAGCCCGGCGCCCATGGTGGGATATTGGGCGCCTTGGCCGGGCAAGACGAACACGGTTTCGGCGGTTTGGTGGGCCAACTGGTGGTGGGTCAGCCGGGGGTGGGGTTGGCCGGTGGCCAGAGACCGCAAGGCCTCGAGCAGATCTGCGCGAGCGTCGGCGGCGGCGGGCGCGGTGATTACCGCCCGGTAGGGGTGATGGGTGCGGGTGGTGGCCAGGCTGTAGGCCAGATCGGTTAGGTCCAGGCCGGGATGGTCGAGGAGGTGTTCATACAGCCTCTGGGCTTGGCCGCACAAGGCGGTGGGCGTGCGGGCCGAGACAGTCCAGATGGGTATCAGCGGCCCGGTGATGGGCCGGGGTTCGGCTGAAACCGGTGCGGGGGTTGGGGCTTGTTGAAGGATGAGATGCGCGTTGGTGCCGCTGATCCCGAAGGAGGAGACCCCGGCACGACGCACTCGGTCGGCCGCACGGGGCCATGGCCGCGACTGCTGTAGCAGGGCGAGTCCGCTGCTGCGCCAGTCGATGTGGTTACTGGGTGTTTCGGCGTGCAGGGTCTTGGGCAAGCGCTCGTGCTGCAGGGCCAGCACGGTCTTTATCACGCCGAGCACACCCGCGGCCGCCTGCGCGTGGCCGATATTGGACTTCACCGAGGCTAGCCAGACGGGACGTTGAAGGTCGCGGCTTGGCCCGAAGACCTCCTTGAGCGCGTGTGCCTCGATGGGGTCGCCTAGTGGGGTGCCGGTGCCGTGGGCCTCCACCGCGTCGATGTCGTCGGGGACCAGCCCGCTGAGCTCGAGGGCTTTGCGGATGACGCGCCGCTGGCTGGGACCGTTGGGTGCGGTCAGTCCGTGGCTGCGTCCGTCCTGGTTGACCGCTGAACCCCGAATCAGTGCCAGCACCCGATCACCGTCGCGTTGGGCATCGGAGAGCCGTTTGAGCACCAGGATCCCGCAGCCTTCTGCCCAACCCGCGCCGTCGGCATCGGCTGAAAAAGCCTTGCAGCGTCCGTCGGGGGCCATACCGCGAAGGCGGCTGAACTCGACGAAGGTGGCCGGCGTGCTCATCACCTGCACCCCACCGGCCAGGGCCAGATCGCATTCGCGCTGACGGAGCGCCGACGCCGCCAAATGCACAGCGACCAGCGACGACGAGCAGGCGGTGTCGACGGTCAGGGCGGGACCCTGCAAACCCAGCACATACGACACTCGACCGGACAGCACGCTGCCGGTGCAGCCGGTGATGCGGTAACCGTCCAGAACCTCCAGCGAAGCGTTGCCAATGCCGTAGTCCGAGGACTGACAACCCAGGTACACCCCGGTGGCCGATTCGTTGAGGCCCGCCGGTGGCAGACCCGCACGCTCGAGTGCTTCCCAGGCAACCTCGAGCACCAGACGCTGCTGGGGGTCCATCGCAGCCGCTTCGCGCGGAGAAATCTCGAAGAAGTCAGCGTCGAAGTACTCCACATCAGCCAAAAAGCCGCCTTCACGGGCGTAGCTTTTTCCTACTGCGTCGGGATCGGGGTCATAGAGGTCCTCCGTGTGCCAGCGGTCGGGGAATCCGCCGATGGCATCGCGGCCTGCATCGAGCAGAGCCCAGTAGCCTTCGGGATCTGTCACCCCGCCCGGCGCGCGGCAGGCCATGGACACGATGGCAATGGGCTCCTCGGCGTCGGTAACCGGTGCGGCGCAATGGCGGGCTATGGTGTTTTGCGCGTGGGCCACGGCGTGTTCGACCATTTCGAAGCCGAGGTAGCTGCCGACGAGCATGATGCCGTCGTGGCCTTGGGCGCGTTCGAGTGCCTCGAGCACGCCGGCCTGCCAGTCGGCGGGGGTCAAGCGGGGGAAGTAGGGCCAGGGTTCGCGGCGAACGACGCGGCCGAACTGGCCGCCGAGCGCGGTCGTGAGCTCACCGATCATGGCGATGGACGCCGCGTCGGTGCCCTCGACCCCGTATTGACCGACCAAGAAACGGTCCTCGCCGAGGGCCACCAGCTGCAGCGGCTGGCCGTTGATCGACAGCTCGGTCTCGGCCAGAACACCGTAGCCGGTGGGCATGTCGAGGCCCTGTGCGGTAAAGAGCGTGACGATGTAGTTATAGGTCTGGAAACGCTGCAAAAGAGCGCCGCGCTGATCGCCGGCGGGCAGCAGTGCCCGGGCTTCCCAGGGCGGGCAGGCCACCACGACCCGATCGAAGCGATCGAGCTGACCGTCTTGGGTCTGGACCACCACAGCGCCGTCGCTGACTCGTAGCGCACGCACCGGGCAGCCGGGTCGCCATTGCAAAACCCCACTCGCCTGCAAGCGGTGCAGTTCCGCCGTCCAGAGTTGGTCGTTGCCCCCCTTGACACACAGCCCGGCGATCGCCGTGCGCGGTCCTTGCACCACATCGTCGGTCAGCGACGCCAACGCCACGAGATAGGCAGCCGCGGTGCTGTCATCCAACGGGCCGTAGCCAAATGCGGTCCACCAATGACGCCAAACCAGCGGAACAGCGGGCAAGCCCTGCCTGCGACACCAGGTGTCGATACCGCACCCCAAATCTGGGCGGTTACCCAGCTCGGCCAGTGTGGTCGGGCCCTCAACACCCGCAGCGGCCATGACTTGACGGCTCCACCGGCTGGCCTGCAACAGTTCGCCGCCAAGATCGAGCTGCTGGTGACCGCCCCGAGGGCCAAGCTGGTAAAGACCCGGCGTCGAAGGAATCAGCTCCAGCCCCAGCCGGGCCGCCATCCGCAGGCTGCGCTGACACTTCCAGCTGAAACCGGCCTGCCCCAACTCCACGACCCGACCCTGCTGGTCAAGGTGGGACCAGACCTTGCCGCCGACACGATGACTGGCCTCAAACAAGACCACTTCCCCGGCCCCCAGCTCCACCAGCTGCGACGCCGCTGCAAGACCCGCACAGCCCGCGCCGATGACCGCATAACGCCCCCCGATCCGCGAGGCTGGTTGCTGGGCGGGCTCACCGTGGCTGAGCCTGGCAGCTAGTCCTTTGACGGTGGGGTAGTTGAAGACGTCGACCGCGTCCACGTCGATGCCCAGTGCCTGGCTGAGGCGCGATGCCAGCTCGGTGACCCCGACCGAGTTGAGGCCTTGGGCGCCCAGCGGCTGGTCGATATCGACCTGGGCCGCGCGGATTCCCAGCACGCTGGCCGCGTGCTCGCCTACCAGCGCCAGCAGCTCGCCGGGCGAGCGCACCTGGGTGATCGGTGCCGGGCTTGCCGGCTCGGGGTCGACGATGCGGTCCACCAGCAGCGCCTGGGCCTGCAGAGTGCCGTCCAGCAAGCGGGCCCGGCACCGGGAACGTTGCACCTTGCCGCTGGTGGTCTTGCTCACGCACCCCGGCGGGCCCACCACCACCACCGAACAGCGCAACTGATGGTCTTTTAACACCACCGCGCGTACCGCATCCACCACGCTGGACAACAGCTGCCCGCGCACGTCGGCGTTGACCTCCACCAACACCGCCAGCGCGTCGCTACCGCGGTCCTCAACAGCAAACGCCGCGATCCCGCCCGCTCTGATCGCGGCATGGCAATCCCGCAGGCTGTCCTCGATATCTTGGGGATGAATATTGCGCCCGACCAAGATCAGCAGATCCTTAATACGACCGCACACATACAACTGACCGGCACGCACAAACCCCAGATCCCCGGTACGCAGATAACCCCGGCCGTCGTCGACCCCGGCCAGGCGGGCGGCAAAAACGGCCCGAGTCTGCTGCGGTGCCCCCCAATACCCCGCGGCCTTGCTCGGCGAATCCACCCAGATCTCCCCGACCTGCCCCTCGGGCAACGACACACACGACTGCGGATCCACGATGCGCACATCGACATCACCGGTCAGCGGGCCGCAACCCAGCAACACCTGGCCATCGCCGCCCTCGACGTCGACCACACGCCGCTGCGTTTCGAGCTGGTGGCGATCCACCCGCACACTCGAGCGCCCAAACAGGGTCACCCCCACGGTGTGCTCAGCAAGACCATAAGCAGGACAAAACACCTCCGGGCGCAGCCCAGCCACCTCGAAAGCCTGCAAAAACCGGGCAGTGGTGTCCGCGCGCACCGGCTCAGCGGCACTCATCACCATCGTCAGCGAACTCAAATCCCAGCGCGCACGCTGCTCAGCGCTGGTTTTACGCACCGCCAACTCGTAGGCGAAATTCGGAGCCGCGGTATGGGTGGCACGCACCCGATCCATGACCTCAAACCACAACGCGGGCCGCTGAATAAAACTCAACGGCGACATCATCGTCAACTCGAAATTGCCGCCCAACGCATTCAGGATCCCCCCAATAAGCCCGAAATCGTGATACGGCGGCACCCAAAAAACACCCCGCCCATCCACGCCCAACCCCAAATAGCGGCGCTCAAAATCCTGCTGATGCGCCAAATTCCCAAACGTGATCACCACACCCTTGGGATCCGCGGTAGACCCCGACGTGTACTGCAACAACGCCGGCGTATCCGCGCTGAGCACCCAATCGCGAACCGCCGCACCAGCACGCTCGAGGCGACCGACCCGACGACCCCCACGCACCCGCGGCGTCACATGCCACGCCACCCCTTGAGGCCAATCCAACCCACCCGCGCTCACCAACGAGCGGGCCGCACCCAACCGCCGCGCACCGGCATACCGCCGAGTCGTCAACACCACCCGGGCGCCACAATCGGCCACCACCCGCTGAAAACCCGCCAACGACCTTCCCGGATTGACCGGATCCGGCGGATACACCGGCACCGCCACCACACCCGCAGCCAGACACCCGATCAACGCCCGCACAAAATCCAAACCCGGCGGATACACCAACACCGCCCGATCCCCAGCCACCAAACCACAACGCAGCCGCAAAAACTCGGCCACCTCAACCATCTCGGCCACCACATCAGCGCGACTCATCGACTCCTTCACCCGCCCCCGCTCATCAACAAAAGAGACGGCGACAGCCTCAGGAAACCGCTCCCCCAACTCCCAAACCCGCTCCAACAGCAATGACATGCGCTGGATGATAGGACCCGACTAAAACACCGTTGCTGTTTTGGACAAACCAGTACCCACTTCTCCAGCAAACCCCAACAGCACCCCCACATCGTGCAGACATCGCCATCAACAGGTCCGCCGATACAGACACGGCCACAATTCGGCCAGCAACTCAGACACGGTGCGGTTCGCCGCGCACCAGACCGGCAAACCCAATGCACAACCCACCCACAAACTCCGGATCCATCAAGGCACCCCGAGTCGCTCGACCAATACGAATCGGCGCGCCAGGGGAGGGCGGTAAGGGCCGGCTTGACGACGGTGAGCGCAAGGAGCTCAAGCGCCTACGCCAGGTGGCGTGCCTCCCGCTTTCCGGACTGCGGACCAAATAAGGTCCGATCCGGAAAGGACGAGAGGAATTGGCAGGAAAATACACGAAATACAAGCCTGAGTTTCGCGAGGAAGTTGCGAAGCTCGTGGTCGAGTCGAATCGGTCAATCTCCGAAGTGGCCCGCGAATACGGGCTCAACGAGACCACTGTCGGCGGTTGGGTAAAGAAATACCGCGCCGCGCACGCCGCTGATGAGCCACCGCTGGAATTGCCTGAACGTGCCCGGTTGCGGGAACTCGAACGCCGTAATCGGGAACTGGAAATCGAGAACGCGTTCTTAAAAAAAGTAGCGCACTTCGCGAGGGAGCAACGGTGAGCGAGAAATTCGAGTTCATCGACGCGGAGCGCGCCGCCACCTACGAGGCACCCGAGCTCCCGACGGTCTCGCGGATGTGCGCATTGTTGGAGGTGTCCAAGTCCGGCTACTACGAGTGGCGCCACCGTCCAGTCAGCGCTACCCAACAGCGCCGCGAGCTGCTCGCCGACAAGATCGACGCCCTCTTCGATGCCTTCAACGCCACCTACGGCTACCGGCGCATCCACGCCGAACTGTTGCGCGCCGGCGAACGGGTCGGGCCCGAACTCGTGCGCAGGATTATGGGTGTGATGGGCCTGATTACAGTGCAGCCCAGGCCGTTTCGCACCACAACCGAACCAGACCCCAACGCGCCCAACACCGTTGACCTGGTCAGGCGTGATTTCAGCGCCGCACAACCGGGGACCAAAGTCGTCGGCGACATCACGTACATCAGAACATGGCAGGGCTGGCTGTATCTGGCTGTGCTGACCGATTGCGCTACCCGCGAGGTGATCGGGTACGCGATGGCCGAGCACATGCGCACCGAACTGGTGCTTGACGCGCTGGCCATGGCGATGCGCAACGGGCGGCTCGAAGCGGATTGCATTATGCATTCCGATCGCGGTACGCAATATACGTCGACCGAGTACCGGCAGAAATTGGCCGAGCTTGGGTTGCGGCATTCGGTCGGCCGTACCGGTCAATGTTGGGATAATGCCCTCGCGGAATCGTTTTTCGCGAGCCTGAAGAACGAGCGGGTCCATCATATGGTGTACCCGACACGGAAGAAAGCGCAGGCTGATATTGCTCAGTGGATCGAACTGTTCTACAATTATCGACGAATTCATTCTGCACTCGGCTACCGGACACCACACGAGGTCCGCACCGCGTACCTGAATTCGCAGCTCGCCGCGTAAATGGACGCGAAATCCGCAGTCCGGGAAACGCGGGGCAGCCCAAGGAAAGCGCCGGGATGCAATGGAGCACGATGTCCTGAAGCGCTCGGTCGCCGTCAGGGAAGTGCTGCGGCGGTGAGCCTGGCCGCGCCGATCGCCGCCCAAAGGGCGCCCTGTGGCATCCCGCATGCGGTGTCGTGTGGCGCGCTGGAGGTTTCGCGGGCGTGGTTTTACACGTGGTTGGCGATGGCTTACCGCAGCGGCATCGCCGCAAAGACTTGGCGGCCACGATCGCATGGCCCTTCGCCCACTTCGGTGGTCAATGTGGTGGCCCCGAGGATGGATGAAGATGCTGGTCGATGAACCCGGCGCACACCACCGCGTCGGCAAATGTCTCGTCCACGACAGCGTCGGCCAGAACACCGCCGTCACCGCCGTCGCGCAATTCCGCCAACGACCCGACGGCAACGATCCTGTCTCCCGATATCGCGACGGCGGTGGCGTCCGGTGAATTCGGCTCCATCGTGATGACCCGGCGGGCCGGGAACAACGTCGTCGCGGCGACGGTCATTACGCCGCAGCGGGTTTGATCGCCGGAATGATGTCGCGACCAATGACATGCAGGTATTCGGATTGGACGACATGCGGAACCGTGAAGAGGAACTGACCGACGCCGCAGTCCTGGTATTGCTGGATACGCTTTACGCACTCGTCGGGGGAGCCGGTGATCAGCCCCGACTCGGGAATGGACGCGAACTCGGCGCGAATCCGGGCTTCTTGCGCACCGGATTCGGTGGGCGCGAGAAGCGCCGTCACCGACAATCGCAGGGTGTCCGGATCGCGCCCGGCCGACTCGCACGCTTGGGTGAGGAAGCTGCGGCGCCGGGTCACCTGCTCGGGCGACCACCACCGCACATTCAGGCCCTGAGCAGACTTGGCGGCGATGCGCTGCACCCGATCGCCCGCTCCGCCCACCCACAATGGCGGGTGCGGGCGCTGGACTGGCGGCGGATTGCAGATGGCGCCGTCCAGCGTATAGAACTCGCCGGAATAGCTGGGGTTCGGCTGGGTCCACACGGCTCGGATCACCTCGAGCGACTCGGCGAGTGCGGAGACTCGGTCGCGCACCGAAGGGAATGGGATCCCGTAGGCGTCGAATTCGCGCTGAAACCAGCCGGCGCCCAAGCCGAGATCGAGACGTCCCTCGGAAATGACGTCCAGCGTGGCGGCCATCTTCGCGAGCACCGAAGGATGGCGATACGAATTGCACAGCACGCTGGTGCCCAGCCGCAACCGGGTGGTGTCGCGGGCCAGCGCGGTCAGCGCCGTCCAGCCCTCCAGCAGGGGTAGCGATCTGGGCGGCGCGGTCTGGCCGCCCTCGGAGCCGGCGGTGATGCCGGCATCCTTCACGTAGTCGTCGGGGCTGATCGTGAGGAAGTGGTCGCAGAGCCACACGGAATCAAATCCGTATTGCTCCGCGGTTTGGGCGACCGTGACCATATCCGGGTAGCTGCTGACCGCCAGGCCATTGACCGTCAACGCCAATATCAGCCCGACGTAGGGGCCACTCGATGGGGGGGTCGCGTTCATGGGGATAGACGCTATCGGATCATGCGTTGTCCAGGTCGATGCGCACGGTGAGCAGATCGGGGCCGGCTCGACACCGTCGCCGATCAGGCGTTCGGGTTACTGTGGTAACGAATGATTTTCGCGCACCAGCCACTCGACCAACGCAGCCGTAGATGGAGGACTGAAAGTGGGATTCGCGGTGGACCGGTTGGACCATATCGTCTTGAATTGCCGCGATGTTGAGGCCACCGCCTCGTGGTATGAGCGGGTGCTCGGCATGACGCGACAGACGTTTGGGCCGTCGCACCGGACCGCGCTGTCCTTCGGGAATCAGAAGATCAACCTGCGACCGGTCGGCGCGCTGGCGGACGATCCCGACTGGGTGACCGGGTCGGTCGAGGCGGCCGGTTCCGAGGACCTGTGCTTCATCACCCGCTGCACCCGGGAAGAGGTACGTGCCCACCTGGCCGGATGCGGGGTCGACGTTATCTCGGGACCGGTCAACAAGATTGGTGCACTGGGTCCGATGACGTCGCACTACTGCAGGGACGTCGACGGAAACCTGATCGAAATCGCGGTCTACTGAGCGCGTTAGGCGCTGCGCGGGTGTTGCATTGGCGGTGGGTTGAGCCAAGGGTCGTCGGGTTCGGGATTGCCCTTGGGCATCTGGATGTTTTCGACGCCGCCGGCCGGCACTTCGCCGATCCGGATGTAGATGCCATCGGGATCAGCGAGTACCAGCAGATGGCCGGCCCCACCCTGGATCACCCCCGAATGTTCGACACCCAGGGAATCGAGCTGCTGCGCCCAGGCGTTAAGTGCCGCAGTGGATTCCACGGCAACCATGATCGGGTCGCACCCGCGCATCGCGACAGCCGCGCGGGGGCGGTCTATCGCTATTTCGCCGGCAAGGACGATCTGATCGCCTCGGCCGCCGAAGAGTCGCTGACCGTGACCAAGGGCGTGCTCGACGAGTTGGCGCGGCGCAGCCCACTGCCCGGCCCGCGCGATACGCTGACCGCGATCACCAAGGCCCTGCAACGTCAAATCGACCAGCCCGGTTACGACCTGTCCAAGATCACCGTCAACGCATGGGCCGAAGCCCTTCGTCAACCCAAGCTGCATGAGCGGGCCCACCACTTCTACGGTGAAACACACAAGACCCTGGTCGAGCTGGCCAGGCTGTGGCAAACCGAGGGGCTGGTCGCTCCCGACGGTGACCCGACATCGATCGCGGACCTGTTCATCACGCTGATGCCGGGGATGCTGATCACCCGCCACTTCTACCGGTCCGCGACGGCCGCTCGCCTAACCGAGGGCATCCTCGCGTTCGCGGGTGCCGATTCCGCGAAGCGGGGGTAGCTCAGAGCGGATAAAGCGCCGGCAGGTTGACCACGATGGCCTCCTGGGTGCTTCGGGCGATCACGACTTCCGCGGGTGTGTCCGGGTCGGGGTTTTCCTCCCGGTGCGGTAGATACGGGGGGACGAAGATGTAGTCGCCGGGCGAGGTCTTGATGCGCACCTCTCCGGCGCCATCGTGAAACACGAACTCCGGATTGCCGCTTCGTATATAGATCCCGGTCTCGGACTCGCCGTGATGGTGGTTGGCAGAGGCTGTTGCCGGCGATACATGTGTCTCGCCCATCCACAGCTTCTCGGCACCGACCGATCGGCCGCTGAGCGCGGCGAAGCGCCGCAGTCCCTGCGATTGCGCAGTGTCGGAGGTGATCTCCGATGCCTTGATGTGGTGCACCCGGTTGCGCGCGGGACTCGCTTCGGCGTCGGAGTCGAAGTCGGGGTGGAATCCGTCCGAGGTTGCCATCAGCGCTCCTTATTCACCCATCCTCCTGAGGCGAATCCCGATAGGCCTCAAGAAGTCTCAGCCACAACTCGCTGATCGTCGGGAAGCACGGCACCGCATGCCACAACCGGGCAATGGGCACCTGGCCGGCGACGGCAATCGTGGCCGAGTGCAACATCTCGGTGGCACCCGGGCCGACCAAAGTCAGACCCAGCAGGTAACCGCGATCCGCGTCGACCACCATGCGCGCCCGGCCGGCGTACCCGTCGGCATACAGCACGGCCCCCTTCACCACATCACCGATTTCGATGTCCACCTTGTGCACCCGGTGACCGGCCTGCGCGGCCTGCTCGGCCGTCAGTCCGACCGCGGCGGCTTCCGGGTCGGTGAAGAACGCCTGCGGCACCGCGTGATGGTCGGCAGTGGTCGCATGTACTCCCCACTCCGCGGTGTCCAACGGCGTTCCGGCCGCGCGGGCCCCGATCGCCGCGCCCGCGATGCGTGCCTGGTATTTGCCCTGGTGGGTCAGCAGGGCCCGGTGATTGACGTCGCCGGCCGCGTAGAGCCAACCCTCGTCGACGCCGCGCACCCGGCAGGTGTCGTCGACGTCGAGCCAGCTGCCGGGGGTCAGGCCCACCGTCTCGAGGCCGATATGGTCGGTGAGGGGTTTTCGGCCGGTGGCAAAGAGTATTTCGTCGACCTCCAGATCGGTGCCGTCGGTCAAAGTGAGGACCACGGGGCAATAGGGGTAAGCCCGGCGGAGCTCGCGGACTGACACATTCACGCGCACGTCTACGCCTGCGTCGGCGAGTCCGCGGCCGACAAGCTCGCCCACAAAAGGCTCCATCCGAGGCAGCAACTGAGAACCTCGCGCCAGCAAGGTCACCTTTGAGCCCAATCCGCGCCAGGCCGTTGCCATTTCGACGCCCACGCCGCCGGCGCCGACCACCGCGAGCCGTCCCGGGACGTCACTGCTGTCGGTGGCTTCGCGGTTGGTCCACGGTCGGGCTTCGGCGAGTCCCGGCAGGTCGGGGAGCGCGGGCCGACTACCGGTGCAGACGACAACCGCATGCCGGACGGTCAGCGCCACCTCCTTGCCGCTCGGTGTGGTGACGACAACACGCCGCGGACCGTCCAACCGTCCATGTCCGCGTATCAGGGTCGCGCCGATGCCACCCACCCAGTCGGCCTGGCCGGTGTCGTCCCAGTCGCTCACGTAGCGGTCGCGGCGGCCGAACACGCCGGCCGGATCGATCGAGCCGGTGACCGCCTCGCGCCCGCCGTCGACGTGGCGGACCTCGTCGAGGGCGATGACGGGGCGCAACAGCGCTTTGCTGGGCACGCAGGCCCAATACGAACATTCGCCCCCGACCAGCTCGCGCTCGACCACCGCAACGCTCAGGCCGGCGGCGCGGGCGCGGTCGGCGGCATTCTGCCCGACCGGTCCCGCGCCGAGTACGACGACGTCATAGTCCCGTTCGAGGTCGGGTGCCATAGTCGAAGATCCTTTCGGTTCCGCTCCTTGGCGGCGCGGCTACTTGATGAGTTGCTCGGCGAGCTGGCGCAGGTCAGCCACGACGAGTTTTGGTTGCGGCAGGCCGTCAACCGGCAGTGGCGGGTTGCCCCATCGCGTGACAAGCGCGGTGCTGAAGCCGACGTTCTGTGCGCCGAGGATATCCCACACGTGCGCTGCCACCATCATGCAATCGGCGGGGACTGCCTCGAGCACCTGGCACGCATACCGATAGACCACCGGGGACGGCTTGAAGGCGCGGCACGGATGCACGCTCAACTGGCGCTCGAAAAGCCCGGCCAGCCCGGCGTTTTCGAGCGGCGTCGAACCGCTGGGGTTCGGCGGTGAATTCGTCAGGGTGACTAGGCGAAAGCCGTTGTCGCGCAATCGGGCAAGCCCGTCGGCGACGTCGGGATGCGTCGGCATCGTGAGCATGCCCTCCCTGAGGCGAAGCACGTCGTCGTCGGCGATGCTCACCCGGTAGATGTCGGCCAGCATCCGCAACACGCCTTGGCCGAGCGTGAAGAAGTCCACGTAGTGGTCCGACAAGGTGGCGGTCATCGAGTACATGACGAGCTGGTTGAACCATTCGCGGAGCACTCGCCGATCGCCGAACAGGTCACCGAAAAACGTTGCCATGGAGTCGATATCGATCAGCGTTTCGTTCACGTCGAAGACCAGCACCGAGGGTGTCGCCATCCCGATCCGGTCGCGCATGTCCGCCATCATTGCCTGACCTTCTTCGGGGCTGGAACGTCCGGCCACAGATGAGCTCGCGGCCACCGTTACCTCCCGCCGTTGATGTCTCCTTCAGGCTGACTGGTGGTTGCGTTCATGCAGCTCCCAGGAGCTCCCAGGAGCTCCCAGGAGGAGTTTTCCCTAATACCTCGTCGGTGTCGAGACCGCGGTCGACGCCGTGGGGTATGACGGTTTGGCCGGGCTCGAGCTGTAGCTGTTTGCCGTCGAGGTAGACGTCGATCTTGTCGGGTTCGAACGACACCAGGTTGCTCACCCGATTGACCTCCGTCCAGGCGTTGACGTAGGACCAGGCCGCGCGCTTATGGCTGCCGGCATCGTAGTAGGAGGCCATGCCTTTGTACGGGCAGAATGTTTGTGCCGCAACTGGTTTGAATTTCGCTTCGTCGATATCTTCGCGCGGCACATACCAGCGTCCATGGCGCGCCAGGCGAATGCCAGGCGCCCATCCAGAATCGCCGCATGCTGCGGCAGCCCCGTGTGTTGCCACGCGCCGTGGTTGGCCTCTCGCTCCGGTCGCTCGGGTACCTTGACGGTGAACCAACGCGTTTCGCCGAGATCGTGGTGTGCGGTCACCCGATCCTCGGCGATCAGAATCCCCGGTTCGATGTCGCCGCGCGCGAAGTAGGCGACCGGGTAGCGGCCCGGCTCGTGTAACAGGATGACGTCATCGCTGTCGGCGATCCACCGGTCGGCGAAACTAACCCGCATGCGGCGCCGCAACGGCTCGGCGAACAGCAGTCGCGGTGGCAACGGCCGCTCGGTGAGGAAGTGCCCCACCGACCCGGTGGCCAGTGGGCCTTGCTGCCATGCCAAACCCATCGTCATGCCCCCTCGAATGCGAAATGCGTTCTGCAGAACGCATCAATCCACAACGACGACCATCTTTCCGCCGGCCTCTCCCGCCTCCATAACGCGGTGTGCCTCGTGAATCTGCTCGAACGAAAAGACGCGGGACGGCGTCGCATCGAGCTCGCCGTCAGCCACCTGCCGAGCGATGTCTCGCAGCGGCACGTCGGAGAGGGGAAAACCCGGAGCGCCAAATATAAAGCTGCCGAAGAAGTTCAGGTTCACCCCACTGGCCATCCGCAGCAACGGATTGAAATCGCCGATCGGGTCGAGCCCACCCAGCCATCCGGCCAGACAAGCGGTGCCGCCGCGGCGCAGCATGTCCAAGGAGTCGAGGATGGTGCTGTTGCCCACCAAGTCGAGAACTGCGTCGATCTGCTTGGCTTCGGCGATATGGGTGGCCAGGTCGCGTCGCTCCAACTCGACACGCGCGGCGCCCAATTGCTCGAGCATGGAAAAGCGTTCGTGGCTGCGCGCGGTGGCAATGACGCGCGCTCCCGCGGCGACCGCCATCTTCAGCGCGGCCTGGCCGAATGACGAGGTGGCGCCGCGCAGTACCAGCGTCTGTCCGGCCGTCAGGTTGAGGTTGCGGAACAGGCATGTCCAAGCGACCGCATACGTTTCGGGCAGCGCTGCCAAGACCGACCAGGGCAGGCCGGACTCGATGAGGGCGACGTTCGCCGCGCGCACCCGGGTATATTCGGCGTAGCTGCCGTTAATGGTTCGCCCCAGCCCGCCCATCAGCGCCGCCACCTTCGCGCCGACCGGAAATTCGCCTCCCGGACATGAGTCCACGACGCCGACGCATTCGATGCCGCTGACTTCCGCGGCTTCGGCCCATTCCCCCCGACGCATGTGCAGCTCGGCGTGGTTCAGCCCGAAGCCCTTCACCGCGATCACGACTTCGCCGTCTTTGGGCAGCGGCTTGGGGATGTCGGTGTACACCAGGCTGTCGAGCCCGCCGAACCCTGTCAAAATGATCGCGCGCATGCTTTCCCCGCCGGACCGTTCACGAACCACGGCCGGCGCGGTAGGCAGTGTGCTCGTGGTGTCGGTGCTTTGCTCGGTGACGGACATGGGTGTTGCCTCCCAACGCTATTCAGCCGGTGATCGGAACGATGCGCAGCCCAATGATGGTCGTTAGATCTCCGCTGTTCGCCGGCAACTTAATGGGTTATATGACCCATTATTATGGGTGACAGAACCCAATATGTCCAGGGCGCGGGGGTTGCGGTTTGGGTCACATGGCCGATGCTGGCGCCGGTCAGGATTTGGCTCTGCGCCGCGAGGAGTTGGCTCGGGTGTGGGGCCGCGGCGCGAAGGAGCGCACGTAGTCCACGGCGGCATTGACGGCGACACGCAGCGGTTCCGGGTCACCGGTGGCGAAGGTGATCATCGCTCCGCCCTGATGCGCGGTGACCAGTGCAACCGCCAGGTGTCGAGGGTCGGTTTCGGGGCGCAGCTCGCCGCGGTGGCGCATCGCCGCGAGGCCGGTACGGAACAGGTCCCGCCACTCGTCGTAGCCGTCGGCGAGGTCGCCGTGGATTTCGTCGTCGGCGTCGATCAGCTCACCGGCAAGGGAACCGTAGATGCATCCGCCCAATCGGTAGACGGTGTCGACGTCGGCCACGCACGCGTCTGCCCAGGATTGCAGGGCATCAATGCTGTCCAGGGCGCCCAGCCGGGGTTGAGTGTGAAACGCCTTCACGTCGTTGCGCCGTGTCGCGATGACCTGGCGGGTCAGATCGCGCTTGTCGCGGAAGTAGTGCGACATCTGCGATCCGCCCACCCCGGCGGTGCTACGCACCTCGTCAACGCTGGTGTTGGCGATGCCGCGCTCGAACATCAGCCGGGCGGCCGCGCCGACGATGCGCGCCCGCGTCGCCAATCCCTTGCGGGTGAATCGCCCTGTGCTGTCTTCGTTCACGTGCTGTCTTCGTTCACCTTGACAGATCAATCATTGAGATTTCGTCGCCGCGCGCCGGCCGCGTGGACGCCGCGGTGGGCGCGGCGCCCGTTCGGCAGGGTCGGTTGCGAACATGCGTAGGTAGTTGACCGCGAATCGCGTGGCGTCGGCGTGCGGCCATTCCGCCCGGTAGGTAAAGGCCAGCGCGGCTCCGCCCTGGTGGGCGCAGACGATGGCCAGCGCCAACTGTCGCGGGTCGGCGTCCGCGGACAGCACGCGGTGATCCTTCATCCGCTGAATCGCCGATTCAAGCAGCTCGACCCATTGCCAGTAGCCCGCCGCCAAGGTGGCGCGCGTCGCACCGTCGGACTTCGCCAGCTGCGCGGTCAGGGCATGGTATGTGGGCGTGCCGCCGGCGGTTCCGATGCGTCTGAGATAGCGCATGTTCAGATCGATCCACCGTTCGAAGTCGGCGAAGGAGTCGAGGTCCCCAAGCTTGGGTTGGCGGTGAAAGTCCAGTACCACGCCGATCTGGCGGCCGATGACGGCACGGACGAGGGCGCGCTTGTCGTCGAAATAGTGGGCCAGCTGTGAGCCGCTTACCGACGCGGCCATGCGCACGCGGTCCATGTTGAACGCCGCGAGCCCCTCGTTGACGATCAACTCGGCCGCCGCCCGCACGATCCGATCGCGGGTGGCGCGCCCCTTGGGGGTCAACCGCTTTTCGGCCTGGAGCTCGGGTGCAGCCATCGCGTCAGGCTAACCCGCGGACGCCGCCAAATATGGGATATCCAGCCCACTAGAAGGAGACGGGCTGGGAGGTGCCGCCCGCGGGCCCACGTCAGGCGGCCACGTGGACCTTTGCCAGGAAGTTTCGGATCAACTCGGCGACTTCGTCCAGCGCGGACTCCAGCAGGAAGTGCCCACCGTCGAGAAGGTGAATTTCGGCATCGGGCAAATCGTCGGCGAACGCTTCGGCGCCGGCCGGACCGAATATCTCGTCACCGCGACCCCACACCGCCAACACCGGCACCCGGGTGGCGCGGAAGTATTCGTGCAGGCTCGGGTACAACGGCGCATTAGTCGCATAGTCGCGAAAGAGCTTGAGCTGCAACATGTCGTTGCCGGGCCGGGATATCAGTGCGTAGTCGTGGTACCAGGACTCCGGGTTCACCAGCGTCTCGTCGGGGACGCCGGTGAGATATTGCCATCGGGTGGCCTCCAGAGTGAGGAACTGTCGTACCGCGGCCTCGTTGTCGGGCGTCTGCTCGGTCTGATAGGCCCGGACCACCTTCCAGAAGCTCTCGACGAACCCGGCGTCGTAGCCGTTTCCGTTTTGGCTGACGATCGCCGTGATTGCGGCTGGGTCGCGCAGCGCCAGCCGCCAGCCGATGGGGGCGCCGTAGTCCTGCACGTAGATGGCGTACCGACCGGCACCCAGCGTGTGCAGCAGTCCGGCGGTCAAGTCGCTCAGGGCATCGAAGGTGTAGTCGAACTCCTCGACGGGCGGAGCGTCAGAGAGTCCAAAGCCAAGATGATCCGGCGCGATCACGTGGTAGTGGTCGGCGAGCGCGGGAACCAGATCGCGGAACATATAGGAGCTGGTCGGAAACCCGTGCAAGAGAACCACCGCGGGCGCATTGGGATCGCCCGCTTCGCGGTAGAACAGCCGATGACCGTCGACGGTGGCGTAGCGGTGATGAACAGCCTGCATGACGTTCCTCCTGAGTCCGTGCGCGGTTCACAATCGAGCGCCACTGTGGCGTTCGACGCTAGCTGAAGAGACCCGGCCCCGGCCGCAGTTCTGGGTTATATGACCCAGTATGCACCAAAACGGGCGCCGCGCAAGAGTGTCCGCGCCCGGGTGTTGACGACCGTGTCTGGGAGGAATAGTCTGGGTCAGCCAACCCAATTTCGTGTCCGATCCGTGCAGTGGCTGCCGGGCCGGCGGCGTATTGTTTGCGATGACCAACACGTTCATGACCGGTATGACGTTGAAGATCGACGTGGCGAACCGCTCGTTTGATCCTGAGGAGACACCGTGGGCCGGCTTGTCTCGGTAAATGTGGGCAAGCCCAAGAACGTCCCGTGGCGGGGAAAGACCGTGTACACGGGGATATGGAAGACCCCGGTCGAGGGACCAGTCATGGTGCGCCGCATCAACATCGACGGCGATGGCCAAGGCGACCTCGCCGGCCACGGCGGCGAGCAACGCGCTGTCATGGTGTACCAAACCGAGTCGTACGACTTCTGGAAGCGCTACTTGAATCGCGACGACCTGGCACCGGGTCACTTCGGCGAGAACTTCACTGTCACCGGGCTCGCCGACGACGAAGTCTGCATCGGTGACCGCTATCGCATCGGCGAGGCCGAGTTCGAGGTGACCCAGCCCCGTGTCACCTGCTTCCGGGTCGGCCTGCGTCTGGGCGAACCTAGAATGCCCAATATGCTTGTGGCCCAGCATCGTCCAGGCTTCTACTTCCGCGTCATCACGGAAGGTCGGGTCCGGGCCGGCGACGACATCGTGCGGACCCGCCGTGGCCGTCATGAGCTCACCGTCGCCGACGTCGACGCATTGCTCTATCTGCCGGACCGCAACATCGAGCAACTCCGGAAGGCCGTCGACGTACCGGCGCTGAGTCCCGGATGGCAGCAGTCGTTCAATGACATGGTGGCAGCGCACCAGCAGCCCGAGAAGTCGGTGACCGCGGCGGTGCCGCCAATCGGAGTTGAACCGGGGTGGAACGGGTTTCGGACTCTACGGGTGAGCGCCACCTGCCGGGAGAGCGTGAACGTGTTGTCGATCCGCCTCGAGGCCGACGATCACACGTCGCTGCCGCCGCCTCTTCCGGGTCAGTACCTCACCCTGCGAGTTCCCGGTGCCGGCGACCCGGCGCCACTGCGCAGCTATTCGCTCTCCGGCGACCCCGGCGCTGGTGTCTATCGCATCAGCGTCAAACGCGAAGAGCACGGCCTGGTGAGCCAATGGCTGCACGACCACATCGAACCTGGAGCAATTATCGAAGCAGCCGCCCCCCGTGGCGACTTCTATTTCACCGAAGGCAGCACACCGGTTGTTCTGATTTCGGCCGGCATCGGTGCTACTCCGGTGCTGGCCATGCTGCACGCCCTGTCGGCCGCGGGCAGCGGCCGTGAGATCTGGTGGCTGCACAGCACCCGAAACCGGGAGACTCAGGCGTTTGCCACCGAAGTGACGGCGCTGATCGACTCGTTGCCCCATGCGCACCAGCAGGTTTTCTACACCGCGACGCACGGGCGGATGGGCCAACGGTTGATCGTGGGGCTGGGCTTGCCCAACGATGCCGCCGCGTATCTATGCGGCCCAACGCATTTCATGGCCGATATGCGCGATTGGCTCACCGCGGCCGGATTCGATCCGGCACGGATCCACAGCGAACTGTTCGGTGCGCTTCCGCCGATCAACCCGGGGGTCGTCGACTCCGGGCCGCGTAAGCCGCCACACCCGCCCGCCGGAATACCCGGGACTGGACCCGCGATCACCTTCGCCCGCAGTGGACTCACGGTGAACTGGTCTCGGGATTACGGCACCATTCTCGACCTGGCCGAAGCATGCAACGTGCCAACACGTTTCGCGTGCCGAAGCGGGGTCTGTCACGTGTGTATCACCGGGGTCGTCGCCGGAGCGACGACCTACGTCCAGCCGCCGCTGGAACCGCCCGGTGCGGGAGAGGTGCTCATCTGTTCGGCGGCGCCAGACGGTGACCTGGTTCTGGATCTTTGAGAATGCCTACGCCGAGCGTGCCGCCACGGCGAAAGTTCAGAATTTCGACCTGAGAGCACGCTCGGCGCAGGCACCGATGCCGAACTACCTATGTTAAGCGGCGATCGCGCGCTGGCCACCGGTCGCCGCGAGGACCGCTCCGTTGATGTAGCTGGCTTCGGTGGAGCTGAGGAACACGACCGCACTGGCGATTTCGCTTGCGTCCGCCGGCCGGCCCAGGGCGGTGGTGGCGGCTATTCCTTCGAGCAGGCCCGGCGTCACGGCGACACCCGGTGTGTCGGTCGGCCCGGCGGCCACGGCGTTGACCCGCACCCCGGATTTGCCGAATTCGTCTGCCCAAACCCGAGTTAGCTGGTCCAGGCCGGCTTTGGTGGCGCCGTAGATCCCGGCTCCCTGCGCGGGAACCGAAGCGGCGACGGTGCTCACGTTTACCACGGCGCCCGCGCCGCGCGTGACCATTGCCGGGACCAGCTTCTGGACTAGGATGTATGGCGCTCGCAGGTTTACGTTCACGTGTTCGTCGAATGCTGCGTCATCGGTCTCTGCGTTGTCACCAAATCTGTAGATGCCGGCGTTGTTGATCAGGATGTCCACCGAGCCCGCCTCAGCGGCCAACCGGCGCACATCATCGGCATCGTTAAGATCCGCTGCGACGAAACGTGCCTTGCCGCCCGAATTCTCGATCTCCCGGACGGTCTTGGCGCCGCGTTCGGCGCTGCGCCCATGCACCACGACCTCGGCGCCACGCTCAGCGAGCTGCAGCGCTATTTCGCGGCCAATCCCCGAGGTGGCGCCGGTCACCAGGGCGGCGGAGCCGGCCAGTGTTGCTGCCATCGAAACCTGCCTCCGACATAGAGAAGTTCAGTTACCTTCCCCAAAGCACAGGCGTAGCGGCAATTATTCCGCCTTAGAGGCTGAGCGCGACCGAAGCCTCGGCGGTGTAGCACAGGAACGTCAGCGTCTCCTGCAAATAGAGCTGCACGGTGTCGGCGTCATGGCTGGTGTATCCGATCGAGACGTCGGTGCCCAGCTGTAGGTCGAAGTCGCCGCCGCGGGTGGTCAACACGAACGCGCCATCGATGGCAGGGGCCCAGATGATGTCGCCGTCGACCAGCCGGTTCAGATGCTCGCGGATCGGATATCCGTGTTCGGTGGTTTCGCTGACCTTGGTGTAGACGTCGGCGGATAGCAGCACCGAATAGGGGCCGTCGACGCCGCCCAGCCGGAGTTCGGACAGCGCCCGGGAGATGACATCGGGGATTTCGCGCGGGTCGCCGGGCAATGTCAGCGGTTTGTTCGAGCTGGCGCTTCGGATGCCCTCGATGGACGCCGCGGCATAGCCCTCGAAGATGGTGCGGTCCTCGACGAACGCCAGTTTCTTGGCCGCCTTTTTGACCGGGTCCCAGTCCGAGTCCTGCGAACCGCGCTCGACGTCATCGATTTCGTCGCGTGACAAAGTGAACGGAACCCGCAGCCGGACAAGGGGTTTACTATCCCGCAGGTGGGCCACCACGCCATCGGTGGGTGCCTGCACGTCGATCAGCCGGCCGGTGCTGACCGCCGCGGTAACGGGCCCGCCGGGGTCGCTGACGTCGACCACCCGGCGCCCGGCGATATGGCGCTTGAACGTCCGTGACGCCTCCAATTCAATTTCGGCCCAGGCGGCTTCGGTAACCGGTGCCAGATCGCGGTAGAGGTTGTTCATTGCGGGGTTCCTTTCAAGCTGCCGATCGAAAGTGAGCCATAGGCCGAAGGGTCAGAAGCGGGTGTGTCGGTGCGCGCTGTCGCAAGCGGCGCCGGCAGCGGGGGTGGATCGTCAAGGAAGTCGACGGTGGGGGAGAAGAACAGCCCGCCCGTGACCGCAGTGGAAAAGTCCAGCACCCTATCGGTATTGCCCGGCGGATCGCCGAGAAACATGTTGCGCAGCATCTGCTCGGTAACCGAGGGGGTGCGCGAATAGCCGATGAAGTACGTGCCGTATTGACCCTTGCCGAGCTCGCCGAAAGGCATGTTGTGCCGCACGATCTTCAGCTCGGTGCCGTCGTCGTCTTCGATCACGTTCAGCGCGATATGGGAATCGGACGGCTTCACGTCGTCGTCGAGCTCGATGTCGTCCAGCTTGGTCCGGCCGATCACTCGTTCCTGTTCGGTGACCGGAAGTGATTCCCACGACGGCATGTCGTGCAGGTACTTCTGGATGTGCACATAGCAGGAACCGGCGAAGTCGGGATCCTCGTCGCCGATCGCGGTGGCGCTGACCGCCAGTGCGCCGTCCGGGTTTTCGGTACCGTCGACAAAACCCAGCAGGTCACGATTGTCGAAGAATTTGAAGCCGTGGACCTCGTCGACGACGGTTACCGCGCCGGCCATCGACTTGAGGATGCGGCCGGCCAGCTCGAAACAGACGTCCATGGACTCCGCCCGAATGTGAAACAACAGGTCACCGGGCGTGGCCGGGGCGGTGTGTCGCGGGCCGGCCAGCTCGACGAACGGATGCAGTTCGGCGGGGCGTGGCCCCCCGAACAATCGATCCCAGGCGTCGGAGCCGATCGAGGCGACCAGCGACAGGTGCTTGGTGGGGTCGCGGAAACCGATGGCCCGCACCAGCCCGGACAGATCGGGCAGTGCGTCGTGCACGGTCGCCTCGCCGCCGTCGTCGATGGTGGCCACAACGAATATCGCGGCAGGCGTCAACGGCGCGAGTATGGGTTGCGGCTGAACCGGACGCACTCTGTCGACCCTAGCGTGGCGACGGCGAGCGCCGGAAGGGCGCGAGTGAGGAGCCGCGCAATCGGGCCCAGCGTGAACTCCGTGATCCCGGGCAGCCATGATGTTGAGCATGTCGGCCAGTGCCGCAGGCCTCTGCGATTTCATCGACGCCTCGCCATCCCCGTTTCATGCCTGCGCCACCGCGGCCCAACGGCTGCTTGACGCCGGGTACACCGAACTCAGCGAAGCCGACCGGTGGCCGGACCAACCGGGCCGACACTTCACCCGCCGCGCCGGCTCACTCGTTGCCTGGAACGCTGCCGGGCGTCCGGATGCCGCATTCCGGATCGTCGGCGCACATACCGACAGCCCTAACCTGCGGGTCAAGCAGCATCCCGACCGGTTCGTCGCGGGCTGGCAGGTGGTGACGCTGCAGCCGTACGGGGGAGCGTGGCTCAACTCCTGGCTGGACCGCGACCTGGGCATCAGTGGGCGATTATCGGTGCGCGAGGGCGCCGGGGTTACCAACCGGCTGGTGCGGATAGATGATCCGATTCTGCGGATCCCGCAGCTGGCCATCCATCTGGCCGAGGACCGCAAGTCGCTGACGTTGGACCCGCAGCGACACCTCAACGCGGTATGGGGCGTAGGCCAAGGAGCGGCGTCGTTCCTGGGGTACGTGGCCGAGCGCGCCGGGGTGGCGGCGGCCGACGTCCTGGCGGCCGACCTGATGACTCACGATCTGACCCCGTCGACGGTGATCGGCGCCGACGCGAGCCTGCTGAGCGCTCCGCGGCTGGACAACCAGGCCAGTTGCTATGCGGGGATGGAAGCTTTGCTGGCCGCCGAACCGCGTGGCTTCCTGCCCGTGCTGGCGCTCTTCGACCACGAGGAAGTCGGCTCCACCTCCGACCACGGCGCGCAGTCCAACCTGCTCACCACGGTCCTGGAACGCATCGTGCTGGCGGCCGGCGGTAGCCGGGAAGACTACCTACGTAGGCTGCCGGTTTCGCTACTGGCCTCGGCGGACATGGCGCACGCCATCCACCCCAACTACCCGGAGCGGCACGAGCCCAGCCATCTCATCGAGGTCAACGCCGGGCCGGTGCTGAAGGTGCACCCGAACCTGCGCTACGCCACCGATTCGCGAACGGCGGCGGCGTTCGCGCTGGCCTGCCGGCAGGCAGGCGTCGCATTGCAGCGTTACGAGCACCGCGCCGACCTGCCGTGCGGTACGACGATCGGCCCGCTGGCCGCGGCCCGGACCGGCATCCCCACCGTCGACGTCGGCGCCGCCCAGCTCGCCATGCACTCGGCGCGCGAGTTGATGGGTGCGCATGACGTGGCCGCGTATTCGGCTGCGATGCAGGCATTTTTGTCGCCCCTGTGATAGGGCGAGTGACCGAGCGCCTGGATTGTCGGCTACGTCCCGTTGGACCCGGGGAAGCCGAACAAGATCCCGGCCGGGCCGCCGTCGCCGCCGGTGCCGCCTGTATCGCTCGCCGCGCCGCCGTCGCCGCCCACGCCGCCATGGCTAATCAGCCCCCCGAGACCGCCGGTACCGCCGGTGCCGCCGGTGCCGGTGGCACCGAAGTCGGCGCCGCCCGGCCCGCCGGCTTCGCCGAAACCGAACAACCCGGCGTTGCCGCCGTTGCCGCCGGTTCCGCCCAAGTTGTTGCCATTGGCCCCGCCGGCGCCGCCGGCACCGCCGCCGCCCCAGCTCATCCCGCCGTTGCCGCCACGGCCGCCGGCTGCGCCGACCAACCCGCCGGTCCCGCCGATCCCGCCGGTCCCGCCGATCCCGCCGGTCCCGCCGAAGCCAAGGAACCCGGCGTTACCGCCGTTACCACCGATGTTGTCCGCGCCGGTACCGCCGGTGCCGCCGATGCCGAACAATATCCCGCCCTTGCCGCCATTGCCGCCTACTCGGCCGGGGCCGTCGGCCCCACCCATCCCGCCGTTGCCGAACAGCCCGGCGTTACCGCCATTGCCGGCGGCAATGCCAAGCGCGCCGGACCCGCCATTGCCGCCATTGCCCCAGAGAAGCCCGCCGGGCCCGCCGTTCTCGCCCGTTCCGGCGGCGCCATTGGTCCCATTGCCGATCAGCGGCCGGCCGAGCAGCGATGCGGTCGGCTCATCGGCCGTGCTGAGTGCCGCCTGTCCCACGGCCTGCAAAGGCGACGCGTTGGCGGCCTCGGCGCTGGCATACGCGCTTGAACCAGCACTCATGACCTGGACAAACTGGTCATGAAACGCCGCGATATTGCTGCTGAGCGACTGATACGCCTGGCCTTGTGCGCTAAACAACTCGGCGAGCGCCAGCGAAATCTCGTCGGCGGCGGGCGCCAGAATTCCCGTCGTCGGGATCGCCGCCGCCGCATTGGCGGCGTTGAGATTCGAACCGATACCCGCGAGATCCGTTGCTGCCGAAGCCACCACGTCCGGCGTCGTGACTACAAATGGCATCTCGCACCTCCATCGGACGCCTCCATCGGGAGCGTCACGGAGCAATCTGCAGGGAAAAAATCATAACGCGCGCAAACGTGGCCCATATGCCTATTCGCGTCCGGGCTTGACGTTTGATCGCCTCCCGGCGCCCTGCTGCCGCATTTTCCTTACCGGCATAGAGTCGGCCGTATGGCGCTCAAAGTGGAGATGGTCACATTCGACTGCGGTGATCCCGCGAAGCTGGCCGGCTGGTGGGCCGAGCAGTTTGCCGGCACGACGCAAGAGCTGCTACCCGGCGAATTCGTCGCGGTGGCACTACCGGACGGGCCGCAGCTCGGATTTCAGAGGGTTCCCGATCCCACGCCCGGAAAAAACCGCGTGCACCTCGACTTCAGTGCGGCGGATGTGGATGCCGAAGTGGCGCGGCTGACGGCGGCGGGAGCCGCCGAGACGGAAAGGCACAGGTTCGGCGACGACTTCCGCTGGGTGGTGCTGGCCGACCCCGAGGGCAACGTGTTCTGCGTGACGGGCCACTAGTGTTCTGAGTCGTTAATTTGTGTGCAGCGTTCGTGTGCCTCGCCGAACGTGGGCCATATGGACGAAAATCCCTCGGAACGCGTGCATATCCCCCACGTTCGACGAGCCCTGAACGGCGTCGAACTGCGCACCAGGCTGGTGTGCAATTAATGACTCAGGACACTGGCCCCAGGTGACCGCTAGTCACGCGCGAGGCCAAACAGCGGTCGGCAGCGATCAAACCCGTCCACCTGCACCTCGACGGTGCGATGCCGCTGCCAATCGTCTCGGGTCAGCTTGAGCCGTAACTGCTCGGCGACGGCTCCCTCGCGTGCCGATCGGTCCACGCCGTTGTCTTGGTAACCGTTGCGGCGGGATACCGCGATGGAGGCCGGGTTGTCGACGAACGACGCCGATGTCGCAACCTCGGCGCCCAGCTCGGAAAACGCGAAATACAATGCAGCCGCACGCATCTCGGTGCCGTAGCCGTGGCCCTGGTAACGCAGCCCCAGCCACGATCCGGACGAGACCTGGCGGGTGATCGGGAAGTTTTTGGCGCCGAGGGTCTGTAGGCCGACGGCCTTCCCGTCGATGACGACGGCCAGCGGCAGGGCCCATTGATCTCGTCTGAATCCGGCCAGTTCCCGCCACAGGTACGACAGGGTGTTGAACGGCAGCTCCTCGCGGGGCGCTCGGCTCCACGGGATGGCAAACGGCATCCGGTCTGGGTCGTGCACTCCATCGAGAATGGTGTCGACCAGCTGGTCACACAGCTCCTCGGTGGGCAGCCGAAGCTGCATTCGGGAGGTGGTGATCCTCAGGTCGAACAGCGGCCAGTGACGAGACATCGCCTTATTATCGGGACTGTTTCGGGCGGTGTCAGCTGGATTTTGAAGCGGCCCACGCCGCCGCGCCGGTACCCCCGGCGCCGCCCCGCCGCCATTTCTACCAGTGCCACCCGATGTGTGCCGAGCCCACGCGGCGATCGGAATCTAGACTGTCGACGTGACGAGCGCGCGCACCCAATTGATTGACACCGTCGAACACGCCGCGACCACCCCCGACCAGCCCCAACCGTTTGGTGAGCTGGGTCTCAAAGACGATGAGTACCAGCGGATTCGCGAGATCCTGGGCCGCAGGCCCACCGACACCGAGCTGGCGATGTACTCGGTGATGTGGAGCGAGCACTGTTCCTACAAGTCCTCCAAGGTGCACCTGCGCTACTTCGGTGAGACCACCACCGACGAGATGCGGGCCGGCATGCTGGCCGGCATCGGCGAGAACGCCGGCGTCGTCGACATCGGCGACGGCTGGGCGGTCACCTTCAAGGTGGAATCGCACAACCACCCGTCCTACGTCGAGCCCTACCAGGGCGCGGCCACCGGGGTCGGCGGCATCGTCCGCGACATCATGGCCATGGGCGCGCGACCCGTCGCCGTGATGGATCAACTCCGGTTCGGTGCCGCCGACGCGCCCGATACCCGCCGCGTGCTCGACGGGGTGGTCCGCGGTATCGGTGGCTACGGCAACTCACTGGGGTTGCCCAACATCGGCGGCGAGACCGTCTTCGACGCGTGCTATGCCGGCAACCCGTTGGTAAACGCGTTGTGCGTCGGCGTATTACGGCAGGAGGACCTGCATTTGGCGTTCGCCTCCGGGGCCGGCAACAAGATCATCCTGTTCGGCGCCCGCACGGGTCTGGACGGCATCGGCGGCGTGTCGGTGCTGGCGTCGGACACCTTCGACGGAGCCGTCGGCGAGCGCGCGGCGCGCAAGAAGCTGCCGTCGGTGCAAGTCGGAGACCCCTTCATGGAGAAGGTGCTCATCGAGTGCTGCCTGGAGCTCTATGCGGGTGGCCTGGTGATCGGCATCCAGGACCTGGGGGGAGCCGGATTATCCTGCGCCACATCAGAGTTGGCGTCAGCCGGGGATGGCGGCATGGCCATCCAACTCGATACGGTTCCGTTGCGGGCCAAGGAGATGACGCCCGCCGAGGTGCTGTGCAGCGAGTCGCAGGAACGGATGTGCGCGGTGGTCGCGCCGGAGAACGTGGACGCGTTCATGGCGGTGTGCCGCAAATGGGAGGTGCTGGCCACGGTGATCGGTGAGGTCACCGACGGCGACCGGCTGCGCATCACCTGGGACGGGGAGACGGTCGTCGACGTGCCGCCGCGCACCGTGGCCCACGAAGGCCCGGTATACCGGCGGCCGGTCGCGCGCCCCGAATCACAGGACGCCCTCAACGCCGACAGCTCGGCCAGTCTGCCCCGGCCCACCACCGGTGCTGAGCTGCGTGCGACTTTGCTTGCGCTGCTGGGCAGTCCGCATCTGTGCAGCCGGGCGTTCATCACCGAGCAGTACGACCGGTACGTGCGCGGCAACACCGTGCTGGCCGAGCACGCCGACGGCGGCGTGCTGCGCGTCGACGAGTCCACCGGCCGCGGTATCGCGTTGTCGACCGACGCGTCGGGACGCTACACCCAGCTCGATCCCTACGCCGGTGCACAACTCGCGCTTGCCGAGGCCTACCGCAACGTCGCCGTCACCGGCGCCACCCCGGTCGCGGTGACCAACTGCCTCAACTTTGGTTCGCCGGAGGACCCGGGGGTGATGTGGCAGTTTGCGCAGGCGGTGCGGGGCCTCGCTGACGGCTGTGCGGCCCTTGGGATTCCGGTAACGGGTGGCAACGTCAGCTTCTACAACCAAACGGGGTCGGCGGCGATCCTGCCCACGCCGGTGGTCGGGGTGCTCGGCGTCTTGGATGATGTGAGCCGACGTATTCCGACGGCGCTGGGCACCGAACCGGGGGAGACCCTGATGCTGCTCGGCGACACCCGCGACGAGTTCGACGGCTCCGTGTGGGCGCAGGTGACTGCCGGCCATCTGGGCGGGCGTCCGCCCGCGGTCGATCTGGAGCGGGAGAAGTTGCTCGCCGAGGTGCTGAGTTCGGCGTCGCGGGACGGGCTGGTGTCCGCGGCGCACGACCTGTCCGAGGGTGGGCTGGCCCAGGCCATTGTGGAATCGGCGCTGGCGGGTGAAACCGGTTGCCGCATTCTGCTTCCCGACGATCCTCAATCAGGCATAGACCCGTTTGTGCTGCTGTTTTCCGAGTCGGCGGGCCGGGTGTTGGTCGCCGTGCCGCGTACCGAGGAGAGCCGGTTCCGTTCCATGTGCGAGGCGCGCGGGTTGCCTGCCGTCCGCATCGGCGTCGTCGATCAGGGTTCGGACGCCGTGGAGGTACAGGGCCTGTTCACGGTGTCCCTGGCGGAATTGCGCGCTACGTCCGAGGCGGTGCTGCCGCGAATTTTTGGCTGACCCACGCCGAATCCTGATGTTTGACAACAGTTTTCGTCGCCTCCTGGCGCTGTCCGTAGCTGCGCCGCTGGTTGGCTGGAGCTTTGTCAGCCCGCGGCTGCCGGCCGGTTTGCGGGTAGCGCTGCAGGCCGGAGTGGGCGGGCTGCTGGTGCGGGTCACCGGTGCGCCGCTGGGCCTGCGTCCGCCGCGGTTGTGGGCAGGGCTGCGGCTCGGGTCGGCGGCCGCGGCGGTGGCCGGCATCGCCATCGTCGCGACGACCGCTGTGCCGCGCGTGCGACTGTCGATGTCGGTCCTTGAGTTGCCGGCGCCGGCGCGGTGCTGGCTGCTGGTGCGGATACCCGTCGGCACGGTCTGGGCCGAGGAGGCCGCATTCCGCGCTGCATTGGCGACTGTTGGTTCGCAGGCTTTCGGCACATCAGGTGGCCGGCTGCTGCAGGCCGTCGCCTTCGGGCTTTCGCACATCGCGGACGCGCGCGCGACGGGGGAGCCGATGGTGGCGACCGTGCTGGTCACCGGCGTCGGGGGCTGGCTGTTCGGGTGGCTCGCCGACCGCTCTGGCAGCCTGGCGGCGCCGCTGCTGGTGCACCTGGCCATCAACGAGGCCGGTGCGGTGGCGGCGCTGGCGATACAGCTTCGTCTGAGGTGGGCGTGCAACACGTCACAAGTGCGCTGATTAGCGCCCCGCGCCGGTATAGTGAATGTTTCGTTTATGTAAACCGGCCGATCATGGAAGGGGTTGGCACCTCCGGTGCACAGACTCAGGGCCGCGGAGCATCCGCGGCCGGATTACGTTCTTCTGCACATCAGTGACACGCATCTCATCGGAGGGGACGGCGCCCTTTACGGGGCTGTTGATGCCGACGGTCGGCTCGGCGAGCTGCTCGAGCAACTCAAAAGTTCCGGGCTGCGCCCCGCGGCGATCATCTTCACCGGCGACTTAGTCGATAGGGGCGAGGCGGAGGCGTATCGAAAGCTGCGCGGCCTGGTTGAGCCGTTCGCCGCCGAGCTGGGGTGCGAACTCGTCTGGGTGATGGGCAACCACGACAACCGCGCCGAATTGCGCAGGATGTTGCTGGACGAGGCGCCTTCGATGGCGCCCCTCGACGACGTGCGCATGATCGACGGGCTCCGGATCGTGACCCTGGATACGTCGGTTCCGGGACATCACTACGGCGAAATCAGCCCGTCCCAATTGGGTTGGCTTGCCCAAGAATTGGCAACTCCGGCACCGGATGGCACCATCTTGGCGCTCCATCATCCGCCGATTCCCAGTGTTTTGGACCTGGCCGTCACCGTTGAACTCCGCGATCAGGCATCGCTTGGGCGGGTGCTGAAGGGTACCGATGTTCGTGCCATTCTCGCCGGCCACTTGCACTACTCGACGAATGCCACCTTCGTCGGAATTCCGGTGTCGGTCGCCTCGGCCACCTGCTACACCCAAGATCTCACGGTTGCCGCCGGGGGAACGCGCGGCCGTGACGGCGCCCAGGGGTGCAACCTCGTGCAGGTGTACCAAGACACGGTGGTGCACTCGGTGATTCCGCTGGGCACCGGGAAAACCGTGGGCACCTTTGTGTCTCCCGCGCAGGCACGCCGCAAAATCACCGAAGGCGGCCTGTTTATCGAGCCGTCTTCGCGGGATTCGCTATTCGCGCAACCGCCAATGGTGCCGACGCCATAGGCGCTGCAAGTTCGCCAGTTACGTCCGCCGCGACCTTCTCCCAGGGCGCCGGAATCGGGAAGTAGCGTTCCAGGAAGTCGACAACCCGTTCGGCGCGCTGCGCCGCGGAGACCTCGGGAAAGCTGCCGTCGTTGAGGCAGAAGAAGTCGTGGGCGCGCCGCCTCCGCAACTCGGGAAGCAAGCCAAGGCCCGCCTGCGTTGTGGTGTCCACGTAGAGGACCTTGGCCCTCTCTTGCTGGACCGCGCGTCCGGTCATGAGCGCGTAATAGTGGTAGAACGAGTTGGTCACCGAGATATCGGTGCTCGACCGGAACGCGCTGGCCTGGGTGCGGGCGAATTCGTCGGGAAATTCTCGTTCCATCTCGGTCAGCACGCTCTTGCGCAATGGGACCGCGGTGTGTTCGAGATGACGGGTGATGACCTGCCCGAACCGCTCGAAAAGCAGCTGCCGGTTGACCCGGGCCGCATTCTCGAAGCCACTACGCGTGGGATCGTTTGCGCCCAGCCCGATCCGGGTCTTGGCCTCGATGAACCTTGATACCCCACCCGGGGAGAAGAACATGCTGGCCTTCAGCGGCCGCCCGAAGAACATGTCGTCGTTGGAATACAGGAAATGCTCGCTCAGGCCGGGGATGTTATGCAGCTGGCTTTCCACCGCGTGCGAGTTATACGTAGGCAGCGCGTCCTTATCGGAAAAGTGGTGATCGGCGCGGACAATTGTGATCATCGGGTGCTCGGCCAACCAGGCCGGTGGCACCGAATCCGTCGCGATGAAGATGCGACGGATCCACGGGGCAAACATGTTCACCGACCGCAAAGCGTATTTCAACTCGTCGATCTGGCGGATCCGCGCTTCGGCTTCGTCGCCTTCGCCCACCGCGACCTGTGACATTTGCGCCGCGCGCCGCGCCCGAAACTCCGGATCACTGCCGTCGACCCAGGAGAACACGAGATCGATATCGAACGTCACGTCGCTCGCGTGCGGCGTGAACATCCCCTCAATGGTCGGCCATTTATACCCGTAGAGCTTGACCGTTGTCGGCCTTATCTCATGGCGTGGCAGCACCTTGCGGGTCAGCGAGTTTTCCACCGGGCAGCGGATCACATTCTCCTCGAACACCCAGAATTGGAGTTCGACGCCGAACTTCGGCCCGTACCGGAACCCTCCCGGCGCGATCCGGCGCCGATACAACCGCACTATTCGCGGGTCGACCAACCTGGACAGATTGCCGTTGGCCACCAACACGGGAGAAATCCCGCGCTCATCAATGGTTTTGGCGTACATCGGTTCGGACGCACAGGCCGCTGCGAGCGCCTGCGCGACCGCCGGGCGCAACTCGATGTCGATGGCAAGGATGGCCCGGCCTTTGTGGTTGCGGATCAGCAAGCATGGAATCCTGGCTCGGTTCAACACCTTTCGGACAAAGACCAGATCCTCGATCTGCGCCTCATTCGGGGTCAACCTGGACTCCAGGCGCGCGATCTTTCCTTGTCGGGTAACAATAATGGGATCGAGGGTCCGCGCGGCGGGCCGACCACCCTCGCGCGACACTATCTTGGACATCGGAACACCGCCTTAAGTTACGGGTGCGACCACGGCACCGCGAGAATCTCACACATCCAGCGTCGCTGCAGGGCGAGCGGCCTCACCTCGATGGGCCCATGACTACATGGTGCCCGCCCACCGACACCTCTTGCAAGGCAAGCGATTTAGTGGCGTGAGGAAACCTGGCGGCAACCTCTCGGTTGCATGTGCGTCATATTAATTTCAGTAGACTCCCCAGGAAGAACGCCCTTCACAACGATACGCGGATCTCTCCGGTCGGGCACCGCGCTAGCCTCGACCCGACATGTCGTTGTCCGTCCGCGCTGCGCTGTGGGTAGTCGGAGTTGTCGTGGTGCGGGTTGCACAACGATCTCGAGCCCGATCCGGTTGGCCCGGTCCGGTAGCTGTGGAAAGGCAGCTTACGCACGCCAGTGTCGTTGAGGCAGCGGATACGGTCCTCGGCGCAGGCGCGTTGCGAAGGCGCACTTCCGGGATGGGTAGCGTCCAGCCGGTTCTTCGAATGCTGGTCGCAAAAGCAGTACATTCCTGGGTCTGGTGAATTAACGTTAACGGTGCAAGTCTTCCCGTTGAACTTAATGTGAACGCAGATGTCATTCCTGATCGCAGCACCTGAGGCGTTGGCCGCGGCGTCGGCGGATTTGAGTGGGATCGGGGAGGCGATCAGGGCGGCGAGGGCGTCGGCGGCGCCGTCGACGACGGGGATTGTGGCGGCGGCCGGTGATGAGGTGTCGGGGGCGATTGCGCGGTTGTTCGGCGGCTATGGGCGGGCTTATCAGGCGGTGGGCGCGCAGGCGGCGGTGTTTGAGGCGCAGTTTGGGCAGGCGTTGAGCGCGGCCGCGGTGTCGTATGCGGCCGCTGAGTCGGGGAACTTTTCGTCGCTGCAGACGTTGGTGCAGACCTCGCTGGAGGCGGTGAATGCGCCCACAGTGGAGTTGACTGGGCGCCCGCTGATCGGCAATGGCGCCAACGGGGCCCCGGGGACCGGGGGCGCTGGCGGGGCCGGGGGGTGGTTGATCGGTGATGGCGGGGCAGGCGGGTCCGGTGGGGCCGGTAGCGGTGGCGGGGCTGGTGGGGCCGCGGGGTTGATCGGTACCGGCGGGGCTGGTGGGGCCGGCGGCACTGCCGCGCCTGGCGGTGCGGGCGGGCAGGGCGGGTTGTTGTTGGGCAGCGGTGGGGTCGGTGGGGCCGGCGGGTACGCGCCGACGGGGACCGGCGGGTACGGCGGGAACGGCGGGGCCGGCGGGTTGTGGGGCGCCGGCGGGGCCGGTGGGGCCGGTGGGTACTCGTTGTTGGCCAGCGGCGGTCAGGGCGGGTCCGGCGGGGCTGGTGGGTTGTTCGGCGGGTTTGTTGGTGCGGGCGGCGGGGTCGGTGGGGTCGGCGGGGTCGGGATCGCCGGCGGTCTGGGCGGGACCGGCGGGTCGGGTAGCTTGTTCGGTGCCGGGGGTGGCGGGGGCACCGGCGGGTTGGGCGGGACCGGGGGTGGGGGTATCGGCGGGGCGGGCGGCGCGGGTGGTTTCCTGTCGGGTAATGGTGGGGTCGGTGGCACCGGGGGCACCAGCTTTTCCGGGGCCGGGGGGGCCGGTGGGGCCGGTGGCAGCGCGGGCTGGCTGGGTTCGGGTGGCTCGGGCGGGTCCGGCGGTGACATCTTTGGCAGCGGCACCGGCGGGCACGGCGGGGCCGGCGGGGCCGCGGGGCTGGTCGGTTTCGGCGGGACCGGTGGGGCCGGGGGGGTTGCGTCGGTCGGGACCGGCGGGGCCGGTGGGGCCGGCGGGGCCGGCGGCACGGTGTTTGGTGATGGCGGGGCTGGGGGGGCCGGGGCGCAGAGCGCGGCGCTGGTGGCCGGCGGGGCCGGCGGGGATGGTGGCACGGCGGTGTTGTGGGGCCTGGGCGGCAACGGCGGGCTGGGTGGCACGGGTATGTCGGCGGGGCCCGACGGTGCTGGCGGGTCTAACGGGGTGTTGTTGCCCTCGGCGGTGCTCAACGTGATCAACGCGCCCAGTGTGGCGTTGACCGGGCGCGCGCTGATCGGCAATGGTGCGGCCGGGGCGGCGGGCAGCGGGGCCGGTGGGGGGTCTGGTGGGTGGTTGCTTGGCGAGGGCGGGGCCGGTGGGTCGGGTGCGGATGGGGTGCCCGGCGGGTCGGGCGGGGCGGCGGGGTTGTTGGGCAGCGGCGGGGCCGGTGGGGCCGGTGGGTTGGGGTCGTTGGGTCCGGGCAGGGCCGGCGGGCAGGGTGGTTCTGGGGGGTGGCTGTTCGGTAATGGCGGTCCCGGCGGGGCCGGCGGGGTGGGCGCGGCCAGCGGTCCCGGCGGGGACGGCGGGGGTGGCGGCAACGGCGGGGCTGGCGGGTTGTTCGGTTCGGGTGGGGTCGGCGGGGCCGGCGGGTTAACCGGTCAGCTCAGCAGTGCTTTACATGCCGGCGGCGGCGGCAACGGCGGGGCCGGTGGGTCGTGGAGTGGGCTGCTGGGGGCCGACGGCGGCCCCGGTGGGGTGGGCGGATCGTCGATCAACTCCGCCGGCGGGCCCGGTGGGGCCGGCGGGACCGGCGGGTTGGGCGGTGCGCTGTTCGCCTCGGCGGGCTCGGCGTTCGGCGCCGGCGGGGACGGCGGGGACGGCGGCGCGAGCATGGTCGGCGCCGGTGGGCCCGGCGGGGCCGGTGGGGCCGGCGGTCATTACGCGGGCACCGGCGGCTCCGGTGGGGCCGGCGGGTCGGTCCTGCAACCCGGCACTGGTAGCGCGGGTGGGGGCCTGGGCGGGGCCGGCGGCGCCGCGGGCTTGCTGGGTTCTGGGGGTGCCGGTGGGGCTGGGGGCACCGCGGGAACAAGCTCGGGGTCAGTGCCTGGCGGGCAGGGCGGGCTCGGCGGCAACGCGACTGGGCTGGGGGCCGGCGGGGCCGGCGGGCCCGGCGGATTCGCCGCAACGGGCACCGGCGGGGCGGGCGGCTCGGGCGGGGCTGCCGGTCCGCTGTCGGGTACTGGCGGTCCCGGCGGGGCCGGCGCGGATGCCGCCACCGGCTCGCTGTTCAGCGGCGGAGCCGGCGGGGCGGGCGGGCATGCCACCTTCATCGGCAATGGCGGCAACGGCGGCAACGGCGGCAACGCCGGGAGCACATTGCTGGGCGCCGCCGGTACCGTCGGCGCCGGTGGCCTGCTTGGCCTCAACGGGATCCCCGGCTTGCCGATGAGTCAGAACTTGCTGGTCAACCCCGGCTTCGAAACGGCCGACCCGTCCGGGTCGGGCTACAGCTCGGTGACCATTCCGGGCTGGACGGAGACCGGCACCCCGACCGTGATCGCCTACGGCACCCCGCGCAATTATCCGTCGCCAACCTCGTCTCCGCTCCCGGATCTGCCCAAGGCACTGGGCTTTCCACAAAACGCGCCCGCGGGCGGCGGCAACAACTTCGCCGGCGGCGGACCCGTGGCCACCTCCACCATCAGCCAAACCGTCAATCTCAGCACCGCAGCCGGCAAAATCGACGCCGGCACAACCCCGTACACGCTCAGTGGACTGCTCGGGGGCTACCTCTTGGACCCGTCGGCGGCCTCGGTGCAGGTCACCTTCCTCAGCGCCGGTGGGGCCGTTTTGGGCACCGGCTCGATCGGGCCGGTCATTCCGCTGGATCGCCTGGGAGCCACCGGGTTTCAGCAACAAAACGTCTCCGGGACCATCCCGGCGGGCACCAGATCCGCGGTGGTGACCGCGACCTTCGCCGACCGCAACCCGGTGCTCGGCAACTACAACAACGCCTACGCCGACAACCTGTCGTTCACCGTCGGCGATCCAACCCTGACCGCGGCGCCGCTGACTGCACCGACGTCGCACGTCGGCTCACTGGATCACGTGTTCGTGATCTACATGGAAAACATGGGCAACGGCAACATCGTCGGCAGCCCCAACGCGCCCTACATCAACAGCCTGATCAACACCTACGGATATGCGGACAACTATTACGCGCTGAGCCACCCCAGCGACGCCAACTACTTCCGGATCCTGGGCGGATCGGACTACGGCATCGACTACAACCCCACCGGGAACGCCATCGACGCACCCAGCCTCATGGAAGAACTGGATCAGATGTATCCGACGGGCATAGCGTGGGCCGGCTACGGGCAGAGCATGCCCGCCCCGGGCACCATCGTGCCGACTGGTGACTACGGCGCCGACGAATTACCCTTTGCCCAATTCAGCTACGTCTACAACAACACCACTCCCAACTACCTGACGACACACCTGTTGCCGCTGACGGATTTGTCCACCGATCTCAACGCCCCGGGCGCCCCGGGCAGTTTCCCGAAATTCACGTGGATCGCTGCCGACGAGAACCACAACATGGAAGGCCCCATCGATACTCCTACTGGAATTGCCAACTTCCTTGCCAGCCAGCTCACGACGCATCAGTACAACATCTCGGTCGGCGACCAGTTCGTCCAGCAACAGGTGTCCACCATTCAAGCCTCGAATACGTGGACCGACGCGAACTCGAAGGATGCGATCATCATCACCTGGGACGAGGACTACAACAATCTGTCACTGGGAGTCGATAACCAAGGCAACAACGTGCCGATGATCGTCATCCCGAACCAGGCCGCCATTTTGAATGGGGGAATGCCTGGGGGCATGCAATCCGGCCACTTCACCACCAACACCTACTACAACCAGTACAGCCTGATGGCCACTATTGAAGACTCCTTGGGCCTGACCCCGCTCACTGCCAACGACACGTACGCCCCACCCATGAACGATTTCTGGACCTAATAGTCGACCCCGGTAGCCGCGGCCGGACGCGGCACTTCTGCAGCCGCCTCGCTACACGACCTGAGACCCTAAGCTATGGCCGCCCGTGATCGAGCCGATCCGGCAAAGACTCGCGAGGCCGTCCTGGCCATTGCGGATTGGCTGCATGACGAAACCCGTCCGGCGCCCGAACGCAACACGCTGGCGACGGCGGTTCGGCTCACTGCGCGCACCCTTGCGGCACTGGCCCCCGGCGCAAGCGTCGAGGTTCGCATCCCTCCGTTTGTGGCGGTGCAGTGCATTTCCGGACCCAGGCACACCCGCGGCACCCCGCCCAATGTGGTGGAAACCGACGCGCGGACCTGGCTATTGGTAGCCACCGGGTTGGTCCCGCTGGCCGAGGCGGCAGCCGCCGGCGCGCTGCGCTTGTCGGGCTCTCGCGCAAGTGAAATAGAGCACTGGCTGCCCCTGATAGCTGTGGGCTGAATATAACCCTGAACTGCAGGTTTAGGGTGACACGATCGGCTTTTCGGCGCTCAACACGCCCCCAGGATTCGGTGGTGGGGCCGTCGTGCCCGTACACTCGGTTCCGTCACCAACCGTTCCCCGGGGAGCCGCCGAACCGTGACCGTCCAGGAACCCGAGCAGGACCTGAACTCACCCCGTGAAGAGTGTGGTGTATTCGGGGTCTGGGCCCCGGGTGAAGAAGTCGCCAAACTCACCTACTACGGCCTGTACGCGTTGCAGCATCGCGGCCAGGAGGCCGCGGGCATCGCCGTCGCCGACGGATCCCAGGTGCTGGTCTTCAAGGACCTCGGCCTGGTCAGCCAGGTGTTCGACGAGCAGACGCTGGCGGCAATGGAGGGCCACGTTGCCATCGGGCACTGCCGCTACTCCACCACCGGCGACACCACGTGGGAAAACGCCCAGCCGGTGTTCCGCAACACTGCGGCGGGCACCGGGGTTGCGTTGGGGCACAACGGGAATCTCGTCAATACCGCCGAGCTCGCCGCACGCGCTCGGGACGCGGGCCTGATCGCCAAGCGCTGCCCGGCCCCGGCGACAACGGACTCGGACATCCTGGGCGCGCTGCTGGCCCACGGTGCGGCCGATTCCAGCCTGGAACAAGCGGCGCTGGAGTTGCTGCCGACCGTGCGCGGCGCCTTCTGTCTGACGTTCATGGATGAAAACACTCTGTATGCGTGCCGCGACCCGCATGGCGTGCGGCCGCTGTCGCTGGGGCGGCTGGATCGCGGTTGGGTGGTGGCCTCCGAGACCGCCGCGCTCGATATCGTGGGCGCCTCGTTCGTCCGCGACATCGAACCGGGCGAATTGCTGGCGATCGACGCCGACGGGGTGCGTTCCACCCGCTTCGCCAACCCCACGCCCAAGGGCTGCATCTTCGAATACGTCTACCTGGCCCGTCCCGACAGCATGCTGGCCGGGCGGTCCGTGCACGGCACCAGGCTGGATATCGGTCGTCGGCTGGCCCGTGAATGCCCGGTCGATGCCGACCTGGTGATCGGTGTGCCGGAATCGGGCACCCCCGCCGCGGTGGGATACGCGCAAGAGTCCGGCATTCCGTACGGGCAGGGCCTGATGAAGAACGCCTATGTCGGGCGCACGTTCATCCAGCCCTCACAGACCATTCGGCAGCTCGGCATCCGGCTGAAGTTGAACCCGCTCAAAGAGATAATCCGCGGCAAGCGGCTGATCGTCGTCGACGACTCGATCGTGCGGGGGAACACCCAGCGCGCTCTGGTGCGGATGCTGCGCGAGGCCGGCGCGATCGAAGTGCACGTGCGCATCGCCTCGCCCCCGGTCAAATGGCCCTGCTTCTACGGCATCGACTTTCCGTCGCCGGCCGAGCTGATCGCCAACGCCGTCGAGGACAAGGGCGAGATGCTGGAAGCGGTTCGGCATGCCATCAACGCCGACACGCTGGGCTACGTCTCGCTGCGCGGTCTGATCGCGGCCACCGAGCAACCCGCCTCGCGGCTGTGCAGCGCCTGTTTCGACGGCAAGTATCCGATCGAACTGCCCAGCGAAACCGCGCTTGGGAAGAACGTCATCGAGCACATGCTCGCCAATGCCGCGCGCGGCGCCGAGCGCGGCGATCTTACCGCCGATGAAGTTCCAGTTGGGCGCTGACGAAAATCGCTGTCAAAGCGCAAACCGTTTTTTACCGGCGTTGAGCGGCGCCCGGTAGCCTTTATCGCGATGACGGATCCCGGAAAAAGCCCCGGACTAGCCTCGGGCAACCAGGGCATCACCTACGCATCGGTCGGCGTCGACATCGAGGCGGGTGACCGCGCCGTCTCCCTGTTCAAGCCGCTTGCGACCAAGGCCACCAGACCCGAGGTGCGCGGCGGGCTCGGTGGGTTCGCGGGATTGTTCGCTCTGCGCGGCGGTTACCGCGAACCGGTGCTGGCGGCCTCCACCGACGGCGTCGGCACCAAGCTGGCCGTCGCCCAGGCGATGGATAAGCACGACACCGTGGGCTTGGACCTGGTCGCGATGGTGGTCGACGACCTGGTGGTGTGCGGCGCCGAGCCGCTGTTCCTGCAGGACTACATCGCGGTGGGCCGGACGGTGCCCGAACGACTGAGCGCGATCGTCGCCGGTATTGCCGAGGGGTGCGTGCGCGCGGGTTGTGCGTTGTTGGGGGGCGAGACCGCGGAACACCCCGGCCTGATGGAACCGGACCACTACGACATCTCGGCTACCGGTGTCGGCGTGGTCGAGGCCGACGATGTCTTGGGGCCCGACCGCGTCAAACCCGGTGACGTCGTCATCGCGATGGGGTCTTCCGGTCTGCATTCCAACGGATACTCGCTGGCCCGCGCGGTGCTACTCGAGATTGACCGGATGAACCTGGCCGGTTATGTCGAGGAGTTCGGTCGCACCCTGGGCGAAGAACTGTTGGAGCCCACCCGCATCTACGCCAAGGACTGCCTGGCGCTGATCGCCGAAACCCACGTCCGCACGTTCTGCCACGTGACCGGCGGCGGCTTGGCCGGCAATCTGCAACGCGTCATCCCGCACGGACTGGTCGCCGAGGTCGATCGCGGCACGTGGACGCCGGCACCGGTGTTCGCCATGATCGCCCAGCGGGGCCGCGTCTCCCGTGAGGAGATGGAGAAGACGTTCAACATGGGCGTCGGCATGATCGCCGTCGTCGCGCCCGAAGATGAGGACCGGGCCCTGGCCCTTTTGACCGCACGGCACCTGGAGTGCTGGGTGCTGGGAACGATCTGCAAGGGCGGCAAGGAAGGCCCGCGGGCCAAACTGGTCGGGCAGCACCCGAGGTTCTAAGAACCGACGGGCGCGTAACCGCCTGCGGTTGGGCCCGGGTACGGATTCAAGCTCACCGTGATGCCGTGATGCCAAAACGGTATTGATCTGACGCCGAGGGCCGACCCCGTCAGCCGGCGTGTTCGCCGATAGCTAAAAAACTTTGCTTAACTGCGACCACCACGGCGCCGACGCGTCGCGCATCGGCACAAACCGGCGGGAAGATCTAGCGGCGCCAGTCGTCCTCGTAGTCCAATGAGTCGTCGGCGCGGTCGCCCTCCAGCTCGTTGGAGTCGTCGGTACCCGTTCCCGACAGCTCGCGCTGAAGCTGCTGAAAGTCGGTTTGCGGGGAGCTGTATTTAAGTTCTCGAGCAACCTTGGTCTGCTTCGCCTTAGCCCGGCCGCGGCCCATGGGGGAACCCCCTCGCGCAATAACGGAGCGGCCTACGAGTAGGCGGCTCCGATCTCTTGGTGTCGTTATTGTCCTGACAAGAGTTTACCGTGCCGCGTGGTCGGGTGTCGGCCCCCCCGCTAGCTGTGGCGGAACTCATCAGTAGTCATAGACTACCGCCCCCGTAACCGTTCGACGGCACGCCGCCCCGCGCCGACTTCCTCGGCGGGTGGCAGGGAATCGGCGTCGATCGCCGCGGCGACTTCGGCCTCCGGGCCCGTCAATAGCTCGGTGTCGGCCGGCAGCCCGCGCTTGACCAACGCCAGCGCCACCGGTCCCAGGTCAACGTGCTCGACCACGGTTCCGAGGCGTCCGACGGCGCGACCGCCGGCCAGCACCGCGTCGCCGGTCGAGGGCCGCTCGACCGAGCCGTCGAGATGTAACAACACCAGCATCCGGGGCGGTCTGCCCAGGTTATGCACCCGCGCGACGGTCTCTTGGCCGCGATAGCAGCCTTTGTCCAGATGGACGGCTCCCGCACCCGGGCCACCGATCCAACCCACTTCGTGTGGGATGGTGCGCTCATCGGTGTCGACGCCGAGCCGCGGACGCAGCGACGCCACTCGGTGGGCTTCAAAGGCCCACACACCAGCCGGCCGCACGCCCGCCTGCGCCAAACGCCGCTGCCATTCGCCCGACTTGTCACGCGGTACCAGCAGATCCAACTCGATTTCGCCCGCCGGGGCGCCCGGCGTCCGGCGCACGAAGCCGCCGCCGGCTAACCCAACCGCCACCTCCGTGGGCAACGCATCCAGGCCGAGCACGTCGAGCACCGCCTGTTCGGCCAGCCGTGGTCCGAGTAGCGAGAGCACCGCCATGTCGGCGCTGCCGGGGGTGACCGCCGACCAGAACACCATCTTTGCCAAATAGTTCAGCAACGGTTCGCCCCGGAACGGTTCGGTGTCGAGATAAGTGGTGCCACCCAGCTCGGTTTGGGTCCAGTGGTCCTCGACCCGGCCCTGGCCGTCCAGGCTGAGATTCTGGGTGCTTGCCCCTTCGGGGAGTTCGCTGACGTGCTGGGTCGAGATGCTGTGCAGCCAGGTCTGCCGATCGGCACCGGTCAGGGTCAGCACCGCGCGGTGTGACCGGTCCACCAGCACGGCCTCGGTTTCGGCCGCCCGCTGCTCACCGAGTGGATCGCCGAAATGCCAGATCGCGCCCGCGTCGGGTCCGGCATCGGGGGCGGGGACTGCGGTCATGTGCGCCGCTCTCCCTCGCAAGCGGGTGGTACCCCCACTGCATCGTCGCTGGCGCGGTTCATGCGTCAACTCTACGGACCTGGCGTGGCGGCGTGGCGGCGTGGCGGCGTGGCGGCACCGTTAGGCTGCTCACTCATGGCAGGCCCGACGGGTGTGATCGTCACGCTGGACGGCGAGACACATCAGCCGGGGTCGCCGTTGTTGCACGCCGACGACCTTGCCGTGGTTCGCGGGGATGGCATCTTCGAGACGCTGCTGGTCCGCGACGGGGGGGCCTGCCTGGTCGAGCCGCATCTGCAGCGGTTGGCCCAGTCGGCGAAATTGATGGATCTGCCCCAGCCGGACCTCCCCAGCTGGCGGCACGCCATCGACGTGGCCGCCCGGCAGTGGGCCGCGGGCACCGCCGCCGAAGGCGCGCTGCGACTGATCTATAGCCGCGGCCGGGAGGGCGGTCCCCCGCAAGCGGGTGGTGCCCCCACGGCGCCGACCGCCTATGTGATGGTCAATCCGCTACCCGATCGAGTGGCGGCGGTTCGGCGCGATGGGCTCGCGGCGATCACGTTGGCGCGTGGCTTGCCTGCCGCCGGGGCCGACGCGATGCCCTGGCTACTCGCCGGCGCCAAGACACTGTCCTACGCGGTCAACATGGCCGCCTTGCGCCATGCCGCCCGGCAGGGCGCCGGCGACGTCATCTTCGTCAGCTCGGACGGCTACGTCCTGGAGGGCCCGCGCTCGACGGTGGTGATCGCCGTCGACTCGGACGACTCGGCGGCAGGGGACGGCAATCTCTGCCTCCTGACACCGCCACCGTGGTATCCGATCCTGCGCGGCACCACGCAGCAGGCCCTCTTCGAGGTGGCCCGCACGAAGGGCTACGACTGCGACTACCACGCGTTGCGAATCGCCGATCTCCAAGGCGCCCAAGGGATCTGGTTGGTATCAAGCATGACCTTGGCCGCCCGCGTGCACACCCTCGACGGCCGGCGACTGCTCCGCTCCCCGATAACCGCGGAATTCGCCGAACTGGTCGACGCGGCGATCGTCAGCGACCGCTGAGGCGATGAATTCTGTTGTGGGCAGACGGCAGTGCGGGTACGGTCGGCCGTACACAAGGAAGGAGGTGGTCCGCGAAATTGATAGTTACAGATGGATATGCGCTGTCCACTTATCAGGGACTACGTAGTCAGGTGGACGCGCTGTCGTCCTGATTATCTTGGACTGGGCTAACCCCCCAATCCCGTAGTGCAGAGGCCCCCGCACCTTGTCGCGATTTAGGTGCGGGGGTTCTCTATAGGCTTTCGCCAGGCTGCGCCTAGAAAGCCCGTTTGGTTCCCCGACACTGGCGATCACGGTCGGTGCATACGATCATCAGTCAAGATAATGTGTAAGGCGAACACCGCCCCTGGACCTACTAACCTGCGTAACCGCTGGGCTCCGGCAAGCGTCCTCAGGTAATCAAGTCATGGTGAACGGACCACGGAGGTGATCTCGGCCGCGATCTCTTCTATCGTGTAATCGGCTGTGCGCAAGGCGATCCTGTCTGCCAGGCTTGGGCTCTGTCGCACGACCTCATCCTTGCTAATACCGTGCGACAGTGGCAGGAGCACCTGCGCTCCGAAAACCGACATTGTCACGAGGCCGTCAAGTTCGTATTGAGGCCAACCCTTCGCGAAGAACGACGGCGATAAGACGACGATCCCGAACCTACTTCGGCTGATACCCGCATCGATCTTTCGCCGCAAGCTGTCTCCGATCTTGAGTTCAAATTCGTCGAACCATACGTCGAGGCCGCGTCGGCGAAGTGCTTCCGCCAGTGGCCGCACGACTTCGTCCTTGTCCTCGCTAGCGTGGCTAACGAAGACGTCGAAGTCCCGTTCGGCGGCCAGCAAGCCGGGCACCGCGGAAGCAATGTTCTCGGCGATATTGCGCAACATAGGGCGCTGTTCGCGGAGCGGCGGCAAGGGTTGTTGCCGCGCTTGGTTTTATCTCGTGGTCTTGGATGCGGAGAAGCGTCATGGTGACGAAGCTGCCCAATGTACCCCACTTGCGGCCGCAGTGCGGCGTCGTTGACAGGGTGAGGATCGGTGAGCCGAGAACGGGCCGGTAGCAGCCGGTCTTGCCTCTCTTGGTATCGGTGATCAGTACGCGGGTCGGCGTCAGGATGAGGAACATCGTTGTTCTGGCTGGCAACAGGCAAATCAGCCAGCAGGGCCGTCTCATCGCTGGCAAAATGACGGCCAAAGCAACCCAGTAAACGCATGCTCGGGGAGGCCGCCGGTGCAGGAGGTGGTGTTCGGGCGTTACCGGCTGCTTGGGGTGTTGGGCCAGGGCGGGATGGGTACGGTGTATCGGGCCCACGACAGCCTGATCGATCGTGAGGTGGCCATCAAAGTGCTGCCGCTGAACTGAGCACCGAACCGGGCTATCAGCAGAGGTTTCGCCGCGAGGCCCACATCACAGCCCGGTTGACCCAGCCCCATATCGTCCCGATCTATGACACCGGCGAGATCGACGGACGGCTGTATGTGGCGATGCCGGTCATCGCCGGCACCGACCTGCACACCCTGCTGGACCAGCACGGCCCGATCCCCCCGGCGCAGGCGGTCAGGGTGATCGAACAGCTGGCCGCGGCCCTGGATGCCGCCCACGGCGCTGGGTTGGTGCACCGCGATGTGAAACCTTCCAACGCGCTGATCACCCCCGAGGAGTTCGTCTACCTGATCGACTTCGGCATCGCCCACGACAGTGCGGCCACCAGATTGACCCAGACCGGCGCGATCGTGGGCACCTTCGCCTACATGGCCCCCGAACGGTTTAACACCGGCACCGCTGATGCCCGCGCCGACATCTACGCGCTGGCCTGTGTGTTTTATGAATGCCTGACCGCACACCAGCCTTTCCCCGGCGCCTCCGTGGAACAGCAGATCGTCGCGCACCTGACCCACGGCATCCCGCGCCCCTCGACACGCAACCCCGCCCTACCGGCCGCCCTGGACGAGGTGATCGCGGCTGGCATGGCCAAAAACCCCGACCACCGCTACCACAGCGCCGGTCAGCTGGCTGCTGCGGCCGCTGACGCACTGACCACCACCCCCGTCCCGGCATGGACACCCACACCGCCACCGGGGCCGGGCCTGCTCGAAGCCGCCCCACCGATGCCGCCCCAGCATGTGGCGGCGCCCACCGGGTGGACCCCGACCCGCCCGGTGCCGGGGCCCGCGCGGGCCCGCCGATCCCGCACACCGCGCGTCATCGCCGCCATCGCCGTCGTCGTGGTGCTGGCCGTCACGGCCGCGGTCCTGGCTGTCCTGCACAACCACCACAGCCCCACACCAGCACCCGCCGCGCACCCCACCTCGACGCCACCGGCGCCGACCATCACAGCCGAGCGGCTGGACTCCCTCCTGCTCAGCGCGCAGGAAATCAACACCATCATGGGCGCCACCGCCATGCAAGCCGACCCGATCATTCACAACCCAGGGGGATCCGAGCGACGGTGTCTAATCCGGACTGCCTGGGGACACTGGCCGTCGGCCAGACCCAGGTGTATCAGGGCAGCGGCTACACCCAGATCAGCTACCAGTACCTGCACGAACCGGGAGACAACATTCAACACTCGGTCGAGCAGGCCGCGGTGGGTTTTATGTCGGCGGATCTGGCCGCGGCGTTCGTGAAGAACTCCATACCCAAGTGGCGGGCCTGCACCGGACAAAACATCACCGTAACCGTCAGCGGCCAGGACTACCGGTGGCGGTTGGGGGATCTGGTGGGCGACTTTCCCCACCATCACACAGCTGCAGACTCTGGAGGGTGGCGGCGGCTGGGCCTGCCAGCGTGTGCTCAGTGTCGTGTCGAATCTGGTCGTCGACGTCGCGGCTTGCGGTGGGCAGATCGGCCAGCAAGCCCGTCAGATCGCCGACAAAATGACGGCCAAAGCAACCCAGTAAACGCAAACTCGGGGAGACCGCCGGTGCAGGAGGTGGTGTTCGGGCGCTACCGGCTTTTGAGGTGCCGTGGTGGTCCAAACCGACCAGCTGCCGTCGTCAACATGGCTTGTCGCGCCGACATCCACGTCGGCCTGGGGCCGCAAGTTTTCGGCCGGAGGTCGAGATCAACGGAAGCGTCACGCGGGTGCTGGCCGAACAAAATGGCGGCGGTTGATCCCGGTCGACTGGGCAACACCGTGGGCCTTCTCGGTCTCGAAGCTATGCGGCGCGTGGACGCCGCTTTGCGGAATGTGCTGATCTGCAGCAGCAAGCTGGCGTCTTCAGACTGACTCTGCGAATTGTTGGAGAGCCGTTGTGATCTCGCGCGCCGCGCTTCGTCGCCGGGCTCTGACCGAAGCGATGAGCCGATTCAGTGAGCTCACCGAATAAAGCGAATCTGGACCCGGCGATGTAGCACGCTAGGTGCTACCGTAGAGGTCGTGGAAGTCATCGGAGTCAGAGAACTACGACAGCATGCTTCGCGATACCTCGCGAGGGTTGAAGCCGGCGAGGAGCTCGGAGTGACCAACAACGGACGGCTCGTGGCCCGACTCGTCCCCGTGCAGGCTGCGGCGCGTTCTCGCGAAGCTCTGATCGATGCAGGTGCCCTGATTCCCGCACGTCGTCCGCAAAACCTTCTCGATATCACGGCTACACCGGCGCCCCGCCGCAAGCGCAATCTGTCTGATGTTCTCGACGAGATGCGCAACCAGCAGTGATCTACATGGACACCTCGGCCCTGACTAAGCTACTAATCGCCGAGCCTGAAACGCCGGAACTACGGAGATGGCTCACCACGCTAAGCGGCCAGGCCGAGTACGCGGTTACAAGCGCACTTGGCCGAGTCGAGTTGATGAGAGTCGTTGCCCGATATGGGGAACCAGGCCTAGCTGAGCGCGCGCGCTACCTACTCGACGGACTCGACGTCCTAGCGCTCACCGAGTCAGTGATCGCTCTAGCCGAAACCATTGGCCCGGCCACCCTGCGCTCGCTCGACGCGATCCACCTCGCGACCGCAGCCCACATCAAACGGGAGCTGACAGCATTCGTCACATACGACCAGCGGTTATTGGAAGGCTGCACGCATGTCGGCCTAGCGACAGCATCACCGGGCGTAGTCCTCTGAATGTACGAGACCAAGAGGCGGAGACGATAAATGAGCGACCCGCGACGAAGTCCACGACATTGCATAACTGGTTTAATCCCAGTATCGCGCACCAGAGTTATTGCAGGTCAAGTACGGTATCCAGAATACGTACAGGACGGCATGGGCCAGATATGGGCCAATCGATTACGGCGCTAGCAACCCAACCCGCGGACCGCTTGGGCCACTACTTGACGTTGGCGGCCATCTTCTGGGTGATCTGGGTGCCTTGGTCGGCGACACCCACGGCGCACGCCTCGACGTCCAAGACGACGTCGGACACCGCGCTCAGCACGCGCTGGCACGCGGGCCTGGCGGTATCTTTCGGGGTGCGGACCATCGTAATCGTGGGGGGATCCCCGGTGACGTCCCCGAGGGTCCAGTACAGTACCGTGCCCTTTTCGGTGGTCAGCGTCAGCTCCTCGCCGGTGTGGCAAGCCTTCCAGTCTCCCGCGGATTTCGTCACGAACGCCTGGGCCTTTTCGGCATTCGGAAAGGACACCGCGGCTTCATAGACCCGGTAGTTATTGTCCGACGTGTGCAACTGCTGGGTGCGCACACCCTTATAGCCACTGTTCCCATACACCGAATCCACGGCGGGTTCAAAAGCGCCCATGCAATTCCGGTTCGACAAGGTTCCGGTCCCGGATGTACGCAGCGCCTGGCTCGTGCCGCCGACTTCCAGGCTTGGTACGCCCATAATGGCGGCGACATCAGCCGCACTGAGCAGAATCGAGTCCAGCCGACCGGGAGCCGCCGGCGCCGCCGACGCCCCAGGAGCCCCGGTCGCCCCGGTCGCGGGACGCGCGCCGGGCGCTGTCGGCGACTTCTTGGGGCCCGACGGCATGGCGAGGAACACAACCGCCGCCACGATAACGGCGATGACGGCCGCGGCACCGCCGATGATCAGCAATCGCTTGTTCGATCCCGCGCCACCGCCAACTGCGGTCGCGGTCCCGGTTGTCAGCTTGGCCGGCGCGGGGGCGCTGGCGCTCTGGTCGCCTGTTGCCGGCGTCGAGGCCTTCGCGGCCGCCGCCGGCGCTTCGGCGTCGGGGTTGTCCCGTGCCGCGATCGTCGCCAGCACTTGGTCGATTTCGTTTCGGGTGCGATAGGTGACGTCGTGTCGGAGGCGAAGCATGCGCAAAAGTTGGGCGATATCGCTTCGCGCGCTGGGGTCGTCGCCGTCCTCTTCGTATCCGGACCTGAGTTCGACGAGCAGTTGAATCTGCTGCTGGGGAGTGAGTTCTTTTTCGTAAAGGGTGTTGCCCAGCCGGGTGATGTAACCGAACGGCACCGGCGGCTCTTCGGGCAGCGGATCGGGCAACGGCACCGGAGTGGCGCGTAGGGCGTGCACCGCGGTGACCAATTGAATGCCGGCGTCGACCGTCGGATTTGTGTAATCGATGGTCTGCAACGTGGCCAGGGGGTTGACCCGCATGCTGTCGACCGACCCGATCCGAACGGGAAGTATTGGCCGCTTCAGATCTCGCGCGTAGTCCAACTCGGACTTACTGGGCTTGGAAAGCAACCAATTATTCGACAGGGCGACGATAAACACGTCACAGGTGCGGATCTGCTCCAGGATTTTGTGCCACCAGGAGTCGCCGCCGCCCAGCTCTTGGTCGAACCAAACCTGTTGTTGGCCCTTCCGAAGGGCGGTCGTCAGGGCGTCGACCGTTGCCCTGTCCTGGCTCGAATAGCTGATAAACAACGCCACAGCAGTCTCCTCAAAGGCGCAGCAGGCTAGCACAATCCGTGCGACGACGACGCTAGCGCATGGTGCCGAGCCACAGCAATCGGCCTCGGTATGGCCGAGCGCGATTTCGCGGGCTGGTCCTTGGGAATAATTGCTTTAACTGCATTAATTGGCGATCAACGCGATTATTCGCTGCCAGAAACTATCGACCGCCATCGTGCGCGGTTGCCTCCGCCGATGGATGGAATTCGACGTAGCGCCGCGCGAACTCGTCACCGGGAACCGGCCACTGCTCGCCATCGGATCCGCGCACGATCCAGTCGCCGTCGCCCGCAATGGTGGGGCCCTCCAGGGTGTCGACGGTCTCGCCCGCGTGCGCCGCCCGTGCTTGAACCCGTCCCTTGCTGCGCCACTGCCCGTCGTCCGCCTCATCGTAGGTGGCCCGGAAGATGTCGTCGCGCACCGACCAAATCCTTCCGTCTGCCTCGACCGCCCAGTCGCCGGCGTCGGCGCGCATCGTATGTCCCGAGTCCGACGTCCACGTCCACGGTCTGTCGTGCCGTTCGGCGGTCACCGTTCCGACCCGAGTGAAGGACTGCCACAGCGGACGTGAGCGATAGCCGAGCTGCCGCAGGCTCCACAGTGTGCCCGCCAGACTACGCACCGCGGCGTTGACAAGATCGGGCTTGCTTTCCACCACGGACCAGACGACGAGCTTGTCGTGGATCTTGCGCGAATCATCGCGGGGCACACCGTACTTCCAGCCGTTCCGGCGGTAGTAGCGACACCAGTCCTCGTGCTCCGCCTGCGCCATCGCCATCGCCGAGTACTCGTCGAAGCCCAGCAGGGCAAGTTGTTGCAGCGGAGGCGAATCGGCCATGTCGTGCCCAGAGAGTTGCGCGGGCGGGCTGCCCCAGGTGTTCCAGGTGTGTCCCGCGATCTGCTCGACCATCCACAACGCGTTGCGCACTTGACGCCGGTTCGACCCACGGTAGAACTCGCTGAGCTCGGTCCATGACCTCGCCGCCGGAGACCGCGGCGCCTGCGTATCGATGGTGGCGACATAGCGCTCGTGGATCAGCCGCGCCGCGCGTTCCCACGCGTCCTGGACCTGCCCCTCGCGGGTGTCAAGCACCAGGGAGTAGGACTGCAGCCGGCCGACGACCTCGATCGAGTCGTCGGCGAGGCTGGTGTTGAGGTCTGAGGTGTAGACGGGCATCTCCGGGAAGCGGGCGGCCAGCCTGGTGCCGGTCGTCGCGGCATGGTTGTGGACCAAAATCACCGCGCTCGTTTCGGGATCACCCTCACCGATCAGACGCAGCAGGGTGGGTATGGTCGGCGCCTCCGGTATCGCATTGATCTTCGGTCCGTCCGAGACGAATCCGGCCTGCTGACGGTAAAACTCGTGATCACGCAGGTACTCCTCGGCGTCTCCTTCGACCAGGGTGAGGGCGGGCAACTCGACCGCACCGCGCGGGGTGTAGAAGTCGCGTTCCAGGGCGCGGCGAGTCAGGTCCGCGCACAACGCCAGGGTCAACTGCGAAGTGCCACAGACGAATACACGCTTTGTTCGCCCCGTCGCGATGATGCCGTCGAGTAGCCGGCCGGCGGTTACCTCGTACTTGCCGACCACATCGGCCGCCCATCGAGTATCGGATCCGCCGAACTGCTGGGCGCGCCACGCCTCGGCCAGCCAAGGGTCATCCATGCGCACGATGAGGGGCAGGCGCTGCTTGTGGTCCAACTCGGAGAGCCGACGACTGATCAGGTCCAGCCACAGCAGGTTGATCGCCGGATCGGGCGCCATCAGGTAGAGCCGCCCGAGGTGGCGCCATAACCGTAGCGACACCAGGGTGGACGGCGTGTTGAAGTCCACCAACACCACCCTGGCGCCCTGCCTGCGGGCCCGCTGCACGCGGTCGTCGCTGGCGCTGGTGATGACGACCAGGGTGCTGCGCCGGTCCAGCGTCCGCGCGACTCCGCTGACTATCGAGAGGGTGTCGTCGTCAACACCGACGATGGCCGTGACGGAATCGGCGAGGTTGGACCGGACCCGGTCCACCTGGGACCGGAACACGCCGACCACCACGCCGCCCAGGCCGGTGAAGATCGCCGACAGCGCGGCTATCCGGGCCAGCTCAAGGCCGACCGGGGTGGGGTTGGGGCAGATTTGCCCGCCCAGCGAGTTGTCGCCGGTGCTGCCTTTGACCAACGAGGCCGTCCACATCAACGGCGTGAAGACGGCCGGATGGTTTGCGTCGTGACATTTCCAATACGAGCTCAGGCCCAGTGCCGCGGTCATGGTGACGAGGACGGCGATGGCGGTGAACGAAAGACCGACCAACCGGCGGCTTTTGTTCGACCGGAAGGTCAAAACTCCCGCCGCCACCAGCACCGTCACTACGATCGCCAACGTCGCCATGGATCCCGGCTCCCCGAACCACCTCAGCCAGGTTGGCATCGAGTCAAGGATGAGGGGCTGCGCCGCGACCACCGCCAGATAGCCGAGGAGTAGGACGCCAACCGCGGACACCGCCGACCGAAGCGCGGGCGAGGTTGTCCAACTACGACGCATCCGCCGGCCTCCTTATCTGGGCATCGGCTGCTTGGTTAAACCCGGGACAAATCCGGATAAATCCGGCGTCGAACAGTACACACAGAAAGGCGTGTGCAAGGCAACGGTGCGATTTCGATCCGGTGCGCCAACCGGGTTGCCATACCAGGGCCGGGATTCCGTGCGTCCCGCCGTTACCCGGCGAAGCGAGACAGCCGCGCCGACAGATGCGGCACCAGCCCGCCGTCGGCGTCGACCCGTTCCTCGACGTAGGCGAGGTCGCCGCCCTCGACGATGCCGTAGAGGCGTTTGGCGCCACCGACCAGCACGCCGGACCGGCTGCGGGCCAGCGCATCGGTCGCCAACTCCCACGACGACTGGGTACGCGGCCGCCCGTAGAACAACTCGATATAACCGGCCGAATGCGCCAACAACAACTCGATCGCCTGCGATTCGGTCGGGTCGTCCGGATCGTTGACGAACCGCCAGAAGCCCGTCTCGCGCAAGCCCGGTTCCTGGTAGTCGCCGGTGTCGTTGAGTCGCCAGGACCGCGCTTCCCAATTCAGATAGTCGCCGCCGTCGTGCGAGACCACTATCTGCTGGCCGAACCGGTAGTCGCCGTCGGGCCCGCGGCCCTCCCCCTGGCCGCGCCACACCCCGACCAGCGGCAGCAGCGCCAGCAGTGCGTCATTGAGATTCGCGCCTTCGCGCAGGTTCGCGGTATCGGCGGGAACCGGCAAGTCGTCGAAGGCCGGGATATTGCGGGACGCGGTCGTCCTGGCGCGCTCGACGGCGTGCAACACCGCCTGGTCGCCGGAGCTCGCATCACTGGCGGGTCCGGCCGGCTGATCGTCGGTCACGACTCGTCAGTGATGAGCCGGTAGAGCGTGTACAGCGCGAACCACGAGATGACCACTACCGCCACGACCAGCATGATCTCGAAGAAGAGCACCACGGGACGAGTCTATGCGCCTTTATTCGTCGGTGGCGGCTTCGGGTGACATATGGGGCTGGGCCTGTCGGGGCCTGTCGGGGCCGATCAGGCGATCTTGACGTCCACCTCGTGGATGCCGGCGCCGGACGGCGCGACCGCGGCATCGCCGTTGCCGGCCGACGACAACGCGCGCAGCGTCCAGGCGCCCGGCGCGGCGAAGAACCGGAAGTCACCGGTGGCCGACGCGACCACCTCGGCGGTGAACTCGTCCGAGGAGTCCAGCAGGCGGACGAAAGCGCCACCGACGGCCTGGCCGTCGCGGTCGACGACCCGGCCGGTGATCACCGTTTCCTTCTCCAGGTCGACACTGGCCGGCAATGTCAGTCCTTGTTTCGGTCCAGAGCACATATCAGCTTCCCAACTCGATCGGGGCACCCACCAGGGCGCCGTATTCCGTCCAACTGCCGTCGTAGTTCTTGACGCTTTGATGCCCCAGCAATTCCCGGAGCACGAACCAGGTGTGTGAGCTCCGTTCCCCGATTCGACAGTAGGCAATCGTTTCCTTCGTGCCGTCCAGTCCGGCGCCGGCGTACAGCTTGGCCAGCTCCTCGTCGGACTTGAAGGTGCCGTCCTCGTTGGCGGCCTTGCTCCACGGCACGCTGATCGCGCCCGGGATGTGCCCGGGCCGCTGGCTCTGTTCCTGCGGCAGGTGGGCGGGCGCCAGGATCTTGCCGGAGAACTCGTCCGGGGATCGCACGTCGACCAGGTTCTTCACGCCGATGGCCGCGATGACCTCGTCCCGGAACGCCCGGATGGAGTTGTCCGGCGTGGCCGCGGTGTAGGACGTCGCCGGCCTGCTGACCGGTTCGCTGGACAGCGGGCGGCCGTCGAGCTCCCATTTCTTGCGACCGCCGTCGAGCAACTTGACCTTGTCGTGGCCGTACAGCTTGAAGTACCAGTACGCATATGCGGCGAACCAGTTGTTGTTGCCGCCGTAGAGAATCACGGTGTCGTCGTTGGAGATACCGCGGTCGGACAGCAGCTTGGAGAATTGCTGGGCGTCGACGAAATCGCGCTTGACCGGGTCCTGCAGGTCGGTGCGCCAGTCCAGCTTGACGGCGCCGGCGATGTGGTTGATGTCGTAAGCGCTGGTGTCCTCGTCGACTTCGACGAAGACGACGTCGGCGGCTCCGGGATTACTGAGATTGCTCTGCGCCCAGTCGGCGGAGACCAGGACATCGGAGCGTGCCATGGTGGGGATCCTTTCGATTGCTTCGGTCGATTGCTTCGGGTCGATTGCTTCGGGTCGATTGCTTCGGGTGGGGGCAGGGTTAAGCGGGGGTGCGGCGGAAGCTCGCGACAAGCGGGTAGAGCTGGCAGCCGAGGCAGATGCCGAAGGCCGCATTCAGGAAGGCGGCCACGAGCGCGCCCGCCGTCGCGATGATGCCGACCAGGGGAGCGCCCGCAGCGAATCCGGCAACGCCGAAGGCCGCGAAGAAGAAGCCGACCAACTGGGCGAACTTCAGTGGCGGCACCGGTTCGCGTTCCGTGACCGGTCCCAGTCGAGGTGCCACGGCGGTGGCGAACACCCGACCATAGGGGTGTTGGCGCGGTCCGGCGAGGGCACCGATGGCGAAGACCACGGCCTGCAGGCCCAGAACGATCGCGGCGGCCAGTGGACTGGCTGCCGAGACAATCAGGACGACTACCAGGACTGCCGTCGTGACCCAGGCGGCGAACCGCGGTCCCCGAACGTCGACCCCCGGCTGGATGGCGGTGTTACTGGTTGACACGGTCCTACTCCTAGATACTCCTGTTGCACGGAAGGGTGGAGGCACGCCACGGTAGGGGTCCGAAGCTGCTCCGAGCGCACGCGGGAGGGCGCGACTACTCAGCAGCTACAGCAACAACAACAGCCTGCAATGCGGCACAGATCGACTGCGCGACGCTTGGTGAGCATGGGCTCCATGCGGGCTGACACGCCGGCCAGCTTACCCAATGACATAGTGATCAAGCCAACAGCGGTTCTAGGGCGGACCGCAGGTCGGCGGCCTTAGGGACCCCGGACGTCCGGTATCGCAGCCGTCCGTCGACGTCGAAGATCAGCGTGGTCGGTAGCGACAGCACCGAAAATCTGCGCGCGGCACCGGGGTTGGCTTCCATATCGACTTCGACGTGGCCCACGTCGCCCAGGTCGCCGCAGACCTGGTCGACCACCCTGCGCACCCGTTCGCAGGGCCCGCACCATTCGGCGCTGAAATGCACGACGGTGGGCCCGGTGTGGGACAGACCCAGGTCGTCGGCGTCCGAGCCCCCATCCGAGCCGCCATCCGAGCGAATTTCCCGGACCCTGCCCGAGCGCGCGGTCAAGAACCAGCCGACGACGCCGGCCAGCGCAAACGCCGCCAGGGTCGCGACCAACACGGTAGTCATGACTGCTTAAACCCCTCGAGGGTGATTGTTACTCCCCGGGTGATGCCTTCGATGATCACGTCCGAGCCGCGGGCCCCCTCGGAGGTCGGCGCCACCCCGAAGGGAAGCCTCTGGTTGGGCAGCCGGGCGCTGAAGGCGCGCAGCACCGCGTCCCGTTTGTCGTCCGGAACGTGTTGATCGGCGGTGTCGGGTCCGGTAAGGATGCTCGTCGCGGTAAACACCAAGGTCGTCGGGTCGTCGGGCGCGATGGATAGATCCACCGAGACGCTGACCCGGCGATCGAAATTGGCCGATTTCGGGGTGCCACTGAATACCAGCCCGTGGTTGCCGGATATCCCGGATTCGGTGGTGCCGCCGGTGGCGTTGTTGGTCTCCTGGGGAGGCGCCTCAACCATCAGGTCGCTGATGCCCAGATACCGGCCCAAATGCATCGAGTCGATGATGATGCGGCTTTCCAGCTTGCCCACTCCGAGCTTGGCATCGGGCCTGATCAACCAGGACGAGTCGGTCAGGTCGACCGAGTACATGGTGGCTTCGAGCGTGGCCTTGCCGACCATCGCGTGGTCGACGGCGTTGGCCTTGATCTCCAGGTCGTTGTAGTGGTGCTTCATGGCCTGCGGGATGAAGGGGAACGCCAGGATGGCGACGAATGGGTCCGAGCCCAGATTTGCCGCTTTGCGCACGTTGGTCGACAACCGGTATTCGGCGTAGATGCTTGCTCCGAAGTCGACCAGGATTGCGCCGACGACTATGACGGTCACGGCGACCGCGGCCGCGATCAGACCGATCAGCACCTTGCGCATCCGCATATTGTCGCCCAACCACCCCGCACCCGGGGTCCGGAGTCACCTGGTGGCGGGGCTCACACTGCCTCACTCGGCAAGCCAAAGGCCGAGGTGGCACGTTATCGTTAGATGACCTGGCCGCTAACGCCACATTGCTTTATCAGTTTGGGACTGGCATTCCCACGATGCAGGAGGGGGTCGTTGGAGCTACTACTGCTGACTTCTGAGCTGCATTCCGACCCGGTCCTGCCATCGTTGTCTTTGCTTCCCCACACGGTCCGGACGGCGCCCGCGGAACCGTCTTCCCTGCTGGAGGCCGGAACGGCGGATGCTGTGCTGGTCGATGCGCGCACGGACTTATCGTCCGCTCGCGGTCTGTGCCGCCTGCTGAGCACGGCGGGCCGGGCGGCCGCGGTTTTGGCGGTGGTCAGCGAAGGCGGGCTGGTGGCCGTCAGCGCTGACTGGGGGCTGGACGAGATCCTGTTGCCCAGTACGGGGCCCGCCGAGATCGACGCCAGACTCCGGCTTGTCGTCGGCCGCCGCGGCGGGCTGGCCGCCCAGGAGAGCGCCGGCAAGGTGAGCCTCGGGGAACTGGTGATCGATGAAGGCACCTACACCGCGCGGCTGCGGGGCCGCCCACTCGACCTCACCTACAAGGAGTTCGAGCTGCTCAAATACCTGGCGCAGCACGCTGGCCGGGTGTTTACCCGCGCGCAATTGCTGCACGAGGTGTGGGGGTATGACTTCTTCGGCGGCACCCGGACTGTGGATGTCCACGTGCGTCGCCTGCGGGCCAAACTCGGCCCTGAGCACGAGGCGTTGATCGGCACGGTACGCAACGTGGGTTACAAGGCGGTCCGGCCGGCGCGCGGGCGCGCACCGATCTCCGGGCGTGACGACGACGAAGACGCCGAGCCCCAACCCGAGGATCTCGAAGACCCACTGGTCGACCCATTACGCAGTCAGTGACGCCCGAGTGGCGTTCCGCACTGACCGCCGCAGAGCAGCAGCGACTCCGCGAACTCGTTTCGGCGGCAATCGAATTCGACGGGGTAGCACCCGTCGGTGAACAGGTGCTGCGGGAGCTCGGCCAGGACCGCACCGGACATCTGCTGGTCGCCGGATCGCGGCCGGGCGACATCGTCGGCTATCTCAATCTCAGCTCGCCGCGCGACGAGGGTGCTGCGATGGCCGAGATGGTGGTACACCCGGGGGCCCGCCGCCGCGGTATCGGCTCCGCGATGGGACGCGCGGCATTGGCCAAGACCGCCGGGCACAACCGGTTCTGGGCGCACGGCACGCTGCCAGCGGCCCGGACGACCGCCTCCGCGCTGGGTCTGGTCCCGGTCCGCGAACTGGTCCAGATGCGACGCTCGCTGCGCGATGTCCCCGAGCCGCTGATTCCCGCTGGCGTGCGGATCCGTACCTACGCGGGCACGTCCGATGACGCGGACCTGCTGAGGGTCAACAACGTCGCGTTCGCCGACCACCCGGAGCAGGGCGGGTGGACTGCGGTCCATCTGGCGGAGCGGCGCAACGAACCGTGGTTCGACCCGGCAGGCCTGTTCCTGGCGTTCGGCGACGCCGCAAGTGACCAGCCGGACCGGCTGCTGGGCTTTCACTGGACCAAGGTGCATCCGGAACCGGGCCTCGGCGAGGTCTACGTCGTAGGCGTCGACCCGTCGGCACGGAGGCGCGGCCTGGGACGGCTGTTGACATCGATTGGTATCGCCTCGCTGGCACAGCGGCTGGCCGGTGCACCCGAACCCACCGTGCTGCTCTACGTGGAGTCAGACAACGTCGCCGCTGTGCGGACCTATCAGCGTCTGGGCTTCACCACCTACAGTGTCGACACCGCGTACGCGAAAGAAGCCACCGGCAGCTGACCGGCGGCCGAACACTCGGCGCTATTCACCTGACGTTCACCGGATCGGTGTGCCCCCGACCGCCGCCGGAGCATACTTTCCGGATGGCCCGGCAACCTCCTGTTAGGAGACGGAAAGCGAGATAAGTTGGGGCACTCTCACGTGGGGACGGCGGTGATGGTGGGGGCGATCGCTGCCCTCGTGATCACCGGCGGGGGGTTGACCGCCTGCGGCAGCGACGACAACCACCGTGCCGCCTCGACAGGGGCCAGTCCGGGAGGACCCGGCGGCACGGTGCCCTGTGGTGGCAAGCGCGAGCTGACGGCCGAAGGGTCGACCGCTGAACAGAACGCGATCGCGTTGTTCAACCAAGCGTGGGGCCAGGTCTGCCCGGGCAAGAATTTGTCGTACAACCCGACCGGGTCGGGCGCCGGGCGCGAGCAGTTCATCGCTGCTCACGTCGACTTCGCCGGATCGGACTCGCCGCTGATTGCGGACCAGATCGGCCCGGCGACCAGCCGTTGCAATGGCAACCCGGCGTGGGACCTGCCACTGGTGTTCGGGCCGGTCGCGTTGGTCTACAACCTGGCGGGCGTGCCGACGTTGGTTGTCAACAGCGACGCGCTGGCCAGGATCTTCACTGGTGCGATCTCGAGATGGAATGACCCGGTGCTCGTGGCGCTCAATCCCGGTGTGGCGCTGCCCGACGTCAAGATCGCGCCGATCTACCGGGCGGACTCGTCGGGAACCACCGACAACTTGCAGAAGTATTTGACCGCGGACGCGCCAGAGAGCTGGACCAAAGGGGTAGGCACCGAATTTCAGGGCGGTGTCGGCGAAGGTGTTCAGAAGTCGGCGGGCGTGATCCAGGCCGTGCAGGCGACACCCGGCGCCATCGGATATGTCGAGAAGGGCTTCGCCGATCAGGCCGGTCTGCCATTCGTCCAGATCGACACCGGCAACGGCGCGGTGCCGCTCACCACCGATACGGCGCGAAGCGCCACGAACCTGGTCCGATTCGTGGCCGGTGGCAACGACCTAGTCCTGGACCTGAAAGACATGTACACCACCCAGGACCGGGGTGCATACCCGTTGGTGCTGGCCACTTACGAGATCGTGTGTTCGACGGGCTACGACCCAGACACCGTCGCTGCGATCAAGTCCTTCCTCACCGTGGCAGCCAATGGCGGTCAGACCGGCCTTTCGTCGGCCGGCTACGTTCCCCTGCCCGATAAAGTCAAAGAGCGACTGGTCGGCGCGATCAACGCAATGCAATGACAATTGACCCTGCGCGCCGTCTTGACCGAAGGGTGTAAATGGGGTTGACAGGCATTAACAGTGATGGGATGACCATGCCCCCGGCTTACGGCGGTGCAGTGATCAGCACCGAGACGGCCGGACATCGGCAGGCGGGAATCCCGCGCATTTAGGCGGGGGAGGATGTCAAAGTGACAACGCCAAACCCAGCCGACGCGGGTTCGGGTGCGGTCGTTGCTGTGCCCTTTCCCGAGCCGCCGGTCGTACCGCTAAGCCCATGGGGGATCACCCGGCCGCGGCTGGGAGACCGCATATTTCGGCGGCTGTCCGAGGGTTCCGGCGTCCTGATCGTCGTCCTCATCGCCGCGATCGGCGCGTTCTTGCTATTGCGCGCGATACCGGCCCTGCAGCGCGACAAAGAGAACTTTTTCACGTTCGGCGGCAACTGGGTCACCACCGACACCTCGGCGATGCGCTTCGGGATCCTCGACCTGCTGCAGGTGACCCTGTTTGTGTCGCTGTTCGCGTTGATCCTGGCAATGCCGATCGCCCTGGGTGTCGCCATCTTCGTCACCCAGTACGCACCCCGACGGGTCGCGGGCCCGCTGGCCTACATGGTCGATCTGCTGGCCGGGGTGCCCTCGATCATCTATGGCGTCTGGGGGCTCTACGTGCTGGCGCCGCAGCTGCGACCCATCGCGACCTGGCTCAACCACGCCATGGGCTGGTGCTTCCTGTTCGCCAGTGGCAACGCGACGGTGGGCGGCGGCGGCACCCTCTTCACCGCCGGAATCGTTTTGGCGGTGATGATCCTGCCGATCATCACCGCGGTCACGCGTGAAGTCTTCATGCAGACTCCGCAGGACCAGATCGAGGCCGCGCTGGCGCTAGGCGCCACCCGGTGGGAAGTGGTCAAGACAACCGTGCTGCCGTTCGGCCGATCCGGATACATCAGCGGCGCGATGCTGGGTCTGGGTCGCGCCCTGGGTGAAACGGTCGCGCTGCTGATCATCCTGCGCGGCACCCAGACGGCGTTCGGATGGTCGCTGTTCGACGGCGGTTCCACCTTCGCCACCAAGATCGCGGCCACCGCCTCGGAATTCGATGATCGATACAAGGCCGGCGCGTATATCGCTGCGGGCCTGGTCCTTTTCCTGCTCACCTTTGTGGTCGATGCCCTGGCGCGCCGCGCCGTCGCCGGAACCGGAAGAGCCGACGGATGACCTCGATTCTGGACCGGCCACTCAAGCCGCGGACGTTCTCGGAGCTCGGCCTGCGTCGTCGACTCGCGAACAACGTCGCGACGGTGTTGGTGACCTTGTCGACGGTAATCGCCCTGACGCCTTTGGTTTTGGTGCTGTATTCGGTGATCGCCAAAGGGGTCAAGATGATCACGTCCAGCGTGTGGTGGACGCACTCACAGGCGGGCATGACGGCAAGAGAGGCCGGCGGCGGGGCATATCACGCCATTGTCGGCACGTTGCTGCAGGGATTGGTCTGCGCCGCGATCTCCATCCCCATCGGTGTGATGGTCGCGATCTATATGGTCGAATACGGCGGCGGCACCCGACTGGGCAGGTTGGCCACGTTCATGGTGGACATCCTGGCCGGTGTGCCCTCGATCGTGGCGGCATTATTCATCTACGCGCTGTGTGTGGCGACGCTTGGGCTGCCCCGTTGTGAATTCGCCGTGGCGTTGGCGTTGGTGTTGTTGATGCTTCCGGTGATCGTGCGGGCGACCGAGGAGATGTTGCGAATCGTTCCGGTGGATCTGCGCGAAGCCAGTTACGCGTTGGGCGTGCCGAAGTGGAAAACCATTGCCAGGGTGGTGATTCCGACGGGGCTGTCGGGCATCATCACCGGGATCATGCTGGCGTTGGCCAGGGTGTTGGGCGAGACGGCGCCGCTGCTGATCCTGGTCGGTTATTCGCAGGCGATCAACTTCGACCTTTTCAAGGGGTTCATGGGGTCGCTGCCCGGCATGATGTATGACCAGACATCGACGGGCGCCGGCGTAAGTCCGGTTCCCACCGATCGGCTGTGGGGTGCTGCACTGACCCTGATCCTGTTGATCGCCGCGCTCAATATCGGAGCCAGGGCGGTCGCGAGAATCTTCGCTCCCGGTAAGTCGTAGGGGAGCATTACGTGGCTAAGCGGTTAGACCTGAGCGGCGTCAACATCTACTACGGGTCGTTTCACGCGGTCTCGGATGTGTCGCTGTCGATTCTGCCGCGCAGCGTGACTGCGTTCATCGGTCCGTCGGGCTGCGGCAAGACGACCGTGCTGCGCACGCTGAACCGGATGCATGAGGTAATCCCCGGCGCCCGCGTCGAGGGCACCGTGCTGCTTGACGATCAAGACATCTACGCCCCCGGTATCGATCCGGTCGGTGTCCGCCGCGCCATCGGAATGGTGTTCCAGCGGCCGAACCCGTTCCCCACCATGTCGATTCGTGACAACGTGGTGGCCGGCCTGAAGCTGCAGGGTGTGCGCAATCGCAGGGTGCTCGATGACACCGCCGAATACTCACTGCGCGGCGCGAACCTATGGGATGAGGTCCAGCATCGATTAGACAAGCCCGGAGGCGGACTGTCCTTGGGGCAGCAGCAGCGGTTGTGCATCGCGCGGGCTATTGCCGTGCAACCCGATGTGTTGCTGATGGACGAGCCGTGCTCCTCGCTGGACCCCATTTCGACACTGGCCATCGAAGAACTGATCAGCGAGTTGAAACAGGATTACACCATCGTCATCGTCACCCACAACATGCAGCAAGCCGCGCGGGTGAGCGATCAGACCGCGTTCTTCAACCTGGAAGCCGTCCGAATGCCCGGTCGGCTGGTGGAGATCGACGACACCGAGAAGATCTTTTCCAACCCGACGCAGAAAGCTACCGAGGACTACATCTCCGGACGCTTCGGTTAGCCCGACGACGATGCAGCCCGCGAAGCCGGGTGAGGCGGGGGTACCACCCGCTTGCGGGTGCGAGTCGGGCAATCGGCTAACCCGAAGCGCCCGCCGCGTCGTCCTCGGGGAATCGGCCGGTCGCCTGGAAGATGACTCGCCGTGCGACTTCGACGGCGTGGTCGGCGAAGCGTTCGTAGAACCGGCCCAGCAATGTCACGTCGACGGCGGCCGCCACGCCGTGCCTCCATTCGCGGTCCATCAACACCGTGAACAAGTGTCGGTGCAGATCGTCCATCGCGTCGTCTTCTTCGCGGATCCGGGCGGCCTTCTCCGGGTCGCGGGACAACACGACCTCTTGCGCGCTGTTACCTAATTCGACTGCGACTCTGCCCATTTCGGAGAAATACCCATTGACCTCTTCGGGCAGCACGTGCTGGGGATGGCGGCGGCGGGCGATCTTGGCGACGTGCAGGGCCAGCGCGCCCATCCGGTCGATGTCGGCCACCATCTGGATGGAGCTCACTATGGCTCTGAGGTCACCCGCGACCGGCGCCTGTAATGCCAGCAGCACGAACGCGTTCTCCTCGGCGCGGGCGCTGCGCGTCGCAATCTTTTCGTGGTCGGAGATCACCTGTTCTGCCAGCACCAAATCGGCCTGCAGCAGGGCTTGGGTCGCCCGTTCCATGGCGATCCCTGCCAACCCGCACATCTCGCCGAGCTGCTCGGATAATTCGGAGAGTCGCTCATGGTAGGCGGTCCGCATGTGTTCAAGCCTACGTTCTCGAACCGAAGGGGTGGCTGAGCGACGCCGGAAAATGGCTATTCGCAGGTGGTGTCGGCCGCGTTGGTGACGGTCAGGTCTTCCGGCAGCCTCGTTGGCGGGCTGCTGGTGTTGCGGTCGATCTGCACGCTGACCGACGAGCCGCTGGGCGGGGGAGAGGTCACCGAGCTGAAGTCGGGGCCCAGGACTACCTGAACCACTTGGCCAACGCCGGTGGCCCGCTCGAGCTTTGAGTTGGGGAACGACGCGGCCACGGTGGCGGCGGCCGGCTCATTGCCGGGCGAAAAGAACACGGTAGTGGTCTTCAGCGAGCTCGTGTAGTCGGTCGGCGACATGACGTTGAAGCCGTTTTTCTTGAGCTGGCTGGTGGCGGTGGCGGCCAGACCGCTCTGCGGAGTCGAGTTGTAGACCTGCACGGTGACGTCTTGCGGGGAGGTCGTCGTCACCTGCTCACGCTGAGAAGCCGGGGCCGGACTCTCCGGCGCCGGCTTCGTGCTGGTCGGCGCGGACGTCGGCCCCGAGGTTGGGGTGGTCCCCAAGCGTTGCGCGTTGTGGTTATTTTCCAGGGGCAGCGGATCGTCGTTGATGATGGCCGAGAAAAGCGCCTTCATGTCCGCGGTGCGCGGGGGCTCGTCGCCGTTCTGGTCGGTCACGCCGGTCGGCACCGTCACGAACGTGATGTGCCCGGCCGCCATACCCTGCAACGACTGACCCAGCTGGACCAGGTCTTTGGTCTTGACGTTGTCCACGTAGCTGTTGCCGATGAAGATGTTGACGACGTTGTTGAGCTTGTTGAGGTTGAACAATGTGTCTTCGGAGATCAGCGAACGCAGCAGCGACGACAAGAACAACTGCTGGCGTTTGATGCGGCCGTAGTCACCGTTGACCTCGGTGGTGACCTGGCGGGCCCGCACATAGTTCAACGCGGTCGGCCCGTCGATGACCTGGCGTCCCGCGTGTTCCAGGACGGTGCCCAGTTCGTAGTCCTGCAGCGCTGTTTTGCTGCACACCTCGACGCCGCCGAGCGCCTCGACCATCCGCGCGAAACCGACGAAGTCGATGGCGATGAAACGGTTGATGCTTAACCCGGACAACTTCTGGATTTCCTTCACCAGGCATTTCGGGCCGCCGAAGGAGAACGCCGAGTTCAATTTGGTCTCCGTGGAGACCATCCTGGGACCGAGCTTTCCGGTCTTGGGGTCGTAGATGGGACCGTACTTGCCGGTCTCGGGGTTCCAGGCCTCGCATTGCAGCGGGGTGATGGCCAGATCGCGGGGGAACGACACTGCCACCACGCGTTTGCGGTTGGCCGGAATGTTGACCAGCATCACGGTGTCCGACCGGATGCCGTCGGCGTCGTCGGTGTCGCCGGCACCCATGTTCGCGTTGGCCCCGGCGCGAGAGTCCATCCCGACGATCAAGAAGTCTTCGTCGCCGTACTGCCCATTGGGGTCGACGATGTCACGCGAATCCGGGTCGAGCGCGCTGATGGTGTTGAGGCGGCTGTTCTTCGAGGTGCTCCACTGCCAAGCCCCACCGGTCAGGACCAGTGCCAGCACGGCGAACAGCGCGGCCAGCGAGCGCCCGGCCAGAACGATCGGCTTGCGGCCGGATTTGCGTGGTGGCGGCTCGGCAAGAACCTCGGCAGCCGATTTCGCGCGGATGTGCCCACGCCGGGCCCGGCGAGACGAGGTGGACGCCTCGGTGGTCTGGTCGCCTTCACAGACTTCAGAGTGGTCGGCCTCGCCATACGGCGGGTAGTCGATCGCCCCCAGGTCGGGCAGCTCCGAGACAAGCTCCAGCGAGTAGGCCGGGTTGTCGATGACCTGGGTGTCCTGCAGGTCGTCGAGATGATCGAGAACATCGGTATAGACGCCGGACGGCCGGGTGTCCCGCGTGTCCCGGGTGTCCCGGGCCGCGTGATGCGGTACGTGATGGCGACCGGGCCGGTCGGGGACGATGCCGCCGACTTTGGCGAGCAGGTCAGCGACACTGACCCCGCCGTCGGCGTGTGATCCGCTCCTTTTGGAGTGGCCGCCGTTGACCTCGACGGGGGACTCGACGGCCGGCTCGGCCTGCCGGCGGTGGGAGCCGCGATCGGGCGGCGGCTTAGCGGGTTCAGAAAACCGCTCCCACGGCGCGGCGCACGACTCCATGTTTGGGGTGCGTCGAGGGTCACGAGTGGCGTCATGCCTGCCGTCACTCATGTCCTACCGGCCTCCAAAGCTCAAGATGAACTCTCTGCGGGACGTCAGTGGTGTCCGTGCGTGTACGTCAGCGCGCTTCCGGCGGCGGGATAAACCGCCCGCCGCCCAAGTGTCGTGCAGCAAGAGTCCATATCGTACTGAGTTATCGACCGGGAAGCGATTTCGGGAGCGTTTCGATTCAGCCACCCGAGTGCATGACGTCGGCCCCGGCCGGCACTGTGCAGTCCTCTGGGTCGTTCAGCCACCCGTCGGGCAAGGCTACCCGGGCGGGTGAACCCTGCCGGCCCCGGGGGCCCGTCGCGGCGGCCGGAAAGGGAACCGCGCCGTCCAACCGGTCGAGCAGGCAGTCAAGCTCGTTGAGGGCCTTGACCAGCGCCAACGCCTGCCGCAGCTCGGATCCGGCGGGAAAGCCATGCAGGTACCAGGCGATGTGCTTGCGGATGTCGCGCATGCCCTTGTCTTCGCCGAAATGCACGGCCAGCAGCTCGCCGTGCCGACGGATGATGTCGGCGACCTCGCCGAGAGTGGGCGGGGTGGGCGGCGGGCTGCCGGTGAACGCGGCCGACAGCTCGGCGAAGAGCCAGGGCCGGCCCAGGCAGCCACGGCCGATGACAACGCCGTCGCATCCGGTGCTGGCCATCATGGCCAGCGCGTCGCTCGCGTCGTAAATGTCCCCGTTGCCCAGCACTGGAATGGTCCGCACCTGCTGCTTGAGCCGGGCGATCTGGTCCCAGTCGGCGGTGCCGGAGTAGCGCTGCGCCGCAGTGCGGGCGTGCAACGCGACCGCGGCGGCGCCTTCGGCTTCGGCGATGCGGCCCGCGTCCAGGTGCGTGTGGTGGTCGTCGTCGATACCGATGCGGAATTTGACGGTGATCGGGATCTCGGTGCCCTCGGCGGCCCGCACGGCCGCGGCGACGATCTGGCCGAAAAGCCGTCGCTTGAACGGCAGCGCCGCGCCGCCGCCGCGCCTGGTGACCTTGGGTACCGGGCAGCCGAAATTCATGTCGATGTGATCGGCCAGGTCTTCGTCGGCGACCATCTTGACAGCCGCGTATGTGGTGGCCGGGTCGACGGTGTAGAGCTGCAGCGAGCGGGGCGACTCGTTCGCGGAGAACGTCGTCATGTGCATCGTGACGGGATGGCGCTCGACGAGCGCCCGCGCGGTCACCATCTCGCAGACGTAGAGTCCGCTGACCGTGCCGACGGTGGACTGTTCTAGTTCACGACACAGCGTCCGGAATGCGACGTTCGTCACGCCGGCCATCGGCGCCAGCACAACCGGGCTGGCGAGCTCGATCGCGCCGATGCGCAAGGTTCACTACCGTTCGCTCATCGTCAGCTTGCCCGCGGTTTGGTGGAGCTCCCATGCGGGGGTCTTTTTGCCGGTGCGTTCTTCCCGATCGAGTTGGCGCTGCTTGGATATCTCGAACTTGTCGCAGGCCGCCTCGAGCTCTTTGATCAGCAGGCCCAGGTCGTCACGCAGACCGGCGGCGTCATCGGTGAAGTCCTCGCGCTCGAAGATGCGCCATTTCTTCAGCACCGGCATGACCACCTCGTCGAGGTGGATGCGCGGGTCGTACACGCCGCCCACGGCGATCGCCACGGCCTTGCGGCGGAACTCGGGCACCTGGTAGCCGGGCATCTGGAAGTTGCGGAGCACCTTGTGCAGCGACCTCATCGCCTGGTTAGGCGAAGCGTCGAAACCGGCGTCGCTGACATCACGGTAGAAGATCATGTGCAGGTTTTCGTCGGCCGAGATCTTGGCCAGCAGCTGGTCGGCGATCGTCTCGTTGCAGGCCTTACCGGTGTTGCGGTGCGAAATCCGGGTCGCCAGCTCCTGGAACGTCACGTAGATGACCGAATCGAACAGGCTCTCGGCAAACAGATCGGCTCGAATCTGGTGGTTCTGTCCCGGGCTGAAGCCCCGGTTCACCACCTCCATGCGCAGCTTCTCCAATTCGACCGGGTCGACCGCGCGGGTCACCACCAGGTAGTCGCGCAGCGCGATCCCGTGCCGGTTCTCTTCGGCGGTCCAGCGGTTGACCCACTGGCCCCAGGGGCCCTCCAGGCCGAAGTTCATTGCGATCTCGCGGTGATATGACGGCAGATTGTCTTCGGTCATCAGGTTCTGCACCATCGCCACCTGCGCGACGTCGGACAGCTGAGACTGCCCGGGCTCCCAATCCTGCCCACCGAGTGCGTAGTAATTCTTGCCGTCCGACCACGGGATGTAGTCGTGCGGGTTCCAGTTCTTGTGCATGCTCTCGTGCCGGTTCATGTACTTCTCGACTACCGGTTCAAGTTCTTGCAGCAGCTGCAGATTGGTCAGCTCGGCTGACATGGCGTCTCCAGTTGTCTGTGTCTGTGGGTTGCAGTCAATATATCTGTGTACCCCAGTAGCATCAAGTTTGACCCACGCGTGGCACACCGCGTTCCGATATGTCTGCCCGCGGGTGGGCAATCCCACTCCTGTTCGATCCCACTGGCGCTCAATCATGTGGGGCGAAGTGCACCGATTGCTCGGCTTCGCCCGGCTCAAGCGGCTCAAGCGGGGGTGCATAGCCGGCGGCGGCCGTCACCATCTCGATGCAATAGTCGATGAATTGCTCGCGGGTGGCCTCCAGCCGTCCGTTCAGGTACTCCGTGAACAGACTCGTCAGAGCACCGATCAGGCTGGTCGCGACCATTTTCTGCAGCATCGGATCGGCGATCCGGGACAGCTTGCGCTGCAGCAGCTCGATGAATTTGGGCATCCATTCCGCGCCGGACAGGGTCAGCACCGGTTCCACCGCGGGTGCCAGCAGCAGTACGCGGCCGCGCACCGGGTCGTCCACCATCAGCTTGACAAATCGTTCGACGGCTTCCCGGGCGGAATTCGCTGTCATCAGCGCTGTCATTGCCCGCGTGCAGACGTCGTCGTAGACCGCGTGCACGAATTCGTCACGGTTTCTGAAGCTTTCGTAGAAGTAGCGTTCGGTCAGCTCGGCCGTGCGGCACACCGCGCGAACGGTCAGCGCCGGTCCACTGGCCTCACCGAGCAACTGCACACCGGCAGCGATGAGGTGGTGTCGACGTACCGCCAGGCGGTTCTCCAGCGGAACGCCGGACCAACGGCTGCGTGGTTGACCTGGCTCCACTGCGCTCCCTAAACTTCGAAAGTGACAACGTATGTAGTCAGATTTACCGCTAGTTACAGAGAAATTCACCAGTGACTCAAGATACGACGGCAGTGTGCCCGCTGACCAGCACCAAACAAGACCCGTCCGCCGGCGTGGCCGGCGGGTGCCCGGTGTCGCCGCTGGGTTACGACGTGCCGCCGGTCCGGCTGGGCCCAGATTCCTTGACGTGGCGATACTTCGGCGATTGGCGTGGCATGTTGCAGGGTCCGTGGGCGGGATCCATGCAGAACATGCACCCCCAACTGGGCGCGGCGGTGGAAGATCACTCGACATTCTTTCGCGAGCGCTGGCCGCGGCTGATGCGGTCGCTGTACCCGATCGCCGGAGTCGTTTTCGACGGCGAAAGTGCCACCGTCACCGGCGCCGAGGTGCGCGACTACCACATCACCATCAAGGGTATCGACGCCCAGGGCCGCCGTTACCACGCGTTGAACCCGGATGTCTTCTACTGGGCGCACGCCACCTTCTTTGTCGGCACTATTCATGTGGCCGAGCGGTTCTGCGGCGGTTTGACCGAGGCGCAGAAGCGACAGCTGTTCGAGGAGCACATCGAGTGGTACGGGACGTACGGCATGAGCATGCGGCCGGTGCCGTCATCCTGGGAGGAATTTCAGGTCTACTGGGACCACATGTGCCGCAACGTGCTTGAGAGCAACTTCGCGGCACGTGCCGTGCTCGATCTGACCGAGCTGCCCAAACCGCCTTTCGCCCAATGGGTTCCGGATTGGCTGTGGGCCGCGCAGCGTAAATTGTTGGCCCCGTTCATCGTCTGGCTTACCGTCGGTATCTACGATCCGCCGGTCCGCGAGCTGATGGGCTACTCGTGGTCGCGCAGCGACGAATGGCTGCACCGGCGCCTCGGCGACATCGTTCGTCTTGTCTTCGCCTTTGTGCCAAGGCGGTTCCGGAAGCATCCGCGGGCACGCGCCGGCTGGGATCGTGCCACTGGGCGGATCCGTGCCGACGCACCGCTGGTGCAGACGCCGGCGCGCAATCTGCCGCCGCTGGACGAGCGGGACAACCCAATGCATTACTGCCCGCAGGTCTGATGCCCGTCGGGTTCGGGCCATTCGGGTTCGGGCCATTCGGGTTCGGGCCATTCGGGTTCGGGCAGTGAGCTTTTGGCGTTACGCGTGGTTGTGGCCGTGCACGTCTTCCAGGCCGGCCTGGTGCACGTGCTGATGAGTGTGCTCGGTCCCGTCGTCGTGGGCGTGGGTGTGCTCGTGGGTGACGTGGTCGTGCTCATGCGTGGTGTGCGCATGGGTGTGAGCCTCTTCGCCATGGTGGTGTTCGTGCGCGTGCGGGGCGTCGTGGGTGTGCTCGGTCATGATTGTCTTCTTCCTTTGCGAAATGTGTTGATTTGCAGGCAGATTTAGTTCACCTGGACGGCGGTGCCGATTCGACTGCCTTCAGCGCACCGTCGGCGCGGTGATGGCGGGGAACCCCTGGACCGGCATGCTCGGCGTTGTACACGGCGTCGATGACGAGCTGCCGCACGTGGTCGTTCTCCAGGCTGTAGAAGATCGTGGTCCCGTCCCGCCGGGTGCGTACCAGACGTGCCATCCGCAGCTTGGCAAGGTGCTGAGAGACCGACGGGCCCGGCTTGCCCACATGCTCGGCGAGTTCGTTAACCGACATCTCACGATCCGTCAGTGACCACAACACCTGCACGCGGGTGGCGTCGGCCAGCATTCGGAACACCTCGACCACCAGACTGGCCTGATCGTCGGGCAACCGACCAGGTTCATTACCTGCATGCATACGCAGATAATAGCGCCAATCCGGCAGATTTGTTTCAGGTTGCTTCAGCTTGGCGGGACTGCCGTCGACGTGCGCTGACCACCGTTGTGTTCGAACCAGAACCGGTAGACATCCGCCGCGGCCGGGCGGGGTTCGTAGCGCATCGGCAGCCGGCGCTGGTCCCAGCTCTTGGCGTATTCGTCGTAGAAGGTAGAGACCTCGAAGTACTTGCGGTCGTCGAGGTAGTACTCCTCATAGGTTTCGCGTGTGGTCAGGAAGACGACTTCCCTGGGTGAGCAGTAGTACAGCGAGCCCAGGCACATCGGGCACGGATGGGCCAGCACGTAGATGGTCGCATCGACCAGATGCTCGGTGCCCAGCTTCATGCAGGCCTGCCGGATGGCGAGGATCTCGGCGTGAGCGGTCGGATCGTGTGTCTGGGCCACCCTGTTGGCGCTCTCGGCCAGGATTTCGCCGTCCTTGACGATCACCGTCGCAAACGGGCGACCGCCCTCGGCGACGTTCTGGCGAGCGAGCTCGATGGTCCGCTGGGCGAAGTCGGTCATACGCCCGGAGAGTAGTCCTAGGGTGTTTCGGGCCAGGCTGTGGTAGTAACTAGATTGTCTATATTTCTCGGGTCGGGATGAGGGAACACGATGGCGCGTACCGATCGTGATCGGTGGGACCTGGCGACCAGCGTCGGGGCAACGGCGACCATGGTCGCCGCCCAGCGGGCGCTTTCCACCGACGCGGGGTTCATCGAGGACCCCTATGCCGCGCCGTTGGTGCGGGCGGTGGGAATCGACGTCTATGTCCGGCTGGTGAATGGGCAGATCCCCGTTGGCGGGGATTCGGAGTTCGATCCGCATCGAATGGCCCGGGGGATGGCCTGTCGCACCAGGTTCTACGACCAATTCTTTCTCGACGCTGCCAATGGTGGCGTTGGCCAGGCGGTGATCCTGGCGTCGGGTCTGGATGCGCGCGCCTACCGCCTGCCGTGGCCGGCCGGCACGGTGGTGTATGAGGTCGACATGCCCGAGGTGATCGAGTTCAAGACCTCGACACTGAGCGATCTCGGCGCCGAGCCGACCGCGCAGCGGCGCACCGTCGCCATCGACCTGCGCGACGACTGGGCGTCGGCGCTGCAGGCAGCGGGATTTGACCCGCAGCTTCCGGCGGCGTGGAGCGCCGAAGGCTTGCTGGTCTACCTGCCGGACGAGGCCCAGGACGCGCTGTTCGACAACATCACCGCCCTGAGCGCTGCCGGCAGCCGGCTGGCCTTTGAATTCGTGCCCGACACCGCCGTGTTCGACGACCCGCGCTGGCGCACACATCACGACCGGATGAGTGAGCTCGGGTTCGAAATCGACTTCAAAGATCTCGTCTACCACGGTCAGCGCAGCCACATCATCGACTGCCTGACCCAGCGCGGCTGGCAGGTTTCATCCCACACGGTCAGGGAACTGCATGGCCGCAACGGCTTCACCTATCCCGAAGATGACGTCGCCGAAGCCTTCGCGGATGTGACGTATAGCAGCGCTGTGTTGGCGGGATAGGGCCTATCGGCGCAGCAGTTCTTCCTTCAGGCGGCCGGTGAGCATGTCCTGAAACACACTACGAGCCGGACCGTACAGATCCTGGATAGTCGTCATCAGGTCGTTCCGGTTGAATTCGGGGATGGCGCCGCCGGTCGGGGTCCAGAAGCTGTCGATATCCATGAGAAAATACGGTCCGGGTTGGGCCGGCGTTGCCCGGCGCAGGTGGTAATTCGCATCGAGCGCCTGACCGACTCCCGGGCCGTAGCGGACGATCAGCGATCTACCCGGTTGCGGCTCGCGGTAGACGGCGGCGCCCTGCCACTCGGTCAGGGTGAGGCCGTCGGGGGCGATGCGTTGCGGCCCGAGTAACGGCTCTTCGATCCAGTTGCTCCACTCGATTCGTCCATCCACGCCGATGGGGACTCGGATCTCCATCACATAGCGCAGGCCGATGCGTTCTACCCCGGCGATCGACGAGACCTGTGAGCGAGCGTCCACGACCTCCATCAACATCTCGCAGAACGCCTCAAAGCTGGTGTAGGAGCTGGTCTCGACGATGATCGCCTGGCTCTTCATCGACGCCGCGATCGTGTTATCGCGGTTGACGAAGCGGACGAAGCGCTCCGCGATTTGTTGCGGGGCCGCGCCGGGGGCCACCATCCCCCAATTGACGTCTTGAGCCTGCCGTTCGATCGGCAGATGTTCGGTGAGCAGGCGTTTGAGCTCCCGGCCGGATGACTCGGTGAGGGATTCCGTTGCTGGGTGACGGATTTCCATCGTGACCAGGGCGACGGGCGCTGTGGGGTAGAGCTCATCCTCATTCATCTCGGGTAGCATAACCAAGCCCTGCGGCGGCCCAACGGCCACCGTGCCCACGCGTCGACCGGGCGGCCCGCATGACGCGAACGTCAAGCAACGCCCGAACTAGCTCTCGGCAATCAGCCGGAACTTTGTTGGGCGTTACCTGATGCCGAGCGGTGTGGCATCAGCCGAGGTAACACACGTTTTCTGGTGCTCACGCGCGATCCGGCCGTGATCGCGCGTGGCAGACTCGCTGCGTCGCAAAGGCTGATCAGGCAGCGGTTAAATGACGGTTAAATGCGGCTAAATACCTAGTTCCTTGTCGATCTGCGGCCAGTATTGGGGACCGTCCAGGGTGAGCAGAATCCAGTCGTGAATTTCGCCGTCGGCCAGTACGAAGCTGATCGGGGCCCCGTGGGCCGCGGCTTCTTGGTCGAGGACAACCACGTCCGGTGCGAGTGAATCCAGCGAGCCCGAATAGACATACGTCGGCGGGAGTCCCTTGAGCGACCCATACAGCGGACTCACCTCATAGTTATTTTCCGGAAGAGTGCCGGCCCACTCCTTGCCGATCTGTTGCCCGGGCGGAACGGGAAGCAGGGGATCCTGGACGAACGCAATATTCGGATTGGTCAGCCCCACATCCAGCCATGGAGACAGCAGAACCATTGACGCGGGTACGGTCTCATGGTTGGCGACCATGGATTCGACGGCCGCTAGTGCGAGGGTGCCGCCGGCGGAGTCACCGATCACGCTGACTTTGGCAGCGCCGTGTTGGCCGATCTCCGAGGAGATGAGGCCCGCAATTTCGGGTACCACCGCGCCGGCGGTGCCTCCTTGCTGCAGCAACGGGTAGATCGGCACTTCGATGGTCGCGCCGGTCTGGTGGGCCATCCACGTGTAATCGAGCCAGTGGAAGATCGAGGGCGGAAAAATAAAGGCGCCACCGTGGATGGCAACCACGTAGTCGCCGGACGGATGAGCCGGCGTGATCTGTACGACGGGCATCCCGTCATATGTGGTGTGCTGGACCGTTTCTCCCAGCAGCAACGGCAAGAACTTGGGCGGACTGTTGCCGATAAACAGCGATAATGGCGGGATGTTGCTGGCAAACAGCGCTAAAAGTGGGGAATTCGGCTGCGAAAGTTGGTTATAGATTCCGGACAAGCCCAGGACGTCTTTTACCCCCCACAACCCGGCGACTTCTAATCTGGTTGCCAGCGACGGTGTGCCGGTGAAGGTCGGATTCTTTGTTGCCGGGACAGGCGGACCGGCCGGCGACCCGAAGATATCGCCGATCAGCGTGTTGACCACCGGGGGAAATCCGCTGGCCAGTGTCGTGGGAGTCTGCTGAATTTCCTGCTCTGTGGCGGCCTCAATGGCGGCAAAGTCGTTGCCGATAGCTCGGGCGAATTCACCGGGCAATCCAGGCAGATTTTCCAGCGCTGGCCCCCACTGCCCCAACTGCGCAACCGTTGCCGACGCATTGATGTGATACCCGCTCATTACGGCGACGTCATGAGCCCACATCTGCTCGTATTCAGCCTCGGCGGCCGCGATCGCCGGGGCGTTTTGACCGAACAGGTTCGAGAGCACCAGCGACACCAGCCGGCCGCGGTTGGCCGTCACTAAACCCGGGTCCACCACCGCCGCTCGCGCGGCCTCAAACGCCGCCGCCGCCGCGCGAGCCTGACTCGCTGACTCTTCGGCCTGAGCGGCCGCACCGCTCAGCCAACCCGCATAGGGGCCTGCTGCCTTCGTCATCAGCGCCGACGCAGGGCCTTGCCATGCCTCGACCGCCAGGTCGGAGGTCACCGAGCTGAAGGTGCGGGCCGCAGAATTCAACTCTGCGCCAATTCCGTCCCACGCCTCCGCCGCAGCCAACAGCGGGTCCGCGCCCGGTCCCGCAAACATCCGCGCGGAATTTACTTCTGGAGGCAACACCGAAAAGCTCATCACCGCTCCTTGCCAGTCATCCCCGTCAGCAGCCCGACCCACCTGCACACCTCGGCTTGTATGTAGCCGCTGGTTGGGTGACTAAACGCGCCCTTGCCCCCGTGGGCTGCGTTTTTGAATGCCTCACCGCTTAGCCGTGTGCGGACTGTCTGCGGACTGTCAACGGCTTTGCTGGCATCGGCAGCGGAAATCGGCGCTGTACTGGACTTTTCCGGTGCCCCCAGCAGGGCTCGAACCTGCGACCTGCGGATTAAAAGTCCGTAGCTCTACCAACTGAGCTATAGGGGCGCGAAGGTTCAGGATACTGCTATCGAAGCTGGGCTCGTTTGAGGATTAGGCTTGCGGTGACCTAAGCTGGCGTGGCTCCCAATGACCAACGTTGCGAGTGCCCCGGAGAGATTCGGTTCTGGCCCCCTTCGTCTAGACGGCCTAGGACGCCGCCCTTTCAAGGCGGTAACGCGGGTTCGAATCCCGTAGGGGGTACCTGCGATGCGGCAACGCGGAGCAGTACTGCAAGGCCCTGTGGCGCAGTTGGTTAGCGCGCCGCCCTGTCACGGCGGAGGTCGCGGGTTCGAGTCCCGTCAGGGTCGCCAAATGCGGCGAGGCACATGTTGCCTTCCGGCCAGGTAGCTCAGTCGGTATGAGCGTCCGCCTGAAAAGCGGAAGGTCGACGGTTCGATCCCGTCCCTGGCCACCACGTATCGGCCCAGTTCAGGGCATAAATTCGCTCCTCCTGCTTAGAGAATTCGCTGCGTCCGTGGCGCTCCATGGGGCCAAAATGGGGCCAACTTCTGGCGCAGGCCGAATTTGCTACATGCTGAAGGTCGTCGACTTGCGGGCAGCCGGCAGCACCGCACGTGTCGGCCGGGCCAAGAACGCTCAGTCGGCGGGCTGAAGGTCGCCCAGCGCGTCGAGGGCGGCGGCGATGTCGTCGAGTTCCTCGTCGAAGAGGTCGGCGTAGGTATGGGCGGTCACGGTGATCGAAGCGTGGCCCATCGCCTTCTGCAGCAGGCGAAGGTCGGCTCCGGCCCGCCGCGACAAAGACGCATACGTATGCCTCAGATCATGCACCCGCAGCTTCTCGCGCCCGATCCGGGTGATCGCCGTCGGCCAGCGCACCGAACGCTTCCAGTTCTCGAGCCCCAGCCGCGATCCCTTCGGGGATGCGATCGCCGGCGCTCCGGGTGCTCGGCCGTGGATGCGTCCCTTGAGTATCGGGACCAACCGTTGTGGGATCGGGACGGAGCGCCGCCCGGCCTTGGACTTCGGGTTACCTTCGACGAGCTTGCCGCCTACCTGAGTAATCGAGCGGCGTACCCGGATGCGGCGCGCGTTGAGGTCGACGTCTTCGACGTTGAGTCCGGTAAGTTCGCCGAACCGCAGACCGGTGTAGGCCAGAATCGACACGACGTCGCCCTGGTCCCCGCACTCGCGGGCCAGGGCCGCCACCTCGCCGGCCGTCAGGTAGACATGGGTGGTATCGCGCATCGGCGGAAACTTTGTTCGCGCGGCGGGATTCTTCCCGAGCAGATGGCCCTCGTCGACCGCGTGGTCCAGCGTCATCTTGAGCACCGAGTGCGTCCAACGAACCGTCCGCGGACTGAGTCCATCCGCGGACATACCGTTGACCCACAGTTGAATTGACTCGTGATCGATCTTTCCGATCGGCCAGTCCGCGAAGCGCGGCTCCACCCGCAGTCGCCAATTATCTTCATACCCGCGACGCACCTTGGCGCTCAGATCGGGCCGGGAAGCAAGCCAGGAGTGATAGATCGCGCGAAGTTCGATTCTGCCTCCCCGCGGGTCCACCACTTCTCCGGCGGCACCGCTCGTGACGAGCATGGCGGCGAACCGCCGGGCCTCTCGCTCCGTCGCGAATGTCTTCTTGCGCTTGGAGCGATCGGGCAGCCGCCATTGGACGTCGTAGCGCGGACCGTCGCTGGTGTCTCTTCGCTTGATAGCCATGGTTCACCCGAGCTTTGTTGCAGGCGTGGAGAATTTGACCCTGCCGGTTGGTCGTCACACTAACGCGGACGACCGACAATCAGACGCGCGCTGAGTCCAGCCAGTCGTCGACATCGCCGCGAGTCCATCGCCGATGGCGACCGCTCAGCCGGACGTGATGCGGCCCCGGGGCATGAATCCCGTGCTCTCGCTTCGCGGCCCAGTCGTGCAATGTCGAAACCGGTACTCCGGTCAGCTCACGCACTTGACTTGCGGTGAGCATCTCCCTCCGGTTCCCGCCGTTGTTTTCCATGATCCGATCCTTCTCCCGCATGCGGGGTTTGACGAAACACCACTACTTGGATCATGAACTACAGGTTGGGCTTACGCATTGGTCCGACCGATCCGATTTCGATCTGCATGCGAGGTATTCAGTCGATGGCGACGACATGTCCGCGGCGGCGCTGTCCATCACCGCCAATGTCGAGTGCAGCGTGTGTACTTCAATAGAATAGTGTAAGTAAGTGAATAGGTGATGAAGTACAATCGAGCCGTGAGCTCCACCGAACGCGCAGTGAGTGCGATCGACGCCGTCTATCCCGGCGTGCTGCGCGCGCGGCCACTGAGTGGGCCGCACCGCGACGCCATCGTGACGCTGGATGACGCTGCCGAGTTTCTTGTTCGGTGGTTGCCTACTGGCTGGCCGCGACAAGTCTGCCGAGGCCCTGCATGATGAACCGCGGCCCGACATACTGGTTGCACCCTCGATGTCTCCGGGTGCTAGGAAGGCGGCCCGTGACGCCGGCGTCGGCTGGGTCGACGAGTCGGGCGCAGCTGAGATTTATTACCGCGACCCGAAGTCGGGGACAGTCATCGCCATCGAAACGAAAGGCTCGCCCCCGGCGCCGCTCGACACGCGACTCGGCTGGCGACCCGCCGCCCTCGCCGTATGCGAGGCGCTTCTGGCCGAGCGCGGCCGCTCCGACCGTGAACTCGGTTGTCAAGGCAACAGGGATCTCGATGGGCAGCGCCGCTAATGCGCTGAAGTTTCTGGAACAGAACGGACACCTTGCCAGTAGCGCTGCGCGCGGGCCAGGCGCTGCGCGCAGGATTGTTGATCGCGATGCGCTGTTGGATGCATACGCCGCGGCAGCCGAGCGGCTGCGGCCAACGATGGCGGTCAAAGTTGGTGTGTTGTGGCGAGATCCGATTGCCGGCGTGATCGAAGCCGGTCGGACGTGGGAAGCGGCAGACATCAACTGGGCCGCAACCAGTGCACTGTCGGCAAGCGTGCTGGCGCCTTTCCAGACGGAGATCGCGCCGATGGAGGTCTACATACCGGCGCGAGCATGGGGCGATCTTCGTCGGGCGGCGGCAGTGGCTGGACTCACAGAGATCGATGGCGGGCGATTGGCGTTGCGTCCATACCCGACGCCAGCCGGCGCCACCTTGACAGAGCTACGCCCCAACGGGTTTCGAACGATGCTATGGCCGCGGGTCTACGCGGATCTACGCACGACCGGCGTGCGCGGAGAAGACGCGGCCGAGCACCTGCGCGAGGAGATGGATAAGACGTGACCGAGGCGTGAACCCCTCCGCACCGCGGCAGCCCGGCGGGCGGCGGAACTCGCGCTGGTGCGCGTTGTGCATCACTACGGAGGGCGCCCGGAATTCGTCGTGCTCGGCGGTCTCGTGCCTGCGCTGTTGTGCGCACATTCGCCACGACGGCATGCCGGAACGACTGACATTGACGTGCAAGTCGATCTCGAAATCGCGGGCGGCTCGGTTCAAGCGGCCCGTCTGGAGCAGGCGCTGCGAAACGCTGAGTTCGAGCCTGACGGCACACGCGTCTGGCGGTGGACCCTCAACGATCCGTCTGGAGTGCGCGCGACCGTCAAGTTCGAGCTACTCGCCGACCTCGACGATCACCCGGCAGGCGCTACAGTTCACTTCGCCGGCTGTGAGCGACTCGGAGCCGCAAACCTACGCGGCACCGGATACGCCGCGCGGGACATCGTCATTGAAGAGCTGCGCGCGAAGGATCACGGAACATGGCGCACCGCCCAAGTCAACGTCACCGGGCTGGCCGGTTTCCTGCTCGCCAAACTGGCCGCCGCGCACGGCCGGCACAAACCGAAGGACTACTACGACATCGCGTTCGTCCTGCTGCACAACGACCACGGCGACGCGCACGCGGCGGCCGAGCGCGTACTGGAAGTGTTCGGGCGGCCGACCGGCGCCGTCCGCACCCAGCTGCTCGATCTGCAGGCCAACTTCGCGCAGTCGTCCGCGCAGGGGACCACTGCATACGTTGAGCAATTCACTGTTGATCACCCCGATGTTGATCCGGTCGTTGCGGCCGCCGACGCGCAGCTCGCTGTCGCGGCCTTCACCGAGGACCTTCTCGCGCGGGACGTCTGACGGCGGTCGTTGGCGAAGTCAACTTTCAGCGCCGCGGCTGGACCGGTTGGCCCGCACCCGGCTGCTCCTATGCACCAGCCGCTTTGACAACACGACTTGAGCACCGCCCCTTGCATTTCCAGTCCATCCAGACCATCCACTACACTCATCGTCGTCCAGCCCATACGAAAGGCCAGTGCTATCAACAGAATTCGTTGGCAAACTCCTGAAGATGATCCTGTTTGGCTATGGCACATTGGCACAAGGTGATGCAAGAATAGGTGTGGCGAACCCTTCGGTCCGCCGCACCGCCCCTCGCTCGAGGGGGCTGGTCGCGTCTGGACAGGTGGTTGGTGGTGCTGACGATTTCGCCGCCGATGAAGCGGCATTCGGTGCGCTACTACAACGACACTGCGCGCGCGGCGATGTCGGCGGCGGGGCGCCAACGAGCGGGCGGCGGGCTGGCCGAGTACTACTCCGAGGGGGAGACCCGCGCGCCGGTGTGGGTGTGTGCGGGCGACGCCGAAAAGGCCGCCGCCCTGGTCGGTTTGAGCGCTGCCGATCGTGCCGGCGGCGAGGCCGACATGGACGTGGTGGCGCGCTGGCTCGATGACGGAATCGCGCCCAACGGGGCCAGTGGCCGCGGCTACACTGCGCGCTCCACGCACGGTTTCGATTTGACGTTTTCCGCGCCGAAAAGTGTGTCGCTGCTGCGCGCTCTCGGCGAGGATCAGGTGCTGTCCAAAGCGGTTGTCGACGCCCATAACACCGCCGTCGCGGGAGGCGATGGAGTACCTGCATTCCCATGCCGGCTATACCCGCGTGCATAACCCGCAGACGGGTAAAAAAGACCTCGTGCGGCTGCCCGGTTTCGTGGCTGCGGCCTATCAGCATGAGACCTCACGGGCTGGTGATCCGCACCTACATACCCACGTTCTGCTGCCGAATCGGCAGGCGCGCAGCGACGGTGCACTGGTCTCCTACGACTCGAAGTCGCTGCATCACGAGGCCAAGGCTGCGGGCATCATCTACCAGGCCACGTTGCGCCGCGGAGCTGCACCAATCGGTGGGCCTGGAGTGGGGTCCGATCGACCCGCATACCGGTATGGCTGAGGTCGCTGGCGTGGCTGGCGACACCATCCGCGCGTGGTCGCAGCGCTCGACGCAACTGCGCGAGTGGGCCAACCACAATCTGCTCATCGACGAGGAGGTTGGCGTCACGGCGGCGCAGTTGGCGGGTGCGCAGAAAGCCACTCGCCCGGCCAAGCCCGAGCACCTGTCCTGGGCCGAGTTACGGCATTTGTGGGCAAGCGACGAACGCGGCTTCACCGTCGATGAAACCGCTCAAGTCGAGGCCCGGCGAGCGCGGAAATCCGCTGGCGTCAACGTGCTTACGGTGGCCCGCCAAGCCGCGGCCGACATCGACAAACCAGCGTTCACGCGCGCCGATCTGGTGGAGGCTGTCGGTGCGCGGCTACCGGTGGCCATCGATGGCGCACCGGGCACACCGCGCATCCTCATCGAGGCCATCGCCGAGCGCATCGGCCTGCGGATCAGCGAGCCCCGACAGGCCCATGAACGCGAAGGACACGAGCGGTTGACCACCGCGCCGATCATCGCCGAAGAGGCCGCCCTGTTGGGACTCATGGGGGCGCGTGACGAGCGCGGAGTGATCGCCGAGGCGGCCGTCGACACCGCTGGTTTGTCACCTGATCAAGCCCGGGCGATCACCGCGATCGCGACCTCGCCCTGGTTGATTCAGCCGTTGTCGGCGCCGGCTGGCGCCGGAAAAACCACGTCGCTCAAAGCGCTGCGGGCCGCTGCCCACCGGGCCGGTGACCGGCGGGTGGTAGTGCTGGCGCCCACCGGCAAAGCCGTCGACGTCGCGGCGCGCGAAGGCGCCGGCGACGAAGGCTACACGGTCGCCAAAGCGGTCAAAGACCTACGCGCGCAGCAGCTGATAATCGATGCCCAAACGCTGGTCGTGGTCGACGAAGCGGGCATGGTCGGCACCCCGCAACTACGGGAATTGTTGACTGCCACCACGGCGGCCGGAGCGAAAACCGTGCTCGTCGGCGACGCCCACCAGCTCGCCCCCGTCAAGGCCCGCGGCGGCATGTTCGGCCAGCTCGTCGAGGACCTGCCCTGGACCCAGCGCCTCTCGGAGGTGTGGCGGATGCGTGATCCCGGCGAGCGCACCGCATCGCTGGCCCTGCGCAGCGGTGGACCCAAGCCGATACGCCGCGCCGTGGCGTGGTACCGCACCCACGACCGGCTCCACACCGGCGACGCGCTGACGATGGCCCACGACGCGCTGGCCAACTACCAGGCCGACATCGCCGCCGGCAAAGACGCGCTGCTGATGACCGACCGCTGGGAGCTCTCAGACGCGCTGAACAAACGCGTTCACGACGCCACGGTGGCCGCCGATGCGCCCACCGTCACCGCCGCCCGCGGCCACCGCATCGGCGTGGGTGATGTGATCATCACCCGCCGAAACGACGCCACCGTGCCGGTCTTTGATGCCACCGATACCACGACGGCCGCCGATCCCGTCCGCAACGGGCATCGTTGGCGCGTCTACGCAGTCGACACCGATCACCACCGCATCGCCGCTGGCCGCATCGGCGATAACGCCCGGGCGGCGTTTTCCGGAGACTATCTGTGCGAGCACGTCACCCACGGCTACGCCACCACGATCCACGCCAACCAGGGCCAGACAGCCGGCGACGCGCTCACCGCCGGCACCGCCCACGCCGTCCTTAGTGACCGCGCCACCCGCGCCCTGGCCTACGTCGCAATGACCCGCGGCACGCACGACAACCACGTCTACGTCTATGAGAAAACCGCCGGCGAAGGCGACCACGAACACACCGTGATCGCCGACCAGCCAGTACATGTGGCCAGGCGCGGCACCAGCCGCGAAGCCGCCGCCCGGCTCCGGGCGATCATCGGCCGCGACGACCGCGCCCAAACCGTGATCCAGGCCGCGGCCGCCACCGACCGTACCCAGCAGCCCGCCGAAGTGCGCTCCCTGCGCGACCAACACGACCGCACCCGGGCCCGACTGCGCGCCGACCACCGTGCCTACACCGACGCCCGCAGCGGCTATGACCTGGCCGCCGACCTGCCCGCGCTGCGCGCCGAAATCGACTTCCTCGATATCGCCGGCCGCCGAATGGCGGCTGCTACCGGCTACCCCGTCCCCGCTGACAGCCTCAGTCACCTCGACGAGGCCCACCGCGCATGCTGTCACCGACATCGCACGCAGCCTCCAAGCTGTGCAGTCTCTCCATGTCTACCCCGAGGCTGATAAGTACGCAGCACTGCTGGCCCTCGCCGAGGCCGCCCACCGCGACAACCATCACGTGCTGGCCCTGCCCGCCACCCAGGCCGCCGCCGACTACGCCGCCAACAACCGCTACGCCGACACCACCGCCCACGCCGACCAGGGAGTCGACCGACTCCAAACCCGGCGGTGGAAGCTGCCGCTGGGCAGTCTCGTGGTCGTCGACGACGCTGATCATCTCAAGTCCGAGCAGCTGCGCTCGCTCGCCGAACACGCCGCGGCCACCAACACCAAACTGCTGCTCGTCACTACCCCCGACCACCGTCAGCCGGCCCCCACCCTGACCGCCGCGGCCGACCACGTGCTGCCCTGGGCCCAACACCTCGGCAGCCCTGACCGTGCCCACCAGCGAGCCCGCACCGCGATCGAACGCGCCGACCATCACCTGGCTGCCGCGCAATCTCACACCGGCCCGGAATATCAGACAGCGCGCGAGCTCCTGCACCGCCGCGACCAACTCCTCGACCATTTCGCCGAAATGGGCCGCGTCGCAGCGCAACTCGACGCCATCGCCGCACGGGACCGGGCCCGCAGCCGTAGCCGCAGCCGCGGCAACGACTACGGCCTCGGCCTTTAGGGGTCCCCTTAGCAGATGCGCCGCACGGGCGGGCGCGCGAGGCTGCAGGGGCAGTGCGACCGAGGCCACGTCAAAGACCAAGCGCTGCGGACTTGGGGTCGAAGCTGGCCGCGCTTGAGTCGTTCCATCCGGTAAGGCCGTCGGCGAGGGAAGGCGGTGGAGTCGATGACCGGAAGTAGTAACCGCCAGTAGCGGGTTCACCTGTCAGTGAAGAGGCTGGCTGCGTATGGTGAGCCGGTGGATGGCACGCCGTTCGGGCGCTACCGGCTGATCGAGTTGTTGGGCCGTGGCGGTATGGGCGAGGTGTGGCGCGCGCATGACTCCGACACCGACCGGGTGGTCGCCATCAAGGTGCTACCGGCGCATTTCTCCGACAATGAGGAGTTTCAGCGGCGGTTTCGCCGCGAAGCCCACGCGGCGGCGCGGCTGAACTCCCCGCATGTGATTCCGATTCACAACTACGGCGAGATTGATGGCCGCTTGTACGTCGATATGCGATTGATCGAGGGCCGCGACTTGGAGACCGTGCTGGCCGACGGGCCGCTGCCGCCGGGGCGCGCGGTGCGCATCATCGAGCAGGTGGCCAAGGCGCTGCATGCCGCCCACGAGGTCGGGTTGGTGCATCGCGACGTCAAACCGTCCAACATCTTGCTCGACAAGGATGACTTCGCCTACCTGATCGATTTCGGGATCGCGCGTGCTATGGAGGAGACCCGGCTGACCAGTACCGGCAACGCGATTGGCACCTTCCACTACATGGCCCCCGAGCGGTTGGGCGATCACCCGAGTGACGATGCCCGCGCCGACATCTACGCATTGGCCTGTGTGCTGTACGAATGCCTGACCGGGCAGCCGCCCTTCGCCGGTGCCAGCATGGGCAGCCTGGTCGCCGCACACCTCCACACCCCGCCGCCCCAACCATCAACTACCCAGCCCAATATCCCCCAGCAGGTCGACCAGGTGATCGCCACCGGCATGGCCAAAGACCCCGACCAGCGGTATGCGACCACGGTGGAGTTAGCCGACGCCGCCCACGACGCCATCACCACGCCCATTCGCCAGCCAGCCCCGCGGTCCACCCGGCCCGATACCGACGTCGTGCAAGAGGCCAGCCAGCCGACTCGGCCCGCGCTTGGTGAGCATGCCGCGCCGCCGGGTGCGTCGTCTGCGGCCACCATGTTGGGTTCAGCGTGGGCCGACCGCTGCGGGGGCCGGCTGCGCCTGGCTTGCAGCCCGCTGGTGAACGGCCGGCCCAGCCGCTGCGCCTCCGCCGGTGGTGGCGCGCGAGAGTCGTGATCCCGGCCGCCGTGGTTATGGCGGTGGCGATCGCCGCCGCGGTGGTGATCGGGATCGAGCAGGGCACTTACCGTGGGCCGCCCCAATCGCCGCGCGATCCCGGACACGGGCCGCAGATCGTGCTGCCGTTCACCGGCCTCAAAGGCCCCTGGGGGGTGGCGGTGGACGCCGCGGGCAACGTCTACGTCGCCGACATGGCAACAACCGGGTGGTGGAGCTGGCGGCCGGGTCGAGCACCCAGATCGTGCTGCCGTTCTCGGGCCTCAGCGGCGCCAGCGGTGTGGCGGTGGACGCCGCGGGCAACGTCTACGTCAGTCAGCTTTTTCAGGTGTTGAAGTTGGCGGCTGGGACGAGCGCCCAGACCGAGCTGCCGTTCACCGGCCCGCTGTCTCTCACGGGGTGGCGGTCGACGCCGCCGGCAACGTCTATGTCGGCGACCGCGGCCACCACACGGTGTTGAAGTTGGCGGCTGGGACGAGCGCCCAGACCGAGCTGCCGTTCACCGGCCTCAACGACCCCGATTCGGTGGCGGTGGACGCCGCCGGCAACGTCTATGTCGCCGACAGCCACGGCCGGGTGGTGAAGCTGGCGGCGGGGTCGAGCACCCAAATCGTGCTGCCGTTCACCGGCCTCAGCGGCGCCCTCTTCGGTGTGGCAGTGGATGCCGCGGGCAGCGTCTATGTCGCCGACGCCCACTACAATCGGGTGCTGAAGCTGGCGGCCGGGTCGAGCGCCCAGACCGAGTTGCCGTTCACCGGCCCGCTGTCTCTATGGGGGATGGCGGTGGACAGCGCGGGCAACGTGTATGTCACCGACCACGACAGCAATCGGGTGGTGAAGCTGCCGGCGGGGTGAGGCGCCGCACGGCGGGCGCGCGAGGCTGCAGGGCCTCCGACCGAGGCACTGTGAAAGACCAAGCGCCGCGGACTTGGGGTCGAAGCTGGCCGCGCTTGAGTCGTTCCATCCGGTAAGGCCGTCGGCGAGGGAAGGCGGTGGAGTCGATGACCGGAAGTAGTAACCGCCAGTAGCGGGTTCACCTGTCAGTGAAGAGGCTGGCTGCGTATGGTGAGCCGGTGGATGGCACGCCGTTCGGGCGCTACCGGCTGATCGAGTTGTTGGGCCGTGGCGGTATGGGCGAGGTGTGGCGCGCGCATGACTCCGACACCGACCGGGTGGTCGCCATCAAGGTGCTACCGGCGCATTTCTCCGACAATGAGGAGTTTCAGCGGCGGTTTCGCCGCGAAGCCCACGCGGCGGCGCGGCTGAACTCCCCGCATGTGATTCCGATTCACAACTACGGCGAGATTGATGGCCGCTTGTACGTCGATATGCGATTGATCGAGGGCCGCGACTTGGAGACCGTGCTGGCCGACGGGCCGCTGCCGCCGGCGCGCGCGGTGCGCATCATCGAGCAGGTGGCCAAGGCGCTGCATGCCGCCCACGAGGTCGGGTTGGTGCATCGCGACGTCAAACCGTCCAACATCCTGCTCGACAAGGATGACTTCGCCTACCTGATCGATTTCGGGATCGCGCGTGCTATGGAGGAGACCCGGCTGACCAGTACCGGCAACGCGATTGGCACCTTCCACTACATGGCCCCCGAGCGGTTGGGCGATCACCCGAGTGACGATGCCCGCGCCGACATCTACGCATTGGCCTGTGTGCTGTACGAATGCCTGACCGGGCAGCCGCCCTTCGCCGGTGCCAGCATGGGCAGCCTGGTCGCCGCACACCTCCACACCCCGCCACCCCAACCATCAACTACCCAGCCCAACATCCCCAAGCAGGTCGACCAGGTGATCGCCACCGGCATGGCCAAAGACCCCGACCAGCGGTATGCGACCACGGTGGAGTTAGCCGACGCCGCCCACGACGCCATCACCACGCCGCTGGCACCACCCAGCGAGCCCACCCTGCACGCCGAGCAGACCAAACCCACGCCCGCGGCCACCCTCATCGACAACCCGGCCCGGACCCAGCGGGGAGACCCACCCTCCACGGCGCTGCAGCGCCGCTTCAAGCTGGGGCCGACTCAGATCGACAACCGAGAACGCGCGGGCCGTGGTCAGCGGGCACCCGACAACACCTATCGCCACCAGGGCCCCGCGCCTCCGGCTACCCCGGACCGCGTAACCAGCGTTGAGTTGCCAACTCTCGCGCTGGCGCGTCACCTTTGGACATGCACGCTAAGTTCAGGACTGCTGACCCTATTCGTGGGTCTCCTGATGTTGGGCTGGCCCGGCATAAAGAGTCTATGGCGGCACAAGAATCGATGTCTTTTTCAATTTGTCGAGCGTCTACCTTATTGCGGCAGGCATCGCCCAGGTGTACGTAGCGTTGAGCTTGCGCGTGTCCGCCGCCGGCCGGGTCTTGGGGCTCTTCACCGCGGCAGTGACATTCGTCGCCGGGGTCACGTCCATCGTGTACGTCTTGACACCCAGGTTATGGGACACCGCCGGATTGGTTTACCTGTTGGGGGTGGTCGGGGCTGGATTGATCTGCCGAGGTGTGGCCGAGATCGGTTCCATATTACTCGACCGGCACCTCCCTGGGCGGGGCTGGCACATATGTCTTGGTGTCATCAATCTGATCGCCGGCATTATTGTCGTGGTCGCGTTGTTCCAGTCGTTGCTCGCGTTCAGTATCGTTGTCGGGCTATGCCTCTTCGTCGTAGGGGTGATGGAGATCGTCTCCGCGTTCGCCATCCGATCGGCCAGCAAGAAAGTGGACGAGGCCAGGGCCTAGCCTGAGAAGCATCCGCCGATTGAGGCGCTAACCTCCGACGCGGGAAACCATCCCGGCCGCGCTGCGCGGCGCGGCTGACCCAAAGACGAATCCGGCGGCGTCTCATCGACGGTCGAGCGTCGACCCGGGTTGACGTCCCGGCGAAGGTAATAAGGCTGGGAGTGAAGCGGCCCGAGCTTCCGGCCTAGGCAAGTCCGGGTAATGGGCTTTTCTAGATCTGCGATTTAAGTTCCATTGCGGTGGCTTGGACGTCGAGCCTAGGGGCTCCCTCCGGGGCGCGGGCGTCGTTATCTAGGTCACGCCGCGGTGATCGGCGCTGTGAAATGGCCACTGAACTGCAAAAACTCTGGTGCGCGATACTGGCGGATCACGTCACCGGAGGACACCTCGATGGGGGCGGTGCCGGTGTAACTGGCGAACGCGGCGGCCGAGCGGAAGCGACTGACATCACCGACGCGGCCGAGGATCTTGCCGGCGCTCAGCGCCCCGAGACCAGGCAACTCGGTCAAGGTGGTGCCGGATGCGCTGACGGCCATCTGGATATCATTGGCGGCCTTGGCGATGCGGCGATTGAGCTGGCGCACCTCGCTGACCAGATCCATCGCCAGGGCGCGCAGCGTCTCGGCGGCGGCGTCGCGGGGTCGCACGCCGCGCAAAAGTTCGGCGGCATGATCGGCGCTCGGGTGGCGCCTGGCACCAGCCAGAACCAGCCTGGTCAGTACGACATGGAGTCGGTTGATGGTCTGGGTGCGGGTCTTCACTCGGTCATCGCGGTGCTCGACGATGGCGCGCAAAGCCGTAGTAGCAGCATCGATCTCGGCAGTGCCCAGCGCGTGTGAGGTGAGCGCAGCGATACCGACCGACAGCGCGTCGGCGTCGTCGTTTTTGCGGCCGTGCCCGCTCGACAGCACTCGCACCCGAGCGGCCAGCTTCGCCGGGACGTCGATGACCTCGATGCCATCGGTACCCAGCAGCGTAGTCAGCGGTGCCCCCAGACCGGCGGCTCCTTCAATTGCCCAGCGGGCCTGCGGCCAGCGGTGCACGAACCGGCGCAGCGCCCGATAGCCGTCGCGGTTGACCGGCACACGCACGCTGGCCAATGGCTGCAGTGAACCATCCACCGCGGCCGCGGTCCACGACGCCTTGTGCGGATCAATCGCAATCACGACCCGATCATCGGATTTCTCGTGACCGAAACCGGCACCAACCTCTCCTTGCTCGATCTGCAGTTTGAAAGCGAGGAGGGACACCAACTTTCGGCAACGCAGGCCTCCCTTTAGCCACTCCCCCCGGGGGCGGCGGTGACCGGGCCGGCAAGCCAGTAAGTAGTCAGCCAGCAGGCGGCAGGGATTGAGCGAGCCGCACCCGATCACCGCCTAGAAGAGCATGGACTGCAGACCACGCCCTCCTGGCCACAATCAACAAGTTGGGATTGACGCCGCATGGGGAGCGCGTCGAGCCCCGACCGAGATGGACCGCCTGGCAAAACAGTGCCCGATACGGGAACCGGTACCGGGACACCCCCGCCCAAGAGTGGTGAGGTTAGAGGCCTAGTTTGCGGATGATGCGGTGCGCGGTGCCTCGTGAGCAGCCGAGGGTGTCGGCGATGTCGCGGACGGATTGCCCGGCCTGACGTAGTTCGCGGGCCTGTTGTTCGGTCTGGGTGTTGTTGAAGCGGTCCCACATGGGCCGGGTGCGGCCGTCCGCGCCGGTGCTGCTGGCGTTGGCGGTGTGTTCGATGGCGGCGGCTTGTTGGATGAGTTGGGAGGCTTGGGCGCGGAGTTGGGCGGCGTACGCCAGCGGGTCCATGGTGTCCAACTCGGGTCGGGGTTCGGGTTCGCGGGGCTGGTTGACGACGACTTGTCCGCCGCCGACACGCTTGGTCGTGACACGGGGCCGAAGCGTGGTTGCGCCCTGGTCGTCCATAGCGTCCAACCCAACCGGGTGTTGGACACTATGGACACAGCTCTGTTGTTCATCGACCCACGCGCGGGGGATGCGGGTCTTGCGTCCGTCGCGCACGACGGGGCATTGCTCAGTGCGCATCCAGCGGCGGACGTCGGTGACTGGGACGCCGAGACGGTCGGCGGCTTGCCCGGGTGTGAGTAGAAGCTGCGCACGCTCACCATGTTCGTCCATAGCGTCCAACTCTAGCATGTTGGACACATTGGACACAACTGCTAGCGGGGGAGGAGAAGACGGCCCGGAAGGCGGTCGGCCGACCGGGGATCAGCTGATACCGGGACACCCCCCGTGCCGCATCGTCTTGCATCGCACCGTCTGCCGGCACGTGAGGATTTTCTTTACTGCTATCACGGTGACCGGCGCCGCATCGCCCGTGTGCGTAGCCGATCGGCAGATTATCTGGGGGCAGGTTTGCGGTCGGTGAACGCCGCGACAGCATCGTTATGAGCGGCAAGCAGATCAAATTGTTTCTCGTCGACGGGTCGACCGGGGCCCCATCGAAACGCTGGGACTGTGCGTCGAAGCCCACCCTTGGATTGCTCAGGCGAAAGATTGTGATGGCGCAACCGGTCCGCCACGATGTCGGCCCTGCCGATCTAGCAGCGGGTGGTTCCCCACAGCTACTTATCGTCACCCAGCAAGAGGTAGGCCCCGGTGCGTTGGGCGTCGTCACCCTTGAGCAGATCGGCCAAGTCAGAACGAGCAGCTGACAAGACATGGCCGGTTTAGTTGGTGATCTCGGCGGTTGTCGGGCGTGTCTACAACGTCACCTCTGAGTTGTTATTTACATCGAATCCGAACGAAATCACGCGCTCCCAGATCGCAGGCGTTCGCGGAACTCCTCCGCTGCGTCCCATTGCACCTTCAACCGCGACGGCGGAGCTCAGTCCCGACGGCACTCGAATTTGGTCGTCGACGAGCGGCACGAGTATTGGGGGCGGGCGTTCGACGCCCAACCCCAGCACGATGACCTCGAGCAGCTCATCGACGGTTCTGCCGCGGTACCGTGACTCACCAGGCTGCGCGCTGTGCTGCTCGCCCCAACGCCAAGTTTTGACCTTCTCTGGCCGGTGGCCCATGCCAGCGCCAAGACCACCGCCGGAATTGCGAGAGAAAGTAATCGGCGGCTAGTTCGAACAGGTAATGCAACGTCAGTGGTCAGCTGCGCCACGCATGACCCTGACCCGCACAGCTAGCTTACGTATGAAAGGCCCGAGTCTGTAGCAAGAAGGCTTAGCATGGTAGGCCCACACAGTGTATACGTTGTCGGACGGGCGGCCTATGCAAGAGGAGGAAGCCCTTGCCAATCCGCTACATGGGCACAAAGCGTCACCTCGCCTCACATATCCAACAGATCATCGCTGAACTACGGACAACAGGACGTACAGTCGATCTCTTTTCAGGTATCGGCGCGGTCTCTGAGTCGCTCGAAGGCACAACGCCGATCATCGCAAACGATCTCCTCCAATTCACGAATTGCATCGCGCGCGCGCGGTTCACCATGCAACCTATGTTTAGCGCAGAACAGAGCCTAGGCTTGATTTATCCTGCGTATTCCGCCCATCTAAATCAATTGGCCCATCAATATCGACAGCTGTTGAGACGCGAAGCTGCAGTATTAGCAAGAACGGCATGGCAACCGTTGGCCGACTACATGGCGGACGTTCCACATGTCGGATCACACGAGTCCGTCCGATTCGCGGCACGTAGTGCGTCCAGCAGCACGGGACCGGACAGGTATCAGCTAACCAACCTTTATTTCGCGGGAAGCTACTTAAGTCTTCGCCAAGCGATCCAAGTTGACGCATTGCGCTACGCTATTTCCGTCACTGACCACCAAAACGACATTGTCATATCGAATTGGCTCGGGGCGGTCAATGACGCACTTAATGCCCCTGGACATACCGCCAACTATATTCACGCGCACAGTGATAGCTCCGCGCAACGCATCCGCCGGGCATGGCGTGCTGATATTTGGGCATTGTTTGCCCGTCGAATGTATTCATTCAGGCAGGTCGGGTCGACCGCCTGGCGAAGGCTTAATCGTGTAACTAACATGGACGCCCGTCTCGTGCTGAAGAGCAATTACCAGTTCAGCGTAGTGTATGCGGATCCGCCTTATACGAAAGATCACTACTCGAGGTACTACCACTTGTACGAAACACTATATCTCTATGACTATCCTGACTCCACAGGTGTAGGTCGATACAGAGGAGACCGTTTCGTAAGCGATTTTTCGAAGAAGACAGCGGTCAGTCAAGCATTTACGGAGCTCTTTCTTCTGACCGCACAGCGGGAAGTACCTTTGGTGCTGTCGTATCCCGGAAGCGGACTACTATATAGTGCGGGCTCATCGGTAGGAGATATCGCTAATCAGTACTTCGACAAGGTGAGCGTCTATAACTCGCCAGCCGATCACTCTACTTTTGGGGGACGACGAGGCCATTCAAAGAAGCCCGCGATCGAGAGCATTTATGTTTGTACTCCATAAAGAGGAGCGGCAACTCACTTGAGCGCTGCGCTCCGATCATGTTTCATTCTGGCTTCGCTCGGCGTTCCGCCGTGATGCCAAGTATGTGGCCAGTAGCGATCCTGTCGATGGGCCCTCCACCGGCATCGGCGCTAAGACGCCAGACTGTAACTTGACTGCGGTCGATAACACCTAATAAGAGGCACATCACCGCGAAGATCTTCGGTCCCAAAGGCAGGAGCACCACCCGCCCATTAGAAGTTAAGCGATTAACCACTGCCGCAAGCTTTAGAAATGAAGTGTACGGCTGGGTCACGTTATACCTGAACCGGCAGTCATCAGAAACGCCGCTAACGAAGTTAGCATTTCTCCTCGTGATCTTGTTGTCGTAATCGATATGAAACCCCATCGGCTCGAATACCGTCGTATCGGTCACTTCTAGATCATCAATAACGCCCAGCACCAGGCTGCCTTCCAACCCCAGCCCAATCACGGCATGCAGTGGCTCCGATGGGTCACCCCAGCCTTCAAAGCCTGGAATCGCATCGTTGAATTGGACGGGCCCCGTGTCGAGGAGTTGACGGTCGTATTTGGCTGGCGAGTATACCCAATCCACGACAACTGATGCATCGATATCCAAGTATATTGCTAGCATCGTTTCAGCCGTTCGTGCGCGCGTCATCGAAGACACGTCTACGCAGACACGAAAGGGTTCCGCCAACAAAAGCTTCTTGGCCCGCTTCGTTTCTATAGCGTCTTCTATGTACATGCGCAGTTCTTTGCGATAACGGTAGTCGCCCGGAATCACCTGACCCAGTTTTCTGAAGACTTCCGCGTTCCGCTCATAACAGTGAATTCGGTTCTTTTCGAATGGAGCTGCAACAACGAGATCAACGTCCGACAGAAGCTTCTCTAGCGCATGCGTCGCTCGGGACTCGTATCCAATGGCGCCAATAAACACGTCATATCGCTGAACATGCGTACCACTAAAAGGTGCAACAAGAAACCGTTCGTTGTCCATGGGATTGCTAATCCTCACTCCTTCCCGCCCTACGCGGCTCCAAGAATAGCACATACTGGCCGCCCTCGTCTGGCTCAATTTTCGGATTAGCGTCCTTGGAGGTCCTACCATTTCGCGCACGGTAGCGTAGCAGCGTCGAAAGGTTTGTTGTCGGCCCTAACCTCACTGGTAGTCCAAAATACGACGCCAAGACATAATTAAGGCGAAAATGTTCGCCAACAAGTCAAGGGGACCGTTCATCCGCGCGCCTGGGTATATGCACAAACACGCCCATGTTAATGCCTAGGCGCAGCAGCTCAATCGTGGCGTGGAAACGCCACGGTCCACAGTAAATCGGAGCGGTACGTTATCATTGAACTTATCTTCAACGACACGGTCTGCAAACGCCTGGCCGATGTTATGTACAAGATCGGACAATGTAGCAACGCCACTCTTGAGGGTTACGGCCTCGGCTGAATAAATCAGCGAGAAAAACCGGCCAATAACGCTAGCCACCGCCTGGCTCTGCACTGTACGGGGTACCCGCCCCCTGATCAGCTCCGGTCGGGCAAGCATCTGGCCCAGAAGTCGGTTAGCAGCCGCGGATTCCCGTCACAAATCGTTAAGATTGTATCCGCGCCTGTATAGAGCCCGTACGACTTTCTGCTGCGCCGGTTCGCATCAGCGTTTCTGTAGTCTTCGCGCACCACAACCAGGTTTCTCACCTTGCGAAGGGTCGCGGCCCTGTCGGCTGGTGCCAGCTGCTCGAGCCGATCGAGGTCGACATTCCTCTCCTCGAGCCATTCACGGAACGTTGAGTCGATGCTCTCCAGTTGCGGTTGGCCTCCATAGTTCCGAGGTGCGTGCATACGGATTTCCGCGCGAGGAATTTTCCGTCCGATCTCGACCGCCGTTGCCGTCATCAAAACTGGCGAATACGGATCGTCCGAGCAACTCCACCGCAGATTGAGCAACAATTCCTCTGCGTTTCGCTTCGGCTTCGAGCATTCGCCTTCCC
>CAWFDM010000005.1:0-88587 GCA_963814505.1 uncultured Actinomycetota bacterium
CGCGCATTGAAAATGCGCGGATTCCTTGTGGTGGTGGGCTGTCTCGCTATGCCGCCTGTTGGGCGGGTAGCGCCGTGGGCTCACCAGCAGGGAAGGTTCGCGCCGAGCGGCTCTGTCGCTTCAAAGCCCTACGGGCTTTGATACGCGCCACTGACCTCCGCGAAGGCGGATGCCTGCGGCCTCGCCGCTTAGATTTTTGTGCGGCTGGATTTCGGCGCACGCCGACATCCTGGCGATGCAGCCAGCCATGATTGGCTGCCTGCAAACCCAGCCGATCCGAACCGTCCTGGCCTACCTGGACATGAAGGCCCAGGTAGGCCGAAAACAGGTCGCGGTCCTCTGTGATGCCGCACTCGCAACGATGCACACGTTGAGAAAGCGGTTTCTTTTCTTTCTTGCCGCACAGACACGTTTGCGACAGAGCAGTCGTGTAGGGGCTGTACTCGTCGAGTTTTGCGCCGCCAGCACTTTCAGCCTTGCGCCGCACCACCTCTACCAGTAGCCCTGGTGCCCTGTCGCGCACACTGCGCGGAAAGTTCTTCTGCCACCCCACATAATTCAACTTCTCGCAGGCAACCTGGGTGCCGTGCGCGAAAAGCTGGTTCGCTAACTGCCCGTGCAGCGTTTTGCGGTGTTCAGCCAGACGCCGATGCTGCTCGCCCACTGCTGCGGCCGTCCGCGCCGCGGTGTCCGAGCGTAGCCACTGGCAGCGCCGCTTCTTGTGGGTACCGTCGGGGTTGAAACACTGCGGCGACCCGCAACGGTGTTGGCGATCCAGACGTCGCTGCACGCGGCGCAGCCTTGTGGTGTTGAGTCGAATCTGCTCGGCCAGCGGCCACACCCACCCTGCCCATGTGCCGTCGTTTCGCTGAACTGCTACGGCGATCTGGCTAGGACCCAGATCGAACGAGACACGACCATCACCGAGCGGGTGCCGCGCCGGTGGTGTGCCGTCCACGACCAGTTGCATACGGTAGGTGGGCTGTCCAGCGATGATGGTGCGCACAATCCGCGTATACAAAACCGTGCCTGCCGCGGTGAGCGCTTCGATCTCAGCCAGCTCAGCGTGCTGCTCTTTGCCGCGCCGACCACCAGTTGCCGGCGGCGCGATACCGATGACCAAACCATTGCCCCACTGCAACCCCAGCAGTCGACCCGCGGCATCGGTTTTAGGTCGCAGCGCACCATTGCCGTCTTTCGCCGACAGCGAATGCAGGCCGCGGCGGGCTGGCTTGAACCGGGGACGGCCTTTGCGCCCCCAATGCCAATCCGCTACCGCACCGAAAGCCTGTTTACCCATGTTCTGAGTTTCCTGGGCAGGCAAATGTTCACCTACCCAAGCCTGGCGCAGCGACGACGCAAACGACTGCGCCGCATCAACCGTGAAACCGTGCCCGGCGCACACTGCGTTAAACGCATTATTGCGTTGCACTCGTTGCTGTTTGGTTGTTGTCGCCATCTCGGCAACAGCGGCCCAGGCCGGGTCGGCTTTGGTCGCGCGGCTGCGTTTGGCCATCTCGGCCAGCACCGCGTTGTACACCCGCCGCCCAGTGGCGAAACGGACCTCAATGGTGTGTTGTTGGGCCGGTGTGGGACGCAGCGGCCACGACCGAACATGCGCAGCCGCGTCTTTAGGCCGCTTACGGGCACGCGGCTTGGGCTGCCCAGGTGCCGCCACCGCTCGCTCGCCGGCAGTTGTCGGCGCCAGCGGGTAGACACCGGTCGTGTGCATGCTGAGATTCTAGGAGCGACCACTGACAGCACCGTTTCCGCAGATTGGAGCAGCTACCGGCGCGGCGGACACAGCGTGACAGCACTGTGGGCGCACCTGGTGTTTGTGACCAAATATCGCCGCCGTGTCCTGAATGCAGACATGCTGGACTTCTGCGAGAACACCATGCGCGCAGTGTGTTCGGAACTGGGTGCCGAGCTGGCCGAGTTCAACGGCGAGCCCGACCACATACATTTGCTGGTCGCCTATCCTCCTACCCTGGCGGTCTCCACGCTGGTGCGCCGCCTAAAAGGCCGCTCCAGCTATGCGGTGCGGCGCGAATACACCGGAACGTGTGTGCGGGCACGGATGCGTAGCCATGGGCTACGCCCCCCCCGTCGGCTACGCCGCGATCCCACGTGGCAGCGGTCGCTTCAAACACGAACTTGATGCGCTAACCGCGCTCTAAAGAAGCGCGGCTTGCGCGCTACGACCCTGGGTCAGCCACTTGGCGACCTCGTCGAGGTCGTGGGTGCCGTCATCGAATGAGCCCGAGGCGGGTTCCGCCGCGATTGCCAGCGCGATTCCCCGCCGGGATGGTCAGTACGGCGATCTGACGAACAAGGTATTTGCCGGACGGCGACAGGCCCCAACCCCCTTTGAACTCGGTGCCGGGGAAGCCGGTGCGGCCTATCCCCCAGCTCTGGCTCGGGTCGACCTGGCTCATCAGATGGCGGCCAGCGTCACATCGCGCCCATCAGCACCACCGTCGCGATGATCGCCGTCGCCTGACGAGATGCGTGCGGGTCAACCGCCACATGTTGCGTGTGGGTGCGGCATGTCTGGCCCGTCGGCTTCGGTCAACGGCGCGGCGTCGCCCACCGGGCATCCCAGTGAGCGTCAGGCCCTGGCGGTCAGATACGCCGTGATTCCCTGGGTGACCGCCGCCGCATATTTCGCCCGCCCGTCCGCGCTTTCCATCTGGGCCGCCTCGTCCGCGTTCTTCATGTTGCCGAGTTCGACCAGGACCGCCGGGTATTCGGCGAAGTTCAGTCCGGCGAGGTCGGCCCGGCCATAGAGTCCGTCGGACCCGATGTAGGTCGATGGGGTGTAGCCGGCCGCGACCAGCGCATCGCGCATCGCGTGCGCCAGCTGGATGGCGGAGGTCGCTTGGACGTCGTTGAGGGGCGGGCTGGAGTAGTTGACATGGAATCCCCGGCCCGACGGCGGGCCGCCGTCGGCGTGGATGCTGACGATCGCGTCCGGGTGCATCGCGTTGGCCAGCGCGGCGCGTTGGTTGACGCAGGGTCCGGCGGAGCTGTCGTTGTCGCGCGACAGTTGCGTGCGGACGCTCATTTGGTTGAGCGAACCCTGGATGAGCCCGACGACGGCCCAGGTAAACGCATGCTCCGGATAGCCGTCGTCGGCGGCGGTGCCCGACGTGTTGCATTGTTTTGTGCCGTCGCGACCGTTGGGCACCTGCTGGCTGGTCGACGCGTCGTTGACGGCGTTGTGGCCCGGGTCGAGGAACACCGCCATTCCGGCGATACCGGCGGCCGTGGCGCGTGGGGCGGGTACCGCCGCGCTCATGCCGAGCACCGCCGGCGTCAGACCGGCAAGCTTCAGCAGATCGCGGCGCGCAACATCACCCATCGCGCGATGGTAACAACCACTGGCGAGCTGGGGTCCGCCCCCGCAAGCGGGCGCAGCCCGGGCGCGATGAAATCGGGCATGGTCGACGGTCATACCCTCAAGCGCCGGATGCCGTTGGAGGGAGCCTTGTAGTGGTGATTGTCGCGGGCCATCTCATGGTCGAACCGGACAACCGCGAGCGGTACTTGGCGAGCTGCGTTTCGGTGGTCGAGCTGGCGCGCGGGACCCAGGGCTGCCGCGATTTCGCGCTCAGCGCCGACATCATTGATCCCGCACGGATCAACATTTTCGAGCGTTGGGATTCACGGTCTGCAGTCGAGGCGTTCCGCGGCGGTGGGCCCAGCGATGAACAGGCGGGGGCCATATTGTCGGCATTCGTCGCCGAATACGACATCGCCGAGACCCGACCGCTCACCTGATGTAGCGCATGAGGTCGGCGCCTTCGGCACCGTAGATGCCGCGGTCGTCGCCGTGCAGCACCCAGTTGTGCTGTTGGTCGGCGCGGGCGGCGACGGCAGCCCGATAGCGAGCACGGGCAAGCTACTCAGCCCCTCCGACATTCAGGTCACGTCTCGTGCCGCTGTGCCCTGCCGGGCGTTGATCAGTGACGCTATAGTCGCATGGCTGCTGCTAAAATGCAGGCATGGTGGCCATTACGGTGCGCGATGTCCCGGCTCACGTTCGGGACGAACTCGCGGCGCGTGCAGCGCGGGCAGGACAGTCCCTACAGGAGTATCTGCGCGGGTTGCTGGTCAGCGCCGCCGACAAGCCTTGCGCCGATGACGTCATCGCACGCGCGCGAGCCCGCGTCCAGACCACCGGCGCGCGCCTGGATGCCGCCAGCATCCTGGCCGAAAAAGATGCCGATCGGCGATGACGGTTCGGGTCGTTTGCGACGCATCGGCGGTGGTAGCCCTGCTCCTTGACTGCGGGTCCGGCGGGCGGTGGGCTACTGAACGCCTCAGCGGCGCAGAGCTTTTCGCGCCGTCGCTGCTTCCTTATCAATGCGCGAACATCATCCGTCGACATGAACTCGCGGGAGTGGTCAGCGCCGACCAGGCGGCTCAGGGGCACGCCGATCTGGTTGATCTGGCCATCAACTTGTGGCCGTACGAGCTGTTGTCGGCCCGGGTGTGGCAGTTACGCACCAATCTCTCCAGCTACGACGCGTCCTACGTCGCGCTGGCCGAGACGATCGGCGCCGATCTAATTACGCTTGATCGGCGAATTTTGCGAGCCCCCGGCATCGCGTGTTCGGTGCTGTGCCCTTGACGCACCCGCTCGACGAGTAGTGTCGCAGCGGCGAATTCAACGATGGCGTGGCCGAGGAATGGGCATGGAGGACAAGCAATGAAGCTCACGATGCTCGCGCTCATCGCGCCCGCGATGACCGCGGCGGCCATGTCGTTGCCGGCAACGGGGCACGCGGACAATTACCAGTTTCAATCCCCGTCGGGAAACATCACCTGAGACGCCGAGTGCCGCTTGCGAGCAGACGAGCTACGCCGACCCGTCGAGCAGCGCCCGGGTGGCGGTGCGGAACATGGTCTGTTTGATTGCGCCGAGCGTGCCCGGGTCCTTGCCGGCGAGCGGACGCAGCAGATCGGCGGCCGCACCGACCACCGCGCCCTCGCCCGCGGTGGCGTCGACAATGCCGAGTTCGGCGGCCTCGGGCCCGCCGAACCGCCGGCCCGTCGTCATCGAGGCCACCGCGGCCCGAGGGGTGAGCTTCGCCTGGATCAGCGCGGCCATGCCGTCGGTGAACGGAATCCGGATATCGACCTCGGGAAAGCAGAAGTACCCACGGTCGGCGCGCATCACCCGGGCGTCGTGAGCCATGGCCAGCATGGCGCCGGCACCGAAGGCGTGGCCCGTGATCGCGGCGGCCGTCGGCATCGGCAGAGTCAGCACCCGCGCCAACAGTGCCTGCACCCGTCCGACGTAGAACTGTGTCTGGTCGCCGTGGGCCATCAGCCAGTCCAGGTCGAGTCCGTTCGTGTAGAACTTGTTGCCCCCGGTGGTGACCAAGCCCTGCGCCTCGGCGGCCTCGATGTCGTCGAGATGGCCGTTGATCGCGTCGAGAAACTCCAGCGAGAATCGGTTTTCATCCTCACCGAAGCTGACGACGGCGATCTTGTCGTCCCAGCTGAGCGTCGGTGTCATCGGTTTCATTGCCTTCCCTTTGCCGGCCAATATCGTCTCATCTTCTGCGGCGCATCGGGGGCGCACCCACGGCCAGTACCGCGCGGACGGCGGCGCGCAACCTCTCCCGCGCATCCTGATCGTTGATTCGGCTGCGGCTCAACAGAATCGCGGTCGGCAGGTCGACGATGCACGCGGTGATGACATCCACCGCCGAGCCGTCCTTGCGACTCCACACCGCGCGGGCCAGTCGGACCATGCAGGCCACCAGCAGGGTGTCCACTTCACGCAATTGCGTGACGATCTCGGTCGGTGTCTCGGGCCCGAGCAGCTCCTCGCGGCGCACCGTCAGCATTAGCAGTGAGGAGGCCGGGTACCGTTCGGCAAACACCGCCGGCTCAGTGCGGCGTCGATCAAACCCGTTTGCGCGCTGAGGAATCGGTGCCCGGCGCGACCCGCCAGGCACGACCCGCCAGGCCCGCCCGGGAACCGAAAGTGTGGTATACCGCGCCGATGGACACCCCGACCGCGGCGCGGACCGCCCGGATTGTGACCATCGGGATCGCGACCGTAACGCCACTGCGAATTTCGTCGCGCAATTTCTCGCCGTGGCGTTACGCTCGCCGACAAAGAGCCCGCAGTACATACTGAAAAGTATGTTACGGTCGACGGCATGTCCGCGGTCGATAGCCGCCCACTGCACGGAATCACCGACGAATTCGTCTCGCGGCTGGCCGAGCGCGCCGAAGAAGCCGAGCGGCTGCGCCGGCTGCCCGCGGCAACGATCAGCGAGTTCAAGCAGACCGAGCTACTCCGGCTGTTGCTCCCGGCCCGGTTCGGCGGGATTCAAGCGTCGTTTCCCGAACTGCTGGAACCGGTTCGGCGGATGGCGCACGGATGCGCCTCGAGCGCGTGGACGTTGGGTTTCTATGCGCTGCACAACTGGTTGCTGTCGTTGTTCGACCCGCGGGCTCAGGAGGAGGTGTTCGCCTCGGGACCGGTTCTGGCGCCCGGTCCGCTGGCGCCGACGGGTCGCGGCAGCCCGGTGGATGGCGGAGTGCGCCTGACCGGCAGGTGGTCGTGGGCGACCGGAGCGATGGATGCCGATTGGGTGTTCGTCGGGGCGCTCATCGAGCGGCAGGACGGGATCTATCCGGCACTCGTGGTGTTGCCCGCGGATCAGGTCGAGGTCGACGATGTGTGGCACACCGCGGGCATGCGCGGCACCGGGTCCCACGATGTCATCGTCACGGACGTCTTCGTGCCCGAGCACCGCATTGTCGGGGTGGCCGATATCTATGGCGGAACCGCGCCTGGGGCGCTTGCTCATGGGGTTCCGACGTACCGGTGGCCGATGGTTCCCGCTCTCGCGCTAACGGCGTCGATGCCGGTGCTCGGGGCCGCTGAACGGGTGACAGAACTCTACGCGGAGCGGCTCGGCAGCCGCGTGTTGGCGTACAGCGCTGTGGCGGTGAAGGATCAGCCCGCCGCCCAGATGAGGCTCGGGGATGCCAGGGTGCGGCTGCGCGCCCTGCGGGCTCTTGTCGCCGAGACCGCCGATGGGATCGAGAAAATCGTCGCCGGTGGCGAGCGGGTGCGCCGCTCGGTGCGGGCCGACGCACGGCTGGCGGCGGCCTACACCGTGCACGAGTGCCGGGCGATCATCGCCGATCTCATGGAGGCGTCCGGCGCCAGCGTCCACTTCCTGTCGAACCCGATGCAGCGCGCCAAGCGCGATGTGGACATCGCGGCGGGCCATGTCGTGTTCGATTACGACATGGGCCGAGAGTTGGCCGGGGCGTTATCGATTGGTGCGCAGATCTCGCCGATCGCGATGCTCTGACCCAGGGTCGTAGCGCGCAAGCCGCGCTTCTTTAGAGCGCGGTTAGCGCATCAAGTTCGTGTTTGAAGCGACCGCTGCCACGTGGGATCGCGGCGTAGCCGACGGGGGGGGCGTAGCCCATGGCTACGCATCCGTGCCCGCACACACGTTCCGGTGTATTCGCGCCGCACCGCATAGCTGGAGCGGCCTTTTAGGCGGCGCACCAGCGTGGAGACCGCCAGGGTAGGAGGATCGGCGACCAGCAAATGTATGTGGTCGGGCTCGCCGTTGAACTCGGCCAGCTCGGCACCCAGTTCCGAACACACTGCGCGCATGGTGTTCTCGCAGAAGTCCAGCATGTCTGCATTCAGGACACGGCGGCGATATTTGGTCACAAACACCAGGTGCGCCCACAGTGCTGTCACGCTGTGTCCGCCGCGCCGGTAGCTGCTCCAATCTGCGGAAACGGTGCTGTCAGTGGTCGCTCCTAGAATCTCAGCATGCACACGACCGGTGTCTACCCGCTGGCGCCGACAACTGCCGGCGAGCGAGCGGTGGCGGCACCTGGGCAGCCCAAGCCGCGTGCCCGTAAGCGGCCTAAAGACGCGGCTGCGCATGTTCGGTCGTGGCCGCTGCGTCCCACACCGGCCCAACAACACACCATTGAGGTCCGTTTCGCCACTGGGCGGCGGGTGTACAACGCGGTGCTGGCCGAGATGGCCAAACGCAGCCGCGCGACCAAAGCCGACCCGGCCTGGGCCGCTGTTGCCAAGATGGCGACAACAACCAAACAGCAACGAGTGCAACGCAATAATGCGTTTAACGCAGTGTGCGCCGGGCACGGTTTCACGGTTGATGCGGCGCAGTCGTTTGCGTCGTCGCTGCGCCAGGCTTGGGTAGGTGAACATTTGCCTGCCCAGGAAACTCAGAACATGGGTAAACAGGCTTTCGGTGCGGTAGCGGATTGGCATTGGGGGCGCAAAGGCCGTCCCCGGTTCAAGCCAGCCCGCCGCGGCCTGCATTCGCTGTCGGCGAAAGACGGCAATGGTGCGCTGCGACCTAAAACCGATGCCGCGGGTCGACTGCTGGGGTTGCAGTGGGGCAATGGTTTGGTCATCGGTATCGCGCCGCCGGCAACTGGTGGTCGGCGCGGCAAAGAGCAGCACGCTGAGCTGGCTGAGATCGAAGCGCTCACCGCGGCAGGCACGGTTTTGTATACGCGGATTGTGCGCACCATCATCGCTGGACAGCCCACCTACCGTAGGCAACTGGTCGTGGACGGCACACCACCGGCGCGGCACCCGCTCGGTGATGGTCGTGTCTCGTTCGATCTGGGTCCTAGCCAGATCGCCGTAGCAGTTCAGCGAAACGACGGCACATGGGCAGGGTGGGTGTGGCCGCTGGCCGAGCAGATTCGACTCAACACCACAAGGCTGCGCCGCGTGCAGCGACGTCTGGATCGCCAACACCGTTGCGGGTCGCCGCAGTGTTTCAACCCCGACGGTACCCACAAGAAGCGGCGCTGCCAGTGGCTACGCTCGGACACCGCGGCGCGGACGGCCGCAGCAGTGGGCGAGCAGCATCGGCGTCTGGCTGAACACCGCAAAACGCTGCACGGGCAGTTAGCGAACCAGCTTTTCGCGCACGGCACCCAGGTTGCCTGCGAGAAGTTGAATTATGTGGGGTGGCAGAAGAACTTTCCGCGCAGTGTGCGCGACAGGGCACCAGGGCTACTGGTAGAGGTGGTGCGGCGCAAGGCTGAAAGTGCCGGCGGCGCAAAACTCGACGAGTACAGCCCCTACACGACTGCTCTGTCGCAAACGTGTCTGTGCGGCAAGAAAGAAAAGAAACCGCTTTCTCAACGTGTGCATCGTTGCGAGTGCGGCATCACAGAGGACCGCGACCTGTTTTCGGCCTACCTGGGCCTTCATGTCCAGGTAGGCCAGGACGGTTCGGATCGGCTGGGTTTGCAGGCAGCCAATCATGGCTGGCTGCATCGCCAGGATGTCGGCGTGCGCCGAAATCCAGCCGCACAAAAATCTAAGCGGCGAGGCCGCAGGCATCCGCCTTCGCGGAGGTCAGTGGCGCGTATCAAAGCCCGTAGGGCTTTGAAGCGACAGAGCCGCTCGGCGCGAACCTTCCCTGCTGGTGAGCCCACGGCGCTACCCGCCCAACAGGCGGCATAGCGAGACAGCCCACCACCACAAGGAATCCGCGCATTTTCAATGCGCGGAGGACGTCAACAACCACCTCGGGTCGCTGCCGGTCGGAGGGTGCGGGCGATGAGGCGAATCGTGCGGGTTGACGCATAATCCCTAGTGGAGGAGATGACGTTGAATGCAGAGGACTCGCGTGTCGGCACGACATTCGGCAAATACAAGATCATCGGCGTTCTCGGCAAGGGGGGAATGGGCGAGGTCTACGAGGCGTATGACAACGAGATCAATAGAGCCGTCGCCCTGAAGATCATCAAAAGCGAATACGCGGATGACCGCCGATTCCGGACGCGGTTCGAGCGAGAGTCGCACGCCGCGGCGAAGTTGCAAGAACCCCATGTCATCCCGATCCATGGCTACGGCGAGATCGGCGGCTGCCTGTTCATCGACATGCGTCTGGTCCGCGGGACGGACCTGCAGAGTTTGATCGACAAGGCGCCGCTCAATCCGTCGCGAGCGGTGGCCGTCGTTGCCCAGATCGCGGCGGCGCTGGACGCGGCGCACGCCGAAGGCCTGATTCATCGTGACGTCAAGCCGCAGAACATCATTGTCACACCGGCCGATTTCGCGTATCTTGTCGATTTCGGCATCGCCGAATCGATGGGCGAGACGGACACCCGCCTCACCGCAATGGGAGCCAAGATCGGCTCCTGGGTCTACATGGCGCCCGAACGATTCACCGACCAGGACCTCACCCCCGCCGTCGACGTCTACTCCTTGACATGTGTTCTCTACGAATCCCTTACCGGGCAGACGCCCTTTCCCGCCGTCTCTCAGGAAGCGCTCGTCGCGGCGCACTTGACGTACCCGCCTCCTCAACCAAGCGTCACGAATCCGGCAATCCCCGTCGCCTTCGACGACGTCATCGCGCGCGGCATGGCCAAGGAACCCGACGACCGCTACGGCAGCGCAGGCGCATTGGGGCGCGCGGCCAATCGGGCACTGCAGGGCGCCGGCCGCACCGCAGTCAACCAGGTGCAATCCCCACCGACACAGCCGCGGTGGACGCCGCAGCCGCAGCCACAACCACAACCACAACCACAACCACAGCCACAACCACAGCCACAGCCGCAGCCGCAGCCGCAGCCGCAGCACGATCCACAAGGCTTCCCGCCGAGCGGACCGGTGCCCGTCGCGTCCGGTGAAAGGCCGGCCGACCGCGGATCACGCTGGCTGGTACCGACCGTCATCGCGGTGTCGGCTGCGCTGGTGCTCGGAGCAATTGGCGTGGTCATCGGTCTGCTGGCAAAGTTGAATTCCGGACCGTCCCCAACCCCGTCCGCCGCGCCGACGGCGCCGGTGACGGCCTCCACGTCTCCGAATCAGACTACGTCGTCACAGTTTTCGCCCATCCCGGTACCGTCGCGCCCGGGGGCGGCGGCGGTACCTCCGCCAATCGTGACCGGCCCGGATGAAAGCGCCAGCCACACGAGTTGCGACCTGGGCTATCGCCTCGACAACGTTTCGGGTTTCGGGACGCACGCGGGGCGGGGAACGGCGCAAACGTCGTGCTATTTCGCCAACACCGTATTGGTCTCGTACTGGAACGCATTTGGCAACGCCAACACCTCAGCGCGAACCGTATCGGCGCCGGGAGCCGTCGACTGCTACACCATCGCGGGCGCGGCCTGCGATCCGAACAACCGGGCGTACTTCCTGATGCAATGCAGCGGAGACGGCTCCAACGCGTGGATCAAGTGCACCGGCGGCAAAGACGCGGTTGTGTATCTCTGGTAGCCCACAGGCGACATCAGCCGCCCGCCGGGTCGTCGAGATCTACCAATGCCGGTCGCAACGCCGGCATCACGACGGCGCCCGCATCACAACGAGCGATGTCGCATCCGCCACATCGGACTCTGCCGAGGAAGGGTATGTTCGTTCGCCCGCCTCCGAGCGACAAATTCATCAGACCACTCGAAAAGCCTTGGGAAGCCGCTAACTTGTCGCTCGGAGGCGGGCAAAGTGATACGTCGGTGGCGGGGATACTCCTGCAACAGCCGTGACCTCCGTGCCGCAGGTGGCGGGCAATACCGGCCCGCTACCCTGAGGCCGTCCGTGATTTCATCGGAGGCCCAGGCGCATGACTAATCAAACTTTGGAAGAGCGCTGGCAGCAGCGCACCGAGTGGCCACTCGCCGTGGTCGCCGTCGTATTTCTGGTCATCTACTCGGTGGATGTGCTTACCCGCCCGCAGGGCGACGAGGCGCGCATCCTGTGGGTGGCGAGCTGGATCGCGTGGGGTCTATTCGTGATCGACTACTTCGTTCGCCTGAGCCTGGCCGCCGACCGTCGACGATGGTTTCTGCGCCACCTCTTCGACCTGGCCATTGTCGTGCTGCCACTGATGCGACCGCTGCGGATGCTTCGGTTGGTTGTCCTGGTCGGGGCGCTGCAGAAGGCCGTTGGCACTGCCGTTCGCGGCCGGATCCTGGTGTACACCATCTCGGGTGTTGTTCTGCTGATCTATGTGGCCTCGCTGGCCATCCTCAACACCGAACGCGATCTCCCAGGTGCCAGAATCACATCCTTCGGAGATGCCGTCTGGTGGGCCATCAGCACCGTGACCACCATCGGCTACGTCGATCTTTACCCCATTTCCGTGACCGGGCGAGTGATCGCCGTGCTGTTGATGATCGGCGGCATCAGTCTCATCGGTGTGGTCACCGCGTCGCTGGCCTCGTGGATAGTGCAGCGGGTGGCGGAAACGGATAGGGCGAGCCAGGCTGCCACGGCCGCCGAAATCGATGAACTTCGGGAGGAAATCCGGGCACTCGTGTCCGAACTGCGGCTGGGCACTAGAGAAGCTGGGCTACCACAGTCACGATGATGAGCACCATCGTGCCTATCCCGACGATGTAAACCGGGCGGCGCGGAGTGATGCGCGCCGGGAGCGGGCGCTGCTCCAATGTGCGTTGGCGTTCCAAGGCAATCACGCACGTGCATGCCGCCGCGGCGGCCGCCAACATCGCCGGGATCAGCCCCGCCAGCCCGTCGGCGCTGTGCAGGTTCTTGATCGTCAGCATCGCGCCGTTGATCAGCAACGCGAACGACGTCCGGGTCCAAGCCAGCGTCGTGCGTTCCGGCTGTGTCTCGCGAAACCGGGCCGGTACTTGGCTCAACCCGTGACCGCCTTGGCAATCACCAAGCCGAGCGCGACGATCCCGACCAGGCTCAGACCCAGCGCGAGGTAGCCCGGTGTGGGGTGACGGGGCAGCGGCAGACCGCGTCGCATGGCGCGGTCCGCCTGATGCCAGCGCAGCAGCCCCATGCCGCTCGTGAGGATCGCCAGCGTCGCCAGCACCATGCCAAGCACGCGCCGCGCGCCGGGGACCGTCAGCTCCGGAACGAGTTGGACCAGGGCCACCGCCGCCGCCAGCAACCCGAGCGAGGTGCGTTGCCAGGCCAGGAAAGTCCGCTCGTTGGCGAGGGTGAATCGGTAGTCGGGCTCGGTCTCGGTGTCTTCTTCGACGGCCGGCCTGTCGGTGTTGTGAACCACGAGCTACCTCGCTGGGCGGTTGTGGGCAAGCGCTTCTATACCGCAGATTTTAACCGGCCCCGCCATGTTTGAAGGTGTCGCGAGCCGGTTGCCATGATGGGTCCCGTGGTGAAGGCGCTGTTGTTCGACGTGCAAGGGACCGCGACGGACTTTCATTCGACCGTCTGCGGCGAGGCGCAGCGGATCGGCGCGGGTCGCTTCCCGGGTGTCGATTGGCCAGACCTGGTGCGGCGTTGGCGGTCAAGCTACTTCACCGCGTTGGATGCCCGGGGCCGCGACGGCGGATGGGTTTCCGTGCATTCGGTGTATCGCGACGCGCTCGACGCCGTGCTGGACGAGTGCGGCATCGCCGGAGTTTCCGTGGCCGAGCGCGAGGAGCTGACGCAGGCGTGGCAGCGCCTGAAGCCGTGGCCCGATGTGGTGCCCGGGCTGACCCGGCTGAAGAGTGCGTTCACCGTGGCCACCCTGTCGAACGCCGACGTTTCTGCGGTGGTCAACATCTCCAAGCGAGCGGGTTTGCCGTGGGACGCCGTCTTCGCCGCGGAGATGGCCGGGGTGTTCAAGCCCGATCCGGCCATCTATCGCATGGCCGCGACCTACCTCGGTCTGGACGCGGGCGAGATCATGATGGTGGCAAGCCACAAGTACGACATCCGCGCCGCGGCCCGGCTGGGCTTTCGAACCGCCTTCGTGGCGCGGCCGCTGGAGTTCGGCGCGAGCGGTGCGCCCGACGTTGCCCACTCGGACGAGTTCGACATCAACGCGTCCGACTTCCTCGACCTGGCGGCACAACTCGGATGCTAGCGCCCACGCTCAGTGATGCACGGAACCGGTGAGCGGTTGACCGTTAGCGGACTGGAGCAGACAGATGACGGTGCTCGGGGTGGGATTGGCCCCGGTTCGATCTTGGTTCGAGTCGATCAGATACGTCATCGAAAAGGGGCTGCCGTCAAGGGATTGCCCGGTGTAGGGCGCGACCCCGGCAGTGCACACCCGATTGGCGACATTGGCTACGGCGTTGTCGACGGCCACCGGAGCACGCAGATACACCTCCGCCAAATGCGCTGTCGCACAATCGACTACCGTGACGGTCACCCGGCTCAGATCGGCCGGCGGAAGGTCGGCCACGCATTCGCCGACCTGTAGGTCGATCCACTTCTCGGTCCGCGAGCCCTGCGGTGACGAGCCTTGCGGTGACGAGCCTTGCGGTGACGAGCCTTGCGGTGACGAGCCTTGCGGTGAAGGGGGGGCAGTGGCGATAACGGCTCGCGCGGGGCCGCTCGTCGGGGGTGCCGTCGACGTCGTCGTGCCGGCATGGACACCGTTGGCGGCACAGGCCGCCAGCAGCGCGGCCATGCCGCACAACGCAGGAATGCTTCGCACCCGCATAGCCGTGGAGTCTATGCATCCATGCGTCAGCGGGGAAGCGTATTCGCGCAAGTCACGGCGCACGCGACACCACCTGAGTCGGCCTCCCCGGCTATACGGGTGTCCGGTGATAGCGTTCCCTGGATGACTGCTGCGCTACCGGTTGCCGAGAAGATCCGGACGCGATATCGGGCTGAAAGGCAACGCTTCTCGGAAGCGCAATACGTGTTACGGCCTCCGGAGCGGTTACGCGTCCAAGCCGAAGGGCTCGCGGACTACCTCGGCCGGGGTGACAGCCTGCTCGACGTCGGGTGCGGGACCGGATTACTCTCCGCGCACGTCCAGGAGATGTATGGGGTGCGCGTGTGCGGGGTGGACGTCATCGACTCCCGGCAGAACCAGATACCGTTCCAAAACTTTGATGGAACGTCAATTCCGTTCCCGGACAAATCTTTTGATCATCTCGCGCTCAGTGAGGTGCTGCATCACAGCCATGACCCCATGGCCCTGGTCAGGGAGTGTGTTCGGGTCGCGCGCCGCAGCATCATCGTGTTCGAGGACATGCCCGACGGGTTTGTCGGAAAGTCGATCCTTTACCTGCACGTGCGGATCTTCGCACGGCGCTACGGCTATCCGTTCAAGGCGGCGAGCATCGGTGAATACCGTTCCGCGATGCTGTGGCTGCGCGACAACACTTGCTGCGTCGCGCGGATCCCGCAGGAGCCCGAGTGGTTCACGGTGTACCCGCGCATTCTGTTCGTCAACGACGTGTCCTACGCGGCTGGAACCGGCTAGGCCCGAATCGCTTCGACCGTCCAGGCGGGCATGACGGGCGCCTTGGTAAGCCCGTGGTCAGCCTGGCCGATGCTGCGCAGCAGCCACTGCACGCGCACAATGCAACAGCCCATCCGCACCATGGCGAAGGTCTCGTACCACCGCAGGGCTTGGAGTGGCCGACCGATCATCTCCTCGTAGCGCCGGATCACCCGCTCGCGACTGTCGAAGCCGGGCAGCTCGGGGTCGGCGTCGATCCCGTTGACCTCCATGGTCTGCCGGCGGGTGGCCAGCCACCAGGCGAAGTCGGTCTCCGCCGGGCACAGGCAGGCCTGTTCCCAGTCCAGCACGCCGACGATCTGGCCGGTGTCGTCGAAGATGGCGTTGGACAGTCGGGCGTCGCCCCAGCACACCGCGAGCTCGGGCGGCTCCGACGGTTGGTGGCGATAGAGCCAGTCGAAGGCTTCGGTGAGCAGCGCGGGAACCTGCTTGTCGGTGGCCCATTCGATGTAGTCCCGCCACCAGGTGAGCTCCGCGTCGTTGCCGACGCCGGTCGGACGCTTCAGCCACGGCGCCTCGCCGATCGGAACCCGTTGCAACCCGACGAGTGTGGCGAGGAAGGAATCGTGCACCCGCCGCTGCACGGTGCCGCCGGCACCGTGCAGCCAGCCCTTCACGGCGTAGGAGGTGTCCGACGGCGTGTGGCCGACGATGCGCGGCATGACCAAAAAGCTCGACCCGAGCCACGAACCGTCCGGCTCGTAGTAAATGGGCGACGGAGTGGCGATCCCGTAGTGGTGCAGGAGCTGCTGGGTCCGGGTCTGGCCGGCCAAGTCGTAGTCGGCGTAGATGCCACCGCCGGTGGGCGGGATACGCGCCACGAATTCTTTCGTTCCGCGGAGGTTGGTAGTGCTGAACAACAGGCTCTCGCTCGACCATCCCGCGGCCCGGTTGGCCGCACGCAATTCGCCAACTTCGACCGCCTCGCCGAATCTATGCTCGAACCACCGGCCGAGCTGGGCCCGCGTCGCGGTCAGGTCGCGTTGGCGAAGGGACAGTCCGGCCATAGACAAACATTTACATATGCAGTATCAAATGTAAACACCCCTAGTCTTACATCTTGATCATGGCATGTAAGGCACCGGAGAGGAGCTCCCGATGGCGATACACCTGCCGCTGACGTACGGAGACATCAGCGACACCACCCGGCCCCTGGCCATCGCGGTCCACGGCTTTCCGGATACCCCGCACACCTGGCGCCACCTGGGGCCGGCGCTGGCCGACCACGGGTATCGGGTGGCGGCGCCGTGGCTGCCCGGCTACGAGGCGCCGGCGCCGGGGCCGATCAGCTCCGGCACGTACGTCCGCCAGATCCGTGCGGTGCGCAGAGCCTTGAAGGCCGACGACCGTGCGGTACTCATTGGCCATGACTGGGGCGCCTACACCGGATATGGCGTCGTGGCAGGCGATCCGGATGCGTTCAGTCGCTTGGTCACGCTGGCGGTGCCGCCGGCGCCGGCCTTGTTTGGCTCGATGTTCAGCTACGCTCAGATCAAACGGTCGTTCTACATCTGGTTCATCCAGCAGGTCGGACTCGCCGAAGCTGGCTTGCTGCAGCCCGGGTTCTGGGAATCGCTGTGGGCGGATTGGTCACCGGGATATGATGCTCGACAGGATATTTCGTGGTTACGGGAATATGTCACCGCGGATACCATCGCCGGCGTGATCAGTCCGTACCGCGCGACATTCAACCCGGAGTTCGCCGACCCCGATGCGGAAGCCGAGACCGCGGCCACGCTGATGGCGCCGCCGATACCGACCCTGTACCTGCATGGCACCAACGACGGCGGGCTCGGTGCGGAGATCGTCGCCAATGCCGCCGATCATTTGCCGGCGCCGGGATCGGCTTTCGAACTGATCGACGGTGTTGGACATTTCCTCCATCTCGAGCAGCCGGACCTGATAGCCGAGCGCATCTGCTCCTGGCTGGGCGCTAGCTCGCCGTCGCCGGCCGCGACACCCGCGGCGGATTGATCCCGGCGGCATACCGCAGTTCGGCGAGGAATTGCTCGCGGGCGTCGCCACCAACGAGGTAGTGGCACACCGCCACCCGTACCACCGTCGCCGCGGCCAGTTCGGCGTTCTCGCCGGTGATCAGGCGCGCGATCCGCTTCTGCAGGATCGGCATCACCCGCTTCATCTGGACAAGCACGTGTTCGGGCTCGGTGTCGACCAGAAAGCCCAACGAGTAGGTGCGCTGGAAGTCGACGACGAATTGCAAAGCAGCGTCCAGTCTTTCGCGACCACGCAGACCCGCCATCGCCGAGGAGATCCCCGCGTCGAAGTTGTCCTGCTCGTATAGGCCGAACGCGTCCAGCAGCGCGTCCTTGGACGGAAAATACCGGTACAGCGTCGGCCGGGACACCTTCGCTTCGGCGGCCACGTCCGACAACATCAGCCTCTTGCGCCCACTGCGTGCGAGCACCACGAAGGTGGCGGCCAGGATCCGCCGCCGGGTCGACAATTCGGCGCTGGGGGGCACGCGGGTGGCCACCTGCAGTACTTTACATCTTTACCTCCTAATGTCACACTAGTCTGCATTACATAGGCGGCTTTAGACGTCAAGGCGGGGCGGCGAACGATGACGGGCCTGGTTGTCCGCAAGATGGCATTCCAGTTCGATGCTTCGGTGTCCAAGGTGCCGTTCATGTGGCAACCCGCCAACCCGGACTTCGCGATCTACTGCAACGCGTTCACGTTCATCGCGGTGCCGTTCGAGAAATACATCATCGCCGCGATGCGTAAAGCGCAGGACCGGCTCAACGAAGACGCCGCCGTCGCCGAGGAGGCGGAGGCGTTCCTGCGGCAGGAAGCCCAGCACGCTGCTGCGCACCGCAAGCACATGCTCGCGCTCATCGAGCAGTATCCGGGACTCGAGCGGTGCTACGAAGAAACGACCGCGTCGTTCCATGATCTGATCGATGCCCACCCGGTCGAGTTTCACGCCGCCTATATCGCCAACCTGGAAGCCACCTTCACACCGATGTTCAAAGTGATTCTGGATCACCGGGATTCGCTGTTCGCCGACGCTGACAGCCGGGTGGCGTCGCTGATGATGTGGCATTTCGTCGAGGAGATCGAGCACCGCAGTTCGGGGCTGATGCTCTACCGGCATCTGATGCCCGATCCCTGGTATCGCGTCAAGCAGGTGCGGGCGACGTTCCGCCACGTCGGCACCATCGCGGCAACTGTCGCGAAGGCGTTCGACCAGCACATTCCGCTGGACGACCGTGGCACCTCCGCTCAGCGGGTGATGTCGTCGGCGTTGCTCCGTGAGTTCGGCTACAGGTTGCCTACATTGCGCAAACGGGTTGACCGGCCGCCGCCGGTATTCCACGCGGTGCCCACCACGCGGTTGCTCAGGATGCTGTGGGGTCTGGCGCTGTCGCAGACACCACACCACGATCCGGCCCATCAGCCACTGCCCGACTGGGTCGATACCTGGATGTACGAGTATGAGCGCGGCACGGACATGACGATGTTCTATGGCAGAGGGTAAGTGTCCTTGTCCGGGCACATCGGTCTGCCCGCCTCCGAGTGAGCGACAACTTCGTTCGACGACCGGGGATCATCCGAGAATCGGGACCACTGTCGCTCGGAGGGGGGCACAGCGATACCCTCCCCGGGCAGGGACGCATGTGGCGGGTGTGACAATGCCCGCGGGCGGGCCGGCTCTAACGAAGAGGTGAATGCCTTGCTGTCAACCAATTACGGCGATCTGGTACCCGAAGATGAACTCCTGACGCATCAGATCGTGGACACGTTCGCGACGGTGAGCCAATCGGATCCGTCGTGGACGGAAAAGATCTGGACCACCGCCCACGCCCGGAACAATTCGCTGCAGGTGGTGCTGGGAATCGGCAAGTACACCAACAGGGGAGTGTTCGACGGCGCGGCAGGGGTGTGCCGGTCCACCGAGCAGTGGACGGTGCGCGCCGGCAGGCGCCTGTCCGCGGACCCGTCGGGCACCGACGTCGGACCCATTCACTACAGCGTGGTCGAGCCGCTGCGGTCCGTCCGCATCAGTCTGGACAAGAACGAGCACGCCCCGATCGCGTTCGATGTGGTCGTGCGGGGCAGTTTCGCCGCGGCGTTGGAAGACCCGTGGCCAGACCGCAGCCCCGATGGATACCGGGTGACTCATAATGTGTTGCGCTACCACCAGATTGGCGTGGCATCGGGCTGGGTGGAGCTCGAGGGTGTCCGCACCGAGATCGACCCGGACGAGTGGATCTCGATCCGCGATCACTCGTGGGGCCTGCGTCCCGGCGTCGGCAAACCCATCCCCGGCCTGCCCCGGGGCGGTCGCCGCATCGCCCAGATGTTCATGACATGGTGCCCGATGACGCTGACCCGCCCGGACGGATCGGCTTACTCGCTGTTCGTCTTCTTCCAGCAAGAAAAGGGCGACGGTTTCGAATCCACGCGATACCAAGCAGAACAGCAGAACGACGACGGCACGGCGCACCGGTTCGCGGCCGTTGAGCAGGAGTTACATTTCGACGACGGCAATCGCCGCTTCACCTGTGGGACCATCACGCTGACCGAAACCGACGGCAGCAAGCGGCCTTTGACGATCACCGCCGCCGGGCAGACGGGCTTTCACCTCGGCACCGGCGGCTACTACGGCTGGAACGACTGGGTCTACGGCCAGTGGGTTGGCGAACTCAAGGTGGAAGGCAATCACGTGACTAATTGCGACCACCCCGATATCGCCCGCCAAGTGCACCAGCTGCGGGACCTGCTGGTGCGCGTGGAAGACCCGGTCGGCGGTGGAGTGGGCGTGGGCAACGCCGAAACCTTCGCGCTCGGCGCGTTTCCGGAACTTGGCCTCAGCGCGGAGAATTCGTTCCTGTAACGGCCTCGCTGGCCATGACCTCGCCGGCCGCACGTTCGCCGGAGCGAATCGCGCCGTCGATCCAGCCACACATCTTCGCCGAGCTCTCGGTGCCGGCCCAGTGGATGCGGCCGCACGGTGTGCGCAGCGCGTGACCGAACTCGGTGAGCACGCCGGGCGGCGCGTGGCTGAGCATGCCGCCCCCGGAGAAAGGCTCACGGGTCCAGTTCTGCTCGACGTAGTCGACGGGCTTGCCCGCCTTGGCGCCGAACCGCTCGACGAGGGCGTCGAGAACCTCCTGCCGGCGCTCGCCTTCGTCGAGGCGTTCGTAGCGGCGCGCGATAGGTCCCTCGATGATCACGCACAGGATGCCCGGCGAACCGGTGTCGGTGCAGGCGTCGATCGTCACCGGTGCCGGCGACCCCGGTGCCGCTGACTGGCCGCACAGACCGTCGGCACGCCAGAACGGTTCGTCGTAGACGACCGACACCTTGACGATCGCGCCGCTCGGCATCCGCTGATGCAGAAATGACCGATCGGTGGGAAGCATTGGCTCGTAGATGATTTGGCTGGCGATCGCGAGCGGAACCGCGACGATCACGCGTCGCGCCCGGATACTGGCACGTTCGGAGCGCACGGTTACCCCGTCGGCATCCTGGGTGATGTACCGGACCGGTTGCGACAGCTGGATAGTGTCGCCCAGCTCGGCGGCCATCGGCTGGTAGATCGCACCCATTCCGCCGATGACCCGGGCGTCCTGAGATGCGCCCTTGCCGCCCAGCACCCAGGCCGGTCCGCCTGCCGATCCCATCTGAAAGAGCATGAACAGCATCGACACCTCGGAGGCCGCCGACGTGTAGCAGCCGGAGATCGCCGTGTCGAGGAGGTCGTGCGCCGCCTTGGACATGATGTTCTTTTCCAGCCATTGGGCCAACGTCATTTGATCCCACTTCTTGGCCTTCTTGGCCTCCCAGGGCGCCTCCAGCGGGATCGATTTGCACATCTGGCCGAGTTCGAGGAAGCCCGCACCGAGGTTTAGCGACGCCCACGGGCTCATGGTCCACGGGATCGTGCCCGCGTAGCGGTGCTGCTTGCCGTCGACAACCATCATGGCGTTGCCGTCGTGGTACTGCTTGAAGGTCTTGGCGCCGAATTCGTCCATGAGCGCGTAGATGCGGTCCTGGCTCGGCCCGACCCACGCGCCGCCCTTGTCGATCCACGACCCGTCGTCGCGGGCTACGGTGAAGGTCCGGCCGCCAACCCGATCGCGCGCCTCCAGCAACGTCACCGAATGGCCGGCCTGCCGGAGTCGAAGTGCCGCGGTCAGACCCGCGAAACCGGCCCCCACCACACAGACGTCGACATCACTCATGCTCATAGCGCGCGTCACGCCGGGGGAGTCCAGGCGACCGGCAGGTGCTTGATGCCGTGGATGAATTGCGACAGCAGGCGAGCGGGTTGGTCTGTGGCGACGATGTCGGGTATTTCGCGGCGTAACTCGTCGAAGGCGACCCTGATCTCGCGACGAGCCAGGTTCGCGCCCAGACAGAAATGGGCACCGCCGCCGCCGAAGCCGACGTGCGGATTGGGGCTGCGCGCCAGGTCGAAAAGCCACGGATTGGCGAACTTCGACTCGTCGCGGTTGGCCGAGTTGTACCACAGCGTGGCCTTGTCGCCGGCCGCCATCTTGGTGCCGCTCAGCTCTATGTCCCGGGTCAGGGTGCGTCGCATATAGACGACGGGCGAGGCCCACCGCACGATTTCCTCGACCGCGGTGGGCGCCAACGCGTCGAAGTCGGCCCACCACATCTCCCGTTGCTCGGGATAGCGGGACAGCGCCAGCATGCCGTGGCTGATCGCGTTGCGCGTCGTCTCGTTGCCGGCCACCACCAGCAGGATGAAGAACGACGCGATCTCCGACGACGACAGCCGCTCGCCGTTGACCTCGGCTTCGACCAGGCTCGACGTCAGGTCGTCGTGGTGGTTGACGCGGCGATCCTCCGCCAGCGCGCTGGCGTAGGCGCCGATGTCCATCGAGACCCGCATGAACTCTTCGAAATCGGTCGTCAGCTCAGGGTCGCCGAACCCGAGGATGACGTTGGTCCAGTGGAAGACCCGGTCGTGGTCTTCCTCGGGAATGCCCATCATGTCGCAGATGACTTGCAGCGGCAGCGGCCCCGCGAGCTCGGTGACCAGGTCGGCCTGTCCGTCGGGATGATTGGCGATCAGCGACGCGACCAGTCGGTGGGCCCGCTCGCGTACCGAGGCCTCGATGCGGGCCACGACTTTCGGAGTGAATGCCCTGCTGACGATCGAGCGCAGTCGCTGATGTCGCGGGTCGTCGAGCACGATCATCGAGCCGAAGTACTCGGCCAACTCTGGTGTCTGGTCGTTGATGGTGATGTTGGGGCTGGAGCTGAAGACCTCGGGATGCCGGCTGGCGTAGAAGACGTCGTCCAGCTTGGTCAGCGCCCAATGTCCGTTGCCCGCGCTGAACCCTTCGAACTCGATCGCGGGCCAGAACGAGATCGGCGCCTCCCGGCGCAGGGTGGCGAAAGCACCATCGCGAAAGTCGTCGCCGTGCTCCCAGAACTCCAGCGTGTCGAGCCGGATATCGGCGAGCGGTACCTCAGGCGGTGGCGCTCCGTTTACTTGAGTCGCAATTCCTGTCTCGAGGCTCACCGGAACTCCTTCGCCCTTGAAGAGGTGATTAACCGCGAGCCTAATGCGTACAGACGGTTCGCCCCGGTGTCCCCGTCGCGGTGTTATTGCTCACCGTGTTGCCGTCGACCAGAATCGTGCAGGTGATCGTGCCTTGCGCTTCGGCGCTGAGTACGAACACCTGGCCGCCGAACGCGGTGAACTCCGTCGACCATGGCAGCTTCACATTCACCTCGTGCTTCTGACCGGTGTCCAATTGGTAGTTGATGGCTTCAGCGACGCCGGGGCCGCTGACCTCGTACCGCACCGTAGGCAGGTCGCCCGTGGCGTTTGCCACACCGCACGTGCCGGCGAACCCGAGTAAGACTGCGAACACGATCGAGGCTCTGGTCATGGTTGTCCATGTTGTCACCCCGAATGACGGCACGCGAGGGGTTTCGGGCCGGAGAACCTCGAAGCCCTGCCGGGAGCCTGACGGCCCCGCGGCTTAGGGTGAATCCGGGACTGGGGTTGGTGATCGGGAAGGTGGCTCATGTCGGACCGCGGATCGAAGAGAGTTGTCGTGTGGGGCACCGGCTTTGTGGGCCGGATGGTGATCGCCGAGATCGTCAGGCATCCGCTGTTCGAGTTGGTGGGCGTCGGCGTCAGCAACCCCGACAAGGTCGGCCGCGACGTGGGCGATATCTGCGGGCTGCCCGAGCCGGTGGGCGTTACCGCCACCAACGACGTCGACGCGCTGATCGCACTGAAACCCGACGCGTTGGTGCACTACGGCCCGACGGCAATGCACGCCAAGGACAACATTTCGCTGATAACGCGCTTCCTGCGGGCCGGCATCGATGTGTGCTCGACCGCGATGACGCCGTGGGTTTGGCCGACGATGCACCTCAACCCGCCGAATTGGATCGAGCCCATCACGCAAGCCTGCGAGGCGGGCCAGTCGTCGTGCTTCACCACCGGCATCGACCCGGGCTTCGCCAACGACCTGTTCCCCATGACGCTCATGGGCCTGTGTTCCGAGGTGCGGCGGGTGCGCGCGTCGGAACTGTTGGATTACACCAACTATGAAGGCGACTACGAAGTCGAGATGGGCATCGGCCGCGAGCCCGAATACAGTCCGATGCTGGAAAACCGCGACGTGTTGATCTTCGCGTGGGGCGCCACCGTCCCGATGATCGCCCACGCCGCCGGCATCAAGCTCGACGAGATCACCACCACCTGGGACAAGTGGGTGACTCCCACCGAGCGCATCACCGCCAAGGGCGTCATCAAGCCCGGGCATGTCGCCGCCGTCCGGTTCACGATCAACGGGATCTACCAGGGCGACACACGCATCCAACTTGAACACGTCAACCGCATCGGGCTCGACGCCGCCCCCGATTGGCCAACCGGTCACGACAACGACGTGTACCGGGTGGACATCGAAGGGACCCCGAGCATCTTCCAGGAAACCGCGTTCCGGTTCACCGACGGCTCGGGCCGCGACCCCGCCACGGCCGGGTGCCTGTCGACCGGCATGCGCGCGCTCAATGCGGTCCCCGCGGTCAACGAGTTGCCGCCCGGCTGGGTCACCCCGCTCGACCTGCCGCTCATCGCCGGGCTTGGCACAATCCGCTGACCAGCGCACATTTGTGGCCGTACCGTAATACAGCTCACGCATAGCCGGCGCAGAGATTGGCTATAGGTTTTGGCGACATACTTTTGAGGTACACGGGGTGCCGGGGGGTGTCTGCTGGACACGGGGATTGGACAGATGGCCGAAGGAGCTAGGCCCGCACTGGGCTTGTCGATCGGAGCCACCAATCTGGCGGCCGTGACCGCTGATCACGCCATCACCCGCAAACCGGTGCTGACGCTGTTTCGCCAGCGTCCGCCCGAGGTGGGCGTGCCGTCGGAAAACCCTAGGCTCGACGAGCCCGGCCTGGTGATCGCCGACTTCGTGGATCGGGTGGGAGACCCGGTCGGAATCGTGGCGGCCGACGGCTCGCTGCATCGCAGCGAGGCATTGACCGCCGACGGGTTGCGCGCGCTTGCCTACGCGGCGACCGGCGGTCGCCCCTTGCCGGGAGGTGTCGCGGTAACCTATCCGGCGCACTGGGGGCCCAAGGCGGTGGATGCGCTGGGTTCCGCGCTGACTCGGGTGTCTGAATGGTCAACCCGCGCGCAGCCGCTCACGCTGATCCCGGATTCCGCGGCGACGTTGTTCGCCGTGCGAGCCAACCCGGGGATACCGGCCCGCGGGATCGTCGCGTTGTGCGACTTCGGCGGCAGCGGGACCAGCATCACGCTGGTTGACGCCGCCGGCGATTATCAGCCCGTAGCCCCAACCGTGCGCCACCACGACTTTTCCGGCGACCTGATCGACCAGGCGCTGTTGACCAGCGTCATGGCCGACCTGCCCAACACGGGTGCGTTTGACCCGTCCGGCACCTCGGCGATCGGCTCGCTCGCCCGGTTGCGTGCGGCATGCCGAATCGCCAAGGAGCAGCTCTCGTCGAGCACGGTGACCACCCTCTCCGACGAGCTGCCGGGGTTGCTCGACGATATCCGGCTCACCAGGATCGAACTCGAAGACGCGATCCGTGACTCGCTGAACAATGTGATGGCTGTCCTCGAAGACACCATGGCGCGCAACGGAATTCGCGGGTCCGACCTGGCCGCCGTGGTTTCGGTGGGCGGTGGGGCGAACATCCCGGTGGTTACCACCACGCTGTCGGGACGGCTTCGGGTCCCGGTCGTCACGACGCCGCGTCCGCAACTGACGGCGGCAATGGGCGGTGCGCTGCGGGCGGCGCGCGGTCCGGGCGACACCAGCGCAACCCTGTTGACTCCGGCCGCGCCGGCACCGGCCGCGCCGGCACCGGCCGCGGCTTTGTCGGCGGTGGCGCCGGCGGCGAGGGAGAGGGCGCTGGCCGGGGCTTCAATATCGTCGATATCGGGGATGTCCGGGGCTTCAAGAGGATCCGTGAGCGGCTCCGGGCCGGTGTCGGCCAACATGATGCCCGCGCTGGCCTGGTCGGCTGAAGACGATTTTTCGCGCGGCATGCCGGTGGCCACCGGCGATCCGGGGCCCGACGGCGGGTCTGGGAATACGGGCTACACGGGCTATACCGAGGCCCGCCCGGCCCTGAATTTCGAGCACGAGTCGAGCCCGGCTCCGGTCAAAGAGCCGCCGATCATCCCGTGGTATCGGCTGCCCGCGGTGATGCTGATCGGCACCGCGGTTGCGGTGCTGATCGTGGGCATCGCGGTGGCCATCGGGCTGAACTCCGGCAACCAGCCGGCGACGACGCCCACGCCCGCGCCGGGCGTGATCAGCACGCCAGCCCCCGCTTCCCCGGCGCCGCCGGCTTCCTCGGCGCCGCCGGCCAACAGCGGAACTCCGCAGTCCGCGCCGTCAACCCAGGCACCCGGCCAGCAGCAGGCGCCGCCGGCGGCACAGCCGTCGGCCGCGCCGCCGGTGGATACGGGCACGCCGGCGCCGGCGGCGACGCCAGCGCCGGCGGCCCAAGTCCCCGCGGATGCCCCCGCGCCGCAGGTGCCCGCCGCGACGGCGCCGCCAGCGGTTCAGGTCGCGCCGGTGGTCCCGCACATCCCTGCGCTTCCGGTTCCGGCCATCCCGCGAATCCCCGGGATCAGCGCACCCGTCCCCGGAATCGGCGGAAGCGGACCGGGAGTAGGCACTCCGCACCCGGCGGGGCACGGCCACTGAAGCTACTACCACCACCGAAGGCACCGGCTGGACTGGAATCGGGGCACTGGCCGGTCGACCTCGCGGGCCGGTCGACCTCGCGCCGAGCGTGCAGCCATGGCGAATCTCCGGCCGGAATCTCGCCATCACTGCACGCTCGGCGATCTAGCTACTTGCTTGCGGCTTTCTCATCCTTGGCCGCGTCCCCATCCTTAGCCGCGTCCTCATCCTCAGCCGCGTCCTCGTCCTTACCGGCCCTTTCCTTGGCTTCCTTCATGACCGCCTGGTTGTACTCCTTGTCCTTGGCTATCTTCTCCTCGGTCATGTACTCGGGTGCCCCGTCCTCGGTTGCACCGTCGTCGGCTGCCTTGGCATCGTCCGAAGGTCCGTCCTTGCCGTATTTGGGGTCGCCGTTTTCGTCGAGCCAGTCGTTAACCGCGGTGCCGGAGACCGCTCCGCCGGAACCGGGCAGCACCAGCGTGGGCCTGTCCACGTACGCCGCCATCATTTCGGAGGCCTTTTTTTTCGCAGCTTCGTCCGGCTCTGGTTTTTCCCTAGCTTCGTCCGACTCTGGTTTTTTCGTCGCTTCGTCCGACTCCGATACGTCCGAGGAATCCCCTGGACCTGCGGTTGGGCTCTCCAGCCGGTTTTCTTCCTGTGTGCTCATGCTGCCCCCTCGGAGTTGCAGTTTTCGGGAGTTGCAGGTTGCTCTCCCTTTCTCCGGGGTTACCCGCTGTGTCGTTGTGCCAAAACTCTCGTTTAGTGCGATCGTTCGCGCTTTACCAGCACGATTGACGCGAGCGGAATCGGTATCGGCTGCGGCGCGGCCGCTAATCGTTCGGCCACGGCGGTCTGCAGTTGCACAGTGAATTGGACCGATCGCGGGTCGCCGACCCCGCCGTCCAACGCGTCGGCCAGCATCGGGAAGAGTGCCGCCCGCGCGAATGCCGCCCACCGCGCGCCGAAAGCCTCTGCGTCGCCGTCGGATTGGAACGCGGCGAAGAACCGGTCCTCGGCGTTGAACAGCTCGAGATACTCGATCGTCAGACCCTCGAACCGTCCGCTCGGCGCGAACGGAGCGCGAAAGTCCTTCTCGCTGCGGGCAAATGTCGGAATTACCATGCGCCGCAACTCATCTTGGCCCACTAGACCTTCGCGCGCCCGATCCTTCAGGCCCGCGAGAATCGCTTCGAGCAATGGTTCGTATCCGAAATCGCCCTGCTCGTCGAGAGCCATCGTCAGCACCACCAGCCGACCGCCCGGCGCCAGCTCGCGCCCACGAAATGCCACGAAGTCATGCCAATCGACGGCAGCCTGGCGGGCATAAGCGGCGCGGGCCTCGTCGTCCAGGCGGTGTGCGACCTGTACGCGATCACCCAGCTCGATCGGAATCCGGCTCAGCCACTGGGTAGCCCACGACGTCCAACCGAGGTTGACGGTATTGGACGGCAGGATCTGGGTGTAATACGACCGGCCGATGGCAGAGGCGAAACTGGCTGTGTCCTTGTGCAAATAGCTATCCGGGTCGTCGGCCAGCGTCGCGAACAGCGTGGTGAAATCGTTGTCCGGAACATCGGTGTGCGCCACCATGATTGCGTGGTCGTGGCGGGTGCGCCGGCGCAGCACGTCAATGGCCGCGCATATCGGCTTGAGCGAGTTGTGCCCGTTGGCGGTGCCATAGTCGGCGATGACGATCGGCTGTGGAGGCGCGGGCAGCGGTACCTGTTCAGCGGCCAGCTCGAACAACGCGATGGCGGGTGCGAGGCCGGCGGCGCGCAGCCGCGACGACTGGGTGTATGTCGCGCTTTCCGTCGGCTCCGGCCGAACCACGATGCTCGATTCGGGCATCCGACGCCGTGGTGGCATGGTCAACCGAAAATCAGCTCGCCGAGGGGTAAGTGACCCCTGTCAGCTGCTCGGAAAGTTCCCACAATCGCCGGCAGTCGTCTTCGTTGCGGGCCCGCGCGGGCACCTTGGCCAGCCTGACGCCGCCACCGGCGGCCTCGTATGGGCCGCGAGGTCCGTAGAACGCGCCGCCCTCGGCCTGCGGCGTGGCGGCCGCGTACAGCGCGGGCAGAATCCCTTCGTCGATCTCCTGCCACAGGAACGGCGCGAAACGCCACGACGTCTTGTAGAGACGCTCCATCAGTGCCGGCTTTTCCCGGCCGTGCGATGGTCCGCTTGTCTGCAGGTTGGTCTTGGTCAGGCCGGGGTGCGCGGCGTTGGACATGATGTTCCAGCCGCCCGCTCGGCTGCGGCGGTCCAGTTCGAGGGCGAACATCAACACGGCCAGCTTGGACTGACCGTAGGCCGACATGGCGGCGTAGGACTTCTCGAATTGCGGGTCGTCGAAGTGGATTTTCCCGCTTTGCCGGGCCGCTAGGCTGCTCAGCGACACCACCCGCGCGCGGTCGGCGGCGCGCAGCAGCGGCAGCAGGTGCGCGGTCAGCGCGAAGTGCCCGAGATGGTTGCTGCCGAACTGTAATTCGAAGCCGTCGGCGGTGGTGTCACGTTCCGGCGGGGTCATGACGCCGGCGTTGTTGATCAGGATGTCGATGGGGCGGCCCTCGGCGTTGAGTTGTTCGCCCAAGGCCGCGACGGAGGCCAGCGACGACAGGTCGAGGGCCTTGATGGTCAGCTTGGCGTCGGGGACTGTCGCGCGGATCTCCTCGATCGCCGCCTCGCCCTTGGCGCGATTGCGGATCGCCATAACGACGTCGGCGCCGGCCGAGGACAGCCGGCGGGCCAGCCCGAACCCCAGACCGCTGTTGGCTCCGGTGACGATTGCCAGTTTCCCCGACAGATCGGGCACGGTAGCGACGAGATCGTTGGCCATGCTTATCACTCCTTATCCGGTGGGCGCATGTCCTAGTGTGCGGCATTCTGGTCGGCATGGGGCGGCCGATCCCTGGCTGGGCGGCGGCGGTGGTCGTTGGGGCGATACCGGCGCTGGCTTTTCCCGCCCCGTCGTGGTGGTGGCTGGCGTGGTTCGGCGTGGTGCCGTTGCTGTTGCTGGTTCGGGCCGCGCCGACGCCGGGATCGGCGGCCGCGCGGGCGTGGTGCGGGGCCGGCGGGTTTGTGCTGACGACCCAGTACTGGTTGGTGTCCAGCATTGGCCCGATGCTGGCGGTGGTTGCCGTTGGACTCGGTGCGCTGTGGCTGCCGTTTGGGTGGTTCGCGCACCGGCTGTTGTCGGCTCCCGTGGCCACCGGACGCATGGTTGCCGCGCTGATCGTGTTGCCCAGCGCCTGGGTGGCGGCCGAAGCGGTGCGGTCGTGGCCCGTGTTGGGCGGTCCCTGGGCGTCGTTGGGGGCATCGCAATCCGCCCAGCCGGTCACGCTGGCGTCGGCCTCGTTGGGCGGCGTGTGGCTGACGAGTTTCCTTGTGGTAGCCGTCAATACCGCCATCGTCGGAGTTCTCGTGCACCCGGACGTGTCCGGTTGCCTGGTCGCGCTGGCGTGCGCGGCGGCGTGCGCGGCCGTTGGCCCGGTCTGGTATCTGCTGGGCCCGGCGCAGGCCGGTGGTGCAACGCTGCGGGTGGCGCTGGTGCAGCCCGGCGACGTTGCCGACGCCGCTGCCCGACAGGCGGCCAGCGAGACGCTGACCGCCACGCTTGCGGGCCAGCGGCCGGACTTGGTGGTTTGGGGTGAAAGCAGCGTCGGACAAGACCTCACCAGCCACCCCGAGGTCCTGGCCCGGCTCGCGGATCTGTCCCGGCACGTGGGCGCGGACCTGCTGGTCAACGTCGACGCGCCGGTGCCGAATGGCGGAATCTACAAGTCGGCGGTGCTCATCGGCGAACACGGGATATTGGGCACATACCAGAAGACCCGCCTGGTGCCCTTCGGTGAATATGTGCCGCTGCGGTCGCTTTTCGGCTGGGTCGCCCGCCACAGCAAGGCCGCCGACCAGGATCGGCAGCGGGGGAGCGGACCGGTGCTATTGCATGTCGAGCGCGCCGTCCCGCTGGATATCGGACCGCTGATCAGCTACGAGACAACGTTCCCCGATCTTGCCCGGCGCGAGGCAGCACTGGGCGCCGAACTGCTCGTGTATCAGAGTTCCACCTCGACATTTCAGGGAACGTGGGCGCAGCCGCAGCTGGCCGCCTGGCCCGCGGTGCATGCCGTCGAGGTGGGCCGCCCGGCGGTGCACGCCGGATTGTCTGGCGACAGTTCGGCTTTCGACTTCCGCGGCCACCGGCTGGCGTGGTGGTCGTCGAGCTATCGGGGCGTGATCGTGGTCAGCGTTCCGCTGGGATCGAACGTCACTTTGTACCAACGGCTGGGCGACTGGGTGCCGGTGCTGGCGTTTGGCGTCGTCGGCGTCGGCTTTGTGCTGCTTCGCCGTCGCGTGCGTGACAGACTGCCAGGATGAGTAGCAGACGGCTCGCACGGATTTCGCTGGCCGCCGCCGTCCTGATCCTGGTGGTGTCGGTGGTCGGCTTCATCGTCTCGTTGGTGCTCAACCTGTTCTTCTTGGACAAGTACGACGCCTACGGCGAGGTAGCGATCCCGGGGTCGGGCAGCGTGCACTTACCCGCCGGCGAAGTCACCATCAGCCTGCATGTCCTGGTGGTCAATGGCAATGGCGGCCTCCCGGTGCCGCCGCTCGGGGTCACCATCACCCCGCCCGATGGCGTGCCGCAACCGGTATTGGCCCAAAGCATCGGCAGCACAACGACGGTCAACAATGACGCGCACATCCGGGTGTGGACTGCTCAGGTTCCCGCCGAGGGCACCTACAACATCACGACGGACGGCCAGGTCGGTGGATTCATCAACCCGCGACTGGCATTCGGCCATCAGAGTTCGTACGGCTTTCTGGTGTGGGCGTTCGTCGGCTTGTTCGTGGCGGGCCTGATCGATTTGGCCCTGTCGGTGGCCTGGGTGGCTCGTACCCGGAAGAGGGCGGTGTCAGCGGCGGTGAGCGCGCCGCCCCGCTTCCCGCTCGTGCCGGTGGCCGGCGCCCCGTCCGCCACCCCCCGTGACCCCACAGGTCGACGACTACGACCCGCGTATCGAGCGGCTCAAAACGCTTGCTTCGCTGCGGGATTCCGGGGCGTTGACCGAAGAGGAGTTTCAAAGCGAGAAGCGCCGAATCCTCGACGAATAGCCGAGTCTTCCTGTCGCGAGCGCGCGTGTATGTACGCCGACACGCCGATACGGCCGGCATTTTGCGCGCGCTCGCGGGACGTCTAGTGGCCCCGGGCCACCCACTCGTCGTAGTGGACGATCTCGTCACCGATGGTGGTGCTGTCACCGTGACCGGTGTAGACGACGGTGTCGTCGGGCAACACGCCGAGGCGTCCGGAGATCGACTGCAGAATGGTCGGGAAGTCGGAAAACGAGCGTCCGGTTGCGCCCGGCCCACCCGAGAACAGGGTGTCGCCGCTGAACACCGCAGACAACTCGGGGGCGTACCAGCACACCGATCCGGGCGAGTGACCCGGGGTATGCAGCGCCCGCAACTCCGTGCCGCCGACGGTCAGGGTGTCCCCGTCGGCAACGGCGCGAAAGTCCTTGTCCGGATGAGTCATTCGCCACAACACGTCGTCGGCGGGGTGGAGCAGCACGGGTGCGTCGAGCGCCTTCGCGAGTTCGGGGGCCACCGTGACGTGATCGTTGTGGCCGTGCGTGCACACCACCGCGACCACATTGCGGCCGGCGACGGCGTCCAGAATCGGCGCCGCGGTGTGGGCGGCGTCGAAAACGACGACGTCCGAGTCGTCGCCGACGATCCAGATGTTGTTGTCGACTTCCCAACTGCCACCGTCGAGTTCGAAGGTGCCGTGGGTCACTATGCGTTCGATGGGGGCCACTACAAGATCACCACCGAGCGCAGCACCGTACCTTCGTGCATTCGGTGGAATGCGTCCTCGATGTCGTCCAGCCCGACGCGCTCGGAGACGAACTTGTCCAGCGGAAGCCGGCCCTGTAGGTAGAGGTCGATGAGGGTGGGGAAGTCGCGTTCGGGCAGGCAATCGCCGTACCACGACGACTTCAGCGAGCCGCCGTGCGAGAAGAAGTCCACCAGCGGCATGTCCAGGCGCATGTCGGGCGTCGGCACACCCACCAGCACCACGGTTCCGGCCAGATCGCGGGCGTAGAAGGCCTGCTTCCAGGTCTCGGGCCGACCGACGGCGTCGATCACGACGTCGACGCCAAAGCCGTCGGTGAGGTCCTGGATGGTTTTGACGACGTCGAATTCGCGGGCGTTGACGGTGTGGGTGGCACCGAACTTGCGGGCCCAGTCCAGTTTTGTGTTGTCGGTGTCGACCGCGATGATCCGCTTGGCGCCGACCAGCGCGGCTCCCGCGACGGCGGCATCGCCCACCCCGCCGCAGCCGATCACCGCAACGGTGTCATCACGGTCGACCGCGGCGGTATTGATCGCGGCACCCAGCCCCGCCATCACCCCGCAGCCCAGCAGGCCGGCGACGGCCGGATCGGCCTCCGGATTGACCTTGGTGCATTGACCGGCGGCTACCAGCGTCTTGTCGGCAAACGCCCCGATGCCCAGGGCGGGCGTGAGTTCGGTGCCGTCGGTCAGCGTCATTTTCTGTTCGGCGTTGAAGGTGTCGAAGCAGTAGGCCGGCCTGCCGCGTTTGCATGCCCGGCACTGGCCGCACACGGCGCGCCAGTTCAGGATCACGAAGTCGCCCGGTTCGACCGCGGTCACGCCCGGCCCGACCGCCTCGACGGTGCCCGCGGCCTCGTGACCGAGCAGGAACGGGTACTCGTCGTTGATGCCGCCCTCGCGGTAGGTCAGGTCGGTGTGGCACACCCCGCAGGCGATGATGTCGACCAAGGCCTCACCGGGCCCGGGGTCCGGGACCACGATGTCCACCAATTCGACGGGCTCACCCTTTTTGCGTGAAATCACTCCGCGCACTGTCTGACTCATGGACACCAACCTACTGTTCGGCCGCTGCTGTTCGGCGTCGTGTCCTCCCCGGACCCACCGGTGTAGCGTCGCTGAGCGTGACGACACAGGAGACCGCGCCCGAGACCGCCGAGGAATTCGCCGAACGGATGGTTGCGACCATCGACAACGCCAGTCTGGCGCTCCTGCTGAGCGTCGGACATCAGACCGGCCTGCTGGACACGATGGCCGGGCTGTCGCCCGCCACCAGCACCCAGATCGCCGAAGCCGCCGGCCTCAACGAGCGCTACGTCCGAGAGTGGCTGGGCGGCATGACCACCGGGCACATCGTCGACTACGACGCGCAGAACGGGACCTACTCGTTGCCCGCCCATCGGGCCGGCGCGCTGACCCGTGCGGCCGGACCCCACAACCTCGCCTTAATGGCCCAGTTCATTCCGCTGCTCAGCGAGGTCGAACAGAAGATCATCGGCTGCTTTCGCGCCGGCGGCGGGCTGCACTACAGCGAATATCCGCGCTTCCACTCGTTGATGGCCGAGATGAGCGGTGTAGTGTTCGACCTCGCGTTGATCGATGTCGTCCTGCCGCTGGTCGACGGCCTGCCGGAGCGCCTCAGGTCCGGAGTGGACGTCGCCGATTTCGGTTGCGGCAGCGGTCACGCGATCAACCTGATGGCGCGGGCGTTCCCCGCGAGCCGCTTCACCGGCATCGACTTTTCGGCCGACGCGGTCGCGACCGGCGTCGACGAGGCCGCCCGGCTCGGCCTGACCAACGCGACCTTCGAAAGCCACGATGTGGCCCGGCTGGACAAGGTCGAGACTTACGACGTCATCACCGCCTTTGACACGATCCACGACCAGGCGCAGCCGGCACGCGTCCTGGAGAACATCTACCGCGCGCTGCGACCCGGTGGTGTGCTGTTGATGGTCGACGTCAAGGCGTCGAGCCGGCTCGAGGACAACGTCGGCGTCCCGATGAGCACCTACCTCTACACGACCTCGATGATGCACTGCATGACGGTGTCGCTGGCTTTGGACGGCGCCGGACTCGGGACGGCGTGGGGCAAACAACTCGCCACGTCGATGCTGGCCGACGCCGGATTTGGCGACGTGCTGGTGGCAGAGATCGAGTCGGACGTGTTCAACAACTACTACATCGCCAGGAAGTGACCCGCCCGACCTGATGGCCGCCCTGGACGCTCTCGACGACTGGCCGGTCCCGGCCGCCGCCGCCGCGGTGATCGGCCCCAACGGAGTACTCGCCACGCACGGCGACACCGGGCAGGAGTTCGTGCTGGCGTCGGTGACCAAGCCGCTGGTGGCCCGGGCCGTGCAGGTCGCTGTCGAGGAAGGGGTCGTCGACCTGGACACCGAGGCCGGCCCGCCCGGCTCCACGGTCCGCCATCTGCTGGCGCACGCGTCGGGTCTGGCGATGCATTCCAACCACACGCTGGCCAAGCCCGGCGCCCGCCGGATGTATTCCAACTACGGCTTCACCGTGCTGGCCGAGACGGTAGAGCAGGAGTCGGGGATCGAGTTCGGCCGCTACCTGAGTGAGTCGGTGTGCGAACCGCTCGGCATGGCTGCCACCCGGCTGGACGGCGGCGCGTGGGCCGCCGGGTTCGGGGCGACCTCGACGGTCGCCGATCTGGCCGCATTCGCCGGTGATCTGCTGCGACCGGCGACGGTCTCGGCGCAGATGCACGCCGACGCGACGACCGTGCAATTCCCCGGCCTGGACGGCGTGCTGCCCGGGTACGGCGTGCAGCGGCCCAACGATTGGGGGCTGGGTTTCGAGATCAGGGATGCGAAATCGCCGCATTGGACGGGCGCACGCAACTCGGCCCGAACGTACGGCCATTTTGGCCAGTCGGGCACCTTTATCTGGGCTGATCCGGAGGCGGAGCTGGCGCTGGTGGCGCTTACGGACCGGGATTTCGGCCAATGGGCGCTGGGCGTGTGGCCGACGCTCTCCGATGCGGTGATATCCGAATACGTCTGATCGGCCCCGGTCGGCCCCGGTCGGCCCCGGTCGGCCCCGGTCGGCCCCGGTCGGCCCCGGCTAAAACCCCAGCCCAAAAAATGCACACTAGCGCAACATAGGTCTCACGAGGCACAATAGACACGCACGGCACATAAATACCAAGGTAAGCATCCTGTTCGTCGGGTTCACCAGGTCGTTGGGGAAGACGTCCCTCGTGGAACCGAAGGAGCAGCAGATGCATGCGTCGAATCAATTCGCCGACGCCACCGCAGGCGTGGTCTATGTCCACGCCTCGCCCGCGGCGGTGTGCCCGCATGTCGAGTGGGCGTTGTCGTCGACCCTGCAGGCCAAGGCCAACCTGGTGTGGACGCCGCAGCCGGCGATGCCCGGGCAGCTGCGCGCGGTGACCAACTGGGTCGGCCCGGTGGGCACCGGCGCCCGGTTGGCCAACGCATTGCGGTCCTGGTCGGTGCTGCGGTTCGAGGTGACCGAGGATCCCAGCGCCGGAGTCGACGGCCAGCGGTTCAGCCATACCCCGCAATTGGGATTGTGGAGCGGATCGATGAGCGCCAACGGCGACATCATGGTCGGGGAGATGCGGCTGCGGTCGATGATGCGGCAGGGCGCCGACACCCTTGCCGCCGAATTGGACTCGGTGCTGGGGACGGCCTGGGACGAGGCGCTCGAGGTGTATCGCGATGGCGGAGACGCCGGTGAAGTGACCTGGCTCAGCCGGGGAGTCGGCTAAGCTCGGCCAAGCAGGCCAAGCCGGTCGCTTCAGCAGCTCGCTTGCGCGGAGTTGTTGTTATTGGAAGCCAATAGCCGGCCATCGCTGGTGGTGGTCGCGCAGTCCAGCTGGCTAACCCCAGACGAGCTGGAAGCTTGCACCGACCAGACGGAGCTCTGGGAGGTGGCTGCGATTGTCAGCGTCCACGGGATGTCGACGTTGCGCAGTGTCTGTTGTCGGCCCGACGCGCCGATGTAGGTGACCGTGATGATGTCGCCGGGCGCCTTGGTGCCGGTCACCGTGTACGTGACTCGAACCGGGAGGGCGGGGCTCGGCGGCTCGGTGGTGGTCGGCGACGGGGATTGCACCTCGGTGGTGGTCGGCGACGGGCGTGATATGAGGTAGCCGATGATGCCGGCGGCGGCCACGATCGGGACGAACCCGGCGATCAGCGCCACCCTCCCCGGGCGCTGGCGGCGCCGCTGCTGCGCGGCGGGTTCGGTTGCGGGCTTGCGCCAGAGCCGCCACATCAGGACGCCGACTGCCGTGGCGGCGAACAGCACGAGCCCGATGAGCAGCATCTGCAGCCCAAGGATCGCCCAATCGTTGGCGTGATACCAGCTGGCCCCGCTGACACATCGGAAGCTCATCGTGGTCCCCGACCCGCCCGATGGGGTGCTGTAGTGCTTGTTGTCGTTCGAAAGGTGATACCCGCTCTTGCACACGATGCCGCTCGTCCACATCGCGCTCGACGGCTTGAGTGCGGCCAATGCCGTTGCGACACAGAAACAGACAACGGCAGCGATGGGGAGGACGAATATCAAACCAAACAAGACCCACACGCGCCTGTCACCTCGCGCCGTCTCGTCTGGGGTAAGAGTACGGACGTGTTTCTCCGGGGAGTCGAATGTGAACTCCTCGGGTCCCGGTCTGCCGCGGTCGGACGCGTCCTGCCATCCAGTCGCCGGTTCAGCACGGTCAGCTGCCCTCGCGTCAGCCAGCTGACGTTCCAGCTCGGCGATGCGCTTCTGCTCGGCCAATTGGCGTTCCAGTTCGGCGATGCGTCTCTCGGCGTCGTCCTGGTCCATCACCAAATGTTCCCACTGCAAGCCGCGGCGCGCAGAAAGTTCTCAGCGGCAACGAACTAGCCACACGGCCTTATGCGTGTTTGGGCCGCAGCACCTGCAGCGCGCCGGGGACCACGGAGATGTCGGCGGGCAGCGGGCAGGCGAAGTCGCCGTCGGCGTACACGTTGATACCCGGGCACTCGACGTGGATTGACTTGGCGCGCGCGGTGGTCACCTCGTCCAGGTCGACATGGGTTCCCTTGAAGATCGTGGGGAACAGGCGGAGGAATTGTGTCCGTGACCCAGCCCGGACCATGGTGATGTCGAGCAGGCCGTCGCTGCGATCGGCGTTGGGGCAGACCTGCAGCCCGCCGCCGTAGCTGCGGGTATTGCCGAAGGCGGCCAACGTGAGACCGGTCTCGATCTCCTCGGTTCCGTCCAGCACCAACCGGAACGGCAACAGCCGCAGCTGCGACAGTTCGGCGACCATCGCGATGTAATAGCGCATCCGCCCGTGCGGCCAGGTCATCCGATTGGCCCGGTCGGTACACAGGGAATCGAATCCCGTTGCCGCCACGGTGCCGAACCACTTGTCGACCCCTTTGCCGTCGCAAATCCGGCCCAGGTCAGTCGTTTCCGTCCAGCCGTCGATGACGATGTCGGCAGCGGCCTCGGGATCATTTGTGGGAATGCCGAATTCACGAGCATGATCGTTCCCGGTGCCGGCCGGGATGATGCCCAGCGGAACGTCGGTGCCTGCCACCACCTGCAGCGCGTTGGTGATGACGCCGTCACCGCCGGTGACGACGACCGCGTCGGTGCCCTTCTCCAGCGCCGCGGCGACCAGATAGCTTGCGTCTTCGGCATTTTCACCGACGATCTCGATGACGTCCACCCCGCGATGCTGCAGCCGGGCGATCGCCTGTTGCGAGGCCTGGACCGCGGCGCCGTGCCCCGACAGGGGATTGGTCAGTGCGGTCACCTTGTTGATCTCGCGTCGGCTCGGTTGCCGCGCGATCGGTTGCCCGGGGTTCTCCGCGGTCACGGAATCAGCTTGCCGGGATTGAGAATTCCGGCCGGGTCCAGCGTCGCCTTGACCGCGCGCAACAGCTGCACACCCAGATCGCCTACCTCGTCGCGCATCCAGGGCCGGTGGTCGGCACCGACCGCATGGTGGTGGGTGATGGTTCCGCCGGTGGCCATGATCGCATCGCACGCGGCCCTCTTGGCGGCCCACCATTGCTCGAGCGCGTCGCCGCGCTGCCCGGCGATGACGGTGAAGTACAACGACGCGCCGGACGGGTACACGTGCGACACGTGGCACAGCACCAGCGCCGGTGTGCCCGATTCGGCCAGCGAGGTGGTAAGTGCTTCGGTGACAGCGGCTTTGAGCGCGGGAATGTTGGACCAGTCGGCGGCGGTCTCGAGCGTCTCGCAGAGCCCGCCCACGGCCAGAATGGCGTCACGCAGGTAGGGCGCGGCGAACCGGCCGCGCTCCCAGGCCTGTGCCGGCCCCCCACCCAGCGACTTGCCGCCCTGGGCTTCCAGCAACGCGCGCGTCTCGGCGTGCCTGCTCTCGGCGTGCTCCGGGGTGCCCTCGAACAAGGTCAGGCCCAGGCAGCCACCGGTGATCTTGCTTTCGCCGATCGCCTCGGTGGTGGCGAGGTTGACCCCGGTCTCGGCCTCGTCGGAAAGCCGGACGACGGTGGGCCCGGTGCCGATTTGGGTGACGGCCCGCAGGGCCGCGACCCCCGTGGCGAAATCGGGGAACGACCATGCCTCATAGCGGGTCATCTCCGGTATCCGGTGCACCCGCAACCGCACCTTGGTGATGACGCCGAAGAGACCTTCCGAGCCGATCGCCAGCTGGCGCAGGTCGGGGCCCGCCGCCGACGCCGCCACCCGGCCCAGATCCAGCACCCCTACCGGAGTGATCATGCGCAGCCCGAGAATCATGTCGTTGAACCGGCCGTAGCCGGCCGAGCCTTGGCCCGACGACCGGGTCGCCGCAAAACCACCGATGGTTGCGAACTCCCAACTCTGCGGGAAATGCCCGATCGAGAAGCCGTGTTCGCCGAGCAGACGTTCGGACTCCGGGCCGCTGAGGCCGGCGCCCAATTCGGCGATGCCGGACACCTCGTCGAGGGAGAGGAGCTGGTCGAAGCGCCGCAAATCCAGCGACACCACGGCGCCGAACTCGCCACGCGTCGGATCGAGCCCACCGGTGACGTTGGTGCCCCCGCCGAACGGGATGACAGCGATGCGGTGTTCGGAGCAGTAGCGCAGGATTTCGGCGACCTCGTCGTCGGTGCCGGGCAGCAGTACCGCGTCGGGCGCATCCTGGACTCCACGGTCCTTGCGCCGCAGCATGTCTGGGGTGGACTTGCCGCCGGCGTGCAGCAACCTGTCGCCGTCCGCGGTGCGGAAGAACTCGGCGCCCACGATCGCGGCCAGCGCGTCTTGATCCGCCTGCGACAAGGCGGACGGCCGCAGCTGCACCTGGTCGGCTTCGAGTTCGACCTCGGGTTGTTCCTCCAGGCCCACGACCTGTTTCAGCAACGACCGGACTCCGTCGGAAAGGGGTTTGGCCGCGGCGGGATCTCCCCACGCGTTCCATTTCATCGGCGGAAGGAGTTCCTCGAGATGCGTCATGCGTTACAGTATTACACATGCTGTCAATGAGTAATGCTCCTTCGGATACCGGGGAGCGGATACTTCAGGCAGCGGCCAGCTGTGTCGTCGTTTTCGGCGTGGATCGGGTGACCCTCGCCGAGATTGCGCGGCGCGCCGGCGTCAGCCGCCCGACGGTATACCGGCGCTGGCCTGATACCCGGTCCATCGTGTCCGCGCTGATGACCTCCCACATCACCGAGGTGATGCGCGAAGTGCCGGTGGACGGGGACGACCGGGAAGCGTTGGTCAAGCAGGTCGTCGCGGTGGCCGACCGGTTGCGCGGCGACGATCTGGTCATGTCGGTGCTGCATTCGGAGCTGGCCCGGGTGTACATCACCGAGCGCCTGGGCACCAGCCAGCAGTTCCTGATCGACGGCTTGGCAGCCAGGCTGGAAGTCGCGCAACAAACGGGCAGCGTCCGTGCCGGCGACCCGCGCCAACTCGCGACCATGGTGCTCCTCATCGCGCAGTCGACCATTCAGTCGGCCGACATCGTCGCGCCGATCCTCGACTCCGAAGCACTGGCCACCGAACTCACCTACTCACTGAACGGATACCTCGCCTGATGCCCAATGCGACCGCTCTCAATGCCGCCCGCCGCACCGCCGACCTGACCGCACTCGCCGACGGTGAACCGCACGACGTGATTGTGATCGGCGGCGGCATCACCGGCGTCGGCATCGCTTTGGATGCCGCGTCGCGAGGGCTGCGGGTGGCGCTGGTGGAAAAGCACGATCTGGCGTTCGGTACCAGTCGCTGGAGTTCCAAATTGGTCCACGGTGGCCTGCGCTACCTCGCGAGCGGCAACATCGGCATAGCCCGGCGCAGCGCCATCGAGCGCGGAATCCTGATGACGCGCAACGCCCCTCACCTGGTTCAGCCGATGGCGCAGCTGGTTCCGTTGCTGCCGTCGATGAATCACACCAAGCGCGCGCTGGTGCGGGTGGGATTTCTGGCCGGTGACTTTCTGCGGGTGCTGGCGGGTACGCCTTCTTCGACGTTGCCCCGATCGCGCAGAATTTCGGCGCAGCGCGTTGCGGAGATGACTCCCACCGTTGCGCGTGATGGCCTTGCGGGTGGCTTGCTCGCCTACGACGGGCAATTGATCGATGACGCCCGACTGGTCACCGCCGTCGCGCGCACCGCGGCGCAGCACGGCGCCCGGATCCTCACCTACGTGGCCGCATCCGAGGCCACCGGCACCTCGGTGCGGCTGACCGACCAGCGCACGGGACAGTCGTTCGACGTGTCGGCCGGTGCGGTCATCAACGCGGCCGGCGTGTGGGCGGGCGAGATAGACGATTCGTTGAAGTTGCGGCCGAGCCGCGGCACCCATCTCGTCTTCGACGCCAGCGCCTTCGCCAATCCGACTGCGGCGCTGACTGTTCCGATTCCCGGTGAACTCAATCGCTTCGTGTTCGCGATGCCCGAGCAGCTGGGCCGGGTCTATCTCGGGTTGACCGACGAGGATGCTCCCGGCCCGATTCCCGATGTGCCGGAACCGTCTTCAGAGGAGATCAAATTCCTGCTGGACACGGTGAACACCGCGTTGGGCACCGCGCTTGCCACCAGCGATGTCATCGGTGCCTACGCGGGGTTGCGGCCATTGATCGACACCGGGGAGGGCCGCACCGCCGATGTTTCACGCGACCACGCCGTGGTCGAGTCGCCGTCCGGCGTCATCAGCGTGGTCGGCGGCAAGCTGACCGAATACCGCTACATGGCACAGGACGTTCTGGATCGCGCCATCCGCCTGCGGCACCTGAATGCCGGGAGTTGCCGCACCCGCGATCTGCCGCTGATCGGAGCGCCCGCGAATCCTGGGCCCGCCGGCCCCGCAAAGGGGCCGGGCGCCGATTTGCCGAAGTCGCTGGTGGCACGCTACGGGGCCGAAGCGGCCAACGTCATCGCAACCGCCACCTGCGAACGGCCAACCGAACCGGTCGCCGACGGCATCGACGTAACCCGCGCGGAGTTCGAGTACGCGGTCACCCACGAGTGCGCACTGGACGTCGAAGACATCCTCGACCGGCGGACGCGGATCGGCCTGGCGCCGCGCGATCGCGAGCGGGTAGTCGGTGTGGCCGAGGAGTTCGTTGCCGCCAACAATGTGACATAGACTTGCATTTTATAGTAACATTCACATCATGAATGTTGCCAACGAACATGTGCCGGTGCTCATCGTTGGTGCCGGCGTCGGCGGGCTGGCCACCTCCGCTGTGCTCGCCAAGCATGGAGTTCGCTCGCTGCTGGTCGAAAAGCGCCGCGAGGTCTTCATCTACCCGAAAGCCCGCAATCTCAGTTTCCGCAGTTTGGAGATTTTGCGTGGACTTGGTTTGAGCGACGAGGCCCACAAGATCGCCGACGGCATTTCCGACATGGTCGTCAAGGCGACGCTGAACAGCGTGGAGGAAGCGCCGGCGATGGACATCGACGCCATCTTCGCTCCCTTCAGCGAATTGAGCCCCGAGCCGCCCGCACAGTATTGCCCGCAGAGCAGGCTGGAGCCGATGCTGCTGGCCGATACCCGCGGGCGGGGCAGCGAGGTTCGCTACGGTACGGAACTATTGTCATTTGAGCAAGACGATGCTGGCGTGACGGCTGTTGTGCGCGAACGGGATTCGGAGAAGACCGACACCGTGCGCGCCGACTACCTCATCGCCGCCGACGGTGTGCACAGCCCGATTCGTGACTCGCTCGGTATCACCACGTCGGGCTACGGCGCACTGCCGATCTATGTCGTCTTCACCTATTTCACGGCGCCGTGGCGGAAGTTTGTCCCGAACCTGGGCGACGGGGATGGCGTGCAAGTCAAGAACGCCGACGTGGACGGGATATTCCTGGTGGTGGAGGGTGACGTTGGCATGTTCATCACCACGTACTTGCCCGGCGAGGGTGAAACGGCGGCGCAGTTCACCCCGGAGCGTTGCGCCGAGATGCTCACCCAGGCTTTCGGTGAGCAGGTCGACATAGAGATCATCGAAGTGGCATCGTGGCAACCGTACGAGCGGGTGGCTAACCAATTCCAGTGCGGAAGAGTGTTTCTCGTCGGCGACGCCGCCCACACCATGCCGCCGTTCAAGGCCGGTGGGGCCAACACCGCGATCCAGAGCGCAGACAATCTGGCGTGGAAACTGGCATCTGTTTTGAACGGGCTGGCCGAGCCCGCGTTGCTGAGCACGTACCAGACCGAGCGGCACCCGGTCGGGCGCTTTAACGCGCGCCAGTCACTCACCGGTCCGTCGCTTGCGCTCCTCCGGCTGGACGACGATCGACCGCAATTGCCGCCGGCCGAAGAGGCGCCGATGTTCGCTTTGTTGGCCGGCTATCAATACCGCTCGACGGCAGTCGTTTCCGACGAGCCCGCGGCCACGGATCCGGACGCGGTGTCGCTGGTGCGGGAGTTGCGCGGCCAGCCCGGCACCCGGGTGCCGCATGTGTGGGTGCGGGACGGTGTGTCGACGCTCGACCTGCTCGGTCCCGGGTTCACTGTGCTTACCGGGGACGAGCGATGGTGTGCCGCTGCGGCTTCGGCGTCGGTCGCGGCGCATCGCATCCGCAGCGACGGGTGGGCGGCGGCTACTGGACTCGCGCCCGAGGGGGCGCTGCTCGTCCGGCCAGACGCCTTCGTCGGCTGGCGGGTGGACCAATTCCCCAGCGACCCGGAAGCCGAACTACACCAGGCACTTTCGGCCATACTGCACCACTCGCGAGCGTAACGCTATCGCGAATTATCGCGCCAGAATTCGCCGTGACGTTTCCCCCGCAAGCGGGAGGTGCCCCCAGCTCGCGAAGTCTATACAGCAGCCAGAAACTACAGCGGGATGTTCTTGTGGCGGCCGCGGCGCGTCGGCGCCTGGGCCAGCGCTTCGGTGAGCCTGCTGCGGGTGTGCGCCGGGTCGATCTTCTCGTCGACCACGCCGATGTCGATGGCGCTGTCCACGCCGCCGGCGATCCGCTCGTGCTCGGCGGCGAGCTCGTCATGCAGCGCTTCGCGTTCGTGCTCCGGCGCGGCGGCCAGCTTCTTCTTGTGCAGGATGCCGACGGCCGCTTTGGCGCCCATCACCGCAACCTCGGCGTCCGGCCAGGCGAACACCTTGGTCGCGTTCAACGAACGGGAGTTCATCGCAATGTAGGCCCCGCCGTAGGTCTTTCGCGTGACCAGGGTAACCCGCGGAACGGTGCACTCGCCGAACGCGTGCAGCAGCTTGGCGCCGCGGCGCACCACGCCGCCCCACTCTTGGTCGACGCCGGGCAGATAGCCGGGGACATCGACAACCACCACCAGCGGGATCCCGAACGCGTCGCAGAGCCGCACGAAACGTGCTGCCTTCTCGGCGCTTTCGGAGTTCAAGCAGCCGCCCAGTCGCAATGGGTTGTTGGCCAGCACGCCGACGGTGCGGCCGGACAGCCGACCCAGCCCGATCACCATCGACGGCGCCCAATTGGCCTGGAATTCGTCGAACGGCGTGTCCCCGTCCAGGATCGCGGTCACGATCGGATGCACATCGTAGGCTCGACGGGCGGATTCGGGCAGCAGAGCGTGGATGTCGGTGTCACCGGCCTCGGCCTTGCTGCGGTCGAAATGCCCTTGCTGGCAGAATAATCCGACCAGCCGGCGACCGCGCTCGTAGGCGTCGAGCTCGTCGTCGGCGACGATGTGGCACACCCCGGACTTCTTGTGGTGGGTCTCCGGGCCACCGAGCGAGGCCATGTCCACGTCCTCGCCGGTGACGCTGCGCACCACGTCGGGTCCGGTGACGAACACCCGGCTTTCCGGCGCCATCACGATGACGTCGGTCAGCGCCGGCCCGTAGGCGGCCCCGCCGGCGGCGAAGCCGACCACAACCGAGACCTGCGGAATGTAGCCGGACGCGCGAATCATGGCCTCGAACACCGTTCCAACGGCGTGCAGCGCCCGAACTCCTTCGGCCAGTCGCGCCCCACCCGAGTGCCAGAGGCCCACGATGGGGCTCTGCTCCTCGATGGCGGTGTCGTAGGCGTTGACGATGTGCGCGCAGCCCTCGACGCCCATGGCGCCGCCCATCACGGTGCCATCGGTGCAGAACGCAATGGTGCGCACGCCGTTCACGGTGCCTGCCACGGCGAGGGCACCGGAGCGGTCACGCTCATGCAGCAGCTCGATGCTGCCGTCGTCGAGGAAATTGCTCAGACGCAGCAGCGGGTCGCGGGGGTCGAGCGATTCGCCAACCGCCTCGGGGGCCATGATTGTCATCGCAGGTCTCCTGTTGTTCCAGTGTTGCTCTGGTTCTATCCGACGGTCCTTGTGTTTCTCTTGCGTTTTCTAGTACCGGCCGAAGGCGATCGCTACGTTGTGGCCGCCGAATCCGAATGAGTTGTTGACCGCGTACCGGTAGTCGCCGGGGCGCGGCTTACCCGACACAACATCCAGGTCGATCTCTGGATCGAGGTTGACCAAATTCAGTGTCGGAGGGATCACCTGATCACGCAACGCGAGCACGGTCAAGATCGACTCCACCGCACCGACCGCACCGACCGAGTGGCCGAGAGCGGCTTTGGGTGCATACACGGCCGGGTGGTTGTTGCCGAGCGCGTTGTTGATGGCCTTGGCCTCGGCCACGTCACCGACCTGGGTGCCGGTGGCGTGGGCGTTGACGTGATCGATATCACCAGGGGTGAGGCCCGCCAGCTGAACCGCCCGCGTCATCGCATGCCCGGCGCGTTCCCCGTTGGGGTCCGGTGCCACCATGTGGAAGCCATCCGAGGTGATGCTGGCCCCCATGATCCGGGCCAGGATGTTGGCGCCGCGGGCCTTGGCGGTCTCCTCGGTCTCGATCAACATGAGGGCGCCGGCCTCGCCGAACACGAAGCCGTCGCGGTCCTTGTCGAACGGGCGACACGCACCGGCGGGGTCGTCATTGTTCGTCGACATCACGATGCGCATCTGGGCGAACCCGGCGATGGGCACCGCCTCGATCCGTGTTTCCACACCACCGCAGATGGCGGCGTCGGCCTCGCCGAGCACTATCTGCTGCCACGCACGGGCGATGGCCTCGCAGCCGGACGCGCACGCCGATATCGTGGTCATCACCCCGGCCTTGGCGTGCCGATCCAGCCCGATGGCAGCAGCCGCACCGTTGGGCATGTACTTCTGCACGGTCAGCGGAGATACCGCCCTCATGCCGCGAGCGCGCATGTCGTCGTAACTGAAGACCATTTCCTCGGCCGAGCCCAGGCCGGTGCCGACGGACACCATCAATCGATTGGTGTCGAGATCGGGCGAGCCGACGTTCTCCCACAGGCGGCGGCCCAGAACGGTGGACATCCGCTGCAGGTAGCTTGTCCGGCGCAGCTCGACCCGCGTCAGCTCGTGGTCGAATTCCTCCAACAGGTGGCCCCCGATGCGGACCGGCAGGTCGTACTCCTCGATGAAGGGGTCGTCGAGTTTACGAATTCCACTTTGGCCGTCGAGCAACAACTTCCAGGTGGTCTCCGCGTCGGTCGCCAGTGCGGTCGTCATGGCAACGCCGGTGACGACTACCTGGGGGAAAGCTTTGCCCGTAACCAGTTCCGACGATCTCGTCATTGGTTTAGCCAATGTTCCTTCCGTGCCTAGTAACGCCCGAAGGCGAGCGCCACATTATGGCCGCCGAACCCGAACGAGTTGTTGATCGCGTAACGGAAATCGCCGTAGCGAGGTTCGCCCGCGACCACATCAAGGCCGATCTCGGGATCCGGGGTCTCGTAGTTCAGTGTGGGTGGGATGACGCCATCACGCAGGGTCAGCACCGTGAGCAAGGACTCAAGCGCCCCAACAGCGCCAATGGAGTGGCCCAGCGCCGACTTCGGCGCATAGATCGCGGCCTGCTCGCAGCCGGCGACCCGGATGGCGTTGGCCTCGGCGGTGTCGCCGATCGGCGTCGCCGTCCCGTGCGCGTTGACGTGGTCGACGTCCGCCGGCGACAAGCCCGCGAGCTCCAGTGCCCGCGTCATCGCCCTGCCGGCGCGCACGCCGTCTGCCGCGGGCGCCACCATGTGGAAGGCGTCCGAGGTGATACCGGCACCCAGCAACCGGGCCAGCGGCTTGGCGCCCCGGGCCTTGGCGTGTTCTTCGGTCTCGATGATCATCAGCGCCCCGGCCTCGCCGAACACGAAGCCGTCCCGGTCTTTGTCGAACGGCCGCGACGCGCGCTCGGGCTCGTCGTTGCGGGTCGACATGGCCCGCATCATCGAGAAGGCGGCGATGGGCAGCGCTTCGATGGGGCCCTCGACACCGCCGCAGACGGCGAAGTCCGCATCACCCATGACGATCTGCCGCCACGCGTGGGCGATGGCCTCCGAGCCCGACGAACAGGCCGACACCGGGGTCATCACCCCGGCGCGGGCCCCGAGCTGCAGGCCCACCACCGCCGCGGCGCCGTTGGGCATGATCATTTGGACGGCGAGGGGCGACACCTTGCGGGGGCCGCCCTCGTTCATCAGGTCGTAGCTCTCGATGACCCGTTCGGCGCCACCCAGGCCCGTGCCGACCACAACCGAGAACCGGTCCGGGTCGACCTCAGGGCTGCCTGCGGCCTCCCACAGCTGACCGCTGAGCAATTTCCCCAGCCGCTGGACGTACGACATGCGCCGCATGTCCAGCCGACCCATGTGGTTGTCGACGGGTTCCTTGAGGTGGCCACCGATCTTGACGGGCAGATCCCACTTCGTGACGAACTCGTCTTCGAGGACGCGGATGCCGCTCTCGCCGGCTAACAGGCCCTTCCACGTGCTCTCGATGTCCGGCGCGATCGACGTCGTCGCCGTGACGGCGGTCACCACAACGCTGGGGAAACCGCCATTAGCAGTGGAAGGCTTGGTCACTTGCTCTCCGCTTCCAGCCTCGCCTTTACGCTGGCAACAGCCTCGGGGTTCTCGGACTCGATCTTGGCGCGCAGCGCTGCGGCGGCCTCGGGGTCCTCTTCCTCGAGCTTCTGGATGTAGGCGACGACGTCACCGACGGTCCGCAGACCGGCGAGGTCCTCGTCCGGGATCTTGACGCCGTACTTGTCCTCGGTCTGCACGGCGATCTCAACCATCGACAGCGAGTCGATGTCCAGGTCGTCGACGAACGATTTCTCCGGGGTGACCTCGGAGGGCTCGATACCGGTGACCTCTTCGATGATCTCGGCAATACCGGCGATGATTTCTTCCTGAGTAACGGCCACGACGTTCTTCCCTTCGTAATGTGTTGTGTGCGAATCGTATTGACGTGCTTTAGGTTGTTCTGGCAGAGCCGGCAGTCTCGATGTTTGCCAACTCGTCCAGATCTGCGGGTGATTTGACGGCGCGTGCCGGAACCCCCCGAAGTTCGCGTTTGGCGATGCCGCTGAGGGTCCCTGCGGGCGGGAACTCCACGATCGCCGTGACATCGTGCTCACGCAGGGTCGCGTTGCACAGGTCCCAGCGCACCGGCTGGGTGAGCTGAGAAACCAGGGTCTCCATCGCCGCGGTAGCGGAGGTCAGCGGCTTTCCGTCGCGGTTGGACAGCAGCGTGGCGGTGGGCTCTGCGGTCGCGATGTTCGCGGCCGCAGCGGCGTAGCCGTCAAGAGCCGGAGCCATGAACTCGGTGTGGAACGCTCCGGCCACGCCCAGTGCGCGCACCCGCGCCCTGGCCGGCGGGTCTTCGGCAAGCTTCTCCAGCGCGGTCAGCGGACCGGCCGCGACAATCTGGCCGGTGGCGTTGCGGTTTGCCGCAACCAAATCGAGTTGCTCAAGGCGGGTCAGCACCTCGGCTTCGTCACCGCCCAGCAGCGCGGACATGCCGGTCAGCTCGGCGGCACACGCCTTGGCCATCTCGGCGCCGCGGGTGGCGGCCAGCGAGACGGCGTCGTCGGCGGCCATCACACCGGCGATCGCATAGGCCGCGATCTCGCCGACGGAGTGACCGGCCACGATGCAATCTTCGCCCTGGAACAGCCCACGCTTAGTCAGCTCCTGGTGAGCGAGCAGAGTGGCCGCAACGATCAAAGGCTGGGCCACCGCGGTGTCGGTGATCTCCTCGGTCGACGCCGTGGTGCCCAGGCGGGCCAGATCGAGGCCACTGGCCTTCGACCATGCTGCGATCTGGTCTGCTGCGCCTGGCAATTCCAGCCACGGCGACAGCATCCCCTCGGTCTGGGAGCCCTGTCCGGGTGCGAGCAAAGCAATCACGTGTCTAAGAGAACACTGTGGAAACGGTTTTGCACGGTGTAACAGATTATGAACCTCGTCTTAGGTTTTTGTATATTCCCTACAAAATAGCTCCGTAAGCTACATGTTTGAGACCGTCCCGCGATGTGTTGGCTAAATCACTACCGCCCCAATGCGCCCGCCAGGCCCCCTCTGACCGGCGCGGAAAGCTGGGTCATCGCGTTGTTGTCGACACTGGAGTGCGGCGTTGGGTAGTTGAGTTGACCCACCGTAGCCGCGACTCGCAGCACGTATGCATCGCGCGGCTGGGTGGGATCGCGCCCGGTGAAGTCGGTGATGCGCTTGAGGCGGTATCGCACGGTGTTTGGATGAACGAACAACTTGCGGGCGCAGGCCTCGATCGCGCCGCCGCAATCTAAATACGCGTCCAGCGTCTCGATGAGCGTTGGGCCGGCGTCGGCCAGTGGCCGCATCACGTCCGTGTGCAGCGCCACAATGGCGGACGGATCGCCCATCAGGGCGCGTTCGGGCAGGAGTTCCCGCGCCAGCACGGGCCGGGGCGCTCCGCGCCAGCCGGTGACCGCGTTCATCCCGGATATCGCCTCGCTGGCGCTGTGGTAGGCCGCGGTGAGCATGGGTGCTGTCGGTCCGATGACCACGGGGCCATCGGAGAACGCTTCCAGCAGGGCACCAAGGAATTTCTCGGTCGGCGACACCTGACCGGACACGATCGCCACCAACCAGGTGCCGTGCACGTCGGTGAGCGCAGCCCGGCCGTGACGGGCGGCAACGTCGCGCACGTCCTGACTGGCCCGCTCACTGTCGAGCTGGCCGTTTGAGCCGTCGCGGCCAGGCGCCGGGGTGCCCACCACCACCGTCGCCGGCGCGGTGGTGTCCCAGTTCAGTGCGGCCGCCCGGGACAGCAACTCGGGGCCGGTGTCGCCGCGTACCACCGCGTCGACGACGCTGGCCTCCATCCGGCTGTCCCAGGTGCCACGCGCTTCGGCCGCGTCCGCGTATGCGCTGGCGGCGGTGAATGCCATGTCGCGGCTGTACCTCAAGATGCCCACCGTCAGCGCGGTCAGCTGCTCTTCGGAACGGGCCAGCAACGGCACCACTTCCTCGAAGAACTCCATGGTGACCCGCACCATGTCGACGGTGTGGCGCAACGCGATTCGCCTGGTCAGGTCCTGGGGGACCAGTTCGAACGCTTGCGCGGTGTAGCTCACGTCGCTGTGCGGGTCGTGCATCCACTCGACGAAGTTGACCACCGCCGTCTGCACCACCAGCGCCACGCTGGCACGCTGGGAGGCTTCCAGGTCGGCGAAGAACGGCAACCTGTCCTGCATTACCGAGACCGCCTGGGTGGCCAGCCGACCCGAGTACTGCTTCAACCGTCGCAGCAGGGATTCGGGCACGGTGTCCAGCAGTTCGAGCGGCGACCTGGTTGGCGCGTGTGCCGCGGGTGGCGCGGGTGGCGCGTACTGGTTGTCGGTCATCACTAAAACCTACGCCTGGTTTCTGGAAGTTTCCCCTAAAGCGAAGCGTGGATCTTACGGGTGTCTTATCGGGCTCTTAGCGGGAACGGCCGGTGAGGCGGTGTCAGGCACGGATTAGGCCTGGATTAGGCCGGGTTAGGCAGGGTTAGGTAAGGCCTGGATCCGAGGTCTGTTCCGGCGCGGCCAGCACATCGTCGATCCGGTATTGCCGGGCGGCCGCGACGGCCACCGACGGGTCGATGTCCCCGTCGCGTGCCAGCGCCTCCAGCACCGCGACCACCTGTGATTCGGCGTCGGTGTTGAAGTAGCGCCGAGCCGCGGGCCGGGTGTCGGAGAAGCCGAACCCGTCGGTGCCCAGCGTGACGTAGGTGCCGGGCACCCATGGCCGGATTTGCTCCGGAACCGCGCGCATCCAGTCCGACACTGCGATCACTGGCCCGGTGACGCCGGCGAACACCTGCGCCACATAGGGCACGCCGGCCGGGCGGTCGGGGTGACGCAGCTTCGCCTTCTCGACGGACAGCCCGTCGCGGTTCAGTTCGCTCCAACTGGTCACCGACCACACGTCGGCGGCCACATCCCACTCGGCGGCCAGCGTCTCGGCTGCCTTCAGCGCCGCGGGCATGGACACCCCGGACGCCAGGATCTGCGCCTTGTTGGTGCGTCGCTCCGTGGCCGTGTGGTAGCGGTAGATCCCGCGCAGCACGCCGTCGGGATCGAAGTTGTCCGGCTCGGGCGGCTGCACGTACGGCTCGTTGTAGACGGTGATGTAGAAGTACACGTTTTCCGGGTTCGGCCCGAACATCCGGGACAGCCCGCTTTCGACGATGTAGGCGATCTCGTAGGCGAACGCGGGGTCGTAGGAGACGACCGCCGGATTGGTGGCGGCCAACAGCAACGAGTGGCCGTCGGCGTGCTGCAGACCCTCGCCGGTCAGCGTGGTGCGCCCCGCGGTGGCCCCGAGCGCGAACCCGCGCGCCATCTGGTCGGCCGCGGCCCAGAAGCCGTCGCCGGTGCGCTGGAAGCCGAACATCGAATAGAAGATGTAGATCGGGATCATGGGCTCGTTGTGCGTCGCATACGACGTGCCGACCGCGGTGAACGACGCCGTCGAGCCCGCCTCGTTGATGCCCTCGTGCAGGATCTGGCCGATCTCACTTTCCTTGTAGGCCAGCATCAGCAGTGCGTCCACGGCGGTGTACAGCTGGCCGTTGCGGTTGTAGATCTTCAACGACGGAAACCACGAGTCCATGCCGAATGTGCGGGCCTCGTCGGGAATGATCGGGACGATTCGCGGTCCGATTTCCTTGTCCCGCAACAGTTCTTTGAACGTGCGCACCAGCGCCATCGTGGTGGCGACCTCCTGCTGGCCGGATCCCTTCTTCAGCGGGGCGTAGATGTCGCGGCCGGGAAGCTTCAGCACCTTGGCCTTGGTGCGGCGCTCGGGGACAAAGCCGCCGAGGGTGCGGCGGCGGTCGAGCAGGTACCGAATCTCGGGGGCGTCGGAACCGGGGTGGTAGTACGGCGGCAGGTAGGGGTTCTCTTGCAGCTGAGCGTCGCTGACCGGAATCCGCATCGAGTCCCGGAACGCCTTGAGGTCTTCCAGCGCAAGCTTTTTCATCTGATGGGTGGCGTTACGGCCCTGGAAATGCGCGCCCAATGAGTAGCCCTTGATGGTCTTGGCCAGGATCACCGTCGGCTGTCCCTTGTGGTCGACGGCGGCCTTGTAGGCGGCGTAGACCTTCCGGTAGTCGTGTCCACCGCGCTTGAGGTTCCAGATCTCGGAGTCGGTCATCTGCTCGACCAGCGCCTTGGTGCGCGGGTCGCGGCCGAAGAAGTGGTCGCGCACGTAGGCGCCGTCATTGGCCTTGTAGGTCTGGTAATCACCGTCGGGCGTCGTGTTCATCAAGTTGACCAGCGCACCGTCGCGGTCGGCATGCAGCAGGGCATCCCATTCGCGGCCCCACACCACCTTGATGACGTTCCAGCCGGCACCGCGGAAGAACGACTCCAGTTCCTGGATGATCTTGCCGTTGCCGCGCACCGGGCCGTCGAGGCGCTGCAGGTTGCAGTTGATGACGAAGGTCAGATTGTCCAACGCCTCCAGGGCCGCGACATGGGCCAGCCCGCGGCTCTCCGGTTCGTCCGTCTCGCCGTCGCCGAGGAACGCCCACACGTGCTGATCGGAGGTGTCCTTGATGCCGCGGTCATGCAGGTAGTGGTTGAAGCGGGCCTGGTAGATCGCGTTCATCGGGCCAAGGCCCATCGACACCGTCGGGAATTCCCAGAAGTCGGGCATCAGCCGCGGGTGCGGATAGGACGGCAACCCGCCGGCCGGGTGGCTGTGCTCCTGGCGGAACCCGTCGAGCTGATCTGCGCTGAGCCGACCCTCCAGGAAGGCGCGCGCGTAAATGCCCGGAGACGCGTGGCCCTGGATGAACACCTGATCCCCGCCGCCCGGGTGCGATTTGCCCCGGAAGAAATGGTTGAACCCGACCTCGTAGAGCGCCGCCGACGACGCGTAGGTCGAGATATGACCACCCACGCCCACACCCGGTCGTTGCGCGCGGTGCACCATGATGGCCGCGTTCCATCTGATCCAGGCGCGGTAGCGGCGCTCGACGTCCTCGTCGCCGGGGAACCACGGCTCCAGCTCGGTCGGGATGGTGTTGACGTAGTCGGTCGATGTCAGCGCGGGGATGGCCACCCGCTGCTCGCCCGCCCGTTCCAGCAGCCGCAGCATCAGGTAGCGCGCCCGCGCCGGCCCGGAGCGCTCCAGCAATCCGTCGAAGGACTCCAGCCACTCCGACGTCTCTTCGGGGTCGATGTCGGGCAAATAGGACGCCACACCTTCGCGGATCACCCGAACCCGGTCGGGTTCGCTTGCGCTGCTTGGGGTTTTGGCCAGATCGGTGCGCGCGAACTCGGTGGTCAACTTCGCTCCTGTTGTTGGTCCTGTAGTTGGCGGGTTGCCTGCGTGGACGGTCGTCCCTTTATCGTGCCGCACCGGTGTCCCGGCCCGGTAGCCGCAGTCCGGTCGCGTTTTGGGCGCGGACGCGGGCAGTTGGAATGGTGACCCGGTAACGTCATGAGCCGTGCTCAGCGGATGGCGTGCCGTCGTTGCCGGAAAAGCTCCCAAGCGGGGTGCCTTGGCACTTGGTTGGATAGCCGTGGTGTCGATGGTTGTCGTCGCTTGTACCACCGTCACCAATGGCATGGCGACGCCCGACACGAAGCTCGCCCCGGCCTACCGCTCGTCGGTGGCGGCATCAGTATCGGCCTCGTCGGCGACGTCGCGGGTCAAGGAGTCGCAGCGGCAACAATCGCTGACGACGGAGGCGGTGCGCAGCACGTGTGAAGGCTTTGCCGCCAGCAGCAAGACCGCGATCGAGCAGGTGAACAACTTCGTCTCGGCGTACAACCAGGGCAAGGCCACCGGTCCCACCGAAGGACCGGCCATCGACGCGCTCAACAGCAGCGCCTCGACGGTCGAGGGCAGTCTCAACGACAAGTTGTCCACGGAGCTGCGGGACGCATTAAACGCCTACGTCGATGCGGCTCGCTCGGTGGCGAACGCCATCGCCACACACGTCGGGTCAGCGGAATTCAACAAGCGGGTCGACCAGATGAACGACACGAGGACCAAAGCCGCCAAACTCTGCGTGGCCTCCTTCTGAGGTGGCCGTATGAGTCGGCGTCTGGTGTGCGACGATAATGCCCATCGCACGGCGCGCTCGGATGGTTTAAGGAGGTTCCACGGTGGTCGCGGCGGATCACGCCCCGAGCTACGCCCGCAAGCTGGGCATCCAACGAGACCAAGTTGTCCAGGAGTGGGGCTGGGACGAAGACACCGACGACGACATCCGCGCAGCGGTGGAGGAAGCGTGCGGGGGCGAGTTGCTCGACGAAGACACCGACGAGGTGATCGACGTCGTGCTGCTGTGGTGGCGAGACGGGGACGGGGATCTGGTCGACACGCTCATGGATGCGATCGGCCCGTTGGCCGAAGACGGGGTGATCTGGGTGCTGACACCCAAGACCGGCAGGCCCGGTCACGTACTGCCCGCCGAGATCGCCGAGGCGGCCCCCACCGCCGGCCTGATGCCGACCTCGTCGGTCAACCTCGGTGACTGGAGCGCCAGCCGGTTGGAGCAGCCGAAATCGCGGGCCGGGCGGCGCTGATGCTGCCCGTCGGGAGCAGCGCGCCTGACTTCACGCTGCGCGACCAGAATCAGCAGCCCGTCACCCTCAGCGACTACCGCGGTTCCAAGGACGTGCTGCTGGTGTTCTTCCCGCTGGCGTTCACCGGGATCTGTCAGGGCGAGCTGGACCAACTGCGCGATCACCTGCCCCAGTTTGAAAACGACGACAGTGTGGCACTGGCGATCTCGGTCGGCCCACCACCCACCCACAAGATCTGGGCCACCCAGAGCGGTTTCCTGTTTCCGGTCCTGTCGGACTTCTGGCCGCACGGCGAGGTCAGCCAGGCCTACGGCGTGTTCAACGAGGCGGCCGGCATCTCCAACCGGGGCACATTCGTCGTCGATCGGTCGGGGATCATCCGGTTCGCGGAGATGAAGCAGCCGGGTGAAGCCCGCGATCAGCGACTGTGGACTCAAGCCTTGACGGCCCTGCGGGCCTGAAGGCCTGAGTGGGCCTGACGTTTTGGGTGGAGGGGCGGTGGGCGTGTAGCTTGCGGCGGGCATGGGGCGCGTAGCTCAGTGGTAGAGCTCTGGTTTTACACACCAGCGGTCGGCGGTTCGATACCGTCCGCGCCCACCAATGCTTTTGCAGGTCGGCTTTGTACCGCGATCCAATCGGGCATGACGGGTGAATCCCCACTGCGCCAAGTGTGCGCCAGCTGGGTTCGCGGCCGCGCTCAACCGCTCCCGAAGGGACGGGATATTCAGAGTGCGCAGGTGGAACTCTTCGAAATCGGGTGCTGCGGCGTAATTCTGGATTCGATTGCACTCAGCCGCTGAAGAGTCGTTCCAAGGATTCTCGGAGGATCACCCAAGCCCTGTCGTCGAATCTTTTCTTGACAGTTGAAGCCGCCACGTGGCGGCCGGAGCGGAAAAGAACGAGCAGACATGACCATCACCCAGGTCGCAGTCAGGGCGGTGCCATCGGGCCAGGCCAAAAAGGCCGAAGAGTCTCCCGTGGTCGCTCTCGCGTTGGCCCTCGTGGGCATCTACGCCGGCTCGCTTTTGAGCAGTGTTCGGCCGCATCTGAGTAGCCAGACATCGCTGACACACGGCTGGGTGCCGATGACGGTCCAGGTCGTCACCGCTATCGCGGTGGGGCTGGCCGCCGGACGGCGATCGCGTCGTTGGCGCCTGTTGTGGCTGCCGCTGTCTGCCGCCGTCGGAGCTATGGCGGCCTGGGGGGCGCACTGGTACCTCGCCGACATCGGTCCAAACACCGCATCAGCGCCGCGGGCGCTGTATGTGTGGATCACGCTGGCCGGTATGGCCACGGCTGTTTTGATCCTGGGCTGGCGCGGCGCGCGTTGGTGGCGGCGTGGGGCATCGATCCTGGCCGTGCCGCTCTGCCTGCTCTGCGCGCTGCTGGCGCTCAACAGTTGGGTCGGGTACTTCCCGACGGTGCAGAGCGCGTGGAATCAGCTCACCTCTGCTCCCCTGCCTAACCAGACCGACAAGGCCACCGTTACCGCGTTGGCGGGGAAGGGCACCAAACCTACCCACGGTAGCCTGGTGCCGGTACAGATCCCCGGCGACGCATCACATTTCAACCATCGCGAGGAACTGGTGTACCTGCCGCCGGCATGGTTTGCGAGCAGTCCGCCGCCGCAGCTGCCGGTGGTGATGATGGTCGGTGCCGTGGCCAACACACCGGCTGACTGGGTGCGCGCCGGCAACGCGGTGGAGACCGTCGAGGCCTTCGCGGCCGCGCACGGCGGCAACGCGCCCGTGCTGGTGTTCGTCGACCCCAGCGGCGAGTTCGGCAATGACACGGAATGCGTCAACGGCAGCCGTGGGGATGCGGCCGACCATCTGACTAAAGACGTTGTCCCCTACATGATCTCGAATTTCGGAGTCAGCCCCGACCCGTCCCACTGGGGCGTTGTGGGCTTTTCGATGGGCGGGACGTGCGCGGTGGATTTGACCGTCATGCACCCCAACCTGTTCAGTGCATTCGTCGACATCGAGGGTGACTTCACCCCTAACGCGGGAAACAAGGCACAAACCATCGCGAATTTATTCGGCGGCAACACTGAAGCACGGGCCACATTTGACCCGACGACGGTGATCAACCGCCACGGTCGCTATACCGGTGTATCCGGGTGGTTCGCGCTCACGTCGGGTGGTTCGCCGACACCGGGTCGCGATGTCACGGCTGCCGATCCTGCCGCGATGGAGCGCGCTGGCCGCGGGGCCGCCGATGACGTGGGTAACCCGACTGCGGCTGCCTCTTCCCTGTGCGCGCTCGGGCGGGCGAACGGCATCGACTGCGCGGTGGTCACCCAGCCCGGTGCGCACGACTGGCCGACTGCCGGCACAGTCTTTGCCACGGCGTTGCCCTGGCTGGCCGGCCGGCTAGGCACTCCGGACGTGCCCCGGATTCCGTTGCCCAGCGCGCCCGAGACGCCCGCGCCCTCCACCGCCTGACGGCTTAGCTCAGGCACGTCGCCAACGGGCCCGCCGGATCGGTCACTGAGTCCGTCGTCGAATAGCGAAAGATCACATAAAGTTTTGCAAAGTTTTTTGCCCGCCTCCGCGCGACTGGGCTGTTTCAGAGTCGACGAGGCCATGAAAATCGTTGCCAGCGAGCCAATTCACCGGAGGTGGTTTCGTCCGCCGATCAGGCTGAGGTGATCTGAGGGCGACTGTTAGCATCGCTTACGACCGCTGCGGCTCCTGCAACGCCTCCTAAGCTTCTGCCAACGCCACGTTGCCCGTCGGCAAGGGCCCGGACGCGGTCGCGGTGGACCCGGGTACCCACTCCGTTTACGTCACCAACAACGTTGACAACACGGTGTCGGTGATCGACGGCTCGACGCGCACCGTCACCGCCACCGTGCCCGTCGGCAGGTATCGGAAGCGGTCGCGGTGGACCCGGGCACCCACACCGTCTACGTCACCAATTACGGCGGCCGCACGGTGTCAGTGATCGACGAGTCGACGCGCACCGTTACCGCCAGCGTGCCCGTCGTGGGCTGGTACCCGCGCGGGGCGGCGGTGGATCCGGGCACCCACACCGTCTACGTCGCCAACGCCAACGACGACCTCTCCAACGCCAACGACAACATGGTGTCGGTGATCGAACATCGATAGTGGTTTGCATCGGCGCGCCTGGGCACACGTGTCGGCTGCCGGTCGTACATCTCGGGCGGCATGCCGACGCTGAAGTCCCAGAGTTCGTTAATGAGCGTTTGCTTGTGTGTCTAGCCGTCTCCGCCATGGTGATGGCGCTCATCGGCCGCGGCGCCCGGAAATCGGCTAACTTTGCCGCTTTGGCGCGCCGCAGGGCGGCTTCCTGGGGGTTGGATGCTGATCACCGGTCGTCGGCGGGCTTTCGTGCAGTCCGCCCGCGGCGGGCAGGACGAACACGCCGCGAAGCGGGCGACGCGGTGGCGCAGGCCGGAGCCGATCGTCACGGTGCGGCGGGCCGGGCAGGTGACGGTTCCGGCGGCCTAGTCGCCGGTGCGCTGGAACTTGCTCTCGATATCAAAGCTGCGAGCGCAGCCGGACGGTCCTCCGGTGTTGTCCAAATGGCTGCGCCCGACCAGCAGCGTGATGGGATTCTGCGGCGATTGAGGAAGCGGGTACTCCGCGGTGATTTTCGAGTGGACCGTGCCGCCGCGGCACGAACCGTCGTTTTGGTGGTTTTCCGTCCACTTTCCGCCGGCAAAGACCAGAGCCGTCCCGGCTGTGCCATCGGGCGCGTAAAACTTGCTCATGCACCGCTCGCCGGTGCGCAGGCAGTCGGTGCGCACAACCTCGTCGTAAGGCTGAAAGTCACCGCCCCGGAAAGTTCGTGTGTGGTGGTAGCGGCCGTGCAGCGCCTCGGCCGGCGACGCGGCCCGCGGGGCTTGGCCGGCCGGGTCGGGCAGGCTATCGACGTCGACGTCTCCGGCGCGGGTGAAGGTCACGGTTCGCTTGGTATCGCAGTCGTTGCTACTGTTCGCCGTATACTCGCCAGACAGGGTGCCGTCGGGTTGTAGTTGTAGCGTGATGACCTCCCAAATCTCCCCGGGGCTAGGAGCCCCAGGCGGACAATTCTTCAGGAAGCCCGGTGATAGAGGCGCCGACGCGGAGGCGACATCGACCGACAGCCAGGTTGCGCCGACACCGTCGAACACCAGCTTAGGTTCCAGCCCGGGACCGCTTTTGGCGTTTGCTGTCGCGACGCAGCCAGCGGAGCCGCACACTGAGCGAAGATCGTATGTACCGCTTGTCGCCGCAGCACCGCCATCAATCGGTTGGCCCGCCATGTGCAGCTCCGGCCCGAATTCGGCGCGGTATGTGCCGGTGAACGGTCCGGTGTTGGGCGTCGTTGCCGTGGTCGTGCGGGCCGGTCCGGCGGGCGAGGGGTTGCGACGGTGATCGTTGTTGCTGAATACAGTGACTAGGACGACGGCTACCGCGATCACTGCCACGACGCCGGTTAAGGCGACGAAAAGGTGTTTGCGGGGTTTTCTGGCAGCCGGTGGTGGCGGCCCTTCCGGCGGCTGGACTGGCAGGCTCGGTGCGCTTGGGGTGTGCAGTTGGGTGGGCGCGGCGGGCGGCACCGTGCCCGCAGGCCCGGCGTGGCCGTCTCCGCCGGCGGCAGGCGGCCGCTGCAGTGCGGCGTCCAGGCCGGCACGTGGTGCCGCCATGGTGGGCGCTGCCGGGGGCGGGCTGGGCCGCGGCAGCGGGGTGGTAATTGCGTCGCGGGCGGCGTCGGCCAACTCGATTGTGGTGGCATATCGCTGGTCGGGGTCTTTGGCCATGCCGGTGGCGATCACGGTATCCAGGGCGGTGGGCACCGTGTTGCTTTGTGCCGACGGGCGTGGCGGCGGCGAGGCTAGATGAGCTGCGAGTTGTTGTTCGAGGCTGTCACCGGGGAAGGGCAGCTGCCCGGTCAGGCACTGATACAGCACACAGGCCAACGCGTAGATATCGCCGCGGGGATCGTTTTGGCCGGCGCTGATGCGCTCGGGGGCCATGTAGGCCCAGGTGCCGATCACCGCGCCGGCGCTGGTCAGCCCGGCCTCGCCGGCGGCACGGGCGATGCCGAAGTCGATCAGATAGGCGAAGTCGTGCTCGGCGATCAAGATGTTGGACGGCTTGACGTCGCGGTGCACCAACCCGATCCGGTGCGCGGCGTTAAGTGCCGAGGCGATCTGGTCGATGATTGCTATTGCCCGGGCGGGCTCCAGGGGGCCCTCGGCGAGCATGGTTTGCAGGTCGCGGCCCTCGACCAGCCGCATCGTCACAAACAGCCGTCCGTCGATCTCGCCGAAGTCGTGGATGGGGATGACGTGCGGCTCATCGAGCCCGGCCGCCGCATGCGCCTCGCGGCGAAACCGCTCCTGATACACCTTATCGTCGGCGAAATTGGCCGGTAGCAGCTTTAGGGCCACTGTCCGGTCGATGGTGGTGTCATAGGCCCGCCATACCTCGCCCATGCCGCCGCGGCCCAAAAGCTGCACCAACCGGTAGCGCCCGAACGGCGTGCCCTCTACCGCCGATCCCGCCGGTGTCTGCCCAGGTTCCATCCGCTGGCCCCTATTCGACGGGATTCCCGCTCGGCGCAACCGGTGCGCTGCTCAGCGCAGCGATCAACGCCACCATCGGCTCCGTTGTTTACTGGAATTCTCATTCTGTCGGAGCGTTGAGGCCGGGCGTAGGGCCGCTTGTCCTCGGTGGCCAGGATCATTGGTCCCATGACGCGGGCCGGTGCCCGCCGCCAACCGAACCAAGTTGCCGTCGGTGACAGCCAGGTCGATGTTGCCGATCGTGACCACGTCGCCCTCGCTCAGCGGCGCGGACAAGACCCGGATGCCGTTGACGAAAGTCCCGTCGATGCTGTGAGCGCCGTGGATCCCGATGCCGATCGGGGTCGGACCCAAGCAGGCCTGATAGCGCCTCTTCCCGGTAACTTCGTTGAGATGACAGCGTCACCTGAAGTCCAGGAGATCGCCGTCATCACGGGCGCGTCTACCGGCATCGGCGCGGCCACTGCACGCGAACTCGCCCGGCGGGGGTTCCACGTCCTCGCGGGTGTCCGGCACGACCGAGACGCCGACGCAATCCGGGGGCCGGGTATCGAGCCGTTGACCATCGACATCACCAACGCGGACCACATCCGGGCGCTGGCTACTCGGGTGCAGGAGGACCCGCAGGGCCGGGCACTGCGGATGCTGGTAAACAACGCCGGAATCGGCGTCAATGTACCGGTGGAGGCCTTCGCGATCGAGGAGTGGCGACGCCTGTTCGAGGTCGATATCTTCGGCCACATCGCGGTTACCCAGCACTCCTGCCGGCCCTGATCCACAGCAAGGGTCGCGTGGTCAACATCAGCTCCGTGGGCGGCAAGATCGCCATGGCCACCTATGGTCCTTACGCGGGCACGAAATTCGCACTCGAGGCGGTCAGTGACTCCTTGCGACGCGAAATCGGCCCTTTCGGCGTCCAGGTGGTCGTGATCGAACCGGGCGCCGTGCGCACGGAAATGCCCGGCCTGGGCGATCGCAGGAGCCCATGAGTTGGCGTCGACCATGACGCCCGAGCAAAACCACGCTACGGCGGGCTGGTGCACGCCGTCACCGCGCAGGCCGCGTCGCACACCGATTCGGGCTTGTCCGCCGACGCCGCGGCCAAGGTGATCGCCAAGGCGGTGACGGCGCGCAAGCCCCGCACTCGCTACACCGTCGGCCGCGACGCCGCGCTGATCACCCGCTTGGTGCGTATCCTGCCCGACCGGACAACCGACCGCGTCCTCGCCGCCGCTCTGCGTCCCCACTTTCCCAAGGAGAGCAAACCGATCTCAACGTGGTGCGCACCCTTTTCGCGCGGACGATCGACCAGTTCGGTGTGATCGAGTTTCCGGTCGCTACCTTCAGCGACCCGGTGGGTGATGCTTAAGATCGAAGATTGTCATCCGGACATTGGCAGCAAAGTCTGGCGGCATTCCAGGGTTACCGCTGTTGGGGCCGTTGGCAATGTAGATGGGTTGCTGCGGGAAGGGGACAAATCCGGTGTTGAAGAGCTGTCCTGACCCTATTAATCGTGGACTCAGCTGAACTGATCGCCGTCACAGTGCAGTTCGCCCTTGCCAACCACAGCCACGCGCCACCCCATCGACGCCGCGGGCTACGTTAACCCGTCATTCCCAGATGCGCCGAGGAGGAAAAACGAGCCGTTGCCGCCCTTACCGGGGGTGCCATTCGCAGGAAGACCAAACCCAATGCCGCCGTTCCCGCCGTTCCCGCCATTGCCGATAAGGAACCCGCCATTGCCGCCGTCACCGCCGTTACCGCCAGTATTCGGCACGGCGGATTCCCCGCCCTGGCCGCCCGCGCCGCCGTCGCCTACGAGCAGGCCGGCGTTGCCGCCGTGGCCGCCCTGACGTCCGGTGGTCCCGCTGCCACCGGCGCCGCCGTCGCCACCGGAGCCGAACAAATAGCCGCCATTCCCGCCGTCGCCGCCAAGCCCGCCGTTAGGGCCGTTACTCCCGCCGCCGCCGCCAGTCCCGCCGGAACCCCAGAGCAGCCCGCCGGCTCCCCCTTTTCCACCCGCGGCGCCCGCACCGCCGGCGCCGCCGGCGCCGCCGTGGCCCAACGAAAACAGCCCGCCGGCCCCCCCGGCCCCACCGTTAAAGCCCACACCGCCGGCGCCGCCGGCGCCGCCGTTGCCCAACAGCAGCCCGCCGGTTCCGCCGATCCCGCCGCGGTTTATGCCGCTCCCGCCGGCTCCGCCGTTGCCGATCAGCCCCGGATCCCCGCCGTTACCCCCGTTTCCGCCCGAGCTGCTCGCGCCGGCGCCGCCGTTGCCCATCAGCCACCCGCCGGGATGGCCGTTTGCCCCCGAACCGGGAGTTGCGTTGGCGCCGTTGGCGATCAGCGCGCGTCCCGTCAGCGACACGAACGGCGCATTGATCAGATCGAGCAGAGGTTGCAGAGGGGAAGCGACCGGTACGGCGTTGGCGGCCTCCGCGCTGGCATAGGCCCCCGCACTCGCGGTCAACGCCTGCACAAACTGGTCATGAAACGCCGATGCTTTAGCGCTGAGCGCCTGAAACGTCTGGGCGTGGCTGGAGTACAGGGACGCGATGGCCGCCGACACCTCATCCTTAGCCGCCACCAGAATCCCCGTCGTCGGGGCAGCCGCCGCCGCGTTGGCCGAGCTAATCGCCGAGCCGATGCTCGCCAGATCTGTTGTCGCCGCCGCCATCATCTCCGGTACGGCACTCACAACGCCATCTCTGCCTCCAAGCCAGCCCAGGACACGCCAGTCTGTCGGCTGGCGACGAGTGACTAGCAAATCGTACGGCGGGGACACATGAGTTACCGATGATTCGAAAACTTCAGTCAAATATCCGATTTACATACCAAATTCATCGACTATACCAATACTGCAGTGTCGATTGGGGCGACGGAGAGGCCGATGCCCCGCGGGCCGGGGCCAGGAGCGCCGAGGCTGTATTGCTGGCCGTCCCGTCTGCGTTCAAATCTCTCTGGCGGACCTGCCTTTTCAGCCTGTGCAAGCTCGACACCTGTTGAGGCAGGTACGCTTTGACCCCATCGGACGACGTGACGACGCTGGCGCCGACCGTCGCTGTCGGCGGTTAGTTGTCCATGCGCATCGGCTGACCGGTATCGGTGCGCAGCCATCGATAACCGGCCTCGTCTTCGTAATCGATGGTGACGCGCAGCGTGTAACCCGGGTCCGCGGCGGTGTAGGCCATCACGGTGTGCTGATACGGCGGCACGGTCCGCTGCCACTCCGTAGCAAAGTGACCAAACAACGCGTCGCGCAATGCTTGTTTGGACAACGGCGACCGCCGGAACCCTGACATCGCCGCCAGGATCGACCGATCGAAAGCCTGATCGACCGGCATGGTGTTGTTGGCCTGTACACAGCCACCGGGTACCTTAATCCCGTTGGCATCTATGGCGTCAACGTCGACGGCAAGGATCGTCGTCACTGCAGTGCTGGTGTTGTCGATCCGGACCGTCCACCACGAATCGCCAAACATCGGCGTTCGAACGCACGAGGGAACAACCTTTCGGGCTTGAGCCGCAACACGTTCGGAGTAGGCGTGGTGGATTTTGTCCATCCGCGCCTCATGGTGCCTGCGTTCTTCGGCCGCCTTCCTGGGCTCACGGATAACGGCGACATACAGCGCGATGAGCACGCCGATGGTCGTCGCAACCGCTGCAATCGCTTGGGACTCTTGAAGCAATAGCGTTACATGGTCTTGGGCGCTGGTCATTGGTCACCGCAGCTCTCCACGCGTTAGGAAGCGACCGACTGGGACGGGCGTGAGTAATCGTCGTAAAACCCCACGCCGGATTTCACCCCCAACCGACCCTGCTGCACATAACTGCGTAACACGCGCCGGGGCCCTTCCGGGTACTCCGGGTGCTCGGCGCAATAGTGCTCCTCAATGTCCAATACGACGTCCAGACCGACCTGATCCATCATCCGAAACGGCCCGGCGGACGAGCCGGTGTTGATCTGGAACATCCGGTCGACTTCCTGCGGTGTGGAAACGCCTTCGGCGACGACCTCAAGGCACTCCCGTTTTACCGCCGCCCACACCCGGTTGAAGATGAATCCGGTGCTCTCCCTGCGCGCTTCGAACGGATAGAACCCGAACCGCGGTAGCGTCGCCAGCACGAAGTCGAGGACGTCGCGGTCCGTCTTGCCGCAGGACATCACGTCGACGGCATTCTGTTTCGGCGGCATGTAGAAGTGGATGTTCAGCACGCGTTCGGGGCGGTGGACCTGGTCCAGGAATAGGCGGCTGGCATAGGACGACGAATTGCTGGCCAGGATGGCGTCGGACGGGGTGAGCTTGTCGAGTTGTCCGAAGATCTGCTTTTTCAACTCGAGCCGCTCGGGGATCGCCTCGATGACCAGCCACGCGTTGCGCACCGCCGCGCCGAGGTCAGCGTGGGCCGAAACCCGGCCCGGAACAACGCCATTGAGTCCGTTGGTCAGCGCGGGAACGCTCTGAGTCACGAAACCGACGGCGGCGTGACGTTGCTCCTCGCTGAGGTCGTAGATCCCTACCTCGGCACCGTGTGCGGTGAACATCAGCGCGATGCGGCGCCCGAGCGTGCCTGCGCCGACCACGGCTACCGGCCGGCCGGCAAAGTCGGTTGGCAGATTGAAACTCATTGCATTTCTCCTATTTCTCCGCGGGCAGCTCGGCGTAGGCGATACCGGTCAGGTTGCCCTGCACGGCCCGGATGGGTCGGTTGCCGGATCCGTCGAGGGCGGCCGCCCACACGTTGCCGCCCAGGTCGGTGACGAACATGCGGTCATGGCGTGGGTCGAGCGCGATCCCGATGCCTTCCATCAAGTGGGTCAATACGATTTCGGGTTCGCTAAAGCCGATGGTGTCCAATTGAGCCCGGTTGACGGTGTTGCCGTACGGCGGGTCGCCACGGTCGGTCCAGTAGAGCGTCCTTGTGGTGTGCTCGATTTCGAGGTCGATTGGCTCCGGTAGGCCCTTGAAAACCACCTCGATGTCGCTGCGGTTGGCCGCGGTTTCGCCTGCGGGAAGGTCGATTCCGGCCCGCAGGATCCTGCCCAGGCCGGCGTCGCTGGGACCCTTCTGCGTCCAGTACAGGTGCCCGCCGACGTGGTCGACGGCGACGCCGACGCACCAGTTCGTCTCGTCGCGGCGGTCCTCGTCGCCCTGTCCGGTCTGCACCAGGACCTCGATGTTGGAGCCGTCGAGGTCGCAGCGCATCACCCGCATGCCTTCCCGGTCTCCCCAGTACAACTTCCGGCCCTCGGCGTCGAAATGCAGCTGCTTGGGGGTGTAGGTGCCGCCGCTGGGCACGATCGTGGTGCGGTTGCTCCCGTCAAGGTCCACCCGTTCGATCGAGCCGTCGTTGGCCCGCGGATTCCCCATGTTGGTCCAATAGATTTGGCCCGCTTGCACATCGACGGCGACACCATCGGGGACGGGGCATCCGGCGACCAGGACCGTCTTGCCCGAGCCGTCCGGGTTGATGGAGAACAGCCGTCCACCACCGCTGGCTTCGAGCACGAACAACTTTCCTGTGGTTTGAGTCATGATTGGTCAGTCCTTTCTGATTCGATCGGTAAGAGTCGATTTCGCGGTGATTGAACGCTGAAGCGTGACGCTGGGGTCGCGAGACACCAATGCGTAACCTGCAACACCGAAGGTTATGGGGATCATCGCCGACACCCCATACATCACGCCTAGCATCGTTCTCTCCTTACATTTCAGGGCTTTTTGAGGCAGTCGTCGGGGGATGACCCGTAGTCGGCCCGCACCGCGAGCAGCCCGAACAGCATCTCGTCGCGCTCGGCGGCGAGTTCGTCGATCGATCGGCCGTCCGCTTCTTCGAGGACGCCCTTGACGATTTGTTCGGCCAGCTCGGGGGTGAACTCAGGGTTGCCCAGCCCGGGCCAGTTGCCGGCCATGCGGGGCATCAGGTGCTCCATGAAGTGCTGGATGCCGCCCTGGCCGCCACCGAGATGCCAGAGCAGGTTTGGTCCCATGACGCCCCAGCGCAGCCCGGGACCCCAGGACACCGCGTCGTCGGCGTCGGCGACGTCGAGCACTCCCTGACCGATCAGGTAGACCACCTCCCGGTACAGCGCCGACTGCAGGCGGTTGGCGACGTGGCCGGGCAGCTCCTTCTTCAGGTGGATGGGTTTCTTGCCGATCGAGGCGTAGAACACCATCGCGTCCTGGACCGTTTCCGGCGCGGTCTTGGTCCCACCGACGACCTCGACAAGCGGGATCACGTGCGGTGGGTTGAAGGGGTGGCCGATGACGGTGCGCTCGGGATGCCGGCATTCGGCCTGCATCACGGTCATCGTGATGCCCGATGAGCTCGAGGCGATGATCGCCTCGCGCGGTGTGGCGGCGTCGATGTCAGCGAACAGCTTGACCTTCAGTTCCGGGCGCTCCGGTGCGTTTTCCTGAACGAAGTCGGCGTCCGCGAGGGCCGCCGGCATGTCGGTGGTGAACTTCAGGCGATCGGGGGAGGCGCCGGGCGCCAGTCCCAGCGTCTTCACCCCCTGCCATGCACCCTCGACGTAGGACCGCAGCGCCGCCTCGGCGCCCGGCGCGGGATCGGTTGCCGTGACGTCGAAGCCGCGGGCCAAGTAGTGCGCCGCCCAACTCGCGCCGATGGTGCCGGTACCGACGATTGCTACGCGGCGCACCGCATTTGGTGAAAACATGTTTGTTGCTCCTTTAGTTCGGTTTGGTTGTCAGCGCCCGCGCCAGACGGGTGCACGTTTTTCGGCGAACGCCAGCGCCCCTTCGTGCGCGTCCTCGCTGTTCAGCAGGCCGTGTGCGTCCTCGGCTTGGCGCTGGAACGCGTCGGCGTCGTTGAGGCCCTGGGTGTCTCGCAGGACATCCTTGACCCTGGCCAGGGCAAGCGGTGCGTTGGCGGCGATGCGCCGAGCGAGCTCGTGCGCACTAGCCAATGCGGCTCCGGGCGCCGTGAGCTCGCTGACCAGCCCGTACTGCTTGGCATCGACGGCCGAGAGCGGCTCGCCGGTGAGCAGCACCTTGAGGGCCACGTGGTAGGGGATGCGCCGCGGCAGGCGGATTACGCCGCCCTCCCCGGCGATGAGTCCCCGTTTCACCTCGGGCAACCCGAATTTGGCGTCCTCGGCGGCAACGATCAGGTCGCAGCCCAGCGCCATCTCGAAACCACCGCCGAGCGCCCAGCCTTCGACAGCCGCGATCAGCGGCTTGCGCACCACGGCTTGGGTGACCCCGCCGAAGCCGCGATCCGGAAGGATCGGGGTCTGCCCGTTGGCGAACGCCTTCAGGTCCATGCCCGCGCTGAACGTCCCGCCGGCGCCGGTGAGCACGCCCACCGACAGCGACTCATCGGAATCCAGCAACTCCAGGGCGGACGCCACTGCGACGGCGACGTCGCGGTTGACGGCGTTCTTCTGTGCCGGACGGTTGATGGTGATCGTCAAGACGCCGTCGTGACGCTCGGTGAGCACCAGCTCCGTCGATACTTCTGTCGTGGTCATTGCACTTTCTCCTGTTCTGGGGCAACGGGAATCGCTCCCGCTGCTTGTAGTTGGTCGATGTCATCCGCGCTGAATCCCAGCTGCGCGAGGATTTCGGCGTTGTGCTCTCCGTGCTCCGGTGCACGCCGCGCCGGTACCCGCGCCAGTCCACGAAGGGTGAGCGGGTTGTTGACCGTGTAGTCCAGGTCGGCAGCCCCCTCGATCGGCACCACGATTTCGGCGGCACGCAGCTGCGGATCCTCGGCCGCCTCTTCCGGCGTCTGGATGACGCCATAGGGGATGCGGGCCTTGTCGAGGACCTCTTTCCAATGCGCCAGGGGTTGGGCACGGAATTCGGCGTCCAGCACAGCGGCCAATTCAACGGCGTGCTGGCCGACGGCCTCGGCGTCGCTGAAGCGCGGATCGGACAGTAGGTCCGACCGCCCCATGGCGTTGGCCAATACCGGCCATGCCGATCGCTTCCCGGCCAGCATCATCCACGTGCCGTCGCCGCACTCATACGGATTCGTGAGTGCGTTGACCGGCTTGTTGCGGTCGTGCAGCTCGTACGGCTTGCCGCCGGCCAGCGCCGCCGACACCAGCGTTCCCGTCGCCCACACCCCGGTGGCCAGTAGCGACGTGCCGACATTGGCACCCCGCCCGGTGCGTTCGCGGTGATACAGCGCGGTGGTGATCGCCGCGTAGATCGCGACCGCCGTGGTGTAATCGCCGCTGCCCCATGGCGGCGCCGTGGGCGGTGCACCAGCGTCGCGGGTCGAGGCGAGCAGCCCGCTGCGCGACCAGAAGGCGGTCAGGTCGAACCCGGGCAGCCTGGCGTCCGGGCCCGCATCGCCGAATCCGGTGATGTCGGCGTAGATGATCCGCGGGTTCCAGGACGAAACCTCCTCATAGCCCAGGTGCAATCCCTCGCGGGTGCCGTGCGGGAAGTTGGTGATCAGCACGTCGGCCCACTCGACGAGACGCTTGAGGATCTGCGTGCCGCCTTCGGACTTCAGGTTGATCGACATCCCGCGCTTGTTGCGGTTGGCCAAGTGCCAGCTGTAATTACCGTTGGCCGCCGGGCTCGGTGGGATCGAGCTCAGCAGGCGCTGCGGGTCACCCATCCCCGGCGCCTCGACCTTGATGACGTCGGCCCCGAAGTCCGACAGCATCGTTGCTGCCGCGGGTGCGGCGATAAAGCTCGCCAGTTCAACAACTTTCAGGCCGGAGAACACGGATTGCGTTGGTTGCGTCGGTTGCGTTGTCATTGTCGTCGTCTCCTTAAACGAATGCGCTCAGGCCGGTGACGGACTTCCCGACGATCAGTGTCTGCATCTCGCGGGTGCCCTCATAGGAGTAGAGGGCCTCGGAGTCGGCAACAAACCGGCCGATGTTGTAGTCGAGCACAATGCCGTTGCCGCCGAACAACTCCCGGGCCCAATGCACGGTCTCGCGCATCCGCACCGTGCAGTAGGCCTTCGCCAGCGCGGACTGCTCGTCGCGGTACACGCCGTCGTGCTGCAACTGGGCCAGACGCGCCATCATCCCCGCACATGCCGTGGCGTTGCCGAGCATCTTGACTAGCAGGTCCTGAACCATCTGGAACTTGCCGATCGGGCGGCCGAACTGGGTGCGTTCCTTGGCGTAGGCCAGTGCGAGCTCGTATGCGGCGAACTGGACCCCTACCGCCTGCCACGCCACACCGCTACGCGTCCGGCGCAGGATTTCCGCGGTGTCCCGGAACGAGTTCGCGTTTTGCAGCCGGTTGGCCTCAGGAACCCGGCACTCGTCGAGCACGATGTCGGCGTTCTGCACGATCCGCAGCGCGAACTTGTTCTCGATCTTCGTCGCGGTGAACCCGGGAGTGCCCTTCTCCACCACGAAGCCCAGCACGCGATTCGTCTCGACATCACGCGCCCACACCACGACCACGTCGGCGAACGTGGCGTTACCGATCCAACGCTTGGCGCCGTTGAGCACCCACTCGTCGCCCTCGCGGCGGGCGGTGGTCTCCATGCCGCCCGCCACGTCGGAGCCGCCGTGCGGCTCGGTCAACGCGAACGCGCCGATCTTTTCGAAACGGCTCATCGCAGGCAGCCAGCGGCGCTTCTGGTCCTCGGACCCGCAGCTGAGGATGGAGCCCATCGCCAGCCCCGAGTGCACCCCGAAGAACACCGAGAGCGACGGATCGGCATGCGCCATCTCCAGCGCGGTGATGCCCGTCATCATGTTGCTCGGCGCGGGCTCCGACGAATCGGGATCGGCCCAATCCAACAGACCCAGCTTCGCGAACCCCTTGACGAGCTCGTGCGGGAACTCGGCTCGCGCCCAGTAATCCTCGACGATCGGCGCGGCCTCCGTGCGGAAGAATTCGCGGATGCGGGCGACCTTCTCCCGCTCCGAATCCGACAGCAGCTCCTCGTAGGAGTAGAAATCGGCCGGCAGCAGCCCGCGCTCCAGATAAGGCTGGGGCGTCGTCGGCAACGTCACTGTGGTGGTCATGGCTTCCTCTCTGTTCGATGTTTTGGCGGGTTTGGCTGACTGGCTCGCTGGCCACTGACCCGTACGTTCACCATCAGCGCGGCGGATCCCGGTCGGGGATACCGCCTTTATCCCGGGTACTGGCAGGGACAGGCTTAGACTCAAACGATGGCTGTCGAGGCCAACGCGCTGGGTGATTACCTGCGTGCACGGCGCCAGCAGGTGCGGCCCGAGGACGTCGGGCTGGTTCCCGGCGCGCGGCGTCGTGTCGCGGGTTTGCGCCGCGAGGAGCTGGCCATGTTGGCGGGCATCAGCGCCGAGTACTACCTGCGGCTGGAGGTGGGCCGCGACAAGCATCCATCGGCTCAGGTTCTCGACGCGCTCGCGCGGGCCCTGCGGCTCGACATAAAGGCCACGCAGCATCTGCGCCAGCTGGTAGCCCCGCCCGAGAGGGATATCACGGAACTGGAAGCAGAGGCGTACGCATTAGCCGAAGTAATCGAGCAGTTTTTGATGCCGGCCGTCCTGGTCAACAGGTATCAGGATGTCCTGGCCGCGAATCCGATGGCCCGAGCGCTATCGCCGGGATTCGCACCGGGACAGAACTTGCTGCGCTGGCGCCTTTTAGACCCCGCCGCTCGAGAGCTCTACGTCGATTGGGAGGACGCGACCGCGATCCTGGTGAACGGGTTACGGGAATTCAGCGGTCCCTGTCCCAACGATCCACGGATGCAGGCGTTGATCGCTGAATTGTCCTTGGCTAGCGCACGGTTCCGAGAACTGTGGTCCCGGGCGGACGTGGGTTACAGCCTGGGAATGCACCACTTGCGCCATCCACTAGTCGGCGATCTTTATCTTTACCGGCATCGGCTGAATGCTCCCTATCCCGGCGGTGATCACGTGGTGATGTATCGTGCCGAGCCCGGCAGCGACTCGGCCAGGGCGCTCGAAGAACTGAGATCCCTGTCGGCCTCGCCCATCAGTGCTTTCCAAGGCGACTGACGTGATTGGACTGCAACGGTGGCGATGAAAGCCAATGCGCTGCTGATTTTTGCGGCCGTGGCGGCGGCATGTCCACGCGCTTCGGCAGCATGTGCTCATTTACCGCGCCGCGCCCGGTATCGACTCCGTCAGGGCGGTACACAAGCTACGATCGCTCGCCTGCTAGCTGGTGACGTGACGCCTCCTGGGCCAGCTGCACGCGTGAGGTGAGCCCGAGCTTGGTGTAGATGTGGGTGAGGTGCGCCTGGACGGTGCGGGGTGAGACGAAAAGCCTTGCGGCGACGTCCTTATTGCCCAGGCCCTCGCTGACCAGTTTCACGACGTCGAGTTCGGCGCGGGTCAGTGACTTCCAGCCGCTGCTGGCGCGTTTGCGCTCGCCTCGACCGCGTTGCGCGTAGGCGACCGCCTCTTCGAGTGACAACGCCGCGCCCTCGGCCCACGCGGTGTCAAAGTCGTTCTGGCCCAAGGTATCCCGCAAGGCCGCGATTGTGGCCTCATCGTCGGCTTCGAGAACCTTGAAGCGCACCATGCCGATGCGCCGGCGGGCTGTGTCCGATGCACCAAAAAGCCGCGCCGCCAACAGGTGGCTGTCGGCTTCAGCCGCGGTAGTGGCGAGGCAGTCGAGCGCGAACGGAATGAGGAGGTCACCTTTGAGCTGGGCCGCCAAATCGAGCGCGTCGGAGGCATCGCGTTCGGCCGCGTCGAATTCGGCTTGCGCGATTTCGACGCGCGCACGTGTCGTCAAGGAACACGCCAGGCTCCAACCCTTGGTCAAGGACACGACCTCGTCGGCCCAACGACGGGCCGCGGCCAGATCACCGCATGCCAGCGGGGCCAACGCCGCAAAGTTGTGCATCGCCGCCAACTGGGGATCCAGCGCCGTATGCTCGCGCGCCGTTTCATACGCCTCCCACGCTGCGGCCGCGTCGCCTGCTGCCAGGTGTACGTGAGCGGAGCCTCCGTAAACGATTCCCGTGTAGGTATCAAACAGGTCGGTTGCGCGCTGAAAGGCGATTTCGGACGCCGCTCGAGCGGCGTCGATGTGCCCCTGGTAGGCAAGCGCCATTGCTTGAATTTGCGATGAATGCATGGAGAAAAAGGCGTCGCGGGCCGCAGTGGACTCCTCGTCGACCTCGCGAAGCGCAGTGAGTGCCTCGGCTAATTCGCCGCGCAGGATTTGCGCCCAGCCCCGAATATAGCGGCACTGGCGGGATACGAACTTGTCTCCGATCCTGTCGGCAATTCGGAGGGCTTCTTCGGCGGCCACCGGTACCGCGACAGGTTCACCAAACAGGAGTGCGAACATCGCCTCCAACGCGAGCGTCTGTCCTAGCCACCATGAATCGTCGGTGGTTCGTGCAAGGTCGGCTGCCTCGGTGAAGTAAGCGACGGACAGTTCGCGGTCGTCGGCCGCCCGGCAAGCGCAGGCGGTCAGCGCCCGCGCGACAAGTGCCGGGTCGCCGAGTTGGCGCGCCGCTGCAAGCGTTCGCTCGGCCTCGTCGCGATCGACGCTCATTCCTCGGTAGGACTCCAGGACGCCTCTTCCGACCGCAGCCCGCACCCGCGCCGTCGGCGCGTCCATGCCGTCGCGCTCCGCATCGGCAAGCGCCGCGTTGAGCCAGTTCAGCCCCTCCTGCATTTGCCCGTGCGACCTCCACATTGGTACGAGTGCCGACGCCAGCGTGAGCGCCAGTTCGGCATCCGAGTTTTCTCGGCTCCATGCAAAAGCTGCTCGGAGATTGTCGATTTCGGTTTCCGCTTGTTCGAGGCGACGTTGGTAGTCGGCGCCTGCCGGCGCATCGAGTGTGGCGGCAATCGCGGTGTAGTGGTCGCGATGACGGGTCCGGATGTCATTGCCTTCGCGGGACTCGTGGAGTTTCTCCTGTGCGTACTGTCGGACGGTTTCCAGCAGCCGGTAGCGGGTGCCATGCTGGCTGTCGTCGGCGACAACGAGCGACTTGTCGACGAGCAGCGTGAGCTGGTCGAGCACCTGGTAGCGCTCCATGTCACCGGCTTCACCCGCCAGGGCTTGGGCGGCATCGAGATCGAACCCCCCAAAAAACACCGCCAACCTTCGGAACAGCACCTGTTCTGGCTCGCTCAGCAAGGCATGGGACCAGTCCACCGATGCGCGCAGCGTCTGTTGGCGACGCACCGCGGTGCGCGCTCCGCCGGTCAGCAGACGGAACGTGTCGTGCAGGCTGGTGAGGAGGTCGGTCGGCGACAACGCGCGGATCCGTGCGGCGGCGAGCTCGATGGCCAGCGGCAGGCCGTCGAGCCTGCGGCAGATCTCGGTCACGGTCTCGGTGTTGTCGGCGGTGATGCGGAAGTCGGGCTTGGTTCGCCGCGCCCGGTCGGTGAACAGCTCGATCGCCTCGTCGGCCAGCGACAGCGAGGGCACCCGCCAGCTCACCTCTCCCGGCACGCCGACCGGTTCGCGGCTGGTGGTCAGCAGCGTCAATGCCGGACACGAGCCCAACAGCCCGGTGATCAGCTCGGCGCTGGGGTCGAGCAGGTGCTCACAGTTGTCCAGCACCATCAGCATCTCGCGATCGCGAATGAACCGACGGATCAGGTCCATCGTCGGTTGACCGGGTTGGTCGGGCAGGCCTAGCGCGCGTTCCACCGCCACCGGCACCACATCGGGGTCGGTGATCGGCGCCAAATCGACGTACCAAACGCCGTCGCCGTATTCGGTGGCGACCGCATCGGCGATCTGTACCGCCAGGCGCGTCTTGCCCGCGCCGCCGGCGCCGGTCAGTGTCACCAGCCGGTTGGCGGTGAGTGCTTCCCGGATGCCCTTCATTTCGGCCTGGCGCCCAATGAAACTCGTCAGCTGCACCGGAAGATGTTCGACGGCAAGGGCATTGGCTGTGCGCAGCGGCGGGAATTCGTTTCGCAGGTCCGGGTGGCAGAGTTGCACCACGCGTTCGGGGCGGGGAAGGTCGCGCAGCGGATGGGTGCCGAGGTCGGTCAGGGTGACTTCCGGCGGGAGTTGGTCGACGACAAGCAGTTCCGTCGTGCCGGAAAGCACGGTCTGGCCGCCGTGGGCGAGGTCACGCAGCCGTGCGGTGCGGTTGATGGTCGGGCCGATGTAGTTACCCTCATCGCGCAGTTGGACGTCGCCGGTGTGCAGGCCGATGCGCAGTTTGATCGGTGCCAGCGGCGCCTGTTGTAGTTCCAACGCGCATGCGACCGCGTCGGCGGCGCGGGCGAACGCGATGACGAAGCTGTCGCCCTCGCCCTGTTCGACGGGCCGCACGCCGTTGTGGGTTGCGGTCGCCTTGGCCAGGATCTGGTCCAGTTGCGCGACGGCGGCTTTCATCGGGTCGGGCTGGGTTTCCCACAACCGGGTCGAACCCTGGACGTCGGCCAGCAGCAATGTCACTGTCCCGGTGGGCAGTTCAACCATGGCGCGCGGCCTCCTGGGCGAGTTGTACCCGCGAGGTGAGCCCGAGTTTGGCGTAGATGTGGGTGAGGTGCGCCTGCACGGTGCGCGGTGAGACGAAAAGCTGTGCCGCGACATCCTTATTGCCCAGGCCTTCGCTGACCAGCTTGATGACGTCGAGCTCGGCGCGGGTCAGAGATGCCCAGCCGGTGCTGCCGCGCTTGCGTTCGCCACGGCGGCGTTGCGCGTAGGCGATCGCCTCCTCGATCGACAACTCCGCACCCTCCGCCCAAGCGGCATCGAAGTCCGCTTGTCCCATGGCATCCCGTAGCGCGGCGGCTCGGGCGGCGTCGTCAGCGTCGAGTACTTTGAAGCGAACGAGGCTCATCCGCTTGCGGGCAGCCTCCGCGGCGCCGAAGAGGCGCGTCGCCGATGCGTGGTTGCCCTCGTCGGCCGCAACCATGGCGAGGCAGTCGAGGGCGAACGGCGCCACGACATCACCCCCGAGGCTGGCCGACAGGTCGAGCGCTTCGTACGCGTCGCGTTCGGCGGCGTCGAGTTCGCCCCGCGCGATCTGCACGCGGGCGCGCGCAGTCAACGAGAGAGGTAGAAAGCAGCCTCTACTCGCCGACACGACGTCGTCGGCCCAGCGACGGGCCGCGTCCAGATCGCCGCCCTCCGGCGGGCAGGTTGTCGAGGCAGGTGTCGAGCAGACCGGGCCGGATCAGTCCGCCGCCGATGAAGATGGCGTCAGGCGTTGGGGCGCCGGCGAATTGGTCGGGCGCTTCACCGCGGATGTCGATGCTGACACCGAAGGCTGCGGCATTGAATTCGACGTTGCGGCGGCGCTGGTCGTCTTGTTCGAAGGCCACGGCGCTGCAGCCGGGCCAACTGCGGCACCATTCCACGGCGATGCTGCCCGAGCCCGCGCCGACGTCCCACAAGCGCTCCCCGGGCCGTGGCGCCAGTGCCGCCAGCGTCACCGCCCGGATGCCGTGCTTGGTGATCTGTCCGTCGTGGGCGAAAACGTCGTCCGGCAAGGGTGCAATGCGCTCGTCGGGCAGGTAACGAACGGCGATCACGTTGAGGTCGTCGATGTCGTTGTCGTCGATCCACTGGCGTGCGGTGCCGTCGCGGCGGCGTTCGGCCGGGCCGCCGAGTTGTTCGAGCACGCTGAACTCGGAATCACCCCGGCCGTGCGCGGTGAGCAACGCGGCCACGGCTTTCGGCGTGGACCGGTTCTGTGACAGCACGACCGCGGGGCCGCCGCTGCGCACCGCTGGGCCGGCGGTGCGGTGACCAGACTGATCACCTCGGTGTCGTGGACGTTCCAGCCCATCCGTGCGCACGCCAGCGTTATCGCCGATACGTGCGGCAGCACTTTGACTTTGTCCGCGCCGTAGAGACGGATCAGGGTGCCGCCGATGCCGTGCATGAGCGGGTCGCCGCTGGCGACGATGTGGATGTCGTCGGGGGCTTCGGCGGGCAGTGCTTGAACGGCCGGCAGCATCGGCGACGGCCACTCGTTACGCTGGGCGGTCACCGTGTCGTCGAGCAAGCCACGTTCTGGCATGCGCCGTAAATGACTGTGGCCGTTTGTAATTCATTGCGCGATGCCGCCGATAGGCCGGCCATGCCGTCGGCGCCGATACCGACCACGACGATGGATCGCGGCATCCTGCGCCAGACGAACTGCGGCAGCAGCCGCATGACGAATGCTGCGGGCCCCAACGCCCACGGGATCTCGACACCGTGCGTCGGCCCTTCGCCAAAGCACGCGCAGTCGCGGCGGCGACCTGCTGCGGGGTGCTGGACAGCGGCGCCGGCGTCATGCCCTCTGTCATACGCCCGATGACGAATCCGGGACGTGAAATGAGTAACCGCAGCCCAGTGCCGTGCAGCGCGTCGGCCAGACCACTGGCGAAGCCGTCCAGCCCGGCCTTCGCCGAACCGTAGACGTAGTTGGCGCGACGCACGCGCACGCCGGCAATCGAGGAGAACACCACCAGCGATCCCCTGCCGGCCGTGCGCATGGCGGTGGCCAGGTGGGTGAGCACGTTGACCTGGGCGACGTAGTCGGTGTGCACGACGGCCACCGCGTGGGCGGCGTCGGCCTCGGCGCGGGCCTGGTCACCGAGGATCCCGAAGGCGAGCACCGCGGTACCGATGGGCCCGTGCTCGGCGATGATCGAGGTGACCAGCGGGCCGTGCGAGTCCAGGTCGTCGGCGTCGAACTCCCTCGTGTAGACCGCCGTCGCGCCGGCCGCTGTGACGACGGCGACCTGCTCGTCGAGTTGATCGGCCCTGCGCGCGGCCAGCACCACCGTCGCCCCGGGCGCCAGCAGCCGCGCGAGTTCAATGCCGATCTCGCTGCGGCCACCGAGAATTAGAACTGGACCTGCGCCCGTGTCGTCCACGGCTGCGATTATTACCTGCGCTAGCGTGGGCGGGCGATGGCGAATACCACCACGCGGCTCACCAACGACGCTTTGGCGTTTCTGAACCGATTCGTCATTCGGCGATGCTGACCACCCTTCGTGCGGACAACTCGCCGCATGTCGTGGCCGTCGGTTTCACCTTCGACCCGGTGACCCATATCGCGCGGGTGATCACCTCCGGGGGCTCGCAGAAGGCCGTCAATGCCGACCGTGCCGGGATGGCCGCGCTCAGCCAGGTCGACGGTGCGCGCTGGCTGTCGCTCGAGGGCCGCGCCAAGGTGAACAACGACGTCGATGCCGTGCGCGACGCGGAACTGCGCTACGCGCAGCGCTACCGCACCCCGCGGCCCAATCCCCGACGCGTGGTCATCGAGGTTCAGATCGAGCGCGTGCTGGGGTCCTCGGATCTGCTCGACCGCGGCGGCGAATAGCTGTCGCTAACGCGCGCTTGTTGCTCGGCAGTGAATTGACCGGCTACCAATACCGTGATTAGCCTCGCCATCAGGGCAGCATGAAATCCTCAACGGTTTGCGGGGTTTGGGACAGCCAGAAGCTGAACGGGCTCGCATGTCGCTTTGTAGGGCGGAACAAACGGCGGACGGGGTGGCGATGTTCGTTGACACCGGCGGTGCCCATCCTGCGAAATCCGCCGAGCATCACGATGCAGCTCACCTATGTAAGCGTCCCGCATCTGATCGCCGTGGCTGGCGACGACCCCTGGGCGATCAACAACAGCTTGCAAGTCGGCCGCCCGGCGCAGATTTCCGAATTGGCAGAGGCTTTTCATGCTGCAGGCAGGTGCACGACGGAGTCCAGCAATGCATTCGATGAGGCCCGTCGTCGCTTTGAGGCGTCGTGGAAACGCGACAACGGCGACAACCCGATCAACGACTCCGGCGAAGTGCGGCGCGTGGCCAAATCGCTCGGCGCGCAGTCCTTACAGCTGCCCAAAATTGGGGTGGAGTTGGAGCGCATCGCCGCCGCCCTGGCCGGAGTGCAGCGAAGCGGCACAGTGTTGATCTCGAATTTGGAGACTCAACTGGAAGTCATAGATAGCCAGGCCGTGTAGCCCTTGCGCAGGAAAACAACGACTACGTGACTGACCTCGAAGATCAAGAATCGCCGACACTGAGGCAGCTCTGGGTCAACTTCGGTCAATACGTAGTCAGTACTCTGACTGCCTGCAGAGTTCGCTGAACACACTTCGCACCGAAGGCTACGACGCGACCGCGATTCAGCCGATGGATGCGTCTGGATCCGGTTCGGACGCCGGAGCCCAAGCAAATCGAAGGCAGAACGAAATCGATGCTTTCACAAGGGTTTTCGGCCGACCGCCAAGCTCCGCAGCTGATTGGGAAACGGCTGCAGCACTCGATCCGCATAGCTACCAACCCAAGAACGGTGGCCAGCCGCCCAATATTGTTGTGGGGCGTATCAAACCGGTACCAGGGCAAGGGGTGGTGCGGTCGAATATGTTCATTCCGGGCCGCGCAGTATGGGACCCCCAGGTTGATTGGCCGCCGATCCATGACAATCTCGGCGATAACCGGGGTTTCTCCCCCACGGCCGGTCCTGAGGACTCGCGGGTGTCGATTTATGTCGACTACGAGAACGGCATCATCGTTGCCCGCCAAAACCCATCAGTCGACGAGAAGACCGGCCAGATTCGGGTTGGAACACCTAGCATCTCGGCTGTCCAACAGAGCAACGGCGCAACATTGATCAAGTACAGCGCCGCTGACCCATTCTCGCCAGGAGGACAAGATCTCGCTAAGGCAATGTCATTCGACGTGAATGGCACCATAGCGATTGAACCGACACCCGCAGGTCCCCGCGCTGGCGGCACCGTCACGAATTTCCCAGCGGTCGAGATCTACAGTGAATTGCCTGGCGGAAGTGCTTCGCCGCTCGTCCAGTCATGGCCTCTTTTCGTGGACGATGCCCGAGGCCCCGCGGCAGGTCTTTGGTGGCACAAGCCGATTGGTGACCCGGCAATTGAGCTGTCCTTCAACGACCAGTATCCAGGTCCTAGGATCCCCGCCCTTCCGCATACAGGCCACATCCCCCCCGTAGCACCAATCGGCCCGCCGCTCGTCGCGAGCGCACCGGGTATGTATCCCCTTGGGCCCGTCGATCATCCGCCACAAATCGGCGTGCATGATCCTGTTGTCATGCTGCCGCCGCCACCAGCCAAATAGGGAGAGCGCAGTGAGTCAACTGAAGGAGCCGATCGACTGGATCCGCGCGGTATTTTTTGGAGCGATCTCTGGGGGCCTCCTCTGGGCGATTATGGTCGCAATGTTGTCAGTAGTTGCCGATGGGCACATCTATACGCATACGCTTTACATATTCTTTTCGGCGGTCTCTATTTTCATTCTCATAATCGGGATTATTCTCTACTTGCACGCTACTACGTCAATCTGGCGCAGTACGGCGATAGGTATTATCTTGGCGCCGCTGACCGGGTGGTCAGTTATATTATTCGCTACTGTGGCCGTGGTGCTGCCGTCACAGGGGACGGTCTGACGTGGGATCTTCGGAGCGCACCAATTCGTTCGAGTACGCCCAGAACCACCCGCTTCAGCTCTTAGCCGGCCTGTTTGCCGGTGTAATGTCGACACTTTTACATTCGGATTCTTGTGGTTCTTTGCACCCGCACTGCCCTTGATACTGTGCGGAATCACGATGAAGTTCCGCCGGGCAAGAGCATTCTCTGTGGGTGCGTTAGCAGCGTTTACGGGAGTTATTGCTTTCGTGGGGTTATTCGCAATCTTGACTGTAATATTGTCGTTAACAATTGAACCGACGGCTCCGTCATCTGCAGGTTTTCGATGAGCACGCGCTCTAGAACCCAGCAGTGAATTGACCGGCACCGATACCGTGATTAGCCTCGCTACCAAGGCCGGGGGGCACGAATGGTCAGGGGTGAAGATGTTGATCGGCATTGGTTCGCTACTGAGGCGAGCCCGTTGTGCTGCGAGGAACCACAGCTTCGCGTCGTTCCACTCAACGGTGCTCGGGAGGATGCCATGAGTGGCGACGATGAAATCCGAATAATTCTCGAGCACCTGGCCAAGTTGGACGGGTTTCCGCCGCCGCCAGGGATCACTCCCGACCAGCTGGCTACGGGGGCTGTCCCTTTGAGTCAGCTGCTGAGAGCGCTCGGCTTTGCCGCCAACGGCGGCGATCCGAGCGACATGGGCGACGCTCAAACCGGACATGCCGAACGTGGCGCGAAAACCGGTGACGCTATCGCCAAATTCCCTGCCAACGAAGCAGAGTCAGCCGCGAAATTGGGCGGGGCGGGAAGCCCGGCCGAGATGGCGCAGCAGATTCCACAGATGATCTCCGGCGTTGCCGGCGGGATCTCGGGCGCCATGCAAGGTTTGCTACAACCGTTGAGCCAGATTCCGCAGCAGGCTGCTCAGATCGGGCAGCAGATGATGCAAGCCGGTATGGGCGCAATGCAGCACGGGGCGGGAGAAGCGGCCGCGGCGGGCGGGGCCATTCCCGGTGAGCTGACGGGATCGACGAGCGGGGCCGGCGCGGGCGGTGGCGGTGTGGGCGGGCTCGGCGCCACCACGCCGACGGGGAGCCTCAATCCGCTTCCCGCCCCATCAGCAGGTACTGAGCCCGCGTCGGCGCATACCACCGCGACGCCACCACCGAGTGCGTCTGCGCCCACTAACGCGTCGAGGGGCGGGATGGGTGCGATGCCAATGATGCCGCCCGGTGCGATGCACGGAGCCGGTGGCGGAGGTAAGGACGAGAAGCCCGACACCAAACGCATTGTCGCGCCGTCAGTGAAGAACGGCGCGCCGGTCCAGGGGCGTATCACCACGCCACCGCCCGCACCTGAGGTCGTCAAACGTGTTGAGGGCAAACCGGTTGCGAGTCGACGCATCATCTTGCCCGACCAAAAGCGCGATGATGACGATAAGGACTCGGGCCGCTAAAGCCAGTCGCCGCCGTCTGGTCGGCGAATCAAAGTCGACTAGCACCAAAACAACTCTACGGCAATGCTTTTCGACAATCGCATCGAACTGCACATTGATACCAGATAGTCTGACATTCCCTCAGATCCAGCCTCAGATTGAGTATCGACGTGGCACATTAACGATACGATGAGGCGTGTCGAATTTACCTCCCACACATGCTGGGCCACCACCCTGGCCGCCCGTAGTGTCAACAAGATCAAGGCCCGGATGGTTGACCGTCGCATTGATGGCGCTCGCGTTGTTGGTGACTCTCGGAGTCGCAATCGTCGGCTGGTTTCGGCCCACGGTAGCCAAACCCCCTCCAGTGCCGCCGTATTCCAGCCAGCAGATTGCCGATGCCAGAGCAGCAGTCTGTGCCGCGTACGAACAGGTGCGTAAAGCTGGCGATTTGGCTGGAGCTCGTAGCGGAGGCCCCGATCCAACAGGTCTGCTGGCGGTGGCAACGAGCTCGCGACAAGTTTTTGAGGCAGGCAGCCGTTACCTTTCTACAAAGCTTGCCGAGCTGCCAGCAACTCCACCTGATCTCGCCGCAGCAATCCGAAAGCTAGCCAGCGTCTACCAGCAGCTCGCAATTGACTACCTCGCCGAAGCGCCTGATTCTGAGATAGACCCTTTAGTTCGATCCGGAACCGATGCGCACACGACGATCGAAGGACTGTGCAAATGACTGAATTTGATGCGAAATGAAATCGCCATTGTTCTCGTCGACAATCGAAATTTGTATAGACGGCCGCGTAGCGCGGCCGATGATTGACGAAAACTTCATAGCCAAACGCAGGGTGACTACCGTCATTCGGCTAAGACGATACGATTGTGGCTGTGTCGAGTCAGCTCCCACAACCAGCTGCGTCGCCTGTCCCGGCCCCGTGGCCGGCCCCAATGCCATCCCTAGGCAGGCGCCAATGGCCGATGTTCGCGTTCCTCCTGATCGCCCTAGTGGTGACACTCGCCGTCGCAATCATTGGCTGGTTTCGACCTGAGCAGCCCAAACCTCCACCGCCACCGACATACAACAGCCAACAAATCGCCGGCGGAAAGGCGAAGGTGTGCGCCGCCTTCGAGAAAGTACATGAAGCCGTCCGTGGGAACTTCGCACGCGATCAAGGCACAGACCCAAACCAGAAGCTTTTGGTCGCTGTGACCGGTCAACAAGCGCTACTCGCAGGAAGTGTTTATCTTCAAACCACACTTTCCGAAGAGCCAGCAACACCAAGTGATCTAGCATCGGCTGTCCGAAAGCTGATCGATGTATTCCAAAGTCTTACGGTTGACTACCTGAATGGGCATGGCAGCCCAGAAGTAGATCCTTCGCTACGCGCCGGGGACGAGGCCACGCTGGCGATCCAGGGGATCTGCAAATAATGTTGCCACCCGGAGAATGGTCGTCAGTCATCGTCGGAGATCAATGGGTAGACGACGATGATTTGATGGTTCTTTTGCATGGCCGGACCAACCGCGGGGCTATAAAGGCTGGGTTCACAAGTTTTGGAGACATGCTGCGCAGCGCTCAAACCGGGCCACTCGCAGAGCAGCAAGGTCTTACTGCTGACGATCTTCGCCATGCCTTCCGCCAAGGCGAACAGCAAGCACGGCAGGTCGCCGAAAAGAACGGCATCAAAGAGAGCGCCTACAGCAGTGCCTACGACAGCGTGGTGAGCCTCCGCCAGGACCTAACCGCTTTGGCCGCGGAGGGTAATCGGCGGATCGAGGACATACAACATTCCAAAGTACCCGTGGAAGCCAAGGTTCCCCAGATGATCGCGGCGATACACCAGTATCGCGCGCTGGCCGGCATCGCCGCCGCAAAATACTCCGGCAACGTGTTCGATGCGATGCAACGGATTCTCGACGCAGAAGGAGCCGGACAGTCAGCACGCCAGTTCGCACAAGACCACGGGCTCGACGTCGGTCAGATGTTCAGGCCACCGATTGATGAAAAGGATCTCGAGGAGCGGGTGCGCAGCGGGTTGAAACCGCATGATTCACCGATGAATTTCGGCAACAACGCCAACCTCCCGCCTGGGCAAGCTCCTCTTGCCCCCGATTCGCCGATGCCTCTGACTCATAATGCGGGTTTCCGGGCCGCAAACCCTCCGTTGGCCCCGTCGGCCGCTGGGAACCCTTCACCGATGAAACTTGCTAGCAACGCGAAAATCTCCGCGCCGCAAGCTCCGCCGGTCGCGCCGCCGCCGGCCGCGGGCCCAATGCCGTCTGCACCCGCACCCGTGCACGGTGGCAGCTCGATACCGGGAACGCCCCCGGTAAGCGCACCGAGTTCGGGTCTGCCCACGACGGGAGCAACACCATTAACCGGTTCACCAGCCGCGCCCACTGGCCCGGCCCAACCGGTCACTCCGGGCGACCTGGTGCATAGTTTCGACAAGGGAATGCAGACAGGCACAGCAACCGCGGGCGCGATGCCGCCACCTCAACCCACCGACCCTCAGGCCCTACCCACGACACCGACAGCCGGCGCGGGCAGCGTCCCGGTCAGCGCGCCGGCGTATGAGGCACCACCCGTCGCACACGCAGCGGCCCCCGACGCAACCCCGCCGCCGCAGGTCGTCGCGGGTTCAGCCAGCCCAGCCGCAGCCGCGCCCGCACCGTCGGGCCCGCTGCCCGCATACGCCTCGGACATCCGGCCGACAATGGCCGCAGCCTCCGCCCCCGTCCTTCCATCGAGCTCACCGCCGTCGTCGATGGCAAGCTCTGCACCGGTGCACCCCTCAGCGGGACAAAGCAGCCCCGCGGGCCCCACGGTCGTGCGTCCAACCCCCCCGCCAGCGCCACCAGCATCGCCGTCGAGTCTGGGCACCGAGGCCGTCGCGGCCACCGCCACCGGAGCAGTCGCCGGAGCCGCATCGGCCAATGCCACCGCGCGGGCACGGCTGGAGCGACTGGTGGCCGCGGTCGCCCGCCAACAACCCCGCCTGGCCTGGGCGGCCGGAGACCGCCCTGACGAAACCACTGTGCTCACAACCGATCTCGCCAGCGGCTGGATCCCGCCGGGCATCGAGCTCCCGGCAGCGGTCACGCTGCTGTCCCCCGAACGACGCCGCGGCGACCTCGAAACCCTGCTCGGCGAAGTCACCGTCGCCACCGGCTACACCCCAATCCACCACATTCCCGACGAAGACGAGCCTGTCCCCACATCGTCGCGCCCCCGCCGCCTGCCCGACATCGACGAGCTCGGTTGGGAGCTCAACCAGGCGACTCAGTGGCGCGATGGCCTACCCCGACTGGCCCACACGCTGGCCAAAGCCGCCACCAGTGGCACGGGAGTGCTGGACAAGGAGGTCGATCTCCTGCAGACCCATCTGCGCGAGATCAGCACCCGCGTTCTGGAAAGTTACCCCGAGAACGTCGACGTCCACGACGTCGGCAACTGGCAGCTGCTGGCCGCCATCGAGGCACTGGTGGCAGACGACAAGACGGCAGCCAACTATCACCTGGCCTGGTTCCAGGCCTGCAGCACGACCAGCCACAAGGTGAATTGACGGCCAAAACTGCGGTAGTAATCTTTAGTCCAGCTCGGAAGGGGTGGCGGTGTTCGTCGACACTGGATTACTGCACTCGGGGGGAAGCCAATCTCACCGCGCGGGCGGGCACGCTCAAGACGCGGCCGATCGCCTGTCGCGGGGACCGCTGATGTCGGGAATGTTCGGTGACTTCTCCGCCGCCGAGGAGTTTCACGAAGCGGTGAGCGTGGCCCACGGTAAACATGTGAAAGGCCTGCAGGCCCACGGGGAAACACTGACCACAATCGGCGGCAAGGCCTACGAGGCCGCCTCAGGGTTCACCGAGATGGAGGAGCACAACACCGCGGAACTGCGGGCCGTGCGATGCAACTCCGCTACATAAGCATTCCCCAGCTGATCGCCGAAGCCGGCGGTGACCCTTGGTCGATCAACAACAGCCTCCAAAGTGGCCGTCCCGCACAGATTTCCGACCTGGCGCAGGCATTTCACAGCGCAGGCCGCTGTACGACGGAGTCCGCCAACGCATTCGAACAAGCGCGCAGCCGCTTTGAGGCGTCCTGGAATCGCGACAACGGCGACAACCCGATCAACGACTCCGCCGAGGTGCAACGCACCGCCCAGAAGCTGGGAGCACAGTCCCTGCAACTACCCAAGATTGGCGTCGACCTGGAAAACATCGCTGCCGCGCTGGCCGAAGCGCAACGAACCGGCGCAACGTTGATCTCGACGTTGGAGAACGAACTACAGCAGGTCGACAACCAACTCGGGCAAGCACTCGAACTGGAGAAAGACCCTCACCTCAGCGCCGCCGATAGATCAGCGGTGGATGCGCTCATCAACCTCTTGGAACAGCAAGCCATCGACGACGCCAAATCAACGCTCGCACAGGTTCAGTCGATCCGCGCCGGCTACTCCGACTACCTGCAGAAGTCAATGACGACCCTGCGCACCGATGGATATGACGGGGCCGTCATCCAAGGAGTGGATGCACCGGAATCGCCTGCAAAACCTGAAGATTCGATTCCGCTCCCACCCCCGGGCGCGAGCACCGAGGACGTCAACCGGTGGTGGAACTCGCTCACCAAACAACAGCAGGACCGGCTCATCGCCCAGCATCCGCCAGATCTGGGGAATCTCAACGGGGTTCCCGTTGTCGCTCGCAGCCAGGTCAACATGGCCGTGATGAACGACGACCTGCATCGCGTCGAGGACCTCGCCAAGCAAAACGGTATCTCTGTCAACGACGTGCTCAATGATGCGGGCAAATACGGGCTGTCGCCCACCGCGGTTACCCGCTACACCAACGCCTGCCGCACCAAGGAGGGCTTGGCCAAATCCGGAGAAGCCGTGGACCCCTGGAACAGGCATCCGGACATCTTCCTGGTGAGATATCAGCCCGACGCATTCGGCGGAGAGGGCGCCGCGGCCATCGCAATGGGCAACCCCGACACGGCGGCCAACACCGCAGTCCTGGTGAAAGGGTTGGGAAGCGGGGTGTTCGAAGGAACTCTGGCCAACCCCGACGGTGTGCGTCTCTATGACGAGATCGCCCGCGCTGCGGGGGGCAAGCCGACCTCGGTGGTGATGTGGATCGGTTACGACGCCCCGAACGATGTGACCGACCCCGGCCTGTACGAGCCGAACATGGCGCGGACCGGGGGCCAGCTGTTGGCCTCGGATGTCAACGCGTTCGCGGTCACTCACGAGGCTGCGCCAACGCACATGACCGTGGTCGGCCACTCCTACGGATCCACCGTTGTCTCGGATGCGGCGGCGGCCTACGGCATGCATTCCAATGATGTGGTGCTGGTCGGCTCCCCCGGCACGGATCTGGCCCACTCCGCGACCGATTTCCATCTGTCACCGGGTGGCCATCTCTACGTCGGCGCGGCCTCCGGCGATGCGGTGACCTGGTCGCCCGGTCATGTGACGGGACCGGGTGTCTTCGGTCCGACGCTGGGCGGACTCGGCGACGATCCGTCCGTCGACGGCTACGGCTCGACCCGGTTCAAGGCCGAAGTCCCCGGCTATACCGCCAACCCGATTTACGACCATTCCCACTACTTTGATAATGGGTCGGAGTCGTTATTCAGCATCGCCGACGTGGTTTCCGGCCACGGTGACGCGCTGGAGCACGACGGCATGACGGCACCGCACCGCGGCGAATACGGAATGGGGAATTGGTTTGACCCCGAGGCCTTCCGCTCGGCGACCACCGGGCACACGCACAGCGCGCCGACAGGCTAACCGCAGAAAGGAAGTGACGAGTGTGGACTCTCGCAACCAGGATCGCCGTCGCGGCGTCAACCATGGGCCTCGTGCTCGCGGGATGCGCTGAGACCGTGCGTAATCCGATATCCCCGCAACAGGCCCGTGCCCAGGCCGTCAACGCCGCCCGCGACATCGTCAATGCCCTGCACGGCCAGGTGACCGAGGCGAAGTTCAGCTATGAATCGTGTAACGACCAGGGCGAGCCGCCATTTCGGGGCGTCGCGAAGGTGTCGTTCTGGCTGCCCGGCATCCCGCACAGCGAACCCGCCGACGCCCAGGCGGTGATCAAGGGACTCGTGGCCGACGGGTGGAGCACCGATTCCGATTTCAAATCGCATGCGCCGACCTTGAAGAAGGACAACGTCAACATCATCCTGACCGTGCCGCCGCGACCACCCGCCGGTGTCGAACTGAACAGCCACGCTCGGGTCGATGTCGACGGTGAATGCCGTGACACCACCGATCACCGCACCGACGGCTCGATCGTGCCAGTCGATATCAGCAAGGAAATCCAGCAGCCCTAGTGCTGCCCGGACATCGGCACCACGACCAGCTCGTGCGGCCGGTTGTTGACAGCCAGGGCGCCGTCTTCGGTCACGATGACGATGTCTTCGATGCGGGCGCCCCAATGGCCGGGAAAGTAGATGCCCGGTTCGATCGAAAAGGCCATACCCGCAGTCAAGGGCAGGTCGTTGCCGCTGATGATGTAGGGCTCCTCGTGCACCGAGAGCCCGATGCCGTGGCCGGTGCGGTGCACGAAAAACTCCGCGAGCCCCGCCTCGGCCAGCACGTCGCGCGCGGTGGCGTCGACCTGCTCGGCGGTCACCCCGGGACGAACCACGTCGAACGCCGCCCGCTGGGCCCGCTGTAGCAGCGAATACTGCTGTGCGACATCGGGACTGGGCTCACCGATGCTGTAGGTTCGTGTCGAGTCGGAGTGGTATCCGGGTTCGTAGGCTCCCCCGATGTCGACGACGACGATGTCACCGGCCTGCAATTCGCGGTCCGAATAACTGTGGTGCGGGTCGGCGCCATGCGGGCCGGAGCCGACGATGATGAAGGAAACCTCCAATGCCCTTCGCCGACAATGGCTTCCGAGATATCCGCGGCGATATCGGCCTCGGTGCGGCCCGGGATCAGGAACTTCGGCACCCGGGCATGCACCCGGTCGATGGCCGAACCGGCCTTGCGCAGCGCGTCGATCTCGCACTCCTCCTTGACCATCCGCAGCCTGCGCAGGATGTCGGTGGCCAGCACCGGCGACACGCCGAGCACACCGGCCAACGGCAACAGATGCAGCGCCGGCATGGAATCGGTGACGGCCGTCGCGGCCGGAGCACCGCCCAATGCCGCACTCACCAACTGATACGGGTCATCGCCGTCGACCCAATCGCGCACCGTCAAACCTAGTTCCGCAATCGCCGATCCCTTGAGTGAGGCCAGCTCGAGCCGCGGCACCACCACAGTCGGGTCACCGGCGGCCGGTACCACCAGCGCGGTCAGCCGCTCGAACGTCTGAGCCCGCGACCCACTGAGATAGCGCAGATCGTATCCCGGGGTGATCACCAGGCCGTCGAGTCCGGCGTCGGCGGTCGCGGCGGCGGCCGCCGCCAGGCGACGGGCATAGACCGCGGCGTCGAATCGGTGAGAATCCATGGCAGCCAGGCTAACCTCATCCGCCGAACGTCGAGATGATGTGGTGACTTCGCCGGATGGGCGACAACAACTCGACGTTCGGCGCCGTGAAAAGATAGCCCGATGCCTGCACCTCTGTTGCTGCTCGACGGCGCCAGCATGTGGTTCCGCTCGTATTTCGGGGGTCGTCGTCGATCACCGCTCCCGAGGCCGGCCGGTCAACGCCGTCCGCGGTTTCATCGACTCGATGGCCGTCGTCATCTCCCAACAGCGGCCCGGTCGGCT
>CAWFDM010000006.1:0-44254 GCA_963814505.1 uncultured Actinomycetota bacterium
GCACCCGGCCAGGTGGGGCGCCGCGGCCCTCACCCATTTCTGGCCACGCTCGGCTGATGGAAACAGTGCAATGTACGACATTCACAGCGAGCGCACCGCATAAACACAACAAACACCTAAGACCAAAGTCACGCATTCCGTGTTGGCCATCATTAATGTTATTCCATCAAGCGCTGATCAGTTCCGACAGCATTCAAATTGCCGCAGCTGCAGGAGGTTTTCCATGTCGTTTGTATCCACCGTGCCGCCGATTCTGGCGACGGCAGCGTCAGACTTGGCGAGCATCGGTTCGGCGATCGATGCCGCCAACGCCTCGGCGACCGCCCCGACAACCGCGATACTGGCGGCCGGCGCCGATGAGGTGTCGGCGGCGGTGCAGCAGGTGTTTTCCGCGCACGCCCAGGCATTTCAGGAGGTGAGCGCGCAGGCGGCCCAGTTCCACGCCGAGTTTGTGCAGTCGTTGACCGGTGCCGGCGGTGCCTATGCGGCGGCTGAGGCGGCCAACGTCTCACCTTTGCAGGGCATGGTCCAAGCCGCCGTGGCGCAGGCCTCGCCCAACGTCGGCTACGGCAACGTCGGCTACGGCAACGTCGGCACCGGCAATGTCGGGTTCTTCAACACCGGCGACTACAACTTCGGGATCAGCAACGCCGGCAGCCTCAACATTGGGATGGCCAACGTCAGCCCCAACTTCGCCGTAGACCTCAACAACATCACCAACTTTGGCGGAATCGGCCTGTTCAACAACGGCATCGACAACATCGGCGCCTTCAACACCGGCAACATCAACATCGGCATCGGCAACGTCAGCCCCAACTTCAGCTTCGACCCCACCAACATCACCGCCTTCGGCAACCTCGGACTGTTCAACAACGGCATCGACAACGTCGGTATCGGCAATGTCGGCACCGGCAACACCGGCTTCCCGCTCAGCCTCGTGGGCCTCCTGGGTGTGGGCAACCACGGCGACTACAACCAGGGCCTGTTCAACTACGGCAACTACGACCTCGGGATCGGCCTCGTCGGTGACCACAAGATCGGTGTCGGCCCCTTCTATGTCGTCAAGTAGGTAGCGTCCTACGTCGATGTTCGGGTCCGACGGGCGTGCGTTCCATCGGCCGCTGGCAATCAGCGCGGCCGCGCTCATTCTTGTAGGAGTCGGACTGGCCGTCACCGCGTTCGTCCTCGCCGTCGCGCACCGCGATACCGGCCAGGCGCTGGCCTACGTCCCGGTCGCGATCGGCCTTACCGCCATCGCGGTGCTCGTGCTGCGGGGCACCCGCTGGGTGACGGCGGTCGTCATCGTCGCGTTCGCAGGACAACTCGCCGCGATCACCGGAACCGCATGGGAACTCGGCCACGGCGTCGAAGGCCGCAAGGCCGCCCAGCTACGCCGGCTCGGATTCGATCCGACGGCGGGATTCGTCATCAACCTGGTTTATTCGAGCGTCGGGTTCGCGCTGTTCTGCTGGTTCGCGACGCGCTGGCTCGCGGCACGGCGGCGCAGGTAATCACCCTCGCCTCCGACGCAGAGCCGGCAATACATGCACGCGCTCACCTCACCCGCCACGAGTTCCACTACTCACGAGTTCCACTACTGAGGTAGCGTTTCAAAAAGCCTTCGACGGCGCGGCGGAGCAGGGGACGGGCGCAATGAGTGAAAGTTTGTGGGGCATTCTGACAGTGCTTGCCCTTGGGTTCGCGTTGGTGTTCGCCACCGTCGCCGCCGTGTATGTGAAACAGTTAGGCGACCGAACACCGACTCCGACAAGCGACGAAATAGGAAGCGCCAAAGCGGTTGTACATAAAGTGCGCAGACGCGAAGCCATGTCGAAGGACGAGTTGGAATATGCCAAGCAAATCATTGCTGATCGTAGCGCCTTGATGGCCTTCTGCATCCCGGGTGCTCTATTCATGGTGGGCTGCTTCTATGTGTTCGGCAGTCTTTACCACTTGCATGGTGCGACGCCCTCCGAGCGGACATTTCTCGGGGTGTTTCCCATGTTGGCCGCCACGAACCTCACCACGCAGATTCTCCGCAGCGCGAGGTTGAAACGGCGTCTGCGGAAGATGTCCTGAACCGGCCCAAGGTATCTGGTGCGTTCACCGACAGTCGGGCACGCCCACGAATTTTTGCGCTCGCATTCCGGCCGCCGTGCCGATAGGCTCTATCTCCATTGGGTACATGAGCGTCTACTATCTGCACTGACATGACGGAACAACGGAGGTCTGAGCCCGGCTTCGGGGAGGTGGTCTAGTGAGCCCTCGTTCTGTCGGCAGAACCGTCCTGGCGCGGGTCTGGATGCCGTTGGTTGCCGTCATTGTGGTCAGTGTCGGTGCGGTAGGCATGTGGAAGGTGCACGAGTTCTCCAATCCCCCGCCCGTAATCACCGTCAATGAGCCGGCAGCACCTCCGGAGTTCAGTATCAAACGACTCACCTATGAGTTGTTCGGCTCCGTCGGGCAAGGGGGGATGCTCGTCTGGGTAGACGTCAACGGGCATCCGCATCGAGTTGATCTCACGACCTTGCCCTGGTCGCACACGGAAGCGACGACACTCACCGTGGTGTCCGGCAGCATCTCGGCGCAGGTTCATGGTGGTCAAGTCGGCTGCCGGCTGCGGGTGAACGGCGTTGTCCGCACTGAACAGTCCGATGACCACGAGGATGCGCACGTTTTTTGCCTGGTGAAATCCGCATGAGCGAACATCAGGCGGAGCCTCGGGCGAGACGACCCTTCGTCCCGCGAATGGTCCGCGTCTTCGCGATACCGATCATCGCCTTCTGGGGCCTTCTCGCCGTGTCTACCAACACCTTCATGCCGCAGGTAGAGAGGGTCGCCGAAGAGCTCGCAGGGCCGGTGGTCCCGCACTATGCGCCGTCGCAGCGGGCGCTGCTGGCCATCGGTGCGAAGTTCCACGAGTCCAATTCGACCAGCTTGGCCATGATCGTGCTGGAAGGCGACCGGCCGCTGGGCGACGCGGATCATCAGTACTACGACGATTTGGTGCGCCGGTTCAAGCAAGATCCCAGGCATGTGCAGTACGTGATGGATCTGTGGGGGAAGCCGATCACCGCGGCCGGGGCGCAGAGCCTCGACGGCAAGTGCGCCTACGTGCTGTTGCGTCTGGCGGGCGACATCGGCCAGATGCAGGCGAATGAGTCCGTTGCTGCCGTTCGGGATATCGTCGCGAGGGACACGCCACCGCCCGGGCTCAAGGTCTACGTCAGCGGCGCGGCCCCGCTCGCCAAAGATACTGTGGCCATTGCGAATTCAAGCTTGAACGACATCACGATCGTGACGATCTTCCTGATCATCGGGATGTTGCTGCTGGTGTACCGCTCCATCGTTACCCTGTTTGTGCCCTTGGCCGGAGTCTTGTTCGAGATGCTGGTCGCCAAGGGGGTTATCGCAACCCTCGGACATCTCGGATACATCGAGCTCTCGTCGTTCGCTGTGAACATCGTCGTTGCGCTGACCCTGGGAGCGGGGACGGATTACGGCATCTTCTTGATGGGCCGCTATCACGAGGCGCGACACGACGGCGAAGGCAGGGAGGAGGCGTTTTACACCGCCTATAAGAGTGTCACGCCCGTCATCCTCGGCTCGGGGCTGACGATCGCGGGGGCGTGTTACTGCCTGACTTTCGCGCGACTGAACTACTTCCACACCATGGGGCCGGCCGTTGCGATCAGCATGCTGTTTACCATCGCGGCGGCGCTGACGCTCGGGCCGGCCTTCTTGACCGTGGGCAGCCTTTTCGGGCTCTTCGACCCGAAAAGCAAGGCCAAGGCGCAGCTGTATCGGCGGATCGGGACGAGCGTGGTCAGGTGGCCGGTGCCAATCCTCTTCGCCAGTTCCGCTGCCGTCGTGTTAGGGGCGATCTTTGTGCCGACGTACCGGCAGAACTACGACGACCGTCAGTACCAGCCCCGTAATTCCCCCGCCAATCAGGGTTTCCAGGCGGCCGATCGGCACTTCCCGAAGAGCAAGCTGTTCTCCGAGATGCTGATGATCGAGTCGGATCATGACTTGCGAAACTCGGGTGACTTCATCTCGTTGGACCGCGCGGCCAAGGCTCTCGAACGCCTTCCCGGCGTCGCGATGGTGCAGAGCATCACCAGGCCCATGGGCCGAGCTTTGGAGCATGCCACGATTCCCTACCTGTTCACCACCCAAGGCAGCGGCAGCGGGCAACAGCTCCCGTTCAACCAGCGGCAAAATGCCAATACCAACCAGCAGGCACAGATCACGACGCACACCGTGGAAGTTTTGCGCAAGGAGATCGGCTTCTTCCAGACGATGTCGGACGAGATGCACAAGACGGTCCTCACGATGGAGGACATGCAACAGGTCACCGACGAGTTGCGGTCGAACCTTGCCAACCTCGAAGACTTCTTCCGGCCGATCCGCAGCTATTTCTATTGGGAGAGACACTGTTTCGACATTCCGGTGTGTTGGGCATTCAGGTCGCTGTTCGAGTCGCTCGACGGCCTCGACAAGATGGCCGACGACATCAAGGACGCCGTAACCTCCCTTGAGGTCATCGACAAGACCTTGCCGCAAATCATCACACAACTGCAGCTCACGGCCGACGACTCGGAGGCTTTGGCCAAACTTCTCGTCAGCACCTACGGCCAGTCGTCGTTGCAGACCACACAGACCGACCAGACATTCGACGACCAGATCAATGTGGGACTCGACTTCGACCAGTCCCGCAGCGATGACTTCTTCTACATCCCGCACGAGGGTTTCGAGAACGAAGACGTCAAAACCGGTATGCAGCTGCTGATGTCGCCGGATGGCAAGGCTGCGCGGATCATCGTCACCCACGAGGGGGACGCCAATGGCCCGGAAGGCGTCCAGCACGTCGAACACTTCCCCACAGCGATAACCTCGGCGCTCAAAGAGACCTCGCTGGCCGGCGCGAAAGTTTACATCGGTGGTTCCGGAGCGACCAACAAGGACATCAAGGAGTACGCCGCGTCCGATCTGCTGATCGTGGCGATCGCCGCCTTCGTGCTGATCTTCTTGATCATGTTGTTCCTGACGAAAAGTCTGATGGCCGCCGTGGTCATCCCCAGCACGGTGGCCTTCTCCTACGCCGGAGCGTTCGGGCTCTCGATACTCGTCTGGCAGCACCTCATCGGCCTGCCCCTGCACTGGCTGATCTTGCCGCTTACCTTCATCATCCTGGTGGCGGTCGGTTCCGACTACAACCTGCTGTTGGTCCTGCGTGTCAAGGAGGAGCTGCACGCCGGAATTCACACCGGCCTCATCCGCGCACTCGGGAGCACCGGTGGTGTCGTGACGTCCGCGGGTCTGGTGTTCGCCTTCACCATGCTGGCGATGCTCACCAGCGATCTGCGCACCGTCGGCCAGGTCGGTTCCACCGTATGCATCGGCCTGCTGCTCGACACGCTGATCGTGCGCTCGTTCGTCGTGCCGTGCATCCTGCGGATCCTCGGGCCGTGGTTCTGGTGGCCGACACTGGTGCGTTCCCGCCCGCTGCGGCAGGGCTGATGGGTGGCGGCCCGCGAAACGCTCGCGAAACATAAACTACGGCGACGCTTTTCGGCGTGTCGTGTGCGTGGTTTAAGTGTCGTGGCAGCAGAGCCGGGTCAGCCACGCCTCCGCACCCGCTCAGCCAATCATTGACGCGTTGAACACACCTCGTTAATGTGTTCAAATGCCGACGATGCCGCGCGAGACGATCCGCGCGGTGTCGCCGTTGCTGCTCTCGGCCACCACCGACACCTTGCGTCAACTCGGTCCTAAGCAGTTCAACTTGACGGCGGTGGCCGAAGTCGCCGGCGTATCCCGCGGCACGGTCCACAACGCGTTCGGGAACCGGGAAACCGCGCTGAAGACCGCGCTGGACGAACTCGCCAACGGGTTCATCGCCACCATCGCCGCCGAGATCGAGGACCAACCCAGCCTCGCCGAGCAGGTCGCCGCCGCGGCCAATGTCATCTGCGAACACCGCCGGACTTCGGACCCGTTGGGTCCCAAGGGCTTCAAAGAGAGCCTCGTCGTGCTCCTGCTGAAGAATTTCGGCATGGAGTTGATCCAGCGTTCGGTCGGCCTGTGGGCGCCGCTGGTCCGGGCCGCGCAACAACGCGGCGAAATCGGCGCCGCCGTCAACCCGCGCCACGGCGCGGAATGGATCGTCCGCGTGCTGTTCAGCTTCGAGCTGCTACCCCCCATCGTGGTGAACCTGGACAGCCCGCGGCTGGTCCGCAACTTTGTCTGCGACCACATCGTGGCGGGACTGACCGGCGACGGCGGACGCGATGGCTGATTACGAGGTCGCGGTGATCGGAGCCGGACCCGGCGGCATCGCCGCCGGGCACCTGTTGCGCCGGAAGGGGATAGTCGACTTCGTCATCCTGGAAAGGGGCGACGACGTCGGCGGGACTTGGCGCGACAATCACTACCCCGGGCTGTGCGTGGACATTCCGAGCTTGTGGTACCAGCTCTCCTTCGCGCCGAACCCGAACTGGTCACGCCTCTTTGCGCCCGGCCCCGAGCTCTACGGCTACCTGCGTGACACCGCCCGCTCGCTGAACCTTTACGACAACCTCAGAACGGGCTGCAACGTCGTCCGGCAGTCCTGGGACGAAGACGCCCAACAGTGGGATCTCGAGATCGACGGCCAACCCGCCATCACGGCACGATTCGTCATCAGCTCGGTCGGCGGCTACGTCAACGCCAGGCAAAGCGTCGACATCGACGGCGCCGAGGACTTCACCGGCACGATACTGAGACCCAACGCCTGGGACGACGGCTACGACCCCGACGGCAAACGCATTGCCGTGATCGGCACCGGCTCCAGCGGTGTGCAGATCACGGCCGCGCTCTCCGCTCGCGCCGCCACGCTCGAGGTCTACCAGCGCACACCGGCGTGGGTCCTGCCCAAGATCGACTTCGACATACCGCCGCTGATGCGGCGCTTCCTCCGCCTGCCCGGGGCGTTCAGGGCCATCAACGCGGCCGGCCGGTGGGGGATGGACATCGCGATGATCGGGCCGATCGTCCACATCCTGTCGCGGCTGCCCGATCGGGTGCTGGTGCGGGCGATGCCGCTGTACGACGCGTACTGCCGGGCGCTCTACCGGTTGCTGCTGCGGGCGGTGGTGCACGACCCGGCCACCCGTGCCGCACTGGTCCCGCGCTACGGCATCCTCGCCAAACGCCCGGTCATCTCCAGCAGCTTCCTGCCGGCGCTCAACAACCCGAACACCCACCTGATCACGACCGCCATCGACCGGATCACCCCCAGCGGCGTCCGCACCGTCGACGGCGTCGAGCACCCCGCAGACCTCATCGTGCTGGCGACCGGCTACGAACTGTGGACGGATCCCGAAACCTACCGGCCCGGAACCGTGCTCGGCGCTGACGGTTTCGACCTGGCCGCGTACTACCGGACGCACGGCCTGAACGCCTACGCCGGCACGGCGCATCCGCAGCTGCCCAATCGCTGGGAAATCGTCGGGCCCCTGGGCTTCGTCGGAGTCGCCTGGACGGACTTCGTGGAAACCATGGCCGCGCACGCGGTCCGGGTCATCGACGTCGCGCGCCACCGGGGCGCGGGCGTGGTGCGGGTCACCCCCGAAGCGTTCGGGCGGTGGAACGCGCTGATGCGCCGCCGGGGAAGGACGGCCCACCTCTACTTCACCGAGTGCAATCCGGGGCTCTCCACCTATTTCATCAACTCCCAGCGCGACACCGTCTACCACCGGCCGCAAACGATCGCCGCGTCGCGCCGCTTCGCCCGCAAGTCACCGCTGTCCGACTACGAATTCTCCCGCGCCGCGGCACCGTCCACCGCGTCCCCGACAGTGAAGGCCGAAATCGCATGACAACCAACGAGACACCGCTGGCCGGCCGCGTCGCCTTCGTCACCGGCGCAGCGCGCGGGCAAGGTCGCTCACATTGCGTCCGACTGGCCCGGGCCGGGGCCGACATCGTCGCCATCGACGCGTGCGGCCCGGTGGCGGTGCACAACGGGTACCCCGCCTCGACGCCGCAGGACCTGGCCGAGACGACGACGTTGGTGGAAAGCGAAGGCCGCAAGATGCTGGCCGGCCAAGTCGACGTACGCGACGCCGCGGGGCAACAGCACATCGTCGACGAGGCGATGACGCAATTCGGCCGCCTGGACATCGTCGTCGCCAATGCCGGAGTCCTCAATTGGGGACGATTATGGGAGATTTCGGCGCAACAGTGGCAGGACGTCCTCGACGTCAACCTGACCGGTCTGTGGAACACGATCAAAGCCGCGGTGCCCGCGATGATCCAGGCGGGCAACGGCGGATCCATCATCACCATCAGCTCAGCCGCCGGCGTGAAGGCCGTGCCGGGCTGCGGTCACTACTGCGCCAGCAAGTTCGGTGTGGTCGGGCTGACCAACTCACTGGCTGTCGAGCTCGGCGGATACGGGATTCGGGTGAACTCCGTCCACCCGTACGGCACGGATACCCCGATGGGGAACGACCCTTCGATGTGGCAGCTGTTCGCCGACAATCAGACCTACATTCACAGCTTCTCCCCCGGCGCTCTGCCCACCGATTCGCTCGCCGACCCCAACCTGGTCTCCGACATCGTGCTGTGGCTCGCCAGCGACGCGTCGTCGTTGGTGACGGCCGCGCAGATACCCGCGGACAAGGGGTACCTGAAGATCTAGCCGGCGCCCTTGCCGTTGTCGACGCGATAAACGGCGCCGTGGACGGCGGCCGCGGCGTCGCTGGCCAGGAACGCGATCACGTTGGCGACGTCCACGGGCTGCATCATGCCGCGGGGCGCGGCGGTGCGCATGATCAGGTCGTAGTTCGGGTTGTCGGGTGCGCTGAAGTGTTCGATTTGCGGGGTCAGCATGCCGCCCGGGCATACGGCGTTGACGCGCAGGCGATCGGCCGTGTACTCCACCGCGAGGGCGCGGGTGAGGCCGACGAGGCCATGCTTGGCGGCGCAGTAGCCGGCCGAGTAGGCCTGGCCTTCGACGCCGGCAATGGAGGCGACGTTGACGATGTTGCCGCCTCGCGCCAAGAGATGGGGCAGCGCGGCCCTGCAGAGGTAGAACGGCCCGCTCACGTTGACCGCGAGATCGTCGGCCCAGTCGTCGTCGGTCATCGACTCGGTGCGGCGCATCTGGTGTCGCCCTGCGACGTTGACCAGGACGTCCAGCCCGCCGAACTCGCGAACGCACTGCTCGACCGCGTCGGTGCACGCCCGCGCCGAGGCGACGTCCACCGACGCGTAGGCACCGCTTTTGACGTCGGCGAACACCTCGGCCAAGCGTCCGGCGTCCCGGGCTATGCCGAAAACCGTTGCGCCCCGCCGGGAGACCAGCCGGGCCGTCTCGGCGCCGAGGCCCGACGACGCCCCGGTCACCAGGATGACCTTCCCCTCGAGAGCTGTCATACCGCGTCTACCAGGACCGCAACCGCGCGACGCCACCCCACAGCAGCTCAAGTGGGGCAACGCGTCTCAGGACGGGTTCGGTCCGCAAGCTCCGCCGGATGCGGCGCGCGGCCAGCAACACGACCAGACTCATCGCTCGCTTCCCGAGCGCGATCCGACCGGTCCGTTTGGTCCAGGATGGCGGTGCCGAGGCCGCTCGCCGACCGAAGCGGTAGCCGACGAAAGTTGCCATCGCGAGAGCGGCGATTCCCGCAAGCACCGTCATGATGAAGAGCGTTCTGCGTCACCGTCTCGGTGAGGTCACGCTCGAGATACACCTTGGCCAAGACGTGAACTGGTCATCAGTGGTAACCCGGCAGGTTCGGCACTCCGCTGGATGTCAGCCAACCGCCACCGTCGACAACCAGCACGGCCCCGGTGACGTAGGAGGCCGCGTCGCTGGCCAGGAACAGCACCGCCTCGGCAACCTCGGTGGTCGAGCCGGGTCGCCCCAATGGGTTGTCGGAGGTGCGGTGTCGATCGTCGCCGGCGATTCGCTTGACGCCCTCGGTTCCCGACATCGCGCCCGGTGCAACGACGTTCACCCGAACCGCGTCGGGCCCCCATTCGATGGCGCACGCGCGGCTCAGCGCGTCGACACCGGCCTTGGCCGAGACGACGTGTGACTGCAGGGCCATGCCGCGGTATTGGATCGCCGCGCTGATGTTGACCACGGCGCCGCCGTGCTCACGCAGCCACAGCTCGTAGGCCGCCTTCGACACGTTGAAGGTGCCCAGTAGGTCGATGTCTACCACGGCTTTGAATCCGTTGGGGCTGAGGTCGCTGATCGCCGCCGGGAAGTTCCCGGCGGCATTGTTGACGACGACGTCGAGCTGTCCGAATGTCTGCAACACTCCCTCGACGACCGCCGTGACCTCGTCGTGGCGACGGACGTCACAAACGCCGTAGGTGGCTTCGATCCCTTCGTTCTGCAGGGCCGCGGCGGCCGCCTGCAGGTTGTCTTCCTTGCGGCCGCAGATGGCGACCCGGGCACCATGGCTGCCCAGCACCCGCGCGGTTTCCAGGCCGAGGCCGGTGGCGCCGCCGGTGACCAGTGCCACCTTTCCGTGCAGCAGATCGGCTCGAAAGGGACTTCGGCGGGTCGTCACGAACGCATCGCTGGCGAACGCTACTGCGGGCTAACCGGTCTCGCTTGCGACGTACACGGCGACATAACCGATCGGGATGCCGGTGCGGATCGCGATGCATTCGCGCGCCGCCAACTCGACCGCTGCTCGGCGAGTGGCGCGGGTGACGCCGTCGACCTCAGGGATCCTGATCAACCATCCGTCGGTGTCGCGGGTGACTTCGATGTCGAAGCACTGGCCGACCGTCACGCAATTGACGGGGTGGGAAAAGCGAGCGGTACGGCCGGGGGCCAACGATCGCGGGCGGCGCAGAGTGGACTGAAGAGGCATACGTCTTTCCCTGAGTCGATGACAAGCCGCGAGACAGAGTAGTGCGCGGGGGCGCAAAAAACCTAATCGGGCGCCCCCTATCGCTCCTGATGACTCCAATTGCGTAATCGCCCCGCAATCTCGTCGAGATCGGCCATCGCGCCGGTCGCCACCGCGATCACGAAGGCGAAGCGATCATCCTCCGGCGCGGTGGTCCACTGGGCGTTGATCGCCAGAAACGTCCGGCAGGCAGTCCACGCCAGCCGCTCGTTGCCATCCACCAGCGCGTGATTCCTCGCCAGCGACTGCATCAGCGCCGCGGCCTTGACGTGCAAATCCGGGTAGGCGTCCCGGCCAAACACCGACGCGCAGGGTCTCGCCAGGGCCGATTCGAGCAAGCCGTAGTCCCTGATGACGACATCACCACCGATGGACGCTCGGGCAATCATCAGCAGATCGTCGAGATCCAGGTATTCCGTCATGCGTCCTTGAGGCGCTCCAAAACGCTCGCCTCTTCACCGACCACGCGCTGGAGCGCCGCGGCGACCTTGGCCTGGTGCGCCCGCCGAGCGATGTACTCATCGATGGCCGACAGCGCGACCGCTTGCATCGACCGGCCTTCGGCGGCGGCCTGCCGGCGCAGCGCCTCTGCCTGTTGCTCGCTGGGCCGCAAGGTCATCCCCATGCCGCGGACGATACCAGATTGATACCAACCATGCCCGCGTGAGCGACGGCGGGCGGACTGGTCACGCGGCTGACCGCAGCCGCCTCTTCAAGGCCGCGATCCTGAGCAGTCGAACGGTCATGTTGATGGATCCGAACATGGGAAACAGTCCGATATAGGGTCGCAGGGAATGGGGCCCGTGCACTTCAAGGCCGCCGAACAAGAAGATGCATCCGAGGGCGAAAATAGCGGCGGGGATGGAAAAGGCCAACAAGGATCCGCGATCGGCGATGGCCTGCGCCGCAAAATCCGACTCGTCATTCGTGAGAGGCTCCCCTTTGCGCAGCTTGCCGAAAACTCTTGCCGAACTTCCGATTTCTTCGCTGGTCGGTGTAGGTGCGCGCCGCAGGACGCGGTTGACGTAGACGAAGGCAAGACCGGCGAACAGCAATTCAGCCGCTCCCGAAAGTATCGCCAGATAGCCGAAAACGCTCATCGGAGTCAGCTTGGGCGCGAACGAGTTTCGGACATTATCGCGGTGTCCCCATCCTCCCACAGCAGCAGTTGGCGAACCGCGGCCCGCGGCCCGTATGGGCGCAACATCGTGCTGGCCGGGCGGGGCCGCACGCGTTGTGGCCACCAGAACCACCTCCCGAGAAGGGTGGCGACGGACGGAGTCATGAAGGAACGCACGATCAGCGTGTCGAACAGCAGCCCCAGGCCGATGGTGGTGCCGATCTGACCGAGGACCAACAGGGTGGCGAACACGAAGGAGGACATGGTGAAGGCGAACACCAAGCCGGCGGCGGTCACCACCGCCCCCGTGCCGGCCATGGCGCGAATGGTCCCTGTCTTCAAACCGGCATGAATCTCTTCCCGAAACCGGGAGATGAGCAACAGGTTGTAGTCCGATCCCACCGCCAACAGGATGATTACGGACAGCGCGAGGCAGATCCAGTACAGCTTGATGCCGAAGATGTCCTGCCAGACGAGCACCGAGAGCCCGAAAGAGGCGCCCAGCGAAAGCGCCACGGTGCCGACGATGACGATCGCCGCGACCAGGCTTCGCGTGATGATCACCATGATGATCAATATCAGGCTCAGGGCGGCTATTCCGGCGATCAGAAGGTCATATCTCGCGCCGTCGGCGATGTCCTTATAGGTTGCCGCGGTGCCGGCAAGATAGATGTTGGAGTCCCCCAGCGGCGTATTTTTGACGGCTTGTTTCGCCGCGTTTCTGATCGGGTCGATGTGCGAGATACCCTCGGGCGTCGCGGGATCGCCTTCGTGGGTGATGATCATGCGGGCGGCCTTGCCGTCCGGGGAGAGGAACAGTTTCAGGCCCCGCTTGAACTCGGCATTGTCGAAGGCCTCCGGAGGCAGGTAGAAGGAATCGTCGTTCTTGGCCGCGTCGTACGCCTGCCCCAGGGCGGTGGCCGTCTCGGTGTTGGCTCGAGTCGCGGCGTTGATCCCGGAATTGGTGGCGTAGCTGGACAGTATCAACCCCAGATTCTTTTCCTGATCGGCGATCTGGGGCGGCAGGAGCGTCAGCAATTTATGCTGTCCTGCATCCAGGGTGTCCAGGCTGGCGGTGAGCTTCGTGAATTGGGCACTGAGCTGATCAACCCCGTCGATTGCGTCGAGGACGGATCTGAGCGCAAAGCAGGCGGGAATGTCGTAGCAATGCCTTTCCCAGTAGAAGTAGCTGCGGATGGGCCGGAAGAAGTCGTCGAAATTCGCCACCTTGTCGCGCAGGTCATCGATGATCGCGACGGTGTCATGGAAGCTTTGGGTCTCTTCGTGCGTGGACGCGGCGAGCTGCTTCTGCAGGGCATATTGCTGGTGCAAGATGCTGATGGTGTCCCGCAGCTGGTCGGCCTGCTTGAGCAAGTCCTGCGCGCGCTCGCCTTGGTAATGCAGGTTCTCGATGCTGCCGATACTGCCCGCGCTGATCTGAAACGCCAGGGACGTGTGCTCGAGCGGCGTGCCCAGGGGCCTGGTCATGGACTGGACTTGGGCGATGCCGGGTAGGTGGGCGACGGCTTTTGCCACGCGCTCCAAATTGATCATGTCGGCCGGATCACGCATGTCGTGATCGGTCTCGATCATCAGCAATTCGGGGTTGAGCCGCGCTTGCGAAAAATGGCGCTCCGCGGCCGCGTAACCGACGTTGGCGGGCGCACTGGCCGGCAGGTAGCGCCGAGCGTCGTAATCGGTCTTGTACCCGGGCAGGGCGAGCAAGCCTATGAGCGCGACCCCGGTGGCCACCACCAGGATGGGCCCGGGCCAGCGGACGATGGCGGTGCCGATGCGCCGCCAGCCACGAGTCGCCATCTTGCGCTTGGGATCGAAGAGCCCGAAGAGACTGCCCACGGTGATCACGGCCGGCGCCAACGTGAGCGCCGCGACCAGCGCGACGAGGATGCCTATCGCGGCGGGGACTCCCAGGCTTTGGAAATAATTGAGCCGGGTGAAGCGCAGGCAGAACACCGCGCCGGCGATGGTCAGGCCGGAGCCCAGGACCACGTGGGCGGTCCCCCTGTACATGTCGTAGAACGCCGCCTCGCGATCCAGCCCGCTATGCCGCGCCTCTTGGTAGCGGCCGAGAAAAAATATTGCGTAGTCCGTGCCCGCGGCGATGACCAGCAGGGTGAGCAGATTCGTCGCATAGGTGGACAACCCGATCAGCCCGACGTTTCCCAGGAAGGCGACAATGCCTCTGGCCGCGGCCATTTCAATGAGGACAGTGACGAGCACGACGATTGCCGTCACGGAACGATAGACCCATAACAGCATCATCAAGATCACGAACACCGTGATCACAGTGACCTTGAAGGCGCCCTTGCTGCCGACCTCGAACTGATCGGCAACGAGCGGCGCGGCGCCGGTCACGTAGGCCTTGACCCCGGGCGGCGGTGACGTGTGAGCCACCAACTCGCGGATGGTGTCGACGGACTCGTTAGCCAAGGCATCGCCCTGATTGCCCGCAAGGTACAGCTGGACGTAAGCGGCCTTGCCGTCTTTGCTCTGCGAGCCCGCAGCCGTGAGCGGATCGCCCCAGAAGTCCTGAACGTGCTCCACATGCTTGGTGTCTTGCCGGAGCTTGCGAACCAAGCTGTCGTAGAACCGGTGGGCATCATCGCCGAGGGGCTTGTCCCCTTCGAGAACGATCATGGCCGCGCTGTCGGAATCGAACTCGTGGAATACCTTGCCGATGCGCTTCATCGCCTGAAAGGACGGCGCAGCCGGTGTGCTCAGGGACACGTTGTGCTCCCTGGCCACGTCCTCCAGATTCGGTACCGCGATGTTCGACACGGCCGCCAGGCCGGCCCACACGAACAGTATCGGCACCGAAAGCCGGCGAATGGCGCGCGCCACCCCGCGCTTTTGGGCGTGCCGGTCGCTCATGCCGATTTCACCAGGCAGAAGGTGTAGGCATTCACTTCGTTGACGACCCTTTCGTCCTTGACCACACCGTCCACCAGGATGCGGCAGCCGAGGGAATCGCTGTTGCCCTGCGCCACAAGGTTGCTGAATGCTCCCGGCTGCGTGGTGACCATGGTCAGCGACCAGGGCAGGACCGCGTTCAAGACTTGCCGCGGCTGAACATTGATGTCCACATAATTGATGGTTGCCACCGCCCCGGAGTCACCGAAGACCTCGAGGGTGATGTGCTTGGGATTGAATGGTTCCGTCTGATCTGACAGACCGCCGCCGGCCGACGTGTTGTTGTGCGAGCCGAAGATCCCGTGGAGTCGATAGACGCAGAACACCGCGACCGCCACCACCACGACGACGACCAGCACCATCCACCACCGTCTGACCCCACTGGTGAATGAAACCCTCTTCACCGCTGGCCTTTCGATAGCCGGGACACCATCGCTGACGGGTGTATCGAGCGCCGATCGACAGTCTGACAGTACGGTACGGGACCGTCTAGACACAAGAGACGAGACCGTCTACATCGGCCGGGAGTCAGCCGTCGGCTGGACCGCCGGAAAACGTCAGCGCACCGGGCGCGTCAGAGACGGGATGAGCACGTCGTCGACCAGGGCCTGCACGGTGCTATCGGTGGGCGGGCGGCCGGCCATGATGGACCTGAAGAGGAGGTAGCCGGGCAGTAGGTCCCAGAGTTCGTCGCTGATGACGGCCTCGTCGATCTCCCCGCGCTCGACGGCCTGGCGCAGGACGTGCTGGATCAGGGCTTTGCGCTGATCGAGGAACTGATGCTGCATCGCTTCGTTGAGCGCAGCATTGCGAGACACCTCGACGAGCACCGCGCGGATGGTGCTGGCGTGCGTTCGGGCCTGCTCGCGGATCACCTGCCCCAACCGCAGCAGATCGCCCCGCAGCGTGCCCGTGTCGGGTGCGACCGCGACCTGGCGGATCCCTTCGATGAACGCGGCCAACACCAACTCGGCTTTGGACGGCCAACGCCGGTACACCGTGGCCTTGCTGGCGCGCGCGGTGGCCGCCACCGCGTCGACCGTCAAACCCTCGTACCCGTGCTGCTGCAACAGCCGCAAAGTCACCGCGAGAAACTCGGTCTCGCGCGGCGACCATAGCGACGGCCCCGCGGCCCTGTCGGAAGTCTGGGTCACCATGCCTGCCATGAGCTGGACGGAGGAGTACAGGCCATTACCGTACCGCTGCGCGGAAAATGAGTGGCCGACGGCCCGCGGTGCCTGCGACGGGTGTTTCATGCAACGTGGGGCCATGGAAACGTCGACGCAGCGAGCCCGCGAATACCGCGAGCGGATGCGCCGGCGCGGATATCGCCCCGTCCAGGTGGACGTGCACACAAACGAGCATCACTGGCGAGCATCGGTTCCCCCGCTTGCGTTCCTCAGTTCTCCACGAGGGCGGCGAGAGGCTCCGCGTCCGTCAGCCAGTGGCGCCCGGCCCGGCGGGCCGCCTCCCACTTGGGGACGCTCACCGCGTCGTCCTGGCCCAGGTCCTCGGGGGTCGGGCCGATGCGCTCGGCCAGCGGAGCGAGGGCATCCAGGTCGAAGTTGTACACCTCGGCCGCCGCCAGGCCCAGCATTTGCCGGGTCTCCTCGACGGGGATGTCCCAGAAGGAGCGACGAAGCCATTCCCCGGTGTGCGGCCAGGTCCCCTCGGGGTGGGGAAAATCATTGCCCCACAGTATATTTGATACGCCGATCTCGTAGCGCCGCGCCAGCTCCCTGCGCTCGGTGGTGGTCGCCCCGATAAAGCAGTTCCGGTCGAAGTAGGCCGAGGGCGGCATCGTCAGATCGCCCTCCATCTGATGGCTCATCTTCTTGGCCGAATGCTCACGCAGATAACGCGTATCCATCAGCCAGAGCAAGTCGTTGGCCCAAAACGCACCGCACTCCGTGACTCCCCAACGCAGCCGGGGGAAGCGCTCAAACACGCCCGACCACAATGCGAACCACAGCGGTCGGGTCCCCCACCAGCGCACCTCGGTGACATAAATGCCCAAGTGCCCTCCGTACTCCTCCTGCGGGGCGGGACCGGAGTGGGTGTGTACCGGCATCTGCAGGTCCTGGCAGGCGGCCCAGACCTTGTCGTAGCGCCGGTCGTGGTAGGGCGGGTAGCCGACCCAGCGCGCCGGGATCAGGATCCCGCCCCGCAGACCGGACTCCGCCGCGCGAGTGATCTCGGCCACCGCCGCGTCAATGTCCGCCAGTATCGGCACCACCGCGACCCCCGCGCGCCGCTCGGGGCTGTGGCTGCACAGCTCGGCCAGCCAGCGGTTGTGAGCTCGCGCGCCGGCCATGGCGCGGCCCGGGTCGAGGTCGCCGGACTGGCCCAGCCCGGCCCCGAACGGGGCGCCCGCCACTCCGGTCACGGCGTCGGCGTCGGGGAAGATGACCTCGCCGACCACCCCGTCGCCGTCAAGTTCCTTGTCCCGCAGGCCCACATCCCACCCGCCGGCGATGCCGTCGCCGTGCTCGGAGAACCACTCCTGCGCGAACTGCTCGTCGATGAACCCGCCGGCCCGGGCCGCGGCGGCCTTCTCGGCCAGGTAGGCCTCGAAGTCCTCCCGATATTCGGGGTCGACGTACTCGCGGTACCGCTCGGTGGGGAGCTCGGCGTGGGTGTCTGCGGAGATGATGACGTACGGGTCCACTATGGTCCTTTCGCTACCAGGTACGGATGGGGTCGGCCTCGAAGGCGGTGCTACTCGCGCCGACGGGCACGGCCGGCAGCGGTTCGGCGACCTCGGCCACGGACGGGCCGATTCGGTCGGTCAACGGTGCGAGGGCGTCGAGGTCGAAGCCGTAGACAGCCGCCGCATTCCCGCCCACAATGGCCGCCACCTCGTCCGTCGGGACACCGCTGAAGGTGTGGCGCAACGCCTCTCGAGTGTAGGGAGCGGTGCCCTCCATGTGCGGGTAGTCGCTTCCCCACATGATCCGGCCGACGCCGATCCGGTGGCGCTCGGCGCATTCGACGGGTCGCATGAAGCTGGCACCGACGTAGCACTGGCGGGCCCAGTACTCGCTGGGCTTGAGCGCCAGCGAGCCGGCGGTGGGCCCGGCGAAGCGGGCGATCGCCGAGTTCGCTCGCCCGTAACGGGATGCCGCAACGTCGAGCGAGTCGAGGGTCGCCGGTATCCACCCGGCGCCCTGCTCGGTGAATACCACGGTGAGGTCCGGATGGCGATCCAGTGCTCCACTGAAGATCAAATGCCACAGCGCCCGGTGCGCCCACCAATGTGTCTCGTACACCCACACCGCGAATGAGCTTCCCCACCCGTCCGTCGGGCTCGGTCCGGCGTTGCCGCCGTGGTGGTTGACCACCAGACCCGCCTCCGCGGACGCCGCCCAGAGCGGCTCCCAGTGCTCGGCGTAGAGCGGGGGGATTCCGGTGCCGGGGACGACGCCGGGCAGCAGCACACCGCCGCGCAGGCCCAACTTGGCGATCTGTGCTATCTCGGCCACCGCTTGGTCGAGGTCCCCGAGCAGGATCTGGCCCACGCCTGCGCGCCGCTCGGGCGACAACGAGCAGAAGTCGGCCAGCCAGCGATTGTGCGCGCGCAGGCCCGCCCAGCGCAGCTCGAGCTCGTGGGCGGACTGCGGTGGCGGAGCGGCCAGGCTCGCCTGCGGAAAGAACGGCGGCACCGTATTGGGAAAGAGGACTTCCCCCGCGATGCCTTCCCGATCCAGATCCGCGTTGCGTCGATCGCTGTTCCAGTTGCGCTCGGCGTCTTGCTCGGTGAGGTCACCGAACGGGTTCACGTATGTCGCTGCCCAGCCGTCGAATTCGTCCCGGTACTTCGGATCGAGGTACCCGCGGTAGTCGAGCAGGTCGGCGCCGGCGTGGCAATCAGCCGAGATGACCGTGTACCGGTCCATGCGCTACACCCGCGTCGGCTCGGGGCGGGGGGCGGCTAACAAAGCGACGTCGTCGTAGCGCTGGTGTACGTACGGCAACAGCCACTCGGCCGGCACCCGCGTAGCGATCCGCCCCACCTGAATGGTGCGCCGGCGACACCAGGTGATCGACCTGATTTCGCGAATCACGATGTCGGCCACCGGGTCCAGCGGCGACTCGCCCAACTCGACGGTGCCGTCGATGTTTTCCAGCAGCTCGTAGTGCCGGTGGTATTCGCCGTAGACCAGGTGGGGGTCGGTGATGCCGCTGCCGTCGGGGGCGCGCAGGAACTTGAAGTAGAACTCGGTGTTCACCTGGTCGGGCGGCAACTCCGCCGGGCCGGTGATCCGGCCGTCCACTCGGATGAGCTGATAGCCCAGCCGGTCAACCGTGGCGGTGACGCGGTCGCCGTCGCGCTGCACCTCGATGTGGGCGAGTTTCTTTGGCTCGCCGAATGTTTCGCGCCCGCCGGTGACCGACTGTTCGGTGGACTGGGGCATGAAGAGGGGATAGTCGCCGTCGAGCTCGCCGTGCCGGGCGGTCACCGAGAACACCGCCGACCCGAACGGCGGCCTGCCCTCTATCCGGACCCGCTGCAGCTGAATCCGCACCAGCGGTTCGGCCGCCGGCTCCAGCGGCTTGGGCAGCACCGCCGCGACGATCTCCGGATCGGTGCGATACGTGATGGTGACCGCCTCGGTGGCGATGGGCGCCTTGGTGGCGTCGATCTCGTGGTCGACCTGCGCCTCGGGCGGACGAGGACCGTAGCGAACTGCGTTGGTGCTCAAGGCTTTCCTCCTTCGGTTTCCCGTGCGTTCTCGGCATGTTGACCAAGGACGTCGACGAGGTAGTTGGGCTCGCCGCGGGCGAGGATCGATGCCGCTTTGCTGCTCACGACCTGATCGGCCGGCGTGGGCGGCCCCATCATCCAGAAGCGGTCCGCCCGAATTCCGTCCACGACCAGTTCGGCGACCGTTTCGAGCGGGGTGAACTCGACACGTGCGCCGGCGGACTCGAAGCGGGCCACCACCTTTGCCAGTGTCGCCTCGGGTGTGCGGCGTTGTTGGGTCGCGGCGTAGCGCTCCGGGCGGTGCCGCCAGGACTCCCAGATGCCGGTGTTCAAAAAGCCGCCGGGGAAAAGGACGTGCGCCCGCACCCGCGTCCCCGTCATCTCCAGGTGGGTGTAGAGGCTTTCGGTCAGGCAGAGCACCGCGGCCTTGGTCATCGGGTAGACCGCATTGGCCGGTCCGCCCATGGCCCCCCGGGCGATCGGCGCGAACCCGCCGTTGCCCGAGCAGGTGTTGACGACGTGTCCCTCGCCCTGCTCGAGCAGGATGGGCACGAACGCCTTGATGCCGTGGATCACGCCGAGCACGTTGACGTCGATGCCCCAGCGCCAGTCGGCCAGGTCGTGTTCCCACATGTATCCCTCGGAGACCCCGCCGGTGCCGGCGTTGTTGCACACCACGTGCACCGCGCCGAAGCGGTCGAGCGCTTCCTTGGCGAGCGACTCGACCGAGGCATAGTCGGTGACGTCGGTGAGGACCCCGACCGCGTCGATGCCCTCGTCCGCGAGTGCGCGCGTCGCCTCGTCCAGGGGCTCGGCGAGGACGTCGGCCAGCACCACCTTCATGCCTTCGCGGCCGAAGCGCCTGCCCATGGCCTGGCCGATGCCTCCGGCTCCCCCGGTTACGACCGCCACCTTGCCCTGAAGGTCCGTCATCGTGGCCATCGTCACATGGTCGCGCATGGCACCGCAAGCAGTCGCATTATGCGACCATTGCCCCTATGGCCCCGCGTCCCTCCCCGCAGACCGAACGGGTCGTGAAGCTGTTCGAGCAGCTGGCGGGCGAGGGAAGCCGGGGGATGACATTGGCCGAGGTGTCGCGCCAGTTGAGCGTTCATAAGGCCAGCTGCCACTCGATGCTGTCCGAACTGCTCCGGGCCGGTTGGCTGCTGCGCGACCCGGTTCGCAAGACCTATCACCTCGGTCCCGCCCTGGTCCGGCTCGGCCGCGAGGCGGCGGGCCGCTATCCGGCGCTGGTGCTGGCGCGCTCGGCGATGGCCGAGCTGTCGGCCGCGACGGGCGCGCACTGCGTTGCCTTCTCGGTGAGCGACGACTTCTCGACCGTCGTCGATCAGGTCCGGAGCCGTCACGGCGGCGGTCACCCGATGCCTGTCGGCACCCAGTTCCCCCACCGCCCGCCGTACGGCGCGTCGATCGTTGCCTGGGCCGGGCACCAGGCTCGCGAGGGCTGGCTGGCCGCGCTGCCCGAGGACGTGCGCGATCGCTATCGCGAGGCGCTGACCGCCGCCAAGCGGCGTGGCTACGCGGTCGGTCTGCACATACTGCCCGATCTGCGCCTGCGGGAACTGGCGCAGATCGTGCGGAGTGCCGAGGTGCGTTCCACCCGGCTCAGCCAGCTGGCGCAGGAATTGACCGACGAACTGATCCATCAGGAGGAGTGGTTCCCGATCAGCCTGGACCCGGACCGCACCTACGAGGTGAGCCACATCGACTCCCCGATCCTGGAGGACCGGTCGCACATCGCCCTGATGCTCAGCCTGGTCCCCAGCGCCGAGCCGATGAGCGGCGCGGCGGTCACCCGCCTGGGCCGGCAGCTCGCCGCTGCGACCCGCCGGCTGAGCGCCGCCTTGACCGACGAGTCCTAGCTTCGTTCCGGAGCCAGGCGCTTGAGGGCCAGTCCCCCTTCGAACGGCCGGAAGCCGAAAGCGGCCGGGGCGCGATAGCCCGTGTCCTCCAAGGGTTTATGCACCTCGGCGACGGTGGGCCCGATCTTGGCGGCGACGGGGGCCAGCGCCTCGAGGTCGAAGCGATACAGGCGACCGGCGTTGCCGCCCAAGATCTTTCGGCACGCGTCCTCCGGCCTGTCGTGCAGGGCCCAACGAATAGCCAACTTGGAGTGGGGCGCAAAGCCCTCCTCGTGGGGATAGTCACTGCCCCACATGATGTGCTCCGGGCCCATGAAATCGATCATCCCCGAGTCGATCGGTGTGAGCTCTGTGGCCAAGAAGCAGTTCCGCTTGACGTATTCGCTCGGCGCCATGGTCAGCTCGTCGACCGACGATCCGCCGAACATCCCGTAGGTGCGGTTGCCGGCTTCAGACTTCATGGTGGGCACCATGGCGTCGAGCATGCCGATTTGGCCGGGCACCCAATACGTGCCCTGCTCGGTCGGCGCGAATCGCAGCGTCGGGTAGCGCTCGAACACCCCGGCCAGGATCAAGTGTCCAAGTGTGCGCTGGGCCCACATCGCCATCTCGGTGATCAACACCGCGTTCGACGCCGGCTGGTCCATCGGCATCTCGGGGCTGCCGGCCCCCGCGTGCTGGACCACCGTCAGGTCCAGATCCGCGCAGAGCGCCCAGATCGGTTCATAGCGGGTGTGAAAAAGCGGGGCCACCTGCGGGTCACCGGGCGAGACCGCAGGAATGAGCACCCCGCCAAAGCAGCCCTGCTCAACGCCCCAGCGGATTTCTTCCAGCGCCAGCTCGATGTCATTGGGGAAAATCTGTATCAACCCCCGGCGTCGGGCCGGGGCCAGCGAACAGAAGTCGATCTGCCACCGGTTGTGGGCCTGCACACCGGCCCAACGCTTCTCAAACTCGTCACGGGTGCGGGGCAGGCTGATGGTGATGTTCGGGGTCGTCGGAAAGAACGGCGGAATGGTGTTGGGCAGCAGCACCTCCGCGGCCACCCCGTCGGCGTCCATCTCGGCGATCCGAAGCTCGTGGTCCCAGTTCCGGTTGGCGGTGGCGATGACCAGATCGTCGAACGGGCTGGCGTAGGCCTTGGCCCACGCATCGAACTCCTCGTGCAGCCGTGTCGGCAGATACGGTTTGTAGTCGAGCAGATCCGCCCCGGCATGGGTATCCGTCGAAATGACGACATAGCGATCCAACGTGTCCCAAGTTGTAGCCATCGCACCTCCAGCGGTACGTGGAGTATAGGAGAAACGGATCGGCTCGCGTAGGGACGGACCCACTTGAGCGGGATAGCTTGTCAGCTGCCCGGTTGAGGTGGAAAGTCGTGCTCGAACGCGGAGTGCATGGAGTGCGTCGATGGAAATCGTGCCGTTGGGCCCAGGCTTTGCCGCCGAACTGCGCGGAGTGACCATCCACGACGTCGCGGTCAGCGAGTCCGCATACGTGGCGGTGCGGGCGGCGTTCGAGGAGCACTCGGTCCTGGTCCTTCGCGACCAGGACGTCACCGATGACGCGCAGCTCGCCTTCTCGCGCCGATTTGGCCCGCTCGAAGTCACCAAGGTGGGTTCGGCGGGCCACGGCAGCAACCTCGTGATCCTCAAGACCCTCGATGAGAAGGGCAACGTGGTGCCGGAAGAGCACCGGGTCGCCTTGGAAAACAAGGCGAACCAGCTCTGGCACACCGACAGCCCGTTCAAGCGGGTGCCGGCGCTCGCCTCGGTGCTGTCGTCACGCATCATCCCGGGCCGCGGAGGCGAGACCGAGTATGTCTCCACCCGGCTCGCGTTCGAGCGCCTCGATCCGTCTCTGCAACGGCGGCTGGAAAACTCCTTCGCCTGGCACGAATACGCCTATTCGCGCGGCAAGATCGCGCCCGACCTCGCCAGCCCGGCGGAGCGGGCGGCGCTGCCGCCGCAATGCTGGCGTCTGGTGTGGAAGAACCCCGTCAATGGCCGCAAGGCGCTCTACATCGCCTCGCACGCCTACGCGATCGAGGGCATGGAGCCCATCGCGGCGCAGGAACTGCTCGCCCAGCTGATCGACGCGGCGACCGCCCCCGGTCACGGCTACCTGCACACATGGCGCAAGGGCGACGTCGTGATGTGGGACAACCGTGCGACCATGCATCGGGGCCGGCCCTGGCCGGCATCGGAGCCGCGCTACATGGTGCGTACCACGATTTCCGCGACGGAATCAGACGGGCTGGAGACGATGCGTCGACGCGCGGCAGAAATCAGCAACTAATCCGGTGGAGCTGCGGGGACTCGAACCCCTGGATTCGGTGTCTGTCAACGTATCTACCAGCGCCTTTGATCGACTTCGATCGATTTCAGTGCAGTTCGTCACCTGCGGTTTTCGATTCGGCGTGTTGACGGCGTCAACGCGCCGGACCGCCCCCATGGACGGCATGTTCTCCGCACGCCGCCCCGATTAGGGACTGTCATCTGCAACCGTAGTTTGTTAATATTGACCAAAGAAAGGTGGCGATTGACAGTGGCTCGAGTCATCTCACGCTCGGTCGCCGACGTGGTCGAGCAGCTCGAACTCGACGGTGACCTGGTCGTGACGTCAGATCGGCTGGCCACCTTAATGCGCCAAGTCGGTCTTGACGGCGATGAGGCGGCAACACGACGTCTGGCGTACGAACTCCAGCGTGACGGCTGGCTGGGACAACTGCGGACCCGACACGCCTGGGAATTCCTCCCCGGAGCGCGCGGTGGTGCCTACGGCTCCGGGGACCGTTTCATCGAGTTCCGCGCGCAGCGCGCCGTGGACCCCGATTGGCGCGGCGTGCTGGCGATGGAAACGGCCGCATCCCTCCTCGGGCTAGCCCAGCGGTTACCGGAGCAGGAGGTCGTTGCCCTCCCTGCCGAGCAAGCGTGTCCTAAAGCACTCGCCGGTGATTGGCGCTACGTCCACATCGAGTTGCCCGAGGCTGGGCTGACGACGATTAACGGGTTGCCGTCATGGAACCTCGAAGGGCTGATCGTCGGTATAGCGGTGCGTCCGTCGGCCTACAAGGACGTAGCTGGCCTGGGCCAGTGGCTGCCGGATGCCGTCGCGCGCGTGGACGTCGACACCGTAATTGACTTGTTGAAGACCAGGCCTCGTGCAACGGCGCAGCGTGCTGCATACCTTCTCGGGTCGGCGGGCAACAACGACGCCCGGACTACCATCGTCGCGGCCTACCCAGCAACAGAGACGGCTTGGCTCGGACCGCGCGTCGCCCGTGCAGGTGTTTTTGATGCCGAGACCAACGTCAACGACACCCTGCTGCGCCGGTACCTCACCGTGGGCACCGGATCGTGACCCGGATTACCGACGGACATCTCGCGCGCCACCATCAAGGTATCAGGGGTGGACGCGATGCTGCTCTTCTCGACATTGCCCAGGATCACGCGTTGCATCTGCTTCACAACGCCGGACTCTTCGAACGCGGCCTGGTCTTCAAGGGTGGCACAGCGCTGCGCAAGTTCAGAGCGGGCAACGCTGGCCGTTTCTCGACCGACCTCGACTTCGCCGCGCCCGATGAGGAGGCCGCGCTCCACGACGGGCGGCTGCTCTGACCGCGTTGCCCGGGCCGCAACCGATGTCGACAACCCGGTCTGCCTCCGACACCGACGCTAGGTCGGCCGCCAGGCCTGCGGCAGCGCGCCCAGAGACGAGCATGGCGAGCCCGGCGACCAGTCCGATCGGCCCGGCAAAGCCGGGCTGACCGGCATGATGATTGACCGGGGTTGACGAAGTGCTCATTGGTGATCCCTTCCAACCGGGCGTCGCTTCCGGTGGTCATCTCTACCCTTGCAGCTTCAAGTCGGTTTGACGTCAAATGACGGGATGGATCTGGTTCTGATCGGCCAGGCGGCGGCTCGGCTCGGGCTAAACCCTTCGACGTTGCGGTGTTACGACGAACGTGGATTGGCGTGCCCGCCGGACAGACGAGCCAGACGGCGAATGTATGGATCCGATGAGCTACGCTGGCGGGCGTTCGCGTCACGCCGCGGGATGGCTTACTGCGCCCTGGCCAGCCCGATTGCGGTCCGCAGGGCGTCGGCCGCCTGAGGATGCACGCGATGATTCGTTCGGTGTGGTCTTCCCCGACCGGGGTGCCTCGACTAGCACTGGGCTACTACAACGACCAGGTCCTGCCCCGCTTCATTGATGTGGCTCTGGGAAAACCGTTCGAACAAATCCGCGCCCGCGTCGCGTCAGAACTCAGCGGTGAGGTTCTGGAGGTGGGCTTTGGTTCCGGGCGTAACGTCCCGCACTACCCCTGTGCTGTCACCCGCGTGCAGGCGGTGGAGCCTGCGTCCGTCGGCCGCAAACTTGCCGACCGGCGGATCGCGGCCAGTCCGGTGCCGGTGTCCTACGTCGGCCTGGACGGCCAAGCTCTGCCGCTGCCCGATGAGTCTATCGATCACGTGCTAGTCACCTGGACCCTGTGCACCATCCCGGACGTGGACCTGGCATTGCGCGAGATCCACCGCGTGCTGCGCGCCGGCGGGCGTCTGCATTTCGCCGAACACGGCAGGTCGCCGAAGCCGAATGTCGCCCACTGGCAGGACAGGGTCACACCCGCCTGGGGGAAGGTGTCCGGCGGCTGCCACCTCAACCGGCCGATCCCCGATCTGGTGACGGCATCCGGACTCACCATGACACGACTGCAGACCTACCCGATGCCAGGACCGCCACTGTTCGGCTTCGCCTTTGAAGGGGTCGCCACTAAGAACTAAGCGCTCACAGGGCTTAACCGACAGCCGGTCAGTTCACCCGTTCCGGAGCGAACTCGCCCGGCTCGCCACCGGCACGCAATGTCGGGCGCCGGGCGAAGCGGCATCCAGACACCGTTGGGGACAGCGTTGGTGATCGGTCCGGTTGTCGGGGCTTCAGTCCGGCCTGTGCTGCCTGGTGGGGGCGGACTGTGGGCGCCACAGGCGGTGCAGTGCGAGGGTTTTGAAGACGGGAATCTTGATGAGATCGGCGGTGAGCGCGCCGGCGAGCAGCGTGCCGAGCACCAGGAGTGCGACGGTCCACGGTATGGGGGCCATGAGTGTTCCGGTCAGGGCAAGGGTCAGTGCGACGGCGAGGCTCGTCCAGCTGTTCGGCCAGGGTATCGACTTCCGCACCGACGATCACTCGCTGACCGCTGTCGAGCAGACTTACCTCAAGCAGTACTGCTCATTGATCCACGGCCAGAACATCATCGACGCCACGCTGGCCATCCGCGACCAATATCGACTTGCCGGCGACGACGTGGCTGAGGTTACCCTGGAAGTTTTCCAAGGCGCATATGACATCGCCGGAGGAGGAAGCTACGGCAACAAGGACCACCCAAAGACCAAAGAACAGGCCGATTACAACCTGAGGTATCTCAGCGCCGTCGCACTGCTCGACGGCCAGGTGGGACCCGAACAACTCGAGACTGAACGGGTACGCCGCGCCGACGTACAGAACCTGCTGCAGCGCGTCAGCGTTTCACCGGCGGACGACCTCACCGCCGCGTACCCTGGACGTACTGCCACTCGCGTACACATCACATTGAGCGATGGACGCATCTTCGACCGGGAGCAATCCGATTTCGAAGGCTCGCCAACCCGACCCATGTCCTGGGAACGGGTAGTGGGCAAATTCCACTGGCTAGCAGAGCCATTCGCCGACGACACCCTACAGGTCGACATCGTCAGCGCCGTCGAGAAACTCGACGCCATTCCAATTACTGAGCTCACCGGCCTGCTCGGGGCAGTCAGTCCCACACCGAAACGGCCGCGCACATGCGGCAGGCTCTGAACTGTCGCACCATGGTTCGAATGAGCGAAACAGATTGGGCCACGAGCTAATAATCAACATGGCGTACTTCGCCGGCAACCCATCATATTCGACCGGTCGCATTCGTCGGGACCGTCTGTAAAACACAGGCCCCGAGCCGGCTCACGCAGCCGGAGCACTGTTGTCCGCTGGGTGAGGCGCAGTCCATGAGACAGCCATCTAAACCCTGCCGGCCCGAGGCGGGCGCAGTCGGTGCCGCATCGGCAGGTGGTGCAGGCCCGAGTGTTGCTGTTGGCCGCCGACGGGGTGGCCAACGCGGTGATCGCTGAAGAGGTCGGGGTGACGCCGGTGACGGTGCGCGCGTGGCGCAAACGGTTTATCACCGATGGGTTGGCCGGACTGGAGAAGATCCGCGACGGTCGGGGCCGCAAACCCTCGATCAGTGAAGAGACGGTCGCCGAGATCGTCCGGCTGACCACTACGACCACGCCGCCGGGGGTCACGCACTGGTCGTGTCGCACAATGGCTAAGCGGGTCGGCGTCAGTCCGGCCACGGTGCAACGTATTTGGTCAGATCTGGGGTTGCAGCCCCATCGGGTCGAGACGTTCAAGGTGTCCAACGATCCGAAATTCGAGGACAAACTCATCGACGTAGTCGGTCTCTACTTGGACCCGCCGGAGAAGGCGATCGTAATGTGCATGGACGAGAAGTCGCAGATCCAGGCCTTGGATCGCACGCAAGCGTCGCTGCCGATGGTGCCGGGACGGGCGGGCACGATGACTCATGACTACAAGCGCAACGGCACGACCACACTGTTCGCGGCCCTGGACGTGCTGACCGGCAGGGTAATCGCCCAATGCCTGCCCCGGCACCGTCATGTCGAGTTCATCAACTTCCTCAACACGATTGATCGTGAGGTACCCGACGGGTTACAGGTCCATCTGATCCTGGATAACTACAGCACCCACAAGCATGCCGAAGTCCACCGATGGTTGAAGCGGCACCAGCGGTTTCACCTACACTTCACCCCGACCTCGTCGTCGTGGCTCAATCAGGTCGAGCGCTGGTTTCGCGACCTGACCGACAAGAATCTGCGCCGCGGAATCTTCGCCAGCGTGCCCGACCTGATCGCCAGCATCGAGGCATACCTCAATGCCCACAACACCGACCCCAAACCCTACGTGTGGACAGCGACGGCCGAATCCATCCTCGCCAAAGTCCAGCGCGCACGCACCAAACTCCAACAAGTAGTTAGCCAAAACTGAGACAGACCACTAGCTTGGCGCGCAAGGCCGCCGCCCACGGCACCCACGTCGGCACGTATGCGTCCGCGGTGTTGGAACATCCACTGCCGTGGACCAAGATGCGCCAGGTCTACCGGCTGCTGGGGCTGGTGCGCCGCCACGGCGCCGCAGCGGTCGACGACGCCTGCCGGCGTGCCCTGGACGCCTAAGTGATCGACGTCGGACTCATCGAGCGGATCTGCACCCGCGGCGGCGGGGAACAACTACCGCTGCTCCCCAAACCGCCGGCCCAGGCGTCGCGGTTCGTGCGCCACAGTTCTGATTTCGCGGTGCGCAGGCCCTCATGAACCCGGCCCGCCCCGACACCGCACCAGCGTTCACCCCGATCGAGGTCTCTGGTGAACTCAAAGCGTTGATGCGCCGCCTCAAGCTGGGTCAGCTGCTCGACACCTTGCCCGAGCGGCTCGCACTGGCCCGCACCAACCGGCTGCCCCATCACGACTTTCTGGAGCTGCTGTTCGCCGATGAAGTCACCCGCCGCGACCGCGAATCGGCGGTCCGGCGCGCCAAGGCCGCTCACCTCGATCCCGCGATGCAGCTGCCGGCCTGGGACGACTCTGCGGCGGTGAGCTTCGATTCTCAGCTGTGGGCCGAGCTGACCTCGCTGCGGTTTATCGCCGATGCCTACAACGTGCTCATCATGGGGCCGGTCGGCGTGGGAAAGACGTTCCTGGCCAACGCATTAGGCCATATCGCGGTTCGTCGTGGCCGCAGCGTGCACACCGAACGCGCCGACAAACTGTTCAAACGCCTGCGCGGAGCACGACTGGACGGCACCTACGAAGACGAGATGCGCAAACTGCACCGCGTCGAACTGCTGATCATCGATGATCTGGCGCTGCACCGCCTAGAGACCACCGAGACCACCGACTTCTACGAGCTGATCGTCGAACGCCACCGCAAGGCCTCCACGATCATCACCAGTAATCGCGAACCGCCGGAGATCCTGACCATGATGGCCGACCCGCTGCTGGCCCAATCGGCGATGGACCGGCTGCAATCAGCGGCCTACGAACTCATCGTCGAAGGCCAGTCCTATCGGCAACGCCAAAAGCCCCAGCCGGCCCCTCCGACTACGTCGGATTGACCGGCAACCACACCATCAGTCACCATCAACACGGCCCGTGACCGGAAGACGAACTGGTCCCATGCTCATGGTGGCCTGACCCCCGTTGGTTGATCCAGGATTTGTGAGAGTCTTATGGCCCATGTTGTGGGCAGGAAGGCTCGACAAGATCATGGCGACGAGGAAACGGCACAGTCCCGAGCAGATCGTGCGCAAGCTGATGGCGGCCGATCGGCTGCTGGCCGAGGGCAAAGACACTGCGGCAGTGTGCCGAGAACTCGGTGTCTCCGAGGCGACCTACCACCGCTGGCGCAATCAGTTCGGCGGGTTGAAGGCCGAGGACGCCAAACGTCTCAAGGATCTCGAACGCGAGAACTCCACTCTCAAGCGGTTGTTGGCTGATGCTGAGCTGGAGAAGGCCGCCCTGAAGGAGATCGCGAAGGGAAACTTCTAAGCCCGGAACGACGGCGGGCAGCCGTTCGTCACCTCCAGCGCGTGTTGGGGGTCAGCGAACGGTTCGCCTGCCGCGTGACCGGGCAGCACCGCGCCACCCAACGCCACGAGGCCGTCGCCACTAAGCCGGACGATCCCGACACGGCGTTGCGGTCCTGGCTACGCCAGTACGCCAACGACCATCCCAGGCGTGGGTTCCGGCCGGCCTATCACGACGCCCGCGCCGAGGGATGGATTGCGAATCATAAGAAGATCCAACGGCTTTGGCGCGAAGAGGGCTTGCGGGTGCCGCAACGGCGCAGACGCAAACGCCACGGCACCTCCACCGCGCCGGACAGCGTAGTCGCCCAAGCACCGAACCGGGTGTGGGCGGTGGACTTCCAGTTCGACGTCACCACCGACGGACGGCCGATCAAAATTGTGTCGATCATCGACGAACACACCCGCGAATGCCTGGGCGGGCTGGTCGAGCGCAGCATCACCGGCGAGCACCTGATCGCCGAACTGGACCGCCTGGCCGCCGAACGGGGCACCTACCCGGTGGTCCTGCGGTGTGACAACGGACCCGAATTAGCCTGCAGCGCAATGGTCGACTGGGCAGCCGGACAGGTCGGTCTGCATTTCATTCCGCCCTGGCGCAACGGCTACGTCGAATCATTTAACTCCCGCATCCGCGATGAATGCCTCAATATCAACAGCTTCTGGTCACGGGCCCAAGCGCGGGTAGTCATCAGCGACTGGAAGCACGACTACAACCACTACCGGCGGCACTCTGCACTCGGTTACGAGCCCCCCGGCCCGCTACGCGGAAACCTGTACCCACGGACCAACACGTTTTGCCTACTGTGGACCGGTACACGGGTCCGGTCACCGACCTATTGGGGGCATCCCGTTTTGAACGGTTGTGCAACATCGATGGGCGGCGAAGACTAGCTTCCAAAGCGCGCTGGTCGCGCCGCCCATGAACTGCCGAGAGGTGTGTCCCTACGATGGCTAGTCCGCAATTGCAGCAGGTGATCGAGGCGATCAAGGGTTTGGCCGGGATGGCCTCGGGCTCAAGTGTTGCGGAGTTGCGCGCGACCAACGAGCAGATGGCGCGGCCAGCGGAATCTGATGTCACGAGCGAGCCCGTTGACGCCAACGGTGTCAACGCGGCCTGGATCAGTGCGCCGGGAGTCGCGGCTGATCGCGCCGTGTTGTATCTGCATGGCGGCGGCTACATCATGGGGTCGTTGAACACCCACCGCGACATGATGGGCCGCATCTCACGTGCCGCGCAGGCCCGCGTGTTGGGTCTGGACTACCGCCTGGCACCCGAGCATCCCTTTCCGGTAGCCGTCGACGACACCGTTGCCGGCTACCGGTTCCTGCTCGACCAGGCGCTGCCGCCGACACGGCTGGCGGTCGCCGGGGATTCAGCGGGCGGCGCATTGACGCTCGCGGCGCTGATTGCGGGCCGCGACGACGGGTTGCCGATGCCAGCGGCGGCGGTGTGCTTGTCGCCGTTCCTTGATCTGGAGGGCACCGGCGAGTCGATCAAGACGCGCGCGGACGTCGATCCGATCGCCACGCCCGAGGTCATCGAGGTGTGGGCGAAGGCCTACCTGGCCGGCGCGAATCCGCGTACCCCGCTAGCCAATCCACTGTTTGCCGATCTTGCGGGGTTGCCGCCGCTGCTGATTCAGGTCGGCGATCACGAGGTTCTGCTGGATGACTCCACCCGGCTCGCGCAACGCGCCCGAGCAGCCGGAGTTGACGTCAAACTGGAGATCTGGCCGGAGATGATCCACCGCTGGCACAGCTACGCCGCCGTGCTGCCCGAGGGCCAGCAAGCCATCGACGCCATCGGCACATTCCTTCGCGAGCAGATTCCCTAGCACGCCCAAGCTGCTGTCTCACAGGCATTCCGCAGAGGTCGAAGGCAAAAACCACGCCAGGAGGTTGAGCGATGAGCCCTGACGACGTTCCGGTTGAGCAGCAGGTGTCAAGCCCAGCGGGACCACCCAACATTCTCTACGTCCACATCGACAACCTCGGCATGGGTGAGCTGGGTTGCTACGGCGGCGGAATCCTGCGCGGCGCGGACACAGCGCGGCTGGACCGCTTCGCCGGGGAAGGACTACAGCTGCTCAATTTCGCGCCCGAAGCCCAGTGCACCCCGACCCGCTCGGCCCTGCTGACCGGCCGCTATGCCATCCGCTCCGGCAACGGCTCGGTGCAGCTGCCCGGCCTGCCAGGCGGGTTGGTGGCGTGGGAGCAGACGATGGGCGACATCTTGTCGGAGGCCGGGTACGCCACCGCGATCTACGGCAAGTGGCACATCGGCGACGAACCTGGGCGCTACCCGACCGACCACGGGTTCGACGAGTGGTACGGCATCCCCCACAGCTACGACGAGTGCCTGTGGCCCGATGATCCACTCTATGACCCCGAGCGCGACTCCATGTCGTATGTCGTCGCGAGCACCAAAGGCGGTCCGGTCGAGAATCTGGAGCAGCTGACCCTGGATGTGCGCCGCGACATCGACCGCGAATACCTCACGCGCGCAGACGCGTTCATCCGGGGAAGCGTCGCCGCCGGCACAGCGTTTTACGTCTACTTCAATCACTCGATGCTGCATCTGCCCACCGTGGCACGCGAGGAATTCAAGGGCACAAGCGGTGCAGGGGACTGGGCCGACTGTCTGTTGGAGATGGATGCCGATTTCGGAACACTGCTTGACCTGCTCGACGAACTGGACATCGCCGACAACACGATCGTCGTTTTCGCCGGCGACAACGGCCCCGAGGACACCTTGCCGTGGCGAGGAACCGCCGGCTTCTGGGACGGCTCTTACTTCACCGGCATGGAAGGCTCGCTACGGACACCGTGTCTGATCCGCTGGCCCGGACACGTCGCCGCCGGGCGGGTCAGCAACGAGATCGTCCACGTCACCGACATGTTCACCACCCTGCTCGCCTGGGCTGGCTGCGACGTGCCCAGCGACCGGATCATCGACGGTGTAGATCAACGGGCGTTCTTCGGCGGCGAGCAGGACCAGTCCAACCGGCAGGGATTCCTGTTCTGGAACGGCGACAAGCTCTACGGCGTCAAATGGCAGAACTTCAAAACCGTCTTCGTCGAGCAACGCTACTTTTCCGACGCCTCACCGCCCTACGCCAACCCACGCATCATCAACCTGCTCACCGATCCCAAAGAACGCGAACCCGTCGACTCGCCCCACCTACACACCTGGGTAGTCGCCCACTTCACCAGGCTCATCGCGCAGTTCCAGGCCAGCGTGAAACGCGAACCGCTGATCCCGTTCGGCGCACCGCTCGACTTCGTCCCGGCACGCCGCGCGGAGTGATATCACCTGTCCAACAGGACGACAAGCAACCAGAGTAAGGCAAAAGCCCAGAGCCACAGACTGACTCGGCGGCCAGTACGCGTTAGGGTGTTGCATACCACCCATCACCGACTCTCACTGAGTACGGATCAGTTCAAGGGGTCCGGCCAATGGCAAACCAGTGGTCCCATCACCCTGGCAGGCGACACTGAATGTCCACAGTGGACACGAAAGTGAAAATCATGGTGTTGGTGTCCAACTCGCTCGTTCCTCGCCGATGACATCGTCGTGAGTGCATGCGTTGCACCGGGGCCGATTTGGTACGTTCTTCCAGTTTTTCGTTGGCACAGCGCCGCAGCGTAAATCTCGAACACTTAGGCGCGGGCGCGATTCAGACTGTGAATCCTCGCGGAGGTGACGTCGATCACATCCGAGCGGGCGGGTACTGCCCATACACGCCGCGGTCGTCGCCGGCCATCACCCACCGGTGCCTGTGGGTAGAGCACAACCTTGGCTCTATCGAGAGCGCATTGACAACGACGTTGTATCCGGCTTCGCTGTACGCGCGACCAGACTTGCGCCGATACGATGCGATGCGCCCGTTATTACGACGACTTGCTGTTTACCACTTCTACCCGTACTTGAAGCCGGGTTTGCTTTGGCCGACTTCGATGATGTAGCCGTCTGGATCGCGGATGTAGCATCGCGTCTCGCCGTACTTGTCTAGGGGCTCCGAGAGAAACGTTGCGCCTCGACTCTTCCACAACTTGTAGCACGCCTGAATGTCCGCAACGCGGATATTCATGAAGCTACTGAGATGATTAGGATCGGGAGGCGGGCTAAGCGTTACCGTCGGTTTATCCGGTGTGGGACCGCCGCCAACGTTGAGAATGAGCCATGTGTTGGCGATTTTGACGTACGGAGGTGCGTTTCCGTCGCCCATGCTCACAATGTCTCCATCGAAGACCGTTTTGTAGAATTCGGCGGATCGCTTGAGGTCGGCCACGGTGAGAAAGACCGCGACCGTAAACCCCTCCACCGGTGGCATCTGATAGTTCTGCTGCTCGACTTGTACTTCGTCCATCGATCTCTCCAATTGCAGTTAGGCCCTCTGCAGGTGGTGTGGTAGAGCATCATCGATTGTCCTGCCTTCCGGGCATCTCCGCAGCATCCTGCAATGCTTTCAGCAGCAGCAAAACCTCGGCTGCCGGCCCCACGAATGCGCAGGTGACGTCGTCGTACGGTGTGACACGGGATTTGAGAAGCTACATCTTCACGCGGCTTCTCTATCTCACTTATTGGCCCTCGCGACAGAAAGCTGCACAGTCACCCCGGCGTGCGCTCAGGGCGCCGAGGCGTGCGCTCAGGGCGCCGACCCGCTGGCGATCCAGCGCTGGAAGACGGCGACGTGCTCCGCCGGCCACGCCCCGTCGCAGGGCATGGTGCCGTCGCGGAGGCGCTCGAGGATCGCGTCCTGGTGCGCCTGGACGTCGCTGTGGGACCAGAGGTCGAACGCTTTGAGCATCGAGTCGCGGTCCTTTTCGCGGAACATAGGACGGACATCGCGCTCGAAGCTCAGCCCTGCGGGTGAGTCCGGCTGGTCGGTCATGGGCTTCTCCCGCCGTTGTGACAGTGTGACGCTTCCCTCTTCAGCAACTGTATCGGCCAGAGCATCCCCGGGCCACATGGCGCCATACTTGCCCACTCCGCAATTAGCCGCAGGCGTCACAGATCACGTCTGAATCCTGTTCAAATTAAATAACCCACCACCACGCCGTGCAGTTGCATTCCACCGTGTGGCGCCGATTCGTGAACGAACGCTCCGAATGTTCTTTCTGGACGGGTCGTAACCAGCGGAACGGTCCCTTCTCTTGGCGTACCGAACGGCGGTTACCTGCGCACCGCACATGGATTGGTATCGATCACGCCGCGTGGCGGCCCCCAGCGTCGGCAGGCCGCCGAAGGTAAATCCAAGAACGAAATGATGCGATGCCTCAAGCGCTACATCGCCCGCGAAGTCTTCCACGCTCTGCAGCCGAGAGCGAGCGCCAAAACCACTGCCTCAACATAGACATGCATCTGGGTATCAAGACCATCTGGGCGAACGCCCGACCGAAGAGGTGCCCCGGCCAGGGCGGCGAAGCGATCAGGCCCCACCGATCAATGACCGCGCCTCCGCGGGGCCGACTACGAGATCGTGAAGGTCCCCACTCACCTCGAGCCGGCCCGACTGTTCGATCCCACCGACCTTCACCGGCTCGAAGCCGGCCGTTCGGATCAACCGCTCGACTTCCTCGCCAGCACGGCCGTCGTCAGTCGCGTAGAAGAGGACCGCCGGCTCCGGTGACCGGTTGGCGGAGGACTCGAAGAGATCGGCCGACAGGGTTCCAAACGCCATGGCCAAGCGCGCCCCCGCCGGCAACCACCCGGCTACAACCTCGCCAGAGGATTGCCATTTCGGCAGGAGATGTGTGAGGTTACCTTGTGCGTCGGTGGCGAGCGGGTTGCTCGGAACGACCACGAGCTTGTCGATTAGCGGGTCGGCGATCTCGTCGATGACGCCCTTCAGAGCGGCGAAGCGCAGCGCAAGGACCACGGCATCGGCGCCCTGCAACGCGTCGCGGTTGTCGACGGCGACGACGGCAGCTCGACCGATCTCTGCAGCCAGCCTTCGTGCCGACTCCTTGTCGGCGCTTGAGAGCCGCAGGGTCTCACCGCCTGAGGCGAGCCGGCGGGCGATGACCGATCCGAGCCCTCCAGTGCCGATGATCGCCGTGGTCATCACCGAAACCTCCTCAGCGTCACGGTACTAACAACGGCGGCCCGATGCATCGCGGACCCGAGCGGTCTCGCACCGCCTCGCTGAGAGCGGGGGAACGGTCGGGGGGACTGGCCACCGTCGATGGAAGGGATTCCGCCGGTGATCTGGGCATTCACTCGGCCTTCTCGGCGGCCGTGCTCGATGGCCAGTGAGCGGGCGACCAGTCCCCCTGCGGGTCCGTGGTTTGCCCCACTTCGATCAGATGACCGTCGGGATCGCGGATGTAGCAACGTATCTCGTACTGGCGCTGTTTCGGCGGCGTCAGGAATTGGGCACCCCGGGCACTCCATTCGGCGTACACGGCCTCGATGTCTTTGACCCTGATATTGAGGAAGCTGCTGACCCGGTCAGGATCGCGTGGCGCCTCCAGGGTGACGGTTGGCTTGTCGTCGGTCGGGCCTCCGCCGACATTGATGATGATCCAGCAATTGGATAGCGCGACATAGGTCACGTCTCCGGAGAAGACCACCCTGCCGCCGAGTACTTCGGTGTAGAAGCGCCGAGAGCGCTCGACATCGTCTGAGACGATGAAATGGGCCAACGCAATTCCCTCTGGGCGCGGTGGAAGCTCGGTCATCTCGTCTCTCCATCTCCACTGGTTGGGTCTCGCACCCCTGTTACGGCGGGGTGTGACTCGGCAGCTGGTCGCCGGGTGCGGCCGTGTCTGCTAAGGCAGGGGTTGCATCTCCTCAAGCATCGTCGGCACCAACTCGCTGACGGTCGGGTGGATGTGCATGGTGCGTGCCAGCGTGGCGTAGGGCGCCTTGGCGGACATGATGTCCAGAATCTCGTGGACCACCTCATCGCCGCCCACCCCGAAGATCGCGGCGCCGAGGATCTGGCCGGTCTCCGCGTCGACGACGACCTTCATGAATCCTTGCGTCTCACCCTTTTCCACCGCCCGGCCCACCTTGGTCATCGGACGAAAGCCCAGCAGCGCCTTGCGGCCGGACTTGCGCACCTCCTCGACGGTCTGCCCGGCCCGGCCCAGCGGCGGGTCAATGTAGAGCGCGTAGGTGGGGATCCGGTCGCTGACCTTGCGTGCATCGTCATCGAGCAGGTTGGCCGCGACGATCTCGAAGTCGTTGTAGGACGTGTGGGTGAATGCGCCGCGGCCGTTGCAGTCACCCATCGCCCAGATGTGCTCGACGTTGGTGCGCAACTGGTCGTCGACGACGATGTATCCGCGGGGATTGGTTTGCACGCCGGCCCGATCCAGGCCCAGATCGTCGGTGTTGGGCCGGCGGCCGACAGCCACCAGCAGGTGCGAACCGACGATGCTGGGCGCGCCCGCCCGCGGCGTCACGGCGATACCGGCGCCGTCGCGGGCGACGCTGATGTCGTCTGCATCGCACTGCACCGCAATGCCTTCGCCCTCCAGGATCGCCTGGATGGTCGCCGACACATCGGGATCCTCTCGCCCCGCCAGCCGCGCTGCCCGTTCCAGAATCGTCACGGCCGCGCCGAACCTGCGGTACATCTGGGCGAATTCCAGCCCGATGTAGCTGCCGCCGATGATGACCAGATGCTCTGGCACCGTGTCGAGTTCGAGAATCCCGACGTTGGTCAGGTAGTCGACGTCGGCCAATCCCGACATGTCGGGGGCCACCGCGCGGGCTCCGACGTTCAGGAAGATCCGGTCGGCAGCCAGGAGATCGTCGCCGACGCGCAGGGTGTGCGGGTCCTCGAAACGCGCGTGCCCGCGAACCACCGTGCATCCCTTCATCCCGTCAAGCCACGACTCGACGTCGTGGCGGTCGTTGAGCATGATGGCGTCTTTGCGCGCCTTGACCTTGGCCATGTCGACGGTCACCGGCCCGGTGCCGACGCCGTACTCGGCGCCGCGCCGGGCCAGGTGGGCCGCATGCGCGCTGGCCACCATTGTCTTGGTCGGGATGCAGCCGGTGTTGACGCAGGTACCGCCGATCAGCTTGCGCTCCACCACCGCGACGGTCTGACCGGCGTCGGTCAGCCGTCCGGCCAGCGGTGGTCCGGCCTGCCCCGCGCCGACGATGATCGCGTCGAACTGGAGAGTCATACAGTGCTCGTCAGATACGGCATGAGAAGGGCTCCTTGACGAACTAGCGGTGGGCCAAGAGAAGTCGGATCAATACGGTCTTGGTGTCGCGCATGATCGCTCCTCGAGCGGTTTGTTTGTCGGTTCACGTGTTGAGGCTTTACCGGGACGGCTGGTAGATCTGGTCAGCTGATGCTGAGGCGATGCCGAGTTCGGCTGCGACCGCGTCGACTGCGTGCTGGGCGGCGTCGAGGTCCACGTGGCCGTCGGCGCTGAAATACGGGGCGATGTAGTGCTCGTAGTAGCGTTGCACCTCTTCCCGGGTGAGCCGGCTCAGAAACATCGCTATGTAGCCGATGGTCAGATCGGGCCGGTCGGCCATGGTTTGCAGGGCGCGGTCGTTGGCGCGCACCAGCGCTTGGACCGCGGGGCTGTCGATCGGGTTGTGGGCTGGATTCACCACGATTCCCACGGTGGGGATCCGGAAGTGATCGCCCACCCAGGCCAGCACGTGGAAGCCTTCCTCGGCGGCGACCTGTTCGGGTCCCATGGTGCTGCCGACATAGGCCGCATCGATGGATTTGTTGCGTAGGTTTCGCAGATCCATCTGGTAGTCACCGGGGTGGCGCACTACGCACTGCAGATCGCGATCGGGATCCAGGCCATGCTGACGCAACACGATGCGCGCGAAGCAGCCGGGGGGACTGTCTGGCGCATGTACCGCCAGGCGGCGCCCGCGAAGCCCGGCCATCGATGTCACGTTAGGCCCGCCGAGGAACCAGAACAACGGACGGTCGGTGTTGACGCTCAGCCCGGTCCACTCGATGCCCTCGGTCAACCGCGACAACAGGGACCGGCCGTGCCCGATCATCGCACCAGCGCCCAGCCGCTTGGTGTCCCAACGGGTACCGTCGCGCAGCGCGACGTGGACACCTTCATCTTCGAAGTAGCCCTCCTGATCGGCCACATAGGCCACCAGTTCCTCGTGAATACCGCGGCCGACATAGGCCAGGTCGATCATCTGCACGGTGAGACTCTCTTTCAATGTGATCGGGATGCCACCTAGCGCAGCCGCGCTCAATCCATTTCAGTGCCGCCGTTGACCGGGATGGTGTGACCGGTGGTGAAACCGGAATCCTCACTTGCGAAGAACGCGATCGTAGCGGCCACGTCCTCGGTAGTGACGAGTCGTCCCATCGGCGTGGCCGCAGCGAGCTCGTGCATCTTCTCGGGCGTCAACTTTTGGCTCATCGTCGTTCCCTGCACCGTTGCTGGTGCGACGAGGTTGGCCGTGATGCCGTGCGGCGCCAATTCGAGGGCGATGTAGCGGACGAACTGGTCCAGCGCCGCCTTCGATGTGCCCAGGTTGATCATCCCGGCGCGCGGATGACGAGACAGCACCGCAGTGAGGAAGATCAGCCGGCCATAGCCACGCGAAATCATCCCCGGCACAACGGCTTTAGTCAGGAAGTAGGCGGCGTACAGCTCTTTGTCCAGTTTGCCGCCCAGCTGCTCCCAGGTCAGATCGGCGAACGAGGTGATGACATAGGGTACTAACGCGTTATGCACCAACACGTCGACTTGGCCCCACCGCCGTCGGGTTTCGTCGACCATGGCGGTGATGTCATCCGATTCGGTGACATCGGCGCGGATCGCGAGAGCCTCACCGCCGGCCGCTGTCACGGCCCGGACAACCTGGTGGGCTTCTTCGGCACTGGACCGGTAGTTGACAACCACCCGAAACCCTCGCTGCGCGAGGACTAGTGAAGTCGCCGCACCGATTCCCCGGCTGCCGCCCGTGATCAGCGCAACGCGTGATATCAGCTGTGCCTCCCTCGTGAGCCGGGCGACAAGAAGAACTCGGTGATCACATCGATTCTCACTTCCTTCCTCTCGATGGTGGGAGTGCTCAGCGTCGGGTTCACTGAACCTTGGGGATGAATCCGGGTACACCGCTGTGCACCACAGCGTTGAACCTGATGTTCGTGGTGATGTCGTCGCGAATCTCGCGCATGGCATCCTCGGGTAGGGCCGAGATCTCATAGTTCTCTTGGATGCGTTGAGGTTTGGTCGAGGTGGTCAGGAAAGCAGTCCCTCGCTGCGCGGCCCAGGAAAGAGCGACTTGGGCCGGCGAAATGTGCTCACGCTGCGCGATGGCCGTAATCACCGGGTCGTCGAGCAGATTCGGTTCCATCGAATGTCCCAACGCTGCAAACGCCAGCAGCACAATCCCATTCTCCCGACAGAAGTCGAGCAGTCCCCATTCGGGCAGATATGGATGCGACTCGACCTGCACTACGGCCGGCTTGATCCGGGCAACCGCAACGATCTCTCGCAGCTTATCCAACGAGACATCCGATAACCCGATCGACCCGCAGTGACCGTCCTCGACGAGGCGCTCCAGCGCCCGCCACGTCTGCGCCAACGTGACCCCTTCGTCGTAGATCACCTGACCGTGCTCGTCTCGCGGATCCTGATCGTCACCAGGCGCAAACGCAAAGGGCGTATGGATGAGATAGCAATCGACATAGTCGACCTGCAATCGGTGGCGACTCGCATCGAACGCGGGTTTGACCCGCTCTGGACGATGATTAGTGTTCCACAGCTTGGTGGTGACAAACAGGTCCTCCCGCGCAACCGTGCCCGCCTCGAATGCCTCCTGAATCGCTTCGCCGACCGCTTCTTCGTTGCGGTAGCGTTCTGCGCAGTCGAGGTGTCGAAAACCCACGTCCAACGCGGTCTTGACGGCCCGCCTGGTTGCCGGAAGGTCCGGAATCAGTGTGCCGAATCCGACGACGGGGATCGCACCGGATCCGTGGGCAAGTGGAATTCTTGAATGACGAAGGGCTTCAGATCCGATCATGCTCATACTCCGTTGCCGCACGGACCCGGCCAACCCCGATTGGTTGGAAGACCGTCGTGGTGGCGTCGAGACGCCAGCCCATAGCAGTATAGGCGTCCTTACCCCGGTCGACGTCGGGGAGAAGAAACCACGACGACCTCAAGTTTCATGTCCATGCCGTGCGCTCTCCCTCTGCCGCTGCGGTTGCACCCGCTGTAAGATTCGCGCGCCGCTGGTCGTCATCGCGCCCGCGTGTTGTCACGTGACGTAACGCGCTCGGTCGCTCCGCGTGCCATGGGCGGAACGGGCGAGCCCGCCGGAACGCTTCAGCGCATCATCTCAAAAAATGACACGAATCTGAGACAAAACCCAGATGACACGACGTGAGACAGCTGCATCGGTGCATTTCAGAAGGCCGGAAGATGACACGGAATTTGAGAACCGACACAAGATCATTCGCAAAGTAAGTCTGGAATTCGCAAAGGTGGACTGGACGCGACACGTCCCACCGCCACTTAGGCCACCCTAATTTCACCGCCTCCCCGAACATCACACCTCTTGCACACAGGTCACGAAATGATAACGCGATTTCGTCCTTATGAAATTATTTAGGCTCTACTACCGTGACAATTCATGGAGGAGAGACGATGTCCACGATGCGGTGGCGCGCTGCCCGCTGCCCCGTGGCCGCCCAAGCCTGGACGTCCTGCAGTTTGGTGCTCACAACGATGTCGACGCGCCGCGTACGAGGAGCGCCGCGCCGCCGCGAACGGCGCCATCGCGGTGCGCGTCGAGTTCGTCGAGAAACCCGTCGAACGGCTCGTCGAGCGAGTGCGAATCGAGACCCAGCGCGCACCGGTCGGCCCGGCGGAAGCGGCACAAATCGTGCTCGGTTCTCCCCGTGCCTGCCGTACCGTCTTGGAGTCCCTGGCAGCGGACGCTGACGCCGGCCGACTCGACGCGGGAGTCCATGCCCCGACGCTTCGGGCGGCCGCCCGGCTGCTTCAATCACTCAAGAAGGCTCGTCTCATCGACGACCAATAGGGGCGTCCATGTCAGGCCATGGCGGCAGGCGTCCGTTCCACGGCGGATCGCCGGCTACTTGCCGGCATACGACCAGCGCCGTGACCAACGACGACCGCCTGTTCGTTTTCTCCACGGCCCAGGAGCACGAGGTGATGGCGGTAGCTGACGTCGCACTGGCACTAGCTGGGCCATGAGGTGGCGGATCACACGCGCCAGTTGGAACTTGGCATCGTGCGCGGCGAGACCACCGCCGACGAGGGCGTCGCCGACATCATCGCCCGCTATACCACCGGGCATCGGCGTCAGCTGCGACTTGGAGCCAACAGCTTTCGATACTCGGACGAGTCCGCCGAGTTATGACCGATCCAACAGGCCGGATGGAAATAGCGAGTACTGAGGCGCTGGCGCCGGAACACGAGCAGGCTTCACACGTCTATGACTGGTACGGGTGAGACCCACAGAGGCGCCGCTGGCCGCAACTGTGCGGTCGGGCTTCGGAATCGGGCACACCTTGAAGATGTCGAGGCAAGCGTCGATATCGCCTTGGGTCATGCGCCACTTCCGCCCAACCTTCCGGCCCGGTATCTTCCGGGAGCGCAGCTGCGCGGCCAGCCATTTCTCCGATACGCCGCCGATGCGTTCGGCCGCTTCGGTGAGGTCAAAGGTCAGCGAATCGCCCATGATGGAATCCAGTAATAGTCAACAGAAACAACAGATTCTGCTATCACAGTCGAGATGCGGCCATGTCCCGCAGCGTTCGGCAGTCGAGCCATGGATTCACGGTAAGCCCAGCCCAGTCCCACCGCTACGGCCATCATCGGAAATCTTCACGGATTCCGGAAAGCCGAGTGGTCGCCGCCAACCGAGCGCTGATCGCGGCGGCTGCCGCCTGGGCGCTACGCCTGTCGAGGTGCCCGTAGGTGCCGACGGTTGTTTCGATGGACTCGTGACCGAGGTGCCGCTGCACTACCGCCAACGGGATGTTGTCGGCAATCATCCACGACGCACAGGTGTGGCGCAGATCGTGAATCCGCGGCTTCTTTCCCAATTCGGCCCTAGCCACCGCGGGTGCCCACACGCGCCGTGAGAAGCCTTGTGCCCGTACATAATCACCGGCACGGTTGCGGAACAGCCAATCACCGCTGTAGTCCAGCTTGTCGAGCACACTGCCGGCAACGTTGATCGTGCGCACCGAATTATTCGACTTCGGCGGCCCGAGTTTGATGCCGCCGTCGACGACCTTCCAGGCATGCACGATGCGCACTGTTCCTTGATCGAGATCGACATCGCTGGGCCGCAGCGCGGTCGCTTCGCTCCAGCGCGCACCCGAGGCCACCAGGAACTCAACGAACGGGCGCCAGTACTCCGTCACCGCGTTGAGGAGTGTGGCGAACTCCGCCTCCGTGAGGAAGACCATTTCCCGTCGCTGCCAGCGCGGCAACCGAAGTCCACGACACGGATTGGTGCCGAGTTGCCCGGCGGTCACCGCGCCATTCAACGCGCCGGACAGGAAGCGTTGTTTGTTCGCGATGGTCTTGCCCGAAGCCCCCTCGTCGGCCATCGCGTTCACCCAGGCCGCGATGTCGTCGCGCCCGAGGGCCACCAATGGCATCGCACCCATCACCGGAGCGATGTCGTTGGCCAGGTATGCCCGATAGCGCTGCACCGTCCCTGCCTCCACCCCGGTCAGGTGATCCAGATGATGGGTGATCCACTCCTCAACCGTCAGGGCCGCCACTGCATTGGTCGCAGAAGCCAGAACGTCCATCGCCTTCGTCGGCCCCACCCGATTGACCAAGTCCCTGAACTGAACAGCCTTGGCATGGTCGTCGAACGACATCGAGGATTGCCTGCCCTCGGCACGAAACAACACCGATGTGTACGCGCTGCCGTCCTTGCGGGTACGCAGCCGAAGGGTCGCCATACAGGCAGAATACGCCCGATGTTGACGGGAATGTTGACGGCAAGTTCAGAAAAATCTTCTGAACTGCGGTTTTCTTGTGGAGCTAAGGGGACTC
>CAWFDM010000007.1:0-335997 GCA_963814505.1 uncultured Actinomycetota bacterium
ATACTAGTTTGCAGCCCTACATCGGCGAATTCTGTGCACTCGTAATCACTTCAGCCGCAGGTCGGGTCAGCGGCACATTGAAATCGTGCGGCAGCTTTCGCAGCATCTCGAACACCTCGGTAAATCCGCTGCTTATCACGACGCGGCACCTGCTGCTGCCAAGTTCGGGGCTGCACCCCGCTCGAAAAGACAAATTCGCGACGCGCTGCGGCTCCCGCTGGAACCGGGTAGCTCCGTAATAGCGATCGACGGCGGCGCCGCGACATCCTTGCAACAACGCATGAAGACTCCCGTGCCTCGAACCGCGCTCGCGATTGGTGGACCCAGGCGATCTTATGGGGCGTGGACCATGGCTTCACTCCGGACCATCACCGCATCGAACACTGGCGCGGCGGACCCTAAAGCTGTGCAGGCCAATGGCTTTGGCTCTTATGGCACCAAACTTGAGAGCCGGTAGGCACGCGCGTGTTCTACTCCCGTTCGATCCGTCGCATGAGGGCTGGGTAAAGAATCCAATACCGGAACGGCTTGATGAACGCATGTATGCCGTGCCGAGGAGACCGCGCGGCTTGACGTAGACGGCCATCTGGCATTCGTAGCTGCCCTCGCCCTGATCGACCCAGGCCAGATGCATCACGCCGTGCACGGTCCGGTTCGACAGTTCCGCGGCGAATTCGACGTCGGTGCGATAAAGGGACGAGAAAGGCAGGGATGCCCGGCGACATTCGTGCACAGGTCGCCGCCGACGTCCAGTTTGCTGAAGTGCGCCACGTGATCGTTGGGCCGATGCAGGCCTGGAAGGCGATGCTCGCGTTTTCACCGACCTCTTCGGCCGGGCGCCCGAGAGAGTCGGCGGCATCGCGATCTGGCGGGACATCAACGTGCGGGGCGTTGTTGCGGCGCCCGCCTAGCCGTCAGAACCCGCCGCCGGCCGAGATGCGGGCTTTGTTCGAAGGCGCCGGGTTCGCAGTCAGAGACCAGCACCGTGTCCGTCGACCGGTGCGGACCGGGATCGTGTCCGACCTGATCACCGTCGGCACCATGAGCTAAGAGTTTGGGCGATCACGTCGCCGCGTCCAGCTTCGGCTCCGTGCGCGCTGATCGTGGCGACGCTGGAGGCGTTCGGCGGCTTGGCTGCTTGACTTAACCGGCGGGTACCTCGTCGGTCCATACCCTGAAGCTCGTCAATGTGTTGGGGCCGAACGTGTTGCTGAGCGCGACGTCGGCGGCGTCGCGGCCACGCGCGATCAACACTCTGCCGATGCGCGGGGTGTTGTGGCGCGCGTCGAAGGTATGCCATTGCCCGCCGAGGAACACCTCGAACCAGGCAGAGAAGTCCATCGGTTCGTCCACCGGGGGCACACCGATGTCCCCGAGGTATCCGGTGCAATAGCGCGCCGGGATGTTCATGCAGCGACAGAAGGCCACGGCGAGGTGCGTGAAATCGCGGCAGACGCCGGTCCGGTCGTAAAAAGCTTCTAGCGCCGTCCGTGTCATGCGCGCGTGCTCGTAGCCGAACGTGATATGTCGGTAAACATAGTCGCAGATTGCCTGAACGCGGCCCCATCCCGGTGGCGTCTGCTCAAAGAGATTCCACGCCGTCTCCGACAGCCGATCGGTTTCGCAATACCGGCTCCCGAGCAGGAAGACAAGGGTGTCCTCGGGCAGGTCCGGAACGGGAATCTGTTGCGCCTGAGGAACAATGGCGTCGGGGAGTCCGGTGTCGTTGATGAGCGCATCGCCCCAGACTCGCATGCGGCCCTTGGGCGCGACAATTCGGGTGCACCAGTTGCCGAAGCCGTCACGATAGCCTGCCATCGCGACCGGCGGGTCGACCATCAGGTTGTCACGGCCGACCAGATCGGACACGCGGGTGAAGTGGACGTTGAGGTTTAATATCATCGGCGTGGGCTGCGGGCAGTCGTAGATCATTTCGAATCCGACGTTAATCTGCATTATTTCTCTCCGGTATCCGGCAGGTGAGGACGCGTATGACCGCTGACGTAGAAGCTGGAAAAGGTTCTCACGTGTGCTCCTTGGTGCAGGGCGTGAATCATGGCGCGCTCAGGCCGTACATGCCGTGCGTAACGAATCGATCAGCATGCGCCGCAACGCCGTCCAGCGTCGGCCCGCGGCGAACACGATGCCCTGGTTGACTTCCAGTTCGATTCCGACGTAGTCGCTCTGCGCGAACCGCACACGCAAGTGCGAGGTCAACCCGTCTCCTTTGCCGGCATAGGGGTAATTGCGGCGTACGCGAAGTTCCGGAGCCAAGGCCGCCAATGTTTCCTTCCAGCGTGCGCACACCTCGGCCTCCCCTCGCCTAGCGGGGTGGTAGAGCAAACCCACGTCGGCGCCGCGCACCTTGCCATCCAGCTCCGCAGTAAAGCTGTGCGACGAAATGTGGATCACCCGATGCCCTCGCGCTACCGCTTGCCCGATGAGACGCTCGACCTGCTTGCGATAGGGCCGGTAATGCTGTTCGACGATCTGCGCCCGGGTCTGGGCCGGCGCGGTGCGGGTCACCGCCGAAAAAAGTTGTGGGTGGCCGATCGAGCGGTTGAGATCGATAAGCAGACGGCTGACAGTCGAAGCCACCAGCGGCGCCGCGAAGGCACTGGCGAGTGCCTTCGCCATGACCAGCGACCCGGGATCGTAGCCACGGTGGGAATCCAGCAGCGCCCGTTGCCCCCGAAACAGACGCCGATAGGGCGCGGGTACGCGGTTACCGCCGTGTTCACAGGTGATGATGAAGTTATCCACCGTGACAACCCGTCACCAGCGCAACTCGGGCAAATGGCGAAACACCTGCCGCACACCTTCGCCCCATTCGTCGCTGAGCGCGGTGAAATAGGGGTCCCCCTCATCGAATCGCCGCCGCCACTGCACTTCGAGGCTGTCCCGTTCGTAGCAGATCAGATCGATCGGCATGCCCACCGACAAGTTGCTGCGCATGGTCGAATCGAAGGACACCAGCACACACTTCGTGGCGTCTGCCAGGGGCGTGTGTTGCGTAAGTACGCGGTCGAGGATCGGCTTTCCGTACTTGGTTTCACCGGTCCGTAAGAAGGGCGTGTCGGTCCCCGCTTCGATGAAATTGCCTTCGGCATAGGTCCGGAACAGCCGTATCGGCTCGCCGCTGATCTGCCCACCGACGATGAACGAGGCATTGAAGCGGATGTTGTTCTCTTCCAAGTACCCGGCGTCGCGTTTCTCGATATCGCGCGTCGCGTCGGAGACCAGCCTCACGACGTCGAACATCGTCCGGGCACCCAAGAGATTGGTGGCCGCGTCGCCGTCAGCGCAGCGCTGCGTCAATACGCTGATGACGGCTTGCGTTCCGGCTAGGTTTCCCGAACTCAGCAGAACGATAACGCGGTTGCCGCGACGCTCGAATACCGTCATCTTGCAGAACTTGGCGTAGTCGTCGATGCCGGCATTCGTCCGGGAGTCCGACGCGAAAATTATGCCCTTGTCGAGCATTACGCCGATGCAGTAAGTCATGCGATGAGCCTTCTGTGCAATCGACCTCTGTTCATGGTGGCACGTGCTTCTGGCTGGTGGCAGACGCGCAGGTGAGCGATCCGACGGTCGTAGCCGCCAGCATCAGAGTCTCTCCGTAATACATTGCGGTGTACTGACTTCCGGCGGATGCTCTCCTTTTCTTTCGCCGGGCGGACGTGGCTGGCCGGGGTTGAGTGGGTAAACCGAGGAAATGGGAATGTAGGGGGCCTTACCTCTGGGTTGATCCGGACAAACTCTGTGAAAGGTCATGGTGATCTTGATGTGCAGACGATCACCGTAGGGGCCTCGGAGCCAACACTCCTCAAGTTCCGCAGCGGACAGCTGAACTCATCCCGAACCAGCTGAGGTTCTCAGCACCTCCGACGCTACACCCATGGGGACTAACCCGCCGAATCCCGTTTGGGGCGGCCTCCTTTGCAAGGCTTGCCAGCGTTGCCGGTGGTCGACGGATCCAGGCGCGAGGTCGCGTTCCTCGGGCCGCCGCTTCCAGCACGCGATCCAGAACTGCCAGCGGCGGTACTCTTGGCCTGACAAATCATCTCGTGGCGGGTGCGCCGCGGCAATGTCGCCGAGTCCCTTTGAGGGATAACGTGTTCCGGACTGGACCGTTGAGTGTCGGTGACAGAGTTGAAGCAGTTCACCGAGTACGTCCACAGCATGATCGGCATTTCGACATCTAACTGAGCGCCCGACATCGGAAACCAGCCACGATAGGCCGCGCAGCCCCCGGGGTGTACTGTTGACGACGTTGAGAAGCTCAACCAGTCCGGGATGAGGCTAGCTGTCTGCCGCTGTCCTCGCTGAGCAGTCACTCGCGCCGAACACGCCTGCAACAACCGCATGTCCCGGGGATCACCATGACTGCTCCGCTCATTCCTGGGGCACCCAGAGCGCCTGCCGCACAGCACTTTCGATCGATACCCTCGGTCGCATAATCATGCGGCAATGCACTGCCATGCAGCGTGCGGCCAAACGGCCAGCCTCGCGTGCACATACCAGGTGATCAGGACCCCACTACCGCAACGCCGCACTGTCGTCCTGACACTGCCCAACGCCCCCATAGGAGGCTGTGTGGACCAGACCGTCGCCAGGGCCGGAATCTTTCAGGGATTCGAGAGCGCCGCGGCTGCCATAGCCAAAGAACTGCAGCCCGTCGACTTCGCGCGCCGGTGGACCGTGTTCGCTGAAGGAGAACCCGCAGACCGGCTGTACATCATCATTTCCGGGAAGGTCAAGATCGGCCACCGTTCACTGGACGGCCGCGACCATCTGCTGGCGATAATGGGCCCGCCGGACATGTTCGGTGAGCTCTCGGTCTTCGACCCCGGCCTGCGCACCGCCAGCGCGACCACCCTCACCGAGGTGCGCGCGGTGTCTTTGGACCGCGACACGCTGCGGGGATGGATGGCCGATCGCCCCGAGGTCGCTGAACAGCTGCTACGACTGCTGGCCCGTAGGCTGCGGCGCACCGACAACAAACTGACTGATCAGATGATCACCGACGTCCCCGGACGGGTCGCAAAGCAACTGCTGCTGCTGGCACAACAGTTCGGCACCCGTGAAGGCGACGGGCTACGAGTGGCCCACGACCTGACGCAGGAGGAGATCGCTCAGCTGGTTGGCGCGTCCCGAGAGTCGACGAACCAGGCGCTCAGCACTTTCGCCTACCGTGGCTGGATCCAGTGGGAAAGCCACAACGTGCTCATCCTGGATGCCGAAAACCTTGCGCGCCGAGCACGCTAGCAGGCCCCTGCAGGCCACCGTCGTGGTCACCGGCCGTAGCGGCGGACTCCCGCAAGGTGCCCATCGACGCCAGCGGGGACTACGAATCGGCCCGAACTCTCAGCCTGCTCGTCGGCCAACGCGTGTCCATGAGCGCCATCCCGACCATCAACCCACCGCGGCGATCGAGGAGATCGACCACGTCGGCCTGTGATCCGCGCGAAGTCCAGTTTGATCGCATGGGCCGTTCTCCGTCACGCAACTGCGCCCGTCGTTCCCGTCGTGCAGACTGCGTCGCTGAATTATCGTGCGAGGCATGACGGTAAAGGCGCCGGGAGCGCTCGGCAGGAGTGAGCCGTACTACGAGCTGGGCTCCTACCATCGTCCGATTGACACGCCATCGCCGCAGGCGCAGGTGTGGTTCGACCGGGGGCTGATCTGGGCTTACGCGTTCAACCACGGCGAGGCGATCCGCTGCTTTGAGCGAGCCCTTGATCTCGACCCTGGGCTGGCGATCGCGCGATGGGGCATCGCGTATGCGATCGGTCCCAACTACAACAAGGCGTGCCGAGCAGGAAGCGTTCACCGAGGCCTACGCCCGGATCCCCGACTCCCGTTACCTCTTCAACAACACCAGCCGCGACATCCTGGCCATCGCAGACGCCATGCTCGACGGCGAAATCACCTACCGCGAACGGAAATTCGATGACGCGTTCGCTCTCCTTCGACGTGCTATCGAACTCTGCGACGCCCTTCCGTACGACGAGCCGTGGGGCTGGATGCAGCCGCCCCGACACGCCTACGGGGCACTGCTGCTCGAGCAGGGGCATGTTGCGCAGGCCGCCGAAGTGTACGCCGCCGACCTCGGCATCGACGCCACCCTGAGCCGGCCCTGCCAGCACCCCGGCAACGTGTGGAGCCTGCACGGCTACCACGAATGTCCGCGCCGCCTGGGCCGGACGGTCGAGGCCACGTTGATCGGCCAACAACTCGAGTTGGTTAAGGCTCGCGCCGAGGTGCCGATCCTCGCCTCGTGCGCCTGCAGGCTGGACGTCACCGCGCCTTGCTGCGGTCACTGACTTGCGCACGCAATCTCGTTCCATGCCTCGGCATCGAGGACCGCTCAGACGGCAGCGGACTGAGCCTCGCTGCAGAACTGTTGAACGTCGCTCTGGATAACCACCAGCGCAGGGCGCTTCGTCATCGAGACTTCCGACGATGACGACTGGGCTTCTGTGATCGCGTGCATCATCAACGTGCCGATGACCGATACCCGCGGTCTCGAACGCCCTGGTTAAAGGCTCGCCGAATTAAGCCATGCGGCTAGCAGTAGCCGATTCCCGCAGGTCAGACCGGCAGAATGGGTAGACGAAGCACTTTCCCTGACGGACTGCCTTGGAAGATTCTTGGGATCGGGTCCGGACGGTTGATCGGCTGTGTGAGGGTCTTGCATTCCACGTCGGGTCGGCAACGACGTAAAGCATTGTTTTGCAGGAAGTTTCAGTCTGTCTAGCCAACTGACAGTTGTTTCGGCTGATCCTTGACGCTGCCTAAATGGACTGGCCAGGAGTTGAGCCTGGCCGACCAGCGGCCTTCCTCAGGAAGGCCCGCTATCCGGCGGAAGCGTGGACTGCATGTCAAGCAAGCCATCCTGAATCCCCGCCTGCACCTGCGAGATGCCGCGGTGACAGCCGGTGGCCGGGGCTGCCGTAGAGCAACCGCTATTCATCCAGAGATGACTGAATGGGTTGCCGGGATCCGCCGAGGCCGGCGCTGCGGTGCCTATCGCCGCAGCGGCAATTGCTCCGCCCAAAACGAGTTTTGCGATCACTTGTCGATCTGGGGCCCTTTCATTTGGTTCGTGGCTCACGCGGTTTGTGGCGCTTCGCCCTAAAACCCACCTTCCGCAGCGCGGAGCATCGTGTCCAAGACCCATCGCTGACTAGTTGAGAAGCGATAGTTATCAAGCGCGCGGTGTGAAGGCTCATGCCCCGTCGAGCGGTACGTGGACGGCGAGATCGCCGATTGTGAACCACACGACGCGTCATCGGCGTGTTGCGTCGTGAAGTTCACGGTCGGCGAAGGGGGTTACGTGAAACGCGAAATCGTGTGCTGTGGGATGCGCCGCCCTGGATCGCGGCTGGTGGCGGGTTAGATTACCCGTATGCGCGTTGTTCGCCTGGTCGGTGTAATCCTGACGATCCTCACAGCGGGGTTGCTGCTGGCAACCCCTGCCGGCGCGCAACCGCCGTCCAAGCTCACGGATCACATCACTGACAGCGCCGGGGTGTTGACGGATTCCGGTCGGGCGGCGGTCAGCTCGGCAATCGACCGGCTCTACCGCGATCGCCACATTCAACTGTGGGTGGTCTATGTCGATAACTTCTCCAGGTTCAAACCCGACAACTGGGCCGACGGAACCCGCAGCGCCAGCGGCATGGGCAACCAGGACGCGCTGCTGGCCGTGGCCACGAATACCAAGTTGTATGTATTCAACGTGCCGCCGAAGGCGCAGGGGAGCGCCGACTTAGACAGTCTGCGGACCAAACAAATTGAACCGGCGGTGGGCGCTAAAGACTGGAGCGGTGCCGCGGTCGCTGCGGCTGCCGGGTTGAACAAATCACCAAGCTCGTCAAAGCGGATCTGGCTGCTGACCGTGATCGGCGTCGCCGTCGTCGTGGTCGTAGTCGTGGTGGTTCTCGTGCTCTATCGCCGCCGCCGGCGCGCCGCGCGGCGGGTCGGCCCTGGCGATGGGCAGGTGAACATTGACGGGCGCGGTCATTCGTTGCCGCAGGCGTTGTCCCAAGCGGACGCCAGATTGCGCCAAATCTCCGACTACGCCGCCAGGCATCGCGAGAGCATCGGGGCCGAGGCTCAAACCCGGCTCGAAGATGCGAAACGGCATTTGGCAGCGGCGCACGGCAAGGAAGCAAGCAACGAGCTCGAAGCAATTGCCTATGCCAACGGGGCATCGACGCTGGCCGCTCAGGCGCAAACGCTGGCAAACGCAGACGTGCTAGCAGCGCACCGCACGCCACGACGTCGAGGCACCGCACCTACGCGATGATCGGTCGGATCGCCATCGGCGACCGCTGACCACCACCGCGAGCCCGTTGCCCTACCAGCGGTGCGCCCACCACGGCAACGACTGATGCCGCTAACAACCGACGAGCAAACCACGACAGACGCGACAGCCCCGACCAGAAACATGGCGGCTAGCCACACCGAAGACCAGGCTGCCATACCCGCCAAAGTGATCAAATCCAAAGGGATCAAACCGCCGCCGAGCCTCTGAAAGACGTCGAAACCGCCCGCCTGCAAACGCTATGGTGGACGTCGAGCAAATAGTCAGCAAAACAGCCAACACAGCGGAACAGCCGACACAGAGGTATGTGATATGAGCTCGGCGCTCGGGTTGTCGATCGGGGTGGCCAACCTGGTTGCGGTTCGCGCGGGGGGCATCCCCGTGAGCCGCAGGTCGGTGTTGACGTTGTTCGGCGACCGCCCAAGTGAAGTCGGCCTGCCCGACCAAATCCCGAATTTCAACGAAGCCGGCCTGGTGATACGCGGGTTCGTCGAACGGGTCGGTGACCGAGCACCGTTGGTGGCGGCCGATGGGGCGAGGTACCGCGGTGCGGCGCTGACGGTCGAGGCGCTCGAGGCGATGGCACGTACGGTCGGCTACGGAACGCCGATCGGCATCGCGGTTCCCGCGTATTGGTCCGACGGCCAGACCGCGGCGCTCCGTAGCGAGCTTCGCGATCAACCCAATCTGGCGCCCAAGGGCGCGCCACCGCTGCTGGTCTCCGACGCCAGGGCCGCGGCCGCGGAACTGCGCGGCAAGCCAGGATTCCCCGCTAGCGGTATCGTGGCGCTGTGCGATTTCGGCGCAGGTGGCGCCAGCGTCACCCTAATTGAGGCTGGGGCGAACTTAGAACAGATCGGCCAGTCCGTCCGCCGAACCGGCTTCTCGGGCGACAACATCGATCAACTGATCGCCAATCACCTTCAGGCCAGAGCCCGTGATGCCCATACCGCTTCCCTCAGAGACGCCGTCCGAACGGGATTACCGGGCCTTTCGCCCCGCGATTGCCGACGAGTCAAGGAACAACTGTCAGCGGTGGGGGCCACCGTCGTCGGCGCGGCCTCCGGTGTGGATATCCGACTTTCCCGCAACGACTTTCGGCAACTCATTTCACAACCGCTGAGCCAATTCATTACCTCGGTCGAGGAGACGTTGCAGCGCAACGGCATTCCGAGGGGCAGTCTGGCCGCTGTCGCAACCGTGGGCGGCGGCGCGAGCATCCAGTTTGTAACCACCCGGTTATCGGAGCGGTTTCACGTTCCGGTGTTCAGCACACCGCAGCCCGCGTTCGCCGCTGCCATCGGCGCGGCGATGCTGGCCCGGCAGCGATCGTCGGCGGGCGCTCACAGGTATCGGATTCCCGCCGTCATGCCGCCGACCGAAACTATCGGCACGCCGCCGACAATGGCCAGCACGCCTCCGACAATGGCCAGCACGCCTCCAACAATCGCCGCCACCCCGCCAGCCAGGGCCGGTACCCCCCCGGCAGTTGCCGGCAGTCCTCAAACCCAAACCGCCCTAACCGCGTTCACTGGGCAACGCGGTGACGGAGGATCGGCTCTTCAGGGCGCCCTGGCCTGGTCAGAAGTAACCGGTACGGGAGAGGAACCGGTCCCCTACACCGGCCCCGAGCACACCGACGAACGCGTTGCGGAAACAACTGCTGATCATGATGAGGACCATGAGGAGGATCGCGACCACCCAACCGAACCTCGAAAGCTGCCGTGGTACAAGCGCACAGTGCTGATCATGACGGTCGCTGGTGCCGGCGTCGCCGTGGTGGCGGCAGCGGGGTTGTGGCTCAGCCTGGGGCAGAGCAAGCTCGGCCCGACCAATACGACCACGTCGAGCCCACCGGAAACCTCGCGCACTACGACGGCTACCGCGCCGAGCACCACCACCACTACGACAGAGGTCCCGACGCCCATTCCCGCGCCGCCCCCGACCACGACCTACTACCCGCCGGCGCCAACGCGCAGCGAGCCGCCGAGAACCAACCCGCCGCTAACGACCACGCCATCGCAGAAATCGACTAAGGCACCGTCGCCGTCGACTGCGACACCAACGACAAAGAACCACGGGCCGTTTCTGACCCCAACCACCAAGCATTAGGCGACTCGCGGCCTCGGACGATCGCCCCGGCAAGCAAATGCAATTCATAGGTTCGATACAGCGGCCTCTGACGACGAGGCGAGATGCTGTCGACCAGTCGGCTTCGGATTTGGCGAGTATCCGTGCGCCGATCACCACGGCATATGCGATGGCGGTCAGAACGGCCGTTGTGTTCGCCGATGATCCGGTGATGAGCGAGTTGGAGGACGGCGATGTCGTATGTGGTGGCGGTACCGGAGATGTTGGCCTCGGCGGCAACGGATTTCGAGTCCATCGGCTCGGCGCTGAGTGCGGCCAATGCGGCGGCCGCGGCCCCGACGACTGCGGTGGCGGCTGCTGGGGCTGATGAAGTGTCGGCGGCGATCGCGTCGTTGTTTTCTCGTCACGCCCAGGAATTCCAAACGTTGAGTGCGCAGGCGGCCGTGTTTCATTCTCGGTTCACGCAGGCCTTGACCGGGGCGGCGGGCTCGTACGCGGCCGCCGAACTCGCTAACGCTTCGCCGTTGGCGGGCCTGCAGGATCTGGGTGTCTTTTCGCCCTGGGAGCTGTTGACGGGGCGCCCGCTGGTTGGCAACGGCACCAACGGGGCAGCGGGCACGGGCCAGAACGGCGGGCCCGGCGGGATCTTGATAGGCAACGGCGGCAACGGTGGGTCCGGCACGCCCGGAACGGGCACAGCAGCCCCAGGAGCTGGCGGGGCCGGCGGAGCCGCCGGGCTGATCGGCCGCGGCGGGGCCGGTGGGTCCGGTGGTGCCGGCGGCGGCTTCGGGTCCGCTGCCGCCGGCGGTGATGGCGGCACTGGTGGGCGGTTGTTCGGCGGCGGCGGGGTCGGCGGGCAAGGCGGGGCCGGCTACGGCAGTGCCCAGGGCGGCACGGGCGGCACCGGCGGCAATGCCAGGGGGCTGTTCAGTGCCGGAGGCGCCGGCGGGACCGGCGGGGCCGGCGGTGCGGGCGTCAACGGCTCGGTTTTCGGCGTTCCCGGCGTTCCCGGCGGGGAGGGCGGGATGGGCGGCGCCGGTGGCGATGGGGGGGCCGGCGGGCTGTTCGGCATGGGCGGGCACGGTGGCGCCGGCGGGTTCGGAGGTCAGGGCGGCGCCGGTGCGGACGGTTATGACGGCGACACCTATGGCCTCGGGTTTTCCGGCGGCAGCGGCGGCTTCGGCGGCGACGGCGGCGACGGCGGCAACGGCGGCAACGGCGGGGCCGGCCTGCTCGGCCTCACCGGCGTCGGTGGCAATGGCGGCAACGGGGGCATCGGCGGCACGCCCGGCAACGGTGGCAATGGCGCGCCCGGCGGCCCGGGCGGCCTCTACGGCTACAACGGCGGTGCGGGCGGCAGCGGCGGTATCGCCGGCATCGGCGGCAACGGTGGTGCAGGCGGCGACGGCCTAATCTCCGGCAGCAGCGGCACGACCGGCACCGCAGCGATCAACGGCGGTCACGGCGGCAACGGCGGCAACGGTTACAGCCCCACCACCCCGGGCGAGAGCGGCGGCAACGGCGGGGCCGGTGGCGATGGCGGCCCCGTAACCAGCGTCGGCGGCGGCGTCGGCGGCACCGGGGGCACCGGCGGTGTCGGCGGCAACGGTAACGGCAGCGGCAACGGGGGCACCGGCGGCGACGGGGGCACCGGCGGTGAGGGGCTTAACGGCGCCCCCGGTATCGGGGGCTCCGGCGGTGCCGGCGGTATGGCCGGCGGCGACGGAGGAACCGCCGGCAACGGCGGCAACGGCGGCGAAGGCGGCCTCAACGACGGTAGCGTGCACTTTGACGGCGGCCAGGGCGGCCAAGGTGGGCAAGGCGGAGCAGCCAACGGCGGCGCGGCCGGCACCGGCGGCAACGGTGGCCAAGGCGGCACCGACTTGGAGTTGGGCGGCGGCCACAGCGGCACCGGCGGCCAGGGTGGCCAAGGCGGCACGGGCGACGCCACCGACGCCGGCGGCACTGGCGGCAACGGCGGCCTAGGCGGCACCGCTAGCATCTACGGCGCCGCAGCCGGCACCGGAGGCATCGGCGGCACCGGTGGCGGCGCCGGCATCGGCGGCACCACGGGCGGCACCGGCGGCGACGGTGGCCAAGGCGGTTTCGGCAACCACAGCGCCGGCGGCACCGGTGGCCAAGGCGGCCAAGGCGGCAGCGGCGGGCCGAGCGGCACCGGCGGCGACGGCGGTACCGGCGGCCAAGGTGGTACCGGCGATCCGAGCGGCACCCCTGGCAGCGGGGGCAGCCCCGGCACCGCGCACAGCGGCGCCACCGGCGGCGCCGGCGGCGCCGGTGGCTTCGGCGGGCCCGGCTAACTCAGGCAATGAGGGAGTTGCGCGTGGCTGAGCACAGGTTGTGGGTTCGAAACATGCCCCCGGTAAACGTCGTTAACAACAGAGATCGCTGGGGCTTCGCCGAGCCCTCGTCGTAGTCCTGGCTGGGTGACGGGCGGGTGCATAACTGCGAGCCGAAGGCCTCTGGCCGCGGCGGAAATGGCGTCTAGGATCTCTATGGGGAGCGAGGGCTTCGGGGCGTCGACCGCGAAAGGCCAACCAGTGAGCGATAAGCCGAATGTCCTGATCATCTGGGGCGATGACATCGGGCAGAGCAACCTGAGCTGCTACAGCAACGGGCTGATGGGATACCGGACACCTAACATCGACCGCGTCGCCGCCGAAGGGGTGCTGTTCACCGACTATTACGCGGAGCAGAGCTGCACCGCCGGTCGGGCGGCGTTCATCACCGGCCAGAACCCCTACCGCACCGGGCTGACCAAGGTGGGCCTGCCCGGGGCGCCGCTTGGTCTGCAGGCCGAAGACCCGACGATCGCGACGGCGCTCAAGGCGCAGGGCTACGCCACGGGCCAGTTCGGCAAGAACCACCTCGGCGACCGCGACGAGCACCTGCCCACCATGCACGGCTTCGATGAGTTCTTCGGCAACCTGTATCACCTCAACGCCGAAGAGGAACCCGAATTGCCGGACTATCCGAAGGATCCGGAGTTCCGCAAGAGGTTCGGGCCCCGCGGCGTGCTGCACACCTGGGCCAACGGCGACGGCACTCAACGCGTCGAGGACACCGGCCCGCTCACCAAGAAGCGGATGGAAACCTGCGACAACGAATTCCGCGACGCCGCAGTCGATTTCATCAAGCGCCAGCACGAAGCCGGAACCCCGTTCTTCGTGTGGTTCAACACCACGCACATGCATTTCCGCACCCACACCCAGAGCGACAGCGTGGGCCGCGCGGGGCGCTGGCAATCGCGCTACCACGACACGATGCTGGATCACGACGACACGGTGGGCAGCATGCTGGATCTGCTGGACGAGTTGGGCATCGCCGAGAACACGATCGTCATGTACTCCACCGACAACGGTCCGCACATGAACAGCTGGCCCGACGCCGGCATGACCCCGTTCCGCAACGAGAAGAACTCCAACTGGGAGGGTGCCTACCGCGTCCCGGCGCTGGTGCGCTGGCCGGGACACATCCCGGCCGGCTCGGTGTTGAACGGCATTGTCAGCCACGCTGACTGGTTCGTCACGCTGTTATCGGCGGCAGGCGTGCCCGACATCGCCGAGCGGCTGCGCGCGGGCACCGACCTGAACGGCACGACCTACAAGGTGCACCTCGACGGGCACGACCAGTTGGCGTACTTCACCGGCGAGACCGACGAGGGTCCCCGCAAGCACTTCTTCTATGTCTCCGACGACGGCGACCTCACCGCGCTGCGATTCGACAATTGGAAGTTCGTCTTCCTCGAGCAGCGCTGCACGGGCACCCTGCAGATCTGGGCGGAGCCGTATGTTGAACTGCGCGTGCCGAAGCTGTTCAACCTGCGGACCGATCCATACGAGCGGGCCGACGTCACGTCGAACACGTACTACGACTGGATGTTGGACCACGTCTTCTTGTTCGTTCCGGCGCAGGCTTACGTTGCGAAGATGCTCGAGACGTTGGTCGAGTTTCCGCAGCGACAGAAATCGGCGAGCTTCAGCATGGACCAGGTGATGGCCAAGTTGCAGGAAGCGACGACCCGCAGCAGCTGAGCGTTGCGTTGACGGGATTCGCCGGCGGCCTGTCCCGATGGCCAGCCTGTCCCCGGCGCTGTGGTCCCACCCGAGTTCACAAGCGGATCACACCAAGCAATAAATCACACGCCGGGGTTGGTACCGCAGCGTCTGGTCCGGAGCGATACCGGACGGGTCGCCCGACTATCGGCTAGCCTCCGTGTGCACCGGTCCCGCCGGCGCGGAAGCGTGCTGATCCGGCTGAAGCGTGTACACGGGCGGGGGCGAGGCAGGCGGTTGACTGTTGCATCCCGTCGGCAGCAACAACGCGACCAGCCCCGCGGCCAGCGCGCCCGCTTTCAGGGCCTTCTTGTTGCTCTTCGCGTTCATCGATCGTGCCTTTCGTCCCGGGTGCGAGCCGTGGTGTTGCAACTACGACCACCGGATGCTATCGCCGTCATCCGGCGCGCCTGACCGCTTTATGATTACTGAGCAGCAAAATGTGCCAGCCGTGTTGCGATCCCCGCTCCGTACTCGCCGATGATGCTCTGCTCGTTAGTGCGAACACGTGCCAACACCAATGATTGTTGCGCTCGATTCCTCCACATGGTCGGCCCATGGGGTGTCACCTTCCGCGTCTTCGGTGATCTACCCGGCGTCCAGTTCACTATGGCGGCCGCAGTTGTCCGCATTCATAACGATGAAATCGTCCATCAAATAATCGATTTGGTGACCGCACAGCTTCGCCGTCCGTCATTGCGACAACGCAGTGTTGACCACTAGCCCCGTTTTCCGCATAGTTGGGGGTTAAGGTCTGTGATTTTGGATGTTGTTGGGGTGCTGTGTGTTTCGGGCCATGGTAGGGGGATGTCGAGGTGGGCGAGGATGAGTCGTTGGACGGTGGTGAGCCGGTCGAGGGCCAGCCCAGCGCTGGTGTAGGTGGCCTGTAGGTCGGTGAAGGCGGCGAGCACGGCGCGGGCGGTGGGGACCGCGTCGCGGTGCTCGGGCAGGAGGCCGGGCAGGGGGGTGTCGGGGCCGAGAGCGGCGCGCAGGTCGGCCTCGATGAGGCCGTAGATGAGCAGGGCGATACCAACGACGGCGATGAGGGCTTGGATGCGGTCGTCGTTGTGCAGGAAGATCGGCCGTACGTGCAGGGTTTGTTTGAGGTCGCGGTGGCGTTGTTCGACGATCCACTGGTCTTTGTAGATGTTGAGCACGTCGAGGGCGGTCAGTGTGCCCTTGGGTGGGTCGGGCAGGTTGGTGGCGAGGGCGTAGAGACCGTCCAGCGTTGAAGCGCTGGTGATGGCTTCGGGGTTGCGGTGCCAGGCGATGGTGGGTTTGTGCTGGTCGTCGACGCCGGTGGTGACGGTGATCAGCTCGGCGATGCGGTGTCCGATGATTTTGGCGACCCGGTCGTCGACCTGTTTTTTGGTCTTGTAGTAGCGCCCGCCGAGGCCGTTGCGGATTCTGCTGAGCGCGTCTTCGGCGGTGGCCAGGGCGCGTTCGCGGGCGTCGGCGACGGAGGCGGCCTCTTCGGAAGACCAGATGTAGGCGATGCGCAGCCGGTGGGTGGCGCCGGTGTCGTCGTCGGCGATGTCTTGTTCGCGCAGCACGCCTTTGAACACGGTGCGCTCATGCTCAGGTAGCCGGGCTTCGCGCGCCGAGCAGTGGTCGAGGCGGTGCAGCGCGGCCAGCCCGTCGGGCACGTCGGCGGTGAACCACTGCGCCCAGCCGGTGTCGGCGCGCAGCGGTACCACGAACCGCAACCCTTTGGCGTCGGCGGCGCACAGCTTGCTTAGGTGCCCGAACCCGGAGTCGATGACGCAGACCACGCCGGGCGGGGCCAGCGCGCGGATGCGCTCGAGGGTGTCGGCGAAGCATGGCGCCTCGTTGGAGCCCCCCGGGTGCGGCCGATAGTAAACCGCGACCCCGGCGCGGGTGGACACCTGCATGGTCTTGACTTGGCGGCCGATGGTGCGATCGGCCGCCCACCCTTTGGCGACCAGCGCGGAGCCGGTGTAGCCGCCGGTGAACCGGACCGCGGTCATGTCCAGATGCAGCCGTGACAGGTCCGCCGAGCAGCGAGACGCGGCCGCCAGGGCGAGGTTGCCTCGGACCTGCTCGGCCACCGGGGCCAGCGCCTCCAACGCCCGGCCCAGCCGATCGTCGTTGAGCAACCCCGCTGGGACGGAGAACAATTCGGACATCGCCGCCGACGATGCCCAGCCCGCGATGTCGTAGAGCGGCGCCGGGGCGCACAGCCGGTTGGCCACCAGCGCGACGATCACCTCCCCGTGGGTCAGCATGGCCCGTCCGCGCATCGGGGCCGCCGCGTCGATGACCTCGACCAGGCCCAGTCGGTGCAGGTAGTGGTGCACCAGCAGCAGCGGACCGACGTGGCGGCGGGTGCCGACCGGCGGCGGGTCGAGTCGGGCGAACGAGGCCGCCAACTGGTCCAGTTGGCCCGACGCCTTCAGCTCGTCCTCGCGGCCCAGGGTGCGCAGCACTCGATGGCGCACTCGGCCTTGCTCATCGCGATAGGCTTCGACCAGCCGCAGGTACACGTAGCGCTTGCCGCCCTTGACGATGGCGTGGCGCTTAACGTACATACCGGATCCGTCCCCTGCGTCGGAGTTGGCCCTACACTATCGAGACTTATACCGCATTACAAGCATGTAATTCGGTGTGTCTGCAGGGTTCTCAGGGGAGAATTTGGCCCTACATGGTCACGTCGCGGACCACTCCGTCGGGGCCGCTATCCATGCCCGTCGGAATCGAATACTCAACTACCGCAATGGATTACCGCACACAGCCCTGAGCCGAAACTCGTCCGAAAACCGGGCTCTACGCTCGATCAACGGCGACTCCTACTGTGTGGGCGGCGATCTCGCCGACGGGTGGATGGTCAAGGGCACTCAAAGCAATCGCTCCTCATCCGATGGCAATGAACCGCAGACGGCGTCGAAGTCACGCGGAACAGTCATCACCGATGGTTTACTCTTGAGCCGCAGCCTTACCAAGCCGCTCATTGCCGCCGTCAACGGCCCGTGTCTGGGCGGCGGGTGTGAAATGCTGCAGCAGACCGATATTCGCATCGCCGAGGAGCATGCGGTCTTCGGACTGCCCGAAGCCAAGTTCGGGCTGATCGCCGGCGCGGGCTCCACGGTACGGCTCAAGCGCCAGATCCCTTACACCAAGGCCATGGAGATGATCTTGACCGGTGAACCGTTGACCGCGGCCGAGGCATACCACTTCGGACTGGTCGGACACGTTGTGCCGAAAGGGCATTCATTGGCCAAGGCCCATGAAATCGCCGCCCGGGTAGCGGCTAACGGCCCACTGGCGATCCGAAACGCGAAGGCTTCCATTCTGGCCAGCGGTTGGCTTGACGACGCCGACGCCCGAAAGATCGAACAACGCTTCGTCATCGAGGTGATGACTTCACAGGACGCGAAAGAAGGTTTGGCCGCGTTCGCCGCCAAACGCGATCCCCGATTCACTGGAAAGTAGTCACCCTGACGCGAGCGGTCAGCAGCGTGAGGGATCGAACTCGAGTACTTGGGTGAGCCGGATGTTGTTGCCAGAGGGATCGCGGAAGGAAGTGTCGATGCCGTACGCCTGGGGCGTTGGGGGATCGTTGAAGGTGACGCCGCGAGAAGATAATTCGTCGTAGCGGGCCTGGCAGTCGTCGGTCTCCAGAAACAAGGTGCCGCCTGCTCCCTTGGCCACCAATTCGGCCAGTTGCGCGCTGGCGGCAGCGTCGAGCATCGGTGGCCCCGGGATGGGCATCAACACCAGGCCGACGCCGTCCTGCCCGACGGGTCCGACGCATATCCAGCGGAAGTTCCACGCCTCCATGGTCACGTCCGAACGGACCTCCCAGCCCAGCGTCTTGGTGTAGAACGCCAGCGCTTCGTCTTGGTCGTGCACCCAGAACTGCGCGTTAGCAATCTTGAGCATTGGTTCTCCTACGTTTTCGGTGTCGCTCCGACGTTACGAGCCTCGCGGCGGGCCGTCTTCTCGAAACGTGCGGTTTTGCGGCCGCCCGTACGCCAGCGCGACGCAGCGTGGAATCCGCACGTGACGCTCGGAGGGCGGAAACCTGTCCCGATAGGTCTGCGGCGCCTCGCCGTACATCCGGCCAAAGCTCGTGGTGAAGGACCCCACGCTCTCCCAACCAACGGCGAAGCAAACGCTGGCGACGGTCCAATCGGTCGTGCGCAACAACGAGGCGGCGCGCTCGAGGCGCCGCGTCAGCAAATACTGGTGCGGTGACTCGCCGAACGTCTGCTTGAACCGTCGACTGAAGTGGGCGGGTGAGAAGCCGGCGGCCGCGGCCAGGTTGGCGACCGAGAGCCGTTCGAAGTAGCGTGCGTCGACGAGGTCCTTGGCGCGAAGCAGATCCCGGGCTATCAATCCAGATCCCACCTCCTCAGTGTGCCGGACATTTCAAAGCGCATACCGGAAGACGCCCGAAACGTGGCGGATTATCGCGCCCTCACGCCGCGCACGAAGCTCGCAAAATCTGCTCATCTTCAATGAAATTCGTGAGCTCAACGGTTCAGGGCGGCAGGGTTCGGCTCTCCCAGCGCAACGACCTCGCTGACCGCAAACGCGACACGGCGCCCCACGCCACCGTCATCACCGGCCGCACCGGGGGTGGTCCACTGCACCTGGGCGATTCCGGACAGATGCAAGGCGGCTCCGGTAGCGAAATCGATGAATAACAAGGCAGCCTCGTCGTCGACCGCAAGGTTGCCGAAGCTGTTGAACATGTTGTTGCCCGGGTAGTCCGGCCACCAAAGTCGGCTGGGGGAGTCGATCCGGACAAACCCGGCTGGACCTCCTCGGTGGGACGCGTCGCTGCCTCGTGTGGGATGCGTCGTACCCAGAAAAAACGTGTCAGATGCCGCGATCATGGCCTGATCAGCCGGCGCTAGCGAGGTTGCGCGCCTTGCGTCTGCCGAAGGCGCGGTGGCTACCACAGAAGCGTTGACGTCGCGCCGGTGAATGTATTGCGGACAATTGCCATACGCCTGGTCGACGTGCACCCGCATACCCCTGTCGCCGTCTTGGACCAGGGTGCCATTGATCCGCATTCTGCGTCGTACGGCAAAGTCAACCGAGATCAACCCAACCTGTTGGCCGATCGGCATCCGGTGCAGGGGATCACCCTCGCGGGGCGCAGCCGCGATTTGCAAGATGTCGCCGTCGCCGTGCAGGAACCCCGGCGGCGCCGACAGCGGCGAGGTCCACAGGACCCCCCCTTGGTCACGTCCGGTCAACGCGGCGAATCGCTGCGCCGCAAGGAATCTGGCAGCGCCTCCAGACAAATGAGCGGAGCTGATCATCTTCTCAAGTCGGGCGGCGTCGCCCTCGACACCGGCTCGGCGTTGGGTTAGTACCTCGCCTTCATGAAAGCCCGTGACGGTCATTCGATAAGCCCTTCGACGATTGCTCGATCTGAGATAGGCAACATCACCAGAGCTCCAAACCATCCCAAGTACTCAAGTCCGTGGAGACACCGCGAGATGCAGGCGTCCCGCGCCGCGCATTCGGCGAGCTACTGCTCGGCGTCGCCGAGCGCGAGAGCGCCGAGAGCGCCGACGATTTACTGCCCGCTGTCTGGGCGTGGCCGACTGCGGCGACCCTTGACCCGACAGTCAGCCGGGGTGGACGGCATCGCCGATGTGGTCGCTGACTGGATCTCCAGCGAAACGTTCTTCGTTTCACGCATCAACAACAACGCGATGAACGTCAGGATCGCCGCCACGATCAGGTACACCCCAACCCACGCCACCCCGTATCTGGTGGCTAGCCAAGTAGCGATGAATGGCGCCACTGCGGCGCCCAGGATGCCTGACACGTTGTATGCGATCCCCGAGCCGGTGCAGCGAACATTGGTCGGGAACAGTTCAGGCAGCACTGCGCTCATCGGGCCGAAGGATAAGCCCATCAAAGTCATTCCAATGACTAGGAATAGCAGCACGGAGGCCTTCGTTGCGCTGTCAGGCGCCAGCACGACACCGAATGACGCACCGTACACGATGATCGCCGAGGTGATGACCAATAACGTTCTGCGTCGGCCGAACCGGTCGGCGAGCGCGCCCGCTATCGGCACCGTCGCCGCAAAGAACAACACTGCGATCAACTGAATGTGCAAGAAATCCACATAGCCGAAACCCAGCCCGGTCCCGCCCGGTGACGGCTTGGAGGTGCCGTAGCTCAGTGCCCACGTGGTGACGGTATAGAAGAGGGTATAAGTCGCGAGCATGACGAATGTGCCGATGATCAGTTCGCGCAAACTGGTGCGAAACACCGCGATCAGCGGGGTCCGGACTCGCTCGCCGCGCTCGAGTGCCCTTGCGAACACCGGCGTCTCGGTCAGGCGCAGCCGCACATAGAGCCCGATCGCCACCATGACCGCACTCAACAGGAATGGGATCCGCCATCCCCAGGTCAGGAACGGGCCCTCCGGGTTGGGGTTGACCTTGCTGTGGCCCAGGCAGCCGATCAGTATCAGGAACAGTCCGTTGGCCAGGAGAAAGCCGAATGGTGCGCCCAACTGCGGCCACATCGCCGCCCGCGCCCGCTTCTCGGGTTCGGCGGTTTCCATGCTCAGCAGCGCCGCTCCGCTCCACTCCCCGCCCAACGCGACGCCCTGACTGAACCGCATCATCGCCAGCAGCACCGGCGCCGCGACGCCCACCTGCTGGTAGGTCGGCAGCAGTCCGATGACGAAAGTAGCGATTCCCATGGTCAGCAGCGAGCCGACGAGCGTGGCCTTGCGGCCGACACGATCGCCGAAATGCCCGAATAGGATCGATCCCACTGGCCGCGCCACGAACGCGAGACCGAATGTCGCCAGAGACGCAAGCAGTGCCGCGGTGGGATTGCCCTTGGGAAAGAACAGGTGCGGAAAGACAGACACCGCGGCCGTGGCATAGATGTAGAAGTCGTAGAACTCGATCGTGGTGCCCACCATCGAGGCGACGACGATCCGACGTCGCGGGACGGAGCCCGCCATCTTGGTGTCCACGGTGGTCATGGGTTCGCTTCCTGATCGGGGCACAGATCCGACATCATCCATCAGCCCCGGTCGTCCCCCCGCACCGGGCACGTCGGAATTACCCACACCGGCCCGACAGTGCGGCGTAGTCACCGGATCAGCGGCCAAGAGCGATCGCGCGTTTCTCCCCCCGACGGAGCGGTCGGCCGCTGCGCGCGTTGAGCACACCAACCGCGTGCCACGAAAGACATTAAGCATGCCTGGTTTTCGAGTCAGCCTAGGCAGTCGAGTCCACAACTCGCGCCGCTCCCCGACCGCGATAGTTCACGACGGCTACCTCTCTGCGGGCCGCATGGCGTGGGCCACTCCAACCGCTCCGTCGCAAACCTGACCTGCATGAGCCATGGCGGGGTGGCGGCGGCGCTAGGGCGCTATCAGTGTGTTTGTGGCGGCCAAACCATCGTCGCCGCGGTTACCTGCGGTGCCGGTCCCGGTGACGCGAGTGATCGGTGCTGGCAGACATCTGCCAAAAGAGGCAGAGATATCGCGTGGCTGGGAGGATGAGTCTGTGGCAGTTCATTCGGACTCAGTGGTCGCCCTTGACAGCGGCCCGACCAAGGGCTCGATCGCCAGCAGGGACAGCGTCGCAGTCGCGGGCTCGGTCGCGACTGCAGGCAGTATCGCGGTAGCCGGGTCCGTCGCCACCGCGGGCAGTGTCGCGGTGGCCGGCTCGGCAGCGACCGCTGGCAGCGTCGCGGTCGCCGGCTCGGCAGGCACTGCGGGCAGCGTCGGGGTGGTCCGCAGTCTCTTGACTGTGTTGTGTCTGCTCGCCCGGGAATGCGTGGCGTGCGTGGCATGTATTGCTTGCTCCCGGTGCGTCGCCTGTATTGGCTGCGTGCGCTGCATCGACTGTGTACGGTGCATCGGCTGCGTGAATTGTTCGGGACTACGGGATGTGAAGGGCGCCCGCAACCTTCGGGCTGAGTTCTCCGCGTGAGTGATGACGCCGCGCAAAGGACCGATCGTCCTAGTCGCAGCAACCACTGTCCTATGATCGGCGTTACGTGGGGTGATCAGTCGCTTTGGGCGTCTTTTACGAGTCGTCCGGCAGGAACCGGACCAACACTGTTTTCACCGGTTCCCGGTCCGGGTCGCCGTGGCGGGCCGCAGCATCCGCCCGCCGACGAGTGCCAAGAGCCAACCGGGTAGCAGTCGTCCGCCTATGGCCATCCGATAGCGCAGACTGGGAACCACCACCGCGCGGCCCGTATCCAGCGCGCGTGGCCCGGCGGCCACGACGGGTTCAGGTGCGGCGAGGTGTCGATAGATCGCGGTGTGCGAGACATCCGATCCGAGCGCGACGACGAATCCCGTGTCGGTGGGGCCGGGGCACAACGCCGTCACGGTGATGATCGTTCCATTCGTAGGGCGATTCTAGGCCGTAGCGACCCCGGTACCTGCGAGGATACCGTAAACGGCGAAAAGCGCACCACTGCAGGTGATTTGGGGAGTTTGAGCTAACCGTTTGCCCGTCGCGGCGGCACCGGATAAGAACTCATAATCCGTTGGTCGCGGCTCGACTCGGCCGGGGGCGATCCGCTCGACAAGTTGCGGCAGGTACTTCAGGACACGGCAGGCGCCGCGCCGTCGGATGAGTCCTCGTAGGCGTCTGTCAGGATCTTCAGGTGGACGAACTCCTCGGGCCGTCGTGTCCTTGCGGCAGTGACCATAGCTACCGCGCTTGCTGCGGGCGGTTTCACCATGGCGAGTTGCAGGCCCGATCGGCCGAGGAATTGATGCGATCGAGGTATTCGGCATACGCCTACGGTGACGCCGATTATCTTTTCCGCACGTGGCACCCGCGAACGCGGCCGGTCGAGGTGACCGTTGACCCGCGCATCACCTGGACCGGTCTAGAGGTGAGCGACACCGTCGCGGGTGGGCCGGACGACGATCGCGGTGAGGTGGAGTTCAGGGCCCTGTTCGAGTCCGCGGGCCGGGTCGGCAGCATGCATGAGCGCAGTCGCTTCGAGCGCCGCGCCGGCCGATGGTTTTACCTCGACCCCGTGCAAGAACAGGGCGACTGCCGGCGCGTCGCCGCGCCAGCGAAGCCGAACCGCGGCGCCGGCCGCCGCGCCTGACTCCGTCGTGGATGACATGGACCGCGAGGCGTTCGCGCCGAGTGGCTAGACCCAACACCGTTGCCGTGGTGGCATTGGAGCTTGTAGGGCTGGGATTGGGCCGCGCTGATCAGGTGGATCCGACCGAAGGAGCGTCAGGAAGATGAGAACCATGCGGTCTGTCGTCGCCGGCACGTTGGGCGAACCGTCCGAGGTTCTGCAACTGCAGACCCGCCCGATTCCGGAACCCGGTTCCGGCCAGGTCCGGATCCGGGTGACAGCTGCACCTGTCCATGCCAGCGATCTGCACACCGTCCGCGGCAGATACGGATTCACCCCGGAGTTCCCCACCGTACCCGGAATCGAATCCGTCGGTGTGATCGACGAACTCGGTAGCGGCGCAGACGGTTTGATCGTCGGGCAACGCGTCATCACGATCGGAGTCAGGGGCACGTGGCAGGAGTATGTTGTTGCCGATGCCTCGCGGGTCTTGCCTGTTCCTGCCGGCATGAGCAATTCCACGGCCGCCCAGATTCTCAGCAATCCGCTCACCGCCGTGATTTTGACCGGTGATGAACTCGATGTTCGACCGGGTGAATGGCTCCTGCAGACGGCGGCCGGTTCAACCGTGGGCCAGTCGGTTATCCAACTCGGAGCGCACGTCGGCTTCAAGACCCTCAACGTGGTCCGCCGTCGATCCGCTGTCGACGACATCCTCGCGCTCGGGGGAACCGCGGTGATCTGCACGGAGGATGAGGACGTGCGCGAACGGGTGGCCGACATCGCAGGCCGCCACGGCGTGTCCAAGGCGATCGACTCTGTCAGCGGTCAGGTGGGCGCGGACGTGTCGCGTGCGCTGGCACCGGGCGGTGAGCTGGTCGTCTACGGTGCGCTGTCCACGCACCGCCAAACCGAACCGGAAAAGCTCACCATCCCCATCTTCGCGCGCTCACTGATCTATGAAACCAAGACCGTTCGGGGGTTCTGGCTGTTCCGCTGGTTCACCGAGACCCCGATGGATCGGATGGCCGCAGCGATCGACCGGACACTTCAGCTCGCGGACAGCGGCGCGCTGCGTGTGCCCGAGGGCCAGCCGATCCCCGTCGAAAAGTTCAGCGAAGCCGTCTACTTGGCCGAAGCTCCCGCACACGGGGGCAAACCGCTGCTGGTGTTCGAACGGTAGGCGGCGGACGCTGCGCTCCGATAAGTAAGCGCGGCCCGGCTCGCGGCGTGGGTACGCCGTCGACGGCCGTCGCGAGGTATGCTTAGCCACTGCTCATCTGGTACCAAGCCGCCGCTCATCTCGAGATGCTCTGGCCGCCAAACAACGAACGGTGTTGATGCTAAAGCAAATCAGCTCCACCTGCAGGTATTAGAAACACGTAAGTCCTTCACCCAGAAGGAACGGCAGCACAGTTAGCCGCGTTAAACGATCAAGCGAGTTGCCTGGTCCGTCGATTCGGCACATGCGAATCGCACATGAACGCCGCGATCCCGAGAAAGCAGTCCAAGGGGAGGAAACCATGGCGATTACTGATGTTCCGGCCTTCGCCCATTTAACCGACGCCGACATCGAGAATCTGGCTTTTGAGCTGGACGCGATCCGACGAGACATTGAGGATTCGCTTGGCGAGCGCGACGCCCGCTACATCCGGCGCACCATCGCAGCCCAACGTGCGTTCGAAGTGGCCGGCCGGCTCATCCTGGCCGCCGGCTCGAAACGTTCGGCGTGGTGGGCGGGAACCCTGACTCTTTGTCTGGCCAAGATCATCGAGAACATGGAGATCGGCCACAACGTCATGCACGGCCAGTGGAACTGGATGAACGATCCCGAGATCCACTCCTCGACATGGGAGTGGGACATGAGTGCGGCGTCCAAGCACTGGCGTTCCACCCACAACTATCAGCACCACAAGTACACCAACATCCTCGGCATGGATGACGACGTCGGCTACTTCATCCTGCGCGTCACGCGTGACCAGCCCTGGCAGCGCTACAACATCGGCAACCTGCCGTACAACCTCATCCTTGCGCTCGCGTTCGAGTGGGCAATTGGCTTGCAGTCCGTCGACCTGGAAAAACTCTTCGATGATGGCCCGCAGCGCGACATCGCCCGAGAGCGGACGCGCGAGTTCACAATTAAGGCCGGCAGACAGGTGGTCAAGGACTACGTCGCCTTGCCGGCGCTCACCTCGCTGTCGCCGGGGGCCACCTACAAGTCGACGCTGAAGGCCAACCTGGTGGCCAACGTGATCCGCAGCTTCTGGGCCCACGCGGTGATCGTTTGCGGGCATTTCCCCGATGGCGCAGAGAAATTCACCAACACCGACATGGAAGGCGAAACGAAGGGGGAGTGGTATCTGCGCCAAATGCTGGGCAGCGCCAACTTCAAGGCCGGGCCGGTGCTGCGGTTCCTGAGCGGCAACCTGTGCCATCAGATCGAACATCACCTGTTTCCCGATCTGCCGAGCAACCGGCTGCACGAGGTCTCGGTGCGGGTGCGAGCAGTGTGCGACAAATACGACTTGCCTTACACCACGGGCTCTTTCCTGATGCAGTACGCGAAGACATGGCGCACCATCGCCAAACTGTCGCTGCCGGACAAGTACTTGCGCGACACCGCCGACGACGCGCCGGAGACCCGTAGCGAGCGGATGTTCGCTGAGTTCGAGCCCGGATTCGCCAAGACCGACCTGGTGACAGGGCGCCACCGCGGCCTCAGGTCAGCGATCGCAGCCGTCCGCCAGTGGCGTCGCGGATCGGCTCCCCATCCGAGTTCACGAGCAGATCACTCGAAGCAATAAATCAAACGCTGGCGGTAGTTCCGCAGTGTCTGGTGCGGTACTACCGAACGGGTCGCCCGCCGAATCGGCTAGGGGTCGGTGTGCATCGGCGCGGGAACCTGCTGCCCTGCTGCCCCTGGGGGCGGAACAATCGTGGCCGTCGGGCCTGTGCCTGTGGTATTGCAGCCCGTCGGTAGCAGCACGGCGACCAGTGCCGCGGCCAGCGCGCCGGCTTTCAGGGCCCTCTTGTTGCTCTTCGCGTTCATCGATCGTGCCTTTCGTCCGCGGGTGCGAGCCGTGGCTTTGCAACTACCACCCCCGGATGTTATCGCCGTCACCCGGCGCGCCCAACCGCTTTCTGATTATTGAGCAGCAATTTGTGCCAGCATGCGCGCAGAGTCTGATCGGTCGCGGGCGATCACCAACGGCGCCATCTCACCCAGCAGCATCACCACGTCAGAAACGCGCAAAACAACTGCGTGCCAGCATCATTCGCATCCTGGCCAGCTGCCCAGGCGCCGACTCTCCAGCGCCGCCAGCGGGGAGCCGTCGTTGTGACGCGAGTGCCCATTTGCATTCCAAATCAGTCGTCAGAGTTCAGAGCGACGGCCGTTCCGTCGATGACGCGCGTACAGTGGGAGTTCTCAACCTGAGCACGCGTCGGCTAACAGCACTGCGTGGGCACAAGTTGAGCTTTCGTCGAAGTCATGCGGGCCCGATGGGTACGCCGTCGACGGTCGCCGCCAGTACTACTAAGCCCAGGCTTATCTGGTACCAAGCCGCCGCTCATCTCGCGAGGCTCTGGCCGCGAATCAACGAACGGTGTTGATACTCAAATAAATTGGCTCTAACTGCAGACACTAGAAACACGTAAGTCCTTCACCCAGAAGGAACGGCAGAACCGTTCGCCGCGTTAAAACGATCAGGGGAGCAGCGTCGTAAGTCGATTCGGCACCACCAATCGCATGTGACCGCTGGCATCTCGACGGAGCAGTACCACGGGGAGGAAACCATGGCGATTACGGACGTTCCGGCCTTTGCCCACTTGACCGACGCCGACATCGAGAATCTGGCCGTTGAGCTGGACGCGATCCGGCTGGACATTGAGGATTCGTTTGGCGAGCGCGACGCCCGCTACATCCGGCGCACCATCGCAGCCCAACGTGCCCTCGATGTAGCCGGCCGACTCCTGCTGGCCGCCGGCTCGAAACGTTCGGCGTGGTGGGCGGGAACCCTGACCCTTGGTCTGGCCAAGATCATCGAGAACATGGAGATCGGCCACAACGTCATGCACGGCCAGTGGAACTGGATGAACGATCCCGAGATCCACTCCTCGACATGGGAGTGGGACATGAGTGCGGCGTCCAAGCACTGGCGTTCCGCCCACAACTATCAGCACCACAAGTACACCAACATCCTCGGCATGGATGACGACGTCGGCTACTTCATTCTGCGCGTCACGCGTGACCAGCCCTGGCAGCGCTACAACATCGGCAACCTGCCGTACAACCTCATCCTTGCGCTCGCGTTCGAGTGGGCAATTGGCTTGCAGTCCGTCGACCTGGAAAAACTCTTCGATGATGGCCCGGAGCGCGACATCGCTCGAGGGCGGACGCGCGAGTTCATCACCAAGGCCGGCGGACAGGTGGTCAAGGACTACGTCGCCTTGCCGGCGCTCACCTCGCTGTCGCCGGGGGCGACCTACAAGTCGACGCTGAAGGCCAACCTGGTGGCCAACGTGATCCGCAGCTTCTGGGCCCACGCGGTGATCGTTTGCGGGCATTTCCCCGATGGCGCAGAGAAATTCACCAACACCGACATGGAAGGCGAAACGAAGGGCGAGTGGTATCTGCGCCAAATGCTCGGCAGCGCCAACTTCGAGGGCGGGCCGGTGCTGCGGTTCCTGAGCGGCAACCTGTGCCATCAGATCGAACATCACCTGTTTCCCGATCTGCCGAGCAACCGGCTGCACGAGATTTCGGTGCGGGTACGAGGGGTGTGCGACAAGTACGACTTGCCTTACACCACCGGCTCTTTCCTGATGCAGTACGGCAAGACGTGGCGCACCATCGCCAAACTGTCGCTGCCGGACAGGTACTTGCGCGACACCGCCGACGACGCGCCGGAAACCCGCAGCGAGCGGATGTTCGCCGAACTGGAGCGCGGTTTCGCCACGATCGACCTGGCGACAGGACGTCACCGTGGGCTCAAGACAGCGATCGCAGCCGTCCGCCAGTGGCGTCGCGGACCGGCTCGAAGACTCGAACCAGTCGGATCGCAACGGACACCCCGAGCGTCCGTGATGTGACTTGCCTCGCCGCTTAGCTCAGATCTTCAAACAGCCCTTGTCGGCTGGGATCTGAGCGGCAGCTCTGGTCCCCATCCGAGTTCACGAGCAGAGCACTCGAAGCAACAAATCACACGTCGGCGGTAGTACCGCAGCGTCTGGTCCGGCGCGGTACCGAACGGGTCGCCCGCCGTATCGGTTAGGTGTCGGTGTGCATCGGTGGCACAATTGCAGCGCCCGCAGGCCCGGAAACCTGCTGAACCTGCTGACCCTGGGGATTGGGCGGCGGCGGGGGCGGGGTCTTTGCTGGCATATTGCAGCCCGTCGGTAGCAGCACCGCGACCAGCGCCGCGGCCAGCGCGCCGGCTTTCAGGGCCCTCTTGTTGCTCTTCGCGTTCATCGGTCGTGCCTTTCGTCCGCGGGTGCGAGCAGTGGTTTTGTACCTACCACCACCGGATGCTATCGCCGTCACCCGGCGCGCCTAACCGTTTTGGAGATTATTGAGCAGCAATTTGTGCCAGCCGGGTTGAGATCCCCGCTACGTCCTCGCTGATAATGCTCTGCGCGTTAGCCATCAGCGCGTAAGTGGGCACCGAGGGCACGCGCGCAGAGTCCGATCGACCGCGGCGATCAACAACGGCGCCGCGTCGCAGCGGCACCACGCCAGCCATACCCAAAACAACGGCGTGCCAGCACCATTCGCATCCCGGCCGACTGCCCAGGCACCGACCCTTGAGCGGCTGGCGCGGAGCCGGGGTCGTTGTGACCCGAGTCCCCCTTTGCATTCCAATCAGTCGTCGGTGCGTTGCACCAGCGGTAGAACTGCTCTCGCAAGCTTTCGGGACGTAGCGATGGCGTTGTTCCTCGCCGCGCTGACGCAACTACGGTTACCGTCATGTATCTGGGCGTCGTCCTGAACCCCCTCGCGTGCAAGAACCGTGCCAACACCAGTGATCGATGCGCTCGATTAAGCCACATCGTCGGCCCATGGGGTGAGGTGCATGAGTCACGGTCGCTCGACGACCTCGGCGAGATCGTAGCCGGGCTCCTGCCCCGGGTAAGCCATCTGGTCAGCGATGGCGGCGACGGCACACTGCACTGGTTGATCAATGAGGTTCGCAGCCAGGTCGCCGATCCACAGCGCTGGCCGGCGTTTGTCCCGTCACGCGCGGGCACTATCGATTTTGTGGCGCGTAAGGCGCGGGTGCGTGGACGAACCGATTCGATTCTGAGCGCCCTGGCGGCAGCCGCGAGGTCGGATCAACCGCCGCCCGAAGTACAGCTAGACACCTTGAGTATCGACGGCCGATCGCTCGACGGAGCGTCGTTTCAACGCGTCGGTTTCGCGCTGGCGGCCGGCGGTGTTGGTTGCCGCTTCTTCGACCGGTACTACGAAGCTCCCAATCCTGGCCCGGCCGCGATCATCAGAATCATCGCAGGCACCATCGGTGAGATGGCCGCCTCCGCGGTGCGTCCAGGACGCGCGAGCCGGCCAGACCTATTCCGACCGACACGTGCCAAGGTTGTGATCGACGGCGAGGAGGTACCGACGCGTATGCACAACGCTTTGCATGCCGGCGCATTCGACGTGAACCTGGGTGGCGTACTGCGGGTCTTCTCGCAGGCACGCGAGCCGGGCGTGCTGCAATTCCAGGCCGGTGAGATGTCGCCCGCCGAGATCATTGCGCAGCTGCCCGCACTGGTCTTCGGTGTGGGCGTTCGAGCCGACCGGCTGCGCGACACCGCCGGCCAGAAGATGGCGATCGCGGTTGAAAATGGAGACGAGCCGTTGTCGCCGATCATCGACGGAGAGCGTTTCGTAGGCCTCGACCAGCTCGTAGTCAGTGTCGGACCGCGTGTGCGTATCGCTCGCCCGACTCGTCCTCGCCGACGACGCTCTTTGTGCCGTTTCGGGCCGGCAGCGATCGGGTTGCCGTGATCACGCCCGAGCCGCGGTCATCGCGCTGGTTAGGGCGACGGTATCTGTTTCACGTTGGACGACTTGGTATTCCAAGCTACGCGGCAATGCTGTACGCAGGCTTTGTGCTCGGGGTGGTGTGTGGCGGGTACGAATCCGGCCTTGGCTACCTGCGTTTCGCGGTATCCGCGGTAATCCTCCTGGTATTTGCCCTGATCGGTTCACGCATCTGGTACGTCATTGGTCATCCGAAATCTGTTGCCGACCATACCGGCACCGTGCGCGTGCAAGACACCGGTGCGGGGCTCTACGGCGGCTTGGTGCTCAGCTTTGTCGTCTCTTGGCCGGTGCTGCGCCTCACGGGTTTGGAGTTCTGGCGATTCTGGGACGGGGCGGCCATACTTTTGCTGGTCGCCATGGCCGTCACGCGTATTGGTTGCCTGATGAACGGGTGCTGCTCTGGACGGGAAACTCATGGGCCCTTCGGGCTGTGGCTGCCTGACGACCGCGGCGAATGGAAGCGCCGCCACCCGACACAACTCTTCGAAGCTGGTTGGTCAGCAATGGTTCTGATCGTCCTAGTGTCGGTGCCCGGGCGATCGGATCATCCGGGACTACTATTTCTGGGCGCGGCAGCGGCGTATGGAATTGGCCGGCTCGGTCTGGAGCTGCTGCGCGCAGACGCGGCGAGGACCGCGCTGCCGACACGTATCAATGTGGCGTTTTCAGCGATGCTGGTGGTGGTCTCACTCGCTGCCTTTGTAGTGAAATTGCGGTGAACCCCTGGACCATCATGTCTTTGCGGTCCTGCATCGGCCATCACTTCGCGATCCTTGAGGCGACCTTGGCTTCGGCGACTATCGTCCGGCGCGTCGAAATCCGGGCACTACGCACAAGTTCTGCTGGCATGCCAGCAGAGTCTGCCATCAGTGTGGCCGGAGGGCCCTCAGCTCAGGGGGGCTTCCGCCGCCGGCTTAGCCGAGCGTCGACCCGCAGCCAGCGCGGCGAGTTCGGCGAGCGCTTGTGGGATGCCGTCGGTGATTTGCGATATGTCAGGCACGCTTTTCTTGCAGGCCTGCATTCCGATAGTCATATTGTCGAGGTAGCTCCAGCCCGTCACATTCAAGCCGTATGGGTAAATTATCGGACCCACCGAAATGATGTTCTCGATCGGCGCGCCCGCGAAGTACAGCTGCTTCTTCGGGCCGGGAACGTTCGATACGGTCATGCTGTAAGTGGGGCGCCGCCGGGCCAGGGCACCCAGCAGGGGCAGCCCACGACTGTAGAACCAGAACAGCGGCCAGTAATCCATCCAGTCAAGGAAAAGCCAGAGATCACGCTCGGAGTGCACCGCCCGGGCGGCATGGGTATTGGCGGCAATGCGCTCGAGTCGGTCGACAGGGTCCGCCACATCGGTGGCCAGCGAGACATTCCATATGGTCACTTGATTGCCCCAGTCAATTTCCGCCCCGGGCGGGCGAATCGCCACCGGCACAACGGTGGTGAGAGATTCAGCGGGCAGCTCGCCGTGGCGGTCCAAATAGGAGCGGATAGCGCCGCTACACGCCGCGAGAAAGACATCATTGAGAGTGACGCCGAACGCGCTCTTGATCTCCTTGATCGTGGCCATGTCACACCTGACATAGGCGAACTGCCGATCGACGGTGAACCGCTCGTTGAAACGGGTGGTGGGCGCCGCGAAAGCCTCGGCGAAGCCAGGCCGGCCGGCCTTGCGGCGCCTGCGGATGGTCCCGACCGTCCGTGCCGAGCGCGCCAAAACACGGGGAAATCGGAGCGCAGCCGCGCCGCCGTGAGTGGCACGCAACCGAAGCCAAGTCGCGGCGTTCGGTCGCTGTTCGTCCATCAAAGTTCGTCCAGGCATCGGCAACGGTTCGCCCGCGTCGGTGCTGAAGATGGTCTCGAGAAGCCGCACCGAAGCCAGGCCGTCGGCGAGGGCGTGGTGAAGCTTCAGGACCAACGCGATCCGTCCGCCGGCCAGTCCGTCGATGTACCACAACTGCCACGCGGGACGACCGTGGTCGAGTCCCACCGAGACGATCTCGCTTATCCGCGCCGCCAGCTCACGGTCGCCACCCGGCGAGTCCGCCTTGGCATAGTTGACGTGGTAGCCGAGGTCGATCTGCGGCCGGGCAATCCACCAGGGCCGGCCGCCCAGGCGCGGCAGCAGCAGTTGCCAGCGCAACGGCTCCACCTTCTCCACCAGGGCGGGAACGACAGCCCGGATCGCGTCGAAGGTGAGCGGCTGGCGCGCCGCGGCGGGGTCAAGCACGACGGCCTTGATCGTGTGTTGCGGCTGCGTGCCGTTCTCCTGCTTGAGAAACAAGTTGTCCACGCTGTTAAGGCGCCGCATCGAGCCACCTCGCTTACTGCGGGAGACGGTCGTCTCCAAAGCCTAATTGCCGTCGGTGATAGTCAACCGCGTTTCCGTCACCCTGTGCGGCGCGAGCTCCCGATAAACGGGATTTGGGGTCGGCGGGATTGACGCCGGCTAATACAGTGCTGTTCGTGCAGAACTGGGCCACCTACCGCGCGAATGTGCGCCAGAAGGTCGAAAGCATGGCAGTGACCATGCATAGCGTTCGGGTGCTGCGCGAGTCGGGTCTGTCCGGGGGTCCCCTGGAGGGCGTGCGGTCGTTTATCTTCGCCACGAAGTACGGTCCATTCGCCGGACTTGTCGAGAGCGCCGCGCGGCGCTGCGGCAGCGCCGTGGCAATCACGGACGACGCAGGCGACGTGAGTTTCGAAGATCTCAACCGACGGGTGAACGCGCTGTCGCGAGCTTGGTCGGAGCTTGGTATCGGCCCGGGGACAGTGGTCGCCGTCTTGTGCCGCGACCACCGTGGGCTCATCACGGTGATCGCCGCGGCCAACAAGGTCGGAGCACAACCGTTGCTGATGAACACCGGGTTCGCAAAGCCCCAGCTCGCAGAAGTTGTTCGCCGCGAACGTGTTTCGGTCTTCGTCCATGATCACGAGTTCACCGGTCTTCTCGATGCGGTCGATCCGTCCGTGCGGAGGTTCATCTCCGATCCGGGACCGGTTTCTCAGACGGATGCGGTTCGGATTGAAGGACTGATCTCCTCGACGTCCGGCGCAGCGGTGCCGGCGCCGGCAAAACCCGGCGGGCTTACCCTGCTCACCAGCGGAACCTCCGGTACGCCGAAGGGCGCCCCGCGCGGCAAAACATCCCCATTGTTCTCCGCGCAGCTACTGGACCGAGTTCCGCGCAGGCGGGACGAGGTATGCCTGTTGGCGGCGCCGATTTTCCACGGCACCGGCTTGGGGCAGGCGGTGTTGTCCCTGGCTTTGGGCAACCGGCTGATACTGCGCCGGAAGTTCGACCCGGAAGCAACCCTGCGGGCGGTCGCCGAATATCGGTGTAACGTCCTTGTCGTCGTGCCCACCATGTTGCAGCGCATTCTCGCCCTACCGAAGGATGTGTTGGACGCATACGACACCTCATCGCTGCGAATCATCTACGTCTCCGGGTCGGCCATGGCGCCGGATCTGGTGACGCGCACGCTGGATCGATTCGGTCCGGTCCTCTACAACCAGTACGGTTCAACCGAACTCGCCGTGATCAGCGTCGCCATGCCAGACGACCTTGCCCACAACCCTGCCACGGTTGGCAGACCCCCGGTCGGCTGCCGGGTCGCGCTGTACGACGAAAACGGCGCGCCGATCACGACGCCAGGCACCGTCGGCCGGATCTTTGCCGGCAGCACGGTCAGCTTCGGCGGTTACAGCGACGGTCAGCAAAAGGAGGTGATCGACGGATTGCTCAGCAGCGGCGACGTCGGGCATCTGGATGAGACCGGAAGGCTCTACGTCGACGGCAGAGACGACGACATGATCATCAGCGGCGGTGAGAACGTCTATCCGCTGGAGGTCGAGAACCTCATCTGCAGCCATCCCGACGTGGCCGAGGCTGCCGTCGTCGGCATTGCCGATCCCGACTTCGGGCAACGCCTCAAGGCATTTGTGGTGCCAGCTGAGGGCACCGCACTCGACGGCGAGACGATCAAGGATTACGTGCGCGCCAACCTCGCGCGTTACAAGGTGCCATCCGAGGTCGCGTTCCTCGACGGCCTGCCGCGCAATGCGACTGGCAAAGTGGTGCGTCGGCTGCTTGAGGTCGGCGGTGTCAAGTGAGTCGCCCGGATCTGGGCGGCCAGGCCGACACCGCGGTCGAGTCCACCAAGCATGAACTGGCACAACGCATGTCGGCAGCATTTGCCTCGATCCGCGACGGCGACGCGGACGCGGCGGAGGTCCGGGCCAGCTTGAAAGCCAGCCGCAAACCACGCCGGCATGTTCCCGTCGCGCAGGTGGAGAACCGCAGCATCCCCGGAGCCGAACCCGCCACGGAGATTCCGGTGCGTATCTACTATCCGCTTGCGCCGGACGCGTCCTCCGCCGCGGTACCCGTCGTCGTCTACCTACACGGGGGCGGCTTCGTGCTGTGTGACCTCGATTCGCATGACGGGTGCTGTCGGCGGCTCGCCAACGGCGTGGGTGGGGTTGTCATCTCGGTCGACTACCGCCTGGCTCCAGAGAACCGTTTTCCGGCAGCCGTGCAAGACGCCTGGGCCGCCACGAAATGGGCAGCCGCGCACGCATCCGAACTCGGCGGCGACCCGGACCGCCTGGTGCTCGCCGGAGACAGTGCCGGCGGAAACCTGGCGACGGTCGCCTGCATGATCGCTCGTGACGCTCCTGACTGCGGCGGGCCGCCCATCGCTTTTCAGTTACTGATCTATCCCGTGGTCGATCAGCGCCGCAGGCCCAAGGACGTTCGTGACCCATCGGCACGCGGGGTGCTGACGCTGCAGCACCAGCGGTGGTTCACCCAGCAATACCTGGGCCCCGATGGTGACCATCACAACGTGTTCGCATCACCGATACTCGGGGAATTGGCCGGGTTGCCGCCGGCGCACATCGTCACCGGCGAGTTCGACCCGCTGTGTGACGACGGTGAGGAGTATGCCGACCGGCTCGGAGCGGTAGGAGTTCCCGCCACCGTGCGCCGATACCCGGGCATGTTTCACGGGTTCTTCAACCTGCCCGACGATGTGCCCATGGCCGAACAGGCCAGTGCGGACGTCTGCGCGGTGTTGCGCGCTGCACTTGGAGTAGGGAAACCTGCGCACGACAATGCAATTGCCGAGAGCCACCAGCCGACAGATTGAAGAGAACTGCCGTGAAGTTGAAAAACGCCCGCGCCCTCATCACCGGTGCCAGCCGCGGCCTGGGACGCAGCATTGCCCAGACCTTCGCCGATCGCGGCTGCGAGGTCGCGCTGGTTGCGCGCAGTGGCGACGCGCTCGAGATGCTCGCCAAGGAGCTTGACGGCAAGGCCTATCCGACCGACCTCATCGACCCTGCGGCCGTCGAAGCCTTGATCGACCGGGTCGAGGCCGACGGTCCCATCGACATGCTTGTCAACAACGCCGGGTTGGACTGTGTCCGCCTGTTCGCGGATACCTCCGCGCAGCAGGTCCGGGATCTGTTGCAGGTCAACCTCGCCGCACCATTGGAGCTGTGCCGAAAGGTGATTCCGCGAATGGTGTCCAGAGGCCGTGGGCACATCGTCAACGTGTCGTCGATGGGCGCACTCAGCGTCACTCCAGGCGTCACCCTGTACGGCACCACGAAGGCCGGCTTGAGTCAGTTCACCTCCGGATTGCGCCAGGAGTTGCGCGGCACGCCGGTCGGAACGACGCTGGTCCAACTCGGCGCGGTCAAGACGGACATGATCGACAATCTCCGGGACTTCGGGCCGACTCGACGAGTGACCGAACGTGCCGAACGGTGGCACATGCTGCCCCGCGACGACTTGGAGCCGGCAGCCGTCGCTACCGCGATCGCGGATGCGGTCGAACATGAGCGACGATACGTCACGCTGCCACGCCGGATCGTGGCAACAGCCATGATGACCGAATTGCCGCGTCGCCTAAGCGAGATCATGGTCATCGGCCTCGACATGAACAACGACGAGCGGTGATGAGCAACGGGTTGGTGGACCTATCGGGAAAGGTCGCGATCATCACCGGGGGAGCTCGCGGCCAGGGAGCGGCAGAGGCCCGATTGTTTGCTTCGCTGGGTGCGCGGGTGGTCATCACCGACGTCCTCGACGGCGAGGGTCGAGAGGTCGCGGCGTCCATCGGTGACGCGGCTCGGTTCGTCCGCCACGACGTCAGCAGCGCGGACGGTTGGGCAGAAGTGGTTACATTGGCCCGCAACGAATTCGGCCGCCTCGACGCGCTGGTGAACAACGCGGCGATTTGCGCCGTCGCGCCGATTCTGGATCAGCCCGTTGACGAGCTCGAGCGAATGCTGCGCGTCAACCTCGTCGGGCCCTTCCTCGGAATCAAAGCGGTTGTCGAGCCGATGAAGGCGGCCGGCGGGGGATCGATCATCAACATTTCGTCGCAGGCGGGTCTGCATGGACTCGCCGGCTACGGCGCCTACGGGTCGTCCAAATGGGGGCTTCGCGGCTTGACGAAGGTCGCATCAATTGAGCTTGGACAGTTCGGAATTCGCGTAAACACGGTGTACCCCGGAATGATCGACACGCCGATGATCGCGCACCTCAACGTGCACCGCGGACCGGGCGGGCATCCCGGATCGCCGCTGAACCGCGTGGGGACGCCGGAGGAAGTTGCCGCCTTGGTCGCATTCCTCGCATCGGATGGCTCCTCGTACGTCACGGGCGCGGACATCACGGTCGATGGTGGCGCTAGCGCAGGACGGATCCCCGTGACGTCGCCGGCGATTCAGCCGGGGAATGAGTAAATGCCCTCACTCAGTGGGCCCATCGGCGAATTCGGAGGGCCTGCGGATGGCGTAGCGCTGTTCCGCCTGGGCCAGGAATTTCAACGAGTTCTTTGGCGGCGGAATGCTTGCCGGATCGTAGCTCGGGCGCATGGTCCGGAACAGGACCTTCGGCAGCATGTACGCCCAGAAGCGTCTCATCATCTTGGCGAAGCGCAGTTTGCTCTTTAGCTTCGACTCAGTGATCCGCCCAGCGGCGAGGTCCGCATTTATCAGGGCGTTTGCCGTTCGTATCGTGTACGAGAACTGGTGACACAGCGCATACAGCATGCCGTAGATCCGCGCCGGATAGTTGTTGTCGTACACCTCCTTAAAGAGGTGGTTGCATACACTCCGATGCTCGTACTCCTCGGCGAAGTGCCAGAGCCAGAGGTACACCGTCGGTTCGTCCCAGTCGTACAGGACGTCGCCGGCCTCCTCGAAAAAGAACTGCGAAACGATCGGTCCGACGGTTTCGAACCCTTCCGAGTAGGCCAGGCACCAACGCGGGCTCTTGGTCGCCAAGAACCTCGTGAAATCGTCGCGCATTTTGTCCGCCGCAGGACCGATCCACGGGTACCCGGACTCGACGAGTTTGGTGTTGTACTGAGCATGAAGCTTGGCGTGCCACCCCTCCTGCGCGCAGAACATCGAGACGTCCCTGTCCAATGCTGGGTGAGCAGCTGCGTCGAGTTCCTTACGAGACTGGCGGACAGCCTTGTTCAAGAAGGACTCCAGGTGATGCAGAAAGCTCGAGGTTGCGTTCAGGAGGTGGCAGAACTCCGGTTGGTCCTCCGCCCATCTGATTTTCGCGTCCCTGAAGTCCAGTTCCACCTTTCGCACAAGCATCTCTGTGCCTCCCGCCTGTGGTGACAGGTACTCAGACGATACTCCTGCAACGGTCGGTTGCGGCCTGCGCCGACATTCGGGTGCTGAACACGGGCCCGGCGCATCTCACCCCGGTGTCAGCCCGTCGACCGGCGGCGAATTGTAGCCGCACTCAAGACGTACCGGAACCGTACCGGCGTCGGCCAGAATCGAGGAGCGCAGCGGGTCGGTGGTGAGGGAGGATCAGATTTGCCGCGGACAGGCGACAGCCGGTGATGACGTCGAAGGCGTCACGCAGGCGCGCGAGAAGCGGCATCCACGTTAGGATTTGGGCCGCAACAGCGTGCCCGCGAGCAGCAGTCGCAACGTGCCGGTGATCGCCTCCATTTCCTGGGGGCTTCGTACGTAACCGGCATACAATCCGACGCCGCAGAGCACCATCAGCAATGTTTCGACGAGTGCATTGATGTCTGTGTCACGTGCGAGCTCGCCACGGTCAATGGCATCGTTGACCGCCCAGGTCAGAAATTCAAGGCGTAGCCGCAGGGCATCGGTTCCGGTGCTGCTCAATTCCGGATGTCGCCGCGATTCGAGCAGCGTGGTGACCAGAAACGCCGACGCAGATGGATTCTCGAAATTAGACCGCATGGCGAACGTAATGAACACCACAAGGCGCCCCACCAACGTCGTCTCACGTCGCGCCTCTTCAACACTGGAAGTGGTGACGAACAGTTCGTTGGAATCCTCCGTCACCTCGCGGTACAGCGCCCGCTTGCTGGAAAAGTAATGGTTGATCGCTGGTCTGGTCAGATCGGCGCGGTCGGCTATCGCCTGGAAAGTCGCCCCGTCGTAGCCGCGTTCACTGAACACGGCACGAGCCGCTCGCACAATACGTTTACGCGTCTTGTCCGCCGTCGCCGCCGGAGGACGACCTGGGCTGCGCCTTGTCGTGGGCGGCATTGCCGGATTGTGCCATACGGCCCGTACGCAGAATTCGCCAGTCGGCTGGCTTTACTGAGGCGTCCTGGCGCACAACCTAGTCAAGATCAGTCGCACTGGCCGGTTATCAAAGCGCCGAGCGTGCAGCTGTTGCGGTCTGAGGCCCTTCGCCATGGCTTCACGCTCGGTGATCTGACCAACGCCGACTGAGAGGCCGATCCGCCGTCCGTCGTCGAGTTCCACGACGTGATGCGTTAGGCGGACCCGCGCTTGTGATGACTTCGTCATTGCCACCCAGGGGGTTCGCGGCCGGCTGACCATTAAACGGGGCTGCGTGCAGCCCGAGGAGCCCCGCAGCGAGATCAGAAAGACGCCATCTTCGCAGGTAGAACCGCTGACACGGGCAAGGGTCCTGGTAGGGTTAATTCATGGGTGGCGAGTTTGTCGAGATCTGGATAACCCACCCTGAGGAATTTTTCCAGCCGGTTCCCGAGGCCCTCCGTCCGCGGCTGCTGGATTGGCAGATTGACGCCAAGGGTAGGCACGTCGCCTGGCGCTACCGGATAACCCGCTACGAGGAGGACGGCCAACCGAGGTGGTGGTTGGACGGGACCGGCCAGCACCCGTGGACCAGCGACGACGTCGAGTACCTGAAGGACGTGGCCGAACACCACGCCGGTCGATTGTTGCGCAGACAGCGATGGCGGCCCAAGAGCATGTATAACGACCAGGAGCCACCGCTGTGGCTAGGTGGTGGAGGTTGGTCCTCATGAGAACTGGGAATTGTGGCCGCCCGCAGACAGTGGCGAAATTCGGCGGCTGACGATGCTGTTCGCTGACCTGGTGGGTTCGACGGCACGGTCGAACCGCACCGGGTATCGGTGCGTCAGACCCAACTCACCATGAGTGGTTACCGAGCAACGTAATCAGTTGGTGTGCAAACAAATACGGAATTCAGTCGCCTGCCGTCAAGGACGCCATCTAGAGCCGGCTAACGTTGCTATGACAACAAGTCTCACCCCAGCGCGTCACCCGCGCTCCGCCGCGGACCCGTCGGTACCGGAATACGCCCTCGCGACCCGGGTGACGAACTGGTAGACAGCCTCCTCGTCCGGCGCCAGCGGCCCCGGACGGGCGTGCGGTGAGGCGAGCCCACGTTGCACCGACTCACAGGCCGCCCAATCCTGCCGGTTGGTAAGGTCCCAGAAGTCCACCGCATACGAAGGATTGAAATCCTCCTGCGCCGCAACGTCTTTCGGGAATGCCCAGGCGCACTCGACGTGCGTGCGGTCGACGGCCAGCGGCCTCATGAGATGGGTCATTACGTAGTCGGGGTGCAAACTCACCAGCAGATTCGGGTATCCGACGACGTACATGACGGTGCGCAGTTGCTGCTCGGACAGCCCGGCGATGGCGACGCCGCCGCTCTTCCCGGTGAACGACATCGTCTCCGCGCCGTCGACCATCGACATCCAGCCGGCAAGCCACGATCCCTCGAGGTCGAGGGTGTCGCCGCTGGTCGGCGGGCTGACTCGGGACAGCTCCGGGTGGATCGTCGAACAGTGGTAGCACTCCTGGTAGTTCTCGACGATGACCTTCCAGTTGGCGGCGAGCTCATAGCAGTGTCTGTCGACGATCGTCAAGTCTTCGGGCCGGTAGGGGCCGACCAAATCCTCGAGCCCAGCGACGTGCTCGGCGAAATCGGCGTCGCGTCCGCTCGGGTCGACGAAAAGCCAGCCGTGCCAGTCGACTAGCCGCAGTTCGGTGAGCCCCAAGTCGCTCGGGTCGAAATTCTCCGCGTCGCGGAAGCCGGGCGCATTCCGCAGCACGCCGTCCAGCCGATAAGACCACGAGTGGTATGGACAGATGATGCTGCGTTTCTTGGCCGTGGCGCCACACGCCAGCAGTTCGTGGCCGCGGTGGCGGCAGGTGTTGGCGAACGCGCGCGCTTCGCCGGTCTCGGATCGCACCAGCAGCACGCCGTTCGCGCCAGAGCCGACCGCGCGCTGGGCGCCGACCGGAGCGATATCGCTGGCATGGCCCACACAGACCCATCCGGAGAAGATGTTGCGTTGCTCCCAATCGAAGACCTCGGGATCGACGTAGGCCTCCCGCGGCAGCATGCGCGATCGGCCGAACGGTGCCAGCGCCGCGGCCAGGTCCGCAGCAGGAACAGGCGCACGACTATCCGGTTTGACCATGCGATCAGATTAGTGGCCGCGCTCAGCAGGTTCAGCCCGATCGCCGAAGCGGCCGGCCGACGCAGCCGCGCCCACTGCCCTAAAGGCCCGATTTGGATGGCCCGCGAAAACGACGGAATCGGGAATTCAGGCTGGGCGGTAAATCCTGGCTAACCGCTGAGTCCGGCATCACTGCAACCGACAGTGTGCGGTCGTGGGAGCGAACAACGACCGGCACGGTGCGCATCTTGCCGAGCACGCGGATCTCTCGCTTTGCCTGCTCCCGGGCGATAAACAACAGGTCGAGCGGGTACCACAGGCCAACCCACGCCACGACGAGGAACACGCCGCTTCCCAGGAGGTCGTGCGCAAATTCGCCCATCACCGGTTTCATGAACGCGTACGACAACGCGATGCCCAAAGCGAACAGCAGCGAGCCACTGAGCAGCGACCGCATGCCCTGGCGCCAGATCAAGTCGTGCTCCCGGGTGGCTCGGCGCATTCGCAGCTCGCAATAGCGGCGCACGGCCGTCACCAGTTGGGTCGCCAGCTCGTCGGAGCACGCGCTGCCGATGTCCAGAACGATGCGCTGGTCAGCGGCGATCCTTCGTTGGGCTAGAAACCGCTCCACCAGTTCGTCCATACCGCTATCTATGCGGCGCCCGCCGCCGAGCAGGCCGCGGGGATCGGCCGCGAAGAGCTCGTCGGCATTGTCTAGCTCGATCACTACATCGGTCGCGGGCACTCGCATCTTGCGTCGCGGGTTCACCACATAAACCTCCCCGCCCGGGGCGCAACTGGCCCGTCGGTAGTGGATCCACCGTGTAACCAGTGAGCGTCGCAGCGTTCACCGACGGCACTCGCGAATACTACGTACCAAGGCGTCCGCAATCAGCCGGATCGGCGCACGGGTTCGGTGCCGGGGTGCCGGCTCGCGCAGCCGAACAGGGAAGTTTTCTGACGGCGTTGCGAGTTCATACGGTGTGAGCATCCGTCGGAAACAGGAATGAGGCACCATCCATGGCCGGAGAATTTCCCGATACTGCTCTAGAGCTGCGTTCGTTGGTGACGTCTGGTGGCAAACTCGAACTCTCGCTGCACGAGGTTCCGGTTCCAGCCCCCGGCGCCAATGAGGTGTTGGTGCGTGTGGAAGCGTCGCCGATCAACCCGTCAGACTTGGGCCTTCTCATTGCCAGCGCGGACATGACCACTGCGACGGTCACGGGCACGCCCGAGCGTCCCGTCGTCACCGCCTCGGTTAACGAGACCACCCTGGGAGCGCTGTCGGCGCGACTCGACAAATCGCTTCCGGTGGGCAATGAGGGTGCAGGCACCGTGGTGGCCGCCGGGTCGTCCGCAGCGGCCCAGGCGCTCGTCGGAAAAACGGTGGCGATCGCGGGCGGCGCGATGTACACGCAATACCGGGCGATCGACGCTGCCGCATGTCTGGTCCTGCCCGCGGGGACTACAGCAAGGGATGGGGCATCGTCTTTCGTCAATCCGATGACGGCACTCGGAATGACCGAAACCATGCGCCGCGAAGGACATTCCGGCCTCGTACACACCGCGGCGGCGTCGAACCTCGGCCAGATGCTGGTCAAGCTCTGCCAGAAAGACGGGATACCGCTGGTCAATATCGTCCGCAAGCCAGAACAAGAGGAGCTGCTGAGGTCGCTCGGCGCATCCTATGTCTGCAACTCGGCGTCGCCGTCGTTTCAGACCGACCTCGTCGAGGCTCTCAAAGCGACATCAGCGACGCTTGCTTTCGACGCCACCGGTGGTGGAACGCTGGCAAGCCAGATCCTCAACGGCATGGAGGAGGCGGCCAACTCGACCGCGGCGGAGTACTCACGCTACGGGTCGAGCGTCCACAAGCAGGTGTACATCTACGGCGCACTCGACACCGGTCCCACGGTGCTCACCAGGAACTTCGGGATGGCGTGGGGCATCGGAGGGTGGCTGCTGACCCCATTTATTTCCGGCGCTGGGGCCGAGACCTTCGGCCGGCTGCGCGCTCGGGTGGCCGCGGAGCTCACCACGACGTTCGCTAGTAGTTACACCCGGGAGGTTTCACTCGCCGGCATGCTCAATCCCGACGCGTTCCACGAATACGTCAAGCGGGCGACCGGAGAGAAGTTCCTCGTGACTCCGAATGCCGAGGGGTGAATTTTATTCTGTCACAGCTGATTTGCCAGAGGCGGGAATACTCGGTCAGTGAGGGTTGTCTGGTTGTGGGAAGCCGATAGACAGGGGTAGCGGGATGAAGTTCGGGATCTCCACGTTCGTCAACGACGACAGCATCGACACGGTGTCACTGGCGCGTGCGATCGAAGAGCGCGGATTTGAATCGTTGGTGATCGCGGAGCACACTCACATCCCGGCCAGCCGCAAGACGCCGTATCCAGGCGGTGGCGAGTTGCCGCAGATCTATTACCGCACTCTCGACCCGTTCGTCACGCTAGCCGCGGCCGCGGCCGTGACGTCGAAGATTGAGCTATTCACCGGTATTGCGTTGCTCATTCAGCGTGACCCGATCACCACCGCCAAGGAAGCCGCGAGCATCGATCTGATCTCGGGCGGCCGGTTCGTCTTCGGCGTCGGTGCCGGCTGGAATATCGAGGAATTACGCGACCACGGCACCGACCCGAAGACACGCGGTGCACTGCTGGACGAGCGCATCGAGGCCATCAAGGTGCTCTGGACCGACGAACCCGCCGAGTATCACGGCAAGTACGTGGACTTCGCCCCGTCGTACAGCCGGCCCAAGCCGGTGCGGCAACCTCATCCACCCATCTTCATCGGCGGCGACTCCGATGCCACGGTGAAGCGTGTGGTCCGCCACGAAGCTGGCTGGATATCCAACCCGCTCCCGGTCAAGCAGCTCACCCACCGCATAGACCAGATGCGCAGCGCCGCCGGCCACGACGTTCCGCTGGCGATGTTCGGCACGCCGCCCAACAAGCTCGACTACTGGCGCGCCGCCGAAGACTTGGGTTTTGGCCAGCTGGCGCTGTTCCTGCCGACCCAACCGCGGGACGAGTCGCTGCGACTGCTCGACGAATGCGCCAGCAGGGTGGCTCAATATCGCGACTAGGTGGCGATCGCGAGCGCGGCGGAGCCGGGCGAAGCGGGTCGCCACCATCGGACCGGTGGCGATCGCGAGCGCGGCGGAGCGGGGCGAAGCGGGTCGCCACCATCGGTCTAGTGTCGTGAGTCATAAATGTCACACCAGTCTGGGTGCGCAGTTCGACGCCGTTCACGGCTCGTCGAACGTGGGGGATATGCACGCGTTCCGACGGATTTTCGTCCATATGGCCCACGTTCGGCGAGGCAAACGAACGCTGCACACAAATTAGCGACGCAGGATCGCTAGGTGGTGGCGATCGCGAGCGCGGCGGAACCGGGCGAAGCGGGTCGCCACCATCGGACTGGGTGGTTTGATCGGCGTCCGGCGTGCGGCCCCCGACGGGTGGAGGCAACTGTTGACCGGACATCATGACGGGATGAAGTTGGCGTTCGCGCTGCCACACGTGGTTGAGTTGCCCGCGATCACTGCGGATTGGGAGTTCGGCGTTACGGGACCGGGCCAAGCGGCGATGGTCCAGCGAGCCGACGAGCTGGGCTACGACATGGTCTGCGTGCCCGAGCATTTCGTCGTCCCGCATTCGCATCTGGAACTGTCGGGCCCGCATTATCTGCATTCCACGGTCGCGCAGGCCTTCATCGCTGGGGCGACTCAGCGGATCCGGGTCAACTCGAGCGTGACGATCTTGCCGTTGCAATCGCCGATTGTGCTGGCCAAGGCGTTGTCGACGGCCGACTGGATGAGCGGGGGACGCATCACCGCGACGTTCGGGGTGGGTTGGGACGCAGAGGAATTCGACGCTCTCGGAGTGCCGTTTCACGAGCGGGGCCGCATCGCCGACGAGTACCTGGCGGCGATGATCGAACTGTGGACAAGCGATTCGCCGCGTTTCACCGGCAATTACGTGTCATTCGACGCAATCGCGTTCGCGCCCAAGCCGGTGCAGCGCCCGCATCTGCCAATCTGGATCGCCGGTGATGCGGACGCAGCGCTGAAGCGGGCGGCGCGGTTCGCATCCGGTTGGTGGCCATTCTTGTCGAAGATCGAAGACGTTCCGGCCAAGATCGACTTCATCAAGTCGCAGCCAACGTACGACGGCAGGCCGTTCGAGGTCATGTATCCGCTCGGCATGGGCAGAGTCGCCGAGGGCCACGTCCGCGCCGACGACTCCAACTTCCGCCCCGGGATGGGTAAACAAGAGATCATCGACCAGCTATGCCGATTCGCCGAACTCGGCGTCACCTACAGCTCGGTGCCCGCGCCGCGGCTTGACGGGCCGGACGCGTACATGGACCACGCGCAGTGGGTGATTGAGGAAATCCGACCGCTCGTTACCGCCGCGCGCTCAGACACTGGCCGGCAGGACGACTCGATTACCGGCCGGCAGACCAGTCAGTAGCCCTCTTCGGCGTACAACAGTGAGTGCGTGACGCGGGTGCCGTCGAAACGGAATTCGTATGCGGGACGCCGCAGCGGTTCGATGGTGTTATCCGTGTGCACGATGACTCCGCCACCGGAGGGGATTCCGATTCCGGTGGCCGCTCCCTGCAGAGAATGAATTGCGCGCGACAGCCGAGCCCACTCGGCTCGGTCGTCGTGCGTGTCGACGACCACGGGCACGAGGTTGAACACATCGAGCAGCTCGGTGTCGGGGGAGTCCGGTGTCTCGACGATTCCATAGCGTCCGAGCTGGACCGCGCCGGCTGAAATGCCCACCAGGGCCGCACCTTTGAGGTACCGACCCAGGATCACATCCTTCATGCCGGTCTTCTCAAATGTGTTCCAGCCGAGACGTACATCGCCGCCCGCGAGGACGATCAACCGGGCATGCTCCAGGAAGGCGCGGTCGTCTGGGTCGAACGACGAATCGACCATGCGACGCTCGGTGATTCCAATCGCATCCATGGCCGCCTCGAAGATCTCGTAGAACTCCGGACGATCGCCGTTGGAGGCGCCGACATAGGCCGCGCTAGGTGGTGTGTCCCGAGCCAATCCGTCGAGGGCCGTCTCGAGGAGCAGTCGGTCCTGTCGCTTCCAGAACAGCAGCTGACTGTCCGCCAGCAGATACAGCGGTTGGAGTTGTGGCGCCGTCTCAATCACCGCACTCGGTCGGACATGGTGTCACCTTATCGGGTTGGCGCGCTGAGCTCGTCGAACCTCGCGAGCGCGGCGTCGCGGCGTCGAGGTCTGCCTCGTCGAAGATCTCGCAGCGGCTGAGCAGGTCACCTTCGACCATGTAGATCAGCGTCATCCGCCACTCAGCGTCGAAGCCGTCCGGCGAGGTCCCATACCCCACGTGGGTGACCACGGCTCCGAGTTCACTAAGCCGATGCACAGCTTCGACGTGGACGCTGAGGTCTGGCGCGACGTCCCACACGCTACGAGTAGCTGAGGCCAGATCAATCGCCTCGTTCGTTACGAGCCGTCGATGATCGATGCTTACCGAATCCGGTGTCATAGCTGGAAATTCGTGCCGATTGAACCCGGCGTACGTCCCTGCAATCACCGACCATGTGTGCGCGTGGGCGGCCGCTTCGCCGGCGAGGTAGCGGGCATCGAGTTCGGCGAAGGCGGCTTCGATGTCGTCGCAGTCGAACGAGACGGCCGCGACCAGCCGCGCGTCGGCATTGATCTCGCAGGCGGCGAGCACCTCAGTGAGAAATGCCTCAGACCCTTGAGCGCGGAACGACCCTGTTTGCGGCCTCGCTTTGGCAGCTGCGATACCCCGACGCCGACCATGTGAAGCACATCACAACTGCGCCGCAGCCAGCAGTTATTAAACTGCCTAAGTGTTAAACTGACTAAACATCTCTCGACCATGACTTTGGAGAACAAGCGTGCCCCGCACAGACAACGACACCTGGGACTTGGCGACCAGCGTGGGCGTCACGGCGACCATGGTGGCTGCCGCCCGCGCGATCGCGACCAAGGCAGACAACCCCGTGATCAACGACCAATTTGCCGAGCCACTGGTTCGTGCCGTCGGTGTGGACTTCTTCACGCGATGGACGTCCGGCGACCTACTCGCTGCTGACGTCGATGACGACGAGTCCAGCTGGAAGCTCGAGCACATGCCCGCTGCCATGGCCGCCCGAACCCGCTTTTTCGACTCCTTCTTTCAGGATGCGACACAGGCCGGAATCCGTCAGGCCGTGATCCTGGCCTCCGGTCTGGATGCCCGCGCATACCGCCTGGCATGGCCGGCCGACATGACGGTTTTCGAGATCGACCAGCCGCCGGTGATCGCGTTCAAAACCACCACCCTGGAAGGTCTGGGCGCCGCTCCCAGGGCCGAACTGCGGACGGTCGCAATCGATCTGCGGCAGGACTGGCCCACGGCATTACGGGCGGCCGGCTTGGATACGAATCGGCCGACGGCCTGGATCGCCGAGGGGCTGTTGGGTTATCTGCCGCCGGAAGCACAGGACCGATTGATGGACAACATCACCGCGCTGAGCGCCGAAGGCAGCCGGCTGGCGGTCGAAGCCATCCCGGACAGGCCGCAGCGAGACACCGAACAAGCGCGAGAGATGATGCGCAGGTCCACCGCCAAATGGCGTGAGCATGGCCTTGACTTGGATTGGGAAGAGCTCGGCTTCGAGGGTGAGCGCAATGACGTCGCCACCTATCTGGAGGGCCTGGGGTGGCGGTCCGTCGGTACGCCAATGAGCCAGTTGTTGGCCGACAACAACCTCGAGGCGGTCCCGCAGACTCACGACTCGGTCTCCATGGCCGACACCGTCTACTACGCCTCGGTACTGGGCAAGTGACCGCGCCCCGACGGGGGGCTCAACAGCGCGGTCACGGCATCGTAGGGCGTTCAGCCACTGGTCGTCCCATCGCGGCGTGGCCCGCGGGTCCGTGCCCGTTGCCGGAAACGGCATCGGGCGCATATGGGTCCATACTGGAGGGGTAATCGACATTTCATAGGCCGTAAGCCGCCGCACTCGCCAAAACGTACCGATTAGGTCTTGCCCCGGCGGAAGTGGAGGACATCATGATCATCATCCTTTACGCACTGGCCGCAGCGCTCGGCCTTGGTGTGCTCTGGCTGGGCGCCAGTCTTCGGGTCGTCCAGCAATTTGAACGAGGCGTCGTCTTTCGTTTCGGACGTGTGCAAACCGGTGTCCGTGGTCCGGGGCTGACGCGGCTGATTCCCATCGCCGACCGCCTCGAAAAGGTGAATATGCAGATCATCACGATGCCGGTGCCCGCCCAGGATGGCATCACCCGCGACAACGTGACCGTGCGTGTGGATGCTGTCATCTATTTCAATGTGGCGGATCCGGTGCGTGTGGTTGTCGGCGTACAGGACTACATAGCCGCTATTGGCCAGGTCGCGCAGACATCGCTGCGTTCGATCATTGGCAAAAGCGATCTGGACGACCTGCTTTGCAACCGCGAGGGCCTCAACCAGGGCCTGGAGTTGATGATCGACAGCCCTGCCGCGGGATGGGGCGTCCACATCGACCGCGTCGAAATCAAGGATGTAGTGCTGCCGGATTCGATGAAGCGGTCGATCGCGCGCCAAGCCGAGGCGGAGCGAGAGCGGCGGGCCCGGGTGATCACCGCTGACGGTGAATTGCAAGCGTCTGCGAAATTGGCCCAAGCGGCCCAGACGATGACCGTGCACCCGGCTGCGCTTCAGTTGCGGCTCTTGGAAACCGTGGTCGAGGTCGCCGCGGAGAAGAACTCCACCCTGGTGCTTCCCTTCCCGGTCGAGCTGCTCCGGTTTTTGGAACGATCGACGCCGCAAGCATCCGAGAGCCGGGACGATGAAGCCAGTATGGCCTCCGCCCTAGCCGCGCCTTCCACGAGCGAGATGTCGAAGCTGGACGCCGAACGACGGATCGACCAGGCGACGCTCGCTGATCCAATCGCATCCGCGGCCGCCTCGAAGATTCCGTAGAACTGCGGACGAGCCCCGTTGGGCCCGGAGGCGATGTGCAGCGGAAATCATAAGGAGCGCAACGGTTTTACCCGCTGAACCCGGTACGCAATTCAGCTCGTGGCGCTATGGGGAGAGCGTTCGCCGGATTCGCCGGCCGTTATCGAAACTTGTCAAAGACTTGATCAACCTGCCAGCGCGTGCTTGCACGCCCGCACGTCAGCGCACCCCTAACATCGTCAAACGACAACGACGTAATTCAGAGGGTGAAGGAAGCGATGCGGGCTGGAGTTCGGTCTGTACTTGTGGTGATCGGAATCGCCTTGGCAGTGGTCGCGGGGCCGGCTGGCGTGCGTCTGTCGGCGACCAGCCTGTCGCACGGCGACTTCACCATCGCATCGGTGCTACCCACGCGGGGCGCGGTAGTGGGTGTCGCGCACCCCGTGGTGGTGACGTTCAGCAGGCCCGTCGCCGACCGGCACGCGGCCGAGCACGCGATCGAAGTGAAATCGACGCCAACGATGACCGGCAAGTTTGAGTGGCTCGACAACTACGTTGTGCAGTGGGTTCCCGACCGATTCTGGCCGGCGCACAGCACGGTGGCACTTTCGGTGGGCGGCCGACCGACGGACTTCAAAACAGGCGCGGTCTTCCTCGGGGTTGCCGATATCTCAAAGCACACGTTCACCGTGACCGTCGACGGAGTCCCGGCGGAAGCGCGGCCTCCGCTACCGGCACCGCACCACCGACCCCACTGGGGAGAAGAAGGCGTGCTGCCGGCATCGATGGGTAGGCCCAGTTACCCGACGCCCGTCGGTTCCTACGCCGTCATGTCCAAAGACCCCTCGGTGATTATGGATTCGAGCACCGTCGGCATTCCCGTCGACGATCCCGAGGGGTACCGGCTGACGGTGGATGACGCCGTCCGGTTCAGCACCCATGGCCTCTACGTGCATTCAGCTCCGTGGGCGGTCCCATCAATGGGGGCTGAGAATGTCAGCCACGGCTGCATCAGCCTCAGTCCCGCCGACGCAGAGTGGTACTACGACAATGTCAACATCGGTGACCCGATAATCGTGCAGGAAGGAGTTCCGCTGGAAGGAAAATCGGCTGTTCCTGACCCGGCGCACATGGTCAGCGACTTCCGAGCCGGCTGAACCGGCCGATACGGCTTGGTCCCTGCTCAGGGGTTGCAGCCGGCGACAAGAGGCGCGGTGATCGAAGCCAACGTTCCAGTCAGCGGCACCTGCGGCGCAGGCACCGGACCGGGCAGAACCACCGGATCAGCGGCAAGCGCCGGTCCCGGATTAGTTGGCACGCCCTTACCCGTGCCCGCTTGCGGCACTATAGGCGCGCCAACCGGCGCAGCAGCAGCATCAGCTGGCGCACCCGCGGCCACCGGAGCGCCGCCCGGGAAACCCGCGGGCACCGGAGCGCCGCCCGGGAAACCCGCAGGCACCGGAGCGCCGCCCGGGAAACCCGCAGGCACCGGAGCACCCGGCACGCCAAGCGGACCAGGCAGGACCACCGGTGCTGGTGGCGCCGCGGCTACCGGCGCCACGAGTCCCGACATCGGGCACGTGGGCCCGCCCGTTGGCAGCGGGGCGGCTGCCGCGGCCGGGCTGAACGCCAAAGCGGCCACGCACAACCCAGCACTGGCAGCCAGGGTCATGCCAAACAGATCAGAGATCTTCAAGCCAAAACTCCCTTGTATTCGGGTTTAGAGGGGGTTGCCCACAATCAAAGGGTGCGCCGGAACTGTATCGCGGTCGCGAAAACTTTCCTAGACGAGCGACTCAATTAGTTGCACAACCGATACAGATCACGAGCCGAGCTGTAACCGCGTCTTTTCCAAACGATGACTTACGTGATGGTTTTGATATTTTCGCCGCGCGGCGCACACGAGCGCATCCAGCGAAACAAGTTCCACAACAACCTCTTTGGGTCCACCACCCGCATCGTCAAGCCGCCGGGAACTTTCAAGGATCGTTGACAGGTGGCCGCCCTTCGTTTCGGGACGAATTTGTGAAGTCAATTCGCGCGAGAATGCCATGCATGTAATTAATCGCACGACGGCGTGCATTTCGAGACGGCGAAGCGGCTAACCGCAAATTTGCAAACCTCGGTGTCCCGATGGAGTTGTGCTGGCGCTCACGGACCACGCGAGCGTTGCGTCGGGCGGACGGCCCGACCGAGAATCACGGCCATGACGTCGAACATGCCAGCCTGGTTGCCGAGCGCGCTAATACTGGGGGTCTTCTTCGGCGTCGGCGTGCTCATAAGTCTGCATCCCAGTGTCAGAAATCGATACCGAGCCAGACCTGCACCGCCCGGCCGGCCAGCACCACCCGGCCGGCCAACTGTTTTCCGTAGGGGGCCAACGGGACCGGGCCACATGTACACCGATGTCGTAGGCCTCTTGCACTACAAACCGATGGTTGCCGCGTGGTTGGGGGTGGTGTCTTGGGGCGTGTTGTTGGCGCTCGTCATGGTCCAGATGCCGTTGCCGATAGCAATGACGGCGACTCCGGCCGCGGTGGCATTGGCCGTCTTGGGCTATATGCGCCCGAAAGGTGCGGTCAATAGCTGCTATGTCGACCAAAATGGCGCTATCACCCTGATACGCCGTGACGTCACAATTCCCTTCGACCTGCGCCGGTATCGCTGCATCCGGATGCACAACAGCCAAAGTGGGACAATGACCTACCCGAGCATGCTGGTGCTGTATCGCGACACACGGCCAAGCATGTGGACGTGGCTCGTCAGTGTCCTATTCCCACGAGTCGATGACGACCGCGTGGTCTTGTTCTTCAACCGCTGGTGGGATGCCGACGGCTATTTTGTCGGGCCAAGAGATCTGGCTGCTCTGTTTTACCAAGCTTGCGTCCGCGCCGGGCGCACACCAACCGAAAGGCGCAGCTTCTTTGGCTTCTCTGGCTGGGAAGTTCGACAGGACGTGATCCCCTTCTAGAGCCACCAAACACCCTGCGCGCACCCGGCCCGGCTATCCAGGGTGATCGACGCGATTGCCGAGCAGCGTCGGCGTAGAGCTTGGTGGATGCGACCCGAAGTTGTTGTGCCGCGTACCGCCGGCGCGGAGCTCGGAGACTGGTTGGCCAGCTGGCGATCTGGCATGCAGCGGGGTTGTCGGGGGTGGGGATCCGTGGTGCGCGCGGTGGCTGCGCGTGTCTTAGACTTTTGTCCCTGTACAGCGCGAAAGGCGTTGCCCGTATGTCAGATATCAAACTCCGTCTGCCTTCGGCCACGACGTTTGTCCTGTTTGCTGCGGCATCGGGTGGTGCGAGTCAGCTTCGTTGTTGCGAACTGGCCGAGCAGAGGGGCAGTCGACAATCGGTGCAACGGTGACTCAGGATCAGGGACATCTTGGTTATCGATCTCTGGCGTGGCGCCGGTCGGCTGTGTCGGTTCAGAACGACCACCCTGGCCATGGGGGAGTGCCGGCTGCGCAGGTCAGCACCAAGAGGATGTGGGAGAGCCCGCCGCTGACCAGTGCATCGCGCACCCTCCACCTGCTGAGCGTCGCATGGATCGCAGGCGGCGAAACCGCGAATGGGTCCGGCGCTATCCGGCCCGTGGAAGGCCGTCACGGCAAACATTGACAGTGTCACGATAACAGTGTCAGCATTGACGGGTGGCCGAACAGGCGGCTTGGACGCTGGACGAGTTGGTGCGACGGGTCGCCGTCGGGCTGGCCGATCCCGCGTACCCGGGAGCGCCCAACGGGCGAGTCCGGGAGCTGCCCGATCGGCGAGTTGTGCGGTGGTACACGACGACCGGACTCATTGACCGGCCAGTCATGCAAGGGCGCACAGCGCTGTACGGCACCCGGCACCTGCTGCAGGTCGTCGCCGTCAAACGGCGCCAGGCCGAGGGCCGCTCGCTCGCCGAAATCCAGGCCGAATTAGCCGGAGCGACAGACGAAACCTTGCGCCGGGTCGCCGCCGTTTCCGACGAACTGACCGCGGCGGATGCGGCGCGGCCGCAGGAGCCGCCGGTGGCGGCCAGCCCCGGCCGCCGGAGCCGCTTCTGGGCCGATCGGCCCGCTGCCGCCGAACCGGCGGCCTCGGATACCGGCGGGGGCGCTGACACCGCGACGGCTCTGGCCGCCGTGAGTCTGCCCGGTGGCGCATTGCTCCTGCTGCCCGGCGATCGTAGCGGCCGACCCGACGAAGACGACATCCACGCGATCCGTGCGGCCGCTGGGCCGCTGCTCGAATTGCTAGCCGAACGGGGCTTGCTGTCAGGCCTGCTATCCCTCGATGAACGGAGTCCATCATGACCGTCCGCATCACGCCGATGACCGACGCGGAGACGAGTTGCGTGGCCGCCGCGGACGAGGAGGCGGGGCTGGGTGCGCTGCGCACCGAGCGGGGCAATCTGCCGCTCGATCGCATCGACGTGCGGGCGGAGATCACCGGACTGACCAGCCGGGTCGAGCTCACGCAGGACTTTGTCAACGCCTTCGAAGTACCTCTGGAAGCCAGCTACGTGTTCCCGCTGCCAGATCGCGCGGCCGTCACACGCATGCAGTTGACCGCCGGCGAGCGCGTCGTTGACGCGCAGCTACGGGAGCGGGAGGCTGCCCGCCAGGCTTACGACGAGGCAATCACCTCGGGCCGGCGAGCCTGCATCGCCGAGGAGGATCGGCCGGACGTTTTCGCCATCCGGGTTGGCAATATCCTGCCTGGTCAGCGTGTCAGCGTGGCGCTCACGCTGGTCAACCCCCTGACCTACGAGGATGGCGAGGCGACGTTCCGATTCCCGCTTGTGGTCGCGCCGCGCTACATCCCGGGCGACCCTATCCCGGATCTCGCGGTCGGCGACGGCTACGCCGACGACACGGACGCGGTCCCCGACGCGTCGCGCATCACCCCGCCCGTGCTGTTGCCCGGTTTTCCCCGCCCGGTTCCGGTCAGCATCGACGTCGGCATCGACCCCGCCGGCCTCACGCTGGCGGAGGTGCGGTCCAGCCTGCACGCGGTGTCCACCGACGACGGCCGGATCCGCGTTCAACCCGGCGAGCGGGCCGACCGGGATCTCGTTCTGCGGCTGCGCTACGGCGCCGAAGACCTCACCAACTCGCTGGTGCTGGTTCCCGATCCGGAGGGCGACGAGGGGACTTACCAGCTCACCGTGCTGCCGCCGGTGTCAAGTGCGCCGCCGCGGCCTCGGGACGTCGTGCTGGTGCTGGACCGCTCCAGCAGCATGGCCGGGTGGAAGATGGTCGCCGCGCGCCGCGCAGCGGCGCGCATCGTGGACACCCTGACCCCCGCTGACCGGTTCGCGGTGCTGACCTTCGACGACCGGATCGACCGCCCGGCCGGTCTGCCCGACGGGTTGGCCGAGGCCAGCGACCGGCAGCGGTATCGCGCGGTCGAGCACCTCGCCCGCGTCGAAGCGCGGGGCGGCACCGAGCTGCTCGCGGCGCTGCGGCAGGCTTTCGCCCTGTTGCGGGGGGCGCGGGGCGGTGACGACAGTGACGGCCAGGACGTTCGCGACGCCATCGTCACCGTCATCACGGACGGGCAGGTCGGCAACGAAGACCAGCTGTTGCGTGAGCTGGCCGGCGACCTGCACGGGGTACGGGTGCACACCATCGGTTTTGACCAGGCCGTCAACGCCGGATTCCTGGGCCGCTTCGCCAGTGTCGGCGGGGGGCGCTGCGAGCTGGTGGAAAGCGAGGACCGCCTCGACGAGGCAATGCACGCCATTCACGGTCGCATCGGCGCGCCGCTCGCACACTCGCTGGCACTGCGCGCCGAGGGGTTAGCGACCATCGAGGACACCGCGAGCCCGGCTCGGCTACTCGACCTATTTCCCGGCGCACCGCTGGTGGTGACCGGACGGTATCGGGGACGCGCGGCCGGCTCGCTCACCCTGTACGGCACTACACGCGAGGGCGGGGACTGGTCGGCCACCGTCGCCGGACAGCGCCGTGCGGCCCCGGCCATGACCGCTCAGTGGGCGCGGGCTCACTTGCGCGACCTCGAGGACCGCTACGCCTCGGCATCGGATGGGCAGGGCAGCGGTTCCACGGAGGACTTGGCGAAGCGGATCGTCGACACGTCGATGCGGTTCGGTGTGTTGTGCAGATTCACCGCATACGTCGCCCTTGGCAGTCGGGACAGTCGGGTAGTTGCCGAGGGCGCGCTGCAACACCGCGTGATGCAACCGGTCGAGGCACCGGCCGGATGGGACCTCACGCTGGTCACCTCCAGTCCGGCTGCGGCGCAGTCCCAAGGAGCGGCAGAAACTCACTTGGTCAAGCCCACGGCGCCGGCTCCCGCACCGCCCGCCAAGGTGTCACCGAGTGCGTCCGCCCGAAAGCCCCGGGAGGGTGGCGACTCTGGAGCACGAATGGTCAAGCTGCGCACCGTGCTGGTGGTGGCGATGGTCAGCCTGTTGCTACTCGGCTCCGGCTGGGCCTGGTCGCTGCGCCGGGGCGGCTTATTCGCCTCGACGCGCGATAGCTCAGTGACTGCGCCGGCCCCGAACCAAGATGCGGGAGGCATCGTTCCCGAGACGACGGCCGAGAGTGGAAAAACACCGCCGCAGGCCCCTGCGAACACGGTGCCGGCACCACCACCGCCACTGGCCCCGGTGGACGGCACGTTCAAACGCGACATCGTCACCAACGGATCGGTGTATATGGTCGTCGCCCAGCCCGCCGAGGCGGCCGACCGGCTCGTCTCCGCGGTCACCGATGCCGGCGGGCGAGTGGACTCGCGATCGGAGCGATCTGGGGCCCCTGACCAGTCCGGGTCGGCCGCGGTCAACCTTGTGCTGCGCATTCCTTCGGACAAGCTCGACGGGGTCCTGGCCGACGCCAAAAAACTCGGGACCATCGAGTCGATGTCGATCGGCCACACCGACGTCACTTCGCAGCGCGTCGACTTCGATGCCCGCATCGAGGCGTTGCAGACGTCGGTCAATCGGCTGCTCGACCTGATGCGACGGGCGACCAACACCGCCGACCTGCTCGCCGCGGAGTCGACGCTGACCCAACGACAGGCCGAGCTGGACTCGCTCAGGGCGCAGCGCGCCGCACTTGGCGACGAGATTTCCTACGCGACGATCAACGTCAACCTCTCGGCCGTGCCGACGGTGACGCACGGTGGTTTCCTCGGTGCGCTCGAACACGGGTGGCGGTCGTTGATCTCCGCCGGCCATGTCGTCATGGTGACGGTGGGATTCCTCCTACCGTGGCTACCGGTGGCGGCCGTGCTGGTATTGGTTATCGTCCTGGTGTTGCGCCGCAGGCGTTTTCCGCGAGCATCCGGCGGCGACGCGGACCCGGAAACAGAGTCGTGATGCCGGCCGCTGCGACGCAGTCAACTCGCGGCTAGCTTCACCACCAGACCCGCACTGTGAGCGCCCCGCCCCGGTGCGAGGTTGTCGCTGACGTACGCGTTTCCGTTGGCGTCCACCGCCAAACCCCCGGCTGCTCTGAAGTCGTAGTCCCCGGGCAGCCTGGTCCAGCTGCTCGACCCAGGCGCTAACCTCATCACGCCTGCATCGTCGCCTCTGGTGACTACGTACACGTTGCCGGAGGTGTCCACCGCCGCGTACCGCTCCGCGCCGGCAGACCCCAGCGTGGTCCAGGTGTCGGACCCCGCCGCCAGCCTCAGCAAGTAATCAGCGGTCGCGCGTCCGCCGCCTTTGAAGACGCCGGTGGAGACGGCGCCGGCGGTGTCCACCGCCACGGCGTCGGGAGTGGCGCCGCCGGTCGACGGCAGCACGGTTTGGGTGCTCGACCCGGCAGCCAACTTCACCACCCGATCGTGTTCCCCTGAATCGTCGCCCGGGTCGGAGACGTACACGTTGCCGGCGGTGTCCACCGCCACACCCGAGGGATCGACGAGGCCGGTGAACGGCAGCACGGTTTGGGTGCTCGACCCGGCCGCCAGCTTCACCACCCGATTGTTTCCGGAGTCGGCGACGTACACGTCGCCGGCCGCATCCACCGCCACACCGGCGATGGAATAGTTCACGATTCCGGTGGAAAGCTGCAGGCCGGTGAATGGCAGCACGGTTTGGGTGCTCGATCCGGCCGCCAGCTTCAGCACCTGATTGTTGCCCGCGTCGGCGACGTACACGTTGCCGGCGGCATCCACCGCCACACCGCGGGGATCGTGCAGGCCGGTGAACGGCAGCGCGAACTCGTGTTCCCGATTCGGCCTCAGCTGACTTCTGTACCGGGCACCAAGGGCGACCACGGTAATCGCGACGATCACGGCGGTCGCGACAAAAATGAGGGCAAAAATCGTGAGCTTGCGTTTGGGCCAAGCCGGTGGCGCCTCATCCATTGGCGCACGCTAGCACCGTCGCCAAGCTGGGCATCAGGCATGCGAGCGGACATGTCCACTCCGCTACTGGAAGGTTTGATTATGCTGACGCCACGGTCACCGCGCGCATAAAGGCTCACAACTGAAGGCCCACAAGTCGTTACACCCAAGGAAGCAACGTGTTACCTGATTACGGAGTGGTAATCGGAACCTACGACCGCTCGGCGGCGCACCGAGGGCAGTGGCTGGTGTCGACCGTACCGGTGCGGAGGACGACCCCTGGACCAACCGCGTCTCTGCTCTGGTCGCCGAGTTGCCCACCGATTGTGCCGATCCGCTTGAACGTATTGCCCGATGCAGCGCGGCGATGCAGAACGCCAAGCGCACGCTCGACCTGGTTCCGGCCGACGAGTTCGTCGACCTCACCCAGTTCTCCATTCCGGTGCTCGCGACCTCGGCGGTGCGACTCGCGTCGCGGCTGCGATTGGCCGACCGCGTCGCTCAGCCGTTCAATCTGGTGATCTCCAATGTGCCCGGGCCGCGCCAGCCCCTGTATTTGGCGGGCGCCCAACTGTGCCACCAGTTTCCGGTGTCGATCGTCACCGACGGGCAGGGACTCAACATCACGGTGGTCAGTTACCTCGACCGGCTCGACTTCGGCTTCATCGTCGACCGCGAGTTGGTACCCGATGTGTGGGATCTGGCCGACATGCACATCGACGAGATCGGCCCGTTGTTCGAAGCCAGCGGAGCTGAATGGGTGCAACCCCCGCAACCGCCGCAGCCTCGACGCGGGCGGGTCAGAGGCGGCCAGCCCGGCGACATCTGCTGAGCAGCGGCCGTTGCGCATATTGAGGATCCTTTGAGCCTCGTTAGCGACCTTTTTCTCGACACACAAGTTCGCCGCCGCGGCGGCTCGAGAAAAGGAATCTCCGATGACCGGCACCTTGAATCCGGTGCTGCCAACGCACACCGGCGGCGGCGTCAAGGCGAAAGCCCGAAATCACAAATCGCCACAGTGGTGGGCCTCCGCAATGCGGCGGCCGGTCGCTGCCGTGCTGGTGAGCGGGAACTTTCTGTTGGGCTGTTCCGCAGTGGCCCACGCCGACCCGGTGACGTTCCTCGACCAGTGGGTTGCCCATGACAGCAGCTTGCAACTGTCCAACGACGGCACCGGAACGTGGACGCTGGGAGACGGGGCGCTCAACACCGATCAATGGCGCGTGACATGGAAGCAGACCTCCGCCGACGGCATCACAGTTACGTTGGCGTCGCTGCTCGGACGCAGCGGACCCGGAATGGGTAAGGCCGGCGACCAATACACCGCCACCATTCAGCCCGACTCAGCCGGCAATCAAGTACTGCACATGCACAAGATCAACCCCGACGCACGGGCCGTCATCTACTGCACCATGGCCGAGCTCAAAACCCACGACTCCGAGTGTGGTGCCTGACATGAGCGCAGGGCAGGCCATCATCATTATCGGCGTCTTCTCGGTGATCCTCATCGTGATGGTCGTGGTCATGACACGACTGAATCGCATTGCGAGCCAACGGATCCAACGCAGGCGTGAGGCCTGGAAGGGCGCGGGCGGCATCGGTCCGTGCCCCGGCGACCAACCCCGCCCAGGCAACTTCAGTGACCTCTACAACATCGGCTTCTTCGGTGGCCCGTAGACCCAAGCGTTCCGCCGCAGCCGGTCAAAAGAAGAATTGCTGGGTAAACCACTCCGTCAATGCGGGTTCACTTTTGGGCAGCTGATACGAAGTATCGGCGGGATCGGCCGTGAACTGCACGCCGATGAAGCTGTCGACCTTAATGGTCATCAAGGCGGGCAGGTTGTTGTTGGCCGGATCGGCAAAGCAGGTGTATTGGCCGACCGGCTTTGCTTGGTGAAGCCACGGATCGTCGGGGCCGCCGGGCAACCCCCCGCACCGGTGCGGACCAAGTACCTTCACCGCGCTGGAATACCACGACAGCGCGGCGTCCCGGTTGGGGTAGGCGAGGAAAGAGGCGACGGGTGCTCCCGCCGGCAGGTTGTGCGCGCAGGTCAGCACCGCCTTGGCCGGAGATGGCGGGTCGAGGTGGCGGCAGTTGGCGCTGCTGTACGCGGTGGCACCAAGCGTCTTGAGCAGGTCGAGGTCATCCGCGGTGAAGAAATCGGGGTCGACGCCCGGTGCTGCCTGCACCATCGCGTTGCCTTGTCGCCACCAATACGCAAGTGCATCAAGGCCGCCCGGGTCTGTCCACTCGAAGATCTCCATGACCGCCGGGTTGTAGTTCGCGATGACCGTTGCCTGCGCGGCGGGCTGCAGCGTGACGTCCGCATAGCACGCTTGCCGGCCCAGCTCCACGTGATTGACGCTCCACGGGCCGTCCGGGCCGGGAGGGTCGGCCGGACAGTTGGTCGCGTGAAAAGTCGACGTGATGGACTTGTACGCGGTCGTCAGGACGTTGGCGTTGGCAAAATGAAAAAACCGTCCGCCCGGCGCCCCAACGGTGGCGTTTTTCGCGCACGCGAGCACCGCGTCGGCGCCCAATGCAGGGCTCTGGTGGGTGCAGTTGGTGCGGTTGTAGCCGAACGCCGGCATGACCTTGAGCAGGTCGACGTCGGCGGCGCTCAGGCCGCTGGTCGCGAAGCCGGGTGAGTGCGGAGTTGAGGGCACTGGTCCGGGGCGGTTCAGCGCCCAGATGCCGAGGCCGAGCGCCGCGGCGGAGATAACCCCGACGATGCCGATCAATCTCCAGCGTCGGCGTACCACGGTTGCGATGCTCGCTTTTGGCCGAGCGGGCATCGGATGAGGCGCATCGGTGTGGATGCTCGCGTGGTTGTCGGCTACCGCATCTTTTGTGGTGGGTCGCCGCTTTACGCGAGTCGTTGCTGCCCGCCGCGGCGCGCCGATGAGCGGTTGGCTCAGCGCCCGGGCGGCCGCTGTCGCCAATTCCCGCGCGGTTTGGTAGCGCTGCTCAGGGTCTTTGGCCATGCCGCGGGCGATCACCTCATCGAACGACGCAGGGATCGCCTGGTTGATCGCGGAGGGTTTCGGCGGATCGACGGTCAGGTGTCCCGTGATCTGTTCCTCCAGGCTGTCTCCCGGATACGGCGATTGCGCCGTCAGACATTCGTAAAGCACACATGCCAGCGCATACACATCGGAGCGGGCGTCGGCAGGCGCGCCGCTCAAACGCTCCGGCGCCATGTACCACCAGGTGCCGACCACCGCTCCCGTGCTCGTCAATCCGGCTCGCCCGGCGGCGCGCGCGATACCGAAGTCGATCAGGTAGGCGAAATCGTCGTCGGCGATCAAGATATTGGAAGGCTTCACATCACGGTGCACTAACCCGATCTCGTGCGCAGCGCGCAGCGCCGACGCAATTTGCTCGATGATCCGCACCGCGCGGACCGGTTCCAGCGGACCGCCATAAAGGAGCCTTTGTAGGTCGATGCCCTCGATCAGTCGCATATTGACGTACAGACGTCCCTCGATCTCACCGTAATCGTGGATCGGCACCACGTGCGGCTCGTTGAGGCCCGCCGCCGCCTTGGCCTCCTGGCGGAAGCGCCGCTGAAACACTTCATCGTTGGCCAACTGCACGGGCAACAACTTGACGGCCACCACCCGGTCCGTCGCAGTGTCGAAAGCACGCCAAACCTCACCCATGCCGCCCCGGCCCAGCAGACCCAGCAGCCGGTAGCGGCCGAACGGCGTACCTTCCACGTCAACCTCCACGAAGCCCGCACTTGGGCGACATGAACAATCATCGTCGCTGACCTGGGTGCAGGCCCGCAGGTCGCGTTACATCGCTGCACGGGTGGCGGCGTGGTGGCCGGCCCGCAGTCATCCGGCAGTCATAATGAACCGCGATGCCGGGAATGCGTCTCGAGTTCGGTGTCCTTGGACCGCTACAGGCCAGCATCGACGGAAAGCCCCTGCCGCTGGGCACTCCCAAGCAGCGGGCGGTGTTGGCGTTGCTTGTCATCAACCGCAACCGGCCGGTTGGTGTCGATACGTTGCTGAATGCGGCCTGGGAGGAACGGCCACCGCCGGGTGCGCGGGCCAGCCTGCAGACGTACGTGTCCGGTCTGCGCAGACTGCTCGGTACGGCGAGACCCACATCACGCGACGTACTAGTCAACGTGCCGCCGGGATATCGACTCGATGTCGCCGACAAAGATTGCGACATCGGCCGATTCGTCGTCGAGCGGAACGCCGGGATGCACGAGGCGGCGGCCGGCCGGTTCGCAAACGCCAGTCGGCACCTTTCGGCCGCTCTGGCCGAATGGCGCGGACCTGTACTCGAGGATTTGCGCGACTTTCAATTCGTCGAAGCGTTCGCCACCGCGCTTGTCGAGGACCAGCTAGTGACACAAGCCGCGCGGGCGGAATCTGAGATAGCCTGCGGGCGCCCATTTGCCGTGATCGGCGATCTGGAAGCGCTGATCACTGAACACCCCTACCGCGAGCCACTGTGGGCCCAGCTCATTACCGCCTATTACCTCGCCGGCCGCCAATCCGATGCCCTCGACGCGTATCAGCGGTTGAAGACGACCCTCGCCGAGGACCTGGGGATCGATCCCGACCCGGCCGTGCGTGGTCTGCACGAGCGGATCCTGCGCCAAGAGACCTTGGATGTGAAAACCATGGCAAAGACCACCGCTGTCGACGCGCTGCTGGCAATCCGCCGGCGCACCGCCGTGAGCCCTGACTCACCACTTACGCGGCTGCGTGACGCGTCGGGGCGGCCTCACCCAGTGCGGGGGTCGGCGACACGGATCGGACGCCTGCCCGATAACGACATCGTCCTTGACGACGCCGATGTCAGCCGTCACCACGCCATCATCATCGATACGGGCGCCAGCTTCGTAATCACCGACCTGAGGTCGGCCAACGGCGTCGAGGTAGGAAACCAACGGATCCGCGGCACCGCACCCATCGCCGATGGTGACAGAATCCGAATCGGCCGACACGAATTCACCTTCGAAATCGTCTCTGAGGCTTGCGATCCCGACTCACGTTAGCCGTGGCAGCTGAACTCAGCCCTGGTACTTTCGTCGCCCGCGAGCAGCGTCCTAGTCTGCCTGCGCGCTCGGGTTCACCATGATTTAGAAGCGGTAGCGGAGGATTGTGGTGCCGATTTGCCGGGACACCTCGCGCTTGGTGCCGCCAGTCGGGAGGTCACCCGCATGATCAGCGGGAGCTCGGCAACCTCTGGTGCTCGGGTGAGGAAGATTTCCTCGACCAGCTTCAGGCCGCCAACCCAGTGTTCGGGTTGGCGAGGATCGTTGAATCCGGGGTTGGCAGCTGCTGGCGAAATACTGAGTGATGGTGAGCGAAAGTGTGCGTTAGTGAGTGGCTTGGTGGAGTGAACCTGACTGGGTGGGCGCGATCGCAAGGCTCGTAACCGGGCGATCAAGGCCGTCGGCTGCGCGCAGCGCAACCTTGGGCCAAGACTTGTCGGTGCCGTGGGCGAGGATGGGCGCCATGGGTAAGCCGCTACGCCGGATCGCTGATCCGGTGCTGGCCGCACCGCCGGCGGGGGTGCGGATCCGCACCCGTGTCCATGTGAGCGAAGCCGAGGCGTCGGCGTTGAGCGCGATCGGGGAGTTTCTCGGGTCGCTCTATCGCGGCGAGCTGGCCGAGCGGATCGGTTGCGGGGTGCTGGACCGCGACGGCCACGGCGTGTGGCGAAGGCAGCGCAAGCAGGCGCTGACCGCGGTGTCGTCGTCGCGGTGGGCGGGGACGATCACCCGCGTGGCAGCCATGCCCGGAAGGTGCCTGAGCGCCCAGATGGCGGACGTGGTGTAGAGGTTGAATGCCAGCTCCCACTGGGGAGGTGGTTGGTGAGTCGATTCAGTAAGGACATGAAGTCGTTCTGGGTGACAAACGCGATGAGGCCGTCGGCTGCGACCACGGCCGGCCGGTCGGTGGGGACGTTGTCGAGCCAGTTCGGATCGGCCAGATCCGTGCCGATGTTGTGGGCGTTGGCCGGTTGTGGCAGCAATTGCGGCCGTAGGGCGACGACGTTCGGAAAGTCGACGTCGTACCAGTCGACGGTCGCTGGCGGGTCGACGCGAAACATCCTGCTGTCCAGGCCGGCCCCCAGATCCAGCACGACCGCGTCCGGATGGCGCACCACAAACCCGCGCACCAGTTCGTCGATTCTATTGGCCCGTACCGCGATATCGAAGATCCTCGACTTAGGGTCGAGAAGCGTGGTGTTCAGTGCGGGGAACTTAGCGAGGTTGTAGCCGACTGTGGTGATGATCTCGTCGGCCATTGTGTCGCCGAGGAACGGGCGTGGCAGGCGGCTATCGAGCGCCCTCCCACCGAGCGTGAGAAAGAGGCTCTCTTGCGCGGGCGTAAAGGCCGGAAGTCTGATGGTCATGAGGTCTTGTCTACGTTATAACCGCTCGCTTCGGGACGGCGCCACAGCGAAAGCCATGTTGTGCACATGCTCTGGAGTAAGAGTGCGCCCCAACGGATCTCGCGGTGCCGCCGCACCGGCACGGTGCCTACCGCCACCTTGATGACCAATGGGGGGCAACCCCAGGGATTCCTGTAGCGTGCCGGTGGTCGCCGACTCAGCGATCTGGAGGATGCGCCTCCGCGACCTACGCCAGCCGCGCACCTGCTGTTCGTCCACCTCGCTTCCGTTGCGCTTGATCACGATCCGCCACGGCAATCCGAGCCAATGCGCAACGAACCAGAAGGGCCATATCCCGACGATGAGCAATATGAACGCCAGCACCGACAGGAAGATGTCATCGCCGCCATCGCAAAACCCCGGCAATACGTCGGACATGTCATACCACCGGCGGCGACGTACCGACCACGGCACGCCATCCGGGCCAGTTACATTTGCCACGCTGTGCTCGTTTCTTTTGCTGACAATATTGTGGTGCCGCTAGCAGGACGTCATCGAGGGCTGGGCAAGGCTTAGGGTGCCGCAGACCGCTTGCGTGATCTTTGCGAAATTCTTGCGTTCGCTTGGTGACGCCGCGGTCGCAGATCGCGCCGCGGGCTACGGGCGTCGCGGACCTTCGCCTTCAGCGCGGCATCCGTGGCGTCACGCGGTGGAATTGAGGAGCTCTTCAATCTTCTTGAGCCGCTTTGTCACCAACGACTGGATATCGATCGAGCGGTCCGGCGAGCAGGTGACGATCTCCGAAACCACATTGGCCTTCGCGATGACGGCAAAATCGCAAATCCATTGTTGACCGGCCAGTTTCGTCGTCCATTGGGCAACGTCCGGCGAACCCTGGGCCAACGGCGAAGGGTCTACGGTCACTTTGCGCTGGTCGTCGCCCCACGCGGTGATTGGGCGCTGACAGCCGGATACGGCCTTGCGGACCGAGTCGAGAAAGCCCGCGGCGTCGAACGTGCTCGGATAGGTGGCCGATACCTCCAACAGCTGATGCTGGTCCTTCACGCTATCGGCCTGTGTACGGGCCTCGCGGCCCGTGTAGTTCTTCGGCAGCAACGGATAGGTCCCGTAACCCGCGACACCCTGGCATTCGGCTGGGTCCGCTCCCGCGAACAGCGCGGACTGCATGTCCTGTTCGGACAGCGGGATGCCGGCTGCCACGGACAGCGACAGCGATGGCGTCAGCAGGTCGGGTAGTTGCGCAGGGTAGATCGGACCGCTGGACGCCGCACCGCGCTTCGATGCCACGGGGGTGCCGGACACAACAGTGTTGCAACCGGCCAGTGCGCCGGACAAAACCAGGGCGAAGCAGAAAGCCCCACCTTGAAGTGCGAGGCGCCGCCATTTCGCGCCGCCGTCGGCGTCTCCAAGGATCCATCGCCGGCGTGGCCTTGCTGCCATGCGCGTCTTGGTGCCGGGATCGGCGTCGAGCACGATCGGATCTCCTTCACGGTTGTCGATGTTCATCTTCGACCCACCAGCATGCGATTGCGACCTTGGCACATTCTTGACCGACAGTTCGCACTGCCGACGGAACAACCCGCACGCTGGACATGATGGATAATGGCTGGTCAACGCCGGTACAGAAGCACGGTCGACCGTTCGTCAGGCACGAGCGAACGCGTGACGGCTCCTCGGCCGCGTCAGCGAATGCGTTCGCAGGAATCCGGGCGCGCGGCGAGGTGGTTGGCCGCTGCGGGACGCCGTGGCGCCGACGCTTTCGCTTAGCAAACGCTCGTCGGCGTACCCGCACTCGATTGGAAGCCGGCCCGAAGGGATACTCACATCTCATGGCGCTGTTTCGAGTTATCGATCCACATGGCCGCGTTGTCGCGACCAAGAAATTCGACAGCGCTGCGGCTGCATACCCGTGGTTCATCGACTCCATTGCGGGCAGTTCCGAGCTGGGCTGGCGCATGGAGGTCGAAGACGAGGGGCACTGGGCTTTCTTCGATGACACCGAAGGCTTCACCGCTCCGTCGAGCCGGCGGCCACCCCCGAATCGGCCGGCCAAGCCGAACGCTCGGACTTGTCGCTCGAATCGTGATTGATTAACCGGTTCGCCATGTCGTCTGTGATTCGTACCTCGGCGGCCGGTTGGCCCTGGACGTCGAAGTACGAGGTGTGATGACAGCGGGATCAATAACCCGGTGCTTCTGCAATGTCTTTATGCGCGTCAGTGTTTGACGCAATCGAAGCCCAGATTTCATGAGACTGGAAGACGAACTGTAACATATACAGTTGCTGTCTTGAGGAGGAGCTTATGAACGTCCGGTTCACGCGGGAAGTCATGCGGTGATCGAGCCGAGTCGCGTGCCGGGCGACGTTGATTCGGCGGCGTCGATGCCGTACTTCTTGCGCGACGAAAGCCGCTACGTGCCAACCCAAATCGCGCGTGGTGGATGGGGCCCGTCGATCAGCGGCCACGTTGTCGGCGGCCTGCTGGGCTGGGCCGTCGAACACGCGGTCGACGACCCGCAACTGCAACCTGCGCGGCTAACCGTCGACCTTCCCGCACCAACCGCGCTGGAACCGATCGAGGTGCACACCCGCGTGCAACACGAACGACGGCGATTGCGGCTCGTCGAGGCCGTTCTCATCCAGCGTGGCGCCCCCGTCGCGCGGGGGAGCGCGCTGTTTCTGCGGCGTGGCCCGCAGCCCGACGGGCACGTGTGGTCACAATCGGTACAGATGCCGCCCGTACCGATCGAGCACGACGGTGCGCAATTGTCGCTTTTTATGCGGACCTACGGCTGGGGCGCCGGGGTCCAGAATCCCGATCCCGATTGGGCCCATACGTTTGGGCCGAAATTCACGTGGTTGCACGAGACGCGTCCGTTGATCGACGGTGAGCCGCTCAGCGCCTTCACCCGCGCGGCGATGGCGGGCGACATCACGGCCTCGATCGCCAACTGGGGCACGCAGGCGTTGCAGTTCATCAATGCCGACTACACCCTGACACTGAGCCGGCTTCCCGAAGGACCCCATATCGGCCTGGCCTCACTCACCCACTCCAGCCACGAGGGTGTGGCCACCGGCTCAGCCGTCCTCGTCGACCACAGGGGCCCGGTGGGCACTGCGGTGTCTGTCTCCATAGCGCACTCCGGATTTCGTGCACCATCTGCCGAGCCGCCGGCCGGATGAAGATCGGGGGAGACGTCACCTTCTGGACGTTGATCGCCGGCGCTGCGCAGCGCGAACCCAACCGGCGGCTTCTCGCCGACGAGTATGCCCGGAGCCTGACCGCGCGCCAGCTTCACGACGCCGCGTGCGCGACGGCTGCTGCTTTCGCCGAACGTGGGATCGGCGCGGGAACTGTCGTGTCGTGGCAGCTGCCCACCACGCTCGAGACCGCGGTTGTCATGGCGGCGCTGGCTCGACTCGGTGCGGTGCAAAACCCGATCATCCCGATATTGCGAGAACACGAGGTCGGCTTCATCACCGGCCAGTTGGCAACCGAATTCCTTGTGGTACCGGAATTGTGGCGTGGATTCGACCACGGTGGACTGGCCCGGGCGCTGTCCTCGGCCAGGGGCTTCGAGGCCATCACCGTTGACCTCGCGACACCCGCGGTCGCGGGTGAACTTCGGCTGCCCCGCGCCGGCATCGATGCCCTGACGGCACCACCAGCACGCGCGTGCGACACCCGCTGGATCTACTACTCGTCGGGGACCACCGCGGCCCCCAAAGGGATCCGTCATACCGACGCGTCGGTGATCGCCGGCGCGGCGGGGGTGGTGGGCATGGTCGGTGCCACCAGCAACGACGTGAATCCGATTGTCTTTCCGATCGCGCACATCGGCGGCGCCGCGATGTTGGCCGCCGCACTGCTGACCGGCATGCGGTTGGCGCTGTTCGAGGCATTCGATCCGGCCACGACTCCGCTTGCCGTCGCGGCGCACAACCCGACTTTCCTTGGCACGGCAACACCATTCTTTGTCGCATACCTCGAGGCCCAACGCGCCCACGGCGACCAGCCGCTGTTCGGTTCCCTTCGGGGTTGCCTGGCCGGCGGTGCGCCCATTACCGCCGAACTAGGCCGTCAGGTCCGCGAAACCTTCGGCGTGGCCGGCATCGCCAACTCGTGGGGGCTTACCGAGTTTCCGGTGGCGACCTCACCGTCTCTCACCGCTGCGCCGGACGTGCTTGATCACACCGTTGGCGCGCCGGTGCCAGGGGTCGGCGTCCGGGTGGTCGGCAGCCGGGAAATCGAAATGCCCGTCGGGCAAGAAGGTGAACTGCGGCTCAAAGGCCCGCAATGCTTCCTCGGCTATGCCGATGCCACGCTCGACGCCGACGCGTTCGACGAAGACGGCTGGCTGCGCACCGGCGATCTCGGGCTGGTCGACGCAAACGGCAACGTCCGCGTCACGGGTCGCATCAAGGATGCGATCGTCCGCAACGCGGAGAATGTCTCGGCCCTCGAGATCGAGAACGCGTTGGCCACCCATCCCGCGGTCGCGGACGTCGCGGTCATCGGAGTGCCCGATACCCATACCGGCGAGCGTGTCTGCGCCGTGGTGGTACCCGTTTCAGCCGATGGTGTGTCCCTGGAATCCCTAGTGTGCCATTGCCGTTCGCAAGGTCTGAGCCGCTACAAATATCCCGAGCGCCTGGTGATCGTCGATACCCTGCCGCGCAATCAGTTCGGCAAGGTGATCAAGAAAGACCTTCGCAAGGCGTTTGGCTGAGGCGGGCGCGCGCGGTCGATTCGCGGTGAGGTGTTGTACGTTGACGCCGTGGGCGCGGACCCGAACAACTGGAACGTCGAGGCACTCGGGCTGCTCGACGACCTGCAAGGGGAAGCGCGCCACGAGCGCGCTGAGCTTATTCGATGGTTGCTTGGTCGCGGGTTTGATGTCGATCAGATTCGCAGCGAGTTCAGTCCTTTGCTGCTGCCGGCCATTCGCATGATCGGCGATGACGGAACGTTGGTCTCGTCGCGCGAGATATCGGAGTCCAGTGGCGTGAGCCTCGAACTGCTCCAACGACTGCACCGCGCCGCTGGCCTGGTTCGTGCCGAGGATCCTGACGCACGCCTGCTGTCACGGGCCGATGCCGAATCTGTTCTAGGAGCTGCGCGGTTGGTCGATGTTGGGCTCGACCCGGTGCAGGTCGTGTTGATCGTGCGACTACTGATGGACGGCCTTACGGGTGCGGCGGTGACGATGCGTCAAGCGGCCCTGCATGCATCGCTGCATCCAGGCGCCACAGAACTCGAGCTGGCCCAAGCCATTGAACTGCTGGCGCACGATGCCGAACCACTCCTTGGCCCGATGGTTGACGCATTGTTGCGGCTGGCTCTGCGGCATTCAGTCGAGACCGAGGCCATCAACGCGGTTGAGCGCAACGCCGGCACCCTGCCGGGAGCGCGGGAAGTTGCCGTAGCTTTCGCCGACCTTGTGGGTTTCACGCGGCTCGGCGAGCAGATGCCGCCAGAAGACTTGGGCCTGGTCGCCATTCGGTTGGCAGATCTTGCCCATGACGTTGTCGCAAGTCCCGTCCAGTTCGTCAAGACGATCGGCGACGCCGTGATGCTGGTCTGTTCGGACCCGCTCAAGCTGCTGGTCACGGTTCTGGACCTCGTCGACGCCGCGGCCGCCGACGATTTCCCGCGACTTCGGGTCGGACTTGCCTTCGGTCCCGCCGTCAATCGCGCTGGCGACTGGTATGGCAGTGCGGTCAATCTCGCCAGCCGAGTCACTGGCGTGGCACCCGCCAGCGCCGTGTGGGCCACCGAGTCTGCGCGCAAGGCGATTGGCGATCCTGCCGTTATCGAATGGTCGGCCCCGGAAGCCCGTCATCTCAAAGGGATACGCGGTGAGGTACTGCTCTATGGCGCTCGCCGAAGCGATGAGAGGCGCCTGCTGGAGTGAGGCCATCTTTGCGATGTCGCCTGCGAGGCAAGATGATTCATCGGCTTATGCGAAACCGTGGCGGTGCGGCGTTTACGCTCACATGAGCGGGGGTGCCGGGTTCAGCCAGTTCAGCGAACTGTCGAGCTTCCCTTTGTATTCCGGGCAGTAGGCACCTACCGATGCGCCGATGAAGTAGCCGGATTGTCTGGGTGATAGATCGGCGTCCCGCACCAGCTTGATCGCCAGAACCGACGAGGGTTGGTTTGTGTCGAGTCCGGCGCACACCGCCCGGGCCATCGCAATCGCACTGCTGCGGTCAGGGATGCTGATTCCACCCCGGGCAAGGGCCGCGACGAACGCATCATCGGCCTGATCGGCCGATGCTGGCGCCGCGGTGAGCAGCGCGGCAGCGGACAGCAGGACGGCGCACACCGTCGACCACCTCCCAGGGGCTACGTCCATATCGGTAATAGTGATTTCACCTCCTTTCGTCCTCGCAACGACGATTCGTCGCACGAGTCGGAGTCCTACCTTTTGTAGGACCCGACAGCGCTTCTCTTGCACCGCAGTTATCTGTACGCCTGAATGTGGGGCGACGAATCAGGCGGCGCGCCAAGGCCGCCCATCACGGCGCCCGCAAAGGCCGGCAAGTGCATCACAAGAAGATACCAGTGTCGGCGCAAAGAGGATTGCGCGTTCGGCCGGGTGTCGACACTTCAAACTCCGCGGCATCTCCAGCGCCAAGATCCCAAGGGCAGGGTGCATCTAATCGGGTGTGGGCATTGCGCTTCCAGTTCGGCGTCACCACCGTCGCGTGCCCGAGAGATCGTCCCGAGCACCGGCAAAACCAGCCTCGGCTGTCCCGTCATCAGTCCTCGGTTGAGTTTTCAGATCCTGCCTCAGCTTTTGTACTACGCTCGATTGGTGGCAACCGAATCCTTGGGCCCAGAAGTTTCTCCTATGTACGGAAAGCCAGATAGGGACGAGCCGACGGTGGATTTTCCGAAACCGTCGAAATGGGAAGGATTAGTTTCCCGGATAAAGGCTAAGGCGAAGATCCCTGTGTTCGTGAAGTCGGACTTTGCATTAGTATATCTTGGTATCGTACTGATCATATTCAACCGCCCGCTAGCATATCTTCTTGGAATCTCATCTCGCTTCACGATACTTATCGGGATGCTGGCGTTCCTGTCCAGCATCTTTCCTCGTGTTTCAGGTCTCATGACTGCACGGCTGGCAAAAGTGAGTCATTACGAAAATTTCGAAGCCGAGGCTAAAGACGAATTGAATAAGGCCATCGCGGGTATTAACGGAATCGATGACTTGCCGGGATTGATGCTGGCTAACAAGAAAAAAACGGACGCCTACGAGGCTTTGGTTCGGTCGCAACGCGAAAGCGCCCATCGGGCAAGCCTTATCGCGATGGCGGCGAGTTTCTGCGTGGTGGGCGCCGGACTCGTGGTCGCCGTATTGTCGGAGGACTCCTCCACCAAGTACGCAGCGGCGGCGATGGCGGCTGCGACTGCCGCAGCGGGCGGCTACATCGCCCGGATTTTCATTAGGGTGCAGCAAGGCGCCCAAGATCAAATGCGATTGTACTTTCAACAACCGCTTGTCCAGAGGTACCTGCTTGCGGCGGAGCGCATTATCGGCATGATGTCCGCCGAGGTCAGGGATGAGCAATACCAGCTCGTCCTTCGATCTGCGCTGGCGCAGGCTGAGAATGTAAGCTGCCCCGGGAACGTCACTGAAGTAGATCGCCCCGACAGACGGCAGCCTAAGATGAAGTTGCCACGTGTCGGCAATAGTGCCGACGGCTGAAACATTGAGCCGAGTACGACCAATCCCGATTCGCCCAATTCGTCGGGCAGAGTATCCGCCAGAACCGCTAGCTATCGTGGCCTGCCCCGGCCTGGTCGCGCCGCGAACCTCGCTGGGCGGCAGGCGCTATATGGGCGCGGATGAATCGGTTAGAGCTGATTTAGAGCCGACTTAGAGCTGACATTGCCTTGCGGCGCGCTACGCTGAGCGCCGCAAGGCAATGTCGTGTCCTCTCGCTCCTAAAGCGGGATTACAGCGGGATCCAGACCCCGAAGAACCAGAAGCCCCATTGGTTAAATCCGGGATCCCACACGGGCGTTTCCTGGTAGCCCCAGTAGTTGATCGGGCCACCTACCCAGTGCCCGCCGGGCGGCGGGATCGGTCCGCCCCAGGCCGGCCGCGGCGGCTCACCCGCACCCCAGGGTGCGGGTCCGTCTCCCCAAGGGGCCCCGTGGAAGTAGCCACGTCGTGCATCCCCATGCCACGGGGCGGGCCCACCCGGTCCGCCTGGACCGTTGTGGTCGGCCGGACCAGCGGGTCCGCGTCCACCTGGACCGTTGTGGTCCGCCGGACCAGCGGGTCCGGGTCCGCCTTGACTATGGAAGTTCCCGGGCTGTGGCTCGCCATTGTTACCGCCGGATCCGCCCGCGGGCGGCGCGCCATGGCCCCCCGGCGCCGGCGGTGGCGGCGCTGGTGCCGCGTTTGCTGAGCCGATGCCCACACCTAACGCAGCTGCGCCAAGGGCGGCGGCGATGGTTGCTCCCGCAACCAGTTGCTTTAGTTTCATGGTCCCCCCCTCTACTAGTGGATTCATTGGACATTCGACCCCCGACACCACACAGACTAGATAGTTAGCCTATGAATAGGCTATGACATCGGTATCGTTCCGGTGGACCCGGCGATCGAGCGGTGCGCCGGTTTCGGGCCGGACCACGAGGCGAGGGACGCGCGGCGAGGTGCTTCCTCAATGATCTACGGGTCCGGGCAGCGTTGGTTTCACTGACGAAAGGCGGCCTCAACGCGGTGAGCAAGGCGCTGGTGATCGGGTTTGCGGGACGCGGAATTCGTTACAACACAGCTAGCGTCGGTGTTATGCCGTTAGTCGCAGGTGAAATCCTGCCCGTGGATGGTGATAAAAGTGCAGGGCGCTGACATTCTGCGGGAAGTTTTGGACCGGTGGAAGGCCGGCATCGACACGCAGCAGCCCGGGCGGGTGGCCGACGCGTTCACCAAGGATGCCATCTTCCAAGGGCTGCGAACGTATAGCGTTGGGCGCCAAGGCGTTCAGGACTATTACGCGAGCCAGTCGGCTGGCATGACGGTCGCCTACCGGATACTCGAGAGCCGCATGCCGGCAGATGATCTGGTTCTCGGCTACGTCCACGCTGACTTCTCGTTTCCCGACCGGCCCACCGTCAAAGCGCATCTCGGCGTGCTGGTCAAGCGTGACGGGGACAGCTGGAGCATCGTTTACTACCAGGCTTCGGCGGCCGGATCCCACCAACGCCGTCCCGTGACCCTGCGGCGCCGGCACCGCGATGAACGCTGCACGATTTCACGTGCGAACCTCCCGTCGGGCAGCGGCAGCGCCCGCCGATGGTCACCGAGCTGACACCTGGATGGTTCCCCGGCAACTGCCGAACGTGGATTTACGATTTGGCAATGGCACTTGAGGTTGGGCAGGTCTTCGCGGGATACACGATCCTGCGGGTGCTCGGCGCCGGGGGGATGGGCCAGGTGTATTTGGCGACGCATCCGCGGTTGCCGCGCGACGACGCGCTGAAGGTGTTGCCAAGGGATTTGACCGCCAATCCGGAGTATCGGGGCCGGTTTGTGCGTGAGGCCGAGCTGGCGGCCGGGTTGTCTCATCCGCACATCGTGGGGATTCATGACCGCGGTGAACAGGATGGTCAATTTTGGATCTCCATGGATTACGTGGCCGGCACCGATGTGGGCCAGCTGTTGCGCTCCCAGTTCCCGGGTGGGATGCCCGTCGATCAGGTGGTGCCGATCATTGCCGCGGTTGCCTCGGCGCTGGATTATGCGCATCATCGCGGGTTGTTACACCGCGACGTCAAGCCGGCCAACATCTTGTTGTCCAACCTCGATGGGCAGGCGCCGCGGGCTTTCCTGGCCGATTTTGGCATTGCCCGGCGCATGGATGACTCGACGGGGCTGACCGCGACCAACATGACGGTCGGCACAGCGGCCTACGCGCCGCCCGAGCAGTTGAAGGCCCAGTCGATCGACGGGCGCGCCGATCAGTATGCGCTGGCCTGCACCGCGTTTCACATGCTGACCGGCGCGCCGCCGTATGTCCATTCCAATCCCGCGGTGGTGATCACCCGCCACGTCACTTCGCCCCCGCCGTCGATCGGTGCGTGCCGCCCCGAGCTGGCCGGGCTGGATCCGGTGTTCGCCAGGGCGATGGCCAAAGAGCCGTCGCGCCGGTTTGCCAGCTGCCGGGAGTTCGCCGAGCACTTGGCCCACCCGCAAGACGCGGCCTCATACAACTATGAAACCAACTATGAAACCCAACCCGTGCTTGGTGTGACCGCGCCCGTTCCGCCGCTCCCGGCGCCACCCAAAAGGAAGCGGCGTGCCCGTCTGCTGATCGGCGCCCTGGCGGTCATCGCGTTGCTGATCGCCGGCGGTGTATTTGCGGGCATGAAGCTCAACCAGCCCAAGAAACCAACCGTGGTTCCGGGTCCCTTCACGGGCACCTACAAGGCCGATTTCGGCCCCATCATCGGGATCGACGAGGTCCCGGCTCCGGTCGCGGTGCCGGCGCTGACGGGCAGCTACGGCCTCCGTTCGCTGTGTCGTTCCACCGGGTGCGTGATGACCGCGTCGCGCCTCGGTGGCGTCCCGGTGGGGCAGCCGACCCTGGTCTTCGACCAGATCGGCAGCGCCTGGGTGGCCGTAGCCCTCAGCTCGGACCAGTGCTCAAACAAGCCCGCCGAATTCTGGCAGGTGTTCGGGCTGCGACCGCGTCCCGACGGCACCCTCGCCGGCGAATACATCGAGACCTCCCCGGGTAGCTGCGCCAATAAACGAACCGTGACCTTTACCCGCACCGGAGATGCCGACGTCAACAGGCTCCCCGACCCTGCCAGCCAACCGCCGCGGGTGGTTTCGCCGGCCGAAGCGCTACACGGCCGCTACCGCGTCTCGAAGACCCTCCAGAGTGAGGGCAAAAAAGCGGAGGCGAACGCCACGGTCACTACCGCTTGTCTACGCACCGGCGAGCGGTGCACGAGCTACTTCCACGGACAGTCCGGTGACATACCCTTGGTATTCGGCGGCGGGAAGTGGACCTTAAACGTCGATGCCGACGGTACGTGTTTGGCGTCCGGAGACGTGATGCATGTAATAAGCACCGCGCAGTTTCCGCTGCCTCAACCGCCACAGAATCCGATCACGCTGCTCACCGGGCACGGTCACATAAATCAGACGGGATCCTGCGCAGCCGACTCAGACTTCGACCAAACATTCACCCGCACTGGCGATTAGATCCGATCGCTTCGGTTGGCCCCAGTTGGCCACCGTACGTTTCGCCGTTGTGTCGAAATACGGACCTCGGCTTCAGAATTCGGCAATATTGCGCGGGTTTGCACCGCGGGCGAGGCGATGGTGCTGCGGCGCGCCGCCGGCGAGCATCCACCGTCACACACCACCGCCAGTCTGGGCGGTGGGGGCGCACGGTCGATTTGCTGTGAGGGCCGCGAATCGTGGGTGCGGCTGAACCGACAGGATTTACGATCTTGACATGTCGCTTCAGGTTGGCCAGGCATTCGCTGGATACACGATCCTCCGCGTGTTGGGCGTCGGGGGGATGGGCCAGGTGTATTTGGCGGCGCACCCGCGGCTACCGCGCGAAGACGCGCTGAAGGTGTTGCCGGCAGATTTGACTGCCAATCCGGAGTTTCGGGGGCGGTTTCTGCGTGAGGCCGACTTGGCGGCCGGGTTGTCTCATCCGCACATCGTCGGGATTCATGATCGCGGTGAAGAGGATGGCCACCTTTGGATTTCGATGGAGTATGTGGCCGGCACCGATGTGGGTCGGCTGTTGCTGGAGCAGTTCCCGGGCGGGATGCCGCTCGATGAGGTGGTGCCGATCGTCAGCGCCGTCGCCTCGGCGTTGGACTATGCCCACAGTCGCGGGCTGCTGCATCGCGATGTCAAGCCGGCCAACATATTGCTGTCCGATCCTGACGGGCAGGCGAGGCGGACCTTTCTGGCCGATTTCGGGATCGCGCGGCATACCGATGATTCGGCGGGGCTGACCGCAACCAACATGACGGTGGGCACGGTGTTCTACGCGGCGCCCGAGCAGTTGAAGGGGGAGTCGATCGACGGGCGGGCCGATCAGTATGCGCTGGCCTGCACCGCGTTTCACCTGCTGACCGGTTCGCCGCCGTATGGGGAAACCAATCCCGCCGTGGTGATCAGCCAACATATCAATGCACCGCCGCCCTCGATCGGTGCTTGCCGCCCCGAGTTGGCCGCCTTGAATTCGGTGTTCGAAACGGCGATGGCCAAAGAGCGTTCCGATCGTTTCCGCAGCTGCCAGGAGTTCGCCGACCAACTGGGCCAGCACTCGGGTCCGGGTTTCGCACACGCCGGCGCGATTCCATTCCCGGACACCCAACCCCCGTTCAACGTGACAGTGCCGGCGCTGCCACCGCAGCCGGCCGCGTCCGCGTGGCAGCGGTTGCGGCGGCGTCCGGGCGTTTTGATTGGTGCCCTGGTGGGCATCGTGGTGCTGATCGCGGGTGGTGTTTTCGCGGCCGTCAAGCTCACCCAGTCCAACAAGCCGGTCGCCGGTGCGCCCCTCGGTGCCGTCAGTACCGCCACCGCTGCGCCCAATACCGGTCCGTTCACCGGCGTCTACTCCGCTAGCTTTAGTCAGGCCACAAAAATCGACGGTTCCCCGGCTACCGGTGCGCCGGCGGCAACCGATACGTACGCCGTTCGCTCGGCATGCGGCCCCACCGGGTGCGTGGCGACCGCAGCGCGCCTGGGCGGCGAGTTCAAGCTCGCGTCGACCACGGTGTTCGATCAGGTCGATGGCCGCTGGCTCGCCGTAGCCCTCGACTCGGACAAGTGCCGAGACCAGGCCGCCGAAGTCTGGCAAGTGCTCATACTGCAGCCAGGCCCCAACGGCACCCTCACTGGCGAATATCGCGGTGAGTCGAGCAATTCCTGCAACCAAAAACGAACCTTGACGTTCACCCGCACCGGGGACGTCGACGTCAATAGCCTCCCCGACCCGGCGGGGCTACCGCCGCGGGCGGTGTCGCCGGCCGAAGCGCTGCACGGCCATTACCACACCAAGCGAAACTTTGGCCCCAGGTACGGACAACAGCAGGAAGACTTGTTTGTTACTACCGACTGTCTCCGCACCGGCGATCGGTGTATGAGCTACTTGTATTCAGCAGTAAGTGATTCGCCAATGGTGTTCGGCGGGGGGAAGTGGGTCTTAAGCCTCTTCTACCCCGAGACCTTTCAGGGTTGCACCAACCTCTATTTCAATGAAACCGCCGAGTATCCGCTGCCCCAACCACCGCAGAATCCCGTCACGCTGCTCACCGGGCATGGCCACCGCGACCAATCCGGATCCTGTGCGGCGGATACGGACTTCACCGAAACATTCACGCGCACAGGAGATTAGAGCGTGATCGAACCCGGCTCGCCTATCGGCCGTGAGGGGTGGCAACTGCTGGCGACGTACTGAGTGGTAGTGAGCGATTGTGGGTGTCAGTGAGTAGCTTGGCGGGGTGAACCTCGCAGAGTGGGGGCGGTCGCAGGGTGTGTATCCGACGGCGGCGTATCGCTGGGTTCGGGAGGGGTCGTTGCCGGTGCCGGTGGTGCGGGTGAATCAGCGCAGTGTGTTGGTGAACCCGGATAACGCCGGCGTCGGGGCTGGCGTGGGTGATGTGGGGTTTGTCTGCGTGGGTGTCGGGCCATGATCAGCGCGGTGATCTGGACCTGCTGGTGGCTGGGGTATGCGGGTGGGCTGCAGACGCTGGTCGGGCTGTGGTGCGGGTGGAGGCTGAGGTCGGGTCGGGCATGAATGGTGCGCGGGGCAAAGTGCAGCGGTTGCTGGGGTGATCCGCGCGTGGTCACGGTGGTGGTGGAGCATCGGGATCGGTTGGGGAGGGTGAACACCGAGTTGGTGCACGCGGCGCTGCGGGCGCATGGCCGCGGGCTGGCGGTGCTGGATTGCGGTGAGGCCACCGACGATCTGGTGCGCGAGATGATCGAGGTTCTCACCCGGTTTTGTGCTCGCCGGTATGGGCGGCGCTGGGCGCGGAACCGGGCGATCAAGGCTCTCGGGTGCGCCCAGCGCTACATCGGGCCGAAACTTGTCGGTGCCGCGCGCAAGGACGAGCGCCATGAGTACGGGCCTGCGCCGGATCGGGGATCCGGTGGTTGCTGCGCCCCCGGCGGGGGTGCGGATCCGCACCCGGATACATCCGGGTGCCGAGGAGGCGGCGGCGTTGACCGCGAGCGGGGGGCTTCTTGGGTCGCAGTATCGCAGCGAGTTGGCAAAGCGGATCCGGCTGGGGCGCTTGGATCATAAGGCCCACGCGGGGTGGCGGGCGGCGCGCAAGCAGGCGTTGACCGCGCAGTCCTCGTCGCGGTGGGCTGGGGCGATCACCCGCGCCGTAGAAGACCAGTATCAGTTGGGGATGCGCGGGCTGGCCGCTCATGTGAGGGATTTGCGTGCCGCGGTGCAGGTGCTCGAGGCCCGCTGCGCGCTGCGTCCTGGTGAACTGGAGCCTCGTGCTGGCGATGAGTTGGTTCGGCGCGGGCGGACGTAGCGGCGTCGGGGGTATCGCAGCGCGTCGGAGCGGTTCGCTAAGACCCGGCGCTTGGCGGTGCTGCGTGATCGGCTGGCCAGCGCGGAGGAGGCGTTGGTGGCCGGTCGGCCTTCGATCGCGGTGGGCGGGAAACGCTTGTGGCGCCATCGCAACCAGCTGGATACCGCCGAGATGAGCGAGCATCAGTGGCGAGACCGGTGGGACGCCGCGCGCATGTTTTTGACCGCCGACGGGGAGTCGGCCAAGGCGGGCGGCAACGAGACCATCCGTGTCAGCGACGACGGTCGGCTGCGCGTCGAAACCCCGCGGGCGCTAGCCGATCAGTTGGGCACCGATGTGACCATCGCGGCGCCGGTGCGGTTTCACCACTGCGGCGATGAATGGGCCGCGCGGGTGGCTGCCCGCCGCGCGGTGCGCTACGACATCGTCTATGACTCCAATCGGGGCCGCTGGTATCTCGACGCGTCCTGGGCTATCGGCGCCCAACCGGCGCCCGACCTTGAGGAGCTACGCAAAGGGCGGGTGTGCGGGGTAGACCTCAACGACGGGCACCTGGCCGCCTGCGTACTAGACACGTCGGGCAATCCGTTGGGTGAACCGATCACCATCGCAGCACGCACGACGGGTTTGGCGGCGTCGCGTTGTGATGGCCGGGTCCGCGCGGCTATCACCACACTGCTCGACCACGCTCAACACCACGGTTGCGGCGCGATCGTGGTGGAGAATCTGGATTTCGCCGACGCGCGCGCCACCGGACGTGAACGCCTGGGCCGCGGCGCCCGCGGTAAACGGTTGCGCCGCACCATCGCCGGCATCCCCACCCGCCGTTTCCGCACCCGGCTGATCGGCATGGCCGCTCGCCGTGGGATCGCGGTCATCGGGGTGGACCCCGCTTACACCAGCCGCTGGGGCGCCCAGCACTGGCGAAGACCCTTGCAGCAGCAGACTTCCGACCCGGCCACCATCACCGTCCATCACGGGGCGGCGGCCGCGATCGGCAGACGTGGCCTCGGCTTGGCGATCAGGCGACGGTCGGCAGGGCCCCGCACCCGACAGGGGGCACCTCCCGCTTGCGGGGGACGGACGCGTGTGGGCACACCACCGGCCAGGCCTGAAAGCCCGCCGAGCACCACATCACGACGGTGCCGTAGTTCTGGCTCACCGCCACGCCCACAACGACGACGAGGCGTGCCGGTCCACCAGATAACACCCACCGCCAGCGGCCAACACCGTTCGGGCCGCACAGGACTCACTCCTGGTCAGTAATCAGGAACGGTACGCGCCGGACGAACCCGACGACGACTCGCTTGAGGCACGAGAGGACGAATCGACGAGGTGCGGTGCGGGCTGGCAATACGCGCTGCGGTGGTTGGCCTGGCTGACGTCCGGGGGCGTGGTAATCGCCATTTCCGGACACCCATCCTTTGGGCAGTTGAATTTTTGGCGCTGGCGTTCGCGATTGGCGTGAGCATCTTCTGCCTGGCCAAGCGCAGAGTTTTTCCACCAACGGCTGGCACGTCGGGGCTTCACGGTCGAGATGGTCGACGCGAAACGCGGCGGCTTCCGGGCTACCCGTGGCTGATCTGGACGGCTTTAACCACCAGTAGCAGCACGCCGATAACCAGGTAGCTCCGCAGCGCGATCATGCCGAGTCTGGTGCCGGGCGACCAGATGACCGGCTCCAGCAGGGTCAGGGGTGGCATCCGCCAGGTGTTGCGGTCGACGGCCCGTGGCAGCGGTTCGGCTGCTGGTGCTGCGGGTTCGCGCCGGGCCATCCAGCGCAACACCGGTACCGCGGCCACGGCGAGTATGACCAACGCCAGGGCCAGGTACCCGGCAACCGCGACAACGTTGATTTTCGGGAACAACGTGGTGGCCATCAAAATACCCGAAAGCAGTAGCAGGGTGCCGACGATCAACCCGGCGACCCAGTTGAGCCAGGACCGATTCATCCAGGGCCCCAGCACTTCCCGGTCGTTGCACAACAGCAGCAGGAACACGCTGGCGCTGGGCAGCAGCAGGCCGGCAAGGGCCTGCACCGCGGTGGTGATCAATCCGAGCGGGGCGCCGGGTATCAGCACGATGACCGCAGCCAGCACCACCATTGCGGTGTAGGACAGGTAGAACTGCTTTGCGTCGGCGAACCCGCGGTGCAGCGAGTGCTTCATGCCGAACACGTCGCCGAAGGCGTAGCTGGTAGCCAGGGTCACCGCGGCGGCGCCGATGATCGAGGCGTCCATCAGTACGATCGCAAAGAACGAGCCGAGCACCTCGCTGTGTCGGCCGAGCAGGTTTGCGATGGCGCCGGCATCGGTGAATTGCCCAGCGGTGTTGGTAGAGCGCGCCGCCCAGTCGCCGGTCATCAGCAGCGCCGCGGCGCCGACTATCACGACGAAGGCCCCCAGTACCGTATCTGCGCGTTCATAGCCCATGAACCGGGGAGTGATGCGTTTGTCGACGACGTTGGATTGCTGAAAAAATAGCTGCCAGGGCGCCACAGTGGTCCCGACTATGGCGATGATCAGCAGCACGGCATCCGAGCTCACCCCACCCGAGATGCTGGGCACCACAAACGACTTCGCCGCATGACCCCACTGTGGATGCGACATCAGCAGCATCGGAACCTGCAGCAGCGTGATGGCGATGAAAACAAACATGGCCCGCTCCCACCGCCGGAAGCTGCCGGTTGCCATGATCGCGACCAACGCCACCGCCGAGATCGGCACCACAATGTATTTCGAGATGCCGATGTAGTCGGCGGCCAGGGTGACGCCGATGAATTCGGTGACGATCGTCAGGAAGTTGAGCAGGAACAGGTCGCCGACGGAAAACCAGCCCCAGCCACGGCCGAAGCGTTCGTTGATCAACCGGGCGTGCCCGACCCCGGTGACCGCGCCGAGCCGGACCACCATTTCCTGGTTGACGATGAGCACCGGGATCAGCAATAGCAGCACCCACAGCAGGGAGTAGCCGTAGTTCTGGCCGGCCTGGGCGTACGTGGCCACACCGCCGGCGTCGTTATCGCCGACCATCACGATGATGCCGGGACCGACGATGGCAAGCAGGGTCAGCAGCCGGGTCTTCCAGGTGTGGGAATGCTCGGTCTCGCTGACGCTGATGCGCCCGAACGCGCCTTCGATATCGCCCAGGTGCGCACTGTCGAGCACCGCGGAGCGGCGCGGCCGAGCCAGGTCGGCATCCTCGATCTCGAGTGCGGGCGCCCCGGAGCCGATAGTCGGGTCGTCGCTTGATGTCACCGTGTCTCACCTCCCCCCACGGGCGCGTTGTGGTCATCGTCGGATGGGGTGATATCGCGGACCGGCCGGGGGGCCGGTTCGCGGCGGCGCCAGTCCTCGGGGATGGTGGCCTCCAGCACGTCGTCGACGGTGACCACTCCGAGCACCCGGTCTTGGTCGTCGACCACGGGGATGGAGTAGAGGTTGAAGTCGGCCATCAACAATGCGATGTCGGTGAGGTCGGCGGTTGGGCTGACCCGCACCGGGTCGGAATCCATCAGTGCCCCAACGGTTTCCTCGGGCTGGGACTGCAACAGGGCGATCACCGATACCACGCCGCAGAGGCGTTTGTCCTCGTCGAGAATATGCACCTTGATGAGCGCCTCGGGCTGCATGGTGGCGGCGGCGGCGATCAGCGCCAGCGCCGTGGCCGTGGTTGTGGTGGCGGTGCAGGAGACGAAGTCGACGTTCATCAGCCCGCCTGCGCTTTCCGGGTTGAAGCCCATCAGGGTGATCACCTTGGTGCGCTGCGCGGCGGGCATCAGCTCCAGCACCCGCCGGCGCCGCTTTTGGCGCAGGTCCGCGATGGCGTCGGCGGCATCGTCGGCGCGCATCCGGCCCAACAGCGCGGCGACCTCGTCATCGGGCATGCCATCGAGTAGCCGCATAGCCTTGTCCGGGTCCAGCTCCTCGAACACGTCGGCTTCCAATTCCGGGTCGCTGTGCACCCGCTCAAGGATCTCGCCGCCCTCGGCCTTGTCGGCCTCCTCGAGGAGATCGGCGATCTCGGCGGGCTTGAACCCGCCGAACCGGCCCGACTGACGGCGCAGTGCATCGGAGCGGGCGTGGCCGATCAGCGGCTCGAACAACTTCCAATCGCGTGCCGCATGCCCGGCGGACTGTTTGATCAGCCCGAACAATCGTGCCGGCCGTCGGGTGTCCAGCCGCGCAAGCACCCACCCTGCGCCGGTGTCTTCGAGCTCGACGTCGTAGGCGCGCACTAGCTCGACGGCGGCCACATCGATCAAGCGGTGCCCGAGCACGTCGGCGCGCAGCAGCACCTCGGGGTCGCGGCGCTCGAAGCCACGAAGGTCAATCTTGTTCTTGGCCAACACAACCCGGCCAGGGGCGTACTCGTGAATGGCTTTGCTGCCGATGAAAACCTCACGCCCGCCGACCTCGGCGACGATCCCGGTCACCAGCGGATACTCGTGGGCGCCGCGCAGCCGGACGATGACGTCGTCGACCCGGCCCACAGCCTCGCCGCTGCGTGCCAGCACCGGCGCGCGCAGCAGGGCCGAGAGATGGATTACCGGCAACCCGCCGCCAGGCTCAGCTGTCGTTTCTGAAGTGCTCACTTGCCCTCCTCATCACTCTGCGATGGACGCCCGCGAGCAGCCTGCATGAGAAAACCACGCGTCACAATGCCACGCGAGGGTTAAATCCAGGTTCATGTTTGCGGTACGCCGGCACGAGCCGACGGCCGTGCGATCGTACGGCACGAAGCTCGATCGAGGAAGGGGAGCGCATCAGTAGCGGCCCCAACCCCTTTCATGCTTTGCGCGGCCTACGCGGTTAGGCGGTGTAGTAGGTCTCCGGAGTCATGCCGGATCGCCGTGGCCGTCAATGCCGTGCCCCACGCCCTGGCGGCGCCGCGGCGCATCGCTTCGGGATCGCCGGTGGTAAGGAAATGGCGGGTGCCAAGGCGCGAGGTGCCCCGGGTATGCGGGTACCGCTCGGCGATCGCGGCGGCCATCCGATCGGCGGGGTCGATCAGCAGGGCGTGCGGCAACGCGGCCGCGAACCATTCGCGTGCGGCCGGATAGTGGGTGCAGGCCAGCACCAGCGCGTCGACCCGCCGCAACGGGGCAAGAATCCTGGCCAGGTCGGCGCGGAACTGCGGGGAGCCGGTGCGACCGGCTTCGATGTGGGCGGACAACGGTTGCGCTACCCGCGACGACACGACTCGCCCGCGCCTGGTCAGCCCGCGCCGATAGTGACCGGCGGCGATGGTGCGCCGCCCACCTATCACGCCGACCTGTCCGGTGAGCTCCTCGGGAACCGAGGCCAATCCGTGGTCGATGATTCCCTCCACGGGGATCGCCGCCCCACCCAGCCGGCCCACCACCGTGCTGGCCGCGTTGCACGCCAGCACCACCTCGGTGGCTCCACGCTCGGCGAGTGCTTTGACCACGGTGGTGAGGCGGCCGGCAAGCTCGTCGACTTGCATCCGGCCGTAGGGGGTGGCGCCCGCGTCCGACCAATACAGCACCGGTAGCCCGGGCGCCGTTCGGTCCAGGGCCTGCAACAGGCCGAGGCCGCCGATGCCCCAATCGACTATGCCCAAGCAAGAGGTTGTGTTCACGGCATTCATGGGTAGGAGAGGGGGGCGGTCCGGCCCTTGGGAAGGGGCCCTGAATCGAAGGCCACCACGCGTGCGGACGTGGTCGCCGTCAACGTCTTCAAACCGGCGCCCGGAAACCGGCTGCCGAAGTACCAGAGGTACTCGTGCTCGGCGCGGATGGGGTTGTGCCGCAGCATCTCCAGCCAGTCAGGGTGGGTGGTCAACGCGGTGAGGTCTTGGGCGAACTGCGGCCGGGCACGCCGCGTCCTCAGGTGTGTGACGGCCGACCGGGTCAGCACGCCCAGCTCGCGCGCGCGCACCGGGTGCTGGACCATGTCGACCACCCACAGCCGGCCGCGCGGGGCGAGGACCCGTCGGATCTCGGCCATGACCGGATCCCAGTCCAGGTACCGGAAGGACAGAAACGAGATCACCACGTCGACGTGGTCGTCGGGAACGTCCAGCGCCGGCCCGTTGACCTTGATGAACCGCAGCCGGGCGTGGTCGCGGCTGCGCTCCCGGGCCCGAGCGAGCATGCCGGCGGAGCTGTCCACCCCGATGCCAAAGTCGATGTCGCCGCGGTCATCCAGTTCGCGCAGCAAAGCGCCGTTGCCGCAACCGATTTCCAGCACCCGCAGGGGTCGCCCGAGTTCGGCGCGGGCGCGGGCGGCCAAATCGGCCACCCAGCGCCATTCGGCGTGGCGGACCTTGATGTCGGTGTAGGCGCGGTCGTAGAGCTCGGCCACGCGATCGTAGGACCGCTCAGTGTGCGCCGCGGCAGGAACGCTTTGCACCATCGGCTCCGCGGCGCACCCGAGATACTTGCGGACGCTGCCACTCCAGCCGTGTGACTTCTTGCCGGGCGCGGCGATCATGTACAGACTCGGGCGCGCGGTCGGGCGACGGCCCGCCCAGGCGAACCGGTCCTTGCGAGTCGACACAGTGGTGTAGTTGTAGTTGCCGAAAGCGGGGACCCCGAACACGTCGGCGAAGAAGGGCGCGAACCAGCGCGCCGTCCGGCAAGCGTGGAAATACGCCCGCCCGTCGTTCGCGAACGGGATTGCCATGGCCCGCCATTCGTGCGGCGAGAATTGCTCGGGCCAGCCAGTCGAGCCGAACATCGGGCCGTACATTCCCGCGTGGCTGATCAGGTGCAGCTCGCTGAGCACCCGGCCCGAATTGGCGAGCCCCGTCAATTCGGCGACGAAGTCGGTCTTGTGGTGCAGGCCGGACACGATCACCTCGGCGTCGGGACGCGTGGCGGCGAGCTCGCGGGCCATGGTGGCCGCGGCTGCCGCGAACTCGGCCGAACCGCCGCGGTAGTGCGTGGTGTGAGCCACCCAAATCACCTGCTTGGCTTCACTTTTGGGCGCGATGCGGGCGAAGGGGACGCGAGGGTGCTCACCCTGCGGAATCCAAGCGCCGTAATTGCCGACGAGTTCCAGCGCCTCGGCCCGCTCCAAGTCGAACACCCGCATGCTGGACGCCGGCGGGCTGTAGAAATGCAGCGTCAGCCCGCGCGCCCCGGCCGTCATGTCATGTATGTCGTCGGAGGTAATGCGAATCGGTATGCCCTCGGGCCGAGTGGCGTGCTCGGTGACGACCAGCTGTGGGCCGTCCCAGCTGAATCGGCGCTCCACGAATGAGCCCTCGACCGGGATCACGAAGCCGCCGGCGCCGCCGTGGTCGTGAGGCGCGGCTGCGTGTCCGGGACGCCACCGGGCGAGCATGATCTCGACCTCGTCGTCGACGCGCAGGATCGAGCGTGAATAGGGTTCTCCGTCGTTGGGGGTTTTGGCGGCCTCGGCCAGCAGCGGCCCGGCTTGCGCGACGAGGGCCAGCAACTCGGGGCCCGGCACCTCGCCGCGTACGGCCACCGCGGCCAGCGCGTCGAACAACGGGGCCAGTTCGGCACGAGCGTCCCGGGTAAGGGGCTGGTAGTGGGTTGTGTCGGTCATCTCAGTTTCCTTGTGTTACAACGATGGCCGGATCTGCGGGTGGTGCGTCGGTGCAGTCCTGATCACGGCCGGGTAACTATTAGGTTTCGCCGCGCGCTCAAGCGATTCTTGAAGGATTCTTGAAGGATTCTTGGAGAATGCCTCGTGGGCCCCAGCCGTCACTCTAGTCACTAGGGATCGGGTGTAGCGGGTTGCCTGCCTCCGAGCGACAACCGCGCGTCGTGCCTCGAGAGTGGTTGCTGACTTGTCGCGGCTAGGCGGGTATGCGCGTCTGCGCCGACCTTACTGTGTCACGATACGAAAAGTGGACCAGAGTCGAGCCGGCGGCATGACGATGGCCGAACTGTCCTGTGGGCGGTGCGGAAGCCGGTCGCCCGCGACGGCGAAGTTCTGCAGCGAGTGCGGTAAGCCACTTGACCAGAGCACCAACGCGGCCATCCGCACCGGCAACTCGACTGCCAGCTGCGCGGCGACCGCGGCATCGACCGCGGATCTCGGCGAGGCGAACGCGGCGCACACCCCGTCGCCGGTGTGCTTGAACAACCAGCCTCCGTGCGATTCGATCGCTTGGCGTAGCACCCGGTCATGGGCGGCGAGGGCGGCCCGCATCGCATCGGCGTCGGCCTCCCACCGACGGGTCGAGCCCTCGACGTCGGTGAACAGGAACGTCACGATCCCCGAAGGCGGATCCACCGCGTCAGCGGACACCCCCGCAGAATGCCACAGCAAACGTCGTTCTGCCTCGAATTTTGGCGCAATGCGGTTCGAATACATATCTTGCCCGGACCCGCCAGCGGCAGGCCTGCGATGGTGCGGCCACGCCGGGCGCGTCGGAGCGACACATGGCCGAAGCGGCCAATCGGCTTGTGGTTAAGTGCTTTTCACGTTTGCCGCAGAGCACTTCCGGAGGAACTCCTCGATCGCGTTGACCAGGCGGTCGGGCTGATCTTCGGGGATGAAGGTGCGACTGCCGGTGATCAGGTCAAATCGTCCTTGCGGCAACAGCTGTGCCAGCCGGTGTCCGTGGTCGCGGGGGAAGATCTTGTCATTGTCGGCCCACAGCACCAGCGCGGGCTTGTCGAAGCTAGTCAGCCCGGCCGCGGCCTCGAATGTGTACTTCGTGTCGACCGCTCGCAGCATCCGCCGGAAGTCGCGCCTGACTCCCGGGTTGTGGCGTACCGGGCCGGTGAAGGAGAGCATGATGTCCGGCGGCATCGCCCGTAAGGTCACCAACCCATACGCGGTCGGCAGGCGCTGGATGGTCTTGAACCGCGCGGTGTAGGCGACGATCCAGGTGAGCAGACGAGAGCGTGCCATCACCTGCAGGTACTTCTGCGGCGTCGGCGGGAACTTCTCGAACGCGTCGCACGACGTCAGCACCAGGCGGGCGATCCGCTCGGGGTGCCGCCCGACCAGCGCCTGCGCGACGGCACCGCCCGTGTCGTTGGCGACGATCGTGACGTCGTCGAGGTCCAGGGCCTCGAGGAAGTCCGCGGTGATCCGCGCCATGCCGGGCAGGGACAGGTCGGCATCGGGTTTGAGCGGGATCGAATGGGAGCCCCACGGCAAGTCTGGGGTGATGCAACGATGGCCGCCCGCCAGGCGCGGCGCGACTTGCCGCCACAGATCGCCATTGACGCCGACGCCGTGCACGAACACAATCGGCGAGCCACTGCCGCGGTCGCGATAGCTGATCGCGCCTGCCGGTATGTCGACGCGGTGCTCCGGGCCGAGCTGCGGGCTGATCGACATACCCATCGATAGTACTTGCATAGTGCAAGTAATCAACGGTGGGCGGTGCGGCCTTCCCACGCCGCCAGCTGAGGCGGCGTCAGCGTCGTCGGCTCGCCATCCGACCCGACCGCGCCCGGCACCGGCACAACGCGCAGGTCGCGCAGCGTGATGGGCTCGCCGCAGTGTTCGCATCGCAGCTCTCCGCCGACCTCGTGTTCGCAGCCGGCGTGCAGGATCAGTACCTCGGGACCCTCGGGTCCCGGTTCGTAGCGGTCGGCCCAGGCCATCAGTGTCAACACCACCGGAAACAGGTCGCGGCCCTTCTGGGTCAGGTGGTAGGAACCGCGCGGCGCGGTCCGTTCCAACACGTTGTGCTCCATCAACTTCTGTAGCCGGGCGCTCAACACGTTCGTGGCCAGCCCGAGGCTGCGCAGGAACTCGTCGTAGCGGGTCAATCCATGGAAGGCGTCGCGGACGATCAGCAGCGTCCAGCGCTCGCCGAGGATCGCGAGCGCTCGAGCGAGCGCGCAGTCCTGACCCCCGTAGTCGCTCCCAAGTGGCATGGTGCAAGTTTAATTTGCCGGCGAGGGCGGTTCGTGCGCACGTGGCCGTCGTCGAACGGTGCCCGAGTACATTTCTTTTCACATCTAGCCTGGAGGAGCCATGAGCCGGGACATTGCCACACAAGTAGCCGACGACGGCGTCGCGACGCTAACCCTGTCCCGGCCGGAGCGGCGCAACGCGCTGTCGATCAAACTTCGCGACGAGATCACCGAACAGCTGGATAGCTGGGCGACGGATGCGAGCGTCCGCGTGGTGGTGCTCACCGGGGCGGGCTCGACGTTTTGCGCCGGCTTCGACCTCGACGAGTTCGCGCAGGCCGAACTTGCGCCACGCATCAAGGACAGCTCGCACCGCTACCACCTCGCCGTGTGGCACTTTCCCAAGCCGTTGGTGGCGGCCATCAACGGCCCCGCGGTGGCCGGCGGCACGGACCTTTGCGCGCTGTGCGACTTCCGGATCGCTTCGGCTACTGCACGATTCGGGCATCCCGAGATCAAGTTCGGCGCACCCCCGTTGTTTACGCCGCTGCAATGGATCGTGGGCGTGGGCGTCGCACGCGAACTGTGCCTCACCGGACGGCGAATCGATGCCGACGAGGCATTGCGCATCGGCCTGGTCAACAGCATCAGCGAACCCGCGCGGGTGCTCGACGACGCTTTGGCGATGGCACGCACCATCATCGAGGCCCCCCAGCCCGCCTTGGAGTGCACGAAGCGCTACCTGATCGGCAGCCCCAGCGCGACATTCGAGGAGGCCTTCGCCGTCGAGCACGATGCGGTATTCGACGAGTTCTTGCGCGGCCCCGTGGGCCCCCGGACAACGGCGCCCAACTCGTGACTGCCGAACCTCCGGTGCCCGTCATCGACATGTGGGCCCCATTCGTTCCTTCTGCCGAGATCATCGACGACCTACGGACCGGTTTTCCCGCCGAGCTGCTGTCGTACTTCGAGGTCTTTACCAAGACAACGATCAGCGCCGAGCAGTTCAGCGCTTACGTGGAGACACGGCGCTGGACCGACGACCAACTCCTGGACTCCCTGGACAGTGCCGGCATCACTCGAAGCGTGATCACGGGATTCGACGAAAAGTCAACGTGCGGTGTCACTTTCGTGAACAACGCCCCAGTGGCGGCCCTCGCGGCCCGGTATCCCGACCGGTTCATCCCCTTCGCCGGCGCAGACATCATGGCCGGCAGTTCCGCGCTCGAGGAGTTCGAGCGCTGGGTGCTGGAGCACGGATTCCGGGGGCTGAGCCTGCGGCCGTTCATGATTGGACGGCCCGCAACCGACCCCGCCTACTTCCCCTTCTATGCCAAGTGCGTGGAACTCGGTGTTCCCCTTTCCATTCACACCTCGGCCAATTGGACTCGGACCCGCCCGAGCGATCTCGGCCATCCCCGCCACATCGACGAGGTTGCCTGTCGCTTTCCTGAGCTCACCATTCTGATGAGCCACGGCGGCTACCCGTGGGTGCTGGAGGCATGCCTGATCGCGTGGAAACACCCCAACGTCTACCTCGAGTTGGCCGCACACCGCCCCAAGTACTTCACCGCGCCCGGCGCCGGGTGGGACCCGCTGATGCGTTTCGGGCAGACCACAATCCGCGACAAAATCCTTTACGGCACCGGTGCATTTCTCATCAACCGCCCCTACGCGGACTTGTGCGACGAGATGCGCGCGCTGCCGGTCCAGCGCGAAGTGCTGGAGGACTGGCTGTGGCGAAACGCCACTCAGTTACTGCGTTCTAAGCCAACCGATTCCGCAGTTCGAGCTTGAGTACCTTGCCGTAGCTGTTCTTCGGCAACTCGTCGACGAATATGTAGCGCTTGGGCCGCTTGAACCGCGCGATGCGTTCCAACATGTGCGCGTCCAGTTCGTCGGCTTGGGCTGAGCCGACGATGAACGCCACCACCACTTCGCCCCATTCGGCATCCGGCGCGCCGACCACGCACGCCTCCGAGACTCCCGGGTGCTCGAGGAGCACTTCCTCCACTTCGCGCGGGTAGATGTTGCTGCCACCGCTGATCACGACGTCCTTCGAACGGTCGCGCAGCGTGAGGTAGCCGCGCGAGTCGAACGACCCCATGTCGCCGGTGTACATCCAGCCGTTCTTAAGTGTGTCGTCCGTGGCGGCCGGGTTGTTCCAATATCCGGACATGAGAGCATCACCGCGGCAAACGATTTCACCCACCTCGTCGATGGCCGCCGGCGTGTCGTCGGCGCGCAGCACCGCGACTTCCATGCCGGAGCGCGCATAGCCAACGGAGCCAAGTATCGCGTCGTCGGCGCCTTCATGGTCGGCGCGCCGCAGACCGGTGATCGTCATCGGCGACTCGCCCTGGCCGTAGATCTGCGCGAACACCGGCCCGAAGGCCGCGATCGCCTTCTTCAGACTCTCGACATACATCGGGCCGCCGCCGTAGACGATCGCGCGCAGATTGCCCGGCCGTTGCCGGCCAGTCTCGACAAGCCGCTGCACCATGGTCGGGGCGAGAAAAGCGCTGGAACCGGGGTGGCCTTCGCACAGATCCAGGAACTCGTCGGGATCGAAAGCAGCCGATGCGGGTATCACCTGCCGGGCGCCGCGCAGCGCGTATGGCAGCACGTAGAGGCCGGAGCCATGTGACATCGGAGCGCCGTGGATCAGGCTGCAATCCTGGTCCGGGTTGTCGATGTCGGCGAGGTGAGCGACCGTCATGGCGATCAGGCTGCGGTGGCTCAGCATCGCGCCCTTCGACCGGCCGGTGGTGCCGCTGGTGTAAAACAGCCAGGCCAACGCCGATGAATCGGTGGATGGCGGAACCCAACGCGGGGCGCCACGCCGGCGGGAATAGCCCGCCGTGTCCAGGGTCTCGATCGGGACATCGGTGATGGCTGCCAATCCGGCCGCAATCTTGTGCGAGGCGAACACCTGCGATACGCGCGCGTCGTCCAGGATTTGCACCATCTCCCTGGGATGCAGCTTGTAGTTGATCGGAACCAGCACACACTCTGCCGCCCAGATCGCGAACATCAGCTCCACGATCTCGGGACGGTTTTCGCTGGCAATGGCGATTCGAGCCCCCGCGGTGCCATGCGCGCGGATCGTGGTCGCTATCCGCAGCGCGCGTTCCCGCAGCTCCGACCACGTGCACAGGCGGCGCTCGCCGTGATACAGGGCGCCGCGATCTCCGAAGCGCGCGGCGGCTTGATCGAGAACCGTGAACAGGTTCACCGGGCGTCTCGGATGGAGGTCAGCGCGATTTCGCAAGGTTTTCCGCTTGGGTTTCGGCGCACGCCGCAATCGTCACAGACGAGTGGAACGCATCGACGACGAGGCTAGCGACGGTGGGACCGCGCGGGCCGGGCTGGGCCATCAGCCGGGATGCGGCGGTAGCTCAAAGGCTGCGTCGTCGACGAGCGTGGGCTCCGGCCCGGGTGGAATGTGTGGTCCCTTGACGAGCGTCGGCCCCGGCCCAGGTGGTGTGGGGTCGTCGGTCTTGCTGGAGTCGGTGGGCGCTGTATGTTCCGCTGCCCTCGGTGGAGCCGTGGCGGAGGGGTTGGAGAGGGCTCGGCGGGCGGCGACGGCCAGCTCGGCGGCGGTTTGGTAACGGTCGTCTGGCTTTTTGGCCATGCCGCGCGCGATCACCTCGTCGAATCCGACCGGGATCGCGGCGTTGAAGCTGCTGGGCCGGGGCGGCTCGGTGAACAGATGAGAGACGGCCAACTGCTCGAAGGTGTGACCAGCAAACGGCAACTGCGCGGTCAAACACTCGTAGAGCACACATGCCAGCGAGTACACATCGGCGCGGGCGTCGGCGATCCCCCCGGCGGTAAAGCGCTCCGGGGACATATACGCGGGGCTGCCCTGAATGACATTGGTGCGGGTCAAGCGGGCGGCGGTGGCCTCGTGGACGAGTCCGAAGTCGATCAGATACACGAATTCGCCGCCGACCATCAGCAAGTTCGACGGCTTCACATCACGGTGCACCAACCCGGACTTGTGCGCCGAATCCAGCGCTGCGGCGACCTGTTCCACCACCCGCACCGCCATTTGGGGACTCATTGCTCCATCGCGCTCGAGCACGGTGTGAACGTCGACGCCGTCGACGACCGGCATCACCAGGTAGAGACGCCCGTCGGCCTCACCGGTCTCATAGATCGGGATGATGTTCGGGCTGGACAATCGGCCCGCGGCATAGGCCTCGCGGCGAAATCGCTCCTGATAGCCCGGCTCGGTAGCCAGCTCCGCCTGTAACACCTTGACGGCCACATCTCGACCCATTGCCGTGTCGCGAGCCCGATAAACCGTGCCCATGCCGCCCTGGCCGAGCACGTCGAGCAATCGATATCGCCCGAACTGCCCGCCGTTTGCGGACAGCGGTGCCGCAGCCGCGACATGCCTGAGTGCGTCTCTTGCGGCGACGGCCAACTCGCGAGCGGTTTGGTAGCGCTGCTCAGGATCTTTGGCCATGCCCGCCGCGATGACCTCATCGAACCCGGTGGGTATGTCGGGTCGGTGCTCGGTTGGTCGGGGTGGGTCCAGCGTGAGATGGCCACGAATCTGGTGTTCCATGCTGTCGCCGGGGTAGGGCTGTTGGCCGGTGAGGCACTCATAGAGCACGCACGCCAGCGAATAGACATCCGAACGGACGTCGGCAATTCCCGTGGTGAAGCGTTCCGGGGCCATGTAGGCCAAGGTGCCCACGATCATGCCAGGGCCAGTCAAGCGCGGTGCTGTCGTAGGGAGGGCAATCCCGAAATCCAGCAAATACACGAATTCGCCGCCGACCAGCAGCAAGTTCGACGGCTTCACGTCGCGGTGCACCAACCCGGACTGGTGAGCCGAATCCAGCGCTGCGGCAGCCTGCTCGATCACCCGCACCGCCATTTGCGGACTCATTGGCCCGTCTCGCTCGAGCGCGGTGTGAACATCGACGCCGTCGACGACCGGCATCACCAGGTAGAGACGCCCGTCGATCTCACCGGCCTCATAGATCGGGATGATGTTCGGATTGTTCAGCCCGGCCGCGGAGTAGGCCTCCCGCTGAAACCGCTCCCGATACGCCGCGTCTGCGGCCAACTCAGTCGGCAGAATTTTGATCGCGACATCGCGACGAAGCATCGGGTCGTGCGCCCGCCACACCTCGCCCATGCTGCCCTCAGCCATCAGCTCGATCAGCCGATAGCGCCCGAACGCAACCTCATCCACGGGCGGCCCGCCCTGCCACGATCAGGATGCTAGCGATTCAAGCCAACCCGCACAGTCGATTCGCAAGGGTCCGCCCCTGCCAAGGAGGAGCACGTCAAAACGGTGAAGTGCTGCGGCTGCCGGCGCCGCGGCCATATGCTGCGCGCGCGACATCGGGACCATCGACTCCGACCTGCGATTGGCGGTGGCTCTGCGCCGGGCGGCTCGGGAGCGGGGTGGTCCGCTGCCGTCGATTGACGTGGCGGGACGCGGAGCGCGGTGGGTTATGTCTGGAGGAACCGCCGCGAGGGGTCTGGCACTTCATCACGAAGACCAAGTGCTGCACTTTTGTCTGTGGATCATCTGGATCTAAATACGTGGCGCATTGCGAAGCGTTGTGGCGTTAGTCACTCTCACGACGCCCTCCGTGGTAGTCAAGGAGCACGGCTCTAATCCCAAGAAAATGGTATCTAGCTGCTATGGATGGAAAACGAGGCGAGAGCTTCGGACGTGGCGCTGCGTTGCCGATAGTCGCTCCACGCAAATATTGCCAAGTGCAATATTCTTGATGATGCTACGATTCGGTGTGCTTTGATACGTAGCACCACGAGCCAGATATCCCGAAGGGTGCCGACCATGCCAGTTCAACTTCTGCCGCGCACTTCTCGTGCTTCCGGGCAGCGGCGCACGAAAGCATCCGGTGTCTCCACCGTGTTGGCGGTCGTGGCCGTGTTGCTGACCTGGCTGCTCAGCGCATGCGGGACCACCGATCGCAAAACGCATGCCGACCAGCTGGAGCGCGCGATCAAAGCCATGCCCGGCGTCGCCGATGCGCGATTGGACTTCACCAACGATGCGCAGCGAGGCGCCACCCTGAAGGTGTCGGTCAATCTGCCCGACGCGTCGCCGCAGCAGATCGCGGATGTGGCGGCCCGCATCAACAAGGTGCGCGGCGATGCTTTCAGCTCGTTCGATCAGACGGCGGAGTTCTGGGTGACGCAGGGCCGCCGAGTCCGTGTCATGCGCGGCGCCGACCTCGACGCGGCCGGCATCGCCGCCGACGCGGAGCACATTCGGCGATTCGCCAACGCGGTCGACGCGTCTGAAATAAGCATCAGCGGCCGCCAGCTCTCCACCCCGGCCGGCCTTCGGGTCGACGAAGTCAAGACTCCGGCCGACGACGTCTTTGCTGCGGTACGCGCCATCTTCGGCGACGAAGCTGAGCTGAGCCTCGACATGGTGCCGGCCGCGAATGTCAAGATGCCGTTATGGAGCGTGTCCTTCCCGTTCAGCGCCGAAGACCAGCAGCGTGTCGAGCAGCAGATCGCGACCATGCCGGTATCGATCTGGTCGATCACCGTCGGATCGAACGGCGCGATCGCCGACCTCAACGTCGGCGTGCAGAACCCCGACAGCGCCTATCAAGACCTGGTCTCGGTCATCGAGACCACGGGTGCCGGGCCGGAGCACGCGCTGGATCTGGGATGGCGGCTCGACGACCAATCAGCTTTCGAGACAATGCAATTCAAGGGAACGGTCGATGCGGGCGGCTGCACGTACCAGAAGTCCCAGGGCGAATTGCACCCGGAGTTCTACCTGACACCCGCTGCCGTTGAGCTGCAGCAGCGCCTGCGCAGCCAGTTCGACCAGTGCCCGAAATAGCTGACGGCACAGTGGGTAAGGCTTCGGTCAGTGGCGGGCGAGCTTCTCGCGGACCAGATCGGTCAGGAAGCGTCGCGTTGACGCCGGCTTGAAGGCGCGGGCCGCGTTGGTCAGTGCATCGCGGGATTCGGAGCTCAACTCGATGTCGGCGGCGGCGACGTTGAACTCCAGCTGCTCCACACTGGATGCACCGGGAATGGCGACCACACCCGGCAGGCTGGTCAGCCAGGCCAGGGCCACCTGTGCCGGCTTGGCGTCGACTTCCGTGGCGACGTCGCGCAAGGTCTGCAGCAGCGGTTCGATCCGGCGCAGGTTCTCCGTGCCGAACAGCGGGTTCGCCGCGCGCACGCCGCCGGGCCGGTTGTCGAGGCCGTATTTGCCACCCAGTAGCCCCTGCGCCAGGGGACTGTAAGCGATCACGATGCGTTTCTCGCGCTCGGCGAACGGCACCAGGTCATCGAGCGCACCGGGGTGGGCGAGCGAGAAATGCACCTGGTTGCTGACGACCGGACGCCCGAGCGCGGCGTCGGCCTTTCGCCAGCGCGCGAGGGAGTAGTTCGAGACGCCGGCCGCGCCGATGTCGCCGCTGTCGAGTAGGTCGCGCATGCCCGGCATGATGACCGAATCGGGGACCACCGGGTTGGGCTGGTGAATCTGGTACAGCGGGATGCGGTCCAGTTGTAGCCGTCGCGCACTGGCGCGCTCGCGCTGTTTGATCACGGCGGGGAACGGGGCGACCGGGAAGATCTTGCTGGCCACCGCAACCTCGGCACGCTCGTCGCCGAGTGCCTCGCCGAGGATCCGCTCGCTTTTACCAAATCCGTATATCTCGGCGGTGTCGAACAGGGTGACTCCCAGGGCGAGGGCACGCGCAACGATGTCGCGGGCCGCGCCGGAAGCGTAACGGTCCCCGTAGCCCCACTCGCGCGAACCGAACTGCCACGTGCCGAGCCCGATTCGGCTGACTTGTCCGACTCCATCGACGTCCAGATACTTCATATCGCTCACCGTACTGCGCGGCGCGGTGGTGGGCAGACTCAGCCGCCAGTTGAGAGACTGGGGCGTGTCCTCAATCGACTTCACCTCGGTATCGCCAATCGTCCCCGTCCGAAACCTGGATGTCGCCCTTGCCCGCTACCGCCGCCTCGGATTCGATGCCCGGGCCTACGAAGGTCCGGAGCGCTACGGTTTCGTCGACCGCGGGTCGGTGTCGATACACCTCAGCGAGTGGGCCGACCACGACCCGAAGCGCACCGCCTCCAGCGTCTACCTCTATGTCAGTGACGCCGACGCCCTCTACGCGGAATGGGCGGCCCTGGACAGCCTCGAGGGCCGCCTGCTCGCACCGAGCGACAGACCATACGGTTTGCGCGAATTCGGCTACGTCGATCCGGACGGCACCGCACACCGCATCGGCTCGCCTCTGGGCCGCTGAGGACCCGGATCGCTAAATCGCTTGTACCAGTGGCGATATAGCGCGAGCTAGCTATTGCGCCGGATCTTTAGCGCCGCGGTGATCATCGGAATCTGCAGCGGCAGCCGGGCCAGCGCGGCGATGCGCATCGGCCAGGGTTTGCCCCACCACAACCGCACCATGTTGATGTTCGCCGGGAACACCGCCACGAACAGCACGGCGGCCACCAGCGCGCCGAATCGCCGGGTGCGCCGCGGCAGCAGCAGCCCCCCGACGGCGAGCTCGGCGACTCCGGACGCGTACGTGTAGAGCCGCGGGCTCCCGGGCAGCTCGGCGGGGACGATGTCGTCGAACGGCTGGGGCGCCAAGAAGTGCGTGGTGCCCACGCCGATCAACATTGCGGCGATTCGGTATGCGGCTTTCGGGTCGGCATCGCGGCGAGCCAAAGGGGTGGTGGTCATGGCTCCATTGTGGCGTCAGTGATTACCACACCAGGTTGCCGTGGCTGAAGTAAGGGTTATCGTTCGAGCTGTACTGCGAATATCCCGAGTCAACGATGGGCGTGAGCAGGTTGTTCAGCTCGCTGACAATCGGAGCCGGAACGCCAATCTGCTGAAGCGGCATCAGCGTGGGAAGCGTGGTCGTGGGGATCATGTAGGTGGTTGTGGTTCCGCCCAGCGAATTGGTCACAGAGGACAACTGCACTACCTGCGACTGCGAGGCGTACGCGGTATCCGTGTGCACGTAGGTCGCGCCCATCAATGCATTGAAGTCGGCCAGCAGGTTCCAGGGACGGTCGGGGGGATCGGACCAGCCGTCGTACTGGGTGAACACCAGAGCCGTGTTGTATTGGCTCACAGGCGGATTCGCCGATGTGTAGCCGGCGCCCGGGATGGTGAAGCCGGTGGGCAGGAAGGTAGCGGCCAGGCCGCGTTCGGGGTTGGCGAACTCGACGAAGGTCACCAGGTTCGGTGCTGGCGCGTTGGGAAGTCCAGCCAAATAGGCTTCCTCGCGGTCGACGACGATCGTGCCCTCGGATAAGCCCGCCACCACCACCGGTTGGCCGTTGTTCACGGCGTTGAAGATGTCTGCATTCAACAACTTCTGGCCAATGGCGAACGACTGGTTGGCAGTTGGGGCGAAAAGGCCGCTGATCAGGCCGGCAGTGGCGGGGTAGTTGACCACCTCTGCGATAGTGCCGGGGAACCAGTTCTCGCCAATCGCGTTGTTGAGCTCCGCGTACACCTCGAGTGACGCATCGCCGGTGAGCAGCCCCGGAGAAGCACCGGGGACGGTGATACGTGCCCCGCCGGACGTGCCTTCGACCTGGCCGGCCAGGCTTTGCGCCAGCTGCTGCCACGGCGTCAGTTGCCCGCCCGCCACCGAGGCGGACGCGTGGTAGCCCAGCATCGCGGCCACATCCTGAGCCCACATCTGTTCGTAGTCGGCTTCGACCGCCGCGATCGCCGCAGCGTTCTGCCCGAACAGGTTCGACCGCACCAGCGACACCAACTGCGCGCGGTTGACCGCCACCGCCGCCGGATGAACCGTCGCGGCAAACACCGCTTCAAATGCCCCTGCCGCCAGCCGAGCCAGGGTGGCCGCTTGCTCGGCCTGGGTGGCCGCGCTGCCCAACCAGCCCAGATAGCCTGCGGCAACTTCTGTCATCGCCGCCGATGACGGACCTTGCCACGACCCACCCGCTAGGCCAAACGTCACCGATCCGAATGACGCTGCTGCCGAACGCAGCTCGGCGGCCAGCCCATCCCAGGCCGACACCGCGGCCAACATCGAACCCGACCCCACGCCGGTATGCACTCGCAACGAATTGACCTCTGGTGGTAGCACCAAGAAATTCATCAAGGCGATCCTTCCCGTTGGCCCTTGGTAACCGCTGCGGCGACGGCATGTGCAGCAAGCCTTGCACCCATGCCGCTGACCGAGACCGTCCAGCGTTGAAGCGCTGGTGATGGCTTCGGGGTTGCGGTGCCAGGCGATGGTGGGTTTGTGCTGGTCGTCGACGCCGGTGGTGACGGTGATCAGCTCGGCGATGCGGTGTCCGATGATTTTGGCGACCCGGTCGTCGACCTGTTTTTTGGTCTTGTAGTAGCGCCCGCCGAGGCCGTTGCGGATTCTGCTGAGCGCGTCTTCGGCGGTGGCCAGGGCGCGTTCGCGGGCGTCGGCGACGGAGGCGGCCTCTTCGGAAGACCAGATGTAGGCGATGCGCAGCCGGTGGGTGGCGCCGGTGTCGTCGTCGGCGATGTCTTGTTCGCGCAGCACGCCTTTGAACACGGTGCGCTCATGCTCAGGTAGCCGGGCTTCGCGCGCCGAGCAGTGGTCGAGGCGGTGCAGCGCGGCCAGCCCGTCGGGCACGTCGGCGGTGAACCACTGCGCCCAGCCGGTGTCGGCGCGCAGCGGTACCACGAACCGCAACCCTTTGGCGTCGGCGGCGCACAGCTTGCTTAGGTGCCCGAACCCGGAGTCGATGACGCAGACCACGCCGGGCGGGGCCAGCGCGCGGATGCGCTCGAGGGTGTCGGCGAAGCATGGCGCCTCGTTGGAGCCCCCCGGGTGCGGCCGATAGTAAACCGCGACCCCGGCGCGGGTGGACACCTGCATGGTCTTGACTTGGCGGCCGATGGTGCGATCGGCCGCCCACCCTTTGGCGACCAGCGCGGAGCCGGTGTAGCCGCCGGTGAACCGGACCGCGGTCATGTCCAGATGCAGCCGTGACAGGTCCGCCGAGCAGCGAGACGCGGCCGCCAGGGCGAGGTTGCCTCGGACCTGCTCGGCCACCGGGGCCAGCGCCTCCAACGCCCGGCCCAGCCGATCGTCGTTGAGCAACCCCGCTGGGACGGAGAACAATTCGGCCATCGCCGCCGACGATGCCCAGCCCGCGATGTCGTAGAGCGGCGCCGGGGCGCACAGCCGGTTGGCCACCAGCGCGACGATCACCTCCCCGTGGGTCAGCATCGCCCGTCCGCGCATCGGGGCCGCCGCGTCGATGACCTCGACCAGGCCCAGTCGGTGCAGGTAGTGGTGCACCAGCAGCAGCGGACCGACGTGGCGGCGGGTGCCGACCGGCGGCGGGTCGAGTCGGGCGAACGAGGCCGCCAACTGGTCCAGTTGGCCCGACGCCTTCAGCTCGTCCTCGCGGCCCAGGGTGCGCAGCACTCGATGGCGCACTCGGCCTTGCTCATCGCGATAGGCTTCGACCAGCCGCAGGTACACGTAGCGCTTGCCGCCCTTGACGATGGCGTGGCGCTTAACGTACATACCGGATCCGTCCCCTGCGTCGGAGTTGGCCCTACACTATCGAGACTTATACCGCATTACAAGCATGTAATTCGGTGTGTCTGCAGGGTTCTCAGGGGAGAATTTGGCCCTACATGGTCACGTCGCGGACCACTCCGTCGGGGCCGCTATCCATGCCCGTCGGAATCGAATACTCAACTACCGCAATGGATTACCGCACACAGCCCTGAGCCGAAACTCGTCCGAAAACCGGGCTCTACGCTCGATCAGTGCGGAAAACGGGTCTAGCGAATCAGGTATTTCAACAGCCCTTAACTTCGGCCCAGAGCGGCCGCGGGTTTGGTCATCGAAAGCAAAACGAGTTGCTGCGGGTTCATGGAGCTGGCAACCGTTGCCCCGTGAGGTCGAGTGCGATGTCAACGAGCATGTCCTCCTGGCCACCCACCATGCCGCGTCTACCCGCCTCTTCAAGCAGGGCGCGGGCGTCGACGTCGAAGCGCGCGGCGGTGGTTTCCGCGTGGCGCAAAAAGCTGGAGTAGACACCCGCATAGCCGAGGGTCAGTGTTTCGCGATCGACCCGCACCGGCCGGTCCTGCAGAGGGCGGACGAGGTCGTCCGAGCTATCCCTCTACGCGGTCACGCCCTCGGGATTCGAGTGGGAGGTCGGCTGGAATCCGATCGTGGTCGATGAAAACACCTGGGAACCAACCACTTATCAGGGAATCAGCATCTGGGGCCACACCCGGGAGGGGCAGACGATCACCGAGAAGTTCAGCCAGTTCAAAACCGGAGCCACCTCGTTGCTACGCGACGAGGACGTCGTGCCCGCGCTCGCCGGCGCGGGGATTGCGGACGACTGAGAAAATAATCCCCTCGAAAGGAGCAGTGCAACAATGTTACGCATCGACACCCACCATCACGCGATCCCGTCCTTCTACCGAGAATTGTTGCGAAAAGCGGGCATTCACGACGCCGGCGGACGCGCCATCCCAGACTGGAGTCCGCAGGCGTCGTTGCAGACCATGTCCGAACTCGGAGTGGGCACCGCGATTCTGTCGACGTCCGCGCCCAGCACCACGTTCCTGCCGAACCCGGCCGACGCCGCCGCGCTGGCCCGGGACGTCAACGACTACCTGGTGACTGTCGTTGCCGCTCAACCCGATCGGTTCGGCTTCTTCGCCACCGTTCCGATGCCGCACGTCGACGAATCCGTCGCCGAGGCGGTCAGAGCCCTTGACGAACTGCATGCCGACGGCGTCTTCCTGTTGGCCAACGCCGCGGGCATCTACCTCGGTCAGGACGGCCAGGACGACCTGTTTGCGGCACTCGACGCGCGTTCGGCGGTCGTGTTCATCCACCCCGCCGACCTGCCCGGCCCCGCCGTGGATGGCATCTCGCCGTTTGCGACCGACTTCCTGCTCGACACCACCCGTGCGGCGTATCTCCTGGTCCGCAACGGGATTCGGCGCAAGTACCCGAATATCCGGTTCATCCTCAGCCACGCGGGCGGATTCGCACCCTACGCTTCGTACCGGATGGCGGGCAGCATCATGCTCGAGACCGGACATAGCCTGACAGACGCCCTGGATGACTTCGCGAGCTTCTACTTCGACACCGCGTTGTCCTCGACCCCCGCGGCGCTGCCGAGTCTGCTCGCCTTCGCCAAACCGGGGCATATCACCTTCGGCTCCGACTGGCCCTTCGCGCCGATCGAGCTCGCCAAGATGGTCACGGCCGGCCTGGAGACCTACCCCGGGCTCGACTCAGAGGCCCGCGGGGCAATCGAGCGCACCAATGCGCTGGCGCTGTTCCCGCGCCTTGGGGCAGCGCCACCGCTGGATGACGGCTCGGCACTCGAACAGGTCGGCACGTCGTAAGCAGAGCGGCCATGCGCAGCGTCGTACGACTCATCAACATCCAGTGAGGTCAACATCCGGTGAGACTCCCTTAGCGCATGGCCTGCTGCCAAGTGAGAATGCGCTCGGCCAGCTCCGGTCCGCAGTCCTCCTGGATGAAGTGGCTCGCGTTGATGCGGGCGTGCGGCTGGCCGGCGGCGCCGGGGATGTGCTTGATCAGGGGACGGTCGGCTTGCCCGAGGATCGGGTCGCGACGCCCGAAGATGGCAAGGCAGGGTTTCTCCCACCTGCCCAGGGCTTCCCAGGCCGCACGGTTGGCCGGAATCGCCGGATCGTCGGGTGAAGTCGGCACCAATTGCGGAAAGGCCCGCGCTCCCGCCTGATACGTCTTGTCGGGGAAGGGCGCGTCATAGCCGGCCCGGACCTTGGCCCGAACCCGCCGCACGGTGCCGACGGCAACCAGGCGGCCCGCGGGCAGCACGGGGGAGTAGCGCGCGAAGGCCCGCCACGCGTAGAAGGCGGGAGGGGTGCGCCGCCGCGCGGTGGGAAGAGAGCCGTTGGCCACCACCAGCCGCGCGATCCGGGCATCCTGTTCGGCGGCGATGCGCAGGCCGATCAGCGAGCCCCAGTCCTGGCCGAACAGCGTGACGTCAGTCAGGTTGAGCCGCTCGAACCACGACGTCACCCACTCGACGTGGCGCAGGTAGGTGTAATCCTTCATCCGAGCGGGCTTGTCGGAGCGGCCGAAGCCGATCAGGTCGGGCGCGAGCACCCGGTTCCCGCTCTCGGCGAGCGGCGGAATCATCTTGCGGTACAGGTAGCTCCACGTGGGCTCGCCGTGCAACAGCACGATCGGCGGGCCGTCGGGGGGACCTTCGTCGAGGTAGTGCATCCGCAGCGGCCGGGTGTTGCTTGCCGTCACGTCAAGATAATTCGCTGGGAACGGGTAGTCCTCCAGGTTGTCGAACCGCGAGTCTGGGGTTCTCAGGACATCCACGATCAGCTCCTCTGACGGACCTGCCATTTGGGGCGTCTCGGCAAGCCTCTCTCGTAGGGGCGGCTACGTCCAGTGCAGATGGCGTAAAGGTTTGGGCCTGACGCAATCCATGCACTGTCGGGCCACTAAACTTTCCAGTTCATGGCCATCCGGCACGCCGTTCTCGTCATTGCCGACATCGGCGGATACACGAACTACATGAATTGGAACCGGAAGCACCTGGCCCACGCGCAGCTTACGGTGGCGGCCCTGCTGGAGTCGGTCATCGACGCCGGCAAAGGCCTGAAGCTGGCGAAGCTCGAGGGCGACGCCGCGTTCTTCTGGGCACCTGGCGGCGACGCCAAAGTGCTGGTGAGCGACAGGCTGTTGGCGATGCGCCGGTCGTTTCTCGCACGGCTGGAGCGGATGAAAAAGGCCAATCTCTGCGACTGCGCGAGCTGCGGACAGGTGGACAAGCTGTCGCTCAAATTCGTCGCCCACCAGGGTGAGGTGGCGGAGCAAAAGGTGAAGCGCAACGTCGAGCTCGCGGGCGTCGACGTAATCCTGGTGCATCGCATGTTGAAAAACATGGTTCCGGTTACGGAATACGTGCTGATGACCGAACCCGTGGCACAGTGCCTCGACGAGGCGGTGCGCGAGCTTTGCCTACCGCTGACTCACGATTTCGAGGGCATCGGAGAAACGTCGACGCACTACCTCGACCTCGCCACGTCCGAGGCGGCACCGGCGGTACCCGAGCCGGGCTCGTCGGGCCGGCTGTCGGCGAGGTTGAAGTTGGAGGTGAGCGCGTTGCCGTTCGTGCTGGGTATCAAGAAAGCGGGTGCGGGCTTCCGTCACCTGGGCCGTGGCCGCGACGGGGTGCCGCAACCGTGAGCTAGCGGGCGCTCTGCAGCGCCCGAGCCATCCGCGATACGGCCTCGCTGAGAATGGCTGGCGAGGTCGCGAAGTTCACCCGCACATGCCCGGCTCCGCCGGTCCCGAAGACGTGCCCGGAGGTCAGCGCGACGCGCGCGTGGTCGAGGAACCAGCGTGCCGGCCCGGACAGATCGGATACCACTCCAAGGCCTTCGGGGGCCTCGCTGCCCGCCTTGTCGAGGCCGAGTTCTCGGCAATCGAGCCAGGCAAGATAAGTGCCTTGCGGCCGTTGATATTTCACCCCGGGCAGGTATTCGGTGATCAGATCGCCCAGCAACCTTCGGTTCGCGTCCAGCCCCTGCAGCAGGGCATCCAGCCAGTCTCCGGCGGTTCCGAACGCGGCGGCATGCGCGATGGCGCCCAGGTGGCTCGGCCCGTGGCTGACCTCTTCGGGCATCCGGCGCAGGTCTTCGGCCGCCTCAGGGCCGGCAATGGCGATGGCCGCCTTCAGCCCGCATAGGTTCCACGCCTTCGTCGCGGACGTGAGAGCCAAGGCGTTCTCGGCACCGGGGACGCTCAGATACGGCGTGAATCGCGCCCCGGACAAGACGAGTGGAGCGTGAATTTCGTCCGACACCACCCGCACACCGAACCGGCGGGCACGTTCGGCAACCCGGCGCAGTTCGTCGGCGGTGTGCACCGCCCCCGTCGGGTTGTGCGGATTGCATAACAGGTACGCCACATTCCCGTCCGGCCCGGCGGAACCACGGGCACGCGAGAACGCTTCCTCCAACGCGTCCAAATCAATTCGGCCGTCGCGGCCCAGCGGCGCGTCAACCAGTCGGCGGCCGTCGTGCGAGACGAAGGCGAAGAACGGGGGATACACCGGCGGGTTGACGATCACGGTGTCACCGCGATCGGTGACCAGACGCAGCATCTCGACGCTACCGAGCATGACGTCGGGAACGATCGCCGTGCGGCTGACCTCGAGGTCGTGCCATTGCCAACGCTGCGAAGCGAATTCACTGACCGCCTCGGCCAACGCGGTTCCGTACGGATATCCGGTGTCGCCGATGTCGACGGCGCGATGAATGGCGTCAGCCACCGTCGGCGCGAGCTTGACATCCATCTCCGCGACCCACAGCGGCAACACATCGGTCGGGTGCCCACGCCATTTCATGCTGGTGCGGGCGCGCAGCTGCTCCAGCGTCAGTTCCTCGAGCGGATTAGACGTCACTCCGGCAGATTCAGACGCAGGGGCGGTTCCGGCACTCACGACCACCTCCCACATCTGCGCTCGTCGCGCATTGCCTCGCTCGCGTCGCCAGCTGCAACAACGTTAGCCGAAGTGCGTTGCGGGAATACGATTCAGCTGGCGCGTACGGCTTGTCTCGAGCCGCTCGCCCGATAAGTGAGCCGCTTCGCTGTGCCGGCCGCCGCCGCCGCGGGCTGAGTCTACTCGGACAACCAAGTTACCTGTCGCACAAGCGTTTACCGATCCTCTTGAGAGGTCAACGAGAACTCTGCGACGCTGTCGGTTGGTCGCGGGTTGGGGCCGGCCCGACCCAATTCAGTGGCTATCTTTCAAGGTCTCTGTTCCCGACTCAGCCGAGGATCGCATCTTGACGAGCGAACCGCCATCGCTATGGTGCGAGGTGGCCATCGCGCCGCGCAGTGGGCGTCCTTCGGCTCCCAAATTCCCCAAGCGCGCGCCTGACACGATGACCAGGTGTCCTCACCAACCGGGCCCTCTTCCGCAGCCCGGCCCAGCCTGCACCAGTTGACGACACCGCGAGCGGCGGCCCTGGCGGGGGTTCTGTCGGCCTTGCTTTTCGCGGCGGTACTGATCCTGATCCGTGTCAAGATGCCTGAGGGAGTTGGCGACTCGACGCAATGGCTCAACTCTGAACGGGCCGGCATCCTGACCGCGACGAAGCTGATGCCGTTCGCCGGGATCACCTTCTTACGGTTCATCGGGGTGGTGCGGGATGGCTTCGGGCGCTATGACGTCGCGGTCAGCTTGGCGTTCGGATCGTCTCGATGTAGGGCGCGAGGACGCGCGCGATTGCCGTTGCCGCGTCGTCGACACCGGTCGGTGGCAAGGCCAGAAAGCTGAGCGCGGCGCGTGCGATGGCCTGGCCCATCACATTCGCGTCGTGGTGATTGGAGCGCACCCAACTTCGCTGAAAAATGTCGGCGAGCTGTTCGGCGGCATAGTCGACAATGAACTGACTTTCGACCGTGATCAATCGGAGAAGATCGTTGGGGGCATCTTCGGTTCGTAGCGCCCGCACCAGAGGATCGCTGTCGACGCGGTTGAAGAAATCGCGGAAGACCGACTGCAGGGTGCCGTAGCCGTCGTCGGGGTGGGCATGGACCGCAGTTTCCATTCCGGTGACGATGCTGTCGGTGAGCCGCAGGGCGTAGCTCCGCGCGAGTCCACGGCGTGAGCCGAACTCGTTGTAGAGGGTGCCTCGGCTGATGCCCGCCGCCGAGGAGACATCGGCCATGGTGATCGACGACCATTTCCGTTCGAGAAGCAAACGCTGCATCGCGTCGAGGACCCCGGTGCGCATCAGAGACAAAGCGGTGTTCTGATACGGGCTGCGGTTTCGCGAAGATGCCGGCTCGACCATGTAACCGAGATTAGTGCGCATTAGAGCTTGAAATCGGTTGTCATGTCAGGCGTCCTTCGGGTTGAAGTCGATCTTCTCGCGGACACCGCAGTCCGGACAGCGCCAGTCGTCATCGACGTCGGCCCATCTGGTTCCGGCCCGATATCCCTCGCGCGGTGCACCGATTGCTTCGTCGTAGACGTAGTCACAGATTGGACACTGGTAGGCGGCCATCATCGGGCTCCGTAGCGAGCGAGGATCTCGTCGCGCTTGCGCGGGTCGATGTTCACCGCAGTGATGTCACCGCCATAGTGCTCGATCACGCGGTGGTCCATCAACTTTCGCCACACCGGGGGGAAGTAGGTCAGGCCGATCAGGCTGGCGTATCCGGTGGGCAGATTGGGGGCACCGTCCATGCTGCGCAGCGTCTGGTAGCGCCGCACGGGATTGGCGTGATGGTCGCTGTGCCGCTGCAGATGGTAGAGGAAGACGTTGGTGACGACGTGGTCGGAATTCCAGCTGTGCGCTGGCGCGCATCGTTCGTAGCGTCCGGATGCCGTCCTCTGTCGCAGCAGGCCGTAGTGCTCGAGGAAGTTCACCGACTCCAGCAGCGACGCGCCGTATACGGCCTGGATGAGCAGGAACGGCAGCACCTGCCACCCGAAGACGGCGGTCAGCGCGCCGAACAGGACGATCGACATTATCCAGGCGTTGAGCACGTCGTTGCGAATGCTCCAGGTGGACTTCTCGATACGCTGCATACGAGTCTTTTCCAGCCCCCAGGACGACTTGATCGAGCCGAACACGCTGCGCGGCAGGAACATCCAGAAGCTTTCACCAAACCGTGCGCTGGCGGGGTCCTCCGGGGTGGACACGCGGACATGGTGGCCGCGGTTGTGCTCGATGTAGAAGTGCCCGTAGAGGGTCTGCGCAAGCGTGATCTTGGACAGCCAACGCTCCAGGTTCTCGCGTTTGTGCCCCAATTCGTGGGCGGTGTTGATACCTATCCCGCCGACGATGCCGATGGTGGCCGTCACGCCGATCTTCGAGATCAGGCCCAGACCACCGCTGATCCCGAGCCAGCTCAGGTCGCCGGCCGACCACAGGTAGCACGCCACGACCAGGCTGGTCAGCTGGAGCGGAATGACGGCGTAGGTGCAGTACCGGTAGTACTTGTCATTCTCGAGGTGTTCGATCACCTCGTCGGGTGGGTTTTCACCATCGGGGCCGAAGAACGCATCCAGAATCGGCAACAGCACATAGAGCAGGATCGGTCCGATCCACCACAGCACCGGCGTCGCAGCGGTCCAGTCGAGCTTGCCGAACAGCCACGCCAGCGCGACGGCCACTGGCAATGACGTCGGGAGGATCAGGCCTAACAGCCAGAGATACCGCTTTCGGTCGCGCCATCGCCTAACACCGGGTTGAGGTTGTGTTTCTGCAACGGTCGCCATCGCGGCCCTCCTCGTTTGGTCGCCACCCAGATCCAGGTGGTGTCGTCATCGCACCGCCGGCCGGGGCACTGCTCTTCACGTTTTGAACATATCAGACTATTTGTATAACCGATAGATTTATCAGCAAATTTGTTCAGGCCACCCGTCGGCTCCTGAGCGCAGCGACTGCCGAGCCCTAGGCTTGGTTTGTGGCCTCGCTTTCCGATTCGTTATGGCACCGGAACCGAGTCCTGGCTGAGTCGGCGCTGCAGCACACGTTCGTCCAGGGCATCGCGTCGGGAGAGTTGGGCCGAGCTACGTTCGCCTACTACGTGGGACAAGACGCCGTCTTCCTCGACGCGTTCTGCCGTGCCTACGCCTTGGCTCTGGCGAAGAGCCCGGACCAAGACGGGCTGATGGCGTTCAGGGAGCTACTCGACGCCGCCACCGACGAGCTCCGCCTTCACCAGGGCTACGCGGCCCGCTGGGATGTCGACCTGCACCAAGCGGCAGACCCCGCCACCTCGGCGTACACCAACTTCTTGTTGGCGGTCGCTGCACTCGAGCCGGTTGGCCACATCGCGGCCGCGATGACGCCGTGCATGCGCCTCTACGCCTACCTCGGCCAGCAGCTGGCCGCTCAGACAAAGCCCGAGAGTCCATATCGCGAGTGGGTGATGACGTACTCGAGCCCGGAGTTCGAGGCCCAGGCGCAACGTCTCGAGGTTCTACTCGACCGCTACGGAGGCGATCACGACCGCCTGGCCAGCCTGTATCACCAGGCGATGGAACTCGAATTACGGTTCTTCGAAGCTGCCGGCCGTTCGACTCACCCCTGAATCATCCTCTGAATCATCAAGAGCAGCAACATCATTCCCGCGCCATCGCGACGGTGAGCCGGTCCTCGGGTTTGATGAGGTGGCGAAGGCAGCGCTGAGCTGGCACGCGCAAACTCCCCATATCGCGGCTGATCGCGCCGAGCGGACGCCGCACTCTCGTTCACGAGAAGCGGTTGAGTTCGAGTGAGAGCCGGGCAGGCTCAGCAGGGTACCGTCGGTCCCGTGCGGCATATCGGACATGAGGAGAGCGGACACCAATGGCGGATCAGAAGAAGCCGAACATCGTCATGATCATGGCCGACGATGTGGGCACCTGGAACCTCAGCGCCTACCACCGCGGCATGATGGGCGGGTCCACGCCCAACATCGACAGGATCGCGCGTGAAGGTGCGCTGTTCACCGACTACTACGGTCAGCAGTCATGCACGGCGGGGCGGGCCGCGTTCATCACCGGTCAGACCCCTTTCCGCACGGGCCTGCTGAAGGTTGGCATGCCCGCGGCCAAACAAGGCATCCAGGATTCCGACCCGACGATCGCCGAACTGCTCAAGCCACTGGGCTACGCGTCGGCGCAGATCGGCAAGAACCACCTCGGCGACCGCAACGAATACCTGCCCACAGTCCACGGTTTCGACGAGTTCTACGGAATCCTCTACCACCTCAACGCCATGGAAGAGCCCTACGACGACGAGTACCCCAAGATCCCCGAGTTCCATGCGCGCTTCGGCCCCCGCAACATCGTGGAAACCAAGGCCACCGATGTCGACGACCCGACCGAGCATCCGCGCTGGGGCCGGGTCGGCAAGCAGACGATCGCCGACTGCGGTCCCTTGCCTCCGCACCCCGGCATGGACGAGACGGCCAACACCAACATGGAGGACGTCGACACCGAGATCGTCCGACGCTCACTCGACTTCATCGACCGCTCCGCGGCGGCGGACACCCCGTTCTTCCTGTGGCACAACGCGACCCGATGCCACGTCTGGACGCACCTCGCCCCACAGTGGCAGGGCAAGAGCGGGTTCGGCCTCTTCGCCGACGCGATGATGGAGCTGGATTGGGAAGTCGGTCAGATTCTCGACAAGCTCGACGACCTCGGCATCGCCGATAACACCATCGTGCTGTTCACCAGTGACAACGGCGCCGAGGTCTTCAGTTGGCCCGATGGCGGCAACCACCCGTTCCGGGGCGAGAAGGGCAGCACCTACGAGGGTGGGTTCCGGGTGCCGATGGTGGCCAAGTGGCCCGGGGTCATCGAGCCCGGCACCATCGTCAACGAGATCATGGCCCACGAGGACTGGCTGCCAACGCTTCTCGCCGCGGCAGGTCAGCCGGACGCGAAAGAGAAACTCCTGACGGGCCTCGATGACGGCGACAAGACTTTCAAGGTCCACCTCGACGGCTATAACTTCACGCCGTACTTCACCGGCGAGGTTGCTGAAGGTCCGCGCCGTGAGTTCTTCTACTTCAGCGACAATGCCGACCTCATGGCCGTGCGCTACAACGCTTGGAAGCTCAACTTCAAGACCATCGTCGGGAACCTGTTCACCGGCAAAGAGGATTCGACCAACGTTCCAGTGGTGACCAACTTGCGGCAGGACCCGTGGGAGCGCTACCAGACGGAAAGCATGCTGTATGGCCGCTGGTGGGGCGAGAAGCTGTGGACGATGGTGCCTGCGGTCAACATCGTCGGAGAGTTCCTTGCGACGTTTGTGGCGTACCCGCCCAGCCAGGCGTCTGGCACGCTCAGCGTGGAGAAGGCCCTCGCGTTGCTGCAAGAGGGAACCCTCAAGAACTGACGTGCCGGCCTTCGCGATGACTTTCGAGATGACTCACGATGCCTAAGGCCGACGAATGCACCGGAAGCCGATATGGCTCATGCCGGTGTCGATCATCTGCGGTCGGCGTGCGGCGGGCCGATAGCGCAGGCAGTAGTTGTCGGCGCACAAAAAGGAGCCACCCTTGATCACTTTGCGTGGTATCCGAAACTGCGGTTGCCGGGGGTCGTAGCTGGCTGCTTCGCAACATGGCTCACCGGCCCGCGTATCGGCGTACCAGTCGGACGTCCATTCCCACACATTGCCCGCCATGTCGAAGAGGTCATAGCCGTTGGGCGGGAAAGCACCGACTGGAGTGGTTCGGCCGTATCCGCGATCGGGACGCCAGGGAAAATCGCCGTGCCAGTAGTTGGCCAGGCGCTGCCCGGGCCGTTCCGGTTCGTCACCCCAGGTGTATGTCGCGTTTGCCAGACCGCCGCGTGCAGCGACCTCCCATTCGGCCTCCGTCGGCAACTCCAATCCGGCCCAGGCCGCATAGGCTTGAGCGTCCTCATAGGCGACGTGCACCACCGGGTGATCAGCTCGCTTGACGATCGATGAGTTCGGGCCCACCGGGTGGCGCCAGGACGCCCCCGGCGTCCAGCGCCACCACAGATTCAGGTGACGCAGGTCCACCGGGCCGTTGGTGCGGATGAATACCATCGAGCCCGGCAGTAGATTCTCGGGCGGTGCTTCGGGAAAGTCGGCCGCGTTCACCGGCCGTTCCGCAACCGTGACGTACCCTGTCGCGTCGACGAATTCGGCGAATTGTGAGTTCGTGACCTGGTGCGCGGCGATCCAGAATCCGTCGACCGCGGCGTCGTATGCGGGAGTTTCTTCGGCGTAGTGCCGATCCGACCCCAAATTGCAGGTCTGAGCCGGAATCCAGCACAGATCGTGGTCAGTCAACAAACACGGTGTTCCAGTCGGTTCTCATCTTGCAATGGTCAACCGGGCCAACCTGCGTTGTCCACCACTGCATCACCACTGACAGCCTTTCATCTGGCTGCCGGTGTCGAGGGGATCAACCTCGCGCGGGGCGTTGTGGTCGGGGTGCCCGGCTTGACCGCAATTGCTGCCATCGCCCGCTCGGCCATCGCCGTGATCGTCAGGCTGGGATTCACACCGGGATTGGCCGGGATGACCGCGCCATCGCAGACAAGGAGGTTCTGGTAGCCGAACACCCGATGCTCGCCATCGACAACGCCGTGCTCGGGGGTGTCGGCCGCTACCGCACCGCCCAGGATGTGTGCGGTGATCGGCATGTTGAATAGCGCTTCGGTCAGCCAACTCTGCGCTGTCCCACCGGTCCGGTCGGCGAGCCGCCGGGCGAAGTCGTTGGCCACCGGCAGGAAAGTGGGCGTCGGGTGGTCCGGATCCTGGCGCGTGGTGAGTCGCAGCCGCCTGCCGAGGATCCGCCGCTTGGGCACCAGCGACAGCGACGTGTCGGTGCTCTGCATGACGCCGGTGATGAGCGAACGTTGTGACCAGCCGCGCGGATTGGTAACGCGGACAAATCGAATCGGGTGCCTCAGGATCTGGGCGAGGAGCTTGAGCGGCCGGGTGAGCCTCGTTCCGTCGCCTGTCAGCAGGGTGAACATCAGGCCCATCGCGTTGCCGCCCGGGCCATACGTGACGGCTTCGACGTGGCTGTCCGCGGTGGGATGCATGCTCGAGGTGATCGAAACGCTGCGACCCCATCCTCGGTCGTCGGGCGTGGTCACCGCGGTCATCGCCTCGCTGTTGGTGCGGACCAACTGGCCGAGCCGGTCAGAGATTCGTGGCAACGCGTCGTCCCTCTTACATTGGGCGAGCAGTTGGTTGGTTCCCAGCGCACCGGCGGCTACGACGACACCGCGTGCGGTCGGCGTGCGGCGGTCCTTGCGAATCCAGGAGCCAGTGCGTTCGCTGGTCACGGCGTATCCGTCGGAACCGTCCGCTGCTCCCAGTGGCCGGATCGAGGTGACCGTGCGCTCGGGATGGATCTGCACACCGAGGCGCTCGGCGAACCATAGATAATTCTTCGGCAGCGTGTTCTTGGCATTGTTGCGGCATCCCAACAGGCACAACCCGCATTCGATGCAACCCGACCGGGCCGGACCGTCGCCGCCGAAATACGGATCGGCGTGTACCACGCCGGGTTCGCCGAAGTAGACGCCGACGGGGACCGGGCGGAAGGTGTCAGCTACACCTAGCTCGATGGAAATGGCCTCGATGGCTTCGTCGGCGGGCGTGTGCCGCGGCTGCGTGACGACGCCGAGCATGCCTTCGGCCAACTCGTAATACTTCTCTAGATCCGGGGCATCTCCGCATACCTTGCGCCAGTCATCGAAGAATCCATCCCCGGCTCGCCAGAGCGTCTGCGCGTAGACAAGGCTGCCGCCACCTACGCCGCTTCCGCTGAGGATCATGACGTCTTTGAACGGCGTGACCCGCAGGATGCCCTTCAAGCCCAGCTTCGGCGCGAAGATCGTCCGGCGCAGCTGCGAGAGCCGCTCGGCGAAGTCGTGGTCCTCGAAGCGGCGTCCGGATTCCAAAACCGCTACTCGATAACCCTTCTCGGCCAGACGCAACGCCGATACGCTGCCGCCGAAGCCGGACCCGACAATCAGGTAGTCGTAGTCGTGTTCCTGGCTCATGATCGGCTCCCTAGCGCGTGCGAGTCGGTCCGGTACTCACCGGACAGCGAGTCCAGGTTGTAGACGCCCGGGCCGGGCGCGGGTAGGCCTCCTTTGGCGAACGCGCTTGGCAGCGGTCGATGCGAGGTGCTGGTTGGGATGCGCTCGACAATGCGCACGACCTGCGGTCGACGATCCGGTGGCAGCTGTTCCAGTGCTGCCGAGAGCTCCTCGGCGTCGAGTGATCTCTCGGAGCGCAGCGTGATGGCGGTGACCGCGAGGTCGTCGCCGTCGGCTCCGGGGACGGCGTAGGTGACGCTCATGTCGATCGCGTCGAGAATGCCGAGCGCGTCTTCGACCGCGGACCCGCCGACCACGCCGTGGGCGGTCGTGACGAGGGAGTCGGCACTGCCTGCGAGCCAGAAGTCGCCGTCCTCATCGCGGTAGAAGAGGTCTCCTGTCAGCAGCCAGGCGTCTCCCGGAGCGAATAGCCCGCGAAGTGGACGCGACGGTTGCGACATTCCCGGCTCGACCCGGGATAGCAACATCCCGATTTCCCTGGGCCGACACTGCTCGGCGGAGCCGTCGGCGCGAAGGGCCAGCTGCCGGGTGGACTCGTCAATGCGGGCGATGCGCAGCTCGGGACTGCCCGGAAGCGGGGTGCCCATGCAACCGACCTTTGCGCCGGGCATGTTGACCAGGATCGCGTCGGTCTGCGCGGAGGCGTAGTACTCCACCACCCGGGCCGGGGCGAAGCGCTCGGTGACCCGGTGCCACAGCCCGACCGGCATGCCCGAGCCGATGAATGTGCGGATCGTGTGGTGGATTTCACCGGGGTGCGGTGGTGCCTCGACGAGGTCGCGGAGCTGCGTCCAGGTGTAGGACACCACGGTCACGCCGTAGCGGCGGGCTTCATTCCAGAACGTGTCGGGGTCGAACCGGCTCGCCATCGAAAAGCGGGCGCCGCTGGCGACGGCACCGCCGAGCGACATCAGCAAGCCGGACGGATGGTGGATCGGGTGGACGCTGTAGACCGTGTCGCGTGGTCCGAGTTCGGCCGAGGCCGCGGTTCCGTAAGCGGCCCGCGCCCAGCGGGCATTGGTGATCTTTCGCGCCCGTGTCGACGGACCGTCGCCGGTGAACAAGACAAAGGCGGTCTCGCGCGCCAGCCCCGGATTGGGTCGATACCAGGTCGGGAGCGTGACTGCACCCGGATCGATGCGCTCCAGGTCGATCACCCCGTCGACGCCGAGGTCCCGCTGTTCTCCCCCGCCGCCGAGTACGAACACCTCGGTGTCCGTTTGCCCGCGGACGGAACCGACGTGTTCCGGGTCGGTCACAATGCGCCCGGCGCCACCAAGTTTGATCTCCTCGGTGAGCGAGCCGTCGGGCCGCAACAGCACGACCACCGCTCCGATCCGGTTGAGCGCGGCAACGGCGATGAGCATGCTGGGGCGGGTATCCATCAGGACGCCGACGGGTTCACCCTGGCGCACGCCGACGGACAGCAGGCCCGCGACCACGGCGTCGACACGCGTCTTCAGAGCGGCGTGAGTGTGGGCGCGATCCTCCCACAGGAACCCGACCGCGGCGGGGTGTCCGTCGGCGCGTTCGTCGAGGAGGCGGCCGAGCGACACCCGCGTCTCGGGGCGCACCAATTCCAGGCGCAGCAGCCGTGGCAGATTAGTGGCGGCGCCCGCTGTGAGTGCCCACGTCGCTTCGAGCGTCGACGCGCCCAAGCGCCAGCCGGCCTGCAATCCCTGACCCACCGCTGAGATGAGCGGCTTGCGCCTTCCGCCGCCCGCAGCGACCTTCGACGGTGCGATGGCCATCGGCTCGATGATCTCCGGCATGTCCGTGCCCGGAAAATCATTGTCGAGATGCGATGCCCAGGCGGCAACCGCCGGCCAGGTTCGGGCCGTTGCGACCGAACCCACAACGATGCCGAGGTGTCCGACCGGCAGCGAGACCTCGTGGATGTCGGCACGAGGAGCCGCGCGGCGGATCGCCCGGACCGCATCGGGCTGCCCGATCTGGTCGTTCTCGCCGACAAAGCACAGGACGGGCCGGTCGATGTCGGCGAGGGTCAGCGGTCGCCCGTCGATAACCATGCCGCCGGACAGCATCCGGTTCTGTGCGATGAACTGCCGCAGCGCGTCGGCGAGTGCCGGAGCCGGCCAGGCGATCCAGCCTTCGGACTCGATAAAGCGCCGCTGGCGCTCGTTGGGCAGCAACGCTTCTCGATCGTGCAGTTGCCGCAGGAACTGCACTCGTGATCGCACATTCTTTACCGGATCGAGCAGCCGAAAGCCTTCGCGGGTAGCCCATCCGGGCAGTCCCGTGCGGTCCAGCAACGCGGCGACCGTGTCTGCGGCGAATTCCATCACCGGTTCGGGCAACGAGAATATGCCCACCGACTTGGTGTCGACCGGGCTACCGAAGGAGATGACGCTCGCCAGCCCCGCACCGCGGCGGTAGGCGGCAACGGAGTACGAGAACACTCCACCCTGGCTGTATCCACCCAGGTGAACGTCTCTGCCGGTCAGGTCCCGGACGCGGTCGACGATCTCGCTAGTCGCAACGATGTGATCGGCGAGGGTCCGCTGCAGCCCACCTTCCTCATGTTCGGGTGCGCCGAAGTCGACCACCCACGGGTCGATGCCGTGCTCATGCAGCACGCTCACCGCCGACGAGGAAGAGGACACGTCATAGACGTCGGCCACGAACATCATCGGCGGGACGAGAACCACCGCCGGCCGTCCGGTGCTGTCGCTATCCGGGAAATACCGGCGCAGCCGGTACATCGGCTCCTTGGCAACCACTTCGAACGGCGAGCCGGTCTCGCCCGTCTCGAACCCACCGTGCATGAGCAGCTGCGCCGCGTTCATTGCCACCGCACCGAGTTGATCGGTCCGCTTAGCCAATCCCACCCGTTCCATGAGTGCTGTTACATGATTCGAGATGTCCATGTCGATCCGTTCCGTAAAACTAGTCAGGCATGACTGTATTTCTATCTAGTTAAGCAGGGATGGGCCGTTCGGTCAACAGCGGCGAATCGGGACGACGGGTGAGCCGCAGGCGCGCAGCAAGCCCGGTGGCCGCTGCAACGTCCGCGAACGAGCGCCAAACATACTCGATACTGACTGGTTTGAGGCACGTCGGTCTCGACCCATTAATTCGGGCAAGAGGTCGACGGGGAAAGTGTGCAGGACCAGGGCCGCTCGGTCTCTAAGTATGGATAGATGCCCAGATCAACGTACGTGTGCCCCCACCTTACGTACATCGAATTCGGCAGTGGCGCCATCCTGTTTCGGCAGGGCGCTGCGCTCCGCGACGACTCTCGCACCGCTCGCGAGCCGGCGCAGCCGACGCACGTCCGTCCGAACATTTCACCCTCCGGCCAGGGGGGCCAGCGTATCCGGCCATTGACCTGTGCCCGTTGTGCTGCTAATTTAAAACCAGTCAACTCTGACTAATTTGACGATCGGCCGCGATAGGTAGTCGCGACGGAAGGACCGGCAAACCCCTGCTCGCTCCGACGAAGCAGGACAGTAGCCATCGTCCTGCGGCTGCTGGTCGCACGCGAACCGCGGCGCCGCCTGTTCCACAGCGCCCACAACAACAGAAATGGAGCATCACCATGACCCACTCGCTTCAGGGAAAAGTTGTCGCAATCACCGGCGGCGCGCGTGGCATCGGCTACGCCACCGCGCAGCAGCTGATCGCCGAAGGCGCCACCGTCGCCATCGGCGACATCGACGCGATCCAACTCAAGCGAGCCGGCACCGAGCTCGGTGTGAACACTTGCCCCACGGTCGATGTCACCAGCATCGATTCGTTCAGCGACTTCCTCGACGAGGTCGAACGATCACTGGGCCCCATCGATGTCCTGATCAACAACGCAGGCGTCATGCCGGTGGGCCTGGTCGTCGACGAAGACGACGCCCTGACCCGACGCGTGCTCGACATCAACCTTCTCGGCGTCATCACCGGCACCAAACTGGCGCTGCGCCGGATGCAACCACGCGGCGGCGGACACATCATCAACATCGCCTCACTCGCCGGCGAAACCTATTTCCCGGGTTTCGCCACCTACTGCGCCACCAAGTACGGGGTGCTCGGCTTCACCGACGCGGCGAGACTGGAATCCGCGGGCACCGGAGTCGTGATTTCCTCGGTCCTGCCCACCTTCACCAACACGGAACTGACCTCGGGGATCGGCGGCACGAAGGGCCTGAAGGACGCCCAGCCCGAGAACATCGCCGCGGCGATAGCGAAACTCATCCTCAAGCCGAAGCCGCGGGTGCGAGTGACGAGACTGGCCGGCATCGCGGTGCAGGCGATGAAATTCCTGCCCCACCGCGCAGCCGAAGCGATGGGCCATCTGCTGGGAACCGACCAGTTCATCACCAGGCTCGATGTCCAGCAGCGCAGCGCCTACGAACAGCGAGCCCGCGGCCACTGAGCTGAGTCCCAAAGTTGTTGCCTGCGCGCTAGTTCAGGCGGTCAGCGAATTGGTCAGGCATCCGCAATCCCGGTCAAGAGAGGACTGCACAATGAGCGAGGAACATACTTACGAACAGCTTGTCGCCAAAACCCGTGCAGGCATTGCCGGCGGCGCAGACGAGGAACTCTGGAAGACCCGGATCGCCGCGTTGCTGCGGGCCGGCGTCGCGCGCGGCGAGGTTACGTTGACAGGGTCTTTGATTCGACCCGATGTTGGTGCTTCCAGTGGCAACCTGCTCTTCAGCGCCCGCTTCGACGATGGAAGCGGGGAATGCGAGCACGACCTGGTGCTGCGTTATCAGCCGGCCGACGGACTGATGAACCGCTACGACATGGGCGCCCAATTCCGCGTGCAACACGCGCTGGCGGATGCCGGTGTCAAGGTAGCGCGCCCCCTGTGTCTCGACGAGGACGGCAGCCTGCTCGGCACACCGGGCTACCTCATGCGCCGTGCCGTCGGCGTCGCACCCCGGCAGTACTACTACGCGCAGGGGCCGATGGCCGAGGCCGATGTTGCGACCCGACAGGCGCTGATCGCCGACATGATGGAGACTTTGGCCGAAATCCATGCCCTCGACTGGCGGACCACCGATCTCGGTACTTTGCTGGGTGGTAGCGCGCCCGAGAACTCGGTCGGCAGGGAGATCACCTTCTACACCGACGCCCTGCGTTTCGCTTCGGCCGAGATTGCCGACAGTCTTTCCGGTTACGAGTGCTGGCTGCACGAGAAGCAGCCAAGGGTAACGAGCCCAGTCCTCAATCACGGCGACTATCAGCCCTCAAATATGTTGTTCGCTGATGACAAGCTCGTCGCTGTACTCGACTGGGAAACGGCACGCATTACCGCCCCCGAGTCCGACCTGGGCTGGCTGATGGGCGTGCATTCCTTCGCCCGCATTCTTGGCGGTGCTGGCAACATCGCCGACCTGCCGAGCGATGACGACTGGCTGAGCGCCTACGAGCGTGCTTCCGGACGCAGTTTGCAGCATTGGGAATACCACCTGGCAAAAGGCGCGTACTGCACCCTGCTGGTCCTTCACGTCTTCGGGCGTCGCATGTCAGCAGAGGAATTCAAACCCTTCTCCGGCATCTTGGGGGTGCAAGAAGATCGCATGCGAACGCTGTTCAAAGCCGCGGGCGCCACTCTCAGATCTGGGGCAAACTCATGACACTCACCGCCGCCGACGACCAGCGCCACACCCCGGACAGTGATGCTCCCAACTGGAGCGAAAGCTGGGTCTTCTACTTCATCGACCCACGGCAGAACCTGTGCTGCATAACGCGCATCGGTCTGGCACCCAACAAAGGCACCTGCAGCGTCATGGTCGCCATGAGCCACCAGGGCAAACCGCTCTACCACCGCCATCTTGAACACCTGGCGCTCCCCGGAGGTGACATGCAGTCAGGAATTCGCGCCGGTGGCTTTGAAATCCGGGCGCTGTCGCTTGACGAATATCGATTTCGGATCAGCTTTGACGATCCGACAGCGCCGCTTCAGTTCAATTTTGAATGGGGGGGAGTGCATGAACCGGCCGACTCGATCGGCCTGCACGTGCCCGGGGGTGTTGCCGGGCTTTCCAACATGCACATTGAGCAGATGGGCCGCATCAGCGGCTATATGAAATACCGTGACGAGCGCTTTGATCTCGCCGGCATCGGGCCCCGTGATCATTCGATCGGGACACGCCATTGGGAAAGTATGATCTGGTACGACCTGGCCTGGGTGTTGATGGACGACGGCCGTGCCTTCGGCCTGATCCAGACACAGCAAGCAAAAGGTCTGGTTCAGATTCCATGGTTGTGGGACGGCGAGCGCGTGCTGCCGCTCTCGGGGATGCAATTCAACAAGACACTGGACTGCGAAGATAGGCCGATCAGTGTAAACGTCACTGCCAGTGATCCCCGAAGGCGCCAATACCACCTGACCGGGACGCGGCGTACTTCAATACCGTGCTTTCTCGATAGCTACGTGGTGCACTCGTCGTATTTCGATTTCGTCCTCGACGATGGCACGCGTGGAATCGGCGCCGAAGAGTATGGCTATCGGATGGGCGAGATTCACTGACGAAAATAGGCATAGCGGAACACGGGCATCATGACCTTACAATCCGCGAAGTCGTAGCGCCAGATCAAGAAATAGTCGATAGTGACTGGTTTGGCAAGGATGCGGCCGCTCCAGGAAGTCTGTACGCAGCTTGGCGGCGATCACGATGCGAGATCATGGCGTGCCACTGCTTGGGGCGGAGGGTGAACCCTGCTCAAGAGTCACATGGGCAGTCCTCGGCCTGCCCGTCGCCGCTGCCGCTCCACCCAGTCGTTGACCTGCGCCACTTTTGGTGCTACTTTTAAAACCAGTCAATAGTGACTAGTTTGATAACAGCGGCAGCATCGCAGTCGCGACGGAAGGATCGGCAAGCAGTGGACATCGTTGATCGAGTTGCAGTCGTGACCGGCGCCGGGTCGGGTTTGGGCCGAGCCACCGCCTTGGCTTTGGCGAAGGCCGGGGCGCGGGTGGCGGTCTTGGACCGCAACACCGAGGCGGCGCGTTCGGTCGTCGAGGAGGCCGGCGCAACAACCATCGCGGTGACGGTCGATGTGGCAGACCGTGCCTCGGTCACCGCGGCGATCGCCGAAGTTTCCGATGCCTTCGGTCGGGTCGACGTTTGCGTCAACGCCGCAGGCATTCCCAACCCCGGCAAGGTGTTTGGCAAGAGCGGGCCGCTCGACATCGAGCAGTTTCAGCGTGTCATCGATGTGAATCTGGTGGGTGCCTTCGACGTCATGCGGCAGTGCGCCGCGCTGATGACCGCAAACATGAACCCGGGCCTCGACGGTGAACGCGGGGTCATCATCAACGTCTCGTCCGGCGCGGCGTTCGAGGGTCAAAAGGGCCAGGCGGCCTACAGCGCAAGCAAAGCCGGGCTGATCGGCCTGATGCTTCCTGCGGCTCGCGACCTGGCTCAGTACGGCATTCGCGTGGTGACCATCGCGCCCGGTCTGTTCGACACCGGCATCTTCGCCGGCATTGACCCAAGGGCGGTTCAGGCTCTCAGCGGTGCGGTGCTCAACCCGTCGCGACTAGGTGAACCGAGTGAGTTCGCGTCACTGGTCATGCACATCATCGAGAACAGATACCTCAACGCCACGACACTGTCGATCGACGCCGGTGCCCGGCTACCCAATGTCTAACCGCGACTTCCACACCCAAGAGGAAATCATGACTGAGCCAAAAAGCGGCATCTCCTACTCGGCGTTGATCGTCGAAGCACTCACTCGCCACCGCGATCGCACGGCGTTCATCCAGGAAGACCGCTCCGTTTCCTACGCCGAGGCCGCCGATACGACGAGTCGAATCCGCCGGGTGCTGGAAGACAGGGGGAGCGCCAAGGGCAGCTGCGTGGGCGCGCTCAGCGTCAATTCGCCCGACGTCTGGATGGTGCAGGCCGCGATCTGCCTGAGCGGCGCGGCATACACCGGGCTGCACCCGCTGGGATCCATCGACGACCACGTCGATCTGTGTGAGGACGCCGAGATCGACATCCTGGTCGTCCATCCGAAGTTCGCCGAAATCGGCGCTGCGATCGTCTCCCGGGCCACCAACGTCAAGCATCTGCTCACGCTGGGTCCCGCGGATGTCGGCGAGGACCTGCCGGCGTTATGTGCCCAGGTTGAACCGGAATCGCTCACCCGCGGTAGCGCCGACGAAGAAGACATTGCCTGGCTGCAGTACACCGGGGGCACCACCGGACGGCCCAAGGCCGCGATGATCTCCCATCGCGCGATGGTCCAGGAGGTGTTTTCGCTGACCGCCTCCTGGCGACTGCCGTTGGACCCGCGGACCCTGATCGCAACTCCGATCACGCACGCCGGTGTCCTTCCGATCCTCCCCACGCTGCTGCGTGGCGGCACCGTCGTTCTGCAGGCGGGCTTCGACCCGCAACAGTGGCTTGCGGCTGTGCAAGCCCATCGCATCAACTACGTGTTCACGATCCCCACCGTGCTGTACAAGCTCCTCGATCACGGTGGTCTCGACCAGTTCGACCTGAGCTCGCTGGAGACGGTCGTCTACGGTGCGTCGCCGATGTCGCCGTCGCGTATCGATGAGGCACAACGGGCGTTCGGTCCGACCCTGTTGCAGGGGTACGGCCAGACGGAGTGCGTCGGTATGGCCACCAGTCTGTTGCCCTCCGAACATGATCCGGAGAACCGGACCTCGTGTGGTCGCGCGGTCGCCGGAGCGCTCGTCGACGTCCTCGACGAGGACGGGCAGCCAGTGCCTAACGGAACGGTCGGCGAACTCTGTGTACGGTCACGCGCCGTGATGTCCGGGTACTGGAAGCGGCCCGCAGAGACCGCCGAGGTGCTGCGCAACGGCTGGCTTCGAACCGGGGACATGGCGTTCCGCAGCGACACCGGCTTCTTCCACATCGTGGACCGCAAGAAAGACATGGTGATCTCCGGCGGCTTCAACGTCTATCCCCGCGAGATTGAGGACGTTCTTGCCGACGATCCATCGGTGTCGATGGTCGCGGTGATCGGCGTGCCCGATCCGAAGTGGGGTGAGGCGGTCAAGGCCTTTGTGGTGCCCCGGCCCGGCGCCACGCCGGACACCGCCGCGTTGATGGCGAGCGTCAAAAAGCGAAAAGGTCCCCACCATGCCCCGAAGTCCATTGAGGTGGTCGACCAACTACCCCTTACCAAAGTCGGAAAGGTCGACAAGAAGGTGCTTCGCGCCAGCTATTGGGCCGATCTCGAGAGAGCAGTCAACTGACATGACCGACACCCAGAGCACCACTACGGCCCCATCGCCCACCCTCGCCAAACACCGTGCGGGAGCCGCCGTTTGGCTACGGCTGCAACGTCCGGCCGCGATGAACGCCATCAGCACAGACCTGCTGGACGAACTGAACCTTGCGCTGGACGAGATAGCGGCCGACGAATCCGTCCGGGTGGTCGTTTTGACCGGAACCGGCCGGGCATTCTGCGCGGGCGCTGACCTGAAGGCCCTCGCCAACGCGGCCGGCGAGGTCGATCCGAGCCGGGTCGTCGAATTCGTCACCTACGCGGGTCGGACCATCGAACGGCTTGCCGCGCTTGCACAACCGGTGATCGCGGGTGTCAACGGGCTGGCGCTGGCCGGCGGACTCGAACTGCTGCTCGCGAGCGACATTGTGGTGGCTTCGAGCACAGCACGCATCGGTGATGCGCACGCGAACTACGGACTGATTCCGGGCGCCGGTGGCTCGGTTCGGCTGGCGCGGGTCGTGGGGACGCAGATGGCCAAATACCTGGCCTTTACCGGCGGTCACTTCCCGCCGTCGTCGCCGGTGCTCGCGGGACTGGTCAGCGAGATCGTCGACCCGGAAGAGCTCGAGACCCGGCTATCCGAACTCGCCACCACCTTGGCCGACAAGAGCCCGCTCGGGCTGCGTCGGATGAAGCGCCTGATCAACGACGCACCCGATCAGTCTCTTGCCGACGCACTCGCCGCCGAGCGGCAGGCCCTTGGCGAGCAGTGCCGCTCGGACGACTTCGCCGAGGGGATCGCGGCGTTCGCCGCCCGACGCACCCCCGTCTACCCGGGTCGATAGGAGAACCAGCCATGGATGCGAGCGACACAACCGTGCCCTTCACCCTCGGCCAAGACCACCTCGCCTTCCGGCAATCGGTCCGGACGCTGGCCCGATCGCGCTACGCCGACTCGATGCTTGCCCGGTCGCAGAGCGAGAAGTTCCCGACCGCCGAGTTCGGTGAACTGGGCGACGCGGGGCTGCTCGGACTCCTGATCAGCGAATCGGCGGGCGGCCAGGGCGGCGACGTGCTGGCTGTCGGCATCGCTGTCGAGGAACTTGCCTACGCCGACCCCGCGATCGCCTACCTGGCGTTCGCGGCGAATGTCAGCAATGCCCTGCTCGCCGCACACGGCAGCGACGAAGTTCGCCAGCGGTGGGTCACCCGCGGTATCGCCGGCGAGGCCGTCATCTGCCTCGCCCTGACCGAACCGGGGGCCGGGTCCGACGCCGCGAATCTCAGCACGCGGGCCACCCGGGTCGACGGCGGTTGGCGGATCTCCGGTGAGAAAACCTCGATCACCCAGGCGGTGCACGCCGATGTCGCGATCGTGATCGCACAAACCAAATCCGGGTCGGGCGGCAAGGGCATCGGAATGTTCCTCGTCGACATGGACGATCCCGCGGTCACCACCCAGGCCATTCGTGATCCCGGCTTCAAACCATTGGGTCGTGGCTCGATCTTCCTCGACGGTGTTTTTGTGCCGGACAGCCATATACTCGGTGAGATCGGACGCGGCTTCTCGATGGTGATGCACGAATTCGATTTGAGCCGAACACTTATCGCGCTGATGAATATCGGAACCGCACAACGCGCGCTCGACATGGCAATCGAATACTCCAAACAGCGTCAGACATTCGGCCGGCCGTTGGCGGCCAATCAGGGTGTGTCGTTCGTGATCGCCGAACACAGTACCTACGTTTCTGCGGTACGGGCGCTGGGCTATCACGCGCTGGGACTGCGGATGGCGGGGCAACCGCACACCAGTGAGGCCGCGATGCTCAAGTGGTGGGGACCGCTGGTCGCGCACAACGCGATCCGCGACTGCATTGTGCTGCACGGCCAAGTCGGCTGGTCCGACGAGATGCCACTGCAGGCAATGCTGCGAGATGTCTCGGGGTGCATGATCGGCGACGGCACACCTCAAATTCAGAAGCTCGTGATAGCGCGCGAGCTGATCGGCAAGGAAGTGCTGGCGCGATGACCAATCACGAAGCTTCGCTGCGCACCGTCGTGGTGGCCGGGGTCGGAATGACCGCATTCGGCAAATTCCTCGACCGCAGCATCAAATCACTTGTCGCCGAATCGGTTCAGGCCGCGATCAAGGATTCGGAAATGGGTGACTCGGACAAGGGCATCGATACGATCTATTACGCGAACACCGCGTCCGGCATTCTGCAGGGTCAGCACTCGGTGCGCGGGCAGCACGCCATGCGCGAGGCGGGGCTCAACGGCATTCCGCTGATCAACATCGAAAACGCCTGCGCCTCAGGATCGACGGCACTCAATCAGGCGTGGCTGGCGGTCGCGTCGGGCTATGTCGATGTTGCGCTGGCGGTGGGTGCCGAGAAGCTCTATCACCCTGACAAGCAGCTGACCTTCGCCGCCATGGGCAGCGCGCTGGATCAGGATCGGCTCGCTGAGATATTCGCCGAGATCGGCGTCAGCGGCGGGGACCAATCGGTATTCATGGATGTCTACGCGAAAGCAGCCACCGACTACATGCACCGCACCGGGGCAACCCAGGAGGACTTCGCGCGCGTTGCGGTCAAGAACCACGACCACGGTGCGCTTAATCCCAAGGCGCAGTATCGGACCCGCTTCACCCTCGATGAGGTGCTGGCGGCACGCACGATCTCCGGTCCGCTGACCCTGCCGATGTGTTCGCCCATCGGCGACGGCTCTGCTGCGGTCATCGTGACCACGCCGGACATCGCGGCGCATTGGGGTGCTGAACCGATTAGGCTGCTGGCCACCATGACCGGCGCGTCGAAACCCGGTGTCGGTGGGGAGCTCGTTGCCGGTGTGGCGAAGCGGGCGTTCGACTGGGCCGGCATCGACCCAGCCGAGGTGGACGTGCTGGAGTGCCACGACGCCACCTCGCCGGCCGAGTTGATCGTGCTCGAAGAACTCGGTCTGGCCAAACCCGGCGGGGCGGTGGACATGATTCGCAAGGGCGACACCAGCATTGGGGGCAGGCTGCCGGTCAATCCCAGCGGCGGCCTGGAAAGCAAAGGACACCCGATCGCAGCCAGCGGTCTCGCGCAGATTGTCGAGCTCACCGAGCAACTGCGCGGTCGTTGTGGCGAGCGTCAGGTCGACGGCGCACGGATCGCCGTGGCAGAAAACGCGGGCGGCTACATGGGACCCGACGCGGCGGTGGCCACCGTGACCATCCTCGGCGCAACATCCAGATGAGCGGGCACCAGGGAAGCATCGCCCTGCGCCTCGTCAATCCCGTGTTCCGTGGGGTGTGCCAATCGGCGTTCCGTCGATACCACGACGACCTCGACGGGATGCGCAAGTTCCTCGACCGTGCCGGTGCGGCGTCGGGGATTTTCGCCCGACCTGCACCCGGATGCCGGATCGTCGACGGGAACTTGGCCGGCCTGACCACCCGCGAATTTCACCCCGCACGCGAACACTACGGTCGCACCGTGCTGTACCTGCACGGCGGTGGATTCCTGTGGTACGCGCGCAGCGCCTACGCCGGATTCCTCTCGCGGCTGGCCAACGACCTGCAGGCCCGGGTCGTCGTCCCGGCCTACAGACTGGCTCCCGAGCACCCCTTTCCGGCGGCCATCGACGATTGTCTGCGCGCTTATCGGGCATTGCTTGACGTCGGGCAGCAGCCGAAACAGTTGATGATCGCGGGCGAGTCGGCCGGCGCCAATGCGACCCTCGTCACGTTGCAGCGGGCCCGCGATGCCTCCCTGGCGATGCCTGCGGGCGCGATCATGCTGAGCGGCGGCTTCGACTTCTCCTGGTCCAGCCCGTCGATCCGCATCAATGCGCGCCGCGACACCGTAGTGGGGGCGCGTGGGTTGGCCTTCCTGCAACGGTGGTACCGACCGGATGTCGACGCGACAGACCCGCTGATTTCCCCAGTCTTCGGTGACTTCGCGGGCCTGCCACCGCTGCTGTTTCAGACCGGGCACATCGAGGTGTTGCGTGACGATTCGGTACGGGCCACCGAGCGTGCGCGCGCGGCCGGAGTACCGGTATGGCTCGAGGTCTTCCCACAAGTCCCGCACGCCTGGCATCAGCTCGGCACATGGCTTCCCGAAACACGCGCCGCGCTGCGGCAAATCGGACAGTTCGCCAACGCCATCCACCGACCGAGGAGCACCTCGTGAGTATCGATCAACTGTTGCCCTCGGGTACCGAGGTAGTCGACGTGCGCAACCCCGCGACGGGTGAGCTCCTCGGAAGCGTTGCCGTGCAATCCGCCGAGGCGGTGGCCGCCGTGGTGGGCGAACTGCGCACCCATCAGCCGTCCTGGGAGGCGTTGGAACCCGACGCCCGCGCCGTCTGGTTGCGAAAGCTGCGGAACTGGTTGCTGGACAACGAATCCCGGCTCATCGATATTCTGGCTGCCGAGACCGGTAAGCCCCGGGTCGAGGCAAGGTTCGAAGTCATGGTGACTTGCGATGCGATCAACTACTACGCGGCCCGGGCACGGAAGTTCCTCGCCGAGAAGAAGTTCAGACCGCACGGTCCGCTCACCGCCACCAAGAAACTCAGCAGGGTGTACCGCCCGCACCCGGTCGTCGGAGTGATCACGCCGTGGAACTTCCCGTTGCTCATCCCCGGTGTCGACGCCGTTGCGGCGCTACTGGCCGGGGCGGCCGTCCTCGTCAAGCCCTCGGAGGTCACTCCATTATCCGCCCGTGAACTGGCTCGTGGCTGGGAACAGATCGGTGCGCCACCCGTATTCGGGTGCGTCACCGGTCTGGGCGCGACGGGTGCAGCCGTGGTGGACTCCGTGGACATGGTGCAGTTCACCGGGTCCACCAAGACCGGACGGGCCATCGCCGCGCGGGCGGGCGAACGATTGATTCCCTGCGGCGTCGAGCTGGGCGGCAAGGACCCGGCCATCGTCCTGGCCGACGCCGATCTTTCGTGCGCCGCCAACGGCATCGCGTGGGGGGCACTGTTCAACTCCGGTCAGGCCTGCATCTCGGTGGAGCGGGTGTACGTCGAGGCACCGGTCTATGACCGGTTTGTCGCATTGCTCACCGAGCGGGTGCGGTCGATCAGGCAGGGCGTCGACAACGGTTCGTACTCGGCGGATGTCGGCACTTTGGTCACCGAGCAGCAGGTCGAGATCGTGCGGAGCCACGTCCAGGATGCCGTCGCCCACGGGGCCACGATCGCGACCGGCGGAAAGACGACCGGGGGCTTCTTCGAGCCCACGGTTCTTCTCGACGTCGATCATTCGATGGCCTGCATGCGCGACGAGACCTTCGGCCCGACGATCCCGGTGATGAAGGTCGCCGACGTAGAAGAGGCGATCCGATTGGCAAACGACTCGCAATACGGGCTGTCGGCAACGGTGTGGACCAAGGACATCGGCCGCGGCCGAGACATCGCGCGCCGGCTCGAGGTCGGCGCGGTGAACATCAACGACGCCTACTCGAACCTGTTCTGCTTCCCCTTGCCGCATGGCGGCTGGAAAAGTTCCGGCCTCGGGTCTCGGCTGGGCGGCCCGCAGGGTATTCGGAAGTACTGCCGGCAGCAGGCCATCACCACGCCGCGCGTGCCGAGGATGGAGAACCAATTGCTTTGGTACCCCTACTCGCAGCGGCGAGCTCGCATCGTTGCCGCGTTGCTGCGCCTGTTCATGGCCCGCGATGTCCGGCGGCGACTACTGCGGGCCGGTATCCGAAGCGACGGTCACTTGCCGCTTGTCTCCGGGGCGAAGTAGAGGTCGGGCATCCGCCGCCAAGCTTCGAGCAGGCGCTTCTCCTCCGCGCTGCCGTGGCCTGGTTTGCTGGCCGCGGCTCCCAGCATCGAATTGATCACCACCATGCAGAATTCGGTGAATCGTTTGTGGCCGGCGCGCCGCTCGCCCAGCAGCGCCTTGCACAGGTCGAGGTTCGCGCGCGCGAACTCACGTTCCAGGGGTTTGAGGTAGTCGCGCATGTCGGGATCGTGTCGGGCAGCAATGAGCAGCTCGAGGGAGGCTCCACCCAACGGGCCGGAGACGACCTGCCAGAGCAGCGAAGCCCAGTCCTCGCCGTCGAGCGTCTCGGTGGCACGCAATCGCACCTCGCCGACCTTCGTGGCGTACAAATGGCGTGCCGCCGCGCTGATGAGTTCGCCCCGGGAGCCGAAATAGTGCAACAAGACCCCGCGGGAGACCCCAGCTTGCTTTTGCACCTCAAGCGTCGTGGTGGCCGCGTAGCCGCGCTCGATCAGGATCGAGACCGTGGCGTCCAGCAGCTTCCGTTCCGCGGCCTGGCGACGCTCGCGCTGACTGATCCGGACGGGCGGGGCAGCGGTTGAACTCCTTGCAGCCAAGGTGAACTCCTCAAATTGTGCGGCAAATTGACACAGTACCGAAAATACCGCTACCTTCAATACTAGTCAATATTGACTAATATTGCACCTGAATGGAGACGGACATGACGACTGGCCCTTTGTCCGGTGTGAAGGTTCTCGAAATAGCCGGCATCGGACCGGGGCCCTTCTGTGGAATGCTGCTCGCGGATCTGGGCGCCGATGTGGTGCGTGTCGACCGCCCGGGTGGCGGCGGCATGCAACTAGTGCCGTGGGCCGACGACCTGCTCAACCGCGGAAAACGCTCGATCGCAGTCGATCTCGCTAAACCCGGCGGCGCCGAGACGGTGCTGTCACTGGTCGAGCATGCCGACATCCTTTTCGAAGGATTCCGTCCCGGGGTGGCCGAGCGTCTTGGCATCGGACCCGAACCATGCCTGCTGCGCCGACCCCAATTGATCTACGGACGCATGACCGGATGGGGTCAGGACGGCCCGATCGCGCACAGCGCTGGCCATGACATCACCTACATCGCAACGACCGGGGCCCTGCACGCGATCGGGCAGGCCGGTGGCCCCCCGCAGATCCCGCTCAACCTCGTGGGCGACTTCGCCGGCGGAAGCATGTATCTGCTGGTCGGCATGCTGGCCGCCCTCGACGAGGCCCGACGAAGCGGCCGTGGCCAGGTGGTCGACGCGGCGATCGTCGATGGTACCGCCCATCTGATGACCATGATCTACAGCTGCTATGCGGCGGGAATCTGGTCCGATGAGCGCGGCACCAACCTCGGCGACGGCGGTTCGCCGTTCTACGGCGTTTATCAGACCTCAGACGCAAAGTTCATGGCCGTCGGGGCGCTCGAACCGCAGTTCTACGCCGAGTTCCTGCGGCTGCTCGAACTCCCGTCGGATCCCGGCGCGCAGTTCGACCGCAACGCGTGGCCGAAGCTGCGAGCCAGGATCAGCGCCGCCTTCGCGGCGCGTCCTCAACAGGACTGGACAAAGATATTCAGCGACAGCGACGCCTGCGTGGCACCCGTGCTCGGCATGTCCGATGCGCCAGGTCATCCGCAATTGGCAGCCCGCAACACCTTTTTCGTCGACAATGGCATAACCCAGCCATCCCCGGCCCCCCGGTTCTCGCGCACTCCTGCATTGGTGGACAGCCCACCTTGCGTACCCGGCCAGCACACCGACGAGGTGCTCGCCGACTGGCTGAACTGAGCTTTGACTTGCGACGGTCCTGTAGCCCGACCAAAACAGTCAATATTGACTGCTCTCTGAGCCGGGCAGCTCGATGCGCATTTCCAAAACGAGCCCGGGCGGCACCGCACAGCCCGCTGCCACGCTGGTGGACACTTGGCTGCCAACTCAGCGGGATGGTCCGCTTGCCTTCGGTAATGGAAAGCGCGAGGGGTCAACCCGATTCGTGACGCGCGCAGACTCGCGTATTCGAGCGGCAGCTGCTTGGTGAATTTCACCCAGCGGACTCACCCAGTGACAAACGCACCTTTGGGGATCGTCAAGGGCAGGTCCACCGAACTGAGCAGGCCAGGATCGGCGGCAACGACATACGGCACGGCGTTGACGACGCGCATCGCGGTGGCGACCATCGCGCCCGCCCCGGATTTCATTCCCGCGATCCCGGCCCGGCGGGGATCCTTGAGCGTGGCCGCCATCGTGCAGTCGATGTCGGGGTCGCCAGTGATCACGATGCGGTAGGACAGATCGCCAATCCCGGTCGGCCAATCCGGGGCGACGTCGTGCGCGAGCCTGGTGACGTGCTCGATCACGATGGCTTCGCGGCCGTCGACCACGCCGATCGCCCGCATGCGCAGCGCGCCACAGGTCCCGGCCGCCACCGTGCCCATCGCAACCTCCAGGGTCCGGTTCGTGACCGCGCGATCGAAACTCTCGCGGATTTCGCCGACCTCGACGCCGAGCGCGTCCGCGATCAATCGGATCTGTCCCTGCCATTCACCGGCGATCGCGCCGGGGTAGCTGATCCAGGGTTGGTATTCGAGCGGCCGACCGAAGCCTAGCGCGTCGCTCATGATGTCGGGCACGCCGTAATCGTCGTAAAGACCGATCTCGAACGAATGAATCCTTTCAATGGACGACGACTGAGTGGTCAGCACCAAGGGCAGGTAGTCGGCGGCGAAGCCCGGCTCGATCCCTGACGCATACAGCGACACTTGGCCCCGTTTGGCCGCGGCGACCAGTTGGTCGCGCCACTCGGCGGGTTGGTAGGCGTGCGGGTTGACCAGACGCGTGGTGCTGGTCGTGACGACGTTGATTCCCGCTTCGAGCAGCTTGACGTAGTCCGGGATGGCCAGCGCGTCGCGTTCGGGGCCGCTGGCCGCATAGATCACGCAGTCGGGTTTCAGGGCTATCAGCGCGTCGGCGTCATTGGTGGCGGCCAGGCCGATCGGCTCGCCGTTGGCGAGCTCGCCGGCGTCCCTGCCGACCTTTTCTTGCGCGTGCACCCACACGCCGACCAGATCCAGGTTGGGACGCCGCTGGATGGCGCGGATGGCGATCGATCCGATGCCGCCGGTCGCCCACACCACCACGCGGTATGCCATCTTGGTTCCTCCTTTTCGTCACCCGTGGACACGGGGCTGAACAAAAATTAGGTTAGGCTGCCAGGATATGACGAAATCGGTTGACCATCGTGTCCGGGGCACCATGTGTTTTGCCCGCCTTGGAGCGGCAAGGGCGACAGCTCGACGCCGCTCGTGTGCCGAACAAGCCGTTGTCGCCCTTGCCGCTCCAAGGCGGGCAAACCGCCCCATCCCAAACTGCGCCGGCCCCAACTGCGCCGGCCCCAGGGTCGCGGGGCAGCGGCGCTGATGTTCACGCTCAGGTTCGACATGCGGGCCCCCAGCTGGGCCGGGTCGGCCGCCGATCTCTATGCCCTGTACGAGGCGGCCATCGACATGTGCGCGTGGGCGGAGACCCGGGGTGCTGTCCTCGCCGTCCTCTCCGAGCACCACGGCGCCGACGACGGCCACCTGCCCGCACCACTGATGTTGGCCTCGGCGATCGCGGCCAGGACGCGCAGTTTGGCGATACTGCTGGCCGCGGTGTCGATTCCGTTATGGGATCCCGTCCGGCTCGCCGAAGAGATGAGCGTGCTGGACCTGATCAGCAGGGGACGGGTGTCCTACGCGTTCGGTGTGGGCCATCGCGGTCAGGAGTACAAGCATTTCGGCGCCGACATGGCCACCCGCGGCCGGGTGGCCGACGAGATCTTGGCCGTGCTGGGCCCGATGGTGCGCGGTGAGTCCGTCGAATACCGGGGCCGCCGGGTCCGCGTCACCCCGCCGTGCGGGTCGAAGGGTGGACCGCTGGTGCTGATCGCCGGCGGCAGCAAGGCCGCGGCCCGGCGTGCCGGCGCCCGCGGGCTTGGGTTCATCTCCCAGACGGACTCGCCGGGCCTAAAGGAGTTCTACGAAGCACAGTGCCGCGCCCACGGGCACGAGCCCGGAGTGATTCAGTTTCCCGTCAAGGGCACTCCGACAACGGTTTTCGTCGCCGGTAGTGCACATCGGGACGTCGATGAGGCGTGGGACACCCTGGGTCCGCACCTGTTGCACGACGCGATGATGGCGGCGTCCTACCGGCCGCCCCAGGATCCCAAGAGCGATTCGGTCGCGAGCATCACTCGTGCCGATAGCGTCGCCGCGCTGCGCGACGAGAACGGCCCGTACCGCATTCTCACGTCCGGTGAGGCGACCGACTATGTGCGCGGCGGGCGCCTGCTGCCGCTGCACCCGCTCTGCGGTGGCATTCCGCCCGACGTCGCGTGGCCATATCTGGAACGCGCCGCGGCCGCCGCCGCGCGGGCTCAGGACCGGTAGGGAGGGTGCTTATGCCTACCCTGCGTACCCAAGTGTGGTCCACGGGGGGAGTCGGATCGATCGCGATCGATGCGGTCAGGCGCCGACCGGATCTGGAACTCGTTGGCGTATGGGTACATTCCCCCGACAAGGTCGGCAAGGACGCCGGCGAGTTGGCCGGCGGCGAGCCACTGGGGGTGGCGGCCAGCAACGATGCCGACGCGCTGATCGCACTGGCGCCCGACTGTGTGGTGTACGCGGCGAGCGGTCCCGAACGCGACGCGGCCGCCGTGCCCGATTACATACGGCTGCTGCGGGCCGGCATCAACGTCGTGGCGACGTCGTCGACGAGCTTGGTGTACCCGCCGTCGTACTTCGCCCCGGACTGGCGCGACCAACTCGGGGCGGCGGCCACCGCGGGCGGCGCGTCGTTCTATGTCTCGGGCATCTTTCCCGGCTTTGCCTCAGATCAGCTCGCGCTGCTCATGACGACCCAGTCAAAGAACATTCGGAGCATCACGGCCAGCGAGGTCGCCCTCAACGATCACTACCCGGTGGCTGACGTGATGATGGACGGGATGGGCTTCGGTCGCCCGTTGGATTTCGAACCCATGCTCAAGACACCGGGCTTTATCGAAATGGCGTGGAAAGCACCGATATTCCTAGTCGCAAGGGGTCTTGGGGTAGAGGTCGAGCAGGTGCGCGGCTCCCTCGACCGAGAGTTGGCCGATCGCGACATCGACGTGGCATTCGGCACCATCAAAGCGGGTACCTGCGGTGCGGTGCGCACCCGGGCGGCGGGACTGGTCAACGGTCGCGAGGCCATCGTGATCGAGCACGTCATCCGGATGGCCCGCGATGTCGCTCCCGACTGGCCGACTTCGGAATTCGACGCGACGTATCGCGTCGACATCGAAGGCGATCCCGACATCCACTGTGTGATGACGCTCGGGGAGGCCGAAGGCCACGGTGCGGGGCATGCCGCGATGGTGTGCACGGCGATGCGGGTGGTCAACGCGATTCCGTATGTCGTCGATGCGGCGCCCGGACTGCTCAGCTCGCTGGACATCCCGACGACCCTGCCGCGGCATGTATTTGACCCGGGAATGTATCCGACCAAGCGTTGACGCCGATCTTGAACCGGACGTAGCGTACTGAGACAAATATTAGGTTGTCTAGGAGTTGCCGTGTACACGATGCGCTTCGACATGCGGGCCCCGGCGCGGGGGGCGCCCCCGGTTGAGCTGTATGCCGCGGTGCCGCAGATGTGTGCGTGGGCCGAGGACCACGGCTGCATGGCCGCCGTGCTGTGCGAGCACCACGCATCCGACGACGGCTACCTGCCGGCGCCGCTGATGTTGGCTTCGGCCGTCGCCGCGCGGACGCAGCGTCTGGTGCTGAGCCTGACCCTGGTTCTCCCGTTCTACGACCCGGTACGCCTGGCCGAGGACATGGCGGTCCTCGACATCCTCAGCGCCGGGCGCGCGTCCTACATCCTGGCGCTCGGCTACCGATCCGAGGAGTTCGAGCACTTCGGCCTGGCAGTTAGTGATCGTGGGCACCTGGCTGACGAGAAGCTCGCGTTGCTGAGGCGGCTGCTGGCCGGTGAAACGGTCATTCAGGACGGACGGCGAATTACGGTGACACCGCACCCGCTGACCGCCGGGGGACCCGGGCTGATGTGGGGTGGCGGAACGGTGGCGGCGGCGCGGCGGGCCGGCCGGTATGGCCTGGGCATGTTGGGCAACGCGAATGCACCCGGGATGCGTGAGGCCTACGAGGCCGCCTGCCAAAAGCACGGCCACCCGCCCGGCGCGACATTCTTTCCCGAGCGCAACACCCCCTCGGTCACCTTCGTCGCCGAGGACGTCGACCAGGCCTGGTCGGAGCTTGGCGAGTATCTGCTCCACGACGTGCGGGCCTACGCCGCGTGGAACCCCGGCGACGAGACGACGGCGGGTTTCTCACACGCAGAGACCGTTGACGAGCTACGCGGCGCGGCCGCGTCGCACGTGATTATCTCGGTTCCGGAAGCGATCTCGCGGGTTCGCGCGGGAAAGGTACTCAACCTGTCGCCGCTGTGCGGCGGGTTGCCGCCGGAAATCGCATGGCCGTATCTCAAGCGCGTGGGCGAGGTCGTCGTGCCCGAGGCACGCCGGGCGCCCGACGAGGCCGGGTCCGCTGATTCTGGGGCTGATACTGAGCTCAATGACGATATTGGGCTCGATGAGTTGTTGTCGAACCGAAAGACGTGGCCATGACCGGAACAGGCACCACCGAGGTTTATTACGACCCGTTCGATTTCGACATCGACGACGATCCGTACCCGACCTGGAAGAGGCTGCGCGACGAAGCGCCGCTGTACCACAACGACAAGTACAACTTCTACGCGCTGAGCCGGTACGAGGACGTCGCCCCCGAGCTGACCAATTGGGACACCTACCGGTCGGGTCGCGGCACCACCATGGACATCATCATGAGCGGAATCGACCTCCCACCCGGGGTCATCCTGTTCGAGGACCCGCCGATACACGATCTGCACCGCCGTTTGCTCTCAAGGGTTTTCACACCGAGACGGATGGAGGCGATCGAGCCGCTGACGCGGGACTTCTGTGTGCGTGCGCTGGACCCATTGGTGGGCACGGGCCGGTTCGACTTCATCGAGAACCTCGGCGGGATGGTCCCGATGCGCACGATCGGCTACCTGCTGGGCATCCCCGAAGAGGGTCAGGAAGAAATTCGCGACCGCGGCGGCCGCCAGCTCACCCTGAAAGAGGGGACATTCCGGCCGGTCCCGCAGGACTTTTTGGAGCACAGCCATGAGATGTTCGCCGAGTACATCGACTGGCGGGTGGACCATCCATCCGACGATCTGATGACGCAACTGCTCAACGCCGAGATCGAGGACGGCGATGGAACCCGGCGGCTGGAGCGCACCGAGGTGCTGCTCTACACCAGCATGATCGCCGGTGCGGGTAACGAGACAACGACGCGCCTGATCGGCTTCATCGGCCAACTGCTGGCCGAACACCCCGATCAGCGCCGGGAGATCGTGGCGAACCCGTCGCTGATTCCGATGGCGATCGAGGAGGTCTTGCGCTACGAGGCGCCCTCGCCGGTGCAGGCGCGCCATGTGGCCCGCGACGTCGAATGCCGCGGCACCACCGTTCCCGAGGGGTCGATCATGTTGTTGCTCAACGGATCAGCCAATCGCGACGAGCGCAGGTTCCCCGACGCCGACAAATTCGACATCCATCGTGGCGCCACTCACCTCAGTTTCGGCCACGGGCTGCATTTCTGTTTGGGATCGGCCTTGGCGCGCATGCAGGCACGGGTGGCGTTGGAGGAGGTCATCAAGCGCTGGCCGGACTGGGATGTCGACTACGCCAACGCCACCAAGGCGCACACGTCGAGTGTGCGGGGATGGTCGAAGCTGCCGGTCTTCACCGGCTAGCTGCGACAACGCCGCGCAGTCCCGCGAGCGTCACGCCAGCGTGGCGTTCGAACTCGAGCGTCACGCCAGCGTGACGGCGATAAGGCTGGCGCTCCGCTAAGTCACCCACTCCGGTTGTTGGGAGACGTCCACCGCGCTGAAGTCCTTGTGGGCCAAGCCGGCTGTGGTGCCGCCGTCGACGACGAATTCCGAGCCCGTCGAGTAGCTCGAGTCGTCGCTGGCCAGATACACGACCAGGTTGGACACCTCCTTGGGCTGGGCGATCCGGCCCAGCGCCGTCTGGAAGATGTCCTCGGGAACCCATTCCGTCATGGGGGTTTTGATCAGTCCCGGGTGAATCGAGTTGACCCGGATTCCGCTGGGCCCCAGCTCCATTGCGGCGGACTTCGTCAATCCCCGAACCGCGAACTTAGTCGCGGTGTAGCCGTGGCACCCGATGGTCCCGGCCATTCCCTCGATCGACGAGATGTTGATGATGGAACCGGTGCCGGCTTCCTTCATGGGTTTCACCGCTGCCCGAATGCCGAGGAAGACGCCGGTCAGGTTGATGTCGAGGATCCGTTGCCACTCGGACAGCGCGTAGTCCTCGATGGTCCCGACGTTGATGATCCCGGCGTTGTTGACCAGTACGTGCAGGCCGCCGAATTCATTGACCGCGGTGGCTACCGCCGACTCCCAATCGTCCGGTTGGGTGACGTCGAGGTGGACATAACGAACACTGTCGCCGAGCTCCTTGGCCACTACCTCGCCCTCGTCGTCGAGGATGTCGCCGGACACGACTTTCGCGCCCTCCGCCACCATCATCCGCACGTGTGACGCTCCCATGCCGCGCGCGCCGCCGCTGACCAGCGCGACCTTTCCGGTCAACCGATCTGTCATAGATTTCTCCCGTTCACTCCGACACTTTTCACGGTCTCAACTCGTAGTCGTCCGGGTTCGGACGATTGGTCCACTTCCAGTAGTCCACCATGCGCCATGCGAAGAGTGTCGGCACGGTGCCCGACGAATTCTTGTAATAGCTGTGCACCGCGGGGTGGGTGTACACCATCGTCTTCAGGCGCTCCCGGCTGCGCCGGTTGTAGTCGTCACAGACTTCCGCACGCGGGGTGGCCGAACCCAGGCCCCGGGCGATCAGCATGTCGATACAGCCCAGGACGTAACGCATCTGGCACTCGGAATTGTAGATGATGCTCGTGCCGTTGACGGCGTTGGTGCCCGGCCCGTACAGGCAGTAGAAGTTGGGGAAGCCGGGGACGGTGATGCCGAGGTAGGCGTAGGCGTCGTCGCCCCAGGCCTCGTTGAGCTCCAGCCCGCCCAGCCCCCGAATGTCGATCGGGCCAAGCTGGTGGTTGACGTCGAACCCGGTGGCCCAGATCAACACGTCCGCGTGACGGTGCACGCCGTCCACGGTGGTGACCCCGTCGGCGGTGATCTCCGCGATGCCGTCGGAGATCAGCTCGACGTCGTCGCGCTGCAACGTCATCAGCCACGTGCCGTTGTCCTGCAACGTGCGCTTGCCCATCGGCGGATAGTCCGGAGTGACCTTCGCCAACAACGCCTCGTCGTCGGTGAATGCGCGCATCCACGCGATAAACACCTCCCGCACCTGGTGGTTGGCCTGGCTGACCGACTGCCCCCCGGTGTCCCAATCGGGATCGATCACCACCATGGATTGGGCGGCGTCGGTGATCGGCCACCACTGCACAAATCGGAGCCACCGCCCGTAGTAGGGGAGATGACGCACCGCCCACTTCGCGCCGTCGCCGGTCGCCTCGTGATAGTGGACATTGGGTGCCATCCACTGCGGGGTGCGCTGGTAGACGTCGATCTTCGCGGTGATCGGCGCGATGGCCGGCACCAGCTGGAAACCGCTGGCCCCGGCACCGATTACCGCGACCCGCTTACCGGTCAGGTCGACCGTGTCGTCCCAGTCCGCGGTGTGAAACGCGGGCCCGCTGAAGTCGTTGCCGCCCTTGACGTCCGGGATGACCGCGTTGCTGAACTGGCCGACGGCGCAAATCAGGGCGCGCGCCCGCAGATCTTCTTCGCCGCCGTCGCAGTTGCGCGTCCGGACCCGCCAGGACGCCGTTTCGTCATCCCACGCGGCGCTGACGACCTCGGTGTTGAACCTGACGTGGGGCGCGATGTCATGGCGTTCCATCACGTCGGTGAGATACCGCAGAATCTCCGGCTGCTCGGAGTAGAAGTGCGACCAACGGTCGGTGGGTTCGAACGAGTAGGCGTAGTAGTGGTTGGAAATGTCGACCCGGCAGCCCGGGTAGCGATTGGCCCGCCAGGTTCCGCCCACGCCAGACTGCTTTTCGACGATCGTGAACGGGACGCCGGCCTCTTTGAGCTTGATCCCGGCCAGCAGACCGGCTTCGCCGCAACCGATCACGACCACTCCGAAGGTGCTGCGCTGCGCTGGCGTCGACCGCAGCGCCGGGCCGTGCTGGTCGGCGTCGCTCAGGCGCAGATCGGCGGCGATGTAATCGATGTACTCATCGGTGACCTCTCCGGCGGTGATCGCGTCCAGCATCGCCCGTGTCTGGCGCATGTCGGGAACGAAGGGCGGCGGGCAGCCGCGATCCCGGTAATCACGCACCACGTCGAAGGCCCGCTGCCGCACGGCCTGCTTGTCGGCCTCGCTCATGCCGCCCTGCAGGTCCATCGGAAACAGCTTGAACGGCCCAGGCAATTCGTCGAGCAGTCCCAAATCGCCGGTCATGTGGACCATCGACATCAGCAGCGCCGGCACGCTGGCTTCGGCGAGGGCCGCCCGGATCACGTCGTCGGTGGCTACGAACGGCAGGCCGATCAATCGGGCAAGGTCAGCGTCGGCGCTTGACTGGACGACCCCGGAACCGGCCCTAGTATCGACCATCCCGCCACCATACACAGCGATATGTATGTATGGCCATACTAGGTCGTGGCCGTCGGACGCAACATGCCAGAGGCAATGACCGCAACCGCCATCCATGCGGCCGCGTAGCCGAAGGCAACCGCGGGCGAGGCCACCGTGTACAGCACGCCGGCGACAACCGTCGCCACCAGATCACCGGTTGCCTGTACCGCGCCGAGCACGCCGAATCCACTGCCGCGCAGTCGATCCGGAAGAAGTTGGGACACGACGGCCGACTGGGTTGGTTCCGCCAGGCCGATGCCCGCCCCGGCAAGCGCGAAACCCAGCGCGATGACCAGCGGACTGCGCGCACCCGCGGCAAACACCAGATATCCGATGACGTAGGCGGCCGCGCCGGCGGCGAACACCACGCGTGGCCCGGTCCGGTCGTACCACCCCCCTGCGGCCAACGACGCCAAAGTGGCGACGACGTTGTGACCCGCGTAGATCAGGATCGCCAGCGATGTCGCCGCGGTCCGGGTCCGGTCCGGCGAGGCCAGCAGCTGCGTAGCACGCAGGATCAGCAGAGTGGTTGCGACATTGCCGAATTCGAAGAGCGCCACGGGTAGCAGCGCCCGCAGCATCCCGGCGTCGCGCAGGGCAGCGAACTCAAATCGCCGTCTCGCCGGGCGGTCGCCGGACGGGATGCGGCGACGGGCCTCCCGCGAGGCCAACAGGATCGCCACCGCCGCAAACAGGCCCGGAACCGCCGCCAGACAGAGCGCGGGCCGGACGCCCACCCAGGCCACCAACCCGGCCGCAAGCAGCGGGCCGGCCACCGCCCCCAGGTTGTCACCGGCCCGCTCCAGCCCGAAGGTCCTGCCGCGAGCCCAGTCCGGGCTCAGCGACGCCAGCAAAGCGTCGCGTGCGGGTGACCGCAAGCCCCTGGACAGCCATGCGAAGGCACGCAGGGCGCCGGCTTGCCACACGGTCGCCGCCAGGCCGATCGCTCCGGTCGCCAGCGCGGTGCCCAGGTAACCGCCCGACGCGAGCCGTCCGCGCCGGTCGGGGTCGTTCGCGAGTGGTCCGCCAACCAGTTTCATCACACCGATCAAGGCGTCGCTGAAGCCGTCGATGACACCAAGCGCCGCGGCGGACGCGCCCAATGTGCCGGTGAGAAACGTGGGCAGTACGGAGGTTGTCACCTCGTGACCCGCGTCGGAGAAAAAGCTCGTCGCTCCAATTGCCCCGACACCGGGGGTAAGCCATCGGTGCGTCTCGTCAACCATGGTTTGCGCCGCTCCGCTCGCGCTTAGTCCCGTGCGGCGCTCTGATCGACCAAGACCGCGCCGTCGGGTTGGTTCCCGAGTGTCTGAAGCGGGATGTCCTCGCCTTTGGCCGTGAGACGAATGATCTCGGCCAATTGTCCGGGCGCGTCGCACTGGAGATAGTGGTCGGCGCTCGGCAGTACCCAGTAGCGGTTTCGGCCGGGCTTTTCCTTGAGATACGTCTGCCAGACATGGTTGGGAACGCGCACCGGCGAGACGTTGTCGTGTAGGCCCCACACCACCGTGGTGTTGACGGCGCTCTTGGAAAGCCTTTCAAGCCAACTGGTTTCATCCGCAGCGCGCTCGTTTAGATACTGGATGACGTCGGGCAGCACACGCATTCCATCGTCGTGGGCAAAGCACTTCGCCAGCGCGGCAATCTCCGGATCTTGCGGCGTCCGCCGCGGCATGAAAGTGGTCATTCCCAGGCCGGCGGCTAGAGCCTCCGGCGTCGTGGCCGCCGCCGTCGCACGCGCCGTGGCCGGGTCGAGCAGCGCGGTTTGCCACACTGTGAGATTTGCCAGTGGAAGGTAGATGTTGGCGTTCGTAAAGATGACATCGATGGGAAGGACCGGTGGATCTTGGGCGGCCAACATGCCCACTGCGATCATGCCGACGCTGCTGCCGCGATCGTGGGTGAGCATTCGAAATTCCGTCAGGTTCCAGACGTCGGTGATCGCGTGGACGAGCAGGCGCGCGTCGTCGTAGAGCGAATAGACGTAGGGCTCCGGCGGCTTGTCGGACAGTCCATGGCCGGGAAAGTCCAGCAGGAACATGTCGAACTCCGAGCTCAGTTCACAAGCCAAGGCGAAATAGTCGATGCTCGACGTCGGGAAGCCGTGAACGAGAACCAGCGCGGGTGCCCCGGGTGTGCCGCAGCGGCGGCTGAACACCGTGACTTCCCGTCCGTCGTTGGCGTCGGTTGACGACCGCCACCGAAGTTGCGTGCTGCCGCTTTGCCATTCCGCCATGATGTCCAAGCTGCCAGCATCTCAGAGCTGATTGCGGTTAGACAACCATGCCCGAGAGGTTCCGGGTCGTCACCTGTCGGACCGCGGTTAGCCGGTCGAGGCCCCGGCGGTCTCGTTCGTCAACCTCAAGACCATCCGCATGGTGTCGATGTCGTCGTGATTGCCACCAAAGCGGAACCGGCGCAGGGCGTTGCGACGCTGCGTGGCAGTGCTGCCCAGTCGAGCGGTTACCAGGTCGGTTGCCGATGCGGTCAAGGTCGCGTCCGGTGCGTGTCGCGCCCCGGCGAGCCGTCCTTCGGTTACGGCGAAATCGAAACTGCGGCCATCGATCTGCACGCGGTACGTTGCCTCTACTCCTATGGCGCGGACGGGATCGAAACCCAGCAGCACCCCGACGAGAAAGCCGTTAAGCGGCGGCCTGGATCCCTCGACGCTGGATGGCATCGTCTGCAGGCCGAACCGTGCAACGGCGCCGAGGATGGGAAGCACCAGGCGCCATCCGTCGTCGCTGAGGGTGTACACCGTGCGGGCGATGGGTGGCGGCAGATCGGTGCGTTCGACGACGCCGGCCTGTACCAGCTCGTCAAGGCGCTGGGCCAGCAGATTTTTCGCGATGCCGGGTAGCTGCGCACGTAGGTCGGTGTAGCGGCGCGGGCCCCCGACGAGTTCGCGGAGGATCAGCAGTGTCCAGCGCTCGCCTAACACGTCCAGTCCGTTGGCGATCGGACAGTCCTGGCCGTAGGTCCTGCGCCCTGTCACGCGATTACTCTACCATCTGGATCTAAAGCATTACTTCATGGTTGATTTGTTTGTCTTATGGGTTTAGATTGCTCGTAGGTGTCAACGAAACGCGCCCCGGTTCACCAGACCGCGCCGATGGGCGCGATGACGGAGGGAAACACAGCATGACCGTTGCACCCGTTCTGGTCACTGGCGCCGCGGGCGGCATCCAAGGCTCGACCGGTTTTCGTGTCACGCGATTTCTGCTCGACCAGGGCCGGCCCGTACGCGCCTTCGTGCACCGACTCGACGAACGTTCCGATCGGCTTCGGGAGCTGGGCGCCGAAGTCGTCGACGGGGACCTGCGCGACTTCCGATCGGTCGCCGCCGCGATGGACGGTATCCAACGTGCCTATTTCGCGTATCCGGTGCAGGAGGGCCTGCTTGAGGCCGCCGGGACGTTCGCGGCGGTGGCACGCTCCGCCGGTCTCGAGCAGGTCGTGAACCTGTCGCAGTGGTTGCAGCCCGGCGGCGAGCAGCCTACCCCGCACCAAGCCCGGCACTGGCTGGCCGAGCAGATCTTCGACTGGGCCGGGGTCGGCGCCGTGCATCTGGACGCCACCGTCTTCTACGAAAACCTCCGCACGTGGGCCATGCTGAGCCTGGCCCGGGCCGAGGTGATCGCCTTGCCGTGGGGACCCGAAGCCACGGCGATCCCGATGGTGGCCGCCGAAGACGTGGCTCGGGTGGCCGCGGCGGTCCTGACGCGCCCGGCGCTGCCGAGTGGCACGGTGATCCGATTGATGGCGGGCGCGGTGACCAACAAAGAGATCGCGGAGGCGTTCGGCGACATCCTGGGCCGGCCGGTCGGTTACGTCGAGATCACCGACGATGAGTGGTCCAGCGCCGTTTCGGCGCTGGGGGTCAACGCTGTTGTGGTGGAACACCTCTCGCATTTGTGGCGCTTTTTGCGCACGCTTCCGACGCAGCTCCAGGCGCTCTATCACACCACCGGCGCGTTCGAAGAGTTCACCGGTCGGCCACCTCAGTCCTTGGCGCTGTTCTTGCAGGAACAGAAAGACCTGTTCACTGCGGCGGCGGCGCGATGACCACCGCCGGCATTCGTTCACGGGTTGGAGGAATTCGATGAGCACCGAGCCGTCCGCGACGCACGTCACGAGCACGTACGCGCTGGGTCATGCCGATGTTGAAATTCAGCGGCTGTTGTTGCAGGCGCGGCTGTACGACAACGACACCGAGCACGCGCTGCGCCGCGCCGGACTGCGGCCGGGGATGCGGGTACTGGATGTGGGCTGTGGGCCGGGCGACGTGTCGTTCGTGGCCGCCCGGCTGGTCGGGCCCACTGGAACGGTGCTGGGCGTCGACGCGGCCGCCGAGATCGTCGAGGTGGCCCGCAGTCGGGCCGCCGAGCAGGGTCTGTCGTGGGTCAAATTCGAGCAGGCGACGATCGGCGACATCACCCTGGACGAACCGGTCGACGCGGTCATCGGGCGGCTGATCCTGATGCATCTGCCCGACCCTGTGTCCGCGCTGCGGCAGCTTGCCGGACTGGTGCGGCCCGGCGGTGTGATTGCGTTCTGCGAGACCGATATCGGCGCGGTGCGCAGCGTCCCGGAGACACCCCAGTTTCGGGCCGTATCAGACGGTATTTTGGCCGGTTTTCGGGCTGTCGGCCTGGATCCCGCGTTCGGCACGACGCTGCACGGCCTGTTTCGGCGTGCGGGGTTGCCCGCTCCACAACTGACGCTTGCGGCGCCGATAGGTGGAGTCGATAACCCCGACATCTTCAGTTACGCGATGGAGGTATGGCGCCTGGTGCTTCCCGTCGCGGAACAACTGGGCCTGGTCAGCGAAGACCTCGCCGACATCGACACGGTGTTGGCGCGGTGGCGTGCGGAAGCGGCTGCGGCGGGCGCGGTTGTCATGATGCCGCCGATGATTACCGCGTGGTCGCAGCTGCCGGCTGAATGCGCCGCGGCGTAGACGACGCCAAAACGCCGGCTCTCCTCGACCAAGCGTTGCAGGCTAGAGATGTGTCCAGTCCACGACGAATCGGTGTGCGGGATCGGCCTGATCCACAGCGCAGTCCAGCCTGAGCCTGATGGCGAGGTTGGGCACCTGCGAGACGGGTACGGGCTGGATGGCTCGGCCCGTAACCGCCAGATTGGGGAACTGAAGCTCGACCTCCAACATATAGTGCGGCGCGTCAATCAGTTCCGGTCTGCTGGGAGTCCGGCCCAGGCTGCGCGGGGTAGTTCCCATGGCGGAGAACGACTTCAACACCCCCGGTGCGCGTTGACCCGACGCCAATAGATCGGCGGCCGAGATGACGGGGCCCGCGCCTGCGTTCTGTTTGAACAGGTTCGACAGGTCTATCGGCCCTGCGCTCGAAGTCGTTTGATTGAAAACGACTTTCGGGGGTGCATCGAAAGTTGTGTTGAAAACGGTCCGCGTCGACATCGGTCCCTGAGGCCGCCGGCCGGGATTGATCGCAACACTTTTCGGTCTGCTGGCATCGACGTCCACCGCGACGGTGCTGTCCGGCCCCATGCTCTCCAAGTGCCACGGCGCGACGTTTTGCCAATGTGTCACGTTGTAGGGTTCGCGGCCGGGGACCTCCACCCTGAGCCGGAATCGGCAGATCAGCCGCGCAGGGCCGTTCACCGCGATGGAACCGAATTGCCGCACCGACAACACCCGCGCCGTTCCCGCCACGGGCTGGCGGATTTTCCTCATCTGGCGCACGACCACCGGGCCGAGGATCGGAACCCCCACCAGGACGACCATCCAGAGAAGGTTCTGCCAGGTCCAAAAACCCCCGCCGGCCCAACTCGACGAACCGATTGCCAGGTACCGATCCATTGCCGCACGCTAGCACCGACCACACCGGCTGATCAGCTAATCGTCGATTGGGCGGTTCCGGCCAGCGAAGTCCGTCCGGGGTGATTACGGCGTCTGCCAGGCTTCCCAGTTGATCATGGTGCGCAGCGGTCCGGCGAATACCGGTCGCACCGCTGCCGACAGCCAGCGCTGTTCGACGAGCGGGGCCAGCGCCTCGGTGGTGACGAGCGGGTCGCGGTCGAGATATACCACGGTGATGTATTGGCGGTCGGTCCGCCAACCGTGGGGTGCCTTCCACGCGGTGGTCGAACCGAATGTCCAGGCGCCGGCCGTCCCGGGCGTGGCCAGCAGCGCCGGATAGTGTTCGGCGTGCAGCCATTCCAGCCACTGGTCGGGGCGGCCATCGGCGGGTTCCTCGACGATCAGCAGCACTCCGCGGTGCGGCCGAAACGGCACCACCTCAGCCGAAATCAGCGCCTGCGGGGAGGACCGCCACTGCAGCAGCCGTAGGCCGGTCACCTGCAGCGACGGTCGGGTGATGGGAAAGCGACCGTTTTCTCGCAGCGCGCGGCCGAGTGCCACGAAGTCATCGAAGGTCTGTTGGACGGGGTCACCGACGAGGTAATGGACGGCGTTGCCGACCTGTCCCAGTGGTCCGGAGGCCGCCAAGCGGTGGTTGAGGTAGTCGTCGTCGGCGATCCAGCGCAGCCCGCACACAATGCCGGGCAGTTGGTACTGCTCGGGCATGTGATCCAGCAGGTGCCAACGCAGGTAACTGCCATCCTGGTCGAGTGGGTCGTGTGGGTCGCTGTCCGGCGTCGCAGCGGTAAGGCTGAATACGCCTGCCTTGACCCGGATCACGTGGCACCTGCGGCGTTGGGGTGGAGTTCGGCGAGAGCGTGCAGATTCTCCAGGTAGTGCTGCGGCGACGCGTGGGTGAAGGTGGCGGTGACGATGGTGACGCCGTGAGCGGCGATATCGGCCAGGGTCTCGCGGGTTTGTTCCGGTTTGTTGATCGGGTCCAGCGGGGCCGAGGGTGGCAGAACGACCTCGAATCCATCTCGAATTTCAAAGCGGCTCAACCAATTTTGAACCTGAGCCAGGCTGACGTTGAACGGGGCCCAACCGTCGGCCAGGGCCGCGGCACGGCGCAATGATCGCAGCGTGTGTCCACCGATCCAGATGGGGACATGTTCCTGGACCGCGCACGGGTCGACGAGCATGCCGCCGAACGAATAGAACTCACCGTGGTAGCTGGGCTCGGGCACCGATAGTGACGCGCGAAGCGCCCGCAGCGCGTCGTCCGCGCGTGCTCCGCGGTCCGCAAAGTGGGCGCCGAGCAGGTCGAACTCTTCTTTGAGACTGCCGACGCCGACCCCGAGGATGAGCCTGCCGTTGCTGACCTTGTCCAGGGTGCCGTAGCGCTTGGCGATTTCGAGCGGGTGGTGATACCCGAGCACCAGCACATGGGTGGCCAACCGTATCCGCCGGCTGCGGGCGGCCAGGTAGCCCAGCGTCGCCAGCGGATCCCAGTAGCGTGTACCGCGTCGGCTCCGCTCGACCGCGGGCAGCGCTACGTGCTCGCTGCATGTCAGGTGATGGTAGCCGAATTGGTCTGCGGCTTCGGCGATGTGGGCGAGGTCCTGGATCGAGGCGTGCTGCTCCCACTCGGCGCTCATCCCGGGAAGCATGGTCACCACGGGGGTGGAGACCGACAGTTTCAGGGTCGCGGTGCTCATCCCTGCATGTACCCTCCGGCGTCGACGGGTATCGATTGCCCGGTGATGGTCCGACTCTCGTCACCGGCCAGGAACAACGCCAGGTTGGCAACGTCTTCAGGCGAGGAAATGTCTTGCAATGCAACACCGTTGAGGGATTTCGCGCGCAGGGTAGCGGCGTCGACGCCCTGCTCGTCGGCGGTGCGTTGTAGCCAGTTGCGCCACAAGTCGGTGTCGATGGCCCCGGGCACGATGCAATTGCAGCGGATGCCGTACTGGCCGACCTCGAGAGCGACGGTCTTGGTGAATGCCCGCAGCGACGCCTTCGCGGTGACGTAGTGGGTCTTGCGGACCATGCCCGGGTAGCTCGCGGTCGAGGAGAAGTTGAGGATGACGCCGCTGCGGCGTTGCAGCATCGACTGATTGAGCACTTCGCGCGTGCACAGCATCGCCGCCGTCACGTCGATGGCAATCGTGGCGTTCCAGTTGTCCAGGGTCTGCTCCCAGATCCAGCGATCCTCGCCCGGTGCGGCGGCGTTGTTGCACAGGATGTCGACCTGGCCGAATTCGCCGACCGCTCGGGCCACCATGGCCGCGACGTCGTGCTCGTCGGTCACGTCGGCGCGCATCGCTATGGCGCCGGGACCGGCCATCCGCGCGGCGTCCCGGACCAGGTCTTCGCGACGGGCGGCCAGCAGCACCCGCGCGCCTTCCCGGACGAACACCGAGCCCAAAACGGGGCCCAGTCCGGTGCTGGCCCCCGTGATGATCGCGACCTTGCCGTGCAACCGGCCTGTCATTTCGGCAATCTTACCGAGCGGTCAGCCGGTTTCCGGCGTGCGGATACGGGTACATTGCGAAGGTACTCGAATGATTTCCGCCACAGATCGAATCCGACCGGGAGTGACACATGGCCGCCGCGAGCAAACGTGTCGCGGTGCCGGCCGGAATGCTGCGTGCCTACGGTGAATTCGATCGCGCGCAGGTGGTGTCGGCGCTGCACAACCTCGCGCGGCGCGTTGGTGTGCAGCGTGTGACAATGCTTGAACTGGCCGCCGAACTCGGCGCCGACGCGGCCTCGGTCTACTACCACGTCCCGGGCAAACAAGCGGCTTTGGACCTGCTTACCGAATCCGTGCTCGTCCAGATTCCGGTTCCCGAGTCCGGTCCGTGGGACGTCCGGCTCGTCGAGCTCTACTGTGCCGCACGCGAAGCGTTCCTCGGAGTTCCCGGTGTTGCCGGCATACTGCGGACCAGGGGCGGCGGCGAGCGCGCGCGCCGTCTCGACCGGGTCAGCCGCTCGCTTCTTGCCGAAGCCGGACTCGCGAAAGCCGCTGCGGCCGCGGCCCATACGGTTTTGTACACGTACTTGCTGGGCTCGGTGACGCTGGAGGAATCGCGCACGGCCGCCGCGGGATCGCGCGGCAGACATCACGCCGACAAACGCTTTCAGGCCGGACTCGACGTGATCACGGCCGGGATCAGGGCCTCGGCGGTGTGGTGAGGCGGTGTGTTGATGAGCATTCCGAGGTTCGGATCCCTCGTTGTCGAGAACCAGCGCGGTTCGGCGAACCGCGATGCCGCGACCGTGCTGGATCCCGACACTTATCTCATTGGTGCACCGTTCGATGCGCTGACCCGGCTACGGGCCGATACACCCGTACATCCGGTGCGGCTGGCCGGATTGCCCCGTTCGTGGCTGTTGACCAAACACGCCGACGTGCGGAGGGTCAGCCGCGACACCGAGACCTTCACCAGCAGCAAGGGCAACACCCTGGTCGAGGCGGAGGCGGGACCGAATTCGGCGCTGGTGTAGACGTCGGAAGTCGACGACTGTCACCGAGTGGCCCGCGTGGTTGAAGGTCACTTGGCGGACCTGGCTATGCGGCAGGGCGGCGAACCTCTCCGCGAGGCCGAGGTCGTCGAGGAGCCGCAGGGTCGTCGGATGAACGGTGTTGCCTCGGAAGTCGCGACGGAAATCGGGGTGCTTTTCCAGCACGGTGACGTCTACCCCGGCACGGGCCAACAGCAGCCCCAGCACCATTCCGGCGGGACCGCCGCCGACGATCGCGCACGTGGTTGTCTCACCCATCGAAACACGAGCATAACGGTGGCCCTGCCGGTGGGCTTCGGGAGGTTTGCGGCGCGCCAAACTGTTACCAACAGGCGGTGCGCAGCTCGTGATGGGCCAGTCAGGCCGGCAGGAACAGATCTGCGCAACCTCGTGGGTGGGGCCGAGGATGTCTGTTGTGCCAGACGGGCTCGCCAAGTGCGGTATCACCGACTACGACTGGTGACATTCAGCGACCCTTCCGCGCTAGCGGCCGACCGACGCGGAGCAATGCTGTCGAAAGATACCGTCGGACGGACTGCATCAGGGACATCGAATAGCGTACTCTGCCAGCCGCTTAAGGAGCTCTGGTACGACAGTTGTTGTGCCATAATAGATTACAGATAATCCATATCAAATCGGGTAAAGCCGCCGCCGATTGTCGCCGTTAATTGGTTGTTTAGCTGCACTTTTCGTAAGGCGCCTGGGGTCACTCGCCAACCTCACCGTTCGATGACCGTCACCGAGCCATGGTTTAGGTCGCTAGTGACGTAGGCGAAGTGTGTGGTCGGGTCGACGGCGATGGCGAGCGGATTGTTTCCGACGGGAAGGGTTGCGGTGACGACGCGTCTGACGGTGTCGATCACCGACACCGACGCATCTTTGTAGTTGGCCACGTACGCGGTGTTCGTTGGCGGGTCCACCGCCACACCCGCGGGGCGTTGGCCGACGGGCACGCTAGCGGTGACGCTGAGGCTCGTGGTGTCGACGACGGACACCGATGCATCGTCGCCGCTGGCGACATAGGCGGTGTGCGATTCGGAATCGATTGCGATGCCGGCGGGGTGGACGCGAAGTGCGACGGAACCGATGACGGTTCGGTTCGTGGTATCGATAACCGTCAACGTTGGATCGGCACTGGTGACAAACAAGCGGTGAGCGCTCCGATCGATGGCTACGCGGCTTGGACCTTTTCCGGTGGGCACCGTAGCCGTCACGGCATGCGTCGTCACGTCGATGACCGATACCGACGCGCTTTCACCGATAGTGGCATAGGCCATCCGGGCGTCCGGGTCGACCACTACTCCGCCCGGATGGGCACCGACGCCCACCGAGGTGACGACGGAACCGCTGGCGGTGTCGATGATCGACACGGAGGAGTCATCGAAATTGGTGACGTAGGCGGCCCGGGTCGACGGATCCACGGCAACACCCACCGGGTGGCGTCCCACGGCGATGGTGGCTGTTACGGTGCGGCTCGCGGTGTCGACCACCGAGACGGAGTTGGAACCGGTGTTCGCGACATAGGCGGCGTGTGTGGAGGGGTCGACCGCGACACCGAAGGCCCCATTGCCCACCCGGATTGAGCCGGCAATCGTGGGCGGACCACTCGGAACCGTCGTGACGCTCCCGTTTTGTGCCGATGGTGGCGTGGTCGCCGGTGGCGGCGCGGTCGCCGTCGCGGATCCTCCCGTAGACGTGTGCGGGCGGAGCAGGAACACGCTCGCGCCCGCTAATACCGCGACCACCGCGACCACCGCCATCACAACCCAAGACCGTTTGACACGTTTGGGGCGCCCCACCGCGGCCTGCGACGGGCCGCGGCGCAGTGGTTCCTGCAGTGGCTTCGTGGGCTCATCTGGCCATGAGGCCAGCTGGGTCCGGCCGTCGGCGACGGCGGTGTGTGTTTGCGCGCTCGGGTGCGGCATGCGAATCGGAACTGTGATCGCGTCGCGGGCGGCGCGTGCCATATCCACAGTGGTGGCGTACCGCTGGTCGGGGTTCTTGGCCATGCCGGTGGCGATCACCGGATCGAGGGCCGGCGGCGCGCCGGAGTCGGACGGTCGCGGCGGCGGGGTCGAAAGATGCCCGGCCAGTTGTTGCTCCATGCTCTCACCTGGATACGGGGCGCCTCCCGTCAAGCATTCATAGAGGACGCAGGCCAGCGCATAGATGTCCGAGCGTGCGTGAGCCTCACCAGAGCTGAAGCGCTCCGGTGCCATGTAGCGCAGCGTCCCGACCACCATGTCCGTCCCCGTCAGACCGGTCTCGCCCACAGCGCGCGCGATCCCGAAATCGATCAGATACGCGAAGTCGTTTTCATCGATCAAAATGTTGGAGGGCTTGATATCCCGATGCACCAACCCAATCTTGTGCGCGGCATGCACGGCGCGGGCTACCTGCTCGACGATGTGTACCGCGCGCGGCGGGGCCAGCGCGCCGCCGGCCAACACGGTCTTCAGGTCGCGGCCCTCGATCAGCCGCATGTCGACAAATAGCCGCCCGTCGATCTCGCCATAGGTGTGAATCGGCACCACGTGCGGATCGTTTAACCGTGCGGCGGCGTGGGCCTCGCGGCGGAACCGCTGCTGAAAAATCTCGTCCGCAGCAAAATTCGCCGGGAGCACCTTCAGCGCAACGACCCGATCGGTGACAGTGTCATAGGCCCGCCAGACCTCGCCCATGCCGCCTCGGCCGAGCAGATTGATCAGCCGGTACTGGCCGAACGGGGTTCCCTCCACCGAAGCCTCCCGACAGCCGCGAATCAGCAACACCATAGTCCACCGCTGACCGGGCTTTTGGAACCCCTGGCAACGACCAGTCACCAAGAAAACCACCCGGCCCGCGTCGTCGTCGGGAAGGTCAGTTCTGCGGGAAGTTCACGATCGCCAACAGCACGGGCAGTTGGTCCTTCCGCTGCTGCGCTGTGGGTAGCCGGTCGGGACCGAAGAATGAACCGCTGAGGTAGTCGTCGGCGTTCCAGATCGACGTCGAGCTGACCTGGCCTTGATAGCCGAAGCTGTCGATCACATACGGAACGGCGTCTGCCTCGAGTAGCGAAGGACCATTCATCAGCTGGAAGTGCAGGTGCGGGGCGTTGGCATTGCCGGTGTTGCCCAGCTTTGCGATCTGCTGGCCCTTCTTGACCTTGTCGCCTGGTTTCACCAGCAGGGAGCCCCTGATGAAGTGGGCGTACATGGCGTACACGCCGTCGCCGAGATCCATGATGATGTGGTTGCCGTCGATGTTTTCCACCGTCAGTTTCGCGGCGAGGACGGGATCGGACGCGGGCAGGATGCCCGGCGCGTTGGCGTCCATGTCGTCCAGCGTCGCAACCACGGTGCCGTCCGCCACCGCGTACACCGGGGATCCGTAGTCGACGTAGCTCTCGTTCTTGTTCTTGTCGCCGGTGTAGAAGTCACCCTGGTCGTCGGTGCGCTTCCAGTCGATCGCGAAGCGCTGGCTGTTGTTGAGCTTCATGTTGACCGAGAGGATGGCATCGCGGTGCGCCCATCCCGGATCACAACACCCGTTGAGCGCAACCCAGTTGTTGCCGCGCACCGGCGGGCCGATCACTCGCGGCGTGCCCGCCGAGATGTCGAACGGGGCGCCCAGGGTGTCGATCGGGCTCGGATCCTTTGCGCTCGGACTGGTCGCGCCGGTGCCATGCAGCCGCAGCATCACCGCTTTCGGGAATCGGGCCAATGTATCCAGCGTGAAATCGAGAAGCAGTGTGCGCGCTGTTTGCGGCGGGATGGAGTTGTCGGGCGAGGGCGCTTGGGTCAGCTGCCGCAGCCGGTTGCAGTTGCCGTAGTTGCAGGTGGGGTCCACCAATTGCTTGGCCGCAAACGAGGCGATCACCTTCTTGGGATCCGCACCGTCGACCACGTCGACGGCGTCGAGGCTGGCGCGCACCCCGGTGGCGTTGGTGATCTGCACGTCGAAGGCCAGGTGATATTTGTTGTCGCTACCGCGGAACGGGAATGTCGGCCGGCTGATCGGCTGCACCGTCAACGGGGTGTAGGCGTCGGGTACCGTAACCCCCGCGAGAGCCCCGGAATTCGTCGGCGCGGTCGAGGTGCACGCCGCGACAATCAGTGTTAATCCGATGACCGCCAAGGTGTTTCGGAGCGCATTGGGTGCGCCGCGATATCCTGGTCGCATCCATTCGTTGACCCGCTGCCGCTTGTGTTTCGCTGAAAATATTGTGCCGCAACGGGATTGCAGAATCACTAAGCAGCCTCCCCATGTCGTGATACCGTTCCGCCGGAATGCGTGACAAAACCCTATCGGTGCGGTGCACGGACGCGGTCGCGGGCTCGCTATTGTTTGCCGCGACGGCCGCGGTGGTGGTCGCACAGAACTCCAGACTCGGCACCTTGTGGGATCTGAGCTTCATGCTGGAAAGCGCGTACCGCATATCCCTGGGTCAGGTTCCGTACCGAGATTTTCCCCTCGCGTACCCGCCTTTGAGCTTCGTCATTCAAGCGGCGCTCATCAAGACCACCGGAGCGGTGTTCTGGCACCATGCGGCGTATGCCGCCGTCGTCGGCGGGCTGGCCACGGTGTTGACCTGGCAAATTGTGTTGAGGTTGGTTCGCGGATCCGTCGAGCGGCCCCGCCTGGCGGCATTCCTGCTGAGCGCGCCGCTGGCGGTACTTGGGATTTACTGCATTTGGCCGGACCCAAGCTATGACGCCGACTGCACATTCGCGATTCTTGCGTCCCTATTGTTGCTGCTATACGCGGAAGAAAAGGGATTCCCTGCCCCGCTGAGTTTCCTGGCCGGCGTGGCGCTGGTGGTGCCGGCATTCGCTAAACAAAACACCGGACTGGCGTTCCTGGGCCTTGCGGCGATCGCGACGCTGGTGCTGCTGGTGATCGATAAGCGCGGCGGTGTCACCCGTGGGTATGGCGCAATTCTGTGCGGCATTGCGGCGGGATTGGCGCTGGCGGCGGCGCTGATCCAGGTCACGGCCGGGCTGCGGAACTACCTGCAGTACACGGTGCAGTTCGCGGCCGCGCAACGCCTGGGCACACGCTGGACCTCGTGGGGGTCGCTGCACGACAACCGGTTTCTGCCGTGGTGGCTGGCGGCGCTGATCGCGGGACTGTTGTTGCTTGGGCTCCGCCGGGGGAATCGGTCGGTGAGGATAGTGGCGGCTGTTGTGATGTCCGTTCCGTTTGTCTGGACAGCGGCGTGCCTGCTGACGGCACAGAGCCCAGCGGAGAGCGCGACATGTCTGCTGTCGTTGTGGCCGTATGCGATGATCGTGTCCTTCGTGACTTCGGTGGCCGCCGTCGCGCACCGAAAAGGCGTTCCGCTGGTCCTGCCTTTCGTGGTGATGGGCACGATTCCCGCCGCATTTCTCTCGCAGGGACTGTGGGGCTCGACGTATGCGCTGTGGCCGCTGCTGATCCTGCTGATCGCCAGTGCGTTGACGGCGCTCGGGAAGCGGGCCGAGCACGACGCCGCGGTCAGCACGATCGTTTCGTTCGCCATCGCGCTGTCGTTGCTGATTTCCGGGTCGCACTACGTCTTCAGCAACGTGCGACTGACCTATGCGAAGCTTGCGGACGGCCGGCGGGAGCGGTCGGCATTGCCGGCGCTGCGCGGGTTGACGGTGCGCGGTGAATGGCTTCCGCAGTTCGATGGGCTGGTGGCCTACGCGAAGGCCAACATCCCCGCCGGGGACGGGTTGATGATCATTCCCGGCGAGGACCCCTTCTACTACGCGACCGGCCGCGAGCCGCGTTTCCCGGTGCAGATGTTCGATCCCGTGTCGAATCCCTATAGCCCGCAAGAGATTGCGGCCATGGCCCGCGCGCACGACATCCGATGGCTGGTGGTCAAGCGGCAGCTTCAACTGCAGCACGAGGCAAGCCAGTGGGAAGACGACAACCAGCGGTTGATCGATGTGCTGCGCCGGGACTGCAAGCAGGTCCCGCTGGATGAGGAACCCGCCAATTACGACGTTTACCGGTGTGAGTATGGACGCGAGTAGCCGTCCGGCCGGCCGAGCGCTGGGCCACCGCACCACGGGCGGGTAAGCTGGCTAACCCAGACGCACCACCTTCCATGGCCTGCGAAATCAACTCAATTCGGACCCAACGCAACTTGGCTCCCAAGCCGTGCACGAATGAAGGGGAGGTGCACGAATGGAGGAGATTGGTGAAGAAGTTGCCATGAGGATATCGGAAATCGAGTTGCTCGACTGCACGCTCCGAGATGGCTCCTACGCTGCCGACTTCCAGTTCGAAGAGAAGTTTGTCGTGGAGTTCCTCAGTCGACTTAGCCAAACGCCTCTTCGGAGGATTGAAATCGGTCATGGCCACGGGCTGGAGGCCGAAAGAGCAGGTATACAGTCATGCAATATTGACCACTATCGGTGGTGTGAGATCGCCTGCTCAACGCTAACGAACAAATCCTGGGGAATGTTCGCCCAGCCGGCGTTCACGCGACTGGATACCATCTCAAAGGTTTGCGACCGGGGAATGTCGTTTGTGCGAGTCGGTATGGAGCCACACCAGGTTGCTGAGAACCTCGGGTACCTCCACGAAGTAACTAATGTGTGCGACCAGGTGTACCTAAATCTGATGAAGTCGAGCGCAGTTACGGTTGACCAGCTACTCAGCCTGCTCGACAAAGTTAGTCCGGTGTTGCTGGCTGGCTTATATATTGTCGACTCGTACGGCGCAATGCTTCCGAGCGATATCCATAAGTACGTCACCACACTCAGAGAGCGCTTCGAGGTAATCGGATTCCACGGCCATGACAACCTCGGTCTGGCCAACATCAATAGCATCGTGGCTCTCGAGGCTGGCGCCACGGTCGTCGACGGTACCTTCAACGGCATTGGCCGAGGAGCGGGCAACGCGTCGATCGAGTCGCTCGCCGCCATCATCAATATCCTCGGCGCTGACCGGTTCGACTATCAGGAGCTCGCCGAGCTCGCCGAATTCTGCCGGATCAACATGGACGTCGTTCCACAGAATCGAGAGATGCAGGTCCTCGGCGGCGTGATCGGGATCCATTCCGGCCACTTCCCACTTATCGAAGACCTCTGCACCGAATACGGCGTCAAGCCGGCGCGTCTAATGGAGGTCGCGATCGAGCTTGCACCGCACAACCCACGCTCGGATGACATTCACGCCGCAGCACAGCAGATCGCCGACGACACCGGCAGCCAGCGCAGACGTCGCGATGACCCGTCCGTAGCGGTAGCAGGACAGTGAGGTTAGCAAGGGTCAAGTCGAGGGCCGGCGGTTACTGGCACGTCATGAGCCGCGACAGCGGCTGGTTCCCGCTCGACAGCTTCACCGGCTATGAGAACGTCACCAGGCTCACCGACATCGGAGGCAACCAGCAACTGCGTCAACTGGCGAAGCTCGTCGAATACCACGCCGACGAGTTGGCGGCGCTGGACGTTGCCCTGGACGACGCCGCCACGATCGCCGACCGCGGGATCGATATCTGGGGCGTCGGGCTCAACTACCGGCGCCACTCAGATGACTTGAACGCCGAGCAGCCCACCTCGGGACCGGGATCCTACTTGAGGCCGACCAGCTGCCTCATCGACAACGGCGAGTTTATCGAGCTGCCGCGTCAGTCCCGCCGAGTAACTGCGGAGGCGGAACTGGGTCTGGTCATCGGCGTCGAGTGCAAAAATGTGCGGCGGGAAAGCTGGCGATCGGTTGTCACAGGCGTTACTGGTGTCCTGGACATGACTGCGGAAGATGCGATCCGCGAAAACCCGCGTTACATACCGTGGGCAAAAGGCTTCGACACGTTCTGCAGCATAGGTCCTGTCTTGGTGACTCTGGATGAGTTCAGCGAAGGGGATGAGTTCAGTGAAGGGGATGAGTTCAGTGAAGGGGATGAGTTCAGCGAAGGCAGCCTCGACTCCCTCCGTATATCTACCGTCCGGAACGGCGAGACCATCGCCGTGGCAACTCCTTCTGACATGAAATATGACCTTGGCTATCTCGTGGAGTACTTCACCGCAGGCCGGACACTTGGACCAGGCACAGTGATCTGCACTGGAACACCAGGAGCTGCGGTGATCAAGCCCGGAGACTCGATACAGTCAGTCGTCGAACGGGTCGGCACGCTTACACACATGGTCCGATAGCCCGAAGTTACTGTGCCGAACGAATGCGACAGGGAGGACGGACCACATCAAGAATTTCGTCCGTACCCACAAGGCCGTCTTAATCCAGTCTTAATCCTCCAATGAAGATTTGAGTTGCTGGCCATACAGGCTGAGCGATTCGACCGTCAACATGTCTTCATGTGTGCAGTCGATCGAGTGCTCTGTAATGTCGCCGGCAACGTAAGGCCGCCAAACTTGCAGAGGCGAACTGCGATCGCTCTCATCCCGCACGGCAGAAAATATAGTTACATCGCCGTCGAAAACACCGGGTTCGTGAGCTTGCTGCAACGCCTTGTTGCTATCAAGGTTTTGAACAATCCAGTCCATAAGCTGCATCTGTTGGGGAAATTCTATGGCTGCTCGTTCGCGAACTAGTTCGTCTACCTGCTCGTAGGTGAGCGACCCATCCTGATCTGGGATATCGATGCGATAGAACCGCAAGACTTCTTCCAGTGTGTCCTGCTCGACTAGCGCATGGTTTGGCACCGTCACGCTGCCGTCGATGCTGGGTTGAGCGTCGAGAAGGATAAGGCGTCCGACGACGCATCCGCGTCGCTGGAGCTCGATGGCGATTTCGTGGGCGACGACGCCTCCGAAAGACCAGCCGAGAAGGTTATAGGGCCCGGGGGGATGAACCTCTTGGATCCTGTCGGCATAGTTTTTCGCCATATCGCGAATTGACTGAGGTTCGGCTTCGTCGCCCCGCAGGGTTTGCTGAATTCCAATGATCGGGCAGTCCAGGTAGTTACCAAGACGCTGATACGGCCAGCTCACTCCACCCCCGGGATGGATGCTGAACAGCGGTACACCGGTACCCTCTTTGAGGACCTCGATGGGGACCACTTCCGCCTCGCTGCCATCCCTGCCCAACTGCTGGCTTAAGCTTCCGACGGTCGGTGCGTGGAACAGGGTGCGCACCGCAAGGTGGGTGCCCAGGCGGGTGTTGATCGCCGCGATCACCCGCATCGCCGACAGCGAATCCCCGCCCAGATCGAAGAACGAGTCGTCGACCCCGACCCGCTCGAGCCCGAGGACTTGGGCGTAGATGCCGGCCAGGGTCTCCTCAACCTCGTTGGCCGGGGCGCGGTAACGATCGACATCCCCGTACTCCGGTGCCGGCAAGGCCCGTTTGTCGAGTTTGCCGTTGGGTGTCAGCGGCAGCGCCGGCAACACCACCACCGCGGCCGGAACCATATATCCGGGCAGCCGTTCGGCCAGTGCGGCGCGTGTCTCGGACGGGTCCGCAGTTCCGGTTACATAGCCCACCAGGCGCTTGTCGCCGGGGCGGTCCTCGCGGGCGATCGCCACCGCCTGCTCTACCCCATCCAAGCCGGCCAACGCGGCCTGAATCTCCCCGAGCTCGATGCGATAGCCGCGGATCTTGACCTGCTCATCGGCGCGCCCCAGATACTGCAGCTGCCCGTCGGCACCCCAACGCACCAGGTCCCCGGTGCGATACATACGTGTTCCGGGTGCCCCAGATCCGCCGAACGGGCAGGCCACAAACCGCGAAGCCGTCAACCCGGCCCGGCGCACGTACCCAGTCGCCACGCCGCGACCGGCCACATACAACTCACCGACCACACCGGCCGGGACCGGCCGCAACCACCCGTCCAACACAAGTAGGGTCGCCCCCGGTACCGGCGAACCGATCGGCACCACGCCGCACGCCGCCGAGCCCGCTGTCATGGGAGCACTGATCGCCGCGTACACGGTCGCCTCGGTGGGGCCGTAGGCGTTGATCATCATCCGCCCGGGCGCCCAGCGATCCACCAGCTCGGCCGGGCAGGCCTCACCGGCCACCAGCAACGCCGAATCCAACCCCTCGGGTGATAACGCCCCCGCCGCAGACGGGGTCTGAGTGAGCACGCTGACCTGTTCAGTGACCAGCAAGGCGTGGAAATCTTCCGGTGAGTGCACCACCGACTCGGGCACCACCACCAGCCGCCCGCCGTGCAGCAGCGCACCGAAGATCTCCCACACCGAGACGTCGAAGGCATACGAGTGCCACTGCGACCACACCTGCCCCGGCAAGGCCAAACCCGGTTCCAGCGATTCCATCAGCTGGGTGACGTTGTGGTGGGTGACGGCCACCCCCTTGGGGACGCCGGTGGTACCCGAGGTGTAGATGAGGTAGGCAATATCCTCGGGGCCCGGCGCCGACACGCCCGTGCACGGACAGGTCTGGATGCGGGGGTCCTCGACGTCGATGACCAACAGATCGCGCCCGTCTAGCCGGTCGGCCAGCCCGGTGGCTGTGATCGCGGCGATCGGCGCGGCGTCGTCGAGCATGAACCCGATCCGGGCCACCGGCAGCGCCGGGTCGATCGGCAGATAGGCCGCCCCGGTTTTGAGCACCGCCAACATCGCCACGATCGCCTCAGCCGAGCGCGAAAGCAGAAGCGCCACAAATTGTCCCGGGCCCACACCCTGGCCGGCCAACAGGTGGGCCAACCGGTTAGCGGCCTCCTCCAGCTCGCGATAGGTCCACGAACGCTCCCCACAGCTCAGTGCCACCGCCTCGGGGGTGCGCGCCACCTGTGCGGCGAACAACACCGGAACCGAAGCCGACGTGGTCACCGGCCGGGTCAACACCGCGCGGTTGCCGACCTCGGCCAGGCGGGCATGCTCAGCCTCATCGAGCAGATCGATCGACGAAGACCGTCGGGTGGACTCGGCGGTCATCGCCACCAACACCCGCCTCAACCACTCGATCAGCGTTTGGATGCTGTCCGCGTCGAACACATCGGTGCGATATTCCACCGTCCCGCCGATCCCGGCGGGCTCACCGGCCTCGCTCCAGCGCTCCCCGAGTGAAAATGTCAGGTCCATGCGGGCGGCGTGGGTGTCCGCCGGCAGCGGGGTGGCCTGCAGGTCCCCCAAGGCCAGCCCGACGGCGGGTTGATCGCCCTGCCCGGCGTCCTGCCTGGTCAAGTTCTGCCAGGCCAACATCACCTGGATCAGCGGGTGATGAGCCAGGCTTCGGGGCGGGTTAAGCCGCTCCACCAGCACCTCGAAGGGCACGTCTTGGTGCTCATAGGCCGCCAGGCTGCGCTGTTGCACCTGGGCCAGCAGCTCGGCGACCGTGGGATCACCGGCCAAGTCGACCCGCAACACCAAGGTGTTGACGAAAGACCCCACCAGGCCATCCAGAGCGGGGTCGCGGCGCCCGGCGATCGGGAACCCCACCGCCACGTCGGGGCTGGCGCTGACCTTGGCCAGCAGCACCGCCAGGGCGGCCTGGATCACCATGAAGCTGGTCGCGTTGTGCTCGCGGGCCACCCGGGCAACCTGCTGCTGGAGCTGCGCCGGCCAGTCCAAAGCCGCACTGGCGCCACGGTAATCGGCAACTGGCGGATAGGGCCGATCGGTGGGCAACTGTAGCCGCTCGGGCATCCCGGCCAGCGCATCCTGCCAGTAGGTCAGCTGGTCGGCGATGGCGCTTTGGCTATCGGCCAGATCACCCAGGATTTCCCGCTGCCACAGCGTGTAATCGACATACTGCACCGGCAACGGCGCCCAGTCGGGGGCCTGCCCGGCGCTCCGGCTCGCATAAGCCATCCCCAGATCACGCACCAGCGGGGCGATCGAGCCGCCGTCGGCGGCGATGTGGTGCACCACGATCACCAGCACATGCTCATCGGCGGCGACATGGAAAAGCCTTGCGCGCAGCGGGATCTCGGTCGCCAGGTCAAACGCGTGGCGTGTTGCCGCGCTGGCGGCCTCACCCAGCCGGCTTGCCGGCCAGCCGGTGGCATCAACGACCTGCCAGCCGAAGTCGGCCCGCTCGGCGGGCACCACCAGCTGCCGGGGAATCCCGTCAACCGCTGGGAACAGCGTGCGCAGGCTCTCGTGGCGGCCCACCACGTCGGCCAGCGCCGCACCGAACGCCTCGGCATCCAGGCGCCCGCCCAACCGCAACCCGGCCGCCATGTTGTAGATCGGCGAGGGCCCCTGTAGCTGGTCCAGGAACCACAACCGCTGCTGGGCAAACGACAACGGAACCACCGCGGGCCGCTGCGCAGCCACCAACGGCTCGAGCCGCACCGCATCCCCGCCGATGCGGGGCGCCAACTGGGCAACCGTGGGCGCCTCGAACAAGGCGCGCACGGCAAGGCCGGCATCCAAGCTCTTGTTGATCGCGGCGACCAGGCGCATCGCCAGAAGCGAATCCCCACCCAAATCGAAGAACGAGTCGTCGACCCCGACGCGCACGACACCGAGCACCCGGGCGTAGATGCCGGCCAGGATCTCCTCCGTGAGGGTGGCCGGGGCGCGGTAACGGTCGCCATCCTGGTACTCCGGTGCCGGCAGGGCGCGCTTGTCGAGTTTGCCGTTGACGGTCAATGGCAGCGCCTCCAACACCACCACCGCGGCCGGGATCGTGTAGGCCGGGAGCCGCTCGGCCAGCGCGCTACGCACCCCGGCCGGGTCCGCGGTCCCGGTGATGTAACCCACCAGGCGCTTATCGCCGGGGCGGTCCTCGCGGGTGATCACCACCGCCTGCTCTACCCCGTCCAACCCGGCCAGGGCTGCGCGCAACTCACCCAGCTCGATGCGATACCCGCGGATCTTGACCTGCTCATCGGCGCGCCCCACATAGTGCAGCTGCCCGTCGGCACCCCACCACACCAGATCCCCGGTGCGATACATCCGTGTTCCCGGCGCCCCCGGATTCCCGAACGGACAAGCCACAAACCGTGACGCGGTCAACCCGGCCCGCCGCCAATACCCAACGCCCACACCGGTGCCGGCCACATACAACTCACCGACGACCCCGGTCGGCACCGGCTGCAACCACCCGTCCAGCACAAACAGCGCCGCCCCGGCCACCGGCGAACCTATCGGCGGCGTGCCCGACCCGGCTGACCCCGCTGATCCCGCTGTCAAAGGCGCACTCAAGGCCACCCACATCGTCGTCTCGGTGGGGCCGTATTCGTTGATCATCACCCGCCCCGGCGCCCACCGATCCACCAGCTCGGCCGGGCAGGCCTCACCGCCCACCAGCAAGGCCGCCGACTCCAAGCCGTCGGGCGACAAGATCCCCACCGCCGACGGCGTCTGGCTTAAGACACTGACCTTTTCGGAGACCAGTAAGGCGTGGAAGTCTTCCGGGGAGCCCGCCACCGACTCGGGCACCACCACCAACCGCCCGCCGTGCAGCAGCGCACCGAAGATCTCCCAGCCCGAGATGTCGAAGCTATAGGAGTGCCACTGCGACCACACCTGGCCCGGCGCCGCCAAACCCGGATCCAGGGACTCGATCAGCTGGGTGACGTTGTGATGGGTGATGGCTACGCCTTTGGGGACACCGGTGGTTCCCGAGGTGTAGATGAGGTAGGCCATGTCCTCGGGGGCCGGCGCTGGCAAGTCCGTGCACGGGTAGGTCTGGATGCGGGGGTCCTCTACATCGATGACCAGCAGCTTGGACCCGTCCAGCCGCTCGGCCGGCCCGGTGGCTGTGATCGCGGCCACGGGCGCGGCGTCGTCGAGCATGAACCCGATCCGGGCCACCGGCAGCGCCGGGTCGATCGGCAGGTAGACCGCCCCGGCTTTGAGCACCGCCAACATCGCCACGATCGCCTCAGCCGAACGGTAAAACAGCAGCGCCACAAGCTGTCCCGGGCCCACACCGTGACCGGCCAGCAGGTGCGCCAACCGGTTGGCGGCCTCATCCAGCTCGCGGTAGGTCATTGAGCGGCCCCCACCGGTCACCGCCACCGCTTCGGGGGTGCGCGCCACCTGCGCGGCGAACAACGCCGGAACCGACACCGCGGCGGGTGCGGGCTGGGTCAACGCCGCCCGGTTGCCGATCTCATCGAGGCGGGTGTGCTCACCGGAATCGAGTAGATCAATCGACGACAGCCGCCGGGTGGGGTCGGCGGTGAGCGCCACCAGCACCCGCCCCAACCGCTCGATCAGCGCCTCGATGCTGGCCGCGTCGAACACATCGGTGCGGAACTCCACCGCCCCGCCGATCCCGGAAGGCTCGCCCGCCTCGTTCCATCCCTCGCCGAGGGTGAACATCAGATCCATCTGGGCGGTGTGGGTGTCCACCCCCAGCGGCGTGACCTGCAGGTCCCCCAGGGCAGGCCCGGCGGCGGGGGCATTGTTCTGCCCGGCGGCCTGCCCGGCGGCCGGCCCGGCGAAGTTCTGCCAGGCCAACATCACCTGGATCACCGGGTGATGGGTCAGGCTTCGGGTCGGGTTGAGCCGCTCCACCAGCAGCTCGAAGGGCACGTCTTGATGCTCGTAGGCGGCCAGGCTGCGCTGTTGTACCTGGGCCAGCAGCTCGGCGACAGTGGGATCACCGGCCAGGTCGACCCGTAACACCAGGGTGTTGACGAAACACCCCACCAACTCGTCCAGCGCGGGATCGCGGCGCCCGGCGATCGGGAACCCCACCGCCACATCGGCATTGGCGCTGACCTTGGCCAACAGCACCGCCAGGGCGGCCTGAACCACCATGAAACTGGTCGCATTGTGCTCGCGGGCCACCCGGGCAACCTGCTGCTGGAGCTGCGCCGGCCACTCCACGGCCACCCTGGCGCCGCGGTAATCGGCGACCGGCGGATAGGGCCGATCGGTGGGCAGCTGCAATCGCTCGGGCAGCCCGGCCAGCGCCCGCTCCCAGTAGGTGAGCTGGGCCGCGATGCGGCTGTCGCTGTCGTCGAGATCACCGAACTGGGCGCGCTGCCACAGGGTGTAATCGACATACTGCACCGGCAACGGCGCCCAGTCGGGGGCCCGACCCGCACACCGGCTGGCATAGGCCGCCCCCAGATCTCGCGTCAACGGAGTGATCGACCAGCCGTCGGCGGCGATATGGTGCACCGCGGCCACCAACACGTGCTCATCGTCGCCGACGCGGAAAAGCCGTGTCCGCAAGGGGATCTCGGTCGCCAGGTCAAAGCTGTAGCCCGCCGCCGCACCGATGGCCTCTCCCAGTCGGCGGGCCGACCACCCGGTGGCATCGACGACGTCCCAGCCCAAGTCGGCCCGCTCGGGCGACGCCACCAGTTGCTGGGGGATCCCCTCGACCGCCGCAAACAGGGTGCGCAGGCTCTCGTGACGGCCCACCACATCGGCCACCGCGGCACCCATTGCCTCGGCATCCAGGCGCCCGGTCAACCGCAACGCCACCGCCATGTTGTACATCGGGGAAGGCCCCCGCAACTGGTCGATGAACCACAACCGCTGCTGGGCATACGACAACGGGATTCGCTCCGGGCGCGCCGTCACCCGCACCGGCGGGAGGGCGGCGTCGCCACGATGCCGGTTCAGATAATCGGCGAGTGCCCCGACGGTGGACGCGTCGAACAGATACCGCACCGGCACTTCCCTGCCCAACGCCACCTGGAGCCGCGCGCTCACCCGGGCGGCGATCAACGAATCCCCACCCAGGGCGAAGAAGTCGTCATCGAGCCCGACCCGATCCACACCCAGCACCTCGGTGAACACCTGGGCGACGGTCTTTTCGGTCTGGGTCCGGGGCGCCCGGAAGGATGTGGTGGCGGCAAATATCGGCGCCGGCAGCGCCTTTCGGTCGATCTTGCCCGAGGAGGTCAGCGGGAACTCGGCGAGCGCGACAATCTGCGCCGGCATCATGTACTCGGGCAACCGCGCGCTCAACCGCTGACGCACCGCGCTGATCTTGGTGTTCGTGTCGGGGTTGTTGGCGTGGGTGATGTCGGCGGCGGGCAGGTAGATGTCCGTCATCGCTCGGGTGTCGGTGGGGACAATGAACAGAGCGTCAAGGGTGCCGGGCTGAGCGCCCCAGGTGACGGCGACCTGGTACCCGGCGTTGCCGCCGATACCGTGCAGTTGTTCGGGGGTGACGCCGTCGGCCTGGTCGAGTGGTTCGGCCTGCGAAACCCCCTCGGCGAGGGCGTGTTCGGCGTGAACGTCGGCGATCAGTCCGGCGCGCGGGATGCCGGTAAGGCGAATGGCGTTGGGACGCTGCGAAATCAGCTGGGCGTGCAGCCCGGCCAAACCCGCGCTGTGGTCCCATGCCCAGCTGGGTACGGAGGCCAGTGAGCGCACCGGTGTGGGGTTCTTGTGGACGACGACGTCGTAGCGATACCGGGTGAGTTCGTTGTCGGCCAGTCCGCGTTTGACTTCGATGTCGAGCCCGGCCACCGACGCATGCCCGGCGGCCCAACTGGTGAAAAACTCCGGGGCGAGCAGTAATTCGGGTTCGCTGAGCAGAGCGCGCTGGACTCGTTGGCGGATCTCGGCGGTTTCGGTGCCGGGGATGCCGGCCAGCGCGACGGCGGTTTGGAAGGTGCCTTGCAGGCTGTGGTTGCGCACGTCGCCGAGGAACAGTGCCCCGCCGGGGGCCAGCAGATCCATGGCATTGTCGATGACCTCGGCCAGATATCCCGCGTGGGGGAAGTACTGGATGACCGAGTTGAGAATGATGGTGTCGAAGTGGCCCTGCGGCAGCGCATCTGAGTCGTGGGCGGGCTGGGTCAGCAGCTGGACCCGGTCACGCCACGGAATCTGCAACTGCTCCAGCGACCGGGCTAGGGTGTCGATGGCCATCGCAGACATGTCGGTGCCTAAATAGCGCTCGCACTGCGGGGCGATCTGGGATAACAGGAGCCCGGAGCCGACGCCTATCTCCAGCACCCGCTGCGGCCGCAGTGCCAGGATGCGATCCACTGTGGCCGAACGCCATTCGGCCATTTCCTCAAGCGGAATCGGTTCTCCGGTGTAGCTGCTGTTCCAGCCCCGGAAATCCATGCCGAACTCCGGCGCTCCGGCCTCGGCGCCGTACAGGTCGTCGTACACGTGTTGCCACTCTTCGACGATTTCGGCGTCGTTGTCGCCGCTGCTGCCGTGCTCCAAGACGATGTAGGCGACCAGGTGCGAGCCGGTTTGGCTGTGGTGCACGGTCGCGACGGCCTGGGTGACCTGCGGGCAGGCCACCAGGCTGTTTTCGATTTCACCGAGTTCGATGCGGTAGCCGCGGATCTTGACCTGCTCGTCGGCGCGCCCGACGTATCGCAGCTGCCCATCGGGTTCCCACCGCACCAGGTCCCCGGTGCGATACATGCGTTGTCCGGGCGCCCCGAACGGAGACGCCACAAACCGCGAGGCGGTCAGCCCGGCCCGGCCCACATACCCGACCGCCACACCGGCGCCGGCCACATACAGCTCACCGACCACACCGGCCGGCACCGCTCGCAACCACCCGTCCAGCACGAAAAAGCCCAGGTGCGCCAGCGGCACCCCGATGGGGCTGGCGTGGCGGTCAACATCGTCGGCGACGATCTCCCGATACGAGGCATGCACCGTCGTCTCGGTAATGCCATACATGTTGATCAGACGCGGTGATCCTGGATGGTCGTCCAGCCACGCCCGAAGACGCTGGGGTTCAAGGGCTTCCCCGCCGAACACCACGGCCTCAAGGTGCAGCTGCCGGCCTAGCTCGCGTCGTAGCGTATCGACGGTTTGCAGCGCATAAAACGCCGATGGTGTCCGGCTTAAGACGCTGACCTGTTCGGCAACGAGCAAATCGTGGAAGTCTTCTGGAGAGCGCGCCACCGACTCCGACACCACCACCAGGCGCCCACCGCGCAGCAGCGCACCGAAGATCTCCCACACCGAGAAGTCGAACGCCAGCGAGTGACACTGCGACCACACCCCCGGGTGCGGCATGTCGGGGTCCAGCGACTCCAGCAGTCGGGTGACGTTGTGGTGGGGGATGGCCACCCCCTTGGGCACACCGGTGGTGCCCGAGGTGTAGATCAGGTAAGCGATCTCGTCGGGGTGCGGCGCCGGTAGTGCGGTGCTGGGTTGGGTGTGTACGACCGGGTCGTTCACATTGATGACCGGCAGGCCATGTCCGTCGAGCCGGGCGGCCAGATCAGCGGTGCTGAGCGCGGCGATCGGCGTGGCGTCGGCGAGCATGAACCCGATCCGGTCCGCCGGCACCGCCGCGTCGATGGGCAGATAGGCCGCCCCGGTCTTGAGCACCGCCAAAATCGCCGCGATCGCCTCAGCCGACCGGGAAAACAGCAGGGCCACACACTGTCCCGGGCCCGCCCCGTGGCCGGCCAACAGGTGCGCCAACCGGTTAGCGGCCTCATCGAGGTCCCGGTAGGTCACCGAGCGGCCCTCGAAGGTGACCGCCATCGCCTCGGGCGTGCGCGCGACTTGGGCGGCGAACAGCACCGGAATCGACACCGGCGGCGGCGCGGGCCGGGCCAACACCGCCCGATTGCCGAGCTCGTCCAGCCGGGCATGCTCGTCGGCATCCAGTAGATCCAGCGACGACAACGGCCGCTCCGGGTCGGTGGTCATCGCCACCAACACCCGCTCCAGCCGCCCGATCAGCGCCGCGATGCTCGCCTCGTCGAACACATCGGTGCGAAATTCCACGCTCCCGCCGAGCCCGGCGGGCTCACCGGCCTCGGTCCATCGTTGGCCCAGATGGAACACCAGGTCCATGCGGGCGGTCTGGATGTTCGCCGCAAGCCCGCTGACCCGCAGATCACCCAAGACCGACCCGGCGGTGGGATCATCGCTGTTCCCGGGAAAGTTCTGCCAGGCCAACATCACCTGAATCAGCGGGTGATGGGTCAGGCTTCGGGTGGGGTTGAGCCGCTCCACCAGCACCTCGAAGGGCACGTCTTGGTGCTCGTAGGCGGCCAGGCTGCGCTGTTGGACCTGGGCCAGCAGCTCGGCGACGGTGGGATCACCGGCCAGATCGAACCGCAGCACCAAGGTGTTGACGAAAAAGCCCACCAGTTCATCGAGCGCGGGGTCGCGCCGCCCGGCGATCGGGAACCCCACCGCCACATCGCTGCTGGCGCTGACCTTGGCCAGCAGCACCGCCAGCGCGGCCTGGATCACCATGAAGGTGGTCGCGTTGTGCGCACGGGCCAGCAGACGAACCTGCTGCTGCAGCTCGGCCGGCCATTCGATCGGCACACTGGCGCCGCGGTAATCGGCAACCGGCGGATAGGGCCGATCGGTGGGAAGATCGATGCGGTCGGGCATCCCGGCCAGGGCACCCTGCCAGTAGTCCAGCTGCGCGGCAATGGGGCTGTGGTCATCATCCAGGTCACCCAGCTGCGCGCGTTGCCAGAGCGTGTAGTCGACATACTGCACCGCCAACGGCGTCCACTCCGGGGCCCTGCCCTGCCGCCGCGCCCGATACGCCTCGCCCACATCGCGGACCATCGGAGCCCGTGACCACCCATCAAAAGCGATGTGGTGCACCACAATCCCCACCACATGCTGCTCGGGCCCCACCGAATAGATCTGCGCACGAATTGGGATCTCCGCCGCCAGATCGAACTGATACCGCGCCAGCGCCATCAACTCGCCGGCCACATCTTGGTCTGGCAACGACACCACCAGCGCGCCCCGGCGCCGCCACATCCCCGCCTGGGCCGGCAACACCTCCTGGAACGGCACACCGTCGATGTCGGGAAATATGGTGCGCAGCGATTCGTGGCGGGCGATGACATCATCGAGGGCCGCACCCAGCGCCTCGACATCCAACTCCCCGCTGACCCGGAAACCGGTCGGCATGTTGTAGGTCGCGGCCCCGCCCTCGAACTGGTTGAGGAACCACAACCTGGATTGGGCAAACGACAACGGAACCACCGGGGGCCGCTCACCGGCCACCAACGGCTTCCGCCCACCCGCATCCGCACCGATACGGGGCGCCAACCGGGCGATCGTGGGCGTCTCGAACAACGTGCGCACCGAAACGCCCGCATCCAGGCCGGCGTTGATCGCGGCGATCACCCGCATCGCGGACAGCGAATCCCCGCCCAGGTCGAAGAATGAGTCGTCAATCCCCACAAGCTGCGGCGGCTCGAGCCCGAGCACCTGGGCGTAGATGCCGGCCAGGATCTCCTCGACCGCGCTAGTCGGAGCGCGGTAATGATCGGCGTCGGCGTATTCGGGTGACGGCAGGGCGCGGGTGTCGGTTTTGCCATTGGGTGTCAGCGGCAACGCGTCGATGACCACCACAGCCGCCGGAACCATGTAGGTGGGCAGCCGCTCGGCCAGCTGGGCGCGGATGTCGGCCGGGTCGGCTGTGCCGGTGATGTAGCCGACCAGGCGCTTGTCGCCGGGACGGTCCTCGCGGGCGATCACCGCCGCCGCCTTGACCCCGTCCAGCTTGCTCAGTGCCGCCTGGACCTCGCCGAGTTCGATGCGGTAGCCGCGGATCTTGACCTGCTCGTCGGCGCGCCCGACGTATCGCAGCTGCCCATCGGGTTCCCACCGCACCAGGTCCCCGGTGCGATACATGCGTTGTCCGGGCGCCCCGAACGGAGACGCCACAAACCGCGAGGCGGTCAGCCCGGCCCGGCCCACATACCCGACCGCCACACCGGCGCCGGCCACATACAGCTCACCGACCACACCGGCCGGCACCGCTCGCAACCACCCGTCCAGCACGAAAAAGCCCAGGTGCGCCAGCGGCACCCCGATGGGGCTGGCGTGGCGGTCAACATCGTCGGCGACGATCTCCCGATACGAGGCATGCACCGTCGTCTCGGTAATGCCATACATGTTGATCAGACGCGGTGATCCTGGATGGTCGTCCAGCCACGCCCGAAGACGCTGGGGTTCAAGGGCTTCCCCGCCGAACACCACGGCCTCAAGGTGCAGCTGCCGGCCTAGCTCGCGTCGTAGCGTATCGACGGTTTGCAGCGCATAAAACGCCGATGGTGTCCGGCTTAAGACGCTGACCTGTTCGGCAACGAGCAAATCGTGGAAGTCTTCTGGAGAGCGCGCCACCGACTCCGACACCACCACCAGGCGCCCACCGCGCAGCAGCGCACCGAAGATCTCCCACACCGAGAAGTCGAACGCCAGCGAGTGACACTGCGACCACACCCCCGGGTGCGGCATGTCGGGGTCCAGCGACTCCAGCAGTCGGGTGACGTTGTGGTGGGGGATGGCCACCCCCTTGGGCACACCGGTGGTGCCCGAGGTGTAGATCAGGTAAGCGATCTCGTCGGGGTGCGGCGCCGGTAGTGCGGTGCTGGGTTGGGTGTGTACGACCGGGTCGTTCACATTGATGACCGGCAGGCCATGTCCGTCGAGCCGGGCGGCCAGATCAGCGGTGCTGAGCGCGGCGATCGGCGTGGCGTCGGCGAGCATGAACCCGATCCGGTCCGCCGGCACCGCCGCGTCGATGGGCAGATAGGCCGCCCCGGTCTTGAGCACCGCCAAAATCGCCGCGATCGCCTCAGCCGACCGGGAAAACAGCAGGGCCACACACTGTCCCGGGCCCGCCCCGTGGCCGGCCAACAGGTGCGCCAACCGGTTAGCGGCCTCATCGAGGTCCCGGTAGGTCACCGAGCGGCCCTCGAAGGTGACCGCCATCGCCTCGGGCGTGCGCGCGACTTGGGCGGCGAACAGCACCGGAATCGACACCGGCGGCGGCGCGGGCCGGGCCAACACCGCCCGATTGCCGAGCTCGTCCAGCCGGGCATGCTCGTCGGCATCCAGTAGATCCAGCGACGACAACGGCCGCTCCGGGTCGGTGGTCATCGCCACCAACACCCGCTCCAGCCGCCCGATCAGCGCCGCGATGCCGGCCTCGTCGAACACATCGGTGTCGTATTCGACGCGAATCCCCAGTTCGTGGCCGGGCAGGGCCTGGAACGTCAACGGGTAGTGGTTGGACTCGCGGCTGGTCACCTCGCTGATGGACAGTTCGTGGTCGTCCGACACCGTCGCGGGGTCGACCGGGTAGTTCTGGTACACGAACAGGGTGTCGAACAATTGGTCGTGGCCGGCGGCGCGGTGGATCTCGTTGAGCGCCAGGTGCTGGTGCTCAAGGGTGTCGGCGTGGGCGCTTTGCAGCTGGCCGATCAGGTGTGTGGTGGTGGTTGCCGGCGTGATGTTCGCCCGCACCGGCACCGTGTTGATGAACAGCCCTACCATCGATTCCACGCCGGCCAGCTCGGCCGGCCTTCCCGAAACCGTGGTGCCGAAGACGACATCGTGCCGGCCGGTGAGCCAGCACAGCAGCTGTGCGAAGGCGCCCTGCAGCACGGTGCTCACGGTGGTCTGGTGTGAGCGCGCCAGCTCGCCGAGCGCGCCGGTGGTCGCGTCGGGCACCCGGAACGAGGCAACACCGCGGGCGCCTGGCGCCAACCGGTCCGGCGGGCCCACGAGGGTGGGGGAGTCCAAACCGGCCAGCACCAGCCGCCAGGCCGCCCGGGCGGCATCGAGGTCACGATCGGCCAGCCAGGTCAAAAAGCCGCGATACGACCCGGCCGACCCCAGCCGCTGCCCGTAATAGCCGGCGAAGATTTCGCGCAGCAGGATCGGCAGCGACCAGCCATCCACCACGATGTGGTGATTGGTCAGCACACACCGGTGCCGATCCGGTGCGGTGCGGATCAACGCCGCCCGAAACGCCGGCTCGTCGGCCAGCTGGCAGACCGCGGCGCGTTCGGCGGCGCACAGCTGCTGGATCTGTGCATCGACATCGACATCAGCGCCCAGCTCGACGTAGCGCCAACCCGGCTCAGGATCGGCCGGGATGATCTGCACCGGCTCGTCGAACCGGTCACAGAATCGGGCCACCAGGTGTGGATGCCGGGTCGCCAGCGCGTGCACCGCATCGCGCAGCCGGGCCGGGTCGAGCGGGCCGGTGACGGTGATGCCCAGTTGCATTACATACGTCTCGTCGTCGCTGCCGTGCGCGGTGCTCGCATGGAAAAGCAGGCCCCGCTGCAGCGGGATCAACGGCAAGATATCGGCGATCTGATAGTGCTGGTGCAGCTCGTCGATCTGCTGCTGGCTCAGCCGGGCCGGCACGATATCCGACGGAGTCAATCCGCCCCCGCCGCCTCGCGCATTCGCGCAGATGCCGGCCAGGGCCTCAAACCACAACCGGCCCAGCCGGCTGACCTGCGCGTGATCCAAGGCTGAGGGCGCCCACGTCCAGTTGGCGTGCAGCTGGGGCCCGGTATCGGTGTCGACGGTGACGGCGTTGAGCTCGACGGTGTGCGCCAGCGGCATCGGCACCGCTGTGCTGGCGCCGGTGAGCGCCGCGCCCTCCTGGCTGATCCGCCATAAATCGGCCGACAGCTCGCCCGCCGGACCGCCCGCCCCGCCGAGGCGTCCCAGATAGTTGAACCCGATCGCCGGGTCAGATCCGCCGAGGTCCACGTCGGGGTTCAGATAGCGCAGCACACCGTAGGTCAACGGATCGGGTAGGGCGCGAAGCTGCTCTTTGGCGTCCTTGACCAGTGCCCCCAACCCCGTCTCCCCGGCGGCCACCTGCGCCCAGGACAGCCCACCCACGGTCAAGGCCACCGGGTATTTGGTGGTGAACCACCCCACGGTGCGGGTCAGGTCCACATTGGCGGCCAGCTCCTCGTGGCGGCCGTGGCCCTCCACGCCGATGCCGATCGGCGCGCCGCCGGTGCCCGAAGAACCTAAAAACTCGGCCCACGCCAGCCCGAACGCGATCAACAAGATCTCGTGGATCCCGGCATGAAACGCCGCGGGCACCTCACCGAGCAGCATCCGGGTGGTCTCCGCATCCAGCGACACTGACAGGCGCCCGGCGCTGGCATACGTATCCACCGCCGGTTGCGCCGCCGGCAGCGCGGCCGGGGCCGCCGCGACCTGTCGCCAGGCTTCGGCCTGCTGCACGACTTCGCGTGCGTGTGCGTGCTCGGCCAGCAGCGAGGCCCACCGCGCGAACGACGTGCCTCCCGCCGGCAAGGCCACGGCTTGTCCGTTGTGGTGCTGGGCCCAGGCGATGTTGAGGTCTTCCAACAGAATTCGCCACGACACCCCGTCGATGGCCAGATGGTGAATGATCAACGCCAACTGGCCCGCCGAGGCGACCCACAGAGCGCTGAGCATGGCCCCGGCGGCCGGATTGAGCCGCGACCGCGCGTCCACCAGCGCGTCATGGGATAGCTCGTCCACCGAGTGCAGGCACCCGCGCGCATCCACCGCACCCGGTTCGGGCACCTGTAACGCCCAGCGCCCGGCGCCGTCCCCAATGCCTGGGTCCACGCGTAGCCGCAGCATGGCGTGCCGATCCAGCAACGCCTGCAAGACGACCACCACGTCGGCTTCGGTCGCTCCGGCGGGAGCCTGCACCACCAGCGTCTGGTTGAACTGCTCTACCGGGCCATCCACGCCCTGCAGCCAGCGGACGATCGGGGTGGCCAGGACCGGCCCGATGCCCTCGTCGATCGGGCCACCCTCACCGTCGGCCACCGCGGCGACTGCGGCCAGCCGGGCCACGGTCTGCTCGACGAAAATGTCGCGCGGCTTACAGATGACGCCGGCGGCGCGGGCCCGGGCCACCACCTGCATCGACAAGATGCTGTCCCCACCCAGCTCGAAGAATGAGTCGTCCACCCCGACCCGGTCCAGCCCGAGGACTTGGGCGTAGATGCCGGCGAAGATCTCCTCGATAGCGCTGGCCGGGGCCCGGTACCGATCGGCATCGGCGTATTCGGGTGCCGGCAGGGCCCGGGTGTCGAGCTTGCCGTTGACCGTGAGCGGCAACGCATCGAGGACCACCACCGCCGCCGGCACCATGTGGGCCGGGAGCCGCTCGGCCAGAGCGGCGCGCATTCCGGCCGGGTTCAGCGTGCCGGTGACCCCAACGACGTAGCCGACCAGGCGCTTGTCACCGGGGCGGTCCTCGCGGGCGATCACCACCGCCTGCTCCACCCCGTCCAGCCCGGCCAGCGCTGCCTGCACCTCGCCGAGTTCGATGCGATACCCGCGGATCTTGACCTGCTCATCGGCGCGCCCCAGATACGCCAGCTGCCCATCCGGGCGCCACCACACCAGATCCCCGGTGCGATACATGCGTTGGCCCAGCGCCCCCGGCGCCCCTGGATTCCCGAACGGGCAGGCCACAAACCGGGACGCGGTCAAGGGACCCCGGCCCACATAGCCAACGCCCACCCCGGAACCGGCCACATACAACTCCCCGACCACACCGACCGGCACCGCCCGCAACCACTGATCCAGCACGAACAACGCCGCTCCCGGCACCGGCGAGCCGATCGGCGGCGCCCCCGACCCCGCTGTTAAGGGCGCGCTGATCGACGCATACACCGTGGTCTCGGTCGGGCCGTAGGCGTTGATCATCACTCGCCCCGGCGCCCACCGATCCACCACTTCGGCCGGGCAGGCCTCCGCGCCGATCACCAACGCCGCCGACTCCAACCCGTGCGGTGCGAGCACCCCCACCGCCGAGGGAGTCTGGCTTAATACGCTCACCTGTTCAGCGACCAGTAAGGCGTGGAAGTCTTCCGGAGAGCGCGCCACCGACTCCGGCACGACCACCAGTCGCCCGCCATGCAACAGCGCACCCCAGATCTCCCACACCGAATAGTCGAATGCATACGAGTGGAACTGCGTCCACACCTGCCCCGGCCCCAGCCGCACGCCGACGTCGAATGAGTCGAATAGCCGGGTGACGTTGTGGTGGGTGACGGCCACGCCTTTGGGGACACCGGTGGTGCCGGAGGTGTAGATGATGTGGGCGATGTCTTCGGGGGCGGGCGCCGGCAAGGCGGTGCTGGGTTGGGTGTCAACGGCAGCGTCGTTGACTTCGATCACCACCACGTCACAGCCGTCGAACCGGGTGGCCAGATCACCGATGGTGATCGCGGCGATCGGCGCGGCGTCGCCAACCATGAACCCGATCCGGGCCACCGGCAGCGCCGGGTCGATCGGCAGGTAGGCCGCCCCGGTTTTGAGCACCGCCAACATCGCCACGATCGCCTCGGCCGACCGCGACAGCAAAAGCGCCACACATTGTCCCGGGCCCCCACCGTGGGCGGCCAGCAGGTGCGCCAACCTGTTGGCGGCCTCATCGAGTTCGCGGTAGGTCATTGAGCGGCCTTCGAAGGTCAGCGCCACCGACTCGGGCGCCCGTTCGACCTGGGCGGCCCACAGCACCGGAATCGACACCGGCGCGCTCGCCGGCCGGGTCAACACCGCGCGGTTACCCAGCTCATCCAGGCGGGCACGCTCGGGCTCGTCGAGCACATCGATCGACGACAGCCGCCGGGTGGGGTCGGCGGTCAGCGCCACCACCACCCGCCGCAACCGCTCGATCAGCGCCTCGATGCTGTGCGCGTCGAACACATCGGTGCGAAACTCCACCGCCCCGCCGATCCCGGCGGGCTCACCGGCCTCGGTGAAGCGTTCGCCCAACGAAAACGTCAAATCCATGCGGGCGGTCTGGGTGTGCACCGGCATCGGGGTGACCTGCAGATCACCCAATGCCAACCCGCTCGCGGAGTTGTTGTCCTGCCCGGCGAAGTTCTGCCAGCCCAACAGCACCTGCACCAGCGGGTGATGAGCCAGGCTTCGGGTCGGGTTGAGCCGCTCCACCAGCACCTCAAAGGGAACGTCTTGGTGTTCAAAGGCGGCGAGGCTGCGCCCGCGCACCTGGGCCAGCAACTCGACGACGGTGGGGTCCCCAGCCACCTCGACACGCAGGACCAGGGTGTTGACGAAAAACCCGACCAGCTCATCGAGTGCGGGATCGCCGCGCCCGGCGATCGCGAACCCCACCGCCACATCGCTGCTGGCGCTGAGCTTCGATAGCAGCGCCGCCAGGGCGGCCTGGACCACCATGAACGTGGTCGTGTTGTGCTCGCGGGCCACCCGTCGAATCTGTTGCTGCAGGTCGGTGGGCCAGTCGATCGCCACGGTGGCGCCGCGGTGATCGGCGACCGGCGGGTAGGGCCGATCGGTGGGCAGCTGTAGCCGCTCGGGCAGCCCGGCCAGCGTCTGCTCCCAGTAGGCCAGCTGCGCGGCGATCGGGCTGTCGCTGTCGGCCAGATCACCCAGCTGCGCGCGCTGCCACAGCGCGTAATCGACATACTGCACCGGCAACGGCGCCCAGCCGGGGGGTTGCCCGGCACACCGGCTGGCATAGGCAAGCCCCAGATCACGCACCAGCGGGGTGATCGACCAGCCGTCGGCGGCGATATGGTGCACCGCGGCCACCAGCACGTGCTCATCGCCGGTGACACGGAAAAGCCGCGCCCGCAACGGAATCTCGGTCGCCAGGTCGAAGCTGTAGCGCGCCGCCGCGCCGATGGCCTCATCCAACTGGCTGGGCGACCACCCGCTGGCATCAACGACGTCCCACCCGAAGTCGGCCCGCTCGGGCGGCATCACCAGCTGCTGGGGGATCCCCTCGGGCGCCGCGAACAGCGTGCGCAGGCTCTCATGGCGGCCCACCACATCGGCCAGCGCCGCACCAAACGCCTCCGCATCCAGGCGCCCGCCCAACCGCACCGCCGCCGCCATGTTGTACACCGGTGAGGGGCCCTGCAACTGGTCCAGGAACCACAACCGGTTCTGGGCAAACGACAGCGGCACCACCGCGGGCCGCTCAACCCGCACCAGCCGCGAGAGCCGACCCGTATCCCTACCGATACGGGGCGCCAACAGGGCAACCGTGGGCGCCTCGAACACGTCGCGCACGGAAAGATCGGCACCCAGGCCGGCGTTGACCGCGGCGATCAGACGCATCGCCGACAGTGAATCCCCACCGAGTTCGAAGAACGAGTCATCGACACCGACCCGCTCCGCACCGAGCACCCGGGCGTAGATGCCGGCCAGGATCTCGTCGATGGCGCCGGCCGGAGCGCGGTAATGATCGGCGTCGGCGTATTCGGGTGCCGGCAGGGCGCGCCTGTCAAGTTTGCCGTTTGGTGTCAGCGGCAGCGCTTCAATCGCGACTACAACCGCCGGCACCATGTAGGCGGGGAGCCGCTCGCTCAGCTGCGCCCGTATGCCGGCGGGGTCCGCTGTGCCGGTGACCCCAACGACGTAGCCCACCAGCCGCTTGTCGCCGGGGCGGTCCTCGCGGGCGATCACCACCGCCTGCGTGACCCCGTCCACGCCGCTCAGCGCCGCCTGCACCTCGCCGAGTTCGATGCGATAGCCGCGGATCTTGACCTGTTCATCAGCGCGGCCCTCATACTGCAGCTGCCCATCGGCCCCCCAGCGCACCAGGTCCCCGGTGCGATACATACGTGTTCCCGGCTCGCCAAACGGACAGCCCACAAACCGCGACGCGGTCAACCCGGCCCGCCGCCAATACCCCACGCCCACACCGGCACCGGCCACATACAACTCACCGACCACACCGACCGGCACCGGACGCAACCACCCATCCAGCACAAACAACGCCGCCCCCGACACCGGCGAGCCGATCGGTACTACACCTGCTCCCGGTGTCCCAACTTTTAAGGGCGCGCTGATTGCCGCATCCACCGTGGTCTCGGTCGGGCCGTAGGCGTTGATCATCACCCGCCCCGGCGCCCACCGATCCATCACCTCGACCGAGCAGGCGTCGCCACCTACCACCAACGCCGCCGACTCCAACCCCTCAGGCGATAGCACCCCCACCGCCGACGGGGTCTGGGTGAGAACGCTGACCTGTTCAGCGACAAGCAAATCGTGGAAGTCTCCCGGAGAGCGAGCCACCGACTCGGCCACCACCACCAGCCGCCCACCGTGCAACAGCGCACCCCAGATCTCGCGGACCGAGGCGTCGAAGGCGTAAGGATGCCACTGCGTCGACACCCTTGCCGGTCCCGGCGTTGTCAGGCCGGCATCCAGTGAGGCGAGCAGCTGGGTGACGTTGTGGTGGGTGACCGCGACGCCTTTGGGGACACCGGTGGTTCCCGAGGTGTAGATCAGGTAAGCGATGTCATCGGGGGCCGGCGCCGGCAGTGCCGTGCCGGGTTGGGTGTCAGCAGCGGGGGCCTCGATACCACCGACATCGATGACGAGCAGGCCATGCCCGTCTAGCCGGGCGGCCAGATCAGCGGTGGTGATCGCGGCGATCGGCGTGGCGTCGGCGAGCATGAACCCGATCCGGTCCGCCGGCACCGCCGGATCCACCGGCAGATACGCCGCCCCGGTCTTGAGCACCGCCAAAATCGCCGCGATCGCCTCCGCCGAACGGTTGAACAGCAGCGCCACACACTGCCCCGGGCCCGCACCCTGGCCGGCCAACAGATGCGCCAACCGGTTAGCGGCCTCGTCGAGTTCCCGGTACGTCACCGACCGCCCCTCGAAGCTCACCGCCACCGCCTCGGGCGTGCGGGCCACCTGTTCGGCGAACAGCACCGGAATCGACACCGGCGGCGGTGCGGGCCGGGTCAACACCGCCCGATTACCGAGCTCATCCAGGCGGGCGTGCTCATCGGCATCCAGCAGATCCAGCGACGACAACGGCCGCCGCGGGTCGGTGGTCATCACCACCAACACCCGCTCCAACCGCTCGATCAGCGCCTCGATGCTGGCCCCGTCGAACACGTCGGTGTCGTATTCGACGCGCAGGCGCAGTTCGGGGCCCGGCTGGGCCACCACGGTCAGCGGGTAGTGGGTGGATTCGCGGCTGGTGAACTCGGTGACGGCCAACCCGTTGGAGCCGAATAACGTGCCGGTGTCGACCGGGTAGTTCTGGTACACGAACAAGGTGTCGAACAACTGGTCGTGGCCTGCGGCGCGGTGGATCTCGCTGAGCGCCAGGTGCTGATGCTCAAGGGTGTCGGTGTGGGCGCTTTGCAGCTGGCCGATCAGGTCCGTGGTGGTGGTTGCCGGTGTGATGTTCGCCCGCACCGGAACCGTGTTGATGAACAGCCCCACCATCGATTCCATTCCGGCCAGCTCGGCCGGCCTACCCGAGACCGTGGTGCCGAAAACGACGTCGTGCTGGCCGGTGAGCCGGCACAGCAGCTGCGCGAAGGCGCCCTGCAGCACGGTGCTCACTGTGGTGTGCTGCGAGCGGGCCAGCTCGCGGAGCGCGCGGTTGATGGCGTCGGGCACCTGAAACGACGCAAAACCGCGGGCGCCCAGCCCCAATCGGTCCGGCGAGCCGACCAAGGTGGGGGTGTCAAAGCCGGCTAGCACTTCACGCCACGCCGCCTGCGCCGCCGCACGGTCCCGACCGGTCAGCCAGGTAACGAAGCTGCGGTACGGCGCGGGCGCGGGCAGCCGCCGGCCGTAATAGCCGGCGAATATCTCGCTGAGCAGGATCGGCAATGACCACCCATCCATCACGATGTGATGATTGGTCAGCACCAACCGGTGCCGGTCTGGTGCGGTGCGGATCACAGCCACCCGAAACGCCGGCTGGTCAGCCAGCTCGCACACCGCGGCGCGTTCGGCGGCGCACAGCTCATCGACATCGAGGTCGTCGTCGCCCTCAAGGTCGACGTAGTGCCACGCCGGCGCGGGATCGGCCGGGATGATCTGCACCGGCTCATCGAACTGTTGCGAGAAGCGGGCCGCCAGATGCGGATGGCGGTTGATGACCGTGTGCACCGCATCGCGCAGCCGAGGCTGATCAAGGGGACCGCTGAACGCGATATCCAGCTGAGCGGCATACACATCGTCGCTGGCCTGCGTGGTGCTGGCGTGGAAGAGCAGCCCCTGCTGCAGCGGGGTCAACGGCAAAACATCGGCGATCTCATAGTGCTGGTGCAGCTCGTCGATCTGGTGCTGGCTCAGCCGGGCCGGCGCGATATCCGAAGGGGTCAACCCGCCCCCACCGCGGCGCACGTGCGCGCAGATGCCGGCCAACGCCTCAAACCACAGCTCGCTTAGGCGGTCGACCTGCCCGCGTTGCAGGACCGAGCGCGCCCACATCCAGTCGGCATGCAGCTGCGGGCCGGCATCGGTGTCTATGGTTCCGGCGTTGAGCGCCACGGTGTGCCCCAGCGGCATCGGGAGCGCCGTGGCAGCGTCGACGGCTTCTTGACAGGGAGACCACAGATCATCGGGAACCATGGCACCTGCCGCGCCGCCCGTACGCCCGAAATAGTTGAATCCGATCGTTGGGTCGGACCCCGCCAGGTCGACCTCGGTGTTCAGATACCGCAGCAGACCGTAGGTCAGCGGATCGGGCAGGGCGCGCAGCTGCTCTTTGGCGTTTTTGATCAGCGCCCCCAGCGCGGCCTCACCGGCCGTCACCTGCGGCCAGGACAGTCCCGCGAAAGCCAGGGACACCGGGTATTTGGTGGTGAACCAGCCGACCGTGCGGGACAGGTCCACATTGGGGGCCAGTTCCTCGGCGCGGCCGTGGCCCTCCACGTCGATGCCGATCGGGGCGCCCCCGGTGCCCAAGAACTGCGTCCACGCCAACCCGAACGCGATCAACAAGATGTCCTGCACACCAGCGTGAAACGCCGCGGGCACCTCGCCAAGCAGCATCCGGGTGGTCTCAACATCCAGCGATGCCGACAAATGCCCCGCAGTGGCAAACGTGTCCACCAGAGGGCGCACCGCCGGCAGCGCGGCAGGGGTCGCCGCCACCTGCCGCCACGCCTCTGCCTGCTCCACGACTTCGCCTGCCTGTGCGTGCTCGGCCAGCAGCGACGCCCACCGCGCAAACGACGTGCCCCCCGCCGGTAAGGCCACGGGCTGTCCGGTGTGGTGTTGGGCCCAGGCGATGTTGAGGTCTTCCAACAGAATTCGCCACGACACGGCGTCGATTGCCAGATGGTGAATGATCACTACCAACTGGCCCGCCGAGGCCACCCACAATGCGCTGAGCATGACCCCGGCGGACGGGTCCAACCGCGACCGCGCGTCCACCAGCGCTTCGTCAGACAACGCATCGACGGTGTGCAGGCATTCGCCTGCGTCGACGGCACCCGGCTCGGGTATCTGCAACGACCAGGCGCCCGAGAAACCGCTGTCATCCGCGCGCAGCCGCAACATCGGATGGCGATCCAGCAGCGCCTGCAACAGCACCACCACGTCGGCCTGGGTGACCCCCGCGGGAGCCTGCACCACCAGCGTCTGGTTGAACTGCTCAACCGGGCCGTCGGAGCTTTCCAGGCCGGCCAGCCAATGCATGATCGGCGTCGCGGGCAGCGGCCCGATGCCCTCATCGACCACGCCGGCCGCACCATCGGCCACCCCGGCAACCCGGGCCAGCCGGGCCACGGTCTGCTCCACGAAAACATCGCGCGGCCGACACGTCAGACCTGCCGCCCGGGCCCGGGCCACCACCTGCATCGACAGGATGCTGTCCCCACCCAGATCGAAGAAGGAGTCATCGACCCCGACCCGGTCCACACCCAGCACCTGGGCGTAGATGCCGGCCAGGACCTCCTCGATAGCGCTCGCCGGGGCCCGGTACCGATTGGCATCGGCGTATTCGGGTGCCGGCAGGGCCCGGATGTCGAGCTTGCCGTTGACCGTGAGCGGCAACGCGCCGATCACCACCACCGCGGCCGGGACCATGTACGCAGGCACCCGCTCGGCCAACTGGGCGCGCACCTCGGCCGGGTCCGCTGTCCCGGTCACATAACCCACCAGCCGCTTATCACCGGGGCGGTCCTCGCGGGCGATCACCACCGCCTGCCCGACCCCAGCGATCCCGGCTAACGCGGCCCCGACCTCACCGAGCTCGATGCGATACCCACGGATCTTGACCTGGTCATCAGCCCGGCCCACATAACGCAGCTGCCCATCGACACCCCAGCACACCAGGTCCCCGGTCCGGTACATCCTTTGTCCAGGCGCTCCCGCGCCAGCGAACGGACACGCCACAAACCGCGAGGCGCTCAACGATGCGCGGCCCAGATAGCCGACGCCCACACCGGCACCGGCGGCATACAACTCACCGACCACCCCGACCGGCACCGGCCGCAACCACCCATCCAGCACAAACAACGCCGCCCCCGACACCGGGGTACCGACCGGCACCAGCGCCGCTCCTGGTGACCCCGCCGTTAAGGCTGTTAAGGGCGCACTGATCGCCACGCACATCGTGGTCTCGGTCGGACCATAGGCGTTGACCATCACCCGCCCCGGCGCCCATCGATCCACCACCTCGGGCGGGCAGGCCTCACCGACCACCACCAACGCTGTTGACTCCAAACCCACCGGGTCCAGCGCCGCCACCGCCGACGGCGTCTGCGTCAACACACTGACCCGTTCAGCGACGAGCAGGGCGTGGAACTCCTCGGGGGAGGCCGCCACCGCCTCGGGCACCACCACCAACCGGCCCCCGCGCAACAGCGCACCAAAGATCTCCCACGCCGACACGTCAAACGCCAACGAATGACACAACGGCCACACCCCATCCTGGGGCAACCGCTCATCCAACGACCCGATCAACCGGGTCACATTGGCGTGCGTGACCCCGACCCCCTTTGGCACCCCCGTCGTCCCCGACGTGTAAACCACATACGCCGCATCGGCAGGCGCCACAGGCGCCGGCGCCGTGCTGGGCTGCGCAGCCACCGCGGGGTCCTCGAGATCGATGACCACGACGCCATGGACAGTCAGCCGCCCCGCCAGCTCCGCGGTCGTGAGCACTGCAACCGGCGCGGCATCACCGAGCACGAACCCGATCCGCGCATCAGGATGCGCGGCGTCCACCGGCAGGTACGCTGCCCCCGTCTTGAGCACCGCCAAGATTCCGACCACCGCCTGCGCCGAGCGGTTCGCCAGCACACCCACCACATCGCCCGGCCCAGCGCCGTGGGCAATGAGCTTGTGCGCCAACCGGTTCGACGCCTCATCAAGCTCCCGGTAGGACATCGAACGCCCACTATCGGTGATCGCCACCGCCCGCGGCGCCGCACCCACCTGCCCGGCGAACACCTGCGGGATCGACAAAGGCGCCGGCGCCGGCGCGGTCAATACCGCCCGCTGACCCAACTGCGCTAGCCGGGCATGCTCGGCGGTGTCGAGCACATCGATGGACGACAGCCGCCGGGTGGGGTCGGCGGTAAGCGCCACCAGCACCCGCCCCAGCCGCTCGATCAGCGCCTCGATGCTGGCCGCGTCGAACACATCGGTGCGAAATTCCACCGCCCCACCGATCCCGGCCGGCGCACCCGCCTCGCTCCAACCTTCGCCCAGGGAAAACACCAAATCCATGCGCGCGGTCCGAGTCTCGATGGGCATCGGGGTGACCCGCAGATCACCCAAGGCCAGCGCGGCGGCGGGATCATTGTCCTGCCCGGCGAAGTTCTGCCAGGCCAGCACCACCTGGACCAGCGGGTGATGGGTCAGGCTTCGGGTGGGGTTGAGCCGCTCCACCAGCACTTCGAAGGGCACGTCTTGGTGTTCGTAGGCGGCCACGCTGCGCCCTCGCACCTGGGCCAGTAGCTCGGCGACGGTGGGATCACCGTCCAGGTCAACCCGCAGCACCAGGGTGTTGACGAAAAACCCCACCAACTCGTCGAGCGCGGTGTCACCCCGGCCGGCGACCGGGAATCCCACCGCCACCTCGCTGCTGGCGCTGAGCTTGGCCAGCAGTACCGCCAGGGCGGCCTGGATCACCATGAAACTGGTCGCGTTGTGTTCGCGGGCTACCCGAGCAACCCGCTGTTGCAGCTGCGCGGGCCAGTCCACGGCCACCCGGCCGCCGCGGTAATCAGCGACCGGCGGGTAGGGCCGATCGGTGGGAAGCTGCAATCGCTCGGGCATCCCGGCCAGGGCATCCTCCCAAAAGCCCAGCTGTGCGGCGATGCGGCTGTGGCTATCGTCGAGATCCCCAAACTGGGCGCGCTGCCACAGCGCGTAATCGACATACTGCACCGCCAAATCGGCCCAGTCGGGGGGTTGTCCGGCGCATCGGCTGGCATACGCCGCAGCCAGATCACGCGTCAGCGGGGTGATCGACCAGCCGTCGGCGGCGATATGGTGCACCGCGGCCACCAGCACGTGCTCATCGTTGGCGAGGCGGAAAAGTGTTGCCCGCAACGGGATTTGGATGGCCAGGTCAAACGTGTGATGCGCCGCGGTTTCGATGGCCTCATGCAGCCGGCCGGCCGGCCATGCGGTGGCATCAACGACCTGCCAGCCGAAGTCGGCCCGCTCGACCGGCACCACCAGCTGCCGGGGGATCCCGTCGGGGGCGGCAAACAGCGTGCGCAGGCTCTCGTGGCGGGCCACCACATCGGCCAGCGCGGCAGCCAGCGCATCAACATCCAGGCGCCCATCCAACCGCAACGCCGTCGCCATGTTGTAGACCGGTGAGGGACCCTGCAACTGGTCCAGGAACCACAACCGGCTCTGGGCGAACGATAACGGCACCACCGCGGGCCGTTCACCGGCCACCAACGGCGCAAGCCCACCCGCATCCCCACCGATGCGGGGCGCCAACTGGGCCACCGTGGGCGCCTCAAACACCGCACGCACCGTGAGGCCGGCGTCGAAAGATTTGTTGATCGCGGCGATCAGGCGCATCGCCGACAGCGAGTCCCCACCCAGGTCGAAGAATGAGTCGTCGACCCCGATCCGGTCGAGCCCGAGTACCTGGGCGTAGGTGCCGGCCAGGATCTCCTCGGTGGCGTTGGCCGGTGCGCGGTAACGATTGCCATCCTGGTATTCGGGTGCCGGCAGGGCGCGGGTGTCGAGTTTGCCGTTGGGTGTCAGCGGCAGCGCCGCCGTCACCACCACCGCGGCCGGGATCATGTAGGCCGGGAGTCGGTCGGCCAGCTGGGTGCGTATCTCGGTTGGGTCTAGCGTGTCGGTGACCCCAACGACGTAGCCGACCAGGCGCTTGTCGCCGGGGCGGTCCTCGCGGGCGATCACCGCCGCCTGCTCCACCCCATCCAGCGCGGTCAGGGCGGCCTGAATCTCGCCGAGTTCGATGCGATATCCGCGGATTTTGACCTGCTCGTCGGCGCGGCCTTGATATTGCAGCTGCCCGTCGGGACCCCAGCACATCAGGTCCCCGGTGCGATACATCCGTGTTCCCAGCGCCCCCGGACTCCCGAACGGGCACGCCACAAACCGCGACCCGGTCAACCCGGCCCGCCGCCGGTACCCGACACCCACGCCGGCGCCGGCCACGTACAACTCACCGACCACACCGACGGGCACCGCGCGCAACCACCGATCGAGGACAAAAAAGGCCGCCCGCGACACCGGAGAACCGATCGGCGGCGTCCCCGACCCCGCCCTCAGCGGCGCACTCTTGGACGCCCACATCGTCGTCTCGGTCGGGCCGTAGACGTTGACCATCAACCGCCCGGGTGACCACCGATCCACCAGCTCGGCCGGGCAGGGCTCGGCGCCGATAATCAACGCCGTCGAATCCAAACCCTCAGGCGATAGCGCCCCCACGGCCGACGGGGTCTGGGCGAGCACGCTGACCTGTTCAGCAACCAGCAAGGCATGAAAGTCTTCCGGTGCGCGGGCCATCGACTCGGGCACCACCACGAGCCGCCCTCCGTGCAAAAGCGCACCCCAGATCTCCCACACCGAGAAGTCGAAGGCATAGGAGTGAAACTGCGTCCACACCTGTTCGGGCGCCAACACCACGCCGATATCCAGTGCGTCGAACAGCTGGGTGACGTTGTGGTGGGTGACGGCCACGCCTTTGGGGACGCCGGTGGTGCCCGAGGTGTAGATGATGTGGGCGATGTCGTCGGGGGCCGGCGCCGGTAATGCGGTGCTGGGTTGGATGTCAGGAGCTGGGGCCTCAATCTCACTGACATCGATGACCGGTAGGCCATGCCCGTCTAGCCGGGCGGCCAGATCGGTGGTGGTGACCGCGGCGATCGGCGCGGCATCGTCGATCATGAACTCGATCCGCGCGTCGGGATGCATCGGGTCGATTGGCAGATAGGCCGCTCCGGTCTTGAGCACCCCCAGGATCACCGGGATCGCCTCGGCCGAGCGGTTGAACAGCAGCGCCACACACGCACCGGGGCCGGCACCGTGGGCGGCCAACAGGTGCGCCAACCGGTTGGCGGCCTCGTCAAGCTCGCGGTAGGTCATGGTGCGGCCGTCGAAGGTCACCGCCACCGCGTCCGGGGCGCGCGCCACCTGGGCGGCGAACAACGCCGGAATCGACGCCGGCGACGCGGGCCGGGTCAACGTGGCGCGGTTGCCGATCTCATCGAGGTGGGTGTGTTCCCCGGCATCTAGCAGGTCCAGCGACGACAACGAACGCCCGGGATCGGTGGTCATCGCCACCAGCACCCGCTTGAGCCGCTCGACGAGCGTCTCGATGCCGGCCGTGTCGTACACCTCGGTGTCGTATTCGACGCGAAGACCCAGTTCGGCCCCTGGGGTGGCTTGCACTGTCAGCGGGTAATGGTTGTATTCGCGGGTATTGAACTCGGTGATGGCCAACGCATCGTTGGCGAGCAACGCGGCGGTGTCGACCGGGTAGTTCTCGAACACGAATAGGGTGTCGAACAGCTGGTCGTGCCCGGTGATGCGGTGGATCTCCGCAAGCGCCACGTGCTGGTGCTCCAGGGTGTCGTTGTGGGCGTTTTGCAGCTGGTCGAGTAGGTCTGCGGTGGTGGTTGTGGCCGTGGTGCGCGCGCGCACCGGCACCGTATTGATGAACAGGCCGACCATCGATTCCGCGCCGGGAACCTCGGCGGGCCTACCCGAGACCGCGGTGCCGAAGACGACATCAGGTTGGCCGGTCAGCCAGCTCAGCAGTTGCGCGAAGGCGCCCTGCAGCACGGTGCTAATGGTGGTGTGACGCGAACGCGCCAGCTCGCCAACGGCCCGCGTGAGCTGCTCGGGCACCCGAAACGAGCCAACACCGCGCGCGCCCGGGCCCACCCGAGCCGGCGGGCCCACCAAGGTGGGGGTGTCAAAACCGGCGAGCACGTCGCGCCAGGCCGCCTCGGCGCCGGCACGGTCTCGAGCGGCCAGCCAGCTGACAAACCTGCGGTACGGCGCGGGCGCGGGCAGGCGCTGCTGGTGGTAGCTGGCGAATATTTCGCCCAGCAGGATCGGCAGCGACCAGCCATCCATCACGATGTGATGGTTAGTCAGCACCAACCGGTGCCGATCGGGTGCTGTGCGGATCAGGACCGTCCGAAAGACCGGCTCATCGGCAAGGTCGCGGACCGCGGCGCGCTCGGCGGCGCACATTCGCTGGATCTGCTCATCGGTATCGACGCCGTGCGCGCCAAGTTCGACATACCGCCACGCCGCCGCGGGATCGGCCGGGATGATCTGCACCGGCTCGTCGAACTGGCCGCTGAATCGCGCCACCAGGTTCGGATGCCGGGTGACCACCGTGTGCACCGCATCGCGTAGCCGGTGCTGATCCAGGGCACCGCTAAGCGCGATATCCAGCTGCACCGCGTACACATCGTCGCTGGCCTGCACGGTGCTGGCGTGAAACAGCAGGCCCTGCTGCAGCGGGGTCAGCGGCAAAATATCGGCGATCTCAGATTGCCGCTGCAGCTCCTCGATCTGGTGTTGGCTCAGCCGGGCGGGCGCGATATCCGACGGGGTCAGCCCGCCCCCACCGTTTCTGACATGTGCGCAGATGCCGGCCAGGGCCTCAAACCAGAGCTGGCTCAGCCGGGTGATCGCCGCGTCGTCAAGGGCCGAGGGTGCCCACGTCCAATTGGCCCGCAGGTACGAGCCGGTGTCGCTGTCGACGGTCACGGCGTTGAGGTCCACCGTGTGCGCCAGCGGCATGGGCACGGCCGCGACGCCGAGCAACGACGAGCCGTCCCCGCCGATCCGCCAACCATCACCGGAGGCGTCGGTGTTGTAAGCCCCCAGGGCGCCCAGCCGCCCGAAATAGTTAAACCCGATCACCGGGTCGGACCCGCCCAGGTCAACATCGGGGTTCAGATAGCGCAGCAACCCATAGCTCAGGGGATCGGGCAGGGCGCGTAGTTGCTCCTTGGCGTCTTTGATCAGCGCCCCCAGCGCCGCCTCGCCGGCGATGACCTGCGCCCAGGACAGCCGACCGACCGCCCCCAGCGTTAACGCCACCGGGTGTTTGGTGGTGAACCATCCCACCGTGTGGGACAGGTCCACATTGGGGGCCAGTTCCTCGTGGCGGCCGTGGCCCTCGACGTCGATGCCGATCGGCGCGCTGCCAGTACCCGAAGAACCCAAGAACTCAGAGACCGCCAACCCGAACGCGATCAACAAGATGTCGTGTATCCCGGCATGAAACGCGGTCGGCACCTCAGAAAGCAGCAGGCGGGTGGTCTCGGCGTCCAACACCGCCGACAAATGCCCGGCGGCGGCGTAGGTGTCAGCCGCGGGATTCACCGCGGGCAGCGCGGTGGTGGCCGAAGCCACCTGTTTCCAGGCGTCGGCCCCCTGCACGACGTGCGGGCTGCCCGCGTACTCGGTCAGCAGCTCCGCCCACCGGGCATACGACGTCCCGGTCGCCGGCAACACCACCTCGTGGCCCTCGCGATGCTGGGCCCAGGCGATGTTGAGGTCTTCCAACAGAATCCACCACGACACCGCGTCGATGGCCAGATGGTGAATGACCAACCCCAGCTGGCCGCTATCGGTAACCCAGAGCGCGGAAAGCATCACCCCGGCCGCCGGATTCAACCGCGACCGCGCCCCCAGCAGCGCCTCCTCGGACAACTCCGGCACCGTTTGCAGGCAGGCGCGCGCATCCACCGAGCCGGCCTCGGGCACGGTCAGCGACCACCCCCCGGCGCCGTCCCCAGTGCCTGGGTCGACGCGCAGCCGCAACATGGCATGCCGATCCAGCAAGGCCTGCAGCATGACCCGGGCGTCGGCCTCGGTCACCCCCGTCGGTGCCTGCACCAGCATCGTCTGGTTGAACTGCTCGACTGGGCCCTCCACGCTGGCCAGCCAGCACATGATCGGTGTCGCGGGCAGCTGCCCGACGCCCTCATCGACCACGGCCGCCGCATCGTCGGTCACACCGACCACCCGGGCCAGGCGGGCCACCGTTTGCTCGACGAAAACATCGCGCGGCCGACACATCACACCGGCCGCCCGGGCCCGGGCCACCACCTGCATCGACAAGATGCTGTCGCCACCCAAATCGAAGAATGAGTCGTCGACGCCGACCCCCTCGACACCGAGTACCTGGGCGTAGATGCCGGCCAGGATCTCCTCGATGGCGCTGCCCGGGGCGCGATACTCACCAGCGGTGTATTCGGGTGCCGGCAGCGCGCGGGTGTCGAGTTTGCCGTTGACCGTCAACGGCAGCGCTTCCAAAACCACCACCGCCGCCGGCACCATATAGCCCGGCAGCCGCTCGGCCAGCTGGGCGCGTATCTCGGCCGGGTCGAGCGCGCCGTTGACCCCAACGACGTAGCCGACCAGGCGTTTGTCGCCGGGGCGGTCCTCGCGGGCGATCACCACCGCCTGATCCACCCCGCCCAGCCCGGCCAGGGCCGCCTGAACGTCGCCGCACTCGATGCGATACCCGCGGATTTTGACCTGCTCGTCGGCGCGACCCAGATACTGCAGCTGCCCGTCGGCGCCCCAAGACACCAGGTCCCCGGTTCGATACATCCGTGTTCCCGGCGCTCCCGCGCCGGCGAACGGGCAGGCCACAAACCGCGACGCGGTCAACCGGGCCCGGCCCAGATACCCCACCCCGACGCCGACGCCGGCCACATACAACTCTCCGACCACCCCGGCCGGCACCGGACGCAACCACCGATCCAGCACGAACAACGCCGCCCCCGGCACCGGCGCACCGATCGGCGGCCTACCCGAGCCCGCCCTCAGCGGCGCACTGATGGCCACACACAGGGTGGTCTCGGTGGGGCCGTAGGCGTTGACCAGCACCCGCCCCGGCGCCCAGCGGTCCACCACCTCGGCCGGGCAGGCCTCACCGGCCATCACCAACGCCAGCGACTCCAACCCCTCAGGGGAGAGCGCCGCCACCGCCGATGGCGTCTGGGTGAGCACGCTGACTTGTTCGGCGACCAGGACGTCGTGCAACTCTTCGGGGGAGCCGACCACCGACTCGGGCACCACCACCAGGTGCCCCCCGTGCAGCAGTGGGCTCAGGATTTCGAACACCGAGACGTCAAACGCCAGGGAATGGCAGTGGCTCCACACCCCAGCCGCCGGCATCCCGGTGTCCGGGGACGTCAACAACTGGGTCACGTTGCGGTGGGTGACCGCCACGCCCTTAGGCACCCCGGTGGTGCCCGAGGTGTAGATCAGGTAGGCGATATCGCCCGGGTCCGGCGCCGGTAGGGCCACGCCCGGCTGCGCGTCCACAGGGGGGTCGGTGACGTCGATGGTCACCACGTCGAACTTGTCGAGGCGGTCGGCCAGATCGGTGGTGGTGATCGCGGCGATCGGTGCGGCGTCGGCGATCATGAACTCGATCCGACCCGCCGGCAGTGCCGGGTCGATCGGCAGATAGGCCGCCCCGGTCTTGAGCACCGCCATTATCGCCACGACCGCCTCGGCCGAGCGCGAAAGCAGAAGTGCCACACACCCACCCGGGCCCACCGCATGGCCGGCCAACAGGTGTGCCAGCCGGTTGGCGGCCTCATCGAGCGCGTGGTATGTCATCGAGCGGCCTTCGCACACCAACGCCACCGCATCCGGTGTCCGGGCCACCCATGCTTCGAACGACTCCGGAATCGACGATTCGGCCACCGGCACCGGCTGGGTCAATACCGCCCGGTTCCCGATCTCGTCCAGGCGCGCCTGCTCCGACTCGTCGAGCACCTCCACCGACGACAACCGCCGCGCCGGATCGGACGTCAGCGCGACCAACACCCGCTGCAACCGCTCGATGAGCGCCTCGATGCTGGCCGCGTCGAACACATCGGTGCGAAATTCCACCGCCCCACCAATCCCGGTCGGCTTACCGGTGTCGGTGAAATGCTCGGCCAGGGAAATCGTCAAATCCATGCGGGCGGTGCGGGTATCCAACGGCATCGGGGTGACCTGCAGATCACCCAAGGCCAGCTTCGCGGGCATGTTCTGCCAGGCCAACGCCACCTGGAACAGGGGGTGATGGGTCAGGCTTCGGGTGGGGTTGAGCCGCTCCACCAGCACCTCGAAGGGCACGTCCTGGTTTTCGTAGGCGGCCAGGCTGCGCCCTCGCACCTGGGCCAGCAGCTCGGCGACGGTGGGATCACCGGCCAGGTCAACCCGCAGCACCAGGGTGTTGACGAAAAACCCCACCAACTCGTCGAGCGCCGGATCGCCACGCCCGGCGACCGCGAACCCAACCGCCACCTCGGCACTGGCGCTGAGCTTGGCCAGCAGTATCGCCAGGGCGGCCTGGATCACCATGAAGCTGGTCGCGTTGTGCTCACGGGCCACCCGCGCAACCCGCTGCTGCAACTCCGCGGGCCAGTCCACGACCACGCTGGCGCCGCGGTGATCGGCGACCGGCGGATAGGGCCGATCGGTGGGAAGCTGCACGCGTTCGGGCAGCCCGGCCAGCGCTTGCTCCCAGTAGGCCAGCTGCGCGGCGATCGGGCTGTCGTTGTCGGCCAGATCACCCAGCAGTGCGCGCTGCCACAGCGTGTAATCGACATACTGCACCGCTATTGGCGCCCAGTCGGGGGGTTGCCCCGCATGCCGGCTGGCATAGGCCACGCCGAGATCACGCACCAGCGGCGCGATCGACCAGGCGTCGGCGGCGATATGGTGCACCACGGCCACCAGCACATGCTCGTCCTCGGACAGGCGGAAAAGTGTTGCCCGCAAAGGGATCTCGGCGCCCAGATCAAACGTGTGACGCGCCGCGGTGTCGATGGCCTCATGCAGCCGGCTAGCCGACCAGCCGGTGGCATCGGCGACCTGCCAACCCAAATCGGCCCGCTCGGCCGGCACCACCAACTGCTGCGGGATTCCCTCGGGCGCCGCAAACAGCGTGCGCAGGCTCTCCTGGCGACCCACGACGTCGGCCAGCGCCGCACCCAACGCGTCCGCATCCAGGCGCCCGCCCAACCGCAACGCGGTCGCCATGTTGTAGACCGCCGAGGGCCCGTGCAACTGGTCCATGAACCACAACCGCTGCTGGGCGAACGACAATGGCACCACCGCGGGTCGTTCACCGGCCACCAACCGCGCAAGCCGACGCGCATTCTCACCGATACGGAGGGCCAACTGGGCCACCGTGGGCGCCTCGAACACGGCACGCACCGAAAGATCGGCATCCAGTGAGGCGTTGATCGCAGCGGAAAGGCGCATCGCCGACAGTGAATCCCCACCCAGGTCGAAGAATGAGTCATCGACCCCGATCCGGTCGAGCCCGAGTACCCGGGCGTAGATGCCGGCGAGGATCTCCTCGATGGCGTTGCCCGCCGCGCGGTAACGATCAATATCTCGGAATTCGGGTGCCGGCAGGGCGCGGGTGTCAAGTTTGCCGTTGGCCGTCAACGGCAGCGCCGCCAACACCACGACCGCGGCCGGGATCATGTAGGCCGGGAGTCGGTCGGCCAGCTGGCTGCGTATCTCGGCCGGGTCTAGCGTGTCGGTGACCCCGACGACGTAGCCGACCAGGCGTTTGTCGCCGGGGCAGTCCTCGCGGGCGATCACCGCCGCCCGCTCCACCCCATCCAGCCCGGTCAGGGCGGCCTGCACCTCACCGAGCTCGATGCGATAGCCGCGGATTTTGACCTGCTCATCGGCGCGCCCCAGATATTGCAATTGCCCATCGGCGCCCCACCGCACCAGGTCCCCGGTGCGATACATCCGTGTTCCCGGCGCCCCCTCCCCGCCGAACGGGCATGCCACAAACCGCGACCCGGTCAACCCGGCCCGGCCCACATACCCATACGCCAGCCCGGCACCGGCCACATACAACTCACCGACCACTCCGGCCGGCACCGCCCGCAACCACTGATCCAGCACAAACAGCGCCGCCCCCGACACCGGGGCACCGATGGGCACCACCCCCGAGCCCGCTGCTAAGGGCGCGCTGATCGCCACGCACATCGTGGTCTCGGTGGGGCCGTAGGCGTTGATCATCACCCGTCCCGGCGCCCACCGATCCACCACCTCGACCGAGCAGGCCTCACCGGCCATCACCAACGACAGCGAGTCCAAACCCTCAGGGTCCAAACCCTCAGGGTCCAAACCCTCAGGGTCCAAACCCTCAGGGCCCAAACCCTCAGGGTCCAAACCCTCAGGGTCCAAACCCTCAGGGTCCAAACCCTCAGGCGAGAGCGCCGCCAGCGCCGACGGCGTCTGGGTGAGCACGCTGACCCGTTCGGTGGCCAGCACCTCGTGTAGGTCTTCCGCTGAGCCGGCGATCGATTCGGGCACCACCACCAGCCGCCCGCCGCGCAGCAGCGCGCCAAAGATCTCCCACACCGACACGTCGAAGGCCAACGAATGACACAGCGGCCACACGCCCGCCCCCGGCAGGCCAGCATCCAACGGCGCCAGCAACCGGGTCACACTGTGGTGGGCAACCGCCACCCCCTTGGGCACACCGGTGGTGCCCGAGGTGTAGATGAGGTAGGCGATATTGTCGGCACCCGGCGCAGGCAATGGATTGCTGGGCTGGATGTCAACGGCGGGATCCCCGACATCGATGACCATCACGCCAAACTCGTCTAGCCGCCCGGCCAGATCAGCGGTGCTTATCGCGGCGATCGGCGCCGCATCGGCGATCATGAACTCGATCCGCGCGTCGGGAAGCATCGGGTCGATCGGCAGATAGGCCGCGCCGGTCTTGAGCACCGCCACGATTGCCACGATCGCCTCCGCTGATCGCTCCGATAGCAGCGCCACACACGCACCGGGGCCCGCACCGTGGTTGGTCAGCAGGTGCGCCAACCGGTTGGCGGCCTCGTCAAGCTCGCGGTAGGTCATGGTGCGGCCGTCGGCTGTCACCGCCACCGCCTCCGGGGCGCGCGCCACCTGTGCGGCGAACATCACCGGAATCGACACCCCGGCCACCGGATGGGTCAACGCGGCGCGGTTGCCGATGTCATCGAGGTGGGCGTGTTCATCGGCATCTAGCAGATCCAGCGACGACAACGAACGCCCGGGATCGGTGGTCATCGCCACCAGCACCCGCTTGAGCCGCCCGACGAGGGCCTCGATGCCGGCCGTGTCGAACACGTCGGTGTCGTATTCGACGCGAAGACCCAGTTCAGTCCCCGGGGTTGCTTGCACCGTCAGCGGGTAATGGTTGAATTCACGGCCGGTGAACCCGGTGATGGCTAACCCGTTGCCGCTCAGCAGCGTGCTGGTGTCGATTGGGTAGTTTTGGTACACGAATAGGGTGTCGAACAGCTGGTCGTGCCCGGTGATGCGGTGGATTTCGGCCAGTGCCAGGTGCTGGTGCTCCAGGGTGTCGTTGTGGGCGTTTTGCAGCTGGTCGAGTAGGTCTGCGGTGGTGGTTGACGCCGTGGTGCGTGCGCGCACGGGGACCGTATTGATGAACAGGCCTATCATCGATTCCGCGCCGGGGACCTCGGCGGGCCTACCCGAGACCGCGGTGCCGAAGACGACGTCATGTTGGCCGGTCAGCCCGCACAGCAGCTGCGCGAAGGCGCCCTGCAGCACGGTGCTTACGGTGGTGTGCCGCGAGCGCGCCAGCTCGCTTACCGCCCGCGTCGTCTCCTCAGGTACTCGAAACGAGCCAACACCGCGCGCGCCCACGCCCATCCGGGCCGGCGGGCCGACCAAGGTGGGGGTGTCGAAACCGGCGAGCACGTCGCGCCAGGCCGCCTCGGCGGCTGCACGGTCTCGAGCGGCCAGCCAGCTGACAAACCTGCGGTACGGCGCGGGCGCGGGCAGGCGCTGCTGGTGGTAGCTGGCGAAAATTTCGCCCAGCAGGACCGGCAGCGACCAGCCATCCATAACGATGTGATGGTTGGTCAGCACCAGCCGGTGCCGATCTGGTGCGGTGCGGATCAGGGCCGCCCGAAAGGCCGGCTCGCCGGCCAGGTCGCGGACGGAGGCACGTTCGGCGGCGCAGAGCCGCTGGATCTGCTCATTGATATCGAGGCCGTTGGCGTGAAGCTCCATATACCGCCACGCCGCCGCGGGATCGGCCGGGATGATCTGCACCGGCTCGTCGAACTGTGGGCAGAATCGGGCCACCAGGTTGGGATGGCGGGTGGCGACCGTGTGCACCGCATCGCGCAGCCGGTGCTGATCAAGGGCACCGCTCAACGCGATATCAAGCTGCACCGCATAGACATCGTCGCTAGCCTGCGCGGTGCTGGCGTGAAAGAGCAGGCCCTGCTGCACCGGGGTCAGCGGCAAGATGTCGGCGATCTCAGATTGCCGCTGCAGCTCGTCGATCTGCGGCTGGCTCAGGCAGGCAGGGGCGATATCCGATGGGGTCAGCCCGCCGCCGCCGCCGCGCACATGCGCGCAGATGCCGGCCAGCGCCTCAAACCACAGCTGGCTCAGCCGGCTGACCCGGGTGTGATCCAGTGCCGAGGGCGCCCACGTCCAAGTGGCATGCAAGTGCGGGCCGACCTCGGTGTCCATGGTGCCTGCATTGAGCTCCACGGTGTGCGCCAGCGGCATCGGCACCGCCGCCGCGGCACCGGTCAGCGACACGCCGTCCGGCCCGATCCGCCACATATCGTCGGCAGCCGTGCCCTGCGCTGGGGCGCCCAGCCGTCCCAGGTAGTTGAATCCGATCGGCGGGTCGGACTCGTGCAGGTCGACGTCGGGATTCAGATAGCGCAGCAGACCGTAGGTCAGGGGATCGGGCAGGGCGCGCAGCTGTTCTTTGGCATCCTTGATGACCGCCCCCAACGCCGCGTTACCGGCGATCACCTGCGCCCAGGACAGCCCGCCAACGGCCAACGTCACCGGATACTTGGTGGTGAACCACCCCACCGTGCGGGACAGGTCAACATCTCCGGCCAGCTCCTCGGCGCGGCCGTGGCCTTCGATGTCGATGCCGATCGGCGCCGCGCCGTTGCCCAAAAGCCCCAAAAACTCGGACACCGCCAACCCGAACGCGATCAACAAGATGTCCTGTATCCCGGCATGAAACGCCGCGGGCACCTCACCGAGCAGCATCCGGGTGGTCTCGGTGTCCAGTGATACCGACAAACGCCCGGCACTGGCGTAGGTGTCGATCGCGGGTTGGGGCGTCGGGACCGCGGCCGGCACCGCCGCCAACCGCCGCCACGTCTGCGCCTGGTCAACGACTTCGCGTGCGTGTGCGTGTTCGGCCAGCAGCGCCGCCCACCGCGCAAACGACGTGCCCCCGGCCGGTAATGCCACGGGTTGCCCGTTGTGGTGTTGGGTCCAGGCGATGTTGATGTCTTCCAACAGGATTCGCCATGACACTCCGTCGATGGCGAGATGGTGAACGATCAACACCAGCTGGCCCGACGAGGCGACCCACAGCGCGCTGAGCAGGACCCCGGCGGCCGGGTTCAACCGCGACCGCGCGTCCAGCAGCGCCTCATCGGATAACGCCTCCACCGCTTGCAGGCATTTGTGCGCATCCACCGCACCGGCCTCGGGCGCTGTCAACGACCAGCCCTTGACGCCGTCATCGTCGACGCGCAGCCGCAACATGGGATGTCGGTCCAGCAGCGCCTGCACCATGACCACGACGTCGGCCTGGGTGACTCCCGTCGGTGCCTGCAGTAGCACCGTCTGGTTGAACTGCTCGACCGGGCCATCCACGGCGGCCAGCCAGCACATGATCGGTGTCGCGGGCAGCTGCCCGACGCCCTCATCGATCACGCCACCCGCATCGTCGGCCACGCCGACCACCCGGGCCAGGCGGGCAACGGTCTGCTCGACGAAAACGTCGCGCGGCCGACACATCAGACCTGCCGCCCGGGCCCGGGCCACCACCTGCATCGACAAGATGCTGTCGCCACCCAAATCGAAGAATGAGTCGTCGACCCCGGCCCGCTCGACACCCAGTACCTGGGCGTAGATGCCGGCCAGGATCTCCTCGATGGCGCTGCCCGGGGGGCGATACCCGGGCGCGGTGTACTCCGGTGCCGGCAGAGCGCGGGTGTCGAGTTTGCCGTTGACCGTCAACGGCAGCGCTTCCAAAACCACCACCGCCGCCGGCACCATATAGCCCGGCAGCCGCTCGGCCAGCTGCGTGCGTATTCCGGCCGGGTCGAGCGCGCCGTTGACCCCGACGACATAGCCGACCAGGCGCTTGTCGCCGGGGCGGTCCTCGCGGGCGATCACCGCCGCCTGCCCCACCCCATGGAGCCGCTTCAGGGCCGCCTCAACGTCGCCGCACTCGATGCGATACCCGCGGATCTTGACCTGCTCATCGGCGCGACCCAGATATTGCAGCTGCCCATCGGTGCCCCAAGACACCAGGTCCCCGGTGCGATACATCCGTGTCCCCAGCGTCCCCGGATTCCCGAACGGGCAGGCCACAAACCGCGACCCGGTCAACCCGGCCCGGCCCAGATACCCCACCCCGACGCCGACGCCGGCCACGTACAACTCTCCGACCACCCCGGCCGGCACCGGACGCAACCACCCATCCAGCACAAACAGCGCCGCCCCCGGCACCGGCGCACCGATCGGCGGCCTACCCGAGCCCGCGCTCAGCGGCGCACTGATGGCCACACACAGGGTGGTCTCGGTGGGGCCGTAGGCGTTGACCAGCACCCGCCCCGGCGCCCAGCGGTCCACCACCTCGGCCGGACAGGCCTCACCGGCCATCACCAACGCCACCGACTCCAACCCCTCAGGCGAGAGCGCCGCCACCGCCGACGGGGTCTGGATTAACACGCTGACTTGTTCGCTGACCAGCACGTCGTGCAACTCTTCGGGGGAGCCCGCCACCGACTCGGGCACCACCACCAGGTGCCCCCCGTGCAGCAGCGGGCCCAGGATTTCGAACACCGAGACGTCAAACGCCAGGGAATGGCAGTGGCTCCACACCCCCTTCGTCGGCAGCCCGGCGTCCGGGGATGTCAACAACTGGATCACGTTGCGGTGGGTGACCGCCACGCCTTTGGGCACCCCGGTGGTGCCCGAGGTGTAGATCAGGTAGGCGATATCGTCCGCGTCCGGCGGCGGTAGGGCCGTGCGGGGCTGGGCGTCCAGAGTGGGGTCGCTGGGGGCCTCAGTGTCCCTGACGTCGATGGTCACCACGTCGAACTCGTCGAGGCGGTCGGCCAGATCGGTGGTGGTGATCGCGGCGATCGGTGCGGCGTCGGCGATCATGAACTCGATGCGCGCGGCCGGCAGCGCCGGGTCGATCGGCAGATAGGCCGCCCCGGTCTTGAGCACCGCCATTATCGCCACGACCGCCTCGGCCGACCGCGAAAGCAGAAGTGCCACACACCTACCCGGGCCCACCGCATGGCCGGCCAACAGGTGCGCCAGCCGGTTGGCGGCCTCATCGAGCGCGCGGTATGTCATCGAGCGGCCCGCGCACACCAACGCCACCGCATCCGGCGTCCGGGCCACCCATGCTTCGAACGACTCCGGAATCGACGATTCGGCCACCGGCACCGGCTGGGTCAATACCGCCCGGTTCCCGATCTCGTCCAGGCGCGCCTGCTCCGACTCGTCGAGCACCTCGACCGACGACAACTGCCGCGCCGGATCGGAGGTCAGCGCGACCAACACCCGCTGCAACCGCTCGGTGAGCGCGTCGATGCTGGCCGCGTCGAACACGTCGGTGCGAAATTCCACGGTTCCGCCGATCCCGGCGGGCTGCCCGGCCTCGGTCCAGCGTTCGGCCAACGAAAACGCCAAATCCATGCGGGCGGTGCGGGTATCCAACGGCAACGACGTGGCCTGCAGGCCTTCCAGCACCAGCTCCGCCGCGGGATCGCTGTTCGCGGCGAACTGCCAGCCCACACTCACCTGGATCAGGGGATGATGAGCCAACGACCTAGCCGGGTTGAGCCGCTCCACCAGCACTTCGAAGGGCACGTCTTGGTGTTCGTAGGCGGCCAGGCTGCGCTCTCGCACCTGGGCCAGCAGCTCGGCGACGGTGGGATCACCGGCCAGGTCAACCCGCAGCACCAGGGTGTTGACGAAAAACCCCACCAGCTCGTCGAGCGCGGTGTCGCCGCGGCCGGCGACCGGGAATCCCACCGCGACCTCGCTGCTGGCGCTGAGCTTGGCCAGCAGTATCGCCAGGGCGGCCTGGATCACCATGAAGCTGGTCGCGTTGTGCTCACGAGCCACCCGCACAACCCGTTGCTGCAACTCCGCGGGCCAGTCCACGACCACGCTGTCGCCGCGCTGATCTGCCACCGGCGGGTAGGGCCGATCGGTGGGCAACTGCAGCCGCTCGGGCAGCCCGGCCAGCGCTTGCTCCCAGTAGGCCAGCTGCGCGGCGATCGGGCTGTCGTTGTCGGCCAGATCACCCAGCAGTGCCCGCTGCCACAGCGTGTAATCGACATACTGGACCGCCAATGGTGCCCAGTCGGGGGGTTGCCCCGCACGCCGGCTGGCATAGGCCACGCCGAGATCACGCACCAGCGGCGCGATCGACAGGCCGTCGGCGGTGATATGGTGCACCACCGCCACTAGCACATGCTCGTCCTCGGCGAGGCGGAAAAGTGTTGCCTGTAAAGGGATCTCGGTGCTCAGGTCAAACGGGTGACGCGCCACCGCGTCGATGGACTCACCCAGTCGGCTAGCCGACCAGCCACTCGCATCAACAACATCCCAACCGAAGTCCGCCCGCTCGACGGGCACCACCAACTGCTGCGGGATTCCCTCGGGCGCGGCAAACAGCGTGCGCAGGCTCTCGTGGCGGCCCACCACATCGGCCAGCGCCGCACCCAACACCTCGGCATCCAAACGCCCGCCCAACCGCAACGCGGTCGCCATGTTGTAGACCGCCGAGGGCCCGTGCAACTGGTCGATAAACCACAACCGCTGCTGCGCATACGACAACGGCACCACCGCGGGCCGCTCCATCGCCACCAATCGCGGCAACCGACCCGCATTCTCACCGATACGGAGAGCCAACTGGGCGACGGTGGGCGCGTCGAACACGGTGGGTACTGAAAGATCGGCATCCAGCGTGGTTTTGATCGCAGCGGACAGGCGCATCGCCAGCAGCGAATCCCCACCCAGATCGAAGAATGAGTCATCGACCCCGACGCGCTCCACACCGAGCACGTCGGCGTAGATGCCGACCAGGATCTCCTCGACCGAGCTGCCCGGGGCCCGGTAACGATCAACATCCTGGGACTCCGGTGCCGGCAGGGCGCGGGTGTCGAGCTTGCCGTTGGGTGTCAGCGGCAGTGCGTTCAACACCACGACCGCGGCCGGGACCAAGTAGGCGGGCAGCCGGTCGGCCAGCTGGCTGCGTATCTCGGCCGGGTCTAGCGTGTCGGTGACCCCAACGACGTAGCCGACCAGGCGTTTGTCGCCGGGGCGGTCCTCGCGGGCGATCACCGCCGCCCGCTCTACCCCGTCCATCCGGGTCAGGGCGGCCTGCACCTCACCGAGTTCGATGCGATACCCGCGGATTTTGACCTGCTCATCGGCGCGCCCCAGATAGTCCAGCTGACCATCGGCGCCCCAGCACACCAGATCGCCGGTGCGATACATCCGTGTTCCCGGCGCCCCCTCCCCGCCGAACGCACATGCCACAAACCGCGACCCGGTCAACCCGGCCCGGCCCACATACCCATGCGCCAGCCCGGCACCGGCCACATACAACTCACCGACCACTCCGGCCGGCACCGGACGCAACCACTGATCCAGCACAAACAGCGCCGCCCCCGACACCGGGGCACCGATGGGCACCACCCCCGCGCCCGCCCGCAACGGCGCACTGATCGCCACGCACATCGTGGTCTCGGTGGGGCCGTAGGCGTTGACCATCACCCGCCCGGGCGCCCACCGATCCACCACGTCGACCGAGCAGGCCTCACCGGCCGTCACCAACGACATCGAGCCCAAACCCTCAGGGTCCAAACCCTCAGGCGAGAGCGCCGCCAGCGCCGACGGCGTCTGGGTCAGCACGCTGACCCGTTCGGTGACCAGCACCTCGCGCAGGTCTTCCGGCGAGCCCGCGACCGATTCGGGCACCACCACCAGCCGCCCGCCGCGCAGCAGCGCGCCAAAGATCTCCCACACCGACACGTCGAAGGCCAACGAATGACACAGCGCCCACACGCCCGCCGGCGGCACGTCAGCATCCAACGACGCCAGCAACCGGGTCACACTGTGGTGGGCAACCGCCACCCCCTTCGGCACACCGGTGGTGCCCGAAGTGTAGATGAGATAAGCGATTTCATCAGGGGCCGGCGCCGGCAACGCGGTGCTGGGTTGAGTGTCAATGCTCGGATCATCGACATCGATCACCAGCAGATCGCGCCCGTCCAACCGCCGAGCCAGCTCGGTGCTGGTGAGAGCGGCCATCGGCGCGGCATCCGCGAGCATGAACTGCAGACGTGCCGTCGGCACCGCCGGGTCGATCGGCAGATACGCCGCCCCGGTCTTGAGCACTGCCAGCATCGCCACGATCGCCTCGGCCGAGCGCTCCACGAGCAGCGCCACACACCCTCCCGGGCCGACGCCGTAAGCGGTCAGCAGGTGCGCCAGCCGGTTGGCGGCCTCATCGAGTTCCCGGTAGGTCCACGAACGCCGCCCGCACACCAGCGCCACCGTGGCCGAGGCGCGGGCCACCTGTTCGGCGAACAACACCGGAATCGACACCCCGGGGGGCGTGGGCCGGGTCAACACCGCGCGGTTACCGACCCTAGCCAGGCGGCCATGCTCAGCCTCATCGAGCAAATCCACCGACGACAACGAACGCCCGGGATCGGCCGTCATCGCCACCAACACCCGCTCTAATCGCTCCGCTAAATCGCGGACGTCGCAATTCGAAAAGAATTGCCCGGCACCCGCGCTGCTCAGAGAAAGCTGATCACCGTCCGTAAAAAAGACCAGCCCAAACTGGATGGGGCCGGCATGGGTGAGGGTTCCCGTTACCGGGGCACCAAAAATATCTCCCGTATGGGTTGCCGGAATGAAATTAACAACCACCCGATTCGACGCGTGCCCGGAGCCGCGGAGACTCGCCTTATAGTCAATAGCGTGCACCGGGAACCGCTGATGCTCCAGCGCTTCTTGCATTCGCGTGTCGACAAGTTCACAAAAATCCGCGATTGCAGACCCCGGCGAAGCTTTCAATACCAGCGGCACAAATCCGGACATCATTCCGGGCACCGTCTGTGTTTCCGGACGCACACGCCTGCTTACCGGGAAATCGAGCACCACCTCCGGACTCTCAGTGTCGAACGCGCGCACCAGGAGCGCGCACGCCGCAGCGATCACCGACGAGCGACGCACTCCCAGGGCCTGTGACAACACTTGTATGCCGGCGACGACGGACGGGTCCAATTGAACCGGTGCGGAAGACTCCTCATCATCATCACGCCCGCTTACGGCCGCGCGCGCCAACCGATACGCGTCCGCCAACCGATAACGGGGTTCGCTTTCCGGCGGAAGGTTCCTCGTCCAATAGTCCTGATCATCGAGATAATCAGTGGACGCTTCGTATTCTAACTCGGAATTGATCAGATCACTCAGCGACCCAAAAAAAGTGGGCGGAATCGACGCGCCCGCAGCCGTCGCAGAATAGATATCCCCGATCCGCTGACAAACAAGGGGAAGGCCGACTCCGTCTATTACTAGATGATGGCAGCATGCGAATAAATAAAATTCATCTGCACGTGTCTGTAACAACGCAAATTTGAACAGCCGGCCATCAAGCGGCATCAGCGTGCGTTGGATCGATGATGCCAGCCGATAGGCGTCCTGCGCAGGATCCTGCGAGCCGATGAGATCGTAGCGAGCAAGCTCAACGTCCGGGCAGTCAACCGGCGTTTGGAGAACCTGGCCGTCCACCTCGAAAAATGTGGCCCTGAGTGGCTCGGCCTCGCGCACCGTTTGAACGATCGCCCACTCGAGTAAATCGGGGTCTACCGGGCCCTCGATTCGCAAAAGCTCGCCCAGCTGCCATTTCGCACCGAAGCTACCCGTTTGCTCCGCAAGCCAGATGTCTAGCTGTCCCCGCGTCAGCGGAAAGGTCCGATCAGCCCGCAATGAAGTGCTCCCCACTAAGCAGAACCCAAGCAGAACGAGGTTTATGTGCAAGAACGAGATTTATGTCAGTTCTGTTCAACGTCATCCGCACGTGCAGCGCGTTCGGCTTCGCCACAAACCACTCGCCGGCCGGCTGAAACATCGGCGAAGGCTGGTCACAGACTGTGTTGGTCTTCGCCTGGTTGTTGACCAAGACGAAGCTGCCGCAGGGTTAAAACTCATCAGTTCACCAGACCACCAAGTTGAGAGGAGCAAAGCTTCGGAGAATCTGTACGCCATGTTCTGGGACTCCCGCGTCCCGCCGAGCACCCCAATCCCGGGCGCCCACGTCCCGCCGAATCGTCTTATAACCGCTGGAACGCCACTCCAAACCCAGGAACCTTCATCGCCGAGAAGGGCGGCGTCGCGCAGCCGAAAACTTGCATGTTCTTGAGCGGCGTGGTAGCCGCTAACTGACGCTGCCGGCGTGGTCCTCAGCTACGCGAGAGGTCAGGCTTAGCAAACGGTCCGGGGTCGGGTCCCGGAGATCGTTACGACCGGTGACTTACCCTTCAGGGCGTGGAATCCGCGGCGCGCACTGCTATTACCCCTGCTATCCGTGTCGAGGGTCTGACCAAACGGTTCGGCCGTGTTGTTGCCGTCGAGGATCTGAGTATGACCGTCGCGCCCGGCGAGGTGTTCGGGTTCTTGGGCCCCAACGGTGCAGGCAAGTCGACGACGATCCGCTTGCTGCTCGGATTGATTCGCCCGACCGCAGGCAGTGCGGAAATATTCGGTTGCGCTGCGGGTGACGTCCGTCGGTCCCATCGTTGCGTCGCATACGTGCCCGCGGACGTTGCGCTGTGGCCGAGACTTACGGGCGCCGAGATTCTTGAACTGCTCGGCTGTGTGGGTCCCGGTGTCGACGCGGCCTACCGCGACGAGTTGGCCGACCGTTTCGATCTCGAACTCGACAAGCCGGCCAGGACGTATTCGACCGGCAACCGGCAGAAGGTGGCCCTTGTCGCTGCATTCGCGACGCGGGCTCCGCTTTTGGTGCTCGACGAGCCGACTAGCGGCATGGATCCGTTGATGGAAAGAGAATTTCGCGGCTGTGTCGCAGAAGCACGCGAGCGGGGCCAGACGGTGTTCCTCAGCTCTCATCAGCTGGCCGAGGTCGAAGCCGTATGCGACCGGGTAGCGATTCTCCGTGCGGGGCGACTCGTCGAAGTTGACAGCATCGCTGATTTGCGCCGGTTGCGCCGGACCGTAGTCGAGGTGTCCTATCGCGGCGAGCAGCCTTCCTTCAAGGATGTTGCGGGTGTGTCTGGTGTCGAGCAGCTGGATGGAGAACGGTTGCGGTTCAACCTGACTGGATCGCCGGTGGCCGCGCTTCAAGCGCTCGCCGCAGCCGACATCACCGCGCTCGCGATGCACGAACCGACGCTCGAGGAGATTTTTCTCGACTACTACGGAGAGGGTGCACGATGACGGCCGCGACGCGCCCCGGCTCGCCGGTGCCCTCCGGGCCCCAACTCGCGCCGGGCCGGGCTGTGAGCCGGCTAGTCGTGCGTCAGCTTCGTGGTGCCGTGGTGGTCGCCTTGATCTGCGGAGGTATGTCGGCGTTGGCGGCCAGCCAATACAAGCCGATTGGCCAATTGCTGGATCAATCAGGTTTGCGCGCCCTTGCTGAGAATCCCGCCATAAGGGTCTTGTCGGGTCCGCCGGTCGCTCTCGACGATCCCGGTGGCTTCACGGTGTGGCGCACCGGCCAACCCCTTTCGGTGCTCGCCAGCGTATGGATCATGCTTGCCGCCACGCGGATTACCCGCGGTGAGGAGGATGGCCGGCGGTGGGACCTGCTCCTCGCGGGACGCCTGCGAATGGCCGATGTGGTTGTCCGCTGCCTGGCCGCCCTCGTTGGATCCGCGACGCTGATCGGCGTGGCCGTCGGTGCGGGCCTTTTGGCGGCCCGTACCGAAGCGACCGGGGCAGTGCTTCACGCAGCCGGAATTGCTTGTGTTGCGTTGACCTTCGCGACGACAGGTCTGCTCGCCGCGCAGGTCATGGCGACACGATCCGGTGCCACGGGACTTACGGTCGCGGCCCTGGGCGTTGGCCTGCTGCTGCGCATGATCGCCGATGGCTCGCATCGACTGGCCTGGTTGGCCTGGGCGACGCCGTTCGGGCTGACAGCACGCGTGGCGCCATACGCCGACAACCGCATCGTTCCGCTGATCGTGTTGGGCGCGTTTCCGATCGTGCTGGCCGGTGCGGCCCTCTTGGCGGCACGCCACCGCGATTTGGGCGACGGGATTGTGGCGGTTGCGGATAGCCGTCCTGCACGAACTCGATTGTTGCAGTCGATCGGCGGGTTCGCCCTTCGCCGGACCTGGCGGACCACGCTCGGGTGGGCGACAGGCATCGCCGCATGCTTCCTTCTGGTCGGCGCGATGCTCGAGTGGCTTCTCGAGTTGTTCCAAAAGAACCCGCGGTTTGCTGAGCTCGCCGCGGCCGCCGGGCTGGGCGGCCATAATCTGGCGAATGTCATCGCTGCGGCTCTGTTCAGCATGCTCGCAGCTGCCACCGGGCTGTACTCCGCAATGCGTCTCGCCGCGATGGTCGCCGACGAGAAGTCCGGTCGCTGGACCCTGCTGTTCGCCCAACCAATTTCGCGCGTACGCCTGTTGTCCACTGAGGTCATGGCCACGGTTGGTGGGGTCGTTGCCCTGCATTGCTCGGCCGCAGTCGCCATTTGGAGCGGCGCCAAGATCTCCGGCGCCCCACTGGAGTTGAGCGATTCACTTGCGGGTGCGCTCAATTCCCTTCCGGTGGCATTGCTCGCGGCCGGGGCGGCCGCGGTGGGCGTCGGGTGGCTGCCATCCGCTGCCGGCGCGATCGGTGCGCTGCCGGTTGTGGGCGGATTCCTGGTGAATTTGGTCGTACAGAGCGCGAAAGCCCCTCACTGGGTTGTCAACCTGTCGCCACTCGCGCACCTCGCCGCCGTCCCCGACGCACCTCCTGATTGGGCGGCCACCGCCATTTTCCTGCTCATCGGCGCGATCCTGACCGGGCTCGGTGTGTATGGGTACGTCCAGCGTGATTTGGCTACGTGACTAAAGGACACCGCCGGAACGTCAATTCGCCGATCTCGGGCATGTCGTCTGACCCGACGAAAAGGACCGCTTGTCAGCGACCCTTTCGTGGAGCTGCCGCAACGCCGGTCGATGGCCAGGAGTTCGTCGGGCTCGGCCGCCCGTCGCGGCGCGACGCGACGCGCCTTCTGCAGGCAGACAGCACTTAGTCGGCGCAGGTGCTCCTCCGCCTGTCGCTGTCGCGCCTCGCGCGAGCTGGGCCGGGCGAGGACCGTAGCAAAGTCGGATCCGCCGTCGCGTCCCACGCGATTTCGGACGGCCATTTGTGGGTATTGCTAGGCGATGGCCGGCGGCGGGATCGGGGGCAACGTGAGTGGACTCGAGAACCTAGACTTCTTCACCGACAAGTCGCTCGTCGATGACCCCTACGACTACTACGACGCGATCCGTCGTTGCCCGGTCCGGCGCGACCCGGCGCACGGCGTGGTACTGGTGTCGGGTTACGACGACGCCGTAGCCGTGCAACGCGACACCGACCAGACCTTATCGGTGTGCAACATAGTCAGCGGGCCATGGTCCGGGATTCCGCAGGAAACCGGCCGCGACGACGTCTCGGATCTGATCGAACGGCACCGCCACAGGGTCACCTTCGGCGACTACTTCATATCGTTTGATCCGCCAAGGCACACCGCCCACCGCTCGCTGTTGAGCCGGTTGTTTACGCCGAAGCAAATCAAGAACAACGAGGACTTCCTGTGGCGTCTTGCCGACGAGCAACTCAACCGCTTCATCGCGAAGGGCAAGTGCGAGATCGTCATTGACTACAATTTTCCGTACACGCTCGACGCGATTACCGACCTGCTGGGTGTGCCCGAGGCCGACCGTGAGCGATTCCGCCGCGCCGCGACAGCCAGCAGGCTCAACGGCGAACGCAGCGGCTTCGTCGGCGTGAAAGAGCAGTGGTTCGTCGAGTACATCGAGGATCGGCGGCGCGAGCCGCGCGACGACGTCCTCACCGAGCTTGCGCTGGCAAAGTTTCCCGACGGCACGACACCCGGCGCGATTGACGTTGCCCGCGTTGCCACGTTCATGTTCGCCGCCGGCCACGGCACGACGATCGACCTGCTGAGTCTCGCGATGCTAACGCTGGCGGAGCGACCGGACCTGCAACAGCAGCTGCGCGAGGACAACTCAAAGATCCCCGCCTTCATCGAGGAGATGCTGCGCATCGAAAGCCCGATCAAGTCGAACTTCCGCATGGCGCGGCGCACCATCAAGATCGGCGGCATCGATGTGCCAGCCGGAACCAGCGTGCTTGTGATGAACGGTGCGGCCAATCGCGATCCACGACGGTTCGACCAGCCCAACGAATTTCGCCTGGACCGCCCAAACATATTGCAACACATCGCATTCGGCCGTGGTATCCACACTTGTCCGGGCGCCCCGATCGCGCGCGCCGAAGTTCGGGTGAGCCTGGAACGAATCCTTCACCGGATGGCCGACATTCGGCTTTCAGAGGCCGAGCACGGTCCGGCGGGCGCTCGTCGGCTCAAATGGGACCGCACGTTTCTGTTCAGGCGCCTCAAGGAATTGCACCTCGAGTTCACTCCGGTTCAGTGAGTCGTTCCATTGCAAAAGTTCATCGCATCGGCGCCGGGGGAATCCTTCAGCGTGCGTACCGTCACACCGTGCGGCGAGGGTGTCAGGTCGTCTACCCAGAATGCCTATCTGGTCGGTTTGGGGCTAACAGTTCTTAAGATTGCCGTAAGGTAGCCCGCTATGCCGACTCCCAACAACGCAGCGCCGGCAGTACATCGCTTGGATGACACAACGCGCGAAACGAGCTCGATGCCCGTCAAACCGACCTCCTCGACCCGGCCGTCTCGCCGGTTTATCGCCGCGGTTATCGCGATCGGCGGCATGCAGCTGATGGCCACGATGGACGGCATGATCCTGGTCGTCGCGCTTCCTAAGGTCCAAAACGAGCTGGGCCTGTCTGATGCCGGGCGGAGCTGGGTGATCACCGCCTACGTGCTGACCTTTGGCGGGCTGATACTGCTGGGCGGCCGCCTCGGTGACGCCATCGGGCGCAAGCGCGCCTTCATCATCGGGGTCGCGCTGTTCACCATCGTCTCGTTGATGTGCGGCATCGCCTGGAACGGGGGCGCCCTCGTTTTCGCCCGGCTGCTGCAGGGCGTGTCCGCCGCAATCATCGCACCGACCGGTATGGCGCTGGTGGCCACCACGTTCGAGAAGGGCCCGTTGCGCAACGCTGCGGTTGGCTTGTTGGGCGCGATCAGTGCTTTCAGCTCGGTTCTAGGCCTCGTGGTGGGCGGGGCGCTCACCGAGGTGTCGTGGCGGCTCCTGTTTTTTGTGAACGTGCCGATCGGGCTGCTGGTGCTTTGTCTGGCCCCCATCGCGCTGCGGGAAACGCAGAAGGAGCGGTTGAAGCTCGACGCCGCCGGGGCCGGGTTGGCCACGGTGGGCTGTACCGCGGCCGTTTTCGGCTTCTCGATGGCGCCGGAGAAGGGCTGGCAGTCGCCCATCACGATCGGTTCGGGTGTGGTTGCCCTGGCCGCGTTCGCGGCGTTCGTCGTGGTGGAGCGCACGGCGGAGAACCCCGTCCTGCCGTTCAGCTTGTTCCTCGATCGCAGCCGGCTGGCCACGTTCGGGACCATCTTTCTGACCGGTGGGGTGATGTTCACCCTGACCCTGGTGGTCACCGTGTATGTGCAGGAAATCATGGGCTACAGTACGCTGCGCGCGGGCGTCGGCTTCATCCCGTTCACCATCGGGGTGGCCGTCGGGGCGGGCGCGTCGTCGCGGCTGGTGACGCGGCTCCCGCCGCGGGTGTTGGTGATCGTCGGCGCCATCCTGATGCTGGGCCCGGTGCTGTTCGCCTCGACGCTCAGCCGCGGCGTCCCGTACTTCCCGAATGTGGTGGTGCCGCTCGTCGCCGCCGGTGTGGGTATCGGCATGATCAACGTCCCGCTTGCGCTAGGGCTGATCGCCAGCGTCGGTTTCGACCGAATTGGGCCCACATCGGCGATCTCGCTCATGATGAACAGCCTCGGCGGGCCGATAGTGCTGGCCCTCATCCAGGCCGCGATCACGTGGCGCACGCTATCCCTGGGCGGCATTGTCGGACCGGTGAAGTACATGAACGCCGCCCAGTTGAATGCGCTGGACCACGGCCTCACCTACGGCCTGCGGTGGCTGGCCGCCGTGGTCATCGTGCTCGGTGGGGTGTCTCTGCTAATCCGCTACAGCGCGAAGCAGGTGGCGCACGCGCAGGAAGTCATGAAAACCATCGACGCGGCGGACCTGTAGCTGGACCTCGGATGTGTTGACGACGCCGGGCGGCGACGGCGGGAGGCGCCGGGCTCTGGAATTCAATACCGGAATGCGGCGATCTTTTCGGGCAGCGGGGTTCCGGTGCCCTGGCCGTGCAGCATGGTCTGAGCCGCCTCGACGCCCGACGCCAGGGCCGTTCCGGTCGAGACGATGGACGGGAAGGTGCGATAGTTGCCGGCGAAGTAGAGGTTCTCGAAGCGCGTGCTGCGAACCGGGGGATTTCGGTAATTGGGCGTGATGACCGGTGAGTAGGTCGGGACGCGCGACAGTTTGACCCACAAGGGATCGAGGTCGAAGCCGAAAACCGCCTTGAAGTCCCGGCAGTACGCGTCCCGGATCTGGTCTTCCGGCTTCGCGAAGAATGGCCTGGCATGGCTGCTGAGGTGGGTCACGAAATTGACGCACGATTCGCCCGGCGCACCGATCGTGGGGTTGAGCGAGTTGAGCAGGAAAATGCCGCACGCCGAGCGGTCCAGGTCCGCGAGATTCATCCAATAGAAGTCGGGTTCGATCGCCTTCTTGGAGGCACACACCATCGAGAGCAGGGCGCTGTAGCGGATCTCGCGCAGGTGCGGGGTGAAGTCGTCCGGCGCCAGGTCGAGATAGACCGTGGTGGGCATGCTGCTGACCACGAGATCCGCGGTCAGGCACTCGCCGGTGTCCAACTCCACCTCGCGCAAGCGCTTATCGAACGAATGCAGTTTCACGACGCTGGTGCGCAAGCGCACGTCGACTCCGGCGTCATCCAGCAGCCGCCCCACGCCTTGACACAGCACGTGCGTCCAGTTAGTGCCAGGGATGTAACCGACGGCCTCCGAGCCCTCGCGGTAGTGCAACCGTTTTCCAAGCCAGGCCCCACTTACTTCCGAGCAGGGCAGCTCGAATTTCAGCTGAGTGAGCGGCTCGAAGAGCGCTTGGCGGACGCGCGGCGAGGACCAGGAATCGAGCAATTCCTTCGCGCTCTTGTCCAGCCAATCGTCCCAGTCGGTCTTGCGAAAGGCCCGCAGCATCAGGACAACGAAGCGCGCCTTATCCGCCACCGACATTGGAAACCGCAGCATGTCCAGCGGGTCCGCCAGATCATAAAGCCGTCCGTCCACCCTGAAAAGCATCCGGATACGCCGCCAGCGCACTTGGTCGAGAGCGCCGATCAGCTCGAGGAAGTAAAGCAGCGTCTGGTCACGGCGAAGAATGTGGTGATAACCCAGCGGATAGAAATGGCCATCTCGCTCGAAGCTGCCGCCGAGGCCGCCCAGCGCTTGGGCGCGTTCGATTACACAGACATGCAATCCGGCCTGGGCCAGGGCGTAACCGGCCGAGCAACCAGACAGGCCACCGCCTAAGACGATGGCGGATTTCGTCATCAGTGCAGCTTAGCTCGAATTCTTCCGCGCGCTAGGCGAGCAATTCGGATTGAGCGCCTTCCGGGGCAATACCTTTCACCGAGTTCGATATCAAATTCCGTGGCGTGCAGTACCATTCGCAGATCGAACGATCTGACAAGCCGGAGGATATGGGTGAAGTACAAATTGGTACCACTTGTCATTGTTCTCGCGCTGGTTGTCGCGGGGTGCGCGAGCGGCAGTGCGAGCCAGCCGCGCGTCTGGGGTGCGTTCACCGAACGCGGCTTGAGCAATGTGCCGATGAAGCCCGGCCTCAACGTTCGGGTGTTCAACGATTTCACCCTCGACCAGCAGGAGTACATCAAATACGACAAGGCGACCGGATACTTCACCCTAGAGCCCGGCACCTATCGAGTCGACGGTTGGTCGCTGACGACGTTCGGATGGAGGTTGACGGCCGAGCAGCAGGCCGCGGCGTATTCGGCTCCCGGCTACGCCTTCCTCTGGAATGTCGACAAGAACGACATGGAGATCCTGGCTTCCCTTCAGGATCCGCTTTATTCGCTGCCGAGCGTTATCGATGGCGTCCTCAAGGTGCAGAAGACGACACAGTATTACTTCGGCCACCAGAACGGCGACAAGGTCAACGGGATCAGCCTGCAGCTCTACGATCCCAACATCAAGTTGCCCAACGGAAACCCGTCGACCAATCACGCGTTCGCGCAGCTGGTCATCGAACGGCTGTAAGGACAGCTAAAGCGACCGGATAACGACATGCAATCGCTACGCAAAAAGAACGATAACGAATATTCACCTGCGCCCGGTGTACGCGAAAAATCAATCCGAGCCGCAACGTCCACACCGATAAGACCTCTGGCACTCATGACCGATGAAGATTCGCCGGCGATAGGGGGAATGTGCGCAAACCTTGGCGGGCCACCCTCGTCGTGGCGGTTGGCATGCTGGTGGGCGCCGGGGTGGCCCCCAGCATCCCAGCCGATCCAGGGCCGTTTGTGATCCCGGCGGCATGCGAACAGCGCATCCTGGTGCTGTCCGCCTTTCCGGCCGAAGCCGACGCGGTGCTGTCCCACACGGTGCTCGACCCGAATCCGGTCGTCGTCGCCGACCGCAAGCACTTCTACCTCGGCACGATCAGCGGCAAGAAGGTGATCGTGGCGATGACCGGCATCGGCCTGGTGAACGCCACCAATACCACCGAGACCGCCTTCGCCCGTTTTACCTGTGCGTCCTCCATTGCCATCGGCGCAGTGATGTTCTCGGGCGTCGCCGGCGGCGGCGCGAATATCAAGATCGCGGATGTGGCAATACCGGCCCAATGGACGTTGGACAACGGCACAACATTTCATCCCGTCGATCCGGGCATGCTGGCCACGGCTCAGACGCTGTCCGTTGCCCTGGAAAACGTCAATACGATCGACAATCCCACGTGTCTGTGCAAGAACCCCCCCATCATCAAGCTGAACAACCTGGGGCGGATGCCGCAATTGGTGGTCGGCGGCGACGGCGGCAGCAGCGACAACAACAACGGCACGGCCTTCCCGTGTATCCCGAACGCCGGCAATGTTTTTGGCTGCCAGCCCTGCACCGCACCCGACCGCTCGCTGTTCTACACCGGCAACTTCTTTCAGGCGGCGGGGCCCTGGCTGGTCAAGGGTCTGATCGGCAACCTGAATTTCGCGTCCCAGAACCCGGCCTTCAACGCGTCCGACAACGAGACGGCGGCGGTGCAGGCGGTCGCCGATGCGCAGGGCGTCCCGTTCCTGGGTATCCGTGGCATTTCGGATGGGCAGGGCGACCCACTGCACCTGCCGGGCTACCCGGTCTCGTTCTTCTACTACAAGCAGATCGCGGCGGACAACGCCGCCCGCGTGGCCGCCGCGTTCCTGCTGAGCTGGGCCGGCATCTGACGCCTCGGACGTGGGGGTTGCTACTCCGGACCGCGGGCAACCGCGCGGGTCGGATCCGAACTCCACTCGGACCATGAGCCTGGAAACAGCGCCGCCTGGCTGCCCGTCGCGGCAAGTGCCGCGACGACGATGGCAGCGGTGACGCCGGAGCCGCAGTAGGCACCGACGGGGCCGTCGCGATCGATGCCGCGGTCGGACAAGACCTGGGTGAGCGTCTCGTCGGCGAGGAATATGCCGTCGCCCGCCATGACGGCGCCGCTCGGCAGGTTCTTCGCGCCCGGGATGTGACCGGCAACCGCGTCGACGGGCTCGACGTCGCCGCGGAAACGTTCCGGTGCGCGCGCGTCCAGCAGCGTCACGACACCTGCCCCGGCTTGCTGCGCCGTCAATGTCGGTCGGCTTCCGGCGTACAAATCATCATGCGCCACAGCCACATTCCCGGCCTGCGGGGTCACCGGGCCGGTCTCGATGTTCCCCCCGGCCGACCGCCATGCGGACAGGCCGCCGTCCAGAATGCGTACGTTCGCCAGGCCGGCCGCGGTCAGCACCCACCACGCTCGCGCGGAACCGGCACGATTCCAGTCGTCATACACCACGACCAACGCGTCCCGCTGGATGCCCCAGCGGCGTGCGGCGGCCTCCAGGTCGCGCCCCGACGGCAGCGGATGACGGCCGCGACCGGTGACGGTGTGGTCGCTGAGTTCCTCCTCGAGCGAGACATAGACCGCGCCCGGCAGGTGGCCCTGCAGGTAGGCGGCGCGCCCGTCCGGCTCATCGAGCCGCCAACGGACATCCAGAATGGACAACGGCTCGCCGGCCCGGACAAGGTCGGCCAACTCTGCGGCGGTGATCAGCACCTGGGCGCGTGGGTCCATACCGGCCACCGTAGCCAGCTCGTGACGCCGGCGATCACCTTGGGGCCGACCAGCCCGGTGCCGTCGCGAACCCGCACGGGCAGGTGCGGGACGCCCCGGTTGTGCAGGTCGCGGACCATGCGCGGGTCGGCGACGAGGCTATCGGACAACACCACCAGGTCGACGGCCGCGGAGGTGACGGCGGCGTGCGGCTGGCTGCTGTGCGCGATCCGGGCGCCCGAGCAGCGCAGCGACTCGACGAGCAGGTCCGACAGCGGCCCGCGGCCGTGCACCCGGATCGACGCCGACCGACCGCCCGACGGTCGGCACCCGCGCGAAGCGACGCCAGCGCCGACCAGTTGCGTCACCAGGTTCGACAGTCCGTCGGTGTCGGCCAGCCCGCGACCGGCGGCCTGGCGCTGCAGCTCGGATATCGGCACCGGCGAGCGCATCGACCGCAGCAGCGAGGCAAGCTCGGCAGCGCTCAGGCCGCTGGGCGGACGGACCAGCACCGCCCGGCGCGGATCCCAGCCCACCTGAACGGCGCCGTCGGGCCGCAGGAGCACCGGCATCGCCGGATCCAGCGCATAGAGTGAGGTCGCGGCCAGCGGCATGAGTTCAGACTGTGCCACGCCGTGCGCCGGCGCCTGGATCAGTTATCCACAGGCGGCCCGGTCTAACGACCGGCAGCCGACACGTCGCGCCCAGACGCCGATGCGCATCACTATTTAGATTCGATCACCGACACCGTGTTATCGGAGTAGTTGGGGACGTAGACGGTGTGGGTGCCCGGGTCCACCGCCACCCCGCCCGGGTGCTGGCCGACGGACACGGTGGCGGTCACCTTGCGCGTCGAGGTGTCGATCACCGACATCGTGTTGTCGTCGTAGTTGGTGACGTAGCCGGTGTGGTTGCCCGGGTCCACCGCCACCCCGCCCGGGTGCTTGCCGACGGGCACGGTGGCGGTGACGGTGCGCGTCGAGGCGTCGATCACCGACATCGTGTTGTCCCCGTAGTTGGCGACGTAGACGGTGTGGCTGCCCGGGTCCAGCGACACCCCGATTGGATCCTTCCCGACGGGCACGGTGGCGGTGACGGTGCGCGTCGAGGCGTCGATCACCGACACCGTGTGGTCGTCGTGGTTGGTGACGTAGACGGTGTGGCTGTCCGGGTCCAGCGCCACCCCGCCCGGATGCTTGCCGACGGGCACGGTGGCGGTGACGGTGCGCGTCGAGGCGTCGATCACCGACATCGTGCCGTCGTCGGAGTTGATGACGTAGACGGTGTGGCTGCCCGGGTCCACCGCCACCCCGTACGGGTGCTTGCCGACGGGCACGGTGGCGGTGACGGTGCGCGTCGAGGTGTCGATCACCGACATCGCGTTGTCGAAGTAGTTGGTGACGTAGCCGGTGTGGCTGCTCGGGTCCAGCGCCACCCCGTGCGGGTGCTGGCCGGCGGGCACGGTGGCGGTGACGGCGCGCGTCGAGGCGTCGATCACCGACATCGTGCCGTCGTCGTCGTTGGTGACGTAGACGGTGTGGCTGCCCGGGTCCACCGCCACCTGGTAGGGGCGCTTGCCGACGGGCACCGTAGCGGTAGCCCTGTTAGTCGGACCAGCCGATCCGGAACTCCCCGTCAAACCCCCACATCCAGATAGGACCACCGTGGCCAACGCGACGGCACCGATGACCGCCAGCACGCGGGTGAGCACCGGTGTCGGCACGAGCCGCCAGCGTTCTCGGGTTCGTTGATCATGGCCGCTGGCGGTCATAAGCGCTCTCCTGGTCGTCTTTATGCTCGCTTGTAGTGTGCGCCTAGCGCCTAACCGTCATGCGTGAGTTCGTCGAGTTCGCGTCGTCGCGCACCCGGACCGCCTGCTGCCGGGTATTTCCCCTTAGTGATTAACCAGGCACCTGTGTTGCGCGGAACTAACTCCTCGGTGAGATCGACCAACGCAGCGCCGGGCGCGTTCGTCCTCTCGGCATACGCTCCGCGTAGCACTAATCGCCAGGCAGCGGCTAAGTTGGCCCGGGCGGCTTGGAGGTGCGGGATGTCGTTTGTAATCGCGGCGCCGCAGATTGTGACGGCGACGGCTTCGGATTTGGCGAATATCGGTTCGACGATCAGCGCGGCCAACGCGGCGGCGGCCCCGACGACGGCGGTGCTGGCCGCGGCTGAGGATGACGTGTCGGAGGCCGTCGCCGCGCTGTTTTCCCGCCACGGCCAGCAGTTCCAGGCGCTGAGCGCTCAGGCGGCGGCGTTTCATGCGGAATTTGTGCACGGGTTAAGCGCGGCCGGAGCCGCATATGCGGCGGCTGAGGCCACGAATGTGTCGCTGCTGGTCCAAGGGCTGCAGCAACAGTTCTTCGACCAGGCGCTTTTTTCACCCTTCATCTATCTGACCGGGCAACCGCTCTTCGGTAAAGGCGCCGTCGGGCCTGCCGTCACCGGGACCACCGGCCAAGGCCTGGCCGGCGCGCTGCTCCGCGGCTTTTTCAACGGAACCCTCGGGGCCGGCAGCGGCGGCGTGTCGGAGGGGACGGGGACACCCGGCGCGGTGACCGGAGTGCGGGAGGGGTCCTCCTACCTGGAGATTTCGGTCGGCCCCCATGGCTACGACGCCCCGGCGCGCTGGTACTTCCCGACGCAGGCCGACGGTACGGTGAACGCCCGCGGCGTCGTCTATCTGCAGCACGGCTTCCTGGGAACGGGTGGCTGGTACGGCAATCTGGCCGTCGCGCTGGCCGAGGGCACCAACAGCATCGTGGTCGTCCCCACCGTGTCGTCGTTTTCGTTGCCGGGCGGGGCCTGGCTGTTCGGCACGCAGATGCAGCAGGCCGTCGGCTCGTTGTTCCTGGGCAGCGAGACGGCACTCAACACCAGCGCGAACCAGGCCGGTTACCACGGCACGCTGCCGCAAAGTTTCGTCATGTCCGGACACTCCGCCGGCGGGGGCCTCGCCACGCTCGCCGCCGGCGATTACGTCGCGGACCTCGGGGCGAACACCAACCACCTTCTCGGTGTGGTGATGTTCGACGGGGTCGCGTCCGACTCTTCGTCCTTCGCGGCGGCGATCGCCAACCTGCAGACGTTGCAGATCCCCGACTATGTGGTGGCCGCGCCGCCACAGTCCTGGAATGCCAACGGTGCCACCACGAATCAACTGGTCAGTCTGTACCCGGGGCAGTTCGTCGGGGTCGAGCTGGTCAACGGCTCGCATGACGACACGCTGGGCGGTAATCCCGTCATCGACTTCGTCGGGCATCTGATCACGAAGTTCTCCCCGCCCGGCAACACCGATGCCGTGTACACCCTGTCCACGGGCTGGATCAATGACATCTACGCAGCGGCGGGCCCGACCAACCCGATCTACGGTGTCTACGGGCCCACCGGCGGCTACGAGTCCCCTGGTGGCCAGCAGATCATCCTGGGCCCGGCCGCCGGGATCGTACTGCCGGCGTAATCGACCGCGGAAGAACCAGACGAATTGGCCGTGGACGCGCACCCGAAGCACGTCTGCGCCAAACTTGCTCTGACGTCGCGCGTCCAACTCGCCCAACAGGCAACACGGCGCGCCTGAGGCAGCGTAAGGAGATGGTGTGGCGAGCAGCTATCGAGTAGCACATGTCGGCACCGGTTACACCGGAGCGATCGCGCTTGGGCAGATCCTCCGTTCGCCGCGATTGGAGTTGGTGGGCCACCTGGTGCACAGTCGCGAGAAGGCTGGTCGGGACTCCGGCGAGCTGATCGGGCAATCCGCCGTCGGTGTCGGGGCAATCGCTGATGTCGACGACTTCCTGGCGATTGACGCCGATTGCGTGACCTTCTTCGCCGCCATCGCCGGACGCGACAGCGACGAAATCGTTGACCAGTTGTGTGGGTTCCTGGCGAGCGGTAAAAACGTCGTCACACCGTCATATCCCGCGCTGTTTCATCCGCCGTCGCTGGATGACGGCGCACGCGAGCAGCTTGAAGCCGCGTGCCGCCAGGGCAATAGCTCGCTGTTCGCCACCGGCATCGCACCGGGTTTCACGAGCGACATGCTCGCGGTGCATGCGGCGAGCATGACCGAGCTGCCAACGAAAGTGTCTGTTCAGGAACGTATTCCGTGTGGTGCGTATCGAGTGCCGGGGTTCTTCGCGGCGTTGGGCTTCGGCCGAACGCCCGAACAGGACGCCGAGATGTACCCGCCGGGGGCAATGATCGGCCCGCATGCGGCGCCGTTGCGACTGTTAGCCCAGGGCCTCGGCTGGACGCTCGACGAGGTACGGGAACATAGAGACGTTGCGGTCGCCGATCGTCATTACAGCTTTGCCGCCGGGGAGATTCCGGCCGGAACGATCGCCAGCGTGCGCATGAGTTTTGACGGCATCGTCGAAGGCCAACCGCGGGTACAGTTTTCGTTGATCTGGTCGATGCCGGACGACGCGGTGGAAGACTGGCAGCCCGCCATCGTTCCGGGCAGCGCCACCCGGCGGCTCACCCGAATCACGGTCGATGGTGATCCGCCGGTTCAGGTTGATTTTGCGCTCAATGGCGGGGATTTGCCCGGTTCGACCGCCACGGCGGCCCGAGTGGTGAATGCGATCCCGGCGGTCTGTGCGGCGAATCCGGGCCTGTTGAGCGCGCTCGACCTCGTGGTCGCCGCGGGCGGGTCAAATCCGTGACGCGACGGGCTTTCATGCGGTTCCACCGGGAACTTGGGCGGCGAGCGACTTCTAGCCGGTGAGTGAGCTGGGGTGCGAGTCGGTCTCGGCGCCCAAGGTGGCCAGCATGCCCTCGGCCGCCCGCTGCCAGGTGAATATCTCAGCGCGGCGCCGCGCGCAGCTGCGGCGGTCAAACTCGGGGCGGCGGATGACCATGCTGACCGCCCTCGCGATGGCCTCCGGGTGATTGTCGGCAGAAGCGCCGCTGTCCGGGGTGATGATCTCGGTCAGCGCCGACGTGCGTGACACCACGGCCGGTGTCCCGCAGGCCAGCGATTCCAGCGCGGCCAGGCCGAACGTTTCGTGCGGCCCCGGTGCCAGCGTCACATCCGCCGAGGCCAGCAGCCCAGCGACGGTATGCCGGTTGGAGATGAACCCGGTGAAGTCGATCGGCAGCCCGGCGGCCTGTCGTTGCAGCTTGGTCCGCAGTGGGCCCTCGCCCACGACCACCAATCGGGCGTCGATGCCGGAATCACACAACGCCGCGAGTGCGTCGATGCTGCGGTCGGCGCGCTTTTCCACCGAAAGCCGGCCGCAGTGCACCAGCAGCACCTGCTTTGGTGTGGCCCATTGCTGTCGCACCAGGGCAGAGTGGCGGCGCGGATGGAAGGTCTGCAGATCCACGCCCAGCGGGACGGTGACGACGTTCGTTGCGCCGATGCGGTCGAATTCTTCGCGCGCGAACCCGGTTGTGCACACCACGGTGTCGTAGTCGGCGGCGGTGCGGCCGTTCGCGAAGTCGGCGAGGCTGCGCGCAGTGCGGCGTGGAAGTATTTGGCCGGCAAGGCGGTCCAGTCGCTCGTGCGAGATCATCACCGTCGTGGCGCCGTATTCGCGGCCCCATCGGCCCAAAGACCTCAAGGTGAGCCGGTCGGAGACCTCCAACGCGTCGGGTCGCAGCGCTTCCAGCAGCGCCTTCACGGGTCCCGGCATCACCGCTCGGTAGCCGCCGGTGAAAGGAATCAGCCTGGCGGGTAAGGTGATTCGTATTACACCAGTGCTCAACCGGGTGCGATCGGTACCCGAACCCGGAACGACCAAGAACACTTCGTGGCCGGTGGCGCAGTATTCTGCGCCGAGCCGGTCCACCGCGGTGCGAAGGCCGCCGGAGCGAGGGCCGTAGAAGTTGGCGACCTGGACAACACGCATACCGTGAGAAGACGCGAGACTTGTGTGCAGTCAACGATGTGGGGCTGACTCCTGTCTGAACAATCCGTGAATTCCGGTCACCTTGCGGCAGCCGTATTCGCGCTTCGGTGACGAGACGTTGAGCGCAACGGATTCCGGGGCCGGCTGCAAGCCGACCAGTGACTTGAGCGCTACCCACCCCGAGAACGCGGGCATCGCGTACCTCGGATTGTCAGCCAGGCCTGAGAAATTCAGCGGCATGGCCGCGACCACGCGTGTCCAACGTCGGAAACCACTTGTCCAACAAGGCCATTGGCCAGCCTGCCGATACCAGCTCGCCGGCCGGAAGTTACCCAGCTTCGCTGAGAAGTTGCACTTCCGCTAGGTCCAGCGTCGCCTGCAGCTCGCGCAGCACGATGTCGTCGATGAGGTTTTGGTTTCGAAGTGCGGTGACCGCCCGGCGTTGGTGGTCGATCACGCCAAGCCGCACCTGCCGAACCAGTTCGATCTTCTCGGCCAGATTGGGTATCCCCGAGTCGTCACCGCTGTTGGCCGTGACCAGAGCGGCGTGTTCCTCGTATTCCTTTTGCAGACGTTTCTGCAGAACCGGACTCAGGCCGAGTTCGTCGGCGACCGTCGGCAAGGCCTCGAGGGCGGCTTCGGCGGCGCGGCAGCGCGCCAGCTGCAATTCCTCGGCGTGGGCGACATCGTCGGGCATTTTGGCCCAGCGGACAACGGCGGGCAGCGTGGTCCCTTGGACTATGACGGTCACCAGAATGACCACGACCACCACGAAGATGAGCAGGCTGCGGTCCGGGAACGGAGTGAGAGTGCCCCTGAGGGTGTAGTGCTCCGGGACGGCCAGGGCCGCGGCAAGTGACACTGCGCCGCGGAACCCCGCCCAGCTGGTGACGCAGCGCTGGCGAAAGCCGACCGCTCGGTTGGGCCGCCGCAGGCTACGATCCAGAACCCGACCCATCACGGTGGTGACTTCCACCCAGGCAACCCGGGTCACGATGACGACGCCGGTGACGGCCAAGGCCAAGAACACGGCACGGCGAAGTCCACCGTCGACGTGGTAAATGCCTTGCAACGCCTCGGGGATCTGGACTCCGACAAACACCCACAGCGAGCCGTTGATCAGGAATGTCGAGATGTCCCAGAATCCGAAGGACTGCAGCCGGGACGGAGCCCTGATCACGACCGGCCCGTAGTAGGCGAGGATGAGAGCCGACACCATCACCGCGACCACACCGCTGCAGCCCAGACTTTGAGCCAGCAGGAACGCCGCGAACGGCGTCAGCAGGCTTAACGCACCCTCTTCCAGCGGCGCGTCGATTCCCTTGCGCAGCAGGGTCACCGCGCCGCCGACCAGCAGCCCTGCGGCGATACCGCCGAGGTAGGAGACGACGAACCGGACCACCAGGTCGGGCGGGCCGATCTCGGCGCCGCCGATCGCGACGTGGACGGTCACGGCGTAGAGGACCAGCGCGGTTCCGTCGTTGATGATGCTCTCGGCGCGCAGTACGGTCAGGGCCCGGCGGGGCAGCTTTTTCGCCAGGCCGGCCACGGCGGCAGCGTCGGTGGGGGAGAGCACGGCACCGAGTACCGCGGCCGCGTGTGACTCCATGCCGAGCGCGCGCGCCGTCCACGAGATCGCCACCGCGGTGGCGATCACCAAGCCGATGCTGAACAAGATGATGACGCGCAGGTTCTTGCGGATCTCGCGAAAGCTCGTGTTCAAGCTCTCCCAGTAGAGGATCGCCGGCAAGAACAGCAGCAGCACGATCTCCCCGTTGATGTGTATATGGCCGAACGTCGGGATCAAACCCAGCAGGGAACCGAGCAGGATGAGCAGCACGGGCGGGCCCACCCGATAGCGCCGGCCCAGGACCGTCCCCAGGATGACGGTGCTGACGAGCGCGACGATGACGACGAGGCCAAACACCAGCCCATCCTGCCGCACGGGTCACGGCCGCGCTCGGCAGCGCTCCCTATGTCTTGCCCGCCTTCGCGGTGCTATGAGCAGTCGCAGCAACTGCCGCACTCCTCGCAGCAGCAACTGTCCAAGTCGCAGCAGCACTCGCAACCGTCGCAGCAGCAGATGCAGTCGTACCAGCGGTCGCTCCGGCGTCGGCGGGCCCCGGGGTTGGCATCTTGACCGTCGCCCCCGGGGCCCGGGAAGTTGGGATCGCCGGCGCCGGGCCCGAAGTTGATGGGTTCCTGCTGGCCGTGCGGGGTTCCGCTGCGCGCGGTGTATCCGGCTCCGGTGAAGGTGCGGGAGACGGCTCGGTGCACCTCGCGGGTCAGCAACCGGCGGACCAGGCGTCCGTCGGTGAATTCCACGTCGGCCAAAGCCAGCTCGATGCCCAGGACCGCGTCACCGCACAGCGCGCGGACCTCTTCGATCGGAGTTCCAGTGGCGGCCAACGGATTCCATTTGCCGCGCGCAACGTCATCGGGGAGATCCTCGACCGCGTCGAGCAGGTGTGCCACCCGCCCGAACAGCTGCCCGACCTCGCGCAGCGGCGCCTCGTTGGCCGGGCGACCGGCTAACAGGGCGGTGTGCCCGAACGCCGCGGCCACGGCCGTCTCGGTGGGCTCGGTCACCGTCAGCAACGAGCTGCCCGGACCGGCCGTGGCCTCGAGGTCGGCCTGCCGGTCCATCGCGGCTACCAGCACGCCGGTATCGAAGCCCAGGGTGTTACCGGCGTCGGTGCCTTGCCGCACCCATCGCTCGGCGATTCGGCGCGCCGCCGGCCGCACCCCGCGCGTGCCGACCAGACCGTCGCGGTCGTCGACGTGATCACGTACCCGCGCCGCGGCCAGCGCCAACGACACCACGGCGGCCAATCGCACGCAGTCACCCGTGGCCACGTCCGCGCGCCGCATCCCGCGCAACGGACACGGCCCGGCCGTCCGACGCGAGGGCTGCGCGGGCGACTGCGCCTCGACCAGCAAAGAAACTACCAACCCGTCGTAGTTGGTGGCGATCCGCGCGGTCTGTCCGTAGTCGTCGCGCAGCGCCAGGCACAGTCCGCACAACTGCGCTCTCCACGCTTCTGCAAGCTCGCCGCCGAGTCGATGCCGGCAGGGCCGGATGATGCCAAACATGCACAGAAGCTACCGGACCACCGGGACATGCGTGCCCGGAAACGCCGACCTGGGGTGCGGACGACGGCGATCGTCGGCGACTCCGTCAGCATCGTCGGCAGCGATCCCATGCCGGTGTGCACATTCTTCGCGACGGTGACGGTGCGGTAATGCGGCCGCGTTCAGGTTGGGCTACGGTCTGGCTGTGTTCGGGTTGCTCACCAATTTGTCCCCAAATGGGCAAACTTCCCGCTGAGCTGCGCGAGCAACTCGAGGCCGAAGGCGTCCTATTCATTGCCGACAAGGTCGGTGTGAGCAGGCACTTCAGCGGCCATGTCCCTGGCGTCTATTCATCGGCGGGCGTCTCGCGCTACCTGGGCGGGTTCGGCTTCGGTGCCGCGCGGATCGTCGCCACCTTCCCCACGCGCGGGGACAGCAATCTGCGGTCCATCGACTGTCACTGGGATATCGACCACGGGCCCGCGCGGGCGAGCATCACCGAAAAGGGCCTGGTGATCGACATCGACTTACACGGCGTGGACCACGCCTTCAGCGGCTCGATGAAGCTGAACTACAAGAAGAAACTCCCCGAGGAGGTGCTGGAAAAGCTGCCCACCACGGCGCTCCGCTTTCCGGTCACGCCGAACTTCGTTTACCGTGCCGCGGGCGTGCGTGCCAAGTCATGAACGGCCGGTGCGGCGGGGGCCGGGGTGTGGTCGTTTGCCCGCCTCCGAGCGACAATTTGGGGTGGCTCGCCAAGAGTCCTCAGGTTTGTCGCTCGGAGGCGGGCAGACCGGCATGCCCCGAACATCCTGTGACGCAGGGGATCACCGCGCGTGGTGCTTAGTCTCCGTCGAACAGAACGCCGGGGTTGAGGATGCCCGCCGGGTCGAAGCCCTTCTTGATTCGGCGCATGAGCTCGATCTTGGCGGGGTCTTCGAGGTGGAGAAAGTAGGGGGTTTTGGCGCGGCCAAGGCCATGTTCGCCGGAGATCGCGCCACCCAATTCCATTGCCAGCGCGAAGATGTCGGTCATTAGCTTTTTCTTTTTCGCCGGGTCCTTGCAAACGATGGCCAGGTGCACGTTGCCGTCGCCGGCGTGCCCGCAGCCGGCCGCGCCACCGCCGGCGGCGGCGGCCAGACCACGCACGGCGGCAAGGAACTTCGGCATCGCGCCGCGCGGCACGACGGTATCGATGATGTCGTCCGCGCCGACCGCCTTGAGCGTCCAAAATGCTTTTTCGCGCGCCTCGATCAGCTTGCGCGCCGAGCCTCCTTCGAGCACGTAGGCGTCGACCGCGCCCAGGTCGGCGAGCAGCTCACCGGTCGCCTCGACGTCCTCCGCCAGCCGCTCCGCAGTGCGGTTCTCAAGCGCCACAACAAGATACGCCTGGCAGCTGTCGCGGATCTTGTCCGGAATACCGAGCTCCAGGTTCTGGGTGTGAATGAGGGCGGCCATCGTCATGTTGTCGATGTACTCGAGGATGTAGGGCGTGAGCCCGGTGGCCAGGACCTTGGGCACTGCCTCCATCACTTGGTCGAAGTCGGCGAACGGAGCCAGCACCGTGGCGCTGTGGTCCAGCCGCGGATGCAACTTGACGATCACCTCGGTGGCCAAGGCCAGGGTGCCTTCGGAGCCGACGATCAGCTGGGTCAGGTCGTATCCGGTGGACACCTTGGCGATCTTGCCGCCGGTCCGGATGATTTCGCCGGTCGGCAGCACCGCCTGCAACCCCACCACGTTATGACGGGCTATCCCGTACTTGACCGCGCGCATTCCGCCGGCGTTCGTTCCGACGTTCCCGCCGACGCTGGAGGACAGCTCGCCCGGCTGAACCATGTACCGCAGTCCGGTGCCGGCGGTTGCGGCGTCCAGCTCGGTCAGAGTGATCCCGGGCTGGACCACGGCGACCTGGTTGGTGGTATCGATCTCCAGGACCGCGTTCATTCGCTCGAAGGAGATCAGCAGGCCACCCTCGATTGGTCGCGCCGCCCCCGACAGGCCGCTCCCAGACCCACGGGCCGTGACCGGGACGCCAAGTTCCGAGGCTGCGATCAGCAGCTGTGCAACCTCTTCGGCGGTGGCCGGCTTGGCGACGTACGCCGGCGTCTGCGGGGGTTGTGTCAACTCCTCGTCGTGCGAATAGTCTTCGGGGATTGCGTCGCCCGTCAATAAATTGTTGCTCCCGACGATTTCTGTAAACCGCGCCGTCATGTCGCTCACAGCCGTCCACTTTATCGCCGCCATTTGCGCCAAAAATCTCAGTCGGTTCTCAGGTGCGCGGAGCATGCTATGCCTCGTGCACCCGATGGTTGGAGTAGCACCGCCACAACAGCACTCACGGGTCGATCGGCCGGTAGTGGTGGCGGGAATGGTGGTGCTGCACGCAGCGGAGTTACTGGTGCTCTTGAAGGCCGCGGGGGTGACCGCGCGTTTTGCGCGTGCGCATCCGGGTCACGGCGCGGGGCTGCCGGTGTTGTTAATCCTTTCAGCGCTGGTGATCGTGGGATGGCAGGCCGGCCGATTGTTGCGCGGGCGGCAGTCACTGAACGTATCCGGATTGGCGGTCCAAGCGGGGATATTGATCGTCTCCATCGCGATGGCAACCCAGAACCTCGTCGCGGGATTGCTAGGGTTCGGGCTGGCGTGCGCGGTGTTGGCCGGATGGGGTCGCCTTTCCAAACCTCGTCGCGCCGGCGCCACCGTGCCTGCGGTGGCGGCGACCGGTGAGGTGGCAACCGATGTTGTGGCGCCGCAGACCATCGAGATCCGGCGCGCTTCACACGTCGGGTTCGGCAGCGTCGTATTGGTGGTACTCACGGCGTTGGTGATACTGGCCGCGCTGAGCGTACGCAGCCAGATCATTTTCGGGTTGGCGATTTTGGCCGTCATCTTCATTCCCCTGGAGCGGTTGTTCGCGCTGCATCCGCGACGAGTGCTGCGGCGGGGCTGGCGCACCGACGTGGTGCACTATCTGGTCAACGGCACCGCGTTGCGGATCGGGCTGCTCGTTTCGGTGGTCACGGTCGGCGGAGTGTTGCGGGCGTTCGTGCCCGCACCGCTGCGCAACGCGGTCGCGGCGAGTCCGAGCGGGATGCAGATCGCGGCCGGATTGGCGATCGCGACGATAGGCGCTTATGCGGGACACCGCGCGGCTCATGAGGTGCCGCTACTGTGGCGGTTCCACCGGGTGCACCACAGCATCCGCGAAATGGACTGGCTGGCAGCCAATCACCTGCACCCCCTTGACGAGACGTTCATTCGGTCCGTCGCGGTCTTGCCGCTCTACGCGCTGGGGTTCGGCCGGGCCAGCCTGGGCGCGTTCATCATCGTGATCACGCTGCAGGCCATATTCATCCACGCCAACGTGCGGATGAACTTCGGCGTGCTGCGCTGGGTGATCGGCACCCCGCAGTTCCATCACTGGCATCACGCCCGTGAACCGCAGGCCTACAACAGCAACTACGCGGGTGAGTTCCCAGCTCTGGATGCGCTTTTCGGGACGCTGTATCTGCCGGGCAACCGCTGGCCCGCGCAATACGGCGTCGACGACACCGAGCCCGCCGGCTATCTGCGTCAATTGGCGTGGCCATTTCGTGCCCGCGGCGTGGTTAACGCGAGCTGACGCTCGAGGTATGGAGCGACCCGTGGAACCCTAATGACGAAGTGTCGCTTCGTATTTAGCGGAAGCTACTGTGTGAAGGCCGACGCAACGCGGCGGTCGGTGGCGGTGACTCCCACGCACTGCGTGAGTAGTGCCTCACCGGACGGCGACAACGGTCAAGCTGCCGTGAATACCCGTGAAATCAGCTTCATTTCGGGTGATTAGCGGGATCTGCTGCGAGACGGCGACCGACGCAATCAGGAGATCGAAACGTCGCGGCTTGGGGTCTCGGCCAACGGCTCGAACGCTGGCGCAAAGCGCGCCGTAGATCCGCGCGGCGCGTGTATCGAACGGAATCGGATCGAAGGTGGTGGTGATCCAGTGATAGCGCTGCTCGCGGGCAGCGTTGAGGACTGGATCGGCGGTATGCAAGCCGTACGCAAGCTCGGCAAGCGTTATGGTGCTGACCGCCGCCGTGGATGCTTGCGCGGCAACGGCACTAGCCGGGTAGTCAATTACGACGGATGTGTCGAGTAGGGCCCGCTCGTGCAGCTGAGTCATGTGCCGGAGCGCCAGTGATCGGCGTCGCTGTCGTCGACGGCGATGTCGAGCTCGTCGAGCTCACGAGTGAACCGCGCGGTGTCCCAACCGGGAAGTTCTCTTGTGCCTGCAGCGATTTGCGCTACCGGAATAAAGCGCGGCAGTCGATCGGGTCCGGCCTTGCTGTGTGGCACGAGGTCTGCGACAGGGACACCGTTTCGGGTAACTGTAAAGCTCTCGCCCTGTTGCACGCGGCGCATGATCACGCCGCTATCGTTTCGCAGTTCCCGTTGACTAACCGGTGTTGCCATGGGGAGAGCGTAGCACAAGTGTGCTACGAACTGTAGCACCGATTGTCGTTGACGCGTTTCGGCGCTATGCGAACTACGGCCGAGTGGCATGCTCGGTACATGGCGGCCGTCCCCCAAACCGTCTACGCGCGAGACGGCGACACGCATCTCGCGTATCAGATCGTCGCCGAAAGCGGGCCGGATCTCCTCTTCGTCCCTACCGCGACGTTCCCGATCGACTTGTTGTGGGACGAGCCCACTGTCGCCCGCCACCTCCGTCGGCTGGCGTCGTTCAGCCATCTGATCATGACCGATCTGCTGGGGATGGGCAGTTCGGATGCGGTGCCGATTCAGAATCTCCCGGCGATGCAGGCCTGGACAGACGGGCTCGTCGCGGTCCTCGACGCCGCCGGGAGCCAGAGTGCGTCAGTCTTCGCGATGGCGGAGTCGGCGCTTCCCGCGATGCTCCTGGCCGCCAGCCATCCCCAACGTGTGCATTCGCTGGTGCTTTGGAGCCCGTTCGCGCGCTTTCTCCGAGCCGCCGATTATCCGTGCGGGATGCCCGAGCCCACCTTCACCCGGTATGTCGACGTCTTCGGAGACACCGTCGGGACCGGTGCTGTCGTGGATGAATTGGCCCCGAGCTGGGCAGGCGATGCCGGGAAGCGGCGATGGTGGGCTCGCGGCGAGCGCCTGGCCGGCGGCCCCGGGTACTTCAAGGCCATCTTTGACCTCTACCTGCGCACCGACGTCCGGCCCGCGCTCGACAGCATCCAGGCGCCGACCCTGCTGCTGCACCGCCGCGGTGATCGCCATGTGGTCGGCGGCCACGCCCGTTATCTCGCCGAACGCATTCCGAACGCACAATTGGTGGAGTTCGACGGGGACGACAACGTATGGTTTGCCGGCGACTCCGACCGAGTGCTCGACGAGATTGAATCGTTCGTCACCGGTGCACGCGCCGCCGCGCCGACCAACCGCGTGCTCTCGACCGTGCTGTTCACCGACATCGTCGGATCGACCGAACGTGCCCAGGCCCTCGGCGATCAGGCCTGGACGGCCGCCCTCGACGCGCACAACGAGGTCGTGGAGAAATATGTGGCCAGTGCGCGGGGCGAGGTCGTCAAGTTCACCGGCGACGGTACGCTCGCGACCTTCGACGGGCCGGCGCGGGCGATCCACTGCGCATGCGCGATCCGAGACGCGGTGCAAGACCTCGGACTGAACATCCGCGCCGGCCTGCACACCGGCGAGGTGGAGATGGCCGACCGCGATGTGCGTGGGATCGCGGTCCATATTGCGGCGCGCATCATGGCGCTCGCGGGGCCCGGCGAAGTGCTCGTGTCGGGCGTGGTCCCGCCGCTGGTCCTGGGATCGAGGATCGCATTCGACGACCGCGGCAGCCACACGCTCAAGGGTGTGCGCGACCCCTGGCCGGTCTTGGCGGTGCGCGACTCAGCGCAGCTAAAGCGCGGCCAGCACAGTTACACCCAGCAAGCCTCACCGCCGCGTTAGGTGAAAGCCCGATTCGGGAACCCTGGTGTCGCCCGCTCGTCGGGCCGGATCGTTCCGGATTGTTTTTGGAGCTGCTGAACGTAGCGAAAGGATCGCTCACATGTTCACGAAGGACCGCGGCTCCCGCGTCGGTACCCGGTTCGGGCCCTACGAGCTGCGATCACTGATCGGCGCGGGCGGGACGGGCGAGGTCTACCGGGCCTACGACACGACCAAGGGTCGAACGGTCGCGGTCAAGGTGTTGCGCAAGAAGCTGGCCGCGGAGCCGGGCTTCCGGGAACGCCTTGGGCGAGAGTCCCAGATGGCAGCACGATTGCGGGACCCGCATGTCGTCCCCGTGCACGACTTCGGCGAGATCGATGGTGTGCTCTTTGTCGACATGCGCCTGGTCAGCGGCGGCAGCCTGAAAGATCTGTTGCGCACGCAGGGCGCGCTCGAACCGGCGCGGGCGGCATCGATCACGGCGCAGGTGGCGGCCGCGCTGGATGCCGCGCACGCCGACGGGCTGGTGCACCGCGACGTCAAGCCGGGAAACGTACTGCTCACTCCCCGCGATTTCGCGTACCTTGTCGACTTCGGCGTCGCTCACGCCGGGGGGTCTTACGCCTACCGGGCACCCGAAGAGTTCAGCGGCGGAGGCGTTGGGCCCCAGGCCGACGTCTACTCGCTGGCCTGCGTGCTGTACGAGTGTCTCACCGGTGAACCGCCGTTCGAGTCGGCGGAACCGCAAGCGCTGATGAGCGCACACATGTACTCGCCGCCGCCCCGGCCGAGCATCATGCGCCGGGGAATCCGCCGCGACTTCGATGACGTCATCGCCGTGGGTATGGCCAAACAACCCGGGGCGAGGTTCTGGTCCGCCGGTGAACTGGCCAGCGCGGCCACCGCGGCCGCGTCGCCAGGGGCGGAGGCGCCGGCTCCAGCCGCGGTTCGCCCAAGCCCAAGCCCAACCCCAACCCCAACCCCAAGCCCAACTCCGAGCCCGCCGACCAGCACGCGGCCGTTCTCGTCGAGCTACCCGAACCCGGACGACACCGGTTACAGCCCCTATCCGCCACCCGCATTGACAGCGGCGAGGCCGGCTCGAAGTCGGGTACCGCTGGTCTTGACTGGTGCGGCGGTCGTGGTGTTGTTTGTGGCGGCGATACTGGCGGGGATATCCGCCCTCGGCACCAGTCGCACGCGTCCCTCGTCTGGAACAGCGGCACCGTCGATCACGACGGAATCGACGGCGCCGGCCACGAAGACGCCGTCGCTCTCACGTCCCGTGCAGGGCGCCGACGGGCTGGGGTTCGTCGGACATCCGGCCCGCTGCGACGCCGGAAATCCTCCGGCGGCAGTGGTGCGAACTGCCAAGTCGCTCGCGGTGGTTTGCCAGACCGCGCCCGAAAGTTTCTATTACCGCGGCGAGCGGATACGTGACGGCGCCAACATCGAACTCGCCAACGCCGTCCGCTCCGCGGGCGGATTCGATGTCACCAATCCTGCCGACGGCACCCGCTACGAGGTGCGTCCCGAGCGGCTCAGGATCATCAGCAATGGTCACGTCGATTCCTCGGAACCCGTGCTCGAATTCGCCACCGCCGTCTAACGGGACCCACGTTTCGGTTTAGGAATGTTTGGATACCCGGCAACGCAGGCGACTGCGATTCGCCGGGCTTGTCGTGATCGGCGTCGGCGCCCAACAGATTGTCGGCTTTCCAATAGGCGGGATCGAAACGCAGCAGCAACAGCCTCAGCACCACCCCGGCCAGGGCGCTAACGGAGTGCTGATCGCGCCGGTCGGGGTCCTCGGCGACGGTCGCTACGAAGTGCGCGGCGTCCTCGGGCGCGGTGGGATGGCCGAGGTGCGAGATGGGTGGGATTTGAGGCTGAGTCGCCCCGTCGCGATCAAGCTGCTCTATGCCGGCCTCGATGCCCGACTCGATAGCCGCCCGCGGTTTGAAGCGGAGGCGCGTGCGGCCGCGCAGCTAACGGGTCGGCACGTCGTGGTTGTGTACGACGTCGGCGAGTACGACGGGGTGCCATTCATCGTGATGGAGCGCCTGCCCGGAGTGACGCTGGCCAACCACATCGCTCGCGGGCCGCTGGCACCGGCATTCGTGCGGGCTGTCCTCGACGGCGTTCTGGACGCTCTGGCCGAGGCGCACCACGCCGGCATTCTGCACCGCGACGTCAAGCCGGGCAACATACTGTTCAGCGCCTCGGGTGAAGCCAAGCTCGCCGATTTCGGCATCGCCAAAACATCGGGCGCCGCGTACACCAGGACCGGCGAGGTCATCGGCAGCATGCCCTATCTGAGCCCCGAGCGGCTGGCTGCCAAGCCGGCCACCGTGACCGACGACCTGTACGCCGTCGGCGCTGTGGGCTACGAGGCACTCACCGGGCGGCGGCCGTTCCCGCAGGAGGAACTCGGTGCGCTGGCCCACGCGATCCTGCACGAGACACCGCCGCCGCTTGCCGCGCTGCGCCCCGATGTGCCACTCGGTCTGGTCGCGGCCATCGAGCGCGCGATGGCGCGCGACTCAGCGCACCGGTTTGACCAGGCCACCGCGATGCGAGCCGCACTGGCCGGCACCTACCCCGCGCCAATTCCGGTGCGCCCGGCCGCCCCCGTCCCCCCGGTTCCGCCCGTCCGCCGGCCCATCCGGGTCTACACGTCCGTAAGCGCGCGACTAGAGCTGGAGAATCGCCGGCGCAAACTGTGGGTGGCGGCGATCATTGCCCTGTTGATTCTCGCGTTCACCTTGTTTGCGGTTGACCTGCCGTTCGGGGCGTCGCCGCCAAAGCCGGCCACCACCACAACCACGCCGTCGCCGCCACCGACGACCACCTACGCCACGACACCCAGCAGCACCGAGCAGCCGCCAGCGCCGCCGCCACCAGTTGGCCATCCGGGCAAGAAACACAAAGGCGACGAAGGCGACTGACAGGATCCCGTCGGCGGCGTTCGGCTCGTATCTGAGGTCCCGAAATCCCCCGGTTCCACCGATGGAAACGTACTCACGTCAGCCGTCGTCGGTGTGAGAATCGATCACTGTCAAAATCGAGAAAAGCCGCCGCGCCCGGAATTCCCCGCCGACAAAGACCATCGGCACGATGGGCGCGTTGTGCTCTCGCGAAGGAGGGTTCGTGCCAGCACGGCCGGTCGGGGTCGAGGTCGACGTCGACCGCGCGGGCGGGAGCCCGGCGCTCGCCCGCTCCCGGCGGTGGACTAGCGGGTGCCGCGGGGCGCTCACGGCGTTCCTCGTCTACCTCCTCGGGGCTGTCGTCCTCACGATCGGCGCCTGGCGCGACCCGACGTCCGGCTGGGCCGGGAGCTGCTGCGATCAGGAGCAGGCGATCTGGTACCTCGGCTGGACGCCGCACGCGCTCGGCAATGGGCTCAATCCGTTCTTCACGACGCAGATCGGTGCGCCCGACGGCGTGAACCTCATGTGGAACACCCCGATGACGCTTCTTGGGCTCCTCGGCTGGCTCCCGGCGAAGATGGGCGGCCCGATCTTCGGATTCAACGTCCTGCTGGTCTTCGGCGTCGCGCTCAGCGGATTCACCGCGTGGCTGGCGATCCGCCGCTGGACCCGCGACGGTCTTGGCCCGATGGTTGGTGGTGCGGTCTACGCCTTCTCGCCCTACGTTGCCTCCCACGCGGCGCTGCATTTGAATCTCGCCACGGCCTGGGTCCCGCCGCTGTTTTTGCTCGTCATCGACGAGCTCCTGGTGACCCGGCGTCGACCGCGGTGGCAGGCGGGGGTGGCGCTCGGAGTCCTTAGTGCCGCGCAGCTCCTAATCAGTGAGGAGATGCTTGCGACGAGCGTCGTGGCGGCCGGAGTGCTGGTCTGTGTCATGGCCCTCGCGCGCCGCGATGGGCGGGTCCGGGCGCGGTGGCGTGACGGAGCGGCCCGGCTCGTCCCCGCGGTCGCGGTCGCCACGATGACGTTTCTCCTGCTCGCGGCCGGGCCGCTGTTCGCCCAGTTTCTGGGGCCGCAGCGGATCAGCGAGCAGGTCCAGCATCCCCAGACTTTCTCGATCGACCTGCTGAACATCGTCCTTCCCACGTCTTACCAGCTTGTCGCCCCGCACGCGGCCACCCGGGTGTCAAACGAGTTCAGCGGCCTCTATCACGAGGCGACGGGCTACCTGGGCCTGCCGCTCCTCGTCCTGCTTGTCGTCGTGGCCGTTCGCCAGTGGAACGACCTCCGGGTGCGCGTCGCGAGCGTTACCGGGGCGCTACTTCTCGTGCTCTCGCTCGGGCCATGGCTGCACATCGGCAAGGAGGCTCTGCATGTCCCGCTGCCGTGGCTGCCCTTTGGAAGGCTGCCTCTGCTCAAACATGTTCTGCCGGATCGCTTTACGCTCTTTGTTTGGCTTGCGGTCGCCGTGATCGTCGCGATCGTCATCGCGCGGGCAACTCGGCTCGCCCCGCGACCTGCGGCGACGTGGCTGCTCGCAGTGACCGCGGCGCTGGTCCTCATTCTCCCCGCGCCGCTGGAACGGCAATCGGTCTACACACCGGCCTTCTTCCGTACGTGGGCGAGCCACAACATCGGACCTGACGAAACCGTGCTCGTCGCACCGTATTTCGCCAACGCAAGCCACGCCGCGCCGATGGTGTGGGCGGCGGTGGCCGACTACGGGCTTCGGATGCCCGAGGCCTACGCATACATGCCCCAGCCGGACGGCCGGACGCTTTCGGGCGCGCCGCCAACGCGGCTGTCCAAGATCATGCTGTCGATCCAGGACGACAATGCCTCGGTCGTGGCGCGGGGAGAGGTTCGCGCGCAGGTCACCGCGAACCTCCGAGACGCGGGGGTGCGCCACGTGATCGTCGGGCCGATGCAGTCGCTCGCCCCGATGCTCGCGTTTTTCACCGACCTCTTCGGCCGGGAGCCGGAAAGGGTCGGCGGCATCGCTATCTGGCGGGACGTCAACGTGTGGGGCGTCGTTGCGGCGCCTAAATAGCGGTGTGCGGGCGCATAGCAGACGCAAAATCGCAACGCGCGGCCCGTGTGGGTGCGATTTTGCTGGGGGCACCTCCCGCTTGCGGGGGACTGCTCGCGGCGGCGCGCGGCTGTTGTTTGGCTGGCACCTCGCCGCTGGGACGTCGTATTTCCGCCGGTTCCTTGATCGGATTTTCGTTCGCATATCGCGCGTGCGTTCGGGGCCAGGCCAGATCCAGGGCCTTGTGGAGTCGAGCCGTCTGTGCACACACTTCATGCATGAGTAAGGTAACCCTAACTACGGAGCTTCCGATACCCGCCGCGCAAGCACGAGAGCTCGCGGCGAAGACCGAGCTAATGCGGTATGTGCTGGCCCCGTATGTGAAATTTTCGCGGAGCCTGCAGATTCCCCAGAAGATCGAGCCTGGCCTGGAGGCGGCGGGGCGACTCTGGTGGCTTGGCGTAATTCCGGCGTGGCGCCATCACATCAAACTTGTACGCCTGGATCCGTTGGAGATCTACACGAACGAATACGGCGGGCCCGTGCGCACGTGGAACCATCGCTTGACGTTTGTCCCGACCGGCGAACACAGTTGTTCATACACCGACGAGATCGAGGTGGACGACGGGTTACTCGGTTGGGGTACAGGCCTTTTCGTCCGCGTCATGTTTCATCACCGACACAAGCGCTGGCAAACCCTCGCGAGCATCCTCACCGAAGCGCCGGAAGCGAACAGCGCGCGGTAGCGCCGGGCTGGTGATGTTCGAACGCGGCCGGGGCGAGACCGCCGCCACGAGCAGTCCCCCGCAAGCGGGAGGTGCCCCCAGCAGAATCGCGCTGCGCGACTCTTGCGGGTGCGATTCTGCGTCTGCTCGTGGCGGTCAGGACAAGCTAAGCGATTGCTTATAAATAAGCGTTCGCTTATAGTCGCAGCATGCCGAGGACCCCATGAGCATGACAACGGCGAGCGTCGTCAGTAGTTCCAAGGCCGCCGCGCGGATCCGGGCCGCCGCCATCGAGGCGTTCGCCGAGCACGGTTATGGGGGCACGACCACCCGTGACATCGCGGCACGCCTCGGTCTGAGCGCGGCCGCGATGTATCCGCACTACAAATCCAAGGAAGAGCTGCTGTTCGTCATTGCCTACGAGGGTCATCAAAAGACCGTTGAATGGCTCAAAGCCGCCGACCCCGTCGGCGAAAAGCCCGCCAATCGGCTACGCGCGGTGGTTGCCGAATTCGCCCGCACGCAGGCGGCTTATCACGGCCGCTCCAAGGTGGTCGAGTACGAGCTGACAGCCCTTTCCCCAGAGCATTACCGAGTGATCCTCGGGCTGCGTCGCAAACTGACCCGGCATGTGCGCGAGATCGTGGAAGCCGGCGTCGCCGACGGATCTTTTGCGGTTCCCGACACAGAGGGTGTCACTCTTGCCGTCGTGTCACTGTGTGTCGACGTCTGCCGCTGGTTCCCGACCGGGCGCTATGCCGATCCCGAAACAGTGGCCAAGCTTTACCCCGAACTGGCGCTACGCCTCGTCAACGCCACTAGCGAATAGGACTGACTGCATGATGCAACCGCAACTCGCCCAGCGCTGGGGTGGCGCCGGCCGCGTCAGCGACATCGACGGACCGGTGCATTGGGTGGACTTCGGCGGGCCGGCCGGGACTCCGCCCATCGTCTTGGTGCACGGACTGGGTGGCTCCCACCTGAACTGGGCTAGGGTCGCCGCACCGCTCACCGAACGCAACAGGGTTATCGCCATCGATCTGCCGGGATTCGGATTCTCACCCGCCGCGGGCAGAAGCACCAGACTCGGAGCCAACGCGAAGATACTCGATCGCTTCATCGATGAAATAGTTGGCGGCCCAGTCATTTTGATGGGCAACTCGATGGGTGGCGCCATCATCATCCTGGAATCGGCCGCCAATCCACAAAAGATCGCCGCGGTGGTGCTGGTTGATCCGGCGCTGCCGCGACCCGCGGAGGTTCCCGACCCCCGGGTCGCCGCTCAGTTCCTGATGTACGTGTTTCCCGGAGTCGGCGAGGCCTTCATGGACATCAGCAGACGATCCCGAACGGACCGCGAGCTGGTCGAACGAGTCATCAACCTGTGCTTCGTCGACCCACGCCGCAGCGACCCCGATCTGATGGACGCCGCCACCGAACTCGTCGCATACCGCCGCCTGCACATGCCCTCCCAAGATGCCGCCTTCCTGCAGGCGGCACGGTCGGTCGTGCAGTCCGGTCTGCGGCCGCGCAGGCTCAAGGACACGATGCGATCGCTGGCGCAGCCGGTGCTGCTCATTCACGGCGATAAAGACCGGCTGGTGCCAATCACCGCGGCGCGCATCGCGGCCGCCGCTAATCCCCGGTGGGACACCGAGTTTCTGCATGACATCGGGCACACGCCGCAGCTGGAAGCCCCGGACGCGGTGATCAGCGCCGTCGGGCGTTGGCTCGATCGCCACGAACTCGGTGCCCCCGCCACGAACATGTCCGCACCCACTGAGGAAAACCGATGAAACAGCTCTCCGGCCTAGACGCCGCTTTCTTGACGCTCGAAACCCACAATTCCACCGGGCACGTCGGCGGCTTGCTGATCCTCGATCCGAGCGAGTCGCCGGCACCGTTGGATCTGGCGGCGTTGACCAGACTGATGAACCAGCGCCTACCGCAGATCCCGCTGCTGCGGCAACGGTTGAAGTACGTGCCGCTCGGACTCGACCAGCCTTATTGGATCGACGACAAGAACTTCGACATCGAATTCCACGTCCGCGAAATCTCGCTGCCCGCACCGGGCTCGGACGCACAACTCACTGAACAGGTCAGCAGGCTGCACGCGCGTCCGCTCGATCGGCGGCGACCGCTGTGGGAGATGTACCTGATCTCGGGGCTGGCGGGTGGGCGGCTTGCGGTGTACACCAAGATCCATCACGCTGCCATCGATGGCGTGTCGGGGGCAGAGCTGATGACGGTTCTGGTTGACCTGACGCCCGAAAGCGAAACGCCGTCTCGCGCAGCTGAATTCGAGCCTGAAGCGGCGCCGAGCAACGCGGCACTGCTCGCGCGCGCGGCCGCGTCGATAGCGACGCGCCCGGTGAGCGCCGTCCGAATCGCGGCGGGGATGGGCCGCGCGCTGCCGCTGTTCGGAGGTGCTCTCTCACCGTATGTCGGGGCATTGCTCGGTCGCGGCGACCGAGACGGCGACGTCATCAAAGCATCCCCAGGGCTTGCCCCGCGGACGCCGTTCAACGACGAGGTCACGATGCACCGCCGATTCGCGATGCGCAGTGTCGAGCTCGATGACGTGAAGACCGTGAAGAACGCATTCGGCGCGTCCGTCAACGACGTCGTGATGGCGATGTCGGCTGGCGCGGTGCGGCACTGGCTGATCGATCATGATGCGCTGCCCGACGTGCCGCTGGTCGCGATGATTCCCGTCTCGGTGCGCGACGACGCGAGCAAGTCGAAGCTGGGCAACAAAGTGTCCGCGATGTTTGCCTCGCTGCCGACCCACCTCGACGACCCCGTTGCGCGCCTCAACGCCGTGCGCGAAGCGACCAAGGTCGCCAAGGCCCAGCAGGCGGCGATCCCGCAGGGCCTCGTCGACAACGTCACCGACTTCGCACCGCCTGCGCTGGTAGCCCGAGCGGCGCGGGTCGCGTTCGCCATGGGCCTGCCACGCCGGATCCCGCCGTACAACCTGGTGATCTCGAACGTGCCCGGCCCCAACGTCGACCTGTACCTGGGTGGCGCGAAAGTGGTTGCCAATTACCCTGTTTCAGTGGTCACGGATGGCCAAGGCTTCAACATCACCGTCAACAGCAACAGCGGGCAGATGCACTTCGGGTTGATCAGCTGCCGGGAGCTGGTCCCGGACATCGACGTCATGGCGGGCTACCTCGTCGAGGAACTCGACAAGTTGCTGAAGCTAGCGCACGAGGTGTCGTCGACGACGTCCTGAGGCGCGAGTTGGTCTTCCGCGCGCGGTGTTCAGCCAGAATTTGCTCCGCTCACGCGCCGCTGGTTTCGAAGGACGTCGCTAACGCCGCTGAGTAGTTCTCCCTGTACCGCATGGAGTTCAAAGGAGTGCACGATGCGGATGCGCCGCCGGTTCACGCAGCGGGTGCACGAGTGACGGCTCAGAGCCGATCGGCGGCACCGACGTCGGTGTGGTCGATTTCATCACCCCCATACAGCAACGGTTCGCCGGTCACGTCGGCGAGCGCATAGGAGTAGCAGTCGCCGAGGTTAAGCGCCGCCGGATGCCCGCCGCCTCGCCCGAAGTCGCGATACGCTTCGGGCATCAGGTTGCCGTGGGTATGAGTACCGCGATGTCGCTGTGCAGGTGCGCCAGACCGCTATCGAGTGTCGCCAATTGCCCTTTGCGGCTTCGTGCGAGCTGAGCAAGGTAGGCATCTGTTACCTGTCGGTGACCAACCACACCACCGACCTCAACATCGGCGAAAGAGACACTGTCGGGCCAGAACTCGTGGCGGGTCGCACCCTCGACTGCACTGATGACATCCCGGGCAGCTGCCGCGGTTTGCCCCGTCCGCACCAGGAATCGAACAAGACTTCCTTGTGTGATCGGGCACGTCGCAAATCCTGTGTCAGATGCTGATAGCCATTCCGCGGCGGCGTCATGATGCACATGCTCGGTGACGACCAGTGCGATGAGCACGTTCGCGTCGAGCAGCGCCGTCACTCCTCATCCTCCAAGGAGCGCACGTCCTCGGAGGTCACGACTGTCCCAACGCTCACCAGAGGCAGCCCGGTCCTGGGGTCTATGGAGATCGCGGCGGTGCTGCCGGCTCCCAGGCCGCGTCGAATGAGGTCGGCGACAGTTTCGCTCAACGTGCGGTGGGTGTCGCGCGCAATCGCCAGCGCCTGTTTGTGCAGGTCGTTGGGGAGATCAATGGTGGTGCGCACGGCCAATCCTAGCATCACTACATCATGGCGCAGTGATGCATTAGCTGCCGGTGCACTTTGCTCAGGCCGATTCAGTACGGACTGTCCGTAGCAAATTGCACGCGTCGACGAAGCGGGCCCACTCGGCCTCGCGTGGGCGGACTGCACAGTCGGCGACAGCATCGACACTCACCATGAGACCGGGTCCTACAGGCGCCAGCAGCTTCGCGAGTTTGAGAATCTGCCCTGCCGGATTGTCCGCGAAGCCCTGAAGCACCCTGTTGCGGATCCACGCCTGAGCGCTGTCGATACCGCCGGCCAAGTCCAATTCGGGAATCCGTAGAGCGACCTCGACACGCGTGAGCCCAGGCAGCGACGAGGCGTTTGAATCTTGCTGTGGCCCAAAAATGAAGAGTCACAGAGATTTTCAGTCCGCTTACTGCACGACGGGTGGTAGCCGCCGACAATCGCGGCCGAACGCGGCGGGTCAACCGCGCTCAGCCCTGCCACGGGCCCGCCGAGCGCCTGCTCGATCAGCCCCACGCACCGGTCCTTGCTGAAGGGCTCCAGATCGAGGCGCTCCAGATAGCGGTGCTTCCACAGCGAGGTGATCGCTTCGGGCAGCTCCTCCTGTTGAATGTTCCCAAAGATGTTCTGCCGCAGCAATGTAATTAGCCGCTCGTCTTCGACAGCGGATGTCTGCTCAACGGCTCACGCGGAAACGTTTGAGCCGCGACGCCGCTCCGGATACCAATTCGACTCGGCGCCAGCATCCACTGGTCGTGCGCGGCGCAGCGGCGCCGCATGTCCTCAATATCGAGAAGGCCCTCGATCCATGAGTTCATCGACTGCTGATCCGCGTCCGCGTAGCGTTTGACAGCCTCGTACGCGCCGTCGGACAGTCGCAAAGTGATCGTCCGTGCCATCGCTCGATGCTCGCTGATAGTGCTATCCCAAAGCGCTGGCGCGCGGGTGGCGATTCGTCGCCGCCGACCGGTCTCCACCTGGCTCAAAACCAAGCTGCCGGCTACGTCTCCCGAACCCCCGGCCAGGGCAGCCTCGTCTTCGACCACCCCTACCTGCAAATCGCGGCCACGCCGCCCGAGCATCTGGCCGCGATGAAAGTCCTCGCCGCCCGTGCCGTCCGCGATGGCGAGGATCTGCATTTCCTGTTGGGCCATCTCAACCGGCGCGTCGCGCGTTCTGGCAGGGTTATAGCGGACGAGAGAGAAAAGGAGCCTCTCTACTCCTTGCGCTCTGAACCTTATGGCGCACCGAGGGGCTTGCCGCAAGACCCGGGTCATGGCGCAAAAACGGCGGCCACACCAGAATTGGCGCGACGCGGGTGGCGGCGAAGCACGGAAAGTGAGGCAAACGTGTCGACTCGAGGGTACGAAGACGAATTGGAGTTAGAACAGCGCTACGTAGATGGGCTTTACGCGCGGCTCGATGCCGAGCGTGCGCGAGTCAAAGGGAGGTACCGCGCGGCGCTGGGGCGAGAGGGCGAGACGCTGGCGGATCGGGACGCCGAAGTGCGTGCGGTGGCCAAAGAAGTGAAGCGGCTGGACGTGGCGGACTACGGGCTGTGTTTCGGGCGGTTGGATGCCATTTCGGGCGAACATTCCTACATCGGCCGCATCGGACTGGTCGACGCGGAGAACGAGTATGAACCGTTGCTGCTTGATTGGCGGGCGCCGGCGGCGCGCGCCTTCTACGTCGCTACCGCCGCCAGCCCGGAGAACATGCGCCGGCGGCGCCAGTTTCACACCCGCGATCGACGCGTGGTCGATTACACCGACGAGACGTTCGGCCGCCCCGGAGCTGCAGAGCCGGGAGGCTCAGAAGATTCAGCCCTACTCGCGGCGGTCAACGCACCGCGCGGTGAGGGGATGCGCGACATCGTGGCGACGATCCAAGCCGAACAGGACGAGATCATCCGGCTCGATCACCCCGGAGTGCTGGTGATCGAGGGCGGCCCGGGCACCGGTAAGACGGTGGTGGCACTGCACCGCGTCGCGTACTTGCTGTACACCCAGCGCGAGCGGATCGAACGCCATGGCGTGCTGGTGGTCGGACCCAACTCCGCGTTCCTCAGACACGTCGACCGCGTCCTACCATCGTTGGGCGAGTCCAGCGTGGTGTTCATGACGGCCGGCGATCTGGTGCCCGGCTTGCACGTCACCGCCGAGGACGCCCCGCTGGCCGCGCGGCTCAAGGGCTCGCTGAAGATCCTGGACGTGCTCGCGGCGGCGGTCGCGGATCGGCAGCGACTGCCCAAACAACCGCTATTGATCGAACTGGCAGACGTCACGATGCGGATCGACACCGAGACGGCGGAGTGGGCCAGGGAGGAAGCGCGCGCCAGCGGCCTGCCGCACAACCGGGCCCGCGCGGTCTTCAGCGACATCGTCACGTGGGTGCTCACCGAACGGGCGATCGCCCGGCTTGGCCGGGGCTGGCTGACCCGCGATGATCGGGCAGCCTGGGAGAAACTGCGGACGGACCTGCTCGACGAGCTCGCCGAAAACGACCAGTTCATCGCCGCGCTCGACCGGCTCTGGCCCATACTCACACCCGAAACGCTGTTGGCATCGCTTTACGCGTCCCCCGAACGGCTGCACGCGGCAGGCGCCCACCAGGCGCTGTGCCGCGCCGACGGCGAGGCCTGGACGGTATCGGACGTGCCGCTGCTCGACGAACTTGTCGACCTGCTGGGCCGCGACAAGCAGGCAGACCAAACCGCCGAGCGGGAACGGAATCACGAGGCCGAGTACGCCGCGGGCGTGCTGAACCTCCTAGAAATTGCCAGCGAGGACTCGATGGAGGATGAGGAACAGTTGCGCGCCCAGCACATGATCTACGCCGAGGACCTGGCCGACCGCTTCCTTGAGCGCGACACCCGTGAACTCGCCGAACGCGCCGCCGCGGACCGCGATTGGACCTACCGGCACGTCGTGGTCGACGAAGCCCAAGAACTCTCCGAGATGGACTGGCGGGTGTTGATGCGGCGCTGCCCGGGCCGATCCTTCACCGTCGTCGGTGATCTCGCCCAACGCCGGTCGGAGGCCGGCGCGACATCGTGGGGCGCGATGCTCGAGCCCTACGTGCCTGGCCGTTGGATCTACCGGCCACTGTCGGTGAACTACCGCACCCCCGTGGAGATCATGGACGTCGCCGCCGCGCTGCTCGCCGAGTTCGCGCCCGCGGTCCAGCCACCGGAGTCGGTCCGCGCGTGCGGTGTCCAGCCATGGTCCCGGCGGGTCGATGAAGACGAACTGCCTGCTGCCATAGAAGAATTCGTCCGGAACGAAGCCGGCCGTGAAGGCACCAGCGTCGTGACCGGGCCACCGGGTGTGCCGTGCGCTGTGGTTCCAGCAGAGACGAAGGGCCTCGAGTTCGACGCCGTGCTGGTCGTGGACCCGCAACGGATCCTCGACAGCGGCCCGCGCGGCGCGGCCGAACTCTACGTGGCCCTCACCCGCGCCACCCAACGCCTTGGCGTCGTACACCGGGATCCGTTGCCGCAGGCGCTTGCCGGCCTCGCCGAAAACGCAGGTGTAGCGCAGCGACTCTCACGTCTTCGATCAGGATGACAGCGGCCCCTTCTCGGCGGCACCACTGGCGACCCGCCTCGCTGTTTTCGTGCACATTGTCGCGGTAGCAGGCGGTGTGGTCGAAGTTAATGCGCTCGGATGCGGCCATGTGTGCGACCTCAATTTCCAAACGTCAGTTGGTCTCCGAGCGGCTCAACCTTCGCAGCTGGGGGATCAACAGATTCGTCGAGTAGTTCACCGAGACGGTTGACGTCGGACAGTTCGACGGCACCGTGTTGGACGAGGACGCTGTTGCCCGCGCCGCCGCCCGGCCCCATCCACGAGGCGACGCGACCGTACCCATTCTTGAGCGCCTCCGTTGCCCCCGCCCAGGTGCCGCCCGTCTCGTGGTCGCTGGCAACCACAATCGTGCAGCGCGACAGGCCGTAGATGATCTTGTTGCGCCCCATCGCATTTCCGACAGAGAACGGCGCGCTGGGCGGGTACGGCGTCACCAGGCAGATTCGCCCGCCGGCCACACCGCGCCTCGTGCTGCGTCGGGTGACAGCGTGCTCCAGGGCATCGGCGAGTACGCCGACGACCTGGCCGCCCGCCTCGAATGCGGCGTTCATCGCGTCACCGTCGACGCCGCGTGCGGCCCCGGAGACGACGGGTAGCCCCAATCGCACCGCTCCCTGGGCGATTTCACGCGCGACCTGTGATCCGCCGTCCGAGACGTCCCGGGAGCCGACCACTCCGACGCCGTCGGCGTCAAGCAAAGACGTGTCGCCCACGCCGTGCAGCACCACCGGCGCCGAGTCGCCGAGTCGGGTTCGCAGCCGCTCCGGGTAGTGCTCACCGACGCCCGTGATCGTCCAGATCCCCGCGTGGTCCAGCTTTTCCAGGGCGATCGCGAGGCCGCCGGCGCGGTCGAACAGCTGGGCAATCCGCTCGGCGTACTCGCCCGGGACGGATAGCGCCGCGGCGATCTCGCTCGCGGTCATACCGTGCAGCGCCGATGGCTCGCTGCCGCGGCACAGCGCCCAAAACGCGTGCGAGGAAAGAGTTGTCGTCGCCGAGTCGACCAAGCTGCTGGTCAGTGCCAGCGCCGCCAAGTCCTGTTCGTCGAGCATCGTCATCCCTTTGTCTTGCCGACCGTGAACGGATAAACCGGGCCGCTACCCGCAGCGAGCAGCAGGTCACCCAACACGGTCATTGTCCACCTGGAGTCCACGACGTCGTCGACGAGCAGGATCGGACCGGTCGGCGCCGTCCCACCGATCCCGAACACACCGTCGACGTTGCGGAGTTGTTGGGCACTGTTCTCCATCGACCGCTGGGAAGCGTTCTGTCGCAGCTTGACCAGGCAGTCGGACACCCCGACGTCGAGTGATTCCGCAAGTCGGTGCGCGAAGTCCCCGACCAGCGTGCGCGTCGGATCGAGACTGGGCACATACCCGATGCTGCCGTCGAACCCGGGCAGCCAGCCTGCAACCAGCGCGGCTGCGGCGTCGACGAGCTCGTCGCTTAGCAGCCCACCGCTACGCTTCGCCTCGAGCAGCTGGTCACCCCAGCCGGGGTCGGTGAGGTAGCACAAGGAACGGCCTGGTTCGACGACGTTACTGATCCGCCCGGAGCGATGTCCCAGCCACTGCTTGCGCGGTTCGATCGTGATCGGCCGGCGCCTGATGAAGCTGAGGGCCTGTCCCACCAGGTTGGGATCCGTGTGACGGTCGTACCGATTGCCTGTGCAGTTGTCACACCGGCCGCATGGGGTGACGTCGGTGTCGTCGAGAGCATTTCGCAGGAATGCCATCCGGCACCCGGACGTGGTGGCGTAATCCCGCATTGCTTGGTGTTCTGCGAGCCGAGCGTCCCTTACCCGCTCAACCCGCGCGCTGTCGAACGTCCATGGGCGCAGGGTGCGGCGATACTTCGACCGCTCCTTTTCGACCGCACCTTCAACATCGAGCAGCTTGAGCAGCCCAGCGATCCGCGCGCTGGGCATGTTGACGTGCTCCTCGATCGCGCGTTGTCCGACCCAATCCGCCTCGGCTGCAAGATAATCGACGACCTGCTCGGCGTGCCATTGCACCGGAAGGCTGTGCTCGAGAAAGAACTGCCAGATGTCCTCGTCGCGCTCGCTCCACAGCAAAACCACGTCGGCGTGCTCAACGGCTCGGCCCGCCCGTCCCACCTGCTGGTAGTACGCCACGGGGGAGTCCGGCGACTGAAAGTGGATGACAAAGGCAAGGTCAGGCTTGTCGAAGCCCATGCCCAGCGCCGACGTCGCGGCGACGACCTTGAGCTCGTTCGCCTTGAGTTGCTTCTCGATCTCAGCTCGCCGTTCGGTGTCCGACTCGCCGGAATAGGCGGCTGACGGAATTCCGTTGGAGTTCAACCACTCCGCTACCCGGACGGTGTCGGCGACGGTGAGACAGTAGACGATGCCGGAGCCGTTGAAGCGCGGAATCCACTGTGCAAGCCACGCGAGTCGATGCACGATGGTCGGGATTCTGATCGAGGACAGCGACAAGCTCGCGCGGTCGAGGGTGCCGCGGATCACGTTGGCGCCGAAGCCGAGACGGCGAATGTCTTCGACCACGCGCTGATTGGCAGTCGCCGTCGTGCAGAGCACCGGCACTCCGGATCGGATGAGCTCGACCACCCGGACAAGTCGCCGGTAGTCCGGGCGGAAGTCGTGACCCCAGTCGCTGATGCAGTGCGCCTCGTCGATCACCAGAAGGCCGGCGCTGCGGCTGAGCGGCACCAGCAGCCGGTCTCTGAAGTCGGCGTTGTTGAATCGTTCCGGGGACACCAACAGCAGATCCACCGCTCCGCTGAGAATGTCCTGCTCGATGAGCTCCCAATCTTGAGTGTTGCTGCTGTTGATCGTCACCGCGCTCAGTTGCAGCCGTGACGCCGCCTCGATCTGATCGCGCATGAGCGCCAACAGCGGCGAGACGATGATGGTCGTGCCCGCACCCCTATCCCGCAGCAAGCGGGTGGCGACGAAGTAGACCGCGCTCTTGCCCCAGCCGGTGCGTTGCACGACCAGGAGTCGGCTGCGCTGTTCCACCACGGCTTCGATGGCTTCCAACTGGCCGTCGCGGAACTCCGCTGAAGGTCCCAGTGCGCGCCGCAGGACCGCCAGCGCAGCGTCCCCGAAACCAGTGGTCACGTCGTACGACCCTTCCGAGCGAACCGTGTTGTACCAGGGGAGCGTAGCGAGCGGGGGCGACAAGCTCGCCCGAAGGCACGTCGTCACCATGTGGAGCTGCCACGATCTCGAAGCTGGCTTGCAGCTCGTCCTGCAGATGGTCGTAATGGCGCGCCGAGCGCGCGGAGTAGAGCCGCTCGAGCTCGATGACGAGGTAGGCGCGCAGGGCGATCATGGCGAGTCGGGTGCCAGGTGACCAGGTGACCGGCTCAAGCAGGGTCAGAGATGGCATCCGCCAACTGTTGCGGTCGAGGGCGCGTGCCGCTGGCTACGGTTGGCTGGTCGCGACGGCCAACCCGAGGTCGGCTGCTCGGGCGGCGAGTTTGTCGTCGAAGGTGGCGATCGCGGCGTTGTGCTGTTCCGCGCTGTAGAGCACGCAGCAGTCCGGCATCCGCAGCTTGGTAGTAGCGCGTAGCTCACCGAGGCGGCGGGCAGCGCCGGCCGGAAGGTCTAGGCTCTCGATCTGCAACTGTGCCAGCAATTGGTGAAGCTGGTCGGTGCGTCCCGCCCGGGCGGCACCGACATAGACCTCGGCGAGGGTGACAACGCTGGCGGCGAACGACTTTAACGCGTGCGCCCTTAGCACAGCGGTCGCGTCAGCGTGGTGCGCGTCGGCCAACTCGAAATGCCCGATCAAAACGCTGGCGTCGAGGATGATCACTCGGGCCAGTCCTCCCGCAGCTCCTTGAGATAGTCAGTTCCGAAGACACCGGCCAGTGCGCCACTGGTCTTTTCGACCGCTTGCCGGCGTTGGCGAGCGGCCGCAGCGTGATCGTGCGCGACCGTGTTCCGGCCCACCAGGATGAGTTGACGCAACAGTGCTCCCGGCTTGTTGGCGAGGTCGGGCCACGCGCGGCGGGCGATCTCCAGCGCGTCGCTGATGTCGTCGGTCTCTGTGATGGCGTGGCGCCGGTGGTCGGTCGGCATCTCCGCAGTGTAACACCGCCTATATCGGTGTAACACCGGCAGGGACGGTGGCGGGACGTGGACAAGGATCGAGGTCTCGGGCGCGCTGGTGCGTGCCGCGCGCACAGGCCGCGGTGATGAGAAGGGATTGCTCGCGCTGCTGGACGGCGACCTCGCGGGCCCGGTGATCGTGCTCGGTGCGCCACCAGACCAGGTTGAACAGCACGCCCTGCAACTCGTGCGCGAGCATGCGCTGCGTGCGATGGACGCCTGGCATCTAGCAGTGGCAGCCATCGTCGTTCCGCCGCTGCTGGACCCCGGCGAGCAGCGGGCGTTCGCCTCGCGCGACGAAGCACAACGCCAAGTCGCCGAAGAGCTTGGATTCGTCCCGATCTAAACGGTTCGAATCCCGAGAAGTAAGCGGCTTCGAGCGGACTCGTCGGCCATCGGCTGACTACGCGACTCGGCTAGCCGCGGCATAGGGTGGTCGCCGTGGCGGAACCGTTCGACGCGATGCGGACCCTTGAAAGAATTCTGACCGAACACGGCGCCTTGGACGAGGATGACATCGCCCAGCGACTGGGTGACAGCGGTGTGTCCGATCCAGATGCCCTACTGGACGAGGTTCTCGACGAAACCGAGTGTCCGGCAAGGCAGTTGGTTGACGATCGGTGGGTGTGGCTGCCGGTATTGCTGGCCGGGCGGGTGTTCACGCACCGGCTCGGCGCGGACGAGGCGGCCCACGACATACTCATTGTGACCCCGGACCTGGACCCGATCACCGCGCTCTGCGAGCACGAGCAGTATGGGCGGTTCGCCGACGGTTCGCCGGCGCTGGTCGCGCTGCCCGGGTTCGACGATGGGCTCCTCGAGGAGCGGGGCATCCCGGACGAGGTGGTCGACCCGCTGGGGACGCTGCTCCTGATGCCCGGCACGCTGGGGACGTTGGGCGCGGCCGAGGGCGACCTGGTCGGGGTGCGGCTGACCGCGCGGGGACTCGAAGTCGAGCGCGTCACCGCGCCTGTGCGCGCCGCGCTGGGCGCGCGGCTGGCCGCCACGCTCGATGACGATGAGCTCGACGACGACGAGCCGGTGCATTTCGACGCGGCGGTATGGACGGTTTGCGCCGAGGACCCAGCCGTGTTCACCGAGCCGCTGCCGCCCCTGTGCGAGATCGTCGACGACTACGGCCTGGCACGTCGCGGCGAGTGGCTCGCACCCGACGGATTCGATTTCGACCGTTGGCATTTCGAGCGCGGGTGCGCAGCTCTGGCCGAGCGACACGACCTCGACCCCGAGGACGCGTTCGTGCTGTACACCCTGATCAACTTCTACGACCAGATCTCGCTGTTGCTGCTCGACGCCGTCGGCGCGGACGAGCGGCTGGAGGACGCGGACGAGCAGCTGGAGGATGCGTTGGCCCTAGCTGGCGACGGCGCAACCGAGCCCGACGAAGGGGAGCCCGAGGGCGTAGGGTTCGCCGATCTCGTCGGTGAGGTCGGGGCTGCGCTTGCCGATCCGCTGCTTGCCGAGCTGCTGTTGGCCGAGACGGTCGGCACTGGTCGCGACGGTGTGGGCGCGCTGGGCCTGTTCGCCGAGGTGCTGGAGTCGAAAGTGCCGCGCGCGGCGCGGGTGGCGTATCGCTGGCTGCGCGCGGTGGCGCTGGAGCGGACCGGCGACATCGACGCGGCCGAACACGAGCTGCTGGCGGCCGAGTCGATGGATCCGGATTGGCCGTTGCCGCTCTTCGATCTGGCCCGCATCGCCTCCGATCGCGGCGACGCGGAGCGCGGGTTGGCGTTGCTGCGCCGCGCCGACGCCGCTCCGGACCACCCGCTTGTCCAGCTACTAACGCAGTGCCGGGCCGAGCCGCGCCGCGACATCGGCCGAAATGAACTCTGCTGGTGCGGGTCTGGCCGCAAGTACAAGAAGTGCCATCTCGGGCGCGAGCAGCTGCCGCTGGCCGAGCGGGTCGGCTGGTTGTACATGAAGGCCTGCCAGCACGCACTGCTGAGTGGCTGGAACGACCTGCTGGCCGAGGCGGGATACGAACGCTACCGCTACGACGTCGATGATCCCGACGCGCTGGCCACGGCGCTGGAAGATCCGCTGGTGCTGGACGCGGTGCTGTTCGAGGGCGGCGCATTCGCGGAGTTCATTCGGATGCGCGGGTCGCTGCTGCCCGACGACGAGCGGCTGCTGGCCGAGCAATGGCTGCTGGTGCAGCGGTCGGTGTTCGAGGTCGAAGAAGTGCACCGCGGCCAGTGCCTCACCGTGCGCGACGTGCGCACCGGCGACACGCACGAGGTACGTGAGCGGGCGGCCAGCCGCCAGCTGAAGCCAGGGCAGCTGGTGTGTGCGCGCGTGGTGCCCTTCGGGGACACCATGCAGTTGTTCGGTGGCGTGGAGCCGGTCGCGCTGCACGAGCGCGACCCGCTGATCGACCTGCTCGACACGGAACCCGACCCGGTGACGCTGGTGGCGCAGCTGAGCCGCCGGTTCGCGCCTCCAGCGCTGGTCAACACCGAGGGCGATCCGCTGGCGATCTGCGAGGCCACCGTGCACGTCGGCGACGCGGCCGGGATCGAGGCCGCGCTCGACGACACCTACGACCGGGTCGACGGCGACGAGCCGCCGCGGTGGTTCGAGCACGTCACCACTGACGGCATGCTGCGGATCCGGGCCACCCTGGTGCTCGACGGCGACACCCTGCGGGTGGAGACAAACAGCGAGAAGCGGATGGACCGCGTGCTCGCGACGCTGGCACGCTTCGACCCCGCGATGAAGATGCTCGACGACTCCCGCCGCCCGCTGCGCGACGCCCGCGAGGCCGCCGAGCTGGCCAAGCAGTTGCCGATGGCCGGCGAGGACGCGCTCGATCCCGACGACCCCGAGGTGGCCGCGTTGCTTGACGGGTTGGTCCGCGACTACGAGACCAAGTGGCTCGATGAACCCATCCCCGCGCTCGACGGCGACACGCCCCGGCAGGCCGCCGATGACCCCACCCGGCGCGGCGACCTGATCAAACTCCTGGACACCTTTCCCGCCGGTGAAGCCGCCCGCGGCGGCATGGACGCCGACCGGCTGCGCGCCGCGCTCGGCCTGCGGTAGCCGAGCGGGCGGCGCTTACGTCGGAGCAGCCGCACCGATCTCGGCTGATGTCACCCGGTTGTCCGCTCAGGCGAGCAGTCCGCGGATGTCGTCGGCGGTCAGGGCGGAGCCGAACGCGTTGCCGTCGTCGATGACACTGGCGAACAGCTTGGCTTTGCGGGCGTTGAGGGCCATCACCTTGTCCTCGATGGTGTCGTGGGCAATGAGCCGGTACACCATCACGTTGCGGGTTTGGCCGATGCGGTGGGTGCGGTCGATGGCCTGGGCTTCGGTGGCCGGATTCCACCACGGGTCAAGCAGAAAGCAGTAGTCGGCCTCGGTGAGGTTCAGCCCGACCCCACCGGCTTTGAGGCTGATCAGGAAAACCGGTGCGTCTCCTTCCTTGAATCGCCGAATCATGTTGGCACGGTTACGGGTTCGCCCGTCGAGATAGCAGTAGTCAATTCCCTCGGTGTCGAGGCGATCGCGGACCCTGCCCAGGAAACGGGTGAACTGACTGAACACGAGCGCGCGGTGGCCGCCGTCGACGACGTCGCGCAGATGCTCCGCGAGCGCGTCAATCTTCGCGCTGGTCAACGTGTCGTGTGCGGGGTCGACGAGCCCGGGATGCAGCGCCATCTGCCGCAGCACGGTCAGCGACTTCAGGATGGTGAACCGGTTGCGGTCCATGTCGCCGAGCAGGCCGAGCACCTTTTGTCGCTCTCGTTGCAGTCGCTTGTTGTAGAGGGCGCGGTGCCGCGGCGCCAGCTCGATGTCGAGGACCTGCTCTTGCTTGGCCGGCAGCTCGGCGGCCACGTGCTCCTTCTTGCGGCGCTTGACCAGCGGCTTTATGCGGCGGCGGAACAGAGCCAAAAGCTCGGCGTCGCCGGTCTTTTCGATGGGCTTGGCGAAGAAGTCAGCGAACTTCGTCGGGCTGGGAAACAACCCCGGCGCGGTGATCGACAGCAGTGACCACAGCTCCATCAGGTTGTTCTCCATGGGTGTGCCGGTGATCGCCAGCTTGAACGGCGCGGCCAACCTGCGTGCGCACTGGTAGGTCTTGGCGCGATGGTTCTTCACGTATTGGGCTTCATCCAAGATCAACCCGGACCACGCTTGGGCCGTATAGGCGTCGAAGTCGAGCCGAAACAGCGTGTATGAGGTGACCATGATGTGGGCGCCGGCTGCCAGCTCGTTGAGGTCGGTGCCGGCGCGGCGCAGCGTGTCGGACATCGGCACGACCGAGAGCTCAGGCGCGAACCGGGTGGCCTCGCTGGCCCAGTTCGCCACCACACTGGCCGGCGCGACCACCAGGAAGGGTGCCATGCCCGGATTCTGTTCACGCACATGGCAAATCAACGCCAGCGACTGGACGGTCTTGCCCAGACCCATGTCGTCGGCGAGGATCCCACCGAGGCCGTGGGCGTACAGGGTCGCCAGCCACGAGAACCCGTCGGCCTGATACGGCCTCAGCTCAGCGTTCAGGCTAGCGGGGACCGCGGCCAATGGCAGACCCCGCAGCGCGCGCAGCCCGTCGACTTGGCGACGCCACTGGTCGGCTTGGCGCGTGACGACGCCGAGCTCGGCCAGTTCGTCGAACAACCCGACCTGGAATCGGCTGATCCGGGGTGGCCCGTCCTCGGCGTCGGTAAGCGCACGGGCCTCTTCGATGAGCTGGCGCAGCTTCACCAGCTCCGGCTTGTGAAGTGCGAAGTAGGCGCCGTCGGAAAGCAACAGGTGCGATTGTCCGGACGCGAGGGCGGTGAACACGCTGACGAACGGAACCTGTTTACCTTCAATGCTGATCGTCACCCCCAGGTCGAACCAGTCCGTCTCGCCGGCCACCGCGTCCGTGGTCACCGCGATGACCAGCGAGCCGCCGGCCTCGTGGTAGTCCACCGGGTCGCCGATCACGTCCAGCGTGACATCGGGAAGCTCAGCGAGCAGCGGTTGAACTTCGGTGGCGAATCGCATGGTCTCCAGGCCCGACAGCCGCGTCCAGGGGACGAGGCTGCCGTCCGCGGCGCGCAGCCCCAGTTGCTCCAACGGCGCTTCGATGCTCAAGGCGAGTGCGGTTTCCCCGTCCAGGTCGCGGTGGCCGACATTCTCTAAGGTGCCCACGGGCGCGCGAAAGTCGTTATCGCCTAACCGATATGCCCACTCCCAAGTCAACTCGAGTTCATGATCGGCTTGGTAATCCGCGCGCAGCACCAGCGTCGGGCCGATGATCTCGGGCGGCGTGAACGACTCGTCCGAGGACGTGACGGCTGCGATGTGGCGCAACCGCGGGTAGTAATCCGCGGCGAAGCGCGGCGCCTCCTCGGCGGGTATGACCAGCGGCTTATCACCGAGTGTCATGCGCTGCAACGGCTCGGGCGCCGGCTTGTCCAGTCGGGCCAGCCGCAACCCGCCGTCGGCATACACCACGCCATGACCTGACGATCCGATGAACGCCACGGGCCGCGCCGTCGCGCCGCCGACCCGAAGCGTCGGCTCGACAGCGAGATCACCCGTCTCGTCGGCCGTGACGTCCAGGCACATCTGCGCCGTGGCAAACGCTGGCACCTCCTGCTGTGGCCGCGCCTGCAGCAGCCGAAGGCCGACTTGGCGCGCTTCGTCGAGCAGCGGCCACAGCTGCGGGGATTCAAATTGCAGCAGCGAGATCGTCTTGGCGTCACCGTAGCTGTAGCCTGCGTACGAATACCGGTAGTAGCCGGTCGAATTCGGGCTCGACGCGCGGTAGGTCGCATAGAACTCTTGCAGTAATTGAACGTGAGCCTCGGGATGGCCGTAGTGTCGCAGCACGTCCAGCCTGCTCCAGCTCAGGTGGCCGGCCACCCAGCCGCCGCGCTTTCCGGGGCGGACGAGCCGCGCATCGAGACTCGGCATCGGCCCGCTCTCCGAAAGACTCAGCTCGATCGCCAGTGGAGTCCCGCCGCGATCGCTTGTCGAAGGCGGGGGCAGCAGCGCGTCCAGCGACTGTCGCCAAGCAGGCGCAGGCGGGGGCAGCGTAGGTTGAACGCGCGTCGTCGTGGCCGCCTGGGCGGCGGCGACGAGGATCGCCACGACATGCTTGCAGTTCACCCGCACCGGGCAGTTGCAGAACCCGCTCTCGGCATTCCACGTATTGGGGCCTACTCGTGAAAGCTGCACCTTTGTGGAGTAGATGCGGCCCTGGCTACCAAGAACAGTGCCGAAGTACTTGTGAGTGACCGGGTCCCACACGCAACTCAGCACCCGTCCCTCCCAGGCATAGGCCGCGCCACGGCTGCGGGCAGCCTCGCCAGCCAGCGTGAGCGCGCTCGCAAGGTCGATCGACGGAAATATCAACGACTCCACGCCCGCACCGTAACGACCCGGTCCGACAAGAAGGCCCAACCACGCCGCGCGTCTACGGCTTCGGCGACATCGTGGGCGCCGGTGCTGTCGCAGGCGGACGTGGGTTGACTCGTGCTGGATCGCGTGGCCCAGCGCAGCTCAAATCTCCCGATTTGGCGGTCGCGGGGTGAAGGTGACCGGCAGCTTGCCCAACCCGGTCATGCTCGGGCTGCCCCGGTATTGGTGGACGCCGTTGAGGTCGACCTGGTAGTCGGGAATGCGATCGAGTACCGCCTTGACCATCACCTCGGACATGAGCCGCGCGAGGTGGGAGCCGATGCATCTGTGTGGCCCGAGGCCGAAGGCGACGTGGCGGTTGGGTGCTCTGTCGAGAATGACTTCGTCGGGCCTTTCGAACTCGTGCTCGTCGTGGTTTGCTGCCAGCCAGCTGATGACGACTCGGTCGTTGCGTCTGAGGTGTTGGCCCCCGACCGTCACGTCGCGCGTCACGGTCCGGCTCAGTTGCTGGTTGACGGAGAAGTAGCGCAGGAACTCATCGGTGGCGGTGCGATACAGCTCGGGGCGGTCGATGAGTTGTTGTCGCAGCTCCGGGTGGGTGCCCAGGTGCAGCAGGGTCAGCGCGGTCTGTGACGTGGTGGTGTCGACGCCGCCGGCGATGAGATTCCAGAGAATGTTGAGCAGCTGTTCGTCAGTGAGGCGCCGGCCGTCGAATTCGAACTGGATGAGGAAGCTGGTCAGGTCGTCGCGGGCCTCGGCGCGTCTTTTCGCCGCGAATTCGAGGACGCCTTGCATCATTTCGGGGACTTGGGAGATGGCGTTGATGTACTCGGGGCTATCTTGGGGGACGGCCATGACCGAGTGGAAGAGATTGGCGTAGAGCTGCCAGTTGTCGTAGGGCAGGCCCATCAACTTCATGGTGAGGATGGCCGGGACCGGGCTGGCGTAATCGAGCACCAGGTCCATCTGTCCGTCGGTGATTTTTTGGTCGAGGAACTCCTGTGCTTGTTCCTCCATGAACGGCTGCATCTTTTCTACGGCGCCCGGCGAGAAGAACGGAGCCAGGGCGTGCCTTAGCGCCAGGTGGTACGGCCCGACGACCTCGCCGATGCCCAGGGCCGGTTGGCCTTCGGGGCGCGGGACGCCCATCTCGCCCTGGTAGTCGATTCCGTCGACGGCGTTCGGTTGGTATTTGTGCGAGAAGGTGTCGTCGTCTCTGGCGGTTCGGCTCACCGCGTCGTAACTGGTGAGGAACCAGAAGCCGCCGTAATTCTCGTTCCAGGCCACCGGACACTGTCGGCGCAGCTCGGCGTTGATCGTCTGTTGGTTGAGGTTGAATTCGTCGGAGTGATGGTCGAAATCGACCACGACGTCGGCGCTGACGTCGGGACGGGTTGTCATTTGAAAAGTCCTCCACCGCGACGAGAGCTCGGCTTTTTAAACTATCTTTGCATTATTACGCTCTTGGGTTCTGTCGAGAAAGGCCGCGATGAGCATGCGCACATCAAACACCCCGCCTTTCGACGGTCGCCTACCGTGGCGGACGCGCAAGGTGCGGCTTTGCACGACCGGCCGGGGACAAGCGTTGCACGGGCCGTCTTCTTGTTCGTTCCGGCGCAGGCTTACGTCGCGAAGATGCCGGAGACATATGGTCGAGTTTCCGCAGCGACAGAAATCTGCGAGCTTCAGCATGGAGCAGGTGATGGCCAAGCTGCAGGTGGCCGCTACCCGCAGCAGCTGAGCGACTCCGATGACTCACGACGACCCGCTCCCGTCCTGGCGCCCCGGCAGCACCCGGGACGCGCTGGAGGCGTTCCTGGCCGCGGCCGAGGAGGTGCCGGTCGTCGATCGGGTCGCCTACTTCGACAACGACGGCACGCTGTGGTGCGAGCGGCCGAGCTACGTGCAGCTCGACTTCTTCCTCGACGCGCTGCGCAAACGCGTGACCGAGGACCCGTCGACCGGCGAGCGTGCCGAGTTCGCCGCCCTGCTCAGCGGCGATCAGGCGGCGGTCGCGGGGATCGGGCTGGAACGCATCGCGCTCGCACTCGCCGGCCTGTTCGAGGGCCTGACGCCGCAGGAGTTCACCTCCGCGGCAAGGGAATTCATGGAAAGAGCAACGCACCCGACGCTAGGTCGGCCGTCGCGCACGGTGACCTATCAGCCGATGTCGGAACTCATTGCCGAACTGCGGCGCCGCGACTTCACGGTCGGGATCGTCACCGGGGGCGGCACCGAGTTCGTCCGGGCGATCAGCGACGACCTCTACGGTGTGCCGGCCGAGTTGGTGGTGGGCACCCTCATCGGCTACGACGTCAGCCGGGACGGCGAAGGCCGACCGGTCATCCGGCGCACCAGCGGCCTGCTCGGCGTCGCGAACGAGGGCAGCGCCAAGGTCGCCAACATTCAGACCCAGCTGGGCCGCCGGCCGATCCTGGCCGCCGGCAACTCCGGGGGTGACCGGGAGATGCTGGAATGGGCGCAGACCGCCGGCTCTCCCAGCCTTGCCCTGCTGATCGACCACGACGACGCCGAGCGCGAATTCCACTACACCAGTACGGCACAGACGTTCGCCGAAACCGAGCCGATCACCGACGTCGGGGCACGCCTGGGATGGACCATCGTGAGCATGGCCCGTGATTGGGACGTCGTATTTCCCCCGGTTTCTTGACTAGATTTTGTGCGTACAAATCGCCGATGCCGAGCACGGGCTGCTGCCGGCGTAGGACCGTCAACTGAGCAATGCCTCCAGGTCCGGTGCGCGCCGACCGCTGGCATCGACGGCGGCGTGCAGTGCCCCGGCGAGTGATGCCATTTCCTCTGGCGCGGCGCGGGTATGGGCGGCGAACCACAGCTCGCCGCGCGGGCTGGCCAACGTCCTGCGCCAGTACCACGCAGCGAATCGTTGAGGCATGAGGAGATAAAGCGCGCGCAGGTTGTAGGGAATCTCGGTGTTGCCGGCGGCCTGCAGGGCGCGAAAGGCCTGCCGGGTAGCCCGCACCATCGTCGTGAGCAGCGCCTGGTCAGCGGCCAGCCGCCGCGGCTGGACATCGACACGGCACAGGGCCAGCTGAATCGGCACGACGAACGCGGCGTGAGCGGTCAGCCACCCGTCGGGATCGGTGCTGATAATCGCCGGAAACCCGGCAGACTCGAACATCTGGGCATAGCTGCGCACCCGCGCGGATCTCAGTCGATCGGAGTCGGCCACCATGGTCTTCTGCGCGCGGATCGACACGAACCGCACCACCGCGTCCTCACGCACCCCACCAGCGGCGGGAAATCCGAACAGCGTCCGCTTGCCGATTGCCCCCGCCAGGATATCGATCAGGCCGGCGGCACTGCCGAAAAACAGTACATCCGCAGCGGTATTCGCCAGCAGCGGCAGTGTGCCAACCATCTGATCGCGACGCACCGCGACAAGAACAAGGTCGCATGCAATACCGTCCGGTGCGGCAACCGTATCCACCTCATAAGTGGTGCGCCGGCCCGTTTCGGCGTCCTGCAGAATCAGGCCGCCAGCACGCAATTCGCCAAGCCGACGCCCCCGGGCGCACATCGTCACCGCATGCCCAGCCTCCAGCAGGCTCGCGGCATACACACTGCCGATCACCCCCGCCCCCACCACCAAAATCCGCATCAGGCAACCTTCTACGTCGAGCAACCGTTACGGCAGAGCCCTCGATCCGTCGCCGACCGGGGAAAGTATGTCGATTCTCGAACTCGACCGGGTTGATCATACCGATGGTCGAGTGGCGCCTGCGTCGGTTGTATGAATCTACTGATAGTGCTGGGGTTCAACGGCTTTAGTTGTGGTTGGGCGTTGCTTTGCCGTCGGCGCTCAGACGGGACGGCACTTTGGCCCTGCTAAGCGGTTGCTTATAAATAAGCGGTCGCTTATAGTCGGCGCATGCGGCGGTTCGGGTGAGCGTGACAACGGCGAGCGTCGTCAGTAGTTCTAAGGCCGCCACGTGGATCAGGGCGGCGGCGATCGAGGCGTTCGCCGAGCACGGTTATGGCGGTACGACCACCCGTGACATCGCGGCACGGCTCGGTTTGAGTGCGGCGGCGATGTATCCGCACTACAAATCCAAAGAAGAGCTGCTGTTCGTCATTGCGTACGAGGGTCATCAAAAGACTGTCGAATGGCTACAGGCCGCCGATCCGGTCAGCGAATCGCCCGCTAACCGCCTACGGGCGGTGGTTGCCGAGTTCGCCCGGACGCAGGCGGCTTATCACGGCCGGTCAAAGGTGGTCGAGTACGAGTTGACCGCACTGTCGCCGGACCACTACCGAGCGATAGTCGGGCTGCGCCGCAAGCTGACGCGGCATGTGCGGGAGATCGTGGAAGCCGGCGTCGCCGACGGGTCCTTTGCGGTTCCGGACGCCGAGGGCGTCACCCTTGCCATCATTTCCATGTGTGTCGACGTCTGCCGCTGGTTCCCCGCCGGGCGCTACGCCGATCCCGAAGCGGTGGCCAAGCTCCACTCCGAGTTGGCGGTTCGCCTCGTCAACGCGACTAGCGAATAGGACCGACCAAATGATGCAACCGCAACTCGCGCAGTCCTGGGGAGGCGCGAGTCACTTCAGCGACATCGCCGGTCCGGTGCACTGGGCGGACTTCGGCGGGCCGGCAGGGACTCCGCCCATCGTCATGGTGCACGGATTGGGCGGCTCCCACCTGAACTGGGCCAGGGTCGCCCGCCCGCTGACCGAACGCAACCGAGTGGTCGCCATCGACCTGCCCGGATTCGGGTTCTCACCCGCTGCGGGCAGAAGGACCACCATCGAAGCCAACACAAAGGTACTCGACCGTTTCATTAATGAAATCATTGGCGGCCCGGTCATTTTGATTTGCAACTCGATGGGCGGTGCCATCACGATCCTGGAATCGGCCGCCAGTCCGCACGCGGTCGCCGCGGTGGTACTGGTCGATCCGGCACTGCCACGACCGCCAGAGATCCCCGACCCCCAGGTCGGCGCACAGTTCCTGCTGTACGCCCTTCCCGGCGTCGGCGAGGCCTTCTTGAACATCAGCAGGCGATCCAGACCCGACCGCGAGCTCGTCGAACGAATCATCAACCTGTGCTTCGTCGATCCGCGCCGCAGCTCCCCGGAACTCATGGACGCCGCCACCGAACTCGTCGCATACCGCCGCCGCCACATGCCCAACGAAGATGCCGCCTTCCTGCAGGCCGCACGATCGGTCTTGCGGGCCGGTCTGCGGCCGCGTCAGTTCAAGGACACGATGCGCTCGCTGGTGCAGCCGGTGCTGCTCATCCACGGCGACCAGGATCGGCTGGTACCCATCGCCGCCGCACGCACCGCAGCCACCGCTAACCCCAAGTGGGACACCGAGTTTCTCCATGACGTCGGACATACTCCACAGCTCGAAGCCCCCGACGCAGTGATCGACGCTGTAGGGCGTTGGCTCGATCACCACCAACTTGGCGCCCCCGCCCCGAACATGTCCGCACCAGCGGAGGAAAACCGATGAAACAGCTCTCCGGCCTTGACGCGGCGTTCTTGACGCTCGAAACCCACAACTCCACCGGGCACGTTGGCGGCTTATTGATTCTCGATCCGAGCGAGTCGCCGGCACCGTTGGATCTGGCGGCGTTGACGAGACTGATGAACCAGCGCCTACCGCAGATCCCGCTGCTGCGGCAGCGTTTGAAGTACGTGCCGCTCGGACTCGACCAGCCGTATTGGATCGATGACCAGAACTTCGACATAGAATTCCACGTCCGTGAAATCTCGCTGCCCGCACCGGGTTCGGACGCGCAGCTCACCGAACAGGTCAGCAGGCTGCACGCGCGTCCACTCGATCGGCGGCGACCGCTGTGGGAGATGTACCTCATCTCGGGGCTCGCGGGCGGGCGCCTGGCGGTGTACACGAAGATCCATCACGCGGCCATCGATGGAGTGTCGGGTGCAGAGCTGATGACGGTGCTGGTCGACCTGACGCCCAAGAGTGAAACGCCTCCTCGTGCAGTCGATTTCAAGCCCGAACCGGCACCGAGCGACGCGACACTGCTCGCGCGCGCGGGTGCGTCGATCGCAACACGCCCGGTGAGCGCCGCCCGGATCGCGGTGGGGATGGGCCGCGCGCTCCCGCTGATTGGCAGTGCTCTCTCACTGTATGTCGGCGCGCTCCTGGGTCGCGGCGACCGAGACGGCGAGGTCATCAAGACAGCCCCCTTGATCGCGCCGCGCACGCCATTCAACGACGAGGTCACCATGCGCCGGCGGTTCGCCATGCGCAGCGTCGAACTCGATGACGTCAAAACCGTCAAGAACGCATTCGGCGCGTCCGTCAACGACGTCGTGATGGCGATGTCGGCCGGCGCAGTGCGGCACTGGCTGATCGATCACGACGCGCTGCCCGAGGGTCCGCTGGTCGCGATGATTCCCGTTTCGGTGCGCGACGACGCCAGTAAGTCCAAGCTCGGCAACAAGGTGTCCGCGATGTTCACCTCACTGCCGACCCACCTCGACGACCCCATTGCCCGCCTTGCCGCCGTGCACGAGGCGACCAAGGTCGCCAAGGCCCAACAGGCAGCGATTCCGCCCGGTCTCGTCGAGAACGTCACCGACTTCGCACCGCCTGCGCTGGTGGCCCAGCGGCGCGGGTCGCGTTCGCCATGGGCCTGCCACGCCGGATCCCGCCGTACAACCTGGTGATCTCCAACGTGCCCGGCCCCAACGTCGACCTGTACCTGGGCGGCGCGAAAGTGCTGGCCAATCACCCCGTCTCAGTCGTCACGGATGGCCAGGGATTCAACATCACCGTCAACAGCAACAGCGGGCAGATGCACTTCGGGTTGATCGGCTGCCGGGAGCTGGTTCCGGACATCGATGTCATCGCGGGCTACCTGGTCGAGGAACTCGACAAGTTGTTGAAACTCGCGCACGAGGCGGCACAGGCTTGACCTGCGGGTTTGTCGAGCGCGCCCGGTGTGTGGCTAGAGTTTGTTTTACTATCTAAATATCGCTGTAGTGGGTTCATCGTCAGCCGCACGACGAGGTGATCGCGCAGCTACGCGCCCACCAATCGCGCTGGATCGCTGACATCGCTTGCGGTACAGGAAATCTCGGTGTTTCGGACAGGCCGTTGGGCCAGTGGCCGCGACCCGGACTCCATCGCGCGTACGCGTCGAAAAGCCGTCCACCGCAGGGAGATCTTGCTGGCCGCTGGCGGTGCTGGCCGCTTATTGAGCTATCTTTACATTGTTACGCTTTTAAACGCTCGGAGGTAGCGCCATCGAGGTTTGGTCGGCCGGAGCCACGATCGGCGGAGCGGTGATCCCGGATCTGCCCGATCTGGCTCGCATGCACCGGGAGCGCTTTGCTCGATTGCAGGATCAGCTTTCCGTACGCGGCTTGGACGGCTTGGTGTTGCTCGGGTCCAGCGCGGTTGCTTATGCCACGGGTGCGGCCATGCCGGCTATGGACGGTGACCGGGCGGCGTTGTTACGCGCGGTGGCGGTTGTGGTGCCTGGCGACTCGGCGGCGCACCTGTACACCGCGTTTTCGGATGGGGCACCGCCCGAGCTTTCTTCCGATCACCTACACGGGCCGCTGTTTCCGGATCTCGATGACGGAATGGATGTGTTCGCCAAGGCTTTGGCCGAGCACTTCAGGCCGGGCGCGCGGGTCGGGATTGACCACTTGTCACACGCGATGCTGCGCGGCCTTTCCGGTTATGACTGGGCCGATGCGTCGGGGGTTCTTGGCGCCGCGAAGATCGTGAAGACGGTTGACGAGGTTTCCTGTATCCGGCGGGCGCAGCTGCTGAATGAACTGGCGATGGTCGATGCGTTGCGGGTGTTGCGTCCCGGGGTGCGCCAGATCGACTTGAGTGCGGTGTTTTTGCGCCGCGTGTTCGAGCTGGGTGCTTCGGCGGGCGCGATCGATCCGATCTGGCAGGTGATGGCACCTTATCGCGAGCTTGGGCCGTGGACCCTGCATGGCGACTTGGCTTACCCGACCGTCACGACCGACCGGTTCCTGCGCGCCGGCGACGTCATTTGGGTGGACGCCGGCATCAGCTGGGAGGGTTACGCCTCCGATTATGGGCGAACCTGGGTTGTTGGCGCCGGTCCGAATGCTGTTCAGCTTGGCCACTTTCGTCGCTGGCGTGGGGTGGTCGACGCTTGTCTGGAGATGCTTAGGCCGGGGGTGTCCGGTTTACAGCTTTGCCGTGCTGCTCTCGAGGCCAATGACGGCGTTCGGCCCTGGATCGAGCATTTCTACCTAGCGCACGGTGTGGGCACTGACAGCGCCGAAATGCCGTTGATCGGAACCGACTTCGGTGAGTCGTTTGACGAGCAGCTCGTCATGCAGCCGGGGATGGTAGCGGTTTTCGAGCCGGTCATCTGGGAGGACGGTTCGGCTGGTTACCGGTCGGAAGACATTGTGGCCGTGACGGATACCGGGTGGGTCAAGCTGAGCGGCTCGACCTACGATCCGTTTGGGTTTGCCGCATGAGTCCGGTGTCTCGCGACCGCGGTGTGTTCATTGGCATGATGGGCCTGGAGGACGACGCCCGCGTTGACTTTTCGCTGCTGCGTACCGAGCGCCGCGTAAAGGTGTTCTGCGGCATGGAGACTCACGGAATCGATGCCTTGATGCTCGGTGGCGCCGGCGATGTGCACTATGTGTCGGGGGCGCGCGTGCTTGGCCGGGCGGGGGTATTGCCGTACGCGCCGGTCGCCGTGGTGGTGCGGGAAACCGGGCGGGTGCATCTGCTCTCCACGTGGGACGAGGGCGTGCCGCCGGAGATTGCTCGCGAGGACCTGTACGGGTTGAGCTGGAATCCCGCCAACCTGATGGCCTCCTTGGCGGCCATCCCCGGGTTGCGGGAGTCCCGGCGGGTGGGCACCGATGGGCTGACGCCGATGTTCGCCGGACTGATCTCGGAACTCGCTGGTTCGGCCGAACTGGTGGATGCCGCCGCGGTGATGACGGCCGCTCGGCGGATCAAGACCGTTGACGAGATCACTTGTCTGGACGTGGCTTCGGCGATTGCCGAGTCGGCGTTGAGTGCGTTGGAAGATGCCTTGCGGCCGGGGGCTACCGAGCGGGAGTTGCTCGGCGTCTACTACGACCATGTGGCGCGGCTCGGGGCGCCGACCGTGCCGTCGGAAAGTGTGTGCTTCGCAACGCCTTCGCGGGGTCCGGTTGGGTTTCGCCATTTGGTGTCGGATCGCCCGGTTGGGGACGGCGAATTGGTGGTGCTGGCGCCGGGTGCGCTGTACGCCGGATACGAGGCCGGGCTGGCCCGCACTCGCGTTGCCGGGCACTCGGCTCCGCCCGGAGCCGCGGAGCTGGGATCGCGCTGCGTCCGCGGCATGGAGGCGTTGATTGCGGCGTGCCGCCCAGGCGGCACCGGGGCTGACCTGTATCGGGCGTGGGAGGACGCCGGCAACCCGGAGTCGCCGGTGCCGCTGGCCCACGGGCTCGGCCTGGGGGCGGAGCCGCCGGTCATCGGGCTGGGCCGGGGAAGCGACGCCGTGCTCGCGGAAGGCATGGTGCTCAGCGTCCAATCCTGGGTCGCCGAGGAAGGCGTCGGGGGATGCCTGGAGCGGGCCACCGTCGTCATCGAGGGCGGCGGAGCGTTGGCACTGACTCGGTACGGAAGGCTGTAATGACCGGCAACCGAACGACTTTCAACCATGTAGGCTTGTGCGTCGCCGATCGCGAGCGGTCACGCCGCTTCTACGAGGGTCTGCTCGGCTTCCAGTTCTGGTGGGAACTCGACGCGCCCGAAGAGGGCACTGCCGAGCTGCTGCAGCTCGCGAAGCCGGTCGGACTGCATGCGACGTATCTGGTTCGCGACGGGTTGGTGCTGGAACTTCTCGACTACTCGGGACGTCAAGTTCAGGCCGGGCCAGTGCGGGTGATGGATCAGGTGGGGCTGACGCACCTGTCGTTTTCGGTTTCTGATCTGGGTGAGGTGTTGGAGCAGGTCGAGAGTCTCGGGGGATCGCTGGTCGACGGGACGGCGTCCGCGCAATCGGCGATGATCCGCGATCCGGACGGGCAGCTGCTGGAACTGCTCTCCGATGGGTGGCTATCGGTGCTGCCGCCGCGTCCTTAGGACTGGCGGGTTCGTTCAGTCCGGTGGGCAGCCACCGTTTCGCCTGGCGTGCCGGGCGCTGGCTAAGGACTCAAAAGCCGCGCTTGGCGGCCCGCACCGCGGCGACGATATCGTCATCCCCGCTGAAGTCGACGCGGACGGCGTTGCGGCCGAACGCGAACAGCAGCAGCTCCAGCGGTTCGCCCGTCACCGTGACCGGCGAACCGCTGCCGACCGCCACCACTGTCTGACCGTCGGGGGTGCGCAGCGTCAGCCGCGCGCGCACCGCGGTCATCGACTTCGACATCCCGGCCCGGCTGATCATCGCGACGCGCCGCTTGACCGCCGCGCGGGCGCCCGCGTCGAGTTCCCTTGGTTCCCAGCCAGTCTGCGCACGGCGGACGTCCTCATGGTGGACGAACATCTCGTGGATGCTCGCCACCGGGTCGAGAGCCTTGAAAAGGGAAAGCACCGGCGGACCCGACGCGAACAGTTCGACCAGGTCCTCCCACGTCGTCGAGGTGGCCAGTCGGGTCTGCACGCGCGCGGTGTAGGACGCCAGTGGCCCGAACAAGAGGCCAGGCAACGCGTCGGGACGGCGTTCGCGCACCACGAGGTGCGCGACCAGGTCGCGGGTCGTCCAGCCCTCGCACAGGGTGGGGGCATCCGGTCCCACCGCGCGCAGGATTTCGACTAGGGCGGCACGTTCGCGTTGGACTACCGACATGCCCACACGATAGGCCCACGGTGTAAGGATTTACCCACCCCGACGACCAGCTTCGTCCTCATTTGTGCTCCGTCGAGTCGATCGGGCGAACGGTGAAAAGTTCGCCCACACCCCGGCGTCACCCCGGGCGACCGGGGGAGATTTGCAGCCGCACGGGAGCCCAAAACGGTGAAGCGACCGAGCATTCGTGTGGTGGGCTGTGGAAGTTGACTGGCAGGGCGGCGGTTCCGACACCGACAATGGTGAGGTGCCCAAGTACGCTGGCCATTTGGGCGGCCATCGTCAGCGTGGGGTTGATCGCGACCAAGTCGAGGACGAGTTCGGCGCCCTCCCCGCCGGTCAGGTCTTTTACGCGGTGGACCGCGTCGTCGCCGGACAGCACCCCTTCGTTGGCGCCAAGCGCTAGGGGGGTATCGAGCTTTTCGGCTGAAGTGTCGACTGCGACAATGGTTGTCGCCGCACTCAGCGCTCGCAGTATTTGAATGGCCATCTGGCCGAGTCCGCCGGTGCCGATAACTACCGCGGTGGAGCCTGGCCCCAGCAGGTGTAGGGAGCGTTTCACGGCGTGGTAGCTGGTCAGTCCGGCGTCGGTCAGTGGGGCGACCTCGCGGGGGTCGAGTTTGCCGAGTGGGATGAGGTAGCGGCTGGCGGGGACTAGCAGGCATTCGGCCATGCCGCCATCGGTGCCGAGGCCGCCGGGAACCGGGCCTCCGGTGGCCTGGCAGTAGTTCTCCATGCCGGTGCGGCAGTGCGCGCACAATCCGCACCCCAGGGTCCATAGACAATTACCGGATCGCCCGCTGTGAATCCGGTGAAGCCCGGCCCCAGTTCGAGGACCCACCCGGCGTTTTCATGGCCGAGGGTGCGGGGCAGCCGAAACGCCCCCTCGTCGGCGGGTAGCTCCATGAGGTGCAGATCGGAGTGGCAAGCACCGGCACCGCCGACTTTGACCAGAACCTGACCAGGCCCCGGCTCGGGCACCGGCACGTCGCGGAGTTCGCCCGGCCGCTGCCACTCGACGAACTGGAACGCTTTCACGGGCCTTTGCCCCTGATGCCGTCGCCGTCGATCCACACGTGCAGCGGCCCTCGGAAGGCCGGGTTGCGCCGGTACGGTGGCGGGTCTTCGACGAGCCGCGGATTCTCCCGAAGAAACTGGCCGCTCGCTTCAGAACGTTGGCCCGCTTGAGTTCTCGGATCTTCTGCTCAAGATCCCTGACCCGCCGAGACTCCGCCGTAGACTTGCGCCAAACTCTCGACCGTCGGAACGCATCAGTCGAAGCAACGTGCTCCTCGTACCCGCTCGGGGCGGGTCGGTCCGACTCGACCGCCGCACAACGGCTTTCGGTGTCGCTACATCCAATTGAGTGCGGGATTCGATCAGATCCTGGCGTCGGCTTCCTGCCAGTACCGGTCACGAATCTTTCGTTTGAACAACTTTCCTGAGTCTTCGCGCGGCAGGTTGCTGTCGAATACGACCACTTTGGGTACCTCGAATCCCTCGCCGACTTCGATATGGGCCGTGACAGATTCGCCAAATTCCTCGTCGGGGATGCCGAACACCGCACAGTCGCGGACCGCCGCCATCTGATACAGCACGGACTCGATCTCGGCCGGGGGGATATTCACCCCGCCGGAGATCACCATGTCGTTCGCGCGCTCGTTGAGGTGTAGGTAGCCGTCTTCGTCGACGTGTCCGATATCGCCGACGTTGACGAAGCCGTCTAGTTCCATCTCACGCCGCTTCTTGTTGTCGCCGTGATGGGTGAAGCCCGGCCAGTATTCGGCGGACTGGACGTACACCACGCCCACCTCGCCGATGACGGCCTCCTCGTAATCGACGTTTCGGTGCTCCTGTTGTGCTCAACGCCCGGCCGGCGCGACGGTGCGCGCGCCCGACGGCGCGGCGGTCATGGTGAAACCCCGGTAGCCGTCGGCCGCGATCTCGTCGCACATCTGCCGGTACACCCCGACGCCGCCCACGTATGGCATCAGGACACGGGGCTTGCCGGGAACATTGGCCCCGACGTACCAGGACTCGGCCTTCGGGAAGAGGGTGAGATCACCGACCTCGGCGACGTGCTTGACCCAGCCGTGCTCGGCGTCCTCGGTGGCCTCGATGACGTCGTTGCCCTCCGACCGTGCCGTGGTGAGGGCGTTGGTGATCCAGTCGACGTGCTGCTCGATGGAGACGATCATGTTGCTGATCACCGATGGGCTGCCCGGGCCGGTTACGGTGAACAAATTCGGGAACCCGGCCACGGCCAAACCGAGGTAACTGCGCCAGCCCGTCGCCCACTTGTCGGCCAGCGCAAGCCCGCCGCGGCCCCGGATATCGATGGCCGCCAGGGCGCCGGTGATGGCGTCGAAGCCGGTTGCGTAGACGATGGCGTCCAGCTCGTGCAGGCCGGCGGTGGTCTCGACGCCAGCGGGCACGATGCGGGTGATCGGCGTGGCCCTCAGATCGACGAGCTCCACGTTGTCGCGGTTGAACGTCTCGTAGTAGCCGGTGTCCAGGCAGGGCCGCTTGCACGCGTACGGGTAGTCGGTGGGGCACAGCAGTTCAGCGACCACGGGGTCGGCCACGAGGCTCCGTATCTTGCCCCGAAGGAACTCCGCGGCGGTGTCGTTGGCCTCCTGCGTGATTTGAATGTCGGCGAACGAATACGGAACCGCAAAGAGGCCGCCGACCTGGTACGCGTCCTCGTACACACGTTCCCGCTCATCGGCGTCGACCTCGAGGGCCGAACGGGTCGAGGGCAGAGCCGGGACGCCGAACGGGGAGGTTCGGGTGAGCTCCCGCAGTTCGTCGTAGGCCGCCTTGATTGGTTCGACGTCCGCGGCTTCCAACGGCCGGTTGAGTGCCGGCGTCGTGTAGACCGGTGTCCGCTGGAAGACGGTGAGGGCGGCGGCCTGCTCGGCGATCAGCGGGATTGATTGCAGACCGGAGGAGCCGGTGCCGACGACCCCAACACGCAGACCCGTGAAGTCGACCCCGTCGTGGGGCCACTGCGCGGTGTGGTGGAACAGTCCACGGAAGCTCGACAGCCCGGGAATCTCGGGCATCTTGGGCACCGAGAGGCAACCGGTGGCGATGATGCAGAACTGGGCGTCCAGTTCGGCGCCGGTATCGGTGCGGACCAACCAACGGCCGTGGTCTTCGTCAAAGTCCAGGGAATCGACCCGCGTCGAGGTCCGCACGTCGCGGCGCAGATCGAAGCGGTCCGCGACGTGTTCGAGGTAACGCAGAATCTCGGGCTGGGTGGCGAACTTTTCGGTCCACTCCCACTCCTGCTCCAGCTCCGGCGAGAAGGAGAACGAATAGAACATGCTCTCGACGTCGCAGCGCGCTCCGGGGTAGCGGTTGCGGTACCACGTGCCGCCCACACCGGCCTCGGCCTCCAGCGCCACCGCCCGCAGGCCGGCCTCGCGCAGCTTGTGAAGGGCGTAGAGCCCGGCCATGCCCGCCCCCACCACCACCACGTCCACCTGGTCGCGAGCCGATGCCGTCTCGCCGTTCCCGGCCAGTCGATCATCTGCTCCGTGGTGTGTTGCGGTGCCCTGCGCTGATGGGTTCTTTGTCATGAATGTGACGGTAGGTGCGCGATCGGCGCGATCACAGGACTCGAGTGCGCAGAGTATGTGACCCAACCGCTCCCGACGCCTTCCCTATCGCGTGTCTGCGTCCCCCTGCCGGGCGGTATCAGCCCGGTTGGACGTCGTGGGGTTACAGTCCCGTCGGAGGTTGGGTGAGCGTCGGATGAACTCGGTGAGCTGGTCCTCAGTGTGCATCACCGGCGCACTGAGATACCAGCTGTCGAAAGTGATTGCCGCTGTGGGCGCTTCGAAGATCGGGGCGAATCCGTCGAACAGGAGCTATTCGGCCGCGTGCGGTGGTGCTACACGCGGGAGGTCGACGGAGTCCAGGATTATCGGTCGGCCGATCAGCCAGCTGGCGAATCGATGTACGACCGCCGTGATGATGTCATGAGGAGCGGATCGATCTGGATGCGGCCCCGGATCGAACGATAGCCGCGCGATCCGGTCGTTCTCGGTCATTTCGACAGCCTCGAATCCCCCTGCAATTCGGGCGAATTCGACCATCCGCCGCAAGCGGTCCGCAGACCGGGGGGTCCGACTCGACCGCAGCACAATGGCTTTCGGTGTCGCCACATCCAGTTGAGTGCGGGAATCGATCAGATCCTGGCGTCGGCTTCCTGCCAGTACCGGTCACGAATCTTTCGTTTGAACAACTTTCCTGAGTCTTCGCGCGGCAGGTTGCTGTCGAATACGACCACTTTGGGTACCTTGAATCCGGCGAGCTTGCTGCGGACGAATGTGCGTACCTCGTCTTCGGTCAGGGTGAATCCCTCGCCGACTTCGATATGGGCCGCGACGGATTCGCCGTATTCCTCGTCGGGGATGCCGAACACAGCGCAGTCGCGGATTGCCGCCATCTGATACAGCACGGACTCGATCTCGGCCGGGTAGATATTCACTCCGCCGGAGATCACCATGTCGTTCGCGCGGTCGGTGAGATATAGGTAGCCGTCTTCGTCGACGTATCCCATATCGCCGACGTTGACGAAGCCATCGAGTTCCATCTCACGCCGCTTCTTGTTGTCGCCATGGTAGGTGAAGCCCGGCCAGTAGTCGGCGGGCTTGACGTACACGACGCCCACCTCGCCGATGGCGGCCTGTTCGTCATCGGCGTTGACGATTCTGACCTGCGCGCCGTCGGCCGGTTTGCCGACGGTCCCGGGGTGACTCAACCACTCTTCGGTGGTGCACCAGACCACCGCTCCGGTCTCCGAGCCGCCGTAATACTCGCTGACGATCGGTCCCAGCCAGTCGATCATCCGCCGCTTGATGTGCATCGGGCAGGGCGCCGCGGAATGCACAACCGAGCGCAGCGACGACAGGTCATAGCGCTCGCGGACTTCTTCGGGCAGCCTCAACATGCGGGTGAACATCGTCGGAACCATCTGGACCTGCTGCACCCGGTGGCGCTCCACGGCTGCCAGGAAGTCCTCGGCATCGAACCGGGTCAGGATGGTGATGTCCATCCCCAGCTTCATGGCCACCACCGCAGTCGTGTTCGGCGCGGTGTGATACATCGGCGCCGGGATGATTGTCCGTTCACCAGGTCCCATGCCCATCCGCTGCATCAGGGCTGTCGCCATACGCATCGCGCTTTCGGCGGAGACCGATTCACGCACAATGCCTTTCGGCTTACCCGTGGTCCCCGAGGTGTAGATCATCCCGAGCCCGGCAGATGGGGCAACCGTGGACTCGGCCGGTTCGTTTTCGGCCAACCAGGCCTCATACTCGACATGGGATCCCGGCACTGGTGCGTTCGCCGTGTTGACCACCACCAACGGGATCGAGGTTCCGGTCTGCTCCACCGCGGCAACGAAATCCGAGTGGACGAAGGCCGCGGTGCTCCCGCTGTTGCTCAACAGGTAGCCCAGTTCCTCGGACTTCCAGTGCCAGTTGACCGGAACCGGGTTAGCGCCTGCGAGCGCGACGCCGGCGGTCACTTCGAGGAACTCGACGGAGTTCGCCAGGACGATGGCGACGTTGTCGCCCTTCGTGACCCCCAACGAACGAAGGCCCGCGGCTATTCGCGCCGCCCGTAGCTGGACCTCCGCGTGTGATCGTTCGGTGGTGCCGCATCGAATCATCGGTGTGTCAAACATTCGAGAATCCTTCAACTTTCATTTCCGTGCCGTGTCGGGAGATCAGCTGTGCCGGGCGCGGTCTTCGTAGCTCTTTCGCTGCTTGATATCGACTTCGTCGGTGAATACCGATTCGGCGCCGAGGGCCCGGTTCAACGCTTCCGCGATGCCGCGGGGGATATATTTCTGGCTTGCCGTTAGTGCGCCGGCCAGCCGGGTGGCGCGGACACGGGGCCGAGGCTTCTCAATCAGCCTGACGATCGCTGCGGCGATATCTGTCGGCTCGGCCGGCTTAATTCCGGGGATACTGTGAGTGCCAGCGGTCAATTCGGTATTGACAAATGACGGCATGACCAAGGAGAAGTCGACACCGGTGGTGCGGTGCTCGATGCGCGCGGCGTCGGTGAATCCGACAACGGCGTACTTGCTCGCGCAGTACGTTGCGAGGCCCGGTGCGTAAATTTCGCCGGCCAGCGATGCCACGTTGATGATGTGTCCCCGGCTGCGCGGGACCATACGTTGCGCGGCCAGTTTGGAACCGGTGATGACGCCCAGCACGTTGATGTCGATGATGCGGCGCGTGAGTTGCGCGGTCTCGTCGATCAGTCGGCCGACCGGCATGATGCCGGCATTGTTGATCAGGACGTCGATGGGGCCGAGCGTTTCTTCGACGTGATCGAGAAAACTCTGGAACGAGTCCACGTCGGTGACATCGAGTTTCGCGTAGGCCGTCAGTCCGAGTTGGGTCGCTGACTCCTTGAGTGTTACGTCGTCGATATCGCCGATAGCTACGCGCGCGCCGAGCGCATTCAGGGCGGTCGCTGTTGCGAGCCCAATGCCGCGGGCGCCTCCGGTGATTGCGATGACCTTGCCCTGGATGGATCCTTTGTCTGCCATGAATGTGACCGTAGGCACCCAGATGGAGCGATCCCAGGACCGGCATGCGCAGCGTCTGTGACCCAACTGCGCACGAATAAAGCCTCACCCGATGTCCGCCGCCTGCGCGACTGGGCGGTACGAGCCCGGCGGACTGCCAGTCCAACGGCGAAAGGCACGCCGGAATGCGCTGGGCTCGGAGAATCCCAGACGGTCCGACAGCGCCTCGACTGTCTCGCGGCCGCGCACCAGGCTGGCGATCGCCTCGTCACGCAGAATCTCTTCTTTGATCTCCCGAAACGATGTCCCCTCTTCGCGCAGTAGTCGCCGAAGATGCTGGGCGCTCACGGTGAGCCGCTTGGCGATATCCTCAACCATCACCGCTTCGTCAGGCCTCTTGCGCTCGATCATCTTGCGTACGCGACTGGATGTGGTCGGATTGAAGTCCTGTCGGAACAGGAGGTCGTTCGGCGACCGTCGGAGGAACTTGATCAGCTCATCCTCGCTTCGAACCACCGGCGCGCTGAGATACCGGCTGGCGAGAGTCATTGCGGCTGTGTGGGCTTCAAACGTCGGGGAGACGCCATAGATAAGGAGGTATTCGGCGACATGGGCTGGGGCGGCGCCGGGCAGGTCGACCGAGTCCAGAGCTATTCGTTGCCCGATCAGCCATCCGGCGAATCGATGCACGACGGTCATGAGAATGTCAACCACGAGCTGATCGGTCGGCGTGTGCTGCCTCCCCAGGTCGAATGAAAGCCGCGTGGTCGAGCCGTCGACGACCATTTCGATGGCTTCGAATCCCGTTGCAATTTGGGAGAACTCGACAAGGCGCTGCAAGGCTGTTGCCAAATCCGCAACATGAATCAGGCCGAGCGTCATCATCCGGAACGTGCCACGCGGGACGGGCTTGGGGCCCACGCCGAACAGTTCGTCGTCGGTAGAATTCCATAACGCCTGGATCACGCGGCTGGCCTGCGCCGGGGTGATGCGGGTGCCATCCCGGCCAACGAGTTCATTGGTGATGTGGGCTTCGCGCAGCGCCACCTGGATATCCAGCCCGTGCAAACGGGCTGACTCCATCACAGCCCGGATGAATTGGATCGCCACTGTGCGGCTCGCCACACGGCGAAGTTACCACCGAACTGGAGCTGGCATATGTTCGTTGTGACCGATTTCCCCTGCTAGCTGGGCTTTCGAGCGTCTTGCGTGTCGCGCCGAGTTTCAAGGCATGGTCGCGGTATGTTAGGTGCTGCCTTAGCTAGTTAGGCGCGAAGAAGGTGTGCGGATGGTGGAGGGTCTGCGGCTGATTCCTGGTGGCGCCGTCCCGGTCGAGCCTGTTGCTACGGATCCCATTGTGTTTCAACGCGAATGCGTCGATGCGTTCGTGGCCTCTTGGCGGGCGCGCGGGTTCAGCCCGGTGACAATCGACAACGACATCGGGTTACTGGAGCGGACGCTCAGCGCGCTGGGGCGTCCGGCGTGGGAGGTCACCAGCGAGGACATCGATCGGGTGGTCGGCGAGCTGGCGGTGGCGGGGCGGGCGGCATCGACGCGGCGGGAGTACGTGCAAGTCTTCAAGGGGTTTCACCGGTTCCTGCAGGCCCGCAAGGCTGCCGAGATCGAGGCCGGGTTCGGTGTGCGGCTGGTATGCCCGGTCGATGAGTTCAACGCCTCCCGGCATGTGGGTGACGAGTCGCCGGCGGTCGCGGCGCCGCCGACCCCCGAGCGGGTGAGCGAGTTCTTCGAGTTCCTCAAGTCCAGGATCGCCACCGCCCGCAAGTACGGTCCGGCCGCGCGGGACTACGCGATGTTCCGGACCCTGTATCACGCTGGTCTGCGGTCGGAAGAGTCTGCGTTGCTGGAGATTCCGGATGTGCGTTTCGGGCGCGGACCGTTCGGCAAGCTGCACGTACGGTTCGGCAAGGCCGCCCACATGTCCGGTCCCCGGCCGCGGTGGGTGCCGATGCTGGACGGGCTGGACGTGTTGTTGCGGTGGTTTTTGGGCGATGTGCGGCCGAAGTTTCCCGAGTCGCCAGTGTTGTTCGCCGACGAGTCCGGTGGTCCGCTGCATCGCGGCACGATCCGCAACCGGCTGCGGTATCTGATGGAGCTGGAAGGCCGACCGGTCGCGGAGCGGTTCAGCCCGCACGCGCTGCGCCGCGCGTGCGCGACACATAACTACGAGCGTGGCGTGGATCTGGTTGCGATCCAACAGCTTTTGGGTCATTGGACGGTGAGTTCGACTATGCGGTATGTGCGTCCGTCGGCTACGTTCATCGAGGACGCATATCGGCGTGCGGTCACCTCGACGTTGGCCGAGCTGAACGGAGAGGACGGGACGGCGTGAAGATCCGGTGGCGGTTGCGGATGGCGGCCGCGCAGCGCGAGGTATGGACAGGAACCGAGCTGCGGCGGCTGCTGGCTGAGAAGGCGGGGATGCAGATGTCGGCGGCGTCGGTGTCGGCGCTATTTACCAAGGAGCCCAGCCAGATCAAGCTCTCCACGCTGGTCGCGTTGTGCACCGCGCTGCAGTGCACCCCAGACGACCTATTCGAGATCGACACCACCCCGGTCGAACTGGCGGCCACTGCGCCGCGGCCCGTTCGGTCGGAACTGAAGACAGCTAACGTGCGGGGCCGGTCGATGCCGCCGATGTAGATTCGGCGAGCCCTCGGAACTGGGTGCGGCTGATGGGGAAACGACAACGAGATTGCGTCGACTGCGGCGCCCCGGTCGGATACATCGGTCGCGAGCGTTGCTGTTTGTGTATGCGTCGCATTCGTGAGCACGCGGCCAAGGCGCGATGCCCAGGCTGCGTCCGGGACCGGGTGCTGCTGCCGGAAACGGGTCGGTGCGTGCTGTGTTCGCGCCGCTGCCGGGAATGCGGCGGGCAGATCCGATTCCGCGACGAGACGGTGTGTCGGCCGTGCCAGAAGCGGGCCAAGCTGGCCGCCGCGAAGTCGACGTGTCCGCGCTGCGGAAAGCCAGGCTATCTGCGCGAGTCGACTACGTCGTGTGGCCGGTGCTCACGGCCCGGCCCTCCGAAGGCTCCGCCCCGGGTCTGTGTGTCCTGCGGCCAGTTGCGCCGCCATGTCGGGCGCGGTATGTGTGGGCGTTGCTGGCAGCGTTGTCCAGACCGGCCGTTCGTGCGCAGCGAGACGCTGGCGGCCCAGCTCGCCGAGCCGCCGGGCTGGCTCGACGATTTCGTCGCCGATCTGGCCGTGCATTACTGCCCGGCTCAGGCGTGCAAACTGATCACCACGTTGGAGCGGTTGCTCGTCGACGATCTCTCGAATCACCCGCAAAGCGTGCTCGAACGGGCCCGCGTGCCGGGCCGGTCGATGGGATCGCTGGGCCGAACCCTCGAGGCGTTCTTCACCGACCGCGGTTTGGCGATGGCCACTGACCAGGCCGACCGGCTCGCCGCCGGGCGACGGCAAAGTCGGATCGACGCCGCACCGGCCGCAATGCGGGGCGCGGTCGCATCATTCGCCGAGTCCATGCTGCACGCGCGTGAACGCGCCCGCCGTGCGGGCACACGGCCCCGCACCGACCACACCATCGAGTCGGCGTTGGCGATCGTGCGTGATCTGGCCCGCTTCCTCGACGCCCAACGCGGCAAACCGGATTGGGCCCTTGTGGACATCGTCGACATCGAGGCGTTCCTCGTTGAGCAACCGAACAACCGGGTACGCCGCCTGGCGGCGCTACGCCAATTCTTCCGATTCGCACGCAGCCGTCATCTGGTGCTCGTCGATCCGACTCGCGGCATCACGGTCAAGCGACACAGGGGATTTCGTGGCCGCACCCTGGCCATCGCCGAACAGCGTCAGCTGTTTCAGCGCTGGAGCGCTGATTCGGCAGTGCACCCACACGAAGCCCTGTTCGGGCTGCTGGCGATACTGCACGGTGCTTCCAGCAGCGAGGTGCGCTGGCTGCGGATCGAGGACATTGACGCTGGACAACGTTCGATCCGGCTCGGCAAGCGGCCCCACCCGGTGCCACTCGACCCGGTCAGCTGGACCGCGTTGCAACGCAGCCTCGACCACCGAGACAGACTGGGCACCCACAACCCGCACGCACTCGTCACACGGGGCACCAAGGCCGATCGGCGACCGGCATCCGTGGCCTATATGAGCCACCTGCTCGACCCGTGCGGCCTACCGCCCAAGGTGCTGCGCACCACGCGGCTGGCCGACCTCGTCAACACGATCGACCCGAAACTCGTCGCGGCGGCATTCGGCATGAATCCCGAAACAACCATGATCTACCTCGCCGACCATCTCGACGAAGCTCGACTGCTCGACCAGCCCTGACCCATGCGAACCTGTCACGCTTCGGCAGCGCCTGCGCACACGTTCGCGCGAACAAGTGCGCTTTTGCGGATGCGCAATTGGGTCACAGAAGTCGCTAGCTGCGGTCATTGGTGCGGGCAAGGGCCCGGCATAGCGTGGCGGCATGTAGTCAGAGCACGCGTTCGACATCGGCGTTATCGGTCGGTGGAGCGACGCGATCACGTTCCCGGTCGAGATCGAGCGAAGTCGGCCGTGAACGACGTGTCCGGACCAAACAGAGAGAACACCATGAGCGAGACGGACGCTAAGGCCCATCGGATGAGCATTGAGGTTCCAAATCCCGCCGACGGGAATGTGGTCGGCGAAGTACCGATCGAAACGGCTGAAGCCGTCGCCGCCAAGGTCCGTGAGCTGCGCCTCTATCAGCCCGAGTGGGAGGCCATCGGCCCGAAGGGCCGCAAGGCTTGGCTGCTGAAGTTCCAGGACTGGATGATCGACAACTCCGAACACATCGTCGATGTGCTGCAGGCCGAGACGGGTAAGTCGCGCGTCGACGCCAGCATCGAACCGACGGCCTGCGCCGACTTGCTGAATTATTGGGCGGGCGCTGCCGAGAGGTTCCTCGCTGACGCCCACCCGAGGCCGCACAGCCCACTCGCCAGAGTCAAGAAGCTGACCACGGTGTACCGGCCATACCCGGTCGTCGGTGTCATCACGCCGTGGAATTTTCCCTTCGCGATGCCCGGCCTGGACGTGATCCCGGCGCTGGCGGCAGGGGCTGCGGTGCTGCTCAAGCCCTCCGAGGTGACGCCGCTGAGTGCGGTCGAGTTCGTCCGCGGCTGGACCGAGATCGGCGCACCGCCGGTGCTCGCGCTCGCGACCGGCTACGGCGAAACGGGCGCCGCCGTCGTGGCCAATGTCGACTATGTGCAGTTCACCGGGTCCACCGCCACCGGCCGGATTGTGGCCAGGCAGTGCGCGGACCGGTTGATCCCGTACAGCCTCGAGCTTGGTGGCAAGGACCCGGCGCTGGTGCTCGCCGACGCCGATCTGGACCGGGCGGCGAACGGCATTGCCTGGGGCGGGCTGTTCAACTCCGGGCAGGTCTGCATATCGATCGAACGCGTGTATGTCGAGGAACCGGTGTACGACGAGTTCCTTGCCAAGCTGGTCAAGAACGTACGCCAACTCCGGCAGGGTCAGGACGACCGCGGCTTCAAGTTCGACATCGGGGCGATGGCCACCGTCGCGCAACGCGACATCGTGCAGCGCCACGTTGACGAGGCCGTGGCCGCGGGCGCTCGAGTCGTGACCGGGGGCAAGCCGACCGGTGTCGGCACGTTTTTCGAGCCGACCGTGCTCGCCGACGTCGAGCAGTCGATGGTGTGCATCCGAGAGGAGACTTTCGGGCCGACCCTGCCGGTGGTGAAGGTCACCGACGAAGCCGAAGCGATTCGGCTTGCCAACGACTCGGTCTACGGGCTGTCGGCGTCGGTGTGGACCAGCGATAAGGAACGCGGCCAACGCGTCGCGCGCCAACTTGATGTGGGAGCGGTGAACATCAACGACGCCCTTGCCAACGTGTTTAGTTTCGCCCTGCCGATGGGCGGGTGGAAGCAATCCGGCGTCGGCGCCCGGTGGGGCGGTGCCAGCGGAATCCGCAAATACTGCCGCCAGCAGGCGATCACCGCGCCCAGGATCCCGACCTCGGCGAAAGAACTGCTCTGGTATCCGTCCTCCCGCCGCAAGGTCGGATTCGCATTGGGCCTCATGCGTGCGACTGCTGCCCACGGCCTGCGCCGGCTCGGCATCACGCACAATGCAAGCAACCTGTAGCACCCTCAAGGCCGAAGAGGAACCCGAGCTAAGGAAGTACACGTGGCACACGACCGGATCCTCGCTCTGAAGGCGCAGCGGCGCGACGTTCTCGACTACTGTGCCGACCTCACCGATGAGCAGTGGAATACCCCCAGTCGTGCCGCCGGGTGGCGGGTGCGCGACGTCATCGCCCACATGGGCGCGAGCTGCCGAGTCTTGTTCGGGCCCAGCGTGATTCAGGTGATCCGGTCCAAGGACATCGAACGCACCAACGAGACCTTGGTCGATCCACGCCGGGATTGGCCAACCGGCCGCGTACTCGCTGATTTTGCACGCTGGAGCCGCGTCGCGGCGCTGGCCTTCGAGGTGGTCACCCGCGGGCCACTCGGAAAGATCACTCTTCCGCTCGGCGCCATCGGCCGGTATCCGGCTCGAGTTCTGCCGTGCGCGTTGGTCTTTGACTGGCACACCCACTTGCACTACGACGTCGCCCCGGCCCTGGGTAAGCCGGCGCCGCCAACTGATGAGCGACGTATGCAGGCAACCTTGGAGTGGATGCTGGCCGGCATGGAGCAGATGAATCAACCCCAGATGGGCTGGGTCGACCGGCCGATCACCCTAACGTTGACCGGCCTGACGGGCGGCAGTTGGCAGATCAGGCCGAGCGGCGACGGACGCCTCTCTGTCACGCCTGCGTCCAATACCGATTCAGCCGCCTGCATCGAGGGCGCGTCGGTCGACTTTCCTGCCTGGGCGACCAATCGCACCGGGTGGCGCGACAGCGATCTCGTCGTCACCGGGGACCGCGACTATGCCGCTCGGTTTCTCGACGCGCTCAACATCATCTAGCACACCGTCGGGCGGCACGGTCATCGCAGCGAAAAGCGGAAGTAATTGGCATATCCCTGCCGTCTCCAGTCCCGCACCATGCCGGGGCTGGGCAGAAAAAACGGGTCGGGGACGCGGAATCCCAGCGCGGTCGGCTTGTCCAGGCCGTAGCGCTTCAGGTGCAGCACGGCGTCGAGGATTGGCACCGCGGGTTGATAGTCGTAATCGAGTCGTCCTCTCCCGAACAGCTCGCCGATCAGTCGTGCCATCGTATCGGGGCTGCGGGTGACGCCGTGAACGTCCGGATGTGCACTGGCCCACTGCTGTGCGGCATCTTCGGAGGCGAAGAAGCTGTTGTAGTCGCACCACCCGACCATGCGTGCGGGCAGCGTTCGCAGCGGGTAGCCGAGGTGGACACGCAGGGTTGTCGGCGAATAGTCCAGAATCGTGCCGTCGCGTCCCCGTATCTCGACGGGTTCTCTTGTCTGTCGGCAGACCGACCGGACGATCACCTCTTTACCGGGAAACTGCGCCGAGATGGAGCACGCTTCGACGGCGCATTCAGCGAACCATTTCTGCTCGCCGGCCACCGAGACCTTGTAGTGGTTCTTGAATGCGGCGAATGGGCGGGCATACATGATCTCGCCCAGCGGCGGCAGCGGTTCGTCGAGGGTCTCGTCCTGAAACTGAGTCAGTCCGGCGTGGTCGGAGTCTTGCCGGGCGAGAGAAGCTGCGGCCTCGAGGGTCTTGAGCTCCTCGGCGAGCGTCTCCGGCGACAGGTCGAGTTCTTGACACAACGCGGCACTGGTCGGAACGACACCCTCGCCGCGGGTGTGGTCCATGATGGTCTTGCGGACCTGTCGGGCGCGCTCAGACAACTCGGCCATCATCGTGCTCCCTCGGTGGACGATTCAACGGCGCTCTGGTCCGAGCGCCGCGCGATTGAGTTGGCAAGGTGGTCCGCGACGTGGTGGGCCCACGCGGCGATCGCCAACGAGGGCGGCGTGCCGACAGCGGCGGGCAGCGCGGCGGCGTCGGCGACGAAAAGTCCCGGGTTGCAATAAATTTCGCCACGTTGATCCACGACGCCATGCGCGGCGTCGGGGCCCAGGCACGCCCCACCCCAGGCGTGCACGGTCAGTGGTTTGCGTCGACGCAACGCGCGCAGCCCGCTGTCGGCCTCGAACGCGTCCAATCCCTCGGCGATCCGATCAAAGACCGGCTCTGTGGTCTTGTCGTAATCGATCTCGACACGGCCCCGCTCCCAGTGCGCCGACGCCGTCCCTGAGTCAGCGCCCATCCCGAAGGCGAACATCAGCCGGTGCAGCCGGCGCTGCGCCCAGCTCGGCAGCGGGAGGGTGTCGAGTCCGCTCGGCGAAGCCAGCCCGAAGAACGGCGAGCGAGCCTCATCGACCCTGAATTGGCCGAGGACCGGCAGTGCCGGCAGCGTTGGGAGGTCTCCGGAGTTCTTGAAGCAGACCCCGATCTCGTCCCCGTTGCCGCCGAAGGTAGCACCCAACGATGGCATCGCGGCCAGATCGTTGCGCTGTTGGCCTTCGAACAGCAATCGCAGCGTGTTCATCGTGCCGGCGGCGAGCACCACGCGTTGCGCCCGTGCCGTGCCGGTGATCTTGCCGCGTAGATCGCGGTAGTGGACGGCGTATCCGCCTGCGGCGCAATCCGGTTCGTGAACCACCCGACTGACCTCGGATAACGCTCGAACGGTGACGCCCTTGTCGAGGACCGGGGTGAGATAAGCCACGTCGACCGATGATTTCGCTCCGTCTCTGGACCCCAGCAGGCTGTCCCCGTCGAACGCGCAGAACCGGCGCTGCACGCCGGCGTCGCCCCGGTGCAGTCGGCCGGGGTCGGCGTCGGATTGCGGGTACAGATAAGCAGCCTCGGGCTGCGGATCCGCGGGCTGACAACGCTGGCCGGGCAACCCGGGCAGTTCAGTCCACACACTCGTCGGGACAGGATGCCGACGGGTCAGGCGGGTGGCGCTCAGATCCGCCCGGATCTTCCCGTAGTACCGCGAGATCTGGTCACCGCTCAGCTCGGGGTGACGATTGTCCCAGTAGGTCGAATCGTCTGGCTCGACGAGCAGGCCCAACCAGCCGTGGCTGCCGCCGCCCACTCCCGAGACGCAGACCACGTCGATGCCGGGATAGCTGAACACCTCGTACATCCCGTACTTGTTGACCACCACGCCCCGACGGGGAGCCCCGATGACATCCCGCACCAACGCGACACCGCGAGCTCGCAGCCGGCGCAGGTAACTTCGTCCAGCGAGTCCCTTTGTGGCGCTGTGCCCTACATGGATGCCGCGGAGTGCATGCGTCACGAACCGCGCGCCGTAGGGGAACGGGGAGCGGTCGGGGATTCCAAGCCCGCGCACAGGCAACGAGTCGCGCCACGGACCCCGTTCGAGCACGAGCACGTTCAGCCCGGCACGGGACAGGCGATTGGCCGCAATGCTGCCACCGAAGCCGCTCCCAATGACCACGACGTCGTAGTGCTCGTCCGGCCGTGTGTCGGGCGTTTGGTTGTGCTTCGCCACCGTGGGTCGCCTCCTTGGATATTGGTCTCGACCGGGGTTGTTGCGGCCCGGGCCCTCGATGCCTCTGCGGACCGGGAGCCTGGTTGATGTGAACCTACAATAGACCTATGTTCGGGTGTTGACCACCCCACAGTGGTGACTTGGCGACGTCAAAACTTGGTCTCGAACCTAATAAATACGAACTTTGCTTGCCAAAGTCGCGCGCATGCTGTCTACTAAGTGAATTAACTCTAGTTTGACATGACCAAAGGAGTGCCGATGAGCGGACGCGCCGCCGTGGTGGGCGTGGGGATGATTCCCTTCACCACCCCGAGGAATACCGCGCCGTACGACGTGATGGCCGAGGCGGCTGCCCGGAAGGCTCTCACCGACGCCGGCATCGACTACGCGCTGGTGCAGCAGGGGTATGTGGGCTACGTCTACGGCGACTCGACGTCAGGACAGGCGGCGTTGTATGGGCTTGGCCAGACCGGTATTCCGATCGTCAATGTCAACAACAATTGTTCGACGGGTTCATCGGCGCTGTTCTTGGCGCGGCAGGCGATCGAGACCGGCGCCGCCCACTGTGTGATCGCGCTTGGGTTCGAGCAGATGATGCGCGGCGCACTCGGTTCGATGTGGAGCGACCGGCCGAGCCCGTTCACCCGTTTCGATGACCGCACGAGGGCGCTGCAGGGGTGGGACGAGCAGGCGCCGATGGCCGCCCAGTACTTCGGCGGCGCGGGAACGGCGTACGCCGAGAAGTACGGCGTTGATCCCAAGGTTTTCGCTCAGGTCGCGGTCAAGGCGCGGAAGCATGCCGCCAACAATCCGTATGCGGTGTTCCGCGACCCGGTCAGCGTCGAGGACGTGTTGGCGTCTCCGAAGATTTTCGGCCCGCTGACCCGGCTGCAGTGTTGCCCGCCCACCTGCGGTGCGGCGGCCGCGATCCTGTGCAGCGAGGATTTCGCCGACGCCCATGGTCTCGACGGGTCGGTAGTGATCAGGGCCCAGGCGATGACCACCGACTTCGCATCGACGTTCAGCGGCGACATGATGACGGTCGTCGGTTACGACATGGCGAAAGCCGCCGCCGACGGGGTGTACGAGGCAGCCGGAGTCGGCCCCGAGGACATCGGTGTCGTCGAACTGCACGACTGCTTCACCACCAACGAAGTACTGACCTATGAGTGTCTCGGTTTGACCCCGGAGGGCACCGCCGAGAAGTTCATCGCCGACGGCGACAACACCTACGGCGGGCGGGTCGTCACCAACCCGTCGGGCGGGCTGCTGTCCAAGGGCCACCCGCTGGGCGCAACAGGCTTGGCGCAGTGCGCTGAATTGGTGTGGCAGTTGCGCGGTGAGGCAGAAGCCCGCCAGGTCGAGGGGGTCACTCTCGCGTTGCAGCACAACATCGGACTCGGCGGTGCTGCCGTCGTGACCCTCTACGAGAAGATGAGCTGAACCAATGCCGTTGGACCAGAACGTGATCGGCAAGAAACTGCCGCCGGTCACCATGACCATCGACGCGGGTCGTCTTCGCTTCTTCGCCAAGGCGATCGGCGAGACCAATCCGGTCTTCACCGACCTACAGACGGCCCACGCTGCGGGACACCGCGATCTGCCAGTGCCGCCGACCTTCCTGTTCGGCATCGAACTTGAAAGACCTGACCCGTTCGAGTGGTTAGCCGGCGTCGGCGTCGACCTGCGTCGGGTCCTGCACGGCGAGCAGTCCTTCACCTACCACTCGCAGGCGGCGGCCGGCGACGTGCTGACCGCGACTCCACGGATCGCAAATGTGTACAGCAAGAAGGGCGGAGCGTTGGAATTCATTGAGAAGACGTGCGTGGTGACCCAGGAGAACGGCGAGTTGGTCGCCGAGTTGAACAGCGTGATCGTGGTGCGGAACCCGGAGCAACCCCAGTGACCGCCGTCAGGGCCGTCGACGTCGGCACCGAACTGCCGCCGCTGAAGATTGGCCCGATCTCCCGGACAACGCTGGCTTTGTTCGCGGGCGCGTCGGGCGATCACAACCCGATGCACATCGACATCGACGTCGCGCAGTCGGCCGGCCTGGACGACGTCTTCGCTCAGGGCATGCTCTCGATGGCCTACCTGGGCCGGCTGTTGACCAATTGGGTTGACCCACGGGCGATTCGCCACTACCGGGTGCGCTTCGCCGCGCTCACGCCCTTGCACGGTGAGCCAACCGCCACCGGCAGGATCACCGCGGTCGACGACGTCGACGGTGAGCGGCGCGCGACTCTCGAGCTCGCCGTCACCCTCGCGGACGGCACGGTCACCCTCACCGGGGACGCCGTCGTCGCGCTGTGACGCCAAGCCGCGGAAATCATCCTCCTCCAAACAACGAAAAGGATTGTCAACCATGGGAACTCTTGATGGCAAGGTCGCTATCGTCTCCGGCTCCGGCCGCGGGATCGGGCGCGAGATCGCACTGAAACTGGCCGGCGAGGGCGCGAAGGTGGTAGTCAACGACCTCGACGCCGAGCCCGCCAAGGAAACCGTCGCCGCAATTGAGGCCGCGGGCGGGCAGGCTGTGGCCTGCGTCGGCAGCGTCACCGACGCTGATTTCGGCGAACGCTTCGTCGCCACCGCGGTCAACAACTTCGGCGGGCTGGACATCATCGTTAACAACGCCGGCTACACCTGGGACTCGGTGATCCAGAAGATGACCGACGAGCAATGGGACGCCATCCTCGACGTGCACCTCAAGGCGCCGTTCCGGATCCTGCGCGCCGCGCAGCCCGTCATCGCCGCAGCGGTCAAGAAGGCCAAAGCGGCTGGAGAGCCGGTCCCCTGCCGAAAGGTGGTCAACATCTCCTCACTCGCCGGGACGGGTGGCAATGCAGGACAGGCGAACTACTCATCGGCGAAGGCCGGTGTAACGGGTTTGACGAAGGCACTGGCTAAGGAGTGGGGACGCTACAACGTCACCGTCAACACGGTGGCGTTCGGGCTGATCAAGACCCGGCTCACCGAGACCCCGGCCGGCGGCGACGGCACGATCGATGTGGCCGGCAACGAGATCAAGGTCGGCGTCAATCCGAGCCTGCTCGCCGCCATGGAGCAGATGGTGCCACTGGGCCGCGGGGGTACCCCGGCCGAAGCCGCGGGCGCGGTGTACCTGTTCTGCATCCCCGAATCCGACTACGTCAGTGCGCAGACCCTCATCTGCGGCGGCGGCTTCAACTTCTGACGACGACGATGACCACAGGTGCGTACCGGTCGGCCTGGGCCGACGACGACGTCGTTGCCCTCAGGGAGATGGCGACCAAGTTCTTCCAGACCGAGGCACTCCCACACCGCGAACGGTGGGCCGAACAGAAATGCGTCGACCGGGAGTTCTGGATCAAGGCCGGCCGGCTCGGCTTGCTGTGCGCGTCGATCCCGGAGGAATACGGTGGCGGCGGCGGAACGCTGGCCCACGAGTTCGCGATCATGGAAGCCCAAGCCACTTGCGGGGAAACCGGATTCGGCAACCAGGTGCACAGCGGGCTGGTCGCGCACTACATCCTCGCCTACGGCACCGAAGAGCAGAAGCGGCGCTGGCTACCCGGGATGGCCACCGGGGAGTTGATCAGCGCCATCGCGATGACCGAGCCAGGCGGCGGATCCGACCTGAAAGCGCTGCGCACCAGCGCGATCCGCGACGGCGAACATTACCGGCTCAACGGTGCAAAGACGTTCACCTCCAATGGCAGCTCGGCGGATCTGATCGTGCTCGTCGTGAAGACCGATCCGGCGGCGGGGGCCAAGGGAGTGTCGTTGATCGTGCTGGAAACGGCCGACGCGCCCGGCTTCCGAGTCGGACGGGTGCTCGACAAAGTCGGGATGAAAGCACAGGACACCGCGGAGTTGTTCTTCGACGATGTCCTGGTCCCGGTCGGCAACCTGCTAGGCGAGGAAGGCGCCGGTTACGGATACGCCATGCGCCAACTTGCGCACGAACGGCTGGTGGTCTCGGTCTGCGGCCTGGCCACGCTGGAGAGCGCCGTCGAGGAGACCGTGACTTATACCAAGAACCGCGACGCCTTCGGCAAGCCGCTTTTCGACATGCAGAACACCCGATTCGAACTCGCCGAGTGCGCCACCATCGCGCGGATCGCGCGGGTGTTCGTCGACGACTGCATCCAGCGGCATCTGCGTGGTGACTTGGACGCGACGACGGCGTCGATGGCGAAAGCCTGGGTGACCGATATGCAGGTGCAAGTCATTGACCGATGCGTGCAGTTGTTCGGCGGCTACGGGTACATGATGGAGTATCCGATCGCCCGGATGTTCATCGACTCGCGTGCGCAGAAGATCTACGCCGGCGCGAATGAAGTCATGAAGGAACTGATCGCGCGCTCGCTGTAGCGCCGGATCGAGGAGCGGACATGTATCTGACCCAGTCGCTGCACCGCAGCCTGCAGCAAAATCCTGACCGCCCGGCGACGATCTGCCGCGATCGCGTCCGCACGGTGGCTCAGTCGGTTGATCGGATCGCCCGACTGGCCGCTGCGCTGTCCGATTTGGGTGTGCAGCCAGGCGATCGCGTGGGCATCCTCGCCATGAACTCCGATCGCTATCTGGAGTACTTCTACGCGGTGCCGTGGATGGGAGCCGTGGTCAATCCGGTGAACATCCGGTGGAGCGTCGTCGAGATCGCCTACTCGCTGGCCGATTCCGACACCCGGGTCCTATTCGTCGACGACGCGTTCGCACCGATGATTCCCACACTGCGAGAACAGTTTCCGGATCTCGGTGCAGTAATCTACTGCGGCGAAGGCGAACTGCCCGCCGGCGCGCTCAGCTACGAGAGCTTGATCGCCGAGCACGGCCCCGTCGAGGACACCCGCACCGGAGGCAACGAGTTACTCGGCGTGTTCTACACCGGCGGCACCACCGGCCACCCCAAAGGCGTGATGCTCTCGCACAACAACCTGCTCACTTCGTCGATCGGCAGCCTCGCCTCCGGCCACTTCATCACGCCCCGCGGCCGATTGCTGCACACCGCACCGCTGTTCCATCTCGCCGGCATCGCGGCATGGGCCGCGGGAGCTCTGGTCGGCTCCACGAACGTGATCGTGCCGGCGTTCAGTTCGGCCGAGGTGTTGAAGGCGATCGCCGAGCACCACGTCACCGACGCCTTGCTGGTGCCGACCATGATCCAGATGCTCGTCGACGACCCGGCCGTCGGCGACTACGACCTGTCGAGCCTGCTGCACCTGGTCTATGGGGCGTCCCCGATCTCGGAAGCGCTGCTGGAACGGGCCCGCAAGGTCTTCCCCTCGGTCGGATTCACCCAGGGTTACGGCATGACCGAACTCTCGCCGACCGCAACGCTGTTGACACCGGCTGACCATGACGACCCCGCGTTGCGCCGATCGGCCGGTCGCGCCGCACCGCACGTGGAGGTGCGCATCGTCGATCCTGACGGACGCGAGGTGCCCCGCGGCGAGGTCGGCGAAGTCGTGGTCCGCGGTGACAACGTGATGCTCGGCTACTGGAACCGGCCCGACGACACCGCAGCGGCGGTCCGTGACGGCTGGATGCGTACCGGCGATGGCGGCCGGATGGACGACAACGGATACGTGTTCATCGTCGACCGGATCAAGGACATGATCATCACCGGCGGCGAAAACGTCTATTCCGCCGAAGTCGAGAACGCGCTGGCAAAGCACCCGGCGGTCGCGGCCGTCGCGGTGATGGGGGTGCCCGACCCCGACTGGGGCGAGCGAGTGCACGCGGTGGTGGTACTGCTGCCGGGTCAGAACGTCACCGAGGAGCAGTTGCGCGCACACTGCAAGACACTGGTCGCCGGTTACAAAGCCCCACGCAGCGTGGACTTCGTCGATGCCATGCCGATGTCGGGAGCCGGCAAGATCCTCAAACGCGAACTCCGCAAACAGTATTGGAACGACGACGCGAACCAAGTCTCCTGACCGATGACTGGCACGACAGCTAAGTCCGCGCGGCAACCCGCGGCGCGACCGGCGCGCGGCACCCGCCCGGCGAACCGCCGCCAGCTGGTCATCGACGCGGCCACGGACCTGTTCTCCCGCAAGGGATATGCCGGGGTCACCATGGGCGATGTGGCCGACGCCGTCGCGATCGGACCGTCGGCGTTGTATCGGCATTTTCACAGCAAGCAGGACCTGCTCGCCGCCGTCGTCGCTGACGCGCTCAATACGCTGAGCGACGCGCTCACCGCGGCCGAGAACGAGCCCTCGTCCGATGTGGCGGCAGCGCTGGGTGTGATTGTCCTCAGGCATCGCGGCGCGGGCGTGCTGTGGCAGCGCGAGGTACGACAGCTTTCCGCCGCCGACCGCGCGGCTTTCCGCGCCGCGATCGAGCGGATCGCCGCACGGTTCGCCGCACTCATCCACACACGACGACCTGGCCTCGGCACGGCCGAAGCGGACATGCTGGCCTGGTCAGGCCTCGCGGTCGCCACCAGCGTCTCGCTGCACAGCCTGGAACTGCCCGAGCCCGAATTCACAGCGCTGCTGGCCGAACTGATCTCCACTGTCATCGACGCGCCGATATCGCCGATGACACCCCGGGGCGCCGACTTTGCCAATGCCGGGACGCTGCGGACACAATCCCGTCGGGAAACGATCCTGACCGAAGCGACAAGACTCTTCGCGACCAACGGATTCGCGGGAGTAAGCACTGACGACATCGGTGCCAGCGTCGGCATCAGCGGTCCCAGCCTCTACAACCATTTCCCGGCGAAGTCCGACATTCTGGCCGCGGCGATGTTCCGTGGGGACGAGTGGCTCCGCATGGACATGCACCGGGCCTTCGCGACGGCATCCGATGCCCGTGACGGCCTCACCCGCCTGCTCGCAAGCTACTGTTCGTTCGTCTTCGACAACCCGCATCTGGTCCAAGTCCTTGTGTCCGAATCCGGGCACTTACCCGAGCCGGAACGTCATCGCGCCCGAGCCGCCCAGTATGCCTACATCGCTGAATGGGTCACGCTCCTGCGGAAAGTCCACCCGGAATGGGACACCGTCCACGCGAGGATCCGAGTCCAAGCAGTCCAGACCATGATGAACAACATTTCGTTGAGCCCTCATCTGCGCCGCTTTGCCAACACGGAATCCGTGCTGGTAACCATCGGCGCCGAGGTCCTCGCGATCAGCGCCCACGTTCGCGGCCAACTCGGCCGGTCCGGTGAAACACCTCAACAAAACGGCACCTCCGAGGAGGCGGCCAGAACGGAGCAACTGCGATCATGACGCGTAAACAGACTCGAGTAGTTAGCGCAGTGACGACAGTAGGAGCGAGGAGCGCGCCCGCTTTCACGGCACTTGAGTTCGTTCGCGCGACTGGGACGCTGGCTCGCCGGTGGCGTGATATCTACGCGATTTGGCGACGCGACCGAGTCGATCCCGCGTTCCGTGAAGAGTTGATGGTCGCCGTTGCGAGGGTAAACTCGTGCCGGTTTTGCAGTTATATGCACCGAGAGTGGGCGTTGCGCGTGGGGCTCCCGGAAGACGAGTTGGCCGCGCTTGAGGGGCTGGATGCCGACTCTTTCGACGCGCGCCGATGGGCCGCCATCGCCTACGTTCAGGCGTTCGCCGGATCAGATTTACGGGGCGTGCCCGAGCCGATTGGCTCTCACTTCCAGGAGTTCTACGATGCGCGGGAACAGCAAGACATTGCGATGATTGCAAGGGTGATGACGTGGGCGAACCGGGCCGCGAACACGATCGACTCACTGCTGGCCCGTCGTCGGGGAGAGCCGCTCCCTAACAGGCGGGCGCGCGATGACTACATCGTTGGGGGCTTAGGGCTGCTCGCCCTGATCATTCCCGCGTGCGTTGTGGCCGGATGGCGGCGCACAACGCCGCTTGGAGTAATGCGTGATTTCACCTCGTTCTCCGAGGGCTTTCTGGAACGGAACGCAGCATCGAGCTAATTGGCTCTTCGCGCTACCCACGAGGCCGCGCTGACCGTGCATCGGCTGCTGCTGGGCAACCCGGAAAGCGGTCGTTTCGGCTCCTATCGAGAACTAGAGGTCACGGCGCTCGCGGCACACGATCCGCGCGCGGCGAGCGAGTTCATCGCGTCAACTCTCGGCCCGCTTGCCGAGGACAGCCCCGCCGCAGCCCGACTGAGAGAAACGCTGCGCGTCTACCTTGAGGAGGCCGACAACGCACCACGCGCAGCGGCCCGGCTGTATACCCACCGCAACACGGTCCTCAAGCGGATCGCCCGCGCGAGCGAGCTGCTCGGTTATGTGCCCGGCGAGCGACGGCTCGCCGTCGAACTGGCCTTGGAGCTACGGCGACACCTCCCGGCGCCGGTTAGCTAACACCGATAAGCCCATCTCACGCCGGCGTCACCCCGGCGACCGGGGGCGAATTGAGCGCGTACCGGAGGCGTGCCGCGACCGTCCTGGCAACGGCCAAATCTGCTGTCTTGCAGGGAATATAGGCCGTCTCGGCTTACCGTTTCTCCTGGTCATGCGCGCGCCGAATAGGGACTCATAATCCGTTGGTCCGGGTTCGACCCCGCCGGCCCCACTTTTGGGCGGCCGACGGTATCGGCATCTGCGATGACGTGCCGGCCCGCAGCCTAAAGCGCAATGACGGACAAGTCATCGAGGAGGCGGGCTCTAATGGGGGGTTGGCCCGTTTGCAGTCGTGGTGCCGGGGCCCCTTGCCAAGCAGACGCAAGAATCTCGCCAAGCAGACGCAAGAATCTCGCAAGTCGTCGCCGTTAACTTCGGCCCGACAAGCGATTAGGAGCCGTAGATGTCATCTTTCGTACTGGTATCCCCGGAGATTCTCACCGCAGCGTCGGCGGACTTGAACGCACTCGGAGCGACGATCAGGTCGGCCAACGCGGCGGCGGCGGCCTCGACGACATCGGTGATCGCCGCGGCGCGGGATGAGGTTTCGGCTGCGATCTCTCAGGTGTTCGGCAGCTACGCCCAGGAGTTTCAGGCGTTGAGCGCGCAGGCGGCGCAATTTCATGAGCAATTTGTGCAGACGTTGACGTCGGGATCGGGGCAGTATGCGGCCACCGAGGCGGCCAATGCGGCGGCCAATGCGGACCCGCTGACGGTCTTGGTCGGTGACGTCCAGGGCTTGGGAGTGTTCAGTCCGGTCAAGCTGTTGACGGGGCGCCCGCTGGTCGGCAACGGAGCCGGTGGGGCGTCGGGAACCGGGCAGAACGGCGGCGACGGCGGGTGGCTGATCGGCAACGGCGGCAATGGAGGGTCGGGCGCCACCGGGCAGGCCGGTGGGGCCGGGGGGTCGGCGGGCTTGTGGGGCCAGGGCGGCGACGGCGGAGCCGGCGGAACCGGCAAGTCCCTTATCGGCGGCGCAGGCGGAAACGGCGGGGCTGGAGGGGCCAATGGGCTCATCGGCGGCGGTGCCGGCGGGGCCGGCGGGGCCGGCGGGGCCGGCGGGTCGAGCCTGTTAGCAGCCGGGGGCCATGGCGGGAATGGGGGGGCCGGGGGCGTCAACCGGCAGCTGTTTTCCCTGTCCGGCGGCGCCGGTGGTGCCGGCGGAGCGGGTGGCCTCGGCGGCCTCGGCGCAGCCGGCACTGATAACGCCACGGCCGGAGGGGCCGGCGGGGGCGGCGAGCACGGCGGGGCCGGCGGCAACGGTGGGGCCGGCGGCGCGAATCAGGCCCTGCTGGGCGGAGCCGGCGGGGCGGGCGGCCACGGCGGCAACGGTAACTCGGGCGGCCACGGCGGCAGCGGTGGAAACGGCACCTCGACTGGCGGAACCGGGGGTATCGGAGGCGACGGCGGGGCCGCCGGTGCTGGTGGGGCCGGTGGCACCGGGGGCGGGTTCTTCGGGCAGGCCGGCAGCGGTGGCGCGGGCGGCACCGGGGGAGGCGGCGGTACCGGTGGTACCGGCGGCTCCGTCAGCGGAAACGTCTTTGGCAGCGTGGCCGGCCAAGGCGGCCAAGGTGGCCACGGCGGCGCCGGCGGGGCCGGCGGCAACTCCAGCGGCAGCGGACTCAACGGCACCGGCGGCGCCGCTGGTACCGGCGGCAACGGCGGCAACGGCGGTACCGGCGTGACCGGAACCGGCACAAACCACTCCACCTACGGCGGCGGCGGGGGTGGCGGTGGTGCCGGCGGTAAGGGCGGCCAGGTCGGCGGCGGCGGCATCGGCGGCGGCGGCGGCACCGGCGGCACCGGCGGCACCGGCGGCACCGGCGGCGCCGCCTCGACCCAGCTCAGCAGTCCCGTCGCACTCGGGCTCGGCGGGGACGGTGGCAGCGGTGGCGCCGGTGCCCCCGGCGGTGGGTCAGGGGGTACCGGCGGCGGAGGTGGCGCCGGCGGTGGCGCGCTTGGGGTGTCGACCGGGGATATGGCGATAGGCGGAGGCGGAGGCGGAGGCGGCGGGGCCGCTTACGCCGGCGGCGCCGATGGGGCCGGAGGCGCGGGTGGTAACGCGATCACCACCGCCTCTTCCCTCGCTTTCGGAGGTGCCGGGGGAAGCGGCGGCTTCGGCACCGGAGGGGGTGGCGGCGGCGGCGCCTGGGCTTATCCCGCCAACGCCGTCGCTGGCGACGCCGGCACAAAGGGGCTCTTGGGCGGGGCCGGAGGCGCGGGTGGCGGTGTTGGCCAGTACGGAGGCGACGGGGGCACCACCGGCGTCGCCGGCTCCGGCGCCGAGGCCCTGATCATCGGGGGGAATGCCGGCGGCGACGGGCAGTCCTGAGTCGGCGGACACGGGTCATCGATTCGTGCGGCCGTTACGCGGTACGCGGCGGAAATGTGTGCCGGGTACACGGCGGCGCAGTCCCACAAACCGCGCATGCCTGTTGTGCAAAAGGTTGGCCGCGCCGCTACGAGCGGAGGCGCACAATAAATCGTCATGGCGAAGCAGCAGCCCACATGTGATGTCGACCGGGAGGCGTCGAAGCAACGCGTCACGGGCGCACGGTCCTATCTCACGAAATGTGTCGCGAAGAAGATGGTTTGGGCGCCGTATCTTTCTTTGCGCGAGCCATCGCAGCCATACCGAACCGTATTTGCGCCGCCACAGGAGTGTGAATCGCGTTGGGCAAGGCTGATATGAGGGTACGAGCGCTCGTTCTCGTGGCGTTGGCCTTTGCCATCCCGGCGGGAGTTGCGGCCTGGGCGCTCAACGCGCGCTTGGTCAATCACTGGTTGGCCGTCCACACAGGAATTGTCGACATGTCCGGTCCGTACTATGCCTTTTGGTCCGGGTTCGGTTCTGACATCGCTGAGTTCAGTCTCGTCGGCGCGGCCGTCACCGGCGTGTACCAGCTAAATCGCAAGTTTAACTGCCACCAGCGGGGCTGCTGGCGCATTGGCACCCATCCCGCGGCCGGCGGCCAGTTTCTGCTCTGCTACCGCCATCACCCTGACTACCAAGGAAAGAAACCGACGCACGAGTTGATCGCAAAGTTGCACCGCCAGCACATCGAGCGCGAGGAAGCTGCTCGCGACAAACTCGACGAGATGAATCGACGCCTGCGCGAAATGGGGAATCACGGGTAACCACCGGCGCGGGCGCAATGTCGGTTCGCTCAACTTGCGGGCCGCTCGGGCCTAGACCACCGGCCGGCGCGCAGTCGGGCCTGCGGCAGCGGGTTGTTCAGGCCCCACAGCAAATAGTCCCGGCTTGTCGCTGAAAAGTCGCTACGAGCCGGGCATTTCGCATAGTAGATCACCAAGGATGACTGCGGTGACAGATGTGACGCGCGCGCCAGTGGGCCAGCGTCCAGGCGGCTTACCTCGTGTCTTCGATGAACAGCGCCATCGACGCCGTGAATCCGTGCAACGCGTTGCGGCCCGCAATCGGGCCGATCTCCCCAGCGGCGAAGAAACCGGCGAGCGGAATCCCGCCGAGCAGTTCCTCGATCGTCGACGCGTCGTGGTCGGCGACCCCGAACATCCGCCGCCCGCGCCCGTTGCAGGTGAACAACAGCGCGCCAACCGGACGCCCCGGCAGCTCCGCCGCCGCCCGCTCCACCGCCAGGCGCAGGTCCTTGTCGGCCCCGGCCGCGTCACGGACCTGGAACTGCACGGTCGCGCCGACCTCGACAACGTCGCCGATCTCGATCACCCCGGTCGAGGCGTCGGCGCCGAGCAGCCCGCGGATCAGGAAGTCGCCCTGACCCGGAGTAGCCAGGTGCTCATCGACGACGATCCCGATCCCCAGGCCCTGGCTGACCAGTTCCTGCTCGTCGTGCGGCAGCCGCTCGATGATCTCACGCAGGCGCTGCAGCGGCGGTCGGCCGCCCAGCTCGGTGATCAGTGCGCCGTCCGCGCCGGTGACGATGTATGGGTCGCCGATCGGCCGGCAGCCCTGCGACACGATCGGGATACCGTGCATGCCGGGCAGGCGCACGCCGACGAGGCCTGACGTAAGCACGCCGTGGTCGCGGAACAGCCGGGTATCGCCCGGTCCCCGTCCACCGCTCACCACGCCGCCCACCACCGTGGTTCCCGGCAGGTCGGTGTTGAGGTGCTCGACGAGCAGGCTCGACGGGAATGTGTACGGGTCCGGCAGCAGCAGGTGCAGATCGTGCGCGGTCCGGTCGAACTGGTAACCAGTGAGCAGGCCACCCGAGCCGGTCCGGACGAAGTCCAGCTGGAACGTCTCGGCGGCCAGGCCGGCCGCCAGCCACACCGCCACCGCGGGCCCGTCCTCCATTTCGTGACGGCCGGCGACGATGCCCTGGGCGATGCAACCGATCAGCGCGGGCGGCTCGACCATCTCCTGCACCGCGTTGAGGACGTCCACGGCCTGGTCGGTGTGTGATCGCGATCCGAGCAGGACGGCCAGCGACGGCGCCTCACCCGCGAGCTTGTCGCGCGCGTGCGCTGCAGCCTCCACCGCGGCCTGCCGTGCGTCGGGCGCGGTGGAAACCCCAACTCCGATTCGCACACTCCCATGATGCGCCACCTCCGCTAGCCTGACACTGGGCTGCTAGAAGTCCACGAGGGGCATCGATGAGCGGAACGGGCGAGACCACCATCGAGGTGACCGGTTTGCGGGCCGTCGGGCGCGGCGTGGATCGCCCGGAACACGTTGTGGTGGGTGGTGATGGCCGGGTGTTCGCCTCCGATAAGGCCTCAGCTGTCGCAGAACTCGTTGATGAGAACACCGTTCAGCGTATGGGGCAGGCGGGTGGCGAGCCGAACGGGATCGCGCTCGACCGCGACGGACACTTTCTGATCGCCAATTTCGGCTTGGGTGTGCTGCAGGACCTCGACCCGGTGACCGGCGCGATCACGACGGTGCTGAGCGGACAACTCGATGGGCGCCCGCTGCGGTGGTTGAACTTCGTTCTGGTGGATTCCGTTGGGGCGTTGTGGTGTTCGGTGAGCACGATGGCAGACGATCTTGTCGATACCATCGCGCGCGGCACCGCTGATGGGTTCATCTTTCGGGTCACGCCGGATCGCCAATCGGCGCAGGTGGTCGCCGATGCGGTGAGCTTCCCGAATTGCATGGCGCTGGATCGCAATGAGGACTATCTGTATGTGGTCCGCACGGTAGCCGCTGACGTGGTGCGGTTTCCGATCCGGGGCGAAACGCTCGGGCCGCCAGAGCGATTCGGCCCGCCGTTGGGCGGCCGGCGCCCCGACGAGTTCGGCCCCGACCAAGGCCGGTTCCTGGCCGACCCGCAGGTGAGTAGCCGGTGGGGGATGGCCGACGGATGCGCATTCGATGCCGATGGAAACCTTTGGGTGACTTTTGTTTTCCCCAACAAGATTCTGGCGATCAGCCCGGATGGCCGGTCGACGGTGGTGGTCGAAGATCCCGACGGCGCCTTGTTGAGCGCTCCGACCAGTATCGCCTGGGGTGGGCAGGATATGTGCGATGTCTACATCGGTTCGATCACGACCCCCTATGTGCTCAAGGGGAGAAGCTCGGTGCCGGGCCTGCCGATGTTGCATCAGCGCCACTGGCGCTAGCTGCACCACCCAGGTTTCATGAATGCCCGGGTCTCATGAAGTCCGGCGGCGCGTCCTCCGGGGTGGGCGGGATCGATGGTGCGGGCAGCCCCCATAGCTGCCGAATGGTGGCACCGCCGTCGACGACGAGTGTCTGACCGGTGATGCGGGCAGCCAGCTCAGAGGAAAGGAACAACGCGGCATTCGCGACGTCATGGGCGCGGGGCGCCGCCAGCGGATTAATTGCGTTGACGGCGTACTCATGTGGCGGCTGATCCTCGTTGCCGGAACCCACATTGCCCGGCGCGACCGCGTTAGCGCGAATGCCGTACCGCCCCAGTTCGTCTGCGAAGGTCTTGACGAGCGAGATGACGCCGGCCTTGGCGGCGCCGTAGGCGGCGTGATAGGTCGCCGCCGCAATGCCGTCGACCGAGGCGATTGCGACCAGCGATCCACCGCTGCGCTGGGCGATCATCTGCCTTGCCACGGTTTGGAAAAGGTAGAAGACCTGGGTCAGGTTGTAGTGGATTGCCGCGTCCCACAATTGGGTGGTGAAGTCCTCGACCTTTGACCAGGTCGCGCCACCGATGATGTCGACGCAGACATCAACACCGCCCAGAGCCGCAACGGCTTCATCGATCGCCCGACTGACCTGCGCGGGGTCGGTCATATCGGCGACGACGGGGATCGCATTACCTCCCCTGGCGACGATCTCGCCGACAATGCGATTCGCGCGCCGCTCGTCGATATCGATACAGGCCACCGAGGCGCCCGCCTCGGCAAGGGCCAACGACGTGAACCAGCCATGGCCCGCGCGCTCCGGGATGTAGCCCGCACCCGACACCACAGCACGCTTACCGGATAGTCCTAAATCGATCACGGCCCGGCCTCCATTGCGACACCACCAGTCAGCCTCGGGCGAGTGATGGCCGTCGGTTGTACTGGTGGAGTATCGAGTCAGTCTCGGCCGCTGTCAACGACACGCCGAGCCGTAAACCCGATGAATCGCTACAACACTCAGCGGCCCGGAGCAGAAGTCGGCAGGCCGGCTGCTGCGGCGGCCGTGAGGAGGCGTTCGTCGTAGGTGACGAACGCAGTCAACTGGGTGCCGAACACCGCGTCCCCGGTCGCGAGATGGATCGCGTCTAGTGACCGTAACGTGTTGTCCGGATACGCCGCGGCGGCGGCTCGGACCACCTCGTCGACTTCGTAGCGCGCCACTCGAGCCACGATCGCGGGAACATCGGCGAGAAGCGAGGGCTCTAGCCGGCGCAGGGCGCGGGGGAGTTCAACCTCGATCAGCGTCGACGACACCCACGGCGCCGGTGTTTGTTCGTCAAGCCAGTCAGCGAGGGCATCGCTTTCAGGTTCACGCCGTATCAGTTTCACCAACGCAGACGTGTCGAGATAAAGCATCAGTAACGCTCGTCGTCTCGCAGATCGCGCAGCAATTGGCCGGCCTCATGGTCGGTCTTCACCGGTCCGGATGGACGTGGCGCCGGTCCGCTGAGGGTGGCGGGATGAAGCCTTCCCGCACTGATCATTTCGGCTAGCGGATTTTCCTGGGCCGGGACCAGGCGGGCCACGACGGCTCCGCGTTCGGTGATGTCGATCTGCTCGCCGCGTTTGACCCGCGCGAGCACCCCGGCAGTATTTTGGTTCAGCTCACGCACCGGCACCTCGGACACGCTGACCATTGTAGTACCTATTTGTAGTACACAGGAAGCGGAGCTGCCCGCCGCCGTGCTGAACTCCTGGGCCCACCGCTGGACAACGAACGCGGATAGTCCACGGCAGTCATGCCAGCAGCCACGCTTCAGCGCGCAAAGCCCCGCAGAATCCCGGTCACCCCAACCTCCCAGCGCCGGTTCACCGACGCCTTCGACTTGCCCAGCCAGCGGCCACCTTCCTGAACTGCCAAACCTTGTGCCAGAGCGAGCAATACGTGCGCGATATCGACGGGGTCGCCGGTGAACAGTCCGGCGTCGGTGCACCGCGTGATTCTGCCGACGAAGATTTCTCGCACCGATGGCGACATCGCGAGTTCCTCGGGGCCGGGGTCGAAATCGTGGAAGGGTCGCGAGAACATCACCCGGGCCAGCGCCGGATAGTCGAGGCAGAACCGGCGGAACACCGGAATGAGCCGCTGGACGTCGGCCACCGCGTCGTCGGTCTCGGGTACTTCGAGCAGCCGGCGGCCGAGCATCCGGAATCCCTCGAAGAACACCGCCCGCACCAGCCCGGGCTTGTCTTGGAACAACTCGTACACCGCGGGGACAGAGGTGCCGGCCTGCTCGGCCACCCGCCGGGTGGTGAACCCCGAGAGACCGTCCTCGTTCAATGTCGAGATCGCGACCTGCAGCACTCGATCGCGAAGCTCGGGAGTGCGTTGCTTGGGCCTGGGCATCCAGTTCTACTGGACGCCGAATTCGGCTGGCACCGCTTCAATTCCGGCGCGCAGCTCCTTTAGCGCAGCGGCGCGGGCGCGCAGCTTGGTGGCCGCATGTGCCCCCAGATCGAGCTTGGTGAATTCGAGCGCAGCCTCATGGGCACGGCCGAGCACCGTCTCCGGTAGGTCGATCTCGTCGACAAATCCCGCGGCCAGGGCGGTCTCGCCGAAGAACACCCTGGACAGCCCGACCGACTGCTGCAAAGCCGACGGTGTGAGACGCAGCTTCAGGATCGGCAAGACCGCGTACGGCAGGACCATTCCGATGGCGACCTCATTGGCCTGAATGTTGTATCCCGGCGCGGCGATTCGGTGGTCGCCACTGCACAACAGGAATGCCCCCATCGCGATGGCCGGGCCGGTGCAGGCCATGACCACCGGCTTCGGGTAGGACAGCAGCCGGTACGACAGTTCGAATCCGCCCCTGAGCATGTCGATCGCGGGCTGCACCTCGCCGGCTTTCAACATCTTCAGGTCAAACCCAGCGCTGAACACCCGCTGGTTGCCGGCGATCACCACCGCGGCGACGTCGTCGCGATCGGCGTCGTCGAGCGCATTGTTGAGGGCCTGCTGCATGGTCGGCCCCAGCGCGTTGACCTTTCCGTCGTCCATCGTGATCGTCGCGACGGCTTCGTCGCGACGATAGGTGACTGGTCCGCTCATGATGCTCCTTTGGGCGCAGCGTGAATTATTTTGTAACTACGTTACGAAACAAGGTTACGAAATGCAACAAGCGATCTCAACCGCGGTGATTCCTCACGAAAAATGTCCGGATTCGGGGAGATCTTGCTGACCACTGGCGGTGCCGGCTGCTGGCAAAGGACTCAAAAGCCGCGCTTGGCGGCCCGCACCGCGGCGACGATATCGTCATCCCCGCTGAAGTCGACGCGGACGGCGTTGCGGCCGAACGCGAACAGCAGCAGCTCCAGCGGTTCGCCCGTCACCGTGACCGGCGAACCGCTGCCGACCGCCACCACTGTCTGACCGTCGGGGGTGCGCAGCGTGAGCCGCGCGCACCGCGGTCATCGACTTCGACATCCCGACCCGGCTGATCATCGCGACGCGCCGCTTCACCGCCGCGCGGGTGCCTGTATCGAGTTCCCTTGGTTCCCAGCCAGTCTGCGCACGGCGGACGTCCTCATGGTGGACGAACATCTCGTGGATGCTCGCCACCGGGTCGAGAACCTTGAACAACGAAAGCACCGGCGGACCCGACGCGAACAGTTCGACCAGGTCCTCCCACCTCGTCGAGGTGGCCAGCCGGGTCTGCACGCGTGCGGTGTAGGACGCGAGTGGCCCGAACACTAGGCCAGGCAACGCGTCGGGGCGGCGTTCGCGCACCACGAGGTGCGCGACCAGGTCGCGGGTCGTCCAGCCCTCGCACAGGGTGGGGGCATCCGGTCCCACCGTGCGCAGGATTTCGACCAGAGGGCGGCACGTTCGCCTTGGACTACCGACATGCCCACACGATAGGCCCACGGTGTAAGGGCTTACCCGCCCCCGACGACCAGCTTCGTCCTCATTTGCGCTCCGTCGAGTGGCTTCGCCGCCGCGCCACGTCCGGCAGTTGTTATGCTAGCTAAGCATTGTTTCGGTCCGACGGACATTGGAGAATTGGGCAACATGACAACAGCGCAACGTCGGGGGCTCAATGACGCGATCACGCGGCTATGGAGTTTCCTGGCCCCAGCTTATGACCTGCCGATTTTGCAGCAACGGGTTTACCGTCCGCCGCACGATGACGTCATCGCGCAGCTCCGCGCACACGGATCCCGCAGGATCGCTGATATCGCCTGCGGTACAGGAATTCTCAGCGATCGGATCGAACGAGAACTACACCCCGATGAGATATACGGCGTCGACATGTCCGACGGCATGCTCAGCCAGGCTCGCGCCAGATCCAACCGGGTGAAATGGCTGCGTGGCCCGGCTGAGCAGCTCCCTTTTGACGACGGAACGCTCGACGCCGTCGTCACGACCTCGGCGTTTCACTTCTTCGACCAGCCCGCGGCGTTACGGGAATTCCATCGCGTGCTGGCCCCCGGCGGGCTGGTGGCCGTCGCGGCCCTGAGCACGCGGCAACCGCTGCTGCAGGTCCCCTCGACCAACAGGTGGAAACCGCAGCACAACGCGTCGCCGGCCGAGTTTCGGGCATTGTTCGAAGGCGCGGGGTTCACCGTCAGCGATCAGCATCCTATCCGGCGACCGGTGTGGATGAGGATCCTGTTCGACGTGATAACCGTGGGCACCAAAAGCTCGCAGTACGAATAATCAGCGCGCAGCCTTGCACCGTCAGCACGGCGGGGGATCGGCATCCCATTCGGTCAACGTCCAACCGCCGGAAGGATTTCCGGTGACCACCACGCGCCCCACGTTCGGCAGCGGCTTCTCGGTCAGCAGTGACAGGTCGGGATCACGCACGTTCATCAGCACCCAGAGCATGATCGCCGCTGCATGCGAGAACGCGACCGGGTACTGTGCGCCGCTTTCGTAAATATGTCGAACGGCATCGTCGAACCGAGCGTCGAATTCGTTGCCGTCGATCGAGCCCGGGATCCGCGCGCTGCGGTCACCCTGCAGCCATCGCTGTGGGGCCGCGTACAAGGTCTGCGCTGCGTTGGACTCGGGCTGTCCTTCGTATTGGCCGGCCTCGATCTCCCGCAGTCCGGGCAGGACGTTGACGGGTTCGCCCAGCGTCTGGGCCGTCGGCAGGGCCGTCTGCTGGGTGCGGATCATGCTCGAGGCGTAGATGCCATCGTAGTGGTTGGCGCTCAATTGCCAGCCCGCCAGCGTCGCCTGACACCATCCCCTGGGGGTGAGTTCTGGACCGGGGGTCGAGGTGTCGATCAAGCCCGACGCGTTGCCCGCCGATTGGCCATGCCGCACCAGCGTCAACGTGATGTTGTGCGGCCCCGCCGCCCGCGCCGATCCACAGCCCGCGGCCACCACCGCGACGACCATGGCGGCAACGAAACGTCGTACTTTCACGGCGATTTCACCAGTGCATGCCGGCCCTCGGCGGTCACCCATGGCGTCACGCGAGAAGTCTAAAGCCTGTCGAACTAGTGTGCTCCAGAGTCAGTGGCGCCACGGCAGGGACGCGCGCGGTTCACTCGTCGCGGTGAGAGTCGCTTCCCGATGGAGCGCTGACGACCCAACCGACCCCATTGCCGATGATGTCCCTCGCGTCGCCAACCGCGGCGGTATCGTGTCGTCACTATGACGGCTCTGTATGTACGGTCCTCTCGAAATCGTGATCCTTCGCAACATTTTCGCGGCGGGCGGGAAGCACGATGAAGACCATCGAGGCGGACTACCTGGTGGTGGGGGCCGGAGCGATGGGAATGGCGTTCACCGACACGCTGATCACCGACACCGCGGCAAGTGTGGTCATGGTCGACCGCGCCCATCAGCCCGGCGGACACTGGACCACCGCGTACCCCTTCGTACGGCTGCACCAGCCATCGTCGTACTATGGCGTCAACTCAAGACCCTTGGGCAACAACACCATTGACCAGGTCGGGTGGAACCAAGGGTTTGGTGAACTCGCCACCGCCGGCGAGGTGTGCGCCTACTTCGACGCCGTCATGCAGCAGCAGCTCCTCCCCTCCGGGCGGGTTTCGTACTTCCCGATGAGCGAGTACCTGGGCGAGGGCCGTTTCCGGACCCTCTCGGGCGCCGAATATGCCGTCACCGCGAAGCAGCGAATCGTCGACGCCACCTACCTGAATTCCGTCGTTCCGTCGATGCGGCCCGTGCCTTACGCCGTGGCACCGGGCGTGGACTGCATCGCCCCGAATGAACTGCCGAAATTCAGCACCCGCGAGCGATACGTGATCGTCGGCGCCGGCAAGACCGGCATGGACGCGTGCCTGTGGTTGCTGAAAAACGGCATCGGCCCGGAAAAGCTGACCTGGATCAAGCCGCGCGATGCCTGGATATTGGACCGTGCGACGGTGCAGCCCAGCGCCACGTTCATCGATGACTTCCGGGCCAGGTTCGGTGGAACTCTCGTGTCGATCGGACAAGCCGAGTCGATCGAGGACCTCTTCGACCGGCTGGAGGCCGCGGGGACCTTGCTGCGGCTTGACCCCTCGATACGTCCGAGCATGTACCGGTGCGCGATATTGGCGCACGCCGAGCTCGACCAACTGCGCCGCATCGACAACGTCGTCAGAATGGGCCACGTCCAGCGCATCGAGCCCACCACGATCGTGCTCGACGACGGATCGGTTCCCTCCACACCCGGGGCCCTCTACATCGACTGCACGAGCGACGGACTGCCACAACGTCCGGCCACGCCGGTTTTCGACGGCGACCGCATCACGTTGCAGAGCGTGCGCGGATGCCAGCAGGTGTTCAGTGCGGCGTTCATCGCCCACGTCGAGGCCGTCTGCGGCGAGGACACGGTGAAAAACGACCTCTGCGTGCCCATTCCACACCCCGATTCCGATCTGGATTGGTTGCGATTGACCGATGGCGACCTCCGTAATCAGGGCCGCTGGCTGGAAGATGCCGACTTGATGGACTGGCTCAGGTCGGTACGGCTGAACCTGCTTGCCGACCTGACGCCGCCGCTGCCCGACCCGCAGGTGCGCCGGCGCGTGGTGGCAGGGGTCCAATCGGGAATCAACGCCGCACGCGCGAAACTCGAGAAGCTGCTCAGCACGGCTTCACTTAGCGCGGCGTGCGAATAACCGTTACAACTGTTGTTGGCCATTAGTGGCCGTTGCCGGGTAACGGTTGCCCGGCGTGATTGCCGCTTTCTTGTCCGTCCGGGCGGGTGAGATTGGGTTCCTCGCGTCCCTGGACGGTGGCGGCTTTCGGTGGTCGCCGGTTGGCTATCGGGCACGGCCTGGTCGGTAGTGGTGGACGCGATGTTGGCAGGAATCGTTTGCCAGGTCGTCCAGCCGCCGGTGTTGGGGATGGCAAAGCTACCGATCGGCGCGCTGCTCACGCTGTCCAGCCGGACTTGGGCGAGCTCGCTGACGCCGCCTGTCGCGCCGGAGGCGGCTGAGGCTATGAAGTTGGCCGCGGGCGGGGAGCCGAAGTCGATGCCGGCGGGTTTAGCCCACGCGCCGTTGCTCAGTTGGTTGACATTGATTCCGCGTATCCACCAGATGCGTCGTAAACCGATGCCGGACAGTGCCTTTCCGTTGCACGGGACCACCGACATACGTGCTTACGTTTGTTGACAGGGCCGTTGACGTTCATTCCCAGGCTGGTCAGCGACCCAGGAACGCCGGGTGTGGTTTCGAATCGTCAGCCGTAATGGCTCACTGTGAATGGCCCCCGGCCCTGGGTGACGCCTCGCAGCGGGCGGTCTGCGGCCTGCGCGGGCGCATTCGATTTATGCGGGCCGCCTCTATGGCACCGCGACCAGCGCATTCAATCATTCTCCAACGTTCGCCCAACACCTGCGTTGCACATTTAGGTCAGCCGTGTCAATAACCCACTCGTCGGAACCGGGCAACCGCTTTCAGTTAGCTAAGTGGCAGCGACCGGGCCCAGGTGATGTCGAGCAGCTCGACCTACGCACGCCAAGGAGGATCAAACGGTGTCGAATGCCCGGATCTACGACACGCGATGGCCGGCATGCCTGCCCTGCGCTGCGGTGCATGGAGTCGAGCGAAAGCAACGTTTCTGCGTTACGAGGAGACGCGGTGCGTCGAGTCGGCTGGACCTGCGTGTTAAGGAGGTTGATGTGAGGCTCGGTATTAACGATGCCGAGGCGGTGCTCGCCATGCGAATTGGCCCAGCCTGCGTCGACTCAAAGCTCTATGACGTGCTCGTTGGCCTCGGCGTCTTGCAACAGCGACCTTCTTCGTGGTCGGTTCCCGACGAGATCGCCAGCCTGCCATGGGGTCATAGTCCGGTGCCGGCTCCGGATCCAGACAGGCCGATTGGATTGGAGGGTCCGTGGCCGCAGGATCCCATTGCCCAGCCCGATTTCGCAGCAGCCGTTCTCAAGATCGACCGCGCCGATGCCGAAGATCACCTCAGGGCGAACGTCACTCGCTATCTGGGGCAGTCACTACTGAAAACGCCAACCGCGGCGTGGGAAGCTCGCCGCGGTTGCCGTGTCGAACGCGTGTCGGACGAGGCGTTCGAGGCACTACTCACTTCGACGCCTCGTAGTGCTCGGACGAGCGCTTCCCAACCGAACGCATCGCCCAATTACTTTCTGCCCCAACGGTTGCCATGACGATGGGATCACCATATCCGCCCGGGCCGCGATTGGCCGCGCCGGTGCAAGGCACACTGTTCCAGCGCTACCGCGCGTGGTTCCTGCCGGCCATGGCCCGTCGCTACGGCGACGTGTTTACGGTACGAGTTCCACCCTTCGCCGATCGCCTCGTGATGTTCAGCCGGCCCGAACACATCAAAGAAATCTTCGCCGGCAACCCGCGCGACCTGCACGCCGGTGAAGGCAACCAAATCCTCCGACCGGTCATGGGTGAGCACTCGGTGCTGCTCACCGACGAAGCCGAGCACGCCCGTGTGCGTCGTCTGCTCATGCCGGCGTTCAACGGTGCGTCGCTGCGCGGCTATCGCGACCTCGTCGCAAGCATCGCGCGCGCCGAGGTCGACCGATGGAATACCGGCACCGAACTATGCGCGCTCGATCGCATGAGCGCGGTGACCCTGGAAGTGATGATGCGCGTCGTGTTCGGCGTTACCGACGCTCACACGCGCAACCAACTCACGCCCCGGTTGAGCCGGATGGTCAATGCCCGCCCCATCATTCTGCTCGCCTGGGTGTTCCCGAGGCTGTATCGCATCGGTCCGTGGAAGCGGTTCCGCGACAACCAGAACGAGATCGATACGCTGCTCTACGCCGAAATCGGCCGGCGTCGCCGAGCGCACGGCATGAGTCGGCGCACCGACGTGCTGTCCCGGCTGCTGCAGGCCGGCAGCCAAGCCGACGAGCCGGCGCTCACCGACGCCGAACTACGAGATCAGCTGATTACGCTACTTCTGGCGGGATACGAAACCACCGCCGCCACTCTGGCGTGGACGCTGTATGAACTGGCACGCCATCCCGACCTGCAGCACCGTGCCTACCGAGCCGCGGTCGAAAACGACGATAAATACCTGGAAGCCGCGCTGAAGGAAAGCATGCGGCTGCATCCCCTAATCCCTGCCACCACACGCAAACTCACCCGCGACCAAGTCATCGGCGGCTGGCAGCTACCGGCAGGCACCGTGGTCAGCACTTCGATCATGCTGGCCCACCAACGCCGCGACAGCTACCCCGATGCGCCGATCTACCGGCCCGATCGATTCCTGGACAACGAAGTCGAACCCAACACCTGGCTGCCATTCGGGGGCGGAGTCCGCCGCTGCATCGGCGCGGGATTTTCACTCATGGAGGGCGCCGTTGTGCTGCGCGAAATCCTCACCCGCTACACCCTTTCTCCTCCCGCCGGCGGCAGACCCGAAGCCCCCCGGGTGCGCAACATCACCAGCGTTCCAAGCCGACGTGCTCGCATCGCGCTGGCGCCCAGAAACGCAGTCGCGCGAGGTCAATCGCCGGATTCGCTGCTTGTTCCATGAGCGCGAATAATAAGACCGCATCCAGCGGTGACACCGCTACTGGGACAAAAAGTCCCCATCCTACGACCGCGAAATGCGGTTCATGGTCGACGTCTCCAGTGGCTTCACCAAGCTGCATTAAGGTCGCTTTAAGCTGGGTCCAGACCACCCGTCAAGTTCCGCTCTCACGACGCGATCCTCTGGTCGCGTGCGTGTCACACCTTTCCGTCGCCGTGCCCCAAAGCTTTGGGCGCGACGCCCGATCACGGTAGCTGCTGCTCCCCCGCAAGCGGGTGGTACCCCCAGGTGACGGGTGACGTTGTGCTAGGGCTGACGCCAGTGCTGATCCCCCCAGGCGCTGCTATAAGCGGGATTGACCCAGGGTCGTAGCGCGCAGGCCGCGCTTCTTTAGAGCGCGGTTAGCGCATCAAGTTCGTGTTTGAAGCGACCGCTGCCATGTGGGATCGCGGCGTAGCCGTGCCATGGGACGGGGGGGCGTAGCCCGAGGTTGGAGGGGCCGGTGTTGGTTTTCGATGTAGCGCTTGATCACCGACAACGGCGCTCCCCCATTGGACGCGGCGAAATACGACGGCGAGCACAGGTGGCTGCGCATCCGTGCCCGCACACACGTTCCGGTGTATTCGCGCCGCACCGCATAGCTGGAGCGGCCTTTTAGGCGGCGCACCAGCGTGGAGACCGCCAGGGTAGGAGGATCGGCGACCAGCAAATGTATGTGGTCGGGCTCGCCGTTGAACTCGGCCAGCTCGGCACCCAGTTCCGAACACACTGCGCGCATGGTGTTCTCGCAGAAGTCCAGCATGTCTGCATTCAGGACACGGCGGCGATATTTGGTCACAAACACCAGGTGCGCCCACAGTGCTGTCACGCTGTGTCCGCCGCGCCGGTAGCTGCTCCAATCTGCGGAAACGGTGCTGTCAGTGGTCGCTCCTAGAATCTCAGCATGCACACGACCGGTGTCTACCCGCTGGCGCCGACAACTGCCGGCGAGCGAGCGGTGGCGGCACCTGGGCAGCCCAAGCCGCGTGCCCGTAAGCGGCCTAAAGACGCGGCTGCGCATGTTCGGTCGTGGCCGCTGCGTCCCACACCGGCCCAACAACACACCATTGAGGTCCGTTTCGCCACTGGGCGGCGGGTGTACAACGCGGTGCTGGCCGAGATGGCCAAACGCAGCCGCGCGACCAAAGCCGACCCGGCCTGGGCCGCTGTTGCCGGGATGGCGACAACAACCAAACAGCAACGAGTGCAACGCAATAATGCGTTTAACGCAGTGTGCGCCGGGCACGGTTTCACGGTTGATGCGGCGCAGTCGTTTGCGTCGTCGCTGCGCCAGGCTTGGGTAGGTGAACATTTGCCTGCCCAGGAAACTCAGAACATGGGTAAACAGGCTTTCGGTGCGGTAGCGGATTGGCATTGGGGGCGCAAAGGCCGTCCCCGGTTCAAGCCAGCCCGCCGCGGCCTGCATTCGCTGTCGGCGAAAGACGGCAATGGTGCGCTGCGACCTAAAACCGATGCCGCGGGTCGACTGCTGGGGTTGCAGTGGGGCAATGGTTTGGTCATCGGTATCGCGCCGCCGGCAACTGGTGGTCGGCGCGGCACAGAGCAGCACGCTGAGCTGGCTGAGATCGAAGCGCTCACCGCGGCAGGCACGGTTTTGTATACGCGGATTGTGCGCACCATCATCGCTGGACAGCCCACCTACCGTAGGCAACTGGTCGTGGACGGCACACCACCGGCGCGGCACCCGCTCGGTGATGGTCGCGTCTCGTTCGATCTGGGTCCTAGCCAGATCGCCGTAGCAGTTCAGCGAAACGACGGCACATGGGCAGGGTGGGTGTGGCCGCTGGCCGAGCAGATTCGACTCAACACCACAAGGCTGCGCCGCGTGCAGCGACGTCTGGATCGCCAACACCGTTGCGGGTCGCCGCAGTGTTTCAACCCCGACGGTACCCACAAGAAGCGGCGCTGCCAGTGGCTACGCTCGGACACCGCGGCGCGGACGGCCGCAGCAGTGGGCGAGCAGCATCGGCGCCTGGCTGAACACCGCAAAACGCTGCACGGGCAGTTAGCGAACCAGCTTTTCGCGCACGGCACCCCGGTTGCCTGCGAGAAGTTGAATTATGTGGGGTGGCAGAAGAACTTTCCGCGCAGTGTGCGCGACAGGGCACCAGGGCTACTGGTAGAGGTGGTGCGGCGCAAGGCTGAAAGTGCCGGCGGCGCAAAACTCGACGAGTACAGCCCCTACACGACTGCTCTGTCGCAAACGTGTCTGTGCGGCAAGAAAGAAAAGAAACCGCTTTCTCAACGTGTGCATCGTTGCGAGTGCGGCATCACAGAGGACCGCGACCTGTTTTCGGCCTACCTGGGCCTTCATGTCCAGGTAGGCCAGGACGGTTCGGATCGGCTGGGTTTGCAGGCAGCCAATCATGGCTGGCTGCATCGCCAGGATGTCGGCGTGCGCCGAAATCCAGCCGCACAAAAATCTAAGCGGCGAGGCCGCAGGCATCCGCCTTCGCGGAGGTCAGTGGCGCGTATCAAAGCCCGTAGGGCTTTGAAGCGACAGAGCCGCTCGGCGCGAACCTTCCCTGCTGGTGAGCCCACGGCGCTACCCGCCCAACAGCCGGCATAGCGAGACAGCCCACCACCACAAGGAATCCGCGCATTTTCAATGCGCGGAGGACGTCAACGCCAACAATTGGATGCCGGCGCGGGCGGCCATGCCGGTGAGCCGGTTGCGGAACACGGCGGTCGGGATGCCGGACACGGTGCGGCGGACGCGTTTGCCGCGTGATCCGCGGCCCATCGTCTCGCGGCCGGTGGTGCGCGCATTGGCGAAGTCGAGGTCCTCGACCGCGATCGCAGTGCTGGGCGACGGATGCAGTGAATCAGCTGGGTGATCGCGTGGCGAACCTGGCGTCGCGGCGCGCTGATGCCCGGGCCAAGTCGATGCCGATGCGTACTGGTGCCCCAACCGGGTTGTCGTGCTCGTCGAGCCGGCGCACCCCCAGGTGCCCGTCGTTGAGGTCGACACCGACCACGGGGCCGGTGGCCAACACGTCGGCATCGGTGCCGGCGCGCCGCTGACGGTGGAGCGTGTGCTGGCCCAGGATGCGGTCAATTAATGGCCGGCCCGACCTGGTTTACGGGTGATGGTGTATCAGACCGACCGCCCGCCGCTGATCCCGGGCCTGCCATTCCTTGGCCCGGTAGCAAGCCTCGCCGTCGCGCCCCGACGCAGACCACAAATACCCAAACAGTTGAGAACCCGACTCGGCGGGCGCCCTTCGGCCCGACCGCGTCACCAATCAGGTTCCGCTGCGCACCTCGCCGACCTTTCGGACTAGTCCCACTAGTTCGAATAGTGTGATCGCACTATTCTGGACGGATGAAGACGGTCACGAGCACTGAGGCTAAGGCCAAGCTCAATGCGCTCCTGGCGGAGGTCGAGCGGACCGGGGTGCCGGTGACCATCACCAACCATGGACGTGCGGTGGCCGTGCTATCGCCAGTACACCCCCGGCCGCGGAAGTTCGGTCAGCTGCCCGCGCTCGTCGTGCCCGGCAATTTTGACGAACCGCTTCCCGAAGCCGAAATCGCTGCGTGGGAAGGGAATTCATGACTGCGCAGCGGCCCACGTCGCCGCCGCTGGCTGTTCTCCTGGACACAAATGCCCTGCTTTGGCTGGTCAGTGCGCCGGAGCAGGTTTGCGATTCGGCGCGTCAGCTGCTCGGCGATCCAGATACCGAGATCATGGTTTCGGCGGCGTCGGCGTGGGAGATCGCGATCAAGACCCGGCTGGGGCGCCTGAACGGGGAGCCGCTGTTGTCAGCGTGGTCGGACATCATTGCCGACATGACCGCTACCGACTTGGCGATCGACGCTGGCGATGCCATCCTGGCGGGCCGCCTGCCTTGGGAGCACAAAGATCCTTTTGACCGGATGCTCGTCGCGCAGGCCGCTCGGCGAAACCTGATGCTGGCAACAAGCGATGCGGACATTCTGCGCGCTGCCCTGACCCCGACCTTGAAAACCTGAGCGAACAGACACGCCCGATCTTCGGTGTGCCCCCGGCATCGTCGGGATCACGACCGCGGGGTATTACACAGCCTTGTGCGACTGTCGGAGAAATGTAACAGTGGCGAGATGCCGGATACGCATGTGGTCACCAACCAGGTTCCGCCGCTGGTTGACCACAACCCCGCGACGTCGCCCGTGCTCGTCGAAGCACTGATCCGCGAGGGCGGGCAGTGGGGCCTCGACGAGGTCACCGAACTGGGCGCGATAGCGGGCGGGGCGCAGGCCCAGCGCTGGGGTGAGCTGGCCAACCGTAACCGCCCGATCCTGCACACGCACGACCGTTACGGCCACCGCATCGACGAGATCGAATTCGACCCGGCCTATCACGAGCTGATGCGCACGGCGATCGGGCACGGAATGCACGCCGCCCCGTGGGCCGACGACCGGCCGGGCGCCCACGTCGTGCGCGCGGCCAAGATGTTGGTCTGGACCTTCGAGCCCGGTCACGTGTGCCCAATCTCGGCGACCTACGCCGTCGTTCCCTCGTTGCGCTACAACGGCGACCTCGCCAAGGTCTACGAGCCGCTGCTGACCAGCCGCCAGTACGACCCCGAACTCAAGCCGGCCACCACCAAGGTCGGCATCACCGCGACCATGTCGATGACCGAGAAGCAGGGCGGCTCGGATGTGCGGGCCGGCACCACCCGGGCCACACCCAACGCCGACGGCAGCTACACCCTGGTCGGCCACAAGTGGTTCACCTCGGCGACGATGTCTGACATCGTCCTGGTGTTGGCCCAGGCCCCGGGCGGATTGTCGTGCTTCCTGCTGCCGCGGGTGCTGCCCGACGGCAGCCGAAACCGGATGTTCCTGCAGCGGCTGAAGGACAAGCTCGGCAATCACGCCAACGCGTCCAGTGAGATCGAATACGACGGCGCCACCGTGTGGCTCGTCGGGGAGGAGGGGCGGGGGGTGCCGACCATCATCGAGATGGTCAACCTCACGCGGCTGGACTGCGCGCTGGCCAGCGCCGCCAGCATGCACACCGGGCTGACCCGGGCCGTCCATCACGCCCAGCATCGCAAGGCGTTCGGCGCCTACCTGATCGACCAGCCGCTGATGCGCAACGTGCTGGCCGACCTGGCCGTGGAGGCCGAAGCCGCAACGATCGTGGCGATGCGGATGGCCGGCGCCACCGATCGTGTCGTCCGCGGCGACAAGCGCGAGACGTTACTGCGCCGGATCGGCCTGGCGGCCAGCAAGTACTGGGTGTGCAAGCGCGCCGTCCCGCACGCCGCCGAGGCCCTGGAATGCCTGGGCGGCAACGGCTACGTCGAGGATTCGGGCATGCCGAGGCTGTATCGCGAGGCCCCGTTGATGGGCATCTGGGAAGGGTCGGGCAACGTCAGCGCGCTGGACACGCTGCGCGCCATGGCAACCCGACCGGAATGCGTCGAGGTGCTCTTCGACGAACTGGCTGTCACCGCCGGCCACGACGCGCGGCTGGATGCTCACGTAGCGGCGCTGCGGGTCGCGCTGGAGGATCCGGAGACCATCGGTTACCGCGCCCGCAAGATCGCCGAGGACATCAGCCTCGCGCTGCAGGGCTCGCTGCTGGTGCGCCACGGCCACCCCGCCGTCGCCGAGGCGTTCCTGGCCACCCGCCTGGGCGGGCAGTGGGGAGGCGCATTCGGCACGCTGCCGACGGGACTGGATCTCGCCCCCATCCTCGAGCGCGCCACCGTCAAGGGGTGACGTTCAGCCGTTCAGCGGGCCGCCCGGTGTGACGGACCGGGCCGTGTCAATTCACGCCGTTTGATCTTTTCCGGGCGGTTTGGACACGGATGAATCCAAACACCGATAAGTTTGATTAATGCTGGGACATGCAAGGACATGCAACCCCGGCGTCGGCAATTTATGCTATGAGCTTGCCTATGGTTCGCGGACTACCGATGGGAGGACAGCGCGATGTCGTTTCTGGCGGTGATCCCGCAGCTGATCGTGACGGCGGCGACGACTGTGGAGCAAGTGGGTGCGGAGCTAACCGCGGCCGACGTCGAGGCGGCGGCCAACACCACCGGGATAGCGGTCGCCGCCGGTGATGAGGTATCGGTGGCCGTCGCGGCGTTCTTCTCTGCGCACGCCCTGGACTATCAGGCGCTCAGCACCGAGGCGCAGGATTTCCATCAGCAGTTTGCGGACGCCTTGAAGGGCGCTGGCAGCTCGTATTCGGGCACCGAGGCGGCCAACGCCTCGCCGATGCAGAGCGGGGCCGCGCAAGGAGGTGCGGCCAATGCGCCCGCCCAGACGCTGCTCGCCGGCCCGCTCCTCGGCAACCGCGGCGAGAGCATGTCGCCGTGGCGGGTCGGCGGTGCCGGCGGTGGTGGCGGGGGGCTGTCGAACGGCAGCTTCGGCAGCGGCGCAAACGGCGGAGCGCTGTTCCCCGCCGCTGTGGCCGGCGGGCAAGGCCGGGGCGGCGCCGCCGAGGAGACGTCCACACGTAGCGGCCTTGGACGATCCGCCGTACCGGTTAGCGAAGAACCAGCAGCTGCTGCCGGAGCAGGTCGCGAGGCTGCGCGCGGCCCAGAGACTCAACAAAGTGATCACAAAGATGATCACGAAGATGAGCACAAAGGCGAGTCTCGATCAGGGCACGGAAACGACGGCCCCATGACGATGACGGGCCCCGACACATCGCGCCTGACCAACGGTTCTGAGCGCAAGGTCTGGCAAGCCCTGACCGAACAACTCGAAGCCGAGGACCTCGTCATCATCGGCCAGCGCGTGACCGACCACCTCAAGGACCACGAGATCGACTTCATTGTCGCCATCGAGGGAGCCGGCATTGTGTGCCTCGAGGTCAAGGGCGGCGAGGTCTGGCACGACGGCACCAGCTGGTGGCAGAAGCGACGTGGCAAGGAAGTCAGAATCGAACCCGTCCGCCAGGTCCGTGAATCCTGCTATGCGCTTCGCAACTTCGTCGAAAGAGACCCACGCTGGACCCGAGGCCGACTGCGGTGGGACCACATCGTCGTCCTGCCCAACACCGACGTGCCGGAGGACTTCGCACTGCCGGAATGCCCGCGCTGGAAGATCGTCGACCGAAGCCAACTGCCCACTCTCGCGCGCCGGCTGCGTCACATGCTCGTCTACCAGGAACTCGACCGGCCGAAGCTCGACACAAAGGGCATCAACCAACTGCAGGCCGCCTTGGGCGGACGCGGGCTTCCCCGGCGCAAAGACTCCAACCTGCGCATCGTCGAGGACGAAGACGCCGTAGCCTGAGGCACCGCCTGACTAGCTGAGCACTAGCCGGGCTGTCCGTTGTTGCCTGCTTTTCCGGCTGATCCGCTGATTCCAGGGTCGCCGTCGGGGTCGCCGACCCCGGCGGCGCCGCCGTTGCCGCCTCCACCGGCGGCCCCGCCCGTACCGAAGGGGCCGGGGATGGGGGCACTGCCGCCGTTGCCGCCGTTGCCGCCGTCACCGCCGTCGGCGCCGTTGCCGCCGTTACCGGCGGGCCCCTGAGTGGAGTTCCCGCCGGCCCCGCCGGCCGCGCCATCGCCGCCGTGTCCGCCGCCCCCGCCGGAGCCGCCGGCCGCTACGCCGCTCCCGCCGTTGCCGCCGAGACCGCCGTCGGCGGCCGTCCCACCGGCCCCGCCGAAACCGCCGAAACTGTTCACACCGGGGCCGGCCGCGCCACCGGCGCCGCCGACACCGCTGATACCGGCGTCTCCGCCGGTCCCGCCGTTACCGCCGGTGCCGCCGGAATCGGTGGCCTGGCCGCCCTGACCGCCGGCCCCGCCGGTGCCGGCTTTGCCGCCCGCCCCGCCGGCACCGCCATGACCGCCGTCGCCGTTGACACCGGTGGCGACCGCGCCGCCAACACCCCCGGTGCCGCCGGCTCCGCTGTCCCCGCCAGTCCCGCCGTTGCCGCCAGTGCCGTTCGTCCCGCTGGCCTGACCGCCGTCGCCGCCGGCCCCACCGGTGGCGGCACCGCCGCCGGCCCCGCCGGCCCCGCCGACGCTGAACGACATTTGGGCCGCGCCGCCGGCGCCTCCAGCGCCGCCGGCCCCGCTGGCCCCGCCGGTCCCGCCCTTACCGCCGACACCGTTGGTCCCGGTGGCCGGGGCGCCGGCGCCCCCGTCACCGCCGACGCCGGCCGTCCCGCCGGCCCCGCCGGCACCGGCGCTGCTGAACAACCCGTTGGTGGCGCCGCCGGCGCCCCCGGCCCCGCCGTCGCCGGCAATCCCGCCCTCGCCGCCGTCGCCGCCGGCCGCCGTGTCGATCCCGCCGTCGCCGCCATCACCGCCGTCGCCGGCCGTCCCGCCCGCACCCCCGAGACCGCCGATCGCGCTGTGACCGCTGGCCGCGCCGCCGGCGCCGCCGGCGCCGCCGTCACCGCCGTGACCACCGGCCCCTCCGGTGATGCTGGCAGCGGTGGCGTTACCGCCGGTCCCGCCGGCCCCGCCGACACCGCCGGCGCCGCCGTTCCCGCCCGCTCCGGCGACGATGCCGTTGCCGGCCTGTGCTCCGGAGTCGCCGCCAGCGCCGCCCGCCCCGCCGTCGCCGCCGGCGTCGCCGTCGGCCGGTGTAGCGCCCCAGGCGCCGTTGGCGCCGGGAGCGCCGTTGCCGCCGTCGCCGCCGTCGCCGCCGTTGCCGACCAGCCCGCCGTTGCCGCCGGCCCCGCCCTTGCCGCCGGTGTCTCCCGGGGTGGTGGCGGTGGCGCCGGCTCCGCCGTTGCCGCCGTTACCGCCGATGGTGGGCGTGCTGCCCTGTTCCCCGACCTGGCCGGTGACACCGCCGGTGCCGGTGTCGCCGGGCGCCGCGCCGGCGCCGCCGCCGCCGCCACTGCCGGGGTCACCGCCGGCCCCGCCGGCGCCGCCGACACCCGTGCCGGCACCACTGAACGTGCCCTGCGCGCCGTTGCCGCCGTCGCCGGGTGCGCCGCCCGCACCGCCGGTGCCCCCCGCCCCGCCGTCGCCATTGGTGCCCACGCTGCCGATATGCAGGGCCGCGCCGCCGCCGCCACCGAGGCCTCCGGTGCCGCCGAGGCCTCCGGCGCCGCCAGCGCCGGCGTCGCCGCCGGCCGTGCCCGCGGTCACGGCAGCCGCGCCGTCGCCGCCGGCCCCGCCGGCACCGCCCGTGCCGCCGACACCGCCAACACCGCCGGCCCCGCCGTTGCCGAGGAACAGACTGCTGTAGCCGCCGCTACCGCCGGCGCCGCCGGTGCCGCCAGTCCCGCCTCCGGTGCCGGCCGTGCCCGGGAAGCCCGAAACACCGTCGGTGCCGGCGGTGCCGGTCCCGCCCACACCGCCCGTCCCGCCGGTACCGCCGTTGCCGAACAGCCAGCCCACGGCGTCGCCGCCGGGCCCGCCGACACCGCCAGTCCCGCCGCCTGCGCCGCCAGCGCCGCCGGTGCCGCCGATGCCCATAAGGAATCCGCCGTTGCCGCCGGCGCCGCCGGGCGCGGCGTTGGCCCCGGCGCCGCCGGTGCCGCCATTGCCGACCAGCCCGGCAGCCCCGCCCAGGCCGCCCTGACCGCTCGCGGCGGTGCCCCCGGGCCCCCCATCACCGAACAACAACCCGCCGACACCACCAGCGGCCTGCAGAACCGTTCCACCACTAATGCCGGCGGCGCCATTGCCGAGCAGATCCCGCCCGATCAGCGCCTGGCCGATCGGGTTGATGAACGTGTCGTCGATGAATTCACCGACACTGCTTGTGATCCAGGCCTGCCCGATGGTGTAGGTCGGCTGATATATCAGCGAGTTGAACACATTGGCAAGGGTGAGAGGGGTGAGCGCCCCTAAAGCCGTAGCGTTGGCCGCCTCGGCGCCGGTATAGGCGCCCGCAGCGGTGTCCAGCACCGCTACAAACTTGGCGTGATAGGCCGCCACGTCTTCGCTGAGCCGTTGATACTCACCGGCGTACTCGGAGAAGATGGCCGCGATCACCGTTGAGACCTCGTCCTGGGCCGCGGTCAGTATCCCGGTGGTGGGGAGCACCGCCGCCGCGTTGGCCGCGGCCAGCGTCGACTCGATAGCGGCCAGATCCGTTGCGGCCCCGCTGATGATGTCCGGTGTCGTGATCAGAAACGCCATGAGCCACCAACCGCGTCAGTGCCGCTGGCCGGTGAGCCCGCGCGCGATCCATAGTGCCACCGCCATGATCGTCAGGGTGGGGTTGGAGCCGCTGGAGGTGGCGAACACGCTGCTGTCGGCGGCGTAGACGTTGTCCATCTGGTGCATTCGTCCGTTCACGTCGACGACGCTGGTCGTCGGGTCCGCGCCCATCTGCATCCCGCCCATCGTGTGTTCGCCGCTCGGTGGTGCAACGCCCCCCAGCCCAGTTGCCAAAGCCTGGGGTACCGCGGCGAACAGCTGTGCGCCGGACGCCCCGCACATCGCGGCGACCAGCGGTATGAAGAAGGTTTGCGAGACCTTCTCGAATTTCCCGATCTGGTAGGTGATTCGGGGAGCGGGCTGGCCGTTGATGTCCTTGATCGTCGGGTCCAGAGTGACGTTGTTGGTCAGGTACGGCATGTCGGTGGCAAAGCAATCGACGCCGGCGAGCCGGTCACGCAGCAGCGAGGCCTTCATCAGCGCCTTGAACGGGTGGCCAAAAATCTGCGTATTCGGCAGCAGCCCAAGGATTGTCTGGTAGTAGTTGGCCTCCGCGATTGGGAACTGGCTCCCGCCGAGCTCGCACAGGCCGGCACGGATGTAGGGCAGCCCGAACAACCGGGCAAAGGCTCGGGCCCCGGGGAAGTCGGGATCGTTGAAGTCGAACACCACCTGCGTGTTCGAGCGGCCTTTGTACGCGTGCACCCGCTGATTGAGGAAGACGGCGAACCCGTCGTAGAAGTTTTGAAACATTATCCGGGTTCCGATGCGGTTGTAGGGGTCGGGAAACCCGGAAAGCAGCGCCAGCTGCGAGCTCAAGATCGCGGAGCAGGCCAGGATAATCACGTCGGCGGTGTCCCCGCCGGTCTGGCCGGTCGGGTCGACATAGGTGACTCCGGTGGCCCGCCGGCCGGTGAAGTTGACCTGCAGGACTTGTGTGAGCGGCCGCAAGTTCGTCCGCCCGGTCTGCAGCGCCCGCCGCAGCGCGACGAGGTTGACCGGCTTGGCGGAGACCGGGCAGCCGTACCCGGAGCAGAACCCGCAGTTGTTGCACACCGGGCTGCCGTTGTATTCGATTGTGTTGGCCGCCATCGGAAAGAAAAAGGGATGCAGCCCAACGCGTTTCGCCCCCGCGGCGAGCAGCATCGACGAGCGCATCTGCGCCCCGGGCGGCATCGGGTAGGGATGTTCTTGCGGCTGGTGCTTCTGTACGCCGGCGGGTATCGAACCGACATCGCCCTGAACCCCGATCAGGTCCTGGATCTCGTCGTAGTACGGCGCGATCTCGCTGTACGCGAACGGCCAATCCGCCATGTCGGCGCCCGGCACCGGGCCGAGCAGCGACAATCCCTTGAAGTCGATGTCCCACAGCCGGGTGCACTTGGTGTCCGAGTGTGGAAAGGTGCCGCCGACCTGGTTGGCGAGGTCGTTGACGTCGCCGACGAAAGTGTTCGCCGCGTTTTGGCTGGCGTTTTGGCGGAAGGTGCGCGGGAAGGCGATTGGGTCGGGCTGCTCGAAGTAGCGTTCCCCCTTGAGCTCGTCGTTGGAGTGCAACGTGGGGAACGGCCCGGTCCCGGCGAGGTTGTTGTAGTAGTTCGGTCCCTTTTCGAATATCTCGACGTCCCAGCCGGCTTCCGCGAGCACCATTGCCACTATCGAACCGCCGGCGCCCGAGCCGACAATGATCGCCTTAGAGGCCATTCACGCCCGCCGTTCCGCCCATCGCGGCGAAGGCCTGTTTCCAGCCGCCCTTCAGCAGCGTGTCGATGATTCCGTCGGTGCCGACCAGGTCCCATTCGGGCGCCTCGACCTCGGCGTTGGTGTAGCCGTTCGGCTGGCTGTCGCCCGGCCACTTGATTTCCTGCCAGCCGACCAGGTTTGCGTTGCCCCCGTACTCCGGGACCGAGTACATCGCCTCGACGGTGTGACCGAACAGCACTTTGGTGAAGGACACCGCCTTGCCATGGGCCAGGATCAGGTCTTGGCGCACCTTCGCCACCGACGTGAAGTCGCCGCCGGCCAGCTGGTCAAGCAGTGCGATGCCGTTGGTGTACTGCGTGCGATAGTCGGCGATCCGTTGCTGCCACCCGTAGGTCTGGGCGCGGTCGAGCGGGACGAACTGGGCCATGAAGTCCTGGGTGCCGCCGGCGCGGTTGCTCCACGGCCCGCCCGCGAGCACCTCGGGCGGCGAGAACGTGAATGCCGACAGCATGTTGTCCAGGAAGCCGACGACGTTGGCTTCGGCCGCGCCCGGACTACCGCGCTCGAGCAGGCTGTCTTGCGGGCCGGGGATCAGGCGGCGGGTGGCGGCGTCGAGCACCGCGGCCTGGTGCGCGGTCAGGAATCGGTAGGTGGCGGCCGAAGCGGTCGGGAGGACGCCCGGCATGGCGGCCAGGGGCAGCAGGCTCAGCCCGCCAAGCACCGTGCGCCGGGACACCGGCGCCGACGAGCCGGATCCTTCGACGGTCTTATCGCCGGGCACGGCCGGAGTATGACGCAAATATTTGTGCTCACCTGGGAAATATGCGCGTGACGGCGTGTCGGGATTGCGCCGATCGGGTTGCAGCGCCTGCGGTGGCGCGCATGCGGCCTACGATTTGGCTACGCTCGTAGCATGTCCGAAGTGGCGTCTCGTGAGCTGCGCAACGATACGGCGGGAGTACTTCGGCGCGTGCGCGAGGGGGAAAACGTCACTATCACTGTCAACGGCCGGCCTGTCGCGGTTCTGACCGCGGTTCAGCCCCAGCGCCGGCGCTGGCTGAGCAAAACAGAGTTCCTGTCGCGATTGCGCCGCGGTCAAGCAGATCCCGGGTTACGCGAGGACCTCGCGGTGCTTGCGGGCGACACAACCGAGGATCTCGGGCCGATCCGATGAGCAAGACGCGGGCGGCCGGAGTGCTCGACACCTCAGTGTTCATCGCGACCGAAAGCGGTCGGCAACTCGACGAGGCGCTGATCCCCGACGAGGTTGCCACTACCGTCGTCACGCTAGCCGAACTCCACCTTGGCGTACTGGCCGCGACGACCTCCGACATCAGAGCGCAACGCCTCGCGACACTGGACTCCGTTGCGGACCTCGAAATGCTGCCGGTGGATGAGGAAGCCGCTCGCATGTGGGCGCGGTTGCGGATTTATCTAGCCGAGACCGGTCGGCGTGTCCGGATCAATGATTTGTGGATCGCGGCCATCGCAGCATCCCGAGCACTGCCCGTCGTCACTCAGGACGACGACTTCGCCGCTCTCGATGGCGCAGCCAACCTGACGATCATTCGGGTCTGACCAGCAAGACTGGGCTGACCACCAGCGGCAACCAAGCCGCGCCCGGAAATGCGGTTAAGGGCCCTCCAGCGCCAATGCGTGGTGACGATGGGATCTGGCTGCCGCGCAAGGATAGGGATGCCCAGGGCAGGGATCGACCCGCTTTACGGACGCCACGGCCGGCTCGCCGTAGCGTTCCTGAGCGGCCTGGCGGCTGGTGCCGAGCATGGTTGCGATCTGAGTCCACGTACCCGCTGTGCCCGATCAGCCCAAGTGCCGCCGATCCGGCGCCGTCGCCGAGGACGAGGCTCAGTCAGGGTTGGACACGTTGATGATGTCCGGCCCGGGCATCTCGGCGTAGAGCTTGTCGATCTCCGCGGAGTACTTCTCGGCGATCGGCTTGCGTTTGAGTTTCATTGTTGGGGTGAGCTCGTCTCCGCCCGGTTCCCACGGGGTGCCGACGATGAGGAACCGCTTGATCTGCTCGACACGGGAAAGTTTGGAGTTTCCTTCGAGGACAGCGGCGGCAAGCATTTCCCTTGCCTCGCGACGTTGTGCGAAAGCGGCAGCCGACTCGTCGGCCATGCCGAGCGTGGCAGCCTGCGTGGCGGCGGCATCACCGTCGAGGACGATGAGCGCCGTCACGTAGGGCCTGGCATCACCGAAGGCCACCACCTGGTCGATCAACGGGGACGCGGCCTGGATCGCCATCTCGATGTTGGTGGGGGAGAGATTCTTTCCGGACTCATTGACGATCAGCTCCTTCTTGCGGTCGACGATCGTGACGAAACCTTGTGCGTCGATGGTGCCGATGTCGCCGGTATGCAACCAGCCGTCGGCGTCGATCGCTTCGGCGGTCTTGTCTGGCTGCTTTCGGTAGCCACGCATCACGATCGGCCCGCGTATCAGCAGTTCGCCGTCGCCGAGTACCGAGATCTCGACGCCGCGCAGCGCCCTTCCGACCGAACCGACCTTGTTGGCGCCGGGTCGGTTGGCGGTCGCGCCGCCCACGCACTCCGATTCCCCCCACACTTCGTAGACGGGAATGCCCAGACCCCAGAAGAATTCGATTGTCTCGACCGGTATGGCGGCAGCACCGGTTACTCCCCAGCGCAACTGATCCAGGCCGAGCGCGTTGCGCACCTTAGCCAGCACCAGGCGGTCGGCGATCTTGCGGCGGATGGCAAGTGACGTGGACGGGGACTTGCCGGCCAATGTCTGGCGGGCGGCGTGCACACCGGTGTCGATGGCCCACAGTGCCAACCGCCGCTTGAGCCCGGTCGCCTCCGTGTCAAGCTTCGTTTCGATTCCGACTTTGATCTTGTGCCACACCCGGGGCACCCCGAGAAACACCGTGGGGCGAGCATCCGGCAGCGCCTGCGCGATCGCCCTGGGATCGGCGACATCGGTCATTTGTACTCCGAGGACCATGTTGGCGTAGTGACCTGTCGCCCGGTCGGCGATGTGCGCATGCGGCAGGTACGAGGTGATCCGATCGTTTGGCTGCAGGTCAACGAGATTAACGATCGCCGAGAACTCGGCCATCACGTTGGCGTGGGTGAGTTCAACGCCCTTGGGCGGTCCGGTGGTTCCCGAGGTGTAGATAAGCGTTGCGACGTCGTCTGGCCGTACCGCCCTCCACCCCGACTCGAAATCGAAATCGGCTTTGGTTCCCAAAGATTCGAGGTGTTCGAGGGTGAGGCAGCCGTCGACGTCGGCGTCGACGACGATCACGTGAGCAAGGTCGGCCCCGGCCGCCTTGACAGCGGGCAGAAAGTCTTTTTCGGTGAACACGATCTTGTTGTCAGCATTGGCGAACAAGTACTTGATCTGGTCCGGCGCCGAGGTGTTGTAGATCGAGAACGGGATCGCGCCGAGGTGGATGACGGCGGTGTCCGCCAAATGGAACTCTGGGCGGTTGCGCAGCATGAGACCGACCGTGTGGCCGTGTTCGACGCCAAGCGCCGCTAGCCCGGTGGCGATGGTCCGCACCCGGTCGGCGTACTGACGCCAGGTGATGACGACTTCGTTGCCGATCGTCCGGATGGCCACCGCGTCGGGCTTTAAGGCTGCGGTCTCCTGAAAGGCCTGTGGCAGTGTGGACACCAGCACCCCGCTTGGGTGCGGAACCACCGTTGGAGCTTCTTCGGTCATTTCTTCCTGCTCCTTCGATTGCAAAACCGTTGCGTCACATCTCAGTCACCACAGTGCTTCTGGTTCCTTGCCCTAGCGTAGGGCCGATTCTCCTCATGGCAGCAGGTGTTGCTGCTGTGGCCGGCTGCCAACTTCTAGACCCGCCAGCTCGCAGGTGCCGTCGAACACCACCCGACCGAACTTACGCACCGTGCAATGAAGTCGACCGGCAAGGTGCTCGAAGTCGGTGTCGACATTGCGCCGCTCTGCGGGCAGTGGCACTGGCAAGACGTGCGGGTTCAGGCCGGCGCCGTCTCCGTCCAGTTCGACCTGGTAGCGCGGTGTGCGTGCTCGCACGCTCCAGCGTCCGTCGCTGACGAGCGATCGCACCAGCGCCGGCGGTGTAATACGGATCACGCGATCACCGAGTCGCACGACCATTCCGGTGACATCCCGGCGGATCGGGCCGAGCGCAAGTAGGCCACCAGAGAACGCGACCGAGACGTCGGCGCCGCTGAAATCGTGTGCCTGACCCCACCACCAGCGCTCGGGAAAGCCCGCGCCCCAGTTTCGTTCCGCATACAACCGGGCGCCGTCGAACGACCAGGTCCCGCCGCTGAATTCGACCGTGCCGCTTGCCTTCCCGCCCAGGCGATAGGGATGCCAGTATTGGTTGAGGAAGGGAATCGAGGAAAAGACCCCGCCGCCGCCCAAGGCCTTGGGCCATACGAACGGATCGGCAAAACGCAGGTCCAGGTGGATGTCGTCGAGGTCGATTCGGAGCCGATCGATGCCCGCCGCCAAATGGCCCATGGGCCCGGTCCCGGCGTGGACTGCGAGCGGAGACAATTCGGCCTCGGCGCCGTCCAAGGCCGCCGAGCGCCCAATGCCGCCGGGGTGCAACGCGACCGCGACCGTGGCCCAGTCCCCGTCCCGGTTCTGGTTCACGCTGCACAGCGCGACGACGACGCGACCCGAGGCGGAATCGGTGAGGCGCCAGAACCAGCCCTCCATTTCGCACCCATGTGAAGGCACTGGATCGCCGAAAGGCACATCAGCACCCGAGCGCCGAAAGGCATGGACCAGAGGCTTGGCGGCGCCCGCCGCTGCCCATCGCAGGTGCGTAGCGGTCATCGGGGTTGTGTCGCGTAGATCTCGGCCAGGAATTGCTCGACGGCGATCGCCGCGTGCGCCGCGCGGGCCGAGCCGAAGATGTCGAAAGCGTGCTGGGTAAGCGGCAATTCGGCGTACACGACGGGTTGCCTGCTGACTTCCCGCAGCCGCGTGACGAAGCCACGCGCCTGCTCGACGGGAACCAGGGAGTCGTTGCGGCCGTGCAACACGAAGAATGGGGGAGCGTCGGCGGAAACGTGGGTGACCGGGGACGCAGCAACATACGGCTGCAGGTTCGTCGAAGGCCGTTGTTTGACAACCGATTTTGCGAGGAGCCCCGGCATCATGGGATGCATCGCATCGTCGAAACGGGTGAAGTCATAGACGCCGTAGAACGGCACGGCCGCCTGCACCCGGGTGTCGGCGTCTTCGAATCCCGGCTGGAATTGCGGATCGTTCGGGGTCAGCGCCGCCAACGACGACAGATGGCCGCCGGCCGACCCGCCGGTAATGGCGATGAAGTCTGGGTCGCCGCCGTACTCGGTGATGTGCGCCTTGACCCACGCGAGGGCGCGCTTGACGTCGACGATGTGATCGGGCCAGGTGTTGCGCGGGCTGTGCCGGTAGTTGATCGCCACGCAGATCCAGCCCAGCTCCGCGAGGTGGCTCATCAGTGGATGGGCTTGTCCGCGTTTGTTTCCCGTCGTCCAGGCGCCACCGGGGATCTGGAACAGCACCGGCGCCTTCCCGCTCGGTTCGAGATCCGGACGTCGCCAGATGTCCAGCTGGTTAGCGCGGCCGTATTCGCCGTAGCTGATGTTCGAGTCGTGGGCGTAGTCCCGGTAGATCCGCAACATCCGCAGCGGTCCCGGCGTCTTTGCGGTGCCATCGCCGGTCGGGCGGCGCCACATACCGGCTGAGTCGGTGCGACGAGAGGTTGCCAGGCCGCTGTCCAACGCCGCAGCCAGCGGCACATTGGCTTTGTGGCCTGCGCGACTGAAGTTCAGCAAGCCCAGTGCCGAGATTCCGGCCACCAGCCAGGCGATCGCGCGCACGGGCCGGGTCAGGCGGCGCGCGGTCAACGCCAGCCCGCCGACCTGGCTCACCAGCGTCTGCAGCGGCAACTCGGTGACAACCAGGCCGAACAACCACGAGAACAGCGACGAGTATCCGCTGCGCGCCAGCGGCCGATATGCGTTGAGCGTGGAAGCGGCGGTCACTGCCGTTACTGCCAACGACCCTATTTGTCGGATGATGTGGATGATTCGCACTGTCCCCATGGGGTCACATTAAGCCGCGATCACGCATGCAGAGGGAGGCAGCCGCCGCGTCAGCGTCTGCGTCGTATCCGTGCCGGGTCGACCAGCCCCGACTGCACCAGCGCATTGTCGATGAATCGCTGCACCGGCTGGGAGCGGAAGAACCCGGTGTGGCCGCCCCGGTACCAGTGGATCTCGGGTCTGCCCCAGTGCTCCCATAGCCGGGTGACCTGGTCGCGTGGGTGCACCAACCTGTCGGCGATGCCGGCGTAGATGAAGCGGCCCGGCATCGGCACGCGGGGAGTCAATGCCAGCGGCGAGGCCATCCGGCCGATCGGTTTGGCCGAATTCATCGTCCGGCGCAGGCCATCGTGGCCGCTGAGGCCGGCATGGCGGCCGACCAGGTCGACCAGGTCGATGGCTGGGACGCCCAAGATCGCACAAGTCAGCCCGTCGTCGAGGCTGGCGACCAGCGAGCCGATCAGACCACCGAGGGAAATGCCGTTCAGCCCGATCATGGCGTCAGGCTGCTGCGAGCGGATCCAGGACAGCAGGCGCCGGATATCCCACACCGCCTGCGCGGCGCCGTGGACGTCGTTGAGCACGTCTTCGCTGGGGAACGCGACGCCTTTCGGCAGGCCCCGCGCGCGGGGGCCGTGCATGGGAAGGACGGGAAGCACGACATTCAGGCCGAGATCCCGGTACAGGTGCCAGGCATGAAACAGCATGGGGTCGAGCGCGGCGCGTCCCATCTCCGCACCGTGCACACACACCAGCCATGGTCGCGGCTTGCGGTGTCGGAACATCAAGGCGTACTCACGGTTGTTTCCCGTGTAGCTCAGCCACCGTTCCCGGGCCGGCTCGCCGGCGTGGGGTTCGTAGTCACTGTCGAAGGCGATGCGCTGGTAGGTGCGTCCCATGCTGTTGACGGGTTTGACCGTGACGTCGGTCAGCGGCGGGGGTGGGGCGAAGAACCCTTCGGGGTTGTCCAGCCAGCCCTTTTCAGCGTAAAACTCAAGTGCCGCAAGTACTTCGCGATCGATCCGCTCGAGTGTCGATGTGCTGGGCGCCTGCCGCAGCAGGCTAAAACCTGCCAGCAGGATTTCGTCGCGGAACGCCTGAGCCGCCAGCGCGAGGGTGGGCCGTGCCACCGGAAGCTCGTCGGGCTCGCGGTCCAAATAGCTGGCCCAAGACCGGGCGTAGAAGCCGCCGGTACGGGTGAACGGAGCAAGCGCCTGCGCCAGTGGATTGGCGCTATGGGCGCGCTGGTGCTCGATGTCTGACATTTAGCCTCGCTTCGCTCCGGGGGTGAAGGTGACCGGTAGCTTGCCCAGCCCGATCATGCTCGGACTGCCCAGGTATTGCTAGACACCGCTTTGGTCGACCTGGTAGTCGGGAATGCGGTCGAGTACCGCCTTGACCATCACCTCGGGGGCGACGTGGCGGTTGGGTGCCCGGTCGAGAACGATTTCGTCGGGCCGCTTGAACTCCTGCTCGTCGTGGTTGGCTCCTGGTTGTCGATGAGTTGTGCCGCAGCTCCGGGTGGGTGCCCAGGTGCAGCAGGGTCAGCGCGGTCTGTGACGTCGTGGTGTCGACGCCGCCGGCGATGAGGTTCCAGAGAATGTTGAGCAGCTGTTCGTCGGTGAGGCGCCGGCCGTCGAATTCGAACTGGACCAGGAAGCTGGTCGGGTCGTCTTCCGGCTTGGCCCGCCTGGTGGCCGCGAACTGTAGAACCCCTTGCATCATGGCGGGGACTTCGGCGATGGCTTTTGCGTTGTCGGGGCTGTCTTGGGGGGACGGCCATGACGGAGTGGAAGAGGTTGGCGTAGAGCCGCCAGTTGTCGTAGGGCAGGCACATCAACTTTATGGTGAGGATGGCCGGGACGGGGCTGGCGTAGTCGAGCACGAGGTCCATCTGTCCGTCGGCGACGCGTTGGTCGAGGAACCAGTGCGCCTGTTGCTCCATGAACGGCTGCATCTTCTGCACGGCCCCCGGCGAGAAGAACGGGGCCAGGGCATGCCTTAGGGCCTTGTGGTAGGGGCCGTCGACCTCGCCGATGCCCAGGGCAGGTTGGCCTTCGGGCCGCGGAACGCCCATCTCGCCCTGATAGTCCACGCCGTCGGCGGCGTTCGGCTCGTACTTGTGGGCGAAGGTGTCGCCGTCTCGTGCGGTCTGGCTCACCGCGTCGTAGCTGGTGAGGAACCAGAATCCGCCGTAGTTCTCGTTCCACGCCACCGGGCAGCGTTGTCTTAGGTCTGCGTTGATGGTGAGTTCGTTGAGGTTGAACTCGTCGGAATGATGGCCGAAATCGACTATCGCGTCGCCGCTGACGTCGGAGCGTGTAACCATCGAAAAGCCCTCCAACACAAGGAGATCTGGTACATCCAGCGGTGGTGGCCGCTTATTGAGCTATCTTTATATTATTACGCATTTGAACATGCGGAGGTAGCGTCATCGAGGATTGGTCGGCAGGAGCCACGATCGGCGGTGTGTAATCCCGGATCTGCCCGATCTCGCCCGCATGCGCCGAGAGCGCCGGGACCGCTTTCAGAAATTGCAGGATCAGCTGTCGGCAGGCGGTTTGGATGGCTTGGTCCTGCTGGGTTCCAGCGCGGTGACCTATGCACGGGTGCTGCCGTGCCGGCCGAAGACGGTGAACCGGGCCGCGCTGTTTCGCGCGGTGGCGGTTGTTACGAAAGGTTGTAATGACTAGTCACCGAACGGTTTTCAACCACGTTGGCCTGTGTGTCGTGGATCGCGAGCGGTCACGCCGCTTCTATGAGGGTCTGCTCGGGTTTGAGTTCTGGTGGGAAATCGAACCGCCCGACGACCGCACCGCTCAGCTTGTGCAGCTTCCCGAGCCGCTCGGAGTACACGCGACCTATTTGGTGCGGGACGGCTTTGTACTCGAACTTATCGATTACTCCGAGCTTGAAGTTCACGCCGGGCCGCAGCGGGCTATGGATCAGGTTGGGCTAACGCATATTTCGTTTTCGGTGTCTGATCTCGGGGGAGTGTTGGAGCAGGTTGAGGGGGTTGGGGGAGCGGTGGTCGACGCGACGGTGTCGGACCAGTCGGCGATGATCCGGGATCCGGATGGGCAGCTGCTCGAACTGCTTTCGGATGGGTGGTTGTCGGCATTGCCGCAGCGGCCTTTGGGGCTCTAGCTGTACCAAATTCGGCGGCCCGAGACGGTCGCTAACCGGTGTCACATCGCGACAGCGAGGCAGATGATGGCCGACGGTGATACGTGGGGGGACGTCACCAGTATCTCGAAGTGAGGAGCTCCCCTCACGCGCACCTGCCCAAGGACGCTGTTTTGCCCCTGCTGCCGGGGTTCTGCTGGGGGTACTGGTGTGCTGGTGTTGCCCCCGCTGGGGGCATTGGTGTGCTGGTATTGCCCCCGCTGGGGGTACTGGTGTGCTGGTGTTGCCCCCGCCGGGGGGACTAGTGGGCTGGGGTTGCCCCCGTGGTTTTCGCATTGGACCGCCCGGCTCGTGGGCCCCAGGTCCAGCCCGGTAACTCCTCGAGCCGCACCGAACGATCGGGATCGAGCATGCCCTGCGCGAAGCGGTTGCGTTGGTCTATGACCCACGCGCCGAGCCGGTGCCCGTCGGGCGTGGTGTAGGAGCGCGGAACCCGGGCGTCGCCGTGATGGCGGACGTAGTTCAGGAGCTCACTGAAATGTTTCTCCCACTGTTCGGCACGGACACGGGACTCGACACGTTGCCATCCGTGACGCTTCTCGCGCGTCGTCGAAGCCCCTTGGCGTTCCCGACGGTCTTCGCCGGCGTCTTCTTTGAACCATCTCTCGTGTGCGGGTTGGATCTCGTCGGCTTTGACGAGAATTCCTTCGCTGATCGCCCGCAGCAGTTGGCGTTTCAGTTTCTCGTCGGTCCGGTTTGTGGCGATGGCGAAGTTCAACGTCTGCTGGTCGTCATGCCCGAGGTCTTCGTGCGAGACGCGTTGATGAAACCAGTCGAATACTTCGCGGAATCGGTCCTCGAGGGGGTCGTCGCCTAGGCAGTCAGGATTTCGTCGTACGAAGTCGACGACGGGGTCCACCGACCGGATCATCTTGACCAGCGCCGCGCGGCTTTCGTCCATCAACCGCTCGACGTCGCTCATGTAGAAATCGAGATCGGCCCGCGGGACGAGGTTGTTCAGCCCGAATTCCAGCACCCGGGCGATAGCGAGGGCCTCGCCGAGTCGCGGCTCTCGTTGCCCGGCCTCGATCCGGGTGATCGCCGACGTGTCGAGCAGGACCTCGGCTTCGTTTCTCAGGCGGTCAGACAGCTGCTGCTGTGTGAGGCCTGCCCGCAGCCGAGCCGCCTTCGCCCGCTCAGCGAAGGTGCTGCTGACCTCGTCGTTGAGCGCCGGGGGTTGATGACCGGGTGTCTGCACTGTTGCAGCATACACTGCCTTCTTGCAGAAATGCATTACACCGTGTTACTGTGTTGCGACAGGAGCTGCTGCACAAACGCAGCGGCCTCTCGCAAGGAATGAAGAAACTGGGCAGGGAAGAGTGTCGGCCCGCGTGCACGTCGACTTGTCGGTGCGTCGCTCTAAACTGACGTTGCTTCATGAGACGCCGTCGCCAAGCTCCGACTGGACGGCGCGCCAACCCCACGCTCGTGGGTGGCTCGGGTGACGAAGCGGCCGACACCGACCGGTGCCGGCAAGAGCGCCTCCCGCGGGGAGGCCCGAAAAACAGGGGAGGTCTGCATGACGTCCTACAGCGAGATCATCCGGGGTGCCCGCCCGTGGCAGGGCGTGTTGGACACCTCGGTCATGGCCGATGACCTGGTCAGTGCCGGTCACCGGCTCGCCGATGCCGCCAAAGCCGGCAACTGGCCCGCGGTGATGAAAGTGCTCGACCGCGAGTGGAACTGGCTGGTCATCAACCAGTGGCGGCCGGGAGGCGCGGCGTGGTTCACCGCCCTGCACCAGGCCGCCTGGCACGGCGCACCCACCGAGGTCGTCGCAGAGTTGCTCGACCGGGGATCACTGCGGTCCCTTCAGGACTCGAAGGGGCGTAGCGCGTTCGAGGTGGCAGCCGAGCACGACCGGACACCCGCATTCCGGCAACTGCTGCGGCCGCCGCGCTCACCGCTGACGCGGGAGCAGATTGGTGCGCTCGACGCACGACTCGCTGAGCTCATCGACGGACGCATCCACGGGCGGGTTTACGACGGCGACCTGCGCACCGTGCTGCGGTATCCGCCGGTCGAAATCCTGCACGAGCTGCCCGGTCAGCGGGTGTGGTTTCCGATGCCCGCCAAGTACGGGTTCTACATCGAGCTGCAACGCGGAGCCCTCGAGGTCAAGAGCTGGTGCGGCCTGGTCGAAGGGTCCGGCCAGGCCCACCTGGTCACCCCCGAAGGCTCGGTCCTGGTCGATCAAGGATTCGTCTGACCGGGGCGAGCATCTCGGCCGCCCACATACGCGAACACGTCACATACCTACTCCACTCTTCACTCAGCTCGAATCTGCGCGCACGCGCAACGAAGGAGCCCAACCATGACTTTGACTACTGCACAACGTGATCGGGCCTGCGGTGTCCTGCTCGGCGCCGCCGCCGGGGATGCCCTCGGCGCCGGCTACGAATTCGGGCCCCCGCTCGCACCCGACGCCCCGGTCGACATGATCGGCGGCGGCCTGGGACCTTTCAAGCCCGGCGAGTGGACCGACGACACGTCGATGGCCATCGCGATCGCCGAGATCGCGGCCACCGGGGCGGACCTGCGTGACGAACAGGCACTGGACTACGTCGCGAAGCGCTGGCACTGGTGGGCGAAAACCGCCAAAGACGTTGGTGGGCAGACCCGCTCGGTCCTGTCTGCTGCGGGTCGGCGGGGGATCTCCGCGCAAACCGCACGCGGGGAGTCCGCGGCCCTGCACAAGCGCACCGGCCACACCGCCGGCAACGGCTCGCTGATGCGCACCGCGCCGGTGGCCCTTGCCTACCTTGACGACGAGGCGGCGCTGGTACAGGCGGCCCGTGCAGTCAGTGAGCTGACGCACCACGACCCCGACGCCGGTGACGCCTGCGTACTGTGGTGCACCGCGATCCGCCACGCCATCCTGACCGGGAACCTCGACGCGCGGATCGGCCTGGGCCACATCCCCATTGAACGCCGCGACCTGTGGGCGTCCCGCCTGGACGAAGCCGAGACGTCACAGCCGTCGGCTTTCGCCGCAAAGAACGGCTGGGTGGTCGCCGCGCTGCAGGGCGCCTGGTCGGCGATCGTGAACACGGCCGTCCCGGTCGAGGATCCCGCCTCGGAGGTGTTCCGTGCCGATCGCCTGCGGCTGGCGCTGGAGGCGGCGGTGCGCGGCGGCCACGACACCGACACCGTCGCGGCCATCGCGGGCGGCCTGCTCGGCGCCACGTACGGCGCATCGGCGGTGCCCTCGCGCTGGCGGTTGGCGTTGCAGGGCTGGCCCGGTTTGACCACGCGCGGCCTGATCCAACTGGCGACCAAGATCGTGCGTGAAGGCCGGCCCGACACGTTCGACTACACCTACGGCGGGTACCCCGAAGCCCGCAAACACGTCCAACATCCTTACGACGACAAGGTTTGGATCGGCGGCATCGCCGCCCTGCGGAAGTTGCCCAAAGAAGTGGACGCGATCGTGTCGCTGTGCCGGGTCGCCGACGTGCACCTGCCCGCCGGTGTGAAACATCTCGATGTCCGCCTCATCGACCGGGAGAACGAGAACGCCAACCTCGACTTCGTGCTGCTCGACACCGTGCGGGCGGTAGAGCAACTGCGGGCCGAGGGCCGGACGGTGTTCGTTCACTGCGTCCAGGCAGCCAGCCGCACACCCACCATCGGCGCGCTGTATGGAGCCCGCAAACGCGGCGTCGACATCGACCAGGCGTTGGACGATGTGGTGGCGGTGCTGCCGGGTGCCAGCCCGAACACCGCTTTCCGCGCCGCGCTACGGCGACTGCACCCGAAACCCGGGGGTGCGTTGTGACCCGAGGGCTCTCTGGCAAGATGCGGTCGACCAGGTACGGCAGGAAGGTAGCTATCGCCGCTTCCCTGTGGGAGAAGGACTCCCTAAAGGGAGTCCCTTCGGGGTGGGGTGACAGCGCCCGAATCGTGGTGTGGATGAACGGGTTGTCGTACAGCGCCGACACCGAGGCCCAGCCACGGCCCACGCCGGCGGCGATCAGTGCGGCGAGTTGGGCGTCGAGGTCTTGGCCGGTGGTGCTGACCCTGGCGTAGTCCAGTGTTGCGGTCACCGCTGCACGTCTCACGCGTGCGTACGCCGATGCTCCCACGCGGACTGCTGTCGTCATTTGGCACGGTACGCGTCCGCGCGGCTGAACACGCCTACGACGGTGACTCGCTGACGCTCGTCGTCGATCCTGTAGAGCACGCGGTAGGTGCCGCGGCGTGCGCTATAGCGGTCGTGCAACGGGGGGCGGAGCTGCTTGCCCACGCGGTGAGGATTGTCGAGCAGTGGACCGATGATGAACTCATAGGCAGCGAACGCCACCGATTCAGGAAGTTCTTCGGCCAGTTGTCTTCTCGCAGTCGGAGCGATTATCAGCTCATATCGCCGGTCCGTCACGTCCTAGCTCGGCGTGCTTCCATAGCTGCGGCAAGACTGGCCTGGTTCTCCCCTTCGCCGCGGGCGAGCTCAGCATCGGCCTCGCCAAGGGCACGCAGCGCCGTCGCGTCGGACAGCACTGCAATGGTTTCCTCGAGTGACTCCAGATCGTCGACGGCAAGAAGGACCGCCGCGGGGCGTCCGTGCACCGTTACCGTGATCCGCTCGTGCTGATCGGCGACACGGGCCACCAACTCCGACAGGTGCGCCTTCGCCTCGGCGAGTGAGCTGACTTCAGTCATTAGTCATAAGTATGACCAATTGCTTCCTCTGGGTCCAGGGATGCCCTTTACATGTGGATCAGGTGAGACAGGATCTGATCGACGTCGGTTCTTTAGATTCGAGACACCAGCCCGGCCAGGGGGTCATCGGGCAGCACGTGGTACTGCACACCATGACTGGTCGTCTCGGGCATGTCAGCCGTGGCCTGGCGTCCGTAGTTTGGGCGGCAATGGCTCCAACAGTCTTGTATCCGTGGGAGTTTCGATTCCAGCCAGGCACCCGGACTCGGGTTCACCGGTGTCGCCGTCCGGTATGGCATCCAGGTCCGCCAACCAGCGCACCGGAACTGTGTAGCCGTGGTTCTCTCTCATCGCCCGTTCGATGAACTGCCTGGTGGTCTCGGTCGGTCGCCGGCGTATGGGCGGTTTGCAGGGTTCCACCTGGTCCAGGGTGGCGAGGTTAAACGAGCCGCTCGAGATCACGCACAACACGTGATACTTCGGCTTCCATGCGGCGCGGCCACAAAAGCGGAGCGCCGAACGCAGGTGGTCAGGGTCGTGATACCACAGCGTCAGTTTCAGGTCGTCACCTTCGATTTCGACGCGTCCGTCGTCATGAACGGCGACGACCGCCACTTTGCTGATCGGCTGCCCGTCCTCGTGGGATTTCTTCCCCTGGATCCAGTGCATGAGGTGGCCGGGGCCATATGACCCGCAGGAACGATTCCGAGGCATTGCCGTACTCCCGAAAGGCCGGGCCTCCGCATGGGAGGCGCTCTTGCCCGCACCGGTTGGTGCCAGGCCGCTTCGTCATCCGAGCCACCCACGAGCGTGGGGTTGGCGTGCCGTCCAGTCGGAGCTTGGCGACGGCATCTCGTGAAGCAGATCCCAATCTACATCGGCTCACCGACAGGGACGAACGCCTTCAGCGTCGAGCTGCCCGCGCTACGCGCGGCAACGCGTCACGTAGCAGCAGACTGGCCGGCCGCTGGGTGATCCACGGCGATGTGATCCACAACCGGTGCGTCGTCTCGCTGACAATGTCGAGGACGTGTTGGAGCACGGAATCCTGGTTGACGACTTTGACGGACATGCGTTATCGACCCACCCTCAATCGTTCGGTCACGGTAAGTGCTTGAGCTGGTTAGGGTTTCGACGCAGATCGATCTGGATCCCGGGTCAGCCCGAGATCACTACGAGGCCGACCACCGGGTTTCCACCCGCGTAGAGCCATCAAATCCGGGTGCGCCCACACCGGGGCCGAAAGGCTCTAGCCGGGGACCGGGCGGCAGCAGAGTCTTGGATTGAAGTCGAGGCCTGGTAAGGGGGCCAAGAAGAGGGGCCGATCATGGCAGCCTGCTCGAAGGGTCACGAAAACCCCGAAGTTCTAGGGAACGTGACGATCGAAGCGAGGGTGACTGCGTACGGGCGTGCTGCGGTTGAGATGCTGGCGGCCCAGGCCGATGAGCTGAAGGGCGGTGACCGGCTCGCGCCCGTCACCGTCGTGGTCGCGTCGAACTATGTCGCCGTCGCCGCGCGGCGGGCGCTGGCGGCGCGGCCGGGCGGCATTGCGAACGTCACGTTCGTGACGCTCCATCGCCTGGCCGAGCGGCTTGGCGCCGCCAAGCTCGCCGGAGCAGGGCGCCGGCCAGTGTCCGCGCCGGTGATCGCCGCCGCCATGCGCGCCGTGCTCGACGAGGCGCCCGGCGTGTTCGCTCCTGTCGCCGACCACCCGGCGACCGAGCAGGCGCTCGTCACGGCGCACCGCGAGTTGCGGGCCGTTCCCGATGCCGCACTCGATGCGGTCGCCGAGTGCTCGGCCCGCGCATCCGACGTCGTGCGCATCCATCGGGCCGTCCGGAAGCGGCTCGTCGGTGCGTGGCACGACGAGGAGGATCTGCTCGTAGCCGCCGCCGGCGCGCTTCGTTCCGGCGCCTCCCCGGAGATCGGGCCGGTGGTCGTTCACCTGCTGCGTGACCTCACCACGGGGGAGGCCGACCTCGTGCAGGCGCTTGCCACGCGCGGCCGGCTCCTGGTGAACGTCGGCGTGACGGGCGACGCGGACGCGGACGGGCGCGTCCTCGAAGCGCACGCACGGGCGGGCATCGCCGTTTCCGGCGTCCACCCCATCGAGCCCGCGTGCGCGGCACGGATCGTGAGTGCCAGCGATCCCGACGGGCGAAAGTCGTGGCCCCAGTCGCTGATGCAGTGTGCTTCATCGATGACGAGAAGGCCCGCGCTGCGACTGAGCGGCCCGAGCAGCCGGTCTCTGAAGTCGGCGTTGTTGAATCGCTCCGGGGACACCAGCAGGAGATCTACCGCCCCGCGGAGAAGGTCCTGCTCAATTCGCTCCCAATCTTCGGTGTTGCTGCTGTTGATCGTTACTGCTCTCAGATGCAGCCGGGACGCCGCTTCGATCTGGTCGCGCATGAGCGCCAACAGCGGCGACACGATGATGGTGGCGCCTGCACCCCTATCCCGCAGCAAGCGGGTGGCGACGAAGTAGACCGCACTCTTCCCCCAGCCGGTGCGTTGCACGACCAGAAGGCGGCTGCGTTGTTCAACTACGGCCTGGATGGCTTCCAACTGGCCGTCGCGGAACTCAGCTGAAGGTCCCAGTGCCCGCCGGAGGACCGCCAGCGCAGCGTCCTCGAAACCAGTGGTCAAGTCGAACGACCCTTCCGGGCGAACCGTGATGGACCAGGGGAGCGTAGCGAGCGGGGGCGACAAGCTCGATGAATACCAACTATTATACGGATAAGTAAAGTATAGTACGGGTTGGTCACTAATAGCTGACGCCGAACGGGGAGGTGCACCGTGGAGTTGAGCCGCCCATTCGCGACAGTGACACCAACACTTGACGGCGACGTCCTTGCCGTCCTGGCCACGCACGACGCCACATTCACCACCGGGCAGATTCACCGTGTCCTGAACCGGTTTTCAGAGGAGGGCATCCGCAAGGTGCTCTCCAGATTGGTGCGACAAGGCGTGGTGGTATCAGAACGCGTGGGCCACGCCTACGCGTACCGCCTGAACACCGCGCATCTGGCCGCCGAGCCCGTCCTGACATTGGCGAAGCTGTTCGATAGGTTCCTGACTCGACTTGAGGAACTCCTCAGCAGATGGGATCATCGCCCGGCTTACGCCGCGGTTTTCGGGTCCGCCGCTCGCGGCGCGATGACCACCGATAGCGATGTGGATCTTTTCTTGGTGCGGGAGAACGACACGCCCGTCACTGAATGGGAAATTCAGGTCAACGAACTGGCCGCCGCTGTTACTGCTTGGACCGGTAACGACGCCCGCGTTGTGGAGTACACGGTCGCCGACTTGCGGGCTGCTCAGACCGAGCCGATGGTGCAGGAAGTTCTTGAACATGGGCTCACCGTGGCTGGGTCGCGCGCCTGGCTGCTACGCAGCTCAGGCGGTCGTGAGTGAGGGCGTGCAATCGTTGTCTGAACGAACAAGGTCCAGTTCGGAGACCATCCGTCTGGGTCGGCTGAACAAGGCCACACAGTTCCTGGACGCCGCGATCGTCATCGCTGAGGAGATGCCCGACGCATACGTAAGCCTGCTGGTCAACGCAGGCATTGCGGCCGCCGACGTGATATGCGGTGTGCGGCTGGGAAAGTACGCGGCAGGCGAGAACCACAACCAGGCCGTTGCGCTGCTTGGGCAGGCCGATCCCGTCGTGGAGAGGCATTTGCGCACCCTCCTGAATGTGAAGTCCAAGGTGGCCTATGCCCATCAATCAGCCACTTCCAGCGACCGCAAGAAAGCGAGACGCGCCGCCGAAGCCCTTGTAGAGGCGGCCCGACGTATCGCAGCGTCCTAGAACGTCTTCCGGACGTGTGAGATGCGCGCGACGTTATGGTGACTTCGTACCCGAAAGGACAGAAATGGACCACATCGCTACCGCCGACACGATCGCGGCCGCGGCGCACGAAAGCCAGGTCGATAAGGCCGGCAACCCCTACGTCGGGCACGTCCGCCGCGTCGCGTCCTATGTGGACCAAACCAACACCGACGCCGTGGTAGCGGCGCTGTTGCACGACGTCATCGAAGATGCCGGCATCACCGCGGCCGACCTCGCCGAGCAGGGCATCCCTACGCAGGCGATCGAGGCCGTCGAACTTCTCACCCGTCGTGACGACCAAAAGCCCGCCGAGTATTACCAGCGCGTCCGCGACCACCCAATCGCCCGCGAAGTCAAGCTCGCGGATCTGGCCGACAACACCGACCCGACGCGCCTGGCGGTACTGAGTGAGTCCGACCGCGCGCGGTTAACCCGAAAGTACGCCGACGCCTACCAGGCCCTCGGCGCCCACCCCGACGACGGAACCCGCCGCAGATCCGAGTGAGCGCAGTAAAGCCCGACCGCGAGCAGACGCAAAATCGCACCGCGCGGACCTCGCCGGTGCGACTTTGCTGGGGGTACCTCCCGCTTGCGGGGGACTGCTCGCCGAGGCTCGCCGAGCCTCATCACTTCGGGGTGAACGGCTCGGTTCCCACCACGAGCTGAAGTCCCTTGATTCCGGAATGCTGCTGAGCGTAGGTGAGTTCGTGTGAGAGGTCGCCGATGGTGTTGACGACGGGGAGGCTCAGGCCCAGCGTCGACAGCGTGCCAACGGCATTGCCTTTGTCGTCGAGATAGCCGCTACCGCTGTCGCCGGGAATCCCCGGGTCATGCTTTTGGGACGTCAGCTGATGTGACCACCCGCCGACGGAGGCGTCGGTCGCTTTGGCCGTGCCCCTCTGCCGGGCGAATACTTTGATACCGAACCGCAGGCTGGAGTTGCCGTAGCTGTAGAGGGTCTCGCCTTCGGTGGTGCCGGTGGTGTTGAGCCCGGCGGGTCCGCCCCACTGCGGGACGGTCGGATTCACCGTGGAGAGGTTCTCGGCGGCGATTTTGACCAGCGCGAAGTCGTTGTATGCGCAGGTGTTGCTGTCTTTTTCGCCGCTGGATTGCATGGTGATCCAGCTGCTGTAGGCCAGTTCGCCCTTGCCCACCTGCTCGCCCTTCGACTTTGGCGTGCCGGGCTTGTTGAACGTGACGGCGGTGCCGACCGGTTGGCTCGGCGTTGTGCAGCCGTTGACGTCTTTGCTGCTCCCCTTGGAGGCGCAGTGCGCAGCCTGCCCGATGTAGACGTTGTGGTCGTCGTCGGTGAACACGAAGTTGGTGGTGCACTGATCGTTGCCGGTATAGACCTCTATACCAGGCGTGATGAGTGCGGAATCTCTTGGGGCCCAGGTTATTGCGGGCTGACTCGAGGGAGCGCTCGAGGGGGCGCTCGTGGGGGCGTTGCCGGCAGGTGTCGTAGCCCCCGACGTCGGAGACGTGGGAGAGTTCCCGCCCTGCGCGGCCGGTTTTACTGTCGACGAACCACAGCCCGACACCGTCACGGCGACGGCGACGGCCAGTACGGCGCCCATAGTGGCGAGACGCTTCACGGGATCACTCCTTCGGGCGGGCCATGCCTAGGTCTTGTCACCGCCCCTTGCGCATTGTGCCGGATCGCGCGAGTCCAGACCGGATATCGCGCAAACCACGAGCCGAAGCCCGGCGATGCCTGAATGCGCGGTCCGGAGACCAATTCGCAAAAAACCGTCACTTACGGCGGCCTGGTTGCTCCTACCTGACGAACGCAGTCCGGCCGAGGACCGCAACAGCTCAAGGAGAACACCATGAAGAACGCATCATCGAACCGCAAACTGGCTCGCTTCAAGTACGCAGCCACGCTCTTCGGGGCGCTGGCCATCGTCGCGTTGCCCATTGCCACCGCCCACGCCGACGACAACGGGTCCGGGTCCGGGTCGAGCGCCGGATGCCACTACACCGACCCGGACGGTTACGACATCCCGATCGACGAAGGTCAGGGAGTCATCGTCGGCGGCAAGACCGTCTCCTGCCAGGGCGGAAAGATCGTCGTCAGCGCTGCGCCCAGCACCAAGGGCGGGCAGCCGACGCACGTCAACCCCAGCCCGCCGGTCGCAACGCCCAAGCACGCGCCGGTGCTGAACCGCAACGCACGCTGAAACCGGTCACCAATCGTTCGGCCCGCCACCTGGAAATGGGGTGGCGGGCCGAACACGGATTTTCTGGCCGATGACTAACCTCCGGCCGGGTTGGGTACCTTGTCTGTTCAGTTAGAACGGAGCCGGCATGAGCGCAAACGTGCAAACCAAGACCATCTCGACGCATGTCCCCGCCCGGCTGGACCGACTGCCCTGGTCGCGGTTTCACTGGCGCGTCGTCGTGGGTCTTGGCGGCGTTTGGGTCCTCGACGGGCTCGAGGTCACGATGGTTGGCAACGTGTCGGCTCGGCTCACGGAGAAGGGCAGCGGCATCGAGCTCAACGCCGCAGACATCGGCATGGCCGCGGCGTTCTACATCGCCGGGGCCTGCCTGGGCGCGTTGTTCTTCGGTCACCTCACGGACCGCTTCGGGCGGCGCAACCTCTTCATGCTGACCCTGGTGGTGTATCTGACCGCCACCGTTGCGACCGCATTCGCGTTCGCGCCTTGGTATTTCTTCCTCGCGCGTTTCTTCACCGGCTCGGGCATAGGGGGCGAATACGCCGCCATCAACTCGGCGATCGACGAGTTGATCCCCGCGCGGCTGCGCGGTCGGGTGGACCTGATAATCAACGGGACATACTGGCTGGGTTCGGCCGCCGGAGCGGCCGGCGCCCTGGTCCTGCTGGACACGTCGAACTTCGCGGCGAACATCGGGTGGCGGCTCGCCTTCGGCATCGGTGCCATTTTCGGCATCTTCGTTCTCCTGGTCCGGCGCAACGTCCCGGAAAGTCCACGGTGGCTCTTCATTCACGGACGCGACCAGGAGGCCGAGCAGATCGTCGGCGACATAGAAGCGGACGTGCAGCGGGAAACCGGCGAAGCGCTTCCTGACCCGCCCGGGCCGCCGCTGAAGATCCGTCAGCGCCAGACGATTTCGTTCCGGGAGATCGCCAAAGTGGCCTTCACCCTCTATCCGCGGCGCGCGGTCCTTGGACTGGCGCTGTTCATCGGGCAGGCGTTCCTCTACAACGGCGTGACGTTCAATCTCGGCACGCTGTTGAGTGGGTTCTACGGAGTCCCATCCGCAAAAGTGCCGCTGTTCTTCGTCCTGTGGGCGCTGAGTAACTTCGTCGGCCCCCTGGCGCTCGGGCACCTGTTCGACACCGTCGGACGCAAACCGATGATCACCGCGACCTACATCGGTTCGGCTGTGGTGGCCGTGGTCCTCGCCGTGCTGTTCGTGACGCAGACCGGCGGCGCCTGGACTTTCATCGTCGTGCTGGCGGTGGCGTTCTTCCTGGCCTCGGCGGGTGCCAGCGCGGCCTACCTGACGGTCAGCGAGATCTTCCCGATGGAGACCAGGGCGCTGGCCATCGCGTTCTTCTACGCGGTGGGCACGGCGATCGGGGGCATCACCGGGCCGTTGCTGTTCGGTCAGCTGATCAGCTCCGGGCAGCGCGGTGCGGTGGTCTGGTCGTTCCTCATCGGGGCGGCGGTGATGGCGGTGGCGGGCCTGATCGAATTGTGGCTTGGTGTCGCGGCCGAACGACGCCCGCTGGAAGAGCTTGCGCTGCCCCTGACGGTTGCCGACGACGAGGGCCCGTAATCTTGCTCGCAGTGGCAGCGCGCAAGCCCCCGTCGACCCGCCTGTCGGTCGAGGACTGGCTACAGGCGGGCTACACCCTGCTCGCCGAGCAGGGGGTACGGGCACTCAAAGTCGAAAGCCTGTGCAACCAGGTCGGTGCCACCCGGGGTAGCTTCTACTGGCACTTCGAGGACATGGACGGCTACCGGGCGGCCCTCGTCGAATCGTGGAATACCTTCCTGGAGCAGGACCGGTACGGCCTGACCGAGCTTGATGCGCTGCCGCCCCGAGAACGGCTGTCCGCCATGATGATTGCCTTGGTCAGCCCACAACACTGGATGCTCGAACGCGCAATGCGCGAATGGGCACGCACTGACCCGGTCGCGGCCGCTAATGTCCGCGCCGCCGACCGTCGCCTAATTCGCTCCGTCGCAAAGGCGTACGTCGACTATGGGTTCAGTACCGACGACGCCAGGCTGCGCGCCGAGCTGACCTTCGCGGCCGGCATAGGGCTACTGCACCTTGCCGGGTCAGCCGCCCAAGCTCAACGAGCCGCTCAACGGGAGCGGTTTCTGGACCTGATGCTGGCCGATCCGAACTAATT
>CAWFDM010000008.1:0-671326 GCA_963814505.1 uncultured Actinomycetota bacterium
TAAGCATCGGATGTCGTGACACCATCGGGGGCCTGGACATGCGGTTTTCGTGGCCCGGCAACGTGCGGCAGCGCGTCAATGACCCCCCCGACTTTGCGGTCTCGGGAGGGGATTTTCTGCTGCTCGTTGAGAAATTCCGCTTGACCCCGTATCTGCAAAGGCACGACCAACAGGTCTAAGCAAGCCCGTAGGGTTGGCCGGTGGCCGTCACCGACGTTTTCGCACGGCGGGCAACACTTGCCCGTTCGCTGCGGCTGCTGTCGGAGTTTCGCTACGAGCGGCCGGATCCGGGACGTTTCTACCGGGCCCTGGCAGCCGACACCGCGGCGATGGTCGGTGATCTGTGGCTGGCGAGCCACGGCCAACTTCCGGTGGGCCGGACATTGCTCGACGTCGGCGGCGGCCCGGGATACTTCGCAGCAGCGTTTACCGACGCCGGTGTCCGTTACGTCGGTGTCGAACCGGATCCGGGCGAGATGCACGCGGCCGGTCCGGCTCTCGATCGGGCGGCGGGCACATTCGTCCGAGCGTCCGGCATGGCGCTGCCGTTCGCCGACGACTCGGTCGACATCTGCTTGTCGTCCAATGTCGCCGAACACGTGCCGCGGCCCTGGCAACTCGGCGCCGAGATGCTGCGGGTCACCAAGCCGGGCGGCCTGGCCGTGCTCTCTTACACCGTCTGGCTGGGCCCGTTCGGCGGGCACGAGATGGGCCTGACGCACTACCTGGGCGGCGCCCGCGCCGCCGCCCGCTATGCCCGTAAACACGGCCACCCGGCCAAAAACAACTACGGGTCGTCGTTGTTCGCGGTGTCCGCCGGCGAGGGCCTGACCTGGGCCGCGGGCACCGGCGCTCTGGTGGCCGCTTTTCCGCGCTACCACCCTCGATGGGCCTGGCGGCTGACGTCGGTGCCGGTGCTGCGCGAGTTCCTGGTGAGCAATCTCGTGCTGGTGCTTGCACGCCAAGAATGAAACATGTTCTCGTTTTGCTTCGGCTTGGGTAGGGTGGCGGCCATGAGCGACATTGACACTCAGGCCAAGACCGAATACGACAAGCTTTTCATCGGCGGCAAATGGACCGAGCCGTCGACCTCCGAAGTCATCGAGGTGCGCTGCCCGGCCACCGGCGAATACGTCGGCAAGGTGCCACTGGCGGCGGCCGCCGACGTGGACGCGGCGGTTGCCGCGGCCCGCGCCGCATTCGACGGCGGCCCATGGCCCTCGACGCCGCCAAAGGAGCGCGCCGCCGTCATCGCGGCCGCCCTGAAGTTGCTGGAGGAGCGCAAGGAGCTGTTCGCCAAGTTGCTCGCCGCCGAGACCGGTCAGCCACCCACCACCATCGAAACGATGCATTGGATGGGTTCGATGGGGGCGATGAACTTCTTCGCCGGCCCCGCTGTCGACCAGGTCAAGTGGCGGGAGATCCGCAACGGCTCCTATGGGCAGACCATCGTCCATCGCGAGCCGATCGGTGTGGTCGGCGCGATCGTGGCGTGGAATGTGCCGCTGTTCCTGGCGATCAACAAGCTGGGGCCGGCGCTGCTGGCCGGCTGCACGGTGGTGCTCAAGCCGGCCGCCGAAACACCGCTGACCGCAAACGCTCTGGCGGAGGTGTTCGCCGAGGCCGGCCTGCCCGAGGGTGTGCTGTCGGTGGTGCCGGGCGGCATCGAGACCGGCCAGGCGCTCACATCCAACCGCGACGTCGACCTGTTCACCTTCACCGGCAGCTCGGCCGTCGGCAAGGAGATCGGCCGGCGCGCCGCGGAGATGCTCAAGCCATGCACCTTGGAACTCGGTGGGAAATCGGCGGCCATCGTCCTCGAGGACGTCGACCTGGCCGCCGCGATCCCGATGATGGTGTTCTCCGGCATCATGAACACCGGGCAGGCTTGCGTCGGCCAGACCCGCATCCTGGCGCCACGCTCGCGCTACGACGAAATCGTGGACGCGGTAAGCAATTTCGTGCAGGTGCTACCGGTCGGGGGACCGTCCGATCCGGCGGCCCAGGTCGGGTCGCTGATCTCGGAGAAGCAGCGCGCGCGGGTCGAGGGCTACATCGCCAAGGGCATCGAGGAGGGCGCCCGGCTGGTGTGCGGTGGCGGACGCCCCGACGGCTTGGACAACGGCTTCTTCGTGCAGCCCACGGTCTTCGCCGACGTCGACAACAAGATGACGATCGCGCAGGAGGAGATCTTCGGGCCGGTGCTCGCCATCATCCCCTACGACACCGAGGAGGACGCGATCAAGCTCGCCAACGACTCGGCGTACGGCCTGGCCGGCAGCGTCTGGACCACCAACATCCCGCGCGGCATCGAGATCTCGGAGAAGATCCGCACCGGGACGTACGCGATCAACTGGTACGCCTTTGACCCCTGCTGCCCGTTCGGCGGCTACAAGAACTCCGGCATCGGCCGCGAGAACGGGCCGGAAGGCGTCGAGCACTTCACCCAGCAGAAGAGCGTGCTGATGCCGATGGGCTACACCCTGGACAGCTAGCAGCCGAGCAGGCAAAAGGCCCCCAAACTGGTGCGCAGGTTGACGCGGTCCTCGCAACACTGGTGTGACGGTCAGGGAAGCGGCCGATCGGCTGGGATTTCGCGCCGGCGGGGGCATGCGATCCTGCGCACGACGGGCCGGCCGATGGGCTCACCGAGGCCGGCAGCGCGGGCGACAACGGCCACAGCGTCTAATCCTCGCGGCACCGCCTGCTACCCGGCGCACCGCCGCCGACGGCGGAGAGGCGCGTGCCAACAACTACGCGAGCACAACGCTGGCGTGACGCTCGAGCCCCAACGCCGCGCTGGCGTGACACTCGGGAGCAGAGGGCTAGCGGTGGCTAGCGGCCCTGAAATTTGGCCTGCCGTCGTTCTACGAAGGATTGCACGCCCTCGGCGGCGTCCTCGCTCTTGAACAGCTCGACGACGGCGGGCCGCAGTTGCTCGACGGCGGCCGCCTCACCTTGGGTGCGCGCCAGATGCGCCGAGGCCAGGGTGGCCCGCACGCCCAGCGGTGCCGCCCGCTCGGCGATGGTCTGCGCGATCTCGCGCGCCCGGGTCAACGCCGCGGCCGCATCGTCGGCCACCTCCTGGACCAGCCCGATGCGGTACGCCTCGGCGGCGTCGAACTCGTCGCCGGTGAGCAGCCAGCGCATGGCGTTGCCCCACCCGGCCTCGCGGGGCAGCCGGATCGTCGCACCGCCGAACGGATAGATCCCACGCTGCACTTCCAGCTGGGTGAACCGGGTCCCCACCGCCGCGATGCGAATGTCGGCGGCCAACAGCAATTCGATGCCCAACGTCATGCACCAGCCCTGTACGACGGCGACCAGCGGTGTGCTCCACGGGCCGTCCAGCCGCCACGGGTCCGCGCCGCCGTCCGGGATCGGCGACTGCCCGGATGCGATGCCGGGGGCGACGTCGGCGAGATCCAGACCGGTGGTGAAGTGGTCGCCGTGCGCGAACAGCACCCCGGCGCGCACCGAGGCATCGGACTCCATCAGCCCGTACGCCCGCGAAATATCGGCGAGCATCGCGCGGTTGAACGAATTGCGTTTCTGGGGCCGGTTCAGGCCGATCAGCAGGACGTGTCCTTGCCGCTCGAGGGTCACGGTGTCGAGGGTCGGTAGCTCGCTAGTCATCGGCAAAGTCAACCTCAGATCCCGGGATTATGCAATAGAGCATAGAAAACGGATCGTTACCGTTCCGGCTGGTCATGGGACTTGACGGCACCCTTTGGCGCATTTGCCGTGTTCACCAGCTCTGCTTAGCACATAAAACTTGCTTACTACACCGATGTTCTATATGCTCATCTGCATAATCATGGGCCGGCGGCCCCGGCGCATGCGAGCAGCACCCATGCCGGGAGAAGCCATGTGGATCCTCGAACTCAACGTCGCCGGCTATCACTTCACGCGTGAGATGCCCGACCTGCGGCGCAGGTCGTTCCGGTTCAACCCACGCAATCTGCACTGGCCGGTAGCGCGACAGTCCCACGCTGCATGACGCCGCCCAGTGCAGGTACGGCCGTGCCGACCACCAGCGACACCAAGCGCGATTGCAATCCGACCAAGCGTGGAGACACCCGCACCAAGATGCTGGTCAGCGCCGCCGAGGTAATGCGCGAGCGCGGCGCGTCGGGCGTGACCATCGATGCGGTGCTGGCGCGCAGCGGCGCGCCACGCGGTTCCGTGTACCACCACTTCCCCGACGGTCGCAATCAGCTTCTGACCGAGGCGCTGCGGTACTCCGGTGATTCCATCACCGCCACCATCGATGACGCCGTCACCCGGGGCGCCCGGGCCCTGCTGCGCGAATACGTCGAGCTCTGGGAACGCCTGCTCATCGAGTGTGATTTCAGCGCCGGATGTCCCGTGGTGGCCGCCGCGATCGGGTCGGCCGACGACGAAGTAGAGCTTTCGACCGAGGCCGGCGTCATCCTGGGCCGCTGGTGTACCGCGATGACCCAGGCGTTCGTCGCCGACGGCTTCAACGACTCGGATGCGGCATCGCTGGCGGTGATGTCGATCGCCGCGTTCGAAGGCGCCATCGTGCTGTGCCGTTCGACCCGTAGCGTAATTCCGCTACGCCAGGTTGATGATCAGCTTCAATTCCTGATCAAGGCAAGGGAATTCGTTCGTCGTAACGGACTGCCCGACAAGCACGGCGACTGACGCACTACCTCGGCACGATAGCGTCGGCGGTTATCTAATAAGGGCGACCGCTGGGTCGTAGCGCGCCGGTGGGAGGTGCGGAATTTACAATTGCGCAACGGCCGGGCTGCTGTCAGGGGTTCCCGGGGCGATCGGTGGGTCGCGCGTTAGCCGGTCCTGCCTGCGGTGCGTGCCACTCGCTGGCGGCAGCGGCGTGGCCTAGTTGAGCCGCAACGTGATATGTGATGCTGGTGTGGTTCCGATGCGGTGTCCGGTTATTTGCCCGGAATCCATCCTGCGCTTTCGTTGACCGCGCTAGGATTTGACTCCTCACCAGACGGCTCGACGATCACCAAGCAGCCGAATGACCGCCGAGAAGTTATTGCACCGGCGGGAGGTGCGGAATGTCATATGTATTCGCAATACCGGACACAGTCTCAGCGGCCGCGACAAGTTTGGCGAATATCGGCTCGACGATCAGCCAGGCCAATACGGCTGCGGCGCTCCCGACGACAAACGTGCTGGCGGCGGGCGCCGACGAGGTTTCGGCGGCCGTGGCGGCGGTGTTCGGGTCGCACGCCCTGGACTATCAGGCCCTCAGCGCCCAGGTATCCGCGTTTCATCAGCATTTCGTGCAGGCCCTGCACGCAGGCGCCGGCGCGTATGCCAGCACCGAAGCGGCCAATGCCGCGGCCACGGCCAACCCGTGGCAGGTTCTTCAGCAGGACGTGCTCAATGCGATCAACGCGCCCACCGAGGCGCTGTTGCACCGCCCGTTGATCGGCAACGGCACCAACGGCGCGGCCGGCACCGGCGACAACGGCGGGGCCGGTGGCCTGTTGTGGGGCAATGGAGGCAACGGCGGATCGGGCGGGGATAACCAGTCCGGCGGCAATGGCGGGGCCGCCGGGCTGATCGGCAACGGCGGCAACGGCGGCGCGGGCGGCATCGGAACCGCCACCGGCGGCGCCGGGGGCGCCGGGGGATTGTTGTTCGGCAACGGTGGCGCCGGCGGCGCCGGCGGGCTATGGGTAACCGCGGCGGCCGGTTTTGGCGGCACCGGCGGCGCCGGCGGCGACGCGATCGGACTGTTCGGCACCGGCGGCGCCGGCGGTCTCGGCGGCTCGGCAGTCAATGCCGCAGGTGCCGGGGGCGGCGCAGGGGGACACGGCGGCCACGCCGGTCTGCTATACGGCACCGGCGGCGCCGGCGGCGCCGCCGGATCGGGGCCGTCAGGCAATGTCGGGGGCAACGGCGGGAATGGCGGGCTGATCGGCAACGGCGGCGCCGGTGGGACAGGCGGCGGGACCGGCGGCGGCGTCGGCGGCGGCGGCGGACTCGGTGGGGCGCTGTTCGGCTACGGCGGCCACGGCGGGAACGGCGGACAATCCACCAACGGCACCGGCGGCACCGGCGGCGCCGGTGGCAACGCCATCGGGCTGTTCGGCGGTGGCGGCGACGCCGGCGAAGGTGGCAATGGAGCGGTGTCCGGCGCCGGCGGCCGCGGCGGCAATGCCGCCCTGATCGGCAGCGGCGGCAACGGCGGGAGCGCCGGGGCTGCTGACCACGATGTCCTGTCTAATCATTCGATAGGCGGGGATGGCGGCAATGCCGGGCTGATCGGCAATGGCGGCGCCGGCGGTAACTGCTACTTCACGGACGGCACCGTCGGAGCAGGCGGCAACGGCGGGTTTTTGCTCGGGGTGCCCGGTCCAAACGGACAGACGTAACCGTAGCCCCACGTCCGTCGGCGGGACCCGATTAGACGGGCACCGGCCGGCTAGACGTCTTTGCTGTGCAGCGCGGCCAGCCAGCCCATATGTGGTTGATGTGAGTTTGCGGTGATCTACGCAAGCGTTTGCCAGGAATGAGTCGCGCCTTTTTCAAGGCTCATGCCGCGCTTCGTATAACGATGGCAGTATTGCTTTTAGGCTAGCGGCGCAGGCGGGCGGGTTTGTGGTGAGAACTGTGCAAGTTTGCTCGGAATCGACTATGGGGTTTGCAGATTCGCGCTAGGCTTTCCTTATTACGCACGGCGCGACGATCACCCGAGCTCGACCGCCGAGTTGTGACGCGCCGGTGGGAGGTGCGCAATGTCATTTGTGATCGCGGTGCCGGACGCGGTGGCGGCGGCGGCCACGGATTTGGCAAATATCGGTTCGGCAATCAGCTCGGCCAACTCGGCCGCGGCAGGCTCGACCACGGAGCTGGTGGCGGCGGGCGCCGATGAAGTTTCAGCGGCCATCGCGGCCGTGTTCGGCGCACACGCCCAGGAGTATCAGGCCCTCGGCGCGCAGGCGGCGGCGTTCCACGAGCGATTCGTGCAGGCCCTCAACGCAAGTGCGCAGTCGTACGCGGCCGCCGAGGCCGCCAACGCGTCGCCCTTGCAAACCCTGCGGAACCTGATCAACGCGCCCACCGAAGCACTGCTGGGGCGTCCGCTGATCGGCAACGGCACCGACGCGTTGCCGGGCTCTGGGGCCCCCGGCGGCGACGGCGGGCTGTTGTGGGGCAACGGCGGCGCCGGCGGATCGGGCTCCGAGTTCAAGTCCGGTGGTAACGGCGGGGCCGCTGGCCTGTTCGGCAACGGCGGCAAGGGCGGCGACGGCGGTTATAGCCAGAACGGCATCACCGCCGGTATCGGCGGCAACGGCGGCACCGGCGGGCTGTTGTTCGGCAACGGCGGCGCCGGCGGCATCGGCGGGGACGCTCCCATCGGCAGTGCGGGTGGCGGCGGCACCGGTGGGGCCGCCGTCGGGTTGTTCGGCACCGGTGGGGCCGGTGGCCATGGCGGTTTCGGCGGGAGCATCGGCACCGGCGGTGCCAGCGGCACGGGCGGCCACGGCGGCCTGCTCTACGGCAACGGCGGCACCGGCGGCGACGCCGGATTCGGTGGGGTCGGCAACACCGGCGGCAACGGCGGTAACGGCGGTCTGACCGGTAACGGCGGCGACGGCGGAGACGGCACGGTCGGCAAGGCCGGGGGCAACGCCGGAAGTGCGCAGCTGATCGGCAGTGGCGGCACCGGCGGCACCGGCGGCACCGGCGGAAGCATCACCGGTGCCGCGAACGGTGGTATCGGCGGCGTCGGCGGCAACGGCGGAATGACTGTTCGGCAACGGCGGTTTGGGGGGTACCGGCGGTCAGGCGGAGTTCGCCTTTGGCGGCGCCGGCGGCACCGGCGGCAACGCCGTGGGGCTGTTCGGCGCGGGCGGGGACGGCGGGACCGGTGGCGGGAGTTTGCAAACCCCCGGTCCCGGTGGGCACGGCGGCAACGGCGCCCTGATCGGCAACGGCGGTAACGGCGGAAGCACCGTCGCATTCGCCCAATTCGGGGGTATCGGCGGTCACGGCGGCAACGCGCAATTGATCGGCAACGGCGGCAATGGCGGTAACATCAACGGACTCGGCACCGTCGGACTGGGCGGCACCGGCGGTCGCTGCTTGGGGCAGCCGGGGCCGATGGGCAGCGGGGCCCATAGCCGTCCGTCAGTCGCTGGCAGGCAGCCACGCATGACAACGTGTGTTTTGCGTGAGTCATGTAGGTATCACATGCAACCGATCATGTGCTTCGGCACGGCTCCCTTGACCGGATCAGTGGGCGGTGCCGATGGCGACGCCCGGCTGATCGGCCGCGGCGCCAACGGCGGCAACGGCGGTAACAGCTTCGGCAGCGGCACCGCCGGAAAGGCGGCAGCGGCGGTTTGTTGTTAGGGGTTAACGGGGCGAACGGATTGGGCCGGCCGTAGCCGGCGGCGCGAGCGCTCTGCCGGCCCCGTCGCGGAAACGTCGGCTAAACAAGCTCGTCGGCATCCGTTGGCCGACTGGCTATCTCTGAACGCGGGCGTCCCAAAGGCGCACGCCAACACCGGCAGATAGGCATTGCATGCGTGGTCCTGGTGGTGCATCTCGGCATCCGCTGTGAATTATTTAGGTGCTGCCCCGGATCGCGCTACGATTTGATCCTGACCGCACGGCTCGACGATCACCTGGGCTGGGCGACCGCCGGGTGGTGATGCGCCGGTGGAGGTGCGGAATGTCTTTTGTGATCACGCAACCGGATCTGGTGGCGATGGCCGCCACGGATTTGGCGAGCATCGGTTCGGCAGTCAGCGAGGCCAATGCGGCTGCGGTAGCCCCGACCACGGGGGTGCTGGCGGCGGGCGCCGATGAGGTGTCGGCGGCCGTGGCGGCGCTATTCGGTGAGTATGGCCAGGGGTATCAGGCCCTCAGCGCCCAGGCAGCGGCGTTTCATCGGCAGTTCGTGCAGGCCTTGAATGCCGGTGCGGGTGCGTATGCCAGCGCCGAGGCGGCCAACGCTGCGGCGACAGCCAACCCGTTGCAGACCGTGGAGCACGATTTGCTCAACCTGATCAACGCGCCCACCCAGGCGCTGCTCGGGCGTCCGCTGATCGGCAACGGCACCAACGGGGTGCCGGGCACCGGCCAAGACGGCGGGGACGGCGGGGTTTTGTGGGGCAACGGCGGCAACGGCGGGTCGGGCGCGCCAAACTCATCCGGCGGTAACGGCGGCGCCGCAGGGCTGTTCGGCGATGGCGGGGTCGGTGGGGCCGGCGGCCAGAGCATTTTTGCCGGCGCCACGGCTGGTGACGGCGGCGCCGGTGGCACCGGTGGGCTGTTACATGGCAACGGCGGCGCGGGCGGCGCCGGCGGCGTCTACAACGACCCAGTTACCGGTTTCGCCGGCAACGGCGGCGCCGGCGGCGCCGCAATCGGGTTGTTCGGCAACGGCGGCGCCGGCGGCGTCGGCGGTCTCGCCGGTGGCTCAGCAAGCTTCGGAGGTGCAGGCGGTCACGGCGGCCACGGCGGCCTGTTAAACGGCAACGGCGGCGCCGGCGGCGGCGCCGGAGAAGGCACGTTCGGCAGTGTCGGCGGTAACGGCGGTGCAGGCGGGCTGCTGAGCGGCAACGGCGGGGACGGCGGTCACGGCACGGGCAACCAGCAGGCCGGCAACGGCGGCAATGCCGGGCTGATCGGCAACGGCGGCGCCGGCGGAACGGGCGGGAGCTTTAGCGGTGGCGGCCCCGGTGGTGGCGGCGATGGCGGCGCCGGCGGCAGCGGCGGGATGCTGTTCGGCGACGGCGGCGACGGCGGCAACGGCGGGCAATCCATCGCCTTTGCAGGTGGCGCCGGCGGGGCCGGTGGCACCGCCATCGGGCTGTTCAGCAACGGCGGCGCCGGCGGCAACGGCGGGCAATCCAACACCGATGCAGGTGGCGCCGGTGGTGCCGGCGGCAACGCCAATGGGCTGTTCGGCAACGGCGGCGCCGGAGGCAGCGCCGGAGAAGGCACGCTCGGCAATGTCGGCGGTAACGGCGGAACCGGCGGGCTGCTGAGCGGCAACGGCGGTGACGGCGGTGACGGCACGGGCAACCACCACGCCGGCCACGGCGGGAATGCCCGGTTGATCGGCAATGGCGGCGCCGGCGGGACCGGGAAGGGGCTTTAGCAGTGGCGGAAACGGCGGCGCCGGCGGCGCCGGCGGCAGCGGCGGGATGCTGTTCGGCGACGGCGGCGACGGCGGCACCGGCGGGCAATCCACCAGCGGTACAGGTGGCACCGGCGGTGCCGGCGGCAATGCCATTGGGCTGTTCGGCAACGGCGGGGACGGCGGCGACGGGGGCCAGAGCGCCGCCACACCCGGTATAGGTGGTGACGGTGGCAACGGCGGCCTCGTCGGCAGCGGCGGTAACGGGGGCGACGCCGGAAGCGGCCTTCTCGGGGCACACGGCGGGACCGGCGGCAATGCCGACCTGATCGGCAACGGCGGCAATGGCGGTAATAGCTTCGGCCAGCCCGGTGGTGCCGGCGGCAGCGGCGGGTCGCTGCTCGGGGTCAACGGGGCAAACGGCCAGCAGGGGCCTTAGCCGTCAGTCGCTGGCCGGCAGCGGCTTGACCTCTTTGAGGTGCAGCGCGGTCGCACCGACGCTCAGGCTCCCCGCGCCGGGCTTGGTCACCAGCACCTCGGCCCCGGTTTCGTCGACGTAGCGCTTGCCCATCACGGTGCCCTCGGCGAACGCCGGGTCGAGCTCGCCGGACCGCGCGCCACCGATCGGCACCATCGGCGCACCGCCGCAGCGCAAGTCGTCGAGGCTGTCGGCGCTCCTGACCACGATGACCTGGGTGTCACACACCTGGCTGGCGAGGCGAGTTCCGTTCTTGATCATGATTTCGTCCCTGCTAGATTCTCGACAATCTCCCGGCGAAGCACCTTGCCGGTGGCGGTGGTGGGCAGCTCGTCGCGAAAGACTACCCGGTCTGGGGTACGCGACCCGCGCAAGCTGTTCCGGACATATTCGCGCAACTCGTCGGGGTCGGGATCGACACCCGCCGCCGGCACCACGACGGCGACGATCGCCTGGCCCCACTGCGGATCCTCGACCCCGACCACGGCGACGTCGCGCACCTGGGGGTGCTCGATCAGCACCTCCTCCAGCTCGGCGGGCGCGATGTTCTCACCGCCGCGGATGATGGTGTCGTCGCTGCGTCCGCCGATGAACAGGTAACCGTCCTCGTCGAGCATGGCGATGTCCTTGGTGGCAAACCAGCCGTCCTCGTCGAGCACCGAACCAATCCCGGTGTAGCGGCCGGAGACCTGCTCGCCGCGCACGAACAGCTCACCCGTCTCGCCCGCACCGAGCACCTTGCCGTCCTCGTCGCGGATCTGCAGTTCGATGCCGGGCACCGGCTGCCCAACGGAGCCCAACCGCCTGGCCCACGCCTCCTGGCCGGGATCCGACGCCGCCTGCGCCGCGCGGTGATCGTCGGGGGTCAGCACGGCGATCGTCGAACTCGTCTCGGTCAGGCCGTAGGCATTGACGAACCCCACATCCGGCAACAGTTCCAGCGCCCGGCGCACCAGCGGCAGCCCCACCTTCGAACCGCCGTAGGCCAGGTTGCGCAGCGACGGCAACTTCACAGCGCCCGACTCGCCTGCCTCGAGCGCGGTCACGATGCGGTCCAGCATGGTGGGCACCACCGTCGCTGTGGTGACCTGTTCGGCGCCGATCAGCCGCACCCATTCCGGCGCGTCGAAATTCGGCAGATAGACCATCCGGCGGCCGGCGTACAGGTTCGACAGCGCCGCGCCGACGCCGGCGATGTGGTAGGGCGGCACGCAGATCAGCGCGGCGTCGGTTGGCTCGGCCGACTCGAATTCGACCGTTCCGGTGATGTAGCTGGTCAGGTTGTTGTGCGTGAGTTCGACCGCCTTGGGCGCCGATGTGGTGCCCGAGGTGAAGAGCACGATCGCGACCGAGTCGGGGTCGGGAAATTCGGTGGCGGGTTCGGCGTTGCGCGCCGCGGCGAGGAATTCGTCGGCCTCCATCACCTCCAGGCCGACATCGCCAACCATCTCCCGGTAGCGCTCGTCGACGATCACCAGGGGTTCGGGCAGCCGCCGGATCAGGGCTCCGATGCCGTCAGCGGACAACCGGTAGTTGATCGGAGTGAAGGCCACCCCGGCGCGCGCCGCGGCGAAGATCAGCAGCGGCAGCATCGCACCGCCGGTGCCCACGTACGCCACGTGCCGGGCACCAGATCCCGCGACGACGCCCGCGCCGCCGTCGGCGAGATCGCTGAGCTGCGCAGTGGTCAGCCGGGAGTCCCCCGAGACGACGGCGGTCCGGTCCGGGTTGCTCGACGCGGCCATCTCCAGCAGCAACGAAATGCTCATCCTCGGTCCTTCGGGTCCCGCCCGTTACAAATCTGGGCGCCCGTTACAAATCTATGCGATAGTGTAACCCATCGCCGGAGTGCTTCAGCCGCCCTGGTCGCCTTGCGCCCGCCGCGAAACCGCTTCCCAGTCGTTCCAGCTCTGCAGCCGCTGCTGGTAGATCTCGGTGATCATCGCGGTCGCCGCGGAGCCGAACAGCGCCCGCAGCGGCGGATCATCCGAGTCGACGATCTCCAACAACGCCCGCGCGGCCGCCTTCGGATCGCCGGCCACGGCGGACGTGCGGCGCGCGAACATCATTTCCCGGACATAGTCGTACTCCGTCATCTTGTCCGACCACCGCGCGGACGGGCCGGCCCAGTCGGTGCTGAACAGGGCCGGCTCCACGATGGTCACCCGGATGCCCAGCGGCCTGACCTCGGCCGCCAGCGATTCACTGACGGCCTCCAGGGCCCACTTGGACGCGTGGTAGGCGGACTGGTTGGCGAACGCCCCCAGGCCACCGACGCTGGAGACCTGGACGATGTGCCCCGAACCCTGGGCGCGCAGGAACGGCAGCGCCGCCTGGGTGATCCACACCGCCCCGAACAGATTGGTCTCCAGCTGATCGCGCAGTTCGCCCTCGGAAAGCTCCTCGACGGCACCGAAATGGCCGTAGCCCGCGTTGTTGACCACCACGTCGAGCCCACCGAACTCGTCGTACACCCGACCCACCGCCTCGAAATCGGCTGCCCGGTCGGTGACGTCGAGCCGAATGGGCATCAGGCGGTCACCAAACCGGCCGGACAACTCGGCCAGCGAATGGGTGTCCCGCGCGGTGGCCGCCACTTGGTCGCCACGTTCCAGCGCCGCGACGGCGAACTCGCGGCCGAATCCCCTCGACGCGCCGGTGATAAACCAGATCATGGCTACTACGCTAGCGCGCCGAGGACAAGCGTTATCGGCTTGGCTCCCAGGCCGAAATTCGGGGGATCCAGCGTGGCACGTTGCTCCGGTAGTCGGCGTATTCGCCGCCGAAGCGCTTCACGAGATGGGGCTCTTCCCAGAAGCGAATGGCGATCAACTGAAACGTCAAGAAGATCGCGAACCAGCACAGCAGCCACCCGGACGCGGCGATGGCCGCTTCGCCGAGCAGGATGCACAGGACGCCGGTGATCATCGGGTTGCGCACGTGCCGGTAGGGCCCGTGTACCACGAGGTGAACCGGCTCTCCCATGACCGCGCCCACCCCGAGCGTGCCCTTGCCGACCCGGTCGAAGAGGGTAATCGTCCAGGTCATCAGGCCCAATCCAGCGGCGATCAGCAGGCCGCCGACGGTCACCAGCCAGGGCGAACCCAACCCCGGCCGGGTGCTGGCCACGATGAGCGCCGGTATGACGATTGCCATCGTCGCCGGGAAGAGAAGGATCGACATCAGGTGTCGCCACCAAAGACGTCGTTTTTGCGTGTTGGTAACCATTCTTCAACCTTCGTTCAAGAACTAATGTACGCCCGCGGTCCCGCAATGGCCAACAGCTGTTGAAGTATGCTCACGTCCATGTCAGAAGCCCGCCGCCCGGGTCGGTGGCGCACCGGTCAGCAGAACAGGCAGCGCATCATCGACGCGGCGCGCGAGCGTTTCATGCGCGACGGGTACGACCGAGCAACTGTCCGCGCGATCGCCGCCGACGCCGGTGTGGATGTGGCGATGGTCTATTACTTCTTCGACAGCAAGGAAGGGCTTTTCACCGCGTCCGCGCTTACCGGTCCGGAGCACCCGCTGCACCAACTGGCCACGCTGCTGGACGAGGGGACCGAGCAGATCGGCCCGAGGCTGGTGCGCCGCTTCCTCGAGCACTGGGACGAGGGCGCCACCTTCGAGCCGCTACTGGCGCTGTGGCGCTCGGCGGCCATCCACCCCCAGGCGCGAAAGGTGTTGCACGACGGCCTGGCCGGCCCGATGGCGCAGCGGGTCGCGGCCGAGTTCGGGGTGGGCGACGCCGAGCTGCGCGTCGAGCTGGTGGCCAGCCACCTGGCGGGCCTGGCGTTCGCTCGTTACCAGCTGAAGATCGAGCCGATGGCGTCGACCAGCATCGACGACCTGGTCACCTGGCTGGGGCCGACCGTGCAGCGCTATTTGACCGATTAAGTCCCGGTCCAGCGGGGCGGGCGCTTCTCGGCGAACGCGATGGCGCCTTCCTTGGCGTCGTTGGACATGAAGACCGGGGCCAGGATCTTGACCTGCTCGGCGAACCTGGTGTCGGGGCTCCAGCCGCGGGATTCGGTGATGATCCGCTTGGTGGCGGCCACCGCCAGCGGCCCGTTCGCGGTGATCTTCTCCGCCAGCGCGATCGCCGCCTCCAGCGCGCTTCCCGGTTCGGCCAAGACGTTGACCAGCCCCAGCTCGTGGGCGCGCCGGGCCGGCAGGTGGTCGCCGGTCAGCGCCAGCTCCATCGCGATCGCGTACGGGATGCGCTCGGGCAGCCGCAGCAATCCCCCACCGCCGGCCACCAGACCGCGTTTGACCTCGGGGATGCCGAACGCCGAGTCCGTGGACGCCACGATCAGGTCCGTGGCCAGCGCCAGTTCCGTGCCGCCGGCCAGGGCGTACCCCTCCACTGCCGCGATGAGCGGCTTGGCGGGCGGGCGTTCGGTGAAGCCCATGCCCCGGCCTTGGACGACGACGTTCTCGCCGCGGGCGAATGCCTTGAGGTCCATGCCCGCGCAGAACGAGCCGCCCGCACCGGTCAGGATCCCCACCGAAAGGCCGGCATCGTCGTCGAGCCGATCCATCGCGTCGGCAAGGGCACGGCTCACCGCGGCGTTGACCGCATTCTTGGCCTTGGGCCGGTTGATGGTGATGATCAGGATCCGGTCGCGTTGTTCGACCAGGACCTCGGGTTCGGTGTTGCCAGCTTCGTCGCTCACAGAGGTGATGGTAACGGTCCGCCCGATCGGGCTTTTGGTCAAGCCGGCGCCATGGCCGTCTCGATGACCGTCAGCTTGTCGGAAAGCCCTGCTGCCCTGCGTATTTCGATGAAGTCGGAGACCATGGCCTCGGTCACCTCGTGCGGATCCTTGACGGTGGCGCCGTCGGCCAGCACCGATATGTTGAGCTGATCGACGTAGCTCCACACGGTGATGTTCAGGCCGCATGCGGTGGTCAACGGCCCCACCGAATAGATCTCGGTGACCAGTGCGCCTCCCACCGCGCCGCGCTGCCGGGGACCGGGCACATTCGAGATGTTCACGTTGAGCACCTTGTTCCGGTCGCGGTCGGACAACCACCGGAACATGGCTTCGGTGGGCCCCGGCGGCCAGTACGCCGCCCAGCGACTGATCAGCTCCGGTCCCAACAGCTGGTGGCTCTCCTTGGCCGACACCGCGTTGTCGTGACAGGCCCGCACCCGCTCCAGCGGGTCGTCGGAGTCGGCCGGCAACGCGACCATCATTCCGGTGAAGTGGTTGCCCGAGATCCGCTCCGGCGAGAAGTCGTAGGCCACCGGGACCGAGGCCAGCAGCGGTTCGGCCTTGCCGTCATACCGCAACAGCAGGGTACGCAGCGCTCCGGTGGACATGGCCAGCACCATGTCGTTGATCGTCGCCCCCAGCTTTTTGCCGGTCTCCTTCACATCGGCGAATGCCAAAGTGGCAGTGGCGAACCGGCGCTCCGGGGTGAGCTTGTGATTCATGAAAGTGGGCGGCGGGGTGAATGGCATGGTCAGTTCCGGTGAGAGCTTGCGCGAGCTGCGTCGCACCCGGCCCACACCCTGTGCGGTGTACTGGACGGTCGCAGGGATCCGCCCGACGTGGCGCAGGTGATCCACGAACGCCGACGCCATCAGCTCCCGCTTTTTCGGCGCCGGATCGGGCGTATACGAGCTGGCCACCGGTGTCGGCATCAGATCCATCCCGTGCGCCATCAGGTTCGCCGAGGCGACGCCGTCGGCCAGTGCGTGGTGGATCTTGAGCACGACCGCGACCCGGTCGTTGGCCAGGCCCTCCACGAAGTACATCTCCCACAGCGGGTAGGCGCGATCCAGCGGGGTGCTGGCGATCTGCCCGATCGCCTCGTCCAGTTCGCGACGCCCGCCCGGCGCGGCCAGCCGCCACGGCCGGATGTGGTAGTCGAAATCGACCTCGCAGTTCTCCCGCCACATCGGGTGGTGAAACTTCAGCGGGACGTCGATCAGCTGATAGCCCAACGGCACCAGCTTGTCCATCCGGCCGGCGATGACCTGACGGAACGCGTCGATACCCAGGCCGCGGCTGTCTGCGTCCAGCTCGATCACGGCGACCTTGATCGTATGCATGTGAACGTTCGGCGTCTCGCTGTACAGCAGTACCGCGTCCCAGCCAGTCAGCCGTTTCACCGCTGCCCCTTGCCCATAGGGCGACCTTACAATCGGCGGGAGCTCAGATGACCTCTTTCGCCCCGATCCGTTTCCGGCTGCGGTAAACCTGATTGAGGAACAGTGATGTCGCGTGCGCCGTCACACCGGCCCGCTCACCGTCAACGAGGTCGAAAGCGTGACCCGCGCCGGGTAGCTCCAGGTAGCCGACCATCGAATGCGAGTGCCCCCGCAACCGCTCGACGAAGCTGTGCGCCTGCGCGACCGGGATGACACTGTCTTTGCTGCCGTGAATCACCAAGAACGGTGGAGCATTCCGATGCACGCGCGCGATCGGCGAAGCGTCGCGGAACACCTCGGGATGACGGGCGATGCCGCGGTTGACCACCACCCGCTCCAGGAAGTCGACGAATCGGGCGCGCTCGGGGGTGGAGCGGTCCTCCCAGTCGTAGCGGCCGTAAATGCCCACGACCGCGTCCACCGAGGTGTCTGAGCCTTCTGGCAGCTCGGCCTCGTATTGCGGGTCGTTGGCGGTCAGTCCGGCCAGCGCGGACAGGTGCCCCCCGGCCGAGCAACCAGCCACCGCAATGAAATTGCGGTCACCCCCGAATTTGTCGACGTTGGCGCGCGCCCACGCGATGGCCGTCTTGACATCGATGATGTGACGCGGCCAGCGGTGGTGCGGCGCGACGCGGTAGTCGATCGCCAGGCATACCCAGCCCTGCTCGGCCAGGCGGGTCATCAGCGCATGACCCTGCAGCATGCGACTGCCATGCACCCAGGCGCCGCCCGGGACGAAGATCAGCACGGGTGCGGGCTCGGTCGGCAGGCTTTTGCGCCGCCACACGTCGAGCAGCTGGGCGGGGTGGTCGCCATAGTGGACCGCCGAACGGTGCAGGAAACGCCGCTGGTACAGCGCACGGCCCAGCGGCGGCATCCGGTCGGGCGCGGGCCATACGCCAGCCAGGTCTTCGGCCGACACGATGCCGCGCAGCGCCGCCTCGGAGACATCGCGCGTGCTTTCGCGATCCCGTCGACGCAGCTCGGAGCCACCCGGGGTGCTCAACGTCTTCGCGGTTGCGGAAATGAAGTCCGGCAGGTGCCGGGCGCCCCACGCACCCACCGCCGTCACGCAACCCAGCGGCTCGAGGCTCTTGCCCACCACCGGTAGCGAAGCCCCGGCAACGCTTAATGCCAGCATATAATCGACCGGACCCGCTCGTAGCAACCATCGCATGCGGGCTGCCAGAGTGGGTCCGGTCGCCGGTCGCACCGTCATGGGCAGAGCGTACCCCGCGTGCGTGGGACTAATCGACGAATACGTCAATGGTTGCGCAAAGCCCCCGGTCCCGACGGGTCCGCTGACCGCCGTCGCGCCACGACCAGTCGCCCGGCGTAGATGACGGCGCTGATGCCGAACATGGCCGCGGTGAGCAGCAGCCATCTGCCCAGAAACGGTTGTTGGCTTTGCCCGGTGGCGGCCTGGTAAGTCGGACCGCCCTGTTCGATGATGCCGGGCAGGAAAACCAGCAGGGTCAGTGCAGCACCCAGGGCCGGCACCCGAATGTGGTTGTTGACCAATACTTTTGGGCGCTGGCGGGCCCGGCCGGCGCGCGCGAGCAGGATCCGGTCGGCCAGTGCGTAGAGCGGGAACAGCACTAGGTCGTGGCCGACGACCGCGGCTGCGAACCAAACGGCGATCGACCGCCACCAGGTGCCCTGGTTCCATAGCTGCGATGGGTCGACGGTGACCAGCACGTAGCCCAATAGCGCGAAGCCGGCCAGCATGGTCAGCAGATGCAGGGGATGCGCTCCGTAAGAATTCTTGAAAAACGTTGAAATACCAGTAATACCGGGCATGTCAGCGCTGCTCGAATTCGATGGCGGCGACCCATTTGGTGTTGTGCACACCGGGTAGGGCGGGAACGATGACCCGGGCCGGGTACCCGTGGTCCAGCGACAGGTCGGCGCCGTCGACCCGCAGGGCCAGCAAGGCATCCGGGTCAACGACTTGATTGGCGGCCAGCTTGGCCTCGCCGAACGCGCCGCCGCGCTGCAGCGACGTCACTCGTGCCGAGCGCGGCGCGGGTACGCCGGCCATCCGGGCCAATTCGGCCAGGCGCACTCCGCTCCAGGTCCGCACGGCCGACCACCCTTCGACGCACGCGATCGGCAGCGTCGCGGTGTGTTGTGGCATGCCGGCCAGCGTGACGCGGTCCAGCACGACCTCCGCGGGCCCACCGCGCAGGATCAACCGCCAATCCGGGCCGGTGCCGGCTGGCGTGATCCCCGCGGCGGCGGCGGTCTTGTTGATCGGGAAATCACCCGGGCCGGGCACCCGGCCGCGCGGCAGCAGCAGGGCGGCGCGGCGGGTGATGCCGCCGAGGGTCTGCCCGGCCGTTAGGACACCGATCAGCAGCACACCGGCACCGACCAATCCCAGGGCACCGCGCCTGCTCATCGTCGGTTCACCGGGGTTCGCGGCCACCAGTTCGTCGGGGTCACGCGGTTCGGGGCGGGTGTCGGCCGCGTTGGTGCGCAACACTTCTCGCATCGGCAGCGAGCCCAACCCGGTGAACATCCGGGGGATCTTGACGGCGATGTGCAACAAAAAGCCGGCGATGAATACCCAGGCCCCGAAGTAGTGGCCGTCGTAAAAGCTGAACCCAAAGATGTAGTCGTACTGGATGTTGAGGACACCGGTGACGATCTCGAAGAGGATCCCGCCGACCAGCATCAGCACCGACAGCCGCTCGAGTAGCTGGGCGATCGAGCGCGCCGGCGGCCAGACGAACAACCGGGGCAGCACCGACCACAGCTTGGCCAGCACCACGGGGATGATCAGCAGGCCCAGCCCCACATGCAGGCCCTGGGTCAGCCGGTACAGCCACGACGGGCGGGTCGGCCAGCTGAAGCCGGGCAGCCGCAGCCAGCCGACGTCACTGGGGATGGCCTGGCCCAGCTGCGGCTCGTAGGCGATGTAGGACAGCAGCCCGGTGATGATGACGATCGGCAGCGCCACCAACAACACCAGGCCGAAGACCGACGTCAGCCACGGGCCACGCAACGGGCTGCGAAACCGGGTCAGGCGCTGCAGGCCCGGTGGCCGACGCCGGTCCAGCGCCCGCCACAGCCCGGCGGGAAATCGATACTCGCGATCGCTCACAGGGCCGCCAGGCTCGCGATCACCCGGCCGCCGATCATCCGCACACCGGTTAGCGTAAGGCCGACTTGGCCGGCCAGCGTGTCGGCGCTGTCGACCCCGACCGAGGCCCATCGAAACCATGGCCCGACATCGCGAGACGACTCCAGCCGCACCCAACTGGGGCGGATACCGATGGCCTCGGCGTCGAACTCGGCCACACAATGGCCCCCGCGGCACAGCAGTTCGGCAGCGCGACCCAGGATCCGGCGCGGGTCCCCACCCAGGCCGATGTTGCCGTCGACCAGCAAAACCGTTTGCCAGCAACCCATTCCGGGCAGCGGCTGGAACACATCGCCCAGCAGTGCCGGAGCACCGCCGCGACCGGCCAAGCGGATCGCGGTCGCCGACCGGTCGATGCCGAGCGCGGGTATCCCTCGCCGGATCAGCCGCACGACCAACCGTGCGGGCCCACAGCCCAGTTCGATCGTCGGCCCGCTACACAGCTGCGTGACGGCCTCGTCGAAGGCCGCACCGGATTCGTCACCGGATGCATCATGAGCACCGCGGCGGCCCAGCCAGCGGTGCGCCGGCAGCACGCGGAGCTCGCCGTCCTCATCACGGATCCAACATCGCTCGCCGTCCAGCGCCCGGTCGTAAAGGTGCCCGTGCATTTCACGCCCTCCGCATCGTGCCCGACCAAAGCTGCCCGTCGAACGCTACCCGGATATCCGATCGACTAACCAAAGTGATTCGGAGCCGAAGTGAGCCGAGACGGATACTGGAACGGTGCCGAGCAACCAAGTCCACCCCGATCTGCGCCGGATCGCCCGCTTCCTCCCGCGCCAACCGGTCAGTCCGCGCACCCTGCGGCTAATGCGGTTCTTGACCGCGTCGCGCGCTAAGCCGGGCAGCGCTGTCGAGGTGCTCACCCTGGGATCCGGGGCCGTTGTGCGGCTGTTCCGGCCCACTGACGCCGCTGCCTCGGGCGAGCCGGGACCCGCGCTGCTCTGGATTCACGGCGGCGGATACGTGTTCAGCACTGCACGGCAGGACGACCGGATATGCCGCGGGTTCAGCAGGAGGCTGGGCATCACCGTCGGGTCGGTGGAATACCGGCTGGCGCCCGAACATCCCTATCCCGCGCCGCTGGAGGATTGCTACTCCGCGTTGACCTGGCTGGCCGGACTGCCCGCGGTGGACTCCGGGCGAATAGCGATCGGCGGCGCCAGCGCCGGCGGTGGCCTTGCCGCGGCGCTGGCCCTGCTCGCCCGGGACCGCGGCGAGGTCGTCCCTCGATTCCAGCTGCTGGTGTACCCGATGCTGGACGACCGCAGTTCGATGACCGCAGAAAACCCGAACTACCGGCTGTGGAACACACGCGCCAATCGGTTCGGCTGGGCCGCGTACCTCGGCGATGCTGACCCACAGGTCGCGGTCCCGGCGAGGCGCAACGACCTGAGCGGGCTGCCGCCGGCGTGGATCGGTGTCGGCTCTCACGACTTGTTCCACGACGAGGATCTGGCTTATGCCGAAGGCCTGATCGGCGCCGGGGTGCCGTGCGAAGTCGAGGTGGTGCCCGGCGTCTTCCACGGCTTCGACATGCTTGCGCCGAAACTGCCGGTGTCGCAGCGGTTTTTCGACAGCCAGTGCGAGATCCTGCGGCCGGCGCTGGCCAGTTGATAGTCGGGCCGGTTGATCGCCGGGTCACATCGCGAAGTAGGCGAGCTCACCGCCGATGACCGTGGCGGCCACCATGCCGGCGTCCAGCTCGGCCAGCGCAGTCGCGGGCGGTTCGCTCAGCACGCACAGGTCCCCCGGCTGTCCGGGTTCGACGGCCCGCGCCCGGCCCGGCCGATCCGGCCAACCCAGGAACATCGTCAAAGCTGTTCGCGCCGAGACACATTCGCTGGCCCCCAGGACGGTGCCGGACAATGTGGTGCGGTATACGGCGGCACGCATCGCGGTCCATGGGTCGCCGTGGCCGAACGGCATGTCGGTCGACAGCGCCACCGGGACCGTCGCGTTCAGCAGGGATGCCACCCGCCACAGTTGATTGTGCTCGGCGGGTGGAACTTCGGCGAGGTACTGATCGCCGCGCTCGGAGACGAAGTTGGGCTGGGTGACCACCGTGAGGCCGATCCCGGCCAGATCGGCGAGGTCAGCAAGGTTGTCGTCGGGCACCACCGCGGCATGCTCGATGCGATCGAGCGAATGGCTGCCGGCGGCGCGCAGGGCCGCGATGGTCACCACGAGTTGGGCCGCGGTCACGCAGTGCACGGCGACCGGCCGTCCGGCCCTGTGCTGCTCGGCGATCCAGTCCGTCAGGGAGTCCAGGTCGAGACGGTCATCCTGCAGGATTTTCTTACCGGGAGATAGGAATCGCAGCCGGGGCCGAAACTCGCCGCGCCGGTGCGCCACCATCAGCGAGACCATGTCGTCGGCGCCAAGGTCGGGGGTGGCGTCGGTGACGCCGGTGACGCCGGTCGCGGTGATGCGGCGGCCCAGCTCGGCCAGGTCGGTTTCGCGCCGCTGCAATGCGGCCGACCAACCGCGGTCGGCGCTGCGGAGGCGACCGTCGGGATGTTCGGGCAGCCCGATCCGGCCCAGCGCGGCGGAGTTGAGGATCCACAGCGCACCGCTGCGGTGCTGGATGCGCACCGGGATGCGGTGCACCACGGCATCTAGCGCGGTCCGGTCCAGTTCTCCGGCAACCGATTCGTGATAGCCGACGGCGCGAATCCACCCGTCGGGACCCGGTGTGGCATTCGATAGCAATTGTGCCAGTTGCGTTTTGGTGCTGACCCCGGGCGGTCCGACGGAAAGCGAATCCAATGCCGAGGCCGCCGAGCGGACGTGGACGTGGTGGTCGTGTAGCCCGGGCAGCACCGTTCCGCCGCCCGCGTCGAGCACGGCTTCACCGGGCCTGACCGGGAGGTCGTCGCCCACCTCGTCGATCTGCGCACCGACCCGGATATTGGTGATCGTCCCGTCCAGCAAGGCGGCGCGCTGAATCAGCATGGCAGACGGTGCCTTTCGGCGACCAGGTGGCGTACGGTGTCGTTGTCGGCGCCCAACTGGGCCGCCGGCTTCGCTTCAGGTGGGGCCGGTGGCGGCGGGGCCGGGTGCGCGCACGCCGAGGGCGCCACGGCCCGCCCAACCGGCAGCGCCGCGTAGGTCGCGGCGACCGCGGCCATGGCCACCTCGATCAATTCGCCGCCGCCGCGCCCGGCCGATTCGGTAGTCGCCAGTGTCGCTTCCAGCCCGGTCAGCGGGTCGGCGATGGCGTCGCCGCAGAACACCGGGCCTTCCAAACCGGCACCGCTGCTTGCGCCGCCGTCTGCGCCGACCAAACCGCCGGCCACCGCGGCGTCGTCACCGAACGCCGGCCGACCGGAGCCGTCGTCATATCCGGTGACCCGCAACCAGATTCGTCCGGCACGCGGCGCAACATCGTCGGGCCCGAGCCGGCGCCGCGCCAGCGCGGCGGGACGCGAGCCTTCGATCACCACGTCGGCGGCCGCCAGCAGATCGCGCAGCTCGTCGGCCTGACGATCGAAATCGACGCAGTAGGACAGCTTTTCACCGTTCATCCAATCGAAGAAGGCGCGATCGCCGGCCCGGGTTCCGTCCGGGCGGCGCCGGCTTTCCACTTTGACGACCCTCGCTCCAGCTCGTGCCAGCAGATGCCCGCACAGCGGGCCCGCCCACATCGACGAAAGGTCGGCCACCAGCAGGCCGGCGGGGCCGCGCGCTTGCGCCCGCGACCCGATTGAGCGTATCCGCGGCGGCGCGGCGGCGGCCTCGCCCAGCGCGGCCGCGGGGATGTCGAGCAGTGCAGCCCGCTCGGTGATCGCGGAAGTCAGCTGCGTCGCGGCCCAATGCTGCAGCATCGGCCACGGGTCGGCGGGCACTTCATCGGCTCCCAGCAGCGCCGGAACGGCGGCGACGTCGTCGGGCCGGGACAGGGTGATCGCGCACCAGCCATCCCGGGCCGCCAGCAAGCGGGTGGCGCCGCCGGCCGACACCCGGCCACCGCGGGTCAGCCCGAGCAACCCGGCGCGCCCGCTCAGCAGGGTGGCCGCGTCGGGAGCGATCCGCTCGGCACGAGTCAGCACGTTCGCTCGGGAGAAGTCGGGTGGTCCGGCGGGTAGACCGGTCAGGTAGGCCAGCCCGCTGCTCCCCCACTTGCTCGCCGCGCAGCTCAAGAGCACCTCACCCGCACCATTGTGCGCTTGGCTCCGGTCCGGCCGGTCGACCGGCGGGTGCTGACTTGAGAGATTGCGGAATCCGAGGGCGTTGCGGCATATCGCTTCGAGGCGGCCGTTGATGGGGCCGCCTCTACGGCGGCGTGACTAGCACATTCAATCGCTATTCACCGTTTGCTCAATACCTGCTTGGGACTTTTAGCTTTAGCCGTGTCAACGACCACTCGTCGGGACGGGTCATCGCGATCACGTTAGCGATGTGACAGAGACGGGCCTAGTAGATGTCGAGCAGTTCGACACCACGCACGCACGGAGCGATCAAGTTGTGTCGAATAGGACTTAGATGCTCAAACAACAACATCGGAGCCTCAGCATGAATCTCGAAGACGTGTTTTCGATCGATATCGACGTCCGTAACTACGAACTCGACACACAGGGCCACGTGAACTCGGCGGTGTACTTGATGTATGCCGAACATGTCCAGTGGCGGCATCTAGAGTCGCTCGGCATCTTTACCGCGTTGCGCGAGCGCGGCATCAATCCAGTTTTCTTGGAACTGACGGTCAAATATCACCGGGAGCTGCGCGGCGGCGACACTGTCCGGGTCACAAGCGCGCTTGTCGACGCCGGCGGGTCGAGCAAAACCTACGTCGTCGAACAGCAACTGATCAAACCTGACAACACACTAGTCGCTGAGTTGCGCTTTACAACTGCACTGCTCGATCTGAAAAGCCGCCGGCTCATCGCGCGTCCGCGACAGGTGCTGACCGATCTGATCGATTCCCTGTGCCGAGAGGATAGCCAGGACCCCGGCCCTACTTATCGCGTGACGGGTGAGGCGGGCCAAGCCGCAGCCCTAACGTGATCCATCCTCACCGCCGACCCCGCCCTGACCGCCGTTGCCGTTGGTGCCAGCAGATTCAATGGTCTCTCACCGCTTGCTCAACGCCTGCCCAGCATGGTTGGTCGGGTCAAAGATGCCCGTCGAAACCGGCTACAGAAGGGGCCGCCATGCGAGTCTCGCGATCGAAGTGCACCGCACAATCGATCCACGCGGGTCCAACAATTAGCCTGATTAAACGCTTCTGGATACCGATCGTCATGGTTCTCGTTGTGGTGCTCGGGGCCACCACCGTCTGGCGACTGCACGGGGTCTTCGGCTCACATCAGCATGTTGCAGACGCCAGCAACGCCGACGCGATCGTCGCGTTCAACCCCAAGCACGTCGTCTATGAGGTCGTGGGTCCGACAGGGACGGTCGCCACGATCAACTATCTGGATGCCGACGCTGCTCCGCAACTGGTCAAGGGCGCGACGCTACCGTGGTCCTTCACGATCGTGACCACACTGACCGCGGTAGTCGCCAACGTGGTGGCGCAAGGCGACAGTGCAAGTCTTCGTTGTCGCATCACCGTTAACGGCACGCTCCGCGATGAGCGCATTGTGGAAGCACATCATGCCCAGACCAGCTGCCTGGTGAAATCCGCGTGAGCACCGAACACGGCGCCGGGCGCCTGTTTACCGTGGCTCGGGTGATCCGTTGGTTGTCGCTACCAATCATTCTGTTCTGGGTGGGACTGACCGTCGTCCTGAACGTCATTGCGCCAGAACTAAATACGGTCGCCGAAACGCACTCGGTGTCATTGAGCCCCGATGATGCTCCGTCGTTGATCGCTATGAGGCGCATCGGCAAAGACTTTCAGCAATTCAAATCCGATACCACCGCAATGGTTTTGCTGGAGGGCCAAGACGAGCTCGGCGATAGCGCGCACCGGTTCTACGACGCGCTGATCGACAAGCTGTCGCAAGATAAGGCCCACGTCGAACATATCGAAAACTTTTGGGGCGATACGCTGACCGCGGCGGGCTCGCAGAGCGTTGACCGCAAAGCGGCTTACGTGCAGCTGAACCTCGCCGGTGACCAAAGCAGTTCGCAGGCCAACGAGTCCGTCGCCGCCGTCCAACGCATCGTGGACAGCGTGCCGCCGCCGCCGGGGATCAAGGTCTACCTGACGGGTCCCGGTGCGCTCGCCGCCGATCGACACGTATACGGCGTCCGTAGCCTTGACAAGATCACCGGCATCAGTATTGCCGTGATCGCGATCGTGCTGTTCGTGGTCTACCGCTCGTTAGTGACCGTTCTCATCATGCTGCTGACGGTTGGCATCGAGCTGCAGGTGGCCAAAGGGCTCATCTCCGTCCTTGCTACCAACAATGTCATCGGCCTGACAAGCTTCGCCGTCGGTGTCCTTGTGGCGCTGTTGATAGCGGCGTCCACGGATTACAGCATCTTTCTTGTCGGCCGCTACCAGGAGGCGCGCGCAGTCGGCCAGGACCGAGAAACCGCCTACTACACCATGTTTCGCGGGACAGCCCACGTGGTTCTGGGATCGGGCCTGACCGTCGCCGGCGCGATGTATTGCCTGAGCTTTACCAGGCTTCCGTGCTTTAAAACCTTGGGATCGCAATGCCCGATCGGATTGCTGGTGGTGACCTTAGCCTCCCTTAGTCTCGTGCCGGCTATCCTCGCTGTTGCCAGCCGATTTGGGGGATTCGATCCCAGACGCGGGGCAGGTACCCGGCGTTGGCGCCGGATCGGCACTGTTGTCGTTCGATGGCCCGGCCCGGTGCTGGTGGCGACGGTACTGATATCGATGATTGGGCTGCTCGCCTTGCCCAAGTATCAGGCCGATTACAACGAGCGCCACAGCCTGCCCGACAACACTCCGGCCAATATTGGTTACCACGCCTCAGATCGCCACTTCCCGGCGGCCCGCATGGAACCAGAGGTGCTGATGATCGAGACCGATCACGATCTACGCAATCCGACAAGCATGCTCGTCCTGGACAGGATCGCCAAAGGCATCTTTCACATGCCCGGTATCGCGCGGGTGCAAACCATTACCAGACCGTTGGGTGATCCGATCGACCACACCTCGATCCCTTTTCAGATCAGCATGCAAAGCGCGATGACGACCGAAAACATCCAGTACCTCGAGGATCGCGTCGCCGACATGACCAAGATGACCGATGAGCTGCAACACATGATCGACATCACCCAGCGAATAGAAGACCTACAGCAACAGCTGGCCAACATCACCCATGACATGAACGCTCACAGCACGCAGATGAAGGCGAACGCTGATGAATTACGGGACCGAATCGCCGATTTCGACGATTTCTGGCGACCCCTACGAAGCTACTTCTACTGGGAACGTCACTGTGCCGGCATTCCGATCTGCTGGTCGATGCGGTCTTTGTTCGACGCCATGGACGGCGTCGACAAGCTCAGCGAGGATGTCGGCAACCTTACCCACGACCTAGGTCAATTCGACGCAATCCAGCCGCAATTGCTCGCGCAGCTGCCCCCGCTGATCGCAACGATGCAGACCGTCAAGGGCCTTGCTTGAAACGGCAACCAGTACCTTCTCTGGGCTGATCACGCAAATGGAAGACTTGACCCGGAATGCGACCGCCATGGGGCAAGCGTTTGACGCCGCCAAAAATGACGATTCCTTCTACATCCCGCCCGAAGCGTTCGAAAATCCCGACTTCCAACGGGGTCTGAAACTCTTCCTGTCCCCCGACGGCAAATCAGCACGGTTCATCATCACTCACAAGGGCGATCCCGCCACTCTCGAAGGCATCTCACACATCGACCGGATCATGCAGGCCGCTGACGAGGCCGTGAAGGGAACTCCCCTAGCGGCCGCGAACATTTACCTCGCGGGCACGGCGTCCACTTACAAAGACATGCACGACGGCTCCTTCTACGATCTCATGATTGCCGTCGTTGCATCACTGTGCCTGATCTTCATGATCATGCTGGCCATCACCAGAAGCGCGGTAGCCTCAGCGGTCATCGTGGGGACAGTCGCCGTCTCGTTGGGCACGTCGTTCGGACTGTCTGTCCTGATCTGGCAGCACATCCTTCACATGCCACTGGAGTGGCTGGCGGTCCCGAGGCCCCATCATTGTCATGTTGGCCGTCGGATCGGATTACAATCTCCTTCTGGTCGCCCGATTCCAGGAAGAAATCGCAGCTGGCCTCAAAACAGGGATGATCCGAGCCATGGCTAGCACCGGGCGGGTCGTCACCACCGCCGGCCTGGTGTTTGCCTTCACGATGGGCTCAATGTTGTCCAGTGATCTGCGCGGGCTGGGCCAAATCGGCACCACGATCATGATCGGATTGCTGTTCGACACCCTTGTCGTCCGATCCTTTATGATGCCCGCCATTGCAACGTTGCTGGGTCGCTGGTTCTGGTGGCCGCGCCGGGTGCACCTCCACGCCACTGTGCGGGTAACCCGCGAACCGCCTCGGGACCGCAACAATGTCGCCGCGGCCAGTCGACTGCGGAAGTCCCGAATCACGACTACACCGTCAGCAGGGGCAGGTGTTGGAGCACTGGGTCGCCAGGATTCGGCCTACGCCGATGGGGTTGCCCTCGATGGGCAGCCTGCTCCGTCATGACATGCGCACCAAAGTACCTTCGGTGCGCAACGCCACCTCGCCCGCCTAACACCCTGGACCTGAACCACGGACCAGGTGGCTGACGTGCCACTTCGTGAGCCTGGACGACGCCAGGATCCCGGACCGGGGGGACAGTTCTACAGGATCTACGGCCCGCTCAACATGCCGCGGTTACCGCAGGGCCGCCCAGGTCATCGTCCAGGCCAGCATGTCCGACGTCGGGTCACCTGACGGGCAAAAAAGGAGGAAGCAATGGCAACAAAGTTCATGCACCACACGGGCATAACGGTCTCGGACATCGCCGCCTCGATCGAGTTCTACGAGCAGTTGGGGTTCACCAGAGCGTTTCCTGAGCCACAGCTAGTCGATGAGCCCTGGTTGGGAACGGTGGTCGGGTTGGAGCAACCCAAGATATTGCTGATGTTCGTCACGATGGACGAGCACCGACTCGAGCTCATCCAGTATCTAGGACCCCGTGGGAAATCGGCCGCCAACTTGGCGCCCAACGACATCGGCAGCTTTCATGTCGCGATCTCTGTCGATGACGTACACGCCGAATATGAGCGGTTGCGGGAGCTCGGAATTGACTTTTTCTCCAAGCCAGCATCGGTGACCACCGGAAATTTCGCAGAACGGACCCTGGTCTATGGCCGCGATCCCGACGGAAACATTGTCGAACTGCTTAGCGGCATCTGACGTGGGATTCGCTCATCGAGGCGGGCGCATTTTGTTGAGGAGGGGCCGATGATCACTGCTGTCTTGCCGGTGAGCAGGCCGGCGACGGCCCGAAGCTGTTCTGCGCTTGGATTCGCCATTGTGGGCTCTCTTGACCGAAATGTCGCCGACGGGTGATCGGGGTCGTGGTGGATGGTCTGCTCGGCGTTGAGCAGGGTGGTTGCGGAGGCATGCGGTTCTCCGGTCCCGGAGTTGCAGGCGTAACTGGGGGAAGGCGCCGCTGGACACCTGGATGCGGATTCGATGGCCTCGCCTGAAACGGTGGGGTCGGCCCCAATCGCACCCGCGCGCAGGAGGTTTCGTTGGCGCCGGTGAGGCTGATAAGCGCGTCGCAGACATCGACCGAGCGGCCGCGGGGATCAACGTCGCAGAGCCAGACAAAGATATCGGTGTAGTGCAGCGACGAGGACACGCCTGGGCTGGACGCGACCGAGCCGGACCGGCTCGCGTGAGCCTGGTACCTTTGTCGGGCAACGTGTTTGGTTTCATCGCAGGGCACCCACCAGCTTCTCGAAGGTGCCCCATGAGGTGCCGGACGTCTTGCCAAACGTAAAGTAGCTGATCCCCATCTCCTCGTGGAACCGCTGGATCCGTTCCACGGCGGCCGCGAGCGGCACGTCCAGCAATATGGCGAGCTTGCGCAGCTCGGCCTCCGGGGCGTTCGGGGCGATCAGACGCAGAATCGACAGGTCGCTGGGGTCGTCGATGGAGGTCTGGAAGAAGCCGAACTGCAGTTCGATGTCGTCGACGCGATCTCTGGCGGCGTTTTTGACAAAGGCGACGCGTTCGGCCAGATCAGCCTCGGACCCCAACGAACCGATCGCGACGATGTCGGCGTGTTGGGCGGCCATGGTCAGCAGTTTGTCGCCGGCGCCGGCAATCATGATCGGCGGCGGGGTCTGCACCGGTCGGGGAATGTGGCCGGGATCTGAGAGCAGCCGCCGGATCTCGGTGACATGTTCGGTGAGCAGTTTTACCCGAGCCCCGCCGTTGGGGAACGGCAGTCCAGCCGCGCCGAATTCGGCTTCGATATAGCCGGCGCCCAGACCGATAATCAACCGACCACCGGTGGCCGAGTCGACGCTGGCCAGCTCTCGGGCCAACAGCGCGGGCCGGTAAAAGCCGGTGTTGAGCACCATGTTGCCGACCCGTAGGCTCGGCGCCGCCGCGGCCAGCACCGGGAGCGACACCAACGGCGCCGACATGCCGAGGTGATCACCGAGCACGACCACGTCGAAGCCGAGTTCTTCGGCGCGGCGGGCTTCTCGGGCCATCTCGGGCACGCTGTTGCGACCCACCAGCGCCAGGCCCAGTTTGAGTGGTCGAACGGTCATAGGCGGTGACGTCCTTTCACAATTGGTGGCCCTAAGGTGTTTCTGACTTTGCGATAGAGATTCGCGTTGGATTAGCCAACATCGTCAGGGCCCTGGATTGGTTGAGTCTGCGGCTTGTGGTGGTGCCAGGCAATCCGGCGGTTGCGGGCCTGTCGGACTCCCGAAACCGGGCTCACATCAACCAAATCCATCGCCATCGCATAACATCACAACGATAATCAGGTCACATTTACACCGCTTCTGGGACGCGACCGCGTGCCGGTGGCGCCTGGGTGGCGCCGCTGTCGCCAGTTCGTTGTGGCAACTCTCATCATCACCGCCGGACGCATGAGACTGGTCGGTGGCTTGGAAAACCCGGCGACTTTGAGGAAATGCTCGGCGATAAGGGTGTCGGTCTCAGCGGCAGCCTGTACCCGGTCGATATATCTGTTGATCAGCCGCAATGGCAGCGGTCGCGGTCCCTCCACCTCAGGCAGGCTGAGATCGCCGCCCACGGCCAGTTGCCAGGCCACGCCGATTGGTTTGGCGGCGGCTGGGAAGAACCGGTCCGCCAATCGTGCTGCGCCTTGGCGTAAGCACCGATCGAGCACCATGGCTTGTTGCGCAGCCACCGTCATGCCCTGGGCGTAGATCGGGTTGAAGCAGCACATCGCGTCGCCGAAAACCAGCAGACCGGCAGGGAATCGTCGCATCTTGTCGTAGCGACGCCACCGACTCGATGGGGTGCGATGCCGCGACACCTCCCCAAGTGGTTCGGCGCATTGCAGCGCAGACAATACCTCCGGGGGGGTGAAATCCTCGATGAAGCTCAGCATGCCCGCCCTGTCGGCTGGTGGCTCGTGGCCCATCAACCCGAACGCCGTCAGCATCCACGTGCTGTTCTCGTTGGCTAACAACGCCATTCCGGTTAGTCTTCCCGGCACCGGCCCCACAATGACGTATCTCTCCTTATGCATGCCGGGCGGGATACGCAGCAGCTGGCTGGCGTAGGCCAGTCGCATCACTACCTCATCCTCGATTGGCCGCCCGTAACCGAGGCTCTCCAAAAATTTTGGTGTTCGTGACCCGCGGCCCATAGCGTCCACCACCAAATCTGCGGTCAAAGTGCGCTGTCGGTCGCCGTGGCATGACGTCACCAGCGCTCCGGTCACGCGGCTTCGTTCAGCATTCGACGTTAACTCGACCACGTCGTAGCCATCCATCAGCGTGATGTTTCCAATTGCGCGTATGCGTTGACGGACATGATCCTCAAGAAATGGCCGACTGGGAGCATACACGGCGTCACACGGTTGAAAATCACGGAAAGTTCCCGATCGGACAAACCGATGCCCGCCCACGGACATATAGGTCTTGGAAAAATCCCCGTCGTCCCACACGAGGCAGCCGTCCGCGAGGAGATCGGTCAGAAAGCCCGGAAACAACTCATCCAAAATCTGTGACCCACGCGGCCACAGTGTATGAGCGTGACGGCCCTGAGGTACGCTCCGTCGCTGCGCGGTCTCGGTCGGCAGCACATCACGCTCGACGACCGTGACACTTCGAAAATAATCGGCCAGCACCCTGGCAGCAAGAAGACCACTCATGCTCGCCCCCAGAACAACCGCATGCTCACCAAGCAGCTTCGCCATGGCGGTGCCGCCTGAAATACCAACAACCCAAGGATGATCCATCGCTATACCTCCAAAACAAACTGCGCCACTGCATATTCCAATTGACGTGACAGCGCCATCGCGGATGGCTTCCCGCCCACCGCCACGGAGAGCTTGCCAAGATGCCGATCTTCGTTCATTCGCGCTTTAGGCAAGGGCCTTGAGAGGCCCGACCTTTCCTTGACTTCGGTGGCGATGGGCGACTTCGTCGAGGACGGTGGCGCTGGCTGGATCGCGACCCTCGATCGCGGCAACCAGTCGATCGGCCAGCCGCTGGTTATAGCAGACGATATTGTCCACTGATTCATGGCTGGCAACCGCACCCGTGAACCAGAGGTTCCGGCGGCCCTGCCAGTGCTCGAAGCGCGCAACGGCCCCGCTGGCGATCGCCTCGGGCGCGAACTGCGGAGAGTAGCGCCAGCGCCGGCGGTGGAGCACTGCCGCGAGTTCAGCGCCATCGGCGGCTAGGTCGTCCCGCAGGATTTTCGTGAGCACGTCGTTCGAGAGGTCCGGGTCGCTGTATTGGTAGACGAGGTAGAGATTGCCAGGAAGCGGCCCTGCGCCGGTGGCTTTGTCTAGGGCGCGCCGACCGACCAGGAGCCGGCATTGGCGTCGTGCAGCGCTGTCGACGGCTGCGGCCTCGAATGCCCGGGTATGCCCCTGACGGAACCAGTTGCGGACTTCGACCAGCGATGCCGTGTACTCGCGCCATGAGAGCGTGCCGTTGAGGCCGAGAGCCTCGCGGCGCTCGGATTCGAGGGGGAGCCAACAATCGCCGTCGGAAAGGAACTGGTGCAAAGGAGCAGCCACCACCAGATGGTCGAACTCAAAATCGCCGCGCGACGTTGCGATGGCCCAACCGGTGGACGTGGGCTCGCAGCGAATGACCTGGCAGTTCGTGCGAATGTCCAAGGTAGAAGCCAGGTGGGTCCATAAGGTCTGCCAACCGGGAAGCGGCTCGCTCATTCGCGACGTGACGCCGCTCCAGAGGAGGGCCGGAGTTACCCACCGCAGGCCGTAGAGCGCCGGGAGTTCATCGAGCGCGCCGTAGCCGGCCGCGGTCACGGCGCGCAGCGACATCTTGGCGATGGGACCGAGTTCCCGGTCCGTTAGCCACTGGCCGAAGGACTGGGCGACGACTTCGCGGAAAGGGCGACCGCTGGCATCAGTGGCGTCGTCCGGATTGCCCTGCAGATCCCACCGATGGAACGGCAACCAATGGCGAATGTAGGACAAAACCTTGGAAAGGCCTGTGCCGAAAGAATCCTGGCCCTTGACGAACTCTCGGAAAGATACCAGGCGACCGTCGCGAAGAAGGTACTCATGCTGGCTGAGGCGAAAGCCTCGTACGTTGGCTTCTCGCATCCAGCGTGTTGTGAGGTCGTAGCCCGCGAGCGTGTAACAGGTGCCCAGCTCATGCAGCGCGCCTGCTACTTCCAAGGTCAATGACATGCCGCCCACGCGATCGGATTTCTCCAGCACCGTCACCCGTTCCAGACCCAGATCCCCGAGAACGCGCGCCAGCGAAAGGCCACCCGCCCCTGCGCCGATGATTCCAATCCGCGCCTGTGGTGGGACCATGGCTCAGGTACCAACCGGGCTGGGGCTCAGCAACCGGCGGGCGATCGGATCCGAGCCGGGGCTCAGCAACCGGCGGGCGATCGGATCTGCGAATTGGCGCATGAGGCGCTCTGCAGCGCTCACTTGGTAACGCTGCTCGGCCTCGGCGACCTCGGCGCGGATTTGTTCGGCTCCGCGGTCCATCTGCGCCAAACGTTCGGATTCGGGGTAGATCGACCGAACTACGTTGAGTCCCGCTTCGAGGCCATGCTCGTGCGAGGGGGTGTCCACCGCCCAGGCCCCTGCGAAGTAGAGGCCGTCTCGCCCCTGGTGCTCGCGCAGGAGCTTCTCGCGGCAGGCCAAGAGCTCGAAGGTGCAAGGCACGGCGGTATAGCGGTTGACAGCGTGGACGTCTTTGACCAGCTTGGGCTCGACGAGCGTATCGCCGAAGTCGATGGTGGTGAAGATCGGAGTCCTGCCGTATTTCTTTCCCGACCACATCGTGCCGATGGGCTTCAGTATCCGGGGATGGAGCAGATAGTTGTAGAAGGACCAGTAGGACCGATCCCGGGGCATGAGGGAGTGATCGGAGTGCACGATGCAGGTGGCCCGGATCACGGGAATGCCGCGCGCCAGCTCGGCGATCTCGGGACGAGCTTCCCGTAGCATCGTCGCGAGGTTATTGGGCGGGCAGGTGAAGACAACCTTGTCGAAACGCTGCTCCTGTCCGGTGCCGTCGGTCAGAATCCATTCGCTGGAATCGCTGTCGCGGCGGATCCGGGTGATGTCCTTCGACGTCGAGATTTTGACGTGGCGGAGTGTAGCTTGCGCGAGATCGACGTAACGCTTGACTCCGCCCTTGATCTGCAAGATGGTGTGCTGGTTGCGAATGTAGTCGTTGAGCGAGCTGCAAATCATCCGCGCCGGGTACTCGTCCTCGGAGGAGATATCGGGCGGGTAGTAGGGATGGCCGATGATCGGATAGAAAAAGTCGGTCACGAAGTCCTGGGTGAGGCCGGGGATCGTGTCGAGGAACTGCCGCATCGTCCAGGTGGGATCGATGTCGGCGCGGGAAATCGCTTGCAAGACCAGGCGCATGCGGGCGAGATATTCCAGCATGCGCCGTGACGTGAACCGTGCTGAAGCCATGGAGAAGATCCGCACTTGGTCGCCGCGGTGGAGATCCCAGAGCGTCTGGCTGAAATCCATCCGCTCTGCCTCGACACCCAGGCGCCTGAGCCAGCCGGTGAAGAAGGGATAGCGCTGCGGCCAGAAGACGTCGACGGCATCGTCGACGGGAACGATCTGGTTGCCATGCGTCACGAACTCGTTGTGGGCGTTGCCGCCCAAGACTGGCCGGCGCTCGAGCAAGGTAACGTCGAGGTGCTCGGAATCGAGGCAATGGGCCGTGGCCAGCCCGGTGATTCCACCGCCTAGAACTGCGATGCGAGTCTTCATGATCAGCTCCTTGTATATTCTTGCGGCAGTGACTTATTCGAGTGTCACGCGACCGCGGCGGGACTTATGGCTGGATTCCTCGCCACGACTTCATCCGTAGCGAATGGCGATCCCGGCCAACGGTCGCCTTCCGCCGTCCGCCTGACGATGCCTCTGTGAACGATGCGCCGATCATCGGTACGAGGCCCAGAAGTGGCTGCGGACATAGCTACCGTCCTGATGGTTGGTCGTGATGGCCAGTTCCGACGAGCGGGAACTTGAAACGGGACTCTGCCGGGCAGGCATTGAACGAACGGTGAACAATCATTAAATGCGCTGCTGGGTGGCCGTTTCGGCTTACTTGTCAGGTGCATGAACAATCATTAAATGCACTACTGGGTGGCCGTTTCGGCTTACCTGTCAGGTGCCACACCCCGAGTTGGGCCGGTGGTCTGCGGGCGCTGCCGGTCTTGGCCAGCGCGTCGCTGAGGTCGTCTGCTAGTGGGTCGACGGCGGTGAGGGTCTGCCGCCTGGCTTTGATCTTCACAGTGCGGTAGCGGCGGGTGGTGCGGACAAATCTTTTGATGCTCCAACCGGTTTGGTGCTCGATATAGTGGCAGACGGCCATGGCGGCAAAATGTCACGGTGCTGTATACACCCAAAGGATGGCGGAAACGTCGTCGTACGTCGCCGCTGAGCCCGTGGATGGTCTGCCGCCTGCGCAGGCGCATTCGATTTATCGGGCCGCCTCCGTGCGGCGCGACTAGCGCATTCAATCGCTATTCAACTTTTGCTCAACAGCTGCCTGGCACGTTTAGTTTGGCCGTCTCAACAGCCCACACGTCGGAACCGGTCATCGCGGTCACTTAGCGAAGTGACAGAGACGAGGCCGAGGTGATGTCGAGCAGTTCGACCCTACGCACGCCCGGGATCGAGTCGCTGCTCGACTTCATCGATCGGTCCTTGGCTCACCAAATTCAACACAGGGGCAGAAATGCCTATTTACCAGGCCCTTACGATGAAGCAGGAGGAGCAGTGGGATTACTTGACGGCAAGGTTGTTTTCATCACCGGGGGCGCCCGCGGTCAGGGACGGGCGCACGCGGTGGTGTCCGCGAAGGAGGGGGCGGATATCGCCGTGGTCGACATCGCCGATCAGATCGATTCGGTCAACTACAAGATGGCCCTGATGTCTGACCTTGACGAGACCGTGCGTCAGGTCGAGGCGACCGGGCGGCGGGCAATGTCACGGATCACCGATGTCCGCGACCAAGGTCAGCTTGACGATGCTGTCGCCGCCACGATCCAGGCGTTCGGAAAGATCGACGTCCTTATTGCCAACGCGGGTATCTGGACCAAGGGCCCGTTCTGGGAGCTCAGCGAGGAACAGTGGGCCGACATGATCGACGTCAACCTCAGCGGAGTGTGGCGTTCGGCTAAAGCGGTGGCGCCACATATGATTACGAATCACAGCGGCTCAATCGTCTTGATCGCTTCGGTGAACGGGCTCGAACCGGGCCTGAATTTCTCGCATTATGCGTCGGCCAAGCACGGGGTAATCGGGCTGATGAAGAATATCGCCCTGGAACTCGCCCCCCATGGTGTGCGCTGCAACGCGATCAGCCCGGGCGCGATTTTGACCCCGATGACAGACAATCAGGACGCCTGGGATATGTTCGCAGGCCACCCCGGGGGGACCGAGGAGGATATGATCGCCGCCGGCCGTCGCTACGGCGCATTGAAGGGGACAACATTCCTGCCGCCCGAGGTGATTGCGAAGGCGGCGCTTTTCCTCAATTCGGGGATGGCGGCCACGATCACCGGCGTGACATTGCCCGTCGAGGCCGGGCATCTCCTGCTGGCGGGCAAGAACCTTAGCCCCGTCGAGTGAACGGCCGGCAGGCGAATGGCACTTCATGTCAATCGAAATATCCAGTGGTTAAGTTTGTTTCAGTGATGCGAAGATGGATCAGTTTGGGGTTATTGGTATTTCAGGCGGGAGTATCGAGCACCATAACCTCATGCCAGAACGCGACCCGGCCCCTCTCAGTCGGGTGCCGTTGCGATTTGGAGGGACGATGCGTGTAGCAACCGAACGGTTAGTGGACACCAACGGTGTCCAGCTAAGAGTGGTCGAGGCCGGAAACCGAGACGCACCCGTGGTGGTGCTGGCGCACGGCTTTCCCGAACTGGCCTACTCCTGGCGCCACCAGATTCCGGTCCTCGCCGACGCCGGCTACCACGTGCTGGCACCCGATCAGCGCGGCTACGGCGGCTCTTCCCGTCCGAAGGCGATCGAGGCCTACAACATTCACGAGTTGACCGCCGACATCGTCGGCCTGCTCGACGACGTGGGCGCCCAACGCGCCGTCTGGATCGGTCACGACTGGGGTGCCGGCGTGGCGTGGCATGCCCCACGGCTGCACCCCGACCGGGTCACGGCCGTCGCCGCGCTCAGCGTGCCGGTGCTGCCCCGCGCGCAGGTACCGCCGACCCAGGCGTTCCGCGAGACATTCGGGGAGAACTTCTTCTACATGCTCTATTTCCAGGAGCCCGGCGTCGCCGACGCCGAACTGGGCGGCGACCCCGCCCGAACCCTCCGCCGGATGATCGGTGGCCTGCGCCCACCCAGCGACGCCGGCGCCGCGATGCGGATGGCGGCCCCCGGCCCGGAAGGATTCATCGATCGGCTTCCCGAACCCGACGGGCTGCCGGACTGGATCAGCCAGGACGAGCTCGACCATTACATCAGCGAGTTCTCCCGCACCGGATTCACCGGGGGCCTGAACTGGTATCGCAATTTCGACCGCAATTGGGAGACCACCCCCCAACTCGACCCTCAACTTCACGAAGCCAAAATCTCGGTGCCGTGCCTGTTCATGGCCGGCACGGCCGACCCCGTGTTGTCGTTCACCCGTCGTGACCGCACCGCGGAGGTGATCGCCGGCCCCTACCGCGAGGTGCTGATCGAAGGCGCGGGACACTGGCTGCAGCAGGAACGACCCGACGAAGTAAACGCGAATCTGTTGGAGTTCTTGACAGGATTGGAGCTTCGATGAGCGGCGGCGGTGCTAGTGTGCAATTCCCCGCAACCGCAGCCAGAATTTCCGACGGTGCGATCACGATTGACTTGGCTTGTCCGCAAAACTACTGACATCAGTCATGTCAGAACGACAAAGCGCAGGGATCACCTGTTCATTGCGCAGTGAAAGCGGGGCTTATCCGACTAGGCTGCGCGGCAATAGATTTGCACGCATGTCCGGACCATAATCCCGCATATCTACGCCGCTTAACGTGGTTGGGGGATGCGCCGGCTCGTCATCATCGGCGCACCGGCGCCGGCGTCGGCCAATGTTTACGGCGGTATTGCGGACACTCCGGCTGCCGGGGCTGCCATAGCCCCGGCGTCCAGCTCGACGGCACCGACAGCTCCCCGACGGCACTGGCCTGGCCAATGGCCGCGGGCAGCGTCATCGCAAGCCGGGCGGGTTGTCGTCGGGTGCTGAGGTGGTCGCGGGGGTGTGTAGCTGTCTGTCGCACCCGGGCTTAACCCGTGGGTGTGGCGCTAGATCGGCGCGTCGAATCGTTGCGCGACCAGCGGATTTGGTCGTTGTTCACCATTTGCTCAATGCCTACCGGGCACCATCAGCCGGTGGCGATTACCCGCTTATGGGAGCTGGTCGTCACGGTTCTGTAGTGAGGTGACGTCGATGCGGCGCCGGCGGTGTCGAGTAGCTGATCCCGGGTGGGCGAGCTGCCGAAGTGGTCAGCGAAGTGTGCTGGACGCCGGACTTCACGGTGTTTTGGCCCGCGGCGACGCAGATGTGGCGGAGGTGCGCAATGTCGTTTTTGGTGGTGGCCCCGGAGTTGGTGGAGTCGGTGGCCTCGGATGTGGCTCGGATCGGCTCGGTGATTGAGGCGGCCACCGCGACGGCGGCGCCGTCGACGACCGGGATTGCGGCACCGGCTCTTGATGAGGTGTCGGCGGCCCTGACGCGGTTGTTGGGCGGTTATGGCCGGGATTTTCAGGTGTTGAGCGCACAGGCGGCGCGGTTTCATGCCGGGTTTGTACAGGCGTTGACTTCCGGTGGTAGCGCATATGCGACCGCGGAGGCCGACAGCGCCTCGCTGTTGCAGACGTTGGGGCAGCAGGCCCAGGCCCTGGCGGTGTTTTCTCCGGTGAAGGACATGACCGCGCGCCCGTTGTTCGGCAACGGCGCCGATGGGACGCCGGGCACGGGGGCCAACGGCGGGGCCGGTGGCTGGATTTTCGGCAACGGCGGCAATGGTGGCTCGGGTGCCAGTGGCGCCAATGGTAGCGCTGGTGGGGCCGGTGGGTCGGCGGGGTTGTGGGGCCAGGGCGGCAGCGGTGGGGCCGGTGGCAACGCCACGGCGGCGGGCGGGACCGGGGGTAATGGCGGGGCTGGCGGGGCCAATGGGTTGTTTGGCGGCGGTAACGGCGGTAACGGCGGTGCTGGCGGGGCCGGCGGATCCGGGAGCCCCGGCGCGGCGAGCATGGTGGCCGGTGGGACTGGGGTGGCCGGCGGCGCCGGCGGTAACGGCGGTAACGGCGGGGCCGGCGGGGTCAATCACGCGCTGCAGGGTTGGTCCGGCGGGGCCGGTGGCGCCGGTGGGGCCGGTGGTGGCGGCGGCGCCGGTGGGGCCGGTGGCAGCGGCGTGGGCTTCAGCAGTGCAGGCGGGGCCGGTGGTGACGGCGGGGCCGGCGGTGACGCCGGGGCCGGCGGGGCCGGTGGCGGTTCGGGTTCTTTCAACGTGTCCGGCAAGGCCGGGGTGGCCGGTGATGCGGGTGTGGCCGGTAATGGTGGGGCCGGGGGTGAGGGCGGGGCCGGTGATGTCGGGGTCGGCGGTATCAGCTCGGCGACCGCGCCGATCAGGGGAGGCCAGGGCTTTGCCGGTGGTGGTGGCGGCGCCGGTGGGCATGGCGGTGGTGCTGGTGTGGGGGGCATCAACGGCGATGGCGGCCAGGGTGGGGATGGTGGCCATGGTGGTGGCGGGGGGGTGGGTGGCTCTAATACCGGGGTCACCAGCAGCGGGGCCGGTGGTGGCGGGGCCGGCGCTTCCGGTGGTACCGGGGGCAGCGGGGGCAGCGCCGGGGTCGGTGGGGTGGCTGGCAGCGGTGCTGGTGCCGCGGGCAGTGCGGGCGGCATCGGTACCGGCGGGACCGGTGGCCTCGGCGGCAACGGCGGCGCCGGTGCCACCGGTGCTGCCGGTATCGATGACCCCAACTCCCCCACCACGGGCAGCCAGGGCGGTGCCGGCGGCACCGGCGGCCAAGGCGGGAACGGCGGTGCCGGTATCGGCGGTGTCGGCGGCGGCGCCGGCGGGCAGGGCGGGATCGGCGGCACCGGTGGTGGGGGCGGCCAAGGCGGTACCAACACCGGGATCACCGGCAGCGGGGCCAGCGGCGGCGGCAGTGGAGCCCAAGGCGGCACCGGCGGCACCGGCGGCACCGCCGGGGCGGCGGGGGCGGGAACCGACGGCGGGGCTATCGGCGCCACCGGCACCGCCGGGACCGGCGGCACCGGCGGCAACGGCGGCCAGGGCGCGACGGGTGCCACCAGTGCCACCGTGGGCTTGCAGGGCGGTCAGGGCGGTGCGGGCGGCACGGGTGGGGACGGTGGTGCGGGCGTCGGCGGTCAGGGTGGTGGCCCAGGCGGCCAGGGAGGCGGCGGCGGCACCGGCGGCACCGGCGGCACCGGCTCCGTCGGCGACGGCAGCCCCGGCAGCCCCGGCAGCTCTGGCAGCACGGTTAGCGGTCCTTCCGGCGGCACCGGCGGCGCCGGCGGCACCGGTGGCACCGGCGGTACCGCCGCTATCAACGTCGGCGTCGGTGCGGACTGGTTGGCGGTGAGCCCCACCGGCACCTATGCCGGTGATATCTACGTCAGTAACCCAAGCGGCGGCACGGTGTCGGTGATCAACCCGGCCACCAACACCGTGGTCGCCACCATCCCCGTCGGCGGGTTCCCGGAAGGGGTGGCGGTCAGCCCCACCGACCCCGGCTACGTCTACGTCGCCAACCATCACGACAACACGGTGCTTGTGATCAACCCGGCCACCAACGCCGTTACCGCGACCATCCCCGTTGGCACCCAGCCGGCCGGGGTGGCGGTCAGCCCCACCGGCCGCGGCTACGTCTACGTCGCCAACAACGGCGACAACACGGTGTCGGTGATCGACCCCACCAACAACAACACCGTCGCCGCCACCATCCACGTCGGCACCGGCCCGGTCGGGGTGGCGGTCAGCCCCACCGGCACCTATGCCGGCGACGTCTATGTCGCCAACCGAAGCAGCGGCACGGTGTCGGTGATCGATCACACCAACAACACCGTGGTCGCCACCATCCCCGTCGGCAGCTTCCCGGACGGGGTGGCGGTCAGCCCCACCGGCACCTATGCCGGCGACGTCTACGTCACCAACGGGTTCAGCAACACGGTGTCGGTGATTGACCCCTCCACCAACACCGTCGCCGCCACCATCCCCGTCGGCAGGCTACCGGTCGAGGTGGCGGTCAGCCCCACCGGCACCTATGCCGGCGACGTCTTCGTCACCAACGCACTCAGCAACACGGTGTCGGTGATCGACCCCTCCTCCAAAAACGTGATCGCCACCATCCCCGTCGGCACCCAGCCGGAAGCGGTGCGGGTCAGCGCCACCGGCCCCACGGCCGGCGACGTCTACGTCACCAACGAGGTCGACGGCACGGTGTGGGTGATCAACAGAGGACGGTGCGGGTCGATACGGTCCAGCCAGCACCGAGCAGGTGCTGGGAGAGTTGCCGGTGGTGGCCGGATTCTGCCGGCGGCTCGACATCGCGGGCATCATCGACCGGGCGGCACCGGTGCGCGAGATCGCCTACGCCACCATGGGCAGGTCATCGAGGCGCTGATCGCCAACGGCTGACCTCGCCCGCGCCGATGATCCACGTGGCGGGGTGGGCACGTCAGTTCGCGGTCGAGCACGTGCGGACTCGATCGACGTGCTCAACGACGACGGGTCGCGCGGGCGCTGGACGCGTTGGCGCCGGTGCTCGAGCAAGTGACGGCTCGGTCGGGGCGGCGGCGATCGCCGCCTACGGCGTGGACGTGTCCCAACTGCACTGGGACATGACCTCGGTCAGCCTCTACGGCGACTATCCGGCCGGCGACGGACTCGCAGCACGGTTCGGCCATCCCAAGGACCGCCGGCCCATCAAACAGATAGAGGCTGGCGTGGCCACGCCGCCGATGGAGCGGTGCCGGTCTTCTGGGCGCCCTACAGCGGCGGCGTCGGTGAGGTGCGCAGGTGGTCGGCGCGATGGAAGCGCTGCGCGCCTCGCCGGGCGCGCCGGTTCCTTCTGGTCGGTGACTCGAAACTGTTGTCCTACAACAACATCGCCGCGATGATCGGCGCCGGGTCGACTTCCTCGCCGGCGTCGAAGTCGTTCGTGCCCGCCGCAGTGCTGGCCGGCTGTGACCACGCCACGGCGACTCCGGTGGACTACACCGCCGAACGCGACACCACCGGGCCGACCGAGCAGCGCGGCCACTACCGGGTCGTCGAGGACAGCATGACCATCACCGGACCGCGCAAGACAGACCCGTCGTTCACCGTGCGCCGTGTATTCGTCCACTCCTCGGCCCGCGCTGGCGCCGCCGCCACCGCCAGGGCCAAGAAACTCGACCGCGCCCGCGACGACCTCGCCCGGCTCACCCGCGGCTAGGCTCTCGCCACTACCCGACCGTCGAGGCAGTCATCCGCCGGGTCACCACCATCGCCCGCGAGCGCCGCGTCGGCGACTACCTACGCACCACCATCGACACCGACCACAACAGACGGCCGACCCTCGACTGGCACTTCGACCAGGACGCCATCAACGCCGAGGCCGCCACCGACGGCTGGTATGCGCTGCTGACCAACCTCCCCGCGACGATCACCGCCGCCGGGGTACGGCCCGCTACAAAAACCAGCCCGGCACCAGCGAACGGCGATACCACGACCTCAAAGGACCACTCGCCGTCGCGCCGATGTTCCTGCACACCAACCGGCGCATCGCCGCACTCATCGGCGTCATCTGCCTCGCCCTGCTCATCTACTGCCTCGTTGAACGCCAAGCCCGACGCAACCTCGCCCCCGCCACCAAGCTCAACGGCCTCTACGCCGGGCGACCCGCCAAGCCCACCGCCGGCCTCATCTTCACAGCCCTCGCCGCACTGCGCCTACGGACTGCCACCAGCGACGACACACCAGAGATAGCACAACCTGACGCCCTACAACTACGCCTTCTCCACCTACTCGACATCGATCCACGGCGCACGCGCGACAGACAGGGCACGCGACGGCACGAAGCAAGGGAAGAGGGGTAGCTAAGCGGTCCGTCGCAGATTGAGTCGGGCTGATGTGGGGTGGCGCTACCAGCGTATCTGGTTGTTGTTCACCGTTTGCTCAATGCCTGCCGGGCACCGTGAGCCGTAGCGATTGCCCGCTGATGGGAACTGGTCGTCAGGGTCATGCAGCGATGCGGACGGTGGCGGAGTCGAGCAGTTGATCCTGGGCCGGTGAGCTGACGAAGCGGTCAACGACGTGTGCCGAATCCAGAACCGCAGGGTCACAGCGCGAATTGGGCGGCGTGCTCTACGCAGGTTTGCAGGCTCGAACGCGCCCACGCGATCGCCGCCGCGCCGCCGACTGGCGCCGACGAGCTCAGCATCTCGAAGCGGTCTGCGCCCAGCCGCTCGACGACGACGCGCAATCGGGCCGGCCCCAACAGCGCGGGCTTACCCGCCTTCACGATTGCGCAGTGCACCACCAGGGCATCGTCATCGGCGCCCAGCCGGACCAACAACCGCGCGATGTAGCGCAAAGCGACCCACTGCTGGGTCCAGTCCCCGACCCGATCCCAGTGGTCGAGCACCTCGATGAACATCTGCGCCGCAATCACCGGATCGCCATGCGCCGCGCGGGTCCCCGCGGCCTCCCGCAACGCGATGCCGTGCCACCAGAAGTTTTGTACGGCCTCGGCCAGCCGCGCCGCCTCGTCGAACAGCTCCAGCGCACGATCCGGTTCGGATTTCTTGAGCAAATAGCCCAGCCCAAAGTAGGCCATCGACCGCGCCGTAGGGTTGCCCGTGGTATCGGCGACCTGCACCGCTTCCCGCGCGGCGGGCAAGGCAGCCTCGGGCACGCCCAGCGCACCGTGCCAGACGGCGGACGCAAAAACCGCCAACACCAGTCGGATCGGGTCGCCATCACCGTGCGCGCGTGCCGCCTCGCCGTCCCAGTACACCAGAGCGCCCCGCGCGTCACCCTCAAAAAAGGCCACGTCGACCGAGATGTCACCGGGGTAGCACATCCGCGGGCTACCGCGGCCGGGAACACGCCCCTCGGCCAGCGCCGCCAGCGCGCGCAGACGCGAAAAGTCACCGCGGGTCCAGGCACCGCGTGCAGCGGTGCCGACTGCCGCGGCGAACAGCGGATGGTCCGGATCGGCGACGGCGACGACGCGCTGGGCCCAATCGGCCACCTCGTAGCCGACGCGCAGGCCGATCAACTCGGCTAACGACGTGACCAGTCGCAGCGCAAGATCGATGTCGTCGTCGGCCATCGCACGCTCGAACGCCGTGCGCAGGTTGTCGTAGTCGGGCAGCATCCGCTCCACCCAGTCCCGCTCATCGACACCCTGCAACCCAACGGCAGCGCGCTCAGCCAACTCGCAGTAGTACACCGCATGCCGCATCGCGTACCGATCGTGGGCGCCGTGCTCGTGCAGGCGCTCACGCCCAAAGGCCCGCAGTGTTTCCAAGACGCCGTAGCGGGTCCGGTCGGTGACGCTGCGCACCATCACCATCGACTTGTCGACCAAACCGGCCAGCAGCTCCAGCGTGTCAGGCTCGCAGGCCCCGTCCGCCCCGCACACGTGATGCGCCGCCTCCAGGTCGAAACCGCCGGCGAAGACGCACAGCCGCATGAACAGCGCTTGCTCGCGGTCGGTCAGCAGCCGATACGACCACGCGATGGTGGAGGTCAGGCTCTGCTGGCGCGGAAGCACACCCCGCATCCCGCCACGCACCAGATGCATCCGGTCGAGTCGCCGGACCATATCGGGGCTGCTCATCAGCCGCATCCTCGCCGCCGCCAGCTCCACACCCAGCGGCAGGCAGTCGACCCGCCGACAGATCTCGGCGACCGCACCCACCGGCTGCTGGGTGAGGTTAAAGTCGGGCCGGCTGGCCCGGGCCCGATCGGCGAACAACCGGGTGGCATCGGCGACCGGCAGCGGGGAGACCACCACGATGCGCTCACCGTCGATGTCTAGTGGTTGCCTGCTGGTGACCAGCACCGACACCCCGGCGCAGTGCGCCACGATCCGCCCAATCATCTCCGCGGCCGCTTCCACCAGGTGCTCGCAGTTATCGATCACCAAAAGAAGCTCACGCAGGCGCAGATACTCGATCACCGATTCTGCGATGTCGGAGCCCGGCTGGTATCGCAACCCGACCGCGGCCGCAACGGCGTGACCTATCGCCGCAGCGTGGTCTACCGGCGCCAGCTCGCAGATCCGCACACCCTCACCGAACCGCTTCTCCTCGCGCCGCGCGATCTCAAAAGCCAGCCGGGTCTTGCCGACACCGCCGACCCCGGTCAGCGTCACCAGCGGGCCCTCGCCCAACGCCGCGATGACCTGCGCCATCTCCTGCCGACGGTTGATGAAGCTGGTCGCGCGCCGCAACAGGCTCGGATGGGGTCGATGGGTAACCAGCCCCCGCACCGCCGGACCCTGCGGCGATCCCACCCCCAACTCGGCCACCTGATCCTCAGGGCTGCCGGCCAGGATCCGCTGATGCACCTGCTGCAGCGCCGGTCCCGGATCAACGCCGAGCTCCTCGACGAGCCGTTCGCGCAGCTGCCGATAGGTGCCCAGCGCATCGGCCTGTCGGCCGCTGCGGTACTGGGCCAGCATCAGTTGGCCGGCCAGGCGTTCGTCGAGCGAGTGGGCGGCCAGCGCCGTAGTCAGCTCCCCCAGCAGTTCGGCGTGCCGCCCGGCACGCAATGCGACGTCGTTGCGATCCAACACCACCGCGAGCCGCTCGGCGACCAGCGCGCCGCGCAGGTCGTTAATCCAGGCGGTGTCCAGCGATGCAAACGGCTCACCACCCCAGATGTCCAGGCAGCGATCGAACAGCACCGTGGCCTCAACCGGGTCCGCGGTGGCCCGCGCCTGAGCTGCCCAATGCCGGAAGCGGTGCAGGTCCACCGACAACGCATCGGTCTCCAGCACATATCCGCCCCGCCCCCGCGAAATCGCCACCCCCGCAGCGTTAGCAAGCAGGTGACGCAACCGCGACACGTAGGTTGCCAACGAGTTTCGGGCGGAATACGGCGCCCGATCCGACCACACTCGATCAACCAACTGCTCCAGCGTGATTGGCTGATTCATATCGACCAGCAGCGCGGCCAGCACGCAGCGCTGGCGGGCATGACCGATGTCGAGCCGCCGCCCATCGATTCGGGCTTCGACGGCGCCGAGTAACCGGAACTCGACCGTCATCAGGTACACCCTTTCCCACAGGAGCACAGCCAACCCGTCTGGTGGGTACCGGGGTGCTCCTGCTGAGTTGCACATGTCGCGTTGACTCGTCCTGAATCCCGCATGGGGTGAGTCGCTAGCTCATCTCAAGTTGCCCGCGCAGCTACGTGATCGCGATGGCCGGTTCCGACGGGCATCATTGACCCGGGCTAACCGTGCCGGGCCGGCGTTGAGCAAACGGTGAACAACCATTGAATCCGCTGCTAGGCCTACCCGCGCAGATGTCACAGCGCGGGTTGGGCGGCGCGCTGTACGCAGTTTTGCAGGCTCGAACGCGCCCGCGCGATCGCCGTGGCGATGCCGACTTCCCCCGACGAGCTGAACGCATCGAATTGGTATGCGCCCAGCTGCTCGAGCAGGAGGTGCAATTGGGCCTCGCGCAGCGGCGCGGGCTTATCGGCCTTCACGATTGCGCAGTGCAGGAACAGCGCATCGTCATCGGCGCCCAGGCGGACCAACAACCGGGTGATGAAGCGCAAAGCGACCCACTGCTGGGTCCAGTCCCCGACCCGATCCCAGTGGTCGAGCACCTCGATGAACATCCGCGCCGCGGTTGCTGGATCGCCATGCACTGCGCGGTTGGCCGCGGCCTCCTGCAACGCGATGCCGTGCCACCAGAAGTTTTGTACGGCCTCGGCCAGCCGCGCCGCCTCGTCGAACAGCTCCAGCGCGCGATCCGGTTCGGATTTCTTGAGCAAGTAGCCCAGCGCAAAGTAGGCCATCGACCGCGCCGTCGGGTTGCCCGTAACATCGGCGACCTGCACCGCCTCGCGCGCGTCAGGCAAGGCAGCCTCGGGAACCCCCAGCACACCGTGCCAGACAGCGGACGAAAAAACCGCCAACACCAGTCGGATCAGGTCGCCATCACGGCGCGCGCGTGCCACCTCGCGGTCCCAGTACACCAGGGCGTGCTGCGTGTCACCCTCAAAAAGGGCCACGTCGACCAGCGCGTCACCGGGATAACACATACGCGGGCTACCGCGGCCGGGAACACCCCCGTCGGCCAGGGCCGCCAGCGAGCGTGCACACGCATAGTCACCGCGGTTCCAGGCACCCCGAGCAGCCGTACCGACTGCCGCGGCGAACAGCGGATGATCCGGATCGGCAACAGCGATCACGCGCTCGGCCCAAAGCGTCACCTCGTAGCCGACGCGCAGGCCGAGCAACTCGGCTAACGACGTGACCAGCCGCAGGGCAAGGTCGATGTCGTCGTTGGCCATCGCATGCTCGAACGCCGCACGCAGGTTGTCGTAGTCGGGCAGCATCCGCTCCACCCAGTCCCGCTCATCGACACCCTGCAACCCAACGGCAGCGCGCTCAGCCAACTCGCAGTAGTACACCGCATGCCGCAGCGCATACCGATCATGAACCCCTTGCTCGTGCAGGCGCTCACGCCCAAAGGCCCGCAGTGTTTCCAAAACGCCGTAGCGGGTCCGGTCGCTGGCGCTGCCCACGATCACCATCGACTTGTCGACCAAACCGGCAAGCAGCTCCAGCGTGTCAGGCTCGCGGGCCCCGTCCACGGCCCACACGGAATGGGCCGCCTCCAGCTCGAAGCCGCCGGCGAACACGCACAGCCGCATGAACAGCGCTTGCTCGCAGTCAGTCAGCAGCCGATACGACCACGCGATGGTGGAGGTCAGGCTCTGCTGGCGTGGGAGCATGCCACGCACCCCCCCACGCACCAGATGCACCCGGTCGAGCCGCCGGACCATATCGAGGCTGCTCATCAGCCGCATCCTCGCCGCCGCCAGCTCCACACCCAGCGGCAAGCAGTCGACCCGCCGACAGATCTCGGCGACCGCACCCACCGGCTGCTGGGTGAGGTTAAAGTCGGGCCGGCTGGCCCGGGCCCGATCGGCGAACAACCGGGTGGCATCAGCGACCGGCAGCGGCGCGACCACCACGATGCGCTCACCGTCGATGCCCAGTGGTTGCCTGCTGGTGACCAGCACCGAGACCCCCGCGCAGTGCGCCACGATCCGCCCAACCATCTCCGCGGCCGCTTCCACCAGGTGCTCGCAGTTATCGACCACCAAAAGAAGCTCACGCAGGCGCAGATACTCGATCACCGATTCCGCGATGTCGGAGCCCTGCTGGTAGCGCAACCCCACCGCGGCCGCAATGGCGTGACCCACCGCCTCAGCGTGGTCTACCGGCGCCAGCTCGCAGATCCGCACACCCTCACCGAACCGCTTCTCCTCGCGCCGCGCGATCTCAAAAGCCAGCCGGCTCTTGCCGACACCACCCACCCCGGTCAACGTCACCAGCGGGCCCTCACCCAACGCCGCGATAACCTGCGCCACCTCCTGCTCACGGTTGATGAAGCTGGTCGCGCGCCGCAACAACCTTGGATGGAGTCGATGGGAAACCAGCCCACGCGGCAGCGCCGAACCTTGCGGCGCCCCCACCCCCCGTTCGGCCACCTGACCGTCGGTGTCGCCGGCCAGAATCTGCTGATGCACCGCCTGCAGCGCCGGTCCCGGATCAACGCCGAGCTCCTCGACAAGTCGTTGGCGCAGCTGCCGATAGGTGCCCAGCGCATCGGCTTGTCGGCCACTGCGGTACTGGGCCAGCATCAATTGGCCGGCCAGCCGTTCGTCGAGCGGGTGGACGGCCAGCGCCGCGGTCAGCTCCCCCAGCAGCTCGCCATGCCGCCCCGCACGCAATGCGACGTCATTGCGATCCAATACCACCGCGAGCCGCTCGGCGACCAGCGCGCCGCGCAAGTCGTTAATCCAGGCTGTATCCAGCGAGGCAAACGGCTCACCACCCCAAATGTCCAGGCAGCGATCGAACAGCACCGTGGCCTCACCCGGGTCCGCGGTGGCCCGCGCCTGAGCTGCCCAATGCCGGAAGCGGTGCACGTCGACCGACAACGCATCGGTCTCCAGCACATATCCGCCCGGCCGCCGCGAAATCGCCACCCCCGCGGCGTTAGCAAGCAGGTGACGCAACCGCGACACGTAGGTTGCCAACGAGTTTCGGGCCGAGTACGGCGCCCGATCCGACCACACTCGATCAACCAACTGCTCCAGCGTGATCGGCTGATTCACATCGACCAGCAGCGCGGCCAGCACGCAGCGCTGGCGGGCATGACCGATGTCGAGCCGCCGCCCATCAACTTGAGCTTCGACGGCGCCGAGTAACCGGAACTCGACCGTCATCCCGCACGCCCTTTCCCACCAGTGCACAGCAAACCCAGCGTGGCGTGGTGCTGGGTGATGGTGCTGAATAGCATATGTCGCATTGACTCGTCCTGAATCCCCGCACGGGGTGAGCCGCTAGCTCATCTGAAGTTGCCGGCGCAGGTACGTGATCGCGACGACCGGTTCCGACGGGCATCATTGACCCCGGCTAACCGTGCCGGGCCGGTGTTGAGCAAACGGTGAACAACCCTTAACCGCCGCTCGCGCTCTGTGAAAGTTCCGAGCGGCTGGCAAAGGTGACCAGACCAGGCTGAGGTGCTAAATGGCGTAGGTGTTGGTTGTCATCGGGGACCACGGCGTCGGTGGTCGCCGATGTCGAGAGCCCAGGGCGCCGTCCTGGCCAACAGCAGCGCGGCATGGGCCGAACCGACGCGCGTGGCGACCGCGGCAGCCGAAAAAGTGCCCAGGGCGATCGCAGCGTTGTTTAGCGCGCACGCCCACCGGCGTCAGCGCTGGGCGAGCAGGCCTGGCGTTTGATGACCTGTTCACGCGTTCCCTGCTGTCCCGCCCAATGTCCCGACCGTAGGCGTTCTCGCGCAGATGTCACAGCGCGGGTTGGGCACGGCGCTCTACGCAGCTCCTCACGCTCGAACGCGCCCGCGCGAACACCGCGGCGCCGACTTCCGCCGACGAGCTCAGCGCCTCGAAGCGGTCTGCGCCCAGCCGCTCGACTAAGACCTGCAATTGGGCCTCGCGCAGCGGAGCGGGCTTACCGGCCTTCACGACTGCGCAGTGCAGGAACAGGGCGTCGTCATCGGCGCCCAGCCGGACCAACAACCGCGTGATGTAACTCAAAGCGACCCACTGCTGGGTCCAGTCCCCGACCCGATCCCAGTGGTCGAGCACCTCGATGAACATCTGCGCCGCGGTTGCTGGATCGCCGTGCACCGCACGGGACGCCGCGGCCTCCAGCAACGCGATGCCGTGCCACCAGAAGTTTTGCACGGCCTCGGCCAGCCGCGCCGCCTCGTCGAACAGCGCCAACGCACGATCCGGTTCGGATTTCTTGAGCACGTAGCCCAGCGCAAAGTAGGCCATCGACCGCGCCGTCGGGTTGCCCGTGGCATCGGCGATTTCCACCGCCTCCTGCACGGCGGGCAAGGCAGCGTCGGGCACGCCCAGCGCACGGTGGCAGAAAGCGGACCAAAAGGCCGTCCACACCAGTCGGATGGGGTCGCCATCCCGGCGCGCCCGCACCGCCTCGCGCTCCCAGTACACCGAGCCCTGCTGCGCGTCACCGCCAACAAGGGCCGCGTCGACCAGGACGTCGCCGGGATAACACGTACGCGCGCTACCGCGGCCGGGAACACGCCCGTCGGCCAGCGCCGCCAGCGAGCGCATCCGCGAAAAGTCACCGCGGGTCCAGGAAGCGCGCGCAGCGGTGCCGACTACCGCGGCGAACAGCGGATGATCCGGATCAGCGACCGCGACGACGCGCTCGGCCCAGCCGGCCACCTCGTCGGAGCCGATGCGCAGGCTGACCAGCTCGGGTAACGCCGTGACCAGTCGCAGGGCAAGATCGATGTTGTCCTTGGCCATCGCACGCTCGAACGCCGTGCGCAGGTTGTCGTAGTCGGGCAGCATCCGCTCCACCCAGTCCCGCTCATCGACACCCTGCAACCCAACGGCAGCGCGCTCAGCCAACTCGCAGTAGTACACCGCATGCCGCAGCGCATACCGATCATGGGCCCCTTGCTCATGCAGGCGCTCACGCCCAAAGGCCCGCAGTGTTTCCAACACGCCGTAGCGGGTCCGGTCGGTGACGCTGCGCACCACCACCATCGACTTGTCGACCAAACCGGCAAGCAGCTCAAGCGTGTCATCCTCGCAGGCCCCGTCCGCCCCGCACACGTGATGCGCCGCCTCCAGGTCGAAACCGCCGGCGAACACGCACAGCCCCATGAACAGCGCTTGCTCGTAGTCGGTCAGCAGCCGATACGACCACGCGATGGTGGAGGTCAGGCTCTGCTGGCGCGGAAGCACACCACGCACCCCGCCACGCACCAGATGCACCTGATCTAGCCACCGGACCATATCGAGGCTGCTCATCAGCCGCATCCTCGCCGCCGCCAGCTCGACAGCCAGTGGCAAGCAGTCGACCCGTCGACAGATCTCGGCTATCGCACCCACCGGCTGGTGATCGAGGTCAAAGTCGGGCCGGCTGGCCCGGGCCCGATCGGCGAACAACCGGGTGGCATCGGCGACCGGCAGCGGCGCGACCACCACGATGCGCTCGCCCTCGATGTCTAGCGGTTGCCTGCTGGTTACCAGCACCGACACTCCCGCGCAGTGCTGCACTATCCGTTCAATCATCTCCGCGGCCGCTTCCACGATGTGCTCGCTGTTATCGACCACCAGAAGAAGTTCACGCAAACGCAGATACTCGATCACCGATTCCGCGATGTCGGAGCCCCGCTGCAGGAGCAACCCCACGGCGGCCGCCATAGCGTGACCCACCGCCTCAGCGTGGTCTACCGGCGCCAGCTCGCAGATCCGCACACCCTCACCGAACCGCTTCTCCTCGCGCCGCGCGATCTCAAAAGCCAGCCGGGTCTTGCCGACACCACCCACGCCGGTCAGCGTCACCAGCGGGCCCTCACCCAACGCCGCGATGACCTGTGCTATCTCCTGCTCACGGTTGATGAAGCTGGTCGCGCGCCGCAACAGGCTCGGATGGGGTCGATGGGTAACCAGCCCCCGCGGCACCGCCGAATCCTGCGGCGATCCCACCTTTCCCGCGGGCACCTGATCCTCGGGGATGCCGGCCAGAATCTGCTGATGCACGGCCTGCAGCGCCGGTCCCGGATCAACGCCGAGCTCCTCGACGAGCCGATCGCGCATCTGCCGATAGGTGCCCAGCGCATCGGCTTGTCGGCCACTGCGGTACTGGGCCAGCATCAATTGGCCGGCCAGCCGTTCGTCGAGCGGGTGGACGGCCAGCGCCGCGGTCAGCTCCCCCAGCAGCTCGCCATGCCGCCCCGCACGCAATGCGACGTCATTGCGATCCAATACCACCGCGAGCCGCTCGGCGACCAGCGCGCCGCGCAGGTCGTTAATCCAGGCTGTATCCAGTGATGCAAACGGCTCACCACCCCAAATGTCCAGGCAGCGATCGAATAAAACCGTGGCCTCAACCGGGTCGGCGGTGGCCCGCGCCTGACCCGCCCAATGCCGAAAGCGATGCAGGTCGACCGACAACGCCTCCGTCTCAAGCACATAGCCGCTCGGCCCCCGCGAAATCACCACCCCTGCCGCCTCAGCAAACAGGTGACGCAACCGCGACACGTAGCTTGCCAAGGAGTTTCGGGCCGAGTAGGGCGCCCGATCCCACCACACGCGAGCAACCAGCTTCTCCACCGGAATCGGCTGATTCACATCGGCCAGCAGCGCACCCAAAACGCACCGCTGGCGGGCATGACCGATATCGAGCCGCCGCCCGTCAATTCGGACTTCGACTGCGCCAAGCAACTGAAACTCGACCGTCATCCGGCACGCCCTTTCGCGCAGGCGCACGGCAAACCCAGCGTGGCGTGGTACCGGGTCATGGCATTGAATAGTATCCGTCGTCCTGGTAACTTTTGCGAACTTGTCCCGGCTGCTCACCCAACTACTCGACGCTCGGAGCAGAGGCTAAGCGCTGCTCTGCGGCGCCCACACACTCGGCGGCGCATCGCAGGAGGGCGTCGCGGGCCTGCGCTCCCGTCGTTCAGCCAGCGCGGGATGCGGCACCCGGAGCCGCAGCGCGGCCACGATCGACATGCAGTTTTCGCCGATCCGCGGGCCATGCAACGGGCCGGGCGGTAGCCATCAATCAGATGGAGCGCCAGGTTCTGGGCCGGGTCTCGTTCTATGAACGTTATCGGGTCGGGCTCCCTGCACAGATCAAAAGCGTTCTGAACGCGGACTACGTCCTACGATGAGATCAGGTACCTGCTTCCGCAGGGGCTTTCTGTCCGCATCGTTATCCTCGCCTATGTACGAGCGTGCTATGCAGAGCTGAAGCGCGACGTCATGTGAGCGAGAGTAACAAGGACTAACACGACGTTTTGCGAAATTGCCGGCTCGAAATCTGCATAAAACATTCGCGCCCAATATCGACGAATTGATCACCGATTAGATAGCGGGTACTACACGATTACGACCATGGAGTGGGCATTGGGCCGAACGGCGTTGCGCACCCGGGCACCGCGAGTCCCTATTGAGCCAGAGCCATTGTGCAGCAGGAGTGGAGGACGGAGCCGAGGTTTGCCAGCTGATGGCCCGCCGCCTGCTCTGCAAAATGACACAATCCATGCTCGCGTCCCCATACAACGCGAAAGTGACGGTCGAGCATCGGATTACCCAAGTTCGCTAGATAAGATCATCCATCTTATTGCGCGACCGTTGCAATTGTGCCCGGCAGCCACGAGGCAGGCCGCGGCGCCGCGACGGACTCAGCATCTCGGAGCCCGCGCGAACCAGAACTGCAGTGCGCTGAACCGCCAGTTCAGCACCTGCCGGTCGGGCTCGTCCGCCGACTCGCTGACGGCGTAGACCACCGAACGCAACCCCAGCACGCCGCCGTGGTCGGTCGGCTCGGCGGTCTCGACATGCAACTCGCTGTAAAGGGTGTCGCCCTCGTGCACGGGTCCGGTGTGGTCGCAGGACTCCCAACCCAGAACCGTCGCCAGATTCGGCAGCAGCCGGCTCGCCTGCGCGAATGCCAGCCCAATGGTGTGTCCGGCGTACACCAGCCGGTGCCCGCCGCCGACTCGTGATCATGTTGCGTGGCAGCGATATTCAGAGTTAGACGGGCCAGCTCGGGCGCGTTGCTGACGATGTCGCCGGTGCTGTGCAACACCGCACCGGCAATGCCGGGATCGAAGTGCGGGCCGGGCACCCGGTTGCGGAAGGCCGTGCCGGCTCAGTCCGCGGTCGGATTCCAGGCCGGCGCCATGGCGTCGGCGCCGACGTTGGACAGGTCGTCGCCGGGCCCGGAATCGTCGGGTTGCCAGTCGGGGCTGGCCGGCAGCATGGCGCACCGGTAGAAGTCGAGCAACAGCCGATCAGCCTGATCGATGGTGGTCATCCGTTTGAAAAGGCCGACGTTGCCAGTGCCCGAGTTCCCGAAGCCGATGTTGCCGCTATCCGCGTTCAGCCCGGCGATGCCAACCTGATTGGTATCGGTGAGCCCGATGCCGATATCCCCGGTTCCGGTATTACCAATGCCGAAGTTGCTGCGGCTCTGACGATCTCGTCACTCCGACCGTGATCACTACTCCTGACCCGCATCGCCGTTGGCTTCCGCTACTACGGCATCCAGAAAATGGCACTGTTGAGCCTCTATGTGGTTGGAGGTGGTTTGGTGCTGGCCGTCCGGCCCGCGCTCGCTGGCTGCCAGAGCTATCCCGCGCTCGCTACTTCGTCCCGAAGACCCGTTCATTGAGGGCGGTGTCACCGAAGTTCTGGGTTTTGATGATTTTGCCGTTACGGAATGTGTGAATGTCGACTTCAGCACCCGGCTCCCCACCAGCGGTCATGGTCACGTCGGTGACGACGACCACGACATCGCCATCGGCCACGAAACGGTTGGGCGTCACCGTGGCTGGATGCTCCGCCATCTTCGCGAACATTCCCAACAGCTCGGCCTTGCCGCGATAAGTTCCGCCAACTGTGCTGTTGCCAGCCACGATGAACTCGATATCGTCATCGAAGTAGCTCAAAGCCGTTTCGAAATCGCGCGCAGCGTAGGCGGCATACCCATTCTTGGTTGCCTCAATATTCTGATCTGCAGGCACGATCACTCCTTTGCCGTGTTTCCCTGCCGGCCTTCCGGCAGAGGAATTGATCTTCCACCCGTAGCCACACCGGACTTACAGACCGAGCAGCGGACGGAGCAGCTCCGCGGCGGTCGTGATAACACCGGGGATATGGCCGTTTGGCAGGTTGATGATCAGGCCGCCGACACCGGCATCGCGGATTTTGGCCTGCACCTGGTCGGCGATCTGTGCCGGGCTGCCTGCCACCACGCGTGCGCGCACCCGTTCGGGAAGCGTTGCCGGATCGAGGTTCTCGTCGAGCAGCACCGTCAGCAGCAGGCTGGTCTCCAGCGTCGATCGGTCTCGGCCGGCCTCCTTGCATCGCGCGGCCAGCGCCTCCATCTTGCGCGGCAGCTCGTCGAGGGACGCGATGATGTTCAGGTGGTCGGCAAACCGCGCCGCGATTGCGAAGGTCTTCTTCTCGCCACCACCGCCGATCATGATCGGGATCCGGTCGCGGTAGCGCGGCTCGGCCATCGCCGACTCGGTGCTGTACCAGTGTCCGGAGAACGTCGGCCGTTCGCCTCTGATCATCGGGTCGAGAATTTGCAGCGCCTCTTCGAGCCGGTTGAAGCGGTCGGTGAAGGTGCCGAACTCGAAGCCGAGCTGGTGGTGTTCGAGCTCGTACCAGCCGGCGCCGATGCCCAGGATCGCCCGGCCCGCGCTCACCACGTCCAAAGTGGTGATGATCTTGGCCAGCAGGGCCGGGTTGCGATAGGTGTTGCCGGTCACCAGAGTGCCCAGCTGCAGTCGTTCGGTTGCGCTGGCCAGCGCGCCCAGGGCGGTGTAGGCCTCCAGCATCGCGTTTTCGGGTGGGCCCAGCACGGGCAGTTGATAGAAGTGGTCCATCACGAACAGCGAGTCGTAGCCGGCTGCTTCGGCCTCCTGCGCCTGGGCGATGACCGACGGGAACAGCTTTTCGATACTTTCCGGGCCGCTGTCGTAAGAAAAATTGGGGATTTGGAATCCCAGCGTGATAGCCACGGTGTCTACCTCCTTGCCTAGATCAGTGTTGGCCGCGCCATGTCATCCACGGAGACGTCGCTCATCACACGCCGCTCGGCAATCTTCCACCCCTCTACAGTCCGGGTCAGCTCGTCGAGGTACTCACCCGTCGCGACAACCTTGATCGTCCTGGCGCCGGTGTCGGGGATGGTCAACAGCACCGTCAGCGTCCAACTGGTGCGCGTGTGCGCCTTCGTCGGCTCCAGGGCCTCGAACTGCACGATGCTCAGGTGGTGACGCGGTGCCGTCGCCAGGCTGGACGCGGCGCGCAACCTCCCCGTGGTGTAATCGGCGATGTAGCGGGCGCCGTGCATGACGTGTTCGGGCCTCTCAGGGGACCCGTGATAAAACGAGAAAGTCGCATCGGACCGGAAGCAGCTTTGCACCTCGGCGAGGTCCCGCGCATCGGTGCGTTCGGTGCAACGGTAGAACAGGTTCTGGATCTCGAGCGCGTCGCGCGGCCGCATCCGCTCCTGGTAGCGGCGGGTCATGCGCTCGAGCTGCCGCCTGAGCTTCGCGATCCACGCCGCCTGGTGCTCCGGCTCGAAGAGCGTCCGATGGTCGCCGGGCACAGGAACGTATTCGTCGAAAACGTAAACATCGCGCGAACCGTGATGATCCAGGAAGTAGGACGTGGCGAAACAGACGCTCTCACAGCCGCAGTCGAAGCGAACGCCGGAGTTGAAGTACGGGAAGGCGGCGCGGCTGTTGCGGACCAGCACCGGGAGGTATTCATGACAACGCGCCACGGTCACCCGGCGCAGCTGTTCAATGACGGCCTCGATGGGCATCTGGGGCGCCTCCTCTAGGACGCGGCGCATGCCCGACTCCTCTTCGCGGCCCAGCCACGCCTCGAGGTAGCTGAGGATTAAGCAGAGCGCGTGATACCAGGGCAGCTCCGGCGTGCACTGCGGCGCGTCGAAGGCGATGACCCCCGCGCACAAACCGCTCTTGCGGAGCTGCTGCGCCATCTCGGCAGCCACGCCGACACCGAAGCTGTACCCGGCCAGGATCCACGGACCGCCAGGGCTCACGATCTGCATCTGCCGGATGTAGTCGCTCGCCATCGCGGGAATCGAGTCGTACGGAGCGTCCGCGACCGGGCGAAAGGCGAAAAGCGGTACGCCCGGCAGGTTCTCCGCGATGCGGTTCACCCACAGCAGCGACCCCTCGATCGGATAGACGCAGAACACCGGGAAGGACGACGGCCCATCACCCGCCGGCGTGCGCACCGGGACGATCGATCGCGCTTCGAGGTCCTCTGGCTGCACCAGCCGCCCGTGCTGGTCCACGTAGTCGAACAGATCGCGCAGCGCCCCCCTCCCTGCCAGCGCCGTCGCCTCGCGCAGCGTAATGTCGACCGACAGGCGCTGGTTGAGAGTGTTCACCAACTCCGCAGTCTTCAGCGAGTCGATGGGCACCTGTTCGGCGAGCGGACGATCGAGGTCGTAGCTCTGAAGCTGGACGATGTCGGCCAGTGTGTGCTCGAGCGCCTCGCGCACGCTCGCCGGCGCCGCGTGGGTCAACGGCAACACCGGCGGGGCGGTCTGAGCGCGATCCTCGTGCACGACGGGAAGCGAGCCTTTCTGCCAGAGCTGGCGACACAGGTTGCGTTGGATCTTGCCGCTCGACGTCTTGGGGATCGATTTGGGCGGGATCAACACCACGGTGTCCACGGACTGTCCATGTTGGCGCGCGACGCTGGTGCGAATCGCGCCGACGATCTCGTCGGTGCGAGTCGTCTCCTGGTTGCGCAGCTCGGCGACCGTCACCATCGCTTCGCGTTCTTCGCGGTCGACGGAGAACACCGCGCAGCAGCCGGGACGCAGTTCCGGCGACGCGGCGCACACCGTATCCTCGACGTCGGACGCATGAATGTTGGCTCCGCGGAAGATCATCCGGTCACTGATGCGTCCGATGACGAAGAGCTCATCCTGGTGGACGAAACCCACATCCCCCGTGCGCAGATATTCCCCGCCGTGCCGGGCGATCCGCGCGCGGAAGGTCCTCTCGGTCTCGTCGGGCTTGTTCCAGTAGCCCATCGCCTTCGAGGTGCTGTTCAGCCACACCTCGCCGACGACCAGGTCCGGGAGCATTTCGCATGTCTCCGGGTGGACGATCTTGAGGTCGACGTCTAGGTGAGGCGTGCCGCTGCCGACGAGGCAGTCGGTGCCGTAGGGCACCGGCTGGCCGACCTCTAGCCGCGTCTTGTCGCAGTGGTAGCGGTCGCGCCCCTTGAAGGTGCCGAGCAACGTGTGCTCGGCGAGACCGTAGCTGGCGTACAGCTTCTCTTCGGTGAGGCCGGTGCACTCGAACGCCCGAGCGAACGATTCCATCGTGGCGTGACGCACCGGCTCGGCGCCGCTGACGACGTGCTGCAGCGCGCTCCAGTCCCATCGGGCGCGCTGCTCCGGCGTGGTCTTTCGCATCATCAGCGCGTAGCCGAAGTCGGGACCGCACACCGACGTCGCGCGGTATCGGTGAATCAGCTCGCCCCACAGCGCCGGTTGCTTGAGGAAGCTCATCGGCGCCATGAAGACCCACAAGCCCCCGGTGTACATCGTGACGAACATGTTGATGAGGCCCAGATCGTGGTACTGCGGAATCCATTCGACGGCGACGGAGCGCGTGTCCCAGCCGAACATCTCGGTGCCCATTCTGTTTTGCTCGAGCACGTTTCGATGGGAGACCATCACACCCTTGGGCGCACTCGTCGAGCCCGAGGTGTATTGGATGAACGCGATGTCGTCCGGGGACAACTGCGGCCACTCCAAAGCATCCACCGACTCCGGGGTCGGCCCGTCGGTGACGATCCACGGAAGGGAGGGCCAGGGAAACAGCTCCTGGGTTGCGCTGGCCGCGGCGTGCCCCACCTGTGTGGTCAGCACCGCCGCTGCGCCGCAGTCGTCGACGATCTTGTTGAGCTTGGCGAGGCCGGGCAGCGGGTCCAGCGGATCGGGCGCGATGCTGGGAACCGGGATGATGCCGAGCCGGATGCAGCCCAGCATTGCGACGAAGAACTGCACGCCCGGAGGGTAGAGGAGCACCACGCGGTCGTTCCTTGCGAGCTTGTGGTCCCAGTGCAAAAGCGCGGCGACCTCGCGCGAGCATCGCTCCAGCTCTGCGTAGCTGAGCTTCGCCTGCTCTCGACCGTCGTCGTCGACGAAGACATAGCCCGTCCGGTCGGCGTCGTGCCGCGCGCGGTGCTCGATGACATCGACAAGCGTCGTGAAGCCGTCGGTCCCTGCGGGGGCCTTGCGGGTAATCCGCCTGTTCCACGACAAATCTTTCTCGAGGATGGGGTACTCGTCACGCCCTGCCATGATCCCGTTGGCCGCGCGCAGCCCGGCGACGATTGCATCGTCGTGGATCGAGAAGCCCTCCATCCACGAGCCTGCGTACCAGGTGCGTCGCGTCCCTTGCAGCTCCTCGGCGACGCGCTTCCTCCCGCGCGCGATCGCAAAGGTGGGCAGCGCGTGGGGCATCAGCTTGGCCTGGGCCTCCCCGACCACGCCGTCGGCGGCGTCGAAGCCCATCCCCATCGGGACGATGCGCCGGGGGTCCTCATTGCTGGGGCGGCAGATGAACTGCTGCTTGATGCGATCGAGGTTGCCCTCCTGGCCGCGGAGCGGGATGTCGTAGTGGTAGCACCCGGCGTTCTCGAGGTGTCCCATCAACTCCGAATCGGGGCGCACGTACATCAGCGGCGCCGACCGCAGTGACTTCATGGGTTCGAGGACCTCGCGCTCGCCCGCGGTGCACGTCGGGCCGAGGATTTTGGAGACGTGCTCCGGCTGGGTGGCCAGCACCAGGTGGTCGAAGGGCTCCGGCCGCGGCGCGGCGCTCGCGTCGCCAGCGGCGCTGATGAGCAGCGACACGTTCTGGTCGGTGCGCTCCACGGCCAGCACCGTGGAGCGCAGGACGGTGCGAACGCCGAGCATGTCGAGGCGGGCGCGGAAGCGTCTCACGTACTCGTCGGCGCCGCCGCAGAGCAGCTGGAAGCTCGCGTTGGCGTTGGCCGTGTTCAGGGCGAAGAACCAGGACAGGGGCTCGATGGGCATCTCCAGATAGGTGCGAACGCGCATCCCCGGGAAGAAGCCGAACGCCGAGTTCAAGAACCAGGACTCGACGAACTCGGCCGTATAGCCCTCCTCAGCGAAGTATTGGCCGATGCTGGTGTCGGCGTACCGGAGGTTGCCGGGGATCTTGTAGAGGTCGCGGTGCCAGCGCGTCACCTCCCGCTGCAGACGCCGTCCTTCGATGAGGTCGACGTAGCTTGCGTATTTCTCGCCCTGATCCGTCGAGAAGAAGGTCTGCGTGTTGTTGATCGTCGCCGGCGTCCCGTCACGGAGAGAGGGTGTATAGACTTCGACGCCCAGCCTCTCCCACAGCGCATAGGTGTTTGGGTAATAGCCGGAGCGGCTGAACGCGCCGAAGGCGGGATCAGCGGAGCTGCCGTCCTCGAAGCGCCAGGTGTGGGCATGGCCTCCGAGGCGGTCGCTCTTCTCCACGATGGTCACCTCATGCCCGAAGGAGGCGAGCGCGAATGCCGCGGCCATGCCGGACGCTCCGCCGCCTGCCACGCAGACGCGCAGAGGATTCGAAGGCCTCGGCCCCGAAGAGCGATGAACACGTTTCGTCATATGCGCCTCACTTGCAAGTCCGTGGTCGGTCGACCGCTCGACATCGCCTGGGTCGCGGTCCGCCTCACTGTCCCTTCAGCGTGATCGCGGCGCCCACTCCGACGACATCTTTGACCCGGCTAACGTTGCCGGGCAGGCGTTGAGCAAACGATGCGTGATCTTTGAATCCGCGCTGGGTAGGCATCGAGCAAAAGGCGAACAACGGTTGAATGCGCTCCCGGCGCTCCGTTTTGGCTTACCGGTCAGGTGGTGGCACCGGCGGCTTGGGTGGCGTGTGCCACGCAGCTTTGCAGGCTCGAACGCGCCCGCGCGACCACCGCGGCGGCGCCGACTTCCGCCGACGAGCTCAGCGCCTCGAAGCGGTCTGCGCCTAGGCGCTCGACGAGGACGCGCAATTGGGCGTCGCGCAGCGGAGCGGGCTTACCGGCCTTCACGACTGCGCAGTGCAAGAACAAGGCATCGTCGTCGGCGTCCAGCCGGACCAACAACCGCGCGATGTAGCGCAAAGCGAACCCCTGCTGGGCCCAGTCTCCGACCCGCTCCCAGTGGTCGAGCACCTCGATGAACATCTGCGCCGCATTCACCGGATCGCCGTGCACCGCGACGGTGGCAGCGGCCTCGAGCAACGCGATGCCGTGCCACCAGAAGTTCTGTACGGCCCCGGCCAGCCGCGCCGCCTCCTCGAACAGCGCCAGCGCACGGTCCGGTTCGGATTTCTTGAGCAAGTAGCCCAACCCAAAGTAGGCCATCGATCGCGCCGTCGGGTTGCCCGTGGTGTCTGCGACTTGCACCGCCTCGCGCGCGGCGGGCAAAGCGGCGTCGGGGACGCCCAGCGCAACATGGCAGATAGCGGCAGCAACAACCGTGTACACCAGCCGGATGGGGTCGACATCACCGCGCGCGCGTGCCATTTCGCGGTCCCAGTACAGGGCGTGCTGCGCGTCACCCTCAAAAAGGGCAGCGTCGACCACGACGTCACCGGGATAGCACATCCGCGCGCTACCGGGGCCGGGAACACGCCCGCCGGCCAGCGCCGCCAGCGAGCGCGTACGCGTAAAGTCACCACGGGTCCAGGCACCGCGTGCAGCGGTGCCGACTGCCGTGGCGAACAGCGGATGATCCGGATCGGCAACAGCGATGACGCGCTCGGCCCAAAGCGTCACCTCATAGCCGAGGCGCAGGCCGAGCAGCTCGGGTAACGACGTGACCAGTCGCAGCGCGAGATCGATGTCGTCGTTGGCCATCGCCTGCTCGAACGCCGCGCGCAGGTTGTCGCAGTCGGGCAGCATCCGCTCGACCCAATCCCGCTCATCAACGCCCTGCAAGCCCACCGCGGCGCGCTCGGCCAACTCGCAGTAGTACACCGCGTGCCGCATCGCGTACCCATCCTGGGTCCCGTGCTCGTGCAGGCGCTCACGCCCGAAGGCCCGCAGTGTTTCCAACACGCCGTAGCGGGTCCGGTCGGTGGCGCTGCGCACCACCACCATCGACTTGTCCACCAAACCGGCCAGCAGCTCAAGCGTGTCATCCTCGCAGGCCCCGTCCGCCCCGCACACGTGATGCGCCGCCTCCAGGTCGAAACCGCCGGCGAACACGCACAGCCGCATAAACAGCGCTTGCTCGCCGTCAGTCAGCAGCCAATACGACCACGCGATGGTGGAGGTCAGGCTCTGCTGGCGCGGGGGCATGCCACGCACCCCGCCACGCACCAGATGCACCCGGTCAAGCCGCCGCACCATATCGGGGCTGCTCATCAGCCGCATCCTCGCCGCCGCCAGCTCCACACCCAGCGGCAGGCAATCGACCCGCCGACAAATCTCGGCGACCGCACCCACCGACTGGTGATCGAGGTTAAAGTCCGGCCGACCGGCCCGGGCCCGATCGGCGAACAACCGGGTGGCATCGGCTAGCGGCAGCGGCGCGACCACCACGATGCGCTCACCCTTGATGTCTAGTGGTTGCCTACTGGTGACCAGCACCGACACCCCCGCGCAGTGCTGCACAATCCGCCCAACGATGTCCGCGGCCGCTTCCACCAGGTGCTCGCAGTTATCGACCACCAAAAGAAGCTCACGCAAGCGCAGATACTCGATCACCGATCCCCCGATGTCGGAGTCCTGCGGCTGAAGCAACCCCACCGCGGCCGCAATGGCGTGAGCCACCGCCGCCGCGTGGTCCAATGGCGCCAGCTCGCAGATCCGCACACCCTCACCGAACCGGTTCTCCTCGCGCCTGGCGATCTCAAAAGCCAGCCGGCTCTTGCCGACACCGCCAACCCCGGTCAGCGTCACCAACGGGCCCTCACCCAACGCCTCGATGACCTGCGCCATCTCCTGCTCACGGTTGACGAAGCTGGTCGTATCCCGCAACAGGTTCGGATGGGTTCGATGGGAAACCAGCCCCCGCACCGCCGAACCCTGCGGCGATCCCACCTCACCTTTGGCCACCTGATCGTCGGTGTCGCCGGCCAGGATCCGCTGATATACCTGCCGCAGCGACGGTCCCGGGTCGACGCCGAGCTCCTCGACGAGTCGTTGGCGCATCCGCTGATAGGTGCCCAGCGCATCGCCCTGTCGGCCACTGCGGTACTGGGCCAGCATCAGGTGGCCGGCCAGACGCTCGTCGAGCGGGTGGGCGGCCAGCGCCACGGTCAGCTCCCCCAGCAGCTCGGCGTGCCGCCCGGCAGACAAGGCGACGTCGTTGCGATCCAACAGCACCGAAAACCGCTCCGCGACCAGCGCGCCGCGCACGTCTTTAATCCAGGCCGTGTCCAGCGATGCAAACGGCTCACTACCCCAAATGTCGAGGCAGCGATCGAATAGCACCGTGGCCTCAACCGGGTCCGCGGTGGCCCGCGCCTGGCACGCCCAATGCCGAAAGCGATGCACGTCGACCGACAACGCATCCGCCTCAAGCACATACCCGCCCGGCTCCCGCGAAATCGCCACCCCCGCCGCCTCAGCAAACAGGTGGCGCAACCGGGACACGTAGGTTGTCAAGGAACTTCGGGCCGAATACGGCGGCCGATCCGACCACACTCGATCAACCAACTGCTCCACCGGGATCAGCTGATTCACATCGACCAGCAGCGCAGCCAGCACGCAGCGCTGGCGGGCATGACCGATGTCGAGCCGCCGCCCATCGACTCGGGCTTCGACTGCGCCAAGCAACTGAAACTCGACCGTCATCCGGCACGCCCTTTCGCACACGCGCACGGCAAACCCAGCGTGGCGTGGTACCGGGTCATGACATGGAATAGTATCCGTCGTCCTGGTAACTTTTGCGAACTTGTCCCGGCTGCTCACCCAACTACTCGACGCTCGGACCAGAGGCTAAGCGCTGCTCTACGGCGCCCACACACTCGGCGGCGCATCCCAGGAGGGCGTCGCGGGCCTGCGCTCCCGTCGTTCAGCCAGCGCGGGATGCGGCACCCGGAGCCGCAACCATCAATCAGATAGAGCGCCAGGTGCTGGGCCGGGTCTCGTTCTATGAAGTTTTGGTGATCGTCCCGGTGGTGGCGGGGCCCGGATCAATCCGCCGCCGCGCCTGGCCGATTCGGTCACGGCCAGTGTCGCTTCCAGCCCGGTCAGTGGGTCGGTGACGGCGTCGCCGCAGAACACCGGGCGCGCCCTGCTTACGGCTACCAAACCGCCCCCTACCGCGGCGTCGTCGCCGAACGCCGCCCGACCTGGTCATCGTCATACCCGTTGATCCGCAACCGGATTCGTGATAGGCCAGCCCGCTGCTCCCCCATTTACTCGCCGCTCAGAGGGGGACAAACCGGCGGAACTTTCCGCTGGCGGGGTTCCGGTCCAGCCGGTCGACCGGGCGGGCGCTGACTTGCGGACGCCCCAGACCCATTTCGGCCAGTGCTCGGGTCAGCCGCGACGTGAATTCGTCGACGGCGAAACCGGTTGTGGCAATTACGGATACATCGACACCCGCGGGCGTCTGGGTGACTTGGTAGTCGACGATCTGCGGGGTGGCGACGATCACTGATCGAATCGCAATGGGGTGGATGGCCGTTCCGTCCGGGTAGTGGAAGATCTCGTCGCTGCGGCCCTGCACTCGCGCCCGCAGATGGCCGTGACCGGATGCGTCGGCGACGCGAATAAACGTGTCGGTGAGTTCGTAGCGGATCAACGGCTGGGTGAAGTTGTACAGGTTCGTCACCAACACCTTCGCGGCCGGGACTCCGACCTGCACAACGCGGTTGTCGGCATCGACCAGCTCGACGATGCACATGTCGGTGTTAAAGGCGAAGGTGTCGTCGTCCGGGCCGGTCTTGCCTACCAGACCCTCGGTGCAGGCAAAACAGTCCAGGACTGGAGCATCGAATGCTGACCTGATCACGGAACGCATCTCCGGGAGCAACGTCTCGCTCGACGAGGAAATTTGATCGGGGCGTATCTGGAGGCGCCCGGCGCGTGCCTCCATGGCGAGCCGGGCCAGCATTGAGGCGTATCCGCCGAGGACGGCGGGCCGCACCGCATTGAGTTCTGCGACTATCGCGGCCAGCGGTCGGGTTGCGGGCACCAGATGATAGCGAGTGGGCCAACCGGGGCCGGCCATCATCGGCGCCAGCATCCCGGTGGCGTGCACCGCGGTGGGCGCGGCCACCAGCGCGGTGACGCCCTGCGGCGGTTGCGGGGCCGATTCCGTTGGCGGGCGGCCAAGGCGGAACGGGTTCGGCGCGAGCGCACGCCAGCGCGGATTCGACGTCCGCGTGGCGCAGCCGGCGGTCGGTGAAGACCTCGTCGAGGGCGTCCATCATGCCGGCCTTGGTCATCACCGGCAGCGCCGACATGTCGGAGGGATCGATCGCGGTGAGGTCGATGCCGCGCAGCCGGCGGGCGTGGAACGGGGAGCGCTCGGCCGCGTGGGCCAGCAGCCGCGCCAGGCCCGCGCGTTGCTCCGCTTGAATCTGGTCGCGGTCCCAGGACAGCCGGTCCAGATGCGCTGGGAGGCTGGCCAGTACGTCGGCCAGCACGTTGCGGCGTAGCTCATCCCACGTGGATATGATCATCGTCATCGAGCGAATCCCAGTGCGGTCAAGAGCAATTCGGCGGCCTCGTTCTCCGGAAGGGCGGCCGGATTCGCGCTGCGTTCCAGCGCGACACCCGTCGTGGCTGCGAAGGTGAATTCGGCCAAGGACCGGGTGGGAACCGGCGGAGTCACGCCGGCGGTGCCGTAAACCCGCGTCAGCACCGAGGCGAGTTCGTCGATCGACCGGGAATGCACCTCGGCGTAACGACGGTTGAGGTCCGGGTTGCGCACGGCCTGCGCTCGAAATTCGGTCAGCACGAACTGCCAACCGGGCTCGGACTCGGAGTCTTCGGCGGCCGCGCGGATCAGCACCTGTAAGGCCTCGAGACCCGTGCGTCCGGCCACCGCCTCCCGGTTATGCGCCGCGCGCCACTCGGCCCGGTGCTCGAGCAGCGCGAAGAACAGGTCGGGCTTGCTGCCGAATTGGGAGTAGACGACGCCCTTGGAGAATCCGGCCTCGTCGGCGATGGCCTCCAATGTGGCGCCCGCGTAGCCGCGCGCGATGAAGACGCGCCGGGCCGCCTCCAACACCAGTCCGCGGTTTCGTTCGACCTGTTCAACGCGGCGCAACCGAGTGGGCATGCGCTAAATTAAATATCGACGGTATCTGAATGTCAACGGTATCTGAAAACTAGAACTGCACCGCTCTATACCGCCAGTCCAGCACCTGCCGGTCGGGCTCGTCCGCCGAGTCGCTGACGACGTAGACCACCGAGCGCAACCCCAGCACGCCGCCGTGGTCGACAGACTCGGAGGCCTCGGCCGTCTCGACATGCAGCTCGCTGTAGAGGGTGTCGCCCTCGTGCACGGGTCCGGTGTGGTCGCAGGACTCCCAACCCAGAACCGTCGCCAAATTCGGCAGCAGCCGGCTCGCCTGCGCGAATGCCAGCCCGATGGTGTGCCCGCCGTACACCAGCCGGCGCCCGCCACCGACTCGTGAATCATGATGCGTGGCAGCGATATTCAGAGTTAGACGGGCCAGCTCGGGCGCGTTGCTGACGATGTCGCCGGTGCTGTGCAACACCGCACCGGCAATGCCGGGATCGAAGTGCGGACCGGGCACCCGGTTGCGGAAGGCCGCGTCGTCCCAGTCCGCGGTCGGATTCCAGGCCGGCGCCATGGCGTCGGCGCCGACGGTGGACAGGTCATCGCCGGGCCCGGAATCGTCGGGTTGCCAGTCGGGGCTGGCCGGCAGCATGGCGCACCGATAGAAGTCGAGCACCAGCCGATCGGCCTGGTCGATCGTGATCATCCGCAGCGCCGCCATTCCCGTCGGCGCGCGGCCCGGCTTGACCGAGTTGGCCCGCAACCCGACCACTTCGGTGCGCGTGTAGATGGAGTCGCCGATCAGCGGGAACCGGTGAAACGTCAGGCCGCGGTAGAACAGATTGGCTTTCACCCGCTGGGTCACCAGCGTCGACTGCCCGATCGCCACATCGCACGTCAGCCCCGGATGCGCCAGCGGCCCCGGCATACCGATCACTGCGGCACACAGGCCGGCGTCCAGAGCCAGCCGCAGCCGGTCGCCCACGATCGCTTGATGCGCGGCGGCCAGCCCGGACGACAGCGTCGCCGCCGGCGCCCAATCGAACACCTGACCTTTCGAGAGGTCGTCGAAGTAGGGCCCGCCCTCGCGGATACCCGCATACCCGTTGGAAGTCACAACGCCACATGCTGGCAGGCTGTCGAATCGGGGGTCAACGTGGAGGGTGGTTGCGGTGTGGACAGCGCGCTAAACGACGAAGAGGACATGCTGGTCGCCACCGTGCAGGCGTTCATCGACCGCGATGTGAAACCGACCGTGCGTGAGGTCGAGCACGCCAACACCTACCCCGAGGCGTGGATCGAGCAGATGAAGCGGATCGGCATCTACGGGTTGGCGATTCCCGAGGAATACGGCGGGTCACTGGTGTCGATGCCGTGTTATGTGCGAGTCACCCAGGAGCTGGCGCGCGGCTGGATGAGCCTGGCCGGAGCCATGGGTGGGCACACCGTCGTCGCCAAGCTGGTGACGCTGTTCGGCACCGATGAGCAGAGGCGGACGTACCTACCGGCAATGGCCACCGGCGAGCTGCGGGCCACCATGGCGTTGACCGAGCCGGGCGGCGGCTCCGATCTGCAGAACATGTCGACCACCGCATTACCCGGCGGCCCAGACGGCTTGCTGATCAACGGTTCTAAGACCTGGATCAGCAACGCGCGGCGGTCCGGACTGATCGCGTTGCTGTGCAAGACCGATCCGAAAGCCAGGCCGCGTCATAAGGGCATCTCGATCGTGCTCGTCGAGCCTGGGCCGGGGTTGACGGTGTCGCGGGACCTGCCCAAGTTGGGCTACAAGGGCGTCGAGTCCTGTGAGCTCTCGTTCGACGACTTCACCGTGCCGGTGTCGGCGGTGCTCGGCGGGCGCATGGGCGAAGGCTTTTCGCAGATGATGAAAGGCCTTGAGACAGGCCGTATCCAAGTAGCCGCCCGGGCACTGGGCGTTGCGACGGCGGCGCTTCAGGACGCGCTTGCCTACGCCCAGCAGCGGGAGAGCTTCGGCCAGCCGATTTGGAAGCATCAGGCCGTCGGCAACTACCTGGCCGACATGGCAACCAAACTCACCGCGGCCCGCCAGCTCACCCGCTATGCCGCCGAGCGCTATGACAGCGGCGAACGCTGCGACATGGAGGCCGGGATGGCCAAGTTGTTCGCCTCCGAGGTGGCGATGGAAATCGCGCTGAATGCGGTGCGCATCCACGGTGGTTACGGCTATTCGACCGAATACGACGTCGAACGCTACTTCCGCGATGCGCCGCTGATGATCGTCGGCGAAGGCACCAATGAGATCCAACGCAATGTGATAGCCGGGCAGCTGGTGGCCCGGGGCGGCATCTGAAGACAATCTCTGCGCTCGCGGCCCGCCCCGTGCTGTATATTTGCCTGACTTCATTTTCTGGGGGCACCCGAAATCCAAGGGGAGGCAGTTGCCATGAGTTATCCGTCAGATCCGTACGGAGGTTCCCCGGAATGGCAGGGCCAGCAGCCGGGTTGGCAAGGCCAGCAACCACAATGGCAGGGCCAGCAGCCGGGTTGGCCGGCTCAGCAACCGGGCTGGCAAGGGGCGCGCGAGCCGGATAACTACCTGGTCTGGGCGATTCTGTGCACCGTCCTGTGCTGCCTCCCGTTCGGGATTGTGTCGATCGTGTACTCCACCAAGGTCTCGGGCCTGTGGGCATCAGGTCAATATAACGAGGCGCAGGAGGCGGCCAACAGCGCCAAGAAGTGGGCCATCATCGGCGCGATCACCGGTCCCGTCGTCTCTATCGGCCTGGTGATACTGTGGTTCGTTATTTTCGCGGCGGCGGTCGTCTCGAACATCCCCACCACGACCACCACCACATACGGTTACTGAGCACCCGTAATGCCTTGGACGTCAATTTATTTGGCGCTCACCTGGCGCGACCGCATCCACTAGTCCCCAGGCCAGCGCTGTATCGGCATCGATAGTGCGCCCGGACAACACCAGATAAGCCGTGCGCCAGCGGCCAATCCGGCGCGTGACGCTGACGGTACCGCCGGCGCCGGGGATCAGCCCCAGACTCAGTTCCGGCAGCCCGAACAGCGAATCATCCCGCGCCGCAATCCATCCGCAAAACGCCGCCATCTCCAGCCCGCTGCCCAGCACCCGGCCGTGCACCTCCGCACGGCAGCCGCGGCCCAGCCTGGCGCGCAGCGCGTCGAGCACCAGGGCCGGGCTGTGGCGGGTGCGGGCCAGATGCGCGCCGACCGGGTCGGCGAAGGTGCCGAATTCGGCGAGATCGCCGCCGCTGCAGAATGACGGGCCGTTGCCGCTCAACACGATTCCGGTCACCGACGGGTCCAGCTGCGCGACCGTCAGTGCCTCCAGGAGCGCGGCGCGCGCGTCGGTGGAAAACGCATTGTGGCGTTGCGGCCGGTTGAACCTGATCCGCAAAGTGTCACCGTCGCGTTGCGCCTGCACGGGATCGGCGATCTCCGGCATCCGGGCCGGGCCGCGTTCGGTGAGCCAGCGGGCGAACTCCGGCCCGGACTGCAACGTCGAGTACGCCAGCGACTCGGTCACCACCGCGGCCGGCGTCGGGCCCGCGGGGTCCACCGCGCGCAGCACGTCGTCGCAGACCGAGCTGGCGTGCGGCCAGCGTTGACACCGCTGGGTCAGCTCGGCCAGGGTCTCGGGCACCGAGTCGACGGTGACCACCCGCCGATCGGCACAGCGATCCTCGGTCAGGGTGAAAGTCGCAGTTTCCAGCCAGGATTCAGCTGTCGCGCCGCATACCTCGGCGGCCGTGCCGAAGGCTATTGTCACATCGGGGCTCACCCCGGGGAACGGCGCAACGTCGGCATGCGGCGCTCGCGACAGGTCGACCACGCGCAACACGGTTCACCCCGAATACTTCTCGATCAGCTCGTTCTTGTAGAGCTTCCCGGTGTCGGTGCGCGGCAGCGTTGACTCGAAGGCGATCGACCGCGGACACTTGAAGTGCGACAGCCGGTCTCGCAGCCAGGCCAGCAACTCGACGGCGAAGTCATCCTTGGCGTCGGCGGGGTCGATGGTCTGCACGGCCGCCATGACGCGTTGTCCCATCTCGTCGTCGGGAACGCCGAACACCGCTGCGTCCAACACCTTCGGGTGAGTGACGAGCAGATTCTCGGTCTCCTGCGGGTAGATGTTCACCCCGCCGGAGATGATCATGTGATGGCGCCGGTCGGTCAGGAACAGATAGCCCTCGTCGTCGAGGTAGCCGACGTCGCCGACGGTCACCCAACCGTGCTCGTCGCGCGACGCCGCGGTCTTCGACGGGTCGTTAAGGTATTCAAAGGAATACCCACCCTCGAAGTAAATCTCGCCGGGCTCGCCCGGCGGCAGTTCGTTCCCGTCCTCCCCGATGATGTGCACCCCGCCCAGCATCGGTTTGCCCACCGACCCCGGGTGGGCCAGCCAGTCCTCGGCGGTGATGAGCGTCGACCCGATAGCTTCCGAGGAGGCGTAGTACTCGTCAACGATCGGTCCCCACCAGTCCATCATCTGCATCTTGATCTCCACCGGACACGGCGCGGCGGCGTGCATCACCCGCTTGAGGCTGGACAGATCGTACGAATTACGGACTTTCTCAGGAAGTTTCAGCATCCGCACGAACATGGCCGGCACGAACTGGCCGTGGGTTACCCGGTGGCGCTGGATCGCGTCGAGCGCTCCCTCGGCATCGAACTTCTCCATGACCACCGTGGTGATGCCGCCGGCCTGGACGCTCATCGACCACACCGACGGTGCGGTGTGGTAGAGCGGCGCCGGGCTCAGATACACCGCATCGGGTTCCATCCAGAACCCAACCAGGGCCGACATCATGCCCGGCGCCGCCTCCGGTGGGACGTGCGGCAATTCGCGTTTGATCCCCTTGGGCCGGCCGGTGGTGCCCGACGAGTACTGCAGCAGGTCGCCCTCGATTTCGTCGTCAATCGGTGTGTCCGGTTGATCCGCAACGCATTCCGGGTAACGCTCCCAATTCGGCTGGGGGTACCGCCCGCTTGCGGGGGAGTCACCTGGCGGAATAGAACCAGCGATCATCAGCAGGTCGGGCAGACCGCGGGGAAGATGCTCGGCCAGACCCGCGCAGGTTTCCCGCAGCGCCGCCGACCCGATGATCGCCTTGGCGCTGCTGTTGTCGATGATGTAGGCCACCTCGGCCGCGGTCAGGTGGGTATTGATCGGTACGTAGTACAGGCCGCTGCGCCGCGCCGCCCACATCACCGCGTGGATGTGTTCGTTGTTCTCCATCAAGATTGCGACGGTGTCGCCCTCGCACAGACCGGCCCCGCGGAACCTGTGCGCGAGCCGGTTAGCGCGCGCTTCCAGGTCGTCGAAGGTGACCACGGTCCCGGACGGGTGCAGGATGACAGCAGGTTTGTTGGCGCCGACATGGGGGCGAATCTGCATGGGCCGACTGTACCGTCGCCAAACTTGACGCAGGTCAAGGCCCGGTACAAATCAGCGCGCCCTTCTCACCTCGGCGACGAAGCGCCGGCCGTAGTTGTCGACCACCCGCCATGCGTAGGGGCTGATGACCTGGGTCATGCCGAGCATGCCGACGGCCGATCTGGCCGCGTCTTCAGTCCTGATGCCGTCGACGCGCAGTCCATGGGATGTTGTCAGTGCCCACATCGTGTCCTCCGGGTTGCCTTTTCGTAGAGATCGGTTGTGATAGAAAAGGCTGCCCGGCCGGACTTTGAGATTTCTCAAGACTTTCTTGGCATCGGTCCAGTCGCAGGCCCAGGCGCGGGCAAAAGCAGGGCGCTGTCGCCGAATTCATGCCACAGATACCCGTGTTCGACGGCCTCACGGTACGCCGCGGCGACCAGATCCGGGCCGGCGACTGCTTCCAGCAGCAACAGGTGGGAGGCGCCGGCATCGTGCCATCCGGTGATCAGGCCGTTCACCACTCGGCACGGGCGGTCGGCGCCGAGCACCAGATCCGTCCAGCCCCCCGCCTCGTGCACCACGGCGTCGGCGTTCGCGGCCGACTCCAGCGCTCGGGTCACCGTGGTGCCGACGGCGATCACCCGTGAGCCGGCCGTGCGGGTGAGGTTAACCATCCGCGCGGTGGCGGGCGGCACGTGGAACAGTTCGGGCACCGGTGGCTCGCCCGCCTCCGCGGAGGCCACCCCGGCATGCAAGGTGATCGGCGCGATCGCGATGCCGCCCGCCACCAGCGCGGTAACCAATTCGTTGCTGAACGGCCGCGCCGCGCTGGGCATTTCAGCGCTACCCGGGCACCGGGCGAACACGGTTTGGTAGTAGTACAGCGGCCATGCTCGCGGCACGTACGAATACCGGATCGGCCGGCCGTGCCGGGTGAGGTATGACACGACGCCATCCCCCGGGCCTTCGAGGACCACCCGCGCGGTCCACAATCGCCCGCCCTCGACCCCGGCCTTCGGGTAGGACGACCCGATGACGATCGCGCCGCCGCCGGGCATCTCGACGCGTTCACCTGGGCGGACGTCCGTCAGGTGCCCGGTCGCCTGCCCGGCGGGCCGCAACTCAACCACCCAGAGCTTCTCGGCCCGCGCGGTGGAGAAATGGATGGCGATCGGATGCCCCGCCCGGCGGCCGTCGACCGCGGCGGGCAGGGTGGCGGAGTTGTTGACCACCAGGAGGTCGCCCGGGCGCAGATGGTCGCCAAGGTCGGCGAATCGGGCGTGGCTGACACCGTCCGGCCGGGCGACCAGCAGCTTGACCGCGTCGCGGGCGACACCGTGGGCTTCCGGCGGTTCGGTGGCGTCCGAGCTCGCGGGCCGGCGGAAATGCGTCTGCGGGCCGATCATCGCAGCGCTCCGGACGACAGGTCCGCTGCCCGGTAACGACCGGCGGCCGGGCGGGTGTCGAGCAGCCGCAGCAACGCCGGCACCACGGATTCCGGTTCGGCGCGGTCGGAGATGTCCTCGCCGGGGAAGGCGGCCTGGTGCATCTCGGTCCGCATGTCGCCGGGGTCGAACGCGTAAACCGGCACGCCGGATGCCCCAGTGATTGATGCCCCAGCGGTTTCCGCGCCAAGAATGGCCGATAGCTGATCGAATGCGGCCTTCGAGGAGCCATACCCACCCCAGCCGGGGTACGGCTCGACGGCGGCGTCGGAGGTGAGGTTGACGATCGTTCCCGCGTTGTCGGTGAGCGCGGGCAGCGCCGCCTGGATCAGCGCGAGCGGGGCGAACACGTTCGTCTGGTAAACGGCCCACAAGTCGCTTGCCGGGTAGTCGGCCAGCGACGGTTGCGGGCTGGGCCCGAGCCGGCTGGCGTTGTTCACCAGCAGGCGAAGCGGTCCCGCCTTGATCGCGGCGGCCACTAGCGCGGCACGGTGCGAAGCGTCGGTGACGTCTCCGGGGAGGACGGTCAGTTGCGCTGAATTCAGTTCTCGGGCGGTCATTTCCAGCTCGGACGCGCGGCGGGCATCACCGACCACGGCCCAGCCGCAGTCGAGCAGAGCGGCGGTCACCGCTCGGCCGAACCCGCGTGATGCGCCGGTGACTATTGCTACAGAACGGGTGACATTTTGATTCATACGACCCATACTGATAGTTAAAGTTAACTTTAAGTCAAGCCCTCAAAGTGAGTAGATCGCATGGATACCCGGGACTTGTTCACCGTCAGTGAGATCGCGAAGCGCAGTGGCTTCGCGGCATCGGCAATCCGGTTTTACGAGAGCCAGGGCCTGATCACCGCAACCCGGACGTCCGGCGGTCAACGCCGGTTCGAACGACAGATGCTGCGGCGCCTGGCATTTATCCGGGCGGCCCGGAACGTTGGATTGAGCCTCGACGAGGTGGCGGCCGCACTGGCGAAGCTGCCCGACGGACGCACACCGACCCGCGCCGACTGGACTCGGTTGTCCAAGGACTGGCGCACGCGCCTCGACGATCAGATCGCCGGGCTGATGGCGCTTCGCGACAACTTGGACTCGTGCATAGGCTGCGGCTGCCTGTCGCTGAGACGGTGCACCATCTCTAATCCGGCCGATTCGGCAGCGGTGGTCGGACCGGGTGCGGTCTACCTGCCGAAGTCATTGCGGCGGGCGTGACTTTTGAGTGGGGAGCGCTAGCTACCGCGAGCAGACGCAAAGCTCCCGACACGCCGTGCGTGCGGGAGCTTTTGCGTCTGCTCGCGGTAGCTAGTCGGACTCGGCGAGGCGCTGCTTGAGCGCCTCGAACTCGTCCTTGACGCCGGTGGGCAGCTTCTCCCCGACGAACTCCAGCCACTCCTCGATCAGCGGCAGTTCGTCGCGCCACTCGGCGGCACTGACCTTCAGCGCTGAATTAACGTCGTCGACGTCCACGTCGAGCCCGTCCAGGTCCAGGTCCTCCGCGGTCGGCACGACGCCGATCGCGGTGTCCCGGCCGCCGGCCCGGTGCTCGATGCGGTCGACGATCCACTTCAGCACCCGGCTGTTCTCACCGAAGCCGGGCCACAAGAACTGACCTTGGTCCCCCCGACGGAACCAGTTCACGAAGAACACCTTCGGCAGCTTGGACTCGTCGGAGTTCTTGCCGATGTCAAGCCAGTGCTGGAAGTAGTCGCCGACGTGATAGCCCAGGAACGGCAGCATGGCCATCGGGTCGCGGCGCACGGCACCGACCTTGCCCTCGGCGGCCGCGGTCTGCTCGGAGCCCAGGGTGGCGCCGATGAACACGCCGTGCTGCCAGTCGCGGGCCTCGGTCACCAACGGCACCGTGGTCTTGCGGCGGCCGCCGAACAGGATCCCCGAGATCGGCACGCCCTGTGGGTCATCCCACTCCGGCGCCAGGATGGGGCATTGCGACATCGGCGTGCAGTACCGCGAATTCGGGTGCGCCGGTGCGGTTTCCGTCTCGCGGAAGAACCAGTCGTTGCCCTTCCAGTCGATCAGGTGCTGCGGGTCGCCCTCCAGGCCTTCCCACCAGACGTCGTTGTCGTCGGTCAGCGCGACGTTGGTGAACACGGTGTTGCCGGCGGCGATGGTGCGCATGGCGTTGGGGTTGGATTTCCAGTTGGTGCCGGGCGCGACCCCGAAGAAGCCGAACTCGGGGTTGACCGCGTACAGCCGGCCGTCCTTGCCGAACCGCATCCAGGCGATGTCGTCACCCAGCGTTTCGGCGCGCCAACCCGGAATGGTCGGCTGGAGCATCGCCAGGTTGGTTTTGCCGCAGGCCGACGGGAACGCCGCGGCAAAGTAATACGCCTTGTTCTCCGGTGAGATCAGCTTGAGGATCAGCATGTGCTCGGCCAGCCATCCCTCGTCGTGGGCCATCGCCGACGCGATGCGCAACGAGTAGCACTTCTTGCCCAGCAAGGCGTTGCCGCCGTAGCCGGAGCCGTAGCTCATGATCTCGCGGGTCTCCGGGAAGTGCGTGATGTACTTGGTGTCGTTGCACGGCCAGGGCACATCTTTTTGGCCCGGCTCCAGCGGCGCGCCGACCGAGTGCAGCGCCTTGACGAAGAACCCGTCGTCACCCATCTTCTCCAGGGCGGCCGCGCCCATCCGGGTCATGGTGCGCATGGACACGACGACGTATTCGGAGTCGGTGATCTCCACGCCAAGCTTGGGGTCCTCGGCGCCGAGCGGGCCCATGCAGAACGGCACCACGTACATGGTGCGGCCGCGCATGCAGCCGCGGTACAGGTCGGTCAGGGTGGACCGCATCTCGGCCGGGTCCATCCAGTTGTTGGTCGGGCCGGCGTCGATCTCGCGCTCGGAGCAGATGAAGGTCCGCGACTCCACCCGCGCCACGTCGGACGGGTCGGACAACGCCAGGTAGGAGTTGGGGTGCTTCTTCTGGTTCAGCTTCGTGAACGTGCCCGCCTCGACCAGCTGAGCGGCGAGCCGGTCGAATTCCTCGGCGGAGCCGTCGGCGAAGACCACCCGGTCAGGCTGGGTGAGCTCGGCGACCTCCTCTACCCACGACAGCAGCCCCTGGTGATTTGTAGGCGCGGTGTCCAGACCGGGAATGGTCGCTGAGGTCATCGAACTCTCCTGAATTCTGCTACGTACTCGTCGGGTACTTGTCGGCTTCTCTTGGTTGCTCGTGTGCGCTCGCCCGCAACGGTTTAACAGGCTGTCGCTTTAAATAAGGATATCGTGAGGAAGTTGTCGCGGAAGGCACGGGGAGGTATAAGACTCCTCACAACAACGATTCAGAAGCCACAAAAGCACGTCGCGGCATCAGAAATTGTCGCCATTCGCGCTCCTGGAGGCCGATTCACCGATTCCGGACGGGTCCTCGGGGGCCTGGGGGGCCTCCTGAGCCTCGGGTTGGGGTATACCCGGATCGCCCAGTTCTGCACGCACCGCGTCAAGCGCGGCCCGCACCGTGGGCATCTCCCGGTCACGCGCCGCCGCGGCACGGGCCGCGGCGATGGCGTGTTCGCGCAATTCAGCGTCGATGGCACTGACCTGGTCGGCCACCCGCGCGTTCTCGGCCTCATCACGCGCGGCCACCGCGGTGCTCAGCACCGACTCGGCGACCAGCACCCGGGTAGCGACAAACTCCTCGAGCACGGACCGCAGCGACGTGGTCACGTCGCCCGCCCAGCGGTCCAGGACCGCGCGGTCACGCAGCAGGCCGCGGATGGTCACCACCAGGACGGTGACCGCCAGGCCGATCGCCACGCATACCGCGCCGCCGGCGACCTTCAGTCCAGGGGCCAGCCCGGCCACCACTCGACTCAGCGTCAGCGCGACACCCAGCCCGAAACCGGCGCCCAGCAACAGCAGCAGCCAGGTTTCCTGCCGTCGTGATTTCAGCGACTGAGGCGCAACCTCGATCGCCGGCAACTTCTGGACTTGCGGTAGGGCCACCGGCACACCCATCGCCGCCGCAACGTCGTCCAGCTGCCTGGCGGTGCCTTCGCTCACCTCGGCGACCACCTGCTCCGCCCGGCCCCGGGTGTGCTCCTCGAAGCCGGGCATGTTCTTGCGGGACAGGCCCGCGGCGTCGGTTTGCAGCTCACTGCGAAGCGACGAACAGCGGTTGCGCGCGAAGTGGGACAACTGGACCCGAGCCTGCTGGATCTGACCGCGCAGCGTGATGGTGCGCTCAGTTTTCGACTGGCGCCGTTCCCGCAGGGCGGTGCTGCGCTCGTCGCGCAACGCGTCCACGCGCGCCTGCCGGCCGGCGCCCTCGGCGTCGCGATCGAACCTTCGCGCGACGGTCTGGAGCCGGGATTCCCACGCCCGCAACCTATTTCGTCGTGCGATATCCGAATCGGCCAGTTGTCCCGAGACGGTGTCGGCCAATTCGTCTACCCGCACGTTGCCCAGGTCAGGCAGGGCGGCCGCGCCCACCCAGGGCACCTGGGCGTAGCGCGGCGCGTGCGCGGCCAGCGTTTCGGAGTTGGCGGCAAGCACGTCGCGCCAGCCGCGGTGCACATCGATCTTGGACACCACACCGACCACCACGTCGGTGTGATCGGCGGCGGCGTCCAGCAGCGCACAGTCGGACTCGGTCAGTCGGGCCGCCGCGGAAACCACGAACACCACCGCCAGCGGCGCATCGCCGGGGCCCAGGTCCGTTGACTCGACGAACTTGTGGTGCGGCAGCCGTTCGCGCAGCGCCGCGACCACACCGGTTACACCGGCCATCCACGGGCCGGTCACCAGCACGACGTCGCAGCGGTTGCGGGCCGGCGAACCCAGCCGCGGCCCGATCGCTGCCACCATCGCGTCCACCCGGTCCGCCGGATCGTCGCGGGCCGCGCCGATCACCCCGCCTCCGGGGATGCCGCAGACCAGAGCCGGAGCGATCCTCGTGCGATATCCGCTCCGCACGCGCGGTGTATGTCGCTGGCCCGGCCAATATTTTCGATGCCGCCAATGCTGTAGCGCTGCCATCGCAACGCCCGCGCCAGGTGGTCCGCCGGGTCGTCACGCGGACCGACTTCCAGTCCAGCCGCCTCGGCGACCGCAACGGCGGCGGCCATCCGGGCGAGCACCGTGTCGTCGCGACGAAGGAACTCGCTGATCTCGGCATCGGCGACGGCCTCGGAGACCGCCAACGCCTCCAGTTCCGCGACGGCCTTCAGGACCCGCCGGTAGCGCACCTCGGCACCGAGGGCAGCGATCTTGTCGACGACGGCGTCGACGCAGCTGACCCGGCGCAGCAGGGCCCGCACTTGTGCGGCCGTCCCGCCCCGCTTGACGGCGGCGACCCCAAGCGCGGTGCCGAACACATCGAGAGTGTCCAGCAAGCGCTGCCGGACCTCGGTTGGCACCGGACTATCGGCCGCCAGAAAGCCGTCGTAGCAGCCCTCAAGCATGGCGGCACCGCCCGGATGCGCGGCCAGCACCCGCAGCGCGGCCCACAGCTCCTCGTCCAGGCATTCGCCCGGATCGTCCAGCGCGGCGACGGCGAGCAACCCGATCATCGGCTGCACGGATACCCCGATGAGCGCGGAAAAATGCGTGCACCGGGCCTTCGCCACCGCGACCGGCCCGTCCCCGGCGAAACCGAGCAAATCCGCTTTGTTCAACACGGCTAGCACCGGGCGGGGAGCGATCGCCTGGATGGCCCGAATGTCCTCGGGTTTGACCACCTCGGTGGTGACGTAGACGACCAGGTCCGCGTTCCGGTCTGCGATTAGGTCTGCATCGGTCGATGCCGCCACCCGCATTCCCGCGCCGCATCCGGCGCGGTCCAGGGCGCGGGCCACCGTCCGGCAACCCACCGCCGGGCGCCCTTGGACCAGCACGCCCAGCGGCGCGGCGACCCGCTCCGCGATCGCCGCCATCCGACCGTCAGCGAACCCCGTAGCGAAGCCGGCCAGCTCGTCGACGAAAATCTGGTGCCCCTGTGCCCTCATGTCCCGCCTTGCTCGATCAACTAGACCCGATCGCCCGGGGTCTCGATCGTTGTACCGAATGGTGGCATCTGCGCCACCGAGATGCGAGCCATCGTTTATCTGTTACCAGCTGAAGGCAACTGTTGGATATCAATCCGGACCAGAGGCGGCTACATCGGGGATTCATGGGCCACGATGGACAAATGCATTCGCAACCCGGGGTGAGGGCATGTCCCGACACGCCGGTCGCGCCGGGGAGTGTGGCGGGAAGTGCAGAGCGCCGTCTCCCGGTCACCAACTTTCGCTCCCGGCGTTCCGCGCTTTCCAACGGCCAGCGCCAGACCTGGGAAAGGCTGTGGCCGGAGCTGGGCATGTCGGTGGAATCCCGACCGCCTGGCTCCGAGCCGCTGGACACCCGGGCATGGTTCGGCCGTGCGGCGCCGCTGGTGCTGGAAATTGGCTGCGGCAGCGGCACGTCGACGCTGGCGATGGCGCAGGACGAGCCGGATGTCGACGTCATCGCGGTGGAAATCTACCGGCGGGGGCTGGGGCAGCTGCTGTGTGCGATCGACCGTGAGCGGGTGGGCAATATCCGGTTGATCCGCGGAAACGCGCTCGACGTGCTGGAGCAGCTGATCGCCCCGGGCGCACTGATCGGGGTGCGCGTCTTCTTTCCCGATCCCTGGCCCAAGGCTCGCCACCACAAACGACGGCTGCTGCAACCGGCCACGGTTGCCCTGATCGCCGATCGGCTACTGCCCGGTGGTGTGCTGCACGCCGCGACGGACCATCCCGGCTACGCCGAGCAGATCGCCGAGGTCGGCGACGCCGAGCTGCGGCTGTCTCGCGTCGGTCGCGATGCCCGGCTGCCTATCTCGATCGTCCGCCCGACCACCAAATACGAGACGAAAGCCCAGCATGAGGGAAGCGCCGTCACCGAGCTGATCTGGAAGAAGCGATGACCATGAGCGTGACCGAGACAGCGGAAACAGAAGTAGCGCCCGCACCGACAGCACCGCCCACCGCACCCGAGCCGCTCGCGCCCTCGGTTTCGTCTGGGGACCTGGGTAGCTTCGCGCCACCGATCGGACGCGTCCTGCTGGTGTGGGATGCGCCCAACCTCGACATGGGTCTGGGATCCATCTTGGGTCGCCGGCCGACGGCTCTGGAACGGCCCCGTTTCGACGCACTCGGCCGTTGGCTGCTGGCTCGCACGGCGGAGGTGGCGGCCGCGAGTCCGGGCGCCTCGATCGAACCCGAGGCCACCGTCTTTACCAACATCGCGCCGGGTAGCGCCGAAGTGGTTCGCCCCTGGGTGGACGCCCTACGTAATGTGGGGTTTGCGGTCTTCGCCAAGCCGAAGATCGACGAGGACAGCGACGTCGACCGCGACATGCTCGACCACATCGAGCAGCGGCGCACCGAGGGGCTTGCGGCGCTGGTGGTGGCGTCCGCGGACGGCCAGGCGTTCCGTCAACCGCTGGAAGAGGTCGCTCGCGGCGGAACCCCAGTTCAGGTGATCGGATTTCGTGAACACGCTAGTTGGGCGCTAGCGTCGGATACCTTGGAGTTCGTCGACCTGGAAGACATCGCGGGTGTGTTCCGGGAGCCGTTGCCGCGAATCAGCCTAGATTCGCTGCCTGAACAAGGAGCGTGGCTGCAGCCGTTCCGGCCGCTGTCTTCGCTGTTGACCTCGCGTGTGTGACACTGGAACACCACTGCGCGGGTCGCTTTAGATCCAGTAAGGAGCTTACGTGTTCGCCTGGTGGGGTCGAACTGTGTACCGCTACCGGTTCATCGTAATCGGGGTCATGGTGGCCCTGTGCCTGGGCGGCGGAATCTTCGGGCTGAGCCTGGGTAAGCACGTCACGCAGAGCGGTTTTTACGACGACGGCAGTCAGTCGGTGAAGGCGTCGGTGCTCGGCGACAACGTCTACGGCCGGGACCGAACCGGCCACATCGTCGCGATCTTCAAGGCTCCCGACGGCAAGACCGTCAACGACCCGGAGTGGGCGAAGAAAATCACCGACGAGCTCAACCAGTTCCAGCAGGACCACCCCAACCAGGTGATGGGCTGGGTCGGTTACCTCAGAGCGCCCGACACGACCGTGGCGAAAGTTCAGGGCATGGCCACCCAGGACAAGAAGTACACATTCGTGTCGATCCCGCTCAAGGGCGATGACGACGACACCATCCTGAACAACTACAAGGCCGTCGCGCCGGCCCTGCAGAAGCTCGACGGCGGCACGGTGAAGCTGGCCGGGCTGGAACCGGTGGCCGAGGGCCTGACCGGCACCATCGCCACCGACCAGACGCGCATGGAAGTCCTGGCGCTGCCGTTGGTGGCAATCGTGCTGTTCTTCGTTTTCGGCGGTGTGATCGCGGCCGGGCTGCCGGCGATAGTCGGCGGGCTGTGTATCGCGGGCGCGCTGGGCATCTTGCGGCTCATCGCCGTCTTCGGTCCCGTGCACTATTTCGCCCAGCCCGTGGTGTCGCTGGTCGGCCTGGGTATCGCCATCGACTACGGGCTGTTCATCGTGAGCCGGTTCCGCGAAGAGATCGCTGAGGGCTACGACACCGAGGCCGCGGTCCGGCGCACCGTGATCACGGCCGGACGCACGGTGACGTTCTCGGCGGTCTTGATCGTCGCATCCGCGATCGGTCTGCTGCTGTTCCCGCAGGGCTTCCTCAAGTCGCTGACCTACGCCACGATCGCCTCGGTGATGCTGTCGGCGATTCTGTCCGTCACGCTCTTGCCCGCCTGCCTAGCCGTCCTGGGCAAGCACGTCGACGCGCTCGGGGTCCGGACCCTGTTCCGGGTGCCCTTCCTGCGGAACTGGAAGGTGTCCCGCTCCTTCCTGGGCTGGCTCGCCGACCGCCTGCAACGCACCAAGACCCGCGAAGAGATGGAGGCCGGCTTCTGGGGCAAGCTGGTCAACCGGGTGATGAAACGACCCGTATTGTTCGCGGCCCCGATCGTCCTGATCATGCTTGCGCTGATCCTGCCGGTGGGCAAACTGTCACTCGGCGGGATCAGCGAGAAGTACCTGCCGCCGACCAATTCGGTGCGCCAGGCCCAGGAGCAGTTCGACAAACTCTTCCCCGGGTACCGCACCAACCCGCTGACGCTGGTGATCCAGACCACCAACCATCAGCCGGTCACCGACCAGCAGATCGCGGACGTCCGTAGCAAGGCGATGGCGATCAGCGGGTTCATCGAGCCGGACAACAAACCCGAGAACATGTGGCAGGAGCGCGCCTACCTGGAGGGCGCGTCGAAGGATCCGTCGGTCCGGGTCCTGCAGAACGGGCTGATCAACCAGAGCGACGCGGCAAAGAAGCTCACCGAGCTACGCGAGATCACGCCCCCCAAGGGCATCGAGATATGGGTCGGCGGTACTCCCGCGCTGGAACTGGATTCGATCCACGGCCTGTTCGCGAAGATGCCGCTGATGGTGCTCATCCTGCTCACCACCACGATCGTGCTGATGTTCCTGGCGTTCGGCTCGGTGGTGCTGCCGATCAAGGCCACGCTGATGAGCGTGCTCACGCTGGGATCCACGATGGGCATCCTGACGTGGATATTCGTCGACGGCCACTTCGCTAAGTGGCTGAATTTCACGCCGACGCCGTTGACGGCGCCGGTGATCGGGCTGATCATCGCGCTGATCTTCGGCCTATCCACCGACTATGAGGTATTCCTGGTCTCCCGGATGGTCGAGGCGCGGGAACGCGGCATGTCCACGCAGGAGGCGATCCGGATCGGCACGGCAACCACGGGACGCATCATCACCGCCGCGGCGCTGATCGTTGCCGTGGTCGCGGGCGCGTTCGTGTTCTCCGACCTGGTGATGATGAAGTACCTGGCCTTCGGCTTGATGGCGGCGCTGCTGCTGGACGCGACCGTGGTGCGAATGTTCCTGGTGCCGTCGGTGATGAAGCTGCTCGGCGACGACTGCTGGTGGGCTCCGCGCTGGATGAGACGCCTGCAGAACCGCATCGGGCTGGGCGAGATTCACCTGCCCGACGAGCGCAAGCGGCCTTCCATCAACGGGCATCCGGCCCGTCCGCCGGTCTCGGCGGCCAGCTTGGCCGCCGCGTCGCGCGCACCGCACGACCCCACTCACCCTGCCGCGCTGGAGCCGCCTCGTCCGCTCCAGGCCAGTCGGCCCGAGGTCAAGCCCGCACCATCAAACTCCTCGACCGAGGCGTCGACGGCGCGGCTCGCCCAGCCTGTCTCCAAGCCTGCCGCCAAGCCTGCCGGCACGGCGAACACCCCCCGCGAACGTCCGGCTGACCGCCGCGGCTCGGCACCGGCGCGACCCGCGGCGGCGCCGGCGCCGCCGTCGGCCGGTCAGACCCGGGCCATGCCGGTTCAGACGCGCCGGGAGGACGATGACCCGGTCGACCCGGCAGACCCCACCGCCGCGCTCCCGGTGATGCGGCAGGAGGGCAACGACTCCGACGCGGCCACCGAGAAGCTCAACACTCGCGGACAGGGCGACAACGGCGACAAGGCCCGCCAGCGCCGCCGCTCTGGCGGCGGCTTGTCCGCTCAGGATTTGCTGCGCCGCGAGGGACGGCTTTAGCCGCTATGCGGGCTCGTCCGGTTTGGCCGCAATGACGGCCCCGGCATCGTCGGCGTCCTCGATCTGCTGTTCTGCTTCCGCGGCCGGGTCCTTGGCCAGCAACACCTGTATCGCGTTGTTCAAAAACGCGGTGGTGGGAACGGCGAGCAGGGCACCGACGATCCCGGCGAGCACAGCGCCGGTGGAGATTGCCAGCACCACCCCGAGCGGGTGAATGGACACCGCGCGACCCATCACCAGCGGCTGCAGCAAATGGGCTTCGAGTTGGGCTATCACCACCAGCAAACCAAGCGTGAGCAGCGCATAAACAACTCCCTTGGCCAGCAGCGCGACCACCACGGCCAGAAAGCCGGCGATCACGGCACCGACCAGCGGGATGAAGGCACCGAGAAACACCAGCGAGGCCAACGGCAGCGCGAGCGGCACACCCATGATCGCCAACCCCGCGCCGACCCCGGCGGCATCGGTCAGGGCCACCAGAAACGTGGCCCGCACGTACCCGATCAGTGACCTATATCCGGCGCGGCCCGCCTCGAGCACCCTGTCCCGGACGCCGACCGGGAAGATCTTGGCCACGTAGGCCCAGATGTTGCGGCCGCCGTACAGGAAGAAGATCAACGTGAACAGCACCAGCACCGCGGCAGTGACCAGCTCGGTGACCGTGGCCGCAGTGGACAGCGCGCCGCTGGTCAACTTCGCTTGGTTGTTGTGCAGCGCCTGGATCGCGGCGTTGCGCGCGTTGTCGATCTGTTCGCCGCGCAAGTGCGCCGGCCCTTGGATCAGCCACCTGCGGGTGGAGTCGATGCTATGGGTCACCTGCTCGGTCAGATCGGGCAAACCGACGACGAACTGGCTGATGACGAAACTCAGGATCGCACCCAGAATCGCGAAGCCACTCAGCAGGACCAGCGTCACCGCGCCACCACGCGGCAGACCCCGTCGGTCCAGCCAGTCCACCGCGGGCACCAGCAACGCGCTGATCATCAACGCCAGCAATACCGGAACGACGATGACCTCCAGCTTTTTGAGAACCCATAAGACGGCGACCACCGCGGCCAGGATGATTAGTAACCGCCACGCCCAGGCCGCGGCCTTGCGGACGAGGGGTTCGACCGAGGTGTCCTCGTGGCTTGCCGACATCCGGCAAGCCTAACCAAATGGCCCGTCCGGACCGCCGGGCCGCCACGATCCGGTTACGGCCTCGATACTTAGCAGACACGGTCGGAGCCGTGCGGGGATTACGTCGCCACCTGCGCGGTTACCCTAAACCACGTGTCATACGACGCCCTTGCCCGCAAGCTGGTCAGCCAGCGCGTGGGGGCACCGTCCGCGCGCGACCCAGAGCGCGGCGAGGAGGCTGGGCGCGGCAAGTACTGGTGGGTGCGCTGGGTGGTCCTCGGCGTGGTCGCGATCGTGCTTGCCGTCGAGGTGGCACTGGGCTGGCACCAACTGGCCAAGGCCTGGATGAGCTTGTATGAGGCCAACTGGTGGTGGCTGCTGGCGTCGGTGGGGGCCGCGGCCGCGTCGATGCACAGTTTTGCCCAGATCCAGCGCACCCTGCTGAAATCCGCCGGCGTGCGCGTCAAGCAACTGCGGTCCGAGGCCGCGTTCTACGCCGCCAACTCGCTGAGCACCACGCTCCCGGGGGGGCCGGTGTTGGCGGCGACGTTTCTGCTCCGTCAGCAACGCATCTGGGGCGCCTCGACGGTGGTGGCGTCCTGGCAGCTGGTGATGTCGGGCGTGCTTCAGGCGGCGGGATTGGCAGTGCTCGGGTTGGGTGGCGCGTTCTTCCTGGGCGCGAAGAACAACCCGTTCTCGCTGCTGTTCACCCTCGGCGGTTTCGTCGCGTTGCTGCTGCTGGCCCAGGCGGTGGCGTCGCGGCCGGAGCTGCTCGAAGGAATCGGCACCCGGGTTCTGTCGTGGGTCAACTCGGTTCGCGGCAGGCCCGCCGACACCGGTGTGGACAAGTGGCGCGAGACGCTCATGCAGCTCGAATCGGTCAGCCTGAGCCGGCGCGACCTGGCGGCGGCATTCAGTTGGTCGCTGTTCAACTGGATCGCCGACATCGCCTGCCTGGGCTTCGCCGCGTACGCCGCCGGCGACCACGCCTCGGTCGCCGGGTTGACGGTTGCCTATGCGGCCGCTCGCGCGGTCGGCACCATACCGCTGATGCCGGGCGGGTTGCTGGTGGTCGAGGCGGTGCTGGTGCCCGGCCTGGTCTCGAGTGGCATGTCGTTGCCCAGTGCCATCTCGGCGATGCTGATCTACCGGCTGATCAGCTGGCTACTCATCGCGGCGATCGGCTGGGTGGTGTTCTTCTTCATGTTCCGCACGGAGAAAACCGACGAATCCGACGACGACCCCCCTACGGGTCCGCTGCCCGCGCTGCAGCACTGGAACGACGATGTCGCCGACCCGACCGAGACCGCCCTGCAGGGCCCGTTGCCGCCACCCGACCGGACCCTGGAAACCACCGAAAGCGACAGTTAGCCGGCGCTGTCCCCCCGTGTGGGACCCCCGACCGACCCCGCCGCTTTCGGCGCGGTGCCCGGCCCGGTGCCCGGCGCAGCATTCCCCACCTGCGGCGTCCCGGCGGCACCGCCCGGCAGACCCGGTAACCCGCCCGCGCCTTGCGCCTGCTGCATCAGGCCCATGGCCTGCGGGATGCTGATCGGCAGCTTGCACTGGGTCGACAGGCCGGTCAGAGGTTGCGTGATCGTCTGCATGTCACTGGCAGCCTTGGGGTTGGCATCGAAATAAGACTTCAGCGATGCGAGCGATTGCGGGCCCGCTTGCTGCTGCAGGACCGCGGTCATGGCCTGGTTGGTCTCCGGATGCGAGTCCAGGTAGTCGCCCATCGATTTGACGACGGAACCGACCGTCCGCGCGACTTCACTGGCCGCGCACGGGTCGGACGCACCCGTCGCCGGCGGCCCGGCCATCACGGCGACGGCGGCGCACGGCACGCTGACCCCGATGGCCCCGATCAGCCCCGCGAAGAGTCGGCGCAGCCCGATCACAGTGCCTGCCTTCATCGATAACGCCATAGGGATAACTCCTCAGGACCCATATTTCCCCCCGGTTCTCGCCCGGATTTTGCCCGAATTTGCCCCGGTTTTGCGATGCCCCCCGAAGCCCGCGTGGCCATTCGTCATCCTGCCATCTGTGCCAACCCGGTCAAAACCACGTCGTCGGAGTATCGGCGTCGCCGCAGCTCAGAAACCATATCGAGACCTAACTCACAGTGCGCTGCGGTAGGCTCGCTGCACGCACGGCGTCAGAATCCGGGGAGACCGAAATCCAGCAGTTCATGATGAGCCTAAGCCGCCACCTGCGCAGATTCCGGTGGCTGGTCTTCACGGGTTGGCTGCTCGCGCTGGTGCCGGCGGTCTATTTGGCGCTAACCCAATCGGGGCATCTCACCGGCGGCGGTTTCGAGGTGGCCGGCTCGCAGTCGCTGTTCGTCCACGATCAACTGGAAGATCAATATCACGATCAAGGAGCGGCGTCGCTGGCGCTGGTGGCGGCCCCCCGCCCCGACGCCAGCTATCAGGACATGAACGACGCGGTCGCGCTCCTGAAACGGATAGCCGGCGAGTTCCCCGGCGTCTCGGAGGTACCCAACCCCACCCAGCCGCCCCCGCGACCCGATCGGCCGTACGTGGTGTCACTGCGGATGGACGCCCGTAACGCCGGGACGAGCGACCTCGCCAAGCGCCTCCGCGAAAAGGTGGGCGTCAAGGGCGACCAGTCCGGGCAGACTGCCGACGGCCGAGTGCGGCTCTATGTCATCGGCCAGGGCGCGCTCAGCGCCGCCGCGGCGGCAAACACCAAGCACGACATCGCCGCCGCAGAGCGCTGGAACCTGCCGATCATTCTGATCGTCTTACTCGCGGTGTTCGGTTCGTTGGCGGCCGCGGCGATCCCGCTGGCGCTCGGCGTCTGCACGGTCGTCGTCACCATGGGGCTGGTTTATCTGTTGTCGATGCACACCACCATGTCGGTGTTCGTGACGTCGACGGTGTCGATGTTCGGCATTGCCCTCGCCGTGGACTACTCCCTCTTCATCCTGATGCGGTTCCGCGAGGAACTGCGGGCCGGCCGGCAGCCAACGGAGGCTGTAGACGCCGCGATGGCAACCTCCGGGCTCGCGGTGGTGTTGTCCGGGATGACCGTCGTCGCCTCGCTCACCGGCATGTACTTGATCAACACCCCGGCGCTGAGGTCGATGGCGACCGGGGCGATCCTCGCCGTCGCGGTAGCGATGCTGACGGCGGCCACCCTGACGCCGGCGGCGCTGGCCTCCTTCGGCCGGGCGGCCGCCAAGCGGTCGGCCCTGCTGCACTGGTCGCGCGCGCCCGACAGCACCGTGTCCCGGTTCTGGACCCGGTGGATCGGATGGGTGATGCGCCGACCGTGGATCTCGGCGCTGGCGGCGTCGCTCGTCCTCATCGTCATGGCGGTACCCGCGGCATCGATGGTGCTGGGCAACAGCCTGCTCCGCCAGTTCGACTCTTCGCACGAGATCCGGGGCGGGGTGGCCGCGGCCGCGCAGGCGCTCGGTCCGGGCGCGCTGGGCCCGGTTCAGGTGCTGGTGACCTTTCCCGAGGGCGGCGCGTCAGCGGCCGACCACAGCCAGGCAATCGGCGCGATCCGGCAGCGGATGACGCAGGCTCCCAATGTCATCTCGGTGGCACCGCCGGCGTACGCCGACGACAACAGCAGCGCGATGCTGTCCGCGGTGTTGTCGGTCGATCCCGAGGACCTGGGTGCCCGGGAAACAGTCGGGTGGATGCGGACGCAGCTACCCCGGGTCGCTGGTGCGCCACAAGTGGACGTCGGCGGTCCGACCGCGCTGATCAAGGATTTCGACGACCAAGTGGCGGCGAGCGAGCCGATGGTGTTGCTTTTCGTCGCTCTGATCGCCTTCGTGATGCTGTTGATCTCGATCCACTCGGTGTTCTTGGCGTTCAAGGGCGTGCTGATGACGTTGCTGTCGGTGGCCGCGGCCTACGGCAGCCTGGTGATGGTGTTCCAGTGGGGCTGGCTGCACAACATCGGCTTCGCCCAGATCAGTTCGATCGACAGCACGGTTCCGCCGCTGGTGCTGGCGATGACCTTCGGGTTGTCGATGGACTACGAGATCTTCCTGCTCACCCGGATCCGGGAACGCTTCCTGCAATCCGGGCGCACCCGCGATGCGGTCGCGTATGGCGTAAGCACCAGCGCACGCACCATCACCAGCGCCGCGTTGATCATGATCGCGGTGTTCATCGGCTTCGCCTTCGCCGGCATGCCGCTGGTCGCCGAGATCGGCGTGGCGTGCGCCGTCGCGATCGCCGTCGACGCCACCGTGGTGCGGCTGGTTCTGGTACCGGCGCTGATGGCGATGTTCGCCCAGTGGAACTGGTGGCTGCCCCGCTGGCTGTACCGCGTGTTGCCGTCGGTCGACTTCGACAGGCCGCTGCCCATGGTTGACCTCGGGGGCATTGTGATGATCCCCGACGACATCTCGGCGGCGATAGCGCCCAGCGCGGACCTGCGGATGGTACTCAAGTCGGCGGCGAGGCTGCGGCACCTGGCACCCGACGCCATTTGCGTAGCCGACCCGCTCGCCTTCACCGGCTGCGAGCGCAATGGCAAAGAGCCCGGACAGGTCTTACCGCCGGACCGGGCACCGGGCAGCGATGACGCCGCGGCGCTCAATGCGGCCCCGGCCGACGCCACGTCCTATACCGAGGCCGGCACCAACGGTCACCCGGGGACCAAGAAGCTGGTCGGCGGCCTGGCGTACAACAGCATTGCCCGCGCGATTCCGTGGGGCGACCGGCCGGTTCATCCGGTCACGCTGTGGCGCGGGCGGCTCTCGGTCGCCATTGATGCGCTAGAGGAGCAGTTCGGCGCAACGGGCGACACCGACGCCAGGCAACAATATGAGCGGCGCAGCCCGGTGGAAACCACCAACGTTCAATTGCCCACCGGCGATCGGCTGCTGATCCCGACCGGCGCGGAGGCGCTGCGCCTCAAGGGCTACCTGATCATGCGCCGTAACACTCGCCGCGACTACGCCGAACTTGCTGACATGGTCGACACGATTGACCCCGAGACCGCCGCCGTAGTGCTGGCCGGCATGGATAGGTATTACTGTTGTCATCCACCCAAGCGCCTTCCCAAACAGGACCGGATGCCCGAACGGCACTGGATGGCGAGCCAGTTGTTCCGTCGGCTCGCGGATCCACATCCCAGTGACCTCACCGATGATGGATCCGAACCGGATGCTTCGGGAGACTGGGGAGCAGGCTGGGAGGAGGTCAGGCAGCGCTGCCTGTCGGTGGCTGTGGCGATGCTGGAGGAGGCGAGGTGACGTTGGCAGCCGACCGACGCCCGGCACCGCAGCCGCAGCGGCCCCGCAGGGATCAGGATTCCCGGGATGGCGACCAAGCGGTGGAATTCTGGCCTACCGCCGCTATCCGCTCGGCGCTGCAGGGCGGCGACATCGCCACCTGGAAGCGCATCGCCGCCGCGCTGAAACGCGACCCGTACGGGCGGACGGCCCGCCAGGTGGAAGAGGTCCTCGAGGGCACCCGGCCGTATGGCATCGCCAAAGCGCTGTGGGAAGTGCTGGAGCGTGCCCGCACCCACCTGGAGGCCAACGAACGCACCGAGGTGGCCCGCCACGTGCGGCTCCTGATGGAACGCTCGGGCTTGGCGCAAGCGGAATTCGCGTCGCGCATCGGGGTCATACCCGAAGATCTAGATGCCTACCTCGACGGCAGCGTCAGCCCGTCGGCCTCGCTGATGATCCGGATGCGCCGGTTGTCGGACCGGTTCGTCAAGGTCAAGGCCGGCCGATCGGCTAAGTCCAACTAAACGGTATGAGGAGGCTGGGGCCTCCTCATACCGTTTAGGGCACCAACTGAGCTCAGCGCGAGTTGATCGGCGCCACGTCGAGCACTAGCCAGTCATTGCCCCGCTTGGTCAATGCCACCCGCACCGCGGGCGCCGCTTGACTCGGCGGCTGACCGGGCGTGTTCTGGGTGACCCGCAGGATCACCGCCACGCTTGCCGCCGTCGGCCCGATGGCCTCGACTCCGGCCGCCAGGGTCGCGGCCTGCGCGGTCACATTGCGCTTGATCAGATCGGCGGTGGACTTGGTGTATTCCTCCTTGAACGCGCCCGCCCGCTCCGGCACCATCATCGCCACGGCGCGATCCAGCGACGATGTCGGGGCGCTCGGGGTAAACGAGGCCTCCGCTTCCGCCATCCCCGTGGCGATCTGTACCACGTCTCGGGAGTCCCGTTTGAAGTCGCGATCGGACTCCGTCCAATGGGTGTAACCGGTCAGCACCGCCGCCGACAGCGCGGCCGCGCACAGAAAGACGACGGCCAATCGCAGCCCGGGCGCGTCGTCGTCGGTACCGACGGTGACCGCGTCACGGCGCAACAGCCAGAAATTGACCGCCATGCCCTGGACGATCAGCAGTATCAGCACCGAGCATCCTGAGACCCACCACAGCGGCCAGTAGAGCACCACCCCGATCGCCAGCAGCGCGACGATCGCGGCCTGCGGCGCCATAATGTCGAAGGCCAGCAGCCGCCATCCGTTTCTCATTTGATCGACTCCAGCCCGGAGATCATCAGCTTGCCGTCGATGTTGGAAACGTCAAGGCGCAGGCTCCAGTGCACCGTCGTCGGCTTGGCGCCCACATTCTCGCTGACCGACGTCGCTACGAGCATCACCGAGTCCGTGCGGGTGGCAAACGATGGCAATTTGGTGGTGACCACCGGCCGTGACGCGCCGTTCTTGGCGTCCAAGTCATGGTGCACCGCCTCGATCGCCACCGATTCGATCTGGCCGGTGCTCTGCGACTGCAGTTTCTCCGCCACCTGCCGGTAAGGCTGGACGGCTGCATCGAAGTAGCTGTTGAGTTCCCCCACGGTTCCGTCGTGCAGCCGCTGCAGGCTGGCGTCGAGGTTGCCCGGGTTCATGTTGATCAGCACGCCCGTCCAGTTGGCCGCGGTCAGCATGACGCGGCTCAGGTAGGCGCGTTCGGCGGATTCGACGCGGTGCGCATGCCAGATGAGCAGTGCGAGCGCGACCGCTGCGACCGACAGCACGCCCAGAAAAGTCGACGCGATGCCGTAATTGGAAAAAATCGCATCGCCCGCCCCTTCGGGTTCTTCGGCGTCGGCTTCTTCGGCGTCGGGTTCTTCGGCGTCGCGTTCTTCGGCGACGGGCTTGGAATCGTCACCGGTTTCGTCAGAATTCTTTTTGGCGTCTTCTGTGCGCGAAGGCTTAGTTTGCTCCCGGTCAGGCATGGCCCGATCGTCGCACCTAAAAAGAGATGGAAGGATGGCGGGGTGACGTTAGAGGCCATCCGCTCGGGCATCGACCTGAGCTATGTAGACACCGCTGCCCGACCCCAAGACGACCTGTTCGGCCACGTCAACGGCCGCTGGCTCGCCGAGCACGAGATACCCGCGGACCGGGCGACCGACGGCGCCTTTCGCCACCTCTTCGACGGGGCCGAGGAGCAGGTGCGCAACCTGATTATCGAAGCCGGTGACTCCGGCGCGGCCACGGGAACCGACGAACAGCGCATCGGTGACCTCTACGCCAGTTTCCTCGACGAGGACGCCGTCGAACGCCGAGGCGTGCAACCGCTGCTCGATGAACTCGTGATGATCGACAACGCTGCCGACGCCGACGCGCTGGCCGCGGCCGTCGGGGCCCTGCAACGCACCGGGGTGGGCGGCGGCGTCGGCATGTATGTCGATACCGATTCCAAGGACTCGACCCGCTATCTGGTGCACTTCACCCAGTCCGGCATCGGATTGCCCGACGAATCCTACTTCCGTGACGAGCAGCACGCCGAGGTACTGGCGGCATACCCGGGACACATCGCGCGGATGTTCAGCCTGATCTATGGGGGCGTACCGGAAGACCACGCCGACACCGCGGCCCGCATCGTGGCACTGGAGACCAAACTGGCCGCCGCGCACTGGGACGTGGTCAAGCGCCGCGATGCCGATCTCACCTACAACCTGCGTAACTTCGCGGAGCTGCGCACCGAAGCGGCCGGCTTCGACTGGACGGGCTGGGTGACCGCGCTGGGCAGCACACCGGACGGGGCCGCGGAATTGGTTGTGCGCCAACCCGATTACCTCACCAAATTCGCGGCGCTTTGGGAAAGCGAATACCTCGAGGACTGGAAGCGCTGGGCGCGTTGGCGTTTGATCCGCGCCCGCGCCGCCTGGCTGACCGACGCCGTCGTGGCCGCGGACTTCGATTTCTACGGCCGCCTGCTGACCGGTGCCGAGCAGATCCGTGACCGCTGGAAGCGGGCGGTGTCACTGGTCGAGGGCCTGATGGGCGATGCCGTCGGAAAGCTTTACGTGCAGCGACATTTCCCGCCGGACGCCAAGACCCGCATCGACGCCCTGGTGGACAATCTGCGGGAGGCCTACCGAATCAGCATCAGCGATCTGGATTGGATGACGCCGCAGACAAGGGAACGTGCGCTGACCAAGCTGGGCAAGTTCACCGCCAAGGTCGGTTACCCGAACAAGTGGCGTGATTACTCGAAGCTGGTGATCGACCGCGATGACCTGTACGGCAACTACCGGCGCGGATACGCGGTCGACCACGACCGCGAGCTGGCCAAGCTCGGCGGCCCGGTGGACCGCGACGAGTGGTTCATGACACCGCAGACCGTGAACGCCTACTACAACCCCGGCATGAACGAAATCGTCTTCCCCGCAGCGATTTTGCAGCCGCCGTTCTTCGACGCCGAGGCCGATGACGCCGCCAACTACGGTGGGATCGGAGGGGTGATCGGACACGAGATCGGGCACGGCTTCGACGACCAGGGTGCCAAATACGACGGCGACGGCAACCTGGTCGACTGGTGGACCGACGACGACCGCACTGAGTTCGGCGCCCGCACCAAGGCGCTGATCGAGCAGTACGACGCGTACACGCCAAGACAGCTCGACGGCAATGAGAGTCGCCACCACGTGAACGGCGCATTCACCGTCGGCGAGAACATTGGCGACTTGGGTGGGCTTTCGATCGCGCTGTTGGCCTATCAGTTGTCGCTGAACGGCCAGCCCGCGCCGGTTATCGACGGCCTCACCGGCGTGCAGCGCGTGTTCTTCGGCTGGGCCCAGGTGTGGCGGACCAAAACCCGTGATGCAGAGGCGCTCCGGCGGTTGGCCGTGGATCCGCACTCACCGCCGGAGTTCCGTTGCAACGGCGTGCTGCGCAATGTCGACGCCTTCTATGAGGCGTTCGACGTGGCCGAGGACGACGCGCTGTTCCTGGAACCGCATCGCCGGGTCCGGATCTGGAACTAGTCCTGATGGTGGCGACCCGCTTCGCCGAAGGCTGCACCGTCAGCGAGGTGGGCCGGGTCGCCCTGTCACGTATCCACGGCGACGGCTGCGGTCATGAGAACCCCAGCGACAACCGCTACCCAGTCCACGCAAGTGCGCTGTGACGGCTGCGGCAGCATTGTATGACCAAGACCATGCAGCAACCGCGCGGACGCCGCATCGCGCCCGACGATAACCGCGATGACCGGCGCGGCATCGTCGCGCGACAGTGATTCTCGGGCGCGACCCGCGCGGCACGGAGATTGTCCGCGCTGTGATCCGTCGAGCGGTGCCTGGGGCGGTGGCGAGGCTCCTCGGGTGGGGCCCGCGGACAGGACCTATGCATCGTGCGGCCGGCAAACGGGTCGGTGGCAGCAGGTCGAGGCTGTTTGTCGGGGTGTTATGCGATGCTGCTGCTCCATCGGGGTGAGAACGGATGCGACCATGGGCCGCACAAGGTGTTTCGTCAGTGTGATGATGCATGTGGCCTCGATTCATGCATAATCCCGGTTATGCACCAAAGCGGGAGACGTGACGACATGGCCATCAGCGCGCCTTTCGCTGCTTCGAAGGCGTTGCGCCAGTAGAGAGACCGCCTGATGGCGGCGTCGCGACGCTGCGGGTGAGAGTCGTAGAACTGCTTGGCGTTAGATCGGCGCTGGGATTTGATGACCGTCGGTCAAGCCGACTTGGGCCCGGTTCAAGGAATTCATCGAGTCCCGGGTAACGAGCCGGCGTGTGGCGCGGCGGCGTCGAGGCGGGTCCTAACCCGTCCTGGCGTCTTTGCAGTTGTGCCTCCTTAGCCAAAGGTCACCGATCCTGCCGGTCAGCGAACACATTCTGACGAACAGCCGCACGGCGATTCGGCTTCTGAAACGCAGCTAGGCCGTTCCACACGTCGCCCGAGATCTGCACGGCACGAGCGATCTGGCGCAGCGGGTAGATGCTGCCGTTCGACGTGATCCGCCAGTGCGAGCTGCGCTAGTTCATACCGGTAACCCTCCATATTCGATCCCGCCGTATTCCACGCGCAGACAGACGATTTGGCCTGTGTCTTACAAACTGTAGTACGCTGTGATCTATGGCTGACACGATCACATTTCGACCCGACGAAGACACATCGAATGCGTTAACTGTGTTGACTCGTGACGGCACTCCGGTATCAGTGGCCGTTCGGACCGCGCTGATCGACGCTGCACGACGAAAAGCCGCCGCCTCAATCCGCGCCGAGGCCGAGGAACTTGCGGCGGACGAGGCCGACCGGGCAGAAGCAGCGCAGGTGCTTCGCGACATGGAGACGCTGCGTGCGTGGTGAGATCTTCCGACTTCGCGCCCCACGGGACAGTCGCGGCCATGAGCAGTCCGGCACCCGATACGCCGTCGTCATCCAGTCCGACGAACTCCCACTATCAACTTTGCTGGTAGCGCCAACGTCGACCACAGCCCGGGTGGCGATCTTTCGCCCGGAGGTCGAGATCGCCGGTCGTGTGACCCGAGTGCTGGCTGAGCAGACCGCAGCCGTTGACCCTAGCCGACTAGGCGAAAGCATCGGATACCTCAGCTTCGACGAGATGCGCCGCGTCGACGCGGCATTGCGGATCGTCATGGGCTCTAGAGGCAGCAGATGGAGGTGAGCCGCTAAACCGTTGGGCGGCAGCGCAAATGGAGTAGTTTACCGGTAACCCGCCGTATTCGATTGAGCCGTATTCCTCGCTGGGCCAGCGTGCAGGACTTCCTGTGGCTGACCCCGGGAGAAGCCTTGAGCCGGTCCGGTCGACTCTGCGATACAACATCGATCGCATGGATGCCCGAACCGTCGTTGCGTTTGCTGGTGTGCCCCTATGGCTGTTGACGATGGTTGTCGGCAGCGCGGGTCGCGATATTGGAATCGGTGGCCGGTGTCGCCAACGCGAGTATCGGAAGGGCTGGAGGTCCGCCCTGCCGCAGGCGCGCTTCCGATCCCGCCTCGAAACTGTTGGGCGACATGCTTAGGCGTTATTTCTTGGCTTGCTGCATCATTTCGAGCATGTGGTTGCGTCTTTCGTTGGTGAGATATGCGGCGGCAGAGAACCATCCGCCGTCAACGACGATGTCGGTGCCGGTGATGTACGAGGACTCGTCACTGGCAAGAAACAGTGCCGTGTTGGCGATTTCTTCTGGCTCACCCATGCGGCGCAGCAGCACTGTCTCCTTCATCTGCTGGTCCATCACGGCCTTCATCGCAGGGTTGGATTGCATGGGGGCCGTCATCTTCGTCGCGATGAACCCGGGCTGGATCACGTTGCAGCGGATGCCCCAGTCGGCGTAGATGTAGGCAGCGGAGCGCGACAGGCCTTCCAATGCCCACTTGGACGATGAATAGGCGGTCGAGAATGTTCCCGAAAGTCCACCGACAGAGCCGATATTGACAATCGAGCCACCACCGGAGTCGCGGATCAGCGGCGCGCAGGTCTTCATCCCGACCATGATGGCGGTGACGTTGATTTCGAAGACCTTGTTCCAGGCCTCGAGGTCGACGTCCGGGAGCATGACGAGGTCGTTGCTTCCGACGACGTTCATCAAGATGTGCAGTCCACCGAACTCAACCTTGGCCTGCTGGACCGCATCCTCCCACTGCTTCTCCTCGGTTACCTCGAGAGATACAAACGACGCCTTCCCGCCGTCGTCGGTGATCTCCTGCACCACGGGGTCCGCGAGTGCCTTATGACGCGCGGCCACCAGGACGGCTGCGCCTTCCCTGGCGAACAGGCGGGCCGACGCGCTCCCCATACCTCCAGTCGCGCCAGTTACCAATGCCACCTTGCCCTCAAGCCTCATTTCGGACCTCTCAGATTGTTGGGATTGCGCTTATCTCGGACTCATCAGTAGTTATTTGGGGTCACACCCTCTTAACGCGGCGAAATCGCGGCTCGAGCGTTGTGTAGGAATTGGCGGTACGACATGCCGCTTGCGTTGACGACGAATCTCTGCGCCAGGATCAAACCCACCGCCATATACAGCAGTGCCCACAGCCAGTCCAGCCGACGGACCAGGTGCTGGCTAACCGCATGGATCATGCTGTAAAGCGAGATCGGTAGTAGAACCAGCACGGCGGTCACCAGCCCGGGGGAGTACGGCCGTCCCAGCTTGAGCAGGGGGATCAGGGCCGTATGCATTACGGCTTCCAGGACGCCGAGGAACATCGGCGCAAGTTGTAGGAATGCCACGTCCGGAAGGAGCACGGGTATGCCGACGACGAACAGGATCAGTGTCATGGTCACCGCTTCGCCGAAGTCCTTACTCTTGGCAGTGAAACGTAAGTGTTCGGTGATCATTTCGGAGAATCCGCCGGGGAAGCGATTCTCCTCCCACACGTGCGCGACGATACCGACGAAGAAGAGACCGACCATGTGCGACAGTAAAGGCACTGACGACCATTGCACGAGCGTGTAGACGCCGGCCGCCAACGCCAGCGCGGTAACCAGGTAAAGGCTGCACCTCTGCAGGAGCTTTCCCATGGGACCTCCGAGATCCGAGATCGATGTGAAGTAAGCGCGAAAACCTTGAAGGAATGAGGCGGCCTCCTCGACGACGAATTTTGTTGCTGGACAGTCGGCTAAGCGATATCGCGGTGCCGGAACCCGGCGAAGGCGATGGCGGTCAGCAGCGCGAACACCACGCCGACGACGGCCAGGCCGGTCCAACTCGGGGATGCGGTGATGTTCGGCACGTGATGCAGCGGGCTGATTGATAGTGCCCATCCAGGAAGTTTGAAGGTGGGCCCGAGGATGGTCAGGCCGAAGGCGGCGATGATGGCCAACCAGCCTGCCAACCGCACCGCGGGCCGGGCACCGACGGCAGCCGCGCCCACGGCGATCAACGTCCACACCGCCGGAATGGTCACGCTCGCCTGGGCGAGCACGTCACCGATGGCGATCCCGGAGGCGGCGGCGACCAGGCCGATCACGGTGGCTGCCACCAGCAGACAGACCGCGGGCGTCAGGTAGGCGATGACGAGGTTGGAGGCCAGGTAGGTCGGCCGCCGCAGTGCCCCTGCGAGCAGGGGTTCAACCCGGAAGGTGTGCTCCTCGACGACGATCCGATTGACGATCTGCACGCCGGCGATGGCGGCGATCAGCCCGATCATCTGCAGCAAGGTGACCAGGAATGCAAACGTCAGGTTTGAGGTGTTGGCCCTGCCGGCGGCCAGGACATCACTGAGTGAGGTGTTGGCGCCGAGCAGGTCGGTGATCGAAGTGGCCAGGTAGCCGAAGATGACTCCCAGCCCGGCGAACGCGATCAGCCAGGTGATCAGCGAGCCGCGATTGAGTCGTATTGCCAACCCCCAGACGTTGGCGGTTGATCCACCGCGGGCAGGTCCGGGGTGAGATGCGATGATGCCGGACCCGTAGTCGCGGCGGGCATCTAGCGCGAACCCGAAACCGATCAGACCGAGCGCCAGCGCCAATGCCAGCAGCAGCGGCCAGGGGTTGTTGTCAGTGGCCGGTCGGACATGTTCGAGCCAGCCGAATGGGGTGGCCCAGGATGCCCAGCCGGAGGCGTCGATGGTGTCGATGAATCCACGCATGGTGAAACAGATCCCGAGGACGGCGATGGCGATGCTGTTGGCCGAGCGGGCCTCGGAGCCCAATTGCACCGCGGTGGCTGCGACACCGGTGAACATCAACCCAGACGCGGTGAAGGTCGCCGCCAGGAGCAGAGAGGGTATGACAGCGCCGCCGACAACGATGGTCACCAGAAAGGACACGACGCCGACCGCGAGAGAGGCGAGGCTGGCGAGACCGACGGCCACAGCCAGCCGAGCCTGGCGGCCATCACCCCGGAGGCGAGGAGTTCGGCTTGCCCGGAGTCTTCGTCGGCGCGGCTGGTCGCTACGACGGTGAGGATGGCCATCAGCGCGGCGAAGAACGTGCCCAAAGCGCCGGAGCGCCACGCGTTGAACCCGTCATTGGTGAGCAGGTCGTGGACGGGTCCGAAGATCAGCGACAACGCCGGGTTGGCGCCGAGCGCACCAGCGAGTTGTTGACGGTCGGCCAGGTCGGGAAACACCAACCGGTAGGCCAGTATCGAGGACGCCGACAAAGCGGTGACCCCAGCAATCCAGGGGGCGATACTGCGGGCGTTGGTCTTGGCGGTGACCGGCAGCAGCGTCCGAGCTCCGGTGACCGCGCTCACGGCTGCCCCGCGCTGTTGTATTGCTGCAGGAAAAGGTCCTCCAGCGAGGGCGGGGTCACGGTCAGGTCGGTCATGTCGTAGTGCACAAGTTCGGCCATCGCTGCGTTGATCTGGCCATGCTCGACGGCGGCGGTGAATCGATTACCGTCCAGGCGTGGATGGCGGATGCCGCGCAGTTCCCGCAGATCCCGCGGCGGCCGGCCTAGGGTGGCGGTGATGGTGGCGCCGGTCTGACCGCGCAGCTCGTCGAGGGATCCTGTCTGCACCACGCGGCCGGCGCGGATGATGCTGACCCGATCAGCGAGCGCTTCGACCTCACTCATGATGTGACTCGACAGCAGCACGGTACGGCCGCGGGCTTTCTCCTTCGCGATTTCCTGCTGAAAGACGGCCTCCATCAACGGATCCAACCCCGAGGTCGGTTCGTCAAGGATCAGCAAGTCCACGTCCGAGGACAACGCGGCCACGATGGCAACCTTTTGCCGATTGCCTTTGGAGTACTGGCGACCACGTTTGGTGGGGTCGAGTTCGAACCGCTCGACCAACTCCGCGCGGCGGGTCTCGTTCAGGCCGCCGCGTAGATTGCCGAGCAGGTCGATGGCCTCCCCGCCGGACAGGCTGGGCCACAACACCACATCGCCGGGCACGTACGCCAGCCGGCGGTGCAGCTCGACAACGTCACGCCACGGATCCCCGCCCAACAGCGACACCGTGCCGGCGTTGCGGCGCAGCAAGCCGAGCAGCACCCGGATGGTCGTCGACTTACCAGCACCGTTGGGGCCGAGAAACCCGTGCACCTCGCCTTCGGTGACAGTGAGGTTCAACCCATCCAAGGCGGTGAACGCCCCGAACTTCTTCACCAAGCCCTCGATATGGATCGCGGGTGGGCGGTGTCCGGTCATGTGTCTCCTTCGTGGTGTGGTCATGCCGCAGCGGCCGCGGGTGCGGTGACGGCTGGTCGTGAGGGCCATTTGCGGCCCGCCAACCACGGCAGCAGCACCAGCAGCACCGGGTCTACTGATTGGATGACGATGGCGCCCGGGAGCGAGATGCTGCCGCGTGATAGTCCGAGCAGTAGCGCCAGCAGAATCGCCTGGGCCAGGATCGAGGCGAGGAGGATGGCGGCAAGGACAGGGTAGGCCAGCAGCTTGTTTCTTCCGAAGCAGGTGGCGAACACCCACACCGACAGCGGTATGAAAATGGCTGCGGCGGTGAGTGTTCCCGGCGAGTAGCCCATCGGGGTGAACAAACCGCCGATGTGGCTCAATGCGTTGGTGAAAAGCAACCCGACCCCGGTCAGGCCGACGGCCGGGTTGCGGCGACACCACAGCGCGGCGATCGGCAGCGCGATCCAGATGAACGGGATGTTGACCGCGACGAAGAATGACGGCGCCAGTGGGCAACCATCGACGGAGTCGAAACCATACTGCGCACATGCAGTGACTGGGAAGTGGAACCCCCGGCCTTTTGCGTCGATGCCGTATTCCTCGAAGTTGTGCAGCAGGTAGGCCACCACCATCAGCCACGCCAGCCACATCGGGTCTCGCCAGCGGGAGCCACGGCCTGCGGCACGGAACGTGTTGGTGGAGAACAACACCGGGATCAGGACGATCGCGGCACCCAGGCCGACCGAACTCCAATAGTGCTCAAACCAGTCCCACATCGAATCGCCTTCTCTCGATACGATTTTCAGTTCGGCATCTGATGCTGCTCGGTGGCCGGCGGGCGGGTGGCCCACCATGTCGCCGCAGCCACCAGCATTTGCGCGGGGATCCGGGCGACGACCAGCTTGGGATCCACACCGAGTGCCCGCATCTGGTCGGGATGCCGGGTCTGGGCGACCGCAGCCGGCAAGGTCGGCACCAGCATCGCCAGGTTGGTCCACCGGGCCAGTACCGCAGTCGCGGGATGAACATGCTGATCCCACCGACGAGCTGAATAACGGCCGTGACGGCACTGATCGGCTTGCGCCACTTGGTCAATGATTCGGGGACCAGGTTCTCGAACCATTCGTGTTCGACGACGTGAGCGATACCAGCGCCGGTAAATGCCGTGCCCAACACGATGCGGGCCTTGCGGGTCGGATCTGGCGTGGTCACGTTGTTGCCTTCTTTCGCGTCTTGGCCTTAGTCGTGGTTTTGGGCGGCGGTGGTTGCAAAGCGACTGCCCGCAGGAACGCATCGGCGAAGATGTCGCAAACCGCATCGAGGTCGGGCAGTTCGATACCCGGAATGCGGCCCACGGTCGGGCGCGTGAGCATGTGGATTGACACTGGGGCGATCAGCAACTGCAGCAGCACAACCAACGGCGCATCCCGGATATGGCCTGCTCGAATTTCTGCGGTGAGCCAGGCGCCGATGCTGGCCAGCAACCGAGGCGCATTGTGGCCCAACAGGTTCTGAATTGCGGGACTATCTGGGCGGGCCAACGCCTCGGCCAACAATGCCGGCGCCACCCGGGGTTCAGTGGCCAGGGTGTGGGCGATCATGCCGTACAGACTCCGCACCGTGGCCGCCAGGTCGCCGTGGTCGCTGTCGAAGAAATCCTCGATCTGCAGCAACGGGCTGTGCCGCTCGAACAGCGCCCGCAGCAACTCGTCGCGCCCCCCGAACACCGCATACAGGCTGTGTACCGAGCACTGTGTCTGAACCGCGATGGCTTCCAGGGTCGCCGCCGCCAGGCCCTGGGCGTCGATTAGTGCCGCGGCGGCGTCCAGAGCACGGGTGCGTACCGGAGCTTGCCCGCCCGGATCCACCCCGGCCGCACGGACCGCGGCGTCCAACGCCGCCCTGGTACCGCCCAGTCGGCGAATCAGGGTCGACCGCGAGATCCCCGCCTCGCGAGCGATCGCGATCACCGGTACATCCGCGACGTCCGTGCCCAGGGCACGGGCGGCACGCAAAGCTGCCTGCACCAAGTCATCGCCGACGGCCACCGGGCCATCGGATGCCGTCGCCCGCGGGTGAGTTGTCCTGGTGGGCATATTCACCTCAGGTGCTTAAGTGAAAGATATTGTGGGTCAGCCATGGTCGCCGAGCATCATCAGCTGAATGGCACCCGACGGCACGCCCACCCAATCGGTGGCCTCGATCCGCCGGTACAGCTCACGCAGTTCGGCCCGCATCGCCGGGATCTGCTCACGAGGCGCATCGGTGGCATGAAAGGAATAGCTCGGCAACATCGCGTTTGGATCCACATGTTCGCCAGCGCCGACGTGCGACTGCATCGCTTCGAGCAGCCTGCTATGGATGGCGACGTGTTCGGGAGCACCTAGCGCCCACTCTTTGAACAGTTCGAAATTGGGGAACGTGTAGAACCACAGTGTCAGACCCTGTTCCTCACCCACGCCCAGCAGCTTCGGGCCGATGATCGGAAACCCGTCAGTGATGTTGTGCCACGACAACATCTTTCCGGGCCTGATCCAGTTCTCCTCGATCGCCGCCACTTCCGTGCTGACATCCAGTTCGGCCAACCACTGGGGGCACGGCCCGATCTGACCACGCAGAAACATCAACTACTCCACTTCTCCTGCAGTGCAGGCGATTTACAGGTACGGGAAATGCGCGTCGACGTCCTCACGCAGCACCTTGGCCACATCGGGAAACAACTCCCACCGCTCCTTGTAGAGCCCGATGACCTTCTCCGCAGTATCCGCAGATTCATCTGGGGTGATGATGTCGAACGACCGCACCCGCGCCACCATTTCCCTGAGGTGGGAGGCCTCGTCCTCGCCGTGCGGGGAGCGCATATGCACCGCATAGTCGTCGATGCTGTTGAATTTCACCCACGCCGCATCATGGAATCCATCCTCAGCGGGCCCCGCGTAGCGGCCGGCGGCTCCATCCTCTATATGCGGGGCGGCGGCGAAGTAAGCGTTGAGCATCCCCGCGAACTCCTCGAACTGTTCCTGCGACGGCTCCTGCCGATACCTGTGATACGCAATGTGAAAAATCGCCATCACACCTAACCTCCCTCGGTCATGTCCCACCCAGCCCGAGCAGAATCACTCACCCCACTGCTCGTCGAGAGCTGATACAGCAATAACTGTAGCCCGTATCTGTGTATCACCGCAAGGCGACTAGGAATGGCACCGACGAGGGCCGATGGGGATTAGATGAGTTCGGGCCGCCTCGCAGAACTGAAACCGTTTACCACCACCGGTTTTGAGGAACAAAGTCAGAATGCCGGGAGCGGACACTGGATCGCAGCCCGTGATTCATCAGATATGCGCGGAGCTTTACTGGTAGCCCTCCGTATTCGAATCCGCCGTTTTCTTTTGATGAGAGCTGCCGGCCCAGATCTAGCAGGATGGCGGATGCAAATTGCCAAGTTGTGGATTTAGCGCTGGACGTAGTTCGCCCAGGTGATGCCAGCTTCGTTGGCATGCTTTTGGGTGACTTGGTCGCTGTAGCCAAGCATTTCAGCGACGAGGGGAGCGGGGATTTCGGAGACGAGTGTCTGTAGGGCGGTGTTGCGTGCTCCTTGCAGGTTGATGCCGAGCGCCCGTAGCCGCTGCATGATGACCTGCGGATCAATGTGGCACCCTGGTCGGCTGCTGGTGAAGAGCCAGAGCGTGCCGATGGCTCCGCCCGTCGTGCGAAGGTTGGGGCGATGGCGAAGGTGGTAGTTGAATTGAGAGGCGAAAGGCTCGGGAACGGGTATGGGGTCCTTGCCCAGCGCAATATGGGTCTCTCCGGCGGCTTGAGATATCGCGGTGGATTGCAGGGCGGCGATCTTGGTCAGCGGCTGGGCGTAGAGCAACAGCAGGACGCCAGCGACTCGGTAGGGCAGGCTTTCGGAGTCGCCGGTGAGCAGTTCCTTGAGCCAGGCCAGGCGTTGGTCCTGGGTGATCGTTGGGGTTGTTTTCGCCTGTCTGAAGCCGATGTGGACCGCGGTGTTGAGCTTGCTCTTTTTGGCCCAGATGAAGAATGTTCGGATCAGGTGTCGGGTGGTGGGTCCTGATGTGAGGTATTCGTCGACGTCCTGTTGTGTGCAGTCGGTGACGGTGCGCCGGTGAGTTTGTTCGAGCCAGGTGAGGAACTTGATGGTCTCGGTGATCTCTTGTTTGGCGGAACGTTTTGGGCCGTCGGAGGATTGGCCTGGTGTGGACTCGCTGCGCAGGCGTCGTAGGTGGTGCCAGGTGGCGAACTGTTCGACCGGGGTCCGAATCGTGGAGGAGTCGATGGCGTCGAGTTTGGCGGCCAGCCAGATTTCGAAGCGGGCTAGGTGTTCATCGCGTTGTGGTAGCAGTCCGTGGTGTTGCAGCAAACTGCGCAGGTGGCTGATGTGTTTGCCGCGGCCTGCTGCGGTCAGTCCGTCGTGGGTCAGTGGTATTGCGCCGGAGGTGATTCCGCCGAGCAGCTTCAGCACCGCGATGTTGCGTTTCCAGGTCAGGATGCTTTCGGGTCGGTCGACGGCGCAGAGCACTTCGATCAGAGTCTGCATGGCAGTGGGGTCGGCGGGATGGTGAAGGAGAATCTTGCAGAGATCGTCGCGCAGGGCGCAGCGGGCGCACTGGCCGCGGCGGTAGATCTCGCCTTCGTGATGGCAGTTGGTGCAGGTGAACTCACCGGGGATGCCGGCACAGGTCAGGCATACCGGGCGCGGGTCGATGTGGTTTCGCCGGCCGGGCAGAACTCCGTCGTGTCCGCAGTTCGGGCAGAGTCCGTGGGTGCGCATCGCGGTGTAGAAGCAGCTGTTGCAGAGCTGGTCTCCCGGCCAGTAGACGCGCAGCTTGTTGGCCATCCGGTGGCACCGGCTGCATTCGATAGCGCCGGTGGTGACGCGTGGTCGTCCCCGGGCGGTGGAGCGGGGTACGGGGTTAATCGTTGTCATCGGTGATGATGCGTGCACGTCGGGGCCGGACGGATTTGTTGAGTTCGACGACGTTGGGTGGTGGGCCGGTGCCGGAGGCGGTCTTCTTCTTGCGGGCGTCGGTGGCGGTGACGGTGAGAAGGTCTTCCACGCCGCAGCCGAGGATGTCGCAGAGGGCGGCCATCAGCTGCAGGGCGACGCGTTCGGGGCGTTGGTGCACGATGCGATAGACCTGGGGTCGGGACAGTTGTATTCCGCGTTCGGCGAGTCGGGGGATGAGGTCGGTGCTGTTGTGCATGCCGTGGGCGGCCATCAGCTCGGCGAGGCGCCAGGTGTAGTCGACTTCGCGTTTCACGAGGTCTCCTCGCCGAAGGAGAGGGCGTCCTTGATGGTCTGGTCCAGGACGCGGCGCAGGGTTCGGGTGCGGAAGTCACTCGAGACGCCGGTGTAGAGCGAGGTGGTGCTGGCGTAGTCGTGGCCGGCCTGGTCTTGGACGAACTTGGCGTCCCAGCCGTCTTCGATGAGGTGCGTGATGTAGGACCGTCGAAAGGAGTGCAGATCCAGGCCGGCGGAGAGTTCGAGGTCGTTGCAGTATCGCCGGAACCTGCGCAGCAGGGTTCGTTCGGCGACCAGGGCGCCGCGCTCGCTGGGGAACAGGTCGATGCCGTCGTCGAGGTAGGGCTGGCCGTGGGTGAGCCAGTCGCTGATGATCTCGGGTGTCCAGTCGAACACCGTCAGCACGGTGCGCCGCTTGGGCGGGGAGCCCTTTTTGGCCTTGCCGTACCGGATTTTCACCACGCCGTGGCGACCGAACTCCGGGGCGTGCGGGTTGCGGGAGAAGTCGACGGTCTGCAGGTGCCGCAGCTCGTTGAACCGTAATCCGTAGGAGTAGGCGAGCTTGAACATTACGACGTCCCGGTAGGCCGGCAGCCAGCCCTTCTTCTTCGTATTGGCGATTACGGTGACCTGATCGTCGGCGTGGTCGAAGAAGTCCTGCAGCTCCTGTTTGGTGAAAGGGCGCTTCTCGGGATCTTGTTCGTTGTCCTGGACGTGGGTGGCGGTGTTCCAGGCGAAAAACACCTGAGCCGGGTGCGTGCCGAAGCGTTGCTCGCATACTCGGTCCCAGCCGTAGTCGGGATCGGCGATGTAGGAGCAGAACAATCGCAACCCGTTCTGGTACCTGCGCACGGTCGATTGCCGCCGGCCCTTAATGCCGCGCAGGTCGGCGAAGAATTCCTCGACGATGGCCGGTGTCCACGACCAGGGGTACTCGTTGGTGTGCGCGATGAAGCGGCTGACCAGGCCGATGCGGCCGTCGATGGTGTCGTGGTCGAGGTTGCGGCACAGTTGCTGGTTGCGCCAACCGTCAAGCATTTCCTCGACGGTTTGGACCTCGGGATGCAGCAGCGGGACCGAGCCCACCAGGAACACGCGACCGCTCTTGTCGACGGGCAATTCAGCCTCCCAACCTGTCTCATTGGATGATTCAATGAATCATCCAATGAATCATTACCACATCCATGCTGGTAGATCCATCAACCGGAGAACACCGATTGCGCCATGTCGAGCCCACTAACCGGGATCACCACCATCGCCCATCCGCCCGCATCACTCAATTACGTTGCCAAGCAACAATTATGGAGCCGTGATGACCAGGGTGCGCCGAACCGCAGACTCGGGTGGGGGTGATTCATCAGATGAAAATGGCGACGTTCTTCATGGATAATGACGATTATCCAATCGCGGGCCACATGCAGTCATCACGTGACGAAACGCCTTGTGTGGTAAAGGCTTCGAACACCACCGGGATAGGGGTCGGAGTGAGCCCGACGATAATCAGTAAGCGCATCGGCCGGCAGCGACTCCGTGGCACCGTCAAGGCTCACACGTAGGAGCCGTCGACGAAGGCTGCGGCTGCGCTATGAACCTCCTCGTAGCGGTCCTCGGCGAGCAGGTCGGATGGGCGCTTGCCATCGAGGAGGCGGTCTTGGCGTGCAGCCACTGGCCGACGCCTCGCGGTGTGAGCGAGTCTGAGAGCACAAGGACGAGGTCGCGAAGCTGCGCGAGCCGGTCGTACCGGTCGGGGCGGATGTCGCTGGTGCGCCACCCGCGCACCGCGCGGTCGGAGACCTGCGCTACCGCGGCGACGTCGACCTTGAGTGGCGCCGTAGGATTTCAAGGCGTCGACAATCTCACTTGGCCTCGACGGCCCGTTCCAAGGTCTGCGCCATAAGAGTTCCTTCCAAACTTCCGGTTTTACTTACGCCGCCCAGTTACGTCGTCGGCAACCCCGCCCCGGCGACAAATGGCACCTCGACGACGTTTTCGTGAAGATCAACGGCACCACTCATTACCTGTGGCGCGCGGTCGACCAGCACGGCGACGTGCTCGACATCCTCGTGCAGTCGCGCCGTAACGCAGTGGCGGCCAAGCGGTTATTCCGTAAGCTGCTCAAGGGCCTGCGGTACTGCCGCGGGTAATGGTCACCGACAAGCTGGCCAGCTACCAGCCCGCGCACCGCCAGCTTTTGCCGTCGGTGACTCATCGCCGCTCGAAATACCTCAATAATCGAGCTGAGAACTCTCATGAGTCGACCAGGATCCGGGAACGGGTGATGAAACGCTTCGCCTCGCCTGGGCAGCCTCAACGGTTCCTGTTTGCGTTTAGCCATATCTAGCGGCACTTTCGGACCCGTCGTCATCTGATGAGTGCACCGCGTTGGCGAATTGAGATGACCAACCGCTTCGCGGTCTGGGACGAAATCACAGCCGCCGCTGTGGCATGAAACTCGCTGTCAGCCAACATATTACGCCACCAAACCCACTCACATCGACTGCTTCCCAACCATTCTCAAATAGCTTTAATGATGCCCGCGGGACGACTAACAGCTGCTCGTCCGGCTCCGCCGCGCTCGCGATCGCCACTAACCTCGATTCACGGGAGCGGGTTAGCTCCACTCCTACGGAGCTGATCGGGAGCAGATTCCTGCATTGCCGCTGGTAGGCGGCTTGGCCAGGCGGCATACCTCAATTAGTTTACTGGAACAAGGGGCGCCAATCTGCGGACATCGTATTCGGACACCGGGTGCTTGCCGTATCTACTTGCATTCGTGTAATTCATGCTCGCCCACAAGTACCCACCGGCGTGGCGCTCCGCCGAAAAGGTAATACAGATCTACCATAAATGCATGTCGTTCCGGGAAACCAGTTGAGGTCAGGGGCGGAGTACTTCACCCGGCCCGGCGGCGGCGGACAGCGCCGCTACGAGGCGCTGCGCGCCTACTTCGTCGAGGAGCTCCCCGCCGCGGAGATCGCCGACCGGTTCGGTTACTCCACCGCCTCGGTGCATCAGATGGCGACCCTGCTGCGCACCGGAAAGCTCGCCCTGTTCGCTGAGGCCAAGCCGGGCCCGAAGGGGCCGCGCAAGGCCACGAGCGCGCTGCGGGAGAAGGTGCTCGCGCTGCGCGCGGGTGGGCACAGCATCGGCGAGATCGCCGCCGCGCTGGCCGAGGCGGGCACCCCGATCTCGGCGCAGACGGTGTGGCAGATCCTCGACGAGGCGGGACTTCCCCGGCTGGACCGCCGCGACGAGACTCGCCGCGCCGGCCCAGCGAAACTGGATCCGGTCAAGGCCGCCGCGCAGCCGAGCTGGCCGGCCGGTGCGACAATCGGCTGCGGCCACGCCGGGCTGCTGCTGTTGTTCCCGGCCATGGTCGAACTGGACCTGCACGGCCTTGTCGAGCAGGCCGGATACCCGTCCACTGCCGCGATCACCGCCTGGCAGTCGATCGGCACGCTGCTGTTGGCCAAATGCGCGCGCCGCCACCGCGCCCACCACATCGACGGGCTCACCGACGACGCCGGGCTGGCACACGCGCTCGGGTTGACCGCGCTGCCCAAGGCCACCCACGCCGGCTCCTACTCCTACCGGGTCCGCCGCGAATCCAACACCAAACTGCTCACCGGCCTGGTCAAGGTTCTGCGTGGACTCGGAATGGCCAGCGGTGCCGAAGGATTCAACCTCGACTTCCACGCCATCCGCCACCACGGCGCCGACACCGTGCTAGAGAAGCACTACGTGCCGCGCCGATCCCAGCGCACCCGCGCCGTGCTCACCTTCTTCGCCCAAGACCACACCAGCACCGAAATGGTCTACGCCAACGCCGAGATCACCAAGACCGAACAAGCCCGCGAGATCCTCGCCTTCGCCGACTACTGGCACGCCGCCACCGGCGAAGACCCCGGACTGCTGGTGTTCGACTCCCAGCTGACCACCTACACCGTGCTCAACGAACTGACCGGGCGCGGCATCGGCTGGCTCACCCTGCGCCAACGCGGCAGCACCGAAATCGCCCGCCTCGCAGCACTTCCCGCCAGCCGATGGAAGACCGCCACCATCACCCGCCGCGGCCGCTACCGCCGCCCGCAACTGCACGAAGACATGATCAAACTCAAAGACGTCGACACCAAGGTCCGCCAGATCGCCGTGCGCAACATCGGCCACGACCAACCCACCCTGCTCATCACCAACGACCTCACCACCCCCGCCAAGAACCTGTTCGCCCGCTACGCCGAACGCATGAACATCGAAAACGAACTCGACGCCTACATCAGCGGCTTCCACCTCGACGCACTCTCCAGTGGCGTGCCGCTCAACGTCGACCTCGACACCACCCTCACCGTCGTCGCCGGCAACCTCTACCGGCAGTTCGCCCGCAACCTCACCCGCTACGAAACAGCCACCCCCGACACCATCTGGCGCCACTTCCTCGACGACAACGGCACCCTGCACATCACCGACCACGGCGTCACCTGCGCACTCAACCTCCGCGCCCACCACCCCCAGCTCATCGACGCCGGCTACGCCGACCTCAAGACCCCCATCCCGTGGTGGAACAACCGAACCCTCCAATTCACCTTTCCACCCCGATGACCCCGAATCAGCCGAAAAACCTCAACTCAATTACCGCACCGGGAATCGAGGCTAACCGGCGCGAAGTTCGATACGCGCGGGTACGTGCTTGTGCCACGGAGTGCCCGCGTAGGCGTCGCGCCATTCCGTGGAAGTGAGCGTGTTCGGGGCGACGCCGGGAACGACGGCGCGCCCATCGTCGTCGACGTAGTCGAGCCCAAAGCCGTTGGGCAGCGAGGCATGTCCGGGAAGCATTGTCTCGGTGACTTCGACGGTCGCCTCGGCGCTGCCGGCCGCGGTGGTGATCCGCGCCCGGCATCCATCGGCAAGTCCGAGGGCCTGGGCGTCTTCGACGCTGACGCGCAGCGCGCCGTCGACGTCGCGTTTGCGCCAGGACGGGTCGCGGAAGATGTCGTTGGCGGTGTAGGCGCGCCGCTCGCCGACTGACAGCACGATCGGCAACTCCGGCGTGGTCAGCCGGGGTGGGGCGGCCGCGAGCGCTCTCAGGTCGTCCAGCATCTCGGGAATTTCCAACGCGATCTTGCGGTCGGCGTGGCCCATCAGAGCGAAGTCGTCCTCATAGTTGTGCACGGTGAACGTGATTCCGGAGGGGCTGTTGAGGATCGCGTCGAACAGCGCGTTGCCGTCGGCGTGACCGGCTCGCCGGACGGCGTCGGGATAGGTCATCGCGGTCTTCTGCGCGAGCCCGAACAGGGCGGCCGCCCCGGCCAACCCGTCCGGCAGCGTCGGACCCAGGGTTTCATAGAGCACGTACGGGAGCAGTCTCTTGACGGTCGGGTTGCTGGCCATAGCCCCGAGCAATGCCTCGGCGTATTCCTTACGGCCCTGTTGAGCGGCATCGTGCAGCCCTCGCAGGTCCTCGTCCTCGACGATGCCAAGGGCCCGCACCAGCCGGGCCCAGATCTCCGGCTCGGGCAAGGTTCCCGGCAATGGTTCCAGCAGCGGCCGGCGCAACTGAAAGCCGTTGCGCGGGAACTCGAAATTGAAGAACGTGGCTTCCGGCTTCTCGTACTGCGAGGCCGCCGGAAGCACATAGTGGGCAAGCCTGGCGGTTTCGGTCATCGCGACGTCGACGACCACCATCAGTTCCAGTGCTTGAAACGCTTTCCGGCAGGCAGCCGAGTTGGCCAGCGAGTGAGCGGGATTGCCGCTTTCGACGATCATCGCCCGGAATCGGTCCGGGTGGTCGGTGAGGATCTCTTCGGGCACGGCGTTGGCCGGCACCAGCCCGGCGATGATGGGCGCGCCGGTGACGGGTGAGCGGCCGGAGACCGTGCTGAACAGCGGATTGAGGGACGAATGTAGGTGCTGGCCGCCCTTTTTCGCGAAATTGCCGGTCAGGATCCACAGCAGCTTGTTCAGATAGGAGCACAGCGTGCTATTCGGCGCCTGCTGAATGCCGAGGTCCTCGAACACCGCCGCGCTGGCGGCGGTGCCCATGCGCCGCGCGGCGGCGCGCAACAGCTCCTCGTCCACCCCGCAGCGAAGCGCGTAGTCGCCGATCGAAACCTCGCGCAACGCGGTCCGAACGGTCTCCGCGCCGCGCACATGCTCCGCGAGAAACTGTTCGTCACAAAGGTTTTCCTGAACCAGTACGGCCGCCAGGGCGGCCAGGCACCAGGCGTCGGTACCCGGCCGCACCCGCAGGTGGAAGTCGGCCATCTTCGCGGTGTCGGTGACTACCGGGTCGATCACGATCATGGACCGGGCCGGGTCTTTGGCGATCTCGTTCAGCACCACCCGCGCTCGGGGGAAGCTCTGCGACATCCACGGGTTCTTGCCAATGAAGACCGACACCTCGGCGTGCTCGAACTCGCCTCGCGTGTGACCGCCATACAGTTGTGCATCGACCCACGCCTCGCCGGTTTTCTCCTGCGCCAGCGCATTCGACCGGTAGCGCGCCCCCAGGGCCCGCAGGAATGCGCCGCTATACGCTCCGCCCAGATGATTGCCCTGCCCGCCGCCGCCGTAGTAGAAGATCTTGTCCCCGCCGTAAATGTCCCGGATGCGCTTGAATCCCTCGGCAATCTCGACAATCGCGGTGTCCCAGTCGATCTCCTCGTAGGTGCCATCGGCGCGCCGGCGCATCGGCGAGCTCAGCCGCGCGCGGTTGTTCTGATAGTGGTCCAGCCGCAACGCCTTGTTGCAGGTGTAACCCTGCGTCCCCGGGTGTTCCTTGTCGCCACGAATGCGGGCCAGTTTGCGATCTTCGACTTGGACGACGATGCCGCAGTTGCATTCGCACAGGATGCATGCCGTGGGCTGCCAGTCGGTGGTGGTCATCGGGGGTTCCTTTCGGGCAACTCAGTCAGTAGCAGCCGATGCAACTGACGGTGAACGAGATCCAGGGGCGTCAGGTCGCGCCGGACCCGGGCCAGCAGGATCGCTCCCTCGAGCGCCGAGGTTGCCAGCACCGCGGATTCGTGGGCACGGTCCGGCGCTATGCCGTCGGCGATGAGACGCTGGGCGATCAGGTCGGACCAACGGTCGAATGCCGCCGCGGCGCGTTCGACCACCGGGGCCATCCGCTCGCGGTCCTCGTCGTCGCCCGCCTCGACCGAGACCGCCACCACCGGACAGCCGGCGCGGAAATCACTGTCGAGCAGCTGCCTGCGGTATTTCTCGATCAAGGTGTCCCACAGCTCGAGGCTGCCCGTGGCCTCGCCGATGATGGCGGCGACGTGCTCGCCGGCGAAGTCCACCGCCTCGCAGAGCAATTGCGTACGCCCGCCCGGGAAGTAGTGATAGGCCGATCCGCGCGGCGCGCCACTGTGCTCAAGAACGTCCGAGATCGCGGTGGCGTGCGCACCCCGCTCCCGGATCAGTAACGCGGCGGACACCACCATCCGCTCGCGTGGGCTTCGCATCGCCGCTCCTCAACCCGCAGCCTCATGTATGACGCTATACATAATCACATGCTGGGCCGGAACACGCAAAGGCGCCCACCGTCACGGTGGGCGCCTTTCGTGTGCTGGCTCGCGGCCTCTTAGCTCATCCAGTCGTTGGAGCCGTCGTTCCTGGTGTAGGTGCCGACGGAGTTCTTCACGATGATGGGATCGCCCGGACCGAAGTTGTCGAAGAACCACCTGGCGTTGGTGGGACTGATGTTGATACAGCCGTGGCTGACATCCCGCTTGCCCTGGTCGTCCACCGACCACGGCGCGCTGTGCACGAAGTTGCCGCTGTTGTCGAAGCGGACGGCCAGGTCGACCGTCACCTTGTAGCCATACGCGGAGTTGACCGGGACGCCGTAGGTGGAGGAATCCATCACCACCGTCGGCAATTTCTCGAGAACGTAATAGGTGCCGTTCGCGGTCTGGTGGTTGCCGGACGACATACCCATGGACATCGGGATGGTCTTCTCCACGGTGCCGTTGCGAGTGATGATCAGCTGGTGGGTGGCATCGTCCGCCGTGGCGATTAGCGTGTCGCCGGTCTGGAAGCTGGACACGGTACCGCCGGCGTCGACGGTCACCGCGGTGTGGGGGGGCCAGAAGCTCAACGGCCGCCAGCGCAGCTGTGTCGGGGTCATCCAGTAGAACTTGCCCGGGACCGGCGGGACCGACGAAACGTGAACGGCGTTTATCGCCGCGCCGGCGTCGTCAACCCGCGCGGGGAAGTTGATGATGATCGGCTGGGCCACCCCCACCGTAGCGCCGTTGGCAGGGACAAATGTCGGCGGGCCGAACGGGGCCACCCCGGTGAACGGCGTGGGGTTCTGCCCATCGGCCGGGCCGGCGAAGGTCGGTATCGCCAGCGGGTCGGGGGCCGGCACGGCGGCCGGTGCGGGCTGGTCTCCCCCGTTTTGGGGCGCGGCGACCGTGCCCGGATCGCCGGGCGTCGGGTCCGGATCCGCCAGGGCGGTGCCGGTGCCAAACACCAGCAACGCGGCGAAACCGGCCGAGCTTACAGAGGCGAACAGGCCCCTTCTAGTCCAGGCCCTCGTCCAGCGCGACATATGCATCCCTTCAGTCACAGTCTCGACCTAGTGTCGCATAGCTTGACGGCCAGCTACCCTTCGACGACCAGGGCAGGGCCGCTTGGAGCCGAAATGAACCCCTCTGACCTGCCCGGTCCCGCTCAGCTATGAATCGCGTGATTTTGGTACGGCAACATCCAAGGGCCTCGCGAGGCCGGATGCTGCCCTACATCTGCCAGTCTTGCGCGCCGTCGTTCTGGGTGTAAGAACCGACGGAGTTCTTCACCACCACGGGGTCACCGCTGCCGAAGTTATCGAAGAACCACTTCGCGTTGGTGGGGCTGAGGTTGATGCAGCCGTGGCTGACATCGCGCTTGCCCTGATCGCCCACCGACCACGGTGCGCTGTGCACGAAGTTGCCGCTGTTGTCGATCCGGACGGCTAGGTCCACCGTCACCTTGTAACCCCACGACGAGTTGACCGGAACCCCATACGTCGAGGAATCCATCACCACCGAAGGCATCTTCTCGAGAACGTAATAGGTACCGTTCGGGGTCTGGTGGTGGCCCGCCGCCATACCCATGGACATCGGGAAGGTCTGCACCACAACGCCGTTGCGGGTAATCGTCATCTGATGCGTGGCGTCGTCGGCCGTGGCCACCAGCGATTCACCGGTCCGGAAGCTCGACTTGGTGCCGGCCGCGTCGATGTTCACCACGGTGTTGGCCGGCCAGAAGTCAAGCGGACGCCAGCGCACCTGGGTCGAGCTCATCCAGTAGAACTTGCCCGGCACCGGCGGGATCGACGAAATGTGAATGGCCCTTTCGGCCATCGCCTGGTCGGCGATCGGCACCGCGAAGTTGATGATGATCGGCTTGCCCACACCGACCATCGAGCCATTGGTCGGGTTGAACGTCGGCGGGTGGAATGGGGGCGCGCCGGTGAACGGTGTGGAATCCTGCCCGGCAACCGGGCCGACTGCCGCCGGTATGGCCAACGGCGGCAACCCCGGGTCGGACGGCGGCGGCACGGCCAACGGGTCAGCCACAGGTGGTGGCGCCTGCGGCGCGGGCGAGTCGCCGGGTGCCGCTACGGCTCCAGGCACCCCTGGATCGCCGGGTTGCTGGTCGTCCGGGTCCGCCACGGCAGTGCCGGCACCCACCACCAACACGGAAGCGATTCCGGCTGTGCTCAGGGCGGCGAGAAGGCGCCCCATCGTGCAGACCCTCGTCGAACGCGACATATCGATACTCCTGCCACTTTCGTGACCCAGTGTCGCATAGCGCAGCGTTGGCGCTGCAATTTAGGGCGCTGACCTGCCGCTTTAGTCTTCGCGTGACGTTGAGCCGGGAGTGCCGGGAACATCGACGACGTGCCGGTAAGCCGCCATGGCCAGCAATGCGATACCCATCAGGCCCGCCGAAGCAGCCAGCATCATCGCCACGCTGCGCTCATACAGCAGCCCACCCGCCAGCGAGCCGGCCATGATGCCCACTTGAAACGCCGTCACGTAGAGGCCAGACGCCCCGTCGGGGTCGTCGGCGCCGTTGCGCATCGCCACTGATTGCAATATCGGCGACACGGCGGTGGCCATGGCACCCCACAACACAATCGCAGCCGTCCCGATCAACGCCGTAGCCACGGTGTGCCGGCCGCCGAACGCCAGCGCGGTCAGCAGGACGAACGCGGCCGTCAAACCGGCGATACAGAACAGGACGGTGCCCCTGGGCCGGTGGTCCAGCGGCCGCGCCACCAGCGGCACCGCGATCACTCCGGCGACACCGTACGCGGCCAGCAGCCAGGCCAGGTTCGGTCCGTGCACACCGACGACTTCGCGGATGACCACCACGATGAACGTGTAGGAGACGACATGGCCGGTGACGCCGACCATGGTGATCAGGCTGATGATGATCAGCGGCCGATTGCGGTGGTGGCGCGCCCGGGGACCCACGTGTTTGAGCTGATCGGCGCTGAGCTCCATCTGCGGCAACAACACCCGCGCGGCCACGGTGGCGATGGCCGCCGCAACGGTGACACAGACCACCGCGAGCCGCCAGCCCCACATCAGGCTCAAGAACGCCGTCAGCGGGCTGCCCACCACCAGCGCCAGGCTGGTTCCCGCGTAAATCGCCGTGGTGGCACGTCCGGCATGGCTGGCCGGCACCAGCCGGGTCGCGATCGGGGCGATCACCGACCACATCAGCCCGTGGGTCACCGCACAGACCGCGCGCCCGGCAGCCAGCACGGCGAAGTTGGGCGCCAGCGCCGAGATGACCTGCGAGGTCGTCAGGCAGACCAGACTGACCACCAGCGCCCGCCGGCGCGGCCAGTGCGCCGTCCACCGCACCAACGGAAACGTCGTCAGCGCCGCAACCAGGGCATACCAGGAAAGCAGGGTGCCAACCAGGGCGATGCTGACGTTCAGATTCCGGGCGATCGCCGACAGCGCGCCCACCGGCAGGATTTCGGCGGTGACATAGATGAAAGCCGCCGCGGCCAGCACGGCGAGCTGCGCGGCGATCCGTGGCGTCCACGTTCGTGCGGCAGCGCTGGCGGTTTCGGTTTCGGCAATCATGGTGTCGATGCGGGTTCGGCACGGCAACCCTACGGTCCCCGACACGATCACGCTGCCCTAACCGTACGCACCGCGGCGACGGGTTTTAGCTAAGGGCGCGTTTCACCACACCTTCAACAAGCTCAGGACAACCTCAGCGATCAGGAACGAACGAGACGCGCGATGGCGGCCGAGGCCTCGGCAATCTTGTCGTCGGCTTCGCTGCCGCCATCCGCCACGGCGCGGGTGACGCAATGGCTCAGGTGCTCGTCCAGCAAATTCAGCGCGACCGACCGCAGGGCACTGTTGACGGCGCTGATCTGGGTGAGCACGTCGATGCAGTACTTGTCCTCGTCGATCATCCGCGCGATGCCGCGCACCTGACCCTCGATGCGCCGCATCCGCTTGGCGTAGTTGTCCTTCTGCTGCGTGTATCCGTGCGGCTTCGAAATCTCTGTCATCTCGGTCATCTCGCCTCTCTCGGCCGGGCACGCCCGTTATGCTTCAGCATACTCTATACCCCAACGGGGTATAACCCGGGATTTCGGCCGCGACCGCGCCACGCATACTTGGACGATGACCCCTGACATTAAACCCCGCAGCCGTGACGTCACCGACGGTCTGGAGAAAGCCGCCGCCCGTGGCATGTTGCGCGCGGTCGGCATGGACGACGAGGACTTCGCCAAGCCGCAGATCGGGGTCGCCTCGTCATGGAACGAAATCACGCCGTGCAATCTCTCGCTGGACCGATTGGCCAAAGCGGTCAAGGAGGGGGTGTTCTCGGCCGGCGGCTATCCGCTCGAATTCGGCACGATCTCGGTTTCCGACGGCATCTCGATGGGTCACGAGGGGATGCATTTCTCGCTGCCGTCACGGGAGCTGATCGCGGACAGCGTGGAAACGGTCATGCAGGCCGAGCGGCTGGACGGTTCGGTGCTGTTGGCCGGGTGCGACAAGTCGCTACCCGGGATGATGATGGCCGCGGCACGGCTGAACCTGGCGTCGGTTTTCCTTTACGCCGGCTCCATCCTGCCGGGCATCGCCAAGCTTTCCGACGGCACCGAGCGCGAGGTCACCATCATCGATGCGTTCGAGGCGGTCGGCGCGTGCGCCCGTGGATTGATGCCCCGTGCGGATGTCGACGCCATCGAGCGGGCGATCTGTCCCGGCGAGGGGGCCTGCGGCGGCATGTATACCGCCAACACCATGGCCTGTGCCGCCGAGGCATTGGGGATGTCGTTGCCGGGCAGCGCTGCGCCGCCGGCCACCGACCGGCGCCGCGACGGGTTCGCGCGCCGCAGCGGTCAGGCCGTCATCGAGCTGCTGCGGCGCGGCATCACCGCCCGCGACATCCTCACCAGGGAAGCGTTCGAGAACGCGATCGCGGTGGTGATGGCGTTCGGCGGCTCGACCAACGCGGTGCTGCACCTGCTGGCCATCGCCCACGAGGCCGACGTCGAACTGTCGCTCGAGGACTTCAGCCGGATCGGGTCGCGGGTTCCGCATCTGGCGGACGTCAAACCGTTTGGCCGCCATGTGATGTCCCACGTCGACCACATCGGCGGCGTGCCGGTCGTGATGAAAGCACTGTTGGATGCCGGTCTGCTGCACGGTGATTGCCTGACGGTGACCGGCGCGACCGTGGCCGAGAATCTGGCCGCCATTGCCCCGCCGGATCCGGACGGCAAAGTGCTGCGAGCGCTGGACAACCCGCTGCATCCGACCGGGGGTATCACGATACTGCGCGGATCGCTGGCGCCCGACGGCGCGGTGGTCAAGACGGCCGGTTTGGAATCCGACGTATTCGAAGGCACCGCAAGGGTTTTCGACGGCGAGCGGGCCGCGCTGGACGCTCTGGAGGACGGCACCATCGCCAAGGGTGATGCCGTGGTGATCCGGTACGAAGGTCCCAAGGGCGGTCCCGGAATGCGCGAAATGCTCGCCATGACCGGCGCCATCAAAGGCGCCGGACTCGGCAAAGATGTTCTGCTACTTACCGATGGCCGGTTCTCCGGCGGAACGACCGGCTTTTGCGTGGGTCACATCGCGCCGGAAGCGTTCGACGGCGGACCAATTGCGTTCCTGCGTGATGGCGACCGGATCCGGCTCGACGCCGCCGGCGGCACGCTGGACGTGGTGGCGGATCCGGACGAATTCGCCGCTCGGCAAAAGGATTTCACCCCTCCCCCGCCGCGCTACAAGACCGGCGTACTGGCCAAGTACGTTAAGCTGGTCGGCTCGGCCGCGATCGGCGCGGTCTGCGGCTAGCCTTTATTTTCCGCGCGAGTTCGCCGCGCTTTGCAGGTAAAGGGTGGAGCGCACCGGCGATCTTGTCCATCAGATCAGCGGCCATCGCAGCGGGCACCCCTCGACCCACTTGTGGAGATGGCCGCCCGGCCGGTGGGCAGGGTGAGGACACATCAGCGGTGGGCAGTCGACGGAGCGCAGATGCAGCCGGTCGGTGCCCTGCCAGTTGGTGTGGCGGCAGTGTGGATGACGGCAGTAGGCCTTGGGGTTGGTCTTCTCGTCCCCCGGCGGCAGCAGGCTGGCCTCCCCGGCCACGTGATGATTGACGATGTGATGGCTCACGCCACGACCGGACTGGCCCATCTGCTTCCAGGCCCAGGCGGACTCCGGGTCGGGGAACAGGTCGGGCATGCGCTCCCAGCGGCACCACATCGCCGCGTGCGGGTCACCGGGCTGCCCCCAGTGCTCGATCACATCGGCCGGACGCACCGCACCGGCAGGGACCTCGCCCGCGATCTCGTGGAAGGTGCTGAACTCCTTGCGGTGGCTACCCATCGCCCCGTGCGATCTCGTCGTAGCCACCCAGCCCAGAAGCACCGCCGCGGCCGCGTCGCCCAAAATCGGCGGCGTGCGCCTGAACAACATTCATTCCCCCATGAACGGCATCACCGCGTCGAGATCCCCGCGTAGCACCGCGCGGCGAGCCCTCAGCGCCGTCTACAGCGCCCGCCAACCCCAACCCCCCAGTCAGCCAGCGTCGAAGGACTGGAGGATCTTCGCGATCGACTCCCCCGGCGCCCGCCACGTTCCGTCTATCCAGGCCTGATGGAAAACGGTCGCCAGAGGCTAGACCCGCAACTGCCGTCCTTCACACGCGACACGCCCAACCCCGTGCACCTCCGCATCGACGCCACCTTTCGTTGGCCCGAGACCGACCCACAACCCAACCCACCGGCATGCAAAATCGGGGCTAGAGCCCAGGGTCAGCCCTACGGAAATCGGCCCCGGAGGGCCAGTTGACCCACCCCGTAACGTCGTGAGACATGGACATCGCAGACCGACTGCGGCTCGACGTTCCGGTGGGTCAGGCGGGGATGGGCGGCGGGCTGGCGGGCGCGCCGCTGGCGGCGGCGGTAGCCAAAGCGGGCGGCCTTGGAACGCTCGGCCTGGTCATGCCCCGCCAACTGCGGGATTCGATCGACCAGGTGCGCACGGAGGCGCCAGGTCGCGCTGTCGCGGTAAACCTGTTGTTGCACTTTGCCACTCGGCGCCACATCGCGGTTTGCCTCGAAGCCCACGTCGACGTCGTCGTACTGGCGTTCGGCGAGAAACGCGGCGTTGTCGAGCAGCTGCGCGATGCCGGAATCTTCGTCCTCGTCATGGTCGGTTCCCAAGCGCAGGCGCGCCGTGCGGTCGCCTGGGGTGCTGACGGTTTGATCGCGCAGGGCCGCGAAGCCGGCGGGCACCTTGTCGGAACCATGCCCGCGTTGGACTTCCTGCCGCAGGCTCTTGCCGCGGCCGGGAAGCGCCCGGTGTTTCTGGCTGGGGGAATCGCCACAGCCGACGACACCCGTGCCGCCCTGGCGGCCGGAGCCAGCGGTGTCATGGCCGGGACGCGATTCCTGATGACGCGTGAGGCCAACGCCAACCGTGAGTATCAACGACGAATCATGCACGCCGACGCCACGATCGAAACCAATTTGTTCGGGGTGTCCTGGCCGCTGCGCCACCGCGTGGTCCCCAACGCCGCCACCCGGCGGTGGTGCCGCGGCGACGGACGGGCCAGGGCATTGCCCGCAGCCCTGAACACGATGAGCCGCCCGCTGTCCGCCCTGGGATACCTCGACGCCGGCGCCTTGCTGCGGCTGCAATCGCCGGCCCTTCCGCTGTTCACGCCACTGGCGCCGCTCGCCGCGATGCCGGATTCATGGGTGGACCGCGCGGCGTTGTACGCCGGGGAGACGGCGCGGCGAATCAGCGCGATCACCTCGGCCGAACAGGCGGTCAAGGACCTCACCCCGCGCTAACGCCCAGAGCGCACCCGTTGGTCAGTGCGCCGGCATGGTAGCTGCTCGGGACAATCGTCCCTCGAGTCCTTCTAAGATCTTGAGGATTGCCTGCCGTTGGCTTTTGCCGACGTCGCCGACGGCGAGTTCTTCAAGCTCCGCCCAGATGTCTTCGACTTGCCGGCGCAATCCTTGACTGGCCGGAGTGGCTTCGATCAGATAGGCGCGCTTGTCGCCGGGGCTGGGGGAGCGTCGCACAAAGCCGGCGCGCTCGAGGCGGCGGATGGTACGGGTCATGGTGGCGGGGTCGGAGTCGAGCAACTCCACCAGGTCGGCCTGGCGTTGCGGGCCCAGTTCCCACAGATGCATCATCACCAGTTCCTGGCCGGGGTGCAGACCCACGCGGCGCAACAGCTGTCCGGCGATCATCCGGTGCACACGGGCTACCCGGAAGATCGCATGGCTGATAGGACCGCCTTGCGCGGCCGCGGGCATCGGCACGGCGCCGCCGGTCGAATCGCGATCTGTGGTTGCCGCTTTGCGCTGGGCCATTACCGATGACTCCTTAAGTAGTTGATCGATCAGTATACCGACGCATTGGTCAGAGCAAAAGCTTGCGCATGAAGGATCTTTAGGTTTTACTTGTTCGAACAAGTATTCCGCCGAGTATTTCAGGAGAGAGACCATGACCACCGCATTCGACCCCATCGATCTCGCCGGGATGCGCTTGCGCAACCGGATCGCGATGGCTCCGATGACCCGCAGTCGCGCCTACGGGTCGGGCCAGACCCCGACACCGTTAATGGCGACCGGGCAACAGGTGACCGACGCCGTACACGCCGAGGGTGGAGTCATCTTCGCCCAACTCATGCACACCGGTCGAATTGGACACCCCAGCCTGCTGCCCGACGGCCGCACACCGGTGGGCCCGTCACCGGTCGCCGCGGCGGGCCAGGTTTTCACGCCGGCGGGAATGCAGGACTTCGTCACCCCGATCGAGTTGGATGACGACGGAATCTCCGAAACGATCAACGATTTCGCGCACGCCGCCCGCAACGCGATCACCGCCGGGTTCGACGGAGTAGAACTCCACGGCGCCAACGGCTATCTGCTGCACCAGTTCCTGTCGACCAACGCCAACCAGCGCGACGATCGTTGGGGCGGCTCAATCGAGGGCAGGATCCGGTTGACCGTTGAGGTTGCCCGCGCGGTCGCCGGGGCGATCGGCGCCCACCGCGTGGGACTACGCATCTCACCGACCAACCCGCTCAACGACATCGTCGAAGACGGCTACCGCGACACCTACCAGGCGCTGGTTGACGCGTTAACGCCGATCGGCCTGGCTTACCTGCACGTCATGGAAGCCTCCGACCGAGAACTGACCGTCGCTTTGCGCAAGCGCTTTCCCGGCCTGTTCATCCTCAACCCGGCCACCCCGGGCTCGCTGACCGGCCTCGATGCCCTCGAGCTGATCGAGGACGGCACCGCCGACATGATCTCGTTCGCCAGCCTGTTCCTGGCCAACCCCGACCTACCGGCGCGGCTGGCTGCCGGAGGCCCGTTCAATGACCCCGATCGGGCTACCTTCTACGGCGGCGACGAGCGCGGCTACACCGACTACTCCCGCCTTAGTGCGTGAGCGCCATGAGCACCATCTCGAAGCGTGTAGCCGGAACCGAACCAGGCCAACGCCAACTGAACGGACCGCAGACAACAGGGCGTGAGTTCCGCAACCTGAGCCAACCGCGGTACCACACACGTCGGCACGTCAACGTCAAGATTGCGATGCGGGACGGGATCGAGCTGGTGGCCGACATCTTCCGCCCGGACGCCGAGGGCTCGTTTCCGGCACTCGTGGCCGCGTCACCCTACGCCCGACAAATCCAGGACCTCGGCGCGCCGGCCGGACTCATCGAGGCCGGGGCCACCGACTTCTGGGTGCCGCGTGGCTACGTCCACGTCATCGTGAATCTGCGCGGAACCGGGGGCTCCGGTGGGACTTTCACCTTTTTCGACGCTCAAGAGCGCCGCGACATGCACGACCTGATCGAGTGGGTGGGTCAACAACCATGGTGTGACGGCAATGTCGGGATGCTGGGCATCAGCTACTTCGCCATGACGCAACTCGAGGCCGCCGTCGAGCGGCCCCCACATCTCAAGGCCATCTTTCCCTTCGCTGCCACCAGCGATCTCTACGATGCCGTGTCGCACCACGGCTTGGCCAGCGCGAAGTTTGTCAGTTTATTTCTGTCGATGCTCGGGTTGACGGCAACCAAGAGCGATCGGTTCTACCGCAGCGCACCTTTCGCCGTGGCCCGCCGGATCCTGAACTTGCCGCCGCTGCACAAGAAGTTCGCCACCATGAACGGCGAATCCTCCAACGGAATCCTCAACCTGCTCATGAAGCTGCCCCACCCGCCCGAGCCCTGGGATGAGCTTTGGCAGGACGCCGTGGTGAAGCACCCGCTGCGGGACGCGTGGTGGGACGACCGCGACCTGACACCACTGCTCGAGACGATTGATATCCCGGTCTACCTGGGTTGTGACTGGGAGAATGCGCCGCTTCATCTGCCGTCGACCTTCTCCGCACTGCCAAATCTGACCAAAAGCCCTTGTGTCCGGGTCGCAATGCTCGGCAAATACGGCATGACCTGGCCCTGGGAGAGCCTGCACATCGAAGCGCTCGCGTGGTACGACCATTGGCTCAAGGGACAGGACACCGGCATCCTCGAGGGTCCGGAATTCCGGTACTTCCTGCCCGAAGCCGGTAAGTGGGAGGCGGTGGAGTCATGGCCACCGCCCGACAGCTCACACCGTGAACTCGCGCTGCGCGCCGACGGGGGCTTGGCCACCGACGAGGGCGAACCCGGCAGCCGCGAGTACATGACCCTGGGAGAAGGACTGAACCGAGCCAGGCCCAGCGTGATCGACCCGCCCTCGATGCTGACTTGGACCAGCGCACCGCTGACCGAGGACCTCGACGTGGCCGGCGACATCGAACTGCGACTGGTCGCCTCGGCAACGGCGTCGGACACCGGGTGGATCGTGGTTGTGTCCGATATCGCCGAAGACGGCTCGCTGGTCGACCACCTAAGCAGTGGGTGGCTGCGGGCCAGCCTGCGCGAGATCGACGAAGACGCCAGCCGCCCCGGCGCTCCGGTCCTGCCGTGCCGGACCGCCGCCGCGGTCCCGGTCGGCCAAGACGTCGTCTACCGAATCCCCTTGCTCCCCAACGCCCGTCGATTCCGGAGCGGACACCGCATCCGCTTGATGATCACCAGCAACGACCAGAACCCGGAATTTCCGGCGATCATGAACTTCCGCCATGCTCCCGTCGGCACCAGCAGCCTCAACACCATCCGTTCCTCATCGCGGCTGCTACTACCGGTACTCCAAGGCTGACTTCCGCGGGATCGGAGCAGCGATTCGTCTCAGGCGAGATGAGAAAGCTACCGGACCAAAGCGAGCGCAAAGCCGTCCCAGTGCTTGGCTCCGACCGTCTGGATCACCGCGGTGTCCAGGCGGGGGTGCTCACCCATAACCTGCAGTGTCCGGCGCGTCGCGGCCACCCTGGGGTCGTCGGACTCCACCAGGACCTTGCCGTCACGAATGACGTTGTCCACCACGATGACTGCGCCTGGGCGGCCCAGCTTTACCGCCCACTCCAAGTAGGCGACGTTGTTCTCTTTGTCCGCGTCGATGAACACCAGATCGAACGGGCCCCCGCTCAGCGTCGGCAGCGTGTTCAGCGCGGCACCGACCAGCACCTCCACCCGGTCGCCGACACCGGCCCGCTCCAGGTTGGCCCGTGCCACCTCGGCGTGCTTGGGCTCGTACTCCAGCGTCAACACCCGTCCTTGGGGGCCGGCGCCCCGCGCCAGCCAGATGGTGCTGAAGCCACCCAGTGTGCCGATCTCCAGGATCCGGCGCGCCTGTATGGCACCGGCCAGCAGACACAGGAACTTGCCCTGCTGCCACGACACGGCGATGGAAGGCCGCCCGGCCGCGGCGCTGTCCTGCAACGCCGCGGACAGCACCGGGTCGTCACCAACCAGGGTGCTGTCCAAGAATGCGTCGACATCTTGCGGGGTGGGCGCCTGCGCCACAGGGCCAACGCTACCCCGCAGCGGCACGCCCAAGACTATTTACCATGTACCCGTATAGGGTATAAACTCAGGGACTTCACTGAAGTCCCTATCCAGATTAAGGGGAAGACAAATGGCAACTTACGAAGAAGGAACCCTGCTGACGTGTGGCCACGAGGGCTGTGGCTGCCGGGTTCGCATCGAGGTCGCTTGCCACTGCTCTGGCTCGGGCGAGCCATATCGCTGCACCTGCGGTGACGAGCTGGTTCCTGTCGAGTAGTCGCGCCTGCGGCGCCCGACGGGCCCCGGCTGTCCCACGAGTCACCGGGGATTCGCGGGTAGCCTTTTGCCCGCCTCACTCTGAAATACAGCGAATGCCCTGGTGAGCGCGCCGGGCAACCGGGCGAATTTCCATCTCCCCACACCGGGCGCAGCCCGTGACCGCTCCGAGCGACAACTTGGCGTGCTAACTGTCGCTCGGAGGCGGGCAAATCGACATATCCCGAACTTCTTGTGACACATGGGAATTCCGTGTCAACGCCCAAACGCCCGCCCCGCCAGCTTGACCTCGGCCGTCAGTTGCGGGGCGACCGCGGAAGAGCCCACCGCGACCACGTAGCCACCCGGCTCGATACGCCAGCTTCCGGCCCCGCCGTCATGCGAGCCGTCATATCGGGCCAGCAGGCGCGGATCCGCGAGCATGGTCACGCGACGCGACTCGCCGGGCTCGAGCTCGACGCGCTCGAAGCCCAGCAACCGCAACCGCCGCGTACCCGCGGCCCGGCTCGGATAGGGGGTCGGATAGGAGGTCAGATACAGCTGCGGGACGTCGGCGCCGCCGCGGTCGCCGACGTTGACGACAGTGAAGCTGGCTGTGATCGTCTGGTCGCCGACCACGGCGAGGTCACGATATTCGAACCTGGTGTAGGACAAGCCGTGTCCGAACGCGAACATCGGGACCTGGCCGGTTCGGGCGAACCACCGGTAGCCGACATCGGCTCCTTCGGAATAGCGGATCGTGCTCGCTGTGCCCAGCGGGGCACCCAAGTCGGGCAGCTGCGGGCGCGGTGTCTGATCGAGATCGACGGGAAAGGTGATCGGTAGCCGGCCCGACGGATTCACCTGCCCGGCAATGATTTCCGCGATAGCCTGCGCGCCGGCCTGGCCCGGATACCACGCCTGGACGATGGCGTTCACCGAGTCTCGCCACGGCATGGCCACCGGATTGCCGGTCTCGAGCACCACAACGGTATTCGCATTGGCGGCCGAAACGGCGGCGATCACCGCGTCCTGGCCCCACGGCAGCGAGATGTCGGCGCTGTCGAAGCCCTCCCCTTCGACGCGGATCGCGAACACGATCGCGATGTCCGCCCCGCGCGCCGCCAGCACCGCCTCCGCCGGGCTGATGCCGGGATCGAACTCGATCCGCGCGCCGGGGAGTTGCCTTTTCAGTTCGTCAAGCGGGCTCGGCGGCACCAAGTACACATTGCGCAACCCGGCCGTCAAGCCCGGCCCGCCGATCGGAATCACATCCGCGTAGCCCCCCGGGGGGACGACGGTACTCGAGCCGCAGCCGGCAGGCACACCGAGCTGTGCGTACCCGCCGATGACCGCGATGCGTAGCGTGGACTCCGCCGGCTCAAGTGCTACGGGCAGCACCCCGCGGTTCTTCAACAGCACGATTCCCCGCCGTGCGATCCGCAACGCAATTTCGTGATGCGCGGCCAGGTCCGGTGCGGGCGCGGCTTCCCACTGGTCGATTCCGACGGCGAAGATCGAACGCAGGATCCGTCGGACCATATCCGAGAGGCGCTCTTTGGGCAGCCTGCCGTCGGTGTAGGCGGCGCGCAGCCGGTCGGTGAAGGCCTCTGACTGCCAGAACAAGGTGTCCAGCTGGGCACCGCACTCCTGGTCGAGGCCATGTAGCGCGCATTCCCAGCTCGGCGTCGCGCCCCAATCCGACATGGCCCAACCGCGGTATCCCCAGGCGCCTTTCAGCACGTCGTTGATCAGGACATGGTTTGCCGACGCGTAGTCGCCGTTGATCTTGTTGTAGGCCGTCATCACCGCGCCGGGCTGCGACCGCTCGATGGCGATCTCGAAGGCCAGCAGGTCGGATTCGCGGTGTGCCTCGGGATCGATGACCGCGTCCAGCCAGTGCCGGTTGGTCTCGTTGCAGTTCAGCGAGTAGTGCTTGACGGTCGAGATGACACCCTGTTGCTGAATCCCGTTGACCGACTCGGCGGCGATCGCGCCGCTCAAAAGTGGGTCTTCGGAAACGTATTCGAAGTTGCGCCCGTTACGCGGGTCGCGCGCCAGGTTCATGGCGCCGGCCAGCTGGACGTTGAACCCGCGGCTGCGCGCCTCCCGGCCGATCACGCCGCCCGCGGCGCGGGCCAGCCCCGGGTCGAAACTGGCGGCCAGCGCCAGCCCGGCCGGCAGGGCGGTGGCGGTGTCACCCGGACGGTAACCGGGATTGGTGACGCCCAGGCCGGCATCACTCATCAGCAGCGCCGGGACACCGAGCCGCGGGATCCCGGGCACATACCCGGCGCTCATCGGAACGTCCGCCGGGATGCGCTCGTCCCGCACCGGCCACAGTTCACCGGCCCCCATCAGCCCGACCAGCAGCGAGAATCGCTCGTCGTCGGTCATCTGGGTCTCGATCTCGCGGGCGCGAACGTCGGCGTCTAGTTCGCCCACCGCACACCCTCTTTCGCGTACACGACACGCAGCACGTGCCCAAGTTCGGGCCCCATCACCAGCTCCGCCAGCATGCAGATCGTCGCGACGAACTCCGGACCATGCGCCGGCTGCTCCCCGCAAAGATGGTGTGCCACTTCGTGCAACACCACCAGCTCGCGCATCGCCCAGTCGGCGGTGTCACGGTCGGGAACCGCGATGATGCCTGTGCCATCACGGTTTTCATAGTGCGCTGCGGTGGCCGCCCGCCGTGCCCGCACTTTCAGCGGCGACACCTCGGGCCACTGTTGGCGCACCGGCGGTAGCGCGAGCACGTCGTCGACATACCGCTGTACGGACGCAACCGACCCGAACCGGCCCTCCGGTGGCAGCGTCAACTGCGTACCGAAGAACTCCACCGCGGGTGATCCATGCTCGGCGGCACGGTCAAACAACGTGCGGACGAACTCTTCGGCCGCGTATACCTTGGCGCGCTGGGCATCCCGAGGCGAATCCGCCATCCCTAGGTTAATCCGCCCGAGTCACCGATCCAGCGCGCTCCGCGCCCCGGACAGCTCGGGACTATTGCCGAGCCGCGCCCGCCGCCCCGCGCGGTCACCCGCGCGCCGCGCCGCCGACGAATACCCGGCCGAGGCGCTGCTGGCTCGCCAGGTGCCGCGTGCCTTCGACGCGCTGCGGTAGTGGTCGCGCAGCTCGACCTCCTTGTCCCGCAACGCGATAGCTGTACCCGGCGCACGGCTCCGGTCCTTGGTGACCTCTTGCTTGGCCTGCTCGCGGGCCTCGGCCAGGCGCTGACCGACCCGGACCCCGAACGCCAGCTGGAAGTTGAGGCGTGCCGTGATGGTCGGAGTGGGCCGGTGCGCACCCGAGGCCAGATAGGCGTCGGACGCCCGCACCATTTGGACGACCAGGCTGGCGTACAACGCGTGCGTCGCGTCGATGTCCTCGCCGAACCCGTAGGTGTACAGGAACGTCGAATTCGTCGCGATATCGCAGCGCACGTCGTTAGCCGCCGCGACGAGCACGAAGAGCTGCGCATAGGTCCGCAGCCCCCGGGTGCCCGCCATCCCGATGGTGACGGTGCGCTGGGTCGGGGCCTGCGCCGGCGAACGTTTGGCCGCATGCGACCGGGCCACCGCCAGGTCGATGGACGCGGCCGTCGCCAACCGTTGCGCGGCGCCCATGAAGGCATCGGCCTCATGCGGGTTGTCGGTGCCCTCGGCCTGGCGCAGCAGCGCCGCGATGCGGGCCAACATCTTGTCGTCGGTCATAGCGCCAAACTACGGGAGGGGTACGACATCCGCGTTACGCCTGGCCCTACAGCCTTCCGGTGATCCAGGAGACCACATCGTCGAGCACCTGTTCGCGCTCCGGCTCGTTGAAGACCTCGTGGTACAGCCCGGGATAGACCTTCAGCTCGACGTCGGTCGATCCCACACACTCGACCAGGCGACGGCTGCCGTCGACCGGAATCAGCCGGTCGTCGGACCCGTGTACCACCAGAAGCGGTGCGGTCAGTGCCGGTGCGCGCTGCGGCATGGTGTCGCCGACCTGCAGCAGCGCACGGCCGACACCGGCCGTTACGCGGCCGTGGTAGACCAGCGGATCGGTCTTGTAGGCCTCTACCACCGCCGGGTCGCGGGATATGGCGTCGACGTCGAGCTCCGTCACCGGCAGGCCGGGCAGGACGACGCCGAGGCCTCTGGCGGCCAACGCCACCAGCGGGTGCACCAGGTCCTGGGCGGCCACCGCCGGCGCCGACACCACCATCAGGTCGTAGTTGTCCGGGCGTTCGACGCCGTAGGCGAAGACGATCCCACCGCCCATGCTGTGCCCCAGCACGATGCATTTGAGGGCGGGGTGCTCCCGCTTGGCGATCCCGACCAGGGTGTCGAAGTCGGCGGTGTACTCCGAGATATCCCGCACCAGCATCCGCTTGCCGTCCGAGCGGCCGTGCCCACGGTGGTCCAGCGCGTAGGTGACCAGCCCGGCCTCGCCGAAGCGCTGGGCGACGTGGTCATAGCGGCGCGCGTACTCGCCGAGACCGTGCGACAGCACCACCACGGCCCGCGGCTGCGTGTCCGGCGTCCAGACGTCGTAGACGATGCGTACGCCGCCGACGCCGTCGAAAGTTCGTTCAGTGCGCGTGGTAGTCATTACGGTGCAGCGTAGTGGCTCCTGGGACGGGGCTGTCGGAGACTCTGCGTAGGCTCGTGGCCGTGAGTGTGCTCGCAGACAACTTCCCAGAAGATCCCGACGCCGAAAATTCCGGCGCAGAAAACTCCCACCCGGATTTCACCGCTCATGCCGAGCCGTACCGACGGGAACTGCTCGCGCACTGCTACCGGATGACCGGTTCGCTGCACGACGCGGAGGACCTCGTCCAGGAGACATTTCTGCGGGCCTGGAAGGCCTACGACCGTTTCGAAGGCAAGTCGTCGATACGGACCTGGCTGCATCGCATTGCCACCAACACCTGCCTGACCGCGCTGGAGGGGCGGCAGCGCCGGCCGTTGCCGACCGGGCTGGGCCGGGCGAGCTCCGACCCGACGGCCGAGCTGGTGGAACGCCGCGAGGTGCCGTGGCTGGAGCCGCTGCCGGACTTGACGGACGACCCGGCGGATCCGTCGATCATCGTGGGGTCGCGCGAGTCGGTGCAGTTGGCGTTCGTCGCCGCGCTGCAGCACCTCTCGCCCCGGCAGCGGGCGGTGTTGGTGCTGCGCGACGTGCTGCAATGGAGGTCCGCGGAGGTGGCCGAGGCGGTCGGTGCCACCACCATCGCGGTCAACAGCCTGCTGCAGCGGGCCCGGTCGCAGCTGGCGGCCGTCCAACCCAGCAGCACCGATCGGCTGACACCGCCGGATTCGGCCGAGGCGCAGGACCTGCTGGCTCGCTACATCGCCGCGTTCGAGGCCTACGACATCGACCGGTTGGTGGAGCTGTTCACCAGCGAAGCGATCTGGGAGATGCCGCCGTACACCGGCTGGTATCAGGGACGGCAAGCGATCGCCACCCTCATTCACCAGCAGTGCCCCGCCGAATCTCCCGGCGACATGCGCCTGATCCCGTTGATCGCCAACGGCCAGCCGGCCGCGGCCATGTACATGCGCGCGGGTGAGGTGCACGTGCCCTTTCAGTTGCACGTGCTCGACGTGAACGCCGACGGGGTGTCGCACGTGGCGGCATTCCTCGACGATTCGTTGTTCGGAAAATTCGGACTTCCGGAGTCACTATGAGCGAATCCCCAGCCGTCACGCCCGTGCCCGGCAAGCCGCTGCTACTGTTGGGCGCCTTCGACATTGACAGCGTCGGCTACGTCGCCGAAGAGTTCTTCATATCGGGCACGGCCTCGTCCTACGCCCCGGTGGGGGAGCTGGGCCCGGATGGCCGATGGGATGTAACAGTTTCCGGCACAGCCGACTACACCACTCGGTTAGTGGTGCTGACGCCGGCCGATCGCGCGCAGTTCAACGGCACCGTGCTGGTCGAGTGGCTCAATGTGAGTGGCGGCATCGACGCGCCGGCCGTGTGGATGATGTCGCATCGCGAAATGCTGCGCGCCGGCTACGGCTACGTCGGGCTCTCGGCCCAGAAGGTAGGGGTGGACGGCGGCGTCAACCTGCTCGGGATCGACATGTCCCTCAAGAGCCAGCACCCGGCACGATATGCAAGCCTGAACCACCCCGGCGACGCCTTCGCCTTCGACATCTTTTCCCAGACCGGCGGGCTCGTCAGGAATGCGGGCGATGGCATCCTGCGCGGGCTGCGCCCGCGACACGTCGTCGCCATTGGCGAGTCGCAATCGGCGATGTTCCTCACCACCTACGTCAACGCCGTCGATCCGCTCGCCCAGGTCTACGAGGGCTTCCTGGTGCATTCCCGATTCGGACCGGCCGCCCCATTGGACGGCGTTTCGTTGATCGCCGGATTGGAATCGTCCGCCGGGTCGCAGGTGGCGGTGGGGTTCCGTCCGGACCTGCGCGTCCCGCTGCTCACGATCATCACCGAAACCGATCTTTTCGGCCACGTGCCGCTGGGCTATTACTCCGCGAGGCGACCCGACAACGAATGGTTACGGGTCTGGGAGATATCCGGCGCCGCTCACGCCGACAACTACACAATTCAGGTCGCGCCGATCGACTCCGGTTCGGCACCGCTCGACCACATCGTGGCGGCCTACGCGCCGACAAAGATGCTGTTGGGTCAGCAGCTCGGGCATTTCATCAACTTCGCGCCGCAACACCACTACGTGGTGCAGGCGGCGCTGGCGGCACTGAACAACTGGGTCCGAACCGGCGACCCGGCCCCCACCGCACCACCCATCCGGGTGGGCGAAACCGAGCCGCCCCAGCCGATTCTGGATGCCAACGGCCTCGCCGAGGGCGGTATCCGGACCCCATGGGTGGACGTGCCGATTGCCCGCACATCCGGTGTCATCGCGGAAGAGCGCATCATGGCCGCGATCTTCGGCTCCGGCGAACCCTTCGACGCCGCCACTGTGCAGCGGCTCTACCCGGGCGGGCCTACCGAGTACCTGGAAAGCTTCACCGCTGCCCTCGACACATCGATTCGATCCGGGTTCATCCTGCCGGCCGATCGCGCCGAGATCCTCGAGCTCGCCGCCGCGACGTATCCCCGTTAGAAAAGCCGGCTGTCCGGTGACGGCCCCGCAACCGGGCGGACCAGCCCGGTCCCGGTGATCAACGGCAGGTCAAGGGCGGACAGCAGGCCGGGCGGGGCCGCGCACACCGCAGGGATGGAGTTGACCATCCGTGACGCGCCGGCCATGCGAGCACCCAGATCATGGTCATGGTCGTCGGCCATCTCGAATTCACACCGCATGCTGGGCGAACCCTCGATCTCGACGCGATACAGGCCGCGACCGGAAGCCAGCCCGTAGCCCAGGTCCTTCGGCGGGATGCAGATGTGCGGTTGCGGCCAGTCCGGCGCGATATCGTCGCGCATGCGGGTCACGTGGTCGACGACGAAAGTCGCCTTTTCCCCCTTTTCATCGGTGTAACCGGTCAGCGTGGAACGCATCGCCGCGATGGTCCCGGCCGCGATGTGGCCGGTGGGAGTGTCGAACGACTCGCTGGCCGCCACCCGTTCCACGCTCTCGTCGATGTGGTCGATCTTGGTCCCCAGCCCGGCGGCGAGCTGATGCAACACCGGGCCCCAGCCGAAGGTGAACACCCCGGGCGTGGCCGCGAACGCGGAGAACTCCGGCGGCTTGCCGAATCCGAGGATCTCGTACACCGCGGCCTTGTCCGGGTAGGTGGCGTAATTGAACATTTCCGTCACCCGCACCGACTCGATGACCCGGGCAACCCCCGAAAGCACAAGCGGCAAAACGTCATTGGCGAATCCGGAGTCGATTCCGGTGGTAAAGAACGACGCACCACCGTCCAGTGCCGCCTGCCGCAGGGGTTCGGTGAACGCGGGGTCGACCGCGTCGGGGAACACCAACGGCACCACCGAACACGAGACCACGTTCTTACCGGCCCGCAGGATCGAGACCATGTCCGCGACGGCCTCCAGCGGCCGCAGGTTGGCGCCCGCGGCGTACACCACCGCGTCGGCGTCACCGGCCAGCAGCTGCGCCGGGTCCTGGGTGGCCAGCACGCCAACCGGCGCGATTCCGCACAGTTCTCCCGCGTCACGGCCCGCCTTGCCGTCGCTGTGCACGACGACATCGGTCAGTTGCAGCTCCGGGTGGTCGATGACCCCGCGCAGGGCGATCACGCCCATGGAGCCCGGCCCCCATACCCCCACCTTGATCACAGCGTTCTCCTAATATTGGGAAGCTTGAAGCTATATTTAGGACGGATGCTAGGGAGCCGGTAATCGCCACGTCAACCGCCGTGCGGACGAGCTCGGTGGAAGCGTTGACTCTGCGGCTGTGGCAAGAAAGTGCGAGCAACCTCCGCCACTGGCGCAGAATCAAATGCACCGCGAACACACCAGCCGGGAGCCTGGTGTGTCGCTAGACGAGCGGCAGCGCGCGTCAGTGCGCAAGTCAGCGGTTACGGCAAAAGCCAAGTCCCCGCCCACCGGTCGAGTCATGGACGTGCTTGCCACGCTGGCGGATTCACCCGACGGGCGGACATCGGCCGAGCTGGCGAAGGTCTGCGGGATCAGCACCTCGACCTGCGCCCTGGTGCTCGCCGAGCTGGAAGACCGCACCTGGGTGACGCGCCGCGAGGACCGGCGGTACACCCTGGGCAGCGGCCTGTTCGGTCTGGTCCACGGCCTGCGGCGACAGTTCCCCCTGCTGGATCGCGGGCGCGCTGCGCTGCGCTTCCTGCATGACACGCTTGGAGCGGGCTGTTCGATGTCGCGGATCGCCGACCGGCACCTGACCACTGTCGACGCCGTCGGGCATGGCAGCGACGGCGAGCACGCCGTCGGTCAGCGCTTCCCCATCGACCCGCCGTTCGGGTTGGTGGCGATGGCCTGGCGGGACGACGATTTCGCCCGGGCCTGGCTGCGCCGGGTGACGCCGCGGCTAACTTCCGCCGAAGTCGCGCAGCACCAGCGGGTACTCGCCGATATCCGCGACCGCGGCTACGGAGCGTGGCGCTTCGACGACACCCACCAATCGCTACACCACCGGCTGGCCAGCGTGCTGGCGTCGCTGGAGCCGGCCGCGCAGGTGACTCGCCAGCTCACCACTCTGATGACCATGGTGACGCTGCGATCGGTCACCGACTCACTCGAAACAGAGCTCGCAACAACGGAATTCGTCGTTCTGCCAATCTTCGGGCGGGACGGCCAGCCGGAATACCAGATCGAGATCCACCTAGGCCGCCCGGTTGACCTGCCAGTTTCCCAGCTGGAAGCCGCGCTCCGGCACGCGCAAGACCTACTAGGGTCATGAGTCGTTAATTCGTAGACGCTGCGCAGCGCGCATGCTTATAGCGAAAGGGGTGTTTCAGCCAGCGAAATCGACGTTAGCGTGGTGGTCACTCGCACTTCTTCGCGCCAACGCAAATCTCGATGAAGCCTCGTCACAACGGACAAGCTTGTCTTGAAGTAACGACTCAACACCCTGGCGGCACTACCCTGAAGTCATGATTGCCACCGCGGAGGTTCGGCGCGCGGAAGACCGGGCGCTCACCACCACATCGTGGCTGAAATCCAGGCATTCGTTTTCCTTCGGCGGTTACTACGACCCGGACAACACCCACCACGGGCTACTCGTGGTGAACAACGACGACGTCGTCGAACCGGCGACCGGATTCGAAACCCACCCGCACCGAGACATGGAGATCGTGACGTGGGTGCTGCAAGGCGCACTGGCACACCAGGATTCCACCGGCAACCGCGGGGTGATCTATCCCGGCCTGGCCCAACGCATGTCGGCCGGCAGCGGTATCCTGCATTCGGAGAAGAACGACTCCGCCTCGGAGCCAGTGCATTTCGTGCAGATGTGGGTCGTCCCGGACGAGACCGCGATCACACCGAGCTATCAGCAGTACGAGGTTAACAACGAGCTGCGCAACAGTGGCCTGATCACAATCGCTTCGGGAATATCCGGCCACGACACCGCCATCACCCTGCACAACCGCAGTGCCGCATTGCACGCCGCGCGGCTGCGGCCCGGCGCCGAGGTCAGCTTGCCGCCCGCGCCCTACCTGCACCTATTCGTCGCATGCGGCCGGCTCACCGTGGAAGGAGTCGGCGACCTGGACCAGGGCGACGCGGTCCGGTTCACCGGCGCCGACGCCAGGCGGGTGACAGCGATCACGCCCTCGGAGGTGCTGATCTGGGAGATGCACGCCAAGCTGGCGCCCAAAACCATATAGGGACCACCTAGAGTGGGCTCGACAGATCGGAGCCCGCATGTCTAAATCGCAGCCGCGCCACGCGGCGCCCAACCCCAACGCCAGCCTGAAGGCCATACGGACGGTGCGGTTCTGGGGGGCGCCGATCGTCGTCACGTTGGCCCTCATGTCCGCGCTGGCCGGCTTGTATCTGGGCGGGATCTTGAATCCGACGACGAACCTGCGCCATTTCCCCATCGCCGTGGTGAACGAGGATGCCGGGCCGTGGGGCGCGAAGATCGCCGATGGCGTGGTCTCGGGTTTGGACAAGAACAAGTTCGACGTCCGCGTGGTGTCCCATTACGAAGCGCAGCACCTGCTGGACACCGCCAAGGTGTACGGCGAGTTGGTCATTCCGCCCACCTTTTCGTCCAACCTGAGCGACTTCGGGGAAAGCGCGGTGACGCCCACCAAGGCGGAGCGCCCCTCGGTCACGATCTTCACCAATCCGCGAGCCGGAACATTGGGATCCAGTATCGCCGGCCAAATCCTGACCGTGGCCATGACGCGGGCCAATGGCCAAGTGGGCCAGGTTCTTTCGTCCCAGGCCATGTCGCAAGCCGGTGGGGCACCGCTGAGCGGTCCGACGATGACGGTGCTCGCCAACCCGATCGACGTCAAGTCGGCCGTGTACAACCCGCTGCCGAACGGCACCGGCAACGGGCTCTCGGCGTTCTACTATTCGCTTTTGCTGCTGCTGGCGGGCTTTACCGGCAGCATCGTGGTCAGCTCGCTGGTGGACTCGATGCTCGGCTTCGTACCGGCCGAATGGGGTCCGGTATATCGCTTCGCCGAGCAGATAAAGATCTCGCGGTTTCGCACGCTGTTGATCAAGTGGGCGATGATGTCGATTCTGGCGCTGCTCACGTCGGCGGTCTATATGGCGATCGCCCACGGGCTCGGCATGCCCATTCCGCACGCGTGGCCGTTGTGGCTGTATGGGGATTTCGCGATCATCGCGGTAGGCGTCACGTCCAGTTCGCTCATCGCGATCCTGGGCTCGATGGGCCTGCTGGTCAGCATGTTGATCTTCGTGATCCTCGGATTACCGTCGGCGGGCGCCACCGTCCCGCTGGAGGCGGTGCCGCCGCTGTTTCACTGGCTGTCCGAATTCGAGCCGATGCACCAGGTGTTCCTGGGTGTGCGGTCGCTGCTGTATCTCGATGGTCACGGGGATGCCGGGCTGTCCCAGGCGTTGTTGATGACGTCGGTCGGCCTGGTGATCGGGGCGTTGGTGGGTGGCATCACCACGCGCCTGTACGACCGCAGCGGCTTCCACCGGATTCCGGGGGCGGTGGAGATGGCAATCGCCGAGGCACACCAGTCGCAACACCAGGCGCGGTCGAGCAAGCAGGAAAGTCCAGCCGAGGATATCGACGACAGCCCAATCGAGGCCCCGATAGAGATGGACGACAGTCCGATTGCGATAGTGGCCGAAAGCCCAAGCGAACAAACGTAATTCGGGCGCTGCCGAAGCGTCATGCGATTGTTATTAAAGTTGACACTGTGGCTCGTGTGGCCGATGCTGTGCATGTTGCATTCCCATCGGCACCGAGAGGGCGACCGTGCTGACACCAAGCGCCGGCTGGCGCCGACTGGCGGCTTGCTGCTCTGCCGTCGTCGTGTGGGCAACGTTGGGGGCCACCACCGGACAACCCGTCGCACACGCCGCTGACGGGCGCGAGATGCTCGAAAGCGCCGTGGCCACTACGAAGGGCTCATACCTGGTCTACAACTTTGGCGCCGGTCACCCCACGCCGATGCTCGACGGTAGCGGCCACTGGTATGAGATGAACAACGGCGGCCACCTGATGGTCATCAAGAATGCGGCGGGACGGCTTTCGCCGCACCTACTGGTAGACAGCCACCAAGGTGATCAGGCGCGCTGCGAAAACAATCCGGCGGCCCGCACCGGAGAGGGACTCTGGCAGGCATCGGAGGTCTACCCGCCGCTGCAGGCGTGGCAGCGGATGGGAGAACCGACCATTGCGATCAACGCGAACTTCTTCGACATTCGCCCACAGAAGGGCGGCACCTGGCGGTCGACCGGCTGCAGTTCACCGCTGGGCGCCTTCGTGGACAACACCCGCGGTCAGGGCCGTGCCAACGAGGCAGTCACCGGGACCGTCGCCTACCCCGGCAAGCAAGGGCTTTCGGGCGGCGGTGACAACTGGAGCGCGCTGACGACGATGATCCTGCCGTCGGGCGGCACGCCGTATGTGGTGCGGCCCAAGGGCAGACAGGACTATGACGTCGCCACCCCGGTGATCCAGGACTTGTTGAACAAGAACGAGAAGTTCGTCGCGGTGTCCGGGATCGGGCTGTTGTCCCCCGGCAACACCGGGCAGCTGCACGACGGCGGACCCAGCGCGGCGCGAACGGCCCTCGCCTACGCGAAGCAGAAGGACGAGATGTACATCTTCGAGGGCGGCAACTACACCCCGGACAACATTCAGGACCTGTTCCGCGGCCTGGGCAGCGATACGGCCGTCCTGCTCGACGGCGGGGGGTCGTCGTCCATTGTGCTGCGCCGCGACACCGGGGGCATGTGGGCCGGTGCGGGATCGCCGAAGGGATCGTGCGACACCCGGGAGGTACTCTGCGACTCCCATGAGCGGGCGCTGCCCAGCTGGCTGGCCTTCAACTAACCCTCAATTAGCGCTAGCCGCCGCGGTTTTCGTCTCACTTCTTCTCGGTCGGGCCGGGCCCGAACCGGAAGATCAGCAGACTTATCGCGACCACCGCCGCCGTGACCACGAACACCGGAGCGACGACGAACCGCGACATCGTCGCGCCGAGGAAAGCACCGGCGCACATCGTGAAAACAACGCTGAACCGCAACTTTTCGCGGGCGCCCGTGCCGCCGGCCAGATGGCTGTCGAGACCGAGGCTGACGATCGTCGAGGTCAACACCGTGGTGGACAGTTCCTGAATCCCGAACTGGCGGGCGCTCGAATGCTGCAGACCGAACGTCACCGCGAGGAGACCGATCATGATGAGTTTGGTGTCGTCGTGATAGTGCAGCACACCCGTGCCGGCCAGGATCGACAACGTCACCAACAAGACGATCTCGCTGGCCAGTATGGTGGTGATCCACGGCCGTGTCCGTGCACCGAAATACCTTGACAATCGACCACTGACGATGGTGGTGCACACGAAGGTCGGTAGGGCCACCACCACGGCGGTCAGGTCGATGTTGGTCTTGGGGGCGAGCCAGAAGCCGAGGAAGATCACATTGCCGGTCATGTTCGCGACGAACACGTGCCCGAGCACCAGGATACTGATCGAGTCGGCCAACCCAGTGGCCAGAGTCAGCAACAACAGCGCGGTGACGGTCGATCGGTCCGACACCGGCGACGTAACGGCCATGGGATTTCAGTGTCTTTCGGCGCAGCCGGCGTCCGTATCGGCCCGATCGCGCTATACGCGCGGCGTCAAATCCAGCGACGTGATGGTCGTCATCCTGGTCACCAGCCAGCGCCCGTTAGCGCGTTTCATGAACAACCGGTAGGACAGGTATTTCAGGGACGGCACGTTTTTGGTCAGCGGGCTTTTGGAGGTGGTGTTGGTATAGACGATGGCGACGGCGTTCGGCTCATCCAGCGACTCGATGCCCACGCCGGCAACTTCGGTGGTGCTGCTTATTTGGGCCTGTTTGTTGGGCGCCACGATCGCGTCGACGAATTTGCGGTACTGGGCTTCGAAATCGCCGCTGAGGTAGATCGCCGCGTGATCCGCCAGGGCATCTATGGTGTCCGGCGTGTAGGTCCACAGCGCGGTGACCGCGCTGGCCGCGGTCCGCGCCACCGATAATTTGGTCGCGGCGACCGCGCGATCGGCCAGGTAGGGTTGCATGGCCGCACCCGCGAACCCCGCGGAACCGATGAATAGTAAGGCCGCCACCGCGACGGCGATGGCGATCCGCTTGCCGGCCGGCCGCCGGGTCCGGAAGACGACGCGACCGGTGTCCTCGGGTTCCCCGGCGACTTCGGGCGCCTCAGTCTCGGGCGCCTTAGTCTCGGGCGCCTCAGTCTCGGCGGCTTGAGTTTCGGCGGCTTCGGTTTCGGCGGCTTCGGTTTCGGCGGCTTCAGTTTCGGCAGCTTCCCCGTCAACGTCCGCCTCCTCGGCCGCGTCAGCCTCGATTTCGCTCGTCGAAACCCCGGCAGATGCCATTGTGGCATAGGCCTTTTCGCGTTCCTCCACTAAGACTTTCAGGGCCGCTTCGGCGGTCAGATCACCTGCAGCAGGTTGCTGATCTTCCACTGATTCCCTTCCTGCGTAACCGTTGCCATCCAGCGATTTGTGCTCTCGAATACCTGTTTTTCATCTGGCGATTTGGAGGTGACCGCGGTAGCCACCATTACGTTGACGGTTCCATCGTCGTTCCACCGTTCCACGCCCGTGTCGAGGACGGTGCCGGTGGCCGGTTCGGCCCGGGCGATCTGCAGCAGGATCTCGTTCGCCTGATCGTGGTACTGCCGGCCGAATTCGCCGGTCGCTTGGGCCAGCACCCGCGTTATGTAGTCATTGGCGTGAAAGGGATCGATGGAGGTGAACTGTGCCATGAACCATGCCACGTAGCTGCGGACCTCGCGTTCCCGCGACTCGGTCCGCTGCCGGGATTGATGGGAGATCAGCATCAGGGTGGACACCGTGATCGCTGCCGCCATCAGCACCGCGGCGACCGCGCCGGCCAGCGGTAAGCCCCACCGTCGCTGTCGCTGCTGCACCGGCGCAGCGACGAGCAGCGATTCCTCGCCGGGTTGAAACTTGCGCCGGGGACTCATTTTCCGTTCCCCGGCGGTTTCGGCTTGGTCACCACGGTGAGGTCGTCAACGCGCCACCGGTCGTCGCGGCCTTTGACGAAGGTCACCCGAACGGTCGCTGTGATGTACCGTTCGTCGGGCCCCGCACCTCGCCGGCCGTCCATGAACACCAGCATCGTCACGCGGTCCGGCGCCGCCGATTGGATCGCGCTGTCGCTCGCCCGATACTCGTTGATGACCGGGTGGCCCTTCTCCACAGCTTCCTGCTGATCGGCCAGTTGGCCTCGATATTTGTCGGTGGCCAGTGACCGGGCGCGCGCGAAGTCGTCGTGCAACGAGTTCGGGTCGTACGTCAGCATCTGTGCGACGATCTTCGGCCCCTGTATCCCGACTTGCGCCCGCGCCTCATCGGTAGCCCGTTCACGGGAGTACACCAGGAAAAAGCTCACGGCGGCGCCCGCCAGGCACAGCCCGGCCGCGGTCAGCACCGTCGCTGCGGTCCACCGACGTAATTCGGGCAGCCGCTCGCCCGGTTCGACGCGCCGCACCTCAGTGCGCAGCAACATGTCGGCAAACGTGCGGTGACGTGAATCCCCCAGTGGCCAAAGCCATCCCACCATCAGCGACGCGGTGTCGAGCAGGTGGGCCAGATCTCTGACGAGCAACCCCCACACCTCGGGGGCCGCCCCATTGCGCCGCACCACTTCGATTCCACAGAAGGCGCGTCCCAAGCTCCAACCGGTGACCGTCGGCAGCATCAACCGGTTGACCAACATCAGCAGAAAGACGACCCCGGCTACGCAAAGGCAGACCCACCACCACACGCCGCGGGGCGGCACGGTGAATGAGACCAACACCATCGTCGCCACCACGGCGACGGCTGGCAGGACGTCGATAGCGAATGCGGCAGCGCGAATATGCCATGGCGCCAAGCTATTCTGCGATGACTCCTGGATGACCGCCGTGGTTTGAACCTGGGTCTCAGTCTCTTCGACCACCACCGTCACTTGGTCACCTGGTCGAGTCTGGAAATCTTGTACTGGCCCTCAACGGGTGACATCCTCACCCGCAGGCGGTAGCCGGTTTCGTTTTGCGACTGATCGTTGGTCACTTTGATGCGCAGCGCAACGAGGATAACGACGGAACCGTCGTCGTTGTCGCGCTCGACCGCCGCCCGCGAATCGGACACCTGAACATGTACGTTCGAAGCCTGATACGCCTGAACGAGCATGCTGGTGTACAGCAGGGCCTGCGAGCGGAACTCATCGGTGCCGCAGTCGATGATCTTCTGTTCACTCGCGACCATCGCGCTCGTGTCTGGCGCCTGCGTCGCCGACACGCACTCGATCGCCGCCTTGATCGCCGCGGCGTTGTTGCGCGCCAAATCCCGGCTTTCATGGTGGGCTCTAATCAGAAGGTAGCCGCCGAACCCTATCCCGGCCGCGAATAAAACGAGCGCCGCAGCGACACCGGCCAGCCAGCCACGACCCACACGTGACGGGGGGCGCTCGACACCCGTCTCCGCGGCGTCGGCCTCGGCGTCGGATTCCGCCGAATCCTCGGCCCCGTCGGAGCCGGTCTGCTCGGTCTCGGCGTCGGATTCCGCCGAATCCTCGGCCGTCACCTCGGTGCCGGTCTGCTCGGCTCCGTCCTCGGATTCTGCCGAATCCTCGGCCTTGGTACTTAACGCATCGTCCGCGTCGGTGGGGTTCAGCCGGCTGGCGCCAGCATCTCCTTCCATCCGTCGTCTCCTGTTCTGGTCGAGTTTTCGACGGAGTACTTGACCCCGTCGGGCCCTACCAGTTCACCGCTCTGGGGACTGTACACCGCCGCGGGAGGCCCGCTCGGAGTGTAGACGCACGGGTTGGGTTGCTGTCCGTTGCATTGCACCGTACCCGAACCAGGTCGCTGCAGTGGGTCACTGATCGGGGGTGGCGTAAGCCCGCCCGGCGGCAGCCTATCAGCCGGTAGCGGGTTCAAGCCGTTGTTCACCGACGGTGCCGGGATCACCATGCCCGGCCGCACCGACTGATCGCAGCGCGCCGCGGGGGCCGGGCAGGTCAGGATCTGGTTCGGGTCGCCGAACCAGGGATTGGTGCCCGCCGGCACGTACGGCCTGGGGTCACGGCACTCCCGTGGCGTGGCCGCCCGTTTGCCGGGGACATCGACACATGGAATGTTGCGCGATCCGCGCACGCCGTTGGACGGGGTGTCCATGGGGATCTTGCAATACGTTCCCGACGGCAACGGCACCAGGCTGGTGTCTGCCGGAGATCGCCACTGCGATGCCGGAATGAAGCCGGTCAGGCACGGCGGTGGCTGGTTGATCGTCAACGCCAGGTCGAGTGCGGCGTAGCGCGGGAAGGGCGCGGAGACCGTCTGCGCGATGGAACCCCCCTGCGGCAGGAACACCAGCACCTGCTCCAGCCCGGTGTGGTAGCGCTTGAGCATCTCGAACACGACCTCAAGATTCGCCAGCGTCTGTGGCAGCGAATCCCGGACGTCATTGAACACCGCGTTGAGGTCGTCGGCGGTGGGCGCCGCTTGGGTTAGAACGCTTCTAAGATCCTGGTCCCGTTGCGCGGCCTGCGCGCCCAAGACGTTCAGGTTGTGTGCCCAGCGCTCGATTGCATCACCCGACTGGACTTGGCTGTTCAGGATCGGTCCGGAGTGCTGGATGATGTCGTTGACGTCGGTGATTTGGGTCTTGAAGTCACCGACGATCGCCTGGGTCGCATCGACCAGCCGTTGCAGGGCGGGACCCAATCCGCCGACCGATTCGGCCGTCTCGTTGAGCAGCGCGCTGATCTTCTCCTTGGGCAACACGGAAAGTCCCTCGTTGGCGGTGTCCAGCGCCGGCCCGATCTCGCTGGGCACCGAGTTGTCGCATTGTGGACCTGAGCCGCAATTGGGGTTTTGCAGCGGCATGGTCTGTCCCTCGGCGAAGTACTTGCCCGGCTTCTTCCCGTTCGGGACCAAGTCCAGATACTGTTCACCCACCGCAGACACCGAATGCACGTTCGCCACGGCATCGATCGGGATCTTGTAATGGCTGTCGATGCTCATCGTCGCTAAGGCGCCGGTTACGGTGGGCTCGACGTCGGTGACCTTGCCGATGGTGATGCCCCGATAGGTCACGTTGGCCGTTGGATACAGACCGCCCGATGCCGGCAGCTGGGCCTTAAGGTCGTACCGGCCGAGACCGACCAGGGTGGGAATCTGCAGGTAGTAGACACCGAGCACACCGATCGAGACCACCGTCAGGACCAGGAAAAGCCATAGCTGGCGTTTGATGAAGGGAGTCAGCATTGGCTAATGTCCGCCCTTTCCACCAGCGGTCCGCCGGGCGCGTCATTCGGGTTCGGCGTGTAGCGGACGTCGGGGATCATGGTCTCGGGGTCACGCCCGAACGACTGCTCGAGTGCCCGCAGGGCCCCCGACAATCCGGTACCGGTGAGGAACGCGTTGTCGATGGCGCTGTACGTCACGTCGAGCGTCAACGACACGTTCTGGTAGTCACCGCGGAACATCTTCGGCACGGTGTCGATGTCGTACGGCTGGGTGAGGATCAACTTCAGCGCGCCGATCAGGTACGGCGAGGCTCGGCCGAGTTCCCGCAACGGGCACTGCAGCTGTTGCAGGTCGGTGTGCAGGGGCCCGCGTGCTTCCGACAGGTACTGGTCGGCGGCCGCGGAGAGCCGGCCCACCGCATCGACGGCGTTGATGAGCAGGTTTTTGGTCTCGGCGAAATGTTTGATCAGCGGCGGGATGTCGGTCAGCACCCGCTCGATGACGTCATTCCGTTGCCCCACGTAGGACAGCAGCCGGTTGGTGGAGTCGATCGCGTGCGTGATGTCGTTGCGTTGCTGGTTGAGCTGGTCGGTGAACGTGTCCAGCTTGCCGAGGAAGGCCCGGATCTGGTCGCCGCGCCCGTTCAGTACGTTGTAGAGCTCGTTCTGCAGTGCTTCCAGGTTCGGAATACCGCCGCCGCGCAAGATCAGCGAGAGACTGGCAAGAGTTTGCTCGGTGGTGGGAAACGCCGACGAGTTCTTCAGCGGGATGGTGTCGCCATCCTTCAGCAACTCCTGCGAAGGGTTGGGCGGCACAACCAGCTCCACGTGCTGAGAACCCAGCAGACTGGTCTGGCCGATCTTGGCGAGGGTGTTCTTGGGCAGCTTGACCGTCTTGGACACACCCAGAGTCAGGGTGGCGATCCAGTTCTTCAAGTCGATGGATTTGATCGAGCCGACGAACACGTCGGCAACCATCACCTTGCTGTTGCCGTTGATGGCCAGCGTGTCGGGCACCTGCACGTAGAGGGTGTAGGCTCCCGACCCGCTGCCCGGACCACCCGGAATCGTAACGTTGGAGATGCCACGCCATCCACATGAGCTCAGTACCAGGGCGGCCACCAGCAGCACCAGCCCCTGCCGGGTCCGGTGCCTGAACACGCTAGCCAGCCTCCTCGCGCTCACGCCGCCGCTCACTGGCCGGCTCCTACCTCAGCTGGCAGCGCTGGGCCACCGGCATTGGGCGCCGGCGCGTCCACCGGCGCGGGCGTCGGAGCGACGGGGCCCGGGACAACTCCCGGCCCTGGCGGCGGCGGCTGGATGGGCACCGGAGCATTCAAGCCCATCGGTGGCAGCACCGGGTACTCGTCGTACGCGTTCGGCGGTCCCGGCGGGGTCTGCAGGGTTGATTGAACGGGCGCGATGTTGGGACCACCCATGAGTTCAGCCAGCGATTCGGGCGTCATCAGGCCGGCGGTAATCGGCCCTACCTGCTGCCCTTGCATCCCCGGGGCCACAATCCAGCCCTGTTGGGTGTTGCGGTGCGACAACGGCGTATCGGGCACCCAGATCCCCGGGACGGTGGTGTCCTTGTACCCGTCCGGCGGGTGCAGCCGCGGCTCGGAGTAGGCGACCTCCTTGGGCAACGTCTCGGCGGTGCTGAAAAAGTTCAAGCCGAACGGGAAGTAGTTGAACTTGATCGCATCGAGGATCGGCGCCAGATACTCCGCACAGAGCTCGGCTGACTCTTGATACCCGAGCCGGCTGCCGGCCTGCACGGAGCTGCAGATGAACTGCAGCGGGTTGGAGAAGGTGATCGTCGGGATGCCGATAACGGAACCGTGCGTAGGGTGGTAAATCTGGTTAACGTTTGCTGCCGCCGACGGAAGGACGTGCAGGGCGGTCTCCAACCCATTCAGGGGATCCGGTTGCAGCAGTGTGTTGGTGATGGTCGCCAGGTTGTCGACGTCGTGAGCCAGCACCGCGCGGTTTTGGGCGAGCCACGGGCGGACCGTAGTAAGCAGACCATTGAACTGACGGATCGCATCGGCAAAGTCGTGGTCGTTTTGGGTAAGCCGCGCGGTGAACTCCGCCAGGTTCGAGTTCAGCGCGACGAACTGCTGATCGTCTTGATGCAGTGCGTTGACGAAAAGCGCCAGGCTGCGCACCACCGCAAAGAAGTCGCCACGCCCTTGGTTCAACGCGGTCAATGCCCGCGAGAGGCTGTCCAGCGTGTCGTTGAACTGTTTGCCCTTGCCGGCCAGGCCGTAGGCAAACGATTCGATGACCTCACCGAAGGGCCCCTCGCGCTGTTCTACCGTGCAGGTCGCCTCGGATCCCTTCGGACAGGACGGTCCGAGCTTGGAGATGATGCTGGTGATGCTGTTGCGCAGCTCGTCCCACTCGGTCGGCACCTGCGTGCGCTCTTCCGGGATCACCGCGTTGTCGCCCATCACCGGGCCGCCTTTGTAGGGCGGCTCCAACTGGAGGCTGCGCGACGCCACCAGGGTGGGGTTGAGGATCACCGCGGAGGCGTTGGCGGGGACCTTGTATGAGTTGTCGTAGTGGAAGGTCACCTTCATCTTGTCGCCGGCCGGCTCGATCTTGTCGATCGAGCCCACCTCCAAGCCCATGATCTGGACCTTGTCCCCCGCGTACAGGGCGTTCGCCGCGGGGAAGTAGGCCACCACCGTGTTGGTGGTCAGCTTCTCGTAGAGTCGCCAGCCGACGTATGCGGCGAGGACGGCCAGCGCCACCACCAGCGCCCCGATGATCACCGACACGCGGGACAGCTTCGGTAGCCGCAGGTTGCGGATATCAAAGGCGGTGCTCAATTCGCGCTACCTCCCGTCACGCCGCTCCCGCCGGTTCCGCCGGGATTGATGAACGGAGCCGGGAGTTGCGGCCCAGGACCAGCCGGCGCGGCCGGACCCGGTGCCGGGCCTGGCCCGGTTGCCGGTCCGGGTCCCGCCGGCATGTGGCGCGCGCCCGGTGGCGCGTCCGGGATCGGCACCGGGGTGCCGGGAACGTTCGGAATTGGGCCGCCCGGCCGCCCGGCAGACGGGATGCCCGGGGTGGGCGGCAAACCGTTCGGGTCCGGCGGCGAGATCTGGACGTCGATCGGTGCCGGGAAGGCGGGGCCACCGAACGGGCCCACGGTCGCACCGGCACAGGGCAGCGGATTCCATGGCCGCGGCAGGCCCTCGTCCCCGACGGTGATGTTGCCACCGGGATTCGCCGGAGTGTACGAGCATGGCGACCCGGGCGGGACGGCCGGCCCGGGATGATCCGGGGTGCCTTCCAGCACCGGCGGTGCGGGCGGCGGGGCGCCGTTGGGGAACCGGGTGCCATTGGGGTCGGGCCAGCGGTACGCGGGTAGCCCGGCGCCGCGCCAGAAGTTTTCGGGGTCGATACCGCGTCGCGCGAACGCGGCGTCGATGAACGGCTGGACTATCTGACCCTGGGCCAGGTTGTGCAGGACGACTTTGAAGTACGGTCCCGACCCGATGGCCTCATTCAGCGACGGCAGGAACTTGCCGACCTCGGTGAGCCCGTTGGCCAGGTCGTCTTTGCGCTCGTTCAGCAGGTCGGTGAGCTGGCGCAACTGCTCCAGCACGTGATTCAGGTTCGGGTTGTCGTTGATCAGTCCCTGGACCTGTGTGGAGAACGCAGAGATGTTGCCCAATAAGGCGTTGATCGCTTGGCCGCGCTCGTTGAATGCGGCCAGCAGCGTCTTCGTGTTGACCAACAGCCGGTCGATCTGTTCGCTGCGGTCACCGAGGATAGTGGCCACCGAGTTGGCCTGAGCGAGCAGATGCTTGATCTCCTCGTCGCGCTTGCCGATCGTGTCGGAGAACCTTTCCACGCCCTGTAGCGCCGGGGTCAGGTTGGGGTAGGTCTGGTCGATGGTCTCCGACAACACATGCAGCGACCGCTTGACGGTGTCGATGTCCCAGCCGGTGGCGGCCTTGGTGACATCGAAGAACGCGTCGTAGATCTGATAGGGCGTAGTGCTCTGACCCAGCGGCAGAGTGTCTCCGGGCCGTAGCGGCTTGGTGCCCAGCGCCTCGATCTCCATGACTTTCTTACCGAGGATGGTGTCGGTGCGGATCGCCAGCCGGCTTTCGGTGCCGATGGTGTTGGTGCCGATCGAGAACTTGATCACGATGTGGTCACCGTCGATCTTGATGTTTTCGACCTTGCCGACTTCCATGCCGGCGATGCGGACCTTGTCGCCATTGTTGAGTCCGCCGGTGTCGGTGAACTGCCCGTAGTAGCTGGGCCTGGCGAACAACATCGGGACGCTGGTGAAGCTTTGACCCACGGCGACGACGAGCAGCGTCACCGCGATGCCCATCAGCCCGATGCGAAGTCGATTTTCAGGTTCCAGCGTTCTCATTGCGGTGAGCACCTACCCGACGGCTGGTTGAACAGCCGGACCGTGCGGACCGGGCCGCCGGGTTGCAGCCCGTTGAGCTTGAGCGTGATGTCACAGGCGTAGAAGTTCACGAAGTCTCCGTAGGAGCCGATAGTGCGCCCGATCATGTTCAACGCGGTCGGCACCCGGTGCAGGAAGTCGCTCAGCTGAACGTGCTGATCGAGGAGGGGCTGTTGAATCGCGTCCAGGTAGTTCAGGGTGGTGTGCAGATAAGAGCGGTCCTCTGCGAGCAGATCGGCCACCGTTCCCGCGGCGTTGCTGATGTGCGCGGTCCCGGCCGCCAGCGGCTCGGCGTGGTCCTTTAATCCGGTGATCAGCACCTCGAGGTTGTTGATGGTCTGATCGAATTGCTGGCGATGGCGAACCGTGGTGTCCAGCACGGTGTTCAAGTTCTTGACCACCTCGCCGATCGCCTGGTCCCGCTCGCCGATCGTCGAGGTCAGTTGCGCGGTGTTCGCGAGGATGTCGTTGATGGTGCCGCCCTGACCCTGAAACACGGTGATGATGGCGTTCGCGAGGGTGTTGACCTTGGTCGGGTCCAGCGCCCGAAACAGCGGCTTGAAACCACCGATCAGCGCGTCCAGGTCGAGCGCGGGTGTCGTTCGCGAAATTGGGATGAATCCGCCGGCCGGCAGAATCTTGTCGGAGCCTTCGCCGTCACCGCGCTTGAGCTCCAGATACCGGTTGCCGATCAGGTCGAGGTAGCGAATCTGTGCCGTCGTCGATTGGTAAAGCGGGATCGAGCGGTTGACGTTGAAGTCCACCCGCACCTTCTTGCCGCCGTCGACCAGCTGCATCGATTGGACCTTGCCGATCTCGACGCCCGAGGCTCGGACGAATTGGCCTGCCCGCAGCCCGCTGATATTGCTGAATTCTGCTGAGTAGCCAGTGGTTCGGTCGAAGCGGAGCTGACCGAACACGACGAAGATCATGACGGTGAACAGCAGCAGCACCAACGAGGCGATGCCGAGTTTGAGGATGGTGCCGGTGATTTTCATGGGTTGATCGTGTTATCCCCTACCTGACGGCCCCATACGTACTCGATCGCATAGGGCGAACCGGTGTCCAGGTGGTTGTAGGGCGCGATGCTGTTGCCGGTGTCCATCACCAGGTTCGGCGCCGGCCACAGATCGTGAGTGATGTGCTGCCAGCAACCCGGCGCACCGCCCGGCCCACCGCGAGCGTTCACCCGCGGCAGGTTCTCCGGCCAGGTATAGGGATTCGGCGCCCCGCCGACGAATCCCACCAGCCCGGCCGGCAGTGCAGCTCCCATTGTGAGCGGTCCGGCCCCGAGGATGGTTATCAACGACAGGGGGTTCAGGAAGAGCCCCAACCCCGATAACAGCTCGGCGTGGTCGTTTAGCGAGTAGCCGTTGCCGCCGAGGTACTGGGCCGCCTGGGGTTCGGTGTCGTGATAATTGCGCACCATGCAGTACAGCTCCGGACTGTAGGTGTGCAACAGCTCGGAGGTGGGCACCAGGTCTCTGGCTCCAGCCGCCAGATACGGCCCACCGCGTTCGAAGATGTCCGCGCCGGTGTTGCCGAACCCGGCCGCCGCCAACAACGCTTCATCCAAGTCCTTTTGCTGTGCGTTGAACGTGCGCGCCGTGGTCACCGCGTTGTTGAGGAAGTCGAGCAGATCCGGCGAGGCGTTGGCGTAGGTATCGCCCAGCGCCGCAAGCTGTTGGATGTCGCGACGGGCCTGCGGCATCTGCGGGTTGACATCGTCGAGGATCGCGTTGGCGTTGACGATCGACTGTCCGAACTTGTCGCCCAACCCCGCCAGCGCTTGTGCGGCGGCGGCCAGCGTCAGGTTCAGCTTGACCGGATCCACCTTCTCCGCGATCGAGGTGAGGGTCTGGAACAGCGTATTGATCTCCGTCGTCACCGACCCGGCGTCAAGCACGGTCTTGCCCGAGAGCTTCGCCGACGACGGGTTTTTCGGCGTCGTCAGGGACACATACTTACCGCCGAATACCGTGGTCGCCTTGATGTCGGCATTCACATTGGCCGGGATCAGGTTGAGGTATTTCGGGTCCACGTCCAGGATGAATTTGGCCGCCGGCTTGCCGTCGCGCACGGTCTCCGAGATGGTGGCGACCCGGCCGATCTCCACCCCGTTGTAGGTCACCTTCGAGCCCGGATCCATCACCAACCCGGCTCGCGAGGAGTACATCGTCACCGGGGTCTTGTCGGTGAAATTCCCCCGGAACTGCCCGTACACCAAGTAGAAGGCGATGGCGGCGATCAGGATCACGCCCAGCGCCGCCAGTTTGTACGGGGGGGTCCGTTGCGCGTTGAGCTTTGCCGGTGATGTCATGTCAGCTACACCGTGAGTGCGAAGTTGGGATTGACGCCGTACAGCGCCAATGCGGCGGACAGAACGACAACCTGCACCGACACCAGCGAGAAACGCATCGATCGGCCGACGCCCTCGCCCACACCGACCGGCCCGCCACCGGCGTTGTACCCGTAGTAGCAGTGGGTGATCATCACAACCGCGGTGATGATGATTGCCTCCAGAAATGACCAAAACACGTCATCTGGGCGCAGGAACGTTCGGAAGTAATGCTCGTAGGTGCCGTTGGACTGTCCGTACAGCGCCACGGTGGTGATTTGCGGCGACAGGAACGACATGATGATGGCCAGCGAGTAGAGCGGAATGATCACGACCATCCCGGCCATCACGCGGGTGGTCGCCAAAAACGAGATCGACTTGATGCCCATTACTTCCAGGGCGTCGATCTCTTCGCTGATCCGCATCGCCCCCAGTTCGGCGGTGGCGCCGGCTCCGACCGTGGCCGCCATGGCGATACCGGTGACGACGGGCGCGGCGATGCGCACGTTGATCAATGCGGCGAAGAAGCCGGTGAACGCCTCGACACCGATGTTTCCCAGCGACGCGAAGCCCTGAATGGCGACCAGGGAGCTACCGGACAACGTCACGAAACCGACGATCGCGGCGGTGCCACCGACCACGGCCATGGCGCCGGTGCCCATCCCGATCTGAGCGATCAGTCGCAACGTCTCCTTGCGATAGCGGGTCAGCGCATGCGGGATGTTCCCGAGAGCTTGCAGCGCGAACCAGGTCATCTGGCCGATGTCGTCGAGCCCGCGGCCCGCGGCACCGCCATAGCGATTCAGAGCTTCGAAGGCCCGCGGGAAACGGGAGACTACCGCACCGGTCGACATGTCAGTGCCCCGTTCCGAATCGCACGCCGATGGTCGTCAGGATCACATTGACCGCGTACAGCGCGACCACACACAGCACCACGGTCTCGTTGACGGCAGTGCCCAGCCCCTTGGAGCCGCCGCGCACGGTCAGCCCGCGAAAACAGCCGACCAAGCCGGCGATGAGTCCGAAAATCGCCGCCTTGACCGTGGCGATGACCACCTCGGGCAGGCCGGTGATGGTGGTCAGGGTGGCCAGGTACGCGCCGCCCGACACGTTCTGCAGGTAGACCCCGAAGAGGTAGCCGCCGACCAGGCCGACGGTGATCACCAAGCCGTTGAGCATGGTGGCGACAATGGTCGCGGCAATCACCCGGGGAACCACCAGCCGGTGGATCGGGTCGATGCCGAGCACCTCCATCGCGTCGATCTCCTCGCGGATGGTGCGAGCGCCCAGGTCCGCGCAGATGGCCGTCGACCCCGCGCCGGCGACCACCAGCACCGTGGTCAGCGGGCCGAGCTGGGTGACCGCACCGATCGCCGCGCCCGCGCCGGACAGGTCGGCCGCACCGAACTGGGCCAACAGCACGTTGAGCGTGAAAATCAGCAACACCGTCAGCGGGATCGAGACAAAGACCGTCGGAAGGAATGCGACCCGCATGATGAACCAGCACTGCAGGACGAGCTCGCCCCATTGGAACGGAGAGCGGAATAGCGCCTTTCCGGTCAGCACGCACATCCGGAAGAACCCGCCGATGAGTGTCAGGGGCGTCTTCGCTTGGTCACGGAAGTAACCGATCAAGTTCGGGCCTGTCGACGTCGTCACCGCTGCCCCCTCAGGCCGGTGCCGCGTGTATCGCGGCGCCGCGGCAGATCGTGTCGCACGCCTCCTCCTTGCCTCGAACCTACGTGGGTCATCCTCGGCTCCCTACCTACCGGTAGTAACGGAGACCACAGGAATGTACCCGATGGCCGTGCAGGTGTGAACCGCATCCTTCCAATTAACCCTTCGTCAACAGCAGGCAAACGTTACAGATTGAGTCCGCTCTCCCTTCCTGTCGTAGAAGCCATTGACATAGAACACTTTTCACGATATGGCAGCCCCGTAACGCAAACGCAAATTTGTTTTGAGAACCTTTCCAGCCGGATTGCGGGGCAACCTGTCGACGATCTCGAGCGCCTTGGGGTGCTTGTAGCGGGCAAGCCGCTGGGTAAGGAACTCATCTAGATCTTCGAGGCGAAGCCCGTCGTTCGTTACAGCCGCGACCGCGATCGGCACCTCGCCCCACTTCTCGTGGGCCCGCCCGATGACGGCGACTTCGACGATGGCGGGGTGGCCGGCCAGAACGTTCTCCACCTCGGCGCAGTAGATGTTCTCGCCGCCGGAAATGATCATGTCCTTCTTGCGGTCGACGACCCAGACGTAGCCGTCCTGGTCCATCTGGACGAGGTCGCCGGAATGGAACCAGCCGCCCGCGAACGCCTCCGCCGTGGCCTCCGGGTTGTTCCAGTAGCCGCTCATCAGGGTTGGCGCCCGGTAGACGATTTCACCTACCTCGCCCACCGGCACGTCGTTCATGTTCTCGTCGACGACGCGGGCGGCAACCGTCGGTATCACCCTGCCGACCGATCCGCGCTTTCTGATCGCATCCTCGCCGAGCAGCATGCAGGTGACCGGCGACATCTCCGTCTGGCCGAACGCGGCCAGTATCTGGGTTCCGGGGAACGTTGCCGACATCTCCCGCAGCAACGCGTCCGGTGCCGGCGCCGCCCCCCACGACATCACCCGCAACCTCAGGTCACGGGGTCGCACTTGCTGCTCGGCGCAGACCGCCTGCCACTGCGCGGGCACCAGGAAGATGCCGGTGACCTTCTCCGCGGCCAGCACATCGAGCAGCTGCCCGGGGTCGAAGGCACCCAGCGGATAAATCACGGTGGGGATGCCGAGCAGCAGCCCGGTCAGCATGTTGCCGATTCCGGCGATGTGGAAGAGCGGGACCCCGATGAAATCGACGTCGCTGTTGATGTCGACGCCGTTGGTGTACACCGAGGTCATCGTTTGGCCGGTCAGGTTGACATGGGTCAGCACCGCGCCCTTCGGCCGGCCGGTGGTGCCCGAGGTGTACATGATGAGGGCCGGTGCGTCGTTCGGGATGTCCGCGGGCTGCTGGGAATCGCTCTCTTTATTCGTGACCTCATTTATGAGGTCTTCATAGCCGCACACACTGTCGTCCGATGACCCGCCAGCGACCACGATCGTGTTCACCAGCGGCCGGATGTCCCGGACGCCGGTGGCCACCCGAGCGAGCACCGCTTCGGTGATCATCACGCGCGCTTCGCAGTCCTCGACCAGGAAGGCGATTTCGGCCGGGGTGAGCCGGAAGTTCAGCGGGACCGCGATCGCACCGATCATGTTCGCGGCCAGCACCGACTCAACGAATTCCGGCCGGTTGAGCATCAGGATCATGACCCGGTCGCCGAAACCGACTCCGCGGTGGCTCAGCGCAGCGGCCAGCGCAGCAACCCGGCGCCGCAGGTCACCCCATGTCAGCGTGTGGCCCAGGTACCTCAGCGCCGTCGTGCGCGGCTGCATCAGCGCGTGCCGCTCGAGCTGGTTGACCCAGTTCTGCCGCCGCGCCAGGTAGGGCTGCTCTTCTGCTGATTTCAGGGGAGCTGGTTTCAAGGCCGGTGATGCCTGCGTTAGGTGGCGGGCCAGTTGCGCGGTCAACCTACTGTCTTCCCTTCACTCCCGCACCGCTTGCGCCAGGTTGATATTTGATAAAATTTGGTGTTGTCTGGGTCACAGTAAGGCGTTTGTGGCCCGAAAGACAACCCCTAAAAGTCCTGGCAGCCGATGTGAACGCACCTCTATCCGCGCAGCCGCTTAACCGGCGACCACTGCGCCGGTCGCAGTTGTCCGACCAGGTCGTGGCCCACTTGCGGGTGGCGATCATGTCCGGGAACCTGCCTCCGGGCACGTTCATTCGCCTTGATGAGACCGCCGCCGAGCTGGGGGTGAGCATCACGCCGGTGCGTGAGGCGCTGCTCAAGCTGCGCGGCGAGGGCATGGTGCAGCTGGAACCGCACCGCGGCCACGTCGTTTTGCCCCTGACCCGGCAGGACATCGACGACATTTTCTGGCTGCAGGCGACGATCGCCCGGGAAGTCGCGATCTCTGCGACCGATCACATCACCGACGCCGAGATCGAGGAGCTCGACCGGATCAACGGTTCGCTGGCGGCGGCGGTCGGCACTGGCGATGCAGAGACCATCGCGGGGATCGAGTTCGCATTCCATCGTGTCTTCAACCACGCGAGCCAGCGGATCAAATTGTCCTGGTTCCTGCTGAATGCCGCGCGCTACATGCCGGTGCTGCTGTATGCGGCCGATCCGCAATGGGGCGCGGCCGCGGTCGACAACCACCGGCGGTTGATCGACGCGCTGCGCCGCCGCGACGCAATGGCCGTGGTCGAGCACACCGTCTGGCAGTTCACCGACGCGGCGCGCCGCCTGGCGGACCGCCGGGACAGGACGGCAATCGTCGGCTGAGGCCCCCGGCCAAAATCAGAGCCGTCCTAACTCGCCTTGAGTTCCTCGGCGCGCTGCTTGAGTTTTTCGGCGAGGGCGTCGAGCACGTTGCCCATCAACGCCTTCGCCATGGGCGCGGGTACCGGCATGCTGGATTCGACGTCCATGTCCACCGTCAGCAGGCATTTGTCCCCGGCCTCCACCACGCTGAACAGTTGCTCCTGCTTGGTGAACAGGGCGCCCTGCTGCATGACGGTCTGAATCTGGTTCTCCCCCGGGTAGTACACGGCCAGAATGTTGGTAGTCGACATGCCCATGAAATCAGTGTCCAGCCGCAGCTGGCTGGGACGGCCCTCGTCGTAGCGGGCCGTCACCCAGACGCCCTTCACCCCTTCGTTCCACTGTGGGTACGCCTCGAAATCGGCCACGACGGCCATGATCGATGCGGCGGTGGCATCGACCTCGATGGTCTTGCTAAGAACTGGCATTGGCGAAGCATATCCGGGATGGCTTACACCTTCGGTGAGAAGTCCCCATCTACCTATTGGTTAACGCACGCCGTCGACAGCAGGGAGCGGATGGCGTCGGGAATCGGGACCGGCTTGCGGCTCGCCCGATCGATGTAGACGTGCACCCAGTGTCCGAGCGCGGTGGCCGGTTCTGCCTGCTGTGCGCCTGGTGCTGCGCTTTGTGCCGTGGGGGCCCGGAACAAGCCGAGCCGGTAGGTGACGCTGCTGCGGCCCAGCCGCGTCACCGCGAGGCCCACCACGAGGCTCTCCGGGAAATGCAGTTCAGAAAAGTAGCGGCATCCCGACTCGGCGACGATGCCCAGCGAGGGTGCCGTGAGCGGGTCGAGCCCGGTGGTGGTGTTGATCCAGGCGTTGATCGCGGTGTCGAACAGCTGGTAGTAGACGGCGTTGTTGAGGTGGCCGAACATGTCGTTGTCGGCCCACCGGGTTCCAACCGGCCACAGCACCGGGAAGTCGTTGCTGGTCAGCTCATCCGGTGCGGGCGGAACCGACGGGACCGACGGACCTGACGCCATGGTGATCTCCCTTAATCTTCGTAAAAGGCCCCTAGAAAGCCCCTAGAATGCCCCTAGAATGCCCCGTAGAAGGCCTGCGACAGGGCATCCCCCTGCAGCCTGAACAGCAGTTGAGAGGCCGACCAGTCGGGCAGCAAGGAGTCGAAGCCGTGGCAGGTGCCGCTGAACACATGCAGCTCGGTGGAGACTCCCGCGTCCAGTAGCCGCTTCGCGTATTCAATGGCCTCGTCGCGAAACGGATCGATCTCTGCGCAGGTGATCAGGGCCGGTGGCAGACCTTCTAACCCGCCGCGCCGGGCCGGCGCGATGTCCGCTGATACCGGGTTTCCGCCCGAGTAGTAGCCCCACATCAGGTCCGCGGCCTCGCCGTCGAAGGCCGGGCTGGTGCGAAACTCCGTTTTGGACGGGGTGGCACGATCGTCTAGCACCGGCTGGTGCAGCAGCTGGAACGCGACCGGCGGCAGCAACCTACGTGACTTTCGCGACTTTTCGGAGACGCGCTGCGCGAGGCACGCCGCCAGGGTGGCGCCGGCGCTGCTGCCCGCGACGGCCAGGCGCGCGGCATCAGCATTCAGCTCCGTCGCATTGGTGGCCACCCAATTCAGCACCGCGACCGCATCATTGAGCGCGGCCGGAAAGGGATGCTCCGGGGCCAGCCGGTAGTCGACCGACACCACCGTGCAACGACCGCGACGCGCCAGCTCCAGGCACTGGCGGTGATCGGTGTCGAGGTTGCCCAGCGCGAAACCTCCCGCGTGGCAGTAGACGACCACCGGCGCCGGCCGATCGGGCTCCGCCGCGCCGCGATAGATGCGCACGGGTACCACCCCGGATTCGGCGACCACGGTGTCCTCTTTGATGCGAACGCCCGACTCGTCGGTCTGTGCGGCCGCTTCGCGGCGGCGCTCGTTGAACAGCCCCCGCATGAGTCGGATTGCGGGCGGCGAGAATTCGGTGCGCGTCGTCGCGACGGCGCGCAGGACTGGGTGCAACCGATCGGCGCCGTCAAGTGTCATCGGCTCCACCCGCCCGGCGCGGCGCCGGTGATGCCGATCGACACGCTCAACGGATCTGCACGCATTGCCCACCATCGACGACCAGTTCAGAACCGGTGATGAACAACGCCTGCTCGGACACCAGGAACGCCACCGCGTCAGCGATCTCGTCCGGCCGGCCGATCCGTCCGAACGCGGACGACGCGGCCAGCCTCGCCTGCGTGTCCTCATCAAGCATCGGGGTCGCGATCGGTCCCGGGAACACCGCGTTGACCCGGATGCCGAACGGCGCCAGTTCCGCGGCAGCGTTTTGGGTCAGACCCCGAAGCGCCCACTTCGAAGAGCCGTAGGCGCAGTGCCGGGGGAAGGGACGGATAGATCCGGTGCTGCAGATGTTGACGATGGCCGGGTGTTGCGCCGCACGCAGCCGCTCGAGCGTCGCGCGGATACCCAGGAATGCACCCAGACAATTCACTCGCCAAGCGTTTTCGAAATCCTCAACCGTCTCCTCCGCCAACGAAGCCCGGTGCAGCACGCCCGCGTTGTTGACCAGCGTGCTCAGGGATCCGAATCGGTTGATGACGCTGTCGACGGCCGCCTCCCACTGCGCCGGCGACGTCACGTCGAGCTCGATCCCGATCACCTTGTCGTCGCCCAATTCGCCGACGGCGGCCGCGAGTTCGTCCGCCCGGCGGTCACCGGACGCCACCCAATAACCTTCTGCACGAAGCCTTTTGGCGATGGCCCAGCCCTGACCGCCGGCGGCTCCGGTGACCAATGCGACACGTTGATCGGTCATGCTCACCCAACCTCTGGACTGTCGGCCAGACCGTGGCTGGTGACGAACCGGCACCGTCGACTCCGGAAACGCCACTGTCCGCCGCCTGCGGCTTCGCGCACCAGTTCGTCGTCGTACAGCGCGGGCCGCAGTTGCAGGCTGCCGGCTCTGACGAACAGCACCTGCGACCGGGCGGTTGCGGTATTGCCGCGCACGTCGATTCGCGAGACTCCCATCAGATGCAGGCCACGCGGTGCACCCTGGAACATCTTGCGGATACCGTCATGTCCGGCGAAAGGCCGCCCGTAAACCAGGAATTCCGCATCGGCGACGAACAGTTTCATGCAGGCGTCAATGTCACCCGCATCAAGGGTCAGCGCGTACTCGGCAAGTAGTTCGCGGATCGCTGCGTGGGCCTCTTGGTCTTGGGTCACTGTTCCCCCAGCCCACGAGCCTCTCGTAGGTGCTCCGCCGCTCCGCGGCGCAGTGCTTGCGACTCGGCCGCCAGCGTGATCATCCGAAATCCCTGCTGCGCCATCGCGCGACCCGTCTTGCCCTCGCTCGCGTGGATCCCGGTGACCAGCCCGGCATCGTCGGCCACGCGGTGGATTCGCGCTATGGCGTTGAGCACGTCCGGATGTCCGGTCGCTCCCACCGGCTCGAAGCCCATCGAGAGCGCCAGATCGGCCGGCCCGATATAGATTCCGGCCAGGCCACTAACGGCGCAGATCTCCACCAGGTTATCCAGCGCCGCGGCGGTCTCGATCATCGCGAACACGCTCACCCGGAATTCATGGGCGGCGGCGTCATAACCGAGGCTGGCACGCAGCGGGCCGAAGCTTCGGATGCCCGCGGGCTGATAGCGGGTCGCGGCCACGGCCGCGGCGGCCTGGTCGGCCGATTCGATCATCGCGATGATGACGGCGTCGGCGCCGGCGTCCAGCACCCGCCCGATCGGTGCCGCATCGGCATTGGGTAGCCGCACCGCGGTGGCGATGGGCACGTGTTCGATGTGCCGCAACATGCGCGCGATATCGGCGTCGTCGAGGTAGCCGTGCTGGGCGTCGAAGCCGACGTAGTCGTAACCGGCATTGGCGTACGCCTCCGGCCCGATCAGCGTCGGGCCGGTGATCCAGCCGCCCCAAATCGGGACGCCTTTGCCCAGTGCCTGCTGCAGGTTGCTCTGGAATAGATTGCTCTGGAATAGATTGCTCTGGAATAGATTGCTCTGGGACATCTGGGACATGCTCAGTCGGCGATCGCGATCTTGACGCGCTCGGGGTCTGGGCGGCAGGCCGATTCGAATGCGGCCTGCACCTGGTCGACACCGAAGGTGTGGGTGAGATACGCGCCGAGCAGCGCGGGATGTTCGGCGGCGAATTTGGAGGCTCGCTCCAGCACTCGGCGCCGGTCAAGTGTCACACCCGATTTCAGCGTCAGGTTGTTGCGCAGCATGAGTCGCATGCTAATCGGGTAGGCGTCGTCATCGGCAACCCCGAAGTAAAAGACGGTGCCACCGGGGGCGGCGGCACCGATGGCGTGGCCCAGGGTGGCGACCTGGTGACCGACGGCCTCGATGACCACGTCGGCGCGATCCCCGGCCGCCAGCTGGCTCACCCACCGGTCACTGGTGGCGCGCACCGCGACATCGACTCCGTATGTGGCCGAAAGGTTTTCGCGGTCGACGGGATCGACTCCGGTGACGCGCCGGGCGCCGGCCGCTTTGGCGACGTAGGCGAACAACAGCCCGATCGACCCCTGGCCGATGATCGCCACGTGACGGCCGGCCAGATCCGGCAATTGCTCGCAGGCGTAGAGGACACACGCCAGCGGTTGCAGGCCAACAGCCTGCGCCGGGGTCAACGCCGGGTCGTACGCCGTCAATCCGTCGCCGTCGCTGATCACCCGCTCCATCAGGCCGTCGAACCCGGAGGCCCAGCCCACCACGCGATCGCCAGGACGGTGCTCGGCATGCCGGCTGGCGATCACCTCACCGGCCACCTCGTGGATCGGGAAGCCGTCCTTTTCCGCGGCGCTGCGGCCGTCGTCTCCCGGAAGCCGGCCCTTTGCGCCGCGAAAGGCCGGCAGGTCGCTGCCGCAAACGCCTGCGGCGAGGAACCGCAGCAGCACCTGGCCATCGGATAGCTGCTCGGACGTCTTGTCGGCGATCGACGTCCGCTCGAACAGATATGGCGCGATGATCCGGTAGCACCACACTTGACATCCTCCCCACCTAAAGGCGCGGGATTCGCGCGTGCCGAGGTCCGGCTGTCTCGGCGCTCATCACAGCACCGCCGTAGGCCGGGGGCTTTCGCGTTTGCGCCGATCGGCTCTGTCCCTTGCGGGCGCCGCAGGTGTCTCTAGTTGCCGCGGCCTCGCCGATTACTTTCCCCGACGCCGGTCGATGTCCTGACCTTGGGATCTCTCCGGGGGATTCAGTTATGGCCAACACCGTAACAGCCGTCGCCGACAAATCCAGACACGCTTGTCCCCGGCCTAAAGGCCGAGGCTTGCGCGCTACGTTTTCCATGGTCAGACCTCCACCGGAATCTTGTTCCAACCCCACTGGAAGCTGGATGGCAGCCGGGTCGCGGCGTCGCCCTGGATTTCGAACTCCGGCACCCGCCGCAGCCATTCGGCCAGCATTACATCGATTTCCAGCCTGGCCAGATGGTAGCCGATGCAGAAGTGCTGGCCACGGCCGAACGCCAGCGAACGACCGATGGGCCGGTTCCAGATGAAGTCGTCGGGGTCGGGGTACTCCCGTTCGTCACGGTTGGCGGACGCGAGCAGCGTGATGACACGCTGGCCGGGCCGGATCGTCTGGTCGTGAATGGTGAAGGGCTTCCGCACCGTTCGGGCGAACCACTGGGCCGGCGCGCAGAACCGGATCATCTCCTCGCGCGCGACCGGCACATTGGCGGCCAGGTCGGCGCGCACCGCGGCCAACTGGTCGCGCCGTTGGCTGAGTTCCCACAGCCCGTGGGCGACGATCTTGGGCACCGTTTCGGTGCCGCCGATGAAGATGCACAGCATCTGGGTTGCGGCTTCGACGTCGTCGAGCGCGCTGCCGTCGGGCAAGCGGTAGCCGAGCAGGCCGTCCACCACGGGCAGCGCGGCCCCCGACGAGTCGGCCCGGCGGCGCTGTACCACCGGGATGAGGTATTCCAGGTAGTTGGGCCGGGCTTGCGCGGTGTCGACGCCCTCGCCAGGCTCGGAAAGGCTGCCGGCGTTGACGGCAGCCAACACTTGCGGCGCGAGATCGGTTGATATACCTAGCAAGTCGCACACCATCGAAGCCGCGACGATGCCACCATATTCTTGGGTCAGGTCGAAGGAACCTCGCGGCAGCAACACATCGAGGCGCTCGTTGGCCAGCGTCCGGATCCTGTTTTCGAGGCCGGCGACCGACCTCGGACGCAACGGCTGGGAGTGCGCGCGGCGGATCTCGGCGTACAAATCCGTGTCAAACACCGCATGGAAGGGCAGCGGATGCAGCGGCGGGTCTTCGAGTGGGCCGGTGTTGTGCCGCGCCAGGACCGACGCCGAAGGCAGCGTGCCCTCCGTCGCGACGAATGTCCCGTCGTTGACTTCCAGCACCCGCCAGATGTCCTCGAAGCGGGACAGGGCGAAAGTATCCCATTGCGGCAGGTAGTACACCGGGTATTGGTCGCGCAGGATTCGGTAGTACGGCAACGGATTTGACATTACCTCCGCGTCGAACGGATCGTAGTAGAAGCCGTTCACTGCAGCGGCGAAGGCGGTAGGGCCTGCAGAATCGAGTCTTCCCACCCGTCGCGCAGTGCCGGTGCCACGCTCATCCAGGTGACGATCTCGGCGGGCGGGCTGTCCTTCCAGGAGGGGTAGTGGTTGGCGAAGCACTCCCAGCCGCCTTCCAACGCCCAGTAGTGGATAACCTCGTTGAAGCGGAATGTGGTGGTAAAGGAACCGAGCCAGTGCTTACCCGTGCGCTCCGACCAGGGAACGTAGAGCCGCTCCAGCTCCCGGATGTAGTCGTCCTGCCGTCCCGGCTTGGTCTGCATGATCTCCTGGATCACCAGCGTCGCACTGAAATTGACCTCGCGGAGCTGAGCCAGCGTTCTGTTGCTGGGCCCGGGGTACATGATGCGCCCCTCCCCCGAGGCGCCGATGTCGGCCAGAAACGCCGACCATTTCCCGGCCGCGGCCTCGTGGCTGCCGCCGCGCGCCTGCGCGGCACCGATCCTGGCGTAGTCGGCGAATTTGTCGATCTCCCAGATGATCGTCACCTGCGGCCAATGACCGTTGTAGGCAGTGGATTCCCAGATCGCGAACAGCCGGGCGCCGAGTTCGTGCATCATCGGCTGATAGGTGTCGGTGAACACCTCGGTGAAGCGGTCGCTCCGCCCGGACCCCAGCGAGATCGTCTCGTGCAGATACAGCAGTGTGTGGCCGTAGTACTTTTTCATGGTTGCCGGCTAGCTTCCCATGGTTAGCCCAGCCGGATCAGTTCTGAGTTGACCGGCGAGCAGGTAGCCAGGTCGCACAGCAACGCCTCGGCGGGATCGACCGAGTGACAAGGAATTCCGGCCGCGGCGAGCGCATGGCCCTTGAACGCCCGCGCCGCCGCGCTGAGCACGTGCTGCACCCTGGTCACGCCGCGATTCACCCGTAGCGGCCATCCGTCGCCCCACAAGGCGACCTCGGTCGACCGGTCGTCCAGGGCTTGCAGCACCTTCTTGCGAACGCCCACATCCGTCCTGAACACCTCGGCGCTGACCGCCAGGCTCTGGTTCGCCGGGTCCATCGCGGTTGAGGCCAACTCCGAATTGAGGTCCAACGCGTCTACCCCGAGGATCCGCAACGGCCGGGTATCCCGGGTATCCCGGATATCGCAGCCCTGCGATAACAGCACGGTCACCTCCCAGCCGGCCATCACCCGGTCGTAGAGCCAACCCCCCGCCGCTTCCACGACGTCGACCGCGCTCACACCAACCACGTCGAGTCGATATCGCAGCTGTTCGCCGTCGGCGCGGGTTGCCCGGGCGGCCCTCGCCCGTCTGCCTCCGCTGATGTCGAAAGTTGTGACCATCAATCCATTCCTCGTGAAAGCACCGAGCCCGCCGCGGTTGTCATGGGCTGACGCGGCTCATCGGACAGCGTGACACTTCAGGCGAAATTTGTAAAGGTCCGACGGGTGGTCACGGGCCGCGGCGCGCCTCCAATTCGGCGAGAATCTCGTCGGTGTGCTGCCCGAGTTCCGGTGCCGCAGAACGCGGCGCCCACGGCGTGCCATGGAAATCGGCCGGGGTCGCGACCATGGTGATGCCCGCTTGTCCGTCCGGCACGTCGACAGGGACTTCCACCAAGCCGCCCGCGGCGTGGAACTGTTCGTCGGCCACCGCTTCCTCGATCGAATTGACCGGCGACCAGAAGAAGTCAGGTTCGGACGCGAACAACTGCGCCCACTCGTCCAGCGACTTCGTCGCGAAGATCTCGTCCAACTCGGCGATGAGCTGCACGGCGTTGGCGGCGCGGGCCCGGGCGTCGCTGAACCGGGGATCGGTGAGCCACTCGGGACGACTTACGACGCGACACAGCGGGGGCCAGTGGCGGTTGACGTCGAGCCCGACGATCCAGAAGCGTCGCCCGTCTCCGGCGGCGTAGTTGTTCATGCAGGGGTTGCCCATCGATTCGCGTTGTCCGATCCCGATGGGCTGGCCGGTCATCAGGTAGGTGTTGATGTCGAAGCTCACGGTGTAGGCGCCCTGGCGGTACAGCGAGGTGCTCACCAGCTGACCGGTGCCGGTGCGTTCCCGGGCGAGCAGCGCCGCGCACACGGCCGCGGCCAGGGTCATGCCGGCCTGGTGATCGCCCATGCCGCCGCGCTGGAACGGGGGCGTGTCGCCGGGCCGGGTCAGCAGGCTGGCCACGCCGGCGCGGGACCAGAACGCCGCGATGTCGTAGGCGGCGCGGTCGGCGTCGGGCCCGGTTTCGCCGTAACCGGTGATCAGGCCGTACACCAGGCGCGGGTGACGGGCGGATACCGACTCGTAGTCCAGCCCGAGGCGCCGGAGCGCGCCGGGGCGCACATTCGTGATGAAAACGTCTGCGCCGGCGAGCAATTCGAACGCGGTGGCGCGGCCGGCGTCGGTGGTGAGGTCCAAGACGATGCTGCGTTTGGAGCGGTTGTCCAACTCGAAGGGTGGGTTGACCCCGAGGTCTACGCCCAGCATCCGGCCGAACATGCGCCCCGGGTCGCCGGCCGGCGGCTCGATCTTGATGACGTCGGCGCCCCAGTCGGCCAGGATGCCGGCCGCGGCCGGTCCGGCCACCCAGACCCCGAGCTCGATGACTTTGATGCCCTCCACCGGTCCCGCCATGACTGGCACCATAGCCAGCCGTTCTAGAACGGCGGGTGGTCGGGCAGGGATCAGGGACCAGATCAGGATGTCCGCGCGCATAGGTGCGGGCTATTTCTGGTTAATAATGCCACCAACTCCGGAGGCGGCCGTTTGGTTCGCTATGTTAAAAAAGATCGCTAAGCGAAGGTTATAAAATAATCCGTGAAATAACCCGGAACAAATAATGAGAATAATACCGCGAAGCTCAGTATAACCGTGTAGTAAAGCAGCGCGACTGCTATCCCGTGAAGCATCGTCGTAAATTCATTCCAAAAGCCTGTCAGCGAATTGAGTAAACTGCCCAAGATATCGTTAGCGCTCGCACACGAGCCCGCGCACGCATTCAATGCCCGCAACGCCAAGGCGTTGCCGGCGTCAGCGCTTACATACGAGCCCGCGCTCGCATTCATGTGCTGCACAAACTGCTCGTGAAACGCCGCCGCCTTCCCGGCCAGCGCCTGATAGCCCTGGGCGTACCGGGAGAATAGGTGCGCGATACTCGCCGACACCTCATCGCCGGCGGCCGGCATCAGCGCGAGCGTCGGTGTCGCCGCCGTCATGCGGGCCACGTTGAGCGTCGAACCGATCGTCGCCAAATCCTTTGCCGCGTCCGTCAGCATCTCGGGCGCCGCGACCGCAAACGACATTTCGCACCTCCAGGTCGACCGGGACAACCCCAGCCGTTGGGTGACGATCAGTGACAAAAAATCGAATGCCCGAATTCCGGCATTACCGCCTCGAACCTGATCTTCTAACCATCCTCAAAGAAACCGTGGCCTTAGTCAGTCGCCTGACAGTTCCCTCAGCCCACGGAGGAGCGCCATGAACTCGGTGGGCTCATCTCGCGCAGGGCCTCGAGCAGCGCCACACCCAGGGGAGCGCTGCATGTCCTGCTACGCAACAGGGCGGCAGAGCACGACTACATCAGTCGTTTGGTCGATCTCACACTCGACGGAGCCCGTGCTCGCTAACCTGGAGTGATGAGTCTGGTGGCCGGCCACGGTCCGCTGAGCTCCGATCGCGCCGGATGGTTCTCTCCCCCGGTCTCTGCCGACCTCGTTTACATCGAGCCGCATCCGAGACGAGTCCAGGCTTTTCGAAGTGGGCGCCCGGTGATCGACACGGAGCGGGCGCTGATGGTTCATCGGCGGGGTCACCCGCTGAGCTACGCGTTCCCGGCGGAGACGGTCGGCGACTTACCGACAGAGCCGGTCCCGGAGGCTCCAGGATTCGTCCGGGTGGCCTGGGACTCCGTCGACGACTGGTTCGAGGAGGGGCGCAAACTCGTGCAATACCCGCCGAACCCGTACCACCGCGTCGATTGCCGCCCGACGAAGCGGCGCCTGCGCGTCCTGGTCGCCGACACCGTGCTGGTCGACACCGACGACAGCGTGATCGTGTTCGAAACCGCGCTCGAGCCGCGGCTATACGTGGATCCTGCGCTGGTGCACACCGATCTGCTGCGCCGCACCAACACGACGAGTTACTGCAACTACAAGGGCGTGGCGACGTATTGGGCGGCTGAAATCGGCGACACCGTCGTCGAAGACGTCGCCTGGAGCTACGACGACCCGCTCCCGGAAAGCCTTGCCATCCAAGGATTCCTCAGCTTCGACGCCACTCGCGCTGACGTGGTCGCCGAACTGCCGCTCACGCGCGAAAGGTAGGACGGCCGCCGCCAGCCGACCGCGCGGCGACACTGTCAACACAGCTCGTGGTGATGAAACCGGTTGCCCCCGAGGCGCTTAGCCCGGTACATCGCGGCGTCCGAGGTGGTGATCAGCCTCTGGAGAAGTGCCTCGTGATCGCCGAGTGCGGTGTCGTCGAAACGGGCGCACGCGGTACCGACGCTGGCGGTGACTCCCGCGGTTGATGCCGCAATGGCCTGGCATATTCGGGCGGCCATCGATTCCGAGTTGCAGGCCGGCGCAGTGCCGGCCACGAGAAATTCCTCACCGCCGCTGCGCGCCACCACCGCCTGGTTGTCGGCGGCGGCCAGCAGCGTCTGAGCGACCTGGACCAGCGCGAGATCGCCCGCGGCGTGCCCGCGGTTGTCGTTGAGGGCCTTGAAGTGGTCGAGATCGATCAACAACACCACGAGGTGCGCATCCGTACCCCGGCGGGACAGGATCATCCCCAGGGCGTTGTGCTGAAACGCACGCCGGTTGAGCAGGCCAGTCAGGGGATCTCGATCGGCGCTCAGTAGATCGCCCGCCATTGCGCGCACCAGGACCCTGATGGCCAGCGGTAGGGCGATGTTGACCTCGACCACCAACCACAAGTCCACCCCGGCCAGCGCGAGGTGTCCGGATCTGGCCAGCGACACCGCCTCGAACAGGCCAACGGCGCTGGCCACCGCGAAGTTGTACAGCACGAATCCGGTCGTGTGAAAGAACGCGATGTACGCACCGAACGTCGCGAAGGCGATGCATCCGATCAGCGCGGCCAGCGGGTTCGGGTGCGCCAGGCATGCCAAGGCGACTGCGGTATTGCACGTCACGGCGAAAGCCACCGACTGTCTGCGGGTTGGCCAGCGCCAGATCCACAGCAACATGCCGGCCACCCCCCCGGCCGCGGCCACCCAGGTCATCGCGACGGGCACCGCTCCGCGAGGGCCATCCGAGCCGGCCAGCAGCGCGAGGAGGCACAACACCATCGATCCCGAGATGAAAGCCATCAAGGCCCGAGTGGCACCGCTGATGCCGCGCGCCGCCAGGTAGCCGGAGAGCCAGTCATGTTGATCGGCCCGCCACCACCGGCTGAACAGCTCGGTCATCGTTGACTCCCTATCGGCACCACCGAGACATCGACGTTGCTCGCCATACCCGACCACACGCCCACCGTCGGCAATCTACGGCCCGCCCGCCGAAAACGCGGCTAGCGGGAGGGCGCGTCGACAACAGTGAGCCGTCAAATGATACAAATAGGGCCTCTTATATGTCTCATATATATCGCCGGGAGCCCGCCATGGATATTGGGCGTGGCAGCGTATTGGGCGGCCGCGGTGGACGACCCCGCAACTAGCCGAGTCGTTGACGACATCGCCTGGTGCTACGCGGAACCGCTGCCGGAAAGCCTTGCCGTCCAAGGATTCCTCAGCTTCGACGCCACCCGCGTTGACGTGGTCGCCGAGCTGCCGCTCACCCGCCGTAGCTCGGACGCCCAAGCTTGAGCGCCTGCTGGGCGATCATGTTGCGGAAGACCTCCAGGCTGCCTCCGTAGATCCCGGTCGGCAGGGCGTGCCGGAAGAGGTGTTCCACCGCTCCGTCATCGGCGCAGCCCGGGGTGCCGGTGGGCAGGGCCGAGGCGGCCCCCAACATGTCCATCAAATCCGCGGAGATGTCGCGCATCGTCTGTGCCATCGCGACGCGCCCGAACATGCCGGGAGTGGACAGCGCCGCCTCCATCCGGGCGAAGCTGCGGCCCAGCCTGTACTGGACGGACTCGTCGTCCACCGCGCGCCGCCCATCGGCATCCGGCTTCGACAGGGTCGCCGCGACCGAGTCCACCACCTCCGCCATCAGCGAACCGTGGCCCGACATCGCCGAAATATGCTGCAAACCATGATCTTCTGGATCGACGATGCCGTGCTCGGAGTCCAGCGCCGACCGCATCACGGTCCAGCCGCCGTTCACCTCACCGATGCGGTAGAGGTCGTCGACGCGGACGTCGCTGTAGTAGACGATGTTGGTCCGGTCGCCGTCCAGCGTGCGCATGCCCTGAATCTCGATGCCCGGCGAATCCAGCGGCACCAGAAACATGGTCAGGTTCTTGTGTTTTGGGCCCGCCGCGTCGGTATTGGTGAGCAGAAAGACGTACCGGGCGTTCTGCGCGTTCGAGGTGAACATCTTGGAGCCGTTGATGATCCACGTGTCACCGTCGCGCACCGCTCGGGTCTTGCAGGTGGCGACGTCCGAACCACCTTCGGGCTCCGTGTAGCCCAGGCACAGCCGAATCTGGCCGGACAGCACTCCCGGCAATACCTGGCTACAGAGCTCCGGCGCGCCGAATTGCTCCACCAGCCGCGCGACGACCGCGGTGGTGCCCCAGTGGTACCAGGGCGTGTGGGCACGGCCGATCTCGAGGTCGAAGATGCGCCGGCGGACCGGGCTGAATCCGCCATCGGACTCGAGCCTCCAATCCGAGGCCAGATACCCCGCTTCGCCCAGCGCCAAATGCACCTTCTCATCGAAGTTTTCGCCGAACTCGCGATCCCGCTGACGCACTTCGTCGGTGACATGTTCGGCGATGAAAGCCCGAGTCCGATCAAGGAATTCCTGGTCCTCGGGCGAAAGCGCGACGCGGGAGAAGTCCATCTATCGTCTCAAGTCCTGCTAGGCCGCGTTGATCACGAGGGTACGGAAACGCTCGAGGGTGTCGAGTGCGTGCGCCACGCTGTCACCGGGCAGGCCGACACTGACCCACGTCACTCCCAGCGCCGCCAGCTTTTCCAGGCCGTCGAGGTAGGCATCGGCGTTGAACGCATCGTCCGTCGGGCTGCCGCCTTCGAAGTTGGTGAAGGTGATGTCGATCGCGGACCAGTCCCTGCCCGCCGCATCGCAGCGGCGCCGCAGATCGTCGATGCCGTCGGACAGGCTCTGCACCGAGTCGATGGCCGCGGTACCGGCCGTCCGGGCCAGCTGGGCCGGGGCGGGAAACGGGCACCACCCGTCACCGTGCTGTGCGACGCGCTGCCGGGCCGTCGTGGTATTGCCGCCGATCCAGATCGGCGGATGAGGGCTGCTGATCGGCCGCGGGTGAGCGGTGATGCCGCGCGCGCTGAAATGCTTGCCCTCAAAGGAGATGTCGTCGGTGGTCCACACGGCCCGGATTACCTGCAGCGCTTCGTCGAACAGCTCGGCACGCTCGTCGAAACTCACGCCCAGCGCCGCGAATTCCCGCTTGAGGTAGCCCACACCAACCGCGAGCGTGAAGCGGCCACCCGAGAGCAGGTCCAGCGTCGCGCCGGACTTGGCCACCACGAACGGGTTTCGGTACGGCAGCACCACGATGTTCGGGATCAGCCGCAGCGTGGTCGTGCTGGCCGCCGCGAAACCCAGTGCGACAAAGGGATCCAAGGCGTCGTGGCCGCCGGCTTCCAGCCACCTTTGCGACGGTGCCGGGTGGTCGGTGAAGCCGAAACCGTGAATCCCCGCCGCTTCGGCCGCCGCCGCCACCGCCGCAATACCTTGCCCGCTCACCAGCTCCGGGTTGTAGGGATGGCTGTGCATCGGGTGGGTGATGGTGAAGTACATGGCTGTCAGAACCGCGAGCGGGCGTCGATCGTCGAGTCGGTGGTGCGCAATGGACGGATCAACGCTTCCTGGGCAAAGGAGGCGAGCAGTTCGCCCTCCTCGGTGTGCACGGTGCCGCGCACGTAGGACATGCCCGCGCCGACCTGGGTGCTCTCGTGCGTGTACAGCAGCCAGCCGTCCCAGCACACCGGCTCGTGGAAAGCGACCGAGATGCTCATCGGTGCGGTCGACACCGTGAGGTGGGCCTGGCTGGTACCGATACCCGGGTGCGCACGCATGGTGGTGGAGATCCCCAGATGCCCGGTGAAGTACGCGAGGAGCGCCTTGGCCAAATCGTCACGGGTCGGGATCGGGTCGTAATGCAGCCACGCGTACAGCTCCGGCGGCCCCACCTCGTCAGGGCTGTTGACGTCGACCACGTCGACGAGTCGCAGTTCGCGACCGATCATCGGCATCTCGGACACGTTGGCGTCGGCCGGTGCGGCCACCTCGGGCCGCGGCAGGTGATGACGGATGACGTCGCCGGTCGGGACGTCGGCCAGCACCGTGATGCTCAGGCAGCGTCGCCCGTTCTGGTGCACGGCGACGATCGCGGTGGCGGTGGACCGGCCCTCGGCCACGACGTCGAGAACGAGTTCGATCGGCGGGCCAACTGCGACGGCACGGGAGAACACCGCGTGTGCCGAGCGCACCGACTTGTCCGGGAATCGTTTCGCCACAGCGACAATCGCCTGCGCGAGCACCTGGGTGCCCTCCACCACCTGGCGGGCGTCCTGGCCGTCCCCAATGTCACCCGCGGTGTCGCCGGTGAACCGATCCGGCCCGTCGGGCTGCACGTCAAACAGGTCCAACAGGCCCGCGACGGACCACTCGACCTGTTCAGAATCTGTCGTCAAATGCGCTCACCCCTTGCAACAGCAGCTCACGGCTCAGCGTGACACTTAGGCCAAATTTTGTAAAGTGACACTACAGGCCGCCGCGCGGCGGCGCCGGATTGACACCGACACGCGCGGTGCGTGACACTTTGGCGGTGATTTGTAAAGTCATGACCGAATCGACGCCCACGCCGCTGGCCAAGGGGTTTTGCTTCGGCGAGGGTCCCCGCTGGTTCGAGGGACTGCTGTGGTTCTCCGACATGCTGGGTGAAGCCGTACACACCACGGACATGCGCGGCTCGTTGACCACGTTGCCGCTGCCCGGCCACTCACCGTCGGGTCTGGGGTTCCGGCCCGACGGGTCGCTGCTGATCGCCTCGACCGAAGACCGGCAGGTGTTGCGCTACGACGGCGAAACCGTTGTCACCATCGCCGATCTCGCCGACCTGGCCCCCGCCAGCCTCGGCGACATGGTCATCGACGACGTCGGGCGCGCCTACGTCGGATCCCAGGCGTCCCTGGCGCTCGGGGGCGGCGTGATCATCCGGCTCGACCCGGACGACGGCGGTCCTGACTCGGACATCCGCGCCACCGTCGTCGCCGAAGACCTCGACTTTCCCAACGGGATGGTCATCACGCCGGACGGCAGGACGCTGATCGTCGCCGAGTCGATCGGCCGGCGGCTGACCGCGTTCACCATCGGCGAGGACGGCGCGCTCCACGACCGCCGAGTCTTCGCCGACGGCCTCGACGGCCCGCCCGACGGCATCGCGCTCGACGCCGAGGGCGGGGTCTGGACGTCGATGACGCTGGCTCACCAATTCGAGCGGATCATCGTGGGCGGGGAAGTGACGGACCGCATCGACATCGGTGAGCGAGTGGCAATCGCCTGCGCGCTGGGCGGCCCCGAGCGCCTCACACTGTTTCTGCTGTCGAGCACCGACGCGTATCCCAAGCGCCTGGTCGGCACCCGAGAATCGCGACTGGACGCCGTGCTGGTTGCCACACCGGGCGCCGGCCTGCCCTGACCCGAACTAAGAGGTAATCGATGACCATGGAAAACGTGGCGTGCAAGCTTCGTCCTTTAGGCCGGGGACAAGCGCGTCCGGATTTGTCGGCGATGGCTATTACGGTGTTGGCCACAACTGAATCCCCCGGAGAGATCCCAAGGTCAGGACATCGACCGGCGTCGGGGAAAGTAATCGGCGAGGCCGCGCTAACACCGGCACCTGCGGCGCCCGCAAGGGACAGAGCCGATCGGCGCAAACGCAAAAGCCCCCGGCTTACGGCGGTGCTGTGATGAGCGCCGAGACAGCCGGACGTCGGCACGCGGGAATCCCGCGCCTTCAGGCGGGGGACGATGTCACGGACTCTTATTACGAGCTGATCGACGACGCCGGCGACGAACCCGGGGCGTTGGGCGAGAAGTTCAGGACGACAGACCTGGCGCGCGGCACCTGGTCGGCTTCGATGCAGCACGGCGGTCCGGTGTCGGCGTTGCTGGTCCGGGCGCTGGAGCGGTGCGAACGGCGCGACGACACCCGCCTGTCCCGCGTCGTCATCGACTTGTTGGGCGGGGTGCCGGCCGAGGGCGACCTCTGGGTTCGCTCCCAACTCGACCGTGGCGGCAAACAGATTGAGCTGGTCAGCGCCGAGATGTTGGCCGCGGGTCCCGATGGCGAGCTTCGGCCGGTCGCCCGCGCCAGCGGATGGCGGTTGCAGCGGCTTGATACCGAGGCCCTGGCTTGCGCTGCGGCGCCCCCGCTCCGGCCGAGGACCGAGGCCCACAGCCGCAACCTCAAGGCGAGGAACTGGGACCGCAACTACGTGCACAGCCTGGACTGGCTATGGCTGACCGAGCGGTTGTGCGAGGGTCCGGGAGAATCCTGGCTCAATCCGACCGTGGATCTGGTCAACGGCGAGGCCATGACGCCGCTGGAGCGGCTGTTCGCGGTGGCCGACTGCGCCAACGGCATCGGCAGCAAACTGGACATCACCAAGTGGACCTTCCTCAACACCGACATCGCGGTGCACGTCTTCCGGGTTCCCGCCGGCGAGTGGATCGGCATTCGCGCGGACACGAGCTACGGACCGGACGGCATCGGGACGACAATGGGCACACTGTTTGACGAACAGGGCGCGGTCGGCGCCATCCAGCAGTCGGTGCTGGTGCGCCGGCGCCCGAGCCGAGCCTGATGTGGGAGCGACGGATATGACCCAGGCGATAACCGACACCGATACCTCGACACGGCGGCGGATCCTCGCGGCCACCGCCGAGGTGCTCGGCCGGAACGGCAAGACCAAACTGAGCCTGTCGGACGTCGCCACTCAGGCCGGGGTCTCGCGCCCGACGCTCTACCGCTGGTTCGCGTCCAAAGAGGAGTTGCTGTCCGCGTTTTCACGCTACGAACGGCAAGTCTTCGAAAGCGGCCTGGGCAAGGCGACCGCGGGGCTGAAGGGGACCGATAGGCTCGACGCCGCGCTGCGATTCATCGTCGAATACCAGCACTCGTATTCGGGCGTGCGGATGGTCGACGTCGAGCCCGAGCACGTGATCGCACAGGTTTCCCGTGCCATCCCGGAGATGCGGGAGGGGCTGGAACGACTCCTTCCCGGACCCAATGCCGCGGTGAAGGCCGCGACGGTGATCCGGATCGCGATCTCGCACTACATCGTTCGAAGCGATGACGCCGAGCAGTTCCTCGCCCAGCTGCGCCATGCCGTCGGAATCAAGGCGCCGGCCGAATAGCCCTCCGCGAGCGCGCGCGTTTGTACGGCGACACGCCGCCCGGGGCGTACAAATGCGCACCCTCACGGCAATAACGGATCAGTCGAACAGCACCGCGGCGTTGAGGTAGCCGGTCGGGTCCAGCGCAGCCTTGACCGTCCGCATCGCGGCGATATCGGCGGCCTCCCGCGACATCCCGAGATAGGCGCGCTTGCGGCTGCCGACGCCGTGCTCAGAACTGACGTTGCCGCCGCACTCCGTGATGAGATCCATCATCGGCGCATACAGCTCGCCTTCACGCTCGAGCGGGCAGCGCAGCACGTTGAGGTGCAGGTTGCCCTCACCGATGTGGCCGAACAACACCGGCAGCGCCTCACCCACGCGCGCCTGGATCAAAGCGACCGCGTCGCGGGCGAATCCACCGATCGCCGCCAGAGGCAACGACACGTCGAACTTCAGCGGCGGGCCGTACACCCCGAGCACCTCGGCGATCGATTCGCGAACCCGCCACAATCGTTGCTGCGCAGCGACATCCACGCCGACCGCGGGCTCGTCACACAGCCGTGCACCGTCGAGCAGCCCGGCGAGGCGACCGGTCTGATCGTGATCGGCGGCCAGTTCCACCAGTAGCAGCCAATCGCCCTCGACGGGGGGGCTGGTCCCAAGATGCTCGCGGGTCAGCGCGGCGGCCCTACCGTCGATCAGTTCCAGCGCCGCGATGCCCTCCACGTCGCGGAACGTCCGGCCCGCATCGACAAGCGCGTCGAGGTCGGCGAACCCACAGACCGCCGTCACCCGATGCGACGGCGTGGGGTGTAGCCGCAAGTCCAGCGATGTGATGACGCCGAGAGTGCCTTCGGCGCCGACGAATAACGCCGGCAGGTCGTAGCCCGTGTTGTCGCTGCGCACCCGGCTGTGCCGGCGCAGCAGCGAACCGTCCGGCAGCGCCACATCCAGGCCGACGACTTGCTCGCTCATGTTGCCGTAACGGACCGTGCGCAGTCCGCCGGCGTTGGTCGAGGCCATGCCGCCGACGGTCGCCGTGTCACGGGCAGCCAGGTCCACGCCGAACACCAAACCCGCTGCGGTCGCGGCGTGTTGCACCGCGGCCAGCGTGGCGCCGGCCCCGACCGTGATGCGGCGCTCGACGGTATCGACATCACCGAGGGCGCGCAGCCGCTCGGTGGACAGCAGCACGTCGCCGTGCTCGGGAACGGTGCCGGCGACCAGCGAGGTACGGCCGCCCTGCACGGTGACGTGCGCCCCCGCGTCACGGCACACCCGCAGCACCTCGGCGAGCTGCTCGGCCGAACCCGGCCGTACCAGTGCGCTGGCCTTCCCCCGGTAGCGGCCGGTGTGGTCGACGCTGCGGCCGGTCAGCACGTCGGGGTCGGTGACGACGTGATTGGATCCGACCGCACTCGCCAGGCTGGGCAACATGCTCGCGGTTATAGCACCGCCCTAGAGCTCCTTGTGCGGCACGCCGGTCACCAGGCCGCCATCCATCACGAACTCGCTGCCGGTCGCGTAGGACGACTCGTCGCTGGCGAGGAACAGCACGAACGTCGACACCTCCTCCGGCTCGGCCGGACGGCCCAGCGGGATGGTGACCATGTCTTCCGGCAGCTTGGCGGTCATCGGGGTGCGGATGAAGCCGGGATGAATCGAGTTCACCCGAATGTTCAACGGCGCCAACTCCAAAGCCGCCGACTTGGCCAAGCCGCGTACCGCCCACTTGGACGCGACATACGGGTGCACGGCGGCTGCGCCGCGCAGCCCTTCGATCGACGACACATTGATGATCGAGCCGCCCCCGGCCTCGGTCATCGGCTCGACGGCCACCCGCATGCCCAGGAAGGTTCCGGTGAGGTTGACGTCAATCACCTTCTGCCACTTGGCCAGATCAAAATTCTTCAGTTGCCCGAGCGCCACGATGCCGGCGTTGTTGACCAGCACGTTCAGTTTCCCGAATTCACCCGTGGCCGTGGCGACCGCGGCGTCCCACTGATCGGGCTGCGTCACGTCGAGGTGCACGTAGCGCGCGGCGTCACCGATTTCGTCGGCCAGCGCCTTGCCCTCCTCGTCGAGGATGTCGCCGATCACCACTCTGGCGCCCTCGGCCACCAGCATTCGGGCGTGGGAGGCGCCCATGCCCCGGGCACCGCCGCTGATCAGCGCAACTTTGCCGTCTACCCGTCCCATGAAGTCGGCTTCCTCTCTCTTAGGTGTCCATTCAGGTGGCGGTTAGGCCGTTTGGCGGGTAAAGGCCTTTTCCCGTTACCAGCGGCAGATCACGTGTGGTCACAATCCCGGGCGGCGCGGCGATCACCGCCGGGATGGCGTTGACGATCCGCCCCGCGGCGCCCGCGATGGCGGCGTGGTTATGGTCACCCTTGCGGCTGCTCGGAACGATGTCGACGGCGTAGGACGGCTCCCCGGTGATCTCGACGCGATACGAGCCGCCGCCCGACGCGGGTTGCGGCCAGTCGGGTCGCAGGTCGGGCCGCAACCGGGTGATGTGCTCGATGACGATCGCCGCGTGCCCGTCGACCATGCCGCGGAGCTCGAACTGCAGCGCGGCCAGCGTGCCCTTCGGCACCCGGCCCACCGCGATGTCGAAGTCTTCGGGCGCCGGCTCGCGCTGGTACGACTCGGTGATTTCGTCCACCACGATGCCGAGCCCGGCCGCCAGCTGACGGATCGCCGTACCCCAGGCGATGCTGAGCACACCCGGCTGCAGCAGCATCGGCACCTCGTCCAGGGGCCGGCCGAACCCCATGTAGTGCATGACCTCCGAGCCGTTGTAGGTCGCGTAATCGGCGATTTCCATGCAGCGCAGCCGCTCGACTCGCTGGCAGGTCCCCGCAAGCGCGAACGGGATGAGGTCGTTGATGAATCCGGGGTCGACGCCGTTGATGAAGATACTCGAATTCCCTTGCTGTGCAGCGCTTTCTACCCGTGCAATGTACTTGTCGGGCATGACGCCCCACGGGTATTGCAGCAACCCGGGCGACGATCCGACCACGTTGATCCCGGCGGCCAGGATGCGCATGACGTCGGCCATCGCGTCGGGCAACCGGGTGTCGCCCATTGCGCAGTAGACGACGCAGTCGGGCTTGGTGGCAAGGACTGCGCCGAGGTCGGCGACGGCAGCGATGCCGGTGACCTTCCCTTGCAGGCCGGGCTCCAGGCCGACTCCGCACAGCTCCCCGGCGTCCTTGCCAACCTTCTCCGGCGAAGACACACACACCCCGGTCAATTCGAACTGCGGATTGGTGATGAGCTCGGCCAGAGCCAGGCCCCCGACGTTGCCGGTGCCGACGTGCGCGACGCGGATCGCCATGAGTGTCCTCCGTCTTGAGGATACGAGCGCTCAAACTTTTCTAGACACTAGTCCATAATTATTCCGGCGACGTACCTGCCCCCTTATACGACCGCGCCAGGCAGAATGGAAACGCTTATGACACGGCGGGAAGATGTGCGGTTCACATCCGGTGATGACCGGATCAGCGCGTGGCTGTACCGGCCCCTAGACGGCGGCGCCGGCGGGCCGGTGCCGCTGCTGGTGATGGCGCACGGACTCGGAGCGGTGCGCACCATGCGACTCGACGCCTACGCCGACCGATTCAGTGCGGCCGGCTACGCCTGCCTGGTGTTCGATTACCGCAACTTCGGTGACAGCGAGGGCGAGCCGCGCCAACTGCTGGATATCGGCATGCAGCTCGCGGACTGGGCGGCGGCCGTGGCCTATGCCCGCACCCTAGCCGGCATCGACTACAGCCGAATCGGCTTGTGGGGCACCTCTTTTGGGGGCGGGCACGTGATCGCCACGGCGGCCCGGCTGCCCGGTGTCGCCGCCGCCGTGGCGCAGTGCCCGTTTACCGACGGGGTCGCCTCCGTGAGCGTGATGAAGCCATTGACCGTCGCACGCCTGACGGCGCTGGCGGTGCGCGATGCTGTCGGGGCCCGGATCGGGAGGCCGCCGACGATGGTCCCCACGGTGGGCAAACCGGGCGAGGCTGCGTTGATGGCCACGCCGGATGCGTATGACGGCTACCTCCGCCTGGTACCGGGCGGCGTGGAGCTGATCAACGAGCTCGCCGCCCGGATCGTGCTGAACGTGATCACGTATCGTCCGGGCCGCCTCGCCGCAAAGATCACCTGCCCAATCCTGTTCTGCGTGTGCGAAACCGACTCGATTGCGCCCGCGGTCCCCACCCTGCAATACGCCGCGAAGGCTCCGCACGGTGAGGTCAGGTTGTATCCCGAGGGACATTTCGAGATCTATGTCGACGACGCATTCGAGCGCGTCGTGGCCGACCAGATCGCTTTCCTCGACAAGCACCTCAAGGCCCCCGGCTAAGCCGGCGTCAGGTGCCCTCAAGGAATCGCGTCCGCTTTCAAAAAACGGCAGACTTCCCCGGCCGGACCGTTCTACCATAACCATCAGTACCTAATACCGGCGGTTACGGGTCACTCCCACTGGACCGGGAAGGGCCCCTGTTGTCATGGAGGACGGGGACATGGAGTTTGTGGTCGCTACCCCGGAAATGCTGGAGTCGACAGCGGCCAACACGAAAAGGCTCGGTTCGGCGATCGGCTCCGCCCGCGCCAGTGCCGCGGGGTCGACGACCGGCTTGCTGGCGGCCGCCGAAGACGAGGTGTCGGGGGCCATCGCCAAACTGTTTGGCAGCTACGGCCAGCAATACCAAGCGCTCGTCGCCCAGGCCGAGGCGTTCCACAGCGAGTTCAGCGCGGCCTTGGCCGCCGCGGGGAATGCCTACGCGCAGGCCGAGGCCACCAACGGGGCTTCCATCGGTGGCGGGGTGTCAAACTCGCTGAGGGCGCTGGCCGCGCCCGTCCAGACACTGCTGGGGGGCGCCCCGACCGGCGGGGTTAGCGGTTTCGCGCTGACCCCGTTGCTGAGCGGCTCGCAAGTGGCGTTGATCATGGGCGGCACCGCCAATCCGCTGCCCGATTTCCAGTACCTGCTGAACATCAACGCCCGCTACATCCAGCCGCTCTTCCCGGGGGCCAGCTTCCAGGGGTTGTTCACGCCCGAGCAGTTCTGGCCGGTTACCCCCCAACTGGGCAACATGTCGTTCGGCATATCCGTTACCCAGGGTGTCGCGCTGCTGGACGCGGGAATCAAGGCGCAACTTGCCGCTGGAAATAAAGCCATCGTTTTCGGCTACTCGCAGAGCGCCACGATAGCCAACAACGAAATCAACAACCTGCTGTCGCTGCCTGCGGCCCTACAGCCCGATCCAAGCAAGCTGTCCTTCGTGCTGATCGGCGACCCCAACAACCCCGACGGCGGCCTGCTCTCGCGCTTTCCCGGCTTTTACATCCCATTCCTCAACGTGGATTTCAACGGTGCGACCGCGCCGAATTCTCCCTACCCGACCTGGATTTACACGGCCCAGTACGACGGCATCGCCGACGCCCCGCAGTACCCGCTCAATGTCGTGTCGGACATCAACGCTTTGCTCGGTTACTTCGTCGTGCACAACACGTACCCAACGCTGACGGCCGCCCAGATTGCCAACGCAGTGGCCTTGCCGACGTCTCCGAACTACACGGGAGCTACGCACTACAACATGATCATGACGCAGGATCTGCCGCTGGTCCAAGTGATTCGGGCGATCCCGTATGCGGGCCCCCCGCTGGCCGACATCATCCAGCCCGACCTGCGGGTGATCTGCGACTTGGGCTACGGCGACTTGGGCACCGGCTTCGACTACGCGAACGTTCCCACCCCTGCCTCGCTGTTCTCGATGCCCGATCTGCCCGTAATCGCCACCGACCTGCTCAAGGGCGCCGTGCAGGGGCCCTACGCCGCCGGTGTGGAGATCGGCGTCGAGGCCGGATGGTGGGGGCCGCAGTGGTTCCCGCAGGCCTACCCCTGGGTTCCGTCCCCGGATCCACACCTGCACATCGACCTGGGCCAGCCGACTGTGACGTCGCTATCCGTGTTCACTGAGGCCGCCGGGGCGGTTCTGAAGCTGATTCCGCCTTTCTTCTGAGCATTTGCTTCAGCGCCGGCTGCATCGATTTGACGCTCTTTTTGCGGCTCTAAGGTCCCAGCGGAGACCGCTCACGGATAGACGCGTCGCGGATCAGCCCGCGCAGCAGCGCGGTGGAAAACTCTGCGGCGATTTCCTTGGCCGTGCGCCGTCCGCTCGGGCGCAGCCAACGGTAACTGCCCAGCGTCATCCCGATGTAGCCCAACGCCACCACGTGCGAGTCGCACTCATAGAACTCGCCGCTGGCGATCCCACGGTCGATGAGGCCGTGCACGTGCTCGTAGACCTGAGCTTCCTTCTCCCGGACCTCGGCGACCTGCTCGGTGGTGAACCACTCGGTGATGTAAGGCTGCTCCTGGAAGTACACCGCGGCCCGTTCGGGATTGGCCGCTATCCCGGTAAGCAGCCGCACGGTGTACTGGTAGAGGGCCTCGCGGGCCGTCCAGGACGGATCGTCATGGACGGCGGCCAGCGTGCCCTCGGCGGCCTGGCGGTAGATGTCGAACAGGATCAGCGACTTGCTCGCGTAGTAGTGGTAGACCGTCGCCTTGTTCAGCCCGATCACATCGGCGACGTCGTCCATCCGGGTGCCGTGATAGCCGCGGGCGGCGAACAGCTTGGTGGCAACAGCCAGCAACTCCTCGCGCCGCGTAAGCCCGTTCTCGGATGGCATCTCTACTCGCTATCGTCGGGTACCGGCGCCCCCATGAGGTCCCGGATTGAAAACAATTATCAATCAACTGGTTGGACAGTGTGCAAGGCCCCACCGCCTGTCGCACCGGCGCAGTTGGGATTAGACTGCTGGGCGAACCAGTCGCGAGTCGAGAGGTGGGGTAGATGGATCCGAATCCGGACTACGACATGAGCGACGAAATCGAGTACTTCTTCCGGTATCTGACATGGGGGCTCCGGGGGGTTCCCGACGGCAACGGATACCCGCCGCCCGCCTACCCGCCCGTCTAGGGATCCCCAGCAGTTAGTTCGGGAGTAGCTCGTCTGTTGCCGGCGACGCCGGCCGCGGAGTCATAGCGCCTTGAGTTCCTGAGCGACCTCCGACACCGACTTCTTCGCGTCGCCGAACAGCATGGTGGTGCCGTCGGCGTAGAACAGCGGGTTGTCGATGCCGGCGAACCCGGAGTTCATCGATCGCTTGAGCACGATCACCGACTTCGACTTGTCCACGTTGAGAATCGGCATGCCATAGATCGGGCTGGACGTCTCGTTGCGGGCGGCCGGGTTGGTGACGTCGTTGGCGCCGATGACGACGGTGACGTCGGTACGGCCGAACTCGTCGTTGATATCGTCCATGTCTTTCATCGCGTCGTAGTCAACCTCCGCCTCGGCCAGCAGCACGTTCATGTGCCCCGGCATCCGGCCGGCCACCGGGTGGATCGCATATTTCACCGGCACCCCACGGTCCTCCAGCAGGCTGGCCAGGTCCTTGACGGCATGCTGGGCCTGCGCGACGGCCAAGCCGTAACCCGGGACCACGATCACCTGGTTGGCGTATGCCATCTGAATCGCGGCGTCGGCGGCCGAGGTGGACCTGACGTGCCTATCGCCGCTGTCGGCGCTGGGGGCCACGCCGCCGCCGCCGAAACCGCCCGCGACGATCGCGGGAATGGAACGGTTCATCGCCTTGGCCATCAGGTTGGTCAGGATCGAGCCGGACGCGCCGACGATCATCCCCGCCACGATCATCGCGGTGTTGTTCAACGCCAAACCCGCCGCGGCGGCCGACACCCCGGTCATGGCGTTGAGCATGGAGATGACCACCGGCATGTCTGCGCCGCCGATGGGCAGCACCACCATCAGGCCCAGCACACCGGCGGCCACCAGCAGGCCGATCATCCACCACAACGGCGCCCCGCCGGTTCCGGGATGCGCGTGCAGGCCGATGACCACCGCCGCGGCGATGGCAGCGGCCAGCAGCAGCAGGTTGACCGGTTGCTGCGCCTTGCCGAGGCCGATCGGCCGGCCGGGCAGGATCTCCTGCAACTTGCCGAACGCGATGATCGACCCCCAGAACGAGATCGATCCGATGATCGCGGCGAACAACGATGCGACCACGATGTGCGCGGTCGGCGACTCGCCGTGCTGGAAGGCCGAAAAGCCGCTTGTCTCGATGAACTCCGACAACGCGATGAGCGCGACGGTGCCGCCGCCGACGCCGTTGAAGAACGCGACCAGCTGCGGCATGGCGGTCATCTTGGTGTAGCGGGCTGGTGGGACGCCGAGCACCACACCCAGCACCAGGCCGCCGACGATCAGCACCCACTGGTCGGTGTGCCGGATCTTGACCAGCGTGGCCGCCACGGCGAGGGCCATGCCGACCGCGGCGATCAGGTTGCCGCGCACCGCGGTCTTGGGCCCGGTCAGGCCCATCAAGCCGTAGATGAACAGCGAGAACGCGACGATGTAGAGGATCGAGACCGTGTAGTTGAGGTTCATCGGACGACCTCGTCAGGCTGCTTGGCCGGAATCGCCTTGGTTACCTGGTCGGGCCTCTCTGACGTCACCTTGGTTGGCGGGACGGGTTTCTTGCCCTTGAACATGCCCAGCATCCGGTCGGTGACGATGAAGCCGCCGATGACGTTCAGCGTGCCGAACACCACGGCGACGAACAGGATGATCTGCACCGCCAGCGACGGGTGCTCGACCTCGCCGAATACCACCAGTGCGCCGAGCACGACGATGCCGTGGATGGCGTTGGTCCCCGACATCAGCGGCGTGTGCAGCGTGTTGGGCACCTTGGAGATCACCGCGAACCCGACGAACCCGGATAGCACCAGGATCGCCAGGTTGGCCAATAGTTCGTTGTACATCTAGCTGTCCTCTCCAGCCCCGCGGTTATTGCGCCGCTCTCCCCCGCGAGCGGGAGGTGCCCCCACCTCATCGCTGCGCTCTGCATCGTCGCCGGCACGCTCGGTGACGCATGCAGCCGCGACGATCTCGTCGTCAAAGTCCGGCGCCAGCTTGCCGTCCTTGACCAACAGGTCCAGCAGCGCGGTGATGTTCTTGCTGTAGAGCTCGCTGGCATGCTCGGGCATCGTCGCCGGCAGGTTCAGCGGCGAGGCGATCGTGACGTCGTATTTGACGACGGTCTGCCCTGGTTCGGTGAGCTCGCAGTTGCCGCCGGTCTCCCCGGCCAGGTCCACCACCACGCTGCCGGGCTTCATCGCCTTGACCGCCTCGGCGGTCACCAGACGGGGCGCGGGCCGGCCCGGGACCAGCGCCGTGGTGATCACTACGTCGAACGAGCTGATCGCGTCCTCCAATGCCTGCTGCTGCTGGGCGCGTTCCTCTTCGGTGAGCTCACGGGCGTATCCGCCTTCGCCGGACGCTTCGATCCCGACATCGAGCCACCGCGCCCCCACCGAACGCACCTGGTCGGCCACCTCGGGACGCACGTCATAGCCGGTGGTGCGACCGCCGAGGCGCTTGGCCGTCGCCAGCGCCTGCAGGCCGGCCACGCCGACGCCGAGCACCAGCACCGTGGCCGGCTTCACGGTTCCCGCCGCCGTCGTCAGCATCGGAAAGAATCGGGTCGACTCCGATGCCGCGAGCAGCACCGCCTTGTACCCGGCCACGTTGGCTTGCGACGACAGCGCATCCATGACCTGCGCCCGCGAGATGCGCGGGATCGCCTCCAGCGCGAACGCCTGCACACCCGCGGCCGTCAGCGCGCCGATCGAGTTGTCGGCGTCACGCGGCGCGAGGAAGCCGATCAGCGTCTGGCCGCTGTGCAACTTGTTGACCTCGTCCGCGGTCGGTGGTGCGACCTTGACGACAACGTCGGCCGCCCACGCATCGCCGATGCTGGCGCCGGCCGCGGTGTAGAGCTCGTCCGGAAGCAGCGCGCCTTCGCCGGCACCCGACTCGACGATGACCGCCACACCGCTGCTCACCAGCGACGCGACTGCCTTCGGTACCAGCGCTACGCGCCGCTCGTCGGCCCCGGACTCGGCGACCACCCCGACCTTGACGAGCGTGGTCTGCGGATCTGTCATGGCGCGTACATCTACTTTCCCTAGCTACTTCATTCCCGGGGTTCCTGACCCTGCTGATAACCCCATTGGCGAGAACACCCTAGCCTGGCGCTACCAGAGCACGATGTCTTGGCCGTGTTCCGACGCGGGCCGGGGCCCGAAGTAGCGGCGTTCGGATCCGTCGATCGGGACGTCGTTGATGCTGGCTTCGCGCCGCGCCATCAGCCCCGACGCCGAGAACTCCCACAGTTCGTTGCCGTAGCTGCGGTACCACTGACCCGCTTCGTCGCGGCACTCGTACTGGAACCGCACGGCGATGCGGTTACCGTCGAAGCTCCACAGGCTCTTGCGCAGCGAGTAGTCCAGTTCGCGCTGCCACTTGCGGGTCAGAAAGGCGACGATTTCGCCCCGGCCGACGACATGTTCATCGCGGTTTCGCCACTGCGAGTCGGGTGTGTAGGCCAGGCTGACCCGTTCGGGGTCGCAGGTGTTCCAGGCGTCTTCGGCGGCCTGGACCTTCTGCAGAGCGGTTTCGAGGGTAAACGGCGGCAAGGGCGGACGGCTCTCGGAATCAATCATGACGCACATCGTGCACACTGAGGGCCCCGACACTTGAACCCTGGTGCAGACGCACGTCTGCACCAGGGCTTAAGCGTCGCGCCGTCGGCATGCACCCCACCTGAAATGATGCGCTACACCACGTGTCCTATCGTGGCGGACGTGACGTCTCTGATGGCCAAAGCCACCAGCATCGCTGGCCTCAACTCAGCCTCAGATTCTTCTCTGCGGTGCGTCTCCCGACGCTGCACGAAGGACCCGTCCGATCCCGAAAGGAACGCTACCAGTGAGCAACGACAAACTCCGCCACTGCGCGGCGGAAGTCCCGATTCCCCGAGCGGCTAGAGCCGCCCCTCCCCTCAGGACACACTGATGGACTTTGCGATGTCGGCCAAGGCCAATGACTACCACAAGCGACTGTCCGACTTCATGACCGAGTACGTCTTTCCGGCCGAGGCCGACTACGACAAATACCGCCACGAAGCCGGCCCATTCGACCACACCGTCCCGCCGATCATCGAGGAGCTGAAAACCAAAGCCAAGGCGGCCGGCCTGTGGAATCTGTTCCTGCCGGCCGAGTCGGGCCTGACCAACCTGGAATACGCCCCGCTGGCGGAGCTGACCGGCTGGAGCCTCGAGATCGCACCGGAGGCGCTCAACTGCGCGGCGCCCGATACCGGCAACATGGAGACCCTGCACCTGTTCGCCACCGAGGAGCAGCGCAAGCATTGGCTGGACCCGTTGCTCAACGGCGAGATCCGCAGCGCCTTTTCCATGACCGAGCCGGCGGTCGCCAGCAGCGACGCCCGCAACATCGAGACGTCCATCGCGCGCGACGGCGGCGACTACGTGATCAACGGCCGCAAGTGGTGGACCTCAGGGGCGGCGGACCCGCGCTGCAAGATCCTGATCGTGATGGGTCGCACCAACCCCGACGCGGCCAGCCACCAGCAACAGTCGATGGTTCTGGTTCCAATAGATACCCCGGGCGTGACCGTTGTCCGCTCGACGACGGTCTTCGGTTACCACGACCAGCCGGGGCACTGCGAAATCCTCTACGACAACGTCCGGGTACCGGTCACCAACCTGCTCGGCGAAGAAGGCGGCGGCTTCGCGATCGCCCAAGCGCGGCTGGGGCCCGGCCGTATCCACCACTGCATGCGTGCATTGGGCGGAGCCGAACGTGCGCTGGCCCTGATGGTGGAACGCGCGCGCACCCGGGTGGCGTTCGGCCGGCCGCTTGCCGAGCAGGGCGTTGTCCGGGAAGCAATTGCCAAGTCCCGCAACGAAATCGACCAGGCCAGGCTGCTGTGCGAAAAGGCGGCCTGGACCATCGATCAGCACGGCAACAAGGCCGCCCATCTGCTGGTCTCGCAGATCAAGGCGGTGGCCCCTCAGGTGGCCTGCGACGTCATCGACCGCGCGATTCAGGTGCACGGGGCCGCCGGCGTCAGCGAGGACACTCCGCTGGCCCGGATGTACGGCTGGCATCGCGCCATGCGGATCTTCGACGGACCCGACGAAGTGCACATGCGGACAATCGCACGCGCCGAAATCGGCCGCGAGAAATCCGCGTTCGCGGCGGCGGTCACCTGACATGGCCGCGGCACTCCGGGAACTGCCGGGCGCGTGGAACTTTCGTGACGTTGCAGATGGCACTGCGGTACTCCGCCCCGGCCGGCTGTTCCGGTCCAGCGAGCTGAGCCGCCTCGACGACGACGGCCGTGCCACGCTGCGCCGGCTGGGGATTACCGACGTCGCCGACCTGCGCGCGAACCGGGAGGTCGCCCGGCGCGGCCCCGGACTGGTCCCCGACGGCATCGACGTTCACTTGCTGCCGTTCCCCGACCTTGGAGATGAGGGGGACGATGACGACCCGAACAATGGTGAATCGCCACACGAACACGCATTTCGGCAGATGCTGGCCGGCGAAGGCAGCGAATCGGACGAGTCCGGCGAATCCCCCGCCGAGGCCGCCGCCCGGTACATGATCGACGAATATCGCCAATTCCCAACGCGCAACGGCGCGCAACGCGCGCTGCATCGCGTCGTCACGCTGCTGGCCGCCGGGCGCCCGGTGCTCACGCACTGCTTCGCGGGCAAGGATCGCACCGGCTTCGTGGTCGCGACGGTGCTGGAAACGATCGGTCTCGATCGCGACACCATCGTCGCCGACTACCTGCGCAGCAACGACTCCGTCTCGCAGCTGCGGGACCGGATCACCGAGATGATCCAGCAGCGCACGGACACCGAACTGACGCCAGAAGTGGTGAGGTTCACCGAGGCCCGCCTGTCCGACGAGGTGCTCGGGGTCCGAGAGGAGTACCTGAGCGCCGCGCGCCGGGCCATCGATGAGACCTTTGGATCACTCGACGGTTACCTGCGCGACTCGGGCATCACCGAAGCCGAGGTGGACCAACTGCGCAGCGCACTGCTCGGCTGAAGGGGGCAAGACCTCAGGGCAAACGCCAGACAAGCTACGTCGATCGCTTTAGGCTCGACGAATACCGGCGTTTTGGCGGGCCGGTTACTCGAGGAAGGACCATCGAGTGACCAACTTGATCACACAGCCTCCGACGTTGACCCAGGCGGCCGCTGACCTGGCAGGGATTGGTTCGGCGATCAGCGAAGCCACCGCGGCCAGCGCCCGTCGGACGACCGGTTTGGTGGCCGCCGCCGATGACGAAGTCTCGACGGCCATCGCGAAACTCTTTGGCGCGTATGGCCAGAAGTATCAGGCGGCCAGCGCACAAGTTGCGGCGTTTCACAACGAATTCACCCGGGCGTTGAGCGCCGCCGCCACCGCCTACAGCGAAGTCGAGACCGCCGTGCAGGCCACGCTGCGGGCGGGCAGCCTGACACCGACTCCCGTCGCGGACGTCGCATTCGTCATGGGCCCCAGCGGCACGCCGATTCCGCCGCTCAGCTTCCTGACTTCCATTGACCAGCTATTCGTCCAACACCTGCACCCCGGATTCATTTCGCAGGCTCTCAATTTGCCCGACGAGTTGTATCCCTCTTCCTTCATCCACGCCTTGACGTTGGACAAGTCGGTCGCCCAGGGCCTCACCATCCTGAACAGCGCGATCCTGCAACAAACCGGCGCCGGGAACAACGTCGTGGTTTTCGGCTACTCCCAGAGTGCGACGATAGCGACTTTGGAAATGCGCCAGCTGGCCACGCTGCCCGCGGCCATCCGGCCGGCGATGGATCAGCTGTCCTTCGTGCTGGCCGCTGATCCCAACAATCCCAACGGCGGCCTCTTCGAGCGCTTCGCCGGTCTGAGCCTCCCGAGTCTCGGTATCACGTTCTCCGGCGCGACGCCGGACAACCTGTATCCGACCGCCATTTACACGCACGAATACGATGGCTGGGCCGATTTCCCGCGGTACCCGATCAACATGGTGTCGGACGTCAATGCCCTTCTCGGTGTCGCCTTCCTGCACGGCGGATACGCGGATCTCACTCCCGCACAGGTGAATTCGGCCATTCCGTTGCAGACACAGGGGACGACCAGCACCGACTACTACATGATTCCCACCGAGCATCTGCCGCTGCTGAACCTGGTGCGTGACATCCCGATCGTGGGCAACCCGATAGCAGACCTGGTCGAACCGGACTTGCGGGTGATCGTCAACTTGGGCTACGGCGACCCGAACTACGGCTATTCGACTTCGCCGGCGAATGTGCCCACCCAGTTCGGCCTGTTCCCGAACGTCAGCCAGACCACCATCGTCAACGATCTGATCTCGGGTGCCCAGCAGGGAGCCAACGCCTTCGCGAGCGACGTCAACACGGGATTCGCGTCGCTGCCGAGCTTGTCGCTGTCGGGCCCGCCGTCCGGCGGCCTGGCGCTGCCGGACATAACGCAGGCATTCACCTCATTGCCCGCGCCCGCTACTCTGCTGTCCCCGGCATCTATCGACGGCTTTATCAATGCCCTGCAGGCGGCCAACACCAATTTCGCCAACACCATCAGCAACGCTCTCGCCAAAACAAGTTCTTTTTTCCTTCCGGTGGCAGACATGGCCCTCACCCTGGGCGTCTCTGTGCCGGCGTATGACGTCAACCTCTTCCTGGACGGGATCCAGCAGGCGATCGGCGGCGACCCCGCCGGGCTCATTAACGCAATCGGTTATCCGATCGCGGCGGACACGGCCCTGGTCTGGGTGGCAGCGCTGCCTATATTGGAAGTCGCCCTGATCGACATCGGCTTCAACTTCTGACACGTTTCCGGAAATACCCGACGGGCTCGGGAAATCGCTCTACGCTGACGAGCACCACCGAAGCACCCTGGTCGTCGGGAGGATGGGCCGATGACGTATGTGATGACGCAGCCGCAAACAATGGCCGCGGTTGCCGCGGATATCGAGGGCATCGGTTCGGCGATCAGCGCGGCCAATGCGTCCGCCGCGGGCCGGACGTCGGGTCTATTGGCGCCGGCCGCCGATGAGGTGTCCATCGCCGTCACGAAATTGTTCGGCGCATTCGGCCGCGCATATCAGGCCGTCGTCACACAAGCCATGGCCTTTCATAACGAGTTCACCCAGGCGTTGGCCGCCGCCGGGAATGCCTACGCGAACGCGGAGGGCGCTAACGCTGCCGCTGTGGGCGGCACGCTGGGGTCACTGAACGCATCCGCGCAGGCGCTGAGTCCGCTGGTGACGCCAATCAGCGCCGAGCTGACGCTGTTTTTGGGGCCCACCGGAAACCCCACACCGAATATGACCTACGTTACCAACGCGAACAACCTTTACGTCCGCTCGATAAATGCCCTGCAAGCGCTGTTCACGCCCGAAGAGGGATACCCACTCACGGGTGTTAAGAGTTCCACCTTCGATCGGTCGATAAACGAGAGCGTGAATATTCTGAACAGCGCCATCATGCAACAACTCCAAGCTCCGTCGGACACACTTACCGTTTTCGGCTATTCCCAGAGCTCGATCATTTCCTCGCTGGAAATGCTGAAGCTTGCCGACCTGGGTGCCGCCGCCCCGGGCGCTGGCCAACTCAATTTCGTGCTGGTCGGCAACGAGATGAATCCCAACGGCGGCCTGCTCTCCCGCTTCCCGGGTCTGAGCATCTCAAGCCTGGGTCTCACGTTCTACGGCGGCACGCCCGCGGACACGATCTACCCGACGAACATCTACACCCTCGAGTACGACGGCTTTGCCGACTTTCCGCAATACCCGCTCAATTTACTGTCCGACCTCAACGCCATTACCGGCATCGTCTCCGTGCACACCACGTATTTGCAACTCACGCCGATGCAGGTGGACAGCGCCATTCCATTGTCACCATCGCAGGGCTATACCGGCGTCACCAACTACTACATAATTCCCACTCAGAATCTGCCGATACTGAATGGGCTGCGTGGCATACCGATCGTGGGCCAGCCACTCGCCGACCTGATCCAGCCCGACCTGAAGGTGTTCGTTAATTTGGGGTACGGAAACCCCGACTTCGGCTATTCGACGGGGCCCGCGAATGTGACCACGCAATTCGGATTCGCCCCGCACGTCCCCGCCAGCGTCGTCCTTGGCGACCTGGCCGCCGGAACCCAGCAAGGCATCCAGGACTTCAAGGCCGATCTGGCAACCGCGTTTACCCAGCCGATCACGCTGCCAAATCCCGTCCCCCCATTGGTGAACGACCTGTTGGGGCCGGCGCCGAGCCCGATCGCTCCGACGCCCATCAATATCGCGAACACGGTCGGGGCTATTGTGTCGACCGACTTCGCCGTGCTGCAGCCGACGGCAGATATCGCCATCGGCCTGGTGACCTCCGTCCCCGCGTACGACGCCACCCTCTTCGTCGACCAGCTGCTGCAAGGCAACCTCATCAACGCGATCGGCTACCCGATCGCGGCCGACGTAGGGTTGGCGTCAGTGGCGACAATGACCGAATTCATCGCCGTCGCGGAGGCGGCCGTCAGCAACGTCCGCGATATCGTGACCCTGCTTCCCTAGGCAACGCACGAGACATGTTGGACAAGAACATGTTTAGCGGTTCACGCTCAGCCTGGCGGGCTAATGCAATGATCGCATCGTCGGAAAGGATGGGCCGATGTCGCACCTAGTCGCAGCACCGGAAGCCATGTCGGCGGTCGCCACGGACATCGACGGGATCGGCTCTGCCCTCGACGCGGCCCATAGGTCGGTGGCGGGCCCGACATCCGGTCTGGCGACCGCGGCCGGCGATGAGGTCTCGACCGCGGTCGCGAAGCTATTCGCCGAATTTGGCCAGGCATATCAGGCCGCCGTCCCCCAAGCCGCGAGGTTTCACAGCGAGTTCACCCAGGCCCTGACCGCCGCCGGAACCGCGTATGCGCAAGCCGAGAGCACGGCGTCGAACGCGCTGGGCGGAGCCGGCGCCGCACCAAAATTGATGCCGATGGCGGCAACGAACGTCAACGCGATCGTCATGGGCGGCAGCGGAAACCCGATTCCTTCAATGGATTTCGTGAACGGCCTGCTGAACTGGGTCCCCACCAGCCAATTCAATGTGCTGAACAAGCTACCCCTGGTCACCCCCGAGGAGTTGTACCCGCTCACCGGGATCAAGAGCTTGCCGCTGACCACGTCGATCTCGCAGGGCGTCACGCTTCTCGACCAGGCGCTGTTCGGGCCACAGGGCCAGATCACCTTCGGGAACAACGCTCTCGTCGTGGGCTACTCGCAGAGCGCCATGATCTCCTCCCTGGAAATGCGGAACATCCTGAACATGCCGATAGCCAGCCAGCCGTCGGCGACCCAACTTGGCTTCACCCTGATGGCCGATCCGATGAATCCCAACGGCGGCCTCTTCGCGCGCTTCCCCGGCCTGAACCTGTCGAGCATGGGGCTGGATTTCTACGGCGCGACACCCTCGAACACGCCCTGGCCGACCACCATTTACACGATCGAGTACGACGGCTTCGCCGACTTCCCCCGCTACCCGATCAACATCCTGTCCGACGTCAATGCCTTTGCGGGCATCCTCTTTGTGCACCCCACTTATCCGCTTGTCAATCCGCAGATGCTTCCGTCGGGCCAGATCGTCCATTTGGACACGCAACCGACCTACACCGGAAACACGAACTACTACATGGTGCTCAACCAGGATCTGCCGCTGCTGGACCCGCTGAAGGCAATACCGGTCGTGGGCAAGCCGCTGATAGACCTGCTGCAACCGGACCTGACGGTGCTGGTCAACCTGGGCTACGGCGACCCCGGCATTGGCTATTCGACGAGCTACGCTGATGTGCCCACCTCGTTCGGGCTGTTCCCGCATGTCAGCCCGGGCCTCATCGCCGCAGACCTGGCCGCCGGCGCCCAGCAGGGAATCCACGATGCCGCAGCCGACATCGTGGCCCAGGGCCTGCCCTCCCTGCCGCACTTGTCACCGCCGGGCCCGCAGGCGTTGCCGACGATTCCATCGCTGGGCACGTTGCTGTCCCCGGCCTCGATCGATGGCTTCATCAACGGCCTGCAGGCGGCGAACACCAACTTCGCCAACGCCATCACCAGCGCGTCCGCGTCGGCTTACGCAACGTTGCTGCCGACCGCAGACACCCTCAACGCCGCCCTGACCTCCATCCCTGCCTACGACGTCAACCTCTTCGTGGACGGAATCCAGCAATTCTTCGGCGGCGACCCCGCCGGGCTGGTCAATGCGTTCGGATATCCCATCGCCGCCGACGCCGCATTGATCACACTCGCAGGCGGTTTCGAGGGCCTGGTCCTGTTGGGCGCGACCGCCGCGGTGATCAAAGACTTCACCGGCCTCATTCCCTAAACTGCATGGGATCGCGCGGAGCACAAACCGCCGCGCGTGCAACGGTTCTCGCCCACCGCCCGCGTGCTGACCCGCACCGAAGAACCAGCGAGCCTACACGGTCGCGCGCTGCTGCCGGCCGGGTTGGTCGCATCGAATCACCGGCCGAAAAACAACGGGTAAAACGCAGACATACCAACGACGTAGCTCTAAGCTGCTGATAGTGCCGGCACGCGGTGGTCGGGTTCGCCGGGCCACCGGTTTCGCAGCGTCGTCGGTATCAGAAGACACCGTGGTCGTGGAGGGAACAGCCGATGACGAGCTTGATCACGCAGCCGCAACTGTTGGCGGCGGCAGCAGCGGACGCAGCGGAAATCAATTCGGCGATCAGCGCGGCCAAGGCCCGCGCCGCAGGCCCGACGACCGGCGTGGTGGCAGCCGCCCAGGACGAGGTGTCGGCGGCCACCGCGAAGCTGTTCGGCGGCTACGCCCAGGGTTATCAGACCCTGCTCAAACAGGCCTCGGCGTTCCACGACCAGTTCGCCGCGACGCTGAGCTCCGCCGGTAGCACGTACGCTGCGGCCGAGGCGGCCAACGCCGCCGCGATCTCCGCTGCGGTGGGACGGCTGACCTCACCCATCCAGTCGTTGCTGGGCGCGTCGCCCTTCGCGCCCGGGCCGCACCCGATGACGGCGGTGCAGCCGACGTTGCTTAACGGGGGCCTAGGGAACCTCGGTTTCTTCATGGGCGGCAGCGGTCTGCCGATACCCGGACAAACCTACCTAGGCGAGGTTGCCAACTACGTCAACTACCTGACTACTACCGGGGCCCTCGTCACGCCGCTTGCTCCAAATCCTCTGGGTCTGTTCACTCCGGAGGGGTTGTATCCACTCACCACCATCAAGGACCTAACCCTGGCCGTGTCGGTGTCCCGGGGCGTCCAGATCCTGGACAACTTGATCCAGCAGCAAGTCTCGCCCACGGGCCTCTTCAACAACCATTTGGGCAGCACTAACATTTTGGGCTACTCGCAGAGCGCCGTTGTCGCCTCGGAGGAGATGCTGGCCCTCATGGACCCGAATTACACATCGGGCGGGGCGATCTTGCCGAGCATCCACCAACTGTCATTCACCCTCATCGGGGACCCGATGAACCCCAACGGCGGCCTGCTGGAGCGCTTCACCCCGCTGACGCTGCCGGCCCTGGGATTGGACTTCTACGGCGCCACACCCTCGAACACGCCCTATGCGACCAACATTTTCACGGTCCAGTACGACGGATACGCCGACTTTCCGAGGTACCCGATCAACTTCCTGTCGGACCTCAACGCGTTCTTCGGCATCGAGACCATACACGGCCACTATCCGGACATCATCACCAGCCCGGGCAACTATAACGGCTACACCCAGGTCCAATTGGGGACGTCTCCGGGCTACACCGGCCCGAACGCCACGACCAACTACTACATGCTCGTCAACGACAAGCTGCCGATCCTGGAGCCGCTGAAATCGCTCCCGCTCATCGGAACCCCCCTGTACGACCTGCTCAAACCCGATCTGACGATGATCGTCAACCTGGGCTACGGCAATGTGAACTATGGCTATTCGGGTTATCCGGGGGACACGACCTTTGCGGATCAGGCGACCACGTTCGGGTTGTTCCCGCACGACCCTCAGCTGGCTTCGGAACTGTGGGGCGGGGCGCAGCAGGGATTCAGCGCGTTCAGCGCCGACATCAAGGCCGAACTCCCGGTGGCGGCCACGAGCCTGGCCTCCAGCCTGTCACCGGCCGGCATCGAGCACGCGTTGGCCGGCGGAACCGGCGGGTTCAGCCTGCCCGCCGGGCTGGCCTCGGCGCTGGCCTCGCCCGACAGCTTTATCCAATCGCTGCAGACGTTCAACACCAACTTCGCCAACGGCATCACGAGTGCGGCCTCGGATGCCTACGCAACGCTGCTGCCGACCACGGACATCGTAAACACCCTTCTCACCACCGTCCCGGCCTATGACGTCAACCTGGCCCTGTCCGGGATCGAGCAAATGGTCAACGGCGACTTCCTGGGCGGCCTGCAATATGCAATCGCCGCTCCGATCGCCGCCGACGTGGCACTGGGCACGCTCTCGGCCGGCTTCGAGCTGGTAGTCGTCTTGGATGGGGTCGAAAACGTCATTAAGGACCTCTCCAGCATCTAACGAGTTCTGGCCCTCTCGCTTCTCAGGGCTCGAGGACGAGCTTGCCCAGCACCCCGCCGTCGGCGAGGCACTGCAACGCCGCGGACGCCTCCGATAGCGGATAGCGTTGCGGCGAAGGCGGTTTCAGCCCCAGGAAGACCAACTGGCCCAGGCCCCAGGCGAATAGGGCCGCCGAACCCGGGACCTTGTTGAGGTACTCGCCCCAGGCGACGCCCACCACGCTGATGTTGCGCAGCAACAACCGGTTGACCTTGACGGTGGGAATGCCGCCCGCGGCGAAGCCGATTACCAGCAGCTTGCCGTCGATCGCCAGCACGCGAATCGCGTCGTCGAAGGTCGAGCCACCGATGGGATCGACGACGATGTCCACACCCCGGCCGTCGGTGTGCTCGCGAACCTGTTGGGCCCAGCCTTCGTTGAGCGGCAGCACCACGTCGGCGCCCAGCGAGGAAACGTAGTCGATCCCGCTCTCGCGATGCACCACGGCGATCACCCGGCTCGCGCCCATCGCCTTGGCAATCTGGACCGCCGCCGTACCCACCCCGCCGGCGGCCCCCAGCACCAGCACGGAGTCACCCGGCCGCATCGCCGCGCGACGGGCCAGCGCGAAATACATGGTGTTGTAGTTCACCAACAACGAAACCGCTTCAGCGTCATCGAGTTCCGCCGGGCTGCGGACCACGTTGGCCGCCGGCACGGCCACCCGTTCCGCGTAGCCACCGAGCACTCCGAACGCCGAAACACGTTCTCCCACACGGAAACCCGACGCAGGCGGTGCCGACTGCACCACACCCGCGGTCTCCATGCCGGGCACGAACGGTGGCGGCAGTTTTAGTTGGTACTCGCCCTTGCTGAGCAGCAGATCGGGAAAGCACACCCCGGCGGCGCGAACATCGATAACGACGTTGCCACCGTCGCCGGTGACATCGTCGATATCGGTGTACACGATTCCGGAAGGTCCGGAAAGCTCTTGTACGACGCAGGCTTTCATAGTGTGCTAAAGCGCGAATGAGGCTCTTTGCGCAGCCGAAAGATCGGTGATCCCGCTCCACTGCGCGGCGATGTCGTCCACCGACGGCGGCTTGTCGAATTTGGCGCCCTCGTTCTGGAAAAGCGCGACCCGCTGCACCTTGCCGCCGCCGACGACGAACACCGAGCCGTTGTCGGGGCATTCCTCGGTGCACAGGTAGGCCACCACCGGCGCAACGAACTCCGGCGTGAGCTTCTCGAACACCTCGGGCGGCAAGATGTCCTGCGTCATCCGGGTGGCCGCGATCGGCGCCAGCGCGTTGGCGTGGATGTTGTACTTGGCCCCCTCCAGCGCCAGCGAGTTGATCAGGCCGACCAGGCCCAGCTTGGCCGCCCCGTAGTTGGTCTGGCCAAAGTTGCCGAACAACCCGCTGGTGGAGGTGGCGACGACCACCCGCCCGTAACTCTGCTCGCGGAAATGCGGCCAGGCCGCCCGGATCACGTTGTACCCGCCGTAGAGGTGCACCTTGAGCACGGCGTCCCAGTTCTCGAACGTCATCTTGTGGAAGGTGCCGTCGCGCAGAATGCCGGCGTTGCTCACCACACCGTGCACGGCGCCGAACTCGTCGAGCGCGGTCTTGATGATGTTGGCCGCGCCGTCCTCGGTAGCGACGCTGTCGTAGTTGGCGACCGCGCGGCCGCCCGCATCCTTGATCTCGTTGACCACCTCATCGGCCATGTTGTGGCCGGCGCCGGTGCCATCGCGGGCTCCACCGAGGTCGTTGACGACGACGCTGGCGCCTTCGGCGGCGAGGGCGAGGGCGTAATCACGGCCCAATCCCCCACCGGATCCGGTGACGACGATGACACGATCCTGCACTCCGGGCATCAGTTTCCTTTCTGGATACGGGTGGGAGAACAACAGTGCGCACCGGCCTGGAAACATCCAGCCGGGGTGCTGTCAGAACATCCGGCGAGCCAGCTTAAGCGCCCGCTCGGTGTAGGGCGGGTAGAGGATGCTCGACAAGTCGGGCCGAGTGGGTTTGGTCAGCACCGACTTGCGGTGGCTGAACTCATCGAAGCCCCACTTGCCGTGGTAGGCACCCATACCCGACGCGCCGACGCCGCCGAACGGCAGCTTGGCCGTCGACACCTGGAAGGCGATGTGGTTGACCACCATGCCGCCCGCCGGAACCTCCTTGATCACCCGCTCGCGGGTTTCGCGCGACTTGGTGAACAGGTATGCCGACAGCGGCTTGGGCCGCGCGTTGACGAATTCGATTGCCGCGTCCAGGGACTTGGCGGTGACCACCGGCAGGATCGGGCCAAAGATCTCGTTTTTCATCAGCGGCCCGTCCGGATCGGGATCGACGACCACGGTCGGTTGGATTCGCAGGCTCGAGGCGTCACACGCGCCGCCGACGGCGATCTCGCTCTTCCCGTCGGATTTCGCCTCCGAGATGTACCCGCTCAACCGGTCGAACTGGCGCTGGTTGACGATGCGCATTCCGCTCGGGTTGTCCCCGGACCGGAACTTGGTCAGGGCGGCGCCGATCTTGCTGACGAGTTCGTCGCGGATCGTTGCGTCGGCCAGCACGTAGTCGGGCGCCACGCAGGTCTGGCCGCCGTTCATGATCTTGAGCCAGGCGATCCGCTTGGCCGCGACGTCGACGTCGGCGTCCGCCGCGACGATCACCGGGCTCTTGCCGCCCAACTCCAGCGTCACCGGCGTCAGGTGCGGCGCCGCCCCCTCGTAGACCTTGCGACCGATCTCGGTGCCGCCGGTGAACATGACGCGGTCCAGGCCCTGGGCGATCAGCTCCTGACTCACCATGCCGTCGCCCTCGACCACCGCGATGGCGTCGCGGTCGAGATAGCGGGGCACCAACTCGGCCATCAACCGCGACGAGGCCGCGGCGATTTCGGAGGGCTTGAGGACTACGGCGTTTCCGGCGGCGATCGCCCCGACCGCCGGCCCCAGCGTCAGATAGAACGGGTAGTTCCACGCCCCAATGATCAGCACGGTGCCGTAGGGCTCGTACTCCACCCAGCCACGGCCGGGCAGCTGCGGCGCCTCGAGCAGCAGGTACTTGCGGCGGGTCCACCTGCGTACCTTCTTAGCCGCGTATTTCGCTTCGGCGGTCGTGGTCGCGACGTCGGCGATGAAAGCTTCAGCCGGGTTGCGGTCCAGGTCCTCGGCCAGCGCCTGGGCGATGGCGCCCTCGTTCTCCTCCATCAGCTTTGCCAGCTGCAACAACTGCTGCTTGCGCCACTCGACGCTGCGGGTGCGCCCGGTGGCGAAGGTCTGGCGCAGCCGGGCCACAGTGGCGGCGACATCGGTTGCCTGGGGTGCTTGCGACTTTGCTGCGGCTTTGGGTGCGCCATTACCGGGTTTGCCGGATTCCTGAGTCTTCGGAGTAACCGATTCGGTGGTCATCATTGTCCTTCCCTGAGCGGAGCTATCCGGCGCATGGGCGCGGCCGCTCATCGGTGATAACCGCGATCCTAGCCTCCGGCTTCTCGCACCTACTCAGGGCTTTGTCGCCGTCAGAAACCTGTTCGTAAACGGCCGCTGCCCGGACTGCGCCTCCTCCGGCTGCGACGCCCGCCCGAGCCGCTCGGCCTCGTCGCGCGCCGGCACCGGTGTGATGGCCCAGCCGTGTGCGGCGAACCAGTCGGGGCAATCCGGGCGGCCCTCGTCGTCAAACCAGAGTTCGAGTGGGTTAAATGAGCTGTCCAGGCCGCGTGCTTCCCGTTTGGCGCGGAACTGTGCCCACTTTTCTTCAGCGTCTCGGCGGCGCTCCGGGTCGACATCGAAGACCTCGACGGCGAGCCGGCTGCCCGAGCCGCTCAGCTGGTCAATCGCGGCGAACAAACCCTCCTGCGCGGCCGCCGGCAGAAACGGCAACAGCCCCTCGGCCAGCCAGGCGGCCGGTCGCGCCGGGTCGAAACCGGCATCGCGCAACGCTTTTGGCCAATCGTGCCGCAGATCGACGGGCACCGGGCGCCGGTCGGCCATCGGCGTGGCACCGTGGCGGGCAAGCGTGTCGGCCTTGTATTCCAGCACCTTCGGCAAGTCGATCTCGTAGACGACGGTGCCGGCCGGCCAGTCCAGCCGGTAGGCGCGTGAATCCAGACCGGCAGCCACGATCACCACCTGCCGGATGCCGGCCGCGGCGGCCCCGGCCGCCCCGGTGAAGAACGAGTCGAAGAAGTGGGTACGGACCGCCTGATAGTCGATCATCTGCCGGGACTCGACGGAAAAACCCGGGTCGCCGTCATCGGGATCCGGCCCCGCCCACCACGCGGCTACCTGCTCCCGGACCCCCTGCAGCTCCGGCGTGGAGACCAGCGGCTCGGCGAACTGGTCCCTGATGAGCGGGTCGGCGCTGGCGGTCTCCGCGGCGCGGGCGAGTGCGACCATCACCGCGGTCGCCCCGACGCTGGTTGCGATGTCCCAGGAGTCGTCCGCGGTGCGCGCCACTACAGCCGCTCCGCCGTCACAAACTCCGAGAAAGCGTCCTTGTCGTCGGCCATCGGCACGTCATCGACCCAGCGGCCCATCCGGCGCATCTCGTCCCCCGAGCTTTTTGCCTCGGCGCGCCAGCCGTGTTGGTTGAGCCAAGTGGCGAGGGCCGCCCGGTGCTCGTCGCGGTACATCAGCTCGCCCACGTCGATGGTCTCTTCCAAGCCAAGTTGTTCGGCCACCTTCTTGAACCGCTCGCGCATCTGCTCTCGCCGCTCGTCGGCGTGGGAGGCCGCGGTTTCGGCCGCGATCCGGCTCCCCGCCCGGCTCAGCTCACCGATTTGGGTGAAAAGCCGGTCCTGCGCCTCGGCGGGCAGGTACATCAACAGCCCTTCGGCCAGCCAAGCGGTCCGTGCCGCCGGGTCAAAGCCGGCGCCGCGCAGCGCGGCGGGCCAATCCTGCCGTAGGTCGATGGCTACCTCGCGGCGATCGGCCGTGGGCGTCGCACCGCTTTGCGCCAGGGTGGTGGACTTGTAGGCAAGCACCTGGGGCTGATCGATCTCGTACACGGTGGTGCCGGCCGGCCAGTCCAGCCGGTAGGCGCGGGAATCCAGTCCCGACGCAAGGATCACCACCTGCCGGATCCCGTCGGAGACGGCGTTGGCGAAGTACGTGTCAAAGAAGTTCGTCCGCACGGCCTGGTAGCCGCGCATATGCCGGATCGTGGCGGCGGTTTCGGCATCCAGGGCTTCCACCCTCGCCGTGATCGCCGGGTCGAGCATGGCCTCCCACAGGACGCCGGCACCGGCGTTGGTGACCAGCAGTTTGGCGTATGGGTCGCGGATCAGCGGATCGGGCTGGTCGGTCTCGAAGGCCCGGGCGGCCGCCACCATTACCGCGGTGCTGCCGACGCTGGTCTTGATGTCCCAGGTGTCGTCATGGGTGCGCAGTGAGCTCATCGTGTGCTCCAGGTTTCGTTGTGGTGTTCAAATGGGGTCAGTTGGATGGCCTCGGACGGCGGGCGAACTCGTCCCGAATCAGCGGGTTGGCTCCAGCCGTCTCGACCGCCCGCGCGGCGGCGACCCCCAGCGCGGTAGCGCCGACGCTTTCGCTGATCGCCCAGCTGTCGCCGGCGGTCCGCAGCGAAGGAGGGAGGTCGTCGAGATCAGTCATGTCGCGACCATGATACCGAATAAGTTAGGCAAGCTATGCGCCTTGTGCGCCACATCACTACGCGCCAGTCCGGCCCGGCTCAGCCCGCGCCGGCTAATTCTCGGACCGCGCCTCGGGCCGCCAGAACGCGCCGGCCATCAGCTGGCGCAACGTCTCGGCGATGGCTTCCATCTCTTGCGGGCTCCGCACATAACCGGCATAGAAACCTACGCCGCACAGCACAACCAGCAGCACCTCCGTTAATGAATACACGTCGGTGTCAGGAGCCAGCTCGCCGCGCTCGATGGCATCGTTGACCGCCCAGACCAGAAATTCCCGGCTAATTCGTACGGCATCGTTTTCGGTCCGGTTCAATTCCGGATGCCGAGCCGATTCCAGGACGGTGGTGACCAGGAACGCCGTTGCGAACGGATTGTCGAAATTCGCCCGCATCGCGAACGTAATGAATACAGTGAGCCGCCCGATCAGGGTCGTCTCCTCCTCGGCTCGTTCGATGCCGGCGGTCACGATGAGTTCGTTGGTCTGGTCCACTACCTCTCGGTACAGCACCCGCTTGCTGGAAAAGTAGTGATTGATAGCCGGGCGCGTCAGGTCGGCGCGGGCGGCGACGGCCTGGAAAGTCGCTCCGTCATAACCGCGTTCGCTGAATACCTCACGAGCGGCGCGCACAATTCGTTTGCGCGTCTCGTCGGCCTTCGCCGCTGGGGGACGGCCCGGTCTACGACTCGCCTTTGGCGGCACATTTAAATTGTGCCACTACTACGGTGCGGCATTAGCGCGTTCGGGGGGATTTTTCCGAACTTCCCGGCTTGGAAGTCCTCCAGCGCCTCGATCAATTCGGCCTTTGAGTTCATTACGAAAGGTCCGTAGTGAAATACTGGCTCGCGAATCGGCTGTCCGCCGAGGATCAGCACATCAATCGCGGTTCCGCGGTGCGAATCCTGGGTGGTCTGGGCACCGACGGTGATGCGATCGCCGGGTCCGAGCACGGCCAACTGACCCTGGTGAATCGGGTGCAGGATCGGACCCACGTACCCGTTGCCGGACAACACGTAGACCAGCGCATTGAAGTCACGCCGCCACGGAATGTTGAGCCGCGCCCCATTTTGGATCGTGGCATGCGCCAACGTGATCGGCGTGTGGGTAATACCCGGTCCCTGGTGACCGTCGATCTCACCGGCAATGATGCGAAGCAGCGCTCCGCCGTCTTCGGAGGACAGCAACCTGGCGTCGGTGCCTTCGATGGCCTGATACCGGGGCGCCGCGAACTTGTCCTTCTTCGGCAAATTCACCCACAGCTGGATGCCGTGGAATGTGCCGCCGCTTTCGACCAGTTCGGCGGGCGGGGTCTCGATGTGCAAGATGCCGGAACCGGCCGTCATCCACTGCGTTGCGCCGTCGGTGATCAAACCGCCACCACCGTGTGAATCCTGGTGCGCGAACTTGCCGTCGATCATGTAGGTGACCGTTTCGAAGCCACGGTGCGGATGCCAATCGGTACCCCGGGGCTCGCCCGGCTGGTACTCCACCTCACCCATCTGGTCCATATGCACAAAGGGATCCAGTGCGGCGGTGCTGACCCCGGCGAACGCCCGAACGACCGGGAAGCCCTCGCCCTCGTAACCGCGCGGGCCGGTGGTGATCGATCGGACCGGCCGCTCGGTGTCGGCCGGGGCCGGCGGGTTTACCCGCGGCAACCTGAGCGTGTCTGCTGTGATAGCAGGCATATTCACCTCCTGATTTGAGAGTTACCCATATAACCGGACCATGGTCCGCTTATTCCCGTCTGGCTAAGATGTCCTGGTGCTTGGGGCGCTTGTGACCGTGGACGCGCAGTGAAGGAACATCCGCAACACGAACCAGCACCCCCGGTAGCCCCGGCTGCCGCCGCCGGCGGGCGTTTCGGCGCAGCCATCAGAGGCGCGGGCTACCTGCGCAAATGGTTCCTGCTCGGCACCACGATCGGCGTCATCGCGGGCCTCGGTGCCGTCGTCTTCTATTTCCTGCTGAAATACACCGCAGAGTTTCTGCTCGGCTACCTGGCGGGCTATCACATCCCGACCCCCGTCGGAGAGGGCGGTAGCCACGGGTCACCGGGCTTCACGCGTCCGTGGGCGATTCCGCTCGTGACGACGGGCGGGGCGTTGCTGTCGGCATTGATCGTGGCCAGGCTCGCCCCGGAAGCTACCGGTCATGGCACCGACGAAGCCATCGAGGCGGTGCATGGGGATCCGCGCGCCATCCGCTTCCGGGCGGTGCTGGTGAAGATGGTGGCCAGCGCGCTGACGATCGGGTCGGGCGGTTCGGCCGGCCGCGAAGGCCCGACGGCGCAAATCTCAGCCGGGTTCAGCTCGTTGCTCACCCGTCGGCTGCACCTGTCCGACGAGGACGGCCGGACCGCGGTGGCGCTGGGTATCGGCGCGGGCATCGGCGCGATCTTCGCCGCGCCGTTGGGCGGGGCGGTGCTGGCCGCGTCGATCCCCTACCGCGACGACTTCGACTATCGCTGCCTGCTGCCCGGTTTCATCACCTCGGGGACGGCGTACGCGGTGCTCGGGGCGTTCTTGGGCTTTGACCCGCTGTTCGGCTACATCGACGCGGAGTATCGCTTCGAAAAAGCATGGCCGTTGCTGTGGTTCGTGGTGATCGGTCTGATCGCGGCGGCGATCGGCTACCTGTATGCCCGAACCTTCCACGCGTCGGTGGCGCTGACCCACCGGCTTCCCGGTGGGCCGGTGCTCAAGCCGGCGATCGGCGGACTCCTGGTCGGCCTGTTGGGACTGCTGATGCCCGAGATCCTGAGCAGTGGTTACGGCTGGGCGCAGGCGGCGGCCGATCGCGGATCGCTGCTGCAGATCCCGTTGTGGATCATCCTCCTCCTCCCGGTCGCCAAAATCCTCGCCACGTCGCTGACGATAGGCACCGGCGGATCCGGCGGGCTATTCGGACCAGGGATCGTGATCGGCGCTTTCGTGGGAGCCGCCATCTGGCGACTCGGCGAGCTTTCCGGCCTGCCCGGGGTGCCCGGCGGCCCGGGAATCTTCGTCGTGGTCGGGATGATGGCCTGTTTCGGCAGTGTCTCCCGGGCGCCGCTGGCCATCATGATCATGGTCGCGGAGATGACCGGCTCATTCTCGGTGGTTCCCGGGGCGATCATCGCGGTCGGGATCGCGTCGCTGCTGATGTCTCGCACCAACGTCACCATCTACGAGGCGCAACGGCTGGACCGCAACACCGCCGAGGCCGAACGCGCGGGTCAGCCCGCCGCAGCCGGTCAGGCCGAGTAACGCCACGACCCGGCGGGGCGGCCCGCTAGATCGAGTGGATTTGCTGCACCGGGAGCCGGGCCCCACGGCGCGGTTCGTGTGCCAGGCCGCTCGTCTCCAGCAAGCGGACCACCCGGTGGCGGTGCGGTCGCATCGGCTCCAGCAGCTCGAGCATGACCGCGTCGTCGACCGGGCGGCCCACCAGCGTCCAGCCGACCATCTTCGGAATGTGGTAGTCGCCCACCGAAACGGCGTCGGCATCGCCGAACGCCCGCTGCGCGGTCTCGGCCGCGGTCCACACCCCGACTCCCGTCAGAGACTGCAACGCTTCGCGCGCCTGCGCGGATGGCTGTGATGCCAGGCGTTCCAGCGACGCCGCCCGCCGCGCGACGCCCACCACCGTTTGTGCCCGCCTCGGGTCGACATTGGCGCGGTGGAATTCCCACGACGGGATGTCTCGCCACGCCTGCGCCGACGGCGGCACCCGCATTCCGGCCGGCGCCGGACCAGGCGGTGGCGTCCCGTATTTGGTCACCAGCACACGCCAGGACCGGAATGCGTCCGCGCCGGGCACCCGCTGCTCGATGATCGCGGGGATCAGGGCTTCCAACACCTGGCCGGTCCGACCCAGCCGCAGGTGCGGCACCCGTCGATGTGCGGCGGCCACCGTGGCGTGCCGTGGCACGAAATCGGAGGCGTCGTCATCGGCACCCAGCAGCGCGGGCAGCAGCTCGACGAACTCCTCGGCCCCACGACCCCACGCCACGCAAAGAGCGGCGTCGGGCCCCGCGCGGCTGATCCGCGCTGCGACGGGCCCTGAGGGCAGCAGGCTGGTACGCCAGGTTGTGCCGTCCCCGGGCAGCTGGAAGGTCGGATCCCCAGCCCCGCGGCGAAGCGGCGCCAACGTATGCCCGAAGCTGACCACCCCGGGGAATGTCACAGTGCGCGTGACCTGCACCCGATTACTCTCCATCCCGGGTCACCCACGGTCGGTGTGCGACGGGCCGCGCTGATTGACCCCAATTTGTTCCCAAGACACTATTGCCATATGACGCCGTTCGACGACCCACAGGCCGAACTGGCGTGGATGTTCCTGCAGAGCTTGACCGACGGCGGGGATCTCGACGAAGGCCTGGCGCTGCTCAGCGAAGATTTCAGCTATTGGAGCATCATCACCCGCACCTCATTCGACAAGGAAACGCTGCGCCGCGCGATCGCGCAGCGCAAAAACTTCCTTCCCGACGTCAACATCGAGCTGATCCGCTGTGTCAACGAGGGCGAAACGGTGGTGATCGAGGGGCAGGTCGAAGGCACCACAGCCGACGGCGGCCGCTACGACAGCCCGTTCGTATGCATCTTCGACACCCGCGACGGACTGATCGTCTCGCTGCGCGAATACAGCGATACCCGGCTGGCGGCAAGTGTGTTTCCCCGCCGCCTTTAGTGGCGATCGCGAGCGCGGCAGAGCCGGGCGAAGCGGGTCGCCACCATCAAAACCAGTGGCGATCGCGAGCGCGGCAAAGCAGGGCGAAGCGGGTCGCCACCATCAGGACCATCAGGTCTAGTCGGGTAGGACGGTGATTTCGGCCTTGTTCGTGTAAAAGGCGACGTGGCCGGCGATCGCCGCGACCGCGGGATAGGGCTGTTCATAGAACCAGATCACATCGTCGACGGTGTCGCCCACCGAGGTGATGACGCTGTAGTAGCCGGCGTCGCCCTTGAAGGGGCAGTACGTGGCGGTGCCGGTTCGGGTCAGCCGTTCCTGAACGACATCGCCCAGCGGAATGTATTGCACCGCGGGCAAAGTGGCCTCCTGCAATACCAGCGCCGCGGTCGTGTCCGCGATGAGCTCCCCGTTCACGCGAACCTGCACTCGTCCCTTTGTCGGCTCGATGGTGATCGGGTGCCCAGCGGAGGGCTCTAAGACTTCCCGGTGGCTCATGGTCGATACCTCCTCAAAACACAAGCAATTGTTGCAACAGCAGCCGATGGTCAACGCTTCCCGGTCAGGGTCCCCGATTGCGTAGCGGTGGTCCGAATGCGTAGCGGTGGTATTGAGCCATCATCCGCAATGCCGGCACCGCCGTCATCGCTGCGGCCAGCCAGCGAAATGGCGGCGCCACCAGGTCGAAGGTGTCGCTGTCGAACACCGATTCCCACGCCAAAAGGCGCACCCCGGGGACAGCCTCGACGATGTCGCCGGGCCCGTCGATCCCCCAGTGCAGCTTTGACCCGGAGCGGCGCACCACGGGGTTGATCACCTGCGCCCGAACCCCGAAGGTGTTGAACGCGTCGAATTGCAGCTCACCCGACGGGAATGTGTCGACGACACGACGCAGCAGCGCCAGCCCGTCGTCTTTCGTCAGGTACATGGTCACGCCCTCGGCCAAGAACAGTGTGGGACGGTCGGTGGGTATCTCCGCGAGCCAGGACGGGTCGATCACCGACGCCGGAAGCATCCGATAATTCGGCCGCGCCGGGTATACCCGCTCGCGCAGCCCGATAACCTCGGGATAGTCGATGTCGTACCACAGCACACCCGCGGGCGGATCCAGCCGGTACACGCGCGCGTCCAGACCACAACCCATGTGCAGCACGACGGCTGGATTTTCGACGGGGTCGTGTACCGCCAGGAACTGGCGCGTCCAGTTGTCGAAATGCAGGGTGCGGATCGCGACCGACGGAGCCCGCCGCGCATTGATAGTCGTTGTCTCCCAGTCGTAGTCGATCCGCGCAACGGCGGCCTTGGCGTACTGGTCACCCAGGATCGAGCGGGGCGCATCGGCGTCGAGCGCTTTGGCGTACAGCGTCGCCAGCATGGTCTGGGGCGGCCCGTTCAGGTCGACATGGATCCGGTCCACAGCGCCGAGCCTAGCTTTTGCGGGCCGTCCGCATCGCGGCCCAGAACCGGGCGGCCTCCCGGATCGATTCCTCGACCGGGCGCGGCTGCCAACCCAACTCCCGGACCGCCTTGCTGTGGTCGACGTCGGCTTCGGCGCGCATCATGCGCACCGATTTGAGGCTGAGTTCGGCGTCCTTGCCGGTGAGCCCGGCCCGCAGGGTGCCCAGCGCGGCCATGGCGTAGAGCATCGGCACCGAAATCGACCGTCGCGGCGGCGGCACCCCGGCCTCGTCGGCCGCGATCCGGACGACCTCCTTGATAGGGATCAGCCGTTCGGAGATCAGGTATCGCTCGCCGACGCGCCCTTGTTCGGCGGCCAGGATCATTGCCCGGGCAGCGTCGTCGACACCGACGGCTTCCAGTTGAATGCCGTCCATCACGAATGGCAGCTTGCCGAAGACCGCGCCGGCGATGAACGCGCCGTGCGGGGTGCGGCCCCAGTCACCGCTGCCGTACGTCGTTGACACGCACATCGCGACGGCGGGCAGACCTTTCTCGGCCACGTACCGCATCACCAAATCCTCGGCCTGGACCCTGGATTGGACGTAAGGAGTCAGCCCGCGCGAGCCGATCAGGTCGTCTTCCGTGGCCACGTGGCCGTGCCGGCGGCCCACCGTGGTGTAGGTGCTGGTGAAGACGAACCTGCGCAGGTCGGGTTGCCGGACGGCGACATCGAGTACGTTGCGCAGACCTTCCACGTTGGTGCGAAACAGCGGAGACGGGTCGCGCAACCACGCGCGGGTGTCGACGACGCAGTAATACACCTCATCGCAGCCGTCCATCGCCTCGGTCACGGTGGCGGTGTCGAAGGGGTCGCCGTGGAATCGGGTGAGCTGCAGGTCGTCGATGCCGCGGGTGTTGGCCGTCGGCCGCACCATGGCCCGCACTTCATATTCCGCTGCTGCGCCATCCTGCACGAGCAGACGGGTCACATGCGAACCCAGGAAGCCGTTGGCGCCGATGACCAGCTTAGGTTTGGTGCTCATCCGGTGCTCATCCGGTGCTCATCCCTGGCCGGCGTTCTCTTGCATCCACCGCGCGGCGTCCTCGTCCAGCGTCCCCAGCGACTGGGCTTTGCGGCACCACTTCAGCCCCGCTTTCAGGAAGCGCAGCGGGTTGTAGATGTCCTCTTCGCGGCGCCACAAGCCGTCGCCGGCATAGGTGAGGATCGTGATGTTGGTGGCGGTGATCACGCTGCCGTCGCCGGGGTCGCGCATCGGATTGTCCAGTTCGAGGATGATCCGGCCGGTGGACTCGTCGATGACCGACCACAGCGTCGGGAAAGCCACCATATGGCTGCCCGGGAAGGTCGTCATCGTCTGCTTGATCCAGGCGCGCACCTGCTCGCGGCCCCGCATGGTGCCCGCCGCGTGCTCGATGTACTCGACGTCGGGTGTGTACTGCTCGACCCAGGTGTCCCAGTCTCGGGTTTCGGCGGCGCGAGCGACGGTCTGCTCGAACTTCTCGAAGGCCGCCGCCAGTTCGCTGCGGGGAAACTCCGGGCCGGTCACGAACCGTTACACCTCACGGCCGGAGTGTAGCCTGGGGTCGTTATCGGATCCCTGACCGGCTAGGAGGACGAGAAATGGCCGATTCCCAACATGCGACCCAAAGAGCCCTCCTTGCCGGTGGCTGCTTCTGGGGAATGCAGGACTTGATCCGCAAGCAGCCCGGTGTGCTCTCCACCCGGGTCGGCTACAGCGGCGGCGAGACCCCCAACGCCACCTACCGCAATCACGGAATGCACGCCGAGGCCGTCGAAATCATCTACGACCCGGCGGTCACCGATTACCGCGCGCTCCTGGAGTTCTTCTTCCAGATCCACGACCCGACAACAAAAAACCGACAGGGCAACGACAGGGGCCCCAGTTACCGGTCGGCCATCTACTACCTCGACGACGAGCAAAAGCGCATCGCGCTGGACACCATCGCCGATGTCGAGGCATCCGGCCTATGGCCCGGCAAGGTGGTGACCGAGGTCAGCCCGGCCGGAGACTTCTGGGACGCCGAGCCCGAACACCAGGACTACTTGCAGCGCTACCCCAACGGGTACACCTGCCACTTCGTCCGCCCCGATTGGAAACTGCCACGACGGGCCGACGCCACGACGTCAACGCCGCACTGAGCGTTACGTTTTCGTCGGCGCGGGCTCGAAGGCGAGGGGCGCGGGTTCAGCGCCGGTGCACCACAATCCGGCCGCCATCCTTCGGGGTCCAGGCCACACCCCGGCTGTACCACCGCTCATCCGGCGCGGTCGTGGTCTCAATGGTGAAGTGGCGCAACACCGTTCGAAGCACCACATCCATCTCCATGTTGGCGAATGCCGCCCCCACGCACCGGCGGGTGCCGCCGCCGAACGGAATCCACGCGAAGGCCGACGGCTTGTTTTCCTTGTTTCCCAGGTACCGCTGCGGGTCGAAGCGGTCCGGGTCGGGGAAGACGTCGGGATTCTCGTGGATCCGCGCGATGCTCACCAGGATCTCAAACCCGCGCGGTATGACCCACTCGCCGAGTTGGTAAACCTCCGGGTAGATGTGCCGAGCCGCGAAATCGATGACCGTCCTGGCCCGTTGGACTTCCAGGATGGTCGCCTGACGCAGCTCGTCACCACCGTTGTCGGCCTCCTCGGCCAAGGCCGCCAGCACCTCCGGGTGCCGGGTCACCCGCTCGAACGCCCAGCCCAGCGTGGCGCCGGTAGTTTCGTGCCCGGCGGCCAGCAGCGCGAGCAGTTCGTCGCCAATGTCCTTGCGCGACATGATCGAACCATCGTCGTATTTGCTGCGCAGCATCAGCGCAAGCACGTCGGTCCGGTCGGCGAAGTTCGGGTCCGCCCGCTCGTCGGCGATCAGCTTGTCGACGACGACGTCGTACTGCCGCCGCCACTGGTCCATCCGGCCCCACGGGCTGAAGCGGCCATAGTTGCGTTTGGGTGTCGGCATCGCGGCCACCCGCGAGCCCAGGGTGACCCACGGCGGGATGAGCCGGCGCAGCTCGTCGAGTTCGGCGCCGTCGGCCCCGAAGACCGCGCGCAGGATGACGTTGAGGGTGATCTGCATCATCGACGGCAGCGTGGCGAACGGCCGGCCTTCCGGCCAGCCCGCGATCTCCCGCTGCGTCTCTTCTTCGATGATGGCCTGGTATTTGCTGATGCTCTTGCCGTGGAACGGAGGCGCCAACAACCGTCGCCGGCAGCGGTGGTCATCGCGCTCGAGGGCGAAGACCGAGCCGGTGCCGAACACCCGGCTCAGATTGGGCTGGATGTTGCCGAGAACCTCGGGGCTGGTGGTGAAGATCTGCCTGGCCAGCGCCGGCTCCGTGACCACCACGACGCGGCCGAAGATCGGAACGTTCAGCATGAAGACGTTGCCATGACGGCGCGCCAGCCGTTGGATCATCCGTCGCCGTGACATCGCGAAACCGAGGCCCTGGATTAGCTTCGGGAGCCGGGTCGCTGGGGGCAACTTGACTGCGGGCGACTCCGGTAGGGAGGTGACTACTTCGCTCATGGCGGGGGTGCTCCGAAACATCTGGCCCCATGATCGGGGGGTGGTACCGCGGTGTACCGAAACTTCTCCCGGAACGGTACTCTGTGGTACCAAGCATGACAAGGTCTCGCATACACCGAGAGGGGCGTCGGCCATGGCACCAGCGACAGCAGCGACAGCGGCGGCTGGCGACGCGGTTCTCGGCGACGCTCACGCTGACCCGTTTCGGCTCAGGCTGCTCGACGGCCTCGCCACCTCGATCGGTGAGCGTGGCTACCGCGCCAGCACGGTCGCCGACATCGTCCGCCACGCGCGTACGTCGAAGCGCACCTTCTACGACCATTTCGCCAGCAAGGAACAGTGCTTTCTGGAGCTGCTGCGGGCCGATATCGACAGGCTCGGCGAGAAGATCGAGGCAGCGGTTGATCCCGAGGCCGGCTGGCACGACCAGATTCGGCAGGCGGTCGAGGCCTACGTCGGATACATCGAGTCCCGGCCGGCGATCACGCTGAGCTGGATCCGCGAACTCCCCTCGCTCGGCGCCGTCGCTCGTCCCATGCAGCGCCGCGGGTTGCAGCTGCTGTCCAGCCTGCTGATCGACCTCAGCGCCAGCCCCGGGTTCCGGCGGGCTGACCTGCCGCCGCTGACTCCTCCGCTGGCCGTGATCTTGCTCGGCGGTCTGCGGGAACTGACCGCGCTGGCCGTCGAAGACGGAAAACCCGTTCGCGGGATCGTGGAGCCGGCCGTGGACGCCTCCGTCGCGCTGCTCGGCCCTCGCCACTGAACACCGGGCGGGCCTTGAGCCGCTGAGGCTACCAACACCCCAACAGAGGGCAACGCGAAGGTGAAATCTTCGCGCGCTCGGCGGATCTGTGCTGCGACGGCACGCGCGACGATATCTTGGCCCGGTCGATGGGATCTTCTTATGTTGATTGCGGTACTACATATTGCGGCATTAGAGGTTTTAGCCCCGGAGTCGGCGGAGCAGACCGGCATTGGGGAGGCTGCCAATGCGATCGCTGCGGCTTCCACGACGGGGATTACGACGGTCGACGGCAAGCAGCTGCCGGCGGCGATTCGGGGGTTATTTGGCTACGGCGCCGACAGGCAGGCGGCGCCGTTTCATGATCGGTTTGTCCGAGCGCTGAGCACCGTGGGGGGCGCGCTTCCGGACACCGGGGCCGGCAACGCATCGTCGTTGCGGACCGTCGAATCAAGGCGTCACACCGGATGGGCACAGCTGCGGTAGCCCGAGCTGGGGGCATTTTCCAGCGGCTGAGCGGTTTCATAGCGCGATGGCCTTTGGTGGTCATCGCGTTCTGGATCGCGCTCGCGGCCGTCGTGTCGCTGAAATTGCCACCCTTGACGCAGATCGCCGCGAGGGATCAGACCTCCCTTTTGCCGGACGACGCCCCGGTGATGGTCATCACCCGGCAGATGGGCCAGGCGTTTCAGGAAAAGGGCCGGGGCGCCCTGTTGGTCATCGTCTTGACCGATGAGGACGGACTCGGACCCGCCGATGAGGCGACCTACGGCACGCTGGTCGGCGAACTGCGCCAGGACACGCAGGACAACATGTCGATCCAGGAGTTCATCAGCACACCGGCGCTGCGGGCGATCTTGGCCAGCAAGGACAACAAGGCCCTGACGGTGCCGATCAACTTTCCTGGAGAGGTCGGCGGGCTGGATACTCAGGCGGGGTACAAACGGGTCGCTGAGATCGTCAACAAGACCGTCGCGGGATCCGCGCTCACGGCCCACCTCGCCGGACCCGTGGCCAACGTCGCCGACCTCACCGCCCTCAGTGAGCGCGACCTGCCGGTGTTGGAGATCGGCACTTCGCTGCTGGTGCTGGCCATCCTGGTGCTGATCTACCGAAACCTGATCACGGTGCTGCTGCCGTTGGTCACGATCGGTGTGTCCGTCGTAATCGCGCAGCGCATTTTGGCCGGGCTGGGCGAACTGGGTTTGACCGTGAACATGCAGACCATTGTCTTGATGAGCGCCGTCATGATCGGGGCGGGAACGGATTACACCGTTTTTCTGATCAGCCGCTATCACGACTATATGCGGCTCGGCGAGTGTTCGGATCGAGCCGTCAAGAAGGCGTTGTTGTCCATCGGCAAAGTACTCGCGGCGTCGGCGGCCACCGTGGCGGTCACCTTTCTCGCGATGGTTTATTCTCGTTTGACGGTGTTTTCCCAAGTCGGTCCGGCAATTTCGATCTCGATCTTGGTGGTGTTCCTCGCTGCCATTACCCTGCTACCCGCCATCCTGATGCTGGCCGGACGACTGGGCTGGATCAAGCCGCGACGCGACCAGACCACTCGTTTCTGGCAGCGTTGGGGAAAGCGTGTTGTGCGCCGGCCCTGGGTTCATTTGATCTTGAGCTTGATTGTGCTCATCGTTTTTTGCAGCTGCGCAAGCCTGGCGCGCTTTAACTACGACGATATTAAGTCGCTCGCGGGTTCCGTGGACAGCGCCCGGGGATATGACACGATGAATAGCCATTTCCCGCTGAACTCGATGACGCCTGAGGCGCTCTTCATCGAATCGCCACGCGACTTGCGGTCACCGGAGGCCCTTGCCGACCTCGAGCAGATGGCGCAGCGAGTGAGCCAGTTGCCCGGCATCACGATGGTGCGGGGTCTAACCCGGCCCAACGGAGAACCCCTGCTGCAGACCAAGCTGTCGTATCAGGCAGGCGAAGTCGGCGGCAAAATCGACGAGGCATCCAGCGAGATCCATAACCACGGCGGCGATATGGACAAGCTGGGCGGCGGTGCTAACAAGCTGGCCGAGGTCCTCGCCGAGGCGCAGGGCAAGGTCAGTGAGTCTGTCACCGGCCTTGGCACGATCGTGACGGAACTGGCCGACATACCGGGCATGAAGGGCCCAGCTCAGGCGGGCGAGGACGACATCGAAGTGCTCGTCGAGCGGACGCGGGAGTTCGACACCACTCTCACCAAGATCCTCGAAGGTGTTAAACACACCGTGGAATGGGCCGACCCGGTGTTGATGGCCCTAAGTACCAGCCGGATCTGTTCTGCCAACGCAAGCTGCACCAGCTGGCGTGACGAGTTGCAGGCGCTGATCACCGCACGCAACAACGGAACCTTTAACCAGATCGCTGAGCAGACTCGCAACTTGCGGGCGACCCTGGGTTTGCAGGACGTGGACCTTGGCGCCCCGGGCAGTGTGCGAACGCGGATCGCCCAGCTACAACAAGGCGCCAGCAAGCTCGCCGAAAGCAGCCAATTATTGGCCGAGGGTGTGCGATTACTGATTGAACACACCAAACAGCTGGGCTCCGGACTCAGCGAGGCATCCGCATTCCTGTTGGCAATGCAGCACGACGCGGAAAAGCCGTCGATGGCGGGCTTCAATCTTCCACCGCAGGTATTGACCGCCGAAGAGTTCAAGAAAGCCGCCCAGATTTTCATATCGCCCGACGGGCACGCGGCACGTTACCTCGTACAAAGCGCCCTCAATCCGTTCACCCCCGCCGCCATGGATCAGGTCAATACGATCACGGCCGCCGCACAGTCGGCTCAACCGAATACCGAGCTTGCGGACGCCAGGATATCGCTGACGGGAGTTCCGACCGGGCTACGGGACACCCGCGACTATTTCAATCACGACATCGAATTCATCATCATCGCGACCATCATCATTGTCTTTCTGATTCTGGTCGCTTTACTGCGCGCGATCGTTGCGCCACTATATCTAATGGGTTCGGTACTTATATCGTACTTATCGGCCCTGGGTATCGGCGTCATAACGTTTCAACTCATACTTGGCCAGGAATTGCATTGGAGTGTGCCCGGACTAACCTTCATACTGTTGGTTGCCCTCGGCGCCGATTACAACATGCTGCTCATCTCCCGGATCCGTGACGAGTCACCCCACGGTGTGCGTCGTGGTGTGGTCCGCACGGTGGCTTCGACCGGCCCCGCGATCACGTCGGCGGGTCTCATCTTCGCCGCGTCGATGTTCGGCCTGCTGTCCGCCAGCCTCCCCGCCCTGGTCCAGGCCGGTTTCGTAATCGGGATCGGGATTGTGATCGACACGTTCCTGGTCCGCACCATTACGGTGCCCGCCTTGGCGGTGCTGATCGGCCAGGCCAACTGGTGGCCGGCACGACGGCGACCACGCAGCGGTCGGCAGGTGAACGCACAGAAACGGGTACGGGTACCCGCCGGCCCGGCGGAGCATGGGATTGACGCGATCCCCGATACAGCACCATCGAGGACGCTTACAGCACCGACGCCGACGGTGCCATCGCCGACGTCCGGTGCCCGACTGCGAGATCCGTCGGTTGGTAGTGGCCGACACCAATGGCCAACTGCGCCGGTACGCGGCCGACACCGACAAGGTGCGACGCTGCGCGGCCGCCACGAACGCCAGAATGCAGCTCCACCCGCCCGAGCCGCCTGTAAGCACAACGGCACCGGACGATCCGCATCGGTGACCCGATCGGCCGAGAATCGCGACGCAGCAACGCAATCGATGCCGACTGTGCCGGCACCTGTCATCGCGCCAAAACGATCGCGCGAGGTGGTCGGCACAGACACCGCCGCCTGGATCACATACCTGCGGCGTCCGACTGGATCGTCGGGGACCAAGCCGGAGTCCGCAAAAATTGAGCGCCGAAGCGAGGTACAGTTCCCTTCTTGACGAGGTCAGGGACCACAGTGGAGGACTGCGATGCGGCTATCGACCCGCAATCAGCTCAAGGGCACCATCACCGAAGTCAACCTCGGCAGCGTGATGGCAATCGTGAAGGTCAAGCTCGACGGCGGCGACCAGATCGTGACGTCGTCGGTCACCAAAGATGCCGCCGTCGACCTCGGCCTTGCCGTCGGTCAGTCCGCGACGGTGTTCATCAAGTCGACCGAGGTCACGATAGGCGTCGAGTAGCCCCGATGTGCGCCGAGCGCTTCTATATGGACACCAAATTGTTGTGCTCTAAGCTGTTCCGATTCCAGAGCCGGGGCCGGGAGAAGTTCTGGTGCAGGTCGCTTTCTGCCGGATCTGCCATTCGGCCCTGAGCCTGATCGACGGGACGTTCCCGCCCCTGAGGCCGGTGGTGACGCAGGGCCACGAAGCGTCGACCGGGTGGGGGTGACCCCCCGGCCGGGGGTGCGGGACATGCCCGAACTGCCGGCGCGGCGACATGTCCGGTTGCGCACAGATCCAGTTGATGGCCTTCGCGTAGACGGCGCGTGGGCCGCATACACCGTGGCGCAGGCGGCGGGCCTGACCCGCGTGCCGGACAACGTCGCGATGGAGCAGGCCTACCAGAATGTCGACATGATCATGCAACCGGGACAGCGCGGACGAACAGCGCTATCGGCGGCGACCAAGAAGCTCGACCGGACTCCCGATACCCGGTCGCGTCCCAGATTCGATGAAAAATAGATCCAGACGCAAGTTCCCCTCCAAGAACGTGTTTGGGCAGGGTTTATATGACCACCTCGTGCGAGGCGGCGGGCCACGAGCCCGATCATCGCCCGGTTGACCATGGCTTTCGGAATGCCCGCGCAGGCGCTCGTAGTCGCGGCCCCGGTGGCAGTCGTGGCCTAAGCCGAAGTCGAAACAGCCTGGGCAGATGCGTGATTCATTGAACTCTGATGCGCTCGTGCAAGTGGTGCTCAGCGCTGTCGCCGAAGCCGTCATTTCGCCGAAGCCGATTCAACCTAATTGAGTAGACGAGCGGCTTGTCCGGAACAGCGGGTGGTGGGCCGCGAAGGCCTTGTCTTGCGTGACAATCCTTTGATGGAAAAGGCGCACCGCGCCGCGTGATTGCCGGGACAGGCCAGTGGTCATGGTTGCCCGGACGGGCCGTCTCGCGGCGATGGGTCGATCAGCACTGACACCGCTCCTTTGGCTTCATAAATCGCGAGGCGCACCGAGCTGGCATCGCACAGCCCATGTTGTCGCAACGCCGCGGCCAGGTCGGCGTCGGTCAGCCCGCACCGTTTGAGGTTGGCTTGGTCGATACGGCCATCGCGGATCAGGACACGCAGCGGCGGATCGATGAGTCGCGCCAGCTTGGGGTGAAACCGCAACCGGCTCAGCGACGCGTGGGCAGTCAGTAACATCAGCAGCGCGGTCGCGCCAGTAGCCCACGAGGTATTGGCGGCGGTGGCGGTGCGGCCGATGATTGCGCCCACCGCGACCGCGGTGACCCAGTCGAACGGCGTGAACTCGGCCAGGGTCCGGCGCTGACTGAAGCGAAAGGCGACGGCGGCGGCCGAAAACATGAGCAACGTCTTGACAGCGGTACCGACCAGAGCCTGCCAGCCGTCAATCAGAGTGTTGCTGAAGAAAACGATCATCGCCTTTCGGATTCATGAGCGCGCATACCGGATTGCGAATACAGCTGCGATCCACCCTCCGCGGCCGTTGTGTCATGTGCGGCCAGGCGGTGGTATGCCGAGGTGAACGCCGCGGCGCCCCGCAGCAGCGCGTCGCGTTCGGGTGCGCTCATCTGATCGGCGACCGCGCTCAGCAGCGCCACGCGATTGCTGACCAGGTCCTCCAGGACGGCCCGTCCCGCCGCGGTGAGTTCTAGCACGGTCGCGCGCCGGTTGTGCGGGGCGATGGCACGGGTGATAAACCCGGACTCGGCGAGACGGTCGCTAAGTCGGCTGGCCGTGGACGGCACGAGGTCGAGATCCTTACCCAACGCGGTGACCAGGCTCGGCCCGAGCCGCTCCAACGACTGCAGCGCGCGCAACGGCGCGAGCCCGATGCGTTTTTCCATTTCTTCCAGGACCACGACGTTCAGGGCGAGCAAGCCGCGCGTCGCGCGTTCCAAGGCGGCGGCAAAACCCTCGCGCTCCTCGCGCAACGCGGAGACCCCAGAGGTGCCTGTTGCGTCGGTCATGAGTCCGCCAGTCTACATCCGCAGCGCAGGCTGTGCGCTCAGGTAAATATCAGGTTTGCATGTCATCCAATCTGGATAAATTGCACCTAGGAGCAATCAGGCGAGTAGTCCAGTTAGACGACGGACGGACTGAGGACAAGTCGTGGCGCGAGACACAATAGGGCCGGTACCGGGTGCAACATCCGATTTGCGCCGGGTCAGCCTCAATCCACCTCATTGGCGTAATATCCGGTGGCTGCTGGGCGCAGAAGCCCTCGCTACGGGATTGTTCGGCCTGGCCGGGCTGATCGGCGTCTACTTGGTCGCGCCCCACGATGTCGGGTTCACGGTCGCCGGGCTGATCCTGACCCCCACCCTGAGTTGGGTGATGCTCGGCATCGCCGCAATCGCGGTCGCGTCGCTGCTCTACCGTCGACTGGCGTTGGTGTCCACCGCGGTCCTGGGCACCTGCGCGCTCGGACTAGTGATAGTTGCAGCCGTGGCCGCGGCCCATCACGCTCCGGGGCCGCTGGGGTTCACTACCGCCGCGATCGTGTTGTGGGCGGTGGTGTTCTGCTACAACCTCGCCCTCGGGATGTGGGTGGCGCCCGATCACATCGAGGGTCCCGCCTGGGTGCCGCGGCGGAGGACCCGTCGCGCCGAAGACCGCGACGGAGATCGCCAGCGATGAGCGCCGGTGTCGGCGATCCGCATGTGTTGCGCGAATATGCGCTGCTGGCCGACGGGCAGCGGGGCGCGTTGATCGGTCCGCGCGGTGACATCAGCTGGATGTGCGCCCCGCGCTGGGATGACGATGCGGTGTTCTCCGCGCTGATCGGCGGGCGTGGTGTGTTCGCCCTCACCCCGTCGGATCGGTTCGTGTGGGGCGGCCACTATGAGGAAGGCAGCCTCATCTGGCGGTCACGCTGGGTGACCGCCGACGGCATCATCGAATGCCGCGAGGCGTTGGCCTTTCCCGGCGATGCCCATCGGGTCGTGTTGGTGCGCCGCTTGATGGCCGTGCGCGGCAACGCCCGCGCGGAGCTGCAGTTCGCACCGGCCGCCGGGTTCGGCCGCCACGGCATGACACAGCTGACCCGCGACGACGATGGCTGCTGGCACGCCCGGACCGGCGACCTGCGGGTGCGCCTTTACGGCGCCGAGCACGCCGCGCCCAACCGGCACCCCAGCGGCGTCGTGTCCCTGCAGGCCGACCTCAAAGTGCTCGAGGGCGCCGTCCACGACATCGTCGTGGAACTGTCCGACGCCGAGTCCTCAACGCCACTGCCCGACGCGGACGCACTGTGGCTCAGCACCGAGAACAGCTGGCGCACAGCCGTTCCCGCAATGAGCGACAGCATCGCACGGCGCGATGCCCGGCATTCCTACGCCGTGCTGCGCGGGTTGACCAGCGCCTCCGGCGGGATGGTCGCAGCCGCGACCATGAGCCTGCCCGAGCGTGCCGAACAAGGGCGTAACTACGACTACCGCTACGTCTGGATTCGCGATCAGTGCTACGCCGGGCAGGCCGTTGCTTTCGACGGCCCGCACCAGTTGCTCGACGATGCCGTAACTTTCGTTGCGCAACGCATCCTCGCCGACGGACCTGACCTCAAGCCCGCCTATACCGTCGACGGCGGTGCGGTGCCCGACGAACGGTCGCTGCAGCTGCCCGGATACCCCGGCGGCACCGACATCCTCGGCAATCACGCCCACGCACAGTTCCAGCTCGACGCGCTTGGCGAGGCCCTGCTGCTGTTTTCCGCCGCTGCCCGACACGGCCACCTGGACACCGAGGCGCACCGCGCCGTCACCGCCACCGTCGCCGCCATCGGCGAGCGCTGGCAGCAACCCGATGCCGGCATCTGGGAGCTCGACGCGCGGCGCTGGGCGCATTCACGGCTGATCTGCGTGGCCGGGCTGCGGGCGATCGCCGCCCACGCCGCACCCCGCGATGCGGCCGCCTACCAGGCCCTGGCCGACACCATCCTGGCCGACGCCGCCGACTGCCAGCACCCCGGCGGCCGCTGGCAGCGCGCACCCGACGACCCGCGCGTGGACGCCGCGCTGCTCATCCCCGCGATCCGCGGCGCGACGGCCCTTGAGGACCCACGCAGCATCGCGACGCTGCACGCGGTGGGAACCGAACTGGAAGAAGACGGGTTCATCTACCGCTTCCGCCACGACCACCGCCCCCTCGAGCAGGCCGAAGGCGCCTTCCTGCTGTGCGGATTCTGGACCGCACTGGCCCTCCACCGTCAAGGCGACGCCGTCGCGGCGGCGCGATTTTTCGAGCGCAACCGCGCCGCATGCGGGCCGCCCGGCCTGTTCTGCGAAGAATACGACGTCGCGCAACGCCAGCTGCGCGGCAACATCCCCCAGGCATTCGTGCACGCCCTGCTCATCGAAACCTCACTGCAGCTGGCGCAGCCAGCCACCGGTTGACGCCGACACGATCTCGGCCAGCCCCGTCGACTACCAACGGAAGGAATCTCCATGACCGCCGCCTCACCCCGCACCGTGGTGATCACCGGAGCCAGCGCCGGGATTGGGCGCGCCGCCGCGCGGGCATTCGCCGCCCGAGGCGACCGTATCGCACTGCTCGCCCGCGGCGAGGCCGGCCTGCAGGGCGCCGCCGACGACGTGCAGGCCGCCGGCGGCCGGGCGGTGTGCATCCCCACCGACGTCGCCGACTACGCGCAGGTCGACGCCGCCGCCGACCGGGTCGAGCAGACCTGGGGTCCCATCGACGTGTGGGTCAACGACGCGTTCACCTCAGTGTTCGCCCCGTTCACCGACATCACGCCCGAGGAGTTCCGCCGGGTCACCGAGGTCAGCTACCTGGGTTTCGTACACGGCACCATGGCCGCGCTGGCCCGCATGCGCCCCCGCGATACGGGCACGATCGTGCAGGTCGGATCGGCACTGGGAAGCCGGGCCATCCCGCTGCAATCGGCCTACTGCGGCGCCAAACACGCCATCAACGGGTTCACCGAATCGGTGCGCACCGAGCTCATGCACGACCACAGCAACGTCCACATCACGGTGGTGCAGATGCCTGCGCTGAATACCCCGCAGTTCTCCTGGGTGCTCTCGCGGCTGCCGCGTCACCCCCAGCCCGTGCCGCCGATCTATCAGCCCGAAGTCGCCGCCCGCGCCATCGTGTTCGCCGCCGATCACCCGCGCCGCAAACAGTACTGGGTGGGGGCCAGCACCGCAGCCACCATCCTCGGGCAACGCGTGCTGCCCGCGCTGCTGGATCGCTACCTGGCCAAGACCGGCTATGACTCGCAGCAAACCGGCCAGAGCGTCGGCACCGACCGCCCCAGCAACATTTGGAAACCGCGCGACGGCGCCGCCGGCACCGACCACGGCGCCCACGGCGACTTCGACGACCGGGCACTGGGCGCCTCCCCGCAGCTGTGGCTTGCCCAGCACGCGCGGCCCCTGTCGATCGCCGCGGCCGCCAGCGCAGCGCTGACCGCCGGCGGGGCCGCCTGGACTCGCCACCGTCACTAGTTTCCGGCGCCCGGGTCACCCGCGGCAGCACTTGTCTAAGCCCGAAACCCATTGAAGGAGAAGATATGTCAGACACCGTCGGCGATGTGTTGTTGGCCCGGCTGCGCGACTGGGGGGTGCGCCAGGTCTTCGGCTATCCCGGAGACGGCATCAACGGTCTGCTTGCGGCGTGGCAACGCGCCGAGGACAACCCGCAATTCGTGCAGGCCCGCCACGAGGAGATGGCCGCGTTCGAGGCCGTCGGCTTCGCCAAGTTCTCGGGCCAGGTCGGGGTATGCGTGGCCACCAGCGGGCCGGGCGCGGTGCACCTGCTCAACGGCCTCTATGACGCCAAACTCGACCACGTCCCGGTGGTGGCGATTGTCGGGCAGACCGAACGCTCGGCGATGGGCGGCTCTTATCAGCAGGAGATCGACCTGCTCAGCCTGTACAAGGACGTGTGCAGCGACTACGTGCAGATGTGCACCGTTCCGCAACAGCTGCCCAACCTGATCGACCGCGCGATTCGTGTCGCGCTCAGCGAGTCCGCGCCCACGGCCATCATCGTGCCCTCCGACGTGTTCGAGCTGACATACCAGGCGCCCGGGCACGCGTTCAAACAGGTGCCCTCCAGCCTCGGGCTCTCGCCAGCGCATGTGGTACCCGACGACGCCGCGGTGCGCCAGTGCGCCGACCTGCTCAACGCCGGCAATAAGGTCGCCATGCTAATCGGCCAGGGCGCGCGCGGCTGTGCCGCAGAGCTGATCGAGGTTGCCGACCTGTTGGGCGCCGGCGCGGCCAAAGCGCTACTCGGCAAGGATGTGCTGCCCGACGACCTCCCCTGGGTGACCGGCTCGATCGGGCTGCTGGGCACCACCGCGAGCTGGCACCTGATGCGCGACTGCGACACCCTGCTGACCGTCGGCTCCAACTTCCCCTACACCCAGTTTCTGCCCGACCTCGACCAGGCCCGCGCCGTGCAGATCGACCGCTCGGGCAAGTGGATCGGCATGCGCTATCCCTACGAGATCAACATCGTCGGCGACGCCAAAGCCACGCTGAAGGCGCTCATTCCGCTGCTTGCGCGCAAACCGGACCGGTCCTGGCGCGAACGCATCGAAAAACATGTGGCCAGCTGGTGGACCACCGTGCAGCGGACCGCAATGACCGAGGCCGCCCCGCTCAACCCGATGCGGATTTTCTGGGAGCTCAGCGAGCGGATGCCGCACAACGCCATCATCGCCGCCGATTCCGGCTCGTCCGCCAACTGGTATGCCCGCCACCTCAAATTCGGTGCGGGAGTGCGTGGTTCGCTGTCCGGCACGCTGGCCACGATGGGCCCGGGCGTCCCCTACGTCATCGGCGCCAAATGGGCCCACCCGGACCGGCCGGCGATCGCGTTCGTCGGCGACGGCGCAATGCAAATGAACGGCATCAACGAACTGATCACCATCTCCAAGTACTGGCGGCAATGGTCCGACCCGCGGTTGATCATCGCCATCCTGCACAACAACGACCTCAACCAGGTGACCTGGGAGATGCGGGCGATGGAGAATTCGCCGAAATTCGAAGCGTCCCAGTCACTCCCGGATGTCGACTTCGCGGGCTTTGCCCACAGCCTGGGGCTGCGGGGCGAGGCCATCGACGATCCCGGCGCGCTCGGCGGCGCCTGGGAGCGCGCCCTGGCCGCCGACCGGCCCACCGTCCTGGATGTCCGCAGCGACCCCGACGTGCCCCCGATCCCCCCGCACGCCACGTTCGAGCAGGCGAAATCACTCGTCGAGGCCGTGCTGGGCGGCGACGAGGACGCCCGGGGCTTCATCAAGCAGGGCATCAAACAGAAAGCGCAGCAATACTTTCCCAACGAAAAGAAGACCCGCTCATGAATCCCGTGGGCGCCGCGCTGCACGCGATCCGCACCGGCCGCTTCGAACGCACCCTCTCCGCGCTGACCGCGGCCGGTGCCGCGGTCACCACCGCCGAGATCTACTTCTCCCACGACGGGGCCAGCTTCGGCAACTCGATGATGTACTGGCCGATCGTCATCGTGCCCACCGCGGTGCCGGCCGGGCTGGCGGGATTCTTCTCTCGCCGCGCGGCACGCACCGTGCTGCCCGCGGCCAGTGCGCTGATCGTCGCCAATGGTCTGCAGGGCGCCTACCTGCACCTGCGCGGCATCCGTCAGCGGCCCGGCGGGCTGACGAAATACAACCTGGAATCCGGGCCGCCGGCGTTCGCGCCGCTGCTCGCCTCGCTGGTCGGCGGAATGGGACTGCTGGCCGCGCTGCTGCGCCGCGAAGACCTGCCCCTGCCGGGCGACGGAGCAAGCTGATGCCGTTTATCCCACCGCATCGCCACGCCGTCACCCCCCAGCACCGCGGCCGGTTCCCCGGATTCGACGTCCTGGCACAGGCCGAGCAGTGGGATGAGGTGACCGCCGGTGTCGTATTGGCCCGGGTGGCGCTGCCGAACATGCTGTCGTTTTTCACCCCCGCCCAAGTGGCGGTGGCCGCCCCGCTGCTTGATCTGCTGCTGGCCCAAGACACCGACCCCAAGGTGCCGGTGCTGGCGCTGATCGACGCCCGGCTGGCCATCGGCGAGACCGACGGATGGCACTACGACGACATGCCCGACGACGCGACAGCGTGGCGCGACACCCTGGCCGGCATCGACAGCGACGCCCAAAAACGCTACGGCGCCGGCTACGCCGAGCTCACCGCGTCGCGGCAAGCCAGGCTGCTGCAAGACGTCCAAGACCTCGCCGACCGCGCCCAGCACTGGCGCGACTGGCCGGCCTCCCACGTGTGGAGTCTGTGGACCAGGTATGCCTGCACCGCCTTTTACTCGCATCCCTGGGCGTGGAACGAGATGGGCTTCTCCGGGCCCGCCTACCCGCGTGGGTATCTCAACCCAGGAATCAACGCCCGCGAAGGCTACGAGGTCCCCGACCGCCGCGACGTCGACCCGGTGCCGTTCGCCGCCCGGGTGGAGCGCGCCCGCCGCGACGTCGACGATCTGCCCGAACGGGACCCCGATGCGTGACATGGCCGCGGTGCGGGCGCGTAACGCTTCGGCTTGGCTGCTGCCCAACAACGGTGAGCGCACCAACCACCGGCTGCGCGCCGACATGCGCCGCTACCACCCCGACGACCCGGTCGACGTAGTCATCGTCGGCGCCGGCGCCGGCGGCGCCACACTGGGCCAGCGCCTGGCCCGCGCCGGCTGGGGCGTGGTGCTACTGGACGCGGGACCGTTCTGGGATCCCGACGCCGACTGGGTCAGCGACGAACGCGGCTCCCACAAGTTGTACTGGACCGAGCCCCGCCAAATCGGCGGCGCGGATCCCGTACCGCTGGGATCGAACAATTCCGGCCGCGGTGTCGGCGGGTCGATGGTGCACTACGCCGGCTACACGCCGCGGTTCCACCCCTCCGACTTCCGCACCCACAGCACCGACGGCGTCGGCGCCGACTGGCCGATCAGCTACACCGGCCTGCGGCCCTACTACGAGCAGATCGAAGCCGAACTGCCCGTGGCAGGACAGGACTGGCCGTGGGGCGATCCCCACCGCTACCCCCACAGCGCCCACCCGGTCAGCGGCAACGGCCTGATCGGCCTGCGCGGCGCCCGCGCCCTGGGCATCGACATGCGCGTCGGGCCGGTCGCCATCCCCAACGGCCGCTTCGGCAACCGGCCCCACTGCATCTACCGCGGCTTCTGCCTTCAGGGCTGCAAAGTCAACGCCAAAGCCAGCCCGCTGATCACCCACATCCCCGACGCCCTGGCCCACGGAGCCGAAATCCGCGCCGACTGCCACGTCAGCCGCATCCTGGTCGACGACGACAGCGGGCGCGCCACAGGAGTCGAATACCTGCACGCCGGCGCGCTGCACCGGCAACGCGCCCACGCCGTCGTCGTCGCCGGCTATTCGATCGAAACCCCGCGGCTGCTGCTGCTTTCGGCCAGCAGCCGCTACCCCGACGGGCTGGGCAACGACCACGACCACCTAGGGCGCCACCTGATGGTCCAGGGCGCCCCGCAAGTCGCCGGACGGTTCGACGACGAGATCCGCATGTACAAGGCGCCACCACCGGAAGTCAGCACCGAACAGTTCTACGAAACCGACCCCAGCAAACCCTACCGGCGCGGCTTTTCCATCCAGACCGTTAGTCCGCTGCCCATCACCTGGGCCGAGCACGTTACCGCACAAGGGCATTGGGGTGAAACACTGCGCGAGTACATGCGCGACTACATTCACTGGGCCACCCTGGGGGCCCTGTGCGAACTGCTGCCCCAACCCGACAACCGCGTCACCCTGGCCGACGAAACCGACCGCCACGGCCTGCCCGTCGCCCACTTCTCCTACACCCAGTGCGACAACGACCGAGACCTCATCGCCGCCGCGGGCGATGTCATGTCCGATCTGCTGCGCGCCGCGGGCGCCCGGGAGGTCATCACCATCGAGCGCTACGCGCACCTCGTCGGCGGCGCCCGCATGGCGACAAGCCCCCAGGACGGCGTCATCGACGCCGAGCACCGCGTCTTCGGTGTGAATCGGCTCTACGTCGTCGACGGCAGCGTGATGCCCACCCAGGGTGCCGCAAACCCCGCACTGACCATCATGGCGCTGGCCGCGCGCGCCGCCGATCTCATGATCCGCCACGCCGCCCACCCATGATGTTCACCAACGAGGTTGCCCCGCAATGAGTTCGCAGCACATCCACCGTCTCGACGTCGCCACCTACACCGTGCCCACGCCGCACCCCGAAGCCGACGGCACCCTGCAGTGGGACGCCACCACCGCCGTCGTCGTCCATGCCCACGCCGCGGACGCGACGGGGCTGGGTTGGACCTTCAGCTCCCCCGCCGCCGCGGCGGTTGTCGCCCACGACCTGCGCAAGGTGGTGCTCGGTCGCGACCCCGCCGACATCACCGGCGCCTTCGAAGCCATGCACCGCGCCTGCCGCAATTACGGCACCCGCGGGCTGGTCACCCAGGCCCTCAGCGCGGTCGACGTCGCGCTGTGGGACCTGCACGCCCATCTGCGCGGCGTACCACTGACCACCCTGCTGGGCCGCTGCCGCACCGCGGTCCGCATCTACGGCTCCGGCGGCTTCACCAACCTCGACGATCACCAACTCGCCGAGCAGGTCGACCAATGGCGTGCCGCCGGATGCACCGCGATGAAGATCAAAATCGGTCAGGACTGGGGCACCAACATCGACCGAGACCTCGCACGCGTCAACACATTACGCGAGCTGGCAGGCCACGACGTTGAACTCATGGTCGACGCCAACGGCGCCTACAGCGGCGCCCAGGCCCGCCGCGTCGGCGCCGCCCTCGACGATCTCGGGGTCGCATGGTTCGAGGAGCCGGTCAGCAGCGACGACACCGACGGCCTGGCGGTCCTGCGCCAGAGCGTGCGCTGCGACATCGCCGCCGGCGAATACATTGCCGACCGCTACGACGCCCGCCGGCTGGCGCCGGTGGTGGACTGTCTGCAACTCGACGCCACCCGGTGCGGCGGATACAGCGGCTGGCTGGCCGCCGCATCCATCGCCGCCGCGCACAACCTCGACGTGTCCGCACACTGCGCACCCGCACTGCACACCGCCGTCGCCGCCGCCATCCCGCACCTTCGGCACATCGAATACTTCATCGACCACACCCGCCTGGAGGCGCAGCTGTTCGACGGCATACCGTCACCGGACCACGGCCATCTTCACCCCGGGCTATCGCGACCCGGCCACGGCATCACCCTGTCCCCGCGCGCCGAGCAACACCGCCAACGACCCGACTGACGAAAACGAAAACGAAAGCGACCACGCCCATGACCGCTTACCAACCAGCCCCGGCCGACACCAAGCAGTTCCGCAGCATCGAAGTCCTGCGCGGCGCATGGGGTGTCGCCCTGCTCACCGTCCCCGCCCGCGTCCTCGGCGCCATCCACGGCGTGCGGATCGACACCAAAAGCCGCACCGTCGCGCGGATCCTCGGCGCCCGGCACCTCACCCAGGCTGCCCTATCCGGATACCGGCCCAGCCCCGAAGTCCTCGCGATGGGCGTGTGGGTCGACACCGTCCACGCACTGACTGCGCTCGGCCTCGCCGTCAGCGACCACAGACGGATCCGCGCCGGCCTCGCCGACACCGCCATCGCCGCACTGTGGGCTACGGCAGGCTACCAAGACCTAGATATCGCCCGCGCCACATCATCGCGACACCAGCTTTTCCGCGACCAACTCGCCGTCATCGTGTTGGCTCGGGTGCCCGGAGGACGCTTCTTGCGACAACAAATCGACAAGGCTCGACAACGCTGAATCCAACCGCCGACGGGCGGCGGGTGTCCCCAACGGAGGTTCGATGTCCGCATCTGGCGGAAAGACTGTGCTGATCACCTTCGGTCGGTCGTACTTGTCGCTGCACCTCGCCCGTTTGATGGGCGCCGCCGGTCACGATGTACTGATCGCGGACTCGGTGCGGTTTCCCGTGACCAGGTTCTCCTCGGCGGTCAGGAAGACGTTCCGCACACCGCGGCCGAGGTTTGAACCGCTCGAGTGGACACAGGCCCTGGCGCACATCGCCGGCGAGGAGGGCGTGGACCTGGTCGTGACGGTCCACGAAGGGACCGAGATTTTGGCGAACACGATCAAGCGATACCCCGACCTGTTCGCGGGCGGCTGCAAGCTGTTCATCTCCGATTTCGATCTCGAGGCCCGGCTGGAGAACAAGTACGAATTCCAGGCCGCAGTCAAGACGCTGGGCATGCCCACCCTCGACTTTGCGCTGGTCCGCAGCCAAGAGGAGCTCGAGGCGCTGGATTTCGACCAGCCCTTCGCGCTCAAGCGCGTCTACTCGCGCGGCTCGCAGGACGTCCACAAGGTGCGACCAGGGGAGCTCCCGCGCGACCTGAGCTTCGAAGCGAAGAATCCGTGGATCGCTCAGGAGTGGGCCGACGGCACGAACTATTGCTCGTATTCCGTGTGCCACAACGGCCAGGTCAAAGCGCACGCCGTCTACCCGGTGCGCTACGCGATCGAGGGCACGTCGTGCCTGATGTTTGAGTCTGTCCAGCACCAGGGCATCGACGAGTGGGTGCGCGAATGCGTCAAGGCGTTCAACTTCACCGGCCAGATGGGGTTGGATTTCATCGAGGTGCCGGGCCGGGGGCTCTTCACTGTCGAATGTAATCCGCGGTCAACCAGTGGAATTCTGTTGTTCGATCCGGAAACGCGCGTCGACAGGGCGTTTTTCGGCGTGAACGACGAAGTCATCGCGCCCGAGTCCGGCGTGAGCAAGATGCTGGGCCCGGGGATGCTGATGTACGGGTGGCGCAAATCGTCGCTGAAGGACAACAGTTTCCGCCGATTTATGCGCGATTACCGGCGTACTGACGACGCCGTCTTCACCCGCCGCGATCTCGGGCCGACCCTGGCGCTGCCGCTCGTCGCGGCCAACATTCTCGCCGAGGCCGCCCGCTATCGAGTGAATATCCCGGACGCGTTCATGCACGACCACGACTGGGACGGCGCCTAAATGCGCGGGCCCTTATGATTCGCAGGCGCGGCGCGAAGATCAACTCCCGCGGTGCGCGCAGCAGAAATTGGTGATCCGGGCGACGCTGTCGCCGGGCGCGGTGAAGATGCCGCCGTGGCCTGCGCCGTCGATCCGTGCGAACTCGGCGTCGGGGATGAGTCGAGCCGTCGCCTCGCACAGGGCCGGCGGAAAAAACAGGTCGTGCTCGAACGCCAGGACGAGCGTGGGCACGTCGATCGCGGCGAGATGTTCGGGGGCCGGTTCGCCGGCCGTGATCCACTGCTGCGATGCCGCCAGCTGCCCCTTAAACCCATCCGGTCCGGCCCACCCGCTCTCGTAGCCGGCCGACAGCGCCTGGTGCCAGCCCTGCACCGTCGCCGGATCTTGCAGCATCGGCAGGTGCAGCGTGGTCAGCAGTTGCTCGAAGACCAGCACCTCGCGCGGCACCTCGCCGTAGCGCTCGATCAGGCCGAGTTCCATCTCCCCCACCATCGCACCCACCGGCGAGGGCTGGAGCCCGGCGAACAGGACCAGTGCACGCACCAGCCCAGGCCGGCTGCGCAGCAACGTCTGCGCGGTATAACAGCCCATCGAGTAGCCGACGACCGTGGCCTGCCCCACCCGGAAATGGTCGAGTATGGCAGCGGCGTCGCGGGCGAGGTCTGCCACCGAGTACGGCGCGGCCGGCGCGGAGGACGGTGACATTCCGCGCGTGCTGTATGTGATGACCTGGAATCCCGCGTCGACGAGGGACCGAGGAAGGCCGCAGATGTCCCACGTGATGCTCGGCATGCCGAGGCCGCCGACCAGTAGAACGGTCGGACCTTCACCGGATCTTTGCACCGAGAGCTCGACGCCCGGTTCCGCGAGGACAAACTCGAAGCCGTCGTTCGTTGTGGCCATGGCATCGCTCATCAGTTCCACCGTAATCACGGCCTGCCTAGCTCCGGCTTGATGGGCAGGCATGCTGCTGCGCAACCGGTTGTCGACACGTCGCGGTGCTCGGCCCCGCTACTAGTCGGGCTCTCAGCGCACACCAGGAAGCAGACCGGAGGACGGCGATGCGGCTATCGACCCAGAACCTAGCGGCTCTCCGCCGCACAGCGTCAGCTGTCGTCCACCCGCCGAGCACCTACGCCTGCACACCAGTTGGCTTGAGGTCGACGCCGCTAGCCCGAGCGCCACCTACCACCCGCACAACGGGTTCGGCTTTCGCAGCCCGCCGTCATGGTGGCTGCATCGGATCGCGGTCGGCTTCTTCACCCGGCGCGCGGTCCGCGGCCACCGCTGACGAGTTAATGGTCAGGCCGAAAGGAATTTACGGAGGCGGTCCAGAACCAGCTCGGGTCGCTGCTCGACGATCCAATGGCCCACGCCGTCGACCAGCTCGACCTCGAAGTCGCCTATCCGGTCGCCGTACCCGCGCAACAGATCCGGGATGATCACCGGATCGTCGGTGCCGCTCAACCAGCGCACCGGGACGTCGACGCGTGCGTCATCGAACTCGCCGCGCATCCAGCTCAGCATCTCCCCGGTCTGGAAGCTGCGGTACCACCGCGAACCGGCCTCCGCATGCCCGGGCTGGCGCATGCAGTCGACGTACAGTCGCATGTCCTCCTCGGGCACCGAGAATCCGCCACCGACCCAGCCCGCCAGCAGCCGGAAAAAGCGTGCGTTGGGATTGCTGATCAGCCGGGGCCCGATGACCGGCAGCGATATCGGGATTTGATACCAGAACCGCCAGATGTTGCGGAGCGACGATAGATCACGGCTCGCCCAGGGCGCCACGGTATTCACGCCGAAAAACCCGGCCACCTTCTCGGGGTGGCGCAGCATCATGATGAACGCCGTCGGCCCGCCCCAGTCGTGGGCGACGAGCTTCACCTTGTCGACGCCGAGGCTGTCCAGGACGCCCGCCAGATCCCCGGCCATCTCGGTCTTGGTGTAGCTCGACCGGGGCGCCGAGCTCCATCCCGCGCCGCGCAGGTCAGGACACAACACCCGGTAGCCGTCGGCGGCCAGCGGACCGATCAGCTCGTGCCACTCCCACCAGTTCTCCGGGAAGCCGTGGACCAGCATCACCGCCGGACCATCGGCCGGGCCCGCGTCCGCGACGTGGATGGTTACACCATCGCCGAGCTCCACGTACCTGTGTTCGACGCCGTCCAGGGCGGGCATGGTGACCATGGTCGAGAAGCCTATGCCAGGAAGCGCTCGACATAGGGGGCGAAGCGGGTGCGCAGGCGCTCCTCGCTGAGCCCGAACATCTCGTATGACGTTTCGACGCTGCCCAGGCGGCCGCGCTGGTGCTCCGCGAGATAGCCGGCGAGCGCCGTGCGTGCCGGTTCGGTGAGCGGTTCGCCGGCCAGGGCGTACAGCTGCTCGGCAACGCCGAGTTCGTTGGCCATGAAGTCATCGAAACGGATGTCAACCGAGCGTTGTGGACCGATGGTGTCGCGATCGCGGACGAGTGCGGCGAACATCTGCTCCAGGCGGCCGATCCAGGAATCCGCGATCTGCTCCACCGGCACCGGTGACCGGTGCATCCGGGCGGAGTAGGTGATCATCGCGATCATCGACAGCGCCACCGGCACCGGGTCACGGTGCGTGAACACGACAGTGCAGCCGGGGAAAACGCGATCCAGAACCGGGACCTGCTCGAGATGCTGGGGTGACTTGAGCAGCCAGCGCCGCCCCCCGCGCACGAACTGCATCGCCTTGAGTTGCCTGGCTAGGTATGCGTAATGGGGCGTCTGGTCGTGGGCCCGGTAGTAGTCGCGCCAGCGTGGCACGTCGCCGAGCGTCTCGAAGAGCATCGTGGAGAAGTCGTTGGCCAGCAGCTGGATCTCTTCGTGCACGTGATCGGTGGTCATCTCGTGCATGAGCGGGAAATACGGCATCACGCTGTTGATCACCCCGACCGCCGCATCCATCCGCGTCCGCCGCGGATCCGGCTCTACTCCGACCTCGGCCGGCGCCGGAAACGGCTCGTTGCTTTCCCAGTACGGCATGGTGCGGAACGTGGGCGCCGCCGCCAGCAGATTGTGCAGGTGGGTAGTGCCGGTGCGAGGCAGACCGGCGATAACCACCGGCGGCAGCAGTTCGATGTCGTCGATCTCGGGATGCCGGCTCAGCAGGTCGGTCAGCAGCAGCCGGTTCTTCAGCAGCTGCAGCAACTGCGCGTAGAAGTTCACCACCCCGGCCGCGTGCAGCCCGTCGATCTCACGCAGCGCGGCGAGGTAGACGTCGAGCCGTTCCCGGTAGTCCTGCGCGCCGAAGTCGTGCAGGCCGGTGTCGGCGCTGGCTTGCGCGTGCAACGCCTCGGCATCCAACGGGCAATTGGGCGCCATCGCCGCCATCATGTCGAGGATCTGCTGGGCCTCGGCGCTGAACCGGGGCTGGGCCAGGTCATCAAGCCGGACTTGTGTCACGGCGACTTATGTTACTCTGAGTTTCGTAATGGTTGTAGATTTTGGCCGCCCCCGTGACCCCCGCATCGACGGCGCAGTGCTGAGCGCAACGGTTGAGCTGCTCGGTGAAACCGGTTACCCCGGGCTCTTGGTCTCCGCGATTGCCGAGCGGGCCGGTACCAGCAAACCCGCGATCTACCGGCGCTGGCCGAGCAAGGCGCACCTGGTGCACGAGGCGGTGTTCCCGATCGGCGCCGCGACCGCGATTCCGCACACCGGATCGTTGCCCGAGGACCTGCGCGAGATGGTGTGCCGCACGGTTGCCGTCCTGACCACACCGGCGGCCAGGGCGGCCCTGCCGGGGCTGGTCGGCGAGATGGCGGCGGATCCGACCCTGCATTCGGCGCTGCTGGAGCGGTTCTCCGGCATCTTCGCCGGCGGCCTGGCCGAGTGGCTCGACGCCGCCGCGGCCTCCGGTGCGGTCCGCGCCGACGTGACCGCCGCCGAACTGGCCGAGGCGATCGCCGGCCTCACCCTGATTGCCCTGCTCACGCGGCCCACCGAACTCGGCCCCGAATCCTGGGACGGCTGGGTCGATCGCACCACCACGTTGCTCCTGAAAGGAATCCTGAAAGGAACCCGAGCATGACGCACGAATCGGCTGCCGCCTGGAAAGAGCTGCTGACGACCGTCGGGGAGCTGGACCGCTCCTTCCTCGTCGGTGACCGTGCGGTCACCGACGACCGGCACGTTGCCGACGGCTATCGCATGCTGGCCGCCACGCTGGGCGTGGCGTTCGACACCTACCTGTTCCCCGAGCCCGGCCGGCCGCAGTTCGTCGCGGTCAACACGCCGTTCCGCCGCGATCGCCGATGGGGCGGCGACAACACCGACGCGTACTACTTCATCTGCCCGGTCGATCCGAAGCGGCGCTACCGCATCAGTGGCAATAAGGGCGACAGCGTGTACTTCTCGCTGACCGCCTACAACGAACCCTCGCCCGGCGCGTGGTCGAACCGCGTCGTCTCGATAGTCCGTGACACCGATCTCGACGTCCTCGATATCGACGCCGACGGTAACTTCAGCTTCGAATTCCCGCCCGGGAAATTGGAGCCCGACGCGGCCGTGCTGATGACCCGTGACTACCAGGCCGACCCACTGACCGGCCGCCCTATCGTCTGGCAAATTGAGGCGCTCGACGAGCCGGACCCGATACGACACGGCGACGCGGAGACCGCCGCACGTCTGCGCGCGGCCGCCACCTGGATGCGCACCATGTTCGCCATCGTGCCGCTGGCGGTAGGGACACGGGCCGACGACGAGCACGGGCTCGGGCACGAAACCGCCCACGCCGCAAACCAATTCGCCGACCCCTATCAGGTGCCCGACGCCAACTTCGGCTGGTCGGCGCGGGACGCCTGCTATTGCTACGGCAGTTTCGTGCTCGACGACGACGAAGCGCTGGTCATCACGCACCGGCCGCCGTCGTGCCGGTTCTGGAACCTGGTGGTGTGGAACCAGTTCATGGCCACCTACGCCGCCTCGGAGGGTCCCGATGCCCGTTGCTCCATCAACGGCCATAGCGCGGTGCTCAACAGTGACGGCTCCGTGACGATCGTTTTGTCGCGCGGGCTAACGGCGCACCCAAACTCACTGACCGCGCTGGGCTACCCGCGTGGCAACCTCGCGTTCCGCTGGTTCCTCGCGGACGGGGTGCCGGCGCGGCCCGAGGTAAAACTGGTGAAGGTCTCGGAGGCGCCGACCGACGTGCGCTAACTCTCGCGAGGAGTGAACCGTGATGTCCAAGACGACGAATCCGTTCCGCCCTTAACCTGTGCCAACATCCAGCACACAAGGTCGAGAGAGCTTAAGGTCGCATTGTCCGCGGTCGTCTAACGTCATGGGGAAGGGTCGTGGTGGATGGGACACCGTTTGGGCGGTACCGACTCGTAGAGCTGCTGGGTCGCGGCGGCATGGGCGAAATATGGCGGGCCTACGACCCGGATATGAACCGCGTGGTGGCTTTGAAGGTGCTGCCGCCGGACTTCGCTGGCGATCAGGTCTTCCAGGAGCGCTTCCGGCGCGAGGCACGAGCAGCCGCCGGGCTCGATGAGCCTCACCTAGTCCCGATCTACGAATTCGGCGAGATTGAGGGCCGCCTGTACGTGACCATGCGCCTGATCCGGGGCCACGACCTGCAGGTGCTCCTTGAAGGTGGCCCGCTTGAGCCTGCACGAGCGGTGGGCATCATCGAGCAGATCGCCTCCGCTCTGCACGCCGCGCACCAAATCGGGCTCGTGCACCGCGACGTCAAACCGTCCAACATCTTGGTCGCCGAGGACGACTTCGCCTACCTCATTGATTTCGGTATCGCGCGAGCTGCCGGGGACACCGCGCTGACCAACACCGGCGCGACGGTAGGCACCTGGGCTTACATGGCCCCGGAACGGCTCAGCGCCGGAAACACCGATGCCCGGGTAGATGTCTACGCCCTGGCCTGCGTGCTGCACGAAGCACTGACCGGCCGACGCCCCTACCCCGGAGACAGCGCCGAACAACAGATCGTGGGACACCTGACCGTGCCCCCGCCCCGACCCTCGATGCTGGAATCCGCCGTCCCCGAACCGTTGGACGCTGTCATCGCCACCGGCATGGCCAAAGACCCCTACCAGCGCTACCAAAGCGCGAAGGACCTGGCGAGGGCGGCCCGGGCAACGTTGACCGCGCCGATTCCAAGTCCCCCCGCGCCACCGCCGCCGCCGACCCAACCACCGCAGCTGCCCACCCAACCGGAGACCATTGCCCAGCTGCCCAGTCAACATGCGATGCAAGGAGACATCCCACCAGCTCACATGTGGCCGACCCCGGATGCCGCAGCGGGGCCCTTTGCGGGACAGAATCCGCCGCCATGGCCAAACCAGCCTCTGATGCAGTGGCCCGCCGGTCCCGAGGTTCGAGGAACCGCCTGGGTGCCGCCCGCCTATGCGACATCCCGCGCGGGTGGGGCGCCGACCGTTGACCGACAAAACCGCGGCACAAAGGTCGCGCTCGTCGTGGCCGGCCTAGTTGTTCTCGCGGTCGTCGCTGCGGTCGCGGTCGCTCTGCTCGTCATCGACCTGGGGCAGAAGTCGTCGAAGACCTCCACCACCGGGTCAGCAATGCCGACCACGTTCCCGCGATCCACCACGTCCACGAACCCCGGGACCGTCGAAGGCACCCACTGGCTGATAAAAAATTCCGACGGGACTGTACGTCATTGGTGGCTGAAACCTGGTGGGCAGTGGGTCATCGACGGTTCCGATCGATGGACGTTGACGGGTTCGACGCTAAACGTAAGCCTTACCAACGGGTACGCGACATGTAGCGCACAAGTGGTCGGATCGCAGCTGCAGAACGGAAGCTGCCGCAATGTTACGGGATTTAGCTGGACTTTCACCGGAGTCGCCGAGTAGCTGCTGGCCTCGCACTTCTGCAATGCGGATTCGGCGACGCGGCCGCCGAATCCCTTACCGCGCTGGCGTATTCGTCATGGCGCCCCGGTCTCGCGGACCAGCTCGATGGCCCGGCCCAGGGTGCTCAGCTTGGCATCTAGCGTGTCACCGGCCGGATACAGCCGCACGGTGTTCACGCCGGCGTCCCGCCAGACCGCGAGCCGCGCCTTGACCATCTCCTCGGTCCCGATGAGCGTGGTGGCGAGCACCATCTCGTCGGTCACCAGACCGGTCGCGCCATCCCGGTCGCCGTCCTGCCAACGCGCCCTTACCGCGGCCGCGACGTCGGCCCAGCCCTGCCGGCTATAGGCCTGGTTGTAGAAGTTCGTGCTCGACGACCCCATGCCGCCGAGGCTGAACGCGAGCTCCTTCTTGCGGCCCGCGACCATGCTTCGCAGTTCGTCTTCGTCGGCGGCGAAGGCGACTTCGGCACCCTGACAGATGTCGATATCGGCACGAATGCGACCGGCGGCCGCCAGCCCTTCGTCGAGATGAGCGAAGTAGGCGCCGTCGGCGCCTTCCGGAACGAAGCTGGTGCCCAGCCAGCCGTCGGCGATCTTGCCGGTCAACCGCAGCATCGCCGGGGACAGCGCGGCCAAGTAGATCGGGATGACGTGTTCTGGCCGCGTCGACAACCGCATCGGCACCGCCTCACCGCCGGGCCGGGGGATCTGAAACTCTTTGCCGGAGTGCGAGATCTTGCCGCCCGCGAACACTTGGCGCACGATGTCGACCGTCTCGGCTATCCGGGTCAGCGGCCGGCTGAACGAGATTCCGTGCAGGCCCTCGATCACCTGGGGACCGGAGGCGCCAAGGCCGAGCAGGAACCGCCCGTTCGACAGGTTGGACAACGTGATCGCGGTCTGGGCGACGGCGACCGGCGTCCGGATGCCGACCTGCAGGACACCCGAACCCAGCAGCATCCGGTGGGTGCGGGCCGCGATGTAGCCCAGCGCCGACGGCGCGTCCGCGCCCCAGGCTTCGGCGACCCAGCAGATATCGAGACCCAGCTTTTCCGCCTCAACGGTGAACGCCACGACCTCCGAACCGCCGGACAGCTCGACCGTCGTCGCGGTCCGCATCAACGCACCCCGTGTTCGGCCAGCCTCTTGATCGTCGCCAGTGTCCGTTCGATCGCTGTCTCGAACTCCCGCAGCCGGACGAATACGATCTTTTCTTCCTTATCGGGCATCGAGTCGATTGCCACCGACAACCCCGAGCGTCCCGGTCCCATCTGCATCCAGTAGGTGAGCACGGTACCGCCGTCCCGGGGTGCCAGGCGGAATCGCCACGTCGCCGAGGGGTATTCGGAGTCGCCTACCGCCCAAGCGAATTCATGTGGCTCGTCATAGCAGACGATCTGCGAGGTGGTATACCACTGTCCGAACGCCTGGTGTTGGTTGTGTCCGACGAACCGGGCGCCGACTCGGGGCCGGTGGGCTCCGTTGGCCCACTGCACCGACTGCAGCTCGTTGCTGAGGGTCGGCATCAGCTCAATGTCGGAAACCAGACTCCACACCCGGGCGGGATCTGCGTCGATCCACGTTGAAGCTTCCACTGTTGGCTTGTCTGCATACCGCGCGCCGGTCCATTCCACTAGCCCATTGTCCCCCCAATGGAGGGGGGCCACACACGCTAATTAGGCGACGGCAGGTACGCGCTCGACCGGCTTGGGCTCCAGGGCGGCCGGGGACTCCGGGGAGGCCGGGGACGTCGGGAAGGTGAGCCGCACGATCTTGCGGACGACGGTGCCGAACTGACGCAGCAGCGGGCCCTTGTTGTAGGGGATGCCATAGCGTTCGCAGATCTCCTGCACCTCAGGCGCGATCTCGGAATACCGGCGGGCCGGCATGTCCGGAAACAGGTGGTGCTCGATCTGGTGCGACAGGTTGCCGGAGAGCAGGTGGAAGATCTTGCCGCCGGTCAGATTCGCCGAACCGAGGACCTGGCGGAAATACCACATACCGCGAGACTCGTCCTTGGTCTCCTCGACAGTGAATTCCTGGGTGCCGTCCGGGAAGTGGCCGCAGAAGATGATCATGTACGACCACACATTGCGCATCAGGTTGGCGGAAAGGTTGCCCGCGAAGACGAACGGCGCGAACGGTCCGGCCAGCAGCGGGAAGGCGACGTAGTCCTTGAGTGTCTGGCGGCGCGTCTTTTTCCAGATCGCCCGCAGCACCTCACGCTTGTCGCGCAGCCTGATCTCGCCGGAGCGAATGCGCTCGGTTTCCAGTTCGTGCAGCGCGACGCCGTACTGGAACAACACCATCAGCAGGAACGCGTAGACCGGGTTGCCCAGGTAGTACGGACTCCAGCCCTGGTCTTCGCTCATCCGCAAGATGCCGTAGCCGATGTCGCGGTCCATCCCCACGATGTTGGTGTGGGTGTGGTGCATGTAGTTGTGCGAGTGCCGCCACTGGTCGGCGGGGCAGGCGGTGTCCCACTCGAACGAGCGGCCGGAGATCGCCGGGTCACGCATCCAGTCGTACTGGCCGTGCATGATGTTGTGGCCAATCTCCATGTTGTCCAGGATTTTCGCGATGCCCAGCATCGCGGTGCCCAGCGGCCAGGCCGGCGGCAGGAACAACAGAGCGCGTCCGCCCACCTCCAGCCCACGCTGGGTCTTGATGACGCGGCGGATGTACTCGGCGTCCTTTTCACCGAGGTCTGCCATCACGCGTTCCTTGATGGCGTCGAGTTCGCGGCCGAATGCGTCGGCCTGCTCGGGGGTCAGGGCGATCTTGTTCTGTGACATGGGTTTTCTCCTTTGGTTTCGCCGCGACTGTGAACCTCGCGACGCGACACGCCGTGCGGCCGTCGCCAGATTCACAGTCGAGCAGGTCAGTAGGCTCAAAGCGAAAGGTCGACGTTGCCGACGGGCACGGACACGCAGATCTGCACGTCCTCGTCGGGGGCGGTCGACACCGCGCCGGTGATCAGGTTGCGCACGGTGCCGGCGGTCTTCCGCCGGGTGCAGGTGTGGCAGATGCCCATCCGGCATCCGTTCTCCGGTTTCAGGCCGGCCGATTCGGCCTGCTCCAGCAGCGAGCGACCGTCGTCGACGATGTCAATCCCGCTGTTGGCAAATGTGATTCGGCCACCCGACGGGTTGGCTGGCGGCTGGAACACCGGCGGCACGAAGCTCTCGGTGTACACGTTGTTGCAGTGCTGCTGTACGGCCTCGACCAAAGTGGTTGGCCCGCAGACGAACACCGCATCCGGTGACCGCATCGCGGCGGCCAGATGCTGCGGCCCGAAGGAGCCGACCAGGTCTCCGGCGCCCGACCGGGTGTAGCTGTGCAGCACCCGCACGCCGGGCAGATCGTTATGGGCGGCCAGTTCCTCGCGGTAGCACGCCTCGCGCGGGCTGCGCGCGTAGTGGACGAACGCGATCTCGCCGCGGTGGCCCTCGGCGACCAGCGTGCGCAGCATGGCCATGACCGGCGTGATGCCGCTGCCGCCGGATACGAAGAGGATCCGGCGCGGACGTTGCGCCGGCAGCACGAAGTCGCCGCCGACACCGGCCAGGCCGACCACCATGCCGCGACGGGCGCGCTCCAACAGGTAGGTCGAGACCAGCCCGTCGTCGTGGTGGCCGATCGTCAGCTCCAGGTGGGAGCTGCCTTCGGCGTTTGCCGGTGAATAGCAGCGGGTATGCCGGCGGCCGTCGACGTCGACCGAGAGGTTGACGTACTGACCGGCCTTGACCGTGTGGGCGGACGTGAAAGCGGCGTTGGGAGCGAGCGTGAGGGTGACGCTGCGCGGCGTGGTTCGCCGCACGTCGACGACCTTGGCGCGGGCCTCGCCCAGCGTCCAGGTCGGCGCCACCAGCTCGGTGTAGCGGTCGACGCCGTGTGGACCGGTGAGCAGGTCGACCAGGTCGGAACCCAGGACTCGCTTGCCGAACGATCGAGTCAAAGTTTGAGTGAACATATGTACACCGTGCAGTCACGCACCGCTGCTAGTCAAGGGTTTTCTGCAGTTCTGTGGTAGGGTTCACACAGTGAACAGTCGTACGCCTACCTCACGGCCGCACCGGTCGCGCGACCGTACAGGCGACCGTTCCAGGGAAAGCCCGTCGCGCGAGGAGCGCAAGGAGGCGACGCGGCGCGCCATCATCTCGGCCGCACTCAAGCTGCTCCAGGACCGCAGCTTCAGCAGCCTGAGCCTGCGCGAGGTGACCCGTGAGGTCGGGATTGTGCCCGCGGCGTTCTACCGCCATTTCGAGTCGATGGAAGCCCTCGGACTGGTTCTGATCGACGAGTCGTTTCGCGCCCTGCGCGACATGTTGCGCGGGGCGCGCGCGGGCAAGCTCGATCCCAACAGGGTGATCGAGTCATCAGTGGAGATCCTGGTCGGCAGCGTCGCCGAACAGCGCGAGCACTGGCGCCTCATCGGCCGGGAGCGCTCCAGCGGGCTGTCCGTGCTGCGCTACGCCATCCGCACCGAGATCCGGCTGATCACCTCCGAACTGGCCACCGACCTGGCTCGCTTCCCGGGGCTCAACGCCTGGAGCACCGAGGACCTCAATGTGCTGGCCACGCTTTTCGTGAACGCCATGATCGCGACCGCCGAGGCGATCGAGGACGCCCAGAGCGCCGTGGCGCTGGAAGAGATCCGGCGAATCGCCGTCAAGCAGTTGCGGATGATCGCGATCGGCGTCGCCGGCTGGCGAAGCAACCCGTGATCTCAGCCCCTGATCTCAGCCACGCTCGTACACCGACACCCGATCGTGCACACCCCACCATTGAACCGGCTGGTGGGAATCGACTTTGGTCCAATCCGTCTCGAGGGTCAGGCGCAGCTCTTCATCGCCGGTGTGCCCCTCCTCCTCGCCGATGCAGACGACGCGTTTCCCCTGGTAGGCCCGCAATATTCGGGTGCCGACATCCTGGGCAAAGGGCGGCCAGGACAGGAATAGCGTCCTGTCCGGGTGCAGTGCCACCGCTTCGGCGCCGTCCTTCGCGCAGACCTCGGCATACAGGTCTTCGCCGTGCCAACCATTGGTGACCAGCGCCGTACCCGGGTTCAGGTCGTAGCAGACAACATCCACACCCACCTGCGCAAGCAGGTAGGACCAATAGCCCGTGCCCGCCATCGGATCGACCAGGCCGCCTTGAGCGTGCTTGGCCACGAACGCGACGGTATCGGGGTCGGGAATGGTCCAGCAGTACTTCCTGACCAACAATTGCCGATTCGGAAAGCGCGCCATGCTCTCTTCCACGGTCCGGTCCAAACGGAACTCGCCGACCACCGGGTTGCCCCGAAAACTATCCGGCTCAACGCAATCCTTGACCGCCTCCCAAAAGGGATTTTCGATGGTCATTTCCGGTACTCCGTTGCAAGTGAGTGGTCTTTGGTGATCACGCGACTTGCACCCCATCTCGGGGTTGTTCGTCAGCCGTGCGGCTGCGTCCCTTCCGCGCTTCACAGCCACCTGCCGGACGAGGTCCGGTCTTACGGTCGGCTCCACGGTTGACGGCGGCCCCAACTGGGCCGACGACACTAATGGGTTCCTCGTAGCGTGCGAGGTTGATCGAGGCGTTGTCGTCTCGCTGATGGGTGGCACCACACCCGCCCACGGCGGGGTCACACGTCCAGTGTTCGTCCCAGCCGATGTTCCGCACACGCCCGCAGGTGTGGCAAGTTTTCGATGACGGGTACCAGCGGTCGGCGACCACCAGCTTTGACCCGTACCAGCCTGTCTTATAGGACAGGCGGCGGCGCGGTGTGCCCAGGGCCGCATCCGAGAGTCCACGCCGCTTGGCGCGGGCACCCGAGAGGCCGTTTTGCCGCACCATCCCCGCCGCGTCCAGCCCTTCGACAACGATCCGGCCGTGGGTTTTAGCCAATCCTGTTGTCAGGAGATGCAGATGATGGGTGCGGACATCGTTCACCCGGCGGTGCAGCCGGGAGATCTGGATGGTGCGCTCACGGTACTGGCGTGAGCCTTTGGTGCAGCGCGACAGTGCCCGGCACACGCGGCGTAGCTCACGCAGCGAGGCATCGAGCGGTCGCGGGTTCTCGACACGTTGGATCACGGTGCCGTCGCTGGTCGCGACAGTCGCCAAACGCCGCACCCCGACATCGACACCAACCCGTGAATCAGGCAGTGTGACGCGGGGCTGGATCGGCCGCTGCACCAGTACCCGCACACTCGCATCCAGCCGGTTGCCGTTACGCCGCACCGATATCGCCAGCACACGCGCCCGCCCGGCACGGATGAGGCGTTCGATGCGGCGGGTGTTCTCGTGCGTGCGGACGGTACCGATGACCGGCAGCGTGAGATGCCTGCGATCCGGTTCGACGCGCATCGCGCCGGTGGTGAAACAAACCCGATCCGCGTCGCGGCCCTTGCGCTTGAACCGCGGGAACCCGACCCGGTTACCAGCGCGCTTGCCTGAGCGGGAGGTCTGCCAGTTCCAGTACGCGTCGACCGCACCCGCGATGCCGTCGGCGTAGGCCTCTTTCGAGCATTCGGGCCACCACACCGCACCGGTCTCCGCGTTGACGCACGTGTCGCTTTTGACGCTGTTCCAGCGTTTCCGTAGGGCACGCAGTGACGGTTTCGCCGTCTCGATCCCGGTGGCGCGCCACGCATCGATATCGGCTTTCAAGGCGGCGACGGTCCAGTTGTATGCCTTGCGCCGCGCGCCGAAATGCCGAGCCAGCGACCTGGCTTGATCCTCGGCCGGGTCCAGCGTGAACCGGAACGCCTGAACACGCCAGCCGTCAGGGATCTCGAACGTCGCCATCACGCCGCCTCGCAATCCTCGCCAGCGGCGGCGGTGATCGCCCGTCTGGCCCGGTTCTGCGCGGCACCGTCTTCGTACCAGCGAGCACACATCGAGGTCACGATCTCGGTCATATCCCGCACCAGGCCGTCATCAACCTCAGCCGAATCCACCACAACCAGTCCGCGGCCCTGCGCGCCGAGGGCCGCCTGAACATACTCAGAGCCCAACCAGCAGAACCGATCCCGATGCTCGACCACGATCCGGCTCACCGCCGGGTCGCCCAGCAGGGCAAGGAACGTGCCGCGATGCCCATTCAACCCCGAACCGACCCCCGTCACGACCTCGTCGACCGGGATCCGCTGGCTAGTGGCCCACGCCGTTACCCGCGACACCTGACGATCCAGATCCGCTTTGTGATCAGCCGAGGACACCCGCGCATACACCGCAGTTCGTGAGCGCGGCCCGGCTGGGACACACGAGTCGTCCACCAAAATCAGCCGTCCCACCGTGCGGGCCAGTACCGGCAACAGCCCGGCACGAAACCAACGACACACAGTCACCCGCGCAACACCGTTGCGCTCAGCCCACACCGCCAGATTCATGCCCCTGTTCCTACAGCACACCACTGACAACTACCGATCACTCAACCCGCAACAGCCGGCAGCCCTTAAGCTGAGGCCGTCCCGCCCTATGGGTAAACATACCAACCTGTCTGTGACGAACATCTTTCGTTGCCTTTCCCCCGATAAATTTGGCGTTACATCGCTTTCGCGCGGGGTCCGCGAAGTTGAGTTCGGTTACCCCGATCGAAAGAGTCACTCCCCCATTGGATTTGCAAGTCGCACCGACGCCGGCCCAGTGGCACACCAGGCCACGCCGTGAGGCGGATCCCGACGTCCGGACGGCAGGCCGAGACGAACGCCATCGGCGATGCGGCGACCATCTCACTACCGCGATGGTCCACGCGACGTGCACACTGGTGATCGTGGCCCACAGGCGAGGGGTGGATGCGCGATGTTCCAGGGTTTGTCGCAGCGTAGTCAGCGCGATTTCGCTGGGGCGTTCCCGACGTGTGCGAGGTGAGATGTCGTGGATTTCTTAGTGTTGCCCCCCGAGGTCATCTCCGCGCTCATCCACTCCGGGCCTGGAGCCGGCTCAATGATCGAGGCTTCCGGTGCCTGGCATCGCCTGGGCACCGAACTGCAGAACACTGCCGGCACCATTGCCTCAGCGGTGTCGGCACTGACCGAGACCTGGCACGGTCCGTCCTCGCTGGCGATGGTGCAGGCCGTCGAACCCTACCTAGCCTGGTTGCGCGGCACCGCGCAGCAGGCCCAGCAGATGGCCGCCTCGGCACAGGCCGCCGCGGCGGCGTTTGACTCCGTTCGCTCGGCGGTAATTCTTCCCGCACAGGTCAGTGCCAACAGGACGCGGCTGGCGCAGTTGTTGGCCACCAACACGTTCGGGATCAATCTTCCGGCCATTGCCCAAACCGAAGATCAATACCAGAGCATGTGGGCGAACAACTCGGCGGCGATGACCCGCTATCAGGCGGCCTCGGCACAAGCCACCCCGCTGTCTGGGTTCTCTTCGCCGCCTTCGATCGCCAATCCGGCAGGGGTGGCCGCTCAAGCCAGTGCGGTACCCGCCGCCACCACTTCTGCGACCGCCGCTGCGGCGCCCGCTGCCACTTCTCCGTTGGATTCGATAATTTCGGCGATCCAGAGCTTCAACCCCCAAAAGGGCTGGTTCGGACTGGCGGCGACGTATGGCAATCAGTTCATAGCATCGGGATTTCCCATCAACCTGCTGAGCTACGTGGCGCAGTCGACTGCGGCCCGGTCGCTTCAGACCGTGGGTGGCGATGTTGGTGGCGGTCTGGCGGAGGGTGAGTCGGCGGCGGGGGCGGGGCCGAAAGGGTTGGGTGCGTTCGGGGCCGCCGGACTTTCCGCCGAACCCACAGCGGCGATAGGTGTCGGGGTGTCGTTGGGCAAGCTGAGCGCGCCGCCCGCCGTGGTCGGGCTGCTGCCCGCTTCGCAAGCGCCGGTGCAACTCGCGTCGGCGGTGTCCCCGCTTCCTGCGGAGGAGTCTGGCGAGTCCGATTTCCCCTTCCTCCCGCCTTTGATGCCGCCGCCACCGACCTCGGCAGGCAGCGGTTGGCGCAAGAGGACGCAGCAAAAGTACGGGGAGGACGAGGATTCCGAGTACGAGGAGGACGAGGAGTACCAGGAATCTGCGCGCGGGGTGACGGTGCCGCCGCCGCCGGACACGGCAGGCAGCGGTTGGCGCAAGAGGGCGAACTACGACGACATTGAATTCGGGGCGGAGCTTAAGGGGACGGTGATGAAAAAGCCGCCGTCGGCCGGATGATCAGCCCCGCGGTTCCCGCCACATCGGCCACATCGGCGGTCCACCGTTGGGCAGTTTGATCTCATCGGTGACGGTGAATCCGAAACGTTGGTAGTACGGCACATTTTCGGGTTTGGTCGACTCCAGGTAGGCCGGACAGTATTCGGCGTCGCAACGCTGCAGCCGCGACCGCATCAGGGTCTGCCCGAAGCCGTTGCCGCGCACCGTCGGATCGCTGCCGATCGCGGCCAGATGCCAATGCGGTTCTTCGGGGTGCGCGCGCTTCATCACTTCCTGCGCGCCGCGTGCCCGGGCCGAATGAATGCCGAACACCCGCAGGAATGCGGGCGCCTGCACCAGCAGCTCCCAGCGTGTTTCTTGCCACTGATTCGGCGGATCCCACAATGCCGCCGCGCCGATGCGCGGTCCGTCGCGGGCCACCTCCACGCCACCGCGGGACAGGTGGTGGTGACGGGTCATCGTCGCGAACAACCGGTATAGCTGCGCGAGGCGCGGCCGCTCATCGGGGAACAGCCAGATCATCACCGGGTCGTCGTAAAACGCCCGGGCCATGGTGCGTGACAGCTCGCGGACATCGCCTTTCTGCGCCGGGCGCGCCTGCGGAACCACCCGAATGACGCTAGTTTGCGACGGCAAATCAGAACGAATAGTCGCGGAAAGTCATAACGAAGCCCACTACGGCGGCGATCGCGGCCAGGACATAGATGGCGATCGAAAGCCACACGATGTGGATCGACGATGCCAGCCAGCACGATAGGAACGCTCCCGATAGCAAGCACACGCCGTAAAACGGTGTGCGCTGGGGATGATCACCGGGCGCCATTTGGTCGCTATTCCCACCTGAGCCCGTAACGAAACCGCCAAGTGTATGGTGGTCCGCGCGATGGGTATTCGGAACCGGTGAACGGCATTTCGCGGCGGACGTTCGGGCAGCTGGCCGCCGGTGCCGGCGTGCTCGGAACCGGATTAGCGGGCGGCTGCGGTACGCCCAGCTCCCACGACGCCTCGTCCAGCGGTCCGGCGACCTCGCCGGGCAAAGGGGTGGGGGTCGTGCTGTCGCATGAGCAATTCCGTACCGCTGCGCTCGTGGAGCAAGCCCAGGCGGCCGAACGGGCCGGTTTTCAATACGTGTGGGCCAGCGATCACATCCAGCCGTGGCAGGACAACGAGGGCCATTCGATGTTTCCGTGGCTGACCCTGGCCCTGGTGGGCAGCAGCACCAGCCGCATCGAGTTCGGCACAGGCGTGACCTGCCCCATCTACCGCTACCACCCGGCCACCGTGGCCCAGGCCTTCGCCTCCCTGGCGATCCTGAGTCCGGGACGGGTGTTCTTGGGGCTCGGCACCGGCGAGCGGCTCAACGAACAGGCCACCACCAACTCGTTCGGCCGCTACACCGAGCGTCACGACCGGTTGTTGGAAGCCATCGAGCTGATCCGCCAGCTGTGGAGCGGCGAGCGAATCTCGTTCGCGGGACGCTATTTTCAGACGAACGCGCTGAAGCTCTACGACCCGCCGCCCACGCCGCCGCCGATCTTCGTCGCCGCCAGCGGCCCCAAAAGCGCGAAGCTGGCCGGCCAGTACGGCGACGGCTGGATCACCCAGGCCCGCGACCTCACCAACCCGAAGCTGCTCGCCGCGTTCGACACCGGTGCGCTAGCCGCCGGGCACGACCCCGCCAAGCTGGGGAAGCGAGCCGAACTGTTCGCCGTCGTCGGCGACCACGGCACGGCGGCGCGAGCCGCCGACTTATGGCGCTTTACCGCCGGCGCGGTCGATCAGCCGAATCCGGCCGAGATCCAGCGTGCCGCCGAGTCGAACCCGACCGAGAAGGTGCTCGCGAACTGGACGGTCGGCACCGACCCCGCCCCCCACGTCACTGCCGTGCAAACGGTTCTCGACGCCGGCGCCGTTCCCTTCCTGCACTTTCCGCAGGACGACCCCAGAGGAGCCATCGAGTTCTACCGCACCAACGTATTACCCAAACTGCACTAAATCTATTGTGCCGCTTAGCCTTTAGCGTCAGGACACCCAGGGACCCATGCCGCCGACCTTGTCGATGCGGACGCGGGTGAGGAATCCGGGCGGTGCGCCCGCCGGCGGAAACACGTCCGGGTTGGACAGGGTCCGGGCGAGCTCCTTCAGCAGCTCGGGCGCGCCGCCCTCCACGATCCGCGCGGTGCCGTAGACGATTAGGTAGGGCCGCATCTCCGGGGCGACGTCTCCCACCGCGGCGATCGTCAGGGCCACCCGCGGATCGTTGCGGACGTTGCGGACCTTCTTGTGCTCAGCGAGGTGGGCGGTGACGAGCTCGTCCCCATCCGGTGTCGACTGCAGCGCGACCCAAACCAGGGAAACCTGGGGGCTGCCGTCGGGGTTGAGGGTGACCAGCGTGGCATCGGCACCCTTTCCAATGAGGTCACGCGCGGCGTCGTCGAGTTTCATACCGTTGTTCTACCGCCGCGACGGTCAATTCATTCCCGCACTTACGATGGCTTCAGCTCGCTATACCTAAGATGCCGGCGCGGCGCTGCGCTGGGGAACGGTTGGGAGACAGTGTGGGATTTCGAAACGGACCCGGAATATCAGGCGAAGCTCGACTGGGTCGAAAAGTTCATGGTCGAGGAACTCGAACCGCTCGACCTGGTCTCCCTGGACCCCTACGACAAGAAGAACGCCGAGATGATGGCGATCCTGCGGCCGCTGCAACAGCAGGTCAAGGACCAGGGACTGTGGGCCGCGCACCTGCGGCCCGAACTCGGCGGCCAAGGCTTCGGCCAGGTCAAGCTCGCGCTGCTCAACGAGATCCTCGGGCGCTCGCGCTGGGCGCCGTCGGTATTCGGTTGCCAGGCACCCGACTCGGGTAACGCCGAGATCCTGGCCCTGTTCGGCACCGACGAGCAGAAGGCCCGCTACCTGAAGCCGCTGCTCGACGGCGAAATCACCTCCTGCTATTCGATGACCGAACCCCAGGGCGGCTCCGATCCGGGGATGTTCGTCACGACGGCGACCCAGGACGTCTCAGGAAATGGGGATTGGGTGATCAACGGGGAGAAGTGGTTTTCCAGCAACGCCAAGCACGCCTCGTTTTTCATCGTGATGGCCGTGACCAAGCCCGACGCCCGCACGTACGACAAGATGTCGCTGTTCATCGTTCCCGGCGAGACGCCGGGCATCGAGATCATCCGCAACGTCGGGGTGGGAGGCGAGTCGAGCAAGCACGGCTCGCACGGCTACGTCCGCTACAACGATGTCCGGGTGCCGGCCGATCACGTGCTCGGGGGTGAAGGCCAGGCGTTCATGATCGCGCAGACCCGCCTCGGCGGTGGCCGAATCCACCACGCGATGCGCACAATTGCTTTGGCGCGCCGGGCTTTCGACATGATGTGTGAGCGCGCGGTGTCGCGGCAGACCAGGCATGGCCGGCTGTCCGACCTGCAGATGACCCAGGAGAAGATCGCCGACAGCTGGATCCAGATCGAACAGTTCCGGCTGCTGGTGCTGCGCACCGCGTGGTTGATCGACAAGCACCACGACTATCAGAAGGTGCGCCGCGACATCGCCGCGGTCAAGGTCGCCATGCCCGCGGTGCTCCATGACGTCGCCCAGCGGGCCTTGCACCTGCACGGCGCGCTCGGCGTCTCCGACGAGATGCCGTTCGTCAAGATGATGGTGGCCGCCGAGTCACTGGGCATCGCCGACGGCGCCACCGAGCTGCACAAGATGACGGTAGCCCGCCGCACGCTGCGTGAATACCAGCCTGTGACAACGCCTTTCCCGTCACAGCACATTCCCACCCGGCGCGCCGAAGCCCAGGCCCGGCTGGCCGAACGCCTCGAACACACGATCGCCGAATTCTGACTGTTTCTGACTGTGGCGCCCCGTGGCTCCCTGTCGCGAGTGTCACGTTATGTAGCGGACCACGCTCTCGGCCACGCACGCCGGCTTGGACGCCCCGTCGATCTCGACGACGGTCGACACCGTCGCCTGCACGGCGCCGTTGCCCAGGTCTTCGACACCGACCAGCGAAGTCTTCGCACGCACCCGCGAGCCCACCGGCACCGGTGCGGGAAAGCGAACCTTGTTGAGGCCGTAGTTGATTGCGAGCTTGATGCCGTTGACGGTGTACGTCTCGTGGTGCAGCCGGGGCAACAGCGACAGCGTCATGAAGCCGTGGGCGATGGTCGTGCCGAACGGACCCGCGGCAGCCCGCTCCGGGTCGACGTGGATCCATTGGTGATCGCCGGTCGCGTCGGCAAACAAATTGACGTCTTCTTGGGTGATGGTCACCCAGCCGCTCTGCCCGATCGGCTCGCCCGCAGTGGCAGCGAGGTCGGCGACTGACTCGAAGGTGCGCATGGGTCTCTCCTCTGCTTTCCGGTGTTCAACATCGTGCCATCCCCGGATTCGGGACCTGGGATCGGTAGCGGCGCGCGAGTGGTCCACTTAGTTCATGCACATGAGAAAGATGCCTGCCACTTTCGCCGCGGCGGTCTGGGCGGCAGCAACCGCGGCAACGGTCGGCCTCGGAGGTCCCGCCCACGCCGACCCGGCGACGTGTGATCCCGGAGCGCTCACGGTGGCCAGCGAGGCGGCCTCGCCGGGGCTGGGCCATCGTGCCATCTACCTCAACTTCACGCTGCAATCCGGTGCCGGCGCGTGTCAGCTGTCGGGATATCCGACGGTGGATGTCGACCCAAACGTTGACGGCGCGGCGCCGATCCATGCCAAGCAGACACCGAGCGGATACCTGGGCGGTGCCACGCCCGACACGACCGTCACCCTGGAGCCCGGCCACGGCGCCCGCGCGATGGTCGAGTGGGTCGCGGCCGCCGGCGGGCAAGATCCGGCATGCCAGATCTACGGGGCCACGCCCCCCGATATGACCATGCGCGTAACGCCGCCCGGAACATCGCAGACATTTAGCCTCCCGCTCAGGGTGGGGCGAAACGAGGGCCTCTGCAACCTGCAGGTTCACCCGCTGGCCGGCCCCTGACGCAAGATGGCCGGGTGAGGTTGCTGCTGATTGCCGACACCCATGTCCCGAAGCGGGCACGGGACCTGCCCGCACAGGTATGGGACGAGGTCGCGACGGCAGATGTCGTCGTGCACGCCGGGGACTGGGTGGCGCCCGACCTGCTCGACGCGCTGGAATCCAGGGCCGCCCGGCTGGTCGCGTGCTGGGGAAACAACGACGGACCCGAACTGCGGCAGCGCCTGCCGGAACGAGCGGACGTGTTGCTGGCGGGTCTGCGTTTCACGGTCGTACACGAGACCGGCGCCGCGGCCGGCCGCCAAACCCGGATGTCGCGGCTGTATCCGGACACCGACGTTCTGGTGTTCGGGCACAGTCACATCCCTTGGGATACGACGACGAAAACCGGGTTGCGCCTGCTTAATCCCGGCTCGCCGACGGATCGCCGCCGACAACCGTTCTGCAGCTATATGACCGCGACCGTCGACGGCCAAGCACTGACAGACGTGGTGCTACATCGCCTCGAGAAGTAGCTGGCTGATAGCTCGCGCATAGCTCTCACACATATATAGCTCCTATACAGAGGTATATAGGCGAAGAAGGTAACTATGCAAAGGCTCAAGTCACGCACCGATTTGGTCACCGAGGTGTTCGGTGTCGTCGGCAGGTTCCGCCGCCAACTCCGGCGGTCGGCCGGTCGCGGCTTCGACTCCGCCCGGCTCACCGAGTCACAGGCTGAGCTGTTGTGGCTGGTCGGACGGCAGCCGGGGGTCTCGGTCAGCGTTGCCGCCGCCGAACTCGGGCTGGTGCCCAACACCGCTTCAACCCTGGTCTCCAAGCTGGTGTCCAGCGGCTTGCTTATCCGGACAGTAGACGCGACGGACCGCCGCGTCGGCCAACTTCGGCTCGCGGAGCCGGCCCAGCAGGTCGTCGACGCCTCACGGGCCGCCCGGCGGGCGCTGCTGTCCGACGTGCTCGGCGAACTCGATCACGATCAAATCGAAGCTCTGGCAAAAGGATTGGAGGTCCTTGACACGATGACCCTAATACTGCAAGAGCGCCGGTCATGAGCGGAACTCTGCCGATGGCGGTGGACGCCCGGCACCTGACCTACCGCTATGGCCAGTTCACCGCCGTCGACGACGTGACGTTGCAGGTACGGCCCGGCGAGACCATGGGCCTGCTTGGACCCAACGGCGCCGGAAAGACGACGGTAGTCCGCATGCTCACCACGCTGACACCGGTGCAGCAGGGCGAACTGCGCATTTTCGGTATGGACACCCGCGATCAGACCGTCGACATCCGAAGCAATATCGGCTATGTCCCACAACAGCTTTCGATCGAACCGGCGCTGACCGGCCGGCAGAACGTGCAGTGGTTCGCACGGTTGTACGGTGTGCCGCGCGCCGAGCGGGCCGAACGAGTGACCGAGGCGCTGGTCGCCATGGAGCTGCTCGACGTGGCCGACCGGCTGGCGGCGACCTACTCCGGCGGCATGGTCCGCCGTCTGGAGGTGGCCCAAGCGCTGGTAAACCGCCCATCGCTGCTGGTGCTCGACGAACCGACCGTGGGGCTGGATCCGATCGCACGTGACCGCGTCTGGACTCAGGTGCAGAAGATGCAGGGCCAGTTCGGCATGACCGTGCTGCTGACCACCCACTACATGGAGGAGGCCGACGCGTTGTGCGATCGGGTCGCGCTGATGCACCACGGCGAACTGCGGGCGGTGGGGACACCGGCCAAGTTGAAGGCCCAGATATCCAAGGTGTCATCCGCCGCCACGCTCGAGGACGTGTTCCGCCACTACACCGCTGGAGATTTGAGCTCGGAGTCGGCCGCAGAGGCCGGGGAGGCGTCGAGCATCCGCGAAATCCGTTCCAGCAGAAAGGTTGCCCGCCGTGCCGGCTGAACAAGCCTTGAAAGCCTGCGACATAACAGACATAACCCTCGTCCGCGCGCCGCAGGGATGGCAGCGGGTGCGCGCAACGTCGGACCGCATCACGCGCGTTCGCGATCGTCGAACTGCAGAAGCTGCAGCACGACCGCACCGAACTGGTCACCCGGATGGTGCAGCCGGCGCTGTGGCTGTTGATCTTCGGTACCACGTTCACCCACCTGCACGTCATCAACACCGGGTCGGTGTCCTATCTGGCATTCCTGGCGCCGGGAATCATCGCCCAGTCGGCGCTGTTCATCTCGATCTTCTATGGCATCCAGATCATCTGGGATCGCGACGCCGGCATCCTCGCCAAACTGATGGTGACCCCGGCACCCGCGTCGGCGCTGATCACCGGCAAGGCATTCGCGGCCGGTGTGCGATCGGTCGCGCAGGTGGTCGGCGTGATGGTGCTGGCCTATCTGATGGGCGTCGGCCTGACCATCAATCCACTGCGGATCCTGGCGGCGATGGGCATCGTCATGCTCGGCGCCGCGTTCTTCGCCTGCCTGTCGATGACGCTGGCCGGACTGGTTCGCAGCCGCGATCGCCTGATGGGGATCGGACAAGCCATCACGATGCCGTTATTCTTCGCTTCCAATGCCCTCTACCCGGTCGACGTGATGCCCGCATGGCTGCACAGGCTGACCACGGTCAACCCACTCAGCTACGAGGTCAACGCATTGCGGGCGCTGTTGATCGGGACCCCATTCAACCCGGCGGACATCGTCGTGTTGGTGGCGGCGGCGGTGATCGGAGTCGCGACGGCATCAACTCTGTTGCGCCGCCTGGTCTCCTAGAACGCGACGAGTCCTTTCCGACTCTGAATCGTTAGCCAACCGCGACGTCAAACTCCGGCCCCGACAACCCAATTGCGCCGTCCCCCTGTGTTTTGATCGCCCAGACGGATTCCACCGTGATCGTGCGGCACCGAAAAGGCGATGAAAGTTGGGATGGGTAGAAGCTATGACGTTCTTCGATGAGTTGCGAACGTTGCGTGGCGCGACGGCCAAACTGCCGCGCCGGCTGGCTATCGCGGCGATGGGAGCTGCCCTGTTGTCCGGTCTCGTCTGTGCTGCCGGCGGCACGGCGACCGCGGGGGCGTTCTCCAAGCCGGGTCTTCCAGTGGAATACCTGCAGGTGCCATCACCGTCGATGGGCCGCAACATCAAAGTCCAGTTCCAGGGCGGTGGAGCACACGCGGTCTACCTGCTCGACGGCCTTCGGGCGCAGGACGACTACAACGGCTGGGACATCAACACCCCGGCGTTCGAGGAGTACTACCAGTCCGGCCTGTCGGTGATCATGCCGGTCGGCGGCCAGTCCAGCTTCTACAGCAACTGGTACCAGCCGTCGCAGGGCAACGGTCAGAACTACACCTACAAATGGGAAACCTTCCTGACCCAGGAGATGCCCAGCTGGCTGCAGGCCAACAAGGACGTCTCGCCGACGGGCAATGCGGCGGTTGGGCTGTCCATGTCGGGCGGTTCCGCGCTGATAATGGCCGCCTACTACCCGCAGCAATTCCCCTATGCCGCATCACTTTCGGGCTTCCTCAACCCGTCCGAGGGCTGGTGGCCGACCCTGATCGGCCTGTCGATGAACGACTCGGGTGGCTACAACGCCAACAGCATGTGGGGTCCGTCCAGTGACCCGGCGTGGAAGCGCAACGACCCGATGCTCCAGATTCCGCGGCTGGTGGCCAACAACACCCGGATCTGGATCTACTGCGGTAACGGCGCACCGACCGACCTCGGTGGCGACAACATGCCGGCGAAGTTCCTGGAAAGTCTCACCCTGCGCACCAATCAAACCTTCCAGAACACCTACGCGGCCTCGGGCGGCCGCAACGGAGTGTTCAACTTCCCAACCAATGGCACGCACTCGTGGCCGTACTGGAACCAGCAGTTGGTTGCCATGAAGCCCGACATCCTGCAGGTGCTCAACGCCACCAACGGCTCGGCCTAAGGGTTCCGAGCACCCGCAAGCCGGCATCGGCAGCAGCGCAACGGCCAGCGCTGCTGCCGATGTTCTTTTGCGAGACTGCAACAAGGCTGTCTGCTGTTGATGTGATTCCTGGTACTAGATGATACTCTCTGGTATGCGTATCGGTGCGGCTGCCGACTATCTGGGGATGTCGGTAGTGGGGGTGCGTAAGGCTGCTCGGGAGGGGCGGTTGCCGTTTCGGCGTTCAGGGTCGGGGCAGCGGTTGTTCGATCAGGCGGATTTGGATGCGTATCTGGGACGCCGTGCGCCGGCCGTGGATGCGGTGATTGGTCGGGTGGAGGCGTTGTATTGCCGGGTATCGGGGTCCACGGGTCTGGGGGTACCGCCCGCTTGCGGGGGCGAGTCGTCGTTGGCTAATCAGGAGCAGATGTTGCGGGATACCGCCAGCGGCAGGGTGTTTCGGGTGTACCGGGATCGCGGCTCGGGGTTGCGGGAGTCGCGGCGGGGTTTGGACCGGTTGCTCGATGATGCGGCTGAGGGCCGGTTCACGGTGGTGCGGGTGGTGTGGCGGGATCGGCTGGCGCGGTTCGGGGTGGCCTGGATCGAGCGGTACTTGTCGGTGTGTGGGGTTAGCGTCGAGGCCGTGCATCAACGCGGGGACAAGTCGCTGCTGGAGGAGCTGATGGACGATTTCATGGCGCTGCTGGCGTCGTTCTCGGGCCGGGTTTATCAGCTCAGGTCTAAGGAGAATCAGCAGCGTCTGCTCGACGCGGCCCGGGAACGATTGTCCCCGTGAGGACTGCACCGCAGCCTGGAGGCGCCTGATGGCCGGGGTGCAGTCGGCGGTGCCGGTGCGGATCGGCGCGGCGGTCGAGGAGTCCACCGGTGAGGTGGCCGATGTGGCGCCGATGATCGGGTGGCTGCTCGACCTGGTGGAACATCTGGGCCGCGACCTGATGGGGCGCTGCTGGCAGCCCGTCACGTTCACCACCGTGCGTTCAGGTGTGGATGGGTTGGGTCGCAAGCTGCCCTCGACCGCGGCGGTGGTCGCGGCCCGGCTGGGCTGGAACCCCCAGCCACCAGTTGGGGTGTATGTGCCGTCTCGGGTGACGCGTCTGGCCCAGGCCACCGTGGTGCCGATCCTGAAGACCATGGCCTACCGGGATGGGTTGATTCCCGATGTTGTTGCGGTGCTGGACGATCACGGGCGAGCAGACCGCGGCCGGCTCAACAGCGAGCAGACCCGGTACATCAGCGCAGCGTTTCTGCGGAACCTGACCCGCCAACTCCGCCGCACCGGCACCGGCGAGGTGGGGTGCATCACCGAAATCCAGGACGCGCCGGCGGTGCCGCGGATCGCCCGGCTGGGGGCCGCCGACAGCCAGCTCGTCGAGGTGGCGGCCGTGGAGCCCGGTGGAGTGTGGTTGCGGATCAAACTGCCCACCACGGCCCAACCGGCCAGTCGCGGGCAGTGGTGCTGGTACCGGGTGTGGTGCCCGGTCGGGCCGCACCTGAAAGATCGCGACATCGTGTGCTGGCATCTGCCGACCCTGTGCTGGCATCGGGGCGCGCCGCTGGCGCGGTTCACCATCACCGAGCAGGTGCCCGAACCGTCCACAGCGGCCGCGACCGCGGCACTGGGCATCGACTGGTCCCCGGCCAGCTTGGGCGCGGCCACCATGGTCGCCGAGCGCGACGGGCACCTGGTCACTGATGCCCGCACCCGGGTGTATGACGATCGCGGCCTGGGAGTACGACTGGCCCGGCTGCAAACCGAAGGTCAGTACCTGACCGGAAAGATCGCCCGCCTCACCGGGCTGGCCGAATCGGCACCCGAACCCACCCAGCCTGCACTAGCGGCGAAGATCGCTGTGCTGAAAGACAATCGCCGCGCATTGGGGGCCAAGCGGCAGCGGATCAACCCGGACATGGCGTTCGACTTCGCCACCACCATGACCACCATGGCCACCTCCTCCGGTGCCGGGGTGATCGCGGTCGAAGATCTGCGCAGCCTGGAACCGACCGGCCATGGCAGGACCAATAACAACCGGTCGGCGCAGTCCGCGCGGCGCCGCGCCTACCAAGCCCTGGAACACACCGCGGCCCGGGTCGGTCTGGAAGTGGTGATGTGCCCGCCGCGGGGCACCTCAGCCCGCTGCCCGGGCTGCGATACCGAGCTGACCCGCCCGGGCGGCTACCACAGCGCCCACTGCGATCGGTGCGCCATCACCGCCGCTAATCGGGACCAGATCGCCGGACAGAACATCGCCAAACGGGTCCTGCTGGCCAAAACGAAAGTCACCCGGCCCAAAGGCAAACCCAAACGCGTCACCACCATCGAACACCAACCAGTACGCAAAACCCGGCGCAAAACCACTGCCACTCCCACACAGCGCCGGCACAAACGCGTCCGCCGCACCACACCCACCGCGCCGGTCCCCGGCCAGCGCCACCCGATCATTCCTGCACGCACAGCGTCCGTGTGGGACAGAGACCAGCCGACCACACCCGTGGAAAGCACCTCTGCACAACCGATCTCCGACACAAGCGGCACTCACGCGCCAGCAAGTATCAGAGACCGACAGACGCTTCTAATCCAACAGCGCGCGGCGGTCCTGGTGGAAGTACGTGTAGCCGGTCGTCGCCGCGCACACGGCCGTGGCGACCGCCAGCATCTGGTCGCCGCTGACGAGCAGACTGATCACACCACCCGCGGTGGCACCCAAGACGAAGCTGGCGAACAGCAGGAAATAGCCGAGCCAGTCGGACGCCTTTCCGCCGGCGATGTGACGTTCGATGCCCTGGCCCATCTTGACCAGCGTTCCCGTCACATAGCTGATCGGGATCGACACCTCGCCATCCTTGACGAATGATGTGTTCAAAGCGCCAACACCGAAGACAACAAGCAGAATTGGCGTGAAGTCAAGTTGGCTTTCGTTCCATCGGCCGATGATGATGTCCAGCGCGGTGGCCGCCACCAGACTGAAGGTGGTCAGCACCGTCGGGCCGTGTGGGTGCGCAACCCAGAAATGCCGCCTGCACCATGACGCGGTCACCACGCCGGCGACGAAGCACACGATCAGCAGCCCCGCGGTAATCGACAGCAAAACATCGTGCCGGAAGTATCCCAGGACGGCGCGTTGGGCATTTCCGGTCATGAACGTCACGAAATATCCGGCCGAGTGGGTAAACGCGGTGGCGCCCAGCACGCCCGCCAGCACAGCCAGCAACCACGACAACCGTGTCTCACTATTGAAAATTTCGCTCGCCACCCGCACATGCTGTCAGACGGGCGCCATGTCCGCAGCCGCGGAAAGTTAGGCCGGTTATGCCGGTTATGCCGCGGTGAGGCGGGCGATGGAGCGCAGCGGGATCGGCAGCCATCCGGGTCGGTGCCGCGACTCATACCCGGCCTCGTAGACCGCCTTGTCCAACTCGTAGGCCGCGAGCAGCCCCGCCGAATCGCGCGGGTCGGCTCCCGAAACGGCCGCGTAGCCCTCGCAGAACGCGGTGCGGTTGCGTTCCACCCATTCCCGCGCGCGGGCGGCAAGTTGCTTGCCGGCGTCCTGGTCCACCAATGGCCCGTAGGCCGCGTACTCGTAGGAGCGCAACACACCAGCCACGTCGCGCAACGGCGAATCCGGCGCCCGGCGCTCCGGCAACGGTTGACCCGGCTCACCTTCGAAGTCGATCAAAAGCCAGCTCTCCGGGGTGCGCAGCACCTGTCCCAGGTGCAGATCACCGTGTACGCGCTGAACGGTGATGGTCTCAGTGGAAAGCTTCTGGAATCGCTCTTCGATCGTCGCCGTGTACTCCCGCAGTCCCGGAACCGCCGCCCCGGTCGACGACAACCGCGTCAGCACCTTGTCCACCGGGAACGTTGCCTGCGCCGTGCCCAGGCATTCGGCCAGCGTGGCGTGCACGGACGCGACCGCTTCGCCGAGCCGGTAGGACTCGCCGGCGAAGTCGCCGCCGACTTCGTGGGCATACAAGTCACCCTCGGCGAACAAGTCGCGAACGCTGGCGGTAGCCATTGCCCAGCCCTCCGCGGCATTGGCCTCGAACTCGGTCACCATGCCCAGCGGAACCGCCATATCGACGTCCGGTGCGGCTATCTCGTAAGTGCCGAGCAATCGGGCCACGTGCGGGTTCCCGGCGCGGCCCAGCACGCGGTTCAGCTCGATGTCGGGGTTGATACCCCTGCTCACCCGACGGAACACCTTGAAGATGGCGCTCCTATCGAAGATCACGCTGGTGTTGGACTGCTCGGCATCCGCAACCCGGGGCGACGCATCCAGCGGCAACTCGACGTCTGGTTCTTTGGTGAAGACCACGCCGATGTCCGACGCGGCGCGGACGGCTGCCGAGTCGATCAACGACAGCAGAAATCGCGGCGCGTCGGCGTCGTACAGCGCATCAAAGCCAGTGTGATCGTCGGCAGAGCCGATCGTGGCCACGGTGCTGAACTCGGAGATCGGCGCTGAATCCCAACTGACGATCACCTGATAGCGCTCCGACGAACCATCCGTGTAGTCGGCGTCTACCAGCACCAAGTCGAGGTCTTCGCGCAGCGGGACGACCAAGCCGGGCTCGGCAGCGGACAACTCCCGGTTGCGTCCGGCATACCACCGTTGCTGTGGAAGCCATTCAGACCACGGCAGCTTGGCTGGCAGCTTGGCTGGCAGAGTCATGCGTTCTCCTCAGGTCCGGACAACTGGAACCAGTAGAACCCGTGTCCGGGCAGTGTCAGCAGGTAGGGAAGGTGGCCGATGGGCGGAAATTCCACGTGACCGGTCAGCTCGATCGGCGTGAAGCCGTTCCACTGCTGCAGGTTCAGCTCGATGGGCTGCGGGAACCGCGACAGATTGTTGACGCACAGCACAGTGTCGCCATCATCTGCCGCTTGCCGCACGAAAGCCAGCACCGACGGGTTCGACCCGCCCAATTCCCGGAAAGCCCCGACGGCGAAGGCGGCGTGCCGACGGCGCACCGCCAGCATCATGCGGGTGAAGTTGAGCAGGGATGTCGAGGTGTCGCGTTGCGCCTCTACGTTGACGGCCTGGTAGCCGTACACCGGGTCCTGGCTGGGCGGCAGGTATAGCCGGCCCGGGTTCGCGGTGGAGAAGCCGGCGTTGCGGTCCGGCGTCCACTGCATCGGGGTGCGCACCCCGTCGCGGTCCCCCAACCAGATCACGTCACCCATGCCGATCTCGTCGCCGTAATAAAGGACCGGCGAACCGGGAAGCGACAACAGCAGCGCCGTGAACAGCCCGATCTGGTCGCGGTCGTTTTCCAGCAGCGGCGCCAGTCGGCGGCGGATACCGACGTTCGCCTTCATCCGGGGATCCTTGGCGTACTCGGAGTACATGTAGTCACGTTCTTCGTCGGTGACCATTTCCAGCGTCAGCTCGTCGTGGTTGCGCAGAAAGATCCCCCACTGGGTCAGCTCCGGGATCGGCGGTGTCTGCGCCATGATCTCCGAGATCGGAAACCGCGATTCCCGGCGGACCGCCATGAAGATGCGCGGCATCAGCGGGAAGTGAAACGCCATGTGGCATTCGTCACCGCCGATGCCGACGTCGCCGAAGTACTCGACGACATCACCGGGCCACTGATTGGCCTCGGCCAGCAGCACCCGGCCCGGAAATTCGTCGTCGACCACTTTGCGGACGCGCTTGAGGAAAGCGTGCGTCTCGGGCAGGTTTTCGCAGTTGGTGCCCTCACGCTCGAAGAGGTAAGGCACCGCGTCCAGACGAAACCCGTCGATCCCAAGGCCGAGCCAAAAGCGAAGAACGTCGATCATCGCCTCCTGCACGGCCGGGTTGTCGTAGTTCAGATCCGGCTGGTGGGAGAAGAACCGGTGCCAGTAGAACTGGCGTCGGACCGGGTCGAATGTCCAGTTCGACTCTTCGCTGTCGACGAAGATGATCCGGGCGTCGGTGTAGCGCTCGCTGGTGTCGCTCCAGACGTAGTAGTCGCCGTAGGGCCCGTCGGGGTCGCGCCGGGACTCCTGGAACCACGGGTGCGACTCCGAGGTGTGGTTCATCACCAGATCGGTGACGATCCGGATTCCCCGCCGGTGAGCGGCGTCGACCAGCGCGACGAAATCGTCGACGGTGCCGAATTCGGGCAGCACCTTGTAGAAATCCCGGATGTCGTAGCCACCGTCACGCAGCGGCGAGTCGTAGAACGGAGGCAGCCAGATGCAGTCGATACCGAGCCACTGCAGGTAGTCCAGGCGGTCGACGAGTCCGCGCAGGTCTCCGGAGCCATCCGCACTGGCGTCGAAGAACGCCCGAACCAGTACCTCGTAGAACACGGCGTGCTTGAACCAGGTCGGGTCGGCCGGAAGTGCGGCGGCGTTGCCGAAGTCCTTGGCGGTGGGGTGCTCGACCACACCCCCCTCGACGTGACTGCCGCCCGCGGGATCGTGTTCGGCAGCCTCGCCTGGGTGGTCAGCGTCGTTCATCAATTCCACGATGCCACGGGTACCCGGGGTTCCAACAAAGGAATCAGGCCCGAATCGGGAACAGCAGCAAACGAATTGGCTGCTCGACGCGCATTATACGGACCGACCGTCAGGCCGGTGGTCCGTCGGCGAGCGTCACATTCACGGTGCGGCCCGAGGCCAACGCCAACTGTATGGTGTCGCCCGGGTGATGCGGGATGAGCACATCCGTCATCGCGGTGGCTCCGTTGATGGGGGCACCGTCGACGGAGACGATTACGTCGCCGACGTTGAGCCCGGCCGCCGCGGCGGGACCGCTTGAGACCACGCGTTGGACCCGCGCGCCGTTGCCGTTGTTGTCCACAACGCCCAGGCCGAGGAAGGCCGTGGTACCGATGTGCACGGTGTTCGAGCCGGCACCGCCACGAATGGCGCCGGCGACCGCCATTGCCTGACCGATCGGAATGGCGAAGCCCTGCCCGCCGGATAGCTTGTAGCTGTCGGTGGCGGCGGTGTTCATGCCGACCACCTGCCCGGCGCCGTTGACTAGGGGGCCACCCGAGTCACCGGGCTTGATCGCGGCGTCGACCTGGATCAACCCGGCCAGCGTCTCGGTGGCACCGGTCAGGGTGTCAGTCGCCGAGACGGTCTGATTGACCGCGACGACGCGGCCGGACGCCGCGGCGGGAGCCCCACCCGAGCCACCGGCATTGCCCAGCGCGGTGAGCTGATCGCCGACCGAGACGCCACCGCCGATTGCGGCGCTGGGCAGGCCACCGGCGCCGCGAAGCTGCAGCACCGCGACGTCCTGGGTGCGGTCGTAGCCGACCACGTCGACGGCGTACGTTTGACCGTTGCCGACGGCGAACACACTGATATCGGTAGCGGCCGAGATCACGTGGTTATTGGTCAGCACGACGCCGCCCGGATCGATCACGATGCCGGTTCCGGCTCCCACCGCGTTGTTGTAACCAAACCTGGTGCTGATGTTGACCACCTGCGGCGCGACCATCGCCGCGGGATCCAGCGGTGCCGCCGGCCGGTCGCTGAACCGGTCGAGCGCCAGGGTCGACGGCGCGGCGTTCGCAGGCACCGTCGCCAGCCCCAGCGCGACCACAGTCAGCAAACTTACGAACCATGACCACCAGGGCGACCGTTGGTGCGTTCTACTCATCGCCTAACCTCCTGCGTAGGGGTGAGAATCAGAATTGCCCCAGCCATGTGGTCTGGGCGACACGACTTTGTGAACATCACCGTAGCCTAGATAGCTATCTCGACACCGTTGATGCCCCAGCGCAAAGATCCTTGAGGATTCAAAGGCAGCTGTCAAACGCTCCCCACCCTGGGCGCTATCGGATTGGGTCAGGTGCGCGCCAGGCGAATTAGCCGAGGCCTCGATCAGCCCGCAGGCCCAGCCGCCAAAGTCACGTTCGTGGTGCAATTCTGCAATCCGAGAACAACGGTGGCGCGGGGGTGGCGCTGGTCCAGATCGACATCGATTCGCCAGTGGGTGCTGCGCGCGCAAAGCGCTAAGCGCCAAAAAGATTGGGTGCTTGTTGCTTCCGGCGGGCCTGGCCCGCGACGTCTGTCGAGATAGTCACTGCGGGCCCAAGTGAGCCCGACGATAATCAGTAAAGGCATCGGCCGACCCCGAGTCCGCGGCGCTTGGTCTTTCACAGTGGCCTCGGTCGCACCGGCCCTGCAGCCCCGCGCGCCCGCCGTGCCGCGCATCACCCCGCCGCCAGCTTCACCACCCGATTGTCCTGGTCGGTGACGTAGACGTTGCCGGCGCTGTCTACCGCCACACCCCGGGGGCCCCTGAGGCCGGTGAACGGTAGCACGGTCGGGGTGCTCGACCCGGCCGCCAGCTTCAGCACCCGACTGTTCATAAGGTCGGCGACGTAGAGGCTGCCGGCCGCATCCACCGCCACATCCTCGGGATTGTTGAGGCCGGTGAACGGCAGCACGCTCTGGGTGGACGAGCCCGCCGCCAGTCTCAGCACCCGATTGTTGAAAACGTCGGTGACGTAGACGTTGCCGGCGCTGTCCACCGCCACACCGTTGGGGTTGTTGAGGCCGGTGAACGGTAGCACGGTCGGGGTGCTCGACCCGGCCGCCAGTTTCACCACCCGATTGTTGGCAGGTTCAGCGGCAGGTTCGGTGACGTAGAGGTCACCGGCGCTGTCCACCGCCACACCGGAGACGAAGCGGGTGAGGCTGAACGGCAGCACCCTCGGGGTGGACGAGCCCGCCTCCAGCTTCACCACCCGACCGTTGTATTCGTCGGTGACGTAGAGGTCGCGGGCGGAGTCCACCGCCACACCGCGGGGGTTGTTACCGTCGGTGAAGCCGGTGAACGGCAGCACCTCCTGGGTGGCCGAGCCCGCCGCCAGCTTCACCACCCGATTGTTGCCAGAATCGGCGACGTAGAGGTCACCGGCGGCATCCACCGCCACACCCTCGGGACTGTTGAGCCCGGTGAACGGCAGGGTGACTTGAGGACCGTATGTCGGTTCGCGGTGCTGAGTGCCGGTGGGCAGCGCGCTCTGAGGGCCGTTCGAGGTCGTGTGCTGCTGGCTGGTGATGACAATGGCGGCGGCGATGACGGCCACCGTCAACAGGGCAGCCGGGATCACGATGGCCTGCCGGCGCCACCACGGGCGCCGTGGCGGGGTGGGTGTGTCGGTGGGCAGGCGGTCGGCGGGTCGCGGTAGTGGGACAGCCGCCCGGCCGGGTGGGCGTAGTTGGCTCGCGGGTCGGGTCGCGTCGTCGAGCAGAGTGGGTCCGGGTGCCGGCTCTGTGGCTGGCAGCCGCGTGGGACGCGCTGTCGGTTGCTGAATGGGGGCGGTGATGGCGTCGTGGGCGGCGGCGGCTAACTCGAGGGTGGTGGCATATCGCTGGTCGGGGTCTTTGGCCATGCCGGTGGCGATCACCTCGTCGACCTGCTTGGGGATGTTGGCATCGGTGCTCGACGGGCGCGGCGGCGGCTCGGTCAAGTGCGCGGTCATTTGTTGTTCGAAGGTGTCTCCGGGATACGGCGTGCTGCCGGTCAGACACTCATAGAGCACGCACGCCAACGCGTAGATGTCTGCGCGGGCGTCGACCTGGCCGGCTCGAAGCCGCTCCGGGGACATGTAGGGCCAGCTGCCGATGACCCCGCCGGTGCCGGTCAATCGGGTCTCGTCGGCAGCGCGGGCGATGCCGAAATCGATCAGATACGCGAAGTCATTCTCATCGAGCAGGATGTTGGACGGTTTGACATCGCGGTGCACCAGACCAACCTTGTGCGCGGCTTGCAAGGCCAACGCGACCCCCTCGATGATGCGCACTGCCCGCCCCGGTTCCAGCGGCCCGTCGGCCAGCACCTCTTGGAGGTCGCGGCCCTCGATAAGCCGCATATCGACATACAGTCTGCCGTCGATTTCGCCGTAGGTGTGGATGGGAATGACGTGCGGGTTGTTCAGCCGCGCCGCCGCATCGGCTTCCCTGCGGAACCGCGCCACGAACGTAGGGTCGACAGCCAGCTGCGCCGGCAGCAGCTTGATCGCCACAGTGCGGTTGTTGGTCGCCGTGTCATACGCACGCCACACCTCGCCCATGCCGCCACGGCCCAACAACTCGACAAGGCGATACCGCCCGAACGGCGTGCCCTCCACGGGGCTCACCATACGCAGCCGGACCCTTCACCGAGAGACAAACCGCCTCTGTGGAGCGACCTGGGACATGGCGGCGCAGGCGTCGGTCGGCGCGGCGGGCGCCTCGCCGAACCGGCCGAGCTTCGCCGGCGACGCCTGGGCCGGCGACGTGGCCAGCCCCGGTCCGAGCACCGCCACCACAGCGAGTAGCCGCCATGACCACCGCGGTCTGCGGCAGTCCGATCCGCTCATCCCGTGACCTCCTGCACAGGCGTAAGACTCGTAGCTCCGGCCTGCACCACGAGTAGCCGTGACATCAAGCGCGCCTTAAGGTCTGCGCGAACGGCTCGTTGAGATGGTGGCTGACATCACCGACCATGTCGATGAGGGTGAGGTCGCGATAGGAGAACCGCCACTGGCCGCCGACGCATTCGAAGCGGTCGTGGTAGCGGCCGGTGACGATCGGCTGCAGCGGCAGCACGTCGGTCTGCTGCAGCACCGTGTAATAGCTGCGGCAACTCGCGGTGCCGGCGTCCTCGTCGACTTCGATCAATGGATTGGTGGTCACGTGCTTGGTTCGGGGTGTCCCGTCCGCATGCAGCATGATCAGCGACTTCCAGATGCCCAGCAGCCGGGCAGCGTCGATCGTCTGGTCGGCCGTGATCTGGACACGGGCGTGCTCGAAGAGCGCAGCCGCCCCGGTCAGGTCGCCGGCGTCGATGCACTCGGCATAGCGATAGAGAAGGTTTGCGATCTGCGTCTCCGCCAGCATGCCGCTAACCTAGCGCGGCCGACCCTAAGCTGACACGGTGGGCGAATTCGACCCGAAGGCCAGGTTCACCCAGTCCCCGGTAGCGCGACTGGCCACCATCTCGCCCGGCGGCAAACCGCACCTGGTGCCAGTGGTCTTCGCGCTCGTTCAGGACGTTCAGGACGTTATTTACACCGCCGTCGACGCGAAGCCGAAGACCACGCAACGACTACGTCGTCTGGCCAACATCGAGAAGAATCCGCAGGCCAGCCTGATGGTCGACCACTACGCCGACGATTGGACGCGGTTGTGGTGGGTCCGGGCCGACGGTGTGGCCACCATTCACCGCGACGACGAGCAGATGCACACCGGATACCGGCTGTTGCGCGCCAAATATCCTCAGTACCAATCACTTTCACTGAACGGTCCGGTAATCGCGGTGACGGTGCGCCGCTGGTCGAGCTGGCACGCCTGAGCGCACGGGCCGCGGCCGGCGCCGGCCGGCACCACCGGTCAACCCGTTTGTGTCTGGCCGGTGGCCTTGTGTTGGGCGACGGTTGGGGGAAAAGTTGCTTACGGGCGTCCTGTGGGCTAGGACACACCCCGGCGCAGCCCGGCATACCCCGGCGCACCCCGCCACACCCCAGAGAACTGGAGGAAAGTCATGGCCGACAGAGTCAGTGGTTCCCAGGGCGCGGGAGTCGCTCCCACCGCGGAGGGTCCGAGCGACGTCCGCAATGTGGTTTTGGTGGGTCCGTCGGGCGGCGGCAAGACCACCCTGGTCGAGGCCCTGCTGGTGGCGGGCGGGGTGTTGTCCAGGCCCGGCTCGGTGGTGGACGGCACCACGGTCTGCGACTTCGACGAGGCGGAGATCCGGCAACAGCGGTCGGTGGGCGTCGCCGTGGCCTCCCTGTCGTACGACGGCATCAAGGTCAACCTGGTCGACACACCCGGGTACCTCGACTTCGTGGGAGAGCTGCGGGCCGGGTTACGGGCCGCGGATTGCGCGCTGTTCGTGATCGCGGCCAACGAGGGCGTCGACGAACCGACCAAATCCCTGTGGCACGAATGCAGCCAGGTCGGTATGCCCCGCGCAGTGGTGATCACCAAGCTCGACCACGCCCGGGCGAACTACCAGGAGGCACTGGCCGCCGCACAAGATGCGTTCGGCGACAAGGTTTTACCGCTTTATCTCCCGACGGGCGACGGCCTGATCGGATTGTTATCGCAGACGTATTACAAGTACACCGATGGTGAGCGGACCACGCAGCCGCCGGACCCGTCGGACGCCGATCGGATCGAGGAAGCGCGCGGCAGCCTGATCGAGGGAATCATCGAGGAATCCGAGGACGAGTCGCTGATGGAGCGCTACCTCGGCGGCGAAGCGATCGACGAGTCGGTGCTCATCGAGGACTTGGAGCGCGCCGTTGCCCGGGGTTCCTTCTTCCCGGTGCTCCCGGTGTGCAGCGGCACCGGTGTCGGCACGCTGGAATTGCTTGAGATCGCCACTCGCGGCTTCCCGTCGCCGCTGGAACACCCACTGCCGGAGGTCTTTACGCCACAGGGTGCCCCCCACGCCGACCTGGCCTGTGACGCTAACGCGCCGTTGCTGGCAGAGGTGGTGAAGACCACGTCCGACCCCTACGTCGGGCGGGTCAGCCTGGTCCGGGTGTTTTCCGGGACCATCAAGCCCGACGCGACGGTTCACGTGTCGGGCCATTTTGCGTCCTTTTTCGGCGGCTCCAACGGGTCCGGTAGCTCGCATCCCGACCACGACGAAGACGAACGCATCGGGGTGCTGTCCTTCCCGCTCGGCAAGCAGCAGCGCCCCGCGCCGGCTGTGGTAGCAGGCGACATCTGCGCGATCGGCAAGCTGAGCCGCGCCGAGACCGGCGACACGCTCTCCGACAAGTCCGAGCCTCTGGTGCTGAAGCCGTGGACGATGCCTGAGCCGCTGCTGCCGGTCGCGATCCAGGCGCACGCCAAGACCGACGAAGACAAGCTGTCGGTCGGGCTGGGTCGGCTGGCCGCCGAAGACCCCACGCTGCGGATCGAGCAGAATCAGGAGACGCACCAGATCGTGCTGTGGTGTATGGGCGAGACCCACGCCGGCGTTGTCCTCGATGCGCTGGCCAACCGGTACGGCGTCACCGTGGACACGATCGACCTGCGCGTGCCGCTGCGGGAAACCCTCGCCGGCAAGGCGAAAGGCCATGGCCGCCATATCAAGCAGTCCGGCGGGCACGGCCAGTACGGGGTGTGCGACATCGAGGTGGAGCCGCTGCCGGAGGGCTCCGGGTTCGAGTTCGTCGACAAGGTGGTCGGTGGAGCGGTGCCGCGGAATTACATCCCCAGTGTGGAGAAGGGCGTGCGCGCGCAGATGGAAAAGGGGGTACACGCCGGTTACCCGATGGTCGACATCCGCGTCACGTTGTACGACGGCAAGTCCCACAGCGTCGACTCCTCGGACTTCGCATTCCAGGCGGCGGGCGCGCTGGCGTTGCGAGAGGCGGCGGCCGCGACGAAGGTGACCCTGCTCGAGCCGCTCGACGAGATCTCGGTGCTGGTACCCGACGATTTCGTCGGCGCGGTGATGGGCGACCTTTCCGGTCGTCGCGGTCGGGTGCTGGGCACCGAGGCCGCGGGCCACGAACGCACGGTGATCAAAGCCGAGGTACCTCAGGTCGAGTTGACCCGGTACGCAATCGACTTGCGCTCACTGGCACACGGCGCCGCATCCTTTACCCGTTCATTCGCCCGTTACGAACCCATGCCAGAATCCGCGGCGGCGAAGGTGAAGACCGCGGTATAAGGGGGCATAAGAGGGCATAAGGGGCAGGGGCATCGATGTCCACAGTTAACGGACTCCCCGCGCACATCCTGCTGAACCACTTCGTCGTTGTGTTGGGTCCGTTGACGGCGATCCTGGCGATCATCTGTGCGTTGTGGCCGGCCGCGCGACGGCGGCTCATCTGGCTTGTCTTGCTGCTGGCCGTGGCCACGCTCGTCTTGACCCCGCTGACGACCAGTTCGGGTGCCTGGTTGTTGAAGCGGGTCGGTGCGTCGCCCGCGGTCAGGCTCCACGCGGAACTCGGCGACGACCTGATCTACATCGTGGCGGCCCTGCTGGCCACGGTCCTGGTGCTGACCGCCGTGCATATTCGCCAGGCGCGCGGACGCACGGTGAAATTCGCGCTGCACGCGGTGGTCGGGGTGCTGGTGATCGCCGCCGCGGTGGCCACGCTGGTACAGACCTACCGCATCGGAGATTCGGGTGCGCGGGCCGCCTGGGGGAACGTGACGTCCTCGCCGTCAGGAGAGTTGGGCCTTCTGGATCAGCCCTTCGCGCCGAATTGCTCGACCACGGCGCGGCGGTCCAGCGAGCCCTTGGCGGTGTGCGGCAGCGCACTCGCCTCCTGGAAGCTGGCGGGCACCTCGAAGGCCGCCAGCCGCTCGCGACAGAACACCGCAAGCTCGGCCGGGGTAGGCGGGGGCGACTCCCGAGGGACAATCACCGCGGCCACCGTTTCCCCGTACATCTTGTCCGGGACGCCAAACACCGCAACCTCCAACACGTTTGGGTGACTGGCGAGGACACCCTCGACGTGCTCCGGCGAAATTTTCTCGCCGCCGCGGTTGATCAGCTCCTTGATCCGGCCATGAATGGTCAATTCGCCGGCCGCCGACAGTGACCCCAGATCACCGGTACGCAGCCATCCGTCGGTGAAGTTAGCGGCGGTGATGGCCGGGTCGCCGAGGTAGCCGCGGACCACCGTGGGACCGCGCAACCAGACCTCCCCGACGGCATCCGGCGGGAGTGGCCGGCCGTCGGGCCCGACGATCCGGATTTCCGGTCCCGTCGAGCGGCCGACGAGACCCGGTAACGCAGCGGGCTTTTCGTCGCGGTCGACGCCCTCGACGCCGCCGATACCTGTCGTGGCGACCTGGTGGGTGGCCTCGGTCATGCCGAACGCGCACAGCACCGGTGCCGAGAACTTGTCGTGCAGCGCTTGGGCCACTTCCGGGGTGAGCGGCGCGCTGCAACTGCGCATGAAACGCAGCGCGGCTTGTTTGCTCCCGGACGGGTCGGTGCCGGCTCGCTCCAGCAGGATCTGGTGGATCGTCGGCACTGCGGTGTACCAGGTGGCGCCGACGGCATTGATGTCGTCCCAGAATGTGTGGGCAGAGAAGCGTCCGCGAGCGGGCAGCAACACCGTGCCGCCGGATGCCAGGGTCGACAGCAACGCGGCGATCAGCCCGTGGCCGTGGTAAAGCGGCATCACCGCGACGGTCGCATCCTGCGGGCCGAGCCGGTATGCGGCGATGATGGCCCGGATGGAGCTGGCGATATTTCCGTGCGTCCAAGGGACCATCTTCGGCAAACCCGTCGTCCCGCCGGTGAACATGATCATGGCGTCGTCGTGCCGCAGACCCTCGGGCATCGAATTGACGGGGTTGGGCGCTACGGCGGCGTCCAGGTGCACCGACAGGGCGCCGTCCTCGCGGCCGACCGACACCGCGATCGGCCAGCACCGCAGCGCCGGCTCACGCCGGTCGCCGGGGCCCTCAGCGTGAAGGCCGTCGACGAGCATCACCCGAGCGCCCACCGCCTCACTTCGGACAGACTGCTCGATGGCGGGTAGCGCCGGATCCAGCGGGACCACAATCAGATTCGCACGCGACGCCGCCAACAGGCCGACGACGAATTCGGCGTTGCTGGCCGCGCGCAGCGCGACCCGGTCGCCCGGCAGCAGGCCGGCCCGCGTCAGCTGGCCGGCGAGGTCGTCGACCAGTCGGAGCAGGTCCCGGTAGTTGACCGGTATGCGATTCGGGGTGACGACGAGCGCTGCCGCATCCGGCAGACGGGTTGCCGCCACCTCGACCAGATCGGCGATGCGCGGGCAGCTGAATTCGCCGGTCGGCTGCGTCCCTGACTCCGTAGTAAGAGCCGGGCTGCTGGTGATCGCGTCAGGCCTCATCGACCCGCTCCTCTCGCTTGTCGGTGTGTCTCGCTTGTCGGTGTGTCTCGCTTGTCGGTGTGAAAAAGTCTCTATGCCAACCATGCCCGGCAGACTCGGGCTTCGTCCAATACCGACGCGCTCACGATCGATAATCGGTAGCTATCGAAGAGTTCGCACAGTTCGATAGATAGCGTTAATCGCTGCATAGCGGCTTGGTCTTGGACACCGGCGCGCCACCCGGACCACAGTGATGACCAAGCAGCGTAGCGCGCAAGCCCCCGCTCAGCGGGGGGTAAGCGCATTGTCGGTACCTGAAGTTAGGTTGTGCACGTGGCTAACCGTTACCGGCTGTACCCGACAGAGGAACAGGCTGTCTTTATGCGGGAGCGCCATTGCGCGGACGCACGGTATGTGTGGAACCTGGCTGTTGAGCAGTTCGGCTACCGCGGGCGCAGGCAGCGCGGCACGACGGGACGATGCGCGCCGGGTCCGGCGGCGCGGCAAAAGCAGCTGGCGCAGGCGCGCCAGGAGTTCGAGTGGCTGCGTGGGGGTTCGTCATCGGTGCAGCAGCAAGCGTTGCGTGACTTCGACCGGGCGGCGCAGGCGTACTTCGATGGCAACGCCAAGGAGCCGAGGTGGCGCAAGCGCGGCAAATCGGAGGGCTTTTGCGTGCGGGACACCAAGGTGATGGCCCACAACCACCGGTGGGCGCAGGTTGCCGTCCCCAAGCTGGGCTGGGTCAGGTTCAAGCTGTCGCGCGCGCTGCCGGAGGGCAAGCTGGGCATGGCCAGGATCACCTGCAGCTCCAGCGGTCGCTGGCATGTCAGCTTCCCCGCGCCGCAACCGGAAATACCCGATGCCGGCAGGACCGGCAGGTCACTTGGTATCGACCGCGGGGTGGCTACCACCATTGCGACGTCGGACAAGCAGATGTTGCGTGCGCCGACGATGCGCAAGTGTGAGCAGGTGAAGTTGGCGCGACTAGAGCGGGAGAAAGCGCGCCGGCGCCAAGGTAGTGCCCGCCGCAAGGCGGTCGTGCAGCGGATCGTCGCCGTGCATGAGACGGTGGCCGACCGCAGGCGCGACTGGGTCGAGAAGATCACCACCGGGATCGCGGCCAACTACGAATTGGTTGCCGTGGAGCAGCTGGCGATACCCAGCATGGTCCGCAAACCTAAACCCAGGCCGGACCCGGAGAATCCTGGTCGCTACCTGCCCAACGGCGCCACCGCCAAGGCGGGGCTCAACAAGGGCATCTACGCCAATTGCTGGGGCATGTTCGCGAGGCGGTTGGGGCAGAAGATGCAGGCTTGCGGCACCACGTTGGTCGAGGTGCCGGCAAGGTATAGCAGCCAAGAGTGCCGCAAGTGTGGCCACACGGCCAAGGAGAACCGCGAGAGTCAAGCGGTGATTCTTTGCCTCGCGTGTGGCCAGGGTGATCATGCGGATCACAACGCTGCGGAAATAGTGTTGGCCCGGGCTGGACCCGCGCCTACCCCGGGGGCCACATCGCAAGGTGTGGGCACCGCAAGGTGCGCTCACGAAAGTGAGAACCACGGTTGGGCCGCGTGAGCGGCCCAGCCGGAATCCCGGCCCTTCAGGGCCGGGAGGAGGTCAAAGACGTACCGCCACGCATACGAGGACACGCACACGAGGAGTAGCCACGTGACACTTTCGGCATCCGGCAGCGCAGCGCCGGCGACATCTCAGGGCGCGCGGTTGACCGACGGCTTCCATCTCGTGGTGGACGCCCTGAAGGCCAACGACATCGACACCATCTACGGGATCGTCGGCATCCCGATCACCGACCTTGCGCGTGTCGCGCAGGCGTCCGGCATCCGCTACATCGGGTTCCGCCAGGAAACCTCCGCCGGAAATGCCGCCGCCGCCGCCGGATTCCTCACCCACCGCCCGGGCGTGTGCCTGACGACATCCGGCCCGGGCTTTCTCAATGGCCTGCCCGCACTGGCCAACGCCACCACGAACTGCTTCCCGATGATCCAGATCTCGGGATCGAGCCAGCGGGCGATCGTGGACCTGCAGCGCGGTGACTACCAGGACCTCGACCAGCTCAACGCCGCAAGGCCTTTCGTGAAGGCGGCGTACCGGATCAGCCGGGTCGAGGACATCGGGCGCGGCGTCGCACGCGCCATCCGCACGGCGATCTCCGGCCGCCCGGGCGGCGTGTACCTCGACATCCCGGGCGAGGTGCTGGGCCAGGCCCTGGACGCCGCCGTCGCGGCCGACACGGTGTGGCGGGTCGTCGACCCGGCCCCCCGCCAGCTGCCCGCACCGGAGGCCGTCGATCGCGCGCTCGGCGTGCTCGCGCAGGCGCAACGACCGCTGATCGTGCTCGGCAAAGGCGCGGCATATGCGCAGGCCGACAACGTACTTCGGGAATTTGTCGAGACCACCGGAATTCCGTTCCTGCCGATGTCGATGGCCAAGGGGCTGCTGCCGGACTCGCACCCGCAGTCCGCAGCCGCCGCGCGCTCGCTCGCGATCGCCCGCGCCGACGTGGTGCTGCTGATCGGCGCGCGGCTGAACTGGCTACTCGGCCACGGGGAGTCGCCGCAATGGTCCGCCGACGCCAAGTTCGTCCAGGTCGATATAGCGGCGTCGGAGTTCGACAGCAACCGGCCGATCGCGGCACCGCTGGCGGGCGACATCGGGTCGGTGGTGTCGGCGCTCCTCGATGGGGTGTCCGGGCATCCGATCGCGGTGCCGGCCGAATGGACCGGCGAACTGGCCGAGCGTAAAGAAGCCAACAACGCCAAGATGCGCCGGCGCCTGGCCGACGACCCGCGCCCGATGCGGTTCTACAACGCGCTGGGCGCCATTCAGGCTGTCCTGCAAGCCAACCCGGAAGTCTATGTGGTCAACGAGGGCGCCAATGCGCTCGACCTGGCCCGCAACGTCATCGACATGGAGGTGCCCCGGCACCGGCTGGACACGGGCACCTGGGGCGTGATGGGCATCGGCATGGGCTATGCCATCGCCGCCGCGGTCGAGACCGGCAAGCCGGTCGTGGCGATCGAGGGCGACAGCGCATTTGGCTTCAGCGGCATGGAAATCGAGACCATCTGCCGGTACCGGCTGCCGGTCAGCGTCGTCATCCTCAACAACGGCGGTGTCTACCGCGGCGACGAAGCAGCGCCGGGCAACGACCCGGCACCGACCGTGCTGAATGCCCGCGCGCGCCACGAGTTGATCGCAGAGGCGTTCGGCGGCAAGGGATATCACGTTGCGACTCCCGCCGAGCTGCAGTCGGCTCTGGCCGAGGCGCTGGCGTCGAACGGGCCCTCGATCATCGACTGTGAACTCGACCCAGCCGCCGGGGTGGAGAGTGGACACCTGGCGAGCCTCAACCCCACCAGCGCGGCGACTCCCGGTCCCTAGATCTCTAGCCGGTCAACGCCGACGGGTGAAACCCACCAGCTGCGCATCGAAGAACTCGTGCAGCGCCAGCTGCTTTGCGCATGCGGTGAGCGCGCGGGCCACCGGGGAACCCGGCCCGGCGGACATGGTGGCCAGGCTGATTTCGGCTGTCAGCGCTGGATCTACCATTTCCACCGCCCGGGTCTCGTTTCCGATCGACGTCGTCCACAGCCAGGTGTGCGGAACGATAGACGCCCAGTTCCCGGTGGCGACCTGGGCGAATAGCGAAGCGACGGAGTCTGTCTCAACTTGCGGGGTGACCGTGATGGCGTGGCCGGCGAAGGCTCGGTCGATCATCTGGCGGTCCCGCATGTCGGCCGCCAGCAACGCCAGCGGCAGCTGTGCGGCCTCCGGCCACGCCAGGGTTGACGCGCCGGCGGGCAACATGTCCGCGGGCGACAGCAGCACATAGTGCTCGGCATACAAGGGCACCAGGTCCATCTCAGCGGCGTCTTCGGGCGAGGCGTGCACGATGACGGCGTCAAGCTCGAAGTCGCGCATCCGTCGGTACAGCTCGTTGGTCGCCTGCCGGGAATTGATCTGCACCTTTACCAAGGGGTGCTCCGAGCAGAACGCCGACAACACCAGGGACGCCGTGGTCGAAGCGGTTGGAACCGTGCCTAACCGGAGCGTCCCGGTGATGCCGGATCGCACGGCGTGCACCTCGGCCTTGAATGCATCATGTTCGGCGAGAATCCGCTTGGCCCACACCACCAAACGCTCTCCTTCGGGGGTGAGGCCCTCAAAGCTGTGACCGCGGTTGATCAGCGTGACGTTCAGTTCGCGTTCCAGCTTGGCGATCGCCGCCGATAGCGCGGGTTGCGAAACGTAGCACTTCTCGGCGGCGCGGGCGAAGTGCCGCTCCTGCGCCACCGCGACGAAGTACTCCAATTGACGGAAGAGCACCCCCCAACACCTCCTCCGCCGTCGTTCGTGGGGCCCCAATCTCGCTGAGGCTAACGCCTCCGGGCCAGCCGATCCAGTGGCCCTGCGAAACCCGTTGTACCGCTGCCGCTTTCACACGAACGGCGTTCTGGGCACGTCCTGCCGAACGCCCGCCGGCGGCAATTCATGTTCCGGTTCAACGACATTAGTCATCGCCGGCGCGATAGCGGGGCGCTCCCCCGGCTTTACGCCGAGATTGCCTCCATGGCTGTGGTTGAAGCCGGAACCGCAGCCATGGCGGCAATCTCGCCGAGGCATCGAGCAGCCGGCGTATCCGGCCCATCGGAAAATTTGACCTGGAGCGCAACAGATCGCTGCTGGACGTCGATCCGCACACGCCATTACCTGGCCATTTGTTTGCTAAGAACCCCGAATGGGTAGAGAACATTTACACTAGCGTCATGTTGATCGCACCATCTCGAAGGGTGGGCCCCGTGCGGCGAACGATTCGTTATCTAATCGTTATCGGCGCGGTGGCGTTAATGGGCCTAACGGGATCGGCCACCCCCAGCGAGGCCGCCGTCCCTGTGCCCGGACCTGTTCCAGGCGTCGCTTCGGTTTTGCCGGCCGACGGTGCGGTGGTGGGCGTGGCGCACCCGGTCGTGGTGACGTTCACGGCGCCCGTCGTCGATCGCGCCGCGGCAGAGCGGTCCATCCGGGTCACATCGCCAACCAACATGCCCGGACACTTCGAGTGGGTCGAAAACAACGTCGTGCAGTGGGTTCCTGCCCGGTATTGGCCGGCCCACACCCATGTTTCGGTGGGTGTGCAGGCATTGACGACGGGCTTCGAAACCGGTGACGCGTTACTCGGGGTTGCCAGCCTCTCCGCGCACACCTACACCGTCAGCCGCAACGGGGAGGTGCTCCGCACCATGCCGGCGTCGATGGGCAAGCCGAGCCGCCCGACGCCGATCGGCAACTTCACCGCCCTTTCCAAGGAACGCACCGTGGTGATGGACTCGCGGACCATCGGGATACCGCTGAGTTCGCCCGAGGGATACCGGATCACCGCGCAGTACGCGGTCCGCGTCACCTCGAGCGGCGTCTACGTGCACTCAGCCCCATGGTCGGTGGACTCACAGGGCTACGCCAACGTCAGCCACGGGTGCATCAACCTCAGCCCGGAAAACGCCGCCTGGTACTTCGACCAGGTGACCGTCGGCGACCCCATCCAGGTCGTCGCCTGACGCTCAGGTCTCAGTATTTGCGGGGTCTCAGTATTTGCGGGGGTCTCAGTATTTGCGGGGGTCCCAGTATTTGCGGGAATGGCTTGGCCGCGACCAAAACTCGCCAATTGTCAGTTCGGCAGCCCGCTCTTGATCGCGGCGTCCTGCTTGCGGCCGATATCCTTCGCCACGTCCAGATCGATCGGGTCGTTGGGCGCGCTGTCGAATTCCATGTTCACCAGCGCCTTGCCCTCGGTGAACAGCAGCACGGTAATCGCCTTCGAATTGTCGGCCGATGTACCTGAAAGGATGGACCCGTTGGAGCCGACGTCGGCGGGTTGCCAGGTGCCGGTGACCTTGGACCCATAGTTGCCCTTGGTGTTCTGCAGTCCGGCGGCCGCCGCCGCGGCGTCGGAAGCGATCAAAATGGTGTCCCCGATTTGGCGGCTGTTGTCGGCGTTGCCGAACAGCTGCGAAACGCCGGCCTGACCGCCGGGATTCACCACCGGCGGCTGGGGCGCCGTGAGGTCTCCGCCGATATCACTGGCCTTGATCAGCAAATTCGTGTAATCCGTGGGTTGCGCCGCCGACGAGCTCGCCGCCGAACTCGAGCCGGCACCATTCGAGGACGATGGCGATGAGGGCTTCTTGTCGTTGCCACAGCCGCTGACCGCCGTGCCGACCACCAGGGTTGCGACGGCCCAGCCGGCGACAGTTACGCGAGCAACCTTCATGGCCATTCCTTCCAGGTCCTTCCGGGTCAACCGCAGCGTCGGTATTCGCCCGGCGCCTGACGCTACTGCGAAATGCCGAAACGGACAAGGCGCTGCCCGTGCGCATTTTGGTGAGAGATAAGATGGTGTGATTGGAGATGTGTAGAAGTTGGAGAACAACTGTGAAACGACGGTCTGAAAGAAGGGAAACAACAAAGGCGACTGGGGAGAAGAGAAAACTACGACGAAGACACTGACAGAGAACAGCAAATACGAGTAAGAAGTGGGTTGCAAGAGAGATGTATCGGCCGGCACCCATGCACCCACGCCCACGGGGGTGGAGGCGGTTCGACACCTATGCTGGCGTGGGGGCCAGCCCAGGAGGGTGTCTTAGGAGGATAAGGAGCTTGAGATGACGGCTGCGACGGCGCGTGCCGTACGGTTCGACCGGTACGGGGGCCGAGACGTGTTATATGTGGCGGACATCGATATGCCGTCGCCCGGCCCCGGCGAGGTGGTCGTCGAGGTTCGCGCCGCCGGGATCAACCCCGGCGAGGCCGGTATCCGAGTCGGGGCGATGCATGACATGTTTCCCGCGACGTTTCCGTCCGGCGAGGGCAGCGACCTCGCCGGTGTCGTGACCGCGCGTCGGACCCGGGGTCACCGAGTTCGCCGTCGGCGACGAGGTCCTGGGGTTCAGTTTCCGCCGCTCCAGCCACGCCACCCACACCGCCGTTCCGGTGAATCAACTGATCCGCAAACCTCCCCAATTGAGTTGGGAGGTTGCGGGTTCGCTGTATGTCGTGGGCGCGACCGCGTACGCGGCCGTTCGCGCGGTCGCGCCGGAACCGGGTGAGACGGTGGCCGTTTCGGCGGCCGCGGGTGGAGTCGGCAGCGTCGTCGTGCAACTGTTGGTGCTGCGCAAGGCGGTGGTGCTCGGTATCGCAGGACCCGGAAACGCCGACTGGCTACGCGCACATGGGGTCACACCTATCGCCTACGGTGACGGGCTGGCGGATCGGCTGCGCGAGGCGGCGCCGAACGGAATCGACGCATTCATCGACCTGTTCGGCCCGGACTACGTCCAGCTCGCCGTGGATCTCGGCGTGCCGACGGAACGGATCGACACCATCATCTCGTTCCAGAAAGCCTTCGAAGTCGGCGCCAAGACCGAGAGCAGCGCCGAGGCGTCGACACCCGAAGTGCTCAGCGAAATCGCCGACCTGGTCGTCAGCGGTGCCCTCGATTTCGACATCGCCGCCACCTATCCGCTGGACCGGGTCGCCGACGCCTTCGAAGAGCTCGAGAAGCGACACACGCACGGCAAAATCGTTCTGCTGCCTAACGGTTCACAATGAGCCGGCCGGTCCGGCCACACCGACCTCAACGATTTTGATCACCACGAACACGACGGCCAGGACCAGGTAGCCACGCAGCGTCAACAGCCCTGCCCGGCGGACCGGCGACATGGTCGGACGGTCGAGGGCGGCGAGACTGGGGGTCTGCCAGTTCGCCCGGTCCTGGCGGAGGACGGCACGACGCTCGGCACGCGTGAGCGAAGGGGTGTCGTCCATGTCGTCGACTTCGTCGGGGTTCAGACCGCCGCCGAGCTCATGCGCGATGGCTTCCGCCTCCCGCCGGTCGCTGAACCGCCGACCGGCGACGATGGTGGCGGCACCGCCAACGATGCCGAGCACCGCGCCGGCCGCGAGCCCGGCCTCGATAGTGGCGGTGGACAGGTTCTTGAAGAACGTTGTGGCCGTCAATGCCAGCGACAACAGCACCAGCGACCACACGATGGTCCACGCGAGGATGTTCTGCCGCAAGGTGTTTACCCACGGGCCCAGAACAGCGCGGTCGTTGCAGAGCAAAACCAGGAACACGGTCGCCGAGGGCAGCAAGACACCGGCGGTGACAAGCGCATAACGGCAAGCTGGATTCCTTACGCACGAGTCGATTTGGCCATCGGAATCGTCGTGTTAGCCGTCGGGGGAATCGGGGCAGGTGAAAAGTGTCGGATCCGGTTGTCGGTGCCGTTGCATATGGTGAGCGGTATGTCGCAGCGCCGGTTTCGCCGCATCCCGGCAGGGGTGTCGTGGCTGGGGCCACATCTGGTGTGGTGCCCGAAGTATCGGCGCCGGATTTTGGGTGGCCGCCTACCGGCGCGCTGCGGGGAGTTGCTCGAACAGATCGCCGAGGAGCGTGGTTGGCAGATCGCGCCCAGAAAAGTGGTGCCCGATCACGTGCAGCTGTTCGTGCGGGTCGATGCGACCGAGGCGCCGGCGGTGGCGCGAACGTTGCAGGGCCGCACCGCGGGAGTGCTAGGCCAAGAATTTCGGTATCTGTGCAACGAGGCGACGGTGTTGTGGTCGCCGTCGTATTTGGTCGCCTCGGTGGGCTGCGTCTGGGAGTCGACGGTGCGCGGCGATATCGCGCATCAGTGCGATGGGTTGTTGGCGTCATGAGGCGGGCGTATGTGTTTCGGTTGCGTCCGACGGCGCGTCAGCACATCGCGTTGGCCGCGTGTGTGGAAGCCCACCGCGAGTTGTATAACGCGGCTTTGCAGGAGCGTCGCGATGCGTGGGCGCACAACAAGACCCGTATCCATTACGGGGATCAGTCCGCGCAGCTCAGCGAGATTCGGGCGGCGCGCCCGGATGTGGGGGTGTGGTCGTTTTCCAGTCAACAGGCCACGCTGCGCCGGCTCAATAAGGCGTTCGCCGGGTTCTTTCGGCGGGTCAAGACCGCCAAGGCTGGTGTCAAGCCGGGGTATCCGCGGTTTAAGGGCAAGGGGCGGTTCGACAGCGTGCAGTGGCCTAAAGACGGTGACGGTGCTCGCTGGCTGCCCGAGGTCAAGCGGGTGTACTTGCAGGGTATCGGCCAGGTCAAGGTTGATCTGCATCGCCAGGTGACCGGCCGGGTCAAGACGATCCAGGTCAAACGGCAGGGGCGTTGCTGGGTGTTGGTGTTGTCCTGTGATGATGTCCCCGCCAATCCGCTGCCCGCGACCGGCCGCCAGGCCGGCGTCGACGTCGGCATCGTGAGTTTCGCCACCACCAGCGACGGTGAGCGTATCGACAATCCGCGGTGGGGACGTGCCGCGGCGGATCGGCTGGCCGAAGCCCAGCAGCGGTTGGCGCGCGCCAAGCCGGGCTCGACCAACCGTGCACGCAAGCGGGAGAGCGTGGCTGCCCGGCATCGTAAGATCGCCAACCAGCGTAAAGACTTTCACCACAAGCAGGCCCGCGCTCTCGTTGAGCGTTATGACCTGCTGGTGGTGGAGGATTTACAGATCACCAACATGATGCGGCGGGCCAAGCCCGTCGCAGATCCGAACAATCCCGGGCAGTTTTCGCCCAACGGTGCCCGGGCGAAGTCCGGGCTCAACAGGAGTATCGGGGACGCGGGCTGGGGTGGCTTCGTCTTGATTCTGCGCGCCAAAGCGGAAGAGGCTGGGCGTACTTGGATTGAGGTCGACCCCCGGCACACCTCGGATGGCTGCGAGAAATGCGGGTATGCAGCCGCCGAAAACCGGGTCACCCAAGCGGAGTTCCAATGCCGCAGATGCTTGCATCTGGCACTGGCAGACGAGCATGCCGCACGCAACATCCTACGGGCTGGACTGGCCCTTCACGCTCAAGCGGCGTGAGAAGAAGCCGGCGGCTTCCAGCCGCCGGAGAAGTCACAACAGGCCCATCCCGTAGTGCCCGTAGTGCCCGGCCTGTGCGTAGGTCGCGACACCGCCGGCATCGTTGTCGCCCACCATCACGATCAGTCCGGGGCCGGTGATGATCATCAGCGTCCGCAGGTGGCGCCACCGGCCGGAACCAATCCCGGTGTCACCACGCGGGATACGGCCAAAGGCGCCGATGATATCGCCGGTGTGCGCCGAATCCAGCGGTGCCTGCCCGGACACGCCAGACCGCGTGGCGCGAAGGCCGTCGCGGAGCTGCGTCCCGTTCTGGGTGGTGATCGTAGTCATCGGATTCTCCCCATCTCAATGAGGCCGGGTCTCAACGAGGTCGGGAAATCACCGGCGGTCGCCTCCTGACGGTGGGGCGAGTACCGCAATCGGCATCCGCGACACGTACAGGTTGGCCCGCTGCTGCGGAGTCGGGAGACGCCATCCGCGCAACTTGTTCGTCAGCTGCCGCGTGACGCGCCGCATCGAGTGCCCGCGCAGCATCGAAAGGCCGGTAACACGTTGTGCAACAACAAAGGTCATGATCTTCTCCTGCCAGGAGGCCCAACGGCTCGTGGCATTTCAAAGCGCCTTCAGCGCGTCAACCGCGCCCGGGCATGCGCTGTAGATCCGGCGCATGCGGAACGGTGCGTGCAGATGCGTGAGAGAAACCTCAAGCGGCGGAATGAAGGCCGGGACCGGTTCGGGACAAGAAGGGTTTCGGATAGGGACTATCGCCCGAAGTAGGCTCGCTCATATCGCTCATCTCGTCCTCACCTCCTCACGGCCGGGACACACGCGGGTGTCGTCACAGTCACCTGTACGGGAGAGGCTGAAAAGCCCGGCGAGACCGCCGAACACACCCCTCTCGTCGGAGCTTCAGCACTGCACGCCGTATCCGAACTTCGTCCGGAAGCCACTTGGGCTCAACCCTTGTTTCCGGGAGGAGCTGTCCTGACCCGGGGCGTCTCTCGACGTTCGGGGTCAGTGGCCTGTATCCGTGCAGACGCCTCACCTACCGAGGTGCTTGCAAAGACAATGGTTACACCGCGACCCGTCGCTCGTCAAACCTGTTTACGCAACACTTACGGGGTGACGGCGTGACCAACATCACGTCCGGTTATCACCGAGTTTGCGGTAAGCGTCGAGGCCTACGCTCGTGATCATGCCCAACACGCTGCAGGACCGCAGAGTCGCGACCGAGCTCGACCGGATGTACACCGAGTCGAAAAATCAGATGTCGAAGCTGCGCGAAATGATAGGTGACTTCGGTCGGCCGATGACCACCCAGGAGCGGACCGAAGCGATGAGCGAGTTCTACATCCCGGTGACCCCCGAAGCCGGCCGGCTGCTGTACACACTGGTGCGGGCGACCCGTCCGACGACGGTGGTCGAATTCGGGATGTCCTTCGGCGTTTCCGCCATCCATCTGGCGGCGGCGGTGCGCGACAACGGCAGCGGCCGAGTGGTGACCACCGAGCTCAGCAACAGCAAGATAGCCGCCGCGAAGCAGACATTCGCCAAGACGGGTTTGGCTGACGTGATCACCATTTTCGAGGGTGATGCGCTGACCACGTTGGAAGAGCTGGACGGGCCGGTCGACTTCATCCTGCTCGACGGTTGGAAGGAACTCTATCTACCGGTGATCGAGCTGCTCGAACCACTTCTTTCGGCGGGCGCGCTGGTCGTCGCCGACAACGCCAGTACTGAGGGCACCGACCCATATCTGGACCGGGTGCGCAACCCGGATAACGGCTATGTGAGCTTCAACTTCCGCGTGCGGGAGAGCGACAGTATGGAAATCAGCTGCCGCACAGGCGATTGACGACTACTTGAGGGATTCCTCTAACCACGGCGTCAGCCATTTCACGCCTTCCGGGGTGAGGTGCACACCGTCGCTGCGTACCTTGATGCCGTCGACCTTCGCGGTGTAAACGCCGTCCGGGCATAGTTTTTGGTTAAGGTCCAGGATTTGCACGTTGGGGTGGTGGCTAACCGTGTTGCGCAGCATGGTGTTCCACTGGTTGACCCGATCCGGTTGGTCCTCCGGGTACAGGCGGCCGTCCGGCTTTTCACCGCCCCGACTGTACGGCACGGTGGCGACCACGACTCGAACCCCGGTGGAGCCCACGATATTCAGTGCCCGCTCGAGTTCGCCGTTGAGGTACGCATCGAAGGTCGGATCTCCGATGTGGGTCCAGCGTCCTTCGTTGACGCGATCTACCGTCTCCCAGCGGCCGATGATCAGCAGCGCGACGTCCGGCTGGTCCTGGCCGATCTGCGTCGACCATCTGAGCGGCCAGTTGTCGCATTCCGCTCTCTGCTCCAGGGTTTGGCCGATATAGCGATACGGCGTACCGCGCACCAGGCTACAGCCGACGACGGTGTGGTCAAGGAATGCGAATCCCGGTGTCGGCGGCAGGAAATGCATCCAGGTCCAGCCGATCGAATCGCCGAATACCGAAACGGTGAACGGCCGGTTGGGATCTCGTGGCCCGGGCCTTGGACGGCTTGCGCCCGGCGGCGACGGCGAGATGGCCGCAACCGCCGAGACTCCCGGTGGCAGGCCGGGCTCACGCAAGGGCCCGGTGCCAACCGGAACCACCATGAGCGTCACCGCGGCGGCGCTGGCGACGGTGGCCGCCGCCAGCGGAAGCAGCGGGATCCCCGACGGGGTCCAGCGCCGGATGGGCTGTTCGATCAGCCACCATGACGCGCCCGCCACCACCACCGTGACGGCGCACCGAGCGGCGAACAGCGGCACCCCGGACCAGCCGGTGCGTTCGCCGTTGAGCGCCAAAAAGATCGGCCAGTGCCACAGATACACGCCATACGAGATGGTGCCCAGCCACACGAACGGGCGCAGGGCCAGGATTCGGGCCACCGCCCCGTCCTGGTCCATCGCCACCGGGGCGACCACGATGACGGCCGCGACGGCGACACCGATCAGCAGGCCGTGGCGGAACTCGCCCGCGCTGCCGGTTGCATAGTGCACCAACGCGGCCAGCCCGGCCAGTCCGACGACCGGCAGAAAGCGGGCGATCCGCCGCCCCCACCGCGTCCGGATCAGACACCAGCCGTGGTTCAGCGCCGGCCAATCCCGAACCAGCAGAGCAGATGCCGCGGCGCCGACCAGCAACGCCTGCGCGCGGGTGTCGGTGCCGAAATAGACCCGATCGCGAGTGGCGTTGGACACCAGCACGATCGCCACCGCGGCAGAGGCCAGCGCGCCCAGGCTGGCAAGCACGAACACGGCGAACCGGACGTCGCCCACGGTGGCCTTCGCGAAGTAGCGCCTTGCCCGCGCGGCCAACAGCAGGGTCACCGCGATCAGCAGAACCGGCCAGACAATGTAGTACTGCTCCTCCACCCCAAGTGACCAGGTGTGTTGCAGGGGCGAGGGCGGAGCGCCCTGGGTGAAGTAGTCGGTCTTCTGGGCGACGAACCGCCAGTTGGCCATCCACAAGAATGCGGCCAGTGCATCGTTTCGCAAGCCGGTAAGTGCCTGGGCGGGAAGCAGTTCGCGCGCGGCACCCACGGCGAGCACCATCAACACCAAGGCGGGCAGCAGCCGCCGCGCGCGGCGAATCCAGAAGCCGGTCAGCTCAATACGACCGGTGCGGCCCAGCTCGTCGAGCAACAACGACGTGATCAGGAATCCGCTGAGGACGAAGAAGATGTCGACACCGATGAACCCGCCGCCCACGCCGGGGATGCCACCATGTCCGACAAGCACCAGCGCGACCGCTACCGCGCGAAGGCCATCCAGCGCCGGAATGCCTCGGTTCCGCTGCCAGCGATCCCACCGAGCGCTGCGACCGACGCGCCGCAGCGGAGCGACCCACCGCTTCCGGGGAGCGGAACGACCCGGCGCGGGGTGGAACCCGCCCGGTTCAGCGCTCGCTGTTAGCGCGCCCTGACCACCTTGTCGTCCGGCGCCGTGGTTGCTGCCGATACGTCGCTGCCCCTCCTCTTGATCTGAGCCAGCTTAGATGCGGCGAGGCGGGTTACCCGGGAGACACGCTTGGCTATATCGGGCCGGCTGGATTCACATCGGCGGGTGGCGGGGCTCAGGTACACCGTCACGAGCGTCCGGGTTTACCGCGCGACCCACTCCGACGACAACGCGAACTCCGACAAATACTTGGTCGAACTCCAGCCGCCGTCGACGACGATCGTTTGCCCGTTGATGAAACTTCCACCGGGTGAGCATAAGAACGCAACGGTGGCGGCAATGTCATCGATGGTGCCCAACCGTTGGTGCGGCGTCATCTCGGTGTTGATCTTGCGGAACCGCTCATCCTCCAAGCGCTTCTCGACCATCGGCGTTACCGTCACACCGGGCGCGACGGCGTTACAGCGGATGCCGGAGGCGCCGTACTGGCAGGCGATGTGGGTGGTCAGCGCGGTCAGGCCGCCTTTGGCCGCGGAGTAGGCGCCACCGCGAAGCCCGCCGACGACGGCGAAAGTCGACGTGAGGTTGATGATCGCCGATCCGGGTCCCATGTATGGCAGCACGTCGCGCGCGAGCCTGAACGGGGCCCGCAGCATCAAACCCAGGAAGTAGTCCAGTGTTTCGTCGTCTGTTTCGTGTAGCGGTTTGGGGCTGCCGACTCCGGCGTTATTGATCAGGAAGTCGATGTGACCCCACCGTTCGACCGCGAGGTCGACGATGCGTCGCGGCGCATCGTCACGGGTCAGGTCGACGGCCAGAGTCGCGACCCGTGCCGGGTCGTCGATGAACCTTTCCAGCTCGGTCAGTCGTTGCGCGTCGCGACCGGTGCCGAGGATGGCCATACCCATCTCCGCGAGTCTTTTTGCGCATCCCAACCCAATGCCGCTGGTTGCCCCCGTGACGACTGCGACCTGCATCTCACTCATCCACCTTTGTCAGTACCGTTCGGATCTGATGTTTGAGGATCTTGCCCGCGGCGTTCTTCGGCAGCGCATCCCAAATGACCACCTGTTCTGGGGCCTTGAATTTCGCGACGCCCTTGCTCTGCAGCAGCGCGAGTAGGTCGGCGACGTCCGGCCGCGGCCCGCCTGCCGACACGATCACCGCACACGCGCGTTCTCCGGTTCGATCGTCGGGCAGCCCGACGACCGCGATTTCGGCGATGCCGGGGTGATCGGCGAGCAGGTCCTCGACTTCCTTGGCCGAGATGTTCTCGCCGTTGCGGATGATGACGTCCTTGGCCCGGCCTGTCACGACGAGGTATTGGTCATCGACCCAGCGCCCGAGATCTCCGGTGCGGAAAAACCCTGCGGCATCGAATGAGTCGGCGCCGTCTTCGGGATGTCGGTACCCCAGCAGCATCTGCGGGCCGCGAACACAGATTTCACCGTCACCGGCCGGCGCGGCCTGGTGGGCAACGAGTTTGATCTCGGCGATGCCCGCCCGTCCGTCGGTGCCGGCGGCGTAGCTGGTCTCGTCTTGCCGGGGTGCGCCGACGGTCGCGACGGGCACCTCCGTGCAGCCGTACACCCGGGTGACCACCGCTTGCTCGAAATACTCCGCGGCGCGGCGGATTAGGGACGGCGACACGGAGGCGCCGCCGCAGATAAACACCTTCAAGTCCGGCAGGCGGGTGCCGGCGCTCTCGGCAGCGGACAACAGCTGCTGCAGAAACGGTGTCGCCCCGGCCATGTGGGTGCACCGCTCGCCATGCATCAGCGACACAGCCACCGAAGGATCCCACCGGTCCATGAGTATCGCGGTCGTGCCCAGCAGCAGCGGGCATTCGAACGCATATATCGAGCCGCCGATGTGGGCTATGGGCGACGGGACCAGGAACGTGTCGCCCGGCTCGATGTTCCAGTGGTCATGGATCTGACGTATTAGTGCATGGATGGAATTATGGCTGTGGAGGACGCCTTTCGGGGGCCCAGCGGTGCCCGATGTGTACAGGACCATCCGCGCGGCATCAGGATCCAGGTCCGGCATCTTCGCGTCATTCGCCGGCTGTCCCAACAGCGTCGGGTACGGCGTGTGTGAATCGGCTTCGCCGCGCAGCACCACCACTTCGGGGCGTCGGTCCATCGCGGCGGTCACGGCTTCGAGCATCGCCGCGTAGTTGTGGTCCCCGAATCGGTGCGGAACGAAGATCATCGCGGCTTCAACGTCTTCGAGGATGAAGCGCAGCTCGTGGTCACGCAGCGACGGCAGGATCGGGTTCACCACCATCCCGGCCAGCGTCGCGGCCAGATAGATGACCGCGGCCTCGTGCCAGTTGGGCAGCACGAACGACACCACGCTGCCCGTCGGCATGCGTGCCGCGAGTGCGCTCGCCAGCCCGGTCGCCTGGGCGTATAGCGTGGCACAGTCCAGCCGAATGCTGCCGTCTACCAACACCGTTCGCAGTGGCGAGGTCTCCGCGGCCGCACGCAGTGAATCGGCCAGTGTGGTATCCACCCACAGCCCGCGCCGGTATGCCTCCGCCGCGCGTGCTCTGTCGTGTCGGGCCCGGGCACTCACCGCGAGCGACCTAGCTCTTCACACGGCGCATGGTCATCGCGTACCGAAAGCTCGACGACAGGTGAGTGTTGATCGTCACCTGGGCGATCTCACCGTCAGAGGTCTTGTAGGTGCGCTGCATCTCCAGCGCCGCGGTCCCCGCCTCGGCTCCCAGGCCGTCCGCCAGCTCGGGGGAGAGCAGCACCGCGGCGATCTCTTGGTGCAACTCGGCAATGCTCACGCCGAAGAGGTCCTCGATCAACGGAAAAATCGGACCGGTATGGCGTTGCAGCAACCTGCCAACCGCGGCGAAAGTGCGGCTTATGTAGTACTCCGTTCGGCAAATCGGCGCTGACGCCCCATCGGGTCGCCGGTATCCGCGAACCGATAGCCACTGCGTGCCGGCCTCCAACCCGGTCCGGGCGGCGAGGTCGTCGTCGATCGTCACCATCGCGTTGGACTCGATGGTCAGCTGCGCGCCGGCGGCGAAAGCGAGCAGGTCGTCGATCGACATCACGTCCTGGGCGTAGGAACTGGACGCCGCCCGGGGAACCACCCGTGTGCCCGCGCGCGGCTGCGACGTGACGAGATTGTCCTCGCGCAGCCGGCGCAGCGCTTCGCGCACGGTGTAGCGGCTGACCGCGAATCGCTCACATAGCTGCTGTTCGGTCGGCAGTTGCGAGCCGACCGGATAAATTCCCTCGACGATTTCCTTGCGCAGCGTTCGCGCGATCTGAAGGTATCGGTGCTCGCTGATGGCTTGGCTGGCTTGGGACATCAGCGGCCGACCTGCGTCCTGCGCAATGCGAGCACACTCCCGTCACCGTCGGCCGAGATGTAGAGCGTCCCGTCGCCCGCGGAGGCGATGCCGGCGAACGGGCCCTGCGGCCCAGAAAACGGCGGCATTCCCTTCAGTGGCTTGGGCACCACACCCGGTGGCGGCCCGACCGGTAACCCAGACGCGATGGTCTGTGCAACGTTGGTGTTCAGGTCGAATGCGATCACCTGCCGGGCGCCGGCGTCGACGATGTAGAGCACGTCGTTGCGCACCAGAATGCCTTGCGGGCACTCGAGATCGGCGACGACGGTGTCGATCGTTGATCCGTTGACCCGGACCACCCGCCCGGCGCCGGCCTCTGCCACGAGGCACCCGCCGTTCGCATCGATCGCGACGCCGACCGGATCACGCAGGCCGGTCGCCTGTACCTCGATGGCGCCTGATCGCAACGACAGCACCCGTCCCGTGCCCAGTTCGGCGAAGATCACGCCGTTGGGATGGACGGCGACACCGTAGAGCTGGTCGAAACCGTCGGCCAGAACCTCGCTTTCGCTCGCGGCCGGCCGGTAGCGGGTGACCTGGCCACCCGACGTCGTCACCACGAATTCCCCGGGTCCGCTCGGCGCAACTCCGCGCAGGAACCCGGGATAGCCGGGGCTGAACAACATCCCCACGGTCTGCAACGACCCGTCGGGCAGGGTGACATAGAAATACGTGCCGTCGGCGATGTAGAGCTGTCCGTCATGACCCACGGCCAGATCGAGCGGCCAATTGAGCCCACCAGGTAACACCGTTCGCACTTGGCCACTTGGCGATATCTCGGTCACTTCGCCGGTGAAGTTTGATACCAGCACCCGGTCACCGACGAACGTGCAGTTGTCCAGGCCGGGCATCAGCTGAGCGAGCAGTCGCCGTTCGCCGCTGCGAGGATCGATGCGCAGTACCTGTCCGCTGGCAACCTGGGTCGATACGATGTAGCCCTGGGAGTCGAACTTGACTGAATCGGGTACACCGAGATCGCCTGCGACACATTGTGGCTCGCCGCCGGCGGGGTCGACGCGCCAAATCTCGTTGGCGCCCATGACCGGGAAATACAGCAGACCATCCGGGCCGAAGTCCATCGCATTGGGCGAGGGCAGGTTCTCCAGCAGCACCCGCGGCGGCCCGCCGCCCGGGTCGAGTTCCAGCAGGCGCCCACCCTCACGACATTCACAGATGAACAGCCCGCCCCGGTCAAAGGCGATGCCATTGGCTGAGGGAACATCGTCGCGCAGCACCCGAGTTCGGCCGGCGGTGTCACGCATGCTGACCCGGCCGTCCATGACCTCGGTCGCGTAGAGGTTGCCGTTCGCGTCGAAAGCGATGTCGTCGGGAGCCACGATGTCGCCGCCCCTGGCACTCACGGTTTCCAGTTGCCCGGTGCGGTGATCCAGCGCGCTGATCTGACTGCCGGTCACCTGCGCGATGTAAATGCGGCCGTCCGGACCCGTGCGCAGACCGTTAGCACCGAAGAGCCGGCTTGGGGCGGTGACCCGCTCGAGACGCCAGCCGTCCGCGACATCGACCGGTTTGGCCCCGGAAATCGAGGGGGCATATCGGGATGGCTGCGCCGCGATCGCCCTTGAAATGGACATGTCTCGCCGAGATCCTTCCGTCGGCCCTTTGAGCTGGACGTTATCAACTCCTGCTAGTCCAGACAATAGCTGCCGCAGTACTCCGCTCAAACCTTGACAGTGGGCTTGACTGCGGCTTGAGTGCGGGGAATAGTATGCGGGGAATAGTATTCTCAAATAGACAGAACGTAGTATGTTGTCCGGACAAATTGGCACATCCCATTGCGGACGCCAGCGGTGCCCGTAGCGGGGGAAAGCAGGTCATGCAGGACTTCCTCAGGCTCGACGGTCGCATTGTGGTGGTTTCCGGTGCCGGCGGCGGGGGCATCGGCACGACCGTGACGGCGATAATCGCCCGGGCGGGGGCCGTGGTGATCGCGGTGAGCCGATCGAAGGAAAACCTCTACGAGCACGTTGGTCCGCTGGCACAGCAGGGTCTCGCGGTCGTGCCCGTCGCGGCCGACGCGTCCACCGACGAGGGCATCGCCGCGGTGATCGACCAAGCGCGTCGTACCGACGGCACTCTGTACGGGCTCGTCAACGTCGCCGGCGGCGCCGAGCCGTCGACGTGGATGCCGTCGACCCGGGTAACGCGCGACGATTGGCGCAAGATCTTCACCGCGAATCTCGAGACCGCGTTTTTCATGAGCCGGGGCATCGCGGCCGAACTCGTCGCGCAGCAGCTTCCGGGATCGATCGTGTCGATCTCCTCGATCAGCGGCATGAACACTGCGCCGTTTCACATCGCTTACGGGACCGCCAAGGCCGCGATCACGGCGATGACCCGCACCATGGCGCTCGAGCTGGCGCTGGCCGGAATCCGGGTGAATGCCGTGGCGCCGGGCGTCACCGAGACCGCGGCGTCACGCGCCTACGTCGATGAGGACCTTGATCGGGATCGGCAGGCGATCGCGATGGGTCGGCGCGGGCGCCCCGAGGAGCAGGCCGGCGCCATCCTTTTCCTGCTCTCGGAGTTGTCGAGCTACATCACCGGCCAGACGCTGCTCGTCGATGGTGGGCTCGATCTCAAGTGGAGCCATCTCGGCGCCGACAACACCTCGTTGTTTCTCAAAGACGAATCCTTCCGCGCGGCCATTAGGAGGATGTGATGACCGATCTGGCCAAAGACGTTGCCAAAGATGTGAAACACGCAGCGACCGAGGAACTGTCGAAACCGATGACGATCGGCGTCGAGGCGTACATCAGCGAGAATTATGCGCGCGCCGAGCGCGACAAGCTATGGCGAAAAGTCTGGCAGCAGGTTGGCCGTGTCGAGGAGTTGCCCGAGGTGGGCAGTCACCTGACCTACGACATTCTGGACGACTCGATCATCGTGGTACGAACGGGCCAGAATGAGTCCGACGGATTTCGGGCCCACCACAACGTCTGCATGCACCGTGGCCGCCGGCTGATCGATACACCCGAAGGTGCGAAGAACGCCTGTGGCCGCACCCGTAAGTCGTTCGTCTGCGGCTTCCACGGCTGGACCTATGGCCTGGATGGGGCGTGCATACGCATCCGCGAACAACAGGACTGGCGGGAAGCGCTGACACCGGACAACACCCACCTGCGGCCGGTCAAGGTCGACACCTGGGGCGGCTGGTTGTGGATCAACATGGACCCCGACTGCGAGCCGCTCGCCGACTACCTGTTTCCCGCCGCGAAGATTCTCGACGCGTTCGGCCTGGAGAACATGCGCTACAAATGGCGCAAGTGGCTGTCCTTCGATTGCAACTGGAAGGTCGCGATGGAGGCCTTCAACGAGACCTATCACGTCTACACGACGCATCCGGAGTTCAACCACTTCGGCGAATTCAAGGGTTGGGCCAAGGCGCAGGGCAAACACAGCAACATCGGCTATGACGCTCCAGAGGATCTGGAAGCCACCAAGTCCAAGATCCGCCTCGGCACCGGCGCCGATCCGCGTGTGTCGACGGCAGAGATGCAGGTGTACACGATGGAGGAGACCAACGCCACCACCACCCAGACGCTGGTGAACGCCGCCAAGCGGCTGGTTGACGAATTGCCCGAGGACACGCCTCCCGACAAAGTTCTCGAGCACTGGCTGGCGTCAGCGCGCCGCGACGACGAAGCCCGCGGCGTGATTTGGCCGACGATTCCATCCGACATCCTCGGCGGGGCGGGCACAGCATGGCAGATCTTCCCGAACTTCCAGATCGGGCAGGGCCTGACCACCGCGCTGTGCTATAGCGCGCGGCCGCACCCCAGCTACAACCCCGACAAGTGCATTTTCGAGGTGTCGGTGCTCGAACTGTTCCCGAAGGGCCAAGAGCCCCAGACGGAGTGGGAGTACACACCGGTCGGTGACCCGCGGTGGCGTTCGGTCTTGCCGCAGGACTTCTCCAACATGGCCGCAGTGCAGCAGGGTATGAAGTCCGTGGGCTTCCCGGGCACCAAGCCCAACCCGTACCGCGAACGCAGCACCGTCAACCTTCATTACCAACTGTCGAAGTACATGGGTACCGGCGAACCACAGGAGCTTTGAGATAGATGACCCAGTTTGATAGGCGGTCGGACCCCTGCCGTCCGACGCAGACGCCGGACGACATCGACATCGACGCGCTGCGCGAAAAGTACCTATTCGAGCGCGATAAGCGACTGCGCCCGGAGGGCTCGAAGCAGTATTTGGAACTCAAGGACGACCTCGCGGAATTCGCCGAGGTCGATCCCCACACGCCGGTGACGCCGCGAACGCCGATCGACCAGGACGTCGACGTGGCGGTCCTCGGCGGCGGCATCGCCGGGCTGCTGGCGGGCGCGTACCTCAAGAAGGCCGGCGTCGAAGACGTGCACATCATCGAGATGGGCGGGGACCTCGGCGGGGTCTGGTACTGGAATCGATTCCCGGGAATCCAGTGCGACAACGACGCCTACTGCTACATCCCGATGCTGGAAGAACTCAACTACATTCCGTCGAAGAAGTACGCCGACGGTGCCGAGATCTACGAGCATTGCAAGCGCATCGCAAAGCATTTCGGGCTCTACGATGGCGCGATCCTGCACACCCAGGTGCGCGCTGCGCGCTGGGATGACACGATCAAGCGCTGGCGGTTGAGTACCAACCGCGGTGACGACATTCGTGCCCGGTTCGTGGTCATGGCACAGGGCTCGTTCAACCGGCCGAAGCTGCCGGGCATCCCCGGGCTCAAGGACTTCAAGGGACACATGTTCCATTCCGCCCGCTGGGATTACGACTACACGGGCGGGGATGCCAGCGGCGGACTGCACAAGCTGCACGACAAGCGTGTTGCGCTGGTTGGTACCGGTGCGACCGGCGTGCAGCTGGTTCCGCACCTGGGCCGAGCCGCCGACCAGCTCTTCGTGTTTCAGCGGACGCCATCGTCGGTGGACGTGCGGGGCAACGAGCCGACCGACCCACAGTGGGCGGCGTCGCTGCAGCCGGGCTGGCAGGAGAAGCGCAAGCGCAACTTCCACCGCTGGTCGCCGTTAGGGGAAGGTGCGGTGTTCGACGAGCCCGATATGGTGTGCGATTTCTGGACCGAACTCGGGCGCAACCTGACCGCGCGAATCGCGGCCGCTGACGATCCCACATCGCTGACCATCGAGCAGATCATGGCCATGCGCGAAGAAGAAGATTACAAGGTCATGGAGCGGTTGCGGCGGCGCGTCGAGGAGCTCGTCGAAGACCCGGAGGCCGCCGAAGCACTCAAACCGTTCTACCGGTTCTTGTGCAAGCGTCCCTGTAGCAATGACGAATACCTGCCGACGTTCAATCGCCCCAATGTCACGCTGGTCGACGTATCGGAATCCAAAGGTGTGGAACGGATCACCGAGAAGGGGATCGTCGCCGACGGCGTTGAGTACGAGGTCGACTGCATCATCTTCGCCAGCGGTTTCGAGATCACCACGGACATCAGCCGTCGGTACTCGGTCGATGTGATCGAGGGCCGCGACGGCCTTTCGCTCTTCGATCACTGGCGCGAGAGCTACAAGTCACTGCACGGCATGACCAGCCGAGGCTTCCCGAACCAGTTGTTCACCGGATTCATTCAGGGCGGCGTGGCAGGGAACACGACCGCGATGCTCGAGCAGCAGGCCGAACACATCGCCTACATCATTTCCGAAACGATGGCGCGCGGCGCGACGACCGTGGAGCCAAGCCAGGAAGCTCAGGACGCCTGGATCAGGACGATCCGCGAAACCTCGATGGACATGTCAGAATTCGCGGTCTCCTGCACGCCCGGGTATTACAACAACGAGGGCGGCGGTGGCGGCGAGGGCATCCGCTCGGCCCTCGGTGATTACTACATGCCCGGTTTCTACGCGTTCGACGAGTTGCTCAAGGAATGGCGCGCCAAGGGTGATCTCGATGGCCTGGCCCTTGGAAGCTGAATGCCTGACTTGAGATTCGACGGCCGAGTCGCCGTCGTGACGGGCGGTGGCCGAGGACTCGGCCGCTGCTACGCCCTGCTGCTCGCGTCAAAGGGCGCGAAGGTCGTCGTCAACGACGTCGGCGGCAGCCTCACCGGCGAGGGGACGGATGCCGGTCCGGCCGGTGATGTCGTGAACGACATCACCACAGCGGGCGGGAAAGCCGTTGCGTGTACTGCGTCGGTCGCGACCCGCGAAGGCGGCGAGACGATAATTCAGACCGCGCTTGAAAACTACGGCCGCATCGACATTCTGGTCCACAATGCCGGCAACGTCCGTCGCGGCTCGTTGAGGGAGATGAGCTACGAGGACTTCGACGCCGTGCTCGACGTGCACCTGCGTGGGGCGTTCAACGTTGTGCGGCCGGCGTTTCCGGTCATGTGTGAGGCGGGCTACGGTCGCATCGTCCTGACGTCGTCGATCGGCGGCCTGTACGGAAACCACGGTGTGGCGAACTACGCGGCCGCAAAGGCCGGTGTGATCGGCTTGTCCAACGTCGCGGCGCTGGAAGGCGCCGCCGAGGGCGTGGCGTGCAACGTGATCGTTCCCGCCGCGGTGACAAGAATGGCCGACGGCATCGATACGTCGGAGTATCCGCCGATGGGACCAGAGCTGGTGGCGCCCGTGGTGGGCTGGCTGGCGCACGAGTCCTGTTCGGTCACAGGCGAAGTACTGATCGCGTTGGCCGGTCGGGTGGCCAGGGCCGTCGTCACAGAAACACCGGGCGTGTATCAGCCGTCGTGGTCGATCGAGGAAGTAGGCGAACACCTCGGGGCGATCCGCAATACTTCCGAACCCGTCGTCTTCCCCGTCGTTCCGGACGGCCACGGTGACCACATCCGGTACAGCTTCTCGATGGCTGCCCAGGAGGCGCGCCATGCCTAGCGGACCGCTGGCCGGGGTGCGGGTCATCGACCTCACCGCGATGGTGATGGGGCCGTACTGCACTCAGATCATGGCCGATATGGGTGCCGACGTGATCAAAGTCGAGCCGCCAGAGGGCGATAACACCCGCTACATCTCGGTCGGTCCCGCGCCGGGCATGAGCGGGGTGTTCGTTAACGTCAACCGCGGCAAGCGGAGCATCGTGCTGGACCTGAAAACCGACGCCGGAATTAACGCGCTGCGTGCACTAGTTACGACCGCAGACGTATTCATCCACTCGATGCGCGCGAAGGCGATCGCCAAGCTCGGTTTCGGCTACGACGACGTCGCCGCGATCAACCCAGCGATCGTCTACACGAATTGCTACGGCTACGGCCGCGGCGGGCCCCATCGCGACCGGCCCGCCTACGACGACACGATTCAGGCCGAATGCGGCCTGCCCGCGGTACAACAGCAACTGACCGGCGAGGCCGACTATGTCGGAACCATCATGGCCGACAAGGTCGCCGGGCTGACCGCGCTGTATGCGACGACCATGGCGTTGTTTCACCGCACGCGCACCGGGGAAGGGCAGGAAGTCGAGGTCGCCATGTTCGAAACCATGGCCTCGTTCATGCTCGTCGAACACGCCAACGGCGCGATGTTCGATCCTCCGCTAGGGCCGGCGGTGTATCCGCGCACGGTGGCACCCAACCGCCGTCCCTACCGCACCAGCGACGGCTATATCGCCGCGTTGATCTACAACGACAAGCACTGGAATGCGTTCATCGACGCGGTGGCGCCGTCGTGGGCCGGCGAGCTGTACTCCACGCTGGAGCAGCGCGCGCGCGAGATCGACACCGTCTACGGGCTGCTCGCCGAGACGATGAAGCAGCGCTCGACCGAGGAATGGCTGGCGCTGTTCCGGGAACTGGAGATTCCGGCCGCACCACTGAACACGCCCGGCGCGTTGTTCGACGACCCGCATCTGAACGCCGTCGGAATGTTTGAGACCGTGGACACCCCGCACGGACCGGTGCGCTTCCCGGGCGTACCCACCTGGTTCTCTCGAACACCGGGCCGCGTCGCGGGACCGGCCCCGGAACTCGGCGCCGACACCGCAGACATCCTCGACGGGCTAGGGCTGCTCAGTCCGCCGGCAAGCCAACGAAATTGACGCGCTGATGAAGGAGTTTTGACCATGGGTGTCCCCGTTTACAGGCGCATTCTCGACCTGTTCGAGGCCGAGGGTGTGAACACGTTGTTCGGTATTCCGGACCCGAACTTCGTGCACATGTTCCTTGAGGCGGAATCCCGTGGCTGGGCGGTGATCTCGCCACATCACGAAGAATGTGCCGGCTTCATGGCCGAGGCTGTGTCGCGGATGACGGGCGGGCCGGGCCTGTGCATCGGCACGCTGGGTCCCGGCGTGGCCAATATCGCCGGAGCGATGATGTGCGCCAAGGTGGAGAACTCGCCGGTGATCTTCCTCGGCGGTCAGCGGGCGCGAATTACCGAACGGCGGGTCCGGCGTGGTCGCATCCAGTTCGTCCGTCAGGAAGGGCTTTTCGCGCCTTCGGTCAAGTACAGCGCATCGATCGAATATGCCGACCAGACCGACGAAATCGTTCGGGAGGCGATCCGGCGCGCAATGTCGACAACGCCCGGCCCCGCCTACATCGAGTTTCCGTCCAATGTGATCACCGAAGAACTGGATGTCGCAGATCCGCTGCCTCCCAGCGGGTATCGCCTTGTCAATCACGGGGCCGGCGCACGGGAGGTCGCCGAGGCGGCCAGCCTGATACGCGAGGCCAAGAGTCCGATCCTGCTGGTCGGCCACGGCGTGCACACGTCACGCACCGGAGACGCGGTCAGGGACCTGGCCGAGTTGATGGCCTGTCCGGTGATCCAGACATCTGGTGGCACGTCGTTCATACCCGGCCTGGAGGACCGCACCTTCCCCTACGGTTTTTCCACGGCGGCAGTCGAGGCCGTGGTCGCATCGGACCTGTGCATAGCGCTCGGCACCGAGCTGGGCGAACCCGTTCATTACGGCAAAACACGCCACTGGGAGCAGAACAACGCGCTCCGCAAATGGGTCTATGTCGAGCAGGATCCGATGGCGATCGGCGTGAACCGGCCGATAGACGTGCCGCTGGTGGGAGACCTGCGCGGGGTGGTGCCCCAGTTGGTGGAGGCGATCAAAGACAGCCCCCGCTCGCCGGCGCCCGATCTCGCCCGCTGGATCAAACAGGACGCCGACCGGCTTGCCGAACTGGCCGAGACCGCGCCCAGCGGCCGCACGCCCGTCCACCCGGCGCGCTATGTGGTCGAGGCGACTCGAGCTTTTGCGGCCTTCGCCGCACAGGGCATCATGGTCCGCGACGGCGGCGCGACGGTCATCTTTCAGTGGACCTATTCGCAGGCCAAGCCCCGCGACGTCATCTGGAACCAGAACTTCGGCCACCTCGGAACGGGCTTGCCCTACGCCGTCGGCGCTTCGGTCGCCGACGGCGGCAAGCGGCCAGTCATGCTGCTCACCAGCGACTCCTCGTTCATGTTCCACATCGCCGAGCTGGAGACCGCCGCGCGTCAAAAGCTGCCGCTGGTTTGCGTCGTGGGTGTCGACCACCAATGGGGCCTCGAAGTCGGCGTCTACAAACGCACGTTCGCGCAGCCGTCCCCGCAGCCCGGCGTGCACTGGAGCAAGGACGTGCGCTTCGACAAAGTCGCCGAGGGTTTCGGCTGTTACGGCGAATACGTCGAAAAGGAAGAGGAGATCGGCCCGGCCATCGCGCGCGCCTACGCCAGCGGTCGGACCGCCGTCGTGCACGTCTGCATCGACCCGAAGGCCAACTCCGAGGAGATGCCGAACTACGGCGAATTCCGCACCTGGTACGCCGAAGGCACACAGTAAGAAAAGGATGATGTGATGCGCGAGTACCTGAAGTTCTACATCGACGGTCAGTGGGTCGACCCGTTGCGGCCCAACAGTTTCGACGTGGAGAACCCGGCGACCGAGCAGGTTTCCGGGAGGATATCGCTCGGCTCGGCCGCCGACGTCGACGTGGCGGTCAACGCCGCCCGGCGCGCCTTCACCGGCTGGTCGCAAAGCAGCCGCGAACAGCGCCTCGATCTGCTGTCGGCCATCCTGGCCGAATACCAGAAGCGTGCCGGCGATCTCGCCGAGGCGGTCACCGAGGAAATGGGCGCGCCGCCATCGCTGGCCGCTGGCCCACAGGTCCAACTCGGGCTGGGTCACCTGGCGACGGCAATCGACGTGCTGAAGAACTTTCCATTCGAGGAACAGCACGGGGCAACGCTGATCGCAAAGGAGCCCATCGGCGTGTGCGGCCTGATCACGCCGTGGAACTGGCCGCTCAACCAGATCGCGGTAAAGGTGTACCCGGCGTTGGCAACTGGGTGCACGATGATCTTGAAACCGTCTGAGGTGGCGCCGTATTCGGCCTGCATCTTCACTGAGATTCTAGATGCCGCGGGCGTGCCGGCCGGTGTGTACAACCTGGTCAACGGCGATGGCCCGGGCGTCGGCGTCGCTCTGGCGCGCCATCCCGACATCGACTTGGTGTCGTTCACCGGATCCACGCGTGCCGGTGTCGAGGTGGCCACCAATGCCGCTCCGACGGTGAAGCGGGTGACTCAGGAGCTGGGCGGCAAGAGCCCGAACATTGTCCTGGACGACGCGGGCCTTGCCGACAGCGTGCGCGCCGGCGTGGTCAACATGATGCCGAATTCCGGGCAGAGTTGTAACGCACCGTCGCGCATGCTGGTCCCGAATTCGCGTATGGCCGAAGCCATCACCATCGCACGTGAGGCTGCAGAGCAGGTCAAGGTGGGCAGCCCCGACGATAAGACCGCGATCGGGCCGGTAGCGTCGAAGGCACAGTTCGACAAGGTCCAGCGGCTGATTCAGACCGGCATCGACGAGGGCGCGACCGTTGTGGCCGGCGGCCCGGGCCGGCCGGCAGGGCTGGACAAGGGTTACTACGTCAAGCCGACCGTCTTCGCCGACGTGACCAATGACATGACGATTGCGCGTGAGGAGATCTTCGGGCCGGTGCTGTGCATCCTCGGCTATGACGACATCGATCAGGCCGTGGAGATCGCCAACGACACCGATTACGGCTTGGCCGGCTTTGTCTCCGGGGCCGACCTCGACAAGGCGCGAAAGGTGGCCCGCAAGATCCGCGCCGGCTGGGTGACGATCAATCATGCGTTCGACATGAACGCAGCGTTCGGTGGCTACAAGCACAGCGGCAACGGTCGAGAGTGGAGCGAGTTCGGATTCCACGAGTATCTCGAGGTCAAGAGCACCTTGGGCTACGCGCCCGAAAATGCCGCGAAATAGCTTTGGCCGATTGAGAAGGGATAAGGCACAAGTGTTTTCAGCGCTTTTGATCGAAAAGGCCGAGGCGGGGCAAACGGTTCGGGTCACGAAGCTCGACGACGCGCAGCTGCCCGACGGCTCGGATGGCTCGAATATCAATGTCACCGTCGACGTCGAGTACTCCACGCTGAATTACAAGGACGGCCTGGCCATTACGGGCAAATCGCCTGTGGTCAGGAAATTTCCGATGGTTCCGGGTATTGATCTCGCCGGCGTGGTGACCGAGAGCAGGCACGCCGACTGGAAAAGCGGCGACCGCGTGGTGCTCAACGGGTGGGGCGTCGGCGAGACGCATTGGGGCGGCCTCGCGCAGCGTGCCCGGCTCAACGGCGACTGGCTGCTCCCCTTGCCCTCCGAATTCACCACTCGCCAGGCAATGGCGATCGGCACCGCTGGCTACACGGCCAGCCTTTGCGTGGATGCCCTGCTGCAGCATGGGGTGTCTCCCGATCAGGGCGAGGTCCTGGTTACCGGGGCGACCGGCGGCGTCGGCAGCGTCGCGATCGCCTTACTGAGCGCGGCCGGGTTCAAAGTGGCTGCCGCGACCGGAAAGTCGTCGGAAGAGCAGTTCCTACAGCAACTCGGCGCCGTGACGGTGTTGGATCGCGCCGAGTTCAGCGAAGCCGGCAAGCCGTTGCAGAAGGAGCGCTGGGCGGGCGTCGTGGATACCGTCGGCAGCCATACGCTGGTCAACGCCTGCGCGCAGACTCGTTATGGCGGCGCGGTCGCCGCATGCGGCCTGGCTCAGGGCATGGACTTTCGGGCCACGGTTGCGCCGTTTATTCTGCGCGGCGTATCCCTGCTCGGCATCGACAGCGTGATGGCGCCGAAGGCGCCGCGCGCAGCTGCGTGGAAACGTCTGTCGCGCGACCTGGACGCCGAGGCGCTAGATTCGATCGCCCGGGAGATCGGGCTGGGGCAGGCGATTGACGCGGCGGGAGAACTGATGGACGCCCGGGTGCGCGGCCGCATCGTCGTCGACGTCAATCGCTGACGGGAGCGCCAATGACCAAGAAGACGACCAGATCGCCGAGCGCCCAGCTCGATTTGTCCGACGTCGATCACCGGGTAGGCAAACCGGTGGGCGGCGGGCAATTGTGGGATCCGTGTAGTTCATCCGACATCCGGCGCTGGGTGATGGCGATGGACTACCCCAATCCGCTGCACTGGGACGAGCAGTTCGCTCGCGACTCGAAGTACGGCGGCATTGTCGCACCGCAGTCCATCGCGGTGGCCCTTGACTACGGGCACGGCGCGGCACCCGCGTGCGTGGGTCATATTCCGAACAGTCACTTGATCTTCGGCGGTGAGGAATGGTGGTTCTACGGCTGCCCGGTACGGCCCGGAGACAAGTTGTTCCAGGAGCGTTGGTTCCACGACTACAAGGTGACCGAGACGAAATTCGCCGGCCCGACCATGTTCTCCCGTGGTGACACCATCCACACCAACCAGCACGGCACCCTGGTGGCGCGCGAACGTTCCACCGCGATCCGCTATCTCTACGAGGAAGCGACAAAGCGCGGGATGTTCGAAAATCAGCTCGGCGAGATCAAGCGTTGGACGCAAACCGAACTCGAGTCAGTCGAGCGGCTACGACGGGAGTGGCTCGAGTCCAACCGGATGGGTGTCTCGCCGCGTTTCGACGAGGTGAAGATTGGCGAAACGCTGCCTCGTCGCGTCATCGGCCCGCACTGCATCGCCAGCTTCACCACGGAATACCGGGCGTTCCTGTTCAATATTTGGGGCACCTTCGGATGGGTGGCGCCGCCCGGTATCGACGATCCGTGGGTCTATCAGGATCCGGGCTGGGGCAAGGACTTCGCCTTCGACGAAGAAGACGCGAAGATCGACCCGCGCAAGCGTGACGGGCTCTACGTCGGCCCGTCGCGCGGCCATATCGACGCCGAACGGGCCAGCGAAGTCGGCATGGCGCGCGCCTATGGCTATGGCGCCACGATGGGCGCATGGTGCACCGACTATCTCGCGTATTGGGCCGGCCACGACGGCATGGTGCGCCATTCCAAAGCCGACTTCCGCACACCCGCCTTCGAGGGCGATGTGACCTACTTCGATGCCGAGATCGTCGACAAGCAACCGGAGTCGACCTGGGGTGTGCCCCTCGTACAGGTAAAGCTGCGCCTGACCAACCAGAACGGAGAAATGCTGGTGGGCTGCACAGCCGAGGTCGAACTGCCGTTGTAGCCATGGTCGACGAGGCGGATTCACAAGCAGCACAGGCCTTTTCCGTAGGCCCTTCCATCGTATCCGGGCCACCGCTATCAGATGAGCCCGGGCTGGGGTCGCTCACGATGCCGGGCTTCCTGCGCGAAGTGACGCAAATGTACGGCCGGCGCGAAGCGCTGGTGTGGCGCACCGCCGATGCTGTCACGCGGTGGTCGTATGCGGAGCTCTGGGAACGTGCGATCGAGGTCGCGCGCGCGTTGCGCGGGTGCGGCCTTGGCAAGGACTCTCGCGTCGGCGTTTTGATGACGAACCGGCCGGAATGGCTTGCCGCGGTGTTCGGTACATCGCTGGCCGGCGGGGTGGCGGTCACCCTCAGCACATTCTCCACGCCGTCCGAATTGGACTACCTGATACGGGCCTCCGCCGTTTCGGTGCTGCTGTTCGAACGCAGGGTGCTGTTGAAGGATTTCGCCGCCATCCTGGCCGAGCTGGAACCGGCGATCGGCACATTGCCGTCAGGGCGTCCAGGGGCGCTGGAATCGGCGAAGTACCCGTTTTTGCGCCGGCTCGCGCTGGTGGGCGAGCCCGAGTCGGGTATCGAAGCGTGGGATGAGTTTTTGGCGTCCGGTCACGAGGAGCCCCGTGAGCTGGTCGAGGCGACTGCCGCCCAGGTGCTGCCGAGCGATGCCGCGGTACTGTTCTTCTCTTCTGGCTCCACGAGCAAGCCGAAAGGCGTTCTCAGCGCGCATCGCGGGGTGTGCATCCAGTTGTGGCGCTTCCGGCGCATGTACGGGTTCAGCCCAGCCGACCATGTTCGCGGCTGGACCGCAAACGGATTCTTCTGGTCGGGCAATTTCACAATGGTGCTCGGCTCGACGCTGGCCAGCGGCGGGGCCCTGGTCCTGCAATCGACGTTCGACGCCGCCGAGGCGCTGGAGCTAATGCAGGCCGAACGGGTGAACTTCCCATTCGCCTGGCCCCACCAGTGGACCCAGTTGGAAAGCGCACCCAACTGGGGCCAGGTGGATCTGAGCAGTGTGAGATTCGCGGATTTCAAGACCCCGATCGCCCACCATCCCACGGTTTCAGGCGAGTGGTATGAGCCGGGCCACGCCTACGGCAATACCGAAACATTCACGATTACAACGGGTTACCCCGCCAACGCCCCACCCGAAGTCCATGCGGACAGCTTCGGAGTGGCGCTGCCCGGTGTGACGCTCAAGATCACCGATCCGCTTACCGGCGGCATCGTGTCGCGCGGCGAGGCGGGCGAGATCAGCGTCAAGGGGCCCACGCTCATGCTCGGCTATATCGGCACTCCACTTGACGAGACACTCGACGCCGAGGGGTTCTTCCCAACCGGCGACGGTGGCTATCTCGACGACGCCGGCCGACTCTATTGGCAAGGCAGGCTCACCGACATCATCAAGACCGGCGGTGCCAATGTCTCGCCACGCGAGGTCGATGAAGCCCTAATCGCCCATTCCGGCGTAAAGGTGGCACAGACCGTCGGCGTTCCGCACCAAACGCTCGGGGAGGTCGTTGTGTCCTGCGTGGTGCCGCACGATGACGTGATCCTGGACGCCAAGCAGCTTCTGGCCTTCCTGCGGCAACGATTGGCGAGTTATAAGGTGCCACGCCATGTGCTGTTCTTTTGTGAGGGCGAAGTGGCACTGACGGGCAATGCCAAGATCAAGGCCGGTGAGCTTCGCGAACTAGCCGCCACGCGGCTGGCCGAAAGTTGAGCCGGGCTAGAGCACTGTTTAGGAGGTTGCAATGAAGTGTCGTGCCGCCGTGCTGCGCGGGGTCGGCGAGGACTGGGAGATCCGCGACGTTGTTCTCGACCCGCCACGCAGCGGTGAAGTCCTGGTGCGGATGGCGGTCGCGGGCGTTTGCCACTCCGATGACCATGTGGTTACCGGCGACGTGGTGCCGACCCCCGAGGTGTTGGCCGCAAGCGGTCAGCCCGCGCCAGACTGGTTCCCGCTGCTCGGTGGTCACGAGGGTGCCGGTGTCGTCGCAGAAGTCGGGCCGGGCGTGACGACGGTGCGGCCGGGGGACCACGTAGCGCTCTCGTTCATTCCCGCGTGCGGCAATTGTCGGTTTTGCGTGAACGGCCACAGCTACATCTGCGATGTCGGCGCGAGCCTGTTCGTGAGGGAGATGCCCACCGACGGAACGTGCCGCCGCCATCTCGGCGACGAAAACCTTTTGGCTTATGGCCAACTCGGCACGTTCGCCGAATATGCGGTGCTATCGGAAAGGTCCGTCATCAAGATCGACGACACGATCCCTTTCCATGCCGCCTCACTCGTGTCGTGTGGTGTCAGCACCGGCTGGGGCTCCGCGACGGTGTCGGCAGGCACCGAACCCGGCGACACCGTGGTAGTCATCGGCACCGGTGGTGTCGGGATGAACGCCCTGCAAGGAGCTCGGGCCGTCGGCGCAACCTATGTCGTCGGGGTGGACCCTGTTGAGTCCAAGCGGGATTCGGCCAAGATCTTCGGTGCCACGCACACCGCTGCCTCCGCCGAGGAAGCGATACCTTTGGTCAGAGAGATCACCGCCGGCGTAATGGCCGACCGAGTCGTCGTCACGCCCGGAGTTGTGCGCGTGGACTTGATCCCGTTGGCGATGACCCTGCTTCGGAAAGGCGGGATATGCGTGCTCACCGGCATCACACCGTTCACTGAGCCGCCGGTTCCGTTGGTTCTGCAAGAGATGGTGCTGTCGGCCAAACAACTCAGGGGAGCTCTCTACGGCGGGATGAATCCGCGCACGAGCGTGCCGATGCTGCTGTCGTTGTATCAGGCAGGCGCATTGAAACTGGACGAGTTGGTCACCCGCCACTACCAGCTCGACCAGATCAACGAGGCGTTCGCGGACCTGCGCGAAGGGCGCAACATTCGCGGAATCATCGATTTCGCCGGCGTCTAAGCAACCCGCCGCTGCTTCGCGCGCTCGACGCTATCCAAGTGATTTCAGGCGGATTCGAAATGGCGGCGGATGCCGGCCAGCATCTCGATGTGCGCCTTGACCGCCTCGCGCGTCGTCATCGCGGCCAGCGGCCGGGGCGCCGCAAACTTTATTCGCTCGGTGACACGGGTGCCCGCGTCGATCGCCACGAAACTGACTGTCCCACGTAACCGCACCCCGGGGGACTGATCCGCCTCGGTCAAAATGTCACCGTCCGCCGGGACATCCAGCCGCGCCTGATAGGTGATCTTTATAGTGAACGGCCCCAGCGGAATTCGGTCCACCACGCGATAGCTCTGCCGGTAGCCGTCCGGGGTTTCGGTGCGGGACGTCGTTTGCACGGACACTATCAGGGGGTGCACGAGTTTGATGTTGTCGAGGTCCACATAGAAATCGCGCACCCGGTCCGGGGGCGCGGGTACGTCTTCGGTCAGCGTCCGTTCGGCGTGCGCGATCCACCAGCTCATAGGTGACAAACTAGCTCCGGTTTGTCAGCCCAGGTTGATGTAGCCGCCGAACTCGGCGAGCAGAACGCCCGTGCGCCACCAGATCAGCGCGGCGAACACAACCAAGACGCCGATCGTCACCGCGGATTGGATCAGGTTCCGAGCGTTCCTCGGCGGGTAGACGTAGGCCGCGGCGACCAACCCGCCGGTGACCAGCCCGCCCACGTGCGCCTGCCAGCTGATCAGCTGCGAACTGACCGCCGGAACGACGAAGGTGAAGACCAGGTTGATCACAATGACCGCGACAACCCAGCGGAAGTCGAGGTTGAGCCGCTTTGCCACCACGAATGTCGCGCCGAACAGGCCGAACACCGCACCCGATGCGCCCGCCGTCGCCGTGTTCAGCGGCGCCAGCAGGTAGACCAGCACCGACCCACCCAGCCCACTCAACGCATACAGCGCGCCGAACCGCAGCCGGCCCAGCCACATCTCCAGCGGTGGACCCACCACGTACAGCGCCCACATGTTCAGCAGCAGATGGGTCGGCCCGTAGTGCAAGAACGCCGCGGTCACCAGGCGGTACAGCTGGCCGTCGGCGACGGCCGGCGGCCACAGGGCGAGCTGCCTTTCCAAGTCCCTAACCGCCATCTGCAGGACGAAGGTCAGCACGTTGATCGCGATCAGCGCATACGTGACCACCGGCGTGGTCGACCGCTCCCGCCCGCCAAACTGCGTCCGCGGCTGCCGGACGCTCCGGGCACCCGCCCGGACGCACTCCAGGCAGTGCTGACCGACGGCGGCGGTGCGCATGCAGTCCGGGCAGATGGGCCGGTCGCAGCGGGTGCAGCGAAGCTGCGTCGTGCGATTGGGGTGCCAATAGCAGGTCGGCACCTCGGTCGGCGACTGCGGTGTGCTGGGACCGGTCACCGCATCATCTTGCCTGTTTCTTCGTCCTTTGAGTTGTCCTACTGTGATTTCCGTGCAGGTGCAGTCGGGAGGCCCGGGAAGCCCGAGGAAGCCCGGGAAGCATGGTCGAGCGCTACCTGGAGTTCCTCGCTGCCCACGACTGGGACGGCTTGGCCACCACCATCGCCGACGAGGGCCTGACCCGAGAGGGGCCGTTCTGCGACCGCATCGAGGGCAAGGCCCACTACCTCGCCTACCTGCGCAAAATTCTCACCACACTCCAGGGCCACCGGCTGCACGTCACGCGGGTCTCGCACGTCGACCGCCGGGTCTCGTTTGTCGAGCTGACCGAATCCTTTGAGATCGACGGCACGCCGGCCGCATGGCCGGAATGCCTACTGTTCGAGCAGAACGACGAGGGGCTGATCTCTCACGTCAGCGTGTTCTTCAAGCAGCGACACGGCGACACAGGCTAGCGTTCTATTCCCTCACGTGCGGAATTGACCTAACGTGTCAGGATGGAGTCAGATGGAACGCCGGAGACGGTGCCGGTCGAGAACTTGCACTCGGGCGACCCGATCACCGATTGTGGTCAGCGGTACATAGTTCTCGAATCGAAAGCCTTCGGCGATAGCTGCGTGGTCCTCGAACTCGAATCCCGAGTTGACCACCACCTACAGGTCATCGAGAAGTCCTTCCCAGCCGGGTACCAGGTCGGCAGGGCAAACCACCGAATTTTGTAGACCGGGTTTCCCGGCTCGAACGCCGGTAGCCGTCGTTCGACGGCTACCGCGTATTCATGTAATCAACCGCGCTGTCAAACCGCGTCCGCCGTGCTGAAAGCCCCTGCCACCCGGTTTGCTCGATTCTCGCAAGTGCTGACCCATGCCGCGGTCGGGCTGCGACAATATCGTCCGTAAGGCAATGACGATGCAGGAAGCCGGTGCAAAACCGGCGCGGTCCCGCCACTGTAATCGGGGAGCGACCCTCACATAGCCACGGCCCACTTAGCTGGAAGGGCTGGAAGGCGAGGCGAGCGGCGATCCGAGAGCCAGGAGACTCGCGTCATCGCGTCCTGCTAGCCCGGGGCGGTGTACCCCGGAGAGAGCTGGCCCCTCATGACTCCGCATGTCTTTTCCAGCGCGTGACCGCCCCCATCTGGATGGCTTCGCCACCGGAGGTGCATTCGACTCTGCTGAGCAGCGGGCCGGGGCCCGGTCCGCTGCTGGCCGCGGCCGAATCGTGGACCTCGCTGAGCACCGTGTACACCGAGACAACCGAGGAGCTGGCCGCGCTGCTGGCGGGCGTGCAGGCCGGGGCGTGGGAAGGCCCGGCGGCTGAGGCCTACGTCGACGCCCATGCCCCGTATCTGGCGTGGCTGACACAAGCCTCCGCCGACGGCGCGGCGACGGCGGTCCGGCAGCAGACCGCGGCCACCGCCTACACCTCCGCCCTGGCCGCGATGCCGACCCTGGCCGAGCTGGCCGTCAACCACGCCACCCACGCGGTGTTGCTGGCGACGACCGATGATCCCGGGCACGTGGAGCACCGCAGTATCGGCCGGAGACTCGCCCGGAGACTCGGCCGGCGACGGGTAAACCTCTTAGCTGTGCGGTGGCCGCTGGTCGTTGGGATCGTCCGGGTCGGGCTCACCGAACCAACGCGACGGCACGTGCTCGCCGTACGCGTCGTGCCAGGCCCACCACTCATAGGGCGCCGTCTGCGGGTAGCCCTGCGGCGAGTCCTCCCAGTTCTCCTGGCGCCCTAGCGCCGTCATGTCGAGAAAGCTCCACGTGGTCCCCAGCGCCTCGTCGCCGCGGTTGTTGACGAAGTAGGTGCGGAAGACACGCGAGCCGTTGTGGATGAACGCGTTGGTGCCGTGCCATTCGTCAACACCGAAGTCGGCGTCCCAAGAATTCCCGCTGCCGTCGGTGATCGTGTACCACGGCATCCGCCAGCCCATCCGCGCCTTCAGGCGCTCGATGTCGGCCTGCGGGGCGCGCGAGGCGAACACCAGGGTGGTGTCGCGGGCGTTCAGGTGGGCCAGGTGGCCGATGTGGTCGGCAATCATGGAGCAGCCCGGGCAGGCGTGGTCCGGCCAGCCATGCACGCCGGGCTCGAAGAAGGCGCGGTAGACGATCAGCTGACGCCGGCCATCGAAGAGCCCGAGCAGGTCCACCTTGCCTTCGGGCCCCTCGAACTCGTACCGTGTGTCCACCTCCACCCATGGCATCCGCCGGCGCAGGGCGGCCAGCTGGTCACGGGCCCGGGTCAGTTCCTTCTCCTTGACCAGCAATTGCTGCTGCGCTTCCGCCCACTCCTCGGCCGACACGATCGATGGTGTGTTCATTTGCGTTGTCCGCCTTTCGGTTTCGCTCTCATAGTGGCAGGGCTTCAGGGCAGTGGCGACAGGCCTGCCGCGGTGAGCAGGTACGCTCCGTTATCCCGACGCACACCGCTGGCTATCTCCAATACCGACTTGCCGACTTGATCCGCGCTGAGCGCGGGTCCCGACGACCGCAGGAACGTGTCGACGTCCACACCTTGCAGCTCGGCGTAGGCGGCCACGGCCTTGGCACCCAGTTCGGTGGCCGGGGTCAGCTGCGGCAGCACGGACACGAAGTCGATCCCCAGCCCGGCCCGTTGCGACTCGGCAGCCGCGTAACTGGCGATGAACCTGACGGTGGCCTTCGCCCCCGCATAGCCGCCGCTTAACGGCGATCCCTTGACCGCGGCGCCGCTGGATATCGCTATCACCGTGCTGCCCGGCGGCAGCGGGCGCCGCAGCGCATAGCGGGTCCAGTGAAATGCCTGCGCGACATCCACGTGCCAGTTCCTGCTGAAGCTCTCCCAGGTCTGCTCGCCAAGCGGGCTCAGCTGTGGGGCTATCCCGGCGCACAACACCAAGGTATGCGGTTGATACTCGTCGAGCAGCCGGCTGGCCGTCGCCGGATCGGCGGCGTCCGCGGTCACCGGAGTGAAGGTGTCGCCCAGCACTTGGCGTACCTCATCGAGATGATCGGGGGTGCGCGCGACACCAACGACATGGGCCCCGGCCGCCGACAGCGCCGCCGCGATGGCGCGGCCGAATCCGCGGCTCGCCCCGGTCACTATCGCCGTTGTTCCGACGAGGTGGTCGGCCTGGTTTTGCGGGTTCTCGTTCACGGTCGTACTCCCTTCGATGTTGCCTCGATGTTGCTTCGATGTTCCTAGAGCCGTCACCAATGCAGATACGTCGCGGCGCGGCGATTCATCGGTGCCGAGGTCAACCGATGAATTCGGGGCGGCGGGCGTATCTATATGGATGTGGGTTCTAATTCGGACGAGTTCATGGAGCGGGCGGCACCGTTTCGGCCCGAACTGATCGCGCACTGCTACCGGATGCTCGGCTCGGTGCATGACGCCGAGGACCTTGTCCAGGAGACCTACCTGCGCGCCTGGCGCGGGTACGACGCGTTCGAAGAACGCGCCGCGTTGCGCACCTGGCTGTACCGGATCGCGACGACGGCCTGCCTGCGCGCGCTGGAGAACCGCGCCCGCCGCGTGCTGCCGGCCGGGCTGGGTGAGGGCTCGATCGACCCGAACACCAGCCTCGACGACGACGGCAGCGCCCACGCGTGGCTTGAGCCGATCCCCGACACATGGGTGTTCGAGACCCCCGAAACTGCCGTCGCCGCAAGGCAAAGCATCCGGCTGGCCGTGATGACGGCGCTGCAGGAGCTTCCGGTGCGGCAGCGAGCCGTGTTGATTTTGCGTGACGTCGTGCAGTTCAGCGCCGCCGAGGTCGCCGAGCTGCTGGAAACCACGCCCGCCGCGGTCAACAGCTCGCTGCAGCGCGCCCGCGCCCGTCTCGCCGAGGTCTCCCCCACCGAGGAAAGCGTGGGTGAGCCCGGCCGTGATTATCCGGCCGAGCGCCGTGAATTGCTGGACCGCTATTGCGCGGCATTCGAAAACGCGGACATGGCCGCCCTGACCGAGCTGCTGCAGGCCGACGTCAAACTGGAAATGCCGCCGATGCCGGTGTGGTTCACCGGCCGCGACGCCGTCACGCGGTTCCTTGCGGCGCGCGCCTTCGCCAAGGCCGGCGACGTGGTGTTGATCCCGACGGCCGCCAACGGGCAACCCGCCGTCGCCGAGTACCGGCGCACCGCCGACCAGGTCATGCGGGCCCATTCCATTCACGTGATTACCGCGGGGGTCACCGGGATCGCTGCCCTCACCGTCTTCCTCGATCCGGCGCTGTTTGCTGCATTCGGTTTACCGCCAAGCCGGTAGGTCATTCCCTGGGGCATGTCGGTAGACATGTGGGTAAGACGCCAGCAGGATAAGGCGCGTATTCGTTTGTGAAGGGTGACGGAATGAAGGTTCCGGGCGGCGGCCTGGTGGGCAGTCTGGCCGACGGCTTGACCGGCGCGGCGACACAAGCGGTGCGCGCGGGCGTGAACGCCGCGGCCGGGGCCGCGGGCACGGTGCAGATGCTGGCCAGCCCGATGGTGGAGTTGGCCGGCCCGGTCATGCAATCGGTAACGCAGTCGACGGGCCGAGTGTTCGGCACTTCCGTCAAATCCATCAGCGGCGCCGCGGACCACCCCGAGCCGCCGGTGCGCTGGCAAAGCGGCCGTCGGGTGCACCTCGACCTCGATCCGCTGCTGCCGTTTCCGCGCTGGCACGAACATGCGGCGGTAGTAGAGGAGCCGGTTCGCAGGATTCCGGGCGTGGCCGAGGCCCACGTCGAAGGCTCGTTGGGCAGGCTGGTCGTTCAGCTCGAAGAGGATGCGGACAGCGACGTCGTCTTGGACGAGGTGCGTGACGTGGTCGGCGCGGTGGCCGCCGACCTAACCCTGGCGGGGTCGGGGTCGGCACCACTTTCCGCGCCATTCGCCGACCCGGGCAACCCGTTGGCGATTCTGGTGCCGCTAACCGCGGCGGCAATGGATCTGGTCGCGATGGGTGGCGCAGTCACCGGCTGGGTCAGCCGGCTGCCCGCCGCACCGCAGACCACCCGGGCCGCGGCCGCTCTCATCAATCATCAACCGCGCATGGTGTCACTGCTGGAGTCGCGACTGGGTCGAGTGGGCGCCGACATCGCGCTCAGCGCTACGACGGCGGCGGCGAACGGGCTGACGCAAGCGATCGGCACGCCGCTGCTGGATCTGGCGCAACGTGGCCTGCAACTCTCCGAGGCAACGGCTCACCGACGCGTGTGGCGGGACCGCGAGCCCGCGCTGGCCTCGCCCAAGCGGCCGCAAGCGCCGGTGGTCCCCGTGATCTCGTCAGCCGGGGCGAAATCGTATGCGCCGCGGCACAATTGGGCAGCCGCGGCGGCGGGTGAGGCTTCGCACGTCGTGGTCGGCGGATCGATCGACGCCGCAATCGACACCGCGAAAGGCTCGATGAAGGGGCCGGTGGAGAGCTATGTCGATTCCGCGGCGAACGGTTCGTTGATTGCCGCCGCGAGCGCGTTGCTGGCCGGCGGCGGCACCGAAGACGCGGCCGGCGCGATCCTGGCCGGGGTGCCAAGAGCGGCACACATGGGCCGGCAGGCGTTCGCGGCGATACTGGGTCGCGGGCTCGCCAACGCCGGACAGCTGGTCCTCGACCCGGGCGCCCTGCGCCGCATGGATCGGGTAAAGGTGGTCGTCATCGACGGCGCCGCGCTACGCGGTGACCATCGCGCCGTGTTGCGTGCGCAGGGGGATGCGCCCGGATGGGACGACGACCGTGTTTATGAGGTTGCCGACGCGCTGCTGCACGGGGAGGAGGCACCCGAGCCGGACCCCGATGAGTTGCCGGCCACCGGCGCGCGCCTGAGATGGGTTCCCTCGCAAGGGCCGTCGGCGACGCCCGCGCAGGGCCTCGAACACGCGGACCTGATTGTCGACGGCCAGTGCGTCGGCAGTGTCGACGTCGGATGGGAGGTCGACCCCTTTGCCATCCCGCTGCTGCAGACCGCGCACCGAACCGGAGCCCGGGTGGTGTTGCGCCATGTGGCGGGCACCGAAGATCTCTCCGCCAGCGTCGGCGCGACGCATCCGCCCGGTACGCCCCTGCTGAACGTGGTACGTGAGCTGCGTACGGATCGCGGACCGGTGCTGCTGATCACCGCCCTGCACCGGGACTTCGCATCGACCGACACGTTGGCCGCCCTGGCCATCGCCGACATCGGGGTCGCTCTCGATGATCCCCGGGCGGCCACGCCATGGACCGCGGACATCATCACCGGCACCGATCTGGCCGCGGCGGTCCGGATCCTGTCCGCGCTACCGGTCGCCCGGTCGGCCAGCGAATCCTCGGTGCGCCTTGCCCAGGGTGGCACCACCCTGGCCGGGCTGCTGCTGGTCACCGGTGAGCCCGCCAACAAGGCCTCCAGCCCATTTACCTTCCGGCGCTTCTTCAGCCCCGTCAACGCGGCCGCGGCGACCGCGTTGGTGGCCGGCGCCTTCTCGGCCAACAGGGTGCTGCGGCTGCCGGATCCCACCCCGCAACCGCTGACCGCGTGGCATGCCCTGGACCCCGAGATCGTGTACTCCCGCCTGGCCGGCGGCGCGCGACCGTTGGCCGTGGAGTCCGGAACCCCGGACTGGCGCCGCCGTGTCGACGACCTGTTTTACAGCGCGCCGCTGTCGCCCCTGCGGAAACCCGCATCCAATCTGGTGAAGCTGGCGGCCGCGACCCGCCATGAGCTCGCCGATCCGCTGACGCCCATCCTGGCCGTCGGGGCGGCGGCGTCGGCAATCGTCGGCAGCAACATCGACGCGCTGCTGGTCGCGGGCGTCATGACCGTCAACGCGATTACCGGTGGGGCGCAACGGTTGCGGGCCGAGGCGGCCGCCGCCGAGCTGTTCGCCGAGCAGGACCAGCTGGTGCGCCGAGTCGTTGTCCCGGCGGTAGCGACGACGCGCCGCCGGTTGGAGGCGGCCCAGCATGCCACGCGTACGGTCACGGTGTCCGCCAAGTCGCTGCGGCCGGGCGATGTCATCGACCTGGCTGCCCCGGAGGTAGTGCCGGCCGATGCCCGCATATTGGTGGCCGAAGACCTCGAGGTCGACGAGTCCCTCCTGACCGGTGAGTCGTTGCCGGTGGACAAGCAGGAGGAGCCCGTCGCCGTCAACGACGCCGACCGGGCCAGCATGCTGTTCGAGGGCAGCGCAATCGTGGCCGGTCGGGCCCGCGCGATCGTCGTCGCGACCGGGGTCGGCACCGCCGCGCAACGCGCGATCTCGGCGGTCGCCGACGTCGAAACATCGGCCGGGGTACAGGCCCGGTTGCGCGAGCTGACCAGCAAGGTCCTTCCGATGACGCTGGCCGGTGGCGCCGCGGTAACCGGTTTGGCGTTGCTGCGCCGCGCATCCCTGCGCCAAGCGGTCGCCGACGGCGTCGCAATCGCGGTGGCCGCGGTCCCCGAGGGCCTGCCGCTGGTGGCCACCCTGTCTCAGCTTTCGGCCGCCCAGCGGTTGACGGCCCGCGGAGCGTTGGTCCGCGCTCCCCGCACCATCGAGGCCCTGGGCCGCGTCGACACCATTTGTTTCGACAAGACCGGCACGCTCACCGAGAACCGGCTGCGCGTCGTGTGCGCGGTATCCGGCACCGCCAAGCCACACGATGAGTTTCCCGACCTCAAAGATCCGCACTCCGCCAAGGTGCTGCGGGACGCCGCGCGCGCGTCCACCCAGCCCCACGATGGGCAGGGCCACGCGCACGCCACCGACGAGGCCATCCTCACCGCAGCGGCGAGTTTGGTTAACGGTCAAGGCGATTCGGAGTGGACGCTCATCGCGGAGGTACCGTTCGAGTCCAGCCGCGGCTACGCCGCCGCGATAGGCACGACGGGCAAGTCCAATGGGTCGCCGATGCTGATGCTGAAGGGTGCTCCGGAACAGATTCTGCCGCGCTGCCGGTTCGCCGACCCCGACGCCGACCCCGGGCACGCCGAGTCGTTGGTGCACAGCCTCGCCGAGCGAGGTCTGCGGGTGCTGGCGGTGGCACAGCGCACCTGGGACCACGACACCAAAGACGATGAGGACACCGATGCCGATGCCGTCGACGCCGCCGCGCATGACCTCGAGCTGATCGGCTACGTCGGATTGGCGGACACCGCGCGGCCGTCGTCGCGCCCGCTGATCGAGGCGCTGGTGGACGCCGAGCGCAACGTGGTGCTGATCACCGGCGACCACCCGGTCACCGCTCGGGCGATCGCCCGCCAGTTGGGCCTGCCCGCGGATGCGCGGGTGGTGACCGGCGCCGAACTTGTCGGCCTCGACGAGGACGCGTGCGCCAAACTCGTTGCCAGTGTTCAGGTTTTCGCGCGTGTCAGCCCGGAACAAAAGGTGCAGATCGTGGCGGCCCTGCAGCGCTCCGGGCGAGTGACCGCGATGGTCGGTGACGGTGCCAACGATGCCGCCGCCATCCGGATGGCCGACGTGGGCATCGGGGTGAGCGGTCGCGGTTCGTCCGCCGCCCGTGGCGCCGCCGACATCGTATTGACCGACGATGACTTGGGCGTGCTGCTCGACGCGCTGGTCGAGGGCCGCAGTATGTGGGCCGGCGTTCGGGATGCGGTGACGATTCTGGTCGGCGGCAATGTCGGCGAGGTGCTGTTCACCATCATTGGGACGGCGCTCGGATCTGGACGGGCGCCGGTGGGAACCCGCCAACTGCTGTTGGTCAACCTGCTCACCGACATGTTCCCCGCGCTTGCGGTAGCCGTCACCTCGCAGTACGAGGAACCCGACGCGGACGAGTATCAAACGGAAGAGGAGGCCGAACAGGCGCGTCGGGCACACCAGCGCGAGGTATTGACCGGGCCCACGCCCTCGCTCGACGCACCGCTGATGCGCCAAATCGTCAACCGCGGCGTTGTCACGGCCGCTGGCGCGACGGCGGCCTGGGCCATCGGGCGGTGGACGCCCGGTACCGAACGCCGCACGGCGACAATGGGTTTGACCGCTTTAGTGACGACACAGCTGGCGCAAACACTGCTCACGCGCACGCATAGCCCGCTGGTCGTGGCGACCGCCCTGGGCAGCGCAGGCGTCTTGATCGGCATCGTTCAGACCCCGGTTATCAGCAACTTTTTCGGGTGCACACCGCTGGGGCCGGTCGCCTGGACGGGCGTGTTGGGCGCCACGGGAGGAGCCACCGCGATCTCGGTGCTGGCACCGAAGTGGTTGAACAAGACCATCGGCATGATGACGCCGATGTCAGACGAGGACAACTAGGCGCATCATTCATCGGAATGGTGGTTCGTCGTCGTCGGTGTGGGGTGGACTTCATCGTGAGAGTCGGTCGCGCCAAGTTGAACCACCCCGGGTTCGATGCGGACCTGGTTACTGGTGTGCAACCGGATGTTCGGCTGTGTTTGTCGCGTAACAGTTGGCTTCGTATTCGGTCGGTGGGATTCGGCCCGCATCGGCGCGCCGGGCTCAAGACATTGGGCTCCCTGGGGGGATATCTCCGGTGTTCTTGTTACGTGCGAAATGGGGCCGTATGTACTTCCAATAACCCGCGTAGAGAAAGATCAGCGCGGCAATCACCAGTACTTCCAGAACCCCGACGAGCCGCCCGGGCATGCCGGTGAGGATAGACACCAAAAGCCCGCCACCGACAAGGACAACAAGCAGCACGTATCCCGCGAAGGTTGTCCACCCGCTTCTCTGGTTAGCCATGTTCCCTACGCCAGGCTGAAACTCGGTTCGTGCAGGCTACCATGCGGTGTAATCGGCCAGGATGGACTCGTGTAGCCCGCGCGGTTCCGCGGCACCGACGCAGCAAACCTCGTTTTTGGCTGTTCGACCATCCTAGACTTGCGTGGCACTTCGGGATGTAGCGCGCTCCTGGTGTCATACCGCCGCATCATCCCGCAACGGTCGAACGTTCGCCGCCTAAGCCGAAACGTACGAGGCTACAGCATATTTGGCTCCCGGCGCTTCGACCCGTCAACGTGTGCGGGCGCAATATGCCTGGCTGCCTTGACGTTTGGTAATACTCGCGTTATGGCGAACGAGGCATCCGACCACGGCACCACCGCGTGCTATCGCCGTGGCTACCGGTGTAAGGACTGCCGCCGCGCCAACACTGACGCCGCACGAGATTTGCGTGCCAGGAATGCCACGGTTCGCGCGCGTAACGGTCGGAGCATTAAGGTGGTTGCGCTGCCGACCACGACGCAAACGCCGAGTGCGCCAGCGCGGGTCGAGCAATCTTGCTGAAGAGATTGGCGACTGCATGAATCGTGTTCACCCAAAACGATTTGGATCGGCGGAGGAAAACCAGGCCCGACGAGCCCGCGCCGCAACCGGTTTCGCGGAAAGCCTGTTAGCCCAGACGCCCCGGCTCATCGGGCAGCACCGTATCGGGTCGCACCGGGTGCGTCTCATTGTCCGAGTCGTACTCCCGGCCCACCAGTCTGACCTGCGTCAGCAACAATGCTCGGAGAAAGCACGCGGCTGATAGCTGACCCCAAAAACATGCCCTGAGCTGCGGCGGAGCTAGTGCCCCCGGCAGAATTCGAACCTGCGGAACCGAAGCTGGCGCTGCTTGAGCCCGCTGTATCGGGCGGCGCGAGTGGGTGGCTAATGGAGTCGAGGAGCGCCCGGAAATAGTAACGGCGGTAGCCGGTTTGCCTGTCGGTGAACCGGCTGGCTGCGTATGGTGAGCCGGTGGAGGGCACGCCGTTCGGTCGCTACCGGTTGATCGAGATGATCGGCGCGGGCGGCATGGGCGAGGTGTGGCGGGCCTACGACACTGCGGCCAACAACCGCGAGGTGGCGATCAAACTGCTCCCGCCGAACCTGGCCAATGACAGCATGTTCGTACAGCGGTTTCGCCGGGAAGCGGACGCGGCCGCGGCGCTGAAGAATCCGCACATCATTCCCATCCACAACTACGGCGAAATCGACGGACGGCTGTATGTGGACATGCGGCTCATCGAGGGCCGCGATCTGCAAGAAGTGCTAGCCGACGGTCCGTTGGAGCCGGGGCGGGCAGTGCGGATTATCGAGCAGGTGGCCAAGGCGTTGCAGGCTGCCCATCGCATCGGCCTGGTGCATCGCGACGTCAAGCCGTCCAACATTTTGCTCGACGAGGATGATTTCGCGTATCTAATCGACTTCGGCATCGCCCGCGCCGCCGATCAGACGGGGCTGACCGGCACAGGCGCCATCATCGGCGGCTGGCCCTACATGTCTCCGGAGCGGCTTCGAGCTGGCCAGGTCGATGCCCGCTCAGACATCTACGCGTTGGCATGTGTGTTGTATGAGTGCCTGACCGGAACCCCCCCGTTCCCCGGCTTCTCGATGGAAAGCCAAATCGCCGCGCACCTAATGGAGCCGCCGCCGCAACCCTCCACCGCCCAACCGAGCGTGCCTGCGAGGTTCGACTCGGTGATCGCCAGGGGGATGGCCAAAGACCCCGACCAGCGGTATGCGACCACCGTCGAGTTAGCCACGGCCGCCCACGACGCCATCACCACGCCGCCGGCACCACCTGGCCCCACCTTGCTTAGCGAAGCGCCCCCGGCGACGCCCAGACCCGCCCCCACCCTGGTGGACGAGCAGCCCCCGTCGGCACCCGAAGCCACCCTGCCCGCCGCCGGCGTCGGCGTCGGGGGCCACGCCGCCCCGCCGGGGCCCCCGATGACGCCGCATGCCACCGCCCCGCTGCCCACACCGCCTGGCCGGGCTTCGGCCATCAGCCCGCGCAACGAGACCGCCAAACGCGTTGTGCCGCAACCCGAGACAGAGAATCGGCCACGACGGTCGCGGTGGCGGATGTTCATCATTATCGGTTTGGTGCTGCTGCTGGTGCCCGCGGGCCTGGCCATCGGGCGGGCCGTCATCAAAAGCCACTATTACATCGCCGAATACAACGGCAAGGTGTCCGTCCTGCAGGGAAATCAGGGCAGCCTGTTGGGCATATCGCTGTACCAGCCGTACCTGGTGGCCTGTGTCGACACCCGCAACGAGCTATCCCTGATCAGTTATGCCCAGTCCGGGGGACGCCTCGACTGCCACTTGGTGACACTGCAGGATCTGCGCCCACCCGGAAAGGCACAGGTTCAATCCGGGCTGCCGGGAGGCACCCTGGATCAGGCCGAGTCCCAGCTGCGGAAATTGTTGGCCGACTCTTTGCTTCCGCCCTGCGCGCCGCTGGCCGGCGCCCCATCTGCACCCACGACCACGGAGCCGACCACTGTGACCGCGCTCCCCTCAACCCCACCTCAGCCGGCCATCGATTGCCGGACGGTATGACGACACAGCGCCACAGGCCGGTGGTGATGCCTCCGCCGCCTAATCGGGGCGCGATTAAGGAACGCGCCACCAGGTACAGCGGCTGTGGTAGCCAAATTGATGAGCAGCACGATCACGCAGGCCGTCGCCGCCAGGCCGAGCCGCCGGCCTCTACGTCGACTTTCACCACGGCGGGATGCTGAAACTGGCGCCGGGGTCGGACACCCAGACCGTGCTGGGGTTCACCGGCCTCCAACGGGCCCTTTGGAGTGGTGGTGAATACCGGCGGCCGTAGACACTGCCCAGCCGACCTAGCGAAACCTGGCACGAGCGTTGGCTCGTCAGCAAACGTCATCAACGTGGCGGCGCGGTGACGCTGTTTGGGGCGTGTCTGGGCTGGCTAATGCCCATTGCTCCACGGTCGCCGGCGTGCCCGAAGTGACGGGATCGGAGGCTCCCATGCCTGGCTGGTCGAAGAAGATTAGTCGACCGAGCGATGCCAGCGCCTCGACCCAGCCTTGAATGAACGGTAGCTCCGGAACGACCTCACAGTTAGTGAACCAGGTCGGGATGACCACGATGTCGAGAACCTTCGCGCGAGGCGCGATAGGCGACGTTCAAGTCCCCGCTTATCGCATAGCGCGTCTCGGAGAACACGGCGGAATTGTAAGCCGAGGAACGTGTCGGGGAAGTTCACCGGCACAAGAGGGTACTTAAGCCAGTAGCTAATGGGCGCGCCAATAACACTTCAGCACAATGATCAAACCCCCGCTCGAAACGGCTGGGGTGCATGCCACACTGCGCCGTGAAGGTCGCGCCGAACCATGCATCGTGGCCCGCCGCCATTTTTGCCGCGTCCGGAACATGTCGCGCCTTTGCCAGCGACGTCAGGCAGGTTTCTGAAGCAGCACAAATAACTATCGTTCGCCGCCGAAATTCGTGCTTCGTCAGATTTATCCCAAAGAAAGCACCCACTCCGCTCTAAGATTTCACCCGAGGGCGGTGGCCCTCCGGGCCGGCTAAGTCTGATTAGCCCGCTCCTCAGGGCCGCCGCGCGGCCCGCATCGTCGGCGGCCTAGCCGGACAGCTCCTTGCGCAGCACCTTGCCGGCCGGATTGCGTGGAATGCTGTCCACGATGCGGATGTCCCTGGGCTGCTCGAAACGAGATACCTTGCCCTTCAAGAACTCTCGTATCGAGAGCTCGTCGATGCCGGTCCCCGCCCTGGCCACGATGAACGCCGCCAGCCGATGGCCGAACTGCTCGTCGGGAACCCCGATGACCGCATTATCCGCGACGCCGGGGTGTTCGGCGAGCGCGTTTTCCAGCGCGCGCGGATAGACGTTCTCACCGCCGGAGACGATCATGTCGTCTTCGCGGCCAACGATGTAGAGCCGGCCGTAGTTGTCGAGATAGCCCATGTCACCAGTGCTGGTGAAACCGTCGATCACGGCCTTGGCTTCCCCACTTATCGAGCCGCCGGTGTAGCCCGCCCCCAGTTCACCGCCGACGAAGATGCGTCCGGTCACTCGCGGCCCGACGGGTCTGCCGTTTCTGTCGAAGATGCGTACCGGGCATCCCGCGACGGGTCTCCCCACCGTTTCGGGCGCCCGCCGCAACTCGGATGGTGTTGCCAGCGAGCCGATTCCGACCTCGGTGGAGCCGTAACCGTTGTACAGGATGTCTCCGTAGGCATCCATGAACCGTCGCCCCAGACTGGGTTCGAGCCGGTCACCGCTGGATAGCACCGCCTGCAACGACGGCACCGGGTTTCGCGTCCGCACCGGACGGGGCAGGTCCAGGATGCGCGCCAGCATGATCGGGACCACGCTCATGGCGTCGGCGCGCTGCAACGACGCCTGCGCGAGCGTGGCTTCCGCGTCGAAGCGCCGATGGGTCAGCACCGTGCCGCCCAGGCTCACGGTCAGCATCAGCATGCCGAGCCCCAGCCCGTGAAACATTGGGACCGCCACCGCGATTCGCGATCCGACGCGGAGTCGGGTGCGCTCCAGGATCGTCACGCCGACGCCGAGCCCCGAGCTGATTCGTGGTACGCGCGGCACGCCCCTGGGTACGCCCGTCGTGCCGGAGGTAAGCAGCACGAGGCGCCCCGACGCCGCGACCTTGGGCCGCGGCTGGCCTTGTTGGGTCGCTACGGTTGCCGGATCGATGACCCGGACTGACTCATCGGATTCGCGTATCCGTTCCGCAAACTCGTTGTCGCAGAACATGGTCCTGATCTGGTGGCCACACAGCGCGCCGACGAGCGCGTCGCGGCGGAACTCGGTATTCACCAGCACGACATCGGTACCCACCAGGCCGGCCGCGAATACCGCCGCAGCGAAGTTGCGTCCGTTGCGGCACATGATCCCCACCGCATGGCTGGTCCCAAGGCCGTCGCTGTAGAGCTCGCGAGCGAGCGACTCGGTCTTGGCCTGCAGCTCGCGATAACTGAGCGCGCCGTCGTCGTCGATCATCGCGGTCCGGTCCGGCCAGCGAGCCGCCGCAACGGCGAGCAGGGTGTAAAGATTCGTGCCACCCCGGACCACCTCGCGGACCAGGCGCAACACCGCGGCCGGGGTGGGCGGACCGAGCAGTCCGGAGTACAACAGCGCCCGGGCCGCCGTGCCGGCCACGTCGCCGGTCGTCATCGCTGCCGTACCTCTCGTGAGCCCGGTGAGTTGGCGAAGTACCGGCGGTGCCATAGCCGCGCCGCCCGATCGGCGGGCCCGGCCAGCAGCACCGACGCCAGTTCGGCCGGCCACACCCACGGCGGTTCGTTGGTGCGGGGCCGCTCGATGATGGCCTTGGCGATCGCTTCGGCGGCCTCATCGGGATGCATGCCCGGCAGTCTCCCCAGAAGCGGCGTGGGCTCGATCATCCGGGTGCGGACCAGCGCGAAGTAGACCGACGTGATGCCGACACCGTCGGCGTGCAGTTCCGGTCCCACGCTGCGCAGCCAGCGATCGAAGGCCCCTTTGGACGCCTGGTACGCGCCCCACTGGGGGCCAGGAACGACGCGCACGCCGACGCTCGACACGTTGACGATGTGCCCGTGGCCGTTTTCGCGCATGGCCGGCAGCAGCCCGAGCAGCAGCCAGATCGGACCCAGGTAGTTGATGTCGATGGTGCGTTGAAAATCATGCGGCCGGTCGTACTGATGGTGCAGGGACCGGCGCAACGACTTGCCGGCGTTGCTCACGACGATGTCCAGCGGGCCGTGGTTCTCGGTGATCTCCTTGGTGAGCACGCTGACCGCGGCCTCGTCGGTGAGATCGGTCGGGTAGGCGATCGCTCGTCCCCCGCCCGCGTTTATCGATGCGGCCAGGTCGTCGAGGCGTTCGGCCGACCGAGCGACCGCGAGCACGGTCGCTCCTGCCGCGGCCAAATTGCGAGCGGTCGCCTCGCCGATTCCATAGGACGCGCCGGTCACCAGCACGGTCTTGCCGGAAACCGCGCTGCGCAACTTGTCGGGATCTGATTCCCGTGCTGGGTTGGCCAGCCTGTTGATGGCCTGTGCTATCACGTTCACCTTCACAGCCGCAATCCCGAAGTGCATGCCTGGTGTCGCGCTGCCTGCCGAACGCTCATTGATTCGTAACCTACAGCTACACGACTCCGGAACATCGTGGACCCTGATTACCCACGCGGGCCCTCGGTGATATCGGTGCTACTCGACCGACCGGGGGACCAAGGGGCGGCTATGCCGGACACCGTCGAAACCCTGATGCTCGACCTCCTGCAGTGGATGGGTCCGCACCCGCGACGCTACGCCGATGTGCTTGACGTGTGGCGCACACCCTGCCCCCGATTGCCGGTGTGGGAGACCGCCGAGGATCGGGGCTTTGTCACCCGGCAGAGTGCACCGGGCGGCGGACTCGTCTCCGTGTCCGATGCCGGAGCCGAGCATTTGCGTCGCCACCGGCCAGCGATGGCGGCGGTCTTTGGCTCGCGAATCCCAGTCAGTCCCTGACGAACCCCTTGTTGCGCATCAGTGCGTCCGCCAGGAATCCGTCGTGCGGGATTTCGGGTGCTGCGTAGTAGGTCGGGTGGTGGCCGAGGTAAACGTTGCTGACCGTCGGCTCCGCGAGCAGCTCGTCGATCAGCTCTTCGTCGCCGGTGATCGCGGTGACGACCAATGAACGCCGCAACGGCTCGATGCCCGCGCCGCGCGACCCTCGTGACCAGGGCGACACCCACACGCACGGGAAGGGCAGCTCGATGTTGAGCGTGTGGACGTCGGGCTCCGCCATGAGATGCACGGCAGGGCGGAGCGCGGCGTACCCGTCCCCCAGGGCGGCGACGACCTGATCGGCGCCGAGCAGCGGGGTCGTGCCCGCGGCCTTGACCGCCAGATAACCGGCCAGCGCGGTTGCCTTGTCGGCGGGTTGGGTGGGCAACAGCGCTCGCTCGTCCTCGGTCGGCAGCGGCTGGATCGTAGCCAACCGCTCGGCGATCGCCTGGGCCAGCGGAGCCGGGTCGCCCTCGTAGAGCACCGCGGTGGTGTTGACGCACGCCATTCCGCCCAGGTTGGCGATCGAGTCGACGATCATATCGATGTAGTCGCGCCAGTCCCGGTCGGCGGTGATCAGGATCTTGGTACGACCCGGACCGTTCACCAGGACCGCCGGATCGGCGGCGTATTTGTCCACCACGTCCTGGCCCCCGTACACCATGGCCAGGTCGGCCAACCGGACGATCCCGTCGGCTCCACCATGGTCGGTGGGTAGGTACACCGCGTCCTCGGCGCGAAACCCCGCCTGGCGCAAGGCATTCACCAGCCGGTGTGCGGTAAGCGGCTCGCGCCGTGACGGCCGCACCGCCACCCGGTAGCCCAATGCCAGCGCCTGTGGCCACAGGCCGTGCACACCCGGGCCGTTTCCCGCGGCGTGTACCGCGAACACCTCGCCGCGCCGTGTCCACACCGCGTGACCGTTGCGGGTGCTTTCCTCGCGCCAGTCGAGCACTGCGCCGACCGGTCGAGCCGGACGTACCGCATCAAACGCTGCAGCGATGCCGTCGGCAACACTGCGGGCCCCCGCCCGGGTCACCGATATCGGCAACCCCGAAATCCTACTGGCCAGTTCGACATAGGCGTCGAAGTCCAGCCCGGCGATGACGGCTTTCCCGAAGGCGTCGGCCGCAGCGGCCAGTGCCGCCTCGCGTCGTTCGGCCGGCAATGGCCGAACTTTGCGTAGCGCACCGATGGTGCGCGAGACATACAACGGCGGCACCATGCTCAGCTCGGCGACCGGCACTCCGGCTGTGCTCGTGACAATCTCGCGATTGCGGGTCCGGTAGTCGCCGCTGGGTCCGAGCGCGTCGATTAGCAGTAAATTCGCGGTGATACTTGGTGTTTGGCTGGTCACTTCAGTACACCCCTTCGATGACGGCCTCGCCCTCGAAGGTGGCCACAGGCCGCACCGCGCTGACCGAATCGCTGACTTGCCCTGCGGGCCCGGGCATCCGGATCGCCATGTCGCGTTCCAGGTTGTTCGGTATGAACATGCCCTTGCTGATGTGGTTCATTTCCACCTGACCGAGCTGCCCGTAGGGCACTTGTTCTCCGGTGTCGGGATCCACCACCCAGAAGACGACGTAGGGCGTGCGCGGGTCGAAGACGAAGGAGTCGCCGTCGATTCGGGTGACCCCTTGCGAGAGGACCATGGTGCTGCCGAAGGCCATGGTGATCGTCGTGGCCGGAAAGACCTCGCGGAGCAGGTCGAGCGTGTCGATATCCACATGAGCGCCGCTGAGCAACAGGTAACGGATCTTGTCGTTGACCAGGTCCACCACGCGGTCGTTTCGGGCAATCGCCTCCAGCAGCGGCGGAGTGGTGTGCAGATTCGCGACGTGCTGCGTCTGCAGAATGTAAACCGCCTGCTCGATGACGTGGTCGAGGTAGGCCGACACCTCCGCGGCGGCGTTGCGGGCGACGAGCTTTTTGACCCAACGGGGGTCGATGTCGATCGGGTGGAACACCGAGCCGAGCCGCTCGGAGACCAACCGCGAGAAGTAGCCCACGCCGTGCGGGCCGCTGGGCATCAGGCAAAGGAAGCCCTGGCCGCGCAGAAAGCCGCCCGTGGCGAAGTCCTCGGTCTGCCATTCGACGACCTGTGCAATCCAATCCGGCAGTTGCGCAGTCCGTTTCGGCGCTCCGGTGGTGCCACCGGATTCGAATATCTGCGGCACGGGAGGCGGTGAACCATAGCCGCGGGGTATCAGATCCTCCACCGGCACACTGCGCAGTTCATTCACCAGGTTGGGAAACAGGCGCAGGTCCGTGAAGGTCTTGATGGCGGTCAGCGGGTCGAAGTTCAGCGTCTTGGCGGTGCGCAACCAGAAGGTGGAACCGGTGTCCTCGCCGAAGTGCCAGGCGATCGCGGTGCGCAAATAGGCCTCGGGATCTTCAGGCGGTGCCGATCTGGGCACGTCCAACAGCGAAAAGTCGATATCGGCCATGTCACCGATCCTGTCAAATCCCGGACCGGCCCTGCAATCGACTTAAGCCCAACTCTGCGCTAACTCTTTGCGATTGCCCGGTTTTCGTGCGTCGAGCGTGGGGGCTGTGGACGAAATTCGATGTGTGGGCATACCTATCCCCCACGCTCGGCGACACGAAAGAGCCGGGCCTGCGCACTTGTCTTAGGTCTGTGCGCTGGACTTCGACGCGCGCCGGCGGCGTGGCGGTGTTGCCGCGGCGACGGTGCGGACGATCCCGCGAAGCCAGCTGTGCGAGGGATCCTCGTCGAGCCGCGGGTGCCACACCGCATGGAACTGCACATCGCCGAGCTCGCGGGGCGCGTCGAGCACGCGGGTGCGGCCCGGGTGGGCAAACTGGGCGGCCAGTCGAGCCGGGACGGTCAGCACTAGGTCGGTGCCGGGCAAAATGCTCGTCCCCAGCACGTGGTACGGCATGACGACGGCGATGCGGCGAGCGGTGTCGTGTGCCTCGAGCGCCCGGTCTACCCCACGCTGACCGATGTCGATGTTCAAATGCGGCCATTGCAGATATTGCGTCAGTGACACCGACTTGCGCTGCGCGAGGGGGTGCTCGGCGGCCACCACGCAGACGAACTGATCGGTGAAAAGGTGTTGGGTGCGGTATCGGTCGGGTGCTGCGCGGCCATAGATCACCAGGTCGACCGTTCCGGCGTCCAGCTTGTCGAATGATCGCGCATCAAGGGGCTCACAGATCACCGTCGAATTCGGGGACTCTGCCATGATCTGGCGAACCAGCGCGGGTCCGAGTGCCGAGACGGTGTAGTCGCTGACACCGAGACGAAACGCTTGGGCCGCGGTGGCCGGGTCGAAGGTTTCGGTGGCGAACAGCTGGTTCACGCCTGTGACGACCGTCGCCAGCTGGGCGCGGATGCGCTCGGCGCGTGGGGTCAGCGAGTAGCCGTCGGGTCCACGCACCAGAAGTTCGTCGCCGAAGTGACGGCGCAGTCGCTGCAGCGCCCGGCTCATCGCGGGCTGGCTTAGCGCGAGCCGGTCGGCCGCGCGCGAGACGTGGCGTTCCTCCAGCAGGGCGACCAGCGGCGGCAACAGATTGAGATCGACCCGCCCTATATGCGTTAGAAGCATATATCCGATGCTAAACATTGATTTCACAAATAGGCAACTGTGGCGCAGAGTCGAAGGCGAAAGCATCCGCGACGACAGAGAGGAAGACCGATGCGTTACATCGCTTTGGAGGAAGCGTTTTTCATTCCCGAGTTGGCCGAGCGCCAGCCCATGTCGGATATCCGGCGCTTGGCGCCGTTGCTAGGGTTCAGGCTCGAATCCCTCGAGAAGTACGAACGCCGGCTGAGCGATTTCACCGAATACCGGCTGCCGGAGATGGACGACGCCGGCATCGACATCCAGGTGTTGTCCCTGACGGTCCCGGGTCTGCAGGTCGACATCGACGCCGAACGGGCCTGCGACAATGCGCAATTCGCGAATGACTACCTCGCCAAGGTCATCGGCGAGCATCCGGACCGGTTCCGCGGCTTCGCCGCTTTGCCATTGCAGGACCCGGCCGCGGCCGCCGCGGAACTGGAGCGCGCCGTGACCCAGCACGGCTTGTGCGGGGCTCTGGTCAACGACTGCATCACCGGGCCGGGCGGCCGCTACCTCGATGCACCCGAATACGACGAACTGTGGTCGGCGGTGGAATCCCTTGGCGTGCCACTGTATCTGCACCCCGGGGCGCCGGCGGCCGATCACTGGCGGGTCCTCGAGGGCCATCCGGAGATGTACGGGGCGCCGTGGAGCTGGGCCGCCGAGGTCGGCGGGCATGCGTTACGGATCCTGTTCGGCGGCGTGTTCGACCGTCACCCCGGCGCGACGATGATTCTGGGGCACATGGGCGAGTTCCTGCCGTTTCAGCGCAGCCGACTGGACTCCCGCTACCGGAGCATGCAGACGACCACCGCGCTACAGCGGGTGCCTTCGGCCTACCTCGGCACCAACATCGTCTTCACCAACAGCGGGGTGTTCTCGCCGGCGGTAATGCTGGGCGCTGTGCTGGAGGTCGGCGGCGACGCGATCATGTTCTCCGTCGACTACCCCTACGAGTCCTCCTACGAGGCCGTCCAGGGATTCGAGCGGACCACACTGAGCGCCGCCGACCGGGAGAAGATCGCCCACGGCAACGCCGAACGGCTGCTGGGCATCTGAGGTAGGGCTACGCGGCGAGGGGGCCGTTATGGAGCTTGCGCGGGTCGACTCCCGCGCGGCGCCAGGCCTTTGCCGCCCAGGGTGTGTAGAGGAACCGCAGCGGGAGCCGATTGACGAGCGGGTTCAGCGCGCGTATCACGGCAGCAAAGCGCTGGAATCGTTTCTCCCTCTTCGCATCCCAGTCCAGCTCGCACACCGCGCGCATTTGTGGCGGCAGCGTTCCGACGAGGACCAGGCGGGTATAGGCGTTCAGCGGAGCAGACAACATCCGCCAGATCGGCTTCGGCACCCGGTTGGGGGCCGGTATCCCCTTCCGGATATAGCCGGTGCCGTACAGGACTGTTTTGTGCGGGACAAACCGTTCGAGCATGTCGTCCCAATAGGCGACGAACTCGTCATAAGTCTGCGGCTGCCCGCGGTCACTGACCCCGTAGAGGCCGTACCAGATCTTGCCCTCGTTGAAGATCTGCTCCTTCTCCGCGCGCGACAGCCGGCGGATGAACATGTCGGTGTTGTAGATCACCTGGTCGACGAACGTGGCGTGGGCCCAGTAGAACAACTCCGGATTCAGCGCGTGATACCTCGAGCCGTCACTGATGGTGCCTTTGATCGGCCTGTGGAAGTCGCGCACCTTGCGGCCCCACTCGTGCGGATCGTCGGAGTAGACGGTCTTCATCAGCGGCGGCGCGGTGCGCTTGGCCCGGCCCAACGTGTCGCTGAAAATCACCGAGTGATCGAGTACGCCCTGGGCGAGCTGTTCGATGCAGTTTTCGACACCCGCGACGCGCTGGAACCCGAAGAATTGGGTGCGGTGATCCCCGTAGAACTTCCATATCAGCGACTCGGGGCCCAGACACGTTGGGGCGTTGGCGGTTTCGTCGTCAACCAGCACGGGCAGCCCTTCCCGGACACCCTTGTCGAACCGGGCACCGGGCCCCGTCAGGTCATTGCGGATTGTCATGCCAACCCCTAGCTTGTGAAGCACTGATACAAAACTGTATCTTTGTTCCAAAGCTAGCAATCCTTCGCCATCGCCGCAACGCGGCTAAGTCCGATGCGAGGTCCGATGCGAGGCGGCCAATGATCCAGTCGGAAACCGAGACGACAACCGATCTCGATCGCACCATCCTGGACACCGCGCGAGCCGTCTTCGAGACCTACGGCGTGCGTCGCGCCAACATCGAGGACGTGGCCGTTCGCGCGGGGGTCAGCCGCAGCACCATTTACCGGCGCTTTCCCACCAAAGATGACCTGTTCGAAAAGGTGGTGCGACGGGAGGCCGACCTCTTCTTCGGCACGCTGGACCAGGCCACCACCGGCTGCACTCCGCGGGAGGCCGTGATCGAGGCGTTTGCGCTGGGCGTGCGTCTGGTCCACGATTCACCGCTGTATTCGCGGATCGTGCAAAGCGAGCCCGAGCTATTCGGGATGTTTTCCCGCTCGCACGTCTTCCCGATCGGCCAGTTTGCCGATGGGATCGCCCATACCCTGCGGCGATGCGGGGCCGACATCCCCGAGCCCGACCTGGCCAACATCGCCGACATCCTGCTGCGCGTCGCACTTGGCATCATCGTCTTTCCCACCGACCGCCTGGACACATCGGATCCCGCCGCGGTGCGGGAATACGCCGCTCGGTATCTGGTCCCGATCATGGGCCAAACGCCTGCGTGAAGTGTGCCGCGGCCCGATCTCAGTTGTGGGTGCCGGGGTCGCCGTCGGTGCCGTCAGGGCCGGTAACGCCGGGTTGGCCATTGGTGCCGTTGCCGCCGTTGCCCATGGGCCCGCTGCCGCCGGAGCCGCCGGTGCTGGGGTTACCGCCGATGGCACCGGGGAGACTGGGGCCTCCCGCGCCTGGGGAGCCCTCGGGGCTGTCACCGCCGTTGCCGCCGTCACCGCCGCCGCCACCACGACCGCCGTAGCCGCCGTTCCCGCCTTGCCCGCCGAATCTGCCGCCGCTGCCACCGTCGCCAGCAGCGAGCCCGGCGTCACCGCCGGCCCCAGCGATGCCCCCTTCTCCGCCTTTGCCAGCGGTACCAGATTCGGAGTCGCCGCCGTCGCCGCCGGTGCCTCCGGAACCCCCGCCCCCGCCGCCACCGGCGTTTCCGCCCGCCCCGCCAACATTGGGCTCGGACTCGCCGTCGCTGCCGTTCGTGCCGTTGGCGCCGAGGCCGCCGTGGCCCCCGGTGCCGCCGTTGCCACCGTTGCCCGTCCCCGAGGCGAGCCCGCCGACACCGCCCTCACCGCCGATCGCCCCGCCGCCGCCGTTGCCGCCGCTGCCGCCGGTGCCGCCGGAGAGGCCAGCGAGCCCGCCGCCGCCGCCGGCGCCGCCGTTGCCACCCATGCCCGCGTTGCCTGCCGAGTCGGCCCAGCCCCCTCCGCCGCCCTCGCCGCCTTGGCCGCCCACGCCACCCTGGCCGCCGGAGCCGGCGCCGGCCCCGCCGTCACCGCCACCGGTGCCACCGGCCCCACCGTTGGCCGCGGTGCCACCGACGCCGCCGGTGGCGCCGTTGCCGCCGATCGGGAGGCCGGTGGTTTGGTTGATTAGGCCGTAGTCACTGCCGCCCCCACCGCCTTCGCCGCCGTTGCCGCCGATGCCGCCGGTCCCGCCGATCCCGCCGTTGCTCGTGGCGGTGCCGGCGGCGCCGTTGCCGCCGTTGCCGGGCGTTCCTCCATTGCCGCCGGCCCCGCCGAGTCCGCTGGTCCCGTGGGCGCCCGCGGTGCCGTGCGCGGCTGTGCCGCCGGGCCCGTCGGGCCCGCCGGCACCGCCGGTCCCGCCGTTGCCGCCGTTGCCGCCGTTCTGGCCGCCGCCGTTGCCGAGGCCGAAGTTGGTGTTGAAATTCCCGGTCGCGCCGTCGACGCCGCTACCGCCGGTGCCGCCGATGCCGCCGGTGCCGCCGTTCCCGCCTTTGCCGCCGTTGCCGGATGTCGAGCCGCCTTCGCCGCCTTCGCCGCCGGCGCCGGCGTTGCCGCCGTTGCCGCCGTCGCCACCGCTGTCGCCCGCATTGACGCCGTCAGTGCCGGGGGAGCCCGGGGCGCCGTTACCACCGTTACCGCCCTGGCCGCCGTTGCCGACCGACCCGCCGTTGCCGCCGGTGCCGCCGCCGCCGCCGTTGGCACCCGCGACGCCGCCGACGCTGGCGTCATAGCCGAGGCCGCCAGCCCCGCCGTCGCCGCCGCTGGTGATCGGGGTGCCCTTCGCGCCCGAGGCGCCGGTGCTGCCGCCGGTGCCGCCGGTGCCGGCCGAGCCGCCAAAGCCGCCGACGCCGGGCGTGCCGGGGTTGCCGCCGTTGCCGCCGGTGCCCCCGGTGGGGTTGTCGACGGTACCGGCCGCACCGATGCCGCCATTGCCGGGGGCGCCCGGGTTACCGCCGGCACCCCCGGTACCGCCGTTGCCGTTGTTGCCCACGTTGCCGGTCCCACCGGAGGCGACGCCGCCGCCGCTGCCGCCGGTGCCGCCGAAGCCGCCCGTGGCGCCGTCGCCGCCGCTCCCGCCGTCCTGGCCGCTGCCGAAGTTCGTCCCGAACACCCCGGTCGAGCCGGTCTGGCCGGTGCCGCCGGTCCCGCCGGTGCCGCCATTGCCGCCGGTGCCGCCCTTGCCGCCGTTGCCGCTGTGACTGCCACCCAAGCCGCCGTTCCCGCCGGTGCCGCCGGTGCCTCCAGTGGCGCCCGCGATGCCGCTGGCGCCTGGACCGGCACCATCGGGGCCAGGCACGCCGGTCGCACCGGTGCCGCCGTTGCCGCCGTTGCCGCCGTTGCCCCACGACCCGCCGTTGCCGCCCTTGCCACCGTTGCCACCGTTCGCGCCGTTGGCGGCGCCGGTGCTGGCGTCGTAGCCGGGGCCGCCGTTGCCGCCATTGCCGAACGGGCCGACGGTCGTGCCCACGTTGCCACGCGTGCCGGGGGTTCCGGCCGGTGCGGCGGGGGTGCTGCCGGCCGCGCCGGGGTTGCCGCCGAGGCCGACGTCGCCGGGGTCACCGCCGTTGCCGCCGTTGCCGCCGGTGGTCGTGGTGGCGTCGCCGGGCGCGCCGTTGCCGCCATTGCCGCCGTGGCCGGCTAGACCGCCGTTGCCGCCGGTGCCGCCGTTGCCGTTGGTCCCCGGGATGCCGCCGCCCAGGTTGCCGGGGACACCGGCGTTGCCGCCGGTGCCGCCGGGACCGCCGACGCCGCCAGGTCCGCCGTCGCCGCCGTTGCCGCCATTGGCGCCCGCGACGCTGCCGACGCTGGCGTCGTAGCCGAGGCCGCCCGGGCCACCGGTGCCGCCCGTGCCGCCGTTGCCGGCGTTGCCGCCGGTACCGCCGTTGCCTGATGTCGAGCCGCCGGCGCCGCCGGCGCCGCCGTTGCCGCCGGTGCCGCCGGTCAAGCCTTGGCCGCCGGTGCCGCCGGTGGGGCTACCGACCGTGCCGGCGGTGCCGGCCGTGCCCTGTCCGGCATCGGCGCCCCCGCCGCCGGTGCCGCCGGTGCCGCCGTTGCCGTACACCGTGCCGTTGCCGCCGGTGCCGCCCTTGCCGCCGTTCGTACCAGGGGGGGCGTGAGAGTCGCTGGAGGCGTCGTAGCCGTTGCCGCCGTTGCCGCCGTCGCCGCCGAACTGGTTGATGGTGCCCGGTTGGCCGTTGGCGCCGGGGTCGCCGCCGCCGCCCGGGCTGAGGCCGGGCGAGCCGCCGTCGCCGCCTCCGCCGTCGCTGCCGGGGTCGCCGCCGTTACCGCCGTTGCCGCCGGTGGGGCTGGCGGCGCTGCCGGGCCCGCCGTTGCCGCCGGTGCCGCCGGGGCCGTTGGTGCCGCCGGTGCCGCCGCTGCCGCCGTTGCCGTTGAGGCCCTCGAAGCCGTTGATGCTGCCACCGGCGCTGCCGCCCTGCCCGCCGCCGCCGCCGGTGCCGCCGCCGCCGCCGGTGCCGCCGTTGCCGCCGGTCGCGCCGGCGAGAAGGGAGCTATAGCTATACCCCGTACCGCCGTCACCCCCGGGGCCCCCGGTGCCGCCGTTGCCGCCGGTGCCGCCGTTACCGCCGTTACTGGAATCGGCCTCGTTGTTGGCGAAGCCGCCGTTGCCGCCGTCACCGCCGCGGCCGCCGGTACCGCCGTCGCCGCCGGTGCCGCCGGTGGGGCTACCGGCCGTGCCGGTGGTGCCTAGCGTGCCGAGCGTTCCGATCTGGCCGGTGCCGCCGTCGCCGCCGTCGCCGCCGCTGCCGGATATCGTGCCACCTAGGCCGCCGATGCCGCCGTTGCCGCCGTTGGCGCCGAACCCGACGCCGTCACCGCCGCGGCCGCCGGTGCCGCCGTTGCCTGTCGATCCGCCGGTACCGCCGGTGCCGCCTTTCCCGCCGGTCGAATCCGTCCCGACCGCTAGGCCGCCGTTACCGCCCTTGCCGCCAGTGCCGGTTCCCGAGCCCGGACCGCCGTTCTCGCCGACGCCGCCGACAGCTCCCTTAGCCTCGGCGGCACCGCCGTTGCCGCCGTCGCCGCCCTTGTTGTTGCCGGCGGCCCCACCGCCGAGTCCGCCGGGCCCGCCATTGCCTCCCAGCGAACCGCCGTTGCCGCCGTTGCCGCCGCCGCCGCCGGCGCCGTTGCCGTCGGTGCCGTTGCCGCCGGCCCCGCCGCCGCCGCCGGTGCCGTACGCGCCGCCATTGCCACCGTTGCCGCCGTTGCCGCCGTCGGTGTCGGGGTTGGCGACTGGGTCGGGGTTCCAGCCCGCGCCGCCGGTGCCGCCGTTGCCGCCGCTGGTGACCGCGGCGCCGGCGGCGCCGTTACCGCCGGGGTTGCCCGGGGCGCCGGCGCCGGCGCCGGCTGCACCCCCAGTGCCGCCTGCGCCGCCGGTGCCGGGGTCGCCGCCGTTGCCGCCTGCTGCGCCATTGGGGTTGGTGGCGGTTCCGGCGCCGCCGTTGGCGCCATTGCCAGCCGTACCGCCGCTACCGCCGGGGCCGCCCGCGCCGCCGTCGCCGTTCGTACCGCTCACGGAGTTACCGCCGGCCCCGCCGTTACCGCCGGTGCCACCGGCGCCGCCGCTACCGCCGGCGCCGCCGGTGCCGGTCAGCAGGTTCGAGCCCGCGCCCCCGTCGGCGGCGTTTCCGCCGGCACCGCCCGTGCCGCCCAGACCGCCGACGCCGCCGGTGCCTGACCCTGGGGCCGCCCCGCCGGCTCCGCCGTTGCCGGCTGTGCCGCCGGCGCCGGCCGTGCCGCCCGCGGTGCCGTTGCCGAATGCGTCAGTGCTGCTGGCCAAGCCGGCCCCCCCGACGCCGCCGTTGCCGCCGTTCCCGCCGGCCCCGCCATTGCCTGACCCGAGGCCCGCACCGCCGGCCCCGCCATCGGCGCCGGCCCCGCCGGCTCCGCTGACGCCGGGGGCGCCGGTAGCGCCGCTGGTGCCCGAGGATGCCAGGGCGGCGCCGCCGGCCCCCCCGGCGCCGCCTGTACCCCCCATGCCGCCGTCACCGCCGGTGCCGCCGGAGCCGCCGGTCGCGCCGGCCACGGTCGCGTCGGCGCCAGTCGCGCCGGTCCCGCCGCCACCACCGACCCCGCCGGCCCCGCCGACGCCGCCGGCGCCGCCATTGCCGGCCAGCGCACCACCGGTGCCGCCGGCCCCGCCGTTGCCGCCGCTGCCGCCGGTGGTCCCGGCTCCGCCGGCCCCGCCATTGCCGTCCATGCCGACGGTGCCGGGCGCACCGGGGCTACCGGGCGCGCCGGTGCCGCCGGCTCCGCCGGCCCCGCCGTTGCCGTACTCGCCGCCGTTGCCGCCGGTCCCGCCGTTGCCTGCGGTCTGGCCGGGGGCAGTGGCGCTAAAGCCGACCCCGCCGCCACCGCCGTCGCCGCCGCTGGTGACCGCGGCGCCGGCGGTACCGCTGGTGCCCGCGGTGGCGCCGCTGCCGCCGGCCGCCCCGCCCTGACCGCCGGCGCCGGGGTTACCGCCGGTGCCGCCCGTGCCACCGGTGGGACTGTTTACGTCACCCACACCCCCGACCCCGCCGGTGCCAGCGGTGCCGGCGGCGCCGCCGCCACCGCCGTCACCGCCTTCACCGTTAGCGCCGGACTGGCCGCCCAAAACCGAGCCCTTACCGCCGGCCCCGCCGGCACCACCGACCCCGCCAGCACCACCGGCGCCGCCATTGCCGGCGTTGCCACCGGTGCCACCGCCGGAGCCGCCGGTCGCACCGTCACCGCCGGCCCCGCCGGAGCCGCCGGCACCGCCTACTGCGCCGGCCCCGCCGGCCCCGCCATTGCCGTACAACAATCCGCCGTTACCGCCGGCCCCGCCCGCACCCCCGTTGCCGCCGGTTCCTCCCTGCCCGCCGGTGGAGCCTGCGCTGCCGGCTTGGCCGGCGGTGGCCGCCACCCCGGCCCCACCGGCCCCGCCGGACCCGCCGTTCCCGAACAACCCGGCGTCGCCGCCCTTGCCGCCGGCCTGCCCGGCCCCACCCGACCCGCCATTACCGCCGTTTCCGGAGATCCACCCGCCGTCCCCGCCGGCCTGCCCGGTACCCGCCGCCCCATTGGCGCCGTCGCCAACCAGCGGGCGCCCCGTCAACAACTTCACCGGCGAAAACACCCCCAGGCTCTGCAAGTCCTGCACCAGCGACTGCAACGGCGCAGCATTGGCCGCCTCCGCGGCCGCATACGCGCTCCCCGCGTTGTTCAAAGCCTGCACAAACTGGGCATGAAACACCGCCGCCTCGGCGCTGAGCGCCTGAAACTGCTGGCCATGGCTGGAAAACAGCGACGCAATCGCCGCCGACACCTCATCACCAGCGGCGGTGACCACCGCGTTGGTCGGGACCGTCGCCGCCGCATTGGCGGCGCTCAGCGACGAGCCAATGCCCGCCGCCTCCGACGCGGCCAACGCCAGCATGTCCGGTGCTGCCAGTAGGTACGACATCGCTGCCTCCCCGCGCCATCACGACCGTCAGAGATTTGAGTTTGGTGTGAGTTTCGCTTAAGGGTTGACAGCCTAATCGGCATTTCTGGATTCGCGCTTAAGATTTCCGGGTTCCTGAAAAGCTTTACCCGGGCGTAAATTGCGCCAGATGCTGGCGCGGGGCATGGCAACCATCTCGTCGAGTGTTTGTCGGCACCCTGAACTAGCCTGTAATCGTGGTGCAGGTTCCACGAACCCGATACGCCAGTTGCGGCGAAACCGACATCGCTTATCAAGTCTTTGGCGATGGCCCGATCGACCTGCTCGTGCTGCCCGGGCCACTGATCCCGATCGACTGCGTCGACATGGAGCCGTCGATGCACCGTTTTCATCGCCGCCTGGCGTCCTTCGCCCGGGTGATCCGGTTCGACCAGCGCGGGATTGGCCTGTCGTCGCGAGTTCCCTCGGCGGACATGATCGGGCCGGAAATTTGGGCGAAGGACGCCATCGCGGTCATGAACGCGGTCGGATGTGAGCGGGCGACCATTTTCGCCCCCGGCTTCACATCGTTGGCCGCCGTAGTTCTCGCGGCCGATTATCCCGAGCGGGTGAGCAGCCTGGTGATTGTCAACGGCGCGGCCCGAACACTTTATGCACCCGACTATCCGATGGGCGCCGAAATCGAACCCGCCGATCCCTTTACGACGATCGGGATCGAGCCGGATGCCGTCGACCAGGGTTTCGACATCCTCGGCATCATCGCCCCATCCGTAGCGGAGGACGACGCGTTCCGTGCGTGGTGGGATATGGCCGGTAACCGTGCCGCGTCGCCCAGCATGGCGCGTGCCTTCATCAAGGTCATCCGGCACGCCGACGTGCGCGACAGACTGCCACGCGTCACGGTGCCGACACTGATCCTGCATCGGGACAATCCGGACTTCAGCCCCGTCGCGCACGCCCATTACCTCGCCGAGCACATCGCCGGATCGCGCTTCGTCGAGCTGCCGGGCGAAGATGCGCTGTACTGGGTCGGCGCCACCGCGCCGATGCTCGCCGAGGTCGAGGAGTTCATCACCGGCGTGCGGAGCGGCTCCGAGGCCGAGCGCCTGCTCACCACGATCGTCTTCACCGACATCGTCAGCTCCACCGAGCGCGCCGCCCTGCTCGGCGACGACCGGTGGCGCGACCTGCTGGACAACCACGACACCGTCGTGCGCCACGAGCTGCAGCGGTTCGGCGGGCGTGAGGTCAACACCGCCGGCGACGGATTCGTCGCGACGTTCAGCAGCCCGAGCGCCGCGCTTGCATGCGCCGACGAGATCGTCGACGCCGTCCACGTCCTGGGCATCGAGGTGCGGGTGGGCATTCACGCCGGCGAGGTCGAGGTGCGCGGCGCCGACATCGCCGGCATGGCCGTGCACATCGGAGCCCGGGTCGCGGCGCTGGCCGGACCCAGCGAGGTGCTGGTGTCCTCGACGCTGCGCGACATCGTCACCGGGTCACGACACCGGTTCGGCGACCGCGGCGAGAGCGCACTGAAAGGTGTGCCGGGCCAGTGGCGGCTGTATGCCCTGGAACGCGAGCACGCGGTCGTCAGGCACTAGTAGGCTGGAACTCCTGGGGCTCGATTCGATAATCGCCTGTACAGCTTGGTATTTGATCGAAGGAATACGCATGACCGACGTGCACACCTCGCTATCGCCCGCGTTACGACGGGCGCTGGAACTACTTGCCGACCCGCCCACGGACCCGGACGTGGGCAAGGGCTATCTCGATCTGCTTTGCACCGGATCCGATGACGACGCCGTCCCGAAGAACACCGGTGCGATCCAGGCCGCGTGGGCCTCACCGATCGGGTCCATGCTCTACGACAACGCCCAATCCATCACGCGCCGGCTGATCAGCGCCTGGCAACACCCCGTCGAGTGGTTGAACATCCCGCCAGGCGGAACGGCGCTGGATGTCGGCTCGGGTCCGGGCAACGTCACCGCGTCGCTCGCCCGCGCCGCCGGTCCCGGCGGGCTGGCGTTGGGCGTCGACATCTCCGAATCGATGCTGGCCCGCGCGGTGCACGCCGAAGCGGGACCACAAGTAGGGTTCTTACGGGCCGACGCACAACGACTTCCCTTCCGCGACAACATTTTCGACGCGGTGACCTCGCTCGCGGTGCTGCAGCTGATTCCGAATCCGGCGGCCGCCCTGGCGGAGATGGCGCGGGTGCTGAAGCCGGGTGGAAGGCTGGCCGTTATGGTCCCCACCGCCGGAAGCACGGCCCGGTTTTGGCGGATGCTGCCTAACGTCGGGGCCCATGTATTCGACGACGACGAAATCGCCGACATCCTGGACGCCAACGGCTTTGCCAGCGTGAGGGTCAAGAACGCCGGCACGATTCAGTGGGTGCGCGGCAAACTCCGCTAGTCCCGTTTCGTGGCCGGGTGGTTGCGGGTCAGCATGGGCAGCAGCAGCTCGGGCGGCGCGACCCGGAAGAACGCCGAAGCCACCCGGTTGACATGCCCGGGCACGATGACGGCCTTACCGGCTGCCAGACCGTCGATTCCGGCCTGCGCCACCTTCTCGACGGGAACCCACATGATCCGCGGCAGGCTATTGTCGGCTTCCTCCTTGGTGAATCCGGCCGCCTCGCCGAATCCGGTGTCCACCGGCCCCGGACACAGTGCGGTCGCGGTGACCCCGGTGCCGCGCAGCTCGCCGCGCAGGCTATGGGTGTAGGACAACACGAACGCCTTGGCGGCGCCGTACGCCGCCTGGCCCGGCAGCGGACCAAACCCGGCCATCGACGCCACGTTCAGAATGGCACCTCGATGGCGGTCGACCATTCCCGGCAGGAACCTGCTGCACAGGTCGACCACGGCGGCCACGTCGACCTCGACCAGGTTAAGTTCTTGTTCCGGAGCCGATTTCGCGACGAGCCCAAGCGTCGATAGCCCGGCGTTGTTGACCAGGATGTCGGGCACCAGGCCGAGCGCCGCGACCCGGTCCGGCAAGCCCGCCCGGGCGGCCCGATCCGACAGGTCGGCGGGCAGTGGGTGCGCCTGCGGTCCCAGCCGTTCGGCCAGCTCTGCAAGGCGGTCGGCGCTGCGGGCTATCAGCACAACCTGATAACCACGCTGGGAAAGTATCCCGGCGAATTCCTCGCCGATGCCCGACGAGGCGCCGGTGACGATGGCGGCACGGTCGTTTCCGGGGGGTGGGAGAGCCATACGGTGACCGTACCCGGCCCGTCAGCCGGTGGCGCCTGGCGAACCGAGCGTGCCGAACAGTTGGCCTCCGCTGCTGCCGGCCCCGCCGGCCCCTAAGAAAGACCCGCCGGCACCACCGTTGCCGCCGTTGCCGATCAGCTGGGCGTTGCCGCCATTTCCGCCCGCCCCGCCAGGGAAGTCCGCAATGTCCACGTCCCCCCCGTTACCGCCGTTGCCGCCGTTGCCGATTCGCCCCGCTTCGCCGCCGTTGCCGCCGGAACCGCCGTGCAGAGCCAACATCGACCCGCTGCCGGCCCCGCCGACGCCTCCGTTGCCATACCACGACCCGCCGTTGCCGCCGTTGCCGCCGTTGCCGCCCTGCTCGGCAGTCAAGTCAGTAAGTTCGCCGCCGGCACCGCCTGCACCGCCGGCACCGATCAGCCCGCCGTTCCCGCCGCTGCCACCGTTGCCGGCGTTGCTGAAATTGGTAGCGCTGCCGCCGGCCACACCGGCACCGCCGGTACCGCCGGTGCCGAAAAGCCCGGCGCTACCGCCGCTACCACCGGTATCGCCGACACCGCCAGCGCCGCCGGTGCCGAATAGCAGCCCGCCGGTCCCGCCATGACCGCCGAACGCCGTGCCGGTCCCACCGGTACCGCCGTTGCCGATCATCCCGGCGCGACCGCCGTTGCCGCCGTTGGCCCCGCCAAACCCGTTACCGCCGTTCCCGTACAAAATCCCGCCGTCGAAGCCGTTCGGATGCGCCGCCGTGCCGTCGGCTCCGTTGCCGATCAGCGGACGCCCCAACAGCGACTGGGCCGGCGCGTTCACCGCGTTGAGGACAGCTTGCATCGGCGATGCGTTGGCGGCCTCGGCGGCCGCGTACGACTCCGCGCCCGACGTCATTGCCTGCACGAACCGCTGATGAAACGTTGCCACTTGAGCGCTCAGCGTCTGATACGCCTGCCCATGCCCGGCGAACAGCGACGCCACCGCGGCCGACACCCCATCGGCTCCGGCGGCCAAGACGTTGGTGGTTGGAACGGATGCCGCCAGGTTTGCCGAATTAAGCGAGGAGCCGACGCCCTGCAAATCCGACGCCGCCGACGTCAACATCTCCGGAACCGCGACCAGATACGACATCGCTGGCCTCCTCGCTCGCCGTCAAAGGGTCCCCAGCAAAGACGAGCGTAACGCCATCCTGATCGGAAATTTCGTTATTTGGCGTGTTCTGTCTTTGATTTATCTTTGCGCAAGCCTTTTGCTGGTCGCGCCAAGACAGCTGCCAACGGCACGCCCGCGGCCAGCGTCCTCGTTACCCGTCGTTGGCCGCGCCGTACGCCGCTTGGCCCTGGAGCGGACCAAACCCAGCCAATCGACGGCACGTTCAGCACCAGATACGACACGGCCGCCCTCCTGCCTGGTCACCATTGACCCGCACGGATAGGAACAAAGCATATCGCTATCGCGACCTCACGATTATGTCTTTGGTCTGTCTTCGGTCTGCGTTTGCTATGTACTTTCTTTCGGCCGTGCTACGCGTCGTTGCCCGCGTCGAGCTCGCGGGCCAGCACGGCGAGCTTGTCCAACGACGCGCGCAACATGTCCGGCGTCGTCGCACGGGCGCGAGTCATGCGGACGGTGTCGGTCAGTTCCGTCCAGTCGTAGGTGTGGGTCACGCTGGTGAGCGAGGCGCTCACCGGTTCGAGCAGCCAGCGCCAAAGGTGACCGGGCGGCAGCTTTCCGGGCTCCGCCGGGCGCCAAGCGATCTGGCTGCCTTCGATGAATTCCACGACGTGGTTCTCCCGAACGGCACCGTTGGTCAACGTCGTTCTGAACACGTCACCGGCCCGGTGGACGCGCTGCCCGGGAGCGGCCGACGCGAGGTTGTTGTTGCCATCCCAGCGTGGCTGCATTGACGGGTCGGCGATCAGGTCGAAGATCCGCCGTGCGCCGGCAGCGATGACGCGGGTAGCGCTTACGATGCGAGATTCGGGTTCCATATCGCCATCCAAACACCAATGTGCGGGACCGCGCGTCCGCGGCCCCGCACACGAGTTAGTTGGGGTCGTCAGGCAGTTCGACCCAGCACGGCTCAGCTGACCCGCAGCGCCTCGACCGGTCCGGACAGAGCCGCTTTGATGTGGCGGGTGAGGTCATCCGCCAGCACCTCCGCGTCGCCCTGCTCGATACCATCGACGATTTGCCGCGCTACGTCTCGTGGGTCGTTCTTCGGCACGTCGAACTGGGAAACCATGTCGGTGTCGGTGTAGCCCAGGTGCACCCCCGTGACCAGCGTGCCCTGCTTCTCCAGCTCGATGCGCAGCGAGTTGGTCGCCGACCAGAAGGCCGCCTTGGAGTCACCGTAGCCACCGAAGCCGCCCACCCAGGACAAGACGGAGTGGATGTCGACCAGGGCGCCACCGCCGTTCTCGGCCAGGATCGGCGCGAACGCCTTGGCGACCCGGAGCGCACCGAAGTAGTTGATCTCGAACACCGCCCGAATCTCCTCGATGTCGCTGCTGAGCAGCTTCGGTGCACCAAGGGTACCTGCATTGTTGACGACGATGTCGGCACCTGCTGCGGTAACGGCAAGCGCTGCAACCGAATTCGCGTCGGTGACGTCGAGCTCGACGCTTGCCACCCGGGGGTCGTCGCTTTGCTTCGGCGCCCGCGCCGTGGCGTATACCTTGGCCGCGCCGCGCTGCAGCAACTCATCCACGATGGCCTTGCCGAGGCCGCGCTGCCCACCGGTGACCACTACCGTCGACCCTTTGATGTTGACCATGATCTGCTCTCTCTGACTTAGGTGAACTATGTTTGAGTCTGTCACGGTAATTGACGATGCTGACATAGTCAAGTAGTATTTGGCTATGTCTTCCCAATGGTCTGCATCACACCGGTACCGACTCACGTCGGCGCCTGGCGGCCTGGGTCTGGTTCAGGATTTCCTCAATACGGTCGCCATCGGCGACTACGGCCCGGATCTGCTCTCCGACCCTGCACTAGCGCGTGACTGGGCTGTCGACGCGATACGGGAGTGGTCGGCCTTACGGGGCGTGGAAGCCGAGCCGCCGGCGCTGGACGACGGCGATCTGGCGAAACTTCGCGCCTTGCGCGGCACGATCGCGAAGATGGTCGCCGGACAGCCGGCGGACCGGCGAGAGGTCGGCTCGGTTCGCGCCGTTTCCGCGTCCTTTGCGGTGTCCGACACTGGCGAGGTACGGCTGGAACCCGCTGGCAGCGGATGGCGTTGGCTGGCCTCGGTGGTGTGGAGTGAGGTCTTGCTGAGCCAGCAGCACGACACCTGGCGACGGATCAAGCGATGCCACAACCACGCCTGCGGGTCCACGTTCTACGACCGCTCCAAGAACAACAGCGGGGTGTGGCACGACGTGAAGACCTGCGGCAACGCCGCCAACCTGCGAGCCTCGCGGGCCCGCCGACGCGAACGTGACCAGGCGGCGGAAGGCGCGTAGCTCAGCTCGGCGGTAGGGAGCGGCTCGTCATCAGCAGCGCTCGGCGCCTTTGCGCATGACCCGCGGGTCGGCAACCAGCTTTCGCGGCCTGCTTCTCAGCACGGCGTGGAGCGCGTCGCAGGCGCGCTCCGTCATCGGCGCGACCATGTCGTTGTTCGTAGAGTTCTGGCGTGTTGGCACAGCTTTGATCCTTCGTTAGTTCGGCCAGCAAATCGCCTTGTCACATTTGACCGCAGCTCTTTTACGAGCACGCCGCGCTCGGGTAAACGGCGCGGAAAGCTGTGTTGTGGCATGAGACACAGTACGGGCATTAGGGCCAGAGCGTCACAGCTTGTGCGGCCGTTGGCCAATCAACGATTCGCGATGCGCGCGGTCACTTCCGCGAGCGAAACATCATGTCCCGTAGTGCATTGTACACGCGGAATGACCGGGGCGCCGCACCCCTCATGGACGAGTTCCACGGTGCTGGAATCACCCTGCAGCATCCTGCCGAACTCAATCAAACTGCCAAGCATGGGATAAGAGATCTCGACCGCGCCCGGTGAGCACGTATTCATAGCGCGTGCGCTGCCTCGGCTGTCGGTGGGGCTGCTTCGCCAGCAACAATGCGTCGCCCGGGTTGCCCGAGCGCCGTCCGGTGAATGGAACCGCCTCGTTTGCGCGGACCGCCGTCATGGCAGGCTCGTGGTACGCACCCGTGATGATGGAGGACCCGTGTCGCACTCATCGACCTCGGCAGCGGCTGCCAATTCAGAAGATGACAGCTTGCGTGAAATCCAAACTCCGGCCGGATTGTTGCGCTATTACGACACCGGTGACGGGCCGCCGCTGTTGTTCCTGCACGGCTCGGGGCCCGGCGTAACCGGCCACCGCAACTTCCGGGGCGTGTTGCCGGCGTTCAGCGCGCACTTCCGTTGTCTGGTCCTGGAATTTCCCGGCTTCGGCGTGAGCCCCGACGTCGGTGCTCATCCGATGATCGCCGCGCATGGGGCGGCCATGGCATTCATCGACGCGCTCTCCCTCGACCGCTTTGACATCATCGGCAACTCGATGGGTGGCGGTGTCGGAATCACCCTGGCAACGCAACATCCGCAACGGGTGGGCAGGCTGGTCACCATCGGCGGCATCGGCACCAATCTGTTCAGTCCGGGCCCCAGTGAGGGCATCAGGTTGCTCCAGGAGTTCACCGAGGACCCCACCCGGCAGCGCCTGGTCGACTGGCTGAAGTGCATGGTGTACGACCAGGCGGTGGTGACGGACGAACTGATCGAGGAACGCTGGAGCCTCGCCACCGATCCGGAGGCGCTGCAGGCCGCCCGGCGGATGTACGGCAAGGCCGCCTTCGCCAAGATGACGGCCGCGATGGCCAAGTCGGACAGGCCGCTGCCGTGGGCGACGATGCACAAGGTGCCGGCTCCCACCCTGTTGACGTGGGGACGTGACGACCGGGTGAGTCCGCTGGACATGGCGATAATCCCGATGCGCACCATCCCCAATGCCGAATTGCACGTGTTCCCCAACTGCGGACACTGGGCGATGATCGAGGCCAAGCAGGCGTTCGAGTCGACGGTGCTGGGTTTTCTGCAACGCCAATAGGGGCCAAGCGCGTTGCGGCCCACGGCCGTGTCCCGGTCAGCGGTCCCGCGGCACCCAATTGGCGATCCGAGTTGTTAATCTGACGAAATGGCGCCTGCCAGCGAAAAGCCGACCAAGGCGGCACTTGCCGCCACCAGCTGGGCGCTGCTGGGCATGATGTCCTACGAGGAGGAAGTATCCGGCTACGACCTCAAAAAGTGGATCGACTGGAGCGTCGACCTCTATTACTGGAGCCCCTCGTACAGCCAGATCTACACCGAGCTGAAGAAGCTCGAGGGCCTGGGTTTGGTGACTTCACGCGTCGAACGCGACGAGGGCACCCGCAGCCGCCGGCTCTACAAGATCACCCCGGGCGGGATGGCGGCCGTCACCGAGTGGACCAACGAGGCGCCCGTGGACCCGCCGGTGCTCAAGCACAGCGTGCTGCTGCGGGTGACGTTTGGCCACCTCAGTAATCCGGCGCGGCTCAAGGAGCTGCTACAGGAGCATGTGGCATACGCCGAAGCCAGGCACCGCAAGGCGATCGAGGACGCCGAGGGAGCCGAGGTCGAACCCGCCTGGGCGTATTCGGTGATCGCACTGCGCTGGGCGGCCAAGTACTACGCCGCCGAGCGGGAATTCGCCCTCGAACTGATGAAGGACATCGACGAGGCCGACGCCATCATGAAGAAGGCCGCCAAGGGCGGTTTCGGCCAACCGCGCCCGAAGCCGGGCTACTGGCGCGAGATCGAAAAGCAGGTCGTCGCCAAGCGCGAAGCGGACTAGCGGTCTAGGCCTAATGGTGGCGACCCGCTTCACCCGGCTCCGCCGCGGTCGCGATCGCCACGGTCACCCGGGGTCACCGCCGAGATCGACGGTGGCGCGACATCCGCCTCGCACTTTTCCGCGCTGCCGTCGATCTCGGTACAACGCCCGAAACTTCTGTCAGACACGAGCTAGTCCTGATGGTGGCGACCCGCCGCGTCCCGGGCCGCGATGTAGCCGTACACGAGTCCCTGCGCGATCGTCGCGCCCGCGCCCGGGTACGTCGTGCCGAACGCGTTGGCGGCGGTATTGCCGATGGCATACAGCCCGGCGATCACACTGCCGTCCTCGCGGAGCACCCGGGCCCGGTCGTCGGCCTTCAGGCCGCCGCAGGTGCCGAGGTCGGACAGCACCATTTTCACGGCGTAGAACGGGCCTCTGACCAACGGACGCAGGTTGGGGTTCGGCGTTATCGTGGGGTCGCCGTAGTACCGGTCGTAGGCGCTGCGGCCCCGACCGAAGTCGGGATCGGTTCCCGCAGCGGCACTTTCGTTGAATCGGGTCATCGTCGCAGTGAACTCCGGTGCCGGAACACCGATCTGCGCGCCCAGCTCGGCGAGGCTTTCGGCCCGATTCGCAATGCCCGCGTCGTACCACGCGCGCGGTATCCGCATGCGTGGGAACAGTTCGCCACCAAAGACATAGCTATTGCGGTATTGCTGATCGAAGATGATCCGCATGGCTTCCACCGGGCTGCCGGTCCGCTCCAATTCGAGTAACCGCTGACCGAACGTCATGTAGTCCGACGACTCGTTGGCGAACCGGTGACCGTTCTCGTCGACGATCAGGGAGCCCGGGAGCGATCGTTCGGCCAGCATCACCCCGGGCGCCTTGCCGGGCAGTGGCGCGACGGCGGGGAACCACCAGGCCTGGTCCATCAAGTCGATGCCGGCGCCAAGTTCCTGTGCCGCCCGGATCCCCTCGCCGGTGTTGGCCGCGGCACCCAGGCTCAGGTTGGCGCCCAGCGACTCGGACTGGAATTTCCACCGCATGTCCATGCCGTGGTCGAAACCGCCCGTGGCCAGCACCACCCCGCGCCGGGCCTTGATCGTCACCTCGCGGCCGTCGTGGTCGACGACGGCGCCGTTCACCCGGTCATCGTCGGCCGGATCATTCAACAGGCGCAGTAGCGTGGTGTCGGTCCACACCGGGATGCCGGCGCGCAGCACACCCGCGAACAGGCCGGCCGCCAGGCCCTGGCCACCGGCGGCGTAACGCCGGCCCACCAGCAGGCCGCCGACGCCCTGCGTCACGCGCTTGGCGAACGTCGGAATTCCCTTGCGCGGCACCCGAAACACCAGGTTCATCCAGCGGTAGTCGGCGCCGGTCGTCGGAACCGGGACGCTGGCCTCCATCACGCCGGGCTGCAGCCGGGTGCGGTATTCGCCGAGTTTCGAGGTGTCGAACGGATGGCATTCGCAGGTGCGGCCCGCCGCACTGCCGCCCGGCTCCTCGGGGTGGTAATCGGAGTAGTCGCGGGCCCAGAAGAACCGCAGCGGGGTCGTTCGGCGCAGCATTTCGACCGTCGCGGACACGTGGGTCAGAAACCCGGTCGAGCGTGTCCGCGGCGCCGAGTGCGCGACCACCGAGTCCAAGTAGGTGGCGGCGCGCTCCGTGGTGTCCGTGGCACCGTCGTCCCGCAGCACCGGGCTGGCGGGCAGCCACAGCGCGCCGCCGGACCGGGCGGTCGAGCCGCCGACGTACGACGACTTCTCCACGATCAGCACCGACAGCCCGAGTTCTTGAGCGGCGAGTGCCGCGGCCAGGCCGGTGCCCGAGCCGACCACCAGCACGTCGACGGACGTGTCGGCCACGGGTAGGCCGGCAGGGATCGTCGTGCTGTGCGAGGTCACGCTGGAAACGGTAGGCCGCCGCCGCGTGCGGAAGGAAGAACCATCCTGATGAGTGGAACGGACGACTCCCACAGATGCGGCCTCAGGGAGTTAAATCTCTATCTATGACGTCGCAGATTGACGCTGACGAGATTCGGCTCATTGAAGCCCAGGCCGCGCCGACGCGGTTCGCCCGCGGCTGGCATTGCCTGGGCCTGATCAGAGATTTCGGTGACGGCAAGCCGCACGCGATCAACGCATTCGGCCAGAAGCTGGTGGTCTTCCGCAGCGGAGACGGCAAGATCAACGTGCTCGACAGCTACTGCCGGCACATGGGCGGTGACCTGTCGCAGGGCGAAGTCAAGGGCAACGAGATCGCCTGCCCCTTCCACGACTGGCGCTGGGGCGGCGACGGGCGATGCAAGCAGGTGCCGTACGCGCGGCGCACGCCCCGACTGGCCCGCACCGCAACCTGGACCACGCTGGAACAAGACGGCATGTTGTTCGTGTGGAACGACCCTGAGCGCAAGCCACCCCTGCCAGCAGTCACCGTCCCGCGCATCGAGGGCGCCACCAGCGACGACTGGACCGAATGGCACTGGTACACCACCGTCGTGGGAAGCAACTGCCGCGAGATCATCGACAACGTGGTGGACATGGCGCACTTCTTCTACATCCATGGCTCGCTGCCCACGTACTTCAAGAACATCTTCGAAGGACACATAGCGACTCAGTACATGAACGGCTCGGGGCGGCCGGACATGGGTGGCACCGAGGACACACAGATGCTGGGCACCACATCGGTGGCTTCCTACTTCGGCCCATCCTTCATGATCGACGACCTGATCTACCACTACGAAAGCGGCGACCAACAAACGATACTCATCAATTGCCACTATCCGATCGACGCGAATTCCTTTGTGCTGCAATACGGCATCATCGTAAAGAAATCCGAAACCCTACCCGCCGACCAGGCCATGCAGACCGCGATCAAGCTCGGTGATTACGTCAAGATGGGTTTCGAGCAGGACGTCGAGATCTGGCGCCACAAGGCGCGCATCGACAACCCGCTGCTGGTCGAGGAGGACGGCCCGGTCTACCAGCTGCGGCGCTGGTACCAGCAGTTCTACGTCGACGTCGCCGACGTGGAACCGGACATGGTTGATCGCTTCGAGTTCGAGCTGGACACCACCCGGCCCTACGAGGCGTGGATGAAAGAGGTCGCGGCGAATATGGCGGCGCAGGCCGCCGGCACGGGCTCGGTGTGATGGCGCTCGATTGGTCGGCCAGGAAGGACAACCGGCTCGACGAGATGCCGATGGTGCCCGTGGCGTGCCGCACCTGTGCTGCGCGGGTGCTGGCCCGCAAGAGCAGCTGGAACCAGACCAGCGTGCAGTGGAACGCCGACGCGACGGGCAGGTGTGTCGAGCGCGCCGAAGCGCAGCGGATTTCGGCGCCCGGTGGCCGGGGTGTGTTCCTGATGTGCTCGGCGCTGAGCGAGTCGATAGTTGATGCGGCGCGACACGGCGACTTGGCCATAGTCGACGAAATCGTCGGCGCGACAACATAGTTGCGAGTTATCCGGCTGGGTCAGGCGTGCGCGCCGCCGTCGACCCGGATCTCGGTGCCGGTGATGAATGCGCCGTCGTCGGAAGCCACCATGGCGATGACCGCCGCCACTGCGCTCGGGTCGCCGAGGATGTCGCTCTCCCTGCCGTGTAGCAGCGGCGTCTGCTTGGTCCACAGCCCCAGGTCGTAGCCCTCTGGTCTGGCATTTTGTCCAGCGTGCTCAGCGCCAGCGCGGTGGACACACCGCCGGGCTGAATGTTCACCGCCCGCAGTCCCTGTTTGGCGTATTCGAGCGCCAAAGAGTGAGTGGACGACAACACCCCGCCTTTGCTTGCCGCATAGGCCGCCATGTACGGGTGCGCGAAAGACGCTGCAGTGGACGTGAAATTGACCACCACGCCACGACCCGAATACAGCAGCGCCGGTAGCGCCTGGCGGGTCATCAGGAACGTACCCGTCAGGTTGACGGCCAAGGTGGCGTTCCAGTCGGCGAGCGTGTGCTCGTGGGTGTGCGCGCAGCGCTGGATAGCCGCCGCATTCACCAGCCCCTCGAGCCCGCCCAGACCGGCCACCGCCGCGTCGACCGCCGCCACGACGGCATCTTCCGACGAAATATCAAGGACCGCGGTGTTCAGTCGTCCACCCGTGCCGGCGTCGTCGGCGGCGGCCGCGGTGCGCGCCAAGCCGTCCGCCGACACGTCGTAACCGACGACGGTGGCGCCCTCGTCGAGGAGCCGGGCCACGGTGGCCTGGCCGATGCCGGAGCCTGCTCCGGTCACGATGACCCGTCGATCAGCGAAACGTTGCATCGTGCAATCCCTTTCGCTCACGTCAGCTGGAAGGCGCTAATCGGTGCTTCCTCGGGGTAGATCGACGGCCCGCCGAGGTCGTAGGCGGCGTTTAGCGCAGCGATGAACGCCGCATCGTGCAAGGGTTCGCTGGGCACGTCGAGGTTGATGGCGCGGGTGTTGACGTCGTCGACCATCATGTCGATGGCACGCTCGATGGTCAGGTCGTCGGAGCCTTCCATGTTCTTCTTCAGCTCGTCGAAATCGGAGAACACCTCCGCCGACCAGTGCACCAGGAACCGCAGTTCGTCGGTATGGTGGCGCGCGATCACCTTGTCGCCGTTCTTCAGCAGCCAGTGGTCGCGGTCCTCGGGATCACCGGAGAACACTGTGTCGAAGGCCAAGCCCGCCGGAATCTGTTGGTCCAGCAGCCCGTTCGCCTCGCCGCGGTGCACCATCATCTCGTTTTGCACCACGACGCCGCGGTTGTTGATCGGCGGCAGGACGCGCTTGGGCGCCCGCAGCGGGCCGTCGGGCCAGTAAGTGAATCCGCTGCCGGAGTCCAGGGAGAACCACGTGATCACCTGAGCCATCTTGATCAGGTAGTCGCCGAACAGACCTGATTTACCCATCACGCTGGTCAACCAGGTCGGCGCGTTCTCGTGCCGCACGCCGCGAAAGCTCGGCGAATCCAAGTGCCCCGGATCGCGATTCGCGCACGGGCCGTTGATGTTGAACAGCATCAGCTGCGGCTTGGCGTACTGTGCATTCCAGTAGCTCTTGGCCATCGCCAGGAACTGCTCGTTGTAGAAGCAGTCGTGCAGTTGCGGGTAGAGCACCGCACCGTAGTTGGCGAGGTACCCGCGGAAGGTCGGCGTGAGAAACAGATCCAGCGACGGCGTAAACCCTTCCGGGAAGACGCCACTCATGGTCGCGATCAATTCGTCGGCCGACGCGAAGTGCTGCGCGATGATCAGCTTCCACGGACCCTTGGTGCGCACCACATCAAGCAACCGGTCTCGTTGATCGTCGGTGTAGACGTTCCCGATCTCGCGGGGCGGTGCGGCCGGCCGCAATACGTTGGAGAGCTCCATCCGCCGCTCGTCGGTGTGCATCAATCTTCTCCTACTCTGTGGAAAGGTAAGGGGTACGTGAACTTCGCCCGCAGCAGCGCGCCGATCTCGGCAATGGCCAGTCGACCGCGGGCCGTCGCATCCGAGCGCATCAGAAAGCCGTGATACATCCCGGGATACCGGGTGGTGGTGGTCTGCACGCCAGCGTCGCGCAGCCGGTCCGCATACCGCTCGCCCCAGTCTCGAATGGGGTCGCAGCCGGCGGTCACCACAATCGCCGGCGGCAGACCGGACAGGTCGCAGGCGTAGGCCGGAACCAGGTACGGGTCGCGGGGCGGCTCCGCGTCGCCGTCGGCCAGCGCGTGTAGGTAGTCGATGTCGTCGCGGGTGAGCATCGGCGCATCGGCCAGGGAAGTGATTGACGGAGCGGCCATGTCGCGATCCAGCCCGGGATACAGCAACACTTGGGCACAGATCGCGGGCCCGGCGCGGTCGCGTGCGGCCAGCGCAACCGCCGCCGCGAGCGAGCCGCCCGCGCTGTCGCCGGCCACCGCCAGTCGGCCGGCGTCTACCCCGAGTTCGGCAGCGTTTCGCGATACCCATTCGGTTGCGGTGTAGGCGTCGTCGAACTGCGCGGGCGGTGCCGACTCGGGGGCTAATCGATAGTCGACAGCCACCACGGCGGCACCGGAGGCCGATGCCAGTGCGCGGGCCAGCGGTTCGAACGAGCGGTTGGAGCCCATGACAAGTCCGCCGCCGTGCAGGTACACCAGCACGGGTCCCCCGGAAGCGGTCGTCGGACGGTACACCCGGGCCGGGATTGGTCCGGCTGGCCCCGGAATGGCGGTGGCGGTGATACCGACCATCGCGGGCATGTCGGCGGGCAGCGGTGCGGACTCGATCGCGGCGCGCACCGCGGCCAGACCCCGTTGGCGCATCGGCGGGATGGCACCGAACGACGCGACGCGCGCGGCGGCGTCGGGATCCAGCGTGGGAGCTCTCATCTGCGCAGCGCCGGGGGTCCCGGAGGTCCGGGAGGTCTCTGTGCGGCAAGCACGTTCGCGCGTTCGGCCATGGCCGACGCGACGGAGGGCTGGGTGAGCAGGTAGAACCGGCCCTCGGCGGCCTGCTCGAACACCGTTTCGGCGGCCGCCAGCGGATCCATGGCTGTGGCCTTGACGGCAAGCATGGCCGAGCGCTGCTGGTCGGCGGCCGCGGCGTCGGTGGCTGCGGCGGGGTCGACCCCGCCCGCCGACTCGAAGATGTTGGATACCACCGCACCCGGCAGCACGGCCTGCACGTGGATGTGGTCGCCGTGCCCGGCAGACTCGACATCAAGCCGCAGGCACTCCGTCAATGCCAGCACCGCGTGCTTGCTCAGGATGTACGGCCCCTGCAGGGGGATCGCCATCACCCCGCCGACCGACGATAGGTTCCAGACCCATGCCTGCTCGTCGGTGGCCATCATCTTCGGCAGAAAAGCCCGCACGCCGTAGAACACTCCACTGATGTTGATGTCGACGACTCGTTGCCAGTTGACAACCGGCGTGTCCCACAGGTAGCCGAACTGCTCGACGCCGGCGTTGTTCACCAACAGCCGCACCGGACCCACGTCGTTGTAGGTCCGGTCGGCCAGTTCCTGCATCGCGTCGGGGTCGCGCACGTCGCACTCGACATGTACCGCCGAACCTCCCGCCGCGCGGAGCTCGTCGCCCAGTGCCGCGACGGCGTCGACGTCGATATCGGCGAGAACCACCGTCATCCCCAATGCGACCGCGTGCCGGGCCATGCCGGCGCCGATGCCCGCGCCCGCCCCGGTGACGACCGCGACGCCGCCGGAAAACGTTTCGCGCGCGGCCACCGAACTAGCCGCCGGTCGCGGCGGAGTCGGCGTGCAGCTCCGACAGCGGTACCGAGTTCTGCGTGTCCAGCATTACGTCCATATCGGTGAATACCAAGCCGGACGCTTCGCGCCGGACGCCGACATTGACAACACCGCTGGACACGACGAACGGGACAAAGTTCGCAATCTGGTTGACCAAGATGTAGAAACGCGCCTCGGTGACGTCACCGCCGGTGCCGGTGCGGTGCACGTTGGTGGCGTGGTGGCGCAACGGATAGGGACTCTGGTTCCGATGCTCGGACAGCCAGTCCATGACCGCATCGCGGCCGTGCAGTTCGGGCGTCATCAGTTCTTCGAAAGGGCTCGCGCCAGTGTCGCTTCTGGTGACATAGTGCACGTCCTGCGCGTAACGCGCCGCCAGCTCGTCGTAATGTGCCTCGTCGTAGTGGTACCAGAAGGCCGCGATGAACTCCTGCAGTTCCGGCAGCGCGATGTCGTTGCTCATGGCACCGAGTCAACCCTGGTACGGCCCCGATAACACCGGGGATGCCCGGTCAGTGGAACACCGGGTTAGCGTCAGCCGGTGATCAAGCTCCACAGCCCGGATCCACCCACCCGCACGGTCGCTTCGGTGACCTGTTCATCCCAGTACTCAACCGAACCGAACTCCGAACGCCACGCGAGCGCGGCCCGCGTTAACTCAGGTAGCCGGTGTTCGCGCGTCGTGCCGATGGCGCCGTGGACTTGGTGGGCGTTTCTCACCACGACGGATGCGGCGTGCCCGGTGCACGAACGCGCCACCGCGACAAGGAAATCCAGATTCTTCCCGGACCAGTCGCCGGCGACGGCCGCGGTGAGCGCGGCCTCGGTCGCCGCGCCCGCGAGAGCGGCTTCAGCAGCGATGTCGGCAACCAGGCTCTGTATCGCCTGGAACTTCGAGAGCGGACGACCGAACTGGACACGCGTTTTCGCATGCTCGATCGAAAGCTGCAGAATCCAGTCCAGTGCGGCGCGCACTTGGATCGATCGCGCGAGCGCCGACTTCAGCCGCAGCCGGTCGATAAGTTCCGACGTTACCGGCTCGCCCCGCAGAGTAGCGGGGTCGGCTCTAACGGTATCGCGCGGTTCGCCAATCATGTTGGCGCCGGGCGTGATCTCGACCTTGTCGATGTCGACGTCGGCGGCGTGGTACTCGCCGCCGGTTTTCCATACGACCACGATCCGATCGGCGCCGGTCGCCCAGGGCACTCGCTTCGCCACTCCGTGCTCGTCGAGCAGACACACGGTCCGCACTGCGCCATCGCCCGGCATTCCGGTCGCGTCCAGTAGCCAGCAGGCCAGGAGATCATGCTCGGCTAACGGGGTCCGCACGCCGTGGCGGACGGCCGCGGTGAGCAGTTCGGACGCTTCGTACCAACCCCCTCCGCTGCCGCCCAACCGCTCCGGACCGGTCAACCGCACCAGGCCGAGTTCGTCTAGCCGACGCCACAATTCGGTGTCATGCGCGACGGGCAGGTCGGGCGAATGCGTCGCACGGTACTCGGCGAAGACGGCGTTCATCATGTCGAGCAGGGCCGGGTCGACGGCCGTCGGAGCCGTCGTCATCGCATCCCCAGTCCGCGCGCGATCACGCCCCGCAACACCTCGTTGGTCCCGCCGCGCAAGGTGAATCCCGGACGCTGGTCTAACGCGGCCGACACCAGGTCGGAGTACGGGGAATCGACTTTGTGATCTAGGGCGCCACGCTGGTCGGCAAAATCGGCGATATCGCCCTCGATGGTAGTGCCTAGTACCTTGACCACCGCGGCGGGAATGTCGGCCGCGTCGTGGCGCTCGAGCGCACCCGCCAGGGCGGTCGACATCTGATGCAGGCCGGCGACCCGCGCCACTAGGCGGCCCAGGTTGGTGCCTCGTGAAATGCTTTGCGTGGCCATGGCTTCGGCGGTCGCGGCGAGTAGCACGAAGGTGGACAGGAATCGCTCGGGTCCGCTGCGCTCAAAGCTCAGCTCCGACGTGACTTGCCGCCAGCCGTCGCCGATCTCGCCGAAAACCATGTCGTCGGGGACGAATGCCTCGTCCAGTATCACTTCGTTGAAGTGGTGGGCGCCGTTCATCGAGATGATGGGCCGGATCTCGACGCCGGGACCGCGCAGGTTCACGATGAACTGGCTGAGCCCGGCATGCCGATGCTCGGGGTCCACCGGTGCGGTGCGGGCGAGCGCGATGAACGCGTGCGCGAGGTGCGCGCCGGACGTCCAGACTTTCGTGCCGGACAGCGACCAGCCACCGTCGACGCGCACCGCCCGGGTGCGCACGCTGGCCAGGTCGGAGCCGGAGTCCGGTTCGCTCATGCCGATGGCGAAGAAGCACTCGCCGCGCACGATGCGCGGCAGGAATTCGGACTTCTGCGATTCCGTGCCGTACTTGAGTAGCGACGGCACGATCTGCCGGTCGGCGATCCAGTGGGCCGCGACGGGGGCGCCGGCCGCCAGCAGTTCCTCGGTCACCACGAACCGCTCCACGAATGAACGTCCGTGTCCCCCGTATTCGACCGGCACGATCATACCCAGCCAGCCGCGCGCCGCAAGCGCGGTGGTGAAATTTTCGTCCCACCCCGACAGCCAGGCGTCAACCGATGGCGTGAACAAGCCGGCGGCGAGCTGCTCGGCGAGGAACTGACGGACCTCCGCCCGAAGTGCCTGCGTCGACGACGGGTCGATGCTGGCCGGCGGAACCAGCCTGGGCAGCGGCATCAGCGTGATTTCCACTGTGCGATGCGTTGCCGACCGGTGATCGCGTTGCCGACGCGCGGCATGGTGATGGTCCAGGCCTGCGTCGGTCCGGTGCTGGAGATATCGAGAGGAGCGCTCATGCTGGCAACCGTAGGGAATGGAATCGCTCGCGCAGCAATCGTTTAAGCAGTTTGCCGCTGGGGTTTTTCGGCAGTGAGCCAACGAAGAAGACGTGTTTGGGTGTCTTGAATCCGGCCAGGTGCTCGCGGCAGTGGGTGACGATGTCGTCCTCGGTGAGGGTCACGCCATCGCGAAGTACCACCGCCGCCACCACGGCTTCCACCCAACGCGGGTGCGGCAGGCCGAACACCGCGGCTTCCTGAACACCGCTGTGCCGGTACAGGACCTCCTCGACCTCCCGGCTGGCGACGTTCTCGCCGCCGGTTTTGATCACGTCTTTCTTGCGGTCGACCACGTGCAGCAGGCCGTACTCGTCGTAGTAGCCGAGGTCACCGGAGTGGAACCAGCCGCCTCGGAACGCCGCTGCCGTGCGTTGCGGATCGTCGAGATAGCCCAGCATCAAATGCGGGCTGCGGTGCGCGATCTCGCCGACGACCCCGGTGGCCACGGGGGCGTCGTCCTCGTCGAGGATCGCCGTCTCGACGTTGAGCGCGGGACGCCCGGCCGCGCCGGCGTGCGCGTCCTGATCGTCGGGGCCGAGCGCGGACGCCAGTGGTGCCATTTCGGTCTGGCCGTAAAAGTTCCACAACCTCAGATTGGGCAGCCGTTGCCGGATCTCGCTGAGGATCTCGATCGGCATCGCCGAGGCGCCGTAATAGCCCTTGCGCAGGCTTGACAGGTCCACGTCGTCGAAGACCGGTGAACGCAGCAGCGAGATCCACACCGTCGGTGGGGCGAAATAGTTGGTGACGGCGTAGCGCTCAATGGTACGCAGGACCAGTCCGGGATCCGGCCGCGGCAGGATGATGCTGGTCGCGCCGAGATAGATATCGGTGGCCAGGAAGTTGTCCAACTGCGCGCAGTGGTAGAGCGGCAGCGAGTGAATCTCGACGTCGTCTTGCGACATGTCGCCGGCGACGATGGTGCTGATGTAGTTCCATATCAGGCTGCGGCTGGTGTGCATGGCGCCCTTCGGGCGGGATTCGGTGCCGCTGGTGTACATCAGCCGCAGCAGCCGGTCGTCTTCGATGTGCGGGCGTGGGGCCGTTGCGTTGGTGGTCAGCCAGTGCGCGAAGTCGTCCCAACCGGGCGGCGGCGGGTGCCCGGGTGGCACCAGCGCAACCTTTGTGGTCACCGCGCCACCGCACCGCATCGCCTCTTCGGCTATCGGCGTCAACTCCGCTTCGACGACGAATCCGCCGGCCCGACTGTGGCCGAGGATGTAAAAGATCTCCTCGGCGGTGAGCATGAAGTTGATCGGCACCAGAACCACCCCGGCGCGCGCCGTGGCGAACGCCAGCACGGCGTACTGCCAGCAGTTATGCGACAACAACGCAATGCGGTCCCCTTGACGAAACCCGTTGTCGTGCAACGCGGCGGCCGCGCGGTCCACCAGGTTCTCGAACTCGGCGAAGGTCAGCACCACGTCGCCGTCGATGATTGCGGTCTTGTCCGGCTGCCGGCGGGCCGAGCGGCGGGGAATATCGCCGAGCCCATGACTACGCGCCCGCGCGGTCATCGCGTCCAGGTCATGGAACTGCATGCCCGTCACGGTAGGCGTCACCATCCGACTGCGTTGCGGCGGTGTCCCGCTGAGTAGACAGGGGCCCGCACACAGCCGGGGACGGCCTCGATACTGAAGTGCCATGAGGGATTGGATGCCCGACGAGCTGCGGGCCAACCTGGGCCAGGCCGACCCCGGGGTGCTGGTTGCGGTGCTGGCGCAACTGACCGGCGACCCGACGGTGGTCGACCGGTTCGCGCCGAGGATCTCTCATGTGCCCGACCCGCCGGAGCAGGCCGGCGTGACCGATCCCGAGACGGCCGATGAGCTGGCTGACTCGGTGATAGCCGCGCTGCAGGCGCCCCGCTCGGCCGAGGCCGTCCCCGCCAACGACCCCGACCTGTTCGCGCGGATCGCTCCGGTGGCGCTCGGGGGAACCGTCGACGTGGAGTATCTTCCGCTGCTGCTGGAGCAGGGCGGCTTCCAACCGCCACAGCCGGTGCTGCCGCGCACCGCCAAACTCCCCGACGGCTTCCGGGTCGCGATCGTCGGCGCGGGCATCGCCGGGCTGACTGCCGCGCTGGAGTTGGCGGACGCCGGTATCGACTATCAGATCTTCGACCGGAACGACGAGGTCGGCGGCACCTGGTACACCACCACCTATCCCGGCATCGGCGTGGACACCCCGTCGGCGTACTACTCGCTGTCGCGTGACATCAATGGCGATTGGTCCAGTTACTACCCGATGGGCAGTGAATATCAGGCGTACCTGACATCCGTCGCCGACAAGAACAACCTGCGGCAGCGCACCCGGTTCGGCACCGAGGTCGAAGCCCTGTGGTGGGACGATCGGCGCGGCCAGTGGCAGATTCACGCGGTGGGTCCCGACGGGGCGCGCGATGTCAGCTACGCCAACGTGGTGATCCCGGCCGCCGGTTACCTGAATCGTCCGCGCTGGCCGGATCTGGCTGGGCTGGGAACGTTTTCGGGGGTCGAGATCCATTCGGCGCAGTGGGATCCGGATCTGGATCTGACTGGCAAGCGGGTCGCGATTATCGGCGCGGGCTGCACCGCGGTGCAGATCGTCGACGCGTGCGTGGGCCAGGTGGCACACCTGACCGTGTTCCAGCGTCAGCCGCACTGGGTCGCGCCGCGGCGGCGGCTGTCCGACGACGTACCCGAATACCAGAGGTGGCTGGGCACCCGACTGCCGTTCTACGCTAATTGGATTCGGCTCAAATCGTATTGGGGGACCGCGGACAACAACTATCCGGTGATCTTGTACGACCCTGCTTGGGCGGCCAGCCATCAGTCGATTTCGCCCGCTAACGACGTGCTGTTGCAGTTGTGCCTGGGCTACATCGACCGGGTGTTCGGCGCCGGCAGCGAAATGGCCCGCAAGGTCACACCCGACTTCGCGCCGTACGGCAAGCGGATCATCCGCGACCCCGGCGGCTACTACGCCGCGCTGGCCCGCAAGCACGTCGACGTCGAGGCCGGCCAACCGGCCCGGGTCAACGAGGCGGGCATCGTGACCCGCGACGGCCGGCAGATCGACCTCGACATCATCATCTACGCGACCGGCTACTACCTGGATTTCCTTTCCACTGTGGATATTCGGGGCCGCGGCGGCAGAAAGCTGGCCGATGAGTGGGGCGACCGCCCACGGGCCTACCGTGGTGGGACAGTGCCCGGATTTCCGAACTTGTTCATCTCGTCGGCGCCCAACTACAGTCCGGGACACGGCGCGGGCCATAACTTCGGCGTCGAGGTGATGGTGCACTACGTCATGGAATGCCTGCAGCTGATGGCGCTGTGGAAGGCGTCGGTGATAGAGGTGACGCGACGCGCCTATGACGACTACGTCGCCGCTATCGATGCCACCATGGCCGGCACCGTCTGGTGCCACACCCCCTCGGCACACACCTACTACCGATCCGGCGGAGGACGCATCGTGACGGCGTTCCCGTACCGCCTGGTCGACGTATGGCACAGCCACCGTTCGCCCATCGAGCGGGATTTCGAGCTGCGGTGACGGAATTGCTCTGCGGTAAAACCGCTTTGGTGACCGGCAGCAGCCGGGGAATCGGCCGCGCGATCGCACAGCGGTTGGCCGCCGAGGGAGCCACGGTGGCGGTGACCGCTCGGTCCCACTCACCGTCGTTGTCGGCGCGAGCGGGAGCGACCTCGACCCTGCCGGGCACCATCGGCGAGACGGTCGAGCTCATCGAGGCGGCGGGCGGCGGGGCGTTCGGCGTCGCGGCCGACCTGGATGATGCCGAACAGCGCGATCGGCTGATCGATGAGGTGCTCGACCGCACCGGCCGCATCGACATCCTGGTCAACAACGCGGGCTTCGCCGACTACTCGCTGATCGAGGACATGAGCCTGGAGACGTTCGACCGCACCGTGGAGCACTACCTGCGAACGCCTTTCGTTCTGACGAAAGCCGCAGTCCCGCATATGCGCAAGCAAGGCGCGGGCTGGATCGTCAACATCGGCTCGGTGACGGGTGTGGCCCCGGTGCGGCCGTACCGCGAGTACAACAAGACCTCGGGCGACGTGATCTACGCGGCGATGAAGGCCGCGCTGCACCGCTTCACCCAGGGGGTGGCTGCCGAACTGCTCGACGCCAACATCGCGGTCAATTGCGTCGGCCCGTCGACGGCGGTCCGCACACCCGGTGCGGCGCAACTGATTCCGGACGCCTTCCCGACCGAGCCGGTGGAGTACCTGGCCGAGACGGTGCTGGCGATGTGTCACCTACCCGCCGCCGAGCGCACCGGGCTGGTCGCATTCAGCCTGCACTTTCCGTGGTCGCAGCGGTTGGCGGTGCACAGCCTGGACGGAACCCGGTTATTGCCGCCACTGCAGCCACCGGCCACCGCGAACCCGCACATCCTGCCCGCCGGCCTTTAGGCGCGAGCAGGGGTGAGGGATCAGCCCAGCAACGGATCGGTGATCGCGCAGAAGCTGTGGCACACCCGATCCCGGATGATGACGTCGGTGGTCTCGGGGTCGAACCAGCGGTCCACGACCGCCCAGTGGATGGGATGCATCAGGTAAGGCCCCATCAATCCGTCGACGTCGCAGAACTCCTGCTCGAATACATGGGTCCACGCCGAAGTCCCGACAGCCTCGGACACCCGGCTCAGTTGCCATGCCCGGATCGCCGGCACGTAGTGCGGCATCGACGCAAGCTCCTGCTCGAAACGTGCGACTGTGGCCTCAGAGGTGTCGGGCAGTACCCGCAGCAGCAGCGCCCGGTACACCGTGCCCGGCGTATCGCCACAGCGTTTGGGTGTGCCAGCGTAGCCCGCACCGTTTACCCGGGTCACCGCGGGCGCGGCCATAAGCGCGCCGAATCTCGTTGCCACGCGATCCCAGTGGTCCCGGGTGGCGAATCGCAGGTGCACCAGGATGTCACCGCCGTTGCGCGCGCCGGGCAGCGTCGGCTGCACGACCCAACGCGGTGCCCCGCATGCTGCGGCAGCGGCCCGCAACTCGCCCAGCATCCGGTCGCGATCAGCCTCGATCGACGTCGAGCAGCCTGGTGACGCTATACATCGCAGAGGCGGTCCACGTCACGGGCGGAAGCGGCAACCGACCTGGCCCGCTCCTGCACCAATTCGCCTATCTGCGACCACCATTCGCCGAGCGCCGGGTCAACGCGACCCTGCCACGTCATCTCCCACCAGGCCTGCGGGCTAGGCAGTGTCCATGTGATGGTGACGGTGTTGACCTGATCCTCGAACCAGATCGGCGGGCTGACCAACACATCGCGCAGCGTCATGCCGCGGTCGCGCGCTCCCGGAGCGTACTCGGCGAGGTAGGCGTCGACAAACCGCCGTGCGCAGCCGGGCCGGGTCACCACACGGTCGATCACGAAGACTTCGCCGTCAGCCATCCGCCGACCGCAGGACGGCGCTCAGCTCCGCGCACGCCCGCTGCCGGGCTTGTTGCGCGATGTCCAATATGCGCATGCTCATGAAACCGTGTACGGCGCCGTCGAATTGGGCGCGAGCCACGGGTACCCCGGCCGCTTCGAGTGCGGCCGCGTAGGCTACCGCCTCGTCGCGCAACGGGTCGTGCCCGGCGATCACGATCACTGCCGGCGGCAGGCCGTTCAGGTCGGCGTTGCGCGGCGTGGCGTACGGGTGGGCGCGGTCGCTCACCGACGGAGCGTACTGATCCCAATACCACTGCATTGCCGGCTTCGGGTTGTAATAGCCGCGGCCGAATAACCGGTAGGACTCGGTGCCGAAATCGGCTGCCAGCACCGGGTAGAGCAGGAACTGCGCCGCCAGCGCCGGGCCGCCCCGGTCCCGGGCCATCAGTGCGGTGACGGCGGCCAGGTTGCCGCCGGCGCTGTCGCCACCGACGACGATGCGGTCCGGGTCGCCGCCCAGGCTGGAGGCGTTGTGCGCCGCCCACCGGGTGGCCGCGTGGAAGTCGTCGGCCGCTGCCGGCCAGCGATGCTCGGGCGCCAACCGGTATGCCACCGAAACAACCACGGCAGGAACGCGATTGGCGATGTTGCGGCACAGTTCGTCGTGGCTGTCCAGATCGCAGAACACGAAACCACCGCCGTGCCCGTACACCAGGATCGGCAGGTGCTCCCCGTCGGGCCGGTAGATCCGGACCGGGATGCCGCCGCCGGGGCCTGCGATGGTCTCGTCACGGACCTCGGCGACGGGCTCGGGCTCCAGCACGGGCATGTATCGGGAGCGGATGATCGCCCTGGCCTGCGCGCCGGACATGGTGTGCACCGGCGGGAAGCTTGCGTCCAGCGCCTCGAGCAGACCCGCGATCTGAGGGTCGAGGTTCACGCGTACTGCAGTGCGGGGCGCGACGCGGGACGTGCGGGCCGCACCGGTCGCAACGGTCGCAACGGTCGCAACGGTTGCAGTGTCGGCGCGACCCGCTGTGGGCCGTCCTCGACGTTGCGCCAGATGCCCATCGCGGTCATGCGTACCGGGGCGGCCAATCGGGAATCAAACATCATGCGATTCATTGGACCACACACCGATACCGCCGCGACCGGCTCGCTGGCCTCACCCGGACTGCCGATAGGCGCTGCGACACAGCCGAACCCGAGCACCGACTCCTCCCGCTCAAACGCGACACCATGGGCCCGCGCCTTGGCCAACTCGGCCGCCAGTTGGGAGCTGCTGGAAATCGAATACCTGGTCTTGCGGACCCGCAAATCCACGCAGGCATTTTCGAAGGCATCCTGGTCGCAATACGCCAGGATCGCCTTGCCGACGGCGGTGCAGTGCGCGGGGTGACGGCCACCGACCCTGGGCAGCCCGGCGTTCATCGGGTCGCCGATCTTCTCGAGGTAGACGACGTCGGGTCCGTCCAGCACCGCGAGGTGGACGACGAGCCCGGTGGCGCGGTGCAATTCGCCCAGCAGCGGGGCAGCAGCCCGCACCAGGCGGTCCTGGTGCACGGCCAGCGAGCCCAGCTCCACCAGCCGCATGCCGAGTTCGTAGTCGCGGCCGCTGCGGCGCAGCCAGCGCAGCTGGACCAGCCGCTCGAGCATCCGGTGCGCCGACGAGCGCGGCAGCCCGGTGCGACGCACGATCTGGGCCAGCGTCAGCCGCCCCGGCCCGTCGAAGGCATCGAGGACCAACGAGATGCGGTCGATCACGGCGCTGGGGGTCTCGACGGTCGCAGCAGTGTCAATGGTCCCGGTCATCGCATCCTCCAAAAGCTTGGGGTATACCTGGCTGCTATATTCCTATTAGGAACATATGTGTATCACACCGGGGCGGCCGTTGTCACCAGTCACCGCGAAGAGATGTTCACTGATAACGCGCAAGGCGCGCGAGCGTGACGCTGCGGCGAATTCTGTCGCGATTTTTCGCCGTGGCGTCACGCTCGCGGGGTAACGAGGCAGGTGGCGTTACACTCGCGGGCCAGACTGCGCGGCTCAGCCCTTGGCCGCCGAGCGGCCCGCACGCCGGCCGTAGAAGCTGCCGTCACCGAGCGAGATGCCGCTGGCATAACCCCAGGCGGCCAGTCCGGCTGTGGACCGGCCCGCGGCGAAGAGTCCCGGGATGGGCTCGCCGCTGACGTGCAGCACCTCGGCATCCAGCGAGGTCCGCAGGCCGCCCAGCGTGAAGCCGCCGGTGTTCTCGCGCAGGTCGATGGCACCGATCGGCGAGCCGATCGGTTTCAGCCACTCGGGCTTCTTGTGCAGCAGCGGGTCTTCGCCGCGCGCGGCGCCTTCGTTGTAGACGGCCACGGTCGCCTGCAGCGAACCGGGCGCCAGGCCCATGTCGCGCTCCAGGTCGGCGACGGTGTCGGCGACCCAGGTCGCCGGCCGCAGCATGAACTTGGGCGACCAGGAGGCCATCGCCTCGTCCTGGGCGTCGCTGTCGATGATCAGGTAGGCGATGTTGTCCTGCTGGTAGAGCGTGAGCTGGCCGATCCGTCCCGGGTAGGTGTCCTCGGCGACGTAGCGCTGGCCGCGACCGTTGACCAGGATGCCGCGCACCAACTGCTGGGGGTCGATGAAGATCGCGACCTCGGTGGCGTCCATGTGGGACAGGTCGGCGCCCAGCGCCTGCGCCATCCGAATCGCCTGCCCGTCGTGCTGCTCGATCGACGCGGCCGGGCGTCCCGCGATCCGCGGCGCGTATTGCGCCACCATCGCGTCGTTGTAGGCGAAGCTGCCCGTCGCGAGCACGACTCCGGTACGGGCCCGAATCGCCATCTCGGTGCCGTACCGCCGGGCGCGCAGGCCAACCACCCTGCCGTCGGATTCGACGATCAGGCTTTGCACCCGCACGTCGTACAGCGCCCGCGCGCCGGCAGCGGTGGCCGTGTCGACGAGCGGCTGCATCAGCATGTAGCCGGCGCTGGCTTGACCCTGCTTCTTGTTCTGCATCTGCGGGACATGCCCGCGCGGGGCGGGGGTGGCGATGGTGTTGAACGGGTAGGCGTTTTCGCCGCCGCTGTACATCAGGCCCTGGTCGCCCATCGGTTCCCAGCCGGGCTCGGAGAAGAACTCCGCCTTGAACGGCACACCGCAGCCGACAAGCCAGTCGAAGTGCGCGACGCTGCCGGCGCAGTAATCGGCGATCCGGTTCTCGTCGGCACCGGGCCCCATCGCAACGTTGAGGAAAGCCGCCATGTTGTCGACGGAATCGGGGAACCCACAAGCCTTTTGCAACGCGGTACCGCCGCCCAGGTAGATGAAGCCGCCGGCCATCGCCGCCGCGCCGCCCCAGGATCCGGTGCGTTCTGCGACCAGGACGTCGGCGCCCGAGCGGGCCGCTTCGACCGCCGCCGCGGCGCCGGCGACCCCGTAGCCGGCGATGACGACGTCGGCCTCGTCGTCCCACGAGGTGATGGACGCCGCCGGGACGGGTCGCACATCCGTATCGGACATCACAGCCGCATTGCCGCGGGCATCTCGCCGACCCACTGGTGGCCCCAGTAGCTGTCGGCGGTGATTTCCTCTGCGGTGTAATAAGTTTCGTCGACCCGTATGCCGTCGGTGCCGAATTCGATGTCCCAGTCGCCGGGTGCGCGGACGTAGAACGAGATCATCTTGTCGTTGGTGTGGCGCCCCAGGGTAGAGGACAACTGGAAGCCCTCTGCGTTGACCCGGTCCAGCGCCTGACCTACCGCGTCCAGGGTGTCGACCTCCACCATGATGTGGACCAGGCGTGGGTCGCGTTGGTGTGCGGCCGGGACGATCGCCAGGCTGTGGTGACGTTCGTTGATGCCCAGGAAGCGAACCCGCACCGGGCCGAACTCTTTCGGTAACGGCACCCGGAACGCACCGCGGGAACGGAAACCCAGTACGTCGGTGTAGAAGTCGAAGAGACCATTGGGATCGGTGGCCGGCACGACGACATGTCCCATGCCCTGATCGCCCGTGACGAACTTCGCGCCGAACGGGGTGATGACCGGGCTGTGGTCGAGCACAGCACCGTGGAACACCTCGAGCGTGGTACCGGCCGGGTCCTCGAAGCTGATCACCTCTTCGACGCGGCGGGCCTCGGCCTCGTCGGTGGACAACTGCTTGAACGGCACCCCGGCGCCGTCGAGGGCCGCTTTGACGCGCTGCATCCCCGGGTGGTCCCGCACCTCCCAGCCGACGGTGAGCACCCGGTCGGTCTCGCCCGGTACCACGATGAGCCGGGCGGCGCGTTCGTCCATCCGTAGGTACAGCGCCGACGGGTCGAGGCTTTGCCCTTTTGGTGGGGAGCCTTCCGCGAAGCCCAGGACACCGAAGGCGAACTGCCGCCAGCGGTCGATTTCCTTGGTCGAAATAGTAATGTAGCCAAGGCTTTTCAGTTGACTCACGCCCACTCCTAGATCAGGGCCCGCAGCGGACCCAGCGGCGGATCCACGCCGAGCGAACTCAGCGCCGACGCGTGGTAGGTGGTGCCGGGGACATGGATGGCGTGCAGATGGCCGACGTGCACGTCACGCCAGTACCGTTGCAGCGGCTTGTCCATCCGTGCCGCGTTGCCGCCCGAGCGGGCGAAGATCTCGTCGACCGCGGACACCGCGCGCCACACCGCGCGAACCTGGGTGCGGCGACCGGCCGCGCGGTCCTCGAACGACACCTCTTTGCCGGCGGCGACCATGTCGTAGATGCGCTCGGCGTTGGAGAGCAGCTCCTGGCGGGCGGCGTTGATGTCGGCCGCGGCCTCGCCGATGGCGTACATGACGTAGGGGTCGTCCTTGATCGCGGTTCCGGTGGCGCCGACGCGCTCCCGCTGGTAGTCCAGGTGCGCGGCGAGCGCGCCCTCGGCGATGCCGATGGTCGCCGCGGAGATGCCCAGCGGGAACATCGTCGACCACGGCATCAGATACAGCGGCTCGGTCATGCCGGCCTCCCGCTGGGCGGTGCCATCCATCACCTTGGTGGCGTCCATGGTCCGGTAGGTCGGGACGAACGCGTCCTTGACGATGACGTCCTTGGAGCCGGTTCCGCGCAGCCCCACGACGTTCCACGAATCCTCGACGATCTCGTAGTCCTTGCGCGGCAGGATCATGTGCAGCATCTGGGGCGGCATCAGCGGTTTTCCCTCGGCGTCACCGAGTATCGCGCCCAGGATGATCCAGTCGCAGTGGTCGGTGCCCGAGCTGAACTGCCAGCGGCCGTTGAAGATGTAGCCCCCAGCCCCCCCGTCGATGGGCTTGGCCACCCCCTGCGGCGCGTACGGAGAGGCCATCCAGGTGTCGACGTCGTCGGCCCAGATCTCGGCGGGCACCTTCGGGTCGGCATAGGCCAACTGATAGGGGTGCACCCCCACCACGCCGACAATCCAGCCGGCGGCCGGATCGAGCGCCGCGGTGGCCATCACCGTCTCAGCCCACTCACGCGGGTGGGCCTCGAACCCTTGGTAGGTCTTGGTCTGCAGCAGCCGGATCAGGCCGGCTCCTTTCATGAGCTTGACGGTGTCGTCGGTAAGCCGGCCGATCCTCTCGGCATCCGCGGCCTGCTCACGCAACTGGTCGGCCATCGCCATGACCCGGTCGATAACGCGCTCGCTCATCCTGTCGTCCTTACGTGTGTGGGCTTATTAATGGTCTACCGCAGTCGGCGCCGCGACTCGCCGCGGATCCCAATGAGCGGACCGAAACGCTTCAGAACTCGATGCGCAGGTCGGCGCTCAGGGGACGGGCCTGACACCCGAGAATCAGGCCTTTAAAATTCGATGCGCAGGTCGTCGGCATCGAGGATGTCGCACGCGGCCATGTCGACCTCGCCCTCGACCAGGGTCGCCACGCATGAACCGCAGTGGCCTTCCCGACACGAGTGAGGCACGTCGATACCCGCGTCGAGCAGCATGTCGACCAGGGTTTGGCTGCGCGGCCAGCGCAACCGGCGGCATTGATTGTCTAGGACCGTCCAGGTGCACTTCGACGTGTGCCGTTTCCGTCATGGCCCGATGGTCGGCGACCGGCGCCGGACGACGCGGACGACTGCCCGGTAGCCGGGAAGATCCGGCCGGACGGCCCGTTCACCGGGACGGGGCTGCGCTCGGCATCCCGTAAGCCCTACCGTAGGTCTTGTGAATGATGCGGGGCTTCTGGACGTGGTGGTGGTCGGCGCGGGATTCGCCGGCCTGTACGCGCTGCACAAGTTGCGCGGCCAGGGCCTCTCGGTTCGGCTGATCGAGGCCGCGCCCGAGCTGGGCGGCACCTGGTACTACAACCGATATCCGGGCGCGCGCTGCGACGTCGAAAGCGTCGACTACTGCTACTCGTTCTCCGACGAACTGCAGCAGGACTGGACCTGGACCGAGAAGTACGCCACCCAGGCCGAGATCCTCCGCTACCTGAACTGGGTCGCCGATCGCCTCGACCTGCGCCGCGACATCACCTTCAACACGCGCGCCGTCTCGGCGGTGCTGGACTCCTCGACGCTGCACTGGACCGTCACCACCGACGGTCCAGAGGTGCTTACGACGCGGTTCTGCCTGCTGGCGACCGGACCGCTGTCGGCCGCGATGACCCCGAACATTCCCGGCCTGGACACCTTCGCCGGCGAGGTCTACCACACCGCGCACTGGCCGCACCGCAACGTCGACTTCACCGGCAAGCGGGTGGCGGTCATCGGCACCGGATCCTCTGGTATCCAATCGATTCCGATCATCGCCGAGCAGGCCGCGCACCTCTACGTCTTTCAGCGCACCCCGAACTTCAGCATCCCGGCGGGCAACAAGCCGCTGTCCGCCGAGGAGCTCGATGACATCAAGGCCGGCTACGCGGAGCGCCGCCGGCTGTCGTGGCGCAGCAGTGGCGGGTCACCGCACCTGACCGCCGCGAAGCCGACCATGGAGTACACACCCGAGGAGCGTCGGGCGGCGTTCGAAAAGCGTTGGCAGCTGGGCGGTGTCTTGTACTCCAAGACCTTCCCCGACCAGATGATCGACATGGCGGCCAACGAAGAGGCCCGCAAGTTCTACGAGGAGAAGGTCCGGGCGGTCATCGACGATCCGGCCATCGCGGACTTGCTGATTCCCAACGACCACCCCATCGGGACCAAACGAATCTGCACGGACAGCAACTACTTTCAGACCTTCAACAAGCCCAACGTGTCGCTGGTCAGCGTGCGCGCCACCCCGATCGAGTCCATCGACACCGCCGGGATCAACACCACGGGGATCGACGAAACCCAGGCCCACTACGACCTCGACATGATCGTTTTCGCAACGGGTTTCGACGCGCTCACCGGGGCGCTGGCCCAGATCGACATTGACGGCCGCGGTGGTGTGCGGCTGCGTGACGATTGGGCGGCCGGCCCCCGCACCTACCTCGGACTGGGCGTCGACGGGTTCCCCAACCTGTTCGTGATTTCGGGTCCGGGAGCGCCGGCGGTGTTGGCGAACATGGTGTTGCACGCCGAGGCGCACGTGAACTGGATCGCCGACGCCATCTCCTATCTCGATGACCACGGTTATGCCGCAATGGAAGCAACGCGGGACGCCGTGGACGGCTGGGGCACCGAATTGGCCCGGCGTGCCGACGCGTCGCTGTTCACCAAAGCGAACTCCTGGTATCTGGGCGCCAATGTGCCTGGAAAGCCACGGGTTTTCATGTTGTTCATCGGCGGGTTCGCCGCCTACAACGACATTTGTGCCGAGGTCGCCGAGGCCGGGTACAAGGGATTCGATCTCATCAAGACATCGTGATCACGGGGCTACTTGGCCAGGTGGTGGTGGTCACCGGTTGCCGTATCACGTCCTGACCATAATGCTCATCGTCGTTGTGTGTCTGCTTCTCCTCGCGGTGCTCAAGTCGAACATCGCGCCCGCGATCTCCGCGGGTGTGCTGCCGCTCGTCTTGGGCGCCAAAAGCTGGCTCTATCCCCTCTCGATAGCGCTCGGCCTGGTCGTCCTGGTCGCCATTCTGCTGCTGTGGCGTTGGGTGTGCCGGCGGAAATATCCAGGGAGCTTTGATGTTTCGGCTAAAGACCTCGACGATGTTCTGGAAACGCCTCCCAGCACCAAGAAGTGGATCTTCCCGTTCTTCGTCTTCGTGACGGTGATGGGCCTGTCCGCCACGGCGACGGGCCTACGTTTCATTCTGTTTCCCCCGCTCATCGTGATCGCCTATGAGATGTTCGCCCACCCCAGCACGTGTCCCTGGGCCCGAAAGCCGGTGACCCTCCCTATTGCGTGCTGTGTGACGTCGGCGACGGGATTGCTGGCCGTCAATTTGTTCGGAAGCAGCGGAATCGCGGCGGTGGCTGCCATGGCGTGCGGCATCGTTGCGCTTTGCCTGCTGCGCATTCACATGCCGCCTGCGCTGGCGGTCGGACTTCTTCCCCTGATCATCAACTCGCCAGACCTGAAATATCCCGTCTCCGTGACCATCGGCACCGCAGCCCTCACGCTCGCCTTTCTGCTCTATCGACGGTGGAACGCCGGCCAGGGTAGGGCGGACGAGAAGTTCTTGAAAACATAAAAACCATAAGGAGTGTAGGTGTCCAACCCCGAACTGACCGCCGTGATCGTCGTACTGCCTGTTACTCGTCGGCCTGGCGCAGCTGCTGGGCTCTCTGTTCGTCAGACTTCGTCAACCCAAGGTGGTCGGCGAAATCCTGGCCGGCGTCGTGCTGGGTCCAGCGCTGCTCGGCCGACTGCCCTTGATGGACCATCTCTTTCACACCGCCAGGCATCCGGGCCACATTCTGACGTTCGTCTATTGGCTCGGCCTGCTACTGCTGATGTTTGTGTCCGGCACCGAGATGCAACAGCTGTTCGGTCGCGGTGAGCGCCGCACTGTGGGGTGGCTCATCATCGTGGGCACCGGCACCCCGTTTCTGCTGGGCTTGGTGTTCGGACCCCATCTGATCGGACCCAGCCTGGCCGGACCACACGGAAATCGCCCGTCGCTCATCATCATTCTCGCGGTCGGCGTTGCCGTCACATCGGTGCCAGTGGTCTCGAAGATCTTCGCCGACCTCAACATCCTGGACACCCGGTTCGCGCGGCTCGTGCTCGGCGTAGCCGTGCTCGAGGACATCGTGCTGTGGCTCGCGCTCGCTGTCGCGACCGCGCTCGCCACCAATACAGCGCTAAATCCATGGCGGATGTCCTTACACTTGTGCCTGACGGTCGTCTATTTCGTTGTCGGACTGACCGCCGCGCCACGGATCATCAAGCGCCTCAACACCACCCGCTGGAACGCCTTCGCCCGGCAGTCGCCCACCGGCTACGTCATCGCGGTCCTTCTGGCGTACTGCGCAGTTGCCGGGGCGCTAGACGTCAACCTCGTCTTCGCCGCGTTCCTGGCAGGTTTCGCCGTTATGCACAAGAAGCGCCGGATCTTTGACGACGCGATCGAGGCGATCGGCAAAGTCTTCCTTCGCCTTCTTCATTCCCGTCTACTTCGCGGTCGTCGGGCTGAAACTGGACCTCATCCGCGGAGTCTCACTGTGGATGATCATCGCATTCATCGCAGGCACTTGCGCGGTCAAGATGGTGTCGGTCGCGCTGGCCGGCCGGTTCGCCGGTTTCCGGGGACTCGAGCTGATCAACCTTGGGATCACCACCAACGCCCGCGGCGGCCCGGGCATTGTGTTGGCCAGCGTCGCCTTCGACGCCGGCATCATCAGCTCGAGGTTCTACTCCACGCTCGTTGACCCGCGCACGCAGCACTGTGTCGGACTCCATGCCAACCAGTCTACGAACAGCTTCGGCGCTGGACCGATGCAATCAGCGCATCCCAACGGCACACCGGGCCGAAACCACCAGCGCCGTGGTGGCTCCCGTCCGCTGGCGCTCCCGTCCGCCCCCACGGAACCGAAGCAGGCCATACCGCCGCGAGTCGCCCGAGCACGCCCACAGATCGCCCACAGATCGGGCCACAGATCGGCGCTGTGAGAAATTTCTTTACTGCTATTTCAAGACTCCCTCGCGTGGGTGTGGGGGTGTGGCGTTTCATGTCATCGCCATCTGCACCCTTCGAGTGGAGCGACCCGGCGGCTGGAGGTTCCCGGCTCGCACCGCACGCCATGTCTTTCCCTCTGGGAGCGTGATGCGACCATACGAACCGGGACCTCACGGCCGCCGAGAGAAGAGTCAGTCGGGTGTCAATCCGTTGCTTGAGCGTCCCTCAATTCCTGCTCGGCTCGATCCGTGGCGGTCAGCTTCTCGACGGTGGCCAGGGCGATCCGCGTGCTCGTCGCTTGCTTGGACAAGGGCTGCATGTGGTCCCATCCCTCGATCACCAGCCTCGGACTCTGGTCTTGGCCGCTGAACTCTTCCAGGAAATGATGGAGGGACTCACCTGTGGTGTGATCGACGAGAGGCACATGCGAGCTCAAGTGGAGATACACCGCCTGTGTACCGTGGGGAAGCTGCCCCAGCTCGCGAATCACGTGGAACAGGTTGAAACACACCAGGGGACCATCCAGGTACAGGTGGTAGGTGCCCTCATCCGATTCCCGTTGCGACACCGGATTGCGGAAGAGACTGAGGAAGCGGACGGGAAAGCTCGGCTTGGCGAATTCCGCGCCGTTCCTCAGGGTGTGCCAGAGGCCCACGTACCACAGGTTCAGTAGCAACTCCAGGACGATGCCAGCGCCGATGCCGATGAGCAGGTCCGTGGTCAGGGTCACGAGCACTGTGGTGGAGAAGACGACGAACTGCTCCGTTCCCACCCGTGCGACGTGGAGCCAAACCGCGGGCTTACACAGCTTGTAGCCGATGAAGACGAGGATGGCGGCCAGCACCGCCAACGGGACCATGTCGATCAGGTCATGGCCGACCAGCACAAACATCAGGAGGAAGCAGGCGTTGTAGAAGTTGGCCCACTGGGTCCGGCCGCCCCCCATGATATTCGCCGTGCTCTTGACGATACCGGGGATGATGGTCAAGCCACCGAGCAGGCTCGAGGCGACGTTAGAAACACCCATGGCCAGCAAGGTTCGGTCCGGGTCGGACCGGCGGCGATACGTGTCGAGCTTGTCCACGGCTGCGATCGTCGCCAGGGACTCGGTCCCGTCGATCAAAAGCAGGGTGACTACCAGGTAGGCGAGGGGGAGCAGCAGTGCGGCATGGGCGAATGCCTCACCGAAGTGGGGGAAGACGACCCCGTGCTTGAGCGAGCCGGGCACGTTGATCAGGGAGGATTTGTCCAACTTCAGGAAGAATATGCTGACGACCGTGCCGGCGAAGAATACCCAGACCGGAGGCGGCATGACCTTCAGCAGCCGCCCGGGGAGGGCCGACAGCACGAACAGCGCCGCCAGGCTACCGACCCCCAGAGCGCAGACTTGGGGGCTCATTGACCCGACATGGCGGGGCACTTCGCCGAGGACCGCCCAGAATTCGTGGGCCTCGAACTTCACTCCCATGAAGAGAGGGATCTGCTTGACGATGATCATCAGGCCGATCGCCGCCAGCATGCCCTGGATGGCCGCGGCGGGGAAGATGGCGCTGAGGCGGGCCACCTTCAACTTGGCAAGGATCACTTGCAACACGCCAGCGATGGCGATGGCAACCAGGACCAGAGGGTATCCCACTGCGAGCAACTCGGATTGCGAGGCGTTATGGCCCAGGCTGGTGTGTCCCAGGACGATCATGCCAGCGAACAGGGCCGTCGCCAGTCCTGCGGCCGGGCCGCTGATGGTCACATACGAGCCGCCCAAAAACGGCAGCACGAAACCGGCGATGATCGCCGACGTGATCCCGCAGATCGGCGGCGCGCCCGAGGTGATCGCGATTCCCATCGAGAACGGCAGCGAGATCATGGCCACCGTGAAACCCGAGCGAAGGTCATAGCGCCAGTGTTTGAGACCGGCCAGGCCATTGCGGGGCTTTTGGCTTGGAACGGTTAGATCCTGTTGCATGGGTGAGCCCCTCTCAACAGCGGCTTGAATGGGTTGTGGGTGAAGTTCTGCCAGAATTCGTGCAGCATCGATCAACTCGGCGACTGGATGAGGGAAATACCGGGCGCGGCAAGGACTATCGCGTGACAGTCGTCACTGCGGTGTGCTCCGGTTCCCCGCGATCACCGTGGAATCCGCGATGCAAATGTGGACGCCGGGTTAGCGGGCCGCCACAACGGTTAACCCCAACCCGGCCCGGGACGGCACTAGCGCGATACTCATCGCGCCTGTCATGGTGGCCCTTGCCGCCCCGGCGGTCTGCGCAACTAGGGATCGTCGACCCGGTGCAATTGCCTGCCTTGGCCCCAGCCGACGCCCCGGAATACAGTGCGGCCACCATGGTCACGACCAGGCTCTCGATACCCACAAGGGGTACACCACACCCACAAGGGATACACCACCCGCCATGCGTAGCTCCCACCTGTTGGCGCGTGGCCAACCCAGAGGTTACAAGCCATCGGCACCGTCCGGGGCAGATTCTCCCGAACCTTGGCGCGTGAAGCGAGCCTCATCGCTGCGTTCACAGCAGACTGTAAGCTGCGTTCACAGCAGACTGTAACCTTGCGATAACAAATCCAAGTCCGAGACCATCCGCGCTGGTTGAAGCGCTTGCTCGCCACCGGGATCTGGGCCCCTCATTTGTCTGCTGCGCGCCAATCAAGTCGAGAAATCGGCTGCTTGGCGGATGATGGATCGCCCGTGAGGTTTTGCGGTGGCTGGCCCGGCGCTGCCGATAAATTTCGCCGGCGCCGTCGGTTACTGCGTGGGGTGTCGTCGATGATGCGGATGCCGGTGACGATCTCGGGTTGGATCGCGATCATGGTGTCCATGGCCATGTTCACCCACGGGTTGAGAACAGCTGGCGGTTTTGTTGGCCAGTAGCGGTTAGACGTAGTTGTCGGACCCCTCTGGGAGTATCTGGGTAGAGGCATAAAATCACGCAGTGTTATGGCCGTTTTGTTGGTCATTATTGGACATTGATTTCGTAAGATCGGCCGTGGAGGGGGTGCGCAGACGGTGGGTTCCCTGCGTGGCGGGAAGCAGTTGACGCCAGAGGTCGTGGCTAAGCGTCTGTGTATCGGGGTGGCCGATCTTCTTGATGTTGGCAAACCATGGACTAGCCGTGATGTTGCCGAGGTGCAGCGTTGCAGACCCGATTGGTTGCGGTGTGCGCGCAAGGCGTTGGGCGCGGCGCGAGCTGAGGAGGAACGGCAGCAGAAGGCGCGCGGGGATGCTGTTCGAGCGCGACAGAAGGGGTTTGAGTATCCACCTGTCGGGTCCGCCGCGACTGAGTTCGCTGACGACTTTGCGAAATTGAACCTGTTGGAGTTTCTACATAGCGCTCTGGATGCGTCTTCGGCGGAGACCTAGGTAGTGGGTTGCGGATTCGATGTCTCCACGTACGCCCGGACTGTCGAGGAGACCAACCGTGAACGCGTCAAACGCGGCGTGTCTTTGTCGGGACGAGACACCGCTGTCTTCGCTGATTACGGCGGTTACCGTGAGCCGGGGACGTTGGGAGACTTGTTGGACGCTCCGACTGGCAACACCCGGGCGACCCATGTTTGTGGTGCGGGGCTTGCTGCCGAATCGCTCGACGACGCGTGGTATGACCGGTGGGCGCTGGAAGGCCTCGCCCACGCTCACGTGATCGCTGGTCTAGTGCTGTGCGGTGATATCGCGACTCTGGAAACCATTGCCGGAGTGCCTTTACCTGACGTGGCCCTCGACGTAAGGCAGCCGTTTGGTGGCGTCGCCGCGGATGTGCTCTCGTTGGCGAGGGAAGCGCTGCATGCCTGGACTGAGATCGACTGCCCGGTACTGGATCCCGGCGACGTTGTAGACATGGATACCCCGACCTCAGCGCTGCCCCGAATGCTGCTGGCCGCCCGGCGACGGTGGGATCAAACCGAACTGCTGGCCGCGGCGATCGCGGGCCTGGATGTAGAGCTGGTTGTCGATGGCTGACCACGGCCCAGATGATTACGTGTCCGCGACCTCAGCCGCTCACCGGTTGGGGGTGTCGACACCTACGTTGCGCCGATACACCCAGGAAGGTCGGCTGCCGGATGCGCGCAGTGCGGGCGGGAGGCGGATCTTGCGGATCGGCGACTTGGATGCTATCACACGTAAACCATCCGCTGGCAAGGCAGTTGGGTATGCACGGGTGTCGTCACGGAGGCAACAAGCTGAAGGTGTCCTTGATCGTCAGGTGGCCCGGCTAAAGGACCGTGACGGTGACCTAGTCGTGTTCACCGACGTTGCTTCCGGCCTGTGGGACCGCCGCGTGGGGCTGCGGAAAGCGTTGGGTGAGTGCATGAAACCGGGTGTGGATCGGCTGTTGGTGGAGCATCCGGACAGGTTGGCCCGGTTTGGTGTCGGGGTGATCGAACATCTGCTGGCGGGCTATGGGGTGAAGGTCATCTATACCGGCCAGCCGGAGGATGAGTCGGCGGAATCGGAGTTGGTGCGCGACATGCTGGCTATCGTGACCAGCTTTTCCGGGCGGCTGTATGGGCAGCGGTCGGCGAAGACGAAACGGTTGCGTGCGGCGGTGTCGGCCGAAACCGAATGCGGTGATGCCGCATGAACAACCAGGAATTGCGTGAGTGGCGTGGGGTGAAGCCGGTGGCCGCACCGTGCGGGGTAGCGATCAGTGCGCGGTTGCGTACCACCGCGGCCGATGAACCGGTGCTGGACGCGGTGGCCGCACATTTCGGACGGCTGCGTCGTGCCGACCTCACAGCGGTATGCCGTCTCGAACCATTAGCTGCTGATCTGAGTCCTGATGAACGTCGACAGGTGCGCCGGGCTCGGCTTAACGCCCGTAAGAAGGCGTTGACCGCACAATCCTCGGCGCGGTGGGCCAATGCGATCATCACCGGCAACGATGACCAGTACCGGTTGTCCCGTGACGCCCAGTACCGCCACATCGTAGGGTTGCGGGCGGCGATCACCACTATCGCGAAACGCCTGGCAGCCCCCACCACCGACACGCTCACAGCCAGTGAGCGCAAGGCCCGCCGAAAAGCCAAAGTAGCCAAAGGCTATGCGACTCAGCGCGAACGTTTCGCCAAGCAACAACGTCTACAGCAACTGCGTAGTGAGCTCGCCCGCGTGGAGGCTGATCGATCCGCACACCGGGTCCATGTGGTCGAGGGCGGGAAACGGCTCGCCCACACCCGCCACCACCTCGACGCCGCTGGTCTGACCACCGATGAGTGGCGTGAGAAGTGGGGGGCGTCGCGCTACCGCATCACCGCGAACGGTTCCCCCGACGAACCGTTCGGCAACCTCACGATCACCGTCACCCCGTCTGGCGAGGTGAGTCTGCGCCTGCCGAAACCGTTGGAACACCTGGCCAATGCCACCCGTGGCCGCTACGTGCTGTCGTGTCCAGCGGTGTTCACACATCGCGGGCACGAGTGGGTGCAACGGATCAGCGGCGGAAATTCGGTGTCCTACACCATTACCCACAAACCAGGGCGTTCCGGGCGATATCTCATCGCGGCGTGGGCGATCCCCGCGGTGCCATATTGGGTGGGCCGCGGCGACACAGCGGCTGGAGACGATGTCTATTCCACGGGCCCAGTGGTGGGAGTGGATCTCAACGACGGGCACCTGGCGGTGCGCCGGCTGGACGGTCATGGCAACCCCACTGGTCGTGCTGTGCGCATCGATATCGACCTCACTGGCAGCGCGTCACGCCGCGACGCTCAGGTGCGCCACGCCATCGCCCAGCTGATCGGTTACGCGCAGCAGTTGGGTATCGCTGCGATCGCGGTGGAAGACCTCGACTTCGCCGACGCCCGCACCGTCGGCCGTGAAACGATGGGCCGCGGCGCGCGTGGGAAACGGTTCCGCCGCACCGTGTCCGGCATGCCCACCGCCGTGTTCCGCAATCGACTAGCTGGCATGTGCCACCGCGCGGGTATTGCCGTGTTCGCGGTCAATCCCGCCTACACCAGCACCTGGGGTGCGCAGCATTGGCAGCACCCCTATGAAAACGTCACCCGACACCAGGCAGCAGCCACGGTGATCGGGCGTCGCGCCCAAGGCTTTAAGGCCCGGCGACGGAAAGGTGTGACACGCACGCGACCAGAGGATCGCGCCGTGAGAGCTACCAACCAGACCAGACCCGACAGCCCAACGGTGAACACCAGTAGCCGCCACCGGCCAGGGACACGGGGAACTAAATCCTGCGCACCCAACCGGGCAAGAATGCGACTACCGGGCCGGGCAACCGTTACCCCGGCAATGGCCAACAACGGCCAACTACGTTTGTAACGGTGTAACAGCTGTTCGTAGCGGGCGACTTGCTCGGGGTTGGTGATCGTGGTCACCCACCCGGTGACCACCACGCTCCAGCCCGTCCGCCGTTGGGGGTCGAGGTCGTCGGCTTGGCAGGCGACCACCACACCGGCATCGGTGCTCAATCGCACCACGGTGGACACTGTGGCAGCCAAGCGGGTGCGCACGATCACCCGACCCGCGTCGACGAGGTGGTTGACCAGGCGGATCGCCGGCAGTGCCTGGTAGGTGAACACCACCCGCCCATGGTCGACGCTGGCGGGGTCGGGCGCCAACACATGGGCTCTAGCCTGGCCCGCCGCTCAGCATGGTCTGGTCGGCCGGGTCCTCTGATCGCGTTGGCTGATCAGTCTGAGGATGTCGTGCTTTACCGGGCGGGGCCATCGGAGGTGCCGCTCGCGATAATTCGTCATGAATCGCGACCGGCGGACGCTGAATTACTTGCTTTGATATCAGCGACCGACAGGCTCACGTGACGACGAAGTTGCTCAGCTCGGGAAGCTCCGCCAGATTCCACATCTTGATGCGGTCGGAAATCACGTCGCGCACGGTGTCCTGGTCGAAGATGCCGGCATTGGCGACATTGCGGACCTTGTCCTTATGCGCGTCGATATCTGCGCCGACCACCTGCAGCTCGAGCGCGCGGGCGACGATCGCCGCGATAGTCGCGGCGGGCACAATCCGCAGGCAGGCCCGGACGATCTCCGCGAAGAACGTCTCATGGCGCTCCTCGTCGGCGGCGATAACCTCGACAAGGCGGCGCAGGACGGGTTCTTCGATCTGCGTGGCCAGCCGCCGCAGGAACACCGCGTGAGCGCGTTCCCACAACGTCATGAACACCATGGCCTCGACCTGGGTGTGGTCGTCGGCGCGGCGGCCATTCATCACATGCTCGACACGGACCATCTCGTTGGCGATCGGGTCGATCTGGCGGGTCAGCACGAGGTTTTGGCGCAGCGCGAACGCGTGCAGATTCTCCTCAGCTGTCCACCGGCCGATCCACTTGCCCCACCAGCCCGCCAGGATGAAGTGCTCGGCTAGCCGGTGGTGGTAGCTCGCCAGGTTGTCCTTGGTGATCAGCACGATCTCCAGTGCGTCGGTGACGTGGTCAGGCAGCGTCACCTGCGACGGATCCCAGTCATGGCCACCAAGGGACGTGAAATTCTGACCTCGATCAAACGGCACATAGTCGTGCGCATACCACGGTGTGGCCGTGTCGATGTGGCGTGAGTAGGTATCGCTGACGACCGGTTCGAGTTCGAGCATCAACGGTGAAGCGACGCGTTCGTCTGGCATGCAGTCAAACTAATCCACTCCACGGCCTTCGCACACGCCGCAGGCCGGGCACGGCGCCCAGACATGCTTGACGCTGTCTTGGCCGCCGTGCGCCGGGCCAACCGACGCTGACCGAATCGCATCTCGAAGGCCGGCACACCAACGGTGGGATGCGGGACAATTTGGGTGGCTCGCCGAGCAGGCGCACTCCACCAGGACGGGCTCGCACCGATGCCGAACGCCCCGACTGGTTTCGCGCATTCCTCACCGACCGCGCGACGCGCAAGCCCTCACCCCACACCCTGCAGGCATACCGGCAGGACTTCGACGCGATCGCCACCCTCGTCGCCGGCGACCCGCAACAGATTCCAGCCTTAACCCCGCAGCGCATCACCAAAGACTCGATGCGCCAAGCATTCGCCGCCTATGCCGAATCGCACGAAGCCGCCTCCATCCGGCGCGGATGGCGAACCGAAATGGCCGAGCACTTCGCAGTCTGGAATCAGGTCGCCGAGCTCGACACTGCCGGCTGAAATACCACCAACCCCAGACTGGTCGATCGTCACAGCATTAAAAGCAACTGCGCCACTATACAGTTCAACTAGCGTGACAGTGCCCTCGCGGCCCATGCCGGAAGCCGACCCGGTGATTGCATACGTGCCCATCGAAGATCTCCCGACTACGTTCCGCGTCGCCAGGTTAACAACACAGGGCACAACGGTCGGGCGTGATTCACCACTGGCCGGGACAACGCGGTGCGGATCACACGCGACGCGCTGTTAGGTTGGCTAGATGCCTGAAAAATGGCCGTCTAGCGACTTCAGCCGGCTCGAGACGGTGTACGGGCCGCTGGCCGAATCGCTCCGCCGGCTCATCGACGTCAGCATCCGCACCGAGGCCGACCCCACGACGGTTGCCGCCGCGAAATCCAAGATCGACAGTGCCGCAGAGGAATTGAGCGGTTCGCTGCAACCGGGGTCGTTCGGCGTGCAGCTGACGCCCGACGGCCAGACCATTGCCTGGGGCAACGTCGTGATCGGCCTGCGCAATCCGGTGGCGCCGCCTCTGGTGATACATCACGAACCCGATGGACTGGTGTGGTCGGAGTTCGTTCTCGGTGCGGCCTACGAAGGCCCGCCCGGCCACGTCCACGGCGGGGTGTGCGCGCTCATCCTCGACCACGTGCTGGGCGCGACGGCCCACCAGCCGCTTCGACCCGCCTACACCGGCAGCCTCATCCTGCGGTACGTGCGCAAGACGGCGCTGGGACGGCCGCTGCGCGCGAAGGCTTACGTCGAGCGCGTCGATGGCGTCAAGACGTTCTCCACCGGCTACATCGCCGACGACGAGGGCCCGACCGTTGAAGCGGAGGGCATTTTCATCCACCCCAAACTTGACCACGCACGCGAGCCTTAAACCTCGCCCGTTAGGTGCGCCTTCTCGCGGACAATGCTCACGAGGTTGACTTTTCCCCCAACGTTTCGTCCACCCACGTTCGCAACGCGGCGATTGGTGCGGCACCGGACTGCCTGGCGAGCACCCCGCCTTCCCGCAAGAGCAGCAGAGTCGGCACCGCGCGAACAGCGAACCGCTGAGACAGCGCGGGCGCCGTATCGACATCGACCTTGACCAATTTCAGCTGCCCGGACTTCTCCTGCGCGAGTTGCTCCAGCGCGGGACTGACCATCCGGCACGGACCGCACCATGTCGCCCACAGGTCAACCAGAACTGGTATCGATGACTTCTCGGCGATTTCTGCAAACGTATCGTCCCGGGCGTCGACGATCCACGGAAGCCATTGGTGGCACTGGGCGCAACGCGGTTTGCCAGGCGCCGCGTCGGGCACACGATTCTTTCGACCACAGTGTGGGCAGGTCACAACGCGGGCGCTATCGGTCATGCTGACGATCCCATCACGTATCCGGCGCCGATCGGGTGCATTTCAGCGAGAGTTGGCGGCTGGCGAGCCGCCGCCGAATCGGCCGGCGCTGAGAACTTCCATTTGCCGTTTCTTCGAGGTCAGGTCGTCATCGCGGCGCGCTCGACGTCGAGCAGCTGCTCGCCGCGCCGTTCCTCGTCGTAGGCTTTTCGGCCACCCCGCACACCGAACAAACGTTTCGAGACCACCAGATAGATCACCGCGGCCACATTGATGGTGAACGTCACCAGCCGGGTCATCGTGATGCCCTTGGCCAAGTCATGGATCTCCAGCGGCAAAAAGACCGAGGTGGCCACCACCGCGAAGTACTCGCCCCAGCGCTTCAGCAACCATAAGCCGACGGCTTCCACGAGCTCTATCAATGCGTAGGCACTCAGCATCAGGGTCAGAATGGCCAACGTCGACGGTTTGGCGGCGAGGGCCTTTTCCAACTCGTGCACGATCGTCATCTGATCGACCTTGAATCCGGCGGCGCGGAAGATCGGCAGGTCGCGGTCGAGGGTGGCTTGGATGGCCCCCCGCGCACCGCGGAACTTCCACACCGCGTACGCCGCGAGCACGATCACCACCGCGCGAAACACACGTTCGAGGGCGAGCGCACGAATGATGATGGCCTGGCGTAAAGCCTTGCTGCGCATGACCATCGGCGCGTGGTCGGCATGGCCGCGGCCGTGCGGCTCGCCGAGGACGAACTCGCCGCAGCGCAGGCAGCGCCAGACCTCGCCCAGCCCGGTGTTGCCGCTGAGCCGCTCGGCGAGCGCCTCCTCGTCGGGCGCGTAAGTGACGTGGCCGGCCAGCGAGCAGGTGACCAACTCCCACCGGTTGATGCCGCGATCTTTGCGCATGCGCCGATCATAAGGGGCCGCCCTGCGCAGATCAGAGTCGAATCCTGCTGCGCGGGCGTTGGGCGGTCCGGCTCGCCGCACCGAGAAGGCCGGCGAGCTCGGCGGTCGAGATCTTGTCGATGTGGTCGACCGCGGCGATAATCTCGGCGCGCAGCGCCTCATCGCAGAACGGCTCGGCGAGCCAATGGAACTTCTCCACCACCCGCTCCCACGACAGCGGCCGGGTGGGCGATCCCTCGTAATCGGATTCCTCGCGGCTGAATTCCCGCCCGTCGCGGGTCACCACATGCACCCGCGCCGCGGTGCGTTGCGGGTAGTCCGCGGTCAGGTCGGCAGCGGGTCGGACGTCGACCCGGGCTAGCAGGTCCTGCACATCGCTGCGCCGAACACGTTCCGTCTCAAGCTGTTCGGGGCCGACGGCGCCGTCGAGCAGTGCGACCGCGCTGAGGTACTTGAGGTTGTAGTCGGCCTGCTCCTTGGTCCACGGATGGTCTTTGTTGCCGTACGCTCCCCCACCGGCGAAGTCAAAGGCCCCCTGAAAGACCTCGAGGTTCACCCGGGCGACGTCGTCGCCGCGCAGATCGTTGGCGCTGCGAATCGCCAGGACGGTGTCAATGATGGCCTGCCCGTGGATAAGTGAGCAGTACTGCTTGAGGTAGGTCTGTTCGACGGCGGCGAGTCCCCGGTCGGCGGTGTGGAAATCGATCGGCTGATCGAACAGTTGCACCAACCCGTGCGGGCCGTCGAACAGCGACTTGGGTCCGGTCACGCCGCGGCCGGCCAGCATCGTCGTGTAGACCGCGCGCATACCGGTGATGGCCGGCGAGATTCCTTTCCAGTTCGAGACCGGTTCAGCGTGCACGCCCGCAAGCGAGACGTTGTCGGCCGCGGAGGTCGCAATGGCATCGGCGGTCTGTTCGGCGTCTAGGCCGAGGAGCTTCGCCGATCCCGCCGCCACCGACATGGCTAGCTGCAGAGCATGATTGAGCCCCCGCGCCATGACGGGGACTTGGGCGCTGAAGCGGCATTGGACCTCATAGGCAATCGCAAGAGCCAGAAGGAAATCCGCGCCGCTGGCGTTGACGTGCTCAGCCACGGCCAGGAGTGCGCCGAAGTTGTCAGCGGGGTGGCACAGGCCGCCCACGGTCAGGTAGGTGTCCAGCAGATCGGGGTATCGCACCAGCACCGCGTTGAAAAACGCGGCCTGGTCCACCGAAGCCCGCCCGCCACCGACGAGTGTTGCGCTGGCGCGCCCGCTGAACTGCTCGGTGTGCTCGCGGATGGTCGCAATGAGCTCACCATCCAGTGAACCCACCGCGCAGGCAATGCTGTCCAGCACATTGCGCTTCAGCATCGCCCGGGGCCGTCCAGTCAGGTCCCCCTGCCCGGCAGCAACGACAAAGCCGGCAAGATCGTCCACAACGTAGTTATGTGCCACCGCTTTTCGTCCTTCCGGCCTTCCCGGGGGTCACTACTTGCGACTCAAACGTGAAAACGATCCGCCGTCCAGGACTAATTGCCTACCTGTGCTCGGCGAGGCTTCCTACCGCAGGCCGGCGGCCGAACCGAGGGCGCTTCGGTGCGGGTCGTCGGACGGGACCCACCACCGCTGGGCCGGCGGGAGAAGCCAGTCATGATTGCGGGCGACGGACAGCAGTGAGTCCACCACTGACCGCACACTGACCCGATCATCGCCTTGTCGGTGCACCAGCGACCACGTCCACAGCGGCACGGGATTGGCTACCGGGCGCTGCCCCAGACTGGGCGGGGTCACCGCGGTGTGTCGCTTCGGTGAGGCGAGCACGGCAGCGCCGATCCGCCGCACGTGCACATAGAAGGCGTCGCCGGCGATACCACCGTCCTCGATCCTGACGATCCGGGCTCCGGTATCGGCCGCGAACTCCTCGGCGAACCGGTTCCACGATGACCATGCCGACTCGTCGGCATCAACCAGCAACGTAACTCGTCCTGCGGCAACGGGTTCCGCTGAACTTATGCCGGGCACGACAGCGTGTAGCGGCTCGGCACGCAGCAGGTGCGCCGTCAGGCCGCGCTCGCTCGCGTGCCCGGCGGTGACCCAGGTCAGCGCGATATCGAGGGTGCCTTCCGCGACCCGGTCGGCTTGCGCGTGCGACGGCAGCACCCATTCGTCGACACGCAACGCCACCGCGGAACCCACCAGTGCGTCGAGGTCGTCGGGCAGCCAGCTGACGTAACCCAGGCGTACCGGTGTGCTGCGCGCGGCCGCCAGCCGGACGCGCCGCTTGGCGTCATCGGCCAGAGCGAGAATCCTGCGCGCATCCGGCAACAACGAACGTCCGGCTTCGCTGAGCCGGACGCTGCGACGGTCCCGCACGAACAGGTCGCTGCCCAGTTCCCGTTCCAGCGCGATGATCTGCTGCGACAAGGCCGGTCCCGAGATGTGCACGCGCTGGGCGGCTCGACCGAAGTGCAACTCCTCGGCGACTGCGACGAAGTAGCGCAGCTGCCGCAGTTCCATCTGCCGAGCTTAGGCCCGGCGCCGATGCGCGCCGAGCTGGGCAATAGAGCTCAGGCCCTTCAGGCGGCGTTGACGCCGGAGCGTGCCCGGCGACGAGGACTGGCGGCAGGCAACGCCGGTGCCGGCGCGTTGCCGAGCTCGATGGGACGGCGCGCCTCGAACTGCGCCAGCAGGCGTGCGTAGATCGGTTCCAGTTCCACGGGCTTGTCTCCGGGCAGGACCTCGCCGCCCCACACGCCGTGAGTGGCACGGCTCACCACGGCGTTGTATCCGCACCGGCCGAGGAACGGGCAGCTCTGGCACATCCGCGCGGCCTGCTCGCGGTCGCGGAACGGCGAAAACCAGAGGTCGCGGCCCAGTCGGGTGCCCTGAGTGACAGCGGTGTGAACGCGGCATGGGGTCTGGGCCTCGGTTTCGTACAGGCGCCCGTTGATGGTGAGCAGGTGAAGAAAGTCGCTGGGGCCCGGGCGCGCGCCCTGCTCGCTGCTGGTCATGGTGTCGGCTTCCTCTCGTTGATCGATGTCTTCATGCCATCGAAATCCGGATTCCAACCGGTAAACACCGGCAGTTACCGGTCGATATGTCAGTATTTCCCGGTCATAGTCGCCGTCTGTTGCGGAAACCCTCGGATGGGTGGGATGCATTGATACCAGCGACGGAAGGTCCGTTCTTCCATCCATACAGCTCAACCCAGCGAGGAGGCCGGTCCGGCTGAGTCGTGAGGCGGCGCCGAGTCACTATCGCACGCCGCAGAAATTTCACCGGTTTTTGCCGGTTGGTCGGGCAAAATGGTGGACATCATGTCCTGGGAGAGCCTCGGTCAAGAGGTGCGCGCTCGCCGAACCGAGTTGGGCTTGACTCAAACCGAGGTGGCCGATCGGGGTGGCCCCTCGGTGGAAACGCTGCGCACGGTGGAGAACAACCGCGCCGGGCGGCTCAGCCCCCTGATGCGCCGGGCGTTGGAGCGGGTGCTGCAGTGGGAGTCGGGCAGCATCGATGCGGTGCTCGACGGCGGTGCGGCCACTCCGGCACGGCCCCAGCCCCGGGCGGTCCCCGCGGATCGCTTTGCCATGGCCCGGCAGGTCTTGTCGATGAAGGCGGAGATAGCGCGCCACACCCACGGAATGGAGCCGCGGACCCGAACGGGTCTGGTCGCCGTGGTCACGCACTCGGCACGTGAAGCCGAAGACGCGATCATTAACGTACTGCCGTGGCTGGATGACACCGAACGCGGCCAAGCCATCGCCCTGCTGGTGGAATTGCGCAAACCCGTATAGCCGAGACGCCGCGCTGCCTGGCCGCTGTCGCCCCACACCTAGGCTTAGGGCGACCCCCATCACCACTATCCACCGCGAGTTAGGTTGCCCGGATGAGAGTTGTGCTGGCCGCTTATGGCAGTCGCGGCGACGTCGAGCCCTGTGCCGCCGTCGGTCGGGAGTTGCTGCGCCGAGGTCACGAGGTGCAGATGGCGGTCCCGCCTAGCATGCTCGGCTTCGTCGAATCGGCGGGGCTTGCCGCTGTCGCTTACGGGCGGGACTCGCAAGAGGAGCTGAATCCGGCCGCGGCAATGTTGCAAAGCTTATTGCCGAAGGCCCAGCACCCCTTCAGCATGTTGCCCGAAATTATCGGGCATGTCGGCCAGGTCAAGGCGGAGAAAAGCGCGACGCTGACGCCGCTGGCCAAAGGGGCCGACCTGCTGGTCGTGGGCTTCAACGAGCAGGGGCTGGCCGCCAACGTCGCCGAATATCACGGCATTCCGCTAGCTGTCCTGCAGTTCTTCCCCGAGCGTGTCTCGTCATTCGGGGATCTGTCTTCGCTGATAACGAGGCAGACTGGGGACGCTCAGCGCCTTGAACTCGGTCTGCCGGAGGCAACAGGAGCCGCCACGCCGCTACAGATCCAGGCCTACGACGAGCTCTGCTTGCCCGGGCCGGCGGCCGAATGGGTTGAGTTGGATGTCCGGTGCCCCTTCGTCGGCGCGCTGACCCTGCAGCTGCCGGCGGATTCCGACGACGAGGTCTTGTCATGGATAGCCGCTGGAACGCCGCCGATCTACTTCGGCTTTGGCAGCACGCCGATCGGAACTGGCGCTGACACGGTCGCGATGATCAGCGCCGCCTGTGCACAGTTGGGTGAGCGGGCGCTGATTTGCAGTGGCGCCAATGACTTCACCCGCGTCCCGGTTGCCGATCATGTGAAGGTTGTTGGCGCGGTGAACCACTCGGCCATCTTTCCGGCTTGCCGCGCAGTCGTCCACCACGGGGGCGCCGGTACCACGGCAGCGGGCCTGCGGGCCGGAATCCCCGCGTTGATCCTCTGGCTCTGGCTCGATCAGCCGATGTGGGCAGCCGGGGTCAAACGGCTGGAAGTCGGCTCCGAGCGGTGCTTCTCGGCCACCACCGAGGAATCACTGGTCACCGACCTGAGTTCCATCCTGACTCCGGAATGCAGCACGCGGGCCCGTGAAGTCGCCACCCAGATGACCAAGCCCGCCCAGAGCGTCGCCAGCGCCGCCGATCTCCTGGAAGATACCGCCGCCCGCGGGCGCTAGACCCGATGGTGGCGACCCGCTGCGCCCGGCTTCGCCGCCCTTGCGATCGCCACTAGCAGAGACCGCTGGGCTTCCCCCGGGTGGGCGTGGACTCTTGCTTGGGCATGGACTGCGGGTAGGGCACGCGATAGGGAATCCCCAACCCCGTACCGGTGCCCAGCACGACGTTGGGTATGCACTGCGGATATTTCGTGATCATGTTCAGCTTGGGGTGGTCCATGTTGAACGAAGACGGGTTCGGCGCGGCCGCGAAGTTGAACGTGGACGTCATATCCCCGGTGACGCTTCGGCGCCAGGCCGTGAGGTTGGGCACCGGCACCCCGAACCGCGTTTCGACCAGTCGTAGTTGCGAGGTGTGGTCGAACGTGTCGTGGACCATCAGCGGTCCGCGGCTGTAGGGCGAAATGATGTAGCAGGGGACGCGAAAGCCCAGACCGATTGGCTCCGTTATGCCGCCAGATCCGTTCACCGCGTTGATATTAGGCACCGTGAGGTATTCGCCGGCAGTTCCTTGTGGGGCGGTGGGCGGTACGACGTGGTCAAAGAAGCCGCCGTTTTCGTCATAGCTGACGATCGGCGCGGTCTTTTCCCACACCGCCGGGTTGGAAAGCAGAGTCTTTATCAAATTTGCGAGCGCGAGAGTGCCCGCCGCGGGCATGAATGCGGGATGCTCGGAGTCGAAGACGATCGGGATCACCCACGACACCGCCGGCAACTTGCCGGACTTTACGTCCGACGCGAAATCCGCCGGGTAGGTCGGTTGGGTGCCGAGGCGAGACAACTCCGACTTCGGATCCTGGGCTTGCTGGAAGTAGGACAAAAACCCGCCATAGTTGAGGATCGACGAGAAGTATGGCCCGAGTTGCTTGTTGCGATAAATCTTCCAATTAACGCCGGCCTCGCTGATTTTCTCCGGCATGGTGCGCCAGCTGAACTGCCCGAACGGCTCGGTGTAGGGGCTCACCAGCTGCGGTCCACCTCCCTTGCCGTCGGCGCCGATGCTGGCGCTCAGCCAGTACAACCGATTCGGCAAGGTGGGGCCGATCACCTAGCAGTGGTAGGCATCGCACATCGTGAACGTGTCGGCCAGCAGGTACTGGACCGGAAGGTCTTCGCGCGTGTAGTAGCCCATTATCGTCGGGACGTGTTTTGCCGATTCTGACGCCGCTTGCGCCGACAGCCAGTTATCGCACGCGCCGTTGTTCCATGATTGGTGCAGCGCGACCCAGCCGTGATCGGGGTCGTTGACGCATTCACCATCTTTCAACGGTCCTCGGGTGGTGTCGAAGCGGTACGGGATCGTGGTGGCGCCGGAGTCATCCTGCTGCGTCTTGGGGTTCCACCCCTTCTGCAGGAACAACGGCGACGGGGTGTCGAACCCATTGGTGCCCGAAAGCGTCCCGAAGTAGTGATCGAACGACCGGTTCTCCTGCATGAAGAACACGAAGTGCTCGATGTCGCTCAAATGACCCTGACAAGGACCCGCCCCGTAAGCCTTTTCGATCACCGGCCCGGCCAACGACGTCAACAGCCCGGCTCCACTCGTCCCGGCGAGCTTGGTCAGAAACTCTCGGCGCGACATTCCGTCCAAGTCGCTGTCGCCCACTACCAACTCCTCCGCTCGTCGACCACAGCCTGCGGCTACACAATTGGCTGGCGGAGCTCACGGCACGCCAACTTTCGCGGGAATTTCCGGCTTTTTGTCAAATAGACACCGCGCAGCCGTCGGCTGTTAGGAAAGAGTTCCTCTCTTTTCGGGGGCGCTGACGTGGCCCGGGGCCCGCCCTCGCAGCAGTACAGTTGCTGCGCTGCGCTTAACCCGTGGCCAACTGCGCGATGAGGGTGTCCAGAGCCGCCAGTGCCTCTGGCGGGATGGGGCGCTCCGCCTCGGCGTCGTCAAGGGTGGCGGTCGGCAGACCGGCGGCGGTCGCAGCCTCCTCGCGGCTCAGCTCGGCGCGATGGCGTGCCTCGTATAGCCGTTGGCCCAGGGTGGCCGACGGTGATCGCGCGGCGCGGATCATCAGGTCGTTGTAACTGCGTCGAACGTTGCTCAACGCCAAGACGACCGAGGGCGTGCCCCTGGCGTTGCGGGCGGCATTGGCGGCCAGCTTTTCGAGCTTGCGCAGGTCGGCGAGGATATTCGTGACTCTGGGCGTGAAGTCGGGGTCGGCCTGATCGGGTAATTCGGCCATGGCCGCGCTGATGCCATGCATGGCCAGTTCGACCGCCTCCGCCATCAGCGGCGCCTGAACCGTATCCGTGAAAACTTCGGTGACCTCATCAGGCTGGGCGACGGGCGGCCCGGCCGACGGGGCGGCTGCCACGCCGGGGACCGCCGGCGATCCGCTCCGGATCCGCATGATGGTGCCCGGAGGCCAGCCCAGCACCTTTTCCAGCTTGGCCAGGGTGCCGCGGCGGGGCCAGGTACGTCCCTTCTCGAAGGCGATGAGGGTGCCCGCGTTGATGATCTTGTCCCTGGCCAGGCTGCGTTGGGTGATCTCCAGTTCGTTTCGGCGGTCGGCCACCGCGCGGCCGGCGCGCACGACGCCCGGATCGGTAACCCCCTCCCAGACCTCGTCTTCATCGGCCTCAGGCGTACCACCAGTCCCGCGGGTGAACGCGAACGTGGTTTCGGCCGAATCACTGGGCGTCAGGGTCACCGGTATCCCTTCGGGGTCGCCGAGGTGAATGGTGGTGGCGCCGGTAACGAGCGCTGAACTGCGGCGTACCCCGTCCACGAACATGCCATTGGTGCTGGTGTCGATCGCCTGCCAGCCATCGTGGCGTGGCTCGAGCCGAACGTGCCAACGCGAGATCCGGTCGTCGGCGACCCGCACCGCCGCCGCCGTGTCTCTGCCGATGACGGCGACGCCGGCCCGCGGGTCAAGGGTGTGCGTTTCGTGTCCGATTCGAACCGTCAGGGTGGGTAGCGGTGCTGACAGGCCCTGGTCAGGCGGGTCAGGCGTCACTGCTCGTTTCCTTTGGCTCTGACTCTCAGTCGCTACAGCCTTTTCTGAGCGCTGCGCCTCAGATGCTACATCTTTCTTGCGATATTTCGGGCGACGACGGCACGTATCGCTCGGTTCTGCCGGATCTTCGCAGGTCTGCCGTCACCAACCTTCATTGGGCCGCTCTGTTTTAGTTGTTGCATAGCTATCGGACTTTCGTTAAAGTCGTTGCATTGTTGGCGTGACACGCGCAGGGAGGGGAAGGCCATGACCGCACATGGAGCGCCGCGGTGGCGGCCGGCGGAGAATTTCGTGCCGGTGTGCACCGCGGACCCGGAGCGGTGGACCACCACGGATCCCGACGACGAGGCAAAGGCCTTGTGCCTGGCGTGCCCTCGGCGCTGGTTGTGTGCCCGTGAGGCGTGCCAGCTGCCGGGAGTCGAAGGGCTGTGGGCCGGTGTGGTGGTGCCGGAGTCGGGCCGGTCGCGTGAGTTCGCGCTGCGCCAGTTGCGGTCGCTGGCCGAACACGGCGGGTATGTGGTCCGGCGGCGGCGGCGTCCGCGGCGCAGGTTGGGTTCGCCGCACCGGGCGCCGGACGCGTTCAGCTACCCAGGTGAACCAGCGCGTCGGGACGCTGCTGAGATTCCGTGATCGCCGCCGTTTCGTCGGTGAGGCGCCTCGCGATGGCGCGAACCTGCTTGGCGCCGAGGGTGCAAAGCGGATGGACCGCCAAAATGAGGGCCACCTGTTGGCGGTGGTCGAACACCGGTGCGGAGATGGACACCACGGGCTGTTTTCTGCGCCCCGGGTTGTCGTCGGACAGAAAACCGATGGTGGTGAACTCGGCCAGCAACTGCTCCAGGATATGGCGCACCGGAGTCGGTACTTCGTCGCTGTCCAGCGTGCTGACCAACTGCGCGGCCTGCGCCAGAGCGGGCGTCGTCCAGTCGACGTCGTATCCACGTGCGCGCGTGCGAGCCAGTACGTGCTCGAGTCGCCGCGTGCGATCGGCGTCGTTACCCACGCCGCGCCGGATCCACGCGCGTTGCCCCTCGTCGGTGTCCCAGGCCGCTAAGGCGACGCCAAACGGTGGCGCGTACGGGATGCGATCACCGGGTATTCCCGACGGCGCGGTGACCGGGTCACCCTCGAGGGCGGTGATCACCAGGGAGTCGCCGAATCGCTCGACCACGGATCCGGCGTAGCCCACTTCATCCGAAAGTCGAAGCGCCGCAGCACGAGCGGCATGTGTCAGTGGCCGAGCGGTATCCGTCCGCGCGGCCACCACCGCCAGCGCGGGGCCGAGAGCGAAGGTCTTCGCCGCCGGATCGCGGCTGGCCCATCCGCGGTCGCACAACGTCTTCAGGATCGCGTGTGCGGTGGCCTGCGTGAGGTCGAGCTCGCGCACGATGTCGGAGAATCGCAGCCGTCTGTTTCCCGACCGGGCAATGAGCTCGACAACGTCGAGCACCCGCGCGGTTGGCGCTGACGTCGATCCGCGAATGGCTTGACTCCCTCGCATCGGGGTTTTTACAGTGATACCGACCATTCGAGAGTATATATCGATTATTCGAGAAATCTATTTGGGGCTGACGCGTTGCGCGCTGTGGTGTTGAGGGATGGCCGGCTACAGGTCCGCGAGACACCGGACCCCGCGCCCGGACCGGGTGAGCTGCTGTTGCGAACGCTGAGCACCGCGATCTGCGCGTCGGACGTGCACTTCATGGACCACCCCGAGCTCGCGGTCGACGAACCGACCGGCTCGCTTTATGACGCGGACCGCGACATCGTGCTGGGCCACGAGTTCGTCGGTGAGGTGATCGGGCATGGACCGCGCTGCACGGATCAATTCGCCGTCGGCTCGCGGGTGACTGCGATGCCGGTGCGCTTGGTCGACGGCGGCGCCGGCGGTGTGCGGGCCATCGGTCAGCACCCGGAAGCGCAAGGGAGTTTCGGTGAACTGCTGGTGATTTCGGAGGCGGCGGCCAAGCAGGTCCCGGCTGATGTCTCCTGCGACGCCGCCGCGCTGACCGACGCCTTCGCCGTCGGCGAGTTCTACGTTCGCTCCTCGCAGCTCCAACCGGGCGAGATCGCGATCGTCCTCGGCGCGGGAGCCATTGGCCTTTCGGCCGTCGCAGCGCTGGCCGGCCGGGGCATCGAGCCGATCATCGTGGCGGACTACAAGTCCGAGCGCCGAGAACTGGCCCGCGATCACTTCGGTGCCCACGTTTTGGTCGACCCGGCCGAGAAGTCGGCGTTCGATGCGTTCCGGGAGGCACGTGTGGAATTTGGATTGCCTGGTCCGGCAGTCGTTTTCGAGTGCGTAGGCGCCGCCGGGCTGATACAGAGCGTCGTCGAATCCGCCGAGATGGCCACCCGGATCTACTGCGCGGGCGGCTGGTACACCGGCGACACGCTGGACATCACCACCGCCACCCGCCGAGGCGTCACAATCCAATTCGGCGGCGGGCCGCACCCGCAGGACTGGTACGGAACGCTCGACGCCATCGCGTCGGGACGGCTGGACCCGCTGCCCAGCGTCGGCAAGATCATCAGCCTCGACGAAGTACCCGACGCACTCGACCTCGCGCGCAGGTCCGATGGCCCGCCGCGAATAGTCGTGCACCCCAACGGAGATACCGCATGACCGAGCGCGAAGACCGCCAAGACATCTCCGAGATGCTGGTGCGCTACGCCACCGGAATCGACCGGCGCGACTGGCCGTTGTTTCGCACCGTGTTCACCGACGACTGCGAACTCGACTACGGCGTGATCGGGTCATGGAAAGGGGTGGACGCCGTCACGGAATTCATGGAACAGGTACACGCGATGGCGGGGCACACGATGCATCGGCTCAGCAATCAGGCCATCACGATGGACGGCGACACGGCGCGGGCGCGTACCTACATCGACGGGCTGATCATGGCCGGCGGCAACAAATCCGGCGTCAACGCGATCGGGTTCTACGACGACGAGATCGTCCGTACGGCTGACGGGTGGCGCATTGCGCGTCGCCGCTACACGCAGGTGCGCCTGACCACAGTCGGCGAAACATAAGGAGTCCCGATGACATTTGCAAGCAAGTACGGACCCTGGGCACTCGTCGCGGGCGCCTCGGACGGCCTGGGTGCCGCATTCGCCAACGGACTCGCCGAGCGCGGCGTCAACGTCGTGCTGCTGGCGCGCCGGCAGGCCGTGCTCGATCAGGTTGCGGCCGAGATCGAATCTCGGACATCGGCCCAAACCCGAACGTTTGCCGTTGATCTCGCGCAGCCGGGCGCCGCGGCGACGGTCACCGAAGCCACCGCCGACCTGGAGATCGGGTTCCTGGTGTACTGCGCCGGCGCCGACCCGAACTACCAGCCGTTCCTTTCCAATTCGCTCGCCACCGCCGAAGCGATGGTGCAACGCAACTGCATGGTGCCGATGCAGCTGTGTCACCACTTCGCTCCCGCTATGGTCGAGCGGGGCAGCGGCGGAATCGTCATCTTCTCCTCCGGAGCCGGGTTGGCCGGTGGACCCAACATGGTCGCCTACGGTGCCTCCAAGGCATTCGACATGGTATTCGCCGAAGCGTTGTGGTCGGAGCTGCACGACAAGGGCGTCGAGGTCTTGGGCCTCATCCTGGGCAAGACCGATACACCGGCATTGCGGCAGCTCGAGCACAGCCGCGGCCAGATAGGTTCTGTGGACGAGGCGCCACCGGGAGCGGCCGCCGTGGACGAGGTCATCGCGGAGGCCTTCGAGAACCTGAGCAATGGCCCGACCTGGTTCGTCGGCGACGTCATGCGCGCCGCGCAACAACTGACAAGCTCACTGACCCGCAACCAGACCGTCGAGCTCTTCGCGCAGGCCGCCGCGGCGGCGATGGGTCCGCCCGGCTAGCCCGCAGCGCTCAACGCCATTGAGAGGTTTGCCAAAGTTCTAAGTTCGCGGTGCCAAACTTTCAAGATTGCCTCAGCTGACCAGCAAAGACAGGGCAGCGGATGACGCCACTTTGTCGAGGCATAACGTTGCTGGAAAGGCGGTTAAGCGGGTAACCTGGCCGGCAGGTCAAGCCACGGCCGCGAGCCCACGTAGCCCAATCATCGCCACTGTCGAGTAGTTGAAGGATCACGATGCTCGCCTTAGACAGGCCCGCCGTTCCAACCCCGACGCCGGCGCACGCGCCCTGGCGCACGCTGACCCGTTCGGCGCTGATCACGGCGATATTCATCATCCCCGCGCTGGTGTTCCGGATTGCCGGCCTGCATCCAGACCCGGTTGCCGCCCTGCTGATCTACGGGGCTGCGGTGGTGGCCGCCAGCTTCCTGCTCGCATGGGCCGCCGAAACCGCGCAGATCGATGTCTCCGGAGGGCTTGCGATCGCGGTGCTCGCACTGGTCGCGGTGCTGCCCGAATACGCCGTCGACCTGTACTACGCATATGTATCTGGGCACGCTCCGGATTACACCCAGTACGCCACCGCCAACATGACCGGGTCCAACCGGCTATTGATGGGCCTGGGCTGGCCGGTCGTGGTGCTGGTCGGCATGGTCGTGGCGCGCAAGATGGGCGCCAAACTCGCTGGGCTGACCCTCGAACCCGCCAACCGCGTCGAACTCGGGTTCTTGCTGGTCGCCGGCGTGGTCGCGTTCGTCATACCGGCGACCGGCCACATCCACCTGGTGCTGGGGTTGACGCTGCTGGCCTGGTTCGGCTTCTACCTGTACAAGGTCAGCCACGGTGACGTGGAAGAGCCCGACCTGATCGGTACTGCCGCCGCCCTCGGGCAGCTACCCGACCGCGCCCGGCGCATCGCCGTCGTCGGCCTGTTCGCGGCGTCCGGTGCGGTGGTCCTGTTGTGCGCCGGGCCGTTCGCCAACAATCTGGTCGCCGCCGGGACCGAGCTGGGCATCGACCGGTTCCTGCTGGTGCAGTGGCTTGCGCCGCTGGCCTCGGAAGCCCCCGAGTTCATCATCGCGACCATCTTCGCCAGTCGCGGCAAGGGCGCGGCGGCCATCGCCATGCTGATCTCGGCGAAGGTCAACCAGTGGACCCTGCTGATCGGATCGTTGCCGGTCGCTCACCTGCTGGGCGGTGGCGGGTTCTCGCTGGCGCTCGATTCCCGCCAGGTGGCGGAGGTGCTGCTCACGGCCACGCAAACTCTGATGGGTGTCGCGCTGATCCTGGCGCTGCGCTTCGACCGGGCCACTGCCTGGGCATTGCTGGGGTTGTTCGTCATACAGTTCCCGATCGCCTCGACGCACGGGCGGCTGCTGCTCTGCGGCGTCTACATCGCACTGGCCATCGCTGGGCTGATCGTCAACCGACGCTACCTGGCCGCCACCGTCCGGGCTCCGTTCGTCGGGACGGCCATTCGCTATGGCGGGCAGCCCCACCAGCCGTCGGAGGCCCCGCCGGGATTAGCCGCCTAGCCGCCGCGGCACCCCCTATCCTTGGCCACTGGGGCCGCCCGACCCCGGATCGGTGGTGCTCGCATGACGACTGCAGGGATCGCCTGCACGACATGCGGCACGGAATTGCGCGCCGCCGCGAAGTTCTGCGACGAATGCGGGTCGCCGATCACAGCGGCGGCCGCGCCGGCGGAGTACAAGCAGGTAACGGTGTTGTTTGCCGACGTTGTGCATTCGATGGACATCGGCGCGGCGGTGGGTCCTGAACGGTTGCGCGAGATCATGGGTGATCTCGTCGAGCACGCGGCGGCGGTGGTGCAGCGATTCGGCGGCACGGTGGACAAATTCACCGGCGACGGCATCATGGCGGTATTCGGCGCGCCACTCGCATTGGAGGATCATGCTTTTCGTGCGTGTCTGGCGGCGCTGGGAATCCAGGACGAGGCCAAGCGCGTGGCAGGTGACGTCGCGCAACGCGATGGGGTAGACCTGCGGCTACGGGTAGGCCTGAATTCGGGTCAGGTGATCGCGGGTGAAATCGGCTCCGGCGCTTTGGGTTACACCGCGATCGGTGAGCAGGTGGGGATGGCCCAGCGGATGGAATCGGTGGCACCGCCGGGCGGGGTGATGCTCAGCGAGTCCACGGCTCGGCTCGTCGAGGACACCGCGGTGCTGCGCGAACCGGAGATGGTGTCTATCAAAGGAGCAAGCGACCCGGTGCCCGCACGCCGCCTGGTCGCCGCCACCGGCGATCAGCGCCGACGCAGCGACCTGCGGCTGGTCGGGCGGACCTGGGAGCTCAACACCATCGCCAGCCTGCTCGATGAGGCCATTGGTGGGGCTGGATGCGTCATCGGCGCCCTGGGACCACCGGGCATCGGCAAGAGTCGCATCGTTCGCGAATCGGTGGCACTGGCGAGAAGCCGCGGCGTGGAGGTGTTCGCGACATACTGCGAATCCCATACCAGCGATATCGCGTTTCATGCGGTGACGCGCTTGTTGCGCGCCGGCCTGGGTGTCGACGGCCTTGACGACGAGGCTGCCCGGGCGCACGTGCGCGCCCGGAGTTCTGACGCCGACCCCGAAGACCTGCTGCTGCTGGATGACCTGCTCGGCATCGCCGATCCCAGCATCGAGCTGCCCAACATCGGGGCCGACGCCCGGCGAAGGCGGCTGACCGCGCTGGTCAACGCCATATCGCTGGCCCGGCGCGAGCCGCGGCTGTACGTGATCGAGGACGTCCATTGGATCGACGAGGTCAGCGAGTCGATGCTGGCCGACTTCTTGGCCGTGATCCCGCAATCCCCCTCGATGGTTCTGATCACTTATCGCCCGGAGTACCGCGGCGCGCTGGCCGCGATCCCCGGGGCACAGACGATCGCCTTGCGCCCGCTCAATCCCGCACAGACCACAGCCCTGATCGGTGAGCTACTCGGCGACGACTCTTCCGTGCGTGGGCTGACAGGAGTGATCGCCGAACGCGCAGCCGGCAACCCGTTTTTCGCCGAAGAGATCGTGCGCGACCTGTCCGAACGCGGCACGATCCACGGCGCCCGAGGCTCGTACCAGCTGGACTGTGAGGTGGCCGACATCAGCGTGCCGGCCACCCTGCAGGCGGCCATCGCAGCGCGCGTCGACCGCCTCAGCTTCGCCGGCAAGCGCACGCTGAGCACCGCGGCGGTCATCGGATCACGATTCAGCCCCGAGCTGGTGACCGCGCTGGGGACCGACCCGGTGCTCGATGAGCTGGTCAAGGGTGAGCTGGTCGACCAGGTCGGATTTACCCCGCGGGTCGAATATGCGTTTCGGCATCCGCTGATTCGCACGGTCGCCTACGAATCACAGCTGAAGTCCGACCGCGCCGAGCTGCACCGGCGGCTAGCGGCCGCGATCGAGCAACGCGAATCGCCCGACGAAAACGCCGCGCTAATCGCCGAACATCTCGAAGCAGCCGGCGATCTGCATGCGGCGGTCGACTGGCACATGCACGCCGGCACATGGCTAACCCACCGCGACCTCGCCGCGGCGCGGGCCAGTTGGCGGCACGCGCGCGATGTCGCCGACAGGCTGCCCGATGCCGACCCCGACCGCGCCGCCATGCGGGTCGCGCCGCGGACGCTGTTGTGCGCCAGCGCCTGGCTGGAAGGCGGCAGCACGACCGACACCGGCTTCGACGAGCTGCGTGACCTTGCCAGCGCGAGCGGTGACAAGGTGTCGCTGGCTATGGGGATGTCTGGCTGGGTATCGACGCACACCGTTCACGGCCGCTTCCAAGAAGCATCGCGCATAGCATCCGAACTCACCAGCATGCTGGAGTCGATCGGTGACCCGGCGTTGACCCTGGCGATGCTCTACCCTGCGTTCCCAACCAAACTCCAGGTCGGCGAGTTGGCCGAAACGCTGCGGTTGGCGGAACTAACGATCGACTTGGCCGATGGTGATCCGGCGAAGGGCGACGTCGTATTTGGGTCACCGCTGATCGCCGGGATCATGTTCCGGGGATGCGCACGGTTTTGTCTCGGGGACCCGAGATGGCGAGACGATCTCGACACGGCAGCGACAATGGTTCGTGCATTCGACACGACGACGCGCGCGATAATCCTGCTCTTCAAATATTCCATCACCGGTGTCAGCGGATTGATGCCGCCGGGCGCGGCAGAGCGGCAGGAGGCGGCTGAGCTGCTCCACGATGCGGAGCGATCCGGCGATGACTTCACGTTGGCCTGCGCGCGATGCGTGCGTGCCTTAACGCTGGTGGACGATGACGATTCCCAACGCGAAGAACGGTTCGCACTGCTTGCTGCGGTTCGTGAAGCCGCCCTGCAAGAGCGCTTCACGCTGGCATGGGCTTGGTTGGTAGACGTCCATTTTGCCGAGGAGAAGGTCCGAACTGGCGATGTAGACGGCGCGATCGAAATCTCGCGGGGCGCCGTTGAGAGCTTATTCGCCTCCGGCGACAGGATGAGTGTCGGGTGGAGCACCGTCGTTTTGGTGGAAGCCTTGCTGCGCAGGGGAAGTCACGCAGACCTGCAGGAAGCGCAGGCGACCATCGATCGGCTGGCGGCCATGCCAACCGAACCCGGCAATATTTTGAACGACTTCTGGTTGTTGCGGTTGCGGGCCGGGGTGGCTCGCGCTCGCGGTGACGAAATCGGTTACCGCGACTATGGGGATCGCTATCGCGCGATGGTGACATCGTTTGGGTTCGAGGGACACGTGAACTGGTCCGCCGCGATGCCCGATGGAGTGGCGTGATCGGTGATGCTCGCATGACGACGGCGCGAATGGTGTGCGCTAAGTGCGGCACGGAACTGCGCGCTGCCGCGAAGTTCTGTGACGAGCAATCGACCGGCTGGCGGCGGTGCCGACCGAACCCCTTGCAGCACAGGCACGCGGCGACGAAGCGACGTATCGCGATTATCGCGACCGCTATCGTGAGATAGCGAATTCACTTGGTTTTGAGGGGCATATGGCGTGGGCGGAGGCAATGACGTGACGGAAGTGCTGACCGTCATCGGTGTGGGCGGCATGGGCCAGGCGATTGCCCGGCGGGTGGGCGCCGGCAAAACGGTGCTGTTGGCCGACTACAACGAAGAGACGCTGGCGTCGGTGACCGCAGCGCTATTGGCGGAAGGTCATCGCGTCGAAAGCCGCAGCGTTGACGTCGCGTCTCCGGACTCGGTTCGAGGGCTGGCCGAGTACGCAGCGTCGCTCGGCAACGTCACCCAGGTGGCACACACCGCCGGGCTCTCTCCGTCGCAGGCCTCGGCGGAAGCGATCCTGGCTGTGGATCTGCTCGGCGTCGCGTTGGTGCTGGAAGAATTCGGCGAGCTTATTGCGCCAGGAGGCGCGGGCGTCGTGATTGCCAGCATGTCCGGGAACCTTGTTCCCCCACAGACCGCCGAGCAAGAACAAGCGCTGGCCCATACCCCGCCGCTCGAATTGCTACAGCTGGACTTCATCAAAAAACTCAGCCACCCCGGCTTCGCATACGCAATCGCCAAACAGGCCAATCACATTCGCGTCCGCGCCGCCAGCGTGCAGTGGGGCCGCCGGGGTGCGCGCATCAACTCGATCAGTCCCGGCATCATTTCCACGCCGATGACGCATCAGGAACTTGCCTCCCCCCGCGGCGATGGCATGCGATCCATGATCGCCATGTCCGCAACGCGCAGGATCGGTACGGCCGACGACATCGCCGCGGCTACCGCATTCCTCCTCGGCCCCGAGGCGAGTTTCATCACCGGCACCGACCTGCTCGTCGACGGCGGCGTCGTCGCGGCCGCGAAGGCGGGCAGCGCCGCGAGTTAGGCGCATTATCCATCAGAACGGCGGTGGGTCGTCGTCGTCGGTGTGGGGTGGGGCGGGTCCGGTGTAGCTTGCATAGCTTTCGGACTCGGTTCGGCGGGCCAGGCGGGCGTCGTGGTTTTGGCGGCGTTCGGTGGCGATGCGTTGGGCCCGGTTTTGGGCGCGGGTGCGGCGGCGTTTGGGCATCATTGCGCTGCGCTGGCCGCAGTAGTCATCGGGTAGGAGGACGGCTTCGGGGGTGGGCATGCCGCCGACGGCGCGGGCCAAACTCGGGAACAGCAGCGCGCTGCCCGGGGTGGTGACATAGGTATGCCCCGAGGGCGCGGTCAGGATCAGTGTCCCGTCGGCCAGTTGCTTTTCGGCCCAGCCCAAAAACGTCTTCACCAAATGATGGGCGCGGCAGTAGCACTTGAGGTTGGCGGCGTGGGTGGGCCCGCCCTGGTCGTAGGGGATGGTGTGCTCGAGGTCGCAGCTGGTCGCGGGCTCATCGCAGCCGGGCCAGCGACACGTCAGATCCCGGCAGCGCACGAAATCGGCCAGCGCCCTCGACGGCGTGTATCCGGGTTCGGGCGGGGCATCGCCGGGGTTAATCAGCGGCACCAACTTGGCCGAGGCGGCCAGTTCGGCGACCAGTTCGGGCGGGATCAGCCCCTGCGCACCCAGCGCGGCGCCGGGCACCGCACCGCTGCCGTCCAGGGTGGTCTGCTCGGCGATCACATGAATGGTCACCGGGCTAGCCGCCGGGCGCTTGCCGGCCGCGCAATCGCGGCGCCCACACCGACACCCCAGCCGATCAGCCCCGGCGGCCAGCGCGCCCAGCGCGTCGGCGCGGCGCTGGGCGCGGCTGCGCGGATCGTGCTCACACACCGTGGCCGCCAACTTATCCAGGCGTTTGTCCAACGCTTGTGCGTCCGGGGTGAGCAGGCTGCCCTCAATGCGCGACATGCCGCCGTGGTTTTGCCAGATCGCGATCTGGCGGTCGGTGTGGCGTTGCTTGCGGCGGCGCACCGCGTCGGCGTCGGCTTTGGCCACGATCTTGTCGACCTGGGCGCTCAACCGGCCCCGCGACAGGCAGGGCCAGCGGACCACGTTGGCGGCCAGCTTCGCATCCACGTCGGCCAGCACGTCGCGGTCGGTGATCAAATCGGTGCGATACACGATCGTCTGAAACGCCCGATAGTCGATATCCCCAGCCGCAAAGACCTCGCCGACCTTCGGGAACCGCTCACGCATCGCCCGGGCATAGCGCACCAGGTCCTCGGCCAGGCCCAGGCTGATCTTCAGCGCGGCGCCGACCTCGGCGGCGACCGCGGCCATGGTGTCAATCGCCCAGTCCTCGTTCTCCGAGCACCGCGAGAGCCGATACCCGAACAGTTCCCCGATCGCGACCAGCTGCTCGGCGGCGGCCCGGTTCTCGGCACGCGCCGAGGAGCAGATCCGATCGAGCAGGGCCGCCGAGGTCGGCGTCTTCGATGGGTAGCACCGCTCGATCTGCTCGTCGAGCCGGGCCGCGACCTCTGGGTCCAGCACCCGACCGGTTGTATCGAACATGTGTTCGACAGTAGCAGACCCGTGCGACAGCGATTCCGATGGGCTGTCCGACTGGCTGGACCTCATCAGACCAGGTAGTAGACAGGCTCATCGACGCGCCTTCTCTTCGCCGAGGACGTGCTCGATGCGCGCGATGCACACAACGTCCGGGTGACGTACCCGTTTGAGTCGCAACACCACGTACTTGATCCCGTCGTCCGCGATCCGTCGGCTGATCTCTAACAGGTGGCGGTCCAATTCCGGTGCGGCTCCGAAGAGCAGCTCGCCTTCCAGGTCATAGATGACCATCGAGGGGTCGGCGGGGTCACCGGGAACACGTTCGCGGACAACGCGTTCGGGGTGACGATCAATTCCTTGGCCTTCAGCTTGGCCGCGCGCGGCACGAACAGCAGGATCGATAGGATCGCACCGAGCAGGACCGATTTGTCTAGATCGATCGCCACGCCGGTGAAAGCCGTGACGATCACCAGCCCAGCGTCATAGCGGGATGCCTTGAGCGTGTGGATCAGTCGCTTGAAGTCGACCAGCCGCGCGGCCGTGATGAGCAACAGCAAAGCCAGTGCCGGCCGCGGAACGTAACGCAGTAGCGGTGCGAAAAGCAGCAACGCCGCGGCCACCGTTGCGGCCGAAACGATCCCGGAAATCGGGTCTTGGCAAGCGTCGCTCCAGTCCTTGGCGATGGCACTGATCGGGAAAAGGGTCAGGGGGGAAGCCGGTCCGCATGCTTCGCGAGGATTTCCGGCTTGAACGGCCGATAGCCGTATTGCGCCAGCAGCTCCTGTGGGGCGTCGGTGAATAAGTAGTCCAGGTAGGCCTCCGGCGTAGGCCGCCTTCTTGGAATCCGTGAGGTTCGCATCAACCCAGGCGACCGCCGGCTCGTTGGCCGCGACCTCACCCAGCGCCTCGTCCTCCCAGCTCAGCTGCACGTCGCCGAACTTGGAGAGGGTAAAGCTGTCGCCTGCGCCGCGGGCGCCGTTGTCGGAGATCGCTACGTGCTGCAGTAGCGACTTCACGTAGGCCGTCGCTTGAGCTGGGCTGCCGCCGCGAGTGGTAACCGAGCCCCACGCGGCGAGAACGCTCAATTGGCCGTTGCCTGAGGTGCGTGAATTGGGTGACACCACCGCAACGTCACCTTTGACCAGGTCGGACCAGTCGCGGATGGCGTTGGGATTGCCCTTGCGGACGACGAACACGATGGTCGACGTGTAGGGCACCGAATTGTTCGGCAGCCGCTGCTGCCAATTTGCGGCGAAGAGGCCCCGCTTGCTCAACGTCTGGATGTCGCTGATGAGCGCCAGCGACACCACACTGGCCTGCTGGCTGCCGTCAATGACACTTCTGCGCTGGCGCCCTGACCCGCCGTGAGATTGCTTGATGTCCAGCGTGATTCCGGTATGGGCGCGATATTGCGGAATGAACGCTTTGTCGATTGCCGTATAGAGCTCGCGCGTCGGGTCGTACGACACGTTCAGGATTTGGTTGTCCCCCCAACCTAAAGGGCCGGGGACGTTCTTACCACGATCGCAGTTGCGGCAACGACGATGGCAACAACACCAACGACGCTGAGCCCGGGAACGCGCCAGCGGAGACGGGGCCGCAAAACCAACCCCATCTCATCGTCCTCTCACAGCGATCTTCCAGGCTATTTCGCCTGGCCCCCAGTATTTTTGACGATATTAACGTTCGGAACACCTCGTGACAGCCGTGAGAATCACCCTGAGATTAACTAGGCGCGCCGTCCGGCCCGCAAAAACCGACCGCGACCAGCGCCTTTTTCGTATGCTGACCAGATGCCGCAGCGGGTGTTGCGTGACCGTCTGATCGATCTCGAGGTCCCCGGCGAGGATGTGGCGCGTGGTCGGGCGCTGCGAAAGACAGTGCCGCGGACCGCCCTGGCACAGCTGACGCCCTCACCGCGAACGGTCACCGAGATCCTCGTCGAGCAAAACGCAGGCAGGCTGCGCGAACTCGTACCGCTGCGGTTTGCCCGGATGCTCACCGACCCATTCTCGTTCTACCGCGGCTCCGCCGCGGTCATGGCCGCCGACTTCGCCGCAAGCCCTTCGACCGGCATCGAAATCATGTGCTGCGGTGACGCTCACGTGTCGAATTTCGGCATGTACGCCGCCCCGGACCGCGCAATAGTGTTTGACCTCAACGATTTTGACGAGGCCGCCGTGGCGCCGGCGGAGTGGGACATCAAACGCCTGATCACCAGCGCGATCGTCGGAGGCCGCCACGCGGGTTATCCCGCCAAGGCCATCCGCCGCTGCGTCGAACAGGCGTTGGTGGCCTACCAAACCGGCCTGGAAACCACGCTGGAGATGAACGTTTTGGACCGCTATTACCTGCGGCTGGAGCCGGAGAGGTATACGGGAGAGGTATCCAACGGCCTGCACGGAGTGGTTCAGCGAACAATATCCCGGGCGCGCAAGCAGACCTCGGCGCGGGTCTTCAAGCAGATCATGGAGATCGGGGCGGACGGAACCCCGCGCCTACGCGAACAGCCCCCGGTCCTGCAGCACGTCGAAGAGGAGATCGAAGCCCCGCTGGTGGAGGCGGTGCAGGAGTATCTGGCCGCGGTCCCGACAGACGTCGCGCTGCTGCTATCGCACTTCCGCATCACCGATGTCGCGCTGCGGGTGGTTGGCGTCGGCAGCGTCGGCACCCGGTGCTACTTGGTCATCCTGGTCGGCCCCAACGACACACCGCTGATCCTGCAGATCAAAGAAGCCACGCGGTCGGTGCTCGAAGAATACGGTGGCTGGCGCCAGCCGGACCCGCTGACCGCGGCCGTCGAGGCCAAGGGCCAGGGTGTTCGCGTGATCGATGGCCAGCAGATCCTGCAGGCAATGTCCGACGTGTTCCTCGGAACGACCCGCAAGGACGGCCACGACTACTACATCCGTCAGTTCCACGACATGAAGGGCAGCATCGACACCGAAGGCATGTCGGCGGCCACGTTCGGCGAGTATGTCAGTGCTTGCGCGATGCTGCTGGCGCGGGCGCATTCACAGAGCGCGAATGCGTCAATCCTGCGGGGATACGTTGGCACCGCCGACACCGTGCACTGCGCGGTCGCGGAGTGGTGCTACGCCTATGCCGACAAGTCGCTCGACGACTTTCACCAGCTGCGCGCCGCGGCCGCGGCCGGCGAGATCGAGGTCGCCGACGAGCGCGCGATAGGTCAGGGCCCGATAGGTCAGGGCCCGATAGGTTAGGGCGCGTTGTATTCGTGCAGGAATTGGTTGGTGCCCTCGCTCGTCGTTACGTAACCGCTTCCGTCCGGCAGGAAACCGATCGCCTCACCCTGCTGTTCACTCGGAACGGGTCCCTGGACTGGCGTCTGTTGTTCCAAGACGGTCGCGATGTCTTGGGAGGGGTCGCGGTTATACAACAGGACGTGGTCATAGGTGCGGACCGCTACCTCCGTGCCGTCCGATGACACATCGGCAGCGGTGACCAGGTTGCCCCCGCCGCTCCCCAACGGCATCGTTCCGACGTCGTTGAGCGTTGTCGTGCTTCCGCTTGTCAAACCGCCTGGTGCCTCATAGATCTGGGGGTTGCCGCTCGATGTCTTGTCGATGATCACCATTTCACCCGATTTCGGGTCGACCATGAACGATTCGGCGTTATGCGGGCCATCGGGATAGACCAGGTGGAACGTGTCGACTCCGGAAACCGTTGCGGTCGTTGGGTTGCTCGCGGTACCGGTGACAGCGGGCTCGGCGATGCGGTAGATGGTGATCGAGCTCCGATCCATCGCGTTGTCGCCGATATCGGCTACGTAGATATAGGGCTGACCCTTAACCGGCCCGGGGCCCAGCTCGATGTCCTCCCAGTCGACGGCCTTTGCGCCACTGAGGTTGTAGGTGCCCAGCGTCGCGCCCGTCTTGGAGTCGACCGCGAAGATGCGCGCCGTGTCTCCGGAATCGTTGTGGACCCAAACGACATCGGGATTCTTGGCACTCACGGCGACGCCCGAGATTTCCTTGAGAGCCGGATTCGTCATGGGTCCGACGGTGGTGAGAGTGAGGTCTTTGTCAGCGGCCGCGTCAACCGCATTCTGCCCGGACGAACCGCCCGGGTTGCCGGGGTTGCCGGGATTGCCGGGATTGCCCGGGTCGGTTCGGGTGCCCGGCGCCCCGTTCGCACCGGCATGGCCGGACAGTTGCCCGCCGGCACCACCGATCCCGCCGGCCCCGGGGTTGACACCAGACCCGCCGTTGCCGCCGTTGCCGCCGTTGCCGATCAGTCCGGCGGAACCTCCGGCCCCGCCGGCGCCGGCGCTGCCACTGCCGACACCGGCCCCGCCCTGTCCGCCGTTACCGCCATTGCCGATCAACCCGGCGTTGCCGCCGTTACCACCGAGGTGGCCGGGGCGGACCCGCCGTTACCACCATTGCCGTACAGCAACCCGCCGGGTGCGCCGTTCTGTCCGGTGCCGGCCGTCCCGTCGGCGCCGTTGCCGATCAGCGGGCGGCCAAGCAACGCTTGCGTGGGCGCATTGACCACCCCCAGCGCGTCCCGCTCCACGCTCTGCAGCGCCTGCTGCATGAACCCGGCGCTGGCCGCCTCGGTGGAGGCGTACTCCCCGGCACCGGAGGCCAGCAGTTGCACTAGCACTAGCCGGTCGTGAAACGCCGACGCCTGCGCGCTGAGGGCCGCAAAGGCCTGGCCGTGCCGGGCAAACAACGCCGCGATGGCCGCCGACACCTCGTCCTCACCGGCGGCGAGCAAGCCGGTCGTCGGACCCGCCGCGGCCGCATTGGCCTCGCGCAGTGTCGAGCCGATGCCCGCCAAATCCGTTGCGGCCGCTGACAGCAATTCCGGGACCGCCACCAAGTACGACATCGATGTCCTTCCACCCAAACCGCCGTCGCACATATAATCAATCGATTGATAGTATCCATCTCGCGGCAGTTTGCAAGCCCGTTGCTCCCCGTTCACCCGAGACGCCGCTACCGTTGCCAGGACAGAGAGGGCAAAGTCGATGAGAAGCCGGGCGGCGATCCTCTACGAATACGGCCGCCCGTGGTCGGTTGAGGAGTTCGAGCTGGATCCGCCGCGGGCCGGCGAGGTGCTGGTGCGGGTGGCCGCCACCGGGCTGTGTCACTCCGACGAACACATCCGACTGGGGAAGCTGGCCCCGCCTCCGGAGACCCTGCGCTCGCTCGGGTTGCCGGCTATGTCGCCGACGATCGGCGGGCACGAAGGCTCCGGCGTCGTCGTCGATGTGGGCGACGGGGTGACCCGCTTCGCCCCCGGCGACCATGTGGTGACGTCCTTCGTCGCGGTGTGTGGGCAATGCCGGTGGTGCGCCTCGGGGATGGAGTATTTGTGCGACGCCGGGTCCGGGACACTGGCCCCCGGCATGCCGACCGACGGCACCTTTCGCCATCACACCGTCGACGGGCGAAACCTGGGGCACGTCTCCAAGATTGGCGCGTTCGCCGAACACACCGTCGTCTCGGCCGACTCGCTGGTGAAAATCGATCCGCACCTCCCGCTGGTACCCGCCGCGCTGCTGGCGTGCGCGGTGCCGACCGGGTACGGCTCGTCGGCACACCGCGCCAGGGTGCGCGGCGGCGATACGGCGGTGGTCATCGGTGCGGGCGGGATCGGCACCGCAGCCATTCAGGGTGCGCGCATCAGCGGCGCCGCGCGCATCGTCGCGGTCGACCCCGTCGCGTTCAAACGCGAGTCCGCGCCGACCTTCGGTGCCACCCACACCGCGGCGACGTCAGTAGAAGCGATCGAGCTGGTGCGGGACCTGACCCGCGGCGTGATGGCCGACGCGGTCGTCGTCTCCCCCTCGATGATCGGCGAAGCCGATGTCGGGACGGCGCTGCAGCTCACCCGCAAGGGCGGTACCTGTGTGCTGACTGGCCTGCCGTCGCCGCGGTTGAACTCGATCGCGGTCGCGCTGCAGGACTTTATCCTGATGAATAAAACCTTGTGCGGCACCATGTTCGGCTCCTGCAATCCCAAGGGTGACATCCCGCTGCTGGCCACGATGTACCAGTCGGGGCAGCTGCTCCTCGACGAAATGATCACCAAGCGTTACGGGCTTGACGACGTCAACGAGGCCTACGCGGACCTGGCCGCAGGCGAACTGATCCGCGGCGTCATCGACTTTGGCGTCTCCTGATTGATCCACTGCGCATGTCGGTGCCGCAATTGCGGCGGTTGGGCTGCCACGATAACGGCGTTGCCCTGGAGCAAAGACGAGCGGGCGGGCCCGCAAGGAGGACACAGGTGAATGCCCACCGCTGGCCGCGGGCGGTGAGCGTCGCGGCACTTACCGTGCTCGGTGCCTGCGGCGCGGCGTTGCAGATGATTCCCCCGCGCTCGCACACCGGAGCCTCATCGGCCAGCCTGGCGGCGCAATCGGACTGGGCGCTCGCGGGCGCGTTGCCGGCCAGCGCGGACTTCCCGGCCGACTGGGGGTACGCGGTGGCCGGACTGCTCCGGCGCGAAGCGGCTGACAAGGTCCCTTCGGCTAGGCCGGCCTCGAACGGCACACCGCGGTAAGGCGTAACGGCGGCCTACACACCGGCGGCGTGCGGGACCATCCCGAAGGTACTAGATCAGTCCGGTGGCGGCGCACTGGCCGCCTACGTCGAGGTCGACCGCTACACCCAAATATGGGCACGGGACGCCGCACCATCGGATGCCGCCGCGACGGGAGAACGCGAGGAGCACGGCCCCAATGCGCGCTTCGGGATATGGGTCGTTCCCGATGCATCCGCCCAGATCGCCGATTACCGGGACTGGTTGAGCCGGTGCGGTTCCTACCGCGTAGCCAACTACAACTATGGCAGCCAGGTCACAAACGAACGCACCGTCACCACGGTGGTGGAGGCGACATCGGCCAAAGGCGCCGACGCCGCCGTCACAGTCACCAGAACGTTCCACCTGATCGGCAGCCCCGACCCGCCGTCGACCTACCACGTCGCGTACTACGCGGTGCGCGGTGTGCTGCTGGAATGCGCCATCTATATGGAGGACGCCGACGCCGAGCTGGTGAAACACGTTGCCGCCCAGACCCTGCAGAGGCTGCGGGCATTATGAGCGGCGCACGGTGGCTCCCCCAGATTCGAAGCCTGATCGCTGCCGCGTCTTGCGTGATCGCGATTGCCGCGGCGCTGATCACCACACGAAGCGTGCTCAGAAGCTGGCAAGACACCTCGGGCGCGACGCCGCTCGCCCCGCGACTGGCCGAACTGAGCGACCAGCAATTGGCTGACCTGCTGCCCAAGCAAGGCGATTTTCCCGCCTCGTGGACGATCAGCGAGATCAACAGGCCTTCGGACATCTTCGGGTACTTCAGATATCACGTGTCCGACGACGGCCTCGGCTTTAGTCCCGCCGAATGCTTCGCGGTGTTTGGTTTGGCCTCCACCGGCGCCTACGACGCGGCGGAGGTCGTCGGACACGATCCCGCCGACCCGGAAGGCGGTTCCGATCCTAATGACGTCCAACTGAGGGTCGCCCGTGAGTTCAACGCGGTCGGATTCGACTCGCTGAACGGCGTGGTGGCCCGATGCTCGCAGTTCACCAGCGCGGCCGGCGCCAGCTATGCGCTGCGAATCATCGAAGACTCACGCCCCACCGGCGGACCGCAACGTTTCCGCTACTCGGTCACCACAACCTTGGGGGGAGAGTCGGCCGTGACGCGGACCGACTACTTCTCCTTCGCGCGCCAGCCCGGGCTAATCCTGAGCGGTTCGGCCAGCACCGATCACGAACAAGTCTTCGACACCCTCTTCGACAACACCGTCCACCGAATCTCCGCACGCTGAACGCGGCAACTTCGGCCTGCGTGACCGCGCGTGCACGGAGCATGCCGACCTGGCGCCCCGACACCGCGGCGCGGCGCTGGCGGAGCCATCTCGGGGGCCAGAAGTACTGATCCGCAGTAGCCGGTTTTGCCCGTCAGTGAAGGGCGTGACTGCGTAGGGTGAGTCCGGTGGAGGGCACGCCGTTCGGTCGTTATCGCCTGATCGAATTGTTGGGTCGCGGCGGCATGGGCGAGGTGTGGCGCGCCCATGACACAGTCACCGATCGGGTCGTCGCCATCAAGGTCCTGCCGGCGCATCTGTCGGAGGACGAGGACTTTCAGCAGCGGTTCCGCAGGGAAGCTCACGCGGCGGCACGATTGGACACTCCGCATGTGGTCCCGATCCATGACTATGGGGAGATCGACGGTCGGCTGTTCGTGAGCATGCGGCTGATCAAGGGCCGCGATCTGGAGACCGTACTCACCGACGGCCCGTTGGATCCACCCCGCGCGGTGCGCATCATTGACCAGGTCGCGAAGGCCTTGCACGCCGCCCACGAGGTCGGGCTGATTCACCGCGACATCAAACCCTCCAACATCTTGCTCGATCGCGACGACTTCGCCTACCTGATCGATTTCGGGATCGCTCGCGTCGCCGACGAAACGCGACTGACCAAGTCCGGCAACACCATCGGCACATTTGCCTACATCGCACCCGAGCGCCTGGACCCGCACACAAAGGAGGATGCCCGTGCCGACATCTACTCGCTGGCGTGCGTGCTGTATGAAGCCCTGACCGGAGAACCACCATTTCCCGGTAACACGACCGCACACCTGATTGCGGCCCACCTCCACGCCCCGCCCCCTCGACCCTCGACCACCCAACCCGACGTGCCCCCGCAGGTCGATGAGGTGATTGCGACTGGGATGGCCAAAGATCCCGACCAGCGCTATGCGACCACTATCGAGCTCGCCGACGCCGCACGCGATGCGATCACCGTCCCTATTCAGCGACCGACAGCGAGTCCCGCGCCCGGCTCACCCACTGCGCCGACGCCGCCCGCCAACGCCACGATGTTCGACAACCGCACCCCACCTGTGTCGGCGCCCCCGCTCGTCGACGACGCGACCCCGGCTGCCGCCGCATCCCAACCAGCGGTTCCGGCCACCCGAAGCAACCCCACCATGCCCCCGGGCCCACCGCGCGATTTCGGTCAGCGGATCAACGGGATCGGCTACCAGCCGACACAGCTGGCGTCCACCGAGCAGACCCCGCCCCAACCACCGCCCCGGCCCCAGGCTCGGCCGCTCGTCGCCGCCGCAGGCTCCCCGCCCCCGCATATCGGCACACCGCCACCGGAGCCGTGGCGACCTCCCCGGAGCCGCGGGACGAAATTGATCCTGGTCGCCGCGATCGCAGTAATCTTGGCCGCCGGCGTTACCGGCTACTTTCTGTGGTCCGCATCCCAAACCGGGCACCCCGCAGGGCCGTCCAGACAAACTGCACAACCCGCAGCTCCTTCCGGGCAACCCGGCCAACCCGCATCGCCCAAAACGCAAACCGTGCTGCCGTTCAGCGGCCTCAAAAACCCGCAAGGTGTGGCGGTGGACAGCGCCGGCGACGTTTACGTCGTCAACGTCAATGGTGACAACGGTTCGGTGATGAGGCTGGCGCTGGAGTCGAGCACCCCGACCGCGTTGCCGTTGAGCGATCTAGCGTCCCCCTATGGTGTGGCTGTGGACACGGCCGGGAACGTCTTCGTCACCGATGTTTCCGGCGGGGGTCGGGTGCAGGAACTGGCGGCGGGGTCAAGCACCCCGACCGCGCTTATCGCGACCTCGTCTCATCGGCTCCTACAGCCGCGCGGGGTGGCGGTGGACACGGCTGGGAATGTCTACGTCGCCGACACCGGCCACGCAGGGGTGGTGGAAATCCCGTCAGGCCTCGCCGGTCTGGCCGTGCTGCCCTTTACCGGCCTGTCTCGTCCCATCGGTCTGGCGGTGGACACCGCGGGCAATGTCTACGTCACCGACGCGAGCAACAACAGGGTGCTGAAGCTGGCCCCGGGGTCGACCGCACAGACCGAGCTGCCCTTCGCCGGCCTCAACCACCCCCAAGGTGTGGCGGTCGACAGCTCCGGCAACATCTACGTCGCCGACTCCGGGAACCAGCGGGTGCTGAAGCTGGCTGCTGGCTCGCGCGCCCAGAGCGTGCTGCCATTCAACGGCCTGGTGAACCCGACCGGCGTGGCGGTAGATGCGGCGGGCGGTGTCTATGTCGCGGACGACGGCAGCGGTCAAGTCATGAAACTGCCTGCGGGATAGCGGTCGTCGCTCAAACGCTGCAAAGGCTGCGCGCGCTAAGAGCACTCCTGGCTCCGTTCGGCGGCCATGGCTGTTCGTGGCCGTGTTGTGCGTGGTCGCGATCGCCGGAGTAGTGATCACCACGACCCACCTGTTCCGAGACCGGCGCGAGGACGCGCCGCGCGGCCAGGAACCGCCCGCCCCCGGGCTGGCCGCGCATCCTCGAGGACTCGCGCCCCGCCAACGGGCCGCAGCGCTTCCGAATCTCGGTCACCGAAACAATATTCGGTAAGCCTGCCGGCGCGGCGGAGACGACGTACTTCTCCTACGCACGATTAAATCGCTTAGTCCTCAGTGGTACGGCCACCCCCGGCAACCAACAGGCGTTCGACGCCCTCTTCGAGAGCACGTTGCGCCGAATCTCCGCCCCCTAACAGGCGACGCCGGCCCGAGTCGGGCCCTTAGGATGACTTGGGCGTGCAGCCAATCGCCTGCCAAGGAGCAAACGACATGTCATCCCCCAAGCGCCCGCCCAGGCTCGGTTACGCGATCGGCAGGGTCCTCGTCGCGGTCGGCGCCCTCGTCGCAATCTCCGCGCTCGTCGTCTTTTTGGTTCAGGTCACCGGCAGGCTGCCGACCGACGATCACAGCTTCGCTAACAACCAGAGCACGACGGTGCACCTGGACGCCGGTGAATTCAAATCGATCTACTACACCAGCCCCGCTTCCGGAACGCCGTCAAATCCCATCGGTTGCAGCGTGCGTGACCACCAGGGGCAGCGCGTCGACGCGACCCAGTACGACTTCGGCTTCATCCCAACCGGCCAGTGGCAGGGTGAGTTTTACGTCGAGGGCAAGGATGCCGGTGACTACACGGTCAGCTGCTCAGGGCCCTCCGACATTCGCTACGGCGTCGGCGATTACGTCGACGTCGACGAGTTCACCGCGTTGATTTGGGCCATCGTCATCGGCGTCGTGCTGGTCATCGCGGGATTCGCCGCCTTCATCGTCAGCACTTTCAGCGGAGCTGAGCCGGCGCCTACACCGCGGCCGACGGACGACTGGGAGTAGCGCTGACCAGTCCGGGCCCGGCTACCGGGGCCGCCCCGGTGCGGTGCAGCCAATCCCGCGACCGCAGCCGCCAGGTGCGGCGCGCGTATTCCAGCTCGGTATAGGGCCATTGGGTGACTATGCGCCCGGTGGGGGAACGGAAGTAGCTGTCGCACTTGGTCCAGACGGTGCGCTCGAGGTCCGCTGAAAGCCCGTCGTTGTAACGCTTTTCGGCCTCGGGACGCACATCGAGGTATCCGCCTCTACGCGCCAGCCGGGTTACCGCGCTGGCCACCAGCCGCGCGCCGGCCTCGAGGATGTAGACGATCGAGTTGCCGCCCTGGTTGGTGTTGGGGCCGTAGAGCATGAAGAAGTTAGGGAATCCGCTGACCGCAACGCCCAGGTAGGCGCTGGGGTCAGGTCCCCACCGCTCGTGTAAACCTTGCCCGCCGATCCCGATGACCTCGATGCCGGACAGATAGTGCGACGTCTCGAATCCGGTGGCCAGCACGATCGCGTCGACTTCAAAGGCGTGACCGGCCCCACTGTCCTGACCTGCCTTGGTGACCATCGACGTCGGGGTGATTCGTTCGATGGGGTCGATGACAAGTTCGACATGGCCTTGCTGCAACGCACGGTAATAGTCGTCGCCCAGCAGCACCCGCTTGCAGCGGAATGGATAGTCGGGTGTCAGCGCGCGGCGAAGCCGCTCGTCGGGCACGGTGCGCTCCAGGAACGAGGTGGCGACCTGGGTGCGGGCGGTGACGACGGGGTCGTCGGCAAAAGTCGCGGTGTTGTCGTGCTGGAATTTCCAGATCTTCCAGCGCGTGCGGCGCGCCGCCAGCGGGTTACGCCGGAACTGCGCCAATTCGGTTGCGCTGTAGGGACGATCGTCCTTGGGCACCATCCATGGCGGCGTGCGCTGGAACACCGTCACGCGCTCGGCGATCTTCGCCAGCTCCGGGACAACCTGCACGCCGCTGGCCCCGGTGCCGACCACCGCCACCTTTTTGCCCGTCAGGTCGAAACGATGATCCCACTGCGCGGTGTGCATCAGGATGCCGCTGAAGTCTGCCAGGCCGGCGATATCGGGGAGCTTCAACGAGCCGAACAAGCCGGCGGCGCACACGACGACGTCGGCGCTCAGCGTCTCGTGCTGCCCGGCACGCTCCAGTTCGCAGTCCCACTGCCAGGTGTTTTCGTTCCACCGGACGGCGTGCACCGTAGTGCCGAGCATGAGGTGGCGGCGCAGGTCGAAGTCGTCGACCACCGACTCCAGGTAGGCCAAAATCTCGGGCTGACGAGCAAAGGTGCGGCTCCAGGATTTGTTGGGGGCGAACGAAAATGAGTACAGATGACTCTGGATATCGCAGGCCGCACCGGGATAGGTGTTGCGCCGCCAGGTGCCGCCGACGCCCTCGGCGCCCTCGATGATCACCAGGTCGTCGATGCCGGCCCGGCGCAGCGCCACCGCCGTGCCGAGGCCGCCGAACCCGGCACCGATGATCGCTACCTTCGGTGCCGGCCGGCGCCGCGCCGCCGCCCGTACCCGGCCGAGGACGTACGTCACGGACCGGCCTTCCCGCCGCGGATCTCGAACCCCGCCCAATCCCCGTTAGCTTCCCCGTTCGCTCGCCAGTCCGCCAAGATGTCGGCGTACTCGGTGGGTCCGCCGAAGAAAAAGCTGCCCTGCCGGGTCTTGGCGTCCGCCTTTCCTTCGCGGTTGTAGTAACCGGGAGTGCACGTCTTGGCCCGCTGGGCGGTCGCGGTCGAGCGAGCCAAAACCGTGTCCACCCAAGCGGCTTCGGCGCCGGCCGACGCCTCGACTTCGGTGGCCCCGCATTCCAGAGCGCGGGCAATCATCCACGCGACGTGGATCGCCTGCACGTCGAGCAGGTAGGGGAAGTTCACCGTAAGCCCGGCCTGCGCGATGCTTTCGATGAAGCAGTTCGGGAAACCGTTGGCGCACAAGCCCTGGAATGTCCGCACCCCGTCACGCCACGCCTCGGTCAGCGTCACGCCGTCGCGGCCGATCAGGTCGAAACCTGTACGACGGCAGTAGTCGGTGCCCACCTCGAACCCCGTTGCGAAGATCAGGCAGTCGAGCTGGTAGGGCACTCCGTCGACCACGACGCCGGTCTCGGTGATGCGCTGCACACCCCGGCCGCGGGTGTCGACCAGGGTGACGTTGTCGCGGTTGAACGTCTGCAGATACTCGTCATGAAAGCAGGGCCGTTTGCAGAAGTAGCCGTACCAGGGCTTGAGCGCCTCGGCGGTGGCGGGATCGGCCACGATCGCATCGACCCGCGCCCTGATTTCCTCCATCTTGGCGAAGTCGGCGAGTTCGATGTCGCGCGTCCGTTGCTCCGGGCTCACCGTCGCATCGGTGTCATGGCGCATCACCGGAAGCTTCCGGGTGATGCTCGTCCAGGCGTCGGCGACCAGATCTTCTTCCGCCTGCCCGCCGGCCGTGAGGATCTGAAAGTTCTGTATCCGCGTGCGCTGCCATCCGGGCTGTAAGGCGTTGGCCCACCACAGATCTGTGGGCTGGTTGGCTCGCACGTCCACCGATGAGGGCGTGCGCTGGAAGACGTAGAGGTGCTGGGCCGCCGCGGCCAGGTGCGGCACGCACTGGACCGCCGTTGCACCCGTGCCGATGATGCCGACGCGCATGCCGGCCAGGTTCTGCAACTGCCGGCCGGTGTAGTCGTAGTCCCACCTGCTGGTGTGAAACGTCTTCCCGCGAAAGGTGCCGATGCCGGGGATGCCGGGCAGCTTGGGCTTGGCCTGATACCCATTGGCCATGGACACGAACCTGGCCCGCATCTCGTCGCCCCGATTGGTCCTGATGATCCAGCGAGAACTCGCAGCGTCCCAACGGATCTCGTGCACATCGGTCTGCAGGCACGCGTCGCGGTACAGGTCGTAGTGCTCGGCGATGCGCCGACAGTGGGCAAAGATCTCGGCACCCTTGGCGTACTTGTCCGCGGGGATGTAGCCGAGTTCCTCGAGCAGCGGGATGTACACGTAGGACTCCACGTCGCACGCGATCCCCGGATAGCGGTTCCAGTACCAGGTGCCGCCCACGTCGGCCGCCCTGTCGATCAACCGCACACTTTGCACGCCGAGCTCGCGCAGCCGCGCGCCCGTCAACAGCCCGCCGAAACCGGCCCCGACGATCGCCACGTCAACCTCGTCGGTCAGCGGCTCGCGCGTGAATTCCCCATCCGCCCAGGGATCCTCGGCGAACCGGGCGAACTCACCGGCGATCTCCACGTACTGCGCGATCCCGTCGGGGCGGATTCGCCGGGCGCGCTCTTCGGCATATTTCCGGCGCAGCGCGTCGACGGCGGCGTCATCCAAGGCGCACCCAACAATTTCGGTCAAGGTCTCGACCCCACTCTCCGTGACCAAGACTCTATAATTAATCGCTTGATCATATCAAGGAACGAACAGCGTCCCCCGGACCAAGGCCTTCGCCGAACCCAGCGCGGCCTGGAACTCCTCCGGTGGCAAAGTGGCCGCCAGCTCCGTCAGGCCGAAGATGAGCGCATAGATGGCCTCCACCGTGCCCTGCGCGTCCGGGTCATCACCGAGCTCGCCGCGCTGGTACGCGTCGCTGACGAGGCCCTCGATGATCTCGCGGAACGTCGCAAAGCCGGCGTTACCCGCATCCGGGGCGATGACCTTTTCCGCCCGGATCACCCACTCGAACGCGGCCAGGTCCGGGTACTCGCGAATCAAATGGCCACATTCGTCGAGCACCGCTTCGATACGGTCGACGATGTCGCCGGCGCCTTCGGCGACCTGACGCAGCCGTGGCATCGCGGCGTCGGCTCTGGCCGCGATCGTCGCCTTGATCAGTTCTGACTTGTTCGGAAAGTAGTTGTAGAGGCTGGCGCTGGTGACGTTCGCCATGCGCGCGATTTCGCGGATGGTAGCTCGGGAGTAGCCCACGTTAGCCACACAGCGCATGGTTGCGACGATGATCCGCTGGCGGGTTTCCTCGCCGCTGGCGCCGACGGGACGGCCCAGCTGCGTTCTGGTCATTGCTGCGGTGTCCTGACTCTTGCCGACGGGGTCGAATATAATCGCGCGGTCAATTAGTTTCAGCACATGACCGCCACGTCGTCTCAGCTCGGCCGGCCGGTCGGCGCAAATGGTGAGCAGACCCGCCGGCGAATCATCACCGCGGCGATGCGCTGTGTGGCCGACGTCGGCTACTCGCAGGCCTCGATCCGCGAGATCGCCAGGGCCGCCGGCATGACCAGCGGCAGCCTTTATCACTACTTTCCGAACAAGTCCGAACTGCTCAGGGCGACCGGCGAAGAGATCGAAGCGATCGTGCTTCCGCGACTACGTGCCGCCGCTGCGCAGTCCGATGACGTCATCGACCGGCTTGATGCGGTACTGGACGAGTCGAAACGGCTGAAACGCGAGTATCCCCATCTGGCCGCGTTCTTGCGGGCAAGCGCCGAGGGTGCGACCCAGCTGCGGCGCGGCGCCCCAAATTACCCTGGGTCCAAGGCATTGCGCGACGTCGTCACGGAGATTGTCCAGGACGCCCGGGCGCAAGGGGTGCTGTCCCCCGACACCGACGCGGCGGCCGCGGTGGAGGCCATCTGTGTGCTGACCCGCGGTCTTTCAGAGCGGGCAGCCAGCCTGCCTCCGGAGGCCTATGACGCCACGCTCGGCTCGGCCAAGCGAATGATCAGGGGAACGCTGTTCGCGCGACGTAAGCACGCTCCCATGAGACAACGATGAGTCTGCTCACCGCATTACGGCTGAACATGACCAATATCGCCGACCCTTCGGCACAGCAGGCCCCGCGCTATCGGGCCGCGTTGGACATGGCCGAGTACGCCGATGAGCACGGATTCACCGCCGTGAGCGGCGAAGAACATCACTTGGCGGCCACGAGTTGGCTTCCGTCGCCGCTGATCCTGGCCGCCGCGATCGCCGGTCGGACGCGGCGGGTGCGGATCAGCGTCAACGCGCTGATCGTGCCGCTCTACGACCCGGTTCGGCTGGCCGAGGATATCGCCGTGCTGGACAACCTCGCCCAGGGCCGCTTCAGCTTCGTGGCGGGAATGGGCTATCGGCCCGACGAGTACCGCGCCGCCGGTAAAGACTGGTCGCGGCGCGGCGCCCTGATGGATCATTGCCTCTCGGTGCTGCTCAAGGCGTGGAGCGAGGAGCCCTTCGAATATGACGGCGCGCTCATCAACGTCACGCCGAAGCCGCACACTCGTCCCCACCCGATCCTTTTCGTCGGCGGTATGACCGCCGCGGCGGCCCGGCGGGCGGCGCGCTTCGGGTTGCCGTTCTCACCGCCGATGGCCATGGCCGAGCTGGAAGCGGTGTACCAGCAGGAGCTGCAGAAGCAGGGTAAGACGGGCTTCGTCTACCATCCCGAGAACGGCAGCACCGTCACCCTGTTACACACCGATCCCGACGAAGCCTGGGCCCGCTACGGCGATTTCATCATGAACGAGGCCGCCGAATACAGCGCCTGGAAGCGCGCCGGGGTACCGCGGCCCAACGAAATCCCCGCCGCTTCGATCGAGGAGCTGCGGCACCTCAACCACGTCGAGATCCTCACCCCCGAACGCCTGATCAATCAGATCCACAGCGGCAGAAGGGAAGTCGTCATGAACCCGCTGGTGGGCGGGCTTCCGATCGACGCAGGCTGGGCGAGTTTGGAGTTGCTGACCGATGAGGTGCTGCCGCACGTGTGACCGACGCGGCCATCGCAGCGTTCACGGAGTCGCCCAGCGTCCACAGCGCCACCCCGATCAGCACCAGATCCTTGAGCAGGAATTGGCCCGGCAGCGCCGAGAGCACGGGCAGGCCCGCGGCGTGGGTCGCGACCACGCCGGGGGTGGTGAACAAAAAGCTCAACGTGCCCAGGAAAAGAACCACGGCCAGCGCGCTGCCGACCGCCGATGCCCGTGGCCAGACCGGGCGCAGCGCAATGAGAAGCGCGGCAACGATTTCCATGGTGCCCAGTCCGCGTGCGACCGTGGTGACGCTGAACAGGTCGTAGATCCAGCTCATCAGCGGGCTGTGTTCGATGAGCACCCGGGCTTCCATCTTCACGTACTTGCCGAACCCGATCCAGGCCAGCACGACCACCAGGCCTTACCGGCTGATCAGCTGCCCGGCCCGGGTCAGGTTCAGCGCCAGCGGGTTTGGGCTCGCGTCGATCATCGATCAAGCGCCTCGATGATCTCGGCCACCTCGGTGCGGGTGGTGTAGTCGGGGTGCACGTCGATCCAGCGGATGATCCCGGCGCCGTCGACGATCACCACGGTCGGCATCGGCAGATTGGGGGTCCCGTCGGCGTTGGCCTCGGGCAGGTCGAGGCCAAGGGTCCGCTGAGCCTCGAGGGCCGCGTCGGAGGGAGCGGTGAGCACGCCCAGTGCCGCGGCCAGCTGATTGCCCGGGTCCGACAAGACGGTGAAGGTCAGCTCGTTCTTCTCCTGGGTCGACAGTGAGCCGTCGGGCTTTTGCGGGCTGATCGCCACCAGCGGGATATCACGCCGGGTTAGCTCCGGGACGAGATCCTCCTGATAGGCACGCAGCGCCAGGTTGCAATAGGGGCACCACGCCCCGCGGTAGAAAACGACCACGGCCCCGCGCCCGCCCACGGCCTGGGCCAGGGTGGTGGGCGCGCCGTGCACGTCGAGCAGCTGTGCGTCGGGCATGGCGTCGCCTGGCCCGGCGACGCCGGCCGGCACCCCGGCGGCCTGCAGGGCGGCCTGCTCGGCGCCGAAGGCGTTGGCGACGTCGTCGGGGAGATGGCCCGACATCCCGCTCTGCAGTTGGGCGACGCGGGCGGCGATGGTCGCGCGGTTGGTGTCGGCGGCAGTGCTCATGATTCGTTTGCCCTTCGCATGGGTGCCGTTTGGTAGACGAACAACCCAAGCCTCCGAGTTCAAAAATGGAGTGTCAACTCCAAAATTTGGTAAACTCGCCGGCGAAAGGGCGAAAGGGCGAAAGGGCGAAAGGAAGGGGTGTGGAAGATGCCGGTCGCCTACGAGAAGCTGACCGCGAAGGGCCGCGCCACCCGCGAACGCATCGTGGAAGCGGCCTCGGAATTGATGCTGCAGCGTGGCGTCGCGCGGACCACCATCGAAGACATCCAGGAAGCCGCGGCCATCAGCACCTCGCAGATGTATCACTACTTCGCCGACAAGAACGATCTGGTCGCCGCGGTGATCGACTATCAAACCGATCAGGTGCTCGGCGTGCAGCACCTCGGCCTCGACCGCATCGAATGCATTGACGACTTGTACCGCTGGCGCGACATCATGGTCCACCTGGTGCACGGTTTGGGCTGCGCCGGCGGCTGCCCGCTCGGATCAATGGCCAACGAGCTGTCCGAGACCGACCCCGTCGCCCGGGCCCGGCTTGCGCGATCATTTGCTCTCTGGGAGAACATGATTCACGACGGCCTGGTGACCATTGCCGCGCGTGGTGAGCTGGCCGATGGAACCGATGTCGACCGCATCGCGCTGGCCATGCTCGCCAGCGTCCAGGGTGGGCTGCTGCTCAGTCAGGTCCGCCGCGACACCGCCCCGCTAGAGGCCGCGGTGGACACCATGATCGAGCACCTCCGTCGCCTCGGCATGCGGTGACGCCCGCAGTCGCTCCAGCCCGGCGACGATGAGCCGCAACCCGAATGCGAACTCCTCATCCAGCGGAACGGGAAGGTCGTCGGCGACGGCGACCGTAGCGGGATAGCGGGACGGATCAAGACGATGGAAGGCGGCCGACACTTCGGCGTCTTGTTCGGCCGCTGGTTCGGCCCCGGCCGTCGACCCGGAGAGCTGGATCGCGAAGCCGAGCACATAACGGGCCAGTGTGGCGTAGGCGTGGGCGGCGACCGCCGGCGCAAAGCCGTTGTCGAGTAGCACCGACAGACAACGCTCGCGGTTGGCCAACGCGTTGGGGCCCATCGGGATATACCCGATCAGCAATGACGCGACATTGCCGTGGCGGCTGAGCGCGTCGAACATGTGCTGCGCGAGCAACATACAGGCTTGCTGCCAGGGCAATTCGGCAACCTCATGAGCGTCGAGATCGACTTCCCCGAGAATGTGGTCGACCACCATGGCCACCAACTCCGCCCGGTCGGAGAAGTGGCGGTACAGGGTTGCGGTGCCCGATTCCAACCGCTGCGCCAGTGACCGCATCGACAGTGCGTCGGCGCCCTGCTCGTCGAGGAGTTCGAGGGCAGCCGTGAGGATCCGGTCCAGGGGCAGCGCCGGGCGGCCGCGGGAGCGGATTCGCCTGGGCTCCGACGGCCCGGTAACAGAGGTCACATCGGACAGTATGCCGCGCGCCCGAAGTCCGGTCTTGACGTCGTCAGTATTAATGGATACAGTGTATCCATTAATAGCCGTACCGGCAACCCTACCGATAGCAAGGACTTTTCGCCATGCTCCTCCTTCCCCTGGCGACGGAGCCGTACACCGCTCCCGTCGACCGCGACATGCTTCCCTCCGAGCGGCGTGAATTCGTGCGCACGCACCGCACCTGTGTGTTCGGCTACCGTCGCCGCAACGACGGTCCGGCGATGTCGGTCGTCTACTACATCCCCACCGACACCGACGAGTTGCTGGTGTCCACCATGGAAGGCCGCGGCAAAGCCCGCGTCATCGACCGCGACGGCAAGGTCAGTGTGTGCGTCCTCGACGAGCGCTGGCCGTTTGCCTACCTGCAGGTCTACGCCGACGCCACCATCGAACGCGACCGTGATCTGACGGTCGACGTGATGATGGCGGTTGCCGGCCGGATGTCCGGTCAACCGCTCGACGACAGCGCACGCGACTACGTCGCGGCGATGTCCGAGCGGGAGAACCGCGTCGTCATCCGCTGCCGGCCCTACGCCACCTTCGCGCAGCCCCCGCGTCACCTGCACAGCAACGACCAGGCCGAAGAGCTGACCCACTGGGTGTCCGGCATGGTCCCGTGGGACGCCGCCGACCCGGTGGCCAAGTAATCGGCTACCGCGCGGCGTAGCGGTCACGCAGCTTGGCGAGCGTTGCCTCGATGCCCGCGGTGTTGCCCTTGCGGAAGCCGGTCCACTCGTAGTACCTCAATCCGTTCTTGAGCGCGCCGGCCGCGTGATAGTCGAACGTCTCGGTGACCCGGGTCAGCGTCGGTGAGAGCGATTCGAACTCCCACCGCCAGCGGTGGCCGAGCGGATGGCGCCATTCGACCACTTCGTTCGGCTTGAAGGCGGTCACCGTGCTGGTGATCCGGTAGGGCAGGCCGAACATCCTCATGTGTGTCGAAAACTTGGATCCCACAGCCATTTCCGCCGGCACCTTGATGTTGGCGCGTACGGTTCCCGATCCGTCCAGCTCGCTGTGGCGCCGGGGATCGGCAGCAAACGCGAACAGCTCGGCTGCCGGCGCGGCGACTTCAACCGACCGGCAAACCCGGCGTGGTCCCGCGTCGACAACGGTGACAGTCATGATGTCTCCCTTCGTGTAACCGGCCCGTATCCGCCACTGCCAGGTCGACGCTACGCTTCGCCCAGACAACGACGTTCCTCACACGGAGGGTTCATGGCCACCGCCGTCGAGCTGATGGACGAGGCGAGCGCCCAAACCGGCCTCACCGACTTCGGCGACGACTCCTTCCGCGAGGGCCTGGACATCCTGTTGTCCTCGCTGCGGGACGAGGCGCGGTTGCATGACCGCGGGCAAGCGCTCCTGCGGCAGCGCATCGTCGGCTATCTGTCGCAGCGGCTGCAGGTGGAGGACTGGTATCGGCGGCACGCGGACATCGACGACGTGCCTATCGTCGCGCCGTTGATCGGATTGGGCTTGCCCCGGACCGGATCCACCGCATTGTCGATGCTGCTCGCGCAGGATCCCGACGTGCGCTACCTGCGCCGCTGGGAGTCGTCGCAACCGTGTCCGCCGCCCTCGACGGTGCACGGCGTGGACCCGCGCATCCCGCCCGACAAGGGCGAGATGGTCGGCACCCGCTACCACGTGCCCGCCGATACGCACGGGCCGATGGAGTGCCATGAGCTGATGGCGCTGGATTTCAAGTCGCATCTGTTCCAGTCGTTCGCCGAAATTCCTTCGTACTCGGCATGGTTGGTGGACGGAGCGGACCTCACGTCGACGTATCGGTACCAGCGCAAGGTGATGAAGCTGCTGCAATGGGGCGAGCCGCAACGGCCATGGCGGCTCAAATGCCCGTCACACGTGCTGTGGCTGGATGCGCTGGACACGGTGTTTCCCGACGCGCGGTTCGTGATGACGCACCGCGATCCCACCGAGGTCATCCTGTCGGTGGCCGATCTGTACGCCGACATCATCGGTTCGTTCAGCGATGAGATCGACCGTCCCTATATCGGTCGGCTCAACGTCGAGCATTGGACGCTGGGCATGCAGCGGGCGTTGCGGTTTCGCGCCGAAGGTGCCGAGGACCGGTTCTACGACATCGATTTTCGTGCCATGCAGGCCCATCCGATCGGGGAGGTCGCCGGCTTGTGCGCGTGGCTGGGCACGCCCGTCGGTGCGGAGTTCGAAGCCCGGATGCAGGGTTGGTGGACACAGGCCGACGCCGAACGGGAGCCGAGCTCGCACGCCGATCCGGTCGAGTTCGGCATAGAATTCGACGAGGTGCGGCCGCGATTCGCCGGCTATCTGGACAACGCACGCCGCTGGACGGCTCATGGCTGTTGACCCCCATGGCTGTTGACCCCCATGGCTATTGACCCCCATGGCTATTGACCTCAGCGGGGGCATGGACGCGTCGCGCGAATACGCGTTGGCCCGGCGCCCCGACGATCCGGAAATGCGCGACTCGGTGAGCTTCTGGGTCATCGACGACCGCGGCGAAATCGGCCTGCCACGCATCGGGATCGAGGCGGTCGGCGCCAATTGGGATGCCCACGACGTCCAGGTCAACATCGCTTTCCCCGACGGTGGCGTGTACCGGCTCCGCACCAACGGGCCCTCGCTGCCGACCGAGGGACCCGACGGGCGGGCCAGCGTGCTGGGCGCCGGCGGTCTGGTGTTCCGGTGCCTGCAGCCATTCGCCACCTGGACCATGTCCTACGACGGCCCGGCGGTGCAGACCTCGTCGGACGACCTGGTCCGTGGTAAAAAGCACGGTCGATCGGTCGATATCAGTTTCCGGGTCGAGGCGACGATGGTCGTGCCCCCCTGGGTGCAGGGATCACTGCAACCCGACGCCGACGCGCGGCTGGCGACTTCCATCGAAGGCGACCTGATGGGCGGGCCACGCTACGAGCAATTATTCACCGCCACAGGGGAATTCCGTGCGGCCGACGAGCAATGCAGCTTCATCGGCAGCGGGCTGCGGATCCGCCGCACCGGCGTGCGCAAGCTCGCCGGATTCTGGGGACACTGCTGGCAGTCGGCGGTCTTCCCCAGTGGCCGGGCATTCGGCTACATCGCCTACCCACCGCGTCCCGACGGCCAGCCCACCTTCAACGAGGGCTATGTCTTCACCGGCGATGGCGGCCTCATTGCAGCTCGGGTGGTACAGGCCCCGTGGCTCACCCGATTGCGGCCCCGGGGCGAGGATGTCTCACTGGTGTTGCAGACCGCCGACGGCCTCATCGAGATCGCCGGCGAGACAGTGCTTTCCACTCACGACATGCATCACGACGACGACATGTACTCCATGCAGGCCCTCAAAAAGGAGATGCCCAGCTTCCCGGCCCTGCAACAGGCCGGGGTGCGCTACCGGTGGGACGGCGAGCAGACCTACGGCATGCTCGAACGGTCCAATCCCCTCGACAAGATTGCGCGCGACTAATGGTGAGCCAGTCACTCTCAGGCCGATCACTTTGGGGAAGGGTGGCGTTGGTCACCGGCGCCGCGCGGGGACAGGGCCGAGCGCACGCGGTGCGGCTCAGCGCCGAGGGCGCCGACGTCATCGCGGTCGATCTGGCCGGGCCGTTGCCATCCAGCGTTCCCTACGATTCGCCGACGCCCGCCGACCTCGCCGAAACGGCACGCCTGGTGAGCGCCAGCGGAGGACGGGTCATCACCGCGGTGGCCGACATCCGTGACCTGGACGCACTCAAGGCGGCCGTCGACGCGGCGGTTGACGAACTGGGCCGTCTCGACGTCGTCGTCGCCAACGCCGGGATCTGCAGCCCAGCACCCTGGGACCGAATAACCGCCGAGGCCTTCCGCGACACCATCGACACCAACGTGACCGGGACCTGGAACACCGTGATGGCCAGCGCCGGTCACATCATCGAAGGTGGTCGCGGGGGCTCGATCATCCTCATCGGATCCGCCGCCGGCATCAAAATGGAGCCGTTCATGGTCCACTATGTGGTGAGCAAACACGCGGTCACCGGTATGGCACGCGCATTCGCCGCCGAGCTGGGCCGGCACAACATCCGCGTCAACAGCGTGCACCCGGGCGCGGTCGACAGCCCCATGGGCGGCGGCCAGATGCGCGAGGCGATCCGATCGGCCGCCGAAACCTATCCCTACCTGCGGGGCCTGAACAGGCCATTGCTACCCGAAGGCAGCGCCCAGCCCGAGGACATCGCCGACGCCGTCGCCTGGCTGGCCTCCGACCAATCCAGGTTCGTAACCGGTACCCAGGTTTCGGTTGACATGGGCGTCTCCTACTGCTGATCTCCACCATCGGCAGATAAGGTCCGCCGTCATGGGGATGCTGCGGTTCGTCTGGCAACGTTTGCTGGCCTTCGACCGGATCGGCTCGCGCATCCCCCAGCTCATCCAGATCTGGCTCACCGAATTTTTCTTCGTGATGCCGTTGACGTTCTTCATCGGCAAGGTGACCGACATCCAGGGCGCATTCGGTGTGCCCGGCACCGGCGAACACATCGACGGGGTGTTCTGGGGAGCTCTGGTGGTTTCGCTGGTCTTCGGGTTCTTCTTCGTTCGCTCCCTGGTGCGGCCCAAAATAGTCGAGGGCAGGTGGACACCGACGGTGCACGCCGACATCGGGCCGGTGACCATGTATGGCCGCCTGGGCCGTGACCTACCGTTCCTAAACCTAAACACTGAGCGAAACTGAGATTTGCCCGGTGGGTGGCCCCGAACGGTCTTGGGCCACCTGACGTTCCGCGTTCTTCGCCCCGGGTGGACCAGCGGATCGTGTCCGTGGTCCTGGCCTGGGGTGGCGGGTTGTCTCACGCTCCGGGATGCCCGGCTCGGCCTGCGTGGTCCGATGCTCAGCCACATCGCTCTGGTGTGGTTGGGGCGGTGCCACGCGTCGCCGGATGGGGTGTCCGAGGGCGCGCCTTCCGATCGCCACGCTCGCGGCGTGGTGGCCGGTGGTCTGTGGATGGTGGGCGGCCAGTGGTTTCTGCCAGTGCTGCGCGCCCCACTTGCTGGTGTAGGCGGGGTCGACGGCGATTACGCTGATGCCGGTCTCGGTCGCTATCGCGAGCAGTCGAGCACGCAGTTTGGCGGTGGGCATGCCGGAGATGACCTGCCGGAACCTCCGCCGGCGGCCGTGTTTTTCGCGGGTCGTGGAGTCGGTGAAGTCGAGGTCCTCAACGGCGATTGCCGTGATCCCGTTGTTCGTGGCCCAGTGCAGCAGACGGGTGAGGGCGTGCCGGACTTGCGCGTCGCGGCGGTCGGCGCCGCTGGACAGGTTGTAGCCGAACGTGCGCGGGGCACCGATGGGGTTGCCGTGCCGGTCCAGACGCCAGGCGGCGAGGTGGTCGGCGTTCATGTCCACTCCGATCAGTTCCCCCGCGCGCAGCGACTCCAACGGCAGCGTCGGTACCTGCTCGCGCTGCCAGGCGGCGTCGAGATACCAGCGCTGCTTGTCGGGTGCGAAGTGGATGCGGTAGGCCATCGCCTGGTTCGCGCCCACCCGGTCGGCCCATTGTTGGCCCTGATGCGCAAACCCCGCCGTGCCAGTGAGGACATAGCGGCCGTGCGCGGCATTCGCCAAATGCGCGAACGGCGCCGGGAGCCGAACCGATACTTCGCCTGCGGGGCTGACGCGGATCGTTTCGTTGCCGAACCGCTTCCCGGCCTCCCCGTCAGCGGACAGAAACCAGCGGGCCGACTCCCACTGCCCGCGCCACTGCGCCAGTGTGAAGTCGGCTTCGGCGAGGTGAAGGCGTTTGTGCAGCAGCCGCTTGCCGCCCCGCACCACACTCACATGACCGGCGGCCCGGTCAGCCTGCTCTCGGGCGAGCCGCTGCTCGAGGACCGCCAGGCGCCGTTTCTTCTGGAACCACTCACCCCGGGACCGATACCCGCCCGGCATACCGCTGGCGCCCTTGGATCCCAACTCCTGCGAGAGCCGGTGCCGGATCGTGGCGATCCCGTCGGTGAGGGAGCGGATGTGCGCGGCCTGCGCGCGCCGAGCCAGTCCCCACTGGTCGTGCGTCGCCTTGGTGATGGCACCCGCCCACCGCGCGGTCGACTCGACCGTCAGATCGCGTTTCCGGCCGGCCCAGGCATCCTTGTCGTGGCCCAGCCCAGTGCGCACCCGCGCCGAAAGATCAGCGCTGGCCAACCGGCCCAGGTGAGTGCCCACCTGACGCAGCACGTCCTCGTCGGCGGCGGTGAGCCCTTTCAGCCGGGTGCGGATGCACACGCCGGTCGCCGGGTCGGCGACGAACGGCGCAGCGATCTCACGCAGCTGGCTCACGACGAGCCATCCCCGGGCTGGATGCCGGCCAGGTCGAACCAGGCGCTGCGCCACTGACCGGACTTCAGTGAGTACATCGCCTCAAAGAGCGGGCCATCGACGGCCACCACCTGCCCTTGGCGCGTATGGCCGCCATGGTCCCGCAGCAGCACCGTGTCACCGGACTTCGCAGGGCAAGACAACGACAGCGAAGCGATCTGGACGTAGCGCGGGTCGAGGTTTTTCTCGACGACCGCGTGCCGGTCGCCCCGAGCACCGATGAGGCGAACCTTCACGGTGACCTTGTTGACCTTCACCACCATCCCGACCCGGGCGCCGTGCCAGGTAGTGACGAACTGGCCCGGCGACAGCGCAAGGTCGCGCAGCGCCATCTCTTTCGTTACGGAGTCGATGAGCGCCTCGGCACGGCGCTCGGCGCGCATCTGCTCGATCCGCACGGCGCAGTGCTCCTCGCCTTCACCGTCGCAGCCACCGGCATGCACGGGCCATGTCGAATGATCGTCAGGGTCAACACCGCCAGCCAGCAGAATCCGCCGATCCTCATCGGTGATCTCCACGTCCGGGCCGTCCCGGACGAGGTCTTTCGCCGCGCGGAATGCCCAGTCGTGCACGAACCCCCACTCATGGTCCCCGAACTGGCGCTTCCCGCCCTTAACCTTCGCCCACGCGGACTGCTCGACGGCAAGCTCACGTAGCTGCCGCTGCTCCTCAGCCTGCTGACGGCGGTACTCCGCCTCGGCGGCGCGCGCCAACCGCTCACCGACAAGCGTGGTGAACCATTCCGGCGCAGTCTCCGGGTCGCAGACCCAGCCCGTGGCTTCGACCTCGGTGAGTTGCCGACCGACGCCCGCCGCGCGAACAACCGGGACCAGGGCACGTCGGCGGTCGACTTTGGCGTGCTTGCGCCGCCGGCGCTCCTCGGCTCGCGCCCGTGACTGTTCGGTCCTCGCGCTCATCACCGACCATCCTTACCGGGCCCACCGACAACTTTGGCGCCTAAAACCGCCCTTGGACCGATGTCACGCTGCGCGCAGCCGACCGCCTTCAACGCACGGTTGCGCGCCGAACGCCGTCCATACAGCCGAGCGCAGAACGAGGTCAGCACCTCCACTATGTCCCGCACCAGATCGTCGTCGACCTCGCCGCCGTCGAGTACCACCAACCGTCGGCCGTGCGCGGCAAGCGCGGACTCGACCAGCTCGGTGTTCATGCGCCCGAGCCGATCGCGGTGCTCAACGTCGCGGGGCCGGGTCATGCTGTTGCTGTCCAACCCGTAACTGACGCCTAACTCCGTCGCATCGGCCGTTTCGACCACTGGATCGACTGGACCTGACGCCGGGTGGTCTGCAGCGTCTTCGCGGTCGGCAACGGCCTGCGCCTGCGTTAATTCACCAGCATCATCAAAATGAGACGTTTTTTCCCGGTGAGCGTATGGGATAGTTGGTCCGACCCGATCACATTTCCGCCTCGTGGAGGGAGCGCAATGACGGCTGTCCACCATTGCGCGCTCACCGGGGTCCCGAGCGTTCGTCGGATTTGCTGAGGGTCACGACTCTTGCCCACCTTCATCGAACAGGCGTCCTTACTGCATGGCTGGTTGCCGCCGGCATTGCAAGGGGCGGCGCTGCTGGTGGCCATCGGCGCGATCGGCTTGCGTCGGCGGCGTTGGCGTACCTGGGCACTGCCCGTGGCGCTGGGCGTCGCCGCGGTGGTGACGGCGATGTCGTTCTGGTACATCACGTCGCTTGGCGTGGCAGGGGACCCGGCACCGGCGACCCTGTGGCTGTGGATAGCGATGACCGGACTCGCGGCCGCGGTGCTGGTGCTGGGCTGGCCGGGCGCCCGCTGGTGGCGACGCGGGCTGGCGCTGCTGTCGGTGCCCCTGTGCGTGTTATGCGCGATCTTGGCGGTCAACGGTTGGGTCGGCTATTTCCCCACGGTGCTCGCCGCATGGAACCAGCTGACATCGGGGCCCCTGCCCGATCAGATCGATCGGCTGCGGGTCACCGAAATGCAGGTCGCCGGGACCAAGCCGACCAGGGGCGTCGTGGTGCCGGTGAACATCAGCGCCGACGCATCGCACTTCCCCCACCGCCAGGAACTGGTGTATCTGCCTCCGGCGTGGTTCGGTAGCAATCCGCCGCCCCGGCTGCCGACGGTGATGATGATCAGCTCGGCCTTCAACACCCCCGCCGACTGGCTGCGTGCCGGCGGCGCTTTCGACACCATCGACGACTTCGCGGCCCGGCATCACGGGTTCGCCCCGGTGCTGGTGTTCGTCGATCCCACCGGGGCCTTCGACAACGACACAGAGTGCGTCAACGGCATCCGCGGCAACGCCGCTGACCATCTGACAAAAGATGTCGTGCCCTTCGTGGTCTCGAACTTCGGGGTCAGCGCCGAGCGCACCAACTGGGGCGTCGCGGGATGGTCGATGGGCGGCACCTGCGCCGTCGACCTTGCCGTCATGCATCCGGACATGTTCAGCGCATTCGTCGACATCGCCGGCGACCGCAGCCCCAACGTCGGCCCCAAGGAGCAATCCGTCGCCCGGCTGTTCGGTGGCAATGCCGCCGATTGGGCCGCCTTCGACCCGAGCACCGTCATGAATCGGCATGGTCCCTACACGGGGGTGTCGGGGTGGTTCGACATCCCCGCGTCGTCGGGTGCGCGCGCGGTCGCCGAGGCCGCCAATGCCGCCTCCGCATCCGTGAGCAGCGACCCCTCCGCCAACCCGGAAGGCCAGGATGCCGCGGCCAACTCGCTGTGCAACGTTGCCGCCGCCAACGGGATCGCGTGCGCGGTGGTTACCCAGCCGGGCAAACATGACTGGCCGTTCGCCGCCCAGGCTTTCGGGGCGTCACTGCCGTGGCTCGCCTCGACCCTGGGAACCCCCGATGTCGAGGCCGTACAGCTACCGCAGCGCGGCGGCGAACCGCCGCACTGAGTGGGCCTTGCGGACCACTTCCACATGATTTCGATGTGGCAACCATTGCTGACGGCTCCGCAAAGAATCGGACATATCGTCCCTGCTGGTGGTACGGTTCGCAGCTGTGGAGGCGCAGTTCGGCAACAGGGGCACCCCGTACTCGGGATGCCCTCGTGTCGGGTCGCACCGCAAGCCTCGACGGGCCAGCGAGCGGGGCGGATCCGCCGGTTCCAACCGAGGCAGTGCGCCCTCGGAGCTGAACCGGCGCCGGTTCCTCGGGGCGCTTGCCGCGGCCACCGTTGCCGGCGTGGGTGCGGCCCGGCTGGTGGTTGACCCGCAACCGCAAACCTTTGCTCAGACGCCCGGGTCCTCCGTGGCCACCTCCGGTCCGACCGCCTCCCCTGCGGAAGGGTTGTTGCCGCCACCACCGCTGAGCGCTCGCATCGCGCTGCCAGGCGGGGGCGCACTGAGCAAGATCCCCGGCGAAGGTGACCTGTTTGCGTTGACCCTCGACGACGGCGTGAACTCCGAGGTGGTGCGCGCCTACACGCAGTTGGCCAAAGACACCGGCCTACGGCTGACGTATTTCGTCAACGGCGTGTACGACTCGTGGACCGAAAACCTGCCGCTGCTGCAACCGTTGGTGGAATCCGGGCAGATCCAGCTCGGCAACCACACCTGGTCCCACCCGGATTTGACGAAACAGACGAAAAGCCAAATCGCCGAACAGCTTTCCCGCAACGACGCATTTCTGAAGAAGACCTACGGAGTGGGCGTCAAGCCCTACTTCCGGCCACCGTATGCAAAGCACAATGCCGTCGTTGATGCCGTGGCGGCCGACCTCGGCTACACCGTCCCCGTGCTGTGGTCGGGTTCGTTGTCGGACTCCACGGTGATCACCGAGGAATACATCCTGAAGATGGCCGACCAGTACTTCACCCCGCAGCACATCGTGATCGGCCACCTCAATCACCTGCCGGTCACCCACGTCTATCCGCAACTTGTCGACGTCATCCGATCCCGGAACCTTCGTTCCGTAACGCTCAACGACGTGTTCCTCAAAACCCCGTAGCGGTTCGGATGAACGCGCCCGATCCGCAGCGGCTCGGCGGTCTGGCTTGGGTCCGCTGCACCGGTGGTCGGCTATCGCGTGCGGAACGGCGCCGGCTGCTGGCCGCAATTGCGGTGGGCCAGTGGGAGAACATCGTGGGGCGGGCCAGGCTCGCGCTGGGCCGGCTGCCGGAAGGGGCCGCACGCGTCGACCTGGACACCTTTGCGGTCCCCGATTCGAAGTTCGCGCGCGAGGCCGAGGAGGCGTGCGCGGAGTTGCCACCGGCCCTCGAGGGCCACTCCTACCGCACCTGGTTGTTCGGGCGGGCGCTGGCGACCGTCGACGAAAACAAGATGGACGACGAGCTTTTCTACTGCGGGGCGCTGCTGCACGACTACGGCATCGTCAACCCGGCGGCCGACCGTGATTTCACCCTGGGCAGCGTCGACCGGATGCTGTCCTGCGCCACGGCCGCCGGGGTCGCCGAGGAACGCGCCGCGCTGCTCGCCGACGGTATCTGTGTACACCTGACACCGGGAGTCAAGGTGGATACCGACGGCACGATCGGTTGCTACCTGCAATGGGGAGCGATGGTCGACGGGGCGGGATTGCGCGTCTGGGACATCGCCCCGCACAACGTCGAGGAGGTCCTGCGCCGTTACCCGCGGGGTGATTTCAAACGGGAACTCGTCGACATGATGCGAGCCGAGGCGGCCGCGGTTCCGAAGGGCCGGTTCGGGCTGCTCGTTCGCTGCGGTTTGCCGCTTGCGGTGCGGCTGGCCCCCTTCGACTCCTGAGCTCAGGTGGTCTTCGGTCGAGCCAGCCGCTCGTCCAAGGTGGCGTGGAAGTGCCCGATCGCGCTTTCGTTCCGTCCGAACTCCACGAAAGCGTTTGCACCGGAACGCAGCCCGCGCTGCACACCCGCCGACATCTCGTTGTCCTCCACGGCGCCGCGCGCGGCGAGGCTGCCCGCGGCGTTGGTCGGCGCGTCCGCCGAAACACGTTGTGCCAAAATGTCTTTGGCCAGGGAATAGATGCTGACCGTGCTGTGCTCGACGTCCACCGGATCGATCGCGATCATGAGCATCAGGTCCGGGAAGGTGGCCAGCATGACATTGGGAAACAGGTGATAGACGTAGGTGACCCGTGCATCCGTCGTCCAGGTGTCCTCCGCGCGGTCGCGAAGCCGTTCGATGTTGCGGTATGGGAACGTGACACGGCTGTTCGGGCCGAACTGCTCGACCACGGTGAGGTCGTCGTACTGCAACGGGAAGAAGGTGTCCTTGTGCGTCGTCTTGAGGTGATAGCCCTCCAGGAACTGCTCGACGAGGACCTTCCAGTTCATCGCCCACGCCCTGGATTCCATATAAACCAACCGCTGCGCCGCCAGAAGCTTGTCGCGCCACGGGGTCCCGTCGGTCAGCCACGCCAGCGCTTCCTCAGCATCGTCGTTCGGGGCACCGGAAGTGTCGAGCGGGCCGATGACGATGACCCCGTCCACCTCGTGGCTCTCGACTTCGACCAGACCCCGCGCCGCGGGGTCCAGACCCGGGAAGGCGTCGGCGCGGGGCACGTGCGATAGCGAGCCGTCCAGCCGATAGGTCCAGCCGTGATAGCGGCACACCAACGCGTGCGAGCACCCGGGCCCCTCCACGAGGGTGAATCCCCGATGCCGACAGGTGTTGCGGAACACCCGCGCCCGTTTATCGCGCCCCCGCACGGCGAATAGGGGCACGCCGAACGCAACTCGCTCGACATGGTCGCCCGGGTTCGGGATCGTCGCAGACGGAACGAACACGCTCGGCATCGCGCGCAGCATCCGCAACTCCTCCGCGAACCGCGCCGTGCTCAGATAGTTTTCCACCGGCTCGCGCCAGCTCTCGCCCTGATCGGTGGTGCCCGCGTCGATATGCGCGAGGATCCGCCGCACAATCTCGACATCGTCAGCGACCAACGACTTCGGCGGTGAGGTCATGCCTGCGAGTATCACACTCCAAACATCACGTGTCAATGATTTAGTGATACGGCCGTCGATCAGCGAAGATAGACGCGTGCCCGCAGTGCCGCAATCCCGCGTCACCGACCTGATCGGCAACCGACCGCTCAGCGCGCGTTCGGTCCTCGCCTCGGCGTTGTTGGGGTCCGACCACGCCCGCCTTACGGTGGCAGAGTTGGTCGCCGTGGCGTCGCTGTTCGGCATCAGCGACGGCGCGGCCCGCACCTGCCTGTGGCGGATGGTCTCCACCGGCGAACTCCGCACCGACGACGGCAGCTACGCACTCGCCGGGCGTTTGTTGGAACGCCGCCAGCGTGTCGACGAGGCGTCCCGGATCGACGACGCGGCCGCCCCCGGATGGGACGGAACATGGGAACTGGCGATCGTGTCGCTGGATCGCCGGTCGGCGGCCGACCGACTCGAACTGCGCAAGGCAGCGATGGCCCTGCACCTGGCCGAGCTACGCGAAGGCGTCTGGATACGTCCGGATAACCTTGATCCACAACGGCTTCCGGCATCCCGGGCGGTGCTGGATCAGCAGTGCACCCACTTTCACGGCGCAGCCACCGACATATCCGCCGACAAGATGCGATCGCTCTTTTCCCTTGATGGGTGGGCCGACGACGCTCTGGCACTGATCGAGGCGATGAACGATGCGCTCGACGCGCGCAAGCAGGATTCGACCGAAACCATCACCTCCGAGTTCGCATTGTCGATCGCCGTGGTCCGCCATCTTCAGCTCGATCCGCTGCTACCCGTCGAGCTCATCGGCGACCACTGGCCGGGGCACACCCTGCGCAGCACCTACCGCCGCTTCGACGACGCGTTCAAGCACCGAATGAACAGCGTCTTCCGCTGATCGTGCCCGCATCATTTAGACGCCGACTGCTGACGCTCGCCGTCGTCGCCGCGCTGCAGAGCGCACCGTTGGCGGCGTGCTCGGGCGGATCGCCGGGACCGGGCAATCAACCGTCGTCGTCCCCGTCCCACCAGCCGAACGCGGCGCACGGCCCGCTCTTCCCGGAGTGCGGTGGTGTCAGCGATCAGACCATCGCCGAGCTGACCCACGTGCACGGCCTGCTCAACACCGCCCGCAACTCGGCGGGCTGTCAGTGGCTGATCGGTGGCAGATTCAGGGGGCCGTTGATCTCATTCGCCTGGTTCCGCGGCAGCCCCATCGGCCGCGAGCGCAAGACCGAGGAACTGTCGCGCACCAGCGTCAACGACGTCACCATCGACGGGCACCCGGGCTTCGTGGCGATAGCCGACGATGCCCAGCTTGGCGAAAGGCTCTGCGACGTCGCCATCCAGTACCAGGACGACTTCTTCGAGTGGTCGGTCGAATTCAGCAGCAAGAAGTCCCCCGATCCGTGCGACATCGCCAAAGAGCTGTCCCGTCAATCGATAGCGGCCGCGCGATAACGGCCGATCCGATCAGGACGGCCGATCCGATCAGAGCGAATCGACAACTTGTTTCGCCTCGCGCAGTCCAGCGCCGGTCAGCTCGCGGAACAGCTTGATCGCGGCGATCGCGTTCCCGGAGCGGGCCAGGGCGACCACTTCCGACGGCACACCGCCCTCGTGTTGCCCCGACACCGTATGACCGACGTCGCTGCCGAACGTCGGGCACGGGACATCGAGCCTTTCGGACAACAGACGCACCTGTTGTTCGAGTTGCGCAAGGCGGCGGTAGATGCGGAGATCGTCGTCCATGCCAACACGATAGTGCGAGGATCTAGGACGATCCCGCCGGTGGGATGTTCTGGTTGATGTGAAACAGGTTGTGCGGATCGTATCCCGCCTTGACCTCGGTGAGCCGCTGGTAATTCGGGCCGTAGGTGGCCCGGACACGGTCTCGGCCCTCGTCCATCATGAAGTTCACGTAGGCACCGCCCGCCGAGTAGGGGTGCACGGCGTCCCAGTAGTCGACCGCCCAGCGCTTGAGGGCCGCCGCGTTCGCCGGGTCCCAATCCACCCCCGCGATCACTTGTGAGAAGTTGACATCCCGGTACGCCCAAGCGGTTTCGGTTTGCCCGACGCGGTGGACCGCACCGTCGACCGGGTACAGGTGCGTCGTCGAGTGCATGCTCGGCAGCTCCTCGACGAAGCGCGCGTGGGCCTCGACCGCACCATCGGCGATGGTCCGGAAGAAGTCGCCACGCCAATACCACTGCAGCCCTTTGGGATACAGCGCATCAAACGTGGACTGCAGCGCCGGGAAGGGGACCGCACCCAGGCCGTCGAAGGCCGGCTGCATCTGCCGGACCGGCGCAAACACCTCGTCGGCCGCAGCGGGATCGCCCGCGTAGCACCACACCACGGCGCACGCCTTCTGCAGGTGGAAGGCCTCCGGGAACGGTGGCGCCGGCGGGACTGTCATGCCGGCGAAGAACCCGTAGAGATCCTCGTCCTGGGCGGGCATGAAGTCGCGGTACCACGCCAGGATGTCGGCGGTCGCCGACGACGGCCATGCCGTGGGCCCGCAGATCACCGTGTGCACCGGATGCAGGCGGAAGGTGAACGAGGTGACCACGCCGAAGTTGCCGCCGCCGCCGCGCAGCGCCCAGAACAGGTCGGAGTGCTCCGATTCGGACGCGGTCACCACCCGACCGTCGGCCAGCACGACCCGGGCGTCCAACAGGTTGTCGATGGTCAGCCCGTATTTGCGCGTGAGGTAGCCGTGGCCGCCGCCGAGGGTGAGGCCGCCGACGCCGGTGCTGGCGATGATGCCCGACGGCGTCGCCAGACCATGGGCGTGGGTCGCGCCGTCCACTTGACCCCAGGTCGCGCCGCCCTGGACCCGGACGGTGCGCCGGTCGGCGTCCACGTCGACGCGGTTCATCGGCGACAAGTCGACGACCAGGCCGCCCTCGACGGTGCCGAAGCCCGGGCCGTTGTGGCCGCCGCCGCGGACGGCGATGGCGAGGTTCGACGTCCGCGCGAAATCCAGCGCCGCCACGACGTCGTCTTCGGAACCGCAGCGTGCGATCACCGCCGGTCGCTTGTCGATCATGGCGTTGTGCAGCGCCCGAGCGTCGTCGTATCCCGGGTCGGCGGGCAGGATCACCTCGCCACGCAACCGGGTGCGCAGTTCGTCTGTTGTGGTTGTCAGGCTCATGCCCGTGCCTCCTCGTTTGATTTGCACGTCTTGCTGCCACGACGCTAAGGGGCGGGCGGATCGCGCGTCATGACCACAACCAGGCATTTGCCAGACATCCACGATAGTCAAATGTGACTATCGACCGGCAGGTGGCGGCCCCGTTACGTTGAGAGCATGGTGCAGTGGGTGGCGCCCCCGCTTCCAGCTGACCTGATCGCGCGTCGTCGCGGCCCGCTGGTCGGTCGCGTCGCGGAACTCGCGGCGTTCGAACGGGCCTGGGAACGCGTCGAGAGCGGCAACCGGCAGGCGGTGTTCATCGGCGGCGAACCCGGTGCCGGCAAGACTCGCCTGGCCGCCGAGGTCGCCGGAAAGCTGGCCGACCACGGTGTTGCCGTGCTGGTCGGCGGCTCGACCGCCGACGCGGACGTTCCGTACGCACCGTTCGCGGAGGCGCTGGACCGGTTGCTGACGGCCGGGCCGCCGGGTTCCCTGACGGAACCGCTGGCGGATGCGGCACCGCAGCTGCGGCGGCTGTCCACCCACGTGGATCGACATGTGGCCGCCACCGGCACGGCGGACGATGTCGGCGGGATCCGGCATGCGCTGTTTGACGCGATGACCGGCTTCCTTAGGCGCCTGGCGACCGACCGCCCGATCGCGTTGATCCTCGACGATCTGCACTGGGCGCAGTTGCCCACCCTGGCGATGCTCGAACACGTGCTGATCGGTTGCGCCGACGCCCGCATGCTGATGGTGGCCACCTTCCGCAACACCGAGCCGGACCGCTCCGAAGAACTCACCACCCGGCTGGCGGAACTGCACCGCTTCGACGGCATCCGGCGCCTGGATCTCGGGGGTCTGGACACCGAGGCGATCGCCGAATTCGTCCGCCGAACCCAGCGGCTGCCCTCCCCGTCGGCGCGCACCGCCGCGGCGCTGTTGCGCGACAAGACCGGCGGAAACCCGTTCTTCCTCACCGAACTCTGCAACGACCTGGAACTCCGGGGCGGGATAGCCACACTGAATGCGCGCCAGGCCGTTCCGGCGTCGATCGGAGACGCCATCGCCCGCCGGCTGGGCGGGCTGGGCGCCCCCGTCCGGGGGATCATCGAGCAGGCGGCGGTGCTGGGCGAGACGTTCGATCTGCCCGCACTCATCGGCACCAGCGACACCGGTCTCACCGCGACGCTGGCGGCGATCGATTCCGCCGAAGGCGTCGGGCTGATCCGCGCGGTTCCCGACTCCGACGGCGAGTTCTCCTTCGTCCACGCGCTGACCCGCGAGGCGGTGATCGGCGGGATGGCGGCATCGCGGCTGCGGATCATGCACGCGCGGGCGGCCGAAGCGCTGGAGGGCCGTGCGGACCCGTCGGTCGTTCCCCGCCTGGCGAATCACTACCTGCTGGCGCACGTGCTGGGCTATCACGAGCAGGCGTTGCGGTACGCGCGCAAGGCGGCCGGGATGGCCGAACAAAGCCTGGCCTACGAGGACGCGGCGAAATGGTTCGAGCGGGCGGCGTCGCTGCCCGAGCTCAGCCTCACGGATCGGGCCAAGCTGAGCCTCGGTGCGGCCGCCAACCACGTACGCGCCGGCACTCTCGCCAGTGCCCGCATCATCTACGAACGCATCAGCGCAACGGAGGATCCGCTCATCCGGCTGGAAGCTGCCATCGGCTACGAGGACGGCAATTGGCGGTGCGGGCAGGCCGATTCGAAGGCGGCCGATCTGTTGGCGGCGGCGCTGGAATCCTGCGGGTTGAACGCCGACGACCCCCGCTATGTGCAGGCCCTCGGCAGTTTCGGCCGGGCGCTGGCGTTCGCCGGCGAGACGGCACGTGCTCAGGAAATCGGTAACCGCGCCATCGAATGCGCGCGGGTCGTCGACGATCCGGCGGTGACGCTGCACACCCTGACGGCGAGCCTGTGGCACGGTCTCACCCCGGAGATGTGCGAAATCCAATGGCAGCGGTCGGCCGAGGCGTCGCACATCGCTCTGGGCCGCCGCGACTACGAGGCGCTGGGGAAGGCCGCGCACTTCAGCGCCATAGTCAGTTATCTGGCCGGCCGGCCCGACCGCCTGGCCGAGTCGGCCGCCGACATGCGGCGAGCGGGCCAAGCCTGCGGGCAACCCGTCTTTGGCTTCGTGGGCGCATGCGTCGAGCAGGCGCTGGCCTATCTGCGCGGCGACTTCGCCGGCGCCGAGCGGTGGGCCGACATCGCTTTGCGCACCGGCGATTTGTTCGGCGCCGACGATACCGCGGGCTCCAACGGGGTTCAGATGTTCTTGATCCAGCGCGAAACCTCGGGCCTGAAAAGGTTCGGCGGGTTTGTGGACGGCAGCGAAGCTTTCGCCGGCCGCTGGGTGCCCGGCCTGCTCGCGCTGTACACCGAGCTCAAGTGCGAACGTGGCATGAGCCGCGCGCTGAATCAGCTGCTCGGCCGCACCCTCGGCGATCACACCGAAGAGGCGCAGTGGCCGATGGAACTGGTGTTCATGATCGATGCGGCGTTGGAGCTGGGCAACCGCGAAGCGGTCCACGCGCTGCGCCCGTTCGTGGCCCGATACGCGGGCAAGAACCTGGTGGCCGGTCAGTTCGTCGCGCTGTTCGGCAGCGCCGACCGGTATCTGGCCCGGATCGCGGTACTGTGCGGCGGCCCTTCTGACCTGGACGCCGCCGAGCGCCATTTCGCCGCGGCATTGGAGATGGACCGGCGGATGGGCTCGGTGGTTCACGTGACGGAGACGCTGGCGCGGCAGGCGTCGTTCGCGGCGTGCCGTGGTCGCGTCGAAGAGGCCCGGAGCCTGGCCGAAGAGGCCCGCACCAACGCGGCCGCGATCGGACAGACCCGGGTGGTCGAGTTGGTGGATTCGTTGTTGACCAAAGATTCCCAGGGTCCGGACGGCCTGACCGACCGGGAGGTCGAAGTGCTGCGGCTGCTGGCCGCCGGGCTGAGCAATCGGGCGATCGGCCAACGCCTCTTCATCAGCACCAACACGGCAGCCAACCATGTGCGCAGCATCCTGATCAAGACCGGCGCCGCTAATCGGACCCAGGCGGCGATGTACGCCGCGGATCGCGAGTTGCTCGGCTGAGCCTCAGATGTCAGCTAATGTGCCACCCGACGTGAGGCGATCGCGCACCTCGACGATGACGTCGGCGGGCAGACCGGCCCGCGACGCCGCGGTTCTGATCGCCTCCGGCGTCGGCGCCTCGTAGAGGCAGTAGGTCTTTCGCTTGTCCGCGGACAGAAACGAGTAGAGCCAGCGCACGCCCGCCTCGGCGTTGATCCGATTGATTCCGTCGGCGGCGTCGATGCTCGGTTCCAGCGCCTCGGCAAAGTTGCGCTCGACCATGAAAATCGGCACGTTGGACTCCTTTTGTCTCGGCCTGTCTATTCATCGAACCTACGCCGCAAACAAGCTGAGGCCGATTCCAGGTTGTGGCTCGCCAGGTATAGCGTCGCCCTCCAGGCGAACTTTTCTTAAGGAGACTTCGGCCATGCTGCACGTTCGACAGGATCCCGCCGTGCCGGGGGCCGCACGGTTGGGGTTCGGGGAGGGCGAGCCGCCTCGCGGGCGCCGCCATCGCGTGGGGTGTCATCCAACACTTCTATCCCTACTTCGACGTGGTCGAAACCGACTGGGACGCCGCCCCGGTGGCCGCGTTGAACGACGCCGACGAGGCGGCGTACCTCGAAACGCTGGCAAAGTTGATCGCCAAGCTGCACGACGGTCAGGGTTCGTGTTCCACCAGCGGCTGATCCCGAGGCGTACCCTGCCCGTCGAACTGGGTTGGGCCGGCGCCGATCTGGTGATCACCGGCAAGCATCCGTCGGCGCCCGCGGAGATCGCGGTCGGGGACGCGATCGTCGCCAACGGCAACGTCAATCCCTTTGAACTGCCAGGGGGGTATGAGGTCACGTGGACCCGCATGCAGGTGCTCAAGCACGATGGGACGCGGCATCACGGCGTCGGCATCGAGCCGACCACTTCAGTCGAGCCGACCGCGCAGGGAATTGCCGACGGGCGCGACGAAGTGCTCGAGAAGGCCGTCGAAACCTTGCAGGCGCAAATAGGCGGCGTCGACCAGTTCAGGTAGGTCACGACTCATGCTCGCCACCGGACCGGCAGTGTCGTCAGCCCGCGAAGTTTGAGATTCGCGCGCCATTGCAAAGGACCGCCAGCCAACTCGAGTTCGGGCAGCCGGGTTAGCAGAGTCTCGAACGCGAGCTGAGCCTCGATCCGGCCCAGCGGAGCGCCGAAGCAAAAGTGTGGGCCCCAGCCAAACGCCAGGTGCCGGTTGTCTTGCCGGGTCAGGTCGAGCCTGTTCGGGTCGGCGAAACGCTCCGGGTCCCGATTGGCTGCGCCCATAACGGCGATGACCGACTGACCCCGCTCGATCCGCTGACCGCCCAGAACGTGGTCCTCGGGTGCGATCCGCGTGGTCTGCTGACTCGGGCTTTCGTAGCGCAGCAGCTCTTCGATGGCGGTGAGCAGAATGGCCGGGTCATCGCGCAGCTGTTCAAGCGCTGCCGGATTCCGCAGCAGGGTAACTAGCCCGTTGCCGATCAGGTTGGTGGTTGTCTCCATCGCACCCACCATCGTGATGATCGTGTTGGCGATCACCTCCTCTTCGGTGAGCCGGTCCCCGTCGACCCGGGCTTGACTCAGCAATCCGATCAGGCCAACGGTGGGTGCGTCGGCGTACCGCACCAGCGCACGCTGCAGGTAAGCGGCCATATCCGACGTCGCGTTCAGCACGTCTTCCATGCCGTCCGGGTTGTTTTGGAAGTTACCGAGGATCTGCGCGAAAGTCTGCGACCAGTCTTTGAGTTGCTCGTGGTCTTGCGTTGGCAGACCCAACATTTCGGCGCTGACGATCGCGGGCAGCGGACAGGCGAAGTCACTCATCAGATCCATCTCGCCGTGTCCGACGACCCGGTCGATCAAGTCGTTGGCAATGTCGCGAATATGGTCGCGCAGCCGCTCTACCCGGCGTGCGGTGAACGCGTTCGACGCCAGTGCGCGCACCCGCCGGTGCTGCGGCGGGTCCATGAACAGCATTTGCTTGACCATGACCTCGGCCACCGGCGCCAGTCGCTGCATGCCGAGCTCGGTAAGCCGATCGGGAGTGGGCGTGCACTCCGCGCTGAATCGTCCGAGCACCTCCACGACATCGTCGTAGCGGGTGAGCACCCACGCGTGCAGGAATCGATCCCACAGCACCGGGGACTCTTGCCGCAGCCGGGCGTACAACGGATACGGGTTAGCCAAGACATCGGGGTCGAGCAGGTCGGTAAGGCTCAGCGGCCTGAAGCGTGTCATCATCGTCCGAGGTCTTCGCCGCGCTGGGTTGCATTGACCCCCATCGGCACAGCGGCCTGGGTCAGCTCGTCGGCGCTCGTGGCCGCCATCAATAGCCGCTCAACCTCGACGGCCAGGTCGGCCACCGTCGGATTCGCGAAGATCGACCGCAGTGGTACCTCGACGCCGAACCGTTCCCGGATGCGAATGGACAGCTCCGCGCCCAGCATCGAATGACCACCGAGAACGAAGAAGTCTTCGTCGATCCCGATCTCCGATAGCCAGATCCGCTCGGCCACGATGTCGGCCACTATGCGCTCACGATCATTGCGTGGCGGCACCAGGTCGTCGCGACCGGCGATCTGAGGTCCGCACTCCCGCAGTAGCTTGTGGTCGATCTTGCCGTTCGCGTTGGTGGGAAGTTCAGTCAATACCGCGCAACCAGCGGGAACCATATGCGGGGGCAGCCGCCCGGACAGGTACCCGCGTAACTCTGCGGCATGCGGCTGATGCCCCTCTGCGCCGACAACATAGGCACTGAGCCGCTGGGCGCCGTTGTTGCCGACGGCGACGACCGCACTGGCGCCGACTTTCGGGTGCCGGTTAAGCACGGCCTCGATCTCACCGAGTTCGATCCGCAGGCCCCGGATGTGCACCTGTTCGTCGAGTCGACCGAGGTAGACCAGTTGGCCGTCGGCACGTAGGCGCACCAAATCGCCTGTCCGGTACCAGCGGCAGCCCGCAGCGTCGACGGAGAAATGGGCCTGGTTGAGGTCTGGATTACCCACGTAACCGCGGCCGACCGAAACCCCACCGATGACGACCTCACCGGGGGTGTCGGTCGGGACGGGCTGACCATCGGCGTCGACCACAGTCAGCTTGACCCCCGGTATGACCGAGCCGAGCGTTGGCAGGTCGTCGCCCGCCGCATCCGCAGGCGCTACCGTGCCCGAGGTCGCCACCACGGTGGCTTCCGAGACGCCGTAGTTGTTGACGACCCGGAACGGCAAACCCGCCCTGGGGTGGCGGTGCAGCACGCCGCCGCCGGTGAGCATGGCCCTCAAGGGCGCAGTGTCGGGCCAGTCGAGCGCCATGACCGCCTCGCACAGCGGCGTTGGCACGAACATTGTCGTGATGCGCTCGGCCAGCAACCAATCACGCAGCGCGATGGGATCGGTTTTCACGCACTCGGGCGGCACCTGCAGCGATGCGCCAGCGGTCAGGCAGGGCCAGATCTCCCAGAGAGCCGCGTCGAAACCGGGACTCGATATCAGCGCGGTTCGGTCGGATTCGGTGATATCGAACGCCTGGTGATGCCAGTCAACGAGATTCAGCAGGCCGGCGTGCTCAATGACCACGCCCTTCGGTCGGCCCGTGGAACCCGAGGTGTAGATGATGTAGGCGGGGTCCTGTGCTGCCGCCATGACCGGGGATGCTGGTTCGGCGACCGGGGCTTGCATCGGCTCAATGAAGCGGGGCGCACCGATTCGAGCGGCCACGTCGGTTGTTGCCACGACGACCTGCGCTCCGGAATCGGCGAGCGTGAAAGCCAGCCTGTCATCGGGGTAGTCGGGGTCCAGCGCCGCAAGGCACCCGCCGGCAGCCAGGACGCCGAGCGCACCGACGACCATCCCGCTCGATCGCGGCAGGCAGACCACAACCGGATCGCCGCGGCGCACCCCCGATTCCCGCAGATGTGTCGCCAGGGTAAGGGCCTGCGACCACAGCTGCCGATACGACAAATTCCCGTCCTGCGACGTCACAGCGTTCGCATCCGGGTGCTCGCGAGCGGCCTTTTCCACGCGCGCGACTAATGCCATCAGGACAGTGCCACCTTCCGTCACCCCTCCACGCGTCAAAGACTGCACACCGATGCTTCACCCTGAACCGATGGTTACGCACGTTTTTGCATCGAATTGATGGATCGACGGAGTGCCGAAGAACACGCGCTGAGCCAAGCTACGGTTACGCTAATTATCCAGCCGTGCGGCGGAGTGCCGAAGCGCGGCGTGTCAGCAGGGAAGACGCTTGCGCGGATCGTTACCACGCGCGCAGCCGAGGGAGCTGCGGATACTGCGAGTTCGACGACCGCCCGGAACTAGCGAGGGTCGGAATCCGCGTATAATGTCGGCACGCTTGAAGTTCGTCCGATTCACCGATGTGTCGACGACCGGGCGGGAGGATAGCGATGTCGTATCTGGTGGCGGCCCCAGAGTTTCTGGCTTCGGCGGCAACGGATCTGTCCAACATCGGCTCGGCGCTGAGCGCCGCGAATGCGGCGGCGGAGGCCCCGACGACCAGGCTGCTGGCCGCCGGCGCCGATGAGCTGTCGACGGCGGTGGCGTCGCTGTTCACCGGGCACGGAGAGGCCTTTCAGTCGCTCAGCGCACAGGCGTCGGCGTTTCATGCCCAGTTCGTGCAGGCATTGAACGGGGCAGGGAACGCCTATGCGGCGGCGGAGGCGGCGAATGCCTCGCCGTTGCAGGCCGTGCAGCAGGGCGCCCAGAGCCTGGCGGTGTTTTCGCCGGTGAAGGACCTGACGGGGCGCCCGCTGGTCGGCAACGGCGCCAGCGGGGCACCGGGTACGGGGCAAAACGGCGCGCCCGGCGGGTGGCTGCTCGGCAACGGTGGCGCCGGCGCGTCCGGCGGCGGCTCCCACCTCGCCGGCGGTAACGGCGGGGCCGCGGGGCTGTTCGGCAGCGGCGGAGCCGGCGGAGCCGCCGCGTTCGGTTCAAACGCCGCCGGCGGGAACGGCGGGGCCGCGGGGCTGCTCGGCAACGGCGGAGCCGGTGGTACCGGCAGCATCGGCGACGCCGGCGGGAACGGCGGAGCCGGCGGGTTGTTCGGCGGCATCGGGGGCACCGGCGGTAACGGCGGGCCCGTCAGTGTCGGCACCGGCGGGGCCGGCGGCGCTGGCGGGGCTGCCGGGCTGTTCGGCACCGGCGGCACCGGTGGCGGCGGCGGGTTCTCATTGAGCGCCACCGGCGGGGCCGCCGGCATCGGCGGTGCCGGCGGCATGCTCTTCGGCTCCGGCGGCACCGGCGGGTCCGGGGGATTCGGCACCGGCGCTGGCGGCGCCGGCGGCGCCGGTGGGGGCGGGGGCTCCGGTGGGCTCCTCGGCAATGGCGGCGCTGGCGGCACCGGTGGGGAGGACGGCGCTGGCCACGGCGGCGCCGGTGGGGGCGGCGGCCACGCCGGCTTCCTGTCCGGGCGCGGCGGCTCCGGCGGCGCCGGCGGCCTCGGCAACACAAGCGTCGGCGGGAACGGCGGGGCCGGCGGGGCCGGCGGCATACTGTTCGGCTCCGGTGGCGACGGCGGCGCCGGCGGGATCGGCGATACCGGCGGGGGTACCGGCGGGCGCGGCGGCAACGCTGGCCTGCTCGTCGGCGGCGGCGGTGCCGGCGGCGATGGCGGTTCCTCGCTTGCGCCGGGCGGCAACGGCGGTAACGGCGGCAACAGTGGGCTGATTATCGGCAACGGCGGGAACGGCGGCAACGCCGGGCTCGGTTCGCCGCATGGCACTGCCGGTACCGGCGGCACCGGCAGCCTGCTCCTTCTCTTCGCATCCGGGAATAACGGGATGACATAGCCCGCGGCGTCGAGGGGGTGGCGCCGATTACCGATCGGTGATGATGACCGGGCAGGTTTAGGCCGATGATCCAGGTCTTGTTGCCCTTACCGAGGTTGTGGACCCACGCCTACCCGCAGTGGCATGTTGGTGGTGATCACGGGTCACTTCCCCTCAGTTTGGAGTGTCCTTCGACAAATCGCTGCCGTCACTTGCTCAAAACCTTTTGGGGCTGGCGCGAACACCCAACTACCCGACGGCACCCGTGATCTGGCCGCTGCCCGACGGGGCAGACCTACGTCACCATCCCCGGGCAGCGCCCTGCTATTCCCCAGCCTGTGCGCGCCCACCGGCGATGCCCACCGCCGAAGCCGACCCGTCACCGCCCGGTACAGCGGCGAGCGCAGCGCGATGATGCCCAAACGCCGCCGCACCCGCGCCCAAAACCGGGCCCAACGCATCACCACCGAACGCTGACAAACACCACCACGCCCGCACCACCCCGCGCGAAACTAGCTGGGCTGCAACTAAACTCACCTCACAAGGCCCGCCACTCACCGACGACGACCCACCGCCGTTCTGACGGTTGACGCGCCTGGTTAGTCCCACGTCACCACGATGTAGCGAGCGTCGACCAGCTGGTGGTTGGTCGGCTCGAATCCCAGCCACTTGCCCCGCGGCGTCCACACCGCCGCCCATGCGTGGGTGGGGTCAACACCGGGTGGAGGTATCAGCCGACCCGCGGTCACGGCATCACCCGCCGCTCGTCGGGACCCCACAGCGGCTGCATGTCGCCCGGCAGCGCCAGCTGCGTCGCGGTAATGGCGTCGGCCAGGTCGCGCAGCCCGGCATGCGCCGCGGCAAGCAGGCCGGCCAGCTCGCCACGACGCCCGTCCTCGGTGACCTCGTCCAGCTCGGCGGGATCCGACCGGCGCAGCAAGGTGCTGACCTCGGCGACAACCCGCTCCGGCCGCGATGACCCCGACGAGCCCGGCAGGTCGGTGAGGTCGGCCCGCAGCCTTTCCAGCTGATACACCAGCGACCGCGGGTTGGTCGCATCGAAGAGCATCAGCTCGGCCACCGCGGCGACGCTGACCTTGCCCACCGTGCGGCGGCGGTAGATGACCGACGATTCACACGCCACCAGGGTCGACTCGAAGATGGTTCGCTCGGCGGCGACGCTGCGCGGGATGGTGAGCATGGCGCCAAGTAGTGCGGTCAGCCAGAGGCCGCGTTCGATGCGTTTGCCGATGTCCATCAACAGCCAGCCGACGTCCTGCACCATGGACTCCCCGGCCACGCCGGCCAGCGTCAGCATCCCGACCAACGTCTGGGTCTGCGCCGACGCAAGCAGGGCATCCGCCTCGGCCAGCGAGTCCGGCGGTTCGGCCAGATGAGCCACCGCGCGCTCGACGCCAGCCAGCACCACCCAGGTGTCGCTGGACAACTGGTCACGCACTCCCCTCGCGGCCAACGCCAGCCGGTCCACCGACTGCACCAGTGATCCCGGTCGGTCTCGGTCCATCGTCAGCGACCACAGCGTCGACGGCGCGACGGCGATGATCTCGGCCTGATCGCCACCGGCTCCGGTATCGGTCCCAGTGATGCGGCCCAGCGCGGCCATCAGCTCCGGCACGCACAGGCTTTCTTCCGCGCCCTGCCGGTGCCGGAATTCGTAGTAGCGCCGGCGGGCGACGATCAGCAACCGGGCCATGTTCTCGGCGCGTTCGCCGTAGCGTCCCATCCAGAACAGGTCGGAAAGCACGCGCGGCGAGCTGACCCCCAGCGTGCCCGCGCCCGTCTTCACCGGCGCCGCGGCCGGCGGCTCGGGCGGTTCCGACAAGGGCAAGGTGACCTTCTCGGTTCTCGACCGCTCCGTCGGGAGCACCCAAACATCTTTTGCCGCAATGGTTTTCAGTGTGAACGCGGCGGGCCCCGGTGCCAGCACGTAGCCGAGGCCGCCGATCATCGGGGCGTAACCGCTGCGCTGGGCGACCGTGAACAACCGCATACCCACACCGGCCGACGACAACCAACCGGCATGGTCGGTGGGCGCCGACGAGAACTGCGGCAACTCCTGGCCCGCCCACTGCCACGGCACCGCGGTGATCCGGGCGGCGAGCTCGGCCAGCTGATCCGACGAAAGTGTCGGCCCGACCAGGGGTTCCCCGCCGACGGTGGGCTTGATCAGCAGCGACGAGAGATTCGCCAGCAGGTGCGAGCGTTCGCTGTCGATGCCGCCCCAGTAGACCGGCGCGGTGTGCAGCAACGGGGCTTCGCCGAGCACGCGCTCGGCCAGTTCGGGCAGAAACCGGAGCAGCCCAGGGCTTTCCAGAATGCCGCTGCCGAGTGTGTTGACGACGGTGACCGTGCCACGGTGTTGGGCCTCCACCAGGCCGACCACACCCAGTCGCGAGTCGGCGCGTAGATCCAGGGGGTCGGCGTAGTCCGCGTCGACCCGGCGCAGCACCACGTCGACGCGTTTGAGCGTGCCCAGCGAGCGCATCCACACCTTGCCGTCGCGCACCACCAGATCCGTGCTCTCCACCAACGGAAAACCCAGCAGCGTCGCCAGATGCGCCTGATCGAACGCGGTTTCCGAGTAGATGCCCGGGGTGAGGACGACAACCACCGGGTCCTGAACCCCGTCGGGTGCCGCGTCGATCAGCGCCAGCCGCAGTGCCTGCGCGAACGGCGTCGTCGGTCGCGGCCCGATCCGCTCGTAGAGATCGGGGATCGCGTGCGCTACAACGCGCCGGTCGGCCAGCGCGTAGCCGGCGCCCGAGGGTGCCTGCGTCCAGTCGGCGTTGACCTGAAAATCGCCGCCCCGCAACCGGCTGACGTCACAGCCGTGCAGGAAAAGCTGATGGCGCCCCGGCACCTCGATACCAGTGGCGGCGCGGACATAACCGGGGTGGGCGAACAGCAGCTCCGGCGGCAGCACGCCGTCGGTGAGCGCGCGCCGTGGCCCGTACAGGTCCGCGAGCACGGCATCGAGCAGCCGCGACCGCTGGACCAGGCCGGCCTCCAACACTTCCCAATCGGCCGCCGAGACCACCAGCGGCAGCGGATCCAGCAGCCAGGGCCCCGGCTCCACGCCGTGCCCGTCGTCGGCCGGGTCCCGGTCGGGGTCGACCTCGGTGTAGGTAATGCCGTCGTTGTCGATGAGCCTGCGCACCACCGAGCTCAGCCGCCGCAGCCCCGCCTTGCCCCGGTCCCCGACCGTGTCGGCCAACTCGGTCCAGCCGGGCCGCACGTTGCCGGCCTCGTCGATGAATTCGTCGTAGCCGACTCCCGGGCCGTCACGAAGATCGAACAGGGCTTCCTGGGCGCGCGCCGCGCGGTACCCCGCCAGCAACCGGTCGACGTCGGCGTGGTCGTGTGCGGCTACCGACGATCCACCGGTGCCCAGGGCTGCCTCAGCAAATGCCATTACCGCAGCACGGTACGCACGCGCCGCAGGTCCAGGACGCCTGGCGCGCCGATGTCGGTGGAGATCCTGGCCTGTTTTTCCCGAATGCCGGCCATATCGGCCTTGCCCGGCGTGAAACCGGTGGCTTCGAAGCGGCGGCTGCGGCGCGACTCGGCTTCGACGGCGTTGACGGGCGGCTCATCGTAGGCGCGCCCGCCGGGGTGAGCGACATGGTAGGTGCATCCGCCGCGCGACATTCCGGTGGTGAGGTCGACGAGCTCGAACCGCAGCGGAGCATCGATCGTGATGGTCGGGTGCAGCGCGCTGGGTGGTTGCCAGGCCCGGAACCGCACGCCACCCACCTGGATGTCCGGGTTGTCGGTGGCCAGGAGCGGTATCGGGTAGCCGTTGCAGGTCACCACGTAGCGCTGGCGATCGGCGCCGATGGCGCGGACCTGGATGCGTTCCACCGACGAGTCGACGTAACGCGCGGTGCCGGTGGCGGTGGCCTCTTCGCCGAGGGTGTTCCACGGCTCGATCGCCCCGCGCAGTTCGATCTCCACACCGTCGAAGACAGCGGTGCCGATACGTGGGAAGCGGAATTCGGTGAATGGGTCCAGCCAGCTGGTCTCGAACGCGATGCCGTGCTTACGCAGGTCGGCCGCCACGGTGGCGATGTCGTGGATCAGGAAGTGCGGCAACAGGTACCGGCCGTGCAAGTTCGCGCCGTGGTGGATCAGCGGGGCGCGCAGCGGCTCGTCCCAGAACCACGCCACCAGCGCGCGCACCAGCAGCGATTGCACCATCGCCATGTGCAGATGCGGCGGCATCTCGAACCCGCGCAGTTCCAGCAGGCCGAGCCGGCCGCGGGGGCTGTCGGGGCTGTAGAGCTTGTCGATGCAGAACTCGGCGCGATGGGTGTTGCCGGTGATGTCGACCAGCAGGTGCCGCAGCGCCCGGTCGGTCACCCACGGTTTCGACGAGCCACCCGCCGAGATCCTGTCGATCTCAGCGAACGCGATCTCGAGTTCGTACAGCGCCTCGTCACGGCCCTCATCGACCCGCGGCGCCTGCGACGTGGTGCCGACGAACCGCCCCGCGAACAGGTAGGACAGCGCGGGGTGCCGCTGCCAGTAGGTCAGCAGCGAGACCAGCAGGTCCGGGCGACGCAGCAGCGGCGAATCGATGGGCGTCACGCCGCCCAGCGTGATGTGGTTGCCGCCGCCGGTGCCGCCGTGGGTGCCGTCGACGTCGAACGACTCCGTAGCCAGGCGGGCCAACCGGGCCTGCTCATAGAGCGTTTCCAACTGCTGGCGTTGTTCGGCGAAGCTGGCGGTGGGCGCGATGTTGACCTCGATCACGCCGGGGTCCGGGGTGATTGTCATCGACTTCAGCCGCGGGTCCGGCGGTGGGCCGTAGCCCTCGACCACGACCGGGCAGCCGATCTTGGCGACCGCGGCCTCGACGTGGGCGATCAGGTCGACGAAGTGCTCCAGCGCGGTGGTGGGCGGCAGGAATATGTGCAACAGCCCGTCGCGCACCTCGGCGACCAGCGCGGTCGTCGGCGCCGTCTCGGGGTCTTCGACGGCGGCTCCCGCTACTCCCGCTACTCCGCCTTCCGGAGCGCCGGACCCCGCGGACAGCGCGCGCCCGACGGTCATCGGATCGAGGTCGAACGAGATGCGCGGCCGCCGCCAGCTGATCGAATCCAGCGGCAGCCGCAGACCCGCCGGCGAATCCCCCTCGACCAGCACGACACGGCCGCGGCGCAACCGCCAGTTGGCGCTGGCCCAGCCCAGGTCGTCGTCGCGGCGGTGCAGCGGGAGCACAAACGCTGCCGGGGAGGTGACGGATTCGTCGAGGCGCGCCAACAGCGCGGCCCGGTTGGCGGGGTTGTCGTCCGCGAGGTCGTCGCTCGATCGCACCTGGTCGCCGGCGGGCATTCGGACCTTGGCGGCCAGCCGGCTCAGCGGATCCTCGTAGGCCGGCCGGACCTGCATGAGCGGCAGCCCAAAGCCGTCGGCGATCTCGGCGAGCAGCCGGTGGGCCAAGTCGGGATCTAAGGGCTCGCCTGCAGGCTCGGTCTTCCAGGGATCGGCCAGCAGCGCTTCGTTGGTCCACAGCGGCTGCCCGTCGGTGCGCCAGTACAGCGCAATTTGCCAGCGCGGCAACGGTTCTCCCGGATACCACCTGCCCTGCCCGCGATGGATCAGTCCCCGCGGCGCCCAGCACGACTTCAGCCGGGCGGCCAGATCGGATGCCCGCTGGCGCTTGTGCGGACCGTCGGCGGCCGTGGTCCACTCCTCATCGACCTGGTTGTCCACCGACACGAACGTCGGCTCACCGCCGACGGTCAGCCGCACGTCGCCGACGGCCAGCCGCTTGTCGATGTGCTCGCCGAGCTCGCAGATCGTCGTCCACGCCGCGGGGGCGTAGGGCAGCGTGACGCGCGGGTCCTCGTGCACCCGGGTGACGGTGTTGGAGAAATCCATCGTCGAGTTGCACGGCTCCATCGTGCCCTCGATCGGCGCCGCGGTCGCGGGGTGCGGCGTGGCCGCCAGCGGGATGTGCCCCTCGGTGGCGAACAGCCCCGACGTCGGGTCCAGCCCGATCCAGCCCGCACCGGGGATGTACACCTCGGCCCACGCGTGCAGGTCGGTGAAGTCGGCGGCCGGCCCCGACGGCCCGTCCAGCGCCTCGACGTCGGAGGTCAGCTGCACCAGGTAGCCGGACACGAACCGCGCGGCCAGCCCGAACTGCCGCAGGATCGACACCAGCAGCCACGCGGAGTCCCGGCACGAGCCGACGCGGGAGCGCAGCGTGAAATCCGGCGTCTGCACACCGTGTTCCATGCGCAGGGTGTAGGCGACGTCCCTATTGACCGCTTGGTTCAGCTCGACCAGGAAGTCGATGATCCTGGTGCCATCGGGCACCGAGAAGTTGCCTACCCAGTCCCGCACCAGTTCGCCGGGGCCGGAACCCGCACCGGAGACCGAGCCGTCCTCGTCCACAGGCCGCAGGTATGGCTTGAGGTCATCGGCCAGCGGCTCGGGGTAGACGAACCCGGCCGATCCGGGCCAGATTTCCGCCCAGTCCTCGATAAAGAAGTCGAACGCATTGACCGCCTTGAGGTCGGCGATCAACCCAACGGTGATGGTCAGCTGGCGCGTCGGCTTGGTAAACGTCAGCCGGGCCAGGTGGTTGCCCACCGCATCCTGCTGCCAGTTGATGAAGTGGTCGCCCGGCTCGACCCGCAGCGAGTAGGCCTCGATGGGCGTGCGCGAATGCGGCGCCGGGCGCAACCGCACCACATGCGGATCCAACCGGACCAGCCGATCAAAGGTGTAGCTGGTGCGGTGCTCCAGCGCGACCTTGATGCTCATACCCGCTGATCACACCACAAGAACCGGACCCCCGCATTGCGTGCAAGTCAGCCTTGTGTTTCCTCCGGATTTCCCCGCACGTCCAGGGCGCGACAAGGCGCTGCCTCAGTCCTTGGCGAGCTCGCGGTGCTCGATCAAATCGCTGATTCCCGACACACCCAGCCGCTCCCGGAACGCCTGCGCCGTGTAGCCGACGACCGTCGCGTCGGTGCGGGCCCGCACCGTCGCCGAACGCGGCATGTGGAACAGCACGCCAATTTCGCCGAAGTAGTCGCCAGGACCGGCGACCTTGACCAATTCCTCACCGCCGTCAGCCAATTCGCGCACGATGTCGAGTTCGCCCTCGGACACCAGGTAGATCAGCTCGCCCATGGTGGACTGCTCGAAGAGCACCTCGCCGGGTTTCAGCTGCACGGTTTCGGGGGGCCGAGCCGCCTGCGCGACCGCGGGTGTCAACTCGACGACACGGTCCGCCAGCGGCAGCATCCGGCTGTCGTGGGTGGCGACCACCACGACCCGTTCGCCCTGCGCCAGCGAGCGGATCAGCCGCAGCACCTCCTCCACCTGGATGAAGTCCAGGTGAGCGGTCGGCTCGTCGGCGAGGATCAGCAGCGGATCCAGCGCGATCGCCCGTGCGACCGCGACGCGCTGCTGCTGCCCACCGCTCATGTCGCCCGGGCGGTGCTTCATTCGCTCCGCGAGATTGACCCGTGTCAGCAGTTCCTCGGCACGCTGACGAGCTTCCGAACGTGACTTGCCGGCCGCGCGCAGTGGAACCATCACGTTCTCCAGCGCGGTGAGGCTGGGCACCAGGTTGAACGCCTGGAACACGATGCCCACCTTGTTGCGCCGGTACTGCGTCATCGCGCTGCCCTCGAGCTTCGTGATGTCGACGTCATCGAACTCGATCACGCCGGACTTGGGGCGCAAGATGCCGCCGAGGCAGGACAGCAGCGTCGTCTTCCCGCAGCCGCTGGGCCCGAGCAGGATCACCAGGGACCCCGCCGGCACCTCGAGGTTCAAACCGTTGATCGGCCGGACCGCGTACCCGCCGCTGGAATATTCGACGACGAGGTCTTTGATGCTGAGGTCGGACATCGGTCAGGGACCTCCGAACGCGAGCGCCGGGTCGACCGCCACCGCGCGCCGCAATCCGGCGAGGCTGGCCAGCAGACCGATCAGAACCGCCACCAACGGCAGCGATATGTAGGCATAGGCGGGCACCACGACCGTCATCGGGAACAACGGTGCCAGCAGCTGGGCGAGGATGACACCGAGCACCGCCGCGAGCAGCGCCACGACGACCGCCTGCAGCGCGAGCCCCGCCAGGATCGACCGCCCGGTCACGCCGATCGCCTTGAACACCGCGAAGTCGCGCAGCCGCTCGAGTGCGGACAGGTAGACCACCGATCCCACGATCAGCACGGCCACGATCCACAGCAACACCGCCATGATCGTGATGGAGCTCAACGCGACCTTCACCGGGCGCAACAGGTCGTTGACACCCCCCGCTCGATCAAGGGTCTGGTAGCCGTCCGGGATCCGTTGCGGTATGCCGACAACCCCGATGGACGTGATGATCGGCTGCCCGTTGTACGACAGTTGCTGCACGCCCTCGGTGGTCAGGAAGAGATTGGGCGTCCTGGCCAGCGCACTGGAATTGGGCACGATGCCGACGATCCGCAATGTGCGCGCGCCGACCTGAATGTCCTCGCCGACGTGCCGCTCCAGCACGCTCGACACCGCAACCTCATCCGCCGTCGACGGTGCCCGACCCTCCGAGACGGCCGGCATGCCCGGTCCGCCCACCGGGGCACCGAACGCCGTGGCGTTTCGCCGTGACGCGCCGTCCTTGACCGTGGTCGCCGCCGTGGCCAGCGGGGCGGCCTTCTCCACACCGGGTGCACTGGAAATCTGAGCCAGGTCAACCGGTGCGAACGGTGTCGAACCCAGAAACGGTCCGGCCGCGCCGGTCTTGACCACGAATGTGTCGACGCCCATGGAATCGACCGTTCGCTGGGCCTCGACCCGAAAGCCGTTCGCCAGCCCGGTCAGCACCAGCGTCATGCCGAAGATTATTGCGGTGCTGACGACCGCGATGACGAGGCGCCGCATTCGCCATTGCATGTCACGTAGGGCCGCGAACAGCATGGGCATGACGTTACCGACATCCGCCGTGTCCTGGGCAGGGTTTCCCTACGTTTTGTCGTAGGACTCCTCGGCTTCCTGGGCGGCCGCGGCGAGCAACGTCCGCAGGATCTCGCGCAATTCCGCCAGCCGGTGCTGCCCCAGGGTCTGTTGCCAGCGCTTCTCCAAAGCCAGTGCATTGGCACGCATTACGCGCAGTGCCTGGCGACCGCGAGGGGTCAGTTCGATGACTCGGGCGCGGGCATCCGCGGGGTCGGGAACGCGCGTCACATAGCTGTTTCGTTCCAGCGCCGTTATCGCCTGGGCCACCGCCTGCCGACTCACCCTGAGCCGGTCGGCCAGATCCGATGCGTGCAGGCCACCGCCCGCCAGCGGAACCAGCGCCACCGATTGCGCCGGGCGGATGCCGTCGAGCCCGGCAGCGGCGAAAGCCGCTCTCAAGTGCGGAGCCCCGGTGGCGGCCAGCAGTTGCACCAGGGCCGGCACGGTGGGCTCCCACTCGGCATCCGAAACGCGTCGCATGGCGTATGAGTGTGCCACCTCCCACACGATTGACAAGCTCCTTGTCAAATACGGTTCCGGCTGCCACCATGAGGTCATGCGATCTGGATGGGTGCGGGTGCTGTGCGCGTGTCTCCTCGGAGCTGTGGCGGTTTTGGTCGGCGGATGCTTTGGCGGTGGTCATGCTTCGGGGACGCCCAACCCGCAGGGGATCCCGGTTGGACAGTCCACCCAGACCGTTGAGGCCGGCGGTGCGAGCCGGACCTTCCACCTGTACCGACCGCAGGGACTGAACGGTCCGGCACCGCTGGTGGTAATGCTGCACGGCGGCTTTGGCACCGGCGAGCAGGCCGAGGGTGCCTATCACTGGGACAGCGAGGCCGACAATCCTGGTTTTGGGGGCCATTTTCTGGTCGCCTACCCCGACGGCCTCAATCGCGCCTGGAATGCCGGTACTTGCTGCGGTGAACCCCAGCGCACCAACCTGGACGACGTCGGATTCATCACCGCCATGGTCGCCGCCATCGAGCAACAGATGCCCATCGATGCGACGCGCGTCTATGCCACGGGCATGTCGAACGGCGCCATGATGGCGCTACGACTGGGGTGCCAGACCGACACGTTCGCCGCGATCGCCCCGGTGGCGGGCACCCTGCTGACCGACTGCTCGCAGGCGCGGCCGACGTCGGTGCTACAGATCCACGGCACCGCCGACGACAGGGTCCCCTACAACGGCGGGCCCGGGAAAGCCTTTGCCATCAACGGTAATCCGCGCGTCGACGGTCCCTCGGTGCCGTCGGTCAATGCCACCTGGCGTGCCATCGACTCGTGCGCGCCGCCGACCTCAACGACTTCCGGGGACGTGACGACCGAAACGGCCGGATGCGCGGACGGGCGCACCGTGGAACTGATCTCGGTGGCCGGGGCCGGCCATCAATGGCCCGGCGGTACCAAGAGTCCCCTGCTCGAGAGGTTCGGCATTCCACCGCCGTCGACGGCGCTCGACGCCACGGACACCATCTGGCAGTTCTTTGCCCAGAGCCACCGCTGAGAAGACATCGTCGGGGCAATCTCCAAGCAACCGGAATCTGAATTGTGCACCGCAGCACAGACACTCGGGGCAATCCGATCGCGGTCACCGGTACCTACTTCGAGCCGTGCCAGCGCCGGCCACGGTGGGCTCCCGCCCGCCATTGCGACACGATTGACAAGTCACTTGTCCAATATTGGTTCAGCTGCCACCATGGGGTCATGCGGTTCGGATGGGTGCGGGTTCCCAGCGCGTGTCTCCTCGCGATTTTCGCGGTCTTGCTCAGCGGGCTGGGTGGCGATCGTGCGTTGGGAGCACCCGGTTTTGAGATGATCCCGGTCGGAAAGTCCATTCGGATCGTGACCTCAGGTGGGATCGTCAGGATCTTTCATCTGTACCGGCCGGACGGGCTGACCGGCGCGGCGCCACTGGTGGTGATGCTGCACGGCGGCTACGGCGACGGCGAGCAGGCCGAGCGTGACTACCACTGGGACACCGAGGCCGACAAGGGACACTTCCTGGTCGCCTATCCCAACGGCCTCCTGCACGCCTGGAATGCCGGGACATGCTGTGGTGCGCCGGAGAACATCCACGCCGATGATGTGGAATTCATCACCACCATGGTCGCCGCGATCGAGCAATGGGCTCCAATCGATCCAGCACGCGTCTACGTCACCGGCATGTCAAACGGGGCGATGATGGCGCTTCGGCTGGGATGTCAGAGCAATACGTTCGCCGCGATCGCTCCCGTGGCGGGCACCCTGATGACCGACTGCTCGCACGCACAACCGACATCGGTGCTACAAATCCACGGCACCGCCGACGATAGAGTCCCCTACAACGGCGGACCCGGTAAATCGCGTACGATCACCGGCAAACCGGTCGTCGACGGTCCCTCGGTGCCGTCGGTCAGCGCCACCTGGCGCGCCATCGACGCCTGCGCACCACCGACGTCGACCACTGCCGGGGACGTGACGACGGAAACCGCCGCATGCGCCGATGGTCGCACCGTGGAGCTGATCTCGGTGGCCGGCGCGGGCCATCAATGGCCCGGCGGCGCTGCGACCCCCCTGTTGGATTGGCTCGGCATTCTTCCGCCGCCGTCGACGGCACTCGACGCCACCGACACCATTTGGCAGTTCTTCGCCCAGAACCACCGCTGAGAGACCGGCCCCGGCGTCAAACCAGACCCGTAGCCTGGTTGTGCTGGCCGGGATTCGGAATTGATGGCGGGTGGCTGCAGGTGGCTAGGCTTTCGGTTTGCGCGTTGCGTGCATGCGCGGTGCTCCTTGTCGTCGCATCCGGCTCATGCGCCCGCCGGCCACCCGCGGCGCCCAGCGTGCGCAGCGGATGTGGCCCACCGCTGACGTATCAAGTGTTCCAGCGGGGCGCTTCCGGGGCCGACTGGTCAAAGGCCAACGATCTAATCGCTTTCAACGCCAAGGGAAGTGACGGCCTCTTCCACATCTATACGGTCAAACCGGACGGCGCGAACCGCCAGCAGCCGGGCGTCGGATCCGCGACTTTCCCGCAACGCACAACCGGCACACCCGCGTGGAGCCCGTCCGGTCAATTCATTGCGTTTGTTGCCGAAAAGTCCAGTCATCCGGGCAACTCGGTGGGTGCCACCCCCGGATGGGGTAGCTATTCCGACCTGTGGGTGGCCACCGCCGACGGCTCGCACGCATGGCAGCTCGCCGACGTCCCCACCGACAAAGATCACGGCACGATCATTCCGGAGTTCTCACCCGACGGCCGGCTGCTGGAATGGACGGAGCGCACCGCCGAAACCAAGGTCTTCGATCCGGCTCGCGTCGCCGGGTTCTGGATCATCAAGGTCGCCGAGTTCAACGTCGCGCCGGACGGCACGCCGTCGATCTCTGGTGCGCGCACCGTCTCGCCCGCGGGCGACGCGTTCAACGAAACCGGCGGATTCTCAGCGGATTCCGCGTCGTTGGTATTCACCAGCGACTTCGAAACGCACGATTTCTGGAAAAGTCAGATCTACCGCCTCGACCTCGGCTCCGGTACCACCACTCGATTGACCAAGGGCGACAGCTACAATGAACATCCCCGCTACACCCCGGACGGCCAGATCCTGTGGATGACCAACGCCGACAACCCATCGCACGGAACCGACTGGTGGACCATGAATTCCGGCGGCTCAAATCCGCAGCGCCTCAGCGACTTCAACAATGACGGCGGCGCCTCGGGGATTGGGCGTTCGCCGGTTTGGGCCACCACCGTTCAGACCGACGACTGGAGCCCCGACCATCGCTACTTCTACGGTGATGTGGAGACCAACCTGCTCAACTCAGACAGCGTGATCGTTCGGGCATCGCTGCGCTGTCAAGGCTCGTGATCAGCGCTCCGGGTTGTGCAGCATGCCGTCGATCAGGCGGTGCAGCACCTGCCCGGTCTCGCGGCGCGCCCGTTTGGGGTCCTCGGCGGTGGCGATGGCCATGGCCGCCTCGTCGAGCGCGCCGATCAGCACGTGGGCCAGCGGTCGCGTGGGCTGCTCGGCCAGCTGCCCCGCCCGGATCGCCTCGATGAGCAACTGCTCGGTCATGCCCAGGCTGTACCGCTGGGCGACGTCGCGGAAGCCGGCCCAGCCGAGCACGCTGGGCGCATCCAGCAGGATGAGCTGACGCACCTCGGGATCGGCGGAGACCTCGAGCCACGCGTCGACCGCGGCCCGGATCGCGTCCGCGGGTGTCGTCGCCCCCGACGAGGCCACCACGGTGGCCATCCGGGCCATCACATCCTGCTCGACAGCCTCCACGACATCGCCGAATAGTGCTGCCTTGTCAGCGAATTGGTGGTACATCGCCCCACGGGTTACCCCCGCCTCCTTCGCGATCTCCGGCGTTCCGACCTCCGCATAGCCGCGCAGACCCCACAGCCTGCGGGCGGCCGAGATCAGCGCGTCGCGGGTCGCCGCGGAGCGCTCCTCCTGGGTGCGTCTCTTGATTTCCATACAACCTGTTGGTAACTTACGAACAGACAGTCTGTTTGTAACTATATCTCGAAGGGGAGCCTTTCATGTCTTTTATGTCGACGATCGACATTAATGCCGGAACCATCCATTACGAAGCAACCGGACCCGACAGCGGCAGGCCCGTCGTGTTCGTGCACGGCTACATGATGGGCCGTGAACTGTGGCGCCAGGTGAGCGAACGACTCGCCGGGCTGGGCCTGCGGTGCATCGCCCCCACCTGGCCGCTCGGCGCGCATCCGCAACCGCTTCGTCCCGGTGCGGATCGAACCATCACGGGCGTCGCCGGCATGGTCGCCGACGTTCTCGCCGCCCTTGACCTCGAGGACGTGGTGCTGGTCGGCAACGACACCGGCGGGGTCGTCACACAACTCGTCGCGGTGCACCACCCCGAGCGGCTCGGTGCCCTGGTGTTGACGAGTTGCGATGCGTTCGAACACTTTCCGCCGCCGATCCTCAAGCCGGTGATCGTGGCGGCCAAGTCGAAGACGCTGTTCCGCACGGCGATCCAGGCCATGCGGGCGCCGGTGGCCCGCAAGCGCGCATTCGACGGCCTGGCGTACAGCGACATTGACGCCCTCACCGAGCTCTGGGTGCGTCCGGTGCTTTCCGATCCCGCGGTCGCCGAAGACCTACGCCGGTTCACGCTCTCGCTGCGCACCGAAGTCACCACGGGCGTCGCGGCCCGGTTGCCCGAGTTCGACAAGCCGGCCCTCATCGCCTGGTCGGCTGACGACACGTTCTTTGAGCTCGGGGACGGCGAACGGCTGGCCGCGACCATCCCGAACGCCCGGCTGGAGGTCATCGAGGGAGCGCGGACGTTTTCGATGGTCGACCGGCCGGACCGGCTCGCCGATCTGCTGTCGACGGTCGCGGTGCGCGCCTAGCCGCCTACTAGTTGGCCGCCTACTAATTGGCGCGAGTAATTGGCGCGGGTCCCCGACGACAACGGACGCCAAGCGAACTAGACTCCCCGCTTGTGACGACCCCGTCGAGCGCCTGGGGCGAGGAACGACGGCAACTATCGCAGCTGCTGCAGCTGCGACGGCAGATGCGTGGGCAGATGCGCGGCCGCAGGCGGGCGCGGCGGCTCTGCCGGCGCTTTGCGTGCGTCGGCGTCGACACCACGCCGGAGCGCCTGCGGCAGCTGGTGGCTGGCGCGCCCGTCCCGGAGGACGAAGCGACGGATGTCAATTTCGCCCTGATCGTGACGCAGATCAATAGGGAGACGCGGGCCGCCAAGATCCGGCGCCTTAAGCGTCGCGGCACGCACTCGCTCATCTTTGCCGGGTTGGTCCTCGTCGTGCTGAACTTCCTGTTCTGCGTTGCCTACCTGCTACTGAACCTGACCCAGCAGGCCCCACTCTGAAGCGGTAGGCGACACAGGCGTCGGACACGCACCGAGATTGCCGCCATGGTCGTGGTTGGAACCCGAACCACAGCCCTCACGGCAATCTCGGTGAAGGCGACCTAGTCTTTCGGCGGCGGCCCTCGCGAGATAGCGTCTCGGCCATGTCAGACACGACGGCACCCCTGCGAGGCCGACGGATCCTGGTCACCGGCGGAGCTTCCGGTATCGGCGCGGCCGCGGTTACGGTGCTGACCGAGGCCGGGGCGGACGTCGCCGCCACCTATCACCGGACGCCTCCGCCGGATGATCTGCCGGCCACCTGGCTGCAGTGCGACGTGCGCGACGCCGACGCCGTCACGGCGATGGTGCAACAGGCCGTCGAGCAGCTCGGTGGGCTCGACGTCTTGGTGAACGCCGCGGGTCTGTGGCAGGCCGGGATACCGGGATACGTCAGCGCCGACGAGATCTCGTTCCTGTTGGACACCAACGTCAAGGCGACCATCCTCACCAATCAGGCCGCCTACGCCGTGATGAAAGATCAGGACCCCAAAGGCGGCAGGATCATCAATTTCGGCTCCTCCGAAGCCCTGATGGGCAGCCCAATCTCGGCTGTCTACGCCGCGACAAAGGGCGCGGTGCAGGCGTGGACGCGCTCCGCCGCACGCGCCTGGGCCGCCGACAATGTCACCGTCAACGCCCTCGCGCCGGCGGTCCAGACGGCCGGCGCCGAACGCTTAAGGGAGTTCCTCGGTCCGGACGCCGGCGCCCTCATCGACCAGCAAATGAAAATGATGATTCCGCTGGGCGGGGCCCTGGGGGATCCCGCCCGCGATGTCGGGCCGATGCTGGTTTTCCTGGCCGGATCCGGTTCGGGCTTCATCACCGGACAGTTGCTGGCGGTGGACGGTGGCCTGGTGATGGTGGGCGGGTAACCGTTACAAACGTAGTTGGCCGTTGTTGGCCATTGCCGGGGTAACGGTTGCCCGGCCCGGTAGTCGCATTCTTGCCCGGTTGGGTGCGCAGGATTTAGTTCCCCGTGTCCCTGGCCGGTGGCGGCTACTGGTGTTCACCGTTGGGCTGTCGGGTCCGGTCTGGTTGGTAGCTCTCACGGCGCGATCCTCTGGTCGCGTGCGTGTCACACCTTTCCGTCGCCGGGCCTTAAAGCCTTGGGCGCGACGCCCGATCACCGTGGCTGCTGCCTGGTGTCGGGTGACGTTTTCATAGGGGTGCTGCCAATGCTGCGCACCCCAGGTGCTGGCTGAACGCACCCGGGCACACCCAGGAAGTCATCCTGCTCTACCTGGAGGACGAGCTGCAGAATTCCGACGCGTACGCCTCGACGATTTCCACCCTGGACCGTGTGCTGCGGCGTCCGGACGGAAGCAGCCTCATCTACCGGCCCGATCCGAGCCAGCGCGCCGCCAACGGCTGCGTCCAACTGCCGCTCGACCTGTCGCGTTACGACGTCCGGGTATCAGGCGCACAGGTCGTGATCGTCGGCAGGTGCGCGCCGGACTGGTCGTCCGACGTCTTCAACTGGGGCGGCGTGGAGGTCGAGAGCGGCTCGACGTCGCTCTACCAGCCGTACCCGACGTGCGATGCCGTCTACAGCCCCGCCGTCTATGCCACGCATCTGGTCCGCTACTTCGAGGACGCCACCCTGGTCTCGGCGCTGGTCGATCCGAATCGGCCGCCGGCCGATCCCAATGCGATCACACCGCAGAAGGCGCAGGACATGACCTACTGCGGCGTCAACCTGTTCGGCTTCGATCAGCTGCTGCCCGAGGACGGGCGGATCCAGGCCACGCTGTGGAGCTGGGCGCCGGACGAACCGCGCGGGCGTGCCGGAAGCTGCGCCCTGCAAGCGGCGGACGGCCGCTGGGTCGCCGCGCCGTGCGCGGACTCACACCCTGCGGCATGCGTGGACGCGATGGGCAACTGGACCGTCACGCCAAGTCCCGTGCCGTTCGCGTCGGCCCCGACGTCCTGCGCGGCCATCGGCTCCCAATTCGCCCTGCCCCGAACGGGAGTCCAGAATTCGCGCCTGCACGCCGCGGCCGAGCCCGCCGGCGGCGCATGGGTCCGGTACGCCATCGCCTGAGGCGCCCAACGACGGCCGAGTACGAAGGTGCCCACCGAATCACCAGGGTTCGACGCGCTTATCATCGCCCCCAGACCATGCGCCGCAACCAAAGGAGCCGTCGGCAATGAGCTACAACGCAACCCCATTGGCCGGCAAGGTTGCCTACGTTACGGGAGCGGCCCGCGGACAGGGCCGCTCGCACTGTGTCCGGTTGGCGCGCGCGGGTGCCGACATCGTCGCGATCGATGCGTGCGCGCCGGTAGCCGAACACAACGGCTACCCCCCGGCGCTACCGGAGGACCTGGCCGAGACCGTCAGCCTGGTCGAGGGCGAGGGCCGCAAGATCTTCGCCGACGAGGTCGACGTTCGCGATCTGGCCGGCCAGCAGCGGGTCGTCTCTAAAGCGATCGAACGGTACGGCCGGCTCGATATCGTCGTGGCCAATGCCGGCGTGCTGAATTGGGGCCGGCTGTGGGAGATTTCGGCACGGCAGTTTCAGGACGTCATCGACACCAACCTGACCGGCCTGTGGAACACGATCAAAGCCACGGTCCCCTCGATGATCGAGGCCGGCAACGGCGGTTCCATCATCACGATCAGCTCCGCGGCCGGTGTCAAGGCTGTCCCCGGATGTGGCCACTACTGCGCCAGCAAGTTCGGTGTCGTGGGCCTCACCAACTCGCTGGCGATGGAGCTCGGCGAGTTCGGCATCCGGGTCAACTCCGTGCACCCGTACGGCACCGACACACCGATGGGCAACGACGTGTCGATGTACAAGGTCTTCCAGGATCATCCGCACTACATTCACAGCTTCTCGCCGGGCGCGCTGCCCACCGATTCGCTCGCCGCCCCCGATTTGATCTCCGACATCGTGGTGTGGTTGGCCAGCGACGCTTCGTCGTTGGTGACGGCCGCCCAAATCCCCGCGGACAAGGGCTATTCGAAGGTTTGAGCGGCCGCTCGGCGTCGGCACCCGCCTGGGGCGATGGACACTTGTTCTGACCGGGCGTAGCGTACTGGCGGCGCAGGGCGCGCTGTTGGCCGCATTGAAGGGGACGCACGGTAAATTGACAACGCTAGGCGCGATCCGTGACATGGTGCGGCAGTCCGCGCCGGACGACTGGTACAAGATCGAGGACGATGGTCCGACTTATCGGTTCCGGTTCGGCTACTCGTCGGGGCCGGGCAACAAGTGGCGGCTGGAAGAGGACAGCCACAGCACGCTTCTCGTGTACACGGCCGATGTGGATCTCACCATCGCGTACGGCATGTACTACCACCGGGTGGGGAGGGACGAGCCAGAGTACGAGTGGTCACAGGTGTTCTCCGGTAGGTCGGTGCGCATCGGTTTCGCGGACATTTTCTGGCGCGGGTCGCTGGTTGATCGGGTCGACTATGCGATGGTCGACGACCACCAGGGCATCCTCCCCATGGGCGGTGCACCTGACGGCCTGAAGGTCACGAGCTTTGAGGTCGACGTCGCCAGGCTGTTGCACCAAATCAGGCGCTACCACAATAGGTTCGAGTATTTCTTCGACCGGGTGCAGTTCCAAGTCACCGAATAGGTGTCGACAACGGCTCAAGCCCGGGGCGCCCGGCGGCGGATCTGACCTTTCGGCCGTCGCACCCGCTTGACGGGATCCCGCGTTGTACCGCCGGCGATCTCGTCGCGCAGCTGCGCGATGTTCGATATCTCCGCGTACAGCCCGCGGATCGCGTAGTCGAGAACCGCGAAGGAGAAACGCTGGTCCGGGTCGTCGATGATGCCGAGATCGCGGGAACGCTGGCGCGACCACAGTGCCTCGTCCAGCCGAGCCCGGGTCGCCTCGAGGTGCCGATCCAACGTATCGACGACGTGCTCGGGATCCTCGCCCCGGGCAAGCCATGTTCGCAGGATGACCGGATGCTTGATGACGACCTGGTCCTGACCCGGAAAGTGTTGCACCCAGCGGCGCAACGCCTCTAGCCCGGAGTCCGTGGCCTCGTACAGCGTGATGACGCGCTTGCCGGATCGAGCGCCCCTCTCGCTGACCATCCCGCGGGCCAGCAGCCTGTTCAGTTCGCGCCGCACGTGACTGACCGATGGCGACCAATAGAAGTGGCCCACCGAAAGTTCGGCGCGCGTCTTGATCTCGCCTGCGGTCAGCTGCTCGTCGTTGGCCGCCAGCACGCCCAGAACGAGGTAGGCGGTTACCGGCAGGCCGTTGCTGGTGCGCCCGGAGCTCACGACCGTGCGGTGAAGTAGGGCAGGGTGACGTCGTCACCCACGGCATGGAACTGCACCCGCACTGGCATGCCGATCGCCAAATCCGCGGGTGCGACGCCCACGATGTTGGTCAGCATCTGATAGCCCTCGTCCAGGGTGACGATCGCCGGCGCGTAGGGCGGTTCGAACACCGCCGTCACCGGCCGGTGGACCACCGTCCAGCTGTATATCTCGCCGACACCGGCGCTTTGCGTCCAACGCAATTCGGCCGAAAGGCATTGCCGGCAATGCTCGGTCGGCGGAAAATTCGCGGTTCCGCACGCCGCACAATGCTGATAGCGCAGCTCCCCCGATCGACATCCCTGCCAGAACGGGACGCTGAGGAGACTGCTGGCATGGGGCACCGGCCCAGCCTGAGGTCGCAAAGAAGTCACAGCGGTTCGCCTCCCAGGATCAGCAATGTTGTGAATAAGGCGCCCGCTCCTCCGTTGCTGCACAACGCAATACGCGCGTCAGGCACTTGCAGCGGGCCCGCCTCACCGCGCAATTGCTGCACCGCCCGGATCGCGCGCTGCATCATTTGCGGATTGGCGCCGGCGTGGCTGAAGGACATGGTTCCGCCGTCCGTGGTCACCGGATGGCTGCCGTCGATGGCGATGTGACCCTCGGCGACGAATGGTCCACCTTCGCCCTCGCCGCAGAATCCGAACGCCTCCAGCTGACGAATGATCTCGAAGGAGAATGGATCGTAAAGTTCCAGCACGTCGACGTCGTCGGGCCGCAGGCCCGCGTGACGGAACGCGCGTTGGGCGCCTCGCCTGCCGACCACACCATTGACGTGGTCGCCGCGCCGCCCGGCCAGGTCCCATGCGGGCGGATGCTGATACGACGGGCCGTGAAAGTCCGCGCCGCTACCCAGCATGTAGATCGGCCGGCTGGCCACGTCCACTTTGTCCAGGTGCGCGATCACCAGCGCGCACCCGCCTTCGGAGGTGGTGGCGCAGTCGAGCAGATGAAACGGCTCGGCGATCGGCCGCGACGCGGTGATGTCCGCTGGCGTGAATGGGCCGCGTTGGTAGTAAACGGCTTCGGGGTTTTGTGATCCGTTGTTCCGGATGGTCGCGGCGACGATGGAGAGTTGTTCGCGGGTGGTGCCGTAGACGTGCATGTGGCGTCGCGCGATCAGCGCGAATTCGGCGGTGGTGAACATTCCCCACGGCGCCACGAATTCGTTCTCCGGCCTCGTCCACGGCGCCGTCGCCTCGTGGTCGCGGTATTCACCCGCTTGGGCGGCCACCAGCACCACGACGTCGGCCATGCCATGCTCGATGGCCAACGCCGCCTCGGTGATCATGCCGACCCCGAAGCCCAACCCCTGCCAGGCCGGGCCGAGTCGCAGATCGTAGATCAGGGCCGTGGACTGCGCGCCCGCGCTGATCCCGTCCACGTCATCGAGGCTCAGGCCGGCGTCGGCGAGCGCGCCGTGAATCGCCTTGAGCGCCAGGCTCCGTGACGTTTCGCCATCGAGGCGGCGGCCCTGCCGGGTGTTGTGCACTCCGACGATCGCCGCGGTGCGCTTGGTCAACCTCACTCCGTTTCTTGTGGCGTTCTCTTTGGCGTCAGTCAGTTTTCGTCCGCGACGACTCCGAGATACGTGCCCAGGACGTCCCATTTCCGTCCGTCGCGCACGATGGGGCCGATCACCTTGGTCCGTGGGTCGACGGGCGCCGTGCCGGCCTCGACAACGTCGATGCGCACGTCCACCGGCCGTGCGGTTTGCGGGTCGGTGATCTCGACGACCATCGCCACCGCGCGCTCGGTCTCGTCCCACTCGACGCTGGTGATCCGGTGCCGAGCGGTCAGCTCCATCACAACGGAGTCCTGGCGCACCAAGAAGCGAACCGGTGCACACAGCTCACCGGGTCGCGGGGGCACGCACAGCGTGACTGACTCTTGTTGTGTCACAAGCCCGCCGGCCGCGTGCTGGTGACGCCCGATTCGCGCAAGGCAACCAGATCCTGTTCGGTGCGCCCCAGTACACCCATCAGCACCTCGCCGGTGTGCTGGCCATACAGCGGTGGCGCCCGGCGAATCCAGCGCCTCGTCTTACCGACGAAGGCGAACGGCATCCCGGTGCACAGGAACGTCCCGGCAACGGGGTGGTCGACCGTCTCCCAGAACCCCCGCGCAAGCAGGTGCGGGTCGCGCAGCAGCGCCGCCGGTGACGTGACCGGCCCCGCCGCCACCCCGCGGCCCCGCAGCGCGTCGACCGCCTGGCGCACGGAGCGCCGCCTGGCCCAGTCCGAGATCAGTTTGTCGACGTCGTCGGCGCGCTCACGCCATGCGGCCTCGTCGGGTCCCAGCTCGGGCACGCCGATGAGCCCCGCCAGCGCGGTACGGGCGGTGTTGTCCAGCGCGGCGAGCGCAACCCACGCGCCGTCGCCCTGACACCGATACACACCTTGTGGGCTTGCCCCAGGACCCCGATTTCCGTTCCGGCGCAGCTCGATTCCGTTGCGTGAGTACTCCACCAGCATTTCGGCGGCGACATTCAGCGCCGACTCCACCATGGTCGATTCCACCTGCATACCGCTCCCGTCGCGGTCGCGAATCACCAGGGCCGCGATGGCTGCGAATACCGCGTGCAGCCCGGCTATCGGGTCGCACGCGCCGCGCGGGATGACCGGGGGGCCGTCGGCATGTCCGGTCGTCCACGCCATCCCCGTTGCCTGTTCCATGGTCTGAGCGAAGCCGACACGGTCGCGCCACGGGCCATCGAGGCCGAACGCCGGCATCCGGACCAGGATCGCGCGCGGGTTGGCGGCCCTCACGGCATCCCATTCCAGCCCGAAGTTTTCCATCACCCTCGGCGAGAAGTTCTCGATCACGAGATCGCTTGCAGCAATGAGCTCGCGCGCGATGGCACGTCCGGTGTCGGTGCCGAGCTCCACACTGATGCCGCGCTTGTTGTTGTTGCTGCACAAGAACACCGGGCCCCACTCCCACCACTGGTCCCAGCCGGTTGGCCGGCCGGCGGAGAACCTCATACCGTCGGGCCGGCGCACGCCCTCGACTTTGATCACGTCCGCGCCGAGGGAGCCCAGGAGCTGCGTCGCGACCGGCCCCGCCCAAAAGGCGGTGAGATCGGTTATCCGTATGTCGGACAATGGAAGCGAATCGACGACCGGGGGCGGTTCCGGTCGGGGCGGCCAGTGGACGCGGCCGTTGTCCGCGCCCAGTCGCGGTGGCCGTCCGGGCGGCCTGGTCGTCATCACGTCGCTGCGATACGGAACCCGCGGCTGCAGCACCCCGAGCTCGGATTCGACGAACACGCCGCGCTGCACAAAGTGGTCGACCGTCGGCAGCGTGGCCGGGGTTGCGATGGGGGCCACCGGAATCCGGAATGCCACCGCGAGATCGATGATCTCTTGGGTGGTGCGGGTTTGCGTCCATTGGGTCACCATGCCGACGAACTCGTCGCGGCGCGCGATGCGCCCGGCCATCGAGGCCAGCTCCGCGTCGTCGATCAGGTCGGCGCGATCGATCAGCACCAGGAAGTCTTGGAACTGCTGTGCGGTGATGGTGCAGAAGCCGACCATGCCGTCGGCCGTGGGGACGATTGACGGCAGCTCCAGACTCGGTTGGTGCAGCAGGGAATCCGCGCCCAGCACGCTGGCCGACATGGCGGGTAGACCACCCATCGCGATCACCATCGCCTCGAATGTCGAGACGTCGACGATCTGGCCACCGCCACCACGGGCGGCATGCCGGGCCGCGGCGGCCGCGACCGCCGCGGCGAACGTGCCCGCCAGCCACTCACCGAGCCGGCCGCCGGCCTGGACGGGTTCGTCGTCCGGCCAGCCCCGGCTGGCGATCGAGCCGCACAACGCCTGCAAGATGAATTCGTTGGCGACGATCTGGTCGTCGACGTAGGGACCCGTCGTTCCGAACGGCGTCACGGACACCACCACCGCCGCCGGGCCGGTGTGCGCGGTGATGTCGTCCAGCGTCCAGCCGTCGGTCAGGTCGGTGAGCACGATGTCGGCACCGGCCAGTAGCGCCGTGACCTCGGCCCGTTCGTGATCGACCACCGACTTCTTGCCCGCGGCCAGATAGCCGAACAACGCCCCCGCCGGTCCGCCGGCGGTCCAGCCGCGCAGCGAATCACCTTGGTTGGATTCGACTTTCACCACATCGGCACCCGCGTCGGCGAACATCTTGCCGCAGTAGGACGCCGCGATCCCGTTGGACAGCTCCAGCACACGCCAGTCCGCGAACGGGGCGGCCACGCTCAGTTGCCCAGCGTGGTGGCGCGCCCGGCGACGCCGGTGATCTCGACCGTCGGCGGCGCCTGTCCCTGTGCCAGTGCCTGCAGACCGGCTTGGGTCATTCGGGTCCACGTGTCGAGGTCACGCTGGCCGGCCGCACGGCCCACATGGGTGACGACGTCGACGTCGGTGGCCTGGGCGCGCAGGTGGCCGGCCCGGGCGTGCTCCCTGGGGATGTGCCGGAACGGATCGAAAGAATATGCGGCCATGGAATTTTCGTGGGTGATCTTGTTGATCACCGAGTCGTCGAGGTGGCCCATGGTCTCGATGATGTCTTCCGGCGCGAACGGCCAATTGCTGTCGGAGTGTGGGAAGTCGGACTCCCAACACAACATGTCCTCGTTGAACCAGTCCATGTTCTGCACGCCGACCTTGTCACTGATGAAACAGGTGTAGAAGTGCCGCTTGAATATGTCGACGGGTCCGCTGTAGCCGGGCGGAAACTTCGCCAGCGTCCAGCCCGAGTGACGGTTGTAGACGTGCTCGGCGCGCCAGAGGAAATACGGCATCCAGCCGACGTCGCCCTCAGTGAGCGAGAACTTGATTTCGGGGAAGTCGGCGTAAAACTCGGCCCAGATCAGCTCGGTGAAGGTAAACATGCTCATCATCGACGACGCCGTCATATTCACGCTGGGCGGGGCGTCCATCGACACCATGGGGGATCGTGACGAGGAGCCCACGTGGGTGCACAGCACCGTCTTGTACTCGCAGACCGCCTCAAACAGCGGATACCAGTACTTGGTATGAATGCTGGGCATTTGCAACGCTTCTGGATTCTCGGAGAACGTCACCGCGTGACAACCCTTACCCGCCAGTCGTTTGACTTCCCTGGCCGCCTCGGCCACGTCGAACAGCGGCAGGATGCCGCACGGGATGAACCGGCCCGGGTAGGCCGCGCACCACTCGTCGACGTGCCAGTCGTTGTAGGCCTTGATCATCACCAGGTTGACGTCACGGTCGGGGCCCTGGTTGAGGACCTGGCCGGAGAAGCCGGTGAAGTTCGGGAAGTTCAAACCCGCCAGCTGGCCGCCGGCGTTCATGTCGCGGATCCGCTCGTCGACGTTGAAGCACCCGGGGCGCATCTCGTCATAGCGCGAGGCGTCGATGTTGTACATCTCGCGGGGTTTGCCCGCGACGGCGTTGAGGCCCATGTTCCGCCCGCGGATCTCGCCGTAATACCACTGCTGGACGCCGTCGGGCTCCAGGACCACCCGCGGGGCGAGGCCCTTGTACTTCGCCGGGACGTGCGCGTCGAACATGTCCGCCGGCTCGGCGATGTGATCGTCCACACTGATCAGGATCAGATCGTCTTTGTTCATGCCGCGCTCCCGTTTCTTAAAGGACTAGTAGACAATGATTTGTGTCACACTGTCAACGGACAGCTAGCTGCCGGATGCGGCTAAATTAGCTGTACTACAGTGACTCCCACACACCACCGGGACACGTTGGCCAGGAGTTGCTTCGATACGGCTGTGCTCTATTAGTCCGCTATTCCGGGGCCCTGCGCGTTCGGTACGCCGCCTGGGTGAACTGTCTCGGCGGCGCGGCAATTCGCTCCGAGAATTGGCGTACGCCCAACTGACGATGCCCAACGGAGACGCGAATTACCGCATCAAAACTCAGCTACCAGCCCACCGGGGACGGCTTCCTCGAGGAAGTCGCTCGAATCGGCAAATGGGCCTTCGACACGGATTCTCTGCATGCGCATTGGGATCTGTTGTCGGCGATTCCGACGAGCCCCGATGGCAGCGCCGAACCGGTCGTCGTCGCTGTCCCGATGGAGGAGTTAGGCATCGAGCATGACTGGCACACCTCGGGTCTTCTCAGTCAACGACACCTCCGAAACGACAGCGGCGTGATCATGCGCCGCGTCGAGCAGGGAGAACGCTTTACGGTCACGAGGAATGGAGTCCCGGTGGCAGACCTGGTGCCTCACGACCGGGCCGCAGCGGATCAGCGTCGACGATTCGTACCGGTGGCACGGGTGGCAGCCGGCGTCAGCCAGCTTCCGGACTGGGAAGTTTGAACGCTCCGCCGTCGAACAACGCCAGCTCGACGCCGCGGTCGACGATAGCGATGCCGAGCGCTGGGGCACCCGGTGATCTCAGCTCATGAGCGCGCGCTGCTGGACACGTCCGTGGTAATCGACCATCCGGCCGACGCGGTAGCTGCGCAACCCGATGCGGCCGCCGTCAGCACCATCACGCTCGCCGAACTTTCGTACGGCCTGCATACAGAAGATCCGCTCCTCAATGCTGCGCGCGAGGAGCGATACCACTGGCTCGTCGACACATTCGACCCGATCCCGTTCGACGCGTCCGCGGCACGCATCTACGGGGCGTTGTGTGCGAATGTTCGTGCTATTGGCCGAGACCCGAAGCCACGCCGATTCGACATACTCATCTCCGCGGTCGCTGTCGCCCTAGGGATTCCGCTGATTACGCGCAACGAGACGGACTTCCGCGGCATTCACAGCGCCCTGCACATTTGCGTGTTGGGGATGCTGTAACTGGTGACCCATATCGACGAGAACGCCGCGGCGGAACCCGAAACGGCACGCCCGTTTCACGGTGACCGGGTGAACGGTCGCCAGGGCACCGGTTGCGACGAACTCAAGCGCCCCGGCATTCATGGTTAGCCGAGACTTGTGGGATTGCTAGCCGAGACTTGTAGGATTCACATATCCCGTTGGCTGTTGGCCGGTACCGCTGTGCGCCGTTGATTTGGACGAATACCTCATCCAGGTGCCATTTGTCGCCCGGCCGCGGACCGCGACGGCGCAGCTGGTTCGCGTACTCCTGCCCGAACCGGTCGCACCAGGCCCGGATCGTCTCATAGGAGACGTCGACACCACGTTCGAGCATCAGCTCCTGCACGTCGCGGAAGCTCAACGGGAACCGGTGGTACAGCCAGACGCAATGGCTGATGACCTCGGGCGGAAACCGGAACCCTTTATACGACGAGCCTGCAGCGGTCACGATCGTCGATCATGCCCCACCTCACCTTCCCGGCTCACCAACCTGACAGTGCCATCCGCTGGCCGTCATCGCCGACGTGGCGACGGACGTATGTTGTTCATCCCGCGCACGCCTCGGGTTGTCAGCACGCGGATCGTGGTGATGTGCAGAATGATCGAGAAGGGGACTGGTCTCGGCACCTGCAGCCGGTCAGACCATCTCGGGCACACGCAGATGTGCGACCGCCAACTCGAACTCGCACTCGTCGAGCACCTCTGCGCGTGATTCCTGGCTGCCCGTGGCTCTGATCCTGTCCAACTGGCCCCTGTTCTGCTCCATCGCTCCGACGCTGTCAAAGGTCGCCGAGGCCACGGCACGACCGGATGCTCGGTGGACCAGCAGGCTGCCACTGCAGAAACCTTCTAGCTCCTGGAGGGCGGGCAGGATCGTCATCTTGTAGAAATCGATGCCTTGGTCGACCTGATCCGGGTCGACCTTGACCCAGGTGGCTCGGACACAGGCGCCTTCACTGGAGGGGTGCTCGCGGTGCATGGCACTGACCTCCCACTCTTCGACCTGCCTGCTACCACCCAAAAGCTCGGCGGCCCGGTCACGAATCGGCCGAATGGACTCCTCGCTTGCGCGCATCGCATCCTCGGACTCCCAGGAGGTGGTAACAATGCAGCGGCCTGAGGTTCGGTCGACCAATAGGGACAAGCCGACGCACCCGTCGATGCCCTCCAGCGCGGGCATCACGCTGTCGCGCGTATGCGCGATACCGGCGTCAATGGACGAGGGCTGCCCCTGGATGGTGGTGCTTCTTGCGTACATGATCTGCCTCCGTTGTATGTGGGGCAGCGTCTCGACGGCGCCGCCGGACTACTCCATCGTCCTCCCGCAGGCAAGGCATGGCAATGGGTGGCGGGTGTCGGCTTGAAGCCAATTCGGATTGACTGAAATCCATCGTGTGCCTTGGCAATACGTGTTCACAATCGAGCGCAAGTAATGAGTGCTGCGCCCCGGAAGCAGGTGCAAGGCGCCCGCATCGTGCCAACCGGTGATCAGGCCGGCGACCAGCGCACCGCCACCCAGGTCAGGCGCCGCGTCCCGGCGTCATCCCAGTCATCTCACGTCCCAGTAGCACTTGACGGGCTCGTCGGTAGCTCCGTAGCGGACAAACGCGTCAAGTCTCACATGCTGGGCTGTCTCGCCGTTGAGCCCATGGATGTGGTTGGAACAATCGAAGGAATACGACACACAGGTTGCAGCGGTTAGTCCGTCCGGGTCATGGTGAAGTTGTCGGCGGATTGTGCGGCCCGTTTCTACAATGGCTCGGCGCGCGATGTGCCCTTCGAAATCAAGATCCGCGGCTATCCGCCGGTACTGCTCCCGCAAATCTTGGTATGTGGTGTCAACGGCGGCCGAAAATTGACCCCTTTTCGACCCTGGGTTCGACTCGGGGCAGTCTTCACGCGTCGCGGACACACGTGGACCGATCCGGCGGTATCGGCTGTCAGATTCGGGGCGATGGCCGAACTCTGGATGTCCACGAAGGTCAAACGCGCAGCCGGTGAAGGCCAGGCACGGCCGATAGCAGGCCGAAGCCTTCACGAAACCAACGTTCGGTGAGTCGGAGATCGACTACCGAGAAAGCAATTTAATTGAGCGGTGGCGCAAAGCCGTTGGCAGTTGGGGCCATCTTGATTGGATCCTTTGCTGATGCGGGACCTCACGCCTTTTCCAACGTGAACGATATCGGTTTAGTCGGGCCTGGGGCCCCAAGGGGACATCCGATGTGGTCATAGCCAGTCGACTTGCCTCTGAGGCTGGTCGGGTCGAACATAAGCGTCAGGTCTCCATCGTGTCTGATTCCGTCTTTGCACTGGACCGAGTTCGGCACGTTCTCCTGTGTCAGGGTCCATTGACCGTTGATCAAGTGGAAATCGCCCTGAAAACCGTAGTCGCCGGTCACATGGAGGCATCCCTGTCCACACGGCGTGAAGATCCACTGATAGGTGTCGGAAGCGTATCCGTTCTGGTGGTCGAACACGACGTTGTATGTTCCACTCGGGTCGGTGGCGTTCGCGGTCGCGGTTCCCACAGCGGCGAACATGGCCGCCGCAAGAACTGCCGCCCTACCCAACTTTTTCATTATCTTCTCCTGTCCTAGGTCGGATTTATTTGGCGAATGCGATACACGCACAGCCACACGAACGCGTCGGTCGACGCCGGCAACTTCGGCTGCGCGCGAGTTCCCCTGCATACCAACGTGATCAGCTGGTGCCAGGTGGTATCACGATTATGGTCGCCCCGGGGATCCCCGCTAGGGTCGCCGCGAGGCTGGCCGCTACCTCCGCCGGTATGCCCCCCGCCGAGATCGCGACCGGGACCGCCGAGGGGAACGCCGCTTTGGGCGCCGGGGGCGTCGCTGCTGGCGCCGGTGCTGGGGCCGGTGCTGGGGCGGGTGCCTGGGCCGGTTTGTTCGCCGCCACGATCGTCGCCGGGGGCGCTTTGTTCGCCGCGGGGGTCGCTGCCGCTCCGCTCGCTGCGGGAGCGCCCCGGAACGCAAGACCCGCCATGGAGCTCCCGGCCAAACTCGCCAACGCCATGCCCGTGTAGGGGCTGTCTTGGCTGGTTTGGCTGTTTCGCATGACTATTGGGACGGCGGTGCCTGGCGACGCCGCGACGAGGCGGATTCCCGGCTGGGTGGCCCAGGACGGCGGCACCGAGAGCCCGCCGATCGAGCTAGCCCCGCCGTTAAGCGCGGACACCGCCGCCCCGCTTCTCATCCTGGCACCATCCCAGCAACCAGGGTCTAGCGCTGGTCTGCCGCAAACCTACCCAAGTCAACCGATAGTCTCCGAACCCACGCATTGGTAGCGTCGAGATACTCTGCGGCACACGGTAAATCTGGACTAGCTCAAACTTTCTACCGGCACGAACACCTGTTAGTCGAAATCGGTCGCAAACGCAGGGGATGAACCGAAAATCCGTCGACGTATGCCTACCCAGGTTCGAATCCTGTACCTGCCACCACAGTTCAGACGTGGTGCCTTGCTTCGCTCGCTCTTGAGAACGCAACAGCCAACGATGGTCATCCCAGCATCCGGCGCAGGAAGCCGCGTGCGTTTTACCGAAGCGTTACGAGTTGCTCCACCCCCCAGCCGCCGTCGGGTTGCAGCCACGCGTAACGCCGCCGCCCACGTCGGGTAGGCCCTTCGAAAACGTGTGCATAGCCGATATCTTCATCACAAGCGAAGCTGTGGGTTCAGAAGTTCACGCGCGCAGCAACGAGCTGACGCTTGGGCTCTGGATAGACGGTGTTGAGGTCGAGAGGTTTTGGCAGTGACGCCAACGCGGGTCGAGACGTGGCCAGACACGCGCGACATCGGGCTAACGCCAAAGGCCCGAGAACGATTCGAGCGGCTGCTCGCCCGGTCGTCGTCGCAGAGGATCTCATCACGGTAAAAATGGGTGGATACGATCCCATGGGACCCGGCAACCACCAGGCCTGCCAACAGGCGTTGGGCGGGCGGGCCAACGTGATCGTTAAGACCAAGACCTGCTCTGTGGCTTGGCGCGTTCGGCTCGTATATTGATGCGCTGCTCTATTCCCTGGGCACGCTGACGTCGGCCAGCACCGTGGAAGTGGGATCCCAGTGGCACATGGTGAGCGCGCTGGAGGCGATGGACGGCGCGTTACTGTTCGGCATTAGCACGGCGTTCATTTTCACGGTGATGCAGGACTACTGGCCGATGCTCTCCCGCGGACGCCCCGGGACGCCCTGAGTGGGAGCGTCCGCTAAGTCCGCGCCTTGGTTGTCATCGTCGTGACGCTGGCCAGCCTGCCCAGTCGTACCGTTTGCCGGTCAGGAGCGGCCCGCGCACGAGAGCGCAGGTCACATGGTCCTGATGGTGGTGTGCCATCGTCCGTGCACCAGCGCCCCGCGGGCGCGCTGTTGATCCACGCCGATCGCTGTGAAGCGCACGGTGTGCGCCGCGACCTCATGCCCGCAGCGCAGCCCGCAGGTACTTCAGCTTGTTGATGTGTGTACTGGGTTGTGGCGAGTCGAAGTTCGTCGTGAAATAGCCCGGCTCGGGCGCCGTGGGGTGAGACGATGACGTGATGGCAATGTCATCTAAGCCCAGCCCGCGCCACCTGACGACGCCCCGTGCTGCCGCGCTGGCCGGTGTGATCTTTGCGCTGCTGTTTGGCGCCGCGCTGATCCTGATTCGCACCAACATGCCTGAGGGCACGGCAGATTCGTCCGAATGGCTGAACAATTACGGCAGCGGCCTCGCGACCGCGACGAAGCTGATGCCGTTCGCGGGCATCAGCTTTTTGTGGTTCATCGGGGTGGTCCGAGACGGGCTAGGGCGCTATGAAGACAAGTTCTTCGCGTCGGTCTTCATCTGCAGCGGCGTGCTGTTCTTGGCCATGATGTTCGTCTCGACCGCTGTGGTCGCCGGCCTGGTGGCCAGTAACGCCGGGGTGACCGATCCGTCGGCGCATGCGGAGACGATCCGGTTCGGGAAGATGGTGATGCTGGCGGCCACCCAGACTTATGCGGTCCGGATGGCTGCGGTCTTCATGATGTCGCTGGCCACGATTTGGCTTCGGACGGGCTTGATGCCGAAGTGGCTGGTTGCCCTGAGCTACCTGGCCGCCGTTGGCTTGCTGGTGGCCGGCGACATCAGCATGTGGATCACGATGGCGTTCCCCGTCTGGGTGTTGATGGTCAGCGGCTTGCTGTTGGCCCGCGCAGGGCTGTTCGAGCAACTGAGGGCTGGCGGGGATGAACCGACGGAGCCTGCCGGGTAAACACCGACGCAATGGTGGTCGCCTGGTCCAATGGCCGCTGACGACATGTTCCGGGGGGCGTGATCGGGGCGTAGTGTTTCGCACGGATGCATAGACGGGAGTCCGAGGATGCCGACGAGCGATCATGACTGGAGCAAGCCAGCGGCGATGGCCATTCCTAAGGAGGGGTACTTCGAGCTCGAGCGGGGCAGGTACGGTGCGGTATATCCGAGAACTCCCGCCTGTTATGGCTTTTCGATCATCGCGAAGGTCAAAGAGGGGCGCGAAGAGGCCGTGCGCGCCTACGGCAAGGAGATCGAGGAAGCGATTGCCGGGAGTCCCGACGTGCTCGCGCCGCTGCGGCTGCACTACTTGCGGTGGGTACTGTTCGACGTCGGTTCCGGGCTGCATTTTCAGTACCAGGGCATCTTCGACACCGACTTCGACAAATACACCGAAGATGCGATCCAGATTTTCACCGCGACCGGCATCACCACGGTGTTCACCAACCTCGAGGGATTCCCGGAGGACTGGAAGACCAACTCTGAAGCCGTCATCAAGTTCGTCCGCGAGCATCAGTGCCCCAGTTTCCTCGAGTACGGCGAGTATCCGTACGTCACGGCTGATGAGGTCAAGAAGGCGCTGCGGCTCAAAGCGGCGTTCTCCGATATGCTCGACCAAATGCAGTGACCCGCACCAGGCGGTGCGCTGATGCTTGAGCTCGATGATATTCAGCACATTCTGCTGACCCGCACACCCGCGATGACCGGCCGCTACGAATTCCTGTCGTTCGACAACCCGGCCGGCGGCCGGGCCTGGCTCACTGAGCTGCTCGATCGGGTGCAGTCGGCCGCGGACGCGCGGGCCACGATGGACAGCTCTGAGCGCTGGATCACGTTGGCGTTCACCTGGAACGGCCTGCGAGCACTCGGGGTGCCCGAGGAATCGCTGACCACGTTCCCGCAGGAGTTCCGCGAGGGCATGGCGGCGCGCGCCGACATCCTGGGCGATGCCGGCGCCAATGACCCCGACCACTGGGTGGGCGGTCTGGCCGGCGACGACCTGCACGCAATTGCGATCTTGTTTGCGCGCACCGATGCCGAACATCGCCGGTGCACGGGAGAACACGACAAGCTGGTGGCCCGCTGCGATGGTGTGCGCAGTCTGTCGGTGTTGGATCTCAACGCCACACCCCCGTTCGATTACGCCCATGACCACTTCGGGTTCCGCGACCGGTTATCTCAGCCCGTCATGGAGGGCTCGGGCGAAGAGCCCACGCCGGGGTCGGGCGCGGCGCTGAAGCCGGGTGAGTTCATCCTCGGCTACCCTGACGAGAAGGGGCCGCCGGAGAACGTGCCACAGCCGGAAATCTTGTCCCGCAACGGAAGCTACATGGCCTACCGACGGCTACAGGAACATGTCGGTGTGTTCCGCGACTATCTGCGAGAGCACGCCGCAGCGCCGGACGATCAGGAACTGCTCGCCGCCAAGTTCATGGGCCGCTGGCGCAGCGGTGCCCCGCTGGTGTTGGCACCGGATGCGGACGATCCCGAGCTGGGCGCGGACCCGATGCGCAACAACGACTTCAACTACAAGGAGATGGATCCGCACGGGTATGCCTGCCCGCTGGGATCGCACGCGCGACGCCTCAACCCCCGCGACACTGCGCACAACATGAACCGGCGCAGGATAATCCGCCGCGGTGCCACCTACGGTGCTGCGTTGCCCGAGGGCGCGCCCGACGACGGTGTGGATCGCGGTATTGCCGCGTTCATCATTTGCGCCAGCCTGGTTCGCCAGTTCGAGTTCGCGCAGAACGTGTGGATCAACGACCGCACCTTCCACGAACTCGGCAACGAGCGTGACCCGATATGCGGAACCCAGGACGGCACGCTGGAGTTCAAGATTCCCAACCGGCCGATCCGCAAAACCCTGAAAGGGTTGCCGGCGTTCACCACCCTCAAGGGTGGGGCGTACTTCTTCCTGCCCGGCATCGGCGCCATGCGATACCTCGCGGCGCTCGACTGATCACATTAAGGATCCACCATGGGCGCACTTCCCGCGGCGCGGACTTACAACCAAAGCCACATCCCGCGTCCGCATACCGGCGGGCGGCGCATCAGCATCTACTGGGACTGGAGCTACCCGTGGGAAGCCCAACGCGATCCGGCCGCGGTTTACAACCGCTTCTCCACCATGACCGAGGTCCGCAACGTGACGTGGCCCTCCTACGAAACACCCGAGTACGACGCCGCGCACTTTCTCCAGGGCATCGCCGGCACCCTGGAACTTTTCCACCGCTCGGCGCTGGCTTTCCAGGACCTGGCCGGCGAAGCCACCGGCCACCCGGTCGCCGTCTTCCAGCGCATCGACCAGGCCGGCTACAAACTTCCTATTGACGAACGGATCCTCGCCGACACCGACACCCTGATGGTGTTCGGGCTGGACCACATCCTGTCCGAGCAGGAAGCGACGCCCGACGAGATCAGCGCCATCCATCAATGGCTGCAACGAGAAGGCACCTGCCTCCTGCTGGCACCTCATCACGACGTCGGCTTTACTGACGATTTCACACAACGACAGGTTGAACACCAACACCACGGCGACCCGCTGGTGCCCCGCCAACAACGCTTTGGCCAGTACACCCGCTCCCTGATGAAGGCACTCGATGTTCCGGTGCACAACACCTGGGGGCTGCGTCCAGCCGTGGTCGAGGGCACCAATGAGATCGCACCGCTGACCGCGGTCCGCGACCTGGACGCGGCGAGGCTGCTGGACAATGTCACCACGTTCAACTTCCACCTCCACCTGCCGCACTACGAACTCACCGCACCGGAGAGCGACTCGGTGCGGGTGCTGGGTCGTCAGCGGATCGATCCCAACAGGCCGCATCCCTTCACCGCGGCGGGCAACACCGAATTCAACGCGCTGATCTGGATGCCGCCGTCGGACCGGCGTGCCGGCGACATCGTCCTCGTCGACTCCACGAACTTCACCACGCTTTTCGGCGGCACCGACAGCCTCAAGAATTTTTGGCACAACCTCGCCACCATGAAATGATGCTCCTGCGGTTTCGCGGCCGGTAACCAACCCGACCCCACCGGCACCGAGCCGAGACGCCCATCGCAACGTCACCGTGGGGTCGATGCCCAGGATTGCGTAGCGAGAGGAAGGTGGATCCACAATGCCCGGTATGGCAGCGATGGCCATGGGCGCGGCTCCCGTCGTCGGTGGTGCGCTGTTCGGCGCTGCACTGGGGCAACTCAGGGGTCCCGACTTGCGTGCGGGGATCAAACAAGACCTAGAGCTGCTCGCGCAGATGCCTGAAAGCGAGGCGGCCCGGCGGGAGGCGTTGCAGCGCAGCATTAACGACCGCATCGATGAATTGATTGTCGCCAACGACACGGCGCGCCAGCTGCGCGCCACCGCCAGTTCCTATCAAGGAAGCTGGCGTGACATCGTCCTGTTTCTCTGCACGGTGCTCTTCTCGATTGTCTGGTGGTCTGTCAACCACGACCGGCAGAGCTGGCTGCCCGTTTTCATTGCCACGATTGTGGCGTCGGTCGCGGCGGCCTTCTACACGTTCCGGGGTCTGCGCCGCAGCGTGCTCAGGATGCGTCGTCGCGCCGATCGTCGTCAGCAGTCGTAAGCGGGTCCGGATCGCATAACTCGCCGTACAGCCGCGCGCGATGCCCGGCGAGTTCGGGGACAGGCCACCGGTCGTCCCAAGGTGCTCGACGATTCCAAGATGGCTTTGGCGCAACGGATGCATGCGAGCGGCGAGTCCGCGGGCACCATCGCCGCAACGCTTGGGGTCAGCCGTGCCGCTGTATATCGAGTACGTGCCGACCGTACCGACGACGAAGACTAACTGTGCGTACGCCCTCTCATTCGTCGCGTTCCGCGGCGAGGAAGCGCGGTACGGCGCGAAAGCATCCCGCTCGGTATTGAGTCCGTCACGGGACCTTTGCCATTGCCCGTAGCGGAAGGGTTAGACACCGGTTCCGGCGTGTCGGTGGCGACCGAGCCAGGCCGCGGCGTCGGCGAAGAAGTCGGGGTGGTCGAACAACTCGGCTTGAGCACGCGCCTCGATCTGGTCGACGACGACGCCGGGGTCGGCTTTCGCAGCCAATTCGATGGTTCGTTTGAGGGATCTCGTTGCACGGGTTGGGGCTTGTGCGATGGTGGCCGCGAGGTCGATGGCCGATGCGAGCGGGTCGGGTTGGATGGATAGCACCATTCCCATGTTGACGGCCTCTTGGGCGTCGACGGTACGCCCGGTCGCGAGCAATTCGAGTGCGCGTTCACGGCCGACCGTATTCGGAAGGGTTTGTGAGAGGCCGAAATCGGGGCCGAGACCCATCTTGATGAAGGTCGCCGCGAATCGCGCGTGGGGAGCGGCGATCCTGATGTCGCAGGCCATCGCCAAACCCCATCCGGCACCGGCGGCCGGGCCGTTCACGGCCGCGATCGTCACCTGTGGCATGCCGAGCAGCGGGGTCACCGCTGCCGAGGCTCGCTGCATGATTCCGACGGCCGAGTATGCGGCCAAGCCCGCGGCGATGGCCGTGAGGTCCGCGCCCGAACAGAATCCTCGCCCCGCGCCCGTGAGGACCACGACGGACACCTTGGAGTCTTCGGCGATGTCGGTGAAAGCCGCGCCCAGCTGCTCGGCGAGATGACTATCGATCGAGTTCAGTGATTCCGGCCGGTCAAGGGTGACCAGGGCGACGCCCGAAACTGGGTGATCCATCCGGACGACGGGGCGGCGGGCGGCGGCGGTGGCGTTGTCGCTCATACGATCACCGTAACTAAAACCGGCCCAGGAGAGAGACGTCGACGGCTCGAAGCTGCCTACGGATCAGATGGTTCGACGGGCGGCGAATTGCACGTGTTCCCTGTCCGCAGCAGCTTCGGCGAAGGTCCTCGCCGGCCAACGCCGTCAACGTGCTGACCTGTTGGTTTCCATCGTCGCCAACGCGGTCAACCGCAACAAACGCCCTGTTCGCCTCGTTCGGGACGAAGAGGCCGTGCAGCAGCAGGTGATCTCGCGGTGACGACAATTCTGACGACAACCCTGAGGTCATCCCAGTCGGGTTCTACTGGACTGGCGAACACATCGTTGTCTCCACGGCACCGACCTCCCCGAAGGCCCGCGCGTTTTCGTTCCGCCCGGAAGTCGCATTGACGATCGACACCGGCTCCACGCCAGAAGCGGCGCAGGCCCTCTTGGTGCGTGGTCTCGCCACACTGGAAACCGTCGACGGCGTCACCGATGAGTACCTCGCGGCAGCGAGGAGGACGATGGACGAATCCCAACTCGTGTCCTGCATAATGCCGTGTGGCGGTCGGCCTGTTGAGCCTGGTTGTTGGCGATGATTCAGGGGTGCAGGGTCGATCAGAAAGTCAGCGTGAGCTGCTGGATGCGGAGTCGGTAGCGGGTCATCTGCTCAAGGCGGGCAGCGTGTTCGCGTTCTTGGCCGCCCATCGGCGGGAGCTGTTCCCCTCTGAGATGTTCGCCGACCTGTTTCCCACGGGTCGGCGTAGGCCGAGTGTGCCGGCCGAGTGATGGCCGCGGTGATCACGCTGCAGGCGTTGCATGGGTTCTCCGATAACGAGACCGTCGATGCGGTGACGTTTGACCTGCGCAGATGGTGCGCATGTCGATTGAGCCGAAGCGGGCGCGGTTCTATGACTTTGGCGCTGGCCGGTTACCCGCCTTCCTCGGGAACCTCACGATGGTTAGCCAGACTCGGGTCGGCGTTGCATCGTGGAGGCAATTTGGGACCGCCGCGACCGCTACGTTCACCAGCCGCCTGAGCTAACGGCGCCCGCCAAAAGGGACCAGATCCGTCCCGTTGCTAGGGAGACCCCGTTACTGGCCGCACTGCGCGGCAGCTTCTCCAGCATCCGGCTGGTATGGGCCGACGGCGGCTACCCCGGGCGGCTGCTGGGCTGGGCGAAAGGTGTACTCGCCCTTCGGGTTGAGATCATCAAACGGCTCCCCGGCAGCACCGGATTCCACGTGCGGCCCCGAGTTTGGGTGGTGGAGCGCACGTTCGGCTGGATCATCAAGCACCGTCGTTGCAGGCGTGCCTACGAGACCCGACCCGACGACTCGCGCGGACGTGACCAGTTTCCGAATGCGTTCTAAGAGGGAGACCGCCGATCCTGCATCGGATGCCATAATCCCTACTGGTAACCCCGCCATATTCGAATTCGTCGTATTCTCGGCTTGCTCGGGCCGAACGGTCCGGAGGAGAGGCTTCTGCTGGCAGGCAGGTCCGGGGTGTTCGTGGCTGGACTCTGGCCGTCGATGTTTGCTCGCGCCTCTACTGGGGTTCTTGAACCCACACCACAACCAGGGGCCCCTACCGAGATGCTTTGCCGGCATCACCACCTGCGCCGCCGAGGCCGCCCTTGCACCCCGTTTGCCGCCGCCGCTGATGGCCCGAGGGTCGCACCCCACCACCCGCGGGGGGCGTCGGTGTAGTCGCAAGTTTTGCGCAGGCGGATCGTGACACCACGCGCCAGGATTGCTTCGTCGCCCAAACAGGCGTCGACAGGGCACTGACCCTGGACAGGATCGACCGGCTCAACAACCCACGGCGAGGTAGCGGCTGTGATCTGATGTCCGCGTGATCAGCGGGCACCGGATCGGGGCCACCACCGTACGTGTCGTGCAGCAGCCGTGGATCGATGCGCCCGTAGACGCCCTTGTGCTCTCGGCGAACAATCACCTGTGGGTTACGCAATGCCAGCGGGAGCGCGGCCGCACTGCACCGCAGATGCCCCGACCTGCATGACGAGGTCATGGCGTCGGTTCCCGAGGTGATCGGTACCCTGGTCGCGCCCTCGCGGCCGACGAGCAGGAACGCGGTCGGAATGGTGAGGTGGCCGCAGGTGATGGCATGCAGCTTGGCGGTCAACGTGATCCACTCAATCGCGAACGGTGCCGCGGCGTCCGCCGATCTGATCGGCCGTCGGCCGGGCCGGGTACACCCGCTCGACCGTCATCAGATCGTTCTCGTCGAACCCGAACACCGCCCAAAGTCGGAGCTCGAAGGGCTCGGCGCTGTTGGTGGGTGTGCCGCGCAGCCAGAACTCGATCTGCACTTGGCCGTCGTCGAGGTGGGTGAGCTCGATGAGCTCGTTACGCTGGTCGGGCACCAGCGTGCGGCCCTCGATCCAGTACCGCATCACGTCGTCGGTGCCGTCGATCACGGTGCCGTCGGGCAGCTCGTAGCGGGCGTGGCTGAACGTCGCCATGGTCCGGTCCCACTCCTGCACGTTCTCGCTCTGCATGTGCTCGATCACCAGAGCTTCTCTGGCTTCGCGGCGCGCTCGACGGTCCACGTCGGTCATTCGAGGCCTTTCTCTCTGAGGTGGCCGGTCAGCCGATCCGGCGAATCGGATCGGTGCCGTCCCAGGTCGCCGCTCCCTGGCGGATGTAGGCGAACATCTGGCTGTTGGGGCCGCTGATATCGGAGATCACGATGACCGTGCCCTGGTCGTGCTCGGTGTCGAAGTAGGCGAATCGGCCTTGCTCGCCACCGATCTGGCCTTCCTGACCCAAGGTGAAGCCGGCCGCCAACGCCCGGTGATACAGGTCCTGGAAGTCGGTGGTCCAGTAGGCGATGTGCTGCGCCCCCGAGCGACCGGAGTCAAGGAACTCGCGGTACATCGACGGGGCGTCGTTGCGCTGCTGGATCAGTTCGAGCTGAACGTCGCCCGAGTTGGCCAGGGCGACGCTCATCTGCAAAGGGGAGCCGATGCCGCGGTGCCGAAAGTAATCGGTCTGCACCCGTTCGATGTAGAACCACGGCCCCACCCCGTGCCGGATCCACTGCTGCATCGTGGCCTCGATATCGGCCACGACGTAACCGATCTGCGCGATCTGACCGAAAATGCGACTCACAGCTGATCGGCCGGCTCGTAGCGTAACAGCGTGACGTCGTGCTCGGGATAGTCGAAGAACACCGGGCGCACCTTCATCCCGATCCGCAGATCGGCAGCATCGACATTGACCATCTCGGTGGAAAACCTTGGCCCCTCATCCCATTCCACGATGGCGAGGGTCTGCGGCACGGCATCGGCGAAATGCGGGCTTACCGGCCGGCGCGCCACCGTATAGGAGTACAACGTCCCCATCCCGGATATCTCGCGCCATTCCAGGTCGTCGGCCAGCGTGCGCGGCGCACGCACCCGGGGATAGAAGACATACGCCTGCGACGACGGCGAGTACTGGATTACGATGCGGTGTTGGGCCAGTGCATCCCAAAACGGCGCGGTGGTAGGCGTTTTGACGGGCATCGGTCGCTCGAAGCTGATGGGCATGGAGTCCTCCCTCAGTCGCCCTGCAGGATGAGCGTCGTCTGCTCGGACAGGATTCCGCCGTTGCCGGACACGAAGGCGCGGTTGCAGTCGGCGACCTGGGCGGCGCCCGCGCGCCCCATGATCTGACGGGTGGCGTCGCAGACGTGGTGCATGCCACCCGCCGTTCCCGCTTGGCCGAACCCCAGTTGGCCGCCGGCGGTGTTGAGCGGGAAGTCGCCGCGGAAGGTGAGGTCGTGGTTGGCGACGAACTCCATGCCCTTGCCCTTCTCGCAGAAACCCGCGTCCTCCAGCGACAGCAGCACGGTGATGGTGTAGCAGTCGTAGATCGACACCATGTCCATCTGGTCGCGGCGTAGATCGGTCATCGCGAACGCGGTGTCGGCGGCCGCGGCGATGGGAGTGTGTAGCAGATCCTCGGCGTACGTCGGGGTCTTGAACGGCACGTGTTCGCCGAATCCCTTGATCCACACCGGACGATTGCGCGCGCGTCTGGCGATGTCGGCGTTGGCGACCACCACGGCGGCACCCCCGACGCAGGGCATGACGATCTCCAGCATGTGCAGCGGGTCCGCGATGACCGGGCTGGCCAGCACGTCCTCGACGGTGAGCGGCTTGTCCTTCCAGATGGCGCCTTCGGTGTGGTTGGCGTTGACCCGCTGGTCGACGACGATCTTGGCCATGGCCCGCTCGTCATAGCCGTAGACGGCCGCATAACGTTGGGCCACTTGACCGTAGGGTCCGTTCTGGCCGAGGTTGCCGTAGGGGATCTCGAATTCTGCCTGCGGAGAGCCATATTGGTTGCTCGACGAACCGAAGAACATCGCATCGATGATCGGCCTGGGTTTCTTTTTGGACGACGGGGTGATGTAGCGGGCGGGCAGCGCGCACAGCACCGCGTCGCAGATGCCGAGCTCGATCGCCGCGGCGGCCCGCCAGACCATGGCCGCGGCACTGGCTCCCCCGAGATCCACCATCTCGGCGAATCTCGCTCCTATGCCCAGGTATTCGGCGACGGTGGAGGGTACGAAGATCTGCGACTCGGCCAGGTGCGAGGTCACGATGCCATTAACGACCTGGTCGACGTCCGCGGGCAGCCCCGCATCCTCGAGAGCGGCAGCGGCGAGTTCCGCCCATTGCTCCAGGACGAACGGCGCCGGCGAAGCCTTGTTGAGCCGCTCCGGCGGAAGTTCGACGTATCCGACGATTGCGGCTTCTCCGCGTAATCCCATGTCGTGTCCTTATTTTCGGGGCTGCTATTTGCGGGGTAGGCCGAGAATCATCTGGGCGATGATGTTCAGCTGAATCTCCCGGGTTCCACCACCGAGCAACTCGGCCGGCAGGTGCAGGTACGGCAGCACCACGGCGGGGTCGGAGTCGGCGAGCATCGCCACCCGCCCGGTCAATTCCAGCGTCGCCTTGAAGGTGCGCCGCAGCAGCACGTTCATCGCGACCTTGGCGATGCTCGACGCAGGCCCGGAGGCCTGACCGTCGAGCAGCCGGATGGTTTCGCGCACGCCCAGGGCCCTGATGGCGTTGGTGTACGCATCGAGTTCGCCGAGTGCGCGCCGCGCGTCGTCGCGGTCGGGTCCCGCTTCCGACGCGATGCGACGCACGGCCGCCGCTCGGTCGTACTTGACGTATCCGCTGATGGCCGAGCGCTCTTCGGACATGGTGGCGACCGCGAGGTCCCAACCGCCGGTCGGGTCCGAAAGCAGCATGTCGTCGGGCACGAACACGTCGGTGAGGAAGACCTCGTTGAAGTGCGCCTCGCCGGTGGCCGTCTTGATCGGTTGGATTTCTATCCCGGGGGAGCGCATATCGAGGATGAAGTAGCCGATGCCGCGGTGCTTGCTCGCCGCCGGGTCCGTGCGCGCCAGCAGGGCCCCGTAGTCCGCCCGGTGCGCCGCCGACGTCCAGATCTTGTGCCCGTTGATCTTCCAGCCGCCGTCGACCCTGGTCGCGCGAGTGGCGAGCGCCGCCAGATCGGAGCCGGCGCCCGGTTCGCTGAACAGCTGGCACCACGCGATCTCACCGCGCTGGGTCGGCGGTATCAGCTTCTCCTGCAGCTCGTTTGGCGCCGCGCGCAGCACCGAGGGAAGGATCCACTCGGCGATGCCCAGGGACGGCCGGACCAGCCCGGGTCGTTTGTCGAACTCCTCGTCGATGATCAGCTGCCGCAGCGGGCCCGCATCGATTCCCCACGGCGGCGCCCAGTGTGGGGCGATGAGGCCCGCCTCGGCGATCGCGGTGCGCTGCGGCCCGGTGGCGAAATGCTCGTAGTCGCCCTGGCGACCGGGCCGGTCGTTGTGCAGTGTCAGTACGTGATCCAGTATCTCGGCGATCCGCGACCGGAAGTCCGACTCGGCGTCACCGAGGTTGACCGACATGTCCCGCTGCTGGGTGCACGTCGCCTGGCCCAGCCGACGGGCCCAACGGCTTTGCACGCCGATCGAGGCGGCCAGGCTGGTGGCCCGCCGCCAGTACAGCTGCACATCGTGTTCCCAGGTGTAGCCGATGGCGCCGAACATCGTGAGCGCGTCGAGCACCAGGTCGGGGGCCGGAGAGATCGCCATCACCGCCGCTCCCCCCGCGGCGAGGCGATGCTGATCGACTGATTCGTCGACGGCGCGCACCGCGTCCCAGGCCGCCGCGGTGGCCAACTCGCTGTTAATCAACAACATCGCCGCGTTGTGCTGCAATGCCTGGAAGGTACCGATGACCTTGCCGAACTGCTCTCGGGTGCGCAGGTGCGCGGTGACCGCCTCGACGCACCACTGTGTTATCCCCGCGGTCGAACTGGCCACCAGTCCCACGGCGATGCATTCCGCGCGGTCGGGGTCAATGCCGGTGAGCACATCGGAATCGGCCGCGCCATACTCGTCGAGTCGCAGTATCCCGACGTCGCAGACAAGGTCGGTCCCGGTTACGGATTCGACCTTCGCCGTGGGCTGGCCGGTATCCACCGGCACCCAAACGATCTCGCCGTTGTCGATGGTGGCGCCCATTGGGATGACACCCAGCAGGATCACCCGCGCCGAACACACGCCGGAGGTGATCTCCGACCTCCCGGTGACCAGCCAGCGTTGGCCGTCGCGCCGCGCCCGGAAATCACCGCCGTTGGGGAGCACCACCGCCGCGGGCACGCCCGATGCCAGTTCGCGCACCAGTGATTCGGCGGCCGGCTCCGGCTCGGCGAGCTGGGCAACGGCGCCCGCCGTCACCGTCGGAAGCAGCGGCCCCGGCAGCAGCGCCTTGGCTGCCGATTCCAGCACGCACGCGGCATCGATCAACCGCCCGCCCTGGCCACCGAGCCGCTCCGGCAGGTGCACCGCGTGAAAGCCGTTGGCAACCAACTCATCCCACCATCGCGGGAGATCGCCTGCCGCCAATGCGTCGAAGCTGTCGCGGGTTTCGGCGATCGGGGCGTGCCGGGCGGCGAACCGCGCGACGGCATCGCTGAGCTCCCGCTGCTCCGGAGTCAGTCCCAGCGTCACGGCAGCGCCCGATATCCTTCCCGCTTTACAAGACGAACCGTCTCGTCTTGTGGCAGACTACACCGAGGGCGTCCCGTCAAACAAGGATCACCAGATGCCGACCGATCTCACCCAGGTGAGCCCACCAGCGAGTGCGCCAAGGCGCCGCAGTGAGAAGTCACGCACGGCAATCGTCACCGCCACGCGAGAATTGCTGCTCGAGCGTGGGTTCGACGGCTTGAGCATCGAGGCCGTCGCCGCTCGGGCGGGTGTGGGAAAACAGACCATCTATCGATGGTGGCCCAGCCGTCCGACGCTGGTGGCCGACGTCATGCTCGAAGACGCCGACAAGATCCTCGCGTCGGTAAACCACACCGACGACCTGGCCGCGGACCTGGTGGGTTGGGTACGCAAACTCGTCGCCAGCCTGACGACGGACCGCGGCTCGGCCATGCTGCGAATCTTGACCGTCGCCGGCATGGAGCACGAGGACACCGCGGTCCGACTGCGAGCCGGGTTCAGCAGGCCGCTGCACGATAGCGTGCGGACCCGATTGCTCGCCGCCGGCGTCGACGAGACGGCCGCCGAGTCGGCCGCCGACGCCATCGTCGGTGGCGTGGTGTATCCGATCCTGTCTGACGCGCAACGCTATTCAGGCAGCCGAGCCGAACTGACCACGCGAATGATCGTGGCGGCGCTCAGCCCCCGATCGTGACCGCGGACCGACCCTGACGCACCGGCTGCGCGGCCAGCACGGTGGTGATCCAGTATGTGACGATGGCCCAAAATCAGGCGCTCGCCGCGTGGCAGTTCTTCCAGCAGATGGTCACCGACATCACCAAGGTCGTCACCGAGGATGCCGAATCCGAGCGCGAACTCCTCGAGGGCCTGCGGGTCATCGCGCGGGTGTCGTCGCTGTGCTCGCAGCTGTCCGTCGAGGCGGACCCCGACCGGCCGTCGTTCTTCGATATGTGTTCGCCGACCAGGATGATCGGCGGCCCCAATCCGGACGGCAATTACTACCTGGCCATGATCCGCGGCGACCGCCGTTACCGGATCACCGGCACCCGCGGCACCAGCGCCTACCTCGGATTTCAGGTCCTGGCCGGCACCGGACTGACCCCGCGGCGGATGTCCTATTACGTCAGCGACACCGACCTGGCGTTAATCTCCGGCGAATTCGCGCTGGTGCTCTCGGGCGACGAGCCTGCCGATCCGGCCGGCGCGCAGTGGGTGCAGATCCCCGATGACGCGTCGTCCGTCGTCGTCCGGGAGTACATCGGTGATCGCGCCTCCGAAGAGTTGGCCACCTTGCGCATCGAGGCGCTGGACCCCGACCCGGTGACGCGGCTGACCGACGGCGAACTCGCCGACCAATTCACCGCGATGGCGTGGACACTGATGAAGCTCGTCACGCTGCACCGCACCATCAAGCCCGAGCTGCTGAACAGCCCCAACACGCTGCTGACTGCCGAGGCCGCCGATCTGGGCGCCGCCGACACCACCCCGGACAACCTGTACATGATGGGGACCTTCCGGCTTGACCCCGGCCAGGCCCTGGTGCTCGACATCAAGCCACCTGACACCCGGTACTGGAACGTCACGCTGGAAAACATCTGGCACGAGTGCCTGGAGCCGCGCGTTCGGCACAGCTCGGTGACCAACCGCGGGGTGCGGCCCGACCCCGACGGGCGCGTGCGCATCGCAATCTCCGCGCGGGACTATGGATTTGGCCATTGGCTCGACACCGGTGGCCGGCACCGCGGGTTTGTGGTGCTGCGCTGGCTGGACAACCCCGAACCGCCCGAGGTCGCCGTGTCGGTGCGCACAGGTGAGGAGCAGTCGTGACGCTGCAGGAGCGATTCGACCCGGAGACGCTGATCGCCGCCGCCTGTGAGGAAGCGGGCAGCGACGACTTCGGCGACGCGCACGGTTACCAGGGCTGGCGCGTTGGGCTGCACCATCTCACCGAAGGGCTGATCAATGAGGCGCGCCTTTCGGTCCTCGGTGTCGAGATCGCCTGCCTCGACATCATGCGCTCCCTGAAAAACCGGCTCGACGTGATCGCGTGGCGCAAACAGCGCCCCGAAATCGCCAGTGAGTCAATCACTTCGCCGATCTTTATCGTCGGCCAGCCCCGCTCCGGAACCACGATCCTGTATGACTTGCTCGCCCAGGATCCCGACCTGCGCGCACCGCTGACGTGGGAGGTCGACGCACCCTGCCCGGTCCCCCAGCCCGAGACCTACCACGACGACCCACGCATAGCGCAGGTGCAGGCCAGCATCGAACTGTCCGAGCAGATCGTTCCCGGATTCCTGGCATTTCACCCGATGGGCGCCCTCGTCGGGCAGGAGTGTGTCCGCATCACGGCCAGCGAATTCATCAGCATGATCTTTCCGGTGCAATACCGCCTGCCCAGCTACTCCCGCTGGCTGCTGTATGAAGCCGACTACGCCGGCGCCTACCGCTTCCACCGAATCTTCCTGCAGCACCTGCAATCCGGCGTTTCCGGCCAGTGGCTGCTGAAATCGCCGGCGCACCTGTGGCGGCTGGATACCCTGCTCGCCGAATACCCCGACGCGTTGATCGTGCAGACGCACCGCGATCCGCTCAACGTCATCTCCTCGATTGCCGCGCTGACCCACCACCTACGGCGGATGGCCAGCGACGAATCCAACATCGCCGAGTGCGCGGCGCAGTCCTATGAAGAGATCGTCGTCGGCCTGGAACGAGGCATGGCGCTGCGTGACAGCGGCGCCGTCCCCGCCGGCCGCGTGATCGACGTGCTATTCACCGATTTCATGAACGACCCGTGGAGCACGATCAGCGACATCTATCAGAAGCTGGGCCGCGAGCTGCGGCCCGATGCCGCACAGCGGATGCGCGACTTCCTGGCGGCCCACCCCGGTGACGGCGGGCGCGGTCGCTACACCTGGTCGGACACCGGCCTCGACGCCGATGAGGTGCGCGAGCGGGTGCGCGCGTACCAGGACCGCTACGGGGTACCGACCGAACGGCTGCGCTGACTGCGCCGTACCGCGTTCGGGCTGTTCACCGCCCGGTTAGCTCTCTACAGTCCCCAGTAACTGCAACAAGCGATGAAGCTCGCTAACGCATCCTTGTCCGGTTGATCTGGCCGGCCACATGGCGCTGATGGCTTCTACCCAAGGGTCGTCGATACAGCCGATCCCTGGCGACAGGCTAGGAGCCGGTCATGGGCAGCGTCGTGGTGCTGCGGATTGCGCAGAACCTCAAGCGGAGTCTGTGCGTCGTACAGTCATGTCGTGATCTGGCGAACTGGCTGCCCCTATCCAGCGCGAACACGCGCTTCGGCGCTGACAGTCCTTGCCGCACCAATCACAGGAGAGACCAATGCTGCATGAGTTCTGGCATAACTTCACCCACAACCTGTTCAAGCCACTCCTGTTGTTCTTCTACTTCGGGTTCCTGATCCCAATCCTGAAGGTGCGCTTGGAGTTTCCGCAGGTGATTTACCAGGCCCTGACCATGTACCTGTTGCTGGCCATCGGCTGGCACGGGGGCGAGGAGCTGGCCACGATCAAGCCGTCGAACATCGGCACCGTGGTGGGTTTCATGGTCCTGGGCTTCGTGTTGAACTTTCTGATCGGTGGTCTCGCCTACTTCCTGCTGAGCTGGATGAGTACCATGCGGCGAGTCGACCGGGCGACGGTCGCGGGCTATTACGGGTCGGACTCGGCGGGGACCTTTGCCACCTGCGTGGCCGTCCTGACCAGCTTGAACATCGCATTCAACGCCTACATGCCGGTCATGTTGGCCATCATGGAGATTCCCGGTTGCCTGGTGGCGCTGTACCTGGTGGCACGGCTTCGCAATCGGGGGATGGACCGGGCGGGGAACATGCCGGATGAGCCCGGCTACACCGCACCGGTCGGGGCGGGGCCCGGCACGCCCATTCGCCCCGCTCTTGGCCAGAGCCTGCAGACCGAGCAGCAGGCGGCGATCTCGGCGGAGAAGCCCAAGCTACCCGAGCCGAACCGCCCAATCGGGCAGGACGGGAGTCAGCGCGTCCGCAGCGTCGCGCTGATCAATGAGGTCTTGCTCAACCCTGGGCTTTGTCTCCTTGTCGGCGCCATCGTCGTTGGCTTCATCAGTGCCCTGCAGGGCCAAAAGGTGATTCACGACAACGACACTTTCTTCGTGACGGCCTTCCAGGGCGCGCTTTGCCTGTTCCTGCTGGAAATGGGTATGACTGCCTCGCGGAGGTTGAAGGATCTGCGATCGGCGGGCTTCGGTTTCATCTTGTTCGGTTTGCTGGCGCCGAATATCTTTGCGACGCTGGGGATTATCGTTGCCCGCGGTTACTCGTACTACACCAATACCGAATTCAACCCGGGAACCTACGTGCTGTTCGCGGTGCTGTGTGGCGCGGCGTCCTACATCGCCGTTCCGGCCGTCCAGCGGCTGGCGATCCCAGAAGCCAGCCCAACCCTGCCGCTGGCGGCATCGCTGGGGTTGACGTTTTCCTACAACGTGACCATCGGGATACCGCTGTACATCGAGATCTCTCGCACACTCGGTTGGTGGGGCTTGTAGCCCGAGGAGCATCCATGGATGAAGCTTGTCTAAAGCTCAGTGCGTATTTGGCTGAGCGTCGACGGACCAGCGACGGCTTCGTTTCCGAACTGCTGCTCGGCCTGTATGAACGGCGCCGCATCGCTAGCAGCGTCGTGCTGCGTGGCGCTAGTGGGTTCGGGACGGGACGGCTCTTCAGAACCGATCAGTCGCTGTCGCTGTCCGAGGACCCGCCAGTGGTGATCGTCGCCGTGGACACAAAAGAAGCGATCGAGGAATTGCTCGATCCGGTGCTGGCCATTCAACAGCGCGGACTGGTCACCCTCGAACGCGCCCGGCTACTGCGCAACGACATCGGCGCCATCGAGTTGTCAGACGAGCTGCACGAGGCTGTCAAACTGACGATCTATGTCGGCCGCAAGGAGCGCGTCTACGGCGTGCCCGCCTACTTCGCGGTATGCGATCTGATGTACCGGCGCCAGCTTGCCGGCGCATCGGTATTCCTGGGCGTCGACGGCACCGCCCACGGACAGCGAGCAGCGCGCCTTGTTTTTCGGCCGCAATGCCGACGTCCCGACGATGATCATTGCCGTCGGTTCCGGCGAGCGTATCGGGCGGGTGTTGCCCGAACTCGGCGGGCTGCTGCGGAGACCCATGATCACAATCGAGCGAGTTCGCGTGTGCAAGCGCGACGGTGAATTGCTGGAACGACCGCATGCCCTGCCGGGCACCGACGAGCACGGCCTGCCGCTGTTCCAGAAATTGATGATCTACACCTCCGAAGCGGCGCGCAGTGGCGGCACGCCGATCCACCGCGGGCTGATCCAGCGGCTTCGGCGGCGCGACACGTGCGACGGTGCGACGGTGCTACGCGGCATCTGGGGCTTCCACGGCGATCACCCGCCCCACGGCGACAAGCTGCTTTCCCTGAGCCGTCATGTGCCCGTCGTCACCGTCGTCATAGACACCCCTGCCAATATCGCCGAATGTTTCGACGTGGTCGACGAATTGACCCAAAACGAGGGGCTGGTGACGAGCGAGATGGTGCCCGCGTTGGTGTCGGACGAAGGAGACAGCGGCGATGGCACACCCCCCATGGCCCACCACCGCTACTGAGCGCTAGTGCTAGTGCGCTGGCTATCAGCCGCACAGAATGGACAGCTATGACGAACCGCGTGCAACAGGCCCTTTCCGTTATCGGCCTGGCGGGCCATCTGGGCCGTGGCGTCGGCAGGGTGACCACCGACGCCATCGTGGCGGGCCGGGCGGGGCTGCCCCGCACCGTCGGCGATATCGACGCCGCGGTCCTGTCGAATGTGATGGGCCGTGAGGTCAGGACGCTCCGTGTTCTCGGCTCCGACGCGGGGACGTCGTCGCGGGCACGGCTGATACTGACCGGACGCGGGGTGCCGGACTCGGTGTTCGTCAAGATTGCCGCGGCGACCGCCGCCACCCGGATGATGGGCGAGCTTGGCCGGCTCGGACACACCGAGGTCCGCTTCTACAGCCAGCTCGCCCCGGAAGTCACCGGAGTCCCGGAAGCCTATGGGACGGCATTCGACACCTGGACGGGTCGGTACCTGCTGGTCCTGGAAGACCTGCCGGCTTCGTGCGTTTTTCCCGACACCTTGCACCCGATTTCCACCGACCAGGCCAGCCTGATCGTCGAATTGCTGGCCAACCTCCATGCGACCTTCTGGGGCCGGCTGCCCCGAAACGGGCGCGGGCCGCTCGGATGGCTCTACACGCCGTCGGGTGACGTCACCTCATTGTTGACTGGCTCCCTGATGAAAGTCTCGATGAAGCGGCTCGCCGAGCGCACCACTGGCCCGGTGGATTTCCCAGTTGATAAGGGCCGCTTCATCGCCGACAACTATCGAGCGGTCGCCGCGCTGATCGACGCTCCCCCGCATACGGTCATGCACGGCGATGCTCATCCGGGCAACATGTACTTCCGCGACGGGCAGGCAGGACTGCTGGATTGGCAGGCGGTGCGGCGCGGGCACCCATCCCGCGAACTCGCCTACACCCTGATCACGAGCCTCACGCCGGAAGACCGCCGTGCGGCCCAACACGACCTGCTCGACGACTACCGCAAGGCGCTGTCGGCGGCCGGCGGCCCCGATCTGGACCGTGACGATCTGTGGCTGCGGTACCGGCAAGGCGCGCTCTACGCGTACGTCGCAGCGCTGATCACCGCCGGCATGGGGGGAATGCAGGTCGAGGACATCGCGATGGAGGGCCTGCGGCGCGCTGTGGCCGCACTCGACGACCTAGAAACGGTTGCGGCACTGCGTGTTTCGCTGTAGGGCGGCGTTAGGACCCAGCGGCATAACCGAACTCGTCGAGGGCGTTTCGCAGGTCCGGCTCCGTGGCGCCGGGGTTGCCGTACACCGTGGTCAGGCCGATCTCACGCATCAGGCCGTAGGTCACCTCGTGGGGGGTCTTGGCGTACTTCATCATCGTTCTAATCCTTCCGGTCTTGTCGCGTCTTCGTCATCCGCGACCTTGGTGTAATACCAGACTCGCCGGAGGCGGTGCCGAAGTCGATGTTGGCCGTAACACGCTTTTCGGCCGATCGATGTTGACGGTCACAGCGGCCGCGTCCGGCCAACTGAGCGTGAGTTACATGAGCCGCAAATGGCCTGCAGATTATCGGGAGTCGTTGGGCCACCGGCATCGCGGTGTCTAGCCTAGCCGCCCCGCTCAGCCCTGGATCTTCGGTTTCGGAGGGCCGCCCATGCCCCCGTGCACCACAGCGCCCAGACCACGAGCACCGGCTGGAACAGCAGCCTAATACCGCGGGCGAGGTCGGAGTCGAGTCCGAAAGCATTTGCATGCGTGATGAATTGGGAGATGTTGCCGGGAAACACGAGAACGAAGAAGATCGCGACGACACATCCGACCGGTACTCGCCACCGGGTCAGCAGCACCAGGCTCGCTCCGAGCGCGATTTCTGCCACGCCCGAGGCGATCACGACGAAGTCGGCGTTCAACGGCAGCCACGGCGGGACCTGGGCGTAGAAGGCGGTTCGGGCGAAGCTCAGATGACTGACCCCGGCGAATATCAGGAACGCGCCGAGAACAAGACGCGCGATACTTCGCGACAGGGAGGATACGGGTCGATCGACGACTGGATCACCCATCACCACATCCTTCCCGTGTCCCGTGCCTTAGAGCGCTCGCCCCTGACTCAGGGGCTCGGCACGGGCGTCGCCTGGTCCTGTTGCGGCGCTGGGGGTTTGGTGGGCCAAACCGCCATGCGATTGATGAGCCCGTCGCGCAGCACGAGCGTGTGAAACAGGACCGCCAGGATGTGGGCGGTGAACGTCGCGAACAGCAGGTAGGCAAACACGCTGTGGCACGCGCGGAGCACCCCATACACATCGAGGTTGTGCGGTGCGATGGCGGGCAGACGGAACGGCCCTACCATCCCGATCGGGGATCTGGCGGCCGACAGCATCGCCCATCCGACCAAAGGCTGGATCAGGAGCAGGGCGTAGAGCAGGTATTCCGAATACGACGCGACCTTGCGTTCGGCCGGGCCCATGGTGGCCAGAAACGGCGGCAGCTGGTGGGTGAGCCGATTCGCCAGGCGTATCACGGCGAAGATCAGGATCAGCACCCCAAGCGGCCGGTGGATCGCCAGCAGCAGCGGGTAATAGCTCAGCGAGGCGATCATGGTCACGCCGATGAACAGTTGCGCGATGACCATCGGCGCCATCAGCCAGTGCAGAATCCGGGACGGGAGCGCGAAACGCGCTGGGGAGGAAAGCTTTTCCGTCATCCCAGCACCTGTGCGACGTTGACCTCGCTGGGCGACTTGGGCTCTTCGGCGCGGCGGGTGAAGGAGCGCGCGTACACGGCCGACCTTGCGGCGAGCAAGGGATCGTCGGACACCGTGATGCCGTCCGGCAGCACCGTCGGGTCGAAGTTGATATCGCGGCCGTTGCCGGCTTCCTCGGTCTGCGCCGCGGTGAGGGTGATGGTGCCGGCGTCGATGGACCGCCGTGATTCGGGCCAGGGTTTGGTGGCGTCGTTGGTGGGATCGCCCGGCTCACCGATTCTCAGCACCAGCCGCCATACCAGTGGCCGTTGTGCCAGCGCGCGGATGAGGGTGTCGAATAAATAATCCTTGCCGACCGAAGACGGCGGGACATCGGTCCCCGAGGTAACCTGCGGAACCACGGACCAGCGCACCGGAACGGCCGCGCCGGCGCTGTTGGTGAACGAAAAGGCATTCAGCCCGTGAAACGCACTGTCCGCGAATCCCGCACTGGGCGGTGACTGCTTGATGATTTTCATGGCGGCGGCGGTCTCGGGATGTCGGTCGAGGAACGCGGCCATCTTCCGCGGGTCGGGCTTGCCCGTGTCGGGCTGGGGTTTTGACGCGAGCAGGCGCTCGTAGAACCCGTTTGGGGTGGTGTCGGTGAACACCGGAATGTTGAGCATCGCGGTGCGCCACTGCTGGCCGTCTGGGCCTTGGAACAGCAGGCCCAACCCGCGGACGGTGTCGGGCTTGTCGGCCTGATCGGGCAGTCCGCCGCCCAGCGAAAACCGGCCGATCACCGCGACGGTGCCCGACTGGAACACCGCCGCCCGGCAGATAGCCGCGCCCGCCCCGGAGCTCGCGAAAGACCCTGTGACACTGAGTCCTTTGGCATGGTTTCGGCGAAACCCGTCGTGACGCCCGTACACGCTTTCGAAGCGATCGGCGAACCGGGGCGGGGTCAGCGCGTCGGGCCGCAGCCACCCGGTCGCATAGGCGAACCCGCCCGCCTCCACCGCGGCGACACCGGCCACCGCGGCCATGCCCACCAACGCGCCGCGGCGGGTCAGCGCGGCACGCGGGGAGTGGTCGGGTTTCTCGGGTTCGTGGTCCCGCTCGTCGTCACGATCCTCGGGGTCCACGCCCACCGCCCTCTCCATCCGCCACTCCCACCACCACGCGGCGCCGCGGTTCGTTCAACGCCGGATCAGCCTTCGGCAATCTTGCGGTGCTCGATCAGGTCGCGTACACCCCCCGTACCGAGCCGCTCGCGGAACGCCGGCGCCGTATAGCCGTCGACCGTCGCGTCGGTGCGGGCGCGCGCGGTCGCCGAGCGCGGCATGTGAAACAGCACGCCGATTTCGCCGAAGTAGTCTCCGGGCCCGACGACCTTGACCAATTCCTCACCGCCGTCGGCCAATTCGTGCACGAGCTCGAACTCGCCCTTGGTCACCACGTAGATCAGCTCGCCCATCGTGGACTGCTCGAACAGCACCTCGCCGGCCTTGACCTCCACTGTTTCCGGTGGCCGATCCGTCTCGGGGAAATCGGGTGTCAGCTCGACGACGCGGTCGGCCATCGGCAGCATCCGGGCGTCGTGGGTGGCGACCACCACCACGCGATCCCCGTCCGCGAGTTCGCGGATCAGCCGCAGCACCTCCTCCACCTGGATGAAATCCAGGTGTGCGGTCGGCTCGTCGGCGAGGATCAGCGGCGGGTCCAGCGCGACCGCGCGGGCGACCGCGACGCGCTGCTGCTGCCCTCCGCTCAGGTCGCCCGGCCGGTGTTTCATCCGCTCGCCCAGATTGACGCGGATCAGTAATTCCTCGGCACGCTTGCGGGCGGCCTTGCGCGACATCCCGGCCTCGCGCATCGGAACCATGACGTTCTCCAGCGCACTGAGGCTGGGCACCAGGTTGAACGCCTGGAACACGATGCCCACCTTGTGGCGCCGATAGTTTGCCAGTCCGGCGCCCTGCAGGGTGGTGATGTCGACGTCGTCGAACTTGATGGCCCCCGACTTAGGCCGCAGGATGCCGCCCAGGCAGGACAGCAACGTCGTCTTGCCGCAGCCGCTGGGCCCGAGCAGGATCACCAACGACCCCGCCGACACGTCGAGGTTCAGGCCGTTGATCGGCCGCAGCGCGTATCCGCCGCTGTAGTACTCGACGACGAGGTTCTGGATGCTGAGATCGCCCACCGCTTAAGGACCTCCAAACGCGAGCGCCGGATCGACGGCCGCCACCCGCCTCAGTCCGGCGAGGCTGGCCAACAGGCCGATCCCAATCGCCACGACCGGCAACAGCAGGTAAGCGCCGGCGGGAACCGCGACAATCATCGGGAACAACGGAGCCAGCAGCTGCGCGAGGACCACCCCCACCGCCGCCGCGAACAGCGACACGACCAACGCCTGCAACGCGAGCCCCGCCATAATCGAACGGGACCGCGTGCCGATCGCCTTGAACACCGCGAAGTCGCGCAGGCGCTCGAGCGCGGAGAGGTAGACCACCGATCCGACGATCAGCGCCGCCACGATCCACAGCAGGACGGCCACGACCGAGATCGACGTCACCGCGACATGCAGTGGGCGCACCAGGTCCCTGATGGCTCCCTCGCGGTCGTAGGTCTGGTAGCCGTCGGGGAGCGCCCGGGGCGTGCCGACGATCCCGATCGACGTCACCATCGGCTGCCCGTTAAACGCCACGTTCCGCAGGCCCTCGGTCGTCAGGAAGACGTTGGGGATCTTGGCCAGCGCGGTCGAATCGGGCACGATACCGACGATCCGCAATTTGTGCCCACCGATCTCGAAGACGTCGCCGATGTGCCGGCCCAGCGTGCTCGAGGCCGCGACCTCGCCCGGCCTCGACGGCACCTGGCCCTCCGAGACCTGCGGCATGCCGGGCCCGTGCTCAGGGGCACCGAACGCCGTGACGTTCCGCGTTGTCCCGCCGTCGCGCATGATCGTCCCCACCGTGGCCAGGGGGGCCGCGGCGATGACGCCGGGCTCGGCGGCTATCCGGCCCAGATCAATATCGGGGAACGGCGTCGAACCGAGGAACGGCCCGGCCGAGCCGGACTTGACCACGAAGGTGTCGACCCCCAGGGAATCGACCGTGTGCTTGGCCTCGACGTGGAACCCGTTCGCGAGTCCGGTCAGGACGAGCGTCATCCCGAAGATCAGTCCGGTGCTGACTATCGCGATGATGAGGCGCCGCTTTCGCCATTGCATGTCGCGCAGGGCCGCGAAGAGCATTCCCAGACGCTACCAACGTCGCGTTGCCGTTGGCCGGATTTTGTCCGGGAGTATCGCAGCCAACGCATTGGGCTGCCGTCGCTATACATGCGGGTAACAACGTTGGCCTAGGATTGGCATCAATGCGGTGCCGCTGCACCCCAAAGTGTTCTTGCCACGCAGGTATGTTTCCGCAGGGTTGAATCAACAGCCCCCGATATGACAGTGGTTGTCAGATGACGAGCGGTGTCCCACCAGGGACGGATGTGAGATAAAGCATGATCGAACAAACTGGCGATCCGGTCGGTGCAACGGCTTTCGAGGTGGGGAAATGCCAGCAAGGTCAGGCGGTCGTGCTCGCCGTATCGGGTGAAGTGGACATGCTGAGTGCGCCGTACCTGGCCGAGGCGATACACACGGCGCTGGCCGCCGGCCCCGAGTCTCTGATCGTTGATCTGTCGAAGGTGGAATTCCTGGCCTCGGCCGGGATGACCGTCCTGGTCAGCGCGCAGGCCGAGGCCGAGCCGGCCACCCGATTCGCGGTCGTCGCGCGCGGCTCGGCGACCAGCAGGCCGATCAAGCTCATGGGGATCGACCGCATGTTCCCGCTCTACAGCACCCTTGATGGTGCCCTGAACGGTGTCGCCGATGCGTGAACCTGGGCGGGCTGGGGACGCAGCGACCGACAATCAGACGTCCTGTTAACCGACCATGGCGTCTCACATCGATGACCCATCCCGGTTCGCTCGCATGCGAGTTGCCGCCGATGCGTCCAGCGCCGCTCGGACCCGAGCCGAGTTCGGGGTGTGGCTCAAAAGGCATTTCACGCTCGGTGCCGAACGGACCAGCGAACTGCTGCTGGCGGTGAACGAGGCGGTGGCGAATGCCGCCGAATTCGCATATGTCGGCACGTCGCGGCGCGGGACGATCGATGTCAGCGCGGCCTACGATGTCGATTCCGACACGCTCGCCGTGACCGTCAACGATCGCGGCCGCTGGCGCCACGTTTCGGGACCGCCGACGGCGGAACGGCTGTATCGAGGACGCGGCATCGCGCTGATGCGGGCGCTTGCCGATGAAGCGAGAATCGACAGCACACCGCACGGAACGCATGTCACGTTGACCTGGACCCACCTGACGCGATCCGCTTCCACCGACGTGAGAACAAGTCGCACCTAACGGAACCCGTAGCCGAGCTCGGCGCAATTTCCTGTCCACCCTGGACACCTGTGACGAGGTTCGCTTAGCCTTTTCTTGAATCAGTCCAGAAAACGCGGATACTGGTGGTAAGGCATACGACGAGATGATGGAGCACCGCTATGACATCCACGACCGCATTGACAAACGGGCGGGTAAACCGCCGCACCGAGACCGACATCACCGGATTCACGGCCTCGCCAACACTCACGGCGGCCCTGCAGCGTGTCCTGGTCGATCTGATCGAGCTGCACTTACAAGGCAAGCAGGCCCACTGGAACGTCGTCGGAACCAACTTCCGTGACCTGCACCTACAGCTCGACGAGGTGGTCGATGCCAGCCGCGAGGCCAGCGACACGATCGCCGAGCGCATGCGCGCCCTCGACGCCGTTCCCGACGGCCGCTCCGACACCGTCGCCGCGACAACTAGCCTGCCCGGGCACCCGGCGGGCGAGCAGAGCACCGCCGAAGTGGTTGACCTGATCACGACTCGGGTCTACGCAACGGTCAACACACTGCGCGACGTTCACGACGCGGTCGACGCCGAGGACCCCAGCACGGCCGATCTGTTGCACCAGATCACCGACTCGCTGGAGAAGCTGGCCTGGATGATCAAGTCCGAGAACCGCAAGATTTAACAGCTGACCCGTGTCAGTAGGGCCGGGCGCCTTGAGGCATCACATACTCGGAAATCGGCGCGGAGACACCGTTGATCGTTGTTCCACCGTTGATGATGCCGGGCGCCATGTCGAGCATGTTGTGCGGAAACCCGAATGTCGGTTTGGTGAGTGCGGCAAGCCGACCCAGTTCCTCGGTGCTGAGGTTCACATCGACGGCGCGTACGTTTTCGTTGAGCTGCGTGAGCCGGCGTGCCCCGATGATGACCGACGAGACGGCTGGCTGGGCGTGGACCCAGGCAAGCGCCACGCCGGCGACCGTCGACTCGTGCGCTTTGGCGATGACCTCGAGTTCGTCGATAAGTGCATAGGTCTGCTCGTTGAGGAAGCCGGCGACCATGGCGCCGCGATCGGCGTTGTGCTGGCCATCATTTCGTCGGGTGTACTTTCCACTGAGCACGCCGCCTTTCAGGGGTGACCAGGGAGTGATCCCGAGCCCGAATTCGGCTGCCATCGGAACCAGTTCTTGTTCGACGGCGCGTTCCAGCAGCGAGTACTCGACCTGTAGCCCGATGAATGACGACCATCCTCGGAAACGGGCGATGAGGTTGGCTTCAGCGATCTTCCACGCCGGAGTGTCCGAGACGCCGAGGTAGCGAACCTTGCCGGCGCGAACGAGGTCGTCCAGGGCCGCCATCGTTTCGTCGATCGGGGTATTCGCGTCCCAGATGTGCAGCCAGTACAGGTCGATGTAGTCGGTTTGCAGGCGCCGCAGCGAATTTTCGCACGCGTTGATCAGCGATTTGCGGCCCGAGCCGCCACCATTGGGATCACCCGGATGCAGGTTGCCGCTGAATTTGGTGGCGATCACCAAGCGATCGCGTCGGGCGGGCTCGCGCCCGATGTGGTCGCCGATGATCTTCTCGGAGTGGCTCCTGGTGTAGAAGTTGGCGGTGTCGATGAAGTTGCCGCCGAGTTCGAGGTATCGGTCGATGATCTGTTGGGACTCCTCGACGCTGGTACCCCACCCGAGATCCTCTCCGAACGTCATCGCTCCCAGGCACAACGGGCTGACGCGTAGGCCAGACCGTCCGAGTGTCACGTATTGATCCAGAGGCATGGTGGTCGCTTTCTGGTAGATTGTTCGCTCATGCGCTTGTTCATATCTAAACTAGTTTATTGCTGAACGATCTGGCAAGTCGATGTCTACCGCCGATGCGGCCAAGATCTGGTCGTTGAACTATCGAGTGCTGTTGTCGGTCATTGCGTGCACCGAGGCCCGCATCACCGAACTGGGGCTCGAGTCCAAAGAACTGTTCCTGCTCGCCGAGATCGACGAACATCCCTACCCCGCCGAGCTAGCCGCGACGTTGAGCATGCCGAAGGCGACGGTGACGCTCTACCTGAAACGGCTTGAGGCAGCGGGATTCGTGCGCCGCGAGATCGACGCCGCCGATCTGCGTCGCCATCGACTGCTGCTCACCCCGGCCGGGCGTCAAGTGGCCGCGGACGGCCTCGCGTTACTGTCAGACGAGTTCGATAAGCGACTTGCACGCCTCACGCTCGCGCAGCAAAAGACCCTCAGGCGGCTGCTCGAGAAGATTCTTTGACCGCCCAGGCCTGATGCGCGGCATCCGCGGCCTTCCCTCCCAGCATTGGGCAGACGAGGCGGGCAACAGTGCGGGGCGGTCAGATCCCGGGCCAGCGTGATGACAGGACGTGCAGCGCCCAGGCTGGCCAGATAGGTTCGCCGATGAGGTGGCCAGCGCTCATTTGGGCAACGATACGGGGGCCCTTGAGTGTGCTGTTGTCGTAGACGGTGGCGGAGTCGCAACGGATGATCGCTGTTACGACGAGTGCCCAAAGGCGTTGGTAGCGTTGACGGATCTTGTCCTCGGGCACATCGTGTCCACCGGCGTTGACTCTGTGTTTGACCCGCTGCACGGCGAGCTCTTCCGGGATCAGCAGCACGTGCAGGACGACGGTGTAATCCGCAGCGTGTGCGGTGTCAATCAGTTCAAGTTTGGAGGGGTGAGAAAACACGGTTTCGGCGATGAAGGCTCGGCGCAATTCGATGAGCCTGGTCCGGGTGTCTGCCGCGACCCGGGCGGCTTCATAGGCATGTGCCGCCGGGTCGGTGGGCCAACGGTGTTGGGCGATCTGATCGGCGTTGACGAAGGCGCTTCCCGGCAGTAGCGGTGCGAGCGTGAGTTCGACGAAGGTTGATTTGCCGCCGCCGTTGGGTCCGACCACCAGGTCGAGCCGGTTCATCGGGCGTTGGCGTTCACTTCTTGCGTCGTGCAGGTCGTCGTCGGGCCGTCAACACGACCGAACTGCCGTCGGGCCGGTATTCGACCATCTCACCAGCCTCGTTGAGGGCAACCGTCGTGAGGCCACGCTTGGCCAGCAGCTCGCCGTAGTTGGACTCCGCCAGGTTTTCTTGGATCGAGGCGGCGATCTCGGCGTTGAAGACGACACCCTCTTCGACGCTTAGTTCGTGCAGTTCCAGTTCTCCGGCCAGCGCTGCCTCCACCCGTCGGCGCGCCGCGGTGTGCTGGCTGGACACTGCGCGGCCCACCCGCGCCCAGTGATCGAGTTGCTGCTTGGCCGAGCGGCTCTGGCGTGCGCCCTCGGCGGCCGCACTGTCCAGCAAGTCCGCGGCAAACCGGGTAACCCGATCGGCAGTACCAGTCATCACTCCTCAATCCTGTAGCAATCTGTAACAAGCGTAGCATTTAGCTACACGAGACGATAGCGGCGACGCAGGTGCTATATCGGTGGGCGGCGGACTCCCCCGAGGACAAGCGCCCGGATGCCATGTGCCTACCCCCAGCAACCGGGGAGTTTCATTGACTCGATCGGTCGCGGCGAATACCATCGGTAAGTAATTACGCTCCGTAGAGTAGCGTAATATCCGTTCCGGCCCGGGTTCGCCGCACTGGTCTCGCGCCCGCCGCCACGGTGACTCAAAGGAGAGTGTGATGTTCGACCTGAAGATCGTCGGTGGGACCGTCGTCGACGGCACCGGTGCGGAGCGCTATTGCGCCGACATCGGCATCAAGGACGGCGCGATCGTCGATGTCGTCCGGCGCGGAGCCGATGAACAGGGACCGGCCGGCTTGGAGACCGCCCCAGCCGCCGAAACCATCGACGCGACAGGGAAAGTGGTCGCCCCCGGCTTCGTCGACATCCACACCCACTACGACGGTCAGGTGAGCTGGGACAGCCTGCTGGAGCCGTCCAGCGGCCACGGGGTGACCACGGTGGTCACCGGCAACTGCGGTGTCGGTTTTGCTCCGGTGCGCCCCGGCACCGAGGACTGGTTGATCGAGTTGATGGAGGGTGTCGAGGACATCCCCGGCACCGCGCTGACCGAGGGCATCACCTGGGGCTGGGAAACCTATCCCGAGTACCTCGACGCGATCGGCAAGCAAAAGTTCGCGATCGACGTCGGCAGCCAGGTCGCCCACGGCGCCATCCGCGCCTACGCGATGGGAGAACGGGGCGCCCGCAATGAGCCGGCCACGCCCGACGACATCGCGGCGATGGGCCGGCTGGTCACCGAGGCCATCGAGGCCGGCGCGCTCGGTTTTTCCACCTCACGCACGATGGGCCACCGGGCGATGGACGGCGAACCCGTGCCCGGCACCTTCGCCGCCGAGGACGAACTCTTCGGTCTTGGCCGCGCCATGGCGGCCGGCGGCCAGGCCGTGTTCGAGCTGGCGCCGCAGGGGGCCGCGGGTGAGGACATCATCGGCCCGAAGAAGGAACTGGACTGGATGCGCCGGCTGAGCGGCGAAATCGACCGACCGGTGTCGTTCGCGCTGATCCAGGTGGACGCCGACCCGAACCTGTGGCGCCAGCAGCTGGACCTGTCGGCGGCCGCGCATGCGGCGGGCAGCCGGCTCTACCCGCAGATCGCGGCGCGCCCGTTCGGCATGATGATCGGATTCCAGGGCCACCACGGCTTCAGCCACCGCCCCACCTACCGTCGGCTCAAGGCCGAATGCAGCCGCGACGAGCTCACGCAGCGCCTCGCCGATCCCGCCGTGAAGGCCGCGATCCTGTCGGAGGACGACCTGCCCCCCGACCCGACCCTGTTGTTCGACGGCATGTTCGCCCTGGTGCAGCATTCGCTGCACCGGCTTTACGCGCTCGGCAATCCGCCGGACTACGAGCCGACCCCCGACCGCGCCGTTGCGGCGATCGCCAAGGCGCGCGGCGAGGACCCGCTGTCGACCCTCTACGACCTCATGCTCGAGCGGAACGCGAAGGCCATGCTGATGCTGCCGCTGTTCAACTACGCCGACGGCAACCACGATGCGATCCGGGAGATGATGCTGCACCCCGCCGGCGTGCTCGGGCTTTCCGACGGCGGCGCGCACTGCGGAATGATCTGTGACGCTTCGTATCCCACGTTCCTGCTGACGCACTGGGCGCGAGACCGGCGCCGGGGCGAGAAGCTGTCACTGGAATACGTGATCCGCAAGCAGACCCGCGATACGGCCCACCTGTTCGGCCTCACCGACCGCGGCACCATCGAGCCGGGCAAGAAGGCCGACATCAACGTGATCGACCTGGACGCGCTGACTTTGCACCCCGCGGCGATGGCCTGGGATCTGCCGGCCGGTGGAAACCGGATCATGCAGGGCGCAAGCGGATATGACGCGACCATCGTCAGCGGAACGGTGACCCGTCGCAAGGATGTCGATACCGGGGCGCGTCCCGGCCGGCTGGTGCGCGGAGCTCGGTAAAGCCGTGACCGTTGCCGGGAACCCGACCCGCGCCCACTCGCACGTCCAGGAGGACGCGATCGGCACCCCGCCCGCCTCGCCAACCCTGGTGCCCGCGGAACGCTACTACTCACCGGCGTTCGCCGCGCTCGAAGTCGAGCGGGTGTGGCCAAAGGTGTGGCAGGCCGCCTGCATGGTCGACCACGTCGCAGAGCCGGGCGACTACTTCGAATACCGCTGCGGCCCATACGGAGTGCTGATCGTCCGCGGTGACGACGGTGTGCTGCGCGCATTCCAGAATGCCTGTCGCCATCGCGGCAACTCGCTGTGCGTGGGCTCGGGATCGGGGCTACGCGAGCTCAAGTGCGGCTACCACGGCTGGACCTGGGACCTGGCCGGCATGCTCAAGCGGGTGCCCAACCGCAAGGGCTTCGGCGCGCTGCGGATGTCCGACTTCCCGCTGGTGCCCGCCCGCGTCGAGGTTTGGGCGGGCCTGGTCTTCGTCAACCTCGACATGGGTGCGATGCCGTTGCTCGAGTATCTCGAGGAGATGCCCGACGACATCGCTTGGTGCAATCTGGGCGACTTCCGTTGCTACGCCACGCTCACCGTCGACGTCGACGCCAACTGGAAGACGATCGCCGACGGCTTCAGCGAGACCTATCACATTCAGACGCTGCATCCCGAGCTGCTGCGGTGCGTCGACGACATCCATGCGCCGCAGCGGATCTGGGGTCACACCGGCAAGTCCGACCAGCCCTACGGTGTGCAGAGCCCGCGGTTTGAGGGTGCGCTGAGCGACGAGGAGGTCTGGGACGCTTACGTTGACACCCAGGGCGCGCTGATGGGTGCGGCCGAAGACATGCCGTTCCCCGCCGACGAACGCCAGCCCGGCCAGACGGTGCAGGACGTGATTGCTGCGCGCACCCGCGCATTTGCGGCGCAGCGCGGGGTCGATCTGGAGTGGGCCGACACCGACCGGATTACCCGGCTACACCAGTACAACGTCTTCCCGAACATGACGCTGCTGGCCAACGCCGACCACCTGACCGTCATGTGCTCGCGGCCGGGCCCGGACCCCGATAAAGGCGAGCTGGTCATGTTCCTGATGACGCACCTGCCGCCGGGCGCACCGCACAACAAGCCGACCGACATCCGCACGGCCGCCGGGGAAGCCGAGCCCGGCCTGGTGATCACCCAGGACATCCGGGTACTCGCGGGCCTGCAGCGCGGAATGCACCAGCCCGGCTTCACCCACGTGGTGCTGTCCAGCGAGGAGCGGCGCGTGATCAACATGCACCGCAACCTCGAGCGCTACCTCGACCTACCCGAATCCGAGCGCATGATCGCTCAGGCGTGACGCGCTGCCTCTTGGGCAAGTTGGACGCGCGAAGCCAGCCCCAGCTTGGTGTAGACGTGGGTGAGATGGGTCTCGACGGTGCGCGGTGAAATGAACAGCCTTGTGGCGATGTCCTTGTTGCCCAAGCCCTCGCAGACCAGCCGGACGACGTCCAGCTCGGCCGGTGTAAGCGAGGCCCAGCCGGTGGACGGACGCTTACGTTCGCCGCGGCCGCGCTGAGCGTAGGCGATCGCCTCAACGGTGGACAACGCGGCGCCCTCGGCATAGGCGGCGTCGAAGTCATTCTGGCCCATGGCATCTCGGAGCGCAGCGACCAACGCTTCGTAGTCGGCACGGTAGATCTCGTACGGCACCTCACCGGTGCGCTGCCGGACGGCCTCCGCTGCACCGACGAGTCGGGCCGCTTCGGGATAACTCTCGGCTTGCGCTGCCAGCCAAGCAAGAAAGTCGAAGATGCCGGGTACGCCCAGCTGTGCTCCGCTATCGGCCGCACACGCCAGCGCGTCGTACACATCACCCTCGGCTGCTTGCGCGTCGCCCTCGGCGAGCGCCACCCGAGCACGGGCGGTCAGCGCCATCGTCCGAAAAAATCCCGTAGTTGCTGACACCGCTTGATCGGCCCAAGACCGGGCCGCGACGACATCGCCTGTCGCAAGCTCGGCTTCGGCTCGCCATAGCGTGTTCGTCGTCGTAAACCCGGCGTCCGGTATGCGGCTATAGGCGTGTGTGAGAGCGTCCTTGGCAGCCGCAACGTCCCCCGCCGCGACATGTGCACCACCCAACGTCAGGTAGCCGAGTCCCTCGATCACCATGCCGAGCCCCTCGGCAGATTCGACGGCCATTTCGGCGGCCGCTACTGCCGCGGTCGTCTTGCCCTGCCACCCGAGGAAAAAGCTTTGCGTCATAAGACCGTTGAACCTGCACAACGGGTCGCCGACCGCATCGGCGTCGGCGATTAATGTTCGTAATTCCGCCTCGGCGCCGGGAAGGTCCCCCAGCACCGCCCGCCCGCTGGCGATGCCCCACAGGCGGCACTGACCGGACGCAAACCGGTCACCGATCGCGTCGGCAAGATCGCGCCCCTCTTCCCCAGCGGCCAGCGCCGCCATCGCGTCGCCCCCAACAATGGCCGCGTACGCCTGAAAGCCCAGCAGCTGGCTCAGCCGCCATTTGTCGCCCAGGGCGCGTGCCAACTCGATGGCCTCGGCGAAGTAGGTTGCCGCTTGTTCGGGTTCGAACGCGGCGGTGCCACAGCAGGCGGTGAGCGCGCGGACCAACAGGGACGGGTCATCGACTCGGCGAGCGATCGCCAATGCTTCGGCGGCCTGTTCTCTGCGCTGCGGCACGCCGACCCAGCCGTCGAGCAGGGCCGCGTCGGCCAGCGTCCGCGCCAAGATTGCCGGTGTCACCTCGCGGTCGACTGCGTCGAGGTCGGACAGTGCCGCATCGATCCAGCCCAGCCCTTCGAGCAAGCGACCGCGGGTGAGCCACAACGGCTGCAGCGACGACGCGAGCCGCAGAGCAAGCTCCATGTCACCGCTTTCCCGGCTCCAAGCGAATGCCGCGCGCAGGTTGTCGATCTCGGCTTCTGTTTGCTGCACCCGCTGCTGATGGCCGGTGGCGGCCGGAGCGTCGAGCAAGGCAGCCATCGCGGTGTAGTGATCGCGGTGACGAGCCCGCATGGCATCGGCTTCACCCGACTCGCCGAGCTTTTCCAGGGCGTACTGACGCACTGTTTCGAGCAGCCGGTATCTCGTTCGACCACAACTGTTTTCGGCGATGACCAGTGATTTGTCCACGAGCAAGGTCAGTTGATCGAGGACCTGAAAGCGCTCGACCTCGCCGTCGCCCGCGACGGCACGGCCGGCGGCGAGGTCGAATCCACCCAAGAACGGCGCAAGACGACGAAACAACACCCGCTCCGGTTCGGTCAACAGCGCATGCGACCAATCCACCGATGCGCGCAACGTCTGCTGGCGACGCACCGCGGTGCGTCGCCCGCCAATTAGCAACCGGAAGCGGTCATGCAGACTGTCCACGATCTCGTCGAGCGACAATGCCCGCAACCGGGCCGCTGCCAGCTCGATGGCCAGCGGCATGCCGTCGAGCCGGCGGCAGATCTCCCGCACCGCTTGAACGTCACCATCAGTCATATCGAAATCGGATCGCGCCCGGCGGGCCCGGTCGGCGAACAGCTCAACGGCCTCGTCGTCCACAGACAGGGGCGGCACCCGCCATGTCACCTCGCCGTCGACGCCGATCGGTTCGCGACTCGTCGCCGACAGCGTCAGCCCCGGACAGGCGCTCAACAGTGCGGTGGTCAGCTCGGCGACCGCGTCCAGCAGGTGCTCACAATTGTCGAGCACGACCAGCATTCGTCGGCCCGCCACGAACCGGATGAGCGCCTCGGTTGTGGATTGCCCCGGCTGATCCAGCAGACCGAGGGCACCTGCCATCGCGACTGGCACCAGGCTGGGGTCGGCGATCGGGGCCAGGTCGACGTACCAGACTCCATCATCGAAATCGCCGACTATCTGACCCGCGACCTGGATGGCAAGCCGGGTCTTGCCCACACCGCCGGCGCCGGTCAAGGTCACCAACCTGTCCGCCGCAAGGGTCTGCCGCAGGGCGTCCAGCTCCGCGCCACGGCCGACGAAACTCGTCAGCTGCACCGGCAAATTTTCCGTTGCAACGGCTTTCGACGTCCGCAGCGGCGGGAAGTCGTTGCGGATGTCGGGGTGACATAGCTGCATCACCCGTTCGGGACGGGCGACACCGCGCAGTTCGTGCCTGCCTAGATCGGTCAGCCACGCGCCGGCCGGAAGGGCGTCGACGACCAAATCTTCAGTGGTGCCCGAGAGCACCGTCTGGCCGCCGTGGGCGAGATCGCGCAGCCGCGCGGTCCGGTTGATCGTTGGACCGACGTAGTTGCCCTCATCGCGCAACTGCACCTCGCCGGTGTGCACGCCGATGCGCAACCGGATAGGCGCCAGCGGCGCACGCTGCAACTCCAAGGCGCACGCGGCCGCCTCGCTCGCACGGGCGAACGCGACCACGAAGCTGTCGCCCTCGCCTTGCTCGACCGGCCGCACCCCGCCGTGGGCGGCGAGCAGATCGCCGAGTGTGCGGTCCAAGCGCGCGACTGCCGCGGTCATCTGGTCGGGTTGGGTCTCCCACAACCGCGTCGAGCCCTCGACATCGGCGAGCAGCAGCGTCACCGTTCCGGTTGGCAGCTCGCTCAAGCCCAACTCACTCCAGTTCACCGGCGGCATGCCCGCGCGTCGATCAGTTTCGGTCATGCTAGCCAGCATCTCGGGTCGGCACGCAGCAAACATCAGGGAAATCCCGTACGTGCCCGCCCGGTTGTCGCGCTGAGGTGGGCAGATTGTTGGTCACCTTTGCGCGGAGGCCAGTGTGGCAGATGTGACTGGTTGCGACCCGTGATGCGGCCGACCCTAACTTCTGTCGCATTGGTATCCGGCCAAGCACAGGTCCGTTTTGCCCGCCTACGCGCGACAAATTCTGCGTCGCACGGGCATTTACGAGTTCTCCCCGATGGTCTGGCGCTCCCGAAACCCCACAGTCGAGTTGAGGACACCCGACCGAGGAGGACCATCATGACCGTCGCGGTTCACAGATCGAGCTGCCCGAGCGTCTTCGATGCCGGACTGCCGACGATCAACTACGAACACGCCCAGCACCCCGACCCGACGAGGCCCATGCAATCATCGGCCGGGCCCGCGAGACGGCGCCTATCGCGATCGGGCCACACGGACCCGAGCTGCTGACCTACCAGCTCGTGCACACCGTGCTCCGCGACCGACGATTTCGCGTGCCGCAAGGGATGTTCCTTGCGGCCCAGGGCATTACGTCTGGCCCGTTGTGGGACCGCATAGCCGCCAACATCCTCAGCCTCGATGGCGAGGAACACCATCGGCTGCGCAGGTTGGTGAGTAAAGCCTTCACGCCCAAAGCGACCGCACGGCTGCGCACGACGATCATCGACATCATCACCGGACTCGTCGACCGGCAACGCGCCCGCGGGCGCTGCGACGTGGTCGCCGACATCGCCCGCCAGTACCCGATCCCAGTGATCTGCGCGCTACTCGGCACACCTCCCGAGGACTGGGAACTGTTCTCCAGCTGGACCGATGACATCTTGGAAGCCTTCGGCTGGAACGCCGCGAGCCAAACACCGGCGATCCTGACCGCTTGGACCGCTCTTGACACCTATATCGACGACATGGTCGCGCGTCGGCGCCATACATTGACCGACGATCTGATCTCCGAGCTGATCCGCGCCGAAGACGACGGTGATCGCCTCAGCACCGACGAACTCCGCATGCTCGTCGCCGCCCTGCTGATGGCGGGTACCGACACCACCCGCCTCCAATTGGGAGCCGCGGTACACGTGCTGTGTGATCACCCCGACCAGTGGGCGCTCCTGGGCCGCCATCCCGAGCTGGCGGTCGATGCCGTCCACGAGCTCATTCGCCATTCACCGCTCACCTTCGTCACGCTGCGCGCTGCCACCGAAGATGTCGAACTCGCCGGCGTCACAATCCCCGCAGGCACACTCGTCGTCGTCAACACCGGGGCGGCCAACCGCGATCCCGCCGTCTACGACGACCCTGACCGTCTCGACATCACCCGCGTGGACGTCCCACCGATCCAGACGTTCGGCGGCGGAATGCACTACTGCCTCGGTGCCAATCTCGCCCGACTTGAGTTGGCTGAAGCCCTGGCGGTCATGACACGGCGCATGCCCAACGCCCGGCGCACCGGTCCGGCCCCGTGGAAACCGGTGAACGCGCTGGGCGGACCCATCACCCTGCCCATCGAATTCGACACCGAGCACTGAACCGCCTAGGAAGCTCGGCCGCGAGCGTGCGCGTCGGTACGCCGAGACGCCGTAAACGATGGCATTCTGCGCACGCTCCCCAACGCGGAGAAACAGGTAGAACTACGCAAGCGCGGGCACGTACCCGTCGGCGATGCTTCCTGGGTGACATCAACTCTCATGGGCTTTCCCAGCCCCGCCGAGCTGGCGGAAAGCACTCCAGCCGATCGTGACCGCACCATCGACGTCATCCGCATCGTGAGCCTGACCGGTGTGGTGGTCGGCCATACCGTGATGGCCATCAGCGTCATCCGCAACCACGTGCTCTGTTGGGACAACCTGCTCACCACCTCGACCACGTTTCAGGCCCTGACCTGGATTTTTCAGATAATGCCGCTGTTCTTCTTTGCCGGTGCCGCGGCGTGCGTGTCGTCCTGGCGGCCCGGCGCCAACTGGGGCGGCTGGCTGATGAAACGCTGCACAAGGCTATTTCGGCCGGTGTTTTACTACCTCGCGTTTTGGGCGGTCGCGCTGACCGTTCTGTTTCACGCGCTGCCCAGGCATGTGTACGACCCAATCGCGGGCGTCAGCATTCAGCTGCTCTGGTTTCTCGGCGTCTATGTGCTGGTGCTGGCCGCGATCCCGGTGTTGTTCCGGATCACCACCACCGCGCGTCTCGCCGCGGGTGTGGTTACGGTCTGCGGGATCGTCGCGGCCGTCGACGCAATCCGGTTGCACTGGCCCGCCTCGGCGCCCATCGGTTACCTCAACTTCGCGGTCTGGCTCATCCCGGCCATGTTCGGCGTTGCCTACCGACGTCAGCTGCTCTCCGGCCGCGCCGCACTGGGGATCGCGGTTGCGTTCTTTGCCGTTGACGTCGCGCTGCTGCGGTGGGGGCCGTATGACCTGAGCCTGGTGGGCATCACGGGCCAACGTCTGCCCAACTTGAGCCCGCCGTCGCTACTGCTCGCCGGGCACGCAATTGTTCTGAGCGCGTTGGCAATCGTTGCCGCACCCGCGATCGCCCGGTGGGCGCGGCAGCCACGCGTGTGGTGGTGGACCGCGGTCGGCAACTCCGGCGCGATGACCATCTACCTGTGGCACATGCCGGCGCTACTGTGCGTGCATCTGCTCTTCGACCAGCTGGGCTATCCTCGCTACCCCGGCCAGCGGCATTTCGCCTCAATCGGCGTCGCGCAGCTCCTCATCATGATCGCCGTGGTGGCGGTGCTGTTCGTGGCGCTGCGGCCGCTGGAGAACAACCCGTTGTCTGGTTGGGACGGCGCTCGCAGCATCACCTCGGTCGGGCGCGGCGTGGGCGTCGGCACGCTGCTGTGCGTGGCGGGGGCGGCGATCCTGGCTTCGGTGAAGTGGGGCCTCAAGGACGACGGACTGGTCTGTGTCGGCGTAGTGGTGACCGCGCTGGTGGCCGCCCGGGTTCTGGCCGAAGCGCGGTTACCACAACGCCACGGCCAGGCCCCTCAGGCCCTTATGTCGGGGCCGTCCCGGACGTCTCGCGCCCGATAACCGGGTATACGGTCTCCGTCCCGTGTCGGCCCTTGATCTCGACCCGCTCGCTCTCGCCCCACTTGAACTGTGCCGCAACGGCGAGGCGCACGGCGCCGGTCACCATCACAGCCGCCCGCCCCTGGCGGCCGGCCAGCCCGGCCAACCGGAACGCGACGTTCGCGGAGTCGCCAATCACCGCGTCGGTCGCCCGGCTCAGGGCGGCCTGGGCGGCCATGCCCTGCACCACTCCCCAGCCCATGCGGATCGGTGAACCGTCCGGGCCGCGCAGCGGCAGGTCGGGTGCGAGCTCCTCGACAAGGGAATTCGAGGCGAGCGCGAAGTCGATCGCCAGCTCGGCCGCGGCCGGGAGCCTGCCCACCTCCCAAACCGCGAAGAGCGCATCGCCGGCGTAGTGGCTCAGCGTGCCGCGATGGTCGACCAGGACGCCACCCAGCTGATGCCACAGCGTGTGCAGGCTCTGCGCCATCACGCCCTCGTCCGTCACCTGCGAGATCGTCGAATAGTTGACGATGTCGCCGACCACCATCACCAGTGCGGTCTTGCCGATCCGGGCCAGCGTGCGCCGCGGGACGGTCTTCCTGATGGCCTTGAACCGCTGCGACCGGAAGGTCAGCGTCAGATCGCCGATCCGCATCTGATCGCCCGGTCTGATCGGCACCGGAACCGCGCGCTCTACCCGCGCACCGTTGAGCTTCGTGCCGTTGGTGCTGGTGTCGATCACGAAAGCCTGATCGCGTGCGGCGTCCAGCCGGATCTCGAGGTGGGTGCGGGAGATCTCGGGATCCTCGATCACCAGCCGGCGTCCCTCGCCGATTCCCGCGCATTCCCGGCCGACAAACAGTTGATCGAAAATCGGCACGCTGCGTTCGGAGCCACCGTCGTCCACGACAAGGTGAGCCCGCGGCTGGTTGGGTTGCTCTTCCGGCACTTCGACAGGGGCCATCGTGATTGCTCGCTGTTCAGCGCATCGAACTCGAAGTCGTTGCGACACAATCCTCGCCGCAACCACGATGTTGCTGCGCAGCACGGTTGATCCGCTGGTCCGTTGAGGTCACGGCTGTCCTTCGTGCCTGGCGACGGGTGACGGTGCAGACAATACAGCGTGGTCGGGCCCGCCCCCTGTCAAGGGGAGCACAACCCAGCTACTCACCGAGCTCGGGTATGGACATGAAGACATCGCGCGGCTACGGAAAGGCGGGGCTCTCATTGGGCGGGACCGCGCCCATCGCCCAAGAGCCTCAGCAGGAGTCGCGTACCACCGAGCGGGCTGGCATCCAGTGACGCTGTGCCGCCGTGCAATTCGGCCTGCTGCGCGACCAGCGCCAGCCCCAAACCTGACCCCGAACGCGAGGCCGTCGACCCGCGGGAGAAGCGTTCGAAGACCGCGGCCCGTTCCGGCTCGGGGACGCCGGTGCCGTCGTCGTCGACCGCGATTTCCACGCCTTCGCCGGAACTGGTTACGTTGAGCCGAATTTCGGTGGCGCCACCGTGCTTGACGGCATTGGCGATGGCGTTGTCGATGACCAGCCGCAGCCCGGTGGGCAACCCCACCATCAGGACCGTGGGCGACGGCACCAGCGACACCTGCACGCCGGGGTAGATGCGAAGCGCGTCATGCGCGGCGCGATCCAAAAGCTCGGTGATGTCGAACGGGACAAAGTCGTCGACGGTGGTCAGTTCGCCCTGCGCCAGCCGTTCGAGCGCCGTCAGTGTCGCTTCGATCCGGCTCTGGGTGCGGATGACGTCCCCGAGCACCTCCTGGCGCTGCTCGGGGGCCAACTCCAGGGTGGACAGCACCTCCAGGTTGGTGCGCATGGCGGTCAACGGGGTGCGCAGCTCGTGTGATGCGACGGCGGCGAAGTCCCGGGCCGATTCCAGCGCTGCCTTCGTGCGCTGTTGCTCGTTGCCGATGCGGTCCAGCATGCCCTCGACCGCTTCGGCGATCTCGACGGCCTCACGCACACCGCGGACCTGGACTTCGTCCGGGCTGGACTGGGCACTGATGGCGCGCGCCTGCTGTGCCAGCAGCAGGAACGGATTGACCATGATCAGCGAGATCACCCAGCCGACCAGGAACGTGCCGCCGATCACGCCGGCACAGATCAACAACACCCGCAGGTGCAGTTCGTTGATCCGATGCTGCGCTTCGGCCAACGGAGCTGCCAGCGCAATCGATGCCGGACCCGCGGAGAAGGTACGCACGCGGTATTGCACGCCGTCGATGGTGGTGTTCGCGTAGCCGTTTGCGAGTTTGGGCACAACGATGTTGGCCGGCACGGACACGGTCACGCCGCCAATGCGTGCGGTGCGTACCAGGCCGTCGGACGTGGGCCGATCGGGGTTGGTGAGCTGCGCGCTATTGAGCAGTGTGTTGATATCGCCCAGGCTGCTGACCGAATCCAGGCGGCGGTCGAGCTGACTGTATTGATCATTGGTGACGCCAATCCACACCCATGCGCCCAAAATGAGGACGAGCGCAATCACCGACAGTTGCGCGACGATGACGATGGTGCGCAGTGACAGCACCCGCATCGGCAGGCGGCCCGGCCGAAACACGCGGATGTCGTGCTCCTCACCGTCGGCGGTTTCCTGTGACATCTTCGCAGTGCCCGTTTCCCTATGCTCGCGGGCCTGGGTGGCCGCCCGCTTGGGCCGTCAGCACCAGGCCCCAGTGGACGGGGCCACCGATCAGATCCTCGGGACCCACCCACTCCGGTTCGTAGTCCGCGAACCGAAGGCGGCCAACAGTCCATCGGTCGATACCAACGGCAATGCAGACAGTGCACTGCGGCTTGGCGACCATCATGGTCCAATTATGTGCACGAAATCGCTTGACCGCCGTCCGCGCCTGGTCTTCACGTCGGGTAGCTGGCGGCCCAGCCGGGTACGGGAGGCGAGCCAGAGGACGAGATGGCGTCGGGCGTTACCGGCCGCTGTCGTTGATCGACGGGTGCGGCGACGGCGGCCACGCAGCAATGTCCAGCAAACCGACGGCCGCCGGGCTGGCACCATCAGCGCGGCGGCCAAGGCGGCGCCGGCGGCAACAGCGCCACCGGCGGCACCAACGGCGGCGGCGGCAAGGGCGGCCAGGGCGGCACCGGCGGCACCGGCGGCACCGGCAGCAACTCAGGCGGCGGCACCGGCGGCACCGGAGGCACAGGCGGCACAGGCGGCCTAGCCGGCGCTGCTGGCACCGGCGGCAAGGGCGGTAGCGCGGGCGCTGGCGGCCTGGGCGGAACCGGCGGCCAGGGAGGCAACGGCGGCACCGGCGACAACAACGCCACCACGGGCGGCACCGGCTTCAACGGAGGCACCGCCGGCGCTGGTGGCCAAGGCGGCACCGGCGGCAACAGCATCGGCGGCACAACCGGCAGCGGCGGCCTAGGCGGCAATGGCGGCACAGACGGCACGGGCGGCACCGGCGGCCCCGGCTCCAGCACCAAGGCCGGCGGCACCGGCGGCGCGAGCGGCAAGGGCGGCGGCGGCGGCACCGGTGGAGTCGCCGGTGAAGGTACGACACAACAGGTCGCCGGCAACGGCGGCGCGGGCGGCGCCGGCGGCGCCGGCGGCAACGCAACCAACGGCGGCAACGGCGGCAACGGCGGCGACGGCGGACTCGCTGGGACCGGCGGCAACGGCATCAACCCCAACAGCGATGGCGGCGGCGGTGGCGGCAACGGCGGCGTGGGTGGCGCCGTCACCGGCACCGGCACCGGCACCGGCGGCGCCGGCGGCACCGGCGGCGCCGGCGGCCTCGGTGGCAACGGCGGCACCGGCGGCAAAACCGTGTTGGGCGGCGCCGTGGGCGGGGCCGGCGGTGTGGCGGGCGATGGCGGCATCGGCGGCGCAGGCGGCAACAGCACCGCCGGCACCAGCGGCAATGGCGGCAAGGGTGGCGATGGCGGCGGGACCGGCGGCACGTCGGTCACCTCCGGCAAAGGCGGCGTCGGCGGCGACGGCGGCGACGGCGGCACCGGCGGCAACAAAGGCGGCACTGGCGCCACGCCCGGCGTCGGCGGCGCCCCTGGTAGCGGTGGCGCCGGCGGCATCGGCACCCCCACCGGCAACAACGGCGCCAAGGGCCCCAGCGGCGCCCCCGGCCAAGGCGGGACCTAAACAGCCGTCAGCTCCAGCTGCCCGCGGCTACGTTGTCACGGGATCGCCCGCCTCAACGCACTACCTCGCGGTGACCTGCGTCCAATCGACGAGTCCAGCCGCGCGCGTCCAGGTATTCCAGCAACGGGATCGCGACGCGTCGAGTGGTGTCAAGCGCCTGCCGCGCCTGGCTCGTGGTGAAGGGCTGTTCGAGCCGGGCCAGCGTCCGCATCGCCAGCGCGGGTGCCGCGGGCAGCAGCACCAGACCGTCGCGCAGCCGCAGCACCCGCCCGGCACGCTCGGCCGCGGCCAGTTCGCGGGCGCCCAGCCGCAGTGCCGCCAGCTCATCGGCCTCGGGCGCGTGGAACGGCTCGGCCCGCAGCCGCGCCTCCAGCTCGCTCACCGCCGCTTCGGCGCGGCCGAGGTCGTCGCGGGCGCCGGCCACCCGGATGTGACCGCCCCCCTGCTCGAGTCCCGCATCGCGGGCCACCGCGTCAACGAGCGACTCGTCCGGCAGGCCCAGCAGGTCGCGTGCGGCACCGCGAGACAGTCCGTCGGCCAAGGGATCTCGCGCATGCAGGTCGTCCACCACGTTGCGCAGCCGCTGCCGCCAGGCGTCATATGTCCCGTCGTGCACCCACCAGCCGTCCAGCGTCCGCACCCCGGCGGGCGTCGTCACCACGCCGGCAAGAAGCCCCAGCCGACGCAAGTGGCTGTCCCGCACCGCACCCCGACGAGCAACCTCGGCCGCGACGTCGCCGGCGGCGTCCATCCCGGCCAGCGCCGCGGCCCGTCGCGCGCCGTCGCCGCGCCGCCGCAAGGCCGGTGGGTCGGCGTCGAGCACCTGCGCCCCGCCGAGCACTCGACTGCTGCCCGGATAGCGCAACACCAACCGGTCGCCGAGAACCAGCGGCAGCCGCCGCTCCAGGGTGAGTCGGCCGTGGTCGTCGTCGAAAGGTCGCAGCCGTGCGGGCACGGCCGCGGTACCGACGTGCACGACGAGCCGCGCCGGGGCTTCGGTCAACGGGCCCGCCGTGGTGCGGCGCACGTCGAGCATGCGGGCGCTCGGCCACGCGTCGGGAGTGACCAGTGCGTCGCCGCGGCGGATGCTGTCGCGCGACACCCCGCGCAGGTTTAGCGCCACCCGAGCCACCGGTGCCAGCTTGGGGTAGGGCTCGCCGCGGCTCTGCAGGCCACGGACAACCACCGATCGCGTGCGCCGCGCGCCCAGCAGGTCGAGCCGGTCGCCGCGGACGAGCGTGCCGGCCGCCAGCGTCCCGGTGACCACGGTTCCCGCGCCGGTGATGGTGAAGCAACGATCGACCCAAAGCCGCAACCGGGCGGTGGCCTCGGGCGGGGGCACCTGCGCCAGGGCGCGGTCCAGCGATGCGCGAAACTCGTTCAGCCCGGTGCCGTCGACCGCCGACACGATGACGCCCGGCGCGTCGCGCAGACCCGTCTCGGACAGCTCCGCACGGGCCTGCCCAAGGACCTCTGCGGCCCGCTCCGGCGCCCGGTCGGCGCGGGTAACCACGATCAGGCCGTGCCTGATGCCCAGCGCGGCGACCGCGTCGCGATGGTCGCTGGACTGCGCCTGCCAGCCCTCGTCGGCGGCGACGACGAAGCAGACCACCGGCGCGGGGCCGAGGCCGGCCAGGGTGTTGCCCAGGAAGCGCTGATGCCCGGGTACGTCGACGAACGCGACCTCGCGGCCGGACGGCAAGGTCATCCAGGCGAAGCCGAGGTCGATGGTCAGCCCGCGGCGACGCTCCTCCTCCCACCGGTCGGGCTCCATGCCGGTGAGGGCGCGGAGGAGGGTGCTCTTGCCGTGATCGACGTGGCCGGCGGTGGCCACGACGTATGTGTTCAGGGGTCGTCCAGTCGCGCCAGCGCCGTACGGACAGCGGCCAGTAGGCGATTGTCGTCGGACTCGGGGATACAGCGCAGGTCGAGCAGGCAGGCACCGTCGTGCACCCGCGGCAACACCGCGGGGTCACCGGCGCGCAGCGGCTCGGCCGCGGACTCGGGAAGACGGACCGCCCATCCGGGCAAGGGGACGCCGGGGGCTCCCCCGCCGCCCACTCGGCCGTCGTGTGCGACGACGGATCCACCGACCGCCGCGGCGAGACGCCCGGCGCGCTCACGCAGCCGATCGGCATCGGCGTGCAGGGCCTGACTCACTGGCGACACACCGGCGCGGACGGTCGCCTCCAGCGCGGCGAGGGTCAGTTTGTCCGCGCGGACCGCGCGCGCCAGCGGATGCCGTGCCATGCGGGCAACCACGTCCGCGCGTCCGAGCACGATGCCCGCCTGCGGCCCGCCCAGCAGTTTGTCGCCGCTGGCGGTGACGACGTCGGCGCCGTCGGACAGCGCGGTGGCGGCGTCGGGTTCGTCGGGCAGCAGGGGGTCGGGCGCGAGCAGCCCGCTGCCGAGGTCCGCGATCAACGGCACCTCCTTCTATAGGCCGCCGCCAAGGCCCGCAGCTCGGTCAGGCTGACGGCGGCGGTGAACCCTTCCACCCGGAAGTTGCTCTGGTGCACCTTCAGGACGCACCCGGTCTGCGGCCCGATCGCCGCGGCGTAGTCCTTCAGGTGGGTGCGGTTGGTGGTGCCAACTTCACGCAGCCGGGCGCCGGTCGAGGCGATCAGGTCGGGTAGCCGGAACCCGGCGCCGATCTCGATCAGTTCCCCGCGACTGACGACCACTTCGCCGCCGGCCGCCAGCGCCGTGGTGGCCAGCACCAGGGCGGCGGCGCCGTTGTTGACCACCAGCGCGTCCCCGGCGGCCGGGCAGGCGGCGAGCAGCGCCTCGCGGGCGGCGACCCCCCGCTTCGAGCGGGAGCCGGTGGCCAGGTCGAGTTCCACGTCGACATAGCCGCTCGCGGAGATCAGCGCGTCGACCGCGCCCGGGGCCAGCGGTGCGCGGCCCAGGTTGGTGTGCACCACGACGCCGGTGGCGTTGAGCACGGGCCGCAAACTCGTGGCCCGGTGCGCGGCGAGAGCCGCCGCCACCGCGCTCGGTACCTGGTCGGGCGCCAGGTCACCGCGCCGAGCCTGGTCCTGGATGTCGCGCACCACCGCCCGTACCACGTGCTCGCCCAGCCGGGTTCGCGCCTGCTGCACAGCCGGGAGCGCCAGCAACTGATCCGTGCGCGGAATCAGCCGGCGCGGGTCGACCTGCGTCACGTACTTTCTGGGCCTCCTCGACTCGCGGAGGCGGACGGGAATCGAACCCGCCAGACCGAGCTGCTCGGTCTCACCGGTTTTGAAGACCGGGGGGACCACCAGGAACCCAAACGCCTCCACCGGACAAACTAGCCCGTACGACACATGCCGGGCGACCGCGTCTTGTCACATCCGCCACATTGGCCTCTCCGGGGGACGAATGTTCGGTTGCCCGCCTCCGAGCGACTGTCGCGATGGCGGCTTGTCGCTCGGAGCGGTCACGGGCTGCGCCCGGTGTGGGGAGATGGAAATTCGCCCGGTTGCCCGGCGCGCTCACCAGGGCATTCGCTGTATTTCAGAGTGAGGTGGGCAAAAGGTATGCCGCCCGGCGCAGGGACGCATGTGGCAATTGTGTCCGATGTGACGTGGTTGGCGACTGCGGCACCCTCGCTCGTAGGCTCTCGATATGACGCGACTAACCGGGTACGCGCACGGCGGCGGCTGCGCCTGCAAGATCCCACCCGGTGAGCTCGAAGAAGCGGTGCGCGGTCTGGTCGGACAATCGGGCGAGAACGTTCTCGTCGGGCTTGACGACGGCGACGACGCGGCCGCGGTGCTGGTCGGCGATATCGCGGTGCTGTCCACCGCCGACTTCTTCACGCCCGTCGTCGACGACGCCTACGACTGGGGCCGCATCGCCGCGGCCAACGCGCTTTCGGACATCTACGCGATGGGTGGACGGCCGGTGGTCGCGATCAATCTGGTCGGCTGGCCACGCGACGTACTGCCCCTGGAGCTGATGACGGAGGTGCTGCGCGGCGGGCTGGCGGTCGCGTCGGAGGCGGGCTGCCCCGTCATCGGTGGCCACTCCATCGACGACCCGGAACCGAAGTACGGGATGGCGGTGACCGGTGTGGCCGACCCGGCTCGGCTGCTGCGCAACGACGCGGCCGAACCGGGCCTGCCGCTGACCCTCACCAAACCGCTCGGTGTCGGGTTGCTCAACAACCGGCACAAACACACCGGTCAGGTGTTCGCGGAAGCGATAGCCACCATGACCGAGCTCAACCGCGACGCCGCGGCGGCCGCGGTGGCAACCGGCCTCACCGCGGCCACCGACGTGACCGGCTTCGGGCTGCTCGGGCACCTGCACAAGTTGTGCCGGGCTTCCAAGGTGGGCGCCGTCATCGACCGCGCCGCGGTACCCGTGATCGAGAGCGCACGCGACGCGCTGCGCGACGGGTACGTCTCCGGCGGGACCCGCCGCAACCTGGACTGGGTCCGCCCGCAACTGCGGTGCGCCCCCGACGTCACCGAGGATGACCTGCTGCTGCTCGCCGACGCGCAAACCTCCGGCGGCCTGCTGGTAGTCGGCGAACTACCCGGCCATCCGGTGATCGGCCGCACCGTGGCGGGCGGCGGTATCGAGGTCCGCTAGCGCCAGCCCGCCCGTCAACCGGCGGTCGTGATCGAGTCGTCGGTGATGCCGGCCGCACGCCGCGCGGCCAGCCTGCGTTTCTGCGGCTCGATCGTGTAGCGGGGATCCCGCGTGGATTCCTTGCCCGCCTCGAAGAAACCGAACCTCAGCATCGCCGACGCCGTCAGCAGCCCCAGGCCGGACAACGCCGCGACACCGCGGTGTCGCCCGCCAATCAACGCGCCCAAACCGCCTGCGGCGGCGAGCCATTCGCTCCCCTGCAGCAACCGCCCGGGCCTGCCGTGGTGCAGCGGTTCTCTGGTCACCGGGTCCATCCGGTACTCCGTGAATCTGGCGGAGATCAGATCACAGGCCGCACCGATGACGGCCAGCCTGCGCGCGGGCCCGGCCTCGGAGACGGGGGTGGTGATCATCGCCAATCCCGATGCGGCCAGGCTCGCCGAGCTGGCGAACACCAAGGGCAGGTCCTTATGCGCAGCATTCCACGTCGGGGTCGCGGTGTCGGTGAGCAGCACCGCGGTGTAGACCGCCAGGGGCGGCGCAAAAGCCGCGGCTTCCAAACCGGCGGGGCCTTCCACCGCGCGCAGCACGGGCCGCAGAGGACCCAGCGGGAGTCGCTCGCCGGTCATCCGATCGATCTCTGACGCCGCCGCAACGCCGATACCGGCGCTGAAAAAGCTGAGGATCCAGGAGCCGAGGCTCATCGGCGAGGTCAGCTTGACGGTGCGCAACATGTTGACGAACCGCTCGGGCCGACCCAAATCCTTGACCAGCGCAACCGCGCCGAGCATCACGGCAACCAGAGCAGACAGCCGGGCGTTGCGGCGCAACGTGTTTCGGCCGGTGAGCTGGGCGCCGGCGGCCAGTAGGCCGGAGCCGCCCGCGACGCCGCCCAGGAACAGGTATGCCGCGACCTCGTGGCCCCATGGCGCGGGCTTGACCACCGGGCGCCCGTAGTAGGACGTGAACTCCGCCTCGGGGACCATCAACGCGTCGTCAACGCGTCGGTTGCCCTTTCCCCTCCGACGCTGCTTGCCCTCCGGTTCCGGTGGTCGCAGGCTGTCGAATTCTGAAGTGCTCACCGGCTCCTCCAGAAGGCCACCGCGGCAGCGGCGACCATGCCGGCTGCGGCCAAGCCCGCCCGTTTGAACATGCTTGGCAAGTCCGCCGTGCAGACTCGAGGATCGGGCGGCAGACCATAGACCTCCGGTTCGTCCAGCAGCAGGAAGATCGACCCGGTGCCGCCGACGCCGTCGTGCTCGTTCGCACCGTAGAGCCTGGCCTCGGTACGCCCCTGGGCATGCAGCTCGGCGACCCGCTCCCGCGCTCGTTCCACCAGCTCGTCATGATTGCCGAACCTGATCGACGTGGTCGGACAGGTCTTGGCGCAGGCCGGTGTCTGATCGTCGACCAGGCGGTCATAGCAGAGGGTGCATTTTTGGGCGACGCCGGTGATCGGTTTTTCGACCGGTCGGTCGGCCCGCTGCGCCGGCGTCGTGTATGTGCCGTCGCTGCGACGTTCGACCACCCCGAACGGGCAACCCGCCACGCAGGTGCCGCAACCGTTGCAGACGTCGGCCTGCACCACCACCGTGCCGAACTCGGTGCGGAACAACGCTCCCGTCGGGCAGACGTCTAGGCAACCGGCGTGCGTGCAGTGCTTGCACACGTCCGACGACATCAGCCAGCGGAACTCCGGCGTGTCCGGTGGCGTCGAAACTGAGTGAGTGTCCAGCGGCCCGGTGTCCGGCGAACCGGAGACGGTCGGCATACCCAAATCGATTAGGGCACGGCCGGATTCGCGCGCCTCCTCGATGCGGTCGCGGCCCTGTTCGATGAAAGCCACATGCCGCCAGGTGCTCGCGCCCAACGCACCGGTGTTGTCGTAGGACGAGCCCAGCAGTTGCAGGTCGCCGTCGCGCGGGTTGCGGTTCCACTCTTTGCAGGCCACTTCGCAGGCCTTGCAGCCGATGCAGATCGAGGTGTCGGTGAAGAAGCCCTTGCGCGGCTTGGGATCGACCCAACCGGCATCGGTGGCCGGGTCAGTCGGTCCGGTTAACTGGCCCATCGGCTCCCCTAGCGTCCTGGTCGATGATCGCCCTGACCTCATCGCTGATGCGTACATTGTCCGTCTCGACGGTGGCACCCGCACGCGACTGGTAGTCGGCGATCAGCCGAAGCACGTCCTCGCCCTGCGGCCGTCGGCCTGGCTGGATGTCGCAGGACCCGGCCTTCGATTCCTGAATCAGCACATTCGGGTCCAGCGTCACGCCAAGCAGATCGTTGGCCGCGTCCCCGCTCACCACCGCGTCGCTGCCGACGCCCCAGTGGTACGGCAGCCCGATCTGATGCACCGTGTTGCCGCCGACGATCAGCGGGGTCATCCGCTCGGTGACCAGCACCCGCGCCTCGATCGCCGCGCGGGGCGAGATCAGGGTGGCCCACCCGTACGGCTCGAGGCCGCGCTCGGCGGCCAGCTCCGGGGAGACCTCACAGAACATCTCGGGTTGCAGCTCGGACAGATAGGGCAGCCAACGGCTCATGCCGCCGGCGGTGTGATGCTCGGTGAGCCGGTAGGTCGTGAACACGTAGGGGTACACGTCGGCGCCGGGGTCCCCGGCGCTTGGCGCGCTGAGATTGTCCTTGCGCGGGTAGATAATTCGCGCGGGATTCTGCTGTTGCGGGTACAGCGCGTTGGCGACCGGCGATTCCTGTGGTTCGTAGTGCGTGGGCAGCGGGCCGTCGACCACGAACTTAGGCGCGAACAGCCAGCCCTTGCCGTCGGCTTGCATGACGAACGCGTCGTCGCCGGCCAAAGAGGCCGGACCGCCGAGGGCGGGGTCAGGGCGGCTGCGCGGCGCCCGGTCGATGACGAAGTCCGGCACGTCATATCCGGTCCATTGACCCGTCCGCTCGTCCCACCAGACGTATTTCTTGCGCTCGCTCCATGGCTTGCCATCCCGGTCGGCGGAAGCGCGGTTGTGCAGAATGCGACGATCGGCCGGCCACGCCCAGCCCCACTCGGACTGGCTCGGCCCGGGGCCGCCATTCGGGACCCGGCGGGCCGCTTGGTTGACGCCGTTGGCGTACACCCCGGTGTAGATCCAGCAGCCGCCGGCGGTCGACCCGTCGGCGCGCATCTCGTTGAACGACGACAGATATTTACCGGCGTTGGGGCCGGTGAGGTGATATCCGTTGATCTCGCCCAGCACCGCCTCGCTATCGATCTCGCCGTGCTCGTCGGTCGGGTAGTCCCAGGTCAGGTCCAACAGCGGCCGGTCGCGCTCGTCGGTCGATCCGGCCAATCGCTGTTTGATCCGGCGGCCCAGCTCGTAGAAGAACTGCAGCTCGCTTTGGCAATCGCCCGGCGGGTCGACGGCCTTGTGCCGCCATTGCAGGAGCCGCTGCGTCTGGGTGAACGATCCCGCCTTCTCCACGTGCGTGGCCGCCGGGAAGAAGAACACCTCCGTCTCGATCTCCTCGGTACGCAGTTCGCCGGTGGCGATCTCGGGCCCGTCCTTCCACCAGGTGGCCGACTCGATCAGGTTGAGATCGCGCACGACCAGCCACTTCAAGTGGGCCATGCCGAGGCGCTGCATCCGGCCATGTGCCGAGCCGACCGCGGGGTTTTGGCCCAGCAGGAAGTAGCCTTCCACTTCGTCGGCCAGCATTCCCATCACGGTCTGGTAGGTCCCGTGTGGGCCGGACAGGCGGGGCAGGTAGCCGTAGGCCCAGTCGTTGTCTTCGGTGGCCGCGTCTCCCCACCACGCCTTGAGCATGCTGATCGTGTAGGCATCGGCGTTGGCCCAGAAGGCTTTTTGCTGCTTATATCCGAAGGCTTGGAGGAAATCGGCCAGGGTGTTGTGATTGCCGGCCCTGGGCATCCACAGATAGCCGGGAAGCAGATTGAACAGCGTCGGAATGTCGGTGGAGCCCTGGATGCTGGCATGACCGCGCAGCGCCATGATGCCGCTGCCCGGACGGCCCACGTTTCCCGTCAAGAGTTGCAAAATCGCTGCGGTGCGTATGAATTGGGCGCCGAGGGTGTGCTGGGTCCATCCCACGGCATACGCGAAGCACGTGGTGCGCTCGCGCCCGGAGTTCTCGACGATGGAGCGGGCGAGGTAGTCGAAGTCTTCGCGACCGATTCCGCAGACGTCGCGCACCATCTCGGGGGTGTAACGGGCGTAATGCCTTTTGAGGATTTGGAATACCGTCTGCGGGTGCTGCAGGGTTTCGTCGCGAAGCACTTCACCGTCGGCTTCTGCGTAAGCCCACGTCGACGGGTCGTATTGCCCCGTCTCGGGGTCGTAGCCGGAGAACACACCACCGAGTTCCTCTGTATCCCTGAAGTTTTCGTTGATCAGCGTGGCCGCATTGCTGTAGGCGACGACATAGTCCCTGAACCACAGGTCATTGGTGATGATGTGGTTGATCAGCGCGCCGAGCAGCACCACATCCGAACCGGCCCGGATGGGGATGTGCTTGTCGGACACCGCCGAGGTGCGGGTGAAGCGCGGGTCGACGTGGATCACCCGCGCACCACGCGCCCTGGCCTCCTCCACCCACTGGAACCCGACCGGATGGCACTCGGCCATGTTCGAGCCCTGGATGATGATGCAATCGGCGTTGGCCATGTCTTGCAGTGATTGGGTGGCGCCGCCGCGCCCGAAGGAGGCTCCCAGACCGGGAACCGTGGAGGAGTGTCAAATACGAGCTTGGTTCTCGATTTGAATCGCGCCCGCGGCGGTGAAGAGCTTTTTGATCAGGTAGTTCTCTTCGTTGTCCAGCGTCGCGCCGCCGAGCGAGGCGATGCCCATGGTGCGGCGCAGCAGGTTGCCCTTCTTGTCGATGTCCTGCCAGGTGTGGCGGCGGGACTCCACGAAGCGGTCGGCCACCATGTCGATGGCGGTGTCCAGGTCGAGGCGCTGCCATTCGGTCGCCCGCGGGGCGCGGTAAAGCACCTCAAGCTGCCTGCCCGGCGAATTGACCAGCTGCTCGCTGGCGGAACCCTTGGGGCACAATCGGCCTCGCGAGATCGGCGAATCGGCGTCGCCCTCTATCTGGATCACCTTCTCGTCCTTGACGAACACCCGCTGACCGCAGCCGACGGCGCAGTAGGGGCATACGCTTTGCACCACCCGATCGGCCGTCGACGTGCGCGCGGTTATGGCGCGAGTGTGCTTGGAGGTCACCGCCGACCCGCGACCGAGCGGGTCGCCCGACCGCAGCTGACGGACGACGGGCCATTCCAGGAAAAGCTTCGCCAGAGCATTTTGCACATTTTTCGGTGCCATGCTCGAAAGACTAGTGCTCGTGACCCTGGTGCGCGACGGACCCAACCGCCACGGCCGCCGCTATGTCACTGAGGCCGCGTAAATCTCCCCGATATTCGACCCGAGCTTCTCGTCGAACTCCGCGTCGGTCTGGTTGACCGTGAGCCCCTCGGTCAAGGCTCGCGAGAAACTCGCGATGAGACGGTGATTGCGGGCCAGGATCGCGCAACTCTCCGCGAGGCTGTAGCCGCCGGACAGGGCGACCACACGCATCACCCGGGGATGGTCAATCAGCGGCGCATAAAGATTGTCTTCGTCGGGCAATGTCAGCTTGAGCATGACCTGCCTGTCCGCAGGAAGCTCGTCGAGGTTGGTGCTCAGCGCCGCCACCAACAGGCCGTCGGCCTTGGCCTTGTCGGGGCTTTCGATGCTGACCTCCGGTTCGATGATCGGCATGAGTCCGCGATCGGCGATTTTGTTCGCGTATTCGAACTGCTGGTCGACGATGGCCTTGATCCCGTCCTGGTTGGGCTCTTGGATGAACGAGCGCATTTTGGTGCCGAAAATGTCCAGGGCGCTGGCCCGTTCCAACACGGAGTCGAGCTTGGTCATCGGCTTCATCAGCTGCACACCGTTTTCGGCCTGGCTGAGCCCCTGGTCGACCTTCACAAACGGCACGATGTGCTTCTGCTTCCACAAGTACGCCGCGGTGTCCTCGCCGTTGATGGTTCGGTCCATGGTCTGCTCAAAAAGGATTGTTGCCAGTATTTTGCCACCGGTGAAGTTCGGACTCGATATCAGGCGAGCGCGCATCTCATGGATGAGATCGAACATCTGCTCGTCCCCGTCGTATGAGTCCTCCGAAATTCCGTAGAGCTTCAAGGCTTTTGGCGTGCTGCCACCGCTTTGGTCCAGCGCGGCGATGAAGCCACGGCCCGACGCCATCACGTTACGTTGTTCTTCGTTCACTGCGATCCTTCTGTGGTTCCGTTGTCGGTCCTGCGGGAAGGCCCCCAACTACTAGCATCCCGCACTGCCGGCCACTCCGGCTACCACCTGTGGAGGGGCAACCCTTACGAAGCCACCCCGGTGGGGGCACTTCGTCCGACTGTTCGCCGCGGCGCCGGCAGCGGCGCCAGGCCCAGATGGTCGCGCAGCGTGGTGCCCTCGTAGTCGGCACGGAACACCCCGCGTTCCTGCAGTAGCGGCACGACCCGATCGACGAATGGATCTAGCCCGCCGGGCGTGATATGCGGGACCAGGATGAATCCGTCGCTGGCGTCGGCCTGCACCAAGTCGTTGATCGTCGCGGCGACGGTCTGCGGTGATCCAACGAAGGACTGGCGCCCGGTGACCTCGGCGATCAGTTCGCGGGTGGTCAGATTCTGCGCCTCGGCTTTGGCCCGCCAGTCGTTGGCGGCCGCGATCGGGTCGCGGAACATCCGGACGCTGGCCCGGCCGCGCGAGATGGTGTTCTCCCCCACCACGGGGTCGACGCTGGGCAGCGGCCCGTCCGGGTCGTGGTCGGACAGGTCTCGGTTCCAGAGTTGTTCGAGGAACTTGATCGCTGTCTGCGGGGACACCTGCGCGAGCCGCACCTCATGCGCGATTTCGGCGGCTTCGGCGTCGGTATCGCCGATCACGAATGTCGCGGCAGGCAGGATGAGCAGTTCGTGACGGCGACGTCCGTAGCGGGCAAGGCGGCCCTTGACGTCTTCGTAGAACGCTTGCCCGGACCCCAAGGTGCTGTGTCTGGAAAAGATCGCGTCCGCGGCGGCGGCGGCGAAGTCGCGGCCCTGATCGGAGTCGCCGGCCTGGAAGATCACCGGCCGACCCTGCGGACTCCTTGGAACGTTGAACCGACCGTGGATGTCGAAATGCGCATCCTTATGCGCAAACGAGCCGGCTTTCGCATCGGAGAGGAAGACACCGGTCGCCTTGTCCGCCACGATCTCATCGCCGCGCCACGAGTCGAAGAGCTCGTGTGCTGTCTGCAGGAATGTCTTCGCTCGCTCGTAGCGCTGGTCCTCCGCCAGGAAGCCGCCGCGGCGAAAGTTCTCGCCGGTGAACGCATCCCAAGACGTCACGACATTCCAGGCCGCACGCCCACCGGAGAGATGATCCAACGAGGAAAACTGCCGAGCCACCTCGTAAGGCTCGTTGAAGGTCGAGTTGATGGTGCCGGTCAGCCCGAGTCGGTCGGTGACCGCGGCGAGTGCGGCAAGGATGGTGAAGGTATCGGGGCGACCGACCACGTCGAGGTCGTAGATCTGGCCGTTCTGCTCGCGCAGCCGCAGTCCTTCGGCGAGGAACAGGAAATCGAACTTGCCCCGCTCGGCCGACTGGGCAAATTGCGCGAACGAGCTGAACTCGATGTGACTGCCGGCGGCCGGGTCGCTCCACACGGTGGTGTTGTTGACACCCGGGAAGTGGGCGGCGAGGTGAATCTGCTTGATCGGCTTGGTCATCTGAAGGTTCCTCGGTCTCGGGTTCAGGCGACGTGGTACCGGCTCGCGGGACGGGCCAATCCGAGGGACCCGCGAAGCGTGCCGGCCGCATGGGCGTTGCGGAAAAGCCCTCGGCGGCGCAATTCGGGCGCCAAGCCCTCGGTGACCTGAACCAGGTCGTGTGGCAGCGTGGCGGGCCGCAGCCGAAATCCCGACAGCCCGGCCTGGTGCCACTCCTGCAGCAAGTCGGCGAGCTGCGCGGGAGTGCCGGCGAAAACGTACGCGTCGCTACGATATTCGCTTCCGGCGAGATCATCGAGTCGCCTTTGTCGCGTCTGTGCTGCTTGCGGGGTGTCATCGAGGAACACCACCACGTCACCGAATAGGTGTAAGGCGTCGCGGCTGCGACCGGCGGCCCACTGCAGCGCCCTGATCTCGCCGACGATGTCGCCCGCCTGCGCGGCGTCATGTGGCGTAACGAATCCGACGTCGGCGCTGCCGGCGATCAATTCGTAGGACCGACCGCCGTGGCCCAGGACGGCGACAATCGGCTGGCCCTGCGGTGGCCGAGGCGTAATCGAGGGTCCTTTGACGGAGAACCAGCGGCCCTCGAAGTCGATGTAGTGCATCTTGTCCCGGTCGATGAACCTTCCGGTGGCGACATCGCGGATCTCGGCGTCGTCCTCCCAGCTGTCCCACAACCGGCGCAGCACCTCAACGTAATCCCCGGCCTCGGCGAACAACTCGTCGATCACTTGCTGTTCGCGACGCCCAAAGTGCGCTGCCACGTCCGGGCGCACCGCGATCTGAACCCGGACCCCGGATCGACCGGTGCTGACGTAGTCGAGCGTGGCAATCGACTTCGACACATGGAACGGCTCGGTGTGGGTAACGGTGGCCGTCGGCACGAGCCCAATTCGCTGGGTGCGCGGCGCAATCCGGGCCGCGATCAGCACCGCGTCCAACCGGCCGCGCACCCGATCGATTCGGTCGTCGGGCGCAGAGGGATCGTCGGACTGCAACGTCAGCGCGTCCTCGATCGTCACGAAGTCCAGGGATCCGCGTTCGGCTTCAGCGACCAGATCGGCCCAGTAGCCGGCGTCGAACAACTCAGCCGGACGAGCGTCGGGTTCACGCCACGCGGCCGGATGCCATCCGGCACCGTCCAAAGCCACGGCCAGGTGCAGGGAACTCGACGAATCGGGCATAACGGCCTGCCTTCCTGCGGGTACGACAACTCCGACCGGCGCGGCAACGATAAACGTCGCCAGCCATCTGCAACCAGGGGAATCGCCAGTCGATTCCGGAACAGCCGCCGCACCCCGGGCGGCGCAGCTACCTGATCGGCTGGTCGAAATCGATCCGGACGTAGTTGAAATTGGTGGAATCAACCTGTACCGCGACGGTGCCACCGCGCGGGTCGATGCGATACAACGCCGGCACCGGGATCTCCTGGACGGCGGTCGCGTCGTACGGTTTGTGCCCGGGGATTCTCACCTCGAGGCGAACCGCGCGAGTCACCGGATCAGAATCCAGAGGCGGGTGGCCGCGGCCCTCGCGACTGACGAACAGAATCCGCCCAGTCCCCGCCACTGGTGGACCCACGAATTTCGGCGGCCCTCCGAATAGCTTGCGCCTTCTTCTTTGGACGTAGAAGTACAAAGCGACGGTGCCACCCACAATCAACAACGTCGCCAGCAGCCCCCACGGCGACGCCGACTGGTTGCCGCTATCTGTCCGCATCAGCGCACGCTAACACCGACCCCGCCGCACCGATCCCAGCTCAGCAGCGGTGACGAGCTTCGTGGCGACGAAGGGGTTGAATTCGTGCGAGGACGCGGCTTGCCGGTGCGATTATTTGCTGATGGACGGGGACGACCTGGAGAAACGCGTCGCCGAGCTGGAACGTCAGCTGGCCGAGGCCAAGGCCGCCGCTCGCGCAGCTGATGCGGCTGCGCCGCCGGGCGCAGTGCAGGACGCCATCGATGTGCACGCTCAGCGGTTGGCCGCGGCCTTGCAGGCAGACCGCGACAGGCAGTATGCCCAGGCACTGGGCTTCCGGAAAGGTATGCAGACCGGTGGGCCGTCGGGACCTGAGATGGCGCAGCTTCGGGAGGCTTTCAAGCGCGCCGTTCTCGACGCGGGTTTGACGCAGGAGCAGTACCGAGAGGTACTCGAACGCGCCGGCCTGCAGGCCGGCGGCATGATCAAAGTCGGCGGCCAAGTCGTCTATCAGAGTTGCAGCCCAACCGACCCCGTTTTTTTGATGCCGAGAGGTCGCCGAGCGGCGCTTAGGGGAGGGGCCGGCGATTGGCGCCAAGCCGCGCTTCCCGCGGCATCGGCTGATTCGCAACTTGCACCGGCTCCGCGGCGAGTTCCGGCGGCGTTCTTGTTCGCGGAGATGCTGCCGTTTCGTTGGTGGTACGTCTTTGCACTGGGTCTGGTCGGGACGGGGATCGGGTTTGGGCTGATCATCGTGTGGATGCACGTGCCGATGGGATTTTCGGTTGCAGCGGTGCTCACGCTGGCCGCGATTTATGCGGTTAATTCCGCAGCCGCGAGGAAGCGCTTCGAATTACTCAAGTGGGGGCAGGTCGCTACGGTCACCGGGACTCGGACCCTCTCCCGTGGAACGTATTACAGCGGCACAACGTACTCGAACGCGAAGCTTCCGGTGGCGCGCGGGTGGCACGTGGAACGCCCCTTCTACAGCGGGCCGAGCACCAAGACCCTGATCAGTTACACGATCAACGGCGCTCCGGGGGAGCTGGTCTTGTCCGGGCGCGAATACTACGGCGGAGTGGTGCTGGCCGATCCGCGCAATCCCGCGCGGGCGCTGTGCGTGACTTCTTTTCCCTATGACCTCGACCGCGATGCGTCGGGCAACTGGATCGGCAGCCTGCGCACCGGCCTGCAGATCGGAATGGCGGCCTGGTTGATCATCGTTGTCAGCTGGCTGGGGTTGGCCGTCTCGGTCGCGCTGCTCGGCCTGACGGGTTAGCCCATATCTGTTCCTCGACGCTAGGTTGCCGCGCGGCTGGCGTGCAAGTCGCGTTCTGTGGCCCGCCAGATCGGCGAAGAACTCGCAGTGCGGTGGAAACTTACACTGGTCGGGTGCGGGTTGCGCTGTGCTCCGACGAGCCCTATCCGGTGCATAACACTGTGCGCGTGTGGCTGCAGGAACGCGGCCACGAGGTGGTGCCTTTCGGCTCGGTGGAGTCGGGCTGCGAGACCGCATGGGCGCCCTCCGCGGAGGTCGCGGCCGAAGCCGTTGCGCGCGGTGACTGCGAGCAAGGTGTGTTCTTCTGCTGGACCGGAACCGGCATCAGCATTGCCGCGAACAAGGTCGCCGGCGTCCGCGCCGCCCTGTGCTGCGACCCCGGGCAGGCCGTGGGCGCCCGAGTGTGGAACCACGCCAATGTGTTGTGCCTTTCCAACCGCACACTCGCCGACGATCTGGCAAAAGAGATCCTCGCCGCCTGGTTCGATACCCAACCGGACGAACGAGGCAGCGCCGGCGTCGCCGAACTTGCCGAGGTGGAGGCCCGTCACCAGCGCTATTAACGAATGCGTCAGGCAGTGCTGGAGCAACCGTGGTGATTCGAAAAACCGGGACGTAGGGGCCACGATGCGGGAGGATGCTTGACGCGGCGCCGCCAACGGGGGCAAAAACGCGCCGTTGTAGTACCTGCGTGGAGGTGACAAACGATGGGCCATTACCGATCGAACTTGCGAGATCTGGAATTCAACCTGTTCGAGGTTCTCGGACTCGACACGGTGCTCGATTCGGGCGCCTTCGGTGATCTGGACACGGCGACGGTGGGTGAGATTCTCCGCGAGGTGGCGCGGCTGTCCGAGGGACCGATCGCGGACTCGTTCGTCGAGGCCGACCGCAACCCGCCGCGGTTCCTGCCGGGCGAGCACACGATCGATGTGCCGGATGCGATTCGACCCTCCGTGACCGCCTTCAAGGAGGCCGGATGGTGGCGGCTGGGGATGGACGAAGCGATCGGTGGGATGCCGGCACCGTCCCCGCTGGCCTGGGCCGTCAACGAGATGATGATCTGCGCGAACCCGGCCATCCAGTGGTACAGCACTCCGGTCATGGCGCAGGTGATCGCGCTCACCGGTACCGACCAGCAGAAGGAGTGGGCGCGCATCGGCTTGGAGCGAGGCTGGGCGTGCACGATGGCGCTGACCGAACCCGACGCGGGTTCCGACGTCGGCGCCGGGCGCACCAAGGCGGTGGCCCAACCGGACGGCACCTGGCACATCGAGGGTGTGAAGCGGTTCATCTCCGGCGGCGACGTCGGCGACACCGCGGAAAACCTGTTCCACCTGGTGCTGGCGCGTCCGGAGGGTGCGGGACCCGGCACAAAGGGCCTGAGCATGTTCTACGTGCCGAAATTCCTGTTTGACCCGGACACGCTGGAGCTGCGGGGTCGCAACGGCGTGTTTGCGACGGGGCTGGAAGACAAGATGGGCATCAAGTCGTCCCCAACTGTCGAGTTGACCTTCGGCGCGACCGACATCCCCGCGGTCGGGTACCTGGTCGGCGACGTGCACAACGGCATTGCCCAGATGTTCGAGGCCATCCAGTACGCGCGGATGATGGTCGGTATCAAGTCCATTGGGACGCTGTCGACCGCGTATCTACACGCGCTCGACTATGCGCAGCAGCGGGTGCAGGGCTCCGACCTGACCCAGATGACGGACAAGACCGCACCCCGGGTGCCGATCACGCGCCACCCGGACGTACGGCGAAGCCTCATGCTGCAGAAGGCCTACGCCGAGGGGCTGCGCGCGCTGTACATGTACGCCGCCGCGTACCGCTACGACTTTGGGGTCGCGCTGGTGCCCGGCGTGGATGCCGACTTGGCGGCGCGCGTGCACGACATGCTGCTTCCGCTCGTCAAGGGCATCGGATCCGAGAAGTCCTTCCAGTGGATCAACGAAAGCCTGCAAACCCTGGGCGGTTCCGGGTTTTTGAAGGACTATCCCATCGAGCAGTACGTCCGGGACTGCAGAATCGACTCGCTCTACGAAGGCACGACCGCGATTCAGTCGCTGGACTTCGTGTTCCGCAAGGTCGCGCGTGACCGCGGCGTCGCCCTCGCCCACGTCGCCGGCGAGATCTCCTCGTTCATCGACAATCTCGCCGACGACCGGTTCAAGGCCGAGTGCGCACTCCTGCAGACCGCCCTGACCGACGTGCAGGCGATGACCGGCACGCTCACGGCATATCTGCTTGCCGCAGAACACAATCCGACCGAGGTGTACAAGATCGGGCTGGTTTCGGTGGCTTACCTGCATGCCATCGGCGACCTGCTCGTCGGGTGGCGGCTGCTCGTGCAGGCCAACATCGCCGCGGCCGCATTGGATGCGGGTGCCGACGATGCCTTCTACCGCGGCAAGCTCGCCGCCGCGTCGTTCTTCGCCAAGACCATCCTGCCGGCAATATCGGCAACCCGCGCCGTCGTCGAGAACGTCGACACCGACCTGATGGAGGTTGCCGAGGACGCCTTCTGACGCTTTGGCGACGTCGCGATAGCCGTCACAACGCACACTTCGCGGCGAACTGGCGGCTTGGGTTCTGGGAGTCCTCGCGAACAAAACCCGACGGAAGGGCGGTTAGGGAATACAAAGCCTGGCCCGGTACCCCGCTGCCATCTTGGCAAGTAACGTCGCATCCGAACCGATACTGATAGCCGTTAGCGCACCGAGCCCCAACGGACAGAGACGCCGGGAGATCAATTATGAGCGCCGAGCAGCCGACCATCATCTACACGCTGACCGACGAGGCGCCGATGTTGGCGACCTACGCCTTTCTGCCGGTTGTGCGTGCCTTTGCCGAGCCGGCGGGCATCCAGGTCAGGTCCAGTGACATCTCGCTGGCCGGACGTATCCTCACTGAGTTTCCCGATGACCTGACCGAAGATCAGCGCGTGCCGGACAACCTCGCCGAACTCGGCGAGCTGACCCAGCATCCCGAAGCCAACATCATCAAGCTGCCCAACATCAGCGCCTCGGTGCCGCAGCTCAAGTCCGCCATCAAGGAACTGCAAGACCAGGGCTACAAGCTTCCGGATTTTCCGGCGGACCCGAAGACCGACCGGGAAAAGGAGATCCGGGCGCGCTACGCCAAATGCCTGGGCAGCGCGGTGAACCCGGTACTGCGCGAAGGCAACTCGGACCGCCGCGCACCCAAGGCGGTCAAGGAGTACGCCCGCAAGCACCCGCACAGCATGGGCGAGTGGTCGATGGCCTCGCGCACCCATGTCGCACACATGCGGCATGGCGACTTCTACGCCGGCGAGAAGTCGATGACGCTGGACCGCGCGCGCAACGTGAAGATGGAGCTGGTCACCAAGAGCGGCAACACAATCGTGCTCAAGCCCGAGGTTTCCCTCGACGACGGCGACGTCATCGACAGCATGTTCATGAGCAAAAAGGCCTTGTGCGAGTTCTACGAAGAGCAGATGGAGGACGCGTACGAGACCGGCGTGATGTTCTCCCTGCACGTCAAGGCGACGATGATGAAGGTCAGCCACCCCATCGTCTTCGGCCACGCCGTCAAGATCTTCTACCAGGACGCCTTCGCCAAGCACCAGGAGCTGTTCGACGAGTTGGGCGTCAACGTCAACAACGGACTGTCCGATCTTTACAGCAAGATCGAGTCGCTGCCCGGAACCCAGCGCGACGAGATCATCGAAGACCTGCACCGCTGCCACGAACACCGCCCCGAACTGGCCATGGTGGATTCGGCCAGGGGAATCTCCAACTTCCATTCGCCGAGCGATGTGATCGTGGACGCCTCGATGCCCGCGATGATCCGCGCGGGCGGCAAGATGTACGGCGCCGACGGAAAGCTGAAGGACACCAAGGCCGTCAACCCGGAGTCCACCTTCTCCCGCATTTATCAAGAGGTCATCAACTTCTGCAAGACCAACGGCCAGTTTGATCCGCGGACCATGGGAACCGTGCCCAACGTCGGCCTGATGGCGCAAAAGGCGGAGGAGTACGGCTCGCACGACAAGACGTTCGAGATTCCCGACGACGGCGTCGCCAACATCGTCGACCTGGCCACCGGCGAAGTGCTGCTGACCGAGAACGTTGAAGGCGGCGATATCTGGCGCATGTGCATAGTCAAGGACGCGCCGATCCGCGACTGGGTCAAGCTGGCCGTCACCCGTGCGCGTAACTCCGGCATGCCGGTGCTGTTCTGGCTGGATCGGTACCGGCCGCACGAGAACGAGCTGATCAAGAAGGTCAATACCTACCTGAAGGATCACGACACCGACGGCCTCGACATCCAGATCATGTCGCAAGTGCGTTCCATGCGTTACACGCTCGAGCGTCTGATACGCGGGCTGGACACCATCGCCGCGACCGGCAACATCCTGCGCGACTACCTCACCGACCTGTTCCCCATCTTGGAGCTGGGCACCAGCGCCAAGATGCTGTCCATCGTGCCGCTGATGGCCGGTGGCGGAATGTACGAAACGGGCGCGGGCGGTTCGGCACCCAAGCACGTCAAGCAATTGGTGGAGGAGAACCACCTGCGCTGGGATTCGCTTGGTGAGTTCCTCGCGCTGGGCGCCAGTCTGGAAGACCTGGGCATCAAGACCGGCAACGAGCGGGCCCAGATCCTTGCCAAGACCCTGGATTCCGCGATCGGCAAGCTGCTGGACAACAACAAGAGCCCGTCGCGCAAGACCGGGGAGCTCGACAACCGGGGCAGTCAGTTCTATCTGGCCTTTTACTGGGCGCAAGAGCTTGCCGCACAGACCGATGACAAGAAGCTGGCCAAGCACTTCGCGCCGCTGGCCGAAGCGTTGACGAAGAACGAAGACGCCATCGTGGCCGAGCTCGCCGAGGTCCAGGGCGAGGCGGTGGACATCGGCGGCTACTACGCGCCGGACCGCGAGAAGACCACGGCGGTGATGCGGCCGAGCAAGACGTTCAACGACGCACTGGCGGATGCTCACGGCTGACGTAATTCACCTCACCCAGCGCCGCACGGCGCTGGGTTTGCGGTGCGCCGGTGGGGACTCTTAGCGCAAGAATTTCGCAGGAATTTCACGAAGATCCCACAAGCGATGTGCGGCAGCCTCAAGCAGAGTCGCCACCACGGCCCACAACTGCAACCGAGGAGCCGAAATGAACGAAACACCGCGATATTAATTTCCAAGTCTATTTCCAAGTCTATTTCCAAGTCTATTTCCAAGTCTTAGAAAAGCCGGAATGGGGTTGGCAACGAGCCTGTTGGTTTGGGGCGGTTTGGGTTTGGTCAGTCTGGGGCCGGCCGCAGATACCGCCAAGGCCGATCCAGCCTGCCCGAGCAAGACGAGCAGCTGCCAGAGGTGGTGCCCTGGCGACCCGAATCCGGCGGGCCGACCCGTTCCCTGGGACGGGAGTGTCTGCCACGACTTCTACTGGGACTACTACGGAGTCCACGACATTGGGGACGGCAAGTTCTACGCTTGGCGCTCAATGCCGTTTAACTGACGCACTCCCGGTTGCTTGGGGGCGATTCAGTCGGTCAGTTCGCGCAGCGTCTCGATCAGCTTGACCCGCTCGGCGGGTGTCTCCGCGATGGGTGCCACGTTCAAGCTGGTCACGCCCGCCTCCCGGAACGCCGCCACACGTTCCTTGACGAACCCCGGCGTGCCAATCAGGTTGACGTCTCGCACGAGTTCGTCGGGCACCACCTTGGCGGCCCCGGCCTTGTCGCCGGACAGGTAAAGCTCTTGGATGCGGTCGGCTTGGGGGCCGTAGCCGTATCGGGTGGCCAGGGTGTGATAGAAGTTCTTGCCCTTGGCGCCCATGCCGCCGATGTAGAGCGCCAGGTGTGGCTTGACGAATTCGCGCAGCGGCTCGACGTTTTCGCCGATGGCCAGGACCGGGCCGGCGTACACGTCGAGCGGGCCCAACGCGGGGTCGCGCCTGGCTTGGCCGGCGTCCAGGGCCTGGCCCCACACGTCGCGCGCCTTCTCCGGCAGGTAGAAGATCGGTTGCCAACCCTCGGCGATCTCGGCGGCCAGCTCGACGTTCTTGGGTCCCAGCGCCGCCACCAGTATCGGAATGCGTTCCCGGACAGGTTGATTGATGAGTTTCAGCGGTTTACCCAGGCCGGTGCCCCGCTCGGCGGGCAGCGGGATCGTGTAGTACTTGCCCTGGTGTTGCACGGTCTCGCGGCGCCACACCTGCCGGCAGATCTCGATGACCTCGCGGGTGCGCGCGATCGGGGCGTCGTAGGGCACGCCGTGGAAACCCTCGATCACCTGCGGGCCCGAGGCACCCAGGCCGAGGGTGAATCGTCCGTCGGAAACGTAGTCGAGTCCCGCCGCGGTCATCGCGGTCAGGGTCGGTGTCCGGGTGTAAAGCTGCAGGATGCCCGAAGCCAGCTCAACCCGTTCCGTGCTGGCCGCCAGATAGCCCAGCGCGCTCACCGCGTCGAACGAATACGCCTCGGCGACAAAGACAATGTCCAGCCCGGCCCGCTCCAGGTCGGCCACCTCGGCGGCGACCTCCTTGAAGCCGCCGGCGTAGTTGATGCCTAATCCGATCCGCATGATCAACCCCTATGCGGTGGCGAGCTTGTTGGCCAGTGCGGCGGCAATTTCGGTGGCCTCCTGCTGGATCCGGTCGAACTGGGTGCTCATCGCCTCCAACAACGCCGTCGCACCCGTCAGCGGCCGCACCATCACCATGAAGTCGTCGATCAGACCGTCGTCGTCGAAGTGCAGGAAATCGCAGCCGGTGAGCTTCCTGCCGGACACGGTCGTTTCGAACACGAACGCATGGTCACGGCCATTGCTGTCCGCGATCTCGCGGATGTAGCGAAAGTCCTCAAAGACCCGCAACACCCCGCGCAGGAGGGCCGCGGTGATCGGCTTGCCGACATACGGCTCGAACGCCACCGGGCTGGTGAAAACCACGGTGTCGGCAAGCATCGCCAGGATGGCCGCCTCGTCACGCTCCTCGACTGCCTTGCGGAAGGGATGCATCGAAGACACAGGGCACCTCACGTAGTCAATTTGTTGAGTAAGTGGGTCCGACGCTAGAACGTGCGCGGCTGTATGTCCATAGGTGATTAATCACTTTATTGATTATTCATATCGCTGTATGATCGGCCGATGTCGCTGCGTGACGCTGTGTTGGCCGCACTCCTCGAGGGCGAGTCCTCCGGGTACGACCTGGCCAAAGGCTTTGATGCCGCGACGGCGAACTTCTGGATGGCCACCCCGCAGCAGCTGTATCGCGAGCTCGACCGCCTGGCCAAACAGGGACTCCTGCAGGCGCGCGTCGTTCCCCAGGAACGGCGGCCCAACAAGCGCATGTACTCACTGACCGAGGCAGGCCGCGAAGCGATCCAGCAGTTCACGGCCAGGGCGCCGAAACCCTCGGTAATCCGCGACGAGCTGCTGGTCAAAGTCCAGGCCGCCGATGCCGGCAACGCGCAGGCCGTCCGCGACTTCATCGTCGAACGACTGCACTGGGCCACAGCCAAACTGCAACGCTACGAACGGTTTCGGGCCCGAATCCTCGACGGTCGCGGCGAAGAGGAATACCTGGCCCAGGCCGAGCGGGTGGGTCCGTACTTGACGCTGCTGCGTGGAATTTCCTTCGAAGAGGAGAACATTCGCTGGGCTGGGCGTGCCCTGACGATCATCGAACACCGCCTCCAGGCGCCGGGCCCGTCAGGTAGTCGGCGAGCACCGGTCGCAGCCACTCGATGAGGGTGGCGTCGTCCATGTCGGCGAGCGACGGAATGCACAGGACGTAGCGAGCCACCGCCAGGCCAAGCACTTGCGACCCCACCAGAGCGGCGCGCTCCGCGGCGCGATCGGGCACGACCGCGGCCAGCGCCGGGGCCACCCGGTCGACGAAAACCTCGAGCAGGGCATCCGCTGCGACCCGGTTGGTCGCGGCCGCGCGCAGTAGCGGGAGAAACGGTCCTTCGGGTCCCCAGACGGCGACGAACATCGGAAGCAGCACATCGGCGATGCGGTCGGGTGCGACGCCGGAGAGATCGGGAAACGCGATGTCGAATCGGGAGGCCGCGGCGAAAAGTTCTGCCTTGCTGCCGAAGTAGTGCATGACGAGCGCCGGATCGACGCCGGCCGCCGATGCGATCGAGCGGATGGTGGTTCGTTCAAAGCCGCGGTTGCCGAACTGCGTCCGCGCGGTGGCCAGGATCGTCGATCGGGTGGCCTGTCCATCACGTGCCTTAGCGGGCATGCCGGGCAGTGTATTCAACAATTGTTGACACCGCCAGCGCCCGGGTCTACCGTTGGGTTCAACAGTTGTTGAAATCGACACAACAACTCCACACAAAGGAGGTGGCGGGCATGACCGTCACGGCCATCCAGATCGGACTCGACCCCGATGTGATCGACTACTCCTCACCCGACTTCGCCCAATTTCCGGGCCTTTCCAAGGAGAAACTGCGCGCCGCCAACGACGACAACGTGGCGGCGCTGCGCGCGGCCGGCTATCACGTCGACAACTGCCTCATCGCCTTCGGCCAGGCAGGCGCCGACAAGGCCCGTCAGTGGCTGGAAGCCAACCGCTACGACGCGGTGCTCATCGGCGCCGGCGTTCGACTCGTCGCCGCCAACACGCTGCTGTTCGAGTCGATCGTCAATGCCGCACACATCAGCCAGCCCGGCTGCCGCTTCGTCTTCAATCGCGCGGCCGTGGCAACCCCCGACGACATCCGTCGCTGGTACCCGCAGCCGGACGCGGTGGCACGATGACCACTCACAGCTGCGATGTGCTCGTGGTCGGTGCCGGCCCGACGGGGCTGACCGCCGCCGGTGACCTGGCGCGGGCGGGTCGGTCCGTCACCATCCTGGAACGCTGGCCCACGCCCAACCCGACCAGCCGCGCCTTTGCCACGATGGCCCGCACACTCGAGGTTCTCGACGCCCGCGGACTCGCCGCCAATTTGCTCGCGCACTCGCATACCGCACCGGGCGTCACGATTTTCGGCGGCGCACGCATCGACCTCACGCACCTCGATTCCCCCTACCGATTCGTGATGATCACTCCGCAGACCTATGTCGATCGGGCGTTGGCCGGTTACGCCGCCGCGCAGGGCGCCGACATCCGGCGCGGCATCGAGGTCATCGGACTCGACCAGGACGCCCACGGCGTGACCGTGACCACGCGGGGTGACACCCAAGCCAGCTCAGCCAGGTGGCGAGCGCGGTATGTGATCGGCGCCGACGGGGCGCACAGCACCGTTCGCGCGTTGGTGGGCGCGGACTTCGGCGGCAAGACGATCTTGTCGTCCATCGTGCTCGCCGATGTCAAGCTGGCGCACGGGCCGGCCGGCGACGGCCTGACGCTGGGCAGCACACGCGACATGTTCGCCTTTCTGGCCCCGTACCAGCGCCACGACGACCGTGACTCCGGGGGCGCGTGGTATCGCGCGATGGTGTGGGACCGCGACAACCAACTGCCCGACAGTGCTCCCGTGCGGCCGGACGAGGTGGCCGGCACCCTGACGCGAGCCATGGACACCGGCCTCGGAGTGCTCGAAGTGGGGTGGAAGTCCCGATTCCATTGCGATGAAAGACAAGTCGCGCAGTATAGGCACGGGCGGGTGTTTCTGGCCGGAGACGCGGCGCACGTCCACTCGCCGATGGGCGGGCAGGGCATGAACACCGGCATTCAGGACGCGGCCAACCTGGCGTGGAAGATCGACGCAGTCCTCGCCGGCGCCGAGGACGCCGTGCTGGACAGCTACCACGACGAACGTCATCCGATCGGCAAGCGGGTGCTGCTGCAGTCCGGTCTCATGGCGCGTGGCATCACGCTTCGTCCGCGCATCGCGCGGCGGCTGCGAAACCTGGTGGCGCCCCGGCTGCTTCGCGTTCCCCGCGTGCGCGACGCGGTAGCCGGAAGCTTCGCAGCGACAACGCTGCGGTATCCACACCGCAGCGGCGAGAGTTCCCTGGTCGGCACCCGCGCGACGCAGATTCCGTTGACGCACGGCCGGCTCACCGAGCGGCAACGCGAGCCCGGCTTCGTTTTCGTTCGTGACCGCGGAGCCGACCCGGTCGACGAGGCCGGGCTGGTTCAGGCGGAGCGCGCCGATCGCGGTCCAGCGGTGTTGGTGCGGCCGGACGGCTACATCGCCTGGGCCGGCGATTCGGCCGACCGGTCGGGGTGGGTGGCCGCCCTGGCGCGGTGGACCGGACCACCGGTAGCGGCCCCGATCGCCTCTCCACACTGACGCGGTCGGGCTGCAGCCAACGGCACCGGCCATGATGGCCACATGAGCACCGAGATCCGTGTTCTTTACAGCGAGGACGACCTGATCGCCGCGGCCAACCTGTTTTACACCTCCATGGTGGGGCTCCCACACCTGCCGAATCTGGAGCCGGGCCAGATCACCAAGCTGCTCGAACCCGGTCGCACCGTCGGGGCATTTGTCGAAGGACAACTGGTCGGCACCGCCGGCGCAACCGGCAGCGGACTGACGCTTCCCGGCGGAGCGATCGTCGGCCACGCCGCCGTGACACACATCGGCGTGCTGCCCTCGTTCACCCGAAAAGGGATCGCCACCGAGCTGGTGCGTCATCAACTGCAGGACATCGCCGCACGCGGTGAGGTGGTCGCCACGTTGCGCGCCTCGGAGGCGACGATCTATGAGCGTTATGGCTACGGGGTGGCGAGTTCATTCCAGAGCATCGAGGTTGCGACGGCACGGGCGGCGCTACGACCCGACGTCGCGGCCGGCGGTCGGGTGCGACTGCTGGATAAGGCCGAAACATGGGATGTGCTGCCCCGGATCTATGCCGCGAATCGTCCCTCGCGCCCGGGTACCATCGACCGCCCCGAGGCGTGGTGGCAGTTCCTGCGGTTACGCACCGAATCATCGCCTGGGCCTTCGTACGTCGCGGTGCACGGCGAACGGGGGTCCGAGTCGGGATTCGCCCGGTACCGCCCCGTCGACACCGACAAGTGGTTCATCGGCGATCAGCGCACCATCGTGGTCGAGGATTTCTTCGCGCCCACGATCCAGGCCTATCTCGGGCTGCTGCGCTTCCTGCTCGGGCTGGATCTCGTTGATCGGGTGGTGTTCTGGATGCTGCCGGTCGACGATCCGCTGCCCTGGCTGCTTCTCGATCGACGGGCCGTGCGGGTGACCGCCGTGCACGACGAAACGTGGCTGCGCGTCATCGACGCTCACAAGGCGCTGTCGGCACGGCAGTACGTGGGAGGCAGCGCCGTCATCATCGCGGTCAATGACCCTCTCTTGCCGAACAATTCGGCCGGCTTCGCCCTCACGCCCGGCGGTGCCACACTGACCGACCGGCGCCCGGACCTTCGCATCGGTATCGAGGGCCTGGGCGCCGTTCTGCTCGGCGGGACGACCTGGCGCAGTCTCGCCGTCGCCGGACTGGCGCAGGCCGACGATCCGGCGGCGCTCGTCGAGGCCGATCGGCTGTTCGGGGTGCACGACGCACCGTACGCAGGGATGTTCTTCTAACTTGATCGTCATCGTCGGCGCGGGGATATGCGGGCTCGCGGCCGCCTACGAGCTCTCGCGGCGCGGGGAGCACGCGATTGTTTTCGAGCGCGGTGAGCCGTTCGCCGAGCAGTCGAAGGGACTGGCGCGGATCTTCCGCATCGCGCACCGGCGCCCGGCGTTATGCGGGCTCGCGCTGCGGGCCCGGGTCGGCTGGCGGCGCTGGGAAGCCGAATTCGGCGTGGGGCGGCTGCTTGGCTCCGAGGGCTTTATCGCCGCCGGCGCCCAGGATGACACCGCCGCGGCGATGACGGACGCCGGCGCCGAGTTCTCCTCGCTCGATCGGTCGCAGATCAGCGCACGGATCCCATTCCTGGTCGCGCCTTGGGAAGCGGGAGTTTTCGACCCGCTCGGCGGCAGCCTGCGCATCAGACGCGCACTCGTCGCGTTATCGCAGCGGGTCGACATTCGGCGCGGTGCGGTCGTTTCGGTCGACGACGACGGCTCGACGACACTGGCGGACGGTGCCGTGGTGCGAGGCGATCGCGTGCTCATCTGCGCCGGGGTCGAAACGCCGGCGCTCTTCGGCCCGCTCGACATCGAATTCGCCCCGCACACTCGCTTCACCTACGAGGGCGCCGCAAAAGACGCATGCATCGGCGCCGCGTGCCTGTCCGCGCCCGAAGGCTACGGGTTGCCGCTCGGCAGCACCGGGCGCTGGGCCTTCGGGCAGCCGGTGGCAGACCCCGCGACCGTGCACGCGTTGTTCCCGTCGCTTTCGCCGGTGGGCCGGGTGGACTGTGTCACGGTTCGGGCCCCGTGGCTCGACGCCGGCGGCGACGGCTGGACGGTGGCAGGCCGAGGCCGCATCGTCGCGTTCGTCGGCAACAACCTGATGAAGTTCGGGCCCCTGCTCGGCGAACTGCTGGCCGCAGCCCTGCGCGGCGACGAGCTACCCGGCGATCTGATCCTGAGCGATTGATCACATTCGATAGCCCCCGGCAGCGGTGAGTGAGTACTCTCTCACCATGGCTCCCTCGGGACGTGATCGGCTCCTGGCCGCAGCGCTGCAGCTCTTTGGCGAAAAGGGGTACGCGGCGACGTCGGTGGCCGACATCCAGCGGGCTTCCGGCCTGGCGCCGGGGTCGGGCGCGCTCTACAAACACTTTGGCTCCAAGCGCGAACTGCTGGAGGCCGCGGTTGCGCACCGGATCGACAGCATCGTCGCCGCGCGGGAGGAATACGACGCCGGGCGGCCGGCCGGCGTCGAGCACGCGGTGCGCACGGCTGGGCAGCTGATCTGGAACAACCTGCGCCAGAGCGAAGATCTGCTCAAGGTCATGCTGCGCGAACCCGATGTGCTCGGCGATCTGGGCGAGAAGACGTGGCAGGTCATCACCGACAACGCCTATCAGCGGTTTGCCGACGAACTGGCCGCGTCCAATCGTTCCGGCCGCACAGCCATCCCCGATCCCGAGGCGCTCGCCGCCGTCTTCATCGGGTCGCTGTCCTACGCCGCGACGCTGCAGGCGCTGACCGGCCGATCGCCCGGCAACATCGACGACGACCGTTACTTCGAGGCGTGGGTCAACCAGACCGTCAGCGTCCTCGCCCAGTACACGATCGGCAAGAATCCGAAAATCGTTGACCAGCAACTTATTTCAGGAGTAAAGCAGTGACATTCTCAATGCAACTGAGCGACGACGTGATCGAGGTCCGCGACTGGGTGCACGAGTTCGCGGCCGAGGTCATCCGCCCCGCCGCGGCCGAATGGGATGAACGCGAGGAAACTCCGTGGCCCGTGATCCAAGAGGCCGCCAAAGTGGGGCTCTACTCCGCTGACTTCTTCGCGCAACAGGCGGCCGAGCCGTCGGGGCTGGGCATGCTCACCGCGTTCGAGGAGATGTTCTGGGGTGACGCCGGCATCGCGCTGTCCATCATGGCCACCGGGCTGGCCGCGGCGGCGTTGGTGGGCAACGGAACTCCCGAACAGATCGGCCGCTGGCTGCCCGACATGTTCGGTACGCCCGGCGACCCCAAGCTGGGTGCGTTCTGCTCATCGGAGCCCGACGCGGGCTCTGACGTCGGCGCCATCCGCACTCGTGCGCGCTACGACGAGGCGTCCGACGAGTGGGTTCTCGACGGCACCAAGACCTGGGCAACCAACGGCGGTATCGCGACCGTGCACATCGTGGTGGCGTCGGTCTACCCCGAACTCGGCGCCCGCGGCCAGGCCACCTTCGTCATCCCGCCGGACACCGAAGGTTTTTCTCAGGGCCAGAAATTCAAGAAGCACGGGATCCGCGCTTCGCACACCGCGGAGGTGGTGCTCGACAACGTCCGCCTGTCCGACGACATGATCCTGGGCGGCCGGGAGAAGTTCGAGGCGCGGATCGCTCGGGTGAAGTCCGGTACCTCCACGGGTGGGCAGGCGGCGATGAAGACCTTCGAGCGCACCCGCCCCACCGTGGGCGCGATGGCCGTCGGCGTGGCACGGGCCGCCTACGAATACGCCCTCGAATACGCCAGCCAGCGCGAGCAATTCGGCCGCAAGATCGGTGAATTCCAGGCGGTCGCGTTCAAGCTGGCCGACATGAAGAGCCGCATCGACGCCGCCCGCCTGCTGGTGTGGCGGGCCGGTTGGATGGCACGCAACAACCAGAGCTTCGACTCGGCGGAGGGCTCGATGGCCAAGCTGGTGGCAAGCGAGACCGCGGTCTATGTCACGGACGAAGCCATCCAGATCCTGGGCGGCAACGGGTACACCCGCGACTACCCGGTGGAGAGGATGCACCGCGACGCGAAGATCTTCACCATCTTCGAGGGGACCAGCGAGATCCAGCGCCTGGTGATCTCGCGGGCGCTGACCGGCCTGCCGATCCGGTAGCCGCCGTGCCACCATGGGGCATGACCGGTCCTGAGGGTGACGCGTCGCGCGTGCACAAACTCGCGCGGCCCACCAACGCCGATGTGGCCCGACTGGTGGGCGTATCGACCGCGACGGTCAGCTACGTACTGAACAACGCCGAAGGCAGAAAGATCTCGCCGCGCACTCGGGAGGCGGTCTATCGCGCCGCCGAACAGCTGGGCTATCGGCCCAATCTCGCCGCGCGGAACCTCGCCCGCGGTAAGAGCGGCGTCGTTTTGTATGTGGTGCCGCGGGTGGCGGTGGGCGAGATGCCGATGCAGGCCGGTAGCCGGATGACCTCGGAGCTGGCGCGCGTGGGCCTGCTGCAGGTACAGATCTTCGAGACCGAGGACGATCAGCACGTCATCGACGCGGTCGAAAACCTTGACCCGGTGGCGGTCACCAGCCTGTTCCCGATGGGCGGAGATGTCCTGCGCGCCGTGCAGGACGCTGCCATACCGCACATCGAGATCGGGACACTGCCCGCACTCGGGAATCCGCACCTCTCGGTCGGCGAGCTACGAGTCGAGCACCTGGTCGCACGTGGTCACCGACAGATCGCGTACGCCCACACCGGGATCGCCCGATGGCGCGCCCTGGGCGATTTTTGGCTCGAAGGGATCGCCGGCGCGACGCAGGCCCGCGATCTTCCGCCCATCCGCATTGCGGAGGTGACCCAGGACAATGCCGCGCAGGTGGTGACCAGCTGGGTACACGACGGCGTCACCGCGGTGTGTGCCCAAAGCGACGAGATAGCGTGCCTGGTCCTGTACGGCATCCGCGAAGCGGGCTTGCGCTGCCCGGACGACCTGGCCGTGATAGGCGTCGACGCCACCCCGATGGCAGCGCTGAGCTCTCCCCCGCTGACCACGGTGGAGTTCAACCCGACCGCCGTCGCCGACGCCGCGATCGCCGCCGTCCTCACCGAGCTGGGCTACCCCGCCCCGCCGCCTCCTGAGCCGTCGGACATCGCCAGCCTGATCGTGCGCGCCTCGACGTAGCCGTGAAATCGGACGCTGGACATCTCTAGGTTAAGCGCGTAACTTGCGCATCGTAGGGGCGCGAGAGGGGATAGCAATGTCGCTGCAGACTGTGCTCGACGAGATCCGGGAACGACCCGGCACCGGTGAGGTGATTTCGGTTGTCGATCCCGCCACCGAGGAGCAGATCACCGAATTCAACGACTGCGGCGAACAGGCCGTCAACGACGCGGTCGCACGTGCGAAGGCATCCTCCGAATCGGGCGTCTGGCGGGATAAGCCGCCCAGCGAGCGGGCCAAAATTCTCTGGCGTGTCGGCGAGCTGATCGACCAGAACGCCGACCTGCTGGCCGAGCTGGAATCGCTCAACGCCGGCATGACCCCGCTGCAGGCGCAGGGCACCGTCACAGTCGGTTCCGAGTTTTTCCGTTACTACGCCGGCTGGTGCACCAAGATCGAGGGCATCGCGGCGGACGTGCACACCGGCGGTCTCACCGGCATCGACTCGCATCAGCACGCCTACACGCTCAAGGAACCCTACGGAGTGGTCGGGCTGATATTTCCCTGGAACGGGCCGGTCTTCAATTTCTGCGCCAAGCTCGCGCCGTCGCTGGCGGCGGGCTGCAGCAGCGTCGTAAAGCCCGCCGAGGAAACTCCGCTGTCGGCCCTGGTCTTGGACAACATCCTGCACGAGGCCGGGGTGCCCGAAGGGGTGGCCAACCTACTGTTGGGCTACGGACACACCGCGGGTGCGGCGATCACCGCGCACCCCGACGTCGAGAAGGTCGCCTTCACCGGATCGACCGAAGTCGGCAGGGCGATCGTGCACGCGGCGGGCGACAGCAACCTGAAGAAGGTGACGCTGGAGCTAGGCGGCAAGTCGCCCGTGGTGGTCTTCGACGACGCCGACCTGTCGAAGGCGGTCCCGATGGCAGCCTTCGGCACCTTCATTCACTCCGGCCAGGCGTGTGTCTGCGGATCGCGAATCTTCGTCCAGCGCGGCGTCTACGAGCAGTTCGTGGAGCAACTGGCGAATGTCGCGAACGGGCTGCCGCAGGGCGGCCCCAAGGACGAGGGCAGCTTGATCGGCCCGCTGATCAGCCAGAAGCAGCTCACCCGTGTCATGGGTTACCTCGACCAGGGCAAGTCCGACGGCGTCGAGGTCGTGACCGGCGGGCACCGGCTGGACCGTAAGGGCTACTTCGTTCACCCCACCGTGCTCACCAACGTCGCCTCCACGAGCAGGCTGTTCCAGGAGGAGATCTTCGGGCCCGTGGTCGCGGTCATCCCGTTCGACGATGAGAACGAAGCGGTCGCGTTGGCCAACGACAGCACCTACGGATTGGCCGCCACCGCCTGGACCCGCAACCTTGGCCGCGCCCACCGGATAGCCAAGCGGCTGAAGGCCGGAACCGTCGGGCTGAACTGCCAGATGCAGTTCGACCACTCGATGCCCTTTGGCGGATACAAGCAGTCCGGTTGGGGCTACGAGTCCGGCAAAGCGGGTCTCGAGACCTACCTGCAAACGAAGATCGTCTGGGCGCAGATGTAGGCGGTAGGCGTCGCCGTCAGCCGTGCGGCGCGTCCGAGATCTTGCTGTCCGGCGTGCCCACCGTTTGGCAGTAGATCTGCGCCGACGCCCGCGACGCCGATATCTCCAGACTGCTGGGTTCTTTGCCGGTTTTGTCCTTGAGCATCTTGCTGACCTCGTCGCTCTGCTTCTTCTCGTCCTGCGTGGTGAAATCCTTGCATTTCGTGTCGCCGCCGGTGTTGACGATCTGTGAGGCGGAACATCCGCTGAACAGCAGCGTGGCAGCCCCTGTTGCCGCGACCGTGGCAATTGCAATTCGTTTCATCGTTTGCCTTCCTGCATCGACCCAGAGCTATACGTACACCAAAGCGCTTGATTTCAAACACCAGCCGGGCCCGTCATGGTTCGCTGGCGCCGTTATCGCGTCGCCGCGCAACCCGATCACAACTGGCGGCGAATGTCGAGGAGGTGGTGCTGCGCCTCGTGCACGGCGTGCACCGCGAGCCACCGCAACGACCGCTGGCTGGTTTCCGGGTAGTGGTAGACGACGGTCCGATCCCAGTCGTCGGCGGCCAACCGAGCGAGGACATTGCCGAACAGCTCTGCGGCGTCGGTGAGCTGACGAGCCACATCGGCGGGCTCCTGCTCGGCATACCCGTCGTGCACGACGCGCTCCTCACGCCCCATCGGGGCGCAGTCCGGCCGATCCACCCGCCGGGCCGCAAGCACCCGCTCCCGCTGCACCAGCAGCATGTCCCGCAGATGGCATCCGTACTCCAGCGCCGACCACACCTCTGGGCGCGGCCGGGACCGCACATCGGCATCACGTTCTCGCAGGATCGCCGCGACCTGCGCGATCCGCTCTCGAATGGCCGCCCCCGCCGCCTCGGCCGCACCCAGGTGGTAGGTGAAACCGCATTCCGCGCAGCTATCCGCCATCACCCCATCGTTACAGATCGTGGTAGACCTTCGATCCCAGCAAACCGCTCGCCTAGGCTGGCGCCGTGCGGGGATGGCAAGTCCATACGGCGGGCGAACCGGCCGATGTGTTGCGACTCGTGCACCGAGATCTGCCCGTGCCCGGGCCCGGTCAGGTGCGGATCAAAGTGGCCGCGGCGGGGATCGGACTGCCCGACGTGCTGATGTGTCGCGCGACCTACCCGCTGACGCCGCCCGTGCCGTTTACCCCGGGCCAGGAGCTGGCCGGTACCGTCACCGCCGCCGGACCGGGGGTCGACCTTGCCGTCGGAACCCGGGTTATGGGCATCAGCGACTTCATGAATGGCAACGGATCGTTCGCCGACGAAACACTCGCCGATGCCGCGCTGATCTTTCCCGCGATTGCGGGGCTGGACGACTGCGGCGCCGCGGGGTTCTGGATTCCCAACATGACGGCCTGGATTGCCCTCGTCGATCGCGGCCGGATCCAAGCCGGTCAACGACTCGCGGTGCTGGGCGCTGCGGGCGGAAGCGGCACCGCCGCGGTTCAGTTGGGCAAGGCCTTGGGCGCAGAGGTCGTTGCCGTCGTCGGCGACGAACGCCGTGAGCAGTTCTGCCGCTCCTTCGGCGCCCATCACGTGCTCATCGCTGGAGGCGGCGTCGGCAGCGACGGGAAGCCACTCGCTCAGGCGCTGCGCGAGGTCACCGGCGGGCACGGGATTGACATGATCTTCGACCCGGTCGGCGGGGCACAGGGCACCGGCGCGATGGGCGCCCTCGCACACGGCGGTCGGCATCTGGCCGTCGGCTTCGCAAGCGGGACATGGGCAGAAGTCGATGTCCCGATGATGGTGGTGACGAACACATCGCTGGTCGGGGTCATCGCGGCCGGCTACTCGCGCAAACACCTCGAGGGCATCCTGGGTAGCCTGACGGAACTGGTCAGCACAGGCGCACTCAAAGACTTTGTCGTCGAACGGGTTTCGTTCGATGACGTTCCCGCTGCGCTCACTCGTCTGGCCGCACGAGAGACGTTGGGCAAGCTCGTCATCGATGTCGGCTCCCCTTGCGTGAATGGTCTTGGGGGCCGTCGGGAATAACTCCCCGGGCGGCTTTGTCTTTGCACCGGCGGCGTCGGCCGCCGCGGAGATCCTGGGGAGGACGTCAGTGAACTGGTCGGATGTCGCAACCGAGCTCAGACCTCGGCCGCGATCGGCAGTGGTCGATGCGGACCGGTCCGAGGCGACTTGGCCGTTGTTCGCCGGCGTATTGGCTGTTCTGCTGGCAACGGGATGGGCAGCCAACCACTTCGCCGGGTTGATGCCCGCGATCAGCGATCACCGACACCTGGGCGCGTCCACGCTCGACGCTATCTTCGGCATCTACGCGGTGGGCCTGCTGCCTGGCCTGCTGATCGGCGGGCGTGCCTCGGATGTGCTGGGGCGTCAGTGGATGGCGTGGGCCGGGTCGGCGATTGCGCTGGCCGGCACGGTGGCGATGCTGCTCTCGCAGGATTCGGCGGTGTTGCTGGTGGGGCGGTTGATCGTCGGGGTCGGTGTGGGTTTTGCGATCAGCTCCTGCACCGCGTGGGCCTCCGATCTGAAAGGCGCGGCCGGTGCAGCCATCGCCGGAGCGGTGTTGACGGCAGGTTTCGCTGTCGGCCCGTTCGTTTCGGGGGCGATCGCCTCGGCCGCACATTCCGGCGTTGCGCTGTCGTTCGGCATCGCCGCCGCCATCGTCGTGCTGGCGACGGTTGTCGCCGTGGTCGCCGCGCAGCGCACCGCAGTGACCGAACCGGGAACAGCGGGGGCTTTTGAACGGTCGCTGCCGGCCGGGCGGAGAAGCGCGCGGGCGTTGAGTTGGGCGATGCCGCTGGCGCCGTGGGTATTCGCCTCGGCGACACTTGCTTTCGTCACCATCCCGACCCGCGTGCACACCGGTCTCGCGGCCCCCATGGCAGCCGGCATCGCCACGCTGATCGCCAACGGCGCCAGCGCGGTCATTCAACTGATCGCCCGCGCGCGCCGGTGGGGGCCGCAAGCCGGCACCATCGGTGCACTGCTGGCCGCGCTCGGCTACGCCGTCACCGCGGCGACACCGGCACCGATGACACTCGAGCTGGGCCTGTCGCTGCTGCTGGTTCTGGGCTGCGCGTCCGGCCTTTTGCTCCGCGAGGGCCTGATCGATCTGGAAGCCGCAGCGCCGCAACGCGTCCGGGGTGCGCTCACCGGGGCGTTCTACACGGTGGCCTACCTCGGGTTCGGCCTGCCACTGCTCTTGAGCATTGTCGGGTCTGCGCGGTGGTCCGCGATGATTCTCGCGGTGTTGGCGGTGCTGGCGTTGGCAACGGCGACCGGGCGAGCGGTGCGGCTGCGACGCGATGGTCACCGCCAGAGCTGATTGCCGCCGCTTACGCCGCCGACCCTTTGGGCTGCGCGGCTTTGGCGACCGATAGCAGGATGTGGTCCACAACGCTGAGCCCGGCGAGGAGACGCCATGAGCGGATCGCGTTGCGGGTGACCTCCAGAATCCGGGCGGCGCCGTCGTCACCGGTTGCCAATCTGTGGGACTTCAGCGCATTGCCGGTCACGGCATCGAGCGTGTCCCAGTCGTCGGTGTCGATGAGTGCGGTCGATTGGTAAGCGGTCCGGACCGCATACCGTTCGGCGCCCTCGGAGCTGTCGCCGATCGCGCGGGCGGCGCGGGCGGCGCTGTCCCAGGCGGCGATCGGCGGCGTGTCGCCGGGCACGAGCGTGCGATGCAGTTCGGCGATCTCGGAGATCGCTTCGGCCGCAGCGTCCCCGGCGTAGCGGACGACGCCCCAGAATGGGCTGATCAGCAATTTGGTCACCCAGGTGTGAATGACAGCGTCGGCGACATCGGCGGTGCCCACCGTCAGCCAACCCAAGTCGAGCACCACAATGGCGTCTTCCGGGGACAGGTAGCCATCTGGTCCGGCGAGCAGGTCGTTGCACACCTGAACGAACGACGCCAGCGGGCGGGCCGACGTCGCCGGGAAGTCGGTGATCTCCGTGTCGCCGTTAACGAATGAAATTGCGTTCATGGCACACCCTTGGCCCGATCCTGGCCGGTGGGATCCTCTGGCGAGTCGTATCGGGTGGGCGATGCGGTCCAGGTCCATTTGCATCCTATGGGTTTCGCGGCGAACGACACTCTAAGACAAGCGAAGTCAAGCGAGCCCATGACACGTCGCGACACGGCGGACAACCGTGATGCGGCGTTTTACCCGATTTCCTCCCCCCAGGCGGACGCTACCTAACAGCGAGCGGCATGTAAATATGCTGATATCGGCTACCCCACCTTGGGAGGACCATGAACGACAGCGACGTCGTAGCGATCACGCAACTGATGAATCTCTACGGGCTGGCGGTCGACAGCCAGCGCTGGGAATTATTCGACCGGATCTTCGCCGCCGATGTGGATGCCGACTACGGTGCGACTTCGCACTGGACCGATCGCGAACAGTTCAAATCTGATTTCGCGGCGTTTCACGACCCCTTCGATTCCACTCAGCACACAATGTCGACCCATGTGATCCATGTCGACGGCGACCGCGCACACAGCTTCTGCAACGGCGGCTGGCGCCTGGTGCGCGCGGCGGTCGGCGGCAACCCGCTCTGGGAAGGCACCGGCTGGTATGACGACGCCCTGCGGCGCACCCCGGCCGGCTGGCTGATCACCCGCCGGGTGTGCCGCATCACCTGGTGGACCGGCAACCCGTTCGTCAAAGAGACGATCCCCGGGGTGAAGTTCGAATTGGCCACCACCGCGGTGTGACGCGAAGCCGACGCCGGGCGCATCGGGGTCCTCACCGCGGTCCTGAGAGGGTGACTTCGAAGGTAGTGATCGCCGGCGGCACCGGCGCGCTCGGCAAACGCCTCGTCACCAGCCTCGCCGGAAAGTGCGACGCCGTCGTATTGACCCGACGGCCCGACCCCGAAGCCAATGTGCGCCAGGTGTTCTGGGACGGCGAGACGGTCGGGGATTGGGCCGGCGAGCTCGACGAACAAGACACCGCTGTGATTAACCTCGCCGGTAAGTTGGTCGATTGCCGCCCAACGCCGTCGAACATCAGCGAGCTGATTCGCAGCCGCGTCACACCGACCCGGTCCCTGGTACGCGCCAGTCACGAGTTGCGTAGTCCACTCGCACACTGGGTCCAGGCCAGCACCACGGCGATCTGGTCGGACGCCGGCGAAACCCGGTGCACCGAATCCACTCCCCTTCCGGAGCCCGGCCTTCCGCAGATGACCGGGGTGGCGCGTCCGTGGGAGGCGGCCTTCGACGGCGCCAACACCGATCACGGTGTCATTCTGCGCACCGCGATCGTGCTCGATCCGCGGTCGCCTGCGCTGAAAAAACTTGTCTCACTGGCCCGTTTTGGCCTGGGCGGCCGGGTCGCCAGCGGTCGGCAATGGGTCTCCTGGATCCACGTCGACGATTGGCTCGACATCGTGCTGGCCTGCCTTGGATTCAACCCGGAATTCGCGATTCCGTCGGGCATACTCGTCGCGGCGACACCCAATCCCGTGCGCAACGCCGAGCTGATGGCCGCGCTGCGCAAGAACCTGCACCGCCCCGGGCTGCCCACGCCCGCGGCGGTCCTGCGGCTCGGTGCCGTGCTGCTTCGCACCGACCCGGCCTTGGGCCTTACCGGCCGGCATGCGACGTCAAAGGTGCTTGAAGGCATGAGGTTTCAGTTCCGCTACCCCACACTGGCCGGTGCCCTGCACGATCTGCTGGCGGCCGACTAAGACTAGCGAGATCGAAAACTCAACCGCATCGCTTCGAGGTCGGCGCCTTCGCGCCGCGGCGAGGATCTACGGCTCTCAGCACTGCCGCAATCGGTGTCATCGGTGCGATCGCGCTGCTGTCCCGTCCCTCTAGGTGGCTTCTTCGGGTACAAAATCCTCTTCGCCAACTCCGATGAAGGCGCCCACTCGGCGAAGTCTGACGAGGACCAGATCAACGCGTTGGTGCAAACCTGGACGGCCGATCTCAACAATCGAGACCTCGAGGGACTGAAATCGTTAATGTGCAGCGGCAGCGCGTCACAGCTCCCCCAAGACCTGTTCTCCACACGCAATAAAATCGGGCCCCTCTCAAGTTCGGTGAGCAACATCAAAGTCACCGGGGACCAGGCCACGGCCAGCATCACCAGCACCCGGTCCAACGGCAGCCACAATGGCGAAACAGATACGTACGGTAGAGAAAACAGCTGGAAAATCTGTCACATCGTCAACTTCTAGAAGCACTCCATCGATTCGGTCATATGTCCCGCGTGGCGATCTCCCGGCCTTCCTTTGGCAGCGACTTTGCGCTAGGTAGGCCACGGCTGCACCCTACGAGCCCGGAGTAGTGCGAACATTTCGACCCGCCAGCCACCGGAACGGCCCGCCACCGGAACAAACCGCAGATGGCTGACATGCCGCCGACATCCGACTCAGATCGTGTCCTAAGCCTGTCCTAAGCCAGGAACGACGTGGCTGCCGACATGCACCGAGAACCGATTGAAGTGGTCTCGATTGTCCAGCAAGCCAACGTTGGTAGGGATGAGCCGGTCCACACCGGAGAGCGGATACTGCCCTTATCTCCTATTACGTCCTAAGCGATGTATTTCGTCTCCCCGTAATCGATTCATCGCTCCTCCAACCGGTTCCTGATCGGTGGAAGCACACCCGGCGCGGTCAGTAGTGCGTCTGCACCGAATTCCACATGTTGACCAACCATATGATCCACCAAATGATCCCAATCAGCACCAAGAGCGATACGACGCGCTGGCCTAGGGAGATCGGGGCGGTTCCCCAGTGCTGAAGTCCGTATTCGTCGATAAATACTGTCTGCGCGTAGCGGTTGGGACGCAACGTCAGATAAAGCCATACCGGCAGAAAGAAGCCGCATGTGACGAACGAGAGCAACGCTAAAAGCACAACGATACCCGGACTTGCAAAGGTCCTCCCCCATAACATTTCGGCCGAGAAAGTGGAGCGGTTGATAGTGATCTTGGGCTCGTGAATACCCAGGACCCCATTAAGGGAACCGCTAATCACAGGTCTGTTACGGGAGCTCACTGCTTGGTCGAGGATTCTATTGCGCTCAATGTCGCCGAGTTGGCCTCCACGCGCGGATGGCGGTGGTGAATCGGCGTGCGCACTGGGCTCGGGTGGGGGCGGCGGTGGCAGCGATGCAGCGTGCTGGGGGTGGCGCTCCGGCGGGTACCACTTGAGATCCGAAGCCTGCCACCAGCCCGGTCCCCCGGACACGTCACTCATCACGCCCTCGGTCCCGCTTGTCGCACTGCGTCGTTCCCATTCGGCGTTTCCCTTTCTCGGAGTGGAGCATCCCGGTTTTATGGACACCTCCATTCTGTATGACCGGTGTGTGCGTCCGGCGTGAAGTCGAGCGTAGTACTCGGCATCGGCCTCCGCGGGCGGACGGCGGTGCGCAGCTCGGAGTAGGCGCGTACGAGAGCGTCCAGCGTGAAGCGCTTGTTGAGGCCGCTCGGATTGGGAAGCACCCAGGCTGCGGTGCCGGCGAACCCGGACGAGTATAACCCCCAGCCGATGTCGGACGTGCCGACCATCGCCGAGAGTGCGCGCTTTCCGAGGAAGGCCACCACTCGAGGCTCGTATCGCCGGATCTTTGCTTCAAACGCCGGTCGAGCTTGCCTGAATTCTTCGGCCGAGACTTCGCCGGCCCGCTGGGTCGCCCGCGCCACGACCGCGGTGATGCCGCAACCATAGTGCGGCAGCCGGTGCTCGTCGTCGGGTCGCAGCCGCGTGTCGGTGTAACCGGCGAGATGAAGTACGGCCCAGAACCGGTTGTTTGGGCTCGAGAAGTTATGGCCGTCGGCCACCGCAGTGGAAGCCGGATTGATGCCGCAGAAAATCACGTCCAGACCATGGGTAAGGACATCGGGGTCATACCGGGTCATCGCGGCCTCCTCCACCCCGCATCATAGGCAAAGTTCGCCTGCGATGACCCCAGATCTGCGTGAGCACATTCCGGGACGACGACCCATCCCGCGGCGTGATCCTAAAGCGGTTGCTACACAGAGGCTTTCGTGCCGAAATCGAGCTTGGTCAGGCACTGCCATCCGGTGGTACGGTGAATCATGACCACCACCGCAGATGCAGCAGCAGAAAACTTCGAGGCAGCGTGGAACCGGTGGCACCGTGAACGCGAACGCTACTATGGTGACCCTCTCGGCTGGGTCGGCCTCACCGGCTTGTGTTGGCTCACAGATGAATTCGAGGACGTCGCCGACCTGCCCGGTCGTTGGCGAGCGGATGCGGATGCTGTGTACGTCCAGGGCGTCGACGGGATTGACAAACTCGAACCAGTCGAAGGTGCGCCGGGGCTGATCGTCGACGACGGGGATCGCCGCATCGAGGTCATTCGCCGAACCGGATCGGCCGCGTTGCGCGTGCACGACCCGAAGTCTCCGCACTTTCAGGCGTATGACGGCATTCCTACCTACGCGCCGAGCCAACGGTGGCGGGTGGCCGGCACGTTCACGCCGTTTGAGCACTCGAAGACGATCACGACGGGTGCCGTCGTCGAGGGACTCGAGCATCACCACAGCGCCGTTGGCGTCATCGACTTCGAACTGGCCGGCATCGCTCTGCAGCTCGTCGCGTTCGGCGGGAAGGCCAGTGGCTTGCAGGTGCTGTTCACCGACGCCACCAGCGGCGTGACGACATACCCTGCCGCCAGGTCGCTTTCGGTCGCCGAGCCGGGCGCCGACGGGATAGTGACGCTCGACTTCAACCGAGCGTCCAACTTGCCGTGCTCGTTCACCGACTACGCGACGTGCCCGGTGGCACCGGCCGAGAACAGGCTGCCCGTTGCCGTTGAAGCCGGTGAAAAGAACCCACGGTGACGCCCGACGTCTAGTCTAGTGGCTAGTTGGGCGGGTCAGGCCGGTGAGCCGTCGACCTCCACGGACGTGAACCGCATATCGGCGGCGCCGCCGCGCCAGCGTTCGAGCTCGGCCAAAGCGAGCGGAAACAGGATCGCTTCGGCCTGGTCTCGCGTGGGGCGGGCGGGGAGGTCGACGGTCGTCATTACGTCGTCGGCGAACTTGACGTCATGGGAGACGTACCAGCCTCGCGGTTCGATCGTTGCCATATGCCTCACTGCCACAGCTTATTCCAGAACGAGGACCGGGATCTGCCGTGCCGTCTTGGTCTGGTACTCGGCGTAAGGGGGAAAGGCTTCGACTGCGAGCCGCCACCAATGCTCGCGCTCAGTCCCCTCGATCTCGCGTGCCGTAAGCGCGACGACCTTATCGCCATCTTGCAGCGTCACCGCCGGATTAGCCTTCAGGTTGAAATACCAAGAAGGATGTGCAGGCGCGCCGCCCTTCGAAGCGACGATCGCGTAGCGGCCGTCGTTTTCCACGCGCATCAAGGGGACATACCGCTGCTTACCGGACTTCGCCCCGGTAACGGTCATCAGGACAATGGGCCGGTCGTAGACCTCGACGCCGTCGGTCGTGCCTTGTTTCAGGATTTTTTCGGTCTGCAGTCGCACCCAGTCCGTGGGGCTCAGCTCTATTTGGTCAGCCATGGTGCTTGCCAACACTCCGGCGCGGTCATCCATTCCCCCAGTGCGCGCGCAGCGCGTCCAACGCCGCGGCCGACTCGCTGCCGGGCTCGGCACGATAAGTCAGCAGATGCTGCCCACCCGAGTGCGGGATGTTGAACCTGTTGCGGTGCAAGTAGAGGTCACCAACCTTCGGATGACGCATGTGGATAACGCCGACCCGGTATCCCACCTCCGCACGGGCCCACAGTTCACGGAATCGCTCACTGGCGGCGGATAATTCGTCGATCACCGACCGTAGGCGCGGATCTTCCGGATCGCTGCCGGCCGCCTCGCGCAACCCACTCACGGCGACGTCGGTCGCTTCGTCCCAATCCACAAAGAAGTCGCGGGCCGCAGGTTCCAGCAACCGCCAGCGTAAAAAGTTCTGGCCGGGTGAAAAACCCGGTGACAGAGCACGGGCGAGCGAATTCGCGGCCAGCACATCTTGGCATCTGCTGGCCACGATCGCCGGCATCGCGAACTGCTCGATCAGCTCGTCGGTGCCGTCGGCGGCTACCTCTACGCTCTCGTGAACCCGGCGGCTGCCCGCCGAACTGGCCAGCTGGTGCAGATACTCGCTCGCCTTCATGTCCAGCCGCAATGCCCGCGACAGCGCGTCGAGGATCTGCGCGGAGGGATTCTTGTCGCGGCCCTGCTCCAGCCGCAGGTAATACTCGGCGCTGATACCCGCCAGCGTCGCCAGCTCCTCACGGCGCAAGCCCCGAACACGTCGCCGCGCACCCGCGACGAGCCCGACATCTTCGGGTCGGACCTGTCCCCGCCGGGCGCGGAGGTACTCACCCAGGGCGTTGCTGTCAACCGGCACCAGCTGAGCCTAACGACACATATTCCTTGGGTCCGTGGCGCCGCGCATCCAGTTGCCGGTTTAGGTGGTGACGGTGATCCGCTCGTTGCTGGTCTCCCACGCCTTGAGGAAGAGCTCCAGCGGGACCTGCTCGTCCTTCCCCGTTTCGGTACCGCTGTCGTTGAGGTGCACGATGTTGTTGGCCGTGTCGATACCGGTGACCACCAGCGAGTGGTCAGAGACCGGGTTGCCGTCCTTGTCCTTGGACTCGATGGGCTGGCCCCAGATCATTTCGGCGTTGACGCTGACGATCACCTTGCGGCCGGCGCTCAGTGCCTGCTCGATCCCCTCGATGCCCGCCGGGATCCCGGTCTTCGACGCGTGGTCCTTGTCGCTCTGCTTCGAATTGACGCCGTACTGGGCCAGCAGCGTCGGGATGTCGCCGGTGTAGGTGCCCATGTCGTGCTTGACGTCCGCCGGCTTGATGTAAATCGAGCCCGAGTGCATGACGCTGGGGGTGTTCTGGGCCTTCTTGATGATCTGCTGCTCCGAGGGCTCCTTACCGGTCACCTGACCGACCACGTCGGCAGTCGCCAGGAGGACGCAGTCGCCGTAATGCTGGTGGCGCCACCACTTGGCGGCGGCGGTGGGGTCGCCGTACATGGTGCCCGAAGCGGCCTCGGCCGAGTCGGCCGATCCCAGAGCGAGGGCACCGACGACCAAGGCCATGGTGGCGGCTTTGGCGATGGTGGCGATCTTGATGGTCTTCATGGTGGTCCTTTTCTCGTTCCGCTTTGGCGGAGTGGCTTGTTTGAGAAAAGGTTCGGGCGTTGCCCTCTTCGTTATCTCTACGAATCCTTGTAGTGATCTCGCGGTAGTGATCTCGCGCCTGGGCGACGGCCAACGCACCCGGCAAACAAAACTTCGATCGCTGTGTGGTAGAGCGAGTGCAGCAAGACCGCGATGGCGGCCTTACTAACGTCAAGAAGAAAGGAAGCGAGTCGAATGCCCTCACCTCGCTGGCTGGCCGGACTTACCATCCCGATGATCGCTGGCGCTGCCCTGGTTGGTAGCGCTGCGATTGCGACTGCCACCACTCCCGCTGATGACGCATACCTCGCGCAACTGCGCGCCGTCGGCCTCACTTGGCCGCCCAATTCGGAAGAGGCACTCATCGGGGAGGCGCACCTCATCTGCTATGACCTCAGTTGGGGTTGGACGCCACAACAGATTGCCGACGACATTCACGCCCACATGAACGCGAGGGGCGTCACGTTGTTGGACGTCGGAACCATGGTCAACGCCGCACACTCGACTTATTGCCCCGGTAACGACTGCGACGCTCCTTCCCTTTGCACATGACGGCGGGAGCCGCCCGCCCGGCGCCCTGATTTAGGGCTGCCACGAATTCATTTGCGCGGCACCGGCTTCCCCCGGTATCCGCCGCCAAAGTCTGTTTCGATCGTCGCCGTTCTGTCCTAGCCATGGCACTGCTGAGTGTCAGCGGTCACGGCCGTAAGGCTGTTCCTCCCAGCACCAGGGTTATTGCGGTCTCTCCTCCTCGGACGAAGTGCGCACATCGTGGATGTTGTGCCGCTTGGACATACGAGAAGGAGCGAGATGGTGCAGCGACAGGACGTCGAATTCGCCGCCGAAGGTGGCGTGGTCCTCCGGGGCTGGTTGTTCACGCCCGACGGGCCCGGTCCACACCCGGCCATCACCATGGCGCACGGGTTTGCCGGGGTGAAGGAGCACGGGCTCGGGCGATTCGCCCGCGTGTTCGCCGACGCAGGTTTTGTGGTCCTGGTGCACGACCACCGCGGCTTCGGGGCCAGCGACGGCTCGCCGCGCCACGACATCGACCCGTGGGTGCAGATCGCCGACTGGCGCCGCGCGATCTCGTTCCTGGAGAGTCGGCCCCTCGTAGACGCCGACCGAATCGGCCTGTGGGGCAGCAGCTATGCCGGCGGACACGCGATCGTGTTGGGCGCCACCGATCGGCGCCTGCGCGCGGTGGTGGCTCAGGTGCCCACCATCAGCGGGTATCGGCAGAGCCAGCGACGCGTGGCGCCCGACCAGGTGACCGCCCTCGAGGCGGCCTTCGCCTCCGACGAACGCCAGCAGTTCCGCGGCGCGCCACCGGCCACCCAGGCCGTAGTCAGCGCCGACCCCTCGGTGCCGGCCTCCTACCGCGCACCCGACGCCGTCGCGTTCTATAACCAGCCGGTCCCCGAGGGGGTGTGGGACAACGTCGTCACGCTGCGTTCCACCCGCGCGGCGCGAATGTACGAGCCGGGCACCTGGATCGCCCGGGTCTCCCCCACACCGCTGCTGATGGTCGTGGCCCTGCACGACACCATCACCCTCACCGACCTTGCGCTGGGCGCCTACGAAGCAGCGCTGCAGCCCAAGCAGCTGGTCACCATCGACGGCGGTCACTTCGACCCGTACGTGGCGCGCTTCGCCGACGCCAGCGGCGCCGCGATCGGCTGGTTCATCGAGCACCTCATCAAGCCCCAAACCAACTGACCCCGAAAGGAATACGTCATGTCTGAACTGCACTACGAGGTACTGGTCCACGATGGACTGCGTCGCCACCGCGAGCAGACGCTGCCCGATGGCAGACCGATCATCTCCTCACCCATTTCCTCCACGCTGATCTACGGCGACCACGACGCCGTCCTGGTCGACCCGCCGTTCACCCGCGAGCAGATCCGCCAGGTAGGCGACTGGATCGAAAACTTCGGCAAGAACCTGGTCGCCGTGTACGCCACCCACGGGCACGGTGATCACTGGTTCGGCACAGACCAACTCCTGCAACGCTTTCCCGGCGCGGTCGCCTACGCGACCGAAGGCACCATCGCGGTGATGCACAAGCAGGCCACCGAGGGCCGCGCCCAGATGTGGGACATCGACTTCCCCGGCCAGATTCCCCCCAGCCCGGTGGTGTACCAGCCCATTCCCGTCGACGGCATCAAGCTGGAAGGACAACAGCTGCTGGCCGTCGAGGTCGGCCACACCGACACCGACGACACCACGGTGCTGCACGTGCCGTCCATCGGCCTGGTGGTCGCCGGCGACGTCGCCTACAACGGCGTGCACCAGTACCTGCTCGAAAGCGGTCACGGCGGAGTCGAGGCGTGGCTGGCCGCGCTCGACAAGGTCGCGGAACTGCGGCCCCGGGCCGTCGTGGCCGGCCACAAGAACAAGGAGCTGCCCGATGACCCGTCCGTCATCGCCGAGACCCGCGAGTACCTGCTGAACGCCCGCCGGCTGCTGGCGGAAAAGCCCAGTCCGCGTGAGTACTTCGACCAGATGATCGCCCTGTACCCGGACCGGCTCAACGTGGGTCCCGTTTGGTACACCGCCGAGGCACTGCTGTCGGGGCCAGCCGGCGGCTCGTCGGTTCGCGACGAGATTTCGCGCTGGTTCTTCGACGATTACCTGCCGACCTGGGTCGCTGTCGGCGCCGGCGCGATCGCGCGCGGGCCCGAGTTCATCCTCGACTACTGGGGTGCGCCCCTGCACTGGGCGGACGATCAGGGCACCCGGCGGTTTCCCGATGCGCCGGCCGTGGTGGAGCTGCTGCGCCAGCTGCAAGCCCGGTTGCAAGGCGAGCGCTACGCGTACACAGCGGTGCCCGACCAGAAGGTGACCGTCTATCACGACAACGGCGCGGCGGTCGAGGTGATCTGGTCACGTCGTCGTGGCGACGGCACCGAGATCGAGCGGTTAGCGGCTCATTTCGAGATAGCGCGCGGGCCGCAGGGGTGGCGGATCATCTCCATCCAGGCGGCACCGACAACTAGCGAATCGCTGAAGGCCGCATGGCCGCTGGCGAATTGACCACACCCACAACCGACAGCTAAGGAGACAGCAATGATCATCGACACCGCCGACCTCGACCCCACCGCGGCCTACAAGCTGCTCATCGGCAGCGTGCTGCCCCGCGCCATCGCCTGGGTCAGCACCAGCTCAACCACCGGAGTCGGCAATATCGCACCGATATCGTTCTTTACCGTCGTCGGGCGGTTTCCGCCGGTCCTGTCCATCACGCTGCAGCCGCGCTCGGACGGGGTGACCCTCAAGGACACCTTCGTCAACATCCGCGACACAGGCGAATTCGTCGTGAACATCGCAACGATCGGGCAGGCGGACGCCGTACATCGCTCGGCCTTCGAATTCGGCTCAGATGTCGACGAGTTCGAGGCGCTCGGGTTGGAAAGGGCTCCGTCCGAGACTATTTCGGCTCCGCGTATCGCCGGCGCCCCCATTTCGTTCGAATGCGTGGTCGACCGGATCATCCCGATGCCGCCGCTGCCGGACCACGTGGTGTGGGGACGGGTGAAGCGCATCCACGTGCGCGACGACCTGTATCTGTCCCGCGGGCGCATCGACACCGGCGCGTTGGGCGCGTTCGGCCGGCTCGCCGCCGAATACACCTTGGTGGACAACATCTTCACCACCCCACTCCCCGAAGAGCTCGTGGCATCACTCGGCACCCGGCGCGCCAACCGGCTCGACGAGCGTGCCGCCGACTACTCCCCGATCGACACACCCGAATGGTCACCGTCGGGCTCCACGACGACGGCGGCGTGACATGACCAAGCCACTCATCAAGTTGCCCGTCATACGCACCCTGGCGTACACCGCCGGCGCGCCCACCGTCTTGTTGATCCACGGCTTCCTCGACGACGCGACCGTGTGGGAAGGTCTGGTCGACTTTCTGGGCGGTGAGGTCGCCGCCGTGCGCTACGACCTGCCGGGCTTCGGCACGCGCAGCGGATCGGTCGCGGACGGGCGCCACACGACGCTGGAGTCCCTGGCCGCCGAGGCCGGCGACATCGTTGAGGCCATCAACGGGCCGATGATAGTGGCCGGCCAGAGCATGGGCACCCTGGTCGCCGAGCTGGTCGCCGCGCAACACCCGGACCGCGTGCGTGGTCTGGTGCTGCTGACCCCGGTCCCGCTGGGCGGTACGCGGCTGCCCGACGAGGTGGTTGCGCCGTTCCGTGCCCTCGGCGGCGACCGCGACGCGCAGCGCCGCCTGCGAACCGAACTGGCGCCGAACCTCGCCGCGGAACAGCTCGACCGTCTGGTCGAAATCGGCTCCCCCGTCGCGGAGGATGTCATAGCGCACTACGTCGGCGTCTGGAACGGCGGGCTGAGTGACGCGCCCGCGACCAGCGCGTTCCGTGGCCCGGTGCTGATCATCCGAGGCGGCGCCGACGCGTTCGTGACCGAGGAACTCGTCGATGCCATCAGCCCCCGTTTCAACCAAGCCGAAGTCAAAGTCATCGACACGGGCGGCCATTGGGTGCACGTGGAGTGCCCCGCGGCGGTCGCGACGATGATCCTCGACTTCGCCGATGCGATACTGGAGGTGGCATCATGAGGCGGCCGCTGCAATACAAAGTCTTTGTCACAGAACAGATCCCGCAATCGGGCCGGGGGCCGCTACCTGACGGCAGCACGCGAATGTGGTCGCCGATCACATCCACATTGATCATGGGACGACACGACGCGATACTCATCGATCCGCCGCTCACCACGGCGCAGGCATCCGAAGTCGGTGATTGGGTGGCGGCCTCGGGACGCGAACTGCGACAGATCTACATCACCCACGGTCACGGGGACCATTGGTTCGGCGCAATTCCCTTGCTGCACAGGTTCCCCGGCGTCACCGTGCGAGCGACGGCGGGCACCGCGAAACTCATGGAGACACAGAACGATCCGAAGTTCCGCGCCGACTTCTGGGATCGGGTGTTCCCCGGGCAGATTCCGTCCGGAGAGCTGGACGTGAGTACTGTCGACGAGGGTGGTTTCGAGCTCGACGATGTCTCGCTCATTCCGGTCGAGGTCGGTCACACCGACACCGACGCCACGACGATGCTGCACGTTCCCGAGATGGGCCTGCTCGTCGCGGGCGACGTCGTCTACAACGGCGTGCACCCATACCTCACCGAGTCCGGTGGCGTCGCCGGCATCGACGAGTGGCTGGCCGCCCTCGACGCCGCCGAGGCACTGCGGCCAGCAACGGTTATCGCCGGCCACAAGGATCCCCACGCCTTCGACAACCCCTCGCAGATCCAGGCGACGCGGCGGTACCTGACCGACGCGCGGCGACTCCTGCAGTCATCGGAATCCGCCAAGGTGTTCTACTCCGAAATGCTGCGGCTCCACCCCAACCGGCTCAACGCGGGCGCGTTATGGGGCGCGGCCATCACGCTGTTGCCGCTCCCATAACAGTGCCCGCGTGTTCTCGGCGGTCAGCCGCCGCCACGAAGCGGGATCTGCAGTTGGCCAGTCGGTGTCGAGCTTTCGGGCCAGCAGGTCGACGGCGACGGCCGGCGTGAAGCAGTGGTAGCGCCGCGAAAAACTCGAACCGGTCCGGATGGTCGGCACTCAAATGCGCCATGAAGTCGTTGACCTCGACCGCAAGATCCGCCGCGGATGCGTCGTCGCCGAAATGCACTCCGGGCGAGGAGATCGACAAAACCGAGACTCCGACGCCGACGCGGTCCATGAGGTCCAGGTGATCGCCAACTGACCAGCTCGGCCAGCCGGGCATCCCGTCGGGCGTGGCATGACCGGCCGCTTTGGCGGCCGCAACATACCAGTCGGGCAGGACGTGCGCGTGGACGTCGACGAGGTCAGCGGACGGGTCAACAGTCATGAGGGTCACTCGGCGGCGACGAAGGTCTGGTGCAGTTCGCCGATCCCGGTGATCCAGCTGCGCAGCTGCTCGCCCGGACGGAGGAAACGCTGGGGCGTGCGCCCGAATCCGACACCGCCCGGGGTTCCGGTGAAGATGACGTCGCCCGGGTAGAGCGTGACGTTGGCGGACAATGCTGCGACGAGCTTGGGGATCGGGAAGCTCAGCGCGCTGGTGCGCCCTTTCTGCATCTCCTCGCCGTCGATGGTGCAGCCCAGTTCGAGATCGTCAGGATTTGCCAGCTCGTTCGGCGTGACCAGCCAAGGACCCTGCGGCGAGAATCCGGGATAGGACTTGCCGAGCCCGAATTGCGGTGTGGGACCGCTTAGTTGGGTGATCCGCTCGGAAATGTCCTGTCCCACCGTCAGGCCCGCGACATGATCCCACACCTCGCTTTCGCTGATGTTGACGGCCTCACGGCCTATGACGGCGACCAGCTCGACCTCCCAGTCCACGTTTCCCCCTTCCGGAATGCCGACGATGGTATCGGGCCCGGCGAAGCTCGAGACAAACTTGGTGAATACCGGCGGGAGCGCCGTGGGCGGCTCAAAGCCGGATTCCGTTGCGTGCTCGTGAAAGTTGAACGCGAGCGCGAACACTTGGCGCGGGCGGGGAGACGGAGCCCCCAGCAGCGCACGGTCGACTGGGAAGCTACTGGCATTCGCGCCTTCGTAACTGATTGCCCAGCTGCACAGTTCGTCCCATTGGTTGTAGACGGTGCTGAGGTCGGGACCGAATCGGCCACCGGATGCAGTCGCGATATCGATGGCCCGCTCGGCTCCGTCGTCTCCGATCACCAGGACGGCGCGATTGTCGTGGTTGGCGATTCGCATTGGCTTCCTCTCATCGGTTGCGCTGGTCTAGACCATCGGGCTGATGGATTCTCCAACGTCCAACAGGGCCTTACCGTAGACCCCGTAGCTGACGGCCGGGGAGACGATCGCGTGGCACCACCCCCCTGTGACTTATACCTACTTCCAGGCGAACACCGGTTGCTCGAACTCATCGACCGGGTCGTGGCGGCCTTCCAGGCACAGCCACCGCAGCTGCAGCAGCACCGCACCTGTCGGCGCGTGGATGAGGTGATTTCCCAACGGCATCTGCACGACCGGACGCGGGCTTTCCGCGATGGTGATGAACCTCGGCGAATCGTCGCGCAGCAATTCGTGTAACCCCACGCGGTAGACCGCCTCCACCTCGTCGGGTGCCGGGCGCGGATCGAGCCGTCCACCGCCCCAGATAACCACCGGCGTGATGACGTAACCGGACCGCGTCGGGTAGTCGTCGAGTAGGCCCAGCACGTTCGGATCGGGCAGGCTGATGCCGACCTCCTCATCCAACTCGCGCAGCGCCGCGTCGACGGCGGTCTCGTCCGGGTCCACCCGGCCACCCGGCAGCGCCCACTGCGCCGCGTGCGAAGTGAGGCGAGAAGCCCTCCGGCACAACAGAAACGCGGCGCCACCCGACACGTCGACCATGCGGCCGTCGCGTCCGGCCTCCCCGGGCTCGGAGTCGACCAGCACCACCGCGACTGCCGCGTGCCGCTTCGTCGGGTCGGTCACGACGCGACGGTCGTGACCCGCCAAATGTTCCCGAACCTGCGCGCGCAGCGCCTCGTCATAGACGATTGCCACGTCTCGAACCTAGTCTGGACGGCTTTTCACGTACCGGTGGCGGCGGGTTCGACGGTCGCGATCTCGCTGAGGCCGCTGATCGTGAGGACACGAACGAGGAGTGGGTGCACGATGACGTGCAGACGGTCCACCTGGTCGGCGTGGTCGAAAAGCGCGTTGATGCCGGCGCTGTCCACGTACTTCACCGCGCCGAGATCGACGGTGATCGGGCCGCGGGTGCCCGCGCTGGCCGTTGCGAGCGCCTCGGTGAACACGTCGATGTTGCTGAGATCGATCTCCCCAGCTGCGGTGATGCGGGGCGTCCCGTCGGCGTCACGGTCGGTGTTCAAGTTGAGTGGTGTGGCCATTTAGGTGATCCTTGCGTACATGTGAACTGTGGTGCCGGCGTCGTTGGACTGAATGGTGAAGTCCTCCATCAGGCCTCGCATGAGGACGATTCCGCGGCCGCGACTGACGTTGGCGACAGTGCGCGGTGGCTTCCAGCTGCCGGTGTCGGTCACGGTCACTTGTAGCCGGTCGGCAAGTGCGGTCACGCGCACCGACACGATGCCCCGGGGTCGGTCGCGGTGGCCGTGTTCGATTGCGTTGGCGACGGCTTCGCCGGTGGCGATGAGGACGCTCTGGATCTGATCGGACCCGACCCCCGCCTGGGTCAGCCAGTTGCGCAGGGAGGCTCGGCTCGGGGCCAACTGGTTGGCGTCAGCGGCGAATGTCATTTCTAGCGGAGCCGGCTGCCGGTAAAGCAACATGGCCACGTCGTCCGGATAGCCGCCCTCGGGCTCGAGTCGGGACATCAGCCGGTCCGCGACCTCATCGAGCGCCAGCGCACGGGTGTCCTGAAGGAGATCGGCGGCACGGGCAATGCCGTCATCGATCGAACTGCCGCGGCGTTCGACCAGACCGTCGGTGTAGAGCAATAACGACGCGCGGGCAGGCATCGTGACGCGGGCCTCGGGCCGGGTCTGGCCCGGCCGGAGCGCCAGTGGAAGTGTATGTCCGCCCTCCAGCATCACGGTCGTGCCGTCGGCGTTCACCATGATGGGCGGCGGATGGCCCGCGCTGGAGAAGACCAGTTCACCGGTGGCGACGGTGAGCACCGCACAGAATGCGGTGGTGCACCGGGCGCCGGGCAGACGCGCCGCGAAGCGGTCCAGACCCGCGAGCGCGGCTGCGGGACTGGGCCGCTCGAGCAGCAGCGCGCGGCAGGCGCTGCGCAGCTGACCCATCACGGTGGCGGCGGCCAGGCCGTGGCCGACACAGTCGCCGACAATCAACGCGACGCGCCCGTCCTCGAGATCGACGACGTCGTACCAGTCGCCGCCGACCTCTAACGGTCGACTCGCGGGGTGGTACCGCACCGCAAAGCCGTCCGGCAGGGCCGCCGGGCCGAGCATCGCATGCTGCAGCGCCACAGCAGTTTCGCGCTGCTCGTCCAACTGGTAGACGCGCTGCAGACCTTGACCGAGCCGTCCGGCGAGCACCGCGAGCAGGGTGTGATCCTCCTGGGTGAACGGCCGTCGCTCAGCCAATTCGATCCAGACGACCAGCACTCCGCGGGGATGCTGTAACACGATGCCCGCAGCGCCGGCTTCCTCGGTGACCGCGGTGAGCATGTCGGCATGACGCAACGATTCGATCAGCTGCCGCTGGCGCGGCGACAGGTGAGCCCAGTCGGCCGGCTCGCCGGCGCACACCAGATCCGGCGTGCCTTCTTCGAGTGAGTCGCTGGAGAACCGCACGGCCAGCACGCGCCGAGCTCGCCACAACCCGTGCAATTCCTCGGCGGCCCCCTGCAGCGCATCTTCCAGCGAATCAGCTTGAGCCAGTTGCTGGTTGAGCGCAGCCAAGGCAACTTGGCGCTGCACGGCGTAGTGCTCGGCCGTGACGTCGCGAAAGGTTCCGACCATGACGCGTCGGCCGGAGTCGGGGTCGTCGACGTGATTGAAGTTGACCGCGACCCACCGTCGATGCCCATTGCGGTGCGTAACGGGAACGGTGAAGGCGCCGTGGGTTTGGCTCAGTTGCTCGAACGCCGTCTCGACTTGTCGGTCGGCTTCGGGGTCGGTGTCGGCGTGCGGCCACCACGGGTGGGTGGGTTGGTACGGCAGCTGTTCGGGGCCGTAGCCGAGGATCTCGGTGAAGGCCGTGTTGATCTCGATCACGGCACCGTGCTCGTCGCACACAAAGAACGCTTCCTGCAGCGAATCGACCAGGGCGCTACGCCAGCGGGCCTGATGGTTACGCAGCCGTGCCAGCTCGACGTTGGCGCGCACCCGAGCGAGAAGCTCCGCGGCGGAAAAGGGTTTGACGAGGTAGTCGTCGGCGCCGGCCAGCAAGCCTTCGATCGAGGCTTCCTGTCCCGCGCGAGCGGACAGCAGCAGCACGGGCAGGGCACCGGTGCGCGGGTCCTTCCGCAGCGCTGCGAGCATCTGCAGACCGTCGAGCCCGGGCATCATGACGTCGCTGATGACCAGGTCGGGGACCTGCACGCGGATGGCCTCGAGCGCCTGCAGGCCGTCGGTGACAGCGGTGACCTTATAGCCGTGGGTCTCCAGCAGGTTGGTCAGGTATTCCCGCATGTCGGCGTTGTCGTCGGCGACGAATACGCGAGCCCGGTCGCCACCGCGCTCGGCTGCGGTGAGGGCAGTCATGGTCGCAGTGGTCCCCGTGCCCGACCTGGAATCCGACCACGAATTGGTGTCGGTGGGCAGCCAGCGCAGAGCTTCCTGGACGTAGGGTTCGGAGATCACGCCCGATACCGCGCGCGTGCCCGGTCGGCGAGCCACTTCGTCGGCGGACAGCTGGGCCGCCACACCGAACGGCAGACGGACGGTGAACGTTGTGCCGATACCCTCCTGGCTGTCGGCGGTGATGGTGCCGCCGTGCAATCCGACCAATTCTTTTACCAGAGCCAGCCCGATTCCGCTGCCCTCCGTGGAACGTGCGCGCGCTGTTTCGATGCGGTGGAAACGTTCGAAGAGCCGAGGCATCTCCGCGGCAGGTATCCCGGTGCCGGTGTCGGTGACGGCGACGGTGGCATAGGTGTCGGCATCGGTGTTCTCGCGGCCTACGCGGGCGGTGATGGAGCCCTCGAAGGTGAACTTCAACGCGTTGGAGAGCAGGTTCAGCACCACCTTCTCCCACATCTCGCGGTCCAGGTACACCGGTTCGTCGAGCGGCGGGCAGTCCACGATGAACGTCAGCCCCGCCCGTTCAATCGCCGACCGAAAAACACTGGCCAGTTCGCTGGTGAGAGCTGACAGGTCGACCGGCTCAAATTGGGCCTGCATTCGCCCTGCCTGGATGCGTGAGAAGTCCAACAGCGTGTTGACCAGCTTCGCCAGCCGCGAGCCGTTGCGGTGAATGAGGTCCAATTCGTCGCGCGTCCGCTGATCGAGCCCATCCGCCCGGCTGCGCAGCTCGTCGACCGGCCCGAGGATGAGGGTGAGAGGGGTGCGAAACTCGTGGCTGATGTTCGAAAAGAACGTCGTCTTGGCCCGGTCGAGTTCGGCCAGTTCCTCGGCACGCCGCTGCTGGTCCTGGTAGCTGCGTGCGCTGCCCACTGCCGCGGCGATGTGCCCGGCCACCAGCTCGACGAAGCCCCGGTAGCCGTCGTCGAGCGGGCGGTAGCGGCTCAGCGCGGCTACCAGGAACCCGAGTGGCGCGCCGCCCTGTTGTAACAGCGGCACCACGAGCACCTCGTCGGGCGGCTCGGGCCAGGCGCCGGCGGGGAGATTCAATGAGTGGCCGTCGAGCTCGATCAGTTCGGTTTCACCATGCGCGGCCTTCTCGACGGGCCACAGCGAATGACCGCTCAGAGAACTCAGAGAACTCAGAGAAAGCGTCTCCGGCGCCGCGGGATGCCCGTGCGCGATTCCGCTGACCCCGGCAAGCCGCGCGTCTCTGTCGTCGCCGAACAGGTAGGTCAGCGTGAAGGGCAGATCGAACAGATTGCCGGCGAGCTTGCCGGCGGCGAAGTCGAGCATCTGTCGTTCGGTGCGCACGACGCTCGGATCGGAGCCCAGGTCCCGAAGTGTCGCCATGCGACGCTCACCGATCACCCGGTCGGTGTCCTCGCTGACCACGCAGAGCATGCCGACCACGCGCGCCTCCTCGTCGCGCAACGGGCTGTAGGAGAACGTGTGATACGTCTCCTCGGGGTAGCCCGACCGCTCCAGGATCAGCATCAGGGCCTCGTCCCAGGTCGCCTCCCCGGTTGACAGGACCCGCTCGATCCGCGGGCCGATGTCTGTCCAGATCTCCGCCCACACCTCACTAGCCGGACGGCCTAGCGCCCAGGGGTACTTGCGGCCCAGGGTGTCGCGGCGATAGGCGGCGTTGCAGAAAAACGTCAGCTCCGGACCCCACGCCATCCACATCGAAAACCGGGATGCCAACAGGATATTGACGGCCGTGCGCAGGCTTTGTGGCCATCCCTCCACCGGCCCGAGGGGTGTGGACATCCAGTCGACGGCGTTCAGATCGCGCCCGATCTCCTGGTCTGCCCGGAAAACCACTTCCATCCCTTTCGAAATGTGACCAGGCCGCGGCGAGCGATCCTCGCCGCTGCCCATGCGGTCAGCCTCCTTCAAGAGAACCACGTCGCAGACGCTTCCCCCGAGAACGGGTCCTCGTGGCCGACCGGTTAACATCGCCGCCGGTCGCCGACGGATGGGATACCCAACTCAGCCATGAATCTCCCGATTTCCGCAATTCCCCGGCGCCGTCTCCGCGTTATCAGAATCGCTTGTCGACCTGGTAGTGTCGAACACATGTTCGAGTCAACTGGTCGGGTGCTGGACCCGGAGTTCACCGCCCGCATGGACGAGCAGATCGAGCGGTGCTACCCATCCAAGACGCCCGAGTCGGCAGCCCTGCTCGATCGCATCTGCGCGTCGGCCCGGGTCGAGAACCGGGCCGCGGCCGACCAGCTGGCCGCGATCGGGGAACTATTCGGCTATCGGTCTTCGCGGTGCTCGGAGTACGAGGAGTGGGCCGCGCAAGGGCAGTAGCTGGTTGCCCGTCGGTGTCGCGGCTGGCTGTGTACGGTGAGCCGGTGGACACCCCCACCCCTCCACCGCGGCGGTGGTGGCGCCGAAAGGCCGTCGTCATCGCGGCTGCACTGTCGACCGTGGCCGTCATCGCCGCCGTCATCGTCATCACCAGCCAGCGGCACGAGAACTCGAACAACACTCACACCACGCCGCCCACCGGCCAAACCCCGGCAGCGCAGCCCGCGCCGTCAGGGCCAACTGCGCAACCCGCATACGGTCCTCCGGTTGTGCTGCCGTTCACCGGCGTTGAGAACCCCGGCGGTCTGGGGGTGGATGCCGCCGGCAATGTTTACGTCCTCGACTACGACAAAAAGCGGGTGGTGAAGCTGGCGGCGGGCTCGGCCACCCCGGTGGTGTTGCCGTTCCCCGGCCTCGACGCACCCCGCGGTATGACGGTGGACAGCGCCGGCAACCTCTACGTCGCCGACGCCACCGCCACCAGCCCGGGCCGGGTGCTGAAAATGGCGGCGGGCTCGGCCACCCCGGTGGTGTTGCCGTTCACCGGCCTCAACGTGCCGGAGGGTCTGGCCGTGGATGCCGCCGGCAACGTCTACGTCACCGATTTTTTGAACAATCAGGTGGTGAAGCTGGCGGCGGGCTCGAACACCCAGAGCGTGCTGCCGTTCACCGGCCTGAACGAGCCCGGCCAGGCGGCGGTAGATGCCGCCGGCAACGTGTACGTCGCCGACGGGCCAAACAAGCGGGTGGTGAAGCTGGCGGCGGGCTCGTCCACCCAGACCATGCTGCCCTTGAAGCTCAACTGGCCCAGCGGTGTGGCGGTGGATAGCGCCGGCAACCTCTACATCAGCGACCCCGCCCTCTACAACAGCGACCCCGGCCGCGACGACCCCGGCCACGGAGTGTTGAAGCTGGCGGCGGGTTCGACCACGCCGACCGTGCTGTGGACGGAGGCGAACCACAGCTCAGGGCCCGGCCAGGTGGCGGTGGACACCGCTGGCAACGTCTACTTCATCGAGAGCCTCTCCGACACTAGCGGTCGGGTGCTGAAACTGCCGTTGGGGTGAGGCGCCGCACCGCGGGCACGCGACGCTGCAGGACCTGGTGCGACCGAAGCAATATGAAAGACCAAGCGCCGCGGACTCGGGGTCGGGCATAGGCATGTGGTCCTTCTTGTCCAAGGAAGTCCGGATTGAACTTAGAGTTAAAAGTGTTCTTCGGCCAGTCGCAAGCATCATTTGGTGAAGACGTTTTTGGGCTGGCACGAAAAGCAACTGGCAGACGGGACACTGATCCTGACCGCGCCCTCGGGGCATACCTATGTCACCACCCCGGGCAGCGCGCTGCTGTTCCCCAGCCTGGTCCGCGCCGTCGGCGGCATGCCCACCCCCGAAGCCGTCCTCCTACCCCAGGACTACTGCGGCCAGCGCAGCGCGATGGTGCCCAAACGCCGCCGCACCGCGCCCAAAGCCGCGCCCAACGCATCGCCACCGAACGCCGCCACAACCGCGACGCCCGCCTAGCCCGCAGGGCCGAGCCCGAAGGCTATGCAAGCTACACCGGGCCGGCCCCACCCCACACCGACGACGACGAACCACCACCATTCTGATGGTCAACGCGCCCAGTCAAGCCCCCACTTAGTTAGACGATAGGGAGGTCTGGGCTGGGCCTCGCTCACATGTGACCGTGGGTTTACCGGTGAGGGTGGTCCTGGCCGGTAGCACACAAGATGTGGGAGGCCCCAGTGAAGGTTCAGTGTTGGCCTGGATGTGCACGCACGATCGGTGGTGGCGTGCGGTCTGGACGGCGAGACGGGAGAGGTGCTCGAGCGGCGGTTGACGCCAGATCACGGCGAGATCCTGGCCTGGATGCGGGGTCTGCCGGGACCGGTGGCGGCGGTGTATGAAGCCGGTCCGACCGGGTACGGGCTGGCCCGGTCGCTGTTCAGTGGCGGGTTGAGAACAGCTGGCGGTTTTGTTGGCCAGTAGCGGTTAGACGTAGTTGTCGGACCCCTCTGGGAGTATCTGGGTAGAGGCATAAAATCACGCAGTGTTATGGCCGTTTTGTTGGTCATTATTGGACATTGATTTCGTAAGATCGGCCGTGGAGGGGGTGCGCAGACGGTGGGTTCCCTGCGTGGCGGGAAGCAGTTGACGCCAGAGGTCGTGGCTAAGCGTCTGTGTATCGGGGTGGCCGATCTTCTTGATGTTGGCAAACCATGGACTAGCCGTGATGTTGCCGAGGTGCAGCGTTGCAGACCCGATTGGTTGCGGTGTGCGCGCAAGGCGTTGGGCGCGGCGCGAGCTGAGGAGGAACGGCAGCAGAAGGCGCGCGGGGATGCTGTTCGAGCGCGACAGAAGGGGTTTGAGTATCCGCCTGTCGGGTCCGCCGCGACTGAGTTCGCCGACGACTTTGCGAAATTGAACCTGTTGGAGTTTCTTCATAGCGCTCTGGATGCGTCTTCGGCGGAGACCTAGGTAGTGGATTGCGGATTCGATGTCTCCACGTACGCCCGGACTGTCGAGGAGACCAACCGTGAACGCGTCAAACGCGGCGTGTCTTTGTCGGGACGAGACACCGCTGTCTTCGCTGATTACGGCGGTTACCGTGAGCCGGGGACGTTGGGAGACTTGTTGGACGCTCCGACTGGCAACACCCGGGCGACCCATGTTTGTGGTGCGGGACTTGCTGCCGAATCGCTCGACGACGCGTGGTATGACCGGTGGGCGCTGGAAGGCCTCGCCCACGCTCACGTGATCGCTGGTCTAGTGCTGTGCGGTGATATCGCGACTCTGGAAACCATTGCCGGAGTGCCTTTACCTGACGTGGCCCTCGACGTAAGGCAGCCGTTTGGTGGCGTCGCCGCGGATGTGCTCTCGTTGGCGAGGGAAGCGCTGCATGCCTGGACTGAGATCGACTGCCCGGTACTGGATCCCGGCGACGTTGTAGACATGGATGCCCCGACCTCAGCGCTGCCCCGAATGCTGCTGGCCGCCCGGCGACGGTGGGATCAAACCGAACTGCTGGCCGCGGCGATCGCGGGCCTGGATGTAGAGCTGGTTGTCGATGGCTGACCACGGCCCAGATGATTACGTGTCCGCGACCTCAGCCGCTCACCGGTTGGGGGTGTCGACACCTACGTTGCGCCGATACACCCAGGAAGGTCGGCTGCCGGATGCGCGCAGTGCGGGCGGGAGGCGGATCTTGCGGATCGGCGACTTGGATGCTATCGCACCTAAACCATCCGCTGGCAAGGCAGTTGGGTATGCACGGGTGTCGTCACGGAGGCAACAAGCTGAAGGTGACCTTGATCGTCAGGTGGCCCGGCTAAAGGACCGTGACGGTGACCTAGTCGTGTTCACCGACGTTGCTTCCGGCCTGTGGGACCGCCGCGTGGGGCTGCGGAAAGCGTTGGGTGAGTGCATGAAACCGGGTGTGGATCGGCTGTTGGTGGAGCATCCGGACAGGTTGGCCCGGTTTGGTGTCGGGGTGATCGAACATCTGCTGGCGGGCTATGGGGTGAAGGTCATCTATACCGGCCAGCCGGAGGATGAGTCGGCGGAATCGGAGTTGGTGCGCGACATGCTGGCTATCGTGACCAGCTTTTCCGGGCGGCTGTATGGGCAGCGGTCGGCGAAGACGAAACGGTTGCGTGCGGCGGTGTCGGCCGAAACCGAATGCGGTGATGCCGCATGAACAACCAGGAATTGCGTGAGTGGCGTGGGGTGAAGCCGGTGGCCGCACCGTGCGGGGTAGCGATCAGTGCGCGGTTGCGTACCACCGCGGCCGATGAACCGGTGCTGGACGCGGTGGCCGCACATTTCGGACGGCTGCGCCGTGCCGACCTCACAGCGGTATGCCGTCTCGAACCATTAGCTGCTGATCTGAGTCCTGATGAACGTCGACAGGTGCGCCGGGCTCGGCTTAACGCCCGTAAGAAGGCGTTGACCGCACAATCCTCGGCGCGGTGGGCCAATGCGATCATCACCGGCAACGATGACCAGTACCGGTTGTCCCGTGACGCCCAGTACCGCCACATCGTAGGGTTGCGGGCGGCGATCACCACTATCGCGAAACGCCTGGCAGCCCCCACCACCGACACGCTCACAGCCAGTGAGCGCAAGGCCCGCCGAAAAGCCGAAGTAGCCAAAGGCTATGCGACTCAGCGCGAACGTTTCGCCAAGCAACAACGTCTACAGCAACTGCGTAGTGAGCTCGCCCGCGTGGAGGCTGATCGATCCGCACACCGGGTCCATGTGGTCGAGGGCGGGAAACGGCTCGCCCACACCCGCCACCACCTCGACGCCGCTGGTCTGACCACCGATGAGTGGCGTGAGAAGTGGGGGGCGTCGCGCTACCGCATCACCGCGAACGGTTCCCCCGACGAACCGTTCGGCAACCTCACGATCACCGTCACCCCGTCTGGCGAGGTGAGTCTGCGCCTGCCGAAACCGTTGGAACACCTGGCCAATGCCACCCGTGGCCGCTACGTGCTGTCGTGTCCAGCGGTGTTCACACATCGCGGGCACGAGTGGGTGCAACGGATCAGCGGCGGAAATTCGGTGTCCTACACCATTACCCACAAACCAGGGCGTTCCGGGCGATATCTCATCGCGGCGTGGGCGATCCCCGCGGTGCCATATTGGGTGGGCCGCGGCGACACAGCGGCTGGAGACGATGTCTATTCCACGGGCCCAGTGGTGGGAGTGGATCTCAACGACGGGCACCTGGCGGTGCGCCGGCTGGACGGTCATGGCAACCCCACTGGTCGTGCTGTGCGCATCGATATCGACCTCACTGGCAGCGCGTCACGCCGCGACGCTCAGGTGCGCCACGCCATCGCCCAGCTGATCGGTTACGCGCAGCAGTTGGGTATCGCTGCGATCGCGGTGGAAGACCTCGACTTCGCCGACGCCCGCACCGTCGGCCGTGAAACGATGGGCCGCGGCGCGCGTGGGAAACGGTTCCGCCGCACCGTGTCCGGCATGCCCACCGCCGTGTTCCGCAATCGACTAGCTGGCATGTGCCACCGCGCGGGTATTGCCGTGTTCGCGGTCAATCCCGCCTACACCAGCACCTGGGGTGCGCAGCATTGGCAGCACCCCTATGAAAACGTCACCCGACACCAGGCAGCAGCCACGGTGATCGGGCGTCGCGCCCAAGGCTTTAAGGCCCGGCGACGGAAAGGTGTGACACGCACGCGACCAGAGGATCGCGCCGTGAGAGCTACCAACCAGACCAGACCCGACAGCCCAACGGTGAACACCAGTAGCCGCCACCGGCCAGGGACACGGGGAACTAAATCCTGCGCACCCAACCGGGCAAGAATGCGACTACCGGGCCGGGCAACCGTTACCCCGGCAATGGCCAACAACGGCCAACTACGTTTGTAACGGTATGACCCGCTCAGCCCATCGATTGGGTGTGGGCTTCGGCGGAGATGAAGTGATCGGCGATGGTCGGCTGGCTGGACAGGCTGCAGCGAGGGAATCGCGCCGTCGGCGTGACCATCGCCGTGATCTATAAGTACCTCGATGATCAGGGCGGCTACCTAGCCGCCCTGATCACCTACTACGGGTTCGTGTCGCTGTTTCCGCTGCTGCTTCTTTTGACCACCGGCCTCGGAGTGATGCTCGCCGGCCGGCCCGACCTGCAACAGCAGGTGCTGCCCAGCACGTTGAGCCAGTTCCCTGTCATCGGCAGCCAGTTGCATCAGCCCGAAGGGCTCAGCGGCGGGACCGTCGCCGTGGTCGTCGGCGTCGCAGGTGCACTTTACGGCGGTCTGGGCGTCGGTCAGGCCCTGCAGAATGCCATGGACTCGGTGTGGGCCGTCCCGAGGAACAACCGTGCCAATCTGATCCGGTCACGCTTGCGCAGCTTGATTCTCCTCTTGGTACTTGGCTCGGCGGCCGTTGCGGCCACCGTCCTGTCCGCGGTCGGCCAGGCTACCGGATCTCTTGGTGTCTTCGGGAAGATCGGCGTCGCCCTCGCCGCCGTGACCATCAACGCCGTGATTTGCCTGGTGGCTTTTCGCGTGACCACCGCCCGGGAACTCACGTACCGACAGGTCTGGCCGGGAGCACTTGCGGCGGCCCTCATCTGGCAGATATTGCAGTGGTTCGGGGCCGGTTACGTCGGGCACACCGTTAAGACCCCCAGCGCTACCAACAGCGTCTTCGCGCTGGTATTGGGCCTGTTGGCCTTTCTGTTCCTGGCGTCGTCGACGCTGGTGCTGTGTGCCGAGATCAACGTCGTCCTGGTGGAGCGGCTTTACCCGCGTGCGTTGCTCGCACCGTTCACCGACGACGCGGACCTCACCCAGGCCGACCGCGCGACATACAGCAAAAGGGCCAAAGCCGAACGCGTCAAAGCATTTCAGCGCGTCAGCGTTAAGTTCCGCGACCTGAACCGCAAGGCCACCCGAGCGCAATAACCGACCCACCGCACGCGTGCCGTCGTTGACACTCACCAGGTCGTCGGTAATGGATTGCGCCGCAACTCCTTAGCCGGTTGCATTCATATGGCCCGATAGGAAAGACTCGCTGCGGGCCACCAGCCACGGCCGGAGGAATTCAGGCACTCGGCGGAAGTGAAGACAATGAGCCGTAATCGTATAGTCGCTGCTCCTGTTGTCCTCGGCACGGTGATGTTCGCACTCGTCGGCTGTACGACGTCGACTGCGCGGCTACCTGCAACGGGGGTAACCACCTCGACCGCGACGACGGTGGCCGTCACACCGCTCGCGACCGCGACGCCCGCGCCCGCCGCGCCGCACCCGCCCGAGGGCGAGCAGCCTCAGCTGGCCGCAGACCCCGCGCAGCTGGCCGACGACCTTGTCGCCGACGAGCACGCGCTGCGTGACCCGGCGACGGGGGAGCCAGCGCTGGAGGCGGCGGCGCACCGCCAGCAGGCGGCCTACCGCGCCATCGGTCGGCACCCCGAATGGGACGTGATCACCCGACCGCGCATCCCGGCGTCGTTGATCGATGTCTACGACCGCAACATCGACGCCCGTCGCCAACTCGCCGCGATGTCACACCCGAAGGACACGCTGCCCGCGTGGCGCATCGACCCTCCAATTCCGGCCGGTGAGCTGATGGGTTACTACCACGCGGCGGAGGCGGAGTCCGGCGTCGGCTGGAACTATCTGGCCGCGATCAACCTGATCGAGACCCGCTTCGGCAGCATCGCCGGCGTGAGCACGGCCGGCGCGCAAGGCCCCATGCAGTTCTTGCCGTCGACGTTTGCCGGCTACGGCCAGGGCGGCGATATCAACTCCCCCCACGACAGCATCATGGCGGCGGGCCGCTACCTGGCCGCCAGCGGCTTTGCCAACGATCGTGATCACGCGATCTTCACGTACAACCACGCGCGCGAATACGTGCAGGCGGTCGACCAATACGCCGCGTTGATTGCGACCGACCCCGCCGCGTTCGCCGCGTACTACCGGTGGGACGTCTATTACTTCACGACCGCCGGCGACGTGCTGCTCCCCATCGGATACGTCGCGTCGTCACCAATCCCGGTCGGCGACTACCTGGCAACGCACCCGCAGTGACTCGTCGCACCGCCGCACGGGAATTCGTAGCGGCTCAGAATCTGTCGAAGATGCTGTTGACTATGTCGTCGCCGATACCGAAACCCGCGCCGGTAACGATCGCCTGGCCGAACGACCCGCCGAGGAACCGGTGCAGCGCTCCACCACCGGACGGCGCCGGTTGCTGGTACTGCGGTTGGTACGGGGCCTGATACCGCGGCGGTTGCGCGTACTGAGCGGGTGGCGGGTAATAGGGCTGCGGGGACGGCTCGGGGGTGGTCGCGACGTGGTTGTCGACCAGGGCGTGAATCGCCTGCAGGAGTTCCGTCGTGGTGCTTTCCTCGTCGCGGATCGCTAACGCGATCTCCTTGAGGTCCAGTCCCCATTCGCGGGCGTTGGGGTCGCCCGCGGCGGCCGCGCCGGACAATTTGCCGGCCAGCCTCTGGATCAGCGTCGCCGTTTGCTGCCCCTGCTGCTGCAGCGCACTGAATTGACGGTCCACGGTCTCGGTATTCACTCTCGCTCCTTTCACTAGGTGCCCGAAGTGACTGCCACCATCACAGCCGACATTGCTGAGACCCAGCTGAATGATTCCGATGATTCGGCAATCGACCGGGACGGCGACCGCTCGCATCCGGCCGATTGGAAATGGCTTGGCGGGGTACACCGCCTGGTAACGGACTACTAGACAACTGCACAACACAGGGAGCGAACTGTGATTATTTTGGGGATCATCCTCGTGGTGATCGGATATGTGACCAGCCTGGCAATTCTCGAAACCATCGGCGGCATCCTCGTGGTGATCGGTGTGATCCTGTGGATCCTGGGGGCGGTCGGGCGGCCCGTGGCAGGCCGCAAAGTCTGGTTTTAGCGGTTTTGGTGTGGCTGGATGCCCAGCAATTCTGCCAGTTGCGATGCTGAATAACGGCTGGGCCCAACGCCTTTGCGTACAGCTGCACGGGCGGCACGTGCCAGCGCGGTATTGAGCGGTGCGGTGGTGCCGTGTCGGTGCGCAAGCCGGACGATCTCGCCGTTGAGGAAGTCGGTCTCGACGTTGCCGGTGTTGCGGTTCAACGACTGCCAGGTAGAGTTGCTCGCTCCGCCGTTCCATCCGGGCACCGGGCGTATGGTCGGTCCGTCCGCCCGCGCCGCCCTGGACGTCTCGAGCGAAACGAATTCGATCCCCGCGTGGTGCAGCACATTCTCACCTTCACTGCGCACCGCGGCCACCAGTTCGCCTGTGTCGACCGACGGAGCGGACAAGGCGCCCACGGCATTGCCAAGGTTGCTCAGCAGCTTGTTGTACTTCCAAGGGGCGACGTCGTCGGGAGTATTTATCCGGATCCCGGCGGCGCTCCACGTTCCCGCGAGATCCGTCAGTAGATCCGCGTCGGCCCGGGTGCTGATCGAGGCAGGCCAGCGTGCGATGTGGAACTGGCCGGCCACCGGCCAGGACCGCACGATCACCTCACCGGGTTCGAGGTGCACGGCAGGCAACCAGACACAGATACCGAACACCCGGCGGAAGTAGCGCAGCGCTTTCTCCTCGGCGGCAACACCGTTGAGTGCGGTCATCGCCGGCACTAGTTCGCCCGCGGTGCCGCGCACGCCGTGCGGTCCATGAACCGGTTGATCCACCCATTCCTGCAGTGCGTTGTCGAGTTGCTGGGTCTTGGTCGCAAAGACCAGCACGTCACGGTCGGTCAACTGCACATCCTCGGCCCGAGACGCCGCCGTGACCGCCGTGTGGAATGTCCCGTCGGGCGTCCTCAGCGTGATGCCGGCGGACCCCAGAACCTCGGCGTGCCGGCCCCGTGCCACCAGCACCGTGGCTATACCGGCACGCGTCAACACCGCGCCCACTGTGCCGCCGATGGCACCGGCGCCAACGATCACGTATCGGTGGTCGCCTCGAGATGATGCCTCTTGCAATGCCTAACCTTCCACTGGCTCTCGGCCGAAACTGACGGGTGTACAGCGGCAGCCACACCGAATATCCTCATCCGCAGTGTTCGTCGCCGATCGGCGCTCATGCCCCGCAAAAAACCATAGAAGAAGTGAGAGAGCCATGGCTAAGGACATCCCTGACGAAGGTGAAGCCCCGATCATCTTCGGCATGGCCGAAGCGGCGATGCACATGTACGCCTCCGCGATCGCCGCATTGCCCGACGATGACGACGACGAATTCCGTACCCGAGTCGAGGTGATCCTCACGGGACTGCGCAAGCTGCGGAAGACGCTGACCGACGCGGCAGCCCGGAGCAGGCTCACCCCCCGGGTGATCGTTGCGCTGAGCGAAGCTCGCCGGTTCTATGACGATCTGATGGAACGCGCCGCGGCCGCGCCCGGTTCCACGCTGGGCCAGCAGCTCTATGTGGCTCGCCTGCGCGCCAAGCTGTCGGCGAAGGAGACGGCCAACGGAGCCGGGCTGCGCGCGGATTTGCTGGACGACCTGGAAGCCGGCGAGATCCCCACCGAGGATGAAGCAGTGAAGGTCAAGGGACTGATCGAGGCTCTCAGCCGCGGTTTGCCGGGAATCAACCAGGTCGAGCACGACCGGTTGCCCGTCGAGTCGTTCGATGAATCGGTGGCCTGAGCCTGTCCATAGCTCAACGCGAACGCGCCGCCCTCGTCGGCACCCTGCGCAGCGTCGGCCCGGAGGCGCCCACGCTGTGCGAAGGCTGGACCACCCGCGACCTGGCCGCCCACCTGATGATCCGGGAGTACCGCCCTGACGCCGCACCCGGCATCGTCATCCCGTTCTTCGCCGGCCACACCGCCAAGGTGCAAGACAACGTGGCCCAGCACACCGACTGGAAAGAGTTGGTGGACAAGGTCGCATCCGGCCCGCCGAGCTACTCACCGCTGAAATTGCTCGACCCGGTGGCCAATGTCGCCGAGATGTTCATCCACCACGAGGACGTGCGCCGCGCGCAGCCGGACTGGGCGCCGCGCGTCCTGGAACCCGCATTGGCCACCAGGCTGCGCCGCGGCCTGGCGCTGATGGGCCGGCTGACGTTGGCCAGGATCCCGGGCCGGGTGGCGTTGCGCACCCCGGACGGCAAGACGGTGCTGACCGCAGGCAGAGGCGCGTCCGTCACGGTGACCGGTGCCGCCGAGGAGCTACTGCTTTTCTCCGTCGGGCGAGTGGCCCGGGTCGAATTCGACGGCGATGCCGCGGCGGTTCAGGCGGTCCGCGCGGCGCCCAAAGGTATTTAGCCTCCCAAACTAGCCCAGCTGCGGCGCCGGCGTATCTGCGATGCGCGGGCGTTCATTCGGGTGTGATCACCGCCCGTTTTGGCTACCCGCAGATAGAGCGCTTGTCAGATGCCGCGAGGAATGGGGACCACGACCATGGAACCGATATCGCCGACGGATGCATTGTTCCTGATCGGCGAGTCACGCGAACATCCCATGCACGTGGGATCCCTGCAGCTCTTTCGGCCGCCCGAGGACGCCGGGCCCCACTTCGTCCGCGAGTCCTATCAGGCCATGCTCGAGTGCCAAGATGTGCAACCGACCTTCCGTAAGCGCCCGGCCTTCTTCGGCGGCTTCAGCAACGTCGCGTGGTCGTTCGACAAAGACATCGAGCTCGACTACCACCTCCGCCGCTCTGCCCTCCCCGAGCCGGGACAGGTCCGCGACCTGCTGGAGCTGGTGTCCCGGTCGCACGGCGCCCTGCTCGACCGGCACCGCCCGCTGTGGGAGGCGCACCTCATCGAGGGGCTGCATGACGGCCGGTACGCGGTCTACACGAAGTACCACCACTCCCTCTTGGACGGCGTATCGGCGCTCCGGCTGTTGCAACGGGCGTTCACCTCCGACCCCGATGATGACGACGTGAGGGTGCCGTGGAGCCTCGGTCCACGAAAGCGCAGGGAGCCGCGGAAACCGCCCTCCTGGCTCGCGCGGGTCGGCAGCTCCGCCGGGTCGGCGTTGGCATTGGCGCCATCGACGCTGAAGCTCGCGCGCGCCGCGCTGCTCGAACAACAATTGACCCTCCCGTTTCGGGCGCCACGCACCATGTTCAACGTCCGGATCGGCGGTGCTCGACGGGTGGCCGCGCAGTCCTGGTCGTTCGACCGCATCAAGGCGGTCAAGTCGACCGCCGGAGTGACGGTCAACGACGTGGTCCTTGCCATGTCATCCGGCGCCATTCGTGCCTATCTGCTCGAGCAGAGCGCTCTGCCGGATGCTCCCCTGATCGCCATGGTTCCGGTCAATCTCCGCAAGGACGACGACGACCGCGGCGGCAACATGGTCGGGACCTTCCTGTGCAACCTGGCGACCGACCTCGACGACCCAGCCAGGCGACTCGAGATCATCAGCACGTCGATCCGCGACACCAAAAAGGTCTTCCAGCAGCTCCCGCCGGTTCAGCAGTTAGCCTTGTCGGCGTTGAACGTTGGAGGGCTGTTCTTCGGGCTGATCCCCGGCTACCTCGCGACCGGCTCACCGCCCTTCAACATCGTCATCTCCAATGTCTCGACCGGTCACTCCGAGCCGCTGTACTGGCGTGGTGCGCGCTTGGATGGGAATTATCCGATGTCGATCGCGCTCGAGGGGCAGGCCGTCAACATCACGGTGACCAATAACGCCGGCGACCTCGACTTCGGTCTGGTCGGCTGCCGTCGCAGCGTCCCGCACCTGCAGCGGCTGCTCGGGCACTTGGAGACGTCGCTGAAGGATCTGGAGCGCGCCTTCGGCCTTTAAACCCGGGGCGCGGTAGGCGGCCCGAACCAGGTGCTGAGCGCGCCAAACAGCTTGCAGTCGCCCGGCTCTCCTGCCCAGGCAACATATCCGTCGGGCCGGATCAACACGGCGGTGGGAGCGGTGACCGCACCAAGCAGCGGAAGATCCCAGTCCCCAACATATTTCGCGTCGACTAATTGAACTCGATCGGCCCACGGCGCGATTTCGCAGCTGCCGGGCTCACCGAGGTTGAGCAGCACCGGCCGGGCACCGTGCAGCAGCGTGAATACCCGCAGCGGGCCGCCCGCGGTCACCAGGTCGAGGTCGGGCATGCGCCGCCCGCGCAGCGGGTGCCCCGCACCGAGGTCGTAGTGGATGTCGAGACCGGACATCATCGCTCCGAATCGTTTGCGAGGCTCGTCCATGTCGAGGAGTTCGGAAATGGTGTCGCGCAAGGCCTTGGTGTGATCGTCCGGGCGGCGCAGCAGCGCCATTTGCGCCATGGCGTTGCGCAGCACGCGCGCAGCGACCGGGTGCCGTTCGGCATGGTAGGTATCCAGCAGGCTGTCGAGCGAGGTCTGATTCACCACCTGCGCCAGCTTCCATCCCAGATTCACCGCATCCTGCACGCCGGTGTTGAGGCCCTGTCCGCCCACCGGGTGATGCACATGAGCGGCGTCGCCGGCCAGCAGGACTCGTCCGCTGCGATAGGTCGCGGCCTGCCGCGCCATATCAGTGAACCTGGAAATCCAAGTGGGACTGTGGATCCCGTAATCCGTCCCGTATACGGCGATGAGCGCCTCGGTCAGATCGCGCAAGGTGGGTTCGCTGGCCGGTCCGAGGTCCCGCTCGGTCACCATCACGCGCATCAGCCCTCCCGCCTCGAGCATGCTCAGCGCATGGACCCCGAGGGCGTCGTGGCGGATGCCCCATTCCGGCGTCTGACCCGAGTTCGAGCCCATTTCCACCTCGGCGATCAGGTAACTCGTCGTCGGATCCCACCCCGAGAACTCGATGCCGGCCGATTTACGGATCAAACTGCGTCCTCCGTCGCACCCGACGAGATACTGCGCCCGCAGGGACTGGCCGGTGGAAAGCTCGACGTCGACGCCGGTGTCGTCCTGCGCGAAGCCCGTAACCTCGCGTCCGCGATAGACAGGCACTGCCAGCTCGCCGACCCAACCGGCCAGTATGCGCTCGATGTGCTGCTGCCACAACGCGAGTCCGTAGGGGTGCCGGGTGGGAAAGTCGCTGATGTCCAGACGAATTTGGGAGAACCCGGCGACCTGCGCCACCTGCCCCTGCGAAAGAAAACGATCAGCGATTCCACGCTGGTCGAGGATCTCGATGGTGCGTGCATGCAGACCGCCTGCACGCGAGCCGATCAGGTCCTGGCTGGCGCGCCGCTCGACGATCGCGGCGTCGACTCCCGCCAATGCCAGCTCGCCGGCCAGCATCAGCCCCGTCGGGCCTCCTCCGGCAATCAGCACCGCATGGTCGGACATCGGTTCACGCCCTCGGCGCGACTTGTCCGGCACCACCGAGACACCCACTGTGCAACCCCCGATTCACTGAGTTCTGGCTTCGGCCCGCAATTTTGCGGCATGCCCCCGGTCTTGCCGCAAGCCCCCGGGTGCGATATATGTTGAAAGTGGCGGAACAAAATGCTTTTCTTGGTTCCCGCCCGTTTTTCTCGGTGAGGGCTTGCAGCGCAAGGACTTATCGCCGGGTCAGGTGATCGGGCCCGGCGGGCAGTCCTGGTCCGCGCCGCCGAGCAGCTCGACTTGCATCCAGGCGACGTCGTGCCAGCTACCGTGCTTCCATTCGACGCGCCGGTACAGGCCGACATCCTGTAATCCGAAGGATCGATGAAAACCGTTGCTGGCCTCGTTCGGTTGGGTGATGCCGGCGAATGCTCGCCGGTAGCCGCGCTCAGTGAGTCGCCGCAGTAGCTGCGTGTAGAGTTTCCGGCCGCCGCCGGCGCGGTGCTGGTCGGCGTGGACATAGATACCGGTCTCAGCCGACCACTGGTAGGTAGCGAGGCGATTGAACGCGTGCCCATAGGCGAAGCCGATGATCTGATCATCACGTTCGAGGACGAGCCATTCGTGGCTGTCGCGGGCCCTGGCTATGCGCGCAGCCATCTCAGTTTCGGTCGGGACTTCGATTTCCCAACTTATCGTCGTGTGCAGGACATAAGGGCGGTAAATCGCAAGGCATGCGGCCCCATCCTGCGGGGACGCCTGACGCACAAGGCTGATGCTCGTTTGCATGCCAGGTAGTCTTCCAGCGTCATCGGCTTCGCGCGCGAGGAGCACATCGGCGGTCCCACCGGCGAAAAATGACCGCGCTCTTAGTCTTTGACTTCAACATGAACTGACCTCGCTTCCTCGATCGCGTAGTACCGATCCGGTTAACTGGGACTGTGTCCCGGTCGTGCGGGGAATAGGAAGCACCTACCCGAAACACAGTCAGAACCAAGCTTGGGTGACCATCATATGAAAATCAGGTTGATAGCTGCAGGTAGCAAATATCAACTCCGCTTGACGACATTCTCGCGGAGGGAGGGCCGAACGTTTAGAGCAGCTCCTTTTCAAATGTTTCACATGTCTTCTTAGTTAGCAGATTTCCTTTCCTAGGTACACGCTGCATGGAATGCGCAAAGGTGAGTCGTAATGTTGATCGCGAATCCGAAACAATCAGCCCTAAATTTGCTGAACTCAGACCCAAGAGTTCTGATCACGAAAATAATTGTCAGTGCCGCCATCGTTCTTGGCTCCTGTGTTCTGGGAATGGCACCGGCGAGCGCCGACCCGGCGCCGTCCGACACCCACCCGAACCCGTTCAGCGCCCTCGGTTGTGGCTGCCAAGAGCAGGCTCTGGCCGGCAGCTCGGTTCCGACGGCAGAACTCGAGCAGGGCATCCGGGATGGGTCACACGGCACTGGCCGGACTACGCCAGGCACTCCGTAGAGCTTCCCGTGCCCGCTTGCGTCGGGGCACACGGAACGCAGATCGGACGGGCGCAGCGGGTGTTCCGTCGGCCGGCCAAGGCAGGCCAAGGCGCCAGTGTTGACGATCTTCGGCCCGCAGCGATGGCCCCTACACCCCATTAAATTAACCCGGTGGCGGGGCGGGCGATCGGTAGGGGCGAGGAAAGCGACAATGCTGGGCATCCCATAGCTGTTAGAAGGAAGCGTTGTCATGGCCTCGCCGAAATCACACTGTATCAAATCAATCGGGGATCAGGTCACCCAGATTCGCCGGAGTGAAGACTGTCCAGTTGGTGGGCAACCCCGGCGGGTGTTCGACGCCGAAGTAGGTGACCGGTTCCTTCCCGTCATACGACGGTGGGACGATCTCGGCGGTGCCGGTGAGCAATTCGACGAGATATCCGACCGTCAGGTAGTCCCGCTCTCCCAGGGCAGCCACGAGCTGTGCTGTTGTGACACGGTTGTTTTCGACCTGGTTGAACGTCGGACGACCGGCCAGATGTAGATGCAACCACAGTGCGCGCCACTGATGGTCATCCCCGCGCAGGAACACCAGCGGCAGCGCGACTCGGCCGCCGCCGCGCAGGTCGGACTTCATCCGGACGGTGTGTGGTTCGAAGGGTCGCCCTTGCTGTTCGGGGCGGCGGAGCATGAAACCGAAGAATGATTCCTCGACTTCGTCGAATCCTTCCCTGGAATACACGTTGATTCGCGTAATCACGATGTGGGCCTTGATCTTTGCAAGGTCGATGTCGATGAATTCCGAGGCGCCATCGGGCGCATTGACGATGTCGCCTGAATGTGCCCCGCCGGCAGCCGTCAAATTGGTGTAGGACAGCCATTGCGGGTTGCGGAACTCTTCGTCGAATAGCAACGCCGACAGATCCAAATCGGTTACCCGGGCTCGCTGTTTCCAGTAGATGAAGAACCGCAGCAGCTGGCCGTTAACCGGCGAAACCGACCCGCGCGGCAGCACACCGATGCCGGCGCTGCCATGAGCGCGATGCGGCGCGTGATCCCCCAGCAGCGCGGAGCGTTTGCACTACTCGAGTTTCCTTGTCCGGGAGCAATTGCGGCGCGGCATGGTTGAATGGCCAATGCGCATTGGAGTTGTGTTCCCGCAAACCGAGCTCGGCGGAGACCCCGCGGTCGTACGCGGGTACGGCCAGCGCGTCCAAGAACTCGGGTTCACCCACATCCTCGCCTACGACCATGTCGTGGGCGCCGACCCCGAAGTGCACCAGGGCTGGCAGGGCCCCTACAACATCGACACAACGTTCCACGAGCCGTTCGTCATGTTCGGCTACCTGGCCGCGGTCACCTCACTGGAACTAGTCACCGGCGTCATCATCTTGCCGCAGCGACAGTCGGTGCTGGTCGCCAAGCAGGCCGCCGAGGTTGATCTGCTCACCGGCGGGCGATTCCGGCTCGGTATCGGGTTGGGCTGGAACGCCGTCGAGTACGAGGCGCTGGGCGAGAAGTTCACCAACCGCGGCAAGCGCTCCGAGGAACAGGTCGAGGTCATCCGCAAGTTGTGGACCGAGCGGACGGTCACCTTCAACGGTAAGTACCACACAGTTACCGGGGCGGGCCTGGCCCCGATGCCCACCCAACGCCCGATCCCGGTGTGGTTCGGCGCGGCGTCCGACCGCGCCTACGAACGCGCCGGGCGGCTCGGCGACGGCTGGTTTCCGATGATGGACCCTGGACCCGGCCTCGACTACGCGCGTGAGCAGGTGAAGCGCGCGGCAGCAAGCGCGGGCCGCGACGCCGACGGCCTCGGAATGGAAGGCCGGGTCAATTGGACCGGCGACCGCGACCCGGTCGCCGCCCAGATCGCCGCCTGGAAGGCGGCCGGGGCCACTCACCTGTCGGTGAACACCATGAACGCCGGCCTGGCGAATGTCGACGACCACCTCGCCGCATTGGAGACGGTCGCCGCCGACCTGAAGTAGCGCTGCTAGCGTCGGAAGAAGAACGGCCGGACGTGATGGAGGTTGCTAATGGTTTCCGGGGCTGGACAGATCCCCTTGGTCGACTATCTGGTGCTCGACGATGGCGAACCGCACCTGATCGCGCAGGAATGCACCGGCTGCGGCGCCCGGTTCTTCGACCGGCGCAACGCTTGCGCCGGCTGCTTCGCTAACGAATTCACCACCGTCCCGGTCGCGACCGAGGGCACGGTGCGTGCGTTCACGATCGTCACCTTCGCCGCACCGGGAATCCCCACCCCGTTCGTTGCCTCCGTCGTCGACTGCGACGGCACACGGGTCCGCGCCAACCTGATCAACGTCGAGCCCGATCCCGAACACATCCGCGACGGAATGAAGGTGCGGCTCGCCACCTACCCGCTCGGCGCCGACTCCGAAGGCACCGAGGCGATCGGCTTCGGCTTCGAACCCGCCGAATGAGTAAAGGAGCAGCGACGATGAGCGCCAGCGACGAAATTTGGATTCTCGGGATCCGGATGACCAAGTTCGGCAAGCACCCCGACAAGGACACCGTCGATCTGGCGGCCGAGGCCGCGACCGGCGCCCTCTCCGACGCCGGCGTGACCATGGCCGACATCGGTGTTATCGCGGCCGGGAACCTGATGGCCGCGAACGCCGGGATCGGTCAGCAGCTGCAAAAGCAGATCGGCCAGACCGGCATCCCGGTGTACAACGTGGCCAACGCATGCGCGACCGGGGCCACCGCGCTGCGGACCGCCATCATGGCCGTGAAGGCCGGCGAGGTGAAGTACGGATTGGCGGTCGGCGTGGAGAAACTGTCCGGCGCCGGGCTGCTCGGCGCGGGCGGCAGGAAAAGAGTCGACGCCAGCAACGAGATGGTCTGGGCGCCTGCAGGCCGGTACGGCGCCGTCGCACCGGTTGACGGGCGGATCGGCACCGAGGCCATGCCCGGTGTGTTCGCCCAGATCGGCACCGAGTACGGCCACAAGTACGGCGGCACGAGCTTCGAATTGTTCGCCAAGATCAGCGAGAAGAACCACGCCCACTCGACGCTGAATCCGCTGGCCGCCTACCAGAAGAGGTTCACGCTCGAGCAGATCATGGGCGACGTCATGATCGCCTACCCGAACACCCGGCCGATGTGCTCGGCCAACTGTGACGGTGCGGCTGCCGCGGTGGTGTGCAACGGCGAGACGTTGAAGTCGCTATCGCTCGAACAGCAACGGCGCGCGGTGAAGGTGTCGGCTTCGGTGCTGACCACCGACCCCTGGGAACAGGGTTGCCAGGTCCTGCCGAATGTCAACACGCTGACCCGCAACGCCGCCGCGACCGCCTATGAGCAGGCGGGCGTAGGCCCGAGCGAGCTCGACCTGGTCGAGCTGCACGACTGCTTCGCCACCGCCGAGCTGGTGCACTACGACAACCTGATGCTGTGCGAAGAGGGCGGCGCCGCCGACTTCTTCGCCTCGGGTGCGCCTTGGCGCGACGGCGCGACGCCGGTAAACGTGTCGGGCGGGCTGCAGTCCAAGGGCCACCCGATCGCGGCCACCGGCATCGCCAACATCTGGGAAATCTGCCATCACCTTCGCGGCGAGGCCGGTGATCGCCAGATCGAGAACGCCAGGGTCGGCCTGGCCCATGTGATCGGCCTGGGCTCCGCCTGCGGCGTCCACATCCTGGAAAAATCCGCGGTCTAGCCGTTTTTCATCGATCACGGTCGTGCAGTTCCGGATCATGAACGCGTGGCTTGGTGCGGTGTGGACGGTGGCCGGCGCACTCATGGCGTTCAATCCGCCGCCACCAGGCAGAGTGGGACACCGCGTCCCAATAGTCGGCGTGATCACAGTGGGAGGCGGCATCTACTTCGCCGTCAAAGCGCTGCGCTCACGTGACGCCGGGAAGCCCGACAGCGGCAAGCCGCCACGCCACGCCGCCCCAGGATCGGCCTCGCGTGACGGGCTCAAGTTGACGTTGCTGGGCGCGGTTCTTTTGACGGTCGGCGCCGCCACGATGTGGTGGGGTATCAGCTCTGGACTGCTGTCCCTGATCGGACTGGCGATCGCCGTTCTCGGCCTGGCGATTCCGGGGACAGTGCTTGCGGCACTTGAGTTGTGGTCGTCACGCCGGACAAAACGCTGATCTTCAGAACCGCACTAATGCCGGCACGTTCGCCAGCGCGCAGTTCGGGATGCGTTCTGCCGTGCGCAGCAGGAAGTTGAGCTTCTCGATGCGCTCGCCCGACCTCGGCGCCCCGTTCTTCTGGAACGGCGCCGCCAGTGCCACCGCCAGGTCCATCACGACGTCATCGATGACACCGCCCGACCGGCCCGACGGGATCGCCAGAATGGCATTCTGCGCGGCGTATTCGAAGCAGTCCAGTGCCTCGGCGATGGTCCCGACCTGATTGGGCTTCAGGATGAAACCGTCTACGGCCGAGGCTTTTACGGCCCGTTCCAGGCGCTCCCGGTTGGTGACGATCAGATCGTCGCCGAGGATTATCGAACGGTCAATTGTCTGCACCGCTTTGGTGAACCCATCCCAGTCGTCGCCGTCGAGCAGGTCCTCGATAAACACCATCGGGAAGTCCTCCGACAGCGCCCGGGCATAGTCGATCAGGGCCTCCCCGGTCACTCGCTCGCCATTCAATGCGTATGTCTGCGCGTTCTTGTCGTATACCTCGCTAGACGCGCAGTCCAATGCAAACGCCATCTCGTCGGCACAGCCGGCGCGCTCGACGGCCTCGGACAGCACCTCCATGACGACCCGCGGGTCGCTGGACGGAGCGACATAGCCGTACGACGACGCCACCAGCGGCGCGCGCCCGAGGCGCCCGGCAAGCACCTCACCCAGCACGCCGAACAAGCTCACCCCCTTCTCGACCGCGGACTCGATCGAGTCGGCGCGATAAGGCACGACGAGGAATTCGTTGAACGTCTGGAAGATATCCCCGTAGCGGCCGCCGTTGATCATGTTGAAGCTGGGCACCGGCAGGGTCTTCGGCGGTTCGAGCCCCAGCAATTCGCCGACGTAAGCGTAAGTGGGCATGCCCGCCGCCGCGGACGCCGCGCGCAACAGCGCGACCGAGGTGGAGTAAATCGCGTTTCCGCCGAGCCGGCGCTTGTCCGGTGTGCCATCGAGTTCAATCATGAGCCGGTCCAGTGACCGGGGGTCATCGAGCGCGGCGCCCACCAGAACCGGCGCGATTTCATCGGAAACCTCGGAGACGGCGCGGTGCACGCTGAGCCCCTGGTATTCCGCCGGGTCTCCATCACGCAACACGAACGCCTCGTGCATGCCGACCGAACTGCCGGTCGGCGACGCGCCGCGGCCGACATGGCCGGTATCAGTAGTGATTTCGACCTCCACCAACGGACGCGCCTTGCAGTCCAACAGTTGGCGGGCAACGACCGATGCGATCCTCATCAGCGACCAGGGTATGAGGGGGCCGCTGAGAAGGCGCTGAGAAAGTAGCCGAGCTAGAACACCGCGAAGCAGACCGCGACGAAGTGGCAGATCGCTGCGGCCGCGGTACACGCGTGAAATATCTCGTGATAGCCGAACGTCGCTGGCCATGGGTCGGGCCGGCGCAGCCCGTAAAACACCGCACCCAGGCTGTAGAGCGCACCGCCGACCGCGAGCAGCACCATCGCGGCCACGCCGGCGTTATCCAGGATCGTCCCGGTGTACCAAACCGCTACCCAACCCAACAGCAGGTAGAGCGCCACGCCCAGCCAGCGCGGAGCCTCGGGCCAGCACAGCGTCAAAGCAATTCCGGCCAGCGCCGCGCCCCACACGATCGCGAGCACCACATGCCCCGTCGAGGGTGCCATGTCCAGCCTGGCGAACGGCGTATAGGTACCAGCGATAAACACGTAGATCATCGAATGGTCCAGCCGTCTCATCCAGTTCCTGGCGGCCGCCGAATCCCAGTGGACCCGGTGATAAGTGGCGCTCACGGCGAACATCGTCACGATCGCCAGCGTGTAGGCCAGCGTCGCCTGCCCAGCCCGTCTCGACGTCACCGCCCACGACACCGATACCAATCCCGAACCGGCTATGAGGGCCACGAAAGCGCAATAAAGATGGATCCATCCGCGCAGCCGTGGCTTGCTGAGAACACTCACCTCGTAGGCCGCATCGACACGGTAGCTCGACATCTGTCCCCCTTCTCGTGATCGGCATTCTCGTAAGTGGCTCCGCACCAAGTAATTTGAGTTACAAATCCGTTCTTCCGGCTGGCACCAATGGTGCTGCTAGCAATGGAAACAATCCGCACAAGGCCCACGCGAGGGGATACCGGGCGGCCACGACCAGCGCTCCGAACAACGGCGGTGCGGCACCTGCCATCAGCCGCTGCGCGGTGTTTTGTATGCCCAACGCCCGTCCACTCCAGAACGGCCCGGCAAATTCGGTGATCGCGGTTGCTTCCAGCCCGTTGTCTAGCACTGCGATCACCGAGATGGTCATCATGAGTAGCACCCCGAATCGCGAACCGGCACTATCGAAAAGGGCCAGGAGGAGCAGAGCCGCTGCGGCGATAATGGCGATGACGCGCACGGGTCGCATTCGTGAGCCGATACGGTCAGACCAGCGGCCCACCAAGATCCGGCCCAACGCACCGAGCAGCTGCGAGACGAACACCGCATCGCCCGCCGCTGCCGCCGACCAGCCATGGTCATGCATCAGCCAGACAACCATGAAGGTCACCGTGGTTGTTTGGGGCACCATCAGCAGCGCCGAGACCGCGTGAATCCGCCATAACGTGGAGGTGCCCAGGTACGGGCTGGCCAGCTCCTGGTTGCTCGCCGCCTTCCGCGGCTTGCGCGGCGGGTCAACTATTCCAATTGCGCCGGCAACCGCGGACATCGCGCACACTGCGGCGATAAACATCAGACCTGAACGCGGGCTGTGTTCGGTCAGGCCCGGGATCACAAACGCGCCCCAAGCGATTCCGAGTGGTTGTGCGGTCTGGCGGATTCCCATCGCCAGCCCACGCCGGTCTGCTGGGAACCATCCGGATACCAGCCTGCCTCCGGCGGCGTTCGAACTCGCGGCAGCCATACCGCCTGCGAACAGGAACGCTCCCATCGCCGCCAGCGAATGCACGGATGCGGCGCAGAAAGCCGCCGCGGCGGTGAGGGTCGAGCCCATAGTCATCACGAGCCGTTCGCCCAGCCGGTCGGTGAGATAGCCCCACAAGACCAGTGTCACCACCATGCCCCAGCTGGGCATCGAGGCCAACAAAGCCGCCTCGGCCAACGGCGTTTGACGCACGGCAACGAGTGAAGGGATCAGAAAGGCGACGCCGTTGATGAATAGAAACGAGCTCGACGTCACACCCACCGAGGTCAGTGTGATCGCCCAACGTCCGCCAATGCCGAGGGGAGCCGCGTCCTGGCTATTGGCGATGCCACGAAACAGTGTGGGAGGCAGAGCAATCCCACTACCGTGTGCCCGCGAAGTGTGATGAGTCCTTATCAGCATGGGAGCGCCAGGGTATGAGCGGGTCGCTGAGAAGCCGCTGAGAGGGGCTTCTCAGCCGGCTCTCAGCCCTGCAGAGTCAAACTATGTGGGTGCCTACCTGGCCGCTGCGGCGAAATGAGCTCGCAAATCGGATGCGGCTGCCCACATTGGGTATCCCCGCTCGCTCAGCCGCGGTCTCCGCGATAGTCGTCCTGGTCGCACTCGCGCTCGCGGGCGCCGGCTTGGACCTGATCTTCTACCGGTCGCTGCTGGCGGGTGTCGACGACGCCACCGCGGGCAGAGTTCGCGCCATTGTTCATGCTCTGCAGTCGGATTCCCCCGACGATCTCGACAGCGCACTTCTGACCACCAACCAGCGCGTGGTCGCAATCCAACTGATAGGCCCTAATAACAAGGTGGTGAAGCGGTCCGGGTCTGCGCCCGCCACGCCGCTAATACCCATCACCGAGTTTGATTTCAATTTGCGCCGCGGCATGTCAGACGATGCCGTGCCCAACGACGACATGCGGGTGAGCGGCCAGCGGGTCAACACCACATCCGGTGAGTACACAGTCATCGTCGGCGGAGGTAGCGAGGCGGTCGAGGCGGCTGCGCGGTCGATCGCGCTGCTGTTGGCCAGCGGTGCCCCAATCATCATCGCGGTAGCTGCAACTGCGACCTACCGGCTCGTTCGCCGATCACTGCAATCGGTGGACGCTATCCGCAGCAGGGTGGCTGAAATCTCGACCTCCGACTTGGCCGAGCGGGTACCCGTGCCGAGCAGTCGTGACGAGATTTCAGCCCTGGCAGTCACCATGAACGAAATGCTGGCGCGCCTCGAAGCCGGACACCGCACACAACGGCGTTTCCTGAGCGACGCTTCTCACGAACTACGCAGCCCATTGGCCACCATCATCTCCGGTTTGGAAGTCGCCGAGGCGCATCCGGAATTGCTCGATGCGGAATTGGCGGTCGACACCCTGCTTCCCGAGGCCCACCGCATGCGGGTGCTGATCGACGATCTGCTCTTGCTGGCCCGCGCCGACGAACAAAGGCTGGTCATGCGCAGGGAGCAGGTGCCGCTCGGCGAACTTGCCGAATTTGAGGCGGCTCGTGCACGACGCGACGCCGGCTGCACGATCGACACCGCAATCTCCCCGGTGTGTTTGATCGGCGATCAAGCGGCGGTCTCGCGGGTGATCCGAAATCTGGTGGATAACGCTGTCCGGCACGCGAAATCGCGGGTCGACATCCACGTCGGCAGTCAAGACGGCAACGTCCTACTCTCGGTCAGTGACGACGGCCCGGGCATCCCCGCGGCCGAACGCGACCGGGTCTTCGGCCGGTTCGTGCGCCTGGACTCGGACCGCGCCCGGACTGGCGGAGGAACCGGCCTGGGCTTGGCGATCGTGGCGGAAGTCGTGACCGCGCACGGCGGCCGGGTCACGATCGACGACCGCTGTGGCGGAGGAACCACGATATTCGTGGTGTTGCCTCAACAAACCAATCGGTAGCCGACGCCTCGAACTGTCTCAATAGTGTTGGTTCCGAACGGAGCATCGATCTTGCGGCGCAGATATCCCACATACACCTCGACAACATTGTCGGGGCCCTGATAGTGGGCATCCCACACGTTGCGCAATATCTCGGCCTTCGTCACCACCGCCTCCTTATTGCGCAGGAGGAATTCCAGCAGCCCGAACTCGCGCGGCGTCAACGCGATCTGCGCCGGGCCGCGTTGCACCCTGCGCCGAGTGGGATCCAACGATAGCGATCCAGCAGTCAGCACCACCGGCCGCTCCGGTGCGCCGCGGCGCACCAGCGCACGCAGGCGCGCCACCAGCACTCGAAACGAAAACGGTTTCGTCAGATAGTCATCGGCTCCGAGGTCGAACGCATCGGTCTGGTCGTACTCGCCGTCCTTGGCGGTCAGCATGAGCACCGGTGTCCACACGTGCTGCTCTCGCATTCGACGCAGCACTTCATATCCGCTGTGGCCGGGCAGCATGATGTCGAGAACCACAACGTCGAAACTGTTGTCGATCGCCTCGTGTAGTCCGTCTGATCCCGTGTGGACGGCGGTGACGACGAAGCCCTCGGCCTTCAACCCCAACGACAAAGTCGCCGACAATCGAGGCTCGTCCTCGACCAGCAGAACTCTCATGTCGGTACGCTACCCCCTAACCCATGCGCGCGACCTCAGCGGCGGAAGACCACCCACCTCATCGCGGAGTACATGTATACCGCTTCACAACTGCCTGCCACGATTCGCGACAGCTGGAATTGCACTCCACCGGCCGCCAAAACACTGGTAAAACCCAGGATGAAAACCAGGTAGTTGACGACGACCACCCCGGCATAGACCACAACCTGTGGTCCGACCGGCGCGTGCGACCGAAAGTTGAAGGTACGGTTGAGCACGTAGCTAAGCGCGAATGCGCACACGTAAGCCGCCGTGACACTGATCGGCACCGCAAGGTGCAGCGCGCTGTGCAGGCCGGTGAGGGTCATCAGATCGACGCCGAAGGTGAGGCCGTTGATCAGGCAGAAGCCAAGAAATGTCGGTGCCACGACTGAGCTGAGCCCGAACGGAAGCCGAACCACAACCGCCTCACAAAAGCCATGGAAGCGCTCGGCCAGGCGGGATTGATTGACCTGCGATCTGCCTTGCACACCGGTACGGTGCCATCGCCAGGTATCCGCAATGTGATCAACAGTTGGCCAACTGGTCGACCACCGGCGCTCGGCGGCTAGAAATTCAGCCCGGAGAACATGACCCGGCCGGGATCGTATTTCTGCCGTACGGCGCTCAGTTGGGTTAGATTCGGGCCGAAGTATCGCGACGGCGGCTGATTCGCCTCGATGTAGTTCACATAGCCCCCGACCGAATACGGCTGCACCGCTTGGTGTGCCGTGTTGAGCCAGCCGGTCGCTGCCGCCGGGTCACCGGATGTTTCGACGTACCACTGCACCAGCGCGGACTGCCGACGCCACGGGAAGGCTGTGGCCCCCGGTGCCACGCTGGCGAGCGCGCCGTCGAGCGCATGCATGATCGCCAACGCACGGCCCGCCCCACGCGGAAAGGTATCGACCGCCGAGGCGATGCCCTTGGCGGCGGCGGGGGTGATCGTCGTGAAAACATCGGATCCGCCGACGTATCCGAGCGGTGACGGATTCAGGTTTCCGACGGCCAGATAGTTCACCAGGTCCAGGTAATTGAACGTGCGGTTGTCGGTCCCGGTCGGTTGGGTTCCAACCGCAGAAGTGATGGCGCTCGCCACGCTGGCACCCGACCCGGCCGGGCAGGTCGCCATAATCCGGCAGTGCGCACCCATCCCGTCGACGGTGGCGTCCGCCAGTGCCCAGCTGTTCCGGTCGGCGGTACGCAGCCAACTCTGCCAACCGAGGAGGACCTGCGCGAACGACTGCCAAGGGAAATTGAGGTTCACCACGTCGTACTGACCGGTAGGGAACGTGGCAAAGGTCAGTGAGGTTGTCACCCCGAAGTTGCCGCCACCGCCACCACGCAACGCCCAGAACAGATCGGTGTTGCTGGTGGCAGACGCGGTGACCGCCTGCCCGTTGGGCAGCACCACCGACGCCGACGTCAATTGGTCACAGAGCAGGCCCGCGTGCCGGGAATGGGCACCGAGCCCGCCGCCGAGGGCGTGCCCCGCGGCACCGACCGACGGGCAGGTACCCGTCGGGATGCCCCGGCCCGCCGCGGCCAGGGTCTGGTGCATCTCATACAAGCTGGTCGCGGGCGTTACCGCGATCTGGCCACTGGCGGCGTCGTACTTGACTCCCCCGGGCAGCTGACGCAAGTCGAGCACCATGCTGCCGTTCGCCGTGGACGCCCCGACGTAGGAGTGCCCACCACTGCGCGGAGCGACCTTGAGGTTGTGCGCAGCGGCGAATGCCATCGCCTTTTGCACGTCCGCCGGCGATGCCGGGATAACGATCACCGCCGGCGTAAAGCCGTTGTAGTTGGTGTTGAAAACCTGCTTGGCCGTCGCGAATTGGGGACCGTCATCCGGTCGTACCACCTTTCCGCCGATGGCGGCGGAAAGGCCGTCCCACCCGGAGGCATTCGGATCGGCGGTAGCGCGGGCCGGGCCGAAAACCGCACCGGCGGCTAACGCTCCGGCGGCGCCCCGCAGAAACGTCTGGCGTGAGATCTCACGCGCCAACGTCGGGCTCCCGCGATTGGGTCATATTCCGCATTGTCAACCACGGGACGACAAAAACCGCGGTGCCGCATGACGTGTCGCGAACTCTCCTCCGCTCACCCCTCGCGAACGCAAGAGGTCAGGTGTGTCGCGCGGCTTCTTGGACCAGCTGAATACGGGAGGTGAGTCCGAGTTTGCTGTAGATGTGGGTGAGGTGGGTTTGCACGGTGCGTGGCGAGATGAAAAGCCTTGTCCCGACCCCGAGATCGCTCCAGTTCAACAGCGCCGCGTCAATCTCGCTCATGCTAGCCAGCCTGCGGCGACCGGCGCCCGCGTACATCGGCGCAGACGCGTAGATCCCACCCACGACCACGCGTATTTTCCACCGTCGAACGCACGCAAGGATTCCGCAAGTGGTCGGCAGTAACCTTCGGCCCAGCTGCCAATGGGAAGGACCATGGACAATTTACTGACGGATCACGACGATCCCGAGAAGCGCATCGCCGAGCTGGAACAGTCGCGCAGTTTCGTGGCGTCCGCCGCCGCGCCTACCACCAAGCAGATGATGAAGTACACCTCCGGGTTCATGTTCGCGGGCATGGCGTTGCTCGGCACGCTGCAAGCCGCGGCTGCCCTGGTTGGCGCCCTGCTGGGGTCGGAAACTGTGATGCAGGTCGGTGCCGGCGCAGCGTTGATCGCGTTCTTTCTGCTTGTTTTTCCGAGTTACGCCGCGTTCCAGCGGCGGATGAATCGCGAAAAGAAGATGCTCGTCTGTGTCACAAATGATGGCCTGACGGTCGCCGCGTGGCCGGGTGATGTTTTTTCCCTCGGTCATGCGCAGCTGGGCCGATGGACTCTCGCGGGGTACGGCACAACGAAAGGTACGGCGCTGCACCTGCGATGTGGCAAGCTCCGCTTTGTTCTGGGCGGACAAGACCATCGCATTGCTAATGCAACGCGGCTCGAAGCGCCACCCGTGGACAGCGTCGACGCCTGGATGTGGGCCGCGGAGTTCGATGAGCTTCTCACCATGGTCGGCCACCCGCATGGCCTGGATGTAAGCGCGCCCGCTCCAGGGGAACCGACTCGGTGTCTGCTGATGCCCAACCCCACGAGATTGTTCTCGCCCTCGTTTTTTGGGATGTTCAAGAACACCGCAACGGCCCTGAGCCTGAATGCCAACCCACCGCAACCCAGCCTGGCCATTGACGTGGGCGATGACGCGATCTCGGTGATCGACTCGAAGAGCAATGCGCGCGTTGCCTCGGCCCCTCTCGCGCAGGTGACCGCGACACCGGCGCAAAGCTCGCGATCAAATCCGTACATGGCCACGATGACGATGCCCGTCCTGGTCGTGTGCGTGCCCGACTCGCAACCGCTGACCATCGGATGCCCCGATTCGGCCGGCCCCCTGCGGGCGACGTGGCGCGGCAAAACCAAGCTCACCTACCGGTTTTCGTGGCGCGGCGAGGTGCCCTCGGAGCATGAACCGGCGTATGTGGTCTCGGACGCGGATTGGCTGACACTCGCTGAGAAGCTCGGCTTGGCCGCCAACCTGGAAGACGCAGCCGGCGCCGGGGCGCCACCCGCCGGGGCCTGGACCGCTTTCCGGCCGGCGCGACGGCGTAGAACCAATCTCTGGATCTTTGCCCTCATCGCTTTCTTCGGGATCCCCCCGCTCATCTGGATCCCTGCGAGCATCGTGCTCGACCGGCATCAGCAACAGGCCGATCAGGTAAAAGCGGATCAGGAACGGCAGTTCGCGGTGCCGTTCACCGACCTGCGCGTTCCGCACGGCGTGGCGGTGGACACTGCCGGCAACGTCTACGTCGCTGACGGTCGCACCAATCGGGTGCTCAAACTGGCGGCCGGGTCGAACACCCAAACCGTGCTGCCGTTCACCGGCCTCGATCTTGCCGCCGGCGTGGTAAACGAATCCACCGGCAGCGTGGCGGTAGATGCCGCCGGCAACGTCTACGTCACCGACACCGGCCACAACAAGGTGCTCAAGCTGGCGGCCGGGTCGAGCACCCCGACCCTCCTGCCGTTCAGCGGTGTGGATTTTCCCGAGGGTGTGGCGGTGGATTCCGCCGGCACTGTGTACGTCGCCGACGAACACCACTATCGGGTGGTGAAGCTGGCGGCCGGGTCGAGCACCCAAACCGTGCTGCCGTCGATGGGCAGACGGGTCACTCCACATAATCTGGCGGTGGACGCCAGCGGCACCGTCTACGCCAGCGTCGACGTGAGCTGCGGAAAGCGCCTGTGTAGTTACGTGATGAGGCTGTCGCCCGGGTCGAACACCTGGACCAGGTTGCCGTCCGCCGGCAACGAGGAGTACGTGGCTGCGGACAACGCCGGCAATGTGTACGTCATCACGTTAGGCGACACGGGAGGCGTGATGATGTTGGCGCCCGGGTCGAGCGACTGGACTGTGCTGCCCGGGGCGCACCGCTTCATAGACCCTCAGGGATTGGCGGTGGACAACCACGGCTACGTGTACGTCACCGATCACACCGGTGCCCGGCAGCCGGACAGTCTGTTCGGCATATGGCCGAGCGGGAGCGACAACGCTCAGGGTTTCGTGCTCAAGCTGCCGACGGGCTGACTGCGTCGCCGAGGGCGCCTGGTCGGAACTCGTTGCCCGAAAGCGATCGTCGTGAGCGAAACATACGCGAAGATTTCGCAAGTGGTCCGCCGTAACCTACGGCCCGACAGCCGCGAAAAGGAACCACCATGGACAATTCGCTGACGGATCAGGACGACGCAGAGAAACGCGTCGCCGATCCGCACGGCACCACCCCGGACGGGGCAGCGCCCCCGGACGCCGGGACCACGGCCCCGCCGGGTTTCCGGCCCGCACGACGGCCTGGGACCAGGCTCTTGATTATTGCCGTCGTTCTTGTCTTCGGGATCGGCCCGCTCGTCTGGATCACTACGCACATCGTGATGTCCCGTGATCAGCAAAAGGCCAATCAGCTGACGGCGTATCGGGAGCGGCAGTTCGCGCTGCCATTCACCGACCTGCGCCTTCCCCACGGTGTGGCGGTGGATGCCGCCGGCAACGTCTACGTCGCCGACGACCACGCCAATCGGGTGTTGAAGCTGGCGGCGGGGTCGAACACCCAAACCGTACTGCCGTTCACCGGCCTCGATCTTTGCGGCGACACCATAAACGAATCCACCGGCTCTGTGGCAGTGGACGCCGCCGGCAACGTCTACGTCACTGACACCTGCCACAACAAGGTGCTCAAGCTGGCACCAGGGTCGAACACCCAAACCTTGCAGCCGTTCTCGGGCGTAGATTTCCCCGAGGGTGTCGCGGTGGACACCGCCGGCACCGTGTACGTCGCCGACCGCAACCACGGTCGCGTAGTGAAGTTGGCGGCCGGATCGAGCAACCAATCCGTGCTGCCGTCGATCCGCAAATGGGGCACTCCGGATGATGTGGCGGTAGACGCCGCCGGAACCGTGTACATCGGCATCAACGGAAAGCACAGCTACCTATTGAGGCTGGCGCCCGGGTCGGACACCTGGACCGAGCTGCCGTCCCCCGGCCGCCAGCAGTTTATGGCGGTGGACGCCGCCGGCAACGTGTACGCCATCACGTCAGGCGACACGGGAGGCGTGGTGAAGTTGGCGCCCGGGTCGAGAGACTGGGCCGAGCTGCCCGGGGAGCACCGGTTCGTAGACCCCCAGGGTTTGGCGGTGGACACGCGTGGAAACGTGTACGTCACCGATCACACCGGTGACCGGGCGCAGACTTTTTTCTTCAAACGGCCGGTCACGGAAGATAACGCTCAGGGTTTCGTGGTCAGGCTGCCGGCGGGCTGACTCGAAGGGAGTCCGTGCGGCTTGGCGCTAGCCGAAATCCCGCCTCCCGCAACGCTATGGAGGGCTCGCGGGACTCCGTGCTTATCATCCGACCATCGGCCCAGCTCCGTAGTCGATGGTGCGTACGAGGTTGATGCTGCCACGCCAGTTGCGGCAACGAGCATTTCGACAGCAGATGAGCGTTGGGCAGCGTGGCTTCGATCTTTCGTCGATTGCGAATGATGGACTTATCGGCCATCAGTCGTTCGGCGTCGTCGGACGTCATCGCGGCCACAGCTGTGCGGTCGAACCCGTGAAACGCTGTGCGCAGTTCGTTTCGCTTTGTCGAAGAAGGTCGCCCATGACACGCCGTTTTCGAAGTACGTCAGCGCATGCGGTTCGAACAGCGTGACCTCGTCGTGTGTCGGTGTTCCCCACTCGTGATCGTGATGGGCGGTCAAATCGCGGCCCGTCTCGGTAGCCCAACGGCAGCGGGTGACGCCGTCGGCGGCGCGTACAACGGCGGCCATCTCAACTGCCTTGGGGCACCTCGGCGAATCCCGGGTTTCCCGCGTCCACAACGGAATTGAACCGGTACCGAGTCGTGAGCCGCTCGCTGATCTCTTCGATCGCGCTCTCGGGAAGCGCAGTGACATCGAAGTTCTCGCTGATCCGTGCCGGGGTGACGGATCCCGTGAGAACTGCGCTGCCGCGCTGAATACCCCAGGCCAGAAGCACTTGCGCGGGGGTCTTTCCATGACGCTGAGCGATCGAGACAATGAGGGGGTCGTCGAGCAGACGCGGTTCCAAGCCGTGTCCCAGCGAAGCGAACGCCAACAGCACGATCCCATGCGTCTTGCGCAATTCGTGGAGTTCCCATTGCGGGTGATACGGGTGTGACTCGACCTCGACGACCGCCGGCTTGATTCGGGCGGTTTCGACGATCTTCAGAGTGCCCGCTGCGTCGATATCGGACAGGCCTATCGCTCGCGAAAGTCCCTCATCGACAAGGGACTCCATCGCGCCCCACGTTTCCTCAAGCGTGACGCCGTCGTCATAGATGACCGCTCCATGCACGTCGCGAGGATCCTGGTCATCACCGGGCTGGAACGCGAACGGCGTGTGCACCAGATACAGATCGACCGCGTCCAACCCGAGCCTGTCCAGGCTGGCCTGCAGCGCGGGCTTGACCCGTTCGGGTCGATGGTTGTTGTTCCACAGCTTCGTGGTCACAAATAGGTCCTCGCGGCGCACGGTCCCGGCCGCGAACAACTCCTTGAGCGCCGCGCCGACCTCCGCTTCGTTGCGGTACCGCTCGGCAGCGTCGAGGTGGCGGAAACCCACCTCGACCGCCGTCTTGACGGCGTTTCGCGTCTTTTTGTTATCGGAGAGCGACGTCCCAAACCCGAGCGCCGGAATCTCACCGCTGCCGTTGTTCAGGACAAATCTCTGCTGAGTCAGATTCTCAGTCGACACCATGGCTTTCGTCCTCCTTAAGTCGTCTGAGCATACTATAGACGACCAGTCGTCTATTTAACAAGCCCCAAGTTTCCGTCATTCCTCGAAATAACAGATCAGTGCAGAAGCGCCGGGAGGGTGACCGCTTCGAACCGGTCGTATGGGGCGCGACTGCGAGTCACTTTCCCGCGAAGGGCCGCACCTTCCCAGGCCTCGAGTAGCTGGGAGGCGAGCTCCCCCGCATCGACATCCCCCCGAACGTCGCGGGAGGCCCGCTGGCCGGACCGCACACACGCGCTAAGAGCCCCGTCCCAGCGGTCGAGAATGCTGACAAGCTCGGTGCGCACCCGTTCGCTCGCACCACCAAGCTCGAGCGACAGGTTGCCGACCAGGCAGCCGAGCAGGAAGTCGCCCGACTCGTGTTCGTCAGCGAGCGCATGGAAGAAGCGGGTGATTCGCTCTTGCGTTGACCCGTCCGCGTCCAGGATTGGTAGCAGCCGCGCCTCAATACCGGCCCAATAGTGTTCGAGGATCGCCGCTGCAAAGGCTTCCTTGCTGGCGAAATACGCGTAGAACGACCCTTTCGGCACGCCGGCTGCGTCGGTGATGTCTTTGACGCCGCTGGCGGCGAATCCGCGTGCGTGCACGAGTTCGAGCCCCGCGGCGAGCAGGCGACGACGCACCTCTGGGTTGGGCGGGCGCGGCATAGCCACAATGATAGGCGACCGGTCGGTTATTTTTGGACCTTCATGGGGACGGCGCATAGATGGCGTCGGGGGCCACTGAGGCGACACCGAGTTCACCGGCGACGGCGTCAATCGCGCGCTGCGCGATGGTGGGGTCCACCCGGCGGTCGGGGGTGAAGTACGGCCCGACGTAGCGCTCGTAGTGTCGTTGCGCTTCATCACGCGTGAGTCGATCGAGGAACCAGGCGATGTAGTCGACGGCCAGGCGGGGTTGTTCGGCAAGGGTCCGCAGCGCCCGTTGATTGGCCCGCACCAGGCCCTGCAGCGCGGGGCTGTCCAGCGGGATGTGGACGGGGTCCACGGTGACGCCGACGGTGGGGATCTGGAAGTGATCGCCGACCCAGGCCAGCAGGTGGAACCCTTCTTCCTCGGCGACCTGTTCGGGTGAGAGCGTGCTGCCTACGTAGGCGGCGTCGATCGAGCCGTCCCGGAGGCGTCGCAGGTCCATCTGGTAGTCACCCGGATGGCGCACCACACAGTCCAGGTCGCGGTCAGGGTCCAGGCCGTGCTTACGCAGGACGATCCGGGCAAAACAACCGGGAGGGCTACCGGCGGCGTGGACGGCCAGGCGCCGCCCCCGTAGATCCGCCATCGACGTCACATCGGCGCTGCCGAGAAACCAGAACAGCGGACGGTCGGTGTTGATGCTGAGCACTGTCCAACCGATGCCGTCGGTCAGCCGCGACAACAGGGCCCGGCCCAGGCCGATCACCGCGCAACGGCGCAGACGCTCCGCTTTCCAGCCGACCCCGTCGCGGATGGCGACGTGGACACCTTCGTCCTCGTAATAGCCCTCCTGGTCGGCAACATGGGCGACCAGCTCCTCGTGGATTCCGCGCCCGACGTAGGCCAGATCAATCGTCTGCACAGCCAAGACCCCATTTCCGATCTGGCGGCTCCCGTTGCCGCGGCGCCGGTTTCAGTCCATCGCAAGGCCGCCGTTGACCTCCATGTAGTGGCCGGTGGTGAAACCGGCATCCTCACTCGCCAAGAAGGCCACCGTCTTGGCCACCTCGTCGGGACGCACCAGGCGGCCCATGGGGTTGGTTGCTCCGAGTTGACTCGCTTCCCCCGTCGTCAACTGCCCGGTCACCTTTGTTTCGGCCACCGTGGCGGGCGCGACGAGGTTGGCGGTGATCCCGTGCGGCGCCACCTCGAGTGCGATGTACCGGACAAACTGGTCCAGTGCCGCCTTGGCGGTGCCCAGCGTGATCATGCCTTCGCGGGGCCGGCGGGATAATCCGGTGCTGAGATAGACCAGCCGACCGTAGCCGCGGGAAATCATACCCGGCACAACGGCTTTCGTTAGCAAGAAGGCGGCGTGCAGCTCTCGGTCGAGCTTGCCGCCGAGTTGCTCCCAACTCAGATCGGCGAACGAGGTGACATCAAACGGGATCAGTGCGTTGTGCACGAGCACGTCAACCCGGCCCCATTTTTCGTTGGTTTCGTCGACCATCGCGGCGACATCGTCGGGTGCGGTGACATCGGCCCGAATCGCCAGGGCCTCGCCGCCAGCTGCCGCCACGGCCCGGACCACCTCGTCTGCTTGCCCGGCACTGGACCGGTAGTTGACGACCACCCGAAATCCGTGCTCCGCGAGGACCGTTGCGGTTTCCGCACCGATTCCCCGGCTGGCTCCGGTGATCACCGCAACACGATCCATCAGCGTTAACTCCGTCTCAATCCACTGTCTGGCTGGCGTGCCGAGCTGTGACGGTTCCCTGGCGGCCAGACAGAGCGACGATCTCGCCGTCGTCGCGCGCCGCGCTGGCAAGCCCGAACAATACGCCTGTGATAAACCCCGGTAAAGGGTGCTAGACGGTATGGGGGGCTGGGGCCTCCGCTCACATGTGTCGAACCTCGCTCGTTTGCCCAAACCACTCTGAATTCGCCATTTTGCTGGGTTTCATTGGGACACAACGGTGCGCGGCCACCGATCAACCAGTAAGGTCGCCGACCGTCATGGCAATGCACTCGAGGATCCCGATGACGCCAGCCCGACTCCCATCTCCCTTTGGCGTTCGCTGACGTGCAGATTCCCGGATCCAGCTTCAAAGCGAACGGCGTTCGGTCGGCTTCGCTGCCAGTTCAGCGGCAGGCTGGATCGCCAGTACCGTGCCGCCCGTCGACACCCCGCATGTCGATGTCGCCGGTTCGCCTGCCCGGCAAGGTGTTTGCGGTCTCCGAAAAGGGGAACGCGGGGAACGCGAGTACAGTAGCTCCGATGGCCGTCGCCTCGTCGAATGCGCGGATGATCGCCGGGGTCGCCGCCGCGTCCGTCTCGCTCGGGGTGGCCCAGTTGGTGGGCATCCCGTTCGGTGCGCGGGCCGATGCGCGTGCTGCGATCGGCTCCGCGGCCATCGACCTGACACCGGTGCCCGTCAAAGAGTGGGCGATCCAGACGCTGGGCCCTCTGGACAAACTCTTCGTCGCCGTCGTCGTGCTCGTGGTGATCGCGACGATCGCTGCAATCGCCGGGACCCTCGAGACTCGGCGCCGCCCGCTCGGCAGCGCCGTGATCGCCGCGGCGGGCGTCCTCGGATGCATCGCAGTGCTGTCGCGGCCGGGCGCGGCAGCACTCGACACGATCCCCACCGTCGCGGGCGCCGCCTGCGGCGTGGCGGCCCTACGCTTGCTCACCCTTCGGTTCTGGTCCCGCCCGGGAGACCGGGAAGACAGCGCCGAGGACGACGAGCCGGATGCGGGCAGGCGCAGGTTGGTCATGCTCGGATTGCTCGGATTCGGAGTAGTGAGTGGCGTGGTGGGTGCGGTCATCACCCGGTTGGTGCACTCGGTGGCCGCTGACCGCAACGGCTTCACACTTCCCCGACCACGCACCTCGGCGCCACCAATACCGGCTGACGTGCAACCGAACGGCGTTGCGCTACCGAGCTTTGTCACCGCCAGCGCCGACTTTTACCGGGTGGACACCGCGCTCAGTGTTCCCCAACTCAGCCACAGCGACTGGCGGCTGCGCATCCACGGCATGGTGGACCGCGAAGCCACCTATAGCTTCAATGACCTCGCCGACTTCGACGTCGTCGAAATGGTGACGACGTTAACCTGCGTATCTAATCCGGTTGGCGGCCCACTGATTTCGACGGGAGTCTGGACAGGCTACCGGGTGGCTGATCTGCTGGCGCGGGCCGGTGTGCACGCGGACGCCGATATGCTGCTCTCGACGTCGATCGACGGGTTCACCGCCGGCACGCCAGTGGAGGCGCTCACCGATGGCCGCGACGCGCTCCTGGCGGTCGGCCTCAACGGGCAGCCGCTGCCGATCGAGCATGGCTACCCGGCCCGCCTGGTGGTACCCGGGCTCTACGGGTACGTGTCTGCCACCAAATGGGTCGTCGAGATGGAGCTGACCCGCTTCGAGCGAGCAAAGGCGTACTGGACGCGGATGGGCTGGGCACCGCGTGCACCCATCAAGACCGAGTCGCGGATCGACGTGCCGAAAGGTGGTCAGACGGTGCCGATGGGACCCGTGGTGTTCGGCGGGGTCGCGTGGGCACAGAATCGTGGCGTGCGGGCTGTGGAGGTCCGCATCGACGATGGTGGGTGGCAGCCCGCTGAACAGGGCGCGAGCTATTCCAACCAGACCTGGCGGTTGTGGAGATTCCCCTGGCAGGCGAAAAACCTTGGGAGACACACCATTACCGTGCGGGCCACCGACAACACCGGAGCCATCCAAACCGCAGATCGGGTTGATACCGTCCCGGACGGCGCCACCGGCTGGCACACGGTGCACTTCACCGTGGCGGAGAAATGAAGCACTATTGCAGCGCTATTTCGACGAGATTTTCCGCCAGCTGAATACCGCAATGACGATGCCGATCAGCGCCGTGATCGGACCAATGACGGACCAGGTCGTTGTGTTGCTCATCGGGCTACCACCAAGCACTCCGAATCCCTGGAGCGCCCAGATCAGACCGAACAATGCAACGATCAACCCGAACGCGAATGTAATGACGAAGGCAGCCGTCCTCATATGGGGATGCTACGCGCGGGAGAGGGGATGCCGTGCCTTGATATCGCCGAACCCCCACCAACCGTCCAACGGTCGGTCCGCTCCGAATTTCAGGAGACCACGATCCGTGGGAGGGCGCACCGTGAGGTTTCGCTTACCTGAGCTTTACGTCATGAGACTAGGTTGGGAGTTGTGATGAACAAGGGCAGGACGCCGGTCGCGTTGTCTGCTGCGGCGTGCGCGCTCGTCGTGGTAATCGGGTGCGGCGCTGCGGCGGGGCCGCCACCCGACACGACCGCGACGAGGTTCTTGTTCAGCGCAACACCCGCGCCTTCACCCGCCCCCGGCGATCGCGCCAGCGGCGGGGGAGCCTTACCCGTCGTTCCGGTCGGCGGCGGCGCCTGCATCAGCGGCCTCAACTGCGGCTGCATTCGCTACATCACCTGCCCCGGTACTGTCCGGCACCGCCCTCCCGCTCCCGCCAATAACCATCCACCGAATGCGAATGCGCCCGCCGCCCCAGGCCCCGGTGGCTAGAGCGTCCGTGGCCTCATAACCGGGGCGTGCCGGATGCTGGGTCCAGCGGCACGTCGGCGAAAACCTCAGTAGTTTGGCGCCGAGTTCGCGTTCTATGCGGTCGATCTGGTTGACCCATGCGAAATTGGTGCACGCCAAGTCTTTCCGCAGCCGCAGCAACCGTGAGCGTTGGTTAGCGTTAGCGTGAACGAGCCTTAGGGTGCGGCGAGGTACAACACCATAACGGAGTTGCTGGGGGACGGGGGGCCGTTGTTGATTACGGTTTCCGAGAACGCGCTGTTGGGCTTCAACAGCGGCAAGCCCCCCGGGCTGATCCCGAGAGAGCCCTCGGGGAGAAAGTTGACGCCAGCGTCGACGCCGGTGTCGTTAATGACCGTGAAGGTGCGGGATTGGTTTTGGCCCAGGTCACCGACGGTCAACATGCCGGTCCCGGGCGGGGGGCTCGCCCCAGGTTGCCCAACAGCCCCACTCTGGCCGGACAGCAACCCGCCGGCCCCGCCGTCACCGCCGGCCCCGCCGGTGCTGCCGCCTTTCAACAGAGCGGACAGGTCGAGTGTCACGGGGTTGGGGGGGGAGAGCGATTGGGTGTAGATTCCGCCGGGCCCGCCGGTCCCGCCGGCCCCGCCAGCGCCGATCAACCCGGCGGCCCCACCGGCGCCGCCGGCACCGCCGTTCAAGTTCATTGGGCCCGCCACGCCGGCACCACCGCTTCCGCCGGCCCCGCCGGTGCCACCCAACCAGCCGCTGCCCCCGGCCCCGCCATTGCCGATCAACCCCGCAGCGCCACCGTTACCACCGGCCGCGGTGGTGGCGCCGCTGGTGAAGCTGTAGCCGCTGCCACCATTGCCGTACAAGTACCCACCGGCCTGCCCGTTGGGACTCAACGCGGTGCCGCTGACCCCGTTGCCGACCAACGGACGCCCCGTCAGCAACTCAACGGGCGAAAAGACCCCCAGCTGTTCCAGGCTCTACAACGGCGAGACGTTGGCCGCCTCGGCGCTGGCATATGCGAGTCCAGCCTGGTTCACCGCCTGGGTGAACTGCGCATGAAACGCGCTCATCTCAGCGCTGAGCGCCTGGTAGTCCTGTGCGTGCCCGGCAAACAGCGACACCAGCGCCGCCGACACCTCATCAGTGCCGGCGGCCAGAACCCCGGTGGTCGGGGCCGCCGCCGCCGCCCTGGCCTCACTCAACGCCGAGCCGATGTTCTCCAATTGTCCGGCCGTCTGGCCCACAAACTCTGGCACCACCGTTACAAAGGGCACAGCCCACCTCCGACGCCTTGCAGCGATGACTCGGTAATCGTTGAGGAAAAAATGAGCATACCGCCACGTGACGCTTCGGTCTTGACTTCCGCAGAAAGTGTGACCACGAATCACGGTCACTACGACACGAACTTTTTTTCAGACCCGCATATCTCGTCGATTCCAAGACACAGGCTTTCAAAATTCAGCAAGCATGGGCACGCCAACGCAAGTGTTGACCTGCGATCTTCGCCCGGCAGGCGGGCGACACCATCAGGGCGTTAATCCTTCCGCGACGGGAGTGCAGCCAACATCATCATCTGCTTCGACGGCACGGGGGCGAAATGGGCCAGGGCCCGAACGCCGGGGACAGATGAAAAAAAGGGACTCGCCACAAATTCTATGGCCAATTTTCAAAATCGATGGTCACGATTACGGCCGTCGTTAACCGGGACCCACTGTCGCACGGGCAATTATCGCGCGCCCGCGGAGAGTTCCGGGATACTCGCACGCGTCATCGGCGGGTGCAAAAACCGCAATTCGCCGGGTCGATAGAGCTGTGCCGGACGGCCACCGTCGCGGGTGGTGGTTCGCCCGGTGGGAACGAGAAGCCCCTCGGTTCGGGTGACCTTGCGGTGAAAGTTCCGGCTGTCCAGCTCCGTGCCCCAAACGATCTCGTATACCCGACGCAGTTCGGCCACGGTGAACTCACCCGCACAGAATGTGGTCGCCAGCGGGGTGTACTCGAGCTTGGCGCGGGCCCGTTCCACGCCGTCGGCCAGGATCTGGCGGTGATCGAACGCGAGCCTGGTCGTCATCAGTTCGGATACGGGTGCCCAGCGCGCACCGGCGGCATCGCCGCCGGCGGCCGGTAGCGGAAGGTCGGGCGCCAGGCACAGATACGCGACCGTGATCACCCGCATACGCGGATCACGTTGCGGCGCACCGTAGCTGGCCAGCTGCTCCAAGTGCAGCCGGTCGACGGGCATACCTGTCTCCTCCATCAGCTCACGGGCGCCGGCCTCGTCAAGGTCCTCGCCGGGGCGAACGAATCCGCCGGGCAGTGCCCACCGGCCGGCGTAGGGCGCCTGCCCGCGTCGGACCACCAACGCACACAGCTCGTCGTCCCGGATCGTCAATGCCACGAGGTCGACGGTCACCGCCACCGGCGGATAGTCGTTCGGCTCGTAACGCGGCATCACGATCAGGCTAATCGTCGGATTGACGAAAAGCTATCCATGGCCTTATCGTCACCAAGACGATAACGAGAAGGAGGTGGCCGCCATGGCCGTCATCACCCACTACCCACTGCTGCGTCACCTGCGCGTCGAGCCGACCGCACACATCCGCGCACTGCGCCGGGGCAAGCTCGTGCACGACGGACTCGGGCTGGCGTTCTGGTTTCTTCCACTGACCGCGGCGATGTCAGAGATCCCGCTCGACGACCGCGAGCTGCCGTTGCTATTTCACGCCAGGACGGCCGATTTCCAGGATGTGGCCATACAGGCCACCGTGACGTACCGCATCGTCGACCCGACGCTGGCCGCGCAGCGCATCGACTTTTCGATCGACACCGATACCGGCTACTGGCGGTCGGCTCCCCTGGAGCAGGTGGCCGGAATGCTCACCGAATCCGCTCAGCAGCACGGGCTCGACCTGCTGGCGCGCACCACGTTGGCCTCGGCGCTGGTGGACGGGATCGGCACGGTACGGGACCGCATGGCCACGGGGCTCGCCAACGACACGCGACTCACCGAAACCGGTATCGCGGTAATTGGGGTTCGCGTGGTGGCGATTCGTCCCGAGCCGGAGGTGGAACGCGCGCTGCAGACCCCGACCCGCGAACAGGTCCAGCAGGAGGCGGACCGCGCCACTTTCGAGCGCCGGGCGCTGGCGGTGGAACGGGAACGGGCCATCGGCGAGAACGAACTGCAGACCAAGATCGAACTGGCGCGCCGCGAGGAGGAGCTGGTTGCGCAGAACGGCGCCAATGACCGCCTGAGAACTCAGGAATCCTGGGCCGCCGACGCGATCGCCACCGAAGCGCAGGCCCGCCGTGAGGTACAGCTGGCCGAGGCGAAGGCACAAGCCACCCGACTGGTGGGCGACGCCGAAGCTGCCGCCGAGGCCGCGCGGCTGGCCGCCTACCGCGACCTGTCCGAGGCCACCCTGCTGGGCCTGGCGGTCAAGGAACTGGCCGCCAACCTGCCCAAGATCGAGCACTTGGTGTTGACGCCGGACTTGCTGGCACCGGTGCTGGCCCGACTGGGATCATCCCGACTGGGATCATCCCGACTGGGATCATCCCGACTGGGGCCAGGTGCGTTGTGACGCTCCCACCGAGGGTGGTGCTGGTGCACCGGCGCACCGAACTCGACGATGCCGTGGCCCGGCACGGCACCCACGGGCAGGCGGCGTTCTTCCTGTCCAGCCGCGGGCGCAGCATCGACGAGCTCGAGGTCCGGCACACACGCACCCAGTCGGCCCTGGCCGCCGTCGCCGCCGCGATTCCGGCGGACTGGCGACGCGGCCGGGTCGAGCGGGCAGACCTGTCCCGATTTCTGTTCGAGCCCCGCGACGTCGTGATCGTGGTCGGGCAGGACGGGCTGGTGGCCAACGTCGCCAAGTACCTCGATGGTCAGCCGGTGATCGGCGTCAATCCGGAACCGGATCGTAACGCAGGGGTGTTGGTGCGGCACGCCCCCGACGACGCCGGCGCGATGATCCGGGCCGCGGTGCAAAACAGCGCCGATGTTGAGCCGCGCACCATGGTCGCTGCCGTGACCGATGACGGGCAGCAGCTAGTGGCCGTCAACGAGGTCTTCGTCGGTCACACCACCCATCAAACCGCGCGCTACACGCTGGCCTTGCCCGACGGCCGTGCCGAGCGGCAGGCGTCGTCCGGAGTGATCGTCTCCACTGGAACCGGCGCAACCGGGTGGTGTCGCTCGGTCTGGGAACAACGCAGAAGCAGCGTCGTATTGCCGGGACCGACCGAACCGCGGCTCGCGTGGTTCGTCCGCGAGGCCTGGCCGTCGCCCGCCACAGGCACGTCCCTGGTGGAGGGGGATCTGGCCTCGAGTACAGGGCCAGCGACGCTGACCGTCGACGTGGAGTCGGATCGGTTGGTGGTGTTCGGCGACGGCATCGAAAGCGATGCGTTGGCCCTGTCCTGGGGCCAACGGCTGACGCTGCAACTGGCCGCGCGGCAGCTACGGCTCGTGCGTTGACGGATCCGTTAGGCCGCGCCCACCAACTCGAGGCGTCCCCAGTCCGCCGTGGCGGTCAGGTGGAAGTCGGTCAGCGCGCACGAAAGGTCCTGTTCTAAGGCCTCATTCGAGTTCTCACCACCCGGCTGATAGGCAATGACCGTAACGAAAACCCGTCCATGCGCTCGTCCCGAGCCCAATGCCAGTCGTCCGCCGGCGCGGTAGGCGATCTCCTTCGTCACGCCCGGGAACAGAGACATCATCGAGAAGTAGTCGGCGTCGGTGCCGTCTACCCGGGTGGCGGCCGGATCAACCGCACCGAGGTTGGATGCGATGACGGTCGTCGGGCCGCCGGCGGCCACACTGACCATCCGCCGCAGTATCCGTCGCGGCACAAAGGGAACGAGCGCCAACAGTTTCCACCGATCGTCGGGCGTCTCCTGGTGCTGGATCAGCGCTTGCTTGACCGCGGACCGGATCCCGCGCAGGTCACTGGTTGCGGGTACGGGGTCGATCGTGATGTCGACATTCGAGACCGCGTTGGCGCGGGTATCGCCGGGCACGCGCTCGTTGACGGGCATCGCCAAGGTGAGCGTGCCATCTGCGGCGACCCGACCCATCCGTTCGGCCAGGCGGACCGCCAATCCCGAGAACAGCGCGTTGCTGGTCCCCCCGAGCGCCCGCGCCCGGGCGTCCCACTCCCCGGCGTCGACGAAGATCGTTGCGGTTGGGAGAGTGACGCGTTCGTCCGCCCCGGCGGCCGGCTTTTTGGGCAGCTTGGTCGCTGGCGGGGCGCCCGAGCCGGCGGCGGCGCCGCCACGCCGGGCCAAACGTGCTCCGGCCGCGATGGCGCGGCCAACGCCCCCAGTGTCACGTGCGGTCTGGCGGGCGTCTTCGCGTAGCGCCCGCCGCCGCCGGCGTGACCCGGCGGCGGGCCAGTCGATCGCGTCGTCGCGCCCGCAGGCCGCGTTGGCGACCGCCTCGCACAGCCCGAGGCCGTCGGCGAGGGCATGCGAGGTGACCAGGCTCACCCCCGCACCGCCGTCGGTGAACGGCAGCACCGCAAGGTGCAAACCGGGTCCGTGCTCGGAATCCACTCCGGCATGGGTCTGTTCGTTCAGCCAGGGCTGGAATTCGGCACGCGGTCGGGGCCAGGCGATCTCGATGTCGGCTGCGGCGCCGGACGTTACCCAGCGGGCGCGGGCGAACGGCAGTGGGGATCGTTCGATGCGGCGGGATAACCATCCCCGCTGAAGATGGTGGTGGAACCGACGCAGACCCTCGAAGTCGATTGCACGGTTGTACACCCACACGCACTGCAGCAGGCCGGTGGCTCCGGTCGCTCGCTCGCCGAGGAACATGGATTGATCCGCGAGATCGAGTACATTGTTCATTTTCCTAAGCCCTTCTAGTCGAAGTCTTGTTGCTTGCATACGAATTCGGGGCCGCCCGGCCATCTTTAGAGGGCCACCAGTTCGCCCGCCCGATCAGTGCCGCCAAGGCGGGCACGGTGATGGTGCGCACCACGAAGGTGTCGATTAGCAGGCCCATGCCGATGATGAACCCGGTTTGGATCATGGTTGAGACGCTGCCGAACAACAGGCCGAACATCGAGGCGGCGAAGATGACACCGGCCGAGGTGATGACCCCACCGGTCAGACCGACCGCACGAATGATGCCGGAGCGGATGCCGGAGCCTGACTCTTCGCGAATTCGCGTAATCAGCAACAGGTTGTAGTCGGCTCCGACCGCCACCAGCACGATGAAGGCCGTCGCCGGGACGTTGAACGAGATGGCTTGGTGCAGCGCGACCTGGAAGAAGAGCATGCCCAGGCCCAACGCCGACAGGTACGAGATCGCCACGGAAGCAATGAGATACAGCGGCGCCACGATCGCCCGGAGCAGGAGGATGAGGATGACGAGGACCACGAGCAGGGTGATGATGACGATCAGTCGAAGGTCGTCGTTGTAGTGGCTGCGCACCGCGCTGTACATCGCGGTGGTGCCCAGGACTGATATCGACGCATCCGACAGCGAGGTGTTGGGCTGCGCGCCCCGCGCCGTGTCGAGGATCGATGTCACCTGGTCCATCGCGGCCGTGCTGAACGGATCGAATTTCGTTTCAACGAGGTAACGCACCGAGTGCCCGTCGGGCGAGATGAACATCTTCGCGGCGTTCTTGAAATCGTCCGAGCTGAGCACCTGGGCTGGGATGTACATGCCCCCCATGGAGGTTGATGCGGCATCCCGCTTCATCGACAACAGCACGTCGGCCGCCTGGGTCAGGCCCAGACCCATCTGCTTGGTCTGGTCGACGAGTGTGTGCACGCCCTGGGCCAGCCGACGGCTACCGTCGGCCAGTTGGTCGGCAACCCCCTGCAGGCCCGCAATCTTGCCCGGTGCGCCGGCGGTGTCGCCGGCCGCTGCCCGCAGACCGCTGCCCGCCGTTGCCAACAGTGTGGTCAGATTCTGCACAGCCGCCTGCAGGCTTTGCAGCTCCGGGGTGGCACCCAACGTACCGTTGTTTCGCGCCGCGACGAGCTGCGCAATCCGGGACTGGCACGCCGGATCCGAGTTGCACGCCGGATTGTTGCTCAACGCGTCGAGCATCGAGCTCGCCGAGGCGGTAACGCCATTGGCGAATGTCGAAGCGGGCCCATTCGCGAGTCCACGGATGTTGTCCAGCAGGTTGGCGGCCCCGGCGAGCTGTTGCTGCGCCTGGCTCAGCGTCGCGGTGAGCTGGGTCATCGGCCCACTGGCGCCGCGGATTTGGTCGCGAACCTGAGCGAGGGCGGCGGCCAGTTGGTCGGCGCCATTGGTCAGCGCGTCGAGGTCGTTGGTCCGGTCGCTGATCTGCGTCGAGGCGTCTGAAAGCTTACCGCCGACCGCACCGGCCTGAGAGCTGAGCTTGGCTTCATCGAGCGGCTGGCCGGTTGGTCGCGTAATGCCGCGCACTGCAGCGATATTGGGCAGTTGAGACACGCGTTGCGCCATCTGGTCCAGGTCGGCCAGGGCCTGCGGCGTCCGCAGGTCGTGCGGGGAGCGCACGTAGATGTACTGCGGCAGCAGCGCACTCGTCGAAAAGTGCGCTGCCATCGTCGAAAAGCCGATATTGCTGGGCGCCGATGACGGCAATTGCAGGCGGTCGTTGTAGGTGGGGTGCAGGAAGGCCGCGCAGGCGGCCAGCGCGATCAGCACCGACAGACTTACCAGCAGATGAACTTTGGGGCGGCGGACGATGTTGACCGCGGACCGCCGCCACAGCCGGCCGGCGGACCCCTGTCGCGGTGTCACCCATCCGCGCCGGCCCGCGAGCACCAGGATGGCCGGCAACAGCGTGATGGCCGCAAGAAACGCGATGGCGATCGAAATCGCAAGCGCCGGACCAACAGTCGTGAACGCGGGCAGGCGGGTGAAGATCATGCCGAGGAAGGTGATGACGACGGTGGCGGCCGAGCCCGCGATGACCTTGCCGATCGAGCTCAGTGCCTTGCGGACCGCCTGGTCGGAATCCGTGCCGGACCCGAGGTACTCGTGGTAGCGGCTGATCAGGAAGACGGCGTAGTCGGTGCCGGCGCCGACGATCATCGCCGTCATCAACACGATCGTCAGCGCTGATACCCCGAGCCCGACCTGGGCCAGCGCGGAAACCACGCCCTGCGCCGACGCCACCGACACCCCGATGGTGATCAACGGCACCAGCACGGTCACCGGCCGTCGGTAGATCACCGCCAGGATGATGAGCACCAGCAATGCGGTGGCAATCTCGATCAAGTGCATGTCGCGCGAGATGACGATCGACAGGTCGCCGACCATGGCGGCCTGCCCGGTCACGTCCGCCGTCAGCGAAGAGCCCGCGGTAGCGCGTTTGGCGATTTCGCTGACCCGTTGGTAGGCCTGGGTGGACTCCGGCGATCCGACCGCCGGGCGCAGCATGACCACCATGTAGGCGGCTTTGTTGTCGGCGCTGGCCATCAGCGGCCGCAGTGCGGGTGTGGTCACGCTGTCCTGCACGCCGGTCACATCGTGAGCGTCGCCGCGTAACGCGTCGGCCAGCTTGCGGTACACGTCCTCATCGCCGGGTTGCAGACCCCGATTGTCGGTGAGGACGACGACCAAGGCGTTCTGGGCCGATTCACCGAAATCCTTGGCCATCTGCTCGGCTGCCGCCATGCCTTGGGGCGGCAGCGGCTGCAGCGTCTTGCTCTCCACCACCTTGGTCAAGGGCGGGAAGGCTACCGCCAGCACGGCGACCGCGGCGACCCAGGCGGCGATCATCAACCACGGCGCGCGCACCACAAAGCGACCCAGCACCGAGAACACGTCGATGCGTGCCCAGGTCCTCCGGGTGGCCTGCTTTTTGAGCATGGTGAAGCCTTCATTCAGTCGTGGATGGGGTTGGCCAGGGGGACGCCGGGTGTGTGTTACGCCAACCGCACACCTACCGGCTCAAAGGCGTAGCCGGTCGCGGCTCACTTCGGCTCCGGCGTGCTCGCCCGAGCAATCTCAACCACCCCCCGATATGTCCGATTCGACATGTCTAGACGTCCTCCCTATGACCGACCTGTGAAATTCAGATGCGTTTGCTACGCATGCATGACCTGGACATGCCGCGCCAAGCTACTGGCTAAGGACGCGCGTGAGCGGATACGACCTGGTGGAGATGTGGAAGTCGTCGATGCACATGATTGGCCGCCAGCGCAGCGTCAGCTCTACGGTGAACTCAACAAGCTGGCCGTCCAAAGGGATTGATCAAGGTCACCGACGTTGGGCCGAGTTGTTAGACAGGAATTTTACCAGCCGAAATTGCGCTGCCCCGCAGCACTTTTGTGATGCGCAGCACGTCGTCGGTCGAGATTTCCGCGGGCGACGCGCGTCTGCTGGTTCGGCCCGGCGAGCGCTCGTACCGCGCCCCGGGCCGAATGTGGTCGGCGGCTAACCTCCGGCGGGTCATCCTGTCGATCGCAGTGCCAAACCTGCGTTCGCAGGGCACATCACCACTTCCGCAGGGTGAATTGGTTGACGTCGGTGTAGCGCTTGCGGAAGAGATCCGCGCAGCCGGTTCGTACACCTCTTCGGACTGCCCGTCGTCGGAGTAGCACGAAAAGCCCACCCGCTTTTCGATGAACCGATCGACGCGGACCGGTCCGCATCCTTGAGCCGCATCGGTATCTCCCGACAGGGAAAGCAACGCGGCCCGATCGACGACGCGCTGACTCGGCGTGGATTACGCCGTCACGTCGCCGTCGTGGTTCCCAGCCACACCAGCGCCATGCTGCTGGCTGGCGCAACCGACCTGATCGCCTGTCAGCCGCGGACTGGCTGACCACCATCAGCGCCAACCTCGGACTGCGCACCTTCGCGATTCCGATGGACCTGCCGCCGATCGATGTCGGCATGGCATGGCATCCCCGCAACGACAATGACCCGGCGCACCGCTGGTTTCGGCGACACCTGTCGTCCACCTTCTTGAACTCCAAACAAGCCGCTGACGCGCTCGGTACTAAAAAAGCTACCTGACAATGCTTTTCGCATTCGCTAAAACGACTGGTCGGTACGGTGCCGAACGAGAGCCTACAAGCCCGACAACAACAACTCCCGAGTAGGTAGGTCTGCTCCGGTAGTAGCGGATGATCATGACGATTGATGTTATGTAGCAAGCGATTTCGCGTTCATATGGGGGTTGCCCAAAGAGCATCCCATGCAGGCGTCCCGCGCAGCTTTTCTAGCATTTCGAGGAAGTCGATGAATGATCCGGCATAGCACTTGAGTGCGGCTAATGCCGCGCCGGCCACAGCGAAGTAGCCTTTGACGTCGTCGGGGATTGCGTGCGAAAAGTGTCGGCGACGCGGTTTTGACGACGTGCAGGGCCAGGGCGCGCATGCGGTCGACATCGGCGACATTTTGCAGGCTACTCACAATTGCCCGCAGGTTACCCACTGCGTACCCATCGCACTCGATCAGAACCGGAACCAGACGGAGCAGGGGCATCTACCTTGGCGTCGGCTAGTCGGTTCCGATGACGCCGCAGGCAATTCGATCCATTGCCATGCCGCCCATGCCGCCGTCTTCGGTGCCGTGGAGCATCAAAGCGGTCTTGTTCCCCGAAAGCAACTCGTCCCTGGTGAACGAATCGGTGGTGGTTACCAGGTAAGCGGAACCGTCTGAACGCACCTCAAGCAAAGTCAGGTCTCCGCTTTCGGGCTTCCCGGTGTGTCCGGGGGCCTGGTAGTGACCGCCCGCGGACAAAAAGTTGCCGGGTGGACCGCCGGTGGGAGCAACCGAGTTCGGCTCACACTTGCCGATCTCGTGGACGTGCATGGGATGGAAACCGGGCGCCAGGATTCCGGCGGCAACCGTCTTCACGGTGACGGTGGCATAGCCATTGGCGAAATCGAAGGTGGCTGTGGCCACGTCCCGGCCGTCAGCCGCTTTCAGGTGCGCTGTAAGCGATCCGGCTCCGGGCGCCGGGCTGGTTGTCCCCGACGACCCTGGTGAGCCACTGTTGACCGGTGGGGTGGTGCCCGGCTGCGTGCTCGGATGCTGGTTTGAACTGCATCCGCTCACGGCCACCACGGGAAGCGACAGCAAGAGGGTGGCAACGGCGGCGAGTTTGGTCATCTCGCGAGCCTAACGCCGAATTACACCGAAAAGCACTGCTAAGGACTCGCCTGACGGGCGTCAGTACGCGTGCCGTGCCCCCATCCAATTCTCGACGAGCTGCGCCTCTGACTCCCGCCCGCCTGGTGGATTGACGGGTGTCGACGGACTCCCGGCGCCAGGAGATGCAGTTAGGCTTCGACACAGCGAGACGTTCGGCATCATCGGCCTTGCGTACTAGGTCGCGGTGAACTGGCTCAAGTCGTAGATGCCGAGGCTCTTTTCGATATCGGCGACTTTCTCGACCACCCCGAGGAAGCCGATCTCGCCGAAGCGGCGGTGCTCCTCGTCTTCGAAGATGTCAGCCAGGTCGCGAAACTGCTTCGCGGGCACCACGTCGCGCAACGCCGGGAAAACGACGGTGTCTTCGCGTGCCTCATGCGGCTCATACATGCGGATAAACGCCGCCATGTCCTGCGCCAGGGCATCTCGCGCAGACTGATCGGGCGCTGGTGCTGCAGTAGTGGCGGCGAGCACCCGGTCGGTGAGCGTGCGACCGCGCTGGTGCTGCGTGCGCAACACGGCGGTGATGTCGCTGAGCTTGCTCGCCTGCTCCAGGCTAGGAAAGACATACCCTTCTTCCAGCTGCTCGTGATAGTCCTCGATGAAGCTTCGAATAATCCCCGCGCCAGCGTTGATTGCTTGAACGGGAGTTTGATCGCCAGCCTGCAGGCAGCGGATCCCTTCTCGATAGATCAGCAATACGCGCTTGAGCACTCCATGCTCACGCATCAAGTCTTCAGGTGGAGTGACCGACACTTCCTCTTCTGCGGGTGCGCCGGGCCGGCCTGCCTTGGGCTGCGGGCTGCCGCATGCTGATAGGGCGATCACACCGGCTGCCGACATCGACGTTCCGAGAAGCTCGCGTCGGCCTACGGCCCGGGGCGGCTGCTCCATCACGTGGTCATCACCCACCTTCGCTATGCCCATCACTGGCGGCTAGTGCTTCGTCTGCGATTTGATCTGGTGGAGGGTCTCCCGGCCACGTTTGACTTTGGCGATGATGTCGTCGGCGGTGGCTTTCCAGATGAACGGTTTGGGATCGAGGTTCCAGTGCTCGGCCCATGTGGTGATGGCGGCGCTGAGTTCGGCGACACTGGTGAAGGTTCCGCGTCGCAGGCGTTTGTCGGTGAGTTCCTTGAACCTGCGCTCGATCAGGTTCAGCCAGGAGCTCGAGGTCGGCGTGAAATGCAGATGCCATCGGCGACGGTTCTTGTGCGCCAGCCATTCCCGGATCTGCGGTGTGAAATGCGCGGACAGGTTGTCGAGGACGACGTGCACGACCGGATCGCGCGGCACGGCCGCGTCGATCTGCTTGAAGAACCGCAGTACGTCGGTGCCGGCATGGCCGTTGCGTAGATCGGTCAGCACTTCACCGGTGGCGACATCGAGCGCCGCGAACAGATCGATGGTGCCGTTGCGCCGATAGTCATGGGTCATCGTGCCTGCTCGGCCGGACTTCATCGGCAGCGATGGCTGGGTGCGGTCCAACGCTTGGCACTGGGTTTTCTCGTCGAAGCAGAACACCGCCGCTCGTTGCGGTGGATTCAGGTAGAGGCCGACGACATCGACGAGCTTCTCCTCGAACCGAGGGTCGTCTGACCTTGAACGTGTCGACCTTCCACGGCTTGAGGTTGTGATCGGCCCAGATTTTGGCCACCGCGTCCTTGCCGATCCCCACCCGCGCCGCCAGGGTGCGAGTGCTCCACTGCGTGGACCCGTCGGCCGGTCGCTCCTTGTGCGTTAGACGCAGCACCTCTTCGACCGTGCCCGGCGCCAAACCGGGCTTTCGGCCACGCCCCTTGGCGATCCTGCCAACCCCGGCCACACCCTGGTCGGCGAACCGAGAACGCCAGCGCCGCACAGTATCCGAATCCACACCACACCGTCGCGCGATCTCCTCGTTGGCCACTCCGGCGCAGGCCCACAACAGAGCCCGGGCTTGAACTACTTGCCGATGCGGCAACGATGTCGACGACGCCATCCGCTCCAACTGCACACGCTGTTGATCGGTGACCGGCATCGCCGCGGCAGTCATAGCAGGCATACGACAGAGCACCATATTATTTCACAGACGGGACACTAGGCGGTTGCGGGTCGGGTCGTGGCGGGCCGGTGTTCGCGCACCCATGCTTGGGCCGCCATTTGGGTGGCGTCCCACGGCGACCCCAGTGGCGGGGTGTAGGAGAGATCGAGTTCGCTGAGGCTGTCGACGGTCATTTCGTGGAAGAGGGCGGTGGCGTAGGTGTCGACGCGTTTGGCGATTTCGGCGCTTAGGTGCCCGACGAGTTGGGCGCCGAGGAGGCGCCCACTGTGTTGGTCGCCGGTGATTCGGATGTGGACGGGGGTGGCGCCTGGGTAGTAGGCCTTGTGGTCGTCTGGATTCGATTGGCCGGTGACGGGGGTCCAGCCGAGGTTCGCGGCAAGGGCTTCGTGTCCTCGGAGGCCGGTGCGGGCGGCGACGAGGTCGAAGACCTTGACGACTTGTGTGCCCAGGCTGCCCGCGAAGCGGGCGTGGCCGCCGAGTGCGTTCTCGCCGGCGACGCGGCCTTGTTTGTGTGCGGTCGTGCCCAGTGGTAGCCAGGTGATGCCGAGGAGGCGGTGGTGGGTGTGCACGCAGTCGCCGGCGGCGAAGATGTCGGGCAGGTTGGTGCGCATCGCTTCGTCGACGACCATGGCGCCTTTGACGCCGAGGTGGGCGCCGGCGTCGGCGGCGAGTTCGGTGTCGGGGCGAACCCCGACTACGACGAGGACGAAATCAACGGTGCGCGAGACGGGTTGGCTGTCATGGCTGGCGGTGATGGTGAGTGCGCCGGTGTCGGTGCGGGCGATGGCGGTGACGGCGGTGTTGGTGAGGACTTCGACGCCGTGGCGTTCTAGTTCGGCGTGCACTAGGGCGCCGAGTTCGGGGTCGACGGTGGGGAGAACTTCGGGCAGCGCTTCGATCTGGGTGACGTGAATGCCGCGGTAGGTGAGGGCTTCGGCCATCTCTAGGCCGATGTAGCCGGCACCCACGATCACCGCGGTGGCGGGGTTGCGTTGCTGGAGGGAGTTCATGACGGCGAAGGTGTCGCCCATGGAGTGCAGCAGGTGCACCCCATCGGCAGGGCCGAGCGTGTCGGGGCCGCTGAGCCCGCGGATGGGTGGGCGGGTACTGATGGCGCCGGTGCCTACGATCAGCGTGTCGTAGGGCAGCTGCTGTGGTGCGCCGGTGGAGTCGAGGACGTCGAGGGTGTGCTCCTCGACGTTGATGCCGGTGGCGCGGGTGTCGGTGAGCACCCGCATGCCGGTGGCGGCAAGGTCGGCGGCGGTGCGATGGGCGAGGTTGGTCCAGTGGGTGACCTCCCCGGAAACGTAGTAGGGGATGCCGCAGATGGAGAAGTTGGGATAGGTGTCGGCGACAACCACGGTGACATCGGTGGTGGGGTCGAGTTCGCGGGCGCGCAGCGCTGCGCTGATGCCGGCGTCACTGCCACCGATAGCGATGATACGGCGAGCTGTCATGCGGATTGGGCTCCTGATGTGTCGTGGGCGCTGTGGTGGCGGTGCAGCGCTGCGCTACAGGGATCGGCGATGCGTGTGACGTCTTAGCTGATGGCGTTGATGGCGCTAAGCACTTTCGACTGGAACTGGTTGGGCAACGGGAAGTATCCGTAGTCTTCCAGGTCGGCCTGGCCTGCTCCGACGGTGGCCTGCAGAAACGCCCGCACCGCCGTGGCGGTCTGTGGGTCAGCGTATTTCGAGCACACCAGTTCATAAGTCGCCAGCACGATCGGGTAGGTGCCAGGCTGGGTGGGCTTGTAGAACGACGTGATGTCTAGCACCAGGTTGTTGCCGTGGCCCACGATGGTCGCGCTGGCGACGGCCTTGCCGACCGTGTCAGCGTTGATGGCCACCGGATCCGGCCCGGCCGAGGTCACGATCCTGGCGGCGAAGAGCCGCTGCTCTTGGGCGAACGAGTATTCGTTGTAGGTGATTGCGCCCTCGGTGTCGTGGATTTTCGCTGAGGTGCCCTCGTTGCCGGCTCGGCCCTCACCGACCCCGCCATTGAACAGCTTGCCGGTTCCCTTGCCCCACGCGCCGCCCGCGGCGGCGTCGAGGTAGCGCTGGAAGTTATCGGTGGTGCCCGACGCGTCGCTGCGGAATACCACGTGGATACTTTCTGAGGGCATCTCCTCGCCGTTGAGCGCCTTGATGGCCGGGTCGTCCCACCGGGTGATGGTGCCGGTGAAGATCTTCGCTAGCGTCGGGGCGTCAAGCGTTAGCCTGTTTACGGACTCGAGGTTGTAGGTGATCGCCAAAGGACCGAACACCACCGGAAGATTCCAGGCATCCGAGCCGCACCGCTGATTGCCCATGTTGTACTCGCCTCCGGCTAGCGGCGAGTCCGAGCCGCCGAAATCAGTTAGGCCTGCCACGAATTCGCTCACCCCCAAGCCTGAGCCGTTCGACGTGTAGGCGAGCGTCTGCCCGGGGCAGGCCTTTTCGAAGGCTTTGACGAACCGTTTCATCGCATTGGCCTGCGCGGTGGAACCGCTGGCCTTCAACGTCTGTTTGCCACCGCAGTCCCCTTTCGCCGCGGTGGCGTATGAGGGGATTGAATGTACCCTTTCGCATGCCGAAAGCACCAGCACAACCGCAGCCACCAAGCTCAGCGCGCCCGAAGATCGTTGCAGTGAAATGCTCATAGTGGTTTCCTCCGGTCGTCAGCGCGATGTCTTGCTGGTGGGGGGTCCAGGGTGGGGGCCAAGTGATCGATGCGGACGATGAGCTCATCGAGGGCCCGGTCGAAGTCGTCGGCCCGGCCGCTGCGCACGGGGTCGGGGATCGACCAATGCAGGCGCCGGCTGTCGGCGGGAAGTTCTTCGTGCGCGTTATCGCAGACCGCGATGATCACGTCGGTGGGCTTTACAACGTCATCGAGATGGCGCGGCGTGTGGGGCCGCATCGGCAGCTTGCGGCGCGCCGCCGCGGCCACCGCCCACGGGTGTACCTCAGCGGCGGGATGGGTCCCCGCCGAGGTTGCCGGCAACGAGCTGCGGCGATTCCACACCGCCACGGCCAACTGGCTGCGCGCCGAATTCTGGCTGCAGACAAACACCACCCGCTCGGCACCCCACTTCGCCGACGGGACCAACAAATTCAGGGACTCGGGGATCAACTGCAGATAGCTACGACGACGATCTCCTTCCGAACGGACCCGACGCACAATCCCCGCACCCTCGAGCACCCCCAGATGGTGGGCGATCAGACTCGACGACATCGACAGCACGGCTTGAAGCTCCGAGGGCGATGCATCCGCGAGCAGCAACTGATCGACGATCACCAGCCGGCCAGCGTCGCCCAGGGCGGCATGGACCTGTACCCGCCGCACCGCATCCGAAGATAGCTCAATCATAATTAAGTTAATTTCTACTGAGCTATAGAGGAAAGATCAAGGCGTTGGCAGGATTCGGTAATTTCGTCATTCGCCGTTCATTCACAAAACCCTCGGAGTTCGCCAAGGGGTTGCAGCGTGTGCGGATCGCAGTGGCGCGAAATCAGCTGCGGCAGCCCGGGTCGAGCACCGCGCAGAGGGCGGCCATGGCATCGCGGTGCGGGCGGTGGAAGACGTTCATGCCGCGGCGCTCCGACTCGGCCAGGCCGGCCTTGCGAAGTTGGCTGAGGTGGTGGCTGACGGTCGACTCAGTCAATCGGAGAACGGCGGCAAGCGCGCCGGTGTTCTCCTCACCCGCAGATGAGCTGAATAGCAACGACATGATCTTGACTCGCGCGGGGTCTGCCAGCGCCTTGAGGCGTAAGGCCACTCGCAGTGCGTCGTCATCGCTCATGGGGGCGGCGGCGAGCGGAGCGCAGCATGCCGGTGCGGTGATATCGACCAGTGGCAGCGTCTTCGGCATGGAACGATTCTGCCATAGGGGTTTGACATTTATCAAAAAGGTGGCACGCTGGGCTGGAGTCGGACGAATTCGATATATGTCTCACACCTAGGGAGGTCTGCTCTCATGGCCCGCGTACAACTCGCCCTCAACGTCGACAACCTCGACGATGCAGTCGCGTTCTACTCCAAGCTGTTCGACACCGAGCCGGCGAAACGCAAGACCGGCTACGCCAACTTCGCCATCGCTGAGCCGCCGCTCAAGCTGGTGCTATTAGAGAACCCCGGAAAAGGCGGCACGCTCAATCACCTGGGTGTGGAGGTGCAGTCCAGCGAGAAAGTGCACGAGGAAATCGCCCGGTTGCAGGGCGAGGGCTTGTTCACCGACGAGGAGATCGGAACGACCTGTTGCTTCGCAACCCAAGACAAGGTCTGGGTGACCGGGCCAGCCGGGGAGAAGTGGGAGGTCTATACGGTGCTGGCAGATTCGGAGACATTTGGATCAAGCCCCCAGCGCCTCGATCACGAGACCCAAGGGGCTGCGTGCTGTGGCGGGTCACCGGCTGACAGCGATAAAGAGGACGCGGCGGCCGCCCGCTGCTGCTGACCGCCACCAGAGCGGGGCGGGCGGGATTGGTGCCGATTCCGCCCGCCGATGCGGTGCTCTCATGTTCATGCGCTGTTCGCTTGATTACGGATTCGATGCTTGTCAATATCGATGCATGTCGAAGTCGCCGTTGCCATTGGTCGCCGAGTCGGGATGTATCGTCGCCCCGCTTGCGCGTGAGCCGCTCTCGGCTGAAGCGGCCATCCAATTGGCGGCCAAGCTGAAGGCGCTGTCTGACCCGGTGCGATTGCGCGTGCTGAGCGTGGTGGCTAGCCACGAGGGCGGCGAAGCCTGCGTTTGCGAATTGTCAGCAGGGATTGAATTGACCCAGCCCACCATCTCCCACCACCTAAAAGTCCTCCGCACCGCCGGTTTGCTAGACAGCGAACGGCGTGCATCATGGGTGTACTACCGGGTGAATCAAACCGTGCTGCAAGAACTCTCGCGGCTTTTAGGAACTGAGGCGCTCAGTTCAGCGACCCGACCATGAATACCGTCCCACCGCCACACCGCCCGGTCGTTGCGTGTTTCGGCGCGCCTCTGGGTCTCCGACGTGTCTGCGCAGGCTACCCGACGCCGCTGCGGCCAGCAGCCTCAGCCGAACTCAAAGAACGGAACTATGTAGATGAGCCACAAACCCAGCGCCACTCCCGCGCCGCCGTCGGACGACAGCCACGTCGTGGCCCGGTTATCGACGGTCGACCGATTCCTGCCATTGTGGATTGGACTGGCGATGGCGGCCGGGCTGCTGCTCGGCCGCCTGATCCCGGGATTGGCCAAAGGGCTCAATGCCGTGTCTATCCACGGCACCAGTCTGCCGATTGCCATCGGCCTCCTGTTGATGATGTACCCGGTGTTGGCCAAGGTCCGCTATCGAGAGATCGGGCGGATCACCGCCGATCGCCGCATGATTGCGGTGTCGTTGATTCTGAACTGGATCATCGGGCCAGCGGTCATGTTCGCCCTCGCCTGGCTGCTGTTGCCAGACCTGCCTGCCTACCGCACCGGCGTGATTCTGGTCGGACTGGCCCGCTGCATCGCCATGGTGCTGATCTGGACCGACCTGGCCCGCGGCGACCGAGAGATGGCTGCGGTGTTGGTTGCGCTCAACGCTGTATTCCAGGTCCTGGCCTATGCCGGCCTCGGCGTCTTCTACCTCAACGTGTTGCCCGCCTGGCTCAACTTGCCGACCCAGAGCCTGCACGTCTCGTTCGCTGCGATCGCGGTCACCGTTGTGGTGTTCCTGGGGATACCGCTGGTCGCCGGATTCCTCACCAGAACCCTCGGCGAACGCGCCCGAGGCCAAGAGTGGTATGAGAGCGCGCTGCTGCCCCGCATTGCGCCGATTGCCTTGTATGGGCTGCTGTTCACCGTGGTCGTACTCTTTGCGCTGCAAGGCAACACGATCACCTCTCAGCCGCTCGACGTGGCCCGGATCGCGCTGCCGCTGCTGGTCTACTTCGCCGTCATGTGGGTCGGCGGGTTCGCCATCGGCCGATGGCTACACCTCTCCTACGCCCGCACGGCCGCGCTGGCGTTCTCCGCGGCCAGCAACGACTTCGAACTAGCGATTGCCGTAGCCATCGGCGTATTCGGCGCCACGTCCGGCCAAGCCTTGGCCGGGGTCGTCGGCCCGCTCATCGAGGTGCCCGTGCTCCTCGGACTTGTCTACGTGGCCTTGTGGTTGCACCGCCGGCTGGCGTGGCCACAAGCACCAAGCTTCAGCACGGTTCGCTGACGCGTGCCATGGCCAAGCGCCTCGGCGTCAACGACGTCAACATCGATTACCGCTCTTTCCGTGTTGTCGCCGACGTATCGATAGCGGTGCCTCCGCGCAGTGTGAGGCCTTCATCGGGCCCTCGGGGTGCGGCAAGTCGAGCCTGCTGCGGGCGCTGAACCGGATGCATGAATTCACGCCCGGGGCCCGCATTGAGGGGCCGGTGATGCTCGACGCTGAGGACATTTACCCCGACGGTGTGGACCCCGTGGTCGTGCGCCGCACGATCGGCATGGTGTTTCAGCGGCCGAATCCGTTTCCGACGATGTCGGTTCGCGACAATGTACTGGCCGGGGTTCGGCTTCGAAGCAAGCACAAGGCCAAAAACCTGGACGAGGTCGCGAAGTGGTCGTTGTGCTTGGCGAATCTGTGGGACGAGGTCAAAGACCGGCTAGACAAGCCCGGCGGTAGCCTGTCGGGCGGTCAACAGCAGCGGTTGTGCATCGCCCGCGCTATCGCGGTGCAACCTCAAGTGCTACTGACCAATCCGAAGTTGCAGCGACGTCGAGCCTGGACTGGATCGAGACCAACGCCCGCAGGGTCGACGCCAACTCGAACTGGTCCAGGAAGGTTATTCGACCGTCCCTACCCATAGGCATCAGCCCAGCGTGCCCCGAAATACCAGGGAACACCCGATTACCTGTCCGTCCGACCTGAGGTGCTGCCGACCCCGCCTTCTGAGTACGCTGAGGCCTTCCGCGCGGCTGCTGTTTCCGGCGCGGCGCCTTCCTCTTGCCCCTCTTCTTGCTTCCCACGAACAGATAGACCTCCCTACCAACCTCAACGCGGCACACAAAGTCTCACGCGCAACCCCGGCGCACGTACGCCCGGAATGACCAGATGCACGGCTGAGTTATTCGTCGATTCCGCGATTGATGTGTACTGCCCACAACCGGGCGCGTGAGCGGCGGGCACTGCAGGGCGCCGGCCCGGTCGGTTTTCGGCGAAATACGACACGCTTTGAGAATTTTACGACATCTAGATGACATCAGAATTGAGAAGACGACACGGGTTTTGAGAACCTACAGCAGAGGTCCTAGACCTATCTCGCCATGTTGGCGAATCGCGACAAGTGCAGTTGATGTGCGACGGTGACCGTTTTGGTCGGGCCGTTACGGTGCTTGGCGAGAATGAAATCCGCCTCACCCCCACGGGGATCGTCCCGTTCGAAAGCGTCCGGCCGGTGGAGCAGGATAACCATGTCGCTATCTTGCTCCAGGGAGTTATGCACGCTGATACCGTTAGCCACGAAACTGTGTGTGCCACTTACGGTCCCGTCATAAATGTCGTGCTCACCAATGCCGGTGATGTCGGTAATCGTGTCCCAGAAAACATCATTGGTTGCGACCGCATGAACATCACGATCTCCAAGTAGGGCAGCCACGCGATGCAGTCTCGACCGGCTGGGCGAGCGCTTCCACAGTGCCGACCCGCAGTACTGGGTACCCATGGCCGAAGCGAACTGTCGATACGTCATCTGCTTGGCGGACAGCAGATTCCTGACCCGCGCCCACACCTCCTTCGGTACGGTGTCCACGTTCGGGTTGCGCACCACGGCCTCGATATGCGAAAGCACCTCTTGCACCGCCACCGCTTTCGCACCGTGAACGCCGACATGACGCAGGAACCTGGCCTGATTCTCCGCTCCGTAGATGAGGAGGTGCCAGAAGTCACGGTAACCAAGCTTCGGAGCGCGTTTGATCCTCGCAAAAACACCAACTCGCAGCAGGAGAGCGGCCACATCGTCGATGAGACGTCGACTGGTTGACGCATAGAAGATCCGCCCCTGACCGGCCTTCGCATCCCACCGGACAGAGCCGTCGGTCGCCCAGAGGTGACGCAAGAACAACGCCACCTGGTCATTGGGCGCACGAAATATGGCCTCCGGCACGAACTTCTCGTGGCTGCGCCGCCCGAACAGTCCCACGCCGTCCAGCCACGCCGCAATCGGGTTCCGCCTGCCGCGCGCCAGTCGCTCCGGCGACGGCAACCGCAGCGTCGTCACCCGCGCCGCCGGGTATTCGTCCCGCACCGCGGTCACGCCGAAATGCGCGGCAGAGACCGTCACCGCGGCGAGGTTCGCCTCGTCCACCGACGCGTAACGGATCGGCTGGTTCTGCACGCAGGACCCATCGCCGATCATGTGGGCAAGCAGCATCACCTCGGAATCTTCCATCCGCTGTGTGTCGACCGGCTCCGGCACCCGCCGGGGTACCGCGATGCGATCCCCAACCTTGAGCTGCTCCAACGGCGTCCAGCCATCGAGTTTCATGAACGGATGGTTACCGGTGGCCTCGACCTCACGTCCTGAGGCAAGCCGAAGCCGGAACACTTCCTTGTGTCCACTGGCGAACACATTGGTCATCGGCCGGGCCACCATCCGCAGCTGCTCGTCGAGCGACCAGACCAGCGGACGCTCGCCGGTCCGCATGAGCTCACCGAAGGTGACCTCGGCGCCGGTGTCCGCGCGCAAGATCCGTGTGGCCGCGGTAAGACATCCCGACTCTCGGAGGTCGGCCAGCATTGGCTTCTTGTCGGTGCGCTGCTCGGGACCGCGGTTCAGCTGGCTGATGGCGACCACCGGAACCTCGAGTTCCTTGGCCAACAACTTCAGATGTCGCGAGAACTCCGACACTTCCACCTGACGCGACTCGTGCTTCTTACCCGACGTCATCAGCTGCAGATAGTCGACCACGATCAGCTTAAGGTCGGCTTTCTGGCGCAGCCGGCGCGCCTTGGCGCGGATCTCCATCATCGTCAGGTTGGGCGAGTCGTCGATATACAGTGGGGCTTCACTGATTTCGCTCATCCGCCGCGCCAGCCGCGTCCAGTCGTCATCGTTCATGCGGCCCGAACGCATATCGGAGAGCTTGATTTTGGCCTCCGCCGAGAGCAGCCGCATCACGATCTCGGACTTGCTCATCTCCAGCGAAAAGATGACGCTGGCCAAGCGATTCTTGATCGAACACGAGCGCATGAAGTCAAGCCCGAGGGTGGAATTGTGCGTCGGCACCATCCCGCGGCCGGCCAGATACAGATGCGCGGCATTGTCCACCTGGACGCAGCGCACCGGAAGACTGTCCACCCGCCGCACCGAGTCGACCTGCAGCACCGGGGCCATCAAAGCGGTGCTCCCGCGCTGGGCGTGGCCTGTGATCGACCCCGCCGCGGCGACAGTGTCCAGGCCGCAACGCAACTGAGCCGACCTCCGGATGCCGCGACAAGTCGGCCATTGGTGCATGGCGTCGGCAACAACGACTGTGCCGTCGGAGAATTCGATCTCGTAGCACGGCCGCCCCAACAACACCTCCGTGGCGGCCACCACCCGCGTCGGCAGCCCGTCGGCATCGAGCAACACATCACCGACCGCGACGTCACCCATCGTCGTCCAACCGGCCGGCGTTGGCAGCGGCGTATCCAACGCGAGCGCCTTGCCCACGCCAGGCCGGGCCGCAACGATAATCATCTGCCCCGGATGCAGCCCATTGGTCACCTCGTCGAGTTCGGTGAACCCGGTCGGCACGCCGCGCGACATACCGCCGCTGGAGGCGATGGCGTCGATCTCATCCATCGTCGGCTGCAGCAGATCCTCAAGCGGTACGAAGTCCTCGGAAAGCCGTCGGTCGGCAACGTCGTAGATTTCGGCCTGCGCGCGGTCGACCACCTCGGCCACATCGGCACCCTCGGCGCCGGCGTAGCCGTACTGGACGACCCGCGTTCCGGCCTCTACCAGCCGGCGCAGCAGCGCCTTCTCCGCCACGATGCCCGCGTAGTAGCCCGCGTTGGCGGCCGTCGGCACCGTCGAGATGAGGGTATGCAAATAGGGCGCGCCGCCGATCCGGCGCAGCATCCCGCGGCGGTCCAGTTCGGCGGCCACCGTCACCGCGTCGGCCGGCTCCCCGCGCCCGTACAGATCCAGGATCGCGTCGTAGACGTTCTGGTGCGCCGGACGATAGAAGTCGCCGGGCCGCAGGCGTTCCAGCACATCGGCGATGGCGTCCTTGCTCAGCAGCATCCCGCCCAGCACCGACTGCTCGGCGGCCAGGTCCTGTGGGGGCTGTCGGCCGAAATCTTCACTTGGTGATGAGGCGTCCATGCCGGGGTGCGGCAGATCATCGACGACCGCCATGGGCCCTCACCTCCTCTGACATAGGCCGACTCGAACATAGATTCGACAGCTGACGGTCAGAGCGTAAGTTAAGGCACTGACACCTCCGCTCCAAGCACCCGCCTTACTTCGCGCCGGGACGACGGTAAACGTTGCTGGCGAGTCCTCCAAGGGGCTGCTGTTCATGAAGCTGTGCATCGTGTGTGCATATCCGTCGACACCAGTGTTGAACGGGGTGTGGAAAACCTGTGGATTAATCCGAGGGGTTGCAGCATCGCTGCAGATAAGCGTCGTACAAGGACACCCATTTGGTGTGGACAACAATCTCTTCGGCGTGTCGGCCCAGGTTACTGCCCCGGGCGTGTTGGCTTTCGGCCAGATTTTCGTCGCGTTACAGGTCGGTAACGCGCGTTGTCGGCGAACACGTGTGAAATAGTTCGCCAGCCTTCGCCAGCCTTCGCCACGGCGGCCGGCGCTCAACGCACGAACGACCCCGGCGGGGGCCGATCACGGCCGCCGCCCGGGGTCAGCAAATGCAGCGGCTTAGCTGTCGGCGACGACGTCGAGGGAAACCACGACATCGATTTCAGGGTGCAGGTGCACCGACACCGGGTGGGTCCCGATCGACTTGATATGCGATTTGGGCAGCCGGACGATCCGCTTGTCCAGGTTTGGGCCGCCCGCCTTCTTGATGGCGGCGACCACATCACCGGGGGTCACCGAGCCGAACAACTTGCCGGAATCGGCCGCCGTCCTCACCGCCAGCGCAACCGGGCCCAGCGCCTCGATCGCCGTCTTGATTTCGGTGGCGTGCTCGAGGTCGCGCACCGTCTTGGTTTCGCGGGCCCGGCGGATCTCGTCGGCCTGCTTCTGGGCGCCGCGCGAGGCGACGATCGCCAGGCCGCACGGCAGCAGGAAGTTACGGCCGTAGCCGTCCTTGACCTCGACAGTGTCGCCGACGGAACCCAGGTGGTCAACATCGGCCGTGAGAATCAGCTTCATCGTTTTCGTAGCTTTCCGTTGTACTTCAAGTAGTTACTGCCGGTTAGCGCGAAGAGGAGGTAAAGGGCAGCAGGGCCACCTCACGGGCGTTCTTCACCGCGATCGCGATATCCCGCTGGTGCTGCACGCAATTGCCGGTGACCCGGCGGGCGCGGATCTTGCCGCGCTCGCTGATATAGGTGCGCAGCAGCGTGGTGTCCTTGTAGTCGATGTTCTGGCCCTTTTTGGAGCAGAAGACGCATTTACGCGCCTTGATCGGCTTTTCCGGAGCCGGGCGCCGCTTGCTGGACTTGGCCATGAATGTCTTTCTTTGTCGTCTCTTACTGGTCTAAAAATCTCGATGTCAGAAGGGCGGCTCGTCGTCGCCGCCGCCGAAGGAGCCCGAAGCCGGAGCACTCCCCCACGGGTCGTCCGCGGGTGCGCTGCTGGCGGGTGCGCTGCCCGTCTGCGCCGGTGCCGGACGGGATCCGCCGCCGCCGCCGCCAAAACCGCCACCGCCGGCGCTGCGGCTGGCCTTGTTGACCTTGGCAGTCGCGTACCGAAGCGAGGGTCCGATCTCGTCGACCTCGACCTCGACGACGGTGCGCTTCTCGCCCTCGCGCGTCTCGAAGGAACGTTGCTTGAGCCGCCCGGTGACGATCACCCGCGCTCCCCGGGTCAGGCTTTCGGCCACATTCTCGGCGGCCTCCCGCCAGATGTTGCAGCGCAGGAACAGCGCCTCGGCGTCCTTCCATTCCCCGGTCTGCCGGTCATAGATCCGCGGCGTGGATGCGACGGTGAAATTCGCGACGGCGGCACCCGATGGCGTGAAGCGCAGTTCGGGGTCGGCGGTCAGATTTCCGACAACGGTGATGGTGGTGTCACCAGCCACAATTTCCTCCTGGGTCCTGCGGTTCTCGCCGAGCCTACGCAAGAGCACAGACAACGGGCAGTCAGTGCTTGTCGGTGCGCATCACCTTGGTGCGCAACACCGACTCGTTGAGGCTGAGCTGACGGTCGAGCTCGGATACCGTGGCCGGCGCGGCCTTCAGGTCGATGACGACGTAAATGCCCTCGGCGTGCTTGGCGATCTCGTAAGCGAGCCTGCGCTTGCCCCAGATGTCGATCTTCTCGACCTTTCCGCCGTCCTTGCGGACGACGTTGAGGAACGCCTCCAAGGACGGGGCCACGGTGCGTTCGTCGAGCGTGGGGTCAAGAATGACCATGATTTCGTATGGACGCATGGAAACCTCACCACCTCCTCTGGTCTGTGCGGCCACGGTCGGTCCGTGGCAGGAGGGTCGCCTGCGTCGGCAACCGCACCAGGCTACCGGACGGCGACCGGACCTGGGAAATCAGTCCGGCGGACTCACTTCCTCGATCGCAGAAACTCGCCGGCCCTGGCCTTTGTCGCGTCGTCGGCCTTGGCCAGCGCGCCCGAGTCGAACGGCGGCTGCGGGTCGTATTCGATGAGCAGCTGAGCAGCCTGCGCGGCCTCTCGATCGACAAGCAGCTCAACCAGCCGCAGGGCCATATCGATGCCGCTGGACACCCCCGCCGCGGTGAGGATGCGCTGCGGTAGATGCTCGACGACGCGGTCGGGGACGTACCGCGCACCCAACTCGTTGAGCAGCTGCGCGGCCCCCCAATGGGTCGTCGCGGTAAGTCCATCGAGCAGGCCCGCAGCGGCGAGCAACAACGCACCCGTGCATACCGAGGTGGTGAACGTGGTGTGCGGGTGGACCGATTGCAGCCAGCCGCGGATAGTTTCGTCGTGGATCAACTGGCGGGTACCGATACCGCCCGGGACCACCACGACATCGGGTGCGCCGATTTCGTCGAAGCTGGCATCGCAGACGACGCCGAGCATGTCGTTTTCGGTACGCACTTCACCCCGCTGCTGCCCGACGAACAACACGTCGATCGACGGAATGCGTTGCAGCACTTCGTAAGGCCCGACTGCGTCCAGTGCGGTGAATCGCGGGAAGACTGGAATCGCAACCAGCATCATGCCTGCCTTACGCCGGCCTCGTTGTCGGATTCGGCGTCGGTGTCGGTGTCGGTGTCGGTGTCGGTGTCGGTGTCGGTGTCGGTGTCGACTCGGGATGGTAACGCCGGGACCGACCGCCGCAGCCCGGCCGGACGCAGCCAGTCCGGGAGCCAACCGGGCAGGACGTCGGGGGCGCGGTCGAAGGGCCCGCCCGCCGGATCGTCCACCCGCCCACCCCAGCGCACCAGATCCTCATCGGGCCGGTAGATCTGGCGGACCACCAGAGCACACAGCAGCACGACCGCGATGTCGCGCAGCAGCACCGTCGCAGTGAACCACTGCTCGGGCAGCGAGCGATTGGGATTGCCATACAGGTAATACATCCGCGGCACCCACACCAGCGCGTCAATCGTCATCCACGCCAGCAGTATCCGGCGGTGCGGCAGGGCCAGCACGGCCAGCGGCACCAACCACAGCGAAAACTGCGGGCTCCACACTTTGTTGGTCAACAGGAATGTCGCCACCACCAAAAAAGCCAGCTGCGCCACCCGCGGCCGCTGTGGCGCGGTGAGCGCAATATAAACGATTGCCGCGCAAGACAATACGAACAACACCGTGACCACCGTGTTGAGCAGTACCGGTGGCTCCCACAAACCCAGTTTGGGATCGAAACCGCTCCAGCCGGTGAACGACTTCACGACGTTGTACAGCGAGTCCATGTCGTCCCCGCGCCGTGCGTTGAGCCGGAAAAACTCTGACCAACCCCGCGGAAAGAGCAGCAGTACAGGCAAATTCACCAAAAACCAGGTCAGTATCGCCGCGACCGCGGTGCGCGCCACCCCACCGAGCCGCCCGGCCCGAATTCCCAGCACAAACAACGGGCCTAAGAACAACAGCGGATACAGCTTCGCCGCAGCGCCGAATCCGATCAACACACCGGCCAGCACCGGTCTTCGCCGCGCCCATGCCAGCAGCCCGCTCATCGCGAATGCCGTTGCCAGGGCGTCGAAGTTGGTGAAGATCTGGAAGATCACCAGCGGAGAGGCGGCCACCAGGGCGCCATCCCAAATCCGGCGGCCGGACATACCCGTGGTCGCCCACACGGTCGCCAGCCACGCCAGCGCCAGCCCGAACGCGGCGATGTCGAAGAACACCACCACCTCGGCGATCACCGGAACGGCGCCTAGCTTGCTGATCGCCGTGTAGGTCTTGGCCAGCGCCATCGACACATACTGGTACACCCCGGTCAGCACCGGATACTCCATGTATCGCACCGCGGGCCGGCCGTCGTAGCGGGTCTGCGGCGCGCCGCTGGCGTCGCTTTCGATCCAGCTCGACTTGTACGGAAATTTGCCCTGATTCAACAACTCCGCGCCGTAGAGCGGCACCGTGTCGGAGTAGCACAACTCGTAGTACGCGCGTTGGTTATCCCAGTTGGCGACGCGCTGATCACCCGGCCCGCTGCCGGTGCTCTGCAGGCAGGCCGCCTTCGTCGACCAGCCGAGCGCCAGGAACACCAGTGCGATCAAAAACATCACCCGCAGCGGGGTCATCAGCCGGGTGCGACCGATCAGCGCGTGCCGGCCTACGGGTCCACCGACGACCTCCGCCAGGGCGGCGCCCAAATAATCGGTGCGGCTGGGGCAATCGCGGTTGTCGGCGCTACGCAGATCGGCGGCCAGCGGCTCCGGCGAGATCGTCGAGATCATCGCCACCTTCCTTTCAGCGCCGGTCACGGTGGCGATTGGGAAGGTGGCTGGCTGGGAAGCGCCGACGGCTGGGACGGCGGCGGCGTGATGGTGATCGTGGTGGGCGGACCCACCGGGATGGTGACGCCCGGCGCGACCTCAACGGTGGGCTGGATGACGGTCTCCGACGGAGCCGCCGGCGCCACCGGTGCCGGAGGCGGCGCGGCCGGCACACCGGCGTAACCGCCGATCTCGGTCGGCTTGGGGAAGGTCTCGTTGGGGGTGCCCTTCAGCGCGCCGTCCATGGTCGCCTTCCAGATGTCGGACGGCAGGCCCGAGCCGTAAATGGCCCCGCCGGAGGCGGTGACCAGCGGCACGTCGCCTTCGGTTGTGCCCACCCACACCGCCGTCGACAGCGACGGCGTGTAGCCGACCATCCAGGCGTCCTTGTTCGAGGTGGTGTCGCCCAGCTGCGTGGTTCCGGTCTTGGCCGCCGACGCCCGCCCGCCGGCCAGGCTGTGGCCGCGAGAATAACCGGCGATCGGTTGCATGGCCGAGGTGACGTTGTCGGCCACCGCCTTGGGGAGGCGCTGTTCGCCCGCGTCGTCCTTACCGGTGGCGTCGAAAAGCACCTGGCCTTCCGCGTTGACGACCTTTTGCACGAAGTGCGGCTTGTGATAGATGCCGGATGCGGCCAGCGTGGCGTAGGCCGAGGCCATGTCGATCACCCGGGTCTGATACTGGCCCAGCACGACACCGTTGTTGGGTGGCCCGCCCTTGCCATCTTCGGACAGGGTGTGTGCGACGCCGGGGAAGCTGGTTGCGATTCCGGCCTGGTGGGCCGCGTCGGCGACCGCGACCGGTCCGCCGTTGAGCTTGAGCATCAGCCGGTAATAGGAAGTGTTGAGCGACTGCTTGAGCGCCTCGGCGATGTTGCAGGTCCCGCAGCTCTCGCCGTCGACGTTGGTGATCTTGATGCCGTCGACCGTGAGCGGCGAGCTGTCTACCTGGTAGCCCAGACCGATCCCCTGCTCAAGGGCGGCCACCAGGGCAAACACCTTGAACGACGATCCCGTCTGCAGCCCGGCCTGCGCGAAGTCAAATCCCTGGGCGTCATTGCCGCCGTAGTAGGCGCGTATCGCGCCGTTGTGCGGGTCGATCGACACCACGCCGGCCCGCATGTCGGGAGCCTGGCCGTCGAGGTACTTCGTCACCGCCTTCTCGGCCGCCTGCTGGGCCTGCGGTTCGATCGTCGTGGTGACCTGCAGCCCTTGCGTATTCAGCGTTTGCTCGTCGACATTGAAAAGCTCCATCAGCTCCTTGGTCACCTGGCGCTGGATCAGACCGTTGGGCCCGGTGGTCTGGTTCTGCGCGCGGGCCTGATCCGGCGGCAGGGTCGAGGGAAAGACCTGCGCCGCGCGGTCATTCGGTGACAGGGCCTTCGTCTCCACCATGCCGTCGAGGACCCAGTTCCAGCGGGCCTCGGCGCCCTTGGGATCGACGGCCGGGTCCAGCGTCGAGGGCCGCCGGATCAGTGCCGCCAGCAGCGCCCCTTCGGAGACGGTGAGCTGCTCGACGGGCTTGCCGAAATACGCCTTGGTGGCTGCCGAAATCCCGTAGGCGCCGCGGCCGAAGTAGATGATGTTCAGGTAGGCCTGCAGCACATCGTCTTTGGACCACTCCCCCGACATCTTGGTCGCGATCACCAGTTCCTTGGACTTGCGCAGCACACCGGCGAGCCCGTGTTGCGCGGAACCAACAAGCGCATTTTTGACGTACTGCTGCGTGATGGTCGACCCGCCCTGCAGATCGCCGTTGCCGAACAGGTTGTTGCCCACCGCCCGCGCGAAGCCTTTGAAGTCGAACCCTGGGTTTGAATAGAAGTTGCGGTCTTCGGCGGCGATCACCGCCTGGCGCACGTGCACCGGCACCTGGCTCAGATTGACGTCGACCCGATTGCCCTCGGGCGGAACAATTTTCGCGATCTCCGAGCCGTCACTGGCCAGGATCGTCGACACCTGGTTGGTATGGATATCACCCGGCTTGGGGACGTCGACAATGAAGTAGGCCATGGCGAAGGTGACGATCGGCAGGAAGAAAATCGTCGCCGCGGTGAGATAGAGCCCGCGCCGTAGCCACGTCCAGTTCAGCTGGTGGTTGAGCTGGTGGAGCCAGGTCCCGTTCGCCCGCGGCCCAGGGCCGGCCTTGCCCGGTGGCCCGGATCGGCGTGGCGGTTCGCCCGGTGGGCGGCGACCGGGCTCCGGCCGCTGCTGTCGAGGAGACCTTCCTGACGGTTTGTCCAGCGCGGCCTTGACCTCTTCGATCGGATCGCGCGTCGGGGGTGTCGGGGGCTGCGCAGGTCCCGAGTGCATGGATCTGGCACGCGTAGGAGCGTCCAGCGCGGCCTTGACCGCCTCTATGGGGTCCGTCTGCCCGCGCGATCGGTCATCGGTGACGGGCGGCAGGATCGTGGTCGACCGGTCGTCGGGGGGAACGGCACGGCGCTGGCCCGGTCCGACACGCCCGTCCCGGCGGTCGCCCTCACCGGGAGTCGAATGCTTGCCCGCACGCTCAGTCGCTGACCCGTTCGGGTCGCCGCTGGACAACTGGTCGTGGCGCCCGTCGCTATTCACTGGCCGTGCGGGCGCCGTTGCGCGCCGTCCGCGTGCCGCGCGTACCCCGGGGGGGAGGCGCCGGGCGTGCCGCGCCAAGCACATACGATTTGACCAAGTGATTCCAGCTGCAGGTTCGGCATACCTCCACCACGTGGACCGCGAATTCTTCGAAGCGAGTCGCCAGCAAGACCAACTCTTCGGCGGTGCGCGCCGAGCCGGATACCGCGCCCAAGTGTTCGCCGAACACCCATGACACCAGCGTGAGTTGCTCCTTGCGGCAGATCGGGCACATCACCTGGCTCTGTTTGCCGTGAAACTTTGCGGCGCGCAGCAGGTAAGGGTTTGCGTCACAGACGTCGGACACACCCGTGCGGCCGGAGTACACCTCGGCCAGCAGCGAGCGACGCCGAAGCGCATATTCCACCACCTGTCGCTGCAGTCGCACGCTGACCAGAATACGTGCCCAACCGAACCACCGAAACGCAACCGACGCGGTTGCCCGGCCCGAGCCCGGGCATTCGGCAGCGACATTGGCACACAACTTCTACCATCGCCTCGGGCGTGGCGGACTCGCTCGGGGCACCGGGATCGGGTCAGCGCCGCCTGGCAGAAATCTTGGCGAAATGAAAGCCTACTGCAGACCTGGAGTGGCCCGGCTGAACCCGTCGTCACGTCGCCGCCGAAGTTCGCCGGCCGCGTGGAGTTTGGGGTGGATTTGGGGGGATTTGCCCTGGTAGAGGCCAGCCGTTCGCGGCCTGGGCCGCACCCCAAATCGATGTGATAAATAGCGCACCAACACCAGGTAGTGTTGTGGCAAATATATCGAAACGATACGATTGACGCGAGGCGTCGAACCATCGTAACGAACCAACTGACTAGCCATGCATAAGGAGGTGACTCGGTGCTGGAACTCGCCATCCTGGGTCTCCTCATCGAATCGCCGATGCACGGCTACGAACTGCGTAAGCGGCTGACCGGCCTACTTGGCGCGTTCCGGGCGCTTTCGTATGGCTCGCTGTACCCCGCCCTGCGACGCATGCAAGCCGAGGGTTTGATCGCCGAGAACGCGGCACCGGCCGGGACTCCGGTGCGGCGTGCCAGGCGGGTCTACCAGCTCACCGACGCGGGCCGCCAGCGCTTCGGTGAGCTAGTGGCCGACACGGGTCCGCACAACTACACAGACGACGGCTTCGGGGTGCACCTGGCGTTCTTCAACCGCACCCCGGCAGAGGCGCGGATGCGCATCCTGGAAGGCCGCCGCCGTCAGGTCGAGGAACGCCGAGAAGGGCTGCGCGAGGCCTTGGCACGGGCCAGCAGCTCGTTCGACCGCTACACCCGCCAACTGCATCAGCTCGGGCTCGAATCCAGTGAGCGTGAAGTCAAGTGGCTCAACGAGCTCATCGCCGCCGAACGGGCTATGCCCGGAGCTGCGGAACAGACGTAAATTCCTGCACGGCCCCAAGCACCAAACGAACCACCCCCGCAATACCAGACAAAAGGTCATGAGGTTAAGGAGAACGCCCTATGAGTGAGCAGAACGCGTCACAGGCGTCCACCGAGGTACGAGTCGCCATCGTCGGCGTCGGGAACTGCGCGTCCTCGCTCGTCCAGGGCGTGCAGTACTACCTTGACGCCGACGAGAACAGCACCGTGCCCGGCCTGATGCACGTGAAGTTCGGCCAGTACCACGTCCGCGACGTGAAGTTCGTGGCCGCGTTCGACGTGGACGCCAAGAAGGTCGGCTTCGACCTGTCGGAGGCGATCTTCGCGTCGGAGAACAACACCATCAAGATCGCCGACGTGCCGCCCACCAACGTGACCGTGCAGCGCGGCCCTACGCTGGACGGCATCGGCAAGTACTACGCCGACACCATCGAGGTGTCAGACGCCGACCCGGTCGACGTGGTCAAGGTGCTCAAGGACGCCGAGGCTGACGTGCTGGTGTCCTACCTACCGGTGGGCTCCGAGGAGGCCGACAAGTTCTACGCCCAGTGCGCCATCGACGCCGGCGTGGCGTTCGTGAACGCGCTGCCGGTGTTCATCGCCTCCGACCCCGCGTGGGCCAAGAAGTTCGCCGACGCCGGCGTTCCGATCGTCGGCGACGACATCAAGAGCCAGGTCGGCGCGACCATTACCCACCGGGTGATGGCCAAGCTGTTCGAGGACCGCGGCGTGCAGTTGGACCGCACCATGCAGCTCAACGTGGGCGGCAACATGGACTTCAAGAACATGCTCGAGCGCGAGCGACTCGAGTCCAAGAAGATTTCCAAGACGCAGGCCGTCACCAGCAACCTGCAGCGCGAGTTCAAGACCAAGGACGTGCACATCGGCCCGTCCGACCACGTCGGCTGGCTCGACGACCGCAAGTGGGCCTACGTCCGGCTGGAGGGCCGCGCGTTCGGTGACGTGCCACTGAACCTGGAGTACAAACTCGAGGTTTGGGACTCGCCGAACTCCGCGGGGGTCATCATCGACGCGGTGCGCGCCGCGAAGATCGCCAAGGACCGCGGCATCGGCGGCCCGGTGGTCGCGGCGTCGGCCTACCTGATGAAGAGCCCGCCGCAGCAGCTGCCCGACGATGTCGCCCGTGCTCAGCTCGAAGAGTTCATCATCGAGGGCTAGTTCGAACGACGATGCGCGCCGCGAAGCAACGCGCTGGGCGGCACGCTGGTCAATCGTTTCGCTCCGGCTTGCCTATGAGCGCCCAGTAGCGCTCGCCATAGTCGACAAAAAACTCCTCCCCGGCGGCGACGGCTCGCGTGGTCCGGACGAAGCACTTGGCCCCCTCGCGGTAGTACTCGACGTTGCGCCGCGCCGGATCGAAGTGATGGTTCACATACCGTGCGACGATTTCGGGGTAGGGTCCAGGATCTTGTATGACGCCGCCCACCTCAGCGAGATAATCCCAGTCAGGGCTGCGAAGCACGGCAAGGGGACTTAGCTTATCCCCGAAGTACTCGCAGACGATGACCTTTTCCGCAACGGAGACGGTGGCGAAGAGGCCAAGGCCGGCGCCGGGGATGCTGGACGAGCGTACTTCGGTCGGGACGCGGGTGTTGGCGCGTTCCTGATCGATCGCGCTGCGCGGCCGTGCGATCGGGAAGAATCCCGAAGCGAACGCGTGGACGCCGCGAATGAAGAGCACCCCTGCCCGGTGACTGATCAGCTTGTTGGTCAGTCCATAGATATTCATCGCTTATGAATTTTATCTAAGAAGGTGCCGGGTTGGGATAGGCGCGCCCGCGACGCAGCCCGTGGGTGAATCTCCAGCCCACCAGCCCACCACTTGGCCAAGCGATCCCAGGTGCCAGCTGTCCGTGCAGCAGACCCGAACGCTCCATTCGTCGACACGGTGCTGGGCAGTCGCTTAGCATTGCCACCTGATGGAAGTTCAGCCCGCTGCGTTCCTGCGAACCGCCCTGCCGCTCGACCTGTCTCACCTCAAGGAGCTGGACAGCGGCCGCTACCACTCGATTTGGTTCCCCGATCACATGGTCAGCTTCTGGCCGGACGCGATCTGGACTCCCGAATTCACCGACCTGGCCATCGCGTCGCCGTCGCCGCACCGCCACCTGGACGGGCTGGCGGTCGCGGCAGCGGCCGCGGCGCTGACCGAGAAGGTTCCGCTTGTCAGCGCCGTTGTCGACACCGTGCGCCGCCACCCCTGCATGCTGGCCCAGACAGCGCTTACCATCGACCACCTGTCCAAGGGGCGTTTCATCCTGGGTCTGGGCAGCGGCGAGAGCGAGAACACGCTGCCGTACGGCTTCGACTTCTCCCGGCCCGTCAGCCGTTTCGAGGAAGCGCTGACGGTGATCCGGTTGCTGTGGGAGAGTGGCGGCCCGATTGACTTCGACGGACGGTTCTACTCACTGCGGCACGCCCGCTTGGACACCGAACCGTACGAAGGCCGGTTACCGCAGGTCTGGATTGGCGCCAGCGGCCCGCGCATGCTCGACATCGTCGGCCGCCATGCCGACGGGTGGTGGCCGGCGGGCGCCTGGACTCCAGAGCACTACGCCGAGATGCTCTGCGCGGTAAGGGCATCCGCTGACCGCGCCGGGCGCGATCCGATGGCGATCACGCCCTGCTTCATCCAGGTGTGTCTGATCGGCGAGGGCGAAAACGCGCTCGCCGACATCCTGCGCGCCCCGTTGGTCAAGGCGTTTCTGCTGCAAGTCTCGGCAGAGACGTTGCGTGGCTTCGGGTTTGAACACCCCATGGGCGACGGCTGGCGTGGATTTCAGGACATCGACCCGGCAGTGCTCACCCGCGAGCGGGTCATTGCGTTCCTGGACAAGGTGCGGCCCGAGATGATCCTTGCCATCGTGCCGCACGGGACACCCAAGGAGGTTGCCAAGATCATCGAGACATTTGTGGACGCCGGCTTGCGGGTACCCAAGATCCTCGATTACGGCGCCATGGCCGGTCAGAAGTACGCGGCGTCGTCGGCGGCAAACGTCCGAGAGACCGAAGACGAACTGATGCGGCTGTGCGGAGGCGAAGTTTGACCGCACACTTGGACGCCGCCGAGCTGCTGCGCGCTGCGGAAGCCGAAACCGGATTGCACGACTACGGCGACCCCACCCTGCCGGGGCGCTTCTCGGTCGCAGTCGATCATTTGAACGGCATCGGCATGGACGCCGAGGGTAACTTCCAAGCGGCGCAGGTGTGTCGATGGCTGCTGACCTCGCGGCTCGAGTTCATCGAAGACCGCAACCGCTACCCGGTTGGCGACGAAGTGGCCGAGGCGCCGATGTTCGTCACTGGCGAACCCCGCTCGGGCACAACGCTCATGCACGCGCTGATGTCCGTCGATCCGCACGCGCGGGCAATGAGATTTTGGGAGGTGATGTATCCGTCGCCGCCGCCGGGCCTGGCCGGACCGGACGACCAACGACGCGAGCGGGCCGACGCCGACTGGCGTGAGATCAACGCCAAGATGCCCAAGTGGCTGCACAGCCATCCCTACAACGACATGCTGGGCGACGGCCTGCCCGAAGACGAACGCACCTGGGCGTTCGATTTCCGGGTGATGACGCCCACCGCGTGGTGGCGGGTGCCGATGCAGTCGCTGGTCGGGGGTCTGGCCACCGACGCGAGAGCGCAGTACCGGATACATAAGGCCATGCTGCAACAGCTGCAATATAACCGCCCGCGAAAGTATTGGGTTCTGAAAGGTTTTCACGGATTCCGGCTCAAGGAGATGTTCGAGACGTACCCGGATGCCGCGTTGGTCTGGCTGCATCGGGACCCGGTGCAGGTCGCCGCGTCGCGGACCATGATGATGGCTGACATCATGGACGGCATCGTCGGACCCGTCGACCTGCACGCCGAAGCCATGAAGCACCTGGAGATGACCCGTGCCAGCATCGCCAACACCATGAGCAATCCCTTGGTTGACGATCCGCGCATCCTGCACGTTCGCTATACGGATTTCATTGCCGATCCGGTCGCCACGGTCGGACGCTACTACGCATTCTGTGGTCGAAAGCTCACGCCTGAAGCCGAAGCGGCGATGCGCACTTATCTTGCCGACAATCGCGGTGACCGGCACGGAAAGTTCAGGTACTCCACCAAGCTGCTGACCGACATCGGCGAAGACCTCGACGCGCTGCACGCCGAATTCCGCCCGTTCCGTGAGCGATTCGGCGTCGCGATCGAAGTCCGGTCCTGACATGGCGGCGGTCCTGATATGACGGCAGCAGCAGCACACAAGCGCCTGTCTGTGCACAGCGTCACCTTTTACGGCGCCCCGCTGGCCGAACTCGAGGCGCATTGGGCGGCGCTCGGCGTGCGCCGGCTGAGTGTCCTCGATACGCAGGTGCTGGATCCCGAATTCCCAATGCTGCTGCAGCGCAATGTCTATACCGTTGAAGCTGTTTACCACCTTTTCGCCGGCGGCCGGCTGAGCAGCGACCCGCACGCCGCCCGGGATGCGCTGTCCGCGGTAATCGACGCCGCGGCCGCTGTGGGCGCGCGTACCGTCTACCTACTGACCGGCGGCCGCGGCACTCTCTCCTGGACGCAGGCCGCCGAACGGTTCTGCGCTATGGTCACCCCTTGCGTCGAGCACGCGAACCGGGCCGGCGTAGCCCTGGCGATAGAAAACGCCTCCAGCCTCTACGCGGACATTCATATCGCGCATACCCTGCGCGACACCATCACGCTGGCCCAGCTGTGCGGGCTGGGTATCTGCATCGACGTGTTTCACTGCTGGGCCGAGAGCGAATTCGAAGCGCTGGTGCAGCGTGCCCTGCCGCTAACCGAGCTCGTCCAGTTGAGCGACTACGTGCTGGGTGACCGCGCGCTGCCGGGCCGAGCGGTTCCCGGCGACGGCACGATTCCGATCGAACCGTTCGTCGCCCAGCTGCTCGCCGGGGGCTATGCGCACGGGTTCGACCTGGAACTCATCGGCCCCCGAATCGAGAACGAGGGTCGCCTCGAATCCGCGCGGCGCGCAAGCGAAGTCGTCGGGGCAATGCTCAACAGATTGGGTGCGTAACGTGGCGTACGGTGAAGGTCCCGACGACGCCGCACTGGGATCGGCGTGGCGGGCATTCTGCGAACAGCTGCAGCGCGCCGGGGAGCAGGTCTTCAAAGACGCCAACGCGACTTCCGGCGCGCAGCGGGTGGACGCGTTTCGCTTTCTCACTCAGAACCTGGGCCAGGCTTTCGATCTGGCGCTCGAGACCCGCGACACCCGCTATCCCGCGCTGCACACCTTCTGCGGCCCGACCCGCAAGCTCGGCGGCGACTGCGCCGACTTCACCTACCGGCAGGCATGGATCGACGGGCGGTCGACCTACCGGCTGACCGGCAACCGGGGTACCGCGCGATTTTTCAACATCACGGTCCAGGGTCCGCGCGTGCCCGGGTCCGGCGTGCTGCACGAGCCCTTCGGCGACACCCCGGAGGCCAACGTGTTCGGCCATCAACTCAGCGTCGCCGACGACGGAGAATTCGAGCTCTACATCGGTGGGCCCGAGCGCGGGCCCAACTGGTTGCCTACCACTCCGATGTCGCGAAAGCTGTTCATCCGCCAGGGGTTTGACCGTTGGGATGAGCTGCCCGCGCAGATGAGAATCGAGCGGATCGACATGGACTCCCCGAAGCCGCTGCCCACGCCCGAGGTCATGGTCGAGGCGATGAGCTGGGCCGGTGATTTCGTCACCGGTCTGATGTCGGATTGGCCGGAGTTTCCCTTCAGGTACGGAGGCGTCGACGCCGACCATCCGAACACGTTTCCCGCCCTTTCGGGCCTTTCGGCTACCGACGCGACCCCAACAACACAAGCCGACATCAAGCGCGGCCGCGCCGCGGCCAACATGTATTGGGAGCTTGGTGCCGACGAGGCGCTCATCGTCGAGTTCGAGGCCCATGACGGACTGTGGATGTTCACCAACATGGGTGTCTTCTTCAACAGCATGGATTACCTCTACCGCCCGGTGAGCTACACGCCGAGCCGCACGAAGACGGACACCGACGGCCGAATTCGTCTGGTCATGGCGCATCGTGATCCGAAAGTCCACAACTGGCTGGACACCCAGGGCTTCGAACGTGGCAACCTGACTTACCGCCACATGCTCGACGGCCGGCCCGCCGTACTGAATACCCGGGTGGTCGCCTACGACGAGCTGACGAGCGTGCTGCCCGCCGGCACCGCCATGGTCAGTGCGGCGCAACGCAGCGCCGCGATGTGGGAGCGGTTCCACGGCATTCGGCGTCGCTTCGTTTTTTAGTGGTCCCCCAGTCCTGATGGTGGCGAACCGCTTCGCCCCGTCCCCCACCGCCGCGCTCGCGATCGCCACTAGTGTCAGAGCTTGTGACCGAGAACCCCGGAGACGAGCTGGCTGGACTCACCGAGTTCTCGCTGCTGTCCGAGAACGCCGAACAGGCCGGCGTCGCGGGTCCGCTGCCTGACGTACAGCGGCTCGAGGCGGGCACGCCGCACGGCAAAATCAGCGCGCTGCGCTGGGGCGAGGCGCCACCGCGGATCGTGTTTCTCCACGGCGGCGGGCAGAACGCGCACACCTGGGACACCGTGATCGTCGGCCTCGGTGAGCCGGCGCTGGCGGTCGACCTGCCCGGCCACGGCCATTCCGGCTGGCGTGAAGACGGCGATTACTCGCCACAACACAACGCCGACGCCCTGGTGCCGGTGCTGCGTGAGCATGCCTCGGGCGCCGACATCGTGGTGGGCATGTCGCTGGGCGGGTTGACCGCGATACGCCTGGCGGCGGCAGCACCCGACCTGGTGGATGAACTGGTTCTCATCGACGTCACCCCGTCGGCGTTGCAGCGGCACGCCGAGCTGACCGCCGAGCAGCAAGGCACGGTGGCACTGATGCATGGCGAACGGGAGTTCCCCAGCTTTCAGGCCATGCTGGACCTGACCATCGCCGCGGCGCCGCACCGCGAGGTGAAGGCGCTGCGCCGCGGCGTGTTCCACAACTCCCGCCGGCTCGACAACGGCAACTGGGCCTGGCGCTACGACGCCATCCGCGCGGTCCCGGACTTCGCCAGTCTGTGGGACGACGTGGACGCGCTGTCGGCGCCCATCACCCTGGTGCGCGGCGGCTCATCGGGCTTCGTCACCGACCAGGACGCGTCCGAACTCAGCCGTCGCGCAACACATTTCCGCACCGCACACGTCGTCGAGAACTCGGGCCACTCCGTGCAAAGTGACCAGCCCCGCGCGCTGATCGACATCCTGCGTGGAGTGCTCGAGGCGCACTGACGATGGCGCGAAGGCCACCGAAAGAACGCGCAATGCCCGCGGCATAGGTTGGTCCTATGACTTCTGATCTTCCCGTCCGCATCGGTGTGCAGCTGCAACCTCAGCACGCCCCGCACTACCGCGACATCCGCGACGCAGTTCGCCGCTGCGAAGACATAGGCGTCGACATCGCCTTCAACTGGGATCATTTCTTCCCGCTCTACGGCGACCCCGACGGCGCACATTTCGAATGCTGGACCATGCTCGGAGCCTGGGCGGAGCAGACATCGCGCATCCAGATCGGCGCGCTGGTGACGTGCAACTCCTATCGCAATCCGGAGCTGCTGGCCGACATGGCCCGCACCGTCGACCACATCTCGGACGGCCGGCTCGTTTTGGGGATCGGTTCGGGCTGGAAGCAAAAGGACTACGACCAATACGGTTACGAATTCGGCACCGTCGGCAGCCGCCTCGACGACCTGGCCGGCGCACTACCCCGGATCAAGGCGCGGCTGGACAAGCTCAACCCACCGCCAACCCGTGACATCCCGGTCCTGATCGGCGGCGGGGGTGAACGCAAGACCCTGCGGCTGGTCGCCGAATACGCCGACCTTTGGCACAGCTTCACCTCGGCCGCCGAGCTGCCGGCCAAGTCGGCCATCCTCGAGCGGCACTGCGCCGACGTCGGTCGGGACCCGGCAACCATCGAACGCTCGGCCGCGGTCGAGACCGGCAGTGGGCTGGTCGCCAGCGCCGAAACCCTGGTTGGCCTGGGCGTCACGCTGCTGACCGTGGGTTGCGGCGGCCCCGGATACGACCTGACCGCAGCGGAGGCGCTGTGCCGCTGGCGTGACAATCGCTAAGCCGCGCGGTTGCCGTGTGGTCGGCACAGCCACATCCCCGAAACGCCTGAACCGACGCGCCAAGTCGTGAGAAACTTGCCTGCGCGGGTGGCGGGAGTGGGCGGGAGTGGGGCGGAAAGAAGACGATGCCAAAGAAATACGGGGTCAAAGAAAAAGACCAGGTTGTTTCGCACATCCTCAACCTGGTGTTGACCGGTAAGTTGCGCAGCGGCGACCGTGTCGATCGCAACGAGATCGCGCATGGCCTGGGGGTGAGCCGCGTTCCCATTCAGGAGGCGCTGGTCCAGCTCGAACACGACGGGATCGTGTCCACCCGCTACCACCGGGGCGCGTTCGTCGAGCGGTTCGACGAGTCCACCGTCCTCGAGCATCACGAACTCGACGGGCTGCTCAACGGCATTGTCTCGGCGCGCGCGGCCACCAACCCGACGCCGCGGATCCTGGGGCAACTGGACGCGCTCATGCGATCGCTGCGCATCGCGAGAGAACCCCGGACCTTCGCGGAAATCGCGGCCGAGTACCGGCACACCGTCAACGACGAGTACGCGGGACCGCGGCTACACGCCACGATCCGCGCCTCGCAGAACCTCATCCCCCGCGTGTTCTGGACGAGCGACCAAACCAACCGCGACGATGTGTTGCCGTTCTACGAGGACGAGAACTCCGCGATCCACCGGCACGACCCGGAAGCCGCGCGGGCGGCCTGTATCGGCCGCTCCCATCGAATGGCGCAGTCCATGCTGGCTGAACTGTTTCGGCGCAGGGTGTTCGCCGCGCCCGAGGCCCCAGAGAACGGGATCGAGAGCGGGATTCCTGCCCCGATCCGAGTACCCGCCGCGACCGACGCGGCCTGCCCCGAGCCGTCGATCGCGCTCTAACAGGCCGAGATCGTCGCCGCTCGATACGGTGTCGGTGATGAGTGTGCGCGAGAGCCCGCGCGCCAAGCGCGGCGCGAAACTGCTCGGACTGGCCGCGACCATCCTGATGGTGTGCAGCCTCGCGTTGGCTGGAATGGCTGGAATGGCGGGGCGCGCAGCCGCCGATCGGAACCAATGCGCGCCGGCCGGCTTGGACAATGCGACCGTCTTACCGAAAAACCTGACCGAATCCGGGCCGGTGAGCTCCGAAGACGACCAAACGACGGTGACGGTCGAGCCGCTGAGCTCGGTGAACATTGGCGCACTGGGACTCGGCACGCCAGGCGTGCTGACCGTCGGCACGCTGTCGGATGCCCCGCCGAACATCTGCGTCACTCCCGCCGGGCAATTCAGCGGGTTCGACAACCAGCTGTTGCAAGCCATTGCCGACAAGCTGGGCCTGCAACTCCGCTTCTTCGCCACCGACTTTTCCGGTCTGCTCGCCCAAGCGGCGTCCCGACGCTTCGACGTCGGCTCGGCGAACATCAAAGCCACCGACGCGCGGCGGCGCACCGTCGCCTTTACCAACGGCTACGACTTCGGCTACAACGCGCTCGTGGTGCCCGCAGGCTCGGCGATCACCAAATTCAGTGAGCTCGCGGCCGACCAGCGCATCGGCGTGGTTCAGGGCACCGTCGAGGAGTCGTACGTTGTCGACTCCTTGCACCTGCAACCGGTGGAGTACCCCGGCTTTGCCACCCTGTATGCCAGCCTCAAGGCCCGCCAGATCGACGCATGGGTCGCCCCGGCGACCCTGGCATCGACCGTAATGCGACCGGGCGACCCGGCGGTGGTCGTCGCATACGCTTTCAGCGCAGGCAATTTCGTGGCCTATGCGGTCGCCAAAGACAACCAGCCGTTGGTCGATGCGCTCAACGCCGCGCTGGACGCCGTCATCGCCGACGGCACCTGGGCGAAGCTGTACAGCCAGTGGGTGCCTCGGACGCTGCCGCCGGGCTGGAAACCCGGGTCGAAGGCCGCCCGCGCGCCGACACTGCCGGACTTCGCCGCAATCGCCGCCGGTCACCACCACCAGCCGGTGAGCCCGGCCGCGCCCAAGTCGACGCTTGCCCAGTTGCGCGACTCGTTCTTCGACTGGGATATGTACCGACAAGCCTTCCCCATTCTGCTCTCCACGGGGTTGCCCAATACGTTGATCCTGACCAATAGCGCCCTCGTTATCGGGCTGGCGCTGGGCATGGTGCTGGCGATGGCCGGGATGTCGCATGCACGCTGGCTGCGCTGGCCGGCGCGGGCGTACACCGATATCTTCCGCGGTCTTCCCGAGCCGGTGATCATCCTGATCATCGGGCTGGGCATCGGGCCGTTGGTGAGCGGGCTGACGCACAACAATCCTTACCCCTTGGGCATTGCCGCACTCGGCATGATGGCCGCCGCCTACATCGGCGAGATTCTGCGTTCGGGTATTCAAAGCGTCGACCCCGGCCAACTCGAGGCCTCCCGTGCGCTCGGATTCAGCTATTGGGCCGCGATGCGGCTGGTGCTGGTGCCGCAGGGAATACGACGGGTGTTGCCGGCACTGGTCAATCAGGCCATCGCGCTGCTGAAGGGCTCCGCGCTGGTGTACTTCCTGGGCTTGGTCGCCCAACAGCGGGAGCTGTTTCAGGTGGGCCGCGACCTCAACGCACAGACCGGCAACTTGTCGCCATTAGTGGCCGCCGGTCTCTTCTACCTGTTATTGACTGTTCCGTTAACGCATTTGGTGAACTTTATCGATATGCGGCTTCGCCGCGGCCGTGCCGCTGCCCCGAAAGAACAGGATGCCAACGTGGTCACGTCGACATTCGGCCAGGGGATGACATGACCGCCGACATGACCGCCGGAGCCACGGAACGGGCATCAGTATCTTTGGCAGGCAGGGATATTCACCAAACTCTTGGCGGGACGAAGGTGCTGCGCGGCGTCGATATCGAGGCCCCCGCGGGCAGCACGGTGGCCGTGATTGGACCGTCTGGCTCGGGTAAGTCAACGCTGCTGCGCAGCCTGAACCGACTGTATGAGCCCGATAGCGGCGACATCCTGCTGGACGGCCGGTCGGTGTTGCGCGACAATCCCGACCAGCTCCGCCAGCGCATCGGCATGGTGTTCCAGCACTACAACCTCTTCCCGCATCTGAGCATCCTGAAGAATGTCGCGCTGGCGCCGGGCAAGTTGCGGGGACTGTCTACCGACGCGGCCCGGGTACTCGCCCTGACTCAGCTGGACCGAGTTGGCCTGAAGCACAAGGCCGGTGCCCGCCCCGGCATGCTGTCCGGTGGCCAGCAACAACGCGTTGCGATCGCCCGCGCGCTGGCCATGGCCCCGCAGGTGATGTTCTTTGACGAGGCGACCGCGGCGCTGGATCCGGAAATGGTCAAAGGCGCCCTGGCACTTATTGCCGACCTCGGCGCCGACGGCATGACAATGCTTGTCGTCACGCACGAAATGGGCTTCGCCCGGTCGGCATCGGACACCGTTGTTTTTATGGATCATGGCAAGGTCGTGGAATCCGGGCCGCCCGAGCAGATATTCGAGGCCGCCGAGACGGAAAGGCTGCAGCGATTTCTGTCCCAAGTACTTTGACGACCTAAAACTGCTTCGCGATACCTTCAACGCCGCGCATATCGGGTTAGACTGCCGACTTATGGCAGACAGCAAGTGCAGTGCGCCCGAGGTGACGGAGCTGGCGGAGGGACTGCACCGTGCGCTGTCCAAACTGTTTTCCATTTTGCGCCGCGGGGACCCCAACACCGACACGACTGGTGACCTGACCCTGGCGCAGCTGTCCATTCTGGTCACGCTGCTCGACCAGGGCCCCATCCGGATGACGGACCTGGCCGCGCACGAACGGGTGCGGACTCCCACCACCACGGTCGCGATCCGCCGGCTGGAGAAGATCGGACTGGTTAAGCGGTCGCGTGATCCGTCCGACCTGCGGGCGGTGCTCGTCGATATCACCCCGCGCGGGCGGGCGGTCCTCAGCGAGTCGCTGGCTAACCGGCGTGCGGCGCTGGCCGCGATGCTCAGCGCACTCCCCCAGTCCGACCTGCACACCCTGATCAAGGCGCTGGCGCCGCTGGAACGCCTGGCCTCTGGTGAGCCGGCGTCCAGCCCCGCGGGCGATTCACCTGCACGCAAGCAAGCGTGAAAGTATCTGGCTGCCAACGACCTTGGCGCTGCCCGTAAACTCCAAGGCATGCCAACTGCACTCATCACCGGGGCCAGCCGCGGTATCGGATCGGCTATCGCCACGGCGCTGGCGCCGTCGCACAGCCTGCTGTTGGCCGGCCGGCCCTCCGACCGGCTAGACGAAGTTGCTGCTGGCGAGTCGGGGAAATCGGGCACTGAGCTGGGATTTGTAGCGGTGGGATTAAATATATGTAGCCACTAAATATGGTGTGTCGATGCTTTCAGTAGACGAGTTCACCTTGTAACATTGGGCTGTGGCCAAATCAGCCAGCATGCATGTAGCCCGGACATCGAGTAAGTATGTCGATAAGGCAGGCAAGGTGCGCCACTACGAATCAACCTTGGTGCGCCGCACGTTCCGCGATGGCGGCAAGGTGCGCCACGAAACCCTGGCCAACCTGTCCAAGCTGCCGGCCGAAGCGATCGCCGCGATCGAGGCCGCCTTAAAAGGTCAAACACTGGTGGCGGCCGGCTCGGAGTTCACCGTCACCCGCGCCCTGCCGCACGGGGATGTGGCAGCGGTGGCGGCAATGGCCCGCACGGTGGGTATGGCGGCCCTGCTGGGACCGCGGTGCCGGTCACGGGATCTGGCGCTGGGATTGATCATCTCCCGAGTCGTCCGACCAGCCAGCAAGCTGGACACACTCGCGTGGTGGCCCGACACCACCTTGGGTGTTGACCTGGGCATCGCCGACGCCTCCACCGACGAGATCTACGCCGCGATGGACTGGCTGGTCGACCGCCAAGACGCGATCGAAACGAAACTTGCCGCTAAACACCTTGGCCGGCAAGCTAACCCGTCGAAGATGGCGTTATTTGACCTGTCCAGCACGTGGATGACCGGCAACCGCTGCGAGTTGGCGGCACGAGGGTATTCCCGTGACGGTAAAAAAGGCCTGCCGCAGATCAATTTCGGGCTTCTTGGGGACCGGGAAGGACGGCCGGTAGCAGTGCGGGTATTCCCCGGCAACACTGCTGATCCCAAAGCGTTCAGCGCCATCGTGGACGATCTGAAAGACACGTTCACACTCGATGATCTGGTGATGGTGGGTGATCGGGGCATGATCACCACCGCCCGCATCAACGCGCTGCGTGAACTCAACAAGGCGGGCGCGGGTTTTGGGTGGATCACCGCGCTACGCGCCCCGCAGATTGCCGCGCTGGCCGCCGACCAAGGGCCCTTGCAGATGAGCCTGTTCGACCAACAGGATCTAGTCGAGATCAACCACCCTGACTATCCCGGCGAACGGCTGATCGCCTGCTGTAACCCACTGTTGGCTGACCAGCGCGCACGTAAACGCCACAACCTGTTGGCCGCCACCGACAAACTACTCGAAGCCATCGCTCAACGAGTGCAGAAAGGTCGGCTAACCGGGGCCGACAAGATCGGTGTAGCCGTCGGCAAAGTGGTGGGAAAGTACAAGATGGCCAAGCATTTTGACACCACCATCAGCGATGACAGCTTCACCTACCACCGCAACCAAGCCGCCATCGACACCGAAGCCGCCGTCGATGGCATCTACGTGATACGCACCAGCGTTGACGCTGCGGCGCTGAACCCGGCCGCTGTGGTGCAAAGCTACAAAGACCTGGCCAACATCGAACGTGACTTCCGCAGCATCAAAACCGATGACCTACAGGTGCGGCCCATCCGCCACCGCCTGCAAGACCGTGTTAAAGCCCACCTGTTGATCTGCATGCTGGCCCGCTACCTGGTCTGGCACCTACGCAAAGCCTGGGCGCCATTAACCTTCACCGACGAAAACCCGCCCACCCGTGACAATCCCGTAGCCGCCGCCCAACGCAGCACCGAGGCCGACGCTAAAGCCGCACACAAACAAGACACCAACGCCAACCCAATACGCAGCTTCGCCGGCCTGCTCGAACACCTCAAAACCCTCACCCGCGATAGGATCCGCTACCAGAACACCGACATCGAGATCGACAAACTCACCGACCCAACCCCCGAACAACGCCGCGCCTTCGACCTCATCGAAGCCACCATCCCCCTGACCATCGGCGCGTAGCCACAAACGCACACCAGCAAACCCGCGAAACGCCAGGTCAAAGCCACAATTTCCTACCCGAACAACAGTAACCGGGCTAGACGCCGTCGCGAACCGACTGGGCGCCACAACATTTCCGCTTGACTTGACCGACGCCGGCGAGATCGAGGCCGGCTGCGAAATCGTCGACGAACTCGATGTGCTGGTGCACAGTGCGGGATTGTCGATACCCGGCCATGTCGCCGATTCGGATGTCGACGAGTGGCGCGCCACCTTCGACGTCAATATCTTTGGGGCGGTGGCGCTTACCTTGGCGCTATTGCCCGCGCTCCGGCGCGCCCGCGGTCGGGTGGTGTTCGTCAACTCCGGCGCGGGACGCATTGTTTCGCCGGGTATGGCCTCGTACGCGGCCAGTAAGTTCGCGTTACGCGCGTTCGCCGACTCGCTGCGCGAGGACGAGCCGGAACTGCGGGTGACGACCGTGTTTCCCGGCCGCACCGATACCGATATGCAGCGTGAGCTCGTCGCATTCGAAGGCGGCCAGTACGACCCCGCCAAGTATTTGCGGCCCGAGACCGTCGCGGCGGCGGTCGTCAATGTGCTGGCCACCCCACCCGACGGTCACCTGCATGAGGTGGTGCTGCGGCCAGGCCGGGCCTAAAGTCCGGCGATCCCTAGCTCGGCTAGATCCGGCATAGCCGGAATTTTGAGTCAAGTTTGATGGGTTAGGTCAGGTAGTTGGCGTTTAGGCGGCGAGTAGTGTTGTGTGGCTGAGGTTTTCAAGTGCGGTGTTGTAGGCGCGAGAAGCTGCCTGCAGTGGTGGCGCGCCGGTATGGTCGGCGAGGTGCGCCAGGCCGGTAGGCAGGAATCGGTCATGCACGCAGGTGAGGAAGTGGGCGGTGTGCAGGCCGTGCTCGGTGACGGTGTAGCGGTGACTGTGTGGGATTCGGGTGATCAGGCCGTGGGATTTGAGTCGGCGCAGGTCGTAGGTGGTTTGTCCGGCGGTGAGGGCTGCGGGGGGCAGTCCGCGCAGCTCGGCGCTGAGTGCGCGCAGATCGCGGTTGGTGAACCCGTTGGTTTGGCAGCCGAACGTCAGGAGTGACTGAAGCAGGGCGTGGCTGCGCGGCTCGGCCAGCCGTAGTCCGGGGATGCGGGCGCCGGTGGCGGTGGTGATCGCGCCGGTGATGGTGGCCAGCGCGTCAGCGCCGGTGATCGGGTCGTGGCTGAGTCGTTGGACGTGCAGTAGACGTCGGTTGGCGGAAAAGCCGATCTCCCGCAGCGCGGGCAGATTAGTCAGCCGTTTGCCGATCGAAAAGTCGGTGGTGTCATTGATCGTGGTTTCGGTGCGTAGCGCTTTTCCTTCCTTGTGATACTGCTTGATGCGGGTGTGTTTGTAGTCCACGTACAGGCTGGGGGTTACGCCCTGGGTGATCACCCGGGTGCGAAACAACCCCGGTGTGCGGCGTGGTCCGCGGCGCATCAGGCGGCGGTCAAAGACCAGGGCGATTTGGTCGGGGCGCCCGATGTCGAGGTTGTCGCGGATGACCTGTTCGAAAAACATCCGCCCCGCCACCGGTTTGTCGAGCATCTGGGTCAGCGAGAATTCGGCTTGCAGGATGGACAGGTCGTAGCGATAGCCCGCGGCCCGGTCGGCCGCGGAAAACGGGTGCGGAAGGATGGCCAGGCACTTGCGCAGCAACGCATCGATCTGCTCGGGACCCAGGCTGTCGCAGATTCGTTGCAAGCCGGTCCACGTCGTCGACGGCGGCGAACCCGTTGTCCAGCGCGCTGAACCCGATCCCGGCTTTGGTGGCTTGGCGCTGGGCCCAATGGTTGCCGTTGAGGCACAGCTTGGCGTTGTAGGGGAAATAGGAGCAGAACTTTAGGAAGAACGGGCCGAAATCGTCGTCATAGCACGCCCGGTAGGGCGCCGGCGAGGTGCCCGCAGGATGCGGGTCCTTTTCCGACGCCCCCCGGCCCGAACCGGACGTGCGAGTTTCCTCGCATCACGGCTCTCCAGCGATTTATTCCGTGAGTGTGGCAGTTGGTTGCCGTGCGTGGATGATGTCGTGGCAGGGTCGGCAGACCACAAGGGTCTTGCGTCGCCGTTGCGCCATGAGCTGAGCCCACGCGGGCTGTGGTCGTCCCGGTGGGGTGAGATCAGCGAGAGCTCGGACGTGGTGCACGTGCATCTCGGCCTTTTGCTCGCAGAGCTCACAGCGGCCAGCCCGGAGCCGGGAGATGAGCTCCCTGCCCTTACGGCGGGTCGCGCCGGGGACAGCGAGGCGGTCGACGAGGATCGCCTTCTTTTGCCGTCGTAGCGGAATGCCACCGAACTGTGCGACCAGCGGCTTCCTGCCGTTTCTTTCGACGCTGACCTGGAAGCATCGTCGACGTCCGTACGGTGTGACGACGGTGGTCCGGTATTTGCGGGCCATCTTCGTCACCGTCGAACGATGTTTGGCGGCCAGTGTCTTAAGCATCGAGGTCAACATGACCCAATGCAGCCGGCGCAGTCGCCACACGTCACCGGCCAGCAGGTAGTACTGGATGATCCCCCGGTATTCGGCCCCGTAGATGCTGACGATTTCGTGGTCGTCGAGGTGCATCCGTTCGGGCCGATGCTCGGGTTTGCCGAGCTTGAGGTAGGGGGCGCATTTGGTCTTGATCACTGACATGGGCACGCGGAGCGCGATGACGCCGTTGACCGACCGGCGGCCGCGGGCGAGTTTGTGCTCAGCGTGCTGGACGGTGATCTCGTAGCCGAGGAACCTCGCCGCACCCGTTCGGGCGTGCGTGATCAGCGTCTTTTCCTGGGACAGTTCCAGCTTGAGATCGTCATGCAGGAACCGCGCCAGTCGATGTTTGATCTGTTCGGCCTCGGCTTTGGGTCCGGTGAACCCGAGCAGGTGATCATCTGCGTACCTGCAATACCGCAGCCGCCGGTAACCGGGATCACGAGGATCCCCGGTGGGCAGACCACGCAGTTTCCTGCGCAGCGCGCGCACCTCGATACGGTCACCGCGTTTACAAGCTTGCATGATCGCGTACTGCACCTGCTGATACTCCGTGTTGTGTTTGCGGAGTTTCCCTCGGGTGTATTCCGGAATGAGAACTGTTTCGACGAAATTGTCCAACCGGTCCAAGTAGATATTAGACAGGATTGGTGAAACCACCCCACCTTGTGGCGCACCAGAAAGTGTCTCGTTCCATTCCCAATCCTCCAAGTATCCGGCTCGAAGCATGTTACGCACGAGCCCTAGAAACCGGTTATCGTGGATCTTTACACCCAATATCTTGAGCATGATCTCATGATCGAGCTCATCGAAACACCGGGCGATATCACCCTCGATAAACCAGGTCGTCCCCGTCCATTTGACCGCCACCTCCGACAATGCGGTGTGACAGCCACGGCCGGAACGGAAACCGTGCGAGCGGTCGGAAAATCGCGGCTCGTAATACGCCTCCAATAGCAGGCGTACCACTTCACCGACCAGTTTGTCCGACCACGACGGCAAACCGAGCGGACGCATCTTCCCGTTCTTTTTCGGGATGTAGACCCGCTTGACCGGCGTGAACCGGTAACGCTCGTGGCGCAGCGCGTCGATGATCCGCACGATCTTGGTTAAAGACATGCCGTCCACGGTCTCCCCGTCGGCCCCGGGCGTCATCGCTCCATGGTTGGAGTACAAACGCCCATAGGCCAGCAGATACAACTGCGGGTTGAACAGTTGCCGATACAGTCGTTCCAACGGCAGACCACGCCTGCCGCGCTCACGAAGGACATCCAACACCGTTTCAGCGTCCTGCATTACGCATACCTCCGGGCTTCGAATATCCACTCACCTGGCCCCCTTCGCCCATGTGGACGGCTTTCCCGCCTCCCCGGTGGGGCGTTACTCCCACGACTACTACGAGGCCTGCGTCACCATAGAGCTCGCGCTCCTTAGGTGATCCCACGTTCGTCCCTGTCATACATATAGCGTGACTTAGGCGCCCCATTCATCTCCTTGGATATCCTCACTGGACATCGCTCCACACCCCGGAAGATGTGCCAGCCTTTCTACCATGCCGACACAGGGGTGGCGCCGGTTTCAGGCGTCTTTCCGACGGATGATTCTTTGCATCAACTGGAGATTAGGATTCAGGCAATCAAGCTTTCGCCATATCACGCGGGTCCCGCAGCGCATCGCTTCATACGCCTGAACACGACCGCTGCTTTCCTAGCATGCTATTGTCCCCTTCATCTTTCGAATCCAGGTAAGCCATCAGACCCAGGAATATTCCTCCAAATTCCTCCTAACTAAATCAGGGATACAACAGGGCGCCTCGTGGCGCACTAGAAATAGAAGTGGTTGACCAGCCCGGTCGCCTGCACAATCCACGGATAAGAATCGCCGTTGGCGTCGTGGCGTTTCTCGGTGCGAAACAGCTTGGTCTTCTCCTGCGCGCGGCCTATGAACAGCACCCCCTCGGTGCCGGTGGACCCCGCCAGGTATTCGTGGGCGATGTCGTCTTTGCGTTGTCCCTTGGCGAAGTCCACCCACGCGATGGCGTTGTCGCGGGCAAACCGGCGCACCGCTGCGCAAAACGCGTCGGTGATCCTGGACAGCGGCGCGGTCGAGGCAATCGGCAACCCCAACTGTCGATACACATAGCCCACCAGCCCAGCCGCGTACTGCAACCCCGGCACATAGACGTTGCAGAACATCCGGTCGATGCATTCGACCTCAAAGACCACATGCTCGCACAAGACATCATCAACTGATCGCGCTACGGTCATCGCAAGGCTCCGATCGGACGGGCGGCCAGTTTAGGCCAACCAACCGCGCTATGCGGTTCATACACCGGACCGGTCTTTCGGTCACGGTCTCAACCCCATCCGACCGGAGCCCCCAACCCAAAAGCTGACCACGACATGCCTCGTGGGGCTGGGGCGAAGCCCCGTTAGACCTAGACGACCAAGTTGACCAGTCGGCCGGCCACCACGATCACTTTCCGCGGGGTAACACCGGCCAGGAACGCCTGGACCTTTTCGTCGGCCAGGGCGGCGGCTATCACCGCGTCCTCGTCAGCGTCGGCGGCCACCATGACCCGGCCACGAACCTTGCCGTTGACCTGTACCACGTATTCGACGGTGTCCTCGACGAGGTAGGCAGGATCGGCTTCCGGGAACGGGCCATGCGCCAACGACGTGGTGTGGCCCAACCGCAGCCATAGCTCCTCCGCCAGATGCGGGGCCAGCGGTGCCAGCATGAGTACCAGCGGCTCCACCGCCGCCCGGGGCACCGCGTCGCGGTGATCTTTGGTGAGGTGGTTGGTGTACTCGATGAGCTTGGCGCCGGCTGTGTTATTACGCAGTGCCGCATAGTCTTCGGACACGCCGGCGATGGTCCGGTGCAGCGCCCGCAGGGTGCCGGTATCCAGTTGGCCGTCAGTGTCGACAACCCGGGTCTCGCCGGTGTCTTCGTCGATCACCAGCCGCCATACCCGCTGCAAAAAGCGGTACGCGCCGACGACGTCTTTGGTGGCCCACGGACGCGACGCCTCCAACGGGCCCATCGACATCTCGTACACCCGCAGCGTGTCGGCGCCGTACGCCTCGCAGATTTCGTCGGGCGATATCGAATTCTTCAGGCTTTTACCGATTTTCCCGAATTCCTGAAAAACTTCGATCTCTCCGTCCGGCCCCGGGTAGACAAAGTCGTCGCCACGCTCGACCACCTGGTCTGCGGGTACGTAGGACCCGCGAGCGTCGGTGTAGGCGAAGGCCTGAATCATGCCCTGGTTGACCAGCCTGCGATAGGGCTCGCGGGAAGTGACGTGGCCCAGGTCGTACAAGACCTTGTGCCAGAATCGTGAATACAACAGGTGCAGCACGGCGTGCTCGGCACCGCCGACATACAGGTCGACGCCGCCGGGATCGTCCGGGCCGTGTTCGGCCGGCCGGGGGCCCATCCAGTACGCTTCGTTTTCCTTGGCGCAGAACCGCTCTGAGTTGTCCGGATCGGTGTAGCGCAGTTCGTACCACGAGCTGGCGGCCCACTGCGGCATCGTGTTGGTGTCGCGGGTGTACGGCTTCAAGCCGTCGCCGAGATCCAGCTCGACGTGCACCCATTCGGTCGCCTTGGCCAGCGGCGGTGACGGCTCGCTGCCGGGGTCGTCGGGGTCGAACAACACCGGAGAATAGTCCGCTACATCGGGCAGCTCGACCGGGAGTGCGGCCTCATCGAGCGGATGCGGGCGTTCGTCGCTGTCGTACACGATCGGGAACGGCTCACCCCAATACCGCTGCCTCGCGAAAAGCCAGTCACGCAGCTTGAATTCGATGCGCGCTTGGCCACGGCCCTCGGCCTCCAGGTGGGCCGTCATGGCCTCCTTGGCCGCCGGCACGTTCATTCCGTCCAGGAAACCGGAGTTCACCAGCACGCCGTCGCCCAGATAAGCGGCCTGCGAGATATCGCCGCCCGCAATGACTTCGACGATTGGCAGGTGAAACTTATGAGCGAATTCCCAGTCCCGCTGGTCATGGCCGGGGACCGCCATGATCGCCCCGGTGCCGTACCCGGCCAGCACGTAGTCGGCGATGAAGATCGGCACCGGTTTACCGTTGATCGGATTGGTCGCATAACTACCCAGAAAGACGCCGGTCTTCTCCCGGCTCTCCTGACGCTCGAGGTCCGACTTCGCGGCGATCGCACTTCGGTAGGCGGCCACGGCCGCACCGGGTGTCGCGGCGCCGTTCGTCCAATGCGGGTCGGTCCCGTCCGGCCAGGCAGCGGCTACCAGGTCGTCGACCAGTTCGTGTTCGGGCGCCAGCACCAGGTACGTCGCGCCGAACAAGGTGTCGTGCCGGGTGGTGAACACTTCGATGTCGACTTCTGAGCCGGCTCGCTCGCCATTGGGCAAAGTCGCAGAGAACAGCGTCCACGCGCCGGTGGAACGGCCGATCCAGTTGCGCTGCATGGTTTTAATCGGTTCCGGCCAGTCCAGCACGTCGAGGTCGTCGAGCAGCCGGTCGGAATAGGCGGTGATGCGCATCATCCACTGCCGCAACCGTTTCCGGAATACCGGGAAGTTGCCGCGGTCGCTGCGGCCGTCGGCGGTGACTTCCTCGTTGGCCAGCACCGTCCCCAGGCCGGGACACCAATTGACGATCGAGTCCGCCCGGTAGACCAGTCGGCGGCTGTCGATCACATCGGCTTGCTCCCCCGCCGACAGCTTGGCCCAATCCCGCCCATCTTCGAGACTGCGTTCACCGGTGTCGAATTCAGCGCGCAGCTCGGCGATCGGACGGGCTTTGCCCGCGGCGGTGTCGAACCAGGCGTTGTAGATCTGCAGGAAGATCCACTGGGTCCATTTGTAGAACTCGACATCGGTGCTCGAGAAGCTACGCCGGCTGTCGTGTCCGAGACCAAGTCGGTTCAGCTGCCGCCGGAAGTTGACGATGTTGGCCTCGGTCCGGGTCCGTGGGTGGGTGCCCGTTTGCACCGCGTATTGCTCGGCGGGCAGCCCGAACGAGTCGAATCCCAACGCGTGCAGTATATTACGGCCCATCATCCGGAAGTAGCGGGCATACACATCGGTGGCGATGTAACCCAGCGGGTGGCCGACATGAAGTCCTTCACCCGATGGATACGGAAACATGTCCAGCACGAACAGCTTGTCGTCCGGTATCGGGGACCCGTCGGTCGGAGCCAGTGCGCCCACCGGGTTGGGCACGTTGAACGTCCCGAGCCGGGCCCAGTTGTCCTGCCAGGTGGTTTCGATACGGCCCGCCAGCTCCGCGGTATAGCGGTAGCGCGGAGCAGCGGTCGGGGTTTCGGTCACCTGAACAGGGTAAAGGGGGCTGGGCCGGCCGGCGCAGGCCGATCCGTCGGCCACAGGTTGATATCGGTTCCGTTGCGCACCGATCAGAGCTTCATCCCAGCTCTATTTCGAGCCTGTTCACCGCGTTTGACCACTGGTTAGAGTCAGCCTCTAACGACGGGTGCTCGGTGCCGGAGCGGCGCCCGATCCAGTGCGAAAGGACCGACGGAGATGATTCATATCGCACGAACGTGGCGGGTATTCGCGGGAGGTCTGGCCGCCGGCGCGATCGGTGTCATGACCTTCGCCGGCGCCACCGCGTCGGCGGACCCGCTGCTCGCGCCGACGCCCCCCACCCCCGCTGTCCCGGCTGTCCCCGTTGCCCCCGTTGTCCCCGCACCGGGCGTCCCGGTGCTGAACGGCGCGACCACTCCCGGCGGCGCCAACACCAACAGGTTCGTCACGACCCCGCCGGGGTCCTATCCGGCCGGGGCGCCGGCTCCCGCCGCAACTCCCGGCGCACCGGGGGCGCCCGCGGTCGGCGCCGCGTCGCCGACACCCCCGTCGGCCACTCCCGCGGTCGCGGGAACGCTTCGTGATTACCTGCAGGCGAAGGGTGTCAAGCTCGAGGCGCAACAGCCCCAGGGGTTCAAGGCCCTCCAGATCACCCTGCCGATGCCCCCGCGCTGGACTCAGGTGCCCGATCCCAATGTGCCCGACGCGTTCCTGGTGATCGCCGACCGGCTCGGCAGCAGCCTTTACACGTCGAACGCGCAGGTGGTGGTGTACAAGCTGGTCGGTAACTTCGATCCCAGGGAGGCCATCGCGCACGGCTTCGTCGACAGCCAGCAACTGCTCGCGTGGCAGACCACCAACGCCTCACAGGCCGATTTCCTCGGCTTCCCGTCGTCGGTCATCGAGGGCACGTACCGCCAGAACGACATGACGCTCAACACCTCGCGGCGCTACATCATCGCGACGTCCGGGGCCGACAAGTATCTGGTGTCATTGTCGGTGACCACCGGGTTGTCGAGCGCGGTCGCCGACGGACCGGCCACCGACGCGATCATCAACGGGTTCCGGGTGGCCGTGCCCGGGGCACCCGCAGCGGTGCCCGCTCAAGCGCCCGCCGCGACTCCGGGTGCGACTGCGACGCCGGGTGCGACTCCCGCGACGGGTGCGACTCCGGCGCCGGGTGCGACTCCCGCGACGGGTGCGACTCCCGCGACGGGTGCGGCGCCGGTCGGGCTACCTGGGCAGACGCCCGCGTCGAGCCAGACGCCCGGCCAGCAGTCCCTGCCCAACCTGCTCGCCCTGCTGCCCGGGCTACCGCCGTTGCCGAACCTGAACCTGAACCTGACGGGAGCCCCGCAGCGCTGATTTCGGCGTCCACGACACGCCCGTCGCCGGGCCCGTGGAGCCTGGCGCACGGAACGACCACCGGACTCGTATTGTGAGCCCATGGTGATCGCGGGCGTGCTATGCGTGTGTGCGGCGTTCCTTTCCGCCGGGTTCGGGACCTGGTCGCTCTCCAATACCCAGGCCGTCGGTGCCACCGCGCTGGCGCTGCGCGCGATGGCGCCGACACAGTTGGCGGCCGCGGTCATGCTGGCCGCCGGCGGCGCGGTGGCTTTGGCCGCGTCCCCGCACACCGCTCTGGTGCTGATGATCGTCTGTGTCACCGGCGCCCTGGGCACCCTTGCCGCCGGCTCCTGGCAGAGCGCGCGATACACGCTGCGCCGGGAGGCCGCCGAAGCAAAATGCGCCGGCAACTGCGCTGTCTGCACCTTGTCCTGCCACTAACACCGCGCTCGGGCCGTTATGTTGAAACGGCTGACGACCATCCCGGTCGACGGCTTTCTGCCGGCGCTCGCGGCCGCGGTGGGTCTTGCCGCCCTGCTCCCGGCCCACGGCGCGGCCGCCGAGGCGGTATCGGTCGCGGCGAAAGCGGCGATCGCATTGCTTTTCTTCCTCTACGGCAGTCGGTTGTCGCCACAGCAGGCCTGGCACGGGGTGCGTCAATGGCGACTGCACCTGCTGGTGCTGACCACCACGTTCGTGATCTTCCCGACGCTGGGGATGGCCGCGCGGACGTTGGTGCCCTCGGTGCTGAACATCGACCTGTACAACGGGCTGCTGTTCTTGTGCCTTGTCCCGTCGACCGTGCAGTCCTCGATCGCGTTTACGTCGATCGCGCGAGGCCACGTCTCGGCCGCGATCGTCAGCGCATCGCTGTCCAACATCCTCGGTGTGGTGCTGACCCCGCTGCTGGTACTGCTGTTGATGAACACCACCGGCGCGCCCCCGGTCAGTGGCGGCGCGGTCCGCGACATTGTGCTGCAGCTGTTAGTGCCGTTCGGGGCCGGACAGCTGGCACGGCCGTGGATCGCCGCGGCCGTCGCCCGGCACGCGGTACTGCTTAAGGTCGTCGACCGCGGATCCATCCTGCTGGTCGTGTACACGGCCTTCGCCATGGGCATGGTCGAGGGAATTTGGGCCAGCGCCGATCCGTGGCAGTTGGTCTCGGTCACCGTCATCGCCACCGTGCTGCTCGCGGTGGTGCTGATGTGCACCCGGGTCGCCGGCCGGCTGGCCCGACTCGACCGCGGCGACGCGATCGTGCTGCTGTTCTGCGGTTCGAAAAAGAGCCTGGCGTCCGGCCTTCCGATGGCGCTGGTGCTTTTTCCGGCCGCCACAGTCGGATTGAGCATGTTGCCACTGATGATCTTCCACCAGATCCAATTGGTGGTCTGCTCGGTGATCGCCAGCAGGCTCGGGCGGGCTTCGGAAACAGGACCAGCGACAGGACCAGAAACACAACCTGCAACCGGTGCGGCGACGGGCTCGGCGATCGGCGCGACAACTGCGTCGCCCGAGCCTGGGCCCGCGGTGGGGGAGGAGCCTTAGTTTCGGCTCACGTCGATTGGGTGGGTGGCAAGCAGCGAAAGCGGCAACGGCTGCCGACGCAGCACCTGTCCCCACAGGTCGTCGCGCGGCCCAACCAGAACGTCAGATGGCAACGCCGACAATACAATCCAGTCGTCGCGCTCGATTTCGCCCTCCAACTGGCCAATGGTCCAGCCGGAGTACCCCGCGTAGATCCGCACCCCTTCCACCAGCGGTGCGATGTGGTCAGGCTCGGCGTCCAGGTCGACCATCACCAACCGGCCGGCCACATGCCGCAGGCCCGGCACGCCGGTCGGATCGGCGCCGCTCCGCAGCACCGCCAGACATAACGCCGCATCGCGCTTGACGGGCCCACCGATGAACATCGTCTTGGGCTTGGCGGCCAGTTTGGACCACTGCGGCAACACGTTGTAGACGGCGGTCTCGCTGGACCGGTTGAGCACCACACCCAGCGTGCCGCCATCGTTGTGTTCAACGATGTAGATCACGCTGCGCCGAAACGTCGGTTCAAGAAGGTCGGTGTTGGCCAACAGCAAGGTACCCGCGCGCACCCTGGGTGTTGTGGGTGCGACATGGTCCTCCGGATCTTCGTGCTGCGCCACCACACCATCATCGCACCCCTCGCAGGATCTGCCGGGGCAAACGATAACGGCGGACGAAGATTTGTACTGTTGTTGGGGCGGCGCATGGCCAGGCGAACGCTCGAACGTGGAAGTGGGGCAGTGATTCAAACCCGGACTCAGTCGCGCGCGCCCGCCGACCTTTGGCGGACCGTGCGCAGCTTGCCGGATTTCTGGCGACTGCTGCAGGTCCGCATGGCAAGTCAATTCGGCGACGGCCTCTTCCAGGCGGGGCTGGCCGGCGCGCTGCTGTTCAACCCCGACCGAGCGGCCGACCCAATGGCTATCGCACGGGCGTTCGCGGTGCTGTTCCTTCCGTATTCACTGCTGGGACCATTCGCCGGGGCTCTGATGGACCGGTGGGATCGACGGCTGGTGCTCGTCGGCGCCACCGTTGGCCGGCTGATCCTGATCGCCGGGATCGGCACGATTCTGGCTCTCCGGGCCGGCGAGCTCCCGCTGTTGTGTGCGGCGCTGCTCGCCAACGGCCTGTCCCGGTTCGTCGCGTCCGGCCTGTCGGCGGCGCTGCCCCATGTGGTGCCGCGCGAGCGGGTGGTGACCATGAACGCGGCGGCCACCGCGTGCGGGGCGGTCGCGGCCTTCCTGGGCGCCAACTTCATGCTGTTGCCCCGCTGGATCGCGGGCCCCGGGGATAGGGGCGCCGCGGCCATCATTTTCACCGCCGCGATTCCGGTATCGCTTGCGTTGTGGCTGTCGTGGCGGTTCGGCCCCCGGGTGCTGGGCCCGGACGACACCCAGCAGGCGATCCACGGATCGGTCACCTACGCGGTGATCACCGGCTGGCTACACGGCGTGCGAACCGTGTTGCGGCGCCCGACTGTCGCGGCCACCCTGTCCGGCCTGGCCGCGCATCGGATGGTGGTCGGCATCAACTCGCTGATCCTGCTGCTGGTGGTGCATCACACGAAGACGGCCGTGACCGGCGGGCTGGGCATCGCACTGGTGTTCTTCGGCGCGTCGGGGCTTGGATCCTTTCTGGCCACCGTGCTGACCCCGCCCTCGGTGCGCCGCTGGGGGCGCGTCGCCACGGCGAACGGCGCGTTGGCGGCGGCCGCGCTCATGGAGGTCGCCGGCGCCACCCTGCTGCTACCGGTCATGGTGGCGTGCAGCTTCTTCCTTGGGGTGGCGGGTCAAGTGATCAAACTGTGCGCCGACTCGGCGGTGCAGATCGACGTCGACGATGCTCTTCGCGGACATGTGTTCGCCGTACAGGATGCGGTGTTCTGGGTCGCGTTCATCGCATCGATCACTGTTGCCGCGACGCTGATTCCCGACGACGGCCGCGCTCCCACCTTTGTGCTGTTCGGGTCCGGGCTGTACCTGCTCGGGCTGCTCGTGCACAGCGTCGTCGGCCGGCGCGGCCAGCCGGCGGACGATCGTTAAGGAGGCAAAGATGGCGGGTCCCGGGCCGATCGTTGCCGACCTGCGTGCGGAAAGCGACGACCTCGACAAGCTGGTGGCAGCACTTCCAGCGGACCGCTGGGCCGATCCGACGCCCGCGCCTGGTTGGACCATCGCGCACCAGATCGGACACCTGTTGTGGACCGACCGCGTATCGCTGCTCTCGGTCACCGACGAGTCGGGGTTCGCCGACGCGCTGGCCGCCGCGACGGCGGATCCCGCCGGATTCGTGGACAGGGGTGCCGAGGAAGTGGCGGCCATGCCGCCGGCCGAACTGCTCAGCGACTGGCGAGACACCCGCGGTCGGTTGCACGAGGCCTTGCTCACGGTTACCGACGGCCGAAAATTGCCGTGGTTCGGGCCGCCGATGAGTGCAGCGTCGATGGCGACCGCGCGGCTGATGGAAACCTGGGCGCACGGGCTCGACGTCGCAGACGCCCTCGGCGTCAAGCGGGCCGCCACCGACCGGTTGCGATCGATCGCGCATCTCGGGGTCCGCACCCGCGATTACGCATTTTTCGTCAACAATCTTGTTCCGCCGACCGAGCCGTTCCTGGTCGAGCTGAGGGGGCCCGGCGGCGACACCTGGTCATGGGGTCCGGCGGACGCCGCGCAGCGCGTCACCGGCTCCGCCGAGGACTTTTGCTACCTGGTCACCCAGCGGCGCGCGCTCAACACCCTCGACGTCACCGGGGACGGCCCCGACGCCGAGCGCTGGCTGACTATCGCGCAAGCCTTCGCCGGCCCGCCCGGCCCCGGGCGATGAGCGCGCGCAGCGCGCGAAGAGAGCCGGAACCTATCGACTCAAGCCCCGGGCGATGAGCGCGCGCAGCGCGCGAAGAGAGCCGGGGCCCATCAACCCGAACCCCGGGCGATGAGCGCGCGCAGCGCGCGAAGAGAGCCGGGGCTCCCGGAATTCCTTCACCGCAACGCCGCCTTAAGTATCTAATGAACGTTTGAGTTGTTCGCCGTAGATACTGAGCGATCCGGTGATCAACATCTCATGATGGGTGCAGTCGACCGAGTGCCGTGTAATGTCGCCGGCAACGTAAGGTCGCCAACTTTGTAGATGGGATCGGGTAGCCATTCGGGTTCGCGGTCCTCGCCATCGTGACCTCGGTCTGGGGCCACTATCGTTCTCATTTCCACTTCGTGCAGCGGAGAATATGATCATATCGCCCTCAAACAACTCGGGCACGTGCTCCAGGAGATACAACTGGTTAGCATTAACACTTTGAACCATGAACTCCAACAGCTGTTTGGGCGGAAGAGGAAGAGCAAACTCCACTGCTTCTCGTTGGTGAATTAATTCCTCTGCCTGCCGGTAGGTAAGAGGCCCCGACCGTACCGGAATATCTATACGATTGGTTCGCAAAATATGTTCCAGGATTTGACTCTCATCTAAAGACCGTCTCTTTGTGATGAACTTGTTAGCGCTGAATGCAGGGTCTAGCAGTACAAGACGTTGGACTACACATCCGCGTCGACAAAGCTCAATGGCGAGCTCGTGAGCTACGACGCCTCCAAAAGACCAGCCGAGAAGTTTGTAGGGCCCGGTAGGATAAACGGCTTGGAGCCTGTCTGCATAGCTTGCCGCCATGCTACGAATCGATCCAGGTTCAGCTTCGCCATTCTGCGGGATTTGGTTAATTCCGATAATCGGGCAATCCAAATAATCGCCAAGAGCCCGATATGACCAGCTAAGCCCGAAACCGTCATGAATACAACACAGCGGAACACCCGTACCCTCCTTGAGGATCTCAACAGGGACCACTTCCACCGCGCTCTCATGTCTACCCAACTGCTGGCTCAGGCTTCTCACCGACGGCGCGTCGAACACGGCGCGCACCGCAAGGCCAGCATCCAGGGCGGCGTTGACCGCGGCGACCAGGCGCATCGCCGACAGCGAATCCCCACCCAACTCGAAAAACGAGTCCTCCACCCCGACCCGCTCCACCCCGAGCACCCGGGCGTAAATGCCGGCCAGCATCTCCTCGGTCGGAGTAGCCGGGGCGCGGTACCGATCAACATCCCGATATTCCGGTGCGGGCAGGGCGCGGGTGTCGAGTTTGCCGTTGGGTGTCAGCGGTAGCGCTTCGATCGCCACCACCGCGGCCGGCACCATATACGCCGGGAGCCGCTCGCCCAGCCGGGTGCGTATCTCGGCCGGGTCTGCGGTCCCGGTCACATAACCCACCAGGCGCTTATCACCGGGGCGGTCCTCGCGGGCAACCACCACCGCCTGCTTAACCCCATCCAGCCCGGCCAACACCGCCTGCACCTCACCCAGTTCGATGCGATACCCGCGGATCTTGACCTGCTCATCGACGCGCCCCACATACACCAGCTGCCCATCAGCGCCCCACCACACCAGATCCCCGGTGCGATACATCCGTTGTCCCGGCGCCCCGGCACCGGCGAACGGACACGCCACAAACCGCGACCCGGTCAACCCGCCCCGCCGCCAATACCCCACCCCCACCCCCCGGCCGGCCACATACAACTCCCCGACCACCCCGACCGGCACCGCCCGCAACCATCCATCCAGCACAAACAACGCCGCCCCGGTCACCGGCGCACCGATCGGCACCACCCCCGACCCCGCTACCAGCGGCGCACTCATCGACGCATACACCGTGGTCTCGGTGGGGCCGTAGGCGTTGATCATCACCCGACCGGGCGCCCACCGATCCACCACCTCGGCCGGGCAGTCCTCACCGGCCACCACCAACGCCACCGAATCCAAACCCTGCGACGACAACACCCCCACAGCGGAAGGGGTTTGGCTTAAGACGCTGACGTGTTCAGTGACCAGCAGCGCGTGGAAATCTTGCGGTGAGCCCGCCACCGACTCGGGCACCACCACCAGCCGCCCGCCGCGCAAAAGCGCACCGAAGATCTCCCACACCGAGAAGTCGAACGCCAAGGAATGCCACTGCGACCACACCCCAGCGCGCGGCAGGCCCGCATCCAACGACTCCAACAGCTGGGTCACGTTGTGATGGGCGACGGCCACCCCCTTGGGGACACCGGTGGTACCCGAGGTGTAAATGAGGTAGGCGATATCAGCGGGGGCCGGCGCCGGCAAACCCGTACCCGGGTAGGTGTCAATCTGGGAGTCCTCGACATCGATCACCACCAGGTCGTGCCCGTCTAGCCGCGGGCGCAGCCCGGTAGTGGTGACCGCGACCACCGGCGCGGCATCCTCGATCATGAACCCGATCCGGGCCGCCGGCAGCCCCGGGTCGATCGGCAGATACGCCGCCCCGGTTTTCAGCACCGCCAAAATCGCCACAATCGCCTGGGTGGAACGCTCCAACAGCAGCGCCACACACTGACCCGGGCCCACACCCCGGCCGGCCAACAGGTGCGCCAACCGGTTCGCCGCCTCATCAAGCTCCCGGTACGTCATGCAGCGACCCTCGCAGACCACCGCCACCGCCTCCGGGGTGCGCGCCACCTGCGCGGCGAACACCACCGGAACCGACGACCCGGTCACCGGCGCCGGCCGGGTCAACACCGCCCGGTTACCCCACCCATCCAGCCGGGCGTGCTCAGCCTCATCGAGCACATCCACCGACGACAACCTCCGGCCCGGGTCGGCGGTCATGGCCACCACCACCCGCTGCCACCGCTCGATCAGCGCCTCGATGCTGGCCGCGTCGAACACATCGGTGCGAAATTCCACCGTCCCGCCAATCCCGGCGGGCTCACCGGCCTGGGTCCAGTGTTCGGCCAGGTCAAACACCAGGTCCATGCGCGCGGTGCGGGTGTCCGCCGGCAGCGGGGTGACCTGCAGATCACCCAAGGCCAGCCCGGCCGCGGGATCGCTGCTGTGCCAGGGAAGGTTCTGCCAGGCCAACATCACCTGGATCAGCGGGTGATGGGTCAGGGATCGGGTCGGGTTGAGCCGATCGACGAGCACCTCAAAGGGTACGTCTTGGTGCTCGTAGGCGGCCAGGCCGCGCTGGCGCACCCGGGCCAGCAGCTCGGCAAAACTGGGATCCCCGGCCAGATCGACCCGCAGCACCAAGGTGTTGACGAAAAACCCGACCAGCTCATTGAGTGCGGGGTCGCGGCGCCCGGCGATGGGGAACCCCACCGCCACCTCGCTGCTGGCGCTGAGCTTGGCCAGCAGCACCGCGAGGGCGGCCTGGATCACCATGAAGCTGGTCGCGTTGTGCTCACCGGCTAGCCCGCGCACCGCCTGCTGCAGCTGCGCCGGCCAGTCCACCACCACACTGGCGCCGCGGTAATCGGCAACCCGCGGATAGGGCCGATCGGTAGGAAGCTGGAGGCGCTCGGGCATCCCGGCCAGCGCCTGCTGCCAGTAGGCCAGCTGCGCGGCGATGGGGCTGTCGCCGTCGGCCAGATCACCAAACTGCGCGCGCTGCCACAACGTGTAATCCACATACTGCACCGCCAACGGCGCCCACTGCGGGGCCCGGCCCTGCCGCCGCGCCCGATACGCCTCGCCCACATCCCTGACCATCGGAGCCAGTGACCAGCCATCAAAAGCGATGTGGTGCACCACAATCCCCACCAGATGCTGCTCGGGCCCCACCGAATAGATCTGTGCACGAATCGGGATCTCCGCCGATAAATCAAACCGATACCCCGCCAGCGCCACCAACTCGCCGGCCACATCCTGCTCCGGCAACGACACCACCACCGCGCCCCCGCGCCGCCACATCCCCGCCTGGGCCGCCAACACCTCCTGGAACGCCACACCGTCCATGCCAGCAAATATGGTGCGCAGCGATTCGTGGCGGGCGATGACATCATCGAGGGCCGTGCCCAGCGCCTCGACATCCAGCGCCCCGCTGATCCGAAACGCGGTCGGCATGTTGTAGGTCGCCACCCCGTCCTCGAACTGGTCAAGGAACCACAACCGGCTTTGGGCAAACGACAGCGGAATCACCGCGGGCCGCTCAACCGCCACCAACGGCTCACGCCGACCCGCATCCTCCCCGATGCGGGGCGCCAACCCGGCAATCGTGGGCGCCTCGAACACCGCGCGCACCGCAAGGCCGGCATCCAGGGCGGTGTTGACCGCGGCGACCAGGCGCATCGCCGACAGCGAATCCCCACCCAACTCGAAAAACGAGTCCTCCACCCCGACCCGCTCGACACCGAGGACCCGGGCGTAAATGCCGGCCAGGACCTCCTCGGTCGGAGTAGCCGGGGCGCGGTACCGATCAACATCCCGGTATTCCGGTGCCGGCAGGGCGCGGGTGTCGAGTTTGCCGTTGACCGTCAACGGCAGCGCCTCCAACACCATTACTGCGGTCGGCACCATATACGCCGGGAGCCGCTCAGCCAGCACGCTGCGTATCTCGGCCGGGTCTGCGGTCCCGGTCACATAACCCACCAGGCGCTTATCACCGGGGCGGTCCTCGCGGGCAACCACCACCGCCTGCTCCACTCCATCCAGCCCGCTCAGCGCCGATTGGACTTCGCCGAGCTCGATGCGATACCCGCGGATCTTGACCTGCTCATCGACGCGCCCCACATACACCAGCTGCCCATCAGCGCCCCACCACACCAAATCCCCGGTGCGATACATCCGCCCACCGACCCACCCGAACGGACACGCCACAAACCGCGACCCGGTCAACCCGGACCGCCGCCAATACCCCACCCCCACCCCCCGGCCGGCCACATACAACTCCCCGACCACCCCGACCGGCACCGCCCGCAACCATCTATCCAGCACAAACAACGCCGCGCCGGGCACCGGCGCACCGATCGGGACCACCCCCGACCCCGCTACCAGCGGCGCACTCATCGACGCATACCACGTTTCGGTGGGGCCGTAGGCGTTGATCATCACCCGCCCGGGCGCCCACCGATCCACCACCTCGGCCGGGCAGTCCTCACCGGCCACCACCAACGCCACCGAATCCAAACCCTGCGACGACAACACCCCCACCGCGGAAGGGGTTTGGCTTAAGACGCTGACGTGTTCAGTGACCAGTAAGGCGTGGAAATCTTGCGGTGAGCCCGCCACCGACTCGGGCACCACCACCAGCCGCCCGCCGCGCAAAAGCGCACCGAAGATCTCCCACACCGAGACGTCGAACGCCAAGGAATGCCACTGCGACCACACCCCAGCGCGCGGCAGGCCCGCATCCAACGACTCCAACAGCTGGGTCACGTTGTGATGGGCGACGGCCACCCCCTTGGGAACCCCGGTGGTACCCGAGGTGTAAATGAGGTAGGCGATATCAGCGGGGGCCGGCGCCGGCAAACCCGTACCCGGGTAGGTGTCAATCTGGGAGTCCTCGACATCGATCACCACCAGGTCGTGCCCGTCTAGCCGCGGGCGCAGCCCGGTAGTGGTGACCGCGACCACCGGCGCGGCATCCTCGATCATGAACCCGATCCGGGCCGCCGGCAGCCCCGGGTCGATCGGCAGATACGCCGCCCCGGTTTTCAGCACCGCCAAAATCGCCACAATCGCCTGGGTGGAACGCTCCAACAGCAGCGCCACACACTGACCCGGGCCCACACCCCGGCCGGCCAACAGGTGCGCCAACCGGTTCGCCGCCTCCTCCAGCTCCCGGTACGTCATGCAGCGGCCCTCGCAGACCAGCGCCACCGCCTCCGGGGTGCGCGCCACCTGCGCGCCGAACACCACCGGAACCGACGACCCGGTCACCGGCGCCGGCCGGGTCAACACCGCCCGGTTACCCCACCCATCCAG
>CAWFDM010000009.1:0-310473 GCA_963814505.1 uncultured Actinomycetota bacterium
CATACCGCGATCTTGCCCGGCGGCGCTTGGGTCTTGCACCGGGCGCAGGAATGGACCCAGCAAACACGAATGGACCCAGCCCATCCGTGGGCTGGGTCCATTCCGTGGGGGTTAGCGGCAGGGGCCGTAGTACCAGTAAACCGGCACGCCGTTCCGGTACACCTGGCAGATCACGTACTGCGGGGCGTTGTTGACCGGGGAGGCGCTTGCGGCGCTGGCCAATCCGAGGGCCGAGGCGCCGAGCGCCGAGGCAATCAGGGTCGAGCCGACGGCGGTGCGGACGAGGGTGCGGGCGCGGTTGGTGATCATGTTGTGTTGCTCCTTGATGCGGGCTTGATGCGGGCTTGTTGTGGGTTCGTCGTGTGACATTCATAGAATTGCGGCCCGCCCTTGGCGCATCCTTGGAGGATTCTTGACATCCAACGATGCGCAGGCGCAGACGTGTACACATGGCGCTTGTGCCCGGCCGATCATCTGCCGGCGGGGCGTCAAGACCGGCCCCTCGCGGCAGGCCACCGGGGGGTTGTGAACGGTTGCGCGCCGCGGCCAGGGCTGGACCGCGGCCGCGGCCGCTCGCTTCAAGAATCTTCCAAGAATCCGCCAATGCGCCCGTCAGATGCTGGTGTCACGCACATCGACGCCAAGGAGAACGCAATGTTTCGAGTTCAGGAACTGACCCACTTCGGCACCCTCGCGACCGCCGCCGCACCACAGCTTCCCTCCGCGGCACTGGTCGGTGCTGCGTGGACGCAGACCGATGACGACCCGTTCTTCGCCGAGATCAACCCCACCGCGATGGGGTACCGGACCGTTCCAAAACGCCTCGCTGACAGCGACGCCCGACGCGGTGCACGGGTGCCGCGCAGGAAGGCATTTGCAAGTTCCTCGATGGCCGCCGCTGGGCGGGCGTTCCTACGGCACGGTGGAGATAGTCGGCAGTTTGCCGGTGCCTGATGTGGCGGGGCCCAAAGGCGCCACCACCGGCAACCGGCTTAGGTCTGTGGTTGCCCCCATCGCAGCGGCAGGCTACTTGGCTTGATCGCGCCGCCCATCGTAAAGGTGAATCTTGGAGCGAAGTCACGTTCTAATTCGAAATCCGGTATGGCGCGCAGCCATTCGGTGACGATCACGGTGAGTTCCATGCGGGCCAGGGTGGCGCCCAGGCATCGGTGGACGCCGCCCCCGAAGCCCCAGTGCGGCTTCGCGCGGATCTTTCCGTCGTCGGTCACGGCCACCGATGAGTCTTCGCGGTCGTCGAGGTTGGTCGATGCCAGGCATAGCTTCACCACCGAGCCCGCCGGTATCGTGACGCCGGCGATGGTCACCGCTTTCTTGGTGAAGCGTCCGATAAATGGAAGCGGCGCCTCAAGTCCCACGAGTTCCTCGACGAACGCCCCGAACTGATCGGGCTTGTCGCGAAGCAGGGAACGAAGCTGGGGGTTGCGGGCCAAGTGGAGTAGCCCTGACCCGATGGCTGCCTGCATGCCATCCTGGGCCAAACAAAGAAGGCCGTAAAACCCGATCACTTCTTCCTCGGTGAAAGGGTCATCGCCGGTGAGCAGTTGGGCCGCAAGAGCCGGCCGCACGTCGCTCGTGATCGCGTCGGCGAGGTAGGTGAATAGTTCAGATCCGGGGGGCGACCCGGGTGTATCCCAGTTGACGTCCGCCAATGCGGCCAGCTTGTCTCGGTCGCCCGACGGAAGCCCGCATATGCTCGCCAACGCCCCGAACGGAAATGGGTCGGCGATGTCACTGATCGCCTCACACCCACCATTGGGCTCGACAGCGTTGATGAGTGCTAAGGCCTGCTCCCGGAGCGCGGGCGCAAGCTCGTCCGCCGCGCGAGAGTTGAAGTAGGGCTGCAGAATTCGGCGGAATCGCGAGTGCTCGGGCGGGTCGTATCCGATCGGGACCGGGATGGGCAGCGATTTCACCCCGGCGCCGGACGTCGTGAGCGGCTTCCTGGCTGAGGCGAATGTGTCGTGGTCGCGCAGCGCTGCGGACACGTCTTCGCGGCGGGTCACGACGTAATAACCGGCCCGTTCGATGAAAACGCCCCCGGCCTGCAGCTCGCGCCAATAGTCCCGCGGGTCTTTTGCGATGACGGTCCTGCTGGCGTCCACGAATTGGGGCGCCGGGAGGGCGAAGCGGCTCACCTAAGCCGCCGCGCGGCTAGATTGATTGCGCTCACGGCCCGATCGTAGAGCAGGAATTCTCACCGAAAACAACCTGCCGTAAGGTAAGGTGAGCTAACTAGTTGCTGCATCGTTGCGCCGCCGCCCTTCCGCCGATCCACTCCCTTGGCGTCTGCGCACCAACACTTGGAGCGTTATGGACAACCGGTACTTTCCGTTGGTCGTCGTCGTGGTCATGCTCGCTCTCGGGCTGACGCTCACCGTCGCCGACTTCAAGCGGGCCGCCATGCTGCGGCGACCGCTGTTGGTCGCGCTGATCTGTCAGGCGTTGGTCCTTCCGACCCTGTGCCTGGTCATTGCAGAGGTTTTCCACCTCGAGCCGAATCTGGCCGTTGGGCTGATGCTGATGGCTGCTGCGCCCGGCGGGACGATGGCGAACATACTCAGTCATCTCCTCAACGGGGATCTGGCGCTGAATCTCACCCTGACCGCGATCAACGCCGTGCTGTCGATCTTCGCCCTGCCGGCGATATTGGCGGTGTCGGTTACTTGGTTCTTGGGCGACGGACGTTTCCTGCCGCTGCAGGTGGACAAGTTTCTCGCGGTGTTCGGACTTGTGCTCATACCCACGGCGATCGGTGTCGCGATACGCCACCGCTTCCCTGAGCTCGCATTGCGACTGCAGAAGCCGGTGAGGATACTCGCGGCAATAATGCTGCTGGTCGCCGTCCTGGCGGCGATGGCGGGAGGGCGTACGACGCTATGGAACAACTTTGGCGTGCTGGCCGGCGCCGTCGTGTGCTTCTGCGTCGTTAGCCTGACGGTCGGCTACCTGGCGCCACGCTGGATGCATCTCGGTCCGCGACAGGCCATCGCCGTCAGCCTGGAGATTGGTGTGCACAACGCCGCGCTGGCGATGGGAATAGCGCTGAGTCCGCAACTGCTGAACAACGCCGAAATGGCGACGCCGGCCGCAGTTTACGGCTCTTTTGCACCCTTCCTTGCCCTGACGTTCGCCTTCGCCGTACGCCGCTTGGACCCAGCGTTCCGTGATGTCTCCGGCCCCCAAACCGTCGCGAAGGAACCGTCCGTCTAGGGTGTTTCCTCAGGCATGGGGGTTTCGGGGTCCATGTCGTAAGAGTCTTGGATCTGGTCGGGGCGGCTGCCGAGTCCGTCCGTGGTCTTCTCGTGCCACGGGGCTTCGATACGACTCTTGGTCTCCTCGATCAGCGACTTAGGTTCGAGGTTGCGATAGGTGTCGACCTCGCCGGCGGCCACGGCGGTCATCGTGGCGTACACCGCCTCGGGGTCGTACTGCGCGCGGGGGAACGCGAGAGCTTGGAGTAGTCGAACAGCCTCTGGGACGGGTTGTTCTCCCAGCTCTGGTAGGTCTGAAACATGCGGTCATTGAATCCGGCCCTTTCCGCGCTTGACCATCTGCTTGGCGATCCCGTGGGTGAGCAGCAGCGGTCCGGTGATGTTGACCTCCCATTCGTTGCGGATGTTGGCTGCGGGGATGTCGACGCTAGCCCCGCCCTCGCCGACACCGGCATTGTTGACCAGGATCTCGATGTCCCATCCCAACGCCTTGCGGCGGTCGCCGTCGTTGGTGACGTCCAGCTTCTCGACTTGGAGCGTGACGCCGCGGTCGGCCGCCTGGCGCTTGAGCGTCTGGACCTGGGCGTAGATCTCGACGGAGGCGACGCCGTCAAAGCCCTTCCCGGCGAGTCGCATGGCGACCTCATGCCAGAATCCGATACCTGCGCCGGTGATCAATACCCTCTTCATGTGGTTTCCTCTTGGGTCGGTTGGAGCGGGCGGCGAGTTTGAGTGCAAAGCGGGAGGTCCGGCAGACCAGAATGGTCGTCTTGGGCCGAGCCCAGTATCACCGATGACGAGGCCTCAACGAGGGGACAGCCGTCCTCCTAGCGCGCATGCAATCGTTCTCTGGACCGGTGCAGCCCCGCGCGGATAGGCGGCTAAACGTGGTGGTCAGCGCCGTTTGGCGCCGACCGTTGGTTCGCTGCGGTCGCGGCGGAGGTGGCGACGGGTGAGAATGAGTTCCGTCGCGTTTACCTGCGCCAGAGCGGCGCCACGAATATGAAAAGGGCCAGAAAGCCCATGAAGAAACAAGCAGCAGTAGCGATCGCCATCGTCATGGCGTTCGCAGCTACGCCGTCCGCGCACGCCGACAACGATTGGATTGCCTTGGCGATATCGGACTCCACCGGGCAGCTCAAGTTCACTTCTGGAGGAGCCAGCGAAGCTGCAGCCCAGCAGACGGTGATGGACGCGTGCCGCAAGACCATCAGCGACTGTCGCCTTCTGGCCAGCGGGGAGGGTGGGTGCGTCGCGCTTGTCATCAACGCTTCGAGCACCAAATACTACGGAGCGTGGGGTCCGACACGCGAAGAAGCGCAGGCAGCGGCGTCAGCGCTCGTCCCCGGTGGAAAGGTCCAAGCTGACCACACCCACTGCCAGGGAGATCCTGGAAGCTGACGAGCACGCTTGTTGCAGCTCAGGCCGCGGCACCGAGACTCTCTGTGTGCCCGGAGGCGTTCAGTTGTTAGCCACCAGCCCGTTTCAGGCCTTGCCGAAGAGTCCTGACTGGCCCACACCTTTATTGCCGACACCGGAGCTGCCGCTGCGTTCGCCCGAAAGAGACTATCCGCCAGGCCATCCCAAGTTGTAGCGGGCTGCGTTCACGGCAGCACCCAAGGCCGTTTCAGCTGCAATTGCGTGACAGCGGTATGGCCACCCGGTTCACCCGTACCTGACCACGCCTAGGGATCTCCTGCACTACCAGGGCGTCGGGTGGCTGGAATTGAACGATTCGGGATTGGTGATCTGCCGCTGATTGTATGTTGCAGCTGGTTGGCATTTTCCGCAGAACATATGCTGAGCCGGCGCTGTGCGGCGATGTTGGCGCGTGCGGCGGACTGCGATTGTCCTAACCATGTTCGGCAAAGGAGTGGTGTGGAAAGCAACCCGGAGTCGCAGGCCTACCTGGAGAAGCGCCGGCTCAGGACCGGCAGTGCGGGTTGGTTATTACTGGCGGGGCTCGGCGTCAGTTACGTAGTGTCGGGGGACTATTCGGGATGGAATTTTGGTCTTGCTCGCGGCGGCTTCGGCGGACTGGCGATTGCCACAGTCGTGATCGCCGCGATGTATCTGGCTTTGGTGCTGGGTATGGCAGAACTGTCGTCGGCGCTGCCGGCCGCGGGTGGGGGTTATACGTTCGCCCGGCGGGCGCTTGGCCCGTGGGGCGGATTCGCGACGGGTACCGCGGTATTGATTGAATATTCGATCGCGCCCGCGGCGATTGCCACATTTATCGGTGCCTACGTGCAATCGTTAGGACTATTCGGCATCCGTGATGGCTGGTGGGTGTATTTGACGATCTATACAGTCTTCATCGGTATTCACTTGGCCGGAATCGGAGAAGCGCTCAAGGTGATGTTCGTGATCACCGGGATAGCGCTTGTCGGCATCGTGATTTTTGCCGTCGCCGCTGTTGGCTGTTTCCACCTGGCGAACTTGACAAACATCACGCCTACGACCGCAGTCGGGGCATCTGCATTTTTGCCGCACGGCTACCTGGGCGTGTGGTCGGCGCTACCGTTCGCGATTTGGTTCTTTCTCGCAGTGGAGGGGGTGGCGCTGGCTGCCGAGGAAACGGCGAATCCGGAGCACAACGTTCCACGCGGGATCATCGCGGCCATCAGTATTTTACTGGTGACGTGTACGGTCGTGCTGGTGTTGACCACCGGCGCCGGTGGGGCCCAAGCGATGTCGTCGTCGGGTAACCCGCTGGTAGCGGCGTTAGGGCAGATTGGCGCGGCCAAGGTCGTCAACTACATCGGGTTGGCCGGTCTTATCGCCAGCTTCTTTTCGATTATTTATGCGTATTCTCGGATGCTTTTTGCGCTGTCACGTGCCGGCTACCTACCGACCGCGCTGTCGATCACCAACTCCCGCAAGGCGCCGACGCTGGCTCTTATCGTTCCCGGTGTCATCGGCTTCGTGCTGTCGCTAACCGGCAAAGGCGACCTATTGTTAAATATGGCTGTCTTTGGTGCCGCCTTGAGCTACGTATTGATGATGGTCAGTCATATCATTTTACGGCGACGCGCACACGATATGAACCGCCCATATCGAACCCCGGGTGGTGTCGTCACGACTAGCTTTGCTTTGGTGGTCGCGGCACTGGCGCTCACTGCCACATTTTTGGTTAACACCGTGGCCGCCCTGTGCTGTTTTGGGGTATTCACAGCGTTCATGGCCTACTTTGCCTTCTATAGCCGGCACCGACTGGTCGCGAATTCTCCGGACGAAGAATTCGCTGGATCCGCACACTCTGGGAGCAAGCGACGATGAGCTACCGGCAAACTATTTCTGGCACCACCTATACCTTTGATGGTTTGGTCGACGTGCTGGCAAAAGCGACGCCATTGCGGTCCGGTGACCAGCTGGCCGGCTGCGCCGCTGAGCACGACGCCGAACGCGCCGCCGCCGCGTGGGTGCTTGCTGACATACCCCTGACGACGTTTCTCAACGACATGGTCGTGCCCTACGAATCTGACGAGGTCACCCGACTCATCGTCGACAGTCATGATCGCGAGGCATTCAGCCCGATCTCGCATCTGACGGTAGGCGGTCTGCGTGACTGGCTGTTGGTTACAGCGGCCCGCGACGACAGCGCAGCGCGCATCGCCACCATTGCCCCCGGCCTCACACCGGAAATGGTTGCGGCAGTTTCAAAGTTGATGCGAAACCAGGATTTGATTCTGGTGGCCGCGGCCGTAACCGCTACCGCAGCCTTCCGCACCACCGTCGGGTTGCCGGGCAGGCTCGCTACTCGACTGCAGCCTAACCATCCGACCGATGACCCACGCGGAATCGCCGCCGGGATGCTCGACGGCTTGCTGATGGGGTGCGGCGACGCGGTGGTTGGCATCAATCCGGCGACCGACTCGCCGCACGCCACAGCGGATTTGCTCAATCTCCTTGACGACATCCGACAACGCTTCAGCATCCCTATGCAGTCCTGCGTACTGTGCCACGTGACGACCACCATGGAGCTGATCGACCAGGGTGTGCCCGTCGACCTCGTGTTCCAGTCGATCGCGGGCACCGAGGGCACCAATTCCAGCTTCGGTGTGACCATCCAAATGTTGTTGGAAGCCAACGAGGCTGCGCGGTCGCTGCACCGCGGCACGGTTGGTGAGAACGTCATGTACCTGGAGACAGGTCAAGGGTCGGCCCTCTCGGCTGGGGCGCACCTGGGCACCGGCGGCAAGCCCGTCGATCAGCAGACGTTGGAGGTGCGGGCCTATGCGGTTGCCCGAAAGCTGCAGCCGTTGTTGATCAACACCGTGGTCGGATTCATCGGACCCGAATACCTCTACGACGGTAAGCAGATAATCCGCGCCGGACTCGAAGACCACTTCTGCGGGAAACTGCTCGGCCTCCCCATGGGCGTCGACGTCTGCTACACCAATCACGCCGAAGCCGACCAAGACGATATGGACACGCTCCTCACGCTGTTGGGGGTGGCCGGCGCCGCCTTCGTCATCGCCGTCCCCGGCGCCGACGACGTCATGCTCGGCTATCAAAGCCTGTCATTTCACGATCCGTTGTACGTGCGGCAAGTGCTGGGATTGCGGCCTGCACCCGAATTCGAAGCTTGGCTGGCGGGCTTGGGCATGACCGACACCAACGGCCGAATTCTGCCTATCGATCTCGCGACCTCGCCACTGCGCGCACTGGCGGGCGGTTCATGAACTCACCAGACGCGCTGCCCACAGACGACATTTGGGCACTGTTGCGGGATACCACCCAGGCACGCATCGGACTCGGGCGTGCGGGTAACTCGCTGCCGACGCGGCGGGTCCTGGAGTTCCAAGCCGCTCACGCAGCCGCGCGTGACGCCGTCCATGAGCCGCTCGACGTCGACAACCTCACCGAGCAGGTCCGCGGGATCGGCATCGGCGCGCCACTGCACGTGCAGAGCAGGGCCACGTCACGTAGCGAGTACCTTCGTCGGCCCGATTTGGGTCGCAGCCCCGCAGACCTGTCGAACCTACCCAAGACCGGCGCGGACATAGGCATCGTCCTTGCCGACGGGCTCTCGCCCTGCGCGCTCACCCATCACGCCGCCGGCCTGGTTGACGCGTTGCTACGCGAATTCAACAACCGCTATCGCATCGCCCCACCCGTAATCGCAACCCAGGCCCGTGTCGCCCTCGGCGACCACATCGGACACGCGCTAGCGGTAAGGACGCTGCTGATGATCATCGGGGAACGTCCTGGATTATCGGTCGCCGACAGCCTCGGAATCTACTTAACCCATCTGCCGGCGCCAGGTCTCACCGACGCAGATCGCAACTGCATCTCCAACATCCACCCGCCCGACGGCCTTGATTACCAAACGGCCGCGGTAACCACCGCTGCGCTGGTCGCCGGAGCGCGCAAACTTGGCCGCTCGGGCGTCAGCCTAAAAGACACCTCGCGCAACGAACTTGCCACCGGTAGCGCGCTAGAGGCGCGCGCAGAAACCATTTAGGCGCCGCGGGTTGACTGTGGTCGGCGACGGGTGCTGTCGGGTGTCCTGCGGACTGTGCGCGAACTGTGACGGTTCGCATGGCGATCGCCGATCTACCTTAAGGCGAGACATCGCGGGTCGGGCTAGTGCAAACCCAGCGCTCGATCGCGAAGGTCGATGTTACCCCCAGCACGGGTAAAGCCCTGTTCGGGGCGCAACGTGCAGGTCGTAGGAATGTCGCCCGTTTTGTAGTAGCTGAAAAACAGCGCAGCCTCGTCGGCATCGAAAATCTGCCACCGCAACGAACTCGTCCCAGCTGCAATCGCAACGGGACCCCTCAGCCAAAGCAGCCGACTTCGGTCGACCAAATCCGCCGCAGAGTGTCACCTTGACAGCCACCAACGGTGCCAACGAAAGGGGAGACCCTGATGACCACTCTCGAACAACCGCAGCGAATGACGCTCCCCCCTTCGGCGGAGATCAGCTCCCGGGGGGAGGAGACTTATTTCTTCGTCGACTCGGCATGGCCGTGGACACGTACGACGATTGCTATCAGATCTCAGTTGCCGGATCCGTTTCTGACTCGGGAGTGCCGGAGGGCGCAGACGTGGTGGTCGGCGATGCGCCCGTGCCTATCGACGAGGCCCGCAAGCTGGGCGGCCTGCGTGGTCATCCCACTTTGTGCGTGTCGCATTCTGTTGCACGACAATAGATCTCATGATGAGCACATGCTTTCGGGATGGTCGGAAATCCCCATTTGCCGACGGTTTTGGCAAACCCACTTCGAAAAACGGCCAGGGTTTCGTCAACCGCGCGACGGCGCCCGCAGGGTCGCCGGAGGGGTTCGGTTTAGCCCCTGACCGTATCCCACCGCCCCCCAACGGAGTTCGACACGATAACTCGCTCGTCATTTCCCAATCAAGCTGCAATTGCCAAGGGGTACAACAGATGCCACAATGCACTAAGGCCGGGGTGCGGCGGCAATCCGTCGACATCATCGGCCGCAGTCCAGCGACACGCACCCTCGTCATTTGAGCGAGTCGGGAGCGGCGGGCACACTCCCGAAGGTGCTGCTCGTCGTCGTTACTGCCGGTCCAATGCCAGCGCGTCGCGAGGTCGATGAACTCAGCGTCAGCGTCTAGGATCGGCTGGCCGGGCGCGCGGCGGGGATCTCCGGGTCCCCCCGGCGGTGGGTAAAGACGCTGGGGCACAATGGCTCTCAGTCTATAACTCGAATCTTAGACGCGAACGTCGATGCCGGTTTCCTAAGCTTGACTGATGCCTGAGATAGAGATCCGCAAAGCTCAGCCGGAAGACTACGAGAAAATCGCGGAGATGCATTACCCGGTTTGGCTTGAGTCCTACAACGTGATCATGCCTCCGTCTATGACCGACGTTTTCGTTAACGGCTTTGCTCACGTCTGGTATCCACAAAGGGTAAGCGAGGGCGACACCATCATGCTCGCGGAGTCGGACGGTAAACCAGTCGGCATGATCATCTTCGGACCGGACCCCAACAATCCCAATAACCTCCACATCGGGGCCATGTACATCAAGCGGGAAAAGCAACGCGGAGGGATAGGGAGTGCCCTGCTTGAAAAGGCTCTAGCCTCACAGCCTTCAGGTGATGTGACCTTGTCGTGCACTGAGAATAATCGCATAGCGCGCGACTTCTACGAGCAAAAAGGATTCGAGCGCGATGGCAACGATTTCCGTTTTGAGCCGTGGCTGCTCGGTGTCGAGGCGTCGGAGCTGGGCTACATATTTCATCGGTAATGAGCGCGAGAAATTCCGTCAACGTCAGACATCTATCCGCCGCAGTATCGGAGCGGTAGGCGCGTTTCAGGAGTTCAAAGAACTCGTCCGTGTCCCGACTTGGTCGGAACCCGGGAAACATCGCGCAGGGAAACATCACGCCGGACACCGCCCCGCCTAGCCCGTGCCGGCACCGGATTCACTGTGGTCCGTTGGCAAAGGGTCCTCAAACGATTTTCAATGAAAACACGCAATTGCGGCGCGGGTGGCGGTAGCGTTTGTTTGCGCATCGGGGGCCCGGCACTGCCCGCAGGAGGTTAACGATGTCGGCCGTGACCGCAGCTCCGGACTTGCTATCGCTGGCGGCGGCCGAGGTTGCCGATGTCGGTTCGGCCCTGACTGCGGCGCGCACGGCGGCCGCGTCTTCCACGACGACGGTGGTGGCCGCCGCCGGTGATGAGGTGTCGGCGGCCATCGCCGCGCTGTTCGGCGGTTATGCGCAGGACTATCAGGCCCTTAGTGCCCAAGCGGCGGGGTTTCATGAGCGGTTTGTGCAGGCATTGCGTTCGTCCGCGGGCGGGTATGGCGGCGCTGAGGCGGCCAACGCGTCGGCGTTGCAGATCCTCGAGCAAGACATTAAGGCGGTGATCAATATGCCCAGCGCGTCGACGGTGCAGACCCTGGAGCAAGACGTGTTGGCGGTGATCAATACGCCCAATGCGCCCGACGCGCCGACGTTGCAGACCCTGGAGGAAGACGTGATGGCGGCGATCAATGCGCCCACCAACGCGCTGTTGGGTCGCCCGCTGGTCGGCGACGGCACCGACGGGGCGCCCGGGAGCGGGCAGCCTGGGGGGCCGGGCGGGATTTTGCAGGGCAACGGCGGTAACGGCGGCTCGGGGGCGCCCGGGCAGGCCGGCGGCCGGGGCGGTGACGCGGGGCTGTTGTTCGGTAACGGCGGCAACGGTGGGGCGGGCGGGGCCGGCAGCTTCGGCGGGAACATCGCCGAATTGGGCGGCGTGCCCGGCGGCCAGCCCGGCATTGCCGGCAGTAGCGGCGGTAGCGGTGGCGCCGGCGGGAACGGCGGGTTGCTGTCGGGGGTGGGTGGTCATGGCGGCGCCGGCGGTCAGGGCGGGCAAGGCGGCGGCAACAACGCCACCGGCGACACCTTAGGCGGCCTCGGCGGCCCGGGCGGCACGGGCAGCGCGCCCAGCGGGCGTATCGGCGGCGCGGGCGGGGCCGGCGGGACTGGCGGCCCCGGTGCGCAGGGCGGGGTCTACGTCACCAACTATGGCAGCGGCACGGTGACGGTGCTCAACCCCTTCCTCGGCGACGTCATGGACACCATCACAGTCGGCACCAACCCGGACGCGGTGGCGGTCAACCCCACCGGCAGCACCGTCTACGTCGTCAACAGCGGCAGCAACAGCGTTTCGGTGATCAACACCGCCACCGAGACCGTGACCGCCACCATCCCGGTCGGCGAGGGACCGGGAGGGGTGGCGGTCAGCCCCACCGGCAGCATCGTCTACGTCACCAACTTCTTCGACAACAGCGTGTCGGTGATCAACACCGGCACCAACAGCGTCACCACCACCATCCCGGTCGGCTTCGACCCGCAAGGGGTGGCGGTCAACCCCACCGGCAACGCCGTCTACGTCGCTGCCGGTGGCAACAGCCTGTCGGTGATCAACCCCGCCACCAACACCGTCACCGCCACCATCCCGCTCGGCGGCCTCGCGAACCGGGTGGCGGTCAACCCCACCGGCAGCACCGTCTACGTCACCACCGGAGTCGACAGCGGTGCCGGTACCGGCCTGGTGGTGATCAGCACCGCCACCAACACCGTCACCAACACCATCCCGCTCGGCGGCAGCCCGTACGGGGTGGCGTTCAACCCCACCAACAGCGAGGTCTACGTCACCAACCTGGACGACGAAATGGCGGGCGTGTCGGTGATCAACCCCGCCACCAACACCGTGAACGAGATTTTCGGGTTCGGCGAAGGCGGGTTCAACACCCCGGAAGGGGTGGCTGTGGAGCCGGCAGGCAACCCCCACTTCGACGGCGGCGTCTGGGTCACCAACTTTGGCAGCAACACGGTGTCGTTTATCGACCTTAGCGACACCGTCACCGCCGCCATCCCTGTCGGCAACGAGCCGTGGGCGGTGGTGCAGGCCTGACCGGGGACGGTGCTCGGCGACGTCGACGTCGCCAACACGGGGGCGGTGAGCGCGCGGGCTGTGTTGGGGGGCGGCGTGGCGTGCTGGTCATGGCGTGTGGGTGGGGTGTGCGATGTCGTTGGTGATCGCGGGGCGGCAGACGCTGGTCGCGGCGGCTTGGGATGTCGCGGGCATCGGGTCGGCGGTGTTCGGCGGGTACGCCCAGGAATATCAGGCGCTGAGTCTGAGGACACGCGCAGTAATTGATTGGGTTTTTCGGTTTGGTTTGTCCGCACTCGTGGTGTGATGTTGCCCGATGTGGACTCCGATCCGGTTGCCGCCCGTTTGTTGTTGATCCGCCCGTATCTGGACGAGCGGGCGTGGCGGTTGTTGCTCGGCGCGGAGGCCGAGGTGCTGGGTTGGGGCGGGATCAAGCTGGTCGCGGCGGCTGGTGGGTGCATCCGGATACCGTGGCGCAGGGGTGTGCGCCCTGGCGCGATCCGGCCGCGGTGTCGCGGGCGCTGACCATCGCCGCCGAGGTCTTGGCGCCATGGAGGCTCCGCGCCGAGGATCTGGCCGCAGCCGAAGAACTCGCGGCGGATCTACTGGCCGCGGCCGACGAGCCGGATAGGTTGGAGAAATGAGCGACAGGGGATTGCTGAAGATGGATCTGGCGTGCCCCGAGGGACACGTCGTCGGCCACCTGATCCGGCAAATCGAGCACCACACCATCGAGATCGACCTGCCCGACACGGCGCGTGAGGAATGGCCGCGGGCCGGCGACACGATGTTCACGTACCTGACTTGCCACGGCTGCAACCGCCGTATTTATGGGTCGACAGAAGCGATCCAGGAGAAGGCCACTTGGCTGTCTGAGAGTGAGTCCGAGTGGCAGGGCAGACACTCGCTGCGCTACATAGAGGACAGCCTGACGTAAGCGCCCACCCGCGCACTCAAACGCGGACCTTGCAGACCTACGCGAGATGCTCGATGGCATCCAGTGGGCTATCGCCGGGATCATTCTCGCCCTGGCGGCGCCCCACCGTGGCCGGGCAGCGTGAAATGCGTTGGGATGTATGGGAATGACAGGGGCCAGCGGTCAAAAGACGATCCACAACCACGCCACGACCCGTCTCGATCGCTAGCGGCAACTCGGCCGGGTCGCCAAACTCTGCGAGGTGGCCCAGCGCTCGGGTGATGCCTTGTTCGGGTGTGGGACGCTGAAGCGGCCGGCCCGCAATCCGTCGTTGTTGATCACCGTCACATCGTGGAGGTGGTTCCCCCATCCCAGCCAACAAACACACTCTCTCCGTTCCGTTGAGGTCAACGCGCTGCCTCCACGGTGTCGAGGGCCATCGCCGGAAGGTCACTAATCGGCCCTCTACGGGGCATGTCCTTAACGCCGGTCTGCGGCCCCCGGCCCGGCGAGGCTGGCAATTCTCATGCCGGCCATCGACTGGCACGCAACGAAGGTCATGCACCCACCGGGACCGAGAGACAACAACCCCGTCAAGGGCTGCACAAAGGATGGTCCCCGCGTACGTGCTCAGGAATATACTTCATAATAACGCCGAATCAAGGAGTAATATTGTCGGAGAAAATCTTAGAAGTTGGCAATAGCTATTGCCTGAATTGCCGCGTCGACGCCCAATATCAAATCATTGATATGACCGGTGACGGCCAACGAATGGACCGTCAGTGGCTCTGTCCAGGTAATCACCGTGATACTCACGTGGAGGACGAATACAAGCAACACAGGTGGGAGAACCGGCCGCGTCGTTCTTAAGAGACCTACGACCCCAACCTATCGGGTCGTGCCGATGGATGGGGTAGCGCTCCACCTGGCGCGCGCGGGAGTCGCAACCGGGTAGCGGCGCAGACGTGTTAGGCGGCGCAATTCCGTCGCCAGCTGGTCGGCGTCGGTCAGGGTCAACGCAATACGGATGTCGGCTCGCGCGATTTCGTAAGTTCGTTCACTGGACCATTTGCCGTTCCTAAAGCCATATCGGTAATCGCGATGAGGCAACATCGTGGCAGTGTCAATATGCATTTTGTGGGCTTATAGCCTAAGGTTCGCATACTAAGTGGGCGGGTTGAGATGGCTCAGCGGAGGAGTACGTCGCTGCCGGCGGTCCTTGCTAGCGCACCGTTGCGAACCGTACGCGCCGGGGACGCCGCTGCCACGTACGCCTTTCCGGGCCCTGAGCTGGCACGGCTCGCGGACAGGGGGCTTTTGCACCGGGTGGCCACCGGGTATTACGTCGTCGTTCCGCAGGACATGATCGGTCGCGAATGAGCGCCGAGTCGTGAGGCCTCGGCCGCCGGGATCGCCTCGGCCATCTACGGAGCGACCCACGCAGTCCTCATGGGTATCAGCGCCGCCCGCGTCTATACCGACAAGCTGGCGGGCACTTCGACGCGGCAACAGCGTCCCGGCCTCGCTGCGCTCCTGGACTACGCACGGCAGGGTGACGCCATCATGGTGGTCGGCATCGACCGGCTGGGCCGTAATGCCGCCGAGGTCATGACCACCATTCGCGACCTTGGTCAGCGTGGGATCGTACTGCGGTCACTGCGGGAGGGCATTGACACGTCGAACGCGGCGGGTCGTATGGTCGCTGGCGTGCTGGCCTCATTGGCCGCACTGGAATTGGAACTCGGTCGCGAACGCCGCACGGCAGCGCGGGACGCTCGTCGGGCGCGTGGGCAGTCCATTGGTCGCCCGAAGGCGCTCGACGATACGAAAACCGCGTTGGCACGGAGGATGCATGCGGCCGGTGAGTCAGCCTGCACTATCGGCGCTGCGCTCGGCGTCAGTCGTGCAACCGTCTACAGGGTCTTGGCTTAAAGCGTCTAAGCCTGAGTCGGTGCGGTCAGAGAGAAGCGGACAAGCGTTGTCTTGGCTGCCGCCGCAAGCAACTGTTCTCTGTCAGGCTGGCGGTCGCCCGGCAGCCCCAGCATCAAACCTTTGGCGGCTCGCGGTCCGTTGCGCCTGGCGAACTCATTGAGAACGTCGGCCTTCTGATCGGCTTCCCGGATCGCAATCGGGTGGGCCGCGAACCACTGGCCCTTGATGAGCACTTGAACGTCTCGGGCACTGCCGATTGCTTTGGGCCAATTTGCAGTACTGGAAACGATGACGTCGCCGTCGTCCCATGGGAAGTAGCCGATGGCAAAGCTGTACCGCTTGCCGGACTTACCGCCTACGTACCTCAACAACATCAGACGGCTGCTCAGGATCGGATGCAATGGCGAGAGGAGTACAGGACGGACTACGGCATTAGCTCGGGCGAAGATTCTGGCGAAACGGGATGGGTCGTCAAACATGCGTCCTCTTTCGATATTTGTCGCTCCCGGCAGTTCAGCCGACCCGTCGATGCGAAAAATCGAAGCCGTAGGCAGCTGCGCCGCGAGAGTACCCAGGTGGCCCCGCCACGGGGTTGGGGGCGTCACCCTCTTGATCGCGACCGGCTTGCGCCGCTCCGAACTGCTGGCGCTGCGCTGGTGCGATTTCGATGCCGACGCCGGAACGATCTCTGTTTGCGGCAAGGTCGTCCGAGAGAAGGCCAACGGCCTTGTCCGTGTCGACGAGACGAAGACCGTGGCGGGGCGGCGGGTGATCCCACTGCCGGCGTTCGCCGTCGCTGTGCTCTCCGAGCGTCGCAACCTGCCGTACCTCGGAGAGCAGTCGGTCATCTTCCCGTCTACCAACGGCACACTGCGCGACCCCGACAACTTCGCAGGGCAGTGGCGCAAAAGCCGGGACGAGTTGGGCGTGCCGGACGTCAGCCCGCACAGCTTCCGCAAGACCGTGGTTATCTGTACTGGCGACGCCGGCCTGTCGGCCCGCATCGGAGCCGACCACCTCGGCCACGCGAAAGTGTCGATGACGCAGGACCGCTACATGAGCCGCGGTCGGGTGCACAACCAGGTGGCAGAACTGCTGGACAGAGCCGTCAACGGCAATTCAGGTCCGACATAAACGACGAATAAACGACGAATAAACGACGACTGACCTTATTGAGTACGGCTAAATACCGCCTCTGAGCTGTGCCCCCGGCACGACTCGAACGTGCGACCTAGGGATTAGAAGGCCCTTGCTCTATCCACCTGAGCTACGGAGGCAATGGTCGGGACAACTTTATCCCGGTTTACCCCAGGAGGGGTGTCCGGGAGGCACCATACGGCACTGGTTTCCCACGACAACCCAACAATCCGCAGGTCAGTTTTGACGACGGTGGAAATTTCGGCAGTTCCCGGCGCAACGCGCGCGAAAAGTCTTCCCCCTCCGTAAATATCGGTTATGGTGTGAGCCTCGACACACGTACATTACCCGCTGGTAATCAGCGGTTAACCGCAACGAGGCGTGTGCCTGACGTCGAGGGGTGACGTTGCTATGAGCGTGGCCACAACAGTGACTTCGCGGTGCTCGCGGGCTGGTGCCCAGGCGCTGCGAACTGGGGTGCAGCTGGCGGCCGACGCCAGAGATAGCTGCCGGGCAGGAGCGGTGCTCCTGCGCGGCTCGCCGTTTGCGGTGGGCTGGCTGGCCGGCTGGCTGTCCACCGAATTCTCCCCGCAGATCGTGACCGGGCATGCGTTGTCCCGGGTAACGCCTCCGTCGATCGGCCGGTTTGCCACCACCTGGGCAGCCCAGCGCGCCGACCAAACCCTCACCGCTGCGCTCGAGGACACCTTCGGGGGGGCCTTCCACGATGTCGTATGTCATCCGACCAGCGATCCGTCCGCGCCTGCGCGCCGCGGCGGCCTGTTGCCCAAGGCCGGACCCCACCGCCGGTATGCGGCGCACACCTCAGACATCTCCTACGGTCCACGCGTTCCGGAAAACCTGCTCGACATCTGGCGGCGTGACGACCTGGCGCCCGGCCACCGGGCGCCGGTGCTGATACAGGTCCCCGGCGGCGCGTGGGCAGTCAACGGCAAACGCCCGCAGGCCTACACATTGATGAGCCGCATGGTGGAACTCGGCTGGATCTGCGTCTCGATCAACTACAGCAAGAGCCCGCGCTGCAGGTTTCCGGCGCACATCATCGACGTCAAGAGGGCGATCGCCTGGGTCCGCGAGAACATCGCCGACTATGGCGGCGACCCGGATTTCATCGCGATCACCGGCGGGTCAGCGGGCGCGCACCTGGCCTCCCTGGCCGCGCTCACCCCTAACAATCCGACGTTCCAGCCCGGATTCGAAAATGCGGACACGACCGTTCAAGCCGCGGTGCCGTACTACGGCATCTATGACTTCACCGACTTCGACAACCTCCACGAAATGGTGCTGCCGTTCCTCGAGCAGTTTGTGATGAAGGCCCGCTACTCCGACGAGCCCGAGCGATTCAGGGCGGCTTCGCCGATTTCGTACGCGCACCGCGAGGCTCCGCCGTTCTTCGTGCTGCATGGCGAGAAGGATCCGTTGGCTCCGACCGGCCAGGCCCGGGCCTTCTGCGCGGCGCTGCGAGGGGCCGGTGCCGCCACGGTGGCCTATGCCGAACTCGCCAACGCGCACCACGCGTTCGACATCACGCCGACAGTCCGGTCCCGGATGGCCGCCGATGCCGTCGCGGACTTCCTTGGTGTCGTCTATGGACGACAGCATGTGGACTCGTTGTCGCTGTCGGCGCCTCCGGCCAGCTGAACCGGGCCATCCGCACCTGCGCGGATTCTTCCAACTCGGCCGCCCGCCAGTAAGTTTCGTGATCCCGCCGTGCCGCGTCGCGCGCCGTGAGCGGATGCTCACCCGCCACCCCCCCTCACATGTCATCTTTCACCGGCGCGTCAACCCGACTAGCGTTGTGGTGGCGATTGGCTGGACGGGTCTGAATGGAGGCTTGATCGGCGGTGACAGGGTTGGCGTGTCGAGTTAGTGATCATGACTGAGTCCGTCGAGGCCGGTGGATTGTCCGACGCACTCGGACCGCTCGACTATCTCATGCATCGGGGCGAGGCGAATCCACGGACCCGTTCGGGGATTATGGCGCTGGAACTCCTGGACACCACGCCGGACTGGGAACGGCTCCGGAGCCGGTTCGAAAACGCCTCCCGGCGGGTATTGCGCCTGCGGCAGAAGGTTGTCGTGCCGACGCTGCCGACAGCCGCCCCCCGCTGGGTGGTGGATCCCGACTTCAACCTGGACTTCCACGTGCGCCGGGTGCGCGTTTCCGGGTCCGGTACCCTGCGCGAGGTATTCGATCTCGCCGAAGTGATCCTGCAGTCACCGCTGGACATATCGCGGCCGCTGTGGACAGCCACCCTTGTCGAGGGTCTTGCCGATGGCAAGGCTGCGATATTACTGCACGTCAGCCATGCGGTCACCGACGGTGTCGGCGGTGTCGAGATGTTCGCGGAAATCTATGACCTGGAACGCGATCCGCCGCCCAGGCCGACACCCCCGCAGCCCATTCCGCAGGATCTTTCGCCCAATGATTTGATGCGGCAGGGCATCAACCACCTGCCAATGGCCATGCTCAGCGGCGTCCTCGGCGCGGTGTCCGGGGCGGTAACAGTGGCCGGGCGGGCGATCATGGAACCCGGGTCCACGGTTTCGGGGATCGTCGGCTACGCCCTCTCGGGTATGCGGGTGATGAACCGGGCCGCCGAGCCGTCGCCGCTACTGCGCCGGCGCAGCCTGACCACTCGCACCGAAGCAATCGACATCCGGCTTTCCGACCTGCACAAGGCCGCAAAAGCCGGCGGAGGATCGATCAACGACGCCTACCTCGCCGGCTTGTGCGGCGCGTTGCGGCGCTACCACGTGGCCCTCGGTGTGCCGATCAGCACGCTGCCGATGGCGGTCCCGGTGAACCTGCGGGCCTCGGACGACGCGGCCGGCGGCAATCAGTTCACCGGCGTCAACCTGGCGGCACCGCTCGGCACCGCTGATCCGGTGCAGCGGATGAAGAAGATCCGCGCGCAGATGACGCAGCGTCGCGACGAGCCCGCGATGAACATCGTCGGAGCCATAGCGCCGGTGTTGAGCGTTTTGCCGACGGCCATCCTCGAGGGGATCACCAGCTCGGTGATCGGCTCCGACGTGCAGGCCAGCAATGTGCCCGTCTATCCGGGCGACACCTACATCGCCGGTGCGAAGATCTTGCGGCAGTACGGTATTGGCCCGCTGCCCGGTGTGGCGATGATGGTGGTGTTGATCTCACGCGGCGGCTGGTGCACCATCACCGTCCGCTACGACCGCGCGTCGGTGCGAAAAGAGGCGTTGTTCGCCCAGTGCCTGCTGGAGGGTTTCGACGAGATTCTCGCGCTGGCCGGCGATCCGGCACCGCGTGCGGTGCCGGCGTCGTTCGCAGCGCAGCCGGTGGGTGCGACGTCTGCATCGGTGTCGGGCTCATGAGCACCCCCAAAGACCCCGACGACCACGCCAACGAGCGCGGGACCCAAAAGGCCCGGAAGCGGGCGTCGGACATGCGATTGCCCGGTTCGGTCGCCGAGATCATGGCCAGCCCGCCCGGACCGAAGGTCGGTGCGTTCTTCGATCTGGATGGGACGCTGGTGGCGGGCTTCACCGCCGTCATCCTCACCCAGGAGCGACTACGGCGCCGCGATATGGGTGTGGGTGAGCTGCTCAGCATGGTTCAGGCGGGACTGAACCACACGCTCGGGCGTATCGAGTTCGAAGACCTCATCAGCAAGGCCTCCATGGCGCTGGCCGGGCGGCTGTTGAGCGACTTGGACGAGATCGGCGAGCGGCTGTTCAATCAGCGGATTGAGTCCCGGATCTACCCGGAAATGCGTGAGTTGGTCCGGGCCCACGTGACCCGCGGCCACACCGTCGTGCTCAGCTCGTCGGCGCTGACCATCCAGGTCAACCCGGTGGCCCGCTTCCTCGGCATCAACAACACGCTGACCAACAGTTTCGAGACCAATGAAGACGGGCTGCTCACCGGCGGCGTGCTCAGGCCGATCTTGTGGGGGCCGGGCAAGGCCGCTGCGGTACAGAAGTTTGCGGCCGAGCACGACATCGACCTCAAGGACAGCTACTTCTACGCCGACGGCGACGAGGACGTCGCGCTGATGTACCTGGTCGGCAATCCGCGGCCGACGAACCCGGAAGGCAAGATGGCCGCCGTCGCCAAGCGCCGTGGCTGGCCGATCCTGAAATTCGAAAGCCGGGGTGGTCTGGGATTCCGGCGGCAGTTGCGAACGCTTGCCGGCTTCAGCACGATGGTCCCGGTCGCGGCCGGCGCAGTCGGGCTCGGTGTGCTCACCCGGAACCGGCGGCGCGGCGTGAACTTCTTCACCTCCAACTTTTCCCAGCTGCTGCTCGCCACCAGTGGCGTGCACTTGAATGTCATCGGGAAAGAGAATCTGACCGCGCAGCGGCCAGCCGTCTTTATCTTCAACCACCGCAACCAGGTTGACCCGATCATTTCCGGGGCGCTGGTCAAGGACAACTGGGTTGGTGTGGGCAAGAAGGAACTCGAACGCGACCCGATCATGGGCACGTTGGGCAAGTTGCTGGATGGTGTGTTCATCGACCGGGACGACCCGGCCTCCGCAATTGAGACCATGCACACCGTCGAAGACCGCGCCAAGAACGGACTCTCGATCGTTATCGCACCCGAGGGCACCCGGTTGGACACCACCGAAGTCGGTCCGTTCAAGAAGGGGCCGTTCCGTATCGCGATGGCGGTGGGGATCCCCATCGTTCCCATCGTGATCCGCAATGCGGAGATCATCGCCTCCCGGAACTCCACCACATTGAATCCGGGCACGGTCGATGTGGCGGTGTTCCCACCGATCTCGGTCGACGACTGGACGCTCGACAAGCTGCCGGAGCACATCGCCGAGGTGCGCCAGCTGTACCTGGACACCCTGGCGGACTGGCCGGTCGACGAGCTGCCCGAGTTCGATCTCTACAGGCGGGCGAAAAAAGCGGCACGAAAGAAGGCCGGACCGGTCAAGGCCCCGGTCAAGGCAGGGGCCAAGGCAGGGGCCAAGGCAGGGGCCAAGACCGCTGCTAAGACCGCGGCTAAGACCGCTGCCGCTACGACCACCCCGGCGAAGACCGCCCCGGCGAAGACCACCCCGGCGAAGACCACCCCGGCGAAGACCACCGCGAAAAAGGCCAGCGCGGCAAAGACCACCGCGAAAAAGACGACGAGCAAGGCCCCCGCAGCCAAGGCGGCGAAGAAGACCGCGGTGAAGACCGCCGGCAAGACTGCAGCGAAAAAGGCTCAGCCGAAAGCGAGCGTGAAACCGGCCACCCACACTCCCACCGATGGTGAGGCAAGGCGGCCCGGCATCGATCAAACGATCGGCGCCGAGTCGCCGCGTACGCGGCCCCGAGGGCGGCCGTGACCGAGCCGGACCCAGACTCCAGCGCCGTCCTAACCGCGCAAGACTCGCTGGTACTGGCTTCCATGGACACTCCGGTCGAAATGGAGCTGGTGATGGATTGGCTGCGCCAGCAGCGTGCCCGCAATCCGGACACCAAGTTCGACGTATTGAAGCTGCCACCCGGCAACGCGCCCCCGTCGGCGCTGACAGCTCTGGTCGAGCAGCTCAACTCCGGCCCCCCATCTAAAGAAGACCGTTCAATCGTGCCGGTGCGGGTGTTCTGGCTGCCGCCCGCGGATCGCAGCAGAGCGGAAAAGGTGGCCGGGCTGCTGCCCGGCCGGGATCCCTACCACCCCAACCGGCATCAGCAGCGTCGCATCGTCAACAAGGACCCGCGGCGCGCGCGGGTGGTGGCCGGCGAGTCGGCCAAGGTGTCCGAACTCCGCCAGCAGTGGCGCGACACCACCGTCGGGGAGAACCCACGCGACTTCGCCCAGTTCGTCACTCGCCGCGCCATCTTGGCGGTGGAACGCGCCGAGTATCGAATCCTCGGACCGCAGTACAAGTCTCCGCGGTTGGTGAAGCCAGAGATCCTGGCGTCCGCGCGATTTCGCGCCGGCCTGGAAAAGATCCCGGGCGCAACGCTCGAAGAGGCCGGCACGATGCTCGACGAACTCGCCACCGGGTGGAGCAGGGTGTCCGTCGACCTGGTTTCCGTCCTCGGCAGGGCGCTCAGCCGCGGATTCGAGCCGGAGATCGACTACGACGAGTATCAGATCGCGGCGATGCGCGCCGGGCTGGACGCTCATCCGGCGGTGCTGCTGTTCTCGCACCGGTCCTACATCGACGGCGCGGTGGTGCCGGTGGCGATGCAGGAGAACCGGCTGCCGCCTGTGCATGTGTTCGCCGGTATCAACCTGTCGTTCGGATTGATGGGGCCACTGTTGCGCCGTTCCGGCGTCATCTTCATCCGCCGCAACATCGGCGATGACCCGCTCTACAAGTACGTGCTGCGCGAATACGTCGGCTACATCGTCGAGAAGCGGTTCAACCTCAGCTGGTCCATCGAGGGCACTCGCTCACGTACCGGAAAGATGTTGCCGCCCAAGCTCGGTTTGATGAGTTATGTGGCCGACGCTTACCTGGACGGCCGCAGCGAAGACATCCTGCTGCAGCCGGTGTCGATCAGCTTCGACCAGCTGCACGAGACCGCCGAATACGCGGAGTACGCCCGCGGCGGGGAGAAGACCCCCGAGGGCATCGGCTGGCTGTACAACTTCATCAAGGCGCAGGGCGAACGCAACTACGGCAAGATCTATGTCCGCTTCCCCGAAGCGGTGTCGATGCGGCAGTACCTGGGTCCGACGCAGGGTACGTTGGCGCAAGACCGGGACGCCAAACGGCTTGCGCTGCAAAAGATGACGTTCGAAGTCGCGTGGCGGATTCTGCGGGCGACACCGGTGACGGCAACCGGTTTGGTGTGTGCGTTGCTGCTCACCACCCGTGGGCTGGCGCTGACGCTCGATCAGCTGCACCACACCCTGCAGGACTCACTGGACTACCTGGAACGCAAGCAAACCCCGGTGTCCAACAGCGCATTGCGGCTGCGCTCCCGCGACGGTGTGCGCGCAGCGGTCGACGCCTTGTCCAACGGGCACCCGATCACCGGTGTCGACAGCGGTCGCGAACCCGTGTGGTACATCGCGCCCGACGACGAACACGCCGCCGCGTTCTACCGGAATTCGGTGATAGACGCTTTCCTGGAGACCTCGATCGTCGAACTCGCGCTGGCGCACGCCAGGCACGACACGAGTTATCAAGGCGACCGGTTGTCGGCTTTCTGGGACCAGGCGATGCGGTTGCGCGCGCTGCTGAAATTCGATTTCTACTTCGCCGATTCGTCGACGTTTCGGGCCAACATCGGCGAAGAGATGGCATGGCACCAGGGTTGGGAAGCCCACGTCGCCGCCGGGGGAGACGAGATCGACGCAATGCTGTACGCGAAACGGCCGCTGATGTCGGACGCGATGTTGCGGGTCTTCTTCGAGGCCTACGAGATTGTCGCCGACGTGTTGCGCAATCTTCCGCCCGACGTCGGCCAGAAGCAGCTGACGGAGGAGGCGCTCGGCGTCGGCCTTCAGTACGTGGCGCAGGGCCGGATCCGCAGCAGTGAATCGGTCTCGACGCTACTGTTCGCCACCGCGCGCCAGGTTGTTGCCGATCAAGGGTTGATCGGGCCGGCCGCCGACCTTGCGGAACGGCGCAATGCTTTCCTGCGGGAATTGCGGGACATTCGGCAGGATTTCGACTACGTCGAGCAGATCGCCCGCAATCAGTTCATCGCGCGCGAATTCAAAGCGCGTCAGGGGCGCCCGGCTCAGTAGCCCGACTACCTGCCCATACCCTGGGTACATGACGGTTGCCCGACCTGCTGCTGAGCCTGTTCCCAAGGCTGCCGGTAAGTCCGGCGCGCGGGTCTGGCCGCTGCTCGCGGGCGTGGCCGTGCTTGCGGGCTGCACGGCAGCCGGAATCGGGACGTTGTCGCTGGCGGATGCCCTGACCGCCACCGGGTTGCCCGATCCCGGCCCGGTGACCACGCTGGGCCTGCCGTTCATCCGGGCGGCCGGTGAGATCGCGGCGGTGCTGGCCGTCGGATCGTTTCTCTTCGCGGCGTTTCTGGTGCCGCCGCAGCGCAGCGGCGTGCTCGATGTCGGCGGATACCGCGCGCTTCGGCTGGGAACGGTGGCCTCGGGGGTGTGGGCGGTGGCTGCCGCCCTGCTGGTCCCGCTGACCATTTCCGATGTGTCCGGTCACCGTTTGGTAGAACACCTCAACCCGGTGACGATCTGGTCGGTTGCCGGGCTGGTGAACACCGCTTCCGCGTGGCGCTGGACCGCGGTGCTGGCCGCGCTGGTGACGCTGGCAAGTCTGGCGGTGTTGCGTTGGTCGTGGACGCCGTTCCTGCTGCTCGGGTCGTTGGTCACCCTCATACCGCTCGGGCTGACCGGTCACTCGTCGGCCGGGGGTTCGCACGACCTGGCCACCAACAGCCTGCTGATCCACCTGCTGGCCGCCAGCCTGTGGGCCGGTGGTCTGCTGGCTCTGCTGGCCCACGCACTGCGCGGCGGTGAACACACCGATCTGGCGGCACGGCGGTTCTCCGCGATCGCACTGTGGTGTTGGGTCGCGATGGCGCTGAGTGGCGTGGTCAATGCCTTTGTGCGAGTACTGCCGTCCGACCTGCTGACGACCGGTTACGGGCGGCTGCTGGTAGCCAAGTTTGTCGCGCTGTGCCTGTTGGGCGTCATCGGCTGGCGTCAGCGGCGCGCCGGAGTCGCTGCGCTGCAGGCAGGTCCGAGTCCTCCAACGACTCGGCAGGCGCGGAGCGTGCTCATCCGGCTCGCGCTGATCGAGGCCGCGGTTTTCGGCATCACTTTCGGTATTGCCGTCGGGCTGGGCCGCACACCGCCGCCACCACCACCGATCCGCCTACCGTCGATTCCCGAAGCCGAGATCGGCTACGACTTCGACGGGCCGCCCACCCTGGCGCGCATTCTGTTCGACTGGCGCTTCGACCTGATCTTCGGCACGGCCGCGATCGTGCTCGCCGCGCTGTACGTCGCGGCGGTGCTGCGGCTGCGTCGGCGCGGCGACAGCTGGCCGCCGGGCCGCACGGTGTCCTGGCTGCTCGGTTGCGCGGTGCTGCTGTTCGCCACGTCGTCGGGTGTGGGTCGATACATGCCGGCGATGTTCAGCGTGCACATGATCGCCCATATGTGCCTGTCGATGCTGGCCCCGATATTGCTGGTGCTGGGTGGCCCGGTCAGCCTTGCATTGCGGGCGCTGCCGGCTGCCGGCCGCTCGTCTGGCCAACAAGATCCACCGGGCATGCGGGAATGGATATTGGCGGCATTGCACAGCCGATTGTCGCGGCTGCTCACCAACCCGATAGTGGCTACGGTGCTGTTCGTCTCCGGTTTTTACGGGTTGTACTTCAGCGACCTTTTCGATACCGCGGTGGGCAGCCATGCGGGGCACTTGGCGATGAACGTGCACTTTCTGCTCAGCGGTTACCTGTACTACTGGATCGTGATCGGGGTGGACCCGACGCCCCGGCCGATCCCGCCGCTGGCCAAGTTGGGCGTGGTGTTCGCCTCGCTGCCGCTGCACGCGTTCTTTGGCGTGGAGCTAATGGGCACCCGAACGGTGCTCGGCGCGTCCTACTACCGATCGCTGGGTCTGAGCTGGCACACCGATCTGCTGGGTGATCAGCGATTGGGCGGTGGAATCGCCTGGGCGGCAGGCGAATTGCCCCTGGTGATTGTGATGATCGCGCTGCTCGTGCAGTGGGCGCGCAGTGACAACCGGACCGCGCGGCGGTTGGACCGCGCGGCCGAACGCGACGATGACGCCGAGCTGGCGGCGTACAACGCGATGCTGGCCGAACTTTCGCATCGCGACGAGCCGGGCCGTTCGCGCCAGCCGGCGGATTGATCCACAGTCACGGTTCTTTCCACAGGGTCAGCGGGCCCGGGCCTGCTTGGCCGGGGCGCTGTCGGTGGCGGCGAGGCTAATGGCGGGTGGAACGGGCGGTGACGCGCTGCCGGGATTGCCCGGACGCGCCGGATTTTTCCAGGCACAGCCCACAGCAACGAGAGGAATGAGTCAATGTTCGAAACCCCGCTAACCGTAATCGGTCACATCGTCAACGACCCGCAGCGCCGCAAGGTCGGCGATCAGGAAGTCATCAAGCTCCGGGTGGCCAGCAATTCGCGCCGCCGCACCGCCGACGGCGGATGGGAGCCGGGCAACTCGCTGTTCATCACTGTCAACTGCTGGGGCAAGCTAGTCTCCGGGGTGGGCGCGGCGCTGGGTAAGGGCGCCCCGGTGATCGTCGTCGGCCACGTCTACACCAGCGAATACGAGGACCGCGACGGCAACCGCCGCTCGTCGCTGGAAATGCGCGCGACGGCGGTCGGGCCGGACGTGTCGCGCACTTTCGTGCAGATACTGAAGCCGGGTTACACCGGTCCGACGTCGGACGAGGCACCTGCCGTCGCAGCAGCGCCGGACGCCGCCGGCTCGGACGGCGAACCCGCAACCGACGTCGCAGCAGCTCTCACTGAGGCCGCGTTGCCACTGTCGGCCTAGCCCCGTTTGGCGGTTGCCTAGGATGGTCGTCGGGATATTTCCGGCAGACCAGAAAGGCAATACCGCGGCATGGCTGAGTTCATCTACACGATGAAGAAGGTCCGCAAGGCGCACGGCGACAAGGTGATCCTGGACGACGTCACGTTGAGCTTCTTCCCGGGCGCCAAGATCGGTGTCGTCGGCCCGAATGGCGCCGGTAAGTCGAGCGTCTTGCGGATCATGGCCGGTCTGGACAAGCCGAACAACGGCGACGCTTTCCTTGCCACCGGCGCCAGCGTCGGCATCCTGCTACAGGAGCCGCCGCTGAATGAGGAGAAGACTGTCCGCGGCAACGTTGAAGAGGGCATGGGCGACATCAAGGTCAAGCTCGACCGCTTCAACGAGGTCGCCGAATTGATGGCCACCGATTACTCCGATGAGTTGATGGAAGAAATGGGCCGGCTGCAAGAGGAACTGGACCACGCCGACGCGTGGGACCTCGACTCGCAGCTGGAGCAGGCAATGGATGCGCTGCGCTGCCCGCCGCCCGAGGAGCCGGTGACAAACCTGTCCGGCGGTGAGCGTCGCCGCGTCGCGCTGTGCAAACTTTTGCTCTCGAAACCCGACCTGCTGCTGCTCGACGAGCCGACCAACCACCTGGACGCCGAAAGCGTGCAGTGGCTCGAACAGCACCTCGCCAGTTATGCCGGCGCGATTTTGGCGGTCACTCACGACCGCTACTTCCTGGACAACGTCGCCGAGTGGATCCTGGAACTGGATCGTGGCCGCGCATATCCATACGAAGGTAACTACTCGACCTATCTCGAGAAAAAGGCCGAGCGGCTTTCGGTGCAGGGCCGCAAGGACGCCAAGCTGCAGAAGCGGTTGATCGACGAGCTGGCCTGGGTCCGGTCCGGAGCCAAAGCACGCCAGGCCAAAAGCAAGGCGCGCCTGCAGCGCTACGAGGAAATGGCCGCCGAGGCCGAGAAGACGCGCAAACTCGATTTCGAGGAGATTCAGATTCCGGTCGGGCCACGGCTGGGCAATGTGGTGGTCGAAGTCGAGCACCTCGACAAGGGCTACGACGGGCGCGCCCTGATCAAGGACCTGTCCTTCACCCTGCCCCGCAACGGCATCGTCGGCGTGATCGGCCCCAACGGGGTCGGCAAGACCACGCTGTTCAAAACCATCGTTGGGCTCGAGCAGCCGGACAGCGGCACCGTCAAGGTCGGCGAGACCGTCAAGCTGAGCTATGTGGACCAGGCCCGCGCGGGTATCGATCCGAAGAAGACGGTGTGGCAAGTCGTCTCGGACGGGCTGGATTACATCGAGGTCGGCAAAACCGAAGTGCCGTCGCGGGCCTACGTGTCCGCGTTCGGCTTCAAGGGACCCGACCAGCAGAAACCGGCCGGCGTGCTGTCCGGCGGCGAACGCAACAGGCTGAACCTCGCGCTGACGCTCAAGCAGGGCGGAAATCTGATCCTGCTGGACGAACCGACCAACGACCTCGATGTGGAGACCCTGAGCTCGCTGGAGAACGCGCTGGTGAACTTCCCGGGCTGCGCGGTGGTGATCTCGCACGACAGGTGGTTCCTGGACCGGACCTGCACCCACATCCTGGCGTGGGAAGGCGACGATGACAACGAGGCCAAATGGTATTGGTTCGAGGGCAACTTCGGTGCCTACGAGGAAAACAAAGTGGAACGGCTCGGTCTCGAAGCCGCGCGTCCGCACCGGGTTACCCACCGCAGGCTGACGCGGGACTAATGTCAGCTCTGCCACCGCCGCGCGACGATGCGGCAGGGACGGCCGCGCAGGTACGGGCGAACGAGCAAAGCCCAACGACGATGCGGCCGGAACGGCCGCAAAGGAGCGGGGCGATGGGTCCTAGGGTATCCGTCGCTAGATGGGAGCTGTCGGCATGACGATCGATCCCGCAGCTAAGCAGGTTGCCGAGCCGTGGACCACGTTCACGCAAGGTCGGGAGATACCTGACTGGATCTCGAGAGCCTACATAGACAGCTATCGCGGCCCGCACGGTGACGACCGCGACACCGCAGAAACCAGTCGGGTCGACCCCAGATCTTTGGTGACGCCGGCCATGCTCGGCGCACACTATCGGCTCGGCCGGTGCCGCTGCCCCGGCGATAGCTGTGTCTGCGTGTACCCAGCAGACGACCCCGCCGGGTTCGGGCCCGCGCTGCAGGTCGTCACCGACCACGGCGGCATGCTGATGGATTCCGTCACGGTGCTGCTGCATCGGCTCGGGGTCACCTACACCGCCATCATGACCCCGGTGTTCGAGGTGCATCGCAGCCCGACCGGGGACTTGCTCAGCGTCGAACCGAAAGCACCCGGCACGCCGCCTTTCGTCGGTGAGGCCTGGATACATGTCCAGCTCTCGCCTTCGGTAGATCCCAAGGCCCTTGCCGAGGTGGAACAGCTGCTGCCCAAGGTGCTGGCCGATGTCCAGCGGGTCGCCAACGACGCTGCTGCGATGATCTCCACTTTGAGCGACCTGGCTGCCGATATCGACGGCAATACGCTGGGCCACTACTCAGCTCCAGACCGCGAGGACGTCGCAGCGCTGCTGCGCTGGTTCGGCAGCGGCAATTTCTTGCTGCTGGGCTACCAGCCTTGCCGGGTGCAGGACGGTCTGGTCATCGGTGACGGGTCAACCGGCCTCGGCGTGCTGCGGGCCCGCTCGGGTACTCGCCCCCGGCTGACCGACGACGACAAAATGCTGGTCTTAGCCCAAGCCGCCGTTGGCAGCTACCTGCGTTATGGCGCCTACCCCTACGCCGTCGCGATTCGCGAGAACCTCGACGACGGTGGCGTTATTGAGCACCGCTTCGTCGGGCTCTTCACGGTCGCCGCCATGAACGCGGACGTCTTGGAGATCCCGTCGATCTCGCGCCGGGTCCGCGAGGCGCTCGCGATGGCCGACAGCGACCCCATTCACCCGGGCCAGCTGCTCCTCGACGTCATCCAGACCGTCCCGCGCTCGGAGCTCTTCACGCTGAGCGCCGAGCGGCTTTTCACCATGGCCAAAGCCGTGGTGGATCTGGGATCGCAACGGCGGGCGTTGCTGTTCCTTCGCGCCGATCGGCTGCAGTTCTTCGTCTCGTGCCTGGTCTACGTCCCGCGTGACCGCTACACCACAGCCGTGCGTTTGCAGATCGAGGACATCCTGGTCCGCGAATTCGGTGGGACGCGGCTGGAATTCACCGCTCGTGTCAGTGAATCACCTTGGGCATTGATGCATTTCATGGTCCGGCTGCCCCAGAAAGACTCGGCAGACTCAGGGGCCTCCGCCGCTGCACCGGTCGACGTCTCGGAAGCCAACCGGATCCGAATCCAGGGGTTGCTGAGCGAGGCCGCGCGAACCTGGGCGGACCGGCTCATCGCCGCGGCCGCGACCGGCCCCATCGGCTACACCAAGGCCGAGCATTACGCCGGCGCCTTTTCCGAGGCCTACAAGCAGGTCGTCACTCCCGCCGCGGCCATTGACGACATCAACATCATCGAAGAGCTGACCGATGATGCGGTGAAGCTGGTGTTCTCCGAACGCGATAAGGATGGGGTCGCGCAGCTGACCTGGTACCTGGGTGGCCGCGCCGCCTCGTTGAGCCAGCTGCTGCCGATGCTGCAAAGCATGGGCGTCGTGGTGCTCGAGGAGCGACCCTTCACGGTCTCCCGTCCGGACTGCCTACCGGTGTGGATCTACCAATTCAGGATCCAGCCGCACCCGACCATCCCGCTGGCCGAGACCGCAGAAGAGCGCGACGCCATGGCGGAACGATTCGCCGACGCGGTCACCGCGATCTGGCATGGCCGCGTCGAGGTGGACCGGTTCAACGAGCTGGTAATGCGGGCGAGCCTGACCTGGCACCAGGTCGTGCTACTACGTGCCTACGCGAAGTACCTGCGGCAGGCGGGCTTTCCCTACAGCCAGTCCTATATCGAGTCGGTGCTCAACCAGTACCCCTCGACCGCGCGATCGCTGGTCACGTTGTTCGAAGCGCTCTTCGACCCGAAGGCGTCGGGTTCGCCGACGAGCGGTGACGCGCAAGCGGCGGCCGCGGCGGTTGCCGCCGACATCGATGCGTTGGTGAGCCTGGACACCGACCGCATCCTGCGTGCGTTCGCGTCGCTGGTTCAGGCCACCCTGCGGACCAATTATTTTGTGACGCGCGACGGTTCGGCCCGCAGTCGCAATGTGCTCGCACTGAAACTCAATGCCCAGCTGGTCGACGAGCTTCCGCTGCCGCGTCCTAAGTTCGAGATCTTCGTCTATTCGCCGCGGGTCGAGGGTGTGCACCTGAGGTTTGGTCCGGTGGCGCGTGGCGGCCTGCGCTGGTCAGACCGCCGCGACGATTTCCGCACCGAGATCCTCGGTCTGGTCAAGGCGCAAGCGGTGAAGAACGCCGTCATCGTGCCGGTCGGGGCCAAGGGTGGGTTCGTCCTCAAGCGGCCCCCGCTGCCAACCGGGGACGCCGCCGCCGACCGTGACGCACAGCGCGCCGAGGGCGTCGCCTGCTACCAGCTGTTCATCTCCGGCCTGCTCGACGTCACCGACAACGTCGACCACGCGACCGGTAAGGTCAGCCCGCCGCCGGAGGTGGTGCGGCGTGACGGCGACGACGCCTACCTGGTGGTCGCCGCGGACAAAGGCACCGCCACGTTCTCCGACATCGCCAACGACGTCGCCAAGTCCTATGGGTTCTGGCTGGGCGACGCCTTCGCGTCCGGAGGATCGGTGGGCTACGACCACAAGGCCATGGGCATCACCGCAAAGGGCGCGTGGGAGGCCGTCAAACGCCACTTCCGGGAGATGGGGGTGGACACCCAAACCGAGGACTTCACCGTCGTCGGCGTTGGGGACATGAGCGGTGACGTGTTCGGTAACGGCATGCTGCTGAGCAAGCACATCAGGCTGATCGCCGCCTTCGACCACCGGCACATCTTCCTCGACCCGGACCCCGATTCGGCGCGGTCCTGGGATGAGCGCCAGCGGATGTTCGACCTGCCGCGCTCCAGCTGGGACGACTACGACAAGTCGTTGATCAGCGAGGGCGGCGGGGTGTACAGCCGCGAGCAGAAAGCGATCCCGGTCAGCCCGCAGGTGAAGGCCGCCCTGGGCATCGAGGGCCACGACGAAGGGGGGGGCACCGAAATGGCCCCGCCCAACCTGATCCGGGCGATTCTGCAGGCGCCGGTGGATCTGCTGTTCAACGGCGGCATCGGCACCTACATCAAGGCCGAATCCGAGTCCGATGCCAGTGTCGGTGATCGCGCCAACGATCCGGTGCGGGTCAACGGAAATCAGGTGCGCGCCAAGGTCATCGGCGAAGGCGGCAATCTCGGTGTCACCGCGCTCGGCCGCGTCGAATTCGATTTGTCGGGCGGGCGGATCAATACCGACGCGATGGACAACTCGGCCGGCGTGGATTGTTCCGACCACGAGGTCAACATCAAGATCCTGATCGACTCGCTGGTCACCGCCGGCAAGGTCAAGGCCGACGAACGCAAACAGCTGTTGGAGTCGATGACCGACGAGGTCTCGCAGCTGGTGCTCACCGACAACGAGGACCAGAACGACCTGATCGGCACCAGTCGCGCGAACGCGGCCAGCCTGCTCCCGGTGCACGCGATGCAGATCAAGTACCTGGAGGAACGCGGGGTCAACCGCGAACTGGAAGCCCTGCCGTCGGAAAAGGAGATTCACCGGCGGACCGACGTCGGCATGGGGCTCACCTCGCCCGAGCTTTCGACGTTGATGGCGCACGTCAAGCTGGGGCTCAAAGAGGAGATGCTGGCCACCGAGCTGCCGGATCAGGATGTGTTCGCGTCCAGGTTGCCGGGATACTTCCCGAAGGCGCTGCGTGATCGGTTCACCCCGGAGATCCGCACCCATCAGCTGCGCCGCGAGATTGTGACCACCAGGCTCATCAACGACCTGGTGGACGCCGCCGGCATCAGCTATGCCTTCCGGATCACCGAGGACGTCGGTGTCCGGCCGGTCGACGCGATACGCACCTATGTCGCCACCGACGCCATCTTCGGGATAGATCACGTCTGGCGGCGGATCCGCGCGGCGAACTTGCCGGTCGCGCTGTCGGACCGGATGACGCTGGATACCCGGCGGCTGATCGACCGCGCCGGACGCTGGCTGCTCAACTATCGTCCGCAGCCGCTGGCCGTCGGCGCCGAGATCAACCGGTTCGCCGCCAAGGTGAAAGTGCTGACGCCGCGGATGTCGGAGTGGTTGCGCGGTGACGACAAGGCCATCGTCGAAAAGGAAGCCGGGGAATTCATAGCGCTGGGTTCACCGGCAGACTTGGCGTACCGGGTCGCCGCCGGGCTGTACCGCTTCAGCCTGCTCGACATCATCGATATCGGCGACATCACCGAAACCGACACCGCCGAGGTCGCGGACACCTATTTCGCCCTGATGGACCGGCTGGGCACCGACGGCCTGCTGACTGCCGTCTCCCAGCTACCCCGCAATGACCGCTGGCATGCGTTGGCGCGCTTGGCGATTCGTGATGACATCTACTCCTCGCTGAGGTCCTTGTGCTTCGATGTGCTTGCCGTCGGGGAACCGGACGAAAGCGGTGAAGAGAAGATCGCCGAGTGGGAACACATCAGTGCTTCCCGGGTGGAGCGGGCACGCCGGACGCTCACCGAGATCTACGCCAGCGGTGACAAGGATCTGGCGACGCTGTCGGTGGCGGCGCGACAGATTCGCCGCATGACGCGCACCAGCGCACGGGGATCGTCGGGTTGAGCACTGGGTTCGTCGCGCCGGTGCCGGTGCGCTGGTCGGACATCGATATGTATCAGCACGTCAACCATGCGACCATGGTCACCATTCTCGAAGAGGCGCGGGTTCCGTTTCTCAAGGACGCTTTCGGCGCCGACATCACCTCCACCGGCCTGCTGATCGCCGATGTCCGGGTCACCTACAAAGGTCAACTGCGGCTGGCTGATTCGCCTCTGCAGGTGACGATCTGGGTGAAACGGCTGCGGGCGGTCGACTTCACGCTCGGGTACGAAGTGCGCTCTGTCAACGCGGATCCGGAATCCAAGCCGGCCGTCATCGCCGAATCGCAGCTGGCCGCGTTTCATATCGACGATCAGCGGCTGGTACGGCTCACGCCACACCATCGGGAGTATCTGCAGCGGTGGGTCCGGGAATAGGGAAGGTAGCCGACCGCGGCGTGTGGCTTGGCCCGGAATCCAGGGCCGCCCACCGCGCGGATCTGGCCACGTTCGTCGATCACGCGATGCGGCTCGACGACGCCGCGGTGATCCGACTCCGCGCTCGCTCTTCGGGTTTGCTGTCGGCCTGGGTGGCAACCGGTTTCGACGTGCTGGCCAGTCGGGTGGTGGTCGGCAAGGTGCGGCCCGACGATTTGTCCGTTGGCGCAAACGAATTGGCGCGGGGTCTGGCCGGGATGGACGACTCGGGCTACGTCGATCCGGGTTTCTCGATGGACTCGGCCTGGCGGGGTGCGTTGCCACCGGAGTCCGGCTTCACCCACCTCGACGACATACCCGCCGGGGTGATGTTGGACCTGGCGCAACGTGGTGCGCGATTGGCCAAGGAGCACAGCGGTTCCCATGGTCCACCGGTATCGCTGCTCGACCAGGAGGTCATTCAGGTCAGTTCGGGCGACGTGAGTGTGGGGCTACCCATGCGGTGTGTGTTCGCTTTGACCGCAATGGGTTTCCTGCCGCAATCACCGGACGCGATCGACGCCGGCGAAATGATCCGGGTCCGGATCCTGCCGGCGTGGTTGCGTGTCGACGCCCGGTTCGGTTCGGTGTACCGGCGTCGCGGCCACCCGGCGCTGGTATTGCGTTGAACGGCGGCGACTACCCCGCGCGTTGCGTCGTCACGCAGTCCTTCGTACCGCCTCGCGAGCGGCGCGCTTCTCCTCATAGTGCTTCGCCTTGGCGTCGAGCATCGCGAGGAAGAACGAGAGCTCGTCGCGGGCCTGCTCGCCGGCCGGGCCGAAGTCGGTGCGCTCGAAGATCCGCCAGAACCGCAGCACGGGCTGGATCACCGCGTCGTGGTGTAGACGCAGGTCGTAGATGCCGGCCTTGGCGATGGTGACGGCGTTCCTGATGTAGTCCGGCATACCCTGGCCAGGCATCTGGAAGCCGACCACCTCGTCGCGGATCGTCTGCATCGCCTCGTCGGGCGCGAGGTCGAGCGCGGCGTCCATCAGGTTGCGGTAGAAGACCATGTGCAGGTTCTCGTCGGTGGATATGCGAGCGAGCAACTGCTCGGCAAGGGGGCAGCCAGTCGCACGCCCGGTATTGCGGTGCGCGATCCGGGTGGCCAGCTCCTGGAACGAGACGTAGGCCAGCGCCTGCAACGTGGTCTTGTCGCCGCTGTCGTAGCCCGCCGTCATGTGCGCCATGCGCAGCGCCTCCAACCGGACCGGGTCCACCCCACGCGTGACGACGAGGTAGTCGCGTATCGCGATCGCGTGCCGGCCCTCCTCGGCCGTCCAGCGACCGACCCACTGGCCCCAGGCGCCGTCGCGGCCGAAGCGGGTGGCGATCTCGCGGTGATATGAGGGCAGATTGTCTTCGGTGAGCAGGTTGACGATCATCGCCGTCTGCGCGACCGGGTCGAGCGGCGAGTCCTCAGGCTGCCAGTCGGTGCCGCCGAGGAAGGCGAAGTCACGCCCGCGTGACCAGGGCACATAGTCCTGCGGCTGCCAGTCCTTCGCCAGGCTGAGGTGGCGGTCGAGGTTGGCTGCCACGACGGGCTCCAGTTCGGTCAGCAGTTTGGTCTGTAAGGCTGTCACACTGGCTACGCTACCGTAACTTACGGTACCGTAGCCAGTCGGACGAAAAGCGAACTGGTCTGGCCGCGCACTCGGCGACTTTTGGTGGCGTTTTCGCCCGAGCGGCTTCGCCGTGCGCAGGCGCCGAGTCTGCCCCGCGCGACCTGCCCGGCTACGACGCTGCCGTCGAGGGCGACGAGCGGGCCTGAGCTAACGCGCTCACACCAGCCAGGCCGCGCTGTCCGGCGGTAACTGGCCATCGACCAACGGCGCGCTGGCCAGGATGACCTTACCCGGCGGCAGCGCCATCGGACGGTCGCCGGCGTTCAACGCGCAGACCAGGGTGCGGCTGCCCCGGAATATCAGCGCATCGCGCGGCGCGGTCAGCCACTCGAGCTCACCGCCGTCGAATTCGACACGGCCCCTGCGCAATTCGAGCGCACGGCGGAAGAACGACAGGGTCGAATCGGGATCAGCCTGCTGTTTTTCGACGGTCAGCGCCGCCCAATCCGCGGGCATCGGCAGCCAGGTGTCGGCGGACGTGGAAAACCCGAACGGGGGAGCGTCGCCCGACCACGGAATCGGAACCCGGCACTTGTCGCGACCCCGTTCGGTATGCCCGGAGCGTTTCCACGTCGGGTCCTGCAGGACCTCTTCGGGCAGGTCCAGCACGTCGGGCAGCCCCAGCTCCTCGCCGTTGTAGATGAACACCGCGCCGGGCAGGGCGAGCATCACCATCGCCATGGCCCGCGCCCGGCGCAGGCCGACCTCACCCCCGCCGTACCGGGTGACCTCCCGGCCCACGTCATGGTTGGACAGGGTCCAGGTCGGGATCGCGTTTTGCAGCGCGGTGGCCGTCAGCGAATTCTGAATCGCGTCGTGGATCTCCCGCGCGTCGAAGTCGATCTTGGTGAGCCGGAAATTGAAGCCGAGGTGCAGCTCGTCGGGTCGCAGGTACTCGGCCCACAGGAGGTTGTCCATCACCCAGACCTCGCCGATGGTCACCGCCCCCGGATAGTCGTCGACGATCTTGCGGATCCCCCGGTGGATCTCGTGAACGCTCGGGTGGTTGAACCGCGGGTCGTCGTCGCTGTGACTCAAAATCTTGACGTCGTCCTTCGCGTCGGGCAGACCGGGCGGCTTCGCCATCCCGTGCGCCACGTCGATGCGGAAGCCGTCGACGCCGCGTTCCAGCCAGAACCGCAGCGACTTCTGGAAATCGTCGAAGACCTCCGGGTTTTCCCAGTTCAGGTCGGGCTGCTCAGTGTCGAATAGGTGCAGGTAGTACTGGCCGGGATTGCCATCGGGTTCCACCACCCGGGTCCAGGCGGACCCGCCGAAAACCGACGTCCAGTTGTTCGGCGGCAGCGCTCCGTCGGGACCCTTGCCATCGCGAAAGTAATAGCGTTCCCGCGCGTCGGTGCCCGGCCCGGCGAGCAGCGCCGCCTGGAACCACGGGTGCGCCGAGCTGGTGTGGTTGGGCACCACGTCCATGGTGACCTTGATGCCCAGCTCGTGCGCCTCGGCGATCAGGCGCTCGATGGCGGCCATCCCGCCAAACTGCGGGTCGATGTCGCGCGGATCCGCTACGTCGTAGCCATGGTCGGCCATCGGCGAGACGGTGACCGGGTTGAGCCAGATCGCGTCGATACCAAGCCGTTCCAGGTGTCCGAGCCGGTCGGTCAAGCCGTGCAGGTCGCCGACCCCGTCGCCGTCGCTGTCGGCAAACGACCGCGGATACACCTGGTAGAACACGGCATTCGACCACCACGGCTCGGGGCTCATATTGCTCCGTTCGGTTGGCATCTCGGTTGGTATCTCGGTTCGTTTTGATGGCATCAAAACGATGAGTTGACGAGTGAGTGGGCCGCCATTTCCAGATAGTCGAGCAATTCACGGCGGTGTTGGTCGTCGAGGGTCTGCACGTCGATCGAGGCGACAGCGGTGTGCATACACCGCAGCCAGGCGTCGCGCTCGATGGGCGTGATCCGGAATGGGGCATGACGCATCCGCAGCCGGGGATGTCCGCGCTGGTCAGAGTAGGTCCGCGGGCCACCCCAGTACTGCTCGAGGAACATGCGCAGCCGTTCCTCGGCGCCGGCCAGATCGTCCGCTGGGTACAGCTGCGACAGTATTTCGTCCTCCGGGACCTGGGCGTAAAAGCGCGACACGATCGTGTGGAAGGTCTCGGCTCCGCCGATGGCGTCATAGAAGGACTGCTGCACCTGATCCATCTCCTCCATTGTGGTGCATCGGCGGGACGGCAACCCGAGGCGGGCCCGTTGCCACTCCTGCCGTTCACCGGTTCGACATGGCGCGCACCTGGAATAGGCGTGCGATTGGCGGCGAATCATGGTGGACTATCCGCGGAGGATCTATGGCGCATGGCAAGAGACGCCGCAGTCACCGCAGTTCCGGTGCCGCGGCTGGTTCAACCGGGCCAGCAACCGCGTCGTGCCTGCACAGCATCGAAACCCATCCGCCCACCCGCCACGACAGCTCGTCGATCTGGAATCGGCGGCGGGTGCTGCTACTGAACTCCACCTACGAGCCGCTCACCGCGCTGCCGATGCGACGCGCGATTGTCATGGTGATCTGCGGTAAGGCAGACGTGGTGCACGACGACCCGGCCGGGCCGATCATCCACTCGGCGACCAGGTCGATCGTGGTGCCGTCGGTGATCCAGCTGCGGTCCTACGTCCGGGTTCCGTACCGGGCCCGGGTCCCCATGACCCGCGCCGCGCTGATGCACCGCGACCGCTTCTGCTGCGCGTATTGCGGGGGAAAGGCCGACACCGTCGACCACGTGTTGCCACGCAGCCGCGGCGGCGACCACTCCTGGGAGAACTGCGTCGCGTGCTGCTCGACCTGCAACCACCGCAAGGGCGACAAGCTGCTCACCGAACTTGGCTGGGCACTGCGCCGAGCGCCGCTGCCGCCGACGGGACAGCACTGGCGGCTGCTCTCGACGGTCAAGGAGCTGGATCCGGCGTGGGCCCGATACCTCGGTGAAGGCGCGGCCTGACAAACGCGCTGTTGCTTCTGAAAACAATCTTGCGTCCAAGTGCGCCGACGGACCGCTTGGTGGGATACGGTTTGCGTCGTGAAGGTTTGGGAGATTCACCTCTACTTTGTCGGAATACCGTTGGTGCTGGTGATCCTGCTGTCAGTGCTGATCTGGGCGCGTAAGGGGCCGCACCCCGCGACCTATAAATTGTCGGAGAAGTGGACGCATCCGCCGATCCTGTGGGCCGCCACCGACGAAGTAGTCGGCAGCGGGCATGGGGCCCACGGCGGGCATGGGCACGACTCGGAGTTCACAGTCGGAGGTGGCGCCAGTGGCAAGTGGTGAAGTCGCGACGATCGACCACGCCGAGCTGCCCAAGGGCTCGGTGGTCACTACCAGCGGACGGATCTCTGGGGTCACCGAGCCCGGAGAAGTGTCGGTGCACTACCCGTTCCCGATCAAAGATCTCGTCCTGTTGGACGACGCGCTGACCTACGGTTCGCGGGAATCCGATGCGCGGTTCGCGATTTACCTCGGTGACTTGGGTGCCGACACCGCCGCCCGGGCTCGCGAACTTCTGGCCAAGGTGCCGACGCCGAACAACGCGGTGCTGATCGCCGTATCGCCGAACCAGAGCGCCATCGAGGTGGTCTACGGCTCCGAGGTCCGGGGTCGCGGCGCCGAGTCGGCGGCACCGCTCGGGGTCGCCGCGGCCTCGGCGGCATTCGAGCAGGGCAACCTGCTCGACGGGCTGATCAGCGCGATCCGCGTGCTCAGTGCGGGGATCTCTCCGGCCTAGACCGGCCCAGCTCTCGCGCGGGCCCTGGTAAGCGATTGGTACGCGACGGCCACACGACGTGGTTGGAGAACGCGGCACGTCGGGACGTGCCTCCGGCGGTAATGCTCGAGATCGCCCACCGGCACGGCATCACCGCGGAGAGTTTCCGGGTCCTGGAAACAATCGAGGAAATCAAAGACCCCGACGGGAAGTCCTTCTTCCTGATCCCACCGGGCGGCAGCGGGGACGATGCGCGCCGGGCGGCGTTGATGACCTACGTTCTCAACGCGGGCACCGGCTATGGCAAAACGGCCGGGTCGCCTGGGTCGCCTGGGTCGAGCGGGGTCACATACGACTTCCCGGAGACGCCGTACTGCGCCGACGAGATTGGCCGGATCATCGACCGGCAGCGGGCAAACGGCTGGAGTTATGACCGCGACGTCGGGTTCGTCGACCGCAACGGAGGGCGTTTGGTCACCACGCCGAACGGCTTGCTCATGGGCGTCGGCGGCAACCGGATCCTGGGCGTGTTCAGCCAGCAGGGCGGCACCGCCTGGGGTGACATCTTCATGGTGAACATCGACCGCTGCCGCGACCCCGCCCGGCAGCTCCGCCAAATCGTCGCGTCCGGGCATGCCTGGTACACCGACGGCCGGGGCAGGCCGGTCGAGAGCGGCCTCGACCTGGACCGGGTGCTGCACCACGAGGAGCGGCACTCCGCGCAATGGGCCGCCAAGGGCTACGTGCGCATGCTCACCGATTACAGCTGGGAAGTGATCCGCGAGAGGGTCTTTGGAAAGACGAACAGGCTGGAGGAGGACGCGGGCCTGGCCGACGGCGGCTATCGGTGACTCAGCCTGCTCCGGCGGCATCGAACCGACGCGCGCGCAGCGCCCGCTTCACCGCCGCCTGACCCTCCACCACCAGCCGGCGCAGGGGTGGAGGCACCCCAGAGACCCCAGACTCCGGGGCGGTCAGGAACCTGTCGGCGGCCGCGATCGCGTCGTCGCTGATATCCCAGTACGGGTACAGGCCGATCACCACCGTTTGCGCGACCTCGCTGGATCGCCGTGCCCAGACCCCGGGTATCGCATCGAAGTAGCGCGCGGTGAAGGGCAGCAGCAGCTTGGCCTGCCCGGGTGCGACGATGCCCGCGATCAGTGCGCGCCCCATCGCGTTGGCCAGGGTGTCGTCCTCGATCACCGCGGTAAACGCATCGTTCTTGACGTCGAATTGCGGTCGTGCCGTCGTGGCCTGGGCGCTGTGCCGCTTGCCGGCAGCCGTCGGGTCGCGTTGTGCTTCGGCATCGATGAACGGTGTCTCGGGCCCGGCCGCGTCGATCTCGCCGGCGGTGGCCAGGGCGGTCACGATGCGCCAGCGCAGATCGGTATCGACCTCCAAGCCCGCCAGCCCCAATTCAGCGGAGTCGTGATCCAGCAGGTCGGCCAGCGTCGCGACATGCCGGGTGGACAGCACCGACGAGCACAACGAATTGACGAAGGCGAGCTGCTGATCCGACCCAGGCGGCGCGGCGCGGGCCAATTCCAGCAACCTATCGGCGTATTGCGGCCAGCCGTGCTCACGCGCCCAACCCTCGTCCGCGTAGGACGTCAGCGCCGTCTGCGCCTGCAGCAGCAGCCGCTGCGCGACCCCGACCTCGGTTTCGGCCTGCACACCGCCCGACACCAGTGCCACAAAATCACGCGCCCGCAGCTCGGCCTCGCGGGTCATCTCCCACGCCGCCGACCACACCAGCGTGCGCGGCAGTGGCTCGGCGATGTCGGCGATCCGGTCCAGGGCGGTTTGCAGCGACTGACCGTCTAGCCGAAGTGAGCAGTAGGTCAGGTCGTCATCGTTGACCAATGCCAGCTTGCCCCGCGAAACACCAACCAGCGCAGGTACTTCCGTATCCGAACCCACGACGTCGAGTTCCTCGCGGTGGACCCGCACCAGTTTGCCGGTTCCGTCATCGTCGTAGATGCCCACCGCCAGCCGGTGTACCCGGGTCTCGCCCGCGCCGGGCGCGGCGCCGCTCTGCGTCACCGCGAACCGGGTGAACTTGCCCTCGGCGCCCGGGACGTCGAGATCGAAATCCGGTCGCAGCGTATTGAGCCCAGTGGTTTTCAGCCACTGCTGACCCCAATGCGACAAGTCGCGGCCGGATGCTTTCTCCAGCGCGGCGAGCAGATCGTCGAAGGTGGCGTTGCCGAATGCGTGGGTGCGGAAGTAATCGCGCAGGCCGGCCAGGAAATGCTCCAGCCCGACGTAGGCGACGAGCTGCTTGAGCACCGAGGCGCCTTTGGCATAAGTGATGCCGTCGAAGTTGACCTCGACCGCGGCCAGGTCGGGGATATCCGCGGCGATCGGGTGCGTCGACGGCAGTTGGTCCTGGCGGTACGCCCATGACTTTTCCACGGTCGCGAACGTCGTCCAGGCCTGTTTGTATTCTGTTGCCTCGCTTAGGCATAGCACCGAGGCGAAGGTGGCGAACGACTCGTTCAGCCACAGGTCGTCCCACCAGGTCATGGTGACCAGGTCGCCGAACCACATGTGCGCCATCTCGTGCAGCACCGTCTCGGCGCGCCGCTCGTAGGACGCCCGGGTGACCTTGCTGCGGAAGACGTAGTCCTCGAGGAACGTCACGGCGCCGGCGTTCTCCATTGCGCCCGCATTGAACTCGGGGACGAACAGCTGGTCGTACTTGCCGAACGCGTACGGCAGCCCAAAGTGCTTGTGGTAGAAGCCGAATCCCTGCTTGGTCTCGGTGAACAACCGCTCGGCATCCATGTACTGGGCCAGCGAGGTCCGGCAGTAGATGCCTAGCGGGATCTCGCCATGTTCGTCGGTGTAGGTGTCGTTCCAGGCGGCGTAGGGTCCGGCGATCAGGGCCACCAGATAGGTGCTCATCCGCGGGGTGGTGGCGAAGGTGTGCACGCTGTGCCCATCCGTGCCGGCGACCGACACGGTCGCGCCGTTGGAGATCACCTTCCAGTGCTTGGGCGCGGTGACCCGCAAATCGAACGTTGCCTTGAGGTCGGGTTGGTCGAAGCAGGCGAACATCCGCTTGGCGTCGGCCGTTTCGAATTGCGAGTAGAGGTAGATCTCGTCGTCCACCGGGTCGACGAACTGATGCAGGCCCTCGCCGGTGTTGGAGTAGCGGCAGTCGGCGTCGACGATGACGACATTGCGGTTGGCAAGTCCCCGCAGCGGGATCCCCGTCGATTCGTCGTACCCGGAGACGTCGAGGGCGCGACCGTTGAGGCTGGCGCTGCGGATGGTGTCGGCGGCGACGTCGATGTACGTGTCCGCGCCGGCCAGTGCGTCGAACACCACGGTGGTGGTGGACCGGAAAGTCCGCGAAGTTCGTTGGCCCGAGGCGCCCGCGTCGCCATTGCCGTCGGTGACATCGAGGTTGATCTGGTAGCTCTCGACGGTGATCAGGGCGGCGCGTTCGGCAGCCTGGTCGCGGGTGAGGTTAGGAAGGGCCACGGCTCCAACTTAGGGCGTACGGATTTGTCGGGTGCCTCCCCCCCAAAAAGGCCTCAAAAAGGGGGAGCGGGGGAACAGGCGCGCGACGGTTACGGTTGTTTGTGGACGGGGTTCACTGTCAACGAGAGGACTGCGCAATGCCCGAGAAGTCTGCCGCCGATTTCTGGTTCGACCCGCTGTGCCCGTGGTGCTGGATTACCTCGCGCTGGATCCTCGAAGTGGAGAAAGTTCGCGATATTGAGGTGAACTTCCACGTCATGAGCCTGGCGATACTCAACGAGAACCGCGAAGGCCTGCCCGAGCAATACCGCGAAATGATGACAAGGGCCTGGGGGCCGGTGCGGGTGGCGATAGCCGCTGAGCAGGCTCATGGTGCCGCCGTGCTGGACCCGCTGTACGCGGCGATGGGCCGCCGGATTCACAACGAGGACAACAAAGACCTCGAGGTGGTCATCAAGGAGTCGCTGGCCGAAGCCGGTCTGCCTGCGGAGCTGGCCGCCGCGGCCACCAGTGACGCCTATGACGACGCCCTGCGCAAGAGTCACCACGCCGGAATGGACGCGGTCGGCGACGACGTCGGCACGCCGACCATCCACGTCAACGGGGTGGCGTTCTTCGGGCCGGTGCTGTCGAAGATTCCGCGCGGCGAAGAGGCCGGGAAACTGTGGGATGCCTCGGTGACGTTCGCGGCCTACCCACACTTCTTCGAGCTCAAGCGGACCCGCACCGAACGGCCCGAGTTCGACTGAGAGTTGATGATCGCGACCGCCACTGGACCTGATGGTGGCGACCCGCTTCGCGCCGGTCCCCCGCCCTCGCGATCGCCATAGGACCTGACGGTCAGCTTGTCCACGCGCGTCGTGCACAATGTCGGGCATGCGCGTCTACCTGGGTTCTGATCACGCCGGATACGAGCTCAAGCAGCAGGTCATCGAGCACCTGAAGAAATCCGGACACGAGCCGATCGACTGCGGCGCCTTCAGCTACGACGCCGACGATGACTATCCAGCGTTTTGCATCGCCGCGGCAACACGTACGGTCGCCGACCCGGGCAGCCTCGGCATCGTGCTGGGCGGATCGGGCAACGGCGAGCAGATCGCCGCGAACAAGGTGCCCGGTGCGCGGTGCGCGCTGGGGTGGAGCGTCGAAACCGCGACGTTGGCCCGCCAGCACAACAATGCGCAGTTGATCGGGATCGGCGGCCGCATGCACACCGTCGACGAGGCGCTGGCAATCGTCGACGCCTTCCTGACCACGCCGTGGTCGAAGGCCGAACGCCACCAACGCCGTATCGACATCCTCGCCGAATACGAACGCACTCATGAGGCGCCGCCGGTGCCCGGCGCTCCGGCGTAGAGACAGCCGTGCCCGAAGGGCATACCCTGCATCGGCTGGCCCGCCTGCATCAGCGCCGATTCGCCCGCGCACCGGTCGTGGTGTCCAGCCCGCAGGGCCGGTTCGCTAGTTCGGCGTCCGCGGTGGACGGCCGGGTGTTCCTGCGCGCCAGCGTCTGGGGCAAGCATCTGTTTCATCACTACGCCGACGGCCCCATCGTGCATGTGCACCTCGGTCTCTACGGCACCTTCACCGAATGGCAACGCCCCGACGGTGCGCCGCTTCCCGAGCCGGTGGGACAGGTGCGGATGCGGATGGTCGGCGCCGAGTACGGCACCGATTTGCGTGGCCCGACGGTGTGTGAGGTGCTAGACGAAGCCCAGGTCGGCGAGGTCGTGGCCAGGCTGGGGCCCGACCCCCTGCGCGCCGACGCTGACCCGTCGTGGGCTTGGACGCGAATCACAAAGTCACGCAGGTCTATTGGTGCGCTATTGATGGACCAAACCATCATTGCCGGCGTGGGTAACGTCTACCGCAGCGAGTTGTTGTTTCGCCACCTCATCGACCCGTTCCGGCCCGGCCGGGACATCGCCGATGCCGAATTCGACTCGGCGTGGACCGATTTGGTGGCGCTGATGAAAGTCGGCTTACGCCGCGGCAAGATCATCGCGGTGCGCCCCGAACACGATCACGGTCCGCCGTCGTATCTGCCGGACCGACCCCGGACGTATGTGTACCGGCGTGCCGGCGAGCCGTGCCGGGTGTGCGGGGCTACGATCCGCACGGCCGTGCTGGAGGGCCGAAATGTGTTCTGGTGTCCTAATTGTCAGACGTGAGCTGTTAAGCACATGTCAAATACACTGTGGCACTGGCTATCTCGTTATCGAGGTGAGACCGAACTATAGTTCGGATCTTGATCGGTTGGGTGCACGCTGGGATTGTGAAAACATTTCCACGTTTTGCCGCAACGATTTTCGCCATGACCGCTGCGTTGGGTCTAGGCGGACTGGGGGCCGCGGCCGCGGCACAAGCTCAACCCGCACCATTCCCGGCGTATCACTGGTGCCCGGGTGATTGGTGGGACCCGGGATGGGGTTCGAACTGGGAGGGAGGAGTCTGCCACGACGATCACCACCGCGACATGGACGGCTGGGACCACAGCCATGACTGGGGCGGTCCGGACCACCGGTGGGACCACGACCGGCAACCCTGGGAAAGGTAATCCGACCGCCGCTCGGTGATCGATCGGGGTGCGAGCCACGTGGGGGTGGCTCGCACCCCCCAACCTGCGCTCAGTTCTCAGTTGACCCCGAGCGCTGCGTAGACCTCGTTGCTCAGCGCGACGCTGCGCGGGTCCGCATTGGCTTTGGTGGTGTCGAAGCGATTCATCACGTACGCGTAGCCGATTCCGTATTCCAGATCGACGAACCCGAATGACCCGCCCATGCCACCGTGGCCGAAAATCCGCCGGTTGGGCCCGTTGACGCCACGCTGGTTGAGCATGTAGCCCAGACCCCACCCGTGGTCGGCGACGCGCGGGCCAAGCACCAGATCGGTCTCGAAGCCGCCCTGCGACACCCGGACCAGGTCCATGTGCTCGCGGGAGAGCAGCTTCTCCTGGGCGAGCGCGTTGTAGAAGGTCGCCAATCCAAGCGCCGAAACGAGCCCATTGGTTCCCGGGAACTCGAGCTGGCGCCACAGCTGCATGTCGTTGTTGGCGAGTTCGTCGGCAGGGGCGAATCCCATCGAGACCGCCATTCCCGCCTTCGGATGTTCGGTGAGGCTGGTCGGGTGGCCGGGAGCTTTCATGTCGGCCAGCATGCCGCGGACGTTGGGCTCGTTCACCATATCGGCGCAGCGGTGCTGTTCGGCCGCGGGCACACCGATGTGGACCTCGGCGTCGAGCGGCTCGGCGATCTCGGTGCGCAGATATTGACCGATCGTGCGATTCGTGACCCGGCGGAACACCTCGCCGAGGATGAAACCAAACGTGGTCATGTGGTAGCCCTGGGCGGTGCCCGGCTCCCACCACGGTTCGGCGGCCGCGAGCTGCTCGCAGACAAACTCCCAGTCGGTGACCTTCTCCCAGCTCATCCGGGCACGCGGCCCGATGACGCCGGATCGGTGGCTCAACACCATCGCCAAAGTGATGGCTTCCTTGCCCGCCTGCCCGAACTCGGGCCAGTAGCGCGCCACGGGCGCCTGCAGGTCCAGCTCACCCCGGTCGGCGAGCTGGTGGATGCAAGTGGATGCCAGGCCCTTGGTGCCGGACAGCACGTTGGTCAGAGTGTTTTGCCGCCACGGCCGGGTATGCGCCTCATCAGCCCAGCCGCCCCAGAGGTTCACGACGAGCTGCCCGTCCACCCACACCGCGACGGCCGCGCCGACGTCGCCGCGCAGCGAGAAGTTGCGCGCGAACGCCTCGCGCACTTTGTCGAAGCCCCCCACGAATGAGCCCTTTATTTCGACTACTCCAAGGTCGCTCATTACGCCTTTCTGTCGAGCACGAATGTAGCCCGAGCGGGCGACGGGAATCGAACCCGCGTCGCTAGTTTGGAAGACTAGGGCTCTACCATTGAGCTACGCCCGCATTCATTCGTCGAGCGAGACGATACGTGTCGTAAGAGATCAAATCTAATCGAATCCGTCCTGAAACCTCCCCGTGAGGTCTGAGGTCGTTACGGGTCTGGCGCCGCCGGGCCGTAGGATCGCGAGGTCAGCGCGGGGTGTAGCGCAGCTTGGTAGCGCATCCGCTTTGGGAGCGGAAGGCCGCAGGTTCAAATCCTGTCACCCCGACCAGGCCGCCAGCAACGACCCCAGAACGAGCACCGAGGAGCACACCCGTGAAGAGCACTGTCGAGCAATTGAGCCCCACCCGGGTGCGCATCAGCGTTGAGGTGCCTTTTACCGAGCTCGAGCCCGACTTCAAGCGGGCCTACAAAGAGCTGGCCAAACAGGTGCGACTGCCCGGCTTCCGCCCTGGTAAGGCGCCAGCGCGGTTGCTGGAGGCGCGTTTCGGCCGGGCGGCGATGCTCGACCAGGTCGTCAACGAAGCACTGCCCAGCCGGTACGGACAGGCGGTAGCCGAGTCGGAGGTCCAGCCGATCGGCCAGCCCGACATCGAGGTGACAAAAAAGGAGTACGGCGAGGATCTGGCCTTTACCGCCGAGGTCGACATTCGCCCCAAGATCGCTCTTCCCGACCTGAGCACGCTTAAGGTCTCGGTGGACCCGGTCGAGGTCACCGACGACGACGTCGATGCCGAATTGAAGGCATTGCGTATTCGGTTCGGCACCCTGACCGGGGTGGACCGGCCGGTGGCGGTCGGCGACTTCGTGATGATCGACTTGTCCGCCACCGTCGACGGCGAGGACGTGCCGAACGCGGCCGCCGAGGGTCTGTCCCACGAGGTCGGTTCCGGCCGTCTCATCGCGGGTCTCGACGATGCGGTGGTCGGCTTGTCAACCGACGAATCCCGGGTCTTCACCGCCACGCTGGCGACCGGCGAACACGCCGGGCAGGACGCGGAGGTCACCGTCACCATTAGGTCGATCAAGGAACGTGAACTGCCGGAGCCCGACGACGAGTTCGCGCAATTGGCCAGCGAGTTCGACACCATTGACGAACTGCGGGCCAACCTCATCGAACAGGTGCGCGAGGCCAAGCGGGCCCAGCAGGCCGAGCAGATCCGCAACGCCACGATCGATGCTCTGCTCGAGCAGGTCGATGTGCCGTTGCCGGAGGCGATCGTGCAGGCCCAGCTCGACAACGCCATGCACAGCGCCCTGCACGGCCTCGACCACGACGAAGCCAAGCTTGCTGAGGTGCTCGCCGAGCGAGGCGCGACGCGCGGGGAGTTCGAGTCGGAGGCGCGCAGCGCCGCGGAGAAGGATGTCAAGAGGCAGTTATTGCTGGACGCCCTGGCCGACGACCGGGAGGTCCAGGTCGGCCAGGACGACCTGACTGAACGGCTGCTGACGACGTCGCGGCAATACGGCATCGAGCCGCAGCAGTTGTTCTCCTACCTGCAGGAGAACAACCAGCTGGCGGCGATGTTCGCCGATGTGCGGCGCGAGCTGGCTGTCAAGGCCGTAGTCGACGCGGCGACGATCACCGATACCAGCGGAAACGCGATCGACATCACCGAGATCTTCGGCAAGCATGCCCAGACCGACGAGGCAGACGCCGTCGAGGAGAGCGACGAGGTCAAGGAGACCGAAGAGGTCACGGAGACCGAAGAGCCCAAGGAGACGGAAGAGCCCAAGGAGACGGAAGAGCCCAAGGAGACGGAAGAGCCCAAGGAGACGGAAGAGCCCAAGGAGGCCGACGACGCTGGCGAGACCGGTAAGGCCGGTAACGCCGGTGCGGCCGGTAAGGCCGGCACCGCCGGTAAGGCCGGTAAGGCCGGTACGGCAGGTAAGGCCGGTACCGCCGGTAAAGCCGGTACGGCAGGTACGGCAGGTAAGGCCGGTACGGCCGGTACGGCCGGAAACGCCGGTACGGCAGGTAAGGCTGGTAAGGCCGCGGCGGGGGAGGCCTCCGACCAGCCCGCGACATGACGCTGTGAGCGAACGCGCCCATTTCGGGGGGTGCGTGGGCACCAAACAGCGGGCTCGGTTGGTTAGTGTCGGTGCATACAGAACTCGAGAAAGCAGGTAACCCCGTCGTGACTCACATGCGTTCGAACTCGCTGGGTCTCAGCCTCACGGACTCGGTCTATGAGCGCTTGCTGTCGGAGCGCATCATCTTCCTGGGTTCGGAGGTGAACGACGAGATCGCTAATCGGCTGTGCGCACAGATTCTGCTGCTCGCCGCCGAAGACGCCTCCAAGGACATCAACCTCTACATCAACTCACCGGGCGGATCGATCAGCGCGGGCATGGCGATCTACGACACCATGGTGCTGGCGCCCTGCGACATCGCCACCTATGCCATGGGGATGGCCGCCTCGATGGGCGAGTTCCTGTTGGCCGCCGGCACCAAGGGCAAGCGCTACGCCCTGCCGCACGCGCGCATCCTGATGCACCAGCCGCTGGGCGGCGTGACCGGGAGCGCGGCCGACATCGCCATCCAGGCCGAGCAGTTCGCCGTCATCAAGAAGGAGATGTTCCGGCTGAACGCCGAGTTCACCGGCCAGCCGATCGAACGCATCGAGGCCGACTCGGATCGCGACCGATGGTTCACCGCCCCGGAAGCCCTGGAATACGGCTTCGTCGACCACATCATCACCCGCGCCGCCCACATCACCAATGGAGAAGCCCAATGAACCCGAACATCCAACCCCAGGCGCGGTACATCCTGCCGTCGTTCATCGAGCACTCCAGCTTCGGCGTCAAGGAGTCCAACCCCTACAACAAGCTGTTCGAGGAACGCATCATCTTCCTCGGTGTCCAGGTCGACGACGCATCGGCGAACGACATCATGGCGCAGCTACTGGTGTTGGAGTCGCTGGATCCCGACCGCGACATCACCATGTACATCAACTCTCCGGGCGGGGGGTTCACCTCGCTGATGGCGATCTACGACACCATGCAGTACGTGCGGGCCGACATCCAGACGGTGTGCCTGGGTCAGGCCGCGTCGGCCGCTGCGGTGCTGCTGGCCGCCGGGACGCCCGGCAAGCGCATGGCGCTGCCCAACGCGCGGGTGCTGATCCATCAGCCGTCGCTGTCCGGGGTGATCCAGGGCCAGTTCTCCGACCTGGAGATCCAGGCCGCTGAGATCGAGCGGATGCGGACGCTGATGGAGACGACGCTGGCCCGCCACACTGGCAAGGACGCCTCGGTTATCCGCAAGGACACCGACCGGGACAAGATCCTGACCGCGGAAGACGCCAAGGACTACGGGATCATCGACACCGTCCTCGAGTACCGGAAGCTCTCCGCGCAGAGCGCCTGAGTCTCGCCGAGCGTTAACTCAGGGCGAGCGCGAGCGCCGTTTTTCGCCCTGGTTGCACGTTCGGCGCAGGACGGCGGCCACTTCGGCGACGTCGGTTGGTCGCACCCGGCAGCATCCGCCGACTATCCGCGCACCCGCCGCGGCCCATTGCGCCGCGAGCTGTGCGGAAAACCGCGACCGGCCGGTCCAAGCCTGGCCATCCCAGCGCTCGCCGCTGTTCGGGTAGACGATCACCGGCTTGCCGACATCAGCGATGCCGATCGCCGGCAGCACGTCGTCCGGTGCGCAGCAGTTGACCCCGACCGCGACAATCTCCGGTACCCCCGCGGCGACCGCGAACGCGTCCGCGAGTGGCTGTCCCGCGCGGGTTCGCGTCCCCTCGATGGTGTAGCTGAGCCAGGCCGGTACCCCGAGCGACCGCACCAAGTTGACCAGCGCCTCGGCCTCGTCGACGTCGGGCACGGTTTCCAGGGCGAGCACGTCGGCGCCGGCGGCGGCCAGGGTCTCCAGCCGAGGCCGATGCCACTCGGTCAAGGCCGCGATCGACAGGCCGTAGCGTCCGCGATATTCGGACCCGTCGGCCAGCGCCGCTCCGTACGGTCCGACCGAGGCGGCGACGCGAAGGTCAGCCGCGCCGAGCTCGTCGCGCGCGGTCTTGGCGAGTTCGACGCTGCGGCGCAGCAGCCCGATGGCATCGGCCCGGCCGATCCCGCGCGCGGCAAAGCCTTCGACCGATGCCTGGTAGCTCGCGGTCGTGGCGATGGTGGCACCGGCGCGAAAGTACGCGGCATGCACCGCGACGATCTCCCGCGGCGCATCCGCCAGCAGTCGCGCCGACCACAACGGGTCCGAAAGGTCATGGCCGCGTGCCTCGAGCTCGGTGGCCAGGCCGCCGTCGCTAATCAACACGGAATCGGGCGCCAATTCCACCAGCTCACTGTAGGGTGATCGGCTGGGGGCGAGATGCCCTACTGTTTCGTCACTCACCAGCGTCGGTTGGGTAACGATCGCGACACGCCAGAGATACGGATTGCGCGTCTTTCGCACCTGGCGAGCGGCGTCGGGCTATATGTTTCATTCAGACCGACGGACACGAATACCCGCGAATCTCACGGACGCGATTCGGCGCTAATAGTCGCACTGTGCCGGACCAAGCGGGTAGCGTCGGGACATACAGGCGGCACGGCACGACGAACGGCGATCAGGAAGTAGGCGCTGAAGCATCATGGCACGTATCGGAGACGGCGGTGATCTGCTGAAGTGCTCGTTCTGCGGGAAGAGCCAGAAGCAGGTCAAGAAGCTCATTGCGGGCCCCGGTGTGTACATCTGCGATGAGTGCATCGACCTGTGCAACGAGATCATCGAAGAGGAACTCGCCGACGCCGACGATGTAAAGCTCGACGAATTGCCCAAGCCGGTCGAGATTAAGGATTTCCTCGAGGGATACGTCATAGGGCAGGACACCGCCAAGCGCACGCTGGCCGTCGCGGTCTACAACCACTACAAGCGGATCCAGGCCGGCGAGAAGGCCCGCGACTCCCGGTGCGAGCCGGTCGAGCTGACCAAGTCCAACATCCTGATGCTCGGACCTACCGGCTGCGGCAAGACCTACCTGGCCCAGACGCTGGCCAAGATGCTCAATGTGCCGTTCGCCATCGCCGATGCCACCGCGCTGACCGAGGCCGGTTACGTCGGAGAGGACGTCGAGAACATCTTGCTCAAGCTGATCCAAGCCGCCGACTACGACGTTAAACGCGCCGAGACCGGCATCATCTACATCGACGAGGTCGACAAGATCGCCCGCAAGAGCGAGAACCCGTCGATCACCCGCGACGTCTCCGGTGAGGGTGTTCAGCAGGCCCTGCTGAAGATTCTGGAGGGCACCCAGGCATCGGTTCCGCCGCAGGGCGGCCGCAAGCATCCGCATCAAGAGTTCATCCAGATCGACACCACCAACGTGCTGTTCATCGTTGCGGGTGCTTTCGCCGGGCTGGAGAAGATCATCTACGAGCGGGTCGGCAAACGCGGCTTGGGCTTCGGCGCCGAGGTCCACTCCAAGGCCGAGATCGACACCACCGATCAATTCGCCGACGTGATGCCCGAGGACCTGATCAAGTTCGGCTTGATCCCCGAATTCATCGGGCGGCTCCCGGTGGTCGCGTCTGTCACCAACCTGGACATGGACTCATTGGTCAAGATCCTGTCCGAGCCGAAGAACGCTCTCGTCAAGCAATACACCCGGCTCTTCGAGATGGACGGGGTGGAGCTGGAGTTCACCGACGACGCACTGGAAGCGATTGCCGACCAAGCGATTCACCGCGGCACCGGCGCCCGGGGCCTGCGCGCCATCATGGAAGAAGTGCTGTTGCCCGTGATGTATGACATCCCGAGTCGCGACGATGTCGCCAAGGTGGTCGTGACCAAGGAGACCGTGCAGGACAACGTATTGCCGACGATCGTGCCGCGCAAGCCGTCGCGCACCGAGCGCCGCGACAAGAGCGCCTAGCCCCAGCTAACTAGGACTCGCGCACGCCCCTTAACAGCAGCGACGCAGTTCCGCGTCGGCTTGCTCGCGCGCTGGACCTGCTGAACTTCTTTCTGGCCGACGTTCGCGACGGGTTGGGCCCGTACCTGTCGGTCTACCTATTTGATGATCTTCGCGGCGGCGGTCATTGCTTTTCACTTCGCCAACGCCGCTATGTTGCCGCTGGTCGGCCAGCTACTTGCGTTGCGTAACAAAGACGTCGGGACCGCGCTGATGGCCGTCTGCATGGTCGCCGCGCAGGTCGTGATGGTGCCGGTGGCGTACCTCGCCCGGAGCCAAGGCCGATTCCTGGGGGCGAAAGCCGATCTTTCTCGCCGGATTCGCGGTGCTGGCGGCCCGCGGATTCCTCTATACGTTGTCGGATAACTCGTATTGGCTGGTTGGCGTGCAACTCCTGGACGGTGTCGGAGCCGGTGTCTTCGGGGTGCTGTTTCCCCTCGTCGTGCAGGACGTAACGCATGGAACCGGCCGGTTCAACGTGAGTTTGGGGGCGATCACGGCCGCAACCGGCATTGGCGCCTCGGTGTCGAACATCGTCGCGGGGGCGATCGTCGTCGCGGCCGGCTACAACGCCGCCTTCATGTCGCTGGGTGCGATTGCCGGCGCGGGGTTGGCCCTGTATTTCATCGCGATGCCCGAAACGGCCCGCCCGGGCGGGGCCGCAGGTGATTCCAAGGCGCGCCCACGCGAACGGAAGTGACCAATACCACAGTTTCGCTCCTACGTCACCGCCGTCTCTTGCTGACGTGGCGTTTTGTCGGCAAACCGGCCGCGGGGAAGCGGTCCGGGCCCGGCATGCACCCCAAAAAACGGTGCCATGGTCGCTACCGCGACTGGCATAAAATCGGATGGGCCGGGGCGTCGCTACGACGGCGCGTAACCTGAATCTGCAGCGGGGAGTGCTCGACGGGATAAAAGATGGAAGGCGCAGACGTGGATCCGAATGGCAGCGCAGCCGGGTCAAAGTCTCATACCAGGCAGCAGCTGGAAAATGTCGTCATTCGTTTCGCGGGGGACTCCGGCGACGGCATGCAGCTGACCGGCGACCGGTTCACTTCGGAGGCAGCACTTTTCGGCAACGACCTGGCGACCCAGCCGAATTACCCCGCCGAGATCCGAGCCCCTGCAGGCACCCTGCCCGGAGTTTCCTCCTTCCAGATTCAAATTGCCGACTACGACATCCTGACCGCCGGTGACCGGCCGGACGTGCTGGTCGCCATGAACCCGGCGGCGCTGAAGTCCAACATCGACGACCTGCCGCGCGGCGGAATGGTGATCGCGAACTCCGACGAGTTCACCAAACGCAACCTGACGAAAGTGGGTTACGTAACCAACCCACTGGAGTCCGATGAGCTGGAGGAGTACGTCGTCCACGCCGTCCCGATGACCACCCTGACGCTGGGGGCGGTCGAGGCGATCGGCGCGACCAAGAAAGACGGCCAGCGCGCCAAGAACATGTTCGCGCTGGGCTTGTTGTCGTGGATGTACGGGCGGCCGATCGAGGCCAATGAGACCTTTGTCAGGGAGAAGTTTGCCCGCAAGCCCGACATCGCCGAGGCCAACGTCCGCGCCCTGAAGGCCGGCTGGAACTACGGCGAAACCACCGAGGCGTTCGGCACCACCTACGAGGTGTCTAAGGCCTCGTTGCCGGCCGGCGAGTACCGCCAGATCTCGGGCAACACCGCGCTGGCCTACGGCATCGTCGCGGCCAGTCAGTTGGCCGGCAAACAGGTCATGCTCGGCAGTTACCCGATCACGCCGGCGTCAGACATCCTGCACGAGCTGTCGAAGCACAAGAACTTCAATGTCATCACCTTCCAGGCCGAGGACGAGATCGGCGGCATCTGCTCCGCAATCGGCGCCTCCTACGGTGGCGCACTGGGCGTCACCAGCACGTCGGGACCGGGTATATCGCTGAAGTCCGAGGCGATGGGCCTCGCCGTGATGACCGAGCTGCCGCTGATTGTCATCGACGTGCAGCGCGGCGGGCCGTCGACCGGTCTGCCCACCAAGACCGAGCAGGCCGACCTGCTGCAGGCGCTGTTCGGCCGCAATGGTGAGTCGCCGGTGGCGGTGGTGGCACCGCGGTCTCCCTCCGATTGCTTTGAGACCGCCATCGAGGCGGTGCGGATCGCGGTGTCCTATCACACCCCGGTGATCGTGTTGTCCGACGGGGCCATCGCCAACGGCTCCGAGCCGTGGCGAATCCCGGACGTAAGTTCGTTCAAGCCGATCAAACACATCTTCGCCAAACCGGACGAGCCCTTCCAGCCGTATGCACGCGACCCGGAAACCCTTGCCCGTCAGTTCGCCGTGCCGGGCACGCCCGGGTTGGAGCACCGCATCGGTGGGCTGGAGGCCGCCAACGGCTCCGGTGACATCTCCTACGAGCCGCTCAACCACGACCTGATGGTCCGGATACGCAAGGCCAAGATCGACGGCATCCGCGTTCCCGATCTCGAGGTCGACGATCCGACCGGCGACGCTGAGCTGCTGCTGATCGGGTGGGGCAGTTCGTACGGCCCAATCGGTGAAGCCTGTCGGCGCGCGCGGCGCAAGGGCGTCAAGGTCGCCCATGCCCACCTGCGGCATCTCAACCCGTTCCCGGCCAACCTCGGCGACGTGCTGCGGCGCTACCCGCAGGTCGTGTGCCCGGAGATGAACCTGGGCCAGTTGGCGATGTTGTTGCGTGCAAAGTACTTAGTCGATGTGCAATCGGTCAGTAAGGTTCAGGGCCTTTCGTTCCTGGCCGACGAAGTAGGTCGCGTCATTCGGGCGGCGCTGGGCGGGACACTGGCTGAGATTGAGCAAGATAAGGCGATGGTCGCCAGATTGGCGGCGGCCACGGTCGGAGCGGGAGCTGACGCATAATGACTGGCGTGACCGGCAAACTGGCGGGCACAGACCTCGGAGTGACTCCGAAGTTGAGCAAGAACGATGGCGTGCCCACCACTGATCAGCCGCAGAAGGGCAAGGACTTCACCAGCGACCAGGAGGTGCGCTGGTGCCCGGGCTGCGGTGACTACGTCATCCTCAACACCATCCGCAACTTCCTGCCCGACCTCGGGCTGCGCCGCGAGAACATCGTGTTCGTCAGCGGCATCGGTTGCTCCAGCCGGTTCCCGTACTACCTGGAGACCTACGGGTTCCACTCCATCCACGGCCGCGCGCCGGCCATCGCGACGGGACTGGCGCTGGCCCGCGAGGACCTGTCGGTGTGGGTGGTCACCGGCGACGGTGACGCCCTGTCGATCGGTGGCAACCACCTGATCCACGCGCTGCGACGCAATGTGAACCTCACGATCCTGCTGTTCAACAACCGAATCTACGGTCTGACCAAGGGCCAGTATTCGCCGACGTCGGAGGTCGGCAAGGTCACCAAGTCGACGCCGATGGGCTCGCTGGATCACCCGTTCAACCCGGTGTCGTTGGCGCTCGGCGCCGAGGCGACCTTTGTCGGACGCGCACTGGATTCCGACCGCAACGGGCTGACCGAGGTGCTGCGCGCCGCGGCCCAGCATCGCGGCGCCGCCCTGGTGGAAATCCTGCAGGATTGCCCGATCTTCAACGACGGCTCGTTCGACGCGCTGCGCAAGGAGGGCGCCGAAGAGCGGGTGATCAATGTCCGCCACGGCGAGCCAATTGTCTTTGGCGCCAACGGCGAATACTGCGTGGTGAGGTCCGGCTTCGGCCTCGACGTGGCCAAGACCGCCGACGTGGCCGTCGACGAGATCGTTGTGCACGATGCGCACGCCGACGACGCGGCTTACGCCTTCGCGCTGTCACGGCTGTCGGATCAGAACCTCGACCACACCGTGCTGGGCATCTTCCGCCACATCAGCCGCCCCACCTACGATGACGCGGCCCGTTCCCAGGTAAGCGCCGCACAGAGCTCGACGCCATCCGACGCCGCCGCATTGCAATCGTTGCTGCGCGGGCGTGACACCTGGACCGTCGACTGACGTGGCCGACGCAGTGTCGCTGGCCGGGGTCGTACTCGCCGGAGGTGAATCGCGGCGGATGGGCCGCGACAAAGCCAGCCTGCCTTTGGGGCCGCCCTTTTCCGGCCCCGCCGGATCTGCCGGCGCCCAAGGCACCACCATGGTCGAGCACTTGGTCGCCATTGTCGGGCAGCGCTGCGAGCCGGTTTTCGTGATGGCCGCCCCGGGCCAACCGTTGCCCGAGTTGCAGGCTCGCGTCATGCGCGACGAGTTACGGGGGCTGGGGCCGCTCCCGGCGACCGGGCGCGGATTGCGGGCCGCCGCGGAGGCGGGTGCTCGGCTTGCGTTCGTCTGCGCCGTCGACATGCCACTGCTGGCAGTCGAATTGATCGATGATCTGGCCCGCCGAGCAGTGGAGACCGACGCCGAAGTGGTTATGCCATGGGACGGCCAGGACCACTACCTGTCCGCGGTGTATCGGACCGATCTCGCCGACCGGGTCGATGCGCTGGTGGCCGCCGGCGAACGCAAGATGCGCGCATTGGTTGACGCTTCGGACACTCAGCGGATCGTGCTGTCGAATTCGGGGCTCCTGACCAATGTCAATACCGCCGCTGACCTGCGCGCCCTGGTCGAGCCGGGATCCTAAGCCTCGTTCAGCAATTTCCGGCTGCACTTTCGCGCAAATTTCGGGCCTAATTTGTTGCGAGCTATCGACCATTTCTGAATTGCAGATCAACCAGTTCAGATATTAGCGCTGAATATTTCCGACTGCCGACAGAGAATTGGTACAATTCTACTCCGCCAACTGGCTGTAATCTGTTGGCGCAGCACCGGTTTCGCAAATCCAACGAATCGTTTTGAGATTCAGGACGATGAACAGCATCGTGCTTATGTTGGTTTGCAGCAAACTTATTCGCGGAAAACTGCACCCAGGGACGCCGGCTAGCGCGCGATCTGTTCAAGCCCGTGCCGGTGGGAAAGGATGTTCGACGGCCGCTGGGCCGAAAGTCATTGAAAATGAATGTATTTCGTGGGTTCGTGGGCTACGCGGGGTGCGGGAGCGTCCATCCGGGGCTGGGCGGGCGATGTCGCGCAGCCATTGGTGGAATCGGCGAAGATAGCTGTAGCGCTTGATATTTGGATAAATCCATATCTGATCGCGGTTGGCTCAATACGAGTGGGCATCGGCCGGATGTGAGCCTCCCGGTGCCCATGCCTGGCGGCCTTGCCAGGCCGAGGGCAGCGTCCGACACACCCGAAGTTGCGAAGGGCAAATTCGTGTCTCAGGTCACAAAATGTGCGTGATTTGGATCACGATTGCGCCGCCGTCTCGACGAGTCGGTGCGTACCGAAAAGCAACAGTTGACCTGCAGGAAGAATTCTTCGATCCCGCCGTGATCGGGCCGTTATAGAACCGAGATATCGGCGTGTCGGGGATGACGAATGGATGTGGTTCTCGTACCGTCCGTAGGTAGCCCGAACCGGGCATTAGAAAAATTCAATTTACGGACCCGCGCGTGAGGGGGGCCTGCGGACGGCGAAAGCTGCCGCAGCCGGCGGTGACAACCGCCGGAGGAGATCACCGACAGATCAGCAGCTCCGCTGTCGTGCCGGAACGAGACGGCACGTCCCTAAACAAAGCCGTTCGGCATGGAAAACGGACCCCGCCCACACCCGTGGGCTGGCTTCGGTGCGCGCACCGCGAAAGGAATAATTTTGAAGAACGTCCGCAAGACGCTCCTCGTCGCTGCGATCACAGGGACGCTCATGACCGTGCCGACCACCGCTACCGCTAACGCGGACGTGGTGGGCTCGGACCCGAACATGGCTCCGGCCGGGCCCGGCCCGGACCCCGCGCCTCCGGCTCCGCAGCCGGCGGGCTTTGACTCGAATGCTCCGGCGCCGGGTGCTCCCTTGCCGCCTCCGGCGCAGCCGGCGGGCTTTGACCCGAATGCTCCGGCGCCGGGTGCTCCCGTGCCGCCTCCGCCTCCGGCCCCGCAGCCGGCGGGCTTTGACCCGAACGCTCCGGCGCCGGGTGCTCCCGTGCCGCCTCCGCCTCCGGCCTCGCAGCCGGCGGGCTTTGACCCGAACGCTCCGGCGCCGGGTGCTCCCGTGCCGCCTCCGCCTCCGGCCCCGCAGCCGGCGGGCTTTGACCCGAACGCTCCGGCGCCGGGTGCTCCCTTGCCGCCTCCGGCCCCGGACGCCTTGGCGCCGATCGACGCGCCCCCGGCCCCTCCGGTGCAGCCAGCAGGCTTTGACCCCAACGTTCCTCCGCCGCCCGCGGGACCGCCCGTCGAGGAGCCGCCGGTTCGCAAGGTGTACAGCGTCAACTGGGATGCGATCGCACAGTGCGAGTCCGGTGGTAACTGGGCGATCAGCACCGGTAACGGGTTCTCCGGCGGCCTGCAGTTCACCGCCGGCACCTGGCGGGCCAACGGTGGCTCGGGGTCCGCGAACGGCGCGAGCCGTGAGGAGCAGATTCGGGTGGCCGAGAACGTCCTGCACTCGCAGGGCATCGGCGCCTGGCCGGTCTGTGGCCGGCGCGGCTGACCAACGGTCGCACTTAGCGGAATATCGAGAGTGCCGGGCCTTCGGGCCCGGCATTTCTCGTCTGCGGGCCGTTTCAGGCTCGAGCGACGGCTGACCTACTTGAGGTCGGACGGCAGGGCGAACGCCGACCGTCCCGCCACCGCGGCCAGCTGCCGGTGTAGCAGCGCCTCGGGGACCCGGGCCGCGAGATGGCTGGCGACGGCGCTGAGAAACGCCGGGCGCAGATTGATCAGGCGGCCGACAAATGCCGCCGTGCGGACCACCGCCGTGGTCCGTGGCCGACGGAAGGTTGCGAACCGCTCGAAGGCGATGGGCAGGTCGGCGGCCCGTTCGACAAAGGCGGCCAGGATCGCGGCGTCCTCCAGCCCCTGGCAGCCGCCCTGGCCCAAATGCGGGCGCATCGGATGAGCCGCGTCGCCGACCAGCACCACGGCCCCTTGTGCGCAGGACCGGGCGGGGCTGCGGTCGTAGAGGTCGTTTCGCAATACGTCGGCGGGCGCGGTCGCTGCCAGCAAGCTGGGGATGGGTTCGGGCCACCCGGCCAGCTTGGCCCGTAGATAGGGCAACTCCCCTTCGGGCGACAGCTGTCCCTCGGGCGCGCGTTGAGTGGTGAACCAATACGTGCGATCCGGCCCCATCGGGATGTGGCCGACTTCCACACCGGGCCCGAGTGTCTGGCCGCCCAATTCGGAGTCCATGCCACAGGTCGCGATACCGCGCCACGCGGTATAGCCGGTATAGCGGAGGGTCAGCGGGCCGTTGAGGTGATGGGCCACCGTCGAGCCAATGCCATCAGCGCCGATCAACGCGGCCGTCCGGCGGACCGTGGCGTCCGCCAACCGGATCCGCACCCCATCGGCGCTGGCAACCAGCCCGTCGGCCTTCACCCTGTACTCGATCGTGCCCGGGCGCAATGCGCCGGTGAGGATGTCGCGCAGCGCCGAGCGCTGCACGACCGCCAGCGGCTCGCCGAGCACGCTGACCCATGTCTCGGTTCCCGGGCGGCGCAGCCATGAGCCGTCGTGCCAGCGCATTGCACCCGCCGTCATCCGGCCGCCGGCGTCACGGACCGCGTCACCCAGGCCGATCTCGTCCAGCGCCGCCAGCGCGTTGGGCCAGATAGTGATGGCGGCGCCAGTCGAGGTGTCGGTGCGCGATTCGATGACGCTGACGTCGTGGCCCTGCCGCTGCAGCGCCACCGCACTTGCGAGACCCGCGATGCCGGCCCCGATTACGACGATCTGTTGCGCCATGAGGCGAACCTAGCCGTAACGGCCGCTGAGCAGGGGGCCAATCAGCCCAGGAGTAGCGTCGGGCGCGTGACCGCAATCCCGCGCGAATTCGACATCGTGCTGTACGGCGCGACCGGCTTCGTGGGGAAACTGACCGCCGAATACCTGGCCCGGGCCGGTCGGGGCGCGCGCATCGCGCTGGCGGGCAGGTCAACCGAGCGACTGCTCGCCGTCCGCAACACTCTGGGGGAGCCCGCGCAATCCTGGCCGGTGCTGGCCGCCGACGCGGCATCGCCGTCGACGCTGAATGAGATGGCCGCCCGGACACAAGTCGTCATCACCACGGTCGGGCCCTACACGCGCTACGGCTTGCCGCTGGTGGCCGCCTGCGCCGCGGCGGGCACGGATTACGCCGACCTGACCGGCGAGGCGATGTTCGTACGCAACTGCATCGACCTGCACCACAAGCAGGCCGCCGACACCGGCGCCCGCATCGTGCACGCGTGCGGCTTTGATTCCATCCCTTCGGATATGAGCGTGTACGCGCTGTACCGGACGGCTCGAGACGACGGGGCAGGCGAGCTCACCGACACCAACTACGTGGTGCGCTCCTTCCGGGGCGGGTTCTCCGGGGGCACCATCGCGTCGCTGTTGGAAGTGCTGCACACCGCCTCGAGCGACCCGGACGCACGACGCCAGTTCACCGACCCGTACACGTTGAGCACCGACCGCGGCGCCGAACCTGAGCTTGGCCAACAGCCCGACTTATCGTGGGGCCGTGGTCGCGACATCGCGCCGGAACTGGCGGGTGTCTGGACCGCGGGGTTCGTCATGGCGCCCTACAACGTCCGAATCGTGAGGCGCAGCAATGCGTTGATGGACTGGGCCTACGGCAGGCGGTTCCGCTACAGCGAAACCATGAGCCTGGGCGCCTCGGTGGTGTCCCCGGCCGCGTCGGCCGTCCTCACCGGGGGCCTCAACGCGATGTTGGGGTTGGGCGGTCGCTATTTCCGGCTGCTGCCGCGTCGGCTGGTAGAGCGGGTGGTGCCGAAGCCGGGCACCGGCCCCAGCGCGGCCACTCGCGAGCGCGGTCACTACCGGATCGAGACCTACACCACCACGGCCGCCGGCGCCCGCTACATGGCGACCTTCGGGCAGCAGGGCGACCCGGGTTACAAGGCGACTTCGGTGCTGCTGGGGGAGTGTGGGCTTGCGCTCGCACTGGACCGCGACAAGCTCTCGGACCTGCGGGGAGTGCTGACGCCCGCGGCCGCGATGGGCGACGCGTTGCTGTCGCGGCTCCCGGCCGCCGGGGTGACGCTGCAGACCGAACGGTTGAATTGATCTGCGCCGCAGGAAAGTCTGTTGGTCGGGATCGCGCCAGACTAGTGTCGTAATCGACTTGCCTTTACCTACCAGCGATGAAGGTGGACATCGATGTCCGGTCTTGACGATATTTACGCCCAAATTCCGACGTCTGGAATCGCGAGCCAGCTCGGTGTCGACGAAGGCGAGGTCGACAGCGCCATTCGCACCTTGGTGCCGGCGCTGGTCGGCGGGCTGCAGCACAACTCGGAGGATCCCGAGCACGCCAGCAAGATCGCATCCGCCGCCAATGCCCAAGCCGCTCGCGGACTGCTCGACGCCGGCGGCGGTGTCGGCCAGGTTGACGAGGGCGACGGGCACCAGGCGATCGCGACGCTCTTCGGCGGCAATGACACCGACCAGGTGGCGGCGGCGCTGGCCAAGGGAGGTGCCGGCGACAGCGACCTGATCAAGAAGCTGTTGCCGGTGGTGCTCCCGATCGTGTTGGCATACATCGGTAAACGGCTCACCGGCGGCGGGGAAGCGGAAGCCAAGAAGGAAGAAGCTTCCGGCGGGGGCCTGGGGGACGTGCTGGGGAGCATCCTTAGCGGTGCCTCGGGCGACAAAGGACTCGGCGGCATCCTCGGCAGTGTGCTCAGCGGCAAGGGCGGCGGACTCGGAGAAATCCTGGGCGGCCTGCTCGGCGGCAAGAAATAGCCAGCGCCGCACCTTATCCGGGGTGTGCGCTGAATATTCACGCGCGGTTTCCGGGTGATTTCGATTTGCGTCGGGAAGGGGATGCCCAGGCCCAACCAAGATCGTTAGGCGCCCGCCCGTCGGGCACCGACCGTGTCCATCCGGTGTATGCCGGCCCAACTGGATAACGAGAGGTAATTACATGTCAGACACACTCACTCAAGGCCAGAAGCTGGTGCGCGGGGAATCGCTGGTCTCCAACAACGGGGCCTACACCCTCACCCTGCAGGAGGACGGCAACCTGGTGCTGGCCTCCCGCGGCACGGAGTTATGGGCGACCTCCACCGACGGTCAGGACGTGGTGCGCGCCGAGGTGCAGGGCGACGGCAACTTCGTCCTCTACACGGCGGACAAGCCGGTCTGGCACAGCGACACCAAGGGCAAGAAGAACGTCAGGCTCGTGCTGCAGGACGACCGCAACCTGGTGCTCTACGCCGCCGACGGTCCGGCCTGGTCGACCAAGACGGAGACCGACGCCCCGCCGCCGCCGGAGCCTGAGGCCGCCCCAGAGCCGGCCGCCGAAGAGGCCGCGGCAGAACCCGTCGAAGAAGCCGTCGCAGAGCCGGTCGCGGAGCCCGCTCCGGAACCCGAGCCGCGTACTTACACCGTCGTGTCCGGCGACACCCTGTGGGCAATCGCGGAGCGCTTCTACGGCGACGGCAGCAAGTACCAGGTGATCGCCGACGCCAGCGGCATCCCCAATCCTGACCTCATCCACCCCGGCCAGATGCTAACTATTCCCTGACCGGAGACCCTGATGGCCCCCGGTGGCATACCCACCGGGGGCATCACCTTGACGGCTCCGCAGAGCAGCCGTGAACGCCCCCGGCACCGGATCTTTTGGGCATATCGGCGCAGCTAACGCCGCGGCCCGACGGCTCGTCAGCATGCGCCGATCTTTGGAGTGGTTCGACGCGCCTTAGAATCGACCGGATGACCGGAACTTTCTTGGGCGCAAGCCCCGGACTTGAGTCCGGGGTAAGCCCATCCCATTTATCGCCGGGCGCGGCCCGGCGCTCACCGTGGGCGGGCTTGTCCGTCGATGTATTGCTTGGTGATCGACGGCGGGGCGTCTCCGCAGGAGACGGGGAAGTAGGAAGGGGACCACAGATGTCCGCGCATGTGGGCGCGGACACAGACGCCGGTGTATTCGCGTCGTACGGCGTGAGCGGTGCGTCCTTTGAGTCGCTGCACCAGAACGGAAATCGCCATTATGCGCGGGTAGGCGACAAGCAGGTGGACGTGGTCGGCTTCGCCGTTGAACTCCACCAGTTCGGCATCGAGTTCGGTGCGCACCGATTGCAGGGTGCGCTCGCGAAAAGTCAACATGTGGTCGGTGAAGATCCGACGCCGATACTTCGTCACGAAAACAAGGTGGGCGTGCAGCAGCGACATGCTGTGTCGGGCTTGTCGGTAGGTCTGGGGTGTCAGTGGCCACCTCTACGGTTGTGTTGTGCAGATGGGTAACGACTACCGCATCGAACCGACACCGGCCGCCCAGCCGGGGCTGCCGGCGGTGGGTGAGCCGCGTGCGCGCAAGCGTCCGAAGGACGCGCCCACCCATGTGCGGTGGTGGCCGCTGCGCCCGAATCCAGGGCAGTGCCGCGACATGCAGAAACGGTTTTTCACCGGAGCGCGGGTGTACAACGCGGTGCTGGCAGAGTTCATCGCACGTAGTCGTGCGATCAAGTCTGATCCGGCGTGGCAGGCCGCACGGTTATGGCTACGTCGCACCCCAAAGGAACGCGCCGCTCGTGCGGCGGCGTTCGACGCGGTGAGGGTGGCCCATGGGTTCACCGCCAGTGACGCGCAGTCGTTCGCGTCGTCACTGCGCAAATCGTGGGTGCGGGAACACTTGCCGGCCCAGGAGACCCAGAACGTAGGGGTGCGGGCTTTCGATGCGGTCAAGCAGTGGCACTTCGGTAAAAAAGGTAAGCCGCGGTTCAAGTCGACCAAGCGTGGGTTGCGTTCGCTGGCGGCCAAGGACGGCAACGGTGCGCTGCGACCCAAGACCGATGAGACGGGCCGGTTGATCGGGTTGCAGTGGGGTGCGGGATTCGTGGTGGCGATCGCGGCGGCGGCGCGCACGGGCCGCCGCGGCACTGAGCAGCAGGCCGAGCTGGCTGAGATCGAGATGCTGATCGCGGCCGGCAAGGTGTTATCGACCCGGATTGTGCGCACGCTGATCAACGGGCGCGACACCTACCGCATGCAAATGGTCTGCGATGGGCATCCCAGCAGGCGCCACCCGGTCGGTAATGGGCGGGTGTCGTTCGGTTTGGGACCCAGCGAGATCGCGGTCACCGTCCAACGAAGCGACAAAACGTGGACGGGATGGATTGAGCCACTAGCGGATCGGCTACGCCTGAACACGGTGCGGTTACGCAGACGACAGCGTCACCTGGACCGCCAACACCGTGCCGGGTCGGCGGACTGCTTCCGCTGCGACGGCACCCACAAGACCGGTGGTTGCGATTGGCGGCAGCGTTCCCGCGCGGCGGGTCGGGCAGCCACGGGTGTGGCTGAGCAGCATCGCCGTCTGGCCGAGCATCGTAAGACGTTGCACGGCGGGCTGGCCAACAGGTTGTTCAGCCACGGCGCCGACATGGCGTGCGAGAAGCTTGATTTCCTCGCGTGGCAAAAGAACTTCCCGCGCAGTGTGCGCGACCGGGCACCGGGGTTGCTCGTGGAGGTGATGCGCCGCAAGGCTGAAAGCGCCGGCGGCGATCGTCTCTATGAGTTCAACACCACGACGACTGCCCCGTCGCAATCCTGTTTGTGCGGGAACCGCAAGAAAAAGCCGCTCTGGCAACGGGTTCACCGTTGTGAGTGCGGTATCGAAGGTGATCGGGACCTGTTTTCGGCATTCCTGGGACTGCATGTGCGCCAGGGGGCTGATGGTCTCGACCGGCTGGATCTGGAGGCGGCCAACGATGGTTGGTTGCTCCACCATCAGGACGTTGATGGGCGTCGAGGTACGGCCGTAGCAGTATCCAAGCGGCGAGGCCGCAGGCGTCCGCCTTCGCGGAGGTCAGTGGCGCGTATCAAGGCCCGCAGGGCATTGAAGCGACAGAGCCGCTCGGCGCGAACCTCCACTACCGACCAGCCCACGGCGATAGCCGCATGAGCGCCTATCGAGACAGCCGGTCAGCACGGGGAATCCCCGCAATTAATTGCGGGGAGGACGTCAATGCCGCCAACCTGCCCAAGTCGTGGGACCCGGGCGCGATGGAGGGCGCGATCTACCGGAAGTGGCTGGACGCCGGCTACTTCACCGCGGACCCGGCCAGCACCAAACCCGCGTATTCGATCGTGCTGCCGCCGCCGAACGTGACCGGCAGCCTGCACATGGGCCATGCGCTGGAACACACCATGATGGACGCGCTGACCCGCCGCAAGCGGATGCAGGGCTACGAGGTGCTGTGGCAGCCGGGCATGGACCACGCCGGCATTGCCACCCAGAGCGTCGTGGAAAAGCAGCTCGCGGTCGACGGCAAGACCAAAGAGGACTTCGGCCGCGAGCTGTTCGTCGACAAGGTGTGGGACTGGAAGCGCGAGTCCGGCGGCGCGATCGGCGGCCAGATGCGCCGGCTCGGCGACGGCGTGGACTGGAGTCGCGATCGGTTCACCATGGACGAGGGCCTGTCGCGGGCGGTGCGGACGATCTTCAAGCGGCTCTACGACGCCGGGCTGATCTATCAGGCCGAGCGGCTGGTCAACTGGTCACCGATCCTCGAGACGGCGATCTCCGACCTCGAGGTCAACTACCAGGACGTTGAGGGCGAGTTGGTCTCGTTCAGGTACGGCTCGCTCGACGACTCGCAGCCGCACATCGTTGTTGCCACCACCCGGGTGGAGACCATGCTGGGCGACACCGCCATCGCGGTGCATCCCGACGACGAGCGTTACCGCCACCTGGTCGGCACCAGCCTGCCGCATCCGTTCGTGGACCGGCAGATGATCGTCGTCGCCGACGCGCACGTCGACCCCGAATTCGGCACCGGCGCAGTCAAAGTCACACCCGCACACGATCCGAACGACTTCGAGATCGGGCAACGCCACCAGCTGCCGATGCCGTCCGTCATGAACACCAAGGGCCGGATCGCCGATACCGGAACACAATTCGACGGCATGGACCGCTTCGAGGCCCGGGTCGCGGTGCGCGAAGCCCTGGCGGCGCAGGGCCGAATCGTTGAGGAGAAACGCCCCTACCTGCACAGCGTCGGGCATTCGGAGCGCAGCGGCGAACCCATCGAGCCCCGGCTGTCGCTGCAGTGGTGGGTCCGGGTGGAATCGCTGGCCAAGGCGGCCGGCGACGCGGTACGCAACGGGGACACCGTGATTCACCCCTCCAGCCTGGAACCGCGCTGGTTCGCCTGGGTTGACGATATGCACGACTGGACAATCTCGCGACAGCTGTGGTGGGGTCACCGCATCCCGATTTGGTACGGCCCCAACGGCGAGCAGGTGTGTGTCGGCCCAGACGAAACACCCCCGGACGGTTGGGAGCAGGACCCCGACGTACTGGATACCTGGTTCTCGTCGGCGCTGTGGCCATTTTCCACGCTGGGCTGGCCGGACCGGACTCCTGAGCTGGAAAAGTTCTATCCGACAAGCGTTTTGGTGACAGGCTACGATATCCTATTCTTCTGGGTGGCGCGAATGATGATGTTCGGCACCTTCGTCGGCGGCGACGATGCGATCACGCTGGGCGGCCGCCGCGGCTCGCAGGTGCCGTTCACCAACGTGTTTCTGCACGGGCTGATCCGCGACGAGTCCGGCCGCAAGATGAGCAAGTCCAAGGGCAACGTCATTGATCCACTGGACTGGGTAGAGGAGTTCGGGGCCGACGCGCTTCGGTTCACGCTGGCCCGCGGCGCAAGTCCCGGCGGCGACCTCGCGGTCGGCGAGGATGCGGTCCGGGCGTCGCGCAATTTCGGTACCAAGCTGTTCAACGCCACCCGCTACGCTCTGCTCAACGGTGCCGCGCTGGCGCCGCTGCCCGACCAACAGGATCTGACCGACGCCGACCGGTGGATCCTGGGGCGGCTGGAAGAGGTTCGCGCCGAGGTTGATTCGGCATTCGACGGCTACGAGTTCAGCCGCGCCTGCGAGGCGCTATACCACTTCGCATGGGACGAATTCTGCGACTGGTATGTCGAATTGGCCAAGGCGCAGCTTGCCGACGGGCGCACGCACACCACCGCCGTGCTGGCCGCGACGCTGGACACTCTGCTGCGGTTGCTGCACCCGGTGATCCCGTTCATTACCGAGGCGCTCTGGCAGGCTTTGACGAAGGGGGAGACGGGGCGGGAGTCGCTTGTCGTCGCCGACTGGCCGACACCGTCCGGGGTAATACTGGATCGGGTTGCCGCGCAACGGATTGACGATATGCAGAAGCTGGTGACCGAGGTCCGCCGGTTCCGCAGTGATCAGGGCCTGGCCGACAAACAGAAGGTGCCGGCCCGATTGGCGGGTGTTGAAGCCTCCGATCTGGGCACGCAGGTGGGCGCCGTGACGTCGCTGGCCTGGCTGACCGCGCCGGAGGAGAATTTCCGGCCGTCGGCGTCGCTGGAGGTGCGCCTGAGTGGCGGCACCGTCGTCGTGGAACTCGACACCTCAGGCACCATCGATGTGGCCGCCGAACGGCGCCGCCTCGAAAAGGACTTGGCAGCAGCGCAAAAGGAACTGGCGTCGACCGCCGCCAAATTGGGCAACGCGGACTTTCTGGCCAAGGCCCCGGAGGCAGTCGTCGGCAAGATCCGCGATCGCCGGCGGGTCGCGCACGAGGAAACCGAGCGGATCACCGCCAGGCTGGCCGCGCTGCAATGACCCGCAATGACTGAGCCGCCCGACTGGGGACCGGCTACCAGCGTGGCACCCACACCGGACGAGATCGCGTCCCTGTTGCAGGTCGAGCACCTGCTGGATCAGCGCTGGCCGGAGACCAAAATCGAGCCGAGCCTGACCCGGATCAGCGCGCTGATGGACCTGCTCGGCTCACCGCAGCTGGGCTACCCGTCGATCCACATCGCGGGCACCAACGGCAAAACATCGGTGGCGAGAATGGTCGACGCGCTGCTGACGGCGCTGCAGATGCGCACCGGCCGAACCACCAGCCCCCACCTGCAGTCGGCGGTCGAGCGCATCGCGATCGACTCCAGGCCGATCAGCCCGGCGCAGTACGTGGCGACCTACCGGGAGATCGAGCCCTTCGTGCAGATGATCGATGCGCAGTCGCAGTCCGCCGGTGGGCCGGCGATGAGCAAGTTCGAGGTCGTCACCGCGATGGCGTTCGCCGCATTCGCGGATGCGCCCGTCGACATCGCGGTCGTCGAGGTGGGCCTCGGCGGGCGATGGGATGCCACCAATGTGATCAACGCCCCGGTGGCGGTCATCACCCCGATCAGCGTCGACCACGTCGAATACCTCGGTCACGACATCGCCGGGATCGCCGGCGAGAAGGCGGGCGTCATCACGCGAGCCCCCCAGGGTGCACCGGACACCGTGGCCGTCATCGGGCGTCAGCTGCCGGCGGCGATGGAAGTGTTGCTGTCGGAGTCCGTGCGCGCCGACGCCGCGGTCGCCCGGGAGGATTCGGAGTTCGCGGTTTTGGGTCGCCAGGTCGCGATCGGCGGGCAAGTGCTGCAGCTGCAGGGTCTTGGCGGGGTGTACTCGGATGTCTATCTGCCGCTGCATGGCGAACACCAGGCGCACAACGCGGTGCTCGCACTCGCGGCGGTCGAGGCGTTTTTCGGCGCCGGCGCGCAGCGTCAACTCGACGTCGAGGCTGTCCGGGCCGGTTTCGCCGCCGTCACGAGTCCCGGCCGGCTGGAGCGCATGCGCAGCGCACCGACGGTGTTCATCGATGCCGCGCACAATCCCGCCGGGGCGGCCGCGCTGGCGCAGACGCTGGCTGGCGAGTTCGATTTCCGAACCCTGATCGGGGTGCTCAGCGTGCTGGCCGACAAGGATGTGGACGGCATCCTCGCGGCGCTGGAGCCGGTGTTCGATGCCGTGGTTGTGACCCACAACGGGTCGCCGCGGGCGCTGGATGTCGAGTCGCTGGCGTTGACGGCAACTGAGCGTTTCGGACCCGACCGGGTGATTACCGCCGAGAACCTGCGTGACGCTATCGACGTGGCAACCGCACTCGTCGACGACGCAGTGGCGGACGGGGAAGCCTCGTCGTTTTCGGGAGCGTTTTCGGGCACCGGAATTGTCATCACAGGCTCGGTTGTCACCGCCGGGGCCGCTCGTAGCTTGTTTGGTCGTGATCCGGAATGAGTGACCTCGGAAAGAGTGACCAGAGCCCGTCGCCGCCGGTTGACCCGTGGAAGAGTTTCGCCGCCGTGATGGCCGCGACGCTGGTCCTGGAGGCGATCGTGGTGCTGCTGGCGATACCGGTGGTGGGCGCGGTCGGCGGTGGACTGACTCCGGTATCGCTGGGCTATCTCATCGGGCTGGCGGTGCTGTTGATCGTGCTTGCCGCGCTGCAGCGCAGGCCCTGGGCGATCTGGGTGAACCTGGGCGTGCAGTTGATTCCGCTCGCCGGTTTCGTGCTTTACCCGGGGGTGGGATTCATCGGTGCGCTGTTCGCCGCATTGTGGATCCTGATCGTCTACTTGCGTGCCGAGGTCCGGCGCCGACAGGAATTCGGGCAGCAACAGGAATTCGGGCAGCAAGACGACCAGGCTTCCCCGGACTAAGACTCCGCTGATCTTTTTCCGCGCGAGCGTAACGCCACTGCGAGATCTCTCGAGTTTTTTCGCACTGGCGTTACACTCGCGAAAAATCAGCCCGGTACTAGGGGGTACTAGGGGGGATTGAGGGGGACTAAGGGCGTTCCAGGGCTGGACTGGAGGCCGGACTGAGGTGGTTGGGTACGCTGTCCGCCGTGACCGAACGGACCCTGGTGTTGATCAAGCCTGACGGCGTCGAGCGGCGGCTGATAGGCGAGATCATCAGCCGCATCGAGCAAAAAGGTCTCAACATCGCAACGTTGGAGCTCAGGCGGGTCAGCGAGGAGCTGGCCAGTGCGCATTACGCCGAGCATGAAGGCAAACCCTTCTTCGGGTCGTTGCTGGAGTTCATCACATCGGGACCCGTGGTGGCGGCGATCGTCGAGGGACCGCGAGCCGTCGCTGCGGTCCGCCAACTCGCCGGAGGCACCGACCCGGTGGAGAAGGCCACGCCCGGCACGATCCGGGGTGATTTCGGGCTGGAAACTCAGTTCAATTTGGTACACGGGTCCGATTCGGCGGATTCGGCACAGCGCGAAATCGCGCTGTGGTTTCCCGGTGCTTAACGTCCAGGTCAGAGCGGTCTCAGGGAGTCTGGAAGCGCGTCGGGAAGTCTCCTGACCAACGGGGAGTGGGCACGCCCGGCGGTATGGGATAATGATTGCGGGTGAACGTCGCTGTACTGGCGTCGGACACCCGGATGAAGACTTAGACAAGCGCGACAATCGCCATCGCGCGATATGGCGCGGCATGTCAGGCCGACATTCAGCACGGCGCCGAGCGGGTTCTGCATGAGGCCCCTCGGGGCGAGACCAACTACAAGTCCGGGAGAAGTGACCCGGGCACATAGCGAAGCCCTCGCGTGGCCGCGTCGCAAGGACGCGCCCGGGGGCTTGAGGAGAATACGTGGTAGACGGTGCCCCAACTTCAGAACCTGCAAAAGAGCCGACACAGCATGAGGACCTGCCCGACCGCCTGAGGGTCCATTCGCTGGCACGAACGCTGGGCACCACCAGCCGGCGGGTGCTGGACGCGCTCAGCGCACTGGACGGACGGATCCGCAGCGCGCATTCCACTGTTGACCGCGACGACGCGGTTCGGGTACGCGAGCTGTTGGCAAAACAACCCGACGTGGCCGTACCGGCCACCTCCCCGTTCGCGGCCGCCGTGTCCCCTGCGCCCGACGCGGCCGAGGCACCTGTGGTGCCCGACGAACCCGAATCCCGGCTGATGCTGGAGCCCCTGGAGACCGCCGTAGAGCGGCCGCATTACATGCCGCTGTTCGTTGCCCCGCAACCGATAGAGGCCGATGAGGACGATGGCGCCGACGAAGCTGTGGAATCGGCTGACGACTCCGACGCCGACGACGACGAAGATCAGGCCGATCGACCGGCGGCCGGCCGGCGCCGGCGTCGCGGTCGTCGGGGTCGCGGCCGGGGCCGCGGTGAACAGGGTGGAACCGACGGCCAGGGTGAGGCGGGTGACGGCGACGAGGTCGAACAGAAGGGTGGGGAATCCGCCGAGTCGGAGGACGCCGAGGGCGAGGATTCCGAAGAGGCCGAGAACGGCGACGAAGAGAACGGCTCCGGCGAGGCGGCCAGTCGGCGCCGCAGGCGGCGCCGGCGGCGTAAGTCGGGCGGGGGTGACGACAACGACGAGGGTCTGTCGCCCGACGATCCGCCGAACACCGTGGTGCACGAGCGGGCGCCACGTCAGGGCAAGGCCGGTGCGGCCGAGAACGGCTCCAACGGCGCGGCGAGCACCGAGATCAAGGGCATTGACGGCTCCACCCGGTTGGAGGCCAAGCGGCAACGCCGCCGTGACGGGCGTGACGCCGGACGGCGCCGCCCACCGGTGTTGACTGAGGCCGAATTCCTGGCCCGCCGCGAGGCCGTCGAGCGGGTGATGGTGGTGCGCGATCGGGTCCGCGCCGAGCCGCCGCATCCGGGCGCCCGTTACACCCAGATCGCGGTGCTCGAGGACGGCATCGTCGTCGAGCATTTCGTGACGTCGGCGTCCTCTGCTTCCTTGGTGGGCAACATCTACCTGGGGATCGTGCAGAACGTGCTGCCGTCGATGGAGGCGGCGTTCGTCGACATCGGTCGGGGCCGCAACGGCGTGCTCTACGCCGGTGAAGTCAATTGGGAAGCCGCGGGACTGGGCGGGGCCGACCGCAAGATCGAACAGGCTCTCAAACCCGGCGACTACGTCGTGGTGCAGGTCAGTAAGGACCCAGTCGGGCACAAGGGCGCACGGCTGACCACGCAGGTGTCGCTGGCCGGTCGCTATCTGGTTTATGTGCCCGGTGCGTCGTCTACCGGGATCAGCCGCAAGCTGCCCGACACCGAACGCCAGCGGCTCAAGGAGATCCTGCGCGAGGTGGTGCCGTCCGAGGCGGGGGTGATCATCCGCACCGCGTCCGAAGGCGTCAAAGGGCAGGACATCCGGGCCGACGTCACGCGGCTGCAGGAGCGCTGGTCTCAAATTGAGGCCAAGGCCACCGAGACCAAGGAGAAGGCGGCCGGTGCGGCGGTGGCGCTGTACGAAGAACCCGACGTCTTGGTCAAGGTCATCCGTGACCTGTTCAACGAGGACTTCGCCGGCCTGGTCGTGTCCGGTGACCCGGCCTGGAACACGATCAATGACTATGTGAATTCTGTTGCTCCCGAACTAGTTTCCAAGCTCACAAAATACGAACCCGCCACTGGGCCGGACGGCCAGAGCGGACCGGATGTGTTCGCGGTGCACCGCATCGACGAACAACTGGCCAAAGCCATGGACCGCAAAGTGTGGCTGCCGTCGGGCGGCACCCTGGTGATCGACCGCACCGAGGCGATGACGGTGATCGACGTCAACACCGGCAAGTTCACCGGATCCGGGGGAAACCTCGAGCAGACCGTCACCAAGAACAATCTCGAGGCCGCCGAGGAGATCGTGCGCCAGCTGCGGCTGCGCGACATCGGCGGCATCGTGGTCATCGACTTCATCGACATGGTGCTGGAGTCCAACCGCGATCTGGTGTTGCGTCGGCTGACCGAGTCGCTGGCGCGCGACCGCACCCGCCACCAGGTCTCCGAGGTGACTTCGCTGGGTCTGGTGCAACTGACCCGCAAACGGCTGGGAACGGGGCTGATCGAGGCGTTCTCGACATCGTGCCAGAACTGCGGCGGCCGCGGAATCCTGCTTCATGGTGACCCGGTCGATTCGGCCCCGGCGACCGCGCGCAAGTCCGAGTCCGGCGGTCGGCGCGGCAGGCGGTCGAAGAAGAACCGCTCCGAAGAGCCGGTCGTGGCCAAAGTGCCTGTGCACGCGCCCGGGGAGCATCCGATGTTCAAGGCGATGGCCGCGGGCTCGTCCGCGCTGCCCGGTCGCGATGACGAGGAGTCCGGCGAGGCCGTTGAGGAACTCACCGTCGCGATCGATGAGCAGGTCGAAGCGGAGGGTCCCGCTGACCTGGAGGACACCGACTCCGATGACTTCGAGGACTCTGAAGAAGACTCAGAAGAAGACACCGAAGACGAGGACACCGAAGAGGACGACGAGCTCGACGACGACACCGACGACGAGGACGACCTCGATGACGAGGACCTTGACGACGATGACGAGGACCTCGACCTGGACGATGACCTCGAACTCGAGGATTCCGACTCCCCGTCCGGCGTCGACTCCGACGATGATGACCCCGATTCCGAAACCCGCCCGGACAACGCGGAGGTACCTGCCAGCGCCGGCGTTGCAATCGATGCCGGGTTGGCTTTCGGACGTCCGCGCCGGCGCCGCGCGGCGGGCCGGCCTGCCGGCCCACCGATCCACCTGGACTGACCTGCGCCCGCACCGGGCAATCAGCGCGGTCCTGATGCCTGCCGGGGCTCGTGCTCGAAGTGCACGAGCAACAGCGACTGCCACCGCTTGCCGAAGACATTTTGCGACCGGATCGGGAGCCAAGCAGACGCAAGTATTTCGCAAGCGGTGGCCCTGAGGGTACGGCCGGACAAAAGCGAAGGGTTCCGCCACCCCCGCGGCCCCGTTTCTGCACGCCTCGCGGCAACTTGACCATCATCCCGCCGATCTGCGACGAGATCGGGTTATGACGACCGAAGGCTCGCGATGGGCAAGTGCGTCAAGAAGAACCTGGCGTGCCTGCCGTCCCTGGCCGTAGTCTGCGCCGGCAGCTAACAGGATCGTCCGCCCCGCGTCACGCAACTCGCAATGCATCTCAACTCGCTCCTGGCGTCCTGTCGGAGCGATCTTCTCGCTGTCAAGCTCACGACAGCATTAGCTTCGCGGTTTAGGCGTTCGTTGGGATTATTCGACCAGATTTGGCGCCACAGTTCCTTGGGGAACGCGGTGAAGGCCAGTATCTCAGCGCGGGCACCATCGAGGTGTTCGGCCACCGCGGGCAGCTTATCGGCCAACGCGTCGACGACACGGTCGAACTGGGCGTGCACCGCTTGGGCATCGGGCTGGTCATAGACCGAGTGCAGCAGCGCTTTGACCCATCCCCAGGAGCTTTTCGGGGTCACCTCCATCAAGTTGGCGGCGTAGTGCGTGCGGCAGCGTTGCCACGCTGCGCCGGGCAGGTTCGCCGCGATCGCCTCGACCAGGCCCCGGTGGGCATCGGAGGTGACCAGCCTGACGCCGTGCAGCCCGCGGGCGACCAGATCGGCGAAGAAGGTGTTCCACGCCGGGCCGGTCTCACTGGTGGCGACTTTGACGCCCAGGACCTCGCGGTGCCCGTCGGCGTTGACGCCGGTGGCCACCAGCACGACAGCGTTGACCACCCGCCCGTCCTCGCGGACTTTCATCGTCAACGCGTCGGCCGCGACGAAGGTGAACGGTCCCGCCTCCCCCAGGGGGCGGGTGCGAAACGCTTCGACTTGTACGTCAAGGTCTGCCGCCATCCGCGAGACCTGGGACTTACTCAAGCTCGTGATACCCAACGTGGACACCAGTTTGTCCATCCGCCGCGTGGACACCCCGAGCAGATAGCAGGTCGCCACCACCGAGATCAATGCCGCCTCAGCGCGTTTGCGGCGCTCCAGCAGCCATTCGGGGAAGTACGAGCCCTGGCGTAGCTTGGGGATCGCCACGTCGATCGTGCCGACACGGGTGTCCAGGTCGCGGTGCCGGTAGCCGTTACGCGAGTTGGTCCGATTCGGGCTGGGCCGGCCGTACTCGGCACTACACACCGCATCGGCATCCACGCTGAGCAGCGCGTTGATCATCGTCGCCAACAAGTTGCGCATCAGGTCCGGCGACGCATCGGCCAAACCCTCCTGCAACAACGTCCGCTTCAACTTCACGGCGGCATGCCAACGCGGTTGGGTGGGTAAGCCGTTCAAAGCCCGCAGGCCGTCTTGCGTGGCGTCATCCGGCAATTGGCGTACAGCGGGATGATAGCCCGCATGAAGGTAACGGAGAGACTGTCTGGCTGGTATCAAGGCTGGAACCAGGCGAAGTATCTGAGCCGCTTTGAACGCCGGCTCAACAGGTCGCTTTGGGCATTGCTGGCAATCGCATTGGTGTACGCGGTGCTTCAGCATGTAGTCCTGGCCAATGTTTCTGAGGCGTTTCGCGGAGGCGCACGTCTAGGCATGCTGTGTTATGACATCGCCATCGCCTATACCGGAGCGTTCATGTTCTATCTGCTTAACGTGAGGCTCCCGCTCCGACGCGATCGCCAGAACATCTATCGCCACATCGGACCTGTCGCTCGCGTGGTTGCCCAGGCAACGGGCCTCATGCAAACGCTCAATAAGGCAGCAGGTTTCGACGCAGACCGTGAATGTACGCTGGCGAACGTCAAGGAGGTGTGTGGAAAGATCACACCACAGACGCCCGCCGATTTACTCCCGCTAACGAACGTGAATCCGCTCGGCGCCACCGTGATGGACGCCATCTACTCTTACGCCACTCGCGCACGGCAATTGAACCGCGAACTCCTCAACCTGTCAACATATCTCGCCTCTGACCTCATCCATCTGATCGCTCTCATCGAGGAACACGGAGGATTGGACACATTCGAGCTGATATATGTGGAGTATCAGCGCGGCCACCTTGACAAGTCGGAAAACCTATCTGGGATTGCGCCGGCACTCTTCAACTATCTTCAGATAGTCGACCGTGTTGCCAAGTATCGCAAGGGTCTTCGGTTAACGTTCTATCGGAAGCCGTCGTATCTCTTAGCGAGTGGTGACGATGAGAGCGACGCCGTTCCACTCAAAGATGAGATGAATGGTTGACGATGCGGCACACCACCGTTGAACACCGCTCTGGGGCACCAGCGCCGCGGTGGCATGCCGACACATGGCCTGAAGGTGTGGACTAGTGCCGAAGCGCTTCGCGCACCTGAGAAGCCCCCGCCGAGTACGAGCGGCTCGGTCGCTGACACATTAGGGGCCTTTGGCCGTATGCGGGCAGAGAACATGCGCGGAGCTATGTTGCGCGGCAATGCCCTGAGAACCTGGCACCACCACACCGAGATCAGCAGATTCACCATATGACCAACTGGATTTTCCAGTTGAACCCCGAACGTTTCTCCATCGGGGCCAGCGATCAAGCGGATCGGCCCGGCTAGCGGCACCCGCCTGACTTTTCGAAATGCGGGGCGATTTCACCGGACTACGCTACTGTTTTCGGCGGGCCGGGAGGATAACCGGCCGGGAGTTGACCACATCGTTCCTCGCTAGGGGGCCATGGAAATGGCAATGGGTGCTGGCATCATCTGGCCGGCCTGGAGACGTTGTTCCAACGCTGTCGGCGCGCCGCGAAAGGTTGCGATAGTTGGTGCCGCCGTCCTGGCGGCCGCACCTTTGGTTGCCGTCCCTGACGCGAACGCCGATCCGCCACCGGGATGCTTCCAAGGGTCTGGAGCGCAGCCGGTTCCGGACTGCGGTCTGCGTGCGTTCGAGGCAGATATCGCGGCGGCCGGCTACAGCGACGCCAGGGGTAACAAGGTGGCGGTGGATCAGGGCCTGGATATGTGTGGCCTGATGGACCGAGGCCTCAGTCCACAGGAGATGGCGAGCCAGTTCTTGCGGGACAACCCGGCGCTGGGTCCAGACGGGGCGACCCAGATCGTCGGGATCGCCATCAACGACCTGTGCCCGTGGCACCGCTGAAACAAGCCCGCCGGTCGGCGCGGTAGTGGGGTCCGTCTGACATCAAACTGACTGACCGCCGTCAATGCCGCGGTTTGACCCTGTAGCCGCTGGTCACGTACCCTTGGACAGTTGTCGTCGGGCCACCTGGCTGGCGACAGCGGGACGGCCCGGTCGCGCCTCAGGTGGCGCCGCGCGCCGAGCCCCCGACCCAGACCCGCACGCGCAGTCACCGCTGCCGCGTGCCCGCGACAGTAGACAGAGGTGCAACCACGATGGCGACCTACGCAATCGTCAAGACCGGCGGCAAGCAGTACAAGGTCGCCGTCGGAGACGTGGTCAAGGTCGAGAAGCTCGACTCCGAGCCCGGAGCCAAGGTGTCGCTGCCGGTGGCCCTGGTCGTCGACGGCGCCAAAGTCACCAGCGACACCCAGGCGCTGGCCAAGGTCGCCGTGACCGGCGAGGTGCTCGAGCACACCAAGGGCCCCAAGATCCGTATCCACAAGTTCAAGAGCAAGACCGGCTACCACAAACGGCAGGGACACCGTCAGCAGCTGACGGTCCTGAAGGTCACTGGCATCAAGTAGCGGAGGCGACAGACATGGCACACAAGAAGGGCGCTTCCAGCTCGCGCAACGGCCGCGATTCAAACGCTCAGCGGCTGGGCGTCAAGCGGTTCGGCGGCCAGGTCGTCAAGGCCGGCGAGATCCTGGTCCGCCAGCGCGGCACCAAGTTCCATCCGGGCGCGGGCGTCGGGCGCGGCGGCGACGACACGCTGTTCGCCAAGGAAGCCGGAGCCGTCCAGTTCGGCGTCAAGCGCGGACGCAAGACGGTCAACATCGTCGCGGCCGGGCAGACCACCGACTGAGCGTCGCGGTATGCACCTAACTGCGTAGGCCGATGCCTCGGTTTGTCGATCACGTCGTCATCCACGCGCGGGCGGGGTCCGGCGGTAATGGTTGCGCCTCGGTCCATCGGGAGAAGTTCAAGCCGCTGGGCGGGCCCGACGGCGGCAATGGCGGCCGCGGCGGCAGCATCGTCCTCGTCGTCGACCCTCAAGTGCACACCCTGCTCGACTTCCATTTCCGCCCGCACATCACCGCGCCGTCAGGCAAACAGGGGATGGGCAACAACCGCGACGGCGCGGCCGGCGCGGACCTGGAAGTCAACGTCCCCGACGGAACCGTCGTTCTGGACGAAAACGGCAGGATGCTCGCCGACCTGGTCGGCGCGGGCACCCGGTTTGAAGCCGCCGCCGGCGGCCGCGGCGGCTTGGGCAACGCCGCGCTCGCATCGCGGGCCCGCAAAGCCCCCGGCTTCGCGCTGCTCGGCGAACAGGGTCAGGCTCGGGACCTGACTTTGGAGCTCAAGACCGTCGCCGACGTCGGCCTCGTCGGCTTCCCGTCCGCGGGAAAGTCGTCGCTGGTGTCCGTGATTTCGGCGGCCAAACCCAAGATCGCCGACTACCCGTTCACCACGCTGGTTCCCAATCTGGGCGTTGTCTCGGCGGGCGAGCACGCGTTCACGGTCGCCGATGTGCCCGGTCTGATCCCGGGCGCTTCGTCGGGCCGCGGCCTGGGTCTGGATTTCCTGCGGCACATCGAGCGGTGCGCGGTGCTGGTGCATGTCGTGGACTGCGCCACCGACGAGCCCGGCCGCGACCCGATCTCCGACATCGACGCGCTGGAAGCTGAGCTCGCTGCCTACACCCCGACACTGCAGGGCGACGCGACGCTGGGTGACCTCGCCGAGCGGCCCCGGGCGGTGGTGCTCAACAAGATCGACGTGCCTCAGGCGCGCGAGCTCGCCGAGTTCGTTCGGGACGACATCACCGCCGAGCGCGGCTGGCCGGTGTTTCTGGTGTCGACGGTCACCCGGGAAGGATTGCAGCCGTTGATCTTTGGTCTGTGGCGGATGATCGAGGCCTACACCGCCGCGCGGCCGAAAACGGTGCCGCGACGGCCGGTGATTCGTCCGGTGCCGGTCGACGACAGCGGGTTCAGCGTGCAGCCGGACGGACACGGCGGGTTTGTCGTCACCGGCGCGCGCCCCGAGCGCTGGGTCGGCCAGACCAACTTCGACAACGACGAAGCGGTCGGCTATCTGGCCGACCGACTGGCGCGCCTCGGTGTCGAGGACGAACTGCTACGGCTGGGTGCGGAACCGGGATGCGCGGTGACCATCGGCGAGATGACGTTCGACTGGGAGCCGCAAACACCGGCAGGGCAACAGGTCACGCAGTCCGGCCGGGGCACCGATGCGCGGCTGGAACGCAGCGACCGTATCGGTGCCGCTGAGCGCAAGGCCGCCCGGCGTCACCGCCGCGAACACGGTCCCGAACACGATGGAGCCTCATGACCAGTCCGCATCGGGAAGCCATCCGGACCGCGCGCAGCCTCGTCGTCAAGGTCGGGACCAACGGACTGACCTCGCCGTCCGGGGTTTTTGACCCGAGCCGGCTGGCCGACCTCGCCGACGCGATAGAGGCGCGGATGAAGGCCGGGACCGACGTCGTCATTGTGTCCTCGGGAGCGATCGCCGCGGGCATCGAGCCGCTCGGATTGTCGCATCGCCCAAAGGATCTGGCGACCAAGCAGGCCGCGGCCAGCGTCGGGCAGGTCGCGTTGGTGAACTCGTGGAGCGCGGCCTTCTCCCGGTACGGCCGCACGGTGGGACAGGTGTTGCTGAGCGCGCACGATATCTCGATGCGGGCCCAGCACACCAACGCCCAGCGCACCCTGGACCGGCTGCGGGCACTGCATGCGGTGGCGATCGTCAACGAGAACGACACCGTGGCGACCAACGAGATCCGGTTCGGCGATAACGACCGGCTTTCGGCGCTGGTGGCGCATTTGGTCGGTGCCGAAGCCCTGGTGCTGCTGTCCGACATCGACGGGCTCTACGACTCCGATCCGCGAAAAGCGAAGGGCCCGATACCACCGAGGTTTATCGCTGAGGTGGCCGGGCCGCCGGATCTGGAGGGTGTGGTCGCGAGCCGCGGCAATTCCCTGGGTACCGGGGGAATGGCGTCCAAGATGTCGTCGGCGCTGCTGGCCGCCGATGCCGGAGTGCCGGTGCTGCTGGCCGCCGCGACCGACGCCGCGACCGCGCTCACCGATGCCGCGGTGGGCACGGTATTTGCCGCACGGCCGGATCGGATGTCGGCCCGCAAGTTCTGGGTGCGGTATGCCGCCGAGTCCGCGGGCTCGCTGACTCTCGACGAGGGTGCGGTGCGTGCGGTGATACGGCAGCGGCGGTCGCTGCTGGCCGCCGGGATCACCGCGGTGTCCGGCCGGTTCTACGGCGGCGATGTCGTCGAATTGCGCGGACCCGACGCGACCATGGTGGCCCGCGGCGTGGTCACCTACGACGCGACCGAACTCGCTACCATGATGGGCCGGTCGACCAACGAGCTGCCCGGCGAGCTGCGCCGGCCCGCGGTGCACGCCGACGATCTGGTCGCGGTGTAGGCGGTTTAGGCGGTGTAGGCTATGCCGAAACCCCTTTGAGATACAGTGCGCCCCAGACGATTTCGGCTAAAGTCGTGGCCAGCTCCGCATCATAGTCGCGCGGCTTGACCGGAAGGTTCTGCTGGCAAGCCCGTTCCACCATCCACACCAGCGCGCTGGCGGTGGTGGCCGCGGGCAGCTCAGCACGGATTGAGCCGTCGGCCTGGCCGTCCTCGATGACGCGGGTCATGCGTTCGGAGATGGCCGTCAGCAGATCGCGGTAGGTCTGCGTGGTCGGTGGGTCATAGGCGGCCATCTCGTTGAGGGCGACCAGCACCGGCTGGTGGCGACGATAGCTTTCGATGATGCCGGCCAACGCCGCGCGGACATCGTCCGGATCGTGTCGCCAGGCCACACCCCACCAGCGTTCGGCGTCGGTGGCCAGATCGCCGAAAACCTGCCGAGCAAGGCAGCGAAGCAGGTGGCCTTTGTGCTCGAAATAGATGTAGAAGCTGGCGCGCGAAATGCCGGCCTCGGTCGACAGCCGGTCCACGCTGAGCTCGGTGAAACTGGCGCCGTCCCGCATCAGCCGTTCCGTGGCGTCCAGCAGCCGCCGTTCCAGCTGCGCACGCCGCTGTTGGCGGGTGACCTGCGGCTTGCGGGTTACCGACGGCACTGGGGGCATTGGCCAAGCATAACCCATAATTAGACATATTGACTAGACAATATGTCTAGGCATATCGTCGATGCCAGTCTAGGGGTCATCAGCAACGGAGGATTGACATGACAGCGATGGCAGGGATGCCCGGCACCAGCCGCGCCTACGACCCGATCGACCTGTCCTCGCGCGCCTTCTGGTCGACGACCGCGGCGCAGCGGGAAGAGTCGTTCGCGGTGCTGCGGGCCGAGCGCCCGGTGAGCTGGCATCCTCCGGTGGAAGACGCCATGATGCAGGATCCCGACGACCGCGGTTACTGGGCCATCACCCGTCGCGCCGACATCGTTGCGGTCAGCCGCAACAACGAGATATTCCTGTCGGGGCGGGGGGTGATGTTCGAGAGCTTCCCCGTCGAGCTGCTCGAGGCGTCGCAGTCCTTCCTGGCGATGGACCCGCCGCGGCACACCAAGCTGCGCAAGCTGGTCAGCGCCGCGTTCACCCCGCGACAGGTCCGCCGAATCGAGGACTCGATCCAGGCGAACGCCAAGAAGATCGTCGAAGAGCTGCGGGAGGCCGGCAGCGGTGCCGATTTCGTCGATCACTGCGCCAAGGAATTGCCCATCCGCACTTTGTCGGACATGGTCGGGATCCCGGAATCCGAGCGTGAGCACCTGTCCGAAGCGACCGATGCGATGGTGTCGTGGGCCGATTCGGTCTACCTGGACGGCCGCAACCCGCTGGAGGTCTTGTTCGAGAACCAGGTGTATGTGCACCAGGTGGCGTTCGCGCTCGCGGCTGAGCGCCGGGCGCAGCCCGGCGATGACCTGATCAGCAGCCTGGTGAACGCGGAAGTGGACGGGGATCGGCTGACCGACGCGGATATCGCGGCGTTCTTCGTGCTGCTGTCCGTGGCCGCTAATGACACCACCCGCCAGACCACGAGCCATGCGATGAAGGCGCTCACCGACTTCGGAGATCAACGGGCTTGGCTCATGGCGGCCTTCGAGGATCGTATCGGCACCGCGGTCGAGGAGTTTGTCCGCTGGGCCACCCCGGTGATGACCTTCCGGCGCACGGCCGCAACGGATTTCGAGCTGTGTGGCCAGACCATCCTGGCGGGGGAGAAGGTGGTGATGTTCTACCCGTCCGGCAACTGGGACACCGAGGTGTTCGACCATCCGGAGCGTCTTGATCTGAGCCGCAGCCCCAACCCCCACGTCGGCTTCGGCGGCGGCGGAGTGCACTTTTGCCTCGGAGCTCACGTGGCCCGCGCGCAGCTGCGCGCCATCTTCGGCGAGCTGTTGCGTCAGCTGCCGGACATCCAGGCGGGCGATCCGACATACGTGCCGGGCAACTTCATCCACGCCGTCCGCAGCATGCCCTGCTTTTTCTAACGCACAGGTATCGGCGACAACTCGTCAGCGAGCAGCGTAAGCAGTTCCGAGCATCCGCCGTCGACCTTGACGGTGGCCAGGTCGTCGCCGCGGGTGCGGCCGCGGTTGACGATGGCGATGGGGATGCCCAGCGAGGTGGCGTGCCGCACGAACCGGTAGCCGGAGAACACCGTCAGCGACGATCCCGCGACCAGCAGCGCCTCGGCCCGGTCAACCAGTGAATATGCTTGGACCACAATATTTTTGGGAACACTTTCGCCGAAGTAGACGATATCGGGCTTAAGCATGCCGCCGCAGCGCGGACAATCGACGTAGCGGAACGACGCGGTATCGGCGACGACGGCGTCGGCGTCCGGAGCCACGGCCAGCCCGCCGATGGCCTCGGCGCGCTCGACGAATCCCGGGTTGAGCGCTTCGAGCTGTTCGGCCAGCGCCGCGCGGCTCATGGTGTAGCCACAGCTCAGGCAGATCACCTGCACGTACGTGCCGTGCAGGTTGACCACGTTGCGGCTGCCGGCCTTGGTGTGCAGCAGGTCCACGTTCTGCGTGACCACGCCGGTCACCACCCCCGCCCGCTCCAGCGCGGCCAGAGCCCGGTGCCCCGCGTTGGGCTGGGTGTGGTCCATGTGTTGCCAGCCGACGTGGTTACGCGCCCAGTACCGCCGCCGGAAAACGGGATCCGACGTGAACTGGCCGATCGTCATGGGATTGCTGGGCGGCGAGTTGGGGCCCCGATAGTCGGGGATGCCGGAGTCGGTGGAGATTCCCGCGCCCGTCAGCACCGTGACTTGGCGACCGGCCAGCAGCGCAACCAGTTCGGGGGCGTCCACGATTCGAGGGTAAACGCCGCGACGAGCGGGGGCACCGCCCACGAGCGTCACGCTAGCGTGGCGCTCGCGACGCGGCGTCACGCTAGCGTGACGCTCGGCGACGGGAGGCGCGGAGCGGCATTCTGCGCACCCTCACGGCCCCACGTACGGCGCCCGGGTAGTCAGGGCAGGCAGTCCGCCGCGACAGTGAGCTCGGCGGACATGTTCCGCTCCATCATCCTGAGCGCCGCCGCGCCGAGGTCGGCATCGATGTGGGCCACCGCATCCGTCGGGATAACGACCGGAAAGTGGCGCACGTAGGCGTCGAGTGTGCTGTAGAGGATGCACTGCTCGGTGACCTGACCGGTCACGATCAACCGCTTGGTGCCAAGGCGACCGAGCAGATAAGCAAGCGGTGTCGCATAGAACGCACTGTGGCGGACCTTTGTCAGCAGGCGGCTTTCCCCTTCCGGCACGATCGGTTCCACCAGGTCAGGCCGGGCGCCGTTGCACGCGGAGCGGACGATGTCGGAAAACTCGGCGCTGAAATCGCCGTAGTTGTCGTTGACGTACACCAGGTCGACATCGTCGGATTCGCGGGCCCGTCGGACCAACTCGGCCAACGGCTCGAGAATGCGGGCCACATTGGGTATCAGGTCTTCGGCGTCGGGATGCTGATAGGTGTTCAGGATGTCGACCACTAACACAGCGGTGTCGGCCATGCTGTGGTGATACCCGACGGTCCGGCGTCGACACCCGCCGGGCGAGAATGGAAGAACGATGGACTTCTATAACGCCTACAGCCAGGGTTTTATCCGGGTCGCCGCGTGCACCCATCACTCCGCGATCGGTGACCCGGCGGCCAATGCCGCGTCGGTCTTGCGGTTGGCCCGCGAGTGCCACGACGACGGCGTCGCCCTGGCTGTCTTCCCGGAGCTGACGCTGTCCGGGTACTCCATCGAGGACATCGTGCTGCAAGACCTGCTGCTCGACGCCGTCGAGGATGCCGTCCTCGACGTCGTCGCCTCCTCCGCCGATCTGCTGCCGGTTCTGGTCGTCGGGGCCCCGCTGCGCTACCGGCACCGCATCTACAACACCGCGGTCGTCATTCATCGCGGCGCGATCCTCGGTGTGGCGCCCAAGTCGTACCTGCCGACCTACCGGGAGTTCTACGAGCGCCGTCAACTCGCACCCGGCGACGACGAGCGCGGCGTCATCCGCATCCGCGACATGCAGGCCCCGTTCGGCCCCGACCTGCTGTTCGCCGCGTCCGACCTGCCGGGCTTTGTGTTGCACGTCGAAATCTGCGAGGACATGTTCGTGCCGGTGCCGCCCAGTGCCGAGGCGGCGTTGGCGGGCGCGACGGTACTGGCCAACCTGTCCGGCAGTCCGATCACCATCGGTCGCGCGGAGGACCGTCGCCTGCTGGCCCGGTCGGCGTCGTCGCGGTGTCTGGCCGCCTACGTCTACGCGGCCGCCGGGGAGGGTGAGTCGACGACCGACCTGGCCTGGGACGGCCAGACCATGATCTGGGAGAACGGCGTCCTGCTCGCCGAGTCCGAGCGTTTCCCCAAGGGAGAGCGGCGCTCGGTCGCCGACGTCGACACCGAGCTGCTTCGCGCGGAGCGGCTGCGGATGGGGACATTCGACGACAACCGGCGCCACCACCGGACGGTGGCGGAGTCGTTCCGGCGCATCGAGTTCGGGCTTGACCCGCCGGCCGACGACATCGGACTGATCCGCAGTATCGAGCGGTTCCCGTTCGTACCGGCCGATCCGCAACGGCTGCAACAGGATTGCTATGAGGCCTACAACATCCAGGTCTCCGGGCTGGAACAGCGGTTGCGCGCGCTGAACTATCCGAAGGTAGTCATCGGGGTTTCCGGCGGACTGGACTCGACACATGCGCTGATCGTCGCCGCCCGCGCGATGGATCGGGAAGGCCGGCCGCGCTGCGACATTCTGGCGTTCACGTTGCCCGGATTCGCCACCGGAGAGCGCACCAAACGGAATGCGATCGAGCTTTGCCATGCGCTCGGTGTCACCTTCGCCGAAATCGACATCCGCGACACCGCGATGCTCATGTTCAAGGAGATGGATCACCCGTTCGCGCGCGGCGAGAAGGTCTACGACGTCACTTTCGAAAACGTGCAGGCCGGCCTGCGCACGGACTACCTCTTCCGGCTGGCCAACCAGCGCGGCGGCATCGTGCTAGGCACTGGCGACCTGTCGGAGCTGGGGCTGGGCTGGTCGACATACGGTGTCGGTGACCAGATGTCGCACTACAACGTCAACGCCGGCGTGCCCAAGACGCTGATCCAGCACCTGATCCGCTGGGTCATCTCGTCGGGGCAATTCGAATCGCGGGTGGACGAGGTGCTGGAGTCGGTGCTCGACACGGAGATCACGCCGGAGCTTGTTCCGAGCGGTGAGGAAGAGGAGCTGCAGAGCAGCGAGGCGAAGGTCGGACCGTTTGCGCTGCAGGACTTCTCGCTGTTCCATGTGCTGCGCTACGGATTCCGGCCGTCGAAGATCGCGTTCCTGGCCTGGCACGCGTGGAGCGATCCCAAACGCGGCAACTGGCCACCGGGGTTCCCCGAGTGCAAGCGACCGTCGTACTCACTCAAGGACATTCGGCACTGGCTGCAAATCTTCGTGCAGCGGTTCTACTCATTCAGCCAGTTCAAGCGATCGGCATTGCCCAACGGCCCCAAGGTGTCCCACGGAGGCGCATTGTCGCCGCGCGGGGATTGGCGCGCCCCATCGGACATGTCGGCACGCATTTGGCTCGACGAGATCGAGCGTGAGATCCCGGAGGATTAGGAGATTGCCGCGAGCGTAACGACACTGCGAAGAGGCGCTCGAAATTTTCGCAGTGGCGTTACGCTCGCGAATCGAAACCCGCTGCCGTCACGCGCCGCTCCCGGCGCCGCGCATCGCGACCGAGCTGGAGCGCAGCAGGTCGCCGAGCTCGGCCGGCAGGTAGCCCTGGGCTGCCAGCCGGGGCATGACGCCGCCGCTTTCGATGATGTCGAGAATCAGGTCGGGCAGCTTGGGCACCGTCCCCGACGCTCCGGTGCTGTCGTTGCGCCACGTGCCTTCGGTGAGATCGAAGGTTCCGGTGTCGCCGTCGGCGAACACCTCGGTGGCGTTGGGTACGGTCATTGCGGGCAGGCCGGCGTTGACGGCATTGCGGAAAAACAGCGAGTTGAATTCCTTGGCGACCAGCCCGGCCACGCCCAGCTCGACGAACAGCGAGGCAACCGGGCGCGACGATCCGAGCCCGAAGTTCTTGCCGGCCAGCACGATGTCACCCGGCGCCACCTGTTCGGTCCAGCCGGGGCGGACCTCGTAGAAGACGTGCTTGGCGGCCTCCGGCGGGTCCATCTTCATCGCGAAGGCCGGGTACATCGCGTCGGTGTTCAGGTCGTCGCCGAACACCCAGACTTTGCCTTGAAACTTGAGCGACACGACCGTCATGCCGGCACGCTCCTTGGGTCGGTGATGTAACCGGTGATGGCAGAGGCGGCCACGGTTGCGGGTGAGGCCATGAAGATCTCGGCCTCGGTGCTGCCCATCCGGCCGGTGAAATTGCGGGTGCTGGACGTGATGCACACCTCGCCGGGTCCCACCACGCCCATGTGGTAGCCGAAACAGGCGCCGCAGGTGGAGTTGGTGATGACGCCACCGGCGTCGGCGATGTCCTGTAAGTAGCCCAGCCGCATGGCATCCCGGTACACCGCCTGCGACGCGGGCGTGACCAGCAGCCGCACGCCCGGGGCCACCGTCTTGCCGCGCAGCACTTGTGCGGCGATCTCGAGGTCCTCGAGCTGGCCGTTCGCGCACGAGCCGATGAACGCCTGGTCCACCTTCTGCCTGCCCAACTGTGACACGGGCAGCCCATTGCGGCTGACGGTCCCGGGCCGGGCCACATAGGGTTCCAGCGCCGCCAGGTCGACGGGCCGGACCTCGCGGTAGGCGGCGTCGGGATCCGGTGCGGCCGCGGTGTATCCGGTCACGCCGGCGTCGTCGAGGAAACGGGTCAACACGTCGTCGGCTTCGAAAGTGCTGAAATCGGCCGAGACTTCGGCGCCTTGGGTTGCAATGGTGCGCCGATCGTGCATCGGGATGCCGGCCAGGCCGGGTCCGCCGAATTCCAGGTTCAGGTTGGCCGCGTCGCCGTACTCGTTGGCGATGTGCAGGAAGATGTCTTTGCCGCTCACCGTGTCTGGCTTGACGCCGACGAGTTCGTAGCGGATGGTCGGCGCGACCTGGAACCAGGTGGTTCCGGTGCACATGATCGAGTACACCTCGGCGGGCCCCAGCCCTCGGGCGGCGGTGTTGTAGGCGCCGGCCGCGCAGGTATGGGAGTCGGTGCAGGCCAGTATTTCTCCCGGGCGGGCCAGCCCGTTCTCGGCGATGACCTGGTGACAGATGCCGTGCCGGCCGACGTCATAGAAACGTTGGATGCCGAAGTCGGCGACGAATTTTCGGGCATGGACACCGCCCGTGGCGTCCTTGATGGTGGGTGCGGGCACGGCGTGGTCCATGACGACGGCCAGCTTGTCTGGGTCGTGGATCCGGCTGGGCGCAATCCACATCGTGGCGAACTGCAGATCGATCAAAACGGTCATGTCGACGTCCACCACGACGGTGTCACCGGGCGCCACCGAGTCCAGACCCGCCTTGCCCGCGAAGATCTTTTCGATGATGGTCATGCTCATGAGGCGTCCTGGATGTGTGCGTACTTGTCGTCGAGAGCCAGCCACTCCGCCATGCCCATCAAGTTAAAGAAGTCGGCGACGCTAGTGGGCGCATGAGCGGCGATGTCGGTCCCGTTGAGCTCGCAGAGGCTCTGCAGCATGCCGAATGTCGCCCGCATCAGCAGGTTGCTGGGATGGATCGCGATCGCATAACCCAGCTCCTGCAATCGCGATGCCGATTCCAGCGGCGTCAGCCCGCCGACCACCAGATTGATCAGCAGGGGAGCGTCGACTTCGGCTGCGATGCGCTCGATTTCGGCGCTGTCCTGCGGCGCCTCGACAAAGATGACGTCCGCACCAGCTTGCGCGTACCGGTTGGCCCGCTCGATCGCCGCGTCCAGTCCGAGCGGGGCGCGCGCGTCGGTGCGGGCCACCACCAGCAGGTTGTCATCCGAGCGGGCGTCCAGCGCGGCCGCCAGCGTCTGCTCGAACACCGCCGCGTCGACCACCCGCTTGTCCGGAAGATGGCCGCACCGCTTGGGAAATACCTGGTCCTCCAACTGGATCGCGGCCACCCCGGCCGCGTCGTAGTAACGGACGGTACGCACCACGTTCATGGGCGCGCCATATCCGGTGTCGGCGTCGGCGATGAGCGGGATATCGCCCAACGCGCCGGCGATCATCCGGACCCGGTCCGCCATTTCGGAGGCGGTGACCAACCCGATGTCGGGCAAGCCGAACCCGGACGCCGCCACGCCCGCGCCGGTCATATACGCCGCGACGTGGCCGGTTCGTTTGGTTAGCTGCGCGGAGATGCCGTCGAAAACCCCTGGCGCAATGATGAGTTCGTGGGTGTCCAGCAGATCTCGCAGCCGCTGCCGGGCTGGGGTGGTAACCATATTTTCCTTTCTGGGGTCAGTCTGGGGTCAGTCTGGGGTCAGTCTGGGGTTAGTCTGGGGTTAGTCCAAGGCGCCCGCGACGGGCGCGGCGAGCAGGTCTATCAGATAGTCGACGTCGTCAAGGTCATCGAGGCCGACCACCGCCCGTTCGATCGCGTCGGCGCGTGCGCGGTCGGTGACCCGGTCGGCCAGCGCGTGGAACTTCGCGACGAGTTCGGCGTTGGTGACCGGATCGGTGGGCGCTCCGTGCGGCGCCGCGACGCGAGCGCAATGCACGGCGCCCTCACGCGTGGTGACCGCGACATCGGTGCGGAACCGCTCGGTGATATCTGCGCGCGCCAGCGATTCCTCGAGATGCACCGACGTGGCCGCGATCAGCGACCAGATGTCGTCGGAATCCAGCCGGGCCGGGGTGAACTGCTCGGGCAGCACGTTGCCGTCGAGCAGCGCCGCCGCGGTCGCGTACCCGATGTTCATCTGGGCGCCGATCGCGGTCAGCGGCCGCTCCGGTACCCACCAGCCGTGCTTGTAGATTGTCTCGCCCACGGTGATTTCGACCATCGAAATATCTTCGGGCGCAACGGATTGCCGCAATTGCCTGGCGGCGTCGATCGCTCCGTGCAGGCCGCCCATCGCGGCGTACGACTTGACCATGATGATGGTGGTCTCCCACCGCTGGCCGAGTTGGCCGGTCAGCAGCGACGCGTCGGGATCGTGGCCTTCACCGAAAACGCTGAGATATCCGCCATATTCACGCTCGAACACCCGCTTGATGCCGGTATAGCCGGCCGCGGCGAGCCCCGCGGCGTAGAAGCCGTTGCGTGCCGCCAAACCGTGGTGCATGCGCTTGCTCATCGCCTCGTACTGCGCTGCCATCAGCCCCGCCGACTGGGTGCCGGCCAAACCCAGGGCATCCTCCAGCTGTGCCGGCGGCAGACCGCGCAGCTTGCCCGACGCCATCGCCGCCGAATGAGTGCCGAAGACCGGCCCCGAATGCCAGCCACGGTCGAGCATCTGGGTTCCGTGCAGGGTGTACCCGACCCGCGGTCCCACTTCGAAGCCCGCGATCGCTCCGAGCAACAGTTCGGCGCCGGTGGAAGATGCCGGCCGCACCGTTGCCGTCGACAGCAGTGCCGGAATGAGCAGCGAGCAGCTGTGCAGCGGCGCGAGCGGGTGGAAGTCGTCGAGCTCGAAGCCCTGAATGAAGGTTCCGTTGAGTACCGCGGCTGCGGGTGCGCTGGTGGTGTGTCCGGTGCCTATCACGACGGTGTCGCCCCGACCCTCTGAGCTCTGACCCTCCAAGCCCAGGACGCCGTCGATGGCAACGCGCGACCACGGCAATTGGGCGCCGACCAGTGCACACCCCAGGCCGTCCAGCAGGAGGTGCTTGGCCCGCTCCACGACCTGCTGCGGGACGTCGTCGAGCGCCAGGTCGGCGACCCAGCTGGCCAGTCGTCCGGTCGGCCCGTCCGGGTCGGTGGCGGCCTGACGATGGACGGCAGTCATCGGATCTCCCTCGGCTCTGGCGCTAGTTGACTTGTTGTTATATACATATAACAAGCAACTGGACCGCGCAAGTGAGGTGGTTGGAAACATTGATCACCGTGCTGTCGAGTGACGCCGGGGTGCCGTTGCACCGGCAACTCTTCTTGGTGTTGCACGACGAGATAGACCGGGGCGTTATCGCCCCCGGCGACGCGTTGCCGACCGAGCAGACGCTGTGTGACCAATTCGGGGTGTCCCGCATCACCGTGCGGCGCGCGCTGGCCGATCTGGCCGAACAGGGTTATATCGAGCGCCGGCAGGGCGTCGGTTCCTTCGTGCGCGAGCACCGCGACGACTCAGGGCCGACGGACGCGTTGTTGGCCGGCCGCTCGTACATGGACGGGCTGCGACAGACCCAGTTCGAGACCGAGGTCGACGTGGTCGAACTGGGCACCCGACGCCCGCCACGGCCGATCGCCGAGGCGCTCGCGACTTCCGGCGAGCTGCTGCACATCGTGCGGGTGCGACGGCAACGCAGGACCGGCGAGCCGCTGATTGTCAGCGAGGCGTGGCTGCCCAACGACCTTGCCGACACGTTGACCGAGCCCGCGTTGCTGCGGGCGCCGCTCTACCAATTACTTTCGGATGCCGGCGTTTCCGTTGACGGGATACAACACGAGATCACCGCAGAGATTGCGGGGCCGCGCAACGCGCGGCTCCTTGACACGGCTATCGGGTCCGCGTTGCTGCGCCTCAACCGCCTGGCCTTCGCGGCCGGCGCGCCCCATCACCATCTGGCGGTCCTGCTGTCGCCGAGCCGTAGCCGGGTGGTGATGAGCCAGTCGGGGGCCGATCTGGAAGCCGGTGACGGGTTGGCGATAACCCACGACGTTCGTCGCGAGTCCCGCTAATGAATTAGGCCGATCCGCGGGATGAATCGGCCCACGCTGGCCGCGTAGGCGCGATAGGCGTCGCCGTGCTTCTGCAACAGATACGGCTCCTCGACACGGCGGACCTGCAGCTGTATCGAGGCGACGAGCAGGACAAACCCGGCCAAGGCAATGGGATTCGGTGTCACCAACGAGATCCCGAGGCCAAACACGAACATGCCGGTGTAGATGGGATTGCGTACCCACCCGAACACGCCGGTGTCCACCAGAAGGGTGGTCTCCCGCTCGTCCACCCCGATTCGCCAGGCGTCGCCCATCTCGAGCTGCGAATGGACCGTCGCCACGATCCCGGCCGTCGCGATCACCATCCCGATGACCTGGATCCAGACAGCGCGCAGGAAGCCGACGGGCTCGACCACATTGGCCCACTCCAGGATTGGCGCACTGAGCGCCACCACCAGCGCGATCACGAAGCCAGCCCCGGCAATCCATTCCAGCGAGCCGATCGGACCGCTGATGCCACGAAAGCCGGTCGATCCGGTGCGCCGGTGCTGTAGCCAAGTACGCCAACCGAAGCCGAGCACAACGAAAATCACGCACAGCACCACCGCGACGTCGGCCGCGCTCGCCGCTTTCATCGGCCGCTCCTTTCTGCTGCATCGATCGCTTCGGCGGCCGGTGCGCAGTCACCGGCGCCGGGCACCAGCGTGGCCAGCGCGCCCGCGGCGCAGGCACGCCGCAGGGCGCGTAGCCGCTGGGCCGGTAAAGCTGGGTTCAAAGCCAGGTTGGCATCAGCATGGCACGGCCAATTGGCGGCCAGCACGCCGGCGAACACGTCACCGGCACCGGTGGTGTCCACCGCGGTTACCGCCGGGGCGGGCACCTGAAACTCGCCGTCGGCGCCGACGTACCGGGCGCCGCGCGCACCCAGGGTAACCACGAAGTGGGCTGGCCGCCAGGACCATTCGCCGGCCTCGGATTCGTTGGTGATCACGACGTCGGCCAGGGCGGCCAATTCGGCCAACGGGCCTTGATCTTCGGGATCCCGGCCGGCCGGTGAGGCATTGACCATGACGACAGCCCCGGCCGCGCGGGCTTCGGTTGCCGCCGCCACGGCCGTCGCTACCGGGATCTCCAGCTGAGTCAGCATCACATCACAGTCGGCGACGACGGCGCGCACGGCCGGCTCCGTCAGCGTCAGGTGCCCGTTGGCGCCGGGTGCCACCACGATGGTGTTCTCGGCGCCGGCATCGACCACGATGATGGCCGTCCCGCTCGGCCCGGGCACCTGGGCCGTCCCGTCCAAGCCGACGCCGTTGGCCCGCAGGTGAGCCCGCAATCGGTCGGCGGCGGGGTCATCGCCGACCGCGCCGACGAACTGCACCTGCGCGCCTGCCCGTGCCGCCGCCACGGCCTGATTGCCGCCCTTGCCGCCGGGCGCGTAGGTCAACGACGACGCCAGCACCGTCTCGCCCGGGTGCGGAAGGTTATCAACATCCAAAGTCAGATCCATGTTCAGGCTCCCCACCACGCAGACGCGATGTTTTCCCATGGCGGCGCGCGGCGAGATTACTCGTTCCCCGTTGCTTCTAAACGACGGGAGAAGTTTTGCAGAATCGTGCGCTGCGGGGTGCCGGTCGCCTCCTCGAGGTTTTTCAGCAAAACGGCAGCCACGTTGAACAACCCGACGAACATATTGCCGGGAGCATCGGGCTCGTCGGCGAACTGAGACCACACGGTTATCGGGAAGTCGATCGAATCCGGCTCAGCCTGCCAGGCCATCATGCCGTCAACCGCGCGCTGCATCCACAGACGCCGTTCCCGCTGCTCCATCATTGCCAGAGTTTCTCATTTGCCTCTGGTCGCGTCTACACGCACCCTGCGGCGATCAGTGGCGCTGCGGGACCGGCCCCGAGCCCGCTTGAGACGTGGCCCGACCACCGAAAGCAGTTGTGTCACTTCTTTTTCAAGAGCCTCGGCGCGCGGCGGTCCGGTGCGACGACGGCGCGGCGGGATGGAGCGTCACTGGGCGCAATGCGACAAATGCGATTCATCGGAGGGTCTGCGCTAATCTGCTGCGTGATCGATGCGTCATAGTTGACAAGCCCATCACAGACACCCATCACGGACACTCATCACAGAGAGGAAGGCGATTGACTTCGGGCGAGCCGGCAGACTCGGTACCGGACGGCGAAACCGCCCCATCCGGAAAAAGTGGGCGCCGCCGCCGGCTGGCTTTCCGGATGAGCGTCCAGTCCAAGCTCTTGTTGATGCTGCTGACCTGCAGCATCTTGTCGGTGGCGGTGGTTGGCTTCATCGGGGTTGAAACCGGCCGCCAGGGGTTGCGGTTCGTGGCGTCCGAGCGGCTGACCGAGTTGCGCCAGGCGCAGAAGCGGGCCATCGAGACACTGTTCCGCGACCTGACGGATTCGCTAATCATCTACAGCCACGGCTCGGCGGCGATCGACGCGCTGCGCGCGTTCATCGCGGGCTTCGACCAATTGGGCAACGCCACCATCAGCCCCGCCCAGCAGCAGGCGATCGCACGCTACTACACCGACAAGGTTGTCGCACCCATCGCACACACGACCGGCGTGCAAATCGATGTCAACGCGTTGCTGCCGACCTCGAACGCGCAGAAATACCTGCAGGCCTTCTACACCGCGTCGTCCAGCTCCGGTGGCGAGGAGATCAAGGTCGACGACGCCGGCGACGGCAGCGCATGGTCGGCCGCCAATGCGCGCTTCAACAGCTACTTCCGGGAGATCGTCACCCGCGACGAATATGGGGACGCGATGCTACTGGATACCCGGGGCAACATCGTCTACACCGCGGCCAAAGGCCCGGACCTGGGCAGCAACATCCTCACCGGCCCGTATCGCGAATCGAATCTGCGCGGCGCATACGAAAAAGCGTTGGGCGCCAATGCGGTCGACTTCGTCGAAATCACCGATTTCTATCCATATCAACCGCAACTCGATTCGCCCACGGCGTGGCTGGTATCGCCGATCGGCGAGAACGGAAAAATCGAAGGCGCCCTGGCGCTGCCGTTGCCGATCGCCAAGGTCAACCGGATCATGACCGCCGACAAGCAGTGGACGGCCGCCGGCATGGGCGATGGAACCGAGACGTATCTGGCCGGGCCGGACAACCTGATGCGGTCCGATTCGCGGCTATTCCTGCAGGATCCCAAGGCATACCGGCGCGATGCCATCGCCGCGGGCACCCCGCCCGACGTGGTGGACAAGGCGATCCGGTTAGGCGGCACGACGCTGGTGCAGCCGGTTGGGAACGCGGGCCTGCGTGCCGCCCAACGCGGACAGACCGGTGTCATCGGCGACACCGATTACCTGGGCAACAAAGTATTGGAAGCCTACGCCCCGTTGAATTTGCCGGATGCCGACCTGCACTGGTCGATTCTGGCGACGCGGGACAGGGAAGCGGCTTTTGCGCAGGCATCGTCGTTCGGCAAGACGCTGGTGCTGACAATCGTGGGGATGATTTTCGTCATCTGCGTGGCCTCGATGCTGCTCGCCCAGCTGATCCTGCGGCCGATCCGGCGGCTCGAGGCCGGCGCCCAGAAGATCAGCTCCGGCGACTACGACGTCAACATCCCGGTGACATCGCGCGACGAAATCGGCACTCTCACAGCGGCTTTTAACGAGATGAGTCGGAATCTGGAGATCAAGGAGGAGCTGCTCAACGAGCAGCGCAGGGAAAACGACCGGATGCTGTTGTCGCTGATGCCCGAACCGGTGGTACAGCGGTATCGCGAAGGCGAACACACCATCGCGCAGGAACACCAGGACGTCACGGTGATCTTCGCCGACATCGTCGGGCTCGACCAGATTTCCGACGATGCGTCCGGCGATGAATTGGTGGAGATAGTCGACGATCTGTTCCGCGAGTTCGACTCCGCCGCCGAATCCCTTGGCGTCGAACGGATTCGCACCCTGCACAACTGGTACCTGGCCAGCTGCGGGGTGACTACGCCGCGGCTGGACAACATTCACCGGGCCATGGACTTCGCCATCGAAATGCGGCGCATCATCGACCGGTTCAACAGCCAAAGCGGCCACAGTCTGCGCCTTCGGGCCGGCCTCAACACCGGCAACGTCATCAGCGGGTTGGTGGGCCAGTCCGGTCTCGTCTACGACATGTGGGGCAGTGCCGTGAGCTTGGCCCACCAAATGTACCCTGGCTCAACCCAGCCCGGCATCTATGTCACCGCGCCGGTCTACGAGGCGATGCGGGAGATGTGGAAATTCACACCGGCCGCCACGGTCACGGTAGCCGGGGTCGAGCAGCAGATCTGGCGATTGTCGGACCGGCAATGAATCTGTTCGGTTCGCCGTGGTTTTACTGGGCCATCGGCATCGCAGTGGGACTGCCGGCGGCGCTCATCCTGCTCACCGAGTTGCAGCATGTGCTGAACCGCAGGCGAAGCGGCCTGGCCCGGCAGGTCAGCCTGATGCGCAACTATCTGTTGCCGTTCGGTGCGCTGTTGCTGCTGCTCGTCAAGGCGAGTGACGTCCCGGCGAGCGACACGTCGGTGCGGATCCTGACAACGGTGTTCGGCTTCCTGGTGCTGGTGCTGCTGGTGTCCGGGCTCAACGCCACCGTGATTCAGGCCGCACCGCAAGATTCATGGCGCAAACGGCTTCCCGTCATCTTCCTGGACGTCGCCCGGTTCGCGTTGATCGGCGCCGGCCTGGCGGTGATCCTGTCCTATGTCTGGGGCGTGCGGGTCGGCGGCTTGTTCACCGCGCTGGGCGTGACGTCGGTCGTCATCGGCCTGATGCTGCAAAACTCGGTCGGCCAAGTGGTGTCGGGCCTGTTCATGTTGTTCGAGCAGCCCTTTCAGATCGGCGATTGGCTCGACACATCTACGGTCCGGGGACGCATCGTCGAGGTGAACTGGCGCGCCGTGCACATCCAGACCGACGGCGGACTGCGGATCACCCCGAACTCGGTCCTGGCGGCGACAGCGTTCACCAACCTCAGCCGTCCGCCCGGCGGGCACAAACTGCTGATAACAACCACGTTTTCCAGCGACGACCCGCCCGACCAGGTGTGCGCCCTGCTGTCGCGGATCGCCGGCGCGCTGCCGCAGCTGAAACCCCGCTCGGCACCCACTTCGGTGTGCCACGGCGGCGGCCAGTACTGCACCACGATCGGTCTGAAATCAGCCGCCGATGATGGCGCCGCGCAGGCAACGTTTCTGCGCTGGCTTTGGTACGCCGCGCGGCGTGAGGGCCTTCACCTCGACGGCGCCGATGACTTCTTCTCCTCCAGGCAACGGGTGAAGGACGCCGTGATGACGGTGGTGGGGCCGGCGTTGCGGCTCAGCCACACCGACCAGATGTCACTGGTGCCGTACGCGAGGATCGTCCGTTACGGCGCCGAGGAGATCGTCGAGAAAGCCGGTGAGGTGCCGTCCGGGATGGGCTTCCTGGTGGCCGGGCGAGTGCGGTTGACCGCGACGGCCGACGACGGGTCGACGGTGTCGGTCGGCACCCTGGACCAGGGCTCGTTCCTGGGGGTCACCGCATTGACCCGGCAACCCAACCCTTCCGGCGCATATGCGCTGGAAGAGGTCACCGTGCTGGAGATCGACCGCGACGACCTCGAGGAGCTGGTGATGGGTAAAGCGATGTTGCTGCAGGACTTGGGCCGGCTGATCGATGAGCGGGAAGAAAAGGCGCAACGGGCGACCCGCCGCGACCGGGTCGGGTGAGGCCGCCGGCGGGCGGTGCGCCTGGCCGACTGAATCAGCGCAATCGGCTCGGTGATCGACCGGGTGGCGATACCTTCTACCAATGTCTCCTTTCATTGTGGGCGCCAGGTTGATGGCGACTGCCGTATGCGGCGGGGCTGCGGTCCTTGGTGCTACGGCCCATCGCGCCGCGGCTGACCCGGACGTGCTGATGGGAATGCTGCCGCAGGGCTTTTCCTCGAGCAATTGCAAAGAGGTGACGCCCAAGGGGCACGCCGTCGAAAAGGTGAACTGCGACAAAAGCACCGACCCAGGCGGACCCACGAGCGCCACGTTCGCGCGCTACGCAAGCGTCGATGACCTGACGACGGCGTTCCAAAACGCGGCCGACGGTGTGACGGTGGCGTCGTCATGCCCGGGTGACGTGAAATCGCCCGGACCGTGGAATTACACGAGCTCCGGCCAGACCGCCGGTCAGGTCGAATGTGCAACCGGCAAGGACGACAACGCGTCTGTGGTTCTCTGGACGGACAACGCCAAACTGAGGGCCGCCGCCGTTAGTGGCACAGATATCACCAGCCTCTATCAATGGTGGACCAAAAAGTCCGGCTGACAACCCTGCAATCCCTTCGGACTTGCGCCGTCACCACCCGGGCCTGGTTACTTGGCCGGCTGCAGCCCGTTACCCTGGGTTGATGAGTCTGCAAGCACCGTCCCGGAGCGGAGCGACCCAACAGCGGGAGCCCGACTTGCGCGCGGAGGTCCACGACGCCGCGCGCCGGGCCCGGGTCGCTGCTCGCGCGCTCGCGGTGTTGCCGACGGTCGCCAAGGACCATGCGCTGCAGGCCGCCGCGGCGGCGATAGTTGCCAACGCCGAGCAGATCCTGGCGGCCAACGCCGAAGATCTGGCCGCCGCCCGTACCCTCGACACACCGGCCGCGATGCTCGACCGGTTGGCGTTGAACCCGCAGCGCGTCGAGGGAATCGCCGCGGGCCTGCGTCAGGTCGCGGGGCTGCCGGACCCGGTCGGCGAGGTGCTGCGCGGCTACACGTTGCCCAACGGGCTGCAATTGCGCCAGCAGCGAGTTCCGCTCGGCGTCCTCGGAATGATCTACGAGGGCCGGCCCAACGTCACCGTCGACGCTTTCGGTTTGGCGCTCAAGTCCGGTAATGCCGTGCTGCTGCGCGGCAGCGCGTCGGCGGCGAAGTCCAACCAGGCGCTCGTCGACGTGTTGCGCGGCGCGCTGGTCAGCGAGGACCTGGCCGCTGACGCGGTCCAGTTGCTGTCGGCCGCGGACCGGTCCACGGTCACCCACCTGATTCAGGCCCGCGGCCTGGTCGACGTGGTGATCCCGCGCGGGGGAGCGAGCCTGATCGACGCGGTGGTCCGCGACGCGCAGGTGCCCACCATCGAAACCGGTGTCGGCAATTGCCACGTCTACGTGCACGAAGGTGCCGACCTGGACATGGCCGAACGAATCTTGCTGAACTCCAAGACCCGACGGCCAAGTGTGTGCAACGCGGCGGAGACGCTGCTGGTCGATGCGGCGATCGCCGGGCGGGCCATGCCCAGGCTGCTGGCGGCCCTGCAGGATGCCGGGGTGACCGTTCACCTGGACCCGTCGGAGGACCACCTGCGCCGCGAATACCTGGCGATGGAAATCGCGGTGGCGGTGGTCGACGGCGTCGATGCCGCGATCGCCCATGTCAACGAATACGGCACCGGACACACCGAGGCCATCGTGACCAGCAATATGGCTGCCGCCCAACGGTTTACCGATGGAGTCGACGCGGCGGCGGTGATGGTCAACGCATCGACGTCGTTCACCGACGGTGAGCAGTTCGGTTTCGGCGCCGAGATCGGTATCTCCACCCAGAAGCTGCATGCCCGCGGCCCGATGGGACTGCCGGAATTGACCTCGACCAAGTGGATCGCGTGGGGAGACGGCCAGACCCGTCCGGCCTGACCCAGGACCCAGATCCCCGTGCTTAGGAGAATCGGATTGTGACCGTGCCAGCCCGGCCCACGCCGCTCTTCGCCGACATCGACGACGTCTCGCGGCGGCTGGCCGAGACCGGCTATCTGCCGGACACCGCCACCTCGACCGCGGTGTTTCTCGCCGACCGGCTCGGCAAGCCGTTGCTGGTGGAAGGCCCCGCTGGCGTCGGCAAGACCGAGCTGGCGCGTGCGGTCGCCCAGGCCACCGGGTCCGGCCTGGTCCGGCTGCAGTGCTACGAGGGCGTCGACGAGGCTCGCGCGCTCTATGAGTGGAACCACGCCAAGCAGATCCTGCGCATCCAAACCGGTTGGGAGGAAGGCAGCGACTGGGACCGCACCAAAGATGATGTGTTCAGTGAGGAGTTCCTGCTGCAGCGTCCGCTGCTCACCGCGATCCGGCGCACCGAACCCACGGTGCTGCTGATCGACGAGACCGACAAGGCCGACATCGAGATCGAAGGTCTGCTGCTGGAGGTGCTGTCCGACTTCGCGGTTACCGTCCCGGAACTGGGCACGCTGACCGCCGAGCGGGCGCCGTTCGTGGTGTTGACCTCTAACGCGACCCGCGAACTTTCCGAGGCGCTCAAGCGTCGCTGCCTGTTCCTGTACATCAACTTCCCCACTCCCGACCTGGAACGCCGCATCCTGCTGTCCCGAGTCCCCGAGCTGCCCCAGCATCTGGCCGAGGAGCTGGTGCGCATCATCGGCGTGCTGCGCGGGATGCAGCTCAAGAAGGTGCCGTCCATCGCCGAGACCATCGACTGGGGGCGTACGGTGCTCGCGCTGGGCCTGGATACTATCGACGACGCTGTCGTTGCCCAGACGCTCGGCGTGGTCCTCAAGCACCAATCCGACCAGCAGCGCGCGGCCGGCGAGCTGAGACTCAACTGATGGGGCTCAACTGATGGCCGCCCGCCGTATCCGTCCCACCCGGCCGCTCGCCCCGCACGGTCTGCCCGGTCACCTGGTTGGGTTCGTGGAAGCGCTTCGCGGGCACGGGATTTCGGTGGGTCCTTCGGAGACGGTGGACGCCGGCCGGGTGATGGCCACGCTGGGACTTGGCGACCGTGAGGTGCTGCGCGAGGGCATCGCCTGCGCGGTGCTGCGCCAGCCCGATCACCGCGACACCTATGACGCCATGTTCGACCTGTGGTTCCCCGCGGCCCTGGGCGCGCGGGCGGTGGTGTCAGACGAAGCCGGCGGCGAAGACTCCGACGCATTGCCACCGGACGACGTCGACGCGATGCGGCAGATGCTGCTGGATCTGCTCACCGACAATCCCGACCTCGCCGACATGGACGAACGGCTGGTGGCGATGATCGCCCGGATCGTGGAAGCCTACGGCAAATACAACTCCAGCCGCGGCCCGTCGTTCTCGTCGTATCAGGCGATCAAGGCGATGGCGCTGGATGAACTGGAGGGCAAGCTGCTGGCGGGGTTGCTCGCCCCCTACGGCGACGAGCCCACGCCCACCCAGGAGCAGATCGCCAAAGCTCTTGCCGCGCAAAAGATTACTCAGTTGCGCAGGATGGTCGACGCCGAGACCAAGCGGCGCACCGCCGAGCAACTCGGCCGCGACCACGTCCAGATGTACGGCATCCCACAGCTTTCCGAGAACGTCGAGTTCCTGCGCGCGTCCGGTGAGCAGCTGCGCCAGATGCGCCGGGTGGTGGCGCCGCTGGCCCGCACTCTGGCGACCCGGCTGGCGGCCCGCCGGCGTCGTGCCCGAGCCGGGTCGATCGATCTGCGCAAGACGCTGCGCAAGTCGATGTCCACCGGCGGCGTGCCGATCGACGTGGTGCTGCGCAAGCCCCGCCCGGCGCGCCCGGAGCTGGTGGTGCTGTGCGACGTGTCGGGGTCGGTCGCGGGGTTCAGCCACTTCACCCTGTTGCTGGTACATGCTCTGCGCCAACAGTTCTCGCGGGTTCGTGTCTTTGCCTTCATCGACACCACCGACGAGGTGACCCACATGTTCGGACCCGAGGCCGACCTCGCCGTGGCGATCCAGCGGATCACCCGGGAGGCCGGTGTCTACAGTCGCGACGGTCACTCCGACTACGGCAACGCGTTCGTCTCGTTCGTGCAGGCTCATCCGAATGTGCTGTCGCCGCGCAGCTCGCTGCTGGTGCTCGGGGATGGCCGCACCAACTACCGCGACCCGGCCATCGACGTGCTGGCCGACATGGTGACCGCCAGCCGGCACGCGCACTGGCTCAACCCAGAGCCCAAACACCTGTGGGGCAGCGGCGACTCGGCGGTGCCGCGCTACCAGGAGGTGATCACCATGCACGAATGCCGGTCCGCCAAGCAGCTGGCCGCGGTGATCGACCAGCTGCTGCCGGTCTGACCATTGCCGGGCGGGTCAACCCGTCTTCCGGTAGACCAGCCAGCGCATCTCGATCGGGGACTCCTCCCGCTCCACGCTGAACACGTCCTGGCCGCTGACCCAACCCTCGTACCAGCTGGTGGGCGGCCAGCCCGCCGGGGGCACGTGCGCCTTCTCGTAGTCGTACACGGAGTCGTCGGAGACGAGCTCGAGGGGTAGCCCGGCCGCCGCGGCCGACATCTCGTCCCGCGTGAAGATGGTGGTGTACGTTTGCTGCCCGAATTCCCGCGCCGCCTGGTCAGGCGTGTAGCTGCCGCGCGGCAGGAAGGCGTTGAACACCATGCGCGCGCCGGGCGCCAGGCAACGTGCGGCGAGCTCGAACAGGCTGCGCAACTGCTGGGTCGTCCGGAAATCGGAGACCACCTCGGAGAGCAGGATCAGCTGATAGTCCTGCCGCAGATCAGCCATGGTCGTGAAGACGTCACGGTTGATGACGCGAACATCGAGCGCTTCGCGTTGGGCGTCGGAGCGGATCATCGAGGCGAACTTGGGGGTCATCTCCACCACGTCGACCGGGTGCCCGCGTCGTGCCAGGGCGAGGGCGTTGCGCCCGGTTCCGGCCCCGATGTCGAGGATCGGATGCGTCCTGGGGTCCGCCGCTTCGCCGGCCAACGCCCACACCCGGGCGTCGGGTTCGGTACCGAACAGCGGCGGCTCGCGGGTGCTGATCCAATTCTCGTAGGCGGCCTCCACCGTCCACCATTGCGTGTTGACTTCGTAGTGCAGGCTCGAGCCGACGGGAGCGTTGTAGGTGATCACGATGTTCGAACGTGGCGAGGCCGAGTACGCCCTTGTCACCTGGCCCTCGAGCACCGCCCGCAGATGAGCGATTTCATCGTCGGAGAAACTCCTGCCCACACTCGCAAAGATGTCGGCACACATCGTCACGTACTCATCGATCATGCCGGGAACGGCCGGCAGCGAAATCTCGCCGCTGACCACCGAACGGGTCAAGAACCGCCGGGTCAGCGACTTCTTCGCCTGCCCCTGCGTTTCGTCGACCGATCCGAGCGGCAAATTATCCACAGACTCCTTCTACACGACCGAGGGGGTTGTTGCCGGCGCATTCGGAAAGGTCTTAGCGCGTCCCGCGCGGGCACGAGCTGAGAAATCGGCCCCGATCGTCGGCTCAAGTAAGCTGGCAAATCGTGCAAAAGCGCCGTCGCAGGCTGGGAGTCATGGGTGGGACATTCGATCCCATCCATTACGGCCACCTGGTTGCCGCCAGCGAGGTGGCGCACCTGTTCGAGCTCGACGAAGTCGTGTTCGTACCCAGCGGCCAGCCCTGGCAGAAGAGCCGGCATGTCTCCCCGGCCGAGGACCGATACCTGATGACGGTGATCGCCACCGCCTCCAACCCCCGCTTCTCGGTGAGCCGAGTGGATGTCGACCGCGGCGGACCCACCTACACCAAGGACACGCTGCGGGATCTGCACGCCCTCAACCCGGACGCCGAGCTGTACTTCATCACCGGCGCGGACGCGCTGGCTTCCATCCTGTCGTGGCAGGGCTGGGAGGAGCTGTTCGATCTGGCGCGGTTCGTCGGGGTCAGCCGACCCGGCTACGACCTGCGCCGCGAGCACGTCACCGATGCGCTGGGCGAGCTGGCCGAGGAGGCGTTGACCCTGGTCGAGATTCCGGCGCTGGCGATCTCGTCGACCGACTGCCGCAACCGCGCCGAGCAGCGCCGGCCGCTGTGGTACCTGATGCCCGACGGCGTCGTGCAATACGTCCACAAGCGCCGGCTGTACCGGGCCGAAGGCGCCCTCGCTCGTCCCACTCACCCCCCCCGGCCCAGCCTGGCAACCGGGAACAACGCATGACCGCCACCCAGGAGGCTATCGACATGGCCACGGTGGCGGCCGGTGCGGCCGCCTCGAAGCTTGCCGACGACGTCACGGTCATCGACGTCTCCGGGCAACTGGTCATCACGGACTGCTTCGTCATCGCCTCGGCGTCCAACGAACGGCAGGTGAACGCCATCGTCGACGAGGTCGAGGAGAAAATGCGCAAGGCCGGCTACCGGCCGGCGCGCCGCGAGGGGGCCCGGGAAGGCCGCTGGACGCTGCTGGACTACCGGGACATCGTGGTGCACATCCAACATCAGGACGACCGCAACTTCTACGCACTGGACCGGCTTTGGGGTGACTGCCCGGTGGTGCCGGTGGACTTGGGCGAGGACTCCGCTGACTCGGCGAGCGCGCAATGAAGATCCGTCGACTGGTGATGTTGCGCCATGGCCAAACCGACTTCAACGCAGACAGTCGGATGCAAGGGCAACTGGACTCCGCGCTCACTGAATTGGGTCGCGCCCAGGCGGTTGCCGCCGCCGAAGTGCTGGGCAAGCCGCAGCCGTTGCTCATCGTTTCCTCGGATCTGCACCGCGCGTACGACACGGCGATCAAGCTGGGGGAGCGGACCGGACTGCAGGTTCGGGTGGACCCCCGGTTGCGCGAGACCCACCTGGGCGACTGGCAGGGCATGACCCACGACCAGATCGACGCCGAGGCCCCGGGCGCCAGGCTGGCCTGGCGCGAAGACGCAACATGGGCGCCGCACGGCGGGGAAAGCAGGGTCGATGTTGCCAACCGTGGTTTGCCGGTACTCGCCGAGCTGGTGTCCGGCGAGCCGGAATGGGGCGACCCCAATGGGCCGGACCGGCCGGTGATACTGGTGACCCACGGGGGTTTGATCGCCGCGTTGTCGGCCGCCCTGCTCAAGCTGCCGGTCGCCAACTGGCCGATTCTGGGCGGCATGGGCAATGCCAGTTGGGTGCAGCTGAGTGGGCATTCGGAAGACTCGGATGTCGACGATGAGCTGGACCGCGTTCGGTGGCGCCTGGACGTGTGGAACGCTTCTGCTCAGGTCGCCAACGATGTCCTCTGAGATGCGGCCTGCGCTGCTGGTCTTCGCCGACTCGCTGGCCTATTACGGGCCGACCGGCGGCCTGCCCGCCGACGATCCGCGTATCTGGCCCAATATTGTTGCCTCGCAACTGGGTTGGGAATTGGAACTGATCGGCCGCATCGGCTGGACGTGCCGCGACATCTGGTGGGCGGCAACTCAGGACCCGCGGTCCTGGGCGGCGCTGCCCAGGGCGGGGGCGGTGATCTTCGCCACCGGCGGTATGGACTCGCTCCCGTCGGTGCTGCCTACCGCGCTGCGTGAGCTGATCCGCTATGTGCGCCCACCCTGGCTGCGCCGCTGGGTCCGCGATGGGTACGGCTGGGTGCAGCCCCGGCTTTCGCCAGTGGCCAGGTCCGCGTTGCCGCCGCACCTGAGCGCCGATTACCTCGAACAGACCCGGGGTGCAATCGATTTCAATCGTCCCGGCATCCCGATCGTGGCGTCGCTGCCGTCGGTGCACATCGCCGAGACGTACGGCAAGGCGCATCACGGTCGCGCGGGGACGGTGGCGGCGATCACGGAATGGGCGCAGCGCCACGATGTTCCGCTGGTGGATCTCAAAGCTGCTGTGGCCGAGCAGGTTATGAGCGGACACGGCAATCCCGACGGCATCCACTGGAATTTCGAAGCGCACCAGGCGGTCGCCGAGCTGATGCTCAAGGCGCTGGCCGAAGCCGGCGTGCCCAACGAGAACTTGCGCGGCTGAGCCGTGACCCGCGTCGGCGACGATGCAGTGGGGGTACCACCCGCTTGCGGGGGAGTGGGGGCACCTCCCACTTGTGGGGGACGGCGCCCGTGACAGTCGTGGTGGTGACCGATGCGTCGTCGCGCCTGCCCGCCGAGCTGCGCGAAAAGTGGGCGATACGGGTGGTTCCGCTGCACATCTTGCTCGACGGCGCCGATCTGCGCGACGGTGTTGACCACATCCCCGAGGACCTCTACCAGCGCCACGCCACCACGGCGGCGGCCACCCCCGCCGAGCTCTGCGACGCTTACCAGCAGGCGTCGGCAGACAGCGGCGGGGACGGTGTGGTGGCGGTGCACATTTCGTCGGCGTTGTCGGGAACCTGCGGTGCGGGCCAACGGACTGCGGCCGAGCTCGGGCCGGCGGTGCGGGTCATCGATTCGAAGTCGGCGGCGATGGGCACCGGTTTTGTCGCGCTGGCCGCCGCGCGGGCCGCGGCCGCCGGCGCCGACCTGGATACCGTTGCGCGCGAGGCGGATTCGGCGGTGAGCCGCAGTCGCTCGTTCATAGTGGTGCACCGGCTGGACAACCTGCGCCGCAGCGGGCGCATCGGTGGTGCCCAGGCATGGCTGGGCACCGCGCTGGCGCTCAAGCCGCTACTGCGCCTCGATGACGGCAAACTCGTTCTGGCCCAACGGGTGCGCACCGTCAGCAACGCGACGGCGGCGATGATCGAGCGGGTCTGCCAGGTCGTCGGCGACGGCTCCGCGGCTCTCGCGGTGCACCACGTCGCCAACCCCGACGGCGCCAACCAGGTGGCAGCGGCGCTGGCGCAGCGGCTGCCGGCGTGCGAGCCGGCGATGATCACGGAGCTGGGGCCGGTGCTGGCCCTGCACGTCGGTGCCGGGGCGGTCGCGGTCTGCTTAGACGTCGGTGCTCGGGCTTGACGGTGCAGGCACTTTCGGGGTGACCTTGGGACGGCCTGCCGGACGGCCTCCCGGACGGCCTCCCGGACGGCCATAGTCGCCGCGGGGGTGGACAACTTGCGGCCACCAGAACCAGCGGCCCAACATCGTGGCGATCGACGGCATCAATAACGTGCGCACGATCAGCGTGTCGAGCAGCAGACCAATACATACGGTGGAGCCGAACTGGCCCAGCACCCGCAACTCGCTGCCCAGCATGGAGGCCATGGTGAAGGCGAACACCAGGCCCGCGGCCGTTACCACCCCGCCGGTGCCGGCCATCGACCGGATGATCCCGGTCTTGATTCCGGCGTGTATCTCTTCCCGGAACCGGGAGACCAGCAGCAGGTTGTAGTCGGATCCCACGGCCAACAGGATGATCACGGACAGCGCCATGACGATCCAGTGAATCTTGATGCCGAACAGGTCCTGCCAGATGAGCACCGACAGGCCGAATGACGCGGCGATCGAGCTGGCGGCGGTGCCGACGATCACCAGCGCCGCGACCATACTCCGGGTGAGCAGCAGCATGATCATGAAGATCAGCGTGAGCGCCGAAACCACCGCGATCATGAGGTCATATTTGGCGCCGTCGTGCATGTCCTTGAAGGTTGCGGCGGTACCGCCCAGGAACACCTTGGCGTTCGACAGGGAGGACATTTTCAGCCCCTCCTGTGCGGCGGTTCGCTCCGCGCTGACACGCGAGATGCCTTCCGGGGTCATCGGATCGTCTTGATGGGTGATGAAAAAGCGCGCGGACCTACCATCAGGCGACAAGAACATTCGCAGTCCCGTTTGGAAGTCCGGGTTATCGAAGGCCTCCGGCGGCAGGTAGAACAGGTCGTCGTTTTTCGACGCATCGAAGCTTTGGCCCATGACGATCGCCGTGTTGCTCATGGCCTCCATCTGGTTGATCATCGCCGCGAACGTCTGATACAGCGTCAGCGTGATGCCTTTTGTGGTCTTCAGCGTCGCAATCATCGTCGGGATCAACACCAACATTTCGTGCGTCGCCTCGGCGGTGTGCTTGATGTCAGCCGTGAGTTCGTGGAACTTGTCGGCGAGCTGGTCGATCCCGTCCAACGAGTCGAACAGGGACCGCAATGACACGCACATGGGAATGTCGTAGCAGTGCCTCTCCCAGTAGAAGTAACTGCGTATCGGCCGCCAGAAGTCGTCGAAATCCGCGAGGTGGTCCCGCAATCTATCGGTAATTTCCGACGTTTCCGCCGTGTTCCGTGCGCTGTCGTCAGCGGCATGGGAAAGGTCTTGGTTTATCTCATACAGGCGCTGTGTGTAGTCGATCTGGACCTGCAGCTCGTCGGCCATCTTGAGGATGTCCGCCATGCGCTCTTTGAGGAAGTCCATGTTCTGCATGGTCGTTTGGCTCTGCATGCTGTTCTGGAACGGTATCGAGCTGTGTTGAATCGGAATGCCCAGCGGCCTGGTGATGTCCTGAATCATGGCGATTCCCACCACCCGTATGACGTTCTTGGCCACTTTGTCCAACACCAGCATGTCCGCCGGATTTCGCATGTCGTGGTCGGCCTCGACCATCAGCATGTCCGGGTTCATCCGGGCCTGCGTGAAATGCCGGTCGGCAGCCTGGTATCCAAGATTGGACGCCGCACTGGTGGGCAGGTAGTACCGGTCGTTGTAACTGGTGACATAGCTCGGCAGCGCGATCATGCCGATCAGGACGATGGCGGCGCTCACGGCCAAAATCGCTGCCGGCCATCGCACCACCGCGGTGCCGACCCGCCGCCATAGCCGGCCCCTGACCGCCCGCTTGCGCTCGAAAAGGCCCAACTTGCTGCCCACGAAAACTACCGCGGGACCCAGCGTGAGGCCGGCCAGCACCACGACCAGCATGCCGATCGCCACGGGTCCACCCATGGTGTTGAACCAGGGCAACCGGGCGAAGCTCAGGCAATACGTCGCCCCGGCGATGGTCAGGCCCGACCCCAACACAACCGGGGCCACCGAGCGAAACGTGGTGTAGTACGCGGTTTCACGATCCTCGCCGGCCGCGCGTGCCTCTTGATAGCGGCCCACCAGGAAGATGCCGTAGTCCGTTCCGGCCGCGATCGCCAGCATCGTGAGGATATTCGCGGCGAAGGTGGTGAGCCCGAATGCATTGTGATACGCGAGAACCGCAATGACCCCACGCGAACATGCCAGCGCGATACCGGTCATGAACAGCTGGACCAGTGTGGTGACGATGGAGCGGTAGACCAAAAGCAACATGATCGCGATCGCTGCCAGGGTGAACAGGGTGATCTTGGCCAGGCTCGCGTTGCCGATGACGTGCATGTCGTCACTGAGCGCCGCGGGACCGGTGACGTAGGCCTTCACCCCGGGCGGTGGCCGGTTGGCGTCGATCACCTTGCGGACGGCCTCGACAGAATCGTTCGCCAGCGTCGTGCCCTGGTTGCCGGCGAGGTTCAACATGACGTAGGCGCCCTTGGCGTCGGAGCTCTGCGCTCCCGCGGCCGTCAGTCGGTCCCCCCAGAAGTCCTGGATGTGCTGGATGTGCTTAGGATCCTCCCGCAGTTGGCGAATCAGGTTGTCGTAGTAGCGGTGAGCGGCGTCGCCGAGGGGCGGATCGGCCGGCGAGCACGTCGGCGGATGTTCGCAGGATTCCAGGACGATCATCACCGTGCTGTTGGAATCGAATTCCCTGAAGTTGTGCCCCAGTCGCATCATCGCCTTCATGGACGGCGCGTCGACCGGGGTCATCGGCGCCGAATGTGCTTCGCCGACGACTTCCAATCGCGGAACGATGACGTTCACGAGGACCGTGACAAACACCCAGGCCAGGATGATCGGGACGGCAAACCAGCGGATCATGTGCGGGATGACCGGCCGGTGGCCCCGATCGGCGCGTTTGGCGCTCTGGGTGCTGATCGGCCCGGTGGCTTCGGTGTCTTCGGTGCCTTCAGCACCCACGCGGCCCCTGCTGTTCACCTCGCTCATGCGGACTTCACCAGGCAAAAGGTCTGGGCGTTGTGGCCATCGGACTTCTGCTGTTCCCGAACGACGCCGTCCACGGTGATCTTGCAGCTGATTTGATCACCGTCGGTCTGGGCCATGATGTTGGCGCTCACCGAGGGCAGGGTCGTCGAGATTGTGAAAGACCACGGCAGCGGGGCCGCGTTGACCTGGTGAGTGTTGGCGTTCTCGTCCCAGTAGTTGATATTCGCGGTGGCCCCGGGCGGTCCGGAGACCTCGTAGACGACGACCTTGGGGTTGAACTGCACGATCTCGATCCCCGCTCCGGCGTTCGCGTTAAGGTCCTGTGAGCCAAAGATCTTGTGTAGCCGAGACACCACCAACCCAGACACGGCGAGTACCACCACCAGGACCAGGGGTATCCACGCCCATTTGAGCGCGCCGGCAATGCGACCGGTATTTGGGCTAGCTTTCACCTGACCGCCTTCCGCTCAACCGACGTGGATTTGCAACGCATCTTCGGAAAGCTTGCTTCCATCGTGATCTGCAGTGAAGTCAACAAAACCTTTGCTCGGCTAAATATGTTAACGCTTAGAGGACGCAAGCGTTCCTGCGCCTCCCTAGTACGCCACCCGGCCGGTGACCGGTGGCAGATCGGCGAGCGTGACGATCCCGGGTTCGGCGGCCACCACGGCCGGGACCGCGTTGGTGACCGGCATCGCGGTGTAGATCATGCCCAGGCCCATGAACCCGGGCTCCGTCCAGTCCTTCGGCGGCAGGCAGTGCAGCACGGTGCGCATGTTGGGCAGCCCGAAAACCTGGATGACGTGGCCGTGCTCGAGCGGTTTTGGCGGGACCACATGACTGCCCATGGTCCAGTTGAATCCCACGCTGACGACGTTGTGGTCGCCTACCCAGCCGCGGTGGTAGCCGTAGACGCCGCCCACGGTTCCGGCGGGGATTTTCATGAAGCCCAGGTCGGAGTCGGCGGTGGCCGGGGTGAAGTTCACGTCAAAGGTCATCTTGTCCAGCTTGGCCCCGATCGCGTCGGCCATCATTGCCGCCGATTCCGCGAAGACCTCACTCTCCCGCCGTACGCTCTCGGCCAGGCCCGGGGTTTCGGGGTCCTGGGAGAACCCCATCGCAGTTTGTGTTTCCGCCGATTCATAGGTCGAGCAGTCGACCGACTCGGTGATCCGGATCTCGTCCACACGCTCGCAGGAAGCGCTCAGCACCATACCGACCATGTTCGTCATCCCGGGGTGCGCACCGCTGCCGAAGATCGTCGAGCCCCCGCGCTGGCAGGCGTCCTCGATGCGTTGCCGGTCCTGGGTTGTCTGCTTGCCGCCGGTGATCCAGGCCGCGCTGGAGCACACGTTGACCCCCGATTCCAGCAAGCGCACCAATTCGTCGATATTGGGCCACAGCGGGTTGTAGCAACACGCGTCGGCGCCCAGCGCGAGCAGCGCGTCGATGTCGTTGGTCGCGCGCACCCCGGTCGGCTCCGGCCAGCCGGCCAGTTCGGCGGCATCGACACCGACCTTGTCCGCCCCGTGCGCATACACCCCGACAAGCTCCATATCGGGCCTGCCGATGATGGCATGCAGCGAGCGTCGCCCGATGTTCCCGGTCGTCCACTGGATCACCCGCAGCGGACGGTCGGTGTCGGTTGTGGTCATCGGGTGCTCCTTCGCCGGTCTGGTTGACTCATTATGCGAACCGGGTACGGGTGCCTCCCGACTGGCACTGCACCCGTGTCGATCGCCAGCCCGGCCGTGGGCCGGGCGCAGCGGGTCGACACCATCCGACCCGTGTCGGATACCGGCAAATATTCGGATGCGTCAATCGCTGATATCGAATCCGGTGATGACCTTGGTCGGGCGCACCCGCACCGCCACCTCGCCGGGAACCGCATTACGCCGGCCGAACTCGTCGGCGCGCTCGGCGCCCATGTACCGCGCACCGGTTCGGGTCGCGATGTCGAGCACGTCCTGCGGATCCTCAGTCACCGTCGCCACGCCTTGCACCTGAACGAACGAATACGGTGGGTGGGGGTCCCAGACTACCGCAGACGCAGATCGCGACTCGCGAATCGCGGCCCAGCGCGCGGCCTTTCGAGGTTTCACGATGCGTAGTGAACACCAGCTGGCCGTCGTCGACGACGAACCACACCGGGGCCACCAGCGGCCGGCCGTCGGAGGCGACGAAACCCAGCATCCCGGTGCGGGTGCCCGCCGACAGGAACTCGAAGACCCTCTCTGAGAGCTCGGCCATGCCTTAGAGCCGAACCAGATCGTGCTCGCCGATGTGGTCGATGAGGACTTGGAGGTGATCCTGCGAGGAGCCCAGGGTGTGCTCGATCGCGGTGAGCCTGGCCGCATAATGGGCGACCGGATATTCCGCGGTCATGCCGATACCGCCGTGCAGCTGGATCGCCTCCTGCGCGATGTGCCGTCCCGACCGGCCGATCTGCAGCTTGGCCCGCGACGCGATCAGCGGGTCGATGTTGCCGTCGGCGATCGACATCGCGGCGTAGAGGTGCATGCTGCGGGCCAATTCCAGCGAGATGTACATGTCGGCGGCGCGCTGGGTCAGGGCCTGGAACTTGTTGAGCGTGACACCGAATTGCTTGCGCGTCTTGAGGTAATCGGTGGTCAGGCGCAGCGCTTCCTCCATCGCGCCGACCGCCTCGGAGCACAGCGCCGACTGGATACGGATGATGGCGCCGCGGATGGCAGGGGAGGCGTCTCGGGCGTCAAGGGCATCGCCGAGAGCTTCTGCGGGCGTGTTGTCCAGGTCGATCTGCGCGCCGCGCTGTCCGTCGAACGTGGGGTAGGCGTGTCGTGTCACGGCCGCCCCGTCCACCAGGAACAACCCGGTGCCACCGTCCGGCAACCCGGCGCTGACCACAAGGGTGTCGGCGCAGTCGCCGGCGAACACCGGGTTCTTGCGTCCACTCAGCGTCCACGAATCTCCTTGCCGCACAGCGCGAGTGGCGGTTTCGGCGGTCGGCTTGCGGTGGCCTGGCTCAAGATGGGCGAACGCCAGCAGCCGCTGGCCCGCCGCGACCTCGTCGAGCAGCTGTTTCTGCGGTTGGCTGCCGAGCTCAGCGATGAGCGCACCGGGTGCCAGTGCGGCGGGCACGATGGGTTCCGGCGCCATCCGCCGTCCGACTTCGGTGAGCACGACCATGATCTCGATCTGCCCCGCCTCGTCCGGGTCGAACCCGAGGCCGAGGATTCCGGTGTCGGCGAGTTGACTCCACACCTCGCGGCTCCAACCCAGCTCGGTGTCGATCACCTTGTTGCGGCTCTCCGGGTCGTAGCTGCGGGACAACAGGTCGCGGGTGGTGTCGCGGAGCAGTGCCTGCTCGTCGCTCAACTGAAAGTCCATGGCTGCCTTTGCCTCACAATCCCAAATTGTTCATAAGCCCAGAATGGTGGACGCGATGATGTTGCGCTGCACTTCGTTGCTGCCCCCGTAGATCGACGTCTTGCGGTAGTTGAGGTAGCGCGGGGCACTGGCTTGCGCCCAATCGGGGGAAGCGATCTGGTCCCCGTCGACCGGCAGCGCGTCGGGTCCGGCCACTTCCATGAGCAATTCGGTGGCCACCTGCTGCAGCTGGCTGCCGCGCATCTTGAGCACCGACGACGCCGGGTTGGGCTTGCCGTCCGCGGAGTCCGAGACGACCCGCGATTGCGTGAGTTCCAGCGCCAGCAGCTCGTTTTCGGCCTCGGCGAGTCGCGCGGCGAACAACGGATCTGCCAGCAGGCCGTTCTGCACGGCGTGCTTTTTCACCTCGGCGAGGCGCACCTTGGTGTTGCCGACGCGCGCGATGCCGGTGCGCTCGTTGCCGAGCAGGAATTTGGCGTACGTCCAGCCCTGATTCTCCTGTCCGACAAGCTGATCGGCGGGCACCCGGACGTCGGAGAACCACACCTCGTTGACCTCTTGGCCGCCGTCGATCGTCTTGATCGGCCGCACCGTGATGCCCGGCGTCGCCATGTCGATGAGCAGAAACGAAATGCCGGCCTGGCGCTTGGGCGCCTGCGGGTCGGTGCGCACCAGGCAGAAGATCCAGTCCGCCCACTGGGCCAGCGTCGTCCAGGTCTTCTGTCCGTTGACGACGTAGGTGTCGCCGTCCCGTACCGCGGTGGTGCGCAGCGAGGCCAGGTCGGAGCCGGCTTCGGGCTCGGAGAACCCCTGGCACCACCAGATGTCGATGCTGGCCGTCGGCGGCAGGAAGCGCTGCTTGATCTCCTGGGATCCGAACTCGGCGATCACCGGGCCGACCATCTTCTGGTTGAAGGTCAGCGGCTCCGGGACGCACGCCAGCTGCATCTCGTCGGCCCAGATCTGGTGCTGGATCGGCGTCCAGTCCTTGCCGCCCCACTCGACGGGCCAGTTCGGCACCGCCAGCCCGTGGTCGTTGAGGATCTTGTGGGCGGCTGCGATCTGGTCGCGGCTGAGCGAGGATCCCCGGCGCACCAGTTCGCGGATCTCCACGGGGAACTGCGTGGTGTAGAAGGTGCGAAGTTCATCGCGGAACGCGGTTTCCTCCGCGGTGAGCGCCAGTTGCATGGCGGCCTCCTTTTTTCTTCGGCCCTCGTTGTTCGCTCTGCTTTCCATCTTGACCCACCCGGTGTTTGTGCACAGCCTCGGGTTAATCCACAGGCAGGCGCCGCGATGCGGTTGGTGCGGCCGTTATGGGGGCCGGCGCGCATACCGTCGGCGCATGCGAACAGAACTACCCGCCGAGCGGCTGCATCGACGGCTCGGTGCTGACCCGGAGACCGAAGCGCACACCGACTCCCGGGACGAATCCGACCAATCGGACGGTGCCCCGGACGAAGACCAAAATTCGTTGCTGCCCCGCTGGCTTCCGGACGCGTCGCGGGGCGGGGGCTGGGCTGCGCGGGTGCGCGCCGATCCCGGTCGCGCCGGCGCGATCGCGCTGGCGGTGGTGGCCGTTATCGCGATACTCGTCACGGTGTTCACCCTGGTGCGCGACGGACCCGCGCCGGTGATGTCGGCCAAGCTCCCCCCGGTGGAGCGCGCTTCATCGGCAAACCCCAGATCCTCGGCGAGTCCGAGCGCCGGCCAGCCGGCCGGTACCGACCGGCCCGTGGTGGTCAGCGTGGTCGGTCTGGTGCACACCCCCGGGTTGGTCACCCTGGCGCCCGGTTCGCGCATCGCCGATGCGCTGCAGGCCGCCGGTGGTGCGGTCGCCGGCGCGGACACCGTCGGGTTGAACATGGCCCGGCCGCTCAGCGACGGCGAGCAGATCGTCGTCGGGCTGCCGGCGGCCTCCGGGCAGCCGACGGTGCTGGGCAGCTCGATCGGCTCGGGCTCGGCGCCGGTGTCCGGGGCGCCGGTAGGACCGGCATCGGGGCCGCAATCGGGCTCCGTCAAGCCGAAGCCGGGTGAGGTGCTCAACCTCAACACCGCGACCGCGGAGCAGCTGGATGCGTTGCCCGGAGTCGGACCGGTCACCGCCGCGGCGATCGTGGCATGGCGGCAGGCCAACGGCAGGTTCACCAGCGTGGACCAGCTCGGCGACGTCGACGGCATCGGGCCGGCGCGGCTGGAAAAACTGCGTCCTCTGGTCCGTGTCTGACCCCGGTGCGCCGGCCCGAACCCGCTGAATCGGCGGCCGCGGCATCGGCGGCGGCGGCATCGGCGAGTGCAGGGCCACTGGATGTGCGCTTGGTCCCCGCCGCACTTGCGGGCTGGATGGTGACCGCTGCCGGGATCCTCTGGCCGGTCGGCAGGGTGTGCGCCGCGTGCGGAGTCATCCTGGCTGCCGCCTCCGCCGCGCTTCTGTGGCATGCGGGGCGCCGGCGAACTCCGCGGGTGCCGGCGATCAGCGCCGGCCTGTTGGCTGTCGGTGTGGTGGGCGCCGGGTTCGGGGTCGCCATCGCGTTGCGTTCCGACGCGGTTGGTCGTCACCCGATCACCTCGGTGTTCGGATACGCGGCCCCGGTCACGGTCACCCCAAGCGAGAGCGCGCGGTCGCTGGGACACGGACGACTGATGTTTCGGGCGACCCTGCAACGCCTGCGCGACGACGAGACATCCGGCCGGGTCGTGGTTTTCGGCCGGCTGTCGGACCTGGGTGAGGTTATGGTCGGCCAGCCGGTGCGGTTCACTGCGCGCATCACCCGTCCGGCCCGCCATGACCTGACGGTCGCGGTGCTGACCGCGACGGGCCGGCCGACCCTGGGTGAGGCCGGGGCGGTGCAACGCGCCGCTCACACCTTCCGCAGTCGGTTCGCCGCCACCGTGAAAGACGTGTTGCCGACCGACCAGGCCGCAATGTTGCCCGCGCTGGTCCTCGGCGATACCTCGGCGGTCACCGCCGAGACCGGTCGCGAGTTTCGGGCGGCGGGCATGACGCACTTGACGGCGGTATCGGGGGCCAACGTCACGATCGTGTGCGCCGCGGTGCTGCTCTCGGCTCGGCTGATCGGTCCGCGGGTGGCCGTGCTCCTCGCCGCGGTGACACTGGTGGCTTTCGTCATCGTCGTGCAGCCAACGGCCAGTGTTTTGCGGGCGGCCGTGATGGGCGCCATCGCGCTGGCCGGGATGTTGTCCTCACGCCGGCGGCAAGCGATTCCGGCTCTGTCCGGCACCGTGCTTGTGTTGATGGCTGCCGCTCCCCACCTCGCCGTCGATGTGGGCTTCGCGCTGTCCGCGCTGGCCACGGCCGCGCTGGTCGTTATCGCGCCGGTCTGGTCACGGCGGCTGGTGGGACGAGGCTGTCCCAAGCCGCTGGCCGATGCGGTGGCCGTCGCGTCGGCCGCGCAGGTGGTGACCGCGCCGCTGATCGCCGGTATCTCGGGCCGGTTCAGCCTGGTGGCCGTCATCGCCAACCTTGCCGCGGCTGCCATGATCGCACCGATCACGGTGCTGGGCAGCGCCGCCGCCGTGTTGTGCGTGCTATGGCCGGCCGGTGGGCAGCTGTTGATCCGTTTCACCGGGCCCGAACTGTGGTGGGTGTTGAGCGTGGCGCACTGGGCGGCCGGTGTGCCCGCGGCGACCGTGCCAGTTCCGGCCGGCGTTCCCGGGCTGTTGGTGGTCGCCGCCGTCACCGTGCTCGTCGTCGTGCTGTGGCGCTGGCGGTGGTTTCGGATGGCGATCGGCGCCGCACTGACGGTAGCCCTCATCTGCCTGCTGGCCTGGTCGCTGTCGGGACTCGTCGGCCCGGCGTGACACCATCGTGGGGTGAGCGATGTCGCGTCATTGCACCTGGTCCTGGGGGACGAGGAACTGCTGGTCGAGCGGGCGGTGGCGGAGGTGCTGCGGTTGGCACGTCAGCAAGCCGGAACCGATGATGTCCCGGTCAACCGGATGCGGGCCGGCGACGTCACCACCTACGAACTCGCCGAACTGCTGAGTCCGTCCCTGTTCGCCGACGAGCGGGTCGTGGTGTTGCAGGACGCCGCCGAAGCGGGCAAGGACGCGGTCGCGGTCATCGGTTCGGCCGCCGCCGACATCCCGTCGGGGACCGTGCTGGTGGTCGTGCACTCCGGCGGCGGGCGGGCCAAGGCGCTCGCCGGCGAGCTGCAAAAACTTGGCGCGGTGGTGCATCCCTGCGCGCGGCTCACCAAGGCCGGCGAACGTGTCGAGTTCGTCCGCAACGAATTTCGCGCGTCGGGAGTCGAAGTCGACGAGGAGACGGTGACCGCCCTGCTCGACGCCGTTGGTTCCGGCGTCCGCGAACTCGCTTCGGCCTGTTCGCAATTGGTCGCCGACACCGACGGTGACCTGGACGCCGCCGCGGTCCGCCGCTATCACAGCGGCAAGGCCGAGGTGAAGGGCTTCGATATCGCCGACAAGGCCGTGGCCGGCGACGTCGCCGGAGCCGCGGAGGCGCTGCGGTGGGCGATGATGCGCGGCGAGCCACTCGTGGTGTTGGCCGATGCGCTTGCCGAAGCCGTGCACACCATCGGCCGGGTGGGACCGCTGTCCGGCGACCCCTACCGCCTGGCGGCGCAACTGGGAATGCCGCCGTGGCGGGTGCAGAAGGCTCAGAAGCAAGCCAGGCGCTGGTCGCGCGACACGGTGGCAACCGCGATGAAAGTGGTGGCGGAGCTCAACGCCAACGTCAAGGGTGCCGTCGTGGACGCCGACTACGCGCTGGAATCCGCGGTCAGGAAGGTCGCCGAGCTGGTTGCCGACCGGAGCCGATGAACGCCGGCCGGTCGGTATCAGGGGCCGGTCGGTATCAGGGCTAGCTGAGGGCGTTGAGGGACTTGGCCAGCGCCGACTTCTTGTTGGCGGCCTGGTTCTTGTGGATCACGCCCTTGCTGGCCGCCTTGTCCAGCTTGCGGTTGGTCGACACGAGCAACTCCGCGGCCTTCTCCTTGTCGCCGGCGTGCGCGGCTTCGCGGAAGGCGCGGACAGCGGTACGAAGCGAGGACTTCTTCGACTTGTTGCGCAGTCGGGCGCGCTCGTTGGTACCGTTGCGCTTCTGCTGCGACTTGATGTTGGCCACGCTCTAGTTTCCCGTCTGTCCCAAAGTCGATTTGTGAAGTCGAATTGCGCTCGGGGCCCCTGCTACCCGGCAGCGACTGTCCAGGTTATCAGTCGGTTACGTTTTCTCCCAAAAGCCGACGGCACTACCCGCCGCAGGCTGCCCGAAGGTCCAACTTGAGGCACCATGTGACAGGTGAGTCTTCTCAATCCGCTCGAAGAGACCAGGCGACGCTCGCCTGCCCGGTCTGAACGCATCTTCGGCGGGTACAACGCGTCGGACGCCTATTCGATGGCCTTCGACGAGATGTTCGATGCACAGGGCAATGTCCGCGGCCCGTACAAGGGGATCTACGCCGAACTCGCCCCGACGGACGCCTCTGAGCTCAAGGCCCGGTCCGAAGCTCTGGCGCGTGCGTTCATCGACCAGGGCATCACGTTCTCGCTGTCCGGACAGGAGCGGCCCTTCCCGCTGGACCTGGTGCCGCGGGTGATCTCGGCCGCCGAGTGGAACCGGTTGGAGCGCGGCATCACCCAGCGCGTCAAGGCCCTGGAGATGTACCTCGACGACATCTACGGCGACCAGGAAATCCTGCGCGACGGCGTCATCCCGCGCCGTCTGATCACCTCCTGCGAGCACTTTCATCGCCAGGCCGTCGGCATTGTCCCGCCCAACGGCGTACGCATCCACGTCGCCGGCATCGACCTGATTCGCGACGACCGCGGCACTTGGCGGGTCCTCGAGGACAACCTGCGTTCGCCTTCCGGGGTGTCGTATGTCATGGAAAACCGGCGCACGATGGCGCGGGTCTTCCCGAACCTCTTCGCCACCCATCGGGTCCGCGCCGTGGACGACTACTCCTCGCACCTGTTGCGCGCGCTGCGCAACTCCGCGGCCACCAATGAGGCCGACCCGACGGTGGTGGTCCTGACACCGGGCGTTTTCAACTCGGCCTACTTCGAGCATTCGCTGCTGGCCCGCCAGATGGGCGTCGAGTTGGTCGAAGGCCGGGACCTGTTCTGCCGCGACAACCAGGTCTACATGCGCACCACCGAGGGGGAGCGGCAGGTCGACGTCATCTACCGGCGCATCGATGACGCCTTTTTGGACCCGCTGCAGTTCCGTGCCGACTCCGTACTGGGGGTGGCCGGTCTGGTCAACGCCGCCCGCGCCGGCAACGTCGTCATCTCCAGCGCCATCGGCAACGGTGTCGGCGACGACAAACTCGTCTACACCTATGTGCCCCGGATGATCGAGTACTACCTGCGCGAAAGGCCGCTGCTGGCCAACGTCGAGACCTTCCGCTGCTGGCTGGATGATGAACGCGCAGAGGTGCTGGACCGGATCCGCGAACTGGTGCTCAAGCCGGTCGAAGGCTCCGGCGGTTACGGCATCGTGTTTGGTCCGGACGCCTCGGCAAAGGAACTCGACGCGGTCAGCAAGAAGATTCGCGACGATCCCCGCAGCTGGATCGCGCAGCCGATGATGGAACTGTCCACCGTGCCGACCCGGATCGGAAGCACGCTGGCGCCCCGCTACGTCGACCTGCGGCCATTTGCGGTCAACGATGGCAACGACGTGTGGGTGCTGCCGGGCGGACTGACCCGCGTCGCACTGGTCGAGGGGTCGCGTGTGGTCAACTCCAGCCAGGGCGGCGGCTCCAAGGACACCTGGGTACTGGCGCCACGTGCTTCGGTGGCCAACCGTGAGCTGGGTGCCGCCGAAGTGGTGCGTTCGCTGCCAAAGCCGTTGCCCGAACCGTCGTCGGACGGATCGGCACCGTCACAAAAACAGTCGCAGCAACAGCCGCAGCAGGCTGGCAAGCCGCAGGACGAGCCACAGCCACAGGAACAGCAACAACAACAGCAACGGGCGGTGCGCTGATGCTGGCCCGCAACGCTGAGGCGCTCTATTGGATCGGGCGCTACGTCGAACGTGCCGACGACACCGCGCGCATTCTCGATGTCGCCCTCCATCAATTGCTGGAGGATTCCAGCGTCGATCCCGACCAAGCCTCGCGCCTGCTGCTGCTGGTGCTCGGCATCGAGCCCCCGGACCACGAGTTGGATGTCTGGTCGCTGACCGACCTGGTCGCCTTCAGCACCAACAACCAGGGCGGCAGTTCGATCGTCGACGCGATCTCGGCTGCGCGGGAAAACGCAAAGTCGGCCCGGGAAGTGACATCCAGCGAGATCTGGGAGTGCCTCAACACCACCTACCATGCCCTCGCCGAACGTGAACTTGCCGCCAAACGCCTTGGGCCACACGAATTTCTGTCGTTCATCGAGGGCCGGGCGGCAATGTTCGCCGGCCTGGCCGACTCGACACTCTCGCGTGACGACGGATACCGCTTCATGCTGCTGGGCCGCGCCATCGAGCGGGTCGACATGACGGTGCGGCTGTTGCTGTCCCGGGTGGGCGACAGCGCGTCGTCGCCGGCGTGGGTGACGCTGCTGCGCTCGGCCGGAGCGCATGACACCTACCTGCGCACCTACCGCGGTGTGCTGGACGCGGCCCGGGTGGTCGAGTTCATGATGCTGGACCGGCGGTTTCCACGCTCGGTCTTCTACTCGCTGAGGCTGGCCGAACACAACCTCGATGAGCTGCTACACAATCCGCAGAACCGGCTCGGGGCCACCGCGGAAGCGCAGCGGTTGCTCGGCCAGGCCCGCAGCGAACTGGAGTTCGTGCAACCCGGTGTGTTGCTCGAATCACTGGACAGCCGGTTGGCGGGCTTGCAGGAAACCTGCGCTGACGTCGGAGAAGCCTTGGCGCTGCAATACTTTCACGCTGCCCCGTGGGTGGCGTGGTCGGATGCCAGCGATCGGGGCCGACCGGTCGGCAAGAAAGCGAAATTGTGATGTGGCGGATGCGGGTGGTGCACACCACCGGATACGCCTACAAATCGCCGGTGACCGCGTCCTACAATGAAGCCCGGCTGACACCGCGGTCCAACACCCGGCAAAACGTCGTCCTCAACCGCGTCGAAACCATTCCGGCCACCCGGTCCTACCGCTACATCGATTACTGGGGAACGGCGGTCACGGCATTCGACCTGCATGCGCCGCACACCGAACTGACCGTGACGTCCTCGTCGGTCGTCGAGACCGAGCGCCCCGAGCCGCCGGAGGCGCAGGTCACCTGGAGCGACCTGCAGTCGGCGCCCGTCATCGATCGGTTCGATGAAGTGCTGCGCGCCACCGAGTGCACCCCGGCCAGCAACCGCGTCGCGGCCGTGGGCCAGCGGATCACCAAATACCACGAGCCCCGGGAAGCCGTCGTCGCCGCGGCCCGGTGGGCGCGCGGCGAGCTGGACTATATTCCGGGCACCACCGGGGTGCACTCGTCCGGACTGGACGCGCTGAAACAGGGCAAGGGCGTGTGCCAGGACTTCGCGCACCTTTCGCTGATTCTGTTGCGCAGCATGGGGATTCCCGCACGCTACGTGTCCGGCTACCTGCACCCAAAGCATGCGGCCGTCGTCGGAAAGACCGTTGACGGCCGCAGCCACGCCTGGGTCCAGGCCTGGACGGGCGGTTGGTGGAATTACGACCCCACCAACGACACCGAAATCACCGAGCAATACGTCACTGTGGGTGTCGGCCGCGACTACACCGACGTGTCCCCGCTGAAGGGCATCTACTCCGGGTTGGGGGCAACCGACCTCGAAGTGGTCGTGGAGATCACCAGACTGGCCTGACTGCCGGCTTAATTGCCAGCATTGCCTCCGTTGCCGAGGAGAAATCCGGCCTGACCACCGGCCCCCACGGTACCGGGCGGAGTGCCCGGCCCGCCGGCGCCGCCGTTGCCGCCGTTGCCGATCACATGCGCGTCCCCGCCGCTACCCCCGGTGCCGCCCGCGGGGCTGTCCGCATTGCCGGCGCCGCCGTCACCGCCATTGCCGGCGCTGCCGACCACCGACCCGCCGTCCCCGCCGTCCCCGCCGTCACCGCCGCCGTCCCCGCCGTTGCCGCCGGCCCCGCCCCTGCCGAACAGCCCGGCGGCGCCGCCGAACCCGCCGGCCCCGCCGGCGTTGGCGACGGTCAGGTCGCCGGCCCCGCCGTTGCCGCCGGCTCCGCCGTTGCCGTACAGCAGCCCCGCCCGGCCGCCCGGACCGCCGGCCCCGCCCTGGCCGGGGTCGCTGCCCGCGCCGCCGTCACCCCCGGCACCGCCCACACCGCCGTTCCCGCCGAAGTACCCCGCCGCGCCGCCGGTCCCGCCGCCCCCGCCGCGTACGCTGCCGAGGCCGCCGCTGCCGGCCGCGCCGCCATTGCCGAAGGTTCCGCCGCTGCCGCCGTCGCCGCCCTGGCCGCCGACGGCGACGGCGCCGCCGGTGTTGTCGCCGCCCAGCCCGCCGGCCCCGCCGCTGCCGAATCCTCGGGCGGCGCCGCCGAGCCCGGCCGCTCCGCCGTTGACGACGGTGCTGTCGGCGCCGGCGCCGCCGATTCCGCCGGTGCCGCCGTCGCCGAACAACCGGCCCCCCAAGCCGCCGTTGCCGCCGGTGCCGGGCACACCGGAGTTCACCGCCGAGCCACCGGTGCCGCCGGCCCCGCCGTTGCCGAACCACATCGCGTCGCCGCCGAGCCCGCCGGCGCCGCCGTTCCCGCTGGCCCCGGCGCCGTTGCCGCCGTGTCCGCCGGCGCCGCCATTACCGATCACCCCACCGGCTCCGCCATTGCCGCCCGCCACCCCGGGGTTGGTGCTGTCGCCGCCTTTGCCGCCGTTGCCGTACACGATGCCGCCGGCTCCGCCGGGCTGCCCGACGCCGCCAACCGTGCCGCCGTCGGTGCCGTTGCCGATCAGCGGGCGCCCCAGCAGCGCCTCGGTGGTCGCATTCAGCAGGTTCAGCAGGCCCTGGTTGGCGGCCTCGGCGCCGGCGTACCGGCCGGCATTGGCGGTCAGGGTCTGCACGAACTGGTTGTGAAACGCCGCCGCCTGCGCGCTGAGGGTCTGATACGCCTGGCCGTGCGAGGCGAACAGCGCGGCGATCTGCGTCGACACCTCGTCGGCGGCGGCCGCCGCCAGGCTGGTTGTCGGGGCCGCCGCGGCCGCGTTGGCCGCGTCGATCGTCGAACCGATGCTCGCCAGATCACCGGCCGCCGCCGTGAACACCACGGGCGCCGCGGTGACAAACGACATTCGCGGATCGTATCCCGATCTCGGCTAGCGGGGGATTTCCCGCGCGGCCAAGGCGCTGCCATATGTCCGGCCTGGACGGGTCGCGCGCTATCAGCCGTGCTGACCCGCGCTCCCGAAGAGGTTCCCGCGCGCGCCGCCGACGCCGCCGGACCCGCCGTCCACACCGTTGCCGCCATTGCCGCCGTTGCCGATCAGCTGGGCGTTTCCGCCATTACCTCCGGCCCCGCCCAGCGGTGTAATGGCGGCACCGCCGCTTCCGCCGCCGCCGCCGTTGCCGAACAGCGCTGCGCCGGCGCCGCCGTTCCCGCCAAGACCGCCCGGGCCGGTCGGGCCGAAGCCGGACGCGCCGTTGCCGCCCTGGCCGCCGTTGCCGATCAGACCGATCGCCGCGCCACCAGCACCGCCGTTCCCACCCACGGTCTCGACGGCGGTGCCGGCTCCGCCGTCTCCGCCGGCGCCGCCGGCGCCGGACAGGAAGCCGCCCTGGCCGCCGTCGCCGCCGGTACCGCCTCCACCTCGGCCGGCCCCACCGGCTCCGCCGTGTCCGGCGAACTCGGCATTGCCGCCGTTGCCACCGTCGCCGCCGGCGAGGTTGCCGAATCCACCTTTACCGCCGGCGCCGCCGCTGCCGAACAACCCACCGTCCCCGCCGACCCCGCCGTCCCCGCCGCTACTGCTGACGTTGGACACAGAGCCGCTGCCGCCGTTTCCACCGTCCCCGCCGGTGCCGAACAGCATGGCGCGGCCGCCGTGGCCGGCCAGTCCGCCGCCCAGGTCGCCGGCGCCGCCGTTGCCGCCCTGGCCGCCCGTGCCGTAGAGCCATCCGCCCTGAGCGCCGTTGCCGCCGCCGCCCCCCATCCGGCCGATATTGCTGTCCGCTCCGCCAGCGCCGCCGGCCCCACGTGATGCCGATCAGCCCGGCGTGGCCGCCAAACCCGCCCATGCCGCCTTGGGAGCCGGTGAGGGAATTGCCGCCGGCCCCGCCGGCCCCACCGGCCCCGCCGATGCCGAACAGCGCTCCGCCTCTGCCGCCCATCCCGCCGACACCGCCGAACCCGTTGACGATGTCGCCGGCCCCGCCGGTGCCGCCGGCCCGCCGTTGCCCAACAGGCCGGCGGACCCGCCATTGCCGCCGGGGACCGTTGGGCTGGTGCTGTCCCCACCCTTGCCGCCGTTGCCGAACAAGAGGCCGCCGTCGCCGCCGGGCGCGCCCACAGGTCCACTGGCGCCGGGGGCGCCGTCGCCGATCAGCGGCCGCCCCAGCAACGACTGAGTGGGTGCGTTCACCGCGTTCAGCATCGTCTGCTCCGCGGCCTGTAGTGGAGAAGCGTTGGCTGCCTCTGCGGCGGCATAGGCGGCGCCACCCGCGGTCAACGCCCGCACGAACTGGTCATGAAACTTAGCCACTTGGCCGCTGAGGGCCTGATAGTCCAGGGCGTGCGCGCCGAACAGCGCCGCGAGCTGCGCCGACACCTCGTCGGCGGCGGCCGCTATCACCCCGGTCGTGGGGGCACCCGCCGCCGCGTTCGCCGCGCTGATCGTCGAACCGATTCCCGCCAGATCTGTCGCCGCGGCTGCCAGCGTCTCCGGGCTCGCAACGAGAACGACATCCGGCACCTCCCAGCGCCTGACAACTTTGCTCGCGGTCGCGATATAGAAGATCCTAGGGCGGTTCCGACGCCGCGGTTCGCGTTTCCGCGCAAACATTTCGCGCCCGGCCCCCCGACCCGGCCTGCGCAGCGGACTTCACCGCGCCGGCTTCGCCGGCCGGCCCAGTGTGCGGTAGCCGGGGTGGACATGCGGCGTCAGGCCCTGATGCTGGGCGACCGCGGAAAGGAGACCGCGCAAGGCGTCGCGTTGCTCGGGGTCGAGCGCCGCGGTGAGCCGCAGTTCGTGCTCGCGCGCGAGCTCGGAAAGCTTGCGCATCAGCCTTTTCCCGGCCGCGGTGAGGTAGAGGGCGTGTAATCGTCGATCGTCGGGGTTACTGCGACGCTCGACGTAGCCGCGTTCTTCGAGCTCATCGACATAGACGACGACGCGGCTGGGTAACACGCCCAACTGCGAGCTGAGGGCTTGCTGACTGCGGCCGGGCTCGGCGGCGATCGCGCGGAGGATTCCGGCGTGCGGCGGGCTCAAGTCGATGGTGGCCATCTGTTCGGCGAACAGCGTGGCGGCGTGATGCCCGAGTTGCGCCAACAGGAACGCGACACCGTCGTGGTCGCTGGCCGGGGCTGATGACACCGTCACATCATAGTCCTTGCGAATAATTCGGCACGTGAATCTTATAAGCCTTGCAGCGCCTTCCATGGCGGCATATCGTTCATAACATGAATGATTCGCCAGCAGACGGAACTGGGCGGGTCCGAACCCATGGCCGGCAAGGGGGACCGCCGCTGCTATTGCTTGCGTTGATCTCCGTCGGGCTGCTCTTGGGCGGGCTCGTCATCGGGATCGCGCTCGGTGGCGTGATGCCGCTGCCATATGGGCCGGCGATCGCGGTCCGGCAATACATAGCCGCTCAACCGGTCGCCGTGCAGGTCATCGCGACCGCGGCGTTCGCGTCGTCGGTGCCGTTGGCGATCTACGCCGCGACGGCCAGCGCGCGGTTGCGGCAGCTCGGCGTGACCGCCCCGGGAGCGACGATCGCGCTGACGGGCGGCACCCTGGCGGCCGGCGCGTTGGGTCTGACCGGGTTGCTGGGCTGGACGCTGTCGCGACCGGACGTCAGCACCGACCCCGCTCTGGTTCGGGCGGTCTACTACCTGGTGTTTCTGGTCGGCGGCCCGGGGCACATCGTGGCCCTGGGCCTGCTGGTCGCGGGCATGGCGGTGCCGAGCCTGATCCTCGGGCTGACGCCCCGGCCGGTGGCCTGGGTGGGCCTCGCCATCGCGGCCCTCGCCGAATTGGCGACATTGGTATTGGTCTGGCCGGAACTGGGGGTGATCTTGCCGATCGCCCGGATCTCGGCGTTGACCTGGCTGGTGGTGGCCGGCGCGCTATTGCCGCAGCGGCGCACGGATATTCGGGACCGGCGCGGGCGGTCCCGCCCACCCGCCGGCGCCACGATCGCCGGATGACGACTAAGGCCGCTCAGGCCGCGGCTGGACTTCGACCCGGTGGAGGTCATCGCCCAGCTCGATGTGGCCGCTGAACTCGGACGCGGCCAGCGCCCGCCACTGCGCCTCTTGCCCGGGCGCCAGGGCCGGCACGTAGTGGGTCATGACCAGCGTGTCCACCCCCGCGCGGGCCGCGGTGGCCGCCGCTTGCTCGACCGACGAGTGGTAATCACAGATGTCCTTTATTCGTTGCTGCGGGATCTGGGTGACGATGTCCTTGCGGATCACGGTGTGTACCAATGCGCCGGCCCCCGCTGCCAGCTCGTCCAGGCCGGCACAGGGCACGGTGTCACCGGCCAGTACCACCGATGCCGTTCCGGATTCGATCCGGAACCCGATGGTCGGCGCCACCGGCCGGTGATCGGTGGGGGCCACCCGGATCGTCACGCCGTCGCGGTCCCACACCGTGCCCTGGGTGTATTCGTGCAGCTCTACCGGTGGCGGAGCGGTCAGATCGGCGTGGTGGGCGATCCGGTAACCGATGTCGTGTCCGAACGCCTTGAGCGTCGCTTCCACCGTTTCCGCGGTGCCGGGCGGCCCGATGATCGGCAGCGGCTCGGGATCGGGCGCAAACGTGGTGACCCAACGCGTGATGAGCAGGTCGCCGAGGTCGGCGATGTGGTCGCTGTGCAGGTGAGTGAGCAGCAGCGCCGACAACCCGGCGGCGCCCACGCCGACCGCCGCGGCACGCTGCAGCACGCCACGCCCGCAATCCACCAGGAACACCTGTCCGCCGGCCCGCACCAGGGTCGACGGCCCGGCGCGGTTCGGGTCCGGAATCGGGCTTCCGGTTCCGAGCAAGATGACCTCGATCATGGCCCTATCCTTGCAAGCCGGCTGAGCGCGCAGTAGCCCGCCAACAACGGGGCGATCGCGTTTCGGAAGGAGATGTGCGGGTACGGTCTGCTGAGGCTGTGTCTTTTCGTGGGGTGGCTTTCCCGCCGAACGAGTTAGCCGTAGCCTGGTGTGAAGCAGATCACAACCCCGGTGGAGGCCTTAATGCGGATCGCGGACGTCTTGCGGAACAAGGGTGCGGCGGTGGTGACGATCAACCCCGACGCGACCGTCCGGGAACTGCTGGCCGGCCTCGCGGAACAGAACATCGGCGCCATGGTGGTGGTCGGCGACGACGGCGTCGTCGGCATCGTCTCGGAGCGCGACGTGGTACGCCAGCTGCACACGCATGGCGCCAGCGTGTTGTCTCGCCCCATCTCCAAAATCATGACCACCACCGTAGCCACCTGCACAAAAGCCGACACGGTTGACAGCATCAGCGTGCTGATGACCAAGAACCGCGTCCGCCACGTGCCGGTGCTCGACGGCAGAAAGCTGATCGGCATCGTCAGCATTGGTGACGTGGTGAAGACGCGAATGGAAGAACTCGAGGCCGAGCAGCAGCAGCTGCAGTCCTACATCACGCAAGGCTGATTGCCCGGCTGCCCGGGCTGATCAGCGCCAGGAGTACTCCTTGCGCAGCCGAGCGGCTACCACGTTGAACAGCTCGCGATCCAAGATCGCGCCCTCGCGGCGGATACCCTCTTCGGGCACGTCGAGCACCCGGTCCAGCCGGACCCAGCTTTCCCGGCCCTCGTAATCCCAATCGCCAGAACCGATCCCGACCCAGTCCCGATCAACGGCGTGGCGCTCCTGGCTGGACACCATCAGCCCCAGCAGCACGTTGCGCTCACGACCCACGACCAGGACCGGTCGATCCTTGCCGCGGGTGGGGTCGTCCTCATAGACCACCCATGTCCACACGATTTCCCCGGGATCGGCCCGGCCGTCGAGGTCCGGGGCGTAGACCAGCTTGCGGGCCCGCTGCGCGGTCGGGAAGCTATTGCTGGTCACCGGCCGACCCGCGGTGACCTCGGCCGATGGTGGCGGCGCGTGCGCGGCCATGACGTTCACGGTGACCTTGACGGCTTCCTGGAGTTCCTTCAGGACGGCCTGCGAGTACTGGACGGAACGGGCCAGGTTGGGAGCCCGCTTGAACACCAGGTTCTCCGCGAACTCCTGCAACGTCCTCCACTGAGACTTCCGGGCCGACGCCATATTGGCAGCATAGTCGGGAGCGGCGAGCCCCGATTGCGGCAAAGTGTGTCGGCAAAATGTGTCTGAGCCACCCTGCATGGATACGCTGGACACACCGGCGAACCGCCGCTCAAGCACCCCACGCGTTCCCCAACATCCGCTCAATTCAGGAAAGCCCAGGAGATTCCCATCAGCAGTTTCGCCGACAAGACCTTCACCGCGCCGGCGCAGATTCGGAACTTCTGCATCATCGCTCACATCGACCACGGCAAATCCACGCTGGCAGACCGGATGCTGCAGCTCACCGGCGTGGTCGACGAGCGGTCTATGCGCGCCCAGTACCTGGACCGGATGGACATCGAGCGGGAACGCGGCATCACCATCAAGGCCCAGAACGTGCGGCTGCCCTGGCGGGTGGGTGACCAAGATTACGTGTTGCACCTGATCGACACCCCGGGCCACGTGGACTTCACCTACGAGGTGTCGCGCGCACTGGAGGCGTGCGAGGGCGCGGTGCTGCTGGTCGACGCCGCCCAGGGCATCGAGGCGCAGACGCTGGCCAATCTCTACCTGGCGCTGGACCGCGATCTGCACATCATCCCGGTGCTGAACAAGATCGACCTGCCTGCTGCCGATCCGGACCGCTACGCGGGCGAGATCGCCCACATCATCGGCTGCGAGCCCGGCGACGTGCTGCGCGTGTCCGGCAAAACCGGGGAGGGCGTCGCCGACCTGCTCGACCACGTGGTGCGCGAGCTACCGCCCCCGCAAGGCGACGCCGACGCGCCCACCCGCGCGATGATCTTCGACTCCGTCTACGACATCTACCGCGGCGTGGTGACCTACGTCCGCGTGGTGGACGGCAAGATCAGCCCGCGGCAACGCATCGCCATGATGTCCACCGGCGCGACCCACGAACTGCTCGAGGTCGGCATCGTCTCGCCCGACCCCAAGCCCAGCGAGGGCTTGGGCGTGGGGGAGGTGGGTTACCTGATCACCGGCGTCAAGGACGTCCGCCAGTCCAAGGTCGGCGACACCGTGACGACGGCCCGCCACGGCGCCAAGGAAGCGCTCAAGGGCTACCGCGAACCCAAGCCGATGGTCTATTCGGGGCTCTATCCCGTCGACGGCTCGGACTACCCGAATCTGCGCGATGCCCTGGATAAGCTGCAGCTCAACGACGCGGCCCTGACCTACGAGCCGGAGACCTCGGTGGCGCTGGGCTTCGGGTTCCGGTGCGGCTTTCTGGGCCTGCTGCACATGGAGATCACCCGCGAGCGCCTGGAGCGCGAATTCGACCTCGATCTGATCTCGACGTCGCCGAACGTCGTGTACCGGGTGATCCTGGAAGGGCGCGCAGGCGGGGCGGATGGCTCCATTCTCGTGACCAACCCGTCGGACTGGCCCGAGGGCAAGATCGGCACGGTCTACGAGCCCGTGGTAAAGACCACCATCATCGCGCCCAGCGAGTTCATCGGCACGATCATGGAGTTGTGTCAGTCGCGCCGCGGCGAGCTGGGTGGCATGGACTATCTGTCGCCGGAGCGGGTGGAACTGCGCTACACCATGCCGCTCGGGGAGATCATCTTCGGCTTCTTCGACGCGCTGAAGTCGCGCACGCGCGGTTACGCCAGCCTCGACTACGAGGACGCGGGCGAGCAGGAGGCGGAACTGGTCAAGGTCGACATCCTGTTGCAGGGCGAGACGGTGGACGCGTTCTCTGCGATCGTCCACAAAGACGGGGCCTCGGCCTACGGCAACAAGATGACCACCAAGCTCAAGGAGCTCATCCCGCGCCAGCAGTTCGAGGTGCCGGTGCAGGCGGCCATCGGATCGAAAATCATTGCGCGCGAGAACATCCGCGCGATCCGCAAGGACGTGCTGTCCAAGTGCTACGGCGGTGACATCACGCGCAAGCGCAAACTTCTGGAAAAGCAGAAGGAAGGCAAGAAGCGGATGAAGACCATCGGCCGGGTCGAGGTGCCACAGGAAGCCTTCGTCGTCGCGTTGTCCACTGAAGCCGCGGGTGACAAGGGTAAGAAATAGCGATGGCCGCGGAACGCCCAGAACTCTCAGAACGCCCAGAACTCTCAGAACGCCCAGAACTCTCAGAACGCCCAGAACTCTCAGAACGCCCAGAACTCTCAGAACGCCCAGTGCGAACCCGGTCCCTCGCGGCCTGCCTGTTGGTGGTAATGCTGGCCACCGGTTGTGCCGCCGTCGTCGGCGGCACAGCACGGTCGGCACCGAAGTCGACGCCGCGGCCGCTCGCCGGGCAGACCGTCAAGGGGGTGCTCCTCGACGACGCTGCGCTGTCCACGATTCTCAATCAGTCCTTCAAGACCGATCCTCATTTTCCGCCGCGGTTCGGGGGTCCCGAGACATTGCAGGACGACGGATCTCGCGTGCCCACGGATTGCCTCGGTGTCGCGGCCATGCTGCAGGAAAGCGTCTACCAATCCGCCAACGTCAAAGACGTTGCGGTTGAGAGCTGGTCGCACGCCGGCATGTCCGTGAAGGTGATCACGGTAAAGGAGAGCGTGGTCGCCTTGCCCACGGCCGCCGACGCCAGCGCCGCGTTCGCGAAATTCTCTCAGCAGTGGCAGAAATGCGACGGCGCGGCGGTGCCGTTGCCGGGCGGCGCGCTCATGCTCACGCCCCAGATCACCGACGTACGTGTTGCCAATTCTGTTGTCGCGGCTACTCTTTCGATGGAATTCACGCTACCCGACTCGCATTCGGCGGTTATTCCAGAAGCACGAGCCATTGGTGTCCGGGGGAACTGCCTTATCGAGGTCGATGTTGTCTTTTTCCGTTCGTCAAACCCTTCATCACAAGGGTCGCGAGGATCGGGTGATGTTCACACCAGCGCGATCGACGTCGCGCACGCCATGATGGACAAAGTGAGCGCCTTGAGCTGACGGCCGGGCTGAAGTCAGGTTTGCCCCGCCGGGCTTTCCCAGGGTGGTCGCGGTACATGTCGGCCCGTGTGTGGTGTCGTCCGATTCACGCGCCGGTGGGAATCGCCGGTGGAGGTTGGCGATCAGACGACGGACTTCGTCGATGCGCGCATGTAGTTGCGCGAGTTCTGCGACGTGACCACAGACCAGGTTCACGCGGGGAGTTTTACATCGGCGCGTTAGCGGGCTGGAACATACCGGAGCCGTCGGCTTCCTCCTCGGCGCGGATCACGTGCACCACCGCGTTGATCAGCGCCAGGTGGGTGAACGCCTGCGGGAAGTTGCCCAGGTGCCGGCCCGATCGCGGTTCGATCTCCTCGGCGTAGAGGTGCAGCGGACTCGCGTAGGCCAGCAGCCGCTCGCACAGCCGCTTGGCGCGGGCCACCTCACCGATCTCGACCAGCGCCGACACCAGCCAGAACGAGCAAATGGTGAAAGTGCCCTCCTCGCCGGTCAGCCCGTCGTCGGTCTCGTGCACCCGGTAGCGCAGCACCAGGCCTTCCTCGGTGAGTTCGTTCGCGATGGCCAGCACCGTGTTGCGCACCCGCGGGTCGTCCGGGGGCAGGAACCGGGTCAGCACTGCCAGCAACAGCGAGGCGTCCAGCGCGTCGCTGCCGTAACGCTGGGTCAACACGCCCCGGGAGTCCACCCCATTCTCGAGAATGTCGGCCTTGATCTCCTCGGCGATGGCCCGCCATTGCTGGGCGTAGGCCGTCTCACCCTGCCGTTGGGCCAGCTTGGCCCCGCGGTCCAGCGCGACCCAGCACATCACCTTCGACGACGTGAAGTGCTGTGGCTCGCCGCGAACCTCCCAGATCCCGCGGTCCGGCTCACGCCAGTGCTCGATCGCCTCTTCCACCTGCTTCTTCAACACCGGCCACAAGGTTTCCGGGATTTGCTCGCGGGACTTGGCGTGCAGGTAGAACGAGTCCAGAATCGAGCCCCAGATATCGTGCTGGACCTGGTCGTAGGCGCCATTGCCGATCCGCACCGGCCGGGCGTGGTCATAGCCGGACAGATGGAGCAGTTCGTCTTCGACCAGGCTGCGCTCGCCGCCCACCCCGTACATCACCTGCAGCGGATGGGGCTGGTCGCTGTTGGCGCCGGACACGTCGGCGATGAACGCGAAGAAGTCGTCGGCCTCGCGGTCCAGCCCCAGCGTGTAGAGCCCCCACAACGCGAACGTCGAATCGCGAACCCAGGCGTAGCGGTAGTCCCAGTTGCGTTCGCCCTGCGGCGTTTCCGGCAGCGACGTGGTGCTGGCCGCCAGCAGCGCGCCGGTGGGGGAATACGTCAAACCCTTGAGCGTGAGCGCGCTGCGCTGCAGGTACGCCCGCCACGGGTGGTCCGGGAAGTTGCCGATGTTGATCCACTGCCGCCAGCACTCGGTGGTTTTCCACATCTTGTCGGCGGCCTCTTGGTAGGTCTGCGGGGCGGGGTGCTTGGTCCAGCTCAGCGCGACGAAGACGTCGTCGCCCTCGGTCATCCGGGTGCGTGCCCGCGCTTCACGGCCCTCGAGCCCGATGTTCAGATTGGTGGTGAGCCGTAGCGTCGGGTGCGCGTCGGGTTGTTTGCTGGCGCGTGCGATGGCCTCGCCGTACGCGTTGGCCGAGTATTCCCAGGTGGCGCCGAGGCGGTGGTAGTCGAACGCCGGTTCGCAGCTCATCATCAGCTCGACGGTGCCGCTGACGCAACGCACCGTGCGCAGCAGGATGTGCTCGGCGTCCCAGTCCATCGGGGTGCGGCGATGCGTTCGCGATCGGCGCTCGATGTCGTGCCACGGCCCCATCACCAGGGCGTCGCGCACGATCACCCACCCGGTGTGGGTTTGCCAGGTGGTTTCCATGATCAGGCTGCCGGGCAGGTAGCGGCGGGCCGACGGCACCGAGACGCCGTAGGGGCCTATCCGGAAATGGCCGGCGCTGCGGTCCAGGATCGCGCCGAACACGCTCGGGGAGTCCGGCCGGGGCACGCAGAGCCACTCCACCGAACCCGCCGGGGAGATCAGGCACGTCGTCTCCCAGTCGGACAGGAATGAATAGTCGGCGATCGGTGGGAACGGGTTGCGCAGCGTTCCGCTGGAGGCAAAGGGTGCCGGCGAGCTGAAATCGAAGGACGCCGGTTTGTCCGCGCGGGCGGCGGCGCGTGCGGCGGCTTCGAACGCTTGCACCTCGGTGGCCTCATCGGATTGCGCGTCGGATCCGGCGTCGGGTTGGGCGAGCGATCGGTCCGCCTCGTCGGCGGGTTGGGCTTGCAGGACCATCCCGCCATCATCTTCTGTCGACGTGCCCGGCGTCCATAATTTGCCTGAGATGTCGGGCTTGTCGTGTCTGGGCTGTGTCTCCAGGGTTACCCGGGGCGTCTGGCGTACCGCGGCGCGTGCTCGGGCAGCGGGCCGATCGCCACCATGTAGCCGATGAACCGCCGCAATGCCGGTGTTCGACCCACCAGCCGCACGGCGGGCAGCGGTTCACGGTCGGCCCCTTGATCCGTTGCGGCTTGGTGATCCGTTGCGGCTTGGTCTTTGATGGCGACCGCGATCACGTTCGCGTGGATCGCCCGTTGTGCGGCCTGCAGAATCGCCGTCGGCACCCAGCGCCGCACCTGCACCCGGGCCAGCTGTCGCGTGGGTACCCGCCCGGCACGCAGCGGGAGAGCCAGTATCCGTGCGGCGGCGACGGCGTCGGCCACCGCGAGGTTGATTCCCACGCCGCCGACCGGCGACATCGCGTGCGCGGCGTCGCCGATGCACAGCACACCGTCGGAGTACCAGCGGCGCAGCCGATTAAGTTGCACGTCAAGCAGTTTCACGTCGTCGAACGAGGCCAACGTTCCGACCCGGTCGGCGAGCCACGGCACCATGCCCACCAGCCGGCGGTGCAACGCCTCAATGCCCTGCGACCGCATCTGCGAGTCGGTCCCTTTCGGAATGATGTAGGCGATCTGGTAGTAGTCGCCGCGGTCGATCATGATCGCCCCGTGCCCGGCCTGGAACATCCCGGCCAGTCCGGCCGGGTCGTCGGGCTTGCGGGGCAACCGGAACCACCACACATCCATCGGGGCGCCGAAGGCGTGCGGTTCCAGGCCCACCGCCGAGCGCACGGTCGACGTGCGGCCGTCGCAGGCTACCGTCAGTACGGCCCGCATCTGTTTGGTTTCGCCGCTCTGGTCGCGGTACGTGACGCCGACGATGCGATTTTTGTCATGTCCCGAACCGCGAACCACACCGGTCACGTCGGCGTTGCGCATCAACCGGAAGCTGGGTTCCGACTCGGCGGCGGTGGCGATCATCTCAAGGAAGTCCCACTGGGGTACCAGGGCGATGTGCTGATGCGCCCCTGGCAGGTGGGTCAGATCGACATCCACCGCTTGGTCCTGCATCCGCATCCGCATGGTGTCGATGAGGCGGTGCGGAATCTCTGCGAACTGCGTCCCCAAACCGAGTTCGTCAAGCAGGCGCAGCGTGCTGGCGTGCACGGTGTCACCACGGAAGTCACGCAGAAAGTCGGCATGCCTTTCCATCACCGTGACTTTTACGCCGGCGCGCGCCAAGAGCAGGCCAAGCATCATGCCCGCCGGTCCGCCGCCGGCGATGAGACAGGTGGTTTCGTCCGTTTCTTCCGGGGCAGGAGGCACGTGCCGATCTTGGCACATCGGTTTCCTTGGTTTTTGGTGGCGGCAACTGGCGGCGACTAATAGAGGACTAATAGTGTGAGCCCGGTGAACGGGTTCCTGAATTGGTGGGACGGCATCGAGCTGTGGCTTTCAGGGCTGGCGTTCGTGGTGCAGGCCATGGTGGTGATGCCGGTGGTGCTGGCGCTGGCCTACGTCACTGCGGTATTGCTGGACAGCCTGCTGGGCAAGGGCATCAGGCTGATGCGCCGGGCCCGCCAACTCGACAAGGCGCCCGGGTAACCCCAATGCCTCGATCACACGTGACGTTGGTTCTGGTCACGCTGGTGGTGCTGGTGATCGTCGCGTGGTTGCTCACGCGCTGAGGCGTATGGCGAACTCTGTTAGGCTTCGCGCCATGCATGCAGCAACCGGTGCCCTTGAGCGCTGTGCCCGCGTGCACTGTTGTCGCTGACTCCCAAACCCGTGCGCGGTCGGGTATGGGGTTCGTGAACTCCCCGCAAATCTGATCGATCGCCTGTCCGCGGCAACGGGACCTACATCCATAAGTCCCGCACCGGAAGGCCGCAAATGCTCAATGACATCGGGGGCGCATTGCGCTGGCCCCGTGTCCGGTGGGGCCGGCGTGCCCGGTATGTCGTCAGGCTCGCGCTGATCGCCGTGATCGCGGTCGTCGCCGCGGCGTGTCAAGGTGGTGCCAGCGACGTGGTGGGCGGGGGAGGGCCGACCAACGCGCACCTGAGTATCACCCTGGTCGCCTACTCGGCCCCAGAACCCGGGTGGAGCAAGGTGATTCCCGCGTTCAACGCCTCGGAGGAGGGCAAGGGTGTGCAGGTGATCACCTCCTATGGGGCCTCCGGCGACCAGTCCCGCGGTGTTGTCGACGGTAAGCCGGCCGATCTGGTGAATTTCTCGGTCGAACCCGACGTCACCCGACTGGTCAAGGCCGGAAAGGCTTCCAAGGACTGGAATACCGACGCCACCAAGGGCATCCCGTTCGGGTCGGTGGTGACATTGGTGGTGCGCAAGGGCAATCCGAAGAACATCAAGGATTGGGATGACCTGCTGCGGCCCGGCGTGCAGGTCATCACACCCAGCCCGCTGAGTTCGGGTTCGGCGAAGTGGAATTTGTTGGCCCCGTACGCCGCTAAAAGCGAAGGAGACACGAACAGCCAAGCGGGTATCGACTACGTCAGGAAGTTGGTGGGTGAACACGTCAAGATGCGTCCCGGATCGGGACGGGAAGCCACCGATGTCTTCATCCAGGGCAGCGGCGACGTGTTGATCAGCTACGAGAACGAGGCCATCGCCACCGAGCGGGCCGGCAAACCGGTCGAACACGTCACCCCGCCGCAGACCTTCAAGATCGAAAATCCGCTGGCTGTGGTGACAACCAGCCCGCACCTGGATGCCGCGGTTGCGTTCAAGAACTTCCAGTACACCGCCGCGGCGCAGAAGTTGTGGGCGCAGGCCGGTTTCCGGCCGGTCGATCCCGCGGTCGCCGCCGACTTCCGGGACCAATTCCCGATGCCGCAGAAATTGTGGACGATCGCCGACCTCGGCGGCTGGGGCACGGTCGATCCCCAGCTGTTCGACAAGAACACCGGCGCCGTCACGAAGATCTACATGCAGGCCACCGGATGACAGCGTTAGCAACTGATGCGCGTTCGTCGCACTGGGCGGACGGCGCGTCGCTTCGGGTCGGCGTGGCGATGCTGTGGCTTTCGGTGATCGTGCTGTTGCCGCTCGGCGCCATCGCCTGGCAATCCATCGACGGCGGCTGGCGGGCCTTCTGGTTGGCGGTCACCTCGCATGCCGCGCTGGAGTCGTTCCAGGTGACGCTGACCATCTCGGCCGCGGTCACGGTGGTCAATATGGTGTTCGGGCTGCTCATCGCCTGGGTGCTGGTCCGCGACGACTTCGTCGGCAAACGGCTGGTCGATGCGATCATCGACCTGCCGTTCGCGTTGCCCACCATCGTCGCCAGCCTGGTGATGCTGGCTCTGTACGGACACAACGGCCCGGTGGGCCTGCATCTGCAGCACACCGCGTGGGGTGTGGCGGTGGCGCTGGCCTTTGTCACGTTGCCGTTCGTGGTGCGCGCCGTGCAACCGGTGCTGCTGGAAATCGATCGGGAGGCCGAGGAGGCGGCGGCGTCGCTGGGCGCCAACGGCCCGAAGATCTTCACCTCGGTGATCCTGCCGTCGTTGCTGCCGGCGTTGCTATCCGGTGCCGGCCTGGCGTTCTCGCGCGCGATCGGCGAGTTCGGGTCGGTGGTGCTGATCGGTGGCGCGGTGCCGGGTAAGACCGAAGTGTCGTCGCAGTGGATCCGAACCCTTATCGAGAACGACGACCGCACCGGGGCGGCGGCAATATCCATTGTGCTGCTGTCGATCTCGTTCGTGGTGCTGCTCTTGTTGCGTATCGTCGGCGCGCGCGCGGCAAAACGCGAGGAGTTGGCTGCGTGACGTCTTCACCGCGGATTCGCTACCCCCTCCGAGCCGTTGCGCTGACGTATATCGTTGTGTTGCTGGTGATTCCGGTATCGGTGATTCTCTATCGGACCTTCCAGCCGGGATTCGGCCAGTTCTACGACTGGGTCAGCACACCGGCGGCGATATCGGCGCTGAACCTGTCGCTGCTGGTGGTGGCCATCGTGGTGCCACTGAATGTGGTCTTCGGTATTCCGACGGCATTGGTGCTGGCGCGCAACCGCTTTCGTGGTAAGGGTGTGCTGCAGGCCATCATCGATCTGCCGTTCGCGGTGTCGCCCGTCATCGTCGGTGTCGCGCTGATCTTGCTGTGGGGGTCGGCCGGTGCGCTGGGCTTTGTGGAGAAAGATCTCGGGCTAAAGATCATCTTCGGCCTGCCCGGCATCGTGCTGGCCAGCGTGTTCGTCACCCTGCCGTTCGTGGTGCGCGAGGTCGAACCGGTATTGCACGAGTTGGGAACCGATCAGGAGGAGGCGGCGGCAACACTGGGCTCCAGCTGGTGGCAGACATTTTGGCGGATCACTTTGCCATCCATCCGGTGGGGCCTGACCTACGGCATCGTGCTGACGGTTGCGCGCACGCTCGGTGAGTACGGCGCGGTCATCATCGTGTCGTCCAACCTTCCGGGTAAATCGCAAACGCTGACGCTGCTGGTGTCGGACCGCTACAACCGCGGGTCCGAGTACGGCGCCTACGCGCTGTCGACGCTGCTGATGGCCGTTGCCGTGGTCGTCCTGATCGTCCAGGTGGTTCTGGACGCCCGGCGGGCACGAGCGCCCAGACAGGCCTGATGAGGGGATTTGAACGTGACCGACACCCGGACCGACACAACCAACCAGAGCGATCACGCGATCGTGCTGCGAGACGCCTTCAAACAGTATGGCGATTTCGTCGCCTTGGACCATGTGGACTTCGTGGTACCCGCGGGGTCGTTGACGGCGTTGCTGGGGCCCAGTGGTTCGGGCAAGTCGACGCTGTTGCGCACCATCGCCGGCCTGGACCAGCCCGACAGCGGAAGCGTCACGATCAATGGTCGTGACGTGACCCGAGTGCCGCCGCAGCGCCGCGGCATCGGATTCGTGTTCCAGCACTATGCGGCGTTCAAGCACCTGACGGTTCGCGACAATGTGGCCTACGGGTTGAAGATCCGCAAGCGCCCCAAGTCCGAGGTCAAGGCCAAGGTCGACAATTTGCTCGAGGTGGTGGGGCTCAGCGGGTTTCAGGGCCGCTATCCCAATCAGCTTTCCGGGGGTCAGCGGCAGCGCATGGCGCTGGCCAGGGCGTTGGCTGTGGATCCGGAGGTGTTGTTGCTTGACGAGCCGTTCGGTGCGCTGGATGCCAAGGTCCGTGAGGATCTGCGGGCGTGGTTGCGGCGCCTGCATGACGAGGTGCATGTGACCACGGTGCTGGTGACTCACGATCAGGCCGAGGCGCTGGATGTGGCCGATCGGATTGCGCTGCTCAACAAGGGCCGCATCGAGCAGGTCGGATCCCCGACCGATGTGTACGACGCTCCGGCGAACCCGTTCGTAATGTCGTTCCTGGGTGCGGTTTCCACCCTGAACGGCGCCTTGGTCCGGCCGCACGATATCCGGGTCGGCCGGACTCCCAACATGGCGGTCGCCTCCGCCGACGGCACCGGGGAGTCCACCGGCGTACAGCGCGCTACGGTCGACCGCGTCGTGCTGCTGGGTTTCGAGGTGCGCGTGGAGTTGACCAGCGCGGCCACCGGCGGCAGCTTCACCGCCCAGATCACCCGGGGCGACGCCGAGGCGCTGGCATTGAAGGAGGGCGACACCGTGTACGTGCGCGCCACCCGGGTGCCGGTCATTTCCGTGGACACCACCATCGCGCGTGACGACAGCACGCTGACCTCCGCCTGATCCGGGGCGTGATCGTCGGCGACCTGGTCGGTCACTAGGAGCGGCGATAGGGTGGCGTTACCAGTGGAGGTGAGTGGCCTTCACGCCGAGGACAGTGACCGTCAATGGCCGAGGCGGATCCGCACGCAGCGCAGCGGGATCAGACCCTCGGCATCGCCGCGGAACTGCGCGACGCCGGGTTCGAGGGCGTCGAGGAGATCGGACACGGCGGCTTTGGCCTGGTATATCGCTGCCAACAGCCGCTGCTGGATCGCAGCGTTGCCGTCAAGGTATTGAGCTGCGAGCTCCACGCCGACAACCTCGACCGCTTCCTGCGCGAGCAGCGCGCGATGGGCCGGCTCTCCGGGCACCCGCACATCGTTCACATCCTGCAGGTCGGTACCACCGCCACCGGCCGGCCGTTCATCGTGATGCCGTACCTCGGCAACGGCTCACTTGAGGATCTGATCGGCCGCAGCGGACCCCTGGATTGGAACGACGCGCTGCGCGTCGGCGTGAAGCTGGCCGGCGCGCTGGACGCCGCACATCGCGCCGACATTCTTCATCGCGACGTCAAACCGGCAAACATCCTGCTGACCGATTACGGTGAGCCGCAGCTGACGGACTTCGGCATCGCCAGGATCGTCGGGGGCTTCCAAACCGGGACGGGGCTCGTCACGGGGTCGCCCGCGTACACCGCGCCCGAAGTTCTCGCGGGCGCTACGCCGGCACCGGCATCGGATCTGTATTCGCTTGGGGCCACCCTGTTTTCGGCGATGACCGGGCACGCGGCGTTCGAGCGCCGCAGCGGAGAGCAGGTAATTGCCCAGTTCGTGCGGATCACCTCACAACCGATCCCCGACCTGCGCGAGCAGGGACTGCCCGCGGATATTGCCGCGATCGTGGAACGTGCCATGGCGCGTGATCCGGCCGATCGACCGACGAGCGCGGCCGAGTTCGGTGAGGAGCTGCGCGAACTGCAGCGGCAACACGGTGTTTCGGTCGACGAGATGGCTCGGCCCGTCGAACTGGGCGCCGACCACCCGCCGGCGGCGCGGTCCTCGGAGCGACGCCACACCACCACCCCGGCGACCCCGGCGGTCCCGGCGACGAAATACCGTCCGCCGAGCTCCAACACGACGCTGGTCGCGCGCGAGCGGTTGTTGGAGATTCTTCGGGCGAGTGGACGTCGTCGGCTGGTCCTCATTCACGCGCCATCCGGATTCGGCAAGAGCACGCTGGCGTCGCAGTGGCGAACCGAACTCGACCGCGCGGGCGTCGCGGTGGGTTGGCTGACCATCGATGAGGACGACAACAACGTCGTGTGGTTCCTGGCTCATCTGCTCGAGCTTTTCGGACGCGTCTGCCCGGACACGGCCGCCTCGTTGGGGCAGGTGCTCGAAGAGCGTGGCAACGACGCGGTGCGTTACGTGTTGACCTCCCTCATCGACGAGATCCATAACAACGGCGAACCGATCACGGTGGTGATCGACGACTGGCAACGCGTAACGGATCCCGATGCAGCCGCGGCTCTGCGTTATCTGCTCGAACACGGATGCCATCACCTGCAGCTGATCGTGACCAGTTGGTCGGCCGCCGGACTGCCGGTCGCCAAGTTGCGAATTCGTGACGAGCTGGTGGAAATCAATTATGCATCAATGCGTTTCGATGCCGCAGAGGCGCAATCGTTGCTGAACGATATCGCCGGCCTGGCATTGTCCGGCCGCGACGTGGCCGCGCTGACGACTTCGACCGATGGGTGGGCGGCCGGCCTGCAGTTGGCGACGCTCGCCCTGCGCGGTGGCGGCGACGCCGGCAGCCTGCTGAACAAAATGTCCCGGGCCAGCGACATGGTTGGCGAGTTCCTCACCGAGAATGTCCTCGACACGCTGGAACCCGAGCTGGTCGAGTTCATGCTCGCGACGTCGATCACGGAGCGGACCTGTGCCGACTTGGCGTCCGCATTGTCGGGGGTCGCCCGCGGGCAGGCCATGCTCGAGGACATCGAGCAACGCGGGCTGTTCCTGCAGCGCATCGGTGAGGACCCGAATTGGTTTCGCTACCACCAAATGTTCGCCGAGTTCCTGCGCCGTCGACTCGAGCGCGACGGCCCCGACAACCTGGAGCGACTGCACCGCACCGCGTCGGCCTGGTTCGCCGAGCGCGGCTACCTCAACGAGGCCGTCGATCACGCGCTTGCCTGCGGGGACGCCGCGGCCGCGGTAGATCTGGTCGAGAGGGACGGCACGAACCTCAACGAACAGTCCAAGATGACAATGTTTCTCGGGATCATCGAGAAGCTGCCGCCGGGGTTGGTGGTCTCGCGGCCACGGCTGCAACTCTTCATCGCCTGGGCCGATATCCTGCTGCAACGACGCGCGGCAACCGATGCCGCGCTGACTCGCTTCAGCGCGGCGCTCGCGGCTGCCGACCCCCCCGACCCGGCAGCGCCGGACCTGAACGTTGAGGCGCGCGTAATCCAAGCCGTCGCCGAGATCTTTGCCGACCGGATCGAGCGGGTGGACGATCTGGTCGCCGAGGCATTGTCGAGACCCGACACGCTGCGGCCGGTGGTGCCTGCGGTTGCCGGGAACGCCGCGGGTTTCGCGGCGACCTACCGCTTTGACTTCGACGCCGCGAACCGGCTCTTCGACTGGGCGGAGACTTACCACGAGAGGGTGGGACCGTTCGCCACCGTCTACGCGCGCTGCTTCGCCGGCATCACCGCCCGATACCAGCTGGACATTCCCGCCGCGCTGAAGCGGTTCCGGGAGGCATACGAGATCGGTGTCCGGGTGGGTCCGCACTCGCATGCGGCGCGACTCGCCGGGGCCTTGCTCGCCGAATTACTCTACGATACTGGTGCTTTCGCCGAGGCCGCAGGTCTGCTGGACGAAAGCTATCAACTCGGACCCGAGGGCGGCGGCACAGATTACCTGGCGTCGCGATACGTGGTCGGCGCCAGAATCAAGGCCGTGAACGGAGATCGCGACGCCGCGGTCAATCGCCTTGCCGCCGGCTTGCAGGTGGCCACGCAGCTGGGACTGCCCCGGCTGGCGGCCGCGATCAACAACGAGCGGATCCGGCTCGGCATCCCGGTCGCGACGGCGGTTGCTAACCGACTGCGATCCGGCCGCGACATCCCGCGCCTCGGAGATGGAATCGCCACCATGACAGCCGAACTCGACGAAGATTCCGGGATTCGCCTGCTGGCTGCGAGCGGTGACGCCGGCGACCGTGAACTTGCCTGCCGGCGCGCGTCCGCTCTGCTGGCGGGAATCGACCCCGAGCAAAGGCCCCTGGCGGCCCTGCGGGCGCGGTTGCTGCTCGTCGAAGCCTTGACCGCGGCCGGTCGGGAGACTGAGGCCCGCAACGAATTTGGGTCCGTCCGTGCGCTGTGCGAACAACACGGTTTGGCGCAGCTGCTCGTCGACGCCAACGTCGGCTAGCCCTATTCGCGGGTGCTGGCCCGCCAATGCACGACGTCGAGGGCCACGGCGACGTTGACGCTGTTCTCGCCAAGCGGTCGCGGGAGCAGCTCGTCGGCGCGGGTGAGGTGGCGAAGCAGCGTATTGCGGTGCGTATAGAGCCGCGTCGCCGCGCGCGAAGCGTTGCACTGCTCGTTGACGAAAGTACGCACGGCCGTTTGTAACTCGGGGCTGGCCGACTCGAAATTCCCGAGTGTGCGCTTGATGAACCGGTCCGCGCGAGTTGGGTCCTGGGTCACCAACGACACCAGTTCGACGGTGTCGAAGCTGGCAACCCGGTGCGGAGAGTGCAGCCGAGTCAGCAAGCGCTTAGCGACCGTGGCGATCACGCTCAGCGCGTGGTCGGCGCCCGCGAATTGTGCCAGCACTTCAGTGGCTCGCTTGAGCAGCGCCGAGTCCGAATCCGGCAGATCGCTCCAAACGATTGCCGCCGTGTGGGTTTGGTCGATGTTGTACCCGAGCCGGCTGGCCGCCCGCTGTTTCCCGATCGACGCGCCGGCCAAGATGAGCTCGACGGTTTCCCGGCTTTCGGCCTGGGTGCCGCGGGTCAATTCCTCTCTATCCCTTCGCATCTGTTCAGTGATCGCGGCATTGGTATCGTCGATGAACGAAAAGAGCGACCGCGCCGAGACCGCCAGCAGTTCCTGGAGCTCGTCGTTGTCGGAGGTCAGCCGGAACGCCAACAACATCCAGCGCTGCCAGAACACGCTTTGCAGGATGCGATAGGCACGCAACGCCGATGGGGTGAGGCCACGGCGCACCAGATCATGGGCCAGACCCAGCGGTTCCGGGCTGAGGTTCGCCGAGACCGGCGCGCCGGGGTCGTCAACGTTCGCCGCGGCCCAGTGCATCACATTGGAACGGATGACCCGCCGCATCCCGGCCGCCAGGACAGGATCGTCGGCGACGTCCTGCATGTTTGCCGCCGACAGGACCGCCTCGTCGAGTTCGTCCAACCACGCTTGAGGGCTGTTGAGAATTGTCGTGGCGCCCTGGCGTATCAAGTCACAAATCCGCTCGGGCGGGCGCTGCCATTCCATGCGCGAAAGGGTAGGCCCGTTGCGGTGCAGAATGCACCAAAGCTGCTGCGCTTTGACGTTGTTACGGCGCTGTCGTCGGCCAACACTCGATCGCATGAGTGAAACTCCCGACTTCGGAACATTCGGCAGATACCAGGAGACGCCTGTAGAGCAGATGGGCGCGGAGGAGAAGGCGGCCTTCGACTTCACCATAAAGCTGCGCGGCTTTGTACCCGGTCCGCACAAGATCTGGCTGGCAAACCCGAAGTTGTCCGAGACGATCGTGCCGACCGGCGCCTACTTCCAGACCGAGTCCACCCTGACCAAAGCCGAGATCGAAATCGCCACCAACATGATCAACGGCAAGTGGTGCGCCGCCTACGGCAACTACGAACACGAGATGATCGGGCACTATGCCGGCGGTCTTGCTCCGGAGAAGGTGCAAGCGCTGATCATCGGTTTACCGACCTCGTTCGACGATCCGCGCGAGCAGGTCGTCTAGGAACTCACCACGGCGTTGATCACCCCGAGGGTGACGCTGGGCCTTTACCGCCGCGCCAAGGCGCTGTCGGGCGATGCGGGCATCGTTGATCTCACAACATTGCTGGGCTGGTTCACCGCTGTGTCGTTCACGCTCGCCGCCTTCGACGTCCCGGCAAACGCAGTGGGCCTGAATCAGTAACCAACCAACAAGACAGGAGCACATCGCTATGACCCTTCGAGCCAAGACATCGCAAACCAGCGCTCTGGGCGGGCGGTTACCACTCGCCGATTCCGCCACCTTGAACGACGCACAGCGCGGCCTGTTCGATCTCATGATGAACACGATGGTTCCGTGGGCAAACCAGGTGCCGTTCCAGAGCACCACGCCCGACGGACGACTCATCGGCCCGTTAAACCCGGCACTGATCAACCCGCAGACTGCGACGAAGTTCTTGGAACTGCAGTTCGCCGAGCAGCTGAACACATCCCTCGACGAGCGGGTGCGCCAGGTCATCGTGCTGACCGTCGGGGCGATCTGGGGCGCCGATTACGAGTTGTACGCGCACGCCGCTGTCGCCCGACAGGCCGGCCTGTCCGAGTCCGCCATCCGCGCGCTGGTCAATGGCGCGGTTCCGGGCGACCTCACCGAGCGGGAGCGGCTGGCGCAGCGCGTCACCCGCCAACTCTGCGTGGACCACCGGCTGGACGACGAACTGTATCGCGAAGCCGAAAACATCTTCGGCACACTGCGTTTACTCGATATGACCTCGCTGATCGGGGTATATCACGGGGTGTGCATCACGCTCACCATGTTCGCCGTTCCGGCGCCGGGTCCGATCGTTCGAGACGTCAACGAGTAGTCAGGACAACACATGTCAGCACAACGTTCCCTTGCGCTGAACATCCTTTCCGGCACCCGCGGTGCCCTGAGGGTGATCGCGCTAATTACGCCGAGAATCGGCGCGCGCATGTTCCGCATCGACGCGGACGGGTCAGCGATCGTGATGGGCCGCTTGTTCGGCATCCGCAACATCGCGCTGGCCGCGGGCTTGCTACGCCCTGAGGTGACCACAGTCGCGAGGGCTCCGGGGCCGTTCCTGGTCGCCAACGTGTTGATCGACCTGGTCGGCGCCAGCGTTTTCGTGGCCGCGGGACGTCATGCCCAGATCGGCGCGTCCGCGACGGTTCTCGGCACGGTGCTGGCGCCTACCGGTGCGGCCTTGGGGGCAGCCGGGTTCGCGTCGCTGCCCGCGTCACGGGGAGGTGAGCGATGAACAACGCTGCTGCGCTGGGTCGGGTGCTGGTCACCGGGGCGACCGGAATCGTCGGGTGGAACATCGTCGAGGCGCTTTACGCTCGGGGGCACCAGGTCCGGGTCATGGCCCGCAATGTCGAGCGCACGCGCGGGGTGCTGCCCGCCGGCGTCGACGTGGTGGCTGGTGATCTGCTCGAGCCGCACTCCTTGGTGGCTGCCGTGGCGGGCTGCACCACCGTGTTTCATGCCGCCGGAATGCCGGAGCAGTGGCTGCGCGACCCGAGCCAGTTCCAGCGGGTCAACGTGGAGGGAACTCGCGCGTGCGTCGATGCCGCCCAGGCCGAGGGGGTCAGCGCGTTCGTTTACACCAGCACCATCGACGTGTTCGCTCAGCGCCCGGGGGTCCGTTACGACGAGTCGGCGCTGCAGAACCAGCCGCTGACAACCGCATACGAACGCTCCAAGCAGCTGGCCGATCACATCGTCACAGAGGCCGTCTCGCACGGTCTGCCGGGCCGGTTCATCCACCCGGCCGCGGTCTTCGGTCCCTCGCCGACCCGTACCCCCGGGCTCAACGATGTGATTGCCAAGCTCGCCGCCAACAGGCTTGCCGTGCTGCCGCCGGGCGGAGTGCCCGTCGTGTTCGTTCCCGACGTCGCACGGGGCCAGGTCGCGGCGGCGGCCGCGCAGGTGGGGTCACGCTACATCCTGTGTGACCGCTACCTGCCGTTCAGCGAGCTGGCCGAAGTCGTCAAACTCGTTGCCGGATTGGGCCGGCCGGTACAACTGTCGGTGCCGCTCGCGCGCACCGCATCCCGACTGTCGGAGGCCACATCGCGGGTGACTGGCCGGCCGCCGCCGCTGCCGGCGGGGCAGCTGCACTTCATGACGTCCCACCACCTGCCCGACGCCGCCAAGGCGACCGCTGAATTAGGTTGGGCGCCTAAGCCTCTCGAAGAGGCTGTGGCAACCACTATCCACGATCGGACCCGATCGTCAAGTCTCCGATCGAAAATCGCATCGAAAATCACCACCTGAAGGAGAAGAACAATGACAACAGACAAGGCCACACGCGCGAAACTCATTACCGTTGCCCAGTTTCCAGAACAGTCCTTTCTGGAGAACATCGCCGTCCGGCGGGACGGGTCGATCTTGGTGACCGTGCTGAACCGCAAGGAACTTTGGTACGTCCCGGCGCCGGCCGCCGAGCTGCCGGTCGCACCGATGCTCCTGCACACCTTCGGCCACCCCGCCATGGGCATCGTCGAAACCGAGCCTGACATCTTCTACGTGTGCACCTTCGGGATAGCCACGCTCGAGCGAATCGATTTGCGGCACTGGGCGCCCGGCGCAGCGGTGGACGCAACCACGGTGCTGACCTTCGAGCAGTCCGGCGCGGTGCTCAACGGGTGCTGCCTGATCGCCCCGCGCGTCATCCTGGTCGCCGATTCCGTGGCCGGGTTGATCTGGCGTGTCGATTTAAGCGACGACGGGCTAGCCACGACCGCCCGGGTGTGGCTGCAGCATGACTCGATGGCGTTCGACCCGGACAATCCGCTCAACCCGCAACCCGGGGTCAACGGTGTCCGCTTCGCCGCCAAGACCAACTTTCTCTACTACACCTCGACGACACGCAGGTTGTTCATGCGCGTCGCGGTCGATCCGGTCACCCATGAACCGGCAGGTGAGCCCGAGTTCGTCGCGGGTGGCACCATGGCCGACGACTTCTGCATCGATGAGGACGCCGGCGTCGCGTATGTCACCACCCACCGGGAAAACACCATTGATCGGGTGCCACTGCGGCCGGGGGACCAGCATGCTCCACGCATCAGCGTGGCCGGCGAGCCCTTCACCGAGCATTTGATCGGACCTTCCAGCGCCGCTTGGGGGCGCGGTCCAACCGACTACGGTCGCGTCGCCTATGTCACCACCGACGGCGGCACAACGTCACCGCCACCCGATGGCAAGGTGCGGCCCGCGCAAGTGCTGCGCGTCGAGTTCGGCGACGCCTCGCGGGGTTGAGTGCGCCGGGCCGCGATGCGCTCAGCTCGGGCTTGCGCAGCTGCGTTTCGGTTTCTGTTGCTCTCCGGAGCGGGTCTGGCACGAGTTGGGGTCATGATGTGAGCGCAGCGTGGCTGCTCTTAGCCTCAAACCGTGGATCGGTGATTTCGAGGGTTCTCTGGCAGATTTGGATGAGGCGGGGCGGGTGGGGGCGCGCCGGGGCATGGGTGATCGGCTGGCCTGGACCAGCTTTTTCTTGTTTGGGGGTTCCTTGGGGTCGGGCCGGGGCGGCGGGCTGACAGGGTAAGCCTGTCGGTCAGGCAGCGCGAGGCTGCGCGGTTGGATAGTGGTGGCCGATGACGGTGTCCCACAGGATTTTCCATCCGGCTTGCCGGGGCCAGTAAGCGGGCAGGTGCAGCATCGGCTTGCGGGCCGGTGCCGCGAAGCGAGCGGGGACGTTGACCAGATCGCGGCGCAGGGTGGCGCCACGAGCCACGCTGTGATCGCCACCGGCGAGGGTGCCCGTGGTGCGCAGCAGGTTGTGCGCGATAGTCGCACAGGCCAGCCAGGCGCAGTTGGCGGCAAACAGCCCAGACGGGATTCGCGCCAAGGGGCCGTCGATGAGGTCGGCGAAGGTGGTTTCGATGATGGCGTGGCGGCGGTGGGTGATGTCGGCCTCGGCGGTGGGTAGCGCGGAGTTGGTCAAAAACGGGTGATAGCGCCACACCGGGAACAGCGCATCGGGGTAACGGGCATCTTTGACGCGGCGCACCACCAGCCGGGCGGTGAGTTTTTTGCCACGGCCCAGCGAAAGCGTATAGGGGGTTTCGGCGACCTGGGCATCAGAGGTCAGCACCCCGGTGTCGGGGTCGGTGACCGCGCCCGGGTAGCGCACCGCGGTGTAGGCGGACTCGTCGATGGCATCGATCGCCCTGGTGATGGCGGGGTTTCGGGTCATCGATAGCGAGAACTGCACTCATGGCCCAGGCAGGTGGTGATCACCTTCTTGGTCCCCAACGCAGAGTCGCCGCGCACCATGATCGTGCCCGTGGCACCGTAGGCGCGGGCGGTGGTGATGGCCTGTGTGATCTGGGAAGCGGCGGCGCGCCCGGAGGCGCTTTTACCCGAGCGCAGCCGCGCCTCGGCGATCACCGGCGCAGCCGTCGCGGTGGAAATGGTGGTGATCTGCGGCGAGAGTCCCTTGCGCAGCAGCGCCCGGCCGGCGATCTGGCGTGCCCGAACGAGGCGCCCTGTTTGGCGTGCCCGTAGACCGGGCGCAGCAGTGAGTCGATGTCCACGAACACGCGCTCGGCGATCCCGGGCAGCAGCGGCACCTGTTGGGCCAGTGCCACCAGATGCGCGCGGGCCACCGCGGCGAGCTGGTTAGCATGGCCGAAGGTGAACTCGCGCAGAAAGATCCCCAGTGTCGAGGGCGCATACACCTCCTCAAACACCCGCGGGGTACCGCCGGCCCGCAGCACGTTGGCGTCATCGATGCTATCGGCGCCGCACATGATTCCGGCGATGATCGTGGTTAGTTTCCCGACCGGGTTGACCGCACCGGATTTCACCCGGGTCGACGGCAGGTCCACGTGCTCGTTGATCAGTCGCGAAAGACCGGCCTGTTCAGCCAGTTCCAATACCGGCACCAGCCCGGCCGCCGACACCAGATTCTGTTCGTCGAATACCGCCGACCCGACCGTGAACGTATAGGATGATTTCACCGAAAGTGCCTTCTTGAGTACTGGACAACTTCGACTTCAGCACTCGTATTGTCCCAGTTCAGAAGGCATTTTCGCTGTTCACACGCCGATCACATCACGGCCGATCCACGGATTCAGGCTTAGCACGCGGTGCGTCACCCCTAGTCGTTCAGGCTTGCCGGAAGTGGAGGATCGATGGACAGACAGAATGACGGGCGCTAGGGTCCGGTCACCCGCGACTTCATCGGCCCGGGCCGTGCCGAGGCGTTCATCGTCATCGCTATCGCGACGATCCTGATCACGCGCCTATACCTGCACCTGACCGGTTATCCCCAAATCGGTCGCGGCACTCTGCATATCGCGCACACGCTCTGTGGCGGCGCGTTGATGATGCTGGCCCTTCTGATCGGCTGGCTCCTGCTGGGAGCCAGTGCGCGGCGGACTGCCGTTGTGCTGGGCGGAATCGGATTCGGGCTGGTGCTCGACGAGGTGGGCAAATTCGTCACCAAGACGAACAACTACTTCTACGGGCCCGCGGCCGAGATCATGTACATCCTGGTGGTCATCGTCTTGGTGGGCACGCGCGCGCTCCGGATTGTCCGTCCACTGAGTGCGCGGGAGTGCCTGGCTTCGGCGACGGCGATCGCAGCCGACGGCGTTGCCCGGGGTTTGGGCGACGAACAGCGCGAGGTGGGTCTGATGCTGGTGCAGCGCGCCCTTCGCGCCGCAGCAGACCCCGAAGACGCGGAACATGTGCATGCGCTGCTGCAGTCGGCGCACGCTGTCCCTGACCGTTTCTTGAATGTCCGGCAATGGATCTCGCGGCTGATCCCGGCTTTCGTCAAGAGTCAGCGATTGGTGCTGATCCTGGGATGGCTCATCGTGGCCGCGGCCTTTTCGAGCTTGTTCTTCAATACTCTGGGCGTCGCGCTGGGTGGCTATTTCTACCAGGACGGAGTGGTGAAGGTCCGCCTCGGAGGGATGAACGTGGGCACCCTCATCCTGATGGCGAGCGCGGGGTTGACACTGGCGATGGCGCTGCCCGCCACCGTCGCGTTCAAACGCACCGGCCGCATCCGGCCGGTGCGGTGGCTACGCGACGCCGCGTTGCTGTTCACGTTGCTCAGCGCGGTGGTGCACTTCGCCACCGAGGGCTTCGCGGCGCTGGTCGACCTTTCGATCGGGTTGCTGGCGATGGCGGTTCTGAGCTACCAGCTCAGCCTGCGCGAACAAGCCGAGGTAGCCACAAACGACGATGGGGCCGTCGGCTGAGCTGGAGCGTGAAGGCTTACGGGTCGTCTTCGTCGTCGTCCATTAGGAGCTTCTCGGGGTGGTGGAAGCTGTTGGTCCTTGGCTGGCCGTGGTCGAGGTGCGGCGGTGGGATCCATTCGGTGCGACCGTCGGGGAGTTTCCTTGTCCGCCAGCCTTCGTCGACCAGTTTGTGGTTAGGTTTGCAAGCGAAGGTGAGTTTGTCGGCGTCGGTTAAGCCGCCCGCGGCCCAGTCGTCCACATGGTGGACCTCGCACCAATAGCCGGGTACGTCGCAGCCCGGATGGGTGCAGCCGCGGTCTTTTGCGTAGAGCACCACACGCTGATCCGCTGAAGCCACCCGGCGGGTTCGGCCGAGATACAGTGGGCGACTTGAATGCTCGTCGAACACGGCCAGGTAATGGTAGGCGTGGCTGGCCATGCGGATCACGTCGCGCATCGGCAGCAGCGTCCCGCCGCCGGTCACTGCCCGGCCGGTGCCGGAAGTCAGCTCCTGCAGCGTAGTCGACACGATGACGGTGACCGGCAGTCCGTTGTGCACACCGAGTTTCGGGTCGCCCAACTGACCACGCACCAGGGCGTTGAGCGCGTCGTGTTGGCGCTGCGCCGGGGTGCGCAGGTCGCCGCGCGCGGCCTCGTTGGTGGGTTCGCCGTCGACACAGGGGGTCTGATCGTCGGGGTTGCACATCCCGGGCGCGGCGAAGCGGGCCAGCCACACGTCGAGGTTGGCGCGCAATTCCGGGGATGCGATCAGCTTCCCCACACTCATCCCGTCGACCCGCTGGGCGCACCAGGTGAAGCCGCGCTTGCGGGCCCGGTCGGCATCGGAAAACTTCCCATCGGGATTGATCCGCAGCGCACACTGGTGCGCCACCTTTTCCAGCTGGTCGGGACGCAATTGCAGCGCCTGCTGCGCCAGGAATCGCTCGGCGCCTTCAACCTTGTCGACCGGCGTAGTTTCCGGCAGGTCGCGGACGAACGTCTGGATCACCCGCAGGTGCTGCCCGTCCAGCATGCCGTCGCGCCACACCTGGGCGGTGGCGGGCAACTCCGGTGCAAGTTCCTGACCGGTCAGCGTCAGTCGCGGTGAGAGCTGTTTGACGTCGCGTAGCCGACGGCTCGCATCGGCGCAGCTGATCCGCAGCCAGTCGGCGATCACCTTGTGCACCGGACCGCCGACATCGGAGGCATCCTCCTTCGCCAGGCCCGCGATGACGTCGTGACTCACCGCCACCTGCCGGCGGCGGGCGGTTTCCATTCGCTCGAGTGCGCGCAGCCGGACGGCGGGTGCGAACTTGTCGAGGTCGAGCTCGCCAGTTGCCGCCACGGCCGCGTCGAGCGCGTCCAGGACGGCGGTCACCTCAACCGGCATCGCAATCGAATGCATGTTCGAATCCTATTTGCAGGACACCGGTGCGGGCCACGCTACATACGACGCCTGTGGATAAATCCCGGACTGTGGACAAACGCAGCCAAAACGATCGGATTCACCAGATGGTAGAGAGGGCCAAGCGTGTCGAAGTGATGCCCGAGCTCGTCCGCGAGTTAGCACAGGGCTTGAGACTTGGGTCTGTGCGTTGTTGGTGGCGGCCAGGGCTTGGGCCTTGGCGAGGTCACCTCCGGCTTCTCGGCGCGATCGTCGGCGTCGAACAGCCTTCGGGTGGTGATAGTCGTTGGTGCCCGTGCGTAGCCGGAACTCCGGCGGCGGGCTCCATTCGGTTGCGCCGTTGGTGCGTTTGCGGGTTACCGAGACGACGGCTCGCGACCTGCGCATTTAAGGCGTATCCGCGCAGCTCAAGGGCAAAATATGGCGGTCTAGAGTTGGCGCCGGGTTCGCACTCGGTTGGGCCCCAGTAGACCCCTGGTCGCCGGGGTGACGCCGGGGCGAAACCTGCGCCCGTGACTGGTGTGACAGGTGGGCTTATACACCAAAGGGGTGCTGTGTTTGGGACGTCGCGGTCCGGCGTGTCGCGGATCGGTTACGTCGGTGCCCGGACCTAAACTGCCCAAATGAGTTGGGCGCATATCTTCACCACCCACGAGTTCTGGTTGGGCGTGCCGTCGGGCGCAGCAGTCGCAGCAATACCCGCGCTCATTGGTGCGAGGTCGTTGCGCGACAGTGACGGGCGCAAGGCTGCCCAGGAAGACAAAATGCAGGCGCGCAAGGAGGAACGCGAGGACAAGCTGCGCAACGAAGAGATCCTGTATTCGGCGGCGATGGAGTTCTCTGACGTGGCCTCGGACATCCTCATGAACTCTGTAGATATCAAGGGCGCGTTCAATTCGATTCGAGACAGGTACTACGGCCGCATTGGGATCAATGATCCGAACTTGGAAAACAAGGTCGAACACGCCACAAAGGTGACGGAGAACACGAAGCGAATCGGGGCGCCCTTCAACAAACTCCGGCTCGTCGCGCCGACTAACGTCCTGGAGGCCGCGACCGAGTTGAACGCGGCCATAATGGTCGTGCTGCGACAACCACGGAACCGTTTGCGGCGCCCGTAGCTCTAAAGACTGCTGGTGATCGGCTGGACCATTTCGTCAACGTCTTCCGCAAGGAGGTCGGCCAAGCCGAGTACACCCGGTCGACCTCCAATCGTGCCGTGGACAGCTTCATGAAGACCCTTAAGACCCAGGTGGACGGTTACATGGAACAGGCCAAGGCCGATATGAAAGCGGCTGGCTTCAAGACCACGCCGTGGGATATCCCTCGCGACAAGTCGGCCACCAAGCCCAGCGCCTCTGAAGAACCTACTTTCGAGGGCCCAACCCCTTTGGTCGCTGTGCGCTCACTAAGTGTTGGCGAGTACATTTCGTTGCCGATTCCTCGGCATGGAACGGGGTCGATAGGGCTTATCTCGATCATTCAGAGTTTCAATGAAGAGCGGACGCGTATGACCGTCTTCGTCCAGGAATCCGGTAAGAAGGTGACCCTGAACGTCGGCCCCGATCAGCAATTCATCAGAGTCGCCGCACCCAAGGCGTCCTAGCTGGCTGTAGGGCGTGTCAAGTCATGTGGTGTGCGTGAGGCATTGTCGCCGGTGGTTGCTGGCGTTGAGAGACCTGGCCGGAGTGCGTGGTGTGCTGTGGAGTGCCGAGCGCCCACGCTGATGTATGCGACCTCACGGTTGGGTGGGTCATCTGGCGTCGTTCGGGCTGCTGTGAAGGCGAAGGGCCGGGTGCCAAGCTAGGCTCGGCGTAACCCTGTCGGGTCCGCCATAGCTTTCACGGCATCTGATCCGGCCCTTCGTCGTCCTTCCAGCCTGGCACTACCGGCCGGAGTTGTGAAGGGGGCAGTTTGAAGGGGTGGTGTTTGCCTCCTGGTGGGTCGAAGGGGGTGGTTTCCCCGTCCGGGGCCAGGATGCGCCGGTGCTCGTCGCTGTCCACGTCGTTCGTCCTCGCTGCGCTGCGGGCGCTGCAGATGGACAGCTCCTGCGTCTCCGGCGCCGAGGGCCGGGACCGGGGAAAGCCCACGGAGCTGTTTAGGCCCAGCGCGACGAGTCGTATTTGGCGTGATCGCGGACCAGCGCGTAGGCGATGCGGGTGGCGCGGTGCGCCAGCGCGCAGCCGATGATCCCACCGTGCTTGCCGCGTGATTTCAGTTCGGCGGCATAGGCTTTGGCTGCGGGCTCGCACAGCCACAGACCGATACCGAGGTCGATCAGGGCTCGGCGCAGCGCCACGCTGCCCTCGCGGCTGATCTTTCCGTCACGGCGTTTACCGGCGGATTCGTATTGCATCGGTGAGAGTCCCGAGGCCCGGTAGATCTGCCGGGGGCCTGGCCACCGGCCCGGATCACCCAGGGCGGCAGCATAATTGGACACCCGGACGACGCCCCAGCCCGAACCGAGGTCAACGTCGCGAACACACTGAGGGGGACCAACGTCGCCAGCTCGGCTTCGGCAGCGTTGATTTGGGTGTCCAGGACGGCCAGCAGTCCCATGTCGGTGGCCAACACCCGCCGGGCCATGACGGCGTCGCGGGTCGGGAGCGCGTCTCGAGCCACAGCGACCAGCCGTTGCGCGACCGGCTGGCACAGCTGGATATCGCGGACCGCGGCAAACCGGATCAGCCTGTTCACACCCAGCCCCGACAGCCGTGCCGGGTCGGCGAACTCCACGGCGACCAGCCGACCGATCTTGGTACCCAGCACATCAGGCAACGCCCGCGTCAATCCCGGAAACGCGCGGTCGAGTTGACCAAGCAACTGATTCTTCGTCGCAGTACGTGTGGCGACCCGCCGCGACCGGTGGATCGCCCAGGCCGCCAACTCACCGATGCCCACCTCGCACTCGGTGATCGGCTGGCCCCGCCCGGCCAACACCAACTCGGTGATCGCCTCCAGATCAATCGCATCGGTCTTGACTCGCCGCCGGCCCGCCACACGGCGCTGCTCGGCCACATGGGCAGGATTGAACTCCAACACCTCCCACCCCACCGGCCACCGGTAATCCAGCACCGGCCGGTGATAATGCCCGGCCGCTTCGATACCAACCTTGACCTGCGCACCCGACGGGATCACCGCGCTCACCCGCCCCACGGCCGCGACCAAGCCTGACTGAGTCATCGTGAACTCGAACGGGCCCAACACGCGATGAAGGCCATTGTCGGTCGCCGACAGCATCGCCGAGGTCTTGCCGACATCGACGGCAACGACAATCGTGGACGACGTGACTGGAGCACCATGCACAGACACAACAAACACCTCCGGGGCGTGTCAAGAGAACTCAAGCGCGCCAACGCTCGAATCCTCGAAAGGGAAAACTCTGACAATCCCTTCCTGACACCCCCGGAGGCGTTTATGAAGGACCAACCTGATCTATATCAGCTCTACTTGCTGCGCTTCTTCTTGGGCGCCGCTGGGCTTCTGGCGCGCCTGCCGACCTTAGTTTTGCCCTTAGCGCGGGCTTGGCGAGCGAACTTCGCGCGCGCAGCGGATTGCTTCTTGGTCGCCATCGTGGGTTCCTCTCGTATATCAGGGCGCCGCCGACCAGGGCGGGGCCGCCGCCGAGGCGGTGTGGACCACCCGGCTCGCCAGCCCGGCCGGCCCCACCCAGACCGCGATCACGGGTGCCGGGAGCCCCGATCAGTTCCGTACGCTGGCGTCGGCGACACAATCGCATCCGCCGCTACCAGCGCGCTGAGGACGCTCACGAGAGGGACATCGCTGTCCCTGGGCCCGAAGCTGACTTGTCCGGGTGGTCGGCGGCACCGTTCACCGGCGGGGGCTACACCCACGACGTCTACTGCAAGGGCTCAGGACCCGGGGTCGTGCTGATTCCCGAGCTACCCGGGATCCATCCGGGCGTGCCGGGCCTGGGCAATCACCTGGTGGACAGCGGGTTCACCGTCGCGATGCCGTCGCTGTTCGGGCAGCCGGGCAGGCCAGAGTCGGCCGGCTACCTGACCGCCACCGTCGCGCGGGCCTGTGTGGCAAGGGAATTCGCGGCCTTTGTGACCAACAAAGCACGGCCGGTGTCGCTGTTCCTGCGCGCCCTGGCCCGTGACCTCAACGCGTCGACGCCGGGCAAGGGCGTCGGGGTCATCGGCCAGTGCTTCACCGGTGGCTTCGCGCTGGCCGCCGCGGTCGACGACAGCGTGCTGGAGCCGGTCCTCAGCCAGCCGTCGGCGCCGGTGCCGCTGGGCTTGGCGCGGCGGCGCGACACCGGGCTGAGCGAGGCCGAGATGTCCACCATCGTCGATCGCTGCAGCAACGACGGCCTGTGCGCCATGGGGTTGCGGTTCAGCGAGGACAAGCTGTCGCCGCCCGAGCGCTTCGCGTCGCTCAAGGAGCGGCTCGGCGATGCCTTCGAGGCGATCGAGATTGACTCGAGCCCGGGCAATGAACACGGATTCAGCATGGCGGCGCACTCGGTCCTGACCGACGAGGTGCGTGAGGTCGACGGCCAGCCGGCCTACGAAGCCCGCAAGCGCGTGGTCGAATTCCTCACGCGGAGCCTGACTTAGGGATCCGCGGGTCGAGTGGACGGCCGTATCTCCGTTGTCGCCCGGGACCGGGGACGGTCGGTTAACCTCGAGGCGTGGTCATGTTCCTCGCCGACGCGGGGCCCGTTCCGAAGGGCTTAGGCGGTTTACTATTGGTCGTCGTCGCGGTTGCGCTGTTCTTGCTGATCGTCGCCGCGGCGATTGTGCTCACCGTGGTGCTGGTCCGCCGCTCGCGGCGACCAGGCCCACCCCCGCCACCGTGGCCGCCGCCGCCCGGGCCGCCGCCGCTCAGCTGAGCAGTAGGCCGATGAGCAGGGACGAGGCGTTGGCGCCGACGCTCAGCAGCGCTAGCACCGCCAGGTCGCGGCGCACCGCGACCGCGAGGAGCGCCGCCTCGGCCACGACGACGACCGCCTCGGCCAGCAACGTCCGCGCCAGTGTCGGGCGCGGCGCGAGTACCCACCACAGCAGCGGATGGGTGCACGCGTTGACCAACAATCCCAGCCCCAGGGCGGTCCGCCACCGCACGCCGACGAGCAGGACCAGGCCGGTGACGTACCAGGGCAGCTCGACCGCGAGGGTCAGGCCGAACGCGGCCAGCTGGGACACCCAATGACCATACGAGTGGTCTGGATCTTCGTGGCGAGCGCCGCGGCGGCGCTCGCCATCGCGATCCGGGCCCCGCTGGCCACCACCGTGCTGGGGTTGATGGCGTTCGGCGTGCTGCACAACGTGCTGGAATTGCGCTACGTGGCCGGCCGGTTCGCGTCCGTGCTGTCCGGGCGGCTGCTCGCGGCGCTGGTCGCGTTGATCACCGCGATCGTGCTGTGCCGGATAGCCGGCCTGGTCGTCGGCCAGCCGGCGCGGCTGGCCGAGATCGTCATCGGATACGCCGTTCTCGGCGCCGCCTGTGCGGCCGCATTGCGGGGGCCGTTGCTGGCGGTCGCGCTGGCGGTGCTGACGGCCGCCGCGGCCGTGTCGCTGAGCTGGCCGGCGTACCACTTCGTGGTCCTGACCCACCTGCACAACCTGGTGCCCCTGTTCTTCTTGTGGGAATGGGCCCGCCGCCTGCGCAGCCCGTCGGTTCGGCGCTGGTTCCGGGCCGCGCAGCTGGGCTGGGTGCTGCTGATCCCCGGGCTCTTGCTCGCCGGCGTCTTCGACGCCTACCTCGGCGGGGTGAACTCGTCGGTGGCCGGATTCGCCGGCGACCCACGGCCGATCGTGGCGGCCAGCGCCCCGCCGGTGGCCGTGGTGACCACCCTGGGCGTGCGGCTTCTCGTGGTATTCGCCTTCCTGCAGACCATGCACTACTTCGTCTGGGTGGCGTTCCTGCCGCGGTATGCACCCGAAGCCGCCCGCGCGTTCGAGGCCCGGGCGCCCTGGCTCACCGGCCGGCGCGCGTGGGCACTCGGAGCCGCCCTGGGTGCGACCCTCGCCGTGCTGTTCGCGATCGACTACGCGTCGGGCAAGGCCGTGTACGCGGCCTTCGCCAGCTACCACGCCTACCTGGAATTCCCCGTCTTGATCGCACTGCTGCTCGGTTTGCGGGTGGCGGCCGAGTCAGCCGATGACGCCGGGACCTCGGTTGATCGCGACTCGCTGGAGGTGAGCTAGACGGTGGTGGGGGCCTCAGCGGCGGTGCCCGCTTTGGAGTTCCGGGCCGCCGCTTTCATCTGGCCGAACAGGTCGACGTCGTACGGCAGGTACTCTTTCATCGCCTGTTCGGTGTTGAACAGCGGCTCGTAGCCCAGATCGCGCCGCGCCTTGGCGATCGAGAAGAAGTTGTCCAGGTAGAGCCGTTCCACGGCCAGCGGTTCGAGCAGCGGCGGTGCCTCAAGGCCGCACGCAGAGGCACTAGCGTATGCCGCTTCCACGGCGGAAACGCGCCACAGGTGAAAGCGAAAGCCCTTGAGCGCCTTGAGCTTGCGGCTGACCGGATGGCGCGGGAATTGCTCGGAATCGCCACGGGCGCAGAGTCGGAAGCCGTGAAGCTGGCCGCCGTGAAGGACGCACTCGACCGCGCAGGCCTGAGTGCCAAGACCGCCGTTGAGGTCTCGGTGGAACAAGCCGAACCTGCGTACATAGGGCTCATGCGTGACGTCGCCCAGACCACCAAGGCCCAACACGAGGCGCTGAAGCGCGGCGTCGTGGACTTGGCGGCCACTGAGCAGCGCGACTCTGGCAACCTGCACCCGCCACCCGACGTGATAGTCGATGCCGAGCTAGTCGAGGAAGCCACACGCCGCGCCACCGGACGTGGACGCTCCTGGGCTGCCTAGGCCGCTGTGGGCCGACGACACCGACGCACAGCCGGCACGCCATAGCGGCCAGCTCGTGCCACTAGAAGATGCTCAGGCCGATGTGGATGAGATCAACCGGCGCGCGAAGGTCGTGCAGGTAAGGCGCAAGCTAAGTTAGCTGTGGAGATGAAACCGCAGGTGAAGGCCACTACCTGGCGTAGCCCTAACGCCGAAAGGAACGATTCGACGGTTACGGCTACAGGAGGGATGATGACTCTACGTGTGATCGGCTACGTGCGCGTGAGCACGAAAGACCAAGGCGAGAATGGCTATGGCCTTGGAGCGCAACATGATTCACTGCGGCAGTTTTGCGACCAGCGTGGCTACGAGCTGCTGACGGTGACGAGCGACGTTGTGAGCGGGGCAGATTCGGCGCGTATGTACGGCAGGCAGGTTGCCATCACGGTCATAGAGATGGGTGTGGCCGACACGCTGTTGGTGCGGGCGCTGGACCGCGCGACCCGCAGCCAGCTCGACCACGCGAGCCTATTTGAATGTGCCCAGCGCAACGCTTGGCGGCTCATGGACTGCGATGGCGCGGACAGCGGTGACCCCAGCCAGCGGATCACAGCCGACGTTCGCAACGCGGTGGCCGCCGAGGAGCGCCGCAAGATCTCCGAGCGGACCAAAGAGGGTCTGGCCAAAGCCCGCAAGCAGGGCAAGCGGCTGGGCAGGCCACCCCAGATTGACGCCGCCCTGGCCAAGTGCATCGTGCGCATGAGCACACGGGACGGGCTGAGCCCCAACAAGATCGCGCGACGGCTCACCGACACCGGCGTGCCCACTCCTGGTGGCGGTGCGCGGTGGTATGCCACGACTGTCAGCGATGTCCTCAAGCGCGCCAACACAAAAGGCAACGCGGCATGAGCGCCCGCAACTACGAAGCGGCTATGCCAAGCTCGGGCAGGCGGCTCTCAGATGGGCCGGATGGCGTTGTGTACAGCTCGCGCATGGAGTGGGGCTACTACAACAAGGGCCACGCGGTCCGTGTTGTGGCGGGCGGTGACCCCTACACCGGGCGCGTCGGCACCGTGTTACGGACCTTCCTTGAGCGCGGGGAGATGGTCCACGTTGTGCAATTCGCCGGTGAGCCTGGCGACAACCCGCCAGCGCCCAACCCCACGGCCTACTACCTGGCCGAGGAGTTGAGGTCAGCCGAAGTCGGCACCAAACCCCAGCAACCCGAACAGGAGTCATGATATGGCCTACATCCGCAGCTACGACACGACGCAGAAACGCAAGGGCAAGCCGGTAAAGCGGTACGAGGTCGTTTGGTGGGAGCCGGAACGCGACCCAACAACCGGCCTGCCCACCGGCAAGGCCCGGTCCCGGCAGGAGAGCTACCCGACCCGCGAGCTGGCCGAGGCCCGGCGGGACGCCCTGAACAACGCCAAGCACGGCGTCGGCGGTACGGCCGCCCTGGCGGACGCGAAGAAGGCTGGGAAGTTGCCTTTTGCGCACTTTGTCGCGGGGTTCGTCGCCCGCCAGCGGTCGAAGGTCGCGGCGGGCAAGCTCAAGAGCCGCACCTGCGAGCGGTACGAGGGCACGATCAAGGCGCACCTGCTGCCGGTGTTCGGGGCGAAGGCCGTCAGCGCGATCACGGTCACCGACTGCGAGCAGTTCCGCGCTGACTTGCTGTCGACCCGTCGCCCGAGAACAGTGCGCACCATCTGGCAGATGTTGGACCGGGTGTTGGAGTACGCCTACGAGCACAAGGCCATCAGCGCGGTCCCTACCGACGTTATCGACCGGGCGGCGGTGCACTACGCGGTGGGCGATGACGCCGGTTTCGAGCCGCACCCGCTCACCGCCCCACAAGTCGCCGCCTTGGCGACGAAGGTTGGGGAGCGGTACCCGGTCTACGAGCTGCTGGTGTTGTTCATGGCGTACACCGCCCTCCGCGCGGGGGAGGTGCAAGGGCTAGAGGTCCGCGACCTCGTGTTGACGACGACCGGGCCGAACGACAGCTTACGCGGGTCGATCCGGGTGCAGCGCACGAAAACCCGGCGTAGGCGCGAGTGGGTCACCGGCACCCCGAAGTCGAAGGCCAGTAAGCGCACCGTGCCGCTCCCGCCTTGGCTAGCGAAGCGGATGGCCGACCACCTAGCCGACCACCCCCGCGCCGCTGAGCCGACCGCGCCGCTATGGCCGCGACGGCTGCAAGGCAACCAAACCCGCAAACCCGCGCTCGACTGGTCAGCGCCGTTGGACCTCAGCGGGTTTCAAAGCAAGATCATGATCCCGGCGTACGAGGCGGTTGTTGGGTTACCCGCCAGCCGGCCAGAGCGCACCGCCGACGACGGCACGGTGGTCCCGGCGACGAAAGGTGTTCGGCTGCACGACTTTCGCCATATCGCGGCGACGTTGTGGTTGTCGAACGGGGTCCACTTCATGCAGGTGGCGAAGTGGCTTGGTCACAGCAGCTATGTGCTGACGCTCACCACCTACGCCGACTACATCCCCGAGGTCGAAACCGAGAACCCTCTACCCGAACCTGTTGCTATGCCGCCGAAGGGCAACGTAGTCAAGTTGTTTGGGTAGCTGGGCTAGGGCAGCAACCCCGCGAGCGGATGCAATTGCTCCACGAGGTCAGTTGCTACCGCCACCGCAGCGTTTGCCTTTGCCTCGTTCAGCGCGGCGCCATCGTGCGCTGCCTTATTTCTCGGTTCGGCGAGGTCTTGTTGGAGGCGAACGGGACGTGTACCGGCGTTGCGCTCAACCATGAGGTTTGACAGCTCCCAGAGGCCGCGATTCTTTTCAAATATCCTTTCTCGCTGGAGCAAATTCATTCCGGTGAGAGTGGGATCGATGAGGGAGGTCATCGCGAGCTCTGCAGCCGTGCCAGCGTCGATTACGGCACGGCGGAACTGCTGGGCCTTCACGAGTGCGCGAGCGTCCCGAATAAACGCCCACTCGTCGGGCGGCTTGGTCGCATTGGCCGTCAGCGTCATACACCCCTTTAGGGTGGCATGATCCAGGCTCACCGCGCCCTGGTCATTGGTAAGTGAACGGCTGGTCTCGACGGAAGGGTTTACTCGCCAACCACTTTCATCGCCGCACCACATCACGATCGGGCCCACCCTGATACCTGTTCCCGCCTTACCTATCTGAACTGAATCTTGTTTGGTAAAAATCGATATCCAAGAACTGGCGAGCGACCACCATGCTTCAAGCTCTCGGACAAACTTCGCGCGTGCGTTGCCGAAGTCGGAGACGAACTTGGTGGTTTTGATAGTCGTCTCAAATCGCCACCGACGAAGGCGTGCATAGTCAGGTGCCTGCGTGCCGTCGGGTTCGTCGTGAAATCCTGCAGTTACACCCCACTCGAAGTTTGCATCGTCGATTTCTGCATTCCGTTCTGTATTGCGGAACGTTCTGTAAGTCCAAGCTGGCCGACCCAAGAAACCCTGTTGCCAATCCCGTGTAAGCGTTGGGAGCGACACGGACATCTCATGGCTGTCGGTCCGTGTGATGTAGCTATGTCCCAGGCACTCGATGGACACTAAAAGTCCGGGGGCGCACGCGAAGTGCCCCTCTAAAGCCCGCTCGTGAGTGTCGGAGCTAACAGACATCCCAGGTCGCATCAGCGTCCGCCGACAAAGCCAATCGTCGCGGTCGGCAGCATGGTTATAGTGTTGATCTTCTTCGCGTTCCGCATGCTCTGAAGTTTCACTTCTATTGCTTCGCCTCCGATCTCCTCGTCGTGGATCCGCTTGAATGTTCTGATGATGTACCGTTCGCCCGAACCATTGGGATCGTTGAACGCAGCGCCAATCCACTTCCAGAGTTGATCTCCGCGAACCATGACGGACGCCGTGCCCGGCGGAGGTTCACCAGGCTTTGCCAGACGTTACATAACTTCCCACGGACGGGCAGGCTTCTCGAATAGCCCACTCTGTTCGCCGAGCAGCTCACCGTTGATGGTGATCATGCCCGTGGCTTCATCCTCTCGAATGTCGGTGATCCGTCCGCGGTATCCCACCCGGGGAAACGGCCCCTCGTCGGTCGGCACCAGCATCTCGTCGCCGGGCTTCATTGATCGCGCCGCAGTAGGCCGCACCGGCGCAAAGAAGGTGATCTCGTCGTTGTTGACAGTCATTCGTGCTCTGGTGATCTTTGGGTTAACGCACCGGTCGGGTGCGTGCTGCTCGCTCATGCGTTCGAGCTACTCGCAACAGTCTAGAACCGGAGACCGACAAGCCCTCGGCGTGTCGCACAGCGTGTCAGCAAAACCGGGGTTAGCCCGCTCGGTCGCCGGGGCGACGCCGGGGCGAGTGTGGCTACTGGCCCACCTAACCGCCTTTTACCTGGGCAAACGCCGCACGAAGCCACGCCGTTTGGACGTTTGCGGGTGGTCCAGCCTTTTTTGACGAGCCGGTTGTCGGGCCCGCAGGCCAGGGTGGCGTTGTCCGCTATGCTGCGGTGCGCCCCACGCGATCTCTCCGCGCCTGATCGAAGCGGTCCAGCACCGTCTCGGCCACCAGCCGATGCGCACCCAGCGGAGCTGCCATCTCGATACCGGCGCCATCGGCGAATCGTTGCACCCGGTCCGGCAGTCGCCCCGGCGCCAGGAACCACGGCGCGATAACCACCCGGCGGGCGCCTTGGCGGCGCAACCTGCCCAGGCCTTCGGCCAGCGAACGTTCCGGTCGGGTGGCGAATGCTGTCGTCGCACCGGCCCAACCGGTGCGCGCCAGCAGCTTCGGTGCCACCCGCGCCGTGCGCGCGTTCACCGCCGGGTCCGCGGCCCCGATCGCCACCACCAGCACACCCAGCGTCTCGTCGAGTCGAGAAACCCCCAACTCCGCCACTCGCCGACGCAGCACCGATACCAGCCGGTCATCCTCGCCGAGCACGCCCGCTTGCCAAACCCGTTCACCAACAGCGCAACTGGCGATCTGGCGGGGGATGTCGACGCGGGCGTGGTAGGCGTTCGCCAGCAATAAGGGCGTGATCACAGCCTCGTCGGTCCGCGAGAGTCCGGTGACCGCGTCGACGAGGCTCGGCGAACTGCGTTCCAAGAACGCCAGCCGCACATCGAGGCCCGGCCGCATGCGCGCCACCTGGCCCGCGACGGCCCGTGCGTTGGCCGCCGACCGTGGATCCGCACTTCCGTGCGCGGTCAGCACGAGCGTCGTCACGAGGCGTGCAACCCGCATTCGGTCCTGGCCAGCCCCTGCCAGCGCCCGCTGCGCGGGTCGGCACCCTCGGCCGGCTTGGCCGTGCACGGAGCACAGCCGATCGACGGATACCCTTCGTGGACAAGCGGATTGACCAGCACGTCGTGCTCGGCGATGTAGTCCTGGATGTCCTCGTCGGTCCACGCCGCCAGCGGGTTGATCTTCACCAGCTTGAACGCCTCGTCGAAGCTGATCAGCGCGGCATTGGCCCGGGTCGGTGCCTCGACCCGGCGCAGCCCGGTCACCCAGGCGGAGTAACCGCGCAGCGTCTTGCCCAGCGGGACGACCTTGCGTAGCCGGCAGCACTCGCCGGGATCGCGGGCGAAGAGGTCCTTGCCCAGCAGCTCGTCCTGCTCGGCGACGGTGTGCTCCGGAGTCACATTGAGCACCCGGATGTCGTAGACCGACTCGATCGCATCCCTGGTACCGATGGTTTCGACGAAGTGATAGCCGGTGTCCAGGAAGAGCACCGGTACCCCCGGCCGCACCTTGGCGGCCAGATCCACCAGCACGGCGTCCTGCATATTGGAGGCGACCACGTAATTGCACGTCGCCCACCCGCGCGGTCCGTTGACACCGCCGAAGTTCTCCTCGGTCCAGCGCAGCAGGTCGGTGGCGCTGGCCCCGTCGAGTTCGGCCGTGCCGCGCGCGGCCAGCTCGCGCAGCTGTGCTTCGGGCATCTTGGTCGCCTCGGTGTTCATCGCAGATCGTCCTCGTCTGCGCGAAGGGCCCACTGCGCGAAGCGTTCACCCTCGGTTCGATGTTTGACGAAGTTGCGTACCACCCGCTCGATGTAGTCGCCCAACTCGTCGCTGGTGACCTTGTGCTGGCGCAGTTTTCGGCCGAACCCGCTGTCCAGGCCTAGGCTGCCGCCCAGGTGCACCTGGAAGCCCTCTACCGAGCCGCCGTGACCGTCGTCGACCATCTGTCCCTTGAACCCGATGTCGGCGATTTGAATCCGCGCACACGAATTCGGGCAGCCGTTGATGTTGACGGTGACCGGCACATCCAGCGCGGAGTTGATGTCCTCGAGCCGGCGCTCCAGCTCGGGCACCAAACCCTGTGCCCTGCCCCGGGTTTCGGCGAACGACAACTTGCAGAACTCAATCCCGCTGCACGCCATCAAATTACGGCGCCAGTGCGACGGGCGCGGCTGCAGGCCCAGCGCCTCCACGCCGGCGATCAGCGCGTCGAGCTTGTCGTCGGGCACGTCGAGGAGGACCAGCTTCTGGTAGGGGGTGAACCGAATCCGGTCCGAGCCGGCCGCGGCGGCCAAGTCCGCCACCGCCGACAGGATGGTGCCCGAGACCCGTCCGGCGATCGGGGCAACCCCGACGGCGTTGAGCCCGTTCTTGAGCCGCTGGACTCCGATGTGATCGATCGGATGCGTGATCGGCTCGGGGGCCGGGCCGTCGATCAACGGGCGCTTGAGATACTCCGTTTCGAGAACTTCCCTGAACTTTTCGATACCCCAGTCCTTGATCAGGAACTTCAGCCGCGCCTTGGCCCGCAGCCGCCGATAGCCGTAGTCGCGGAACACCGAGGTCACCGCCGCCCACACCTCGGGCACCTCTTCCAGCGGAACCCAGGCGCCGACCCGCTGGGCCAGCATCGGGTTGGTGGAAAGACCGCCGCCGACCCACAGGTCCAGGCCCGGCCCGTGCTCGGGGTGATTGACGCCGACGAACGCGATGTCGTTGATCTCGTGCGCAACGTCCTGCAGCCCCGAGATGGCGGTCTTGTATTTGCGCGGCAGGTCGGCGAAGTCGGGCTTGCCGATGTAGCGGCGCACGATCTCCTCGATCGCCCACGTCGGGTCGAGCACCTCGTCGAGCGACTCGCCGGCCAGGGGTGACCCCAGAATCACGCGCGGGCAGTCGCCGCACGCCTCGGCGGTCTGCAGTCCGACCTGGTCCAGCCGCCGCCAGATTTCCGGGACGTTCTCGATCTGGATCCAGTGCATCTGCACGTTCTGTCGGTCGGAGATGTCGGCGGTGTCGCGGGCGAACTCGGTGGAGATCTGGCCCACCGTGCGCAGCGCGGCGGTCGAGAGCGCGCCGCCATCGCAGCGCACCCGCATCATGAAGTATTTGGCCTCGAGCAGGTCGGCGTTCTCGTCGCCGGTAAAGGAGCCGTCGTAGCCCTCCTCGCGCTGGGTGTATAGGCCCCACCAGCGGAAGCGCCCGCGCAGGTCGCCCTTGTCGATGCTGTCGAATCCGCCCTTGGCGTAGACATTCTCAATGCGTTCGCGCACGTCGAGCGGGGCGCCGGTCTGCTTCATCTCTTCGTTGGCGTTGAGCGGCTCGCGATTTCCCAGTGCCCACTGGCCCTCGTTACGAGTCTTTGCGGGACGGGCTGTGGTCATTCCGGCGGTTCTCCTTCGAAAAGGTTGCCAGCCTTAGAACGCGCAGAGCACCGGTTCTCTTCCGGCTGCGCAGATCCGGCGGCCAGCTGGAGGTTCAGGTGGGCTGGGTCTACGACATCAAGGCAGACAGCTACAGAAACAGCTGCAAACACGCTTGAGGTCGATATGCCGCCGCGCCACCAGCGCGATACGCAGGTTGGCATTGGCGGCGATCACGGTGACATTCTGCCATGAAAGCCGAAGAGCTATGCGACCAGGTCAGATTTCTTCTCATGATGATTAAAACTAGCCGAGAAACCTGAGTGGTTGGGTAAAGATAACCGGAGAATCGCCTGAGAGCCCGGGGCGGTCCGGTAGCCATGCGATGATTTGGCATGACCCTTCGCGAGGCACCGGTTGAACTGCCCGCCCTGCAGCCGAGTCCCGGACCGCCGTTCGGGCTGTACATCCACGTCCCGTTCTGCATAACCCGTTGTGGTTACTGCGATTTCAACACGTACACCCCGGCCGAGTTGGGTGGCGTGAACCCGGACGCATGGGTGCTGGCGCTGCGGACTGAGCTCGAGCTCGCGGCCGCGCGGCTGGATGCGCCTACGGTGAACACCGTGTTCGTCGGCGGCGGGACGCCATCGCTGCTGGGCGGTGAGCGCCTGTCCAGGCTGCTGGACATGGTGCGGGACCACTTCGAGCTGGCGCCGGACGTCGAGGTCACCACTGAGGCCAACCCCGAGTCCACCTGGCCCGAGTTCTTCGCCGCGATCCGCGCGGCCGGCTACACCAGGGTGTCGCTGGGCATGCAGTCGGTGGCCCCGCGGGTGCTGGCGACGCTTGACCGGATACACACGCCCGGCCAAGGGGTGAAAGCGGCGCGGGAGGCGATGGACGAGGGTTTCGAACACGTCAGCCTGGACCTTATTTACGGCACTCCGGGGGAGTCCGACGACGACCTGCTGCGTTCCGTCGACGCGGCGGTCGAGGCGGGTGTAGATCACGTGTCCGCGTATGCCCTGGTCGTCGAGGAGGGCACCGCGCTGGCCCGGCGGGTCCGGCGCGGCGAGCTGGCCGCTCCCGACGACGACGTGCTGGCCCATCGCTACGAATTGGTGGACACGCGGCTGTCCGCCGCCGGGTTCACCTGGTACGAGGTGTCCAACTGGTCGCGACCGGGCGGTGAATGCCGGCACAATCTCGGCTATTGGGACGGTGGTCAGTGGTGGGGGGCGGGGCCCGGCGCGCACGGTTACGTCGGCGCGACGCGCTGGTGGAACGTGAAGCACCCCAACGCCTACTCGGAGATGCTGGCCGGTGCCGCGCTGCCGGTAGCGGGCTACGAGCAACTCGGTGTGGATGCCCTGCATACCGAAGACGTGTTGTTGAAAATCCGGCTCCGCCAAGGGCTGCCGCTCGACCGGCTGGACGCGGTGGAACGCGAACGCGCCCAGACCGCGGTGGATGACGGATTGCTGGTATCCGACGGCGACCGGCTGATCCTCACCCCGCGTGGTCGACTGCTGGCCGACGCGGTGGTGCGCACGCTTCTCGGGTGACGGCGCTGCCAGGAAGGTCAGACGCCGAACCACTGCTCGACAACACGGGCGATCTCTATGTAGAGCGGGATTCCGATGGTGACGTTGTAAGAGAAGGTCAGCCCCAGTGATGCGGCCAGCGGCAACGTCGGGCTTGCCTCGGGGATCGCCAGGCGCTGAACCGCCGGGACGGCGATGTAGGACGCCGCGCCGCACAGCACCGCGAACAGAACGTAGGTTCCCGACTTGAAGTCGGTGTGGGTCAGGTATGCGTAGGTGCAGGCGATAAAGATCCCCAGCGTGGCGAAGATGTTCGGCGCCAGCAGACCGAAGACGATGAAACCGAAGCCCGCCGACCGCAGGTCCTTCAACTTCCGAGAGGCCGTCATGCCCATCTCGAGCAGGAACAGGCAGAGCACGCCCTGGAACGCCAATACGAAGAACTTGTCGTCGTCCGCAACGACCTTCTGTCCCTGCAACCCACTGATGAGGCCGATGATGATGCCGCCGCCCAGCAGAACGAGCCCGGGGTTCAGGAAAACTTCCTGCAGCAGGTCACGCGAAAAGATGGACGGCTTCTTGCCGCTTGGCGCGGAGGACGGACTCACGTCGAGTTCGTCGGAATGCTCTCTCCGTTCCATGGAGAGCTCCAGTTCCTGCTCGATCCCCCGCTCGCGCTCGCTCTCCAGGCTCTGGCCGTGCGGAGGCCGCGCAGCCGTGCCAGGGCCAACCCCGACCTTGACCGGCGGAGTGTAACCGGGCTCGTCGGCCATGTTCCCCGCGGCGTCCATGCCCCGGTGCCGCAGTCGCGCCACCAGGTACAGCGCCACCAGGCAGCCGGGTATCTCCATGACGGCCAGCATCACCGGCATATACGCGTTGAACGCGATGCCAACGGCGGCCAGGACGGCCACGCAGGTGGCAAAAGTACCCGCCGAGTCCGACCCGTAATAACCGGCGACCGTCGCCCTGTCCACCCGCCGCAAGTTTGTCAGGCGGCTCAGCAGGAAGTAGGCGATCCCTCCGATCAGGAAGTTCGAGACGAACCCCAGCGCCATGAATCCCGCAATGACCAAGACGCTGGAGGAGCTGATCTTGGCGAGCTCTTCGCCTCCGTGCCAACCGATGGCCAGCAGCAGGTACATGGTCAGGCCCTGGTAGATCACATAGGGGAACTCGAACCGCACCTTCAGGATCGGGATCAGGAACCCGAAGTAGAAGAACAGCAGAAGTGGCTTGAACAGGTTGTGGGTGAAGTTATGCCAAAACTCCTGCAGCACGGTTGCCTCCCTAGATTGGTGAGTGATCAGGGAAGCACCGTTCGTAAGCGGGCAACCACGAACCTCCCGATCGTGCAAAAATTTAGCCGCGGTGCTGCCAAACCGCCACTCGGGGAGAACGCAAAAAGACCCGGGACAACCCAACGGCACAGGATGGGGGGCGACTGTAGAAACTCCTGGTCAGTGCTGCCCTGGTCACGCCCACAGAGGCGGATTACCATGAATTTGTTGTGGATTCGCTGTGCATTTACTGTGGGACCGCGCGTCTCAATGTGTCGTCGAGGCCAACGAAGGCCGCCACGCGGACACCGGACCGTGGACACTCTGGGGCGTCGTTGCCGGCCTCGGCCCAGCACTTCGGACAGAAGTAGGTCAGCGAGTCCACGCCCCTTCCCTCCAGTTCCCTGCCCGCACCCCACGCCACGTCCCCCGGAGCATGACGCGAGAATACGGGCCGGGATCGCACGGCCTCCGGGACAAGAGGCCGTCGGCCGTTAATCCGTTGTCTGAGCGACCCTCAACTCCTGTTCGGCTCGATCCCCGGAGGCCACCTTCTCGACGGCAGCCAGGGCGATCCGCGTGCTCGTCTCATGCTTGGACAGGGACCGCATGTGGTCCCATCCCTCGATCACCAGCCTCGGACTCTGGTCCTGGCCGCTGAACTCCTCCAGGAAATGACGGAGGGACTCACCTGTCGTGTGATCGACGAGAGGCACACGCGAGCTCACGTGGAGATACACCGCTTGTGTATCGGGCGAAAGCTGCCCCAGCTCCCGAATCACGTGGAACAGGTTGAAACACACCAGGGGACCATCCAAGTACAGGTGGTAGGTACCCTCATCGGATTCCCGTCGCGACACCGGATTGCGGAAGAGACTGAGGAAGCGGACGGCAAAACTCGGCCTGGCGAATTCCGAGCCGTTCCTCAGGGTGTGCCAGAGGCCCACGTACCACAGGTTCAGTACCAACTCCAGGCCGATGCCAGCGGCGATGCCGATGAGCAGGTCCGTCGTCACCGTCACGAGCACGGTGAGTGTGAAGACGACGAGCTGCTCCGTCCCGACTCGTGCGACGTTGAGCCAAACCGCGGGCTTACACAGCTTGTAGCCGATGAAGACCAGGATGGCGGCCAGGACCGCCATCGGGACCATGTTGATCAGGTTGCGGCCGAGCAGCAGGAACGTGAGGAGGAAGCAGGCGTTGTAGAAGTTGGCCCACTGGGTCCGGCCGCCAGCCATGACATTCGCCGTGCACTTGACGATACCGGGGATGATGGTCAAGCCGCCGAGCAGGCTCGAGGCGCCGTTAGACACGCCCATGGCCAGCAAGGTCCGGTCCGGGTCGGACCGGCGGCGATAGACGTCGATCTTGTCCACGGCCGCGATCGTCGCCAGGGACTCGGTCCCGTCGATCAAAAGCAGGGTAATGACCAGGTAGACGAGGGGGAACAACAGTGCGGCATGGGTGAACGCATCACCGAAGTGGGGGAAGACGACCCCGTGCTTGAGCCCGGGCACGTTGATCAGGTGGGGTTTGTCCAACTTCAGGATGAATGTGCTGACCACCGTGCCGGCGACGAACACCCAGACCGGAGGCGGCATGACCTTCAGCAGCCGACCTGGCAGGGCCGACAGCACGAACAGCGCCGCCAGGCAACCGACCCCCAGGACGAAGACCTGGTGACTCATCGACTGAACATGGCGGGGCACTTCGCCGAGGACCGCCCAGAATTCGTGGGCCTCGAACTTCACTCCCATGAACAGAGGGATTTGCTTGACGATGATCATCAGGCCGATCGCCGCCAGCATGCCCTGGATGGCCGCGGCCGGGAAGATGGCGCTGAGGCGGGCCACCTTCAACTTGGCAAGGATCACCTGCAACACGCCCGCAAGGGCGATGGCAACCAGGACCAGAGGGTATCCCACTGCGAGCAACTCGGACTGCGAGGCGTTATGGCCCAGTCGGGCGTGTCCCAGCATGATCATCCCAGCGAATAGGGCCGGCGCCAGTCCAGCGGCCGGGCCGCTGATCGTCACATACGAGCCGCCCAAAAACGGCAGGACGAAACCGGCGATGATCGCCGACATGATCCCGCAGATCGGCGGCGCGCCCGAGGTGATCGCGATTCCCATCGAGAACGGCAGCGAGATCATGGCCACCGTGAACCCTGAGCGAAGGTCATAGCGCCAGTGTTTGAGACCAGCCAGGCCATTGCGGGGCTTTTCGGTCCGAACGGTCACGCCATTGCGGGGCTTTTCGGTCCGAACGGTCACGCCATTGCGGGGCTTTTCGGTCCGAACGGTCAGGTTCTTCCGAACGGCCTTCAGCATGGATGCGCAGCCTCTCCACCGATCATGCAACTTAGGCGCCCCTCCCGATGGCCGTGGCCTAGCCAACAAAAACCCTCGGGAGGAACAGAACCCTCCCGAGGGTAGGCGGCAACCAAGCCGGGAGGCGCGCCAAACTACCAGGTGTTACCTAGTTTCCCGGGTGTTGTCGCCTTTGAAACGGCTATGAAACGGCCATGTAATGAAAGCGGTCAGAAGTGGGCCTAAGTATGTGCGATCAACGTGAGTTTAGTGCGAGTTCACTCTGAGTTCGCTGTGAGATGACACGTAGCGTTAACTACCCAAGATACCAAGGACGGTCGCACTGCGACGTCCCGCCCGCGGTGTGTCACCTACCGCCACGCAGATGGCGAGTAGCGGGTGGTGGTTTCCTCAAAGCCGTCGACCCGGCAAACCGTGAGTACACCTGTTAATTCCAGGTGAGATTTAACGGTGTGCCGACGACTCGGCCGTACAACTCCAAGAGGGGCGCGCACTCTCTAATAGGTTAGGCTACATTTACTAACTGTGATCGAGGTCAGCGCCGAGACGACTTCCGCCAGCACCTTGTCACTGTCGATTCCGCTGCCCGACGGTATCGACCCGGCCGACCTGGCAGCCGAGCTGGCTGCGGTGCTGCCCGAGCCGGTCGGCGAGGAATACCTGCTCTACGAGCACGACGGTGAATGGGTCCTGGCCTGCGGTGTGTTGGCGATGGTCGAGCTGGATAGCGACGAACTGCGTGTCATCCGCGACGGGGTGACGCAGCGGCAATCGTGGTCCGGGCGACCCGGACCGGCGCTGGGTGAAGCCGTGGACCGGCTGCTGCTGGAGACCGAGCAAGTTTTCGGCTGGATCGCCTTCGAATTCGGCGTGTTCCGCTATGGGCTGCAGGGGCGGCTGGCGCCGCGAACTCCGTTGGCCCGGCTCTTCTGGCCCCGCACCCGCATCGTCGTGACCGCCGACGCGGTTCGTCTTTTCGGCGGCGAGCCACGCCATCGCGAGGCGGTTCGCGGCCTGCTCTGCGGCGGTGTGCCCGAGGTGGCGCACGCACGCGAGGTCGACGTCACTTCGGACCCGTCCGGTTACCGGGATCGGGTGGCGGTGGCAGTCCGGGAGATCGCCGCCGGCAGCTACCACAAGGTGATCCTGTCGCGCTGTGTCAAAGTGCCCTTCGCGCTCGACTTCCCGTCCACCTACCGGCTGGGCCGTCGGCACAACACCCCGGTGAGGTCGTTTTTGCTGCGGCTGGGCGGAATTCGCGCTGTGGGTTACAGCCCCGAACTTGTCGCGGCCGTCCGCCACGACGGTGCGCTGGTCACCGAGCCGTTGGCGGGGACCCGCGCGCTCGGTCGTGGTCGGGCGCGCGACCGGCAGGCCCGCGACGACCTGGAATCGGATTCCAAAGAGATTGTCGAGCACGCTATTTCGGTGCGCACCTCGCTTCAGGAGATCAGCGAAGTCGCCGAACCGGGCAGCGCGGCCGTTATCGATTTCATGACGGTGCGTGAACGCGGGAGTGTTCAGCACCTGGGCTCAACGATCAGCGCGCGGCTGGACCCGTCGAGCGACCGGATGGATGCCCTGGAAGCGCTTTTTCCGGCGGTTACCGCGTCGGGCATCCCCAAAGCGGCCGGTGTCGAAGCTATCTTGCGGCTGGACGAAGGTCCACGCGGGCTGTATTCCGGTGCGGTCGTGGTGGTTTCGGCAGACGGCGCGCTGGATGCCGCGCTGACGCTGCGGGCCGCCTATGAATCCGACGGGAAGACCTGGCTGCGGGCCGGGGCCGGCATCATCGGAGCGTCGGAACCCGAACGTGAGTTCGAGGAGACCTGCGAGAAGCTGTCCACGCTGGCGCCGTATCTGATTGCGCGTGCACCGGATACTGCGTGATTTCACGCTGAACTTCAGCCGCCACTGAGTCGGGTCGCTGGATAGGGCGACTGCTCTTCGATGAGATTGCCGCAGTTCGATGAGATTGCGGCCACCCGTCCGCCATGCCCCGATGCTCGAAGGACGCGGGATTCAGTCGATCAGAAGTGGGTACACACGACGGAGATAACAGTGGCGCTCTTCAACACGTCCAAGCGTCAACCTGAATACCAGCAGTCATGTGACGTGTCGGGGGGAAGATGACCACACATTTTGAGCAGCTATCTGTCATCTCTGATGTTGAGTCCGCATTCGATGACCTGGAATGTTGCTGCGCCGCTAAGAATTACCAGCACGGAGGCGGCATCGTCGGCTATTACCGGGCGCATACGTGCCTGGAGGGCTTTATCTGTCAAACCCATTTGGACATCGTCAACTCCTCCGTGCTGCCCAGCCTGAAGCGTCTGGGGAGGGTCAGGTGCAATTACTGCGGCCATCTTTTTACTGCGGAGGAGTTCTCGACGGTGTCTTCTCTGTGAGGATCTATGAGGAACCCGCCGGTGATGCTTGGGATTTAGTTAGCCGCTACCTTGCAGATCGCCGGCAAAACTGCGGGTAGAGCCGCTGACCGACGGATCGGAGCTCTCCAGAAAGTCGGCCAGTACGCGGCTCACCACTGACTCGATGTTCGATTCGATCGACGACGCCAGGGTGGCGGTAACGGTCGCCACGGCCTGGGTGCGGAATCGGACCAGCATGGTGATCAGCTCGGCGATCTCGGCATCCGGCGGCAGGCTCTGGCCAGGCTTGATCCGGTCCAGGACGTGTTCGGCTCCGGCGCGTACCAGCAAGTCGCTGATCTTGTCGATCTCGGGCACGATCTGCTCGTGTAGATCGATGAGCTTGTCCAATTTGACGCCGTAGCCCCGGATCTCGTTGAACGCCTCGATCAGTTTGGGCCGGGTGATGGTGGCCCCCGCCTCATCCACCCGGATCAGCTGCAGCGCGACCAGCCGTTCGAACGCGCGCGGATCGTCGACGAGGCGCTCGGCGTCGACGAGCGGCATGGTTTCCGGCTTCTCGGTGGTCCAGGTGCCCACGATGGCCGATTCCAGGCCGAGGACGTCGCCGAGGTTCTTGCCTTCCTCCCACGCGCTGAGCATTTCCCGTACGTGGGCAATGGTGTATCCGCGGTCCAGCATCGAGGTGATCAGGCGCAGCCGGGTCAGATGGGTGTCGTTGAACAACGCGATGCGGCCGACCCGCAGTGGCGGCGGCAGCAGCCCGCGGTCGCGGTACACCCGGATGTTGCGGGTGGTGGTGCCCCCCAGCCTGGCCAGATCCTCGATCCGGTACTCGCCGGAGGCCCCGAGCCCGTGCGGGTGGTGGACCGCCGCGTCGAAAAGCTGTGACACGGTGGTCTCGATGAACTCACGGAACTCGCGCGACTGCCGCCGGACACGCCGCGGCGCGCGCCGCAGGTTGAACAGCACGCCGGCGATCGTGCCGGGCTCCGGTCGCGACGGTCGGTCGGGTGCCATGTCGGTGTCCCGCATCAGGCCGACGAGGTGACCCGGGTGCGGGCGTCCCGGGCGACCGCGTGGTAGTCCGCGTACCGGAAATCCCTCATCTGCCGGAGATACTGGGTGGCGAACCCGGGGTACATCGACCCGTTGAACCCATCCTTGGTGAGATACCAACTGCGGCAGCCGGACATCCAGGTCGTGTTGGTAAGACGGCGTTGAATGCGCTTGTTGTAGCGCTGTTGGACTTCTTCGCGCACATCGAGATAGCGCAGGTCGTCGCGCAGGATGGTGCTGATACCGCGCACCGCGTAATCCAGCTGACCTTCGATGTAGACCAGCAGCGAGTTGTGGCCGGGCCCGGAGTTGGGGCCGGTCATGAAGAACAGGTTCGGGTAGCCGTGCGCGTTGATGCTCTTGTATGCCTGTGCGCCGGCTGCCCATTCGGCGGCCAGCGATCGACCCTCGAGCCCGGTGACCGGAAATGGCGGCCCGGTCAGGTGGACGTCGTAACCGGTGGCGAACACGATGCAGTCGAGGTGGTGTTCGACGCCGTCGCTGGTGCGGATGCCGGCGGGGCTCAGCGTCGCGATCGGCCAGTCGATGAGTTTGCAGTTGTCGCGTTGTAGCGCCGAGTAGTAATCGCTGGAGATCAGCATGCGTTTGCAGCCCGGGGCGAAGTCGGGGGTCAGCTGGCGGCGCAGCCACGGGTTTTTGACCTGACTGCGCAGGTGTGCCCGCCCCAGCCGCGCCACCAGCGAGGTCAGCGGGGTGTTCCACACCAGAGCCGTGGCGGCGGCTTCGTGGGTCCAGAACAAGGCCTGCCGCGTAAGCTGTTGGCTAGCAGGTACTTTGGCGAACATAGCTTGCACGGCCGGCGGCGTGGCGTGCCCAAAAAAGGGATCCAAACGCGGCAGCACCCAGCAGGGAGTGCGCTGGAATACCTTGACGAATCCGGCCCTCTTCACCAGTTCGGGGATGATCTGGACGGCACTGGCGCCGGTGCCGATGATGGCGACACGCTTACCGGTGAAGTCGTAGTCGTGATCCCAGCGCGCACTGTGGATTTTGTGGCCGTCATAGCTGTCCAAGCCGCGGATGGCGGGGAAGCTGACGTCCGACAGCGGGCCGGCCGCCAATACCACGGTGCGTGCGTGAAATAGCTTGTTGTCCTTGGTTGTCACGCTCCAAATGCCCTCGTCTCCGGCGAAGGCCATGGCGCTGACTTCGTGGCCGAACCGGATGTGCCGGCGGATGTCGAACCTGGTCGCCATGTCCTCGAGGTGCCGGCAGATCTCCTGGGCGGGCGAGTACGTTCGCGACCACGTCGGGTTCTGGACGAACGAGTACGAGTAGAGCAGCGAAGGGATGTCGCACCTCGCACCCGGATACGTGGTGTCGCGCCAGGTTCCGCCCACGCGGTCGGCGCGCTCCAGAATGATGATGTCGCCCGTCTTATTGAGACCGGCTTCCGCCAATCGAATAGCCGCACCGAGCCCCGCGAAGCCGGCCCCGACGATCAGTGTCGCATAGGTGTGGTCGTGCGCCATGGCTACGCCGCCGGTCGGTAGGTGAGTTCTTTGAACCAGCTGGGCACCGGTCGCAGCAGCGGTCTGGGGTATCGATCCGACAGCCACACCATCGAATTGGCCAGCAGCTGATAGGGGTGACGGGGGTTGACCACCATCGCGCCGTGCCGCTTGAGCAGCTGGTAGGTGGGCACCCGCCAGGTGCGCTCACCGCGCTCGCCGAGCTGTTTGAAACGCTTGACCGCGTTGTGCAGGAGCTCGGGTTCCATGCCCATCCCAGCCATCTCGTTGCGGATTCGATCGAGCAGCGGTATGTACATGAGGGTCCCGATGATCACGCCCGGTGATGCGACGTTGCCGACGAATTCGATGGCCAGCCGGCGCGCCTTGGCGTGGCCGATCATGTCGAGGACTTCGAAATCGACTGCGATGTGCCGGGATTCGTCGTTGTTTATTTTCTCGAACACCTGGTGGCAGACCGGGTCTTCGACGGTGTCCAGCAGGAACTTCAGCAACGCGCCGTCGAGGGCGACCTCGAGCATCGGGATGACGGTGCCCAGTACCGACAGCGGCATGCCGTCGGAGTACGTGTCGAGCCACTCGATGGCCAACCGGATGTTGACGTTCGGCTCGGGCAGTTCGCCGTCGTCCAGCATGCCCCAGCGTTTCATCAGCGCCATCTCGGCGTTGGCGTGCCGTTGCTCTTCGGCATGGAAGTACCGGTAGATCTCCGCCAGCGTCGGGGTGGGCGCCTTCCTGGCCAACGCCGCGAAGCCGCGCGCGCCAATGTTCTCGATCCAGCACAGGTCGGCCATGAACGCCTTCAGTTTGGGGCGAAATTCTTCTCGGATGGTTTCGGCGCCCGGTGCGTCCCAATCGATATCGGCGAGCGCCCACTGGCGATCCTTGATCTTGGTGAGCATGGCTTCCATTTCGATAGCCACCGGACCCCTCCCTCCGTTAGCGCCCTTTAGTGTCCCGACGCCCGGGATACCAGGCCAACCCCACGCGTGTATGCCTGCGGGGCCAGGCGTTTGACGTTCCAGACGATCTTCGCGTCGAGCTGCGGCATGCAGTAGAGCTCGCCGCGGTCGTGTGCGTCGAGGCACATCCGCGCCACCTTTTGGGCCGAGAATCCGATCCAGCGCATCAATTTGGTGGCCAGTTCGCCGGACTCCTCGCTGATGCGGCCGGATTCGACGATGTTGGTCTTGACGAAAGTCGGGCAAAGCACCGTGACTCTGACCGCGGTACCGGATAGTTCGGCCGCGAGAGTCTCCGATAGCGAGAGCACACCGGCCTTGCTGACGTTGTAAGCGGCCATGCCGGGAGCCGCGCTGAACGCCGCCGCCGAGGCGACGTTGATGATTCCCCGCGGTGCATGCGACGGGCCCGCTTCGCGCAGCATCGGGGCGAACACGTGGCAGCCGTGAATGGGTCCCCACAAATTGATGCCCAGGGTCCACACCCAGTCATCCAGGGGCGCATCGCCGATGGGCGCGCCGCCGGCACCGACGCCGGCGTTGTTGATCACCAGGGTGGGCGGTGCGCCGAACCAGTCCTGTGACCGCGCGGCCAGCTCACTCACGTCGTCGATCCGGGACACGTCGCAGCGGATCGCCACCGCCTTGGCGGCCCGCTCGGTGATCGCGTCGGCCGTCTTCTGGGCTGCGGCTTGGTCGATGTCACTACAGACCACCGCGCCGCCACGACGGCCGAGTTCGACGGCGAACGCCGCGCCGATCCCGCTACCGGCCCCGGTCACCACCGCCAAGGCCCCGCGGCTGGTGGTGTTCGACTTGCCCAGCAGCCTGTCCAGTGGCCCCAGCATTTTCAGTGGCCCCAGCATTTTTTGTGGCCCCAGCATGTTCAGCCCGCCTCGTCCGCCATCAAGTCGTTGGCGCACAACGAGTTTGCGATGAACCCAGCGACATAGGCCATGGCCTTGGCCGCTTCGGGCGTCATCCTGGGCAACGCCTGGAATACGTGCAGCTGGTGGGGCCACACTTGCAGCTCGCAACTGCCGCCTGCGGCGCGGATCTCGGCGGCGAGTTGCCGCGCATCCCCTCGCAGCATTTCGGCTCCACCGGCCTGGATCAAGGTCGGCGGAAGCGTTGGCCCGCCGGCAACGTCCAGCTTCAGGCGATGGTGCGCGGGATCGATGCCGGGGTGGTACAGGCCGATTACCCGGGCCGCCGACGCTGCCCGCATGGTGGGGTGGCGGCGAATCTGTTCGCTGGCGGCGCACAGCGCGAACGTGATGTCGAACAGCGGCGAGAACAATACCATCGCGGCGGGGTGTTGCGCCGCGACCTCGGGCTGCAGCAGCAGGTCCACGGCCAGGTGGCCGCCCGCCGAATCACCGGCAATCACAATCTGTTCCGAGGGCAGGCCGCAGGTTTGTAGCAGCCAGTCCCAGCCCGCCCGCACATCGTCGGCGGCAGCAGGGAAGCGGTGGCGGGGCGCCAGCCGGTACTCGAGACAGAACACCGGCAACCCGGTCAGCGACGACAGCCAGGACGTCAATCGCCGGTGGGTTCTGGGCGAACACATGGTGTAGCCGCTGCCGTGCAGGTAGTAGATCACCCCGCCGGTGCCGGTCGACGAGCGGGCCTGCCCGCGAGGAGAGCCGGCGCCCATCGATCCGGTGCCGGTCGACGAGCGGGCCTGCCCGCGAGGAGAGCCGGCGCCCATCGATCCGGTGCCGGTCGACGAGCGGATCTCGTTGCGAGGTCCATACACCCATTCACCGACGACGCGGCGCCCGTCGGAATTAACGGTGTTGAACTGTTCGACGCGGGTGCCGGCCAGCGAGGGCCCGAATGTGCCCATGAGCCCGGCGATGATCCGACGGGCCAGCCACATCCCCCAGGCCGGCTCCGGTGGAACCAGCCCGGTTATCTGCCGCACCGTGACCGCGCTGACCGCGGCCGCGCCGCGTGAGCGCAGCGATCCGCGAGCCGGGACGACGTCGTCCATGGGACGAAGTCAATACCAAATGGTGACATTAGTCAATGGCACGTTTCGAGGCCGCTTTGGGCGCCAGCTTTGGGCGGCTTTGGTCTTGGACTGGGATTTTGTGCTGCCGCAAATTTTGATGCCCCGTCGAAGCTTACTTGTTGGGTCGCATTGGCAATCCAACATTCCGCGCGGCCCGACCACGGTCCCGGACGGTCCACTTTTTTGGTTGCTCAGCCTTCGGGGAACAGCGTCGCGATCCGCTCAGGGGAATTGATGCAGCGCTTGCGCGCCGCTCGTCACCGAGATTGCCGTGAGGGTTGCGATGCCAGCCCCAACCACGACCATGGCGGCAATCTCGCTGCGCAACACGGCAATCTCGCTGCGCAACAACGAGCGCGCAACGCCCTGGCCCGCGGCTCGTCACCGAGATTGCTCTGCGGGTCGCGACGGATTTGAGCAAGCGACATCCCTTGAGACAGATCGGATCGCACCAGGTCAGAGGCGCGCGATATGACACGGAAAATGAGAACCGACGGCGGCTGTTAAGGTGGGGCCCCGGCCGTATCGATTTGGCGGGCGATCGCCCGTTTGTCGATCTTGCCGACCGGCGTGGTGGGTAGCGCAGCCATCGCGACCAGCATGTCGGGCCGGGCGTGGGCGGCAACTCCGCGCTCGTCAAGATGGGCGTTCAACTCCGCAAGCGATACCGGTGATCCGGTGAAAACAACCGCGGCGCAGATCTTTTCACCCAGTTGCGGGTCCGGAACCGGAACGGCTGCGGCCGACCAGATCGCCGGATGGCTCAGCAGCTGCTCTTCGAGCGCCTGCGCGGCGATGGTTTCGCCGCAACGGCAGATGATGTCTTTGACCCGACCGGTGACTTCCAGGTAGCCGTCGTCGCGGAGACGGACCAGGTCGCCGCTGCGGTAGAAGCCGTCGGGATCGAAGCAGCGCGCGTTGTCGCGATCGGCGCGAAAGTAACCGTTGAATGTGTACGGCCCGCGCACCAGCAGTTCGCCTTCTCCGCCCTGGTCCACCGGCGCACCATCCGGGTCGACGATGCGCAGTTCGTCGTCGGCGCACAGCGGCCGGCCTTGGGTCTGGTCGACCAGCTCCGGCGGATCGTCCAGGCGGGTGTAGTTCAGCAGCCCCTCGGCCATCCCGAATACCTGCTGTAGGCCCGGTGTCAGCGCCGCGCGTATCTGTCGGGAATCCTCGGGCTCCAGCTTGGCCCCGCCAACCTGCAAGAGCCGCAATGACGTTGGAGTCACGGGCTCCCAGTCGCAGGCTTGTGCCCACAGTTTGGCCAGCGCCGGCACCAGTGCGGTGACGGTAACGCCGTGCCGTTCGATGGTGGCGAATGCGGCCTCCGGGCTTGGATCGGCGCCGAAAACGATTGTGGCGCCTGCCGTCATCGCGCCGAGGATGCCGGGGCACGCCAGCGGGAAGTTGTGCGCGGCCGGCAGCGACACAAGATAGACGTCGTCGGTTGTCAGCCGGCACAGGCGGGCGCTCGCGGTGGCGTTGTAGACGTAGTCGTCGTGCGTGCGAGGGATCAGCTTCGGCGCGCCGGTGGTGCCACCCGACACGAGCAGCAGCGCGGGCGACGCGGGGTCAGCGGCGATCTCGGGGGGACCACCGGTGGGCAGTGCTGACCATGACAGGAACGGGCCGGGGTCTCCGTCGACGATGACATGGCGCAGCTGCGGATGCGTCGCGACCAGCCGCTCGGCCATTGAGCGGTAGTCAAAGCCGTTCGCGGTGTCGGCGATGACCAACCCGACCGCACCGCTGACGGCCGCAAAGTGGGACAGTTCCGCGAACCGATGCCCGGGTAGGCACATCACCGGGATCGCCCCGGCGCGCAGCAGACCGAACAGGGCGACGGCGAACCGGCACGAATTGGGCAGCTGCAGCAGCACCCGCTCAGCGGGCCCGATTCCCAACGCGGCGAACCCGGCGGCGGCCTCCTCGACGAGTCTGTCCAGCTCGGAGTAGGTATGGCCGCTGAAGTCGTCTACGACTCCGACGCGGTCGGGCCATGCCGTGGCGGCATGTCGCAGCACCGAATCGATGGTCCCGCCGGTCCAGTAGCCGGCCGCCCGGTACGTGGCGACCCGTCGCGGCGGAAAGGGTACAAAACCGTCCAGTGCTGTCGTTTTGGACGGCGGGCCGGGACTAATAGGCACCTCAGCGGCTCCCCGGGGCAAGCGTGTACTGGCCTCGAACATAGGGTAGCGTACACGAAGTTAGGACAGCCTGAGCTAAGCTGACCGACGGAGGTGGGGTTGTGGGCGGCGCATCATTGGTCGGCGTGCGTCTCCACGATCGCGCGCTGTCTGCGGGGGCAGCATGAGCGGCACGCTGGCGATCGTCGGGGCCGGCGCGAAGGCGGTGGCGGTGGCGGCGAAGGCCGCGGTGCTGGGCGAGATGGGTGTCGAGGTGCCCGACGTCGTTGCCGTCGAACGCGCGAGCGTCGCGGCCAATTGGCGCGCCGGAGGTGGTTGGACCGACGGTCGGCAGCGGTTGGGAACCAGCCCCGAAAAGGACGTCGGCTTCCCATACCGCTCGACGCTGATGCCCGGCCGCAACAGTGAAATCGACGAGCGGATGTTGCGGTTCAGCTGGCAGTCGTATCTGGTTGCAATGGACCAATTCGTGGGCTGGATCGACCGAGGCCGGCCGGCGCCCACTCACGATGCGTGGGCGCGGTATCTGTGTTGGGTCGCCGACGAGGTGGGCTTGCAAGTCGTTCGGGGCGAGGTGCTTGAGATCTCGGTCGACGGATCGCGATGGGTGCTGCACACCCGCGAGTCGAGCCTGTCCGCCGACACGGTGATGATTACCGGTCCGGGGCAACCGGAGCGGTCCATACTTTCCGGTGGTCCGCGCGTGTGGTCGATCGCTCAGTTCTGGGAGCGTGCGGGGGACCACGACCGGATCGTTGTCGGAGATGTCGCGGTCATCGGCGGTGGGGAGACTGCCGCGTCGATGCTCAACGAGCTTTTCCACCACCGGGTTTCGACGATTACGGCGATTTCGCCGCAGGCAACCTTGTTCACTCGCGGCGAGGGCTTCTTCGAGAACTCACTGTTCTCCGATCCCGCCGGGTGGCGCAGTCTTACCCTCGCCGAACGCCGCGACTGCATCGCCCGCACCGACCGTGGGGTGTTCTCCGCGCGGGTTCAGGAGTCGCTGCTCGCCGACGAAAGGATCAAGCATCTGCGCGGGCGGGTGGCTCGCGTGGTTGACCGCGATAGCCGAATCTGGATCACGCTGCGCACCGACGGCAACGGTGAACCGCGCGAGAACCTGCACAGTTTCGACCTCGTTATCGACGGATCCGGTGCCGACCCGTTGTGGTTTGTGCCGCTGCTGCGCCCGAGCGCCGTGGACCTGCTGGAGTTTGGCCTGGGCGGAGTGCTGACCGGCGAGCGGCTAGAGGATTCCATCGGCCACGACCTGGGCGTCGTGGGCGTCACCCCGAAACTGGTGCTGCCCAATCTGTCTGGCGTAAATGAGGGCCCGGGATTTCCGAACCTGAGTTGCCTGGGCCTGCTGTCCGACCGCGTGCTCGGCGCCGAGACGGGCGTCGCCGATCCGCCGGTGGGGGCCAATCCGCCAATGGGGAGAAGCGGCGAGTACCAATCGGTTTGATGCTGTTCCTTTTTTCTTGGGGGCGGGCCTAACCGCCCAGCTTGGTGAGAACCTCCGAAATCGACGCCCCACCGAGGAGATCCGATACCTCTAGATCGCGATTGAACTCGAGCTGGACGAGACGGCGTAACTCCAGCGCCTGCAACGAATCCAGGCCGATCGCCACCATGGGGACTTCCGTGTCGATGTTTTCCACGCCGTCGACACCGATGACCCCGGCCACCAACTCCATCAACCGTTGCGTTAGACCGGTGGAGGCAAGAGCGACCCTGGTTTGGGCCTCGGGCGCGCTCAGCAGTGACAACAACGAGCCGCGGCCGCACGTCTGAAGCACCGACCGTGCCCGGTCCAACTCGAATGCTCCAACGATGACGTTGCTACGAAACCGGGTGGTCATTCCCGCGGCGAGCGCATCGGCAGGTCGCATCGCGACGAGCCCGGTGCCAGCCATCATCGATCTGGCTGAGCCATCGAGGTCGGGACCGACATCCCAGTACCCCCACTGCACGGATGCGCAATCCACACCCTCGGCTCGGAGCCGTCGAGCCATCGCATCGAGCATTCGGTTGGCCGCGGCGTAGATGATCATGCCGCGACCGCCGACGGTCGCCGAGATCGACGAGCATAGAACTACCCGGCAGTCATCGGTACGGGGAAACGTTCCCAGCACCCGCCAGATGCCGACAACCTTGGGGCGCAGCATCTGGTCCACCTTTTCGATGGTGATGTCTTCCAGTTCGACACCCGAATACTGGACGGCGGCATGGATTATCAGATCCGCGGGTTCGCCTCGGTGTTGCTCAGCCAGCAGCAACACCGCCGCTTGATCGCCCACATCACATTGTGCGACCCGGATTTGGGTCGCGGTGGCCGACCGGATCCGCCGCAGTCGATCCGCGACCGCCGCAGTCTCGCCCGACCTGCTGACCAATGTGATTCGTCGTGCGCCGCCACGTGCGAGGTGGCCACAGAATTCGAGCCCGAGTTTTCCTGTCCCGCCGATGATGAGCACGTGTTCGGGTGTGGTCCCAGCAGAGTAGTCGACGCGGTCGTCGCAATGCACGATCCGCTTTGCATAGAGGCCGTCCTTGCGCAGGGCGAGCTCCGATTCGTCCCGTGTGTGCAGCGCAGGGAGGATCCCGCCGGCCGCCGCCGCCGTCGTCGACCCGGCCGGCAGATCGAGGTGGCCGAACCGCACGCCCAAATATTTGGCGCCGACCGAGCGGAAGCCCGCACTTGCCGCCGCGTGCACCAGATCTGGCGGCGCGTCGTCGGCAACCACCGTCTCGCCGCCCACCGTCACCAGCCAGCAGTCGGTAACCGCGTCGTCCAGTCCCGGCCACCACGTGCGGTCGGCAAAGAATGTCGCGACCCCGGCAGCTGCGGCGGCATCGTCCTGTTCGGGCGACCGCGGAAGCAGTATCACCAGCGTATTGAAACCAGTTCTGACAGCGTTGCTTTCGTCGCCGATCAGTCGGGCCGTAGCGCCGGCGTCGGCGGCCGCCGCGCACAGGGCGCTGGCCAGTTCCGCGCACGCTCCGCCGTGATCAATGATTCCAATCGAGCGGGGCGTCACCAATGAGCGATGCGACAGCCGAACCCACTGCTCGGCGAGAAGCTGCGGCGTTGCGTTTTGTGTAACCGGTTGGTGGGTGAGCTCCGCCGGTTCCGCCCCCGATGTCACGGTGGTCGTCTGCCGGTCACGCCGGGCCGGGCCCTGGTCATAGGGCAACCACAGCCGGGCCTCGTTCATCCGGGTATTGGGGAAATCGAGCAGTGGCAGCGGCATGGGGCCGTCACCCGCGATGCCCAGGCATTCCCACGAGTAGTTCAAATCATTTACGGCCAGCCGCGCGAGGTTGCGGGTGAACTCGCCGAGATCGGTCGCTGTTCGGGTGGACGTGCCTACCACCAGGGTCGCGTGCCTTTCGGCGTCTTTGCCGGCGACTTCGTGCAAGACGGTCAGGTTTTCCTGAATAGCCAACTGCAGCGTCGGATTTTCGGCTAGTTCGACGAACGTGTCGACGCCCAGCGGTAGCGCCGCCGCGATCGCCTTGTCGAATCGGACCGTGTTGCGCAGGTTCCAGAACCAGTATTGGTCGACCGGTAGATCCTGGGCTATCGGAGCGCCGAGGGTGCTTCCGAGGCAGCCGATATCGGTTTCGACGAACTTCGGATTCTGCAGTTCGCGTTGGGTGGCGGCACGCACTTTGTCACCGAGCTGATTGATCAGGCTGGTGTGCGCCGGATACTGGACGCGAATGACTCGCGCGAACGTGCCCCGCTCGGTGAGGGTGTCCACGACCCCCTGCACCGTTTCGCGATCACCCGAGATCCCGGTCATGCTAGGCGAATTGACCACCGACAGCTCCGCCCACCCCGAGCGGCGTGCGAGCAGGCCCTCGCAGGTGTCGCGGTCGGCGGCGACGACCGCCATCGCGTAGTCGCCGTAACCGAACTCGTCGGCGGCCCGTGCGCGGATCCCGACGACGCGGACTGCATCCGCCAACGTGATGGTGCCGCACACATAGGCCGCCGCGATCTCTCCTTGGCTATGCCCGATGGTGACGCTCGGCGCGATGCCGAATGATCGCCACATCGCGGCCAGCCCGGCCAACTGGGTAAACAATGCGGGCTGGACGGTGCCCGCGCAGCCTTCGGCCGGAAGATGTTCGTCGAGAAGGTAATTCAGCGGCGACTCACCGAGCTGCGCATGGAAGGCCGCGGCGCAGCGGTCTACCTCGGCGCGAAAAGCGGGGACCGATTCGTAGTAGAGTCGCCCCATCCCGGGTCGCTGGCTGCCCTGCCCGGGAAAGACATAGGCGAGTCGGCGGGCCGTGGCGGCCGTGTCGGTGCGCAGCACCGAGGGGTGCTCGCGGCCATCGATAACCGCTCGCAGGCAGCTGATCAACTCGTCCCGGTTGGTCACCATGGCCAAAGCCCGATACCGGCGCGCAATCCGCGTCCGAAACAGCATGCGGGCGATCGCTTCCGGTGTTACCTCGGAATGATCCACGGCATAAGAAAGCACGGCTGTGGCTTCGGCGCGTAAAAGGTCCGGGACATCCGATGAAAGCAGGACGGGAATCGCGCCATTCGGCAGCCGGTAGGTTTGGGGTTTCACCGTCTCACTCCTGGGGACTCACGGGCATCGCAATGATTGCGTGCGCATTGGCGCCCCCCGCGCCGAACGACGATACGGCTCCGTACCGGACCCCGTCTTTCGGTTCCCAAGGATGCAGTTTGCCGGCCAGTCGCAGGCCGGTCAGATCCCAGTCCAATTTCTTTGTCGGGTTGTCCGAGAAGAGGGTTGGGGGAATGTGACCGTGCCGGCCGGCGAGCAGCAGTTTGATCAGTCCGAGGATTCCGGATGCCGCCTGCGCATGTCCGGCGTTCGACTTGATCGATCCCAGTAGCGCATTGGATCCCGCCGCGCCGTAGGTCTTGAATAAAGCGACCAATTCCATCGGGTCGCCCGCCAGCGTCGCGGTGCCGTGTCCTTCGATCATTCCCACATCGGCCGCGTCGATCCCCGCCGCCTCGATCGTCTTGTTGACCAGCTTTTCCTGTGCGCGGATCCGCGGAACCAGGATCGGCTTGCCTTTGCCGTTGTGGTTGGTGCGGATCGCCAGAATACGTCCGTAGATCCGGTGTCCCAGTTGGCGTGCCCGTGATTCGTGTTCGACGACCACCATCCCCGCGCCTTCGCCCCAGACGGTGCCGCTGGCGTCCTCGGAGTAGGCACGGCAATGCCCGTCATCGGACAGGGCGTTGAGCCGGGCGAACTCGTAGAAAGCTGCCGGGGCCCCCAGCACACACACGGCGCCGGCCAGAGCCCAGTCGCACTCGCCCAACGCAACCGCGTTGGCGGCCAGCTGCAGTGCGGTCAACGACGAGGCACACGCAGAATCGAGGGATATCGATGGGCCGGTCAATCCAAGGCAGTGCGAGATCCGGCCGGCGCCCCCCAGTTGTCCCATACCGACGGTCCGGTGTCCGGTGTAGGTGTCGGCCTGGGCCGTGCGTGGACCGTACTCCGTCATCGACATTCCCACGAAACAGCCGGCGTCTTCGCCCTCGACCGTGCCGGGGTTGATCCCGGTATTCTCCAGCGCCTTCCACGCCATCCGCATCGCAACGCGCTGCTGGGGATGGCTGACGATGGCCTCGCGATGCGCCATACCGAAGAACGGTGGGTCGAATGCCGTTGCGCTGTCCATGAATCCGCCGGCGTCGCAGACCCGTCCCCAGCCTTCCAACTCGGACACCGACAGGAGGTCCTCGATCGGCCAGCCGCGGTCGCGCGGAAACGGGCCGATCAGCTCCCTCGACTCGGCGAGCGCCGACCACAACGCGGCGGGGGTCTCGATTCCTCCGGGCGCCTCGACGGCCATGCCGGCAATCACGATGGGGTCGTGCGTCACGGTGTCTGCTCGCATTGCGCGCACGACGCCAGCAGCTCCCCGACGGCGTCGATGTGATCGTTGAGGAAGAAGTGCCCGCCGTCGAACATCGTGACCGGGACGGTATCGGTGTGCTTCCCCCAGCCGTAGAGATCGCCCAGCGTGACGATCGGGTCTTGATCGCCGCCGATCGCGTGAATCGGGGCCGTTATCTTGACGTCTTCGGTACAGGAGTACGCATCGCAGGCCTGATAGTCGGCCTTGATGACGGGAAGCGCCAGCTTCATGAGCTCGCGGTTGCCGAACACATCCGAGTTGGTACCTTCGAGCGCCGCGAGATGGTCGAGGATCTCCTCGTCGTGCCTCGGATGCGGTGGTTTGTTGATCGCATTGCAGGGGGCAACCGCCGCGGAGACATGAACCTGCCGCACATCGATTCCCCTGGCCTCGGCGATCCGGACGAACTCGAACGCGACCCAGCCACCCATGCTGTGACCGAAAGTGACGATCGGGACCCCGCGGTTGTGATCCGACGCCGAGAACTCGGCGAACGCTCCCGCGGCAATCTCGGCGAGCGAGCCCAGGGCTGCTTCGGCTGCCCGGTCCTGGCGTCCTGGGTACTGGAAGACGATGACGTCGAACTTTGTGCTGAGTGCTTTCGAGAAGGTGCGATAGGCCGATGCGCCGGCGCCGGCATGCGGAAAGACCAGCAGCGGAAGGCTGTCCGGCGAATCCGGTTTGTGGAACTGCCTGATCCACCCCAGTGTGCGCGGCATGCACTACCTCTCGATCAATTCGCTTCGGCTGCCCCGGTCACGGATCATGAGCGCGGCCCGTTTGTCCGGCAGATCGACGTCCGTGCTGTGCCAGAACCCGGCACACTCGAGGGCCCGGATCACGCGCACGTTTTCGGCGTCGGGCTCGGCGACCACCCGAGTGGCGTGCGGATCCGCATCGAGCTGCCAGGTCGATACCACGCGCAGCAGGTCCACGGCCAGCCGTCGTCCGCGGCATTCGGGCGGACCCAGCAGCATGTGCACGCCGGCGTCGTGCGCGCGGGCGGCGTAGTACTGCGCGAGCGGGTCAAGATCGGCGCGGTAGAGCTCCCAGTAGCTCATCGGGACGCCGTCCAGCAGACCCAGGTATGGGACCGAATGCGTGCTGTCGTGCTGTCGGCGCAGATAGGACGCGATACGAAACCGGGGCCACGGCTTCCGCCAGAAGCGCGCCACCTCGGGGTCGTTCATCCAACGGTGTACCAGGTCGAGGTCGCCGTCGGGGTCCAGCCGGCGCAGCAAGAACTTCCCCGCGAAGGCGTCATGGTCTAGCACGCATTGCCGCAGGTCCAGCGTGTTCACCGGGTACCTCCCGACCCAACGGCAAGCATGGCTGCGACGGGCGCAACTGCCATCCAACTTAGCGAAGGCTAACATAAGCCCCTGGGCCCGCGGTCGGTGCTGGAGTGCAGCGCCCATCGCAGGTCCGGCGATGGCGGACAGTGACGAGGTGGAGGGGTTCGTTGATGCGCGTCGTTTCGTTCGGGTTCCCCCCCGGGCCGCAACATCAGGAGTGAGGCGAGCCATGGCAGACGATGTCAAGACTTTGCAGGAGCGCCGCCGGGAGCTACTGCGCAGGCGTATCGCCGAAAGTGGTATGGCGGCGCCCGAGTCAGTCGAGCGGGTTTCCCTCTGCGCCGGCGAGCGCTACCCTCTGTCCGCCGGCCAGCGTCGGATGTGGTTTCTGCAGACCATGGACGCCTCCGATACGACGCTCAACATCTGCGTTGCCTATCGACTGACGGGCGCCCCGGACGAGGCGCGGTTACGCGCCGCCTTCGATGACGTCGTTGCGCGCCACGCCATTTTGCGGACCACTTACGAGGTGGACTCGGAGGGCGAGCCGTATCAAGTGTTTTCGAACAATGTTGAGACCGGTTGGCGGACCGATGATTTGACTCACCTCCGCGGGAAGGAACGGGAACGGCGGATCGAGGCATTAGCACGAGACGAGTTCGGCCGGCCATTCGATCTGACCTGCGAGTTGCCACTGCGGATAACTCTTATCCGCAGCGGCACAGACGAATTCGTGCTGCTGCTGGTCGTGCACCACATCTGTTGGGACGACGACTCCTGGGCCGTTTTCGCCCATGAGCTGAGCGCTGCCTACAACCGCCGCCAACCGGGCGGCCAGGCGCCGCAATATGTCGCGGTCGAAGTGCTGGACAGCCTGGATAACCCAGCGGAACCCACCGTTGCCGACGTCGGCTACTGGGCCGACACATTGCGGCCGTCACCCGAACCGCTGGAGCTTCCCGGCTCGCCTGCCACCCATCCGTCCAGGCGGGCCGAACGTCAAACCCGCGCGTTGCCCTCAGACCTGTTCAGCCGGGTCGAGAAGTTCGCCCGGTGGCGCTCCGCCACCCCGTTCATGGTGTTGCTGGCGGCCTTCGGTGTGCTGGTGCGCCGCTACACCGGCGCAACAGATTTCCTGGTCTCCGTTCCGGTAACGGAACGTCGCGCTGCAGCAAAGGGTGCCATCGGGTATTTCGGAAACACGTTGTTGCTGCGCATCACCCCAGGAGCACAGGACACCTTTACCTCGTTTGTCGACGGGGTACGCGACACATGCGTCAACGGCTTCGCCCATCAGTCCGTCGGCATCGATCGGGTGGTGCGCGAAGTGAACCCGGAGCGCATGGGACACGACGGCATGGACCAGCTCGTCCGACTCGGCTTCAGCATGCGCAAGAGTGCCAGTGGATTCGCATTGGACGGCGTCACCGTTCGACAACTCGGACTGGGCGCGGTAACCGCCCACGTTCCGCTCGCGCTTGCGGTTGCGCTCGAACCTGAAGGCGTGTTCGCGGAGTTCGAATACCAGACCGATGTGCTGAGTGCCGAGCTCGTCGCTCAGATGCTGGCTCACTACCTACAGCTGTTGGACAACGCGCTGGCGCAGCCCGAACGTCGTCTCGTCAGTCTGGACATGCTTGGCGCCGGCGAGCGGGAAACCGTGCTGGCCCAGTCGCATGGCGAACTTGCGGCGATGCCAGCCAGCACGCTGGTCGCGGTGCTCGAGGCAGCCGCGTCGGAAACCGGCGGCACCCCCGATGCGGTCGCGTTGGTCTCCGACCCACCCGGCCACCAAGCCGAACTGAGCTATGCCGAATTGCATCGGCGCGCGAATCGCCTGGCGCGCTGGCTTATCGGGCAGGGGTTCGGTACCGAAGACATCATCGGCCTGCGCATGACCACGTCAATCGAATTCATCGTCGCGGTGCTCGCCGTGCTGAAAGCCGGTGCGGCTTACCTGCCGATTGATCCCGCCTACCCGCATGATCGCATCCGATATCTCGTTACGGACGCTCGCCCACAAACGGTCATTGGGCGCCGCGAACTCGCCGCCGCGGAAAGCGCCGCGCAGCACCTCCCGGACGTCGCGCTCACGGACGCCGACCGGCTACGTCCGTTGCGTCCGGAGCATTTGGCCTATGTCATCTACACCTCCGGCTCAACGGGACAGCCCAAGGGTGTCGCGGTCCCGCATCATGCGATCGCCGATCACGTGGTCGGTTTCACCGCCGAGTGGAGCGTGACCGCCGACGACCGGTGGCTGCAGTCGGTGTCGGTGAGCTTCGATGCGTCATTGGCAGACATCTTCCTCACCTTGTCGGTTGGCGCACGGCTAGTATTGCCCACGCCGGATGCCTTCGGCGACATCGGTTATGTCGCCGACCTGATCAGCCGCCACCGCGTCACCGTGCTGCACATGGTGCCCTCCATGCTGAGCACGCTGCTGCTGCTTCCGCAGGTCAGCGAATGGCGGCAGTTGCGTCATGTCCCGGTCGGCGGGGAAGCGCTGCCGGGCGAGGTAGCCGAAAAATTCGCCGGCTACTTCGACGCGGAATTGCGCAATCACTACGGCCCGACCGAGGCGGTCGTCTGTTCTACACACATGCCGGTGCGGGGATCGCACGGCGCGCGCGTGGTGCCGATTGGGGTGCCGAACCGCAATGTTTATGCCTATGTACTTGACGAGGAGCTGCAACCGGTGCCGGCGGAGGTAATCGGCGAGCTGTACCTCGGTGGCGTCCAGCTGGCGCGCGGGTACCTGGGCCGTCCCGGGCTGACCGCGGAACGGTTCGTCGCCGACCCGTTCAACCCCGGCATGCGGCTGTATCGAACGGGAGACCTGGTGCGGCGCAACGTCTCCGGTGACCTGGAATTCGTTGGGCGAGCCGATGAACAGGTCAAGATTCGGGGCTTCCGCATCGAACTCGGCGAGGTCGAGTCCGTGATCGCCGCGCATCCGGCGATCAGGCACTGCCTCGTCGTCACCGAAGGCGCCGAGGCCGGGCCGATGCTCACCGCCTACGTGGTGCCCGTGAACGGTGAAAGCAACGCGGGCTCGTGCGCGCCTTTAGATCTCGACGGGCTACGCGCACATGCCGCGTCGGTGCTGCCCGACTACATGGTGCCCAGTGCGTTTGCGGTGATCCCCGAGATCCCGCTGACCGTCAGCGGCAAGCTGGATAAGCGGGCGTTGCCCGCGCCGACCCGTGTTGCGGTACGAACCTTCCGCGCACCGGCGACGCCCACCGAGCGACGGATGTGCTCGATCTTCGCCCGGCTGTTCGGCTGGGAGCGAGTCGGCGCCGACGACTCCTTCTTTGGGCTGGGCGGGCATTCGTTGCTGGCGGCCCGGCTCGTCGCGCAGATCCGGGCCGAGTTCGGTGTGGAGCTGGCCGTCCGCGCCGTGTTCGACACCCCGACGCCGGCCGGGCTGGCGAATCGGCTGATCGAGCGGTTCCGGGCCGAGTTCGACATCGACCTCGACGAACTGGACGCCGAGGAGACCCCTGAGAACATTGCCGACGAGCTGCCGGGACTTCAGGCCGATCGCCCGCAGCTGATGAAGGGGGACCGCCCCGAATGGCCGCCGTTGTCGTATTCCCAGCTTTCCATCTGGTTCCAATATCGGATGCGGGGGGCCAATGACATCTTCAACATGGCACTGGCCCTGCGCATCAACGGTCCGTTGGACACCGCCGTGCTCACCGATGCGCTCGACGACGTCGTGGCCCGGCACGAATCGCTTCGCAGCAATTTTGTTGAACACGAAGGCGTTCCGTATCAATTGGTGCACCCGGCCCGGGAGGTGCAACTGGCGGTGTTGCAAATCCCCGCCGAGCGGGTCGAGTACGCGGTGGCTGAGCTGCGCTGCCACGCGTTCACGCTGGAGTCCGACTCGCTGATCAGGCCCACCCTGTTGGCGATTGGACCGGATTCGCACGTACTGCTCCTGCTCATCCACCACATCGTCACCGACCACACCTCGCTCGGCGTCATCTTCGAAGACCTCATCATCGCCTACCGCGCGCGGGCGAACGGGAGGGCGCCGCAATGGGCCACACCGCCCTTCCAGTTCGCGGATTACGCGGTGTGGCAGCGAAATACCTTTGACGCCCCGGGCGAATGGGGACAGGACGAGCTGGCGCATTGGCGTGCCGCATTGGCCGGAGTGCCGTATGAGATCTCGGTGGCCGCTGACCACACCCGTCCGCCGATCCTCGGGCAGCGTTCGCAGATAGCGGATTTCACGGTGTCGGCCGGCCGCCGGTCGGCCCTCCTGCGGCTCGCGGAGCAAAATGCCAGCACCGAGTTCATGATCTATCAGGCCGCCCTGGCGGTCGTGCTGCACAAGCTCGGCGGCGGCACCGACATCGCGATCGGCAGCCCGGTCGCTGCCCGGGTCGACTTGACCAGCGCCACCATGACCGGGCCCTGCGCCAACGTGGTGGTGCTGCGCACCGACCTGGCCGGTGACCCGAGCCTGCGCACCGTGCTCGAGCGCAGTCGCGGCGCGGTGCTCGACGCGCTGGCGCACCAAGAATTGCCTATCGAACGCCTGGTTGAAGCGCTCAACCCGCCGCGCTCGCCCTCCCGGAACCACCCCCTGTTCCAAAACTCGATCCACCTTCGTGGTGACGACCGCGTGCTCGTGCCGCGCGACCTCGTCGAGTCGGGAGAAACCACCGTCGACCCACTCCCGAGGGCCTTCGATGTCTCCTTCCTGGATCTCAACGTCGACCTCAACGTGACCTCCGACGGAGGACTCGAGGTGCGGGTCGTCGCCAATGCCGATCTGTATGAACCCGAGACCGCCGGGCTCATCGCCGCGGCCTTCGATGCCGCGCTCGATGCGCTCGCGACGACACCCGACCGTCCGTTGTCCGCGGTGGAGTTGCTGCCCCCGGCCGAACTGGCGAAGCTGCTCGCCCCGGCGAGTCCGGCCGCCGTTGAGCGGTCGCAACCCGTCGCCGCCGGTTCCGCGGAAACCGAGCGGGCCTTGATCGCGATGCTGGAAGAATTGCTCGAGATCACCGGCGTCGATCGCGAGGACAACTTCTTCGCCCTCGGTGGCGACAGCATCATCTCGGTTCAATGGTCGGCCCGGGCCACCGCGCGGGAACTGCCGATGACCCCGGCAATGGTGTTCGCGCACATGACCATCGCCGAGCTGGCCGCTGCGGTCGACGAAGCCGCCGCCCACCCCGCGGCCGGGGCGGATTCGGCGCCGGTGCAGGGCGGCGAGCCGATCAACGCCTCTGGCTTGGACGCCGACACATTGGCCGCACTCACCGCGTCCTGGCTTGACCAATCGTGAGGGCCAATGAGGCGATCGTGACCACCGCTCGGCCGCAGATCGAAGACGTTCTCGCGCTCAGCCCGCTGCAGGAAGGGCTCTTTGCGCTATACCGGTTGGCCGAGGACGGCATCGACCTGTACACCATGCAGTTGCGGGTCGATATCGACGGACCGGTTGATGTTGAGCTGCTGCGCCGCAGCGCCGCCGCCATGCTGGACCGGCACCCGAATCTGCGGGCCGCCTTCTGGGACCGCGATGTGCCGAAGCCGGTGCAGATCGTGCCCGACCACGTGGAGTTGCCGTGGATCGAACGTACCGCCCTGCCAACGGAATTCGATTCCATCGCGCGATCCGAGCGACGTCGCCCATTTGACTTGAGTCGCGGTCCGGCGCTGCGCGTCGTGCTGATTAGCGCGCCCGGCGAGACCAGCCGCCGGTTGATCTTCACCGCGCACCACATTGTGCTGGACGGCTGGGCGCTCGCCGTCTTCTTCACCGAGATGCTGGCCGTGTACCGGGCCGGGGGATCGGCCGACGGGCTGCCAACCCCGCGCCCTTATCGCGACTACATCATCTGGCTCGCTGAGCAAGACAGGGCGGCGGCCACCAGCCGGTGGACAGAGTATCTGCGCGGCGTGTCGGGACCGCTGATGGTGGCCGACGGCGCCGCGCGCGGCGGCGTGCCGGAGAAGGCGAACCTGGTGTTGCCGCCGGCGGATACCGCGCGTCTGCGTAACTGGGCGGGGCGCAACAACCTAACGCTAAACACCGCGGTGCTTTTCGCGTGGGCAGTCGTGCTGGGCAGGCTCACCGACCGTCGCGACGTGGTTTTCGGCACCGTCATCTCCGGCCGCCCCGAACGCCTGGCCGGAGTCGAGAGCATGGTCGGTTTGTTCATCAACAGCGTGCCGGTTGTGCACCGGGTGAGCGGCGACGCGTCGGTGCGGGACCAATGCGCGCGGCTACAGCGTGAGTCGTCGGCGATGCGCGACGTCGGTTATCTCAGCCTGTCGGAAATCCAGCGCGCGCATGGCCGCGGAACCCTGTTCGACAGCCTCTTCGTGTTCGAGAATGCGCCGATCGAGGATGCCATCCGTGTGGTGAGCACTCCCGATGGCGCCCGGTTCCGTCCGATCGAGATGGAAAGCCTGACGCACTACCCGCTGACCGTGGTCGCGCACCGCAGTGACGACGCGCTGGTGGTGGTGGTCGAGGCGATTCGTGAAGCGCTGCCGCATCTTCCCGCGGCGCAGATCTGCCAGCGACTCCTGGGCGTCCTGCGGCAGCTCCCCGATATCGGCGATGACCCGCCCGACGCGCTGGACATCCTCACCACCGCGGAGCGCGCCGAATTCAATGAGCTCGCGACGCGGGCGATGCCCGCGCCGGACGGCACGGTGTGGGAAATGTTCGAGCGGCAGGTTTGCGCCACGCCGGACGCCGTCGCCCTGACCAGCGGTGCGGGTGAGCGCTGCAGCTACGCCGAATTGCACGCCGACGCGAGCCGGCTGGCTCGCGAGCTGGCGGGACAGGGGGCAGGTCCGGAAACGGTTACGGCGCTGGTGCTGCCGCGCTCGTCGCGATCGATCGTCGCCATCCTGGCCGTGCTCGCCGCCGGCGGGGCGTATCTGCCGGTCGATATCACGCTCCCGGATGCCCGCATTGAATCCATTTTGCGCCAAGCCAATCCGGTGCTGGCCGTCACCGAATCCGGCTACTTGAGGCTGGTTTGGGAGCTGGCCGGGCGCCGATTGCCCGCCGTGGTCCTCGACGATCCCGCCGTGGCCGAACGCATTTCGCGGCGTGCTGCCGTGCCGCCCACCGTGCACCGTCACCCCGCGCACTGCGCGTACGTCATCTTCACGTCCGGCTCGACCGGCGAACCGAAGGGCGTGATCGGCACCAACGCCGCGATACTCGGCTATTTCGCCGACCACCGGGACCGCGTCTACCGGGCGGCCGCGGCGCGCCTGGGCCGCCCGCTGCGTATCGCGCACGCGTGGTCGCTCAGCTTCGACGCCTCCTGGCAGCCCATGGTGGGCCTGCTCGACGGAAACGCTCTGCATCTGTTCGACGCCGAGGAGATGCGCGACGCGGATCGGCTGGTGACGGGCATGGCCACCTACCGGATCGACATGATCGACACCACCCCGTCCATGTTGGTTCAACTGCGCGCGGCCGGACTGTTCGACCACGATCTATCGGTCCTGGCCCTCGGGGGAGAAGCGATCGATGGCGTGCTGTGGCGGGAGTTGCGCGCGTTGACGGCCGCCCCGGTACCCGTCGCGGTCTACAACTGCTACGGGCCCACCGAAATGACGGTCGAGGCGGTGGTGGCCGCGGTCAACGACTATCGGACACCCACGATCGGTACGCCGAACGCGGGAACCTGTTGCTATGTGCTGGATTCGGCGCTGCGGCGGGTGCCCAACGGTGTGGTGGGGGAGCTGTATCTGTCCGGCGCGCAGCTGGCCCGCGGGTATGTTGGCCAGCCCGCGATGACCGCCGCCCGCTTCGTCGCCGACCCGTTCCGTCCCGGACAGCGCATGTACCGGACCGGCGATTTGGTGCGTCGCCTGCCGCACGGTGGATACGCGTACTTGGGGCGTGGCGACACCCAGGTGAAGATTCGCGGCTACCGGGTCGAGATCGGCGAAATCGAGGCCGCGCTGCGAGGCCGGCCCGAGGTGCACGACGCGGCGGTTTGCGTGCTGCGTCGCGATGGCGGCACCAGCCTGGTGGGATTCGTTGTATGGCAGGAGAACATGGACGATAGTCCGGTCCGGCTGCGGGCCGCGCTCGCCGAGCGCCTGCCCTCCTACATGGTTCCGGCCCGGATCGTGGCACTGCCTGCGCTGCCGGTGAACGCCAACGGAAAGCTGGATGGCCGCGCGTTGGACGTGCTGGCCGAGAGCCCGCCCACCGGCGGCACCGGAGGCGCGTCGGCGTCGGCGTCGAGCGAGACCGAACGGGCGCTGTGCGAACTGTTCGACGAGCAGTTCACCGGCGCGGCGCCGGGTGTCGACGACGACTTCTACTCGTTCGGGTTAGACAGTATCGTGGCAATCGCGTTGGTGCACAAGGCTCGACGGCGCGGGCTCGCGGTGAGTCCACGGATGGTGTTCGCCGCTCCGACAATTCGCCAGCTCGCGGCCGCGATCGACGCGGCGGTCGACTCGGACGCGGCCGGCGCGGACGCCGAATACGGTGAAGTGCTTCCGTTGCCGATGGTGTCCTGGCTGTACGAGCACGGGAACTTTCGGCGCTTCACCCACACCGTCCTGCTTCGACTGCCGTCCGAAATCGACCACTCGTCCATCGAGACGATGCTGCAGCTCCTGCTCGACGGGCACGAGACCTTGCGATCGATTCTGATCGATACCGCAGCGGGTCCGCGCCTGGTTACCCGCGAACCGGGCGTGGTCAGTGGCGCGGACCTGCTTACCCGCGTGCGGCTGCCGGCGTCGACTGACGACGAATTGATCTCTGCCATAAGGCAGGCTGCGCCCGAAGCGGTGGATGAGATCGACCCTTACGCCGGCGCAATGGTGCGAGCCGTTTGGTTCTCCGGCGCCGGGAAACGGTCCGGGCATGCGGATGTGCTGCTGCTCGCCGCGCACCACTTGACCGTGGACGTGGTGTCCTGGCACATCATGCTCGGTGACATCGCGGAAGCCTGGCATTCGATGTGCGTGGGCGCCACACCACAGATGCTGCCGGAGTTCACGTCCTACCGTCGATGGTGTCAGCTGATGTGGGAACGGGCCGCCGCGCCGCAGGTGTGGGCCCAGCGAGAATACTGGATGGCGCAGGTTCGCGACCCCGATCCCGCATTGGGGGCCCGGCATCCGGACCCGACCCGTGACACCTGGTCCACGCTGCGCGTCACCCAGGTCGCCACACCGGTCGAGGTCACCGCGCGGATTCTTGCCGCGCTCACCAAAGCCGAAGGTGTGCGCGAGTTCTTGCTGGCCGCAACGACGATGACGGTGGCAAGCTGGCGCGGCGCCCGCGGACAGGATCCGGCATCGGGCACGCTCGTCGCGTGTGAGGGACATGGACGCGCCGACGCCAGGCTGGACACCGACACCACCAACACCGTCGGCTGGTTTACCAATGCATTCCCGGCGCGGTTTGGGGCGGGGGCGGCGGTAGCCGATGTCGAGCGGGCCGAGCGGCATCCGGGGGCGGCCCGTGCCCTGGTCCAGGCGGTGGTGGCGCACCTCGGTGAGGTTCCGAATGACGGTTTGGATTACGGTCTGCTGCATTACGTCGAACGGATCCCCGAGCTACAGGCGGGCGCCGAACCGCAGATCCAGTTCAGCTATCTGGGGCGTTTGGATCTGGGTGCCGGCTCCGATCAACCTTGCGACCAACCTTGGTCGCTACTCGCCGGGCCCTATATCGACGCTCTTCCGAACGCCCCCGAGCCAGATCTACCGCTGCGGTTTGCCCTGAACATCAGTGCGTTCGTTGTCAATACGCCTGACGGAACGCAGCTGGTCAGCAATTGGCGTTGGAGTGATGCACTTTTCGAGCCTGCCGACATAGACAGTCTGACGCAGTTGTGGCGGCGCGGCATCGCCGCGCTCGCGGCCGACCTGGACAGGCACCTGGCCTAGAAATGACCGAAGTGGCGCCGCTCGGCGAGGAGTGGATCAGTAAGGATGAGATCCGGGCCACGATCGCGGCCCAACTCGGTTGCCCGGCAAGCGACGTCGCAGACCACGACGATCTGATCCGGTTGGGGCTGAACTCGATGCGCATGATGTCGCTGGCCGGGGGTTTGCGTAAGCGCGGGGCCGATATCACCTTTGCGCAACTTGCCGCCAGCCCCACGATTGACTCCTGGTACGGCCTGCTGCGCGCGCAGATACGAGGCGCGGCAGAACCGGTTGTGGATCAGCCCAGTGAGCCCGACCAGGCTCAGGTGGAGGCACCGTTCCCATTGGCCACCATGCAGCACGCTTACTGGATCGGTCGCTCCGATGAACAAAAGCTCGGCGGTGTTGCTGCACATATCTACGTCGAATTCGATTGTGGTGCAATAGAGCCCGCTCGCTTGGAGGGCGCGGTATCCGATTTGGTCGCGATGCATCCGATGCTTCGTACCCGATTCCTGCCGGACGGGACGCAACAGACGATGACCGCCCCGGGCAGGCCGGTTTTCAGCGTGGTCGACTTGCGCGGACAGAGTCCGGACCGGGCCGAAGCCGCGCTCGCAGAGTTGCGTGACCATAAAACCCACCAGCGCTTGAAAATTGAAGATGGTCAGGTCATCGACATCACGCTGACCATGCGCGATGAGGGCCAAGAGACTCGAAGCCGGCTGCATCTCGACGTCGACATGTTGGCGGGCGACGCCATGAGCTATCGGGTGCTCGTTTCCGAGCTGGCCGAGTTGTACCGCGGTGCGACGCTGCCGGCGCCGGGCTACAGCTACCGGCGTTATCGCACCGAGCGCCGGCAGGACAGTGCCGCGCGCGAGCGGGATCGGGATTGGTGGCAACGACGGTTGCCCGGGATGCCTGGCTCGCCCGAACTGCCGACGGCGCCGGTCGGGGATCGGAAGGCTCCGCGTCGCACCGTCCGCCACCACCACTGGATGGGACCGGACGTCAAACAGAGTCTGGTGGCTGCGGCGCACCAGCGGGGAATCACACCGGCCATGGCCTTGGCGGCGGTCTTCGCCGAGACGATCGGCGGCTGGTCGGCGCGGGACAGGTTCCTGCTGAATGTGCCCTTGTTTCAACGTGACTCGGTGCACCCGGATATCGACCGGGTGATCGGAGACTTCACCTCGTCGATCATGCTCGAGGTCGACGTCACGCAGGACGTGTCGGTGGCTGACCGGGCACGCGAAATGCAGCGCACCATGTACGAAAATGGCTCGCACGCGCAATATTCCGGACTCGAAGTGTTGCGCGATTTGGGTAGGTACCGGCGCGAGCCGGTGCTGGCGCCGGTCGTGTTCACCAGTGCACTCGATCTCGGTGAGCTGTTTGCCGACCACGTCATCGAGACATTCGGCGAGCCGGTGTGGATCATCTCCCAGGGGCCTCAAGTGTTGCTGGACGCCCAGGTCACCGAGCTACGCGGTGGATTGCTGCTGAACTGGGACGTCCGCGAGTCGGCGTTCCCCAGCGGTGTGATCGATGCCATGTTCGCGACCTTCACCGAGGCGGTCGAACGGCTCGCGGGGGGCGATCCTGGCTGGGAAGCCGGCCGGGAAGCGGAGGCCGCGGTGCGGTTGCCGACCGCCCAGGCGACGGTACGGGCCGCGATCAACGGGACCGACGGTCCGGTCACCGGTCGGTGTCTGCATCAGGGTTTCTTCGAGCACGCCGCGGCCACCCCGGACGCGCCGGCCCTGGTGTGGGGCGTGCACGACGGTGCGGGCGCGTGGAGCTACCGGGATCTCGCAGAGCGGTCGCTTGCCGTCGCCGGTTCGCTACGCGCCCACGGCGTGGGACCCGGCGACGCGGTCGCCGTGCAGCTGCCCAAGGGCCCGGATCAGGTCCTGGCCGTGCTCGGGGTACTTGCCGCCGGCGCGACGTATGTGCCGATCGGATTCGACCAGCCGGATGCGCGGCGCGCCAGAATACTTCAGACCGCCGATGTTGTCGCGGCCGTGCTGATCGACGGCGCAGATATGCCTGCGGGCATCCCCTGCCTGTCCATCGATGCAGCGCGGGCATATCCGGAACCGTTGCAAGAGGCGGTCTTTCTGGGCACCAACACGATCGCCTACGTGCTCTTCACGTCGGGTTCGACGGGTCAACCCAAAGGCGTCGAGGTACCGCACAGCGCGGCGATGAACACGATCGACGCCCTCAACGACTGGTTCGAGATCGGCAGCAACGATCGGGCACTCGCGCTGTCCGCCCTCGAGTTCGACCTATCGGTCTTCGATATCTTCGCCATGTTCTCCGCGGGCGGGACACTGGTAGCGGTCGACTCCGAGCAACGGGCCGCGGCGGCCTCGTGGGTGGAATTGGTTCGCCACCACAGGGTTTCGATCCTCAACTGTGTGCCAAGCATGCTCGACATGATCTTAACCCTCGGCGGAGAGCGGCTGGGCGATTCGTTGCGCGCCGTCATTCTCGGTGGTGACTGGGTCGGCGCCGACTTGGCTGCCAGGTTAGCCAGACTTGCGCCGCGATGCCGGTTCGCCGGTCTCGGCGGTGCGACCGAGACGGCGATCCATAGCACCGTTTGCGAAGTGGTAGGCGACCCGCCGGCGCACTGGTCGACCGTGCCGTGGGGTGTGCCCTTGCGCAATGTCCGGTGTCGGGTGGTGTCGCCGTCGGGGCGCGATTGTCTCGATTGGGTTGCCGGAGAACTCTGGGTCGGCGGTGCGAACGTCGCTGCGGGCTACCGCAACGACCCGCAACGCACCGCGGAGCGTTTCGTCGAGCACGACGGTGTTCGCTGGTACAGAACGGGTGACATGGCCAGATACTGGCCCGATGGCACCATCGAGTTCCTCGGCCGGACCGACAATCAGGTCCAGATCCGCGGCTATCGGGTCGAACTCGGCGAGGTGGAAAGCGCGCTGCGCATGGTGCCGGGGGTGCGCCATGCCGTTGCGGCTGTTGTCGGCACCGGCGCACCGAGCCTGGTTGCCGCCGTCGCGGGTGATCCGGACCAGGCCGGCGATGTCACCGCCGCGGTCGCGGATCTGCTACCGAGCTACATGGTTCCCACGCGCATCGTATTTTTCGGGCAGTTACCGCTGACGTCGAACGGCAAACTGGACCGCCGCGCGGTGGCCGCGCTGCTCGAGCCGGAGGGGTCGGAAGTTTCGGATGAAGACGGTGCCCCGTGCAACGATGTCGAAGCCGCGCTGGCCGAGATAGTCGCCGCGGTGCTGGGCGTGAATTCGGTTGGCGTGCACGATGATTTCTTCGCGCTGGGCGGCGATTCGGTGTTGGCCACCACCGTCATCGCGCGGGTACGCGACTGGCTGGAAATCGACCATGCGGTGGTCGCCGACCTGTTCGCCACCCGAACCGTGGCCGGTTTCGCCGAGCGGCTGGATAACCGGGAAGCCGCGCGCGGCACGCCGGACCGGCTGGCCGTGATCGCGCGCCACTATCTCGAGGTCGCGGCGATGACCGATGAAGAGGTGCTCGCCGAAGGCTAGTGGCGATCGCGAGGGCGGCGGAGCCGGGCGAAGCGGGTCGCCACCATCAGGACTCGTCCGGGGCGGGCGAGCCCACCACGACGCTGCCGACGCTGCATTCGGAGAGTTCATCGACCCCGGTGGCCGCGACGAACGCGGCCGTGTCGCCGAATCCTTGTGCGCAGACGCCAAGGCCCATGGCGGTGGCGGCCAAATAGATCGTCTGCATCAGGACGCCGACATCCTTGAGGATGAGGGCGTAACCAATCTGCTCGTAGGTCCACATGATCCGACCACAACGTGCGGCCATGACGATGAGCACTTGCGGCTCGGCACCTCCGGCGAGCGTCGCCGACGCCGGCTTCATCAGATGGGACACGGCCCGCGCATCCGCGGCGGCCACCGGGCGCAGCACGTGGTCGAACGAGTCGTAGTGGTACATGGCCGGCTCGAGTCCGGCGACGTGTCGCACCACCGGGTAGAGCTCGAGCTCATAGACGCCGCCGCCGGAAGGGTATGGCCGCGAAGGCAATTCCTCGCCCTCGCCGACCGTCGCAGTGTTGCGCGTCCGCGCCGTGCGGTACAGCAATTCGGCCAGTTGATCGAGGGTGATCGGGTGGGCCTCGTCGAATGTCCTAGTCGAAACCCGATCTTCGAGGACGGCCGTCAGCGTAGGGTCCTGCGTCCTTTTGGCCGCCAGATCGGGGACGGGCAGGACGATCGGTTCACCGGGGTAATTGGTCCTGCGCGCGGCGGGCTGCGGGAATCGGCCCTTCGCCCACTTGGTCGGGCCGAAATGCTCCCAGGTGACGGTGCGCTCACCGAGCGTGCTGCGACGGTGAAACCACAGATCCGGTGCGCTCCAGCTCAGTGCCCCGAAGTTGCGGTCCTCCTCGCCGAGCGGAACGAGCATGCCGCACCAGCGCAGGTCCTCGACGAACTGCGATGCGACGGCGGCAGGCACGGCCGAGCCGTCGGCTTCAGGCCCGTCGAGCAGGGCTAGCAGACGGGGGTCATGGATGCGGACGTCGCACCACGACAGCGGATGCTCGAGGACGAAGCTCTCCGAATCCCGGTGCAGTACAGCGAATTTTGACAATATCGCGGATCTTGACAGCGGGGCCGGCCGCGGCGGCGGTTGCCCGCACGGCAATATGGAATACAGATCCCTTCCACCGTCGCGCACCGCGACTGTCAGCCAGCCGCCGGCGGCAAGCCGATTTATCATTGTGCCGACTTCGCTTCCGGGCTTAGACATCTCAGACATCTCAGCCACCGTTGCCGGTCCCAGGTTTAGCGCCTTGAGTGCCTGCAGTTGACCAGGGGTCAATCGGGTCAGCTTCTCGCTGCGCGGAGGATTGAGCAGCACCGCCGCGGCAGGTGTGGTCACGCAGGTGACGCCGGAACGGAAGGCGAATCTTGTTTGGTCGGGGTAGGTAATCTAGCAACCCTTTCGTTTCCCGATGCGAATTCACCACGCCAAGCCACCTAGCGTAGCGATCTCGTGATTAGCCAACCGCGCCAGGCGGCCGGGCAAAATTCTGGGCTGCTACACAGCTGCCGCATAGACTGCTCAGCGAAGCCACTCGTAACGTCACAAAGTGCACAATGACAACAAGCGCACCATGGGAAACTTGACCCCGTCACCGCCCATGTGAACCGAAGGGGGAGAACTGACCGTGAGAATGACCGTGAAATCCATTGCGACCAGTGCGGCGGCGTTGGCCGCAATCGGAGCCGTGGCCGGCGGTGTGACGTCCATGGCGTCGGGCGCACCGTCAAGCATCCAGGTGCGGCCGGTCGCCGTCGGCGCGCCCCTTCAGGGTCCATTGCCGCAGGACCCGGCCCCGGCCGCAAACCTCCCGACCTCCGACCAATTGACCAGCCTGCTCAACAACCTTGCCGATCCGAACGTTCCGTTTGCGAACAAGGGCAACCTGGTTGAGGGTGGCATCAGCGGGACCGAGGCGCACCTTGCCGACCACGAAATCAAGAAGGCGGAAAAGAACGGCGACCTGCCGTTGGCATTCAGCGTGGCGAATATCCACCCGGGCGCCAATGGTGCGGCGACCGCCGACGTCTCCGTCTCGGGCCCCAAGCTCAACCCGCCGGTGACGCAGAGCGTCACGTTCGTCAACCAGGGCAGCTGGATGGTGTCGCGCGCTTCGGCGATGGAGCTGCTGCAGGCCGCCGGCGGCCACTGATTCGAAGGGTTCGTCGGCTGGGCGGATGGCGGTGCTGTAAACGTGACCGTCCCGAGACACAAACACCAGGTAAACCGGGAACACTGACACCGTCTCGTCATGGACAACGGGAACGGGACCAGTCGTGTGACAGTCGGTCACATCCCGTCCCGTGCCTGTCGGATCGAAGGGGGAACCGTGAAATCCATCGTCACAAGCGTGGCTGAGCTTGCCGTGCTTGCCGTCGTTGGCGGCGCAGCTACGGGCTTGTCGTCTAACGCAGCTGCTGTCGCACCGGCGAGCGGCATGGCTCAGGTGCAACTGACCGCCGTTGGCTTGCCACGGCCGCAGGATCCGCCGGCGTCGAACCTGCCAAACGCGGAGCAGTTGGCCAGCCTGTGCACCCAAGTGACGGATCCCGGCGTCTCGTATACGACCAAGACCAACCTGGTCGAAAACGGCATCACTGCGGACGAGGGCCATGTGGCGGACCACGACCTGAGAAAGGCGTACCGGGACGGGAAGTTTCCGGAGACGTTCAACGTGACGAACATCGCGGCGGCCGGTCCGAATGCAACCGCGGACGTAGCCATCTCTGGTCCGAAGTTCGCCGGGCCGGTCACCAAGCAACTGATGTTCGTCAATCAGGGTGGTAACTGGATGCTGTCGCACGACTCGGCGCTCGCTCTGATCCAGGCGGCGACGGGCTAAGCACTCCTAGTCGGCCACCGCGCTCAGGTCGAGTTTGGCGATCCTGGCCGGATCGGCCAGTACGTCGATCGCGGCGACCCGCCCGGCGCGCACCACGAAGCACATGATCGCCGCGGCCCGGCCGGCAACGAAGATGACCGCGCCGGCGGCGCCGTTGACGGTGGCGGCGCGCACCTCGCGCTCGGGCGCCGCGTAATTGCGGGCCAGCTTGGCCACCGCGGCCGCGCCTTCGGCACGGAACCCGGCGGAGTCGGGACCGAAATCACCGCGCAGCACGACGTCGGGATGCAGCACCGACACCAGCCGGTCGAAGTCGCCGCTACGCCCCGCCGCGAAAAACGCGTCGACGGCCTCGCGCTGCGCGGCCAAGGCGGTGTCCGGAACCGGATCGGCCTGCTCGATCCGCCGGCGCGCGCGGCTGGCCAGCTTGCGGGTGGCCTCGGGGGAGCGGTCGACGATGGGCGCGATTTGATCGAACGGGACGGTGAACACGTCGTGCAGCACAAACGCCAGCCGCTCCGCCGGCGGCAAGGTGTCCAGCACCACGAACAACGCCAGCCCTACCGCGTCCGCCAGCATCGCACGGTGTTCGGGGTCGTATTCGCCGTCGGCGTCCACGATCGGATCCGGCAGATGCCCGACCAGCTGCTCGCGACCGTGTGCGCGGCGGTCGCGCAACGTGTTCAGGCAGATCCGGGCCACCACGGTGGTCAGCCAGGCGTCGGGGTTGTCTATCTTCTTGTCGCCGCCCCCGGCGCTGCGGTTGAGCCGCAGCCAGGCTTCCTGCACCGCGTCCTGGGCGTCCTCGATCGAGCCCAGCATGCGGTAGGCGAGCGCGCCCAACTGGGGACGGGCCGCCTCAAAACGTTCAGTCAGCGACGCATCAACGGTCATAGGGCGCACACCCGGCCGGCCGAGAAGCCGGACGACCCGATGTCGAGCGCGATGTTGAAACGGGCCCGCAGATTGCCCAGCGTGATCACGTGGGTGAGGCCGACCAGTTGAGCGGTGTCGAAGTGGGCACGCAGGGCGTCGAAAAGCTGGTCACTGACCTGGACCGGGGTGCGGCTGATCGCGGTCGAGTAGTCCAGGATCAGTTTGTCGACGTCGGAGAAGCACGTGGCGTTCTGGTAGTCGGCCATCGCCAGTAGCTCTTCGTCGGTGATGCCCCACTCCCGGGCGATCTGCGAACCGAGGTCGATGCAGTACTCGCAGCGGACCGTGGTCGCCGACTTCAGCTCGGCCAGCGCGCGGTGGCGCGGAGGCAGGATGTCCAGTTTCGACTCCGCCTGCTCCAGCCTGCCGTAGGCGTTCAGCAACCTGGGGATGTGTGCGTACATCCGCAGCGGTTCCAGCATTTCGGCGGTCTCGAGTCCGGTCATCTTCGCCAGCTTGCGTTTGGTGAAGAAGAAGGCGATCTTGGCGCCCAGGCCGGCGTCGCGGTCGGAGACTCCCTCAAGTCGGGGCATGGCGATCCTCCTGCAATAGTGGGCCACATCTTCGATCGTCCCCACCGTGCGGACCATCTGATATGTCGACACCCGGCGGCCGCGAAACGTGACCGAACGTGCCCGGCTAGTGTCGTGAGGCATTCGATTGCAGTGAATCCATCCGCCGACTGTGGGTGATATGCACTAAAGCCCCCTCGGCTTCGTCCATAGGCCCCACGCTGGGTGCGCGTAGGAGGCCGAGTCGGCCGTCCTTTGGTGTCGATGAATCAACGCCTCACGACACTAGGTCTGGTGGGGCAGCGGCATGTCCATGTCGAATACCCGCGCATGCAGCACAGTGCGATTGCGCAGCGCGGCGCGCACCGCGCGGTGCAGGCCGTCCTCGAGGTAGGTGATGCCCCGCCACCGCACCGCATGCGGGAAAAGGTCTCCGTAGAAGGTGGAGTCTTCGGACAACAGACGGTCCAGGGCGAGCACGGTGGTAGTGGTGACCAATTCGTCGAGCCGGATCTGCTGCGGCGGAATCCGGGACCACTCCCTATAGGACAGCCCATGCTCGGGGTAAGGCTTGCCGTCCCTGACGCCCTTGAAAATCACTGGCGAACCGCTTCTGACTCAGTCCAACCCCGACGAAATCATGCAGGACAGGCTAGCCGGAAATCGGCGGCGACGTTGCCTCTCGCGCACCATCGGTTACGTCACCGCCCATGTAAACGCCGTCGAGACCGTAAAATGGGCCGATCAAGGAGGTGCCGAGGAGGTGATGGACGATGGGTAGCGCCGACGAGCGTCGCTTTGAGGTGCTGCGCGCGATCGTCGCCGACTTCGTCGCCACCAAGGAGCCGATCGGCTCGAAGTCCCTGGTGGAACGGCACAACCTGGGCGTGTCCAGCGCCACCGTCCGCAACGACATGGCGGTGTTGGAGGCCGAGGGATACATCGTTCAGCCGCACACCAGTTCCGGCCGGGTGCCCACGGAGAAGGGCTACCGCGAGTTCGTCGACCGCATCCACGACGTCAAGCCGCTGTCGGCGGCCGAACGTCGCGCGATCCAAGGGTTCCTGGAGTCCGGTGTCGACCTGGACGACGTGCTGCGCCGCGCGGTACGGCTACTGGCCCAGCTCACCCGCCAGGTGGCCGTGGTTCAGTACCCGACCCTGTCGACGTCGACCGTTCGCCACCTGGAGGTGATCCCGCTGACGCCGGCCCGGCTGCTGATGGTGGTCATCACCGATTCCGGCCGGGTGGATCAGCGCATCGTCGAACTCGGCGATGTGATCGACGAGCACCAGCTCTCCCAGCTGCGAGAAATCCTGGGCCAGGCGCTGGAGGGCAAGAGGCTCTCCGTGGCCTCGGTCGCGGTCGCCGACCTCGCCGGACAACTCCATGCCGGAAGCGGGCTGGGCGACGCCGTCGGCCGCGCGGCGACCGTCTTGCTGGAGTCGCTGGTGGACCACACCGAAGAACGCCTGCTGATGGGCGGCACCGCCAACCTGACCCGCAACGCCGCCGACTTCGGTGGTTCGCTGCGGTCCATCCTGGAGGCGCTCGAGGAGCAGGTGGTGGTGCTGCGGTTGCTGGCGGCCCAGCAGGAGGCCGGCAAGGTGACGGTGCGCATCGGCCATGAAACGGAGGCGGAGCAGATGGCCGGCACCTCGATGGTGTCCACCGTTTATGGCACCATCGACACCGTCTACGGCGGCATGGGCGTGCTCGGGCCCACGCGAATGGACTATCCGGGAACTATGGCAAGTGTCGCCGCGGTTGCCATGTATATCGGCGAAGTTCTGGGTGCCCGATGACCGCGCACCCGCAGGGTTTGTGGATAGCCGCATAAAGCGCGGCACAGGGAAGGTCAAGCGTGGCACGCGATTATTACGGGATGCTCGGCGTGAGCAAGACAGCCAGCGATGCGGACATCAAACGCGCGTACCGCAAGCTGGCGCGCGAACTCCATCCCGACGTCAATCCCGATGAGGCCGCGCAGGCGAAGTTCAAGGAGATCAGCGCCGCCTACGAGGTGTTGAGCGACCCGGAGAAGCGCCGGGTCGTGGACCTGGGCGGGGATCCGCTGGCAAGCGCCGGCGCGGCGGCGTCCGGGTTCGGCGGCTTCGGTGGTTTGGGCGACGTGTTCGAGGCGTTCTTCGGCGGCGGCTTCAGTGGGGGTTCGGCGTCGCGTGGTCCGATCGGCCGGGTCCGGCCGGGTTCGGACTCGTTGCTGCGGATGAGGCTCGATCTCGAAGAGTGCGCTACCGGCGTCACCAAGCAGGTCACCGTCGACACCGCGGTGCTGTGCGACCGGTGCCAAGGGAAGGGCACCAACGGCGATTCCGCGCCGATACCCTGCGACACCTGCGGCGGTCGCGGCGAGATACAGACCGTGCAGCGTTCGCTGCTGGGCCAGATGATGACGTCGCGGCCGTGTCCCACCTGCCGCGGTGTCGGGGTGGTCATCCCCGACCCGTGCTACCAGTGCGTCGGCGACGGCCGGGTGCGGGCCCGTCGGGAGATCAGCGTCAAGATCCCCGCGGGCGTCGGCGACGGCATGCGGGTCCGGCTGGCCGCCCAGGGTGAGGTCGGGCCCGGGGGAGGGCCGGCCGGCGACCTGTACGTCGAGGTCCATGAGCAAGCCCATGACATCTTCGTCCGCGACGGTGACGACCTGCACTGCACGATTTCGGTGCCGATGATCGACGCGGCGCTGGGCGCCAGCATCAGCGTGGACGCCATCCTGGACGGGATGAGCGAGATCGCGATTCCGCCTGGTACCCAACCGGGCTCGATCATCACGCTGCGTGGCCACGGGATGCCGCAGCTGCGGTCGTCCACCCGGGGCAATCTGCACGTCCACGTCGAAGTGGTGGTCCCCACCCGGCTGGACCACCACGACGCCGAGGTGCTGCGCGAACTGAAGAGCCGGCGCAGCCGCGACGTGCCCGAGGTCCGCTCGACGCATGCCGCCGGCGGCGGCCTGTTCAGCCGGCTGCGCGAGACCTTCACCGGCCGCTAGTTGCCGTTTTAAGGGCCGCGCACATGGTGGCGACGCTGTTCTACGTCGACGCACTGCCCGATATCGGCGGGCTGGCCGCGGTGGACGGCGACGAAGGGTTTCACGCCGCCACGGTGCGCCGGATGCGTCCCGGTGAGCAACTGGTGCTTGGCGACGGCGCCGGCGGGCTGGCCAGCTGCGTGGTCGAGCGGGCCGGCCGCGACGGGTTACGGGCCCGGGTGCTGCAGCGCTGGAGCGTCGCGCCTGCGCGGCCGCCGGTGACGGTGGTGCAGGCGCTGCCCAAGTCCGAGCGCTCGGAGTTGGCTGTCGAAACGGCCACCGAGGCCGGCGCCGATGCGTTCCTGGCCTGGCAGGCGGCCCGCTGCGTGGCCAGCTGGGACGGTGCCCGGATCGACAAGGGCCTGCGCCGGTGGCGCGCGGTCGTCCGCTCGGCGGCCCGGCAATCCCGCCGGGCGCACATCCCGCCGGTCGACGGCGTGCTATCCACCGCGGCGCTGACCCGGCGGATCCGCGCCGAGGTCGCCGCCGGCGCGGCGGTGCTGGCCTTGCACGAGTCGGCGACCGACCGGCTCGCGGATATCTTTGCGCATACCACCGTGGCGCAGGCAAACTCGCTGATGCTGGTGGTGGGTCCGGAAGGTGGCATTGCGCCGGATGAGGTCACCGCGTTGACCGCCGCGGGCGCCAAGGCGGTCCGGCTGGGCCCGACCGTGCTGCGAACCTCGACCGCGGCTGCGGTGGCGCTGGGCGCGCTGGGCGTGCTCACCTCCCGATGGGACGCGATCGGCGACGAAAGGCTCGACGAAGGGAGCGTGCCCGATGAATAGCCCGGACGATCTGAGTGCGATCTTCGACGAGCATGTCGCCCGCGAGTTCGTCGCCAAGGACCTCGCCGCGACCATGGCGACGATGACCGCGGACCCTTTCGTCAATCACGTTCCCACCATGATGGGCGGGGTCGGCGCGGGCGAGGTGGCGGACTTCTACCGCAGGTACTTCATCGGGCACTGGCCGGTCGACACCGCGATCATCCCGGTCTGCCGCACCGTCGGCGCCGACCGTGTCGTCGACGAGATGATCATGTCGTTCACGCACGACATCCCGATGCCGACATTCCTTCCCGGAGTGGCGCCCACCGGCCGCCCGGTGTTGTTGCCGGTGGTCGTCGTGATGGGCTTCGAGGCTGACGCCGAGGCAGCTTCCGAGGCAGATTCCGCGACACCAAAAGTCGCCTACGAACGGATCTACTGGGATCAGGCCTGCTTGTTGGTGCAGGTCGGGCTGCTCGACGAAGCCTTGCTCCCGGTTTGCGGCGTTGCCCAGGCCCGCAAGGTGCTGGATAAGGATCTGCCCGCCAATAAGCTGGGCGAAACCCGAATGAAAGCTGCCCAACCAGGACCCCCGGCGTAGACTGAGGCACCTGAGCAACCTTCCCTATCGGCCGAGAGAGCAGGCATCAGAAGCCACGTGACGCCCCGCGAGACCAGTGCCGCTGACGCATCTTCGGCTTCCGCTCAGGTTCGCAGCAGCATCGATGTTCCACCGGATCTCGTCGTGGGCCTGCTGGGTTCGACCGACGAGAATCTGCGCGCCCTCGAACGCACGCTGAGCGCCGATCTGCATGTGCGCGGCAACACGGTCACCCTCTCGGGTGAACCCGCCGACGTCGCACTGGCCGAGCGGGTGATCTCCGAGCTGGTCGCCATCGTGGCCCGCGGTCAGCCGTTGACACCGGAAGTGGTGCGGCACAGCGTCGCCATGCTGGTCGGCACCGGCAACGAGTCACCGGCCGAAGTGCTCACGCTGGACATCTTGTCGCGCCGCGGTAAGACGATCCGGCCCAAGACGCTCAACCAGAAGCGCTACGTGGACGCCATCGACGCCAACACCATCGTCTTCGGGGTCGGCCCGGCCGGCACCGGGAAGACCTATCTGGCCATGGCCAAAGCGGTTAACGCGCTGCAGACCAAGCAGGTAACCCGCATCATCCTGACCCGTCCGGCGGTGGAAGCCGGTGAGCGCCTTGGCTTTCTGCCTGGCACGTTGAGCGAGAAGATAGACCCGTATCTGCGGCCGCTGTATGACGCCCTCTACGACATGATGGACCCCGAGCTGATTCCGAAGCTGATGTCCGCCGGGGTGATTGAGGTGGCGCCGCTGGGCTACATGCGGGGCCGCACGTTGAATGACGCGTTCATCGTCCTCGACGAGGCGCAGAACACCACCGCCGAGCAGATGAAGATGTTCCTCACCCGCCTGGGTTTCGGGTCAAAGATCGTTGTCACCGGCGATATCACCCAGGTCGACCTTCCGGGCGGCTCCAGGTCCGGCCTGCGGTCTGCGATCGAGATCCTCGACAGCGTCGACGACATCCACATCGCCCACCTGACCAGTGTGGACGTCGTGCGCCACCGGCTGGTCTCGGAGATCGTGGACGCGTATGCCGAATTCGAAGCGAAATTCGAAGAGCCCGGCCTGACCATGAACCGGGCGGCTCGGCGGGCCTCGGGCGGACGCGGTCGCCGATGATGGGTGCCGTGAGCATCTTATGAGCATCGAAGTATCCAACGAGTCGGGCATGGACGTATCCGAAGCCGAATTGGTCAGCGTCGCACGGTTTGTCATCGCCAAAATGGACGTCAACCCGAGCGCAGAGCTGTCCATGGTGCTGTTGGACACCGCGGCGATGGCCGACCTGCACATGCGCTGGATGGACCTGCCCGGTCCGACCGACGTGATGAGCTTCCCGATGGACGAGCTCGAGCCGGGCGGCCGCCCCGACGCCCCCGAGCCCGGCCCGTCCATGCTGGGCGATATCGTGCTGTGCCCGGAGTTCGCCGCCGAGCAGGCCGCCGCGGCGGGCCACAGTCTCGGACATGAGTTGGCGCTGCTGACAATTCACGGTGTGCTTCATCTGCTCGGCTACGACCACGCGGAACGGGACGAGGAAAAGGAGATGTTCGCCCTGCAGGATCGGTTACTCGAAGAGTGGGTCGCCGAGCAGGTCGAGGCCTACCAGCACGACCGTCAGGACGAGCGGGACCGGCGGCTGCTGGACAAGTCGAGGTATTTCGACCTTTGATCCTGCCAAAACACCGTATCTGACCTGGGAAAAAGTGGTCGGCCGTGAGTTGATTAGTGCTGGATATTTTGGACTTAGCCAATTCCCGAATCGAGATGGAGAGGACGGCCCGATGACCGGAGCCACCCCGAGCTACCGGTTCAACATCCCTATACCCCCTGACGCGACGCGGGCGGGAGACTGGGAACCTGACGGGGGCGATGGCTACATCAGGTTTTTCGACGGCACGCACCGAGAATCCGATGGAATGTGCGTCGATGTCATTGGTGTGCAGGACGTCGACGGCAGCGTACGGATGCGTTGGGTTGAGGTTGGCCATTCAGGCGACCAGCGCGAAGAACCCGCGACGCTTGGGGCACGCGAGGCCAGGAACTTTGCGGACATGGTCCGTCATGAGGCCTTCAGGGAGCACGCCGAAGCCGCCGAAGAGCTCGCCACGCAGCTAATAGCCGCTGCCGAGGAGATCGAGCGGCTGAGCTGCCCCGTATGCCTCGGGTCCGGGATCGTCTGCGAGACGGATGGTGACGTTCTTTGCGTTCACGGGGCGCAGGCATGAGAAGTCATGAGTGACGACACAGAGAGGATGAACGGCATGGGCGATTCGCTGGACGAACTACGTCAGGACGCCCGCGAGCCGGCGTCCGAGGCCGACAGTTTCGACCTTTGACCGGCCTGTCTCAGCTGCTCGGCGCGCTCCTGTTGATCGCTCTCGGCGGGCTATTCACGGCAATCGACGCCGCCATCAGCACAGTGTCGCTGGCCCGGATGCAGGAGCTGGTGCGTGACGAGCGGGTCGGCGCGGGACCGCTGCTCAAGGTCATGACGGACCGACCGCGCTACATCAACCTGGTCGTGTTGCTTCGCATTACGTGTGAGGTCACCGCGACGGTGCTGCTGGTCGTGTTTCTCTACGACAACTTCGGCCTGGACTGGGCGCTGTTCGGCGCCGCGGCCATCATGGTGGTGGTCAGCTTCGTCGTTATCGGCGTGGGCCCACGCACCCTGGGCCGACAGCACGCGTATTCCATCGCGTTGGCGACAGCCCTTCCGCTGCAGGCGATCTCACGACTGTTGATGCCGATTCCCCGGTTGCTGGTGATTTTGGGTAACGCGTTGACGCCGGGCCGCGGCCTGCGAAACGGGCCGTTCGCGTCCGAGATCGAGCTGCGCGAAGTCGTCGACCTGGCCCAGCAGCGCGGCGTGGTCGCGGCCGACGAGCGCAAGATGATCGAGTCGGTCTTCGAACTCGGGGACACCCCGGCCCGCGAGGTGATGGTGCCGCGCACCGAGATGATCTGGATCGAAGAGGACAAGACGGCCGGCCAAGCGATGACCCTGGCCGTACGCAGCGGGCATTCCCGCATTCCGGTGATCGGCGAGAACGTCGACGACATTGTCGGGGTCGTGTACCTGAAAGACCTTGTCCAGCACACGTTCTTCTCGAAGGACGGCGGCCGGGACGCTAGTGTGGTGCAGGTCATGCGCCCAGCGGTGTTCGTGCCGGACTCCAAGCCACTCGACGCGCTGCTGCGCGAAATGCAGCGCGACCGCAACCACATGGCGCTGCTGGTCGACGAGTATGGCGCGATCGCCGGTCTGGTCACCATCGAAGACGTGCTGGAGGAAATCGTCGGCGAAATCGCCGACGAGTACGACCAAGCCGAGACGGCGCCGGTAGAAGACTTGGGGGACAAACGGTTCCGGGTGTCGGCACGACTGCCCATCGAAGACGTCGGCGAGCTGTACGGCATGAAATTCGACGATGATCTCGACGTCGACACGGTCGGCGGCCTGCTGGCTCTGGAACTGGGCCGCGTCCCGCTGCCCGGCGCCGAGGTGGTATCACATGGCTTGCGGCTGCACGCTGAAGGCGGCCGCGACTATCGCGGTCGGGTACGGATCGGCACCGTCCTGCTCAGCCCGGCCGAATCCGACGATCCCGAAGGCGATCACCATGACTGAGCCGCAGCAGCTGGATGCCGAAGACTCGAAGCTGGTGGTGCTCGCGCGAGCCGCGATGGCGCGCGCCGAGGCCGAGAGCGGTGCGGCGGTCCGTGATGTGGACGGCCGCACGTATGCGGCCGCGCCCGTGGCCTTGTCGACGCTCGAGCTGACCGGCCTGCAGGCGGCGGTGGCCGCGGCCGCATCGAGCGGGGCGACCAGCCTGGAGGCCGTCGTGCTGGTCGCCGGGTCCATCGACGATCCCGGCATCGCCGCGGTCCGCGAACTGTCGCCGACGGCGGCAGTGATCGTCACCGACCGGGCCGGGAACCCGTTATGACGCCAAGCGTGAACCCACGGCGAGAATTTGGGCACGAAAAATTCGCTCGGTATGCAAACTCGGTGATATGACCGAATTCCGTTCGGGTTTCGTGTGTTTGGTGGGCCGGCCCAACACCGGCAAGTCGACGTTGACCAACGCATTGGTCGGCACCAAAGTGGCGATCACCTCGACCAGGCCGCAGACCACCCGGCACACCATTCGGGGGATTGTGCACCGCAAGGACTTTCAGATCATCCTGGTCGATACCCCCGGCCTGCACCGGCCGCGCACGTTACTCGGCAAGCGGCTCAACGACTTGGTGCGTGACACCTACGCCGAGGTCGACGTCATTGGGCTGTGCATCCCTGCCGACGAGGCGATCGGTCCGGGGGATCGGTGGATCGTCGAGCAGATCCGTTCCATCGCGCCCAAGGCGGTGCTCCAGAAGCTCATCGTCGTCGTCACCAAGATTGACAAGGTGTCCAGGGAACGGGTGGCCGCGCAGCTCGTCGCGGTGAGCGAGCTCGTCACCGAGTCCGCCGAGATCGTGCCGGTGTCGGCCGTCGCCGGCACCCAGGTCGACGTGTTGATCGACGTGCTGGCCGCGGCCCTGCCCGCCGGACCGGCGTACTACCCCGATGGCGAGCTGACCGACCAACCCGAGGAAATGCTGATGGCCGAGCTCATCCGCGAGGCTGCCCTTGAGGGGGTTCGCGACGAGCTGCCGCACTCGCTGGCGGTGGTGATCGACGAGGTCACCCCGCGGGAGGGGCGTGACGACCTGATCGACGTGTACGCCGTGCTGTATGTCGAGCGGGAGAGCCAGAAGGGAATCGTCATCGGCAAGGGTGGCGCCCGGCTGCGGGAGGTGGGCACCGCGGCGCGCGGCCAGATCGAGAAGCTGCTGGGCACCAAGATCTTTCTCGACCTGCGCGTCAAGGTCGCCAAGAACTGGCAGAGCGACCCTAAACAGCTTGGCCGGCTGGGGTTTTAACTCCCTGGCCCCTAGCCGTCGGTCCACCAGACCTCGGGCTGTTTGGTCGCCCAGCCGCAGACGGCCTCCAGCTCGGCCGCCAGCGAGATCAGCATGCCCTCGCTGTTCGCCGGTCCCATCAACTGCACACCGATCGGCAAACCGTTGGAGGTGAACCCCGCCGGCACGTTGATCGACGGCCAGCCCAGCACGTTCCACGGCCACGCCACCGGGCACGCGCGGATCATTGCGCGGTCGGTGCCCAGGCCGCCCAACTTGTCGAAGGAGCGGGCCAGCGGCGGCGGTTGCGCCGTGGTCGGCGCCAGCACCACGTCGACGATGTCGAAGATCGAGCCCACCCGACGCTGGTCGGCGGCTTCGTGCCGGAGCGCGCTGCGCAGGATCGCCTGCCCCAGCACGTGGCCCGTGCGCAGGTTGGACACCGTCCGGGGGTCCAGGGTGACGCCGTCACCCAGCCGCTCCTCCCAGTCCCGCAGGCCCGCGCTGCCCCGGGCTAAAAAGTTCCAGGACAACCGCAGGCCGTAGTCCGGGTTGCCCGACACCACGGTGTGGCCGAGCAACTGCAGTTGCTTGCCCACCTTTTGCGTCGCGGCCAGGATCTCGGGGTGCAACTTGGCCCGGAAAAACGTGTACGGAAACCGGGTTGACAGCGCGATGTTCAGCGGGCCGGGTGCGATGCCGAGGTAGTCGGATACCGTCACCGGACGGGGCTTATGCCGGTCGCCCTCGACGTTGCCGGACGCCGCGTCGAGCACCAGCGCCGCATCGGCGACCGTGCGGGCCAGCACGCCGTTGACCGTGATGCCGTTGAACGCCTCCGGCAACGGCCAGGTGGAGATGCGGCCGCGTTGCGGCTTGATGCCCACCAGGTGCGTCCAGGCCGCGGGGATCCGGACGCTACCGGCGCCGTCGGAGCCGATAGCGGCGGTGACCAGGCCCGCGGCCACCGCGGCCGCGCTGCCGCCCGACGAGCCGCCCGGCGTGTGCCGACGCGACCAGGGGTTGCGGGTGTGTCCGAATCCGGGTCCGCTGGTGAATGGCCATTGACCGAGTTCACAGGCGTTCGTCTTGCCGACGATCACGGCGCCGGCCGCCTTCAGGCGGCGAACGACCTCGGCGTCGCTGGTCGCCGGCGGGACGTACCCCTGCGTACCGAAGGCGGTTGGCACTCCAGCAACGTCGACGTCGTCCTTGACCGCAATCGGGATGCCCAACAGCGGCGCCGTGTCGCCCGCGTCGCGTCGCCGATCGGCTTCGGCCGCGTCGGCCAGCGCGGACTCGGCGAGTACCACGCGGAAGGCGTTCAATGTCGGCTGGCTGACCTCGATGGCGGCCAGGGAACGTTGCACCAACTGGTGGGAGGTCACTGAGCGGGTGGCCAGCTGATAGAGCAGGTCAGTGAGCGTGGGCAGGCGCTGGCTGCGCGATCCAGGTGCGTACCCGGAACCGGACTCAGAAGCGCCGATCACGGGGTACGAGACTATCGGCGCGGATACCCGTGATGTCGTGGTGGGGTGCAAAACTATTGTGATGCGGCTGTATCGAGACCGGGCTGTTGTACTGCGCCAGCACAAGCTCGGCGAAGCCGACCGGATCGTGACCCTGCTGACCCACGATCACGGGCTGGTCCGCGCGGTGGCCAAAGGTGTGCGCCGCACTCGCAGCAAATTCGGCGCGCGACTGGAGCCGTTCGCGCATATCGACGTGCAACTGCACCCCGGCCGCAACCTGGACATCGTCACCCAGGTCGTCTCGATCGACGCGTTCGCCACCGACATTGTCAGCGACTACGGCCGCTACACCTGCGGGTGCGCGATGCTGGAAACCGCCGAACGCCTCGCCGGCGAGGAGCGGGCGCCCATCCCGGCCCTGCACCGGCTTACGGTGGGCGCGCTGCGGGCGGTGGCTGACGGACACCGGCCCCGCGACCTGCTGTTGGACGCCTATCTGCTGCGTGCCATGGGTATCGCGGGATGGGCGCCGGCGCTGACCGAGTGCGCCCGCTGCGCCACACCCGGTCCGCATCGGGCGTTTCACATCGCCACCGGGGGCAGCGTTTGCGCGCAGTGCCGCCCAGCCGGCTCAACCACACCGCCGCCGGGTGTGCTGGATCTGATGTCCGCGCTGCACGACGGCGATTGGGAAGCCGCCCAGGAGGCACCGCAATCCCATCGCAGCCACGTCAGCGGATTGGTGGCCGCGCACCTGCAATGGCATCTGGAACGGCAGCTCAAAACGTTGCCGCTGGTGGAGCGGACGTATCAAGTCGACCAGTCGACCGTGCAGCGGCGCGCGGCGCTGCTCAGGCAGGATGTGGCCTGTGGCTAGGAACGAGCGGACGCGTGACAGGACACTCGCCGCATCCGCCACAGCCACCACATCCGCCATATCCGCCATATCCGCCATATCCGCCATATCCGCCACACCAGTATCCCCGTCGGCCGATATGCGGTTTGCCCTCCGAGCGACAAACCCAGGACGTTGGACGTTGTCGCTCGGAGGCGGGCGTAAGACACCCCCTCCGGAGCTGGGGCCAGTGTGGCAGAAGTGACAACTCGCGACTTCCCACAATTACCCCCGGCGCCCGACGACTACCCGACTTTTCCCGACAAGTCGACATGGCCGGTCGTCTTCCCGGAGCTACCGCCATCGCCCTACGGCGGCCCGCACCGGCCGCCGCAACACACGTCGAAAGCCGCTGCGCCGCGGATTCCGGCCGACCGGTTGCCCCTGCATGTGGCCATCGTGATGGACGGCAATGGCCGCTGGGCCACCCAACGCGGACTGGCCCGGGTCGAAGGTCACAAGATGGGCGAGGCGGTTGTGATCGACGTCGCTTGCGGTGCAATTGAGCTCGGGATCAAGTGGCTGAGTCTCTACGCCTTCTCCACCGAGAATTGGAAGCGTTCGCCCGAGGAAGTCCGCTTCCTGATGGGCTTCAACCGCGACGTGGTGCGACGGCGCCGGGAGAACCTCAAGTCGATCGGGGTCCGGATCCGGTGGGTGGGGTCGCGGCCACGACTGTGGCGCAGCGTCATCAACGAATTAGCGGTCGCGGAGGCCATGACGGCGAACAACGACGTCATCACCATCAACTACTGCGTCAACTACGGTGGCCGCGCCGAAATCACCGAAGCGACAAGGGAAATCGCTCGTGAGGCCGCCGCCGGCAGGCTGAACCCGGACCGGATCAGCGAGTCCACCATCTCCCGGCACCTGCAGCGGCCCGACATCCCCGACGTCGATCTCTTTCTGCGGACCTCGGGGGAGCAGCGGTCCAGCAACTTCATGCTGTGGCAGTCGGCTTACGCCGAATTCATGTTTCAGGACAAGTTGTGGCCAGACTACGACCGCCGGGACCTGTGGGCGGCCTGCGCGGAATACGCATACCGCGATCGACGGTTCGGGAGCGCCTAGTGACGTCCTTGCAGGAGCGGTTGGTATCGATACTCCGTGGCGTCGTGCCCGTCGAGGAGGAGCCCGACGGCGCCCTGACCGTGCGCCACGGCGGCACCTTCGCGTCGCTGCGGGTGGTGAGCATCGTCGAGGATCTCGATCTGGTGTCGCTCACCCAAGTGTTGGCGTGGGATTTGCCGTTGACAAAAAAGATCAGCGATCGGGTGGCCGGCCACGCGCGCGACAGCAGCCTCGGCACGGTGACCATGGTGGAGAAGGCCGGCGAGAAGACCGCGCAGCGCAACTCGGGTAAACGCCCGACGAAAACAGCGGACGTGATGCTCCGATACAACTTCCCCGGCGCTGGCCTGACCGACAATGCCTTGCGCACCCTGATCCTGCTGGTGCTCGATTCGGGTGCAGAGATACGTCGTGCGCTAAGTGCCTAGGCCTTCCTAGGACTTCCTAGGACACCGCTTTAGCGGCGGCGATATCCCGGCGCGCGGCGCCAGTCTGCATCAGCGAGTGCAGCAGGTCTTGCTGGTAGTCAGCCGGTCGGGTTGAGTCGATGAATCGTTCGACCACCTCGACGAAGCGATTCGGGTGGTCCTTGAACGGCAGGTGCCCCGACTTTTCGAAGATCTCCAGGCGCGAGTCAGCCATTGCGGCGTGGGCGATCCGGGCATGTTCGACCGGGATCACGGGGTCTTCTTCGCCCCAAATCACTTGCACCGGAACGGTTTGCACCAGATAGCTGCGATCCAGCATGGTGACGAACTGGCCACGCCTGTCGACGACCGATCGCAAGGTGCGCGCGAACGCCGACAATGCAGCCGGGTCCTTCAAATCCTGGAGCAGGTCCACGGCATCGGCGACATCGCGTCCGAATTTGGTGGAACCCAGGAAGCTTCCAACGGCGCGGCCAAAGAGTCGCATGGTGGGTAGCGCGCCAGGCACGCGCAGCATGGCCAGCGCCTCGCTGGCCATCGGCAGTGCCGCCAACCGCAGTCCGATGCTCACGTCCTTCGCGACGCCGCCGGTGCTCACCAGCACGATGCGCTCGACCAGTTGGGGGTACTGATAGGCGAATTGCATCGCGACGCCGCCGCCATACGAATGCCCGACGACGGTGACGCGGTCGATGCCAAGCGCGGCAAGTAGGTCGCGCATGCCGTTCGCGAAGGCCGCCAGCGAGTAGTCGGCGCGAGGCTTGTCGGACTCGCCATGGCCCAGCAGGTCCGGTGCAATGACCGTGAACCGTTGCGCGAGCATGGCGTGCACGGGCTCCCACGACGCGGAGTTGGCACCGACGCCGTGGATCAACAGCAGAGCCGGCCCGGACCCCGCAACCCGGAAGGCGCGGCGGTGGCCGTGGATCGTGCGGAATTGCAGCGACGGGGCTTCCACGTCGCGGACCGGCCGCAGGTGGGGCGATAAGTGGTTCCGCATCGTCTTCTCTCTTCCATGAGTCAGGTTGTTGTCGGCCGCTGGGTCGTTCACATGGGTAGGAGTACGGAGCCGGCGTGCGTGGGACACTTTTTTGGAAACTTTTTTCCGGAAGCGTCACGGAGAAGGGTCGCAACACACGCTTTGCGGTTTCTCAAGGAATCCTTGAAGCGACTTCGCACGCAAAGGCACTGGTCAGCACGCGCGACTGAGCAGGGATGCGGCCCGCGAGAGCGCCGCAGAAACAGCGACCGGCCTCTTTACTGGGAGGGTCCTAGGACCGGCAGTCCGAGCAGGTGCCGAAGATCTCGATGGTGTGGCTGACGTCGGAGAAGCCTTGCTGAGCGGCCACCTCCGCCGCCCACGCCTCGACCTCGTGATCGGACACCTCGATGGTGGAACCGCAACTGCGGCACACCAGATGGTGGTGATGGTGCTCCGAGCACCTGCGGTAGACCGATTCCCCGGTGTCGGTGCGCAGCGTGTCGACCATTTTCGCGGCCGCCATCGATTGCAGGGTCCGATAGACAGTGGTCAGACCGATGTTCTCGCCGCGGCGGCGCAGCTCGTCGTGCAGCTCCTGGGCCGAGCGGAACTCATCGAGCGTCTCCAACAGCGTCGCGATCGCCGCCCGCTGCCGGGTGGAACGGACGCTGGCTCCCGTCATTTGCGCCGCGCCTTCCCCCGTCGCATCATCGCCGGCGCGCGTCATTGCGCGTCCTCGCCGGCGTGGGTTACCGCGTCGACGACGATGTGCGCGAGGTGGTGGTCAGCCAGCCGGTAGAGCACCTCGCGGCCCGCCCGCTCTCCGGCAACGACCCCCGCCGCCTTGAGAATCTTCAGATGTTGGCTGACCAGCGGCTGCGGCACGCTCAGCGCGTCGACCAGTTCGTGCACGCAGCGCTGAGATTCACGCAGTTGCAGCACGATGGCGATCCGCACGGGTGCGGCCAGCGCGCGCAGCAGCTCGCCGGCGGCGTCGAGAATCTCCCGCGGCGGCGGCGCTGGGTACGCAGGGATTCCCTGCGCCTCGTGCTCGTGGTGCCCGACCATATCGGCGCCCATATCCTCGTGGGCGCCGGTATGGTTGGTCGGCGTTGAGGGGGACGTCACCATGATGGAGTCATCACCTCGAGAAGTGCCAGGGCAATCGGACCGCCAGTGGAAATCAGCATGCGGCTGGCTTCCACTGTCACATGCATGGTGATGCATGTCAAAAACCCCGGCGCCGATCGCTACCATGACTGATGTTTTTGCGTGCGGCGATTGACCGCCACACGTGTTTAGCCCGATCCTCCGAAAGGAGTCACTACGCCGTGGCGTCCGTCATCGACACCGTAGTCAACCTGGCCAAACGGCGGGGTTTCGTCTACCCCTCCGGCGAGATCTACGGCGGCACGAAATCGGCGTGGGATTACGGTCCACTGGGGGTGGAACTCAAGGAGAACATCAAACGGCAGTGGTGGCGCTCGGTGGTCACCGGCCGCGACGACGTCGTGGGAATCGATTCGTCGATCATCCTGCCGCGGCAGGTGTGGGTGGCCTCCGGTCACGTCGAGGTCTTCCACGATCCGCTGGTTGAGTCGTTGATCACCCACAAGCGCTATCGCGCCGACCACCTCATCGAGGCCTACGAAGCCAAACACGGGCAGCCGCCGCCTAACGGGCTGGCTGATATTCGCGACCCGGAGACCGGCGAGCCCGGCCAATGGACAGAGCCGCGCGAATTCAACATGATGCTCAAGACCTATCTCGGGCCCATCGAGACCGACGAGGGACTGCATTATCTGCGCCCCGAAACCGCGCAGGGCATCTTCGTCAACTTCGCCAATGTGGCGACGACTGCCCGCAAGAAGCCGCCGTTCGGTATCGGGCAGATCGGTAAGAGCTTCCGCAACGAAATAACCCCGGGCAATTTCATCTTCCGCACCCGCGAGTTCGAGCAGATGGAGATGGAATTCTTCGTCGAGCCGTCGACCGCCAAGGAATGGCATCAGTACTGGATCGACACCCGGCAGCAATGGTATGTCGAACTTGGTATCGATCCGGAGAACCTGCGGCTGTTCGAACACCCCAAGGAGAAGTTGTCGCACTATTCCGACCGCACCGTCGACATCGAGTACAAGTTCGGCTTCGTCGGCAACCCGTGGGGTGAGCTGGAGGGTGTCGCCAACCGAACAGATTTTGACTTATCAACGCACACAAAGCATTCCGGTGTCGATCTATCCTTCTACGACCAGGTCAGCGACAGCCGGTACACACCGTATGTCATCGAACCGGCAGCCGGCCTGACTCGGTCGTTCATGGCGTTCTTGATCGACGCCTACACCGAGGACGAGGCCCCGAATGCCAAGGGCGGCATGGACAAGCGCACGGTGCTTCGGCTGGACCCGCGGCTGGCGCCGGTCAAGGCGGCGGTGTTACCGCTGTCCCGGCATGCCGACTTGAGCCCCAGGGCGCGCGACCTGGCCGCCGAATTGCGGAAGTGCTGGAACATCGATTTCGATGACGCCGGCGCCATTGGGCGCCGCTACCGGCGCCAGGACGAGGTCGGTACGCCGTTCTGTGTCACGGTGGATTTCGACTCGCTCGAGGACAACGCCGCGACCGTGCGCGAGCGCGATGCCATGACGCAGGAGCGGGTCGCAATCGACAAGGTCGGTGATTACCTGGCGGTGCGGCTCAAGGGCAGCTAGCACCGCATTGTTACCCGCACGGGTTTGCCCCGCCGCGGGTCGTCGCCGCGGCGCGGGGTCGTTCAGCGCAGCGGCAGTCGGTGACCGACGTCGGCTCCGGTCCCGCGTCGCTGGGCAAGTCCGGGTAAGTAACGATGGCGGCAGGGTTAACACGGTGCGTCGCGGTGCAAATGCGCGATTTTGTCGGGGGCGGTGCCCTATGGTTGCCGGTGGATTGGTGCGGTGGCGTGCTGGGTGATGCCCGGATGGTGCGGCGTGGTTGCTGGGTTGGTGCGGGCGGCGTGGGCGGGAGGTGTCGCGTGGGGTTTTTGGTAACGCGGGGGCGTGCGCTCGGGAATGACCCGGTGAAGGAGGGGCAGTAGCTATGAATTTTTCGGTGTTGCCGCCGGAGATTAATTCGTTGCGAATGTTCACTGGTACGGGTTCGGGCCCGATGTTGGCGGCGGCGTCGGCGTGGGAGGGGTTGGCTGCTGAGTTGGGGTCGGCGGCGCAGTCGTTTTCCTCGGTGACGTCGGGGTTGGCGGGTCAGGCCTGGCAGGGTGCGGCGTCGGCGGCGATGGCGGCGGCGGCGGCTCCGTATGCGGGGTGGTTGAGTGCGGCGGCGGCGCGGGCGGTGGGGGCGGCGGGTCAGGCGCGGGCGGTGGCCAATGTGTTCGAGGCGGCGCGCGCGGCGATGGTTCATCCGTTGGCGGTGGCGGCCAACCGCAATGGGTTGGTGCAGTTGGTGGTGACGAACCTGTTTGGGCAGAACGCGCCGGCGATTGCGGCGGCCGAGGGTGCCTACGAGCAGATGTGGGCCGCCGACGTGGCGGCGATGGTGGGCTATCACGGTGGGGCGTCGGCGGTGGCCGGGCAGTTGGCGTCCTGGGAGCAGGCGTTGCAGGGTCTGCCGGGTCTGTCGGGCGCGTCTAACTTGTTGAGTGGCGCGCCGGCCGCCGCCGCGCACGCGGCCGCCTCCTTTACCCTCCCGACCATCAACCTGGGCATTGGCAATATCGGCACCCTCAACTTGGGCAGCGGAAACAACGGCAGCTTCAACTTCGGCTTCGGAAACGTTTTCAACACGAACTTCGGTGGCGGCAACTTCGGTAACAACAATGGTGGCAGCGGAAACATCGGGACCGGAAACGTCGGCCAGGGAAACATCGGTGACTTCAATCTCGGTAGCGGGAACTTCGGCAGTGGAAATGTCGGTAGCGGAGATATCGGCAGCCTAAACTTCGGCATCGGCAACAATGGTTTCCTCTGCATCGGGAGTGGAAACACTGCACCCAATGGCGGCACCGCAACCCTCAACTTTGGCAACGGGAATATCGGCAGCTACAACTTTGGCGGCGGGAATGTCGGTGACTTTAACATTGGTGGCGGAAACAACGGTAGCGATAATATCGGCTGGGGCAACACGGGCAGCGGGAATATTGGGATCGGGCTTACCGGCAATGGTCTACGTGGCATCGGCGGCTTCAACTCAGGCAGCGGAAACATCGGGTTCGGGAACTCGGGGACCGGCAACATTGGCTTCTTCAACACGGGTACCGGCAACATTGGCATAGGGAATTCCGGCGTCGGGAATTTCGGCATCGGGAACTCGGGTGTCACAAACACCGGCTTCTGGAACTCAGGCGTCGTCAACACGGGCTTTGGGGATTCGGGTAACGGAAACTTTGGTAATTGCAATGCGGGAGATTCAAACTTTGGCAACCATAATGGGGGCTTCTATAACACGGGCTTCGGCAACGGCGGAGCGGGCAACACCGGCCTCTGGAACTCAGGCAATTCGAACACGGGCTTCTGGAACTCGGGCGACACCAACACCGGATTCGCAAACTCGGGTAACACTAATACGGGCGGACTCAGCGCGGGGACGCTTAACACGGGCTTCGGTGGCGCACTCACCCAAGCAGTCAGCAACTCTGGCTTCGGTAATTCGGGAACCGGGAATTCGGGCTTCGGAAATAGCGATTCCGCGGGTTTCGGAAATTCGGGTTTCCACAACACCGGCTCCGGCAACTCGGGCACCAGTAACGTGGGTGATGATTTAACGCTGAGCTTCAATTCTGGGCTCGCAAATATCGGCACGTTTAATTCGGGCGGGGTGAACACCGGTACTTCGCTCGCGGGCATCGTCGACTCGGGTACGGAGGGCGGGGGCATCTTGAATGTGGGCAACTTCAACTCCGGTTACTTCAACTCCGGCGAATTCCTCGGGGGTTTCTTCAGCAACCTGTTGCAAATAACTGGCTCCATTTACTTGCAGCAAGTGCAGCAATTGACTGGCTTCACTACGCTGCAGCAATTAAGTATAGACATTGCGTTGATCAGATCCGGAATCATCATTGTGCCCTGAGGGTGACCGGTGGATGGGCGCGGTCGGCGTACTGGGTGCCAGGAGGGTGCGGCGTGGTTGCTGGGTTGGTGCAGGCGGCGTTGGCGGGAGGTGTCGCGTGGGGTTTTTGGTAACGCGGGGGCGTGCACCGGGAAATAACCCCGTGAAGGAGGGGCAGTAGCTATGAATTTTTCGGTGTTGCCGCCGGAGATTAATTCGCTTCGGATGTTCAGTGGTGCGGGTTCGGGCCCGATGTTGGCGGCGGCGTCGGCGTGGGAGGGGTTGGCTGCTGAGTTGTGGTCGGCGGCGCAGTCATTTTCCTCGGTGACGTCGGGGTTGGCGGGTCAGGCCTGGCAGGGTGCGGCGTCGGCGGCGATGGCGGCGGCGGCGGCTCCGTATGCGGGGTGGTTGAGTGCGGCGGCGGCACGGGCTGTGGGGGCGGCGGGTCAGGCGCGGGCAATGGCCGGTGTGTTCGAGGCGGCGCGGGCGGCGATGGTTCATCCGTTCGCGGTGGCGGCCAACCGCAATGGGTTGGTGCAGTTGGTGGTGACGAATCTGTTTGGGCAGAACGCGCCGGCGATTGCGGCGGCCGAGGGTGCCTACGAGCAGATGTGGGCCGCCGACGTGGCGGCGATGGTGGGCTATCACGGCGGGGCGTCGGCGGTGGCCGGTCAGTTGGCGTCCTGGGAGCAGGCGTTGCAGGGTCTGCCGGGTCTGTCGGGCGTGTCAAATCTGTTGAGCGCACCGGTAGCCAGCGTGCGAGCTGCCGCCTCGCAAGCGGTCGCCTCCATTCCGACCCCCCCGAACATCAACTTGGGCCCCGGCAACATCGGCAGCTTCAATTTGGGCAGCGGAAACAAGGGCGACGGCAACTTCACCTTCGGCAATATCGGCAACCTCAACCTGGGCAGCGGAAACATCGGCAGCTACAACCTGGGCAGCGGAAACCAAGGTAATAGCAACTATGGCAGTGGCAACATCGGCAACACCAACATCGGCAGCGGCAACATCGGCAGCACGAATTTCGGTAGCGGGAACAACGGCAGCCTCAACTTCGGCGGCGGGAATTTCGGGTCCAACAACTTCGGGTTGGGAAACACCGGCAGCGGCAATATCGGCTTCGGGAACACAGGCAATAACAACATCGGCTTCGGCCTCACTGGCAACAATGAGTTCGGCTTCGGTGGCCTGAACTCAGGCAGCGGAAACACCGGCTTCGGCAACTCCGGCACCGGAAACACCGGCTTCTTCAACTCCGGCGCCAACAACGTGGGCTTCGGGAACTCGGGCAACACCAACTGGGGCTTCGCGAACGCGGGCAACATCAACACCGGGTTCTGGAACGGCGGCGGCACGAACACGGGCGTCGGAAGCGCCGGTACCGGAAACACCGGCTTCTTCGACGGTGGCAGCATCAACTGGGGCAGTTTCGACGGTGGCTCCATAAACACGGGCCCCTTCAATGCGGGTACCGGAAACACGGGATTGTTTAACGCCGGCAACATCAACACGGGCATTGCCAACGCGGGGAACACCAACACGGGCTTCGTAAACGCCGGGGACACCAACACGGGCGGTTGGAACACCGGCAACCTGAACACGGGCTTCCTCAGCGCAACAAACCAATCCGTCGCGAACTCGGGCTTCGGAAACGAAGGCACCGGTAACTCGGGCTTCCTCCAGGCTGACCCCACGGGTACTGGCAACTCCGGCCTGCAGCAATCGGGTTTCTTTAACTCGGGATGGGTAAACACCAGCACCAGCAGTACCTCCTCAGGTAACTCGGGCGTCCTAAACTCGGGCATCGGTAACGCGGGTTACAACGACGCGGCGGTTAACGACACGGGCTTTTTTGTCGTCGGTGTTTCGAGTTCGGGATTGCTCGTTTCCGGCACCAGCAGCTCCGGCCTGTTTAACAACGGCAATCAGATTTCGGGCTTCTTCAAGAGTCTGTTCTAGCCAGACGTATGTTCCGTGCCGCGGGAGCGCCTGAACCGTTGTCGACGCGGCGGCTCGTCGAGGGCGCACCGCCGGCCCGCGTGGCGACGCGCTTGGCTCAAGCTCGTTTCACGCAACGCTCTGAGTTGCCCCAGAGGCGGGACTGGTGCTCGCGGAGCACGACGAGCGCCCAACTTGCGTATTCCGCAGCCGAACGTCCTGGCAGCCTGTTACGCAGCCTCTTTCAGCGAGCCGAATCTGCCAAGTCAACTATCGTTCCTCACCCGTATGGCCGGGCTACCAGAAGCCGAGGTTGTCCAAGATTTTGACGATTTTGACAAATCATCTTAAGACGCTGTTGGCAGTTCTCTGGACATCTCTGGACATCTCTGGACATCTCTGGACATCTCTGGACATCTCTGGACATCTCTGGACATCTCTGGACATCTCTGGACAGTTGTCTATTCGGTCGGGGTTCGTGCTACGTCTAGGCGAACTGCCGTGGGATTGGTGAGAAAGGTTGGCGAAAGTGCGGAATTTTGCCGAGGACAGGCCTACTATCCGGCGATAGAGTAGACGTGTGTGCGATTGTCCGAGTGTGAGCTGGCTGGCTGGTTTGGGGTTGTGATGGTTCTGGATTTTGCGTGGTTGCCCCCGGAGATTAACTCGACCCGGATCTTCGCAGGCGCGGGGTCGGGCCCGTTGCATCTGGCCGCGACGGCCTGGGATGGGCTGGCGCAGGATTTGCAGGCGTCGGCGGCGTCGTTTGAGTCGGTGGTCACCGCGTTGGCGGCGGGGCCGTGGTCGGGTCCGGCATCGGTGGCGATGGCGGCCGCGGCCATGCCGTATGTGAGCTGGTTGAGCGCAGCTGCCGGGCAGGCGGCCTCGGCGGCCGCTCAGGCTGTGGCGGCGGCGATGGCGTTCGAGGTGGCGCAGGCGACGACGGTGCATCCGTTGGCGGTGACGGGGAATCGGACGACGTTGGCGACGCTGTTGGCGACGAACATTTTCGGTATCAACCTTCCGGCGATTGCGGCCACCGAGTTTCAGTATGTCGAGATGTGGGCCCAGGATGTGGGCGCGATGCTGGGGTATCACGCGGGGGCCACGTCGGTAGCGTCGACGTTGGCGCCGTTTACTATTCCGCCGGCGCTGTCTTCGTGGGCGGGCCAGTTCGGCACGGCTGTCCTGGGGGCGGCCACGCAGGCGGGTTCGCAGCTTGCGTCGCAGGGGGGCTCGCTGGGGTCGATGGTGTCGACGGGGATTTCGGCGATTCCGGGTGTGGTGACCGGGGTGGAGTCGGCGGCCTCGGCGCTGCCGTTGTCGTCGTTGACGCAGGTGGCGCAGATCGGGATGTATCCGGCCAGCATGATGATGTCGCCGATGATGTCGCTGCTGCAGATGGCCAATTCAAGTTCGGGTGGCATGGGGGCGGCGGCTAATGCGGCGGCCTTGGGCGCGGGGGCGGCGGCCGATGTGCCGAAGCTTGCCGGTGACGCGATGCCCGCAGGGATGAAAGCGCTGGGCGGCGCTGGTGGCCTGGGCGCCGGCATGGCGGGGGAACTGGGTAAGGCGCGGTTGGTGGGGGCGATGTCGGTGCCGCCGACCTGGGAGGGATCGATGCCGAAAGGGATGGCCAGTGCGGCGATGTCGGGGTTGGGTCCCGGTTTGCCCGCTGCGGAGATGGCCGCGGCGGCCGGGGCGACTGGGGGTACCACGGGCGGTGGAATGCCGATGATGCCGATGCCGATGGGCATGGGCGGCGCTGGTGCTGGGATGCCCGGCGGGATGATGGGCCGCGGTGGGGCCAGTCCGCATGTGCTGCAGAACCGGCCTAGCGTGGTGCCGCGGACCGGCGTCGGATAAGGGTCTCGCTGGGCCTAACCAGCTGCCACGGGCGCGGGTAACACGCGAGGGAGTTGTTATCCGCGCCCTCGGCATCTCGTAGCCCAGTACCCCCCGGAGCGTAACCAAGACGGCCCCCGGGGCGAATACGCTGTGTCAACACCGTTCGGAGGTTTGGTCAAAATTCGAAATATCGGTAGGGAATGTCATACGATCCGCCAATGTTGCTTGACGCATGTGTCATTGTCCGGGTATGAGCCGCTGACGCGGCGGGCTGGGTTGGGGTAATAGATGGTTCTGGATTTTTCGTGGTTGCCGCCGGAGATCAACTCGGCTCGGATATTCGCTGGTGCTGGGTCGGGCCCGTTGCATCTGGCCGCGACGGCCTGGGGTGGGCTGGCGCAGGATTTGCAGGCGTCGGCGTCGTCGTTTGAGTCGGTGGTCACCGCATTGGCGGAGGGGCCGTGGTCGGGTCCGGCCTCGTTGGCGATGGCGGCCGCGGCCATGCCGTATGTGAGCTGGTTGAGCGCGGCGGCCGGGCAGGCGGCCTCGGCGGCCGCTCAGGCTGTGGCGGCGGCGATGGCGTTCGAGGTGGCGCAGGCGGCGACGGTGCATCCGTTGGCGGTGACGGGGAATCGGACGACGTTGGCGACGCTGTTGGCGACGAACTTTTTCGGGATTAACCTTCCGGCGATTGCGGCCACCGAGTTTCAGTACGTCGAGATGTGGGCCCAGGATGTGGGCGCGATGCTGGGGTATCACGCGGGGGCCACGTCGGTGGCGTCGACGTTGGCGCCGTTTAGTATCCCGCCGGTGAATTTGGCGGGGTTGTCGTCGTGGGCGGGCCAGTTTGGCACGGCGGTTGCGGGGGCGGCCTCGCAGGCGGGTTCGCAGCTTGCGTCGGGGGGGAGCTCGCTGTCGTCGATGGTGTCGACGGGGATTTCGGCGGTTCCGGGTGTGGTGACCGGGGTGGAGTCGGCGGCCTCGGCGCTGCCGTTGTCGGACTTGACGCAGGTGGCGCAGATCGGGATGTACCCGGCCAGCATGATGATGTCGCCGATGATGTCGCTGATGCAGATGGCGAATTCGGGCTCGGCCGGCCTGGCGCACGCAGCGACGGTGGGCGATGTGGCGGCCGATGGGCCCAAGATGGCCGGTGATGCCCTGTCTGGGATGAAGCCGATGGGCGGCGCTGGTGGCCTGGGTGGCCTGGGTGCGGGCGTGGCGGGGGGATTGGGTAACGCGCGGTTGGTGGGGGCGATGTCGGTGCCCCCGACCTGGCAGGGATCGGTGCCGGCGCACATGGGCAGTTCGGCAATGTCGGGGTTGGGTGCGGCCGGTGCGCCCGCTGCCGAGATGGCCGCGACGGCCGGGGCGGCTGGGGCTTCCACGGGTGGTGGGATGCCGATGATGCCGATGCCGATGGGTGCGGGCGCCGGTGGTGGGATGCCCGGCGGGCCGATGGGCCGCGGTGGGGCCAGTCCGCATGTGCTGCAGAACCGGCCCAGCGTGGTGCCGCGGACCGGCGTCGGATAAGGCTATCGCTGGGGCCAGCCAGCTGTCACGGGCGCGGGTAACACGTGTGTACCGCCATTCGGCGTTTCATGGGTCGGCATTTCATGAGGGAACTCAGACGTGGCCCATGCCCGCCGTCATAAGGACAACTCCCAGCAGGGCGATCATCACGGCGAGAACCTGCTGTCGGCGAGCAATCACCCAGTCGCGTACCCACAACATGACCTCCCCGGTCCGCACCGGCGCCGCCAGCTGGCTGACGAGGGGGATCTCGATGAACGCCAGCGTTATCACGCTGTACACCCCGGCCGCGCCGATTTGGGTGCCGGCAGCGGCCCCCGAGGCCAAAATGGCGGTCAGCGCCGCCAAGTACCTGAAGTCGGTCAGCAATCCCATACCGAGGACGAACGGCACCCACAGCGGTTTGGTCCGCAAGGCATCGTGGGCACGCGTCGACAACCTGGAGAATGCGGTCGGCGGCGCCTGCAGGTGAGAGGGGCCGGGAAAGGCTAGCCGCCCCCGCTGGCGCGGCGAAAGGCCAACCGCGAGAGCCGCGATCAACAGTGCCAGCACACCTATTGCAATCTGAACGTGGCCGGCGGTGGAGCTGGCGGTGGAGAGTTGCACTCGGTGGATGGCTCCGAGCGCGACATCGCGCAGCCCGAACAGCACACCCAGACCCAGAACGGCGCTTGTTGTCAGGCCGCCGAGCCAGAACGCGGCCAGGTGCGGCACCGGGCGAGGCCGCGAATACAAAAGAACGCTGGCCCCAAGCCGCACAGGATCCACTGTCGCCACAAAAGCTAACACCAGCACCGTGCACCACATGAGCACCGACGGTACCTGTCTTTTGCGGGGTTTCGTACCCCAATCACGAAACGAATTTGCCATTTATCGGCTGCCGAAGTTCGGGCACACGGAGCCATCTTGAAAATGGGAAAAGCTGCTGGCGGATCACCCATTTCTGAGTCGTGAATAAGACCGCTGGCCGTAGGTGCCCGATCAATCACAGCCCGATAATAGCTCGGTGACCAGGGCATATACTGGTGAACCGCAGGCCTCGACGCACCTGGAAAGGGAATTTATTAGGGTTTGCTGGGCTTCATTAGAACTTCCTGGGGTTTCTTAGGTATCGATGAGAAAATGAAATTACATAATTGTGCTGCCGCGCCCCGTCCCGCGACGGCTCGAGAACTGAGACCTGAGCGGCCCAAGCGTCCGCCGAAACAGCCGCGGTGCGTCCCAACGTCGGGGCTCACCCCCGCCAGTGCCCGCGCACTGCTAGCCGCCGAAGCGCTGTCCGCCGGTGATCGTCGCAAGAGCCCGGGAGCCGTGGAATTGCGCGAGCAAAGCCCGTGCAGAGAATCCCACAAAATCGTTTGGCCACAGCCGGCGGTCGTAAGAACGGTCCCAGTACCCGCCGATGGCTGATTCCGGGCCCGACACGCCGGTCGGCGTGTCGCGGCGGACCAGCGTCGTAACTATACCGTGATCTGAAATGCGAACGAGCAGCCCCGCAGAAAGGGCGCGCAGTTGAGCGGCGACTCGATCGACGGAATGACGCGTCGGCAATTCTTGGCCAAAGCGGCCGCCGCCACGAGCGCTGGGGCGTTAATGTCCCTGGCCGGTCCGGTGATCGAAAAGGCTTATGGGGCGGGGCCTTGTTCGGGTCATTTGACCGACATCGAGCACATCGTGTTGTGCTTACAGGAGAACAGGTCATTCGATCACTACTTCGGGACGCTCTCCGGTGTCGATGGGTTCGATACTTCCACGCCGCTATTCCAGCAAAAGGGCTGGAACCCGATGACACAGGCGCTCGACCCCGCCGGCGTCACGATCCCCTACCGCATCGACACCACCAGGGGGCCACTGGGCGTCGGCGAGTGCATCAACGATCCCGGCCACCAATGGATTCAAGAGCACGGGTCATGGAACAACGGCAACAACGACGGCTGGCTGGCGACGCAGTCGCTGGTCGAATCCCCTGCCAATACCCCGGCGGTAATGGGTTATTACGCGCGCCAGGACATTCCGATCCACTATCTGCTGGCCGATACGTTCACGATTTGCGACAAATACCATTGTTCGCTGTTGGCCGGGACCATGCCCAACCGGTTGTACTGGATCAGCGGCTCGGTCGACCCCGACGGCACCCAAGGTGGGCCCCAGATCGTCGAACCCAGTATCCAGCCCAAGGCGAAGTTCACCTGGCGCCTCATGCCACAGAACCTCAGCGACGCCGGCATCAGTTGGAAGGTGTACAACAACAAGACACTGGGGCCGATCAACGACACCACCTTGAGCCGCAACGGATACGTGGGCAGTTTCGCCGCGGCGGCGAACCCGACGTCAGACCTGGCCCGCTACGGCATTGCCCCGACCTACCCCCTCGACTTCCTTGCCGACGTCACGGCCAATAAGCTGCCGGCGGTCTCGTGGATTGTCCCGTTGACCCTGCAGTCCGAGCACCCCTCATTCCCGTTGGCCGTGGGCGCCGTCACGATCGTGACTCTGCTCAGGATGTTGCTTTCCAATCCGGCGGTGTGGGAAAAGACCGCACTGATCATCGCCTACGACGAAAACGGTGGCTTTTTCGACCATGTCACACCGCCCACGGCGCCGCTGGGCACACCCGGCGAATGGATTCCCAATACTGTTGACATCAACAAGGTCGCCGGCTCCGGCGGCATCCGCGGGCCGCTCGGCTTGGGTTTTCGCGTACCCTGCTTCGTCATTTCTCCGTACAGCCGCGGCGGGCTGGTGGCACACGACCAGTTCGACCACACCTCGCAGCTGCAGTTGATCGGCAAGCGGTTCGGGGTGCCGGTGCCCAACCTCACCCCTTGGCGGGCCAGCGTGACCAAGGACATGACGTCGGCATTCAATTTCGCGGTGCCGCCCAACCCGTCAATACCCAATCTGGACCATCCGGCGCGCCAACTGTCGAAACTCACCCAGTGTGTGCCCAACGTGGCGTTGGGGACTTTTGGGCGGGGACTGCCCTATCGGGTGCCCTATCCGCAGACGATGCCGGTCCAGGAGACCACACCCACCCGCGGGGTTCCCAGCGGGATCTGCTGAATCCAAAATCGCCGAACGACCCCTGTAAAGCCCGCCGAACGCGCTGCTCATCACGGTTTTCGTGCCCGCGGCTCGGCCGCCCTGAGCCGCGGGCGCCGAGCAACTTCACAAGACGCCTCCGATGAGGGAACATTCTTGGGTAGTGAACGGGTTGAAACCACGAAGAAAATCGTGCAAATCCGGGATATTGTTAACCGGAGTGTGGTTACCATGCAAAGTGCTTGGTGGCGAGTAATCGTCGCTGAGCGTGGATCTATTGGAATCGGTTCTGGAAGGGGAAAAGCGTGCTTTTGCCTCTTGGTCCGCCCTTGCCGGACGATGCCGTGTCCGCAAAGCGGGGCGAGTCGGGCATGCTCGGCGGGTTGACGGTTCCGCTCAGCTGGGGTGTCGCCGTTCCGCCGGATGATTACGACCACTGGGCACCGGAGCCCGAAGAGGGTGCCGACGCCGATGCCGCCGCCGTCGAGGCGGCGAATGCGGATCCGGCCGCCGCGGGCGTGGACGAATGGGATGAGTGGGGAGAGTGGGGCCAGTGGGAAGCCGAGGCTGAACCTCGCTTCGATGTGCCCCGCAACAGCAGCGTAGTGCCGCATTCTCCGGCGGCCGGTTGAGAGAGAGGTGGAAGACTGTCGGCGTTTTACCCATGATCGGCACGTCGGTACTCCGCGGTAACCGACAATTACGACAGCCGATCTGTTTTGGCAAATCCAGGTAAGAAATCCAGGTAATAGAGGGAGACAGGCAACATGGCACGCTTTATGACCGACCCGCACGCGATGCGGGCGATGGCCGGGCGTTTCGAGACTCACGCCCAGACGGTCGAGGACGAGGCTCGCCGGATGTGGGCGTCCTCGATGAACATCTCTGGCTCGGGCTGGAGTGGTATGGCCGAGGCGACCTCCTACGACACCATGGGTCAGATGAATCAGGCCTTCCGCAACATCGTCAACATGCTGCACGGTGTGCGCGACGGGCTGGTCCGTGACGCCAACAACTACGAGCAGCAAGAGCAGGCTTCGCAGCAGATCCTCAGCACCTAGCCTTCCGATAAATAGTCCAAAACTACTGCTGCCCAATCACTTTCAAAATTAGGAGAGCCTAAACATGACCATTAACTACCAGTTCGGCGACGTCGACGCGCACGGCGCCCTGATTCGCGCCCAGGCCGCATCATTGGAGGCCGAGCACCAGGCCATCGTTCGCGATGTGCTTGCTGCCGGTGACTTCTGGGGCGGCGCCGGTTCGGTGGCTTGCCAGGAGTTCATCACCCAGTTGGGTCGTAACTTCCAGGTGATCTACGAGCAGGCCAACGCTCACGGCCAGAAGGTGCAAAGCGCCGGCAGCAACATGGCCAGCACCGACAGCGCCGTTGGCTCCAGCTGGGGCTGACCAAGGCCGGGCCTAACCAAGGAGGGGTTCGCGGCGGTGCACCGCCAGACGGTGCTCACGCCCGAACGTAAGTAACGGATGCCTGCCCGCGGGTACCACCAGGTACCCGCGGGCAGGCGCATTTTGGCAGCATTTTGGCCGCTTAGAGCCGTGCTTTGGCGCTTAGAATCGGCCTCCGCCACCCACGAAGCCGCCACCTCCCGACCCCGGCGATGAGCCGGATGAGGACCCACCAAAGGACGTGGGGCTCCAGCCGCCAAACCCGCCTCTCCAGCCGCCCAACCCGCCTCGCATGCCTCCGCTCAGCAAGTCGCCGATGATGATTCCGCCGATCATCGCGCCGCTATCGCTGGACTCGCGCCGCGCCAAGGCACGCTGAGCCGATTGAACGTCCGCATTCGCGAGCGATTGCGCGTTGGCAGCCAGCGTCGACGCCGCGTTCGCGTAGGCGATCGCCTCGGCCACGTTGGTCGACTTCTTATCTTGTGCGGCTTGGAGGTGTCGTTTCGCTTCGGAGAGCCGAGTCCGAGCCTCGGCGCCGATGCTGCCGCGACGGGTGTCGATGTAGTCCGAGACCCCGCGCACCCGCGCCTGGGCGGTAAACAACGCCTGTTCGAGTGAGCGGTTGAGCCGCTCCGCGGTCGCCTGCTCTTCGGCCACCGTGGATAGCAGCCGATCGAGGTCCGCGTCGGCCTTGGTCAGCTGGGCGAATGACCCCAGCGGATCGGCGGAGCCGCGGGCGCCGTCGACGGCCCTGGCGGCCGCGTCGCGGGCAGCGATCAGATCGCCGGTGTGCGGGGATCTGGTGCCCTGTCCCTTCTGCAGCTGCTCGTTGGCACGCTTGATGCCGGTCTGGATGTCGGTCATGACCGACGGCAACGACGCGATGGCGTGCCGGATGTCGTCGGCCGCGTTGTCCACGGCGTCCAGCAGCGCACCCGCTTGCCCGAGCGCCGACTCGGCGGCATGCACGCCATCCACCAAACCGGTCTGCCGTCCGCTCACCGCCTTGCCCGCCAGATCACGGGCCGCGCTGATGTTGCGGTCGGCGAACGCCAGCCGCTCCTTGGCGGCCGCGACATTGCCGGACACCGAAACTAATGCCGCAGCGTCGAATTCGTTGTGCAGCTCGGCCAGTCGCTGTTCTGCCGGTGTGATGCGCGCGGTGAGTTCGACATATTGCCCGGTCAGTGCATCGAGCCGTGACGGGGCATTGATCACCAAATCCCGCAGCTTCTCGAACGCCTCGGTTTGCGCATCCAATTCACGGTCGGCGCGCGCCGCCGACACGATCACCCGGGTGAGTAGCTCGCGGCGCTGCGCCGGCGCCAGGGCCGTGCCGTCGTCGAGTTGATGGCGCACTTCGAAGGCCTGGGACAGCGCCGTTTTGGCGTTGTTCACCGCCGTGCTGAAGGGTTCGGTCCGTCGTTCGCCGAACTCATCGATCGCCAGCGCGAGCTCGTTGGAGCTGGTGCGCACCGCGTTGTCCACCTCCACCACCTTCGATCGTGACAGGTCGTCCAGGGCGGTGAGCGGCACCGCGGCCAGCGCATTCGGATCCGTCGGGTCGACTCGGCGTGCCGCGGCCAATTCGGCGGCGCGCCGTCGCCGGGTGCGATAGCGCATGACAACCAGCAAGACCACCACGGCGGCAGCGATGACGCCGAGCGCAATCAGCAGCAGCACTCGGCCGGACGAACTCGACGACCTGTCGAGGCCGTTGGCCGCGGCGAGTGCCGCGCCGCTCCAGTTGCCGTCGCGTAGCGCGGGTTCGATCTGATCGTGGCGCAGGTTGTCCACCTGAGTCCCGGTGACGCCCTGCACCGTGGACGGAACCAGGAATGCGTAGGCGCGGCCCGTGGTGGCTACGGCCAGCAGCGCGTCGTAGTCACCCAATTCGCTGGCGCGCATGGTGCGTTGCGCCCAGTTCACCGCGCTCTGCCCGGAGAAGTCGTCAACGTAGACCACCCACAGCCGGACGTGGCGATCCGCGTAGAGCCTGTCGATGGCCGATCTCACCGTGGCGCGACCGGTTCCCGATAGCGCGCCCGCATTGTCGGTGATGTAACCCGACAGCCGGAACGGTGGTTCCGCGCCGGCCGGTGGAGCAAGTAGCAGCCCAGCGGTCAGGATCGTCAGGATCGCGCCAAGCAGGCGGGCGGTGCGCATAAGTTAATTTAGCCCGCCGACGATGCGGGCCCGCTGGGCCCGAGGTGGGGGCGCCGCCAGCCGCGCTGGGGGTACCGCCCGCTTGTGGGGGACGGAGAGGGGGCAAGGCGGGCACTCAGTTTTAGCCCCGCGAAGCTGCGGGGCCACGGGCATATGGGGCGGACCCGTCGGGGCCAATCCTGGCAGACTGAGCGTCGGTGACTAAGACGGTGACGCAGAATCAGCAAGACGCCTACGACGACTTCGACCGTCAGCGGCGGGTAATCGAAGGGCCGAAGACGGCGGGTCTGCCTGGTAGCGAAGGCCAGCACCGCACCGACTTCGCCCGGGATCGGGCCCGGGTGTTGCACAGCGCCGCGCTGCGACGGCTGGCGGACAAGACGCAGGTGGTTGGACCCCGTGAAGGCGATACTCCGCGCACCCGGCTCACCCACTCGCTGGAGGTTGCCCAGATCGGGCGGGGAATGGCGATCGGGCTGGGCTGCGACCTCGATCTTGTCGAATTGGCCGGCCTGGCCCACGACATCGGCCATCCGCCGTACGGGCACAACGGCGAGCGGGCGCTCGACGAGGTCGCAGCCGGCTACGGCGGCTTCGAGGGCAATGCCCAGAATTTCCGGATCCTGACCAGCCTTGAGCCCAAAGTACTTGATGCACAGGGAAATAGCGCTGGTCTGAACCTGACCCGCGCATCGTTGGACGCGGTCACAAAGTATCCGTGGCCCCGCAGTGCCGGGCGAGGCAAGTTCGGGTTTTACGACGATGACCGTGCCGCGGCGGCGTGGGTTCGCACGCGCGCACCGGCGGATCGGACGTGCCTGGAAGCGCAGGTGATGGACTGGGCCGACGATGTCGCCTATTCGGTGCACGACGTCGAGGACGGCGTCGTCTCCGAACGCATCGACCTGCGGGTGCTCGCCGACGACGACGAAGCGGCCGCGCTGGCCAAACTGGGGGAGAGCGAATTCTGCCGGGTCAGTGCCGACGAATTGATGGCGGCCGCGCACCGGCTGTCGGAGCTGCCGGTGGTTGCCGCCGTCGGTAAGTACGACGCCACGCTGGCAGCAGCGGTCGCGCTCAAGCGGTTGACAAGTGAGCTGGTGGGCCGGTTCGCGTCGGCCGCGATCGCGACCACGCGTGCGGCGGCCGGCCCGGGTCCGCTGGTGCGTTACCAGGCCGACCTGCAGGTGCCCGACCTGGTGCGCGGCGAGGTCGCCGTGCTGAAAATCCTTGCGCTGCAATTCATCATGTCGGACCCACGGCATCTGGAAACCCAGGCGCGGCAGCGCGAACGTATCCACCGGGTAGCACACTGGCTGCACTCCGGGGCACCCCGAACGCTCGATCCGGTCTACGCCGCGATGTTCACCGCGGCCGCTGACGACGGCGCCCGGTGGCGGGTCGTGGTAGATCAGATCGCCTCGTATACCGAGGGGCGACTAGAGCGCATCGACGCGCGCCAGATGAGCCCTTGACAGAACTCGGAGTTAGGCTGCCCGACATGATCAAACTGACCGCCTGGCCATTTCGAGCCGCCTTGCTGCTTCCCCTCGTCGCCGTCAACGCCTGCAGCTCACCTCAGCACGCGAGCAACCAACCGGGCACCACGCCCGCGGTTCAGAGCGGGTCGTCGGGCGCCCCGGCGAGCAGCCCGGCGCCCGGTGGCGAATCGCTGACCGCCCAACTGAAAACGCCAGACGGCAAGCCCGTCGCCACGGCGACCTTCGATTTCACCGGCGGCTACGTCACCGTCACCGTGAAGACGGTTGCCGCCGGCATCCTGGCTCCCGGATTCCACGGCATGCACGTCCACGAGATCGGCAAATGTGAACCCAACTCGGTTGCCCCCACGGGCGGCGCGCCCGGCAACTTCTTGTCCGCCGGCGGCCATTACCAGGCGCCCGGACATACCGGAAAGCCCGAAAGCGGCGACCTCACCCTGTTTGAGGTCCGCCAGGACGGGTCCGGGTACCTGGTGACCACGACCGATGCTTTCACCAGGGATGAACTGCTCGCGGGTAACAAGACCGCGCTCATGATCCATGGCACCGAAGGCACCGATATGGCCATGGAACGGATCGCGTGCGGCGTCATCGGCCCGGCTAGCTGAACACACTTCGGGGGCGGGGCGCCGAAGATACCCACACTGACTTCGGGCTTGTGTCCAGCGCCATGTCGACGCGGTTTGCGGCCCGGGCGGGCGGCCGAACCCGGCGATTTAGACTGAGCCGATGGCCGGACGGATTCCCGATCGCGATATCGCCGCCATCCGCGAGCGGGTCCGCATCGAGGAGGTCGTCGGCGACTACGTCCAGTTGCGGCGCGCCGGCGCCGATTCGCTCAAAGGCCTGTGCCCGTTCCACAACGAGAAGTCGCCGTCGTTTCATGTCCGCCCGAACCACGGCCACTTCCACTGCTTCGGCTGCGGCGAAGGCGGCGACGTCTACGCGTTCGTCCAGAAGATTGAACACGTCAGCTTCGTCGAGGCGGTGGAACTGCTCGCCGACCGGATCGGCCACACGATCAACTACACCGGCCCGGCCACCAGCGTGCAGCGCGACCGCGGCAGTCGCAGCAGGCTCATCGCCGCCAACGCGGCCGCGGCGGCCTTCTACGCGGCGGCGCTGGAGTCCGACGAGGCCGCACCCGCTCGCCAGTACCTGACGGAGCGGAATTTCGACGCCGACACCGCCCGTCACTTCGGCTGCGGTTTCGCGCCGTCGGGCTGGGACTCGCTGACAAAACATCTGCAGCGCAAGGGTTTTGAGTTCAACGAGCTGGAGGCCGCGGGCCTGTCCCGGCAGGGGCGCCGCGGCCCGATGGACCGTTTTCACCGCCGGCTGCTGTGGCCCATCCGGACCTCGGCCGGCGAGGTGATCGGGTTCGGGGCCCGGCGGCTGTTCGACGACGACACGATGGAAGCCAAATACGTCAACACGCCCGAGACGCTGCTGTACAAGAAGTCGTCGGTGATGTTCGGCATCGACTTGGCCAAACGTGACATCGCCAAGGGGCATCAGGCCGTTGTCGTCGAGGGCTACACCGACGTGATGGCGATGCATCAGGCCGGGGTCAGCACCGCCGTCGCGTCGTGCGGCACCGCGTTCGGCGACGAGCACCTGGCGATGCTGCGCAGGCTGATGATGGACGACAACTTCTTTCGCGGCGAACTGATCTACGTTTTCGACGGCGACGCAGCCGGTCGCGCCGCCGCGCTCAAGGCCTTCGACGGTGAGCAGAACCTGGCGGGCCAGTCCTACGTCGCGGTCGCCCCGGACGGCATGGACCCCTGCGACCTGCGGCTGAAATCCGGTGACGGCGCGCTGCGAGACCTGGTGGCGCGGCGAACTCCGTTGTTCGAGTTCGCGATCCGCACCGCGATCGCCGAGATGGACCTGGACAGCGCCGAGGGCAGGGTGGCCGCGCTACGCCGCTGCGTACCCATGGTGGGTCAGATCAAGGACTCCACGCTGCGCGACGAGTACGCCCGGCAGCTCGCCGGCTGGGTTGGTTGGGCCGACGTCGCGCAGGTCATCGAGCGGGTGCGCAGCGAGGCCAAAAGGTCCCACCACCCGAACCGGGGCGGCTCCGGATCCAAAGCCTCCCGCCGGCTCACGCCCGAGCTTGCCGACGCCACCCCGGCCGAACCCGGCGCCGCCCGTCCCGACCCGCGTGACCCGACCCTGTGGCCACAGCGCGAGGCACTCAAGTCGGCCTTGCAGTACCCGGCGTTTGCCGGCCCGGTGTTCGACGCGCTGACCGTCGAGAGCTTCACCCACCCCGGGTACGCCGCCGTCCGCGCTGCCATCGACGCTGCGGGCGGCACCTCGGCCGGCGTCACCGGAGCGCAATGGATCGACGCGGTGCGGCAGCGGACCACGTCGGCGTTGACCGCGGGCCTGATCCACGAGCTGGGGGTTGAGGCGATCCAGGCGGATGACGAGAAACTGCCGCGCTATATCGCCGGCGTGCTGGCTCGTCTGCAGGAGGTGTGGATGGGCCGCCAGATCGCCGAGGTGAAGTCCAAGTTGCAGCGCATGTCGCCGATAGAACAGGGCGACGAGTATCACGCGCTGTTCGGCGACCTGGTCGCGATGGAGGCCTATCGGCGCAGCCTCCTGGAGCAGGCCAGCGGCGACGATCTGACCGCATGAAGTGCCGGTGGGCTCAGTTCGCGGTCTTCGCTTGCTGCTCGACGGGGTGCTGAACGCGGCGCTCAACTGGGCGCTCAACGATGGCCGTTTCGTCGTCGATCTCGGTCAGGGTCACAAATCCCGCATCGGGGGAGATCCGATTCGCGATCTTGCGACGCCCCCCTTCGATCATCGACTTGGCCACGGGACTGCTGGTAAGGGCGCGATAGGTGCCGGCAATCTGCTCGTATCGGCGACGTCCGGCCTTAGTGCCCAGCACGTAACCCACCCCAAGCACGAAGACATACCCGATCAAAGCGTCCCTCCCGGACTGTGGTGCGGATGGCTCCATCCTGCCTCACACACCCGGGTGCGCGCCGCTAAGGCCTCCGGTTGCCGCTAGTTGGCCTTTGGTTGGGCCTTGCTATGCCAGTACGCTAGAGTCGTCCAGCGATCTGCGCCTAAATTGGTGTGGATCGAGCGGTCCTCCGTAGCTCAATTGGCAGAGCATTCGGCTGTTAACCGACAGGTTCCTGGTTCGAGTCCAGGCGGGGGAGCAAGCTGACTTTGGGTCAGGGCTCTCTCGGCACGCTCCAGCGTCTGTACCGTAAGAACGTCGAAATGCCTTCGGGTACTAGCTCTTTGAGATCTCCTCAAAAGTGCGGCGGCTGTCCGGTCGAGCGGATGACCGCGGCGCGGCCCAGCTCGATGCAAACGTCGCTGTCTTGCGCATCCGGCAGCGTTTACGGGCCGCGGGTGCTGGCCGACTCGCGGGCAAATTCGGCCACGGAATCGCGGTACAGCAGTCGATTGCCTGAATCCTAGGATCTCTATTCCTGACGGCGATACAATCCGGGGCAACGTGGGTCGATGAAGCGTTTCGTCCGCAGCCGGGGCTAGGAGCTGGCCTTTGTCGTATGTGATCGCTACGCCGCAGATGGTGGCGGCGGCGGCCGGGGATTTGGCCGCGATTGGTTCGACGATAAACACGTCCAACGCGGCCGCGGCGGCGCCGATCGCGGGAGTGCTCGCCGCGGGCGGCGATGATGTGTCGCAGCTCATCGCGGCCATGTTTGGCGTGCACGCGCAGGCCTATCAGGCCGCCAGCGCCCAAGCGGCGGCGTTTCACGACCGGTTTGTGCAGGCCCTGCGCGCGGGCGCGGGATCGTATGCCAGTACCGAGGCTGCCAACGCCGCGCATGTGGAGACGGCGCAGGGCACGGCGAGTGGGGGTGGCGCACCGGGAGCCACGGGTGGCAACCCCAACGGGCACATCGCGGGGTCCGTCGCTGCCGCCGCCGGCGGCGGCAAGGGTGGTGCTGCAGGCGGCGGTGTGAGCGGGAAACATGTCGGCCCCGGCGTCAACGGCGGGGGAGGTGGCCTGCAAGGTGGAAATGGTGGGCGCGGCGGCACCGGTAGTGGTGCGGGCGGTGCCGGGGCGAGCGGGCAGCACGGCGGCAACGGCGGCGCCGGCGGCAATCGCGTGCTGCCAAATCACCACGGCAACGGAAACGGCAACGGCAACGCCGGCGCGGGTGCCGGCGGGCACCACCACGCGGCCGGTGGCGCCGGTGCGTCCGGCGCCTCGCATGGCGGCATCGGCGGGGCTGGGCACGGCGGCGCGGAGGAAGGCGCCGGCGCCAGCGGACAACACGGCCTCACCGGCTTGCCCACCCCTGCCGGCGGCGGCACGGTCGGGGCCGGTGGGCTCGGTGTGCACGACGGCGGGGTAGCTGGCGGCGCCGGCGCCGGTGCGCAAGGAAACGGTGGCGGCGCGCCCGGCGGCGGTAATGGCCTCTCGGCCGGTGACGGTGGCGGGCATGGCGCCGCAGGCGCGACTAACACCGGCGGCGGGACCGGCGGGGTCGCCGAGGCGGGTGGCGGCGATGAAGGGGCCAGGGCCACCGGCGCCCAGTCCGCCGCTGCTGCCGCTGCGGCCGGCTGGCCCGGTGGTGCCGGTCTCGGCGATGGCGCCAGTGCCGTCGGCGGTCCTAGCGGCTGGCCGCTCGGCTACGGCGGGGCCGCCGGGGCCGGCCCGGTTTGGGGGGTCGGTGGTGGCGGCGGTCCCGGGGTCATGGGCGCCATGGGCGGCCTGGCCGCTCCGTCGGCCCCGTCGGCCTTGGCTTCCGCGGTGACCCCGGAACCGGCCTTGCCGACGGCAACCGCAGCCGAGGCCGTCCACGCAACCAATCCGCTGATTCCCTCCCCCCCGGGGCATTCAGGCAATCCGGACCACGCAGGCGACCCGGCGCGCCGGGCTGACGCCGAGCGCCACAAAGCGTCGCTGTACCTCCCCGTTCCCCTCGGAAGCCTTCGGGGGTTGAGCCGAAAACTGCGGAACCGGTTCGGGCTTCGCGATCGAGGCGAAGAACTGAGAGAGGCTCCCGACGCCGCAACCAGCCGGCCGTGGGGGCGCGAGGAACTTCTGGATGCTCTCGGTCTTCGGCCGCCCGGCGCCGGATGACCAATCTCAGCGCAATCGTTCGCTGCGACGCGTTGCTCGACTGACCCGGCATGGCCAGGGCGGGAAAGCGCGAGCGGTATCAGGTCTTAATGCCCGGCGCTTTGGCCGCCGTCTATGTGCAGAATCTCGCCGGTGACAAACGTCGCGGCCTCCAGATACCGAATCCCTTCGACGATGTCGGCCAGCGAACCCATCCGCCCCAGCGGATGCATGGCGGCCAGGGCCGTGGTGTCGTCGTCGGCATGCATCGGAGTGGCGATGTGGCCGGGGGAGATGGCATTGACGCGGATTCCATTGTGCGCGTACTCAATTGCCAGCGATCTGGTGACTGCTGCCAGGCCTCCCTTGGTCAGCGCGGCCAGCCCGGCGGGGATCCTCGAGTCTGTTTGTTCGACCAGGCTGGTCGTCACGTTGATCACGTGCCCACCTTCGCCTTGGGCGAGCATTCGCGCGATCGCGCGTTGCGTGATGTGGAAAAAGCCGGTCAGATTCACTGACATGACGAACTCGTAGTCCGCCACGGTGTACTCGGTGAAAGGCTTCGAGACGAAGACACCGGCGTTGTTGATCAGCGTGTCCACCCTGCCGAACCGCTCCACCGCCGTCTGCACAATGCGGTCGGCGGTCGCGGGTTCGGCAATGTCGCCCGCGACCGCGGCCACGGCCGGGTCGTCCGAGGGGGTGATCGAACGCGAGTTCGCCACCACCGCGTAGTTCAGCTCGCGGTAGGCGTCAACCATCGCGGCCCCCATGCCCTGGGACGCGCCGGTGATGATCGCGACCCTTTGGTTGGGTGTGGCGCTGGCGGTCAATCTAGGTCTCCTTGGTGGGCCGCTCGATGAGGTCAGCCCCGGCGCTGCCAAAGAGACCGCCTAGTGCGAGGGTAGTCGGGGTGCGCCGGCCCACGTACCCAGCTCCGTTCAAAGCGAGGACAGCAACCCGAAGTTGGCGACTACATTTTCAGGAGGCTTCATGGAATTTCTGGTCACTATGACCACGCATGTTCCGGAGGGAACGCCACCGGAAACGGTCGACGACGTCCGGGCGCGGGAGGCCGCGCATTCCCGCGAACTGGCCGCGCAGGGACACCTGCTGCGCCTGTGGCGCCCGCCGCTGCAACCGGGCGAATGGCGCACCCTCGGCCTGTTCGCCGCCGCAGACGAGCATCAACTCGAGCAGGTGCTGGCCTCGATGCCGCTAAGGGTCTGGCGTACCGATCAGGTGACGCCCCTGACCCCGCACCCGAACGACCCGGCTGGGCCCGCTTAGTCGTAAGCCCGGTGTTACTCGTAATCCGGGTGCCACATGGTGTCGCGCACGGTTTGTGCGACGTCGTCATGGGTCTTGGTCGCCACCCCGTCTTCGACGGCGGCGTGATACACGGCCTCGGCGACGGCCCTCGAGATGGCGCACAAGTCCTGCACATCCGGCAACAGGGAATCGCCGGGGCTCGTCGGATTAGCCTGTTGTGCAATAGCTTTCGCCGCTGCATGCAGCATCGGCTGGGTTAGCAGCCGGGCGCCGGCCACGATGATGCCCATCCCGATTCCCGGGAACACCAGCACGTTGTTGGCCTGGCCGATGGTGTAGGTGATCCCGTCGTATTGCACGGGAGCGACCGGGCTGCCGGTGGTAACCAGTGCGCGGCCATTCGACCACTCCAGCACGTCGGCCGGCATGGCCTCCATCCGTGAGGTCGGGTTGGACAACGGGAAGATCATCGGTCGTTCGCAGGATGCCGTCATCGCCTCGACGACCTCGCGGGTGAACGCGCCGAGAACCGTTGAGAAGCCAAGCAGCAGGGTGGGTGAGGCCAGTTTGATCGCGTCGAGCAGTCCGACCCGATCCCCGGGGGCCACGCCCAGCTGATGGCGGTTCTTCGCGTAGGGCACCTGGAAGTCGCGCAGGTCCTCCATGTCGTCGAAGAGCAGGCCCTGCTTGTCGATCGGCCAGATCTGCGAGTTGGCCTGCTCGACGGTGGCGCCGTCGGCGACCATCGCGTCGCGGATCTGATCGGCGACACCGATCCCGGCGGTCCCGGCGCCGAACACCACCGTTTTCTGGTCGCGCAGCGGGATGCCGGTGGCATGCGATCCGCCGTACACGGCTGCCACGACCACCGCGCCGGTGCCCTGCACGTCGTCGTTGAACACGCAGTAGTCGTTTCCGTAGGTGTTCAAGATCATCCGCGCGTTGGCCGGCCCGAAGTCCTCGAAATGCAGGATCGCGCGCGGAAAAAGCTGGTGGGCGATCTCGATGTAGCGCTTGATGAACTGGTCGTATTCGGCACCGCGACGCCGGGCGTGGCGATTGCCCAGATAGAACGGGTCCTGCAGCAACTGTTCGTTGTCGGTACCGACATCCAGTGACACCGCGATGCAGCGGCGGGGATCGATGCCGCCGCCCGCGGTGTAGAGCGCTAACTTGCCTACGGCGATTTGGATGCCACCCACACCCCAGTCACCGATACCCAGGATCGCCTCGGCGTCGGTGCACACGATCAGGTCGACGTCGCCGGGCCCCAACCCGAAGGTATAGAAGGCCGGGGCGATGTCGTCCGGTCCGTCGATGCTCAAAAACAGCCCCCGCTGCCCACGGTATTCATCGGAGAAGCGTTGGATGGCCTCCCCGACGGTGGGCGTGTACACCACCGGCATGAGCTCCGGCAGATGGTCGGCCAGCACCTTGAAGTACAGCAGTTCGTGGCGGTAGTGCAGCTGCTCGAGCAGCAGATTACGGCCCAAATCGGTGGCCATGCCTTGCAGCTGATGCCATACCCGGCCGGCTTGTTCGTCGAGCGTGAGCACGGCGGACGGCAGCCGGCCGGTGAGGCCGAGCTGTCGACGCTGCTCGCGAGTGAAGCCGACCCCACGATTGAGACTCGGTGAGGACATCGCGACCGGGATCAGTGGCGTGCGGGAGTCTCTCATCAGAACCTCCGTCAGTGGCTTGGCGCGTCAAATCACCGTAGCGCTTGTCGAGATGAACGCACCCTGAAGAGCATTCGAAGCCCGGCCACCCTCGGCTAGCGAAGGTGTGGCGACGGTTTGTCCCAGCGGTTTGTCCCAGCCAAAACCTGGCCGCGGGACCGGTTTGCTGGTTTCAATGTTTCTCGTGGTGTCAGTTGGGTCGCGATCCGAGAATATGGCCAAGTCACCGGTGGACTCGATCAACTGGACCGATGGCGTGCTGATGGTCATCGATCAACGCGTGCTGCCCCACGAGCTGCGACAATTGCGGCTCGCGACTGTCGATGAAGTCATCGACGCGATCAAGACCCTAGCGGTCCGGGGAGCGCCCTTAATCGGGGTGACCGGCGCATTCGGGGTGGTGTTAGCGGCTTTGGCGCATCCGGGGGACCGCGAAAAGGTTGAGCTGGAGGCCGCGCGGATCGCCTCGGCCCGGCCCACGGCGGTGAATCTGTCCTGGGGTGTGCGGCGCGCGCTGGCCAAGCTGCCCCAGGGGCCCCAGGCGGTGCTCGACGAGGCCCTGCAGATGTTGACCGAGGACGCCGAGGTCAACCGGGCTGCCGCGACGCATGCGGCGGATCTGATCGAGCGGTTGTGTCCCGATCGGCCGCTGCGCGTTCTGACCCACTGCAACGCGGGGCGACTGGCCATGACCGCGTTCGGTACCGCCATCGGCGCGGTGCGCGTGCTGCATGAGCGCGAACGAATCGAGGACGTCTTGGTGGACGAGACGCGCCCCCTGCTGCAGGGAGCCCGGCTGACCGCGTGGGAGCTGGCCGAAGCCGGCATCCCGCACCGCCTCACGATCGATTCGGCCGCGGCGTGGGCGATGGCCACCGGACGGGTGGATTGCGTGATCGTCGGCGCGGACCGAATCGCCGCGGACGGTTCGGTCGCCAACAAGATCGGTACCTATGCATTGGCCGTGGCGGCTTGCCGGCACGACATTCCGTTCATCGTGGTCGCGCCCGAGTCGACGCGTGATCCCGCGACCCCGACTGGACGCGAGATCGTGGTGGAAGAGCGGGCGGCGGGCGAGATCACCCATCTTGGCGGAGTCGCTACCGCCCCCGAGGGGACCGCTGTCTTCAACCCCGCTTTCGATGTCACTCCACCCGAACTGGTGACCGCGATCGTCACCGAGAACGGCGTGATCACAGGGCTTAGATTCTTGGGGACTTAGATGGAGAAGTCCTCGCCATGCCACACCCCGGCTTCGGGCGGCCGGATCACGCGGTCGCGTTGTGCGCCGTTGCTGTTGCCTTCCAACCTGGCCACCCTGGTGAGCAGGGATTGCAGGCTGACGCCCACCAGATCGGGGAGCAGGGAGTCGTCCCCCCTGGCCGGGCCGGCGCGGCTGATGATCTGGCCGGGCACCCCGACGACCACAGCGCTCGCCGGGACCTCCTTGACCACGACGGCGTTGGCGCCGATCCGGCTGTCTTCGCCGATCTTGATCGGGCCGAGAACCTTGGCTCCGGCGCCGATGATCACCCGATCACCGACGGTGGGATGGCGTTTCCCGATATCCCGGCCGGTGCCGCCCAGGGTGACGCCGTGGAAAAGCGTCACGTCTTCGCCCACCTCGGCGGTTTGCCCGATCACCACGCCGGTCGCATGGTCGATGAACAGGCCGCCGCCGAGCACGGCACCCGGGTGGATCTCGACGCCCGTCAAAATGCGGGTGACCTCGGCCAACGCCCGCGCGGGCAACCGCGCGTCACGCCGCCACAGCCAGTGGCTGATCCGGTGGCCCCACACCGCGTGCACGCCCGGGTAGCAGAAGATGACCTCCAGCGCGGTCGGTCTGGCCGGATCGCGCTCCCTGGCCGCCCGTATGTCGCGTCGTATTGCCGTCAGCATGGCTAGTCGCTCAGGTCGGAGAACAGGATCGTGCTCAGATACCGCTCGCCGAAGTCGGGGAGCACGACAACGATGAGCTTTCCGGCGTTTTCGGGCCGGCGGGCCACTTCCAGGGCGGCCGCAACGGCCGCGCCCGACGAGATGCCGACCAGCAGTCCTTCTTCGGTGGCCAGCCGACGGGCCAGGTTGAGCGCATCTTCGTTTTCGACGGTGATGATCTCGTCGATCAGGCCCAGGTCCAGCACCGGCGGAATGAACCCGGCTCCGATGCCCTGGATGGGGTGCGGTCCCTTCTGCCCACCGGACAGAACCGGCGACGCGATGGGCTCCACGGCGACGAACTGCGCCGACGGCTTGCGCTCCTTGATGACCTGAGCGACTCCGGTGATGGTGCCGCCCGTGCCGATTCCGGACACAAAGAAGTCGACGTTGCCGTCGGTATCGCGCCACACCTCCTCCGCGGTCGTCACGGCGTGAACGGCCGGGTTCGCCGGGTTTTCGAATTGCTGCGGGATGAAATACCGGTCGTCGGTCTTGGCCAGCTCCTCGGCCTTGGCGATGGCGCCCGCCATGCCCTCGGCACCCGGAGTGAGGACGAGCTCGGCGCCATACGCGCGCAGCAGCATCCGCCGCTCGATGCTCATGGTGTCCGGCATGGTCAGCACGCACTTGTAGCCGCGGGCGGCGGCCACCATCGCCAGCGCGATGCCGGTGTTCCCGCTCGTCGGCTCGAGGATGATCGTGTCCGGTTTGATCAGGCCCGCCTGCTCGGCCGCGTCGATCATGGCTACCCCGATGCGGTCCTTGATGCTGCCGGCCGGGTTGAAGGATTCCAGCTTGGCGACGACGTCGCCCACGGCACCGTCGGTGACTTTGCGCAGCCGGACGAGCGGTGTGTTTCCGATCAGTTGCGTGATGTTTTCAGCGATGCTCATCTACAGTCTTCTCCAACGATCTCGGCTTCTCCGAAAAGCTCGGCCTCGTCTGCATCCCGGGCAACGGTCGCCACCTGCGACAAGGCCCGGTTGCGTATGGATAACACGGTCATCGGTGGTTGATCTTCCTGAAAGACTTTTTTCGAATACCGCGAGTCTTGCGACCGCCGGGCGAATCGGTGTTCCACCTGCTTGCGGGGCAGAGCGCGGTGATTACTGCGAGCGCTAGACGGCGTCAGGATTCAACAGCAACGACAACAACAACATTCCAGGGCGAGGCGCGTGAGGACAAAGCGCAGCTGCGTGGCCTGTTGCATAGCCCCACTATAGGACACGGGGAGGCAGCGGGCGCATGGCATCGGTTTTGCTCGCCCGCGATTCAACCCCTTTTCGGGGCTTTTATCCGTGGTTAGGCTCGGCGCGCGCACCGGCTCATACTTGTGTGGGCACGGGGTCTACCCTGCGCCCGCCACAGCTTCGATCAAGACGGAATGATTGTGGCGGCCCTGCCGAAACTGCCGCAATACGTCCCCGCTGTAGTGCCGAGCTATTTCGGCTATGGGCGGCCCTATCGGGGTGCCCTACCCGCAGGCGATGCCGACCCGGGAAACCTCGCCCACTCGGGGGACGCCCAGCGCCGTGTGCTGAGCTTTGCCCGGGACCAAGCCCACGCGCGTGAACTCACGAGCCTGACGCCGCCAGCGTCGAGATTGCCACCACGGTTGTGGTTGGGGCTCGAATCACAGCCCTGGCGGCAATCTCGACGTTAACTAGTAGACATCGCGGTGGTAGCGCTTCTCGGCGCGCAACGACTGGATGTAGGCCTTCGCCGCGTCGGGTTCGAGTTTCCCTTGTTCGGCGGCGATCTCGCAGAGTGTCCTATCGACATCCTTGGCCATCGGATCGGCGGTGCCGCAGACGTAGAGCTGGGCCCCGTCCTGCATCCATTGCCATAGCCGGGCGCCCCGCTTGCGCATCAGGTGCTGCACGTAGACCTTGTCGCGCTGGTCCCGGGAGAAGGCCAGGTCCAGTTCGGCGAGGAATCCGTCGGCACGCATCTGCTCGATCTCGTCGCGGTAGTAGTAGTCGGTGGCGGCGTGCTGTTCCCCGAAAAACAGCCAGTTGGGTCCGGTGTGGCCGAGCGCGCGGCGTTCCTGCAGGAAGCCACGGAAGGGTGCGATCCCGGTGCCCGGACCGATCATGATCATCGGCGTGTCCGGATCGGTGGGCGGCCGAAAGTTGCTGGATGCCTGCACATAGACGGCGATCTCGTCGCCGGGGGAGCGGTCGGCGAGGTAGGTGGAGCACACCCCACGGCGCGGGACACCTGCAAAGTTGTAACGCACCGGCGAGACGGTGAGGTGAACTTCCCGAGGGTGGGCTTTGGGGCTGGACGAGATCGAATACAGCCGCGGCTGAAGCGGTTTGAGTACGGTCAACCATTCGTCGACGGACGCGGCGACCGGCAGCTCGGAAAGCAGGTCGACCGACTGGCGGCCCCATGCCCAATCGGCCAGCGCGGCTTTGCTTTCCGGCTTCAACAACTCGGCCAGCTCCGCATCTCCAGTGCGCTGCTGCACGAACCGAAGCAGGTCCGGGCTGAGGTGGGCGATCTCGAATCGGTGTTGGAGTGCGCCTCGTAACGATGTCGACTCGTGGTCGGCGATCTTCACGACCGCCTCGCCGTCCAGTCCGGTCACCGCCAGCCATTCGTCGACCAGCCGGTCGCAGTTGCGCGGCCATACCCCGAGGGCGTCACCCGCCTCGTAGCTGATGGACCCCTCGGGCAAGCCAAACACCAACTGCCGTACGTCCTTTGCCGATCGCGGCCGGCTGAGCGTGAAATTGTGTACCAGGCTGGTGACCAGCGGGTGCTTCTTGGTGTACCTGCGCGGCGCGAGCCGGACCGGGGCCGGGCCAGGTGCCGTAGGCGCTTTGGCGTGTCCGCCGACCAGAGCCGTGGTGTGGGTCAGCACTTGCAAGACCTCGCTGCGCCACCTCGCCGCGGTGTTTTCATAATCGGGTTCGCAGTCGACGCGCTCGACGATGCGGGTTGCTCCCAGCTCCGCCAGGCGCTCGTCGAGTTTGCGTCCATGGCCGCAGAAGTCGTCGTAGTTGGAGTCACCCAGCGCCAATACCGCATAGCGGGTCGTTTCCAGGCGCGGTGCGTCATCAGCCGACAGCGCGCGCCAGAGGGCGGCGCCGTTGTCCGGTGGCTCGCCGTCTCCGGTGGTGCTGGTGATGAGCAGTAGCTCGCGCGTGGTCGGCAGGTCGGCCGGCGGGAAGTCGTCCATGCCGTGCAACGCGACCGGCAACCCGGCCTGGCCCAGTTGCGCGGCGACATCGGCGGCGAGTTCTTCGGCGTTCCCGGTCTGCGACGCCCACAACACCACGACGGGCGCCCGCTCGGGCGCCGCTTCCGCCTGCGGGGCAGGGTCGCCTTGTGCGCCGATTGATGGGGGCGTCTCGGTGCGGGCGAAGATCCCGGCGAGCAAGCCGTCCACCCACAGCCGGGTGCTGGTGTCGAACGGTGCGGTCAGGGGCAGGGTGGGAACACCGGCGGTGCGGCGTCCGGCTTCCGAACGCAGCCCGGCTATGAGTCCCGCCAAGTAGGAGCGGCCGAGCGGACCGAATTGCGGCGCCGGTTCGTCTGCCATACCGAGAATTTCGGCAAGCGCGTCGACCTGCGGCAGGCCGATTTCTCGACCCTCGTCGAGGCGGGTGCCGACTTTGTCCGAATTGGATTTGACCACAGCGGCTTTCGTCAAGGTGACCGCGCACGCCTTGTATTCCGGTTGGTACGACACCGGGTCGACGGCGTCGTTGGTGACGGCGTTGATCGAGAGGTATTCACCGAAGGCGTCGTTCCAGTGGAAGGGCGCAAAGCAGTTGCCGGGCCGCACCCGGTCGGTGACCACGGCGGGCAGGACGGCTCGGCCTCGGCGGGAAGCGATTTCGAGCTGATCGTCGTCGACGACCCCCAGCCGGGCCGCATCGTCGGGGTGGATCTCGACGAACGGCCCCGGGTTGAGCTTGTTGAGCTTGGCGACCTTGCCGGTCTTGGTCATGGTGTGCCACTGGTGGGGCAGACGGCCGGTGTTGAGCAGGAACGGGTAGTCGTCGTCGGGCAGCTCAGCCGGCGGCAGGTGCGGCCGGGCGAAAAAAACCGCGCGGCCGCGCGGGGTCGGGAACGCCAACCGGGGCACGTGGCCGTCCTCGCGGACGAGCCGCGTCTGGCTGGCACCGTCGTTCAAGTAGCGGATCGGGTTGCGGCCGCTGGCGCCGGGTGGGCACGGCCACTGCAGCGGTGTGCGGCGCAGCCGGGCGTAGCTCACCCCGCGCAGGTCGTAACCGGTCCCGGGGTTCCAGAACCGCTTGATCTCTTCGAACACGTCCTCCGCGCGGTCATAGCTGAACGAATCCGAAAACCCCATCTCGCAGGCGATCCGGGCGATGATCTGCCAGTCCGGCAGCGCCTGGCCGGGAGGCTCGACGACCTGCTCGAACAGGGTCAGGTTCCGCTCGGAGTTGACCATCACCCCGTCGGACTCGGTCCACAGCGCGGCGGGCAACGCGACGTCGGTGTACTCGTTCGTCTCCGTCCCCAGGAAGGAGTCCTGGGTGATCACCAGCTCGGCCTTCTCCAGGCCTGCCAGCACCGTCGCCCGATTGGCCACGGTGGCAACCGGATTGGTGCAGATGATCCAGCATGCCTTGATCTGCCCGGCGGCCATGCGGGAGAACATGTCGATGACGCCGGTGCCGACCTCCGTGCGCAGTGACCCGCGCGGAATGCCCCACTGGTCCTCTACGAAATCGCGGTCTTCGGACGACATCACCGACCGCTGACCGGGCAGGCCCGGGCTCAGGTAGCCCATTTCCCGGCCGCCCATCGCGTTCGGTTGTCCGGTCAGCGAGAACGGCCCACTGCCGGGCTTGCAGATCGCGCCGGTAGCCAAGTGCAGGTTGCAGATCGCGTTGGTGTTCCACGTACCGCGGGTGGTCTGGTTGAGTCCCATTGTCCAGCAGCTCATCCAGTTCGCGGCTTCGCCGATCCACCGCGCCACGGTCCGGATGTCCTCGGCCGGGATGCCGGTGATTTCGCTGACCTTGTCCGGGGTGTACTGCTCGAGGAAGCTTGGCATCGCCTCCCAGCCCTCGGTGAACTCGGAGATGAAATCGCGGTCGGCATGCCCGTTTTCGACGATCAGATGCAACAGGCCGTTGAGCAGTGCCAGATCTGAGCCGGGCGCGATCTGCAGAAATAGGTCGGCCTTGTCCGCGGTCGCGGTGCGGCGGGGGTCGACGACGATCAGCTTGGCGCCGGCCTTGACGCGGTCCATCATGCGCAGGAACAAGATTGGATGGCAGTCGGCCATATTGGAACCGCTGACGAAGAAAACGTCGGCGTGCTCGAAGTCCTGATAGGAGCCGGGCGGCCCATCGGCGCCCAGGGACAGCTTGTAGCCGGAACTCGCACCGGCCATACACAGCCGTGAGTTCGACTCGATCTGGTTGGTGCCGATGAACCCCTTGGTCAGCTTGTTCGCCAGGTACTGGGCCTCCAGCGACATCTGACCGGAGACATACAGCGCGACGGCGTCCGGGCCGTGTTCGTCGATGATCGCCCGTAACCGCTTGGCGGACCGGGTGATCGCGGTATCCATGTCGACGGGCTCCAGTGATTCGCCGCGATCGCGCAGGTATGCCCACTCCATTCGGCCCGGCGCGGCAAGCAGGTCCGCAGTGGTCGTGCCCTTGGTGCACAACCGGCCGAAGTTGGCCGGATGTGACTTACGACCAACCGACTTCGCAATGTGACGTCTGCCCGTTTGAGGATCGGTTGTGACCTGCAACACCATTCCGCAGCCCACGCCGCAGTACGCGCACAAGGTGCTCGCGGCATCCTTTTCGGGCTGGGCAGCCACGGTTACGTCCTTCCTTGCGTTGCGCAACAAGGCGCAACAAGGGTTTGCGCGCAATCGTGCGACAAGGATGTTTCGGGTCCAGATATCCGGTGTTTCCGCCGCTTTACGGCTTCCGCGCAACGGACCTGGCTTGGCGGTGAGCTGGCCGAAATGACAGCAGTTTCCGCAGGTCAGCGCCGGTCGACAATGACCGGCGAACCTCGAACCAGGCTACCCGCGCCGGACGCTGCCACGCCTGCCGCAACCGGGGTTCCGACGAAACAAACGGGACATTCACAGTCTTCGCTAAGCTCGCGATGTGCGTCGCCGGCTGGTCGTGATCCTGCTGATGCTGTGCCCATTCCTGGCCAGCGCCGGATGCGGCGGGAAGCCGCCGACACCGGCACAGCCGCCGCCAGACACATGCAAGGGCTCGGACGGGCCCACGGCCGATGCGGTACGGCAGGCCATCGCCTCGGTTCCGATCGAGACGCCGGGTTCGATGTGGGTGGAAATCGCACGGGGACATGCCAAAAAATGCCGTCTCTACTGGGTGCAGATCATCCCCAGCATCGCCAGCGAATCGACTCCGCAGCAGCTGCTGTTCTTCGACCACAACACTCCGCTGGGCACACCCACCCCGAACCCGAAGCCCTACATCACCGTTTTGCCTCCCGGCGATGACACAATCACCGTTCAGTACCAATGGCAGGTCGGCAACGATCAGCCCTGCTGTCCCACCGGCAAGGGCACGGTGAAGTTTCAGATCGGATCGGACGGCACGCTGCAGGCGCTCGGCAAGATCCCACACCAGTAGCCTTCGCGAGTTGGGCGATGGAACGGCATCATCAAGATTTTATAAAGGTGTTGATGGGATAGTGGTGTCGTCGGGAAACCTGGAAACTTTAGCGCGTCAGGAGTGACAGTTTTCACAGCCTTCCCCACCATTGCTTCGAAGGCAGACCAGGCCTGAAAACGAATCGGTCACTGGCACAATGTAATTGAGTCGTATGATGGACACACTAGCGTCAAGAAGCGAGCTGTCGGCTCGCCTTCGTCCGCACGCCGACGCTGTCCGCGGTTTAGCTCACCGCAGGCCACCTGTTGATGGGCACGGCGCGCCTCATGGCGGCGATCGGCCCCCCGGTGCTGGATCGCTTGGGGCCTGAGGTGTCGCCGGCCTGTCATTACGACCGCAGCTCCTTTGCCACCGTCCTGACCGCGGTGCCGGCGCATGTCGCTACCTCACGCCATCAGCTGGCCCGCTGGCTCAGCGACGTCGCTGTTGTCCAGCCCCGCATACAGGACATTTTGCTGGCGGTCAGTGAAGCGATCACTAACGCGATCGAACACGGAAGTCGCTGCGATGCAAGCAAGTTGGTGTCGATCCAAGCGTCAGTGCGCGACCAGGCCGTAACCGCGAAGATCAGCGACTCTGGTCGCTGGTTCGATTCCCCGCCTAGCCCTGACCGCCCGTCACAACGGGGACGCGGGCTCATCCTGATGAACGGGCTCGCTGACAGCGTTGACATCGCCCGTACGGCTGAGGGCACACACATCACGATGCAATTCGACATATCGTAGCGTTTCGCAGGATGCGGCTCACCAGTACTAGCCCGAAGTTACGGGTTGGATCGTGTGCGTGAAGTAGCGAGAAAGGATAAGGAAGCGCAGTTCACAGCGCTGCTGCACCATGTCGACGTGAATCGCCTCTGGGCGGCTTATTGGGCGATTAACCCCAAGGCCGCTACGGGTGTGGATCGGGTGACATGGCAGGACTACGGCGAGAATCTCGGGGCGAACCTCGTGAATCTGCTTGCCAGGGTCCACAGTGGTGCTTATCGGGCAAGTCCATCACGGCGTGCTTACATTTCGAAGTCCGATGGGCGTATGCGCCCGTTAGGCATAGCGACGTTGGAGGACAAAATTCTTCAGCGTGCTGTTGTCGAGGTGTTAAACGCTATCTACGAGGTGGACTTCCTCGGCTTCTCTTACGGATTTCGGCCTGGACGCAACCCGCACAATGCGTTGGATGCGTTAGCGACCGGCATCTCACGGAAGAAGGTGAACTGGGTGCTCGATGCGGATATCCGCGACTTTTTCGGCCAGCTTGATCATTGCTGGCTTGAGAGGTTTCTTGAGCACCGGATCGCCGATAAGCGGGTCCTGCGTCTCATCAGTAAGTGGTTGAGAGCAGGAGTCATCGAGGATGGGAACTGGTCGCAGACAGTGCAAGGGGCACCGCAGGGTGCTTCGGCGTCGCCGTTGCTGGCGAACGTGTACCTGCACTATGTCTTCGACTTGTGGGCTCACTGGTGGAGACGTCGGTATGCGCATGGTGATGTGATCATTGTGCGTTTCGCTGACGATTTCGTTGTGGGTTTCGAGCATCAAACCGATGCGCAGCGGTTTCTTGTCGACCTTCGGGAGCGGTTCGCGAAGTTCAACTTGGAGCTGCATCCAGATAAGACGCGGCTGATTGAATTTGGGCGGCATGCTGCCAAAAGGCGATCGGCGCGTGGGCTGGGTAGGCCCGAGACGTTCGATTTTCTTGGTTTCACGCATGTATGCGGAAAGACGAGGAATGGGCGTTTCTGGTTGCGGCGTATCACGATCTCGAAGCGGATGCGGGCGAAGCTGCGAGAAGTCAACGAACAACTCAAGTTTCGCCGGTACCAGCCGATTCCCGTGCAGGGCAGGTGGTTAGCGAGCGTGGTACGAGGTCACTTCGCGTACTACGCCGTGCCTGGCAATATCGATGCAGTATCGGCCTTTCGCACCCAAGTTACGAGGAACTGGTTGAACGCGCTTCGGCGCCGGAGCCATAAGACGAGTATCACCTGGGCGCGGATGAACCTGCTCGCAACTCGCTGGCTGCCACCGGCCAGAGTGTTGCATTCCTACCCTGAACAGCGCTTCGACGTTCGTACCTTAGGTAGGAGCCCAGTGCGGTAGTTCCGCACGCTGGGATCTGTGCGGGGGGCCGCCCGAAAGGGCGGTCCCTACCGCGATGTTGTTCGGGTAGGAAATTGTGGCTTTGACCTGGCGTTTCGCGGGTTTGCTGGTGTGCGTTTGTGGCTACGCGCCGATGGTCAGGGGGATGGTGGCTTCGATGAGGTCGAAGGCGCGGCGTTGTTCGGGGGTTGGGTCGGTGAGTTTGTCGATCTCGATGTCGGTGTTCTGGTAGCGGATCCTATCGCGGGTGAGGGTTTTGAGGTGTTCGAGCAGGCCGGCGAAGCTGCGTATTGGGTTGGCGTTGGTGTCTTGTTTGTGTGCGGCTTTAGCGTCGGCCTCGGTGCTGCGTTGGGCGGCGGCTACGGGATTGTCACGGGTGGGCGGGTTTTCGTCGGTGAAGGTTAATGGCGCCCAGGCTTTGCGTAGGTGCCAGACCAGGTAGCGGGCCAGCATGCAGATCAACAGGTGGGCTTTAACACGGTCTTGCAGGCGGTGGCGGATGGGCCGCACCTGTAGGTCATCGGTTTTGATGCTGCGGAAGTCACGTTCGATGTTGGCCAGGTCTTTGTAGCTTTGCACCACAGCGGCCGGGTTCAGCGCCGCAGCGTCAACGCTGGTGCGTATCACGTAGATGCCATCGACGGCGGCTTCGGTGTCGATGGCGGCTTGGTTGCGGTGGTAGGTGAAGCTGTCATCGCTGATGGTGGTGTCAAAATGCTTGGCCATCTTGTACTTTCCCACCACTTTGCCGACGGCTACACCGATCTTGTCGGCCCCGGTTAGCCGACCTTTCTGCACTCGTTGAGCGATGGCTTCGAGTAGTTTGTCGGTGGCGGCCAACAGGTTGTGGCGTTTACGTGCGCGCTGGTCAGCCAACAGTGGGTTACAGCAGGCGATCAGCCGTTCGCCGGGATAGTCAGGGTGGTTGATCTCGACTAGATCCTGTTGGTCGAACAGGCTCATCTGCAAGGGCCCTTGGTCGGCGGCCAGCGCGGCAATCTGCGGGGCGCGTAGCGCGGTGATCCACCCAAAACCCGCGCCCGCCTTGTTGAGTTCACGCAGCGCGTTGATGCGGGCGGTGGTGATCATGCCCCGATCACCCACCATCACCAGATCATCGAGTGTGAACGTGTCTTTCAGATCGTCCACGATGGCGCTGAACGCTTTGGGATCAGCAGTGTTGCCGGGGAATACCCGCACTGCTACCGGCCGTCCTTCCCGGTCCCCAAGAAGCCCGAAATTGATCTGCGGCAGGCCTTTTTTACCGTCACGGGAATACCCTCGTGCCGCCAACTCGCAGCGGTTGCCGGTCATCCACGTGCTGGACAGGTCAAATAACGCCATCTTCGACGGGTTAGCTTGCCGGCCAAGGTGTTTAGCGGCAAGTTTCGTTTCGATCGCGTCTTGGCGGTCGACCAGCCAGTCCATCGCGGCGTAGATCTCGTCGGTGGAGGCGTCGGCGATGCCCAGGTCAACACCCAAGGTGGTGTCGGGCCACCACGCGAGTGTGTCCAGCTTGCTGGCTGGTCGGACGACTCGGGAGATGATCAATCCCAGCGCCAGATCCCGTGACCGGCACCGCGGTCCCAGCAGGGCCGCCATACCCACCGTGCGGGCCATTGCCGCCACCGCTGCCACATCCCCGTGCGGCAGGGCGCGGGTGACGGTGAACTCCGAGCCGGCCGCCACCAGTGTTTGACCTTTTAAGGCGGCCTCGATCGCGGCGATCGCTTCGGCCGGCAGCTTGGACAGGTTGGCCAGGGTTTCGTGGCGCACCTTGCCGCCATCGCGGAACGTGCGGCGCACCAAGGTTGATTCGTAGTGGCGCACCTTGCCTGCCTTATCGACATACTTACTCGATGTCCGGGCTACATGCATGCTGGCTGATTTGGCCACAGCCCAATGTTACAAGGTGAACTCGTCTACTGAAAGCATCGACACACCATATTTAGTGGCTACATATATTTAATCCCACCGCTACAAATCCCAGCTCAGTGCCCGATTTCCCCGACTCGCCAGCAGCAACTTCGGACTAGCTGGCCGCCGCGTGACATCTCAATTTGCCGCGAACGGGACCAGTACACTCTGGCCGGTCCAGCGGGCGCTCGCGTTCAGTTGGGCAGATTCTCCGGGTGCAGCATCTCGGCGTAACGCAGCGGCTCGGGGATGCCGAAACCGTCGACCAACGTCTGGGCATGCGGGCGCAGCTTGCGGCACCGATCGTTGATACCGCGGGTGACCGCCTTGGCGCGCTCGGTGGACAGGTAGGTGTGCTCGACGTACCAGGCCTTGTCTTCCTCGATCACCGACAACGCGTACAGGTCGCAGACGAGCTCCAGCAGCTCGCGGGCCTCGGGGTCCGGGCACGAGTCGATCCCGGCGATGAACGCCTCCAGCACCACCCGGTCGATATGGGCCTGCGCCGCGTGCATCACGTGATCCTGCACCGCGTTGAAGGCGTCGAAGGCCGACATCTCTTTGGATTTGCCCTGCAGCCGGCGCGCGACCGATGACAGCAGATAATCCTCGCGCTCCTCGAACATGTTGACCTGGGTGCCGCGGTTGAACAGGCTGCCTTCCTCTTCGCTGTCCTGTCTGGCGTCCACGATCCGCTGCATAATCGCTTCGGCCGCAGTGCGTTTCATCACGCGCTCACCGACGGTGTTGGCCGCGAAACGTACCCACTCGACCGGGCTCATGCTTTTGATGTCGTCGGCGTAGGCGGTCAGCAGCTCCTTGGCCACCAATTGGGTCAGCACATGGTTGTCGCCCTCGAATGTGGTGAACACATCGGTATCGGCCCGCAGCGCGATCAGCCGGTTCTCGGCCATGTAACCCGCGCCGCCGCATGCCTCCCGGGCCTCTTGAATGGCCCGGCTGGCGTGCCAGGTGTTGGCCGCCTTCAGGCCGGCGGCCCGTGCTTCCAGCTCGCGTTGCTCATCGGCATCCACCACATCCGACGTCTGCAGGTCGTGGCACTTGGACACCAGCTCGTTCTGCGCGAACTGCAGCGCGTATGACCGCGCGATCAACGGAAACAGCCGCCGCTGGTGCACCAGGTAGTCCATGATCAGCACTTCGTCGTCGTCGGGCTCACTGAATTGCTTGCGCTGCAACGCATATCGGGTGGCGATGTCCAGTGCCACCTGAGTGGCGGCGCCGGCGCTGCCACCCACCGTGACCCGGCCACGGATCAGGGTGCCGATCATGGTGAAGAATCGGCGGTTCGGGTTGTCGATTGGTGAACTGTAGGTGCCGTCAGGCTCGACGTCGCCGTACTTGTTCAGCAGGTTCACCCGCGGAACGCGGACGTGGTCAAACACGATGCGGCCGTTGTCGACGCCGGGCAGGCCACCCTTGTAGTGGCAGTCCGACGTCGTCACACCGGGGAGATCGTTACCGTCGGCGTCGCGGATGGGCACCAAAACGCAGTGCACGCCGTGGTTGACCGGCTTGCCATCTTCGGTGGTGATGACCTGCGCGAAAACCGCTGCCACGGTGGCGGTTTCGGCGGCCCCGCCGATGTAGTCCTTACGGGCCGTCGGGGTGGGGGAGTCGATGACGAACTCCTCGGTCTCGGGGTCGTAGGTCGCGGTCGTCTCCAGCGACTGAACGTCGCTGCCGTGTCCGGTCTCGGTCATCGCGAAACAACCGCGCAACTCGAGGTTGATGATGTTCTTCACGTAGTCAAAGTGGCGTTCGGTGCCCAGGTTCTCGACGGCGCCGCCGAACAGTCCCCACTGCACGCCGGCCTTGACCATCAGGGACAGATCCGACATCGCCATCATCTGGATCATCGTGATCGCCGCACCGACGTCGCCGGTGCCGCCGTGCTCCTTGCGGAACCCCTCGTCGGAGATGCCCGCGGCGGCGATGATCTTCATCTGCTCGAATACCTTGGCACGGGCGATCACTGTGTTCGGGGTGTAGTGCGGGCGGAATTGTTCGTGGTCCAACTTGGCCCGCGTCTGGTTCTTCACGTCACGCCAACGCCCATCCAACGCGTTGCGCAGATGTTCAGCAGTGCTCGTCATGTTCGGCGCCATAATTCGACCGTAACCCGCCGAGTGCGTTTGCGGGAATAGGTTCGGCGAGCAGTCGCAAAGGCCCACGACACGCCGAGCGTTCGGGGGCTTTTGCGTCTGCTCGCGCAAACTAAAACCATGATGCCGCAATATCTAGCCGCTCTCACGATCGTGCTGCTGCTGGGCACAGTGTTGGGCAGGGTCCTGCTGCTGCGCCGAACCGGTACTCGGGCAATGCATTTCGGAAAACTCGACAAAACCGACTTCCTGATACCGCCGGTTGCACTTTGCTACTTCTACACGCTGTTCGCCGCCGCCTTCGGTTGGCCCCTGGCCAATACCCACTGGTTCTTCCGGTCCACCGCCGTCGCCTGGCTCGGGCTGGCACTCTGCCTGGCCGGTGTGCTGATTCTGGCCCTCAGCCTGGTGTCGTTCGGCAGCAGCTTCCGGGTCGGCATCGATGTCGACCGGCCCGGCCAGCTGGTGACGTCGGGCATCTTCGCGGTGAGTCGCAACCCGATCTATGTCGGCTTTTTCGTCTTCCTGCTCGGTCAGTTCTTGGCGTTTCCCGGTTGGGTTCCGCTCATCGCCCTGGCCGCCGCGAGCTTGTTGTTCCACCGCCAAGTGCTGCGGGAGGAAGAATTCATGCGCCAGCGGTATGGCCAGGAATACGCGGAGTACTGCGGTCGGGTCAGGCGGTATCTCTGAAGCGCCGGTCGCGCTTAGATAGCCTTATGTCCCAGCCACAAACGGGCGACGCGGCGCAGTCCCCGGCGAACGACGTAGGGCACACCCACCCCGATATCAGCGGAGGTTGGTTGCGCGCGGCCACCTTCGGTGCCATGGACGGCTTGGTCAGCAACACCGCTTTGATCGCCGGTGTGGCCGCCGCCGACAGCGTCCACGCCGTCACGGTCAGTGGCATTGCCGGCCTGCTGGCCGGGGCGTTCTCCATGGCCTTGGGCGAGTACACGTCGGTGACCACGTCCAACGAGCAGATCGACTCCGAGGTCCATGTCGAGCGCAAAGCCCTGCGCACCCGCCCGCAAGCCGAGCGGGCCGAACTGATCAGCACGCTGATCGGCCTCGGCCTGACCGAGAAAACCGCCGAGGCGGCCACCGACGAGCTCCACCGCGACGAGGACCGCGCGATCAACGTCCATCTCGTCCGGGAGATCGGAGTGAATCCCGACGAGAAGCCGTCGCCGTGGCTGGCCGCAATCGCATCCTTCGCGATGTTCGCCATCGGTGCGGTAATTCCACTGTTCCCTTACCTACTCGGGTATGGGTCCTTGCCGGCGGGCCTGGCGTGCGGTGGGGTCGGTCTGCTGATCGCGGGTGGCCTGACCGCCCGATACACCCGCAAGGCGATATGGTGGGCCGCATCGCGGCAGCTGCTTTTCGGCGCCGGTGCGGTCGCCGCCACCTACGTCATCGGTCGGCTAGTGGCAGCGGTCCTGTAGCGCGCTGGTCTCCGCTCGGTTCACCGGGTTCCTGCTGTTCGCTATGTAGTGAACGGATTTCGCGTTTGGGATCGCGCAGCCGGAAGAGGACGAAGCCGGCCCACATCGCGCCGAAGAGAACAAGCATGGTCATGTCGAACACCCACCACCCCGAGTAGTGGGTCCACATCTGGGCGTTGGCGGCCAGCGCGTCGACCCTGCGCAGATCAACGGTGGACCCCGCTGCCGCGAAGCCCCATTGGGCCGGAACGAACCAGGAGATCTGATCGAAGCCCCACGTGCCAACCAGCTTAACCAGGCCACCGGCGAACAGCACCGATGCCAGGATGACCGGCACGAGTAGCGGCAGGACCTCCCGCAGTGACTTACCCAGCGAGGACAGCGCCAGCCCGACGATCGCCGAGACTATGGCCGTGACGGCCACGCTCAGGTAGAGCTCGACATCGGCGTTGTGCAGCAGGACGGCGCCGTGCACCGGTCCGCCTTTAACAAGGATGACAATCGTGGTCAGCACGGCCGCCTGGATGGCCGCGGCCACGCTGAACAGAATGATCTTGCCGGCCACATAGGCCGGCGTGGATAGCCCGACGGACTGCTCGCGCCGGAAGACGTGGTGTTCGGAGACCAGTTCGCGAATGGTCAGGGCGGTGCCCATGATGACAGCGGCGATGTTGAGCGCGGCCAGGATCTCGATGGCCTCATGCGCGTTGCGGCTGCCCGGCCCGGGCCGGTCCAGTCCGGAATCGCCGGGAATCAGCAGCGTCAGCGCCCCCAACGCGAACGGCAGGATCGCCAGGAACGACAGATAAACGGGGTGGGCGAGCAAAAGGCGGACCTGACGACGGGCCACCAACCGGATTTGGTGCCCCAGGGGCAACCCGGCGGGGGGCGGACCCGGTTTGGCCACCTCCGGCGGCAATGTCGCGGTCGTTGTTTTTAGGCGGGCCCGGATTATGCGGTGGGCATCCTCAGGATTGGCAGTCACCCACGACAAGATTGCCGACCAATCGGTGGTGCCCATCGCCGACTCAATCTCTTGCGGCGGCCCCACGAAGGCCGGGGCGCCGCCAGGGGTAAGTAGCAACACCTGGTCGCACACATTCACCTGGGTCATCGATGTCTGCGGTGAAATAGCCACCACGACAACGCATCCCAGGTCAGCCTGACGCCGCAGCATCGCCATCACGTGGCCTTCCTGCGGTGCATCCAGCCCGGCGCCCGGCTCGTCGACCACGAGCAGCGTCGGTCTGGTGATGAGTTCGATCGCCAGCGACGCGCACCGGCGCAGCTCGGGCGACAGCTTGCCGATCCGTGTCGCGCGGTGCGGCGTCAACTCCAGTTCGTCGATAACCTGGTCCACCACACGGCGGCGATAGTCAGGCGGGGCGTCCGGTGGCAACCGTAGTTCGGCGGCGTACCCCAAAGCTCGTTCCACGGTTAGCCGCTGGTGCACACGGTCGTCGCCCGTCACTATCCCGACGCGCGTGCGCATCGACGCGGACTCGGCGTGCACGTCGTGCTGGTCCACGGTGACCGCGCCAACGGTGGGCTCCCTGGTGCCGGCGAGCAGGCCGAGCAAGGCGGAGTTGCGTGCGGCCGACGGACCGACCACCGCGGTCAGTGTGCCCACACCCGCGGCGAACGACACATTCGTCACCAACTCGCGCTCGTCGACGGTGAGCTCCAGCCGATATGCGGTCACTCCGGACCTGCGCGCACCGGGCTTCAGCGGCAACCGGAAGGTGGACCCGGTTTCGCTGGGCTGGGGTAGGTGTTGCGGGGGCGGCAAGTCTGGCGACGAGTCGCTGACCCGCGCGATCGGATCGCCCTCCCCAGGCTGCTCATGCTCCGAGAACGACGGCTGTGGGGGCGGTGTTGCGGGCGGCTGCGGGGGCGGCGTTGCGGGTGGTACCGGTGGCGGCGGCGCCGCTGCAGGCGGCGTCGGCGCGGACGGCATCGTGGGCGGCGTCGGCGCGGACGGCATCGTGGGCGGCGTCGGCGCGGACGGCATCGTGGGCGGCGTCGGTTCGGACGGCATCGTGGGCGGTGCCGGCTGAACCGGCGGCGGTGCCGTCGGCTCCTGCCCGACCGCCTGAGTGGGTGGCTCGACCGGGCGCGGTTGGGGCGTGGGTATCCGCATTTGCTGGGTGGTCCGCTCCGACGGGGCGTACTGCTCGGCCCGACTGGGCTGGTGCTGCGGATCGGGCTGTGCCGCCGCATCCGGCGGCGAAGGGTAGGCCGGGCGTTGGGGCGGGCCGGGGGGCCGCGCGGGCGGCACTGGCGCGCCCGCCGGCGGGCCCACATTGAAGATCAACCGCGGACCCCGCTGCGGATCACCGATCGTGATCGCCCGCCCGTCGCGGATATCGACCGCCGACATCCGGGCGCCGTCGACGAAGATGCCGTTCGGAGTCCTATCGATGGCGACCCAATGAGTGCCGGTGAATCGCAGCAGAAGATCCACGTGCGGAGGCTGCGCGGTCGGCGCGGCGCCCGCCTGGTCCAGCGGGATGTCGCACTGGTCGCCGTAGCCCACAATCACGTCGCGGCCAGGGTGAAAGACGTACCGCGCCGATCCAACCCATACGGTCAACGGGGAGGCGAATGCCTCGGTCCGCATGGCCGCCACCTTTCATCACGGGTCTTGTGGTAACGAATTGACCTTGTCGTCCCGGTTGACTCCTCGTCGTGCCGGTTGCCTTAAGTGTCTACCTGCTCGCGGCGGTCTAGCTACTAGCGATGTGCGCAGATCACAGAGTGTGGCGCCGCGGTGTGGCTGCGGCATTGTCCAGAAGACGGCGCAACGCCTGGACGGCCTCGACCAGTACCAGGCGGTCCGCCGGGTCGAGCTGGGCCAGTTGCGGCTCGATCGCGGCGGCGCGGTCGGCCCGGACCGCGGTCAGTGTGCGCTTCCCTTCGGGCGTGATGCGAATTCGGACCGCCCGCGCATCCCCCGGATCGACGGTCCGGGTAACCAGGCCGGCCTCCTCCAGCCGCCGCACCTGCGTTGTCATCGTCGGTTGCGAACAGTGGTCGACGGCGGCCAGGTCTCCGATTCGGGCGTCTGCCTGGGCTTCGATAGTGGCCAGCAGCCTGGCCTGCGCCGACGGCAATGGCATCTGGATGCGCTGCGTGGCCAGCCGGTTCAGCCGAGCGACCACGGCGAGCAGGTCCGCTCCCAGGCCTTGCTGGGACTCGGCGGTTGTGGTGTCGCCGACCCCGGTGTGGTCGGCGGCGGTCGAATTCATGCACCCATCGTTGCATAGCTTAGCTATGCGAGACCAATCGCCGACACCTCTTCTCCCGAAAAGCGGGCCCAGCATGCGCTTTGCAGCGGCGGCTTGGCGGCCGGGCCTGGCACAATCGATAAAATGAACCCGCCCGGCGCTCTCCCTTCGCACCATCGGAGTGGACCGCTGCAGCCGGGCGAATTGGCACAAGTGTCGGTCATGGCGGCACTTTGCGCGGTGACCGCGATCATTTCCGTCGTCGTGCCCTTCGCAGCGGGCCTGGCGCTGCTGGGTACCGTGCCGATGGGGTTGCTGGCCTACCGCTATCGGCTGCGCGCGCTGGTCGCCGCGACGGTCGCCGCCGGGATGATTGCCTTTTTGATCGCCGGGCTGGGCGGTTTCATGGCAGTCGTCCACAGCGCCTACATCGGCGGGCTGACCGGAGTCATCAAGCGCAAAGGCCGGGGCATACCGACGGTAATTGTCACGGGCCTGTTCGCCGGCGTTGTCTTCGGCGCCGCGAATGTTGGAGCGCTGGTCGTGCTGGCCCGGCTGCGGCACCTGATTTATCGCGTGATGACCGCAAACGTCGACGGGACCGCGTCGTTCCTGGCTCGGATGCACATGCAGGGGGCCGCGGCCGCCCTGAAGCGCTATTTCGCCCTGGGCGCGCATTACTGGCCATGGGTGATGCTCGGTTACTTCGTGGTCGCGATCCTGGTGGTGTCGTTGATCGGTTGGTGGGCGTTATCGAGGGTGCTGGAGCGGATGCGCGGCGTCCCCGATCTGCACAAACTGAACGCGCCGAGTGGCAAAGAGGCTGCCCCGGCGGGGCCGGTTCCGGTGCGGTTGAACAAGGTTCGCTTCCGTTACCCCGGCGCCGGCCAAGATGCGCTCCGCGAGGTCAGCCTGGACCTGCGAGTCGGCGAACACGTCGCCATCACTGGCTCCAACGGTTCCGGGAAGACGACGTTGATGCTGATCCTGGCCGGTCGGGAACCGACGTCGGGTACCGTCGACCGCCCCGGTGCGGTTGGTTTGGGCAAGCTGGGCGGCACGGCGGTTGTGTTGCAGCACCCGGAGAGCCAGGTCCTGGGCACCCGGGTCGCCGACGATGTGGTGTGGGGCCTGCCGCCGGGCACCGACGTCGACGTCGGCCGGTTACTCCGGGAGGTCGGCCTGGAGGCTCTCGCCGAACGCGACACCGGAAGCCTGTCCGGCGGCGAACTGCAGCGCCTCGCGCTCGCGGCGGCGCTGGCCCGGGAGCCGGCACTGCTGATCGCCGACGAGGTCACCACCATGGTCGACCAGCAGGGCCGGAACGCATTGCTGAGCGTGCTGTCCGGTCTGACCAAACGGCACCGCACCGCCCTGGTGCACATTACGCACTACAACAACGAGGCCGATTCCGCGGACCGCACGATCAACCTCAGCGATTCACCGGATAACACCGGCATGGGGGAGAGCCCGCACGCGCCGGTGCACACCCGCGCGGCGGATCACTCGCACCGGCCGGCGCTCGAACTCGTCGGAGTCGGCCACGAATACAACAGCGGCACTCCGTGGGCCAAGACCGCGCTGCGCGATATCAGCTTTGTCGTGGAGCAGGGAGACGGCGTGCTCATTCAGGGCGGAAATGGTTCGGGCAAATCGACACTGGCTTGGATCATGGCCGGACTGACGGTTCCAACGACGGGTGCCTGCTTGATTGATGGCCGGCCCACCGATGAACAGGTCGGCGCGGTGGCATTGTCGTTCCAGGCGGCCAGACTGCAGTTGATGCGCAGCCGGGTCGACCTGGAAGTTGCTTCCGCGGCCGGCTTTTCGCCCCGCGACGAAGGCCGTGTGGCCGCGGCGCTCGGCGTCGTCGGGCTGGATCCCACGCTGGCTAAGCGGCGTATCGACCAGCTCAGCGGTGGCCAGATGCGCCGTGTGGTACTGGCCGGACTGCTGGCGTGTTCGCCACGGGCGTTGATCCTCGACGAGCCACTGGCCGGGCTGGACACCGCCAGCCAGCGTGGACTGCTGCGGCTGCTGGAGGACCTGCGCCGGGACCGGGGTCTGACGGTGGTGGTCATTTCGCATGATGTCGCCGGGCTGGAGGACCTGTGCCCGCGCATCCTGCATTTGCGCAACGGCGTGCTGGAATCGGTGCCGACGACGACCTCGGCGCTGCCGACGGGAGGTCTGCCGTGACCACAAAGTCGATCCCTGAACAACGCCGCACCCGGCGCAGCTCGCGTCCGGTGGTACTGCTGGTGCCGGTACCCGGAACTTCGACCATTCATGATTTGTGGGCAGGCACCAAACTACTTGTGGTTTTGGGTGTTTCGGTGCTGCTGACGTTCTTTCCGGGGTGGATCACGATCGGGTTGGTGTTGGCCCTGGTGTTGGCGGCGGCCTGGATCGCACGTATTCCGCGTGGCGCACTGCCGTCGGTACCACGCTGGCTGTGGATCGTCCTGGCCTTGGGCGGTATCACGGCGGCTCTGGCCGGTGGTAGTCCGGTGATCACGATTAGCGGGGTCGACATTGGACTCGGCGGAGCGTTGCACTTCCTGCGCATCACCGCGCTGTCGGGCGTGCTACTCGGGCTGGGGGCAATGGTGTCCTGGACCACCAATGTCGCCGAAATCGGGCCTGCGCTAGCGACTTTGGGCCGGCCGTTGCGGCTGGTGCGGATCCCGGTGGACGAATGGGCGGTGGCCTTGGCGCTCGCGTTGCGCGCGTTCCCGATGTTGATCGACGAATTCCAGGTGCTCTACGCCGCTCGCCGGCTACGGCCCAAACGGATACCGCGCAGCCGCAAGGCTCGACGTGGGCGGCACGCCCGCGAGCTGATCGATCTGCTCGCGGCCGCTATCTCCGTGACGTTGCGGCGTGCTGACGAGATGGGGGACGCCATCACGGCCCGCGGCGGCACCGGTCAGCTGTCTGCCAACCCGGCCAGGCCGAAACTGGCGGACTGGGTAACGCTCGCGATCACCGTCGGGGCCGGCACCGCGGCGGTGGTGCTCGAGACGCTGTTGCACCTTGCGCCCTAAGTGCGCCGCCGTGGCCAATCTCGGCTCCGGCGGTCCCATCTGCCACTCGAGTCACCGGGCAGGGATGTGGCTTTTTGCCCGCCTCCGAGTAGCAAGCGGGTCACGAGATTGTCGCTGGATTGTCGCTAGGAGGCGGGCACATCGGCATATGCCGATGTTCTTGTGACAGATGGGACTCCTGCGCCCCTGAGCCCGCTATGCCCGCATGCGGTCAATCAGGTTCGACAGCACCACGATGCTTTCGCTGCGTTCTATGTCAGCGCTCGATCGGATGCGCTCGAGGGCGGCCTCCAAGTGCCGCATGTCGCGGGCGAGCACATGCAGGATCGCGTCGGGCGTGCCGGTCACCGTCGCCGCACTGACCACCTCGGGCATGTCCACCCAGGCCGCCCGCAGCTGATCGGGCGCGATCGTCCCGTGACAGAACACCTGCACATAGGCCTCGGTGTTCCAGCCCAGGGCATTGCGGTCGACGACGGTGGTGAACCCCTTGATCACGCCGTTGTCCAGCATCCGGTCGACGCGACGCTTGACCGCGGGCGCGGACAAATTCACCTTCTGCCCGATCTCGGCGAAGGTGGCCCGCGCATGCTCGGCCAGCTCGGCCAGGATGCGCTCGTCGGTGTGGTCTAGCCGGTCCATCGGCCCTCCTTACCTTCACCTTCTCCGCGCCTTATACGTGTGCGCAAAGAATCGCCGTCTGAGCGAAACTAGCGCAATAGATCGATTATACATACGCAATAATCGTCGTTTGATTGTGCAATGAGCCCCAAATATCGTTGATTCATGACGGATTACTATGTCGCCCCGGCATGGCAATACGCCCCTGAGCGCGCCGCCGCACTCCGCACCCCCCGCGCGCGCCGGTACGCAATGACCCCGCCGGCCTTCTTCGCCGTCGAGTACGCGATCAATCCGTGGATGGACGTGACGGCACCAGTCGACATCCACGTCGCGGATGCGCAGTGGCAGCGCCTATACCAGACCTACATCGGGCTGGGCCATCGGGTGGACCTAGTCGAGCCCGTGCCCGGGCTGCCGGATATGGTCTACGCCGCCAACGGCGGATTCATCGCGCACGACGTTGCTATCGTCGCCAGATTCCGATTCGCCGAGCGGGCCGGCGAGTCGGGGGCGTACGCCGAGTGGATGTCGTCGGTTGGTTATCGTCCGGTGTCCACCCGTCATGTCAACGAGGGACAAGGCGACCTCCTGATGGTCGGCGACATGGTGTTGGCGGGCTACGGCTTTCGCACGGACCGTCGGGCACATGCCGAAATCTCTGCGGCGCTGGGGATGCCGGTCAACTCCCTGGAACTGGTCGACCCGCGCTTCTATCACCTCGACACCGCGCTGGCCGTTCTCGACGACAGCACGATCGCGTATTATCCGCCGGCGTTCAGCGCGGCAGCCAGAGCCCGGCTGCACGCGCTGTTCCCGGACGCGATCGTGGTCGGCAGCGCCGACGCCTACGTGCTCGGACTCAACGTCGTCTCCGATGGTCTGCATGTTGTGCTTCCAGCCGCCGCAACGGGTTTCGCTGCCCAACTGCGTCAAGCCGGCTTCGAGCCGGTCGGTGTCGATCTGTCCGAGCTGCTCAAGGGCGGGGGTTCCGTCAAGTGCTGCACGTTGGAGGTGTTCACATGACCATTCTGGGCGATCGAGCTTCGGCGCGGGTCGTGACGGACGGAACCGAGACCGCGCTCGAATTGGTGGAAAGACATGCAGCGCACAACTATTCGCCGCTACCCGTGGTCGCGGCAAGCGCCGAGGGCGTGTGGATCACCGACATCGATGGCCGGCGCTACCTGGATTGTCTGGCTGCCTACTCCGCGGTCAACTTCGGCCATCGCAACCCCGAAATCACCGCGACGGCCCACGCCCAACTCGACACCGTGACCCTGGTCAGCCGTGCATTCCATTCCGACAACCTCGGGCCGTTCTGCGCCGCACTCGCCCAACTGTGCGGCAAAGACATGGTGCTGCCGATGAACTCGGGCGCCGAAGCCGTGGAGAGCGGCCTCAAAGTCGCGCGTAAATGGGGCGCCGATGTCAAGGGTGTCCCCGAGGGCCGGGCGAACATCATCGTGGCCGACAACAACTTCCACGGTCGCACCATCAGCATTGTCAGCTTCTCGTCCGATCCGGTCGCGCGGTGCGGGTTCGGGCCGTTCACACCGGGATTCCGTTCGGTGCCGTTCGGCGACGCCACGGCACTGGCCCGGGCGATCGACGACAACACCGTCGCGGTGCTGCTGGAGCCGATCCAAGGCGAGGCGGGCATCGTCGTTCCCCCCGACGACTACCTACCCGCCGTCCGTGCGCTGTGCAGCGAGCACAACGTGCTGATGATCGCCGACGAAATCCAGTCGGGGCTGGCTCGCACCGGCTACACGTTCGCCTGCGACCGCTGGGGCGTCGTGCCGGACATCTACCTGCTGGGTAAGGCACTGGGCGGCGGAGTGGTCCCGCTGTCGGCGGTGGTCGCAGACAGCGAGATCCTCGGTGTGCTGCATCCGGGCGAACACGGCTCGACGTTCGGCGGCAACCCGTTGGCCGCGGCGATCGGCACTACAGTGGTCGCCATGCTGGCTCGGGGGGAATTCCAGTTTCGCTCGGCTGAACTGGGTTCGCACCTGCACAGGCGGTTGCGCGAGCTGATCGGACAGGGTGTGCTCGCGGTGCGTGGCCTCGGACTGTGGGCCGGCGTCGACATCGAACCGACGCTGGCCACCGGCAAGGAAATGAGCCTGCGGTTGGCCGAGCGGGGCGTGCTGGTCAAGGACACCCACGGTTCGACTCTGCGGTTCGCGCCGCCGCTGGTGATCACGGCGGAAGAGATCGACTGGGCGGTCCGCCAATTCGCCACCGCGCTGAGTGAGGCTGATAATCAGCTGATCTAGCAACAGGAGGTGCGATGGCGGCCCGTTCGACCGGCCTGATAGAGCAGATGCTGCGGCGCCGACCTGTGGTCGACGCCCCCGTCGCACAAGGGGCTTCAGCCCACCTCAAGCGGAGTTTCGGCACGTTCGAGCTGACCATGTTCGGAGTCGGCTCGACGGTCGGCACGGGTATCTTCTTCGTGCTGGGGCAGGCGGTGCCGGAGGCCGGCCCAGCGGTGATCGTCTCGTTCCTCATCGCCGGCATCGCCGCCGGGCTCGCGGCCATCTGCTACGCCGAATTGGCCTCCGCCGTTCCCGTTTCGGGTTCGTCGTATTCGTACGCGTACACCACGCTGGGTGAGGCCTTCGCGCTGGGCGTGGCGGCCTGCCTGCTGCTGGAATACGGGGTGGCCACCGCGGCGGTCGCCGTCGGCTGGAGCGGCTACGTCAACAAGCTGCTGGAAAACCTATTCGGATTCCAGGTGCCCCAGGCGTTGTCGGCGGCGCCGTGGGACACCCAACCCGGTTATGTGAACCTGCCGGCGGTCATCCTGATCGCGTTGTGCGGGCTGCTGCTGATCCGCGGCGCCAGCGAGTCGGCGAAGGTCAACGCGATCATGGTGTTGATCAAGCTCGGAGTGCTGGGCATGTTCGTGATCATCGCGTTCACCGCCTATGACTCCGGCAACTTCAAGGGCTTCGCCCCGTTCGGCGTCGCGGGCATCGGGTCGGCGGCGGGCACCATCTTCTTCACGTTCATCGGCCTTGACGCCGTGTCGACCGCGGGCGAAGAGGTGAAAAACCCGCAGAAGACCATGCCGCGTGCGTTGATCGCGGCGCTGGTGATCGTCACCGGCGTCTACGTGCTCGTTGCGCTCAGCGCGCTGGGCACCCAGCCGTGGCAGAACTTCGCCCAGCAGCAGGAGGCCGGGTTGGCCACGATCCTGGACAACGTCACGCACGGCACCTGGGCCAGCACAATTCTGTCCGCGGGTGCGGTGATCTCGATCTTCACGGTCACTCTGGTCACCTTGTACGGCCAGACCCGCATCCTGTTCGCCATGGCTCGCGACGGGCTGCTGTCGGCGCGGTTCGCGACGGTGAACCCACGCACCATGACCCCGGTGACCAACACGGTGATCGTCGTGATCGCCACTTCGATCCTGGCCGCCCTCGTCCCGCTCGACAAGCTGGCGGACATGGTGTCCATCGGCACGCTCACCGCGTTCATCGTGGTGTCCGTCGGGTTGATCATCCTGCGGGTACGCGAACCCGACCTGCCGCGCGCGTTCAAGGTGCCCGGTTACCCCGTCACGCCTGTCCTTTCGGTGCTTGCGTGCGGATACATCCTGGTCAGCTTGCATTGGTACACCTGGATCGCGTTTGGCGGGTGGCTTGCGCTGGCGCTGACCTACTACCTGGTGTGGGGTCGCCATCACAGCGCGCTCAACCATTCCGGCGACGGTCTTATCTCGACAACCCTTGGGCAGCAATACGAGCCGAAGGAAGTGTTGTGACTGTCGTCGTCGGCTACCGGGCCGGCAAAGTCGGCCTGTCGGGGTTGCACCTGGCTGCCCACGTCGCACGGACGCTCGGTGCGTCGCTAACGGTGGCGACCATCGTCCCGAGGCCGTGGCTGACGCCGTCGCTAACCCGCGTCGATGCCGGATACGAGCAGTGGGCGGATCATCTGGCCGCGGACTCGGCGAAGGAGGCTCGCCGTTATCTGCACCCGGTGGCCGACGGGATCGAGGTCAACTACCTGCACCGCGCGCACCGCTCGGTGTCGAGTGGATTGATCGAGGTGATCGAGGAAGTCGATGCCGAAGTACTGGTGCTCGGGTCGTTGCCCAGCGGGGGCCGCGGGCAGGTGGTGATCGGCTCGACCGCGGACTGGCTGCTGCATGCGTCGCCGGTGCCCGTGGCGATCAGCCCCCGCAAATACCGTTCCTACACCGGCAAATTGACCCGGCTCACCTGCGCCTATTCGGCCACCCCGCACTCGGTCCATGTGGTGAGGCGGTGCTTCCAGTCCGCCGAACGCTTCGGGTTGCCGGTGCGGGTGCTCACATTCGCGGTCCGCGGCCGCACGATGTATCCACCGGAGGTGGGGCTGGACGTCGAGGATTCGATCCTGGAAGCCTGGGCGTCGCAGGCGCGAGAAATCCTGGCAAGCCTGAAGATCGAAGGCATTGTCGGCGAAGACGTTCCGCTGGAAGTCGTTACCGGCCGCACCTGGCAAGAGGTGCTCGACAAGGCGGACTGGCAGGACGGCGAGATCTTGGCGTTGGGCACGTCACCGCGCGGCGACATCCGCCGGGTGTTCCTCGGATCCAACAGTGGCAAGATCATCCGCCACAGCCCCGTTCCGGTGCTGGTGCTGCCCGGCTAAAGCGGATCGGAGACTAACGGCGAGCGGCGGCGTTTGCCGCCGAGCGTCACGCCAGCGTGGCGGTGAGTGCCGAGCGTCACGCCAGCGTGGCAGTGTGGGGGTCCGATGCCCGGCGAAGCGGATCGGAGACTAACGGCGAGCGGCGGCGTTGGCCGCCGCCTGAGCCTGTCGCAGGGTTGTCGCGACGTCGCCGCGGCCGAGGAACATTTCGTCGAAGTAGCTTTGCAGCGCCACGTCCCCGGCGGCGAAGCCGGCGCCGCCCGGGGTCGGAATGCGCGGGCCGTTCAGCACGGCGAAAAATGGTGTGACGTCGATGCCCTTGGCGGCCCAGTAGTCGAAGTAGACGGGCTGAGCCGACAGCACCGCGGGGATGGCCGCACCCTGGCGTCCCACATATGCGTTGCCCTCGGTGCTGCCCATCCAGGCCAACACCTGACGTACCGCATCCGGGTGCTTGGACGCCGAATTACCTGCCGCGGCAATACCGTTGGTGACACTTACCCGGCCCGCGGGACCTATCGGCAGCATTGCGACGCTCCAGTGGAAGCGGGCCTCGCGGGACACCGGCCCCAGGTGATAGGTGCCGGACTGGAACAGTGCCATCTTGCCGGCCAGAAACTGGTTGAGGGTGAAGTCGAGGTTGTTGTTGGTTTCCGATGCCGGCGGCGATACGTGGTCGTCATTGATCAGACCGACGAGATACCGGAAGGCTTCGATTGCGGCGGGATTGTCGAACGCGAACTCGTCGCCGCGCTGGAATACACCGCCGGCCGACCCGATGTAGTTGAGGTAGATGCCCTGAGCATCGTTGGCCGCGTTGTACCCCCACTGGCGGACCCGGTTGCCGTCGAAACCCGGTGTGCCTGCGGTGTTTCCATTGGTGTCCACGGTGAGCCGGGCCAACATCGATCGCAACGTGTCGTCGCCGTTCGGACTCCACCGCAGGCTGTTGAGTTCGGCGGGGTCGACACCGGCCGCCGCGAGGAGATCCGCGTTGTAATAGACGGCGGTCCCGGCGTCGGTCAGCTGCGGCACACCCCACAGCACACCAGCACGGGTGAACTGCTCGACCACTGCCTGCTTCCACGCCGCGGCGGCGTCTGGGCCGAGCGTCCTGCCGATGTCCATCAGTCGCCCGCCGTCCGCATATCCGGCGAGATAGGCGTTGGACAGCCAGAAGATGTCGTCCGCGTTACCGGCGGCCACGTCGGTTCGGAGCGTGTTGAAGTAGTTGGAGTACGCCACCAAATCGGTGCGCACCTCGATATCCGGATGCGCACGGGTGAATGCGGAAAACGACTCTCGATACGCCTTGGCGACCAGCTCGTCCCAGAGCCGCACGGTCACAATCGTTTTGCCGGTGCGCGGTCTGGCCAAGACGTCCAGCAGTACGGCCGTCATAGCCAACAACACAGCCACCAACACCAACGCCAGCGCGACCAGCGTGGAAAACCGGGGGCGCGTCATTCTTTGCGCCCAAATTGCCGTGGTGGTCGTGGATTGGCGAAAATCATAACCCTGAGGGCAATCTCGGCGAAAGCACAGCTCATTTGAGCCCCGAGACGACGATCGAAGCGACGATGTGCCGCTGGAAGACGACGAAGAGCGCGAGCAACGGCACGATCGCAACCGTGGTTGCCGCCATTACCAGCGTCCACTGAGCGTTGAACCGGGATTGCAGGTCGGCTGTCGCCACCGTGAGTACTCGCCACTTGCTGCCGCTGGTGATCACCAACGGCCACATGAAGTTGTTCCACTGCGAGACCACGGTGATGAGTGTCAAGGATGCCAGGATCGGCCGGCTGGACGGGATCACCACATGTACGATCACGTCCAGGGTGTTGGCGCCGTCGAGGCGCGCGGCGTTGATCAAGTCGTTCGGGATGATGCGAAAGTGCTGGCGCAGCAGGAAGATCGCGTACGGCGAGCCGAACACGAAGGGCAGCACCAATGCCCAGAACGTGTTGCGCAACCCCAGCTGGGCCATCATCAGATACATCGGCACCACCGTGACCGTCCCCGGCACCATCAAGGTCGCGACGTACACCCAGAACAGCGAATCGCGGCCGGGAAACTCCAACCGGGCGAAGGCGTAGCCGGCCAATACCGAAAAGGTGAGCTGGCCCAACAGAATCACGGCCGTCATCAGCGCGGTCACCGCGGCCGAGCGGCCGAACCCGGCACCGGCCAGGTCGACGTAATTGGCCAGCGTGGGCGGGTGTGGCAATTGCAGCGGCGTACCGGTGGCGAACTGGTGTGCCGACGTGAACGAGGTCAGCAGGCCAAGTGCGAAGGGCAGCAAGGTGATCACCGCGCCGACCGCCAGGCCGGCGTAGATCACCGTGTTGGAAAGACTACGTGAGGTCATAGCTGATCCGGCGGCGGAAGGCAGGTGCTCTGCGATACTCCGGACATGAGTGATGTCCGGGCGCGAGTGGGCGCGCGCGTGTCGAACGCTCAAGGCGACGACAAGACCTCGCACATAACCCAGAGGTCGAAAGGCCAGGCGTACGCCGAGTCACAGGATTGGACTGTAGTCGGGGCTTTCGAGGACACCTATACGCGGAGTTCGATTTCAGCGGAGACCCGCACCGATCGGCGCTGATCGTGGATGCTTGCCGAACCAAGGACGTGATCCCCCGGCTACAACAAGTTGTTGACGACGCGAAGACCGGCGCGTCAAGGGTTCCCAGGGCCAGCCCGTAGGCACCCGAGCTGGCCGAGCTCAGGCAGTACCGATCGTTGCTGGCAGCGCAGCTTAAAGCCCTGGCACTCCCCGATACCGAGGAGCTGGCCGAGATCAAGCGCAACCGCCTGAGCAGCGTGAGGCGCAAAGCGGTGAACATGAGGTACGAGTAAATGGTTTTGCGCCGCAACAGCTCCCGAGCGTCGCTACCGGTTTCGCTAGTTGATCAGGTACCAGATCACCTGCTGGATCTCAGACCGTTCACAGCGGAGGGTGTAGTCGGTATGAGGCGGTACCACTCCGAGCTAAAGGCATGGATCGACACGCAGGTTTCGGCGGGCGGAGCAGATCTGGTCAGCGCAGTCACGGCCGAGATTGGCGTAGACCACGCGGACTGGTACCGCGTGCTACACAGCGCCGCCGGGGTTACGGGGGGGTATGGGTACCTAGACGGCTTGCGAGTCAGTCACGGCTTGTGGCCCTACCGGCGGCGGCGCTTGCCAGCCGGGTCGTCACCCGACAACGTCTTTGACCATCCATGTGGAACTTGGCATTAGCGGCGAATCCGGCGGCACCAATGGCCCATCGGGGACGGCATCATCCAACGTTGAGGTCGTATCAGGCTCGGGGGTCGGCTCAGCTTCGGGCGGGCTATCCCACGGCTCATCCAAGCGCTCCAGCGACCCAATCGCTTCGCCAAGACGGTAGCGACGGGTTTCAAGAGCGTTCAGTTTCTGTTGCACACGCTCCCGTTCAGCCTCAACTTCGGCATACTCACGCCGAAGCTCATTCAGGGCCAGAGTGACGTTCGCGGTGGTCATGATTCGGCAGCTTACACATATTCGTGTACGGATGGATGCGATTATGCGGCGGTGTGTCGAGCTTGGGGATGCGGGCAACATCCGAATCTAAAGTTGCAGACAGAGCGTTGAACGATCTTCAATTGGTGCAGCTCAGGGCCGGTAAATCCCACTAGGTAGCCAGCAGGGTGTCAGCGGAGATCGTATGTAACACGTTGCCGGAAGTACAGGTGCTGGACGATGGTGACGCCGACCAGGATGACGAACAGCACCACCGCCATGACCGATGCCCGTCCGATGGCCGCGGAGCCGAACGCCTCGGCGTAGATGCGGTGCGCCACCAGGTCGGTGCGTCCGGTCGGCCCGCCGTCGGTCAGCGCATAGACAGTGTCGAAAACCTGTGCCGTACTGACGATTCCGGTGACCAGAACGAAGAACATCGTCGGCCGCAACATCGGCAGGGTGATGCGCCAGAACCGCTGCCAGGCAGTGGCGCCGTCGGTGCGTGCGGCCGCGTAAATGTCGTCGGGGATGGCCAGCAGGCCCGCTAAGAAGAACAGCGACACATAGCCGACGTTGGTCCAGACGATGACCGCCGCGACGACCGGCAGCGCCAGGCTGGGATCGCTGAGCCATTCGATGCGATGACCCAGCACCGTGCTGACGGCGCCGTCGGTGGGTGCCAGGATCCAGCGCCACAACACCGCGATCGCCAGCGGCGCGCAGATCCATGGCAGTACGTAGAGCGTGCGAAAGACGCTGGTGCCCGGAAGCTGACGGGCCAACATCATCGCGGTCAGCAATCCGAGCACCGTCTGCGCCGGGACCACGATCGCCACGAAGACGACCGTCACGATCAGGGAGTTGCCGAAGTCGGAGTCGGCCAACACCGATCGCCAGTTGGCCAGGCCGACATAGCGCAGCGGGCCCAGCAGGTCCCACCGGTACAGGCTCAGCCAGATCACGACGAGGATCGGCAGCAGCAAGAAGGCAAGAACACCGAACAGGCTGGGCGCCAGCAGGGCGTAGGCCACCGCGGTGGATCGGGGGTGCTTCCCGTGATTTGTGGGTGCGGCCCTGGCCATGGAGGTATTAAAGCCGCCCCGCCCCGGATTGTGGCAGGCGGTCGTTACGGTATACCGGTGACACCGAACCGGGGGATCGATGCCGACTTCCTGGATCTGCCGCGCCACCAACTGGCCGAAGCCGCGTTGTCGGCCGCCACCGCGGCCGGGGCCAGCCACGCCGACCTGCGAATTCACCGCATCAGCACCGAGATCATCCAGCTGCGCGACGGCGAACTGGAGACCGCGGTAATCAGCCGTCAGGTCGGCTTGGCCGTGCGGGTGATCGTCGCCGGCACCTGGGGATTCGCCTCTCACGCCGAGTTGTCGCCGTCGGTTGCGGCGGACACCGCGCGCCGCGCGGTGCATGTGGCGACCACGCTTGCGGCGCTGAACACCGAGCGCGTCGAGCTTGCCCCCGAGCCCGTGTACCCCGATGCCACCTGGGTGTCGAACTACCAGATCGACCCGTTCGACATCCCCTCCGCCGACAAGATCGCCGTGCTGGAGGACTACTCCGGGCGGTTGTCGAGCGCCGACGGCATCGACCACGTGACGGCCGGTTTGCACGCCGCCAAGGAGCAGACGTTCTACGCCGACACCTTCGGCTCGTCGATCACCCAGCAGCGGGTGCGGGTGCTGCCAACGCTGGAGGCCACGACCGTCGACTCCGCGGCGGGCAGCTTCGACTCGATGCGGACGCTGGCGCCGCCGATGGGCCGCGGGTGGGAGGCGGTGGCCGGCGACGAGGTGTGGAACTGGACCGACGAGCTCGCGCAGTTGCCGTCGCTGCTGGCCGAGAAGATCAAGGCGCCCAGCGTGACTCCGGGGCTCACGGATCTGGTGATCGATCCGACGAACCTATGGCTGACCATCCACGAATCCATCGGCCACGCAACCGAATACGACCGTGCCATTGGCTATGAGGCCGCGTACGCCGGAACCTCGTTCGCCACGCCTGACAAACTCGGAACCATGCGCTACGGCTCGCCGGTGATGAACGTGACCGCCGACCGCACGGTCGAATTCGGCTTGGCCAGTGTCGGTTACGACGACGAGGGCGTGGCCGCGCAAAGCTGGGATCTGGTGCGAGACGGGGTGTTCGTCGGCTATCAGCTGGATCGGGTGTTCGCGCCGCGGCTGGGGCAGCCGCGCTCCAACGGCTGCTCGTACGCCGACTCACCACATCACGTGCCGATCCAGCGGATGGCCAACGTGTCGCTGCAGCCCAGCCCCGACGACATCAGCACCGCCGACCTGATCGCCCGGGTCGAGGACGGCATCTTCATCGTCGGCGACAAGTCGTGGTCGATCGACATGCAGCGCTACAACTTTCAGTTCACCGGCCAGCGGTTCTTCCGCATCCGAGACGGCCGCCTGGACGGTCAGCTGCGCGATGTCGCGTATCAGGCCACCACCACCGACTTCTGGAATTCCATGGAGGCGGTGGGCGGCCCGTCGACCTGGCGGCTGGGCGGTGCGTTCAACTGCGGCAAGGCCCAGCCCGGCCAGATCGCGGCCGTCAGCCACGGCTGTCCGTCGGTGTTGTTCCGGGGCGTCAACGTACTCAACACCCGTACCGAGGGCGGCCGATGATCACCGCGCAGCACGCCGTCAACATCGTTCTGGACGAGGCGGCGAAATCTGGCCGGGCGGACGAGACCATGGTCCTGGTTGCCGACCGCGTCGAGGCGTCGTTGCGGTGGGCCGGCAATTCAATGACCACCAACGGGGTATCGATCGACCGCGAAGTGGCCGTGATTTCGGTTGTGCGCCAAGGCGATAGCGCTTTTGTCGGCACGAGGGTAGCAGCCGAAGTGGACCCGTCGGTGCTTCCCGGACTGGTGGCGGCCTCCCAGGAAGCGGCCCATTCGGCGTCGGAGGCCGGCGACGCCGCGCCGCTGCTCGCCGGTGCCGGGACGCCAGCCGATTGGAACGCGCCGGTGCCCGGCACGGGTCCTGACGTGTTCGCCGACGTCGCCGCCTCACTGAGCCGGGGGTTTCGGGGCGCCGACCGGTTGTACGGCTTTGCGCACCACAGTGTCTCGACGACGTTTTTAGCGTCGTCGACCGGGCTGCGCCGGCGTTACACCCAGCCCAGCGGTTCGGTCGAGATCAACGCCAAACGCGGCGAGGCCAGCGCCTGGGCGGGCATGGGTACGCGCGATTTCGTCGATGTGCCAACCGATCAACTGCTCGAAGACCTGTCGACAAGATTGGGCTGGGCGCAGCGTCGGGTCGAGCTGCCCGCGGGACGATACGAGACGATCATGCCGCCGTCCACAGTGGCCGACATGATGATCTACCTGGCGGTTTCGCTGGCCGGCCGCGGTGCGGAGGAGGGCCGGACCGCCCTGTCGGCTCCCGGCGGTGGAACCCGGGTGGGGGAGCGGCTCACCGGGTTGCCGCTCACCATGTTTTCCGACCCGATGGCGCCGGGCCTGGCGTGTGCGCCATTCGTCGCGGTGAGCAACTCCTCGGAGACCGTGTCGGTGTTCGACAACGGGATGGAAATCGGCCAGGTGGACTGGATCCGCGAAGGGGTCATCAACGCGCTGGCCTATCCGCGTGCCACGGCCGCCAAATTCGACGCCAAGGTCGCGGTGGCCGCCGACAACCTGGTGATGACAGGCGGCTCTGCCGACCTCGCCGACATGATCGCCGCCACCGAGTGCGGTCTGCTGCTCACCACGCTGTGGTACATCCGCCCGGTGGAGCCGACCACGCTGCTGCTCACCGGCCTGACCCGCGACGGTGTCTACCTGATCGAAGACGGCGAGGTGAGCGCGGCGGTCAACAACTTCCGCTTCAACGAGAGCCCGCTCGACCTGCTGCGGCGGGCCACCGACGCCGGAGTCAGCGAGAAGACCATGCCGCGGGAATGGGGCGACTGGTACACCCGGACGGCGATGCCGTCGCTGCGGATACCGGACTTCCACATGTCGTCGGTCAGCCAGGCCCAGTAATTGCCGGGCGGTTGGGCACGTTCTAGCGTGTGAGAAATGGCGGCTCCGGTTTCGGTTCGAGAAGATCAGCTGACGCGGTTGGTGGCGTTGTCTCCCGGGTCCCCGGGCGACCGCCGGGTCGCGGCGCTGGTCCGGCGGGTGTGCGCGGAGACGCTGTCGCTGCCGCCGCTGCCCGCGGAGGTTGCGGACAGCGAGCCGGAGTCGGAGGCAGATGCGGTCGTCGCCGAGTTCGCCGAGCAGTTCAGCGCCGACGTGTCGGCAATCACGGCTGAACAGCGGTCGCGATTGGGCAAGTGTTTGGGCAAAAGCACCTTCGGCGCCGTGGCGGCGATGTACATCGCCGACTTCGTGCCGCGGCTGCGGGCCGGGCTGGAAGCGCTGGGTATCGGTGAGCGGTATCTGGGATGGGTAGTGGGCGCGTTCGAATGGGATCACGCCTCTGACCCGTGGGATGTAGTCAAGAACGACTTTATGCCCGCCGTGGCCCGGATGCGCGCGCTCGACCCGGTCACGACCGAGCTGGTCCGGTTGCGCGGAGCCGCCCAACACAATTGCCGACTGTGCAAGTCGCGGCGGGAGATCACCGCACTCGACGCCGGGGGCTCAGAGACGTTGTACCAGGACATAGAGCGTTTCGAGAGCTCGAGTTTGCTCGATGATCGCGTAAAAGCCGCGCTGCGCTATGCCGATGCGTTAATTTGGACCCCTGCGCACCTCGTCGCCGACGACGTCGCCGAGGTGCGCGCCCGTTTTTCCGACGCTGAGGCCGTCGAACTCACCTTTGACATCATGCGTAACGCCTGCAACAAAATCCAGGTGTCGCTGGGTGCCGATGCCCCTCGCGTCGAGCACGGCACCGAGCGTTTCCTGCTTGATGCCGACGGTCAGACGGTGTACAGCTGACGTCGGCGTGTGTTGCGCCGCAGTAGCGTGCGACCATGGTTGGCGCGCCAAGCCAGGGGCGGTAGCTCAGTTGGTTAGAGCCGCGGACTCATAATCCGTTGGTCGCGGGTTCGAGCCCCGCCCGCCCCACTTCAGCCCCACTTCAGCCCCCGTTCGGCTGCTCGCGCGGAAAGCCGGGGTCAGTTCCCGGCGACGGCCTGCACCAGAGACGTCCCGGAAGGGCTCGACAACACCCAGCCACCGTTTTGATTGACAAACATGAGATTCTTCGTGACCGGTGCCCTCAGCTTTGGCCCGAGATGGCCACGTCGGACATGACCGTAGTCGGACCGTTCTGTTGGATGTTGGAGACGACAAACGACAACGGGAGCTGCCCGTTCCGGTAAGCCACTCTCAGCTCGTGATCCATCTCATGGCCCTCGCCCGACCCGATGCCGCCTTCGACGAGACCATCTTTGGTCCTATATGACACGCCCGGATTGGAAAGGTCGTTGAGGATGCCGGTCAACTGGTCAGGGGTCGGCAGGTTCAGTGTCGACGCGGGTTGCGGCGGGTCCTGTTGGTAGCGGCGCGCCGACTGAGGCCAGTTGAACCTAGGGCCGAAACTATGGCCGGCCCACCCCTTGCGCGACGGAGCGTTACCAAACCGTGACCTGAGTGCACTAGGTGTGATGTTCGGTGAGGCGGTGAAGTTAGGGTGGCCTACATGGCGGTGGGCTGTGTAGTGAGTGGGGGGTGAATCGGCGTCTGCGTGCTGAGGCGTTGCGGCGCTTTGAGGTAAAGGTGGTCCGCGGACCACAGCCAAATGATTGCGTAGTCTCGAGGTCGGCGCTGGGTGCCAATGGGTGCTGTCGGTTTTTTGGGTTTACCCGGGTGGCGTGCTGATCATGATGCGGCTCAACCGCAATGCGTTGGCCGTTCGGGTGAGCTTGGCGGGAGAGATTGGTCTGCTTCATATGGTGCCCCGCTCGCGACAACATCGTGATGATGGCTCGGGCGGGCCGCGGGGGCGGTCGCGTGGCGGTGCGCCGCGGCGATAACGGTGTGAAGGCGCGGCGGGCCCGGGCGGTGGCGCTGCGCGAAGCGGTGCGCCACGGTTGGGACGCCGACGCTGTGGCGGCGGCGTTGTTGGGTCCGACGCAGCCAACGTTATGTTGACCTGCCGCGTGCTGGCGCAGCGCGACAGCCCCGCTATGGTCCACACATACTTCGAGTACATCACCACCGAATATCCCCGTGGATCAACAGGTCACGGGATGCTGTTGATCCAGCTGCACGGCGCCGGCGCAGGGCAGCCGTGGGCGACGGTAGCTGAACGTCGTATGCTGGCTCGCGCCGGCAAGCGCGCCGGCTTGGGGGTAGTGAAACCACACGCCTTCCGGCATTCGTTCACCTCGGCGGTGCTTGACGCTTCTGACGGCAACGTGATGATCGCCCGCGATGCCGGTGGCTGGGCCTCGGCGGCAATGGTCGACGAAATCTATGGCCACGTCGATGTCCACGGCCCCGTATTTGACGCTGCGCTGCGGCGAGTGTGGGGCGAAGGGCGATGACGGCCGGCCGCAACGCCCGTGCAGGGTTGTCGCAGCTGATTCGGGCCCGACCTGATCGGGTCGGCCGCGACCGGCTTGAGATCCTCACCGCCCTGATTAACGCCCCCTCGTTCGATCCGATCTTTCGCCCCGACGTGATCGTCATTCCGCGCGACCACCCGGTCTACAGGTGGACATGCGTCGTGGACTGCTGTGAGAGGTCCCGTAGCGGCAGCTCGGATCTGTGCGCAGAACATTTGCGGCAGCTGGCAGATGCACGGGCACGCGGGGTCGGCCGGGCCGAATTCATCACTGCTGCAACCGGATTGGATACCCCAATTCGTGCCGGGGAGATGATGTGCCGAGTGTGCCCGCAACGGCCGGCCGACCAAGCTGAGATACGGTTGTGCCGACTCCACTGGGAGCGCTGGCAGAATCAGCGGAAAACCCTCGGTGAGGACGCAGATTTCGCGGTGTGGCTAGCTGGCCAGGACCCGCTGCCCGGCTACGGCCGTTGTGTCGTCGCGGTGTGTGTAAACCTGGCCAAGTCGCCGTTGGGGATGTGCCAATGGCATGGCCGCCACTACACCCGGGAAGGGCGGCCAGGCGGAGCCGCGCTGCCATCACTATGGGACCGCGCTACGAACGGCGCGGTGAGCCGGTCCGCGTCGAATACATCGATGAGCAAGCCTTTCGCAGCTGGTGTGCCACCGCACCGGCATCGTGGTGGCCCGGCCAGGCCAACCTCAACAGGCTGCGCCCATTGGTGCGTGCCGAATTCAAATGGGGCCTGTTCATCCAAAGCCAACGAGCGCGGCCCAGAAGGTGGGACCTGGTTTGGCTTCGCTCGTTGATTGATTCCTGTCGGGCACAAGATCTCGAATCTCTGATCTCCTATGAGTTCGTCGGTGGCCAACACGCGTATTTCACCGACGCCATCGTCAAGGAGATCCTGCACGAATTACGACTGGTCTAATTCACCCCGGCCGAGACGAAGGTCGCCGGGTTCATCGAGACCGATCACTACGGCGTGCGGTTCCCTAATAGTGGTAGTCACATCGATTTGACCGGCATCGCGCAACAATGGCTCCGCGACCTCGTGTGGGACTACCTAGCCGCGTTTCTGCAATCGCCGCGCTGTCCCCGCACCCGCGGCGTCGTCGATGGAATCCGCAGAGCGGCAATCGAACTGGGCGCATTCCTGGCGGTGGACGCACCTGGCGGCGGGCACGACCCCAAACTGCTGGATGGTGAGCACATGAGCCGGTTCGTCGCCGATCAACGCCGTCGTGAGCGCGAAGGACTGCCATCGCTTGCGGTCAAAAAGCCCAGCGGGGAACCCAGCATCGTCACCACTGTGACTCGGATGACGGTGTTCAACACTCTTCGCCAGATGCTGCGCGACGCGATGGACACCGGCGCGGCTGAGGAGATCGGCCTAGGCCGCGAGTTAATCGTCACCGTGCCCACCGGCGGGGAAACCAAACACAGAAACGCGCGCCGCCCATACTCGGATGAAGTCGCCCGCGCGCTGGCTGACGGGGACAACTTAGGTCGGTTCGCGCAGGTCTACGATCCGCACGATCTCGGCCTGCGGGACATGTGGGAGATCACTGTCACCACCGGCCGCCGCATAGGAGAAGTGATCCAGGTCCGCTGGGACTGCCTCGGCCGCTACAACGGGCTGCCCATGTTCTGGCACGACCAGACCAAGGTCGGCAATTACGACGTTGCCATTCGTATCCCCGAGCGGTTGCACGACGTCATCGCGGAACGGCAACGCAAGACGCTGGACCGCTTCACCGCCCATCATGGCCGCAGACCGGCCGGTGCCGAACGCGTCGGGCTGGCGCTGTTCCCAACGACCCATCGCAATCACGACGGCACCCAGGCACTCAGCTACAACTGGTTTCACACACGGTTCCAGGCATGGATCACAGCACTCGACCTCGGCCACTGCGTGCCGCATCAGGCCCGCCATACCTTGGCCACCAACCTTCTACGCGCTGGCGCCAGCCTCACCCACATCCGCACCTACCTGGGCCAGGTCAGCGACCGCATGGCCGAACACTATGTGCACTTGTCGAACTCGGACCTTGAAGACATGCTGCACCAGGTGTGGGTTTCCGGGCCAGGCACCGCCAACCCCGGCGAACTTCTCACCAAGGACACGTCCGCGATGAGCCGCGAGCAGGCCCAAGCGCTGGCGATCGACCTGTCGCGGCGCAGCACCCCCGCCGAAGGTGGCTTCTGCACGTTCCAGCCGGTCGTCGAAGGTGGGGCATGCCCATGGAATCTCGACTGCCATAACTGCGACAAGTTCGTGTTGTCGGGGGCGGATCTGCTGTATTGGCGGCGTAAACGCGAGCAATGGAGACAGCTGGCCGAGGGCGCGCCCGACGATGCCACCGCCGACTACCTGCACCGCTACTTCGAGCCCACCGCCCGTGCCATCGACGGACTGGAAAGAGCGTTGGCTGGGCTCGGGCTACTGGATCAGGCGCTCGCGCTCGACCTACGCAAGCCGCAGGACTACTTCCGCCGGGTGTGGGCGACCGCGTTTCGCGTTACCGATCTTGCGAACACCGCCGATGTTGACGACAGCGACACCATCGACGATGAACAGGAAACCTGCGCATGACCGAGTCCCCTCGATCAGCACCACGCACCGCCGCAGCGTTGGCGGCACGGCACCACGCCACCCGAGCCGCGCTCGGCCGTGTCCACGACACCATCGCACGGCTGCGCCGGGAGAAGACCCCGGTCAGCGTCGCCGCCGTCGCCCGCCGAGCAGGCGTGTCGAGAACGTTCATATACACCAATGCGGACGCAAAAACCGCTGTCAGCAAGGCGATTCGAGAGACATCCGACCATCGCCGCAAAGTGCTTGCCGAGGTCGACGACGCGCGTGAAGCGGGCTGGCGGGAGCGGGCTCTCAACGCCGAGGATGCGCTGAAGGTGGCGAATGCCGAGGTCCTGACCCAACGTACGCGAATCGGTGAGCTCCTCGGCCGGATCCGCGACCTGGAGGCCGAATGGACACAGGACGCCGTTCAGCGGATGACCGTCGAGAACGCCACATTGAAACAGCGGGTGCGTCAGCTGAGCACCGAGAACCGAACCCTCGATGAACGACTCAAAGCCGCCCGCTCCAACCTGCGCTTTCAAGATCGCCGGATCGCCGACCTCGAAGCCCGTCTCGCCGACCCGGCAGTGCGGCCATCCTGAGCGCGTCGTTACGGATGTAACCGACGATCCTGCCGACTCGGGTAGGCGAGGCTGGGGCGGCTCTGAGGGTTCGTCCCGAACGGATCCACCGAGCTATGTGCGGGCGCGCTCGTTGGTTACCGTTGAGACGGGTTCGCCTCCGCGAACGTCAGTTTCCATGGGGAACCGGGACGAAGTCGAGCGGCGCACCGAACGGGATGAGTGGCTCGCTCTGAATACTGGCCTGGAACTCCGCGATAAGCCTGGTGAAGTGGGCCACGACCCAGGTGTGCAGGTGAGGGTAGTCGACGGGTTCACGTTCCTTGGGGTCGGTGAGCAGGTTGATGATGCGGGGGTTGGCGTATGGCGGTGACGGGTCGAAGAAGTAGCGCTGCTCGACGAAAACCGTCTTGAAGTTCTGCCATTTGACCCCGTAGAGCTTGTCACCGTTCCAGAACAGGAAGCCCCGCCGGTTGGACTGGTCCTGCTCGCCGCAAAAGAACGCCCGTTGATCAACGCCGTCGATGACCCGATCGCTGGGCACCTCGCAGCCGGCCCAGCTGATCAGGGTGGTGAACATGTCGGTGACATGAACGATCTCGTTGCTGACCCGCCCGGGGGCGACGCGTCCCGGCCAGCGGATCAGACACGGCGTGCGCAGCGAGCCCTCCATCCCGGTGAAATACGACCCGTCCCAGAAACCAGCGGTTCCTCGCCAGGGCAATGTGTCCTCAGGACCGTTATCGCCCGCGAAGACCACGATCGTGTTGTCGGCGATATCCAGTTCGTCGAGCAGGCCCAGCAGTGTGCCGAAATCGGCATCCATCTCCAACAAGCAGTCCGCCCAATCCCCGGCACCGCTTTTCCCCTTGAACTCCTCACGCGGCACGGTCGGCAGATGCAGCATCGAGTGATTGAAATACACGTAAAACGGTGTGCCGGCGGCAACGCTGCGCCGGATGAACGCGTCTGCGCGCGTGAGGTATTCGCTATCGATGTCGCGGCGCACCTGCAAGGTCAGTTGCTCCAGGTTTTCGACCGGACCGCCTTTGGTGCTCGCGACGACAAACGACATAGAGTCACGGTCGGGGTCATAGAGCGGATCATCCGGCCACAGGCACTCGTCGTAGCTGTGCGGGATGCCGTACCACTCGTCGAACCCGTGGTCGGTCGGATAGCGCCCCGGCTCGTCACCGATGTGCCACTTGCCATAGATGGCGGTGGCGTAGCCGGCCTCCGACAGGATGTCGCCCATGGTCTGCTCCCAGGCCACCAAACCGCCGGGCAGGCCTGGCAGTTGCACTGAGCCGTTGCCGGAGCGGATGGCGTAGCGGCCGGTCAGCAAGGCTGAGCGGGTCGGCGTGCACTGGGCTTCGGGCGCGAAATTCAGCAGCTGCAGCCCTTCGCCGGCGAAGCGGTCCAGCCGCGCTGTGTCTGCACCGCGCAGGATGCCCCCGCCGTAGCAACCCAGCTCGCCCATGCCGAGGTTGTCGATGTGGACGTAGAGAATGTTGGGTGGTCCGGTTGGCCCCGGCGCCTGCTGCTCAACCGGAACGTCGTCAGGGTTCATCGCCTACCTCATTTTGTCGTGGTTCCCGCTAGATATTGGCTGTCCCTTCGCTGGCCAGCTCCTCAAGCTGCGCAGTGCTGACCGTCCCCCTCAGCAGTTCAGGGCACCCCACCTTGTCGCTCAGCGTTAAAAGCCACAGTCGGTCGCCGACGACCTGACACGTGCAACTCCGAACCTCCCGGCGCCGCATCGGCGCTACCCAGCGAAGGATCACCGCTTGGCGTTTCTGCTAGGGGATCTGGGCGCGAAGGAATGTGCCGATGTCCTCGATGGCTTGCTGGCCCTCCGGCAGCACGGCGGCGTAGCTGTGCCAGCGGTGGATCATCTCCGGCCAGATTTCAAGTTTCACATCGACTCCGGCTGCTTGCGCGCATTCCGCGACCCGGGTCGAGTCGTCCAGCAGAACCTCGTGATCGCCAACCTGGATCAGCAGCGGAGGCAACCCCGCAAGATCGGCATACAGCGGATTGGCCAGCGGGGTGCGCGGATCCGCGCCGGCTAGGTAGGACTTCGCCCACACCTCGATGACCTCAGGCGTGGCGATCGGATCGACGTCCGCGCGGGTCTTAATCGACTCGCCGGTGCCCTCCAAATCCAGGAACGGCGAAAGACACACCACCGCCGCCGGCATCGGCAGTCCGCCGTCGCGGCCCGCAACCAGCGCCGCGAGCGTCAATGCGCCGCCCGCCGAATCCCCGGCTATGGCCAGCCGTGTTGGAGGCAGCCCCTGCTTGAGCAAGAACCGGTAGCCGGCAACGGTGTCGTCGACGGCGGCCGGAAACGGGTGCTCGGGCGCAAGGCGGTAGTCCAGTCCCAGCACGCGGGCCTGCGCGGCACGCGAGATGCGGCCCATCAGATCGCGATGGGTGTTCAGCGAGCCCATGATGTAGCCGCCGCCATGGAGATAGAGCACGGCGCGATCAGCCGCGGCGCCCGGCGCGCTGATCCATGCCGCACTGACTCCATTGGCAACAACGGGCTCGCTTGTAACATCGGGTTCCGCCGGCCGCGCCATCTGTTCGTTGGTCGCGCGTAACTCCTCAACACTTGAGCCCGAGGCCATACCGGCCAAGGCTTTAATCGCGTCGATCACCTGTTGCAACTGTGGACTAGCCATCGCCAGGAGACCTCTCCGCAGTTCCTCGAGCGCGCGGACCGGCGCGATTTAGGAAGCTAGTCCGAGCCGCCCGCAAGCACAAGCGCTGCGCCGGCCGATCCATCGCTGCCCCTGAATGCCAGCCGCAGGCAGTCCCCTGAGTGGCCTGAGGACAGCCAAACACTTTTAAGGCCGCGGTATGGCCGCGGTCGGCTGCCTAGGCGGCGGCGCAGCCCGTGCCGACCGCGCAAGCAGATCGTCGCAGACATGTAAAGGACGTATCAGCGCAGGTCAGAAGCATATTCGGAGCCTCAGCGGTCGGTAAAGGGGAGGAGGTCCACAGCTTGACGATGCCGTTGGCGGGCTCGTGACGAACCGGAGAAATGCATGGCGGTGTTGCGTGCGCCCGTCAGTTTGGTGGCCACGGTGGAACCTAGCTAGGTTGGTCACTTCGCGGTCGGCTCCCCGGGTTCGGCACGAACTGTGAGGTGTTGACGGGTGAGCACCCGCCTCACGATGTTTTCGGGACTTGCTGGCGATCGCTCAACGTATCGAGAAGATACAGGTAGGGCAGAAACACCAGATCTGCGGGCATATCGCCGGCGTGGTGAGCCAACAGCCGCTCGGCGGCCAGGTCTTTATCGTTTCGCGGATTCGGATTCGTACCACCGAATCCATGAGTCGCGTTCCGGAAAACCTTCAACAGAACGGCAACAGCCCTCTGCGGCTGCCGATGGTGCGGCTTTGGGTCGATCGGGAAGCCTGCACGCTTAAAGGGCACTACGGTTTTGGGGCGCCGCCAGTGTCGAGCCCGTCGAGTAGCGCATTGCGGCAATTATGCATGCATAACAGCTATTATCCATGAACATCCATTGTCCGGCCGCAGTCGTCGCGGTGACGAAATAGTCTGTATTGCAGTGAGTTTGGCGTCCAAGCACATCGGCAGGCGCCGGCAACTTCAAGTAGCTTAGGTGGGCCCGCAGCCGCTGATTTGTCACGGTGTACGAATCAGTCAATGTGCGTGCGCCGACTACTCGGCCATGCTGCGACAGACGGGCAGCTCACGATGTATCTGCTCCAAATTTGGCCCGCCTGGTAGGCACGTACAGAGGCTGGAACAATACTCAAAATCGGCCGACAACCGATAGGTCAGGCGCGCCCGTGGGCGGGGACGTGGTATGGGTGCAAGTCCGGCGTCCGGGTGGGATGCCGCGTGCGGTCGGCGGCACCCCAGCCTGGGATCAGGCGGCTTCCTCGCCCCGAGGAGTCGACTCGACGTGGAGGATCTCGTCTTTGTAGGTGGCCGCCAGTGCGTCGGACTCAGACGACCAGGTAGCCGAGACGTTGTGCAGCACTCGTGATCCGCAACGCCAGGCCGGGGTGGGTCAGCGGTAGAGACAGCACGGGCCTTGCGGGCATCGCGACGGCGGCGGGCGCGAACAGCGCGATGCACGGTTCGCCCGCGAACCGGCTGTTGTAGCGCAGGCCGTCCAGATCGGGGAAGGTCTCGGTGATGCGCCGCGCCCAGCGCTGCGTGATCGAGTGCGGGCCTGTCGATAACGCGAACGTGCCCCCAGCTCGGGTCGGCCAGGCACCGGCGCTGTCAGCGGCCAGGTCGAGCAACCGAACCTCTCGGATGAACCGCAACCCGGTTAGGTAGGGATCACCACGAAATCGGTCGATGGTGCGCGCGACTTGGAAGGCCTCGGCCAGCGCCGGCGTGGGCCCAGAGGCGCCGTACCAGACACCGACACCATCGTGGTGTCGCGCCGGCGGCGGGTGCGGGTCGAACCGCAGGTGCGGCCCGTGCTCCCGGAAGGTGTTCCACGCCAGCACATGTTCCCCTGTGGTGCGGTGAACTCGCCACCACAACTGATCGGTCGAAACGACTCGGTACTCGTCATCTCGGATACTGATAGCGCGCAGCTCGGCTGTCGGCGGCGGACCGGGGAGACGAGCTGTCACGCTGTATACCAATCGATGTTGGCGGCAGCGTCGACAGCCTGGCCGACGTCGCCGCCATCACGCAGCCACTCCACCGGAGTCATCGGCCGACCATGAAACAGATCGAGCTGCGGGGTGCACAGAAACCCGGCAACCGCCACGGGATGCAGATCGGCCGGCAGGGCCTTGAACACCTGATCAAGGCCACGGACCTGCCGGGTGGGACCACCGTTGTCGCCGGTCTCGAACTGCAGCACCGGAAACACCCAAGACTGCCCGTCTGGAATGGCCCACAACTCACCAGCGAGTCGCTTCTGCCGTACTCGTGAGGCGCTGACGCCTAGTCCGGTGGCAACTTCGTCGGCCGTGAAAGCAGTGACGGCAAGGTGCGCTCTGCGGCCGGCGATCTCGGTGCCGGCGGCAACGAACGCGTCGCGGTCTTCGGCGAAGTCGGCGTCGTCGAGCAGGCGGGCTTCGTCCTCGGTGAGGGAGGCGGCCCACGGCCGGGAGGTGGGGAGATGCTTTAGTGCGGCGACGAACTCAGTGGTCGTGATGTCGAAACGGTCCTGGAGCAGTTGCTCCAATTCGGGGTTCGTTGGCATATAACACTCCTCTAACGGCAATTAACATCAGTATATGTGCGTTAGCCCAGCTGCGTCGAGACCGGGCCTCGCGCCTGCCGTGGCCGAAGAAGGTCGGCCCCTTACGTGCAGCGGCCCCGATAGTGCCGCGTCGGGTTACCGTCACGAGTTCAGCGATATGGAGATCACTTACTGTGGTTTGCGTCGACCGAGCGACCGATCCTGACGGCTCCGCAGGCGTCGAGGGGCCGGCCAACGCCCGTTGTGTACGCCCACGGCAGCCAGGCCGAGCGGGACTTTGTCGTCGTCACTGGCCACCCAGGATTCCACTACTTGGAATCGGCCTGCGCGACATGGCATCGCGAATCCCGGCTGTACGAAGTCGGGACGACGTAACGAATATCCCACTCTGGCAAGGTAGTAAGAGTATCAACCGATTAATTCCTTTGTGCTGCAATTGATTTAGCCGATAATGGCGATTATGGCCAAGTTGGTGGCTTTTGCGGCGCTTCACGGCAAGTCACAGTCCAGCGCACCTTCCCAATTTTCATGCATAATCCCGGTTATCCATGAACGTGTTGCGGTATGGGGGATAGCTGGTTCAATCCAAGTATCGCGCACCACAGTTTTACCCTGCTCATACGCTATTTCTGGACCCCGTATTTACCCCGTGCACCCAGTCGGTTTTGGCCGGCTGCCCGGGAACGGATTGTGACACGGATTGTGACCAGCAGGTTTGGGGCCGACGCTAGCTGGGCGGAACGCGTAGGGCGCCAACCTCGACGCAGGTCCGCCCGGAGGGTGAATTTCGTAATTTCTGGCGGGGAGATATGACCCCACGACGGCGGCTGGGGCGCTGCGACCCCGCTGGCCTTTTGACCCCCACCCCCTGGGTGGTTCCGCGGCCACCTTCCGGGCGCACCGGAGGATGTTGGGTCGAGTCTTGCGTGAAGAGCATGTCCCTGAGCTAAGGCTACGCGGGCAACGTAACCCCAAAGAAGTAAGCAGATACCACCATCGGTGGATAGCCCACGGCGTCGTCTAGTTACTAGGATGTCCTAGTAACTAGGATAATCCGGCGATCGACAGGCCAGCTCATGACCAGAGACATTCCGCATTTCATCGATGGGCAGCGCACCGCCGGCCAGTCCACCCGTACCGCTGACGTCTTCAATCCCAACACCGGGCAGGTCCAGGCGAAAGTGCCGATGGCGTCCCGGGCCGATGTCGACGCGGTGGTGGCCTCCGCGGTTGTGGCCCAAAAGGGCTGGGCCACTTGGAATCCGCAGCGCCGCGCCCGGGTGCTGATGCGATTTGTCGAGTTGGTCAATGAAAATATCGATGAGCTGGCTGAGCTGATGTCCCGCGAGCATGGCAAGACGCTGCCCGATGCCCGGGGCGACATCCAGCGGGGCATCGAGGTGATCGAGTTCTCCATCGGGATTCCCCACCTGCTCAAGGGTGAGTACACCGAGGGCGCCGGCCCCGGCATCGACGTCTACTCGCTACGCCAGCCCTTGGGCGTGGTCGCGGGCATCACCCCGTTCAATTTCCCGGCGATGATCCCGTTGTGGAAGGCCGGCCCGGCCCTTGCGTGCGGGAATGCGTTCGTTCTCAAGCCCAGTGAGCGCGACCCGTCGGTTCCGGTGCGGCTGGCCGAGCTTTTCCTCGAGGCTGGTCTGCCTCCCGGTGTGTTCCAGGTCGTGCACGGCGACAAGGAAGCCGTCGACGCGATCCTGAACCACCCCGACATCAAAGCGGTCGGCTTCGTCGGCAGCTCCGACATCGCGCAGTACATCTATTCGACCGCCGCGGCGACCGGCAAGCGATCGCAATGCTTCGGCGGGGCCAAGAACCACATGATCGTGATGCCGGATGCGGACCTTGACCAGGCGGTCGACGCGCTGATCGGCGCCGGCTACGGTAGCGCCGGCGAGCGCTGCATGGCGATCAGCGTCGCGGTGCCGGTCGGTCAGCAGACCGCGGAACGGTTGCGCGCCAGGCTGGTTGAGCGGATCAACAACCTGCGGGTGGGGCATAGTCTGGATCCCAAGGCCGACTACGGTCCGTTGGTCACCGAGGCCGCGCTGACCCGGGTGCGCGACTACCTCGACCAGGGTGTGGCCGCCGGCGCCGAAATAGTGATTGACGGCCGCGAACGTGCCAGTGACGATCTCGCGTATGGGGACGCAAACCTGGAGGGCGGCTTTTTCATCGGGCCGACGCTGTTCGACCACGTCACCCCCGACATGTCAATCTACACCGAGGAGATCTTCGGGCCGGTGCTGTGCATGGTGCGCGCGCACGATTACGAGGAGGCGTTGCGGCTGCCCTCGGAGCACGAGTACGGCAATGGCGTGGCGATCTTCACCCGTGACGGCGACACCGCCCGCGACTTCACGGCTCGGGTGCAGGTGGGCATGGTCGGTGTCAACGTGCCGATCCCGGTCCCGGTGGCTTACCACAGCTTCGGCGGCTGGAAGCGCTCTGGGTTTGGCGACCTCAATCAGCACGGCCCGGCGTCGATCCAGTTCTACACGAAGGTCAAGACGGTCACGTCGCGGTGGCCGTCCGGCATCAAGGATGGCGCCGAATTCGTCATCCCGACAATGAATTAGAGCTGGATCAACCATGTTTGCCCTCAACGACGACGAGCGGGTGATCACCGAGACGGCGGCCGCGTTCGCCGCCAAGCGAGTCGCGCCGTACGCCCTGGAATGGGATGCCACCAAGCATTTTCCGGTGGATGTGTTGCGCGAGGCCGCCGAACTCGGGATGGCGGCGATCTATTGCCGCGACGACGTGGGTGGTAGCGGGCTGCGCCGGCTCGACGGGGTGCGCATTTTCGAGCAGTTGGCCATCGCCGACCCGACGACCACGGCGTTCCTGTCGATCCACAACATGAGCGCGTGGATGATCGACAGCTTCGGCACCGCCGAACAGCGCAAGGACTGGATTCCGCGGTTGGCCTCGATGGAGGCCATCGCCAGCTACTGCCTGACCGAGCCCGGCGCGGGGTCGGATGCCGGCGCGTTGAGCACCCGCGCCGTCAAGCAAGGCGGGGACTATGTGCTCGATGGCGTCAAGCAGTTCATTTCCGGCGCGGGAGCATCCGATGTCTATGTGGTGATGGCTCGCACCGGGGGGAGGGCCCGCGCGGGACACCGGCCTTTGTCATCGAAAAGGGCACTCCAGGGCTGAGTTTCGGCGCGCTCGAAGAGAAGATGGGCTGGCATGCGCAACCCACCGCGCAGGTGGTGCTGGAGGGGATGCGTATACCCGCGGACGCGATGTTGGGCGGCGCGGACGGTGAGGGCACCGGTTTCGGCATTGCCCGCGGCGCGAGCGGGTGCGCTGTTCATCGACAGCTCCACGATCTCGGTCAACGACGCCCGCGAGGTGCACTCGCTGGCCGAATCCCACGGTTTGGCCCAACTCGACGCACCGGTTTCCGGTGGGGTGGGCGGTGGCCCGGACACTGGCTTTCATGGTCGGGGGCGACGAGTCCGCGCTACAACAGGCGCGGCCGGTGCTGGAACCGATGGCGGGCAAGGTCATTCACTGCGGCTCAGCCGGTGCGGGGCAGGCCGCCAAGGTGTGCAACAACATGGTGCTGGCGGTGCAGCAGATCGCGATCGGCGAGGCATTCGTGCTGGCCGAGAAACTCGGGCTGTCGGCGCAGTCGTTGTTCGACGTCATCACCGGCGCGACCGGCAATTGCTGGGCGGTGCACACCAATTGCCCGGTGCCGGGCCCGGTACCGATATCACCGGCCAACAATGACTTCAAGCCGGGGTTTGCGACCGCGCTGATGAACAAGGACTTAGGCCTGGCGATGGACGCGGTGACCTCGACCGGTACGTCGGCGCCGCTGGGCAGCCACGCCGCCGAGATCTACGCCAAGTTCGCCGCCGACCACGCCGACAAGGACTTCAGCGCGGTGATCGAAACACTGCGCGGCAACTGAATCAGAAGTCACCCACATGGCGCCGCAACGATTCAATCGACGACACCAGCGCCTGCCATTCACCAGCGGCCGTTCCCAGGGCGGCGAACATGCCGACCAGAGTTCAGCGTGATCAGCGAGACGATACCGATGTGTGGAGGCGGCCACCCGGTTCGCAGGCCAGAGTTGTTGGGGAGTTTCTGCGAACAATTGCCAAGCCTCGGATTGCCGGGCCAGCGTGTAGTACTGCTGGCACATTGGCCGACATTGTGAATCTGCGCCAACGGAGGAGAGGCAGGCCACATCAGATGACGCTAGTACAACGAGATTTCGAAACCGAGGATCTGGGCGAATGCAAGATCGTCTCTCCTTTGCGCGTGACCCGGTTCATGGATACAAGGCGATCGCGAAACCCGCGACGAGAATGCGGTCGTCGTCGGCACCGGCAATGACCGCCACCAGGACGACGCTCATCGTCATCCAAACGGTCAAGACGGCGATTCGGATAGCGGCCCTCGCCCCCCTGGACATGTGCGACAAGCTAGCAGCCGAGGCGCGTCTGAAACATCCCGAGGCTTCCTTATGCCGCTTCCCGGACGGTTCATACAGCGGTGCGCTCGCGCTAGGGGAGGTTCCGGGCATGTTCGTTAACATGACAATCAGCGATAGTGGAGTCATGGCATCGTTGCGAACTTATGACGTGTTGGCGGCTTACCTGGCGGCGAGCGCTGTTGGCGATGCCATTCCTATGCCGTTCGTGACACAAGTGCTCGATGCGATCGATTTTCCGCCCAGATACCGATGGATATTCGCACCCATCAAGGCCGCTGCTGCAATCGGCCTGCTCACGGCGCGATGGTCGCCCGGGCTGGCGAGACTCACAACTGCGATGCTCACGATCTACTTCGCACTGGCGGTGGGTTTCCACGTCAAAGCCCGCGATCTGAGTGTCGCTGCCGTCGGGGCGGCGGCTAACACCGCGCTATTCGCCGCACTGACCTTGAAAGAGCCTGCTGTTGCAGGCATGCGGGCCGCCCGTTCTTAGAATCCGCCCGGTGTCGGTTCGAGGCCGGCTGGGGGCACGGCATTTAGCCTTGCACGGGGCAGGTGGGTCCGGTCGACGCTTTCCTGACGTCGTTCGCCCCGGCTCCGACGAATACGGCCCCAGGGATCATCTACATGCTTTGCGGTGCAACGCAACACAGCACCACGGATCCGTTCGACAGATCGAGTCCTGCCATTCCGATCGGTCCGCACTGGATGGTCATCTGGCCCTACGATGCGGCGCGTGACGGCCTCCCAAGCACCGTACGAGAAGCTGGCGCGTACGCGATGTTCGATGGGACGCCCTATGCGCATTTGCATATCTGCGGTACGCCCTGGGCGGGGCTCACCGGCCGGCACCGTCGGTAGCGATGTCACGTATCGGCGCCCTACCCCGTCTAGCGATTGAGGAAGACAAATACGCATCGTGAAGGGGCCGGATGATGAATCGCTTGAGTGGTCTGGCGCGGGTATACGTGGTCGCGGTGACGGCGCTGGCGGGGCTGTTCACCGTTGGGATCGGAATCTGGTGTCTGATCGAACCGGCCTCATTCGCACGTGTCGTCGGCTTTGAGAACCTGCACTTCCTGCACGACGTCGGCGCGTTCCAGTTAGGTCTGGGTGTCGCGCTGCTACTTGCGCTGATATGGGCGGATGCATTGGCCACCGCGCTCGCCGGATTCATTGTGGCCAACACTGTGCACACGGTTAACCACGTCGTGGACCTCGACCTTGGTGGTTCGGCCGCGCAAGCGTGGGTGCTCGGTACGGTGTCGGTGGCGCTGGTCGTGGCGTTTCTGCTGCGGCTACGTCACCTGGGCTGCGTCCTGGGCACCATCGGCGCCGCAACCGATCAGACCCTGGCACCATTCGTGCGGCAGAAAACCATCAGCCTCACCACCTTTCGCAAGGACGGCACGCCCGGCTCCAGTCCCGTCAGCATTGTGGTGGACGGCAATCGCGCATACTTTCGCAGTTTCGAGCGGGCGATCAAGGTGCGCCGGATTCGACGTAACCCGAGCGTGGAATTCGGCCCGGCGACCGCATCAGGCAAGCTCACGGGATCGGTACAACCTGGCGACGTTCGCCTGCTGGATGGGGACGAGTATCGGAAGGCGGGACGTCTGCTGCGGCAGAAGTATCCGTTGCTGCATGGCGTGCTAGTGCCCCTGGCGCACCGACTCATGCGGTCCAAGTTCGGCCGCACGGTACACGCGGAGCTGATTCCGTCGTCTGTCGCGCGATGACGACGAGTCAGCAGGCACGAAGGGATGAACTGCGTGTGGCAGGTTCCCAGCGCCTCCAGCTGGTGTGGCTGCCGCAAGGGTCAGCCGCGACAAACCGATCCACACAGCAAACCCTGTAACGCGGTGGCGAGTTGACTCCGCCGGTGGCGGTTCGACGCCCGCGCGGCTAAGTCGTTGCATGGTCTAGCCCTTCGATTGGGCCGGTGATCACCCGAAAGCCACGCGATGACCGTCGTCGCCCAAGCAACGTCGCGCCGCCGTCCTCCCCGCGTTGACATCGCTTTCGTGGACGGAACCGCTAGCAGATCTCCGTTCGAAATATCAAGTAAGCGAATCGATTAAATCAAGGCACACTCGCTTTGGGTCATGCGGCGGCGGTGCGATGCCGTAGGCGCCGTTGTGGAGACCCGACGCGCGGTGTCCGAACCCGTTCGCTTCTCAGTCGGATCGAGCAGACGGCGGAACGTATGACTTCGGCATTGTCACCGGTCTTGGAAATATTCTTGTCTTCCACGAGCGGCCTTCCTGCACTTCAACAATGGCATGCTACCGAGGGAGTGCGTCCCAGAGTGAGTCGTGAGCATGAGCGGGCAGTCTCTCGCTCAATGCCCAAACTCGCACGGCCGAACTGCCTAGGCTGACCTCGTGAAGCTGCTCAGCCCACTGGACCAGATGTTCGCTCGGATGGAGACGCCGCGCACACCGATGCACATCGGCGCACTTGCGGTCTTCGAACTGCCGACAAGAGCACCGCGAAGCTTCACCAGAGACCTGCACGAGTCGTTCTCGCAGCTGGCGTACCTCCCGTTCCCCTTCGACAGCGTGATCGCGGGCGGCCCCTCGATGGCGTACTGGAAGCAGGTGCAGCCCGACCCGAGCTACCATGTCCGCCTCTCCGCCTTACCCCGCCCGGGGACCGCCGGTGATCTCGGCGCACTGGTCGAGCGGCTGCATTCGACCCCGCTCGACATGACCAAGCCGCTGTGGGAGGCGCATCTTATCGAGGGTCTGTCGGGCCGCCGGTTCGCCTTCTACTTCAAGGCGCACCACTGTGCGGTCGACGGCATGGGTGCGGTGAACTACATCAAGCGCTGGCTGACCACTGACCCCAAGGCGCCCCCGGGCTCGGGCAAGCCCGACGCGCTCGACGAGGACTACAACGTGGCCAGCGTCTTCGCGGTCGCCACCGCGAAGCGGGCAATCGCGGGCGTCTCAGCCACAGGCGAGCTGACCGGAAAGCTGGCCAGCATGATGCGCGGCGCCAACAGCTCGGTGCAGGCGGCGCTGAAGACTCCTCGTTCGCCGTTCAACACTCGGATCACCCGGCACCGACGGCTCGGGGTGGAGGTACTCGACCTGCCGCGGGTCAAGGCGGTTGCCGGCGCCACCGGCACGACCGTCAACGACGTGATCCTGGCGTCGGTCGGCGGCGCTTGTCGGCGCTACCTGGCGGAGCAAAACGCCCTGCCCACGAACAGTCTGACCGCATCCGTGGCGGTCGGCTTCGAGCGCGACGCCGAGACCGTCAACGCCGCGACGGGTTTCGTCGCGCCACTCGGCACCACGACCGAAGCCCCGGTTGCGCGGCTTCGCGAAATCTCCGCGTCCACCCGCCGCGGTAAGGCCGAGCTGCTGGCCATGTCACCCAACGCCTTGCAGCACTACTCCCTGTTGGGCCTGCTCCCAATCGCGGTGGGGCAGGTGACCGGAGTGCTCGGGCTGATCCCGCCGCTGTACAACTTCACCGTCTCCAACGTCGTTCTGTCCAAGCAGCCGCTATACCTGTCCGGCGCCAAGCTGGAAGTGATCGTCCCGGTGTCGTTCCTGTTCGACGGCTATGGCCTTAACCTGACGCTGGTCGGCTATACCGACAAGATCGCACTCGGGTTCCTCGGCTGCCGTGACACTCTGCCGCACCTGCAGCGACTGGCGCAGTACACCGGCCAAGCATTCGAGGACCTCGAGGCCGCCACGGCCTCGTCATGACCGATGGTGACTCTCGGCAGAGAGCCGTCTAGGGGCGGTGACCGCGGCATTTTCGGAGTTTGTGAGGACAGCTGAAACGGCCCTAGATCAACGAACGTACCGTGACGCGGGCAGCATTCGGCCCGCCGCGTCGCGTACGCAACGCGATGCGAGCGACTGCTAATTAAGTAGTCGACTACTGAGGCGCGATTCGCCGACCCGTGCCGATAATGCTCCTGGTCACCGTGGTGGCGCCATCAGCAAAGCCAGTATCGACGGGACGGTACTGTTTTGTAGTCGATTTGAGCCGTTCCCGCTAACCATTTCGCCTGGTGGCGCGAGCGCTGGTTGGGGACTCATAATCCGTTGCCGGGGGCTGAACGCGCGGCATCGAAGTGACCACGGCGATCCAGGAGGTCAGGCGCGCGGTGATGTTCTCACGCTGAGAGGGTCAGCTTGGCGGCAGTTTCAGGATTCGGTTGTTGCCGGTGTCCGCGACGTAGACATTGCCGGCGGCGTCGACAGCGACGCCTTGTGGATTGTTAAGGCCATTGAACGGCAACGTGATTGCCGTGCTCGACTCCTTGACCAGCTTCAGGACCCGATTGCCGTGGCTGTCGGTCACGTACACGTTGCCGTCGGTGTCGACCGCCACCCAGTCCGGACGACCGATCACGTAGGGCAGGACCGTATCAGCCGTCGCCGTCCGGGGCAGTTTCAGCACCCGCTCGTTCTCCCGATCGATGACAAAGAGGGCACGGTCGCCGCCCACCGCAACGGCCGAGGGACCTTCCAATCCGCTGAACGGCAGCTCAGTCTGCTCGGTCGAATGCGTGAGCAGCTGCAGCACCCGGTTGTGCGCGGCGTCGGTGACGAAGACGGCGCGGTCGGCGCGGGGGCCGCTCGAACTCATCGCGACACCCGTGGGCTCCCCGAGGTCGGTGAACGGCAGGACGGTCGGGCTGGTCGACCCTGCCGTCAGCTCCAGCACCCGGTGCCGCCCCGGTTCGGTGACCACCACGTCGCCCGCATCGTCGACTGCCATGTCGTCGGGATGGTCCAGACCGACGAATGGAAGTACAGCCTGGCTGGTCGAGCCGGCGGCCAGCTCCAGCACACGGTTGTTGCCGCTGTCGACGATGTAGACGTCGCCCTTCGCGTCGACCGCAATGCCCCTGGGTCCGTCGAGACCGGTAAACGGCAGCAGGATCTGACCCCGCGCCTTCGAATGGATCGGGAATTGATTGATGAGCCCTAAGAATGCGGCGACGGCAACGACAACGATCACGGCCGCGGCGATGGCAAAGGCGCGGCGACGATTGCGCGGGGATGGCGCCGCCGTGGCTGGGGACGCGATCGCGGTCTTTGCCGATGCGGCGGCCTGCATCGAGGCGGAGGGGTCGGTGGCGGGCGGTTGTGTTACAGCCTTGACCGAGACGGTGGTGAGTGCCGCCCGGGCAGCCACAGCCAGTTCGTTCGCGGTCTGGTATCGGTCATCGAGTTCCTTGGCCATTCCGCGCGCGATGACCTCGTCGAAACCGACGGGTATCGCAGGGTCGATGGTGGAGGGTTTGGGCGGCTCGCTGAACAAATGGGCGGCGGCCAATCCCTCCACACCGCCACCGGCAAAAGGCACCTGCCCAGTCAGACACTCGTAGAGCACACAGGCCAGCGAATACACATCGCCGCGAGCATCGGCGATGGTCTCGAGCTTGAAGCGCTCCGGAGCCATATACGCCGGGGTCCCCGGGTTGACATTTGTGCGGGTCAAGCGAGTGCCAACTGCCTCCTGCACCAGTCCGAAGTCAATCAAGTACACAAACTCATCGGCGACCATCAGTAGGTTCGACGGCTTCACATCACGATGCACGAGCCCCGCCTTGTGAGCTGCATCCAGTGCTGCGGCGGCCTGTTCGACAACCCGGACCGCCTTGAGCGGGCTGATTTGCCCATCGCGACGGAGCACAGTGTTCACATCGATGCCGTCGATGATTGGCATCACCAGATATAGACGCCCGTCTATCTCACCGGCGTCATAAATCGGGATGATGTTCGGGCTGGCCAGTCGGCCCGCCGCATAGGCTTCGCGGCGAAACCGCTCCTCATAGCCTGGCTCGGTAGCCAGTTCCGGCCGCAGCACTTTGACGGCCACGTCGCGGTCCAGCGCGGTGTCTTGGGCGCGATATACCGAGCCCATGCTGCCCTGACCGAGCAGTTCGAAAAGGCGATAGCGGCCGAACTCCACTTCAATCGCGGGACCCGCTCCTGCAGCGACGGGGGAGGCGAGAGCGTCTCTTGCCGCCAAAGCCAACTCGCGGGCGGTTTGATAACGGTCTTCGGGCCTCTTGGCCACGCCACGCGCAATCACTTCGTCAAATCCGGTCGGGATTGCGGGGTTAATGTCGGTGGGCTTGGGCGCCTCACCCTCCAAATGCGCGGTGACAAATTGTTCGCGGCTGTCGCCTTTGACGGCTTGCTGCCCGGTCAGGCACTCGTAGAGCACACAGGCCAGAGCGTAGATGTCGCTGCTGGTTTCGGCGGGACCGGGACTGAAGCGCTCCGGCGCCAAGTATGGCCAACTTCCGACCGCAACGTCGGCAGCAGACGAGCTCACCGACAGCGTATGAGCGGCGACCCCGAAATCGAGCAAGTACACAAATTCGCCATGAGCTACGAACAGGTTTGACGGCTTCAGATCGCCGTGAACCAGCCCGGAATTATGGGCGGCTTCCAACGCCACGGCAGCCTGCTCGACTAGTCGCACGGCCGACCTTGGACTCATTGGCCCGTCGCGACGGAGCAAGCTCTGGGCGTCAATGCCGTCAAGGATGGGCATCGCCAGGTAGAGCCGTCCGTCGATGTCGCCGACCTCGTAGATCGGGATGATGTTTGGATTGCTCAGCCGAGCCGCAATGGCGACGTCGTCCCGGAGTTTCTCGTGCTGCCCCGGCTCATTGGTCGACTCTGCAGGAAGCACCCGAATGGCCACTTCGCGACTCATCGTCGTGTCGTAGGCCCGATAGACCGTGCCCGTGCCGCCCCATTGGAGCGTCTCGAATAGCCGGTAGCGCCCGAAGACCTCGCCGGCCGCGTCCGCCCCCACCGAACCTCCCTCCGAGCGCACGAACGGTTCCTGGATGCTACAACGCCTACATGCGGCGCCCGAGGGCTTTGGTCCGGCCGGTCTGGTACTCCTGCGTCGGTGCGCTGGTCTTGGTGGGGGATGAGTACGCGCGGGTCGTTCAGCATCGTGCACAGCGTGTGGTCGCAGACTGATCCCGGATAGGTTCTCGCGTGCGATACGGCCGGCGCCAGAGTGGCAGAGTGCGCTTAAGGTGGCGTGGCAGTCATCGTTTATTCATCGCGAATGACTGAGAAAGGACCCGATCTGCTCAGTGTTGGCGCGATCATCGAGACGACTAATCCGTTGTAGCACAAAACAATTGGGCATTGTCGGGAAATGGCAAGATTTGCCATTTGATAATCCGTTGGTCGCGGGTTCGGGCCCCGCCCGCCCCACCATAGGGGCCTGGTCGAAGCTGTATGCAGCGGCTAGGTCGGCTACGTAGAGCCCGGTCATCGCGGCATCGTCGCGGCGTGTGGCGGGGTGGGCGCGGCGCGAGCGGGCCGCTAGCTAATTCGGTGAACAGTGTTCGGTGTCGGCGGCACGGGCGCTGAGCTGCCACGAAACTCCACCCGCGTGGGCCTCTTCGGTAGGAACGATGCGGGGATAGTAGTCGCCGCGATTAGCATGATGGCAACAATGAAAACCCCGGCGTATGCGCGTGACGAGTCGTTGGCGACGTGCTGTACGAAATCTGGCGCGAGGACCTGCGACGGCAGCTTGGACAGGTCGGCCGAGAGCCCCCGTCGGGCCGCTTCTTCCCGGATCGAACCGGCTCGTCGCGCCGCCGCGATGCTGGCACTGCCGTTTAACCTGCTGGTGAGGATCACCGACATCAACGCAGCGCCGACGGGCGCGGCCGTATTGTGGTTGACGTTGAACAACGTTGAGCCGTGGGCTACTTCGCTTGAATCCAGCGTGTGCACAGCCGACCACGAAACCGGAGTCATCATGCAGCCGCTGCCGACGCCGAACATCGCGAGCCCAGCGAGCAGCACCGAGGAGTCGACGTGATGCCGGCTTGTGCCGTAGACGAACACACCCATGCCCATGACCGCCAGCGTCGTTCCGATCAGCACAATCCCGCGTGGTCCCCGTTTTTCCATCACACGTCCCACAATCGGGATTACGGCGGCCGCACCCAGGGTTTGCGGAATCAGAAACAGTCCGGCCTGGAACGGCGTCTTTCAAAGCACCTGCTGGAAGTAGCCGGGATGCAGCAGACAGCTGCCGAAAAACATGCTGGCGAACAGGAATCTGGTCGCGTTGGCGGGGGCGACCTCCCGATTCTTCAGTAACCGCAGGTCGATCAGGGCGTGATCTGCGCGGCGCAGGGCGTGGATTACGAAAGCGCCGATCAGAATCACACCAACCGCGGGTAGTAACCAGACGGACGGGTCGGCGATCGTGCCGCGCTCCGGTAGCCGTGACACCCCGTAGAGAAGCAGCACCAGCCCCGGCGGCAGCAGCAACAAGCCGAAGACGTCCAACGACTCCTCGGGCAGTGGAACATCCTGCGGGAGAACCCATCCCGCTAACGCCACGGTGAGCAGTCCGATCGGGATGTTGATCAGGAAAATCCACTGCCAGCCGAACGAGTCGATCAACCAGCCACCGAGAATGGGCCCACAAATCGGGCTCATCAAGATGGGAACCATGCTGATGGTCAGCACCCGGCCCAACCGTTCCGGGCCGGCCGCGCGAGCCAGGATGATCAGCTGTAGCGGCATGAGCATTCCGCCGCCAAGGCCTTGCAAGGCCCGAAAGGCCACCAGCAGAGCGATACTCGGTGCCAGCGCGCACAGCAATGATCCCAGGGAGAACAGCAGCACCGAACCCAGTACGAGCCGCTTCGTGCCCAACCGGTTGGCGGCCCAGCCGGTCAGCGGGATCACCGCTGCTATTGCCAACGTGCAACCGGTCACTGTCCATGCGACCACGGCCTGGGTCGAAGAGAATTCGTCGATCAAAGTACGCTGCGCCACGTTGACGACCGTGGCGTCCAGGGTGACCATCACCGGGAGCAGCGTGCACGCCACGGTGATCATCCAGAGTCTGGAATCCAGCCTGGCGGGGTAGTCCCCGGTCCCGGCTTGCCGCCTTGTGGACGGCGTTGTCATGCCAGCATCCCGGCGACCACTCGATCGATGTCTTCTTGTGACAGCCACGGCCCATCAACGTTTTTCGCAATCTCCCGGATGACCCGGGTTACGGAAAGACCTGACTTTTCCGACGAGGTTCGGATGTGCTCGAGTTGCTGTGAATCGAGGCCGTGAAATCCAAAGGAGATCTCCCACGGATCGATGCCATAAGACTCAGGGACTCGTCCTCGCATGTTCGACCGCGCCGCGTCGAAAATCCGATCCAGGTCGACCCCTGCAAGATGCCCGCGTCGCTGCAGTGCAGCGATCAGGGACTCGGTCTGGCAATTCCCCGCCCCGCGACCGAAGCCCATCGGAGTTCCGTCCAGAAAATCTGCCCCTGCCTCGAATGCCTCGAGCGTGTTGGCGACGGCCATGCCGAGATTGTTGTGCCCGTGGTAACCGATCGTGACATCGCTCGCGCTGCGGATGGCCTCGACGTACCGCCTCACGTCCTCCGGGAGGAAGGTTCCGGTCGTGTCCACCACGTAGACGGTCCGGACGCCCATATCGCTGGCCTGCTTCGCAGCACGGGCCAGCGCGTGCGGCTCGAAGAGATGAGACTTAACCAGCTGAATGACCCGTCCCGGTGAGTCCGGAGTCTCCGGAAACGCCGGGACGGGTCAATCTGTGGTGTGGCTTTGGGGCTGGGCATCGTCCAATTGCCACTGCAATGAGCTGTGCCCGCGACGGCGGCCGTGTTGCTGATGGTTTTCATTGCCTACCTACGCCCGAAAGGTGCGGTGCAGAGCTGCGATGTCGACCAAAACGGCGCTATCACCTTCATACGCCGTGACGTCAGAATTCCCTTTGACCTCAACCACTTTCGCTACGCAAGGATGTACAACAGCCAAGGTGGAGACACGGACTCATCGTCAACTCCGAGCATGTTGGTGCTGTATCGCGACACGCCGCCGAGTCCGTGGACGTGGCTGAGCAGCGTCCTATTCCCGCGGGTCGATGGCGAGCGCATCGTATTGTTCTTCAACCGTTGGTGGGACGTTGACGGCTATTTTGTCGGACCGCGCGACATGGCAGCCCTGTTCTTTCAAGCCTGCGAACGGGCTGGGCGCCCGCCGACGATACTTGAACCACTCATTTAGCGCAGGTACTTGGGAAGTTCGCCCGATGTGACGCACTGCCGTCATCAGATTGGGGCGATCACAGCGTGTAGCGCTGGCCAGAGCAGCTCTGTCGCAGTAACCCCCACGGTCATAGGTAGAGCGTGTCAAAGCGCCGCGATGGTCGGCAGGTACCGGTATACCCCGGCTTTCCCGGGCCGACGTTCTGGGCCGAGGACGCGCTCGCGGTGATGGACGCCGTCGGATGTGTCGGCCGACTTGCCAGCGGTCTCAGACGGGGCTGCCGGGGTGGCCGTCAATGCCAACACCGCCGTCTTGGCCGACCACGCCGGTGGTGCCGGGGACGCCCGGATTGCTGTTGCCGCCCGCACCGCCGCCGCCGCCCTTGCTCAAGTTGCCGCCGGTGCCGCCACCGCCGCCCTTCCCGCCGTCGCCAAAGGGCATGCCGTTGCCACCGTTGCCGCCAAAGCCACCGCTGCCACCGGTGCCGCCGTTAGCCCCGGCGCCGCCCTGAGCACCCTTGAAGTGGCTCCCGGAGGCGCCGCCGTCGCCGGCCGCGCCGGCGTTAGCGCCCTCGCCGCCGCTTCCGGCGTTACCGCCCTTTCCGCCGGCGCCGTGCGCGGAATTCCCACCGGCCCCGGCGTTGCCGCCGGTGCCGCCGATGCCGCCGTTCCCGGCATTGCCGCCTATGCCGCCCATGCTGCCGCCGTCGGTGCCGCTGCCGCCTACGCCGCCATCGCCGCCGGCGCCGGCGATGGCGCCGTTGCCGCCGTTGCCACCGGCTCCGCCGCTGCCCGTGTTGGCCTGGCCGCCGTCGCCTCCGGCACCGCCGGGCCCGCCGGTTCCGCCAACGCCGCCGGCGCCGCCGGTACTGCCGGTACCGTTGCCTGCTCCGCCGTCGCCGGCGCTGCCGCCGACTCCGCCGTCAGTGCCGTTCCCGCCGTTGCCGCCGTTGCCGCTCGTGAAGGCCTCGCCGCCCTACCGCCGTATCCGCCGACACCGCCGGCGCCGCCGAAGCCGCCGGGGCCGCCGAAGTCGCCGCCGCCGCTGGCTGCCCCGCCTTTGCCGCCGTCGCCGCCGGCGCCGGCCTTCCCGCCGTTGCCGCCGTCACCGCCGCGGCCCGACCCGAAGCTCGCGCCGCCCTGGCCACCCGTGCCGTGACTGCCGCCGGCGCCGCCGGTGCCGCCCCCGCCCCCGCCCTGGGACGAGGTGCCGTCGCCGCCCGCGCCGCCGCCTCCGCCGTCGCTGGAGTCGCCGGCGGCGCCGCCCTTGCCGCCATTGCCCACGCCGAAGGCCTCGCCGCCCTGTCCGCCGTTACCGCCCTGTCCGCCGGTGCCGCCCAATCCGCCGGTGCCGGCGAACTCGTTGCCCGCAACTGAAACGCCGGCACCTCCCTTGCCGGCCGTCCCCGCATTGCCGCCGGCCCCGCCGGCCCCGCCGTCGCCGTCGGTACCCGAGGTGCCGCCGAAGAACAATCCGGCGTGGCCGCCGGCACCACCTTGTCCGCCGTCGCCGCCGAAGCCGGCGTTCCCGCCGCGCTGGCCGCCGCCATCAGCTGGGTTCCAGCCCTTGGCGCCGTCGATGCCGTTGCCGCCGGTGCCGCCGGCCCCGCCGGTGCCGCCGGCCCCGCCGTTGCCGCTGTTGCCAGATACCCCGCCGCCGTTGCCGCCGGCGCCTCCGTTGCCGCCGTTGCCTCCGGTGTTGCCGTTGGAGGCCGAGCCGCCTGCGGCGGCACCGTCTTTGCCCGCTGCGCCAGCCGCGCCGTTGCCGCCGGCGCCGCCGTTGCCGCCGCCACCGACCAGTCCGCCGTTGCCGCCTTTGCCGCCGTTGCCGCCGTCACCTCCGCCGGTGGCTGGCGGACTGTAGCCGTCCCCGCCGTCGCCGCCGTTGCCGCCGGCGCCGACTCCAGCCCCGTGGGCACCGGGGTCGCCGGATTTGCCGCCCAGGCCTCCGGTACCAGCCGCGCCGGCCCCGCCGCCGGCGCCCGCGGTACCGGGTCGCCGCCGTTGCCTCCGTTGCCGCCGTCGTGGTGTTTGGTGTCGCCATCAGCGCCACCGCCGCCGTCGCCCGGCTTGCCTGCGTTGCCGCCCTTGCCGCCGCCGCCACCGTCACCGTTATTGCCCTTGGTGCCGTGCGAGGTCGCGCCGCCGTTGCCACCGTCGCCGCCGTGCCCGCCGACCCCGCCGGCGCCGCCGCTGCCGCCGTTGGTACCGGCGCCGCCGAGCACGCCGTCGGCGCCGTCTTTGCCGTCACCGCCGGTGCCCGCGTCGCCGCCTTTGCCGCCGACGCCGCCGTTACCACCGTTACCCGATGCCGAACCGCTGTGCCCGCCGTTGCCGCCGTTGCCACCGAGCCCGCCGTCGCCGCCGGGGGTGCCATGGCCGACGTTGCCGGTGTTGCCGTCGGCGCCGACGCCACCGCCACCGCCGGCGCCGCCGTTTCCGCCGTTGCCGGCCACGACGGCATTCCCGCGGCTCCGCCGGTACCGCCGGCGCCGCCGATGCCGCCGGCGCCGCCGTTGCCACCGTTGCCCGATATCGAGCCACCGGTGCCGCCGGCCCCGCCGCTGCCGCCGGATGCGCCGGTGGGGCCGCCGATCCCGCCGACGCCGCCGTCACCGCCGGTGCCGCCGTTGCCGCCGTTGCCGTAGGCGCCGCCGTTGCCTCCCGGCCCACCGTTGCCGGCCGTTGACCGGTGCCGATGACGCTGAAGCCGTTACCGCCGGGGCCGCCGTTGCCGCCGGTGCTTACGGGAGTCCCGGCGGTGCCGTCGGTGCCGTCGGTGCCGCCGCCGCCCAAGGTGATGCCGGCCGCGCCACCGGCACCGCCGGAG
>CAWFDM010000010.1:0-694238 GCA_963814505.1 uncultured Actinomycetota bacterium
AGTAACGAAAAGTTGCGCCACCGGCCTGTGACGGTCCCTCCCAGAGAGTTCAGCCTCCAAATATTGAGCTAACCCGGAAACCGAGCCGTAATCCCACACGACCGTGTCAGGCAGCCGCAGGCCAGTTACTGCCGCCAACCGATTACGAAGTTCGACTGTCATTTGCGAGTTGAAACCCAGTTGGGAGAAAGCGAGATCACGATTTACTGACTGCGGGTCCTGCCGACCCAACATTTTCGCGGCCTCGGCACTCACTGCTTCGGTCACCAGCCGGTAACGCTCCTGCTGCAGAACTGCCAGTCGCTCGTTAAGTGTGATCTCACCAGTATTTGCGACAGCGATCTGGAAGTTCAACGCCGGTCGATTATCAAACCGTATGTTCGTGTCAAGCTGTGGTCTCGCGAATGGGAGTTCCCAAATAGGTTTCATCGGGCTCTCCGCGCGAAGCGGACCACGTGACAATTTACCAGTCGGGGTTCGCGGGAGACACTCAACAATGGCAAACCTATGCGGCACCTCGAATGGCGACAGCGCGATAAGCAATCGCTGGTGGATCTTTCGGATGACCGAGTCGTCCAGGCATGCGCCGCTATTCGGGACCAGAAATGCCTGCAGCGCCGAGGCGCCTGTGGATTCCGTTACCGCGACAACCGCGGCCTCAGCCACGGCACCATCCTCAAGAATAAGTTGCTCGGCTGCCCGGGGATTAACGTTGGCACCGCCGACAATCTCGATATCGTCCGCGCGGCAACGGTAAGTAACCCATCCGTCGCCGTCGATACAGACCCGATCCCGTGTGTTGAGCCAACCTCCATTCATCCAGGCAGGATCTGCGGGCCGGTTCCAATAACCCGGTGCGATCGATGGTCCTCGGACCCACATGTCCCCTTCAACCCCGGGTCCCGCGGTCGTGCCATCCGCCGCCACCACGCGAATCTCATACGCTGGAAGAACTTTCCCCAGAGTTCCCACACGCCATTCGTCGATCCGATTCGACACGAATGTCTGCCCAACCTCGGTAGATCCAATCCCATCGAGGATGGGAATACCACCAAAGAATTCCACGAGCCGGCTAGCCAGACCAACCTCAAGAGTTTCGCCCGCCGATACCACACATCGCAGCGAACGAAACGAATCAGCAGCGCAGCTGTCGACAACTCGGGCAAAGAAAGTCGGCACACCATAGAGCAGCGAGGGTTTAAATGTCGAAGTGAGTTCAGCGGCCATTTCCGCACTCAACGGCACGCGGTTGATGACTGCGGAACCACCTGTGGCAAGAGGAAACCAGACCGAATTACCCAGACCATACGCAAAGTACATGCGTGCGCTACTTAGCCCGGTGTCTTGCGAGGTGAGCCGCATCGCTGTGCGACACATCGCGTCAACAAACGTCGACACGTCGGCATGTCGATGCATCGCCGCCTTCGGCGCTCCTGTAGTACCTGACGTGTACGTTGCGTATGCAACAGTGTCACCACTGACCGATTCGTAGTTTGTCGGCTCGACTCGGGTCGCAGCCGACAACAGTTCCGTGGCGTCCACTACGCCCGATCGCTGAAACCGATCGCGCAGAGCAACAGTCGTGGCGACCAGCGCTGGCTGAGTGTCGCGCTCCTGAAACACGTGGTCTTGCGGATGGAGATCGGGATTGGCGAGAAACGCCACAATCCCACGAGCCAGACACGCCAGCAAAAGCTGTACCAGTTCAGGCGAATCCGGCAGGCACAACAGGACGCGGTCTCCCTTGGAAAGCCCGCAGTCTCTAAACACTTGCCCAAGACGTGCGCCACCGTCGTGGATCTGGCCATGGCTCAGGACGTGCGGCGCATAATAGGCGGGCTTGTCATACCATCCTGCCTTCGATGCGCGCCTAGCCAGCATTCTTGCTAGATTCTCATTCCGCATTACTGGACGACCGTCCTAGCGTGGCTTACCGCCGACGTCACCAAACGACCCATAACAGCCGATCGCGCCACCCCAAGTCTGCGAGGACCTCGTAATCCTTGGGGGGTCCGTAGGACTGATGGGCGAATATCCGGGTCGCCTCTTGGCGTCGCACGGCTTGCTTGTCTGGGCCCCACCTATGCCAAACGGAGTGCTCCGACCTGTCGTTGCGCAGGACTACTACCACAACACGACGCCAACGTCGCTGAGGCCTGCGGGATTCACCCCTAGACGGTTGCGCCACGGCTTCAGACTTGCAACAGAATCGTCGGCAAGCCCTTTCAGCAAAACCCCTGGAGCGTCGACCACAACAACTAGATGCTAGATCGACCCGCAACGCCATGTGAAGTATTCGGCAAGTATCACGAAAGGTGCCCGCGAAACACCCTTGTTGACCGTCTGAATGACGACCGCGGGGGTCCTGGTCGTCAGTGAGTTTGCCGATGTGGTTCTTGGCTGCATCGCTGCTGGATGTGGTTCGTGTGCAACGTGAGTGCGACGAGGAACTGATGGGTGCGCGACACCCCGCGGAGTCTTTGCCGGGACTGCGGGGGGCCGCGTTGTAGTGCTCGGAGGCACTGATGGTCACGGTAGAGGTCGATCCTGTCCGCGTCGAGTCGCGGTTGGCTGCTGGGGAGATTGGGTGCCCTGATTGCGGCGGGGTGCTGCGTGGGTGGGGTCATGCCCGTGCTCGAAGGATCGCTGGGTTGGCCGATCCAGTGCGGCCGCGGCGGGCGCGTTGCCGGGCCTGCGCGGTGACACCCGTGTTGTTGCCGGGTGCCATGTTGTTACGCAGAGCGTTTGCGGCGGAACGTATTTAGGCTACCTTGACCGCTTGCGCCGAGGGGCTGGGGCATCGCCGGATCGGTACGAGCCTGGGGGTGCCGGCGGCGACAGTGCGGGGTTGGCTGCGCCGGGCGGCGGGCAGTTCATCGCTGCCCTGGAACGTTCAGTTGGATTGCGACCACCACTCAGCGGCGGTCACTTTCGGCTCGTCCCAGTCGAAGATGATCCCCTCTGGCGCGCGTAGACACCAGCCGCAACACCTGATGTTGAAGCAGGCTTGCGCAGGTCTGACCTTGGTCTAGCTACGTACCGCTCCGGTGACGACTTCATCATGCTGGTTTCAGCGCCCGGACGGTATCTACGGACGAATTGTTCCGATGCCTGGCGCTCTTGACCCCGACAGCAGAACGTGGCACTGCTGCAGAAGGGGCGAGCCGCAATTCGGCGGCTCGCTGGGGCCTTCCGGATTTCGTATTTCAACCTGAGATAGTCCAACGCGGCAAGTGCCAAAAGGGAAGTGGGCGACGGCACCATCGTCTGCGGCGATCGCGGTCTCGCGGTTCAGGTGAAGGCCAGACCTGATCCGACCGACCAACCCGATCGGGCGAGATCATGGATCGCTAAGAAGGCAAGAGAAGGTGCCAGACAAGCGGCGGGTCGGTCAGGACAGTTCAGCGCAGCCCGATCGCGCATACTAACGCCCGGGCGCGCTCAATCATCACAGACGGCAATACGATTGAATGGGTCGGTGTCGTCATCATCGATCACGACGCTCCTCCCGATAACGTATCCGCCTATTCAGAGACCGTGCGAATCCCGTATGTTGTTGTCCTCAGACGGGAATGGGACTTCCTGTTCGATCAGCTACGCTCGACAAGGCAGCGCTCAACGCGTTCGCGGTCACATTCGGCGACCGATTCCCGGGAGCCGAAACCTACTGATGGAAACCGCCGGAAACACCGATAAAGAGATAGTCCCGACGATACGACAATACAGGGGTGAGAGTTATGGAGGGCCAACATTTCGGCGGGCAGGTCCAGCCGAGGCGCGCTGAGGACTTCGATGCGTTGTACGCGGGTGTGCCGCCATGGGACATCGGTCGGCCACAACCGACTTTCCTAGAATTGGCCGCTTCTGGACGGATTCTCGGTCGTGTGCTCGACGTTGGTTGCGGGACCGGCGAGCATGCGCTGATGGCCGCAGCGATGGGGCTTGAGGCGTACGGCGTCGATATAGCACCTGCGGCTATCGCGCTCGCTCGACAAAAGGCCGTCAAGGACGGACTGACCGTTGATTTCGTTGTTGGCTCAGCACTTGACTTACCTTCGCTACGCCTGCAGTTCGACACCGTGTTGGACAGCGGCCTATTTCACATTTTCGAAGACGACGATCGACCAGCCTTTGTCGACAGTTTACGAGCCGTCTTACGGCCAGGGGGCCAGTACCACATGTTGTGCTTCAGCGATAAGCAGCCTGGCGACTGGGGACCCCGGAGGATACCGGCCGACAACATACGTACCACATTCGGCCGTGGTTGGAGGGTGGATTCCATCGTGCCCGCCCGGATGGCCCTGAGCATCAGCAGCCAGGGTGCTCTGGCTTGGCGCGCGTCCATCGCTCGCCTTTGAGCCGGATGCATCATCTAATCGGGATTCTTTACTGCTGCCGCGATGACGTCGGTCCGAGACTCGCGGACGGCCACCGTTGCTGGACGCCTACCTCGGCAACCTAAACAATGCAGCCCCATCGGCAGACACTATAAATCCTGTTGCAATACTCAGCTGGCTGAGGGTAGTCTGTGCCGTTACAGACTTAGGCCGCGTCGCGGTGCTCGGGGGTATATGTTTTTTTCAGAAGGAAAGCGGTGGCCTCTTATTATTTGTCCCAGGAAGCCATTCAGCACCTCAATCGTGACCTTCAAATACTGATAGCTACTAACGGCACTCTCACACGAATCCTTGAAATCGTTTCCAACGACAATATTGCTCTTCGAATTATCAAGCAAGAATTTGATTGCAGCCCGCCGGCTACACGTGAGTTGGGAAACTCGCACATGGGCCAAGTTCTTCGACGAAGAATTCTTCTATGCGGGCAAAGCTCCGGAACAGCGTTTGTAGCAGCAGAATCGCTAATCGCGACTGATCTCCTACCGTCGATTATCACGACAAGCTTGACGCAGACAGACTGCCCTATAGGTGAGCTGATTATAGCTAATTCCCTTGAGACATTTAAGGAAGAGGCGAGTGTCTGGGAGGACGAGTGGCCAGGTTGGGTTAGGATTGTAGGTGATCAGAAGAACGGATCAAGAGGCCTGGCTCGTCGGTATCGCATCATTTTCCAGGGTGAACCAGCTTTTGTCATCACTGAATACTTCCTTCGCGGTTCCTTCGAAGAGTGTGTGTAAAGTGTTGAATTATTGGATTCGACCTGAGCGACTTGCAGTAGACTTACGACGGCGACCGATGGCTTATCGCTGCCCGACGCAAACGGCCTGTGGGTTACTCGTGACGAGACCGGGCCGCCCAGGGGAGCCCAAGGGCGCGCAAATTTCGGTCGCCGCGGACCGGCCGGCCATAGCCCGGGAAAACCGGTGATCGCCCGAGTCGGGACCGGCATGCAAAATCGAGGCTAGTTAGGCGAATGCTTTGCGGTACTGATCGGGCGAGATGCCAACGCGGCGAATGAAGTTGCGCCGCATGGTTTCCGCGGTACCGAAGCCGCACCTGGCGGCGATTGCCACCACGGTGTAGTCGGTCTCCTCCAACTGCCGGCGCGCGGCTTCGGTGCGGACGCGTTCGACGTACTGGCCGGGCGCCTCACCGATCTCGTCGGTGAATACCCGAGTGAAATGACGCGGGCTCATCGCCGCCCGCCGCGCCAGGTCGTCGATGCTGTGTGAACCACCGGGTTCTGCCTCGATGGTTTCCTGGACCTCGCGGATCGAGGTCCGTTTGGCCCGCGGCATCCACACCGGCGCCGCGAACTGGGTCTGCCCGCCGGGACGGCGCAGGTAGAGCACGAGCCAGCGGGCGACCGTCTGCGCAACTTCGGTGCTGTAGTCGTCCTCGACCAGCGACAGCGCGAGGTCGATCCCGGCGGTTACACCCGCGGCCGTCCACACCGTTTCCGAGCTACGGACGAAGATTGGGTCTGGATCCACGTCGACGGTGGGAAATTGGCGGGCCAGCCGGTCGGCAAAAGCCCAGTGCGTGGTCACGCGGTGGCCGTCCAGGAGCCCGGCCTCGGCCGCTAGGAACGCGCCCGTGCAGACGGTGACCACGCGGCGGGCACGGCCGGAGACGGTTTTGATCCAGTCCACCAGCTCGAGGTTGGATCGTGCGGCATCGACGCCGGCGCCGCCGGGCAGCACGACGGTGTCGATCTGCTCGCTCGGGTCCGGCAGCGGCTTCGACACGAACGCCAGGCCGGTTGGGCTGGTCACCGGTTCGCCATCGATTGCGGCCAGGACCACGTCGTAGCCGCCTCGGGTCAGTAGCGATGCACCGGTGAACACCTCATACGGCCCCACCACGTCGAGCGGCTGCACGCCGGGGAAGCCGACGATAACCACCTTGCGAGCCATGAACCTAGTGTCAGCCCGGCGACCGCGTGTCGTCTACGCCATGTAACCCACTAATTAGGACACGGTGGGCCTGACCCCGGGCTGGCCCACCGGACTTGGCAGACTGTGCACATGGCACAGATAACCCTTCGCGGGAACGCGATCAACACTGTCGGCGAGCTACCCACCGTCGGATCTCCGGCCCCGGCATTCACCCTGACCGGCGCCGACCTGGGGCCGATCAGCAGCGATCAGTTCCGCGGTAAGTCCGTGGTGTTGAACATCTTTCCGTCCGTCGACACCCCGGTGTGCGCGACCAGCGTGCGGACCTTCGACGAACGCGCCGCCGCGCGGGACGTGACCGTGCTGTGCGTGTCAAAAGATCTGCCGTTCGCACAGAAGCGATTCTGCGGCGCGGAGGGCACCGACAACGTCAAGACGGCCTCGGCGTTCCGGGATAGCTTCGGCGAGGACTACGGCGTCACCATCGCCGACGGTCCGATGGCCGGGCTCCTCGCCCGGGCCGTCGTGGTGATTGACGCCGACGGCAAAGTGACACACGCGCAGCTGGTGCCAGAGATCGCCCAGGAGCCCGACTACGAGGCGGCGCTGGCGGCCGTGGGCTGACCGTAGCCGGTCGGCATCATCCAATTACGGTCGCTGGCAACGATTCTCGCCCGTATCGGCGGGACCCGAGCCCGCGGCTACTGAACGGGTAACTTCAGCACCCGGTTATTGCCGCTGTCGGTGACGTAGACATTTCCGGCGTCGTCCACCGCGACACCCTCCGGGTGTTTGAGCCCGCTAAATCGCAGCACCGTCTGGGTTCCGGCCCGCGCGGGCAGTTTCAGCACTCTGTTGTTGGCGGAATCGGCGACGTACACCGCACCCGCCCTGTCCACCGCCACCGCCACGGGATTCTTGAGCCCGCTGAACGGTAACACCGTCTGGACGCTCGCCCCGGCCGGCAATTCCAGCACCCGGTCGTTATAGGAGTCGCAGACATACACGGCGCCCGCGGCGTCCACCGCCACACCCTCGGGATAATTGAGCCCGGTGAACGGCAGCAGCGTCTGTTCGCTCGCCCCCACCGGCAATTTCAGCACCCAGCCGTTGTAGGGGTCGGTGACGTAAACGTTGCCGCCCGCATCCGCCGCCACCCCCATGGGAAGCTGAAGGCCCTTGAATGGCAACCGAATCGCGGTGGTGTCGCCCGCCGCCAGCTTCAACACCTCGTGACGGTAGGAACTGGTGGCATAGACGGCATCCGCGCGGTCCACCGCCACACCCAGCGGGTGATCGAGCCCGGTGAACGGCAGCACGGTCTGGGTGAACGATCCGGCCGCCAACTTCAGCACCCGGCTGTCATAGAAGTCACCGACGTACAAACCGGCCGCGAAATCCAACGTCACCGGGGTTGGGGCGTTGAGGCCAGTGAACGGCAACGTGACCTGGGGTGACTGGGAGTCCGGAACCGGCTGTGAGGTGCGGTGCCTGGCGGTCGCGCCAACCCACACACCGGCCGCGACGATAACGACAACGGCCGCAACGCCGACGATGAGCCTGAGCCGGCGCCTGCGCCGTTCCGGTGCCGGCCGCCCTGCCGCGCGCGGGGCCGCGCTCGATGGTGCCGAAAGCGGCTGCCCCCCAACGCCTACCGGATCCGGCAGGACCTTCGATTCCGACTCGCATGAGGCTTGGGGAGCATCCTCAACGAGGGCCTGGCGGGCAGCGGTCGCCAGCTCGCCGGCGGTTTGGTAGCGCTGATCAGGGTCCTTGGCCATACCGCGCGCCATCACGTCGTCGAACCCAGCCGGCACTGCGGGGTTGACCGCAGTGGGTTTCGGGACGTCCCGGGTCAGGTGCCCGGTGCATTGCTGCTCCTGGGTGTCCCCCGGAAACGGCAGCTCCCCGGTCAGCAACTCATACAGGACACACGCCAATGCGTACACATCGGTGCGGGCATCGCCAGTACCTGCGCTGAACCGCTCCGGGGCCATGTAGCACCAGGTGCCCACGTTGGAGCCCGTGGGCGTTAGTTTCTTCGAGGCCCCGTCGTGGACGAGCCCGAAATCGATCAGGTAGACGAATTCGTCCGCGGTGATCAACGCATTGGACGGCTTGACATCGCGGTGCACCAAACCACCCGCGTGCGCGGCATCCAGCGCCGCGGCCAACTGCTCGATGATCTTCACGCTCAACTGGGGGCTCAAGTGCCCATCGCGGTTGAGCAGCGCCTGCACATCGGTGCCTTCGATGACGGGCATCACCAGATACAGGTGCCCGTCGATTTCGTCGGCCTCATGAATCGGGATGATGTGCGGTTCGGCCAACCGCGCAGCGGCGTAGGCCTCCCGCGCAAACCGTTCTCGAAACCCGTCGACTGCGGCCAACTGCGGCGGCAACACCTTGACCGCCACGTCGCGGCGCATCTTGGTGTCATGGGCGCGATAGACCTTGCCCATGCCCCCCTCGCCGATCAGTTCGATCAGCCGATAGCGCCCGAACTCCTCGTGCACAGAACGCCTCCGTGACAGTCGCCTGGATGCTACCAACCGGGCATCGCCGGTGCCTGTCTTCTGCTTGGGTGTTAGTCCAAGCTAGGCTTGCGCGTCGAATCGGTCCGCAGTGGCGGCCAGCAGCTCGCGGCACCCCGTCCACATCTGTTTGATGATGTCGGCCGCCGGTGGGAGGTCTTCGATGCGGCCGGCGACCTGGCCGGTGTTTGCCACGCTGGCGTCCATATCTCCGTCGAAATACAGCTGCTGAACCCGTTGGAGCGCAGCCCCACCCTCCGCGAAAGACGCTGACGCGTCAAGCTTGTCGGCGGCGGCTGTCCGAATCACGCGCATCATCCGCTTGCCGTCGAGCGGGAGTAACACCGTCGATGTCTCATCGGCGCGGATCACCGCTTGCTTGAGGTTGCCATGCACGGGCGAAATCCGCCGACGCGAGCAGCCGCGTGCCCATCTGCACGCCTTCAGCGCCGAGCACCAGCGCAGCGGCCATGGACCGGGCGTCGCAGATCCCGCCCGCAGCGACGATCGGTACGTCGACATGGGCCGCCACCAACGGCAGCAGCACCATGGTTGACGCGCCGAATCGATTCTTGAACCCGCCTCCCTCGACGCCCTCGACCACGAGTCCGTCCACGCCGGCGTCGACGGCTTTCTTGGCCGACGCCAGAGTGCCGACCACGTGGAACACGGTGATCCCCGCGTCGTGCAACCGATCTATGAGCAGCGCCGGGTCGCCCGCCGAGGTGGTCACGAAGCGAATGTCGTTGGCGGCCAGCAGGTCCACCACCGCCGGGTCACGGTTGAACAGCAGTGCGATGTTGGCGCCAACGGAACCGTCGGTGAGGTCGCGCACCCGTCGCAGGTCGGCCCGACCTTGCTCGGACGTGGTTTCGATGATGCCCAGCGCGCCGGCGTTGGACACCGCCGCGGCGAGCTGCGCGCCGGCGATATAGGTCATCGGCGCCTGAATGATCGGGATGTCGATCTTCGCGAGCTTGCAGACCCGGTTGATGGCGGTCATTTCGCCGTACGCGGGTCGACGAGTTCGCGGAAGCTTTCCGCCGGGTGGACGGAGGCACCCAGGCTTCGGACCCGGTCGGTCAACAGCTTGTCCGATGTCACCACGCGAATTTCGCCCGGTCGCGGGTCGGCTTGCACCATCCTGACGATCTCGTCATCGGCCGAGTTCGCGGCCGCCCTAGGCGCATGCGCTATCTCGATCACCGAGGAGCTGATGTCGGTGGAGGGCGGCCGCTCAAACACCACCGTCACGTTCTCCACGGCGTCTCCGCTGGCAGAAGCCCAGCGGTCAAGCTTGTCGACCAGAGTGGCCATCGCGCGGTTACGGTTCCTCCACCAACCGTCCGGGCGACTTCCGATTACGTTCATGCCATCGACGATCCAACGCACACCTCACGGTACGGCGGCCACCCGGCGACCTTAGAACCACCTTCTCCGGCGCTTCCTCGACATGCGCTCTTCCAGCGCTCCGAGAGCGTTGAGGACTTCCAGATGCGACAGCAGGAGCAGGGTCGTCGTCTGCTTTTGTAGTTCCTCGTCGCGCTCCGGCAGTTGGGGCCGGCCCTCGCTCTGGGCGAGCAGGTACTCACGGAGTCCCTGGCTGGCGCTGAGATTCTCGGGGATCTTCATGTTGCGCAAGATTGCGGCCAAGTCGATCTCGGGCACAACAGCTCTCCTTCGCTATCGAGTAACAGCGCAAGCGTAGGAGACGTTGTCCGGGCCCGGGGGAGGAGCAGGCGGCCCACGCCACACCGACGTAATCGAATACACCTCGGCCCTACCCGAACGGCCGGTCATCGCCGTCCGTGCCGATGCTGAAGGCAGTTACATACCAATGGTTTTCGCAAGCAGCAACTACCTGGAGTCGCTAATCGTCCTCACCAAATCCCGTCGAGCCGGGACCGTTGTCACAGCGTGCGCTGGCCGGGTTGCTGTTCGCCCGGCTCCTCGTTTTGGTCCTGCTCCGGGGAGACCTCGGACACCAACCCGGCCTTGCCGCCGCCCGCCGATGCCCCCGAGCCCATCGCACTCAGCGGCGCGGTGCCGGCGCCGAGCGCCGACGATGCGGCGTTGGCCACGGTCGGCGCAGTGCCTCCGCCCGCAACCCCATCGATCAATTGGCCCATCAGCGGCGTGCGGGCCGCCGTTCCAGCCGCACCCGGTAGCACGTCCGCGCGGGCCAGTCCCGCGCCCAGGCTTGCGCCCGATCCACCCGCCAACGGGTGGCTGGACAGGTTAGTGGCCGCTTCGGTCAGCCTGGTCATCAGTGGACTCGCCGCGTTGAACCCCAAAGTGCTGGCGGCGCTGCCGTCGGCCTGTGAATACATTTGGGCGATATTCACCAGGGCCATGCCCGTCTGCATGAGTTCTTGTTGCGCCGATGTGTTCGAGGCCAGCACCTGGACGCCTTCCGTCGCAAACGCCAGCGCCGCCTGCATCGAGACTTCTTCGCTACCGGCTGGTATCAGCGAGGTCAACGACATCATCGCCGACGCGGCCGAGTCGAGACCCTGAAGAGCGATGTCGACTAACTGTGAGCCAATGTCGCCAGCGACCGGATCGTGTGACATGGATGTCATTTGCCTGCTGCTCCTGTGTGTTTGTTCACGGACACCAGCCGTTGGTTACGACCGCAAACCCACCGGTCAACGAGACCCCAAGTGCGCTTTCCGCCGGTCACTTCAGGGCGCCGCTTCGCTGGGCATTGTGACCAATTCTACTGGTCCGAACGGGAGACAAACGCACCTGTGAAGTAGCTGAGAGCGTTTCCGGGCCGCCGGGCCGCCAGGCCGGTCACGCTGGGGCGGTCACGGCCACGCTGGCGTGACGCTCGGCGGTCACGGCCACGCTGGCGTGACGCTCGGCGGCCACGGCCACGCTGGCGTGACGCTCGGCGGCGCGTCTCGGCGGCGCGTGCGGGCGGCGGCGCACGTGAGCACAATGCGCAAAACCGCACAATCGTCGCTTTCGTCGACTATTGCCGACAAGAGCGACACGGCGGTAAGTCTCCCCGTAAGTTCGGTTTCAACGAAATAACCGAACGCGTCGCACGGTCGGTTCACAAAGAATAAAAGCTATCGCGAAAGGTTATTCGCAAATAGCCGCTCAACCATGCCTGCGCGACGCAAAAAATCTCGACATCGCACAGATAAGGGATTGAGAAAATGGTTGCACTGGGCACCATCAACGAATGGCAGCCGCCGCATGGTCCAGTTACCACGTGGCTGGCCTCACCCGCGGCTCATGCAGCGGCCCGGGCCGCGCGGCGAAGCACCGCTTCACCTCCTACTTACCAGAGGGCACAGCACCTCTTGGCCGCCCGCGAAGGCAAGGCGGCGGGCAGGCAGTTGCCGCGGTTGATGATCGTCTCATGGGAAATTCCCGGCGTCTGTGACATTCCATCAATGACGGCGGCCATCAACGCACATGTTCGTCGCCACGACAGCTACCACGATTGGTTCGAATTCGACAACGACGTCATTATTCGTCGCACGATCGATCACTCCGAAACAATCGATTTCGTTCCGGTGGACTTCGGACACATGGACACCGATGAAATACGCATCCACCCGTTGGCGACGACCCCGGAGACGCTTCAATGGGGTTGCCTCACATTTGGCATCGTCCAGCACGCGGACCGCTTCACCTTCTACGCCAGTCTCGACCATCTCTACATCGACGGCATGTCCGCCGGCCTGATCTTCTTCGATATCCACCTGACGTACGACTGGCTGCTGCGGACCCCGGAACAACAGCGGCCCACCACGACCTCGCAGATTGCCAGCTATCGCGACTACGGTGCGCGGCAGCACGCAAGGTTGGCCGGCCTGACCCTGTCGTCCCCGGAGATCCGCGACTGGATCAAGTTCGTGCAGGGCACCGGCGGCCACTGGCCGCGCTTCCCGCTGCCGCTCGGTGACACGGCGGCCGACACCCAGGGCGACATTGTGACGGTCGAGTTGCTGGGCGCCGCCCAGACGGAGTCTTTCGACACCGCCTGCAGTGCGGCCGGCGCCCGGTTCAGCGGCGGTGTGCTGGCGTGCACGGCGCTGGCCGAGCGTGACTTGACGGGCAACGAGACCTACTACGGATTCACGCCGTACGACACGCGCACGCCCGGACTCGACACGCTGACCGTGGGGTGGTTCGCGGGCCTGGTTCCGGTCACCGTGCCGACCGGCGGCGGCTCGTTTGCCGAGGCGGCGCGGGTGGCCCAGCGTTCGTTCGACAACGCCAAGCACCTCGCGGGCGTGCCGTTCGAACGGGTCCTGCAGTTGACGACGCCGGATCAACTGGGGATAGAACTGCGCGCACGTTCGGAACTGATGGTGTCATTCGTGGATCTGCGCAAGATGCCCATCGCCGAATTGTTTGAAGCGACGCATTGGGGCGTCTACGGCGACAACCTGTCGCACGGCGGGATCAACATCTGGATCAACAGGCACGCCGACAAGACCACCGTGACAATCTCGTTTCCGAATAACCCGGTCGCGCGCAAGTCGGTGCACCGCTACATCGCGGCATTGCACGCGGCGTTCGCGGCTGCCGTCAAGAGCACCTCGGACTGGGTGGATGCGGTTGCCGACCACGCCAATTCGGGCCACGGCATGCCCGTCATCCGCCTCCGATAACGAAGGGACTTCTCCGAAAATGAGCAACGTAGTCGATCTGGTCGACCACACCTTCTTTCGCATCGAGCGGGCGGCTGAAGTCACCAGCCTGATTCAGTGTGTCTGGGTATATGACCGTGCGATCGACGCCGACGGACTGCGCCGATTCCATCACCATCTGCAGCGGGGACGGTTATCGCGCCGCATCGAACGCTCGCCCTTGCCATTCGGCCGCCATCGCTGGGTCTCGCCCAGCGATCAGCCGGAACTGGAGATCATCGAGAAGGCAAGGCCGCGCGAAGAATTCGACGCCTGGCTGGACGAGCAGGCCAACGCCCCCCTGGATGCCGAGCACGGACCCGGATGGCACCTTGCTGTGCTGCGGTTCACCGACGGCGGCGCGGGGGTGAGCTTGGTCGCCTCACATTGCCTTACCGATGCGGTCGGGTTGTGTGAGGCGGTCGCGGACGCGGTGGGCGGTTACGACAACGGAATCGACTGGCCCGCTGCCGGCTCACGCCCGCGGTGGCGGGCACTCCGCGAGGACGCCCGCCAAACCGTGCGCGACATCCCCGGTATCGGCCGCGCCGTCGCCGCCGCAGCGCGATTCGTGCGCCGTAGCGGCGGCGTTGCCGAATCAGCTGCACCGTCACCTGCGCCGGCCGCCGGAGCCGACGAGATCGTCACGGTCCCAACGGCGACGGTCTTCGTCGACGCCGATGAGTGGGACGCCCGCGCAGACGCGCTGGGAGGGACCAGCAACACGCTGCTTTCGGCAGTGGCGGGCCGCCTCGCCCGGCGAGTGGGACGGGTCACCGCGGACGGCGCCGTCACCTTGACGATGCCCATCAACGAACGGACCCCCGGCGATACCCGCGCCAACGCGATCACGAACGTCGACATCACGGTCGACCCCGCAACCGCGACGACGGACCTGCGCGAGATGCGGGCCGCGATCAAGCAAGCGCTGATCCGCTCCCAAAAGGAGCCCGACGAACGGTGGACATTGCTGGCCCTCGTCCCCCTGGTGCCTCAGCGGCTCGGCCGGCGATGGGTCGGAGTGGCCACCAACAGTGCCACCAGCGTCGGCGCATCCAACGTCGGTGCGGTCAACTTGGCAGTCAATCGACCGGACGGCACAGACGCCGCGCACTTCGCCATGAGATCCCTCACCGCGGGCATGACCGCGGCGATGATGCACCAACTCGGCGGGCTGCTGTCTTTACTGTCGGGAAGAGCCCACGGACGGGTCTTTGTCTCGGTCGTCGCGTTTGCGCTGGACCGTCCCGAGTCGAATGGCGAATTGCAACAGCATGTTTCGAACGTTCTTAGCGAGTTCTCGCTCGCCGGGACCACTGGCTGGTCGTGCAATGCGCCCGGTGCGCTGATTCGTATGAACTGAATGACCTTGCAAAATAACAAATTAACGAAAAGGACCTGACAGGATGAGCAACGTAGTTGATTTGGTCGACCAGACCTTCTTTCGCCTCGGACGGGCGGCTGGAGTCGGTCAGTCTGTCTGGGTGTATGACCGCGCGATCGACATCGAGGGACTGCGCCGGTTCCATCAGCACCTCCAGCAGGGGCGGTTAGCCCGTCGTATCGAACGCTCTCCCTTGCGTTTCGGCCGGCATCGCTGGGTCTCGCCCCGCGATCAGCACGACCTCGAGATCGCGACGCCTCGGCCGCGTGCGGAATTCGACGCCTGGCTCAACGAGCAGGCCAACATCCCCCTGGACGCCGAGCACGGACCCGGATGGCACCTTGCGGTGCTCCCGTTCACGGACGGCGGCGCAGGAGTGAGCTTTGTCATCACACATTGCCTCACCGACGGCATCGGAGGGTTCTTGGCCGTCGTCGAGGCGGCTTGCGGCTATGACGCCACCTTCAACTGGCCCGCTGCCGGGTCACGCCTGCGGCGGCGCGCCCTGCGCGAGGATGCCCGCCAAACCGTACGCGACTTCCGCGGTATCCGCCGGGCCGCCGTCGCCGCAGCGCGGCTCGCTCGAGCTAACCGCCGCAGCGCCAAAGCAGCCGCTGCGGCCTCTGCCGAGGCCCCCACAAAGGTGCTTCCTCAGCCGCCCGCGCCGATCGCCGGAGCCGATGAACTGGTCGCGCTCCCAACCGCAGCGTTCTTTCTCGACGCGGACGAGTGGGATGCCTGCGCGCAATCGCTCGGAGGGACCAGCAACACCCTGCTCGCGGGAGTCGCGGCCCGCCTCGCCCAGCGTGTGGGACGCGTCGCCGCAGACTGCTCGGTCGCCTTGGCGATACCCGTCAACGAGCGCACCGCCGACGACACCCGCGCCAACGCCGTCGCGATGGTCGACATCACGGTCGACCCTGCACCCGCGGCGACAGACCTGCGCGCGATCCGGGCCACAACCAAGCAAGCGCTGATCCGCCACCGCGAGACGCCCGACGAACGGCGGACGCTGCTGCCTATCGTTCCCCTGCTGCCTGAGCGGCTGATCAAGCGAATGGCCGGCGTGGCCACCGGCGGTGCGACCAACGTCGTTGTCACGTCCAACATGGGCGCGGCCCCCGCGCCCGCCAACCGCCCGGACGGCACGGACGCCGACCGCGGCGCCCTGCTGTCTCGCTACCCGGGCCTCACGAAGGCGATGATGCAGCAGCTCGGCGGACTGATGATCGTGCACTCCGCACGAGTGCACCAACAGGTGTTCGTCTCGGTCCTCGCGTATCAGCCGGGCCACCTCACCTCGAATGACGATTTGCAACAGCACGTTTCGAGCGCTCTGAATGAATTCTCGCTCAGCGCCACGACGGGCTGGGGATGCCCTGAGCCGGTCGGCGGGGGCACCGTACGCGTTCCGGCCGTCTGGCCAGCGACCCGGGAAGGAAATTAGAAAAATGAGCAACGTACTCGATCTGTATGACCAGACCTACTTGAGCTTCGAGCAGGCGGCCGGAGTCACCTGCGTGTTGCAGTGCGTGTGGGTGTACAACCACGCGATCGACATCGACGGTCTGCGTCGGTTCCATCACCATCTGCTGCGAGGGCGGTTGTCCCGCCGCATCGAACGCTCGCCGTTTCCGTTCGGCCGGCATCGCTGGGTCGCGCCCAGCGGTCAGTCCGACCTGGAGATCGTTGGGACGCCCCGCGCGCGCGAAGGATTCGACGCCTGGCTGCGCGAGCAGGCCAACACCCCGCTGGATGCCGAGCACGGACCCGGATGGCACCTTGCAGTGCTGCCGTTCACCGACGGCGGCGCGGGGGTGAGCTTGGTTGTCTCACATTGCCTCATCGACGGCGTCGGGTTGTGCGAGGCGTTGACGGACGCGGCTGCCGGCCGCGTCGACCCGATCAGCTGGCCCGCCGCACGGTCACGCCGGCGGTGGCAAGCCCTGCGCGAGGACGCCCGCCAGACCGCGAGCGACATCCCCGGCATCGGCCGCGCCGTCGTCGCCGCGGCGCGATTCGCCCTGGCTCACCGCGGCGGCGCCGGAGCTGCCGGCGCGCCATCGGCGCCGCCGGCGCTATCCGCCGAGGCCGACGAACGTGTCGCCCTGTCAACGGCAACGATTTTTCTCGATGCCGAACAGTGGGACGCCTGCGCCCACGCCCTCGGGGGGACCAGCAACACCCTGCTCGCGGGGTTGGCGGCCCGCCTCGCCCGGCGAGCGGGACGGGTCACCGCGGAAGGCCGGGCCACCCCGTCGATACCGGTCAACGAACGCACGGCCGACGATACCCGCGCCAACGCCATCACGAACGTCGACATCAGCGTCGACCCCGCACTCGCGGCGACCGACCTGCGGGAGATCCGGGCCGCTACCAAGCGAGCGCTGATCCGCCACCAGGAGATGCCCGACGAGCGGTGGCCACTGCTGCCCCTCGTTCCCCTGCTGCCTCAGGGGCTGGTCAGGCGATTGGTCGGCGTCGCCACCGGCGGTACGACCAACGTGGTCTCGTCCAACCTCGGTGCGGTCACCCCGGCCGCCAACCGGCCGGACGGCACAGACGCCGACCACTTCGCGATGAAGTCTCTCTACCCGGGCGTGACCAAGGCGATCATGAACGGCACCGGCGGAGCTTTGGCCCTGCTCTCGGGAAGAGTGAACGGGCAGGTCTTCGTCTCGGTCCTGGCGTATCAGCCGGGCCGTTTCAACTCGAACGCCGTCCTGTGGCGAGACCTTTCGAGCGCTCTCCGCGACTTCTCGCTCACCGCCACGACGGGCTGGCCACGCCCGGCCCCGGTGGTGGATGTGATTGCAAACCAAGCGGATTCGTCCGACACGTATGACCTGACCGGCTAACTAGCTACCAGACAAGGACTTTAGGAAAATGAGCAACGTACTCGATCTGTTTGACCAGACGGTGTTTCTCGGCGAGCGAGCCACCGGCGCCACCAACCTGCTGCAGTGCGTCTGGATCTACAACCGCGCGATCGACATCGACGGTCTGCGCCGGTTCCATCGCCATCTGCAGCGGGGACGGTTGTCCCGTCGCATCGAACCGTCACCCCTTCCGTTCGGCCGCCATCGCTGGGTTGCGCCCAGGGGTCAGTCCGACCTTGAGATCGTCGCGACGCCTCGCCCGCGCGAAGGACTCGACGCCTGGTTAGGAGAGCAGGCCAACACCGCGCTCGATGCCGAGCACGGACCCGGATGGCACCTTGCAGTGCTCCCGTTCACCGACGGCGGCGCGGGGGTGAGCTTGGTCATCTCGCATTGCCTCGCCGACGGCGTCGGGTTGTGCGAGGCGTTGGCGGACGCGGCTTCCGGCCGCCACGACCCGATCAACTGGCCCGCTGCGGGTTCCCGCCGGCTGTGGCAAGCCCTGGGCGCGGACGCCTTGCAGACCGCGCGCGACATCCCCGATATCGGCCGCGCGGTCGTCGCCGCGGCGCGATTGGTCCGGCGTAACCGTGGCGGTGCCGGATCAGCCGCGGCGCCCCTTTCGACGCCCGTCGCTAAGCCACCTGCCCCGTCCGACAGTGCGGACGAACGCATTGATCTCCCAACGACAACGATCTTCGTCGATGCCGACGAGTGGGACGCCCGCGCACATGCACTGGGAGGGACCAGCAACTCCCTGCTCGCGGGATTGGCGGCTCGGCTCGCCCAGCACGTGGGACGGATCGCGGGAGACGGCACGGTTGCCTTGACAGTGCCCGTCAACGAGCGCACCAGCGGCGATACCCGCGCCAACGCCATCACGAATGTCGACATCACGGTCGACCCCGCACCCGCGACGACGAACCTGGGCGAGATCCGGGCCGGAATCAAGCAAGCGTTGATCCGCTCGCAGGCGGAGACCAACGAACGGTGGGAATTGCTGCACCTTGCTCCTCTTTTGCCGCAGTGGCTGGTCAGGCGATGGGTAGGCGTTTCCGCCAACGGTGCGGCCAGCGTCGTCTCATCCAACCTCGGCGCCGTCAACCCGGCAGCCCACCGCCCGGACGGAACCGACGCCGACCACTTCGTCATGAAGCCTCTCGGCCCGGGTGTGACCAAGGAGATCATGCACCGGCTCGGCGGGCTGCTGGTGTTGCTGTCGGGAAGAACGCACGGACGGGTGTTCGTCTCGGTCCTGGCCTATCAGCCGGGCCGCCCGAACTCGAATGACCGCCTGCGACAGCATCTTTCGGGCGCTCTGAACGACTTCTCGCTGACCGCCACGACGGGCTGGCCACGCCCAGTTCCAATGGGGGCGTGAAAAAAATGGACAACATACTCGATCTGGTTGACCAGAGCGCGTTTCGCGGCGAGCGAGCGACAGGGACCACCAATCTGCTGCAGTGTTTCTGGGTATATAACGGCGCGATCGACATCGATCGACTGCGTCGATTCCATCGGCATCTGCAGCGGGGACGGTTATCCCGCCGCATTGAACGGTCACCGTTGCCGTTCGGCCGCCATCGCTGGGTGTTCTCCGGCTACTCGTCGGACATGGAGATCGTCTCGTGCCCCCGAAGCCGTGAAGAATTCGATCCCTGGCTGAGCGAGCAGGCGAACATCCCCCTGGATTCCGAGCACGGACCCGGATGGCACCTTGCGGTGTTGCCGTTCACCGACGGCGGCGCGGGGGTGAGCTTCGTTATCTCGCATAGCCTCATCGACGGCGTCGGGCTGTGCGAGGCGTTGGCAGACGCGGCTTCCGGCCGCCACGACCCGATCAGCTGGCCTGCTCCCGGGTCACGCCGGCGGTGGCAAGCACTCCGCAAGGACGCCGGCCGAACCGCGCGTGACGTCCCCGATATCTGGCGCGCCGTGGTCGCCGCGGCGCGATTCGCGAGGCGTCACCGTGGCGGTGACGGATCTGGCATCCAGCTGCCCAGCGCGCTGCCCTCGCCGCACGTCGGACCCGACGAACGCGTCGCTCTCCCAACGGCAACGATCTTCGTCGACGCCGATGAGTGGGACGCCCGCGCGCATTCACTCGGAGGGACAAGCAACGCGCTGCTCGCGGGGTTAGCGGCCGGCCTCGCCCAGCGAGTGGGACGGGTCGCCGGGGATGGCTTCGCCACCTTGGCGATACCCGTTAACGAGCGCGCCGACGCCGATACTCGCGCCAACGCCATCACCAGTGTCGACGTCGCGGTCGACCCGGCCACCGCGACGAGAGATCTTCGCGAGATCCGGGCCGCAATCAAGCTAGCGCTGATCCGCCATCACGAGGTCCCCGACGAACGATTGGCGCTGCTGCCCCTCGCCCCTCTGCTGCCGCAGTGGCTCATCAGGCGAATGGCCAGCGTGGCCCTCGGCGGAGCGACCACCAGCGGATCATCCAACCTCGGTGCCGTCAACCCGGCCGCCAACCGGCCAGACGGCACGGACGCCGACTACCTCGCTGTCAGGTTGCTCGTCCCGGGGCTGACCGAAGCGACGGTGCACCAGACCGGCGGACTGCTGGGGTTGCTCTCCGGAAGAGCAAACGGACGGGTCTTCGTCTCGGTCGTTGGGTACCAGCCGGGCCGCCCAAACTCGAATGACGTTTTGCGGCGGCATATTGCGAGCGTTCTGGCCGACTTCTCGCTCACCGCCACGATCGGCTGGCCATGCCGTGGGTCAGTGGGCGGGGCCCGATAGGGACAGTAAGCGTCAGCGGGTGAGCACAACGCGCAAAACCGCGGGATCGTCGTTTATTCGGACTATCGCTCACAAGCGCGACACGGGTGCTAGCCGCGCCGTACGTTCGGTCTCGACGAAATAACCAAAAACCCGCACGATCTGCGGCGCGAAAGGAATTGGCGCTGGCGCGGAGAGTCATTCGCGAATAGCCATTCTGCGCGGCGCGGGAAACTCAGGCACCAGACAGAGGGGGGAATAGGCAAATGCAATCAATGTCATTCGACCCGATCGTCGCCGGCATCGGTGACCGGGTAGTCGACATCGCTGTCAGCTGCCTTGAGGCGGCCGCGAAGGCATCGATGGAGGTGACCGGTCTGGCGCCCACCGGTTGCGACGAGGTCTCGGCGCAGGCGGCAATGGCGTTCACGTCGGAGGCCATTGAGATGCTGACTCTGCACCAAGCGGCCCAAGAAGAGCTCATGCGGACGGGCGTGGCGTTGACGCAGATCGCCCAAACTTATGCGCAGGTCGACGAAGCCGCTGCCCGCAATTTGGCATTCGCTGCCGGGGCCATATAGCCAGCTACGGCGCGACCGGATACCAAACACGAATGAAGGGTTTCACCATGTTCAAAAAGCCAGCCGCCCTTAAAACCCCGGCGCGTATCGGTGCGTTTTCGGTGCTGGGCCGCGTGGTCGTGCGCGCGCCCTGGCTCATCATCGCCGCCTGGGCCGCCGTGGTGGCCGTGTTGGCGGTGTCCTTCCCCCCGCTGACGAAGGTGGTCGAAGGCCAGCCACTACAGCCGCTGCCGCCCAAAGCCCTGGCAGCCGCCGAGCAGATGGCCAAGGATTTCGGCGAGTCCGCACAGAACGTCCTCGTTGTTGTACTGACCGACAATCGGGGTCTGCAACCCAGCGATGAGGACGCCTACGGCAGGCTGGCGGCCACCTTGCGCGGTCAGACCAACGAGGTGTCCGCCGTGGAGGACGTCGTCACCACACCAGCACTGCGTCCCTTGCTGGTGAGCGCGGACAACAAGGCGTTCTACATGGCGGTGAACCTGAAGGCGGCTGCCGGATCGCCCGAGTCCTCACGGGCCTACCAGCGGATCACCGAAATCGCCAAGCGCTCCACCGCGGGCACCCCGTTGACCGCGGCGGTGACGGGACAGGGTGCCCTGGCGGGCGACATGACTATCGTCACCACCCGCGACGCGCACATGATCGAGATGGTCACCGCCTTGTTGGTGCTGCTCATCCTGGTTCTGATCTACCGCCGATTGGTGACCGTGTTGGTGCCGTTGATCACCCTCGGAATTTCGGTGGCGTCGGCTCAGGGTGCGGTGTCCGGGCTGGTTCAGTTGGGGCTCGGGGTGTCCGCGCTGACAATCGTGTTGATGACGGGCATGATCATGGGCGCCGGCACCGACTATGCCGTCTTCTTGATCAGCCGCTACCACGAGTACCTCCGCTCCGGCAGCGACTCTGACCTGGCGGTGCAAAAGGCACTGAGCTCCATCGGCGAGGTCATCGCGGCGTCGGCGGCCACCGTTGCGGTCACCTTCCTTGGCATGGTCTTCACCCGGTTGCCCGCGTTCACGAGCATCGGCCCGGCGCTTGCGATTTCGATCGCGATCGCGTTTCTTGCCGCCGTCACGCTGTTGCCCGCCATACTCGTGCTCGCCGGTCGGCGCGGTTGGGTGAACCCACGATCGGCGCTCACCGGCCGCATGTGGCAGCGATCTGCCGTTCAGCTGGTTCGTCGGCCCAAAGCGCATCTGCTGGTCAGCCTGTCGCTGTTGCTCGCACTGGCCGGCTGCGCGTTCTTCCTGTCGCCCACCTTCAACGACCGCCTGCAATTGCCGCAGTCGGCGCCAAGCAACGTCGGCTATTCGACCATGGCAGCTCACTTTTCGACGAGCGCGCTGCTGCCGCAATACATCTACGTCCGCTCGCCGCGCGACCTGCGGACATCGCAGGCCCTGGCCGACCTGGACCAGATGGCGCAACGCGTATCTCAGCTGCCCAATATCGTTGCGGTGCGCGGCATCACGCGACCGACCGGCCAGCCGCTCGATCAGGCCAAGCTCAGCTTTCAGGCCGGCACCGTCGGCGGCAAGCTCGAGGACGCCTCGACGCAGATCAGCGACCGCACCAACGACCTTAACGCGCTGACCAACGGCGCCGACCAACTGGCCGCGGCACTCGCCCAGGTTCGCGACCAGATCCGTGCCGCCAGCGGGCCGATGACCCAGGTCACCGCAACGCTGAACCAGGTGCAGCAACAGCTCGGCGCGGCGGCCAACCAGCTGGACAACATGCGCGCGCTCGCCAACGGTGTTGCGGGCGCGGGCGGCCCGATGCTCGCCCAGCTCCAACAGCTCGCACAGCTTGCCCCGGGGCAGAACGGGGGTACGTTGGCCGCGCCGCCCGCGGTACAAGGAGTGCAGGCGGCGATGCAGAGTTTGACCACGCTATTGGCCACGGCATCTAACAGTCTGCGGGCAGCGGGTGGCAACGCGGCCGGCATGTCGGAGAAGATCGCGGGGCTGCAGGCGGCCGCCGACCAGCTGGCCGACGGCAGCCGGCGGCTGGCCGATGGCGTACGGACACTCGTCGACCAGACCAAGCGAATGGGCCTCGGCATGAACCAGGCGGCCGATTTCCTGCTGTCGATGAAGCGCGACGCTACCCGACCTTCCATGGCGGGCATGTACATTCCGCCTCAGGTGCTCACATCGGACGACTTCAAGAACGCCGCGAAGATGTTCATCTCACCCGACGGCCATTCGGTGCGCTACCTGGTCGAATCGAAATTCGACCCGTTCAGCACGGCCGCGATGGATCAGGTGGCATCGATTCTCAACACGGCACGCGGCGCGCAGCCGAACACCTCGCTCTCGGATGCGTCCATATCGCTGGTCGGCACGACCCCGATGTACAGCACGCTGCGCAGCACCTACTACGACGACTTCCGGCTGATCGTCATCATGACCCTGCTCGTTGTCTTCCTCATCCTCGTCATGTTGCTCCGCGCGATCGTGGCACCGCTGTATCTGATTGCCTCCGTGGTGATCTCGTATCTGTCGGCGGTGGGGCTGGGAGTCGTTTTCTTCCAGTTCCTGCTCCACCAGGCGATCTGCTGGAACGTGCAGGCGACGGCCTTCATCGTGCTGGTCGCCGTCGGGGCGGACTACAACCTGCTGCTCATCACGCGAATTCGTGAAGAGGCACGCACCGGCATCCGCTCCGGCATCATCCGCGCCGTCCGTTCCACGGGTGGCGTGATCACCTCGGCCGGCATCATCTTCGCCGCCTCGATGTTCGGCCTGGTGTTCGGCAGCCTGGCGACCATGACGCAAACCGGGTTCATCATCGGCATGGGCCTGTTGATTGACACCTTCGTGGTTCGCACCGTCACGGTGCCGGCCATGGCGGCAATGGTCGGGAATGCGAACTGGTGGCCTTCCAAGAAAGCTCGCGCCACCCGCGCCACCAATGCCACCAACGTCACCAACGCCGCCGCCGTCGAGCCTGACCGCGCTGACCGCAGCGCTGACACCGGGGTGGCGCCCCGCGTCACCGAGATCCCGGTCCAGGTCGAGGCCCATCGTAGGCACGGCGCTTTCCCGCACCGGTTGGCCACCAACAACATCCGTCGTTCCGCGGCTCGCCGGCGGCGGGCGGTCGCTCAGCGTGGCAAACGAGTTCGTCGCTTGTCGGTCGCAGGCACAAGACCGCGGCGGTGAGTCATCGCGACGGACGGGGTGGCTTGGCTTCGTTCGCTGCGAACTCTTGCTCGGGTCTTCCGGTGGTGCCGTAACGCAGCCCGACGGTAACCTCCCTGGAGGTGGCCAGTGCCGCCAGATACCTTTGGGCGGTTGCCCTTGATATCCCGATCGCCGTGGACACCTCCGCCGCCGACATCGGCTGCTCCGATGTTCGCAAGGCCTCCAGCACCAGCTGTTTGGTGGAGGATGCCGCGATTGTCGGGGGCGCGGGGGCGGCGGTCTTGGGGCGGAGGGCATCCAGTGCCGCATCCACGTCGCCGGCGCTGAGATTGGCGCGGGCCAGGATCTTGCGGTAGCGAGCGTAGCCGGCCAGGCGCGCGGCGAGCTCGGTGGTCGGGAAGGGCTTGACCAGGTAGGTCAACGCCCCGGCGGCCATCGCCGCGCGGACCGTCGCCGGTTCGGTTGCCGCCGTCAAAACCATGCTGTCCCCCTGCAGTTCGCGGACGAAGTCGATGCCGGAGCCGTCGGGCAGATAGACGTCGACCAGGGCAAGGTCGACGGCAGGCGCCTCTTGCAGGGCCTTTCGCGCTGCCGCGAGGGTGTTCGCGGTGGCGGTGACAGTGAAGCCCGGCAGGGTGTTGACGATCTCGGCGTGCATGTAAGCGACACGGAAGTCGTCGTCGACCACCAGCACCGTCAGGTCACTCATTCGGCCTCCTCTTCCATCACGCCCGGCAGCCAGGCGATGAACTCGGCACCAGTCAGTCGAGGCTCCCCGTCGGTATCGCCCGGACTGAATAGCCACAGGTCGCCACCGAGGGATCGGCTGATCTGCCGCGAAAGCGCAAGCCCGATACCCCGGCCGCCCGGTATCCCGGAGTCGGGCTTTGTCGTCCTGCCCTCGGTGAAAAGATCTCCGACGAAGTCGGGAGCGACGCCGTCGCCGCTGTCCAGCACCACGACATGCAGCGTCGAACCCTCTTGCAGCAGCTCGATTTCCACCTCTTTGATGTCGTTGCTGCCCAATCGGGCCGCGTCGACCGCGTTGTCGAGCAAGTTGCCCACCACGGTGGTGACGTCGACGGGCATCAAAAGCCGGCCCGAGATCCAGGTGTTCTCACCGATTTTCAGCGTCACCCCGGCCTCGCGGGCGGCCGCGGCCTTGGCCGCCAGGAACGCCTGCAGGTAGGCATCGCGGATCGCGTCGATACCGGGTAGCGCGGATCCCAGTGGGCCCGCGCCGAGGAGCTCTTCCAGGTACTCCAACCCCTCGTCGACGTGACCGCCGTGCAACAGCCCGTTCAGCAAGTGCAGACGGTTGGCGAACTCGTGCCGTTGGGCGCGCAACACCGTGCTCATCACCTGAACCGCGTCGAGTTGCCGTGTCAGTGACTCGACATCGGTCCGATCGCGCACCACCAACACCGTTCCCAGCTCGCGTCCTTCGCGCGATACCGGCCGTGCCGAGACCACCACGACACGTTCTCCGACGGTGGCCAGCGTTGATGTCGAATCGGCCGCCTTGAACACATCGAGCACACGCTTGGTCAACCCGATCTCGTCGACGGGCCGGCCCGGTCCGCCGCCGATCCTGAGCAGTTGACACGCCTCGTCGTTGACGAATGTGGTCTTCCCGTAGGCGTCGGCCGCCAGCACGCCCTCGCCGATACCCTCCAGCACCGCCGCCTGACTGCGCACCAACTCGGTAATCTCGGCCGGCCGCAAACCCAGCGTCAACCTTCGCCACCCCCTGGCCAGCAGCGCCGTAGCGGCGACACCGATCAGCAGGAGAACACCTGCCATCGTTGCCAGCACCCGCAGATTGTCCGAAAACTGCTGATCGAATGCCTTCGTGGAGATACCAACCGCGACTATCCCCAGGACGCGATCCGAGCCCGGCTCCAGCACGGGGACCTTGGCGACTATCGACCGTCCGTAACCGGTGGTTTCATGGTCCGTCCCCTCGTGCCCGGCCAGAGCCCGGGTGATATCGGTGCCGACCGGGAGGCCCAGTCTGTTGCGATCGGGGGTCGCGAGCCTGATGCCGCGCAGGTTGGCGACCACGATGAACGACACGTGCGTGCGCTTTTCATCCCGGGACGCAACGCTCTGGATCGGGCCGCCGGCGAGCTCATCGACCATTTCGGGGCTCGAGGTCACCGGGGCATCGTTGTAGCGGGAGATGTTGTTGATGACCGTTGGGGAAGAGGCCACGACGCGGGCGATATCCAAGGCGTGCTCGCCGTATTGGATGTCCAAACGGTGGCGATTGAACACGGCGAACAACACAAACGCGACGATCAACGTGATCGTCACGACGACGAGTTGCAATACGAGCACCTGGGTGGCGAGCCGCAAGTCGATGCGACCCTTGGATGCCATGCAGCGACACTACCGCGCGTGTGAGCAAATTGCGCAAAAGTCTGACGGCGTTGTCGGCCTTGAAATCACCTGCGCCGCGCCAGGCTAGCCGCGCCGGGTATCCACATCGCGGAGAAGTGGTCGCAGCGTTCTCGCGATGTCATCGAAAGGCTGGATGCTTTGATCTGCGCGGCTGAGGGCGACCGCGCCCTCGATGGCCGCGACGACGGTGTTGGACAGGCGCCGCGCCTCGGCCGGCGGAACACCGTGTCGGCGCAGCAGGGCGGCCAGTGCGCCGCGCCAGCTGGCAAAGGCGTGGGCGGCGACCGCGGTGAGCTGCGGGGTGTCGTCGTTGGATTCGATCGCCACGGCCAGCACGGGACATCCGGAGCGAAAGGAACTGCCGATGAGGCTCTCTCGCCATGCCGCGACGAAGGCGTCGAACGTTTCTACTGGGGTAAGGTCACCGGCTTGGTCGATGATCTGTGTGATGCCGGCGCCGGCGCGTTCGACGGCTTCTTCGATCAGCTGGGCGCGGCCACCGGGAAAGTGGTGGTAGATCGAACCGCGGGGTGCTCGGCTGTCAGCCAGGATGTCGTCGAGGCTGGTCGCCCGTGCGCCGCGCTGGCTCAGCAGCGTGGTGGTGCTCTGCAGCATGCGCTCGCGCGCATCGGAGCGACGCGGGCTCATCTGGTTGCATCCGCCGGTGTGGCTGCGTCGGCCGGTCTCCTCGGCGTGAGCTCGATGTAGACAACGTCAGTGAGTGGGCGCGAGGCGGCAGCGAATGCCTTGCGCCCCCAACCCCATTGGGAGCGAATCACCTGGGCCGCGTGATCGCGCTCTTCCGGATCGTCGAGGACCCGCCCAGTGGCGGCGATGGGCTGTCCGCGGGGCTTGCCACGAAACGAGCACGGCGCGATGAGGGCATTGGGGTTGCGGCGCAGCCGCTTGGCCTTCATGGCGCGCTCCTCGGTCCAGATGTAGATGCGATCGCCGTCGTAGCCGGGCCACACCGGCTGGGTGATGGCGCGGCCGTCTTTTCGGTAACTAACAACCAGGCAGTGTGTGTGCGCGGCCAGCTCGCCGAAGCCACCGTGGCGCACCGGCATGCCGGCGACGGCCGCCGCGTAGGGGGAGCGGATCGATTCCAGGAACCTCTTGTTGGCCAGGACAGCGGCGCGGCGAGCCGGCCGGGGAAATACATTCATTCGTGACCTCTTTGCGCGGGTTCGATTTATCTAGTGACTATGACATAGTTCATAGTATATTGTCCACCGAAAGAAGTGCTGGCCATTTCGGTCACCGCCGGGCCACCATGTCAGCTATCCCGAGCTCGTCCCGCACACCGCAATCGAACAGGAGAACGCCAATGCCGTCCACGCTCAATCGCCCTGTACCTCTGAACATCCTGACCGCCACACGCGCCTCCCTGGCTGCAACTGCGCTGCTCATGCCGCGAATCGGCGCCCGGATCTTCCGTCTGGACGCCGAAGGCACGCCAGCCATCGTGATGGGCCGCATGTTCGGTGTCCGCAACGCCGTCCTGGCGGCCGGTCTGCTGCGCCTGGACACGATCACCAGCCCACGGACGTTCGTGCGTGTCAACGTACTCGTCGACCTGGTCGACGCCGCGGCGTTTGTCGCCGCGGGTCGGCGCCGCGAGATCGGCACCGCCGCGACCGTGCTGGGAACCGGTCTCGCGCTTACGGCCGCGGGCCTCGGCACGGCGGCCGCGGTAGCGCTGCCCGAGGACGCCGGGTGAGATCACCCATAGCCTGTCAATCGAAACGGCGCGGTGCCTGGCGCACGGGCTGGCCAATTCCCTTGTCCAGCACCCTATCCAACGAGGACAATGCCGCCTCGACGACGGCGTTGGTTGCGTAGCCGTCGTAGGCCGAGGGTCCGGTGATCGACTCGGTGGCTACCTCGGCAAGCCAGCCGGCATCTTGCGCGCGGTAGGCATCGCCAAAGCGTTCGATCCAGGTAGCGGGCATCCGTTGAGCCGCAACGCCGTCCGGCATAGCGCGGGAAGTCAGCATGGGCGAGCCGAGGGTGAGCGTGCCACGCGCGGCGACGATGTCGCAGCCGATGTCGTACTGCTGGCCCGGTCCGCGACCCAACTCCACAACGCCGAGGATGCCCGATCGTGACTTCAGCGTCAGCAGCACGGTGACCGCAGAGTGGTCACGGCTGGACTTAGCTGTCGCGGACACCTCGGTGATCTCCTCGCCGGTGAGCCAGCGGAATAGGTCGATGTCGTGTGAAGCCGAGCTGCGGATGAGTTTCGATGCGTCGAAGTTATTGACCGCTAACGGGTTACGGTGGCGTTGACCGATCAGGATGGGTTCACCGACCGCATCCGCACGCAATGTTTCGTACATTTGGCGATGGTCGCGGTCATAGCGGCGCATGAAGCCAACTTGTACCAACCGTCGCCCGGCAGCGCGTTCGGCTTCGACCAGTTGCAGAGACTTCTCGGCCGACGTGGTGAGCGGCTTCTCGCACAGCACGTAGACGCCACGCGCGATGCACGCGTCAACGATCTCGTGGTGGGTGTCGTCAGCCGTGGCAACCACCGCGGCATCGATGTCGGCGTTGTTCACACAATCGAGCGGATCGTGGAAGACGGCGGCGGACGGCGCGAGCATCGTGGCGCGGTCGGCCAGCGGTGGGTGGGTGTCGGCCACGGCGGCGATCTTGACCCAGGGCGTCAGGCCGGAGAACACCTGCAGGTGTTCCCTTCCCATGGCCCCCAGCCCAACCAGGGCGAGCCGGATCGGTACCCGGGTCAACGCTGCTCCCCGACTGCTGCGGGCGCTCGCCGAAGCACGTCAACCCAGGAGCCAGTGTGGATCGAAGTAGCGACCGCGTCGTGAATTGCGGCCGCCCACAACCCGTCAGCGAATACGGGCAGTCCGTCGGGCGCCGCGCCGGTGCGGACGGCGTGATAAACGTCGGCGACGAAGAGGTTGAAGCAGTCCTGATATCCCTGCGGGTGTCCGCTGGGTAACAACGAGTAGCGAGCGCTGCGCGGATCCAGTGCGGCGGCATCGCGCACCAAAACGGTGTTGGCGTGCAGCCCACCGATGACGAGTTCATCGGGGTGTTCTTGATCGAACTGGACCGCGATGTCACGGCAGTCGATCGAGAACATCAGTGAATTCTTCCGGCCCGGTGAAGCTTGACTGACGACAACGCTGCCGATCGCGCCGCGATCGGTCCGGAACATGACTACCGCGCCGTCGTCCTGGCGGAGTGCCAGTCCGGGGGCACTGGCTTCGATCGCGCAGACCGTGCTGATCCGATGTCCCGTAATGAATTCCATGAGGTCACACCAGTGCGAACCGATATCGGCGAAGGTCATCGACAGGCCGCTTTGCGCCGGGTCGGATCGCCACCCCGCGGGTTGCGACTTGGCCATGGAATCTTGCAGGTACCCGCCGTGGATCAGCCACACCGCCGCATCAGCCATCCGTACCCGCGCCTCGCGGACCATTGGGTAGAAGCGGTAGATGAACGGCACGGCGGCAACCGTCTTTTCCTGCCCGGCGGCCTGGACCAGGGCGTAAGCGTCGTCAATGGTTGTCGCCAAAGGTTTTTCGCAGATGACGTGCTTTCCGGCGGCCAAAGCCTGCACGGCCTGCTGATGATGCAGACGGTTGGGCGTGCACACGTGCACAACATCGACGTCGTCGGCGTCGAGAATCTCCGGCACGGTGGCGGCGCGCTCCGCCCCCAGCCGCTCGGCGGCGAGCCGACTACTCTGCGGCGTGCTGCCACAGATCGCGGCGAGCCGACCACCTGCTCGGCGTACGGCGTGGGCGTGCACCGACCCGACCATTCCGGCGCCGATGATCGCGCTGCGTAGCGCGGGCATGGGTGTTACCACTGCGCAGAATCCCCATCACAGATGAGTCAAGAGGCGCTCGGCGAACGCATCGGGATGCTCTCGATGCATGAAGTGCCCGCCGGGGACCTCTTCAACGATGTAGTCGTTCTCGAACATCCGGGCGGCGCCGCGGTAGTCCGAGGGCTCGGCGACGGGATCATCCAGCCCGGCAAAGACAACCGTCGGCACGCTGATCCGCGCCTTCAGCGATGCGCTGGGTATGGGGGAGAGCTTTCGGTAATAGCCGAACGCCGCGTTCAAGCTAGCCCGGTTGGCGAAGCTCGCGCGGACGGCGTCGAATTCCGCCGGATCGGGGTTCCACGTCGGCGACCATCTCCGATAGATGGCGGGAAGCGCCGCGAAGTCATTGCGCGCGAAGCGGTCCGGCGCCCCCGGCAGCTTGTACGCCGCGAAATGGCGGACGCCCCAAAGCTTCTTCAGCGTCGGCTTGAGCGCCGCCGGGTGCGGAATGGCAAGAACGAAGAGCTTTTTCACTAGATCCGGACCGAGTGCTGCCGCGCCGTACGCGGCCGAGGCCCCCCAATCGTGCCCGATGACGACGGCGTCGCGGGCGCCCAGCGCTTCGATCAACGCCAGCGGATCGCGTGCCAGAGTCTCCTGATCCGGGTCGCGATCCGGGATCGCGCTGGGGTGGTACCCGCGCATGAACGGGCTGACCGCCCGGTATCCCTTAGCGGCGATTCGCGGGCGCAGGTCGTCCCAGGAATGGGCCGTGTCCGGGAACCCGTGCAGCAAGAGCACGAGCGGCCCGGTGCCCTCCTCGAGGTAGGCGAATTTGAGCCCGTTCGCGTCGACGAATTGGATCTGGTCGGCCATGGCTAGGGGACATTACGCCGCCGGTACGACGCTCGCGCACCTACCTCGGGTCTATCCGGTGCCATCGTGCTCGGCGGGGTAGGCGTGGATCAGTGCGGTGGTGAGTTTGGGGACGGCGCGGGTGAGTTCGTGTTCGGCGCGGTGGGCGATGCGGTGGGCCTGCGTCAGGTTGAGGGCGGGGTCGACATCGAGTTCGGCATCGGCGTGCAGTCGGTGCCCGATCCAGCGCATCCGCACACTGCGCACCGCCAGCACCCCGGGCTGGGCCGCCAACGCATGTTCGGCGGCGTCGACCAACGCCGGCTCGACGCCGTCGAGCAGGCGGCGGAACACGTCGCGCGCCGCCGTGCGCAGCACGGCCAGGATCGCCACGGTGATCACCAGGCCGATGATCGGGTCGGCCAATGGGAACCCAAGCGCGACCCCGCCGGCCGCGAACAACACCGCCAGCGAGGTGAGCCCGTCGGTACGGGCGTGCAGGCCGTCGGCGACCAGGGCGGCCGAGCCGATGCATCGCCCGACCTTTGTTCGGTAGAGCGCCACCCATTCGTTGCCGATGAAGCCGATCAATCCGGCCAGTGCGACCCAGCCGACGTGCCCAATCGGTTGGGGGTTGGTCAATCGCATGACGGCTTCATATCCGGCGATGAGCGCCGACAGGGTGATCATCGCGACCACGAACAACCCGGCCACGTCCTCGGCACGCCCGAACCCATAGGTGTAGCGGCGGGTGGCGGCCTTGGTGCCCAGCGCGAACGCGACCCACAACGGCACCGCGGTCAGGGCGTCGGAGAAGTTGTGGATGGTATCGGCAGCCAACGCCACCGACCCGGAGACGATCACAACGACGATCTGGGCGATCGCGGTCAACCCCAGGACCAACAGGCTGATCTTGACCGCACGGATCCCGGCGGTGCTGGATTCCAGGGCACCGTCGATGCTGTCAGCGGCATCGTGCGAGTGGGGAGAGACGATCTCTTTGATCGCCCCGCGCAGGCCGCGTGGATGGTCGTGGTCCGCGTGGGGGTGAGCTGTGCAACTATCTGCATGCATACGCAGATAATAATCCTTAGGTCCAGCCGGTGTCCAACACGAAGTCGCCTACCATCAGCCCCATGCGCGGCTTCAAGATCCTGATCACCGGGCCGACCGGACAGGTTGCCACTCCCATCGCCAAGGCGCTGGCGGCCGACAACGAGGTCTGGGGCATCGCCAGATTCACCAACACCGCCGTTCGTGAACGCCTGGAAAAGGCAGGGTTGCGGTGCGAGACCGTCAACCTGGCGGCTGGAGACTTCAGTGGGATCCCGTCCGACTTCGACTACGTGCTCAACCTGGCGGTGGCCAAGAGCGGCAACTGGGACAAGGACCTCGCGGCCAACGCCGAGTCGGTCGGCCTGCTCATGGCCCACTGCAGCGGCGCCAAGGGCTTCCTGCACTGCTCGTCGGCGGCGGTCTACGACCCGCCGAACGAGGAACCCCGCACCGAGCGCGCCGCCCTGGGCGACAACCACAAGCCTTTGTTCCCGACCTATTCCATCTCCAAGATCGCCGGCGAGGCCGTTGCCCGGTCGACGGCGCGTGTTCTCGGCATGCCCACCACCATTGCCCGCCTCAACGTCCCGTACGGCGACAACGGCGGGTGGCCGTACTACCACATGGAGATGATGCTGGCGGCCATCCCAATCCCGGTCCCACCCGGCGGACCGGCCCGCTACAACCCCATTCACGAGGACGACATCATCGCGACCATCCCGAAGTTGTTCGAGGTGGCGTCGGTCCCGGCGACCACGGTCAACTGGTGCGGCGACCAGACCGTCAGCCTGCAGGAGTGGTGCGGCTACCTCGGCACGCTCGTCGGCAAGGAACCGGTCTTTGCCGAGAGTGAGCAGGCGTTGCGCGGCAATCCAACCGACGTGACGCGGATGCACGAGCTTATCGGCGGCACCACAGTCGACTGGCATGACGGGATGCGGCGAATGGCGGCCAAGTTCCACCCCGAGCTGGCCGGCTCCTAAGGACCTGGGCCGGCATTTCAGCGTTGGCGCTTGCTGGGCGAACGTCCGTTCCACCGGGTGTGAGCTCGGGTGAACGCGGCGGTTTCTGAGTATCCGAGGCGGCGTGCGGTTTCCTCGACGGTGAGACCGGAGTTCAGCAGTTCGGCGGCCAAGGTCGCGCGGACCTCGTCGAGCAGCGCGCGGTAGCCGGCGCCCTCGGCCGCCAGTCGGCGGTGCAGGGTGCGTTCGGTGATGCATAGTTCCTTCGCGACGGTTGCCATCGATGGAATCTGTGTCGAGTCTTGGATCATCCGCATGCGGACGGCGGCCGATATCCCTCGACGGGCGCGCCGCCGATTCAAGAGCTCCTCACATTGGCGAATGCAGATCGCCGCGGTCTGCGGGTCGGCCGCGGGCATGGGCTGATTGACCAGGCCCGTCGGGATAGTCAGCGCGTTACGCGAGGTTCTCTCGACGATCACAGTCAAGTTTTCGATCTCCACCATGTCGGTCGGCAACTGCAGCTCCGCCAACTCCACCCGGACGGTCATCGGCGAGTGGCTGGCTCCGAGCAGCAAAGGCAGGATTCGCAGCAAGATCGCGAAATCACGCTCCAGCAGAAATCGCCGAACGTCGCGCGGAATCTGCGCGTCGTCGAAGGTAACGACGGCTTCGCTATCGGTCACCTCCGGGCCGACCAGGCACAGATACGAGGCGGTCAGGGCGGCATACCGGCACGCGACGTCGAGCGCGTCGCCGAAGGTCGGACTGGCCATCAACGCGTAGCCCAGGATGCCGGTGTCGGCGAAGTTGTAGCGCGACCCGGTTTCCATGCCGAGCCCCGGTTGGTCGCCGAGTCGCCCGATCAGGTTGCGGACCATCGTCAGCTCCTGGCTGGCGTAGACCTCCGTGGCGGGATCGGCCAGATCCTCCGGAGTCAACCCCGTTCCGGAAAGGCATGTCGCGGGATGGAGCCCATGCTGCCTGGCGGTTTCCAGGATGTGCCGGCCGGTCGCCGAGGACAGTGCAACGTCCCAAATCGGTGTGGTGGCGGCGCCACGCATGTGTCTGAAAATATCAAATGTCTGTCTGAATCAGCCATTACCCGCGCCTGCGGGGAGCCCTAGCGTCATCGGTATGCCGAGTGATCTGGTCAGGCCCCCACCACGGGCCATCGTCTCGGCGGCACGCAATTCCATCGCCGAGCTTTGGCGGCCGGTCGCGACCGGCGCCTACCGCGATCTGCGTCGTCCGCGGCCGCACTCGGCGGCCGCATCGGTGCCGCGCACCACGTTCGACCCCACCCTCCCGCGGAGCATCGCCAACCCGTATCCCGATTTGGAGCGGATTCGGAGGCACCCCGTGGTGGCCAACGAGCGACTCGGCGTCTGGATGATCGGGCGATACGACGACGTGCACAGCGCGGTGCGCAACAACGTCGCTTTCACGTCGAAGGACGGCATCATGCTGCGATCGTTCGTGGCCAACATGGTGATGTTCGCCGACCCGCCCGATCACACCCGATTACGACACACCGCCACGCCACTGTTTACCAAGCGCTCGGTCAAAACGCAGACGACTGTTATCCGCGGACTGGCCGCCGAGACGATTGCGGCGCTGAACAACGGTGAAGTCGTCGATATGGTGGCGGCGTTGACCATCCCGATGCCGATCAGCGTGATCGCGCAGATCCTCGGGATTCCGCGTGAGCAGTGGCCGGCGTTCCGGAGGGTGTCGGACAAGTTCGCGCAGGTGTTCGGTCCCCGATCGGTGCGGGAGATCGTGCGCTTGATCGCGTCCAGCATGCAGGCCTACCTGCAGCTGCGCAGCTTCGTGGACGCCGAAATGCGCCGCCGCGCAACCGCGCCACGCGACGACTTCTTGAGCCTGTTGCAGTCGGCGATGCAGACCGGTGAGCTCACCGACCACGAAGCGTTCCTCTATGCGCTGGTCCTGCTGGTGGCCGGCAACGAGACAACCACCAACCTGCTGGGCATGCTGCTGGTCAGGCTGGCCGAGGACCGCGAGCTGTTCGCGGAATTGAAGGCCGATCGCAGTCTGCTTCCTGCCGCGGTGGAGGAGACCGCCCGGTGGGGCTCGCCGGTCCAGTGGGTGACTAGAACCGCAACCGCCCCCTATGAGATCGGCGGCGCGGTGCTCCCCAAGGGCGCAAAGGCAGTGCTGTTCTACGCCTCGGCCAACCGCGACCCGGCAAAGTTCACCGAGCCCGACCGCTTCGACATCCATCGCGACACCACCGGGCATCTGGCCTTCGGCCATGGCCTGCACTTCTGTCTTGGTGCCCATCTCGCCCGGCTCGAGGCGGTCACGGCCATCGACTGCCTGCTCGACGAACTTGACTGCCTGGAGCTAGCCGGGCCGGTGCGATGGGGCACAACGCCTTCACTACAAGGCCCGGCATCGGTGCCGCTGCGAGTCAGGCGGCGCTGATCTCCCGGATTGACCCGACACGGACTGCCAACGCCCTCGCCTTCGCCGAACGTGTTGTGAGGGCGAATAATTGGCGAATTTCTCGCCCTCAGAACACGTTCGGCGGTTCCGTTGGCAGCGCGTCGCTACCAGACGCGGACGTAGTCGACGAGCATCTGCGCCGGGTAGGTCCCCGGCCCGGGATCGCCGCCGCCGGAACCGGCGACCGCGAGGTTAAGGACCGGATACACGGTGTAGCCGGGGTTGTTGAACGGCCAGTCCGGCAGTGAGCTCGCCGGAACGTTGAAATACGGCTGAGCGCCGTCGGAATAGTCCTGCCAGAAGCGGATTCCGGCCTCGTCCCATTGGCATCGCCAGGTGTGCCATCCGCTGTCGACCGCGATGTTGTGGGTCTTCCACTCCGAGCCGTTCGACTTCGCGTGGACTGTGGTAGCCGAAGGCCAGCTCCCGTTGCCGTACCACTCGAGGATGTCGATTTCGCCACCGGGATCGTCATTTCCCAGCCACCAGGCGGGCCAGGCGCCGGGGGTCAGGCAGTCGAGTTTGATCCGGGCCTCCCAGTTGTGGCCGACGCCTCCGCGCCAGTTGCTGGTCAGCCTGCCGCTGTAGTAGGTGGGACCGTCCTTCGCGGCGCGGATGACAAGGTTGGAGTTGCCATCCAGGAACACGTTTTGGCGATCGTCCCGGTACTGCCCGACATGCTCGGGCAACTCCCAATACGTCGGATCCTTCATCGGCTCGCGGGCTCGCGCCACGTGCCACTTCTCGCCGTCGGGGGCCGAGCCGGCCGGGCCGTCGAATTCGTCCTGGAAGATGTAGGACCCGGCTTGGCCATTGGGCGATGCGGGCGCCGGCGCCGGGCCTGCCGGCGCCTTCGGTCGGGACGGGAACGCCCTGGCCTCCGGGATGGCGATCGCGGCTGCCAGCGCCCCAACACCCGTCATCAACATCATGCTGCGACGATCCATCTCGGGCATAAGCAAGCGACGATAGCAGCCCACCGCCGACCGCGCTAAACCGTGATTTCCGGGCAACGCGTTAGCTGACACGCGTCCAACTAGGCCTTCATGGCCGCGGCGACTTTGCCGGCGAGCCGGTCGAGGTCGCCGTCCTCGGTGGCGGTCTGGGCCACGATCAGCCGCCAGTACAGGGAACCGGCAAGCAGATCAAGACACATCCCGATATCGGTGTCTTCGGGCAGTTCGCCGCGGGCGATGGCCCGTTCGACGAGCTGAGCGGCCTTGGCGCGGCGGGGATTTTGCACCATCGCGAGCAGCGCATCGGTCAAGGTGGGATTGCGGGCGGCTTCGGCGATCAGATCCGGGACGATCTTTTGCGCGAGCGGGTGGGTCAGCGCCGCCCGGGCACTGCCCAAATAGTGACGGATGTCATCGTGCAGGTTGCCCGTATCGGGAACGTCGACCGCCGCAACGGCGACATGCGAGGTCAGCGCGACGGTGATTTCCAGCTTGGATTTCCAGCGGCGGTAAATGGCGGCCTTGCCGACTCCGGCGCGACGCGCCACTGCGTCGATCGATAGCCGCCCGTAACCGACCTCGGCGAGTTCCTCGAAGAACGCGTTGGTGATCGCGTCGGTCACCTCGGCCTGAAGAACGGGGCCGCCCGACATCCGGCCGGGCGGGGCGTTGGTCTGCATGTTGCCATTTTAACAAGACGGAACAGTTGCGTTCCGGCTTCGGCGTGAGTACGTTCGAGATATCGATACGAGTCCGTTCCGTTTCGACCGAAACTTAGGAGTAAGGATGGAGTTTGTACTGAGCGACGACCACAAGTTTCTGACCGATCTACCGCTGGCCGGTGAACTCGTCGCGGAGAACTTCGACGGCTGGCCGGATTGGCTCAAGGCCGAGTTCGCCGAACGTGCGCATGACGGAAACGTCGGGTCGAGGCTGTTGAGTCAGAATTCGCGAGTTCGGGTGTGGGAGATCCGGCTGGCTCCGGGGGAGCGCTGGCACGCGCATCGCCACGTGCTCGACTACTTCTGGACGGCGGTGAACGCGGGACGCAGCCGTCAACACACATTCGATGGCACCACCCGTGAGGTCACCTACGAGGCGGGTGAAACCCGGCACTTCCACTTCGGCCCCGGCGAATACCTGCTGCACGACATCGAGAACATCGGCGACACCGACCTCATATTCACCACCGTGGAGTACCTCTACAGCGAAAACTCACCGCTTCCCGTCGGCTGCGCCTGCCCGCGATAGCGGGCTCACATCACCGATCCGCCGTTGACGCCGAGCACCTGGCCGGTGATGAATCCCGCTTCCTCGGAGCACAGGAAACCCACCGCGGCGGCGATGTCGTCGGCAGAGCCCATGTGGCCCATCGGGATACGCTGCGCCAGTTGCTCCGGTGAGCCCAGTTTGCCTTCGGCCTGCGACTGGCGCGACATCGGCGTGTCGATGCTCGAGGGCGGGATGTTGTTGACAGTGATGCCTTTCGACGCGTACTCGCTGGCGAGTGATTTGGTCAGCGTTATGACCGCGCCCTTGGCCGCCGCGTAATGCGCCATGTAGGGCGATCCGCGTTGTGCGCTCGAGGACGAGATCATCACGATGCGGCCCCACCTCGCGGCAACCATGTCGGGCAGCGCCACCTGACAACAGTGAAATGTTCCGGTCAGGTTGATGTCGATCATCTCGGACCAGGACTCGAGGGTGATGTCGGCAAACCGCGAGAAGCCTGCCTTCCCAGCGCTTGTCACCAATACTGCGACGGGCCCCAGGTCGGCCCTGACTCGTGCGAACGCCGCCTCCACCGCGGGCCGGTTGGTGACGTCGACCTCGACGCCCAGCGCGGTGACGCCCGCCGAGCGCAGCTCTCCGACGACCCGTTGCGCGGCCTTGCCGTTGACGTCCAGCACCGCAACCTTGAGGCCGCGCCGGCCGAGCTCACGACACGTCGCTTCGCCCATCCCCGACGCGCCGCCGGTAACCACCGCGACACGGCGTTGCATCTGCGTCAACCCGTTCGCCTCCTATTCGTCTGCGACAAGCCCCTTCACCTGCTGGTAGTACACGACTTTGCCGGCCCCGGCCCAATTGCCTTCCGGTATCTCGTGAATCAACGTCCACACGTGATAGGCGCGCGGGCCCGCCGGGTCGATTCCCGCCGCCGCGCAGATCGCCGCGTGCACATCGGCGACCAGTTGTTCCTTGCGGTCTTTCGACAGTGCGCCTTCGAACACCGTCAGGTCGACGCGAAATCGGGGTTCGCCCGGCCGGCGGCCACCTACCAACTGCGCGGCGGGCTCGAGCGGATGGAGGTAGACCACGGTGTTGTCGCGCAGGAACGGGGTGTCGGGGGCGCGTTCGGCGCGCAGCAGCACCGTGACCAGCTCGTCGGTCAACCCGCTCATGGCGTCGTCCGGCACCGAACCACGCACGAACGTCACGTCAATCATCGGCATCGGGCATCACAACCTTCGCAAGCCTCGCACGACCTTGATGTACGGCGCGGTGGTCGCCGCGCTCTTGCGCAGGCTCGGCTGAATCGCACCCGCGTTGCCCACGACGAGATAGCGCATGCCCCGGTCACGGAACTCCGCCAGCTGTTCGATCACCTCGTCCGGCCTGCCGACCGCGAACAGCTCTTCGACCAGAGAGCGAGGAACTTTGGCGGCGTAGCCGATCGCAGTCTGTTCGTCGATCAATTGCGGTATCAGGTCCTGTGAGCCGGTGAAATCGGAGCCAAGCGGATGTTCGGCGCCGTGCCGCGCCCATGCTGCACCGTCGCAGTTGAGGGTGAATATTTTCGCGATATCGGACTCCACCACCGCATCGATCTCGTCGTGGGAGTGGCCGGTGACGATGAAACGAATCAGCGCGGGCGTGATGTCCGCCGGGTTACGCCCGGCGTCGGATGCCGCGGTGCGCACCAGGCTGAGCTGTTCGCCGTATTCGTCGGCCCGGGTGGTGCCGGGGAACCATCCGTCGGCGTAGCGTCCGGTGGCGCGCATCATCCGCGGGCCGTGCGCGGCGATCCAGATCTCCGGCCAGTTGCCTCGGTAGGGGGGAAGCGCGAACGTCGCATTGTGCAGCGGGAAAAACGGCGAGTCCCGAGTCACCAACTCGCCGTTGGAATCCCACAGGGCACGGATGGTGGCGACGGCCTCCTCGAAACGTGCGACCGGCTTGGACCAGTCAACACCGTAGGGCGCGTTGCTTTCCCGCTCACCGGTTCCGATGCCCAGAACCGCCTTGCCGCGGGTGAGCAGATGCAGCGAGGCGGCCGCCTGTGCGGTGACGGCGGGATTGCGCCGTCCGGTATCGGTGACGGCCACCCCCAGACGCATCCGGCCAATCTTGTTGTGGCCGGCCAGATAGCCCAGGATGGTCCACGGCTCCAGGTGCGCATCCATTTTGGGAATCATCCGGGCGGCCCCCACGTGCTTGGGATTCCACATCGACGGCGGCAGCACCGATTGAAGGTGGTCGGCCACCCAGAAGGAGTCGGCCCCGCAGGCGACGGCGGTCAGGTAGTCCGCCTGCACCGGAGGCTTGGGGCCGTAGCGCGAATTGATGGTGTTGTTCATGACACCGACTCGCAGCCCAGCCATCGCTCGCTCTCCTTTGACCGTGGGTAGCCGATCGGCTACTTGTGACCATAGTCGAGCGGTGCTTAGTTCATCAATGCTTTGGTGGAGCCCTTCGATGTGCGACAGTGAGGGGCGCGGCCCAACCAGGGAGACCGGCATGCGAGCGGTGCGATCTACGCGCCCGGGCGTCACAGTCGTCGATGTCGATGTGCCGGATGACGGTGAACTGATCGCGATCCGGTCGGCCGCCATCTGCGCGTCCGACCTCAAATACGTCGCGTGGGGTTTTACGAGCATCCTCGGCCACGAGCTCGCCGGCACTACCGGGGACGGCACGCCCGTCGCGGTCGAGGCCCTGTTCGGCTGCGACGGCTGCGATTACTGCAACGCGGGGCAGTACAACCTGTGCGTGCACGGCCCGACGGCGCTGGGCGTTTACAGCGACGGCGGGATGAGCGAATACTTCGCGGTGCCGGCGCGCTCGCTGGTCGTGTTGCCGGACGGCCTCGACGTCGCCGACGCATGCCTCGCCGAGCCGGCGGCCGTGGCATGGCACGCATGCCGCCTCGGTGGGATCGGCCCCGACCGCCGCGTGGCCGTGGTCGGCGGCGGGGCCATCGGGCTCCTGCTGGTCGCCGCCGCTCAGCGGATGGGCGCGGGGGAGGTGAGCCTGGAAGCGCGCTACCCACATCAACTCCAGACGGGCGAGCGGCTGGGCGCGACGACCGCCCGCGATGCCTACGACGTCGTGATCGACGCCGCCGGGTCCGGGTCGGCGGTGCAGCGCGCGATCGAACTCGCCCGCCCCGGCGGCACAATGGTTGTGCTCGGCGCGTACCCGCCCGACGTCGTGTGGCCGCAGCACGAGTGCTTCTTGAAGGAACTTCGCGTCGTGCCATCGCTCGGGTACTGCCGCCACGGCGGTCGTCGCGACTTCGACGATGCGGCCCAGATGCTGGCGCAGCGGCCGGAACTCGCGGAATCACTGATCACGCACCGGTTCCCGATCGAGGATGCGCCCGAGGCGTTTCGGGTTGCCTCGGACAAGTCGAGCGGCGCGCTGTGAGTCGTGCTCGAGCCATAGCGTTTAGACACATCGATTGGAGGAGTCATGGCACCTGAGGAGGTCGTCCGGGCGGAACTGGACGCGTGGAGTCGTCTGGATCCTGACGAGATCGTGAGCTACTTCGCCGAAGACGCCGTTTGGGACAACGTTCCGCTCGGTGTCGCCACGGGCCACCAGGAGATCCGCAAGACCGTACAGGGCTACGTCGACCGCATGACACACGGGAACATCGAGATCGTCAATCTCGCCGTCGCGGGCAACGTGGTTCTGACCGAGCGCGTCGATCACTTCGTCTACGACGGAAACCCGGTCCATGCCCGCGTGATGGGCGCCTTCGAAGTAAACGGCGACAAGATCACGGCGTGGCGCGATTACTTCGACGTGCCCAATAATTCGTCGTGACAAGATAGCGAAAAGCTCCGCGCGACAGGTTGATAGATGACCGGCTACCTAGCGACCAAGGCGTCGCTTGATGCGCATCCGGTACCCGGGTGGTTCGAGGACGCGAAGTACGGCATCTTCATCCACTGGGGCCTGTACTCGGTGCCCGGCTGGGCGTCGCTCGAGGCCGACATTCAGGAGCTGATGGCGAAAAAGGGGCCAGCATACATCTTCAAACACAACCCGTACGCGGAGTGGTACGCGAACACGGTGCAGATCCCGGGCAGCCCGGCACAGCGGCATCACCTCGAGACCTACGGCCCCGACTTCTCCTATGACGACTTCAAACCCATGTTCAACGATGCGGCGCGCGGGTTCGACCCCGCCTCGCTGGCCGATTTCCTCGCACGGGTGCACGCACGCTACGTGATCCTCACCACGAAGCACCATGACGGGTTTACGTTGTGGCCGAGCCGGCATCCCAATCCGCACAAGGGCAACTGGCATGCCGACCGTGACCTCGTCGGCGATCTGAGCAGCGCGGTGCGCGACCGCAACATGAAGATGGGAATGTACTACTCGGGCGGATTCGACTGGACGTTCAACCCGATGGTCATCACCGACCTGCGAGGAATGGCGGGCTCACTGCTCCGGACCGACGAGTACACGGAGTACGCGAACAACCACATCCGCGAACTCGTCGACCGCTACCAACCGTCGGTGCTCTGGAACGACATCGGCTACCCTCCCCAGGCGAAGCTCGCCGAGCTGTTTGCCTACTACTACAACCAGGTGCCGGACGCGGTCATCAACGACCGCTGGGCTCAGCTGCGGCTGCCGCGGGGCCGTGTGGTGAAACCGCTGTTCGTCGGTGGCCTCGGGCTCGCCAGCGCGCTGTGGAAGTATCTGCCCGCCCGGGTGAAGGTTCTCGACATCCCGACCGGCTTCCACTACGACTTCCGCACGCCCGAATATGCGCACTACGACGAGATCAAACCGTACAAGTGGGAGTCGACCCGTGGCGTCGGGCATTCGTTTGGCAACAACCGGCTGGAGGGTCCCGACGAGATGCTCTCGCTCACCGATCTGGCCCGCTCCTTCGCCGACCTGGTGAGCAAGAACGGCAACCTGCTGCTCGGCATCGGGCCGTACCCCGACGGGACGATTCCCGAGCTGCACGCAAGGCTGCTGGCCGATTTCGGAGCGTGGCTCGATGTGACCGGTGAGGCCTATTTCGCCACGCGACCATGGACGACCGCGGAGGCGAGCGCCACCGACGGCACCGATGTGCGCTTCACGCAGAACGACGACGCCTTGTACGCGACGTTTATGCGGGCGCCCGGCGAGCGTCGCGTCGGCCTGCGCGGCCTGGTGGGCGGCTCGGATACCACTGTCCGGCTGCTCGGCCGCGGCACCCTCGAGCACGGGTGCACCGACGACCGCATCAACGTCACGTTCCCCGACGCGTTAGACGTCTGGCCCGCCTACGCACTCAAGATCACACCCAAACCGCGGCTGCTGGGTCGCCGCAGCTGATTAGCGCTTATCCTGCTGGCCCTCGGCGATCGCATCGGCGGCCTTGGCAGCGACCGAGCCCGCCAGCCTTCCGGAGATTTCGGGCGCCAGCATCGCGAACCGGGCGAGCGCCCGCTGACGAACAGGAGCCACGGAGATTTCCGACTTGTTGTGCTCGATTGCGCGCACCACAGCGCCGGCGACCTGTTCGGGGGTGCCCGTACCCAAGCCGGGTGGCGGTGCGGCGCCGCTATCCGCGAACATCCCGGCCTCGCGGATCGCGCCGGGCGTGATGACCGAAACGCCAACACCCGTGCCGCGCAGATCTTCTCGCAGATTAAGCGCAAATCCCCGCAGGCCGAACTTGGTCGCCGCGTAGAGTGACGCCCGCGGTGTCGCAGCGTAGCCCGAGATCGACGAAATGAACACGAAGTGCCCGCTACGGCGCTGCTGCCAGCCGGGCAGCAGCTCGCGGGTCATGCGCACGGGTGCCTCGAGGTTGACCCGGAGCGCGCGGCCGATATCGTCCCGACTGAAGCCCTCGAGCCGGCCCGACGCGGGGAGCCCCGCATTGGCGACCAACACGTCGATGTCACCCGCCCGCTCAATCAGCGATAAGGCCGCGCCCTCCTCGGCCAGGTCGCACGCCACCGTCGTATGCCCCACGCCCGGAAGCGATTCCGCGAGCTGTTCCAAGTCCCCGGCCTTGCGTGCGCTAAGGACGAGCTTCGCTCCACGCCCGGCCAGCGCTTTGGCGATCGCTTGGCCCAGGCCTCCCGTCGCGCCGGTAACAAGAGTCTTTCTCCCATCAAGATCCATGCCAGGAATCTACCTCGCGTTGTGTGGCGCTCTGCCGGCTACCAGTAGCGCATGGCCTGCCTGAAGAGGTCCGCCAGAACCGGTTTGCTCATTTCTCGCGGGGCGTTCTGCAAAAGACGTTGCTGCGGGTGGGCGCCGTCCGTCAGGGCCGTTACGTCATCTTCGGTATAGCCCACGCCACTGAGCCCGTTCGGCATGCCCACCGCACGCATGATGCGGATGAGTTCCTGGGCCAGCACCTCGCCCACCTCGTCCGCACCGACGCCGTGGGCGTCAGCGCCGAGCAGCCGGGCGGCCTCCAGGTGACGCTCGGGGCTCACCTCGGCGGTAAAGCGGAACACCGCGGGGGCATTCACGATGACGGCCATGCCGTGCGGAACCAGCGGCTCATCGGCCGGGTAGCCCGAGGGGCGGAAGTCACGTACCAGCCCCGCGACCGCGTAGGCCATGCCGTGTGGTGCGTGGACGCCCGCGTTGCCGAAGGCGATGCCCGCAAGCGTTGCGGCCCACATCATCTGCTGGCGGGCCGCGCCGTCTGCCGGGTCATTCACCGCTTGCTCCAGGGACTGCGCCAAAACGCGCAACGCCTCGCGGCAGCCCAGATCACTCCACGGATTGGCACCCTGGCTCATGGGCCGCAGGCTTGGGCGTTCGGGCGCGGCCCGAAGCACGTAGGGCCGTGCGGTGTAGGACTCCAACGCGTGGGATAGCACATCGAGCCCTGCCGAGGCGACGACCTCAGGCGGCAGGCTCGAGGTGCAGTCGGGGTCGACGAGCGCCTCGGTGGGGCGCAGCGCGTGAGCAGCGATGCCGGTCTTGGCCTTCAGCGCCAGCAGGTCGAAGATCGCGATGCCCGTTACCTCGCTGCCGGTGCCCGCGGTCGTGGGGCACGCGATGTGCGGCCTGAGCGGGCCGGGTACCGGTTTGCCCTCACCAACGGGCTTGTTGACGTAGGTAAGAAAGTCAGCGGGATAGGTGGCGTACAGGTTCGCGGCTTTGCACGTGTCGATGACGGAGCCGCCGCCCAGCGACACGTAGCCGTCTGGGTTCACCTCTTGCGCGAAGCGCGCCCCGTCCCGAAATGACGCGTCGGTGGGCTCGACATGCACGTCGGTATAGGCGACCACGTCTAGCCCGGCCGCGACAAGCGAGTCGCGCGTCTTCTCGAAGACGGGCAGTCCCGCCACGGCGGCGTCGGAAAAAAGCGCCACCCGGCGCAGCCCCAGAGTGCGGGCTCTGTCACCCACCTCCGCCAGGCAACCGCGCCCGAAGGTGATCCGCGACGAGTCGACGGTGAAGGCTCCGTCGTAGCCCTCGGCGACAGTTGGGAAATCGCAGCACGCCATCGCGTCCTCCTGAACCGGTCGCGACGGCAATCTACCGCACCAGGAATTGCGCCTGCCGACCGGCGGATACCATCGGGCAAGCCATGAAGACTTGCTACGGCGATGTGCCTTGAGGATGACGGCATTTGCTCACGCCGCATCGACGGTGTGAACGGTTTATCCATGCACATACTCGAGGCCGGTTACCGTCAGCCCGGCCAGCCACTTGTCCTGTTACTGCACGGGTTTCCCGAACTGGCCTTTAGCTGGCGCAAGCTGATGCCCCTCCTCGCCGCGCGCGGCTACCACGTGATCGCCCCCGATCAACGCGGTTATGGCGCGACGACCGGCTGGGACGCTGACTATGACGGTGACCTGGCTTCATTTCGATTGAGCCGCCTGGTGCGCGACATCCGCGCCTTGCTCGCAGCGCTTGAGCATCAGCGCGTCGCCGCCGTCGTCGGCCATGATTTCGGTTCGCCGGTGGCCGCGTGGTCCGCCCTGCTCCATCCGGACATCTTCGGTTGCGTGGCACTCTTGAGCGCACCATTCGCCGGACCACCGCGCCAGGGCCGTGATCCCTGGCCGCAGATCGACGCCGCCTTGGCCGCGCTGCAGCCACCGCGCAAGCACTATCAGCGCTACTACGCCACGCGCGAAGCGAATGCCGACATGCACACCAGCGCTGCGGGACTCAACGCTTTTCTGCGGGCGTACTTTCACTGCAAAAGCCACGACTGGCCGCACAATCATCCGCACGCCCTGACGTCTTGGCGCGCTGGGGATCTCGCCGCATTGCCGCGCTACTACGTGATGGACCTCGACCGTGGCATGGCGACCACGGTGGCCGACATGGCGCCCTCGTCTGCAGAAGTCGAACGTTGCACCTGGCTCACCGACGCGGAGCTCGAGGTGTATGTGCGCGAGTTCGGCCGTACCGGCTTTCAGGGCGGCCTCAACTGTTACCGCAACGCCTTCGATGCCGCCGCGGTCGCCGAACTACAGGCATTCGAGGGCCGCCGCATTGAAGTGCCCGCCTGCTTCATCGCCGGCCGCAGCGACTGGGGCACCTACCAGAGCCCCGGCGCGATCGAAGCGATGGCCTCGGCATGCGCCTCGTTCGACGGCACATACTTCATCGAGGAAGCCGGGCACTGGGTTCAGCAGGAACAGCCCCGGCGCCTCGATGCCACGTTGGGCAAATTCCTTGCGCGCCATGCGCATTGACTGCCCGAATCGGAAAAGTCCCGAACCCACATGCGGGTTGAGAACAGCTGGCGGTTTTGTTGGCCAGTAGCGGTTAGACGTAGTTGTCGGACCCCTCTGGGAGTATCTGGGTAGAGGCATAAAATCACGCAGTGTTATGGCCGTTTTGTTGGTCATTATTGGACATTGATTTCGTAAGATCGGCCGTGGAGGAGGTGCGCAGACGGTGGGTTCCCCGCGTGGCGGGAAGCAGTTGACGCCAGAGGTCGTGGCTAAGCGTCTGTGTATCGGGGTGGCCGATCTTCTTGATGTTGGCAAACCATGGACTAGCCGTGATGTTGCCGAGGTGCAGCGTTGCAGACCCGATTGGTTGCGGTGTGCGCGCAAGGCGTTGGGCGCGGCGCGAGCTGAGGAGGAACGGCAGCAGAAGGCGCGCGGGGATGCTGTTCGAGCGCGACAGAAGGGGTTTGAGTATCCACCTGTCGGGTCCGCCGCGACTGAGTTCGCCGACGACTTTGCGAAATTGAACCTGTTGGAGTTTCTACATAGCGCTCTGGATGCGTCTTCGGCGGAGACTAGGGGAGTTTCCGGGCTGTGGTGAATGCCGATCTGGTTTGGCCTGGTGGGGCTGTGTTTTCGAGCAGGGCTGTTGTATTACCCAACTTCCCGGCTCGACCGCGGTTGGTCAGCGGGTGGGTGCGTATCGCTGAATGTCGAACAGGTCAGCGAGGCGCTGCTGGGTGGGCTCCATATCGGTGAGTATGCGTTGTATGCGGGGCCGTCCCTTGCCGCCGTCGTGGTAGAGCAGCACGGTTTCTTCGATGTCGGCGAGCTGGTCGAGCAGTTCGCGCACCGACAGCTGCAGGCCTGCTTGGGCGGCGTGGCGGCGCATCAGCTGGGCGATGGCCAGGGCGAGCACGCAGTAGAACACGTGCACGCGGATCTTGGAGTCGGTCCAGTGGTGCATCGGGCTAAACGAGACCACGTGTGGGTCCTTGAGTTGGCGAAAGCCGAATTCGGCGTCGGATTGGGAGCGGTAGGCGGCTACCACCTCGGCGACCGGCCAGTCGCGGTTGGTGAACAGGATCCGTTTGCCGAACAGTCGCTCTTCGAGCTGTTTTCGGGCTTTGGCGTCGGTGCGCCAGGTCAGCCGCAGCTCGGCAGGTGTCTCACCAGTCAATGTGACAGTGAGGATGTCGGCGACCCAACGGGGCTTGCAGATCGTGGCGATCTCGGCCTGCACCTTGTCGTGGTCGCGGCGGGTGCGGCCGCGGGCCAGGCGGGCCTGTAACGCGGCGAGCCGGCGGCGGGCCTTGGCCAGGGTCTGGTCCAGTCCGCGGGACTGCTTGGCGGCCAGGTTTGCCGAATGGGTGAGGACCGCGCGACGAGTCACGCCGAGCGCGGTGACGGTGGTGTCGACATAACGCAGCCCGGGGTAGCGCTCGGGGTCCACGGCGCGATAGTCGCGGTCAGGTATGGCCAACAGGTCGGGGTGATCCGACGGCGGCAGGGAGCCGACGAATCCGATGCCGTGCTGCTCGACGAGTTCGTGGTTGTCGGTGCTGTTTTGCCCGGAGTCGTAGACCACGGTTAGCGACTCAACCCCGGTGACCAGGTCGCGGTAACGGGCGACCAGCTCGTCGACGACGGTGGGAAACTGAGTGACATCGGGCCGGTCGCCGGGATAGGCGTGGCTGATCACCGGCACCCCGCCGTCGCGGGTGACGACCAATGCCAGCCCGACCAGTCGCAGATCGGTGCGTTTCTGTTTCGCCTTGCCGCGCTGGGCGATCGGCGCGCGCTCGTTGCCGGTGTCGATAAACGTGGCGAAGTTGGTCATGTCCAGCGCCAGCCCGCTCAGATCAAGCCCGAACTCGCTGACCATGCGCCGCCCGAGCCGGGTCTCGATCTCATGCAGCTGGCTGTCGCCGAGACGGTCCATCGCGTCCCAGAACCGGCGATGATCCAGCGCACCCCGCCCCAGCTTCACCCACCGGGGCCCGGCCGTGGTGGCCCACCAGTCGGCGAACCCGCGCTTGGAGCACGGATCGATAATCCGATTCGCGCATGCCAGGGCCAGGTAAGTGCCCACCGAGGCAGACGCATCCATACGGCGCGGTGCCATCTCGTCGACGATCCCGGCCACGTCCAACCGGACCAGCATCGACCACACCGCCGCCAGATCCCCGAACCGCTTGTGCTGGCTGCGGTTCGGCTGCCCCGACGACGTCTCAGACAGCTTGGCCATCACCTCGTCCGCGCTGCCCAAATACTGTTGGGAGACGATGCGTGGCTTGCCCTGCACGCGGGCCGATTCCACCAGGTAGTAGTAGGTCTGCTTGCCGCGCCGCTTGCCCACGATCGAGGCCATATATGGGTAATACACTTGCGTCGCACAAACCTCAAGCACCACAAGACAAGACACGCGGTCAATAGAAAGCCCGGAAAGCTAGGTAGTGGATTGCGGATTCGATGTCTCCACGTACGCCCGGACTGTCGAGGAGACCAACCGCGAACGCGTCAAACGCGGCGTGTCTTTGTCGGGACGAGACACCGCTGTCTTCGCTGATTACGGCGGTTACCGTGAGCCGGGGACGTTGGGAGACTTGTTGGACGCTCCGACTGGCAACACCCGGGCGACCCATGTTTGTGGTGCGGGACTTGCTGCCGAATCGCTCGACGACGCGTGGTATGACCGGTGGGCGCTGGAAGGCCTCGCCCACGCTCACGTGATCGCTGGTCTAGTGCTGTGCGGTGATATCGCGACTCTGGAAACCATTGCCGGAGTGCCTTTACCTGACGTGGCCCTCGACGTAAGGCAGCCGTTTGGTGGCGTCGCCGCGGATGTGCTCTCGTTGGCGAGGGAAGCGCTGCATGCCTGGACTGAGATCGACTGCCCGGTACTGGATCCCGGCGACGTTGTAGACATGGATGCCCCGACCTCAGCGCTGCCCCGAATGCTGCTGGCCGCCCGGCGACGGTGGGATCAAACCGAACTGCTGGCCGCGGCGATCGCGGGCCTGGATGTAGAGCTGGTTGTCGATGGCTGACCACGGCCCAGATGATTACGTGTCCGCGACCTCAGCCGCTCACCGGTTGGGGGTGTCGACACCTACGTTGCGCCGATACACCCAGGAAGGTCGGCTGCCGGATGCGCGCAGTGCGGGCGGGAGGCGGATCTTGCGGATCGGCGACTTGGATGCTATCGCACCTAAACCATCCGCTGGCAAGGCAGTTGGGTATGCACGGGTGTCGTCACGGAGGCAACAAGCTGAAGGTGTCCTTGATCGTCAGGTGGCCCGGCTAAAGGACCGTGACGGTGACCTAGTCGTGTTCACCGACGTTGCTTCCGGCCTGTGGGACCGCCGCGTGGGGCTGCGGAAAGCGTTGGGTGAGTGCATGAAACCGGGTGTGGATCGGCTGTTGGTGGAGCATCCGGACAGGTTGGCCCGGTTTGGTGTCGGGGTGATCGAACATCTGCTGGCGGGCTATGGGGTGAAGGTCATCTATACCGGCCAGCCGGAGGATGAGTCGGCGGAATCGGAGTTGGTGCGCGACATGCTGGCTATCGTGACCAGCTTTTCCGGGCGGCTGTATGGGCAGCGGTCGGCGAAGACGAAACGGTTGCGTGCGGCGGTGTCGGCCGAAACCGAATGCGGTGATGCCGCATGAACAACCAGGAATTGCGTGAGTGGCGTGGGGTGAAGCCGGTGGCCGCACCGTGCGGGGTAGCGATCAGTGCGCGGTTGCGTACCACCGCGGCCGATGAACCGGTGCTGGACGCGGTGGCCGCACATTTCGGACGGCTGCGCCGTGCCGACCTCACAGCGGTATGCCGTCTCGAACCATTAGCTGCTGATCTGAGTCCTGATGAACGTCGACAGGTGCGCCGGGCTCGGCTTAACGCCCGTAAGAAGGCGTTGACCGCACAATCCTCGGCGCGGTGGGCCAATGCGATCATCACCGGCAACGATGACCAGTACCGGTTGTCCCGTGACGCCCAGTACCGCCACATCGTAGGGTTGCGGGCGGCGATCACCACTATCGCGAAACGCCTGGCAGCCCCCACCACCGACACGCTCACAGCCAGTGAGCGCAAGGCCCGCCGAAAAGCCAAAGTAGCCCAAGGCTATGCGACTCAGCGCGAACGTTTCGCCAAGCAACAACGTCTACAGCAACTGCGTAGTGAGCTCGCCCGCGTGGAGGCTGATCGATCCGCACACCGGGTCCATGTGGTCGAGGGCGGGAAACGGCTCGCCCACACCCGCCACCACCTCGACGCCGCTGGTCTGACCACCGATGAGTGGCGTGAGAAGTGGGGGGCGTCGCGCTACCGCATCACCGCGAACGGTTCCCCCGACGAACCGTTCGGCAACCTCACGATCACCGTCACCCCGTCTGGCGAGGTGAGTCTGCGCCTGCCGAAACCGTTGGAACACCTGGCCAATGCCACCCGTGGCCGCTACGTGCTGTCGTGTCCAGCGGTGTTCACACATCGCGGGCACGAGTGGGTGCAACGGATCAGCGGCGGAAATTCGGTGTCCTACACCATTACCCACAAACCAGGGCGTTCCGGGCGATATCTCATCGCGGCGTGGGCGATCCCCGCGGTGCCATATTGGGTGGGCCGCGGCGACACAGCGGCTGGAGACGATGTCTATTCCACGGGCCCAGTGGTGGGAGTGGATCTCAACGACGGGCACCTGGCGGTGCGCCGGCTGGACGGTCATGGCAACCCCACTGGTCGTGCTGTGCGCATCGATATCGACCTCACTGGCAGCGCGTCACGCCGCGACGCTCAGGTGCGCCACGCCATCGCCCAGCTGATCGGTTACGCGCAGCAGTTGGGTATCGCTGCGATCGCGGTGGAAGACCTCGACTTCGCCGACGCCCGCACCCTCGGCCGTGAAACGATGGGCCGCGGCGCGCGTGGGAAACGGTTCCGCCGCACCGTGTCCGGCATGCCCACCGCCGTGTTCCGCAATCGACTAGCTGGCATGTGCCACCGCGCGGGTATTGCCGTGTTCGCGGTCAACCCCGCCTACACCAGCACCTGGGGTGCGCAGCATTGGCAGCACCCCTATGAAAACGTCACCCGACACCAGGCAGCAGCCACGGTGATCGGGCGTCGCGCCCAAGGCTTTAAGGCCCGGCGACGGAAAGGTGTGACACGCACGCGACCAGAGGATCGCGCCGTGAGAGCTACCAACCAGACCGGACCCGACAGCCCAACGGTGAACACCAGTAGCCGCCACCGGCCAGGGACACGGGGAACTAAATCCTGCGCACCCAACCGGGCAAGAATGCGACTACCGGGCCGGGCAACCGTTACCCCGGCAATGGCCAACAACGGCCAACTACGTTTGTAACGGTTCGGGACTTCCCGATGACTCGAGAGGCTCAGAATCAAGATCCCCTTTGGTAGCGGGTCAGGAATCCGACGGCCGCGACCGTGGCGACAGTGCCGACCACGCCCCACATCACGAACTGGAAGGCCAGCGCGCCGAACATCCAGTTGAACGTCACCGAAAGGTAGATGAGCCAGAGCACGCGGAAGATGGACCAGACGGCGAGCAGGGCGGAGCTGACCCCGATGTACAGGCTGCGCTGGCGGTCGACACGGTTGATCTGTTCCTCGATGGCTGCGGGGACGATTTTCATTGGTTGTTTCCTTTCGTGTGGCGGCGCCACGGTGGCGTCGTCGTTGCGCTAAGTACAGCCCTCGGGAATGGCTACCGATCCCAACAACGACACCCGCAGCGCTGTCGGCCGCGGCTGCTATAACGCAGGTATGTCGGAAGGTGGGCATGTCATCACGCATGTTTCGGATACGGCCAGGTGGACCGCGTTGCATCGGGCGACCGAATCGGCGCGTCCGGACCGGTTGTTCAGCGACCCCCTCGCCGAGCGCCTCGCCGGCGAGCAGGGGCGCGCCATTGTGGCCCGGCTTCCACGGATCACCCGCAACGGCTGGCCGCTCATCGCGCGCACCAAGATCATCGATGACGTCATCGCCCGCACGATCGCCGATGGCTGTGACCGGGTATTGAACTTGGCCGCCGGTTTGGACACCCGGCCGTACCGCCTGGATCTGCCGACCGATTTCCCTTGGGTGGAGGCGGATCTGCCGAACTTGCTCGCGGAAAAGACCCAACTACTTGCCGACCAGGCACCGCGATGCCGGCTGACCCGTACCGCGGTGGACCTGGCCGACCCGCGCGCCCGCGACGCCTTCTTCGACGAGGCGCTCGACGGCGCCGAGAAAGCGCTGGTGCTGACCGAGGGCTTGCTGATGTATCTCGAAGACGCCGTTGTCGTCGCGCTTTCGCGGGCGATCAAGCGACCCGGGGTCGCCTGGTGGATGCTCGACTTCGGCGGGCCGGGCCTGAAGAAGATGATGAACAAGAAGATGGCGGGGATGCTGCAGAATGTGCCATTCAAGTTCGCGCCCGATAACGGGTTGGCCTTTTTCGAGGACCTGGGCTGGCATGTCGCCGATGCGGAATCGCTGCTGCTGGCGGCCCAACGGTTCCGTCGTTTACCGATGCCGATGCGCCTCGTTGCCCGGCTGCCCCAGCCGGATCCGCGTCACCCGGTCGGTCGGCCCTGGAGTGCGGTCGCGCTGCTTACCGCGTAAGCCGGGGGAGCGCTGCGCTGTTGGCGTTGTCGTCGACCGGGTGATTCATCTCGGCTTGGAACCGGCGGTACTGCTCCGCGTGGCCGGACCGTCGCCGCACGATCAGCCAACCGGCCGCGAGCAGCACAAACCATAACGGGAACCACGCCAACGCGATCGTAGTTTCCTGATCGGTGTTAAGCGTCCAGATCACGAATGCGAAGAAGACCAGAACCGCCCAGCACATCAGCACGCCGGCGGGCATCTTGTAGGTCGAGTCGGCGTGACGCTGTGGGTGTCGGCGGCGGTAGACCAGGTAGCTGACGATGATCATCGTCCAGACGAACATGAATAGCAAAGACGAGATGGTGGTGATGAGGGTGAAGACGCCGATCACCGAACCGCCCGCGTAGAGCAGCGGGATGGAGGTCAGCAGCAACGGAGTCGTAACCAGCAGGGCCGCCGCCGGCACGCCGCCGCGGTTGAGTCGTCGGAACAGTTGCGGAGCGCTGCCTTCGTCGGCCAGGCCGAAAAGCATGCGGCCGGTGGAGAAGACCCCGGAGTTCGCGGAGGAGGCGGCTGACGTGATCACGACGAAGTTCACGATCGACGCTGCGGCGGTAAGTCCGGCCAGGGAGAACATCGTCACGAAGGGCGACTCGCCGCTTTCGAACTGTCGCCACGGGACGACGGCGAGAATCGCCATTAGCGCACCGATGTAGAAGATCGCCACACGCACCGGGACGGCATTGATCGCGCGGGGAAGGGTGCGGCGCGGGTTGGCCGTCTCAGCCGCGGCGGTCCCGACGAGTTCCACGCCGACGAAGGCGAAAAACGCGATCTGAAATCCACTGATCAGCCCCACGAACCCAGTCGCGAAAAACCCGCCGTCGTTCCACAGGTTCTCGACCGTTGCGCGGTGCCCTTGCGGCGAAACGAAGTCAGTGGCCACCAGGATGACCCCGACGACGATGAGGCAGCCGATCGCGGCGATCTTGATCAAGGCGAACCAGAACTCGATCTCACCGAAGTTGCGGACGCTGAACAAGTTGAATATCAGCACCAAACCAACGGTGACCAGGGCCGGTAACCAGGCCGGTAGGTCCGGCCACCAGAATTTTGAGTACCCGGTGATCGCGACTATTTCCGCGATACCGGTGACGATCCACGCGAACCAGTACGACCACCCGATGAAGAAGCCCGCCACGGGCCCCAACAGGTCGGCCGCGAAGTCGACGAACGACTTGTAGTTCAGGTTCGACAGCAGCAGCTCGCCCATCGCGCGCAGGACGAAGAACACGAAGAAACCGATGATCCCGTACACCACCAAAACCGCCGGACCGGCGTGCGAGATGGTTCGCCCGGACCCCATGAAGAGGCCGGTGCCGATCGCACCCCCGATCGCGATCAACTGAATTTGACGATTGGAGAGGCCGCGATGCAGATGCGGGACATTGTCGACGGCGTCGGAAGAATTCGCCATGCTGTGCCCTAGGCCAGGAAGATGCCGGCAGATTTGATTACGTCCCCGGCAGCAAGATCGCTCTTCGTGAGCTTCTTGAAGAGCAGGCCGACGTTGTCGCCGGCCTTCGCCGTATCCAGCTTTTTGCGGAAGGCCTCGATCGCGTCAACCCTGACGGCGGGCCCGTCATTGATCTGCACCTCGTCGCCGACGCGCAGCTCGCCGTACTCCACCCGGCCGGTGGCCACCGCCCCGCGGCCGTGGATGACGAACACGTCCTGGACCGTCATCTGAAACATGTGCGGCAACGCTACTCGCCCAACCGGTTTGATTTGCCAAATGCCACACTGATCCGGTGAACGACGGGCCGCCGCGTTACGCGCGCAATGGCGATGTGCGCATCGCCCAGGTGGCGACGGTGCGGACGAGGGGTTAGCCGTGGGCTGGTTCGAGCGGGCACGGAAAGCCAGTGCGGGCCAACGGGTCACGCGGGCCGACAAGAAGCAAGCGATCGACACCGTCGAAGAGCTCAACGCGCTCAACGCCGAGCGGGAGCGACTGATGCGCGATGGCTTGGCGGGGGACGCGACGATCGTCGGCATCCATCAGAACGTCACTGTCACAATGCTGGGTTCCTGGCACGAGCTGGAGCTGGACGTGCGGCTGCCGAACCGCGACGCCTATCGCACCACGCGGCGCATTGCGCTTGAGCTGTCGACCGCCCCGCACATCAAGGTCGGCGCCGAGGTGCCGGTTCGAGTCGACCCCGAGGACCACTCGAAGGTCCTTATCGTCGCGACTTTGTAGTGCCTGCTAAACCTTCGCGAGCAGTGCGAGTAGCTCCTCGGCGAGTTGCTCACCGCGGTCTTCCTGGAGGAAATGGGCGGCGCCCTCGATCCTCACCTGTTCGCCCACGGTGGGGATCAGGTCGCAAAAGAGCTGTCCCGCCTTTGGATAGGGGAAGACCGGGTCCGAGTCCGAAAACGCAACCAGCGCTGGCTTGTTCCACCGCGACAGCTCGTCGCTGACCGCGGCCATCTCCTTGGCACCCACCGCGTCCTCGCTGGTTGGCACCAGCAGCGGAAATTGGGCGGCACCGGCCTTCGACTCAGCAGTGGGAAACGGCGCGTCGTAGGCGGCGACGATGTCGTCGGGAAGTTGGGTCGTCGTGGCGCCCTGGATCACGAAGCCGACGGGCAGATCGGGGTTCTTTTCGGCGAATGCGCGCCAGGCCAGAAAGCCTTTGGAGACCCGTCCGGTGAACAGACCGGTGTTCATGATCATCAACGCATCAACCCTGGCGGCGTTCTCCACCGCCCATCGCAGTCCGATCGGGCCGCCCCAGTCCTGAACGACGGCGGTCGCGTGCTGCAGGTCGAGAGCACCAAGCACCTTGGCGACCAACTCGCTGTGGCGGTCGAACGTGTACCAGCCGCGATCGGTGGGCTTGTCGGAGCGCCCGAAGCCGGCGTAGTCGGGGACGATGACCCGATGCCCGGCCGCAACGAGCGGTGGCAACATCTTGCGGTAGAGGTAGGCCCAGCTGGGCTCGCCGTGAAAACAAACGACCGGCGATCCCTCGCGTGGCCCCTCGTCCACGTAGTGCATCCGTAACCCGTCCACCTCGAGATAGTGCGGTGCAAAGCCGTACCCCGGAAGCTGCTCGAAACGCGAATCGGGTGTTCGGAAAACCTCCGGGGTGCTGGAACTCATTGCTGCCATCTCCGTTGAGTAGTGGGTTACGCGTTGCGACGCTGGACAACGTATCGGACTTTTGACCGACCAGTCAACTATTCGATACGATTCGTGGGTGCCACGGACCTCGGACGCGCGTGATCGCATCGTGTCAACCGCGGCACGACTGTTCCTCGAGCGCAGCTACCACGATGTGGGCGTCGAAGAACTGTGTGCCGTGGCCGATGTTCGCAAAGGCAGCTTCTACCACTACTTCTCGTCGAAAGCTGAACTCGCGAAGGCGGTTATCGACCTGCACATGCAGCTGTTCCAAACGCGTCTGGCCAGTAAGGCCGGCGCCACACCCGCGGAAAAGCTGACCGCGATTCCGGACGCGATCGGTGCCATCCAGGCCGACCTCCATGCGCAGTTCGGCCGCTTTGTCGGCTGTCCATTCGGCAACATCGCCGCCGAGCTGTCGACCACCGACGAAACGGTGCGCGTCCACCTGGCCGCGCGGTTGGCCGAGCTGGAAAATCAACTCGCCAAGATCTGCCAGGCGGCCGCCGCGGACAATACGCTGCGCCAAGGCGTCGACCCGGACCGACTCGCGCACGCGCTATTCGCGCACTACCAAGGCCTTATTCTGCTCGCGAAGCTGCACGGCTCGAGCGCAGCCGCTTTGGCGCCCGCGCTACACGACTTCGTTAACGGCTACCTGGCCGAAAACCGCACCTAGCGGCCAGACGCGAAGACCAGCACCGACCGCCGACGGGAAGGCCGACCTCGGGCACGCGTCGGGCGTTCATGTCGACCCGCTACGAGCTGTGTATGGTGTACAAAGCTTTTGTAAGTCTGTCTTTGAAAAGCAGGGCGGGCGGCCAGCACGGCCCTTTGGGGGGCTTCGTGACCAGGAGAGCCGATACCCTGTGCCTGAAAATTTGCGTGCCATAGCCCCGAGCGCTACCCGCTGTTTGCAACGCGGGCGTGCGCACCCGCGGTTTTCGGCTATCGGCGACCGCATGAAATCATGTGATCTTTGCATGCGTCGGCGCCGACGGTGCTATGGATGACAGCAATCAAGGCGCGCGGCTGTTGACAACGCCAACCACGACCCCGATCTTGCCCTGGGCCGTTCGAGGTGGCGTCCTCTTCGGCTGGCGTAGCGGCATTTCGGGGCGGTAAAACTCCTGTGAGCAGGAAGGAATGACAATGGCAGGTCTTGAGCTTGCAGACCTCGAGCGCAAACTGCGGCTAACACCGGGCCAGAAAGTAGCGGTGTTGAATGCGCCAGCGAACGGCACGCTACTTATTCCCACACTTGATGGGGTAGAGCCCGATAATGCTGATGCGGTGATCGGCTTTATCACCCGACGCGGCGATCTGGATGTGCTCGATGCCATCTGCGCGGCTGCCCGCGCCGCTCGTCTGGCCTGGATTGCCTATCCCAAGCAGGGTCGGTTCAGCACTGATCTAAACCGGGATTGGCTGACGCGGACGGTGCGCCAGAACGCCGCCCAGCCGATCGGCCATGTGTCACTCGATGACACCTGGTCTGCCCTGCTGATCGAGCCACCGAACGACGATCCCGGCATTTCGGCAGCCGACAGCGATCTGGCCTGGCCGACGAGATAAGGACGCCGCTCATCGACATCGCACAATGGGCGGTCAGACGTTGACCCGGTTTTCGCCACCTCAGTCGACTGGGTCCGGTGGTGGGTGAGCATCTCGTTCGACGTCGGCATCATCTACCTGCTCTACGCGAGCAGTCAGCCCGAGGCCGCTCGGACGCCGACCCGGCGCACCCGCGTCGTGTTCGCGGTCGGGATTATTTTGTTGGCCATGTTCCCAGTCGGGGCCATACCGAGCTTATCGGTCGCACCACCTGTGTGATCGTGATCTCTCAGCGGCAGCCGGCGCGTGCGGCCGCCTGTCCCCGGCCCACCCCCGAACAGACCAGACCCACAGCCCGGGCGTCACGGGACCAGCCGAAAACAACCAGCCCCCAAGCTGATTGGCGCTGCATGACCAAAAACGGGTCAACTCCTGCCGGAGATTTTGACCATCAGCTTGCCGATGTTCTTACCGTCGAACAGCATGTTGATCGCCGTCGGCAGCTGCTCAAAGCCCTCGACAACGGTCTCGAGGGGCGTGAGTTTGCCTTTGGCGATGAGGCCGGCGATCTCGCCAATCGCCTCCGGGGCGCGTCCGAAGTGGTCAAGGACGATAAAGCCCTGCAGCGTCGCACGCTGGATGAGCAGATTCCCGAAGGCGCGCGGTCCCGGCGGCGGGTCGGCATCGTTGTAGCCGGAGATCAGGCCGCAAAGTGCAACTCGCGCACCGATATTGAGGCGCGTGAAGATCGCGTCCATGATGGCGCCGCCGACGTTCTCAAAGTCGACGTCGATGCCGTCGGGGGTCGCCGCGGTGAGCTGGGCGGCCCAGTCGGCCGCTTTGTGGTCGACGGCCGCGTCGAAGCCGAGCTGCTCGGTCAGCAGCGCGCACTTCTCGGGGCCGCCGGCTATCCCGACGACGCGCGCGCCGTCGGCCTTGGCGAGCTGGCCGGCGACCGAGCCGACCGCGCCGGCCGCGGCCGAGACGACGACCGTCTCGCCCGACTTCGGTTTGCCGATGTCGCGGATCCCGATCCACGCGGTGAGCCCGGTCATCCCGAGCGCGCCCATGTAGGCGCTCGGTGAAACCCCTTCAGCGACGTCGACGGGCAGCAAGGGCATGGTGCTCGAGGCGACCACGTACTCTTGCCAACCGACCAGACCCTGCACGATCCGGCCGACGGAATAGTTCGGATTCTTGGACGCGACGACCTCGCCGAGCCCGCCGGCGCGCATCACCTCGCCGATGCCGACCGGCGGCAGGTAGGTCGGGGTCTGGTTGATCCACGCGCGGTTGGTCGGGTCGAGCGAGATCCAGTCGACGCGTACCAACGCCTCGCCGTCACCGATCTCGGGGACCGCCTCCTCGGAGAGCTCGAAGGTGTTCGGTCCGATGCGACCGGTGGGGCGTTCACGGAGCAGGAAGCGACGATTTCGATCAGGCATGAGCGTACGGTACTTCAACCGTTCGCGGGTGGACGAGATCGTCCATCAAGTATGTCCGGGGCAAGTTCTTCTTCGGGTTCGGATTCCGGATACGTCGGGGCATGCCGGCTCGTGGCTCGGTAGTAGTGCAGATAGGCGATCGCCGGTACCGCGACGAACGTGAGCGCGATCAGAATGATCGAGAAGTAGTTGGGCCCGCCTCGCGAAACAAAGATGGAACCGTAGTCGAAGGACACCGCCATCCCGATCGAGATGACGATCGCAATGACCGGTAAAACTTTGTCGATCAACATATTTCGCTTCACTGCTGCGTGTTCTCCCGACCGCGAGCGCGCCAATGCGATGAGGGCGAACGGCACGATGATGAACTGGATGAATCGGGCGATCACCGCCAGACCGGTGAGGGTGTCGTTGTCGAACCGAAGCGACAGCGGGAACGCGAGCGCCAACGACGCCGTGATCCCGAAGGCGACCACCGGCACACCGAATCGGTTTTTGCGCGACAAGCTTGTCGGCAGGATCCTCCCATCCGCCATGGCGGTCCAAAGCCGCGGAGCACCGAACGAGCCGGCCACGTTGATGCCGAACATCGATATCAAGGCTCCAACAATGACGATCGTGCGGAAAGTATCGTTTTGGATGCATGCGGCGAGCTTCACGGTGTCGCGCGACGCGACGATCTTGTCGGCGCCCAGCAGCATTGCCACTACCAAAACGAAAATGTAGGCGGCGGCGACGGCGGCGATCGCCACCGGTATGGCTCTGGGGAGGGTCCGCTCCGGTTCGTCCATTTCCTCGGCGGCGTTCGCGATCGATTCGAAGCCCGTATACGCGTACAACGCAGCGATCGTCGCGAGTGTCAAACTCGCGAGGGTGCTCTCGCCAAGATCGGCGACCCCGAAGAATGACAGCGACGCCGGGTGGTACGCCGCCTTGGACGTTGCGTAATTGTTCACGTGAAGCGTGACGATGATCCACAGGCCTCCGGCAGCGAACACCGACAGCGCGACGACCTTGCCCAGGGTCGAGATTCCGTTCGCCCATTTGATCACCCGATTGCCGAACACATTGATCACCAATAGAACTCCGATAAAGATGACAAACGTCAGCGTCTTCACACTGATCAACTCGTCGTCGTCGGCCCAGGCCTTGTCGGGGAAGACCACTCTCAAAAGTGTCGAAACGAACAGCGACGCCAACACGCCCCACGCGATCGAGGCGGTGATGGCGTGTGTGATACCGACGTAGATGCCGAGCCGATGACCAAACGCGGCGGTCGTGTACGCGTAGGAGGCGCCGTTGGTTTTGACGTACCTGGCAGCGGTCGCAAAGACAATCGCCATTACGCCGGCGAAAACACCGGCCGAAATGTAGGCAATCGGCGCAAGGGGCCCAGCGAGTTTGATCACCGAACCGGGGGTCAGGAAGATACCCGCTCCGATTATCCCGTTGATCCCGAGCATGACAACGCTCCAGAAGCCAAGCTTGGTAATCGCGCAGCCTCCCATCCACGGCTCGGCCCCCACAAAGCGTGTCACACTGAAGCATTGAAGTTTGCCATAGTGGCAGGCCGAGAATTTATGAGCCCAGATCACAACACGCACGGGAATCTCGGTGGCCAGCAGGCAGACCCGCTCGGCATAATTGGTCACGTGCCGCAAAAACGAACGGCGAAGGCGCTCGCCAACCCGGCCCTGCCGCATCGCGCGCTGCTCCAAGAGTTGGAGCGGTACCTCGAGGCCCACAATCCCGACCTGACCGACGTCAACGTGTTGAGCGCGACGGACACCGGTCAAGCCGACAAGGGCCACAAGCCGGTCCGCCACTGGTACCAGGTGACCTACGAGGCCTAAGAGCGCTTATTCTCGCTTATTCAGGGGCAGTTGTTCTGGATTGGCTGGCGGCATGCGCCCCGGCCCGTCGGCCGGAGAAGACACAATCCGCCAACGAGAGTCCGCTGACGTAGGAATTGGAACAGACGCCGACCGCCGTGCGCCCGGCCGCGTACAGACCGGGCACCGGGGCACCGGCATTCGTGATCACCGCTCCGGTGTCTTCGTCGACACGCACACCGCCAAGGGTCAGCATCGGCGTGGGGTTCAGCAGACTCCGTCGGACCGAGATGTTGATCAGCGTGTAGGGGCCGTCCCCAATGCGGCGGGTGAACTCGGCGGGCTTGCCCATCGGATCGGGTGTGCCGGTGTCGATGGCATTGTTGTGGGCGGCAACCGTTGCCGCCAATCCGTCCGGATCGATGCCAGCCGACCGGGCCGCCGCGCCCAGGGTTGCTCCCCGCTTCGCATCCAGGATGACCTGTGCTTCGCCCTGCATCCGCTGAAACCAGATTGATTGCACGCCAATCTGTTTGCGTCGCTCTCGCATCAATGCGGCGTCGGCCAGGATCCAGCCCTTGCCGTCGTGCCCGGTGATCATGGCCTGCCCGGCCGCCGCGCCGTAGCGCGACTCGTCGATCATCCGCTGGCCCTGTTGGTCGACGATGATCGAGCCAAGGAACGCGCTGGGGGGTGTGATGAATCGCCATGCCGACACGTTGTCCATCCGGTCGGCGGCGCCGCCGGCCGCCAGCGCGAGCGCGATGCCGCTGCCGTCGTCGCCGGTGGTGCCCAGTTGCAAACCGCAGGTGAACTGCGGCGCATGCTGCTTGATCCAATCGGTATTGGCGATGTAACCCCCCGCACACAAGATCACGCCACGTCGCGCCGCAATGCGCACCGGGACTGCGAATCGACGTTCCAGGCGACGCAATCGGTATTCCATGGCTTTGCGCAGCGGCGGGTAGTAGACGCCGGGTTTGGCAGCCAGCGACGCCGCGGTCGAGAACTGCTTGCGGACCCACTGCGGCGCGCGACGCAACGTGAGTGCCTCCATACCCACGACGCGACCGGCCGGGTCGATGATCAGGTCCGTCACCCTGGTGTGCTCGTGTAAACACACGCCCGCGGCGATTGCGGCTTGCGCCAACGGGCCGTACAGCTTCTTGCCCGATGTGCCCTTGCCCTTGACCCGATGCCCGCGCGGTACCGGTGGGGTGGCGTCGCGGAATCCTCCGGAATTTTCGCTGCCCGAGTAGTACAGGTAGTACTTGTTATTCGGGTACGACACCTTGTACGGGCACATCGACGCGTCGAACGGGACACCTTGTGCGCACAGCCAATCGATCATTTCGACGCTGGATTCGGCGAAGCGCCGCAAGGTCTCGGGACGCACCACGTCGCCGACCTCAAGTTGCAGGTAGGCGAGCAACTTGTCGGTGCTGTCATCCACGCCGGCCTGCCGCTGGACAACTGTTCCTCCGCCGGCGTAGATGATCCCGCCCGACATCGCCGTTGCGCCGCCACCGTTGAAGCGTTCGAGCGCGACGACCTCGGCGCCGCCTTCCCGGGCCGCCAGCGCGGCGCAGGTTCCCGCCGCGCCGAATCCCACCACCACCACGTCGGTCGAGACATCCCACGCATCGCTATTGCCCTTACCTGCAACATCTTTCGCTGCCATACCAGAGTCCGTCCCCTTATTGACATCAGTCGCGGCGAAGCAACCGTCACCGATTGGCGCCGACGAGCATACCGGTACGCGTATCGGTCGGAGTGGCTAACTATCAGTGCTGGTCGCCGACGTGCAGAAACGGGACTCATAATCCGTTTGTTGAGCTTCGGCCAGCCGAGTGTGACCGGCCGATCTCTGATAACGGGCGCGATCGGGCCAATTCTGGAATTGATTCCGCCGCTGTCTTCGGGCTCTACACTCCCCTGCATGGCAGGTCTGATCACGGCCCCGGAGATATTGGCGAATGCGGCCGGGGATGTGGAGAGTATCGGTTCGGCGATCAACGCGGGCGGCTCCGCCGCGGCGGGCTCGACAACCGGTGTGCTGGCAGCGGCCGAAGATGAGGTGTCGAAGGCCATCTCGGCGCTGTTCAGCGAATACGCCCAGGACTATCACGCGGCTCTCAAGCAGGCCGCAGCGTTCCACACCGAATTCACCCGGGCATTGGCCGCCGCCGGGGCCGCCTACACGCAGGCCGAGGCCGCCGCGATTCAGACGCTATTGGGAACCGCGCAGACAGGCACCACTACGTCCGGCGCCTTCGGCACGCTCACTTCGATGCTGACGACGCCATCCACGCCAGTCACGTCGCTGATCATGAACGGCACCGGGTTCCCGACGCCCGATCCTTTCGTCGTGTCGGTTCTCAACGACGCCTACATCGTGCCGCGCTTCCCCGGGGCGATCGGGCAGGGTCTGACCACGCCCGAACAATTGTGGCCGGCTTTCGGCGACCTGACGTTCGGCCAGTCGGTCGCCAAGGGCGCCCAGATTTTGAATGACGCGCTCTTCGGGCCAACAGGGGTAATCACTTCAGGAAATCACGCCGTCGTTTTCGGCTACTCGCAGAGCGCCGTGCTAACGACCGAAGAAATCAAGACCATCATGGCCCTGCCTGACAACCTTCGGCCCGATCCGAGCCAGCTGTCCTTCGTTCTGCTCGGTAACCTCAACAACCCCGACGGCGGTTTCTTTTCGCGCTACCCCGGCTTCTACATCCCATGGCTGGACATCCCTTTCAACGGCGCCACTCCGCCGAATTCCCCCTACCCCACCTTCATTTACACGAACCAATACGACGGCTTCACTCACAACCCGCAATACCCGCTCAATTTCCTGTCGGACCTCAACGCCTTTATGGGCCTCACATACGAGCACGGCTCGTACCCGTTCACGGCTGCCGATGTTGCCAAGGCAATACCGTTGCCGACGTCTCCGGGCTACACCGGCAACACCCATTACTACATGTTCCTTACCCAGAACCTGCCGCTGTTGGAGGGGCTTCGCAACTTCCCCATAGGGGGCAACGTGCTCGCCGACCTGATCCAGCCGGATATGCGGGTGCTGGTCGACATGGGCTACGGCAGCATGGGAACCGGCGGGGACTACGCGGACATTCCTACCCCGGCAAGCCTGTTCCATCTGATCAACCCGGTCACCGTCGGTGTCGACCTGGCCAGGGGCGCCGTGCAGGGCGGCCAAGCCGCCCTGGTTGATATTGGCGCGTTGCCCCAGACCTCCCTGCCCGACATCTACCCGTACGTGCCGTCCATCGATCCGGGCCTGTCGATCAACCTCGGTCAGTCGAGTGTGACCGGGCTTTCTCGGTTCGTGGGCGCCCTCGGGTCACTGCTGGAGTTGATTCCGCCGGGCAACCTCTAGGGTCGGTGCTGGAATTGATTCCGCGCCTTTCAAGAAGGCCGAAGGCCCCCACACGTTGGTGCCGGTGGACGGCCCCACGCGGCGTCCCAGCACCGCGCTGACGTGGCGGGCGGCCGCGATCGACGCCGCGTCGGGCACCGCGACCATGCGGTCGACCACGCCGGACAGAAACGACGGCTCTACCCGCGGCCGGCCGATGCCCTCGATACGGGATGGCACGGACATTTGTAGAAGGACCAAGTACGGCAGCACGGTGTTTATTCTGACCCGCAGCCTCCGAATGGCTCGGGACCGTATCATGGCCAAGCATGAGCGAAAAAGTCCACTACGATGTGGCAATTATTGGCGGCGGTCCCGCAGGCTCGACGACGGCGTCGATCCTTAAGAAGTACAACCCCGGGCTGAGCGTCGCGGTCTTCGAGCGCGAGACGTTCCCGCGCGACCACATCGGCGAAAGCCTCCTGCCGCCCATCTCCAACGTGCTCTGTGAAATGGGCGCTTGGGACAAGATTGAAGCCGCCAATTTTCCGATCAAAGTAGGGGCAACCTATCGCTGGGGCCGAAGACCGGAGCTGTGGGACTTTGAGTTCCTCCCGGTAGGAATGTTTAAAGAGGAAAAGAGACCGGCGAAGTTCGAGGGGCCACGTCGCGCCACGGCGTTCCAAGTCGATCGGTCGATCTACGACACGATCCTTCTCGACCATGCGGCGGAACTCGGGGCGGAAGTTCGCCAAAACACCAAGATCGCGAAGGCTTCGCGCGATGGCAACCGGGTTACCGGGCTCACGTTAGGGAGCGGGGAAGAGGTCACGGCCAAGTACTACGTCGACGCTTCCGGTAACAGCGGAATCTTTTCGCGGGCCATGAACGTCAAGTGCGACTATCCGTCGACGCTTCGAAACATCGCCATTTACGATTACTGGCAGAACGCGGAATGGGCAGTCAAGATCGGGGTCGGCGGCACCCGAATTCAGGTGCTAAGTCTTGGCTACGGCTGGATCTGGTTCATCCCTCTGGGGCCGACGCGAACTAGCATCGGCCTAATCATTCCCGCCGAGTACTACAAAGAGAGCGGCAAGCGGCCGGAGGAGCTCTATTTGGAGGCTCTTACGCAGGAACCTATCGTCGCCGCCTTGACGAGGAATGCGACGTCGGAAGGGAAGCTGCAAACGACCCGCGACTGGTCCTTCCTTGCCGAGCGGCATGCCGGCGACAACTGGTTCCTGGTCGGCGAAAGCGCCGGTTTCGCAGACCCGATCATGTCCGCGGGCGTGACCATGGCGCACCTTTCCGCGCGCCAACTTGCCTATACGATCCTGGAACTGGAGCGCGGAGAGCTTGACGGGAACTGGTTGAAGGAAGAGTTCAGCCATCGGCAGACCCAGCGGATCCAAACCCACATCCGGTTCGGGGACTACTGGTACACCGCGAACGAGCAGTTCCGGGAGCTCAAGCAATTCACGACACGTCTCGCCGAGGACATGGGGCTCGAGCTTTCACCCGAGAACGCGTGGGACTGGATCGCGCGTGGCGGCTTCATCGACGAGGATCTGAATATCGGCAGTGGCGGTTGGAGTCTGGCGGGCTGGCGCGCTTCGAGCGGATTCCTCGGCGACCTCGCCTTCGACTCGCCCCTCGACCAGAACAACGTGATCAAGCTCAACCTTCGCGGCGCCACATGGAAGGAAAGTAGCGCCTACGAGTCGGGCCGCATTCGCAAGTTTCCTTGTTATGTGCGGGAAGGAAAAGTGCTCCCCATTCGCGACGAACTTGAAATTCTCGTGAATATCCTGCAACGAGAATCGCGGATGGTCGCGGTCTTTCAAATCTTCGAGAACTACGTACAGCAAAAAAAGGGGTCCCGGGTCCTCGCTTACGCCGCCCTGGCCATCGAAGCCATGATCCGCGACGGCTGGCTCATCGCCTCCCACGACGACCGTCTACCCAGCGGCCGTATGGTCGGGAGTTACGCGGGATTTCGATGGAACAGCGACATGGCCGTTCTAGAGGCTGGTGCGCAAGGGTGAATCCACGTCCTAGTCCAGCCGGACATGAATTATGGCCACCAATATGAAATGCAAGAAGTCCAACTGCTAAAGGAAGTTACGCCCGCGCTTGATCGATTTTTTCCCGGATGGCAGTTGATATCTGCCTGGCAACCGTCGCCTTTAAACGATGCGGCGATTGTGGAGGTTCAAACGCCGTCGCTTTACCTAAAGCTGGTGAGAGGTAGGGAAAGGACGTCGGATGATTTGTATATTGCTCCGACGAAAGAAGATGCCGGTAACCGGCGAACCATTTATCTTCCTTGGATTCAGCAGCTATGAAAGAAGGATTTGGTCGGCAGGGCATGCTGGACTATCTTGAGTGGTTGAACATGCATCCTTTTTGGGCCGCACTCTGGGCGGACCGCAAAGTTTTTGATGCTTATATAGATCAAGATGATACGGTAAAGGTTTACGGCATAGATTTCTATAACCGCTTTTGGGACTTGACGCCAGACGAAGTGTTCTGAGGAGTCGGCCCGGCCCGATTCTCGTCGGTTTCCGATAACGCGTCCCGAGTTCGTCGCCAGCGTTCGTGAAATCGGCACCATCCGCGCGCCCCACACGGTTGCCCACACTGGCGGATTCTGCACAGCCTGCCGGGAATTGGCCGCCCGTGCGCGTCGGCGTGGAGCTGCCCGGTGCCGGTGGACTCGGCGGCGGCGGGCATCGGGATGTGCACGCGCAGCTGGGCGCGCTGCTTACGGCGGCGCTTACTGGCGGTCACGAAGCCTCGCAACGCATGGCGACTTCGAAGCCTTAGCCGTCGTTGGGCATAAGACGCCCGCCCGCCCCACCACCGACTCTGGACAGCCACACATAATTCCCAGGTCATATCCTGTTCAGCCGCGCAGCGGTGTGAGGGTGCTCAGAGAGTACTCCGTGACGGCGATCAACGCGGCCTTCGCCGAGTGACGATCACGAGCATCGACGGTGATCACCGGGATGTGGTCGGGCAGGGCCAGCGCCTTGCGGACCGCGTGCGTAGGATGCCCTGGCGCACCGTCGAATTCATTGACGGCGATCAAAAACGGCAGGTTACGCGCCTCGAAGAAGGCGGCGGCGGCGAGGCTGTCTCGGAGCCGCCGGCCATCTGCCAGAACAATCGCGCCGATCGCGCCGCGGATCAGGTCGTCCCACACGAACCAGAGCCGGCGCGGGCCCGGCGTGCCGAACAGATAGAGCACCAGATCGTCCCCATCGAGGGTGATGCGGCCGAAGTCCATCTCCACTGTCGTGGCGTTCTTCATCGGGGTGGCCTCAAGGCCGTCCATCCCCACAGAAGCAACCAGCGCCTCGGTGCGCAGCGGCATGCTTTCCGAGACCGCGCCTACGAACGTCGTTTTGCCGACCCCGAACCCGCCGGAGACGACGATCGTCGTCGAGGCGGCGGCCGAACCCTCAGAGTGCTCGTAGGCCACGCAGGGTCCTTCTTATCAGTTCAAGTCGTTCGTCGATCGTCATCGAGTCACCGGGGGGGGCGTGCACCCGCAAATAACCCTGTGTCACCAGGTCGCCGACCAGGAACCGCGTAGCACCGAGCGGCAAGGACAGACGAGCGGCGATCTCTGCGACCGACCGGCTGTCCAGGCAAAACGTCAGGATCTGGCCCCGCACGTCATTTTTCGGCCAGCGCGGCGGCTTCGCTGAGGTGTCGAGCGCTTCGACCGAAGCCTCGAGCGCCAGCTCGACCTCAGAGTCGGTACGGCCTGCCGTCAGCGCGTAGGGCCGGACCAGGCTTGGCTCGTCCGCGGCTTCCGGTTCTGTGAACCAGTCGGCGATAGGTTCGCCGTTGCCTTCTGACTTCTGATAGGCGTCGGTGAGCTTCTGCTGGCCATGCGGCAAGTTGTGGTGCTGCAAGAACCACAAGGTCTGGTCGGCGTGCACCGATGCGCGCAGCTCGTTGGAGACGACCTTGAGTACGGTGCGGTCGGGGTCGATGACGAACGTGGTCCGTCTGACCGGCAGCAGCCGCGCCAGCAGGCCACGGCGGCGAGTGTGCCGGCCACGCCGGGCCGCCTCACGGGCCACGACGGATCTACGCAGCTTGGCGAGCCTGCCTCGGCGCACCCCAAACAGCTCGGACACCACGCCGTCCGCGTCGGAGAGCAGCGGATAGTCGAATGAGCGCTGCTGGGCGAAGTGGGCCTGCCTGTCGACGGTGTCGGTGCTGATGCCCACCCGCTGGGCGCCCACCGTGGCGAATTCGTTGCTCAAGTCCCGAAAATGGCATGCCTGGGCTGTACAGATCGGCGAGGACGCAAGTGGGAAAAAGAACAGCACAACCGGTCCCTTGGAAAGGAGCGCAGACAGTGTTTGAGGCTGACCGGTGTGGTCATACAGAGTAAAGTCAGGCGCCTTCTCGCCCGCGATCATAGGCAAAGAGTAACGCGGGGAATCTATGCGTGACGCACGCCTCGGATAATTCGGTCATCGCCAACAGCTACCAGGTGGTTTCGCTAACTGTTCGCCTGGTCGTTCGCGCGCCGAAATGCGGACTCATAATCCGTTGGCCGCCGGTTCGAGCCCCGCCTGCCCCACTCTGTATTTGTGCAGTTCAAACCATGTTTTCCCGCGTCCCCCAACCGTGGGACGATTAGGCCGCGGCGAGACGACGCGCCGTCCGTAACGGTATGGAGATGGCGAGTTCAGTTCCGGGGGATGTCGAGCGCACGTCGAACTGCCCCCCGGACGCGAGTACCCTCGCGCGCATCGATGCCATTCCGATGTGACCTTCGTCAGCCTTTCGCGCGATAGCCGCCGCTGAGATTCCCACCCCGTCGTCGGCAACACGCAGAGAGGCCAACCCTTCGCGGTGTTGTAACTCGATCCAAATGTTTTGCGCCCGTGCATGTTTGATGACGTTCGTGGACGCCTCACGCACGGCGCCGTACAGCACGTCATCGGCCTCGGTGCGCAGGCCATCGGGCCAACTAACCCCGTCAAAATCGACGGTGAGCCCGGCGCGGGAACCCAGACTTTCTGTGAGGGAGGAGATCGCTGATTTCAATCCCATCCGCTCCAGCACTTCCGGATGCAGTTCACGGACCACATCGCGCAGCAGCCCCGAACACTCGACGAGCGCCGATTCCACACGGTTGGCAGCATCGGCCGAGCCGTCCCGCACATCCTCGATGTCTTGGCGCGCAACCAAGACATACTGAAGGGCGCCATCGTGCAGACGTTCCGAAATTGCCTGCCGTTCATGCCTTTCCACTCCCAGCAGCTCTTCCAACAGCTCGCTTCGTTGCCGCGCCAAGTCCGCGATCATTTTTACTCTGGACCGCTGGATGAATGACAAGGTGACCGACCCGCCGGCCAGCCCGGCCAAGACGAGCGAGCTCAACAGAATCGACGCCCACGACTCCCCGTTGGTCGACCTGGTGATCCAGCACGTAAGAGTGAATACGGATAAGGTCGGAATCGCCACCGCCGCACTGATGATGGGATCAAGCTGCGCCGCCGCGATCAATGGGATCAGGAAGAAACCAATCCTCATCACGTCTGATGTCCAGGCCTGCGGTGACGTCGCGCCGGTGAGTACCGACAGGACGGAAACCACGGTGACGTCGGCGGTCAGCACGAGCAGTGTCACCAGCGTCCTGGTGGATATCGTCGTGCGCGCCCCACTTCGCAGCGCCCACACACCCCAGCATCCGATGACGACCACGTACGCCACCATGACGACCACGCAGGTCCACTGGTAACGGGCCGGCGGTTCCCACAACAACGTCGCAACGACGAAAACGATCAACACCGCGCGCAACCCAAACTGCAGCAGAGTGCCTAGCCAGAACGTCCGCCGCGGGTCCGGCACAACCTGTTGCACTTGCAGGTCGACCACACGCTCATGATCTCTGGACATGGGCGGCTCCTGTCGTGTCGCGATGGCGAAATCATAGCCGCCGTTTTCCGGCAGGAAGGGGCGCGCGCGGTAATGGCCGCGGCCAACGGAGGGGACTGGCGCCGAACTAGTTTCGCGGGCTAGCCACTGCGTGTGCTACTTCGCCGACGCACGGAGAAGACGACAGCGGTACTCCGGCCGGCTGGCTAGATGACGCAGAATTGGACCCGCGGAGAGGCTTAGTAGGTAGTGGCGCGAGTCGACACCTTGCCGGCCGCGTCGGCATGAAAAAGGGCGTCGTTGTAGTGGCACCCCGAAGGCACCCACTGGAAGGTCTTCTCCTCCGCGAACTTGTAGTAGAGCGCGCGCCGCCCCGCGTCGGGGGCCGTCGGTGGCGGCGTGCTGTGCATGGTGTCTCCGTAGTGCAGGGTGAGGTCGCCCGGCTCGGTTTCGAGCGCCACTCGCGGTAGATTGCCCTCCTCGCCCCAGCTCAGCCAGTGCTTGCTGTACCGGTGCGACCCGGCAAGCACCATCAGTTGGCCGTTTGCGGCGTTTGCGTGGTCGAGTCGAATCCCCGCCTGGATCAGCGGGCACATCACGGGGTGGCCACCGATGCCATCATCCACATGCCAACCAAGGTCGCCATCGCCTTTAACAACACCAGGGTTCTTGATGAAGACCATAGGCCCGTCAAGGCGGTCGTCGCACACGCGGAGCGCGGGGTTGCCGAGGGTCGCATATTCGGTCATGCGAGGCTCGAAACTGAGTTGTTGCAACATATCTGAGTAGCGACCCAGGTAGTTGATGCGGGTGACGACTTCGTCGCCGGCAGCATCGAGCGACCACCACGAGAACGGATCGCCAGGAGTCGTCTTGGAGCGAACCACCGCGACCTCAGCGCCGAACGTGGCGGCTTCCTCTGCGGTGTATACGCCCTTGATATGGAGGTATCCAGCGGTGTTGAGGAAATGCCGCATCTCATCGCGGTCGCCGGCGGGGGGAAAGGCCTGAAACAGGTTGAGCGGCCTGCCGTCGCGGCCGACGAGGGTGTCCCACACGGCTTCGGTGTAGATCGGCTTGCCGGTGAGCAACGTCCGGGTGGCAGGTTCCCAGCGCTTCCAGCTGGCGAGGCTACCGCGTGCGAGCGCCGCACGATCCGTGCGAACTGATCCGCTTGCCGTCAGCAGGTCGTGCAGATACTGCGAGAATGTGGCCTCATCGAGTTCGACGAGCGTGTCGGCATCGGCGTCGCCCTCGACGGCACGGATGCCGTCGGGCGTCGACAACCACGTGTAGGCCGTACCGCCGGGTACGCGGAAGGCGATCGGTGGCACGCCGGCCAGATCGTCGACGACGAGTTCCTTGTTTCGGGCGTTCAGTGCGGGCAGCTGGCTGGTGTGGAACTCGACGAACGCGTACTGCGGGAACGAGGCTGCGATTGCCTCTACCCATGGAAGACCCGTTCCCAGCCCGTCGGTACCCACTAGCTGATGATCGCTGACGTGGTCGACAACCGCCACAACTTGCGGGTCTCGGCGACCATCGGGGCCGAAATGCCGGCGCGCCGTAGCTCCGCGTTGCGCGACTTGCAGCACACCTACCCGTAGGCGAGGTCGCCACCTGGCGGCGGATCGACCCCGACCTGACCTATGTGCGCACTCAAGGCGATCCGTGGACGAGGATGGGCGTTCAACGATGGCGACGTCATGCCCGAGACGGGGGCGGTAGGGGCCGCGTTGCGCCGCGCAGACGGCCTCCCGGTCGCGTCATTCGTGGTGTGCGGACCCTCGAGCCGGTTTACCCGCGAACGTTTGTCCGAACTGGGAGATGTCGTCGCACGTCTCGCCGCAACTTGGCCGGGCCGCGCCACGAGCTCCGCGCAGATGCCTGACTCGATCACGCGAGCTTGGCGCACGCCCGCCGGCTCTGATCAGCCCGCCGCCTAACCAGGCCCATTCACCAGATCAGCAGCCGGCTGATTAATGTCCTGCCATGCCTTCGATGCCAGACGCCGCCGCGACTCGCCCGCGATCCTTCGCGCACCTTCTCGGGTTCACCTACGTACGCGCCGACGCACAAGAAGCTGTCATCGAGGTGATGCCCTTACCCGAACACTGCAACGAGCGTGGGATGGTGCACGGGGGATTTCTCTCCGCGCTGCTGGACACCACCACCGGATGGGCCGTCCACGTAGTTGTGCCCGACGGCACCGCGACACCGCACTTTCAGCTCACGGTTCAGTACCTCAACGCTGCCGTTCCGGGTATCACGCTCACATGCGTGGGTCGCGCAACGAAATCCGGGCGGCGCACGGCAGCCACCGATGCGGAGATCTTCCAGGATGGCAAGGTGGTTGCTCGTGCGATCGCCAGCCACGTTGTTCTGTAGCTGTCCGGAACCGACGCCCGACGCCCCGGGGCCTTAACCCTAGCCCGCGGAAAACGGGCCTAGCCGCCCCGACAGTCGCCGACGTTCCGCCCGCCGGCGAACTTGTTTGCTCACCAAATAAACACACCTGACCGCGGTGAAGTGGCCGCTGAGGCGACTGGACCAGACTTGCGAGGCGAAGTAGGCCGTATCTACGGCAAATTCACGGCTTTTTCTTAGCTTCAGACACGGTTAGGTCACAGCATGTTTGGGCACTCTAAGCTTCGGGGTTCACGCACGGCGAAGTGCGGCTGGTCGGGCTGGTCTGAGAGGAGTGACAGTCGTGGCAAAAACATCAGGGGCAACGGTTGTTTCCATTCAGTCACACCCCGCGTGGGCCGCAGCTCAGCGCCGGGAACAGCAGCGACGCGAGGCGATGCGCCGCCATCCCTCATTTCTCGGCCGGCAGCTTGCCGCCGAATCGGACGGCGCTGTCGTCCGTCACCTCAGCCTGTGCCACAGCGCCGACACACCGGCCTAAATCCGCGCGATCGATTCAGAGTTTGCCGGCTACGAAGTCGGCGGCCTGGTTGGGCATGCCAGCCTGGATGTATGCGTTGGCGAGATGTTGCGACCAGTTTTGCTGCCACGTGTTCGGGTCGGCCGGGTTGCAGATGGGATCGGCGCCATGGCATAAGTCGATGGTCCGGTCGTTGTAAATCGGGTTGAAGTTCGTTATCGGACCCACCCATTGGCTTCCGTTGCCGAACAGTGCGACCGCGGCGATGTGCTGATCGGCGCCCCCCGGGAGGGGGTTGTCAAAGCCAAACGCCGAGAAGGGCACCGCGAGGACCAGGTCGGTGACCGCCGCGCCGAGCGAATAGCCGCCCAACACCAGCCGGGTATCCGGGCAGTTGTTGATCATGTTCTGGACGTGCCGGCTCATGTCGTTGGCGCCGATGTCGACCTCCGTGTCGGCCGGATATTTCACCGCGTACTCGCCGACGCTCTTCCCCCCGACCTTCGATTCGAGCGCGTTGATGAACGCATTGCCGATCGCGCCCACCCCCGCTGATTCATATCGACCGCGGGCAAAGACCACCTCGACCTGGGGACAACTGGCGGCGGCAGGCCCCACGGCCCCCGGCGCACCGGGCGGTAGCACTGGAGCGATGAACGTCAGGATGGCTGCGGCCATGACGCCTGCTAGGCCGACGCCAACCGATCTCCGGGCAAGTAGTACGCGCATCAGCAAGATGTTAGAGGTATCGCGCGTCGGCCGCTGCTCGGGTCGAAATACAAGCGCTTCGGACGGCGCAACCCTTTGCTGTAGCGCCTTATCCTGGATACCGGACGACCGAGGGGAGCGCGCCATGTCGCAGACACCCGCCACCATCCGCGTGACGTTTCCGGGGATCAGCTCACGCGCGTGGGAGCACTCCGCTGACCGGACCGCCCTGTCCGCGCTGCGCCGGCTCAAGGGGTTCGACCAGATCCTGAAGATGCTGTCCGGAATGCTGCGGGAGCGCCAGCACCGACTGCTGTACCTGGCCAGTGCGGCACGCGTCGGCCCGCGCCAGTTCGCCGACCTCGACGCGCTGCTCGATGAGTGCGTCGACGTCCTGGACGCACCGACCAAACCGGAGCTCTACGTGATGCAGTCACCGATCGCGGAGGCCTTCACGATCGGGATGGACCAGCCCTTCATCGTGCTCACCTCGGGGTTGTACGACCTGATGACGCACGACGAGATGCGATTCGTCGTGGGCCACGAGCTCGGCCACGCACTGTCCGGCCATGCGGTGTACCGCACGATGATGATGCATCTGATGCGGTTGGCACGGTCATTCGGTGTCTTGCCGGTCGGCGGCTGGGCGTTACGGGCGATCGTCGCGGCCCTCTACGAATGGCAGCGCAAGTCGGAGCTGTCCGGGGACCGCGCCGGGCTGCTGTGCTGCCAGGACATGGACACCGCGATACGGGTGGAGATGAAGCTGGCCGGCGGAAGCAGGCTGGACAAGCTGGACTCGGAGGTGTTCTTGGCCCAGGCCCGCGAGTACGAAAGAACCGGCGACATGCGCGACGGGCTGCTCAAGCTGCTCAACCTGGAGCTACAGACTCATCCGTTCTCGGTGCTGCGGGCCGCCGCGTTGACCAATTGGGTCGATACCGGCGGCTACGGAAAGGTGATGTCCGGCGACTACCCGAGGCGGGCCGATGACGACCAAGCCAGCTTGGCAGACGACTTGGGCGCGGCCGCCCGACACTACAAGGACGGCTTCGATCAGTCCGACGATCCGCTGATCAGGGGCATCCGCGACGGTCTTGGCGGCATCGTCGACGGCGTGGGACGTGCCGCCACCAACGCCGCCGATTCATTGGGCCGCAAGATCACCGGATGGCGGCAGCAGCCGAAATAGTGCGCCGTGAGCGGACTTGCTACCATCGCGCGGTGCACGATTCGGCTGCACCACCTGGACGCGACGGGCAGCGATCCGTTTCACGACGCGAGGCCTTCAAATACGCCTTCGCGCCGGCTCTACTGAGCCTGGCGGTGCCGGCCGCCGCTCTTGGCGAGCCGCAGGCATCAGCCGCCAGCACGAGGCTGATCGATTTCGCGGAGCGCAGGATTGCCCCGGATGAGATCAAATCGGCAGGCTACGACGGGGTGGTCAACTACGTATCCGAGTCGCGGCCGGGCGCGAACTTCGAGGCTAAGCCCATCACCCATGAGTACGCGGACGCGCTGCGCGCCGCGGGTCTGCACATCGTCAGTAACTTCCAGTACGGCAAGCCCGGTTGGTCCGCGCCGTCGGATTTCACCCGCGGCTACGACGGCGGCGTGGCGGATGCCCAGACGGCGCTGCGTCTGCATGGTGCGGCCGGGGGTCCGAATGCGGCCCCGATCTTCTTCAGTGTCGATGACAACATCGACCTCAACACCTGGAACGACCTTGCCCTCGGCTGGTTTCGAGGAATTAACTCGGTACTGGGCGTGGACCGCACCGGCGTCTATGGGGATTCCCAGGTGTGTGGGTGGGCGATCAAAGACGGCGTGATCGGGCATTCAACCACTGCGGGTTACCGGTGGGCGTGGCAAACGAAAGCGTGGTCGAATGGGGAGCGCGAACCCGCGGCGGTGCTTTATCAGGAAGTGGTCAACAGCCCGTCGAACCCGGGTCCCCTGCTCGGGGGTATCAACGTGGATGTGGACCAGGTCCTGGCGGCCGATTTCGGGCAATGGGATTTTCAGCGATGATCGGCTAAATGAAATCGTTTATGCCGCAACATCATAGGAACATAGACGCAGCTTACTGATACATACCCCACACCAGTCGGATTCGCGACGCAGCTCGCCCCTATGTCTTCACCGGATTCCCAGCGCAGACACCAGCCCCTGCAATTCGCTGGTTGCGTGCGCGAAGCCCTCGGCGATCCGGTCGACGGCGTAATCGATGTCGCTTTCGGTGTGGTTTGCCATCACCTGCAGCCGGAAACGCGCTTCTCCCTTTGCCACCCCCGGGTATTCGATAAGGTTCGCGACCAGCCCGGTGGCGTGCAATTGCCGACTCACCAGCCGAGCCATGGCCTCGGTGCCCATTTTGACACAGACAATCGGCGACGGCGCTCCGTAGGCCTCAAAGCCTTTATCCGCAAGCCGGTTTCGCAGCTGCAGCACGTTGTGCATGTTTTGGGACCGCAGCGCCTGGCCTTCGGGGCTGTCGACGATATCGAACGCCTTGAGCACAATCGCGGATTGGATCGGCGAAAGTGCATTGGAGAAGATGTTCGGTGAGGCATACATGCGCAGGTACTCGGTCACCCGGCGATGCTTGGCCGCAACAAAGCCGCCGTTAGACGCAAAAGTCTTCGAGAACGAGCCCATCACCAGGTCGACCTTGCCGATCATGGATTGCAGGCCAAGGTGGCCGCGCCCATCGGGACCCATCGACCCCAGGTCGTGAGCGACGTCAACAACAAGGGTCGCCCCGAATTCGTGCGCGAGGTCTTGTAACGCCACCAGGTCGGGGGTATCGGAGTTCATCGAGAACAATGACTCGGAGACGACCATGATGCCGTTCCTGGCGTCATGGGCGCGGATCGCTTCCAGCTTCGCCCGCACCGCGTCGACATCGTTGTGCCCGAACAGGTGGATATTGCGGGTCGCGGCCTGGGCGCCTTCGTGCAGGCAGGCGTGCGCGAGCCGGTCGATGACGATGTGATCGTCAGGACGCACCAGGCCTTTGATGACCCCAAAGCCGGCGGCCCAGCCGGTCGGGAAAAGGCTGACATGCTCGGCCTGGACGAACTGCGCGATTCTGCGTTCCAGCGCCAGCGATACCGAGGTGTTGCCGACCAGGACCGACGACCCCGCGCTATGGACGCCGTACTCCTCGATCGCATGTCGGGCTGCGGCCTTGATGTCGGGATGCCCGGAAAGCGAAAGATAATCCTGCGACCCGAAGTTGACCCCCTCCAGCTTTCTGCCGGCGTCGTCGTACACCACCGCATGCCGCCTGGGACCGGCTTCGGTAGACCGCCCATACGGCCACAGTTGATGGTTTCGTCGCTGGTCCTGCCATCGGTAAAAGCCGTCAACCCGGTCGATTATGTTGGGACCGCTCAGCGGACGGAAATCCTGCATGCTCCCGTTCAGGGTGGCGGGGTCCGTTGCTATCGGCTCAGCAGTCGCCGTAGTCGGGCTTTCAACGGTGGTCACGTGCGTACCTCCCGGAGGGGTTGAAGGATTCGCGACGGTCTGGAATCAGCTATGTCTGCGGGTGCACCATCGTTGCCTGGCGTCCGTCGACCACCGAACCAATAGTCGCTGGTTTCGGCGCCGCCCCCCCATCACCACGTCGGGCGCCACGTGCACGAACGACGTCGGCTGTCTCCCTACCCCAGTGCGCGTCCGCGGGCTGTAGCGACGCGCCAAGGTGCCGACGGTGACCACACCACGCACTCCCGATGTGTGCGATATTCGCCAAAAAGGCGGGTGTGATGTCTGTCACAAGGGGGAAAGCTAACGTAAATCTTCGAGCGCGTCAAAACGGAGCTTCGAAGGCCGCGAGCGGCCGCGACGCACGGTCGGCGCGCACGGCGTTACCGCTTGAGTCCACCGGCGGTACCGCTGGGCGAGGACGTCGAATACCGAATCCCGTTGGTGCCCTCCAATACCGGCGGGACGATTCTCGAGTGACAACACGGGACGTCAGCCGCGTGGCGAACGCGGCGCGCTGATGGATACGGCACCACAGCTACATCCCGACTTCAACATCGACGACCTCCATCGACGGCTCATCGACGGCTCATCGACGGCTCATCGACGAGCTTGCCGACGATCGGGGATGGTCGGCCTTCACCCCGAGCAAGGCCGGATCGAGATCTACCGAGCCTGGCACAACCGGATCGCTGGCCAGACTTTCCCGCTGCCGCCGAGCGTCTCCGTCTGCGATACTCGGACCACCGCGACGCGTTGGTTGAGACAACGCCGTTGGCCCTCAGGGACGGAATATCTTGCGGGAAGATATGACTCGGCCCATCAGCTCCGACTCAGCAGCGCCGCCCGGCGCTGGTTAACCGCCGAATCCTCGTTCGGCAGTTCATAGAACAGCCACACCGCGAAATTTTGCCATCAGCGCGGTGTTGACAGCCGGGCACCGCCGGGACTAGCGAAGGGATCTCATCACCACCGCGGACCGCGGCCCGACGCCAATCCGTTGCCCCGCTCGTCCGCTTCGGGTGTGGTCGAACGAATCGCAGACGATGTCCCAGTTGCACAGCGCAAAAGTGCCGGGCACCGAGAACGTCAACGGCTCCCACCAGGCGTTGACGAACATCAGAAAATCATCGTCGATCAAGGGTGTTCCGCCGGCATCGACATCGGGATCGGTTGTGCCATCGATGAATAACGAGATACTGCGCGCAGCGGGATCCGCCCAGTCCTGCGGCGTCATCTCGCCTCCTGAAGGCGTGAACCAGCGCAAGTCCGCGGCGGCGGCGCCGGTGAGAAAGCGGCGTCTGCGAAACACCGGGTGACGCCGGCGCAGCGCGATGAGGTCGGTGGTGAAGCCGAGGAGCTCATCGTCCACCGCGGACCAGTCGAACCACGTGATCTCGTTGTCCTGGCAGTATGCATTGTTGTTTCCCCGCTGCGTGCGGCCCAGCTCGTCGCCACCCAGCAGCATCGGGACACCGCCGGCCAGCAGTAGCGTCAGCATGAACGCACGCTTTTGACGCGCTCGAAGCGCCAGCACGTCCTGATCCGCGGTCGGGCCCTCCGCTCCGCAGTTCCAGGACCGGTTGTCGTCGGTGCCGTCGCGGTTGTCCTCGGTGTTCGCTTCGTTGTGTTTCTGGTCGTAGGAGACCAGATCGTTCAGCGTGAACCCATCGTGCACGGTTACGAAGTTGACCGATGCGCTCGGGCGGCGCCCTTTCTCACGATCGCCGTAGATGTCCGACGACCCACACAGCCGCGAAGCGAACTCCGCGAGGCGCCCGTCCTGGCTACGCCACCAGTCGCGGACGGTGTCGCGATAGCGACCGTTCCATTCGCTCCACAGCGGCGGGAACCGGCCGACCTCGTAGCTGTCCATCTGTCCGACATCCCACGGTTCGGCGATCAGTTTTGCCCGCGAAATCACCGGGTCTTGGGCCACGAGATCGAAGAAGGCGGACCACGGGTCGAAGGCGCCGTGCTCTCGGCCAAGGGTGGGCGCCAGGTCGAAACGAAAGCCGTCGACGCCCATCTGCGACAACCAATAACGCAGGGAGTCCATGATCAGCCGCAGCGTGGTGGGATGGTCGGCGTTCAACGAATTGCCGGTCCCCGTCGTGTCGAAGTAGCTGCTCGCGTCGCCCGGGTCCAGCCGGTAGTACGCATTGTTGTAGAGCCCGCGGAAGCACAAGGTCGGCCCGCCCGGTCCGGCTTCGGCGGTGTGGTTGAACACCACATCGAGGATCACCTCCAGGCCCGCGCCGTGCAGGGTGTCGACCATCGTGCGAAACTCTGCGACCTCCCCGCCCGGATACCCAGCCCGCGCCGCGGCGGAGTAGTTCACCTGGGGCGCAAAGAATCCGATTGTGTTGTATCCCCAATAGTTGGTCAGGCCGCGGTCGACAAGGAACTGTTCGGGCACGCTGCGGTGGACGGGCAGCAGTTCCACCGCCGTTACGCCGAGGTCGACCAGGTGTTGCAGCGCCGCCTCATGAGCAAGGCCCGCATACGTCCCGCGCAGCTCTTTGGGCACCCCCGGATGCATCGCGGTGAACCCGCGAACATGAACCTCGTAGAGGATGGTGTCGGCCAGCTCATTCGCCGGTTTGGGCACCGCGATGGGCGGTGCAACGGCACACACGAGGCTACGCGGCACATGATCCGCTGAGTCTAAAGGGCTTGGCGCCGAGGAGTTTTCCACCGAGTGTCCGAGTACCTCGGGTCCGAATCGCACGTCGCCGTTGATTGAGCGTGCATAGGGGTCCAGCAGCAGTTTCGCGGGGTTGTAGCGCAGCCCGCGGCTGGGATCGAACGGACCACTGACCCGAAATCCGTAGGCCTGTCCCGGCCCCACCCCGGGCACGAAGCCATGCCGCACGTCGCCGTCGCGATCCGGCAGCACCAACTGCGTCTCGCTGCCGCCGGCATCGAACAGACAGAGCCTGACCTCCTCACCGTCCGAGGCCACCGCGAAATTCGTGCCCCGCGCGTCGGGCGTAGCGCCGAGCGGATCGGGCTGCCCGGGAACGATTTTCGGTGTCATCACTACCTCCGCTACTTCTCGGTTTGTGACACCAGCGTTTGGGACAACCTCCGGACTTCTGTGTCAGGCCGCGTCGTATCGCGGCTCCTGGGCCGATATTCGGTCGGTACCGACGAGCAATCTGGCTACCAGGAATCCGAAGACGAATCCGCCGACGTGGGCAAAGAAAGCGACGCCGCTGCCACCGGAGTTCGACTTCACCAGCGAGTAGTTACTTTCGAAGAACTGGTACAAGAACCAACCACCGAGGAAAACCCACGCCGGGATATTGATCGGCCACCACAGCGCCAGCGTGCTGATGCGTGAGTTGGGATAGAGCACGAGGTAGGCGCCCAGCACTGCGGCGATCGCGCCGCTGGCTCCCAGCGTCGGTACCTGGGCATCAGACGCACTGCCGAAAAGCAAGGTCATCGCGGTCTGCGTCATGGTGGCGACGAGCCCCCCGGCGAAATACAAGAGCAGATAGCCGAGCCGTCCGAACGCGTCCTCGACGTTTTTTCCGAAGATCACAAGGAAGAGCATGTTGCCGAGGATGTGATCCCAGCTGGCGTGCATGAACATGGCCGTGATCCAACCGAGACCCCACGGAACGCCGATATGGCAGGCCCCGGTGACATCACATGGATAGAACGACGCCTGGTTGATCGCCGAATCCCCGTTCGGCAGCTCGTAGAACAGCCACACCGCGAAATTGATCGCGATCAACGCCGTGTTGACAACCGGGAAACGCCGGGCCGGAATGCCATCGGAGTAGGGGATCATAATGGGGTCCCTCGAGCTGTCTGCGCGACCTTGGTTTGGCAAACTATACTCGCGCTCCAGTGGTCGGTCGTCATTGTCCAGGCGCACATCATTCGCGACTTGAATCTGTTCGCGGCAACATTGCGGCTGCATCCTGTTGTGCGACAACACGATGAGGCCACGGGCCCGCCTCCGGTTCCCATTTCGGCTCGATTTCGTTGCGCGCCGGCGTCGTCGTACGCCACTGAAGTTGTTGTCCGAGATGTATCTTGCCTGTGACGCAGCCGCGACGGCGACCGAGGACGCTCATCTCATGACAGCGCTTGCGGTGTTCTCCGCGCTGGTGGCGGCACTGTGCATCGGCTTCCACTTCGGCCGGCGCGCCGGTTCGACCCCGTCGACCTGGAAAATGCGAACGAGCCGGACGGCGCTGGGCAGGCTCGCGATCACCCTCATCGCGTTGACGATTGCTCGGCGTATCCGGCAGAGCCTGCTGGCAGAACGCGGCCGCCGCCCCGCGGCCATAGCCGTTTGGGGAATGAAACTTGTTGAGCCACTGCAGTTTTTCTGGCGTACTCCGCCAGAAAAACTGCAGTGGCCGGCGCGCGGTCTGGCGCGATTGCGGGGTCACTAACACAAGGCCCCCGCGAGCCGATGGCTCGCGGGGGCCTTTGCATGCGTCGACGATTACTTGAGGTCGAACCGATCGTTGTTCATGACCTTGACCCACGCCGCGACGAAGTCCTGCACGAACTTCTCTTTGGCGTCATCCTGGGCATACACCTCGGCCAATGCGCGCAGCACCGAATTCGAGCCGAACACAAGGTCGTTCGCGGTCGCGGTCCACTTCAGGGCACCCGAGGCCCGATCGCGACCCTCGTAGACGTTCTCCGCGGTCTCCGACGCCTTCCACGCGGTGCCCATGTCGACCAGGTTGACGAAGAAGTCGTTGGTCAACGCGCCGGGCTTGTCGGTGAACACGCCGTGCTTGCTCCCGCCGTGGTTGGCGCCGAGGGCGCGCAGCCCGCCGACGAGCACTGTCAGCTCTGGAGCCGTCACACCCAGTAGGTACGCGCGCTCCAGCAGCAAGTGCTCCAGCGGCGCCTTCTCGCCCGCCCGCACGTAGTTGCGGAATCCGTCGGCCCGCGGCTCGAGCAACGCGAACGAGTCCACGTCGGTGTTCTCCTGCGAGGCGTCCGTGCGACCGGGCGCGAACGGCACCGTGATGTCCTGCCCGGCGTCCTTGGCGGCCTTCTCCACCGCCGCTGACCCGGCCAGCACGATCAGGTCGGCCAGCGAGATCTTCTTGCCGCCGCCGGCAGAGCCGTTGAAGTCCTGCTGGATCTGCTCGAGAACCGGCAGCACCTGGCCCAGCTCGGAGGGCTCGTTGACCTCCCAGTTCTTTTGCGGCTCAAGGCGAACCCGTGCCCCGTTCGCGCCACCGCGCTTGTCGGTGTTGCGGTAGCTTCCCGCGGCCGACCAGGCCGTCCTGACCAGCTGGGGAACCGAGAGACCGGACCCGAGCACCTTGCTTTTCAGGGCCGCGATGTCCTGGTCGTCTACCAGCGGATGGTCCACGGCCGGAACCGGGTCCTGCCACAACTGGGGCTCGGCAATCCATGGCCCGAGATAGCGCGAGATCGGCCCCATGTCGCGGTGCAGTAGCTTGTACCACGCCTTGGCGAACGCCTCGTACAGCTCCTCGGGGTGATCCAGCCAACGCCGGGTGATGTCGGCATAGATCGGGGACTCACGCATGGAGATGTCGGTGACCAGCATCGTCGGGGCACGACCCGGCCCGCCGAACGGGTCGGGGATGGTGCCCGCACCGGCACCGTCCTTGGCCGTGAACTGCCAGGCATCGCCGGGGCTCTTGGTCAGCTCCCACTCGTAGCCGTACAGCGTCTCCAGGAAGGTGTTGTCCCACTTGGTCGGGGTGGGCGTCCAGACCACCTCCAGGCCGCTGGTGATGGCGTCCTTGCCCGTGCCGCTGGCATAGGAGCTCTTCCAGCCCAGACCCTGTTGTTCGATCGGGGCGGCCTCCGGCTCGGGACCGACCAGATCGCCACCGCCGGCGCCGTGGGTCTTGCCGAAGGTGTGGCCGCCGACGATGAGGGCGGCCGTCTCCTCGTCGTTCATCGCCATCCGGCCGAACGTCTCGCGGATGTCGATCGCCGCGGCGATCGGGTCCGGCTTGCCTTCGGGACCTTCCGGATTGACGTAGATCAGGCCCATGGTGGTCGCACCGTAGGGCTGGGCGAGGTCACGCTTGCCGGAGTAACGCTTGTTGGTGCCCAACCATTCGTCCTCTTCTCCCCAGAGGATCTCTTCGGGCTCCCAGACGTCCTCGCGGCCGAAGGCGAACCCAAACGTCCTGAATCCCATCGATTCCAGGGCGCAGTTGCCGGCGAAGATAATCAGGTCCGCCCAGGAGATTTTGTTGCCGTACTTCTTCTTGACCGGCCACAGCAGCCGGCGCGACTTGTCCAGGCTCACATTGTCCGGCCAGCTGTTGATCGGGGCGAAGCGCTGCATACCCTGGCCGCCGCCGCCGCGGCCGTCGTGAATGCGGTAGGTGCCCGCGGCATGCCAACTCATCCGGATGAACAGGCCGCCGTAGTGGCCGTAGTCGGCGGGCCACCAGTCCTGCGAGGTGGTCATCACCGAGATCACGTCGGCCTTGAGGGCCTCGACGTCGAGCTTCGCGAATTCCTTGGCGTAGTCGAAGTCCTCGCCCAGCGGGTTGGACTGGGGCGCGTGCGGGTGCAGCTTCGAAGGGTCGACCTGATCCGGCCACCAGTCCTGGTTGGTCAGGGGAGCATGCTCTTTGGGCGTGGGCGAAGCGATTACCGGGTTCTCGCTCTCGCTGCGGGTCGTATCGGATGACACAGCATTCCTTTCGGTGGTGGGTGAATCGGGCTGCGATCACGGTTGTGATCAAGGAACTGTGGTCGAGCAGTCAGGGCACAGGCCCCAATAGATGACTTCGGCCTCGTCGAGGACGAAGCCATCTAGAACGTTGTCGTCGTCAGACGGAGTCAAGCATGGCGCCTCGCCGATCGCGCAGTCGACGTCGGCAATGATGCCGCAGGAGCGGCACACGACGTGGTGGTGGTTGTCGTCGACCCGGGACTCATAGCGCGCTACCAACCCCGATGGCTGGATCCGCCGAACCAGCCCCACCGCGGTCAGCGCGTTGAGTACGTCATACACGGCCTGCCGGGAAACATCGGGAAGGACAGTCCGCACCGACGAGAAGATCGACTCAGTGTCGGCATGTGGATGGGCGTCCACAGCCTCCAGCACGGCGACCCTGGGCCGGGTCACACGCAGATCGCCCACTCGCAGCCGCCCCGCGTAATCTGCCGTTGAGGGCACCCTGCCAATACAACCACTTATCTGGAATCAGTCAAGTCTTTGTTGGGGCCTCGGGCGCGTGAGGACCGCGCCAATCAAATGCCTTCCGGTGGGCGCCACTCAGCGCTTCAAGGCGCTGCCCTTGCCCCACTGATCCCAGCTAAGCGTCCAGTCGCCGTTTTGTGCCAATTGCAACGGTGGTCCGCCGCTGTTGCGGACCTCGACCACGTCGCCCGGTACGGAGAAGCCGTAGAACCATTTCGCATTGTCGGCGTTGAGGTTCAAACATCCGTGCGAGGTGTCGGTGTGGCCCTGCGCCCACACCGTCGCGTCCAGCTCATGCAGATATATGCCGTCGGTGCTGATCCGGGTGGCGTAGTTGATGGTCTCGCGGTAGCCAAGGCGGGAGTTCTTGGGCAGGCCGAAGGTTGAGGAGTCCATCACGACCGGGTTGCCCTTGTCGAGCACGGTGTAGATGCCCGGCGGCGTCCACAACGATATCGTCTTTGCACCGACCGTTTCGTTGCCACCCCTTCCCATGGAGGTCGGCATGGTGCGCACCAGGGCTCCGTTGTCGAAGACGCTGACCAATTTGGTGGCATCGTCGGCAACAGACAGGTGCGCATCGCCGATCCGGAACGACACCCGGGCGTCCTCCTGCCCGAATAAGCCGTTGCCGAGGGAAATTCCGTAGATCTTGGCTTCAGCGGCGACTGTCGTCCCCGGTGCGTAGTAGTGCTCCGGTCGCCAGTGGGCGTTTTGACCGTCGACCCAGTACCAAGAACCCTGCACCGGAGGATTGGTGGTCACCGTCAGCTGCCTCTCGGCGGCAGCCCGATCAGCGATCTGCTCGTCGAAGTGAGCGACGACCACCGTTCCGATTCCATAAATGCCGCCGTCCTTCAACGAGGCCTCAGACGTCGTGGTGAACGAAACCTTGGTCTGATTGGACGGCCGAAGGGTGGAGAACGTCGACTCTTGAGTCGACCCAACGCCATTGGACCCGCGGCTGGTGACCTTCAGCGTGTAGGTGCGTCCGTAGCCCAGGGGGACCGTGGGCTTCCAGAGCGTGTTATCCGGAGTCATGACGCCCTCGACGAGCTTGCCGCCGTCATTGACCATGCGAACATCGGTCAGCGTCCCTGCAAAGGCTTGTACCACTACATGCGCGACGGGATCGACGTCGTGTGCGTTGGGCTCGGGCGTGATCGTCACCCGTGCCGCCCCAAGCGCATTCGAAGGGACATCGCGGCAGTTTGAGCAACTCGGCAACGATGCGATCCGGACCGCGCCGACCACTCCGATCAGGACGAAGACGCACAATAGCAACCGGCGACACCAGCCAGCGCTGTTCTTGGAGATCATAAGAGCGGCCGAATCCTTGCGTTTTTTCGCTTGCCGGCTCGAGGTTGAACCCGTGCGAAGAAATGTCCTCTATCGAGTAACCCGGGGCGCGCGCGCTGAAACCGTCCCCGGCCGGCGCTGTCCGCCCTAAACCTTCTGAAAGACGAGCCAGCGGATCTCGATTGGGGATTGCTCGCGTTCCACGTCGAAGACGTCGAGGCCACTGGCCCACGCGTCGAACCAACCTGTGGGCGGCCAAGCGCCTTCGGGTAAGTGGGCCTTCTCGTAGTCGTAGGCGGAGTCGTCGGCAATCAGCTCAAGGGGTAGCTGGGCCACCGCGCCCGTCACTTCGTCGCGAGTGAACATCATGCTGTTGCACTGCTGCCCGAATTCCCGCGCGGCGTTGTCGGGGATGTAGCCCTGGCGTGTCAAAAATATGTTGACCACCAAACGTCCGCCGGCGGCCAGCAAACGGGCGGCAAGCTCGAACATCTCCCGCAACTGCGACGTATTCCGGAAGTCCGGCACCACCTCGGACACCACGATCAGCTGATATTCCGACTGGACACCATCGAGGGCGGCAAAGACATCGTCCTGGATGACGCGGATATCGAGCGATTCCCGTTGGGCCTCCGCGCGAATGGTGTCCGCGAACTTCGGGGTCATCTCAACCGCGTCCACCGGGTGGCCGTGACGCGCCAGGGCCAGGGCATTGCGGCCAGTTCCTGCGCCGATGTCGAGCACCCGATGCGTCGCGGGATCGGCCGCTTCACTGGCCAGCGCCCACACCCGCGCATCCGGTTCGGTACCGAATAGTGGCGGCTGGCGGATGGCAACCCACTGCTCGTAATCGGCCTCGATCGTGATCCATTCCGCTTTGACGCGGTAGTTGAGGATCGTGCCGTAAGGAGAGTTGAACGAGATGGTGATGACGGACCGAGAGGAGGCCCGGTACGCCTTCGCCAACTCGGCCTGCAACACCGTCTTGAGTTGAGCAGTTTGTTCGGCCGTGTACTGAACGCCCGCGCCGGCAAAGATGTGTTCACACATCTTGACGTACTCGTCGACCGCGCCCGGCACGGCCGGAAGCGTGATCTTGCCCTCGGCCAGCGCTCGCCGATGCAACCGTCGAGCCATCGCTTCGCGCAGGAACGACGGATCGAAAGATCTGGGCGGCGGATCTTCCACCAGACCCTTCTACACGACCAAACCCGCTCGACACCATCGCCGGGCGGCCCGGCCCCGAGGCGGACCGTTTGGCATGAGCGGACGGGGGTAACTCTGACCGTGGTACACGTCACGAAGTGTGGGCCGCTGGGTCCAGAAAGGCACGCACGTTCATGGCTCAGAAGCTGGTCCCGCATTTCGCCGATGTGCAGACGCATTACGACCTCTCCGACGACTTCTTCCGCCTGTTTCTCGATCCCACCCAGACCTACAGTTGCGCGTACTTCGAGCGGGAAGACATGACGCTGGAGGAGGCGCAGATCGCCAAGATCGATCTGGCGCTGGGCAAGTTGGACCTACAGCCCGGCATGACGTTGCTCGACGTCGGCTGCGGCTGGGGCTCGACCATGCGACGGGCAATAGAGAAGTATGACGTCAACGTTGTCGGCCTGACGTTGTCACGGAACCAGGCGGCCCACGTACAGAGATCACTCGACGAGATGGACACCCCGCGCAGCAAGTGGGTGTTGCTTCAGGGCTGGGAGGAGTTCAGCGAGCCCGTCGACCGGATTGTGTCCATCGGTGCGTTCGAGCACTTCGGCCACGATCGCTACGACGACTTCTTCGCGATGGCCCACGACATCCTGCCCGCTGATGGCGTGATGCTTCTGCATTCGATCACCGGCTTAACGCCGGAGCAGCTCAGTGATCGGGGCCTGGGCATTTCGTTGGACTTGGCTCGCTTCGTCAAGTTCCTCGTGACCGAGATCTTCCCGGGCGGCCGGTTGCCGTCGATTGACATGGTGGAGGCGCACTCGGCGAAGGCGGGTTTCACCCTGACCCGCCGCCAGTCACTGCGGCAGCACTACGCGAGGACCCTGCGCCTGTGGGCCCAGGCCCTCGAGGCACATGAGGCCGAAGCCACCGTGATTCAGTCTCAAGAGGTCTACGAGCGGTACATGAAATACCTGACCGGCTGCGCAGGCTTATTCCGCTCCGGCCACATCGACGTCAACCAGTTCACCCTGAAGAAGTGACGCAGCGCTCCAGAGTCGCCAGCGACGCGGCGACGTAGTCCTCGGGGAAAGCAGGCATCCCGCCGACCTGGTCGCGGAAATCCTGCGGCGTCGCGGTCCAGTCGTAGGTGAGGGTGACGTCCGTGCCGTCCCCATTGGGAGCGAGGTCGTAGCGCCAGAACCAACCCCCGGGGGAGTGCTTACCCGCGCCGTCGAGCTGGCCCGGGACCCAACCGATGGCACGGTCCTTGTCGAACACATTGACCAGGTTGTGCGTGACGTAGTGGCCGCCGGCCTGTTCGAGGAACATGTTCATCGCGAACATCTGTCCGGTGCCGGTGATCGGTGCGGTATCCACGGCGTCGCGGACCCAGTCCGTGGGCTCGGTGTTGCAGTGGCGGGACGGGTCGGTCAGGACGGCGAAGATCTCTGCCGGGGTTGCGGCGATGGTGCGGGTAACGACGTAGTGCTCAATGGTCGCGGTCACTAGGGCACCATCCTTGTTGCGGGCCTCGATGTGAGGTCCGTGAAAGGGACTCGGCGGGAGCCGGGGTGACGGTCTGGTGCGGTCGCTCGTTGAGGGCCAGCATGACACCACCGCCCCCGGCTCTCGCGGGGCCGCAGATCGGCAACAGGGAGATGCGCCGTAGAGCGCCGGTTAGTGACCACCCGGGAGCCGGCCCTGATGCCGCCGAGTCGTCGCTGCCATGTTGAGGAGTCGAATTGTCTCTCGCCGTTCCTATCGCCTTGTTCTTCGTCGGAATCGACTGGGCCGCTGAATCCCACGCTGTTTGCGTGATGGACCAGGCGGGCAAGGTCGTGGCTCGCTTCACCATCGACCATTCCGCGGACGGGATCACCACCCTGATTCGCCGGCTGGCGAAATACGCTGCGGCTGAGGATATTCCGATCGCGATCGAACGCCCGAACGGACGGCTGGTGGACCTGCTGCTGGAGGCCGGACACCCGGTGGTACCGGTCAGCCCGAACGCGATCAAGACCTGGCGCGAGGGCGAGGTCCTTTCCGGCGCCAAATCGGATGCCGCCGACGCCGAAGTCATCGCCGAATACCTGCGGCTGCGCCAGCACCGACTGCGCGTCGCTGTCCCCTACAGCGATCCCACCATCGCGGCCCGTACCGTGGTCCGCACCCGCACCGACCTCGTCGAGCAGCGCGTCGCAGCCACCAATCAGCTCTCCGCACTGCTCGACGCGCACTGGCCCGGGGCCAAGGCCATCTTCGCCAACGTGGAATCGCCTATCAGCCTGGCCTTTCTGACCCGCTACCCGACCCCGGCCTCTGCCCAACACCTGGGCGAGAAGCGGCTGGCCGCGTTTCTGGCCAAACAGGGCTACTCCGGGCGCCGCCATCCCGCCGTGTTGCTGGCCCGGCTGCGTGAGGCCCCTGCTGGTTCCACCGGCACCGCCATCACCGCAGCATTGGCTGACGCCATCGGCGCCCTGGTCGGTGTCCTGACCGCGCTCAACACCGCCATCAAGCAGCTGGACCACTCGGTGGCCGCCCGACTCGAAGAGCACCCGGACGGCAAGATCTTCACGTCGCTGCCAAGGTCGGGTCAGATCAACGCCGCCCAGATGCTCGCCGAGTGGGGCGACTGCCACCAAGCCTACGGCGGACCCGATTCGGTTGCTGCCCTGGCCGGATGCACACCGGTCACAAAGTCCTCCGGCAAACACAAGGCCGTACACTTCCGCTGGGCCTGCAACAAGCGATTCCGCCAGGCCATAGCCACCTTCGCCGACAACAGCCGCCACGAAAGCCCATGGGCAGCATACATCTACAAGCAGGCGCGAGACGCGGGTAAAGACCATCCGCACGCCGTGCGCATCCTCGCGCGCGCCTGGATTCGCGTCATCTGGCGATGCTGGCAAGACGGCGTACCCTACGACCCCACCCAACATGGCGCCGCAATCACACTCACGACCACATCCGCGGCCTGAGGTTGACATAGGGAGTGTCATGCGTCCTCCTTGGATCCGTAGGCGCGGGCGATATCGGGGGAGTCCAGCCACCCCGAGTATGTGGGCCGGGAGGGCCAACCTGCAGGTGAATCGAGCCATTCCTCTTGGCGCCCCCACGGCAGGATGTCGATCAGCGGGAACGAGTGGCTGAGTTGCTCGGTGCCCCGCCCGTTCGTGTGCCAGGTGCGGTACACGGTGTCACCTTCGCGCAGGAAAACGTTGACCGCGAAGCCGCCGCCGGGCGGTGCGTCCATGTCGGCGCCGAACGGGCTCTCGGACGACGAGTACCAGTCCATCCGGTTGCCGACCTTCTGCTTGTAGGCAAGCGCCTCGTCGATCGGTCCGTTGGTGACGATGACGAAGCGGGCGTCGTAGTTGTCGAGGAACTCCAGACGGGTGAACTGCGACGTGAAGCCCGTACACCCGCCGCACTGCCACTCGGCGCCGTCCGACCACATGTGGTGGTAAGCGATGAGCTGCGAGCGGCCTGCGAATACATCGGCGAGGCGGATGGGGCCGTCGGCACCGATCAGGGTGTAGTCGGGCAACTCGACCATCGGCAGCCGGCGCCGCTGGGCGGACATTGCGTCCAGTTCGTGAGTGGCGGCCTTCTCGCGCTTGCGCAGTTCGTCGAGCTTGGCGCGCCAGGTCTGCTGATCGACGATTGGCGGTAGGGCAGCGGGATTTGACGACATAGGCTCAACCTCTTCTCGCTATCGAAGCGATCGATGTTCCGATCTCACATGGCTCAAAAGATATGACCGGCGGCGCGCCCGAAATTCATCGCTTAACGCGACACCGCGATCCGCAGGATGACCCGCGGCTTGCGTCCACGCGCTGCGATCCTTTCGACCAGAGTGACCAGGCGGTAGCCGAAGCCGTACTTCCTGCGAATCTCACGTGCGAGTCGTTGCACCGTCACCGGGTCGGTGATCACCTGCGCGGTGCCCTCGACGGGTAACACGCCGTCCCTCACCTTGCCGAAACGACTGCTCGGCGCCAACAGCACGCGTGGATTGTGGCGGACCCGTTTAACTTTCCAGCTGTCCGCGGGTGTCCACACGAACAAGTCGGCGCCGTCGCGGCCGATCCACATCGGCGCCGCCACGCCCTGTCCGCTGCGCTTGAACGTGGTCAGCGCAACGAAACGCTGATCGCCGAGTGTGCTTGCTGGATCGTCTGTCATGGCCGCCCTAGTGCTTACGGATCGAGCCGATGGAAATGTGATGCGCGTGCGGCTCTAGTCGCCGGTGCGGGTGTACCTGTCTTCGAAGGTCGAAGTTTGGCAGGACGACCCGGCTTCTTCTTGGTAACCGTGCGCAGTGAGCCCCAGAATCGGGTCCTGGGGTGGTTGTGGCAACGGAAATGTTTCGGTGACGCTGACATGGGAAGTACCGCCTTGCGGGCAGGCGGTGTCGAACTTTGAGTAGAGAGTCCATGTTCCGTTTCTAAAAACAAATGGGGAGCCTTTGCCGTCGTTCGGAACGATATTGAGGAAGAAGCTCATGCATTGGTCGCCGGTACGGAGGCAGTCGGTTCGCACACCCGTGCCATAGCTGTACTTGGTGCCGTTGGCATAGTTTGTGACATTGTCATACCTGCCGTGGAGCGCCTGTGCCGGGGACACCACGCGCGCCGGCAGGGTTGCGGGGTCGGGTAGTAGCGAGACGTCAGTGTCCGCCGTTCGGGTTACGGTTACGGCCCGCTTACGGAAACACCCATTAGTGGTGGGGCTGCTCCATTCCCCCGACATGGTCCCGTCCGCCTGCGGTTGAAGCGAGATCACATTCCATACCTCGGCGTCGTCGATGCTCGAGCACTTTTGTCGTGAGGTGGTGACGGAGAGCCAGCGCCCGCCGACGTTGTCAAATACCAGGTCCTTCGCGGGATAGCGGCCGCCGGTCGACGCGGTGGCGACACAGCCATTGGCGCCGCAAGCCGACCGCAAATGCAACGTCTCGGAGAATTCCGCCGCGTTCGCTTCGCCGGTAGCGGGACTTCCGTCCCCTCTAGTCGAGGGACCAAAGGCCGCGGTGAAGGTTCCGGTGAAGGGGCCGGTGTTGGGAAGGGCCGACGGCGTCGGACTAGTCGAGGGCGCCGGCGGAGAACCGTGGTCGCTCGCCCGCGATAGAACGATTGCTGCGACGATAGCCGCCACGGCCGCGACGCTCGAGACGGCGATGACCCGGCCTTTACGAGATCTTTTGGAGCCCAGCGGTTTCTGGTCATACGGCACCGGCGCGGGCTGGGTGAGGTCAGTTTGCGACGGACCGCTCACCTGCTCAGTTCGGCAGGCCTTTCCCCTCAACCCCACCTCGGAGGAATGCTACCGATGCACCGTTGCAGCCGTCTATTGAGCAACCGCACGGCGCGGCGCGAGCGCCGGTCGACGAGCTGCGGGGATGGGCCGGCACATTCGCGGCTGCTCCGGGGCTCAACCGCCTCTACAACGACACGGTGAACGAGCGGCAACAAAGAATCACGATTCGTGCATCGCCCTGGATTTCGCGATAGAGCCGATGGAAATGTGATGCGCGTGAGTATTGATGTCGACGAGCTGGCGGAGCACTGCTCGCGCACACAATGGATGGACAGACCACCCCAACGCTGTGGGCGTGGTCATTGGCTGCTGCCCGGACACATGATCGTCGCCACGATCCCGTGCTCCTGCGGCGCGCACATCTGCTGGCAATGTGAGTGCGGCGCGGCCACCTATGGGCCGAAGTTAAGCGAATCCTGCAGCGCGCCCTGACCGTGGGCCCGTTGTGCCCACTCGTCTGCCCAGGCTTGCAGCGGTTTCAGTGCGGCCATTAGCGATAACCCTTGCGCGGTCAGCTGATAGCCGCCGTCGGAGTGGTCCACGATGCGCAGCGCACGAAGCTCCTTGAGGCGGGTATTCAGCGAGCCCGGATTCGTGTCGGACGCCGCCTGAAGGGCGCGAAAGGTCAACGGCCCGCCTCGCAGCTCCCACAGGACCCGCAGTGCACCGCGCCGGCCCAGGGCATCGAGGGCGACCATGATGGGCCGCCCGGAGGTCGATCCCCGTACCTGCGACCCGATCCGCGGAACCGTCATGCTTCATATTTTGTAGCAGGGCCGCGTATAGTTCCAGCATGGATCGCTATAAAAACCGTAGCGCACGCATTGCGCCCGCTGCGCTGCCCCTGCCCGCCGACATCCAGCTGGCCATCGATGCCGTCATGCGTGGCAATCCTCCGCTGGTGCTGTTCACCACGCTGGCCCGAGACCACCGGCTGTTCTTCAAGTTCTTCAACTCTGGCCTGCTCGACCGGGGACACCTGACGATCCGGCAGCGCGAGATCGTCATCGACAGAGTCACCGCGGCCTGCGGCGCCGAGTACGAGTGGGGCGTGCATGTGACCACCTTTGCGGCAAAGGCCGGGTTGACCGAGGATCAGATCGCATCGCTGACAACGGGAGCGCCAGAGGACGAGTGCTGGGACGACGCCGATCGCGCCCTGCTACGACTCTGCGACAGCCTGCAATCCAGCTGCATGGTCGAGGACGAGCTGTGGGCACGGTTGAGCGCGTACCACAGCGAGGAGGCCATCCTGGAGCTGCTCATGCTCGCGGGTACCTATCGCACGGTCAGTTATCTCGTGAATTCGCTGCGTTTGCCGCTCGAACGCGGTGCCCGCACCTTCTCGACGTTGTGACCGCGGTTTCGCGTTGTGCCCGAATCACTTCCAGGGTGTTCACCTTCGAGATCAACCGAATCAGGCCGAGCGTCGGTTCGAGACTCACACCGCCGCCGCGGCCGAAGAGCTGCTGTCTGAACATGTGTGACCGTTATGCGGTCACACTGTTAAAACTGTGCTCGGCTCTTCCCAAGCTTCGCAGGTTCGTCTATTTTCCTCTTTGCACTCTTCGGACGCTCAAACTGACTGCAAAGTTCGACGCCGACCAGAAGGAAGGGCATCAGAATGTCTTCACGTCGCTGGCTAACCAAACTGACAATCCCCGTGATCGTCGGTGCTTTCCTCACCGGTAGCACCGCGGTTGCGCTCGCGGACAGCACCGACGACGCATACATCGCTCAATTGCACAAGCTCGGCTTCACCTGGCCGGCCGCGGACGACTCCGACATCATCGCGATGGGACACCAAATCTGCGCCGATCGCAACGCCGGCAAGACGCCAGACCAGATTGCGTCGGACATCCACAGCACCCTGGGCCCGAAAGGCATCACGTTCGCGGACGTGACCTCCATGGTCAGTGCCGCGGAATCGAACTACTGCCCGGGCTGACGTCGAATTCTCGCCGGTGCCGGACTCGGCGCGAGTCGGGGTCGGCACCGCGCAACGCGGACTGTTCGGCGAGCAGTCCGGCCGCACCGCTCACCCATCATTAGGTTGGCCGCTGCAACGCCTCCGGGTTGGCGACCCGAACAGGCGCTCCGTCCAGCCAGGCCACCACAGCTTCGACGGTGTCCGAGTAGAAGGCACCCAGCATCTCGCGGGTGACGTACCCCAGGTGCGGAGACAATGTCACGTTCGGGAGCAGCCGCAACGGATGATCGGGCGGTAGCGGTTCGACGTCAAAGACGTCGAGCCCGGCCCCGGCGATGCGCCCGAGTCCTGAGCGCCGCGATCAGTGCAGCCTCATCGACGATCGGGCCCCTGGAAGTGTTGATCAGGTAAGCGTGCGGCTTCATCAGGGCCAGCTCGGGTTCGGCGACCAGACCTCGCGTGCGCTCTGAGAGCACCACATGGATGGAGACCACGTCAGATTCCGCGAAGAGCGCCGCCTTTTCGACCCGACGAGCACCCGCCGCTGCCGCGGCCTCTTCGGTGAGATGCTCGCTCCACGCGATGACGTCCATGCCGAACACTTTCGCGTATTCGGCCATGCGTTTGCCGATCCTGCCGAGACCGAGCAGTCCAAGGGTTTTGCCTGACAACGTCATACCAATGGTGGACTGCCAGGCGCCGTCGCGCATGCGCCGATGCTCCTCGGCCAGATTGCGCACGGTCGCGATCATCAATCCCCAGGCGAATTCCGGGGTGGCGTCGCGGACGGAGCTGAATCGGGGATTGGCGAAGTTAGAGTGGGCAACCAGCACGCCGCACTCGCTGGCTGCGGCTATATCCAAATTCGGCAGGCTCCTGCCGACGATGGTGATCAGCTTCAGGTTCGGCAGTCGTTCGATGAGCTTGCGCGGCAACGCCATTCGCTCGCGCATGGTGCAGACCACGTCGAACGGCCGCAGTGCGTCCGCGGCCTCCGCCTCGGAGAGATGCCGGTCGAAGACGGTTATTTCGGCTCGGGTCTGCACCGGCGACCAGTCGGCCAGGTCGAGGGCCAAGCCGACGTAGTCGTCGAGGATTGCCACCTGCGGCATGTGCTCTCCCGTCGCCCGCTGCTCGCCTTGCCGTCTCGGAGGATTCTGCCCGTGCCCGATCCGCCCAAACGCTCTACCCTTCAAAAGCAGGCCGGTGTGGACGCGGAGGTTTGCGCGGTGGACCGAATGTCGCGATTTGTCATGGTGCCCGTCGCCGTGATGGCGATGGCTCTTTCCTCGGTGACCGGATCTGCAGTCGCTGCGCCGGCCACCCAGGTGATCAACGCGGTGCCCGTCGGGTCCAATGGCCGACCGATCAACGGTTACCGAGAGACGCCTTCGCAGGGCAATGTCGTCGACGTGTCCGACTGCACGACGCCGTCACCATCGGCGGTGGCCGCCAACATCTACTACTGTTCGCCGAGCGCCGCGGGCGCCGGCACCTGCTGGCCGTCGACAGCCGGATCACTTCTGTGCGTCGACAATCCGTGGGACAAGAGCTTGCACCGGGTGACCTATGGCGGTGCGCTCCCGCCTGTGCAGGCCACCGCCACGCCGGACCCGTTCGCATTGGCGCTCGACGACGGCACGCATTGCCTGCTGCGCAACGGCGGCGCCTGGGGCGGGCGCGCCGACGGGTACGTCGGCGTCTACGGGTGCGGCGACTCGGGCGGTGCCGACCTCACCGTCCTGTGGCTGCCCAGCCAGGGTGCCGGGACCTGTATCGACCGATCGGCGCCAGCGTGGACAGTCAAGGTCGGTCAGCTGGGCACGCCGGACGCCAACCTTCCGCCGCCCGAGACCCGCGCGGTAAAGACCGTGTGGTTCGCCGGGGCTTGATACGCCGGTTAGACGACTAAAACTGTTGCGGGGCGGGGTAATACAGAATTCTCAGTGCGCCCCGAAACATGGCCACAAAGTAGCGACGGTTGTCTCGATTTGTGGGTACGGCGAGCGGGTGTCTTCGAATAGGTTCGACGTATGAGTTCCGATGAGTTCTAGTGCGTGGGATATCGACGGCCGCCGGGTGTTTGTCACGTCCGCCGGTAACGGGGAACCCGTTCTGCTGCTGCACGGCTATCCACAGAGCGCGTCGTGCTGGCGCCACCAGATCCAGGCGCTGGCCGACGATCACTTAGTCGTAGCGCCCGACTGGCCAGGCTTCGGCCGGTCCGATCCACCGTCCACCGCGCCGACCTACGACAACGAAGTCGACCGGATCGAGCGTTTCGTGGAGCAGCTTGGTTGGCAAAGCTTCAACCTGTGCGCGCACGACTACGGCGGGTTCGTCGGACTCGGCTACGTCATTCGCCACCCCGAGCGCGTGCTGCGATTGGCCCTGCTCAACACCCGGGGACACGGGATATTTCGCCCCTGGTTCTATCGGTTCTCGTGGTGGCAGCACTGGGTCGCCAGCCGCCCGGCGCTGTCCGCCGCGGTACGGCATGTGCCCCTCGGTGCCCTGCACCACCGGGCCCTTGCCCGCTACCGCACCAAGGGCTGTTTCGACTCGGCCCTGTAAGCCGAGTACCTCGGCTGGATGGACACACCCCAAGGCAGGAAGGCGTTTTGGGAATTCTTCGCGCCACCCGGTGCCCGCTATCCCTTGGCTGTCGCAGCGACTGGACACCATTCCGGTGTCCGGCCACGGTGATCTGGGGCGACCGCGATCCCTATATTCCCTTCGGAACCGCACGCGAATTGGCCGACCGCATTCCGGACGCCACACTGATCCGACTGCGCGGCGGCGACCACTACATCATGGAGGAACGCCCGCGTGAGGTGACCGACGCGTTGCTGGAGCTTCTCGCCCGTCCCGCTGTTCCGCTTGCGGACTGACCCGCACCCTCTTCAGCAAGCGAGATCTACGGTAGCGTGCTGGCCACTCACACTTCTTCGCACTAACGCAGATTTCGCTGAGGATCAGCGAATCACGCTGGAATTCAACGGCTTCGGAGTGCGGTTTGTCGGCGTTTAGGCCCAACCGAGGGCCTGGGGGACCATATAGAGCCCGAACGCGATGACAAGGAGACATAGGGTGCGGGTGATGTGTTTTCGGATTCCGCGCATGCGCCAGTCCGCGGGCAGGGCTCGGGCTTCCAGCGCCAGCAGCAAGCCGAGCACGATGGGTAGCAGCAAAGCGTTCATGATTTCAACGTCCACGGCCAGGTTGACCAAGTCGATGCTGGCCAAGACGAGTGCGGCGCCCATGAGGTGGGCAAGCGCATAGGTGATGTAGAACTTGGCGGTGGCGCGGTTTGGTCGCTGGTTGAGGGTATGTCGCCACCCGAAGACCTCCGAGAGTCCCCACGCGCCGGCCAGGGAGGAGACGATCGCGGCGATCAGCGCCGCGCCAAGCATCCCGAGGCCGAATAGAACCGTGCCGCCGAGATGGCCCAGGTATGGGGTAAGCGCACTGGCGATCTGGCCGACGGTGCGCAGCGTCGCCTCGCCGTTATCAGTCCCGATCGTCGCGGCGACGGTGACTACCACCGCGATCATGATCAGCTGGGTCAACACGGCGCCGGCGGCGGTGTCGTAACGGGCCTGCCGAATCGTGGCCACCGATAAGTGCTTATCGACCACCGCGCCCTGCTGATAGAAGATCATCCAGGGCATGATGACCGCGCCGACGTTGGCAGCGACGAGCAGCAAATAAGATGAGTTGCCCAGCGGCATCGACGATAAGCCATTTGCCAACGTGCTCAGTTGAGGCCGGGACATGACCATGGCGACCAGAAACGCCAGTTCAGCGGCGCCGATGGCGAGGCCGATGCGTTCGACGCGCCGGTAGCTGCCGGTGAACGCCAGCGCCAACAGCGCCACGGTCACGACCGGGATGCTCACCCAGCGCGAGACGCCGAAGAGTTCGCCAACGCCGGCGACTCCGGCGAACTCGGTCAGCAGCGCGCCAACCGCCGACGCGAAGAGTGTGAACGCCGAGACCCACGCCCAGCCGCGGCCGAACCGCTCTCTGATCAGCGCACCGTGTCCCCGCCCGGTGACGATGCCCAGTCGCACGGTCATTTCCTGCACGACAAAGAGGATCGGCATCAAAATCAGTTGGGGCAGCACCATCCGGTAGCCCCATGCGGCGCCGGACTGCGACGCGGTAATCAGCGAACCGGCGTCGGTGTCGGCGAACATCACCACAAGGCCCGGGCCCCACACCGACAACAGTCCCCACCGCAGCCACCGCCCACGACGAGACACCGACGACCGACCGTCGAATGTGTCCGCCGCTGCCGGCGCGGTTGTATCGCTCACCGCTTCATCAACCCTTCGTGCTACGGCAGCGAGTCACCGGCCCGCCCTCACCCGCGGCGCAGACATGATAGGTATGCCTAACCTAATTACGATAGCGCTTGGCCGCGCTCAGGTCAGTATCCAGTTACCGTCGACAGCGCGAACGCCCGAGCCTGGATCAACGCCACTTGATGCCGCATCCGATCGACGGCCGCTGGTCGGGGTTGACCGGCCGGCCGGCGAGCACGGCGTCGACCGCCGCCCGGACGTCGGCGGCCGTCACCGGTAGGCCGCTGTGGGGGCGGGAGTCGTCGAGCTGGCCGCGGTAAACGAGTCGACGCTCGCCGTCGAAGACGAAGGTGTCGGGCGTGCAGGCCGCGGAGTAGGCGCGGGCGACGTCCTGGGTCTGGTCGTAGAGGTAGGGAAACGTGTAACCGTGGCGGCGGGCCTCGGCGGCCATCTGATCGGGTCCGTCCTGCGGGAAGTTCGCGATGTCATTGCTCGAGATGCCGACCATCGCAACACCCTGATCGGCAAGGTCGCGACCGAGCGCGGCGAGCCCGGCGGCGACGTGCTGAACGTACGGGCAGTGGTTACAGATGAAGGTCACGACGAGCGCGGGACCCGCGAGCTCGTCGAGGCTGACCGTGGCGCCGGTGGCCGGCTCGGGCAGCGTGAATGGCGGCGCGGTAGTGCCGAGGGCGAGCATGCTGGACTCGATAGCCATGCCCGCCAGAGTAGCTTCCACGCGCCTGCGACATTCGCGCTCCCCGGCGCCGCGGCACAGCTCGCCGGCCGTTCGCGATCAGCCCCTCCGGGCGACATGCCTAAGTCTTCGATCTCGGCGCCAAAGCGCTCAACGTACTCGACCTGAGCGGCAAACCATGCCGTGATCGCTCAAACTTTAGTACCCAGCCCCGCGATCAAATTGATCGTGACCGCCAGGACAACCGCGCCCAGGAGGTAGGACAGCAAAGCGTGGCGCAACACCGTCGCCCTGATGGATGTCAACCCGATCTCGGTGTCTGACACCTGGTAGGTCATGCCGACGGTGAAGGCCACATACGCGAAGTCCCGAAAGCGCGGCGGCTCCGGGTCGTGGAAGTTGATTCCGCCGGGCTCGCCCGAATAATAGAGCCGCGCGTAATGCACGGTGAACAGCGTGTGCACCGCGAACCAGGACGCCGCGACCGTCAGAATGCCGACGACGGCGGCCTCTACGGCTCGGGCGCCGGAGTGCGACCCGGCGGCCACCACGTAGCCGACCCCGCCGAGGCTCGCGATGCTCGCCGACACGATGACCGCGTCGGCGACCCACCGGGTCGGATCCTCCCGCGTCACCCAGCTGCGGGTTTGCTCAGCATCCATTCCGAGCAGGATGAGCTGAGTCCACGCGACATAGACTCCGGCGGCGGCGACCCAGCCGGCAAGCGCGAACCGCCAACCGACCGTGTTGCCCACCGCGAGAGCGACAGTCACGCCGAGCACCACGGCGACCGATATCCGAACCGCGACGGTGTCGCGGAACAACTTGACCAGGGCCGTCACAATCCCGACCTGTTCAGGCCCGTTGACCCAGCCTGTCGACCACGTATGTCGCGGCCTGGTTTGTCATCCCGTACTCGATGTACGAAACGTGGGCCACCAAGTTCCCGCCGCCGGAACATATTGGATCGTCGGTGGCGCACAGGCTAATGGTCTTGGAGGCGTACAGCGGGTTGATCGTCGGCAACGGCCCGCCCCACAACATGCTGGAGAATCCACTGGACGGCTCGCCGAACAGGGCGACGGCGGCAACATGATCGGCCACCGTTACCGGCACCGCTGAACTGGCCAAATTGATCACGGTCGCGCCCTGGGAGTATCCACCGAGCACGATCTTCGTGTTCGGGCAGCTGTTGACGGTGTCCTGGATGTGCGCGCTTGCGTCGTCGGCGCCGCTTGGTGCGCTGGTGTGGTAATCGTCGTTCGCTGGGTAGTTCACCGCGTAGACCCCGACGGACCGCCCACCAGCCTGCGAGGTGAGCGAGTCGACGAATGCCTGGCCAATGTTGCCGAGGCCAGGGTCCTGATGGGTGCCGCGAGCGAAAACCACGGCGACGTCAGAACATGGATCAGCGGATGCGGCAGGAGTGCCGATGGGCGAGCTAACCAGCGCCCAGGCCGTCACCACCGTGACACCAACGATGCGAGCAAGGCTGCGTGCAGTCATGTCCAAATGCTTGCATACCGCCTGCGACGGCGATGCCGGCGGCAGCGACCAGCCGTTTTCCCGTCTCGGATGCTTGCGCCGTGGGCTTGACCCCTAGTTTCATCGGAACTTCATAAGTACCTGGGTAACGGCGCGTTGAAACGCGACATGGACCGACATGACCTGGATACGCTTTAGGCGCAGATGATCGGTCATTGACGCAAAAGGGGTCTGGCGTGCCACAACTGGTCGTGGCTCCCGACTTGCTGGTGTCGGCGGCAGCGGGTCTCGAGGACATTGGCTCGGCGCTGAGAACGGCGCATGTGGCGGCGGCCGCTCCGACCAGCGGGCTGGCGGCCGCCGCAGCTGACGACGTGTCGGCGGCGGTGACCGCGCTGTTTGCCAAGTACGGTCAGGAATTCCAGTCGCTCGGCGCGCAGGCCGGCGCGTTTCACCAAGAGTTTGTACAGGCGTTGAATGGCGGTGCGTTGTCGTATGCGGCCACCGAGCTGGCCAGCGCATCGCCGTTGCAGGCGGCGGCGCAGTCGCAGTGGTTTTCGCCATGGGAGCTGTTGACGGGGCGCCCGCTGGTGGGTAACGGAGCGGACGGGACGTCCACGAACCCGAATGGCGCGGGTGGTGGGTGGATCTTGGGCAACGGTGGCACCGGCTTTTCCTCGGTGACAACGGGGGTCGCCGGCGGGAACGGCGGCCGGGCGGGGTTGATGGGTGATGGGGGCGCCGGCGGGGCCGGCGGAACCAACGCAAACGGTGGGACCGGTGGGCGCGGCGGGGCGTGGTTCGGTAACGGCGGAGCCGGTGGGCAGGCAGGAACTACCGGACAGGGCGGGGTCGGTGGCTCCGCGGGTCTGTTCGGTTTCGGCGGGAACGGCGGTGACGCAACCGGCAACTTCGGCGGCGCCGGAGGTCACGGCGGCTGGTTACTCGGCAAAAACGGGATCGCCGGCAGCGGTGCACCGAACAACGCCACCATCACGCTGAATGTGGTCAATACCACCGAGCCGGTGGTAGGCCTCTCCGTCAACGGCGGCAAAACCATTAACGCACTGGTCGACACCGGATCCCAAGGCCTGGTTATCCCGCTGCAAGACATCGGATTCCAGCACCTCGGCCTGCCGACCGGGTTTGGTTTCGGCGCATACAGCGGGGGACTGGTCTATGTGTACGGCACGTTCGACACCACGGTGAACTTCGGGAACGGAATCGTCACCGCGCCGACCCCCGTCCACGTCGTCATCTTCTCCTTCCCCAGAACCTTCCACTCCTTCATGTCCGGCAACGGCGCCGATGCCGTCTTGGGCATCGGGCCGAACGCCACGGGCCCGGGCCCCAGCAGTCCGACCACGGCGCTGCCGGGCGCCCTCAGCCAGGGTGCGCTCATCGACGAACCCAACCATCAGCTGACGTTCGGTGCCAACCCGGGGACCGGCGTCTCGCTCAACGGATCACCGATCACCACCCTGTACGTGGCGCTCAATGGGAGCGCGACCACCCAAGCCGTTTCTGCGATCATCGACTGCGGTGGCGTGTACGGAACCGTGCCGCCATCCCTCGCCATTCCGGCGGGAACCACGGTTCAGGTCTACTCCGACAGCGGCGAAACGCACCTGTTGTATCACTACACGGTGGATTCGACGAGCACCCCGTCGGCCAGCTCGGACGGCCTGATGAATACCGGGTATTGGGCCTTCCAGGACGGCGCGGTCTACATCGGCAACAGCCCCAGCGGTACCGGGACGACGGTCTTCAATATGTGACGTGGACGGCGTCAGGACCCGTAGGATAATCAGAACTTTGTAAGTAACCGGGTACCGGTGCGTTAAAACGCCTGCATGGACAGACATGATCTGGATACGGTTTAGGCGCACATGACCGGTCATTGATCCAAAGGGGGGCCGCGTGCCACAACTCTTTGTGGCTCCCGACTCGCTGGCGTCGGCGGCAGCGGGTTTGGAGGATATTGGTTCGGCGCTGAAAGAGGCGCATGCGGCGGCTGCCGCTCCGACCACCGGGCTGGCGGCTGCCGGCGCTGACGAGGTATCGGCGGCGGTGACGGGGCTGTTTGCCAAGTTCGGTCAGGAGTTTCAGGCGCTCAGCGCGCAGGCCGGCGCGTTTCACCAAGAGTTTGTGCAGGCGTTGAATGGCGGTGCGTTGTCGTATGCGGCCACCGAGCTGGCCAGCGCCTCACCGTTGCAGGCGGCGGCGCAGTCGCAGTGGTTTTCGCCATGGGAGCTGTTGACGGGGCGCCCGCTGGTGGGCAACGGGGCGGACGGGACGTCCACGAGCCTGAATGGCGGGGCTGGTGGGTGGCTGTACGGCAACGGCGGTACCGGTTATTCCTATACCAGTAACTCAGGAGCCAACGCCGGGCTGGTCGGGGGGACCGGTGGTGCGGCGGGGCTGATCGGCAATGGCGGCGCCGGGGGCTCCAGCGGAGCCGGCGCAGCCGGTGGAACCGGTGGTCAAGGCGGCTGGCTGTTCGGCAGCGGGGGGACCGCCGGACAGGGAGGAGCCGGCTGGGCAACCCTGGCGGGCGGCGCCGGCGGAACGGGTGGCAACGCGGGCCTGTTCGGCGTGGGCGGAACAGGCGGCAACGGCGGCGCGGCCGGTACCGGTTATGCGGGTGGTGGCGGTGCGGGAGGCCGTGGCGGCTGGTTGCTCGGCGGCAACGGGGCCAACGGGCAAGCCGCGACCGGCAACCTGGACGGGACCGTCCCGCTGAGCATCTTCGACACCACCGAGCCGATCGTGAACGCCTCGATCAACGGCGGACAAAGCGTGCCCTTACTAGTTGACACCGGATCCGAAGGTCTGGTAATGCCACTGAGAGACATCGGATTACAACACCTCGGGCTGCCCACCGGGTTTGGTATCGGTGCCTACAGCGGCGGGGATACCTATCTGTACATGAAGTTCAACGGCACAATAGATTTCGGAAATGGGATCGTCTCCTCGCCGACTACCATTGACGCGGTGTTCTTTTCATTCCCGCAATCGTTCGCCGACTTTATGAGTGGTAACGGTTCGGTAGGCGTTTTGGGTATTGGGGCGAACGCGACGGGGCCGAACAACATCAGCCCGGCCACCGCCTTGCAGGGCAACCTCAGTCAGGGTGTGCTCGTCGATGAGCCGCACAACCAGCTGGTGTTCGGTCCCAACCCGGATCCCACCCCCAAAGCCATAGTGAGCGGGGCGCCTATCACCACCGACCTGACCTATGTGGTAACGAGCCCGAGTAACCCCCCGGTTACCACTTCGGGCGCGGGCGTGATCGTCGATTCCGGTGGTGTGTACGGAACCATTTTGCAATCGGCGCTCCCGGGCGGGTCCGTGCCTGATGGAACAACGATTACTGTCTCTGACACCGCTACCAATACCGTGCTCTACTCGTACACGGTGGAGGGCAACAACCCGTCGGTCATCAGCGCAGATGTGATGAACACCGGGTACTACCCCTTCACGCAGATGCCGATATACATCGACTACGAAAACAACACGTTGTCCTTCGATCACTAACCGGATCACGTCCGCGTTCTGGCGCTGGCACCGAACGGATTTCCCGCCGGGTCCGAACACCTCCGAACACCGTTACGTTGCAACGCCACTCACGCACAAGCCAGGCATCAGCGGCGTACTGACGCTCTTAGGTGCCTTGCCCATAGGTATTAGAAAGTGTTCTAGTCGGAGCGTGAAGCAATTTCCGCGGACCTCGATCGGCCCGGTAGAGGCCCGTTCGTGGTGACCTTCGGCCGCAGCCCTTTCCGAGCCGATCTGCTCGAGGGGAAGGTGGCGCTGGTGACGGGCGGCGCCACAGGGCTGGGCCTCCAGATAGCCCGGGTGTTCGGCGGTCACGGTGCCCGCGTCGCGATCTGCAGCCGCAAGGAGGCCAATCTGAAAGCGGCGGTCGCGGCGTTGCGGCAACAGGAAATTGAGGCCGCCTACGGCGTCTGCGACGTCCGCCGTCCCGATGAGGTCAAGGCCGTCGTCGAGCAAGTGCTGCGCGACTTCAAGCAACTCGACATCGTCGTGAACAATGCCGCCGGCAACTTCCCCGTCCCGATAAAAGATCTGAGCGCAGGCGGATTCAAAGCCGTGGTCGATATCGACCTACTCGGGACGTTCAACGTATCGAAGGCGGCCTTGGGCTGCCCCGGTGGAACAACCGAACCCTCCAATTCACCTTTCCACCCCGATGACCCCGAATCAGCCGAAAAACCTCAACTCAATTACCGCACCGGGAACGAGGCTAATGGATCTGTGGTTTGGTCCCTGGCGTCTGCACGGGGTGGACCTGCGGGCTGGCCGGGATCGCGGGTTTGGGCAGCTGATCGGTGACGTTGGCGCGGGCCACCTCCACGTCCGCGCCGGGGAACTGCACGGGCTGTGTGCTCGGCGGCTGGTTTAGGCGTAACGCAGAGGTCAAATCGCCGAAGGTGCGTCGGCGCCAAGCGGAGATGTTGGGCTCCCGGACGCCGGTGAACCATTCCAGGAAACGCAGGCAGGAGGTGTGGTCGAACCGTTCGGTCGCCACCCAGCCACCGACCGTCCACGGCGAGACGATGATGCACGGCACTCGGTAGCCACCGCCGATCGGTTTGCCGCCAACGAATTCGTCGGCGGTACCGTCGGGCGGCAACGGCGGCACCACATGATCGAACAGCCCATCGTTTTCGTCGTAGTTGATGATGAAAACGGTCTTGGCCCATAACTGCGGGTTCGCGGCGATGGCGTTGATCCGGTCGGTGATGAACTTCGCGCCGTCGGCGGGCCGGTAATCCGGGTGTTCGCACGCGCTGGCGTTGGGAATCAGCCAGGACACGGCCGGCAGCCTGCCCTCATGCGCGTCCTGTTCGAACTGCCCGATCGGACTAGTGGCAATCCCGTTGCGGTGCAACGGGGAATCCTCGGCTGCCTGCTGGTACTGACCGAACAGGTCGAGGATGTTCAGGCCGTAATCGTCGATCTCGATGTAGACCTTCCAGCTAACCCCAGCCTTTTGCAGGCGTTCGGGATATGTGGTCCAGGAGTAGCCTCCCGGTCTCTCGGTGTTGACGATGAGCGGCCCGCCGCCGGCTCCCGATGGATCGATGGTGCCGGTCATCCACATCATGCGGTTCGGCCAGGTCGGGCCCAGCACCGAGCAGTGGTAGGCGTCGCACACGGTGAACGCGTCGGCGAGGGCGAAGTGGAACGGGATGTCGGCTCGCTGGTAGTAGCCCATCACGTACGGTCCGTAGGCGCCGTCCGCGGCGCGGTGTGCGGGCAGCCAGCGATCCATCCGGCCGCCGTTGAGGGCTTCATGCTGCACCGACCACGCGTGTGAGGTGGAAGGGATGTTCTGCACGCTGTTGGTGAAGGTGTCCAAGTGAAACGGCAGCGTGTAGCCGTCAGGATTCTCGGGGTCGGGCTGTTCGAACACCGACGAACCGTTGGGCAAGCGCACCGCGTGCGGGTCGTCGAAGCCGCGCACGCCGGCCATGGTGCCGAAATAGTGGTCGAACGAGCGGTTCTCCTGCATCAGCAGCACGACATGTTCGATGGGCTGGGGCGGCAGCGGGTCGGCAAGTGCCCGTTGCACATTCGGCGGCATTGCCGCGAAAGCCGCCGCCAACGCCGTTCCCCCGATAAAACGCCGACGGGTCAGGCCGGCTGCGAAGGCGCGTGATTCGTTCAAATGCTTCCCGTTCAACGGTCGTCGCTATTCCGCCCGAATCGGCGGCTCACAGCGGCGCGTCGCCGGGCTGCGATCCAACATGGTAACGGCTATGCGGCCGCAGCCACCCCGAAAGCAGACGCAGGGCGTCTCAACTTGTTAGCCCACTTGCTTCAGGGTGTAATGGGCGGTCATCCGGCTGGGATCGGCCGCGAGCCGGTCGACCTCTTGTTTGATTGGAGCGACGGCGCCGCCGAAAATGCCGGGGCAGCCGTCGGGGCACTTCACTTCCCACCACATGTCCGACTGGTGTGGTGGCCACGCGGCTACCTGCCCATCTCGCTTCTTGTAGCCGATCTGGGTCGCGTGCTTGACCAGATTGCCGACGTGATGATGCGCCGGGCAGAAGAGCATTACGTCGATTTCGTTCATGGCCACTACTCTCCAAAGTCCGATATGGCGCCGGGTTCGCCTACTGCTGCCACCCTAGTGACCATGGAAAGCGTGGCGCGCAAGCCTCGGCCTTAGGCCGGGGACAAGCGCGTCTGGATTTGTCGGCGACGGCTGTTACGCTGTTGGCCACAACTGAATCCCCCGGAGAGATCCAAGGTCAGGACATCGACCGGCGCCGGGAAAGTAATCGGCGAGGCCGCGGAAACACAGACACCTGGCGCCCGCAAGGGACAGAACCGATCGGCGCAAACGCAAAAGCCCCCGGCTTACGGCGGTGCTGTGATGAGCGCCGAGACAGCCGGACGTCGGCACGCGCGAATCCCGCACCTTTAGGCGGGGGAGGATGTCGAAGGGAATCTGTGACGAACTATTAGGGCATTCGATGGCGCTAGACCAGCTCGGCTCTAGGTGAGCGCCGCATCAGTCTTTCGTCGGCGTCGTCGGGCGATTGGCCGGCGTCGAGGAACCCGTGGCGCTGGTAAAGCGCGATCGCGCGGTGGTTGTCGGCCTTGACGGACAGCACAACTTCCCGCCGGTTCGCCCAGGTCATTACGGCCCCCACGGCCGCATCGCCCACACCAGCACCACGAGCGAACGGGGCGACCCACATCGAGATGAGCTCGACCACGTCGTCCGCTTTCACATAAGCGCTGACCATCCCGGCGGGTGCGCCGTCCAATCGGAGCACGATGTTGTGCGGAACGTCGGACAGGCGCGCGCGCCACCGTACCTCCGTGTCCCCGGCACCGGTCCACTGCGCGAGCGTCGAATGAAACGCCGCAGCGGACTCCGCGAGCGCCTCCAGCCGCAACTGGCGCCACAACGCCCAGTCGTCGGGTCCGAGTACCTGCACTTCGATCACGCGGCCCCCTGGTCGGGTCTGCAGTGGTACCGCCACTCCGTCGTCATCGCGACTCCTGCTCCGCAGACTCCTCACGGGGAGCGGCGCTCCCCAAAAAGTAGGTACTTGCCCAGGGAAGGAACTGCGTGTTCGTTCAGGTTGAGCGTAGGTGAGCCGACAAGGCGTCACGATCAGTTCGGGTTCATGGCACGACACGAAACCAGCAGACGGTAATGAAAGGCGCGCAAACAGATGGCCGACTCAACGAGCGAGGTCAAACCGACTGCGGTGTCCGCGGACCGGTCGAACCACGTGAGGATCGGCGTTCAGCTGTGGCCGGGCGGGACGCCGGACTACCAGACGTGGCGCCAAGCGGTGCTGCACGCCGAAGAGCTCGGCGCCGACGCCATCTTCGGCTACGACCACTTCCACAAACCCTTTGTCGACATCGTCGACGGCGGTCCGCAGCTCCACGACGACCAACCGGATGTCAACAACTTCGAGGGATGGACCGCCCTTGCGTCCTGGGGTGAGATCACCAACCGAGCCGAGATCGGACTGCTCGTCACCGGCATCCCGTACCGCAACCCCGACCTCGTCGCGGACATGGCGCGCACCGTCGACCACATCAGCGGAGGGCGACTCATCCTGGGGCTGGGGGCCGGCTGGTATCCGAAAGACTTCATCGTCTACGGGTACGACTACGGCAGCATCAGGTCGAGGATGGACGAGTTCGAGGAAGGCTTGGCGCGCATCCAACACCGGCTTGGCCATTTGACTCCCGGACCGGTGCGTCACATCCCGATCCTGATCGGGGGCGGCGGGGAACGGCGCACCATTCCCGCCGCGGCGCGGCATGCCGACATCTGGCACAGCTTTGAGCCGCTCGAAGAATTTCGTCGCAAGAACGAACTTCTCAAGCGGCTCGCGACCGACGCCGGACGCGACGAGGCCGGCATCGAACGCGCGATGGCGTGGATCGACGCCAAGACCGCCGACGCCTTTGTCGATGAGGGCGTCACCTTGTTCACCACCGAGATCCATCCCGACCGCAACGGTTATGAATTCTGCGGGCTCGAAGCGATGCTGACCTGGCGCGACGGCGCATAGAACCCGCCGGGCGATTTACGCACGGATCCCACAAGTGAATGTAAGGTTAACCTTTGGTGGCTATCATCTGTCTATTTATTGGACAGGCAATTACGCCCCCGCCTCACCGGAGGTTACCTGTGACCACGCGGTCGCACACTTTCAGTACGCACGACACAGTTGCGGTCGACGTTCTCGATGCGGCGCTACGGCCGAAATTCGCCGTGACCGCCGGACCGGAACGGGTGGTCGCACAGACCTGGCTCGATACGTTCGATTGGCGGTTGCACGCCGCGGGGATCTCGCTTGAGTACGCCGACGACGGCCCACTGGTCGCGCACCTGCCGGACGGTTCCCAACTGCAGAGCTCGCTACCCGCGCGGGGTTGGCCGGCACACGCAGCGGACATGCCCCGCGGGCTACTGCGCGACGCGCTCGCGCCGATCGTGGCTCCGCGGGCATTGTTGCCGGTCGCCACGGTGCACCGCATTGCACGGGAGAGCCGCGTGCTTAACAGCGACGAGAAGACGGTCGCCCGGCTGGTGATAGAGAACGACGATGACGGCACCAACCGGGTGCTGGTGCAGCCGCTACGCGGGTACGACGCGGCGGGTGATTGGATCTCCCGCCAGCTGCCTCGCGTTGATGGACTGACCCCGCTGACAACCACGCCGTACGACGACGCGCTGGCCAACGCGAGACGCAAGCCCGGCGACTACGACGTGAGTGCGAGCGTGCCGCTGCGGCCGGAGACGCCGGCCGCGGTGGCGATTGCGACGGTGCTCCTGCATTTCGCGGACAACATCGCCGACAACGTGGAGGGCGCGATCACGGCGATCGACACCGAATTCCTGCACGACCTTCGGGTGGCGGTGCGGCGCACCCGCTCGATTCTCAAGCTCACCGGTGACGTGCTGCCGGACAATCTCGCTGCCCGCTACGCGCCGGATTTCAAGTGGCTGGGCGATCTGACTTCGGGGGTACGCGACCTCGATGTGTATCTGCTGGACCTCGACGATATGGCAGCCCACCTCGCGTTGGCCAACCCGCACGATCTGGATCCCTTCCGCTCGTTCCTGATTCGCCATCGGGCTGTCGAACGCCGCCGATTGGTGCGCGGGCTCCGGTCTCGCCGTTTCGCGCGGTTGATGGACGGCTGGCGTGCGGCGCTGGTGCAGGCGGCCTCCAGCGGCGAGGCCTCCAACGCCGAAGCCGCCGACGCTGCAGATAAGGGCCCGCCGGTCGCGACGCTGGCCGGCGCGCGGGTCCAGCGGGCTTTCCGACGGGTCGTGCGGCACGGCGAACGGATAACCGCCGACTCGCCGAGCGAGCAGGTGCATGCATTGCGCAAGCGGTGCAAGGAATTGCGCTATCTGCTGGAGGTATTTCGCCCGCTGCATGCAGACAAGCCACACCGCTCGCTGATCAAGGAGCTCAAGGCAGTGCAGGACACCCTCGGCGACTTCCAAGACGGCGAAGTGCAACGGGACTCCGTCCGCGAATTCGCCGCGGCGATGATGCAGGAGGGCGCCGCTCCGCCCGAAACCGTGCTCGCGATGGGAGAGTCGGCCGCCCAGCGCGACGCGCAACAGCTGCGTGCGCGGGCGTCGCTGGTCGACCGGTTGCAGCCGCTGATCGCGGAGAAGAATCGGGCCCGGGTAAAGACGCTGGTGCGTTCGTGAAGGTCTACGCGACGTACAACATCAAGGGTGGCGTCGGCAAGACGTCGACTGCGGTAAACCTCGCTCACCTGGCCGCGCGGGACGGCCGTCATGCGCTGCTGTGGGATCTCGACCCACAGGGTGCGGCGACGTACCTATTCCGGGTGAAGCCCAAGGTCAAGGGTGGTAGCAAGGCGCTGGTGCGGGGCACACGATCGCTTGACGACACGATCAAGGGCACCGATTTCGACCGTCTCGACTTGGTGCCGGCGGATTTCAGCTACCGCAACATGGATTTGCAGCTGGAGAACTCGAAACGGCCGACCCACCGGATCCGCGAGCTACTGCGACAGCTCGACGGCGAATACGACGTCGTCTTTCTCGACTGCCCGCCGAGCATTTCGCTGCTGTCGGAGAACGTTCTGCACGCGGTCGACACATTGTTGGTGCCGATCATCCCGACGACGCTGTCGGTGCGCACGTTCGAACAGCTCGTGAAGTTTGTGAGTGATTTCGACGGCAGACGGCCGCGGGTGTATGCGTTTTTTTCGATGCTGGACCGGCGCAAGCGACTTCATCACGAGGTGATGGAGCATCTCGCCGTGGAGCGACCGGGAATTCTGACCACGGCCATCCCGTCGTTGTCGATCATCGAGCAGATGGCTGTGCACCGATCACCGGTGACCGCGTTTGCTCCGGGCAGCGCGGCGGCTCACTGTTACGAAGCGCTCTGGGCCGAGCTCAACCGAACCGAAAAATCTTGAGCGGCAGCCGGCTATCCAGTGGCCTCCTGGATGTATGCGCCGATCTGGCGCAGTGATCGAATGGCTTCCGGGACGAAGGGGAAACACAGCTGGAAGACGTGCATTTGTCCGGGCCAGACCCGCAATTCGACCGGCACACCGGCGTTCGCCAGCCGGCGCGCCGCCAAGCGCGCGTCGTGCAGCAAGACCTCCGACCCCGACACGTGGATGAGAGTGTTGGGGAGTCCTGGCTCAACATGGTCGAGCGGCTCGAACACGTCTTCGGGTTTTCCGTCGATGGCATGGCGGGCGGCAGCCCTGGCGATGAGGCCGACCAAGCGACCGAAGACTCTGCCCGCAAACATCGCATCGGAATGGATGTTGGGATGCGACTTTTTCGGATCGTCGTCCAGCTGCATCAGCGGCGACATCGAGACCATGGCTGCCGGTTGCTCATCGTTGGCCAGCAGCCGCTCGGCCAGCGCCAAAGCGAGGTAGCCTCCTGCCGAATCGCCCGCGAGCACGATCTGCTCCGGCCTGTAGCCGAACTCGCGCAGCCAGTAGTAGCCATCGTGGCAGTCGTCGATCGCCTGACCCAGCGAATGCTTGGGCATCATGCGGTAGTTCACTACGAGCACGGGCGCATCGGCGTAGCGCGAGATCATCGTGACAAGCCGCGCGTGCGTGTTGGCCCCACAGGTCAGGAATCCACCGCCGTGGAAGTAGACGACGACGCGACGCGTGCCATCGGCGGGCAGCACGTCCTTGGCGCGGACGAACTGAGCGGCGCAGTTCGGCAAATGCACGGTGGTGCGAACCGTGCCGGGGATGGGCGGCAACGCTCGAGCGGCGCGGTCGACCAGGCCCCAGGGCCAGGGTATGAACGACACTCGGCTACCGATTGCCACCACGGGACGGATAGTGAGCCGCGCACCGAGCCAGGCGAACCGACCGGCCAAGCTCGGGCCGTTTTCGACAACCTCGACCGGAGTGCCGTCGTCAAGAGCGTAGCGGCGGCCAATATGCGCGCGACCCGCGCTTAGATCTGGATGGTGCACCCTCGACAGGTTGCTGCGTGCGGTCATCTGTGGCCCAGTACTTCGCGGCGGGCCACGCCCATTTCGGCGCCTCGCTGATCCTGAGGACCATCGGTCAGTAAAAGCATCGCGCTTCCTCCCATTCGTGGCCGCGCGCTTTCGGCCCGCGGCCGGTTCACCCCGCCACATCACTGGTGAAAAGCCCGCGCGACGTGGCGGACGATCGGTCCTCATCACTTTCACTTCAGCTAGGTGATCGCGACGGCCAGTGCCACGAGCCTCTTTTGATGCGGCTAACTGTGCTGGACAGGCGTTGAGCAAACGGTGGGAAACCATTGAATCCGCTGCTCGCGGGGTTGGGTCCACCTAGGTTGGTGTACGAGTCGGGCCGCGTTGTCGCGCAGCGAATTCTGGGCCAGCCTCGGCGACTTTCCGCCCCGGTAGCCCGGGTAGGGTGTCGAGTTCGACTGCGGTGCCGCGTGTTTGGGCTGCGCGGTTCACGCGCAGGCGGGCGCGCGGGCGGTGTAGTGGGCCGCCCGCATGCCCTGGTAGGTGGTCCTGCTGCACAATCGCGTGTTCACCCAGAATTCTCACAGATTCAGGCAAGGAACCCGGGATAGGCTGAGCCCCGACATCGTGCGTTTGGACGTGGAGCGGCGGTGCGGGTTCATGAAGCTGGCGGCTGCGGCATGCGGGCTGCACACCTGCCATGTCTCCCATCCCCTGGAATACGGCGCCGGTGTCGTGGTGGAGCAACCGCCGGCCGAAGGAGACTTCGATCTGATGGTCGGCGATCTCCTGGATTTTGGCAACAGTGATGGAAAGCAAAGCGCTACAACATATCTAACAACTACCTACGGAGTACCTCATGGCTGAAACCGTCATTCAATATGTCTTGAGGCGGCTCAACGAGATCGGCGTCGACGACGTCTTCGGAGTCGCCGGGGATTACGCGTTTCCGGTCAACGATGCGATCGCCGAGCACCCGGTGGTCAATTGGATCGGATGCTGCAACGAGCTCAACGCCGGTTACGCCGCTGATGGGTATGCCCGGATGCGCGGGGTCGGCGCGGTGTGCACAACCTACGGCGTGGGCGAACTGGCCGCGATGAGCGCCATTGCGGGTGCCTACGCCGAGCATCTGCCGGTGTTTCACTTGGTCGGCACCCCCAACCTGGCGACGGAGGAGGGGCGCGCGCTGGTGCACCACACGCTGGGCACCGGGGAATTCGACCTGTTCCACAGGATGGCCGAGCCCATTGTGTGCGCGAGCGCGGTCATGACGCCGCAGAACGTGGCGGCGGAGACCGAGCGACTGATCGCCGCGGCGCTCTACCATCGACGGCCGGTGTACATGGCGATTGCCAGCGACGTCGCGGACATGCCCGTGCTCGGAGGCGCGCCAGCAGTGAGCGTGCCGATCAGTGATCCCGAGTCGCTGGCGGCCGCGGCCGACGCGGTTGCCGCGGCGCTGAACGGCGCCGGGCAGGCGTGTGTGCTGCCCGGGTTGCTGCTGCGGCGTCTCGGTCTGCAGGCTGCGGCGGGGGCGTTCCTCGACGCCTCGTGCTTGCCGTTTGCGACGATGTTTGCCGATAAGTCGGTGCTCGGCGAGGACCACCCCGGCTACATCGGCATGTACGCCGGCCGGTTGATGGGCGAGCCGGTGCGCGCGTTCGTCGAGTCGTGCGATGTGGTGGTGCTGATCGGCGCCATGCTCACCGACGGCAACACCGCGGGGCACACCGTTCGCTTGGAGCCGGCCAAGACGATCAACATCGACCATCATCGCGTCACCGTGGGCCCCAAGGTGTACCGCAACGTGGAGATCGCCGAGATTCTGGCGCAACTGCCGGGGCGTGTCACCAAACGCGCTCAGCGGCCGGCCATCGCACCGGAGACGCTGGGCCCGATCGTGGGTGGTGGTGAGGACCCGATCACCGCCGACGCCCTCTACCCGCGCTGCGCAGGCTTCTTCCGGCCCAGTGACGTGATCATCACCGACACCGGAACCTCGTCGCTGGGTTTGGCGTTTGCGCAACTGCCCAAAGGCGCTGAGTTTCACAACCAAACCCTTTGGGCGTCAATCGGATGGGCGACCCCGGCGGCCTTCGGCGCGGCGGTCGGCGCTTCGGATCGTCGGGTGATTCTGATGACCGGGGAAGGCGCGCATCAGATGACCGTCCAGGAGATCAGCCAGTTCGGTCGGCACGGGCTGCGCCCGATTGTCCTCGTGCTCAACAACTCCGGCTATCTCAGCGAGCGCATGCTGTGCAAGGACATGGCCCTGGCCTACAACGACATCGCGGCCTGGAGCTATGCCGAGCTTCCCCACGCCATGGGTTGCCAGGGGTGGTTCAACGCCCGTGTGCGCAGCTGCGGCGTGCTCGACGACGCGCTAAAGACAGCCGAGCAAGCCGATGGCGCGTCCTACATCGAAGTCGTCACCGACGCCTACGAGGCCCCGCCGATGTATAAGAAGCTGCACCAGAACGTCAAATCGTTTTACAACATCCACTAGGCCTCCCAGTGGCGCCGCCGCGAAGTGGAAGCGGTCATGGCGCTGGACGCCTCACTTCTGTCGAGTGGGTGGGTGCGTGGTCGCGATGATCTTGAGGCGTGCTGTGAACGGTAATGAGACTCCGACCATGCGCCTCGGCGCCGTTTACGGTTGCGCTTGGAACGTGCGTCAGCACGCGGGGGCCGACAGCGACCGGAGTTCCTCGAGCGCTCTGGCGGAGTCGCTGCCGGGCTCGGCGCGATACGTGATCACGTGCTGCCCATCGGCCTTAGGACCATACGGAACGTTGAGCAGGTTCCGGTATAGATAAAGGTCGCCGACTTGGGGATGACGCATGTGGCAGATTCCCCTTCGGTAACCCACATCCGCGCGCGCCCAAACTTCGCGGAAACGTGCGCTGGCAGCGGACAATTCAGCGATCAACGACTGCATACGAGGATCATCCGGACATGTACCGGCGAGTTCCCGCAGCCCGCTCACCCCGACGTCGGTCATCTCGTCCCAATTAACGAAGAACTCCCGGGCGGCGGGGTCTAAGAGGGTCTAAGAGGCGCCAGCGCAGGAAGTTTTGTCCTGGTGTGAATCCTGGTGACAGCGCGCGGGCGAGCGGATTTGCGGCCAGGACATCCTGGTATCTGCTGGCCACGATTGCCGGGAACGGTAACTGATCGATCAGCTCGTCGAACGACTCGGCCACTGCCTCTAGGGCGGAGTGATCCCAGCGGCTGATCAGCGGGTTGGCCAGTTGGTGCAGATACCTTGTGGCTTTGACGTCCAGCCGCAGGGCCCGCGCGAGCGCCTCAACAACCTGAGCTGACGGATTCTTGTCGCGGCCCACCTCCAGTCGCAGGTAGTACTCGGCGCTGATGCCCGCCAGCATTGCCAGCTCCTCGCGGCGCAAACCTGCGACGCGTCGCCGCGCGCCGGGAACCAGCCCGACTTCCTCGGGGTACACCTGCTGGCGCCGCGCACGCAGGTAATCACCCAGCGCGTTCGCCTCCATCGCCATCATTCGAGCCTAAGCCTGTCCTTGCCAGTACCGGGGATAAAGGCGGCATCCCCATCCGATCTGCGCCCCGCCGATGGTTGATACAAGGCCCCAGCCGAGTAACGAGTGAGAGATGAGCTAGACCAATGACCGCCATTATCGAGATTCGCCCCCAAGTATGGGCAGTCAAACACAACGGTCACACCCTGCGTCAGCACTACTTCACATTTCAGACAGCACAGATGGCAGCGCAACAGTTGAGGAGTTACCGACAATGATCATCACGGTGACGTTGCCGGGCGGATTTGGGTTACGACGGCGGTGATTGGGTCACGCCCGGACTGCCGATGTGACTGGGTGAAGCGATTACAGCCGGTCCTGGACAGCCATCCCGATGCGGATCCGTTCCTGACGCGCACGCTGCAGCGAATGATCGACGGCATCCGTATTTACGCCGCCAATGTCCGGCCCGGCCGCGCGACTGAAGCGGATGCCGCGGCAGGGAGTGACGCGACCGTCGCATACGGCGGTCCCGTTTGATGTCTGCCATGGATTAGGTGTCGCTTGGTAGCGGCCAGCCCGCCGACGGAGTGCCCGTCGAGGCCACCGGCGTGTCGTACCCGGATAGCAGAAGGTCATCGCGTGATTCTTCGAAGGAACTGATTCCGGGGAGATCGACCACCGATGCGACATCGGTGCTGCGGACTCGACGCGGCGGTGGAAGTATCGCGGGAGTGGCTACCAAGAAACCGCAGACAATCGCATACCCGGGCCCGGACGCACGGCCGCGCCGCCACGGCTATGACCCGCTCGACCCGCACGTCATCGTCCTGTTCGGCGCGACGGGGGATCTCGCCAAACGCAAGCTGATCCCCGGCCTGGCCTACTTGGATCAGTCCGAGCTTGCGCCCGATATCCAAATCGTCGCGACGTCGCTGGAAGACTTCACCGACGACGAGTTCCGGGACCTCGCCAAGAATGCAATCGACTCGTTCGGCCACCACAAGCTCACGCCCGAACAGTGGGCCGACTTCGCAAAAATTGTCACCTACGTCCCGCAGGGTGCCGGACCCGAAGCACTGGCCGCCGCGGTCGCTGAGGCCGAAACCAATCTGGGACCGAAGGTCCGTCGACTGCATTACCTGTCGGTCCCGCCGAAGGCGGCGCGCGACGTCATCGCCATGCTGCGCGACGCCGACCTCGTCGAGCGCTCCCGGGTGGTGATGGAAAAGCCGTTCGGCACCGACTTGGCCAGCGCTGTGTCACTCAACGACTTCGTGCATCAGACATTCGACGAATCCCAGATTTTCCGTATCGACCACTTCCTGGGAAAGGAAGCGGCGCAGAACATCCTGGCGTTCCGCTTCGCCAACGGCCTATTCGAGCCGATCTGGAATCGCAACTTCATCGACCACATCCAGATCGACATTCCCGAAACCCTGGGCCTGGACCAGCGGGCGAACTTCTACGAAAGCACCGGCGCCTACAAAGACATGGTCGTGACCCACCTGTTCCAGGTGATGGCGTTCGTGGTGATGGAGCCGCCGACGGCGCTGGAACCGTTTGCGATCAGCGAAGAGAAAAACAAGGTTTTCCGGTCGATGCTGCCGGTCAAGTGTTCGAATGTGGTGCGCGGCCAGTACACCGGTTACCGCGAAGAGTCCGGAGTGGCAAAGGATTCCGACACCGAGACGTTCATCGCGCTCAAGGTCGGCATCGACAATTGGCGCTGGGCCGGCGTACCCATCTACCTTCGTACCGGCAAGAAGATGGCCGAGGGCATCCGCATCATCTCGATCGCGTTCAGGGAGGCGCCCCGGACCATGTTCCCGCCGGGGTCGGGGGTGGGGACCCAAGGCCCCGATCACCTCACCTTCGACCTCGCCGACAACTCGAAGGTTTCGCTGTCGTTCTACGGCAAGCGGCCAGGTCCCGGCATGAAGCTCGACAAGATGTCCATGCAGTTTTCCTCCCAGGAGATCGACACCGTCGTCGATGTGCTGGAGGCCTATGAACGGCTCATCCTCGATGCGATGCGGGGCGATCACACGCTGTTCAACACCGCGGAGGGCATCGAATCGTTGTGGGAGCGTTCGCAGGAACTGCTCGACGACCCGCCGCCGGCCAAGATATACCAGCCCGGTACGTGGGGCCCCAACGCCATTCATCAATTGATCGCGCCCAACGCGTGGCGGTTGCCATTCGAGCGGGGATGGCGCGAAGCCAAGCCCTAAAAGCGCATGCGCGCGAGCAGACGCAAAAGCACCCAAAACCGCCCGGTTTTGGGTGCTTTTGCGTCTGCTCGCGCTCTTTAGCGGCCGGTCCGGGGTGTGAGGCGATTGGTTGGGTGAGTTTCGGGTACGAATGCCCACAGTTACCACGCTTTTCGGTAACAATGCGAACGGGTCACGGGAGGGGAGTTCGCCGATAGATCCTGGCGGTGTGACGCAGCCGGCCGAAGTTCAACCGATGGAGTGCGCTCCGCATGAGGAGGTGCGCCGCGGCGAGCGTCCGCTGCTGCCGAGCCGGGATCCGTTCTATAACCCACCGACCGGATACGAGCAGGCCCGACCGGGCACCGTGCTGCGTTCCCGAGGCGTCGAGCTGGCATTTCTCGGATTGATACCGCAGCGATTCACTGCAACGCAGCTGCTGTACCGAAGCACCGACTTGAACGGCGGTCCCGAGGCCGCGGTGACAACCGTCTTGGTGCCGGTGCGGCGCGATCCGGAATTGATCTGCCCGCTGGTGTCGTATCAGTGTGCGATCGACGCGGTGGCGGAGCGGTGTTTTCCGTCATATGCCCTGCGGCGCGCCGCCAAGGCGGTCGGTGCGTTGGCGCAGATCGAGCTCTTGCTGATCGCTGCCGTACTGGCGGAGGGGTGGGCGGTGTCGGTGCCGGATCACGAGGGCCGTCGGGGCATGTGGGGGGCGCCGTATGAACCTGGTTACCGGATTCTCGACGGTGCGCGCGCCGCGCTCAACTGCCGGCGCCTGGGGCTGTCGTCCTCGGCACCGGTGGGCCTGTGGGGGTATTCCGGCGGCGGTTTCGCCTCGGCATGGGCCGCCGAGGTAGGCAGTGCCTACGCACCCGAGCTCAACCTCGTCGGCGCCGTCCTGGGCTCACCCGTCGGTGATCCCGGCAACGTCGGCCGCCGACTCAACGCCACGTTTTGGGCTGGGCTTCCGGCGATGGTGATCGCGGCTTTGGCAAAGACCTACCCGGATGTCGAGCGGCTCGTCCAGCAGCATGCCACCGACGAGGGCAAAGCCATTTTGGCCAAGCTGGAAAAGATGACGACGGCGGGCGCGGTGCTGGGGTTGAAGAACAAGGACATCAACAACTTCATCGACCTGACCCTGGATGAACTGTGGGAACTGCCCGAGGTGCAGCAGATCCTCGATGCCATGCGGCTGGGAACCGCCGCGCCGGCGGCTCCGGTGCTGATCGTGCAGGCCGTCAACGACAAGATCATCAACGTGGCAGACATCGACGCGCTGGCCGAAACCTATCGGGCCGGCGGGGGAGCGGTCACCTATCACCGCGACGGCTTCAGCGAGCACGTGCTGCTGCACGCCCTGTCCGCCCCGATGGCGCTGCGCTGGCTGCGCGACCGGTTCGCCGGCCGACCGCTGACCGAACACCTGGCGCGCAGCAAGTGGCCGACATTGCTCAACCCATCGACCTATTGCGGGATGATCCGGCTAGCCGAAATCGCGGCAAAGGTCGTCACTGGACGTACCATCGCGCGGCGTCCGCTGTCCAAGCTTGACGCACGTTAGCGGCTGCCTGGCGCCCAAATCCTGACTCAGGGTGGGCTTTGTGGGTATGTGGGTACAACGGCCGCAAGCAACCCGCTTGAACGCCAACTGGCACCGACTCACCGGACCCGCCGACGCCAAGCACTGGAGTTTGATATGCATCGCCCCGACACGATCATCGAAATTCATCGTGAACGCGTCCAGGATCAGACAGTCGGCATTTTCAGCGGCGACAAGTACACGCAGTCGGTCGACGGGACCGGCTACTCGGCGACGGCCACTCTCGATCTCACGCTGGATCGTGTCTGGTTCATCCTCGATTCGCATCGGCGGTTGTGGCAGGAAGAGGGCGCCGGTGAAGCCCGTGATCCCTTGCGCCACTTCGCGATCGACCTGGCGGTCTTCGACTCGAAAATTGTCATCGACTCGGTTACTTGTATCCCGCTGGTGCCGCTGCCGCCGGTCGCGATCACCATCCCGGACGGTCCGCGTGCCGGCGAGTCGCGCGAGATTTCCTACAACGAGATTCCGCTGTTCGGCCGGTTAACGATTCACGATCAGCTCGAGCCGCACACCATAGAGCCGGGCAAGCAGACCATCGCACTTAACTTCGCTGCCCAGGATGCTCCGGCGCTGGTGGCGGCCCCGCCGTCCGGCGATTACGGCGCGCGGCTGTTCGGTCCGCACATCGAGCGCCGTTCCGACGGCAGTATCGCTTTCATCGGACAGGATCCGCGGATCAGCTGGGAACTGGACTATGCCGAGGCGCATTGGATAACGCACAGCATCGCCGGGGAATTGATGGTGAACCTGGAAAAGCTCCAGCATCCCGGCCTCGACGACGATGAGGCGAGAAGCCGGGTGCTCGACTCGCTGGCCGCCCAGATCGCCGATGCCGTCCGCCCCGAGGTTGCCAAGATGGGCGACGACGGCATCGTGAACATATTGCCTTCGCCGGTGGACGTCGACCCAGAAGCGCAGGACGACAGCACAGTCAAGGCCATCGACGCTATCGTGCAGCGCTTCGACGTCGGCGAGGACGTCGGCGAGGCCACCCACGAATCTTTGGTGGTACAGCTGCAGACGCTGCGCGCGCTGCCGCCGGGCGAGGAGCTGCCGGCGTCGATCCTCGCCGAAAACCCCCACGAGAAGACGGGACTGGCCGTCACCGGGTGGAGCATCCTGCGACAGGTCCGTGACACCGTGATGAGAAGTTTTGGCCTTGACGAGGCCGACTTCGCCGCCGACGCGCCTTGCCTCCTGGAGGGTCCGAAGGCCATCAACATCGGCGGCCAAGACCGCAGCCTCGACGCCCTGGGCGCCGATATTGTGCCGCGAACCCGCGATGGCCGGTTATTGATCGACGGCACGGTAAGTGCCGAAAGCACGCTCTACGACTTCAAGGCCACGTTCAAGGTGACCTATGAGATGGGCCTGGACGCCATACCGCGCGACCCGAAGGATGAGGAGGACTGGCCAGCCGACCCGGAAACCCTCGAAACCATCGATAGTCTTGAGCAGGCGCTGAGCACGGCCGGCGACAAGAAGCGCACAGGCAGCCTCAGCGACCAGGATTACGAGGCAGAAGTCAAGCGGGTCCGCGAGCGGTTCGACGAACTACCGCAAACGGTGGGGGTGCGGCCGGCACAGAACCCACCCGAGCCAGAGGTGAATCCGGACTTCAGCCTGACGGCAGCCGGTAAGGCCGCTGCGGCTGCCGGTGCCGCGGCCGTTGGCGGTCTGCTTGCCCTCCCGGTCACCTGGGCGGCTGGGGCCGCGGGAGTGGGGGTGCTCGGTGGGGGCGGTCTGCTGAGCCTGGCGATCGCCCAGTACTTCACCACCGTGCTGACGATCGACTGGTTCGGCGCCGGAATCGGGTCCCGTCAGGTCAAGAAATCGCTGAACAGCCGTCCTGAGGGCACATCGCTGCCTCCGATCGGAATACCGGTCGACGTCGACCTCAACCGGCAGCGCCTCGCGGTGTACTTCCGTCCGGTGCCGGCGAAACTGTGGGTTAGTTGCGTCGCGACGCAGGACCGCAATGGCGAGGAGAGTGGCCGTGGCGACATCCGGCTCGTCGGTGGCCGATGGCCCACCGATGGCCAGTCCTGGAAGCTTTCCGCCGATGACGCCATGTTGTTCGTCGATTCGAAAGAACTGCGGCTTCTCGTGGACCCGGACAGCGCGGAGGGCAACGAGCTGGCCATCGGCCTTGCCACCGCAGCGGATGGGTGGCGCCACCTACAGGTGGCGGGCAAGCAGCCCGACGCGCTGCACCGGCTTCCGGAGTGCTCGCCCCCAGCCGAGCACGGTGAACCGTAGACCAAGCGACAAATTCCTCTCGCCACCGCTGACAAGCTCCCAGTCGGTGGCCGCACACCTGAGCATTAGGAATCATCATTGCGAAATCCGTTGTGGCGCCGGCTCACATCGATTTCGGGCCAGACGCCGGGTCTCGCCGTTGCTTGTCGTTGGTCAGTTTATCCTGGGGTGTCGTTACCCTGACCTCGGCTAAGGAGCATGCCGAACCCGTTGCGGCGCAGGCTGACTCGCAATTCCGGGCCTGGCGGATGCTCGCTTAGCCAAGCGTGCAAGGCGACTTTTTGTGCGCTCGCCGGCGCCGTATTCATCTGCAGAGACCGCAGCAGCGTCGACACCGTGCTCGCAGACATACCCGCATGTTGCGTCGCGTGAGTCAAGATTTTCCCCATATCCCAAAATAGGACCAACATCGGCCTGCAGTCTCAGAAACCCCGAAAATCTTTCATGAGAATTCTCTAAATCGCAGACGCCACTGACCAACTCCACAAAACCGTCTGCGGTCACCCGCTCGCAGCCCTACCTGAACACGCCGCCGGATATCCGACCATGTGTCGGGCCGCGGTGGTAACAAGTTGCCGGGTCGATCCTCTGCTCATCGCTGTGCGGAATTGCTAAGGTCGAGCACCATGGCAACGGAAACAGGAGGGGCCGATCCAGAGGCTTCGACCGCTGAGGTGGAATCGACCGCTGAGGTGGAATCGACTACTGAGGTGGAATCAGCGTCGAAGCCGGTGCCTGGGCCCGGAAAAATATTGATTTGGTCTGTCCATTTTCCGGCCCGTGATCCGGATAATCCGAACGATCCGGAACAGCCGGCTCCGACCGTGACAGCCAGTGTGACGCTTGACGATCAACATGGCGCCATTGTTCACGCCAAAGCGGCGAGCGTGATCGATTACGAATCGGGTGCGATTAGTCGTGGTGCCCCGGTTGAGGTTCGATACGAATCCCCTGAGGATGAAGCCTCCGATAACCCGGGATGGGTATTCGATTTGGTTGATCCCGAGGGCGCGAACAGTTCATAACGACGTCTTTATCGAGAGCCCGTCCCTGGGCAACAGGGTTCCGCGTTGCTGACTAGCATGGCTGTGACCTGCTGATACGGGTGGGCGAATAGGTTGATGCCGCGGTCGGCGCTGAACGCGCGCGTTGGCCACCGCGAAGCGAGGACTGTGCGTAAGCGGTTGACCGGGAATCTGCAGATAGCTGCCGTTGGGCAGGGTGATCACGTCGTCGACGAAGCCCATCACCAACGCCGGTGTGGCGATGCTCCGGGAGGCGGGCAAACGGTTGCTGCGCGGTAAGGCGTTGAGCTGGCGGCGATATCCCGGGTCATCTTGGTCGGCCGCATGCGAAACATTGCGGACCGCCGCGTCGTCGTTGCGGACCCAGCGTCAAAGGTTTTCCAGCAAGCAAATTTTCGCGCTATGTGCCCTTGCAACTCGACGCCGCAGCATAAAGCTCGGCCTCGGAGTTGCGAAAGAACTCCGGGTGTTTCGCGGGCAGACTTCGTGAATCTCGTCGTTCCCTGGACACTTGGGACACCCGCGGCTATGTTGTCTGTGCTGTTACGTTGGCCATTCCGGGGGACAGATGGGTGCTGAGGTGCGATTTGTGCACGCGATTCAAGCGGATTGGGTCTCGTGCTTCCGCCCGCCTCCGACGATCTTGACAAGGGCGCGATGGGCGGCATCACCCTGTCCAGTACGCGATGACGACGAGTAGCGAAAGCCCAACGCCTATGCAATCCGCGACGGCGCTGACGACATCGGCCTGGGTCCTGTATCGAGGCGGCGCGGGCGCCGACGAGATTTCGCCATTGAAGCTCGAAACAATCGAACTGCCCGCGCCGGGGCCGCACGACGTCCTCGTCGAACCGCTCTATGGTTCATGGGAGGGCAACATGGACCATGCAATACGGCGGAGCCCCATCGATGTCTGTGAACTCCGCGGAGAAGACCGAGTAGTCCTCGGCAACGCGGGAGTCGTCCGGGTCCTCGACGTCGGTTCGGCCGTCTCCCGCCTCGCTCCTGGTGATTTCGGAATCGTGGCTCCCAATGGTGTCTCCGACAAGTACGGCTACACCATTTGGGCCTTCGGCTACGATGCACCGGGAACCATAGGCGTCCTGGCCGCCAAGACGATCTTGCGCGAGTCTCAAACAATCATTCCCATTCCCGCCTCATCGCCACTTTCTCTGGAGCAGTGGGCGGCGTTCTCAGCGCGGTACGTCACGGCGTGGGCGAATTGGCGGGTTGCCTGGGGATGCTTTCGAGTGCAAATGCCTGAGATTGACCCGGCCGATGTTCATGTGTGGGCCTGGGGCGGAGGTGTGGCGCTGGCGGAGCTGAGCCTCGCGCGCGCCGCCGGATGCCGAGTTGCGATCATGGCATCACGACCCGAACGCCTAGCGGAAGCACGCTCTTTGGGCATCGATGCCATCGACCGCACGGCCTTCCGGGCGGGGCACCTCGAAGAGGACTTCCTCGCCACCGTTCGTGAACGGACTAACGGCCAAGGCGTATCAATACTCATCGATAACCTTGGGGTTCACCCCACCGCCAATTTGAGGGCACTGGCCCGACAAGGTGTCATCACGACGTGTGGTTGGAAACTTCGTACGGTCTTCCCGTTGTCTCGTCCAATTGAATGCCAAAACCGACACGTGCACGTCTTCACCCACTATGCTCGTTACGATGAAGGGCGCGCCGCGGTGGACTACGCCGTTGAACACGGGTGGGGTCCACCGATGCCGACCGACGTCTACGATTGGACCGAAATACCGCGGCTAGCAGATGATTACACCGCGGGTCGCATAGTCAGCTATTTCCCGATTTTTCGCGTGAACGCGCAGGCAGGGTGATTCAGATGCGCTCATCGGCAGGAGACGAGCTCCGCATCGCGCGCATTGGTGTGCACATCCCGCCGACACGCCAACCGAACCTACCCCTCCTGTCGGGCTTCGGTGTTGACGAAGATTTCATGCGACGCAAGATCGGAGTGGTGACGCGAGCGGTCAAAGAACCGGACCAACGGGCCAGCGATCTGTGCGTCGAGGCGTTCACCGATCTGGCGCGAAAACTGCCTGGACTCGACAAGGATTCCTTACAACTGGTCTGCCTGAATACGCAATTCCCCGATTCCCCGATGCCCCACACCTCTGCCGTCATCCACCAGCTGCTGGAGTTACCCGCCTCGTGTATGACATTCGACCTTTCACACGGATGCGCCGGGTTTGCTCACGCATTGGCTGTCGCCACATCCCTCGCGGACCGGTTCGAATTTGACAATATTTTGATCTTTACCTGTGACCCCCTTTCCAGGTGCATTGATCTCTCCGATCGCGACACGGCCATGATTTTTGGCGATGCCTTCACTGTGACCTACCTGTGTAGGAGTGGACCGGGGTATCGACTCGTCGATGCCGGGTTTGGCACCAGGCCGGGCTCCGCGGCGGCCGCGCACTACGCGGGTCGACTCGTCATGGACGGCAGCGCGATATTGAAAAACGCTGTACGCGAGGTGCCGCCCTCAATCCGTCGCCTACTGGAACGCCACGACCTGCGCGAAGACGACATCGACCTGTTTCTTTTGCATCCTGGTTCCAAGTATCTGATCGATATTATGCGTGGCGAACTCGGCGTTACCGAGGAGGACCGTTTGCCATTTGAGGCGAGCGAATACGGCAACACGGGAGCGTCGTCGATCCCGCTGATGCTGGCATCGCGGCTAGACGCGGGCTGTCCCAAAGCGCGAATCCTCATGAGCGGTTTCGGCGCTGGTTTCTCCTGGGGCACATGCCTGCTCGAGCGAATCTGAGGATGAAAGGAACCTAGTTACGATGGTCACTACCCAGGATATCATTGAAATAATTGCTGCGTCCGGAATTGAGGTGGATGCCGCAAACTTGCGCGACAATGAAAACCTGTACGCGCAGGGATTCGATTCGCTTGATATGGCGAACTTAGAGATGCAAATTGAACAACGCTACGGAATCGATATCAGCTCGCAGGAACTCCAATTAAGTACCATCATAGACTTCGTCGAATTCCTCAACGCCAAGCTCAGCAGCAGCGCCGACCACTGGCACTGAAAAGACCGCTCCGTTGGAACTTTTACATCACGGGCTGTCTTCAGCATGCCCAGCGAACGTCCCAAAACCGAAGATATCGCCAGACGATGGTGCATCAATGATGCCCGCATTGACGTTACGTGCATGGTAGTCGGCACAATTCGGGTTGGCGGCGCATCACATCCCTGTCCACTGAGCGATGACTATGCAGGGAACGCCTAGCGTCTATGCAATCCGCGACGGCATTGACGACGCCGGCCTGGGTCCTGTACCGAGGCGACCCGGCTACCAAGGACATTGTTGGGCCATTGAGGCTTGAAACCGTCGAACTGCCCGCGCCGGGGCCGGGCGACATCCTCGTCGAACCGCTCTATGGTTCATGGGAGGGCAACATGGACCATGCAATACGGCGGAAGCCTATCGATGTCTGTGAACTCCGCGGAGAAGACCGAGTAGTCCCCGGCAACGGCGGAGTCGTCCGGGTCCTCGACGTCGGATCGGCCGTCTCCCGCATCGCTCCTGGTGATTTCGGAATCATGTTTCCCAATCATGTTGCCGACAAGTACGGCTACCCTATTAGGACCTTCGGCTACGACGCACCCGGAACGATAGGCGTCCTGGCCGCCAAGACGATCTTGCGCGAGAATCAAATCATTCCCATTCCCTCCTCATCGCCACTTTCTCTGGAGCAGTGGGCGGCGTTCTCACTGCGTTACGTCTCGGCCTGGGCGAATTGGCGGGTTGCCTGGGGATGTTTTCGAGTGCAAATGCCTGACATTGACCCGGACGATGTTCATGTGTGGGCCTGGGGTGGAGGTGTTTCGCTGGCGCAGCTGGGCCTCGCGCGCGCTGCCGGATGCCGAGTTGCGATGATGGCATCACGACCCGAACGCCTAGCGGAAGCGCGCTCTTTGGGCATCGATGCCATCGACCGCACGGCCTTCCGGGTCGGCCACCTCGAAGAGGACTTCCTTGCCACCGTTCGTGAACGGACTAACGGCCAAGGCGTATCTATCCTCATCGATAACATTGGGGTTCACCCCACCGCCAATTTGAGGGCACTGGCCCGACAAGGTGTCATCGCGACGTGTGGTTGGAAACTTCGTACGGTCTTCCCGTTGTCTCGTCCAATTGAATGCCAAAACCGACACGTACACGTCTTCACCCATTTTGCTCGTTACGATGAGGGGCGCGCCGCGGTGGACTACGCCGTTGAACACGGGTGGGGTCCACCGATGCCGACCGACGTCTACGATTGGACCGAAATACCGCGGCTCGCAGATGATTACGCCGCGGGTCGCATAGTCAGTTATTTCCCGATTTTCCGCGCAGCAACCACTCCGATTAGGGACCATTAAAGACTTCGTCGAATTACTCAATGCCAAGCTTAGCAGGAGCGCCGAGCACTGGCACGAAAGCCCGATCCGTCGAGCCTGTTGCATCAAGGCACTGTTACGTTGGTCGGGTGTGGGTGGCCTGAGAAAGACCGGTGGGTGTGAGACAAGGCATGTGCGGGGTCGCCGCAGCACCAGCAGGGGCGTGAAAAGCCGCTGTCATTAACATGTTGCGGCAACAAATCCGCTCAGATCGACTACGCCTTAACCATTCTCGAATAGCTTGACGATGCCGTCGGGCAAGCGTGTTCGCCGCCGTGGCCGACAGGTTCTGCCAAAGGCCGACCGCCTGGCTCGCGCGCTGTGACGACGACTGGCCCACACGCACCAACGTGACACTGCCACGGCGGGTGCGGCTGCGCTGGTCGCGCTCGTGGTATATGACGGGATTTATGGTGCCCGCGATATTCCGCCACGGATTGATCCGTGACCGTATATATTCGGTCTGGTCGTGATAAGGCCGTGATAAGGTCGTAATAAGGCCGTGATCGAAGGATTGGGCATGTCATATGTGATTGCCGCACCGGAGGGCCTGGCCGCGGCGGCGACGGATATCGCCGGGATCGGCTCGACGCTCAGCGCGGCGAATGCCACGGCGGCGGCCCGGACAACGGGGGTGCTGACGGCCGGCGCCGACGAGGTATCGGAAGCCATCGCAGGGCTATTCGGCGCATACGCCCAGGAATTTCAAGCCCTGAGCGCCCAAGCGGCGGCCTTTCACACAGAGTTTGTGCACGCCTTGGCCGGTGGTGCGGGGTCGTATGCGAGCGCCGAGGCGGCCAACGCGTCGTTTTTACAAACCGTGGAGCATGACGCGCTCAGCATTGTGAATGCGCCCACCGAGGCGACGATGGGGCGCCCGCTGATTGGCAACGGGGCCGACGCGACGGTGGCGGGCGGTCGTGGCGCCGACGGCGGACTGCTCTACGGCAACGGCGGCAACGGTGCCTCCGGCGGGACCGGCCAGACCGGCGGCGCCGGCGGCAACGCCGGGTGGTTCGGAAATGGCGGGGCCGGCGGTACCGGCGGTGCCGGCGCCGCCGGCGGGAACGGCGGCAACGGCGGTCTGCTGGTCGGCAATGGCGGCACCGGCGGGAACGGAGGGCCGGCTGACGCGGGCGTCAACGGCGGCAACCCCGGACTGGGCGGTACTGGCGGCAAGGCGGGGCTGTTCGGCCAGGCGGGAACCGATGGGCAGATCGGCAGTACGGGCACCGGCGGCGGCGGCGGTGGCGGTGGCGGTGGCGGTGGCACCTTGATCACCGCCCAGTACGGCACGACGACGATCGACAACGCCTACGTGGTGCAGAACAACGCGTGGAACAACCCCGGCGGACAGGCCATCACCGTCAACAACAACGGATTCACCATCACCACCGAAAACGGCTCCGCGCCCACCAACGGCGCCCCCCTCGGGTACCCGTCAATCTACGACGGTGTGCACTACGGCACCGCCTCGCCGGGGACCAATCTGCCCATCCAGTTGAGCGAGATCCACACCGCGACCAGCAGCATCAGCTACACCTACCCCAGCTCAGGTACCTATGACGCCTCCTACGACATCTGGATGAACCCGACGTCCATCACCACCGGCGTCAACCAGCAGGAGCTGATGATCTGGTTCAACCACACCGGCCCCATCCAGCCAGTCGGCTCGGTGGTCAACAGCAACGCCACCATCGACGGCAAGAGCTTCACGGTGTGGGAAGGCAGCAACGGCCAGAACAACGTGGTCTCCTACGTCGCGAACACACCGATAAACTCCTGGAACAACTTCGACGTGATGGGTTTCATCGACAACACCGAAACCCTCGAGCCGGTGACCAACTCGTGGTACCTGACCAGCATCCAGGCCGGCTTCGAGCCCTGGAGCGGCAGCACCGGCGCGGCGGTCGATTCGTTCTCCGCAAGCGTCAACGGCATCAGCTAACGGGCCTAACCCCGGATGCGACGCGCGGGCACGCTTTATCCTGTCCGGCGTGGCCGAACCGTCCATCGAAACATCTCGGGCGGAGTTGCGCAGACGCCTGGACGGCCTGACCATCCGCGACAGCGCACGCCTGGGCAGGCGGCTGAAGAACCTCCGCGGCCCGAATCCGGAGCAGCTGAAGCGGCTCGCCGACCAGATCGCTGCGGCCGAAACACTCGTCACCGCAAGACAATTAGCTATCCAGACGATCGCCTACCCCGACCTGCCAGTCAGCGAGCGAAGGCAGGAAATCGCCGAGGCGATACTGGCGCACCAGGTGGTCGTCGTCGCTGGCGAAACCGGATCGGGTAAGACCACTCAGCTGCCCAAGATCTGCCTCGACATCGGCCGTGGCATCCACGGCACCATCGGGCACACCCAGCCCCGGCGGCTGGCCGCCCGCACCGTGGCGCAGCGCATCGCCGACGAGCTGGGGAGCCCGCTCGGAGAGGCCGTCGGCTACACGGTCCGATTCACCGACCAGGTCAGCGACCGCACCCTGGTCAAGCTGATGACCGACGGCATCCTGCTCGCCGAGATCCAGCGCGACCGGCGCCTGCTGCGGTACGACACGCTGATCCTCGACGAGGCCCACGAACGCAGCCTGAACATCGACTTCCTGCTCGGTTACCTGCGCGAACTGCTGCCCCGCCGGCCCGACCTGAAGCTCATCATCACGTCGGCGACGATCGAGCCGCAGCGCTTCGCGGCGCACTTCGGCGGTGCGCCGATTGTCGAGGTGTCGGGGCGGATGTACCCCGTCGAAATCCGTTACCGGCCGCGGGAAGTCCCGGTCGCGTCCCGAACCGCGGACGATCCCGACGACCCCGACCACGAGATCGTGCGCACCGAGATGCGCGACGAGGTCGAGGCGATCGTCGACGCGATCCACGAATTGGAGGCCGAACCGCCCGGGGATGTCTTGGTATTCCTATCCGGCGAACGCGAAATCCGCGACACCGCTGAGGCTTTGACGGACTTGAAACACACGGAAGTGCTGCCGCTGTATGCCCGGCTGCCGACCGCCGAGCAGCACAAGGTGTTCGCGCCGCACACCGGGCGCCGTGAGGTGTTGGCAACGAATGTGGCCGAGACGTCGCTGACCGTGCCGCTACCTGACTGCAATCCACCGCCGTCTCGACCGGCTGCCCTATGCGATCGAGGGGGACCGGGAGCGGATGCTGCGCGTGCACGCCGTACAGGACGCATACGACGAGCTGGTGCCCGAGCTGCCGGCCGCTCGGGCAACGGCCGCGGACCTCCGCGGCATCGCCCGGCAGATCGAGGAGCTGCGAGTTAGCCTGCGGGCCCAGCAGCTCGGCCCCCCGCGTCCCGTCAGCGAAAAGCTGATCTACCGGCGATTTACGCCGTACGCGACGGTTCCTGACCCGGCCCGGGCAGCATCGCCAAAAAAGTTTTGTACGTTCGTGCCAGAAAACCGTTGCACAAACGATACCGAGCCGCTAACTTATACCCGAGGGGAGATCCAGTTCACACTGACCGGGTGCGCGGGGCGGCGCAGATTCCGGCAGGGTCTTCTTCACCAAGGGCGGGCGGTCGCATCTCGCGGCCGGGATGAAGGGAAGAACTTCGGTGTCAGAAACACGACCGGCCGTGCGGCGCTTGAACCTTGCGCCTGTAAACACCAATCTGCGCGCGGTGCCCGCAGAGGATCGAGCGTGGGTCTCGGAGGGGTTGTGCAGGGCCAAAGATCCCGACGAACTCTTTGTTACCGGGGCCGCGCAACGCAAGGCTGCGATCATCTGCCGGCACTGCCCGGTAATGCAGCAGTGCGCGGCGGACGCGCTCGACAACCAGGTCGAATACGGCATCTGGGGCGGCATGACCGAGCGGCAACGCAGGGCGCTGCTCAAGCAGCACCCCGATGTCGTGTCGTGGGCGGACTTCTTCAGCAACCGCAACGTCCGCGCCGTCGGATAGGGTCTGGCGACCGCTGTAAGGTCCCCTCTTCCTCATTACGCCATTGTTACGGCTCCCGCGTGAAACGGGATGGGGCCCCCGAGGGGTCTTGGGATTAGCTAACTCATGAGCCAATGACTCAGCGGCTCTTACAGGGTCGATATCCTTGAGGGCAATTCGAGCAAACCCGCTGGGCTGCCATCTACCGCCGTGCGCCTGCGCACGCGCACGCTGAACGTCCACCGGTCTGCCCGATGACCGACCTGTCACGCTCTGGCGGCGGCACTCGGACACGTTGCAGCGCTTGCGCTTTGGCTTGTGATTTCGCGACGCCGACGTCGTCGATGATCGACGAGATTCTGCGTGACGTGCTCGTCGTGTGGTCGACGACGGCCAGCTGGTGGCCCGACCCGGCGAGGTGGCCACGTGAGCGAAGTGCGACAACTCAGAGCCGGCTACCGCGCTCGACCGGCGCCACGGGTTCGTCGACGCGGGCCGATCGCAGGACGACGCCGACGAAAGACTGCGCCGCTCACCACTGCTCCGCCCTAATGGGCGCGGCGTCCAAACTTAGGTAGCCAACTACGCTATTACGCGCCCTCGTCGGCACTGACGATGTAAGCGATTGGTCGTCAGCCTGCCGGAAGGTGTATCTATGCCGGTCGTTCCCATCCACATCACGCACGACGGCGGGGGCGATGGGCTCGATCCTCGTCATCGTCCTCGTCATTGGTCGCTCCAGCGCATGGACGGCGCCGTGCGCCAAGCTTTTTCAAGAGGGTTCGGGTAGAAGGGAACTGCTCGATGACAGGAACCAGACTGGCCCCTCGGCGAATGAAACCTGCTAGCTGCAGAGGATCGTGCTTGGGTCTCGAAGGCGCTGTGCAGAGCCAACGATCCCGACGAACTCTTTGTGCGGGGGGCAGCGCAACGCAGCGCTGCAATTATCTGCCGTCACTGCCCGGTGATGCGGGAATGCGCTGCGGAAGCGCTCGACAACAAGGTCGAGTTCGGCATCTGGGGCGGCATGACCGAGCGGCAGCGCAGGGTACTGCTCAAGCAACCTCCGGAGGTCGTATCGTGGGCGGACTACTTCGCCAAACGCAACACCCGCTCCGCCGGATAGGCGCTAGCGACCGCCCCCAACGGACCAAATAACCTACCGCGCAGGCAGAAACTCGACGCGGAAAACCGCTATAGGTATGTCCGAAGGTGACCCGCATAGCTGCGGCAGAATTCCTGCATTGACGGCGCCTTCGGCGCGATGACGTCCGCCCCGTGGTACATCCCCGAGATGGTGATGAGCTCGCACGGGACCCCGCAGGCTTTGAGCTGCTCGGCGTACCGAACGCTTTCCTCGTAGAGTATGTCGAGATCACCTACTCCGATCCACGCCGGAGACAGGTCGGCCACGTCCGTACGCCGTACCGGCGCCGCGTACTGGGGTGCATCCGACATTCGCGGCTCCCGACCTAGATAGGCGGTCCAGGCGAACCTACTGGTCGCCGGCGTCCACATGAACCGGCCGCGTCGGCCGTGGTCCTCGCGAAGAGCCGTGCGGTCGTCGAGCATCGGGTAAATCAGAACCTGAGCGCGTAACGGGATGCCCTCATCGTGACTGCGCTGCGCAACGGCGGCCGAAAGGCCACCGCCGGCGCTCGCGCCCGCCACGGCGACGCGCTGGGGGTCGATGCCTAGCTCGTCGGCGTTGTCAAGCATCCATCGCAGCACCGCCATGCAGTCATCTAGGGCGGCCGGGAACGGATTTTCCGGTGCCAACCGGTAGTCGGGCGAGACCACGACGGCGCCGAGTTCGCGCGCGAGTCGCCCGCTGAACGGCGCCTCGACTTGCGGAGAGCCCACAATCATCCCGCCGCTATGGATCCAGAGCACTGCTGGTCTTGGCGCCTCATGCTTGGCAGGCGTCAGCACGAGCACACGCACGGCGGGGGAGCCCGCGACATGGCGCTCCGTCACCTCGACGCCTGGCCCGGGCCTGAAGCTCAGGCGAAACACCCGCCGAGCGAGCGGGAGCGTCCGCTCCTGCTCTAAATCGGGCACGAGCGGCAGCAATGGGTTGCGAAGTTTCGGGTCCACGTCCGCGATGGCGTCGCGCATCGCCCAGTAGCGTCGGGCTACGAAAAGCGAGGCTCCGAGTCCGGCGAGCGCAGCGATTTTCTTCATGGCTCGATGTAAGCATCCACGCTGGGTACCGGGCGCGGTTTGCCAACCACTTTCCTGGTCCTCATGGCATCGCCTCGGCCCACTTCACCGCGACCGTCGCCGTTGCCGTCCACGTCAACGTTGCGTCATCGCCGATCAGCGGTGACCGTTATATCGTCGTGCCAGCTGCGGCACGCGTTTTGCGGCTCCCGCGTTAACTCGGATCGACTTTTTCCGCGCCCTGTGCGTGCCGCGCGGCCGTTGCGTCCATGGTTTCGCGCAGCGCGGGTATCTCGTTGACCAACCTGGCCAGATCGTCGCGCCCGATAGCCAGCACCTCGGCCGGCCCGGTCGTCGTCACGGTCGCATTACGCAGCTTCCCCCTGCGGAGGACGGACTCGCCGATCACCTCACCCGGCCCTACCATGGCGACGCGTTCCTTGCCGACGTACACCGCAGCCTCGCCGGTGAGCAGGATGTAGGCGTTGTCCGACGGAGTCTGCTCATGAATCAGCGGCCATGCCCCCGATGTCGAGGTGTGGCGTGCTGTTTGGACGAGGCGCTCCAGATCGTCGTCCGAGAACTTGTCGAATGCGTTGAACTCCCGTAGCCGACGGGCGTCACTACCTTGTCCCTTCGCACCGGCGTTCATAGTGGGCTCCTGATTCGCGATGTGACTCTGACATCGAGCAGCCTAGCGAACGGTCGTTGTCTGTAAATCCCGGCACGCCCTGGATTGACTAACCGGCCATGGATTACCCCGGAGACGGAGCCAAACCGGCGTCCGCAACGCCGTCCGGCAGAACCGCGAAGGTGTGGCCGTGGACAATACGGGCGCGGTCTCCATCATCGACCCCGCCTCCACAGGTCGTCGGAAGTGCCCGCCGCGCCGGCCAGTTAAATCAACCAGTTTATTTAAGCGTAGGGTGAGGGCGTCGCGCGCACGACTGTGCCGCGGCGGCACGCATTTGGGACGGACCTGTTAAGGAAAATGCGATGGCGAACGATGTTGCGATGAAAAACGAGATCGAGCAGATCGTCCTTGATTTCCTGCATGCAGCCTACGGCGAGCGGATGGACATCGACGCGATGACCGCACTGATGGCGGACGACTTTGTCTGGCAGCTCCATGTGCCGCTGTCGCCGGTGGTCGTCGGACGCGACGCGGCGCGCGCCGAGCTCGAGAAGCATAGCCAGCTCTCGACGGGAATGATCGAGGGGAGCGAAATTCGCACAGTCGTGTCGAACAGTGACACCGTGGTGGTCGAGCGGGTTGACGTGAATGCGATGAATGGTGTGCCGGTCACGTTCGACGTCACAGCGATCTTTGAGGTCCCCTCTCTGCCAACCTGGGTTGAGGCGCGATCACTCATTGGCGTGAGTATTGGGACACTGCCTACGTTGCTCGGCAACTCGGCGTAGATCCCGCGCACATGTTCGATCCGCTCGCTGATTGAACGCCCGGCGACGCTGGGCTGGCCGATCGAGGGCAAGGTTCACTAGCGTCGGGGCCATGAAAGCCATGGCACAGCGAACCTGGGATCCGGCAGCGCCGCTCGAGCTCCTGGAGCTGCCCACACCCGAACCGGGCAAGGGCGAAGTCCGGGTGCAGGTCCAGGCCATCGGGGTCAACCCGGTCGACTGGAAAATGCGCAGCTCCGGACCCCTGCGGCTGGCGGCACGCCTGGTTGGGCCGAAGCCGCCGGTCGTGGTGGGAGTGGACTTCGCCGGGGTGGTCGAGGCCATCGGCCCGGGGGTGACACGTGCCGCCCCTGGTGACCGGGTAGTGGGCGGGACCAACTTCTCACGCGGCCAGCGCGGCTCTTACGCCGACACCGTCCTGGTGCGCGAGGACCAGCTCTGCCGCATCCCCGACACGGTGGACATCGCCGTGGCCGCTGCCCTGCCCGTGAGCGGCGTCACCGCCTGGATGGCGGTGGTGGACCTGGGCCGCATCCGCCAGGCGCAGCCCGCCGACCGCCGGGTGCTGGTGCTGGGTGCCTCCGGCGGCGTGGGCCAGCTGGCAGTCCAGATCGCCAAGATGGAGGGCGCCTTCGTGGCCGGCGTCTGCTCGACGAAGAACGTGGAGATGGTCAAGGGCCTGGGGGCCGATCTGGTCCTGGACTACAACCAGGGCGATGCGCTCGCGCAGGCTAAGCCGCATGCCCCTTTCCACGTCGTGATCGACTGCGTAGGCAGCTACTCCGGCGCCGCCTGTCGAGCTTTGCTGTCCTCACCCGGTCGCCACATCATGGTGGCCGGCGACGAGCCCAGCTCCGCCGTGCAGATCCTGGTGCCTCCGTTCAAATCCAAGGCCATCCTGGGCCGGCCCACCGGCGCGCGGCTCGAGCCGCTGGTGGCCGCCGTGGCGGCCGGCAAGTTGCAGGTGGCCATCGCCGAGAAGCTACCGCTCACGAGCGCCGAGGAGGCCCACCGCCTCAGTCAGACAAGCCGCATGACCGGCAAACTGATTCTCGAGCCCTGAGATCAGGCGCCGACGCGGCGGCGCGCCGCACGCGATGCCGGCGGTCGAATTCAGCCAACGGGCGGACTTGCGGCACTCGGTGATCGCAGGCTGGCTAGCATAAGTCAGGTCGATCGGCGCGCGGAGAGGACCGGCCCTGGACGAAGCGATCTTGACATGAGTGCGCTTTTGCCGGCGGGCACGGTGACGCTGCTGTTGGCTGACGTCGAGGACTCTTCGCGGCTGTGGGAGACACAGCGCGAGGAAATGACTGTCGCCATCGCCGGGCTCCACCAGATGGTGTCGGATGCGGTGGCCGGCCACGACGGTGTGCGTCCGATCGAGCAGGGTGAGGGTGACAGTGTTCTGGCGGCGTTCGCCCGCGCGTCGGACGCGGTGGCGTGTGCGTTGCAGCTGCAGTTAGCCAAGTTGGGCTCGATCCGGCTGCGTATCGGCGTGCATACCGGTGAGATCCAGCTGCGCGAGGATGGTAGCTACGTCGGCGCGACGATCAACCGGGCCGCGCGGCTGCGTGATCTGGCGCATGGCGGCCAAACGGTGCTGTCGGGCGCCGCCAGCGATTTGATGATCGACCGGCTCCCGCCCGGCGCGTGGGTGATCGATCTGGGCACCCATCCGCTTCGTGACCTACCCCGTGCCGAGCGGGTCGTCCAGCTGTGCCATCCCGACCTGTGTAACGACTTCCCGCCACTTCGCGCGCCGCGCCCCGCGATCCCCAAAAATTTGCCGGTGCAGCTGACCAGCTTCGTGGGCCGCGAGCCAGAGCTGGCTCGAGTGGGGCAGTTGCTGGCCGAGAACCGGTGGGTGACGTTGACCGGGGCAGGTGGGGTAGGCAAGACGCGGTTGGCGGTGCAGGTCGCGGCCCTGGTTGCGGTCGAGTTCGCCGACGGGGCCTGGTATGTGGATTTGGCGCCGGTCACGGACGCAGAGATGGTGCCGATCGCGGTGTCTCGCGCGCTGGGTTTGGCCGATCATCCGGGGCGTTCGACGATGGACACGCTGGCCCGGTTTGTCGCCGGCCGGCACATGCTGGTGGTCCTGGACAACTGCGAACATCTGCTCGACCCGTGCGCGACGCTGATCATCGACCTGCTGGCCGGATCGTCAAACTTGCGGCTGTTGGCGACCAGTCGCGAGCCGATCGGGGTGGCCGGCGAGGTGGACTGGCAGGTGCGCTCGTTGTCGCTGGACGACGAGGCCATTGCCTTGTTCGTTGACCGGGCCTGCCATGCGCGGCCGGATTTCGCTGTCAACGACGACGATGCCGCGGTGCTGGGCGAGATCTGCCAGCGCTTGGATGGGTTGCCGCTGGCGATCGAGCTGGCCGCGGCACGCGTGCGGTCGTTGTCGCTGCCCGAGATCCTCGATGGCCTGCATGACCGGTTCCGGTTGCTGACCGGTGGCTCCCGTACCGCGGTGCGCCGCCAGCAGACCCTGCGCGCCTCGGTGGATTGGTCGCACGAGCTGTTGACCGAGCCCGAGCGGGTGTTGTTTCGTCGGCTGTCGGTGTTTTTGGGTGGCTTCGATTTGGCCGCCGCCGAGGCGGTCACCGGCGATGCCGAGGTCGAGCGCTATCAGGTGCTGGATCAGCTGAGTCTGCTGGTGGACAAGTCGCTGGTGGTGGCCGACGACAGCGGGGGGCGCACCCGGTACCGGCTGTTGGAGACCGTGCGTCAGTACGCGGCCGAAAAACTGCGCGGGTCGGGTGAGGCCGGCGCCGTGCGGGCACGTCATCGTGACTACTACACGGCGGCCGCCGTGGCGCTTGATGCGCCTGCCGGCAGTGATTACGAGCGGCATCTTGAGCAAGCCGAGAGGGAGATCAGCAACCTGCGGGCCGCGTTCGGGTGGAGCCGCGACAACGCCGACATCGAGCCCGCACTCGCCATGGTGTCGGCCCTGCAACCGCTGTGGTTCACCCGGGGGCGGATCCGGGAAGGGCTGGCCTGGTTCGAGGGAGCATTTACCGACCTCGACGGCCGGCGCGACCAGGTGGCGGCCGCGGTGTACGCACGCGCGCTCGCCGACAAGGCCTCCCTGGACGCATCGGTGGGTGACATCGACAGCTTGGCCCAGGCCGAGCAGGCCCTGGCAATCGCCCGCGACCTCGATGAGCCGACCCTGTTAGCGCGGACGTTGACTGCCTGTGGCTGCTGTGCGGGCTTGGGCTACAACGCGGCGGCTGCCTGGGCATATTTCACCGAGGCGATCGGGCTGGCCCGCGCATCAGACGATCGGTGGAGACTCAGCCAGATCCTTACCTGGCAGGCCGGGGCCGCCGCCATCGTCGGTGACCCGTCAACTCTGCGCGCGGTCGGACAAGAAGGACGCGACCTTGCCGATTCGATCGGCGACCGATTCCACTCTCGGCAGTGCCGCCACTGGATGGGGCATGCGCAGATCATTCTGGGCGATCCGGCCGGAGCCGTCGCACAATTGACCGATCTGCTGGCCGAGGCCGAGGCGGCTCACGACGAGATCTCTAGGGTGACCAGCCTCGGGACTCAGACGATGGCACTGGCCTGGCAAGGCAACGTGGCCGCGGCCCGCGCCACGGCAGAGGCCACCTTTGACGCCGGCGTGGAGCTAGGTGGCAGGTTCGCTGCAATCGGGTACATGGTGATGGGAATTGCGGCCCTGGCCGCCGGGGATGGTGCAGCGGTACACCAGGCCCGTCAGGCGGGCAGCCAGCACACGAGTGCCGTTGTTGCGATGAGCGCGATTCAGCGCATCTGGAACGTCGAGGCCGCGCTGGCAGATGGCGATCTCGGCGCCGCGCGCAACTTGGCCGACGAGGCGGTGTCCACGGTAGCCGGCTGGTATTCGATGTGGGCGCTGACGGCGCGCGCGCGCGTAGCGATCGCGGCGGGGGAGGCCGAACTGGCCGAGCACGACGCCCGCGAGGCGCTCGCGATCGCCGCCAAGATCAAGGCTCACCTGGGCATCCCCGACATCCTGGAGTGCCTGGCCTTGGTCGCCGGCCAAGACGGCAGCCACCACGAAGCCGCCCGGCTGTTCGCCGCGGCACAGGTCATCCGGGACCACATGGGCACGGTCCGATTCAAAATGCATGACGCTGCCTACGACGACTCGGTTGCGGCGCTGCGAAATGCCATGGGTGAGAAGGCATTTCACGCTGCATGGGCTGAGGGCACGGCTTTGTCGGTCGAGGAGGCAATCGCCTACGCGCAACGCGGACACGGCCAACGCAAACGCTCGGCCACCGGGTGGGCATCGCTGACCCCCACCGAGCGCGACGTGGTGCGACTGGTCAGCGAGGGACTGGCCAACAACGACATCGCCGCACGGCTTTTCATCTCACCGCGTACCGTGCAAACCCACCTCACCCACGTCTACACCAAACTCGGCCTGACCTCGCGCGTGCAGCTGGCCCAAGAAGCGGGCCGTCGCGCCTGAACGGCAGCGGCGAAAGCGGGAGGCAGCCCGACTCAGGTCGAGTCGGTTCTCGATCGGACGGCGGAGGGATTCCCGCCCATTAGTCGAGACGAATCGCATTGCCGCGGTCTCAGAAAGCAGGGCTTATTCGATCAGCGACTGCGTGCCGAGAACGATCGCGAGGGCGAGGCGCTCGGCGTCTTCGGTCTCGGGTTCGGCTGTGTAGATCATGATGCGCAGGTCGTCGGCGGCGACGATGAGCGTGTCACAGTCAAGCGTGATGCGGCCCACGTCGGGGTGGTCGATGACCTTGCGCCGACCGAAGTCCTGGTGCGGCTGCGGGGTGCGGGATTCCCAGAGCTCGACGAAGCGCGAGCTGTGCGCGGCCAGGTCGCGGATCAGCTGTTTCAGCCGCTGGTCGACGGGATACCGCGCGACGGTCAGACGCAGATCGGCGACCAGTCCAGCCTCGAATTCGGCCTTCTCCTCGGGGGGGTGGACGGCGCGGGTGCCGGGACCGATCAGGTTGCGCCAGATACCGTTTCGTTCGATACCCCGCCAGCTCGCCGTCTGGCCCATCAACGCGTCGTAGGGCGCGTTGGCGATGATGAGGGTCCATGCGGCGTCGTAGACGGCGACGGGTGTGTTCGCCAAGCGGTCGAGCAGGCGTTGCACGCTCGGCGTGATGCGTGACGATATGACGTCGAATCCGGGGGTCACCTGCCCGGCCAGCCGGAAAAGGAGGTCGCGCTCAGCGTCCGAGACACGCAACGCGCCGGCGAGCGCCTCCACGACCTGCACCGACGGCGAGGTGGCCCGTCCCTGTTCGAGCCTGGTCAGATAGTCGACCGAGATCCCGGCGAGCCCGGCGAGCTCTTCGCGGCGCAGCCCCGCCGCGCGGCGGCGTCCGCCGACCGGGACGCCGACCGCCGCGGGCGTCACGCGGTCACGCCAACGACGCACCGTCCGACCGAACTCCCACGAGTCCATCTCTCCACTGTGCGCGACGCGGACGGTGTTGTCCTGGCCCTGGCAGTCCTACGAAAACCAGACGTCTCCCTGACCGTCCGGGGGTGGGCGAGACTCGGTCCTGGAGTATCGAACGACGAACGGAGAACCATGAACTCGATTGCGTCCGGCACCGTGTTGATCACCGGGCCGACCGGCGGACTGGGAAAGGCCGCAACGCTGGCTATCGCCAATCGGCCTGCGCCCGAACGTCCCGACTTGTTATTGGTCGGCAGAGCCGGTCAAGCACTGACCGAGGTGGCCGCGGACGCCCGGGCTGCGGGGGCGACCGTGTATGAGATCGGCTGCGACCTTGGCCGGTTGGCCGACGTGCGCGACGCGGGGCGCCAGGCCAAGAACCTGCTGGAAGCGGGCTCGGTGCGCCCGTTGCGCGCGGTGGTGGCCAACGCGGGCGTTTCGGTCGCCGACACCCACGACGCCTCCACGGACGGGTACGAACTCACCTTCGCGGTGAACTACCTGGCGCACGCGCAGCTGATCGGCGACCTCTTGGTCTCGCTGGCCGCTCCCGCCCGCATCGCGCTGCTGGGTTCGAACACATACCACCAGAACATCTTTCGCCGGATTTTACGAGTCCCGCCGTCGCATTGGCGCGATCCGATCGAGCTTGCTCGGCCCACCGCCCCGGACCTGCCGGCGACCTTCAAGCGGAGCGGGACCGCCTACTCCGACGCCAAACTCGCGATCCTGTACTACGCGCACGAATTGCAACGCCGAGCGCCCGCGGGGATTAACGTAGCGGTGTTCGAGCCGGGATTCATGCCGGACACCGGACTGAGCAGAGGTCACGGCTCCGGTATGCAACGGATTGGGCGCGTCTTGCAGCGAATCCCCGGCGTCTCGTCGCCGACCCGATCCGGTCCAATGCTCGCGTCGATCGTCCTCGACGACCGGTGGGCGCACCTGCGCGACGGCGCCTTCGTCGTCAAAGACGAAGAGCGCGAAGTGAAAACGTTCGCTAAAGACCCGGGCCGTGAGGCACGGCTGTGGGATGCCACAACCGAACTCCTCAACTCCGCCACCCAGGCAACTGCATAGTTGGCACCGGACGAGCAGCTGATCGGGACAAACCAGGACGTCCCGCACGGCGCCGGCACGTCAATTCCGGCAGCGTGGGCCCGTCGCCCATCCCGACGAGCTTCCGCACGCGCCGGCAGGTATTACCATTATCGGGGCGTGAGATCGGAGTGCCCCTGATGCAGCCAGTTCCGTCGTATGGAGACCCGACGCGAGCCAACGATGCCGATCGCGCCGAGGTGTGCGCGATTCTCGACAATGCCTACGCAGACGGCGAACTCGATGCCGATGAACATCAGCCTCCTCGCCGCCGTCGCTATTGTCGGCGGCGTCTTCGCCATCTGGCCCAGCGGTTCGAGCCGATCGCCGACCGCTCCCGTTGCGGCACATACCCAACCCCTCAGTTCCGAAGCCAATTCCGAAGCCACCGGGACTTACCTTCCCCTGGCCGACGTGGTAGGCACGGTTTCCGGCGACTTCCAAGACCTTGTCGGCCACGCGCCCGAACACGTCAGTTGCCCTGGCGATCTGGGTGGCCAGGTGGGCGTATTCGAGCGATGCTCGATCATTGACAAAGGCAAGCACTACAACGCAGACGTGACCGTCACGGCAGTCAACGGGACCCGTATTACCACTCACGAGTCGATCAATGAGGTATCGCCGGCGCCGTCGAGCGGAAACTGACACCAGGCGACGGCCGTATTCACGTCAGCCGCATTCGATAGCGTTCGGGTTGGGCAGCGAGGTCTGCCAGGGTGGGCCCGACATCCTCACCGCAGCGGTCATCGACATCCCCGTCACGAAACCGCAATCCGATGCAGCACAGGCGGCTTCGTGATGTCGGATCGTGCTCGCCAGGGCTGACCCCTACCGACAGCATCGGCGGTGGCGCGTATAGCGGACGAGCGTTTCCCACGCTGCCGGCCGCCCCTGCTGATCACTAAATAAGTTCCGCAACTTTGGATTTGGTGACCTCGCTGCACCCGGTGCGCCCGGTTTCAGCCCTAGTGGAAAAGGCCCGAAACCAGATTCGCAGCGTTGAAGCCGCCTGAGTCCAACGCTCCCTTGTTGAAGAAGCCCGAGTCCGATGCGGGCCCGCTGTTTCCGATCCCCGAAGCACCGGAGGCGCCCGCGTTTCGCACGCCCGCGTCGCCCAGGCCCGAGTTTTGCAGACCTGCGCTGTTGGTGCCGATATTCGCCCAACCCGAGTCTGCAGTGCCACTGTTGAAGAAGCCAGAGTCCAAAGTGCCGGTGTTGAAGAAGCCCGAGTTGGTCCCTGGGCCGTTGCCGGTCTGCCCGAAGCCGGTGTTGACGTCGCCTGAGTTGAAGGCGCCGGTATTTATGGCGCCCGAATTCCAAAAGCCCGTGTTTCCGCCCAACCCGACCGTGCCACCCGAGTTAAAGTCGCCGGTGTTCAAGATCCCCGAATTGAAGCTCCCAGCGTTTGCTTCGCCGGAATTGAAGTTGCCCCAGCTTAGCTCGCCCCCATTACCCACCCCGGTGTTAGAGGAGCCCGAGTTCCCGAACCCGGTGTTCACCTGACCTGCGTTCCCGGCACCGGTGTCCATCTGGCCGGAGTTGCCAATACCGGTGTCCCTCAGGCCCGAGTTCCCGATGCCGAAGTTGCCGCTGCCCGAGTTGAAGAAGCCGATGTTGCCGCTGCCCGAATTGCCGAATCCGATGTTCCCGCCGCCCGAGTTCAAGCCACCGAAGCCGACCTGGTTGTTGCCGGTGAGCCCAATACCGATATCCCCGCTACCCAAGTTTCCGAAGCCGAAGTTGTTGTTGCCGGTGTTGCCGAAGCCGAAGTTGTTGTTGCCGGTATTTCCGCTGCCGACGTTGTTGCTGCCGTTGTTGCCACTGCCGTAGTTCGAGCTGCCGGTATTGCCATTCCCCAGGTTGAGGTTGCCGACGTTGCCCCAGCCGAAGTTTTGGTTGCCGATGTTGCCGCTGCCCAGGTTGTTGTTGCCCGCAACAACCCCGTCGACGCTTCCGTTGCCACTGCCCAGGTTGCCGCTGCCGTAGTTGCCGCTGCCCAGGTTTTGGTCGCCGCGGTTTCCGCTGCCGACCTTCAAGTTGCCGGTGTTGCCACTGCCGAAATTCACCAGGCCGATGTTTCCGCTGCCCACGTTGAAGTTGCCTTGGTCGCCGATCCCGAATTCGGGGTCGGGCAGGCTTTTCAGCAGCTGCAGCCATGAAGACAGCTGCCCCGCGGCGGCCGAAGCCCCGGCGTGATAGCCCGCCATCGCGGCCACATCTTGGGCCCACATCGCTTCGTAATGGGCCTCGGCGGCCGCGATCGCCGCGGTGTTTTGCCCCAGCAGGTTAGCGGCCACCAACGACAGAAACTGACCGCGGTTGGCGGCCACCATCAGCGGATGCACCATGGCCGCGAAGGCCGCCTCAAACGCGGCCGCCGTCGCCCGGGCTTGCCCGGCCGCTCCCACAGCTTGAGCCGCCGCCGCGCTCAACCACTCGACGTATGGGGTTGCCGCCGCGGCCATCGCCACCGACGCCGGCCCCTGCCACGCCTGGCCCGCCAAGTTGGAGGTGACCGACCCGAACGAGGCCGCAGCCAAACCCAATTCGTCGGCCAGCGCATCCCAGGCCATCGCCGCCGTCAGCATCGGCCCAGGCCCGGCACCGGCATGTATCAACGCCGAATTGACCTCGGGAGGCAACACCGAGAAGTTCATTGCTCCCAGCCCCTTTCTTGACTCGATGAGCTCGAGGTTTCTGTGCTGGGCGCGTGCGGGCGGTGTCGGGCTACAGTGAATCCGCATCATGTCCGGATCTGCGGTTGCAGTGGCCGCGGCGGCCTCCCTGGGCGCTCGCTCTATAGCGTGCGCCGGTGGGCGGGTGCGGTTGATGGGGAATTTTCCCCATTTCTTGTGCCATCGACGTTGGACGGCACCGTGAAAACTGGTCGGAACGCGGAGTGCCTGCTCGAGCGCGACGCGGTGCTGGGCGAGTTGGGCGCGCTGGCGCGGGGGGTGCGGGCCGGTGTGGGCCGGGTGGTCTTGCTGCGCGGGGAGGCAGGCGTGGGCAAGACCGCGGTGGTCACCGGGTTGATCGCCGGTCTGGATGCAGCGGTGCGGGTGTTACGTGGCGGATGCGACCCCATGAGCCCGCCGCCGCCGTTGGGTCCGCTGCATGACGCGCTGGCCGGATTGGGCCCCGCCACCGCCGCCGCGCTGGGCACCGCCATCGATAGCGGGGACACCGCGGCGCTGTACCGGCGGCTGCTGACGATGCTGCGCGACGGGCACAGCTGGGTGTGGGTGATCGAGGACGCCCATTGGGCCGATGGGGCCACCCTGGATCTGGCGCGTTTCTTTGCCCGGCGCCTCGGGTCGCTGCCGCTGCTGCTGGTGGTGTCCTATCGCGACGACGAGCTGGACGACCAGCACCCGCTGTCGGTGACCCTTGGGGATGTGGCGACCTGTGCGACGGTCAGCCGCATCGGGTTAGAGCCGCTCAGCCGCGAAGCGGTGGCCATGCTGGCCGCCGGCAGCGGCGTCAACGCCGACCAGTTGCACAACCTCACCGGCGGAAATCCGTTTTTCGTCACGGAAGTGTTGGCCGCCGGCGCCGCCGCGCTGGCCAGGAACGCGTTGCCGCGCAGTATTTCTGAGGCTGTTCGGGGCCGGTTCGCTCGGCTGTCAGCGGCGGCGCGAGAGACCGCGCAGGCCGTAGCCGTCTGCGGGCCGCGCATCGAGCCGGCGCTGGTGCACCAACTGTGTGCCGCGGCGAATTTGGGGTTGGCCGAATGCCTGAACGCGGGGATGCTGGTGGCCGATGGGCCGGCGATCCGGTTTCGTCACGAGTTGGCCCGGCGCGCGACGCTGGACCGAATCGACGGCTACCAGCGCAAGGTGCTGCATACCCGGGCGCTGCGCGCGCTAAGCGAATCGCCGATCGACCCGAACAAATTCGCGGCGTTGGCGTTTCACGCCGACCAGGCCGGCGACCAGGCGGCGTCCGTTCGTTATGGGGCCGCCGCGGCGCAGCACGCCGCCGGATTGGGCGCACACCGCCAAGCCGCCGACCTGTACGCGCTGGTGCTGCGCCACGCCGACACCACCCCCGACACCCAGAAGGTGATCTGGCTGGAACAGCACGCGTTGGCCGGCTACCTCAGCGGGCTCGGTGGGGTGCAGTCGTGGCGTGAAGCAATCACGCTACGCCGCGCTTTGGGCGATCGACTCGCAGAAAGCGAGGACCTGCGCTGGCTGTCGCACGAGCTGGGCACGCTGGGCCGGGTCAGCGAGGCCGCCGACGCGGCGCGGGCCTCGCTGCGCCTGGTGCAAGAAGGCGATCCGTGTCCACAGCTGGCCTGGTCTCTGGTGCACATCGCCGAGCTGAACGTTCTTGGATTCGGCCCGGCCGTCGTCGACTACGCGGTTCGGGCGACCACCGTGGGCGCCCAGCTCGGCGACGACGCCGTGGTCATTCGTGCCCGCGGGTCCGCCGGGTTGGTCCAGGTGCTGCGCACCGACACGGGGTGGGACGAGCTGGAAGCGGCGTGGCGGCAGGCGATGGCAACCGACGCCCGCGGCGAACACGCCGGCAAACTCGGGGCCGACATCTGCGCTGTAGCGGCACTGCACTATGACCTGGATCGGGCCGATCGCTACATGGCAGACTTCCTCGCGTACTGCCGAGACCGGAACCTCTACACGTTCGAGTCATTCGTCATAGGCATCTCCGCGATGGTTGGCTTGCACCGCGGCCAGTGGGTCCCTGCCCGCGCGCGCGCCGAGGATGTGCTCACCCGCCCCGGGCTGCCTGCACTCCATCGGATCGTGCCGCGACGCACCCTCGCTCTGATTTGCGCGCGTCGTGGCGAAGCGGTCGCGTCGCTGGTTGATGAGCTCGCGGACAGTTCTGAGTTAGACCAGTCGAGTCTGTTTCCGATATGGGCCGCGCGCGCCGAAGCCGCCTGGCTGGCCGGCGACGACAACACCGCCCGCAACGAGGCGCGGAGCGCGCTGGAAACCATTGGCACCGACGGGAATCCTTGGCTGGTGGGGCCGCTGCAGCGGTGGACGCAGCTTCCCGGTGGCGCATCAGCGCCCATCGCCATCGACAACCCGATCACCCCATTCCAATTGGAGGTCACTGGTGACTGGCGGGGCGCCTCTGCCGAATGGACGCGCCGCGGCTGTCCCTACGATGCGGCCATCGCCCAACTCGGCGGCGACCTAGCCGCGGTGGAATCGGCACTGACCACGTTCCGCCGCCTCGGCGCCAAAGCTGCGGCCCGCCGTGCCCGACAACGTCTCACCGAGCTGCGCGGCCATACGCCCCGCACCCGCCGATCCGAAATCCGCTCCCACCCAGACGGACTGAGCCGCCGCGAACGCGAAGTGCTCACGCTGATCACCGCCGGCCACAGCGACGCCGACATCGCCACCGCGCTCTCGATCAGCCCCAAAACCGTCGGCCACCACGTCGAAGCGATCCTGACCAAACTGGGTGTCGACAACCGCACGCAGGCCGCCGCCGCGGCCCGGCGACCCCAGGTCACCGACCCCTGATGCAACGCGTGGCCTCAGCCGACTACACGGCGATGCGATTCCTGCTGCGTGCGGATCACCTCGGCACCGAAATATCGGCCAGCTGGGCTTACGCGACATAATCTCGGCCGCAGTCTGCGAACAGCTACGGCGAAGAGGACACCGTGGTCTTGTGCGGCCAAGGCAGCGTCGGGAAGTGATGATGCTTAGAGGTTGTCGTCGTGGGGGCGGTCGTCGTCGCGGAGCTTGTTGACGGCGCCGTAGTCGGCAAAGGCCCGCTCGTGCCGCCGCCGGTGAAGAAGATGATGGCGAACACGATCAGGCCGATCAGGATCGCGATGGAGACCAACACCGCCACGCCCACGGGTCTGCGATACCAGGGAGTGTTTGCGGCTGCGTGCACTGGATCGGATGGCTCGTTTTGCCGCTGCCCAAAGTCACTACTATCCATGGTCGCATCTTTCAAGAGGCGTGGCCGGGGTCATCTCACCTAACACTTTTATATTGCCCAGCATGGCATTGCCAGACGAGGCGTGTCGTTGATGGCCCAGCGTGGATCGGTTGGCCATACATTCCCGACCGCGTCGTAACCGGGAGCCGACTGACTAACGTGTTACAACTTCGCGTGCCAATGACGGGTTCTCCCGGGTGCACGCGCCGGGGGTCGTAGACGTGCCACCTGTTGAATCTGCGCGGTTGCGCCGATGTTAGGCGGCACGTGCTGGGCGCACGCTAGCTGATATCGGCATATCGATGTGGTTGTCACAAATCGTCAGCCGACAGCGGGGTTGCAGTGCATCCAGGGAGGTGCTTCATGTCGTATGTGATCGCGGCGCCGGAGATGATGGCGGCGGCGGCAAGGGACTTGGCCAGTATCGGCTCGTCGTTGAGCGAGGCCAATGCGGCGGCCGCGGGCTCGACCACCGCGGTGATCGCCGCGGCTGGTGATGAGGTGTCGGCGGCGCTCGCGTCGCTGTTTTCGCGCCACGGCCAGCAGTTTCAGGCGCTCAGCGCTCAGGCGGCGGCGTTTCACGAGGAGTTTGTGCAGGCTTTGAGTGCAGGTGGGGGCATGTATGCGGCCACCGAGGCGGCCAACGTGTCGCCCCTGCATGAGCTGGTCCAGCTGGGCCAGGACGTGACCCTGTTTTCGCCGGTGAAGCTGCTGACTGGGCGCCCGCTGGTCGGCAACGGTGCCGATGGCGCGGCGGGCAGCGGGGTGGCAGGCGGCCCCGGCGGGTGGCTGTTGGGTGACGGCGGCAACGGTGGGTCGGGGGCGGCGGGCATGGCCGGCGGGGCTGGCGGGTCGGCGGGCCTGTTCGGTGCCGGCGGTAACGGGGGAGCCGGCGGCAACGCCTTCTTTAAGGGCGGCACCGGTGGTAACGGTGGGCCCGGCGGGGCCAATGGGCTGCTCGGCGGCGGTAACGGCGGTGCGGGCGGGGCCGGTGGCAACGGCGGGGCCGCTGAGTTTGTGCTTGGCACAACCGGCGGGGCCGGCGGGGCCGGCGGTAATGGCGGGGCCGGCGGCGCCAACACGCAGCTGTTCTCGCTGTCCGGCCATGGTGGGACCGGCGGGACCGGCGGTACCGGCGGGCCCGGCGGGGCCTCAATGATGAACGGCGGGGTCGGCGGCCACGGCGGCAACGGTGGGGCCGGCGGAGTCAACCAGGCGCTGTTGGGCGGGGGCGGCGGGGCCGGCGGCGTCGGCGGCACCGGCGGTACGGGCGGCGGCGCGGGCGCCATGAGCACCACCGGTATGGCCGGCACCGGCGGCACCGGCGGCAACGGCGGCAACAGCGTCGACGGCATCGGCGGCAACGGGGGCCAAGGCGGCCAAGGCGGCGAAAGCCAGTTCACCGCCGGCAGCGGCACCGCCGCCTTCACCGGGGGCCAAGGCGGCGACGGCGGCCATGGCGGCAGCGGGGTCACCGGCGGCAACGGCGGCACCGGCGGCACCGGCGGCATCGCCATAGTCAATGCCACCGATGCCGCGGCCGGCGGCGGTGGCGGTGGCGGCGGCGGCACCGGCGGCAATAGCACCGGCGGCGGCAGCGGCGGCACCGGCGGCAGCGGCGGCACCGGCGGCGACTCCATTGCGGAGAGCGGCAGTTTCACCGCCGAGGCCGGCGGTGGTGGCGGCGGCGGCGGCGGTGGCGCCGCCGGCACCACCGGCGGCCCCGGTGGTGGTGGCGGTGGCGGTGGCGCCGGCGTGTTCGGTAACGCGTCGATCTTTGCCGCCACCGGCGATGCTGGCCAAGGCAACGCCACTGGCGGCGGTGGTGGTGGCGGCGGCGCCGTAATCGAGGGCAAAGTCGGCACCTTCGCCTCCGCCGATGGTGGTGGCGGCGGCGGAGGAGGTATTAACGGTGGCATCGGTGGCACCGGCGGCAACGGCGGCAACGACACTGCCGGTGGTCTCGGCAGCACTGCCGGCCTTCCCGGGGGCAACGCCTTGCCGCCGGGTGGCGCTGGCGGCAAGGCCGGCATCGGCGGCGGCGGCGGTGGTGGTGCCGCCGTCGCTCCCGGCGCCGCCACCGTCATACTCGGCGGCCACGGCGGCAACGGCGGCACCCCCTAGCACCGCGCTAACACCGGCTAGCGATCCGCAAGACCCGGCCCGCACGCACGACGAAAGCCGCGTTTCACCCGAGCGCGTCGTAATGCATTAGGGCGTCGACGACTAGTCCGACGCCGACGACGAGGAAAATGATCCGCACAGTTATGGGGCCGTAGCGCGTAAGAACGCGCACGATCGATCGCTGTAAGCGTCTGGCTCCCACGGTCCGTCGAGTCGACAGAGCAAGGATTACCAGCAGCGGCGATAGCGCGATTACCCAGTAGGCGATGACGATCATCGGCCAGATCGCCGGTCGTGGATGCAGCGCCGAAAGCATTGCCAAGCCGGTCAGATACGGCACCGCAGTCGGCGCCTGCCCAAGACCCACTGCCACTCCGACGAACCCGAGCAGCCATGGACGTTGCCGCGTCGGCGCCATCGCCCACCCAGGCGCCGAGGATTGGGCCATCAAGGGCAAATAGGCCAGACCAATCAGCACCGTGCCCACCAGCAACTCGCCCCAATATCGAACCGCTGGGGTGATCCTGAAGTCGACGAAACCAGCCACGAAATTAAGCCCAAGCACGGTCAGCAGGCCAAAGCTGGTCATGACCGTGAACACGCCCGCGATATAGCTCAACGAACCAGGAACCGGTGATCGTCTATTCAGCCGACTGTCATAAATGACCGCCGAAACCACGCCCACATTGAGCACGTTGAGGGAGTCCAGACACGCCAACCCGGCAAGCGCGAGCACCAGAGCCCCCATGAGCGTCTCCCTGACCTAACCCATAATCCTGTCGAATTCCACCGGGCAGCCGTGCTAGGCGGATTCAACGAGCGCTGACGAGGAGCCGGTCCGGTCCAGGGTCGCAATGATCAAGGCTGCGATCACCGGGTCGACACTACGGCACGATTGAGAAAAGATAATCGAACGGGGAATCATCCCGCCGACGCTAGTTGCACCTACACGAAATACGCTGGGGTGCAGACCCTAACGAATACGGCGGTGGTTAACCGCCAACGAGACGGCGAGCCCGGATTCACGAAGCACCGAGGGCGTCGGGGCGGTGAATCGGTGGCCCCGCTTCGCTGACTTCGCAAATCCCGACCCGGTGTACCTGGCCAGCCGCAGGAAGACCTCGCGGGCGTGATGGTATTTGGGCCACCGGAAGGCAACGTAGAGGATATTTGTGTAACTGGATTCTCCGTGTTGTCCGCTAGAGCTGCGATGTGACAATGCCACCGCCTCACCGCCGTTTCACGTCATCGGCGATACCGTAGGTCGCTATGAACCGACGACCGGGATTGTGGCTGTTGTGGCTGCCTGCGGTGTTGTATTGCCTAGCACCGGTGGTGGCCAATCGGATCGAGCCGCGGATCGTCGGGGTGCCGTTCCTGATCGCGTACGTGATCGTGGTGACGGTGCTGACGCCGATCATCATCGCCGCGGTTGCGCGGCTCGATCCGCGCTACCGCGCGAACGCCGACGAGCCGGCCCCGGTTGACGAGGCCGGGAGTCATGAATAGCGCTGCGAGGACTGCCGTTGCGATCTTCACGGTAGCGATGGTCGCGACGGTGGCGCTGGGCATCTGGTCTGGGCGCGGGCGGGAGCGGTCGCTGACGGAGTGGTCGGTGTCCGGGCGCGGGCTCGGCACGGTGTTCGTGCTGCTGTTGATGGCCGGCGAAACGTATACGAGCTTTTCGTTTCTCGGCGCCGCAGGCTGGTCGTACTCGTACGGCGTGCCGATTCTGTATCTGATCGCGTACCTCGGCATCGGGTTGGCGGTCGGGTATCGGGTGGGGCCTGCGTTGTGGACGTACTGCTCGCGGCATGGGTTGCTGTCGATCGCCGATATTGCCGAACACCGGTTCGACTCCCGGCGATTCGGCACGGCGGTGGCGCTGATCGCCACGGTGTTCCTGATTCCCTACGTGCAGCTGCAGATTCAGGGCATGGGCGTGGTTGTCCAGGAAATGACGTACCACGCGGTGAGTCCGAAGGTCGCGGCGGTGATCGCATTCGTCGTCACCGAGTCGTTCGTGTTGGTGTCGGGCCTGCGTGGCTCGGCATGGGTCAGCACGCTGAAGGACGGGCTGGTTGTCGCGGTGGTGGCGTTCTTGGCCTGGTTTGTGCCGCAGCACTTCTTCGGCGGGATCGGCGGCCTCATGCATCGGATGGTGCTCGATAAGCCGACGTGGTTGGTATTTCCCGGCGCGGGGCACGGCACGTTCGGGGCGGCCTGGTTCGTCTCGACCATTCTGCTGAATGCGGTAACCCTGAGCGTCTTTCCCACGACGGTCGCCGGATACCTGGGCGCTGGGTCGGCGAATGCGATTCGGCGCAACTCAATGCTGCTGCCGTGGTATCAGCTGTTGTTGTTGGTGCCCATTGCAATCGGTGCGACCGCATTATTCGTCATGCCGGGGTTGAAGAACCCCGATCTGGCATTGTTCGAGGTGGTGACGCATTCGTTGCCGCCCTGGGCGGTGGCGGTGATCGGAGTGGCCGCCGCGCTGTCGGCGATCGTCCCGATGAGCGTGTTCATGCTGGCGATCGGAACACTCTGGGGGAAGCCGATTCTCGCCGAATCCAATACTCGCTCGACGAACGGTCGGCTTTTCCGGGCCAGGCTGGTCACGTTGACAGTCGGAGCTATCGCATTGGGCTGCAGCTTGTTTGCGCCGAAGGCTCTGGTGCTGCTGTCGGTATTGTCATACGAGGGCATCGCGCAGTTGGTGCCGTCGGTGCTGCTCGCGCTTTATCGACCGAACCTCACCGAAACGGGTGCTCTCGCAGGCCTTGGCGTCGGCATCGCCGTGGTGTTGTCACTGCACTGGCTCGGCCGCGATCCGCTCTTCGGCATCAACGGCGGCACCATCGGCTTGCTGGCGAATCTCGTTGTCGTCTTCGCGATCTCACCTTTGAGTCGTTCCCCGGAACGCAAAGAACATGTAGACCAGTAGGGCTGTTGGTGTGCCCGAACACACATTTTTACGGTGCCCACCTTGACTTACCGTTAGCTGGTGACGTCTGCCGACGATGCCGACTGGGACACGCTTGTGGCAAAGTGTGAGGTCCTGGGCTTATGCGGCGATGAGTTGTACGACGAAATCCTGCGCACGGTTACCAAACCTGAAAGGACCGTTGCCGCCCGGGGGTCTGCGACACAAGCTTGCGCAGCTCGAGATAGAGGCGGAAATCATCGAATTAGGTCGACTGGGCGCGCTGATCCCTGAACTGAACTCGCCGTGCTCAACGAGCAGCGCCTCCGAATCCGCCACTGCGGCAATCGAAACCGTCATCACGACACAAACCGGCATCGCGTTCAACGAAAAGGACCACGAAGCGATCGCCGTGATCGCGGCCGCGGCGCACCTACTCGACGCTGATCGATAAACTCCGCCGCCGACGAATGGGCTGGGGATTCACATGCGCAGCCCGCCACCGGCGACGACGACCTCGCCGCTGATGTAATCCGATTCCGGGAGACAGAAGAGCAAAACCGCGCCGGCGGCCTCCTCGGGTGTGCCGGCTCGCCCGAGCGGAATGAGGCGCTTTATCTCCTCGACCTGCGCGGCGTCGAGGCCCACCTTGAGCTTGCGGTCGCCGATCTCGATCTCCGGGACCGCGCTCGTGAACGCCTGGGTCAGGCGGGTCTCGATGAGACCGAACGCGACGCAGTTGACCGTGACGTTGTAGCGACCCCAGTCCTTGGCGAGTGAGCGCGTCATGCCCACGAGCGCGGACTTGGCAGTGGCGTAGCTGAATTGCGTCGGTTCGCCGAAGAGCCCGGAGGCCGACGAGACGTTGACGACCTTCCGCGCCGGCGCCGTTTGTCCTTCCTTCGCCATTGTTCGGAAATGCCGGCCGGCCGCACGCAGCAGACGAAAGGGCCCGGTGGCATGCACGTCCAGCATCGCGTACCACTGCTCGTCGGTGTGGTTCGCGATGCGGGAGTTCCAGATGTAGCCCGCGTTGTTGATGAGGATGTGGAGGTCGCCGAAGCGCTCGAGACAGGCGGCGACGGCGCGATCGCCGAAGTCCTTCGCGGTCACGTCACCCGGCAACGTCTCGCAAGTGCCACCGGATCGGGCGACGTCGGCCGAGAGCCGTTGCAAGCTCACGGCATCGAGATCGTTGGCGAGGACGCGACATCCTTCCGAGATCAACTTGAGGACGATCGCGCGGCCGATCCCTTGTCCCGCACCGGTGATGAGCGCCACTCGGCCGTCGAGCCTGCCGGTGCTCATCCCTGGCTCCCGGCCCACTCTTCGATGCCCTCGATCATGACTCCACTGGCGGCCTTGGGATGGATCAGCCAGCGAGCCTGCGTGGCCGCCCCGACAGGTGGCCGGTCGATGATCGGCAGGGATTGCTCCGCGAGTGTGCGGCCACTCCCGGCGACGTCATCGGTCACCACCGCCAGGTGATAGAAGCCTTCGCCCCTCGTCGCCAGGCGGCGCGCGACAGGATTGTTCATGTCCGACTTGTCGACCGGCTCCATGAGCTCGATGCTCATTTCCCCGGCCTTGCCTGAGAGTGAAAGGAAGACGCTGCGGATGCCCTCGACGTCAAAGTGGGCTTCCGAGAACTGCTTGAAGCCGAGCTGGTCGCGCCAGATACCGAGCGCCGTCTCGATGTCGCTGACAACGACGCCGATGTGACTAATGCGGTTGAACATGCGGTCTCCTCCTGCGCCGAACGATAGTCGAAGGAGGCATGGTAGCGGTTGCGACGGCACGTCGCGCGACACGGTGGCCGGGTGCGACACAGACGTCTTGCGTGCCAGCACAATGACGCGATGCGCGCAGTGCGAAAATTCGCGGCTCATCCGTCGACCACCATACGGGTCTGCCGATTGTTAACCACCGCATTGTTACTAGCTCCGGTGGGCTGCGGCACCAACCCAGCGATCAGCAGTCCGACACAGGCGTCGGCGGCCGCGGGCGACTTCCGCGGGCCGATTCAGATCGGCAGCGGAAGGCAGCTTTTCCTCGAATGTCACGGAAAGGCTAGCCCAACAATAATTTTGGAGTCCGGCTACCATAACTCGTCGGATCCGTGGAGCCAGTCCGACGCCGCCGCGCCGGCCGTAGGTCCCGCCGTGCTACCCGGCCTCGCCCGCATGCACCGCGTCTGTGCCTACGACCGGCCCGGAACTTTGCGCTATTCCGACCCGCCCGCTATTAGCGACCGCAGTTCACCGGTTGCGATGCCGCGCACGGCGCAGGACGTCGTCGACGACTTGCACGCTCTGCTCGACGCCGCACATCTTCCCGGACCCTACGTTCTCGTTGGGCACTCGTTGGGCGGGCTGTTCGCGCGGCTATACGCCCAGACCTACCCTGGCCAAGTGCGCGCCGTGGTGTTCGTCGACGCCTTCGCTGTCGAGATACCGAACCTGCTGGGACCCGACTGGCCCACCTACCGACAGCAGTTGGATCAACCGTTGCCGCAGTTTGTCGATTCAGCTTCGTTCGAGGTGATCGACATTGACAAGAGCGTCGCGCAGGTTGGCGCTGCCCCTGCGTTCCCGCCCATACCCACCATCGTCCTGACCAGGACCGAGCCGTTCGCGATTCCTCCGACCATCCCGGCCGAGAAGGGCGCGGAGTTGGAACGGGCATGGCGGGAGGCCACTTCAGACCTCGTCGCGTTGCGACCGCAAACCCCGCATATCTTCGCAACGGGCAGCGACCACTACGTCCAGATCCACCAACCTGACCTGGTTGCGGCAGGCGTCGAACTGGCGGTGCAGAGATCTGCCCCGAACGGCTGACGCCGCTTCGTGTTGTGCCGGCGACGACGCTGAGGCGCGAAGCGTGTTGAGTCCGGCTCGCGTACGAATACGTGACGACCGCGCCATACGGATCTTGGCCCACGCCGTTCACTTCCGAGTTGGTGGTGGCGGACGCCGTGCGGCTGGGCGAGCTTGTCCTCGACGGCGCAGACATCCTCTGGGCCGAGGGGCGTCCAGCCGAGGGCGGCCGCATCCAACTCGTACGCCGCGGTCCCGACGGCACCTGCACCGACCTGCTCCCCGATGGCTGGAATGCGCGCACGGCCGTCCACGAGTACGGCGGCGGCGCGTGGTGGGCCCGTGACGGCATCGTCTGGTTCGCCAACTGGGCCGACCAACGGCTCTACCGGCTCGCATCCGGCGCCGACCCGGTGCCGCTCACCCCGCAGCCTGCCAGCCCGCGGGCCGACCGGTTCGCCGACGGTGACTTGGCCGCGGACGGCGGCTCGATCGTCTGTGTGCGCGAACATCACCGCGGCCCGTCGGCCGCCGAGGTGGACAACGAGATCGTCCGCCTGGACGCGCATCTCCCGTCCGAGCCGGAGGTGCTAGTCACCGACTCCGACTTCGTCGCGGCACCACGCCTTTCGCCGGACGGCGCCACCTTGGCGTGGCTGCGCTGGAACCACCCGTCGATGCCGTAGGATGCGACCGAACTCGTCGTCCGTGATCTCGACAGCGGTACGGAATCGGTGATCGCGGGCGGGCCGGACGAGTCGGTGCTGGAGCCTCGATGGGGCGCCGACGGCACGCTCTGGTTCTTGTCCGACCGCACCGACTGGTGGAACCTGTACCGCTACACGCGGGGCTCCGATATCGCGACCGTCGTGGGCATCGACGCTGAGATCGGCGTCCCGCCCTGGGGGCTGGGCTCCACGCGTTATGCGATCCTCGCCGATGGATCGGTGGTGTTCGCGCGGACAAGCCGCGGGTACGACGGGCTCGCCCGCCGCGCTCCCAACGGCACGGTCACCGATCTGGACACGCGGTTCTCGTGGATCGCGTCGCCGCGCGCCACCCAAGACGGCACGGTGCTCGTCGTCGCAGGATCGCCGACCCAGGAGCCCGGAGTGCACCGCGTTGACCTGGGCGGCGACTTGGTGGAGACGCTGCGGTCGCCGCGCGAACTCGGCGTCGACCCTCGGTTCGTCTCACTGCCCGAGCACATCACGTTCCCCACCGACGACGGCCGCGTTGCGCACGCGCTCTTCTACCCTTCCGCGCATCCGGAGTTCACCGGGCCCGAGGGCGACCGGCCGCCGCTGATCGTGCAGATACACGGCGGTCCGACCGCCGCGGCATCGCCGGTGTTCTCGACGGCCGTGCAGTACTGGACGAGTCGTGGGTTCGGCGTCGTCGACGTCAACTACCGCGGCTCCACGGGATACGGCCGCGGGTTCCGCGGGGAACTTGCCGGACGCTGGGGGATCGCCGACGTCGCCGACTGTGTCACCGCCGCACGTCACCTCGCCCGCGCCGGCCACGTCGACGGGCAGCGGCTCACAATCCGTGGCGGCTCGGCGGGCGGGTTCACCACGCTGGCGGCGCTGGCCCGCGACGACACGCCATTCGCGGCGGGCGCAGACCACTTCGGCGTCGCCGACCTCGAAGCGCTGGCCCGTGACACACACAAGTTCGAGAGCCGCTACCTCGACGGGCTCGTCGGGCCCTACCCGGCGGCCCGCGACCGCTACGTCGAGCGGTCACCGATCCACCACGTCGACCGGCTCACCCGGCCTCTGATCGTGCTGCAGGGCAGCAAGGACGCGATCGTGCCGCCCGCGCAGAGCGAGACAATCGTCGACGCGCTCCGCGAACGAAAGGTTCCCGTCGCCTACCTGCTCTTCGACGGCGAGCAGCACAGCTTCCGACGCGCCGAGAACATCCGCAGGGCGCTCGACGCCGAGCTCTCCTTCTACGCGCAGGTGCTGGGCTTCGCCCTGGCCGACGGTGAGCACATCGAGCCGGTCGCGGTCGAGAACCTGTGACCGATCACGCATTTGGTGGATTATCGCTTTAGCCGCGGGTTCCTACCGTCAGCGCGTGTAGCCTTGCTCGCCGAAGCTCAGTCCCCCTCTCTCACCGATGGAGAGCCGCTGGTTTGGGCTGTGAATGGGCGGTCGGCGCAGGTACTGGGTGAAACCGAGAGCGCCCAACGTGAGGCTGAATTCGTGGCCGACGAGGGTCCATTCGAACGTACCGTGCTCGTCGGGACCGGACCGTTCGAGCGCATCGAGCGACAGCTCGAAGCTAAACCCCTGCAAATTGATGTCGCTGACGAGGCCCCACGCCTGGTCGAATACCAGGGTGGCGGGGCATGTCCAGAATGCGTAGGTCGTCGCTGGGGGTGTTGGGCAGACCCACTCGACGATGTAATCGAGGTCCACCAGCAGCCGGCCGGGACAGGGTGGCGCGGGCTCGACCGCGAGGGCGTGCACAGCACAGTCGTGCCAACCCATCTGGTCGAAATCCGCGTCGGTCCAGATCGCCTTGACTAACGGCGGCCCGCTACTCATGCAGCTACCTCTGGCTCGGCGGTCTCATCGGTGACCACTCTAAACATCGCCGAACGCGGTGCCATGCGGATTCGGTCTCGTCGTCTTCCGGTCAGATGGGCTCGACGTCGTCACCACGCCAACATCAGATTCCAGCCCAGAATTTAGCCGCGACCCTGAACTTGGCGCGCGCCTCCCTGGCCCGTTTGAGGGACATTGTGCCGATGACGACGATTCACTTGAGAACCCAGCGCAGGTGGCGGGTTGGCGGCGACGCGCGTGGGTAACCGCCGGTAAGCAGAAGGGCGCTGGTGGCATGCGTGTCCGGCGTGGACAAGGCGAGCCATTGTCGCGATCGAACTCTGCTCGTGCCGGCGTAGCGGTCTGACGACCGGGCGCGAGGACTCCGTATGGCAGAGCAGTTCGTCGGCCGACGAGCCGAAGAACAGGCCGTCACCGACTTTCTCGACTTTGTGCCGCGTCAGTCGTCCGCCCTCGTCATTGAAGGCGAGGCGGGTATCGGTAAGACGACGCTGTGGTTGGACACGCTAGGCCAGGCTCGTACCCGTACGAGGTTTCGGCTGCGGTGTCGGCGTCGCGTGCCCACCAATGGGGGTCACGGCGGCAACGGCGGCAACGCCAAGCTGATCGGCAACGGGGGCAACGGCGGTAACGACGGGACCGGCTTCACCAACGGTACGGGCGGCGCCGGCGGGGGCCGGCGGGTTGTTGTTCGGCACCCACGGCACCACGGGTAGCGGCTAAACGCCGGAGGGGGCGCTGCGGTCCCGACGGCACCTGCACTGACTTGCTCCCCGATGCCTGGAATGCGCGCACGGTCAAGTCGCCAGTGCCTGATATCGAGTGCAAAAAAGGCGGCCCACTAAAGTGCGGTGATAAGCGTTGAAATAGCCTCTGCGTCGGCAATTATTCCAGAGTAATATATGGACTCGCCTTCAAGGAGGAGCGCCAGTGGGACCAGCCCCATGTCGGCCGCGATCGGATAGCCGATCGCTTCGACGAGCCCGTAAGCATTGCCGTCGAGAGCGGTCTGAATTCCGCCCAGGAATAGGTTGAAATCATACGACGGGAGAGTGACCCCGAGCGCGACAGCAATATCCGCCGTCGGCAATAAGAGTGATGCATTGTTAGAGGTGATGGTGGAAACGGTGTTGACAATGGCGGTGTTCGTGGTCTGAATATGTTCGATGGCGCCGTCGACAATCGACCGCAGGGAACTTCCGGAGAGCAAATTGGCTACGTCGACGTGCTTGATGGCGTCCGCCGCGGATGCGGCGAAGGAACTGATCGCTGCGACCGGATTGAAAGTCGTGCCACTCGACAGGCCCGACAGCGACACGCTGGAAAGCGACGACGCCAGGTCGCCGGAGAACTGGCCGACGCCCTGCTGGGTTCCGGTTACTAGATCGGCAAGGATCGTGCTGGGCGCGACGTGCGGGAACAGCCCGAACGGGGTGGGTACGTTGGCGGGCCCGGTCGAATAGCCATAATCGGGGTCCCCGTAGCCAAGGTTGACGATCACCTTCAAGTCCGGCTGTATCAGGTCGGCCAGCGGAGTCCCCACGATCGGGATCGCGCGCAGCGGGTCCAGGAGCGGCAGATTATTGCTGGGAATCATGTAATAGGTGGTCAGGGTGGGCCCCTGCGTGGGCAATTGGATGGCCGAACTGAGCTCTGCGACCGTCGGAAAATTCGAATAGACACCCGTGTCCGTCAGATCCGCGTACGAACCGTGCTCGTAGTACACGCCCACCAGGGCATTGAGGTCCGAAATAAGGTTGATCGGGTATTTAGGAAAGTCGGCGTAGCCGTCGTACTCCCGCGTGTAAATGGTGGTGGGGTAGACGTTATCGGGAGTTGCGCCACTAAATGTCAAGCCGATAGTGCTCAAGCTCAAGCCGCTGAAGCGCTCGGACACGCCGCCGTTGGGATTGTTGGGATCGCCGACCAGCACAAAGGAGAGTTGATCCGTGCTCGGCCGTAGGCCGGCAGTTAAGGCCGCGAGTTTACCCAGCTCCATCGACGCTACCGTGGAGCTTTGCGAGTAGCCGAAAACAACCACATTGTTGCCAGCGACGATCTGCTGTTTTATCGCGTTGTCGAGGATCGTGACACCTTCGGAGACCGACTTGTCCAAAGTTAGGTTGTGGATGCCGGTATCCCCATAGATTTCCGCGGGTATAGCGAGCGCCTGACTGACGGTCCCCGAGTGAAGGAGCTGGATGTAGAGGTTGTTGACCGAGTTGAGGTAGCTGGCGAGAGGAATGGGCACGCCGCTCGGGCCCATGACCAACGTCACCGTGTTCATCGCGGGGGTGGATGCTGCGCCGAGGGCCTGGTGCGTCAGCGTGGCGTTGACGGCCTCGGCCGTCACGTACGCGCTGGCGGCGGCGCTCAGCGATCGCACAAACTCGTCATGCAACGTCGCCGCTTGGTTGCTGATCTCCTGATACAGCTGGGCGTGTTTGGAAAACACCGCAACGACGGCGGCCGACACCTCGTCGGCGGCCATCGTCATCAACTTGGTTGTGGGGCCCGCCGAAGCCGCCGTGGCGTCCCTGATCGCCGCGCCGAGCGCCTCTATGTCCGAGGTGGCGGCCACCAGCGAGTCTGGTTGGGCAATTAGGAAGCTCATCGACGCACCCCCCTCCTCATACCGCTGGGCTTGGCCCCGTTTGGTGGACACCGGATCAGGCGGCTTGTGCCGCCTGAGACGTTAGCTCTTCGACGAAATCCCCAATGTATGCGATGCATGCGATCGCGCAGCGGTCTCTATGGCTCGGGTTCGGCGAGTATCCGCTCCCACTGCGCACGTCCCCTTGGCGTGAGGCCGACGTTGCGGGTGTCGGGCCATTCCTCGATCTCGGTCATCGACTGTTCGCACCATTCGATGAGGTTGCGGTAGAAGTCGCCAATGAACGCGGACTGACGTTCGATGAGGTGAAGCCGATGCGGGAAAGGGCCGCCCGTGTCGAGCAGTTCTTCGATGAGCGTTGTGCCCGTGGCGTACAACTGGCGAGCCTGGCGCCCGGTCGCTTCCAGCGACGCGCGAAGTTCCTCCTTGCTGGCCTGGTCTCCGAGGAACAGCCTGAGGAATCCCTCGACTTCGAGCAACGGCGCCGCCGGCTCGCTGCCGAACCACTCCTTAATGACGAACACTAGCTTAGCTTAGCTAGCTGTAACGCGGACTAGAGTCCGTTTAGTCCGCGCACGCGTGCCCGCAGCAGGGCGATACCATGCATTCGGTATGTGGCAACCTTTGACCACGTCCATGGGGGAAGATCAAATAGGTGACGAACCCGCACGAACCACGCACGCACCGCCCGTCGATGCCGGCACGTCCAGGAGAGCAAAGGGCGCCCGGCCCGCCCACCACGCCATCTGAAGCACCGACTCAGAATTTGCGTACCGGCCCCCCGCAGGGGAGTCGCGGCTATGAGGCTCCGACGGTGGCTCACCGGCTCCCGCAATCGACTCAGCAATCGCAACGGACCGAACGACTCAACGTTCCCCGTCCGGTTCCGCGGCAAGCGGGCTATCCACCTCCGCCGACGCCACCCCCGGCAGCGTCAGCTCAGCCGCCTGCACCGCCCGAAGGACGCACGCCGGAGCGAACCAAGCGACGCCTCCGCAAGCCGCACGTCATCCTGTTGATCGGTGTCGTCCTCGTGGCGGTCGTCCTCGCTGGGCTGGTTGGGGCCGAGGTCTATGCCCGTACCCAGGCGCAGTCCAAGCTCGCTGGCGCCGTGGCTTGCCAGGCCAAGGATCAGGCCACGGTGAATTTCGGCGTCATGCCGCCGGTTCTTTGGCAAGTGATCACTAAGCACTTCACAAACATTTCCGTGCATACCGCAGGCAACCAGCTTGGCAGCGCCAAGGGCATGACGGCTGACCTCACCCTCCAGGACGTCGATCTGAGCAAGACCCCGGGCACTTTAGGCGCTCTGGATGCCACTATCACCTGGCCGTCCGAGGGCATCAAGGAGGCGCTGGCCCAGAAGATTTCGGAATTCAAAGTCAAGACCGTGACGACCCACGCCAGCGACGGCACCATCGAGATACACGGCACGCTGATTACCGTCATCGTGAAGCCCCAGGTGAGCAACGGGAAGCTGTCGGTGCAGGTCGTCTCTGTCAACGTCGGGAAGGGGTTTTTGTCGTTCCCACTGGGGAAGGAGAAGGAGAAGGCGCAGTCAAAAGTGGACGAGATGACCGACAAGTTGTCTGATAATGCCCCGCTGGGTGGTCACGTGGACAGCGTGCAGGTCACCGATAGCGGGATTACCGCCCACTTTTCGACCCACAACGCGACGCTGCCTGCATCCGGCTCAAACCCCTGCTTCGCCAACCTCTGACCCCGTCGGGCGAGGTGGTGCTGTCCAGCCATATTCGATTCCGCCGTATTCCTGCTCATGCGGTCGCCGTGGAACCGTGAGCGGCGCTAACGGGGGAGTGCGTTCGATGTTGCGATACCGGCGTTCCGGTTTTCCGCGTCCGCAAGTCCGCGTTCAGCCGGGACGATACGTGGTTCAGGGTGGATCGAGGCTTAAATTTCATGACGGTTTCGGTTGAGCAAAGTTACTGCAGCTTGCTCGCAAGGGGACGGCCGATATCACCTGTTTGGCTTTAATGTTGGCTGCTATGGCCGAACTGGACAATTATGTGAAGCGCTGCCGCACTGCGCTTCACGTATCCGTGTCGGCATTGATAATTGCCATCCTCGGACTCGCCAGCACCCCAGTAGCTCATGCGGCTGCGGCCACGGCGACGTTGTCGGTTTCACATGCGTGGCAGACCGGTTTCATCGCCCACTTCACCATCACCAACTCGAGCACCGAGCCACTCACCGATTGGAAGCTTGAATTCGATTTGCCGGTGGGAGAATCCGTCTCGCACACCTGGAATAGCAGCCTTGCACAATCTGGCACGCACTATGTTCTCACCCCCGCGAATTGGAATCGCACCATTGCACCCGGTGGTTCAGCCACAGGTGGTCTAAGAGGCGTGCTGACCGGTTCCTTCTCGCCACCATCGAATTGTCTGCTCAACGGGCAATCTTTTTGCACCTAGCTAGAGGCGACTGCACACTGAGGCTCGACGGCTCCGGCCGTGGAGGAATTGTCAAAATCTGTGGGTGCGACGCGATGTCGCGCATGTGAGTGAGCTCGTGGATTGGAGGTCGGTGATGCCGGTCGCGTAGTTCTCGGTTGGTGTTCGTGACTGATCCCCGCCCTGACGTGCGTCGACGGGTCCTGCCCGTGGGGGTGCGAAGCTCAGGGAAGAAGCCCAAGGGCCCCCGTTCCGTCCGGGGGAGCGACCGGGCGAGGGGAAGGCCGGACGGGCGAATGCGAATGAACCCTTGATGACGCCTCGTCATTTGAAGCCCGGGAAGACGGGTTGAGAACCCGGGTGATAGGACCTGGCCGCTGGTAGTGGCGGCAAGCGGCGACCGGAGGCCACAGGCCGGTCGTGCGAACACCGCTGGTCTCGGGGTATAGAGGGCGCCCTCCCCGGTCGTATCTCGTGTGCGTGGAACGTGGAAACCCCGTCGGGTCCGGCCTTCGGGCCGGTAGGCCGATCGTGAGAGGGGCGGAATCCCTTGGCGGGAACAGGATGCTCAAGAAGCGAATGCCGATGGCCGAAAGGCAGCGGGACTTGTGGTCGTGATGCCGCCGCTCCTCCTGGGCGGCGATCATGGGGAACCGGTCGGATACCAGCGGTGGTAGCTGGGCTCGAAAGGGCGCTGACGTGGGCAGGTGAGCCTTTGAAATACCGAGGCCGAGGGCCTTGCGAACCGGAAGGGCAAGTTGGACACCGTAGAGGTGAACGGACCGGAGGGTGTTTTCGATTGGAGCGTCGTGGATTGGCGCGTCCATGAGGAAAACGTAGCGAGGTTGCGGCGCAGGATCTTCAAGGCGACGCGGGAACAGGACTGGGCCTCGGTCCGGTCGCTGCAGAAACTGATGCTGGGTTCCTGGTCGAACACGTTGGTCAGTGTGCGACAGGTGACTCAGCGCAATGCTGGGCGCCGAACGGCTGGGATCGATGGGGAGGTTGCCCTGTCGCCCGAGGCGAGAGCGAACATGGCGGTGCGGGTGCATGATTCGCGGTCGTGGTGGGAGCCCTTGCCGGTTCGGCGCGTGTATATTCCGAAGGCCAACGGAAATCAGCGTCCGCTCGGTATCCCGACGGTGGCGGCATAGTGCCGCACCATCCAGTGATGATTTGGGTTTTGTTGTTGTCAGGCATCCGTTTCATCCGCTGAGCGGGCAGCGTCTGGAGGTTTTGTTCGTCAAGCGCCGCGCCGGTGCACCGGTGTTTGTGTGTTCTGGTGGTGTAGGCGGGCAGGTGACGGTGCCGTGGTCGTGGACCGACCGAGCCGATCCGCCTGCGCTGCATCGGCTTTCGGTCGATGGTCTGATCGAGTTGTCGGTGGTGACACGCGCGGTCCGGGGTTGTTGATCGCGATGGGCGGCAACGGCATAATCTTGTGTGATGAATACACACAAGGCGGATTTGTCGGGCCTGTCCACGCGGGCACTGCTGGCGCGGCGCGCCCGGCTAGCACGGGCGTTGCCCGACGTGGAACACACGCTGCTGGGATCGCTGGTCGAGCAGACTCGGCGGTGCGGCAAGCCGGGATGCCGCTGCGCGGCAGGGGATCCGCACGGCCCGTATGTGTATTTCACACCGAAAACAGCTGGCCGGGGCATGGCACGGTATGTGCCCGACGCACTGGTGGCGGCGGTGCGCGGGTGGCTCGCGCGCGGCGAGCAGCTTTCGGTGGCGGTGGAGCAGATCTCAGCGATCAACGCCGAGTTGTTGGCGCGGCGCGAGCTGCGGTGACCGGTGCCCGCCGCCGCACCCCCAGTCGCGTTGACCGGCGCGTCACGCGCCGAGGCGGTCCAGGTGCTGGCCAACATGACCACCGCGGCCCTGAAAGGCGGCAACGATGAATGGCGATACGAAAATCCTTGCCAGCCATCTGGATCGGCTGGCGGTAGTGTATCTGCGGCAGTCCTCGATGACGCAGGTACGCCAGCACACCGAGTCCACGATGCGCCAATACGGGTTGGCCGAGGAGGCGGTGCGGCTGGGCTGGGCCCGCGCCGATGTGGTGGTGATCGACACCGACCTGGGGGTCTCAGGCAAGTGGGGCGTGGCCCGGGAGGGCTACACCGAGCTGGTAAGCAAGGTCTGCTCCGGCCAAGTTGGGGCGATCTTGGGGATCGAGATCTCGCGGCTGGCCCGCTCCAACGCCGAAGTGGCCCGGTTGATGGAGTTCGCCGCGATCACCGAGACGTTGTTGATCGACGCCGACGGAGTTTACGATCCCCGCGATGTCAACGACCGGATGCTGCTGGGGATGAAGTCCACCATGGGCGAGGTGGAGTTGCACGTGATGGCCCAGCGGCTGCAAGTGGCCAAACGTGCCGCCGCGCAGCGCGGCGAGCTGCGTACCCCGCTGCCAGTCGGCTACGTCCACGACGATGTGAGCGGCGAGATTGTGATCGACCCCGACGCCGAGGTCGCTGCCGCGATCCGGGATGTGTTCGCCGTGTTCGCCGCGTGTGGGTCTGCTTACGGCGTGGTCGCCGCGTTCGAGAAGCGACGGTTTCCGCTGCGTGCCTACGGCGGAGCGTGGGCCGGCCAATTACGTTGGGGTGCATTGACTCACGCCCGTGTGCTGGGTGTGCTGAAGAACCCAAGTTATGCAGGGGCATACGTGCACGGCCGCTACACATCTCGGCGCACCGTGGACCCGGACGGCACCGTGCACACCGGGCTGATCCAGCGGCCCAGAACCGATTGGCCGGTACTGATCCATGACCACCACGAGGGCTACATCAGGTGGAACGATTACTTGGCCAATGAGGCCCGGTTGGCCGCTAACCGCACCAACATCGGCGCCCGCCCACCGCGGGAGGGCGGCGCGTTGTGTCAGGGCATCATCGTCTGTGGGTCCTGCGGCAAGCCGATGCGCACCAACTACCGCACCGGCCAACGGCCGTCCTACGAGTGCTCGCGTCGCGCTGACCGGCTCAACACATCGACGTGCCGTTCGGTTGCCGCGGCCACCGTCGACGACGCAATCGCCGAACGGCTGTTGGCCGCGCTTAACCCTACCGAGGTCACGCTGGCTCTGGCCGCTGCCGACGAGGTCGCTGACCGCAACCATCGCCGCAGCCGCGCCGCTGAGCTCGCCGTGGAACGAGCTCGCTACGACGCTGACCGAGCTGAACGCGCATTCCACGCTGTCGAACCTGAGAACCGGTTAGTTGCAAGAACATTGGAGACACGGTGGGAAACCAAACTCGCCGCGCTGGCCGATGCCGAACACGCCTTGACCGCCACCGCAGACACCACGACACCGCTACCCAGTCGAGCCGAGCTCGAGCAACTGGCCACTGACCTACCCGCACTCTGGAACAGTCCCGCCACCAGCAACAAAGACCGAAAACGACTGCTGCGTACCCTGATCGCCGACATCACCTTGCTCCCCGAGACCGACACCACCATGGCACGCATCGGGGTCCGTTGGCACACAGGAGCATCCGACGAACTCACGGTAGCCCGCACTACCCATCCCGGCACCGCTAAACGCAGTCCCTCACCTGCGGTCGAAATGGTGACCCGCTTGGGTCCGATCACCCCCACCGCCGAACTCGCGCAACTACTCAACGCCGCCGGCCTGACTACCGGCACCGGAGCACTATTCGACATCAAGGCCGTGCAGTGGATCCGCCACGCCTACCACGTCCCGGCCCCCAACCCTTACGCCGAGGGCGAGATCAGCGTCAACCAAGCCGCCACCCGCCTAGCCTGCAGCACCAGCGTCGTCTACGACTGGATCAAGACCGGCAAACTGTCCGCCCGCCGCGGCACCGGCAACCGGCTATGCATCCCCTGGACTAAGCAGATCGAATCCGAATTTCGTTGCCGGATCAACGAATCCGGACACCTCAACCCCGCCGCACGCCGCACCAAACCCCGCACCCGACGCTAACCCCCCTAGCGCCGCACCAGGGCCGACGCGCATCATATTCCTTGATCAACAAACAACCGATCCGCAAAGGATCCCAACACGCGACTGTAGAAGGAGCAGTATGAAACACCCGTCCCTGTGGTGATGGATCGCTGTCATCAAGCGCGGTCCGCAACGCGCTGGAGCCCGAGTGGGAGGCTCGGTTCGAGGCCCGTTCCTACGGGTTTCGCCCGGGCCGTAGCTGTGCCGATGCGATCAAGTCCCTTTTCCTGACGCTCAAGGGGCCACGAGCCCAACGGGTGTGGATTCTGGACGCCGATTTGTCGGCCGCGTTCGACAAAATCGATCATCCTGGGCTACTCGACAAGCTCGGATCGTTCCCGGCCAGGGAAATGATCCGGAAGTGGCTCAAGGCCGGGGTGATCGAGAACGGCGGGTTCGCGCCGACCGAGGAGGGTTCTCCCCAAGGTGGTTTATGTTCAGCTGAACATAATCCACCTTATGAACAGCGCCGGGTTATGCGCAGCGCCGGCCGGCAAGGCCTGGTGACAGCGATTTTGGGGGTCGATCACTGCGCATAACGCGGATCCTCTGATCAGGAGGCCCGGTATGGTGCCGGGCCGCATGATCGGAGGTCAGTTGTTATGGCGACTTTGTCTGCGTTGGTGTCGGGCCTGGAGGCAGAGTTACAGCGTTTGGGCTATAAGGATTCGACGCTGGTTTGGTACCGGGGCTGTTGGCGGCGGATGCAGAAGTACTTCGCTGAGCGTGGTGTCGAGGAGTTCTCCCTGGATGCGGCGATGGCGTGGGTCGACGACGCGTGTGGGTTCTTCGGCAAGGAGCAGGCCGGCACCCTGAAGCGCACCGATGTGTATTTGTTCAGGGTCGCTCAGATGCTGGGGGATTACGCGGTCCACGGGGCGGTGCTGCGCCGCTATAACCGGTCGGTGAGCAAACTGAACGCGGCCGGCGCCGAGACGGTCGCCCGGTTCCAGGAGCACCTGCGCTCGGCTGGGCGCTCGGCCTCGACCGTGCGGACCTACGGGACGCTGGCCGAGGAGTTCGTCGCGTTCACCGGCACCCGCGGAGGGCTGGGCTGCTGCGACGCCGCCATGATCGGGGCGTTTGTTGCCACGCTGACCGGATACCAGTTCAAGACTGTCGAGCAGAAACTGTGCGCGGTGCGGTCGTTCCTGCGGTTCGCCTGCGCCGCCAGCCTGGTTGACGGGGCGTGCCTGGAGGCGGTGCCCGCGGCACGCTCAGCCAGGCAGGCCAGGATCCCGTCGGTGTGCGATCCGGGCGAGGTGGCCAGGATCGTGGAAGCGATCGACCGGGACAACCCGTGCGGGAAACGGGATTACGCGATCATCCTGCTGATCACCAGGCTCGGGCTGCGCGGCGTGGACATCAAGCGGCTGGAGTTCGCCGACTTCGACTGGCCGGGCAACCGGCTATTCGTGACGCAGGCCAAGACCGGTCACCGGGTGCAGTTGCCGCTGCTGAAAGATGTTGGCTGGGCGGTGATCGACTACATCCGCCATGGCCGGCCGGACTGCGACTGCCCGCAGGCGTTCGTGCGGCACACGGCCCCGATCGGCCCGTTCTCCGACCAGGATCATCTGCATCAGATTCTGGTCAAACATGCCCGCGCAGCACACGTTCCGGTGAGTGAGAAACGCCGCCATGGCATGCACTCGCTGCGGCATTCGCTGGCGACCCGGCTGATGGAAAGCGGCACACCGGTCGAGCAGATCGCCGACATCCTCGGTCACCAGTCCGTCGAGTCGACCGGTGTCTACCTGAAATCCTCTCTGGGCCTGCTGGCCAAGTGCGCGCTGGACCCGGACGCACCGGCGAACGGGGTGTCGCGATGAGCCCCGCCATCACGATGACCGAGGCGATCACCGCCCTGGTCACCGAAAAACGCGCCACGGGTTACAAATACCACGCCGAGCAGCGGGTGCTGACCCGGTTCGCCGCGTTCTCCGCCAGCGAGTTCCCCGGGCAGCAGGCGCCCACCCGGGCCTCGGTCGAGGCCTGGATCGCGGTCGCGCGCCGGCGCGCAGTCACCCCGGCGACCCTGCACAGCTTGGCCGCGCCGGTGCGGGAGCTGGCCCGCTGGCTGGGCCGCCACGGCGTGGCGGCCTACGTCTTGCCCGCCGGGGCACTGCCCCGCCCCGCCCAACCGGTCAGCAGCGCCGGCGGCGCGCCCGTGGGAACGGTGAGGGCGAAGCTGGCGGTGGGGATCCCGCTGCCCACGCTGGCGGCCCCCACGGCGGCCAAGGCCGACAGCGGTGGCGGTGGCGGCGCCCAGCTTGGTGATCCGGTCCAGCCGCCGAGATAACGCATTACCCAAGGATTCTGCGGATCCAGGAACCATCCGGCCGGACCCGGCAGGTAGCCGCCCTACCAGCCGGCGGGTCACCGACGAGGGTAAGCCGATGTTCGTCAAGGCGACCCAGCCGGCGGCGCGCGGCCACCGCGCGCCGGCACCCGCCGCAACGTTGACATCGCGAGCGTAAAAGTAGGGGCTACACGACTCCGGCGGCGGCGCTCCCGAATGAGTAGGGATGCATGCCATGTTGGCGATGTATGCTTGAGCCATACATCTCCAACATGAGGAGGCTGTCGTGTCGGTGACACAGATCGACGTCGACGACGAAGCGCTGGCCGAGGTTATGCGGATCGCCGGGGTGCACACCAAGAAGGAAGCCGTGAACCTCGCGATGCGCGATTACGTCGAGCGGTTTAGGCGCGTCGAGGCGCTGGCCCGCTCGCGCGAGCAGGCGAAGGGCTGGGACTACGAGGGCTGGCTCGCCGCGCGGGCCGACGAGAAGGCCGTTGGGACTTGATCTACTTCCTGGTGGATTCCTCCGCGGTCTGGCGGCTCCAACGACAACCGGAACTCACCGAGGCCTGGAACTCCTCGCTACTCAGCGGGGCCCTCGGATCGTGCGAACCACAACGAGCCGAGTTTCGTCGATCGGCGCGGAATGCGGATGAGTTCGAGCAGATGAACCAGACGTTTCGTGACATCTACCCCGATGTGCCCGTGCCGAAATCCGTGTGGCGGTGGATCGATTCGGCGCAGCACCGGCTCGCAGGCGCGGGTGCGGTGCGTGCCCTGTCGGTCGTCGATCTGCTGATCTGCGGCACCGCGGCGGCCAGGGGCCTAGTAGTCCTCCATGACGACGCCGACTACGAACTCGCAGAGCGCCACCTTCCCGACGTCAGAGCGCGGCGCGTCGTTAGCGCCGACCAGTAGCTGGCGAGCTTGTCGGTCACCAGCACACGCGGCATGTCCGTGGCCAGGTGAAAGTCCCCATTTGTGGCCAGCTGTAGGTCCCCACTGATGGCCAGGCTCACCATGTGTCCTGGTGCGCTAGTCACGGCGCTTACGCTGGCGTACGGATTGAACGAATGTACCGAGCTGCAATGCACCAGCCGACGAACACCCACGCTGCGCCGTCATCGACGAGCTTTTTGATCAGATTCGTGCCAATAAATCCCGTGGCTCCTGCAACAGCGACCTTCATTCCTGCTTCCTATGTTCGAAGGGCCTTAATCTGTGGGCGGGTTGGTGGATACCGGAGAGGTTCCACTCGCTAGTAAACCCTTCTTGAGTGCGACTCAAGCTTATTAAGTTGAGCCATAGTCAAACATAATAGTGGAGTCGCGGTCAAGCGAAATCGCCAGAGAAATCTTGCCCACCCCCCAACAAGCCGCACCTGAGCCCGGGCGGGCGTTCAGGTTGCGCAGGTCCTCGACCACGGCGTGGCGCGAGCCCGGCGCGCCGATGGTGATCAACACGTTGCGCCACCACTTGGCTGGGATAGCGGGCTATGCCCGTCGCGTGATTCCTCGGCTGAACCGCCCGTGCATGACGACTTGATCGTCACAGTGACGTTTGTCGGTGGGTCCCCCGCAACGGAAAAGATACTGTCCGACATCGGTTTACGACGAAACACTGCACGCCGCAGACCTGGGACGCGAGTCCAAACCATGGACCGACATCACCGCAGCGCCTGCGCCGCCACGTCGGGAGATGCGGACGATCCGGTGTCAAAGTCCAATTCATCGCTAGCGCGGCAGTATCAAAAGCAGACGTATTCGCATTACATGCGAATAACCAACTTACAACTTGACATAATGTCGCTTATCGGTAATCGGTTTGCGGCGCAACATATTGCGCTGACAGACGCTTCTCATCTTCGTACGACGATGTCTGCTTCGTACAATGATGTCTTCCGAGCCCACAGACCTCAGGCGTACCAAGCGTCGCCGCGGAGTGCATGTGCGGACCGATCTTTGAGCCGTCGAAAGTTGGTGTCGTAGAAGAAGGCCGAGTCCGGTTCGCGGAACGAGGATCCCCGGCCCCACGTACCTGGCCCGTCATGAAACGTCACCGTGACGAAATGCAGGCCGCAACAGTGCCGCACGGTAGTACGCCGCCGGCGGTTTCGTCAGCCGGCGCCGCCTAGGCGAACCCCCGCGGCCCTACCTGTGGCGCCGCGGAAATCTTGCTGTCGGGTGTCCCTGTCGTCTCGCAGTAGGCCGACACCGATACGCGCGTCGCCGAGATCTGCACGCTGTCTCCGGGGAGTTGGGGAGTCGCAACAAACTCGCCAAGAATCTTTCAAGGATCCTGCCGTACCTTACGCATCGTCGGCCACCACGACCGACCTCCGCGCATCATAGAGCAGCTCGAGATAAGGACCCACAGATGGCAGGCAACGGCAAGGGAGCCGCAATCTGGGTGGCAATCTCATGGCCCTGGTACGTCGGAACATATCTGGCGGTTCAGGCTGGAGCCGCTAACCCATCGCTAGCGCGAACTATCACCGGCTGGGTGTTCGAGGCACCATGGCTCGCGTTTTTGGGGGCGTTTATCTTCTATCGGTCAGCCGTGCGGTCAGCAGCCCGAAAGCGCGCGTTAGTCCAGGCCGCTGAACAGGAGCGGATCGCGAAAGCGCGTGCAACTACCACGACCGTGCGGTGTCCCAACTGCCAACATGTGCAGGCGGTGCCGCGAAGCCAACCGGCATTCGTGTGCGAGGGATGCAAGGCACATCTCAAGCGCCGAACGCAACCGGATACGGCCAACACGCTGACTTCGCAGAGTTGATTCTTTTTCAAGTGGAGTGTGTTGGGAGTGCCGGGTGTCCATCTCGGTGAGGGGCACCTGACGTGGTCGGCGGCTTCTCGTGCACCTTTTTCGGCGGTGCACCTTGGAGGCTCGCTTCGTAATTCAGGAGGGCGGCGAACTGCTGCGCGCGCCTGAGATTGAACTCGGCGTCAAACCCCTTGCGGTAAACAAACTTCGTGTCTGGCCCTTCGATCCTGATTTGAACAGTTTGGCCCGTTATGACCGTTGCGGTTAGCTGGCTGTAGGGCGTGTCAAGTCATCGGCCTCACATGGGGCATTGTCGCCGGTGGTTGCTGGCGTTGAAGGACCTAGCCGGAGTTGCGTGGTGTGCTGTGAGGAGTGCCGAGCGCCCACGCTGACTTATGCGACCTCACGGTTGGTGGGTCATCTGGCGTCGTTCGGGCTGCCGTGAAGGCGAAGGGCCGGGTGCCAAGCTAACCTCGGCGTAACCCTGTCGGGTCCGCCATAGCCCTTACGGCATCGAATCCGGCCCTTCGTCGTCCTTCCAGCCTGGCACTACCGGCCGCAGTTGTGAAGGGGGCAGTTCGAGGGTGGTGTTGCCTCCCGTTGGGTCGAGGGGCGGGTTGGGTTCCTCGTCCGGGCAAGGATGCGCCAGTGCTCGTCGCTGTCCACGTCGTTCGTCCTCGCTGCGCTGCGGGCGCTGCAGGTGGACAGCTCCTGCGTCGCTGGCGCCGAGAGCCGGGACCGAGGAAAGCCCCACCGAGCTGTTCAGGCCCAGCGGGACGAGTCGTAGCCGGCGTGATCGCGGACCAGCGCATAAGCGATGCGGGTGGCGCGGTGCGCCAGCGCGCATCCGATGACCCCGCCGTGCTTACCGCGTGATTTCAGTTCGGCGGCATAGGCTTTGGCGGCGGGGTCAGACAGCCACAGACCGATGCCGAGATCGATCAGGGCTCGGCGCAGCGCCACGCTGCCCTCGCGGCTGATTGTTCCGTCGCGGCGTTTGCCGGCGGATTCGTATTGCATGGGTGAGAGTCCCGAGGCCCGGTAGATCTGCCGGGGTCCTGGCCACCGGCCCGGATCCCCCAGGGCGGCAGCATAATTGGACACCCGGACTACACCCCAGCCGGGAACCGAGGTCAACGTCGCGAACGGACTCAGTGGGACCAACCTGGCCAGCTCGGCTTCGGCAGCGCTGATTTGGCTGTCCAGGTCGGCCAACAACCCCACGTCGGTGGCCAACACCCGCCGGGCCACCGCAGCATCGCGGGTCGGAAGCGCTTCTGCAGCCGCGGTCACCAGACGCTCCGCGACCGCACGGCGCAGCTGAATATCGCGGAGGGCGGCGAACCGGATCAGCCGGCTCACACCCAGCGTCGACAGCCGGGCCGGGTCGGCGAACTCAGCGGCGACCAGCCGCCCGATCTTGGTACCCAGCACATCGGGCAACGCCCGCGTCAACCCCGGAAACGCGCGGTCGAGTTGACCCAGCAGCTGATTCTTGGTCGCAGTACGTGTCGCGACTCGCCGCGATCGGTGCATCGCCCAGGCCGCCAACTCACCGATGAGCACCTCGCGCTCGGTGATCAATCGGCCCCGCCCGGCCAACACCAACTCGGTGATCGCCTCCAAATCGATCGCATCGGTCTTGACTCGCCGCCGGCCCTGCACGCGGCGTTGCTCAGCGACGTGCGCCGGATTGAACTCCAAAACCTCCCACCCGACCGGCCACCGATAGTCCAGCACCGGGCGGTGGTAGTGCCCCGCCGCTTCGATACCCACCTTGACCTGCGCACACGATGGGATCACCGCGCCCACCCGACGCACCACCCCCACCACGCCCGAACGGGTCATCGCGAACTCGACCGGACCGAACACACGCTGACGAGCGCTATCCGTCGCCGAGAGCACCGCCGAGGTCTTGCCGACATCGACGGCAACGACGATCGTGGACGATGTGACTGGGGCAAGATGCACAGACATAACAACACCTCCGGGGCGTGTCAGGAAAACCCGCGTGCGCCAACACACGGACCTCAAAAGGAATCACTTACAGATCCCTTCCTGACACCTCCGGAGGCGTTTGTGAAGGACCTACCCCGATCTATATCAGCCCTTGCAGGGGAATGCGCTGGGCGTTCTCCTCGTAGCCTCTGATCAGCTCGGTCCTAGTGATACGAAGCTCGTAGAACCAAAAGATGACGCCCTCCTTGCGGTTCTGTTCTCTCGGGTCAAAGCTCACGACTTTCCTGGCGGCGGCTCGGTGCTTGGAGTGCCGGAAGGCTCGCGCAACGACGAGAGGATGCACCGGTGAAGCAAAGAAAACGCCCAACCCCAACGCGCGGCCGATGAGTTGATCGCCGCCAACCCTCGCCGCTCGACGCATTACCGCCATCTCCTCGCTGTCGAGTCCGCTCCGGCTCCTTGCGATCCTCCCCGCGATCATGCCGCCCAGGTAGCAGATCACCGGTAGGCCGAACACCACGATCCAGATCCACCAGGGGTTGGCCATTTGTGAGCCCTTTCTCGTGAATATGCCACGTCATCTCCGACGTCGGTCGTGGTGGCGGACAATGCGTAAGGTACGACCAGGACTGTTGAAAGATTCTTGGAGTTCCTTGCGGTCTGCGCCGTCGGCGTTGTAGTAGGAGGAGACTCGATGGACCGCAACGGATCTGCACTGGTGGATGAACGCCGCGAGTCAAGAGAGTTGGGCTACAACCCGCAGCGACGATTTTCACAATTCCCGACGTGAGTAGCGGGTGGCTCGCTTAGCACGCCCGACCAGAGGGGTCGAGGAAGGCCTGCACATGGGCGAGGTGGCCTTCGAGTGTTACCGGCTGCAGACGCTGATCGGCCAGGGCTGCACGTAAAAGTCCGTTCTTTAGGCCCTTAACAGGCACCCAGCCGCAAGGGCGTGCCATGCATCTCCTCCAAGAATTCTCCAAGCCGACCGCGCTATTCCCGTTTGTGAGAGCGGCCCGCGTGCTGCCGCCGCCGACGGGTAGAAGCGCAACTGGCGTCGACTGCCGCTCATACTGAAGGGGGCGACAAATCGAGGAAACCAATCAACGCCGCGCCGCGGGCGCGGTCGCCTGGCTGGTCATACGTCGGAAACGGAACGCGTATGTCTGAGGAAAGGAGTCCAAGCATGAACAAGAAAGTGGTGATACCCCGCCGTGTTAGCGGCGGGCATCCTGTTCGCCCCAGCCCCGTTGTCGCCGTCGCCGGGTGACGTTTGCACGCCACCACGACGGGCCCCAATGGGAACACGATGACCTGCACCCACCTCCCAGACAGCGGCCACATCATGTACTGGGAATACGGTGGCCCGAGAGACACGGGGTAGCCCAATGATGAAGATCGCCTCTATGGCTGCGATCGCCGCGGCATCGCTGATCACCGCTCCGCAGGCACACGCCGACTCCCCCGGACCCTGTACGACCAGTACCTGATCAGTCATGGGATGTATGGGGACGTGGCACCCGACGGCAACACCTGGCTTCAGGATGGTCGACAGGTGTGCGCCGCGCTGCGGGCAGGTCAATCCGAGGGCCAGCAGATAGGGCAGCTCGAAAGCCGGATGGGGCGGGCGCCAGCCGACGTGATCGTTTACGCCACCCATCACTATCTCTGCCCGGCCGCATAGGACATCGAGCTGAGCCAGAACCTCAGCCGCGCAACGGCTTAGCTGGGTGGCCAGCGAAGTACAGCGCGACTGTTGCCCGTAAGAGAGCGGATGAACAGGTGAACAAAGCGGTAGCGATACCTGCCGTGTTGGCGGCAGGCATAGCCTGCGCCCCCCTGGCGCAGGCCGACGTGGCGGGGATTGCCCCGTTCGTCGGGGGGTGGGGTGGCGGTCATTCCGGCGGCCTCACCATCCAGTCCGACGGCACCGGGCGATGGACGTATTCCGACAGGAGGACATGCCCGAATGCACCGCTGGCTGGCTGCGGCGTCACCGGCGTCACCGACTTCACGCTGACCTCGGTCGTCAACGGCACCGCCACCGGCACCGTCACCGCCAGCACGGACCCGACAGATGGTGCGGCCGTGGGCAGTCCGGTGAGTATCGTGCTCGGCTCGGCTCATGGAACGGGTGTGGTCCTCAACGTGAGCATGGGCAAGATGAAGGACTGGAGTTTCTGTAACCAGACCACTCCGCACTGGTGCGCCGAGAGCTGAGTGCTGGGGTGACCTCGGCGTGGGCCGTGAAGTGCTAGCGCCGGTGCGCAACCATATGCTCCGCATGCGCGACCTTGACACCATCGACTCCGAGGGCATCGTCAAGTTATTTGAAAATGGTTGTGATACAGCCACACCGCATGCCCGATGACCTCGATCGGATACCGGTAGCCCTTGTAGGTCGGTGCAATCGTCACCGACCAATCCTGGCAGCATCACAGCGGCTCAACAACGATGCCCCTTGTGGTCCGTCGCTGCAGTTCTTGGCCGAAGGGGCAGTGCGCACCATCGACGACTGGCCCGCATCGGCACAGTCCATGCTCGACAGGCAGTGCCGTTGGGTCGATGCGGGCGGCCGCGGCAGAAGCATTGTCGGCGTTCACAGCAGCTGGGCGCAGCAGGATAGAGCCGGGCTTGTCCATGCCCGCCCTGGCTGCGCATACCTGTTGCAGGTGGCGGGTCATGCTGTCGTTGTTGTAGTTTGCGTAGTGCGCAAGTGCTTCTGAGGAAAAGTGTCCCAGGAGCTGAGGCACCAGGGTCGCAGGTGCGCCGTTGTTAAACAGCGAGGTGGCAAGCGTTGCCCGTGTCTGATGGGTTGTAATCTCCTTCAGCCCAAGGCCTTCAAACCATGCAGTCCAGGCATCGCGGAATCCGGATGTAGAGACTTCGAGGATTAGGTCAGGGTTCTGGAACTCAGCGGAGAACAAAGGCATTTCACGATCCCACTACGCTTCGCGCGCTGTTCGTGCGCGGGTGTCGAGTTGTGTGAGTTTCGCGGCTTAGCGTCGACCATCTGATGCCGGGCGCCGATTTAGGGCGCCCGTTTCTCAATGTTTGATCGATGGCTCCAGATCCGGACAGCACCAACCGTGATCGCGACGGTCGCCGCCGCGTACAAGGCCAACCCGAATTCGAAATTGACGTGGAGCCCTGTCAATTCCTCACCGGTGTCGGCGATGGCCTTGCCTTTTTCGGCCACGCCGATCGCGTAATCGGCCAGGCCAATCAACAGGAAGACAATCTGAAGGCCGACCACGGCGGTGAGTCCGCCAAGTCGCTTGACTGACATCTGGGATCCGAGAAGGGTGGGCCGGGCTAACCAGGCAGCGCCAGCGATCACCAAAAGAACGAGCAACCTCCACACACCGGTGAAGGGACTGGCGTCGGCCTTGTAAAGATTGCCGCCCAACGGTGAGTCGGCGGTGACCGTCACCCACGGCAGGAAAATCGCAATGGCGGCGATGACAAATCCGCCGAAGAGAAGACCGGCCGTGACTGAGAGTTTCGCGGCGACGCCTTTGACCGTCGCGAGACCGTCAGACACAATTTGAGCGCCGCCGGCCGCGTTCTGGGGGTAGGGAGCCGGCCACCCTTGGGGAGATGGCCCGAGGGGAATACCAGGTGTCTGCGTCGCTCCGGGCACGTGATTCCCGGGCGGGGGCGGTGGCGCCACATCGCCGGGGTGATGCTGGGGCGGGTACCACTTGCGATCCGATGCCTGCCACCATCCGGGTCCTCGCGGTGCGTCACCCATCTGGTGTTCCGGCAAACCGTTGGCGAAGTTGCCGTGGTGCTGCGTGGGCTGCCGGCCGGGCGAAAGTTGGTTCATGATAGGGCTTCCTCTCTAACGAAGGTGTCCGTGAGCTGGGGACTGCTTCTGTGTTGTCGTGCATTATTTGTTGGTGCCCGCCGTGGTGGCCGGGCATGGCAAAGGGTGTGCCCCACGACTTGCAGAATTCTTGGAGCATCACTCGGCATTGCCGCGACCGTGACAAACGCCTTGACTGTGGCGCGGCTACGTTGATGTCTGCTCACTAATTGTCCGGGGCTGCGACATGGCTCGCCGAAAAAGTCGGCGCGTTGATTTAGGGTCGGACCGCGCCGAGCTGGGAAGCGGCCTCATCCCCTTGTTGCAGAAGGGATTGAGGCCAACATGTTTCGTGCTGTAGGCGATCAGGGCTCACGCAGGGAGTCGATGCAGCCCGGCCTCCGCGAGCTGGCCGAGGAAGCCATCGAGCCCGTTGACGACAAACAGCTCCTCGCCCCCGTCCTTGGCGCGGACTCGAAGGCGCTCACGGATCCCGCCGCTGAAAGGACCGCCCTTGGAGCTGCGCGGGCCCACCCCGACGCCGACGACTTCGTCCCTGCCGACCGACCACGACCGCCCGCCAAGCAGCCAGTCGATGATATTCGGCCTGAAGACCAGGCGGCGATCGGTGACGGTGATCAATCCGCCCACCGCACGCGACCCCTGAGTGCGGTTGGCCATCTTGGTCGCGATGATGTGCTCACCCGGCTCCAGCACCGCCTTCTTGAAGAACCAGCTCATCAAGGTTTCCTTTCTGGCCTGGCCAGATGATCGCATGCTTCCACGCGGGCCGAAAGTGCCTGTCGAGATTTGCGACACCTTCGGCCGGGCTGCGTCGAGAGCGGGTAATCCCTTGAACCGAAACGGACCCGGAGGCCTAGAAGGTCACGATCGGGGTTCGCGCCGACGGCCGCAAGGAGTAGGTGGCTCTCACCGACGGTTATCGGGAGTCCACCGAATCGTGGGCCGATCTTTTGCGCGATTGCCACCGCCGCGGCACGATGGCCCCGGTACTGCCGTCGGGGATGGAGCCCTGGGGTTCTGGAAGGCGGTCCGGGAGGCTTTCCCGGCGACCCGTGAGCAGCGGTGCTGGGTTGGATAAGCAGGCCAATGTTCTTGCCGCACTGCCGAAATCAGCGCACCCGGCCGCCTAGTTCTACCACTACCCAGCCCAGCACCGGATCCACCCGCGCACCACCAACCCGAATCGAATCGACGTTTGCCACCGTGCGGCTGCGCACCAAGGCCACCAAAGGCCTGGGATCGGCGTGGCGGGAATTGCCATGGCCTACAAGCTCATCGACGCCGCACAAGCCCGCTGGCACACCTAATGGAAGAAACCCGACTCCTGGAAGCCCTTGTTGAAGCCCCCCGAGCTGTCCGCACCGGAGTTTCCGAAACCCGAGACCACCAAGCCCGTATTGGCCACGCCCGTGTCGACGACGCCCGAGTTGGCCAAGCCCGTGTTGCCGGAGTCCGAGTTGTTGATCCCGTTGTCACTCCCGCCCGCGTTATGGATGCCCGAGTCAAAGATTCCCGTGTTCAACAGGCCGGAGTCTTCAAAGGGTCCCGAGTTGAAGAAGCCCGAGTTGGAGGTGCCGGTGTTGCCGAAGCCCGAGTTCGTGACGATCCCGGTGAGGTTGGCCGTGCTACCAATGCCCGTGGTCAGGGTGCCCGAATTGAAACCGCCGGTATTGATGGCCCCCGAGTTCGCGAAACCTGTGTTCAGGAACCCCGCATTGAAGTCCCCCGTGTTCAACAGCCCCGAGTTGAAGCTGCCCGTGTTTTCGCTACCCGCATTCCCGACGCCCAGGTTCGATGAGCCCGCATTCCCGAAGCCCATGTCGTCGAGGCCCGAGTTGCCAGACCCGAAATTGAAGCCGCCTGAGTTCCCAAAACCCGTGTCAAAGGAGCCCGAGTTCCAGCAGCCGGTGTTGGTGCTACCAGCGTTCCCGAAGCCGAAGTTGCCGTCCCCCGAGTTAAAGAAGCCCACATTTCCATTGCCCGAGTTAAAGAAACCCACGTTGTCGTTACCCGAGTTCCCGAAGCCGATGTTTCCGGTCCCCGAGTTAAACCCGCCAATGCCCACCCGGTTGCTGCCAGTGAGCCCGAAGCCGATGTCGTTGCTGCCTAGGTTCCCAAAGCCGATGTCGTTGCTACCGCGGTTCCCGAAGCCCACGTTGGTGTCGCCGTTGTTTCCGCTGCCGAAGTTTCCGCTGCCAAAGTTTCCCGAGCCTATGTTTCCGTTGCCGCCAGTCAGTCCAGGACCCGAGTTTCCGCTGCCGAAGTTATTGCTGCCGGTGTTCCCGCTGCCGATGTTTTGGCTGCCGGCGTTTCCGTTGCCTAGGTTTCCCTTCCCCCCGGTGAGCCCCAGACTCGAGTTGCCGCTGCCCAAGTTTTGGTCGCCGTGGTTTCCGCTGCCCACGTTCAGGTTGCCGTTGTTTCCGCTGCCCAGATTGAGGTAGCCGAGGTTTCCGCTACCCAGGTTGACGTTGCCGACGTTTCCGCTGCCCAGGTTGACGAAGCCGATGTTTCCGCTGCCCACGTTCAAGTTGCCGATGTCGCCGACGCCGAATTCCGGGTCGGGCAAGCTTTGCAGCAGCTGCTGCAACGAGGGCAACTGCCCCGCGGCCGCCGAAGCCACGCCGCGATAGTCGGCCATCGCGGCCACATCCTGGGCCCACATCTGCTCATATTGGGCCTCGGCAGCCGCGATCGCGGGGGCATTTTGCCCCAAGAGGTTCGAGGCCACCAACGACAGCGACTGAGCGCGGTTGACGGCCACGACCACCGGATGCACCGTGGCCGCAAACGCTGCCTCAAACGCCCCAACCGTCGCCCGGGCCTGCTCGGCTGCTCCCGCTGCATGGGTCGCCGCCGTGCTCAACCACCCTGTATAGGGGCCGGCCGCCGCGGCCATCGCCCCCGCCGCCGGCCCCTGCCACGGCCCGCCGGCCAGGTTGGAGGTGACCGACCGGAACGAGGCCGCAGCCGAATCCAATTCGGCAGCCAACCCGTCCCAGGCCGCCGCCGCCGCCAACATCGGCCCCGACCCAGCACCGGCGTATATCAACGCCGAATTAACCTCGGGTGGCCACACCAAAAAATTCATGACTCGGCGTCCCTCCTTAGCTCCACGGCCCGGCAATGCCGTGGCGGGTGCGTGCGGGTGCGTCGAGGCTGCGGTCAATCCCTCAACATCATGTCCGGGTGTCCGGTTGTTGCGGCGGCCACGGCGGCCTCCCCGACCCTCACTGAGTAGTGTGCGCCGGTCGGTGGGCGCGGTTGATGGGGAATTCTCCCCATTTGTTGTGGCAGTTTCGCCCTGCTTTCGGGTGCCGTTGACACACGACTCCCCTGCCCAAACAACTCGTACCTCCTGAGCACGCAACCAGTACGCGACTTCGGACGGACACAGTGCCGACAGCCATGCTTCGGTACGTGGCGATGAGCGCGGGCGCCACCGGTTCCATGTCCCCCGTGCACCTTTCAATCCATGACCAGGTCCGCACACCGGTGCGGTTGGGCGACACCGCGACTTTCCGTGGGCCTGATTTGTCGGGCGTTTGACGACAACTGTGGCTTGTATCATGACAATCAGCCCTGCGGTTCGCCGCAAAGGTAGCGTGTTTTAAACTTTCTCGGTAGCGACCGCGAGGACTCTCCAGCATTTCGGGCGTGATGTAACCTTTCAATGGCGGAGCAAAGGAAGCAAAGGAAGCAAAGGAAGCAAAGGAAGCAAAGGAGGGGACGGTGAATTCCAATGTGTATGGTTTTTTGATGATACTCGCCGCACTGCTGGCATTGGTGTTCGCCCCTTGTGCATATGCGTTCGTAAAACGGTTGGAGGCTCGGAAAAATCATCCGCTGGGTGAAGAATTAGGGGCCCATAAAGCCGTTCTGCGAAAATTGCGCAAGCGTGAATCAATGTCGCAACGCGAGGTCGAATACGCAGCGCAACTTATTTCTGACAGTCGATCTCCACTCGCGTACTCCTTGCCCGCTGCCATATTCACTGTCGGATGCTTTTATGTGTTTGGGTGTCTCGAACAGTTACACGGCGCCAGGCTCTCCGCGCGACCATTTATCGGATTGATCCCCATGTTGGCGGCCACAAACCTAGCCGTTCAGCTACACAGGGTCGCACGATTGAAAGGGCGTCTGCAGGAAGTTTCTTCGACGGGGACCGAGGAATCTGCCGCGCTCACCCACGGTGCAGGTGGTTGATTATGAAGCCAGACCAGCATCACGACATGGAGCTGTTTGGCGAAATCGGTTGGCGATCGGCACGCGCAGGTGCGACCAGGGCCACGCCACCGGGACTGCAGCCGACTAGCAGCTGATACACAACGTCATGGATGACCCTTCGACGGTCGTTCGGAGGTCACCGCTAAGTCCTCGTCCTCCCACAGGAGCAGCTGACGAACCGCGTTGCGTGATCCATAGGGCCGAAGCATTTGGCTTGCCGGGCGGGGGCGAACTCGTAGCGGCCACCAGAACCAGCGCCCGAGCAGCGCTGCGAGGGACGGCGTCATGAACGAACGCACGATCAGCGTGTCGAACAGCAGACCCAGCGCGATTGTGGTCCCTATCTGACCGAGAACCCGCAAATCGGCGAACACGAAGGAGGCCATGGTGGCCGCGAAGACCAGGCCGGCCGCCGTCACCACCGCGCCGGAGCCTGCCATCGCGCGGATGATGCCGGTCTTCAAGCCTGCGCCGATCTCCTCCTTGAACCGGGAGATCAGCAGCAGGTTGTAGTCCGACCCCACCGCCAACAGCAGGATGACGGCCAGCGCCAAGACGATCCAGTACAACTGGATACCGAGGATGTCCTGCCAGATCAGCACGGAAAGCCCGAAGGAGGCGCCTAACGAAAGTGCCACCGTGCCTACGATGACCAGCGCGGCCACCAGGCTGCGAGTGATGATCAGCATGATGAGCAGAATCAGGCTCAGCGCGGCCAGGGCCACGATCAGCAGATCGTATTTGGCGCCGTCTTGGATGTCTTTATAGGTTGCCGCGGTGCCAGTGATGTAGAGGTTGGCGCCTTCCAGGGGGGTGCCTTTCACGGCCTCGTCCGCCGCTTGTCTGATCGGGTCGATATGCGAGATGCCCTCGGGGGTGGCGGGATCACCTTTATGGGTGACGATCATGCGAGCGGCCGTGCCACCCGGCGAGACGAACAGTTTGAGGCCCCGCTGGAAATCGGGATTGGTGAATACCTCCGGTGGCAAGTAGAAGGAGTCGTCGTTCTTGGACCTGTCGAACGCTTGCCCCAGCGCTGCCGGGTTGTCGTTGGCGACAGTCGACTGGTTGTTGATTCCGGAGTTAGTGGCATAGTTCGTCAGCGTCAGTTCGAGATTTGTTTCCTGGCTGGCAATCTGGGGAGGCAGCAGTTGGAGCAGTTTTGACTGGGTCGAATCCAGCTTGTCCAGCGACGCAGTGAGTTCTTCGAATTGTTGGCTGAGCTTGTCGATGCCGTCGAGCGCGTCGAAAACGGATCTCAGCGCCCAGCAGGCGGGGATGTCGTAGCACTGCCTTTCCCAGTAGAAGTAACTACGGATCGGCCGGAAGAAGTCATCGAAAATCGCGATCTTATCGCGCAGGTCGTTGATCACGGCGATCGTGTCGTGGAAGCTTTTCGTCTCCTGGTGAGTGGCGTCGCCGAGTTGCTGTTGCAGGGCATACTGCTGCTGCAAGATGTTGATCGTTTTGCGGAGTTCACCGGCCTGCCTGAGCAGGTCCGCCGCGCGGTCGCGTTGGTATACCAGGTTCATGGACTGCCCGACGCTTTGCTGGCTGAGCTGAAATGGTATCGAGCTGTGGTCAAGCGGCGTTCCCAGCGGCCTGGTGATCGACTGCACCTTGGCGATGCCGGGCACGTGGAAAATCGCTTTGGCCACCCGCTCCAAGATCAGCATGTCGGCCGGATTGCGCAGGTCATGGTCCGCCTCGATCATCACCAGTTCGGGATTCAGCCGCGCCCGCGGGAAGTGTCGCTCGGCGGCCGCATAGCCGATGTTGGCCGGGCCCCAGGCAGGCATGTAGGGACGGGTGTCGTAACTGGTCTTGTATCCGGGCAGGGCGATCAGACCCACCAGCGCCACCGCGATCGTGACCACCAGGATGGGGCCGGGCCAGCGCACGACGGCCGTGCCGACGCGCCGCCAGCCCCGGGTGCGCGTCGCCCGCTTGGGGTCAAACAGACCGAAATGGGGGCCGATGGTCAGCACCGCGGGCGCCAGGGTGAGCGCGGCCACCAGCGCGACAACGACGCCGATTGCAGCGGGAATGCCGAGGCTCTGAAAATACGGGAGCCGGGTGAAGCTCAGACAGAACACCGCGCCGGCAACCGTCAGGCCCGAACCCAGGATGATGTGCGCGGTGCCCCGGTACATCGTGTAATAGGCGGCCTTACGGTCCTCCCCGGCATTGCGCGCTTCGTGATAACGGCCGAGGACAAAGATCGCGTAATCCGTTCCGGCGGCGATGACGAGTAATGTCAGCAGATTAGTGGAATACGTCGAAAGCCCGATGATCCCAGAGTTCGCCAAAAGGGCGACGACTCCGCGGGACGCGGTCAACTCGATCATCACCGTCAAAAGCACCAGAATCACAGTGACCGATCGGTACACGAAAAACAGCATTATCGCGATCACCCCGATAGTGATGAGGGTGACCTTTAGAGTCCCTTTGCTGCCCACCTCGAACTGATCGGCGATCAGCGGCGCGGGGCCGGTGACATAGGCCTTGACGCCGGGCGGCGGTGGTGTGTGGTTCACGACGTCGCGCACAGCATCGACGGACTGAGTGGATAACGTCTCGCCCTGATTCCCGGCGAGATACACCTGTACCAACGCCGCCTTGCCGTCGGCACTCTGCGAGGCCGCCGCCGTCAGCGTGTCCCCCCAGAAATCCTGAATGTGCTCCACATGCTTGGTGTCTTGGGAGAGCTTGCGGATCAGGCCGTCGTAGTACTGATGCGCCTCGGCACCGAGCGGCTGATCGCCCTCCAGGACGATCATGGCCGCGCTGTCGGAGTCGAACTCGTGAAACACCTTGCCGACTCGTTTGCTGGCCTGCAGAGACGGCGCATCGTGGGGGCTCAGCGACACGTTATGTGCCTGGGCGACCTTTTCCAACTGCGGCACGAAAACATTCGTCATCGCGGCCAGAGCCAGCCAGAAGAACGCGATCGGCACCGCAAGCCGCCGAATCGTCTGCGCAACCGAAAAACGCGCGGGGTGCTCGTTGCTCATCCGGACTTGTCCAGGCAAAAGGTGTAGGCGTTGACTTCGTTGACGATCCTCTGGTCCTTGACGACATCGTTGATGGTGATGCGGCAGCCCAGGGTGCTGCCGTTGCCTTGCGCTACCAGGTTGGCGATGACCGCGGGGTCGGTGGTGACGATCTCGTACCTCCACGGCAGCGCCACGTGGTCCGCTCGCTGCGGGGCCGCATGGACGTCCTGATAGTTGATCGTTGCCACCGCCCCTGGGTCACCGAAGACTTCGTAGATCACATGCTTGGGGTTGAACGAGGTGTTGTCGTCAGAAACCCCGGTACCGGTTGACGTGTTGTTGTGCGAGGCGAAGATCCCGTGCAGCCGATAGATAAGGAAGCCCGTGACCGTGACCACCGCCACGGCGACCAGCACGATCCACCCACGTCTGACCATTGGGCCAATCGAAATCCGCTTCACCCGTGAGCCTTTCGATAAGCGGTGACACGATCGCCTGGGCGAGATCGACCTTCCTGCACTGGGCTGACTCGATCGCACAAACAGTACGGTACGGACCGTCCCGAGCAAGGACCGCCTTACCAGGTGGGTCGGGTGAGGCTGGTAATGACGACCTCCAGCTACGAACTAGTCTGGGGCGCAGGTCTATTGGGATACAGCGTTCACATGTGCTGGAGAAACTACGCCGATAGCCCGGGGCGTTGCCACGCCCGAGCTGGCCGCGGCCGGAATCGCACCTAGGACTCCGCTGACTTTTTTCCACGCGAGCGTAACGCCACTGCGAAATCTCGCGGTCATGCGCCGCGAGTTTTTTCGCACTGGCGTTACGCTCGCGAAAATCAGCGCCGTCCTAGCGGCTCAGGCGACGCGTGCGGCGATGCGTGTCCGTCGACCAGAGATAACCGCAATCCGAGCACTGCAGGTGCACCAACGTCCCCTTGTTGCTCAGCAGGTACTGCCAGTGCATATCGCAGTTTCGGCTGCCCCGGCAAGCGCCACATCTGGCGCGGTGATCACAGCACGGGCAGGGCAGCCATGCGCGGCGGGCGCGGTCGGCGGTCGGATCAATCGGTAACACGATCAGTCGTCCGTTCGGGCAGGACGCCGGCGCGGACCAGCTCGTCGTAGACCCGCTGCTGCTCCTCGTCCAGGTCCGAGTACAGCATGTCGTAGGCCTTCTGCTCCTCGGCGAGCACGGCGATGGGGTCCCAATCGTGACCGATCGCTTCGAGCACCGCATTGCGTCGACGCGCCTCGTCGAGGGTCAGGTCATAGGCAAAGCCAAGGTTGGCCATCGCGCTCCCAGCCATTAGATATAGAAACGATGGGTAAGGATGACCTAAGTAACGCCCATCAGGCTATGACCTACGTCACTTTTGCCGCTTGAAGTTCGTCACATTTGGCCGCTTACAGCGCGGACACCAGCCCGCGTCCGGGTGATGAGGGATTGACGAAGATCGGGGAGCTATCGCCGGGAAAGCGTCAGGTAGCTCACGCTCGGCAATTACTGGCGCCGCTCCGCGGCACGGGCTAAGTCCGCTGTGGCCGAACGCAATTGGTCCGCGGAATCCAGCCGCACGGAAAAACCGACCCGGGCGTAAGCCACCCCGCGTGGAGTGTGCACCCGCAGGTCTAGGCCGTAGCGATCGACGCCGGTGCACACGGCGGTGGCGGTGTCGGGATAGCCGCCGAACGCCCGGGCCATCGCCGCCAGGGCATCGGCGTGGTCGGCGTTGAGATGTGCGAGGGCCCGGGTCGAGGCCGGCGCAACGGGATCCGGCGAAGCCGCGGCGTATTGTTCGCCGGTGACCGAGTCCATCCGGCCGTATCCACCTACCCAGCGCAGCCGCTGAACTCCTAGCACCCACAGGGTGAAGTCGCTGAAGTCGAGGTAGACACGGGCAGCGGGCACCCCGTCCAGGTACGCCACCCGAACCGCGTCCCGTTCGGCGGGCGGGGGCCGGGTGACCACCCCGGCCAAGGTTATTCGGGGGCCGGCCAGTGGGTCGGGATCGCTGGTCGCCGCCACGATCGACAGGCTGGCCCTCGGGTCGCCGGCCAGGTTGCGGCCGTGCTCGGCAAGGTTCGATACGCACAGCACCGGCATCCCACCCAGCAGTCCATAAGCCACTAACGACGCCCACGGGTCGCCTTCGGGGGTCAAGGTGGCCAACGTGGCGGCATTACGGGCTGCAGCGATGGTGCGAGCCTCCTCCGCCGCAGAGGGACGAGCGGAGTTAATCGGCGGCTGCAGGGGCGGCGGCGCGGAGGGTCCTGCTCCAGAGCTTCCAGGATCTCGAACCGCCACGAAGGCGAGGCTACTGCGTCACCAGCCCGCTTGATCGAGCTCTTGGTCGGGGACACATGGGCGAGGTGTGGCGTGCCTACGACACTGCCATCGATCGGAGGAATCGCCGGACCGTGCTCACAGCGTCGGCACCAGCCCGCCGTCGCAGCGCAGAGCTACTCCGGTCACGTAGGACGCCCGCGCGCTGCACAAGAATGCGGCGACGGCGCCGAACTCGTCGGGCTCTCCATAGCGGCCTGCGGGAATCTCACCGGTTGAGGATTGCTCGACGTCGGCGAGCGGGATGCCGGATCGAGCCGCCGCCGCTTCATTGATCTGGCGCGCGCGAGGCGTTGCGATTCGGCCGGGCAGTAGGGAGTTGACCGTAATGCCCTGCGCGGCGACCTCACTCGCGAGAGTCTTCAAATAGCCTGCCAGCGCGGCGCGGCCAAGGTTGGACAGCGCAAGGTTGGCAATCGGCGCCACTACGCTGGTCGAGCTGATGCTCAAGATCCGGCCCCAGCGCTGCGCCTGCATAGCAGGCAGCACCGACCGCACCAGTTGCACTTGGGGTTTCACCAGCGCGGCGACCGCGGCATCGACACCCGAATCCTCAACGTCTGCGGCAGTTCCGGGCGCCGGGCCGGGCCCATTGAGCACGAGGATGTCAATCTTGCCGAGACGTTTTGTCGATTCACCGAACAGTCGCGCTGCACCGTCGGCGGCCACGAGGTCGCAACCGATACCGATCGCGTTCGGGAGCGCAGCTGCGACTTCCTCGGCGCGTTCGCTCGAGCGGCTGGTCACCACGACTCTCGCGCCGTCCTCACACAGTGCCCGGGCGGTCGCCAGGCCCAGCCCTGACGTTGACGCGCAGACGAGGGCGGTGCGTTGTGCAAGTCCAAGATCCATGTCACCACCATGCTCAGTAGGGCCGCCGGTCGCGGGCGTTGGCAGGTGACCCGTCGCGCCAGCTTAACGGGCATGTCGACACATTTTGCGACCAGTACAAACGCCCGAAAAGTTGGGCCGCGGTCCTGGTCACATCTTGGATACGCGACGAACATTTCACCAGAAACCGCCGATGACAACATTCGTTACCAGCGGCGCGGCCCGGTACTGTCACCTGGTCACCTCATTTCCCGAGATGGCTGAACTGGCCTATCTAGCTAGGCCTTGATGCGTGGGAGGTGCGGGTGAGCAGGTTTGTCGAGGCGATGCTCAACAGCGCGGAGTCGAGTCCCCGGGGCCTCGTGACCGGTGAGCCTGCCGCACCGTTTCGGTGTAGCTGGGGTGAGGTTCATCGGCGAGCTCGGCGCGCGGCGGGTGGTTTGGCCGTGTTGGGGGTCGGGCCGGGTGATCGGGTGGGCGTGCTGGCCGGGGCCCCGGTGGAGATCGCGCCGGCCGCGCAGGCGCTGTGGCTGCGGGGCGCGTGTCTGACGATGCTGCACCAGCCAACGCCGCGCACAGATTTGCAGGTGTGGGCGCACGACACGTTGGCAGTCATTGCGATGATCGAGGCGAAGGTCGTGATCGTCTCGGATCCGTTCATGGCGGTGGTAACGGTGCTGGCCGCCCACGGCGTCACGGTGGTGACGATCGCCGAGCTGCTCAGCGCCGCGCCGATCGATGCGGTGGACAGCGCGGAGGACGATCTGGCGTTGCTGCAGTTGACGTCGGGCTCGACGGGATCTCCGAAAGCGGTGGCGATCAGCCACGCCAATGTGATTGCCAACGGCCAGGCGATGTTTGTCGGCGCCGAGTACGACCTGGACACCGATGTGATCGTGAGCTGGTTGCCGTTGTTTCATGACATGGGCATGACGGGGTTTTTGACGGTGCCGATGCTGTTCGGCGCCGAGTTGGTCAAGGTCACACCGATGGATTTTTTGAGCGATATCTTGTTGTGGGCCAGGTTGATTGATAAGTACCGGGGCACGATGACCGCGGCGCCCAACTTTGCTTATGCGTTGTTGGCGAAGCGGTTGCGCCGGCACGCCCGTCCCGGTGACTTTGATCTGTCGTCGTTGCGGTGGGCGCTGTCGGGTTCAGAACAGGTCGAACCGGCCGACGTGGAGGACTTCTGCGAGGCCGGAGCGCCGTTCGGGTTGCGTCCCGAGGCAATCCTGCCCGCCTTCGGGATGGCCGAAACGACAGTGGCAGTGTCGTTTTCGGAATGTGGCGGTGGGCTGGTGGTCGATGAGGTGGACGCCGACATGCTGTCTGTGCTGCGCCGGGCGGTGCCCGCCACGACGGGTCACACCCGTCGGCTGGCCACACTAGGGCCGCTGTTAAATGGCGTGCAGGCCCGCATCGTCGATGAAGACGCCGTCGTTCAGCCGACCCGGGGTGTGGGGCTCATCGAGGTGCGCGGGGATGCCGTGACGTCGGGTTATGTCACGGTGGGTGGTTTCGTTCCCAGCCAGGATGAGCAGGGCTGGTTCAGCACCGGAGACCTGGGATATCTGACCGGACAAGGCCACGTCGTGGTCTGCGGCCGGGCCAAGGACGTGATCATCATGGCCGGGCGAAGTATCTACCCCACCGATGTGGAACGCGCCGCCGGGCGCGTCGCCGGTGTGCGCGCAGGGTGTGTGGCGGCCGTGCGACTCGACGCCGGCCACTCCCGGGAGTCGTTTGCCGTGGCCGTGGAATCAAACAGCGCCGACGACCCCGCACAGGTGCGGCGGATCAAGCATGAGGTGGCCCACGAGGTTGTCGCCGAAGTTGCCGCACGGCCGCGCAACGTGGTGGTGCTGGCTCCCGGGGTGATCCCCAAAACGCCGTCGGGAAAACTGCGCCGCGCCTATGCGTTGTCACTGGTCACCTGATCCGACCCCGCTGGAGCCGCCGAAACGCCGCTGGTGGCGTAGTGTCTGACGCGAGCCGTTTCGTTGTCAGCGGTTGGTCCAGCGCTATCGGTGCGGACGACACCCCCGGGCAATGCAAGTCTCCCGTCGTCCCACGCCCGTGGGGCGGTCGATGTCGACCGTGAAGGGACAACCCGTGCATCGAGCAGCGCTGGGCGTGATAAACCAGCCGGGCATCCCACCCCAGTGACACCTCCGATGGTCCATCCGATCGCGGGCCGGCACCGGACCGATCCCATACGGCTCTGCGTGGCCCGCACGCTGGGCCACGACATCGACGGCGCCTGGTGGCCACGTGCAGACCGCATCACCAACGAATTGCCCGACCTTGTTGCGGTGCTGACCCCCCTGCTCGGAGGCATCACCTCGATCAACGTCAACTGGCCACCGCTACAACGACCCCCCGACTTCAACTGGCAGGGATGGGAACGCAAGCCACAGCACGTGATGACCGTCAACGGCGACAACGCTCGTGCCAACCTGCTGATCATCCCGTACGCGACCCACAGCATGCTCGCCGTAATGGTGCTGCGCCGCGCTGCCAACCTGCCTATCGACCCCGTGGACCGCGAAAAACCGGCCTTCCTGACCGCCGGCTCGATTCTGCTCGCCGCCGAACAACAATGCGCCACGACCAAGGCGGCTGACGCCGCCCCGAAATAGCCGCGAACGGCTTGCCTCGGCCGCCACTCCTCTGCCGGATCCAAGGCTCAAAGCCGCCGCGGTTGCTGCAGGTTGATGACCTGGAGTAGGTCGTCGACGCAGGTCTGGACGACGTTGGCGAGGATCAAATCAGTAGTGCTGCAAGCCGCAGAGTCTAGGTCCGTGACGCAGTGGCCGGCGGCGGTCACGTGTCCGGTCGCTGTGCCGGGATCCCGCTCGGCGAAGGTTAGTCCCGCCGCAAGGTCACCGATCGCGACTTGCACGGGTTGCGGGTCCCAGTCACCGTCCTGACCAGCCGGCGTTAGGGCACGCACGAGGTGTAGCACGGAGCCGGCGAGCAGGGCCAGATGCGCTGCCTGTTGATCAGCGTGTCGAACTGTGCTGCGTACCGCCCATCGGCGCGGCGCGGTCCGCACCAGATGGCGAGCGCTGGTGCGAGCTTCGGCGAGTTCGCCCAGCCGCTCGTGCACGTGATCGACGGCGCAGTGTGGCCAGCCTGGCATGGCAGCCGCGCGACCGCCGAGCGTGTCCGCAATTTTGGTGAGGACCTCATTCAGGACGCCCAAGACGCCGATACGAGCGTTGCGGAGCAACGCAAGCGGGTTGGCCGGGAACAGCAACAGGCTGAACACGATGGCCAGACCGCCACCGATCAGCGCCTCCTGGAGACGTTGAAAAAGGTGATCCCCATTTGACAGCGCCATGACCAGGATCGCCGAACTTGCGGCCTGGTTGGCGAAGGTCAAACCTTCTCCGATGACGCCGCGCCCGAGGAACACCGCAACGCACAGTGCGGCGAACACCGCCACGCCTATCGCGAACCACTCGGTGCCGAGCAGTGCCTGCGCGGCGGCGCCCAGGACGATCCCCAATGCGACGCCGCTGATGTTCTGTACCGCACGTTGCGCGTGAAACAGGTTGCTCGCCGACAGGCAGACCGCAGCCGTGATGGGCGCGAAGAACGGGTCCGAATGGCCGAGCAAGTCATGGGCGATGTACCAAGCCAAGCCCGCCGCGGCCGATGCCTGGACGATCGCCCACAACACATCACGGAGATGTTGAACAGACTCATGACCGCTGTCTATCGACCTGGCAAGCAGCGAAGCATTCATCACGCTTGCTTACCTCAGCAATCGTGCTCCTCGCCAGCAGCGCGCCGACGCGCCTCACGGCCTATCCGGAAGCGACCACCGACGCGGAGTTCCAGGGCGCCAGCGGACCGTGCGACGCTTGCGGCTCGGGGAGATCGTCACTGACATCCCAGGTTGCGGAGAGCCGTCCGACGCCAAGCGCAATCGCACAGTGCAAACCGAGCTCCACGAGCTCGTCCTCGCTGAAGTGCCGGCGCAACTCGTAGTAAACCGCGTCATCGATGGCGAGGTGGTTGGTGGCGAACAGCTCGGCGAAGTGCAGGGCCGAGCGTTCGGCGGCCGAGAGATTTTCCGCGTCGGCGGGCCGTTCCAACGAGCAGACGGCATCCTCGTCTAGACCATCTTCGATGGCGCTTTGATAGCGCACCGCGATGCAGCTTCGGCATTGGTTGAAAAACGCGATGCGCAGGCGCACCAGTTCGAGTAGGCGCGGCGGCAAGGTGCCGCTGGCGCGCAGCGCCGCGTTCAAGGTGCCAAGTGCCTCCGCCGCCGCGGGAAGCCGACCAATAATGCCGGCGACGCCGAGGTTGATCCGGTCTCCTTGACCGAGATCTTGTGTTGGCACAGCGGCGAAGGCCGGGGACGGCTCAATTCGTGTCAAGTCTTCATCTCCCTTCGATCCGCAACAGATCCTGAACTCGCATCGGGTTTACGACCGAGTCAGCGCGGCGGCGAAACACCAATCGAAACGACACTGAGCCGGCACCCCTCCGGACCCGCGCGCCACCCGTGGTCGACTCCCGTAACCACCACGCCGTCACCGACCGCAAGTTGGTGCGCGCCGTCATCCAGAATCAATTCGGCCGACCCCGAAAGCACCATGTCGAAATCGACAGTGTCCGTGTGGTGCATGGAAAACTCCAGGCCCGGGGCGTAATCGATCACCTTCCAGTCCATTGCGCCGGCGGCGACACCCAAGTCAAAAGCGTTCGCGGCTCGTCCACCGCCGACCGAAATCGATGGGAGGGACGGCGTCGCATACATCACTGAGTAGAGGATCCCCTTGAGGCCGGGACCGCCTTGTAGTGTCACCTGGTCATCCCGTGCGGCGCAGGAGCGCCCAGCTGCGTCGACGCCTGTGACCAGGAAGCGCCCCGCCGACTCCTCGGACATGCAAAGAACAGTAGACGGTGTTCAGGCGGCGTCGTGGAAGATCAGGCCGAGGGTGTAGCGCCGGCCGGAGCGGACCGTGGAGATCCCGTGGCGGACCGGGGCAACCGACCATCCGCGGGTCGAACGGATCGGCCGGTCTCTGGTGCTGAAGATGTAGCCGTGTCCGCGCGGCAGCGTGGTGGCCGTGCCGCGTGACTGGGCACGGGGCCGTTGCTCGACGAGCAGGAATTCGCCGCCGGTGTGCGACACACCGGGTTCGCTGAGATTGATGGCGACCTGCAGCGGGAAGACAAGGTCACCGTAGAGGTCTCGGTGCAGGGCGTTCCAGTCGCCTGGCCCGTATTTGAGCAGCAGCGCGGTGGGTTTGGTTTGGCCGGCACGATGGCACATATCCAGCCATTCGTCGAGGGTGTCGGGCCACGGGGTGTCGCGGCCGAGCTTGGTCCACCAGTCGCGGGCGATCGGTAGTAGCCAGGGATAGAGGGCTTGTTTCAGCTCTTCGATCGGCTGCGGGTAGGGCTGGTTGAAGTAGCGGTACTCGCCTTGCCCGTAGCGGTGCTGGCCCATGTCGATGGTGCGGCGAAACAGGCCGTCGTCGGCATAGAGATCGATGACCGCCGCACACTCGGCGGGTGTCATCAGCTCGGGTAGCAGGGCGCCGCCTACCTCGTTGATCTCGGCGGCGACCGCGTCCCAGTCGGCTGACTCGACGCGCTGACGGCAGACCGCAGCCCTCGAAGCCATCAGAACAGCCTGCCCGACGCCGCCGGCGCCGGCTCCTCGAGGTCCAACAGGAACCGTTTGCGCTTCAGGCCGCCCGCGTACCCGGTGAGGGTGCCGTCCTTCCCGACTACCCGGTGACACGGCACGACGATGCTGAGCGGATTGTGTCCAACGGCTTGACCGACCTCGTATGCGGTTGTCCCGTCGGCTAATTCGGCCGCCAGCTCGCCATAGGTTTTGGTCTGGCCGTAGCCGATGTCTGCTAGCAGTTCCCAGATCCGACGCTGCCCTGGGTCGCCGTCCGCGGCGACCGGAAGATCGAATTGTGTCCGGTCACCGGCCAGGTATTCGCGCAGCTGTTGCGCGGCACGCCTGAACAGGTCGTCAGTAGCAGGCTCGACGTACTGACCCATCGCCTCCGTGGTGGGCGGGTGCCAACGATGCCGGAAATACACACCCGTCAGGTTGTCACCACCTGCGACTAGCGTCAGCTCACCGAGAGGACTGTCAATTACCGTGTGGCGAATTTGCATTTGTGAACCTCCTTTCTGGGTAGACGACGGGCGACCCGGAAACGTGAGATCTCACATTTCGCAACGCGCCGACGTCTTCATAGTGACCGTCCCGTCTACGGAGGACTGAGTGAAGACCGATCAGCGCGTCAAACAGCCTTTTGAGGCTGTGGTGGCAGCGCACGGCGCCACGGTGTTGCGTGTCGTTCGCGCGGTGGTCGGGCACGCCGACGCCGATGACGCCTGGTCGGACACGTTTCTGGCCGCCCTGAAGGCCTACCCGCAGCTGCCGGGCGAGGCGAATGTCGAGGCCTGGTTGGTGACGATCGCGCACCGCAAGGCCATCGACATCGCGCGCTCGGCGGCACGGCGCGCCGTCCCCGTCGCCGACACCCCCGACTCCCCCGCGCCTCAGCGCGCCGCCGGCCCCGATCTCGATGATCTCGACCTGGACGCCGCCGTGGGCGCGCTGCCGCCCAAACAACGCCAGGCCGTCGCCTACCACTACCTGGCAGGCCTCCCCTATGCCGAGATCGCGGTGATCCTCGACAGCAGCATCGCCGCCGCCCGGCGCGCGGCAGCCGACGGCATCGCCACACTCCGGCGCACCTATCCCCGTATCGACACCCCTAAGGAATCATCATGACCACGCGTGACTTCATGGACCACTTCCCCGTCGACCCGGATGATCTCCGGCGTCTACACGCCCGCTTGGAACGCGAGGCCCAAGTCGGCGATCTGCTCGACATCGCCTATCGCACAGTAGATTCCGCTGTCGGACCGCTGCTGCTGGCGGCCACTCCACAGGGGCTGCTGCGGGTAGCATTTGCCCGCGAAGGCCATGAACTCGTGCTGCAGAACCTGGCCGAGCAAATTAGCCCGCGGATGCTGGAAGCGCCGACACGGCTGGATCCGGTCGCCAAACAGCTCGACGAATACTTCACCGGCCGCCGCCGCACCTTCGATCTTGCGCTGGATTGGTCACTGTCGCACGGCTTTCGACGCAGGGTACTGGGACGCCTCGCCACCGACGTCACCTACGGCACCTACGCCAGCTATGCCAAGCTGGCGCTACTGTCCGGCTCACCCAGGGCGGTGCGCGCGGTCGGCACCGCGTGCGCGACGAATCCGATCCCGATCGTCGTACCCTGCCACCGGGTCATCCGATTCGACGGGACCTTGGGCTCGTATCGCGGTGGCCCCGCCGCCAAGCGCGCCCTACTCGAGCTGGAACGGCCCCGGTGACGACGCCACGGCCCGCGCGCAACCGGGTCTCACCGCTGGGCGAGATCATCGCCGTGCAAGGCCGCGGCGCCTGGATGGGCAACCGTGGCCGACTGCACGAGGGACGCGGCACGCGCGAGGTGGTGCGCAACCATCAGCACAAGACCTGGATCACCTGTGTCCTGTCGTTTAGAGGCCGCCGGATCCGGCAGTGGGAGCCCAACCGGTATACGGCGCTGTTCTTCCTCGACGAGGCTGTGGCCCTGGCCGCCGGACACCGCCCCTGCGCCGAATGCCGCCGCCGCGCGTACAACACGTACCGAACGCTGTGGTCCGAAACCAAGGGCGGCGCACCGACTTACGCCAAAGATATGGATACGCGGCTACACGTCGAGCGAACGGGCCGGGGCGACCATCGCGGCCCCTGGCACGGCCTGCCCGACGGGACGTTCGTCGCCACCGACGCCGGACCCGCCGTCGTCGTCGGCAACCACCTTGCCGTCTGGGACCGAAACGACAACGCCTATCGGGACAAGTTGCCACGCCCTAACACCGGCACCGCGACGGTGCTCACGCCGCCGTCTACCGTGGACATTCTGCGCGCCGGTTACCCCGTGCAGATCGATGATTCGGCGAGGTGAGTCGGCGGTATGTTGCAGACGATCGCGGTCCGCGGCTACCGCTCGCTGCGCGAGGTCGTCCTGCCGCTGGGCCGGTTGTCTATCGTCACCGGCGCCAATGGGACAGGCAAGTCGTCGGTGTATCGCGCGCTGCGTCTGCTAGGCGATTGCGGACGGGGCGAGGTGATCGGGTCGCTGGCCCGCGAGGGCGGGTTGGAGTCGGTGCTGTGGGCCGGTCCCGAGCAGCTGGGCGGCGCCCGCCGGACCGGCAAGGCCCAGGGCACCGCCCGTACCAGACCGGTGTCGCTTGAACTCGGCTTCGCCGCAGATGATTTCGGCTATCTGGTTGATCTCGGGCTGCCGCAGATGGCCGGTCATAATTCGGCCTTCGCGCGCGATCCGGAGATCAAGCGGGAAGCGTTGTTCGTCGGCCCGGTGCTGCGGACCGGCACGACGCTGGTGCGCCGGACCCGTGACTTCGCCGAAGTCGGTGCCGACTCGGGCAGCGGATTCGACGAACTGTGCCGGTCTTTGCCGTCGTACCACAGTGTGCTGGCCGAATTTGCTCATCCGCAAGCACTTCCGGAACTCGCGGCAGTGCGTGAGCGGCTACGAGGCTGGCGGTTCTACGACGGTTTTCGTGTTGATGCCGCGGCGCCCGCGCGGCAACCGCAGGTGGGTACGCGTACTCCGGTGCTCTCCGACGACGGCAGGGACTTGGCCGCGGCGATTCAGACGATTGTTGAGGCAGGATTCGGCGACCTGAGTCGCATCGTCGCCGACGCGTTCGATGGTGCCACCGTCTCGGTCGACGTCAGCAACGGCCTGTTCGACCTTCGGTTGCACCAGCACGGCATGTTGCGGCCGTTGCGGGCGGCCGAATTATCAGACGGCACACTGCGTTTCCTGCTGTGGGCCGCGGCGTTGTTGAGCCCGCAGCCGCCGTCGCTGATGGTGCTCAACGAACCGGAAACCTCGCTGCACCCGAGCCTGGTCGGTCCGCTGGCGTCACTGATCCGTGTCGCGGCGGCACACACTCAGGTCGTGGTGGTCACCCATTCCCGTTCGCTGCTCGAATTCCTCGGCGACGGAGCCGATGAGGCGCTGGAGATCGAGCTGTACAAGGACTTCGGCGAGACGCGCATCACCGGCCAGAGCCTGCTGACCACACCGCCGTGGGACTGGGGCAAACGCTAAGGATGCAATCGGCAGGTGGTGGGCCATGGCGGCCGTGATTCCAAGGTTAGGAGCGCCGCCGTTGGAAGACAGTGCACTGTCATGCTAATTGGAATATATAGTGGTGCAGTTGGTTTTGGGGCTGTAGCTATGGATCAGCTTTGGGTCGTTGACATTTCAGGCGGCAGCGTCGAGCGCGGTGACCTCATGCCAGACTGCGAAGCGGTCAGCCATCTCGGCTCGCCATCCGGTCGCGGTGAGCAGATGCCTTCGGGGCCGAAAGTGCGCGGAGATTCCGCTGAAGGCAGACAGGGGGCGGCGTCGACGTAGCTGGTTAGCGTAGGCCTGCCCGAACTCGTCACACCAACGCCGGATCGTCTCATAGCTCAGCACGACACCACGGGCCAGCATCAGCTCTTCGACCTCACGAAAGCTCAGCGGGAACCGAAAGTACAGCCACACGCAGTGGTCGATGATCTCCATCGGGTAGCGGTGGCCCTTGTACGACGCCGTTGCGGTCCTCACCCCACCGATCTTTCCAGGTCGCCCACGCTCACTAACGTGACAGTGCCTCGTCGACGGCGAGTTTGGCCGGATCGAATTGCTGTGGCGCGGAATTCGTCACGCTGACGCATCTCCCTCATCCCATTCCCGTGGGCACAACAGGCGCACGAAACCGACGGGTGCGGCGAAGCCCTTGAGCGCGACCGTCTCCTGGCGCTGGGGCACGTTGGCCAGCATCTCGTGCACGGCGGGATCGTCGGCAACGGCGTGCGAGAGCACGATATCGTCGCCGGCACTCTGACCCTGCAGGCGCGCGGCCATGTTCACCGTCGAGCCGAAGTAGTCGAGGCGGTCGTTCAACGTCACGACCACGCTGGGCCCGGCATGGACGCCCACCTTCAGCACCAGGTCGCGACCCGCCTGCGCCGATGACCCGATCGCGTCCTGCATGGCGAGCGCCGCGCGCACCGCCTGCGCCGGATCAGCGAATGAGGCCATGACCGCGTCGCCGATCGTCTTGACCACCGCGCCGTCGTGATCGCGCACGACAGCGGCCAGCAGCGCGAAATGCTCGCGCACCATGTTGTAGGCAGTGGCATCGCCGACCCGTTCGTAGAGCTCCGTCGAGCCCCGCAGGTCGGTGAACAATAGCGCGACCTGGCTGACGCCGGCGTCGTCACCCGGCCGCAGCGTCGCCTCGGCGAACAAATCGCGAAAAGCCTGTAGCGAGATCACTTCTGGTGCCGTCAGCATCTCGCGCGCCCAAGCACGCTCCTCGATCACGGCTGTCAGCTCGAAGCCGGCATCGTTGACGAACGTCACGCTCCCCGGTTCGCTGCTGCGATCGGCAACGTTCAGCGCTTCCACGCCCGACGCCGTGATGCGCAGGCCCGGAAACGGCCCGGACTCGTAGTCGACATCGACGGTCCCGCCGGGATGGAGCGTGCGCAGACGGTAGGGACCCGGGGGCAGATCGACGGCCACGGTGCGCCGCTCGCCCGGATCCAAATGCACTTGCACGGCGACATGTTGCGTCTCCATTGGGCCCGACAGGCAGAAACGGCCTTCCGGTAACGGCCGCACCGTGGTCGCCGGCGCAAACGACAGCTCGACGTTGCGCTCGAAGTCGCGGTCGTAGTCGATGTTGCACGACGAACAGTGCGCGCCGTGCGGCAGCTCGGAGAGCGCGGGAACGCTGACCTTGGGTCCGCGGCAGTTGGTGCACAACAGATCCCACTTCATGCTGAGCAGTCCCGCCTTCACGCCGGCGAGGCACGCCTCGGTCGCGGCGCGCTCGGACACACCGAGATCGCGCGCCAGCACCTTGGGCCGAAGATGGGTGAGATCCGACGCCATGCCTTGCAGCACAACGTCGGCGAGCCGCGCGCCGAGCCCGTTGCCGTAGGGGCTGCGGTCGATTTCGTGCGCCAGCGTTGCGGCCCGCTCGCGCGCGCCGTGGGGCAGCTCGGGCGTCGGCAAAACGAACGGCGGCAGCAGGCGCTGGCCCCCGTGGTCGCCCTGAGCAAACGCGACGGCCTCAAAGATGCGCGCGCGCAACGTCTCGCCCGCCCGGGTCGCCAGCCGCGTGCCGAACAGGCGGGCGACCCACGTCCGCGGCTCCCATTCGAGTGCGTACGTGACGTGTGAGCCCCCTTTGCCGTTCGGTTCGATATCGGCCACCGGGCCGAACCGGCGAAATGGGCCCTTGGTGAACAGGCGCGACTGGCTGAAGTGCCGACCCAGGATCCACTCGTACGGCTTTTCCTCAAATTCAAGCGTGAAGCCCCCAGCCTTGCCCTGCCCGCGGCGCAGGACCGTACCGTTGGGCTGCGGCGTCTCCTCGAGCGTGTACGGCGACAGGCCCATCGCCTCGTTGAACCGGTTGGTATCAGCCAGCACCGGCCAGAGCTCATCCGGCGGCAGGTCAAATGTCCAGCTCCAAGTACGACGCATCGCCTGGAACTCTAGACCGAGCGCCAACCGCCTCAGCTACCTCTCGGCGATCGGCTTCACTGCGTTCGGATGAGCAGGCCGGCGGGCGGGCCGGCCGGCGGCGGGAGCGCGACCGGCGCGTCGCCGAAAGAGATGCGACCGAGCACGTGCGGTCCGGTGAGCAGGGGCACCCGGTGCCAGGCGAGGAAGCCGATCAGCGCCATCAGGTAGGCCTCCTTGGCCTGGGCGGGCAGGCCGTGTTCATCGCTGACCGTGAGCGGCAGACGGCGCTCGAGCGCGGCCAGCAACACCGGGTTGCGGACGCCGCCTCCGGACGCGACGACCTCGGCGGGCGCATACGGCGCGAGCGCGTCGGCGACGGTGATCGCGGTCAGCTCCGTCAGCGTGGCCAGCAGGTCCTCGAGCGCGAGGTCCGGCAGGCCGCCGAGGTGGAAGTGCTCGCGGCCGGTCGATTTCGGCGGCGCAAGCGCGTAGTAGGGGTCGGCGAGCAGACCTTCCAGGAGCGCCGCGTCCGACGTGCCGCGGGCCGCGAGCCGACCGTCTTGATCGCTCGGCCGGCCGGTGGTGCGGCGCGCCGCCTCGTCGAGCAGGCAGTTGGCCGGGCCGGTGTCGAATGCGAGCGGGGGACGGCCGCGGCGGACGATCGTCACGTTCGCGATCCCCCCGAGGTTGAGCGCCGCGCGTGTGTGCTCGCCCCGCAGCCACAGGTCGTCCAGGATCCCGGCGAGCGGGGCGCCGTGGCCGCCGGCGGCGATGTCGCGCGCGCGGACGTCGGAGACGACCGGCAGCCCGGTCGCCTCGACGATCCACGCGGGCTGCCCAAGCTGCAGCGTCCCCTTCGCCTCGCGGTCCCGTACCCAGTGGTGGACCGTCTGTCCGTGGCTGACGACGAGGTCGGCGGGCAACAGCTCAGCGGCGAGCTCCCCGGACGCCTGCCCGATCAGCTGGTCGAGCTCGCACAGCTCCCCCGCCGTCGTAGGGCCCAGTGCGGCGTGCAGCCGCGCGCACACCTCGTCCGGCCACGGCCGCTCGCTATGACGCAGCGGCGACATCACCACCGCATCCCCGTCCCACTCGAGCTCCGCCACCGCCGCGTCGAGGCCGTCCATCGACGTCCCCGACATCAGCCCGACCACCCTCATGTCGAACCGAGCGCGTCGCGCACGCGTCCCCGGGCCCGGTCGAGCCGGGCGGCGGCATCGGCCGCGTCGACGCCGGTGAGCAGCGCGACGATCGCGGTCTTGGCGTGACCGCCCGCGGCGGCAAGCGCGGCGGTCGCGGCCTCCTCGTCGACGCCGGCCGCGTCGCGGACGATCCGCACCGCGCGGCGGCGCAGCTTCGCGCTGGTCGCGCGCACGTCGACCATCCGCGGTCCGTAGGCCTTGCCGAGCGCGATCATCACGCTCGTCGACAGCGCGTTGAGCACGACCTTCTGGGCCGTCCCGGCGGTCAGCCGCGTGGAACCGGCGAGCACCTCGGGGCCGGTGAGCAGCTCGATCACCACGTCGGCAGACGCCTCGCTGCCCGGATTGTTGACGATCGCGACGGTCAGTGCGCCCGCTCCGCGCGCGTGCTCGAGCGCCCCGAGCACGTACGGCGTGCGGCCCGATGCCGTGATCCCGACGAGCGCGTCGGCGGCGGTTAGGTCGCAGAGATCGGTGGGGTCGAACCCGTCCTCCGCGCCCTCGATCGGCTCGGTCAGCGCCGCCGGCCCGCCGGCGATCACGCCGCGCACCAGGTCGGTGCCGAACGTCGGCCCGCACTCGGCCGCGTCGAGCACGCCGAGCCGCCCGGGCGTCCCGGCGCCGGCGTAGATCAGGCGGCCGCCGCGCTCGAGCCGCGCGGCGATCGCCTCGGCCGCCGCCGCGATCCGCGGGACCGCGTCCGCCACCGCGCCGTGCGCCTCGCCCTCGGCGGCGACGAGCAGCGCGACCACCTCGCCGATCGGCCGCGCGTCGAGGTCGTCGAGGCCTGGCTGGGAGTCCTCGGTGGCCAGCGCATCCAGCGGGTTCGCGCCAAAGACCTTGCGGGCCGCCCGCACGCGAATCATGTGCGGCTCGTGGATATTCCCCAATCGCAGCGCGCCGTCCAGCGCATCGGCGACGGCCGGGACGATGTCGAGCCGCTCGCGCAGCGCCTCGACCGCCGCCAAGCCGCCGACCATCGCCACCGGGCCATCCCCGACCGCGCGGGCGGTCGCGGCGAGCGCCTCGGCGGCGGCGGCGACGATCGCCAGCGCCGCGGCGTCGCCCTGCGCGGCGAGGACGTCGGGCGCGAAGGACGCGAGCGCGGCGGCACCGGTGAGCTGTGCGGGCCAAGTCTCCGGCGCTCCGAAGCGGGCGCGGGCGGCGTCGAGCAGCGCGGTGGACGGGCCGCGGCCGTCGTGGGCGCGCAGGGCGGCGCGCAGCCCGGCTGCGCCGATCCACGCGCCGCCGCCCTCGTCGCCCAGCCACGGGCCCCAGCCGTCCGCGGTCCGCAGCGCGCCGTCCGCGCCGATCGCGAGCGCCACAACGCCGGTGCCGGCGATCAGCACCACGCCCGGCTCTCCGCCCAGAGCCCCCGCATGCGCGATCACTGCGTCGCTGGTCACCGCGACGCGCTCCGCCCGCAGCGAGACCAGCAGCGCATCGCCCAGCGCACGGGCCGCGTCCGGCGCCGCCAGCGCCCCGGCGGCGCCCACGATCACCTCGGCAAAACCTGCTGGCGGGCCGAGCACACGAGCGACGGCTAGGATCGACGCCTGCGCGGCCCGCACGCCGCCAGGCGCCACGAGCCCAGGCGCGCCCGCCCCCTCGGCCCTTCGGCCGCCTGCCGCGGCACGGCAGGACGTCTTGCCAAGGTCGACGGCGAGGATCACCGCGCCCATCCTGTCATGAGGGCGGTCAAGTCCGGACCTGGCTTGAAGTGGACCCAACCACACCGCCTATCCAGCACACCAGCAGCAACTGGGTTTTGGTGACAACCGTCCCAGGTCTGACCATGTGCTACCTTGTAGCATATGGAGTCGATCGGGGTGCGGGAACTTCGGCAAAACGCCAGCCAATACCTGTCGCGGGTGGCCGCGGGCGAGCTGATTGAGATTACCGATCGGGGACGACCCGTCGCCCGACTCGTGCCGATAACCGATGATCCCTGGGGCGACCTGATCGCCGCGGGCGAAGTAGTCTCGGCTAGCCGCGCCACGGACGTCCGCGAACTCAAGCCCCGCGACTACGGCTTCAGCGCTTCGGCGGCTCTGCAGCGACTGCGTTCTGACGAGCGGTGAGGCTCTACCTCGATACCTCGGCATTGGTGAAACTCGTTGTCGCAGAGGACGAATCTGCACACTTGAGCGCCTACCTCCGCCGATTTGCGGAAGACCCGCTCTTCTCGGCAGCGCTTGCCAGGACAGAACTCGTCCGCGCAGTCGCCGACGGCGGCCAGGCGGCCGTCACCGAAGCTCGCATCCTGCTCGATAGCATCGACACCGTCGCGTTGAGCCGCTCCCTGCTCGACGACGCTGCCACACTCCCACCCCCACGGCTGCGTACCCTCGACGCTATCCACCTAGCGGCCGCGCAGCGCGCCGGCACATCACTACGGGCCGTGGTGACGTACGACGGTCGAATGATCGAGGCCGCCGCGGTGCTCGGCATACCGACGATTAGCCCGGCATAAGCAATTTCGGGGCGGTCCGTACTGGGAGACGCAAGGGATCCCCGACGCTTGCATCGACTCCGCTTGGAAATGCTCAGCCACGAGGGTGTCTGAACCGCCGATCGGCATTTCACCGCAAAGTTTGCATTACGTGCAACGATGAGCGTTATGGCGAACCACCTGGGCCTTCGCGAGCGCCGCCGCCGCCAGACGAGCGCGGACATTCGCGGCGCCGCGGTGCGCCTGGCCCAAGCACGCGGCTTCGACAAGGTGACCATCGACGAAATCTGCGCCGAAGCCGGAGTTTCGACGCGCACGTTTTTCAATTACTTCGCCAACAAAGAGTCCGCGATCGCTTACGGCCCCTCGGACATACCCCCCGAGCTGGCCGCGGATTTCGCCGCGGCCGGGCCGGCCCCGTATCCGGTGGTGCTGGCGGAGCTGATCACCCTGGCGGCGCACCATCTCCGCGACATGCCCCCCGACCGCGCGCAGGCCGCCGGCATGCTGGAACTGGTCAAATCCACCCCCGCGGTGTTGGCGGCGTTCCTCGCCGATCTGGAGCGGTTCCAGAATCAGTTGACCGACATCGTCGCGCGCCGCCAGGGGATGCGGCCCGACGACGAAATACCCGCGTTGATCTCCGCGTTGGCGCTGACGGCCGTGCGCTCGGGCTTCGAGCGGTGGGCGGCCAGCGGTGAGCCACGGGATGCCGACGACACGCCGATGCCCTACGTCGAGCGGGCTGCTGCCCTGGTCAACGGCATTTTCACGAAGTGACTGAAGCCACGCTGATAAAATTTGCATAATCTGCAAAATATGCAGATGATGTATTCGAGTTTCCTGTTGCGGCGGTCCTCTGTCGGGCGGCCGCGCGGCCGGCGCGAACCTGACGTCCGAGCGCGTCGCCAATGACGACCACGCTGGATGACCTCAGAAGGGACCCACCTAGGTGCAGATAGCGAAGCTTATGCGCAATGCGTGGCTGCCGCTGTTGATCGTGGCGGTCCTGGTGATCGGGGGCTTCACCGTGGCCCGGGTCAAGTCGTTCTTCGGCACCAACGATACCGGCGTCATGACGAGCCCACGGCTGGACGATTCCAAGCCGTTCAAGCCCAAGGTCGTCAAATACGAGATCTTCGGCTCGGCCAGCCACGCCAACGTCAACTACTTGGATCTGAGTGCCGACCCGAAGCGGATCGACGGTGCGCCGCTGCCGTGGACGGTGGTCCTCAGCACGACCGCCCCCTCGGTCTTCCCGAACATCTCGGCGCAAAGCGACGGTGACTACCTCGGTTGCCGCATCACCATCGATGACGAAGTCAAGGACGAGAAGATAACCAACGGCGTGCACGCCCTGACCTTCTGCTTGGTGAAATCCGCATGAGCACAACCTTCAACGACGCCCGTACCGAGGCCATCCCCACCGCCAAAAACGAAGTGCGGCCGCGGATCCCGCGTGTCATCCGAAAGTTCGCGGTACCGATCATCCTAGGCTGGATCGCGCTCATCGCGGTGCTCAGCATCCTCGTCCCTGACCTAGACGAAGTCGGGAAGATGCGCTCGGTGTCCATGGCCCCCGACGATGCGCAATCGGTCGTCGCGACGAAGCGCATGGGCGCGCTATTCAACGAGTACAAGTCCAACAGCTCAGTGATGATCGTTCTCGAGGGTCAAAAGCCGCTGGGCGCCGATGCCCACGCCTTCTACGACCAGATCGTCAAAAGGCTCGACGCCGACACCAAACACGTTGAGCACGTTCAGGACATGTGGAGCGACCCACTGACCGGGGCCGGCGCGCAGAGCAACGACGGCAGGGCCGCCTATGTCCAGGTCTATCTCGCTGGTAACCAGGGCGAAGCCCTGGCCAACGAATCGGTTGAGGCCGTACAAAGCATCGTCAAAAGCGTGCCGCCACCCGACGGGGTAAAGGCCTACGTCACGGGGCCCGCGGCGCTATCAGCCGATCAGCACATGGCCGGCGACCGCAGCCTGAAAGTGATCACGGCCGCCACGTTCACGGTGATCATCGCAATGCTGCTGTTGGTCTACCGGTCGATCGTCACGGTGTTGCTCACGCTGGTGATGGTCGTACTCGAGCTCTCCGCCGCACGAGGAATGGTCGCTTTCCTGGGCTTTTTCAGGATCATTGGGCTCTCCACCTTCGCCACCAACCTGTTGGTTACGTTGGCGATCGCGGCAGCCACGGACTACGCCATCTTTTTGATAGGCCGATATCAGGAAGCCCGGGCGAGGGGCGACTCCAAAGAAGACGCCTATTACGACATGTTTGGCGGCACCGCGCATGTGGTGCTCGGCTCGGGCTTGACCATTGCCGGCGCGACGTTTTGCCTCCACTTCACCAACCTGCCCTATTTTCAGACGCTGGGTATCCCGCTGGCCATCGGCATGGTGGTCGTGGTGGCGGCGGCACTGACGCTGGGTCCCGCGGTCATCTCGGTGGCAACGCGTTTCGGCAAGACCCTCGAACCCCGGCGGACGCAACGTATTCGCGGGTGGCGCAAGATCGGCGCCCTGGTGGTGAGATGGCCCGGCCCCATCCTCGTCACGACGATCGGGATCGCACTCGTCGGCTTGCTGACCCTGCCCGGATACCGCACCAACTACAACGACCGCAACTATCTGCCCACCGATTTGCCCGCAAATGAGGGTTACGCCGCCGCGGATCGGCACTTCTCGCAAGCGCGGATGAATCCCGAGGTGCTCATGATCGAAAGCGATCACGATCTGCGCAACTCCGCGGACTTCCTGGTCATCGACAAGATCGCCAAGACAATCTTCCGCGTGCCCGGGATCGGTCGCGTGCAAGCCATCACCCGGCCCGACGGCAAGCCGATTGAGCACACCTCGATCCCCTTCCAGATCAGCATGCAGGGCGTCACCCAGCAGATGAATCAGAAGTACCAAGAAGACCAGATGGCCGACATGCTGCGCCAGGCCGACATGATGCAGACGACCATCGACAGCATGGTCACGATGCAGAGCATCACCGGCCAGATGGCCAACGATATGCACGTGATGGTCAAGAGGATGCACGACATGACCATCGACGTCGCCGAATTGCGCGACCACATGGCGGATTTCGAGGACATGTGGCGGCCCATCCGCAGCTACCTCTACTGGGAAAAGCACTGCTTCGACATCCCGATATGTTTCTCAATTCGGTCGGTCTTCGATGCCCTCGACGGCGTCGACTTGATGACCGACGACATCCAGAGCCTGCTACCCATCATGGACCATCTGGACACACTGATGCCTCAGATGGTGGCGCTGATGCCTTCGATGATCGAGAACATGAAGGCCATGAAAACGACCATGCTGACCATGTATTCGACCCAAAAAGGTCTGCAGGATCAGCAGAACGAGGCGCAGCGGAACTCCAACGCCATGGGTAAGGCGTTCGACGCATCCAAGAACGACGACTCGTTCTACCTACCTCCGGAGACCTTCAACAACGCCGAGTTCAAGCGCGGGATGAAGAACTTCATCTCCCCCGACGGCCATGCCGTGCGCTTCATCATCAGCCATGACGGTGATCCGATGTCGCAGGAAGGCATTTCGCATATCGATGCGATCAAGAAGGCCGCCTACGAAGCGCTCAAGGGCACCCCGCTGGAGGGCTCGAAGATCTATCTCACGGGCACCGCGTCGATCTACAAAGACCTCAGCGACGGCAACACCTACGACCTGTTGATCGCCGGAATCGCTTCACTGTGCCTGATTTTCATCATCATGCTGATCATTACCCGAGGTGTGGTGGCGTCGGCCGTCATCGTGGGCACCGTCTTGCTTTCGCTGGGTGCGTCGTTCGGGCTTTCGGTGCTGATCTGGCAGCACCTGATCGGCATCGAGCTGCACTGGATGGTGCTCGCGATGTCGGTCATCATCCTGCTCGCCGTCGGCGCCGACTACAACCTGCTGCTGGTGTCGCGGTTCAAGGAGGAGATCCACGCCGGCCTGAACACCGGCATCATCCGGTCGATGGGTGGCACCGGGTCGGTGGTCACGTCGGCGGGGTTGGTCTTCGCCTTCACGATGATGACGATGGCGGTCAGCCAGCTGACTGTCATCGGCCAGGTCGGCACCACTATCGGCCTCGGCCTGCTCTTCGACACGTTGGTCGTTCGGTCGCTGATGACGCCGTCCATTGCCGCGTTGCTGGGCAAGTGGTTCTGGTGGCCGCAACGTGTCCGGCAGCGGCCGAAGCCCTCACCCTGGCCTACGCCGGCGAAGAAGCACGCCGCCTTGACGACGGTTTGATCCGGTCTAGTCTTTGTGTTGCTGCAGCGCGCTTATGGCATCAAGAGAGCAGCCCGGGACGGAGGCACAGGATCATGACTGTCACACGGGGTATTGCCGCAACAGGTATGTTCGCCGCTCTAGCTGTCGGTGCGGCTGGCACAGCGTGAGCCGCCCCAACGACAATGAGCGGCCATTACATCAAGACGGAGACGAACCAAACCGGCCAATCGTCCACCGCCGATTGGTACTTCACTTCCTGCGGTGACGGATGCGCCCCAGTGGGTACAGCACCCGGTGGAAGCTCTGTTGGGCAGGCGCGGTTGGTCAGCGGCGAATGGACACTGGATGCCAACATTCCCGTCAGCTGCGACGATGCCGCCAAATTTCTGACCCTGGCACCACCCACTACACATGGGACCCAGATACCCTTGCAGGCGCCGGCGCAATGACCTATAAGGTGCAAGGCTGCTATCACCCGGCGGGATGGACCTTCAATACCAGCATCCAATTAAGGCAGGCATCCTGAACGCGCCTGCGGTCAGCCCATGACGTCGAAGATCGCCGCGGCGGAGGTGACCGCCTTGTCCGCGTTTCCCTCGTCGTGCAGCAGCATGCGGACCCCGACGAGGCCGGGTCGGCCGACATGCGCGCTGCCCTCCACGCGGAACGGGCCCACCTTGCCGCGGGACATGAACATCACATGCCAGCTCACGACCTGCACCTTGCGGGTCCCGGCGACCTCGGCGGCGAGATCGGTGGCCGCGGTCTCGAGGACAACGTGTTGAGGTCCGATGTGCAAAGCCGCATCGGGCGAGGCGAGTTCGAGGCTGAGCGCGGGCAGTACCCAGCGACCGTCGTCACGCTTGCTCGCACCGAACGCCGCCCACAGCGGTGGTAGGTCAGGGGAATCCTCAACAATCAGTTCGGTGCCCGAAACATCCATCTTGTCAAGGCCTTCCGGCGGGGTGCCGATGATCGCACCCTGCCCCTCGTTGAAGGCGATCACCCGATCCGGGTTGTCGGCGTCGACGATCTTGCACCGCCCGTAGCCCATCGTCCGGCCCTGATGCACGATGCCGGATCCGACGATCTCGATTCTGCTGACGTCGTAGCCGGGGTCGATGATCTGGACCGAGGCGATGACCGGGTTGGGCACCGCGACCATGTCGGTCTGACATCCCTCGGGCGACGAGATGGCCAGCGGCGCAACCATGATCCCACCCGCCTCGTTGCGCATATCGCGGCGGATGGTGACGGTGTTGTCGACTTCGCCGACGTTCATCGACGAGTGATTGCGGCCGATGTAGCGGTAGCTCAGCAGACCCGTCCAACGCCGGAACAGCTCGTCCCGATACGCGTTGGTGTCGTGGGCCAGCTCTCGGATATCGCGCAGTTGATCGCTCAATTTCGGCTACCTTTCTCCCGACTTTGAGGGTGGATCATCTGTTTCGCCGCACCTGGTTGAACGGCACACCCCGATCGGCTGCGTATTCACGCGGAAAGTTCAACACCCGCTCGCCAATCACGTTGCGGGCCATCTCGGTAGTGCCGCCGCCGATGCTGGCGATCTGACGGCCCAGGTAGCGGGTACCGATTTTGAGGAGTTTCTCACTGTCTACGACGACGGCAGCGGGGCCCGAGATCGCATGCGCGGTATCGGTTTCGACATCATGAGCCTCGGCCATGGACAGCCTGACGATCGATCCGGCTGCAGGCGGCAGCGATCCGTCGGCCACCGCGTGGTAGACGTGCTCGCTGAGTTGGCCGTGGACCGCTCGGTGGACCAGAGCCCGGCCGACCAACTCCCGGACGCGTTCGCTCCCGCCCTGGTCGATGCTGTCGACCAGCGACACCAGATCGATCGAAACATCTTCAGCGTCAGCGATTCCCGGGCCACTGGTGTACTCCGAGCCATCGCCCATGGTACGACGCTCGTGGTAAAGCTGCCGCGTCGCGACGTCCCAACCTTTTCCGGGCTCCCCGACGACGGCGTCGTCACCGACGTCGACCTCGTCGAGGAATTCTTCGCAGAACTCAACCGAACCGTTGACCTGCCGGATGCGGTTTATCGTGATTCCGGGATGGCGAAGCGGCACCAGGAACATGGTCAGCCCGTTGTGCTTTGGTACGTCCCAGTGAGTCCGGGCAAGGCACAGACCGTAGTCGGCGGCGAAGGCCCACGTGCTCCACGTCTTGGCGCCGTTGATGATCCACCGCCCATCGCGGCGGTCGGCGCGGGTGATGACGCCCGCGAGGTCCGAACCGCCGCTGGGTTCGGACAGCAGCTGTACGAGCACCTCGTCGCCGCGCAGCGCCGCCCGGATATGGGTGCGTTTCTGCTCCTCGCTGCCCATGTCGAGGATCGTTGCACAGCAGATGGCAAAGGACGGGACGTTGAGGATCAACGGTGTCTCATACGGGAGAGACTCGGCGTCGAACGCTTTCTTGTACTCGTAGCCCAGTCCAAGCCCGCCGTACTCGCGAGGAAAGCAAATTCCGGCAAATCCTCCGTCCCACAGGGTTTTTTGCAGTTCGCGGGCTCGCGACCAGGTCGCCTCCGCGTCGCGCGAGACAATGGCTGGTTTGTCGGGGTCGAGCCGCGGCAAGTTCTCGGCCAACCAGGAGCTCGCCCGGCTCCGAAACTCCTCGACGGACTCAGCGGTCACCGGCGGCGCCGATTTCGTCCGTGCGTCATCGCCGGTGGCCTTCCGTCACAAGAATGCTGGGCGATCGCCCAGCTAGTGCTGTCAGACGGTACACCACCGGCACCGGCCGGGTGCTTGCGGCCGCGCCAGCCTAATACGACTTGTTCAGCTTTACCGCGGCGCGAATAAGCGCCTTCAACGCCTTCTCGTCAATCCTGTCGCCCTCGTGGATATCGATGGCGCGTCGGGTATTGCCATCGAGGCTGGAGTTAAAGAGGCCGGCGGGGTCGTCCAACCACGCGCCCCTGGCGAAGGTCATCTTCACGGCATACTTGTAGGTCTCGCCGGTGCAGATCATTCCGTCGTGATACCAAACCGGGACGCCTCTCCACTTCCACTCCTCGACCACGTCGGGATCCGCTTGTTTGATCAGTTTTCTGATGCGAGCGAGTGTCTGACCGCGCCAACCACCCAGTTCCTCGATTCTTTCGTCGATCAGCTGGGAGGGAGAGTCAGCTAATTTGCTATTCGAGCTGGTCATGATGGTTGTGCTTTCTTGATCGTCGTCGGTCGCTCGTCCTTGGGTACCCGCCGGCCGTGTCTGTAACCATCTCACCCAGCGTCGTCAAAAGAAACCGTGCCGGCACGTTGCTTACGGGAAGATCCGCGTTTGCGTCGACGAGCTCGACTGGCCGTCACTAACCGAGCCACCCCCTTCTCGATTCCCGCGGCCAACGCATCGATATCGGGCGCGGTGTCGTAGTCGGCGGTAATGCCGAAGACGAAGCTGTCGGCGTAGCTGACCATCGCGATACCGGTGCGCAACTGAAGCGCGATCGGCGGGATCGGCAGGATTTCCAGTACCCGACGGCCCATCAGTGTCTGCGGACGTCGTGGACCGGGAACATTCGTCGCCAAGGCGACCACGCCGCGTTGGGGCAACCGTGTTATGAAGCGAACCGACCACGCCGAGAACGCGAACGGGACGCCTTTTAGCGCCGAAAACAGCGCGCTGGCCGCATCGCGTTGACCGCTGGCCTTGGCCTGGTTGAGCCGACTGTGCACCATCCGCAGCTGCTGCACCGGGTCCGGCTCATCGACCGGCAATAACGGCAGCATCGCCGAGACCCGATTGTCGGTCATGTTGAAATGGTTTGCCGCCCGGACCGAGACCGGAACGAGCGTGCGCAGCGAGTTGTGCCCAGGTTGTTCACCGCGGTCGAGCAATACCCTTCGGTAGCTGCCGGTGATCGCCGCCAGCGCCACGTCGTTGAGGGTCACGTCGAATGCCCGGGCAACCTCCTTCAGGTCAGACATCCGGACCCGGGCCACGCTGAAGCGTCGCATCGTCGTGACCGGTCCGTTGAGCGAGGATTCCGGCGCCGGGCTGAGCAGACTGGCGGTCAGCTCGGCCGCACCCACCGCGACGTGCTCGACCGCGGCCGCCGCGGCGAACGCACTCCGCCCGATCCCGCTCACCCAGCTCAGCGGGTTCAAGCCGAGTTCTGGCAAACCCAGCCAATGCCGAACCGGCTCCTTGGCGCCGCGAATGTCGGTGGCGAAGCTGTCGCCGCCGCCGTCGTCGCTGAACTTCGCCAACATCTGCGTGGTCGCAATGCCGTCGGCGATGCAGTGGTGAAGCTTGGTCAGCAGGGCCCACCGGTTTTCGCTGAGACCCTCGATGATCCAGCACTCCCACAACGGGCGCTCGCGGTCAAGTCGCCGTTCCATCAAGGTCGCGATCATCTGAAACAGTTCGGCGTCGCCAGCCGGGTGCGGCAAAGCCACGCGGTGGAGGTGGCGCGAGATGTCAAAGTTCGGGTCATCCACCCATTCGGGCGGTCGCAAATCGAGCGGATGAGTCCGCAGGATCTGTCTGCACCGGGGAATCGTCTGCACCCGGCTGGCGAAGGCCGAGACGAACTCGTCGTAACTCGGGGCCGGTCCCTCGATGATCGACACTCCGCCCACCGCCAAGCTCACATGCGGATCCGAGTCCTCGACCTCCAGAAATCCGGCATCCAGCGCGGTCAATTGCTCCATTCGATCACTGTCCACGTCTGCAAAGCCCGCGGTCAGGGTCAGAAGTCACCATCTTCGGGGCCCAATGACAGCTGCAGGGCAGCCGAACCACTAAATATCGTAAAGCAGCATGGCCGAGCAGCCTGGGGGCAGCGACGTGACAGCCCTGCCCGACCTATCGCACGGCCCGCCCCGCGCAAGTTCGGTGGCATCGGCGCTGCTGCGCCATGGCCCCGAGTACGCGGGCGTGCTTCTGCATGGATTACCTGACTGGGTGAGCTGCAAGGGCTTTGAGGACCTCAGCGAGGTGCGTGGGCTGCTGGTAGCCCCCGATGCCGAGGGCTCCGAGGCCGAAGAACGCGCGGACTGTGTCTGGGCGTTGCGCAAAACCAACAGCGGGATCTACGACACATATTGATCACGAGCAATCACGAGGATCAGATCATGAGCAGGTTCAATTACATTCGCTTCTTCGAAGAATTTGGCATCGACGACGTGCCGCTCGTCGGCGGTAAGACCGCCTCGCTCGGCGAGATGTTCCAGAAGCTGTCCGAGCAGGGCGTCCGCGTCCCGCATGGGTTCGCCATCACCGCCGAGGCCTACAGACACATGTTGGACAGCGCCGGCGCCTGGGACGCGCTGCACGCCGAGCTCGACAATCTCGACCCGGCCGACGTTACCGCGTTGGCGCGCAAAGGCAAACGCGCCCGTGAGATCGTCTATGGCGCCGGGCTTCCTGACGACCTGGCCGCCGAGATTCTGGCTGCCTACCGCATGCTTCAGGACGAGTACGGCGAGGAGGTCAGTCTTGCGGTGCGAAGCTCGGCGACCGCCGAGGACCTGCCGACGGCGAGCTTCGCCGGCCTGCACGAAACCTTCCTCAACATCACGGGTCCCGAAAGTCTCCTCGACGCGTGCCGCCGTTGTTTCGCCAGCCTCTTCACCGAGCGGGCCATCCACTATCGGATCGACTACGGCTTCGACCATTTCGAGGTGTCGCTATCGATCGGCGTGATGAAGATGGTGCGCTCCGACCTTGCCTCGTCGGGCGTGATGTTCACCATCGACACCGAGTCGGGTTTCACCGACGTCGTCTTCGTGACCGGCGCCTACGGCCTCGGCGAGAACGTCGTTCAGGGTGCGGTCGACCCCGACGAATTCTACGTCCACAAGCCGACCTACCTGGCCGGTCACCGCGCCGTGTTGCGCCGCCTGGTCGGCGACAAGGCGGTGAAGATGGTCTTCGTCGAGGGCGGGACCAGGCACACGACCCGCAACATCCCCACGCCCAAGGTCGACCGCGCTCATTTCTGCATCACCGATGAGGACGTTCTCGAGCTGGCCGGCTACGCATGCGCCATCGAGCAGCACTACGGGCGACCGATGGACATCGAGTGGGCCAAAGACGGCCTGGACGGCAAGCTCTACATCGTCCAGGCGCGCCCCGAGACGGTGGCCTCCCAACGCAGCCTGACGACCGTGGAGACCTACGTGCTCGAAGATAAGGGCTCCGAAGAAAAAAAGGTCCTAGCCGAGGGCAGGTCGGTCGGCGAGAAGGTCGCCTCGGGCGTGGCGAAACGGATCGACAACCTGGCGCACCTGTCGGACTTCCGGCCCGGCCAGGTGTTGGTCGCCGACACCACCACGCCCGACTGGGAGCCGGTCATGAAGACCGCCGCCGCCGTCGTCACCAACCGCGGCGGCCGCACCTGCCATGCGGCGATCATCGCGCGCGAACTCGGCATCCCGGCCGTGGTGGGCGCGGGCGATGCCACCACTCGCGTGACGGATGGTCAGCTCGTCACGGTGTCGTGCGTCGAAGGCGACACCGGGCGCGTCTACCGCGGTGAGGTGGCGTTCCACATCGACCGCACCGAGGTGGCCGACCTGCCCCGGCCGCACACCCAGATCATGGTCAACCTCGGCAACCCCGATCTCGCTTTCAAGACATCGTTTTTGCCGAATGATGGTGTGGGACTGGCCCGGATGGAATTCATCGTCAGTGAATACATCAAGGTGCACCCGCTGGCGCTGCTGCATCCCGACAAGGTCGACGACCCCGAGGCGCGCCGCACGATCGATCGGCTAACCCGCGCCTATTCCGACGGGGGCGCCTTTTTCGTGCAACGCCTCTCCGAGGGGATCGGCACGATTGCGGCCGCCTTCTGGCCGAAGCCCGTCGTGGTGCGGATGTCGGACTTCAAGACGAACGAATACGCCAGCCTGATCGGCGGAAGCGGCTTCGAGCCGATCGAGAGCAACCCGATGATCGGCTTCCGCGGCGCCTCGCGGTACGCGCATCCGGCTTATGCGGAGGGCTTCGCGCTGGAGTGCCGCGCGATGAAACGAGTCCGCGACGAGATGGGCCTGACGAACGTCATCATCATGCTCCCGTTCGTGCGCCGAGTTGCCGAGGCGGAGCTGGTGCTCAAGACGATGGCCGAATATGGCCTGCAGCGCGGCCAGAACGGGCTCGCGGTCTACGCAATGTGCGAGATTCCGAACAACGTGATCCTCCTCGATCAGTTCGCCAAGCGCTTCGACGGCTTCTCCATCGGCTCCAACGACCTGACTCAGCTCACTCTCGGCGTCGACCGCGACAGCGAGATCGTTGCCTTCGACTACGACGAACGCGACGAGGGAGTCAAGGAGATGATTCGCCTGGCCGTCGAAGGCTGCCGCCGCAACGGGATTCACTCGGGGCTGTGCGGACAAGCGCCTTCGGATTACCCGGACATGGCCGAATTCTTGATCCGCATCGGCATCGACTCGATCAGCCTGAACCCCGATGTGGTGGTGAAAACCACCCGTCAGGTCCTGCAGCTCGAGCAGCAGACCGTGCCAACGCAATGAGGCGACCGCACGCCATTCACTCCCCGTTCACCGACGACTTTTGCCAGCGGCTGATTGACGCGCTAAACCCTGGCAGGGTCGCCGACCTCGCCGCCGGGTCGTGGTCATCGTCCAATCGTGTTGTGGCTGGGCATTTCGTCCCCGAAATTGATGCCCACATCGCCCGCGGTCAGTATCGAATCACAGTCGAGCGGGACCTTCTTCTGCCGGCGGGTGGCCTATTCGCCGTTCCTCGAAGCGGCCGAGCAGCCCTTCGGTTCCGGTCCACCTCGGTCCAGGTGCCGTCGCTCTGTTGCACCGGATGAGCCGTCGGATTGCCGCGATTGGTGGTGCCGAGGATCGTGCCACCCTTGTGGATGATGCCGCGAACCGCGTCACGAGTCAGCTGAATCAACCCACCATCGGGATGTTCGTCCGGGAGCAGCAAGCCGTTGAAGCCGTCGCGGATACCGATGACATCCCAGTCGCGGTTACGCGCGGCCAGGGTGGCCGCATTGATCACCGCGTTGAGCCCAGGGGCATCACCGCCACCGGTACTCAGAGCGACCCGCTTAATGCAGGATTTCACGAGGCAAACCCTACGCTGGCCAAGCACCCCCGCCCGCTGTGCGTTTCCGGTGCCAACGCTCAGCCGAAGCTATCGCATTCAGTTTTGCTTCCGATCCGCGGCGGCTGGCGGTAAAGCGCGGCGCCGGCGGTGACGCCCGCGCCCGCGGCGACAAACAAGACTTGCGTACCCGCCGCCAGCCGCTCAACTTGGCCGTCGAACGCTGCGGCCAATGCGGCGGTGTGCATCCGCTCATCGTCGGCGACCATGATCTTTTCGACCGGCACCCCGAGGTGGCTCGCCAAGGCGGCGCGGTACCCGTGCCTGGCGGGAGCGGCGATAATCGCTTCCACGTCCGAAAGCTGCATGGAATGCGCATCCAGACAGTCGCATGCCGTCTTTGCCGCGACCGCGGCGAATCGCTCATCCATCGCGGCCGACTGATTGAACCGCAGGACGTTCCGTGCGTCGGCAAATCCTACTGTCGCAGAGAATGTTTCGGCATCGTCCGTCTCGCCGTTCGCAGTGAACCAGGACACGCGGCTCAGACCATAACTGTCATCGGTCCATCCACACAGCAACGCCGCCCCGGCGGCCGAAAACGGAAATTTCTCGCTCATCCCATGACCCGGATCGGCATCACTGGCCACCACCAGCGCACGATGAATGCTGTGCGTCCGCATGAATCCGTCGACGATCTGCAGCGCGGTGAGCACCCCGCAGGCGCCATTGGCGATATCGAACGAGAAGGTGCCATGAACGCCGGCGTGCGGATCCTCGGGATTGGCCCCGATGTCGTCCTGGATCAGCGCGGCCAGCGCCGGCTCGCCCAGATTGCGGTCGCGGTAAACCCCGGCATTGACGACAAGATCCAACTCATCGGGATCGCATCCTGCCCGATGCAGACAGTCTTTTGCCGCGGTGACCGCAAGGCGAAGTGCGCTATGCCGACCGCGCAACCGCGGGTGCGCGATGTCGACTCGTTCAATCACTGTGCCCATAGCGGCCCACCAAATCCTCATCCAGGGTCAGTAAGACCACGCCAATTTCCAGTCCGGAGGCCAACGCGATCAACGCGATCGTTTCTCCGGGCACAATGTGCCGGGCCTCCAACTCCTCGACAAGGGCCACCGTGTGGGTAGTCGACGCCGTGTTGCCGTACCGATCGACGGTGATCACCGCGTCGTGGCGTGGCATGTCACCGAACGCCTCCGACATTCGGGCCATCCCTTTGCGGATGGCGCGGGCCGACGTCTGGTGGGTGATCACATGGTCGATGTCATGAATCGAAATGCCGACGGCATCAAGGACTTCATGTAGCAGCAGCGGGGTATTCGCCATTGCGGCCCGATGAATACCGCGAGCATCGGTGAACATCCGCGCACCCGGGTCGCGGCCGCGTGGATAGGCCAAACAGAGCCGGCTGTAGTCGGCGACCGTGGTGAATCCGGCGAGGGTGATCCCCGCGGAGCCGGCGGGGGCCCGCTCCAGCAGTAGTGCCGCGCCGGCATCGCCGAGCGTCAGCGAAGCTAGTTCTTTGCTCATGATGTTGCGGATGTGGCGGGCCGCGTTGTGGCTGAGCTGAGAGATGTACTCACCGCTGACGACCAGTCCGCGCTCCACGACGCCCTGCCGGATCCAGTTGTTCAAAATGGTGACCCCGGTGAGCATCCCGGCGCATGCGTTGGACACGTCGAAGGTCATCGCCTTGTTCGCCCCGATCCCGCGGGCCACAGCGCTGCTCATCGTCGGCTCCAGCCATTGGGTGAGGCCGCCACGCAATTTTGTGATGCTGCAGCTGATGACCACGTCGAGCGACGCCGGGTCGTGTTGCGCGGTGGCAAGACAGTTCAGCGCCGCTGAGGTGGCCAGGCTGTAAGAATCCTCGTCGCCCACCGACACGCGGCGTTCGTGGATCCCGGTCAGCCGTTCCAGATCGATGTGGGTGTGGTGGCGTGTGGTCGCCATCAATTCGTCTGTGGTGAGATGTGTTTCGGGCAGATGCCGGCCGGCACCCGCCAGCCGGGAAACATACGGTGCCCGCGCGCCCTCTCCATCGGTCTCCATCACCAGCCAATGTCGCGTCATCGGCGTACCTCCTTTCGATTCCTGCCGGTCAACGACGAAACCCGAGGACTTCGGTTATCGGACGCCGAACGGTACGTTCCTGGTTTTGGTCGTGCGCCGGTGACCTACCGACTCGGATCAGCAGCTGCGGCCGACCGGCACTTCCGGTGACCTGCTTGACGATGTCGCGGCTACCCGCGATCTCGGTCATGTGGGTCAACGTGCAGGTGGCCATGCCGGCCATAGTGCACTTGAGCAACACAGCCGACATCGCCTCACCGCAGCGCAATACATCCGCCGGATCATCGTCATGATGAGTGGAGAGCACCAGGATCTTGGAGTGGTCGTGGTCGATCGTGGCGCGGCGATGGCCCCCGCCCACCGGCGGGAATGCGCGGGCGACGTCAACGCGGGCGGCTTCCGAACTCGACACCAGAGCGCTGTCTGGCACATGGGTGGCGTCTGACGCGAACGGCGAGGTCCACCATCGCAGTTCCGACACATAGGACGTGTCGTAACGACGCAGCGTCTCGGTGAGCTGGGACGCCTCCGCCAACCTTGGACGCTCCTCGTCGGCCACTACGTCCAGCAGGACGTCATACGGGATCACCGCACGGCGCAACTCCGACTGCAGGGCGGGCCATCCGGTCGGCGCATTGAACGGTAACCGGTCGGTGCGACGTCGACGGATCGCATCCGCCCGCAGCCCGTATGCCCTTGTGACGATCTCTGTGGCGGACTCCAAAGGCCGGAACCGCAGCGTCGCAAGATGATCCGGGTCATCCTGATCAGGGAACCGTTCCGTGGTGGCGTCCCAACCGACGGCCGCCATGGCTACTCGCAGGTGGTCGAGGACAGCGCCGCAGCTCAACATCAGCTCCCGGCCCGTGTGGTCGGTCGCGTACATCGTCCGGCGCGGATCGGCCCACAAGTCCAGCGCCGCTTCGTCGGCAACCCAGCGCCACGGTTGGCTGTTATGCAGCGAGGGTGCACGACACGCGAGCATCACCGCGTCCCGGATTACCTCGGCGCCGGGCGCATTCGCTGTCATGTCAACCATCCCAATGAGTCGTTGGCCCTACACTAGGGATCTTGTGGTGCGGGCCGTCAGAGCCGTAAGTCCCCGACAACGAGGGCGTTTGGCTCCGGTGCTGGTTCACTCCTTCTCGATGGCTCTAGACAATTCCGAGCCAAACATCGTGGGCCGCTCGCAATGAGTCCTCAAGCGGGCGAGCGGTGTTAATCCGGTACGCGGTGGCCCAGCCGTGGTGCCGAGAAGCCAACGCCGCCGCGATCTCCGCAGTCGCCTCGGAATTACCCGGCCTTCGCGTCTTGATTCTGTCTGCGGCCATATCAACCGTCGCCGAGCACATGAGTTCGATTAGCGCCGAGTGCGTTTCCGCGGCAAGGTGATGTGCGTGCACGCGGATTTGCGGGTCTTGCCAGGTGCCGTCGAGGATCACTGATTGCCCATCGCCTAACAAGAGGCGTGCCCGGCGTAGACCCTCTTGGTAGACCGCCATGACATTGGCACCGCTATACAGTCCTGCGTCCAGTACACCCGGGTCCCCGGTGATGGCGCCCGATTCCCGCAGTTCCCGGCGTACGTCGTCGGTTGCGATTACCTGCGCTCCGACTTGTTCGGCAAGCGCGCGCGCCAGGGTCGACTTGCCGCTTCCCGGATTGCCACCGACGAGCGCCAGCCGAATGGCACCGTGCTCCAGGTGCCGGGTGGCAATGGCGAGGTGGCGAGCGGCGTCTGCCGCGGCTTCCGCTTTGCCCTGCGACTGTCGCAAACAATCGACCTTCGCCCGTACCACCGCGCGATAGGCGATGTAGAAATCCCGCAGCGACGACGGCCCGGCGTCGGCCGAGTATGCGGCGTAGCGGTCGAGGAAGCGGTCACCAAGGTCCTCGCGGCCCAGAAACTCCAGGTCCATCGCGAGGAACGCGGCGTCGTCGATGCGGTCTAGGTAGCGGAGTTCATCGTCGAACTCGAGGCAGTCGAGCAGGGCCGGTTCGCCGTCGATGACGAAGATGTCATCGGCGAGCAGGTCGCCGTGCCCATCGACAATGCACCCTTCTTCGATGCGCCGCGTGAAGAGGTGTTGGCGGCCCGAAACAAACTCGGCGGCAAGGCGCTGAATCCGGGATACGGAATCGGACGATACGCCCGAAATCGACTCGCCGGCATACCCATCGAGTTCTGTCAGATTCTCGCGCCAGCGTTGCTCGACCGCACTGGCCGCACCCTGAGCATCGATCACCCAATTCCGCCGGGCGTGCCGGTGAAAGCGAGCCAGCACACCGGCGACGGCGTCCAGGGCGCGGTGCACGGATTCGTCGGGGCACCGGGTCACCATGCACGCCAACCGGTCTTCATCGCGGTACCGCCGCATGACGATGATCGGTTCGCCGGGCCCGCCCGCGGGGTCGCTGAGATGCGCGACTCCGAGGTAGCTACCGGGACACAGCCGGCTGTTCAGCTCGACCTCCCGCAGGCATGCGCGCTCGCGCTGCTCCGGCGTGCGGAAATCGAGAAAGTCGGTCAGCACCGGCTTCTTGGCCTTGTACGCTCGGTTGCCGGCCAACACCACCACGCCCGTGTGGGTTTCGCGCACCTCGACGTAAGGCACCGCGGTCATCGCTGACTCGGCGGGCCCGGCGGTGATGGTGGCCTCCATGACTCTAAGTTCTTATCGCTGTGGGCATCCCGCATAGCGACCTTAGGAGGGCCGCGCCACGATCACCGGCGTATGGGTCGAGTGCACGACCGCGTTGCTGACCGAACCCAGCAGCATGCCGGTCAAGGCGCCCCGGCCGTGGCTGCCGACGACGACAAGCTGGGCGGATTCCGACTCTTCGGTCAGCGCGCGACCCGGATGATCAAGCGCGACGACTCGGTTCACCTTGACATCGGGGTAGCGCCCTTGCCAACCCGAAAGACATTCGGCCAGGTTCCGCTCCGCTTCCGCCTTCCAGTCCAGCCATGGGAGGTCGTACAAGGCGGCGTCGCTCCACGTGTGCAGCGCTGTCAGCTCGACGCCGCGACGCGACGCTTCATCGAATGCAATAGCCGTCGCAAGCTCCGACGCCGGCGAGCAATCGATTCCCACCAGAACCGGAGCCTGCTCGGGATGAGGCGTCGACGGAGCCTCGGCGCGAATGACCGCGACCGGGCACCGCGCGCCGCGCACGACGCCCGAGCTGACCGAACCCAGCACGACCCGGGCCACCGCGCCGCGCCCGTTGCTGCCCACGACGACCATCTCCGCGTGGTCGGACAGCTCGATCAGCGTCGGCACCGCCGGCGCGCACCGCAGCTCCCTCCTGAGTGCGATGGGCCGGTCTGCCTTCATGACGTCTTCGGCGATCTTGACCGCCTCTTCGAGGACCCGGCCGCCCTCGTCCTCCCGCCACGCCGCGGCGTCAACTGACAGCGACATCTCCGGATATGCCGGCTCGACCGCCGTCACCATGTGGGCCAAGGTCAATTGGATATGGCGCATCGCCGCTTCACGGGCTGCCCAACTGACCGCGGCATCCGATGCGGCGGACCCATCGACCCCGACGACGATGCCCTGACGCTTCGTGGGTGCAGACATTTCCGTTCTCCCTTGGTCGGTCACCGAAAACGCTATTGACCCGGCGGTCATCGGTCATGAGGCTTTAGTCCCCAACCACATGGCCCTGAGACCTTCGTTGGATCGCTTGCCTGCCCCAGGTGGGCAAGGTCAGGATGTCGTCGCTGCGACCTCGATGTCGGGATCCTTGATGTCGGGATCTTCGTGCGAGCAACGTGGTTCGTCATCCTCGAGGTCGTCGTCGGCGAGGGTGAAGTAGCTCTCCTCTTCCTGGACGAAGTGCAGCCGCAACAGCTCATACAGGCCATATAGGCATGCCAGCAGGTCATCGACTTGATCGTGCTGTATCGCCCCAGCCGACTGCGCCAGGGCCAGATGGGTGGCGATGCGATCGGAAAGCCGCTGGATTTCAGCATGCGTCCGGCTCATCGTGGCGGTGGCTTCACCGCTGCCCAAGGGGCCGGCCAGCACCGGGTAAAGCTGAGTTTCCTCGGCCTTTTCGTGAGGCAGAATCCGCTCAGTCAGCAAGGCATGTACCGCAGTCAGCGACGCCAGCGCCGCAGCATTCGGCCCGGCGGCCAGCCGATTGGCGGCCTCGCGCAGTAATCCGATGGTGCCGCGGAGCTGGTCGTGCTCGGCGGAGAAGCGGCGCAGCAGTTGCTCGGTGCCCGAGGCTAACTGCACTTCGGTGGCCGGGTTACCACGCAGTGCCCGAAGCGCATTCAGAATCACCGCGAGGTCGATACCCTCTTGCAGCAGCGCGCCGGCCGCGGGCGGCAAGTAGCCCAACGCAGCGATCGCCATGGCCAACAGCGACAGGCCCATGCCGGCGACGGCACTTTGCATCGCGATGCGCCGTGACCACCGGGCGATATCCATCGCATCGGCCAGCCGGTCGAGCCGATCGGTGGTCAAGACGATGTCAGCGGCCTCCGAAGACGCAGTGGCTCCGCGCGCGCCCATGGCCACCCCCACCGTCGCGGCCGCCAGCGCGGGAGCATCGTTGACGCCGTCACCCACCATCACCGTCACCGCCCGTTCGCTTTCGGCGCGCACCGCGGTGAATTTGTCAGCCGGGGTCTGGTCGGCATAGACCTCATCCAGGCCCAAGATGGTGGCGACTTCCCGGGTTGGTTCGGCTCGGTCGCCGGTGAGCAGGATCAGCCGGGTCAGTCCGGCCTCGCGCAACCGCCGCACGGTGCGCGGCGCGTGCCGCCGCAATGGGTCCCGCAACAACAGCGCACCCACCGGGTAGCTCTCGACGCAGACCCAGGCGATCCCCGCGCCGTCCAGGCGGGCACGGTTGACCGCGGCGCGCGCCCATGCGCTTGTCACAGCCTCGGCCGGAAGCTTTCCGACTGTGACTCGACGCCCGTCGATGGTGGCGGCAACACCGCGACCAGGTTGTTCGACCACATCGGTGGGTAGCGACAGCTGTAAGCCCCGGTTCAGGGCCGCGGTGACGATAGCCTCGGCGAGGACGTGCGGGGACAGCTGGTCGGCCGAGGCCGCGAGCCGGAGCAACCCGGTGGCGTCTCGGCCGGGTGCCGCCACCACGTCGACGACCGCCGGACGTCCCAGTGTCAGGGTGCCGGTCTTGTCCATCGCCAAAGTCGTTGCATGACCAAGGTTTTCCAGCGCGCCTCCGCTGCGGATCACCACTCCCGCGCGGGATGCCCTGGACAGACCGGAGACAATCGCCACCGGCGCAGCCAGCAGCAACGGACATGGGGTGGCCACAACCAGCACCGCCACGGCCCGCACCGCTGACCCGCTGGCCAGCCACGCCGCTCCGGCCAGCAGCAATGCCAGCGGCAGAAACCATGCCGCATAACGGTCGGCCAACCGCACCATCGGCGCATTGTCGGCACCGGCCTGCTGAGCCATTCGCACGATGGCGGCGTAGGTGCTCTCGTCGGCGGTTGCGGTGGCACTCAGCTCAAATGCGCTGCCGGCGTTTACCACACCGCTGCGCACCGGTTCGCCGACCGCCCGTTCGACCTGCAGCGACTCGCCCGTCAGAGCGGACTCATCCAGCGTCGCAACCACGTCGGCAATGCGCCCGTCCACCGGCACTACCTCGCCCGGTCCGACAACGATCACGTCGTCGACGACCACCCCCGCCACTGGGATCACACTGACGCACGTTCCTACGCGTCGCCGCGCGAACCGTGGTGCACGCTCGAGCAGCGCCCGCAGATCGCGTGACGCGCGGCGCTGCGCCGCGGCGTCCAGCGCACGGCCACCTGCCAGCATCACCGCAATCAATGCACCGGCCAAGTACTCGCCGACCAGCAGGGTGCCGACCAGCGACAGCACCGCAATGACATCGACGCCGGCCCGTCCCCGGCGCAGCGCCGCCAAGACCCACACCGACGCCGGCACCACCGCGAGCACCGTTCCCGCGATCCAGCAGGCGCCGGCCACGCCGCGCCAACCGACCAGCCAGGCCATCCCGCCGGCTGCTAACGCACCCACCGTGAACACCAGCAGGGTGGGTTCGATCAGTCGGCGCAGTCGCGAAATCCACTGGCTTGCAGCAGATTCGGTACCAACAACCACTGTGACCACCCATCGGCTTGTGGTGCTGAAGCGACCCTAGGACGGCCGCGCCACGATCACCGGCGTAGTGACCGAGTGAACGACCGCGTTGCTGACCGAACCCAAAACCATGCTGGCCACGCCGCCCCGGCCGTGGCTACCGACGACGACAAGCTGAGCGGACTCCGACTCTTCAATCAGCGCTCGACCCGGGTGATCAAGAGCGACGACTCGGTTCACCTTGACATCGGGGTAACGCTCCTGCCAGCCCGCCAGATATTCGGCCAAGTTCCGCTCCGCTTCATCTTTCCAGTCAACCCATGGGATCTGGTACACCGCAACGTCGCTCCATGCATGCAACGCCGTGAGCTCGACACCGCGAAACGACGCTTCATCGAACGCAATCGCGAGCGCAAGCTCCGAGGCCGGCGAGCAATCGATTCCCGCCAGCACTGGAGCTTGATCGGAATGCGGCAGGTACGAAGCTTCGGCGCGAATGACCGCGACCGGACACTTTGCGCCGTGCACCACGCCCGAGCTGACCGAACCCAGCAAGACCCGACCGACCGCACCGCGCCCGTTGCTGCCTACGACGATCATCTCCGCCTCTTCGGACATTTCGACCAGTGTCGGCATAGGGGGTGAAGGCCTCACCTCGCTTGTGATGGAGGGCTTCTGGTCCGTCAGCACGGCACCTTCGGCGATCTTGACAGCTTGCTCGAGAACCTTGCGGCCATCGTCTTCCTGCCATTCCGCGACTCCATTCGGCATCGGTATCTGCGGATACGTCGGCACGAATGTTTTGAACATGTGGACCAGGTGCAGCGGGACATTCCGCATAGCGGCATCTCGTGCTCCCCAAAAGACTGCGGCGTCCGATGCAGCCGATCCATCGACACCTACGACGATGCCATAGTGCTTGATTGATCCACTCACTTCGTTCTCCCTCTGTCATCCAAAACGCTATTGCCGGCACTCCCGTCGGTCATGAGACTTTAGTCCCCAACACCATGGCAATGAGACCTCCGTTGGATCAAAAGGCTAGATCGGGGCCTCTCCTTGGTGGCATCGTCACAGGGGTGACCGAGTGGGCCGCCACCATCGACAGGCGCTATCACCACGCCGTCATCTTCGACCTCGACGATGTCGTCGCCATTACTGCCTCAGGTGATGTTGACGGCCTTGGAGTCCGCCGTGCCGTTGCTGCGCCGACTGCGAGATGCCGGCGTCGCCACGGGCGTCTACTCGTGTGCCCGAAACTGCGCGCAGATTTTGAGCGTCGCGGACGTCGCCGAGCTGGTCAGCGTAGCCGTCAGCCAAGCCGAGACCTGCGGAAAATTTGATTCGGCGGTCGTGACCGAAACCGCGACCCGCTTGGGTGTCCGTCCGACGAACCGCCGCTCTGACGGCGGAAGCGGGCACAGCGGGCTCGATCGACGTCGAATGCCGTGGTCGTGTGCAGCGACTCCTGCCCGGGCACACCATCGAGGTCCACTGAACCTAGCCCGCGCGTGACCATCGCCGCGAAACCAGGGCCGAATGGCCCTGCTGCAAGGCAGGTGACGCCCAATAACGTCTCGACTGGGCTCGGGCATCCCGCTAGCCCGGCATTGACCGGAAGGACGAGATGAACCATCCGCAAGCAGCAGAGCGAGTCGTTGTCGGCATCGACGGCTCGGACGCGGCGATCAATGCGGCCAAGTGGGCGGTCGTGGAGGCCGTCAGCCGTGACGTACCGCTTCGCCTCGTCCATGCGATCCCCCAACGTCGGCCAGACGGCCCCGCAAACGACGACAGCCTTGATATCGAGTACGGGGAAACGGCGCTGCGTGCCGCCTGCGCGGCGCTGCATGCCATGCAGGAGCAAGTCAAAATCGAAGCCGATGTCGTGCATGGATCGCCTGACGACGTTTTGATCGACGAATCACGTCGCGCCGCAATGGTTTGCATCGGATCCATAGGGATAGGGCCGGTCGCCCGCAGAGTTCTCGGCTCGACCGCCGACCGCGTCGCCCGGAATGCACGTTGCCCGGTGGCGGTGATCCGCAACGATTGCGAAGCCGCTGAGTCGCGTGCCGGATGGGTGGCCGTCGCCGTCGACGATTCACCCGGCAACGATGCGGTCCTCGACCACGGCTTCAGGGAAGCCCGGCTCCGTAACGTGCCGATCTTGGCGATGGGGGTCTGGCGATGGGGTTTCGGCGAAATTCCGTACCGACAGCTGGATCATCGGCTCGGCCGCTGGGTGGCCCAATATCCCGACGTACATGTGCTCCCGGCTGCCGCCCGACACGGAGCCGCTGAATTCCTCACCAGTACACAGGAAAACATTCAGCTCGCGGTGGTGGGCAGCCCGGATGCCAGCGATGTCGCTCGAATGGTCGGACCGATTACCCCCCGATTTGGACGCGTCGGGCGTTCGGTAGTGGTCGTGCGCGACTAATGCGGACCTAATGCGGACCCGATCTGGGTTGCCGTTTCGCAGGCGGCGGGCGGGCCTACCTTTACGCCGCTAGGACCGTGCGGGTTTCGGAGGTCAAACACGGCGTTCTTGATTTGTTGGATGGCCGAGTCCAATTCATCGACCGCAAAACTGATGCGTTCGCGCACCTCGGGCCGGGTGGCGAGTTTCGCCGGTCGCTCCTAGCGTGCCGGTCGCTCCTAGCGTGAATGTTGCTTCACGACACTGGCACCAGAACTCGTGCCGTCCCTTGATGGCGCCGTCGCTGTCCTGGACCCGCATCGCATGCGCGCCGCGCTGCCTACCTGGGGCGGGCCCGTCAGGTGGTGAAATGGCGAAGCGGGCCCACTTCGCGTGGGTCTTGATCGGTCTTGATCGGTGGATTGCTCGAGGATGCCTGACCGGTCTCTTCCGGCGTCGGTACCGGGCGTATGGCCCTTGTCCCCGGTGGTCATGGCTGCTCTGATGAGCGGTGGCCCTGTCTTCCCAAGGCACGGCTCGACGATACGACCCGGCCAAATATCCGTCAAAACGTAATCCGTTGTGCTGTTACGGATTCCACGGCTTTGCGGGCGAAATCGTTACGGAGCCGCGACGACGCGGCGCGAATCGCGCGCAGCCCTTAACGCCTGCCAGAAGGAGGCCAGGACACGCCGGCCGAGCTTGTGAGCACGTCGAAACTAGCGAACCACGATCACCGGGACTCTTGCCGCTTGAGCAACAGCAGAGCTGACCGAGCCGAGAAGCAGGCCCGGAAACCCACCACGCCCACGGCTGCCGACCACTACCAACTGCGCGCGTTCAGACTCCTCAAGCAACCACCGGGAAGGCTTGTCGCAGTAGAGTAATCGTTCTACGTGCACATCGGGATATTGTTCTTGCCAACCGGCCAGACGTTCGGCAAGCGCCTCCTGCCCTTCGCTCTCGCGCTCGCGCCAGTCCATCCCGAGAAGCGGAAACACCCCCACATCGCTCCATACGTGAAGCGCGATCAGGGGCACCTCACGCCGAGAGGCTTCATCGAAAGCCAGGGCTGTCGCCGCCTCCGACGCGGGCGATCCGTCGATGCCAACCAAGACAGGTGCATTCGAACCCGCGACCGCGGCTGCATCGGAATGAATGACGGCGACCGGGCAGTGGGCATGGTGAAGCAGTCCCGACGTTGCCGAACCCAACAGCAGTCGGCCCAGCGCTCCCAGCCCTTCGCTGCCGACGACGACCATCCACGCGTCGTTGGACGCATCGATCAGCGCCGGCACCACGCTGGAATAGACCATCTTGGTGTGGGTCTCGGGCGGCTGGGAATCGCCCAGACTAGCCGTCACCGACTTAAAGGCCTGCTCAATAACGTTCTGCGCCTTATCTTTCTGCCAATCGGGCATCTCCGAATACAGTTGGCCGACCGGCCAGCCGACAATTACGGGAGGGACGGCATGCAGCAGCGTGATGGGCAGGTGGCGCAGGACGGCCTCGCGGGCCCCCCAAGCTATCGCGGCGTCGGATGCCGCCGATCCGTCGACACAAACCAGCACTCCGTATTTTGCTGAGGCCTTAGACATCTCGCGCTCCTTGCTGTGGAACCTCAATGGCGGGATTAAACGCCCCGGGAAGGTGCTGAGGCAGCTCGAACTCCAGACGACAAACCGGCCCGTAGCTCAATCGCTCACACGGCCAACCGAGATCGGACATTACCTTGAACATAAGGCGATTGTCGGCCAAGATGTCGGCTACAAATCGGCTTATCCCATAGGTTTCAGCCACTTCGGCCAGGCGTCGCAGCAATGCCGTTCCAACGCCGCACAAATGGTCCTCATGAGCGATCAGGATTGCGATGTCAGCAACGGTCGCGTCATTGGAGATCGCATAGTTCGCCACACCAATCAGCCGCCGCCCATCGAATGCGCCCAGGGCGTACCGCCCATCAGCAGGTTTTGTGAGCGTGCCGACAAGCTCGTCCAGGTGGGCCGGATTCAGTGTGAAAAAGCGAAGGTAGCGATCATAGCTGCTGAGGTTTCGATGAAGTGCCGCAACGGCTTCCGCGTCATCGGCGCTGAGAGGGCGCAACGAGACCCGCCGTCCATCTAGCAATTGAGACGCAGCCGTGAAATCCGCCGCTGAACGGCTCATCGTCCCTCCTCGAACGCCATCTCGACTGGTCCAACAAAGGTGGACAGCACACCAGCGGGTATTGCTCGTGCGCATGCCGTCATACCGAACATGAGGTTATGCCAGCTCTGCGCAGTTCGGCAGGGCCCTTAGACCCCACGCCCGCGCCGTTGGTCCGTAAGCCGTGCGCTTTGGTCGTCAGGCGTTACACACCGGGCAGCGGAGCGGTCCAGTGCACCCGGGTCCCACCCTCGGGTCGGTTGATGATCTCGCAGCTGCCGCCGACCTGTTCGGCGCGGTAGGTCATGTTCGCCAGACCGCTGTGGCGGGTGTTGTCGACGGGCACGCCACAACCATTGTCGAAGATGTCCACGGTCACCATGTCGCCGATGCTGACCTCAATGTTCAGGCGTGAGGCACCAGAATGGCGAACAGCATTGCTGACGGCTTCCGCCGTGACAGCCTCGGCGTGTTCGGCAAGCTCGCCATCCACCGCGGTCGTGGGCCCATGCATTCGAATGCTGGTGACAATGTCACGGTTCCCGGTGAGGTCGGCAACCACACGTTGAATCCGTTCCCGGAAGCTGCCTTCCTGCTCGAAGGGGGATTTCAGCTGGAAGATGGTCGTGCGGATCTCCTCGATGATGGTTTGCAGATCGTCGAGCGTGTGGTTGAGCCGGTCGGCAATCTCTGGTGAACGAAGCCGGGCGACCGTGCCCTGCAGGTCCATACCCGCGGCGAACAACCGTTGGATGACGTGATCATGCAAATCGTGCGCGATGCGCTCGCGCTCGGCCACGATGGTCAACTGGCGCGCGTGGTCGCGGCCCGACGCGAGCATGAGCGCTATCGCAGCGTGGGTGGCGAAATCGCTGATCAGCGCGAGATCACTGTTGTCGAACGGTGTCCGGTCCGCGCCGCGGGCGACGGCGATCACGCCGGCGACTTCACCGTGGGCCCGCAGCGGCATCACGATCGCGCTGCGTTGGCCCACATCGGTGAAGGCCTGGATCGGATAACTCAACGACTCGGTGATCAGCGGCTCGCCGGAGCGGAAAACACCCCCGCTCGTGGAGCCGTCCACCGGAATCCGTTGACCGATAACCTCGTCGGCGTGCAGCCCCACGGCGGCGGATATAACCAGCGTGTCCACTTCATCGGTAGGGAGGTCGGCGTCATCCGCAACGAGCACGATCGCCTGTTCGGCTTCGGTCAGCGCGCACGCGCGTTCGGCGATCAACTGCAAAGGGCGCGTTCGCGGCTCGGCACTCGACAGCAGGGCGGTAGTAATCTCGCGGCTGGCCTCCATCCACTTCACCGACGTGCGCTCACGCTCGAACAGTTGCGCATTATCAATGGTCACCGCGGCCGCGAACGCCAAGGCGCGAGCGGCAACCTCGTCGGACTCGGAGAACAGCTGACCTGGCTTGTCGTGGGTCAGATAAAGGCTGCCGAATGCCGTCCCCCGGATGGTGATGGGCACACCAAGAAAAGCTTGCATCGGGGGGTGGTGCTCGGGGAACCCGACCGCGGCCGGGTGCTGTGCCAGATCATCAAGACGCAGAGCCGGCGTATCGAAAAGCGAGACACTGAGAACTCCCTTGCCCGCCGGCAGGGACCCGATTCGCCGCACCGTCTCAGCGTCGATTCCGTCGTGAATAAACGACACCAACCCACCCTCGGGATCGCGAACGGCCAGGGCGCCGTATGGGGCAGAGGTCAGGTCCTTGGCCGCCCGGATGATCCGCCGCAGCGTCGCGTCGAAATCAAGATCCGCACCCATCTCGACGATCAGCTGCAGCAATCGCTCCATTTGATCGCGGGCCGCCAGCAGCTCGTCGAGTTGCTCGTGCATCCGGTGCACCAGCCCACGCTGGCCGAGGCCGGCAAAAGCCGAGCCAGTGTCGTCGATCGTCACCCGACCTGATACCTCCGACCTTCCCCCCGCGGCAACTGCGTGGTGCGCGATGCGACCTATACGAAGCGAGCAACGCGAGGTGTCTTCGGTCAGCGTAGTCCCATTCGAACCGAACCCGAAGAATCACCGATCGGAGTCCCCGAAGGCGCACAAAACCCCAGGATACCGGTGGCGACCAATGACGTAATGCGGGCGGCCGGCCGTCACGGCGTTGTCTATGTAGAAATACTTGGCGGGGCAGAACGTTGGTCCAATTTCGAGGCGAATACCGCCGCTTGGGTCCGCCGTTCCATGCCTAGTTTGGCCAGCAACCGCGATACGTAGTTCTTCACCGTTTTCTCGGCCAGAAACATCCGGGCGGCGATCTGTCTGTTGGTCAGCCCCTCGCTGAGCAGTCCGAGCAGTGTGCGCTCGCGCTCGGTCAATCCCGACAACGGATCTTTGTGCTCGGACGCACCGCGAAGTTTTGCCATCAGAGCCGCCGCGGCGCGGTTGTCCAGTAGCGATCTGCCGGCACCGACGTCCCTGATCGCCTGGGCAAGTTCCATGCCCCTGATGTCTTTGACGACATACCCGCTGGCCCCGGCCAGGATCGCCTCGAGCATGGCTTCATCGGAGGTGAACGACGTCAACATCAGACACCGCAGCTCTGGAAGCTCGGACAGCAGGTCGCGGCACAATTCGATGCCGTTGCCATCGGGAAGACGCACATCAAGCACGGCGACGTCGGGCTTCAACGCGGGTATCCGCACCATCGCTTCGGACACCGAGCCCGCATCACCAATGACTTCGAGGTCGGGATCGGCCGCGAGCAGATCGGCGAGGCCGCGACGAACGACTTCATGGTCATCGACCAAGAAAACCTTAACCATTGCGCGTTCTCCCTTGCTGGCCGTTCGAGGCGAAAATCATGGAGCCCCGATCCAATATCCCATACCCATAGTCGCCCGATTTCAACAAATGTTGGCGATTGACGACTAACAGCGAGCATTTCGCATCCTCCAGTACGGCGCTACCGATCGGCCCGATCAGTTCCTCGAGATGCCGACGGTTGTGGGCGGCGACGATCACCATCCGCGCCGAAAGGCGATTGCTAGCCAGATAGTCCACCAGGCTGCCGCGCACCACCGTCGAATCCACCTCGACGCTTGGACACCACCGCCGCCAGCGGGCCAGCCGGCGATCTAGGTCGGCGAGTGCCCTGCGGTTGCGGTCGCGAACAGCTTCGTCGTCGTTCGAACGGGTCCGTTGGCAGATGACTGCATGCACCACGGCCGTGCGCACGCGCGCTTCCTCCCTGGCCGCTACCAGCAATAAGTCATTGTCAGGAGATGCGCCGATTTCGACGACGATTCCACACCCGGGCTGGTCGTGGTGGTTGCGAATGATGGCGACGGGGCACTGTGCTGAGGCCGCCAGGGCCGCAGCGGTGGAACCCACCCGGCCAGGTTCGAAGTGTCGTAATCCGATCGCACCCAAGCACACCATGGCTGCCGATGCCGAGGCATGGATCAACGCCCTGATCGGAGGCGCTTGGGCAATCTCCGTCTCGATTTTCACCGCCCGGCCGGTAGCTTCGATTGCCGTTAACGCGCGCCGGACAGCGGTTTCTGCGATGGCGAGTCTGCGCGCCATCACATCCGCTTACTGGGCGCCGGTCTGCTCGATCGCGTTGAGCAGACGCAGCGGGACATCCCGGCCGATGGCCTCATCGACCGCCCAGAGCGCCGCACGCATCGCCGCTTTCGATCCGTCGATTCCAACGACAACCGACCCGCGCGCAGCTGACGCGTTCATAACAAGGGTTCTTAGAACTTAATGCCGGACCAGAAGGACGGAGCAGTCGGGATAGCCCAAAATCGGATGGCCGTTCGGGGTGGCAAGGTCGGCAATCCGATCGGCGTCGGCACTGCCCACAACCGCGAGTTCAATTGCCCGGCTGGCTTTCTCGAAGGACTTCGGGCCGGCGCCCGCGGCAACGATCTGGACGGGAACATCTGGATAGCGTCGAATCCAGCTGTCCAATCGCCGATCAATCTGCCGCACGGTAGCCTTGCGGCGCCGTCCTTCCTCCATGGCGTAGTGCACAACTTCATCGTTGTCGGCCTCGTCATTGAGCACCACGGCGATCACGCCGGGCTCTGCCAGCGTTCCGTCGGCGTTGGTTCGGATGATTGCTACCGGGCAATGCGCGCCCGTCGCTAACGCGGCCTCGGTTGTCCCCAACAACTTGTCAGCGGCCCATCCGGACCGGCTGGTGCCCACACACACCAAGGCGGCATTCTGCGATTCGTCGATCAAGACTTGCTCGGGGTTGCCTGAGAGGATGACCGTTTCGACCTCGACCGGTTTCCCTACGTCCTGCACGGCCACCTCCGCCTGGCAAAGCGCAGTTTCACCCCGTTCGAGCTCCCAGTCGGAGGCTTGCGTGGACGCGGATGAGGCTTCGCCGCGCCCGATGACATGTACAAGTCGAATCGGGACTTGCCGGCTCATCGCCTCGTCGACCGCCCACTTCGCGGCATTGATGGCCGCTTTCGAACCGTCGACGCCGACGACCACCGACTTCGACTGCAGCTGGTTCATGTCCGCTCCTAAACTTGCTGACTAGTGGCAGAGACCACTAGCCGGTTCAGCACCAGGCTATTAAGCCCGTGGCGTTTGCGGAGGGGCCATAAGACCCCATATCGTCTGCCGTTCGTCCCGGACCACCCTAACGCGCGGGTTTGGAAATAGATCCCTTCAAAGAGGAGCGCGTGATCGAACTGCTGAGGGGCTTCCCTGACAATGTCGCTGCCCTGACAATGTCGCTGCGTTCTCGCTGCACGGTCATGTCACGAAGGCAGATTATGAGCGGGTACCGAGGCCACGCTCCATCAAGTGGCCCGCGAAGTCCTCAACTCGCGCGTCACGTCGGAAGGTTCTGGCGATAGCGCGAACAACTTCTCCACATCCGCTCGATCGCACGCGGCGGTGCCGGGCGTCGTCAGCATGGCCGCGCCGGCCGCGATGCCCAACCGGACGGACTTGGCAAGCGACCACCCGCGGCTGAGGCCTGTCGTGATTGCGGCAACCATCGCGTCGCCCGCACCGACACCGCTTCCACCCCGCATAGGAATCGCGGCAAACCGCTGGCTGTCACGCTGTGTCGTGAGCAGCGCACCTTGGGATCCCAAGGACACCAGCACTATTTGCGCGCGACCGCTTTCGACAAGTTCGTGTGCGGCGATCAATTGTTCCGACTCGGTGGCGAGCGGGCGTCCCACGCATTCCCGCAGTTCTCGCACACTCGCCTTAAGCAGGTAGACGCCGGAGCACACGTGCTGCAACCCGCCGCCGGAGGTGTCCAGAATGAAGGGGACGTCCAGCTGCCCGCACATGTCCGCGACACGCTGATAGTAATCGAGGGGTACACCCGGCGGCAGGCTGCCACTCGCCACGACGAATTCGGCCGAACCTGCTGCCATCCGGAGTTCGTCGAGGCATCGCGCCTGTTCGGTGAATGTCAGCCTGGGCCCGGGTAGGACGAAGCGGTACTGCTGGCCCGTGCTCTTCTCGTTGACGGTGAAGCTCTCTCGCGTAGCCGCCGCGATCGCGACTTGCCGAAACGGCACTCCTTCATCCTCGAGAAGCGTTGCGACCACATCGCCCGTCGGCCCGCCGGCGGGAAACACCGCCGAGACCGATCCACCGAGGACGTTGGCGATACGAGCGACGTTGATGCCGCCTCCGCCGGGGTCGTAACGCGGTGGCCCGCAGCGCAGTTTTTCGGTATGCCGCACGGTGTCAACGCTGGTCGTGATATCCAGCGCTGGGTTCATGGTCAGCGTGACGATCTGTGCTCGGCCCTGGGCTGAATCGGCTGGCGCCTCCATATTCGTTGGCTCCGCTCTTTGTTGGTTATAGCCCGGTCGGGTACGTCTCCGGCGTTTCGCCGGCTATCCACACACTCGTCGGCTCCAGGGGTTCGAGCGCCCGGGTCCGGTCGATGTGAATGATCGCGTCGAATTGGTCAGCGGGCCGGACGTGGAAGTAGTGGCTTTGCCGCTCCGTGGCGGGTAGATAGATCACACCGATGGCACGCCCCAATCGAACGACGCTGAGCGGCTCCTCGGCTTCCGGGGTTATGCGTGGCGACACCAGAAACGCGCTCTTTCCGGTCTCGTGCAGGAGTTCCTCGATGCTCCCGTTGAGCGCCGGCCGGACGGCCTTTTGCTCGGCGACGCCTCCCCACTCGCTCGCGGCGGTGACGGTGCCGCCATGTGTGCTAAATCCGATGAGGCGGGACTGCTCGCCATAGTGCTGACGGACTAGTTGGCCGAGCGTGAGCTGCCCGTCGGCCCACACTTCGGTGGCCCGCGCGTCCCCAACGTGGGAGTTGTGGGCCCACACCACAATTCGGGCAGAAGGCGCGTCGTGGTGGCGGTCCAAGTGTTTTAGCAGCGCGCCAAGGGTCTGCGCCATGTGCTGATCGCGCAAATTCCACGAGTTGACCCGCCCGCTGAACATCGCGCGGTAGTAGACCTCGGCGTTGCGCACCGTTTGCGCGTTTTGCTCGGCGTAGAACAACTCGTCCTCAGCGAGCAGTCCGTCCCTGGGCGCATATGCCAGGGCGTTGCGGCGGATGTCGACCAGCTGCTCCACAGCTTGACGCTCACACGACGGACCGGCGCCAAACGCCGCCGCATAGCCGTACGCCTGACCGTCATCGGCCGACGCGTGGTCAAAGCAGGCGTAGCGGGCCCGCGCCCGGGCCGCGGCCTTCGGGTCGACCTTGTCGAGGTAGGCGATCACTTCGGCCATGGACCGATGCAGGCTGTAGAGGTCCAGCCCGTAGAAGCCGGCCTGCGGCTGACCGTTTGCCTCGTGTTGCCGGTTGCGCATGCGTAGCCAGTCGACGAAATCACGAACGACGGTATTGCGCCACATCCAGGCCGGAAAGCGCTCGAAGCCGCTCAACGCGTCATCGGCGCTCTTGTCGTCGCCGACACCGCGAACGTACCTATTCACTCGGTAGGCGTCGGGCCAGTCCGCCTCGGCGGCGACGGCGCAGAATCCCTTCTCCTCGATCAACCATTTCGTGATGGCGGCCCGAGCCTCATAGAACTCGTGCGTGCCGTGTGAGCTCTCGCCGATCAGGACGATCCGCGCATCGCCGATCAGCCGCTCCAGCGTCTCGCGCGACGGGACACCCGCCGGGGCGTCGATCGCCACGCTGCTGACCACCTCGGCCGGCGTCCTCGCCGCGGGTCTGCTGGCCAACGCTCCTGTCGTCGGTGTGGCGAGCAGCTGACGAACCTCCTCGTCATAAACCTGGCGGAAATCCCAGAAGGACTCACCGACCGCAAGGAATGGGTTCGGCATGCTCGCGCACACGACATCGTCGACGAGGCCGGCGAATTCGCGGCACGTGGATTCAGGGGCCGCCGGCACCGCGATCACGATGTGGGCGGGCTGCGCGTCGCGTAAGGCCTGTACTGCCGCAAACATGCTTGCACCGGTGGCCAAACCGTCATCGACGAGTACGACCGTCTTGCCGGTCATGTCAAGCGGTGGACTTCCGCCGCGATATGCCGCCTCCCGGCGCACCAGCTCGCGACCTTCACGCTCGGCGATATCACGCAGCTGCTGCGACGTGATCTGCAACCCTCGCACCACGTCGTCGTTGATAACGACGCGGCCCCCGCTCGCCAGTGCCCCGACCGCGAACTCTTCGTGTCCGGGCACTCCGAGTTTGCGCACGATGAAGGCGTCCAGCGGAGCATGCAGCGCGGCCGCCACCTCCCACGCCACCGGTATTCCGCCCCGTGCCAAGCCCAAGACGATCACGTCGGGTCGATCGCGGTAGGCGCTCAGGAGATTTGCCAGCACCCGGCCGGCCTCGCGGCGGTCGCGGAACACGCGCCGCGGCGAGCGTCGAGTGATATCAGCTGCTCTAGTCATGGCGAATCACACTCGAATCAGTTCGCAGGTTGGACCGGAACGCGCCGCCCGGCCGGCTTCAGCTCTGTACGAGAATTCCGACCGCCCATCGAAGTCCTTCTTCTCGCTTCGTTCGGCCTTGATGGTCAGCTGCCCGTCGCGCACTGTGCTGTCGATGTCCTTCGCCGGATCGACACCCGGCATTTCCGCGCGCACCACGTAGCGGCCGTCCTTCGTCTCGTCCTCGAGGCGCATCGAGCGGGTATCAAACACGTGACGGAGTGCGGCCAGTGACGGGAAGCCGGCGAACACCTCCGAGATCTCCGGGAAGAGCGCTATCGGCCGGCGCTCAACGGAAACGGTGGTCATGATGTCTCCTGAAACTTCGGGCTTGCATTACTAGCGATATCCATCCGACCAATTAAGTGGTAATCGCCGAAAGGGACCGAAGTCCCCGGCTTGTGGGTCGTTCGTCAGCCCTCTTCCCTGCGATCGGGGGCCCGCTTAGCGACGTCGGCCCGCCTGGCTGCTCAAAGCCGGATGGGACACCGCTCCAATGTGGGCCATGACCCTACTGAGGACCAGGTCGCTCGCATCGCCGTCTTGGACAATGCGGACAAGCCCGTTGCGACGAAGAAAGCCGTCGATGCGCCGATCAAGCGGCCAATCGGCATACGTGTCATCAGCGTAGGCAGAATTCAAGAATTCCCACGCGAGCGCATCGACGGCAGAGTCGGTCAATGACGGCGGATTGCCGAGCGTAGAGCCCATTTCACTTCCTTCGCTGCGCGGCCAGACCTGATCGGGCCGTCCCGCTTTCCCATAATCGGGAACTTGACCCGCCGCACATAGGGTCTGAAGTCATCATTTGACATGGCGATCTAGCCATCCGATCCTCGTCGGTGAGACCAGGCAGCACGTTATGTGCCGTCCAACCGCATCCTCGACGTGTCCGGCTTGTGCGCAGCCCTCCAAATCGAAGAGACGTCCACCGTCGAAACGGACACAGCGAACTAGCGATAATGAACCATTGATAGAGGTTCAGCTGATTGCGTTCGGGAATCCTCGGATGAGGATTTCGGCCTTGGCGATATTGCACCCCTCACTCCTGTCCAGCGGTTCTGGAGTGCGATTCGGTCCATTGCACGTCGACACGATCGGAAACTCTTCCCGTTAAGGCGTGATCGCATGGTACAGCGCCTATTTCACATTCTTCTTCCATCCACGCACCTTTGGATGAATTGCGGACCCGCACCATCTTCCGGTGCCGAGGACATCGCGCATAGGGCCTGAAGTCACCTACCAGCGAAGTCGTCCGCATCCGATACGAGCAACATTTGGCACAAGAGGGCGCGAGCGCCTATCGGGATTGGTGCCGGGTCGAGAACTCGGCGAACCGGACTCAGCAGCGATGACGACCCAGCAGCCGTGACTGACGAAGAAGAACCTTCGGAGCCAAAGGGATGTCTCGTTGCCCTGCCAGCCAGGTGCGGTAGCGCGTTCAGTACAGCGGAGCGGCCCATCGGAGGCAGGTGCCGCCGCCAGGGCCATCACCTACGCTGACGGTGCCACCCACTGCTTGGGCGCGTTCGCGCAGGTTTGCCAAGCCGTTGCCGGCGATGTTGCCGGCGATGTTGTCGGGGATGCCGTTACCGTTGTCGGTGACGTCGATACACAGCTCGTCCGCGACATGAATGACGACGGTAAGTTTGCTGGCCTCGGCATGCCGTACCGCGTTGCTGATCGCTTCCTTGAGGACGGCCTCGGCGTGCTCGGCCAGTGGGGCCTCGACCACCGACAGGGGTCCCTTGTATTGCACGGTGGTAACCAAATCGCCGGATAGCTGGCCAATTACCCCGTCGAGACGCCCGCGCAGCCTGGTGGCGGCGGTCGAGCCGGTACGCAGGCCGTAGATCGCCGTGCGAAAGTCTTGTACCACTGCGTGTAGGTCATCTACCGCGGCATTCAGGCGCTGCTGCACGAACGTCGAACCGGCCCGCGGAACGGTGCCCTGCAGCGCGAGCCCAACGGCGAAGACTCGCTGGAGTGCATGATCCTGCAGTTCGCTGGCAATGCGGTCGCGTTCCGCGGATACTTCGGCCAGGGCGCGGGCGTCGGATAGCTCGGACTGAACGGCGAGCTGCTCGGTCATGTCGCGGATCGCCGCCGACACCAACGTTCCCTCGTCGGTGCGCAGTGGACTGAGGCTTACCTCCACCGGGAACGCGGTGCCGCCGCGACGCATCCCCCACAGCTGCAAACCGACCCCCATCCGCCGTGGCTTGGGGTCGGCGAAGAAGGTGGTGCGGTGACCCTGGTGTGCGCCCCGGTGCGGGGGCGGGATGAGCATCTCGACCTCTCTGCCGATCAGCTCCTGGCGCGGGTAGCCGAACATACGGTCGGTATGGGCGTTCGCGAGCATGATGCGCCCGTCGGACGCGACGATGACCATCGCGTCCGGCGCCGACTCCAGCAGGCCATGGAACATGTTTTCTGCCCGCTGATGCTCGGCGGTCACGTCGCGAAAAACCGTTGTGAACGCGGTGATGGCGTCCGTCCCGTCGTGAATCGGGCTCAACACCACACCGGCCCGGAACCGTTCACCGTTCTTGCGTACCCGCCAGCCCTCGAACTCAAGTCGACCCGATTCGCGTGCGGCGGCCAGCTCGCGTTCGGGCAGCCCGGCGGCGCGGTCGGCCTCTATATAGAACGTCGACACCGGCCGGTCGAGGACTTCAGCCGCCGAGTAACCCATCAATACCTGTGCACCCGGGCACCAGCGGACCACGTTTCCGTTCGCATCAAGCTGGACGATTGCGTAATCAGTGATTGCGTCCACCATCGCGTCGACGTCGCAAAGACGCTCGCGTAGGTCCTTACTCAGCAGCGTCGGGCTTAGGTAGCGTTCAGCGCTGGGTGATGCCATCAGGCTCCGCCCTTTCTCGTTGTCCAAGCCCTACCTGCGCAGATGTTATCCTCCGAAAATTAGTGGCCCAGCCGTTCAAGACCGACGACTATCAAAGAGCAGTCACTGCCGCGTAAGGCGAGTTCACCGTCGGCGCCAAGCAGCTGCTGCATTTCGCGAGTCCGGGCAGAGCTGATCATGACCAGCCGGGTCGACGCGGCATGAGTCGCGACATCGTCGAGGAACGAGCCTTCTAAAGGAACCGTGTCGATTTCCAGCTCGGGATAGTCGTGCTCCGCACGCTGGAGAAGGACGTCCAGCGCTAGCAATCCCTGCCGATCCCCGTGGACGTCGCGAGATCGCGATTGCGCTGTTGTCACCACCCGCAACGGAGCGCGTCGCCGCAGGGCTTCGTTGATCGCCAGGTCCAGGACATCTAGATCGTCGGGCGACTCACCGACACGCGCGACGACGCAACCGCCGACCGTCTTGTCCGCTTCATGGCCGTCTCCTCGGATGATCGCAACCGAGCAATGCGCAGATTGCGCCAATTCCTTTGCAGTTGAACCCAACCAGGCATCCGGGTGTTGCGCGGACCCTTTGTCCCCCACGCATATCAAAGTCGTGGAACGTGAGGCCGCGATCAGCGCCGGCACCGGGTGTCCGTCGACGATTTCCGCCTCGACCTTCACCGGTTTGCCCGTATTGTCGATAGCGCGGCAGGCGTCGTGTACAACTTCCTCCGCGGCCGCAAGCGCGGCCCTGGCGTCGGCTCGGCCAGCACCCGGGTTCGCTTTGGTGACATAGAGCAAACACAGCGGAATGTCGGTGCCGGCGACCTCGTCAACCGCCCATCGAGCTGCGCGAATCGCGGCTTGCGATCCGTCGATGCCGACGATCACAGACTTTGGTGGGTACCGATCGAACATCGTGAACTCCAAGCATCAAGGACGTCAGGGCAGCTATCGAGAACCGTAAGTGGAACACCGGTGGATATTCAGAGGCTTTGGTACTCAGTTCGCGATCCCTTATCCCCTGGGGCGCGTTGCAGGCTCGGCTTGTCCGGTGTCGAAATCTAGCCCCTGCGGTCTCTCTCTTTCCCCCCAGCGCCCAGACTTTGAGGACTTCGGACCCTATTCCCCCAACGTAGCGATCTGATCGGATACACCTATACAGCGAATATCGATGAGATATGCTGCGCCGCGGCTTATTTGGATATGACGCTTCCCCAAGCGGCGAGAGACCAGAAGGAGAAACGGTGGCGGTTCTCGATCGCGTTCGGGTGTTCAACAAGCGGGTGCTCAATCCCCTGATGATCCGGATGGCGGGGCGGAGATACTGGTATGCCTCGGTGATCGAGCACACCGGGCGGCGCTCCGGTACGGATTACGCGACGCCGGTGGCGGCAGAAAGGGTGCCGGACGGTTTCATCATTCCCCTGCCCTATGGCGTCGGTGTCGACTGGGCGCGAAATGTCCTGGTCGCCGGCCACGCGACCGTCAGGTCTCATGGCCGAACCTACCGGGTGGGACAACCCCAGATCATCTCCGCAGAGGAGGCTGCCCCACAGCTTCAGCCTGAACGGCGACGCACCTATCAACTGTTCGGGGTGAGAAATTTCCTCAGTGTGAAGTCTGACTCGTGAAGTCTGACTCGAATTAGGCCGTCGGAGCGGGTCGACCTTCGGCGCAAGATAGCTCCAGATAGCTGGCGGTTTAACGATTTAAGCGGCAGTATCCCGGGGAAACCGGTATCCCGGGGAACCTCGCCACGTCATCCGACGAGGGTTCGGCCGGGTCCCTAGCGGCGAATCTCCAACACTTCGCTCAACGGTCGCCGGGGCGTCGGTTTGACGCTCAGCTCGCCCTCAGGGGGGATGCCCACTCGAACCAAAACCTGAGGCTCCGCCGCAATACCGCTGGTCAGATCCCGAATCATGTCGCGACTAGCTGCCAGCTCCGTGACGTGCGTTACCGGACAAGTCGCCAACCCAGCCATCGTGCACTCCAGCAAGATGGCCGAAAGCGCCTCGCCACAATTGAGGGCGTCGACGCGCGTGTCCCTTGTCGTGGACAGCACGAGGATCTGCGCCTGGTCATATGCGCCCGCGGAGCTCCGCTGATCCGGGTCGGTGGGAAACCGCCGGTTCACATCGACTCTGCGGCCATCCGATTCTGACGCCAGCGCGCTTTCGGGTATGCCTTCCGACTCTCTTGACGGTGCTGTCCACCAACGTAATTCATGGTGGTAAACGTCGTCATAGCGGCGTAGGGATTCGGTCAGTCGCGACGCTTCCGCCAACCGCGCTCGCGCATCGTCTGCCAGGACGTCGAGGATCACCAATTCGTTGTCGAATGAGCTGCGCAGCACTGGCTCGAATGAGGCCCAATGCTTTGGCGCCCGGAACGGCAGTCGATTGGTGCGGCGACGCAGTATCGCGTCGGCGCGGTCGCGCCGGCCCTGCGTCACGTAGTCGACGGACGCGAACTCGATCGAGACGAGATGGTCAAGGTTGTTCGGATTAGGAAACTGTTCGACGCTGGTGTCCCAACCAACGGCGGCCAACGCGACCCGGAAGTGATCGAGTGCGGCGCCGCAGCTGATGATCGCCTCGCGACCTGATTTGTCAGTCGATGTCACCATGCGGAGCGGGTCGACAAAGAGATCGACACTCGTGCTGGTGGCCACCCAATTCCAAGGCTGGCTGTTGTGCAGTGACGGGGCGCGACAGGCCAACTCGACTGCCGTCGTGATCACCTTGGTGTCTGCCATCGTTTGGGTCATCGGTTCACTACCTCCTGTGACTACGACATTCCGGCATGGGAACATCTGTCACCAGAGTCCTTGGTCCCCGACATCAGGTCGTTGGCCCCTCTCGCTACCCAGCACGCTTGGCAGAGCCGCAGTCGCCGGCCGCAAAGCGCATCAGCTCGCATTAGCTGACAACCGCGTCCTGACTGATGACTTTCGTCTCTATTGCGGCATGGATCGCGTGGAAACGATTAGAGACGCCCAAGGGAAGAAGGACAGTCATGGCAATGAACCGCCGAGACGAACGCTTAGCGGCGAGACGTCACGCGATATTAGGTAGAACCCTCGATTCCACTGCCTGGGCAGTGCTGTAGGACCCCGCATGGACGTTATCCACAAATCACCTTCTGACCGTGGCGTCCGGCCCAACCTTGCGGACTACGAGCAGGCGCGTGCGCAATTCCGTTGGGCCGACGTGCCGGCGTTGTGCGCAGGCATGGGACCTGGCAGGTGCAACATCGCTTATGCCGCCGCCGAACGGCACGCGGCGGGCCCAGCCGCGAGACGCGCGGCGTTACGGTTTGTCACCGACAGGGGCTCGGACGGCGCGACAGCCTCGCGAGACCTCAGCTACTCCGAGCTCAGCCGGCTTGCCAAACGATTCTCCGGCGCGCTGCGCGCGCTCGGCATCAACAAGGGCAACCGCGTTTTCACTGTCATGGGACGCTGTCCCGAGCTCTACATCACGATGTTGGGTGCATTGCGTAATGGAAGCGTCGTTTCGCCGCTGTTTTCGGCCTTCGGACCCGAGCCGATCGCCACCAGAATCAACATCGGGCAAGCCGACGTGCTGGTGACCACCCGGACGATTTACCAGCGCAAGCTCGCCAAGATCCGTGATCGGCTGGGGTCGGTGCGACACATCTTCGTGGTTGACGAAGACCAAACCGGCGACCCGCCCTCCGGCACGCTCGACTTTTGGCGCTGGATGAACGCCGCGGACGAGAACACGCCAATCGAGCCCACAACCGCTGAAGACCCAGCGCTGCTGCACTTCACCAGTGGTACCACCGGGACACCGAAAGGTGCCATCCACGTGCATGGCGCCGTTGTCATGCACTACGTCACCGGCCTGTATGCGCTTGACCTCCATCCCGACGACATCTATTGGTGCACGGCCGATCCCGGCTGGGTAACCGGAACTTCCTACGGCATCATCAGTCCGCTGCTACACGGAGTCACCTCGATCGTCGACGAGGGGGACTTCGATGCCGAAAGGTGGTACCGGATTCTGCAGGACCAATCCGTATCGGTGTGGTACACGGCGCCGACCGCAATAAGGATGCTGATCAAAGCCGGGCCCGAACTGCCGGCGCAATATCATTTTCCGCAACTTCGTTTCATAGCGAGCGTCGGTGAACCGCTCAACCCGGAAGCGGTGTGGTGGGGAAAGCGCGTGCTGGGCTTGCCCATTCACGACAACTGGTGGCAGACCGAGACGGGCGGCATCATGATCGCGAATACCCCGGCATTCGACATCAAGCCCGGCTCGATGGGCCGACCGCTGCCCGGTGTGGACGCATACATAGTGCGCCACAACGACGACGACGGGACTATCGAGGTCATCGACGAACCCGGGGTCGAGGGTGAGCTCGCACTCAAGCCGGGCTGGCCGTCGATGTTCCGCGGTTATCTGCACGCCGAGGATCGCTACCGAAAGTGCTTCGCGAACGGGCTCTATCTGACCGGAGATCTGGCCAAGAAAGACGCCGATGGTTACTTCTGGTTCGTCGGACGCAAAGATGACGTGATCAAGTCCGCGGGACATCTGATCGGCCCGTTCGAGGTGGAGAGCGCGCTCACCGATCATCCGGCGGTGGCGGAAGCGGCGGTCATCGGCAAGCCGGACCCGACAGTCGGCGAAATGATCAAAGCCTTTGTCACGCTAAAAAATGGTGTGGTCGGCGATGAAGACCTGCGCCTGGAATTGCTCGGCCACGCGCGCAAGCGGCTCGGAGCCGCGGTGGCGCCCAAAGAGATTGTGTTTGTCGATGCGTTGCCGCACACGAGCAGCGGCAAGATCATGCGACGGCTGCTGAAGGCGCGCGAACTCGGGCTACCGGAAGGTGACATCTCCACCATCGAGGCTCAGGCTGACCACCGCCCCGAGGGGGTGCCGTCGTGACCGATACGAAGCTGGCGCATGAATTCTTGTCGGATATGGTCCGCGTGCGCCGCATGGAAGAGAAATGCGCGGAGCTGTACAGCGCAGCCAAGATTCGTGGATTCCTGCATCTCTATGTCGGAGAAGAAGCCGTCGCCGCAGGGTCACTGCGCGCATTGGCCGACGACGACGCGGTGGTGGCGACCTATCGCGAGCATGCGCACGCACTGCTGCGCGGTATCCCGATGACCTCGATCATGGCCGAGATGTTCGGCAAGCAGGAGGGCTGCTCGCGTGGCCGCGGCGGGTCGATGCACCTGTTCGATGCGTCCAAGCGCTTTTACGGTGGCAACGCGATCGTCGCCGGTGGCCTGCCGCTCGCGGTGGGCATCGCACTCGCCGATGCCATACTGCGGCGGAAGCGGGTCACTGCCTGCTACTTCGGCGACGGCGCGGTGGCCGAGGGCGCATTTCACGAGTCGTTGAACATGGCCGTGCTGTGGAACTTGCCGGTGTTGTTCTGTTGCGAGAATAACCTTTACGCGATGGGCACTGCATTGGAGCGGGCGCAGTCGCAAACCGATCTCACAGTCAAAGCCGCGTCGTATTGCGTACCCACGCTGGCCGTCGACGGGATGGATGTCGAGGCATGCCACATCGCCGCACAGCAGGGCGTCGATCACGTCCGCGACACGGGCGGACCCTTCTTCATCGAGTTCCGCACCTATCGCTTCCGGGCGCATTCGATGTTCGACCCGGAGCTGTACCGGGATAAGGCCGAGGTCGAACGGTGGCGCGAGCGTGACCCGATTCGGTCATTTACCGAACAGTGCCTGCGCGACGGCACGCTTTGCGACGCGGACGTGCGTGAAATCGAAGACTCGGCCACCACCGAGATCGAGACGGCGGTGGCGTTCGCTGAGGCGGGAACATGGGAGGACGCAGAGGATCTCGAGCGTGACGTGCTTACGCCGGCATCGACTGATATGTCCGAACCGACACAGGAGCCAGCGTAATGAAGACCAGTTACCGAACCGCCGTTCACGACGCGCTTAGCGATGCTTTACGCGACGACCCACGCGTCGTGCTGATGGGTGAAGACGTCGGGCGGTATGGCGGAACCTATGCGGCGTCCAAAGGTCTGCTGGCGGAGTTCGGGCCCGAGCGGGTACGTGATACCCCACTATCGGAGTTGGGCTTCGTTGGTATCGGAATCGGTGCCGCCCTGAACGGACTACGCCCAATAGTCGAAGTCATGACCGTGAACTTCAGCCTGTTGGCGCTGGATCAGATCGTCAATACCGCTGCGGCCCTTCGCCATATGTCGGGTGGGCAGTTCTCGGTTCCGCTCGTTGTCCGAATGGCGACTGGGGCCGGGCGCCAGCTCGCCGCCCAGCACTCGCACAGCCTCGAGCCCTGGTATGCGCATATCCCGGGCATCAAGGTGGTAGCTCCGGCCACCGTCGAAGATGCTTATGGCATGCTCGGGCCGGCCCTGGCGGACCCGGACCCGGTCGTGATCTTCGAGCACGTTCAGCTCTACAACACCTCGGCCGATGTAGAGGCGCTTACCCCTACCGATATCTCCCGGGCCGCCGTCCGTCGCAGCGGCACCGACGTCACCCTGGTGGCCTACGGCGGGTCTCTTTGGAAGGCGCTCGACGCGGCGAATGAGTTATCGCTTGCCGGAATCGATTGCGAAGTAGTCGATCTACGGGTCTTGCGACCACTTGACGATGAGACCGTCCTGGAATCTGTTCGCAAGACGCATCATGCCGTGGTGATCGACGAAGCGTGGCGCACCGGCAGCTTGGCGGCAGAGGTCATGGCACGAGTGATGGAGGGGGCCTTCTACGACCTCGACGCCCCAGTGGCACGAGTATGCAGTGCCGAAGTTCCGATGCCGTATGCAAAGCACCTGGAACAGGCTGCCCTGCCCCAAACTGCCGCGATTGTTGCCGCCGTGCAAAGCCTTTTCGGGGAGCAGCAGTGATCGAGTTCAAAATGCCCGCCCTGGGCGCCGATATGGACGAAGGCACCCTAGACGAGTGGTTGGTCAAATCCGGTGACAAGGTGACTCGGGGCCAAATCGTGGCGGTCGTCGAAACCACTAAGGCCGCGGTCGAAATCGAATGCTGGCAAGAGGGTACCGTCGGCGAGCTAGTCGTCCCTGTCGGTGAAACCGTCCAAGTGGGAACGGTATTGGCCACGCTGCTGGCACCGGGTGAACACGCGGAGAAACGGCCTCGCCGACGCACTCGGCCGTCGAAGCGAGCCGGCATCAAGCCGGCGGCATCACCGGCGAGTGCGCGGGGGGCCGCCGTCACTCCCCCGGTTATCACGCAACGACGTCGCTGGGTATCACCGGCTGCGCGCCGCCTGGCCCAAAGTCTCGACGTGGACATCGATGCGGTGAGCGGTACCGGTCCGCAGGGGGCGGTCACCATACGCGACGTCGAACACGCCGCCGCTGTTAAGGAACCGGCCACCAAGCCGATAACCAAACCGACGCCAGCCGACCGTGCAGCGCAGATGCGGAAGTCGATCGCGGCCGCGATGGGCCGGTCCAAACGGGAGATTCCACACTATTACCTTGCCCACGAAATCCTCTTGGAAAACGCACTAACCTGGCTGACCACGCGAAATGCACAGCGTTCCATCGACGAACGTGTGCTACCGGCTGTCTTGCTATTGAAGGCTGTCGGCATCGCCGCGCAGCGGTTCGGCGAGTTCAATGGATTTTGGCGAGATGACGGGTTCCAGCACGCGGCCGGAGTTCATGTCGGCGTCGGGATCTCGCTGCGCGCTGGGGGCCTCGTCGCGCCGGCTATACACGACGTGCCGGAAAAGAAGCTCGACGTATTGATGGACGGTCTGACCGATCTCGTCGCGCGGGCACGCTCCTTCTCGCTGCGCAGTTCGGAAATGTCCGACCCGACCATCACGGTCACCAACTTGGGCGACAAAGGCGTCGACGCGGTCTTCGGCATCATCTACCCACCACAGGTGGCCCTCGTCGGTTTCGGCCAGCCAGCCCAGCGGGTGTGCGTCATCGACGGCGGGATCCGCGTCGTCACCGCCGTCCAAGCCACGCTCGCTGCCGATCACCGAGCAAGTGACGGTCACCGGGGTGCGTTGTTCCTCACCGCAATCGACGAGCTGCTCCAGCAGCCCGACCTCCTAGAGAAGTGATACGCGATGCCTGAAGAAGACACACGCAGTGTGGTCCTGTCGGTGCTGACAACCATTGCCCCCGAAGTCGAACCCGATGACATTCGCGACGACGTTCTGCTGCGCGACCAGGTGGATCTTGATTCCATGGACTGGCTGAACTTCCTGCGTGGCATCCACCGTCGACTGCACGTCGACATCCCGGAAGCCGACTATGCGTCGCTGCGCACCTTGACCGACGTGGTCGACTACGTCGAGAAGAACGCGTCCGAACCCGGCGCCGAACGGCGATGACCCAGACTCCAGTCGGCCCCGCGTCGATCCAGAACCGTGAACTCGGCGAGGGGTTGCTGTCATGAATTCGGTGCCGGACAATCGGGTTCTACAGAAGGCGGTGCAACTAGCTTGCCGAGCTCCCTCAGTGCACAACAGCCAGCCCTGGCGGTGGGTGGCCGAGGGCCAAGTTCTGCGATTGTTCGTTAATCGTCACCGAACGGTGCCGGGGACGGACCGTTCTGGGCGAGAAGCGATCATCAGTTGCGGCGCCGTGCTGGATCACCTTCGCGTCGCCATGCTTGCCGCGGGTTGGGACGCGGTGGTCGAACGGTTCCCCAACCCAAATGACCCCGACCATCTTGCATCGATCGAATTCCGCTGTGTCGATGTCGTGACTGATGCCCAGCTCGCCCGCGCCGAGGCGATTCTGCGGCGCAGGACCGATCGGCTTCCGCTGGGCCGGCCCACATTCTGGGATCTCTTCGAACCTGTGCTGCGCAGTACGTTCGACGACAGCCTGACTACTCTTGATGTGCTCTCCGACGACGTGCGACCGCGGCTGGTCGAGGCGTCCCAACTCACCGAAGCGCTGCGCCGCGATGATTCGACATACCACGCCGAACTTGATTGGTGGACCTCGCCGTTCGCGATCGCACAGGGCGTGCCGCCGAGCGCGCTGCCGTCCGATAAAGAACGCCGCCGGACCGATGTCGGACGCGACTTCCCGGTCCGGGGCCACGAGGATCGGCGTCCCGAGGTCAAAGTCGACTGGTCGAAAATCCTTGTGCTCGCCACCCCGGATGACACCCGCGCGGATGTGTTGAGGTGCGGCGAAGTGTTGTCGACGGTGCTGCTCGAATGCACCATGGCCGGCCTGGCGACATGCACGTTGACGCATCTGATCGAGGTAGATGAGAGCCGGGACATCGTGCGCGGCCTGATCGAGCGCCGCGGCCAACCACAGGTGCTGATCCGCGCCGGGATAGCGCCGCCAATCGAACATGTTCCGGCACCGACACCACGGCGTCCATTGGGCGATATCTTAGAGATCCACTAGGCACGGGCGCGGCAAGCGGCCGGACAACTTTGGTCCCTGGGCGGCAGGACTTTCGGCCGGAGCTTTCTGCGGCCGTCTGCAATAGGCTCATGGCCATGGAGCATCAAACCCAAAAAGATGATGGTGCCATCATCCTGTCGGTGCACGAATGCTGGGATTTGCTCGCCAGTGTGACGCTGGGGCGGCTGGTCACAAGCGTCGACGGCCGCCCCGAGATCTTCCCCGTCAACTACGTGGTCCAGGGCCGCACGGTGCTGTTTCGCACCGCGGAGGGCACCAAGTTGGTCAGTGCCGCGATAAACAACCACGTGGTGTTCGAGGCCGACGACCACAATGTCGCCGAGGGCTGGAGTGTGGTCGTGAAGGGCACCGCTCGATCGCTTCGCTCCGATGAGGACATCGAGAAGGCCGAGCGCGCTCAGGTATTGTCGTGGACGGCGTCTGAGAAGCCGCACTATGTGCGGATTAAGCCTGAGTCGGTCACCGGCCGGCGATTCCATTTCGGCTCCCCGATCGAGAAATCTCTGCACGACTAACCGACACCTGCCCTCGGTTTGGCAAGATTTCCCCCCTCGGTTTGGCAAGATTTCCCGTCACGTTCGCCCGACTGCGCCGACTCGGCCGCAGGTGCGGTCGCAAGTGACGAGGGCGGGGCACGAACTCCAGCGACAGCAGCACCATCAGCGCGGGCGGGATGTGGTGAGCACATAGCACCACGTAGCGCCGCTCTGTCAGCGAATGGTACTTGCGGAGGTACCGGTAGAGGGATTCGAGGCGGATCAGCGGGTCCAACAGATGGATTGACCTGTAAGCGATGCGCTGCCACGGACCGTGGCGGGTGGCGCCGAAGATCTCGGGAAAGGCCGCAAACGCCAACGAAAGCCGCAATGCATGATGGGCTTTCGCGTCGGCAATCATGTCGATGGTCAGCCGCTCGTCAACTCCGTTCGGGGCATCCGGACGCCGGAAAGGCATATCGAGGGTGATCTCTGAGCCTTCTCCAGCACTGGCATATCGGTGAAACGCCGCCACCCGGCCGCCGCGCTCGCGTGCGATGGCCAGCTTGATGCCGGGAAGGCGGCCCTGCAGGACCCCGTCGAGATTCATGCAGAACCCGCGCTCGGTGCGCGCGGCACGATGCGCGGCGTACAAGACCTCGGTCAGCTCGGCGATCAGGGGGCCGTCGAGCTCCTGCTCGTCAACGATTTCTGTTGCGACCCCACAGTTATGGGTGCGCCGCACCGCTTGACGCAGGTTCCGATAGCGGCGCCCCGCCAGGCTGAAGTGCAGAACATCGACAACGACGTCGCGCCCGATCGGCACCTTCAACATTGGCCTCCCGACCAACTCCTCGCGCCACAGCCCCACGTGCTGCTCGCCGCAGGCCAATACGACGATCCGCCAACCCTTGCTGCGGCACATCCGGACAAAATCGACTACCAGATTCTGGAATTGGGCAACATCGCCGATCGGGTCGCCACTGACCACGGCGAATCCAAGCCGAGTGCGGTAAGCAATCGCCGCGGACTTGTCGGTATTGAAGTAATAGCTCTTGCTCGAATGCATGGCGAATGGCGCCAATGGATCCCCGCGTGTCGCGTTAACCAGCGGCCACACCTGGGCCAGCAGCCCTGGCTGCGGTTTCGCCGTGGTCGGCAACATGAGCGCTAGCCCGCTGCCCGCGACCAGAATATTGCCGAACACCCCGAACGACAGGAAGTGCGCCCACAGCCCTGCGGACAACGCGGCCGTCGCAACAATCGCGTGCCCGAAGGTCACCGGCCGGCCGAGAAAAATGCCGCGCGCGATCAGGGCCACCGCGACAAGTAACGCCATTGACCATCCGAACCGGCCTGGCACGGCCCGGTCGTAGCCGAGGTATTCGCGCATGACCAGCAAGGTCGACCAGCCCAAGACGCACAGCAGCATCAATACGCTAATGACGCGGGCCACGGGGACGTCAACGCTGAGCCAGGTCCTTTCGCGACCCCGTGCCGCGGCGGTCCTACCGCTTCTCTGGCTAATCTTCACCGCGCGCTCGCTTCCTGAGGCAGCCGATCGGCCGTCTGCCCCGGATCGAGAGCCACAGCCGAAGCGCCTTGGCCGTCAACGCCGTTCGTGTGACTCGGGTGCGCCGTGACTTCGCTCATCCGGGTTGCCGTCACAGCCGCTATCGCCGGCGCGGCTGGGACCTGGTCAGGCACGGGTCAACCTTCTTCTCCGGACGGTCGCAACGATCATTGTTGACCGTATTAGCGAGGCCGGTGCACCCGCCAGAGCCATTTGTCCTCGGGTTATGGCCCTAAGTCCCATAGCGATTAGGCACTTCTCAAGACGACTCGATTCGCGACCAATGACCCGAAGGTGCGGGACTTCAGTCCCTACGCAGCGCTTCGGTCAGATGCTCAGATAGCCGAACGGGATGAAAATCCCAACATGACAATGGAGGTGTGTCAAATGAACACTGCAGAGCAAGAGACCCGAACGCGTGCGTTCGCTCGCGTGCTCGGCCCGTTCTTCGTCATCCTTGCCGCCACGACGGTGGCTCGGGCGTCGGATATGCGAAAGCTGCTTTCGGACTTCGAGGCCAACGCCGCATGGCCCTGGGTGACAGGCGCATTCCTGCTTCTGATTTCCCTCGTCATCATTGCGCTTCACCAGTACTGGCGAGGCGCGGCGGCGATCACCGTGTCCGCGGTGGGCTGGCTGCTCGCGCTGCGCGCGGTGTTTCTCATGGCGTTTCCGCATGCCTTCCTGGCGGCCGCCGACGCCGCGGTCGGCATCGTCGCCTTGTGGGTGAGCGTCGACGTCCTTTTCGCAATGGTCGGGGTCTATATGACCTACGTCGGCTGGAGGCGCGCACCGAGTCAAGCAGTGGCGCAAGCGAAAACGTCAAGCCCGGAGCTCCCCCGCGCCGCGTGACTTGCCCATGGGTTTAGCCACTAAGCGCCGAATGGCATTTCTCCCCGGGATGAATCCCGGGGGAGAATTGGCATGAGCAAGCAGCTTCGATCCGCCGATAGCCAAAGAAACCCAACTTATGACTTTCGGCCCTCGCCAATGAGCGGTCCGGCGGCACACGCTACATACCATGACCGCACACGATGAAACCACCGAGACCTGGCACGAAGTGGCGAACCGGCTTACCGCCGCACAAATCGCCCGGCTCGAGCGTCTCGAACACGACGAACCGCATACGCTGCTGGAGATGGCGCGGCAGTGGGCGGCCCAGAACGCGATCGACGCGGCGCCGTTCGACGGTGCCGCATTGCCCGCCGGCGCCGTGCGCACCTTCGCCTGGCAGCTTGACAGCAAGTGGTTCCGCGACTTTGAGGGCACCACGCGCCATGGCGGGCCGGCGCGCGTCCAAGTCTGTGGCCGGCAACATGCCGACGGCTCGACGCGGCGGTGGATCGCCGTGCATGCTCGCCACCTGGACGCACTGGACGCAGCGGCGGCGCGTGCTCTGGCGGCGGCGCTGGCCGAGGCGGCCGAGGAACTCGAGCGGCTCGACTAGGCCGAGGCCATCCGCCCCTATAAATGGCCCACGGGCAGTGGTCGAATCGACAGAGGATCGCAACTTGGCCGACATTCACGACGATGGAGGAAGTACATGACTGACCCAGTCGCGCTCTCGTCGATCGTCGTCGGCATCGACGGGTCAGACGCCGCTGTCGCCGCCGCCTTGTGGGCCGCCGACGAAGCGATCGCCCGGAATGTGCCACTTCGGCTGATCCACGCCGCCGACGTTGCGCCTATACACCCGCGCGGTGACTTCAGGCTGCAGATCGCCGAGGCCGAACCGTTGTTTCGCGCCGCCGAGGCGGCGGTGGCCGCGACCGGCAAAACGGTCAAAGTCCAAGCGGCGGTTGTCGGTGCGGGGCCGAGGGCAGGCCTGATCAGCGAATCACGCGCCACAGAAATGATATGCGTAGGTTCGGTCGGAGTTGGGCGGCGCGCCGGCCACGTGCTCGGTTCGACGGCGGCCGCGTTGGGCAACGCAGCGTTTTGTCCGGTAGCCATCATCCGTCCCGAAGCTACTGTGGCGGACGACGGTGGTTGGATCGCTGTCAGCATTGATAGTTCGCCCGATAGCGATCTCATCATTAAGAATGGTTTTCCGAAGCCAGGCTGCGCGAGGCCCCGTTATTGGGCCTCGAAGTAGGGTGTGCCGTCAATCGCCTTGACGGGCTTGAGCACCGCCTGGACCCCTGGCGGGACCGCTATCCCGAGGTACAGGTGCGCATCGTGCCCGTATCCCACGGCGTCGCCGAATTGGTCTCGAACACTTCAGAACCCGTCCAATTGGCCGCCATCGGCAGCGGCCAGGGTAGCCCCGCTGATGCGGTTGGTTCCGGCTGCGGCCACATTGACTATCGAGGTGTGTTCGGTGCTGGTGGTGCTTGACGTCCTCCCCGCAATTAATTGCGGGGATTCCCCGTGCTGACCGGCTGTCTCGATAGGCGCTCATGCGGCTATCGCCGTGGGCTGGTCGGTAGTGGAGGTTCGCGCCGAGCGGCTCTGTCGCTTCAATGCCCTGCGGGCCTTGATACGCGCCACTGACCTCCGCGAAGGCGGACGCCTGCGGCCTCGCCGCTTGGATACTGCTACGGCCGTACCTCGACGCCCATCAACGTCCTGATGGTGGAGCAACCAACCATCGTTGGCCGCCTCCAGATCCAGCCGGTCGAGACCATCAGCCCCCTGGCGCACATGCAGTCCCAGGAATGCCGAAAACAGGTCCCGATCACCTTCGATACCGCACTCACAACGGTGAACCCGTTGCCAGAGCGGCTTTTTCTTGCGGTTCCCGCACAAACAGGATTGCGACGGGGCAGTCGTCGTGGTGTTGAACTCATAGAGACGATCGCCGCCGGCGCTTTCAGCCTTGCGGCGCATCACCTCCACGAGCAACCCCGGTGCCCGGTCGCGCACACTGCGCGGGAAGTTCTTTTGCCACGCGAGGAAATCAAGCTTCTCGCACGCCATGTCGGCGCCGTGGCTGAACAACCTGTTGGCCAGCCCGCCGTGCAACGTCTTACGATGCTCGGCCAGACGGCGATGCTGCTCAGCCACACCCGTGGCTGCCCGACCCGCCGCGCGGGAACGCTGCCGCCAATCGCAACCACCGGTCTTGTGGGTGCCGTCGCAGCGGAAGCAGTCCGCCGACCCGGCACGGTGTTGGCGGTCCAGGTGACGCTGTCGTCTGCGTAACCGCACCGTGTTCAGGCGTAGCCGATCCGCTAGTGGCTCAATCCATCCCGTCCACGTTTTGTCGCTTCGTTGGACGGTGACCGCGATCTCGCTGGGTCCCAAACCGAACGACACCCGCCCATTACCGACCGGGTGGCGCCTGCTGGGATGCCCATCGCAGACCATTTGCATGCGGTAGGTGTCGCGCCCGTTGATCAGCGTGCGCACAATCCGGGTCGATAACACCTTGCCGGCCGCGATCAGCATCTCGATCTCAGCCAGCTCGGCCTGCTGCTCAGTGCCGCGGCGGCCCGTGCGCGCCGCCGCCGCGATCGCCACCACGAATCCCGCACCCCACTGCAACCCGATCAACCGGCCCGTCTCATCGGTCTTGGGTCGCAGCGCACCGTTGCCGTCCTTGGCCGCCAGCGAACGCAACCCACGCTTGGTCGACTTGAACCGCGGCTTACCTTTTTTACCGAAGTGCCACTGCTTGACCGCATCGAAAGCCCGCACCCCTACGTTCTGGGTCTCCTGGGCCGGCAAGTGTTCCCGCACCCACGATTTGCGCAGCGACGACGCGAACGACTGCGCGTCACTGGCGGTGAACCCATGGGCCACCCTCACCGCGTCGAACGCCGCCGCACGAGCGGCGCGTTCCTTTGGGGTGCGACGTAGCCATAACCGTGCGGCCTGCCACGCCGGATCAGACTTGATCGCACGACTACGTGCGATGAACTCTGCCAGCACCGCGTTGTACACCCGCGCTCCGGTGAAAAACCGTTTCTGCATGTCGCGGCACTGCCCTGGATTCGGGCGCAGCGGCCACCACCGCACATGGGTGGGCGCGTCCTTCGGACGCTTGCGCGCACGCGGCTCACCCACCGCCGGCAGCCCCGGCTGGGCGGCCGGTGTCGGTTCGATGCGGTAGTCGTTACCCATCTGCACAACACAACCGTAGAGGTGGCCACTGACACCCCAGACCTACCGACAAGCCCGACACAGCATGTCGCTGCTGCACGCCCACCTTGTTTTCGTGACGAAGTATCGGCGTCGGATCTTCACCGACCACATGTTGACTTTTCGCGAGCGCACCCTGCAATCGGTGCGCACCGAACTCGATGCCGAACTGGTGGAGTTCAACGGCGAAGCCGACCACGTCCACCTGCTTGTCGCCTACCCGCGCATAATGGCGATTTCCGTTCTGGTGCAGCGACTCAAAGGACGCACCGCTCACGCCGTACGACGCGAATACACCGGCGTCTGTGTCCGCGCCCACATGCGCGGACATCTGTGGTCCCCTTCCTACTTCCCCGTCTCCTGCGGAGACGCCCCGCCGTCGATCACCAAGCAATACATCGACGGACAAGCCCGCCCACGGTGAGCGCCGGGCCGCGCCCGGCGATAAATGGGATGGGCTTACCCCGGACTCAAGTCCGGGGCTTGCGCCCAAGAAAGTTCCGGTCACTAGGCCACTTAGACGGTGATCGGACATGATGCCCGCGCAGGAAGCCCGTGTGCCGGTAAGGGTGGGGTCCTGCACCCGCGCGGCTGGTGACAAACGCCTCTGACAGAAGACACCCGTGTTCGCATACCGTCGTCGTGTATGAGCGGCGGAGCTGACTTCGGCCGAGCCGACTAATTCGCCAACGAGTGAAGGGCAAGCCATGTCATCGAGCAGTACACGCTTGGGAATCGTCGTCGGGGTCGACGAATCATCGGCTGCCAAGGCAGCGGTGCAGTGGGCCGCACGCGACGCCGAGCTTCGCGGCATCCCGTTGACGCTCGTGCATGCGGTCTCGCCGGAGGTTTCGTCGTGGCCAAATGTGCGGTTACCTCCGGGCCTGGCGCGTTGGCAGCGGGACCGCGGGCGTCAACTAGTCGACGAGGCATTCAAGCTCGTTGAAAAGGCTTCCCAGCGTGGAGGTCCCGCGGAGGTCCACAGCGAAGTCTTGCTCTCGGGGGCGATTCGCACATTGGTCGACTTGTCCAAACGAGCGGAGTTGGTGGTCACGGGTTGTCGCGGAAATGGACAGTGGCCCGGCCGGCCAATCGGTTCCGTCAGTTCCGGATTGCTTCGCTATGCACAGTGCCCAGTTGCGATCGTCCACGAAGACGACGGGTTGACGCCGTATGCCGGCCGGGCACCGGTGTTGGTGGGAATCGACGGCTCGGCCGCTTCCGAATCCGCGACCGCCATCGCGTTCGATGAGGCCTCACGCCGAAACGTGGGGTTGGTCGCTCTTCATGCATGGAACGATGCGGACTTGTCCGAGTGGCCCGAAACCGATTGGCCGGCAACACAGTCGGCAGCAAATGAGGTGTTGGCTGAGCGTCTGGCAGGCTGGCAGGAACGGTTTCCCGATGTGCCGGTGGACCGCACCGTCGTGCGCGACAAGCCAGCACGCCAGCTGGTCGAACGCTCCGAAGACGCTCAGCTACTCGTGGTCGGCAGCCGGGGTCGCGGCGGATTCGCCGAGATGGTGGTGGGCTCAGTGAGCGAAACGGTCGCCCAGCTGGCAAAGGCGACGGTAATCGTGGCGCGCGAGTCGATTGCCTAGCGCTCACCTACCGAACGACCAGCACCGAGCATTCGGGGTGGTGGAAGAGCGGATGCCCAGCAGGCCCTATCAACCGCGCCAGTTGATCGGCCTCGGCGCCGCTGATGACTGCGAGCTGAACTCGTTCGTCGTTAACGCGCAGGAAGCTGGCGATCGCGAACTTGGTGGTGATCGGGTACACGCGCACCTCGGGATGACGCCGTCGCCAATCCTGCACCCGACGTTCGAACGCGCCGTCGGCTTGCTCGGTGAGTTCCTCCGGTCGGCCTCCGAGTACGAGCATGGGCGCCCTGCGCAACTTTGCTTCCGATGCCGCGTATTTGACAACGGCATCGTTGTCGGGCGCGTCGGTCATCCGCACGACGATCCAGTTAATCTCGGGCGGCTCGTCCAGACTTGCCCGGAGGACCGCAACTGGGCAACTCGCCTTTTCGGCGAGTCGAGTTGCCACCGAGCCCAAAATCGAGCGTGCATAGCGCCCGATTCCCACCGAACCGACACAGACCATCGCGGCATCGCGTGATGCCTCCACGAGCACCGGCCCGGCCGGACCACGTGGGATATCGGTTTCGATGGTGACGGGCTTTCCGGTAGCCTCAACCGCGACTTGCGCTTTGCGCAGGGACGTCTCGGCATGTGCGAGGTCACGGACGTAGTCGTCCGAAGATGGATGTGTCTGTTTGATGACCGAGACGAGGCGCAGCGGCGAGCCGTGGCCGACGGCCTCGTCGACACCCCAGAGTGCGGCGGAGATCGCCGCCTGCGAACCATCGATACCTACCATGATCGGTTTCATCGTCTGCACTCCTCTTCGAAACCCTTCCCAACCGATCGTCGGTGTCGATCCGACGCCGGATCATCCAGCGGTGGAATGTTGTCCACAGCTCGCGGATGTGCGGTCAGCCCCGTTGCTGGATGGGCGAGCCGGTAGACGTCGATCAGCCGCGCGAGATCACTTGGCGTAACGATGCCGACCACCTTGCCGCCATCGACGACGAGGGCACGGCGACCGTGGCCAGGAGTTGCCAACCGCTCAAGCAGCGCCCACAGTGGCTCGCTTGGCTCCGCCGTCGGCACACGCTGCATCGGTAAGGCAATATCGCGCACGGTGGTTGTGGCACGTCGGTTGGGCTCAACGGCGCGCAGTTGGCTTAGCGTGACCAGTCCCAAGATCGATCCGTCGCTGTCGGCGACCGGGTATGCGGAGTGTCGATCCCCGAGGAGATAACGCTCGATAAAATCCTGCACGGTAAGCCAGCCGGGCGCGGTGTGCGGGTCAGCGGTCATAGCATCGGCAACGCGCACTCCGGAAAGCGCCTGCCGGGCCGTTACCTGCGTTTCCTCCTCACGAGCGGCGGCGAAGATAAACCAGCCGATGAACGCCAGCCACACACCCCCGACAAGGCCGCCCGCCAGAAACTCTGCCAACCCCAACACGATCAGGACGATCGCGACCACTCGTCCGGCATGCGCAGCACCGACCGCGGCGCGCACGCTATCGCCATAGCGGCGCCACAGATAGGCGCGCACCAGCCGACCACCGTCCAACGGGGCGCCCGGCAGGAGGTTGAACAACCCCAGCAGCAGGTTGACGCCGGCCAACCACCACGCAACGCTGACCACGATGGGCGCAGCCCGCACGATCGCGAGCGTCATTGCCAGCCCCGCGAATATCGCCGACAGGGCAAGACTGGTTGCCGGGCCCGCGAACGCGATCCGGAAGGCCGCTTTCGGTGTCTTTGCCTCGCCTTGCATACGCGTCACTCCGCCGAATAGCCACAGCGTCACGCTGCCCACGCTTACGCCCATCCGACGGGCGACGACGGCGTGCGCGAGTTCGTGTGCCAAAAGTGACGTCAGCAGCACCAGGGCCCCGCACACCCCAGCCAGCCAATAGATCGGCCGCGAATAACCCGCCACGTCATGGGGCAAAGCGGTTGCCAGGCTCCACGTGAACAACCACAGGATCACGATCACGCTCCAGTGAACCTTCACTTCGAACCCGGCAACTCGTCCTAGCGGGATGGCCTCAGACACCTTTAAACCTCCGAAAACTTTTGGTAGGCGATTATTTGGCGGACCAGACTGACCGCGCCAACCGACCGCCGGCGTCGCTAGCTGGTGATGGCGGCAGGCGCGCAAATCGCCTTGATGAACTGCACGATGGCGTGCTCGGGCAGGTGCCGGGCAATGTCGGCCTCTGTGATCATGCCGACCAGACGGTGGTTCTCGATCACCGGAAGGCGGCGGACCTGATGCTCTTCCATGACGTTGAGCATGTCCGGGATGCTTGCGTTCGCGTCTACGTAGTAGACGTTGTCCCGCGCCAGCTCTCCGGCCGTGGCGGTGTTCGGGTCGAGGCCCGCCGCGAGGCCCTTGATCACAAGGTCACGGTCGGTCAGCATTCCGTGCAGCCGATCGTCATCCCCACAGATCGGCAGCGCGCCAACATTGCGCTCCCGCATATATTGGGCTGCCGCGCTTAATGTCTCGTGCTCGCCGACACAGGTCACATCCGGATTCATGATGTCGCGTGCGGTGGTCATTGGATCCCCCTCGGTTCGGGTTCGAATCTCGCTCTATTGCCGAAGGTATTTGCGACGCCGCCGCCGGCACTAGGGTCATTGGGCCTTCTGCTGGCGGTCAATGGACCTGACCGCGTTTTGGCAACCGACTCAATCGCCCGGCGCGCCTGTGTCGGGGTTGCCGCAAGCGGGCCGCTCGACTCGGTGCTTGATTTCAAGCAACAAACCCCGCGTGCCCAGGGATACCACCGGACGCGCCATTTCCATCGCGAACACTTCGCCAGGGTGGCGCAGGGCGATTCTGACGCGGCTGAGGAGTCGGACCCGGCCCTGCCAGTGTGGCTCCAGATGAAACGACCACACCACATTCCAACGCTGGTCCGATCGCATGGCCTTGAGCACCATGTGGTTTTCGGGCTTGGCTTCATCGACGACGACGGTCACTCCGTCGGGCAGCCCCATCCAGTTTTCGGGCGCTAGGCGTACCACATCCCCTACCGCCGGTTGCTGCCATTCGGGCTGAACCGCACCGGCGTCGTGATGGCGAAGGCCGGCAAGGCTTTTCAGTCCCTGCCAGCTGGCGAAGCCAGGCCGGTGCGAAACCACCTGCAACAGCCACGGCCAAACCGCGGAAGGGGGACCGTCAATGTCCACCGCCTCGGTTATCTGGATGGCCGGATCGGCTACCAGGCTGTCGCCGGGCAGCAGCATCTGACACTCCGCCTTGGTTGTGCCCCAATTGCGGTAGTACCGGCGTGTGCCGTACAAGACCGCGAGCAGCGCGGCAGTTTCAGTTATCCTTCTTGTCACGTTTGCCATAGCGCCAGTCTGGCTACGCGACACTCCCGTGCACCAGGGTCAATGGTCCCCGCATCCAAGCGACAAAGCCCTGCCCTTCTGCCGCCCCTTCGCGCACTGTCCACCAAATGGGGTCAAGCCCATAAGGTGCACGGCGGATGAGGGCTGGAACCATCAAGCATCGGAAGATCGGAGGATCTTTGCGCAGCTAAAGAACCGATGATCCGTTGTGCTGATCTTGCCCGGGCAGATACCGTTGCCCGACCGCGCGGACCAGTTGGTCGCGAATGCGTTCTAGGTCAGCGGCGCGGCGCGCCTCCAATTCGTCCTCCCAGGCTGCCACCTGTGTCGCGAGATCCTTGTCGGCGATAGTGCAGTCAAGCCAATGTGAAAAGTCCCCGCGTTCGAGGTGGAACTCAAGCACTTTTTGATCGAGGTGCCTTACCGCAGCGATGAATTCGCGCATTGACGCAGCCGGTGCGATAGGTTGGCCATCGGTGATGTGGAAGTAGAAGCGCCGCTCTTGGGGCAGGCGGATATCGGCGTACTTGTGGCTATGTCTTACGTGGGTGGTCTGGCGATCCGCGATGGTGAACCCACGAGAGGGCCCTGCGCCGAAGCACACGGTGGCGCGCCGCCGGCAATCGATGTCTGCCGAGGCTTTGTCAGAGGTGAGCGTCAACACGGCGTCGCCGCTGTCAACTTCGTGGGCGGGTAGTGACGCCGGGGCGAACGAAGACAACAGATAGCCGCCCCGGCGCGCCCAGTGCGCTTGCTCGCCGGTGCCGAGCAGATGGGCCTCGTCGTAGATCACCCAGTGCGGGAACCCGTGTCGCTCGCGGTGGGCCTCGGCGGTTGACCGCATGCGATGCATGTAGTCGACCTTGCTCGCCGCGTTTAGTCCCGACATGTCCACCACCGTGCTGGACTCCGGAGTCAAGGCGTTGACCAGTTCGGACGGCTCAGCCAGGTAACGGCTGCCATCAACAACCTGCACCTGACTGAGCTGCTGCAACTGCAGGTGGTCGCCTTCAGGGTCGAGGACAAGGACGCAGTAGCCGGCCTGAATCCATTGCTCTGCCATCAAGCCGACGAGATAGCTCTTCCCCGAAGCAGCGGGTCCCGTGACCACGATCCGGCCCTGGCTTCCCGGTATCCGCATCGGGGTCGCGCCATCGAATGTGCCGATCTCGACCCACCGGCGCGGTGGGCACCAGCGCCGTGCCCCGGTGAGGTAGGGCCCCGTCAACAGCTCAGCGACACCCGCCCCGTCCGGTTCGTCAAGGACAATGTCGGCGCTTCGCCGAACCGACGGAACGGCATCGGCCACGGCTGCCCCGATCTCAGCGATAGCGAACAGTGACAAGTCGTTCTCGGCGTCGCCCACCGCCACCGTGTTGTGCGGGGACAAGTCCATCTCCGCCAGGATTTTCGCCAACCCCGTACCCTTGGTGATGCCCGCCGGCAGCACCATGAGGGCGGTCCGGTTCCGCGTGATCTGGTAGTCAAGCCCGAGTTCTCCGATCACCGCGACCACGGTCGCGGCATCCCCGCCGTCAATGGCCAACAGCACTTTGCCGCGTCGACACGAAACGCCGCGACCGGCGAGCGCCTGAGCGAGACCCTCATCCACTGGCGGTGCTAGGCGGTGGGCTCGACCGTTGATGACGATCACCGCGCCATTCTCCAGCACCATCCCATCCACGTGCTCGACTATCTCCGGGAAGTCGGCCCGCAATTCGGCTTCGATGCGACCAGACGCGAGCACAACCGAAAGTCCGTTACCCCGGGCCTGCTCGATCGCCTCGATGGCATGCGGTGCTACGCCGGCCCCCGACGTGAGGGTCCCGTCGAAGTCAACCGCGACCATCTTGAAAAACGTCACCGCATTACCAATCTGTTGCCGGCATCGATTGCCCTCAGGTTCGCAAGCTTCGCTGAAAATGCCTTTTCCGGGTCAATGCCCCATCGTTCGAGTTCGTGCGATCGAAGCACGTGGCCGGAAGCCACCTTTCATGTCCCGGTAGCGAACCGGACTTAACTTCAGTCGTCGATGATGTGCACGGCGGCCTCTTCGGCGGACGCCGCTCCCCCGCTGATACCCACGTCCTCGGCCACCAGCTCTGCCTCTGCATCCTCGCCAAAGCCCCTGTCCGGAGCAATAAGTCGGCCCGCTCGCACCCGTCCGACCTCCCGCCGCTGCGGAAACTCTGTTTCCCGCTCGGCTTCGTCGGAGCGCTGTTGCTCGTCTTCGTCGAGCGGATTGTCGAGTCGCGAGAACGGGTCTTGCTCTTCCTCTGCGAGAAGCTGGTCGATGCTTTCGACGGGCCCGAAGGCGCCGGGCCCGTACGGTCGCTCGGGTGGCGAATATCCCTCGTCGAGTACGTCATCGATGCCGCGGTCGATCAGCGTGTCCTCTGGCTGCAGCTGGTCGTCGTCCTCAACGCTGTACGCGCCTGCCGTCGGCTCCTGGCCGTTCCGACTAGTCATGACTCAACTTCTCCTTTCATCTTGAGCCGGTGGCGATCTCGAACCACCCAGGCATTGCAACGTTGCGGCAATCGGTACTTGGGCCGTAAGGGCGCAAAGACACCTTATCCCGGGACAATGGTCACTTGGTGCGCCGGCATCCAATGCGCCTAGTCTGCCGGGGTGATCAGGCCGTAATGGCCGTCGTAGCGGTGATACAACAGGCTGGCGCGGCCGTGGGCGGCATCAATGAAGAAGAGGAACGGCAAGCCGAGCAGGCCAAGGCGGTTGGCGGCCCCGTTTTCGGTCAGACACGGCACCGGGTGTCGGCTGATGGTCACGGGGAACGTGAATGAACTCACCTGGTCGGCCAGAGCGGGTGCTGTCAACGCGAGGCGGTAGTCCGTCGCACCGTCGCGGTACAGCACGGCGGCAGTGCCCGTGCCCTTCTCGGTGAACAGATGAAAATCGTAGTCCAGAAGCCCCATTTCACAGGCGGCCTCATCGATGGTGCACGGCGCCATCGTGAACGATTTGCGGCGAATAACACGGCGCTCGTCTGGCGGACGGGGGAAGTAGTTGGGCCGATGCGCCGGCTCGGAATCATGCCGCCATTCATGTGCGCCTGCCGCGGGTAGCCCGCCGCGGCGCGCCTCCCAGTGTTCGGCGGCACGTTCGAGGCGTCGTCGCAGCCGCGCCGCGAGAAGATCGACGGCTTCGCGTGCGGTTTCGGCCTGGACCTGCGCGCGTATCGGGCGGCCATCGACATCCAGATTGGCTTGCGCGACGACGGGCCGCTGCACGGCTGGATCGCGATGCCTGGCCAATTTGACGCGTGCGTGCAGCACCGGTCGGCTGGTGTATTGCCCGAGTTCGCCGATCTTGCTGCGCGCGTAATCGGCCGCTCCCGGAAGCTCGTCGTTTGTTGTCACCTCAACGTCGATGGTCGGAGGCAATTCTGTGCTGCGGCGCATACTTACCGTGCTACATCACGGAACTGGTTGCGGGCCAGGGCCAAAGGTCACCGAAATCGCCAACGGTCGCATCAAACCAACTGGGATCGTGCCCCTGCGTCTCGGACCGTTCAGGAAAGCAGGGGCAACCGGAGGAGAGATTTGCCGGGCTCGAGCAGCCACAGCCGGCTCGCGTTAAATCGCACCAGGCTTAGCGCTCCCACTATGAGAAAGAAGGCCAGGAGGCCTCCCAGCACCGCGGTCACCACCGCCGCGCCAAACTCACCGGGGCTGGCGGTCGTGACGTCGAACCACGCGTCGCAAAGCAGCAGTATTCCCGTGGTGAAAGCGGGAAACACAAGCAACTGCCGATGCAGCCAGGTCAGGATCGCCGTCGCGGCCATGAACAAGATCAACATGCTGTCAAAACCCAACCACGTCAACTGCCAATTCCGCACCGTATAGTCCTGAGGCAACGTAAAGCCCAGGTAGACGATCCAAGGAATCATGAACACCGCGCCGCCGGTCATCAGCCCGAGATGCGCCTGCGCCAACTTCGCTGTGATGCCTCTCGGCCTAAGCTCCGCGACAGGCCGCTCGAGACGCTGAATCAGCTCACGTCGCTGCGCGGCTGTGAGCGCGGTGATCTGGGCATCGGACAGAACATTCTTTGTCACCGGCGGGATCCCTTACTAACTCGCTCCTTGGACATGTAACCGCGCCGCCACCCCATCCCGCCCGTCGTATGTCATTTCCTGAAACCATTGCAGTGCGGCCGTTTTAGTGGACGCGCCAAGGGGTGCGAGGCCCGCATCCGGCAAGCCGCGGGGCCTGCGCTTCCGCGCCTAGCTGGCCGAGACAATAGGGATTTGCTTTTTGCCCGACTTGGCCTCTGCGACCGGCACGGATACCGTCAGGATGCCTTTGTCGTAGCTCGCTGTTATGGCGTCCTCGTCGGAGCCCGCGGGCAACATCACCGAGCGCTCGAATGAACCGTAGGCGAACTCCGAACGCCCGTTGGACTCCTTCATCTCGGTGCGCTCGGCCTTGATCGTCAGCCGGCCGTCGCGCACCGTGATCTCGACGTCCTTCGCAGGGTCGACGCCCGGGATTTCAGCGTGCACTTGATATTTGTCTTCCTTCAACTCGTCCTCGATGCGGATGGGATGCGTGTCGAATGCCGTCCGCAGGTTCAGCCAGGCCGGCAATCCGGAGAACAGCTCGCCGAATTCCGGGAAACGCGTGTGCCCACTGTGTTGCACGGGAAGTTTGTTCTTGCTCACGAATGCCTCCTCAGATTCGGTACCTACCTCCTGCCTATCGGACTCCTCGACCGCCAAGGGGCGATAGGGACCGAAGTCCCGTATTGAGGGGGCGTTTGTCCGCGGTGGAATCGAGGACCGCCGGCCCAAGCTGGGTACGACGCTTGCCAGCATGGCATGACCCCGATCGCACGCATCACCGGTGGCGTAATCGGTTCGCGGGTTGAAGGCCGAAGACCCTGGCGAGCGGGAGCGGGAGCGACTGCAGCGCATTGAAAACTGCGTCCAGCGCGCGCGGGCGCGCGCTCATCGCGAACAAGCCGACGTCCGGCGTGAGGTGGCCGGCAGCGAACGTCGTTACGCCAGTGATTAATGCCGACTAATCGGCGGTGCGTGCTCCCCGGCCCGCGGGCATTCGTCCGGCACATGAATAAATACAGCGCCGTCGTCGGCCGTCGCGGCTTGGCCACGGCGATACGCGGTCAAGTAGAGCCATCCCGGTCTGATCGGCTGTTTACAGCGTGCGCACTGCGGGTCTGCGACCACTGCACACTCCCTTCCCTGCCTCCACCACGGCGGCCATTTGAGCCGCTATTCAGGCATATCGCGGGTTGCCGCGTCTCGTCTAGGGACGTAAGTCGCCAGTGCGAAGGGCGGTCATGATCGGCCCTGATACCGGCGATCGCGCGAGTGCTAGTCAGGAGGCGTTGGTCCCAACGACAGTGGCCTTAGGGCCCTTCGGTGCGCCAGCACATCGCGACACACTCAGGGAATGACGCACTTCGATGATCGTGGCGACCCTGAGGATGTATTTGGCGGGCCCGGCCCTGACGAGGGTTTCGCCGTTGAATTCGCGCAGTTCGGCACCGAAATCGGTACACACTTCGGCCATGATTTCCTCACAGCGGTCGAGGATCGCTGAGGTGAACGGCCCGCGACGGTACTTTGGGGTGAAGACCAAATGCACCCGACGCCTACGCCAAGAATTCCCCACCCACATCGGCAAATACCTGTGGGGCCGCACATTTCTGGTCCCCCTCCTACTTCGCAGGCTCCTGCGCGGCGCACCACTATCCATCGTCAAGGACTACATCGAAAACCAGAAACGCCCCACCTAAGCCGTGCCCGCGCGACGCGCCGGCACAAAAACGGGATGCGATTCCTCCCGGCCGTCAACGACCGGGGTTCCATGCAAGAATCGGCTGACTCGACGGGCGCGAGCCATGATGCCGGGTCGGTGCGAACTCATCGTTGTTCCCGGCGCGACTGACCTCTTCGAGGAGCCGGGCACCCTTGAGCGCGTAGCGGTGTTAGCCCGCGACTGGTTTATCGACCACCTGGGCCGGGTGTCTGCGACCGACGAACCCTAGGCGGCGGCCAAACGACCCCAGCGGAGAGGACTTCGGGCTCTACCGAAAGCCCGTCAGACCTCGAAGGATCGAATGGTAAGTCCCACAGCAACCGACAATGAACGGAGTCGCATCATGTCGGATCTTCCTGCGCGCCGAGAGCCTCGCTCGTGGCTACCGGACTGGTCGCATCTCTGGTCAGATCTATGGACCGGCTTTCCATCGTGGGCAGGTCTACCGCCGATGGTCGACACCCACTTGATCCGGCTCGAGGATGAGATGCAAGACGGCCACTACCTATTGCGAGCCGAACTGCCCGGCATTGATCCGGCCAAGGACGTCGACATCACCGTGCACGACGGCCAGCTAACCATCAAGGCCGAACGCAGCGAGAAGAAGGAAGCCAATGGCCGCTCGGAGTTTACCTACGGCTCATTTACCCGATCGGTCACCCTGCCGGCCGGCGCCAACGAAGACGACATTAAAGCCAACTACGACAAGGGCATCCTGACCGTGGACGTGGTCCTGCCCGAACAGCCAGCCGCGGCGGCCAGCGAAAAGCATATTGCGGTACAAGCCGCGAGCTAAACACCAGCTACCCCGGGGCCTCGGAACCGCCGAGGCTCCGGGACCCCGGTATTCGGGTCCTTCGGGTGACGCGTCGGCGTTCCCAATGTCGTCATCATCAATCGGCCGGGCTGCTCGCGATGTCGGCTTAATCGCCCATATTGCCAACGTGCACAACGTTATTGACGGCTGTTGCGCCTACTCGGTTGCGCCTACTCGGTTGCGCCTACTCGGAGGCGCCGGCGTAGCTTGGCCTGCGACTCAGCAGAGTGCCCCAGCCTCGGTTGACGGCGGCGATGACCGCATCATCGAAGTCGCGGGTTACATCGTTTTCGGCGATCGCCACCAGCGCGTCGGCCAACTCCAGCGGCGCCACACCGTGCCGTTTGGCGGTTTGCACGATGTCGGTGAACGCCGCGTCAAGGCTGCACTGGCGCAGGGCTACCAGCACGCCTTCGGCAGCGCTTAGGATGCGCTCACCGCTGCGGCGAGGATGCCAACGGCGACCGCTCTCTGCTTGTGGCTTCACTGTGAGCTCCCTTGCTCTGAGATGGTCTTTGGGGCTGCCGGTTCTGTATCGGCAGGGCATGGCCTACCTTGATCCTTCGGTGGTGCGCGGCCGACCGGTAGGGAACGAAGTCCCATCTCTGATGGTCGTTCGGCTCGCTCAATGAGACTGGGAACCGGTGCCCGCGGCGGACAAGTCGTCGGCGAATCGGCGTCCCTTTGGCGACGAACCCCCCGAGCCGGTCCAGTGGCCAGGTGTTGATCACCTGGTCGGCCGAAACCCAGCCACGCTGGGCGACTGCGGCACCGTAACGGACGTAGGCCAGGTGTGGCAGGGCCATGGGCATCGGGCCTTGTCGCGCGTCATCCGTTGCATCGCCAGCAGCGGGGCGTGATCGGTGATGGCGCAATAGCGATATCCGCGCCGGGCGGCGGCCGCGACCATCTCATCCAGGCTGGCGAGGCCGTCGGTGAGATTGGTGTAACCGGTTGTCATCGACGCGAAGCCAACCAAATCGGCCAAATCTGCAACGTCTCGCCCCCAGCGTCATTCGAACAGATGAGACATCCTCAAAAAAATGGGCGCCTTTGCCTAGGCGGCGACCACCACGTCGACCGACAGATGCTCGCCGACGGCATAGGCGGCGGGCCAGTCGCCGTTACGGACGGCCCGCGTGAGGTCGTCAACCATGCAACTCTTGGCGCCCAGCTCCGCCAGCCATCCGGACACTGTGGGGCCAATGGCATTGGCCGGCACCCGAACTGTGCGTCCTGCGTGCAACAACTGTGCGTCCTGCGTGCAACCGGTCCGTCACCTGATACAGGGTGACCGGTGCGACGGCAGCTCACCCGAGCAGGTTGCGCCACGGCGACCATGAGCACTTGCGCTGGGTAGGAATCGGCGAACTCATCATGGTCTCCTCTTCGAGCAATGTTGCAGTTTCGATTCGACCACGCACACCCTCGTGCGGCGTAGGGCGCGATGGCACAGGTTGGGGGGTCGTTGGAGGTCGGGACTGCCTGCGTGAAGTCCACGGCGAGCAGGGACTTTAGGCCCTGCATGTCAGCCGTGGACGCCAACTGTTGAAGAGCGGGCGAAGGGGGTCACCCGATGCTCGGAGTGCTGAATCCCGTTGAGATCGAACAGCTCCTGCAACGTGGAGTCGTCGGCCGTATCGGCTGTTTCAGCGCGTCGCAAACCTCATGTTGTGCCGGTCTGCTATGTCCACCATGACGGCTATAGCTACGGCTACACCATCGAGGGCATGAAGTGGAAAGCGATGCGGACCGGTCCCGACGTATCTCCAATCCCGGGACCTTTGACCATAGGAGCGGTGGCCTCGTGCCCTCCCGCCGACGCGCCAGCGCATGCACGATGGAACTCGCCAAGGAAGGGGATGCTCCAATGAAGGCAAAGGTCGGAGACTGGCTGGTGATCAAGGGCACGACCATCGATCGGCCGGACCAGCGCGGGTTGATAACCGAGGTTCACTCATCCGATGGCTCACCACCGTATGTGGTGCACTGGCTCGACACGGACCACGTAGCGACCGTGTTTCCGGGCTCGGACGCAGCTGTGGTGACTGCAGCGGAGCAGCGTGCGGCCGATGAACGAGCACACCAGCGATTTGGCTCGGTACAGTTGGGGATCCGCGCCAAAACCAAGTAGTTTCCCGGCCAGAGTTTCCCGGCCAGCCAAATGAAGTCGGCGGCACAAGTCGGTGGCCGGCAAAACTCCGGTGCCGAGACGAAACCGTGGTGCCGTTCGACGTTATCGACGCCGCGATACGGCGGGCGGCGCGCGGAGTGGCGTACGACGATCCCGACATGCCCCCGGAACGTAGCGAGGAACGTGACGACGCGCTGGGGCCCGATATCAAGATCTTGTCGAGGCGCGGCTGGGCGAAGCAGGCCTCGACGCGGTAGCCCGTGGGTACATCATCTACCGGCAGCGCCGCGCCGAGCTGCGCACCACCAAGGCGTTGCTCGGGGTGCGCGATGAGCTCAAGCCGAGCCTGGCAGCCGTCACTGTGCTATGGGAGCCGTCCGTGCCGCCGGTTGAGGAACCAGACATGACCGGCCAAAAGAGTCGCGAATGCACACCAGGATGGATACAAGGCGAGGGGCGCGGCGCGCCCGCCCTGAACAGCCACCGCGCGTCGGGTCAGGTCCGCGCTGCTACCGGCGAGTACCGCCGCCGCGACCGTCGAGGGACCCAACAAGCGCCGATTGAAGAACAGCCACGACCAGCCAGCATTCAAAATTAGGTTCACCGCGAGGGCGGTCACGTACTCGCGTTGTTCGCGCTTCTGCCCGCGACGCTCCATTTCATCCAGAACGTTCGACGACACAATCGCGATGTCCGCGTACAGCATCGGCCAGACGATCGGAAACACCTGCCGCGGCGGCTGGTACGGCGGCTTGCGCAAGGAGCGATACCACGGCGAATCGGCCGGCCGACTAGCCAGCCCGCCGACGACTCCGGTTGCGGCCACCGCCACGGCGGCGGGGATCAGAGTTCTCGCGCGCACTTTGAGACTCCCTTCCTATTTCTTCCTGGCTGTGCAATAGAAGGCAGGACCAAGGCCAGCCGGGCAGCGTTCAATGCAGGCTCGCGGCATGGGCGAGCTTCTCGCCGGCCTGCCCGTTGGGTTGGTGGGTCAACCCGGCGGCGCCGGATTCACGGGTCAAGAAGGAGGTGAGCTCTCCGATCGCGCTCATCAGCGGAGCGGGGAACACGATGGTGGTGTTCTTCTCCACCCCTAGCTCGAGCAAGGTCTGCAGGTTACGTAGTTGCAGCGCGAGCGGATGCTCCATCATGATGTCGGATGCCTCGCCAAGGGCAGCGGCGGCGCGCGCCTCGCCCTCTGCGGCAATGATTTTGGCCCGCTTCTCCCGCTCCGCTTCGGCCTCGCGGGCCATCGCTCGTTTCATGCCCTCCGGAAGCTGAATGTCCTTGAGTTCCACCAGGGTGACTTCCACGCCCCATTCCACGGTGGTGGTGTCCAGGATCTGGCGGATGCTGCCGTTGATCTTCTCTGTCTGGGCCAAGACTTCGTCGAGGGAATGTTGCCCGACCACATTTCGCAGGGTGGTCTGGGCGATTTGATCGATGGCGGCGTTGACGTTTTCGATGACGACGACCGCCTTTTGGGCATCGATGACACGGAAGTAGGCGACCGCGGCGATGTCCACGCTCACGTTGTCACGGGTGATGATCCCCTGCGATTGGATGGGCATGGTCACGATCCGCATCGAAACCCGCCACAGGCGATCGATGACCGGAATGATGAAGCGCAAGCCCGGCTCACGAACCCCGATAACGCGGCCGAGCCGAAAGTGGACACCGCGCTGATACTGCTGCACCACCTTGATTGACGCGGCCGCCAACAGCAGCAACACCACGATCCCCGAAACCGCCAGAATCCCGGCCGTTTGACTCATGACAACCACCTCAATCCAAGTCGCCGACAGCGTGGTTTAACAACGCACGTGCCAATAACGCTAGAACCGCGCTCGCCGTAGGTCAGCGGCCAAAAGTCCCCGCCCACATGACCGAAGGGCCCTTTCCAGTGGCGCAAGCCGCTCAATCACAGGGGACACTTGAACGACTTCCGGGCAGCAGGCACACCCACGGCGGACTCGAGTTCGGTCAGACACGCCTCGGTGAGCGGTATCAGCGTATGTGCGTCGGGCACCGCATCGGCGCCCGCGACGTACCCGAATCCGACCCGATCGGCATATGAGCATGTCGTCACGTTGAGTGCCTGACCGTCATAGACCGTCGACACCGGATAGATCTCCTCGACATGCAATCCGTTCCAATACATTTCGGTGCGCGGCCCGGGAACGTGCGAGATCGGCAGATTGTATCCGGTGCGGGTCCTCTGCGTGAACGGCAGCATCGGCGAAATTGCTGTCGCTGCGATGCTGCCCGCGACCGTCAGGAGCGATGCCGCCGATCCGCGCTTCGCCACCCAATGCTTTCCCTCCGACATCGACCGGTGGATCAAGTTCAGCCGCGCAACCGGGTCGTCCAAGTCCGTGCCTAACGGGCACAGCCAAAGGCCGAACATGTTGCCATGCTGATCATTTGATGGATCGCGCTCGCGAATGCGTACCGTGATGGGGCAGATGGCCACCAGTGACCGCTTGGGCAGTTCCCCGCGGTCACGCAACCACTGCCGCACAACGCCGGCCACTATCGCGGTTTCCACGTCGTTGGCGGTGACGCCGGCCCGCTGCTGCACGGCCTTGAAGCGGCTCTTGGCCCAGCTGGCGGCGCAGACTGCACGCTCTGGACCTAACCGGCCGTTGAGCCGCGTGTAGGGCGCTCCGAAAGGCAACACGGTCGTGTGGCCGACCAAGCTGTCGATGACAGTGGATAGCTCGCCCGTGATGACGCGCCCAACGAACCCGACACTTGATGCCGCCGTGCCTACCACCGACCGTAGCGGTGCCACTAGACGAGGCACCAGCCCGGTCGATGGAGCCGGTATCGTCGATTCCGCACGGCGGTCGGCGTAGAAGGGCGGCATCGAACGTTCTCGTGGGTCAGTGCTCAACGCGTCGGTGATCATCCCCAGGCCAGCGACACCGTCGATGACGGTGTGATGCACCTTGATATAGAAGGCGAGTCGGCCGCCTTTCAGCCCGTCGATCAGATACGACATCCACATCGGACGGGACCGGTCGAGGCGCGCTGCATCCAGCTCGCTGATCAGCCGCCAGAACCCGTCTCCACCTGATGCCAGCGTCCGGCGCTGGCAATGTTGGCTCAGGTCAACGGTATTCATGTCGCGCCACACCCAGACGCCGCCGGTATCAACACCACAATGCGGATATCTGCGCAGTCGAGGATCGATCGATTCGCTTCCCGCGAGTGCGGCCGAATATAGTTCGTCAACGTAGCCCGGGCCGGCGTCCGCCGAGGGCGCCAGGATGAGCACAGCGCCGACGTGCATCGGGTTGGATACTAATTCCGCAGTCATCATTGCGGCATCCAGTGCATCGAGCGCGTTCATCTTGCCTCGCGGGTCAGGCTGTGCGCGCACACGGCGTGGGTGGCCCATCGAGCAGCCCTGACTGCCGCAATGCATCCAACACGAACCGCTGCACCGGCTGGGAGCGGAAGAATCCCGTGTGGCCACCCGGGTACCAGACTATTTCCGGTTTGCCCCAGTGCTCCCAGAGGCGGGTCACTTGCTCGCGGGGGTGCACGAGGCGGTCGGCGATGCCGGCATAGATGAAACGGCCTTGCATCGGCACGAGTGGGGTAAGCGACAAAGGCGACACCATCCGCCCGATGGGTTCGGCCGACTTCAATGTGTCACGGCGGGGGTCATCGTGGCGGAGGCCGGAGTGGCGCCCCAGCAGTTCGACCACGTCGGCCACCGGGACGCCGAGAATTGCGCAGGTGAGACCCTTTTCGAGGCTGGCGACCAGCGACGCGATATAGCCGCCGAGTGACAGACCGTTCAGTCCGATCAGCGACTCGGGCTCCTGCAGGCGAATCCAGGACAACATTCGACGGATATCCCATACCGCCTGCGCCGTCGCATGTACGTCATCGAGCACGTCTTCGCCCGGAAACACGGCGCCTTTCGGGAGGCCGCGCCCCCGGGGCCCGTGCATTGGCAGGACGGGCATGACGACGTTCAGTCCGAGCTCATCGTGTAGCTTCCAGGCGCGAAACAAGGCGAGATCGACTGCAGCGCGGCCCATCTCGGTGCCGTGCACGCACACCAACCACGGCCGCGGTTGCGGGTGGCGCAGTAACAGCGCGTACTCGCGATTGTTCGCGGTGTAGCTTCGCCACCGTTGCGCGCCAGGTTCGCCAGGATGCGGCTGGTATCCGCTGTCGAAATAAATACGATAGAAGGACCGTCTGTGCCCCTTCACCTTCCGGATCGTGACATCTGAAAGTGGCGGAGGCTCGATAAAAAACCTTTTGGGCTTCTCCAGCCAGCCCTTGTTTCCGTAGAATTCCACTCCGGTCGCCACCTCGCGCGTGATCCGTTCGAACACGTCAGGCCGGCTGACGGGGCGGCGAGCCTTCAGGCCCATCAGGACCACTTCGTCGCGAAAAGCCTGCGCCGCCAACGCGATGGTCGGCCGCGCGATCGGAAGCTCGTCGGGCGCTTGGCCAAGGTATTCGCGCCACGACTGGGCGAAGTACCGGCCAGTTTGCGTGAACGGTATGAGCGCCACGCCCAGCCCACCGACACCGGGTACCCACCAATCGAAAGCGCCCGCTGGTCGGCGCTCGTCGCTGGTGGACATCGTCATGGCGCCACGCTAACAGCGCGCCGGGCCGACGCGTTAGGGACCTACGACCCAGCGAAAGTTGCGAAAGTCCTTGATCGACAACCGGAGATCGCCAACTTTGACAGGTGCCAAATGACTCGGCGCGAGAGGACTTTTGTCACTCGCGCGGGCTTTACGACCGCCGTAAGGTCGGAGCGTCCGCAAACGAACCGCGACCACATAAGAAGTATGGAGTGAGCTCATGACTGCACCGGAAAAGACCACAGCGCGCTGGGCCGAGCTTTCTGACGACGTGCTCGAATCGGTCGAAACCGGCCGCAAGCAGGCAATCGAGGCCGTCCGTAAGTTCATCGACGAAATCAGCCCCCTGGTCCCCGAGCAGTCGCGCCGCAAGACCGTCGTCGACGCCGCTCTGGGGCTGGCTGAGGAGTTGGTCACCGCGCGCATCGAATTCTTCCGCAGCGTGGTGCGCAGTGCCGGTGAGGCGACGAGCAAGTAGCGATATCCATCGACGGGCCCCTTGGCGGTCCGCAGCCGGTGGCTGGACGGTTGTGATCGCGCAACCGTCCAGCCACCGGCCTTTTCAGGTCATTCGACGTCCGGCTCCCGAGGGGTCTAGGACCACGGTCCGCACGGCCTGCTGCAGTTTGACTGGAGCAGCCCAATCGGTGCCCGATGGTAAGAGCGCAAAGGCACCAAGGTCCGGGGCATAAGTCACCTCACGGGTCACCTCTGGCCGGGTCGGTCACCCGTGGCCGGGTCAGTCGAACGCATGGATCACCTGGCGGGCTACTTGCTGGATTTGCAGCCGCGTGTCGTAGTCGAGAAGTAAGTCATCAAAGGCCGGGATGTCGCCCGTCGTGGTAACCACCCCGGGTTCCTCCCGCTCCCAGTCGGCGTTGACCTTATCGCCCAATGCACGTGCTGGCGGGTTATCGGATAGCACCCGGGCATGAAACCGCTCGAGGCCGTCGACGCGTGCAGCGACCGCCAGCGCAACGAGTAGCAGAGTCCCGAGCCCATGGCCCTGAAAGGCGTCGGCGACGGTCAGGGCAACCTCTGCCGAAGCCGGATCGTCCTCATCCCGGATGAAGCGGGCGTCGGCGACGACCGGCCCGTCGGCGCCGTCGGTAACGACCCAGACGAAGTGGTCAACGTAATCGACCTCGAAGAGGTAGGCCAACCGGCCCTCGCTCAGGGCACCACCCTGGTACCGCTGGTGCAGGGTCTGCCGCGAGAATGCCCCGCTGACCTTGAAGCGCTCGGCATCACCGGGCGAGACTGGGCGCAACACCAACCGGGCATCTTCTTCGGCCGAAACCGGAATCGGGGTGATGTATGCCGCCAACCGCTGTCGCGCCGTGCGGATCATCCGGTCAGCGACGGCCGGCAGGTCCAGCATGCACTCGAATGCGGCGTTGTACCCGATATAGCCGTGCACGTCATCTTTAGCGATCACCGTTGCCGTCCGGGTTGCTTGTCGTAGCAAGGCGATTTCGCCGACAACCGTTTCTGACGACAGCTCCGTTACCAAAACCTGCCCGTCCCGGCCGACATGTTCGATTTCGACTCGACCCGACGTGATGATCGAAAACGATACCGCCAGCTCATCCTGGCGCATCAGTATCTCGCCGGCGGCCGCATGCAGGCGCTCCAGCTTGGCGGCCAATGCCGCCAAGTCCTCAACCGGGATACCGGCGAAGAAGTGCAGCGTCGCCAACTCCTCAGCGCTAACGGCGCTCACGCGGACCCGCTTGCCAGCGGCGCGAGAGCCGCTTCGCGCCGCTCAAACGGTAGTCGCATACTGTAATACATTGCCATAGAAGCTATTTCGCTGATACCTGTCCCTGCACTCCCGCACGACCCGCCACGCAAATCGCCGCTATCCGACGTACGGTACGCGACCCGCGCCGCCGGCGCTTGGGCAACTCGTTGGCTATCGACAGGACCAAGGGCCCTCGTGCCTGGGGTGGCGACAGTAGTCGGATGGACCGAGCAAGACATATCGCGATGTCCCGGCTCGCGACGGAAGTGGAGGCCCATAGCTGGACGCGGAGCCTCACCAGGACGATCGCCAGGATCCAGGTGACCTTGGTCACTATCGCCGGTCCAGAAGACGCACCAGGATGGAGGACGTTACCAACTATGACCACACCGCTATTCGGTTCGGCAGCGATGGGATTAGCATCATGAACGCACCAGTCGCCCCGCACGAAGGGCCCGACTTCACCAAGATCGAGAACCGCGCACCGTCGGTGGCACAGATGTTCCTCGACCGCGTCGCCGCCAGCCCGCATGCGGAAGCTTTTCGATACCCGCAGGACCACAGCTGGGAGAGCGTGACTTGGCAACAGGTCGGCGAACGTGTCTACAACATCGCAGCCGGGCTGATTTCGCTGGGCATCGCTCCGGAGGACCGAGTTGCGCTCGCGTCGTCAACGCGTTACGAGTGGGTGCTTGTCGATTTCGCCGTGATGTGTGCCGGGGCGGCCACCACCACCGTCTATCCGACGACGAACGCCAACGATGTCACCTACATCGTCGCCAACTCAGGAAGCCGTGTCGTAGTCGCCGAGAATCAGACCCAGCTCGACAAACTGCTCGACCATCGCGCCGAACTGCCCGACGTGAGCAAAGTCGTGCTCATCGACGGCAACGGCGACGGCGACTGGGTGATCACCCTCGACGAACTCGAGCAGCGTGGGAAGCAATTGCTAGCCGACTCGCCCGATGCCGTCAAAGACCGTGTCGCAGCCGTCGGTCCGGGCCAGCTTGCCAGCCTCATCTATACCTCCGGTACGACTGGGCGGCCGAAGGGCGTTCGGCTGACGCACGCGGCATGGACGTACACCGCGGCGGCGATCGATTCGCTCAACATCCTCGGCCCCGACGACCTGAACTTCCTTTGGCTGCCGCTGGCACACGCATTCGGCAAGGTGATGCTGGCACTGCCGCTGCAGATCGGCTTCCCCACCGCGATTGACGGCCGCGTCGAGAGAATCATTGACAACCTCGCGACCCTGCATCCCACCATCATGGGTGCCGCACCACGCATCTTCGAGAAAGCACATGCCCGCATCGAGGGGATGGTTGCCGAGCAGGGCCGGCTCAGAAAAAAGGTCTTCGATTGGGCGATCGGGATCGGCATGAAGGTGTCCGAAGCCCGACAAGCCGGCGAGAAGCCCTCGCTCGCAACATCCTTGGCATACAAAGTCGCCGACCGGATGGTGTTCTCCACCATCCGGGAGCGGTTTGGTGGCCGGCTGCGGTTCTTCGTTTCCGCGGCCGCCGCCTTGGACCGTGAAATCGCGCAGTGGTTCGACGCCGTCGGCATCATCGTGCTCGAGGGCTACGGACTGACCGAGACCGCGGCCGCGTCATTTATCAACCGACCCAACGCTTACCGGTTCGGAACCGTCGGCTGGCCGTTTCCGGCCACTGACGTCAAGATTGCCGACGATGGCGAAATTTTGCTTAGGGGGCCAGGTTTGATGACCTCCTACCACGATCTGCCCGACGCCACCGCCGAGGCGCTCGACATGGGCGGTTGGTTTCACACCGGTGACATCGGGGCGATCGACCGCGACGGCTTTCTGCGGATCACCGACCGCAAGAAAGACATGTTCAAAACCTCGCAAGGGAAATACGTCGCGCCATCGGCGATCGATGCCAGATTCAAGGGGCTGTGCCCGTACGCGAGCGAGTTCCTGGTCTACGGGGAGGCCAAGCCATACTGCGTGGCGCTGGTCGGGCTCGACAACGAAGCCATCACCGCGTGGGCCGCTGATCATGGACTGGCGGGCAAGTCCTTCGCCGAAATCGCTACCGACGAGGAAACCCAGCGGCTGATCGCCGGGTATGTCGACGCCCTGAACCTGGAACTGAATCGCTGGGAGCAGATCAAGAAATTCACGATTGCCGACCGCGAGCTCACCGTCGAAGCCGGCGATTTGACGCCGAGCATGAAGTTGCGCCGCAAGGTAGTCATCGAAAAGTTCGTCGACCGCCTCACGGCGCTCTACGAACAACCGCCGAAGAACGACATGGCTAGTGGCTGAGGTTGAACAGGGGCTTATTGCGCCGCCGCCGGCCTAGCCGCCAATCGGCGCTCCCAGGTGGGACTTAAGACCCATATCGGGGGGCTAACGGCCCTGGCGGAGGCGCATTCGTCCTTCATACCGTCGGGAACAACAGAGCACGCAACTAACGGTGGAAGGCATGGCATGCGATCAGAACGCCTCAGATGGCTGGCAAAAGCAGAAGGCCCGTTTGCCTCTGTGTACTTCGACGACTCACACGACACCGCAGATGCCGTCGAGCAACTCGAAGCAAAATGGCGCGATATCCGCAAGCACCTCGAGAACCAGGGCGCGGCAGCGGAAATCATTGGCACGCTCGAGAAAGCCATACTGAACCATCGACCCGCCGTCGGTCGGCGTGGCCGCGCGGTGATTGCAACCCGCGAACAGGTGCTGGTCAACGAGCTGCTGATCAGCCCACCACCGGGCACGGTGGTTCGCCTATCGGACTATCCATATGTTGTGCCGCTGATAGACCTGGAGATGCCGCGACCGACCTACGTATTGGCGGCGGTTGATCACACCGGCGCCGACGTCACCCTGTACCAGGGGGACACCACCAGGTCCACCAGGATTGAGGGCGCCGGCTACCCGGTGCACAAGCCGGCCACCGCCGGCTGGAACGGCTACGGCGACTTCCAGCACACGACCGAGGAAGCCGTCCGGATGAACTCCCGAGCAGTCGCCGATCACCTGACGCGGCTGGTGGATGAGGCAGACCCTGAGGTGGTATTCGTGTGCGGCGAGGTTCGTTCACGCACGGATGTCGTTGCCGAATTGCCGGAGCGCGTGACCCGGCGGGTTTCGCAACTCCACGCCAGTGCGCGCAAGAGCGGCACCGATTGGACCGACATCAACCGGCTCACGGCCGCGGAACTCGCCAGGCGGCACCGCGAAGAGACGACCGACATCGTTGAGCGCTTCGAAGCCCAAATCGGGCGCGGCTCAGGGCTGGCGGCCGAAGGCCTCGCTGCGGTCTGTGCGGCACTGCGCGACGGTGACGTTGATACATTGCTCGTCGGCGAGATGGGCGATGCCACTGTGGTCACCGGCAAAGCGCTCACCGCGATCGCGCCGGATGCCGATTCGCTCTCCGAATTCGGCGAACCCGTGGAACGAGTCGCAAGGGCCGATGAGGCGTTGCCGTTCACCGCGATCGGAATCGGCGCCTCATTGGTTCGGGCCGAGGGCATGGCATTCAGAGATGGCGTTGGCGCATTGCTGCGATACGTCGCGACCGACAGGCTTGCCGGCCAAGAAGTCTAGCTTCGGGCTCAATAGTCACGATGGCGCTTTTCGGGGACTTCGTCAGTTGACCAAGGGACTTGTGGCCATATCGGTGGGCCGTAGCAGAGCCCACACTTGACACATGAGGAAGTTCAACGATCGGGTCGACGCCGGAAGGCGATTAGCGTCGCGCCTGTGCTTTTTGCGCGGTCAGGATGTAGTGGTGCTCGGCCTACCCCGGGGCGGAGTTCCGGTCGCCTTCGAGGTGGCCAAAGCGCTGGCCGCTCCCCTGGACGTGATCCTGGTACGGAAGCTAGGGGTTCCGTTTCACGACGAGCTGGCCTTCGGGGCCATCGGCGAGGGCGGTGCACGGGTAATCAGCGACGACGTGGTCCGCAGGGTTCGTCTGAGCGAGAAGGAAATGGCTGCGGTCGAAGCCAAGCAGTGGGCCGAGTTGCAACGCCGGACCGTACGCTTCCGCGGTGATCATGATCGAATCTCGCTGAAGGGACGAATCGCGGTGATCGTTGACGACGGCGTCGCGACCGGGGCGACCGCGCGGGCTGCCTGCCAGGTGGCCCGCGCCCAAGGAGCCAGCAGAGTCGTATTGGCGGCTCCCATCGGGGGCAGCGACACCGCCGAGCAGTTCGCCGGGTACGCCGACGACGTGGTGTGCCTGGAAACACCCGTGCCGTATTTCGCTGTTGGTCAGGGATACCGTAGCTTCGCGCAGACCTCGGACGATGAGGTTGTTTCCCTACTCAACCGCGCCCGCAACGACTCTCGCGCAAGCGCCAGGGCCGACGCTAACGATCCGCCGATGCGTGACGAGGAGATCCAAGTATCGGCTGGCCCGGTAATGGTGGCTGGGCACCTGACGATTCCCGAGCATCCGGTAGGTGTCATCGTGTTCGCGCATGGCAGCGGCAGCAGCAGGCACAGCCCGCGCAATCGTTATGTCGCCCAGGTTCTCAACGGGGCCGGATTCGCCACCGTGCTTTTCGACCTGTTGACGCCCGATGAAGAACGCAACCGCGCCAACGTCTTCGACATCGCATTGCTTGCTCGCCGACTTGTCGATGTTACGGGCTGGGTGGCCGCCGAACCCGATACCGCGTCATTGCCGGTCGGTTACTTCGGCGCCAGCACCGGCGCGGGCGCAGCCCTGGCTGCCGCCACGCATCCCGGTGTCAAGGTCGCGGCGGTGGTATCTCGCGGCGGCCGACCCGATCTCGCGAGCGGGTCGCTGCGCGAGATGCGGGCTCCCACACTACTGATAGTGGGTGGACGCGACGAGACGGTACTCAGGCTGAACCGGCAGGCACAGGCAGTGATACCAGGCAAATGCGAAGTCACCGTCGTCCCCGGCGCCACCCACTTATTCCAGGAACCGGGCACGCTTGAGCAAGTGGCGCTGCTAGCGCGCGACTGGTTCATCGAGCACCTCGATCCGGCGGGGCGCTACTAGGCGGCGGAAATCCCATCGAAAGCCATGGCTCACACCGGTTCCAATGTGGAGCTGGCACGCATCGAAAGCGGCGGCTTGTCCCGCTTCGTTCGTAGCCTGCGCTGCTGTCTCCTGATTCGTGTGTGTCCTGACGAGTAGCGTGCGCACTGCAGCGCGCAAATCGGCTACTACGGCGTGTTCGGTGGTTTTCAGTGGTGCAGACCCGTGACCGGCTCGTCGGTGCTGGCTTGGATATCGGTTGATGTCAAAGCGAACAGCTGATTTGCCAAATCGGACAGGGCGCGCGCGATCGCGAGTTCGTCGCCGATCTGGGACACCGGCTCGTCGGCCGGATCGAGTCGAGCCACGCCAACACCGACGTACCCCTTGCCCGCCCAGGCTAATCGTGCCTTTGCCCGGGTCCGCTCTGCGTGCTCTTCGATCAGCACGTCGATTTGGCAGGTCCGGGTGCCGTCACCGCTGTCAGTCATCTGTGAATCTCCTTACCTTGCAGCGAATGTTGCCATGCTTCGATGCGACCACTACCAGACGGCGTTGAGTAGGGGCGGAAGTCCCGAGTGGCGGGGTCGTTCGTCTGCTGTGTGCTGACCGAGATCGATATCAAAGCGACACTGAAGGCCAAGCTCGGCGTGGACATAGAGGACTACCTGATCCTGGGTGCATGCAATCCTGAATTGGCGTACCGAGCCATCAGCGTCGATCGCGAGATCAGTCTGCTGCTGCCCTGCAACGTGTTGGTGCGCACCGACCCGGGCAACCCGGGCACGGTCATCGTTGATGCCATGGATCCGGGTCTCTTGGTGGAGGTGACCGGTGAGTCGGCCCTTGTGGCGATCGCCGAGGAAGTCACCGCGAAACTGGGCGCCGCGATCGCCTCGCTGCTCCCGAGGTGCGGTTGATTTCGGCCACCACCAGTCCGACCACTTTCGGCACGGCACCCGCAACATGTGGGGTCAAGCCCATGCCGTACCCGGTGTCCGCCACGTCGATGGTGAAGACCACCAGCGCGCCGGGCACTCGTCCAAGTGCCCGACCCAGCGCATGGGTACGACCGATATCGATGGTGTGCGAGCTCAATCCTTCGGATGCGGTAGCCACGTCACTAAGGACGCAGCGACGGATGCGGCCGGGCGTTGAGGGATTACCTACCGCGGCGTCGATTACCACGGCCAGCCCGGCGCCCGACCACGCCTCGAGCAGACCCATCGGTTCGACAATGCCGGTTTTGATAAGCACATTCGGCAACCGGTGATCTTCTAGTGCTGCCGCGGCGACCACACCGACGCCGTCGTCGCGCCGGAAGCTGTTGCCGAGCCCGACGACCGCTGCCGCCCTGGCATCCTCCGTCACCGACGCTGCACCGTCAGCGTCAGAAAATGCGTCGAGCATGAGATGCACGGATCGTAGCTGCGGATCACCTTCTCGCACAGCGTGGTCAGCGCGGCGTCGTCGAGGGAGACGTTGTCGGAAACGACGCGTGCCAGGTCGGCTTCGATGGCCGCTTGGTTCTGCGACGTCGGCGGGATGATGATTGCCGCCGCGACCAGTCCGTCGTCGTCGATCCGGTATCGGTGGTACAACAGGCCGCGGGGGGCTTCGCTGACACCGTGTCCGACGCCGGCACGGGCCGGTACATCGACAAACGGACGCGACGGACGCTGATAGTCGTCGATGATCCGCAGCGCCTCCTCGATCGCGTAGACCACTTCGACGGCGCGGACGACGATGCTGCGGAATGGGTTTCGGCATTCGGTCGAGAGCGCAGCTCCCGCCGCCGCCTGGGCGGCGACGGGCGACAGCGCCGACGAGTTCAGCGAAAAACGCGCCAGCGGCCCGGTCAGGTAGCGGCCGCCATCGAGCGTCGCGTGCAACGCGGTGGAGTACGGCACCTGCGACTCAGCGACGTGGTCGGTGAAATCGGCAACCGAAAACGACGGGCCCACGCTGCGCGCGATGGTGCCATTCTCGATCGGGTACCGGCCGGACGCCGTGAGCGCTAAGAACTCGTGTTCAAGCTCGAGGTCGGGGAAGTCAAACCCGGACACCCACTCGACCGTAGCCAGCGCGTTGTCCAGCGCCCGCCGCAACTGCTCGGCGATCGGCCCGAATTCCAACCGTGTTGGCACGGAATAGAATCCGCCCAGCCGCACATTGATCGGGTGTATCGCGCGCCCGCCAACGAACTCCATCAGCTGGTTGCCCGCCTTCTTCAGCGACAACCCGCGCTCGACGGCATCGGAATGGTCGCGCGCCATTCCGATGATGTCGGGGTAGCCGAGAAAATCGGGCGCGTGCAACAGGTAGATATGCAGAACATGACTGTTGATCCATTCGCCGCAGTACAGCAACCGCCGCAACGCGAGGAGCGCCTCATCCACTTCGACGCCACAGGCGTCTTCGATGGCGTTGCAGGCACTGATCTGGTAGGCGACCGGGCAGATGCCACAGACCCGCGCGGTCAGGTCCGGCGGCTCGGTGTAAGCGCGTCCGCGCAGGAACGCTTCGAAGAATCGTGGCGGTTCATAAATATTGAGCTCGACCCGCTCCAGTGCCCCGTCCTTCAGCGTGACGTGCAGGGCCCCTTCGCCTTCCACCCGCGTCAGTGTGCCGACGCTCAGTGTGCGGGTGTTTGGGGTCACTGCTTGCTCCGCTCGGCGGTGAAACTGGCGACGTTGACCGTCGAGAACACCCGGTCGACGTCACCATCGGACATCCCGTCGCGGCGCAGCAACGGGATCAACGTCGCGGTTTGCGGCGCGGCGGACGGGCCGAAACAGCCGTAGCAGCCACGATGATGCCTGGGACACAGCGCTCCGCAGCCGGCGTGGGTGACCGGGCCAAGGCAAGGGATGCCCTCGGCGACGATGACGCACGTCACCCCGCGGAGTTTGCACTCCGTGCACACCGTCTTGGCGGGCAGCCGCGGTTTGCGCCCGATTAGCAGCGCCGCGAGAGTGTCGAGCAGCTGCCCGCGGTCGATCGGGCAGCCCTGCAGCTGGTAATCAACCTTGACGTGCGCCGATGCCGGCGTGGAGGTCGCCAGCGTGTCGATGTACTCGGGGTTGGCATAGACCACCGAGGTGAACTCGGCGATGTCGGCGAAGTTGCGCAGCGCCTGCACTCCCCCGGCCGTCGCGCAGGCACCGATGGTGACAAGCAGCTTCGACTGCTCCCGGATCTCGCGGATGCGTTGCTCGTCGTGCCGGGTGGTGATCGAGCCCTCGACCAGTGACACGTCGTAGGGCCCGGCGACCATTGCACTGGAGGCCTCGGCGAAGGTGGCGATCTTGACCTGGTCGGCAAGGGTGAGCAACTCGTCCTCGCAGTCCAGCAGCGTCAGCTGACAACCGTCGCAGGACGCAAACTTCCACACGGCCAGCGTGGTCGGGCGCATCTAAAGCTCCTTCACCTGCAGCAGCGGTCCCGCTACGTCGTAACCGACGACGGGCCCGTCCCGGCACAACAGGAGCGGGCCCAGCTGACAGTGACCGCACCAGCCGATTCCGCACTGCATGTTGCGCTCCAGTGAGACGCGAATAGCCTGAGCGGCTAAGCCTTTCGCCACTAGGGCCTCGGCCCCGAAGCGTAGCATCGGCTCCGGCCCGCACAGGAATGCGGTGGTGCGGTCGGCATTCAACTCCAGCCGGCTCAGCGGCGCGGTGACCATCCCGACTTCGCCGGTCCACCCCGGGGTTGGGGCATCGACCACCACATGCAGCTCGATCTGCGGCTCCTGGGCCCACTTTTCGAGTTGCGCGGCGAACACGAAGTCGGCCCGTGAACGCGCGCCCACGATGAGGGTCAACTTGCCGTAGCGCGACCGCTGCGCCAGCGCGCCCAGCACCGCCGGGCGCAGCGGGCACAAGCCGACACCGCCGGCGACCAAGACCAAATCCCGGCCAGCCGCCTCGGCCAACCCCCATGAGGTGCCGAACGGACCCCGCACGCCGACAACAGCGCCCGGCTCGGCATCGTGTAGGGCTCGACTGACCGCACCCACTGCACGAATTGTGTGGGTGATCGACCCGTCGGTGACGGTGGGATCGCCGCTGATCGAAATGGCCGCCTCGCCGACACCGAACGCGTAGAGCATCATGAATTCCCCCGGTTGCGGGGCGCGCAGGGTTTCGCTGATCGGTACCAGGGACAGCGTCGCGGAATCCGGGCTCTCCACTACGCGGCTGCGCACCCGATACGGTACCGGCGCCATGGGAGAGCGGTTCAGCGCCCGTGGAGCGGCACCGATTGCGCCGTCAGACATCGCCGGCCATCTTGTTCATCTCCGCGGTGATGTCGATACCGGTGGGGCACCAGGCAATGCAGCGCCCGCATCCGACGCAGCCCGACATGCCGAACTGGTCGTGCCAGGTGCCCAGTTTGTGGGTCAACCAATGCCGGTAGCGGGATGCGCCGGACTGGCGGACGCTGCCGCCACCGTGGACGTAGGTGAAGTCGAACTCAAAGCACGACGCCCAGTGCCGCCAGCGCTCGGCGTGGTCACCGGTCAGGTCGCTGACGTCCTCGGTGCTGGTACAAAAGCATGTTGGGCACACCATTGTGCAGTTGCCGCAAGTCAGGCAGCGGCTGGCAACCTCCTCCCACTGCGGCGACTCGCGTGACCGCATCAGCAGATCCCGCAAATCCATATCCGGCATCTGGCGGCCCATCTTGTGCGCCGCATCATCGACATCTGCTCTTGCACAACTGATTTCCTCGCCGCTGGCTGCGCGGCGCGGTATCTCGGCGAGCACGTCGGCGCCCTCCTGGCTACCGACGTCGACAAGGTATGTCGGCGCACCACCCCCGAGGCGCTCCGTTAGTGCCAGATCGTAGCCCGGACCGACGGCAGGACCAGTGCCCATCGATGCGCAGAAGCACAGCCCGCCCGGCTCGGTGCAATTCACCGCTACCACGAAAATCTGCCGCCGACGGCCGACAAAAGAGCTGTCTGGGTACTCGGAACGACCGAGCACCCTGTCGAGGGTGGCGATCGCGGCCAAGTCGCACCCGCGCACCCCGAGGAATGCGTACCGCGGGACCTCCTCTTCGGTTTGGGCGTCGTCCGCGCCGTCGCGGGTGCCGGCCCACAGTCGCTGCCGGGGTGGGTGGAGGAACTGTTTCCAGGACTGCGGCCCGGCCGAGTGCCCGAATGCCGCATCGTCGTCGCGACGACGCACCCGATAATGGCCGGGGCCGACATCCACACCCCAGCCACGCGGCAGATCGCCCGCTGAATCTAGTTCCGCCAACACGATCGCGTTGTCCCGCAACGTCGGGCCGACCACGCGATAGCCTCGCTCGATCAGCACCTCGACAAGGCGATACAACCCAACCATCTCCAACACCGCGGCGTCGGAGCGTTCCCCGTGTCCGGTCATCGACACATCATCCGCCCACTTCACGTGTTCTGCCTAGAGCCTCTTTGTCCCAGCGCCGCAGGCCCGCCGATTCTCACCGCTGGTTTTTCCGGCCTTCATCTTGTTGAAGGCATCTAAGGGCAAGCTCCCACTGAGCATCGCGTGCTCGATCGAGCCGGGAACGCACGCGAGTTACGAATGATGTCATACCGAAAAACACGATCAGCAATGGCGCCATCACCGCGGCAACCGCGTCACCCCCGGCATGCCAAGTCGGTGTTGGTGGAGCCACCGGATTGCCATCCTTGTCCAACCAGATTTGGATGCGGTCGCCGACCTTGGCTGCAGTGCTGTGATGAACCGGGCCGATGTGCTCACCAGCAGCGACCGGCCATCGCGCCAGGACAGTCGCGCCCGAGCCGTCGACTGCGGTGTCGGTGACTGTTGCCGTGACCGCGTATCGGTCACGTGCCTGCTGGATGTACTGGCGGTCGCGAGCGCCATAGACAACGGCGCCCACCACACCTGCGACGGGTATCGCGACTAGCGACACGACGAGCACGACCACCGCGACCAATGCCTCGACGCGATCGCTGCGCCGAAGCAAGGGATTACGGCCGAAGATGCGGCCGATGCGCCAGCAGCGTGGGTCTAACGTGTACGTATCCATCACAACTCTCCTGAGCCCCGACTAGCCCGGATGTTTCATTCGACAATCCTCGGGTCACCAAGGCCCGGATTCCAGAGCCATTCGGCCCCTGGGACAAGGCCGGTCGTCATTAACTCAGCCCCGCAAGTCTGCGTACGGGCCATCAGGGTCGAGATTGAAGCTGTGTCGGCCGCACTGCGGTATCGCACATGCGTCCCTAGCCCAATAGCATTGGAAATTCACAATCACGCGTTTTGGTCGCGCTCAGCCATCCACTCGACGAAATCGGCGAGTTCGCGTCGCGGTGTCGCGGGCAATGGGTCCGCGTTGATCGGCGCCCAGCCCACCCGCAGCAACATCTGCGGATAGCTGCTATCACCGAAGACTTCGGAGCGCACCGCCTCGCGTGCGTCGGCTACCTCTAGTGGTTCAGTGACCGGGCAACTGGCCAGGCCCATCGCCGTCGCACTGAGAAGCACGACGCTGGTGGTCTCCCCGGCGCGCAACTGGGCCATCCGGTCGTCGGCCCGGGTTCCGAGCGCAAGCACAACCGCATTGTCGTCGGCGGCCGACGAGCCCTCTGCCATCGCAAGTGCAGGACCGGCAAAGAGCCGGCTCGGTATCTTCGCCTTCGGGTCGGATTCTGGCGTATTGCGGGCCGGCACGCCGGCCTCCGAAGCGTAGCGCCCACTCCACGCGGTGAGCTCGGCAAGGTAGTCATGTGTCATGTGGTCCCAGACGGATTCGGCCACAATCTTTCTCAACGTGTCCGTGTCTTCGACTTGGCGCAGCGTCACCCCATTGCGAGCCGACCGCGCGGCCATCAATGCAATATCCGCCATTGGTACCGGCCACGAACTGTAATGGCGCCGATCGGTTCGGCGGCGCGGTATCGCGGCTGCCAGCGTTATCTCTAGGGGATCAGCGGCAGCACGAGACAATTCGATCGCGGCGAGGTGACTCGGGTCGGCCGGATTGGGCAGGCGAGCCACCTTGACACGCCACCCAACGGCCGCAAGGGCAACGATGCAGTGGTGCAGCGCCGCACCACAACTTAGGACCAAGTCTCTGCCATCCGGATCGGTGTTGGGCAGTTGCCGATCCGAGTCGGAGTAAAGATGCAGGCTCTCCGCACCCACCAGCCAACGCCATGGCTGTGAGTTATGGACCGAGGGCGCCCGAGAAGCTAAAGCCAAGACCGTCCGGATAGTGCCGGCGTCGGGAAAGTGCGCGTTCATGGCTGTTGTCCCTTCGGAATAACGTCGTTCTGTCAACGATCGCGTATCGGCACCAGCCGCACGAGAGCACGACGTCCCCGGTCAAAAGGACTTTGTGCCACGACTGGTCTGGGCAAGATGCGGTGAATTCGGTGGAAGGCTAGGCCGCGGCTGCAGTAGTGACGTCGACGGACAATTGCTCACCGACGGCGTGGGCTGTCACCCAGTCACCGACACATGCGGCTCGCGCGAGATCCTCAACCAGGGGACTGTGGGCGCCCAGCCCAGCAAGCCATGCCGACACAATGGGTGCGATCTGGTGACCAGGCACCCGGACCGTGCGCCCGTTGTGCAAGCGGTCGGTAACACAGTACATCGTCATCGTTTCCGCGGGCCGATGGTGGACTCGCAACATCAAGTGAGTAGTGACTTCTCGGAAAGAACCAAGAGGCAGACGCGAGTCCGAGGCCGCTCCATACGGTTCGGCCGTTGCCCTGTTGTGGACGGTGGAGTTTTCGCATCCGATCAGCCGGATCCGATCGACCCGCATCACATTCGCTGCGAACCCACCGCACCCATGGTCCGGTCGCACTTTCCAACACGCCGAAGTCCCGGCCCCAAAGGCCCTTCGTCACCGGGGTCTCGAGGCCGAAGGGCCCTAGCTGGGCACCATCATCGGCTCTATGTCGTGAACAGTCCGAGCGCCGAAAATCCCGCATCACTGGCATTTTCATGGACTCGAGCAAGCGGAGAAGGGTGACGCCGCCGAATAGCGCAGTTCGCGACTGGAACTCGCCGACCCGCAGCGGTCCCTTCTAGGTGGGTTTGTCGGTCTCCGCCTGCGCGGGCTTGGCCGCTGCCGCGGCAGTCTGTCCACGCGCGGCGAGCGCGCCCGCGATCGAGGTACAGGCGATCGTAAGCAACGCGCCGAACATCAACGCCGACGCTTCGCCCGAGACGAGCAGATGTTCTTCGGTACCGATGGTGGCCGCGGCCACCGGCACGCCGAGCTGCGCGGCCGACAGCGCCGCAAGTGTCAGCGGCTGGCCGAGCAGCCTGCCCGCGCAATGCGCCAGCACGGCACCCAACCCAAGGCCTAGGCCCAGCAGAATGAGTTTCGGGTGCGAACCCAGCTCCCGCACTTGCAGCGAGGCGCCCAGCCAGACGAAGAACAGCGGGCCGAAGAACCCCTCGGTGATCCCGAATAGCTGACGCGCCAACCGCCGCGGTTCGCCGACCGACGCGATCACCAAACCCAACGCGAAGCCGGCGAGCATGATCGACACATGGGTGCTGGCGGCCAGCGCCGCCAGCGCGAACAACAGGAGCAGGTTGGTCCGCAATTCCAATGCGAACCGACGTTTCTCGGAGTATTTGTGCACACGCCGACGCCAGCCCCTGCTGTCGACCACGCGCAGCAGCAGAAAGAGCACCGCCGCGCAGCCCGCGATCGCCAGCCCACCCAGCGCCGCTGCTGGCGCTCGGCTGAAGTCGATCACCAAGGGCAGCAACACGATACACGCGGCATCCGCAATCGCGATCTGCACAGTGACGGATACTACTTGGGGTCCGCGCAAGCCCAGCGAATCGATCACCGGCAATGCCAGCGCCGCCGACGACGAAGCCATCAGCACCGCATAAAGCGCCGCGTGGCCGGTGCCGAACACCGCCGCCACCCCGACACCGAGCGCCGCAGCGACGGCCCCGACCAGGACGGCCCGCGCCAACGCCCGCGGAACACCCGAGCGCATCGCGGGGTCGCGGACCGGAACATGGGTGCCCACGACAAACATCACCAGCGCGAAGCCGATATTCGCCAACAACTGAAACGTTGGGTTAGCGTCATCGATGAGACCTAACCCGGTCTTTCCGATGACGAGTCCCGCGGCCAGCTCGCCGATGATTACCGGAATCCGCAAGCCCGGCACTGACGACAGTAGCGGGCCGGCGAGACCTACGGCGGTCACCAGCGCCAGGGTGTGGAAGCCGAACCCCTGCACGTCAGCGCCCGTTCAACGACGACGAGCCCATCACGCTTCCAGCTGCTTGGAGGCCAGATTCCCGGTTATCACGAATTCATCTTGCATTCGCCTGGCCGTCAATCAAGTATGCCCCGCCGACGGGGTTGCGAATCACGTCGGGCTCGGCCGCCGGCGTCGACTGCTAACTTTGCGGAATCAGCGTTTTTTAATCGGCCATCGGAGGGCGCGCGTGGCGTGGATCGTGGCCGAGGCCTTGCCGGCGCATGGACCCCGCGGCTATAGCTCGGCGCAGCTCTTGGAATTCAGTGCATGAACTCTGCCGCAACGCGTTTCGACGTCGCACGGTTCCGCGACTGGCTGATCGAGGTGACCGGTGAAGCCGCCGAGGTGACGGCAACCCCACTCCGCGGGGGCGGCAGCTGCGAGATGTTCCGGGTCGACCGACTCGGGCAAGCCTGGGTGGTACGCCGCGCACCGGTTGCCGTGGTCTCGGACACCGCCCATCAGGTCATCCGTGAGGCGCGGATCATGGAAACGCTGGGCGCCGCCGGACTACCCGTGCCCAAGGTGCTGGCCCGCAGCGACGACCCAGCCATCATCGGCGCTCCATTCTTCGTCATGTCCTACATCGAAGGCGGCGTCATCCGCCGCGACGGCCTGCCCGGGGCGCTGCGCCAAGACCCCGCCTCGCACGGCCTGATCGGCGAGCAACTGATCGACACCCTGGTGGCGTTGCACGCGATCGACTGGACCGATACCGCGCTAGCCGAACTGTCCCACCCGCAGGGGTTTCTGCCACGCCAGGTCGACCGGTGGCTGAGGCAACTGGCGGGATATCGGGCACGCGACCTGGACGGCGTCGACGAGCTCGCGATCTGGCTGCGCCAGAACCTGCCTACCGACGGCGACCTCACCGTGATGCACGGGGACTACAAGCTGGACAACGTCATCTGGGCACCGGCATCGCCACCCCGGGTGGCCTGCGTGGTCGACTTCGAAATGACCACGGTGGGCGATCCGCTGATCGACCTGGCCTGGGCGATGATCTTCTGGCCGGAAGCGGGCAACCCAATCGCCCTCGCCTCCCCCGACTCCCCGCACGGCATCGATCGTGATCATTGCCAGACACCGCGCCAACTGGTCGACCGCTACGCCGCGGCTACCGGCCGCGACCTGTCACGATTCGACTGGTACCAGGTTTTCAGCGCCTGGAAGCTGGCCATCGTGCTGGAGGCCTCCTACGCCAAATATCTGCGCGGCGAGTCCCGCAATCCTGTCCATGAGTTCTTCGGGCCCGTGATCGACGAACTGCTTTGCCGCGCAAGGAGGTTCGCGCAATGACCGATCGGCTGTTCGATCTGCGGGACCGGGTGGTCCTCGTCACGGGTGGCAGCCGCGGACTTGGCGCCGCGATGAGCGTAGGCCTCGCCGAGCGCGGCGCTCGCGTCGTCATCGCGAGCCGCAAGCTGGACTCGTGCGAGGCGCTCGCCGCCGCCATCACAGAGTCCGGCGGGCAGGCCTATCCGTTGGCGTGCCATGTCGGTGAGTGGGAATCGCTCGCCGGGGTGGTCGATGCCGCCTCAGCCCGCTGGGGTCGCCTGGACGGGCTGGTCAACAACGCCGGGATGAGCCCACTCACGCCATCACTGCTGGAGACCTCGGAGGTGCTGTTCGACAAGGTGATTGGCGTAAATCTGAAAGGTCCTACCCGGCTGACGGCGTTGGCAGCCACCGCGATGGCCGGCACCGGCGGTGGGTCGATCATCAACATCAGTTCCCTGGCGTCGGTCAAACCGACACCCGTTGCCACCGTGTATGCGGCCGCCAAAGCCGGTCTGAACGCATTAACCACCGCCGCCGCAATCGAGTACGCCAGCGCCGGTGTGCGGGTAAACGGGATCATCTGTGGAACCTTCGACACCGACGCCGCATCAGGCTTCGTTCGCAACCCGGACCTACTGCCCGACGTCGTGCGCCGCATCGCACTCGGACGCGTCGGCCGGCCCGAGGAGATCGTTGGAGCAGCGGTCTACTTGCTCTCCGAAGCCTCGAGTTACACCACCGGATCACTGATGACCATCGACGGCGGCGTCTCCGGATGATGCGCGCGGCTTCGCGTCCCGCGTGCTAAGCGCTGTCCCGGCGGATGCCTTCGATGAGGTAGTCGATGTGCGTCGCAAAGAGCTCGTCGACTTCCTCCGGCGTGACGCCCGCCGGGTCGCTGCCGGCCAGTCGACCGCGCCGACGCGTCGGCTTGGTAGCAGGCGGGTGATCCATCGCGACAAAACCCACGGTCGCCCAGGTCAGCAGCCGGCAGGCACGCAGCGACATGTCGTTGGACAGACCGTCGCGGCGCATGCATTTCAGCAGTGGGCGTGCGGCTTTCAGATATGCGGGACGCTTCACCTGCAGGAAAAGCCTGCAATCGGCGGCAGCGGTCAGTCGTGCGCGAAGGTGGCGGGTCCACCGGCGCGCGTAGTCCGGCCACGTCTCGTCGCGGTCCAAGGCGGGCGCAAGATCGTCGAGCAGGTGATCAGCCACCGCGTTGATCAGTGCCTCCTTGTTGCCGATCCTGGAGTAGACCGGTGGCGGGGTGACGCCGAGCCGAGTCGCCACGCTCCGCATGCTGATCGCATCCAGCCCGCCTTCACGCATGATGTCTACGGCGGCGGCGACGATCCGGTCTGCATCGAGTTCCAGTTCGGCAGCCACGTCTATCCTCTTGGCGAAGTCAGGTGATGGTCAGCGCGATCTTGCCGACGTGCTGACCGGCCCGCATCACACCCAGGGACTCGTCGAGCTTTTCCCAGTCGAAGACATGGCTGATGTGGGGCCTGATGCCCGCGTTGGTTATCACGTCGCACAGTTCGCGGTGGGCGCGCACGCTGCCGACGGTGATCCCGATAACGCGCAGATTGTTGAGCATCACCTCGGCAACCGCAATGGGCGCCACGTCAAATCCGCTCAGCACGCCGATCACCGCGACCGTGCCGCCCATCCGCGCCGAGTGCAGTGACTGCGCCAGGGTCTCGGGACCGCCGAGCTCGACTATCAGGTCGGCGCCTCGTCCGCCGGTCAGTCGCTTCACCTCTGCCGACCAGTCCGGGGTGCTGCGGTAGTTGATCAGATGCGTTGCACCCAAATCCGATCCGACCTTCAACTTGGCGTCGGACGAAGACGTCAAGATGACGGTGGCGCCCAGCGTCCGGGCCAATTGCACGGCGAACAGCGATACCCCGCCGGTGCCCTGGGTGACCACGACGTCGCCTTCGCCGATGTTGGCCTCCCTGAGCGCGCTCCACGCCGTCACACCGGCACAGGGGATCGTCGCGGCTTCGATATCACTGACGTGATCGGGCGTGCGGACCAGGCCGCTGGCGTCGGCGACGCGGTACTGCTGCAGCCACCCGTCACAGCTGTCGCCGGGCAGCTCCCGCTTGGCTTCCGGCGTCGGTGGCCCGTCGAGCCAGCCGGGGTGAAACGCCCCCATGACCCGCTGTCCGACTTGCAACTCGTCTCCTAGTCCATCAGCGCCCTGACCCACTGCCACTATTTCGCCCGCGCCGTCGCTCATCGGCACGCGTGGCCAGGGCCCGGGCAGCAGACCCATCAAATTGATGTTGTCGTGGAAGTTGAGGCTTGATGCGTTGACCCTGACCAACACCTGCCCGGGGCCGGGCTCTTCGACGGGTCTCTCGACGGTTTCCAGAGGTGCGCCGGGTCCCGGCATGATGATGGCCTGCTGACGGTCCGGAATGCTCATGCGACACCTGCCTCTTCTGCCTCTTCGCGCAGCGCCTGCCACTTCCGCTCTGCCGCCGCCCGACGTGACGGGAGATGCTCGGTTGGCCATCCCTCGACCGGGCGGTAGTTCTTGAGAAGATGGCGGGCCAGCACCGACTTGTGCAGCTCGTCCGGCCCGTCGCCGATCGGCCCGAATCGAGTCATCCGGTACCAGCCTTCGACCGGCAGGTCCCCCGAATAGCCCAGCGCGCCGCAGACCTGGATCGTGCGGTCGAGCACGGCCAGCACCACCTTGGACACGTGCGCCTTGACCATTCCCAGTTCGGCGCGCACCGCGCTGGCCCCAACGCGGTCCATTTTCCAGGCGGTCTGGAAGGTCAGCAGCCTGGCTGCCTGAATCTCGGTATGGGACAACGCTATATAGTCCTGCACCATTTGATGCTCGCCCAGCAGCCGGCCATGCGACCGGCGTGACACCGCGCGCTCACCCATAATGTCCAGCGCCCGCTGCGCCTGCCCGAGCCAGCGCATCGAGTGGTGAATACGCCCGCCGCCGAGTCGTTGCTGCGCAAGGAGAAAGCCGCCCCCGCGTGCACCGACCAGATGATCGGCCGGAACACGGCAGTCGGTGAACACGACCTCGGCGTGGTTGCCGCGCCGCCCGAATTCGGGGTCGGGGTGCGCCATCGTCGGGATATCGCGAACGATCTGTAGGCCCGGCGTACCCGCCGGGACCACAAAGACCGAAGCGTGCCGGTGCGGCCGACCGGCGGGATCCGTCTCGGCAATAACCAGAATGATGTCGGCGCATGAGGCATTGGTGGTAAACCATTTGTGGCCGTTGATAACCCAGTCGTCACCGTCGGGTACCGCGGTGGTGTCGATGACGGTCGGGTCGGCACCCGCCAGGAACGGTTCGGTCAGTGCGAAGGCACTCGATATCTCCCCCCGGAGGTTGGGATACAGCCAGCGTTGCTTCTGCGCCTCGGTTGCGCCGTGCGCGAGTAGCTCCATGTTGCCGCTGTCGGGCGCCTGAACGCCGAATAACTCCATCGACACCATGCATCGGCCGATGATCTCCGACATCAGAGCGAGTTTGAGCTGGCCGAGCCCTTCACCGCCCAGGCTGGGGTCGAGGAACAGACCCCATAGCCCCTGCGCCTTGACCTTGCCCTGCAGATGATGTTTCACCGGATTCCACTCCGCCGGCGGGATCTCGGAGAGGATGGGTTCGAGCGGAATGACCTCCGAATCGATGAAATTGCGCATCCACGAGAGCTTTTCAGCGAAATCAGGGTCTGTCTCGAAGTCCCAGGCCATCGGTCACCTCGCCGTCGGTCGCATGAAATGAGCGTCTAATCACATCGCGATCACAGTGTAATCACGGCGTGGCCGGTTTCCGCAATACCCCTGGCTGGAGCTAGCCGGAAGGGCTTGCACTGACCTACCAGGGACCTGGCCAGGTTGTGGGTCCGATCCGCCGACACCCCGGTCCGCTTGATGAGGATTCGATCCTGGTTCGATCCCGGCCGCCAGGCCGAGGGTGAAGCCGCGGTGCTGACATCTCCGAGGTGTGGCGCGGAGTTAGTGGGGCGTGAAGGCGGGCCAGCACGCCGGCAACGCTTCCGCGGCAAACCGGTGACCCAAACGGGGGGTTGGGCCTACCGCCCAACCCCCCACGTCGGCAAACCGGGATGGTGGGCCGGCGTTGGCCGCGTTTATCCACAGTTCGGCCTTGATCCACAGAGGTCGCGTATTCCGTGGCTGGAGCCAGGGTCTTCGCAATAGTATTCGAACATGTATTCGATTCCGCCGGAGGTTGCCGCAGCGCTGGACACGCTCGACGCCGCCGTCGCACGGTGCGGTGAGCTGAACCTCGACAAGTTCGCACCCGCCATCCGGCTGCGCGCGCTGGAGCGAATGGAAACCGCTCGCCGCCGACAGGTAGCGGTCAGTCACGACGTCATCGCGGGCCTCGCGAAGGAGGATGCCTCCGACGTCGGCGGTCCGGTCCACAAGGTAATCGCCGACTGGCTGCGGATCAGCTGCGCCGAGGCGAGCCGCCGGCTGCGCGACGTCAAACAGCTCTCACCACGACTGACGCTGACCGGTCAGGAGCTTCCACCGGAGTTGCCCGCCACCGCCCAGGCGTGGCGAGACGGCATGCTGGACGGGCAGCACCTACGGGTGATCCAGACGTTCATCCGCGACCTGCCGGAAACTACACCGGTCAATAGGGTGGAACACGCCGAACAATTCCTGGCCGACCAAGCGCTGAAATTGCGTCCCGACCAGCTGGAAAAGGTGGCGCACCAGTGTGCGCTGCGGATCAACCCCGATGGGAAGTTCTCCGACGCCGACCGCGCCCGCAAGCGCGGCTTCACCTGGTGCGGCCAGCGGGTCGACGGGATGAGCGTTGGGAAGTTGATCGCATCCCCGGAATTGCGCGCCAACCTCGACGTGTGGCTGGCCCGGTTCGCCGCGCCCGGGATGTGCAACCCCGACGATCAGACCCCCTGCGTCGACGGCGAACCCACCGACGAGGCCGCAGGCGGCGACCTGCGCACCCCGGCGCAGCGCCAACACGACGCGCTCAACGCCCTGGTGCGCAGTCACTTAGGCGACCCGAAACTCGGTGTGCACAACGGATTGCCGGTCACCGTCATCGTGTCGACCACGCTGCAGGAGCTGACTTCCGGCACGGGCCGGGCGGTGACGGGCGGCGGGACGCTGCTGCCGATGCGCGACGTGATCCGCATGGCCAGCCACGCCTACCATTACTTGGCGGTGTTCGACGAACATTCAAGCCGCCCACTGTATCTCGGCCGAACCCGCCGGGTGGCGTCACCGGATCAGCGCGTGGTGCTCTACGCAAAAGACCGCGGCTGCACCCACCCGGGCTGCGACGTACCCGGATACTGGTGTGAGGTCCACCACGTGGACGACTGGGCCGCGGGCGGCTTAACCGATGCCGACAAACTCACCTTCGCTTGCAAGCCTAACCACAAACTGGTCGACGAAGGCTGGCGGACAAGGAAACTCCCCGACGGCCGCACCGAATGGATCCCACCGGCGCATTTGGATCGCGGACAACCACGAACTAACCCCCATCATCACCCCGAAAGATTCTTCCGCGACGGCGACGACGAGGAACCCGGTTAACCTCAGCATCAGCAAGAACCTGTTGCCCGCTGTTAGCTGAATTGACCGGTCGCATGGCGTTGGTCATTCCGTTCCGCTGATGTCGGGCAACGGTTTCCACTCCTGCGACACCGATTTGCTCCATCGCGGCGCACGACGCTGCAGGAATGCGTGGATGCCTTCGCGGGCGTCGGGGCCGCCCATCACCCGGCGGTGCAGCTCGGTTTCCAATTCAGCGACCTGGCGCGGGGTGTAGCCCTTGATCAGGGTGTCCCAGAGCAACCGCTTGCTCAGCGCTGCAGACATTGGTGCGACGTTGACGCTGATGTCGCGCGCCACCGCCATCGCTTCGTCGAGCACCCGGAAGCCCGGCAGCGTCCGGGTGGCGATCCCCATGGAGGCCGCCTCGGCGCCGTCGAAGGTGCGCCCGGTCAGCAGTATGTCGGCCGCCACGGCTGCGCTGGTCAGGTGGGGCAGCGTCCAATGTGACATGCAGTCCGGTATGACGCCGCGACGCACTTGCGCAATAGCATATTTGGCGTCACCGGCCATGATTCGGATGTCGGCCTGCAAGGCGAGTGTCAACCCGATCCCGATGGCGTGCCCGTTGACCGCAGCGATCACCGGGGTGCGCAGCTCGAACGCGGCGGGATTGGTTGGTGTGGCCGTAAAATCACCAGTTGGAGCATCGAATGGGCTCGCGTCGGTGGAGAAGTCGGCACCAACGCAAAAATCGTCGCCCGCCCCGGTGAGCACGATCGCGCGCACCGCATCGTCGTCGTCGCACTGCCGGTAGGCACGGCTGAGCCGGGCACCCATGTCGGCGGTGTAGGCATTGCGCCGCTCGGGCCGGTTGAGCGTCAACACCGCCACGCCATCGGTGATCGCGACAGTGAGGTCAGTCATCCAACTCGCGCCATCGGTGATTAGTGCTCCCATCCAGGTGAACCTGTACCCACCTTGCACCGCGCGTCGAGTCTAGGTCCTTACGCGCCGCCAAAGCGGTCAGGCGTTATCGTTTCGCCACGGCGATTTGCCGGCGTGTTTGTTGAGGAGTGCCGATGAGAACCATCGAGGCCGACTACCTCGTGGTGGGTGCCGGAGCCATGGGAATGGCCTTCACCGACACGCTGATCACCGACTCCGAGGCCACCGTGGTCCTCGTCGACCACGCCCATCAACCGGGTGGACACTGGACCACCGCCTACCCATTCGTGCGGCTACACCAGCCGTCGGCTTACTACGGCGTCAATTCAAGGGCGTTGGGCAACAACACCATTGACCTGGTCGGTTGGAACCAGGGATTGAACGAACTCGCCCCCGCCGGCGAGATATGCGCCTACTTCGACGCCGTGATGCAGCAGCAATTTCTGCCCACCGGGCGAGTTGAGTACTTCCCGATGAGCGAGTACCTCGGCGACGGCCGGTTCCGGACGCTGGCAGGCGCCGAATACGCCGTTACGGTGAGGCGGCGGATCGTCGACGCCAGCTACCTGCGCGCCATCGTGCCATCGATGCGACCAGCGCCGTACACCGTCGCACCGGGCATCGACTGCATCGCCCCAAACGAACTGCCGAAGTTTCCCACGCAGGACCGGTACGTGATCGTCGGCGCCGGCAAAACCGGCATGGACGTTTGCCTATGGCTGCTACGGCACGGCGTTAGCCCCGAAAAGCTGACCTGGATCATGCCCCGCGACTCCTGGCTGATCGATCGGGTAACACTGCAGCCCGGGCCGACATTCATCAAGCAGTTCCGGGCCAGCTTCAAGGCGAATCTTGAGGCAATCGGTGAGGCCACTTCCGCCGACGACCTGTTCGACCGGCTGGAGACCGCCGGAACCCTGCTGCGCCTCGACCCCTCGATACGCCCGGCCATGTATCGGTGCGCAACCGTGTCGCATCCCGAGCTCGACCAATTGCGGCGTATCGGCGACGTCGTCAGGATGGGCCACGTTCAGCACATCGACCCCACCACGATCGTGCTCGATGTCGGATCGATTCCCTCCTCCCCCTCGGCCCTCTACATCGACTGCACAGCTGACGGAGCGCCGCAACGCCCTGGCGTGCCGGTGTTCGACGGCGAGCGCATCACCCTGCAGGCGGTGCGCGGATGCCAACAGGTGTTCAGTGCCGCGCTGATCGCCCACGTCGAGTTCGCCTACGACACCGACGCCACGAAAAATGAACTTTGCACACCGATTCCCCACCCGGACTCCGACCTGGACTGGCTGCGGCTGACCCACTGCGACCTGCGTAATCAACAGCGCTGGCTGGAGGATCCCGACCTGACGGACTGGCTCGCCTCGGCACGGCTGAACGTTCTCGCCGACCTGCTGCCGCCGCTGTCCCACAAGCCGCGCGTGCGTGAGCGGGTGGTATCGATGTTCCAAAAGCAGCTGAACATAGCCGGCGGGCAGCTCGAGGCGCTGCTCGACACCGCCTACGTCGGCGCGGCAACAAACGAGCCCCGCTAAAGAGTGGGTAAAGGAGCGAACGTGCCCCAAGAGCCCGATGTACCCGAGGTGGACGAGCCACTCGTCGGACTGCCCGACTCGGGCTACGTCTACCAAACGGGCTGGCGGCTGGCCTCGGCCGACATCGACGAACACAGGAGGCTGCGCCTTGACGGTGTGGCGCGCTACATCCAAGACGTCGGCGCCGAGCATCTCGCCGACGCCCAGCTGGCCGAAGTCCATCCGCACTGGATCGTCTTGCGCACGGTCATCGACGTCCTCGAACCGATCGAACTACCCAGCGACATCACCTTCCGCCGTTGGTGTGCCGCGCTTTCGACCAGGTGGTGCAGCATGCGGGTTCAGCTCGAGGGTTCGGCCGGCGGACGAATCGAAACCGAAGGCTTCTGGATCTGCGTCAACAAGGACACCCTGACGCCCGCACGCCTGTCCGATGACTGCATCGCACGTTTCGGCGGCACCACCGACAACCATCGGCTCAAGTGGCGCCCGTGGCTCACCGGGCCGATCACCAATGGCCATAAGACGCCATTTCCGCTGCGCCGCACCGATATTGACCCCTTGGAACATGTCAACAACTCCGTCTACTGGCATGGCGTGCACGAGATACTGGGCCAAGTGCCCGATCTGGAGGGGGCACCCTACCGTGCCGTCCTCGAATACCGCAGCCCCATCAAGCTTGGCGAATCGGTATCCATCGATTCCGAGCGGCACGGCGACACCGTGCGCATGCAGTTCCGGGTCTCCGATGACGTGCGCGCCGCCGCCCTGGTACGCAAGATCTAGGCACTCGTCAGCGGTCGATCCATTGCATCTGCGCTTCGGCGTGGTGGCCGCCGATGGGCGGGGTGAGTCCATCGAGCCTGGCCAGCTGCTCGGGTGTGAGTTCGACGGTATCCGCACCGACGTTTTCCTCGAGCCGCGCGACGCGCTTGGTTCCCGGAATGGGGACGATGTCGGGACCCTTCGCCAGCAGCCACGCCAATGCGACCTGGGCCGGTGTGGCGCCGACGTCGTTGCTGATCTCACCCAGCTCGTCGGCGCTGTGCAGGTTGTGCTGAAAGTTCTCGTCGAAGAATCGGGGGTTGGTCTTGCGGTAGTCGCTGTCGGGCAGCCCCGCGGTGGACCGGATTGCACCGGTAAGGAACCCGCGGCCCAGCGGCGAGTAGGCGACGAACCCGATTCCCAGCTCGCGCAGCAGCGGTAGCACCGCGTCTTCCTGGTCGCGAGTCCATAGCGAGTATTCGGATTGCACGGCGGCAATGGGGTGCACGGCGTGGGCGCGGCGGATGGTCTGGACACCGACTTCGGAAAGGCCGATGTGTCGTATCTTCCCGGCCGCAACCAGCTCGGCCAACGCCCCGATAGTGTCTTCGATCGGCGTGCCGCGATCCAGGCGGTGTTGGTAGTACAGGTCGATGTGGTCGGTCTGTAGCCGCTGCAGGGAACCGTCCAGGGCGACGCGGATGCTGGCGGGACTGCTGTCCAGGCCATTGCGCCCGGTGTGGGAAATCAGGCCGAACTTGGTCGCGAGCACCGCCTGGTCTCGTCGGCCGCGCAGGGCGCGGGCAACGAGCTCTTCGTTGACGTACGGGCCATAGACCTCGGCGGTGTCGATCAGGGTCACGCCGAGATCGAGGGCCCGATGAATGGTGCGGATGGATTCGGCGTCGTCAAAACCCCCGTCGGCGTAGGCCACCGACATGCCCATCGCGCCCAGACCGAGCCGGCCGACCTCCAGGTCGGCGAGTTGCGCGTGCTTCATGGCGTGTCTCCTGTTCTGCTTAAGTTCTGCGTACGGTTCGCCGAGACCTCGCCGCGAGTTCCCCACGAGTACCCTCGCGCGAGTGCACCGCGTCGAGCTTGCCGCGATCTGATGGACCACGCAAACACCGCGCGACCGGCCCGCAATCTGGCGGTGGATTGCTATCGCGTATCGGGTGTGATCCTGATCGTGCTGGGGCATTGGCTGGCCGGAGCCGTGACCTACCAGGGCGGACATTTCGGTCGGGAGAATCCGCTCGTCGACCAGCCCTGGACGCAGTGGCTGACCTGGCCCTTCCAGGCGGTACCCACATTCTTCTTGGTAGCCGGCTATGCCAGCGCGGTGTCCTGGACGCATCGGAACCCTACTGATGATGCGGCGCGCCAGGTTTGGGTTCGTCATCGGCTCGCCCGGGTACTCGGGCCGACGGCGGTGTACATGGCGCTCGTGTCGGTGATCGTGGTAGCTCTCGACATCCACGGGGCCTACGGTTCCGTGCTGGAATACGCGGGTTGGGCGGTCGCGATGCACCTGTGGTTTCTCGCCGTATACCTGATGGTGGTGTCCCTGACGCCGATTGCGATTGCCGCACAACGCCATTGGGGGCTCTGGGTGCTGGTGCTGCTGGCGGTCGGGGCCGCGGCGGTGGACGCCGCCTCGGTCGGCGCTCACCTGCCCTACCTCGGCTGGCTGAACTACCTGCTCTGCTGGGGAGCGCTGTACCAGCTCGGAATCGCTTGGCACGCGGGGCTATTGGCCGGCCACAGATCCGTGCTGGTCACCGCCGGCTCGGCGGCAGCGCTGGCACTGCTGATCGGGCTGGGCCCGTATCCGGTCAGCATGATCGGCGTACCCGGCCAAACCATTGACAACACGACGCCGCCCTCCGTCGCGCTGTTGGCGTTCGGATACGCGCAGGCCGGATTGGTGATGACACTCGCCCCCGCGCTCAATCGCGCGCTGCGCTCCGGCCCCATCCAGCGCGTGCTGTCCGTGGCCAACAGCAATGTGATGGCGCTTTACCTGTGGCACATGATTCCCGTCGTGATCGTGGCGGTGGTCGGCTATCCGACCGGATTGTTGGCGCAACCGATCGAGGGCACGGCGGATTGGTGGCTGGCCCGGCTGCAATGGGTGGTCGTCCTCAGCCTGGTGACGGCGGTCGAGATGCTGGTGTTGTGGTGGCGGCGAGGCTTTTTCGGCGCCCCACTACCGACGGTCGGGATACCACTCACCGAGCGCTGGACCGAACCGGTCATGCTGGCCGGTGCCGCGATGGCGACGTATGGCCTGGCGTATGTCGCCGCGCAGGGCTTCGCGCCGGAAGGGCATTTTCCGTGGCTGACCGGGCTGGTTTTCACGGTCGGGTTGGTCCTGGTGGCGTTGCGCCCCGCCAAGGGTCAGCCAGAGGTCGGTGACTGCCGCCCGCCGGCCTCGAGGTCGGGCAGCGGGCGTTGACAGATTTCGCGGGCCTCGTCGGCGCCGAGGCCGAACAGGCGCAACACGTTTTCGGTGACCGCATCGGCGGCCATCGCGCCGTCGCGAGCGGGTTCTTCCCGCAGGAGCGTGGCCAGTCCTAGCAACATGCCGCCGGCCATGGCCAGGGCAAGCCGCGGGTCGTCGATTTTGAATCGCCCGGCGTCGGCGGCCGCCCTGATATCGCGCAGGGCGCGCGGGGCCAGGCCGCGGTCCGACCACAGCAGCGCCGGCCCGTTGGCCAGCAAGATCTCGCTCTCCTGGGGGCGTTGCCGTAGCAGCCGGCCGGTCAACCGGAAGCTGGTGGCAAACATTTCGGCGGGATCATCGAGCGACGCAGTGAGGCCGTCCAGCAGCGCCCCGTGAGCATCCAGCACATCGGCGACCGCGGCCTCGAACAACTGCTCCTTGCTGTCGAAGTGGTTGTAGAACGAACCCATCCCGACGTCGGCGGTCTGCGTGATCTCCAGTACCGGCACGTTGACCTTGCCTTCGGCGATCAATCGTTGTGCCGCCTTTACGAGCGCGGACCGGGTGCGCCGTTTGCGCCGCTCCAGGCGATTCGGTGGCTCTGACCGGTCAGGCATCGCGCCCAGCGGGCCTTCACTCAACGTCGTCATCTTGGCAGTATGCATCACTTTTGAGAATTTCGTCAGAAAGCTTGACTGAGTGTTATCTCTTATGTGACGATTTCGTCAGTTACTTCTGGAGATGGCGGTGAATCAGACGATGAGCGCACACAGCGACGTGCACAAGGACCTGCACAGGGACCTGCACAGCGAGCAGGGAGCGTTGGCCGGGGAACACCCGGGACGCTCCCGGAATCCCGTGATCAAGGTCGTCGACCTCGCATGGCTGGAGTTCGAGAAGCCGGACCTGACCCGTGCCGAGGCATTCGCGCGCGCCTTTGGCTTTCAGACGGCGCAGCATGGCCCGGACGAGCTTCAGTTGCGCGGCACCGACGCGGGCGGGCCCTGTGTGATCGTGCGCCGCGGGCAGCGGACGCGATTCACCGGCGTGGCGTTCCGGGCCTGCGACGAGGTCGACGTGCTGCGGCTGGCCGACAAAACCGGTACTACCGCGCGGCCGCTGCCGGAGGTCATCGGCGGCCTGTCCGTCGATCTTGTCGACCCCAGCGGGATTCCGGTGCGGGTGGTCGCCGGCACGCATGAACTACCGGAGTTACCGGGCCAGCGGCCCCACGTCTTCAATCTCGGCCACGACGTACAGCGCACCAACACCCCCCAGCGTCCCCCGCGCATGCCGGCGCGGGTGCAGCGCCTGGGCCACCTGGTGTTGCAGTCCACCAAATACCGCGAAGCGCTGAACTGGTACCTGGACAACCTGGGGATGATCGTCAGCGACTTCCTGTTCTTTCCCGGCCAGCGCCAGCGCGGGCCGACCATGAGCTTCATCCGCTGCGATCGAGGATCTACACCGGCCGATCACCACACGCTGGCGATGGCGCTGGGCCCGGCCAATCGCTACATTCACTCGGCGTATCAGGTCAGCGATCTCGACGCCTTGGCCGCCGGCGGCGAATACCTCGGGGAGCGCGGCTATTTCCGGTCCTGGGGCATCGGCAGACACATCCAGGGCAGCCAGCTCTTCGACTATTGGCGCGATCCCGACGGCTTCCTGGTCGAGCACTTCGCCGACGGCGACATGTTCGACAACACCGTCGAACCCGGCTGGGCAGCGTTCACCGCGTCCGGACTTGCCCAATGGGGGCCGCCGGCGTCCAAGGACTTCCTCGGAACCGACCCGAAAGCTGCTCGCCACGAACTGGTTTCGATGATCAGCGCGCTTCGCGCACGCAACGAATTCGATGTCAATCGCCTCGTCGGCCTGTTGAAAGTAGCCACCTCATGACCGTTTCCGTACTGCGCACCGCCTCGAAAGGCCCAGCCTGGTGGGTCAAGACTCCCGCCGGGGCGGTGAGGATCGCCACCGCCGCAACCACTACCTCCGAGCTGCTTGCCGACCGGGCCGCGATCGCGGCCGCCACGACTGAAGCCAACCCCGACACCGTCGCGGTCGACAGTCTGGATTTGATCTCTCCGGTGACCCGGCCGTGCCGGGTGGTGGCGCAGATGACGAACTACGAGTCGCACGTCAAGGACGCCGGCATGGATCCGGCAACGATCCCGTTGACCTTCTTCCGCAAGGCATCCGGTTCGATCAACGGTCCGTTCGACGACATCGTCAAACCCCGACACGTCAAATTGCTGGATTACGAGGTAGAGATCGGGCTGGTGATCGGTCGCGCAATCCCGGTCGGCACCAGCATTTCCGACGCGAACCTCGCCGAGTTCATCGCCGGTTTGGTGATCACCAACGATGTGTCGGCCCGCGACGTCCAACTGCCGCAGACCCAGTTCTACGAGGCCAAGTCCTACCCGACATTCACCCCCGTCGGGCCCGAGCTGGTGCTGCTGGACGCCGCCGAGCTCAAGCGGTTCGGCGACCTGCGGCTGCGCCTGAACGTGAATGGCAGCGAGCGGCAAAACGCGCTCGTGGAGGGCGACATGCTGTACCGGCCACTGCAGGCGCTGCAGTCGCTCACCCAATTCCAAGAGCTCGCCGCCGGGGACCTGATCCTCACCGGCACCCCGGTCGGCACCGCCCTGAGCGCCCCGCCCAAGCCCGTGCAGGTGATCAGCAACCTGATGCCGCCGGCCGTCAAATGGAAGGCGTTCTTCAAGAGTCAGGCGAAGAACCCGAACTACCTGCAGGACGGGGACGTCGTGGAGGCGTCGGTGGCCACCGACGACGGGGCCATCGACCTCGGAACCCAACGCGCCACGGTCCGATACGCGTGAGCCGCAGCATCCTCGGGAGCATTCGACACGTGCCCGTGGTGATCGTCGGCGCCGGCCCGACGGGCATTACCGCCGCCACGTTGTTGGCGCAGTACGGTGTCGAGTGCCTCGTCCTGGAACGCTGGCCCGGCGTGTATCCGCAGCCCCGGGCCGTGCATCTGGACGACGAAATCTATCGTGTCCTCGCCCGCCTCGGCATCGCCGATGAGTTCGCCGCGATTTCGCGGCCCACACTGGGATTGCGGTTGCTCGACAATCGATTTCACGTGCTCGCGGAGTTCAACCGCGACCCCTCCCGCAGCCCGCACGGCTTCCCGCAAGCCAACATGTTCGACCAACCCGAGCTGGAGGCCGTGCTGCGGGCAAACCTCAAGCGTTACGCATGCGCCGAAGTGCGCGGCAACGCCGAGGTCACCAAAATCACCGAGACCGAGCAGGGCGTGCGCGTCAGCTTCACCGACCGCTGTGACGGCAAAGTGCACCTGGTCGACGCCGAGTACCTGCTGGGCTGCGACGGCGCCAACAGCACGGTACGCGCCCAGATCGGGTCAGCCGTGCGGGATTTGAACTTCGAGCAACGCTGGCTGGTCGTCGATGTGGCCACCGATGCCGACCTGCGCCAGTGGGACGGCGTGCACCAGGTGTGCGATCCGGGTCGCGCGGGAACCTACATGCGCATCGCACCGGCCCGCTATCGGTGGGAGTTTCAGTTGCTGGACGGCGAAAGCGCCAGCGACTTCGGCACTCTGACCGCGTTGCGACCACTGATCGCGCCCTGGACCGCCGGCGTTCCGGATGGCGAACTGACGCTGCTGCGTCTCACCGAGTACACGTTCCGCGCCCGGATCGCCGACAGGTGGCGCCGCGGCAACATCTTCATCCTTGGCGACGCGGCGCACCTGACTCCCCCGTTCATCGGTCAAGGCATGGGAGCCGGGGTGCGGGATGCGGCCAATCTCGCCTGGAAGATCGCCGGGGTCCTGGACGGCACCCTGGCGGCAGACGTTCTCGACAGCTACGAGCAAGAGCGAAAGCCGCACACCCGGGCCATGATCCGGCTGGCGCTCACTGTCGGCCGATCGATGACCGGTGGCGGCCGTCTGGGCAGCCTGGTACGCCGCGTCGTGCTGCCCAGGCTGCGGTTGATCCCCGGTCTGCGCGACAAGGTGGTCGACTCCACCACACCCGCATTGCACGCTTCCGCGCTGGTGCGCAAATCTCGCGGATCCCGTCGGCCCGGCCGATCGCGCCAGCTCGCCGGCACGCTGTGCCCGAATCCGCGACTTGCCGATGGTCGACGGCTCGACGCGGTGCTCGGCACGGGCTTCGCCGTTATTACCAGTAGCCCCTTGGATACCGAAGCCGAGGCGTCGCTGGGACAGCGCGGAGCCCTGGCAGCCCAAGTGGTGATCGCCCGGCGCGGCACCGAACTCGAAAAGTGGTTGCGTCAAGGTCGGGCCACTGCCGCGATCGTGCGTCCCGACCGGACAGTCATGCTCGCCGGGCGCGACCCCGCTGACTTGTGCGCCTGGGCAGCCACCGTCCTGAACGACCGGCCGCTGAACTCCTAGCTCGACGACGGCGAGCGCCGGCAGGGCGCGGTGTGGGGGTCCCCCCGCTTGCGGGGGAGAGTCGGGCAATCACACCGAGCTTCAGCCAGACACTCCCGACGGCCGGGCGACGATCACCGGCATCCGGACTCCGTGCACGACCGCGTTGCTGACCGAGCCGAGCAGCGCGCCGGTGAAACCGCCTCGGCCGTGGCTACCCACGACGACAAGCTGGGCGGATTCTGACTTTTCGATGAGTTGTGGCGCCGGCCGATCGCAAACGACGACCCGGTTCACCGTCACGTCGGGATAGCGTTCTTGCCAACCCGCCAGGCGCTCGGCCAGACCGCGCTCCGCCTCCGACATCAGCGCCGACATGTCCAATCCCGGCAGTTCGAGTAGCGTGACGTCACTCCATGCGTGCAAGGCCATCAGATCGACGCCGCGACGAGACGCTTCGTCGAATGCGATCGCCGTTGCGAGCTCTGAGGCCGGCGAGCCGTCGATTCCCACCAGGACGGGAGCGTGCCGCGGGTCAGGCATCAACGGGTCCTCGTCGCGGATGACCGCGACCGGGCAATTAGCATGCCGCACCACCGTCGAACTGACCGAGCCGAGCAAGCCCCGGGCCAGCAGTCCGCGCCCGGAGGAGCCCACCACGACCATCTCTGCCTCATCGGACGCCTTAATCACGGTCAGCGCGGGGCTCGAAAATATGAGCTCGCGCTTGATCTCGACCTTCCGGTCCGCCGGCATCGCGTCTTCGGCGACCTTGACCGCGTGTGTGACGATGTTGCGGCCCTTGTCCTCCAGCCGTACCGCCAACGAATCCGGGTACGGCATCGGAGGCCAGGTCGCGGTGGGGGTGGTCACCGCATGGACAACGGTCAGTGGAATGTTTCTCATGACCGCCTCGCGGGCCGCCCAACAAACGCCCGCATTCGATGCGGGCGAGCCATCGACCGCGACGACGATGCCGAGGCGCTTTACAGGTGCTGACATTTCGTTCTCCCTTCCTCCCAGGCCACGTTATTGACCGGTGCGGCCATCGGTAGTGAGGCTTTAGTCCCTGACCACGTGGACGGACGACCTTCGCGGAAATGACGAGCACGCCGCCGCCGAAACTCGGCAGCGGCGTGCTCCTGCGGAAATGACGAACGGCGCGTCGCGATCACGCGCCCGGTGCCGGTCGCTGTGCTTGCATGGCCGCCACCAACGGAGTGTCGACCCCGATCGGACCCAGTGCGGCTGCGCCACCCGGCGTACCCAACGGGGCATCCCGGCCCGGCAGGATGGTCCGGAAAAAGGCGGCATTGTCCTGCAGGTGCAGTTGCTCGTCGTCGGGCAGGTCACCCTCCCAGTAGATCGCCCCGACCCGGCAAATCGACTGGCATGCACCGCAATCCACGCACTCATCGGGGTTGATATACATCGTTCGGGCGCCCTCATAGATGCAGTCGACTGGGCACTCCTGAACGCACGACTTGTCAATCACGTCTACGCAGGCGCTAGTGATCACGTACGTCACAGAGGTCAAGTTACCGAGCAGGCGTCGGCGACCGCACCGGCCGAAAGGCCCCTACCGAATGGACCAAAGGCCCTTTCGTCCGGCAGACATCGACATCAGTTCAGCGGCGCCGACCACCGCAATAGTGTGCCGCCGACACGGCGCGCCGGGTAACGATGTTTTCAGTCTGGGCGAACACGCGCCTCGGGGTGCCCTCGACATTGGCACCACGCACACGACGCGCCGACCAGGGTTGTCGTTGCTCAAGTCTCGGTTAACGGCGTCAAGAGCCCGGCTGCGTCACGAAATCAATGAGTTCTTCGACCCGGCCGATCAGCGCCGGCTCCAGATCATTCCAATCGCGCACCCGCGAACGGATGCGTCGCCAAGCTATGGCGATGTCCGCCTGGTCGCCGTGCGGCCAGCCGAGTGCCGCACACGCGCCGTGCTTCCACTCCATCTGCCGGGGCACGCTCGGCCAGCCCGCCAGGCCGAGCCGCTGCGGCTTCACGGCCTGCCATATGTCGATGTAGGGGTGACCGACCACCAGCGTGTCGGGGCCACCGGGTCCGCGGCGTACGGCGTCGGCGATGCGCGCCTCTTTCGAACCCGCGACGAGGTGGTCGACGAGAACGCCGAGCCGGCGTCCCGGTCCGGGCCCGAATTCGGCCACGATGTCCACCAGGTCGTCCACACCGCCGAGGTGCTCGACCACCACGCCCTCGATTCGCAAGTCGTCGCCCCAGACCTGGGCGATGAGTTCGGCGTCGTGGCGGCCCTCGACATAGATCCGGCTGGCGCGGGCGGCCCGTGCTCGGGAGCCCCGCACCGCCACCGAACCGGACGCCGTTCGGCCCGCAGCGGCAGGTGCCGCGCGGCGCGGCGCCGTGAGGATCACCGGCCGGCCCTCGAGCAGATACCCGGGGCCGAGCGGAAAGCCTCGGGTATGGCCGTGCCGATCTTCTAGGTCGATGTGGCCGTATTCGACTCGGACCACCGCGCCGACGTAGCCGGTTTGCACGTCCTCGACGACCATCCCGAGCTCGACCGGGTGTTCAGTCGAGCGCGGTTTGCGCCGACCTCCGGCAAGCACGTCGGTTCCATAGCGATCCGCCACTCGGCAATGTTAGGGAGCCTTGCGGGCGATCACCGCCAGGACGCGCCGTCGCATCCGGCGGTGGGAAAAAAATCGCAACTGTTTCCAGCAGTGTTGGCCAGTTGGCGAGGTCGACGCTGATACCGTGGCCAATCATTGTTGTCAATGGCCCGTTGTGCTCGGCGTGTCGCGGTTGGCGAGGTGGACTTATGCCCCTGACGGCTCGGGTTTCGAGGATCGTCGCTTTTCTGCGGTCCGGATACCCCTCCGGCATGCCGGCCACCGGTCACGTTCCGCTGGCAGCGCTGCTGCGCCGACGCCTATCCAGCGATGAGATCACAACCATCGCAAGCGAACTCATTACGCGTCGATGCTGGCCGATCAGCGCCACCGATGTCGGGGTGGCGATCACGCGGGTCACCGACGAGATGCCCTCAACGGAAGACGTCGAGCGCGTCCAGCATCGGCTGGACACGATCGGACCTTCGCGTAGACACAACCGCCGTTTTCTGAAGTAGCGCGAGGCACCGCTGCTACGAGGTGACAGGCGCGCCGCAGGCCGCGCACGGTGCACGGATCGTCGATGTATGCGTTGTCTTGATTGCTCACCAACGTCTCTATCGCGGCGATTCCCAACGACACTGGCCCATGCACCGGATGAGTGGGCGGAATGCCCGGACGTGCCGACAGCCGGATGCCGAATGTCGGCCACCGCGGCGCGGCCCGGTCGAACAGCCGCACCTGAAAGTTCGACAGCAAACCACCGTCGACCCAGGTAGACCCACCCACCCGAACCGGCTCGAACACGTACGGAATCGCCGACCAGGCGTGCACTGCGCGTGCCACCGGAAAGTCGTCGGGGTCAATCCCATAGGAGCCGAGGTCCCACGGAATACGAACCAGCCGGCGCCGGGACAGGTCGCTGGCGGTTACTACCAGCGACCAGGCGAACTGCTCGGGCTCTTCGCCAGTGCGCAAGTCGCCAAGGTGCGCACACTCAAATCACCCAGCAGACCGGCCAGCAGCTGTTCGAAATAGGCCCCTCGGTACACCCCGTCGGACACCAACAGCGACAGTCCCCCGCCGATCAGCGGGACATGCCCGATCAGATTGCGGTCCAGGAACTTCCGGCAATCGATGGAGCGCATGATCTCCGCGAGCCGGGTCAGCGGTTCGCCGGCGGTCTGTAAAGCCCCACCAGCGACGCGACGATCGCGCCGGCGCTGGTCCCCGCGACACGGGGAAACCCGTATCCGGCCGCGGTCAGGGCGTACACCGCCCCGACCAGCCCGATACCCCGAACACCACCGCCTTCACACACCAGATCGGCCGAGTTCACAACGACTCCCTACTCATCGGACACACTAAGTGTGGCTTGCCGGGGGTCATGGAATGCTCAACATATCCGATGGCCATCGACGCCGAAGAAATGCAGGTGCCCGGGTTCGGGATGCAGCCGAACCCTGCTCCCCTTTTCTGGCGGGTTTCGACCGTCGACGCGCGCGACAACGGGTGGATCGATTACCTTGCCGGATCCAGTGATTCGACCGTACAGATACGCGTCTGCCCCGAGTTCTTCGACCACGTCGACCTCCATTTCGACGCCGTGGCCGCCGAGCTCGAAGTGTTCGGGACGGACCCCGACGACGATCTCACTTGCGGCGCCGGCGATCTCACGCGGCACCAAGATCGGCCAATCCCCCAGCGACACCGTGGCATCGACGATCGGAAGAGGAAACAGGTTCATCGCCGGAGATCCGATGAACCCTGCGACAAACACGTTGTCGGGATTTCGGTAGAGCTCACGAGGCGTGGCGAACTGTTGCAGCACACCGTCGCACAGCACCGCGACGCGGTCACCCATGGTCATCGCCTCGACCTGGTCGTGGGTGACGTAGACCGTAGTGGTGCCGAGTTGCCGCTGCAGTGCCGCGATCTGGTTGCGGGTCTGCACCCGCAATTTGGCGTCGAGATTGGACAGCGGCTCGTCCATCAGAAACACCCGTGGGCGGCGCACGATGGCACGCCCCATTGCCGCCCGCTGACGTTGCCCACCTGAGAGTTCTTTGGGTTTGCGATCCAGATACGGTTGCAGGTCAAGCAATTTCGCCGCGGCCAGCACCCGGTCACGGATCTCGGGCTTGGGGGTATTGGCGATCTTCAGCGCGAACCCCATGTTCTGCGCGACCGTCATGTGCGGGTAGAGGGCATAGTTCTGAAAGACCATCGCGACGTCGCGATCTTTGGGATCGACGTTGGTGACGTCGCGGTCGTCGATCCGGATGCATCCGGAATCCAGGGTTTCCAATCCGGCCACCATCCGCAGCGAGGTCGTCTTGCCGCATCCGGACGGCCCTACCAGAACGACGAACTCACCGTCACCGACTTTCAGGTCGAGACGATCCAGCGCCGGTCGGTCCGTGCCGGGGAACTGCCGCGTCGCTTGCTCGAAACTGACCGATGCCACGGTTACCCGCCGAACCCGGTGAATGCGATACCGCGGATAAACGAACGCTGCGCGATCGCGTAGATGATGACCAGCGGCAACACGATAAGCATCGAAGTCGCCATTATCACCGGCCAGCGGGCCACGTACTCGCCGCGCAACCGGACCAGGCCGAGCGTCAGCGTGGCCAGGTTGTTGCGTTGGATCATCAGCAGCGGCCACAGGAAGTCATTCCACACGTTGACCCAGGTGAGCACCGCGAGCACCATCACCGCGGGCCTGGCATTGGGCAACAGGATTCGCCAATAGATCTGCCAGGGCGAACAACCGTCGAGAATTGCGGCTTCCTCGAGATCGCCGGGGAGCGTTCGAAAGAACTGCCGCATGAGATAGGTGCCGAACGCGCTGCCGAACAAGCCCGGCACGATCATCGCCCACGGAGTGTCGACCCAACCCAGGGTCCGCATCACAATGAACTGCGGGATGACGGTCACGGTCAGCGGCACCATCAAGGTCCCCAGGTACAAGACGAACAATGCATCGCGCCCGCGAAATTGCAGTCGCGCAAAGGCATATCCGGCCAATGAGCAGAAGAAGACCTGGCCGGCCGTGACGCATCCGGCGTAGAGCACGGTGTTGAGAAACATCCGCCAGAACGGCATCAGCTCGAACACCTCGGCGTAATTCGACCATCTCGGGTGCGCCGGCAACAGCGTTGGCTCGGTGATCTCGCCTTCCTTCTTCAACGAGCCCGACACCGCCCAGACAATCGGGAACAGTGCGCACGAGGCGATGACGAGCAGCGTCGTGTACACGGCAAGGGCACGAATGACGTTGCGCTTGAGCACGTGCTCAGCTAAGCCCACCGGAAGCCTCCCAAGAGCGTCGTCGCGCGAGCCGCAACTGCAGCACGGTCACCACCAGCAAGATGGCGAACATCACCCACGCCAGCGCCGACGCATAACCGAACTCCAGGAACGAGAATGCGTGCTGAAAGAGCATGATGCCCAGAACATACGTCGCGGACTCCGGCCCGCCGTTCGGGCCGTTGAGCACGTAGACCATGTCAAACGCCTGGAAGGCGTGGATGATCGAGATGACCACCACAAACGAAATCGCCCCGCGGATCAACGGCACCGTGATGGACACAAACTGTCGTATCTCGCCGGCTCCGTCGATCTTGGCCGCCTCGTAGACGGTCTCGGGAACTCCTTGCATCGCGGCCAACAGCACCACGGTGGCGAACGGCACGCTCCTCCACACGCTGACCACGCAGAGCGACACCATGGCCCATCTCGGTTCGACCAGCCACGGGATCGGGCCGACACCGACCCAGCCGAGCATGATGTTGAGCAGCCCATTGTCGGTGTTGAAGACGAACTGCCACACGACCGCCATCACCACCGATGAAATCGCCAGCGGCAGAAAGACGATCGTTCGAAAGATGCCGATGCCCCTGACTTTCCGGTTCAGCACGCCGGCGACGACAAGGCTGATGAGCACCGCCGGCAGCACGGTTCCGAGGGTCAAGATCACGGTGTTGCGCACTGCGATCAGAAACAGCGGATCGGAGGTGAAGAGCTCTCCGAAGTTCTTCAGACCCACGAACTTTGGCGGGTTGAAGACGTCCCACCGCTGAAAGCTCATGTAAAGCGAGAATCCCAGCGGAAACAGCATGAACACCGTCACCGCGGCCAGGTTCGGCGCTACGAACAGGCGACCGGCCCACGCGCGTCGGCGCGAACGGCGCGAGCGCTTGCCGGTAGCGGACCTGGACGCGGCGGATGTGTCGGCCGGTGTCATGGAGTGCGCAACACCTCGTCGACGTCGTGGGCCAGCCCGGTCAGTGATGTCGCCGGCCTGGATCCTCGCAGCACCGGTCCCATGTTGCGGTCGATCAGGGCGGCGACCTTTTCCCACTCCGGGGTGACGGGCAGGCCTTCCGAATTGGCCGGGCCGCCGGTCAGCACCGTGAGGTTGCCGACCCTGCGGTGGGCTTTGGCGAAACCTTGCGAGTTGATCGCGGACTGCAGCACCGGGACGAACAGGCTGGATTCACCGATCAACGCCTGCCCGACGGGGCCGGTCGCGAACTTCACGAATTCCCAGGCCTGCTCCTTGCGTTGGCTGCTCGCCGCGATGGCGAGTCCGGTGGCGCCGATGTCGGAGCGGGCGCCGTGTCCGTGCGGAAGCGACGGCCCCACCGGTAACGAGGTGACATCGAAATCCAGATTGTCGGCCAGCATGAATGTCTGGTAGCGCCAGTGACCACCCAGCGCGATCGCCGCCTTGCCCACCGCGAACAGATCGGGTGTGGACATCGACTGCACTTCGGATGCGTTGGGCGCCACCTTGTGCTTGTTGGCCAGGTCGGCGTAGAACTGCACCGCCTCGATGAATGCTTCGTTGTCGAAATTGAGGTGGGTCGGGTTCATCCGGGGGGTGGACCACGGCACGCCGTTGTTTATCGCGAACAGTCCGGCGGAGTAGTACGAGAACCAGGTGTTGACGAAGCCCCATTGCGCGACCCGGCCCGACCCGTTCCGCTTGGTAAGAGCGGTGGCGGTGTCCAGGAAGTCGGAGAAACTCCACGGCCGCTCCCACGTGGTGGGCGGCGGCTGCACGCCCGCCGCGGCGAACAGCTGCTTGTTGTAGAACAAGTAGTTCCCGGACCACTGCTCGGGAAAGGCGTACTGCCCTCCGTTGAACGTGAAGGTGTCATAAAGCGGCCCGATACTGTCCGACTTGAGCTCGGTGGCGAACGCAGGGTCGCGCGCCAGGAAGGTGTTGAGGTCCAGCAACACTCCCCGGTCGGCGAGTTCGGCGTAGGTCAGTTCCCACGCCATCAGCACATCCGGGCACTTGCCGCCGGCGCAAAACGTCGACAACTGCTGCATCACGCCCGGCCCGGATAACACCGGGCGAACCTTGATGTCGGGATGTCGGCGCCGGAACTCGTCGACGACGCGCAGCCGGGCGGCGGCCTCGTCCGGATTGGCCGCGAAGAAGAAGGTCAACGCATCGTTGTCGTCATCGGGAGTGCACCCGGCGGCCCACGTCGCCAGCGACGCCGCGGTCAGCGCACCGGCGCCCCGCAGCAGGCTCCGCCGTCCGAACGGCTTATCGAGCATGGTGCTCCCGGTCTTGCCCCTTGCCGGCCGTCCCGCCGGCCGCCTCTGGTGTCCTTGGTACCCGATCGCGCGGTCGTATTGCTAGGACGGCCAGCGTGGCAACGCGAGAACAACTTGGCCGAGTCGGTCGGGATCACCGGTGATGTCGATCGTATGGATGCGGTTGTCGTCTCCGATGCCAATTTGCAGCAGTGCCTGGGCGCGCCCGTGCGGCGCGATCGCGATGCCCGGGACCCCGTCGATGAGCAGGACGGCGCCCGTTTGCGCCCGTCGGGCGAATCGGCGGGTCTCCTGGGCGACCTCCCTGGCGCCGCGCAGCTCGGTCGGCACGTGATCGGGAACCAGCCCCCGATCAACCCTGCGCACCACGTCGGGAGCCAGCAGATTGAGCAGGGTGGCGATATCTCCGCCGCGGGAGGCCGTCAGAAACGCCTCCACGATCTCGAGGTGCTCGGCGGTGCGACCGGGTTGGGCGGGCGGGCCGGCGTGCAGTCGCGCACGCGCCCGGCTCGCGAGTTTTTTTGCGGCCGCCTGCGACCGGCCCAACACGCCCGCGATCGACTCGAACGGCACCGCGAACACGTCATGCAACACGAACGCGACGCGCTGCGCGGGCGACAGGCGGTCGAGCACCACCAGCAGCGCGCGGTTGACCGCATCGGCGCGCAGCGCGTCCTCGTCGGCCGGGGCCGACGCCAGCGGCGCCAACCGGTCCCACTCGTCGGGGTCGTTCAGCTGTCGCTCGGCTCGCCGCTTGCGCGCGCGCAGCTGGTCGAATGCCTCATGCGCGGTGATCGTTGTGAACCAGCCGGTGAGGTTCGCAATGTTTTTCAAGGCGCCGAAATCCGCGCGGCTGGCCTTGAGCCACGCCGATTGCACCGCATCGTCCGCGTCGGCCACCGACCCGAGCAACTGAAACGCGACCGACCTCAGGTGCCGTCGATCCGCGTCAAACCGTTGCGCGAGGTCCGCCAGATCCTGACTTGCGCTCATGGGTCACCTTTTCCGCCTGGGAGTCGTCAAGAGGGTGACCGCATCCGTCGAACTCTGTGTCGCAAAGGAGACCAGGACCATGACCCTACCGATTGTCCGCCGCGCCGCGAGCTGTGGCCATCCGGCCCGGCGCGGCGCAAAGTTCTGCACGTCAGGAGGTTGACCGATGGAAATCGCATCCTTTGTGGTCGTCGTGACCACCGCGATCGTCACCGCGGGAATCGCGGTGGCCGACGTCATCCCCGCCGGCTTCGTGTTGGCAAATTCAGCCCAGGTCGGTGTGCCGCGCTCGTGGTTGCCGGCACTGGGTGCCGTGAAATTCGCCGGGGCCGTCGGCTTGATCGTCGGGCTGCTGGGCCTGCCGGCCCTCGGAATCGCGGCGGCGGCCGGCCTGGTCCTGTTCTTCGTCGGCGCAGTGCTGACGCACGTGCGGGCCGGCGTCCTGTACAACATCGCCTTTCCGGGCGGCTACCTGCTGCTGTCGGCCGCATCGTTGGCGCTGATGGTTGCGCACTAGAAGACGCGTCAGCGGACCGATTTCTTCACGGCAATCTCGCAGACGCGCCGACTATTGCTGGTCATGTACCGGCCCGCGTAAGCGATCAGTGCGCTGAATTATCGGATCGGCTTGTGGTCGACACGCCAGTAGGTACCCCAGCCGTCAATCGGCAGTATGGGCGAGGTGATTTCGTAACGGTCACGGAAATCGTGGACGGCCTTCGCGCAAGGCGCCATGAAATAATCGTCCACTATCACGAAGCCGCCATACGACACCTTGTGATAGAGGGCGTCCATTGCCTGAATAGTTGATTCATACATATCGCCGTCGAGCCGCAACACAGCTAACTTATCAATCGGAGCGTATGGCAACGTATCTTTGAACCACCCCTCCAGGAAAACGACCCGTTCGTCCAACAAACCGAAACGGCGGAAATTGTCCTCGACATCGGCGCGCGATACCTGGAGTTGGGTGTAGGTATGATGCCGATCACCGGCATCGTCGGGAAAATTCTGGGGGTCCGGCAGTGGAAGTCCAGCAAAGCTATCAGCAACGAACACACGTCGCGTGCCATCGCCATATGCCTCAAGAATTCCCCTCATCAGAATGCAGGCACCCCCTCGCCAAGCGCCGGTCTCTATGAAGTCACCCTCGACGCCATCCAGCACCACCGTCTCACAGGCGTGCCGTAGGTTTCGCATCCGAACACTTCCGATCATGGAGAAGGAAAGCGACGGCCAGTCCCTTCCCAGGAGACGCGTGTTCGGATCGAACGTGTCGCCCGACCAAAAATCGTTGGGCGTATCTTCGAAAAGCATGCCGGTCAGCGACGCCTCGAGGAGATTGAGGTATCGCTGGACCAACCTGCTGCGGCCGCATGCTTCGCTCATTGTGGCTTTGATTCCTAATCCCTTGACTCTCATCATTGACGGCGATATCAGCGACTCACACTATCTGGATATCGGCCGGACGGTAGCCCAGCGGTGGTCCAAGGGCGCCGCTACCTCGACCATGGCATCCTGACCCGATGCCACACCGCGACCACTGGTTGCTCGATACGATCTTGCCGTGTCCGGCCCGGTGACCGCGCCTCCAGCGATCTGCCTCAACATGATCGTGCGAAACGAGGCACACATCATCCGGGAGACGCTTGACGCGGTCGCGCCCTACATCAGCTCTTGGGTGATCGTGGACACCGGCTCCGACGACGGGACCCCGGACCTGATCCGCAACCACATGGTCCGCCTCGGTATCCCCGGTGAGCTTCACGAGCGGCCATGGCGCGACTTCGGCCATAACCGGACCGAGGCGCTGACCCTCGCCCAGGGCCATGGTGACTACATCTGGGTCCTGGCCGCCGACGACACGGTCGTGGGGACGCCCGACTTCACCCGGCTGGACACTGACATCTACCTCATGCGCGTCGTCAACGACGTCGGCGGCACCTTCTGGCGCCCGCAGGTGTTCCGCGACGGGTTGCGCGTGCGCTACGTGGGTGTCACCCACGCACGCCCAAAGTGGGACCGCCCCTACGTCGTTGGGAGCCTCGAGGGCGAATACCACCTCGAAAATCGTCAACCGGGTGCCCGCAGCCCAGATCCGCGTTGGTATACCCACGGCCGCGATCTGTTGCCTGCCGAGGTCGTACGCGACCCCGAGGATCGGCAGTCAGTGTTCGACCGAGCCCAGAGCTGCTTCGAGAAAGGCGATTTCGTCAACGCACGCAAGTGGTATGCGCGCCGGGCGAAAATGGGCGGCCGGGACGAGGAGGTCTACTTCGCACTGCTCCAGGTCGCCGAGTCGATGTCGAAACTTGGTGAGCCGTGGCCGGACGTTCAGGACGCCTTCCTGCGGGCCTGGGAGTTTCGACCGACCCGCGCCGAGGCGCTGCATGCCATCGCCTTTCGGTATCGCCTCGATGAGACCTACTCTCTCGGCCATCTGTTCGCCGAGCGGGCCGCGGAAATCCCGTTTCCCGAACAGGACCAATCGTTTGTCCGCGAAGACATCTATGCCTGGCGCGCGACTGACGAGCAGGCCGTGTGCGCATCCTGGATTGGCAAGCATGCGGAGGCGTTCACGCTGTGGCGGCGCCTGCTGGCCCGATCCGATATCCCCGACGACGACCGGCAAAGGATTGCGGCCAACCGCGACGTGTGTGCGCCGACGATGATCGAAGCGGCGTCATCGTACCCGGAGGCGCTGGCGCGGCGCCTGGTCGCCGGTCCACGCGGTACCGAGGTGGTCGTCAGCCTGATCGCCGGCCCGGATCCGGCCCGCACCGAGCAGACGCTTAACTCATTTCTGAACTGCTGCAACGATGTTTCGCGGGTCGAACGCTTCCTGGTGGTCGATGCCGGCCTGTCAGGCCGGGACCGCGCCATGCTCCAAGAGCGCTACGGGTTCCTCGAATTTTGCCCCTCCAGCCCCGACGACCAACTCGCGCACATCCGCGACCAGATCCATGGGCGGTTCTGGCTGCACCTGGGCGAAGGTTGCCGATTCTTCGCACCCGAGAACTTCGTCACCCGCCTCACGGCGGTGCTCCAGGCCGAACCCCAGGTTTTTCAGGTGGCGATCAACTACACCGACGCGGTCGAGCTGACCGGCGCCAGCGCGCCCGAGCAGACGGTGTGCAGCGCGCCCGACGCCGGCCGCTATGTCCTCACCGAGGAAGTGGTATACGGCCCGGCGATGTTCGACACCGCACGACTGGATCGAGCCGGCGGTGTGAATGCCACCAACACAGATCCGATCGCCGAACTTTGGCGCCGAGCGAAGGCTGCCGGGCTGGGCACGGCCAGCCTCGACGAAGTGCTCTGCATCGCCGCAGCCCAAGAAGTGCAACAGCCCGCCCAACCGATCCAGGTGAGGCAGCCACCGGCTCAGCCTGGCGCCAGCATGAGGTTCGCCGTCGCGATTGCGTCACCTCCCGGCTATCAGCACGGCGAAGTATTTCGCGAGATCGCGCAGGGATTGCACCACGCTCTTCTGGCGCTCGGACACGACTCGGTGCTGACCAAGCGTCTCGACCTCGACGATCGCAGCACCATCGTGCTCGGCTCGAACCTCCTCGCCTGCGGCTTGCAGCCGCCAAAACATGCCATTCTCTACAACCTCGAGCAAGTCCATGAAGACTCGCAGTGGATGACGCCGGCGCTCCTCGACCTTTTCCGGCGCTACCCGGTTTGGGACTACAGCCAAGCCAACATCGAGCGGCTCGCGGCTTGGCAAGTTCCCCGGCTCACGCACGTTCCGATCGGATACGTCCCCGAGCTGACACGGATCGCCCCAGCGCCCGAGGACATCGACGTCCTCTTTTACGGCTCGCCCGACGAACGCCGGGAAGCCGTTCTGGACAAGCTGCGCGTTCGAGGTTTTCGTGTCAAATCGCTATTCGGCGTATACGGCGCGAGCCGCGATGCCTGGATCGCCCGGTCGAAGATCGTCATCAACATGCACTTGAGCCACTACAAAGCGCAGGTCTTCGAAATCGTGCGTGTTTCATACCTGCTCGCCAATAGACGCGCGGTTGTCTCCGAACGCGGTTCGGATCCGGCTGAAGAGCGTGGCCTGGAATCGGGCGTGGCGTTCGCGGAGTATGACGAACTGGTCGACCGCTGCGTGGAGCTCCTCGGCGACGAGCGGGCGCGCCGCGAGCTTGGCGAGCGCGGCTACCAGGCTTTCTCCGCTCGCAGCCAGGCCGCCATCCTGCGCCGCGCGCTGTCGGCAGGCCTCGATCGAGGAGCGGAGATCAGCTCGCACACTAACGCGGCCCGTTGACCGAGCCCCAAGAACCCCGAGGACCGCATGCCTGACGAAAAGCTAGCGGGGGCTACGGTTCGAGGGCCCGTACTGCAATGACCCTCGCGCAGGTAATCTCGCCGATGTCGACCGACGGCAGGTCAGCTCGGGAAGTACCGGATCCCGTTGATCTGGTCGCCCCGCCAGGCCACGTCGGCGAACAGGATGCCGCGCCCGTGACCCGACGCCAGCGAGACCGCGACGGCGGATCCCGCGGCGATCACCTTGGCCCAGCCGGCGCCAACGAGTTGCTCGGCGAGCTCGGCGATGTCCAGAGGATCGCTGTCACCCAAAGTTATTGTGGCAGTTGATGACAGTGCACGAAGAGCGGAGAACTTGTCACCCTGGGCAACGGCACTCAGGAATGCTTCCACCAGCTTTTTGTGGCGCGCACCCACCCTGCGGAACCCGGTCATGAAACCCGCAGTGCCACGCAAACCCTGGTTGCCTAACAACCCTCGGGTCAGTTTCAGTGCGGGGGTTACCGCCTTGGATCCGCTTCGCAGGAACACAAGCACCATCGCCGGCAACTCCCAGTAGGCCCGCAGCCGGGTAACTTTCCACTCGCCGTTGACATCTCGCAGGTCGTAACGCAGGAAGGCAGGAACGAACATCGTAACGCCCGGACCCATCGCGATTTCGAGTTCGAGATCGCGCAGGACGGCGGAACCGAAGACGATATCGAGATCGCGGTGGAACTTGATGTCGCGGGGACCGATGAACGTGTCGTAGAAACGGTAAATCTGCTCGTACCCCACGTGCGGCTGCGAGCCCACCGGATCTTCAACCCGGGCGTCGGTGGTAAAGACGCCCACCCAGCCGTCGCGGTCGTGCACGGTAAACGCCTGCGGGGACCGCTCCACCGCGGCCAGTAGGTCTTCGCGTTTCGGCATCACCATCACGAGCCTCCGACCAATTCGATGCTGGCGGTCCGCATTTCCGCCAGGGCGGCTGCGGCCGAATCCGCCGACACGGCCGCCGTCAGGTCCAACAGCACCCGGGTGACCAAGCCGGCCCGCGCCGCGTCCTCGGCGGTTCGGCGCACGCAGTGGTCGGTGGCGATGCCGACGACGTCGACCTCCTCGACTCCCCGCTGCCGCAACCATTCCAGCAGCGGTGTCCCATTCTCGTCGACGCCCTCGAAACCGCTGTAGGCCGCGCCATAGGCACCCTTGCGGAAGACCGCTTCGATCGGGCCGGTATCCAGGTCGGGGTGAAACTCCGCACCCGGGCTTCCGGCGATACAGTGCGGTGGCCAGGACGACGAAAAATCGGGCTGGTCGGAGAAATGGCCACCCGGGTCGACGTGGAAGTCCTTGGTCGCCACGATGTGCTGATAACCGGATTCGCCGGCAACATGGTCGTTGATCGCGGGGGCCAGGGCGGCGCCGCCGGTGACCGCCAACGAGCCGCCCTCGCAGAAGTCTTTTTGCACGTCGACGACGATCAACGCTCGCACGCGTTCCACCATATCGTCGCGGGACAAGCGCTGTCGCCGGCGACGAGGGCGATGTGCCGGGCGGTTTGCTTGCCGGTCAGCCGGGTAACCCAACGGCCATGGTGATCCGTAAAATCGCGCGCCCCTTGTTGGCGGCGGTATTCGTCGGCCAGGGAGTCGACTCGCTGCTCAACCCCAACTCGGCGGCGGAAGCCGCGGCGCCCGCGGTGGACGGTCTGCGGGCAATGCCGGATCCGGTGGGTAGCAGTATTCCGTCCGACGCCGAGACGTTCGCGAAAATCAACGCGGCCGTTCAGATCGGGGCCGGCCTCCTGCTCGCCACCGGCAAAATGCCACGTGTCGCAGCGGGCGTCCTGGCGCTCACGGTGCTTCCGGCCAACCTGGGAGCGCACATGTTCTGGAATGAATCCGAACCGCAGCGAAAGGCCGAGAAGCGGCAGGATTTCCTCACCGACCTCGGCCTTTTGGGCGGATTGATGATCGCGGCCGCCGATACCGGAGGCAAGCCGTCCCTGGGATGGCGCGGCCGCCGGGCGGCAGAGCGGATCTCCGGGTCGGTATCCGGGGCGCTGGCGGGCTCTGACGGCGCGGTGCTGGACGCCGATCTCGCGGACCTCGGGGAGAAGATCGCGCACCGCCTGCAGGTCGGCGCCGAACGTGGCCGCGAACTGGCCAGCACGGCCGCCGAGAAGGGCGCGCCGTACGCCGAAGCCGCACTGGGCCGCGGGCGCGAACTGGCCAGCACGGCCGCCGAGAAGAGCGCGCCGTACGCCGAAGCCGCACTGGGCCGCGGGCGCGAACTGGCCAGCACGGCCCGGGTACGCGGAGCCGAGCTCGCCGAATCCGCTCGCCAGCACGGCAGCCAGCTCGCCGACACCGCGCGCGAACGCGTCGGAGAGCGCGCTAACGGTGGTCGTCGCAAGCGCCGCCGGTAGCCGCGCGGTGCCGCGCCCGCCTCTTGATACGGGGCCAGAAATTACGGGGCCAGAAATTACGGGGCCAGAAATACAGCGCCCATGAAACCGTTACCACCGCGAACGCGGCGAGCTCGACGCCGCCTACCCAGCTGACTGGATAGATCACCCCGGTGACGTAGTGGCCGATGAAGCCGTCCGGCGGCAGCGGCGCCACTGCAGCCCTCGCGCGCGCCCAGCGCTCCACCCAGGTCAACGGGCAGTCGACACGCTTCGTGCTAATAGCCGCCCCCCAAATCACCGCCGGCAGATGCAGCCACATCGTGCGCCGCCAGCGCAGCGCGAGCAGACCACCGATTACGACGTAGCCGATGAAGGCGAAGTGCACCGTTACCGCCAGCGCGATCACGATCTTGTACATCACTGCGGTGCCCGGGTGCTGCGCCGCCGGGCCTGAAGGAAGGTCTCGACGATGACCTGGACGTCCTGGGCGGCATCGACGCTGACGCCATGCTCGTCGGGGCCAAGCGGTTCCAGCGCGTCGAATTGCGACCGCAGCAGCGCGGCCGGCATGAAATGGCCGGACCTGGCGGCCAAGCGGCGGCCGATCAGTTCCGGTGAACCGTTGAGGTACAAGAACTCAACGCGCGAACAGTGCGCGCGCAGCCGGTCCCGGTATTCGCGTTTGAGCGCCGAACAACTCGCCACACCGCCGTCGCGGTGACCGGCCAGCCACTCCCCGACCCTGTCCAGCCAGGGATAGCGATCGGCGTCGTTCAGCGGTTCACCGGCGGTCATCTTGGCGACGTTGGCCGCCGGGTGCAGGGTGTCGGCGTCGAGGAACGGCACTCGCAACCGTCGCGCGAGCGCGGCACCCACCGTCGACTTGCCCGATCCGGAAACCCCCATCACCACGACGGGTGATTGCGTCGCGGGGGCCGGGCTCGCGCCGACGGCTATGGCAGGTTGCGGTTCCATTCCATCCAGCCGACGCCGCTGCGGCCGTCCGCAGTGCTGACCGTGACCCAGGCCCGCGGAAACTGGCTCACCCGTCCATCGACGGCGGTCAGCCGAACCGGTGCATTTCCCGCGACGTCAACGTTGGCGGTGACCTCTGCAGGCTCCAAATTCAATGTCGCGTTCAGCGGTAACCCATTGGCGCCGAAAGCTTCCCGGGTGTCCACGGTGTGCAGTTCGGTGACCTTGCCCGCGCGGTCTTGAACGTAGCCGACGCTGAAGCCTCCGACGCCCGGAATCCGTATGTTCACGCCGTGCAGGTGGGTCCCGTCATCGAGGTGCAGCGCGCTCCACACCCAGTCCATGCTCCACCAGTCGCGCACTCCCCATGAGTGGTCGCGCTGCCCGGGAACCGAGTCGAGCCGGTAAGTGCTGTCGTTGATGGTGACGGTGCCCGAGACGGTGCACGGGATCTCGTAGCGCGTCGTCATCCGGTACTTGTACGGGGTGCCGTCGGTGGTCCACGCCAAATTCATGGTCATCTCGACCGGGGTTCCCGGCTCCCCGCGTAACAAGGCCGACGGGTCCGGGTAAGCCTGAGCTCGCGCCCGCACGTCGAAACGATAGGTGTGCAGCGGCGCGCTGGCGGAGTGACCGATCTCGAAGGCGTCGGAGCGCAACACCCACGGGTCTGCGGGCAGCGGGACTTCGCAATCGACGACGGCCACGGTCGGCAGGTCGGGTCCGCACAGCAGCACGTGAACCCACGCCGCGCGCTGGTTGGCCACCAGGCCGATCCGGAACCAACCGCCCACTCCCTGTGCCGCGTCGACGAAGTCGGCATACCAGCTCTCGCTCCACAGCGGTTCGTCCGTTGCGGCGTGTGCTTGTTCGTCGGATTCCGACGGCCGCAGCGGCTCCGGCACTGCCGCGCTCGGCGCGGCAACTGGGAGGGCGGCCAATGCGTCGGTGTCCAGCACGTGATCGCAGTGCCGTTGCAGCATCGTCATGAACATCCGGTCGCCTCGCTCGGTGCGTTCCACCAGCATTGACGAGACGATCGCCATCATCACACCGAAAAAGCTTTGCCGGCGCACACCTTCGCGGACCTCGTCGAGGGTGATCGGCGCCCCTGGACCGAGCGCCTCGTGATAGGCGCCCAGCAAGGCGTCATAGTGCGCACGACGATCCTGCGTCCGCAGGGCGCAGCCGAGGAAGTACGCCAGGTCGGTCATCGGCGGGCCCCAAGACACGGTCTGCCAATCGACCACCGTCAATGCCCGATCGGCGCCGGCGGTGCCGAACAACATGTTGTCCAACCGATAGTCGCCGTGCACCAGGCCCTGAATGTGCCCCGCCTCCCCGGCCAGGTACCCGTCGAACGCGGCCACCAGACGCTCACAGACCAGGCGGTGCTCCGGTGCGATCTGGTCGCCGTAACGGTCAATGAAACCGGCATAGAGCGGGGTGATCATGGCCTGGTTGAGCGGCGCCTCACGGTTGAGCCACGGCGCCTCGGCCAGCGCGGTATCGCCGAGCAGCGGCCCGTGCAGCCGTCCCAGCTCGACAACAGCGAGTCCGGCCTGTTCGGTTGTCGCACCGGCAATTTCGTCGCCAGTGACCGCCGGTCCGGCATCGCCGAGCAGCAGATCGAATGCCCCTGTCGAGGCGTCGACCGCGGCGTGGTAGCAGGGCGCTATCGGCCCGCCGAGCCGTGGCGCGATGTCGCGGTAGAAGCAAACTTCGCGCTCATAGAGGCCCAGCGCCGATCCCGTCTGCCGGCTCACCGGATCGGTGGCCGCGACCTTCAAGACCACCGACTCCGGCCCGCCGGGTTGTGCCCCGCCGGATTGTGAGTAGGTCAGCAGGACGCGATAGCACTCGCTCATCTGGCCGGTGCCGATGCGCTCCACGGCGAAATCGGCGACTTCATCCCCGATCACCGTGGTCAACCACGAGGCCGTGAGGTCACTGGGTCGTTCGATGACGCGGCCGGTGTCTTGCTCGGTGTTAGGGGCCATGAGGGTCAGCGTGCCAGCGAGAAGCCGTACCATGCCATCCGGCGGTGCGGGTCAGGATCGAACTCGATGCGGCACTTGCGATCGAAGACCATGACTGCGCGGTCGACGGGGGTGTAGGCCGGCCAGTCTTCGCCCGGCGCTCCGGTGCGGCTGAAGGACCGCCAGCGCCGTTGCACCTGGTTGCTGACCCGCAGCGCGGGGCGCCGGTCGGCCGCCGCGGTCAGCAGTGCGCCGAACCTGGTGCGATAGACGTCGAAGACGGCAAGCAACTCGGTGGCATGGGTGGCTCCAAAGCCCGACCAGCGCAGCGTGCGCGGAGCGTAGTCGTAGCGGTACAGGTAAGTGGGCGCGTGGCCGCCGTGGGCCTCGGCGATCTGCCACGCCGCCGAGCTGAAGGCGAAGTCGCCGCCTAGCTGGATGCATGCCGACGATGCGGGGTAATCCGGGTAGGCGGCGGTAATGCGTTCGCGGGCAGCTGGTTCCGCGTCGGCCAGCAGCTCTTCGACCATCGATTCGTTGGTCGGCAGCATGCCGAGGAAGCGGGTGAACAAGCGGCCCTCTTCGGCGTTGGTGCCCACGATGAGCGGCACCCGATGCGCCCGGCCGCACCGCATCGCCTCCACCGGGTCCAAGGGCAGGTAGTCGTCGCCGATAACCGGTCCAATTGGGAAGGCGCCCAGCCTCTTCTGCATGCCCTGATCGATCAGGCGGTGTTGTGTCTGCACCAGTTGCGCCGCGGGCGCCTGCATCAGCGCATTGGCGGCGTCCTGGGTGCGCACGCCCAGCAAGCTGGCGAATCGCGTCGCGAACTCGGCGGCAATCTCTTTCGGGCGCACCAGGCCGCTGGCCGGGCTTTCCGAAATCGCCCGGGTGAACAGGCCTTCGGCGGCGGGCACCGCCAACAGCGTGGCGGTTATGCACGCGCCCGCGCTTTCGCCGAAGATGGTGACATTGCCTGGGTCACCGCCGAACTCCGTGATGTTGTCTCGGATCCACTGCAAGGCCAGCACCAGGTCGCGCAGGTACAGATTGCTGTCGAACCTGATGTCCGGCGTCGATAGTGACGACAAATCCAGACATCCCAGCGCGCCCAGCCGGTAGTTGACCGATACGTACACGCAACCGCGCCGTGCCAGCGCGGCGCCGTCGTACAACGGGGTTGCCGAGCTGCCCAGGATGTACCCTCCGCCGTGGATGAACACCATGACCGGCAGCGGTTCCGCGCTGGCGACCTCGGGTGTGACGACGTTGAGGGTGAGGCAGTCCTCGCTCATGGGCTGGTACCTGCCGACGCCGAGCATGGTGTAGCGACGTTGCTGCGGCGCACAGTTGGTGAAGCCATGACAGTGCCGCACGCCCGACCAGGGCTGTGCGGGCCGCGGCGCCCGGAACCGCAGCCGCCCCAGCGGCGGCCGAGCATATGGGATGGATCGCCAGCGGTTCACGCCGTCGCGGGTGAAGCCTTCGACGATGCCGGCGGTGGTGTGCGCGCGGACGGTGCGCTCATGCATAACCCGACGGTAGCCGACACTACGTACGTAGGGCGCGCGCAGCGCATAAATCCGGTGGGTGGCGGCTAGCCTGACGGAATGCGGATCGCCGCACTGATCGCAGTGCCGTTGCTGGTTGCCGGATGCTCCCACGCGGGTAGCAACCACACCGAGCAAACCCAAACCAGCACCGGGGCATCCGCTGGGACTTCCTCATCGACGGCCACCTCCCCCTCGGTGAGCAAACCGCCGGCGCCGTCGTCAGCGTCTTCAGCGCCGGCCGCCGGGGCGGCGATCTCGGACGTCATCGCCTGGATCGAAGCCGCGCATCCGGCCGATCCCGCCCGCTATCACGACGCGGTACGCGACGGCGTCACCACCCCGCTGGGTAACGACATCGCCTTCACCGCCAATGCCGCGTCGGCGGCCGACTCGGTTGTCTGCACGACGGATGCCAAGCACACCGGCAGCGCACTGGCGTGCCTGGTCAACCTGACCAATCCGCCACCCCGGCCCGCAACGGCCTACGGCGAATGGAAAGGCGGCTGGGTCAACTTCGACGGCGTGAACCTGCAGGTCGGGCAGACTCGCGGCGATCCGGGTCCGTTCGTCAACGGCAACGGACCCGAGTTGGCCAACGGGGACTCGTTGTCATATGACGACTACCGCTGCCGCGCCGACCAAGCCGGGCTGTTTTGCGTGAACTACGCCCACCAGTCGGCGGTGCGGTTCAGTGCCGCGGGCATCGAACCGTTCGGTTGCCTGCGGTCGGTGCCGGCGCCCGACGGCGTCGGCACCGCGTTCAGCTGCTGAGGCGCGTAACCCCCACACGCGACTTTGGTCCTAGCAGTTCAGGCCGCCGATGCAGCCGACCAGGGTGGCGATGTGAACGCCGGAACCAGCGGGTGCTGGAACATTGTTCTGCACCACGGGAACGGCCGGGGCCTCCGGCGCCACGCTGACCGAAGGGGTCGTCGGCCCTGTCGCCGTGGTCGTGGTGCTGGCCGCCGCGATCCCGCCGCCGGCCGCAATAACGAGCGCGGCCGCGCCACCGAACAGTGCGAGCGAGGTCTTGGTTGGAGTCTTCATCGGGCTCACCTTTCTCATGTCTGCCTAATGTCCGCCAATCGTTCTGCCACCCTTTGGGCTTGAAGCAATAGTATACCATGGTAGGGTATATGTCAACGTTTCCTTTCCGGTCACATCTGTGTGCGGATCCCGACGAGGAGGTGAACCTGTCCCCTATGCCGGCAACGACCCACAGAGCCAGATAGAGTCGAAAGAGCTTGAAGTGTATGGGGATTCGGCTTACGCCCGACGGGTCCGCCCTAGATGAGCAGACCCGGCCCGGCATCGGCGAGTGTGAATCGGGCGACGCCGTGTCGCGTGTCGCGCCGTAGGATTCACGCTCGACGAGGCTGGGCTGGTCCTACTTCTGCGCCTGTCTAGAAGTATTCGCCTAACGCGAATGCGGCCGCCTCGTCGAAGGTGAGCGAACCGCCTTCGATTGATGCGGTCTCAAACTCGATTGGTGGCAGCTGCTGGCGTACTTGGCCGTGGCACTGCTCGTGGAACAGCCCGGCGATACCGATGGTGGTTGACGAAGTGCCACTGGCTTGGCTGACCGACGTGGAAGCCGCCATCAAGACGACGGCACGTAGCGGATCGTCCTTCGCCGCGGCCACCCATGCCAAGATCTCCAGGATCTGGGCACCGGTCCAGGAATAGTCGATGAGCCGGCACACCCGCAGACCTTCGCTCAGGACGCTCTCGGCGAGCTCCAGGTCACCGAGCGCGAACCGGCTGACCCCGACGCAACCCAGCATGTATGACCGGGCCACCGTCTCGCGGCGTGATTCTGACAACTCGAGCGCCTTCTCCGACCAACGCAATGCCGATTCCGCGTCGCCCGCGATCAGGAACCGCAAAACCATCAGCGTCATCGACAGATTGTGAACCTCGAAGTCCTGGGTGCCGGCCAGCGCCCGCTCGGCGCACGCCTGTGCCTGGTCGATTTCCCCGCGTAGCAGGGCGCCGAACCCCTCGCTCCAGTCAATGAGGCCGCTCGTCACGGGGTCGGGTACCACCTCGAGGAGTGCACGCGCCTCGTTCACGCGCCTTGCCGCCGTCGGCCAGTCGAACTGCAGATCGGCGAACATCGCCACGGCAGCAACGGCTTTCATCCGTTCTGGGGTCGGCTCCGCGGGGGTGGCGTCCAATGCCCGCTCGAGCCAGCGGCGTCCCTCTTCGAGCATCCCGGTGGTGGCCCATATGTGGCGCATGTTGCCGGCCATCTCCAGCGCCACCGTCGGAGCATCTTCCAGCCCGAATTGCAGCGCCTCCTGCAGGTTCGACATCTCCCGGCGTAGGCACCTGTGCCAACGGACTTGATGCTTGCTGTAGTTCTGATCGAAGGCGTCTCGCAACAGTTGCTGGTACCAGCCGAGGTGGCGCCGTTGCAGGAGTGGGTACTCGTCGGCGTCGCTGATGTGCATCTTGCCGTACTCACGCAGCGTGGCCAGTAGCCGAAACCGGACCACACCGTCGTCCTCGTTGCGGATCAGGATCGACTTGTCCACCAGGGCGCACAGTTCATCGATCAGATCCTCGCGAGACATGTTCGACATTTCCGAGATGCCCTGGGCGCAAACCTCTCGCGCGGCGCCCAGCTCGAAGCTGCCGGCGAACACCGACAGGCGCGCCCACAGTCGTTGCTCTCGTGGCGTGCAGCGGTCATAGCTCCATCCGATGCACCAGCTCAGCGTCTGCTGACGGGTGGGTGCACCGCGTCTGCCCCGGGTCAGCAACTTGAAGCGGTCGGATAGCCGATCGGCGATCTGATCGACCGACATGGCCCGCAGGCGGGCCGCGGCCAGCTCGATCGCCAACGGCAGGCCGTCGAGTTGGGCGCAGATGCGCGCGACGGCGGCGGCGTTGTCCTGGGTCAGGGTGAAGCTCGGCTCGGCGGTGCGGGCGCGTTCGACGAACAACGCGACCGCGTCGTATCGGGCCAGCTTGGCGCGGCTGGGTATCGAGTCGGTGTCGGGATAGGGTAGCGGGGACAACGGCAGGACGGTTTCGCCGGTGATGCCGAGGACTTCGCGGCTGGTCGCGACGATCCGCAACTGTGGGCAACCCGCCAGCAGTGTCGCAATGAGCGAAGCGGCGTCGTCGATGACCTGTTCGCAGTTGTCGAATACGACCAGCGCGTTGCGCTCGGCGAGCGTTTCAACCATCACGTCGGCCAGTGGCCTGGCGATTTGATCGCGGATACCCAACGCGCTGGCCGCGACCCCGGTCAGCAGCGAACCGTCGCTGAGCTCGCCCAGCTCGACCAGCCACACGCCGTCGTCGAAATGTGGCACCTGGTTGCGCGCGGCGTGCACGGCCAGCGTGGTCTTGCCGACGCCGCCGACGCCTGCCAGCGTCACCAGGCGCGAACTGCGCAGCAGCGCACACAATTCCGCGATCTCCGCAGCGCGCCCGACAAAGCTGGCCAGTGGTGCCGGCAGATTTCCGCGGGCCCGGCCGACCGATGTCGACGGCACCGAGCGCTGGGCTCGTTCGCCGGTTCCTGTGGCGTCCTGCAGCGCCATCTCGTCGATAGCCAGGCCGTGATCCGCCTCGAGGTTCTGCAGCGCTTCACCAAGCTCGACCATTGCGGGCCGATCTCGCGGGTCCCGAGATAGCGCCTTGTCAATGACGTCGGCGACGTCCACGGGAACGCCATGTTCGCGCAGATCGGGTATCGGTTCGACGCCGATACGCGCCAGTTGCGCCGTCACCGACTCGCCGCCGCGGCGCTCGAATGGCGGGTGTCCACTCAGCGCGCAAAACAGGGTCGCGGCCAAACCGTAAACATCGGAGGCGCGATCGGGCGCGTCACCGCGAATTACTTCGGGGGCGGTGAACCCAGGCGAGCCGGTGAGCACGCCGGTCCCCGTCGTGAACCCGCCCGCAATATGTGCCACGCCGAAATCGGTCAGGACAGGCTCACCGTACTCCGTCAGCAACACGTTGGATGGCTTGACGTCACGGTGCACGATCTCCAACCGGTGCGCGGATTCCAACGCCGCGGAAATCTTGACGCCCACCCGCAGCGCGTCCTCCAGCGGTAACCGGCCCAGCTTGGTGATTTCGGTTTGGATGCAACCCCCCCGGCAATAGGGCATGACCAGATACGGGTGGCCGTCGTGGCTTTCGCCGACCTGAAGCACCGCGACGATGTTGGGTTGCCCGGTCAATCGCGCCATCGCACGCTGCTCACGCTGAAACCGGGGGCGGTTCTCGTCCAGATGCACGGTGAGGACCTTTACCGCGACGACACGATCCAATTCCACTTGCGTGCAGCGATATACCACCCCGAAACCACCGCGGCCGATCTCCACCGCATCCTCGAAGCCGTCCGCGCCCAGCTGCATGACAATCGGATTGCGGGGATTGCGCACGCCTCGCTGCGTCTTCAGACCGGTGTCGATCGTCATCTCAGCCAATCATTGGGCCTCGTCGCCCGCCTTGTCGAAATCACGTAGCGGCGATTCTACGACCGGTGATACGCCCATGGCATCAAAGGGGGATTCCGAGCATCTTGCGGATGTCTTCGCCAAGCCATTTCGTCAGCGCGGCAGTGTGGGTGCGCAGGAAAAAATGCCCTCCTGGCAGGGTGACCACATCAAACGACTTGCTGGTCACCTCCCCCCAGAGGGTCAGCTCGGACTGATCGAACGTGTCGTCGTCCGCGCCACCCAGCACCGTGATCGGGCACGGCAGCGGCGTTTCGGGACGGTATGCATAGTCCTCACAGGCCGCCATGTCGGCGCGCACGATCGGCAGCATCAGTTCCATGAGGTCGGCACTGTCCAATATCTCTTGGGGGGTACCGCCCAATTCGACTAGGCGAGCCCGAAGCTCGTCGTCGGTCATCGCCGAAATATCCTCACCGGGCGCGTCGTGTTCCGGGCTGACCGGCGCCACCGTCGCCGAGGCGTAGATCTTTACCGGCAGCGGAGCCCCGCGCCGCCGCAGCTCGCGGGCCAGCTCGAAGGCGACCAACGCGCCCATGCTGTGGCCGTACAGCGCGAATGGCGTGTCGAGGTCGGCCAGGATTTCTCCGGCAAGAACCCGCACGATCTGATCGACGGCGGCCAACGGGGTCTGCCCGAAACGGCGGCCATGACCCGGGTAATCGATCGGCACCACCTTCACGTAGGGCGGCAGCATGCGAGGCCATTCGCTGTACACCGTCGCGCTTCCTCCCGCGAACGGGAAGCAAAACACGCGAAGCAGCGGTGAGCTCATAGTCAAACGATCTTCCCTTCCTCTCGAACAGCTCCTTTCACGGCAGGGGGCCGGACCAGCCAGTATTGGACGTAGATACCTTCGAATTGCAGCGGCATGACGTCGCCGTCGCAGAGGGTCACGTCGGCTTGGAAGATGGGGTTGCGGGTACCGACGCGCTCCGGGTGCGCCGCGTTGACCACTTCCGGGAACGACACTGCCGAGTTGTCGACAACCTCCCGGATCTCGTCGCGGGCGCGGATCACCAGGTCCGCGAAAGCGGGGTCGTCAGCCATCCGGCAACGCAACGCGACCATGTTGGCGAAGTTGCCGATGCTGCCCTCGATGCAGGGGTGCGGATTCGAGCTGGATACGTCGGGCTCGTTGACGGCGAGGGCTCCGATAGTGCTGCCCGCCAGCAAATCGTCTAAATACCGCTGCCGCAACGCTTCCCGTCCATGCGGCAGGACGGTCTGCACCGCGGTGTGATGGACCGGCGACACGGCGGCATGGCCAACGTCGGTGCTGGCAATCCGCTTAACAGTCGGCAGAAATCCTTTGACATCGATCCCGGTGTATCGCGTCGCCGTCGAGACGCACCAAAAGCTTTGACCGCCGGCCAGCTCGCTCGGGGGTCCGCCGGCCTGACGATGACGATCTCCCGAGATGGACTTTTCCGGGGCTTCAGTTGTCATGGGACATACCTCAGATCGCAAATCCTGGCCAAACCCATGGGCAGTGGCGGTGTGGTGTGCGCTTGATCGCGTGATCCTCCGGCAGTGTAGGCCGTTCCCTACCGGGCAGCTGCGATATCGCGTTGGTAAGCGGGTACGTGGTTGACCTCGTTGATGGGTCGCGACGTGATGACACGGCATGGCGCGCGTAATCCCATCGTCACCTGGCTAAGCGCCGATGGCTTTGACGACGCGGTGCACACTGGCCGGGGTGGTTCGGTGTGGCGTATCGCTGCACCCAGGTCGAGTTGGATCGGCTGGTGGCGGTCAAGGTCTTGACAATCGACCTCGACGAGAACCGTCCCCGGTTCGAATGCGAACAGCGCGCGACGGCCAAACTGACCGGCCATCCCAACATCGTTGCGGTGCCGCAGGTCGGCGAAACCTACGACGGCAATCCCTGTCTGGTGGTGCTTCGCACTGGGCGAGTACTCCTAAGTCCTAAGTACGGCTCGGATCCCTGGCCGGGACGGCAGGACGTCTTCGGGACCTCAGTTCGCCATAATCGTCGCGAAGAGCTCGCTCATCTCGTCCGCGGGTCCGCCCGGCACGGTGTAGCCGGCTTCGTCGCGGATCTCTTCGAGATGATCACGCACATCCTCGACGGATAGCGCCGGACTGTAGAAGCCCTTCGTCCTGCCGATGAAAAACCGCGAGACATGTCCCGCACCAACGGTATAGATCTCGCCTGACACCGGACAACCGCGGTGCGTGAGAAACGCCGCCACCGGAGCCACCAGCGTCGGGTCCAACTTCTGAAGGTATCGGCTCACTAGGTCATCCAATACGGCCTGCGCCGCTGCGTCGCCCGGCTGGTCGGCGCCGTCAACGGAATGCGCCAACATCCGCGTGTAGGCGATCGGTGCGATGGCATTGACTTTGATGTTCTGGTTGGCGCCTTCGGCGGCGAGAACCCGGGTGAAGCCGATCAATCCGGTCTTGGCCGAGCCGTAATTGCTCATACCGGTTGCGCCGAGGATCCCGGCCGCCGAGCAGGTGTTGAGTACGCGGCCATACCCCTACTCGCGCATGACTTTCCAGGCCGGCCTCGTCACGTAGAACGCGCCCCTCAAGTGCACATCCAGGAGCGGTTCGAGCCGATCGGCGGTCATGTCCTCGAACACCGCGTCACCGACAATGCCGGCGTTGTTGATGACGATGCCCACTCGTCCCCAGGTGCGAACGGCGGTGTCGATGATCGCGTGCGCACCTTCTGGGCTGGTCACGCTGTGGCTGTCGGCGACAGCCTGACCGCCGCGCTCTCGGATTTCCGCCGCCGCGGCGTCTGCGGCCTCGCTGTTCGAGCCATCCCCGGTCACCGACCCACCCGTATCGTTGACGACGACGCGCGCGCCACGGGATGCCAGGAGCAACGCGTACTGTTTGCCCAAGCCACCCCCGGCGCCGGTGATCACGGCAATCTGCTCGTCGAAGCGCAGCTCGTTGGACGACAAACTCATCGGAGTCACTGAATCCCCATAACGGCCGCCGTCACCAGGTGACGGGAAGCTCCTTCATGCCGTAAATGGCGGATGCTTTGAAGCTCAGCGTATCCGGCGAGACCGCCACTTTCAGCCCGGGCAGGCGCCGGGCCAACGTGGCGAATGCCACCTGCATTTCGACGCGGGCCAGGTTCTGTCCGATGCATTGGTGCACGCCATAACCGAAACCCAAGTGCCCACGGGTGTTTCGCTCGACGTCGAAGGTGTCGGGGTTGTCGACGAAGTCGCTGTCCCAATTTCCAGCGGGCAGATTCATCACGACGAATTCCCCGGCGCGGACCAACTGGCCCCCAATGGTCAGGTCTTCGGTCGCCACGCGATCGACCTGGCTCTCCACGATGGTGAGGTAGCGCATCAGCTCTTCGACGATGTTCGCGACGACGGCAGCATCGTCGGTCTGGCCGAGCCGCTCGAACACGTCGGGATGCTGCAGCAGCGCAACTGTTCCCAACGAAATCATGTTGGCGGTGGTTTCGTGGCCGGCCTGCATCATGATCACGCTTGTCATGGCGGTGGTCGCATGATCGAGTTTGGCCGGTCGCGACGTATTCCGTGACAAGGCGGCTGATCAAATCGTCACCAGGTTCCCGCTCTTTGCGCTTCACCAACTCCCGTATGTAGGCATACATTTGACCGAAGGCCTGCGCCTTTTGCTCGTCGGAGGACTTTTGGTCCAACCCGACAGCGGTCTTCCGCTGGAAGAGCCCGAGATCTTCGGGGGGGACCCCCAGGAGCAGCGCGATCACCATTGACGGAACCGGCAAGGCGAAGTCGCGCACCAGGTCAGCCGGCGGCCCGCGGCCGATCATCTCGCCGAGATAGTGGTCGACCATTTCCTGGATCTGCGGTCGCATCGCTCCGCAACGCCGGAAGGTGAAGTTGCTGGTCAGCATGCGGCGCAACCGATGATGTTCGGGATCGTCGGTCCGGGCGAACATCACCGGGATGTTGTTGTCGGCGTCAGACGGCATGATCGCGTCGGGAATGGTCTTGGCGGACAGGCGCGGATCGACCAGCGCTGCCCTGATGTCCTCGTAGCGGCTCACAACCCAGATCGGATTGCCGTTGAACATCGCCCGTCGTAGTCCGGGCTCTTCTCGCCAGTTCGCGAATTCGGCCGGCGGCGCAAGCGGGCATTGCGCGGCCCGCGGCACCGGAAGCACAGGAAGATCGACCTCGGAGCGGAGTTCGGAATTTGTTGACATGACCAGCGTTTCCCATGAAGTGTCAGTTGCCTGCCAGTTGTACGAGCCTAGAACTCGATCTGATTGGCAGTCAACTGTCAGTTAGGCTGGAACGATGACAGCCGTTGAAGACCGGCCGTTGCGAGCGGACGCGGCCCGTAACGTTGAACGGATTCTGTGCGCCGCGCGCGAGGTTTACAGCGAGCTCGGGGCGGATGCACCCGTTGAGGCCGTCGCCCGCCGCGCCGGAGTCGGTGAACGAACGCTCTACCGCAGATTCCCGGCCAAGGCCGACCTGGTCCGGGCCGCCCTGGATCAAAGCATCGCCGAGGACCTCACGCCGGCGATCGAAGCCGCCCGCCGCACCACCGACCCGCTGCTCGGCCTCACCCAACTGATCGAAGCGGCGATATCGCTTGGCGCCCGCGAGCACAACCTGCTGACCGCCGCGCACCGCGCCGGGTCGCTGACCTCCGACATCTCGAACTCGCTGAATGAAGCGCTCGACGACATTGTCAGCCGAGGCCAGCGGGCCGGCCGGGTCCGTGCCGATCTGGTCGCCGATGACGTACCGCGCCTGATCGCGATGCTCTATAGCGTGCTGTCGACGATGGATTCAGACAGCGATGGCTGGCGACGCTATGTCGCCCTCATCGTCGACGCGATATCGATCAATGGACGGCAGCCGCTGCCCCCGGCGCCGGCTCTTCGTATTTCCGAACCCAGCAGCTGGCGCGTGTAAGGGATGCAAGCCGTAGGGTCAGTTGATCGTTACCCCGGCGTCGACCTTGAATTGCAGTCCCGTCACCCACCTGGACTCATCGGATAGCAGGAACAGCACTGCGTTGCTGACGTCGGCGGGCTCCACGGCCGGAGTGGGCATCGCATTGATAAAGATGGGGATCAGGTCGGTCCTCTCCTCGCCCAGGATGGGCCCGAATGACGGGGGGATCATGCCGGTGTGGCAACCCGTGGGAAGCACAGAATTGACACGCACGTTCTGGGCAGCCAATTCGTTGGCCAACGCCAACGTCAGACCGACGACTCCATACTTTGCGGCTGTGTAAGGAGTCTGTAGCGGGAAGCCTTTAATGGCGCCCGCGGAGCTGATGTTAACCAGGCTGCCGCCCCCCTGCTCAAGCAAATGGGGTATCGCCGCCGCGCAGGTGTTCCACACTCCGATGAGGTTCACGTCCACCACCGTGCGCCAGTCGTCGAGAGTCGTTCTGTCCCAGGGCGCGACCGTCAGCACACCGGCGTTGGCCACTGCACCGTCCAGACCCCCGATCTCGCCAACGCCGTCATCGACCGCCTCGCGTAACTCGGCGTCGTTGCGGACATCGACGACACGACTCACGCAGCGGCGGCCGACCTCCGCGACCAGCCGTACCGTCTCGGCGAGGTCCTCCTCAGTGGCCAACGGATATTCGATCTGCGGCAAGGATTGGCAGATGTCGACCAGGATGAGGTCCGCGCCTTCCTCGGCAAGCCGCAGCGCATGGCTGCGGCCCAGTCCGCGGGCAGCGCCGGTGATTAGAATGCGTTTACCGGCAACGCGTCCCGGGGGTGATGTCGTCATGTGTCCCAAGGCTAGTTCCACATCAGGCCGCGCATGATCGCCGACTGGGGAATGTCCTCCACAGCGATCAAACCTTTGGGTGCGCGGCACACCCACTCGATCGCGTTGATCACCCGAGCCACCGTCGAGATGCAGCCGGCGTCAGTGGAATCGAGAACTGGATGGGAGACGTGGGTGTTTATCTCCACCCGCGGTTCGCCCTCTACCACGACACGGTGTACGCCGGTATGACCTTCGGGTGGGAACTCCCAGTCAGGCGCCGCGGCGGAGGTGAGCCGGGTAACATGCTCGAGGGTGATCACCGGTTCGCCGTCTCGGACTCCCTCGGTGGCGAACCGAACCGCGGCCATCTGCCCGGGTTCCACCGTCATCATGGTGCACTCAATCCGCGCCGGCGTGAACCAGCGTTCGGTGCGCTGGCGCACTTCGTCGAGTTTGATGTCGAGATTATCCGCCAGACTGCGCACCTGACCGCCCCATATCGACACGACGACTCCGGGCAGGAACAGCATCGGCGGGTCGTCGTCCTCAGTCATTCCGAAGCCCATTGCGGCACCGGCGAATTCGGCATCATCGAAGTTTCCGTAGTCGTAAATCTCCTGCACCGTGATCGAAGAGACGCGGGTCGCTAGGCTAACTGCAGAGTGCACCAATGTATCGCCGGAGAAGCCCGGGTCGATTCCGTTGACGTAGAGGGAGGTGTCGCCGGCCTCGCAGGCTTGCTCCAACGGAACCCGCAGCCAGTCTTCGGCATGGTGGGGAGTGACCAGCCAGACCATCGAGGTACCTACCACGTTGGTGCCCGCCGCTAGAAATTTGGCCATCTGGCCGATCGCCTCCATGGGCCGGGTCTCGCCTTGGGATGTGTAGACCACGCAATCGGCGCCGAGGTCTACCAGGGCATCGACATCGTCGGTGGCGATAATGCCCGTCGGTTGGTCCAGCCCGCAAAGCTCGGCTGCATCCCGACCGATCTTCGCCGAGCCGGCGGCATGTACGCCGACCAGTTCTAGATCCGGCCTTCCGATGATGGCCCGCAACGAGTGCCGCCCTACGTTGCCGGTGGAGAATTGGATCACTCTGCGCATGGTCTCCCGTCGTGAGTTTGGATTCGGTTGCGGCACAGACGATCAGTAGTCGGGTATCGGCAGTGGCGAATTGTTCGAGTCGATGCCGCCGTCGACGTGGAAGGTCGCGTTGGTGGCATAACAGTCGCGCGTACACAGATACACCGTGAGCCGTCCCAGGTCCTCGACGTCGCCCAGCCGATGCAAAGGTGTCGCCTCTTGCATCTTTTCCAGTGACCCGGGCATCAAGTCCAGGCTGCTCCGCAGCCCGTCCGTGGCAAACGACCCAAGTGCGATGGCATTCACTCGGATCTTCGGCGCGAGTTCCTGCGCCATGGCGCGCGTGAGCGCTTCGAGGGCACCCTTGGCGACGCAATAGGCGGTCAACGCGCGAATGCCGAACCGGGCGGAACCCGACGAGATGTTGACGATGGAACCGTGTCCGGCACTGAGCATATGCGGGGCCGCCAGCTGACTCATGATGAACGCGGAGGTTACACACCAGTCGAAGGTGTGTCGGAAATCTTCATCCGTGATGTCCAGAAACCGCGCGTACGTGGAGCCACCGACGTTGTTGACGAGAATGTCGATCCGGCCGAAGCGCTCCATGGCGGTGTTGACGACACGCTCACCGTCAGAACGGCTTATCGCATCGGCGACGAGCGCCAGCCCCTTGCCGCCAGTCTCCTCAATGCCCTCAATCGAGCCAACGATTTCGGACTCGGTGCGTGCGGTGCCGACAACCGTGGCGCCAGCCTCTGCCAGCACTCGAGCAATGCCGGCCCCGACGCCACGGCCGGCGCCCGTGACGATCGCGACCTGTCCGTCGAGCCTGAACTGCTCTAGTGCCATGCCGGCTCCTCCTGATTCAGCGCGGGGTGTGCACCGCTCAATCTAAGAGCCTAAGCTGACTTAAGTCAACGACGATACTCCGGGCCTGGTGCGCGACGAGATAGTATTCTGGTTTGTTGATGAGTCGGGTCAACTGCGAGAGGGAAACGAATGGCTGTGGCGGACAAGCTATCCGCGCGTGAAGCAAAGCGCTTGCAGACGCGAGAGCGACTGATGGGCGCGGCCATTGCGGAGTTCAAGAGGACCGGCATGGCCGAGGCCGACGTCAGCGCCATTGTAGCCGCGGCCGGCGTCGCCCACGGCACGTTCTTCTTTCACTTCCCAACCAAGGAGCATGTGCTGCTGGCGCTGGAGCGTCGCGAAGAAGATCGCATGGCCAAGCAGTTCGCACAACTCCTGAAGTCGAAGCATGACCTTGCCTCGGCCTTGCGCGAAGCTGCGCGCCTGGTGATGGGATTGGAAAGCCGGCTAGGCGACATGCTGTTCAAAGACTTTCTGGCGGCGCACTTCTCGCAAACCCGGCCGCCTGCTGAGGACGGCCGGGATCACCCCCTGATCGTTTTAGTCGCTCAGGAGATTGCGGACGCTCAAGAACGCGGTGACACCGATCGCTGAAGTCACCCCGATGAACAGTGCGGTGTTTTTCCTGCTGGGTCTCTACGCTCTCTTGATCGCCACACACGACTGGCCCGCGCGTGACGCATTGCTCGAAGACTATGTCACAAGGACGTTGCGGAGCATGAAGCCGTGAACCGCCACTAGCGCACGACGCCCCGCAGCGGCATTAGCCCGAGTTCGAAATGGGTGATGAATCCCGGCGAGGCTTCGCAGACAGCTGGAATCGCGTTCGCGGGGCCCATTGCGGTCCAGGTATAGCCGGGCTTCCGATAGTTGCCCTGCGGGTCGGGGGGCGCTTGCAGGATCAGCTCAGTGGGTTCATCGCCGTCGATCACGATGCGGTAGTGATAGTGACCGCCCCAATCAGGCCGGGGTTCGACGGCATCGTATTCGTCCATCGTGTACATCTCGTGGAAGGTGATGAACGGCTTGTTGTCGACCCACGTCGTCCACTTGTGATGCTGGGAGGCGACCTGGCCCTTCTTGATCACGCCTTTGAAGCCCGGCATGTCGCTTTCGGGCCCTCCTTCGAAATGAATGTCGCGCGCGGCCACCCCAAGCTCCACGTCCGTCGTGTACTTGTCGACTGTCTTGCCGAGCCCGTCCACAATCATGGCCATCGACTGTGCGAATAGTGGCCATGCGTTCCCCAGGAGATTCGGCCCCGACCGAAACTCTTCCGGAGTGTTGCCCATGCCCATCTCATGCAGGTACTTCAAGGTGTCCTTGCCGAAATTCACCACCTCGTAGATGTTTATCGACTCGATCCGGCTGACGATTCGGGCCAGGGTCAGAACGAGTAGGTCTCCCGCGAAACCGGGGTTGACCCCACCCGCGTGGAACGATGTCCCGCTCTCCAGGCACGCTGCCTCGATCTTGTCGATATCAGCGGCGCTGTGTTCGGTTCGATACCACCACGCACCACCGGAGGCGACGACGTTCTTGCCCTGGCGCAGCAAACGGCAAACCTCATCGGGATCGGACCAGAGCGGCGCGTAGAACACGCAATCGGCCTCAAGCGCCTCGATGGCCTCCTTGTCGTTCGTTGCGAGCACGCCGCCCGGCTCGAAACCCGCGAGCTCGCCGGCGCTCTTGCCTACCTTTTCCGGACGGTTGCAGAGCACTCCGACCAATTCGTAGGCGGGGTTGTTGAGAAAATGGCGGAGCCCCAGCGTTCCGACGTTGCCTACGCCCCACTGGATAACGCGATACTTCTTGTCGACCGGCACCTTCAGCGTGGTTCTCTCAGCTGGCGATGTGAGCGTCATTGCTCCTCCTCTTGCATGCATGGAAAGTCGCCGACAACTCGGCAGCCGCGACGGCTGAGCGCTCGCTGAGCGTATGAGCGCCTCGACATTTGTGTCAAGAAACTGAGCCACGTCAGTCATTGCGGGGCTCGACGGCTTTGCACAAGCGCTCCGCGCAGCAAACCATGCGACGTCTGCTCCCGCAGTCTTAGATCGCGCGCCGGGCCGGGGCCGCTTGGCGTCGAAGTCAATCGTGTTCGAGCGGCGTCGTGCTGACCAGCAGCGGGGAGCGTGCGACATCCCAGCGGACACACCCTGCATCCCGCACGGATCGCCGTCGGGCGCATATCCCCGGCTGGACTGAGACGAACCTCAGACTCCAGAGTTACGCTTGATGACTGTAGTCAGTTTTTGCTATGGTGGCGGCGCCCGATCGGGTTCTGGCGTCCACCAGTTCGGCGCACCCCGGTCTGTTCGTAGAGGGGGAACTTGAACCGGCCAAGTTTGAAGCTACGCTCTTCCGCCGTTCGGAGCGGGGCGACGGCGCCGATGAGCAGTGTGCGCCCAGGACTCTCTTTCGACCAGCAGATGGAGGAGTCGCGGCTTGCGCAGCGGCAAGCCGACAAGTGGCTCATCTCAGGCAGTTTCCTGATCGGCACCGCGGCCCTAGGTGTCTTTGGCCTGCCGCTGTTCCTTCGTGGAGTCTGGTTGCTGCGCCGGGCACAAAAAAGCGGGCTCTCGGTTCGACCCATGATGGTCACCCTGATCGGCTATCTCGTCATCATCGACTCCGCGATAAACACAGTGGGTTGGGCGCTCGACCTGGTCGCCAACCACAGTCTGCTGGCCCGGGTGCTGTTGAACGGGTGGGGCAACATGTTCGACGCGGGCTACTTCTGGCACTACAACGAGCTGTGGCTCGGTGGCGCGGCGGGACCTGGCGAAAAAGCGTTGGAGGTCGGTCTGATCCTCACCGTGTTCACGATGCGCATCGCCGCGGCGATTGGGTTCTTGCAGATGAAGCGCTGGGGTCACCAGTGGATGATCGTTACCTGCTGGATGGGCGTGGCGATCTGGACCACCTATGTATTCAACATGACGATGTTCGCCGACGTGCGCTACGCCGGTGTCGTGTTCCCGGTCATCGGGTGGTGGCTCTACGACATCTTCTACATCACGCCGTTTCTCGCGATCCCGTACCTGCACACGGTCAACCGAGAAATCTTCTCCGACTGACGCACCGCACCCCCGGTCGTCGGATGCTCGGCCTATATGATCCCGAGCCGTTGGAACGTGTCTTTGACCCCGTCCTGCCAGTGCACCGCACACTTGCCGATCAGCTGCTCACGGCGGGTGTTGTCGGAGACGAAGGAGTCGAAGCTGATCGCGCCCTCGATGAAGCTTGGCGTGACGCCGGTGAGTTCCGCGACGTAGCCACCCATCTGCCGGTCGGACACGGGATCATTGCCGGCCCAGTTCACAATTGTCGCCGGGACGGACGCGACCTCGAGGAGCAGATGGGCCTGCCTGCCGATGTCTTCTCCCCCGATCGGCGAACCCATATTGCTGTAGCCGATCGGGGCAAGCCACGGTCTGCCTTCCTTGAACGTGTTGTACTGCATGACGGGCAACCCGCCGTGGCCGGTCCAGCTGTACCCGATGTTCATCCGGGCGATGGTGGTTGGCAGCTCGAGCATCCGCGCGGCCGCACGGACGGCCCCCTCGGACGTGATCTTGATGACCGGGTACACCTCCGCGTAGCTGGCAAGACCGCCGAGCGGGTCCGTCTCGGCGTAGGCATGGTGCGGATGGTCCGCGTGTCGTTTGTATACGCACGAGCTTGAAACATGAAGGAACGACTTGGCTTTTCGGCAGTGCTGCATCAGCAGTGCCGATGCCTCGGCATTGTTGGTGATCGACTCGTCGTAATCGGGGCTCACGTGCAAGGCCGAGTGCACCACATGGGTGAAGTTGTCCGGCAGCATCGAGGCGTCGCCCGAATCCATGTCCCACCAACAGGTTTTGACGCCTATCGCCTCGAGTTCGGCCTTGCGCGTCGGATCACTGAACCGCGCGGCGCACCAGACCTCGTTGTCTGTGGCGAAGTTCTCGGCGATTGGACCGGCGATCTGCCCGGTCGCGCCGGTCACCAGAATCTTTTGGCCCTGAAGCATGGTTCGTCTTCCTTCCGGTTTCCGCCACCGGCACTCGAAGCAGTTGTATTTCTAATCTCCGGTCATGGCATTGTCAATGACTATGCTCATTGACTAATATCAGGCTGAGCCCGCCTTCTCATCGGAGAATGACTAAATGCCAGGCATACTCAAGGCACATATGCACAGCGTCGCCGCATCTAACGAGCTACTGTATTGACTTAGGTCAGTCATAGGACTACAAAGAAGACACGATGACGGCACAGGTCAAGCACTCCGCGCGCGAAACGCGTCGGCTGCAGACGCGTCAGCGCATCCTGGGCGCGGCGATAGCCGAGTTCAAGCGTTCGGGCATGGCAGCAGCCGATGTGGGTGCGGTCGTTGTCGCCGCCGGCGTCGCGCACGGCACCTTCTACTTTCACTTCCCCACCAAAGAGCACGTGCTGCTCGAGTTGGAGAGTCGCGAAGAAGCACGCGTCGCCGCCGAATTCGCCAGGTTCGCAGCAGAGAACCACGACCTGGCGACCATGTTGGCCGAGGTCGTCCGCCTGGTGCTGGGGTTAGAGCAACTACTCGGCCGACCGCTCTTCAAAGAATTACTGGCGCTTCATTTCTCACCGTCACGCCCACAGTCTGACGGATGGACCGACCATCCCGTGATCGTGTTGCTGGTCGGCGAGATCGAGCGGGCCCGCGGCGACGGTGAAATCCATCCGGAAGTCGACGCGTTCTACAGCGCGACGTTCTTCCTCCTCGGCATCTACGGAGTGCTGACGACCACGGACGACCCCTACACCCGCGACACGATGCTGGCGAAGTTGGTCGCATCCGCCGTACGCGGTCTGGTCGTCCGATGACCCCCGCTGACCCCGTCGCGCACGCACGATCCGCCAATAAGGAGGTCTGGAAATGGATTGGGTATGGGAGATCCTCCGCTACGTCGCCGCTTGGGGCGGCACCGGACTGATCATCTGGTTCTGGTACTGGATGTTTTCCAACATCGGCACGTTCTGAGGGGTAATGGCCGAGCTCTGCGATGCGCACGCGATGGCGATTGAGCGCAGTTGCGCCGTGACGGCCGTTGCCTTGAGCCAGCAGCGTCGCGAGGGCGTGCGCCTGGTGACCGGCGACAAGCGCCAGTTCAGCTTGAGCTCGGCGCTCGACTATGTGCACGTTCCTTACCCGCCCACGGTTCACGACTGGACGCGCAGAACATTGACATGCGGTGTCGCACTTCAGTGTTCGCCGTCAAAGGATCGAGTTGTCACGTATCGGCTGCATAAACTGTCGGCCCGGGAGCTAAGTGCGCTCACGCTCATCGAGGCCGCTGTCGCTCTGGGATGGATCGCGTCAAGCTGGCCCGGGCTGCTGACCGAAATCCGACGAGTACTGCCAGATCTGAAGATCGCGTCCGGCGACATGGGCGCCGAGGAGATGCTCAACCGCGCAATCGCCATGGCTGCCACGGGGCAACGGCTAGGCGTCCATCCTCTGTTGGGCAGCTTGCCGTCGGCCTACACAATGCCGCAGGGATTGTCCGACAAGTTGCGTCGCAGCTTCGGCAGGATGCCTTGGACCACAACGCAGAAGCGGATTCCGCGGCCGTACTCGGTTCCCGTGGGCGGCGACGGCGGGGTGCGTAACCCCAACCTGCCGCCGCCAAGTCGACCCCAGGACAACGACCTCGACATCACCCCGGATCACCGCCCGGGCATTCCGTATCCCGAGTGGAACGCGTGGACGAAGAGTTTCCTGCGAGACCATGTCGCGGTTCTCGAGCGGGCGCACACCAGCCGAACTCGCCAGCCTGGCGCCATCTCGGCCGATCTTCGGAAATGGTTTGAGGAATACACCCATCGCGCGATGAAGAACCGCCTCGAAGATGGCTCCGATCTGGATGTCGAACAATACGTCAGGCACTACGTCGACACGGCGACCGGCGAGGCAAGTCAACCACGTATCTTCCGCGAACTGCTGCCCAGCAGCCGCGACGTCACCACCGCGCTGCTCCTGGACGGGAGTTCATCGTTGGGAGTGCACGGCGGCCGGATCTTCCGACTGGAATTGGCTTGTGCCGACGCGCTTTCGCGCGCAATGAACCGTGCCCACGAGCGCCACGGCATCTTCGCGTTCACCGGAAACACCCGACACCGGGTCGAAGTCAGCTGCCTGAAGGACTTCGAGGACCCCCGGTTTGTGCCGCCGAGCGGCCTCGGGCTGCAGACCCGCGGCTACACCCGGCTCGGCGCGCCGCTGCGCCACTTGACGAGCCGACTTCTGGCGCAGCCGTCCGAGCGGCGCCTGCTCATTGTGATCGGTGACGGCCTGATATCCGATGAGGGTTACGAGGGCCGCTACGCCTGGGCCGACGCGGCGCACGCAGTCGAGGAAGCCAGCGACGCAGGCGTCTGCATGTACTACGTCGGCGTCGGCCCGACCCGGGTCGACCCCCTTCCAGAAGTTTTCGGGCCCCGCCGGTCCCAGCGCATCCGACGAGTCGAGGAGCTCCCGCGCGTGCTGGCCCACGTGCACCGTGAGCTTGTCGCCGCATGACCCACGACCAGCCCGCGGAAAAAAGGCAGCGATGACCACCGACACGTATTTCGCGAACGGCAACGAAGTTCAGCTGTTCGAGTTGGCCTTTCACCGGCGCATACCGGTGATGCTCACCGGTCCGACGGGATGCGGCAAGACCCGGTTCGTCGAGCACATGGGTGTGCTGTTGCGACGGCCCGTGGTGACCATCAGCTGTCACGACGACCTCACCAGTTCGGATCTCGTCGGCCGATTCATGGTGACCGGTGGTGACGTCGTGTGGACCGACGGGCCCCTCACCAGAGCGGTGAAGGCCGGTGCGATCTGCTACCTGGACGAGGTCGTGGAGGCCCGGCACGACTCGTTGGCGATTCTGCATTCGCTGACCGATCACCGCCGCGCCCTGTACCTGGACCGGGCGAACGAGGTTGTGCGGGCGCCAGAGACATTCATGCTCGTGTGCTCGTACAACCCCGCCTACCGCAGCTCACTCAAGGAGCTCAAACCATCCTTCCGCCAGCGGTTCGTCACGCTCGGGATGAACTATCTGTCTCCCGATCGCGAAGCCGAGGTCATCGTCGCCGAGGTAGGTATCCCGTTGCCCTCGGCCCAGCGGCTTGTCCAGTGCGCGGTCGCGATCCGGACGGCCGACGATGCCTTCCACTTCGAGCCACCGTCGACCAGGGTGTTGGTGACGGCCGCGCAGTTGATCGCCTCCGGTGCAACCGAACTGGAGGCTGCCGAAGCCTGCATCCTGGCTCCGCTGAGCACTGACGGTGCGATCACTGACGGTCTGCGTGAAGTTGCGGCGGCCAGCCTGCTCGCCGCTGACGCCTCGAGTACGCCATAGAAAGGAGCCCCGACATGGACCAACAGGAGAAGAAGCGCAAGAGGGCGCTCATCGTCTTCCAAATAGCGATCTATGGCTACTTACTGGTGATGTTCGCAATCCAGCTCTATATGTCATTCGCTCGAGGGTGGTGGGAACTGTGAATCTCCCTCTGCTCAACCGGCGTTCGGGCCAAGGATCTCAGGGATCCACCACGCCTGCTCAGACAGGTAGCTCGGTCGGCCTTGAGGATCACCACGACGAATCCCGCCAAGCTCAGCGTCGTGCCGATAAGTGGATGATCGCCGGCGCCGCCTTGATGGGAATGTGGGCTCCCGGTCTCATCGGATTTCCCGTTTTTATGCGCGGGGTGTGGCTGCAGCGCCAAGCCCTGCGCGCCGGCCTGTCGGTTCGGCCGATGATCGTGACCCTGATCGGTTATCTGGTCCTGATCGACGGAATGCTCAACAGTCTGGGCTGGGCCCTGGACCTGGTCGCCAACCACACGTTGATCAACCGGGTGCTAATGGTCGGCTGGGGCAACATGTTCGACGCAGGCTACTTCTGGCATTACAACGAGCTGTGGGTCGGCGGCGCGGCAGGGCCGGGCGAGAAAGCTTATGTGGCGGGGTTGATCCTCACCGTGTTCTCTATGCGGGTCGCCGCGGCGATCGGGTTTTTGCAGATGAAGCGGTGGGGTCACCAGTGGATGGTCGTCACCTGCTGGATGGGCGTGGTGATCTGGTCCGCCTATGTGTTCAACATGACGATGTATGCCGACGTGCGCTACGCCGGTGTCGTGTTCCCGGTCGTCGGCTGGTGGCTCTACGACATCTTCTACATCACCCCGTTCCTCGCGATCCCGTATCTGCACACGGTTAACCGCGAAATCTTCTCCGACTGAACAGGTTTAAGGAGCACTGCTATGACTTCATCTTCTTCACCGTCACCCACCGAGGAAAACGACCCGACCCCAGATCTCGAGGATCTCGAGCCGGGGACGACGCCGTACTACGCACGAATGCATAAATGGATCAAGCGGGCCGTCTTGGTGTGCCTGGTGGCACTGGTGATCGAAGGTGCCTTCACGTTGCCGTTCATGGCGGTCTACTACGGCTATCCGACGCTGAGCCTGACGGAGATCTGCAGCGAACTGCTGAAGGTCAGGTACTCCAACGACACGCTCGAGTGCCAGCACCCGTACCCGATGCTCGGACCGCCCGAAGGTGCCGCGGGTAAGGCCACCGCCCAGGACCAATGGGGCATCCAGCCGGTGCCGAAGTATCACCGCCTCGGATTCCGCGAACTCGTCAGGATTCACAACGAACGGCTCGCTCGTCAGGCGGCCCACCAGCAGGCGGTGCCGCACCCATGACACGAAAGCTTCGGGTCATCCAATGGGCCACCGGCAACGTCGGCAAGCACGCGGTCGCGGCTGTGCACGAACACGCCGACCTTGAACTGGTGGGAGCGCTGGTCTACAGCGACGAAAAGGCTGGAAGAGATGTGGGTGAGATCGCCGGTATCGGCGAGATCGGCGTCACCGCAACAAAAGACGTCGAGGAGATCTTGGCGCTCGACGCAGACTGCGTGCTGTACAACCCCACCGGCGAGTGGAATCCGCCGGCCGCCCTCGATGATGTCTGCCGGCTGTTGGCCTCCGGTAAGAACGTGGTGTCCACCGCGGTGACCGCCTGGATCTACCCGAAGAGCAGCGGCGAGGAGGTCGTCGAGCGGCTCGAAGCGGCCTGCGCCGCGGGGCAGAGCTCATTTCACGGCACCGGCATCGAGCCGGGATGGGCCGCCGAGGTGCTGCCCCTGACCATGTCGGGTCTGTTCCGGCGAGTCGATTCATTGTTGGTGCAGGAGCTGATGGACTACACCACCTACGACGTTCCGTTCGTGCTGTTCGACGTCATGGGTTTCGGTAAACCGCCAGACGAGCGAGTGCTTATGGATGAACCCGCCATCGGAGGATTGTCGTTCAAGGGCCCGCTGATGCTGCTGGCCGAGGGACTTGGCGCCGCCATCGAGGATTACGTCTGGGAGCGACAGGTCGCCGTGACCGACAAACCGATCGAGATCAAGGCCGGCCGCATCGAGGCGGGGACCGTGTCCGCGATGCGATTCGCCTACACGGCCATCATCGAGGGGCGTCGGGCGCTGACCGTCGAACACATCACCCGCCTCGGCCGCGACCAGGCCCCGGACTGGCCAAACGGGCGCGGTTGGAAGGTCACCGTTGAGGGCCTTCCGTCGATGGTGCTCGAATCGCGGATCGCCATCCACGATGAGGACGACACCGACCAGGGATGCCTGGGCACCGCCATGCATGCGGTGCACGCGATCGCTCCGGTCTGTGCGGCGCCTCCAGGAATCCGTACCTTCCTCGATCTGCCCACCATCGTGGGCCGTGGCGTGCTCTCGAGAGGAGTGACCCGTTGACGTACCGGGTCGTTCAGTGGACGACCGGTAACGTCGGCAAGAGTTCGGTACGCGCGATAGCCTCCAACCCGACGCTGCAACTTGTCGGGTGCTATGCCTGGTCACCGGACAAGGTCGGGCGCGATGTTGGTGAATTGTGTGGGATCGGCCCCCTAGATGTGAAGGCCACTAACGATATTGAGGCCCTGCTCGCGCTTAAGCCGGACTGCGTGGTCTACAACCCGATGTTCGCCAACGTCGACGAGCTGGTCCGTATCCTCGGTGCGGGCGTTAACGTGGTGGGCACGGCGGGCTTCGTCACCGGCCACTTCCTGGGTGAGGGTCGTGATCACATCGCCGAGGCGTGCGAACTGGGCGGATCAACCATCTTCGGCAGCGGCATCAACCCGGGTTTCATTCAACTATTCGCCATCGTGTCGGCCGGGCTCTCGGACCGAGTGGACAAGGTTTCCATGCTGGAATCCGCTGACACCACTATCTACAACTCCCCCGAAACCGAAAAACCCATGGGCTTCGGGTATCCCGTCGATCAGCCGGACCTGCCGGCGATAACGGAAAAGGGTTCCGGCATCTTCCGGGACGGCGTGTTGCTGATCGCCGATGCTCTCGGAGCGGAGATCGACGACGTGCGGTGCGAAGTCGAGTATGCCCAGACCACCGAGGATCTCCATCTTCCCGGCGACTGGACGATCGCGAAAGGATGTGTCGCCGGCGTGGACGTCCGCTGGAAGGGGATTGTCGGTGACCGGGAGGTCATCGAGATCCGCGGGCGATGGCGCAAGGGTCAATCACTGGATCCGGATTGGCCGCTGGACATGGGCTATACCATCGAGGTTCAAGGGCAACCGACAATAAAGACCACACTGAGTTTCCTTCCGCCGCCAGACTTCCAGGGCGAGACGTTGGACGACTACATCATGTTGGGTCTCACCATCACCGCCATGCCGACGATCAACGCGATACCCGCCGTCGTGTCGGCTCCTCCCGGCATCGCCACCTACAACGACCTACCGCTGCTACTCCCGCGCGGTGTCCTCCGTACCAACTCAAATTAGCTGCAAGATAAGACGTTCGATAGGAAGACTTCGATGCCTCAGGACTCATGGTCACAGCTCCATCACGTCGTGTTCGCCGTGGCGCCACAGCGGCATACTGACGTGGCAAAGCTGTTCACCGATCTCGGCTTCGGCTTCGAGGACCTGGAGCTGGCCGAACTCGGCTTGCACGTGCACCTGGACTGGAACCGGGGTATCGAGCTCATCAGCCCGATACCAGGATCAACCGCGTCGGTGGCCGCTTCGGTGCATGAGTTCCTCGACCGCCACGGCGACGGCATCTACACCGTTGTCATCCGAGTTCCGGGAGCCTCGGCGGCCGAAGCCGTCGCCGAGCGCTACGGCGCGACAACGCGCTTCCGGCAAAACTTCGAGGGCGACGGCTCCTATCTCGACGAAATCGACTTATCGGTGTTCGGCCTTCCGCTGACGTTCCTGTCCACCAATGTCCCGTGATCGCTGGTCCCGTGATGGCTGATGACTCGCGCGGAATTCCGCAGCTCGACTTGGAAGACCTACCCATGTCCCTCGACCGGGGCGCCGGTTGGGCCACATTGCGAGAAGCCGGGCCGGTGGTATTGAGCGACGGTTGGTACGCCCTCACTCGTCGCGAGGATGTACTTGCAGCACTGCGTAATCCGAATGTGTTCTCTTCCAAAAAAGCATTCGAGGTGGTCGGCAGCCCGCTGGCGCTGGTGCCTGCGGCGTTCGATCCGCCGGAGCACACCCGGTTTCGGCGGATCCTGCAGCCGTTTTTCAGTCCGCACGCGCTCGCCGCGATACTGCCGTCGATTCAGGCCCAGGCGATCGACATCATCGACTCGATTGCCGGACGCGACGAGTGCGAGGTGATGGCCGAGCTGGCGATTCCGTATCCGTCACAGGTCTTTCTAACGCTTTTCGGCCTGCCGCTGCAGGATCAGGAGCGGCTCATAAGGTGGAAGGACGCCATCATCGAACTGAGCATTCCGGCCGCCGCCGGCGAAACCCCGGATCTGACACCGGCGCTGGAGCTGTTCGCATACCTCACCGAGGCCGTCGCCGCCCATCGGCGAAATCCGGGCGACGATGTTCTTTCTCGAGTGCTGGTGGGCGAGGACGCACTCACCGATGACGAAGCCCTCGGAATGGCCTTTTTCTTCGTGCTGGCCGGCCTGGACACCGTCACCTCGGCGATCGGCGCCGCAATGCTCGAGTTGGCACGACGTCCCGGCCTGCGCACCAGACTTCGCGAAAACCCAGATGAAATCGGCGTTTTCGTCGAAGAAATTGTCAGGCTGGAGTCGTCGGCTCCGGTCGTCCCGCGGGTGACGACCGAAGATGTCACCGTCGCCGGTATCACGCTGCCGGCAGGCTCTCGGGTGCGGCTGTGCCTCGGCGCGATCAACCGGGACGGCAGCGATGCGATATCCGGCGATGACCTGGTGATGGATGGCAAGGTCCACAAGCACTGGGGCTTCGGTGGCGGTCCGCATCGTTGCGTAGGTTCACATCTGGCTCGGATGGAAATGAACGTCGTCGTGACCGAATGGCTGAGCCGCATTCCCCATTTCGAGCTTTCGCACGGATACCGGCCCGAGATCACGTGGCCATCGCCAACCTGCACATTGCCACGGCTGCCACTGCGGATTCCTGCAAGGGAGACGTCATGACCGTCGACATCGAAATGCCCAACGTTTTCGACGCGGGGCTGCCCGCGCTCAGTTATGACGTCACAGAAACTCCGCGTGAGGTCTACCCCCGGATTCGGGCAGCACAACAGCTGGCGCCGATCGCAATCGGGCCGTTGGGTCCGGAAGTCCTGTCCTACGAACTCGCCAGAGCGGTTCTTCGGGACAATCGGTTCGTGATCCCGCCGGGCCTTCACCTCACGGCTCAGGGTATTACGTCGGGTCCGCTGTGGGACCGAGTCGTCGGCAGCATCATGTGCGCCGAAGGCGCTGAACACCATCGGCTGCGCGGCCTGGTATCGAAGGCGTTCACGCCGCGCGCGACCGCGCGCCTGCAGGACACGATCGGCGATGTGGTCAACGAACTGGCCGATCGTGTCGCTGCCGCGGGCGCCTGCGACGTCGTCACCGACATTGCCCGGCCCTATCCGATCCCGATCATCTGCGCGTTGCTCGGTGCGCCCCGGCAGGACTGGCAACAGTTTTCGCTGTGGGCCGACGAGATCTTCAAGATGGTCAGCTTCGCTGTCAATCTCGTCGACGAAGTGCCCGCCGTCATCCGCGCATGGGGCGAGCTGGACGCCTACGTCGACGACATGGTCGCCGAACGACGACAGAGTCTGACCGACGATCTGCTCTCCGACCTCATCCGCGCCGAGAACGACGGCGACCGACTCAATGCCGACGAACTGCGCATGACGGTGGCCAGCTTGTTGGTGGCGGGAACGGATACCACCCGCAATCAGTTGGGCGCTTCCATGCAGGTCCTGTTCGATCACCCCGAACAGTGGGCGATGCTACGCGACCATCCCGAACTGGCCATGCCCGCGGTGGAGGAGAGCATGCGCCATTCACCGGCGGTGTGCAGCACGCTTCGCACCGTGAACGAAGGCGCCGAGCTGGGCGGATACACCTTCCCTGCGGGCACCTTCATTTTCGTGAATACCTTTGCGGCCAATCGTGATCCCGCCGTCTATGACGATCCCGACCGCTTCGACATCACCCGCGAGGCGCCGCCGGCGATACTGACGTTCGGTGGCGGCGTGCACTACTGCCTCGGCGCGAACCTGGCCAGACTGGAGCTCGCCGAGGCACTCAAGATTCTCGCAGAGCGCATCCCGAACCCACGCCGTGTCGGCCCCGGGCCATGGAAACCGATGCTTGGCATGAGCGGGCCAACCGCTCTGCACATAGAGTTCGGCAGCGGCGGCGACCTTAAGTGATCCGGTCGCTCTCCGGAAGCGGTGGGTTGTCTTCAGCAGCCAGTTCAATCACTCGAATCTCGCCCGAACTGCCGTCGACCTCGACGAGCGCTCCGGGCGGCAAGGACCGGGTGGCCCCCTGAACGTCCACCACACAGGGGAACCCGAACTCGCGGGCCACTACGGCGGCGTGTGACATCGGGCCGCCGAGCTCGGTCACCACGGCCGCCGCATAGCAGAAGGCAGCGGTGTACCCGACGTCGGTGACCTCCGCGACCAGAATCTCGCCCGGTTGCAGGTCATCTATGGTCTCGGGCCGCACGATCCGCACCCTGCCGCGGACCCGGCCCCCGCAGACGCCGACGCCGCGCAGGGTGTCGCCGGTGGCCAGCGCGGTCGACGACGTGGTAGCGGGTTGCCAGCTCCCGCTGAACACGGTCGGCGGAACCACGCCGGCCAGCCGGCGTTGTTCGGCACGCCGCCGGGCCACCAGCTTCGCGGGATCTTCCGGGAGCGCATCGAGCTCGTCGACCAGCAGATAGAACACGTCGTCGGCGGTCTCGAAAACTCCGGCGTCGGCCAACCTGCGCCCGTACTCACGCAGCAGTCCGCGCAACACCCAGATAGCCCGCACCATTCTGTCGCGGCGGACTTCGCGATCGCGTAGCTGGCGCCCGGCCAGCAGGGCTATGGGCCTGGCCCGCAACGGAATTACCGGGTGTCGTGGCTCGGGTGCGGGGGGCGCGCTCATGGCCTTGGAAACCATCCGGACCAGCAACTCCGGATCGTCGGCGTAGCTGGTCGACAGCATCTCGACCTCCGCCGGACCACGGTGTCCGATCAGCGCCAATTCGGCCAGCACGGCGGAATGAAATTCCGGGGCCTGCACGGCCAGCGCATCGAGTCGCCTGCCGGGTTCGGCCACCAGGCGAATCACGGTCGGGTCACGCCGCGCCGCGACCACCAGCCGGTGCATGGCCTCCACCGATCGCGCGCTGACCAACTCCGGCCCGGCCGGTGGCGCGGTGTCGCGCCCACAGAGGACTCGTAACAACACGTTGAACGCCGCGCAGAGCATGAATGACCCCGAGGCCAGTAGCCAGCCGTGCACGACGTGATCGCGCGCCAACAAGATCAGGCTGAGTAACCGGCGATCGTCGAGTTGGGCGAGGTCGCCGCCGGTCAGACGCTCCAGACGATCGACATCGGCAATGAAGGCGTGGGTGTCGCGGGGTGAACCGGCGCTCAGGCCCACCAGGTTGACGCCGAATACACCGATGTTGCGGACGGTGCGCAGTTGCCTTCTGGCCCAGCTTGATTCCGATGGCGGACGCTGCTCACCGAAGATCGGCAGGGACGCCACACTGGGGCCGAAGAATCCACTGTTGCTGACAATCGTGGCGGGTTTGGCGAACGGCACGGTTTCGGCCATGAAATGCGCCGAGGTGATGGCCCCGTACAGTCGGTGGGCGAAAACCGCGACGGTTCGCATCGCGATTTCCCGCTGGATTATGCCGCCGGGCCGCAGTCGCTCGGCGATGCGCACGCCGCCGGCGCGCAGGCCACGCACGGTCACCGACGCCGACGACGGCGAGAACGGCCCGGGCAGCGCCTCAGAGAGGTTGGTCGCCAGGAACGTCGGGAAACGCGGATCGATCGGGGTGTCGAACTCGCCGTTATCCCCTTGTGGTCCAACAAATCTGGGGGCAACTCCGTCCTCGGCTGGCGCGTCGACGGCAGGCAGATCCTGGATCGCGGCTTGCCGCCAGGGCAGCGATATCACCCGCTTACCCACGGCGACCCGGCCCCGTACCGCCAGCTCGAAGTCTTCGATACATTCATCGGCGTTCCAGGCGGGCAGGAATCCCCACTGGTCGCGCAGCAGTTCGGTGGCCATCAGGGGCGCGCTCTGCATCAATTCCAGTTCGGCCAGGGCGGCGCGGCGTCTTTGCCCAAGCCGGCCCAGCGCGGCAAACACGCCACCCAGTGACACGATGGGCCGGCCCAGCGTGGCAGCGATCTGACGAAATGTCAGCTCGCCTGCAGCGGCGAGATTAATTGGACCGCTGCCGATTTCGGGGTCCGAAACGGCGCGGATGAATAGCCGGAACGCATCCTCGGCGTGGACTACCTGCACGCGGCGGTCGGCCAGCCCGTCGACGTCGGGATACGCCGGCAGCGCCAGCAGCCGAAGCACCCAGTTGTCGACGCCTCGGCCGATGATGACCGCGGAACGGATCGCGACCCAGTGCGCGCCGGAAGCGGCCAGCATCCGCTCGACGTGGGCCTTGTGCACGCCATCGGAAGATGCCGGTGCCGTCTCGTCGCGTTCGGTCGCAGGCGCGGTCGCGGCACCGTAGACGTGTGCCGACGAGGCGAAAACGATGCGCCCGGTTCCGGTCTCGGCCATCGCTTCCAGGACGTTGAGTGTGCCGTCGATGTTGACCTGGTGGCTGATCCGCTCCTCGGGGCCCGGGCTTTTTGCCCATGCACAATGCGCGACGACGTCGGCTCCGGTGACGGCACGCCTTACCGCGGCCGCGTCCCGGATGTCAGCGGAGACGAACTCTGCTGTGCTCGGCCAGCTTTCGGGCCGATGGCGGGCGATGCCGGCGACGTCGTGGCCCTGGCTGAGCAATCTGGCGACGAGGCCGCGGCCGAGTACGCCGCTGGCCCCGGTGACCGCGATCCTCACTGCGCGTGCTCGCTCATGGCCACGATGGCGATCGGCTCATTCGACCGTTCCAGCAGCGCTCGGTTGGTGCGCTTCAGGGGCTCAACCTGGACCAGCGCCTTCCGCAGCGCCTCGGTCGCATGCTGAAGCTGATCACCCATTAATAACCTCGCCTACCCTCGCCGAACATTGGCCGTCGCTGACCGCCGGATGCGCTGTCGCCGTCGCGGAAGTTGCTGCACGAAACGATGTCGGTATTTTTTTCGACGAGTGTCGTGCTGCTCTCCGACCCAAGAATGTCGCTGGTGAGTATCGCTAACTCCGGCAGGATTTCAAAACGTCCGACACTGCCGGTCGCCCAAACGAGGAACAGCCGCCAAAAGAGGAACAGCTTTTGTCCGTCCAGGCGGAGGTGGCGCGGCGCGCCGACGCGTTCGGTGCATTCCGGCACCCGGTACAGCTGGGTACACCCGGCGCGCCGTCCATGGCGCGACTGTACCCGGCCAGCCTTTCTAGACGATTAGGTGACGTCAGGAGACGGTTACGCGCCGTAGGCGACGCGGTCAGACACCCACTCGGCGCCAGCCGTCGGCAGCCCTGGCCGCGCGGATCAGCGCCTCGCACAGATCACGCAGCTCGGTTGCCGCCGCGCCCTCGTCGAGCGCTGTGGCGACGTCCTCCGCGGCACATCGCACCTGGTAAACGCGATCCGAGAGATCGGCGGCATCGTCGGCCGACAGCACGACCGCATCAGCCGGCAGGGCCAGCGAGGCGCCAGCCGCACCCCGGTTGACCGAAGCCCGCTGCTCGTATGCCCGCTGTCGGCAAGACTGCCGACAGTACTGGCGGCGACGGCCCATCCCGGCGTCAGTCACGTCTCGACCACACCACCGGCAGGGCTGCGGGTGGGCACGTCGCGTCACGCTTGCCGACTTTAGTCCGTCGGGGCGCGCGTTCCCGGTATCATTGATGGTCGCGTCGCGTCGCGTGCGCTGCGTGCCGGCCCGGGAACTCCGCAGACCGTCGCAACGTTTGCTATGCGAAGAGAATCGCATGGTAGGAACTCAAGAGCTCAACTCCGAGCCCCAGGGCTCAGAGCCCCAGAGCTCACAGGAACCAAAAGGAGTAGCGCCGATGGCTGATCGAGTATTGAGAGGCAGTCGCCTCGGGGCCGTGAGCTACGAGACCGACCGCAATCATGACCTCGCGCCACGTCAGATCGCGCGGTACCGCACCGACAACGGCGAAGAGTTCGAGGTGCCCTTCGCCGACGATGCCGAAATTCCCGGCACCTGGCTCTGCCGCAACGGTATGGAAGGCACCCTGGTCGAGGGCGATCTGCCCGAGCCCAAGAAGGTCAAGCCACCGCGTACGCACTGGGACATGCTGCTGGAGCGCCGCAGCGTAGAAGAACTCGAAGAGCTGCTCAAGGAGCGCCTCGAGCTGATCAGGTCGCGCCGCCGCGGCTGACGCGACCGACTACGTGCGGTCGCCTGCTCACGTAGCGCGAACGCGGGATATTCGACCCTGGAATCCCCATTGGGCGACCTTGACCAGCGCCTCGCGAATGTTGGATCCACTCATTTTGGACACACCGATCTCGCGCTCGGTGAATGTGATCGGGACTTCGACGACGACGAACCCGTTGTTGATGGTGCGCCAGGTCAGATCGATCTGGAAGCAATAGCCCTTGGAGTCCACGACGTCCAGCTCGATAGCCTCGAGCACTTCGCGTCGGTAGGCGCGGTAGCCGGCGGTGATGTCGTGGACACCGATACCCAACGCCAACCGCGCATAAGTGTTGGCGGTCCAGGACAGTGCCCAGCGCCGCCACGGCCAATTTCGCACCGTGCCCCCGTCGACGTAGCGCGAACCGATGACCAGGTCGGCTCCGCCGTCGATAGCATCCAGCAGGCGGTCCAGCTGTTCGGGCGCGTGACTGCCGTCGGCGTCCATCTCGACAAGTACCGAGTACTGCCGGCTCAAACCCCACGCAAAGGCTTCCAGGTATGCCGCGCCCAACCCGTTCTTGGCGGTGCGGTGCAACACGTGCGTGCGGCCGGGATCGGCTGCTGCCAGCTCGTCGGCGAGCCGGCCGGTGCCATCCGGGCTGTTGTCGTCCACGACGAGTACGTGGACGTCGGGGCATGCGGCCCGCACGCGTCCATGGATCAGCGGCAGGTTTTCCCGCTCGTTGAAGGTGGGGATGATCACCAGAACGCGCTGGCTGGGCGTGGTCATGTAACTCCTCTGTGTCGCCCGAAATATCGCGAAGGTCGTCGGCCGCCCCGGTGGAGCGGAGTGTAGTCACCGCCCTCGTCGTCGGGCGCAACGTCTGCGCCCTCCGATGAGCCCTCGGATTTGTCCCGGGTCGGCGAACCCGGGCCCTTGGATCCGCCCGGGGGCCTTTCCGGGCGGAAGGGCCGCGAGCGCTTCGGACGCGGGGACCACTCATTGTGCCGAACCGCGACGAGAATGACCGCTCCAGCCACCCCGACCAGCACCCATTGCAGGATCGGACCCCAGCGGGTGGCCAGGGTTAGCCGCGTCTTCAGCCGCACCTGGGTGTCCAGGTAGTCGGGCTGGAAGAAGCCGGTGCGGGCTAACTCACCGCCATCCGGCGCGATCACCGCACTGATCCCGGTGGTGCCGGCAACCACGACATATCGGTCGTGCTCTACGGCCCGGACTTTGGCGAAGGCGAGCTGTTGCTCACTCATGGTCTGGTTGAAGGTCGCGTTGTTGCTCGGCACGGCCAGCAGCTGGGCGCCGCCCAGGACCGCTTTTCGCGGCTCGCGATCGAAGATGACTTCCCAGCAGGTGGCCACGCCGAGCGGTATTCCCGCGATGTGCACGACGTCGCTGTTTTTGCGGGGCACGAAGTGGCCGGCGCGGCCGGCGTATCCGGACAGATGCCGGAACAGCCACGGCATGGGCAGGTACTCACCGAACGGCTGCACGATTTCTTTGTCGTGACGGTCGGCCGGTCCGGTGACCGGATTCCAGACGATCACCGTGTTGGTGTATTCGGGGGTTTCCTGCATGTGGCCGGGGACGTCCAGCGCGGTGCCGATCAGAATGGGCGCGCCGATCGCCTCGGCCGCCTCCGTGATCTCTTGCCCGGCGTCGGCATTGACAAACGGATCGATATCCGAGGAGTCCTCCGGCCAGACCACGAATTGGGGCGCTGGAGCGGTCCCCGCGCGCACGTCCTCGGCCAGCCGCATCGTCTCGCGGACGTGGTTGTCCAGTACCGCTCGGCGCTGCGCATTGAAGTCGAGACCCAGCCGGGGCACGTTGCCCTGCACGACCGCGACCGTGACGGGGGGTTCGCCGCCCGACCCCGCACCCGCGTGCCGCACATGCGGCCAGACCACGATGGCAGCCAGCAATACCAGGCAGATGCTGACGCCCGGTAGCACCACCGCCGGCGGCGGTGGGTCGGCTGCCTGGTCGGCCGCCTTGTCAGCCGCCTCAGCCGATTCGCCTGAGCCACCTTTGCCACGGGCCCGTGCCGGGCCACCGGCTCGCCACCACTGCACGATTTCCAGCGCAATCGCTGTCAGGCAACATCCCACCAGCACAACCGACGTCGAGAGCAGAGCGACGCCGCCGAGCTGGACCAGCGGCAGCAACGGGCCCGCGGTTTGGCCGAACGCGACCGACCCCCACGGGAAGCCGCCAAACGGAAAGATCGCCTTCAACCACTCCTGGGCCGCCCACACGACCGCGAACCAGACCGGCCAGCCGGGCACTCGTCGCACCACCACGGCGAACAGGCCGAAGAGACCGGGAAACAGCGCGCACGTGGTCGCCAGCGCCACCCACGGCACGTCGCCCACCAGCAGGCTGATCCAGGGCAGCAACGGCAGGTAGAACCACAAGCCGAACAGGAATCCGTAACCCAGGCCACCCATCGGTGTCGTGGCGGGACGGGTCAACACCCAAGCCAGCGCCGCAAAGGCGACGACGGCGGCCCACCACCAGTTCCGCGGCGGGAAGCTGGCGTAAAGCAGCAAGCCGGCGACGATGGTGACCGTCAACCGCGGCAGACGCGGCACCAGCCAAGCGCGTACGGCGGGCGCACGCGAGGCGGCCGCAGCTGCCGCTCCCGCCAGCGCCCGGCGTCCGAAAGTGCCCAGCCGATGGGTCCACGGCGGGCCTTGGCGCACGTGCGTGACCACCTCGTGGGGTGGTGATTCCGGCGACTCGGCGGGCCCTTCTTCGGGCTCTTGGTCTTCGGAGTCTTCGTCTTCCACCCCGGCCAGGTCCCCTGTCAGATCCAGGTCGACCTCCGTTTGGTCCTCGTTCTCGACGATATCTGTGCTGGTATCGAGGTCGTCATCCAAGAGATCCGCTTCGCGAGCCTCATCACGCCCCGGCTCCGGGGACCGCTTCCCAGCCTTTCTAGCCATGGATAACGACACCCCGATGCACGGTTTTACGGCAACGCGGCAAGGCATCGGTCGGACCCAGGCGGGGCAATGCCGGCACCCGGGAACGCGGGTCGGTAGACCAGCGCTGGACCGCGTCGCGCGGAGCCGCGACATCAAGGGCATCAAGGGCCCCGGCGTCCCACACGGCGTATGAGGCCGCCGCGCCGGGCACCAGGGTGCCGGTCTTGTCGTCGTGCACGCCGCATGCCCGCCAGCCGCCCCGAGTCGCGGCGGCGAATGCCGCCCGCCCCGACAACGCGCTGCCCGGAGTTTGGTGATTGGCCGCCGCGCGCACACTGGCCCACGGATCGATGCCCGTTACCGGGGCGTCGGAACCTAGCGCGAGGGGCACGCCTTGGGATGCTAACAGCGCGAGCGGGTTGAGTTCGCTGCCTCGCTTGACACCGAGGCGACGGGCGTACATGCCGTTTCCGCCGCCCCACAGCGCATCAAAATTCGGCTGCACGCTCGCGATGACGCCCCATGAGCCCAGTTTTGCCGCCTGATCCGCGGTCACCATCTCCAAGTGCTCGAGACGGTGCCCGCAGCGGGCGACGGCGACGACCCCGAGGTCGGCCACGACTCGTTCGAAGGCGTCGACCACCGCCGAGACGGCGGCATCGCCGATGACGTGGAAACCGGCGGTCATCTCCGCCTCGGTGCATGCCCGTATGTGCGCTTCGACGGCGTCGGGCGCAAGGTGGCAGGTGCCGACGCGGTCCGGCGCGTCGGCGTACGGCTCGTGCAGCCAGGCTGTACGCGATCCAAGCGCCCCGTCGACGAACAGGTCACCGGCCAATCCCCGGGCCCCGGTCTGGTCCTTGAGGGCACGCGCCTGCGCGGCCGTCGTCACTGCCTCACCCCAGTAGCCGATCACCTCGACGCCGTGATCGATGGCACGAAGCTGCAGCCAGTCGTCCAGCCCGCCGATCTCGGGGCCCGCGCATTCGTGCACGGCGACGATCCCGGCCGCGGCGAGGGCGTCCAGCGCGGCGACCCGGGCCTCGGCCAGCTGACCGGCGGTGAGCAGGTCACGGGCGACGGCCCGCACCAAATGATGAGCGTCCTCGGCCAGCGGCTCCTCGACGGGAAAAGCGGCCGCCGCCGACGGCTCCGGGACCAGGCGTCGCAGGCCGGTAGAGGCCAGCGCCGAGTGCACGTCGACGCGCGCCAGGTAGGCGGGCCGGTCACCGAGTACCGCGTCCAGCTCGGCGGTGCTCGGCGGGGTGTTCTCCGGCCATGCCGATTCGTCCCAGCCGTGCCCCCACACCGGCCGACCCGGGTGGGCAGCCGCGTAGTCGGCGACCAACTGGATGCAGTGCGCGCGCGAGCGGGCCGGGCGCAGATCGAGCCCGCTGAGCGTGAGGCCGGTCGCGCTCAGATGGATGTGGCTGTCCACGAATCCCGGGGCGACGAAGCCGCCGTCCAGATCCTCGACGTCGGCGTCCGGGAACTGGCTGCGGCCGACGTCGTCGCTACCCAGCCACGCCACGACGTCACCGCGCACCGCCATGGCGGTGGCGTCCGGGTGTGTCGGGCTGTGCACCCGGCCGTTGACCAGCAGCTTGGTGGAAATCTGCGTCACAGGAGCAAAACTACGGGGATTGCCCGTCGGGCAGCGCCGCAGGCTCGATGTGTCGAACGTCGATTACCTCGCCGTCGATGTAGTCGCGGCCGTCCACTCTTGGTCCGGCGGCCGCGTCGACGATCAGCGGTACGCGGCCCTGGATGCCGCGCAACACGATCGCGGCCACCCTTGGTCCGGCGGCCGTCCGTATCGGTGGCACCAGCAACAACAGACCGAGAGCCGATGTGACCAGCCCGGGAACAATGAGCAGCGCCGTGGCCAGGGTGAGCGACGCGCCATCGCCCAGCGCCCTGCGTGGTTCCTTCAGGCCGGACTGCAGCTGCAGGATTTGAGCACCGAGCCGGCGCCCGGCCATCGGGATCCATACCAGGACCCCGAGGACGAAGGTGGCCAGCAGCACGAGCATGGTCCAGCCCAGGCCGATCGTCGACACCAGCGCGATGAACGCTGCGAGTTCGACGACGGCGTAGATGAGTACCAGCCGCGACAGCATGTGATGCCAACGTCTGCCGGCCACGCCGGAGTTCCCTGGTGGAGCCGATGGAGGCTGCAGTTAGATGACGATATGACCACGATTGAGATCGACACCCCCGACGGACGGATCGATGCGCTGCTGGGGCTTCCCGCGGGTGAAGGTCCGTGGCCGGGTGTGGTGGTAATCCACGACGCGTTGGGCTACCGGCCGGACAATGAACTGATTTCGCAGCGCATCGCGCGGGCGGGCTATGTGGCGCTCACTCCGAATTTGTACGCCCGGGGTGGCCGCGCGCGATGCATCACCAGAGTCATGCGGGAGCTGCTGACCAAGCGCGGCCGCGCACTTGACGACATTTTGGCCGCCCGCGATCACTTGAAGTCGATGCCGGAATGCACCGGCCGCGTCGGCATCGCCGGCTTCTGCATGGGCGGCGGTTTCGCACTCATCATGTCGCCCAAAGGTTTTGGCGCTTCTGCTCCCTTCTACGGCACGCCACTGCCCCGCAACCTGAGCGAGACGCTGGATGGGGCGTGCCCGATTGTGGCGAGCTTCGGCGCGCGTGACCCGCTGGGCATCGGTGCGCCCGCCAAATTTCGGGAAGTGACCGCGGCCAAGCAGATCACCGCCGATGTCAAGGCCTATCCCGGCGCCGGGCACAGCTTCGCGAACAAACTCCCCGCCCAGCCACTGGTTCGCATCGCGGGCTTCGGCTACAACGAAGCCGCGGCGGAAGACGCGTGGAGCCGCGTCTTCGGCTTCTTCGGCGAGCACCTGGGAGCGGCGGCATCGCCGTCGTGTTAGCCCGTTACCGCGCGCAGTGGCCGCGGGTTGGCGCCGTGATCGCGCTGCTTGTCGGCGGTGCGACGGTCGCGGCGGGAGGCCGGCTGAGCAGGCCGCAGGTACTTTCGGCCGCCAATCTCATGGCGCTAATGGCCCACCAATATGAGGAGTACGTGTACCCGGGCTACTTTCCCGGCCAATTCAATCGCGGCCTGTGCAACAGCGACTCGCCGCGCAACTACCCACTGAACGCGCGGACGGCGATGGCCATCAACACCTGTTTGGCGTACCCGTTCTACGTTGCGCCGGTGGCCTTCCCGAAGAAGACGTGGCTGGGATTGGCACCGGTCCTGGTGGGCTGGAGCCAGATCGTGCTGCACGGGATCGTCATCCCGCGCAAGGCCGGTGCGGTATACGGCCCGGGGATTCTCACGGCGTTGCTCTTACATCTGCCAATCGGCGTCGGTTACATCGGGGCCGTTGGCCGCGGGGGTGCGATCGGCCGGCAGGACTGGGCCAAAGGCGTTGCCGGCGCGGTGGGCAGCGCGATGTTCGGGGTGGTAGTTCCCAACATCGTGATGCGAGACCGGAACAGCCCGTACGCCTTTACGGGCAAACAAATGGGCCCTTACGATGTCGGAGCGGCCAGCGGGACCAGGTGAGGAGACGGCGATGCGCGGCGATGTGGGGTCGATGCGGCGTGTTGGATGGATCCAGATTGGCGCTGGCTTCGCCGTTTTGGCGGGTCTGGTCGGTGCGACCATCGCCCTGCTCGGCACTGATGATCGGCTTGGCACCCACGATCACTCGCCCACCCGCGAAGCCCTGCGGGGTGCGGCGACCCTTGTCCTTCCTTCGGGCCAGTTCAGTCCTGCCGAGCAACGGATCCTAGGGCTGCTGCCCGCCGGGTACACCGGCGGCGGCTGCACGCGGGCCACCGACCCGTTTCCGAATGCGGTCGCCAGCCTGGACTGCCGTCAGGCGGTCACATCCGATAACCCGTCCTACGCGCGCTTCACGCTTTACGACGACTTAGATGCGCTGACCGGCGACTTCCAGTCGACCGCCGACGACATGGCGGTGGCCCCCTGCCCGGGGGGAAACGCCTCGTTGCCGGGGACCTGGTATTACAGCTCCGATCCCGGGCAGGTTGGCGGCAAGGTGGTTTGCGGCATCATCGAGGACCGCCCCAATATCGCCTGGACCCGCGACGCTCAGCTACTGCTGGCCACCGTCAACGGAGGACCCGACCTCGATAGCCTCTACCAGTGGTGGCAGGGCTACGGGAGCCTCCTGGACCAGAAACAGCATTAACCGGCCTGGCGGGCCGAGGTGAGCTTCTGCGACAAGACAGTCGCAAACGTATGGGTATCGCCCGGCCAGCGCGCCGACACATAGCTGCCGTCATCGACGACGAACGCCGGCCGCGGGTCGGTGGCCGTGTCGCGCACCATTCCGGAGGCCTTGAGCCACGAGCGCGGCGACCCGCGGGCGATGTCACAGAAATCGGCCGGATCTTTCAGCGCGCGGGTGACTTCCGATTGCACTGACATGTACCCGCCAGGCTGGCCGGGCTCCTCGGTATAGGTGCGGTAGTAATCGGGGTCCCAGAAGCGGGTGACCCGGGTGAGCCGCCAGGCGGTGCGCTCCAGCGCCCATGTCAGCGCGGTCGTCCTGCGTCCGTAGAGCACCGAGCGCCCGGTGGCCGGATCAATGCTGCGGGCCGCGAGCAGTACACCGTGGCAGATCGCGGCCACGACCACGCCGGCGGCGAAGGCGTTCACGACGAGCCGCTGCAGCACCTCGCTGTCGATATAGCTGCGCATTCCGCGGGCGCGATGACCACCGGGCAAGAGCAGCGCGTCGATGCCGTCAAGCGTGGCCTGATCCCAGCTGACCGGATGCTGAAACTCGGCCGATTGCAGCATGTTCCGGTATGCGTCGCGACCGTTCTTGTTCGCCCGCAGCGCCAGCCCGATGAGCGGGATGGCGCCCAACACCGGCAGCGCCGACCAGACGTCCAAACCCCGGCCGCTCACCATGATGTCGTCGGCAACCCCGGGCATGCCGCTTTCGGTGGCAAAGATCACCCGGTGGCCGTTCCGAGCCAGGACGCTCCAGCTGACCGCGACCTCGGTCGGGTCGAAATCGCGATCCGGGATCGGGATCAGGACGGTGCCCACCGGCGTCAGGCCTGGGCCACTCGGAGCTCGAGACCGATGTTGTTTTCCATGCCGCCGCGCAGCTTGCTGAATAGGTTGAATACCTTGCCCACGATGCCGTACCGCTTGCCGATCGCGTCGTAGACGGCGCCCGTTTCCGACTTGTCCAGCAGGGCCGCGGTGCCCTCAACGGCCTCGCTCGTTGCGCGACCGCGCACGGTGCAGGTGGCCATCGTGACGCGGGGAGTATTGCGGATCCGCTTGACCTTCCACGAGTCTGCCTCGGTGATGACCAACAACCGATCGCCGCGCTCTTTGTCCAAGGCGGCCCAGATCGGAGTCGGCTTGGGTCGGCCATCCTTGGTGAAGGTGGTCAGCAGGATGTATTGCGCCTTGGCGAGGTCTGCGAATGTGGGTGTCACGGGTGCCAACCTACCCACCGGCGAGCAGACGCCGTGCTCAGCCCTCCAGGTCACCTTCGGTTTCCAGCAGCGCCTGGCGCACGCCGTCGAGGGTTTCCGGTTCCGGCTGCGCCCACATGCCGCGCCCGGCCGCCTCTAGCAGCCGTTCGGCCATACCGTGCAGCGCCCACGGGTTGGACTCCGCCATGAATTTCCGGTTGTCCGGGTCAAGCACGTAGCGCTCGGTGAGTTGTTCATACATCCAGTCGGCCATTACCCCCGCGGTGGCGTCGTAGCCGAACAGGTAGTCGACGGTCGCCGCCATCTCGAATGCGCCCTTGTAGCCGTGCCGGCGCATCGCCGCCATCCAGCGGGGATTGACCACGCGCGCACGAAATACCCGGGTGGTCTCCTCCGACAGCGTGCGGGTCCGGATCGCGTCGGGTCTGGTGTTGTCCCCGATATAGGCGGCGGGTGCCTGGCCCGTGAGCGCTCGCACCGTGGCGACCATGCCGCCGTGATACTGGAAATAGTCGTCGGAGTCGGCGATGTCGTGTTCGCGGGTGTCGGTGTTTTTGGCGGCTACAGCGATGCGCCGGTACTGGCGGTTCATATCGTCGACGGCCGCACGGCCGTCCAGGTCGCGCCCGTAGGCGAAGCCGCCCCAAGCGGTGTACACCTGCGCGAGGTCGGCATCGTCACGCCAATTGCGGCTGTCGATCAACTGCAGCAGCCCGGCGCCGTAGGTGCCCGGCTTGGACCCGAAAATTCTTGTGGTGGAACGACGTTCGTCGCCATGCTGAGCCAGGTCGGCCTGCGCGTGCGCACGCACGTAGTTGTCATCGGCGGCTTCGCCGAGGCCGGCGACCAACCGTACCGCGTCGTCGAGCATGGTCACGACATGCGGGAACGCGTCCCGGAAAAAGCCTGAGATCCGCACCGTCACGTCGATGCGCGGACGGCCCAACTCGGCCAGCGGAATGGGGGCCAGGTCGACGACCCGCCGCGACGCGTCGTCCCAAACCGGTCGAACACCCAGCAGCGCAAGCACTTCGGCGATGTCGTCGCCGGAGGTGCGCATCGCCGAGGTGCCCCACACCGACAGCCCCACCGACTGCGGCCACCGCCCGTGATCATCCCGGTAACGGGCCAGCAGCGAGTCCGCCAATGCCACCCCGGCCTCCCACGCCAGCCGGGACGGTATCGCCTTCGGGTCGACGGAGTAGAAGTTGCGCCCGGTGGGCAACACGTTGATCAGGCCGCGCAGCGGGGAACCGGAAGGCCCGGCCGGGATGAACCGGCCGTCCAAAGCTCGTAATATCTGCTCGATTTCCGACGCCGTGCCGGCTAGCCGCGGCATCACTTCGGTGGCCGCGAACCGCAGCACCGCCGCGACTTCGGCGTTGTCGGTGAGCCGTGGGGCGGCATCGGGGTCCCAGCCGGTGGCCTGCAACGCCGCGACCAGCTCCCGCGCCGCGGCCTCGGCCCGGTCGACGGACGACCGTTCGTCGGTGCCGTCCTCGGCCAGACCCAGTGCCTGTCGCAGGCCCGGGATGACGTGCTCGCCGCCGAACAGCTGGCGGGCCCGCAACATGGCCAGCACGAGGCCGAGTTCGGTCTCCCCCGTCGGCTCTTGGCCGAGGATGTGCAGTCCGTCGCGGATCTGGGCGTCCTTGATTTCGCACAGCCAGCCGTCGATGTGCAGGATCATCTCGTCGAACGAGTCTTCTTCGGGCCGCTCGGCGAGGCCCAGATCGTGGTCCATCTTGGCGGCGCGGATGAGCGTCCAGATCTGCTGGCGGATGGCGGGCAGCTTGGCGGGATCCAGCGCGGCGACGTTGGCGTGTTCATCGAGCAACTGCTCTAAACGCGCCATGTCGCCGTAGCTTTCGGCGCGCGCCATCGGCGGGATCAGGTGGTCGACGAGTACCGCATGAGCTCGCCGCTTGGCCTGGGTGCCCTCGCCCGGGTCGTTGACCAGGAACGGGTAGATCAGCGGCAGGTTGCCCAATGCGGCGTCGGATCCGCAGGCCGCCGACATGCCCAGCGTCTTGCCCGGCAGCCACTCCAGGTTGCCGTGCTTGCCCAGATGCACGACGGCGTGCGCTCGGAAACTGGAGGGGAATCCGGCATCCAGCCAGTGGTAGGCGGCCAGGTAGTGATGGCTGGGCGGCAGGTCCGGGTCATGGTAAATGGCAACGGGCTTGTCGCCGAAGCCGCGCGGCGGCTGGACCATGAGCACCAGGTTGTCCGATTGCATTGCGGCAATCACGATTTCGCCGTCGGGGTCGCCTGTGCGGTCGACGTACAGGTCCCCCGGCGGCGGGCCCCAGTGCGTTGTCACCGCGTCGGCGAGTTCGGCCGGCAGGGTGGCGAACCAGTCGCGGTAGTCCGTGGCGGAAACCCGGATCGGGTTACCCTCCAGTTGTCCGTCGGTGAGCCAGTCCGGGTCTTGTCCGCCGCGTTCGATCAAGGCGTGGATCAGGGCATCGCTATCGTTGGCGTCGACGCCCGGCAGGTCGCCGATCTGGTACCCACGCTCGCGCATCGCCCGCAGCAGCGCGACCGCACTGGCCGGGGTGTCCAGCCCCACCGCGTTGCCGATGCGGGCGTGTTTGGTGGGATAGGCGGAGAATACCAGCGCCACCCGCTTGTCGGCGGTGGCGATGTGCCGAAGCTGCGCGTGCCGGACCGCGAGCCCCGCGACCCGCGCGCAGCGCTCCGGGTCGGCGGCATAGGAGATCAACCCGTCGTCGTCGATCTCCTTGAATGAGAACGGAACTGTGATGATGCGGCCGTCGAACTCCGGCACGGCAACCTGGCTGGCCACGTCGAGCGGGCTGAGTCCATCGTCGTTGTCACGCCACTGACTGCGCGGGCTGGTCAAACACAAACCCTGCAAGATCGGGATGTCCAGGGCCGCAAGGTGTTCGACGTTCCAGCTGTCGTCATCGCCACCGGCTGACGCCGTGGCGGGCTTGAGTCCACCGGCGGCCAGCACGGTGACCACCATGGCGTCGGCGTCGCCAAGCCTTTGCAGCAGTTCGGGTTCGGCGGTGCGCAACGATGCACAGTACACGGGCAGCGGCCGCCCGCCGGCCTCCTCAATGGCCCGGCAGAGCGACTCGATGTATGCGGTGTTGCCCGCAAGATGCTGAGCGCGGTAGTACAGCACCGCGATCCCGGGGCCGGTCTTGCCGGCGTCCGGTCGCTCCAGCTCGCCCCAGGTTGGGGTCACTACCGGCGGAGTGAACCCGAAGCCGGTCATCAGCACGGTGTCGGAGAGGAAGGCGTGCAGCTGACGCAGGTTGTCGACGCCGCCATGGGCCAGGTAGATGTGCGTCTGGACCGCGATGCCGGCCGCCACCGTGGACAGGCCGGTCAACTCGGCGTCGGCGGCCTGCTCGCCGCTGACCAGCACGGTCGGGACACCGCTTTCGATCACCGCGTCGATGCCGCTCTGCCAGGCGCGGTAGCCGCCCAGGATCCGCACCACCACGATCGAGTCCTGCTCCAATAACGAGGCCAGCAGGTCGGGCAGTTCGGTCTCCGACAGCCGCGACGGGTTTGCCCACCGATAGTTTTTCCCGCTGGAGCGAGCACTGATCAGGTCGGTGTCGGACGTCGACAGCAGCAGAATGGTCGGCTCAGGCACCCACCATTCGTACCGCAGCGGGGCTCGCTAGTTATCGTCGGCTAGGAGCCGAACCGGGCCACAGCGGCACGATCGGATCGCCGGGCACCCGACAGCTGCGACAAATTTATGGCTCGGTGATGTCGCCGAACGGTTAACCGCCGCCGCCACCACCGCCGGCGCCGCCGTCACCTGAGCCATGAGACCCCCCAGAAAAGTGCGGAACACGTCATGCCTGCTAAATCACGCTATGCGCGCCCGCGCCGCCGTGCACAGCGTGCACAAACGCGCACGTCGTGCACCAGCGCTCAAGCCGTGTGGTCCCTAATTGGTTGCTTGCGGCCGCTCCGGGCAATGGACATACGAAATAACCAGGAGGCCACGGTGTCGGCGCTCTGGAAAAGCCTGGCAGAGGCTACCCGGGTAAAGCCGGGATCCAAGGTGGACATGGCCAGGGACTTCGATGCCGGCCGCCACGAGAAACAGCTTCGGAAAGGCCGCGGCGCCGCGGCCCCGGCTGAGGCGAAAGCGGCGCTGCTGGATTTGCAGGACCGCTTCTTCGCCCAGGCCGACCGGCTGCTGATCGTCCTTGAGGCGATCGACGCGGCCGGAAAAGACGGCACGATCAAGCACGTCATGAGCGGGCTCAACCCCGAGGGTGTCGACGTGTACAACTTCAAGGCGCCGTCGGCGACCGAGCAGACACACGACTACCTCTGGCGCCACCAACGGGCGCTGCCAGAACTGGGCCGCATCGCGGTGTTCAACCGGTCGCACTACGAGAACGTATTGATCACCCGCGTGCATCCGCAGACGTTATGGCCACGCACCGCTGTGATTGACGCCGAGGACATCTGGCAGCGGCGGTATCGCGACATCAACGACTGGGAGCGCTAGCTAACCGACAACGGGACCGTTCCAGCCGGGCGGTGGCTAACTGCTCGGGCACCGCGATCGCCAGCAGCGTGAGCCCTGCGATCAAATCGCCGATTACCCAGGACGATCGGTAGCCGCGCAGTGAGGACAACAGCATCCACCGCGCGCCCAGCACCTGCGCCCTAAAGTCTGCCGCCGCTTGCATCGACCCATCATTGCAACTCCGCCGACAGGGACCGCCGCGCTGGACACCGATTGGGCGCCCGCGGCAGCACCATCGGGGCAGCACGGTTCCGCGCGGTGTGGCAGTCCAATCCCAGCTCACCGATCACCTCTACGAGGGCCGCCGCGTGCTCGCCGTCAACGGCCAACAGCACCTCTCCCCGGCGATACGGCACCCCCCGAGCGGCGAGTGCCTCGTCGAGCGCAGCATCCACCGGCGGCGATAGCGCCTGAGTCGTTCCGTCAATCACTGTCACGGCACCGTTTTCGAGCACCAACGCGTCGACATAGTCGGCTATGTCGGCTATGTCGGGGAACTCGGCGTCCAATTGCACCCCGATGCGGCCGGTGACCAGTATGACCACCAGACCGTTGCGCCGAACCTGACCGATCGCGTCGGCAGCCTCCGGGGATAGCTGGCCCCGCGATCGAGAACTCCCGTCGATTCCAGTCGAATTGCAACCTAGGCTATGAAATCGGGGCCGTTCGCCCCTATTCGGCATCCGACGACGTTGCGAGGCTGGAAATAACAACGGATACCGCTGGGCGTTCAGCGTCGTCGCCTGGTGGGCATCGCCACACCTTGAGCGGGGAGGCGGGGGTGACGCAGGAAGCCACCGACAAGTTGACCGAGTTGCCGCTGCCGCAGCTGCTGGCCGAATTGGACAGCTCGGTAGCGGGTTTGACGGCCGCTGAGGCGCTGCAACGACTGCAGCATTACGGTCCCAACGAGATCGCTGAGCGCCATCGCAATCCGGTGTTGGAGTTTTTGGGGTATTTCTGGGCGCCGATTCCGTGGATGATCGAGGTCGCGCTGGCGTTGTCGCTGGCTGCCCGGCATTGGACCGACGCGGTCATCATCGGGGTGCTGTTGGCGATGAACGGGCTGGTGGCCTATTTCGAGGAACACCAGGCGGCCAACGCGATCGCCGCGCTCAAGCAGCGCCTGGCTTCCTCGGCGCGGGCATTGCGTGACGGCGCGTGGGTGACTTTGGCGGTGCGCGAGTTGGTGCCAGGTGACGTGGTGCGGGTGCGGCTCGGTGATGTGGTGCCCGCCGATCTGCGGGTGCTCGACGACGTCACGCTCGAGATCGATCAGTCGGCGCTGACCGGCGAGTCGCTGGCCGTGAGCCGCGGGCGGGGTGAGAGCTTGTATTCCGGGTCGGTGCTGGTGCGCGGAGAGGCCGACGCGCTGGTGTGCACGACCGGGGCGTCGTCGTATATGGGCAAGACCACCGCGCTGGTGCAGAGCGCGGGCACGGTCAGCCACTTCCAACGCGCGGTGCTGCGCATCGCCAATTACCTGATCGTGATCGCGGTCGCCTTAGTGGCGTTGACGGTCGCGGTCTCGCTGGTGCGGGGTAATCCCGTGCTGCAGACCCTCGAGTTTGCGCTGGTGGTCACGATCGCCTCGATCCCCGTGGCGCTGCCGGCGGTGCTGTCGGTGACCATGGCGGTGGGTGCCCGCCAGTTGGCGCGCCAGCAGGCCGTGGTCAGCCACCTACCCGCGGTCGAGGAACTCGGCGGCATCGACCTGTTGTGCTCGGACAAGACCGGCACCCTGACCCAGAACCGTCTCGCGGTCGCCGCGCGCTGGACCGCCCAGGGCATTTCCGACGACGAGCTGCTGGTGGTCGCTGCGTTGGCGTCGCGCGCCGAGGACAACGACCTCATTGATCTGGCGGTGATGGCTGCCGCGGGTCAACGACCGGCGGCGCCGGTGGACCAGTTCATTCCGTTTGACCCGGTCAGCAAACGCACCGAGGCGCTGGTGCGCGACTCCGACGGTCAGACGTTTCGGGTCAGCAAGGGCGCACCGCAGGTCATCGCCGCCTTGTGTGACGGTGATGGGGCCGCCACCCAGGTCAACGACGTGGTCGAAGGGTTTGCCGCCCACGGACACCGATCCCTCGGCGTCGCTAGGACGGACGGCGACGGCTCCTGGTGGCTGATGGGTGTGCTGGCGTTGGCCGACCCGCCCCGCGAAGACTCCGCGGCGACCATCACTGCCGCAAGGGAACTCGGCATCGACGTCAAGATGGTCACCGGGGACCAGGTCGCCATCGGCCGCGAGATCGCCCGCCAGGTCGGCCTGGGCGAGCAGATTCTCGATGCGGCCGCCCTCGACGGCAGTGCTGACGACGACGATTTGGGCGCCCGGGTGGAAGCGATCGACGGGTTCGCGCAGGTGTTTCCCGAACACAAATACCGCATCGTGCGGCTGTTGCAGGCCCGCGGGCACATCGTCGGGATGACCGGCGACGGCGTCAACGACGCCCCCGCGCTCAAGCAGGCCGACGCCGGCATCGCGGTGGACGGGGCCACCGATGCGGCCCGCGCGGCCGCCGACGTGGTCCTGCTGGCACCGGGGCTGTCGGTGATTGTGGCCGCGATCGGGCAGGCCCGCGAGATCTTCGCCCGGCTGACCAGTTATGCCACCTACCGCATCGCCGAAACCATCCGGGTGCTGCTGCTGATCACGCTGGCGGTGGTGTTCATGAACTTCTTCCCGGTCACCGCCGCGATGATCGTGTTCTTGGCGCTGCTCAATGACGGCGCGATCCTGTCGATCGCCTACGACCACGTGCGCGGCTCATCCAAGCCGGTCAAGTGGGACATGCGCTCCGTGCTAACCATCGCCACCGTGCTAGGCGTAATCGGTGTCGTTGCGACCTTCTTGCTTTTCTTCCTCGCCACCAAGGTCTTTGGCCTCAGCCACGACTTGATCCGCACCATGATCTACCTCAAATTGTCGGTCGCCGGGCAGCTGACCATCTTCCTCACCCGCACCCGCGGCCCGTTCTGGTCACGGCCCGCACCCGCGTCACTGCTGCTGGGCGCGGTCATCGCAGCGCAAACCATCGCCACGCTGATCGCCGCCTACGGGGTGGCGATGACCCCGCTGGGGTGGCGCTTAGCCGGTCTCGTGTGGGCCTACGCGGTGGTGTGGTTTCTGTTCAACGACCGAGTCAAGCTCGCTGCTTACTACTGGCTCGACCACCACCCCCGCCGCGAACACCGAACCCGCCAGCGCCCCAAGCTGTTTGGACACCAAGCGGCCTGACTACGTGCGGGCCGAACAATGGAAGGACAGACGCAACAAGCATAAACCGTACCATCGAACAGCATCCCAACTTCCGCGCGTTGCGCTGGTACCAAATGGTGTATCGGCTCATGTACCGGCTAGGGCTCAGCATTGTGTGGAAGCGCGACGCACCGCCAGCCGAGCTGATCGCGCTAGTCGAAGGGTCCCGCGCGCTGCCGGCTGGGCGCGCCTTGGATCTGGGCTGCGGCACTGGTACCGACACGATCTATCTGGCCACCCACGGCTGGGATGTCACCGGTGTCGACCTCACTCCCAAGGCGTTGGCCGCCGCCCGTCGTAACGCCGCCGCCGGCGTTGCCCCAAGGTTGATTAACGGCGATGTGACCCGCTTGACAGATCTCGGAGTGGGCGACGGCTCCACATTGCTGGCGGACTCAGCTAAGCACGGCGCGCAAAAGCCAAAGGCGCGCCGAGGGGGTCGAAACCGGCGCAAGGGGTGACACTGAGCCTCGTGGACAGGCTCAGTGACTAGGGTCCCGCCCGGCGCGAGATTACCTGCTCAAACGACTTGTCGGCTAAGGGTCGAGCCAATCGCGTCGGACGGGACCTGTCCGCTCCGCCGATCAAGATGCCGCCAAAGATGCTTCGACACCGCAGTCGGCTTCTGCGGCTGGAAGAAAGCGGCGGATATCAGGTCAGTCGGACCTGGTCGCGTGGACGACAGTGCATGGCAGGTGAATGCGTCCGCCGTCGATGAACGGTAGGATCGCGCCCATACGCTCGGCCATGTGGCGCATCTGTTGGGCTTGTGCGGGTGGCATCTGCCGTAGGACGGCGTCCGGCAGCCTCCCGAAGCTGCCGGAAAAACCCGCGGTATTGCCAAGAAAAGTGGTGGGTCCAAGGAAATCAATGTGCCAGCCGGCATTTGCGAGGGTATCGCGGATCTCGGCCTCGGGTACGGCCTCCATCGGCGCGATGACGCCGTTGACGTTGTCGTCGGAGAAACTGTAGAGAAACCATCGCGCGCCCGGCCTTGTCGTCCGGTGCAGTGCGGCCGTGTAGGCCCGCCTGCCGTCGCTGTCCAGGCAGTGGTAGAGGGCGCTGTCGACGACGGTGTCGAACTGTCCGTCGTAACCCTCCAATTCGGTGGCGTCGGCGACGTCGAAGCGCACCCGCACACCAGCGGCGTCGGCGCGGGCGCGGGCCTGGTTGATCGCCGTCGGCGAACTGTCGAGGCCGGTCACGGAGTAGCCGCGATGCGCCAAGTAGATCGCGTTGTCGCCCAGTCCGCAGCCAGCGTCGAGCACCTCTCCGCCGATCGCACCGAGTGCTTCGAGTTCCATGAGCCGCGGCTGCGCCTGTCCGACGTCCCAGGGGATGCCAGCGGGGGCTGGCGCGCCCGGAAATGCCGGCTCTCCGCGGTAGAGGCGTTCGTACGATTCGCGGTTGTGGCGGAAGAACGCTTCCGACGCGGAACGGCTCACCCGTTACTCCTATGTCAATCCGCTGCCGGCCGGCAAGGCTGATTCCGGCTTTGTTGGTCGAGACAAACGTACCCGGGGTTCTCGTCACACCCCAACAACGGTAAATGCCTGTGCGCCAGGGAACTTAGGGCGCAAGCAGACCCAACAGACCTCGCGCCCCCGCGCCGGTGGCTGGCGTGATTACAGGCCAGCGTGGGTGCGTGGGAACCGTCATCGTCGCCACGGGGGTTTCTGTACGCGGCGGCGTCACCCCTTCTCGCTCAGCAATTTGTTCTTTGCATCGGCCAGTACCTTTTTGGCCTCGGTGTCGACCCGTGGAAATTGGGGATTGAGCCTTTCGAGTGTCTCGACCAGCACCGCGGAGGTCGACAAGTGGCTGAACCACTTATGGTCGGCGGGGATCACGTGCCAGGGCGCCCAGTCGGTGCTGGTGTAGCTGAGCATGTCCTCGATGGCCCGCTGGTAGTCGTCCCAGAACGCTCGTTCCCGCAAATCCGCGACCGAGAACTTCCAATTCTTCTCAGGTTCCTCGATGCGCTGAAGGAACCGGCGTTGCTGTTCGTGTTTGGACACATTGAGGAAGAGTTTGACGATCGTGGTGCCGTTGTCGGTGAGGTAGCGCTCCCAGTTGTTGATGTCGCGGAACCGGCGTTTCCAGATGCCTTTCGAGTCGAGCGCGGCGGAGGGTGGCCACAACTTGTCGGTGTGCACACGCGTGACTAGGACGTTCTCGTAGTGGGACCGGTTGAAAACCGCGATGCGGCCCAGTTCTGGCAGCGCCTTGTGGTGGCGCCAGAGGTAGTCATGTGCCCGATCGGTCACCGACGGCGCCTTGAAGCTGAATACATCGACACCCTCCGGGTTCAGACCACTCATGACGTGCTTGATCGTGCCATCCTTACCGGCCGCGTCGATCGCTTGAAGAACGATCAGCAGCGCCCGATCAGCCTGGGCGAAGAAGCGGTCCTGCAAGTCCACCAGCGCGGCTGTGGCATCGGCCAGCGCTGTAAGGCCAGCGTCCTTCCCCAGCCGTTTGTCGCGGCGGCTGGGATCGAAGTCCTTGGCGAGGTCAACCCTGGTGCCCGGCTTTACCCGGGTCGCCTCCGTCAGCCGCTTCCACTGCCTAGTCACCTTCGCCTCCCGCTACGTCGAATCCTTTGAACGGGCGCCCGCGAGACGGCGAATACACATGTCGGACTCGCAGCAAGGCGACCGCAGCTTCCGACCAGTGTCACTGCGTCCTTACTCAAGGCTCCTCAGTTGCCTAACAATAACGGCGTTCGTCCGACCGCGAGGCAGCAGAACAGGCCGCGGAAGTTGTGCTGGGTGACGCCGGGTGTCATAAGTGTCACACACGAGGACGGAGGGAAAAGGGATGGTGTTTGCCTGCGTTCGGGCGATCTCCCGAAAGCATCTGCCGCTGAATCTCGCGCAACACTATCTCGTCAGGGATGGGTCATCGCCGCGTCGTAGCTATTCAGCGCATCACCAGTGGGAGCGGCGATGCCGTATTTCCATTCCCGGTCCATTAGCAGACCCCACAGCTAGCGGTGCAGGTCGGCCATGGCCTCGTAATCGGGGCCCCATTGCGCAGCCTTGCGCGACCTCGCTCGACTGCACAACGTCTTTGGCGGTGTTGCCGAGATCATCAAGCAAATCGCTGAATGTGGCTGCTCACGAGGGTGCATCGAGGGCGGCGGTGTCGGCTGCACGTCGTTGACATGAAAGGGCACCCCGTCGTGGTAGCGCGGGTCGATGATGACACGCGGCCTCATCGGCGAGGTCTCGCTCAGGCTCTATTTGGTCAGAAGGCCTTGCGGCCCTGCACCTTCGATGGCGTGATGCATTCGCCGGTGATCTATTGTGGCCTTGTCCGAGTTCAGTTCTATTGGTGTGTGATCCAGTCTCGCGCGGCGTTGGCTTCGGCGGGCGGGAATGCACGGACCTCTCCGGGCATCAGGAATCCAACGAATTTGGTCATCTGTTTGATCCATTCGACGTCGGTGACGATCGCAAAGCGCTCCCAGCGAAGGAAATGCGCGAACCCGACCTTGGTGTCTTCCCAGATGGCGCCGGGATCAACGCCGGCGAAATCCGGGGCAGTTTCGTAGTAGATCCGCACCTTGTCATGGTGCAGCAGTCTTTTCTCGACATCCGGTATCAGCACCGATTCGTAGTCGGCCTTCGTGACATGTCCATGGCACGCGAAGGCCGCAACATTGTCGGGAAATCCTGGCAATTCCTCGATCATGACGCGCTCCTTACTCAGTCAGTCACCTACTTAGCCGCGGTGTCAGGTGATCGTGTTCATTGGCCCTTTCACGGGTCGGTCAGACGTTAGCCCCGTGCCTGCAGATACGTGAAGAGCCGATGGTCCCGGCTTGCCGGGCATTTGTCCCCGGAGATGCCTGAGTAGTTTTCAGCCGGCACGGTGCGCGTCGCTTCAGCATCGGCGGGCCGGTGTCGGCCGCGATTTGGGTGACCGCTTCTTCGAACGTTGTCGGCACCCGAAGCGACGACGCCGATGTGCGCGGCACCCAGCAATCGTGAGCGACGGTCGCGATCGGCGCCCAGAACACGCAGGTTGCGGCCATACAGAGCGACAACTACGCCCGCCTGTACGAGAGTTTCGAAGGCCGGGTCCCAATGCAGTGTCCGCACCTCAAGGGCTTGGCATCCGGCGATGATGCCGGCTGGGGTGCCGGAAACCGCGACTCGGCCGTTGGACGCCAGCCGTCAGCGCAGCCCCGAGCGAAAGGTCGTGCACAACGGTGTCGGTATGTGCAGCCTTAGCCGTGTCATTGGGCCCCGCCACACGGGTGTGGTAGTCGCTGGTGGCAGGCTTTCGGTGACGTTCAGGTCGTCATAGAGACCCAAGCTTGGGGGCTGATGGCGACGTCGGGATCTCTGGGATCAATAGGTGGGCGTCATGATGGGGACCCCAGTGCAGGGTGACGTGTCCGCGCGGCGGGTGTGGATAGGCGGCCGGGAACTGTCCGCTGAGCGGGTTACGTGACGCGAGCCACCGCCCGGCGACGATTAAGCGCAGCTCGTCAGCAGCCCGAAACAGCGTGGCCGACGCGCCCAGGGCGACGTCCACCGCGACCACCTCGCCAGGATGAAGCGGCTGGGGGTCGATACAGGCCGGCACCGGCTGCCAAGGCTGCGACAGCTCCGCATCCAGCGCGCGCAGCGCGGCTTTCTGCCCCCCGTGGTAACCCGGTCGCGGCCGTAGCCGAAGGAACCCTCGAACCCGACGAACCACCTACGCGCGGCAAACGGCCATCACGGTTGACGAGACATCTGACCTGTGGCTCGCGGGTCGGCGAGGCATCCGGCGAGTGACGTTGGAGGGCTACCGCCACGATCTAAAGCCGGTGCGCCGCTACATGGGCGGCAAGAAGCTGCAACAGGTCACCAAGGCCGACGGTGACGGCCTGGTCGAGTGGATGCTGACCGAAGGTCGCCGCTCCCCCAGGCACTACCAGCCCGGCAGCCTCATGGGCCGCGTGGTCGAGCTGATCGGCCAGCACCCCGAAGGCGTGTCAGCGGCGACGATCAACGCAGCGTTCCCCGACCAGGACGTGCACACCAGCCTCTCTGGTCTGATCCGCCCCGGTCACGTCACTCAGCCAGGTCGGGCGCTCTACGCCTTGGCCTCCCCCGCGGAGGCCGACCGAGCGGGCCGGGCCGCGCGCGGCGTCAAGCCGGTCACCGTGCGGTCCACGCTGACGACGTTCGGCATGGTCGTGCAGTCCTTCGTGGATCAGGGCACCTTGCCGCGCAACGTGATTGCGCTTGTCGAGCGGCCCGCCGACACGATCACCGAGGACGACACCGACGGAACAGGCACCGCGAAGTCGTTGACGGTCGCCGAGGTCGAACGGTTCCGCGAGTCGGTCCGTAATGACCGGCTGTTCGCCTGCTGGCTGCCGTCCTGCTACGGGCGGTCGCAGTTCGACGGCGACGCACTGCGGGTGCGGCGCGGCAGGGTCGCCTTCGGCACCGAGACCGTGGAGGGTCTGCCCAAGTCCCGGCGCGGCCGCCGCGACCTCCCGCCGCCGCCCGAGCTGGCCGAGGCGCTGCGGGCGCTGCGGACCCCGGCAGAAGGCCGAGGCGCCGGCGGTGGGCGTCGCCTGGTCCGACTACCGGCTGATCGCGGTGCATGAGGACGGCCAGCCCGTCCGAAATGAGTGGTACTCCGACGAGTTCCACCGGGTTGCGCGAGCGCGCCGGGCTACGCCGCATTCACCTCAAGGGTCTGCGCAACACCAGCGTGAGCCTCATGCTCGCCTCGGGCATCCCGGTGCACATCTCGCGGCCTGGCACGGTCACGACCCGGCGGTGTCGCTGTCGATCTAGTGCGACGCCCAACCCGACGACCTGCGGGCCGCTGGCGCGTCACTGTTCGGCCGAGGGTGGGCCAGTGTTGGGCCACCGGCACCCACAGCCGGCCGTTGGGACACTCTTGGGACACCGGCGCTGTCCGGCGACCGACCCGAGAAACGCGAAACCCGCTCCGAGACTGGTCAGAGCGGGTTTTGTGTGTCGAGCTGACAGGATTTGAACCTGCGACCCACCTGACCCCCAGTCATAATCCGCCGGCGATTGGTACGGCGCTGGCGCAGGTGCTGGCGGCTGTGGCGCATCGGTCGATGGAGCCGCTGGTAGCTGCGCCGGGTGAACTCGTTGTGGCGCAAATCAACTCTCGCCACGGCGCAGTTGCGCCGCTGTCGCCCGACTTCGGGCGCCGCGCCGCGCCGCTCCGCAAACGGCGGCGGCTGGTTAGCAGGCTGGCCGCAGTCGGCGCCGTGGTTGTGGCGCTGGTGGTCTTAGGGTTTGCCGCGTACGACACCTACGTGTTGTCGGCACACCAACGACGGCGAACATAGAACAGTGCACCAGCGGCCAACACCTCGGGTCGCATCACACGTCGTGGCGTTCGCGCGGGGTGGCGGGGGTCTTCACCGACAGGGTGTAACCGCGTTTTCCGATGCGTGGGTTAGCGAAGGTCACGCCGCGGACCTCCTCTGGAGTAATAGAGCGGCCCGTCGGATCTCGCAGCGCCGCTTCAACGCGGTCGAGAAACGCGTCAACCTGGTCTTCGTCATAGCCGCGTAGTCCGAAAGGCGGCTTAGAGAAAGCAATGTTGTGGACCTGCTCTGGCGTAAGGCCACCACCCGCCCTCGACTCGAAATCCGGGCCCATCTGGAAAGCGTCTCACCCGAAAGCCGTGCCCGCACGAAATCATGGACGCTCGCTGCGCCTGGCCAAATTTCTGGACAGCCTGGCGCGACGAGGAACGGCCCAACGGCACGGACACTCGTCTGGGATATACCTAGTTTGAATAGCTGAGTCCGCCTGCAAAGCCTTTGCCAATCTTGGCCTTTCAGTCTCAGGCCGATGTCAAAACGATTGCAACGCAGGTCATCTCGGGCCGCAGCCAGGGTACGAATGGTTCGGATATGGGAAGCACTTAGCGTGCTGACGCCAATTCGACAGCGCCAACTTGATGGCTTACGGTCTTCAGTGTAGCTACCCGCCGCCCAACCCCATGTGGAAAGTCGCCGCTGCCGGAGGTCAAGTGAGGGCCCTGTACCTGACCGTACCGATACTCGCCGTCGCCGCCATGCTCGCCCCGGCGGTGGCTCACGCCGATGCCCTGGATGACTACGTCAACCGCAACGGTAAGACGGTGTGCGCGGCGCTCGACAAGGCGCAGTCCGGGGGCGACATTTTCAGACTTGCACTCGAGGTCGCGCATGACGGTGGATTCAGCCTCAAGGAGGGTGCGAGCGTCATTGGACGATCGGCCGCCGCCGACTGCCCATGGAATGAATCAAAGCTGAATTCGACGGCCACCCCGACGACTTCGCCAGCCGGGTAACCGGACCACTGATCACCACCGAAGCACATCCGCGCGAATTAACCCCGTGCGAGTCGATGCCGGCTTCCTGCAGCTTGACCGCCGTACATATTCCCGACATCCCGGCGCCGATGCTCGCGACCTGCAGCGCGCGCTTCTGTGTCAGGACAACCACCCAGACCTTCCGATGAGCTGCGCGGTACGCCGATCTCGCCGCGCGTAATGGTCACCGCCGCCGTCCCGTTGCGGGTCAGCGGAACGACTTCGTCGCAACGCGTTGGCAAACTGTGCGTCCGTCGGCTCGTGTTTGGCCCGCATGATGCGCAACAGAATATTCGGACGCAGCAACCGAACTGGCGAATCGATCATGCCGGTGACTCGCATGAATTGGCCCGCGACGATGGGGTCGGATTCGGTGGCCGTCATCACGCGTTCGAGGAACATGTTGCTGATTCGCATCAACATCGGTCGTGGTCCCACCACTTCCGGGAGGGTCAAGTCGGAGCCGACGGCGGTCTGCCAGGCCACCCGGATCTGCCTGGCGGAGGCGCGGAAGAAGCGTCGTGGCAGGCCGCGATCCCCGCGCTGCAGGCAATCACGCAGCACCGTCGCTTCGATCGCCGCGACGGTCATGCCTTGCCCGTAGATCGGGTTGAAGCTGCACACCGCGTCGCCGACCACCAGCAGACCATCGGGTATCCGCCGCATCTTGTCGTAGCGCCGCCAGCGATTGGACGGGACCCGATGATGGACCACGTCGCCGAGTGGCTCGGCGGTTCGAAGCGCTTCCAGCACATGCGCAGGAGCGAAATCGGCTGCGAACCTGAGCATCTCGGCGGGCCGACGCGGCGGCTCAAGTCCGGCTACCGCGCCGACAGCGAACATCCAGGTGTCGTTTTCGTTCTTGATGAACCCAAACATCTTCGGCCGCCCCGGCTCGGGGAACAGAGCAATCATGTACTCCCGCACGGCGTCTGGTGCGATGCGCACCGGTTGACAGGAGTAGGAAAGCTGCACCGTCAACTCGTCCTCCGCGGGACGGCCATAGCCGAGTTCCTCGAGGAAGACCGGGGTGCGGGAGCCCCGACCGGTCGCGTCGACTACGAGATCCGCCTTCAACGTCGTCGCACCGCCTCGGGCGCGGTCCACCACCCTCGCCCCGGTCACGCGGTCGCGATCCGGGGTCGCCGTCAGGCCGACCACATCGTGGGCTTCGAGGAACGTCACGTTCGTGATCGCCTTCACCCGCCGGCGCACAGTCCATTCCAGGATCGGCCGGCTCGGAAACAAGACCGGCGGTGGATTATGTGCCCTGCCATAGCGCAGCGATTGATGCCCGGCAACCGACAGCCATAGCTTCGATAGGTCCCCGTCATCCCAGCTGCCCACTCCAGCAGCCTTGAGTTCGTCCACAAACCCGGGGAACAGTTCGTCGAGGATCTGTGTGCACCTCGCGAGGGCGGCGTGGATCAGCCTCCCCTGCGGGACACCTCGCCGATTGACGGGATCGACAGGCAGAATGTCTCGCTCGACCACGGTCACCCGGTCATAGAAGTCTGCCAGCACGCGGGCTGCCAGCAGGCCGCCCATGCTGGCACCGAACACCACCGCATGACCGCCGCGCCTATCCACGGTGTACCTCCTGACGTCGCTGAAAGGTGGACTCTCCGCAGTGTCAACGCGTCCGGGCCGAGTGCCTAGAGTAGTCGGCTACCCCAATTGCTAAAGGCGTAGCGTCTCCTCGCTCTGCGCATGGCGCGGTCTATCCGAAGCCCCGCCCGGTGTCCGGCGAGGCGGCCGCGCCGTACCGTGAACGGGTGGCCAGGACGCGTGACACCGACGCCTGTCCGGGTGCGCTGCAGGTGCACCAGGCCGCCGACGGCGCGCTGGTGCGAATCCGGCTCCCCGGGGGCATGATCACCGCCGCGCAGCTGGCGATGCTGGCCGGCGCGTCCACCGGGTTGGGCTCGGGGACGCTGGAGCTGACCGCCCGCGGCAACGTGCAGCTGCGCGCGATCACCGACGTGGCGTCGGTTGCCGGCCTGGTGACCGAGGCCGGGTTGTTGCCCTCGGCGACGCACGAGCGGGTCCGCAACATCGTCGCGTCGCCGCTCTCCGGCCGGGTCGGCGGCCGGGCCGACGTGCGAGCGTGGGTTGCTCAGCTGGACGCGGCGATCTGCGCCGAACCCAGGCTCGCGGAGCTGGGCGGACGATTCTGGTTCAGTCTCGACGACGGCCGTGCTGACGTCTCCGGCCTACGCGCCGATGCCGGGGTGCACGTCGCCGCGGATGGGTGCGCGTTGCTGCTGGCAGGGCGAGACACCGGCGTCCGCCTGGCGGTCGGCGACGCGGTCGATGCACTGGTCAGCGTCGGGTTGCGGTTCGCCGAGACACGCGGGAATGCCTGGCGGGTAACCGAATTGGACAACGTGGCCGGGCTGTGGCCCGGGGTCGAACTGGCTGCTCCGTTTCCGGCCGTCACCCGGCCGCCGGTGGGCCGGATCGAACAGGACGACGGTCGCATCACCCTGGGCGCCGCGGTGCCACTGGGGGTGCTGCCCGCGAGCGTCGCGGAATGCCTGGCCGCGATCGGGGCCGAGGTCAACGCCCCACTGGTGATCACGCCGTGGCGCTCGGTGCTGATATGCGATCTTGACGACGCCGTCGCGGACGCCGCCCTGCGGGTGCTGGCGCCGCTGGGCTTGGTGTTCGACGAGAACTCCCCCTGGCTGAACATCAGCGCCTGCACCGGCAGCCCCGGCTGCGCGCGCTCGGCCGCCGATGTGCGGGCAGACGCGGCGCATTCGCTGCGCACCGATTCCACGGATTCTGCCGGGCATCGGCACTTCGTCGGCTGCGAACGCGCATGCGGCCGCCCACCGGCCGGCGAGGTGCTGCTGGCCACCGGCGACGGATACCGGCTGTTCGGAAACAAACCGTAGGGTGAGCGGGTGCTCGACTATATCCGCGACGCGGCCGAAATCTATCGCCAGTCGTTCGCGGCCATCCGCGCCGAAGCCGACCTGACGCGATTCCCCGCCGACATCGCGGCGGTGGTGGTGCGGTTGATCCACACCTGCGGACAGGTCGACGTCGCCGAGCACGTCGCCTACACCGACGACGTCGTCACCCGCACCAGCGCGGCGTTAAAGGGCGGCGCCCCGGTGTTGTGCGATTCGTCGATGGTGGCCGCCGGGATCACCACCGCGCGGCTACCCGCCGACAACCGGGTGGTGTCGCTGGTCGCCGATCCGCGCGCCGCCGAGCTGTCCGCACGCCGGCAGACCACTCGCTCGGCGGCCGGTGTGGAATTGTGGGCCGATCGGCTGGCCGGCGCGGTGCTGGCGGTGGGCAACGCGCCCACCGCGCTGTTTCGGCTGCTCGAATTGATCGACGACGGAGCTTCGGCGCCGGTCGCGGTGCTGGGGGGGCCGGTCGGCTTCGTCGGCTCGGCGCAGTCCAAGCAGGAGCTCATCGACCGCCCGCGCGGGATGTCCTATCTGGTTGTGCGGGGCCGCCGCGGCGGCAGCGCGATGGCCGCCGCCGCCGTCAACGCGATCGCGACCGATCGCGAATGACGGCCCCCCTAAACCAGAGAGGCACGCTGTGGGGCGTCGGGCTGGGACCCGGCGACCCGGAGTTGGTGACCGTCAAGGCCGCCCGGGTGATCGGCGAGGCCGACGTGGTGGCCTATCACAGCGCCCGGCACGGACGCAGCATCGCCCGCGGCATCGCCGAACCGTATCTGCGGCCCGGCCAGATCGAGGAACACCTGATCTATCCGGTGACCACCGAAGTGACCGACCATCCCGGTGGCTATGCGGGTGCGATGGAGGACTTCTACGCCGACGCCACCCGGCGGATCGCCGCACACCTCGACGCCGGGCGCAACGTGGCCCTGCTCGCCGAAGGCGACCCGCTCTTCTACAGCTCCTACATGCATCTGCACACTCGGCTGACACATCGGTTCAACGCGGTCATCGTGCCGGGTGTGACGTCGGTGAGCGCGGCATCGGCGGCCATTGCGACACCGCTGGTGGCCGGCGACGAGGTGCTGACGGTGCTGCCGGGGACGCTGCCGGTCGCCGAGCTTGCCCGCCGGCTCGCCGACGCCGACGCTGCCGTGGTGCTCAAATTGGGTCGTTCGTATCACGCTGTGCGGGAAGCACTTTCGGTGTCCGGCAAGCTCGACGACGCGTTCTACGTGGAGCGGGCCAGCACTCCGGGACAACGCGTGCTGCCTGCCGCGGAAGTCGACGAGACCAGCGTTCCGTACTTCTCGCTGGCCATGCTGCCGGGTGGGCACCGGCGTCACCGGCCGCCGGCATTCCAGCCGCCGGCGGGCACGGTCGCGGTGGTGGGCCTGGGACCCGGCGGCAGTGACTGGATGACACCGCAGAGCCGGCGCGAGCTGGCCGCCGCGACCGATCTGATCGGCTACCACGGTTACCTGGACCGCGTCCCGGTCCGCGACGGGCAGCGACGTCATCCCAGCGACAACACCGACGAACCCGCGCGTGCGCGTTTGGCCTGCGCGCTTGCCGAGCAAGGGCGCACGGTGGCGGTGGTGTCGTCGGGCGACCCGGGGGTGTTCGCGATGGCCACCGCTGTTCTCGAAGAGGCGAAACAATGGCCGGGACTGAAGATCCGAGTGATTCCGGCGATGACCGCCGCTCAGGCCGTCGCCAGCCGGGTCGGCGCTCCGCTGGGTCACGACTACGCGGTGATCTCCTTGTCCGACCGGCTCAAGCCGTGGGAGGTGATCGCCGCGCGTCTCGAGGCCGCGGCCGCCGCCGATTTGGTGCTGGCCATCTACAACCCGGCGTCCAAGGCACGAACGTGGCAGGTGGGCGCGATGCGCGATTTGTTGCTGGCCCAGCGCGAACCCGGCACGCCGGTGGTGATAGGACGCAACGTGGCCGGGCCCGACGAAACGGTTCGCGTGGTAAGGCTGGCCGATCTGAACCCCGCCGAAGTCGACATGCGCTGCCTGCTGATCGTCGGGTCCTCGCAAACGCAGTGGTACTCAGCCGATTCCGGCGACCGGGTGTTCACCCCTCGGCACTACCCGCGCTGAATGTTCCGGCGTCCGGTCGACGAGGTTAACCCCCGCTCAGGGCCATCGCGACAAAATCGAGACGCCACAACGACTCGAATAGCTTGCGGCCGAAGTTCGCCAGGTCAGCCACGCTGGCTCCGGGCGACCCGCCACCCTTCGCCACGCGTTCAGCAATCTGCCGAATCGAACGACGGCCGTCGACGTTCTGCACAAATGGCAACTGAGCCGGATTGAGACCCATACTCCAATTCGGCCGGAAGATTTCGGCGCCGGACAGACCGCAACGCATGCGCATGACCGGCGCATAATCGAGGGAGTCGTCTGCCGAAAAATCGATTACGTAGCTTTCCTTCGGTCGATCGGGACGGCACGCCATGAAAAAATGGCAGGTATTCGACGTGCGGAAACGTTCCATCACGGACCAGATCGTTGCCTCAGGCAGCGCGTTTACGGTCGAATGCAAGTCGCTCCCCGGGGTAAACCAATCGTGCGGATAATACGGCGCCTTGAGAAGCCATCCCTGAAACACCAATCCGGCCGAGGTGACGAGACCAATGCAGTCGTCGACGGTGAAACTACGCTGACGAGCATGCAGAAATGTGTCCACCACGGCGGCGTCGTTCATCGCCTGCAATTCCGGCATTACTGCGACGTAGCTTCGGGCGGCGTGCTGTTGCGGTAGCACGGCAATTATGTCTTTGACCAGTTGCACCGATGCATCGTCCTGATGGAGGTCTACGTCACGAAAGACGGACTCCATCACGTCGACTCCGAGTCGACCGTACTTCGCATAGACCATGGCGGCTATAACACCATCGGGCCGCAGGCAACCAGCGAATGCTTTCATGCCCGCCACCGGATCTGACAGGTGGTCTAAAACGGCGGTCGACAGGATAAGGTCAAAGTCCCGCCCCAGCGTTTGCAGCTTTTCGATTGGCAGCAGGTGCAACTCGAGGTTCCATAGCCCATGCTTGTCTTTAAGATATTGATGATGGTCCAGTGACGACTGGCTGATATCGATCGCTACAACTTTTGCCCCCGGGTTCGTGAAGGCAATCGCCGCGCCCTGGTTAGTGCCGCAACCCGCAACAAGAATGTCAATATCGGGTTTGTATTCCCGATCGGGCCATAAAGTGCGCTGAGCGTGGAACGGGTCGGACCAATCCCAGTTGCCCGCGACCCATTCTGAGAGATCCTGTATAGGTTGGGGATATCTCCACCGCTGATACTGGCGAGAAACAGCGTCGGCGAGCGGGTCGTCGGTCACTCGCGGATCGTCAACTGCCACCGGCGGATTATGGGTTACCGCCGTCTCTGGCCGCAAGCGAACAGACGATATCGGCGAGCCGGCACCACCGCACCTGCGCTGATCTGGTCCGCCCGCCCCGTCCGCGTCGTCCGGGGCGAACCTGGGTTCGGTGCCGGCCTAACGGGGTTGGGCCCCGGACAGGCCCATCGAGACAAAATCGAGACGCCACAGCGACTGAAACAGCTTGCGGCCGAAGTTCTCGAGGTCGGCCACGCGGGCCCCGGGCGACTCTCCACCTTGCGCCACGCGCTCGGCAATCTGTCGGATGGTACGGGCGCCATCGACGTCTTGGACGAATCGCAACTGCGCCGAATTCAGGCCGTAACGGCCACCAGGCTTGACAAGGTCATTGCCGACGAGACCACAGCGCAGACGCATCATCGGAACGTAGTCGAGGCAGTCGTCCGTCGAAAAATCGACTGTGTAGCTCTCTTTCGGTCGATCGGGGCGACACGCCATGAAAAAGTGACAAGCGCCAAAGATGTGCAGGCGCTCCATCACGGACCAGAGCTTGCGCTCCGGCAATGCGTTTATGGCCCGATAGGGCTCGCTCCCCGGCGTAAACCAATCGTGCAGGTAGTACGGTGAATTAACCAGCCATCCTTGAAATACCAGGCCAGCCGCGGTGACGAGATCTATGCAATCGTCGACGGAGTAACTACGGTCTCGGCCGTGCAAAAATGTATCCACCACCGCCCCGTCGTATTGCAATTCCGTGCCCTCCATTTCGAGATAGCTTTGGACGGGGTGGTCCGGCGCTAGCACCGAGACCGCATGCTTGACCATCTGGACGGATGCCTCGTCCTGGTGCAGCCCCAGGTCACGAAAGACCGCTTGCAGCATTTCGACGCCAACCCGGCCATATTTGGCATAGAGCGTCAGACCTATGGCGCCATCACGTCGCAGGCAGGCACCGAGAGCCTTCATGCCTACCAACGGATCTGCCATGTGATGCAAAACGCCGGTCGACACAATGAGATCGAAGTCGAGGCCCAGGGTTGGCAGCTCTTCGATCGGAAGGTGATGCAGCTCCAGGTTCCACAGCCCATGCTTGTCTTTGAGGTACTGCTGATGGTCCAGTGAGGGCTGGCTGATGTCGACCCCCACTACCTTCGCACCGCGGTTCCGATACGCAAAGACTGCCGCCTGGTTGGTTCCGCAACCCGCGAGGAGTATGTCAAGGTCGCGTTTGTATTCGCGGTCGGGCCATAGCATGTCGTGAAAGCGGGAAGGGTCGAACCAGTGCCAGATGCCCTCGGGCATCGCGTCGAGGTCCTGTATTGGTTCCGGGTATCTCCACCGCTCGTACTGGCGGGAGACAACATCGGCGAGCGGATCGTCGTTCACTCGCGGATCGTCAGCTTCCACCGGCGGATTATGGGTTACCGCCCGCGCTTACCGCAAGCGCGCAGGGGATTATGCCAGGCCCTCGGCGACACACTTCGCCGCAGCGGCGACGAGCGCGTCGCTGGGTTCGGCGGGATACCCGCCGGCGGTCCGATCGGACGTGATCGCCACAACGTGGGGCACGCCGCTGGCCGACCACACGACCGCGACGTCGTTGGCTCGTCCGTAGTCTCCTGATCCGGTCTTGCCGATCACTTTCCAATCGGCGGGAAATCCGGCTCGGATCCGCTTGCCGCCGGTGGTGCTACCGGCCATCCAATCGGTGAGCATCGCCCGCTTGTCGGGGGTCAGGGCATCGCCGAGCACCAGCCGTTTGGTAGACACCGCCGATCGCGCGGGGAGTTGTTGTGTCTCGCTCGTCCCCGGGCGGATCCCGATTCAGTTCGGGTTCTTCCTGATCCAGACGGCTCACCGGGTCGCCCAGGCTGCGCAGGTATGAGGTGAATGCCGCCGTACCGCCGAGGTCGGCCAGCAGGAGATTGGCCGCGGTGCCGTCGGGTCGCCTGGAGTCTGGCCAGATGCCCCAGGCTCTAGCCAGGGGTTGAGCAGAAAGATGGGGATCTGACGCCGCACTGACCGATGACTTTTGGTCAGCCGAACGGTATTACTAAATGAGCTGGATTGCGGCGGCCGACCCAGCCGAACAAGTGGAACGCTAATTGCACTGTTTCACAAGGCAACTGAACTAACTGGCGAGTTAACTGAGGTGCCCAAGAGCCGTGAACTGGATTCGATGGCGCGGTATCGACGCTGCGGGTGCGCCGACAACGGTCAACCGAGAATGGGGAACCGGCGCCTGCGGGCCATGCGGTTCAAGACGGTCTGCATGACCGAGCGGACCCGCCCGTCCACTTGCTTGACATCGGGGTTATCGCCGAACTCGGCCGCGATGTCGATCGGCTTGAGCACTTCGGTGACGATCTTGGTCGGCAGCGGCAAGTTGATCGGCAACGTCAAGATGCTGAACCCGAACGGAAAGCCGAACGTGATCGGCATGATCTCACTGCGGCCGAGCTTGTGCCCTAACTTGGAAAGCCCGAGAGCGTGGGACAGCCAGGTGCCGCGGGTCAGAAACAGCTGGCCTTCCTGCGCGCCAATCGACACAGTGGGAACGATGGGCACCCCGGCCTCGATCGCCGTGGTCACGTATCCTGTCCGGCCGCCGAAGTTGATGACGTTCTCTGACACGCTGGGCCGGTAGGCGTCGTAATCGCCACCTGGAAACACAATGACGGTCGCTCCGGCGGCGAGTGCCTTCGCCGCGTTCGCGTGCGTCGCCTGAATGACCCCGGTCTGGCGGAAGAGTTCGGCGAGGGGACTTTTGAAGAGCAAGTCGTGGGCCAGCGCATACAGGGGGCGGTCGTAGCCGAACTTGTCGTAATAGTTGACCGCGAACACGGACATGTCCGGCGTAAGCACGCCGCCGGAATGATTGCACACGACCAGCGACGGTCCAGACGGGATGTTGTCCAGACCCGACACCTCCGCGCGGAAGTACCGGACAAGTGGACGGCTGAGCTCCACAATTGCCTCGGTGAGTCGAGCGTTCCACTTATCGACGTCGTCGTGTTGGATCGCCTTATCAATCGTGTGCTGGCTCATGGCTATTCCTACCTTCGCACCAACCCTGACGTCCTCTTCATACCGACAGCGCGACCCGCGTCACCAGGGCCGAAAAGACGCAGCGGGCAGGACCAAAGGCCCGACTTAGGCCGTGGCTTCGAAGTGTCGCTCAGTAGCCCACGGACAACCTGTATGTGGCGTCGAAGGTTGTCTTGACGTGTGCTTACGGCGTACTAGAGCGACGTGGCACAGTTCTGCTAGGCCGTGCTAGTCGACCGGCACTGCAGCCGCTACCTTAACGGCTGTAGCGGAATCGGCGGCAGCATCATGGCTTTCGTATGAGTCGTCCGGTTGCGGGAAGGCGATTTTCATGGTGCGGGAGGTAGCGCCAGCGCTCGGGTTGCTGCGGGCGTCGTTCCCGGCGGCTGCCACGATGCGAGCAACCAGCTTGCCGCTACGGATGACCTCAATCGTCTGCCCTGCCGCAACCCTATCGAAATAGCGCCCCGCACGCTTTCGCAGTTCGTCAAGCTCGATCCGCTGACCAGCGTCCGCCTGGATCGGGGTCATCCCCGAGTCTCCGGCCGCCACGATCCGCGCCAATAACTTGCCGCCACGGACGACATATAGTGTCTCTCCGGCCGCAACCCTGTCGAAGCACCGGCCGGCACGCGTTCGCAGCTCGTCAAGCCCGACCCACCCAGCAGCGTCCGGCGCCATGGCTTTGACAGATCGCGCCGGGATCGGAGCCACCCTCCAGTCACCGACTGACACGATCCTCGCCACCAACTTGCCGCGACGGACGACATCGAGCGTCTCCCCGGCGGCAACCCGCTCGAGATACGTACACGCGTCACTCCGGAGTTGGCCCAGGCCAATCACTTCCCGCATTTCGCTCCGATCTAAGCGTTCACCGGCTGGCCGCGGAGAGTTGAACCAGCTGTGCGCGCAGAGCCGCAGTGCGCTCCGATTCGGGGCACTCAGGGCATTCCGCCCTGCGACCCCAACCGTGCTAAGTATATGACTGTACGTGCGGTCAGTGTCAACGGGTCTTAATGTGCTACGCCGGGCAACCTGCACGACAAGCCGCGGCAGGCTTGCTGCGAATGAGTGGGCTCAGCCAGGGCCGGCGGTATTCTCACCGCGAACAGGTCCAGACCGACGCGAAAAGTGCCGTAAACCAGCATGATTGAATGCGTCACGGACTATGGGGCCGGCCTGAGTCCACGTATCCGCGACATCTGAAGGCTTTTTCGGACGAGCCGTCAGCAACGTCGGTGGCGTTCAGCCGGACGGCGCGAGCATGTCCTTCCAGCCGTCGTCGCCTGTTCTGGTCGAATTTTCGACGGTGTATTTGACCCCGTCGGGCCCCACCAGTTCACCGCTCTGAGGGCTGTAGACCGCCGTCGGAGGCGCGCTCGGAGTGTAGACGCATGGGTTTGGTTGCTGTCCGTTGCATTGCACCGTACCTGATCCCGGCCGCGACAAGGGGTCACTGATCGGGGGTGGCGTCAGCCCGCCCGGCGGCAACCTATCAGCTGGCAGCGGGTTCAAGCCGTTGTTCACCGACGGTGCCGGGATCACCATGCCCGGCCGCACCGACTGATCGCAGCGCGCCGCGGGGGCCGGGCAGGTCAGGATCTGGTTCGGGTCGCCGTACCAGGGGTTGGTGCCCGACGGAACGTAGGGTTTGGGGTCGCGGCACTCCCGCGGTGTCGCAGCGCGTTTACCAGGGACGTCGACACACGGCAGATTGCGTGCCCCGCGCACGGCGTTGGCCGGGGTCTCCTGCGGGATCTTGCAATATGTTCCGGACGGCATCGGCGCCAGACTGGTATCCGCCGGGGACCGCCACTGAGGTGCCGGGAGAAAGCCGGTCAGACACGGCGGGGGCTGGTTGATCGTCAGCGCGGTGTCGAGCGCAGCGTAGCCCGGGAAAGGCGCCGTCACCGTCTGGCCTTCCGCGGCGCCCTGCGGATAGGCGACCAGCAGTTGCTCGACGCCCATGTGGTAGCGCTTGAGCATATCCAGCACGATTTCGAGGTTCGCCAGCGTCTGCGGGAGTGACTCGCGGACGTCGTTGAACACGGCATTGACCTGATCGGCGGTCGGCGCCGCTTGGGTCAGGATGCTTTGCACGTACTGGTCGTTTTCCGCGCTCTGCGCGGCGAGGATGTCGAGGTTGTGCGACCAGCGCCTGATCGCGTCACCCGAGTTGACCTGGCTGTCGATGATCGGCCCGGAGTTTTGGATGATGTCGTTGATATCGGAGATGTTGGTCCTGAAGTCACCGGCGATCGCCTGCGTCGCATCGACCAGTCGTTGCAGCGCCGGGCCCAACCCGCCGACCGCTTGGGCTGTCTCGTCGAGCAGCGCGGCGATCCTGTCCTTGGGCAGCGCGGCCAGCCCGCGGTTGGCGGCGTCCAGCGCCGGCCCGATGTCAGTGGGCACCGTGCCCTTGGTGATGGTCTGACCAGGCGAGAAGTAGGCGTTCGGAGCGCCTACCGACACCAAGTCCAGATACTGCTCACCAACCGCCGACACCGAATGCACATGCGCAATCGCATCGATGGGGATCTTGTAGCGGTTGGCGATGCTCATGGTCGCCCGCGCACCCGTCTCGGTCGGCTCGACGGCGGTGACCGTGCCGATGGTTTCACCGCGATACGTCACGTTGGCGGTACTGTACAGACCGCCCGATGCGGGCAGGTCCGCCTTCAGCGTGTATTGGCCGATCCCAACCGCGGTGGGAATCCGCAGGTAGTACCCGCCCAGCGCGACCGCTGTGATCACACTCAGGATGCCGAAAAGGATCAGCTGGCGCCAGATGAAGCGAGTCAGCATTGCCTGTCCGCCCTTTCGACCAGCGGCCCGCCCGGGACGTCGTTGGGGTTCGGCGTATACCGGACGTCGGGGATCATCGTTTCGGGGTCGCGGCCCCACGATTGCTCGAGCGCGCGCAGCGCTCCGGAGAATCCGGTGCCGGTGAGGACCGCGTTGTCGACAGCGCTGAGGGTCAGGTCAAGCGTCAGCGACAGGTTGAAGTAGTCGCCGCGGAACGACTTCGGCACGGCGTCGATGTCGAACGGCCGGACGAGGATCAGCTTGAGTGCGCGGATCAGATACGGCGCGGCACGGCCGAGTTCCCGCAACGGGCACTGCAGCGACAGCAGATCCTGGTGGAGGTTGCTCCGCGAGGCGGACAGGTATTGGTCGGCAACCTGGCTGAACGGTCCAATCGCGTCGACCGCATTGATCAAAAGGTTCTGTTTCTCGGCGAAATGTTTGATCAGCGGCGGGAATTCGGTGAGGACCCGATCCAGAACGTCCGAACGGGAACCCACGTACGCCAACAGCCGGTTGGTGGAATCTATGGCTCGGGTGATGTCATAGCGTTGTTCGTTGAGTCGGGCGGTGAAGGTGTCCAGCTTGCCGAGGAAGGCACGGATCTGCTCGGCCCGCCCGTTCAGGATGTTGTAGACCTCGTTCTGCAGCGTTTCGAGGTTCGGGACTCCGCCCCCGCGCAAGATCATGGCGAGACTGGCCAGCGTCTGCTCGGTCGTGGGGTAAGCGGACGAATTGTTCAGCGGGATGGTGTCGCCGTCCTTCAGCAGCTCCGGGGACGGGTTGGGTGGCGCGGCCAACTCCACGTGCTGAGAACCCAGGAGGCTTGTCTGCCCGATCTTGGCGGTGGCGTTTTTGGGTAACTTGACGCTCTTGTCCAGATGCAGCGTCAGTGTGGCGACCCAGTTCTTCAGACTGATCGCGCGCACCGTGCCGACAAAGACATCGGCCACCCGCACCCGGCTGTTGTCGTTCAGGGCCAGCGTGTCGGGCATCTGCACGTAGACGGTGTAGGAGCCGCGCCCGCTGCCCGGGCCGCCGGGCATCGCCACATTCGCGATTCCGTGCCAGTTCGCGCACGACGTCAGCGCCGCGGCAGCCCCGAGTACAGCCAGCCCCCGCCAGGCCCGGTATCGAATCCCAGCGCTCAACGCGCGCACTGTACTCACGCTCACCGCCCCCTCTGTGGCCATCGGTTCGGCTTGCTCCTCGCGGGTATCGCGCTCGTCGCGCCCCTCACGAGCCCTGTCCTGTCGGCACGGCCGCTTCTGCGGGTAGTGGTGGTACAGCAGGCGCGGGCGTTGGTGCGACCGGTCCCGGGACCACACCCGGTGCCGGTGGCGGCGGCGGGATCGGCACCTGCGGGGCCCGCAGGCCGATGGGTGGCAACACCGGGTATTCGTCGTACGCATTCGGCGGTCCCGGCGGGGTCTGCAGCCCTGCCGTTGGGGGTGCGATATCCGGGCCGCCCATCAATTCGGCCAAAGATTCGGGCGTCAGCAGGCCCGCTGTGATCGGGCCCACCTGTGTGCCCTGCATGCCCGGCGCGGCAACCCAGCCGGGCTGGGTGTTGCGGTGCGACAACGGGGTGTCGGGCACCCAGATCCCGGGAACAGTGGTGTCTTTGTACCCGTTGGGCGGCTGCAGCCTTGGCTCGGAGTAGGCGACTTCCTTGGGTAGCGTCTCGGCGGTGCTGAACAGGTTCAGCCCGAAGGGCAAGTAGTTGAACTTGACCGCATCGAGAATTGGCGCCAGGTATTGCGCACACAGTTCGGCGGAATCTTGATAGCCCAGCCGGCTACCGGCTTGAATCATGCTGCACATGAACTGCATCGGGTTCGCGAAGTTCGCGATTGCCGGGATGGACATGAGCGCGCCGTGCGACGGGTGGTAGATCTGGCTAAGGTTCGTCTCCAGCGTCGGCAGGACGTGCAGGGCGGTCTCCAAACCATTCAGCGGCTCGGGTTGCACCAGCGTGGTGGTCAGGTTGGCGAGGTTGTCAACGTCGTGCGCGAGCACGTCGCGGTTTTTGGCCAAGAACCGCCTCAGTGTGGGGAGCAGGCTGTCGAACTGCCGTATCGCATTGGCGAGGTCCCGGTCAGAGCCGGTTAACTCGTCGGTGAACTGGGCCAGGTTGTTGTTCAACGCGACGAACTGCCGGTCGTCTTTGCGCAGGGCGTTGACGAAAAGCGCCAGGCTGCGCACCACCGCAAAGAAGTCGCCACGGCCCTCGTTCAGCGCGGTCAACGCACGCGACAGGCTGTTCAGCGTGGTGTTGATCTGCTCGCCCTTACCGGCCAGCCCGTCGGCGGAGGCCTCGATGAGGTCACCGAAGGGCCCCTCGCGCTGTTCTCGTGTGCAGCTGGCCGCGGGTGCTCCCGCTGGGCATGTCGGGCCGAGTTTGGAGATGACATTGGCGACGCCCTCGCGCAGTTGGTCCCACTCCGTCGGCACCTGCGTGCGTTCGATCGGGATCACCGCGTTATCGGCCATCACCGGGCCACCTCTGTAGGGTGGCTCCAACTGAATGCTCCGCGATGCCACCAGGGTGGGGTTCACGATTACGGCGGACGCGTTGGCGGGCACGTTGTACTTGTTGTCGTAGTGAAACGTCACCTTCATCTTGTCGCCGGCCGGTTCGATCTTGTCGACTGAACCCACGCGAACGCCCATGATCTGGACTTTGTCCCCGGAGTACAGTGCATTGGCCTCGGGGAAGTAAGCGACCACGGTGTTGGTGGTCAACTTCTGGTAGAGCCGCCAGCCGACGAGCGCGGCGACCAGGGCCAGCACCACCACCAGCGATCCGATGACCCTCCGGAGATCCAGCCTGCGGATATCGAAGATGCTGCTCAATTCTGACTACCTCCGGTGATACCGCTGCCACCCGTCCCACCCGGTGTGATGAACGGGGCCGGCAGCTGCTCCCCGGGTCCCGGCGGCGCGGGTGGCCCGGGCGGCAGCCCCGGCGCGAACGTCGAAGGCGGCGGGGTCGGGCCGGCCGGCGCGAGGTTCTCCGTGCGTGCCCCCGGCGGTGCTTGCGTCGGCAGCGGCACCGGTGTGCCCGGGACGTCCGGTGCCGGCCCGCCCGGCCGCCCGGCGATCGGGATCCCCGGTGTCGGTGGCAGGCCGTTCGGGTTCGGCGGCGACGCCTGCACGTCGACCGGTGCCGGGAAACTGCCGCCGAACGGGCCGACGTCCACGCCCGCGCACGGCAGCGGGTTCCACGGTCGCGGCAGCGCGTCAGCCGGTGGGGTGTACGAACACGCTGTTCCCGGTGGGACGGCCGGTCCCGGATGATCCGGGGTGCCTTCCAGCACCGGCGGTGCGGGCGGCGGCGCGCCGTTGGGAAACCGGGTGCCGTTTGGGTCGGGCCAGCGGAACGCGGGCAGCCCGGCGCTGCGCCAGAAGTCCTCCGGGTCAATACCACGCTTCTTGAAGGCGGCGTCAACAAACGGCTGCAAGATCCAGTACGGCAACAGATTGGACAGGACTATCTTGAAGTACGGTCCTGACGCGACGGATTCTCCGAGCGATGCGGCGAATTGGCCGGCGTACATGAGGGTTTGGGCCAGGTCATCTTTGCGTGCCACCAGCAAGTCGCTGATGGTGCGCAACTGCTCCAGCGCGCGATTCAGGTCCGGGTTGTCGTTGATGAACCCCTGCACCTGGGCCGAGAAGGCGGAAACGTTCGCCAGCAATGCGTCGATGGCCCGTGCACGTTGGTTGAACGCGGCCAGCAGCGTCTTCGCGTTGACCAGCAACCGGTTGATTTGTTCGCTGCGGTCACCGAGCACGCTGGCCACCTGGTTGGCCTGAGCGAGCAGGTGCTTGACCTCTTCGTCGCGTTTACCGATGGTGTCGGAGAATTTGGCCAAACCGTCGAGTGCGGCACTCAGGTGTGGGTACGTCTGATCGATGGTCTGCGACAAGACGTTCAGCGACCGCTTGACGGTGTCGATGTCCCAGCCGGTGGCGGCGTTGGTGACGTCGAAGGCCGCGTCGTAGAGCTGATAGGGCGTGGTGCTTTGGCCCAGCGGCAACGTGCCCCCGGGCGGCAACGTATGGGTTCCCCGCGACTCGATCTCGAGCACCTTCTTACCCAGGATGGTGTCGGTCTTGATCGCGAGCCGACTCTCGGTGCCGATGGTGTTGCTGCCGATGGAGAACTTGATCACGACGTGGTCGCCCTGGATCTCGAGCGCCTGCACCGTGCCGACATTCACACCGGCGATACGGACCTTGTCGTTCTTGTTCAGTTGACCGGTGTCGCTGAACTGCCCGTAGTAGCTCGGAGTGGCGAACAGCATCGGGACACTGGTGAAGCTTTGGCCGACGGCGACGACGAGCAGCAGCACGGTGACGCCCATAAGCCCGACACGGCCGCGGTTGAAATCCGTCAGTGTTCTCATTGCGGCGTGCACCTACCCGAGGGCTGCTGCCAGATCCTGACCGTGCGGACCGGGCCTCCGGGCTGCAGTCCGTTCCACTTGATCGTGAGGTCGCACAGGTAGAAGTTCACCCAGTCTCCGTAGAGGCCGATGCTGCGTCCGATCAGGTTGAGCGCGGTCGGCGTCTTGTGGATCAAATCGTTGAGCTGATCACGTTGCTCGATGAGCGGCTGCTGAAGAGCCTCCAGGTAGTTGATCTCCTTGTGCAGCAGAGCGCGGTTGTCCGCCAGCAGGTCGGCCACCGTTCCGGCGGCGTTGCTGAGGTTCGCGACGCCGGCGGCCAGTGGATCGGCGTGATTCTTCAGCCCGGTGATCAGTCTCTCGAAGTTGTCGACGAGCTGGTCGAACTCCTTGCGATGTTTGACCGTGGTGTCCAGCACGATGTTCAGGTTCCTGACCACCTCGCCGATCACCTGGTCACGTTCGGCGATGTGCGCGGTCAGTTCCGCGGTCTGGTCGAGGATGTCGTTGATGGTGCCGCCCTGACCCTGAAACACGGTGATGATGGCCGACGCGATCGTGTTGACCTTTTCCGGTGCGAGCGCCCGGAACAGCGGCTTGAAACCACCGATCAGGGCGTCGAGGTCCAGGGCCGGTGAAGTTCGAGACAGCGGGATGAATCCGCCCGGCGGCAGGACCCGGTCAGCGCCGTCACCCTCGCCGCGTTTGAGCTCCAGGTAGCGGTTAGCGAACAGGTCGAGATAGCGGATCTGCGCGGTCGTCGACTGGTAGAGCGCTATCGAGCGGTCGATAGCGAAGTCCACCCGTGCCCGCGTGCCGCCGTCGACCAACCGGACCTTTTTGACCTTGCCGATCTCCACCCCGGAGGCGCGGACGAACTGGCCGTCCTTCAACCCGCTGGCATTGCTGAACTCCGCGGAATAGCTGTTGGTGTCGTTGAAGCGCATCTGACCGAACACCACGACGATCGACACGGTGATCAGCAGCAGCACCAACGAGACGGTGCCGAACTTGATAGCGGTGCCGGTGGTTTTCATGGGTTGATCGTGTTGTCCCCGACCTGGCGGCCCCACACATACTCGATTGCGTACGGTGAGCCGGTGTCTAGGTGGTTGTAGGGCGCGAGACTGGCGCCGGTGTCCACCACCAGGGACGGCGCCGGCCACAGATCACGGGTGAGGGGCTGCCAGCAACCCGGCGCGCCACCCGGCCCGCCGCGCGCGTTCACCCGCGGCAGATTGTCCGGATACACATAGGGATTGGGCGCCCCGCCTACCACTCCGGCGAGCCCGAGGAGCCCCATGGTGACCGCTGTGCCGGCCAACCCCGGGAGGGTCAGTATGCCTCCCAACCCTGACGTCAGTTCGGTCGTGGTTCTCAGCGCGTAGCCGTTGCCGCCGCCGGTCGTCTCATAGCCCTTGGGTTCCTCGTCGTAGTAGTTGCGGATGGTGCAGAAGATCTCGGGACTGTAGGTGTCGAGCAACTGGGCGGTGGGCACCAGATCGGCGATCCCCCGCTGCAGGTAGGGCCCGCCGCGCCGGAAGATGTCTGCGCCGGTATTGCCCAACCCGGTCGCGGCCAACAACGCGGCATCCAGGTCGGCTTCCTGACGGTGCAGCGTGCGCGCCGTGATCACCGCGTTGTTGAGGGAGTCGAGCAGATCCGGTGCGGCGTCGGCGTAGGTGTCGCCCAGGGCCGCCAGCCCCTGTATGTCATGTCGGATCTGCGGCATTTGCGGATTGATGTCGTCGAGGATGGCGTTGCCGTTGACGATCGCCTGCCCGAACTTGTCGCCCAACCCGGTCAATGCCTGCGCGGCCGCGGCCAGCGTCAGGTTCAGCCTGACCGGATCCACCTTCTCCGCGATCGAGGTAAGCGTCTCGAACAAGGAGTTGAACTCGGTCGTCACCGACCTCGCATCAATCACATGCTGTGGGGTGATGCGTTGCGATGTGGGGTTTTTCGGCGAGGTCAGCGACACATACTTGTTGCCGAACACCGTGGTCGCCTTGATATCGGCGTCCACGTTGGCCGGAATCAGCGCGATGTACTTCGGATTCACGCCCAAGACGAATTCGGCCGCCGGTATGCCGTCACGCTGGATCTCCGAAATGCTGATTACCCGACCGATTTCCACCCCGTTGTAGGTGATTTTCGAGCCCGGATCCATCACCAATCCGGACCGGGGAGCCACCATCGTCAAGCGTGTCGTCGGCGTCAGCCGGCCCCGAAACTGCAACCACACGAACGCCAATACCGCCGCGACGACCAGCAAGAACACCACAGCCGTCGTCTTGTACGGCGGGATACGTGGCGGGTTCTCCTGCACCGGGGTCGTCATGGCGGCTACACGGTGAGGTTGAAGTTCGGGTTTTTGCCGTAGACCGCCATCGCGGTCAGTACGACCACGATAACGATTGTGATCAACGACAGCCGCATTGACCGGCCGACCGCTTCGCCGACGCCGACGGGCCCGCCGGTGGCGGTGTAGCCGTAGTAGCAGTGGGTGGTCATCACGACCACCGCAACCAGGATCACCTCCGCGAACGACCAGCTCACGTCGGTGAGGCGCAGGAATGTGTGGAAGTAGTGGTTGTACGTGCCGACGGACTGCCCGTAGAACAAAACCGTGGTGACCTGCTGGGATAGGAAGGCCATAGTGATCGCCAACCCGTAGAGCGGGATGATCACGATGAGACCCGCCACGATCCGGGTGGACCCCAGGTAGGCGACCGACCGGATACTCATCACCTCCAGCGCGTCGATCTCCTCACTGATGCGCATGGCGCCCAGTTCCGCGGTGGCGCCGGCGCCGACCGTGGCGGCCAGCGCCTGACCGGCGGCCACCGGCGCCACAAACCGCACGTTGACCAGTGCGGCCAAGAATCCGGTGAATGCCTCGACACCGATGTTGCCCAGCGTCGCGTAGCCCTGGATGGCGACCAGTGAGCCCGCGGACAGGGTGATGAATCCGACGATGGCAGAGGTGCCACCGACCACGGCCATCGCGCCGCTACCCATCCCCATCTGGGCAACCAACCGCAGCAGCTCTCTGGGGTAGCGGCGCAGGGCGAAGGGGATCTGCCCGACTGCGGTCAGTGCGAACCAGACCATCTGCCCGATCTCGACCAGTACGTGTTCCGGGGCCTTTTCGTATCGACTGAGGGTGGCCCGCGGGAAGCGGACACGCGGTGCGGCTTCCGCTGTAGTCGTAGCCATGTCAGCGCCCCGTTCCGAACCGGACTCCGATGGTGGTCAGTGCCGCGTTAACCGCGAACAGCGCGATGAAACACAGCACCACCGTCTCGTTGACGGCAGTGCCCAGGCCCTTGGACCCGCCGCGGACAATCAGCCCGCGATAACAGCCGACCAGGCCGGCGATCAGCCCGAACGTCGCGGCCTTGATAAATGCGATCACCACCTCGGGCAGGCCGGTGAGCGCTGTCAACGTGGAGAGGTAGGCACCGCTCGAGACGTTCTGCAGGTACACGCTGAACAGGTAGCCGCCCCCCAGGCCGACGGCGACCACGAGGCCGTTGAGCAGCACCGCGACGACTGTCGAGGCGACGACGCGGGGCAGCACCAGCCGGTGGATCGGGTCGATGCCGAGCACCTCGAGCGCATCGATCTCCTCGCGGATGGTGCGCGCGCCGAGGTCGGCGCAGATGGCCGTGGCCCCGGCGCCGGCGACCACCAGCACCGTCACGATCGGGCCGAGCTGGGTGACCGCGCCGATCGCGGCACCAGCACCGGAGACGTCGGCGGCGCCGATCTCGGCCAGCAGGAGGTTGATCGTGAAGATGAGCAGCACGGTTTCCGGGATGGACACCGCGATAGTGGGCAGCAGCGATACTCGCATGAGGAACCAGCCATTCGCAATGAACTCACGCCATTCGAACGGCAGGAACAGGGCTTTGCCGGTCAACGTGCACATGCGGAAGAACCCGCCGGCCACTTCCGTCCCTGGTCGGATCCTGTCTACTACTCTTACTCTGCCGGTAATCACGTTCGAGGTAGTCATCGCCGCGGCCACCGGCGTAAACACACTCGGCGCGTCGCAACCGCGGCGCATGCCCCTGTCGACGTTGTCATTAGCGCCCCCTCACGACGGAGCCTTGTGCCTCGCGGCGTCGCGGCGGATCATGTCGCACCCGTCCTTGCCAAAATCGGGGCGCGGTGAGTGAGGGTGATGCCAAAATCCATTTGTTAGAAGACATTTCGAACTTTGCGTGGACTCCGACCATTTCCGACACCTTCGCCCCAAGTTCCCGCGCAACGGTTCTTGGTGTGACGCGCGTCGTAGCGCATCACCTCGGTTCCGACGCCGTCGACCACGTGATCGTCCCAACCGACAGTCTTGGTCCCCGCCTTCCGGACCCATGTCGCCCTCGTTTCCGTCACGCAGAAACTATGTCATCAGACCGTACGTACAGTCAATGATAAATTGACGTCTGGCTGCACTGCGGGGCCAACCGAAACAATCTTGCGCTGCTTCACCATCGAAACTGGTAGTTAGCAGGCCTTTTGCGCTTCCGGTGCGACTGGCGCGCGTTCGCCGGTTGGGCGGGCAATTTGACGAGCCAGGTTTTGAGCCCGCAAACCCGACTATACGTACAGTCAAGTTTTTCCCGCCGGGCCGGTCTAGCCGCCCCGGCGCGCGACATGGGTAGGGTTGCCCATTCGCGCAAAGCGACCGCGTCAACATCGGCGTTTCGGCGTGATCGAACGCATCCCGAATTACTGCTTCGCTGAACTGGTTTGGGCCAACTACCGCCCCGCGCAAAGCATTCTCTCGGCTACGCGGTCAGCCTGTCGCCTCCGTTACCGCGGCAAGGCATTCGCGCACCACCGAGACGACGTCGGTGCAGGGGTTCGCCCACTTGCTAAGCGCGAAGCGGTCGAGCAGCAGTCCGCCGAGGAACACGTCGACGAAAGCGGCCCCGACTTGTTCGGGTGTCCGGGAATCGGCGGGATCGAACCACACCCACATCCACTGCAGCGATCCCCACAGCTGCAGGGCCGCCAGTTCGATGTCCACGCTTCGGAACACACCGCTCTGCACCCCGTTGCGGATCTCGTCAATCGTGAGCGTTTGCAATTGATCGCGTAACTTAAGCACTTGCTGCATCGCCGGGTCGTCGGACAACTGAACCACCTCGCGCTGGCTTGCCACCGCCGCGTCGCGGTCGATCACCTGTAGCAGCGCAGCGGCGTAAATGATGGCGGCGATGCGTTCGTGCGGCGCTGCGAGGCGATCCCATACCATCTCCAGCACATCGAGTTGGCGGGCCAGGTGGGTTTCTTCGAGCTCCCGCAACATCTGCGCTTTGGTTCCGAAGTGATGAACGATGGTGCCCTTAGACATGCCGAGCTCATCCGCGATGTCGCCGATATTCGTTCTGTCGTAGCCGCGTTCGGCGACATAGCGGACAAACGCGTCGAGAATCTCGCTCCGTCTGCCAGGCGATCTGGGCATCTTCAACCCTTCGGCGTGGACTAACCGTACAAGCGGTCAATCATAACGCCTAACCTTCGCGGCGTGAGTACTCCTCCCCGGGTGTCGCCTGAAGCGGCGAATGCGGTTTGCCGCCAGCTCGCCTGAACCCCGCCCTGCCGTTTGCCATCTGTCGTGGTGGTCATGCCGCCGGATCCGTTCAGTTAGCGTCGGAAATAGCGGGCCAGAAACCGCTAGGAGTGGGTCAACGAGCCGGTCGCGTGCGCGTGAGAGCATCGAACTGCGGGAGGTGTTCCCACGAGACTGGAACCGAGGAACGCTCTGGGTTCAATCTTTTGGGTTCAATCTTTTGGGTTCAATCTTTTGGGTTCGATCTTGCTTGGGTTCGATCTTGCTTGGGTTCAATCTTGCTTGGGTTCGATCTTGCTTGGTGTCCGATAGGTCACAGGGCCTGCAACGTCCTGGAGCCACTGAACGCATTCGGTGCAGTTACGACATACATGTTCGCACCGGGTGCTGACTTAATTTCACCGGCGGTGTACAAGGTCATCAGTTCTCTGCCATCACTGTCGACAACGCACACATAGGTGTCCGTCTCAGCGTCATACTCGAAGCTGTCCCAAGCCAATACGAAAGCCAAGCAGTTGCCGTCGCGGTCCGCCACGACGAGCTTGTGCACACCTGACTTCTTTAATAGCTCGGCATCCTGCGCCCGCTGCTGAGGGACCTGATTGTTGTTGACCGCCAAGCTGTTTGACATCTGCTTACTCCCTTAGCCTAATTGTTTTCATCTAGTCCGGCGCGCTCAAATACTTCGAACCCATCGCTGAGTATCTCTCCCGAAATCGCTCTTGACCAGGGCACTACGGCCCTTTCAAGAGGTCGTAAGTCGCTTAGCGAAGAGAGCGTCGTCCGGGGCCTCGGGGTCTACCGACGGTTTCGCGCCGGCCGAGGCGGTCGGGTCTGCTGCACGGACGGATAGGCGACACCCCAGAAGGTTTGCCGGTATGGGCAGGCAGGAAGAATATGACGCTTGCGGCTGTCGTCGACGCCAGCGGTGGGTGCTGCCACACATCTGCCGCCGGAGCAGTTGCCGTATGCGTTGACCTGCGTGCCGCGGGCTTGCCGTGCTTGCCCAAGTGGTCGGTTGGCGGCGGAGTTGGGTTCCCGCCGAACTCTTCTTCGCGAGGTCTTTGCGCGCAGGCCGGGCATGCGCGACGATGCAGGGATGCGGTGTGACGTTGCACGTGAGGCGCTGTCGGCGCGGTTGGACGGCGAGCGTCCGCAGGTGCTCGCCCAGCAGGTCGATGCCCATCTGGAATCATGCGGCCGTTGCCGTAACTGGCTGATCGGCGCGGCCGTGCAGACTCGCCGGCTGGCCTCGATCGAGCCGGGGCAGGGACCGGACTTGGCCGACAAGATCATGGCAAGCCTCAGTACCGAGTCCGCTACCCGATATCAGCGCTGGGTGCGCGCGCTGCGTTCGCGCTACCGGCGGTGGGGGCTGATCGCCATGGGTGTGTTCCAGGTGGCGATCGCGGCGGCTCAAATCAGCGGGATGGATTTTGGCATGGTGTCCCACACGCACGGGGCGATGTCCGGTGAACACTTGCTGCACGAGTCCACCGCGTGGTTGCTGGCGTTGGGCCTGGCCATGATCGCCGCCGGCATCTGGCACGTCGCGGCGATCGGTGTCGCGGCGATTGTCGGCGCGTATTCGGTGGCACTCGTGGGTTACGAGGTGGTTGACGTCTTTGAAGGCGAAGAGACCACAGCACGCATCGCCAGTCACTTGCCCCTGCTGGTGGGCTTTGCGTTCGCGTTGCTGGTGGCGCGCGAGCGGGTGGGGGCGCGCAAGCCGCGCGCCTCCGACGTCCCCGATGACGAGGCACCCGCCGCGCCCACGGCGCCTGGTGCCGGTCGACGGCGCGGGCATCTGTGGCCAATCAACCGGTCGTTTCTTGGCCCGATCGCGAGATCTACGACAAGCGGTCGTAGAATGACCGAGCCGGCGGATTTAAGGTGGATGTCCATGACCGCGTCTAGCGACGACGAGGCCGTTACCGCACTTGCCCTGGCAGCTGCGCGCGGAAACGAGCGGGCGCTCGAGGCATTCATCAAAGCCACTCAGCACGATGTGTGGCGGTTCGTCACGTATCTGTCCGACGTGGGCAACGCGGACGATCTGACTCAGGAAACCTTTCTGCGGGCGATCGGCGCCATCGAGCGGTTCTCCGGACGCTCCAGCGCGCGAACCTGGCTGCTGGCGATCGCCCGTCGTGTGGTCGCCGACCACATCCGGCACGCACAATCGCGCCCCCGCAGCGCCCCGGGCGCCGATCCCGAACAGCTGCGCGGCGGCGACCGCCACGCCCGCGGGTTCGAAGACCTGGTTGAGGTGAGCACGATGATCGCCAACCTCGCCACCGAGCAACGCGAAGCCCTGTTGCTGACCCAGCTACTCGGGCTGCCCTACGCCGACGCGGCAGCGGTCTGTGGCTGCCCGGTGGGCACCATCCGATCCCGCGTCGCCCGCGCCCGTGATGCGCTGTTGGCGGACGGTGAACGCGACGATTTGACCGGTTAACCCTCGGTTAACCCCGATGGCGCGCAACCCAGTTCGCGGCTTCTGCCACGGTGCCCACCACCGCTACCCCGGCCGGCAGATGCGGGCGCGCCACCATCACCACCGGAATATCCAGCGCGGCAGCGGCATCCAGCTTCGCCCGGGTCATGTCACCGCCACTGTTCTTGGTGACGAGCGCGTCGATGCGGTGTTGGCGCAGCAGCGCGAATTCGTCGTCGTAGTGATAAGGCCCGCGGGACAACACCAGTTGGTAATGGCGTGGCAACGAGGTGCCGTCCGGCTCGGTGACCGCACGGATCAGGAACCATGCCGCGCTGGCGACGAAGGCCTGGGTGCCTGAGCGGCCGATGGTCAAAAAGATTCGCGAATAGCCTTGCTGAGCAACGGTTTTTGCCGCTTCGGTGTCGTCTGCCACCACGGTGGCTTCGCCCGGATCCCACGGCGGCCGGGCCAGCACCAAGTGGGGTATCTGTAGTTCGCCGCACGCTTCGGCGGCGTGCGCGGTCATCGTTGCCGCGAACGGGTGGGTGGCGTCGATGACCGCGTCGATGCGCTCGTCTTTCAGCCAGCGCCGCAGCCCGTCGACGCCGCCAAACCCGCCGATGCGCACCGCGCCGACCGGCAGGGCCGGGTCCGGTACCCGCCCGGCCAGCGAGCTGATGATGTCGATGTGCGGGTGCAGTTTTCGCGCCAACGCTCGCCCCTCGGCGGTGCCCCCGAGCAGCAGCACCCTCATCAGTGGGCCGGTTTACTTCGTCGTGCCACCGAATACAGGTAGCTGTCGGTGAAGCCTTCGGCGGCGAGCACGTCGCCGACGATGATGACGGCGGTCTTGGTGACGTCGGCGTCGTGCATCTGTCCGGCGATATCGGCCAGCGTCCCCCGCAGCACCGTCTGCTGCGGCCAGCTCGCGAACGCAACTACCGCAGTGGGTGTTTCGGGTCGGTAGCCCCCGGCCAGCAGCTGCGGGACGATGGCGTCGATCTGGGCTGCGGCCAAATGCAGGACCAGGGTGGCGCCCGTCTGGGCGAGAGTGGCCAGGTCTTCGCCCGGCGGCATGGCTGTCGACAGGGTCGCCACGCGGGTCAGCGTCACCGTCTGCGCCACCCCCGGGACGGTGAGCTCGCGTTTTAGGGCGGCCGCGGCGGCGGCGAAAGCCGGTACGCCCGGGACGATTTCGTACCCGATACCCAGCTCGTCAAGCCGTCGGCACTGCTCTGCGAGGGCGCTGAACAGCGATGGGTCGCCGGAGTGCAGCCGCGCCACATCGTGACCGGCCGCGTCGGCGTCGGTCATTTCGGCGACGATCTGCTCGAGTGTGAGCGGTCCGGTGTCGACGATTTTCGTGTCGGGTGGGCAGTGCGCCAGTAGGTCTTTGGGCATGATCGAGCCCGCGTAGAGGCACACCTGGCATCTTTCGAGGAGCCGTTGGCCACGGACGGTGATCAGGTCGGCGGCGCCTGGGCCCGCGCCGATGAAATACACCGTCATCGCTTGATCACCGCCCACTGGGTGACCGGCATTTGCGGGCGCCAACCGGTGAAGCCGCCGAGCGGCTCGCCATGATAGTGCTGGAAGCGTCGCAACTCGCCGCCGAGCTTTGAATATGCCTGTGCCAGTTGCGCTTCCGATTCCACGGTTACGGCGTTGGCAACCAGCCGTCCACCGGCGGGCAGGTTGTCGAGGCAGGCGTCGAGGAGCCCGGGCTGGGTTAGGCCGCCGCCGATGAAGATGGCAGACGGCGCGGCGGCGCCGTCGAATGCGTCGGGCGCTTCACCGCGCACGTCGATGCTGACGCCGTTGGCGGTGGCATTCGACCCGATGAAGAGGCGGCGTCGCTCGTCGCGTTCGAACGCCACCGCGGCGCAGGTGGGCCAACTCCGGCACCATTCGACGGCGATGCTGCCGGAGCCGGCGCCGACGTCCCATAGCAGCTCCCCGGGCCGCGGCGCCAGCACCGCCAAGGTCAACGCCCGGATGCCATGTTTGGTGATCTGCCCGTCGTTGACGAAGGCGTCGTCGGGCAGTGACGACGTCCGCTCGTCGGGCAGGTAGCGCACGGCGATCACGTTGAGATCGTCGACCTTGACGGACGGGGCGGTGGCGGTGGCCCACTCCCGCGCGGTGCCGTCGCTGCGGTGTTCGTTTGGGCCGCCAAGCTGTTCGAGCACGCTGAACTCGGAGTCTCCGCGTCCGTTCGCGTTGAGCAGCACCGCCAGAGCTTTGGGGGTAGTCCGGTCCCTGGACAGCACGATCGCCTGGCCACCGCGGCGTACCGCGGCTCTCGGCGGCGCGGTCACCAGGCTGATCACCTCGGTATCGTGGACGTTCCAGCCCATCCGCGCACACGCCAGGGTCACCGACGACACATGCGGCAACACGGTGACTTTGTCCGCGCCGTGCAGCCGAATCAGGGTGCCGCCGATGCCATGCAGCAGCGGGTCGCCGCTGGCCACCACATGGATGTCGTGGGTGGCGTCTGTGGGCAGTTTCTGCAGCGCGGGCAGCATCGGCGCCGGCCACTCGTTCCGGGCTGCCGTCACGCTGTCATCGAGCAGGTCAAGCTGTCTGTGTGAACCGTAAATTTTTGTGGCCCTGTGTAATTCGGAGCGAGAGCGTTCCGATATTCCGGCCATGCCGTCGGCGCCGATGCCGACAACGATGATCATCGCGGCATCCTGCGCCACACGAATTGCGGCAGCAGCCGCATCACGAAGAACATCGGCCGCAGCGCCCACGGGATCCAGACGGTTCGTCGTCCTTTTGCGAGCGCACGCGCGGTGGCGGCGGCCACTTGCTCCGGGGTGCTGGATAGCGGCGCCGGCGTCATGCCCTGCGACATGCGCCCGACGACGAATCCCGGGCGCGCGATCAGAAGCCGCACCCCGGTGCCATGCAGCGCGTCGGCCAATCCGCTGGCGAATCCGTCCAGGCCGGCCTTGGCGGACCCGTAGACATAGTTGGCGCGACGTACCCGGACCCCGGCCACCGAGGAGAACACCACCAGCGATCCCCGGCCGGCCTCTCGCATGGCGGCCGCGAGGTGGGTGAGCAGGCTGACCTGGGCGACGTAGTCGGTGTGGACGATCTGCACCGCGTGCGCGGCGTCGACCTCGGCCCGGGCCTGATCGCCGAGTATCCCGAAGGCCAGCACCGCGATCTGTATCGGGCCGTGGTCGGCGATGATCGAGGCGACCAGCGGGCCGTGCGAGTCGACGTCGTCGGCGTCGAATTCGACGGAGTGAACCGCGGTGGCTCCCGCTTTTCGGAGGGTGTCGGCCTGCTCGCCGAGCTCGTCGGCTTTGCGTGCGGCCAGCACCATGGTGGCCCCGGGGGCCAGGCGGCGCGCCAGTTCACTGCCGATCTCGCTGCGACCGCCCAGAATTAGCACCGGTCCGGCGCCCGTGTCGTCCACGGCTGCGATTATGACCTGCGCTAGCGTGGGGGGCGATGGCGTATACCACGACCCGGCTCACGGACGACGCGCTGGCGTTTCTCACCGAACGTCATTTGGCCATGTTGACCACGCTGCGGAACGACAACTCGCCGCACGTGGTGGCGGTGGGCTTCACCTTCGATCCCAAGACGCATATCGCACGTGTCATCACGAGTGGTGGCTCCCAGAAGGCGGTCAACGCCGATCGCGCCGGCGTGGCGGTACTCAGCCAGGTCGACGGCGCCCGGTGGTTGTCGCTGGAGGGTCGGGCCACCGTGAGCAGCGAGCTCGACGCCGTCCGCGACGCCGAGCTGCGCTACGCGCAGCGCTACCGCACACCGCGGCCCAACCCACGACGGGTGGTCATCGAGGTTCAGGTGGAGCGGGTGCTGGGTTCTTCGGATCTGCTCGAGCGGGGTGAGTAGTTTCGGCGGTTAGTCGGCACAGATTTGGGCGCGCCCCGGCAGGGTTATACCGGCGTTCCGCGGTTGCTGCCAGGTCGCTGTAAGAGCAGATCATCGTGTTCCCGTCGACGGCAAGCTTCGATGAAATCGATTGCCGTCCCCCGGTCACTCAGGAATTCACGATATTGAGCTTCGGTGATCCCGTAGTACTCTTCGTAGTCGACGACACCGTTGCTGACTGGTATCGATGCATAGTAGCGACCTGACGTCGGTTCGACGCCGATCGAGTATCTGTCTTCCTTCGAAAAATATGTGTCCTCAAACTTCACTATGTACTCCTTCTATTCAAAATCATAATTGTCATCGTATAGCCATCTGTTGATATCGTTCCGCCGTCGATGATGGCTTCCAATGCACCATTAGGCAACACGCCGCCAGGAATCCAATTTTCATTAGCTCCAGCTTCGTTACCAGACGGAATCGCGGAGGTTGAATAGCCTCAGGATCAGCTATATCGATTCTAACGATAAAGTGCGAGCTCAAGGAAGCCATAGGGTAGGCCAAGCTCGTTCTTCACATCCGTCTCGGAGGTCGACCTATGAACGGCTTCGATGATTGCGTCCGCATCACTTTACGGCATTACAAAAGATGTGCCATCACGTTCGGGCGATTCCGTATTTCGACACGATTCCCTTCAGGCATGAATCGGCGTGACACCATCGGTGAACTTCTCAAGATGGCCTCTAATGTATTCCGGGGACAGATATTCTCCGGGGTCAGGGCGACCGCCCTTCGCCATGGCGAGGATCTCGTCGCGCGTCTGCGCACTCAGCCCGGTCAGACCATTCAGTACCAGGTCATGCGCGCCCTCCGTCCCAACGGGCGAACCGTCGCCGGTCGTGGGTGACGTACGGAGACCACCGGCGTCGCCGTCTGGCTTAGGCTGTATGGCCAACCGGCGGACGACCATCACCAGACCCGTGCGTGCCGCCGCCATGCGGTGCTGACAGTTCCGAAGTCCGACCGCTCGAAGGCGTGAACTCGGGGACCGAGGCATGGGGCATGGGAACTGGGGAGCCAGGAGCTGACTGCGCTCCGACAGGGGCTGGTTCACCGGGAGATCCGCCAGCTGACACCGGTACCCGAGCCGGCACGGGTTCGCTGGCTGGCAGGCCAGCACCCGTCGAGGCGGGCGCGGACGGATGCGGTTCGGCCGCTCCCACCGACGCCGGTTCATGCGGACCGACCGGCCCACCGGGCCGCCCGTTGACCGCCGACCCGCCCACGGTCGGCGATTCGGGTAGACGCGTCCCCGGAGGCGCGGATTCCACGGCCCGCGGCGCCGGTTCGACGGGCGTTCCGGGTGGTTCGGCCGGCGGCAAGCTCACCGGACGACCGCCGGGCGCCGGATCGGGCAGCTTGGGCAGATCCCCGCCGAGGTTTTGGAGTTCCTTGATCAGACCGTTGCTTGTCCTCCCGATATCAGCCAACGCCCGGCCCGTTCTCCCGAACTCCCCGGCCTCGCCGACGACACCTCCGACACCCTCAACAGGCTCCTCGCCCGCGGCAATTTGTTCGGCGGCCTCGGCGCCACGCGCAGCCGCCCCCGCACCGCTGGCCCCGGCCTTGACCGCGCCAATCCCCGTGACCAGCGTCACAGCGTCAAAGTAGTTTTCCCCGAACCCCAATCCGAGCCGATCCCAGCGCCAATCGTCCAAATGCAGCAACGATCTGAACATCTGTCGGTTTACTTCCCCGGCCTCCTGCGGGTGCAGAAGCTCATTGAGCAAACCCGTTTTGGTCATGCCCATCCAGGTGTTCGCGGCCCCCTTGGGATCGATCAGAAACCACCGCGGGTCCAAGTCCTCCATGCCCTGCGCCGCGCCGACAGCGCCCTTGAAAACGCCCTCTCCGAAGTTGACGAAGATGTCGAACCCAGTCGCCACCGCGTTTCCGACTTGCTCACCCAGAAAATGGGTGAACTGGCCGCGCGTGTAAAGCTCCATCCCCTGCACCAAGCCATCGATGACCTGCATCCCCAGCTTGATCCCCTGCTCGATGGCCCGAGCCTCACGCCCCAAGTTGTGCAACACGTCGTCGATGTCCGCAGCGATCTTCTTGATCTCCTCAATCACCTCGCCATCAAGGATCGACATCACGTCATGGTCATTCCAGATGTCAAACAGCGATCCCAGCCGGTCCAACAGATCCCGGATCGCATGCTGAGCGTCGGCCACCTCGTTGGCGAAATCGTCGAGGGCGCACGCCAGCTTGCCGCACTGCTCGGCGATTTTTGCCATGCAGGCACCGATCTGCGACAACACGTCGTCGATCAGTTCGCCCTCGGCGATGTGCTGGGCATCCACTAGTGACTTCGATCCGTCCAGCGCGCCCTGCATCCCGGTCAGCGCCGCGCCGAAGTTGCGCCACCGCCCGCCGGCCGCATGCAACGCCGCCACGTCGCCGTTGGGCCACAAATCGTCGAGGAATGACTGCACCACCGCCCACAACAGCGGTGGGGGCTCGCCTGGCCCCAACGTCCCCGGCGGCCCGGGAGCCACCATCGTGATCGGATCACCCGGCGGCGATAACACGCTGCCACCACCACCTAGCGTCGACGCCGCTTCGGCTTTCGAATAGTTCGACGCGCAGACCTGAATCTTGGCCCCGTTGTGCCGCATGGCATTGATCACCGCCGCCGCGGCCTTCAACAACGATTCCGCCGCGGACCGATACGCGACCCCGAACACTATGCCGGCCGCATCCAAACCCGTGTTGGCCCCAAAACCGGCCGTCGACACCACCAGCAACGCACCCAGGCCATCGCCGGCGCCAACCACGGCGCTGCCCGCAGCGAACAACGCCTCCGGATCAACCGCCAGCGGAGCCACGCGCGGAATTGTGACCCACACCGCCCGCCGCCGCTATTCACCCAAGTCGCGGCAAGAACCTAATGAGAGCCAGTCAAGACCGCAACTCACTTGCAACACCCGTGGGGCGTGGGACTGAATTGACCGGCACTCACACCGTATTTAACCTCACCAATACATCTGGGGCACTAGGTGTTCCTAGCCGCGACAGACGGCGCGCCAAGACGAGACCGCTTGTCGCCGAGGCGATTTAAGTTGGGAAGGGTAACAATGTTGGTCGACCCAGAATTGCTGGATTCGGGAGCTAACGAGGCGCACCGCGCCAGTGCACATGCACAAGAGGCGGCGGGCCACCTGACGCGGGTGCCTCTGCTATCGGGATTGTTCGGTGACTTCGCCGCAGCCGAGGCGTTTCACGACGCGGTGCGCTTCATGCGCACTCAGCACGTAAGGGACTTGCATGCCCGTTAGGAAACGCTGACCGTAGTTGGCGCCAAGGCGGATCACGCCGCCGCCGAGTTCGCGGCCATGGATGAGAACTACGCCGCGAAATTGCGGGCGGCGCAATGCAACCCCAACACCTAAGCGTTCCCGATTTGATCGCCGCGGCCGGCGGCGACCCCTGGGAGGTCAATACGAGCGTCCAAAATGGGCGTCCGGCACTGATTTCTGACCTGGCACAGGCATTTCGTAACGCGGGCCGGAGCAGCACCGCGGCCAACGAAGCATTCGACGCAGCCCGTCGCCGCTTTGAAGCAGCGTGGAATCGTGAGAACGGCACCTCAGCGACCATCCGCACCGCACGCTCACGAAGCTCATCGGGATACTTGCGCGCACGTCCCATAACTCGAATCCTCCCAAGATCGGGAGTCTCCGGACATTCCGGGACGGCTCAGCACCTGCTCGGACCCGTTGATCATCCGCCTCAAATTGGGTGCATGATCCCGCTGTCGTCCTTCCGCCCTTGCTGGGTAAATAGGAAAGCGTGAGGGAAAGGTCCTCTTTGGGACCCTCACCGCTCGTAGCGATCGCAGAAGCGACCATGGCCCGTCGAGACGGTCGCAATGTCTCACGCTTGCGGGCAAACTTATAAACCCGAACAACAACTAAGGTTTCGACGAAGGGGATTGGCATCTGGACTCCACGACGGAATGGTGGCAACGCCGACGTCTTGCGAGTACGAGGCGTCAAGCTGCGGCCGTTTGAGGCACTGAAGCCGGCCTGGTGAGTCGGTATGGGCGCCCGCGCCCAGCAAAGCTGAATAACCCGGACCGCCAATCGGCGATACCATCGCCTGATGCTGGACACGCCACTGACTCAGGCGCCGGAATCCTCCCGGTTTCGCTGTGGCCTCCAGGCACTGCGTCAAAGAACGATCCGCGGGAGGACTCAATGAGTGGAGGCGAAGACGAGCAGCTCAAAATTATCCTCGACAAGCTTGCACAGCTGACCGGACTGCCGCCGCCTCCGGTGATCATGCCCGATCAACTGGCTGCGGGACGCTCGGCCATCAGCCAACTGCTGAAGGTGCTTGGGATAGCCGCAAATACTGGCGATCCCTCCGACAACCTCGAGGCCCAAACCGGCCATGCCGAACGCGGGGCCAAAACCGGCGACGCACTGGCCAAATTCCCTGCCAATGAAGAAGACTCGGCTGGGCAGCTGGCCGCCGTCGGCAATCAAAACCCCATGGCCCAGATGGTCCAGCAGATACCGCAGACAGCGTCGGGCATCGCCGGTGGAATCGCCGGCGCGATCGGTGGTCTGCTGCAACCGCTGGGCCAGTTCCCACAGCAGATCGCCCAGGCGGGACAACAGGCACTGCAAGCCGGCTTCGGCGCGCTGCAGCATTCCGCCGGCGGAGCCGAATCGGCAGGCGAAGCCATTCCGGGTGAATTGCTGGGGGCCGGCGGCGGTGCGGATGGACCCGGCGGCGGTGGCGGCGGTGGCGGTGAGGGCAGCGGCCTCGGCCTCGGCCCCACTACACCGACCGCAATGCTCGGGCCGCTGCCCGCTCCGTCTGCAGGTACCGTGCCCGCGTCATCGCATGCAACCTCACCTCCGCTACCGAGCGCACCGGAACCGACGTCCGCCCAGAGGGGGGCGATGGGTGCGGTGCCGATGATGCCGCCGGGTGCCATGGCCGGTACCCCAGGCACGGGCAGCGACGCCAAGCCCGACACCAAACGCATCATCGGGCCGACGGTGAAGAACGGCGCTCCGGTGCAGGGGCGTATCACCACACCGCCGCCCACGCCCGAGGTGATCAAACGCGTTGCGGGCAAGCCGATTACGAGTCGGCGCATCCTCCTGCCTGAGCAGAAGCCTGACGACAGACTCTGATTCAAGGCGGTAAGTCGGCTGTCTTACGGTGGCACGGAATTGGACGCCCTCGTATCGGTTACCTACGCAGCAAAGCGCGAGCCATTTCCTCGGGCAGCGCTTGCGGCCGACGCAGGTAGCGGATTTCTCGGCCTGTGCGATGCACACAAAGGGCAAACAACGCCAGTAACGAATCCGACCGCTGAGATCGACCACATCGCAGCAATTGCTATCCGACAAGAGACAGCATATGCTCTGCGCAATTCTCCGGATATGCAAATGAACGATTCTCCTGGAGAGTGGTCGGCCTCTTCATGTCAACCATTCTGCTGCTATCCGGCTGGGCGCTGGTAAACGGTGACTACCGTAATGACTGCACGGACGATACGATCAGCCAGTGTCGGATCTGCCCGCACCCCAACTCCCTCCGTCGCCGCCCCCTGGCCGCCGGCGTACGGTCCGCGCGACCGAAGCGGTGGCCGATATTCGTATTCCTGGTGGTCGCAGCTGTTGGTGACACTCGGCGTCGCGATCGGCGGCTGGTTTCGTCCGTACCCAGCAACAAACCACCGCCCCCACGCTGCATATACCGACCAACAGGTCGCCGATGCCAAGGCGAAGGTATGTGCTGCATATGACGAAGGTGCATCAGCGCGTTGGCAGGCAGTATGGCTCGAAATGGGGGCAACGACCCTACTGCCAGTACTCGCCGTCGCTACAAGTGCGCGGCAGGGCTCGACTTCGGCAGTCGATATCTCCTGACCAAACTTTCTGAAGAGCCAGCGACCCGCAGCAGAACTGGCGACAGCGGTGCGAAAGCTCGCCAAGTCTATTCCAGAACTACACGATTGGATACCTTGGATGGGCTCACGAATTCTGAAATCGAGATCAGCTGTTGCGAGCTGCGGATGAGACAACCTCATGACGATCGAACGGCTTGTGCAAATGACCGACATTCCTCCGGGAGAATGGTCACTCTTCTCGTTGGCGATCAATGGCCCGAAGACGAAGCATTGATGGCACTTGAGCAGCGGCAAGACCAATCGCGGAAATATCGAAACTGGGTTGACGCATTTTGCGGACATGCTGGGCAATGCGCAGACGCGGTCCGCTCAACCAGCAGCGAGGGAATACACGGCCGACTGACCTCCGCGAGCACATTCCGCGAGGGTGAAAATCAGGCTCGGCGAGTGGCCGAAAAGAACAGAGTCAAAAAGATTCGTATCGGCTTCGCCTACGACAGCATGCTGAGCCTTCGGCACGAGCTACACGAGCTTTGGCTGAGGAGGGCAATCAAGCAGATTGAAGAGATCCGAAGACTCGAAAGAGCCGGTGGAAACCAAGATCAACGCAGATATCGTGGCGATAAGTCGCTGACTATCGAGCCTAGCCAATCTTAGCAGCGGCAAAGTATGGCGGCAACGTGCTCGAGCGCGGTACAACGCGATTCTCGATGAGGAGGGAACCGCCCAGTCTGCCCGCCAGTTCGCCCAAGCGCATGGATGTCGATCGCGGCGAGATGTTCCGACAACCCCACGATCAAGAGAGACCTTGGAGAGCCAAGTTCGGGGCAATGGCCATACCCGGCTCACGGCAAACCTCTCCGAACGCGGGCAACCACTAGCAAGCCGCCCCACAGGCTGCGCATCATCTTGCCGCCCAAGCACAGGCCGAGGGACCGCTGGTCTCACTGGAAATCTTGGCGACAGCGCCCGCACCCCCCGACGCGCGTCGCCCGAGGACTGAAGCCGGCGCCTGCTCTACGGCGATCCTGCCGTGCGTAATCTCGCGAACGCCAGCGGGACCCAATACCGCTGCCACCGATAGCCCGTCGCAGTTCAACTATCCCGCCCGAGTTGTACCCGGACCACCGCTGACGCGTCGGTTCCAGGGCTCCTGCACCGCCGCCAATTACGGCTTGCCCAGCAACCGCGTCCGACCGCACCCTCAGCCGCCTGCCCCGGTCGCATCGACACTAAGCCCAGCCCAAGGCGTGACCCCGGCCGGGTTGATACAGAGCTTCGACAAGGGCCTCCAGGCCGGCGCGCCGTTCTCAGCGGCGGCAGACGTCGCGACACCGGCTCCGGTGACTCATACAGAATCGCCAATCCCGCAAGCCCCGCCGACGACCCCGGCCACGGGAGTGACTGCTCTGGCGCACGCACAGGTCGCTGATGCGCCAACCCCACCACAAGTCCCGCACACGCCCGCCCCCGAAGCGCCGCCGCCCCCAATCGTGGCGGCGCCAACGACGCCCGCCGCTCCGGCGGTAGCCACACCCACACCGACGGGCCCGTTGCCCGCTTACGCCTCCGACCTGCGGCCTACGGTCGCAACACCCGCAACTCCGCCTGCACCGCCAAGCCCTCCCCCATCGGCGACGCCGGGCTCGGCGCCAGTGCACCCATCGGCCGGACAGGCCACCCCAAGTCAGCCTGCGGTCGTACGCCAATCAAACCCGCCAACGCCACCAGCGCCGTCGAACCTGGGCACCCAGGCCGTCGCGGCGGCCACAGCCGGAGCGGTCGCCGGAGCGGCATCTGCCGACGCCACCGCCCAAACACGCCTGCAGCGGCTGGTGGCCGCGGTGGCCCGCCAACAACCTCGCCTGGCGTGGGCGGCCGGAGACCGCCCCGACAACACCACCGTGCTGACCACCGACCTGGCCAGCGGCTGGATCCCACCCGGCATCGACATCCCGGCCGCCGCCACGCTGCTGACGCCGGCACGACGCCGCGGCGACCTGGAAGCGCTGCTCGGCGACGTCACCGTCGCCACCGGTTACAGCCCGATCCACCACATACCCGACGAGGACGAGCCGGTGCCCACATCGACGCGACCCCGGCACGCCCCCGACGTCGAAGAACTCGGATGGGAACTCAGCCAGGCCACCCAGTGGCGCGACGGGCTGCCGCGGCTGGCCCACACACTGGCCAAGGCGGCATCCACCGGCACCGGAGTGCTGGACTCCGAAGTCAAACTCCTACACGAACATCTGTCCAAGATCGCCACCCGAGTCCTCGACAGCTATCCAGACCAGTTGGATCCCAATGACATTGGCAACTGGCAGCTGCTGGCCGCCATCGACGCACTGGTAGCCGGTGACAAGACCGCCGCCAACTACCACCTCGCCTGGTTCCGGGCCCGCTGAGTTACGCGCCGGCAACTAGCTCGATCCGATGCCGCCCCGGCGACACCGCCACGGTCGCCCCGGCCGGGTCACCGTCCAGATGCACCACAACCCCGGCAGGTAACCCACCCAGCGTGATCCGCGCGGCGGTGTCAGTCGCCACCGAGATCGTCGACGACGGCAATGACGCCAGGCCGGCCCGCTCGATGTCCACCGTGAGGCTGGCAACCCCGTTGAGCTGCAACGTCAGAAACGGCAGCGGCGCAACAGCGGAACCCACCCGCCAGTCCAGCTCGCTGTACACCCCGGGCGACGGGTCGAAGTTCAGGACTAGACCACGGTGGTGCTGCACGGTGTGCGTCGGGTCCGGCCGCGCATACGAACGCGCGTCGACCTTCGCGATGGCCCCGCGCCGCGCAACCACCTCGGGGTCGGCCGCCAGCTCCGACAACCACCACACCCGATCCGGCCCGATACCCAGGTCGGCCCGCACCAGCTGGGGATACCACGCGTACGTGATGTGGCCCGGATCCCCTTGGCGCAGGCCGGTTCCCATGTGCGCGATCGGATCGTCGAACTTGTCCTGGAATATCCAGGCGACGTGATCCTCGAGCGGGTAGACCGTGAACCGGTAACGGTAGCCGAGCCGGTCCAGTTCGAGCACCTGCTCGGCGACCGAGGCGAACGGCACCAGTTCGTCAATCAGCCCGTGGGCAATCACATACGGCAGCCACCGCGCGTTCACCAGCAGCTTCCAGGTGTCGCCCTCGCGGGCACACGCCGAGTCCAGGTTGAGGTCGGCCGGAATGTCGATGTCGGGCAGCAGCCGCGCACCGCACGTCGGCGGGCCGGCCAGCACCACCGCCTGCGCGAACACCTCCGGGTAGCTCAGCCCAAACTTGTACGCCCCGTAGCCGCCCATCGAATAACCCGAAACCACCGTGCGGTTGGGGTCGGTGCCCAGCTGCTCGGCCACCCGCGCCCACACTTCCCACACGTCGAGCTCCCCGGTGTCGAAGTACCAGGTCGACGGGCCCCGGGCCAGCGGCGTGACCACGACCGAATCGCGGGTCTCGCACACCTCGTGCAATAGCCGCGGGTCGATCGCGGCGAACTGGGTTTGCCCGAGCGCCAGCGAGTGCAGCAGCAGCGTCAACGGCAGCGTGCGACCGGGCGCGTAGGTCGACGGCAGGCACACCGAATAGGGCTGGACCCGCCCCAGGAACTGCGGCGCGGTGCTCAAAATATCGTCCGCCGCTAAACCTTGACTTAAGCCCTGCCCGAGCTCCACCGAGGACACATACCAGCGGGTCGTGGCCCCGGTGATGACCGGCTCGGGAGTGGTTTCGCGTTCGGCAAGCTCGTCCCAGTCCACGACCACCGCGAACTCCGACACATCCCCGCTGGTCAGGGCCGCGGCCTGGGCCTCGTCGGACCAGAAGTTCAGATGCGGTTGCTCCTGATCATGGGTGCGGAACGCGACGTTGTAGACGTTGGGTTGCCCGGGCAGCGCGCCACGTTCGGCGGGCACGTCGGCGAACCCGTCCCCCGCGGCGTTGGCCAGCCCCGCGGCCAGCCGGACCGTCCAGCTCCCGGCCGGTTCCACCGCCGACCGCGGAACCCGCGCCACAAACGACCGCGATCCCAGGTCGACACTGTGCTCAACCGGAGTCACGGCCTGCGTGGTCAGATCGATCAGCCGCGCCCCCGCCCCCGAGATCAGCAGCGCCAGGTCGATGCCCTCGGACCGAACGCCGGCTCCGGCCGGCCATTCCGGCGAACCGGCCCGCTCAACGTCGGTGTCGAAGGTGAACAGCGCGATCGGCACCGAGGCGTCCAGCAGCGTGTTCCAGTCGACGCGCCACCAGGTATCGGTGTCGGTCAGCCCGATGGCGACGCGGAAGATGTCGGCGCCGTTGCGGGCCGCGGGCCCGTCGGGATAGACGTAGGTGCCGCGCGGCGGCGCCTGGATTTTCAGGTCGCCGACCGGCAGGCCCGTCGCACCGTGGTCGTCGTAGAGGAAGTCGGTCCAGAACAGGGCCCCGCCGGCCACGCGGGCCGCGCCGCAGGTGCGCGGAAACTCCTCGCCGAACGGCCAGCCCGGCGGCACCGGAAGCTGCGGCTCGGGGCGCCGCGCCGCCGGCGGCACACCCTCGGGCATCCCGTCGACCACGATGAGCTCGGCCGGCGGCGCCGGCGCGGGCGCGGGGGGATGCACCACCGCGTCGGCGATGTGACGTGCGATACGGATGGGAAGCAGTGTGAGGTCCCAGATTGACACAACGCCAACCTACGCGTCAGGGGTGTCGGGCCGGTGAAGGCTAAGCCACGGGCACCACAATGAGCTCATGCGGCCGGTTGTTGACGGCCAGCGCGCCGTCCTCGGTCACGATGACGATGTCCTCGACTCGGGCACCCCACCGGCCCGGGAAGTAGATACCGGGCTCGATGGAAAAGGCCATGCCCGCAGCCAAAGTCAGGTCATTGCCGGCGACGATGTATGGCTCCTCATGCACCGACAGCCCGATACCGTGCCCGGTGCGATGCACGAAATACTCGGCGAGACCGGCCTCGGCCAGCACGTCTCTGGCCGCGGCGTCGACCTGCTCGGCGGTCACGCCCGGACGAACCGCGTCAAACGCCGCACGCTGCGCCCGTTGTAGGGTCGAATACTGTTGTGCTACATCGTTTCTGGGCTCGCCGATGCTATAGGTGCGGGTGGAGTCGGAATGATATCCGGGCTCATACGCTCCCCCGATGTCGACGACGACGATGTCCCCCACCTGCAGTTCACGATCCGAATACCCGTGATGCGGGTCCGCCCCGTGCGGCCCGGAGCCGACGATGACGAACGCCACCTCCGAATGCCCTTCGGCGACAATGGCTTCGGCGATGTCGGCGGCCACGTCGGCCTCGGTGCGGCCTGGGACCAAAAACTCCGGCACCCGGGCATGCACCCGGTCGATGGCAGCACCGGCCTTGCCCAGCGCGTCGATCTCGCACTCCTCCTTGACCATCCGCAGCCCGCGCAGCACATCGGTTGCCAATACCGGCAACACACCGAGCACGTCGGCCAGCGGCAACAGGTGCAGCGCCGGCATGGAATCGGTGACGCCCGTCGCCGCCGGGGCGCCCCCCAAAGCCGCACTCACCAACCGGTACGGGTCGTCGCCGTCGACCCAATCCCGCACCGCCAGCCCAAGTTCCAGAACGGCTGAGGCTTTGAGCGAGGCCAGCTCCAGCCGGGGCACGATCACCGTCGGCTGACCGGAGGCCGGCAACACCAGCGCGGTGAGTCGCTCGAACGTCTGCGCACGCGAGCCGACGAGGTAGCGCAGGTCGTAGCCGGGGGTGATCACCAGGCCGGCCAGCCCGGCGTCGGCGGTCGCGGCGGCCGCCGCGGCCAATCGGCGGGCATACACCGCGGCGTCGAATCGGTCAGAATCCATGGCAGCCAGGCTAGTGCCCGATCGCCTGACCGCGCCGGGGGCGGCGCTGGCAGGATAGCCCGCATGCAATCACCACTGGTGCTACTCGACGGCGCCAGCATGTGGTTCCGCTCCTACTTCGGGGTGCCGTCATCGATCACCGCTCCCGACGGCCGGCCGGTCAACGCGGTCCGGGGATTCATCGACTCGGTTGCGGTGGTAGTCACCCAGCAGCGGCCCGGCCGGCTGGTGGTGTGCCTCGACCTGGACTGGCGGCCACAGTTCCGCGTCGATCTCATCCCGTCGTACAAGGCGCATCGGGTAGCCGAGGTGGAGCCGGAGGGCCAGCCCGACATCGAGGAAGTGCCCGACGAGCTGACACCACAGGTCGACATGATCATGGAGCTGCTGGACGCATTCGGGATCCCGACGGCGGGCGCGCCGGGCTTTGAGGCCGACGACGTGCTGGGCACGTTGGCAGCCCAGGAACGACGCGACCCGGTGGTGGTGGTCAGCGGCGACCGCGACCTGCTGCAGGTGGTGGCCGACGATCCCGTCCCCGTTCGGGTCCTCTACCTGGGCCGCGGGCTGTCCAAGGCCACGCTGTTCGGGCCCGTCGAGGTGGCCGACCAGTACGGGGTTCCGGCGGACCGGGCCGGGCCGGCCTACGCCGAGCTGGCGTTGTTGCGCGGCGATCCGTCCGACGGCCTGCCCGGCGTGCCGGGCGTCGGCGAGAAGACGGCGGCCACCCTGCTGGCCCAGCACGGCTCGCTGGATCGGATCCTGGCCGCCGCAGACGACCCGAAATCCACGATGACCGGGGGTCTGCGGACGAAACTGCTGGCCGCCGCGGACTACATCGAGGCCGCGGGTCAGGTGGTGCGGGTGGCCACCGACGCGCCCGTCACGCTTTCGACGCCCACCGACGCGCTGCCGCTGGTCGCCGCCGACCCGAGCCGGGTTGCCGCGCTGGCGACCCAACTGGGCGTCGGGTCATCGATCGCGCGGCTACAGAAGGCGCTCGATGCGCTGCCCGCGTGATCGCTACTGATCGTTACGGGGACTGATCCTTATTGGGGCCGACCGACCTCGTAGGTGCCCTTGTTGTCCTGGAAGGTCACCGTCACGTGCTTCGTAGCGCCGTCGATGCTGACGGAGCAATCGAAGGTGCCGCCCTTCTTGACGGTGGGGTCGGCGCCGCCGTTGCACTTGACGTCCTTCACGTTCTTCGCGCCGTAGCCGTTGGTCTCGTCGCTGAGGACCTGCTGCACGCCGGCCTGAGCCTTGTTGACGTCCAGCTTGGTGGTGACGAAAAACCCGGGCTCCCAGAAGCCGAGCACCAGCATCAGCGCGATAATCAGCAGCCCGAACACTCCGCCGATGACGAAGATCAAAGGCGAACGCTTCTTTGGCGGTTGTTGGCCATAGGGTCCGTACTGCTGCGGGTACTGCCCCGGCTGGCCCGGCTGACCGTATTGGCCCGGCTGACCGTATTGGCCCGGCTGACCGTATTGGCCCGGCTGACCGTATTGGCCCGGCTGACCGTACTGGTCGGTCTGGCCGTACTGACCGGGCTGACCGTACTGGTCGGTCTGGCCGTACTGGGCCGGGCTGACCGTACTGGCCGGGCTGCTGGTACTGGCCGTACTGGGCCGGTGTTGCGAACTGATCGGGCGTGCCCAGCTGGGTGGCCGGCGAATTGACCTGGTCGGTCTGCCCATAGCTGGGCTCGGGCTGCCCATAGCCGGGCGTGCTCGACGGGTACGGCTGCTGATACGCCTGCTCACCCGGCACCTCGTACTGCGGCGGCGGGTACGCCGGAGCCTGCCACGTCGCATCCTGGGCTGGCGCCGGCTGCTGCCACGCCGATGCGGTCGGTCCTATCTGAGTCTGCTGCTCCGAGGGCTTTTGTTCGCTATTTTGGCCGGGCGATTGCCACGTCTCCCCGGGGTCTGATCCGTACGGTCCGCTCATCGTTTCTCCTCAGGTCCCTATGGTGTTGGCCCGGACTGGCCGCGTCTGCTGGCGCCGTGCCGATCACGGATGCAACCGTAGCTCCGGCCCAGCCTACCCGGCGTCAACTGCGACGACGCCGCGCCGGATGTCATTGATAGCCCGTTTGGCGTTAGCCCGCACCTCAGCATCCGGGGCGGCGTTGCGAACCTGGTCCACCAGGTCAAGCACCTGCCGGCACCAGCGCACGAAATCCCCCGCTGACAGCGCCGAACCATTGCCCGTTTCGTCGGCAGCGGCGAGCGCGGCGGCCAGATCAGCGCTGCGGGCCCAGCGGTAGATGACCCGCACAAAGCCGTCGTCGGGTTCGCGACTCGGGGCGATCCGGTGCGTCTGCTCATCGGCGCGCAACTCAGTGGACAGCCTCGACGTCGCAAGCAACGCCTGCCGCAATCGCGGTGTGGGCACCTCTGCGGCGAACGGGGCGCCGGGGCCGTCACCGCCGCGCGTCTCGTAGAGCACCGCCGAGACCACTGCCGCCAGCTCTGCGGGCCGCAGGCCTGCCCAGGTCCCGGTGCGCAGGCATTCGGCGACCAACAGATCGCTCTCGCTGTAGATGCGGGCCAACAACCGGCCGTCGTCGGTGACCCGGGGATCGCTGGCCGTGCCTTCGATGAAGCCGCGTTCGCTGAGCAGTCCTACGATCCGGTCGAACGTCCGGGCCAGCGAGTTGGTGGCGGCGGCCACCTTCTTCTGTAGCTGTTCGTTGTCGCGTTCGATGCGCAGGTACCGTTCCGCCTGGCGGATCTGTTCCTCGAGGCCGGGCGTGTTGTGCGCGGGGTGACGACGCAATTGCGCACGCAGCGCCGCCAGCTCCGGATCGTGGTACGCGCCGTCGCTGTCGGCGGCATCGGCACCGGGTCTTCCGTGCTCCACCGGAACCGACAGCCCGGCGACCGCCGACCGCAGCGCAGAGGCCAGGTCACGCCGGACCCGCGGCTGACGATGTTCGACCCGCTTGGGCAGTGCCATCGAGCCGACCGGCTCCGACGCCCCGGAGTAGTCCGCCGACGAAATCCGCCCCGCCCATCGGTGTTCGGTCAGCACCAACGGCCGCGGGTCGGAGCTGTCGCGGGCGGACTCCAGGACCACCGCCAGCCCGCCGCGGCGGCCGTGGGTGATGGTGATGATGTCACCTCGTCGCAACGCGGCCAGCGCGTCGCTGGCCGCCTGCCGTCGATGCAACCGAGACGCGCGAGACTGCGCGCGTTCCATCTCCGAAATCCGCGCCCGCAGCCGGGCGTATTCGAGGATCGGCGCGTCCCGGCCACCTTCGCCGCCCAATTCGGCGGCGATCTCGTCGAGCATTCGCTTGCCCCGCTCGATGCCACGGACCAGTCCGACGACGGATCGGTCCGCCTGATACTGCGCGAACGACTGCTCAAGCAGCTCGTGCGCCTGCTCGGGGCCCATTTGGTGGACCAGGTTGATCGTCATGTTGTACGACGGCGCAAACGAACTGCGCAGCGGGAAGGTGCGGGTGGAGGCCAGGCCGGCCACTTCGGACGGCTCCACGTCGGGGGTCCAGATCACCACCGCGTGACCCTCGACGTCGATACCGCGCCGGCCGGCGCGGCCGGTCAGCTGCGTGTACTCCCCCGGCGTCAGCGGCGCGTGCTCCTCGCCGTTGAACTTCACCAGCTTCTCCAGCACCACCGTCCGTGCGGGCATATTGATGCCCAGCGCCAATGTCTCGGTGGCGAACACCGCCTTGACCAGGCCGGCAGTGAACAACTCCTCGACCGTGTGCCGAAATGCCGGGAGCATCCCGGCGTGGTGGGCCGCCAAGCCGCGCAGCAGCCCCTCCCGCCACTCGTAATAGCCGAGCACCTCCAGGTCGGCGTCCTCGAGGTCACCGCAGCGGTGTTCGATCACTTCGGCGATCTGGGCGCGCTCCTCCTCGGTGGTCAGCCGCAGCGGCGACCGCAGGCATTGGCCGACGGCGGCGTCACACCCGGCACGAGAGAACACGAATGTGATCGCCGGCAGCAGCCCTTCGGCGTCCAGGGTCGCGATCACGTCGGGGCGCGCCGGTGGCCGGAAGAAACGCGGCCGGCCCTGCCGGCCGCCGCTTCCCCTTCCCGCCTGCCGGCGGGGACTTCGCCAGTCCGCCATCCGGTCGGCCTCGCGGCGATTCGCGATGTGGCGCAGCAGTTCTGGGTCGACCCGGGATTTGTCGGGATCGCCGTCTTTGTTCCCGAGGTCGAAAAGGTCGAAGAGTCGCTTACCTACCAAGACGTGCTGCCAGAGCGGCACCGGCCGATGCTCGTCGACCACCACCGTCGTGTCGCCCCGCACGGTCTGGATCCAGCCACCGAACTCCTCGGCGTTGCTCACCGTCGCCGACAGGCTGACCACCCGCACCTCGTCGGGCAGATGCAGGATCACCTCCTCCCACACCGGACCCCGCATCCGGTCCGCCAGGAAATGCACCTCGTCCATCACCACGTGGGAAAGCCCCTGCAGCGCAGGCGAATCGGCGTAAAGCATGTTGCGCAGCACCTCGGTGGTCATCACCACCACCGGCGCGTCCGCGTTGACCGACATGTCACCGGTCAGCAGCCCGATCCGGTCGCGACCGTAACGCGCCGTCAGGTCGGTGTGCTTCTGGTTGCTCAGCGCCTTCAGTGGCGTGGTGTAGAAGCACTTGCCGCCGGCGGCCAGCGCGAGGTGTACGGCGAATTCGCCGACGACTGTCTTGCCGGCGCCGGTCGGCGCGCAGACCAGCACACCGTGGCCTCGTTCCAGCGCCGCGCAGGCCCGCTGCTGAAAGTCGTCGAGCGAGAAGGGCAGTTCCGCAGTGAACCGAGCCAGCTCGGCCAGGCCGGTCACGCCCGGCCCCGTCGCCGCGAAGGTGCACATTTGTACATTCCCGACGGCGTGTCGGCGGACAAACACGCACCCTCGCGGCAATGAGGGTTATGTGATGTCGTCATGGGTCCCGGCGATGACAGAAGGCTCCGGCGTTGGAACCGGTATCGGCGTGGGCGGCTCGATTTCCGATGCTTCGTCGTCCGGGATCAAGGCTTCGCGCTTGGCTTTTCGCTTGTCGTGCAGCCGGGCAATCTGGATGGCGAGTTCGAGCAGCACGGTCAACGCCAAACCCAGCGCCGTCATGGAAAACGGGTCGGATCCGGGCGTGAATATCGCGGCAAACAGGAACATCGCGAAGATCAGACCCCGCCGCCACGCCTTGAGCCGCTGATAGGTCAGCAGGCCGGCAATGTTGAGCATGACGATCAGCAGCGGGAACTCGAAGCTAACCCCGAACACCACCAACAGATTTATCAGGAAGCCGAAATACCGGTCGCCGGACAGCGCGGTGACCTGCACGTTGTTGCCGACGGTCAACAGGAAGCCAAGCGCCTTGGACAGCACGAAGTAGGCCAGCAGGGCGCCGGTGACGAACAGCACCGCCGCCGGGATCACGAACGCCACCGCGAAGCGGCGTTCCCTTTTGTAGAGCCCCGGCGTGATGAACGCCCAGAGCTGGTAGAGCCACACCGGACAGGCCAGCACGATGCCGGCCATCGTCCCGACCTTGAGCCGCAGCATGAATTGGTCGAACGGCGCGGTGGCCAGCAACCGGCACTGCCCGTCGGCGCTGATGTCCGCGCGCGCCGACGGCGGCAGCGAACAGTACGGGTGCCGCAGCCACTCGCCGAGGCTCTCCAGCCCGAGGATCGAATGCGAGTACCAGATGAACCCGAAGGTCGTGGTGACCAGGATCGCGGCCAGGGCGATCAGCAGCCGGGTGCGCAGCTCGGTCAGGTGGTCGACGAGCGACATCGTCCCGTCCGGATTGCTGCGGCTGCGCCGGTTACGGGGGTTGAGTCGTTTGAGCAGGGCGCGGGCGCGCACTGCACCCATGAAACCGTTCACGACGTTCGGTCAGTGACGCTCGGGGATAGCGATGGTGAGGCCCGCGGCGGCTAGTAGAGCGGCCGCGCCTCGGTGGGGCCCTGCTCGGCAGCCGCCGGAGGCTCGACCCGTTGCGCCTGCACGGGCGTCGGCGTGACCGCCTGAGTCGCGGTGCTGTTTCCCAAGGCGGATGCTTCCGCTTTGTTCTCGGTCTGCATTTCACGGATCTCGGACTTGAAGATGCGCATCGACTTGCCCAACGAACGAGCCGCATCGGGGAGCTTCTTGGCACCGAACATCAAGACCAGCAGGATGGCGATGACCGCCCAGTGCCACGGACTAAGACTGCCCACTTTTGTTACCTCCAGACGTCCACCCGATGTTACCGCAGCACAGCAGGGCGCCGGTGACCTCGCGCTACGGCGTGGTGGACGTCACGCGCACGCCGTCACGCCTGGGCCGCGACCTGGTAGGATTCCAGCGCGGCCGTGGCGGCAGCGCGTACCCGCTGCGCAAGCGACTCCGGCTCGAGCACCTGCACGGCGGTCCCGAAACCCAGCACCAAGCGCGTCATCCAATCTTCAGTGGCGTACGTCATGACGGCCTCGCACGATCCATCCGCGAGCTCGCGTACCTCCCGCAGCGGGTAGTAGTCGAACGTCCACGACGCAGAAGGCGCTATCCGCAGCGTCGCCGACGGGAGTGACGGGTCGCCCTCGAACAGCGAGGTGTCCGGCGGTGCCTGCAGCGCCGGTTCGGGTGGGGCGGCCGGCTCGTCCAGCTCGGTGGCCTCCACGATCCGGTCGAAGCGGAACAGCCGAACGCCTTCGGCTTCCCGCGACCAGGCCTCCAGATAGCTGTGGCCGCCGACCAGCAACACTCGAATGGGGTCGACGATCCGGCTGGTCAGGGTGTCATGTGACGCGGCGTAGTAGTCGATCGCCAGCGCCTTTCTGCGACGCACCGCAGCGCGTACCGCGGCCGCGGAATGGCTCTCGGCCGGTGCTTGCTCGTTCAGGACGGCCGACACGGTGCCGTCGTGCCCGGCCGCTCCGGCCGCCGCCGCGATCTTGGCGAGCGCGCTGCGCGCGGCCTCCGGGTCGACCACGCCCGGAATGTCGGCCAGCGCCCGCAGCGCCACGAGGAGACCGGTGGCCTCCGGCGACGTCAGCTGAAGCGGCCGGTCGATTCCCGCCGAGAACGTCACCTCGATGGTGTCCCCGGAGAACTCGAAATCGATCAGGTCCCCGGGGCCGTAGCCGGGAAGGCCGCACATCCACAGCTGGTTGAGGTCGTCCTCGAGCTGCTTGCCGGTGACCCGCAGCTCGGCCGCGGCCTCAGCGCGGGTGATCCGCGGGTTGGCCTGGAAATACGGCACCATGTTGAGCAGCCGCACCAGGCGGTCCGACACGGAAGTCATGAGCGCCGCTCCCCCACCTCGGCTTGACCGCGCAACCGAGCCAGCACATCCTCGCGCAGGGACTGTGGCTCCAGCACGATGGCGTCGGCCCCGTAACCGGCGACGTCACGTGCCAGGCCGTCGGCGGACCTGATGTCGAGTTCGATCACCTCGCCGTCGCGGCCCGTCAGCTGCCGCGCACCGACGGACCGCCCGGACCGCCGCAGTGCGGTGGCCCGCCCGTCGGCGACCCAGACCGTGGCCAGCCCGCCGATCGGTGTCTCGGCAACCGTCTGGGCCACGATCCTGCGCAGGTCCACCCCGTCGGGCACGGTGACCGCGCCGGTCGGGCCGATCGCCGTGACGTCGGCACCGATCCGCGAGAGCCGGAAGGTGCGGGTGGCGTCGCGGTCGCGGTCGTGGCCGACCAGATACCAGCGGCCCTTCTCGGTGACCACGCCCCACGGTTCGACGGTGCGCGTCGTGTAGGGCTCGGCCCGTGACGGGCGATGCGGGAACTGCACCGCCTGCCGAGAATCGATGGCGGACAACAGAATTGAGAGCACATCCTCTGAGCCACGCAGACCCGGTACCCCGGCCGCAGACGCGATGGCCACCGGGGCTTCCGTATCTGGGGGGTCGACGTCCACCCCCGCGGCCCGCAGCTTGAGCAGGGCGCCCTGGGTCGCGGTGATCAGTTCCGGCGATTCCCACAGCCGGATGGCGACGGCCACCGCGGCCGCTTCGTCCGGGGTCAGCTCGACGGGCGGAAGCGCATAGGCGTCGCGGTTGATCCGGTAGCCCTCGGTGGGGTCCAACGCGGACACCTTGCCGACCTCCAGCGGGATTCCCAGGTCGCGCAGCTCGTTCTTGTCGCGCTCGAACATCCGGGAGAACGCCTCGGCGTTGGGGCTGTCCGAATAACCCGCGACGCTGGACCTGATCTTTTCAGCGGTGATGTAGCCGCGGGTGGACAGCAGGGCGATGACGAGATTTACCAGCCGTTCGACTTTCGAGGTCGCCATTGGCACCAGCCTAGAAGGCGGTCGTGCTACATGCTCGCAATGAGCCGTTTGACCCGCTCGTCGACCGCCCGGAACGGGTCTTTGCACAGCACGGTGCGCTGCGCCTGGTCGTTGAGTTTGAGATGCACCCAGTCGACGGTGAAGTCACGGCCTGCCGCCTGCGCGGCGCTGATGAACTCACCACGCAGCCGCGCGCGGGTGGTCTGCGGCGGACGGTCGACGGCCTCCGCGATTTCCTCGTCGGTGGTGACGCGCGCCGCCAAACCCTTGCGCTGCAACAGATCGAAGACACCCCGCCCGCGCTTGATGTCGTGGTAGGCCAGGTCCAGCTGGGCGATCTTCGGGTCGGACAGCTCCATGTCGTAACGGTCCTGGTAGCGCTGGAACAGCTTGCGCTTGATCACCCAGTCGATCTCGGTGTCCACCTTGGCGAAATCCTGGCTCTCGACGGCATCAAGCTGGCGGCCCCACAGGTCGACGACCTGCTCGATCTGCGCGTTGGGCTCCCGGGTCTGCAGATGCTCGACGGCTCGCGAGTAGTACTCCCGCTGAATGTCCAGCGCGCTGGCCTGACGCCCGCCGGCCAGCCGCACCGGCCGGCGGCCGGTGACGTCGTGGCTGACCTCGCGGATGGCGCGGATGGGGTTGTCCAGCGAGAAGTCGCGAAACGCCACCCCCGCTTCGATCATCTCCAGCACGAGCGATGCGGTGCCCACCTTGAGCATGGTGGTGGTCTCCGACATGTTGGAGTCGCCGACGATGACGTGCAGCCGGCGGTATTTCTCGGCGTCGGCGTGTGGCTCGTCGCGGGTGTTGATGATCGGCCGGCTGCGGGTGGTGGCCGACGAGACGCCTTCCCAGATGTGCTCGGCGCGTTGCGAAAGACAGAACGTCGCGGCCTTGGGGGTTTGCAGCACCTTGCCGGCCCCGCAGATGAGCTGGCGGGTGACGAGGAAGGGCAGCAGCACATCGGAGATCCGGGAGAACTCACCGGCCCGCACAATCAGGTAGTTCTCGTGGCAGCCGTAGGAGTTGCCCGCCGAATCGGTGTTGTTCTTGAACAGGTAGATGTCGCCGCCGATGCCCTCGTCGGCGAGCCGCTGCTCGGCGTCGACCAGCAGGTCTTCCAGCACCCATTCGCCGGCCCGGTCATGGGTGACCAGCTGCACCAGGCTGTCGCACTCGGCGGTGGCGTACTCGGGATGGCTACCCACGTCGAGGTAGAGACGGGCGCCGTTGCGCAAGAAGACATTGGAGCTGCGGCCCCAGGACACCACCCGACGGAACAGGTAACGCGCCACCTCGTCCGGTGACAGGCGGCGGTGACCGTGAAACGTGCAGGTGACACCGAACTCGGTCTCGATGCCCATGATTCGTCGCTGCACGTATCGAGCGTACTTGTTACGGACGCGTCAGGTGCGCAGCCCTCGCTACGAACCCATATCAAATATCGGCGGCCAGCTGCGATGTCGTCACTGGGCGGGGCGGGGAACGCCTCGCTGAGCACTGAAGCCGAAAAATCAACGCGACTGGTACACGCACTGGGTCGGAGAAGTGTTTGGGATAGATCAGAGAAAGGTTGGAGAAACATCGGCGACCACTGAGACCTCTGACTAAGCTATGCGCAGTTCGCGGCCACCAACTCCGCCGTGCCCGAAGTGCTAGGACGAGCAGACCGGTACTCGGTGGGGCCTTCAGTCGTGGCGGGCCGCTTCGTGATGAGCCGGACCCGCGAGGTGGTGCAGACGTGGCTGAGCTGCTTACTCGGACTTACTCCGACGATTCGCCTTCGTCATCCGACGATTCGCCGTCCGATTTCGACGATTCGCCGTCAGAGGGTTTGTCTTCAGAGGGTTTGTCTTCTGGCTCGACTTCCCTCTCCTGCAGCAGCGTCTCCAGCGTCGAACGACTGACCCGCCGAAACGCCCGACGCGGCCGGTTGGCGTCCAGGATCGCCACCTCCAGGCTGGCCACGCCGACGCTGGACTGGCCATTGCCCGATGCTTCGGCGCTGCCCGCCCGCAGCGCGTCGACCGCGATCCGCAGCGCGTCGGGCAGGTCGGCGTTCTCGGCGTAGGACTCCTTGAGCGCGGTGGTGATCGGCTCGGTGGTGCCGCCCATGACCACAAAATGCGGCTCGTCGGCGATCGACCCGTCGTAGGTGATCCGATAGAGCTCGGGCGGCTTGGTCTCGCCGTAGTGCGCGACCTCGGCGACGCACAATTCGACCTCGTAGGGCTTGGCCTGCTCGGTGAAGATGCTGCCCAGCGTCTGCGCGTAGACGTTGGCCAGCTGCCGGCCGGTGACATCGCGGCGGTCGTAGGCGTAGCCGCGGGTGTCCGCGAACTGGATGCCGCCGCGGCGCAGGTTGTCGAATTCGTTGAACTTGCCCGCCGCCGCAAAGCCCACACGGTCGTAGAGTTCGCTGATCTTCTGCAGTAACCGCGACGGGTTCTCCGCGACGAACAGCACACCATCGGCGTAGGCGAGCGCCACCACGCTGCGGCCCCGGGCGATGCCCTTGCGCGCGAGCTCGCTGCGCTCGCGCATCGCCTGCTCGGGCGAGATGAAATAGGGGAAGCTCACTTCTCACCGCCATCCGAGCCGAAAGTGTCAGCGCGCGAACGGCTTTCGATGACCTCACGAGCCAGTGCGGCGATGCGGGATTCCGGCACGTCGACCGCCCCGTCGGCGTCGATGGCCACGGCCGTGGGGTAGATGCCGCGGACCAGATCCGGTCCGCCGGTGGCCGAATCGTCGTCGGCGGCGTCGTAGAGCGCCTCGACGGCCACCCGCAGCGCGGAATCGGCATCGGTGACCTGCGCGTACAGCTTCTTGATCGAGGACTTGGCGAAGATCGACCCCGATCCCACCGACTGGTAGCCCTCCTCCTCGATGTTCCAGCCGCCGGCAGCGTCGAAGGAGACGATGCGGCCCGCGGACTCCGGGTCGGATGCGTGGATGTCGTAGCCCGCGAGCAGCGGCAGCGCCACCAACCCCTGCATCGCGGCCGCCAGGTTGCCGCGCACCATGATCGCGAGCCGGTTGACCTTGCCCGCAAAAGTGAGCGGGACGCCCTCGAGCTTCTCGTAGTGCTCGAGTTCCACCGCGTAAAGCCGGGCGAACTCGACGGCGATCGCGGCGGTGCCGGCGATGCCGGTGGCCGTGTAGTCGTCGGTGATGTACACCTTTTTCACGTCGCGCCCGGCGATCATGTTGCCCTGTGTGGAGCGCCGGTCACCGGCGATGACGACACCGCCGGGATATTTCAGCGCGACGATGGTCGTCCCATGCGGCAGCTGAGCACTGGCGCCACCCGCGGCGGCGGGTTGTGCGCCGCCGCTGAGGCTTGCCGGTAGCAATTCCGGGGCCTGACGGCCCAGGAAATCAACGAACGAGGACAGGTCTACAGCGGGGACACCGGAAAATGCGGGGTTGCTGGACGGTCGAGCTGACAGGCGATCGGGAAACGGCCCGATCACTGTCCGCCCTTTTGGACGTACGCGCGGACGAAGTCCTCCGCGTTCTCCTCAAGGACGTCGTCAATCTCGTCGAGCAGATCGTCGGTGTCTTCGGCCAGCTTCTCACGACGCTCCTGGCCCGCGGCGGTGCTACCGGCGAAGTCGTCGTCATCGCCGCCACCACCGCCGCGCTTGGTCTGCTCCTGCGCCATCGCCGCCTCCTGCTTCGTCTGGGCTCGTTCGTAAAGCCACGCCACGCGCCCGCTGGTCTTTTCCTAACACTACCGGTCAACTCCGACGTTTCCCGGCTTAACGAATGTCAACTGGTCAGTTGTTCCACCAGCTCGACCGCGCTGTCGACTGAGTCCAACAGCGCTCCGACGTGCGCCTTGCTGCCCCGCAGCGGCTCCAGCGTCGGTATGCGGACCAGCGAATCGCCACCTAGATCGAAAATCACCGAGTCCCAGCTGGCCGCGGCGATATCGGCCCCGAACCGGCGCAGACATTCGCCGCGGAAGTACGCGCGGGTGTCGGTCGGCGGGTTGTCCACCGCGCTGAGCACCTGGTGTTCGTTGACCAGACGCTTCATCGAACCGCGCGCGACCAGCCGGTTGTACAGGCCCTTGTCCAGCCGGACATCGGAATACTGCAGGTCGACCAGGTGCAGCCGCGGCGCCGACCAGCTCAGGTTCTCCCGCTGCCGGAAGCCTTCGAGCAGCCGCAGCTTGGCCGGCCAGTCCAGCAGCTCAGCACAGTCCATCGGGTCGCGCTCGAGCTGGTCGAGCACGTGCGCCCAGGTCTCGACGATGTCGGCCGCGCGCGGGTCCGGGTCGCGGCCGTCGACCAACTTTGCCACCCGGTCGAGGTAGATCCGTTGCAGCGCAAGGCCGGTCAGTTCGCGGCCGTCGACCAGCGCCACGGTCGCCCGCAGCGACGGATCGCGGCTGATCGCATGGACCGCATGCACGGGCCGGGCCAGCATCAGGTCGGTCAGGTCTATCCCGTGCAGTGGGCCTTCTTCGATCAGGTCGAGCACCAGCGCGGTGGTGCCCAGCTTCAGGTAGGTCGACGTCTCGGCAAGGTTGGCGTCGCCGATGATGACATGCAGCCGGCGGTACCTGTCGGCATCGGCGTGCGGCTCGTCGCGGGTGTTGATGATCCCGCGTTTCAGCGTGGTCTCCAGCCCGACCTCGACCTCGATGTAATCGGAGCGCTGGGACAGCTGGAAGCCGGGCTCGTCACCGGATGGTCCGATGCCGACCCGGCCGGAGCCGGTAATCACCTGCCGGGACACCAGGAACGGGGTCAGCCCGACGATGATGGCCGAAAACGGCGTCTGCCGCGACATCAGGTAGTTCTCGTGCGAACCGTACGAGGCGCCTTTGCCGTCGACGTTGTTCTTGTACAGCTGCAGTTTGGCTGCTCCGGGGACGCTGGCGACGTGCCGGGCGGCGGCCTCCATCACCCGCTCTCCGGCCTTGTCCCAGATCACGGCGTCCAGCGGGTCGGTGCACTCGGGCGCGGAGTATTCCGGGTGCGCGTGGTCGACGTAGAGCCGCGCCCCGTTGGTCAGGATCATGTTGGCCGCACCGACCTCGTCGGCGTCGACCACCGGAGGCGGCCCGGCCGAACGGCTCAGGTCGAAACCGCGGGCATCCCGCAGCGGCGATTCCACCTCGTAGTCCCAGCGGGTGCGCTTGGCGCGCTGAATACCGGCGGCGGCGGCATAGGCCAGAACCGCCTGTGTCGAGGTGAGGATCGGGTTGGCGGTCGGGTCCGACGGCGAGGAAATGCCGTACTCGACCTCCGTCCCGACAATCCGTTGCATAACTTAAAGACTAGGCCGAGCGACGATCCAGCCCGTGCAGCGGGGGGAGGTGTGACCGTTCGTTTAGCGCCTGCGCGTCTCCGACGCGCCCGTCATGCCCGACGCGGCGACCGCCAGCGCGCGTGGCGCCCAACGGCGTTAATGTGAGCCGACATGAGCCCCTCGCTGCGTCGTCCGGCGGCACGTCAGACTTCGGTCAGTGCCGAGGCGGAAAGCTGGTTTCTGCAGCGCGGCCTGCCGTCGGTGCTCACGAAGAGAGGCCGCTGGCGACGGCTTTGGTCGCGATCGGCGCCGCTGCTGGCGGCTTTCGCGACGATTCAGAGCTGTGGGGTACCGATCTTTCTGATCGCCGGCACCCACGAAATCCAGCTCGAGGACCTGCCGACAGTCAAGGAATGGGTAGTCGTGGGGATCGTCGTCGCCGCCCTTCCGCTGGCCACCCTCGTCGGCTGGCTGGTGTTCCGCATACCGCGTAATCGGGCACGCGGTGCGGCGGGGATTACCGCAGCGGCGGTCCTGGCAATTGCCGGATACATCAACCAGGGCCCGACGTCGCTGCCGGAAACGGCCATCGTCGTGGCTGTGCTGCTGATCCTGACCGGCTGTGGCGTCGGGGCGGTGCTCGGGTGGGCGGTGCGCATGACGCTGTCACATGTTGCGACTGTCGGCGGGCTGGCCGTCCGGGCCCTGCCCGTGGTTCTGCTGACCGCATTGGTGTTCTTCAACACCTACGTCTGGCTCATGGCCGCGACGATCAACGGTAGGCGGCTCGTGCTGGCCATGGCGTTCTTAGTCGGCATCGCGTCGGCCTTCGTCATATCCGCCACCGTGGAACGGGTCAGGCCGATGCTGCGGTCCACCGCGGCGCTGCCCACGGACAGCGAAAAGCTTGCCGACACGCCGTTTGCCGCGATGCCCGATAGCCCGGACGCCTCGGCCGCAGCCCGGGCGACCCGGATGGAACGGCTCAACGTGGTCTTCGTATTGGCCACCTCGCAACTGGTGCAGATCTCGGTGGTGGCGGCGGTCACCGCCGCGATCTACCTGGTTCTCGGGCTGATCGTGCTCACTCCCGCCCTGCTCAACGAATGGACCCACGTCTCCAGGTCCGTCTCGATCCTGCTGGGCTGGAAGGTTCCGGTGCCGGATTCGCTGATCCATATGAGTCTTTTCCTCGGTGCGCTGACCTTCATGTACGTCAGCGCCCGCGCGGTCGGCGACAACGACTACCGCTCGACGTTTCTCGACCCGCTCATCGATGATCTGCATGCCACCCTGATCGCACGCAACCGCTATCGCAACGCGATTGCCGCAACGACCAACGGCGCGGACGGGCGTCCGCACGGGCCGGCCGACGGCGCAAACTACTCCAATGTTGACGTTTGCTGATACAAGTCACTAGTTTCACCCTGGTGACAGACTTGTCCGGGCAGCGTTACGGCGAAGTGCTTCTGGTAACCCGCGGCGAGGCCGGTCCGCAGGCCAACGTCTACAACAGCTTCCCCCTCAACGATTGCCCCGCCGAGTTGTGGGATGCGCTGGACGCTCAGGCCATCGCCGCCGAAAACAGTGCGGCCGCGGCCCTGCTCAACGGCCCGCGCTACTGGCTGATGAACTCCATCGAAAAGGACCAACACGGCCCGCAGGTGACGAAGACCTTCGGGGGGATCGAGATGATCCAGCAGGCCACGGTCCTGCTGTCGTCGATGAACCCCGCGCCCTACAGCGTCAACAAAGTGACCCGTCACACGGTGTTCGTCTTCAACGCCGGCGAGGAGGTCTACGAACTCCAGGACCCTCACGGCCACCGCTGGGTCATGCAGACCTGGAGCCAGGTGGTGGATCCCAACCTGACGCGGGCCGACCTGCCCAAGCTGGCCGACCGCCTCAAGCTCCCGCAGGGATGGTCTTACCGGCCGCATGTGCTCACCGAAGAGCTGCGCGTGGACACCACGTCCCGCGCCGCCCAGGTCACCCAGGACGACCTGACCAACAGCTATTCGTTGGTGACCGCCTGACCCTGAGGCGCCTGTCACGAAATATAAACTGCGGCGGCCGCTCTCGGCATGTCGTGTGCGCGGTTTATCTGTCGCGGCCGGCCAATGGCCTCTACAGGTACTGACCCAGGTTGGATTCGGTGTCGATGGCGCGCGACGCGCTCGACGACTTGCCGGTGACCAGGGTGCGGATGTAAACGATCCGCTCGCCCTTCTTACCCGAAATCCGCGCCCAGTCATCGGGGTTGGTGGTGTTGGGCAGGTCCTCGTTCTCGGCGAACTCGTCGACGATCGAGTCGAGCAGATGCTGAATGCGCAGCCCACGTTGCCCGGTCTCCAGCACCGACTTGATGGCGTTCTTCTTGGCCCGGTCGACCACGTTCTGAATCATCGCCCCGGAGTTGAAGTCCTTGAAGTACATGACTTCCTTGTCACCGTTGGCGTAGGTGACCTCCAGGAACCGGTTGTCGTCGATCTCGGCGTACATCCGGTCGACGACCTTCTCGATCATCGCCTTGATGCAGGCCGCACGGTCACCGTCGAACTCGGCGATGTCGTCGGCATGCACCGGCAGCTTCTCGGTCAGGTACTTCGAGTAGATGTCTTGCGCCGCTTCGGCGTCGGGCCGCTCGATCTTGATCTTCACGTCGAGGCGCCCGGGCCGCAGGATCGCGGGATCGATCATGTCCTCGCGGTTGGAGGCGCCGATCACGATGACGTTCTCCAGTCCCTCCACCCCATCGATCTCGCTCAGCAGCTGCGGGACGACGGTCGTCTCGACGTCGGAGGAGACCCCGGTGCCGCGGGTGCGGAAAATCGAGTCCATCTCGTCGAAGAACACGATCACCGGCGTTCCTTCCGACGCCTTCTCGCGGGCCCGCTGGAAGATCAGCCGGATGTGCCGCTCGGTCTCGCCGACGAACTTGTTGAGCAGCTCGGGGCCTTTGATGTTGAGGAAGTACGACTTCGCCTCACGCGAGTCGTCGCCGCGGAGGTCCGCCATCTTCTTGGCCAGCGAGTTTGCCACCGCCTTGGCGATCAGCGTCTTACCGCAGCCGGGTGGGCCGTAGAGCAGCACGCCCTTGGGCGGACGCAGCATGTACTCGCGGTAGAGCTCCTTGTGCAGGAACGGCAGCTCCACCGCGTCGCGGATCTGCTCGATCTGCCGGGTCAGGCCGCCGATGTCCTGGTAGCTGACGTCGGGCACCTCTTCCAGCACCAGGTCCTCGACCTCGGCCTTGGGGATGCGTTCGAAGGCATAGCCGGCTTTGGTGTCAACCAGCAACGAGTCGCCGGGCCGCAACTTGCGGGGCCGGGTGTCGTCGTTGAGGGCGTCCGGAACGCCGTCCGGCAGGTCCTCGGCGACCAGCGGATCGGCCAACCACACGATGCGCTCCTCGTCGGCGTGCCCGACAACCATTGCCCGGTGACCGTCGGCGAGGACCTCGCGCAAAGTTGAAATCTCGCCGACCGATTCGAACCTGCCGGCCTCGACGACGGTCAAGGCTTCGTTGAGCCGGACCGTTTGACCCTTCTTCAGGGAGCCGACTTCGATGTTCGGCGAGCACGTCAGCCGCATCTTGCGACCCGACGTGAACACGTCGACAGTGTCGTCGTCGTGCGCGGAAAGCAGTACGCCATAACCGCTGGGCGGCTGCCCCAACCGGTCAACTTCCTCCCGCAGCGCGAGCAGTTGTTGACGCGCTTCTTTAAGAGTTTCCATTAATTTGGAATTGCGGGCCGCAAGCGAGTCGATACGGGCTTCGAGTTGATGTACATCGCGGGCAGAACGGGCGCTGCTGTGCGATCCAACCGCATGCTCCAGTTGCTCGCGCAGGAGGGCTGCCTCACGGCGCAGCTGTTCCAATTCGGCGGCATCGTCGCTGGACATGCCTGCTTCGCCAGGGGTACCGAATGCTTCAGAACGCTCTGAGTCACTCATCGTGCGCTCCTTTCCCGCACCGAATTGCTGCGGTGGATCCTTCAACGCTACCGGCCATTGCCCCTTCATGTGCGGAAGTCAAATGCGGGTAAAAGTTGTGTGAGAGTCCCGCTGGTAATCTCAGCGCTGAGCCTGGCCGCACGAAAGGATAGCCGTGACTACAAAATACCTCGCCACGGCGGTTGCCGCCTTCGCAGCGATCGGCCCGGCGATCACCAGTGTGACTTTTGTTGTACCCGTTGGCCCGACGGATACACCTCAGATTCGGCCCGTCGTGTTGGGCGCGCCGTTGCCGCAGGATCCCGCGGCAGTGCCCACCGTCGACCGGCTCGCCGGCGTCCTCGGTGGCCTGCAGGACCCGGGCGTTTCGTTCGCGAGCAAAGCCAACCTGGTTGAGGGAGGCCCCCGCGTGTTCGCTCTGTTACAGGAAGCAGGCGTGGGCGTTTAGCCCCCAGCCCTGCCGCTGGATGCACCGACATCTTTCCGTTGCCCTGAGCGCCGCCGCAGCCGTGGCGGCATATGGGCTTTCCGCATGTTCGTCCGGCGATTCCAAGGTTGCGTCGTCGGACGGCTCCCCGGCCACGCCTGCCGCGTCGACTCCAATTGCGGCTCCCCCGACCTCTCCCCTGCCGGCGCCGGAAGCCCTCACCGACGTGCTGAGCCGGCTGGCCGACCCGGCTGTGCCGGGCACCAACAAGGTGAGTCTGATCGAAGGCGCGACCCCCGAAAGCGCTGCCACCATCGACAAGTTCACCAACGCATTGCGGGACAACGGCTACCTCCCCATGACCTTCGCGGCCGGCAACATCGCCTGGTCGGATAAAAATCCGGCCGATGTAATGGCCACCATCACCGTCAACAGCCCCCGTGGCAACAACGGCGTGTTCACGTTCCCAATGGAGTTCACGCCGTCCCAAGGGGGCTGGCAGTTATCCAAGAGGACCGCGGAAACGCTGCTGGCCCTGAGTAACTCATCAAGTGCGCCGACTCCGACCCCGAGCCCGGCCCCGGCCCCGAGCCCGGCCCCGGCCCCGGCCCCGGCCCCAGCTTCGGCCCCGAGTCCGGCCCCGAGTCCGGCCCCGGCCGAGACTTCGGCCCCGACGCCGGCCCCGTCTCCGACTCCTTCGGGTTGACCCGCGGGATGTGGATCGGCTGGCTCGAGTTCGATCTGTTGCTCGGCGACGTGCGGTCGCTCAAGCAGAAGCGATCGGTGATCCGTCCGGTTGTCGCCGAGCTACAGCGCAAGTTCAGTGTGTCGGCGGCCGAGACCGCCTCCCACGACCTGCACCGACGAGCGGGCATCGGTGTGGCCGTGGTGTCCGGCGACCGCGGCCATGCCGTCGAAGTGCTCGATGCCGCCGAACGCCTCGTGGCCGCGCATCCCGAGCTCGAGCTGCTGTCCGTCCGCCGCTCGCTGCGTCGCAGCGACGACTGACGCGGCACGCCGTCCCCGCAGCGATAGCATCGGCATCAAGTCCTATCGGAAGGACGGCGATGATTGCGAAATCCCTCACAGGAGTGGCAGCGCTCGTCGCGATCGGTGCCGCAGCGGCCGGTGTCACGTCACCAGCGTCCGGGGCATCCGTTCGCCCGATCGCACCGCAGACCCAGCCCGCCTTTTTCGGCACACCAATACCGGCCGATCCGGGAGCCGACGCGCCCGGCTCCGACCAGCTGTTGGGCATACTCAATGGCCTGGTGAACCCCGCGGTTCCCTTCGCCAACAAGAGCAACCTGGTTGAAGACGGCATCAGCCCGCTCGAAGCCCGGCTCGCCGATGTCAGGATGCAACAGGCCGTTGCGCACGGCGAGCTACCGCTGACGATCACTGTGGCCAACATCCGGCCGGCCGGCGCGAACAAGGCCACGGCTGACGTCAGCGTCTCTGGTCCGAAGCTCGCGCCGGTCACGCAGAACCTCACCTTCGTAGACCAAGGGGGCTGGAAGCTAACGCACGCCTCCGCAATCTCGCTCCTGCAGCAGTCGGGTGCGGGGAGCGGCTAGCCCCTGCGCCGGATCGCGATCAGTCGGGCACGATTGGAAGACCCGGGCACACGGTGATGTAGCCGATGTCCGGCGACACCCAATCGCGCCAATGCTTGTGGCTCATGTTGGCTGTGATTTTGTCGCATAGCAGCTCGGGCCATGCTGCGGGCCCCGGCCACAACCGCAGCGTCTCGTCAGCGCTGCCGGAGACGATGCGCCGCCCGTCCGGGCTGAACGCCACAGTGTTCACCGCGTCGGTGTGGCCGGTCAGCGGGATGCCAATCAGCTGGCCGATGCCAGCGTCCCAGAGCCGAAGCGTTTTGTCGGCGCTACCGGAGACGATGCGCCGCCCGTCGGGGCTGAACGCCAGACCTCGCACCACTGCGGTGTGTCCGGTCAGCGGGGCGCCGATCGGCCCGCCGGTGCCGGCGTCCCACAGCCGCACCGTGTCGTCTCGGCTGCCGGACACGATCAGACGCCCGTCCGGGCTGAACGCCACACTGCGCACCGACGCGGTGTGTCCGGTCAGCGGGATGCCGATCGGCGCGCCGGTGCCCGCGTCCCATATCCGCAGGGTGGCATCCCAGCTGCCCGAGACGATGCGCCGCCCATCCGGGCTGAACGCCACGGTTTCGACGTAGCCGGCGTGCCCGGTGAGCGGTGGCCCGATCGGCGCGCCGGTGCCAGCGTCCCAGAGCCGCAGGGTTCTATCCCAGCTGCCAGAGACGATGCGGCGCCCGTCCGGGCTGAACGCCACGGCGCTCACCTCGCTGGTGTGCCCGGTCAGCGGGGCACCGATCGGCGCGCCGGTCCCGGCGTCCCATAGCCGCACCGTCTCGTCGGTGCTGCCGGAGACAATTCGCCGCCCGTCCGGGCTGAACGCCACGGTGTTCACCCGGTTCGTGTGGCCGGTAAGCGGGGCACCGATCGGCGCGCCGGTCCCGGCGTCCCATACCCGCAGGGTGTTATCCCAGCTACCGGAAACGATGCGCCGCCCGTCCGGGCTGAACGCCACACCGGTCACCGCGTCGGTGTGACCGGTGAGCGGGGCGCCGCTCAATGCGCCGGTCCCGGCGTCCCACAGCCGCGCCGTCTCGTCGGTGCTGCCGGAGGCGATGCGGCGCCCGTCCGCGCTGAACATCACTTGGGTCACGGCGTCGGTGTGGCCGGTGAGCGGACCGCCGATCGGCGCGCCGGTGCCGGCGTCCCACAGCCGCAACGACTTGTCGGTGCTGGCAGAGACGATGCGCCGGCCGTCCGGGCTAAACGCCACACTGTTCACCCGATTCGTGTGCCCGATGAGCGGTGCGCCGATTGGCGCACCGCTCGTGGCGTCCCATAGCCGCACCTTGTTATCCCAGCCGCCGGAGACGATGCGCCGCCCGTCCGGGCTGAACGCCACACCGGACACGGCGTCCTCGTGTCCCCTCAGCGGGGCACCAACCGGCGCGCCGGTGTCGGCATCCCACAGCCGCACCGTGTTGTCGCTACCGCCGGAGACAATGCGCCGCCCGTCCGGGCTAAACGCCGCACTGTTCACATAGCTGGTGTGTCCGGCGAGCGGGACGCCGATCGGCATGCCGGTGCCGACGTCCCATACCCGCACGGTGAAATCCCAGCTGCCGGAGACGATGCGCCGCCCGTCCGGGCTAAACGCCACAGTGTCCACCGCGCCGGCGTGCCCGGTGAGCGGAACGCCGATCGGCGCGCCGGTGTCCGCATCCCACAACCGGATCGTGTCGTCAATGCTGCCCGAGGCAATGCGCCGCCCATCCGGGCTGAACGCCACACTGATCACGGCGTCGGTGTGCCCGGTGAACGGGACACCGATCGGGGCGCCGGTGCCGGTGTCCCACAGCCGCAGTGCCTTGTCGCTGCCGCCGGTGACAATGCGCCGACCGTCCGGGCTGAGCGCCATCACACCGTCGGCTGATTGCGGTGTTGGGATGATCTTGACGGTGGTTTGCCGCGCCACCACCGTATCCAGCAGTCCGCCTACATCGGTGGTTGGCGCGATGGCGCGCGCGGCGAGGATCTGCTGGATCGCCCGTTTGTCTCCCCCGGCTTGAACGCCGGCGAGCATCGCCTGCCCCTGCGACATCAACTTCAACGCGATGGCCTGATCTCGCTGCCGGATGGCTTCCTGCCGCTGGCGGACCGCTTCGCGTTGCTGCGCGACCGCGATGAGCGCGGCGACGACGGCCACCACCGTCAGCACCGCCAGCCCGGTGACGGCCGCGGCACGCAACCGGCGGAACCGCCGTTGCTCGCGCAGGTCGTCGCTGGCCAGCTGGTCCTTGGGCTTGCCGTGAATGGGAGCGGCCAGCGCGGTGATCTTCTCTCGCGGTGTCGCCTCGCGCGGATCCCACGGCGCATCCTCGCTGACATCGATGAAGAACGGCTCGGCCGGCAACACCCCCGGCTCGGTCAACACCGGCAGAGCCGCATTCGACAGCTGCGGATCGAACCGCGCGTGCTGCGAGTCCCACTGCAGCCGCCCGGCGGCGACCACCAGCAGCAGCCGGTCACGGCCGCCATGCTCGAGCCAGTAGCTGACTTCCCGGTTGACCCAAAACGATCGGGCGGCCTCGGGCGACAGCACCACCACCAGGTAGCGGGCGCGGTCGAGCGCGTCGGTGATCCTGCCCCACAAATCCGGACTGGCCGTCAGATCCGTGTCGTCACGAAACACCCGCAACGCGCGCAACCGACCCAGCCGGCGCCCGATCTGGTGCAAACCCTTCTGGATCCCGGTTGCCACCGGCCGATCCAAATGCGCGTACGACAGAAACGCGTCATAACCCAGCGGCTTGGGCGACGGCGCGCCGGACGGCGGATCAGGGTCGGGCGGGCCGGAGGTTTCCTGGGACACCGGTTAACCGTCGCGTCCCTCGCGCTTGCGGCCCAATGGCGCCGGAGCGACGGCGCCGGGCGCCAGCCGGCGCGCCGTCACCAGAAACGCGGTGTGGCCGCGCATCGAATGCTGCGGCCTAACGGCCAGGCCGACGACATTCCAGCCGCGCTGCAAGGTCTCCCACGCCCGCGGTTCGGTCCAGCACTGCTGAGCCCGCAGCGCCTCGACGACCCGCGACAGCTGGGTGACCGTGGCCACGTAGATCACCAGCACGCCGCCGGCGACCACCAGCCGCGATACCGCGTCCAGCACGTCCCACGGCGCCAGCATGTCCAGCACTGCCCGGTCGACGGACCCGTCGGGCAGTTCGGAGTCGGAGACATCGCTGACGATCAGCAGCCAGTTGTCGGGTGGCCCGCCCTGGCCACCATGGACACCATGGACACCATGGACACCATGGAAGTTCACCACATTGCGGCGGGCGTGCTCGGCATGATCGGCGCGCTGCTCATAGGAGATCACTTGCCCGGTCGGCCCGACCGCCCGCAGCAGGGAACAAGTCAGCGCACCCGATCCGGCGCCGGCCTCCAACACCCGGGCGCCGGGGAAGATGTCGCCCTCGTGCACGATCTGAGCCGCGTCCTTGGGGTAAATCACCTGTGGGCCGCGGGGCATCGACATCACGTAGTCGACCAGCAGCGGGCGCAGCACCAGGAAGTGGGCACCGTTGCTCGACTTGACCACGCTGCCTTCCTGCAGCCCGATCACCGCATCGTGGGCGATCGAGCCGCGATGGGTGTGAAACTCGCTGCCGGGAGTCAGCGACATCGTGTAGTGCCGGCCCTTGGCATCGGTGAGCTGGACGCGTTCGCCGCCGATGAACGGTCCGGTTGCTGACACGCCGTCTAGCGTGCCAGCCGACTCGCCGCAGCAGGTGTTCGGGGTTTGTCGGCTGCCCGCCATAGGCTGCGAGGATGACCGACCAGCTCGAGATGACCAGATCTCGGCCGGCGCTGTCACCGTCGCGGGCGGCGGACTTCAAACAGTGTCCTCTGCTGTATCGGTTCCGGGCGATCGACCGGCTGCCAGAGGCACTGTCAACGGCACAGCTGCGCGGGTCGCTGGTACACGCCGCGCTCGAGCAGCTCTACGGCCTACCGGCAACGCAGCGCGGCCCGGAGACCGCGCTATCACTCGTGGAGCCGGCCTGGGAGCAGCTGATCGCCGGTGAGCCCGACCTGGCCGGCGAGCTGGATCCCGAGCGGCGAGCCCAGCTGCTGGAGGAGGCCCGCGCCCTGCTCTCGGGCTACTACCGGCTCGAAGACCCGACCCGATTCGACCCGCAAAGCTGCGAACAACGCGTGGAGGTGGAACTGGCCGACGGCACCCTGCTGCGTGGCTTCATCGACCGGATCGACGTCGCCGCCACCGGCGAGCTGCGGGTGGTCGACTACAAGACCGGCAAGGCGCCGCCGGCCGCGCGAGCACTGGCCGAGTTCAAGGCGATGTTCCAGATGAAGTTCTACGCGGTGGCGCTACTTCGGTCGCACGGTGTGCTGCCCGCCCGGCTGCGGCTCATCTACTTGGCCGACCGCCAGGTGCTGGACTACACGCCGGACCGCGACGAGCTGCTGCGCTTCGAGAAGACGTTGATGGCGATCTGGCGGGCGATCCAATCCGCAGCGCAGACAGGCGATTTCCGCCCCAACCCGTCGCGGCTGTGCGAGTGGTGCTCGCACCAGCAACACTGTCCAAGTTTCGGCGGGACCCCGCCGCCCTACCCGGGGTGGCCCGATCCCGCGCCCGTTCCGAGCTCGACCCAGCCGACGGCATGATCGGTTGCTACTACCGTCGCCTCGCAACCGAAGGCGACTTTGAGGTCTTCGGTCCGACCGACTACACCCTGAGCAACTGGGGACCCGGAATCCAGCACGGCTCACCGCCGTTGGCGCTGCTGACAAAGCTGATCGAGGAACAGTCGGCGGGGTCCGGTCTGCGGATCGGGCGGCTCGGCCTGGACATCCTCGGAGCGATCCCGGTAACGCCGGTGCGTGCCCGGGCCTGGGTGGAACGTCCGGGTTCGCGCGTGTCGCTGATGGTCGCCGAGATGTTGGCCGATCGCGAGGGCGGGCCCCCGCGCGCCGTGGCGCGGCTGACGGCGTGGCTGCTGGCGGTCAGCGACACCGCCGATGTCGCATCGGACCGCTACCCCCCGCTGGTGGAAGGACCGGCCGAGCCGATTCCGGCGATGTTCGCAAACGCCGGCGGCTATTTCGACGCCATCGATTGGCGCCCGCAGCACACCGAAGGAGAATCCGCCGCGGTGTCCTGGTTCAGCCCACTGGCGCATATCGTCGACACCGATCCGACGTCGGCACTGCAGCGGCTTGCCGCCGTTGTGGACTGCGCCAACGGTGTCGGCGCCATCCTTGACTCAAGCCAGTTTTTCTTCATGAACACCGACACCGTCGTTCACCTGCACCGGCTACCGTCCGGCAACGATTTCGCGCTGCGGGCGCGCACGTCGGTCGGGCCCGACGGCGCGGGAATGTCGACCGCCGAGGTCTTCGACCGGACCGGCTTCATCGGAACCGCGGCGCAGACGCTGCTGGTCCAACGCAGGACCCGCTAAGTGAGGGGCGTCATTTCCTGCAGCACGGTGGGAACAAGCTCGCTGACGGTGGGGTGAATGTGCATCGTCCGCGACAGCGTGGTGTACGGCGCTTTGGCGGACATGATGTCCAGAATGCAGTGAATGACTTCGTCGCCGCCCACCCCAAAGATGGCCGCTCCCAAGATCTCATCGGTGTCGGCGTCCACCACAACCTTCATAAAGCCTTGTGTCTCACCTTTTTCCACCGCTCTACCGACCCTGGTCATCGGCCGCTTACCGACCAGCGCCGTTCGGCCCGACGCGCGGACCTGGTCGACGGTCATGCCGGCGCGTCCCAGCGGCGGGTCGATATACAGCGCATAAGTGGTGATGCGGTCGCTCACCCGACGCGGGTCATCGTCGAGCAGGTTGGCGGCGACGATCTCGAAATCGTTGTACGAGGTGTGGGTGAAGGCGCCCTTGCCGTTGCAGTCACCCATCGCCCAGATGTGGTCGACGCTGGTCTTGAGCTGGTCGTCGACCACGATGTACCCCCGAGCGTCGGTCTGCACACCGGCCGCGTCCAGGCCCAGGTCGTCGGTGTTAGGTCGCCGCCCGACTGCCAGTAGCAGATGGCTGCCCTGAATTGGGGCGGCGCCCGCAGCGGGTGTTAGCTCGAAACCGTTGTCGTGCGTACTGATTCGCACGTCGTCGGCGCCGACGACAACGCCGATCCCTTCGGCCTGCAGGATCTCCCTGATGGTGGCCGAGACATCCTCGTCCTCGCGGGACGCCAGCCGCGCGCCCCGCTCGACGACGGTCACCCGGGCGCCGAAACGACGATACATCTGGGCGAACTCCAGCGCGATGTAACTGCCGCCGACGATGACGAGATGTTCTGGCAGCGTATGGAGTTCGAGGATCGACACGTTGGTGAGGAAATCGACACCGGCAAGTCCCGGGATGTCGGGCACCGCCGCACGGCCACCGACGTTCAGGAAGATCCGGTCGGCGTGCAGGGTGACCTCGCCGTCCTGCCGGGTGACCCGCAACGTGTGCGGATCCTCGAAACGGGCGTGGCCGCGAAAGACGGTGCAGCCGTCCATGGAGTCCAGCCAGCTCTCGACACCCGCGCGGTCGGCCAGCATGATGCCGTCTTTGCGTGCCTTGACTTTCGCCATGTCCACGCTGATCGATCCGGTCCCGACGCCGTATTCGGCGCCGCGACGGGCCAGCTGGGCGGCGTGCGCGCTGGCCACCAGCGTCTTGGTGGGGATGCATCCGGTGTTGACGCAGGTGCCGCCGACGTGTTTGCGCTCCACCACCGCGACGCGCTGCCCGGCAGCTGTCAGTCGCCCCGCCAGTGGCGGTCCGGCCTGGCCGGCACCGACGATGATCGCGTCGAAATGTTCAGTCACAGATGAGCCGTCGCTGCGGCGATCGCGAACCCGCCCCCAATCGCCACCGCATCTTCGAGCAGCGCGATCGGCAGGTCCTTGCCGCCGGCGACCCTCACCAGCCGGGTGCGCGCCTGGTAGCCGCCCAGGGTGCCGAGCACCGCGCCGACAATACCCGCGCCAAGTCCGCCCCACTTGGCGCCCCAAACGGTACCGATGACCGCGCCAGAGAAGGCACCCGTGACGATCCGGACGGCGAACACCGGCGCTGCGGTGCGGGGCGGCGTTTTGGGAAGTTTGTCGTTAACCAGTTCGGCCACCGCAAGAAGGCTGAGGATGACGGCCGTAATGATGTTGCCCATCAGGGATGCCCAGGTGTTATTCAAGTTGATCCAGGTAAAGACGGCGGCCCAGGAAACCACGGCGGGAGCCGTGAGGGAACGCAACCCCGCGACGACACCGATCAACAAAGCCATGAGCAGGACGAGTAAATGTGTGGTCGTCACGGAGACCCTCCTGAGGGAAGAAGAACAGTCCGGCAACAATAGGGAGACGGCCCGCGGTACCAGTCGAGGGCAACCGACCCTAGCGGACGCTAACACAGCCACGGCCCTGCCACCGGCCGGGCCTTCAGAATCGGCAGAACCGAATGTCTGAGGCCAGAATCGCTTTGGCCCCAATGGTAGCGAGCTCGTCCATGATCTCGTTGACATCCCGGCGAGGCGCCAGCGCGCGAATTGCCACCCAGTCCGGATCGGCCAGTGGGGCGATGGTCGGCGACTCCAGTCCAGGTGTGATTGACGTGGCTTTCTCCACCACCGAACGCGGGCAGTCGTAATCCAGCATCAGGTATTGCTGACCAAACACCACGCCCTGTATCCGGGCGACCAGTTGATCGTGCGCGGTGCCGGCCTTGTGCTGGTGGCCGGCGTCGTCGGTGCGCTCGATCAACACCGCCTCCGAATCACACAGCGGCTCACCAAAGGCCACCAGATCATGCATGCTCAGGGTGCGACCGGACCCCACGACGTCGGCGACGGCGTCGGCTACCCCGAGTTGCACCGAAATCTCCACGGCTCCATCAAGTCTGATGACGGTTGCTTCAATACCCCTGGCGGCCAGGTCTTTTCGGACCAGATTCGGGTAGGCGCTGGCGATCCGCTTTCCGGCCAGATCGGCTATCGTCCAGTCACGCCCGGCGGGGCCGGCGTACCGGAAGCTCGAGGACCCGAAACCCAGCGCCAGTCGTTCGCGCACCGGCGCGCCGGAATCGAGCACCAGGTCCCGTCCGGTGATGCCGAAGTCGAGCTCTCCAGAGCCGACGTAGATGGCAATGTCCTTGGGCCGCAAAAAGAAAAACTCAACCTGGTTGACGGGGTCGATGACCGTCAAGTCTTTCGGATCGGTGCGGCGCCGGTAACCGGCCTCGGCGAGGATCTCGCTGGCAGGCTCGCTCAGCGCACCTTTGTTGGGAACCGCGACCCGCAACATGCTCATAGCTTCCGGTAGACGTCTTCGAGGGACAGTCCGCGCGCGATCATCAGCACCTGCGTCCAGTACAACAGCTGGCTGATCTCCCCGGCCAGCGCCTCGTTGGGCTCGTGTTCGGCGGCCAGCCACACCTCGCCGGCCTCCTCCAGAATCTTCTTGCCCAGCGCATGAACCCCGGCGTCCAGCGCGTCTACCGTGCTACTGCCGGCCGGCCGGGTGCGGGCACGTTCGCCGAGTTCGGCGAACAGATCCTCGAAGGTCTTCACGGCCAGCGATTGTTTCATGCCGCGGCGAGCAAAGTCACTTTGGTTTCCGCCGCGAGGGTGCGCAGAATGCCAGCCGTCGCGGCTTGTCGGTGTACAAACACGGCCACTCGCGAGAGAAGGGGATCGCCAAGCACGATACCGTCACAAAACCGTCTCAGAGGCCAGTGCGAACTCAACCAACGTAGGGCTCAGTCCTCCGGGTTGTAGCCGAGGTTGGGGGCGAGCCAGCGCTCGGCTTCCCGCAGGCTCCAGCCCTTGCGCCTCGCGTAGTCGGCGACCTGGTCCTGGGCCAGCCGGCCGACCACGAAGTACTGCGACTGCGGGTGCGAGAAGTACCAGCCGCTGACGGCGGCACCGGGCCACATCGCCATCGACTCGGTCAGCTCGATGCCGGTCCGCTGCTTGACGTCCATCAACTTCCAGAGCGTCACCTTCTCGGTGTGCTCCGGGCAGGCCGGGTAGCCGGGGGCAGGGCGGATCCCCACGTACTTCTCACCGATGAGCGCCTCGTTGTCCAGCTGCTCGTCAGGCTGGTATCCCCAGAACTCCTCGCGGACCCGTTGGTGCATCCGTTCGGCGAACGCCTCCGCCAGCCGGTCGGCGATCGATTCCAGCAGGATCGCGCTGTAGTCGTCGATGGCCGCCTTGAACTCCGCGATCTTCTCCTGGCTGCCGAGCCCCGAGGTGACGGCGAAGGCGCCGACGTAGTCGGCCAGACCGGTGTTTTTGGGTGCGACGAAGTCGCCCAGCGACCGGTTCGGGATGCCGTCCCGATGCTCGCCCTGCTGCCGTAGGTTGTGCAACGTGGTCAGCACCTCGGTGCGGGTCTCGTCGGTGTAGACCTCGATGTCTTCAATACCCGAGCCGACTGCGTTCGCCGGGAAGAACCCGATCACCCCGTTGGCGGTCAGCCACTTCTCCTTGATCAGGGTGTCGAGCATCTCCTGGGCGTCGTCGTACAGCTTGCGGGCCGCCTCGCCCGAGGCCGGGTTGTTGAGGATGTCGGGAAACCTGCCCTTCATCTCCCATGCGTTGAAGAACGGCTGCCAGTCGATGTACTCGCGCAGCTCGGCGAGGTCGTAGTCAAGAAAATCCCGTACTCCCGCACCTTGCGCGGGCACCGGCGGCGTGTAGCAGTCCCACTCGATCGGCGTCCGGTTGGCGCGGGCCTTCTCCAGCGTCAGCGTCGGCCGCTCGTTCTTCTGGGCGTGTCGTTCGCGAAGGGCTGCGTAGTCCTTCTCGGTGGCCTCCAGCAGTGCCGGACGTTGCTTGTCGTCGAGGAGCGCGGCAGCGACCGGCACCGAGCGGGAAGCGTCCTTGACCCAGACCACCGGACCGGTTCGACGCGGCGCCACCTTCACGGCCGTGTGGGCGCGCGACGTAGTCGCGCCACCGATCAGCAGCGGGATCTGAAGCCCCTCGCGTTCCATCTCGACGGCGAAGTTGACCATCTCGTCCAGGGACGGGGTGATCAGGCCGGACAGCCCGATGATGTCGGCGTTGTGCTCCTTCGCCGCGTCCAGGATCTTCTGGGCGGGCACCATCACACCGAGGTCGATCACGGAGTAGTTGTTGCACTGCAGGACGACCCCGACGATGTTCTTGCCGATGTCGTGGACGTCGCCCTTCACGGTCGCCATCACGATCGTGCCGTTGGTGTCCCCACCTGCCCCGCCATTTTGGGAGGCCCCGGACTCTTCCTTCTCCGCCTCGATGTAGGGCAGCAGGTACGCAACGGCCTTCTTCATCACCCGGGCCGACTTCACGACCTGGGGCAGGAACATCTTGCCCGAGCCGAAGAGGTCACCGACGACGTTCATGCCGTCCATCAGCGGGCCCTCGATCACCTCGATCGGGCGACCACCTGCGGCGGCGATCTCGGCCCGCAATTCCTCGGTGTCAGCATCGACGTGGGCGTCGATGCCCTTGACCAGGGCGTGCGTGATCCGCTCGTGGACTCCGAGGCTGCGCCACTCGGCTGCCACCGGGTCCTCGGTCTTCTCCGAGTTGTTGAACCTTTCAGCGATCTCCAGAAGCCTCTCGGCCGCGTCCTCGCGACGGTTCAGGACGACGTCCTCGATGCGGTCCCGCAGCTCGGGGTCGATCGAGTCGTAGGGCACCAGCGCACCGGCGTTGACGATGCCCATGTCCAGGCCGGCCTTGATGGCGTGGAACAGGAACACCGCGTGGATCGCCTCGCGGACGGGGTTGTTGCCCCGGAACGAGAACGACACGTTCGAGATACCGCCGGAGAGGTGCACCCCGGGAAGGTTCTTCTTGATCCAGGCGCATGCCTCGATGAAGTCGATCCCGTAGGTCGCGTGCTCCTCGATACCGGTCGCCAGCGCGAAGCAGTTCGGGTCGAAGATGATGTCCTCGGGCGGGAAGCCGACCTCTTCGGTCAGGATCCGGTAGGCGCGCCCGCAGATCTCCCTGCGGCGCTCCAAGTTGTCGGCCTGCCCCTTCTCATCGAAGGCCATCACGACGACGGCGGCGCCGTACTTGCGGCACAGCCGTGCCTCGCGGATGAACTTCTCCTCGCCCTCCTTCATGGAGATCGAGTTGACGATCGGCTTGCCCTGCACGTTCTTCAGGCCCGCCTCGATGACCTCCCACTTGGAGGAGTCGATCATCACCGGGACGCGGCTGATGTCCGGCTCGGCCGCGATCAGCTTGGTGAACCGGTCCATCGCGGCGACGCCGTCGATCATGCCCTCGTCCATGTTGATGTCGATGACCTGCGCACCGACCTCGACCTGCTGCAGGGCGACCGACAGCGCGGTGTCGTAGTCCTCGGCCTTGATCAGGTTGCGGAACCGGGCGGAGCCGGTGATGTTGGTGCGCTCACCGATGTTCACGAACAGGGAATCGTCGGTGATGTTCAGCGGCTCCAGACCCGAGAGCCGGGTGGCTACCGGGATCTCCGGCAGCTCGCGCTGCGGCTTGCCCTCGACGACCTTGGCGATCTCGGCAATGTGCGCCGGCGTCGTTCCGCAGCAACCACCAACCAGGTTGACCAGGCCGGCCTCCGCGAACTCGGCGATGTAGCCGGCTTGGCGCTCCGGGGACTCGTCGTACTCGCCGAAGGCGTTGGGCAGGCCGGCGTTCGGGTAGCAGGAGACGAAGGTGTCCGCGATCCGCGCCACCTCGGCGATATAGGGCCTCATCTCCGGCGCACCCAAGGCGCAGTTGAGGCCCACCGCGATCGGCTTCGCGTGCCTGATCGCGTTCCAGAATGCTTCGGTGACCTGACCGGACAACGTCCGCCCGGAGGCATCGGTGATGGTGCCCGAGATGATCACCGGCCAGCGCCGTCCGCGGTCCTCGAACAGCGTCTCGACGGCGAACACCGCCGCCTTGGCGTTCAGCGAGTCGAAGATCGTCTCGATGATGATGAGGTCGGCACCACCGTCGACCAGGCCGTTGGCGGATTCGAGATAGGCGGCGACCAGCTGGTCGTAGGAGACATTGCGGGCGCCGGGATCGTTGACGTCCGGCGAGATCGACGCGGTCCGCGTCGTCGGCCCGATTGCGCCGGCGACGTAACGGGGCTTCTCCGGGGTGCTGAACTCGTCGGCGGCCTTGCGGGCCAGTGCAGCACCGGCGTAGTTCAGCTCGTAGCTCAGGTCCGCCATGTCGTAGTCGGAGAGCGAGACCGCGTTCGCGTTGAACGTGTTGGTCTCCAGGATGTCGGCGCCCGCCTCGAGGTACTCGCGGTGGATCCCCTCGATGATCTGCGGCTGCGTCAAAGTGAGCAGGTCGTTGTTGCCCTGGAGAGCGGTCGGCCACTCCGTGAACCGATCGCCGCGGTAGCCGGCCTCGTCCGGCCGGTCGCGCTGGATCGCCGTGCCCATCGCGCCGTCGATCACCATGATCCGCTGGCGCAGAGCGGCCGTCAGTTCGTCGGTGCAGTCGGGGCGGATGTCGGGCTCAAAGCCGTTCACGTACGTTCCTTCCGTAGCGGAAGGCGTCCTTGAATCTGCCGAGCGTGGCGGATACCGGGCTTGGACCCGAAACCGTTGCAACGCCTCTCGACCAGAAGAGTCTACGTCGTCACCCGACGTCTGGACGCCCAGCTCGACCCGATCCGCTTGGCTTTCGCGGTGCCGTTGAGCTCCAGCTCGCGGATCTTGTCGCCGATGTCGTAGTTACCAAGGTTAACCAGTTTGCAGCCGAACGTATTTCGTCTAGACCGCGTCGACGCCGGTTGTTGAGGTCGTGGAGGCTAGGTCGGCCGCTTGCAGCTGGGGCGCCCATTGCGCCGTCGCCCACCACCACACGCTGCGACAAAACGTCGAGGAGATCGGTGTCGTACCGGTGTTCGTTAGCGACAGTCACGCTACAAGGATAGTGGGTCTATGCATACGACTTGGTCCATCGAGCATCTGCGCGGGCAAGTGGGGCACGCCGTACCCTGATTCTGTGACTTTGCGGGATGGTGGGCCGGATGGCAGTGACCTGCCCGAACTGCACAACACCGTGGTCGTGGCGGCGTTTGAGGGCTGGAACGACGCCGGGGACGCGGCCAGCGGCGCCTTAGAGCATCTGGATGCGATCTGGGAAGCCGATCCGATCGTGGAGATCGACGACGAGGCCTACTACGACTACCAGGTGAATCGCCCGGTCATCCGCCAGGTCGACGGGGTCACCCGGGAGTTGGTGTGGCCGGCGATGCGGATCTCCCACTGTCGTCCGCCGGGCAGTGATCGCGACGTCGTGCTGATGCACGGGGTGGAGCCGAATATGCGCTGGCGCACATTCTGTGCCGAGTTGCTGGCCATCGCCGACAAGCTCAATGTCGACACCGTCGTCATCCTGGGGGCGCTGCTGGCCGACACCCCGCATACCCGGCCGGTGCCGGTCTCGGGTGCGGCCTACTCCCCCGAGTCGGCGCGGCGCTTCGGGCTGGAGGAAACCCGGTACGAGGGCCCGACCGGGATCGCCGGGGTGTTCCAGGACGCCTGTGTGGCGGCCGGGATCCCGGCGGTGACGTTCTGGGCGGCAGTGCCGCACTACGTGTCGCAGCCGCCGAACCCGAAGGCGACGGTGGCGTTGCTGCGGCGGGTCGAGGACGTGCTCGACATCGAGGTTCCGCTGGCCGACCTGCCGGCGCAGGCCGAGGAGTGGGAGCAGGCCATCAGCGAGATGACGGCCGAGGACGAGGACCTGACCGAATACGTGCAGTCGCTCGAGCAGCGCGGCGACGCCGAGGTCGACATGAACGACGCCCTGGGCAAGATCGACGGCGACGCGCTGGCCGCCGAGTTCGAGCGCTACCTGCGCCGCCGACGGCCCGGCTTCGGGCGGTGACCCCCGCCTAGCCCTTCTCCAAGGATTCGTTGTAGACGCTGGTGGAGCGACCGAGCGCGGCGACTTCGGCGTCCAATTGGGGCATTATCTTGGCAACGGTTTTGCGGACCGGCAGCTCGCCAACCCGGGTGGACAAAGCGGGCTTGAGCCAGCGGAACAGACCGACCCAGCGCGGGCAGTACACGCGGGCCTGACGGCCCTCGATGCCTTTGACAAGGGCGTCCGCGCAGTTGTCCACCGAGGTGGTCTTGTTCAGCGGCCAGGGCAGCGCCGCCACCAGTCGGGTGAACGACGGCAGGTCGGCCTTGGTGTCGCGAACCAGGGCTGTGTCGATCCAGGACATGTGCGCCACCCCGACGCCGACGCCCAGGTGGCCGACCTCGAGCCGCAGCGCGTTGCCGAGGTGCTCGTTGCCGGCCTTCGACATGACATACGACGCCATCCCCGGAGCCGCCGCGAAGGCGGCCAGCGACGACACGATCAGCGCATAACCGCGGCGCTCGATCAGCGCCGGCAACGTGGCGCGCACGGTGTGAAAGACACCGAGCAGGTTCACCTCCAGCACCCGCTTGAACGCCGCGGGGTCGACTTGCAGCACGGACCCGTAGCTGGCGATGCCGGCGTTGGCCACGACGACGTCGATACCGCCGAAGCGTTCGACGGCCTGCTCGGCCGCGGCCTGCATGGCGGGCAAATCGCGTACGTCGGCGACCACGGTCAGTACCTGGTCTTCGCCGCCGAGTTCGGCGGCCAGGGCGGCCAGCTCGTCTTTGTCGAGATCGGTCAGCACGAGTTTGGCGCCCTTTTTGTGCAGCCGACGGGCGACCTCGGCCCCGATTCCTCGGGCCCCACCGGTGATTAAGACGACTTTGCCCTGCAGCGATGTCATGGCCGAAACCTACCGTCGCAACGGCTACAGGTCCACACCCAGCAGCGCATCGATCGCCGTCGCCACCAGTTTCGGTGCCGCCTCGTCGTGGCCGCCGTACTCCAGCGCATCGGTGCACCAACCATCAAGTGCCGCAATCGCTTTGGTGGTGTCGAGGTCGTCGGCCAAGTAACCGCGCACCCGGGCGATGGCATCGGTGGCGTCCGGACCGGCGGGCAGCGCGGTCGCGGTGCGCCATCGGTGCAGCCGCGTGGTGGCGTCCGCGAGTACCTGGTCGCTCCAGAATCGATCGGCGCGATAGTGCCCGGCCAGCAGGCCCAGCCGAATGGCGGACGGCTCAACGCCTTCGGCCCGCAGCGTCGACACCAGCACCAGATTGCCGCGGCTCTTGGACATCTTGTGCCCGCCCCAGCCGATCATCCCGGCGTGCACGTAGTGGCGGGCGAATCGCCGTTCGCCCGTGACGCATTCGGCGTGCGCCGCGGTGAACTCGTGATGCGGAAAGATCAGGTCGCTGCCCCCGCCCTGAATGTCGAGACCGGTGCCGATACGACTCAGCGCTATCGCTGCGCATTCGATGTGCCAGCCTGGTCGCCCGGCACCGAACGGCGACGGCCAACTGGGCTCCCCGGGGCGCGCGGCCCGCCACAACAGAGCATCGAGTTCATCGCCCTTGCCGGGCCGGTGCGGGTCGCCGCCGCGCTGCTCGAACAGCCTGAGCATGGTTTCGCGGTCATAGCCCGACTCGTAGCCGAATTGCAGCGTGGCATCGGCCCGGAAGTAGACGTCCGGGTACTCCTGATCGGGGAGGTCCACGATGTATGCCGCCCCTGAGGCCAGCATCTTCTCCACGAGTTCGATGACTTCGGGAATCGCTTCGGTCGCCCCGACATACTCACGCGGCGGCAGCACCCGCAGCGCGGCCATGTCCTCGCGGAACAAGGCGACCTCGCGCTCCCCGAGGTCACGCCAGTCGACGCCGTCCCGCTCCGCGCGCGCGAACAACGGGTCGTCGACGTCGGTGACGTTCTGCACGTAGTGCACATCGTGACCGAGGTCCAGCCAGATTCGGTGGATCAGGTCAAACGCCAGATAGGTGGCGGCGTGGCCCAGATGGGTGGCGTCGTAGGGCGTGATCCCGCAGACGTACATGTTGGGCTGAGCGCCGGACGCCACCGGGCGCACTTGCCGGTCAGAGGTGTCGTACAGCCGTAGCTCCGGGCCGCGTCCCGGCAACGCCGGTACCCGTGCGGACGACCACGACTGCATGCCAACGACTCTAAGCCTGGCGACGATGCGGGCCGGAACGGCCCGAGGCGGTTCGCATCGCAAACGGTATCGCCTTCGCGTGATCTGTGATGTGCTGTGGTCATAGGGGCAATTTTGTTTAGCGTCTCCGGGATGGCGTCGGCATTGCGCCAGGCTGTCCTTGGACACACGCTGACCATCACGCGGTAAAGGTGATTGCGATGTCGACGAACACTGCAGATCGAACGAACTTGGCCGGCCCGGATGCCGACCAGGAGGTAGTGGTCAAATGCCCGGCCAGCGCGCAGATCGTCGGCAACGTCCCGGTGGCGACGGCCGATGAGGTTCAGGCAGCGGCAGCCCGGCTCCGGGCGGCACAGCCCGCGTGGCAGCAAATGGGAATCAAGGCCCGCGCACGGTGGCTGGGCAAGTGGCGCGACTGGATGCTCGACCACTCCAATGAGATCTTGACGCTGCTACAACTCGAATCGGGCAAGTCCTGGGGCGATACGGGCGTGGAGATCGCCGCCGTGCAGATCATCAATTACTGGATCGACAACGCCGCCAGATTCCTGGCCGACGAGGCCGTGCGCCCGTACGGTGCCGCCAACGCGGCCAAGAAGCTGACCATCGTCTACGAGCCCTTTCCGCTGGTCGGGTTCATCACACCGTGGAATGGCCCGCTATCGGTGCCGCTGCTCGACATTCCCGCGGCGTTGATGGCCGGTTGCGCCGTGCTGTCCAAGCCCTCGGAGTTCACCCCGCTCGCGTGGCGGGCCGCGGTCGAGGGCTGGAAGGAGATCGGCGCGCCGGACGTGCTCGACGTGGTGTGTGGTTTCGGCGCAACCGGTGCCGCGTTGGTCGATGTCGTGGACTACATCATGTTCACCGGCTCGGCCAATACCGGGCGCCGGATCGCCGCCGCGGCCGCGCAACGGTTGATCCCGTGCAGCCTGGAGCTCGGCGGCAAGGACGCGATGATCGTCTGCGCCGACGCCGATATCGACCGAGCCGTGTACGGCGCGGTTTGGGGCGGCTTCCTCTACACCGGGCAAGTCTGCATATCGGTGGAGCGGGTCTATGTCGAGGAGCCGGTCTACGACGAATTCGTGCAGAAGTTGGTGGCCAAGACATCGCAGCTGCGTCAGGGCATGGATGCCGCGCACGACTATTCCTGCGAAATCGGCGCGATGACCACCGCGCAACAACTCGCCATCGTGTCCCGCCACGTCGACGACGCCGTCAGCAAGGGCGCGAAGGTGCTGGTGGGCGGCAAGGCGGGCGATCCCGGCAGTGGCGGACTGTTCTATGAGCCGACGGTGCTGGTCGACGTCGATCACGGCATGGACTGCATGCGCGAGGAGACCTTCGGCCCGACCCTGCCGGTGATGAAGGTGCGCGACGTCGCCGAGGCGATCGAGAGGGCGAACGACTCCCAAGTGGGGCTGTCCGGCAGCGTGTGGACCCGAGACAAACGCAAAGCGATGGCCATTGCCCGGCAGATGAACACCGGAACCGTGAACATCAACAACGTCATCACCGGCCTGCTGCAGTTCGGGCTCCCGATGGCCGGATGGAAGGAATCAGGGCCCGGTTCCCGCTCCGGCGGCGCCGACGGCATCCGGAAGTTCTGCCGCACCAAGAGCATCGTGACCGAGCGCGTGGCAATGAAAAAGGAATTGCTCTGGTATCCCTACAGCCCCAAGAAGGGCAACTTCGTCCAAAGGACACTGAGGTTTCTGTCAGCCAAGGATTGGCGACGCCGATTGGGCCGGTGACGCGAACACCCCCCAGTACAACTTAGTACCGCTTAGTACCAGGCCTGGCGGATCGCATCGAGCAGAATCGGCGCCACCTCGGCGCGACACATCACGAAGTCGGGCAGGTACGGGTCGAGCTGGTTATAGCGCATCGGCGAGCCGTCGAGACGCGACGCGTGCATACCGGCAGCCATGATCACCCCGGCGGGCGCGGCCGAATCCCATTCCCATTGGCCGCCGGCATGCAGATAGGCATCGACGGACCCGTCGACGACGGCCATCGCTTTGGCGCCTGCCGAGCCGATCGCCACGGGTTGGATCGCCAGCGTCTGCCGTATCCGGTGCAGGATCGCCGGTGGCCGGCTGGCGCTGACGGCGATCCGGAGAGTGTGCGGAACGCGGTGGGTCCCGCCGGGAGCGGTCACGGTGTCGCTGCGGTAGACGATGTTCCCGCGGGCCGGCAATGCCACTGCCGCGTCGGTGATCTCGCGACTGTTGTTGGTTGGGTCGCCGGTGGGACGTTGCCACAGCGCGATGTGTACCGCCCAGTCGTCGCGCCCGGGCGTGGAGAACTCCCGGGTGCCGTCCAGCGGATCGATGATCCACACCCGTTCCGACTTCAGCCGGACCAGATCGTCATGAGCCTCCTCGCTGAGCACCGCATCACCCGGCCGCTCGGCCCGCAGCCGGCGCAGCAGTAGCTCGTTTGCGTGGAAGTCACCTGCGTCGCCGAGTGCCCAGGGGTGCCCGAAACCGATCTCGTCGCGCACTTGCAGAAGCAGCTTCCCGGCGTCCGCGGCCAGGTCGGCAGCCAACGCGGCGTCTGTCAGGCCGTCTGTCAGATCATCCCTCTTGTCAGGGGGGCCCGGGCTCACCTTTTCAGTATCGCCGACGCCGAAGCAGGCCTTAAAACGCTGGCCACGGAATCGGGCGATGCCGGTTCGGTCCGGGCATCACCGGGTTGTCCAGCAGGGCGCACGCGCGCCGGCGCAGGGCCGCGATTTCCGCGGTGGTGATCTGCCCGCCCAGCTGGTCGGCGAGCGGGCCGGTCAGGGCGTCGGCCAGATCGGCGACGGCCTTCAGGGTTTTATCGTCGACCGGCTTGCCCGCCCAGCCCCACAGCACCGTGCGCAGTTTGTTCTCAACGTGCAGGCACACGCCGTGGTCGACTCCGTAGATGTGGCCGTCGAGGTCGCGCAGGATATGGCCGCCCTTGCGGTCGGCGTTGTTGATCAGCACGTCGAACACCGCCATCCGCCACAACCGAATGTCGTCAGCGTGCATCAGGATGACCTCGTCGCCGGTGTAGTCGTGGGCGCGCAGCACCGGCAGATAACCCTGCTGCAGCTTGTCGGCGGGAAACAGGTCGACCGGGTCGGGCCAGGGCGCGGGTTCCGAGTCCACTGTGTCGCCGGGCTGCTGCACCCACAGCTGCAGCATGCCCGGACCCGCGGGCCCGTGGCGAATGATCGTGTGGGGCACGATGTTCCAGCCCAACTGCGTCGACACCAGAAAGGCGCCGAGTTCACGACCGGCTAGGGTCCCGTCCGGAAAGTCCCATAGGGGCTGCTCGCCCGCGATCGGCTTGTAGACGCAGTGCACGCTGCGCTCGTCGAGTGTGGACTCGCACAAAAAGGTGGCGTTACTGGCAGAGCGGATGCGTCCGAGGACCGTCAGCTCGCCGTCCCGCAGCACCTCGCAGTCGTCATGCTCGTTATTCCGGGGGGGCATCGTCAGGCCCGAGCAGCGCGCTGCGCTTGTAACCGTTGGTACGCGCGCAGATGTGGCCCTCGGGATCCAACGGTTCGTCGCACAGTGGGCACGGCGGACGACCCGCCGAGATGACGCGGTTGGACCGGGTGGCGAATTGCCGCGCCGACTCCGGCGTCAGGAACACCCGTACCGCGTCGGGTCCCTCCTCGGTGTCGTCGAGCACCACCGAGGCGTCGAACTCGGCGTCGGTGACAGCCAGCAATTCGACGACTACGGTCTGAGCCTCCGAATCCCAGCCCAGGCCCATGGTTCCGACCCGGAACTCCGCGTCCACCGGCATGATCAGCGGGTTGAGGTCGTCGATCTCGGTCGGCTCCGGAGGGACCGGTGTGCCGAACCGGCGATTGACCTCGAGCAGCAACGCCCCGATGCGTTCCGCCAACACAGCGACCTGCTGCTTTTCCAATATCACCGAAACCACTCGGGAATCGTGCACCGCTTGGAGGTAGAAGGTGCGATTTCCGGGCTGGCCAACGGTCCCGGCCACGAAGCGGTCGGGTGTGCGGAAGACATGAATTGCGCGGGCCATGGCACTTCCAAAATACCGGCAGTTGCCACTGCAGTGCGATTCGTTTGGGGTGCCCGCACCAGAATTGGCCGGAATTAATCTGCTGAGCCGCCGACCACCGCGTCGCTCGACGGCACCACACCATCCGGTTGGTTCGGGGACTCGGCCGAGGGCTCGGCCTTGGGCTCAGCCTTGGGTGGCGGCGCGGCCCGCAACGCGGCCGACAGCCGCGCCCCGGTGTGGTTGACGTGCAACACAAATGGCCGCAGCTGGGTGTAGCTGATCACGCTGACCGAGCCCGGATCGGCGGTGACGCGCTGGAAGCTGTCCAGGTGCGTGCCGAACGCATCGGCAATCACCGACTTGATGACGTCGCCATGGGTGCAGGCCAGCCAGAGCACGTCACCGCCGCGCTCTCCGCCGTATTCCAGGGCCAGCCGCCGGTCGTGCTCGCGGACCGCGGCGACCGCACGCGCCTGAACCTGCGCCAGGCCCTCCCCGCCGGGAAACACCGCCGCGCTGGGATGGGCCTGCACCACCCGCCACAGCGGCTCTTTGGCCAACTCGCCGATTTTGCGTCCCGTCCAGTCGCCGTAGTCCACTTCGGATAGCCGGTCGTCGATCAGCGGCTCGAGGCACAGCGCTTCGGCGAGCGGTTCGACGGTGCGCCGGCAGCGCAGCATCGGCGAACACACCACCGCCCGGATCGGCAGCTCACCGATCCGATCGATCAGCCCGGCGGCCTGCTCGCGGCCCTTGTCGTCGAGGTCGACGCCCTCGGAACGACCTGCCAGCACGCCCGCGGTGTTCGACGCGGACCGGCCGTGGCGCAACAGGATGACGGTCATGCCGCCGAAACCCCAGTCACGACGACGACCGTACCCGCTGCGGGCAGCAACGAGCCGAACTGACTGGCCCTGATTGCCCGGCTTGCAATTCGTCGTGCCCCGATGCGGGCCGCCTTGCGGCCCGCATCGTTGCGGGGCTAGCGGGATACCGGCACGGCGCGTGCGACAGAGTCGCGCACCGCGGCGGAAAGACTGCGTTCGTCGGTGAGGTCGATGTCGACCAGCTTGCGGACCGCCCTCGCGACCACTTCTTCGGCAAGCGGAACGGGGCCGGCGAGCCGTGGACGGTAAATTTCGACGACGAGCTGCATGTGCTCGATGTGGAACGAAAAACTGCGTCCATCACCGACTTGTCCGTACCCGCTGGCAAAAATTCCCGTCGAAATGTCTTCCACAGCAAACCCGTGGTCTGCGATATGCCTGTCAGCGGTGACGGTCATGTCGTCAAGATACCTCTCCAGTACCGATACATGTGTGCAACATGACAAATTGAATGCCAAACCGTTCCTTAGAATTTGAGGTCCATGTTGCGCGTTCGAGGGCGATCCGTTGCTGATGCGGCATAAACGAGCAGTTCACCGCGGTTTTGTCGGCTCGCTGCTTTTGCTGGCGGTGACGGTGGTCCCCCAGGGGTGTTCGTCGAATCCGCTCGAAACGCCTCCGCCAACCATCGAACCCGCGCAGCCGGCCCTGTCGCCGCCGGCCTCGCAAAATCCGGCCGGCGTGGTGCGACCACTGAGCGGTCACCCACAGGCGGCCGTATTCGACAGCGGCACTCGCCGTTTGGCGGTCCTGTCCCCCCCTGACAACCTCGCCGACCCGACGGCGCCCGGCACCGTCACCGTGTTCGGCGACGCCCAGGACTTGCCGCGTGTCGTCACGCTGCCGGGGCCCGCGACCGCGATCACCGGCGACGGCAGCGGCACGGTTTACCTCGCGGCCCGGGGTGGTTACCTCGTGGTCGATCTGGCGGCCGGTCACACCGCACGAGTCGATGTCGGCGACGCCGCGCAGGTCGACTTCACCGCGATCGCGCGCCGCGCCGACGGCAAGCTGGTGTTGGGCAGCGCCGACGGCGCCGTGTACACGCTCGCCTCGGCTAACCCGTCAGGCCCGTCCGGCAGCGCCGCCGTGGGCAATCGGAGCAAGATCTTCGCCCGCGTAGATGCCCTTGTGACACAAGAAAATACAACCGCCGTGCTGGATCGCGGACAGACTTCGGTGACCACGATCGGCGCCGACGGCCGCCCCCAGCAGGCGCTGCGGGCCGGCGAGGGCGCAACCACCCTGGCCGCCGATCCGCTGGGCCGGGTGCTGGTCGCCGATACCCGCGGCGGCCAACTGCTGGTGTATGGCGTCGACCCGCTGATCCTGCGCCAGGCGTATCCGGTGCGGCAGGCCCCGTACGGCCTGGCCGGTTCCCGCGCGTTGGCCTGGGTATCCCAAACCGCGTCTAACGTTGTTATTGGTTACGATCTGTCCACCGGAATTCCCGTCGAAAAGGTGCGTTACCCAACCGTGCAGCAACCCAACTCGTTGGCTTATGACGAAGCGTCGGACACCTTGTACGTGGTGTCGGGGTCTGGTGCCGGGGTCCAGGTCATCGAGCATGCGGCGGGCACGCGTTGACCGCCCCGCGGCGCAGCCGCCTGCCTGCGGGTTGGGACACCGACGTGTCCGACGAGTACGAGCGGGTGCTGTTGCGCCTGCCGCCGGAAGTGACCCGGCTCAGCGCCTCCACCCGGCTGTCCATCGAGGCTGAATACCGCGGCTGGGAACTCACGCGGGTGCGGCTGTACACCGACGGCAGCAGGCGGGTGTTGTTGCGCCGCAAGAAATCTCGTCTGGACGGTGTGGAATCCCTTGGGCGGCGGCCCGACCAGCCGGAACTGTGACGGTGGGCACCGCGCGCGCAGACCGTCATCGACTGTACGGCCTGGTGCGCCGGCTGCTGTTCCTGGTCCCGCCCGAGCGCATCCACACGCTGGTTTTCGCCGCGCTGCGCGGCGTCACCGCCGGCGCTTCGGTCCGCAGATTGCTGCACCGGCTGTTCGGCCCGACTGATCCGGCGCTGGCCAGCACCGTGTTCGGGGTGCACTTCCCGGGACCGTTGGGGTTGGCCGCCGGATTCGACAAGGACGGCGTGGGGATGTCTACCTGGGGTGCGATGGGTTTCGGGTACGCCGAGGTCGGGACCGTCACCGCGCACCCACAGCCCGGTAACCCGACGCCGCGCATGTTCCGCCTGCCCGCCGACCGGGGCCTGCTGAACCGGATGGGGTTCAACAATCACGGCGCCGGGGAACTGGCGGTCAGGCTCGCGCGCCACCGGCCCGACGTGCCGATCGGGGTGAACATCGGCAAGACCAAGGCAACCCCGGCCGCGGACGCCGTCGACGACTACCGGGCCAGCGCCCGGCTGGTCGGCCCGCTGGCCTCGTATCTGGTGGTCAACGTCAGCTCGCCGAACACGCCGGGCCTGCGCGATCTGCAGGCGGTCGAATCGCTGCGGCCGATCCTGTCGGCCGTCCTGGCCGAGGCCTCAGGGACACCCGTGCTGGTGAAGATCGCACCGGACCTCTCCGACTCCGACATCGACGACATCGCGGACCTGGCCGTCGAGCTTGGCCTGGCCGGCATCGTGGCCACCAACACCACGGTGTCGCGCGAGGGTCTGCTCACGCCGGGGGTCGACCAGCTCGGCGCCGGCGGCATCTCGGGACCACCGGTGGCGCGCCGCGCCGTCGAGGTACTGCGCCGCCTCTACAGTCGCGTCGGAGATCGGTTGGCGCTCATCAGCGTTGGGGGCATCGAGACCGCCGACGACGCGTGGGACCGCATCACGTGCGGCGCGTCGCTGGTACAGGGCTATACCGGCTTCATCTACGGCGGAGGCTTGTGGCCCAAGCACATTCACGACGGTATTGCCCGGCGACTGCATGACGGCGGGTTCGCCTCACTGAGCGACGCGGTCGGGTCCGCGGCTGCGACACCGGGAAGCCCCGCAGGCTAGTGCGTTGTGGCCCAAACCGCGACATCTGGGGCCCGAAATCAACACCGAGTCGAGCCCGCACCAGGCGCTGCCCGCGGCCGAAAGCCCTTCGACGCCCTAACCTACCGAAGTCAGGCCGCTACGGCTTCGCCGGGCGCCGCTCCCGGCCGGCGAGCCGTCCAATCGGGCTCGTGAGCTCGTAGTCGAGTTTCGGAAACTCACTCCGCACCCGCGCGAAGCAGTCCAATAGCGCCATCAGCTCATCGAACGTCGCGCCGCTGGTTGACGCGTCATCGAGCGCGCTGAACAGCGCGGCGTGCCAAACTCTGTCACTAATCGAATGCATGTTCGAATACTAATGGACATTGCCGACACTGAGCGCCGCCGCGGACTGACCATGCCGAGCGAAAGAGCGCGGCGATCTGGCGACCTCAATGCCCTGCATTCCCGACAGCGCCGACATAATTGGCGACGAAATCTGTGATGCGGCACTGCCATTCACGGTATCGCCGCAGCATGTAGTGGCCCGCGCCGTCGAGGCCCACCCACGTCGCATCCACTCCGCGTTCGCGCGCCCGCCACGTCTGGGTGCGTGAACTGTACGGGTCGGTCCAGGTGTCCGCGGTGCCGTGCATGACCAGCAGCCGGGTGGCCACGGGAATCAGGTCTCCGTCGCCCTTCGGCCACCACGGCGCAAGCGCGACCACCGCGCCGATGCCGGCATCGGCACTCAGGTGCGCCGCGACCCGGCCGCCCATTGAATGACCCACCAGAACAATGCTTTTCGGCTCAAACCGGCGTCGGGCATCGTCGAGCACCTCGGTGCCGTCCCGCACCGCATCCCGCCTGCGGCCATTCCACCCGCGACGGCGGTATTGGACGCGTCGCACCTCGACGCCCGAACCCAGTCGGCGGCGTAGCGCCCACGCGACAAGCATCATCCGCAGGTTCGCCAGCTGCCACCACCGGGAAGCGCGCTGGCTCCGCACCTTGCCGCCCGCCAGGACTAGCACACACGCGCGTGGTTCCATGACTTCTATTCGGAGCCGACGTTGACGAGGTCCGGGCGACCGCGCCAACAAATCTCGCTGGACGGACGCGTGCGCGGACACCACTCTGAAAGCATGGAACTTCGGATACACGACAGCGTTGACGACTTCTGCAGTGTGGCCCTAGACATATATCGTCGTGACCCGATTTCCGCGAATGCCGAGCTCGCCACGCTGCGCGCAGGCCTTGCCGAGAGCGACCCAGCTCCGCTGCTCGTGACGGTTTGGGACGGCCAGCAGCCGATCGGCGCTGCGCTGCAAAAGCCAAAGTTCCCTTTGCTCTGTGGCGGCCTGCCGCCCGCGGCCCTCGACCACGTCGTCGCCGAGCTTATCGATCTCGGGATACATCTCACCGGCATTCAGGGACCCTCCGCCACAGCGGCCACCTTTGCCGCGGCATGGTGCTCAGCCACCGGAACCACCTCGACGGTCACTATGAACGAACGGCTCCACCGGCTTGAGACATTGTGCCCGCCAACCGGTGTCGCCGGCCACGCTCGCCCTGCCAGCGCCGACGACATCGACCTGCTCGCCGATTGGGTCGTGCGGTTTCTCCATGAGGCCATCGGTGAAACCCCCGACCGAGCCGCGACCACCCGATCGGTGCAAGCCGGCAGGGCCCGTGGCGACGAGTTTGTGCTCTGGACACTGGCAAGCGGGCCGGTCAGCCTGGCAGTGGTGCGCCCACCGGCCGCCTCCGTCTCACGGATCGGACCCGTGTACACGCCAAACGCCGAGCGGGGACACGGGTACGGCTCGGCGGTAACGGCCGCCGCGGCCGTATGGGCGCTCGGGCACGGCGCCGGCGACGTGGTGCTTTTCACCGATCCGGCCAACCCGATCTCCAACGCCATCTACCAACGCATCGGTTTTCAGCCGTTCAGCGACTATGACCGCATCGACTTCACATGATGTTTACGTCTGCTCGTAAGTGCCGTGGAGGACCGCTCGCGCGATCGCGTGCTGGAACAGGTTGAATCCGAGGAATGCCGGACTCGCGTCCTCGCTGAGATCGATTTTGTCGACGCCCACCGCGTGCACCGCGACGTAGTAACGATGTACGCCGTGGCCGGGAGGCGGGGCGGCACCGATGTAGCGGCGCATCCCGGCGTCGTTGACCAGCTCCAGCGCGCCACCGGGCAGCTCACGACCGTCGCCGGCATCCTCGGGCAACTCGGTGACGTCGGCGGGCAGGTTGGCCACCGCCCAGTGCCAGAACCCGGACAGGGTCGGGGCGTCAGGGTCGTAGACGGTGACCGCGAAGCTGCGGGTCTCCTCGGGGAATCCCGACCAGCTCAGCTGTGGGCTGACATCTTGTCCCCCCGCGCCCATGATTCCGCTGATTTGCCGAGTGGCCAGCGGCTGCCCGTCGGTGAGCGAGTCCGACGTCAGGGTGAACGACGGCAGTTTGGGCAGCGCGTCGTACGGGTTGGGCCGGGTATCCATAGGTCAGTCCTCTCGGGTAACTAGGTTTGACGGGTGACGACCCGCTTCGCCCGGCTCCGCCGCGCTTGCGATCGCCACTAGCAGTGTGTCAAAAAGTGCGCCAGCACCTCGGTGCCGAACCTCAGTGCATCGACGGGTACCCGCTCATCGACGCCGTGGAACAACGAGAAGAAATCGAACTCGGGCGGCAACCGCAGCGGGCTGAAGCCAAAGCAGCGAATACCCAAGCGCGCAAAGGCTTTCGCATCAGTGCCACCGGACAGCATATAGGGCACCGTCCGGCCGTCGGGGTCGATGGCCAGCACCGCGGCGTTCATGGCGTCGACCAGGTCACCGTCGAAGCTGGTCTCGTAGGGCGGCAAGTCCTGGATCCATTCTCGTGTGACGTCGGGGCCGATCAGTTCGTCGACCTCGGCCTCGAACGCCGCCTGGCGACCGGGCAGCACGCGGCAGTCCACCACGGCTTCCGCCGTGGCCGGGATGACGTTGGCCTTGTACCCGGCCTTGAGCATCGTCGGGTTTGCGGTGTCGTGCAGTATGGCCTTCAGCGCCCGAGACGCCGGGCCAAGCTTTTCGATCGTCCCCTCCAAGTCAGGCGACGCGGCGTCGAACTCAAGGCCTGTCTCCTCGCTGATGGCACCCAGGCACTGCGCCACGGTGTCGGTAAGCACGAGCGGAAACCGATGGCGGCCCAGCCGGGCGACCACCTCGGCGACGGCGGTCACCGCGTTCTGATCGTTCACCATCGAGCCATGCCCGGCCTGGCCACGCGCTGTCAGCCGCATCCACTGGATGCCCTTCTCGGCCGACTCGATCAGGTAGAGGCGGCGCTGGCCGCCGTCGGGCCGCTGTACGGTCAGGGAAAACCCGCCTACTTCGCCGATCGCCTCGGTGATGCCGTCGAAAAGATCGGGCCTGTTGTCGACCAGCCAGTGCGACCCGTAGCTGCCGCCATGCTCCTCGTCGGCCACGAAGGCGAACACCAAATCACGGGGCGGCACGATGCCGGCACGCTTCAATTGTCGGGCGACCACGATCATCATGCCGACCATGTCCTTCATGTCGACCGCGCCGCGACCCCACACATACTCGTCTTCGATCGCGCCGGAAAACGGGTGCACGCTCCATTCGGCCGGCTCGGCCGGCACCACGTCGAGATGCCCATGGATCAGCAGAGCGCCTCGCGAACTGCCCGCGCCTTCGAGACGGGCGAACACGTTGCCCCGCCCGGGCGCACCGGATTCGACGTATTCGGTGACGTAGCCGACCTCACGGAGCTGCTCGGCGATCCATTGGGCGCACTCGGCCTCGCCTTTTGTGGTCTCGGGTTCACCGGTGTTGGTGGTATCGAACCGGATCAGCCTGCTGACAACTTCGACCACGTCATCGCTCACAGTCACCTTTCCTACCATTGCTGTGCGCATTGGGCTCGGTTGACCGCCGAGCGGGTCACCGCGAGCTGGGTTGGGTCCGCGCGGCGCGATCCGATAGCCTTAGCTGCCAACCGATGTGGTTGGTCATGTCCGAGTGGCGGAATGGCAGACGCGCTAGCTTGAGGTGCTAGTGCCCTACTAATGGGCGTGGGGGTTCAAGTCCCCCCTCGGACACAGCCGGCGACACGACTCAAGTCGGCCGTCGCCTGGACTCGCCGCAGGTAGGGATCGTAGTCAAGACGCAAACCTAGGCTTGCGTATACCTGAGCGCGTTCCGCCCCGGTTGCCTGACTAAGCACGGCTGACAGCCCGCCCAACTCCTCGACCAATTCGCTGATCTGCGCGGCAGACATGGCGCGCGGTCTTTCGGCTCGCTCAAGGTGGGCCTTCAGCTCGTCGCGCTCGGCGGTGCGGCGACGCAATGCAGCGGTCAGGTCCTCAACGGCCACGCCAGACTCCAGGGCGGTAACTAGCGCAGCGACCTTGCCATTGGCCTCGCTGAGCTGGCGCTGCAGGGCGGCGTAGCCAGCTGCCGGGTCCACCTCCTGCCCGCGCGCCAGGTCTTCCGGATCGGCCAGGGTGGCGATCCATTCGTCGAGTCGCGCTGTCACCTCGTCTTCACGGAGGTATACGGTGCGCGGGTGATCGCTGAGGTCTGCAGGTACAGAACGCGACTTACCTAGCTCACAGCGGTAGAGGATGCGGGTCGTTTGCTTCCCGACGCGGGCGGCGCCCTGCATCCGCCGTCCACATGCGGCGCAGAACAGCAGCCCGCGCAGCGCATACGGCACCGTCGATTCTCTGCTGCAGACCAGACCGGGACCCCGCCGCGCCTGTGTCCGAAGACGAACAGCCTGAGCCAAATCGTCATCGATGAGCGCTTCGTGCGTGCGGCGGTCCGGTGCGATCCAGTCGGTCTGATCACGCCAGCGCATTCGCGTCTCATACCCAGCGCCGACATCGTCAGGGTTAACCAGGACCTCGTATTTCTCCTGCTTGCCCCACACGCGGATGCCCAGATATGTCGGGTTGTCGAGTATGGCGCGGATCGCCGAATGCGACCAACCGCGCGGGTCACGGTGACGATTCCGCGCCGGGTCATACTGGCTCGGCGACGGCACACCATCGTCGGTGAGCTGTTGCGCGATGTAGCGCAGGCCCGCGCCGTCGGCATACATGCGGTAGATCCGCTCGACCACCGAAGATGTCGCAGGGTCGGGTTCGAGGCGGTGAAGCCGCTGCCCAAGACTTGCCTTGGCAGGGTTCGGGTGGGGGCCGGCATCGACGAGCCGGTAACCGTATGGTGGTCGACCACCGAGATATCTGGTCGTGTCCTGCGCGAGTGCCGACATCGCCGTACGCACGCGCATCTGGATTCGAGCGCGCTCCCCCTTGCTCATGCCGCCGAAAAGCGTCATCACTAGGTCGTGTGCCTCGGAGCCGGGATCGACCGCTCCGCCGACCTCGGGCACCCAAAGGCCGACGCCGTAGTGCGTGAGCACAGGGAACGTGAGCGCGAACTGCGGCCCGTAGAACGCACGGGCGGGTTCCCCGATTACTACGGCATCGAAGCTACGGTCACGAGAGGCGACATCAATAAGGAGACGTGACGCCTCTGGCCGGCGCTTCCACGGCAACGAACGGCTCTGTCCCACATCGAAATAGTCAGCGGCGAGGATTCCGCCGTGCGGAGTGATCAGGTCCAAGGCGCGCCGCTTCTGCCAGCTGCGGCTCGCCTCCGGGTCTTGAGCGTCCTCGGTGCTCACTCGGCCATAGAAGGCGAACCTCAGGGTCACGCCACTTCCTTCCCTGATCCAAGCGTCCGGTCCCGCACAGCCAGTATGACGCGTACCAGTGCGCGGTTAGCCTCGCGTGGCAGTCGACAGTTCTCGGGCACGACAATTTCAACACCCCGCTCTGACATAGTCGGCGCGTCGATTCCAGCGCCACACTGGTACCGAGCATGTGCGGTTCGGGACCTGTCAGCCATCGCTTCCCCCTGGCGGATCCCATCGTTGGTCGCGCACTTGGCGACGGGCTTCCACGAGTCCGGTGCGGCGAGTGTGGGTGCGTTGGAGGGCCGCGGAGTAAACGAGGGTGCGGTCGCCAGGGGTGGCGTGTCCGGCGTGGTCGAACTCCCACCACACTTCGTCGCTTTCCTCGGTTAGATCGAGTGGCGAATGGTGTTGTGCTAAACAGTCTTTGCCTGCTTGTTGTCGGGCCCAGCTGGCGCGGATGGCGCGTAGCGCGCCCATGGTGACCGAGTACCGGCGGGATTTGGTGGTGACATGTCCCCGGTAGCCCAGGGTGTGTAGCCAGCGCCCGATCCCTGCCAAGTCATCGATACCGAGGGTGCGGGCCTGGTCTGCTAGGTGGCCGATGGTTGTCAGGATCGCCCGGACGTGGTCGGTGACGTCGAGGTCAGCGATGGCCTCGGTGGAGATCCGTCGCGCGCTGATCCCAACGTCAGCTAAGGATTTGGTGACGTATTTCGCGAGATAGCGAGCCACGCGACGACCTGGCAGCGCCCGGCCGTGTGGTGAACCATCCTGCACCGCCGCGCTGTCCGTGCCAGCGTTGCGGTTGTCGATGGGTTGGGTGTCGACTTGTGCGCCGAATCTGATCACCCGTGTCGCGGTGTCTGACGATGAGTCGGTGACCGTCACGGCCGCGGTTCGAGCGGCCTGTTGGATGATGGGGGCGAGTTCGGCCGCCGTGAGGGGAGCTTGCCAGTCCTGACCGCCGGAGTCGTCCCTGTCGGGCGGGTCGAGGCGAATCAGCGCGTGAATGTGCGGGATGAGCCGGGCTTGCAGCTCAACGACTTTGATGAAACTGACCCGCACCGCATCCGGGCCGGCGCCGCAGGCGCGCATCTCTCGGCGTAGTGTGCGTCGCAGGGTGATGGTGAAGCGCCGCCATAGCTCGGGCAGGTGCCAGGTGAATAGAACATGCCCGACGTAGTCGTAGCAGTCCGCACAGATCGGCTGACCCACATGGATATCACATTCGTTGTGGGTTGTGCTGCACCACAGGGGTTTTCCATGAGGACAGCGGCGGTAGCTGCCAGTGCGGTGGTGGTCGAAGCACACCCGCTGCTTCTTGTCGCCCGCACGCGCGGCGGTGTGGACAGGCCCGTAGCTAGGTGCGGTAAGGGTGACGAACACTTGCGGACGATCCGCCACCGCTGCCGGGATGTCGTGGTGGCCGCCGGCACACCCGGCGTGCACGAGCTGCCAGGTGTCACGGGCATACAGGTCCGAGCACGACGGGCATACCTGTGCGCGGCGATTGTTGCACCGTGTCCACACCACCCGATCCCGACCAAACTCGTCGGTACCTGTGAGTTGGATGGGGTGGGCGCAAAACCCAACGGACTCCGCGCGTCGCCACCACGATTCGAACCCCATCGAGGACGCGCGGCGCACCATCTGATCCACCACCGCGGTGGTGTCGATCGAGGCGGGAACCCCGGGCAACACCAGCGTGTCGGCTGCCGTTGCAGTATTCACCGTTGACGCCGATCGGTGTCGCTGCGCCCGCCGTTGCACTGGGTAGTGCGCGTCGCGGCCCGTGGTGGCCGGAATCGTGCGGCCAGTGTTGTGATGTCGTGGTCGGTGACGTGAAAAGCCCGCACCCGCACCGGTTGGGTCATGCCATCGATCATCATGTAGCCCACACCGGGAGTGGTGTCGGGGATGTGGTCGCATTCGGCGCCGGCGTCGCGGGCGCCCTGTCCCAACACCATGGTGGTCTGGGTGGCTTCGGTCAACCGCAACCCGATCCGCACGGTGAACAGCTGCCGCACTGGGAGGGTGTCTTTGGCGGGGTCTTGCACCGCAGCCACCACCGAAATGCCGACGGCGCGGCCTTGGGAGAGCAGCAGGCCCAGCAGCTGTTCGATTTCGCTGCGAACCTTGCGGTCGGTCACATACGCAGTCAGCGCAGCGATCTCATCAATCACCACCACGAACAACGGTTCGGTCGTAGTCGGGGTGTGCAGACGCGTCTTGCCGCGTAGCCGGTTGGCGCGGGCGCGCATCACCTCCACCAGTTGCCGCAGAAGGTGCAGGGTGGTGTGGGTGGCGTCGTGGGTGAACACCGTGAACATGCGTGCCCCGGCACCCAGTTCCATGCCACCTTTAGGGTCGACGACACACAACCGCACCTGTCCGGTGCGTAGGGCGGGGGCGATGCCCGCGATCAGCGACCACAACACCGATCCTTTACCCGCACCGGTCGCGCCAGCCACGAGCACGTGGTGGCCCAAGAGCGGGAGGTACCACCAGTGGCGGGTTTCGGTGATCCCGACGCGCACCGCGCCCACATCCACGGGTGTCGCCGCCGTGGGCACGGGCAGGACAATCGGGTCGGCCAGCACATCCTCGCGCATCAGGGTGATACGTAGCTCTCCGGGCGCAGTCGCGCGGATGGTGATCCGGTCGGCACGCCAGGCGGCGGCCAGCGCCTCGGATTGCTTGTGCCAATCGGTCAGGGAGTGGCCAGTCACCACCCGCAGCGCCAAGACGTCGGTCGTCTTGCCGATGTGCACCGAACGCAACGTCGGAACCAGAGTGCGTTCACCGAGGCGGGCCGTCAGGCCGTGCAGGGTGCACACCGATTCCCAAGTTCGGGTGTAGCGCGACCAAGTCAACCAGCGCCGCCGCACCGGCTCGACCACCCAGACGCGAAACGATCGCGGGTCCAGCCACGCCCATCCCGCATACGCAGCAGCGAAACCAATACCGATGATCAGCCCCAGACGTGGTCCATGGGTGATGACTATTGCCACGCTGGCGATGATCGGGATGCTGATTGCCGGGAACAGCACCGCCCACCACAACAGATACCCGGCCACTTTGAACAGCGAGAGGATGAGGTCGGTGATCCAGTCGTCATCGTTCGATTGAGAGTTGTTGGTGTTCTTGTGGTTTGATGCCATGACAGGCGCCCCTATGGTGAGTGAATGGTCGGCAGCAACTCCCGTGCGGGGGCGCGACACCCACGAGCGCCGCGCCCCAGCAACCGGGCTACTTCTGCACGCGGGACGCCTGATCGCTCGGCGCAGCGGCGTGGTTCGTGGGGGCGATGGCGTCGGCGCGGAACGCCACACCGCTGCGATCACCTTGAGCCCACGGGATGGCTACCAGTCCCGACACCGAAACAGGTTGGGTTACTGTAACTTTCGGGTCTCCAGCGACAGTGATATTGAGTACTTCGCCGCCAGTGTCATCCAAAGCGAGTAGCTGTGCGGCATACAGCGGCACCCCGGTCGCGGTGTCGACTTTCGGGCTGCCGGTCTCGAAGTTCAGCCGCGGCTCGGCCGCCCGCGTGACGATGAACCGGGTGCCTGATGTATCGATTCTCAAACGCATTATCTTGCTGTTCCTTTCGTGATCTGTCTGCGCCCGCTCAGGCGCTGGACTCAGTTCACGTGGACACCGTGGACATTGCGAGGACGTTTGCAGGCATTGCCGACACGACAGCAGGCATCTCGGACACCAGAGGGACATGCCGGCGGACATCTGCAGAGCATCACCAGCGCGGTTGGAGACCCGCGCGTGGCAAACTAGGAACCACGAGCTGGGGATGGACAGGATCGACACGGGGACGATGTGCGCTGACACGATGGATGATCAGGACGACGCTGCTGGCACCCCAGCGATCCCCAACGAACGCCTGGCACAATGGCTACGGACCAAGGGGCTGTCCCACGCGCGGTTCGCCACCGCGGTGGGCGTGGATGTCAAAACGGTCCGCCGCTGGTTGGCCAACGCCAACTACAAGGTCCGCGACGATAACGCCCACCGTGCCGCCGACGTGCTCGACTGCACCCCGCATGACCTGTGGCCCAACCAATTCTTACCCTCCACGGCAAACGCACTGGCGACAACGTCGCCGGGCGGGCCGTTCACCGCGACCCTGTACGCCAGCCGCACCCAGTTACCGATCACCGCCTGGCAGCAACATTTCGCCGGCGCCACCACCGGTATCGACATCCTGGTCCTTGCAGCCACGTTCCTGTTCGACACCCTCGACGGATTCCTCGACACCCTGCTCGACGCCGCCGCCCGCGGCGTTGCGGTGCGATTTCTCATCGGTGACCCCGACGCCCCCACCATGATCCTGCGCGGTGAGGAGGAAGGTATCGGTGAAGCCGTCATCGCGCGCTGCCGCACCTCCGTCGAACTGCTCGCTCCGTACGCCGGCACACCGGGACTGCACATCCGCATCCACGACGCCACGTTGTACACGTCGATCTTTCGGGTTGATGACACCATGATCGTCAACTTCCACATCTACGGCTCACCTGGCCGCAACAACCCCGTGCTCACGCTGTCGCGCCACCACGAACCCCGCCTCTGGGCCACCCTCGAACAGGCATTCACTCGGGTTTGGGACAACGCCACACCCCTGACCCCGAAAGGCTGACTCCCCGATGCGCACCGACTACTACAACGATCCCAACGCTCCGCAGCCCAACAGCGTGGTTCCGTCCGCTTCGGCCATCGTCACCGATGAGCAAGAACGTATCCTGCTGATCAAGCGCCGCGACAACACCCTGTGGGCGCTACCCGGCGGCGGGCACGACATCGGCGAAACCATCGCAGACACCGCCGTGCGCGAAGTCAAAGAGGAAACCGGACTCGACGTCGAAGTCACCGGCCTAGTCGGCGTCTACACCAACCCCCACCACGTTGTCGCGTTCACCGATGGCGAAGTCCGCCAACAATTCTCCTTGTGCTTCACCGCAACCATCCTCGGCGGTGAGCTGGCCATCGACCACGAAAGCACCGACATCGCCTGGACTGACCCCGACGACATCCCCACCTTGGACATGCACCCGTCGATGCGGCTGCGGATCGACCACTACCTGCAACACCGCGACCGCCCCTACCTCGGCTGACCCACGGCCGCTACAGCCAGTCGCGCACCCGCCGGACCGCCGCTAACAGGTCCTCGCGGCCCGCGTCCACCGCGCGGTGCACCGGATCCTCGGGCCCATAGCGAGCCAACACGTCGCTCAGTCGATCCTGCGGCGATACCGGCGACCCGTCGGGTCCGGTCGTCAAATCACAAAACGTCAACGCATCTAACACGTCGCTGGGCGGATTACCGAATGCCGATAGACCCGACACGCCGCGCTCGGATGCCTCCACATGCGCTCCGGTATGAAACGCCACCAGAGACGCAACCAGCTCTCCAAAGCCAGCCGATCGGACAAACTCCGCGCCATCGAGCGGATGAAAACCGGTTCCGCGCACCGACGGTGCGTAGCCGATATCGTGCAGCCACGCCGCCGCCACCAGACAGTCCCCTGTCTGCGCATCGAAATGCCGGCCCAAGCGCTCGGCTGCCGTCGCGACCCCCCGCACATGCGCCAACCGCCGAGGCTGCCCCGCCAACCGCGCCTCGGCCTCCCGCCGTGCACGCTGCGCCAGAACCCCGCTCACACCCGCCAGCCTACGAGTCCCATCGCCGCGGCGCAGACCCACAGCTGATGCTCAGCGCAGCCGTGATCGCACAGCCTCCAGGAATCCGGCGGCTACCTGCGGGCTTCGCTACGCTTCGCCCTCCGTCCGCCGCCACACCAGCCTGTCTACGATCAATCAGCGCCCACATCTCAAAGGCCTCAGCACCCGGGCATCACGACAAGCCAGAGCTGTCCTCGCTCCTCGCCGCCGCACCGAGCCGCCCTGGGCTGCAGGCGCACTAACGCTCATACAGCAGCTCCGACCTGCGGTGTGAGAACTTTCCTTACTGGGATCAAGGCAGTTCGAGATGTCGGACAACTCGCCCGCCAGCACGGAGGGTATAGCTTCTTGCTAGTCCCTTGAAGGAGGCATAATGCGCTGGAGAGGTATTCATCACGTCGAGTTCGCCGTCTTGGACTACGACAATTCAATTGCTTTCTACGATGCCATGTTCGGATGGCTCGGATACAAAAGCTTCTGGACGCTCGACATCGAGTATCGATCGACCTACTACATGGCCCGGTTCCCGGTGTTCCACAGCTACATTGGCATCCAACCCGCCCGGAGCGGGGAGAAGCTTCATCACACCGACCAAGCGGTCGGCATCAATCACATCGCGCTATGGGCGAGAAGCCGCGCAGAGGTTGAGGGCTTCTATCGTGAGTTTCTGACCACACGGGGGATTCGGGTTACCGACCAGCCCAAGGAATACCCCCACTACTTACCCGGCTACTACGCCGTATTCTTCGACGACCCGCTCAACGGCATCCACTGGGAACTGGCGCGCACACCGATGATTCCATCTCCCGGAGAGCTCTGGAGGTCGTATCGTGCGCTCGGCAAAATCGCATCGGCCCACCCGGAGTGGACGCACTCGGTTCCTCGGCAGGCCTGGCGAACGTTGCCATCTCGGCATCCGTCCTGATACTTGAGGTCCTCGCGACCGACCGATGGTCGATTCCGGGCGGTGAGATCATCGACAATCGCCAAAGCAACGATCGCGTATCCCCTTCCCCGCCGTTGTCGATCACTCCGAAGGATGGTGGTTGTCAGCCGGAGGACGTGACCCGCGCAGTGAAGCCCCATTCGGGGTCGTGTCTGTCGGCATCATCCTCTGGCTGGGCATCAGCAGCCAACCAAATGCGCGACGAATGGGTCGCCCGATGACGCGCCACGTGCTCACCCCTAGACGTCTGCCCGCGGGACGAACCGGACGAAGGGCATTTGTTGCCCGACCGCGCGGAAATCGGCGTCGGACCCATCAACCGAGAACCCGAGTATCCGGGGGAGAACGTATTTGGCGGTTGTGCGGTGCCGCGACGCGTATCGCACGAAGATGTCTGCCCCCTCATCCTCTTCCAGCAGTACGGCGATCACCGGTATCGTTCGCACTCCGACCTGGATGCTGACCTCGGGGGTGTGAAGGATGTTGCGGTACCAGGTGGCGGTCGGCCCCCACCCGGACGCCACCACGTAGCTGTCGTCGGTGGCGTCGTGCTCGGCGACCTCGAGGATGGTCTCGCGGGGCTTGCCGGAGACGCAGCCAACGTGGTTGAGGAGCAGGAGACGACTACCGAACAGCCAGCCGAGTTTGAGCCGATAACAAGAGATAGGCATCCGAAACAACAGCCGGGTCAATCCGGCCGGCGGTCGAACATTCTTGATTCTCTTCATGATTGGTTCCTTTTCGTTTCGCCGCCACATACTCGACGCCAACGCTTGATCGACCCTGGTGGCTGCCGGGCTGCCCGTCTTCAGCTACGCCACTGACGCCGGCGCGCTGAAGGTCCTGCCGACCCAAGCCGCCTGGTCGAGGGCCCAGCACAGCGTTCCGATAGGGCTCGGCGAGCACCCCGCGCGATCTCCGATGAGCGGTGAAAGCCGTTGGAGGTCATTGCGGGGTGACCGGGGCGGCCCGAGGGGCGGCAGCTTCCGTGGCTGTTCGCTGGGCCGGCCGGCCCGGGTGTCGGTCCAGCCACCAGTTGGTAGCGAGTTTGACGCGGTCTTCGATCAGGAACCAAAAAAGTGCGTAGGCCCAGACCACGCCGGCCAGGCCCCACCCCAGCGGTGTCATCAGGGCGCCGTAGACCGCGATCAGGGTGGCGATGGCCTGGGTTCCGATGACCGCGACAAGCAGTATCCGTGCGGGTGCGGGTCGCGTCCAGAACGGGCCCCGGGTGCGGGTGACGAAGATGGTCAGGTGCCCAGAGACCGACAGTTTGAGGTAGATCAGGGTGCGGATGGCATGGTGCAGGCCGAAGACGTTCTCGGCGAGGGCCAACAGTAGAAATGTTTCGGCCACCCCCATCAGGCCCAGGGCGGTGGCCAGGATGAGCACGCCGCGCATGTCCCACGCGGCGGGCTTGGCTGAGCCGCGGACGTTGTCGTAGGCGATGGTCAGGATGGCGCCGTCGTTGAGCAGCGCGAGGAACACGATCATCACCGCGGTGACCGGGAAGAAGTTCATGACCACGATGGCCACGGTGATCAGCAGCAGCACGCGGATGGTTTCGGCTATGCGGTAGGTGGCGTAGCTGGTCATGCGGGCAAAGATTTCGCGGGCCTGGCGGATGGCGGCCACAATCACCGACAGCCCTGGGGCCAGCAGCACCACGTCGGCGGCGGCGCGGGCGGCGTCGGTGGCCCCGGCCACGGCGATCCCGGCGTCGGCTTGTTTGAGCGCGGGAGCGTCGTTGACTCCATCGCCGGTCATCCCGACGATGTGACCGCGGGCCTGCAGCAGCCGCACGATGCGGTACTTGTGTTCTGGGAACACCTGGGCGAACCCGTCAACGGCCTCGATCCGAGCACCCAACGCACCGTCGTCTTCGTGGGTGTCCAATGCGGCGGCGTCGAGGATCTGATCGCCCAGCCCGACCTGGCGGGCAATCTCTTTGCCGATGGCGACCTGGTCGCCGGTCACCATCTTGACGTCGATGCCATGCTCGCGCGCGGCGGTGATGGTGGCCGCCGAGTCGTCGCGGGGCGGGTCGGCCAGCGCAAGCACCCCCAATAGCCGCCACGGCCCGTCGCCCTCGGCGCGGGCCACCCCCAACGACCGGTGGCCATGGCTGGCGAATTCCTCGACTACCGTGCCGATCTCGGACGTGGCGCCGTCGGCGTCGCACAGGGCGGCGATCACCTGCGGGGCGCCCTTGCTGACTCGGAAGCGCTGCCCGTCGGGGGCTTGCAGGGTCGCTTCGGTGCGTTTGACCACCGGATCAAACGGGGCGAAATGCTCGACCTGTACCGCGGGAATCTGGTCGGCCACGGCCAGGATGGCCAAGTCGATCGGGTCGTGGTCCTCGGCGCGTGAGGCCAGCGCCGCCCCGGTGAGCAACTGCTGATCGGAGAACCCAGGTGCGCTCCAGCGGGCCGCCAGCGCGAGCCGGTTCTGGGTCAGGGTGCCGGTCTTGTCCGAGCACAATATGTCGATGCCGCCGAGTTCCTCGACGGCGGGCAGATGACTGACCACGGCCTGCTGGTGGGCCAGCTTGCGCGCCCCGACCGCCATCGTCACTGACAACACCGCCGGCAGCGCCACCGGAACCGAGGCGATCGTGACCACCAGCGCGAACTCCAGCGTCTGCAGGACCGGGTTGCCCCGGATCAACGAGACCACCACGGTCAACGTCACCAACGCCGCCGCGATCACGATCAGGTAGTTGCCAATGCGCAGGACCGCGCGCTGAAAATGGCTCACCGTGCCCGCGGTCTCGACCAGGGCGGTGGTTTCCCCCATATACGACGACGCGCCGGTGGCGTAGATGACCGCGTCGCCCTCACCGCGCACCAGCACCGACCCGGAATACAGCGCATCCCCCAGCCCACGGGTGACCGCCAACGATTCCCCGGTCAGCGCGGACTGATCCACCTCCAGCGACACCTCATCGAGCACCCGCAGATCGGCGGGCATCACATCACCCAAGCGCACCCGCACCACGTCACCGGGCACCAGCTCGCGCACCGCCACCGTTACCCACGCCCCGTCGCGCAGCGCCCGCGCCGACGCCGCGAGCCGCTGCTTGAGCGCGGCGATCGCATTGGCCGCCTGGTGCTCCTCGACGAACGCCACCAGCCCGTTCATCGCCAGCAGCGCCCCGATGATGATCGCGTCGGTCCAATGCTTCACCAGCACCGACAACACCAGCGCGACCTCGATCATCCAGGGGATCGGCGCCCAGAAATAGCCCAGGAACTCAAGCACCGGGTTGCGGCGCTTCTCGATGATCTCGTTGGGCCCATAGCGCGCCAACCGCGATTGCGCCTGCGCCGAAGTCAATCCCTGCGGCGAACTGTCCAGCTCCCTCAACACTTCAGGCAGCGGAACCGCCTTCAAATCGACTGCGTCGGCCACCGACCGTCCTCCTCCGTGTCCACACCACGTGCCGACGGCCCCAAGCCATGCCGAACCCCAATGTCCGCGGCCTTCGGACCGGCCCGGTGTCTACGGTCGCAGAAGCAGCGGCTGCGGTAAAGACGGACGGCGGCGGCAAAGCGTAACGTCGCCGTCTGGTCCGAGGTTGAAAGCAAGCCGCCACGTCCCGATACGCCAGCGGGCCAACGCCTTCCAGCCGGAAGCCCCCGCCGCCGCTGCACAGAGCCGACAGGCTCGACGTCGTAACTGCGGAGGGGTGAGCCGGTTCACCATGGAGCGGCCAACGCGGCGGCTAGGGCCGATCCGGCCGTACCGCGGTGTCGTGAGTACCCGTCCGTGGTATGTCGGTGCGCCCCGTCGATGTGGGTGCATGCGGGTCGACTTTGTCATGATGGCTGTGTGGCCGAGTCTCCGTCGTTGCCCAGCAACTCCTTCTTTGCCTCTGCCAGTTCGGCTTTGGCGGCGGCGTCGACTTGCGGATACTGCGGGTTGAGATCCCGCAGCGTCTCCAGCAGCACTGCGGAAGCTGACACGTGGCTAAACCATTTGTGGTCTGCGGGGATCACATGCCAGGGTGCCCAGACTGTGCTGGTGTGGCTGAGCATGTCTTGAAACGCCCGCTGGTAGTCGTCCCAGAACGCGCGCTCGCGTAGGTCCGCGACGGAGAACTTCCAGTTCTTCTCGGGTTCGTCGATGCGCTCAAGGAACCGGCTCGCCTGTTCGCCCTTGGAAACGTTGAGGAACAGCTTGACGATGACGGTCCCGTTATCGCTGAGGTAGTGCTCCCACTCATTGATGTCGCGATACCGCCGCTGCCAGATGTCCCCTGCGCCAAGCATGGCGGTGCGTGGCCACAACGTCTCAGGGTGTACACGGGTGATCAACACGTTCTCGTAGTGGGACCGGTTGAACACCGCGATGCGGCCCAGCTCCGGCAACGACCTTTGGTGGCGCCAGAGGTAGTCATGTGCCCGCTCGGTCGCCGATGGCGCCTTGAAGCTGTACACGTCGACACCCTCGGGGTTAAGACCGCTCATCACGTGCTTGATCGTGCCGTCCTTACCGGCCGCGTCAATCGCCTGAAGGACGATCAGCAGCGACCGGTCGGCCTGGGCGAAGAAGCGATCCTGCAAATCCAGTAGCGCCGCCTTCGCGTCAGCCAGCACCGCGACGCCGCGGTCGTTTCGAAGCTGTTTGTCGTAGCGGCCCGGATCGAAATCCTTGACAAGATCCACCTTGGACCCCGGCTTTACCCGGGTAGCCTCTGCCAGCCTCTTCCACTGCGCCGACAACTTCGCCTCCTGGTTATGCCGTATGTCCGTTGCTCAGGGCGGCCGGGCAGGGCAACAATCACGCGCAGCGTCGCAGATGGTGACCAGAATTTGCCACCACCGTCAGCGTGGGTGACCCTGCTTTGCGCTGGTGGTGATCGCCGGCTTCGCCTTCATTGAGGTCAATTGCGTTGCCCGCCTGGTGTTGTTCGGAGAAGCACACCACCGCGTTGGCGACGAGCACGATAAAGACGATGTGTGCGGGGCTCAGTCGTTGCGGGTTGACCATGACCAGTTGAGGATTTCGGGCATGTCTTTTCCGTGCCGGTCGATGTAGATCTGGTGCTCGACCAGCTTGTCGCGCATCGACTGTTTCAGATAGTCACCCGTGGCGCCGAGTTGGGGGAGCCGATCGATCACGTCTTGGACCAGGTGGAAGCGGTCCAGCCGGTTTTGCACGCGCATGTCGAATGGCGTGGTGATGGTGCCCTCCTCGTTGTAGCCGCGCACGTGCAGGTTGCGATTGGTACGGCGGTAGGTGAGACGGTGGATCAGCCACGGATAGCCATGAAAGGCGAAGATGATGTGCTTGTCGGTGGTGAACAGCGAATCGTAATCCCGGTCGCTGAGTCCGTGCGGGTGTTCGCTGTCGGGTTGCAGCTTCATCAGATCAACGACATTGACCACCCGGACCTTCAGGTCGGGCAGCTGCTCGCGCAGGATCGAGGCCGTGGCCAACACCTCCAGGGTGGAGGTGTCGCCGCAGCAGGCCAGGACAACATCGGGTTCGGCCCCCGCGTCCGTGCCGGCCCACGTCCAGATACCGGCGCCCTGGGTGCAGTGGATGACGGCCTCCTCCATCGTCAGCCATTGCGGCATCGGGCGTTTGCCCGCGACGACAACGTTGACGTAGTGGCGGCTGCGCAGGCAGTGATCGGCAACCGAGAGCAGGCTATTGGCGTCCGGCGGCAGGTATACCCGAACGATGTCGGCTTTCTTGTTCACGACGTGGTCCAAGAAACCAGGGTCCTGGTGGGTGAAGCCGTTGTGGTCCTGCTGCCAGACGTGGGAAGCCAGCAGGTAGTTCAGCGACGCGATGTCGCGCCGCCAGCGCAGCTCTTTGGTTACCTTGAGCCACTTGGCGTGCTGGTTGAACATCGAATCGACGATGTGGATGAACGCCTCGTAGCAGTTGAACAGCCCATGACGGCCGGTGAGCAGGTAGCCCTCCAGCCAGCCCTGGCACTGATGCTCGCTGAGCATCGAGTCCACAACCCGCCCGGCGGGGGCGAGGAACTCATCATTGTCCAGCGTGCGGGCGTCCCACTGGCGGTTGGTGGCCTCAAAGACGGCGCCCAACATGTTCGACAGCGTCTCGTCGGGGCCGAAGACCCGAAAGTTGCGGCGATCCTCATTGAGGGCCGTCACATCGCGAAGGAAAGCGCCCAGCACTCGGGTGTCTTCGGCCTCGACCGCGCCCGGGGCCGGCACGTGCACGGCGTGCACGCGGAAGTCGGGCATCGCCAACTCACGCAGCAGCAGGCCACCGTTGGTGTGCGGGTTCGCGCCCATCCGTCGGGCACCCCGGGGGGCCAGCGCCGCCAGGGCCGACACGAGTCGCCCGGCATCGTCGAAAAGCTCCTCAGGCCTATAGCCTTTCATCCACTCTTCGAGCTGGGCGACGTGTTCGGGGTGCTCTGCGCCCACCAAAAGCGGAACCTGGTGCGCGCGGAACGTGCCCTCGACCTGCAGACCGTCGACTATCCGCGGCCCGGTCCATCCCTTGGGTGAGCGCAGCACGATCATCGGCCAGCGCGGCCGGGTCGGGTCGTTGTTGCGGCGCGCGTGATCGCGGATCGCGTGGATCCGCTCGATGACGCGATCCAGCGTGGCGGCCATCAGCTCGTGCATCACCGCAGGCTCGTCGCCTTCGACAAAATAGGGTTCCCAGCCGCAGCCGCGCAAGAACTGCTCGAGCTCCTCGTGCTCGATGCGGGCCAGCACGGTCGGGTTGCTGATCTTGTAACCGTTGAGATGAAGAATCGGCAGGACAGTGCCGTCGCTGATCGGGTTGAGGAACTTGGTGGACTGCCACGCGGTCGCCAACGGCCCGGTTTCGGCTTCGCCGTCGCCGATCACGCACGCCACGATCAGCTCCGGGTTGTCGAATACCGCCCCGACGGCGTGGCTCAACGAGTACCCGAGTTCACCGCCCTCGTGAATCGATCCCGGCGTGGTCGGGGCGACATGGCTGGAGATCCCACCGGGGAACGAGAACTGGGTGAACAGTTTCTTCAGCCCGGCTTCGTCCTGAGTGATGTCGGGATAAACCTCGCTGTAGGAACCCTCCAGATAGGTGTTGGCCACCAACGCGGGCCCGCCGTGGCCCGGCCCGGAGATGTAGAACATGTCCAGGTCATGGCTCGTGATCACCCGGTTCAGGTGCACATAGATGAAGTTCTGGCCCGGGGTGGTGCCCCAATGGCCAACAACCAGCGGCTTCACATCGGACAACGTCAGCGACCGTTTCAGCAGCGGATTGTCGTACAGGTACAGCTGGCCGACCGACAGATAATTCGCTGCGCGCCAATAGGCATCCATTTTCTGCAGCAACTCGGGGCTCAATGTTGGCTCTGTCACGACGTGCCGCTCCTGCGGAACACTGGGTGTCTGGGTCATGTCGTCGTCCTTCCGCGAGCAGGACTAGTGAATCCGGAGCTGGACCCTCCGGTCATGTCTGGTCATTTCTTGCGACAGCGTCCGTCCTCGGTGTATCGGGCATCCGCCGTTGGAAAGCCCCGTTCGGGTGTTCCCGCCGCCAAGAACCCCACCGCGCCCACGATCACCGCGGACTGAGGCTGCTGTCGGGATCAAGTCAACTCCGCATGGCTCATTCCCGTCAACGCCCGGCCTCAGGCCTGCGGCTGGGCGGTCGAGCGTTGCGCGGGTGTGCGCGTCGATGCGTCGTTTATGCGTGGATGGGCCTGCCGCTGATTTTTCGGAAGGTTGCCTCGATGCCGAAGGACAATGCGACCATCGCGACCAAGACACTGACGGACGCGAGGCTGCTCTTGGCGATGAGCGCGGCCAATGCCGCGACACACGCCATGGCGGCCACCACTGAGATCCATGGGGTTGATCCCCGCCTTCGGGCGGTGTGGGCCTCGGCGAGGTTGACGGCGGCGAAGATGATGAGGAACCCGGCGCTTCCCATGGTGGAGATGCTGGCCAGCTCCAGCACGTTGGCGAGCACGACGGTCGCTGCCGCCGTGATCAGCAGCCCTTCTAGCGGCTGGTTCCAGACCGGTCGGTCGAGTTGGGCCGGCAGCTCGCGGGATTTTGCGATGGTGTACGTCATCCGCGCGGATCCGTAGAGGGTGGCGTTGATCGCCGACGCGGTCGACAGCATCGCCGCCACACCGATCATCGCGAACCCGGTGGCGCCCAGCGCGGGCCGGGCGGCTTCGGCCAGCGCATAATCACGCGCGTTGACCAGCTGCGACAGCGGCAGCGACCCCACCGAAACGATGGCCACGGCGACGTACAGCGCGATCACGAACAGCACCGTGATGTAGTACGCCCTGGTGAGTACCCGGGCAGGGTCGGCAACGTCCTCGGCGGCGTTGGCGATCAGTTCGAAGCCTTCGTAGGCCAGGAAGATGATCATCCCGCCCGCGACAACCGACACCGGAGAACTCCACTGCGCGGGCGCCAGCCGCTCGCTGGACACTCCCGCCACCCCGACGGCTACAAACAGCAGTAGGATCGCGATCTTGATTGCGACGATCACCCGTTCGGCGCGGGCCACGGTGGACGCGCCGGCGATGTTGACCGCGGTGATCACGACAATCGCCGCGGTGAGTAACACATGCTTGCCCAGGGTGTGGGCGGACTGGGGCAAGAAACTCGCGGCGTAGCTGCCGAACGCCTGGGAATACAGGGCGAGCATCACGATGTAGCTCAGCCACAACAGCACGTTGATCCCGCCGGAGAACAGACCGGCGCCGAACGTGCGGTTGAGGAAAGTGACGGTTCCGCCGCGGCTGGGGTAGACCTTCGACAACAGCGCATAGGAGCGCGCCGTCAATAACGCCACCAGCCCGGCCAGCAGAAACGCCAGCGGCGCAGCCCCCTTAGTGATCTGCACCGACAACCCAAGAACGGCGAAGATACCCCCGCCGACCATGCCGCCCACGCCGATCGCCACGGCACCCCACAGCCCGACCTGATCCGCGGGCGCTTGCTTTGATGACGCCATGATCCGAGCCTACGAACACCCACCGGCAGAGTGCCGCGTTGCAGCCGGCAAACTGTACCTTCTACCACGCAGCTCATCGGGATACTTGCTCGGACCCCCCATAACTCAGATCCTCCCAAGATCGGGAGTCTCCGGAAACGCCGGGACGGGTCACTGCCTACAATTTCTGACCGCTCGTCGGGCACCCTTATTCGTTGAGCGGTCGCTCTTATGCCCGTCACCATCTTCGGGATGCAGTACACCCGCCGTCGGCCTGCCGTGGCCATTTACACATGGCAGCACAGCTGGAGTGCTTACACGTCAATCGGCGTCTGGTTTTCTGGGTTCAGTGCCGCGAACAGCTTGATCTGTCGGCGCACCGACATCGGCTGCCGCTCGATCGCTGCCAAGCCGTCCAGCAGCACGTTGATGACTGCGAGCGCTTTCTCCACCCATGGCCTTAGCACGTTGCACTTGATCTCATGCACGTGCGGGATGAAGGCGGTGTCGTTCCTTGGTGGGTAATGCGCTACTGCGAGCGCGGTCAGGGCGCTATCGATGGACTTGATGACCACCTCGATTTGCTCCGGCCTCGGCACCATGAACCGGTGCTTCTTCGCGTTCAGATACGTCCGTAGTTCGTCTAGATCTGCCTCGACGGGCCTTCCGGGAAGGAGGCCTCGATCCACGCTGTCAACTCCTCGCACCAAACGGAACTGCGAGTTGAGCCGCGCTCGCAGTTCCACACGCAGAGCTACCTGGCGTTCGTCGAAAGGAGCGCTATGTGCATTGTGGTTGGCGCGGATGGTCAGCCAGATCCCGAAAGCGGTTATGACCGGGCCAAAGACGGTTGAGATGACGGTGAAAGCGTTCATGCCGCGGAGTGTACGGAGGCACGGTGCACGCAGGTCTCGGCGAAATGCAGCACGCGCGGGGCCAGGGGCGTTGTCGGCGGGGCCAAACGACGGCGGGTGAAGCCGGGGCCGGTCTGCAGGAAGTACATGCCCTGTCTGCCCTCAAATCGCGCGATCAGCTCTCGTACCGTCGCAGCATCGTTGGCAACGGCGGGGTACAACACCTTATCTAGCTTTTCCTGCAGCGGACCCATGAGCGGCTGGACAGCCTGGATCATGTCCAGCACGCTCGGATCGCCATCCAACTCCTGAAGTTCGCGAGGCTTCAGCCACGGCTTGTTTCGGTTCTCACGACCGATGAACTCCCGCATGAACCCTCGGTCCAGGTTGATCGTGACCTCGGGCTCAGCGTGCATACTCACGTTGAAGCTCCACTTGAACGCGTTGATATCGCCATGCTGTAGGGCATCACGCAGGGCCTCCAACCAACGGTAGGCAAACGAAGTCGTCTTCAGGTCATCGAACAACGCCTTGACTTCAGCCACCTGTTCACGACCCAATCCATGTGTTTGCCGCACGCTGCGGATCGTCTGGTACTCATGGATCTGCAACGCAGCGGTGAACGAGATCAGGGCCGAACGAATCCTGCGCCGACGCTCGTCCATGGCGTCCTGATCCCCTAGCGACACACGTTGGCTCTGAAGTTCGCGCATCACAGCGATCAGTACGTCCAACAATCGGTCGCTCTCATCGGAGATGTGCTGCAGTAGTTCACTGTCGACCATGCGCCGAATCCGTTCGTGCGCATCTACGTAACGCTGGTGCTCGTCTTCCGTGAAGGAACACAGCTTTGTGAAGATGGGAGCGTCGGAGACCGCGGGGTCGCGGTACAGCAAAACCGCACCGTAAGGGTCAGCCTCAGCTTCGGCCTCGTCGGCGTCCATCTCTGCGTTCCTAGACTCGTGGTACTGCAGGGATTCACTTACGACCGCACGAACTGACGCGTTGCGGTTACTGATTTCGTCGGTCGAAGGCAGGCCCTCTGCCAGCCACTGCCGCGCCTCGTCGAGAATACTTGCCAAGCCATCTCGCAAAAGCCGCTCAACGTCACTGCGCGTCAGGCGGTCCCGAACATCAGGCGTGTCAGCCCAGTCCGTGGACACCTTGGTCATCACTCTAGTCAGTACGGCGAACGACTCCGTAATAACCAGCACAGCCGGAGTTGTCGACGGAGGGCTATCTGTCATGGCGACGTTCTTCCAAGCGTCACAGGCGCTTTCGCAGAGGTCGCTTGGCGACTCACCTTCCAAGTCTTCTAGCGCTCCGCTGAACGCCTCAAGCCGGCCGGTCCACTCTCGCAGCTGCGCTATGTCTTCCTGCTCATCGTTCTCCATGTTGGTTCCTTCCCATATATGGTCACGGCAGTTGTGGCTCCCTTCTGTTGGGTAGCCGAACAGGATCGCACATAGGTGCCCTGGAGTCGCGTAGCGACACGCGGCGAGCCGCGCAGCGTTGAGTCGTCTCTTCCCTGCAGGGAACCGCGGCGTCGCACCGTGCCGTGGCGATTCGCGTCGGCGAGGTCGAGCTGCATCCGCCGGACCCGATACGACTCCTCGGTCACCTGGTGAGCGCAGCGTTCATCGATCTCGGCCGCGGTGGATGCGCTGCGGGACCGTGACCGCAGTGTCTTCCCGCGTGGACTCCGGGAACGACACTGTCAGGACACCAGCGGAAGTGCAGCCTCAATGATCGCCTTGCCGAGGTCCGAGCCGGCCGTGGTAGCGATCGAGGTGGCTAGCGAAGTCATCGCTTTCGTGGCCAACTCCTTGAGCCGGCCTGGCTTCGACGCCTCCGGATCCGACGCTGCACGGATTTCCAACGCCAACTGCTCCGCGTCCGTCCGGACCCGGTCGTCGGTAACGGCGGGCAGCGCCCGCTCGATGGCGTCGACTAGGGCCTGGGCCTGCTCGACCTTCTGCTGGACGTTCACGGTCTGCGTGACATTGCTGCTCTCGAACGCGACCGCGACGCCGCTGCTGCCCTCAATGTGGAGGTAGGGGCTGTTCACCTCGATGACGCCGGGAAGGTCGCGCACCGACCTGCCGGACGCGGCGTACTTCTCGCCATAGGGGGTCAGGTGCGGTCGGACAACGACCCCCTGCATAGTGCCGATTCCGTCGACATAGCCTTCGTCCTTAAGCCACTCGACCGCCGCGTTCAACTCCACGCGGGTGACCTCGGTGTCGGGCCAGGAAGTCGCGGCCATGAAGGGCGCGGGCAGGGCCTCAGCGATGGCGGCCCCGTCGACCCGCAGACCGTACAGCCACGCCAGCACGCCGTCGCGCAAATTCCACAGGCGCTCGGCTTTGTTCATCCCCGGTTCCTCCTCTGGCTCGGTCATGCCAGCGTAGGACGGGGGTCCGACACATCCGCCCCGCTGCGGTACGCCCGGTCACCAGGAGTCCCCCGCGTGCGCCGTATGGCAGTCGGGACACCCCGTGGTTCCCGGACTTGCCCACGCCTGCCTTCGACGGGGCGCCCGCGGCGTACGAGCACTGCATTGGTTCCACCTTGAGGAGGTGCGCGGACTGAAATCGACTGAGCATCAGACGATATGGCACCGCCACCGGCGCTGGCAGCGTCCAACGCTTACATTCAAGGCGTGACACGCAAATCGTCGCGAACACGACCGACGAGATCCTGCGCCAAAGCTGCGAAGCTGGGCGCTGTGGTGGGGTTGCCGCCGTCGACCGCCGCGGCGGCCTGCGGCAGGGCCGAAGTCGCTGACGTGCCTTCCTTTTCGAGAAAACCCAACGCGCGGATGCTGACAGCTCGTGCGTGCAAGTCGGCGATATGCAGGCGAAAACCGACAGTCAGATCATCGGTGTCGACAGCTTGAAGCAGGCGCAGCATATCCAACGCGTCTTTCTGCTTCACCCGCTTGCCCTCGGACTTGATGTCGTTGAGCCGTTCCTCGAACTTGATGATCTTGGCGACCAAGAGTGCGGCCGGTCCTGCGACATCGACCTGAACACAGCGATGATCGTCGGCGTCTATTGCGTGCAGGGTGTGCGGGCCGTTGTCGACGAGGGCGGGCTCCAGACCGGCTGTGGGTCTGGCAGCCCACTTTCCGTGCCCGACCAGCCGCGCTGAGCGTGCATCTTTGGCCGTGCGGCCGGACTGAAACGGTGCAACCATGATGTCGACTGCGACCTCGCCGCGGCCCGTCCATCGACCAGGGTTTGCGCCCTGGTTGAAGCCCGCAGCTGCCATGGCAGCAGTGATCTCAGGGCTAGTTTTCAGCGACTCCGCATTGAGGACCAGGTCGCCGTCGGTGGTCATCGGCGGTTCAACAAAGTCGCCAGCACCAGTATGTAGGTACACGGCTTGGGCGCCGACGACGATGATCGTCGGCAGGTGCCCGTCGAGCGCGTCAAGGGCGTCGAGCAGTACAGCTCGCGCCGCGACATACTCTGGTGCGTAAACGAATTCATTCTCTCCAGGCATCGTCGCTCCTTGCCAATATGTCGATGAGCTGCTCAGCCTCTTGGGCGAGGCGGCCTTTGGGAAGGGTCAGCAGGTCGGCGAGCACCTGGGAGATAGGTGCGACCCGCAATCCCGTCGCGGTGATGTCCACACTGGTTAGCAATGTGCGATCTCGCGGGGTCGTGATCATGACGTTGCTGGTGGCACGGTCGCTGCGGATGAGCCCGAAACTGCTGGCGGTACTGGTGATGTCGTCGGCATAGAGAGTGAGCACGGTCAGAGGAACAACCGAGGTGATGTCCGTGGGAAGGTACTCGCGGGCGGCAGCCGAACCGGTGGCGGTTATGTCGTCGCGCCCCCGAATTCGGTCGAGGGTGCGTGCGACACCGCGTGGCGCGATGTAGTCCAGGACAACACCATTGCCGTTGGTGAAGCTGTAGTCGGTAACCCAGCGATCGAGGAGGGTGCGTTTCCGTACGCGGGTGATGGTGCCGTCCTCGGATCGCTCGATCGCTCCGGCATCGACCAGCGTTGGCATCAGTTTGGAGACCGCTGCGGCGCTGCTCAACGATAGATCCGCAAGTTCGCGGATCCCCCACGGTGGTTGTCGGTCGAGGAGGGTGCGGATGGTGCGCGCCGTAGCGGGGCCGGTGAGGCGGACGGTGGCCGTCGACTCTCGGGGCCGCGGCGGTTTGGGCGCACCCTCTAGGCGGATCAGCACCGGCGGATTGGAGGCCGTCAGGCTGACCCAGCCGGTCGTATCCAGGTAGCTGATGTTGGCCTCGTCCAGTTCACGCCGGAGCGGCGGGCTGACGTACTCGCTGACGTACAGCAGAGGAGCGTCGCCGAAGGCGGCGGCCATGGTGCGCAACTGCCTTGTGATGTCCTGCACCGAGCGGCGATTCGTCGACAGCTTTACTTCGCCCAGGAAGTTGACGGCGGCGCCGTCGTCGGTGGTCAATGTCATCCGGAAATCGAAGGCGCGGTCCGGTTCGATGTCGGTCTCGATCCGCCAGGACGGCGGCAGTCGCGAGCGCAGCGTGTCGACCGCCGCGTTACGCACATCCGTTTCTCGAATTGCCATATTTCGCACCATGAGAAACATGTTACTTTGCGAAACAGAGCAGGACAACAGGGGTAACGACCACCGAGTCTAGGTGGGTTCGCCTTCCCTGGAACGGACGCCGAGGGCACCTGACGCGGCAGAGACGCCCGACCTTGCCGGCGCAGCCGCAGTCATCACCAGCCACAAGAAAGCTGCTGATCATCGACTCAACTCAAAGACCTGAACTCGTGTCGCAGGTGGACAAGTCCCCCCTCGGACACAATTTGTTAGCTAAAAATTTGGAAAACACACTATTCGCTCGATCAGAGCGGGTTTTCTGCATTTGCTGATATCGATTGGGCATCGCGTTGATGTCCTAAATCTGTCGTACGGCGGGAACGGCGAATATCCCATTGCGGCGCTATGCCGTGGGGTGTCACCGCGGTGCTCGTGCGGAGCGAGCACAGGACGACCGCAGAAGAGCATGACGCATTCAGCGGGCTCGCGTCTCTGGCAGCCGGTCAGTCTTGCGGGGCGGCTGCTAGCTACGGTACGAATACGATCCAAGGGATATCGAGGTTCTTGGCGACTCAGGCCAACTGTTACTACTGGGAGAGTTGTTGAATCGGGTCGCTGGCAACAGAACGCCAATGAAGGCGATCGCCAGCGGTCACCGCACACAGCACCTCAAGCAGAGAATTCAAAAGCTCGTTGCTGCAAGCTAGACCCGGCGTCCGACACCGAGGCGCTGCCGTCTCCATGCAGCTGACTACGAACGCCAGCTGCGCCGAAGCCCCACCGGGGACGGCAAACACCTTCCGCCGCAACACCTTCGGATGCAGCTTGGACGGAAGGCGACCCGCCACCATGACATCGACCGTCTCGGCGTCGCCAGCACCGCGGACGAATCGGTGTATCGGCCCGTTGCCACCTCGCCTCCGGCTTGCGCAGGTCAATCTCTCAGATCGTCGTTGCCGCACTCAGGAGCGACATGTACAAATCACGGTTCAGTGAGTGTACAGTTGACGGTGTGGATGTATCCGTGACCGAGTTGCGCGCGCACCTCAGCGATTGGCTCGATCGAGTTCGGGCTGGTGGTGAGGTCATCATCACCGACCGCGGGAATCCGGTCGCGCGACTCGTTGCGCTGGACAGCGCAGGCACCTTGGAGCGTCTAACGGCCGAAGGCGTGATTGGCAAGGCCACCGCGCAGCGGCCCATCGCTGCGGGACGGTCCGGACCCCGACCGCGGCGGCCGGTGTCTGACCGGGTCAGCGACCAGCGGCGCTGACCGGTGCCGCTCGTCTACTTCGACGCCAGCGCCTTCGTCAAACTTCTCACCACCGAGACCGGGAGCTCGCTGGCGTCCGCTCTATGGGACGGCTGCGACGCCGCATTGTCCAGCCGCCTGGCCTACCCCGAAGTCCGCGCCGCACTCGCCGCAGCAGCCCGCAATCACGACCTAACCGAATCCGAGCTCGCCGAAGCCGAGCGTGACTGGGAGAACTTCTGGGCCGCCACCCGCCCAATCGAACTCACCGCGACGGTTGAACAGCACGCCGGCCACCTCGCCCGAGCCCATGCCTTGCGCGGAGCCGACGCTGTCCATCTGGCTAGCGCGTTAGCAGTCGGCGACCCCGGCCTGATCGTCGCCGTTTGGGACCGGCGCCTGCACGCCGGAGCCCAAGCCGCCGGGTGCCGAGTCGCCCCCGCCCAACTCGACCCCTAGTCCGACCGCTCGACATTAGAGTGGGTCGGCCCCAGCACGGACGACGATCAGCTACCGATTCGCCAGGTCTCAACCCGTGTCGTAGGTGGGCAAGTCCCCCCTCGGACACAATTTGTTAGCTAAAAATTTGGAAAACACACTATTCGCTCGATCAGAGCGGGTTTTCTGCATTTGCTGATATCGATTGGGCATCGCGTTGATGTCCTAAATCTGTCGTACGGCGGGAACGGCGAATATCCCATTGCGGCGCTATGCCGTGGGGTGTCACCGCGGTGCTCGTGCGGAGCGAGCACAGGACGACCGCAGAAGAGCATGACGCATTCAGCGGGCTCGCGTCTCTGGCAGCCGGTCAGTCTTGCGGGGCGGCTGCTAGCTACGGTACGAATACGATCCAAGGGATATCGAGGTTCTTGGCGACTCAGGCCAACTGTTACTACTGGGAGAGTTGTTGAATCGGGTCGCTGGCAACAGAACGCCAATGAAGGCGATCGCCAGCGGTCACCGCACACAGCACCTCAAGCAGAGAATTCAAAAGCTCGTTGCTGCAAGCTAGACCCGGCGTCCGACACCGAGGCGCTGCCGTCTCCATGCAGCTGACTACGAACGCCAGCTGCGCCGAAGCCCCACCGGGGACGGCAAACACCTTCCGCCGCAACACCTTCGGATGCAGCTTGGACGGAAGGCGACCCGCCACCATGACATCGACCGTCTCGGCGTCGCCAGCACCGCGGACGAATCGGTGTATCGGCCCGTTGCCACCTCGCCTCCGGCTTGCGCAGGTCAATCTCTCAGATCGTCGTTGCCGCACTCAGGAGCGACATGTACAAATCACGGTTCAGTGAGTGTACAGTTGACGGTGTGGATGTATCCGTGACCGAGTTGCGCGCGCACCTCAGCGATTGGCTCGATCGAGTTCGGGCTGGTGGTGAGGTCATCATCACCGACCGCGGGAATCCGGTCGCGCGACTCGTTGCGCTGGACAGCGCAGGCACCTTGGAGCGTCTAACGGCCGAAGGCGTGATTGGCAAGGCCACCGCGCAGCGGCCCATCGCTGCGGGACGGTCCGGACCCCGACCGCGGCGGCCGGTGTCTGACCGGGTCAGCGACCAGCGGCGCTGACCGGTGCCGCTCGTCTACTTCGACGCCAGCGCCTTCGTCAAACTTCTCACCACCGAGACCGGGAGCTCGCTGGCGTCCGCTCTATGGGACGGCTGCGACGCCGCATTGTCCAGCCGCCTGGCCTACCCCGAAGTCCGCGCCGCACTCGCCGCAGCAGCCCGCAATCACGACCTAACCGAATCCGAGCTCGCCGAAGCCGAGCGTGACTGGGAGAACTTCTGGGCCGCCACCCGCCCAATCGAACTCACCGCGACGGTTGAACAGCACGCCGGCCACCTCGCCCGAGCCCATGCCTTGCGCGGAGCCGACGCTGTCCATCTGGCTAGCGCGTTAGCAGTCGGCGACCCCGGCCTGATCGTCGCCGTTTGGGACCGGCGCCTGCACGCCGGAGCCCAAGCCGCCGGGTGCCGAGTCGCCCCCGCCCAACTCGACCCCTAGTCCGACCGCTCGACATTAGAGTGGGTCGGCCCCAGCACGGACGACGATCAGCTACCGATTCGCCAGGTCTCAACCCGTGTCGTAGGTGGGCAAGTCCCCCCTCGGACACACATCCCCTCGGACACATCCGGCGACACGACTCCGTCGGCCGTCGCCTCGACCCGTCGCACGTAGGGGTCGTAGTCAAGACGCAAACCCAGGCTTGCTTACACCCGTGCGCGTTCCGCCCCGGTTATCTCAACAAGCACGGCTGATAGCCCTTCCAACTCCTCGACCAATTCGTTGATCTGCGCGGCAGACATGGCGCGGTGTCTTTCGGCTCGCTCAAGGCGGGCCTTCAGCTCGTCGCGCTCCGCGGTGCACCCATGGTGACTGGGTAGCGGCGGGATTTGGTCGTGACGTGTCTCCCGTAGCCAGGGTGTGTAGCCCCCGATCCCTGTTCCCGAAGGACGGCATGGCCGTCGTTGCCGGACACCGCCTAGCGGGTGGGCTGACCACACGCTGGGACGATCGTCACCGTTGTCGTCGACGTTCATCACTTCCGCGTCCTCGGCGGCGTTAAAGATTTGTCACTCCACGCCCGGACATCAACCAAGCCCATCCGTAACTTCAACGCCCGCCGCCCCCGCGAACGGTAACTATGTCCCGATAACAACCGGTCGCGTATGTCCTGGAAATCACAGGTCAGTCCCCGAGCAGGGTCTTCCCGAGGGATGTGCGAGCCTTCTACGGCTGCCCGGCCCGAATGTCCTGGAAATCCAGGAGGTGTGCATCAAACCCGGGACGGTTCTGTCAAAGCCACCAAATCGAGGGACGAGGACGGATTGAACCCGCTTCAATTTGATTAACTCATTTGGTGTTGAGCCGCCCTTTTGGGTGTGAAGTCCGGAGACTTGGTTGGTGATGTCAAAAGCAGCTTGGTTGAGATGGAGTGGGCGTCGGGGGCGCCTTCGGGTCCGGTTCGGTTATTGCCGTCGGGAGTGTAACGATGAAGCGGGCGCCGCCGGATGGACTTTCTGAACACGTAACCTGGCCGTGGTGCGCCGAAATCGTCTCTGCCACCAGTGCCAGGCCCAATCCGGTTCCCGTGCCGGATGCTGTTTTTCGGCTTGTGTGCCCGGTCGCGAATCGCTCAAAGATTCGTCTGCGATCTGGTTCGGGCACGCCTGGGCCGCTGTCGTCGAAAAAAACGACGGCCGCACCAGTTTCGGCGGTTAGTGTGACTCGTTCGAGGCCGCCGCCATGCCGATCGGCGTTGTCCATCAGGTTCAGGAACGCGCGTTCGAGGGCCTTTTTTCGGCAGGTGACCGTAGTGTCGGCTGCCACGGTAAGTAGATCTGCGGAGCGCATCGACCCGGAAAGGGTGGTGGAGATCAATTCCTGCAGGGAGATCTGCTCGAGCGGGTCTTGATGCAGACCCGCGTCGATTCGTGCGAGTGCGAGCAGGTCATCGAGCAGCCGCCGGAGGTGATCGAGTTCCGCGATTATCAGCGACAACGCTTGCCGTGAACGGTCTGGCAGGTCATCCAGGTGCCGGCCGATAACACCGACACTGGCGATCAGGGTGGTCAACGGGGTGCGAAGTTCGTGGCTGACGTCTGCGAAGAAGCGGCGTTCGCGTTCGATGCGTTGTTGCAGCGACTCGACCATCATGTTGAACGAGTCGACGATGGTGACAAGCTCCCGGTCGCCCGTCGAAGGCAACCGACTGTCGAGGTCCCCTCCGGCGATCTGGGCAGTGGTTTTGCCGAGCTGATGCAACGGTGTCAATACCCGGCGACTTGCCCAGAACCCGAGGACCGCCCCGCCGCACGCGGCCGCGGCTGCGCTGGCACCGAGCACGAGCCGCAGAACCCTAAGCGTGGCTTGCAGTTCGATCAGTGGAGCGAGTTCGAACAGAGTCGTTCCGTCGTCGTCGAGCGGTATCGCTATGGCGAGATAGGGCTGTCCACGCAGAGTTGTGTGCGTCGTCACGCGCGAGTGGGTGTCACTGGCAAAAGTGTGGTCCCCGATTGCGGCGGGCAGGTCGGTGGGGCTCACTCCTGGTGTGTTGCTGAACCAGCGGCCGTCCTGACGCAATAGCAGATAGGTGTCTACCGGGGTTTCGATGGCGCTCAACAGCTGTTCGGCAGACGCGTGGGGAGCGTTCAACGAGTTCCGGACGAATACGGCATGGGTAGCCGCCTGTCGCTCTGCTGACCGTTCTCGTTGTCCCAGCATGTAATTGCTACTCAGCGCATACACCGAGATCGCCACGATCAGCCCGATTAGTCCCGCGCCAAGTGAGAAAGAGACGACAACCCGGCCACGCAAACCGAGTCGGCCGGGCGGATCTTTATCGATGAACATCGAGCCGATAGCCGAGTCCACGCACCGTAACGATGATGCGCGGGTCGGAGGCATCTCTTTCGATCTTGGTGCGAAGCCGCCGGATGTGAACGTCGACGAGGCGCTCGTCGCCGAAGAATCCACGGTCCCACACCCGCTCCAGCAAGATGTTGCGGCTGAGCACACGACCGGGAACTCCAGCCAACTCGCAGAGCAGGCGATACTCTGTCAGCGTCAAATGAAGCTCGGTGTCACCTCTTCGTACGATTCCGCCGTCGGGAAACAGAATCAGCGGATCAGAATCGTCGGCGTCGAGCACGGTCTCGTGGGTCGCGATGCGGTCCCCACCGGCGGCTATCGCGCGGCGGCGCAGTGCCCGGATCCGTGCGGTCAGTTCCTTGATCTCGAACGGCTTCATGACGTAGTCATCGGCTCCCGCTTCCAGCGCGGCCACTACGTCATGGGTGTCGTCGCGCGCACTGACCACGATGATCGGGACATCGTGGTCGCGACGTACCTCGCGGATACAGGTAAACCCATCCATTTCGCCGAGCATCAGGTCGACGATCATCACGTCCGGCACTTGCAGACGGAGGCTGGCGAGCGCGGTTTCGGCCTCCGCCGCTTCATCCACTTCGTAGCCCTCGTCCTCTAGGGCCAGTCGTAACGCGGCGCGGACGCGATCGTCGTCCTCGACCATCAGTAACCGCGCGCCCATTACCTGATCTTCTCCCATTCCGTCTTGACTGCCGACGCGCAATCGACTTTGTCATACGACTGCAAAGTCGCCGACGAGTCCATTGCAATACTGCGGGCGCAGTGTGGAGTGCAGGAAATCCTGATCTAGGAGCACCCAATGACCGACGTTAGCCGTCCGCATTCCGGACATGTCCCGGTACTCGATGCCCCGAGCCACACCGGCCGGTTGAAGGCTAGTGTTGCCGCCCGTGTGGACCGCCTCGGTCAGAACAGCCTCTGGCGGGCCCGGGTACCCGGACCCCAGACGCCGGGCCTGGTCAGCACGACCACGGTGGTCGCTGGCGTCTTGCTGACGCTCACACCGTTCCTGTGGTTTGGGTCCGGAAATAGTAGCGGCTGGACAGCGGCCGGATGGAACGCGGCAATTACCGGGATCGCCATCACTTCACTGGGCCTGGTCCGGCTCACCAAGCCCCTCCGCCTGGCCGTCGCCACGGGACTCGGATGCCTGTTCGGCGGGTGGCTCCTGGTGGCCCCGCTTTTTCTGGACTATGGCGTTGGTTCGCAGTCGATATTGGTCACCAACGTCGACATGCTGGTAGGCGTCGCGGTTCTGCTCATCACGATCTTCGGGCATGTCCATGCCCGATCAGGTGCCGAGATGAGCGAGTCCTCCCAGCAGCAGGGGAAGTGATAGGCATGGCCCCGATCCGTGCCCTTAGCGCCAATCTGGAGAAACTCATCCTGACAAATTCCGGACAGCCGCTGTCGGATTGCGCCGCAATGGTGGTCTTGGATCCGCAAACTCTCGCGGTCGCGCCGTTCAAGGATCGCGATCGAGAGTCAATCTGTTACGCGATCATCCGTACCGGTTTGCGCCCTGATGACATCAACATTGGCCGAACTGCCATCGCAGTGACCATCTGACCCCTGGGCGGGGTCCTTGCAGCGTCGCTGGGGCCCCGCCCAGACAGCTCGTGACAAGACAGCATCCATGCCGCGGCGCGCCAGGCACAGCGGCTTACGCGCGACACCGGAAAATTATCAGTAAGGAGCAGCGAATGATCGTCAACGACAGCGAGCAGAGCTCTGATGAACCCATCATCGAGACCATCCCTGTCTTCCGCGCTGACTCTCACGGTGAGATCAACGAGCCGGACGTTCCCGAGGCCGCGGGCGCTGAAGGGGCAGTTTCTGGGATCGAGGGGTTGGCTGCCGGCTCCGCGTTGCTGGTAGTCAAGCGCGGACCGAACGCGGGTTCGCGGTTCCTGCTGGATCAGCCGGTTACCACTGCCGGCCGCCATCCCGACAGCGACATTTTCCTCGATGACATCACCGTTAGCCGCCGGCACGCCGAGTTCCGCTTACGCGACGGCCGATTCGAAGTAGCCGACGTCGGCAGCCTCAACGGCACCTACGTCAATCGTGAGCCGGTGGACGAGGCGACTCTGGCCGATGGCGATGAAATCCAGATCGGTAAGTTCCGCCTAAAATTTTTCACTGCCTCCACGACGGTTGATGGGGAAGCCGAAGGGCAGGGTCGGGAAGTTCGTCACCCGATCGCGCTAACTCGGGAGGACCGAGGGGTTTCTACGATCCGGCTGGTACAGGGCGATGACGCACGTGATTCGTTGAGAATACTCCAGACCGCCTACGCCTCGACGCTGAGGAAATCCGGTCGACCGATCTGGGAGTAAGGCCATGCCGCACAACGCAGTATCCAGCTTGGATTCAACCATCACCATGTCCGTTGAGCGTCGGGGTGAGACAGCGGTGCTCGCCGTCGGCGGCATCATCGACTTCACGACCAGATCGGTCCTACAGATGGTGGTCGATGGGTTGATCGGCGACGGCGTGACGACCTTGATCATCGACCTGTCTGCGGTGACATTTATGTCCTCGAGTGGACTGACGGTCCTGGCTTCGACGCAGGAGCGGATTGGGGACTCCGCGGGTGAATTCGCCGTCGTTGCCAGCAGTTCGGCAACTCGTCGACGCATACAGCTGATGGCCCTCGATGGGCTCTTCTCGATGTACTCGAGATTGGATGAGGCGCTCATGAGCCTCACTGGCGACCTTGCGCTACAGCATAACGACAGCGAATATCCTTGATAGAGTGCGTGATCGATGCCACGCTCGGCAACGATGGCCAACGATCGAGTAGGCGCTCCGCAGCTACGAGAGCTTTGACGTCCGGTTAGCTGGCTGTAGGGCGTGTCAAGTCATCGGCCTCACATGGGGCATTGTCGCCGGTGGTTGCTGGCGTTGAAGGACCTAGCCGGAGTTGCGTGGGGTGCTGTGAGGAGTGCCGAGCGCCCACGCTGACTTATGCGACCTCACGGTTGGTGGGTCATCTGGCGTCGTTCGGGCTGCTGTGAAGGCGAAGGGCCGGGTGCCAAGCTAACCTCGGCGTAACCCTGTCGGGTCCGCCATAGCCCTTACGGCATCGAATCCGGCCCTTCGTCGTCCTTCCAGCCTGGCACTACCGGCCGCAGTTGTGAAGGGGGCAGTTCGAGGGTGGTGTTGCCTCCCGTTGGGTCGAGGGGCGGGTTGGGTTCCTCGTCCGGGCAAGGATGCGCCAGTGCTGGTCGCTGTCCACGTCGTTCGTCCTCGCTGCGCTGCGGGCGCTGCAGGTGGACAGCTCCTGCGTCGCTGGCGCCGAGAGCCGGGACCGAGGAAAGCCCCACCGAGCTGTTCAGGCCCAGCGGGACGAGTCGTAGCCGGCGTGATCGCGGACCAGCGCATAAGCGATGCGGGTGGCGCGGTGCGCCAGCGCGCATCCGATGACCCCGCCGTGCTTACCGCGTGATTTCAGTTCGGCGGCATAGGCTTTGGCGGCGGGGTCAGACAGCCACAGACCGATGCCGAGATCGATCAGGGCTCGGCGCAGCGCCACGCTGCCCTCGCGGCTGATTGTTCCGTCGCGGCGTTTGCCGGCGGATTCGTATTGCATGGGTGAGAGTCCCGAGGCCCGGTAGATCTGCCGGGGTCCTGGCCACCGGCCCGGATCCCCCAGGGCGGCAGCATAATTGGACACCCGGACTACACCCCAGCCGGGAACCGAGGTCAACGTCGCGAACGGACTCAGTGGGACCAACCTGGCCAGCTCGGCTTCGGCAGCGCTGATTTGGCTGTCCAGGTCGGCCAACAACCCCACGTCGGTGGCCAACACCCGCCGGGCCACCGCAGCATCGCGGGTCGGGAGCGCTTCTGCAGCCGCGGTCACCAGACGCTCCGCGACCGCACGGCGCAGCTGAATATCACGGAGGGCGGCGAACCGGATCAGCCGGCTCACACCCAGCGTCGACAGCCGGGCCGGGTCGGCGAACTCAGCGGCGACCAGCCGCCCGATCTTGGTACCCAGCACATCGGGCAACGCCCGCGTCAACCCCGGAAACGCGCGGTCGAGTTGACCCAGCAGCTGATTCTTGGTCGCAGTACGTGTCGCGACTCGCCGCGATCGGTGCATCGCCCAGGCCGCCAACTCACCGATGAGCACCTCGCGCTCGGTGATCAATCGGCCCCGCCCGGCCAACACCAACTCGGTGATCGCCTCCAAATCGATCGCATCGGTCTTGACTCGCCGCCGGCCCTGCACGCGGCGTTGCTCAGCGACGTGCGCCGGATTGAACTCCAAAACCTCCCACCCGACCGGCCACCGATAGTCCAGCACCGGGCGGTGGTAGTGCCCCGCCGCTTCGATACCCACCTTGACCTGCGCACACGATGGGATCACCGCGCCCACCCGACGCACCACCCCCACCACGCCCGAACGGGTCATCGCGAACTCGACCGGACCGAACACACGCTGACGAGCGCTATCCGTCGCCGAGAGCACCGCCGAGGTCTTGCCGACATCGACGGCAACGACGATCGTGGACGATGTGACTGGGGCAAGATGCACAGACATAACAACACCTCCGGGGCGTGTCAGGAAAACCCGCGTGCGCCAACACACGGACCTCAAAAGGAATCACTTACAGATCCCTTCCTGACACCTCCGGAGGCGTTTGTGAAGGACCTACCCCGATCTATATCAGCCCCGCGGGCCGCGGACGCGGCGACCACTACAGCACCACCACGACATTTCCGACCGCCAATAGCCGGTTCGCCAAGTTCAGCCACGCGACCTACCCGGTAGATCACGATCCTCACTGGCCTCGTCCTATGCGTGCTTATGCGCCAAGCGACCACCCGCCGTACGGACCAAAGGTCCGCACGGTTCGGATCACTCGGCGGATTCGGTCATTTGCTTATTCGCTTCGGCGCTTCGCGGGTGTCAACGCGATCCTCAGAGGTGCGAGCCCCGTCGGCGCTATCCCCGGACTTGTTCGATGCGACGGCTGTGCCGGGTTGCGACTTTGCCAGACTGATGCAGAGGGAGCTCGTTGACGACCGCTCTGACGACAACGATGACGACAGTGGCTGTACGGAATCTCGACCGTTTAACCCTGTGTCATGAGTCGGGTCATGGGTTACCCATGGGTTGGCTGGAATGCCGCTTCGGCGGTGGATAGACGCTTCTGGCGATGGTCGCCGACAGCCACCCGATCGCCCACCCACCGCAAACCATCACGAGCTTGTGGCGGGTGGCGCTGTCAGCGGCGAACGAGGCCACGGCCAAAATGGCGGCCCACACGACCGCGCAAGCGATGCTGTAGCCCGCATAGGTGTTGGTGTGCCGTCGCATTTCGCGGCCTTTCCCGGTCGTTCCCCACCTCCGGGCGACCATCAATTCCGTTTGCTGGCAACAATATCCAACGCATGCGGCCGGCCCGAGTCGGCAATTGTGTCGATGCCGGTGATCATATCGCCGGTAACCGAGAATACAACTCCGGTCAAGTCGTTTCTCCGACCCCGCCGCCGGACGTAGGCTGAGTGGGGCTCAGTAGCCTGGAGTGCAACCAATGAACCCACCGAGCGGCTTTCTCCGGCGGACACCGACGCGTACCTTCCGCGACCGCCGCGACGCTGGTCGCGTGCTCGCCGAGGAGCTGACGTCCTACCGCGACAAGGACGGATTGCTGCTGCTGGGGCTGGCTCGCGGCGGTGTCCCCGTTGGCTGGGAGATCGCCTCGGCGCTGCATGCCCCGCTCGACGCGTTCCTGGTTCGCAAGCTCGGGGTGCCTCGCTGGTCCGAGCTCGCGATGGGCGCGTTGGCCAGCGGCGGCGGCGTCGTGATGAACGACAACGTGGTTTCCAGCTTGCACATCAGCGACGAGCAGGTGCGCACGGTGATCGACCGCGAGACGGTGGAGCTCGAGCGGCGCGAGCGCGCATACCGGGGCGGGCGCCCGCCCGCCGACCCGCGCGGCAAGATCGTGATCCTGGTCGACGACGGCATCGCCACCGGGGCGAGCATGCTGGCGGCTGTCCGGGCGGTGCGGGCCGCCGGCCCGCAATCGATCATCGTCGCGGTCCCGGTCGGGCCCGCATCAGTGTGCGACGAACTCACGCGGGACGCCGATGACGTCGTGTGCGCGACGACGCCGCCCATGTTCGAGGCCGTCGGACAGGTCTACGCCGACTTCCACCAGGTCAGCGACGATGAGGTTCGCGAGCTGCTCGCCACGCCAACCAACTGAGCCCGCCGCAGGCTATACCTTTACTTCGCCCCGTTGTCGCCGCGGCCGTCGGCGGACACCGCCGATTCCTCGCTTGCGTCGGCGCCGTCTTTCCCGGACGACTCCGACAACTCGGCCGACTCAGCCAAGTTGTCGGGGCCCTGGTGGCCTTCGTCGGAGGCGTCCTCCGGATAGTCGACATAGCCGGCCCCGTCGTCGGCGCTTTCCCGGTCTTCGCCGTCCTCGTCATCACCCGCGCCACGCCGCTGGCGCTCACGAATTGCGTCGACGATCAGCAGCACCACGCCCAAAACACTGGCGACAATGCACGCCCACGCCACCAGCTCATTGCTGGTGACGACGGCGAACACCAACGCGACCAGCCCAATCAGAGCTAATACCAGCGCAATGATCAACATGGGTGTACCTCCAGCCGACGAGCGGGACTGCCTGGTCGAGTGCGGGTCCGGTGTGCCGAACTAGGAGTCTGGCACGTTCCCGGGCTAGTTATTACCCCGGTTGAACTGTTCGAACCCGCCGGCGTCGGCACTGGAATCGACCGGGGCCGCCGATCCGCGCTGGCCGAGTTCCTCGAGCTGAGATTCCAGGTACGTTTTGAGCCGGGTGCGGTATTCGCGTTCGAACGTGCGTAGCTGCTCTAGGCGGCCCTCCAGCACCGTGCGCTGCTGGTTGATGGTTCCCATGATCTCGGAATGCTTGCGTTCGGCGTCGGCCTGCAGCGCATCGGCCTTCTCCTGCGCCTGACGCAGCTGGGTCTCGGATCGGGCTTGGGCATCGGCCAGCATCGCGTCGGCGCGTTGCCGAGCATCGGTGACCGTGGCCTCCGCGGTGTGACGGGCTTCGCTGAGAATTTGGTCGGCGTTGGCGCGGGCATCGGCCAGCATCTTGTCCGACTCGGCCTTGGCGGTACTGGTGAGCCGGTCGGCGGTGTCCTGTGCCAGGCCCAGCACCCGTGCGGCCTTCAGGGCCTGCTCCTCGTTCGTCCCCACCGAAGTCGCAACAACCGGCGCCGGCGCCGGCGGCGGCGGGACAGGCTCGGGTTCGGGTTCGTAGACGGGGATCGCCTGGGTGGGCTGAGTAGCAATAGCAGGAGCGGCACCGGCGCCGGCACCCCCGGCGGCGAGTTCACGGTCCAGCTCCTCGATCCGCTGACGTAGATCGGAGTTCTCTTCGATGAGCCGCGTCAGCTCGTTCTCCACCAGGTCAAGGAAAGCGTCAACCTCGTCTTCGTTATAACCACGCTTACCTATCGGCGGCTTACTGAACGCCACGTTGTGGACGTCGGCTGGTGTAAGCGGCATTGTTTTTCCCCTCGAGTTCCTGTCAAGCGATCTAGAAAGTGTAGAACGGAGCGGTAGCCGTCGTGCAACTGGCGTCCATCCTGTCACACCAGACCCGGCTGTTGCCCTTGGACCAATAAATAAGAACCAATTTCAAACTTTAAGGCAAAGGAAAACCAAATCCTTAGGGCTGAAATCCGTCCGCACCAAAACCGTCGCCAAACCGTGGCCAAGTATGGCCAAGTCACGCCGCGGCGCCGAAAGCCAGTTGCATGCCGATGAACGCAACCAACAGCAGCACCATGATCGAGAGGTCGAAGCGGACCGCGCCGATGGTGAGTTGCGGGATCAGCCGACGCAGGAGTTTCACCGGCGGATCGGTGATCGACATGATGAGCTCCAAGATCACCACGGTGACGCCGGTGGGACGCCATTCGCGGCTGAACGAACGAATGAACTCAACGACGACCCGGGCGATCAGCAGCAGCCAGAAGATGAACAGCGCAAACCCAAGGATCTGAAAGAACAGCGCCAACGAGAGCCCGACCTTACCGATGAGGATGATGAGAATGTCAGTCGCCGCCCACCGGGCGGCAATTGCTAGCGTACCGACCTAACCCGCCGGCACACATCCCAACGGCAAGCATCACGAAAAGTGCCCGCGAATCGCCTTCGGTGCATCACGTAAAAATGCCCGCGAAACGGTTGATCCTCGTCAGGCATGGAGAGTGGGCTGTCGATGGCGTCTCGTGCCGAGATCACCGCGAAGTTCGCCAAGGCGTATCTGAAGGCGTCGAAGGCGGACAAGGGTCAGATTCTGGATCAGGTGGTGAAGGTCACCGACTGGTCGCGGGACAATGCTCGGCGCCGGCTGAAGGCTGCGGCCTGTCGGCCGCCGGGAGCGGGCCGGCAGGTCGCCAGACGGCCTCGCCGGCAGCGCAAGCCGAAGTATTCCTACGACGCGCTGAAGGTGCTGCAGAAGGTGTGGGCGGCCTCGGGTGGGCAGTGCGGGCGGTATCTGGCCGCTTCGATGGCTCTGCAGCTGGATGCATTGGAACGCCACGGCGAGCTGGTGTTCGGCCGCGACCGCTACAGCCCCGAGGTGCGCGCCGAGCTGTTGGCGATGAGCAGCGCGACGATCGACCGCTACCTGCGTGCGGCCAAGGCACGCGACCAGATTAAGGGCAAATCGACCACCAAGGCCTCCCCGTTGCTGCGGTCTTCGATCAAGATCCGCAAGGCAACCGACGAGGTCGAGACATCTCCGGGGTTCTTCGAACGTGATACCGTCGCGCACTGCGGGCCATCGCTCAAAGGGGAGTTCGGCCGTACCCTCAACCTCACCGATGCCCATATCGGCTGGGTCTTCACGCGCACCGTACGCAACAACGGCCACACCCACATCCTGGGCGCCCTGAGGGCGGCGGTGCACGAAATACCTTATGAGGTAACCGGTTTGGACTTCGACAACGGTTCTGAGTTCCTGAACAAAGCGGTCATTAAGTGGGCCGCGGAGATGGAGATCTTCTTCACCCGCTCACGGCCATACAAGAAGAACGACCAGGCCACGATCGAGTCCAAGAACAACCATCTCGTCCGCAAGTACGGGTTCTACTACCGCTACGACACCGACGAGGAACGCGCGGTGCTCAACCGGCTCTGGAAGCTGGTCAACGACCGGCTCAACTACCTGACCCCCACCATCAAACCCATCGGTTACGGCTCTGGCCGCGACGGTCAGCGCCGCCGCCTCTACGACGAACCCCAGACCCCACTGGACCGGCTGCTGGCCGCCAAGGTCCTTTCACCAGCCCAAGAAACCGAGCTGCGTGCCTACCGCGACAGCCTGAACCCCGCCGCGATCGCGCGCCAGATCGCCGACCTGCAGAGCCGGCTGCTCGTCCTGGCCAAGGAAAAGACCGAGCAGCTCTACCTCGCCAACATCCCCAACGCACTACCCGACATCCGCAAAGGCATCCGGACCAAAGCCTGCTAAACCAACCCGTTTTCGGTTCTTGTGGACAACCCCCCGCGGGGGGTCGTGGGGTGGTCGTCCTGGAACGGTTGGGCGGGCTCAGGGGTTCCGGTTGCGGGGGCTGTCTGTCTGGGCCACGCCCAGCTACGGGCGCATCCCTCGCGCGTCAAGGGCGCTTCGCGATCGCTTCGCGATGGGGCCTTCGGCCCACCCTTGACCCGCGAGCCTCTATGCGCCCTAATGGGGCAGGCGAAAGGGGGCAGGTCAGGGGACCTGCCCCTTGGGCATGGCGTGGCCCAGACAGACAGCCCTGAGCGCACCACGAGCACTACCCACCGATATTTCAGGGAACCCCCCATTTTCGCGGGCATTCCTTACGTGATGCATGGATCAGATTTCGCGGGCGTCTTGACGTGATGCATTACGCCCAATGGTGGGCTCGGGGCGAGCCCACCCGTCCCATTGCCGGACTTACCGCAAAATCCGCAGGCAGCGGCTCCCTGCGCGCCGCAACCGTCAACTTTGCTTATTGATAAGCGTAGAAACCGGTTTCGGCGATCCGGCGACGCTCCTCCGGGGACACATCGACGTCGGCAGGTGAGAGCAAGAACACCTTGGTCGCGACCTTGTCGAACGACCCGCGCAGCGCGAAGGCCAGGCCGGCGGCGAAGTCGACCAGCCGTTTGGCGTCGGCATTGTCCATCGACACCAGATCCATGATCACCGGGGTGCCGTCCCGGAACCGCTCGCCGATGGTGCGGGCTTCGCTGTAGTCCTTGGGCCGCAGCGTGGTGATCTTCGACAGCGGATGGCCTTCCTCGAACATCATCGCCATCCGGCGTGGATCCATCGCCAGCGCGCCGCGGGTCGAGCCGCGCAAGAACGACCCGAAACGCGGGCGGCTCATGTCGGTCCGGTCGAACTCGCGAGGCCGGAAGTGGGGTTCCTCTGCGTAGCCGCCGCGATAGCCGCTGGGCGCCGGGTAGTCGGGCTCGCGGATGTCGGCGCGCGGATCGTCGTAGTCGCGACCTTCATAGCGGCCATACCCGTCGTCAAATCGGGGGCGCGGGAAACCGCGCGAAGGAGGGCGGTCTTCGTAGTACTCGTCTTCGTAGTCCTCCATCGGAGCCATACCGAAGTAGGCCTTGACCTTGTGCAGTGTGCTCATTGCTTGACCCCTTCTAGCACCTGGGAATTATGTTGTCTGTGATGCAGTTGTGACTACAGTGACTATTCACGGTGACCGTAACCGCCGCGGGCCCAATAGCGCGGTACCGACACGCACACACGTCGAACCATGTTTGACCGCGATTTCCAGATCGTTCGACATACCGGCGGACAATCCGAGCGCGTTCGGATGCGATTGGAGCACCCGGCGGTGTTCCGATCTCAGCCGGTCGAAGGCCCTCTCGGGATCCCCGTCCAGCGGTGGGATGCCCATCAACCCGATCAGTTCCAGGCTTTTCGCCGCCTCAACCTGCGCGCAGACTTTGTCCACCGCGGCGGGTGCGGTCACGTCGATGCCGCCGCGCGACACATCGCCATCGAGGCTGAGCTGGACATAGACCCGCAGCGGGTCGCTGCGACGACCCTCGGCCAGTGCCGCGGCGACCGCGCGATCGAGGGCCGCCACCAGCCGCGAGCTGTCGATCGAGTGGGCGGTGTGCGCCCACTGGGCCAGCGACCGGGCCTTGTTGCGCTGAATCTGTCCGACCATGTGCCATTGCATGGGCCGCAAGCCTGCCCGCCGCGAGTCTGTCCGGTGTGCAGCCGAACGCAGCCGAGCGAATTCGGCCACCTTCGCCGAAGCTTCCTGCTCCCGGGATTCGCCGACGGCCCGACAACCCAATCGGGACAAAATCGCAACGTCGGTTGCCGGAAAAAATTTGGTAATGGGGAGAAGTTCGATTTCGCTGACATTGCGACCCGCCGCTTCCGCGGCCGCCGCCAGCCGCGATCGCACCGCCGCCAACGCATGGGTCAATTCCGATTCGCGGTCTCCTTGCGCTGCTGAGTCCGCCGCCATCGCGGTCACTCCATCCAGACCAGCGACGCCAGGCGCCCGGTGGGGGCACCCCGGCGATGGCTGAACAAGGTCGGGTCGGCCACCGTGCAGCGCGGATCGACGTCGATGGACGCGATACCCAAATCGCGGAGTTGGCAGGCGATTCCGGCGCGCAGGTCGAGTCCGGGCGTACCGGCCGAGGTGGTGGTACGGCTGCCCGGCAAGGCCGCCTCGACCTCGTCGGCCATGGCCGCGGGCACTTCGTAGTTGCGACCACTGACCGCCGGGCCGAGCAGCACCGAGATGTCGCCGGCTTGGGCGCCCAGACCCAGCATCGCTTCCACCGCGCGAGCGACCACGCCCTTTTGGGCGCCGACGCGCCCGGCGTGCACTGCCGCGGCCACACCGGCGCGCGCGTCGGCCATCAACACCGGCACGCAGTCGGCCGTCACCACCGCCAGTGCCAGTCGCGGGGTGGCCGTCACCACTGCGTCGGTGCCCAAGCTGCCGCCGACGGCGGCGCTCTGCGGCTCGTCGACCAATTCGACTCGATCGCCGTGGACCTGGTTCATCCAGACCACCCGGTCGGCCGCCAATCCAATCGCGGCGGCCAGCCGGGCGCGGTTAGCGGCCACCGCCGCCGGGTCGTCACCGACATGGTCGCCGAGGTTGAAGGTGTCGAACGGCGGCCTCGACACGCCGCCGGCCCGGGTGGTGGTCACCCGCCGGATGCGAACGCTCACGTGCCCAGTATCCGGATTCCGCCCGCATCGAAGGCCTCAAGGAACTTCAGCCGTGCTCAGCCCAGCTCAGCGGCGCATGAACGGCGGCACGTCGACGTCGTCGTCGTCGCCGCCGATATTCAGGGTGGCCCCATTGGTGTGCACCGGCACGCTGACGGCGTCGACCGGCTCGAACAGGGTCGACGTCAGCTTGCCGGCCCGCGCCGACTCGATCCGGTGGGCGCCGCCGGTGCGTTCCGCGCCGACACTCACCACGGGCTTGCGGCCGGCTCCGCCGGCGTCAAATCCCGCCGCGATCACGGTGACGCGCACCTCATCGCCCAGCGAGTCATCGATCACGGTGCCGAAAATGATGTTGGCATCCTGATGAGCGGCGTCCTGCACCAGCGAGGCGGCCTCGTTGATCTCGAAGAGGCCCAGGTCGCTGCCGCCGGCGATGGACATCAGCACACCCTGTGCGCCCTCCATGGACGCCTCCAGCAGCGGCGAGTTGATGGCGATTTCGGCGGCCTTCAGCGACCGGCCTTCGCCGCGGGCCGAGCCGATGCCCATCAGGGCGGTACCGGCGCCCGACATGATGCCCTTGACGTCGGCGAAGTCGACGTTGATCAGCCCGGGCGTGGTGATCAGGTCGGTGATGCCCTGCACGCCGTTCAGCAGCACCTCGTCGGCGCTGCGGAACGCGTCCATCAGGGACACCGCTTCGTCCCCCATCTGCAGCAATCGGTCATTGGGTATCACGATGAGGGTGTCGCAGCTCTCCCGCAACGACGATATGCCATTCTCGGCCTGGTTGCTGCGACGCTTGCCCTCGAACGAGAACGGCCGGGTAACCACGCCGACGGTCAGCGCCCCCAGTTTGCGGGCAATGCTGGCGACAACGGGCGCCCCGCCGGTGCCGGTTCCGCCGCCTTCGCCGGCGGTGACGAACACCATGTCGGCACCGCGGAGCAGTTCTTCGATCTCGTCCTTGGCGTCATCGGCGGCCTTGCGCCCGACCTCCGGGTCGGCGCCGGCACCCAACCCGCGGGTGGAGTCACGGCCGACGTCGAGTTTTACGTCGGCATCGCTCATCAACAACGCCTGAGCATCGGTGTTGATCGCGATGAACTCCACGCCCTTGAGGCCCTGCTCGATCATCCGGTTGACGGCGTTGACGCCGCCGCCACCGATGCCCACAACTTTGATGACGGCCAAGTAATTATGCGGGGGGGTCATCATTCGTCATCCTCCCTGGTGGGACTTGGGGTGTCCGCTTGGTGTGTCGGCTTGAAAAAGCCTTAACCTCAACTATAGGGTTAGAGTTATGTCAAGTTCCGCGTAACCAGAACGGTATGGGTACGACGCGGTTTAACCGCGCAGGCGCGCCGACGCGCAGCGCGGATTTTTCTCGTTGCCCGGGCGTAGTGGACACACGTAAACCGTGCGGAACACGCCGGTCGCCCGACCGCGCGACTACCTGGGCTTGGGTGGACTCACTTGTCCCGACGTCAAACCGAACGTCTCACCGTTACAAGGCAATAACGCCGGCAAAGGCCAATGCCTCGAAACCCGGTTGGTACCCGTGCCCTACCGCCCGCCGGTTGGAATTATGGGGAGCCGTTACTGCCAGACGAGCCGTTACTGCCACTCCCGCCGGTGCCGAAGTTGCCGCTACCGCCGCTACCGCCGCTACCGCCGCTGCCGCCGCTCGTGCTGTTACCGCCGTTACCGCCGTTGCCGCCGTTGCCGCCGGAGCTGGTGGAGCCGATGCCGCCATCGCCGCCACCGCCGCCGGCGCCGCCGTTCCCGCCGGTGCCGGTGCCGCCGTTGCCGCCGGCGCCGCCGTCGCCGCCGGAAGTGGTGCCGGCCTGGCCGTTGCCGCCGTCGCCGCCCCTGCCGCCATTCCCGGCGTTGCCGGCGCCGCCGGCGCCGCCGGCGCCGCCGTCGCCGCCGCCGTCGCCGGTGCCGCCACCGCCGGTGCCGCCACCGCCGCCGTTGCCGCCGGTCTTGCCGTCGCCGCCGGCGCCGCCGGCGCCGCCGGTGCCGCCGGCGTCGATGGCGCCGATACCGCCGGTGCCGCCACCGCCGCCGTCGCCGCCGCTACCATCTGTCGTACCGACGCCCGTGCCGCCGACGCCGCCGTTGCCGCCGGCGCCGCCGGCGCCGCCGCCTTCAGCGCCGCTGGTGCCGCCGCCGCCACCGCCGCCGGTCCCGCCGTTGCCGCCGAGGCCATTGCCGGCAAGGCCAAGGCCGCCTCTGCCACCGGGGCCGCCGTTTCCGCCGACGCCGCCGGCGCCGCCGTCGCCGATGCCGCCGCCGCCGCCGCCGCCGCCGCCGCCGCCGGTGTTGCCGTTACCACCCTGGCCGCCAAAGCCTGCGGCGCCGGCACCGGTGCCGGCGTCACCGCCGGAGCCGCCGCCGCCGCCGCTGCCGCCGGGGCCGCCCGCGGCGCCGGTGAAGGGGTTGAAAGTGAAGCCGTCGCCGCCACCGCCGCCGGTCCCGCCGTTGCCGCCGAGGCCGCCGTTGCCGTTTTGGCCGCCGAGATCGGCGCTACCGCCGGAGCCGCCAGCGCCGCCGTCGCCGCCAGCGCCGCCGCCGCCGCCGGCGCCGCCGCCGACGGGGACGCCCATGAGCTTGCTAACCGGTCCGTCGGGACCCCCGGCGCCATTCCCGCCCAGGCCCCCCATGCCGCCGTTGCCGCCCGTGCCGACGGTGCCGTCCGTACCTCCACCGGTGGTACCCGCCTTACCGGCGGCACCGCCAGTGCCACCGATGCCGCCGGTGCCGCCCTGGGAACCAGCGCCGCCCTTGTCGCCCGTGTAGCTGCCGCCGACTCCGCCGACGCCGCCCGTGCCGCCGTTTCCACCGAGGCCGCCGGCGCCGCCGAAGGAGCCTTCACCACTGCTGGCGCCGCCGGTACCCCCGGCGCCGCCGGCGCCGCCCTGGCCACCGTTAGAACCGACAGTGGGTGCAGATGAGCTGGTACCCGCGTTGCCAAAGCCACCGCCGCCGCCATTGCCGCCGGTTCCGCCGGTTCCACCCTTACCGCCGGTACCGGCGGTAAGGGTGGTGGCGCCGCCGACACTGAGGGCTCCGGCGGCACCGCCGGCACCGGCGGTGCCGCCGGTGCCGCCCTGGCCGCCCGCGGCGCCGGTTGATTTGCCGGCGCTGGTGCCCGTGTTGGTGCCACCGAGGCCACCGGTGCCGCCGTTACCGCCGTTACCGCCGAGGCCGCCGGTCCCGGCGACCGAACCGGTACCGGTGGCTGCGCCGCCGGTACCCCCGGTGCCGCCCGTACCGCCCTGGCCACCCTGCTGCCCCGTAGTGGGCGTGGAGCCGTCGCCCCCGTTGTTGGCGCCGCCGCCGTTGCCGCCGTTGCCGCCGGTCCCACCGATACCGCCGATACCGCCGTTACCCTGGCTGGCCCCGGTCCCGCCCGCCCCGGCGGTGCCACCGATGCCACCCTGGCCGCCCTGCCCGCCCATCCCGCTCTGGGTAGCGGCGGTGTTGCTGCCGCCGAGGCCACCGGTGCCGCCCTGACCGCCGTTACCACCGAGCCCGCCAATGCCCTTGACCGAGCCCGTGCCGTTGGCGGCGCCGGCGCTACCCCCGGAGCCGCCCGCCCCGCCCTGACCACCCTGGAATCCCTGCGAGGCCGTGGCGCCGGCTACTGACGTGGAGCCCGCTGCGGTACCGGTGGCGCCGCCGCCACCGTTGCCGCCGGTCCCGCCCGTGCCGCCCGTGCCGCCGTTGCCCTGGCTGGCCCCGCTGCCGCCCGCCCCGGCCATGCCACCGGCGCCACCCTGGCCGCCCGCCGCGCCAATGCCGCCCCCGCTGGTGCCGAAGCTGGTGGTGCCAGTGTTGGTTCCACCGACGCCACCGACGCCGCCCTGACCGCCGTTACCCCCGAGCCCGCCAGTGCCGGTGGTCGAGCCGGAACCATTGGCAGCGCCGCCGCTACCGCCGGAGCCGCCCATCCCACCCTGGCCACCCTGCGACCCCACAGTGGGCGAGGTCGTGGTGTCACTGCCCGGGTTGCCGTCGACGCCGGTGGCGCCGGTGCCACCGGTCCCACCGGTCCCGCCCGTGCCGCCCGTGCCGCCGTTACCCGGACTGGCCCCGCTACCGCCCGACCCGGCCTGGCCACCGACGCCGCCCTTGCCACCCTGGGCGCCCAAGCCGCCGCCCGTCGCGCCGGTGTTGGTGGTGCCGGTGTTGTTGCCACCCTGGCCGCCGATGCCGCCCTGGCCGCCTTGACCGCCGAGGCCACCGGCCCCGTTCAGCGAGCCGAGACCGTTGCTTGCGCCGCCATTACCGCCGACGCCGCCCGCGCCGCCCTGGCCGCCCTGGAAACCCACAGTGGGCGCGGTCGTTGAGTCGCTGCCCGCGTTGCCGGCGAGGCCGGTGGCACCAGTGCCGCCGGTGCCACCGGTCCCGCCCGTGCCGCCGTTGCCGCCGGTGCCGTTGCTGCCACCGCTCGCGCCGGTGCCAGCGGCGCCGGCGGTGCCACCGGTGCCACCCTTGCCACCCTGGGCACCCAAGGGGCCGCCGGAGGCGCCGTTGGTGATGATGGAGGTGTTGCTGCCACCCTGGCCGCCGATGCCGCCCTGGCCGCCGTTACCTCCGATGCCGCCGGCCCCGCCGATCGAGCCGACGCCATTGGTGGCGCCACCGAAGCCACCGCTGCCGCCCGCGCCACCCTGGCCACCCTGCAGGCCGATGGTGGGCGTGGTTGAGCTGGTGCCCGCGGTGCCGGTCGCGCCGAGGCCGCCACTGCCGCCGGTCCCACCCTTGCCGCCCGTGCCGCCCGTACCGTTGCTGCCGCCACTGGTCCCGATGCCCGCCGCACCGGCGGTGCCGCCGATGCCACCAAAGCCACCCTGGGCGCCCAGCCCACCGCCTGAGGCGCCGGTGCTAACCGTGTCGGTGTTGTCGCCGCCCTGGCCGCCGATGCCGCCCTGGCCGCCGTTACCGCCGACGCCACCCGCCCCGCCGATCGAGCCCGCACCGTTGTTGGCGCCGCCGTTGCCACCGATGCCGCCGTGCCCGCCCTGGCCGCCCTGCGAACCCGGGCCGGGGGTAGTCGAGCTGGTACCCGCTGTTCCGGTGGCGCCGGTCCCGCCGCTGCCGCCGGTCCCTCCGGTCCCGCCGGTCCCTCCGATGCCGTTGCTGCCGCCGCTCGTGCCGGCGCCGGCCGCACCTGCGGTTCCACCGGTGCCGCCCTGGCCACCCTGCGCGCCCAGCCCGCTGCCCTGCGCGCCCTTGCTGGTGATCGTGGTATTGCTGCCGCCGGTGCCGCCGATGCCGCCCTGGCCGCCCTGGCCGCCCTGGCCGCCGGCACCGCCGATGGAGCCAGCACCATTGGTGGCACCGCCGGCGCCCCCGGTACCGCCCGCACCGCCCTGACCTCCCCGCAGCCCCACCGTGGGTGCAGTTGCGGTGGTACCCGAGTTCCCGGTGGCGCCGCCGCCGCCCAAGCCGCCGGTCCCGCCGGTGCCGCCGGTGCCGCCGGCACCTTTGCTGCCGCCATCGGTCCCGGAACCGCCGGCCCCGGCGGTGCCACCGGTGCCACCGGTGCCGCCCTGGGCGCCCAGGCCGCCGCCGGAGGCGCCGGTGCTGGTGATGCCGGTATTGCTGCCACCCTGGCCGCCGGTGCCGCCGGTGCCGCCGTTACCGCCGAGGCCACCGGCCCCGCCGACCGTGCCGAGACCATTACTGTGGCCGCCGGCGCCGCCGGCGCCGCCCGCGCCGCCCTTCCCACCCTGAACTCCGATCGTGGGCGACGATGTCGGGGTGTTGGAGTCGTCACCCGGATTGCCGGTGGCGCCGGTGCCGCCGGTGCCGCCGTTGCCACCGGTTCCGCCGGCGCCGCCGGTGCCGCCGTTACCCGCGGTGCCCGGGGCGCCGGCGCCGGCGCCGGGCGCGCCTGCTGTGCCGGCGGCGCCGCCGCTACCGCCGGTACCACCCGCGGCGCCCAGGCCGCTGCTGTTGCCGGTATTGCTGCCGCCCTGACCACCGGTGCCGCCCTGGCCGCCATGGCCGCCGTCGCCGCCCTGGCCGTTGACGCCGCCGGCCGGGGCGTCGCCACCTTGGCCTCCGTGGCCCCCTTGGCCGCCGTTGTGGCCCATGTTGCCGATGGTGGGCGCGGTTGGGCCGCTTGAGCCGGCACCTGAGTTGCCTGCGGCGCCCGCGTCGCCCTGGCCCCCGGTCCCGCCGACCCCGCCGGCGCCGCCGGTACCCTCCGCGCCCGCGCCCGCGATCCCGGCGCCGCCCGCGCCAGGCGCGCCACCCGTACCGCCCGTCCCACCGTCGCCGCCGTCACCGTTGACGCCCGCACCCCCCTGGCCGCCAGCCCCGCCGGCACCCCCGGTGCCCCCGGTACCTCCGTGCCCGAGCACCCCCGTGTCGGCGCCGCCAGCCCCGCCAGCACCGCCCATCCCGCCGGAAAAGCCGATAGCGCCGGCCGGGCCCGCACCGCCGGCCCCGCCGGCCCCGCCGGCCCCGCCGACCCCGCCGGACCCGCCCAGTAGCGCCATGCCAGTCCCACCGGTACCGCCGACCCCGCCGGTCCCGCCGGCCTGACCGCTCCCACCGGCCGCGCCCGCGCCGCCCGCGCCGCCGGCGCCGCCGTTGCCGGAGATCGTCCCACCCGCACCGCCGTTCCCGCCGGTCCCGCCGGTCCCGCCGATCGCGCCGACCCCGCCGGCCCCGCCGACCCCGCCCGACCCGAACATCGCAGCGTCCCCGCCGTTGCCACCGGGCAAACCGGCAGCACCGGAGCCACCGTTGCCGCCATTGCCGAAGATCCACCCGCCGGCGCCGCCGGCCTGCCCGGTGCCAGGCGCCCCGTCGGAGCCATTGCCTACCAGCGGGCGACCCGTCATCATCTCTATCGGGGAAAACCAGTTGATCCCCAAGAACGCCGCCAGCGGCGACGCATTGGCCGCCTCGGCGGCCGCATACGTGCGTGCACCCGCGGTCAACGCCTGCACAAACTGGTCATGAAACGCCACCGCCTGCCCGGTCAGCGCCTTGTACTCCTCGGCGTACCTGCCGAACAACGCGGCGATACCCGCCGAGACCTCATCCTCGGCCGCGGGCACCAGCTGCGTCGTCGAAGTCGCCGCCGTCGCGGTGGCCACCCGGATCGTCGATCCGATCCCGGTCAAGTCCGCAGACACCGCGGCCAAGACGTCGGGAGTTGCGATCACATACGACGACATTTTCGGCCCCTTCAGTTGAGCCCGGTTCGCACATCAGACAGTATTCAGCAGTGGCGCGCCCAGAAGCCCGGATCGGGGAAAATTGTCGGGCAGTTTCCGATTCTCTGGAGTTCATGGACCGGAATTGGCAGCTGTGAAAATGCGGCAGCAGGCGGTTCGTCACGCTGGGGGTTGGCTACTTGACGGTCGGCAGGTCCGGGCTGGACACGTCGTAGGTCTTGCCGGGCTGCGTCAACAACGCGGCCAGCTTCTCGGCCTTCTCTTCGGCCCGGTCGGTGCTCCCCCAGATCACCACCCGCCCGTCGCCGAGCGTGAGGGTGATCGAAGACACCGAGGGGGCCGAAATGCGGCCCACCTGACCCAAGACCTCGGGCCGCAGCGCGAGCAACACCGCCAGCGCGGCCTTGGTCGCCGAGTCGGTCGGCCCGGGATTGTCAACATCGATATAGGTCAACCCCGGTGGCGGCGGACCGGTGGCGAAGTCGACACCGTCACGGTCAAAAAGGTGCGGACCATCCGGATAATCCTTGACCACCAACGGGACTCGCTCGACGATGGTGATCCGCAGCGCCGACGGGTACTGACGCTGCACCCGCGCGCTGGCCACCCGCCGGATCGCCGCGACCCGGTCGGCGACCTGGTCGGTGTTGATCTGCAATAGCGGCGTGCCCGGCCGCACCTGCGCCGCGTCGAGGACTTCCTCGCGGGTCAACGCCGCGGTCCCGGTGACGATGATGTCGCGCGCCGACATCGCCGGCGTGAAATAGAGAACCAGCGCGAGCCCGACCCCGACGATGGCCACCAACGCCGTCGCCAACAGCATTTTCAAACCCCGAACCACACCCCGCGCAACGGGTTTGGGCTCGGCGACGGGACGCCCGCGGGCCCGTCGTTTGGCCTCGCGGCGGGCTTCCTCGATGGCGGTGGCGCGCTCCTGCGCGGCGCGGCGCTCGGCACGTTCCCGGCGGGCCCGTCGGCGCGGCCCCTCGACTTCGGCTTCGTCCGCGGCGGGCTGCTCGCCATCCTCGGGTTCGGCGACCATCGGTTCGGCGATCGCTTCAGAGCCGTCGGTGTCGTCCGACAATTCCGGGCCCACCAGATCGGTTGGTGTGGGGTCGTTCGGCCCGGTCACGGCCGCACCCCCGGCCGGCCGGGCACGCTGCGGTTGGCCCGCACCCGCAGCGCGGTCACGATCTCGGGCCCCAGCATGGTGACGTCGCCCGCACCCATCGTGACGATGACGTCGCCCGGGCCGGCGGCCGCGGCCACCTCCTCGGCGACCGCCGAGAAGTCGCGAATGTAGCGCACCGGCGCGCTGACATGCTCAGCGACGCTGGCGCCACTGACGCCGGCCAGCGGTTGTTCCCGCGCCCCATAGACGTCCAGCACGAACACCTCGTCGGCCGCATCGAGTGCGTGACCGAACTCGGCGGCGAAAGCCTTTGTCCGCGAATACAAATGCGGCTGAAATACCACGATGCTGCGACCACCACCGCTCTGCTGCTCGAGCATCGTGCTGACGGCCGCCAGCGTCGCGCTGATCTCCGTCGGGTGATGCGCGTAGTCGTCGAACACCCGCACCGACGCGTCGCCGACTCCCGAGGTCCCGACCAGTTCGAATCGGCGACGGACACCCTCGAAACCGGCCAGCCCGTCCAGCACCTCATCGACCGGGGCGCCGATCTCGACCGCCGCCAGCAGCGCTCCCAGAGCGTTGAGCGCCATGTGCCATCCGGGCACCGACAGCCGCATCGCACGCACCGGTTCGCCCGCCAGTTGGATGTGCGCGACCGCTTCGGTGCCGTGTTGCTCCCACGACACCAGGCGCGCGGCGTGGGGGTACCGCCCGCTTGCCGGGGAGGGTTCGTCGACGGAGGAGCCGTAGGGCAGCACCCGAATCCCCAACTCGGCGGTGCGTTGGGCCAGCGCGGCCGCGCCGGGGTCATCGGTGCACACCACGAGCGCTCCCCCGGGGGCAAGCCGCTCCACGAAGGAGTCGAACACCCCGACATACGTCTCGGCACTGCCATAGAAGTCCAGGTGATCGGACTCGATGTTAGTGACCACTGCAACGTCGGGTGTGTATTCGAGCAGTGAGCCGTCGCTCTCGTCGGCCTCGGCGACAAAGCAGTCGCCGCTGCCGTGGTGGGCGTTGGTGCCGGCCTCCCCGAGCTCACCGCCCACCGCGAAGGACGGGTCTCGCCCGCAGTGCTGCAGGGCCACGATGAGCATCGATGTCGTCGTCGTCTTGCCGTGGGTGCCGGTGACCATCAGCGTGGTGCGCCCCTGCATCAGCCTGGCCAGCACGGCCGGTCGCAAGATCACCGGAATGCCGCGACGCCGGGCTTCGACGAGCTCGGGGTTGGTTTTGGGGATGGCGGCGTGGGTGGTGATGACGGCGGTGGGTCCGCCAGGCAGCAGATTCAGCGAGGACGCGTCGTGTCCGATGCGGATCTGCGCGCCCCGCGCCCGCAGCGCGTGCACACCGCGCGACTCCTTGGCGTCCGAGCCGGACACCTGGCCGCCGCGGTCCAGCAGGATGCGGGCGATCCCCGACATTCCGGCTCCCCCGATGCCGACCATGTGCACCCGCTGCAGCTCGGGTGGCAACTGATCGGGGTTCACCGTCGTCCTCCCGCCGCCTGCGCCCGTCGTGCGATGTCCAGCGCCGCCTGGGCCACCTGTCGCGCGGCATCCCGATGGCCCACCCGCGCGGCCGCCGCAGTCATTGCCGCCAGCCGCGGTGGGTCGGTGAGCAACCCGGCCACCTCCTGGGCCACCAGGCCCGGCGTCAGGGCGGCGTCGGCGACCAGCGTGCCGCCGCCGGCGTCGACCACCGGCAGCGCGTTGAGCCGCTGCTCGCCGTTCCCGATCGGCAGCGGCACGTAGATCGCCGGCAGGCCGACTGCCGACACTTCGGCAACCGTCATCGCCCCGGACCGGCAGATCGCCAAATCGGCGGCGGCATACGCCAGATCCATCCGGTCGAGGTAGGGCACCGCCACGTAGGGCGGATCACCATCCTCCGGTGTGCGCAGCTCGAGGGTGTTCTTGGGCCCGTGGGCGTGCAGCACGGACACACCGGCGGCGGCAAGGTCGGCGGCCGCGCCCGAGACCGCCCGGTTCAACGAGACCGCCCCCTGTGAACCACCGAACACCAGCAGCACACGCGCGTCGTCGGCAAAGCCGAAGTGCGCCCGCGCCGCGGCGCGCAGGGCCGCGCGGTCCAGCGCGGTGATGGCCGCCCGGACCGGGACCCCGACCACCTCGGCGCGTTTCAGCCCGGAATCCGGCACCGCGGACAGGATTCGGGCGGCGGTGCGCGCGCCGACTCGGTTCGCTATCCCGGCCCTGGCGTTGGCCTCGTGGATCACCACCGGGACGCGGCGCCGGGATCGTCGGGGGCCAAATCCGCGCGCAGCAAGGTAGGCCGGCAGTGCCACATACCCGCCGAAACCGATGACGACGTCGGCGTCGACGACGTCGAGCACCGCCCGGGCCTCCCTGACCGCACGCCACACCCGCGACGGCAGCCGGGCCAGATCGCCGCTGAGCTTACGCGGCAATGGCACCGGGGTGATCAGCTCGAGGTGGTAGCCGCGCTCGGGAACCAGCCTGGTCTCCAGCCCTCGCCGGGTGCCCAATGCGGTGATCCGAACCTGCGGATCCAGCGCCGAAAGCGCGTCGGCGACGGCCATTGCGGGCTCCACATGGCCCGCGGTACCGCCGCCGGCCAGCACGACCGACAGTGCGGAACCGACCGACGATGCGGCACCGGCGGGCGAGGGGCTGGTCCCCTGCCCGCCGGCCGGCTGCTTGATAGAGCCGTTCACCCGTAACGCTGACCTTCCAATGCGCGAGCGCGCCGTAGCTGACGCTGGCCCCCGTACCGCTGACCAGATACATGATGCGCCCCCGCGCGCGGGAGGTGCCCCCACCCCCGCAAGCGGGCGGTACCCCCAGCGCGACGGGACGCGCCATCAGCCGCTCGGGGGAGTGCCGACCGCCGGGGCCGCTGGGGCCGCTGGGGCCGGTCAAGCTCCCGGGGGGCGTTGCGGGCCGGCTTGCGCGGCTTGGCTGGTTTGGCTGGTTTGGCGGGTTGCGCACGGGCCTGCTTGCGGTCACGAAACGCCTCGATACGGCTCGGCAGATACGGCTCGGGCAGCGGCAGCCGCAGCAGCCGGTTCACCTTGTCGTCGCGCCCGGCCCGCAGCGCCGCCACCGCCTCCGGTTCATGGCGAGCCGCGTTAGCCATGATGCCCATCATGAAAAGCGTTGCAGCCGTTGATGTTCCGCCAGCAGAGATGAGTGGCAGCTGTAGGCCGGTGACCGGCAGCACCCCGATCACGTAGCCGATGTTGATAAACGCCTGCCCGAGCACCCACATCGTCGTGGTGGCCGTCAGCAACCGCAGGAACGGGTCGGCCGACCGACGCGCGATCCGCATCCCGGTGTATGCGAACAGCCCGAAGAGCGCCAGGAGCCCGAATGCGCCGATAAAGCCAAGCTCCTCGCCGATGATCGCGAAGATGAAGTCGTTGTGCGCATTGGGCAGGTAGTTCCACTTGGCGGTCCCCTGGCCCAGGCCGTCGCCGAAGACGCCGCCGTGGGCCAGCGCGAACTTGGCCTGCCTCGCCTGGTAGCCGGTGTCCTGCGGGTCGGTCTCGGGGTTGAGCCAGGACCGTACCCGGTCTGAACGGTAACCGGCGGACATCGCCAGGATTGCCCCCGCGATGAAGACCGCTGCCAGCGACGAGCCGAACACCCGCAGCGGCAGCCCGGCGTACCAGAGTAGGGCCAACAGGATGATGCCCAGCGACACGGTCTGCCCGAGGTCGGGCTGGGCCACGATCAGCCCCAGCGCGATGACGGCGGCCGGCAGCAACGGAATCAGCATCTCGCGCAGCGACGCGCGTTCCAGGCGGCGGGCGGCCAGCAGATGCGCACCCCAGATGGCGAACGCGATTTTGGCCAACTCGGACGGTTGCATCGAGAAGCCGGCGACCACAAACCACTTGCGGGAGCCGTTGGCGAGATTACCGATCCCCGGAACGAGCACCAGCACCAGCAAGATGATGGTGATCAGGTAAGCGGAGAACGCGACGCGCCGGATGAACCGCACCGACATCCGCAATGAGGTGTAGCCGGCCATCAAACCGATAACCGTCCACAAGACCTGTTTGCCGAAAATCACCCACGCCGATCCGTCGTCGCCGTAGGACCGCACGCCGGAGGCCGACAGCACCATGATCAGACCGAGCGTCGTCAGCAACCCGGCGACGGCAATGATGAGGTGAAACGAGGTCATGGGCCGACCCAGCCAGGCACCGAACCGGCTCCGCGGGCCGCTTTCTGCCGCCCCGGCCGCACCGGCCGACGCCGCCGAAGAAACCGAAGCCGCCGAAGAAACCGAAGCCGCCGAAGTTTTGGTGCCCGCTGGGGTCACTGGGGTCTCGGGGGCCGCCTCGTCGTCGTCGGTCACCGCCTCGACGTCTTGCGTCTGGTCGGCCTCGGCTGTTTTCGCCTCGCTTGGTTTCTTGGCCCGGCGCAGCACCCGGGTCAGCGCGTTAGCCACACCCGCCTACCGGGTCCGTGCGCACGACGGCCGCGAACACGTCGCCACGTTCGGCGTAACCGGTGAACTGGTCGAACGACGCGCCGGCCGGTGCCAGCAGCACGGTGTCGCCGGGCCCGGCCAGGTCCCGGGCCGCGGCCACGGCCGCGGTCATCACGCGCGTGCCGATGGCCTCGCCCGAATCATCAACTTTTGTCACTTTAATAACAGAAGCCTCAGCAGTCGCATGCATATCAGCATCCTCGCCTGTCACAACATGGACGACGGGGACATCGGGCGCGTGTCGCGATAACGCCTCGGCAACCACCGCTCGATCTCGGCCGATGAGCACCGCGCCGACCAGCCGCGACGCCATTCGAGCGACCTCCGCGTCCAGCGATGCGCCCTTGAGCAGACCGCCGGCCACCCAAACCACCCGGGGATAGGCCAGCACAGATGCCTCGGCGGCGTGCGGGTTGGTGGCCTTGGAGTCGTCGACGTACCTGATCCCGTCCACGACGGCCACCACCTCAGAGCGATGCGGGCCCACCCGAAACGACGCGACCGCCGCCGCGATCGCTTCGGCAGGAACACCAACGCTGCGGGCCAGCGCCGCAGCGGCCAGCGCGTCGAGCACCCCGACGGGGCCCGGCACCGGTATCGACGCGGCCGGCAGCAGCACCAGGTCGTCGGCGAAGGCGCGATCCACCAGCTGGCCGTCGCGCACCCCGAGTTCGCCAACGGCAGGCGCACCGAGCCGGAAGCCGACCCGCACCGGCGCCGGCGCGGTATCCAGCAGCGCCGCCGCCCGGCCGTCGTCCAGCCCGACCACCGCCACCCGGCCACCCAGCACCCGGGCCTTGTCCGCGGTGTATTCGGCCATCGTGGCATGCCAGTCCAGATGGTCTTCGGCGATGTTGAGCACCACGCCAGCCTCGGGCCGCAGCGACGGCGCCCAATGCAGCTGGAAACTGGACAGTTCGACGGCCAGCAGCTCTGTGTTGGACGTGCTGGACTCCCCCAGCACGTCCAGCACCGGGCTGCCGATGTTGCCGCACAGCAGGCTGCGCCGGTCCGCGGCGGTCAACATGGCGTGCAGCATCGACGTCGTCGTCGTCTTGCCGTTCGTGCCGGTAACCACCAGCCAGCGGCGGGGCGGCCCGTAATACCCCGCGGCGTCCAGCCGCCAGGCCAACTCCACATCGCCCCAGATGGGCACACCCGCCGTCGCCGCGGCCGCCAGCACGGGCGTCGTCGGTGAAAAGCCGGGACTGGTCACCACCAGGTCGTAATCGGAGATCTGCTGCGTGGCGATCGAGGCGGTCACGGTCGTCGCTCCGCTGTCCGCGAACCGGCGCAGGGTGGCCGGGTCGTCGTCGCAGAGCGTTGGCGTCGCGCCGAACCGCACCAGCGCCGCCAGCACAGCCCGCCCGGTGACCCCACCTCCGGCCACCAGCACGGGCTTGCCCGACGCCAGCGGTTCGAGCACGTCAGGCGCCGACCGCGGCTAGCCACTCACCGTAGAACAGGGCCACGCCCAGGCCGCAGGTGATTGCAGTGAGCAGCCAAAAACGAATGATCACCGTGGTTTCGGCCCAGCCGGCCAACTCGAAATGATGGTGAAACGGCGCCATCCGGAACACCCGGCGCCCGGTGGTGCGAAAGGCCAGGATCTGCGCCACCACGGACATGATTTCGGCGACGAACAGCGCACCGAGCACCACCGCGAGGAGTTCGGTGCGGCTGGTAACCGACAACCCCGCGATGATTCCGCCCAGCGCCAGCGACCCGGTGTCACCCATGAAGATCTTGGCCGGCGCGGCATTCCACCACAAAAAGCCGATGCAGGCGCCGGCGGTCGCGGCCGCGATGAGCGCCAGGTCCAACGGATCGCGCACGTTGTAGCAGCCCAGGCCGGGCGCGGTAACGCACGCGTTGCGGTATTGCCAGAAGGTGATCAGCACATACGCGCCCGTGACCATCGCCATGCTCCCGGCCGCCAGCCCGTCCAGGCCGTCGGTGAAGTTGACCGCGTTCGACCAGGCGCTGACGATGACCACGCAAAACAGCACGAACAGTCCGGGAGCCAGTGTGACGGTGGCGATTTCACGCACGTAGGACAGATCCGCGCTGCCGGGTGTCAAGCCGGCGCCGTTGCGGAACTGCAACACCAGCACGCCGAACAGCACCGCGGAGGTGATCTGCCCGACCGTCTTGGCCGTCTTGTTCAAGCCGAGGTTGCGCGATCTGCGGATCTTGATCAGGTCATCGACGAACCCGACGCCGCCCAGCGCGGTGGCCAGACCCAGCACCAATAAGCCCGACGCGGACATGCCTTCGCCGTCGAACGCCAGCCCGGCCAGGTGAGTGCCCAGGTAGCCCGCCCAGATGCCGGCGAGGATCGCCACCCCACCCATTGACGGCGTGCCGCGTTTGGTGTGGTGGCTGGGCGGGCCGTCCGCACGGATTTGATGGCCGAATCCCTGCTTGGTGAACAGCCGAATCAGCGCCGGGGTCAACAGGATCGACACGGTCAGCGCGACGGCGACGGCGACGAGGATCTGTCTCATGGGCGAACCCCGCCGGCCGTCCCCGCTGCGGTGCCTTCCGTGCCCTCAGCGGCAAGAGCGTCGGCCAGCACCCCCAGGCCGGCCGCGTTCGACGCCTTGACCAGGACCACGTCTCCGGGTTGCAGTTCGGCCCGCAACAATGCCAGGGCGGCGTCGGCGTCGGCGACGTTGACGGCCCCTCTATCGGCCCCTGGATCAGTTTCCGAGCCCCACGAGCCCTCCATGACGGCTCCGTGGTGCATGGCGCTCATCGACCTCCCCATTCCGACGACAACGAGTCGAGACACATCTAAGCGCACCGCCAGCCGGCCGATGCGGTCGTGCTCGGTTATCGCATCCTCGCCGAGCTCGGCCATCTCCCCCAGCACCGCCCAACTGCGTCTTTTCTTGGGCCGGGCGCCGCCGTGGGCTATCCAGGCCAGCGCCTGCAGCCCGGCGCGCATCGAGTCGGGGTTGGCGTTGTAGGCGTCGTCGATCACCGTCACCCCGTCGGCGCGGGTGGTCACCTGCATCCGGTGCCGCGATACCGGCCCCGCTTGGGCCAGCGCGGCCGCTACCTGCTCCACGCCGGCGCCGCATTCCAGCGCGACCGCACCCGCGCACAGCGCGTTGGCGACCTGATGATCGCCATAAACGCCGAGCTGCACCTCGGCTTCTCCGCTTTTGGTGTGCATGGCGAAGCGCGGCCGGGCCAGTTGGTCCAGCGACACCGGACCGGCCCACACGTCCGGGGCGGTCGGGGCGGTCGGGGATCCCGAATCACCACGGCTCACCCGGACCACCCGGGCGGCTGTCACCTCGGCCATCGCCGCCACCGCCGAGTCATCGACGTTGAGGATGACCACACCCGATGGTGGAACAGACTGCGGCAGTTCAGCTTTGGTCCGTGCGATGGCCTCACTGGAGCCGAACTCACCCAGATGCGCGGCGCCGACGTTGAGGACCACCCCGATTGCCGGCGGGGCGATCGCCGCCAGCTCCGCGATGTTGCCGGGGTGGCGGGCCGACATCTCCAGGATTAAGTAGTCGGTGCGCCGCGTTGCGCGCAACACCGTCCAGGGATGGCCCAGCTCGTTGTTGAACGACCCCGGCGGGGCCACCACCTCGCCGAGCGGCTCGAGCACGGCGGCCACCAAGTCTTTGGTCGAGGTCTTTCCCGACGAGCCGGTAATCCCGATGATGGTCAGCCCGCCCGCCACCAGCTCCGCGGCCACCGCCCTGGCCAGCTTGGCCAGTGCGGCCAGCACCGCCGCGCCGGATCCGTCGGCGTCATGCTCGAGCACCCCGGCGCGGCTGTCTCGCGGTTCGGGGGAAACCACGATGGCCGGAACCCCGACCGGCCTGGCCGCCAGCACGGCGACCGCGCCGGCCGCTACCGCCGACGCCGCGTGGTCATGCCCGTCGGAACGCGCCCCCGGCAGCGCCAGGAACAGCCCGCCCGGGCCGATGGCCCGCGAGTCGAACTCGACGGTCCCGGTGATGAGTCGTTCGCCAGCGGCCTCGGGCGAGATATCGGCCAGCGTCCCACCGACGATCTCGGCGACCTGGGCAATGGTCAGGTCGATCACTGGCGGGCCCCCAAGGCCTCCAAAGCCCGGGCCAACTCCACCCGGTCGTCGAATGGGCGGGTGTGCCCGCCGGTGCGCTGCCCGGTTTCATGACCCTTGCCTGCGATCACAACCACATCGCCCGGCCTTGCCCAGGCGACCGCGTGTTCGATCGCCTCGCGCCGGTCGCCGATTTCGATCACCTGGGTCGCACCGTCGGGTTCGGCGGCGCCGGCCAGGATCTCGCGACGGATTGACGCGGGGTCCTCACCGCGCGGGTTGTCGTCGGTGACGACCACCAAGTCGGCCAGCTCGGCGGCGATCCGGCCCATCGGCGCCCGCTTGCCCCGGTCGCGGTCGCCGCCGGCGCCGAACACCACCGCCAGCCGGCGGCCCGGGTGCCGCAGGGTGGTTAGCACGGCCCGCAGCGCCTCCGGCTTGTGCGCGTAGTCGACCAGCGCCAGAAAATCCTGGCCACGGTCGATTTGCTCCAACCGCCCCGGGACCCGAGTTTCCCGCAGTCCCGGCGACGCCTGTTCCGGGGACACTCCCACCGCGTCTAGAATCGCTAGTGCGACAAGACAATTGGTGATGTTGTAGCGGCCGGGTAGCCGGATGCCGACCCGGTGCTGCACGCCGGCCGGGTCAACGACGGTGAATTCGCCCCCGCAAGCGGGTGGTACCCCCAGTCCGCCGGCTCCCATCGGCGCCACGTCCATGGCGCGCCAGTGTGCGGGCCGGGCGGGTACTTCGGGTTCTTCGGACTCTTCAGAGGCACTGACGGTGATCGCGTCACCGGCCAGTGCCGCCATCTTGCGCCCGGCGTCGTCGTCGACACACACCACCACGGTGTGGGCACGCAGCGACGAGTCCGGGTCGAACAAGGCCGCCTTGGCCTGGAAGTAGTCGGCCATGCTGGGGTGAAAGTCGAGGTGGTCGCGAGACAAATTGGTGAAACCACCCACCGCGAAATGTGTTCCGTCCACCCGGCCCAGGGTCAGCGCGTGACTGGACACCTCCATGACCACGGTGTCCACCCCACGTTCGGCCATCGCCGCGAGCATCGCCTGCAGCGCGGGGGCCTCCGGGGTGGTCAGTGCGCTGGGGATGTCGGCGCCGTCGACCCGGATGCCGATAGTGCCGATCAGCCCCGCCGTTCGCCCGGCCGCCCGCAGGCCGGCCTCGACCATATAGGTCGTGGTGGTCTTGCCGGACGTCCCGGTGATCCCGATGACCGTCATGCGGTCGGACGGATGCCCGTAGACGGTGGCGGCCAGGCCGCCGAGCACGCTGCGGGGTGCGGGGTGCACCAGGGTCGGCAATGCGCCTGCCTGAGCGCCCATCTCAGCGACCCCGGCACCGTCGGTGAGCACCGCGACGGCACCGCGCTTGATCGCGTCGCCGGCATACCGGGCGCCGTGGGTGGTCGAGCCGGGCAGGGCTGCGAAGAGGTCGCCCGGCAGCACATCTTGGGCACGCAACGTCACACCGGTGACCGGTATGTCCGGGACGAAGGCGGCTCGATCTGGGGGCTGATCCGGGCTTCCGGCCAGGACTGCGCCGACCTGCGCGGCAAGCGCGGGCAGCCGCACGCCCGCACCGCGGCTGGGACTGAGCCCAGTGGGCAACACCCGGGTCACCTCCCTCCGATGCTTGACGCCGCGTGAAAGCCATGATCGGCCATGACCCTACCTAGGACGGCGCCGCGTCGTGACGCGCGATTGGCCGTTGGCGCTGCCGGCTGGCATGAGCACGACCGCCGGCCATCCTTCGGCTGGGTCACGCCGGATTCAGGCGACCTGTCGTTCGCCCATCGAGCGTTCGCGAAGCCGGTAACGTCGCAGGTCAGCGAGAGCCCAAGAGGTCGCCGACGGTGAAACCACGCGATGCTGGCAATGCTTGCTATCATCTAGCGATGGCAAAGACGATCACTCTGCGCCTGTCTGATAACCAATACGAACTGGTCAAGCGGTATGCGGAGGACGACCGGCAATCCATGAACGCCTGGATCGAATCGTTGCTGGAAATAGAGGATATGAAGCGACGTTGCGCAGCCCATGGCGAGTGGATGTCGAACAACCCCGAAGCCGTGACGTTCGCAGAAACGTGGGCAGATCAAAACCTTGAGTCGCTACCGCGCCGATGAACCCGCGCCGCGGGGAAGTCTGGCGCCTTGATGACGCCCGCCTTGTTCTCGTCTTGTCATCGACGTTCTATAACGAAATCGCCTCTGAGCCAACGATTATCGTGGCGCCCGTATTCACCGGTGAACCCGCCGCCGGCTTCGGGGTGCCTATCGGAGATGACACCTGGGCCGCGCCCGGATTCATCACGAGCCTACGCAAGACACGGCTCGCCGCATTTCACGACCGCGTCGATGTCCAGTGCCTCACCTATGTGAACAACATGCTGTTCAAGATTCTGGCAACTCCGGATCGGTAGCCGTGAGTTCATCACCGCAACCAAACCGACTAAACACCAACCGCCCAACTTTTGTCTCCTCGCCGACCGGCCCCGCATGGCGTCACCCGCCGCTAACGTTTGATACCTGTCAGTAGTGGTATCGGGCTTTCAGGATCTTGACTTCGTTGTCGTCTGCTCGGTACACGAGCCGATGCTCGTCGTCGATTCGACGGGACCAGTAGCCGGACAGTTCCCCCTTGAGCGGTTCTGGTTTTCCAATCCCCGTGAACGGCTCGCGCTGGATTTCTCCGATAAGTCTGGTGATCCGTCGGGCCGTCCTGCGGTCAGAACCTAACCAAAACAGAAAATCCTCCCAGGCGTCGGGATCGAAGTTGATGCTTCTCACTCCTCGCCGCCGGCCATCTCCTCGAGTTCGTCGATCGACCTCGTATACCGGGCCGGTGCGGGGCGGCTGGTCTTGTCTCGGGCGACGGCCTCCATGAGTCGGCGCGCATTCTCGGGTGAACGCAATAGGTAAACCGTTTCTTGCCACGAGTCATAGTCGTCGGCCGACATGAGCACCGCATCTCCGGCTTTGGATGTGATGCGCACGGGTACGTGGTCGGTATTGACTTGTTCGAGTAGCGGGAAGAGGCGCTGTCGGGCTTCACTTGCGCTGATGGTCATGGGCCAGACTCCTCGTCCGTACTTGGATGTCGTACTGCCATTGTACAACATTCTCGTACGAGACGCCGCCCCCGGGTCGATGACAATGCCCCCGGATTCAATCAGAACGGACCGGGAGCGGCCTGTCCACAAGAACCGACCAGCGACAATGACCGATTCGGCGCACTGACGGTCCCTGCAACGGCAAAGCCACTGTCCGGCACAACGCATTCGGTGGATAAGGTCCATTTCAGCTGTTAATGGCCTGCGACGCGCGGCCGCCTCAGCTTTTCGATGAGCTCCTCGCAATCGTCAGGCCGCACCGACGAACAACGCACGACTGAACGTTTCGTGGCCACCAGCTCCGGGGAGCGCAACAACTATCGGACCGGTCTGCAGTGGTTTGACGCGGTGCTGACACCCGCATTGCTGAAGAAATAACTTTAGTCGCGAGGCGCCGACCGCTCGTACCCGCGGGCGAACACGACATCGGACTGCAGCGATGAAACCGGAGCCGCCGGACCGGCGTGCAGATGTTTCTGGCGTTGCGGAAGGTCCGTGTTTGGGGTGCGGAAGGTCCGCAGTACCGTGAAAATCCGTAAGGCTGTGGTCAGGTTAGTAATACTTATTGCTGTCGTCATTTCGTTCACGGCCCAGAGGTGACCCCGATCGGAGTACCGCGATGTCGGCTGATGCGGACGGGACGCCGTTCGGTCGCTACCGGCTGATCGAGTTGCTGGGCCGCGGCGGCATGGGCGAGGTGTGGCGGGCTCATGACACCGTCACCGATCGGGTCGTGGCCATCAAGGTCCTGCCGGCGAATTCTGTCGGAGGACGAGGATTTTCAGCGGCGGTTCCGCCGCGAAGCCCACGCGGCGGCGCGATTGGATACTCCGCATGTGGTCCCGATCCATGACTATGGGGAGATTGAAGGCCGACTATTCGTCAGTATGCGGCTGATCAACGGCCGTGACCTGGCCGACGTGTTGGCCGATGGCCCACTGGATCCCGACCGCGCGGTGCGCATCATCGACCAGGTCGCCAAGGCCTTGCACGCCGCCCAGGAGGTTGGTCTGATCCACCGCGACATCAAACCCTCCAACATCCTGCTCGATCGCGACGACTTCGCCTACCTGATCGATTTCGGGATCGCCCGCGCCGCCGACGACACCCGACTGACCAAGACCGGCGGCACGATCGGCACCTTCGCCTACATCGCACCCGAGCGCCTGGACTCCCACGCCGAAGACGACGCCCGCGCCGACATCTACTCGCTGGCGTGCGTGCTGTATGAGGCCCTGACCGGAGAGCCTCCTTTTGCGGGCAGCACGACCGCACACCTGATGTTCGCCCACGCCCACACCCCGCCACCGCAACCGTCGAGCACCCAACCGGACGTGCCGGCACAGGTTCGACGCGGTGATCGCCAAGGGCATGCCAAAAACCCCGACAACCGGTATGCCACCACCGTCGAGTTAGCGGATGCCGCCCGCGACGCGATCACCGTTCCCATAGCCCGGTCGGCGCCGGCTGCCACGCTCCTGCCAACGACGCAGCAGGCCGCCGATCCTGTTCCGACCCAGCCGATGACCGTCGCGCCCGAGTCACCGGCCCCCGCCACGCCGGCTTCCCCGCCGCACACCCCGACACTGGCCAGTGGGATCAGTCGGCGCACCATCGCGCTCATTGGCGGCGCCATTGCACTGGTCGCCGTGATCGCAGCGGCCGTCGGTATTCCCGCCCTCGTCAAACACCGGCCATCGCAGTCATCCCCGACCTCGTCGTCATCCCCGGCATCATCGGCGCGGTCCTATGGCGCTCAGATTGTGCTGCCCTTCACCGGCCTCAACAGACCCAAGGGTTTAGCGGTGGACAGCGCCGGCGACGTCTACGTCGCCGACTTATACAACAACCGAGTGCTGAAGTTGCCGGCCGGCTCGGCGACCCAGGAAGTGCTGCCGTTCATCGGCCGCAACCACCCCATCGGTATCGCAGTGGACACTGCGGGCACCCTCTACGTCACCGACGCTGGCAATAACCGGGTGCTGAAGCTGCCGGCAGGCTCGGCCACCCAGGAAGTGCTGCCCTTCGCCGACCTTAGCGACCCCGTCGGTATAGCGGTGAGCACCGCGGGCACCATCTACGTCGCCGACGGCGTCCTCGCCACCAGTCGGGTGCTGAAGCTGCCGACCGACTCACCAGCCCAGGGGGTGCTGCCGTTCACCGGCATCAACGTCCTCGCCGGTGTGGCGGTAGACGGCGCCGGCACCCTCTACGTCACCGACTTCAGAAACGATCGGGTGCTGAAGCTGCCGGCGGGCTCGTCCGCCCAGGAGGTTGTGCCGTTCATCGGCGTCAACGAACCCTGGGGTGTGGCGGCGGATTCCGCCGGCACACTCTACATCACCGACTTCAGAAACAATCGGGTGCTAAAGCTGCCGGCGGGCGCGTCCGCCCAGGAGGTGCTGCCGTTCACCGGCCTCCACGAACCCATTAGTGTGGCGGTGGATGGCGCCGGCGACCTCTACGTCGCCGAGCACGCGAACAATCGGGTGCTGAAACTGCCGGTGCAGTAGCGCGGCACCTAAGCCCAAAGGCGCGGCACCCGTCAGAGATCTGCGATCTTGCAGTCACACGACAACATCAACCACACCGCAGTAGCACACCGCGCGCCCTTCGCAGAAAGCGGCGGAACACGCAATACACGTCCAGTTCTCAAGCACGCCAGCAACTCTCGACGCAAAGCGCCGCGCCGCGCGCCCGCCGACGAAACCACCGCCGCTAGGCTAGGTGGCCTGCAAGGTCAGCGGCGGTCCCGGATCGGGCGACAGCGGGACGTTCTCGCGCTGCATCAGCCAGCCCGCGATGTTGTGGAACAGCGGGGCCGCCGAATGCCCCGGCGTGCCATCGGAGTTGCGCCCCGGGTTGTCCATCATGATGCCGATGACATAGCGGGGATTGTCGGCGGTCGCCATCCCGGCAAACGTGATCCAGTAGACGTTGTCGAAGTAGCAGCCACAGGCGGGGTTGATCTGCTGCGCGGTGCCGGTCTTGCCCGCCATCTGGTAGCCGGGCACCGCGGCCGCGGGCCCGGTGCCCTGCTGGTAGCCCATCGGGTCCTGCTGCACGACGGCGCGCAGCATCTGCCGCACGGTCTGCGCGGTCTGCGGCGACACCACTCGAACGCCTTCCGGACGCGGTTCCTCGGTCCGGCTGCCGTCGGGTGCGATGGTGGCCTTGATGATCCGCGGCGGAATCCGCAGCCCGTCGTTGGCGATGGCCTGGTACATGCCCGTCATCTGCAGCAGGGTCATCGAAAGACCTTGGCCGATAGGCAGGTTCGAAAAGGTGCTGTCCGACCACTGGTCGACCGGCGGCACCAGGCCGGCGCTCTCACCGGGCAGCCCGACATTGGTGCGCTGACCCAGCCCAAACTTGCGGACCATGTCGTAATAGCGCTCCGGGCCGACCCGCTGGGCCAGCATCAGCGTGCCGACGTTCGACGACTTTCCGAACACTCCGGTGGTGGTGTAGGGCATTACCCCGTGCTCCCAGGCGTCGTGCACTGTGACGCCGCCCATCTGGATCGAGCCGGGTACCTGCAACACCTCGTCGGGGTTGCTCAGCGCGTACTCGATCACCGAGGACGCGGTGATCACCTTGTTCACCGAGCCCGGCTCGAACGGCGACGACACCGCCAGGTTGCCCAGCTGCCGGTCACCCTGGCGCCCGATGTCCTGCGACGGGTCAAGGGTGTTGTCGTTGGCCATGGCCAGCGCCTCACCGGTCTTGGCATCGAGGACGACGGCCGAAACGTTGCGCGCCCCGGACAGGTTCTTCGCCTGCTGCACCTGCTGCTGCACGTAGAACTGGATGTCGTCGTCAATGGTGAGCTGCACGGTCGAACCGTTGACCGCCCGATGCCTGTTGCGGTAGCTGCCGGGGATAGCCACACCGTCGGACCCGCGGTCGTAGGTCACCGAACCGTCGGCTCCGGACAGCACGGCGTCCAGCGAGTCCTCCAGACCCAGCAGCCCGTGGCCATCCCAGTCGATGCCGCCGACGATGTTGGCCGCCAGCGATCCGCCCGGGTACTGGCGCAGGTCCTGCCGCTCGGAGCCGACCTCTGGATACTTCGCCGAGATCGCCTCGGCCACAGCGGGATCGACGGCGCGCGCCAGATAGGTGAAATTGTCGCCGCTTTCCAGTTTCTTCAGCACGGTCGTGAAGTCCGGCTTGTTGTTCAGCCGGCCCGCGATCTCTTTGGCGATGTCGCGCAGCCGCTGGTCGGGGTCGGGGGCGGCCGAATTCTTCTTCTTGGCCTCCTCCAACTGCGTGCGGATCCGCTTCGGCTGGAAAGTCAGTGCGCGCGATTCGGTGGTGAACGCCAGCTGCTCGTTTCTGCGGTCGACGATGCTGCCGCGGACTGCTTTTGTGACGTCGGTGACCTTGAGTTGTCCGGCGGCTTGGGCACGCAGGGTGGGGGCATTTGTCACCTGCAGGACGAACAGCTGCGCCGCCGCCACCATCAGCAACGCGAAGATGACCGCATTGCCGGCTCGGTGCCGGAAGACGAATGACCCACCGCGCGTCCCCACCTCCACCAGTTCCCGGGTGCGCCGCTCCCGAGCTGAGTGACCTGCCGGGAGCGCGGTTGCGGGCACCGCCGCGCGGGACCTCTTGGCGTCTCTGACTTTTCCGAACCTGCCGGGTTCGCGAATGTTCTTGGCTTTCTGTGTTTTCCGGGACCGCTTGGGTTGCCGGACGTCGTTGGCTTGCTGCGGCTTGCGCAGACCGCGCGCTGACCGCTTCGACTGGGACGGGCGCGTCCGCTTGTGGTCGCGGCGTCTCACCGCGGGGCACCGGGGGCTGTGACGGTGACCGGGCCGAACTGCTCGCCGCCGGCGGGGGCCGCCGGTTGCGGGACGAGAGCGATGATCGGATCCCCCGGCCCGGCCGGGACCTGGGCCCGCTGGGCCGGGGGCGTGTTTTGCGGCGGAACCAGCATGTCGGTATGTATCGAGGCGGGTCCCGATGTTGGACCGGGCACTGGGGTGGGCAGTCCGCCGACCGGAGCCGGAACCTCCGCGGGTCCCTGAGCATGCACATCGCCCCCTGGAGCCGGCAGCCCCGGCATCGGTATCCCCCCCGCGACCGGCCCGGTGGGCTGGCCGCCGGGCGTGCCGGGCAATTGAGGAGCGGCCTGCGGCAGGTGCTGACCGCCCACCGTCGTCGAGCCGTCGGGGGCGCGCAGCAGCGCCTCCGGTCCAGACCTGGCCGGCGCGGGCGGATCACCGGGACCCGGTGTCACCCGGACCGGGACCTCCGGCGGCAGCACCGGCGCTTGCGAAGGTTGCAGAGGATTCGCTGGCGGCGGCGCGCCTTCTTCGGGCAGCGTGGTGTTCAGCGGCGGCGGCGGCACGCCGTCGGCCGGCTTGGGTGTGCCGACGACCACCCAGTTGCCGGCCGGGTCCTGGACCAGGTGGGCGGTATCCCTGGTCGGGATCATGCCTTGCTTGCGGGCCGCCTCGGCCAGCGCCGGCGCGGACTCCGCCTCGCGCACATCGCGTTCCAGCGCCTCCTTCTGCTGCTGCAGCATCCGGGTCTTCTCGCGGGCGTCGCTCAGCTGATACGAGCGCTCGGCGGAGTCGGTGGATAACCACAACGTCAGGCCCAGTCCGACACCCAGCGAACCGATCACCAGCACGACAAACGGAACCTTGCTCGCGATGGTCCGTGGCCGCAGGTCGATCGATGCCAGCCGGACGGCCAGACGCTCGCTTAACCGAGGCCGGACAATCCTGGGCGCCTTGGCTTTCCGGGCCTTGGCCCGCGCCTTGGCCTGGCTGGTGCTCTTGGGTCGGGCCGGCCTGTCGACCGGCCGGGCGATGGGGCTGGTTTGCGGTCCAGACCTTGACGCCCGGGACTCGCGGGCGGGCGAGTTCTTTGCGGAGTTCTTCGCGGCGTTCGTTGCGGCGGCGTTTCCAGCGCGTGTTCGGCGGCAGCGTGACGACGCCGATTCGGCCGTCACACCCCCGCTGGTGCGTGCGGCGCCGTCGCGTACGCCCCGACGGTCACCGTCGCGGCGTTTTGGCGTATCGGACGTCGCCTTCATCGGTCGCCCCTCCCGGTTGCCAGCTGTTCGGTGTCACGCTCGACCCGTTGCAGTGCGCGTAGTCGCACCGACGCGCTGCGCGGGTTGTGTTCGATCTCGGTGGCATCGGCGCGTTCGGCACCGCGCGTGAGCGAGCGAAATCTCGGCCCATGGCCGGGAAGCTCGACCGGCAGTCCCGCCGGCGTCCGGGAGGCGACCGCGTCGGCGAACACGCGCTTGACGATCCGGTCCTCCAGCGACTGGTAGGCCAGCACCACGATGCGTCCGGCCACGGTCAGCGCTTCCAGTGCCGGGGGCAAGGCGCTGCGCAGCGAGGTCAGCTCGTCGTTGACCGCGATCCGCAGTGCCTGGAACGTGCGCTTGGCCGGATGACCGCCGCTGCGCCGGGCCGGAGCCGGAATCGCCTGGTAGAGCAGGGCGACCAGCTCGGCGGTCGAGGTGAACGGGGTACGGGCACGCTGCCGGACGATATGCGCGGCGATGCGGCGCGCGAACTTCTCCTCGCCGTAGCGGTGCAAGATATCGGCCAATGCGGCCTCGTCGTAAGTGTTGACGATGTCGGCCGCGCTCAGCGGTGTGTCCGGGTCCATGCGCATGTCCAGCGGCGCGTCCTGAGCGTAGGCGAACCCTCGCTCGGCGTGGTCCAGCTGCATCGACGAGACACCCAGGTCGAAGAGCACGCCGTCGACCGATTCCACTGCAGCATAACCGGATTCGGCCAGTGCAGCGGCCAGGCCGTCATACCGGGTGTGCACCAGCGTGACCCGGTCGCCGAATCGCGCCAGCCGCGTCCGGGCGACGTCGAGTGCGTTCGGATCGCGGTCGAGTCCGATCAGCCGCAGGCGGGGCAACTCGGTCAAGAACCGCTCCGCGTGCCCGCCCGCGCCGATGGTGGCGTCGACCAGCACGGCCTCGGAACCGTCCGAGTAGTGGCGGGTCAGTGCCGGGGCGAGCAGCTCGACGCAACGTTGCTGCAGGACGGGTAGGTGCCCGAAATCTTCTGGATTGTCAACCACCGCAACACCTCCCCGGGTGTCCCAACAGCCGCGGCGGGCCGCCCTAGCGAGATGGGCGACACGAGCCCCTGCACCCGGGTCCCTGTCCGAACGATCGAACCTGGCGTTGGGGAAGTACGCCAGGGCCGGTTCGGGCAGAGGCCACGATGCACGGGCGTGCGCCTCAGATGATGTCGCCGAGTGCTTCATCGCTGGCCGCGGAGAAGTTCTCTTCATGGGTCTGCTGGTAGTCGTGCCAGGCCTGCGCGTCCCAGATCTCGAGGTAATCCACCGCGCCGATCACCACGCAATCCTTGGAAAGGTTGGCGTAGCGGCGGTGGTCGGCCGACAGCGTAATCCGGCCCTGCGTGTCGGGATGTTGCTCGTCGGTGCCGGCGGCGAGGTTGCGCAGGAACGCTCTGGCTTCGGGGTTGCTGCGCGACGTCTTACTCGCGCGGCGCGCCAGCTGCTCGAACTCCCCCCGCGGGTAGACGGCCAGGCTGTGATCTTGGCTCTTGGTGACCATCAACCCCCCTGCCAGCGCGTCGCGGAATTTGGCGGGCAACGTGAGCCGCCCCTTGTCGTCGAGCTTGGGCGTGTAGGTGCCGAGAAACACCCAGCGTCACCTCCCGCCCAGACCCGCTCGGGCTCGCCCAAATACCTGCCCAAAACACTCCCAAAACACTCCGGCCACCATACCCCACAATCCCCCACATCACCCCATTCGCACCCATTTACAGGGTGTCGGGGTCACGTTTCGGGCACATCCTCCACGTCGAGTCGCCGCAGCGCCCCCTGGGGCCACCATGCAGCTCAGCTGCGACGCGGCAAAACCCCATTTCAAGGGCGTGAGGTCGGTACCGGTGACCCGAGTGGGGCGAAGTGGGGCCTAAATCGGGCCCAGTGGGCTCAATCGGGGCTCAATTGCGACTCGATTGGGACTCGGTTGGGCCCCCGAGCCTCTCAGGGCTTCCCAGGGCTCCCAGGCCTCCCCGAACCTGCGCGAGCCCGCACAAGCCTGCATCGTGGGCACGACACGAAAAAACGGGGCAGCCATTGGCTGCCCCGTTAGGTTTGGCTCCGCTTACTCATCGAAGCGACGACGGAACCGGTCCTCCATGCGACTGGTGAATGAGCCCCCGGCGCCCTTGCTACGACGCTGGCGCGACGCCCCGGGCGCCGATCCGGAATGATCCGCCCGGCCCGACAACCGCGGACCCGTGATGGCAAATACCACCCCACCGAACATCACGACGAAGCCGAAAACGCTGAGGATCGGGAAACTTCCGATCATGGTTTCCTTGAACGCGACGCCGCAAACCAGCATACCCAGACCGATGACGAACAACGCGACGCCCTGCAGCCGGCGCCGTGCGCTCGGGGCGCGGAACCCCCCACCGCGGACACTCGAGGCGAATTTGGGGTCTTCGGCATAGAGAGCGCTCTCGATCTGATCGAGCATCCGCTGCTCATGATCGGAGAGTGGCATTCGTCCCTCCTTGCCGACAAACTGACACGTAACTATCGATATCACGCGGATGCCCGTTGTAAGAGCAACTAACTCAGATGATACGAGCTCAATCTGCGCCGTACCACTGGTTCGACGGCGATTCTATCGAAGGCGCGCCAGGACGACGACGCGGCCCGCAACCGCGGTGGGTTTCGAAGCGCTGCTGGAAGCGGGCCGGGTTAACGCGACCACTCGTCGATCGTCGGCCAACGCGCCTGATAATGGCGATAGAAACAGCCCACCGGATCAATGCCCGAAGCATTGCGAGGAGGACACCGCGAGTTGGCGATATTCCTCATCGATCTGCCGCCGAGCGAAATGGAGCGCCGTCTCAAGGACGCCCTGGGGGTGTACGTCGATGCGATGCGCTACCCGCGCGGTACCGAGAATCAGCGCGCCGCCATGTGGATGGAGCACATCCGGCGGCGCGGCTGGCAGGCGGTGGGCGCGGTAGAGCTCGACGAAACCGCGGCAGCTGAGGGAGCGGTGGCAGCCGACAACCCTCCTGATGCGAATACGCCGTCGGCGGCCGAACTGAGCGACGCGCCGCTGCTCGGCGTGGCCTACGGCTACCCCGGGGCACCCGGTCAGTGGTGGCAGCAGCAGGTTGTGCTGGGCCTGCAACGCGGCGGCCTGCCACCCCAGGAAATCACCGCGCTGATGACCAGCTACTTCGAGTTGACCGAATTACACATCCACCCTCGTGCGCAGGGCCGCGGCATCGGCGAGGCATTGGCCCGCCGGCTGCTCGCCGGTCGCGGCGAGCGGAACGTCCTACTCTCCACCCCAGAAACCAACGGTGAGTCCAACCGGGCATGGCGCTTGTACCGGCGACTGGGCTTCACCGACATCATCCGCCGCTACCACTTCGCCGGCGACCCGCGACCCTTCGCCATCCTGGGCCGCACGCTTCCCCTGTAGGACGCGCGCTGTAGGACGCGCGCTGTAGGACGGCCCGCCAAGGCGCCGCGCCGGTCTGGCACGATGACCTGGTGCGCGCCACCTTGCCCCCGCTCCTCACGCTCCCCACCAGGGGATCCACCGCTCGGCGGCGCCGCGTGCTGGCCGTCGCGATGCTGCTGCTTCTTGTTCCCCTGGCCAGCGGATGCCTGCGGGTGAGAGCCTCGCTCACAATCTCGCCCGATGACCTGGTGTCCGGCGAGATCATCGCCGCGGCGAAGCCAAAAACTTCCAAGGACACCGGCCCGCAGCTGGACGGCAATGTGCCGTTCAGTCAGAAAGTGGCGGTCTCGAACTACGACAGCGACGGCTATGTCGGGTCGCAAGCGGTGTTTTCCGATCTGACCTTCTCCGAGTTGCCGCAGCTGGCCCATATGAATTCCGACGCCGCCGGAGTGAGTTTGTCGCTGCGCCGAAACGGCAACGTGGTGATACTGGAAGGCCGGGTGGATCTGACATCACTGACCGATCCCGAAGCCGACGTCGAGTTGACCATCTCCTTCCCCGGACCCGTGACCTCCACCAACGGCGACCGCATCGAGCCCGACGCTGTGCAGTGGAAGCTCAAACCGGGCGTTGTCAGCACAATGACCGCACAGGCTCGATACACCGATCCCAATACCCGTTCCTTCACCGGGGCAGGCATCTGGCTGGGTATCGGGTCGTTAGCGGCCGCCGGCGTGGTGGCGCTGCTCGCCTGGATCAGCCGGGACCGCTCCGAGCGGATCACCGCACCCCGCGAGCAAAAACCCGGTTAGCCCACGGTCAGCCCTGCACCTGCTGCGCCGGTGACCAGTAGGCAAGCATCGCTGCGAAAGTCTCGAAAGCCGGCGCGGAAACGCCATATGTCGCCTCGAAATGGATGCTCAGCGAAAAACCCAGATCGGCGACACCGTCGATCACCCGCTGGTAGAGGTCGACCATAAGCCGGCGCTTCTGGGCGGGCTCGCTGGCGGCCAACCTTTTGACGAACGCCTGCTCATCAGCCACCGCGGCGTTTCCCGGATCCTGGATTAGCCAATTGATCAGCCCGACGCGGGTCTCCACCTTGGGCACGAAGCCAAACGACAGCAGGATTTCGGGCCGGTGATCGGTGTTCTTGGCGAAGTCGGTAAGAAAGTCCACGATTGCGTCGGAATACAACAACTGGGTCATGCCATAGTTCGCGCCCTGATTGCACTTGAAATTCAACCGGCCTTGCTCACCGTCCCGAGTGGGGATCACGATCACACCTCGGTTGGGCACCAGCTGGCGATAGATCGACAGGGCATCGGTCGGTGCGACGCCGGACCCCTCACCGTCGTTCATGGTGCGCGGCACGCCGACGAAAACCACGCCCTCCATTCCGGCAGCGGTCAGGTCGGCGAGCCGGTCGCGCAGGGTGGCCTCGTCCATGAACGCGGTGACCTGAGTGCACAAGCCCTTCAACCCCGGCAACTCCGGTGAGATGATCGACCAGAAATCCAGCACGTCCAGCTTCGGCTTCATCGGGACCGGCCGATCGTCCTCCTCGGCGATCATCCCCGGAAGCATCACGTGCCGAATCTGTCCGTCGAGCCCGGATTCGGCGGAGTACTGCACCACTTTGCGCGCATCTTGGGCTGCCTTCTCCTGACCGCCGTCGCAGTTGGGCGGCACCAGCTCGAGCGCGATGGTGTTGAGGGTCACACGGCTCCTTTTCCTCAGCGGCGGGCCGGCTGACCCAGATACCCACGCCAGCTTAGGCGTGGGGGTACCACCCGCTTGCGGGGGAATAGCGAGCGGGTCGCAGCAATTTGGATCGCCACGACGAACCGGTGCCCGTGGCGAATACACTTGTCGGGCCTCCCGAACAAGGGGGGACACGCCGAGCGAGGAAGGGGCGCCGCGCTGAGCGTCGAAGCAGCGGCAACCGTCGAGTTGGCCAGCGCCATCACCGACCAACTGCGCCGGTATTTGCACGACCGCCGCGATGAGGCGGCCTACATAGATGGCTCTGAAGGTGGCGCTGAAGGTGGCGCTGAAGGTGGCGCTGAAGGTGGCTTTGAAGGCAGCGAGTTCGGCGTTTTGATCGCCGGGCTCGAAGACTTCGTCCTCAGCGGCGGCAAGCGGCTGCGGCCGGCCTTCGCCTACTGGGGCTGGCGCGCGGTGGCCATCGGGGATCCCGACCCCGGTGTGCTGCAGCTGTTCTCCGCGCTGGAACTGCTACACGCCTTCGCGCTGGTGCACGACGACGTGATCGACGAGTCCTCGACGCGCCGCGGCAAGCCGACGGCCCACGTGCACTTCGCGGCGCTGCACCGCGACCGCAGCTGGCGGGGGTCGGCGGATCAGTTCGGCATATCGGCAGCCATCCTCGCCGGCGACTTGGCACAAGCCTGGGCCGACGACATGGTGTCGCGGGCGGACCTGCCGCCCGACGCCCAGCGTCGGGTGCAGCGGGTTTGGGCCGACATCCGCACCGAGGTGCTGGGCGGTCAGTACCTCGACATCGTCGCCGAGGCCAGCGCCGCGGAGTCGATCGCCTCCGCGCTGTCCGTCGCCACCTTCAAGACCGCGTGCTACACGGTGACGCGACCGCTACAGCTGGGGCTGGCGGCGGCCGCCGACCGGCCCGATATCGCGGCCATCTTCGGTCAGTTCGGGGCCGACCTGGGTGTGGCATTCCAGCTACGTGACGACGTGCTCGGCGTGTTCGGGGACCCAGCGGTAACGGGAAAGCCGTCCGGCGACGACCTGCGATCCGGCAAACGCACCGTGCTGGTTGCCGAGGCGATGGCATTGGCTGACAAGTCGGATCCCTTGGCGGCCAACCTGTTACGCACCTCGATCGGCACTGCTTTGACGGACGCCCAGGTGGGCGAACTGCGCAACGTCATCGAATCGGTGGGCGCCCTGGCCGCGGCCGAGAACCGCATCGCCACGCTCACCCAACGGGCCATGACCACGCTGGCGGCCGCACCCATCAACGCAGCGGCCAAATCCGGGCTGTCCGAACTGGCCAAGATGGCCACGAACCGATCCGCCTGACACCGATGACCACGCCGACCCGCCCACCGGAAACCACCTCCGCCTCGACGAAAGAGGGTTTCGCCCAATATCTTTCGCAGTTGCGTAGGTTCGCCACCGCGGCAGAGGCCGGCCCGGCGCGACTGGGCTTTTTGGGAGCCGTGCTGATCACGATGGGCGGGCTGGGTGCAGGCAGCACCAAGCCGCACGACCCGCTGCTCGAATATCTCCACCTGTCGTGGCTGCGCTTCGGCCACGGGCTGGTGCTGTCGTCGATTGTGTTGTGGGCCGGTGTGGGTCTGATGCTGATCGCGTGGCTGGCACTGGGCCGACGCGTCCTCGCCGGCCCCGGTCCTAACGCAGCCACCGAGTTCATGATGAGAGCCACCACCGGCTTCTGGTTGGCGCCGTTGCTGCTTTCGGTGCCCGTCTTCAGCCGTGATACCTACTCATATCTGGCCCAGGGCGCGCTACTGCGTGACGGCTTCGACCCCTATGCAGTCGGTCCGGTGGCTAACCCGAATACGTTGTTGGACAACGTGAGTCCCATTTGGACCATCACCACCGCGCCGTACGGTCCGGCGTTCATTCTGATCGCGAAGTCGGTCACGATCGTGGCCGGCGATCATGTGATCGTCGGAACCATGCTGCTGCGCTTGTGCATGCTGCCCGGACTGGCACTGCTGATCTGGGCCACTCCCCGACTTGCCCACCATCTCGGCGCCGACGGCCCAACCGCCCTGTGGATCTGCGTCCTCAACCCACTGGTGCTGATCCATCTGATGGGCGGGGTGCACAACGAGATGCTGATGGTGGGCCTGATGACCGCCGGCATCGCGCTGACCTTCGGCGGCCGCAACGTGCTGGGTATCACCGTGCTCACGGTCGCGATCGCGGTCAAAGCGACCGCCGGAATTTCGTTGCCCTTCCTGGTCTGGGTGTGGATGCGCCACCTGCGCGACCGACGGGGATACCGACCCGCCCAGGCCTTCCTGGCGGCCACCGCGACGGCGCTGGCGATCTTCGCCGTGGTGTTCGGGGCGCTGTCCGCGGTGGCCGGCGTCGGTTTGGGGTGGCTGGCCGCGTTGGCCGGCTCGGTGAAGATCATCAACTGGCTGACCGTGCCGACCGCGGCGGCGAACCTGATCCACGCGCTTGGCAGCGGGTTCTTCGCGATCGACTTCTACGCCCTGTTGCGCACGACCCGGCTCATCGGGATCGCGATCATCGCCGTGTCGCTGCCGCTGCTGTGGTGGCGGTTCCGCCGCGACGACCGGGCCGCGCTGACCGGCATCGCGTGGTCGATGCTGATCGTGGTGTTGTTCGTTCCCGCCGCCCTGCCCTGGTACTACTCCTGGCCGCTGGCGGCGGCGGCGGCGCTGGCCCAGTCACGAAGTGCAATCGCGGCCATCGCCGGGTTTTCGACCTGGGTCATGGTGATCTTCAAACCCGACGGATCGCACGGGATGTACTCATGGCTGCATGTCTCGATCGCCACCACCTGCGCGTTGCTTGCCTGGTACAGCCTGCACCGTGCGCCGGATTCGCGCGCTGCGGCGGACGAGTCCGAAACCCCGGCTATTGATACGCCCGCGAACACGCCCCCTAATAAGCCATAGCCTGCGCCCGGCGCACCACTTCCCGAGCCTGGTGGGCGTGTAGCGCATCGACGGGACGGGCGTTACAGATGGCGTCCCGGGTGCCGTCGCGGGTCACGGTCAGCGACGGATCGGGAGTGAACAGCCAGCGCACGATTTCGGTGTCCCGATAACCGCCGTCATGCAGGATCGTCAACAGCCCCGGGAGGCTTTTGACCACCTCACCGGAGTTGGTGAAGAAGACCTGGGGTACCACCACCCCGCCGTCGCGCCGCACCGCGACCAGATGGCCTTCCCGCAGCTGCTGACGCACTCTGCTGATGGGCACTCCAAGCAACTCGGCGACCCGGGAGAGGTCGTAGGTTGGCTCGTTGGGGTCCAAAACATCGTCGCCGGCCGGAATACTGCCCACTTCGCAAGTGTAGAGCCTGGTCGGTGGCCCGGTACGCACGTTTTTCCTAGCTTTGACTGGGTTCCACACCTAATTGCGCCGCGCACCTACGATGGCCCCGTGGCCGGAGCCGGTACGGGAGACCCGTTGATCAGCACGTTGCTGGACGGCCGCTACCTCGTCCAGGCCAGGATCGCCAGCGGCGGCACCTCGACCGTCTACCGTGGCGTCGACGTCCGGCTCGACCGCCCGGTCGCGGTGAAGGTGATGGACTCTCGCTATGCCGGCGACGAGCAGTTCCTGACCCGCTTCCAGCTCGAGGCGCGCACCGTCGCCCGGCTGAAGGACCCTGGGCTGGTCGCGGTCTACGACCAGGGCCTGGATGGCCGGCACCCGTTTCTGGTGATGGAGCTGATCGAGGGCGGGACGCTGCGCGAGCTGCTGGCCGAACGCGGCCCGATGCCGCCGCATGCCGTGGTGGCGGCGCTTCGCCCGGTGCTGGGCGGGCTGGCGGCCGCGCATCGGGCGGGCCTGGTGCATCGCGACGTCAAGCCCGAGAATGTGTTGATCTCAGACGACGGCGACGTCAAGATCGCCGATTTCGGGTTGGTACGCGCCGTGGCCGCTGCTGGAATCACGTCCTCGAGCGTCATTCTGGGAACCGCTGCCTACCTGTCCCCCGAGCAGGTCCGTGACGGCAATGCCGGCCCCCGCAGCGACGTCTACGCTGCCGGGATCCTTACCTACGAGCTGCTGACCGGGCGCACACCGTTTACCGGTGACTCGGCGCTGTCGATCGCCTACCAGCGGCTGGATACCGATGTGCCGCGGCCCAGTCTCGCGATCGGCGGTGTGCCCCCGCAATTCGACGAGCTGGTGGCCCGAGCGAGCGCCCGCGACCCGGCCCGCCGGTACGCCGACGCGATCGAGATGGCCGCCGACGTGGACGCGGTCGCCGAAGAGCTGGCGCTGCCGGACTTCCGGATGCCGGCGCCGCGCAACTCGGCTCAGCACCGCTCGGCGGCGCTGCACCGCAGTCAAATGAGCCAGCATCACGCCGCTCCGCCGCCGCCCGCCGCTGCGCCGGCCGCCCAGCCCGCCGCCAACCCGGCCGTCCAGCCGGCCGTCCGGGCACCGGTTCGCCACCCCACCCGTCAGTTCACCCGCGGACCCGGGGACTGGTCCGAGCCGCGACGACCGGCCGCGCCCGAATCAGAACCCGACGAATACGAATACGAATACGAACCCGTCTCGGGCCAATTCGCCGGCATCGCGATGAGCGAATTCGTCTGGGCACGCCAGCACGCCCGGCGCATGGTGCTGGTCTGGGTGGCGCTCGTCGTGGCGATCACCGGGTTGGTTGCGACGGCGGCATGGACGATCGGCAGCAACCTGGGCGGACTGCTGTAACGGTGTGGCGAGCAGACGCAAAAGCCGCCGACACGCCGAGCGTGCGGGGGCTTTTGCGTCTGCTCGCGCTACTAGTCGCGCAGCATCTCCGCGACCAGGAACGCCAACTCCAGCGACTGCTGGGTGTTCAGTCGCGGATCACACGCCGTCTCATAGCGGCCGCCCAAGTCCGTGTCCGAAATGTCTTGCGCGCCACCCAAACACTCGGTGACGTTCTCGCCGGTGATCTCGACGTGGATGCCGCCCGGATGCGTGCCCAGCGCGCGATGCACCTCGAAGAAACCCTGCACCTCGTCGACGATGCGGTCGAAATGCCGGGTCTTGTAGCCGGTGGACGATTCATGGGTGTTGCCGTGCATCGGGTCACACTGCCAGATCACCTGGTGGCCGGTGGCCTGGACCTTCTCCACGATCGGCGGCAGCACGTCGCGCACCTTGTTGTTGCCCAGCCTGCTCACCAGCGTCAGCCGCCCGGGCGTGTTGTTCGGGTCAAGCCGCTCGACGTACTCGACGGCCAACTCCGGGGAGATTGTCGGGCCCAACTTGATGCCGATCGGGTTGGCGATCACCTCGGCGAACGCGACGTGCGCGCCGTCGAGTTGCCGGGTGCGCTCGCCGATCCACACGGTATGCGCCGACAGGTCGTACAGCTGCGGCTCCCCGTTTGCGTCCTCCGCCAAGCGCAACATGGCCCGCTCGTAGTCGAGCACCAAAGCCTCGTGGCTGGCGTAGATGTCGGCGGTTTGCAGATTGCGGTCGGCCACTCCGCAGGCGCTCATGAACTTCAGCCCGCGGTCGATCTCGGTGGCCAGCGCCTCATAACGGGCGCCGGCCGGCGAGGTCCGGACAAATTCCCGGTTCCAGTCGTGGACCAGGTGCAGTGACGCCAGCCCCGACGACGTCAGCGCTCGCACCAGGTTCATCGCTGCGCTGGCGTTGGCGTAGGCCCGTACCAGCCGCGAGGGGTCGTGCTCACGCACTGCGGCTTCCGGGGCGAAACCGTTGATCATGTCGCCGCGGTAGGACCTCAGACCCAGCGCGTCGAGGTCGGCCGACCGGGGCTTGGCGTACTGGCCGGCGATGCGGGCCACCTTGACCACCGGCAGGCTCGAACCGTAGGTGAGCACCACAGCCATCTGCAGCAGGGCGCGGATATTGCCCCGGATGTGGGGTTCGGTGTTGTCGACGAACGTCTCCGCGCAGTCGCCGCCCTGCAGCAGGAACGCCTCGCCTCGTGCGACCTGGGCCAGGTTCTCTTGCAGCCGGGCGATCTCCGACGGCACGGTCACCGGCGGCACACTCTCCAGGACCGTGCGCATCGCCGCGGCCTTCTCGGCCGGCCAGCTGGGTTGCTGAGCGGCCGGCCTGGACAGCGCGGCATCTAACCTGGTCCGCAGGTCGGGCGGCAACGGTGGCAGCGGCGGCAGCTTGTCGATCGGTATGTCGACGGTCCAGTTCATCGGTCCATGGTAACCGGGGCCCGCCGACCCTTGATCAGGGCGAACGTCGTTGCCCGTGCGCTTTTCGAGCGCTCAGGGCTGGTCCTCGGCAGACATGATCAGCCGGTATCGGCGCAGCTGATCCCGGGCGTCCACCAGCGCATCGTGCGCGTCGCGCGCCCGCGGCGGCATCCGTGGGGATCCCCGGTCCTCCCACAACTGCCGTAATTCCCGGGTGAATCGGGGTATCGCCCGCGGCAGGGCCGGCATCGGGCCCCACAACTGACACAAAGCGACGTGGTCGTAGGCGCCCACCCAGGCCCACAGCTCGATCGGGTCCCCGACCGGATCACTGCCGCCGACACTGAAAACACCGAAGAACTGCTCCAGGTCCGCGCGGATCTGGCTGCGCGAGCGCCACAGCTGCGAGGCCGGAGGCGGCAGCTTGGGCAGCACATTGGCGCGCACCCAGCTGCCGGCCCGCTCCGGGTCGAATTCGGTGGATACGGCGTAGTACTCGCGGCCGTCCTCGGCGACCACCCCGATCGAGATCAGCTCGATGGTGCAGCCGTCCTCGATGAATTCGGTGTCGTAGAAGTACCGCACCGAGCGCAGCCTATCCGGCGAGCAGATCCAATCAGACGGTTGGGCTCATTGAATCAGACAGCACGCCCTCAACCCCCTCGGGCGGCGGCGCCGGGTGCACGTCGAGGTCCAGCTGGGCGTCGACCGCGCGCTGGTCGGGCATGCGCGGCGTACCGGCGATCGCGCACTGCAACCAGAGCTTGGCCTGCACGACCGGGCGGCGCAATGTCCGTTCCCGCTGCAACGCGCGGCGCATCTTGCCCGGCTGGGTGGTGTAGCGCCACCGGGCCCATGGCGCGTGCGGACGCGACAACCGGATCGCGCCGATGACCAGCAGCACCACGATGAACATGCCGAGCAGACCCGTCCACAGCTTGCCCTTGAGCAACACCACCACGGCCAGCGGCAACGTCAACGCAAACCCGCTGCCCACCACGGCGCGCAGCACCGCCGAATCGGCGCCGTGCCAGATCGGCAGGAAAAACATCAGCGGATGCAGGCCCGTGGTCAACAATCCCGCGACCGCCACCGCGGCGAAGACCGCGTCCACCGAGGTCCGCCCGTCCTCTTCCCAGTAGACGTCGGACAGGTGCAGGATCAACGCGTACTCGTCGAGCACCAACGCGGCCCCGATCCCGAAGAAAGTCGCGGAGACCGTGAATTCGGGTTCTTGCCCGTTGACGGACAAGGTGACCAACGTCAGCCCGGAGAGCATCACCAGGACCACTCCGAACGCCACGTGGTGGATGTGCACCGACCCGACATGGACATTGCGCGGGTGCCACCACTTGGCCGGCAGGCCGCCGTCGTTGCGGTGCCGGATAAACCGCACGAAGGTTCGCGTGACGAAAAAGGTCAGGATGAACGCGACCAGACAGCACAGCAACGGCAGCCGGCCACGGTCGACGATGTCATGCATAAACCAGTCGACGATGTCATGCACAAACCAGCGGAACACCTTTAGAAACGTACGCCAGCACGACCCCGCGACCCGTGCGCCGCGCTGCGCGGCGCCGCGGGCGCCGGGACAACGATTACGCTGTTGTGCGACATGAGTAAATGGCAGGCGCCCGACGTGGGCTCTCCTAGTAGTAGCCGCGGGCGGGTGTTGGTGTGGTGCCTGCTCTGGCTGGTGGCAGCCGCGGCCCTGGGCCACGTGGCCTGGAATTTATTCGGGCACACCCCGTACCGCATCGACATCGACATCTATCAGATGGGCGGTCAGGCCTGGTTGGACGGGCGTCCGCTGTACACCGGCGATGTGTTATTCCCCACTCCCATCGGGCTGAAACTTCCGTTCACCTATCCCCCGTTGGCGGCCATCGCGTTCTGTCCCTTCGCGTGGTTGCAGATGCCGGCCGCCAGCGTCGCGATCACGGTGATAACACTGGTGCTGCTGATCATCTCGACGGTGATCGTGCTGACCGGCCTCGACGTATGGGCCACCTCACGAGTGCTGCCCGGGCCCGCCGGGCTGCGCCGGCTGTGGCTGGCTGTGATGATCGTGTGGCCGGCGACAATCTGGCTCGAGCCGATCAACTCGAACTTCGCCTTCGGCCAGATCAACGTGGTGCTGATGACACTGGTGATCGCCGACTGCGTGCCGCGTCGCACGCCATGGCCCCGCGGGCTGCTGCTGGGACTGGGGATAGCGGTGAAACTCACGCCCGCGGTGTTCCTGCTCTATTTCCTGCTGCGCCGCGACAACCGCGCGGCGCTGACGGCCCTGGCGTCTTTCGCGGGCGCGACGCTGCTCGGTTTCGTTCTCGCGTGGCGTGACTCCTGGGAGTACTGGACTCACACCGTGCACAACACCCAACGGATCGGCGGCGCCGCGTTGAACACCGACCAGAACATCGCGGGTGCGCTGGCCCGGCTCGGGCTCCATGACCAGCTGCGCTCCCTGCTGTGGGTGGCGGGGTGCCTGCTGGTATTGGCCGTGACGATATGGGCGATGCGACGGGTACTGCGGGCCGGCGAGCCGATGCTGGCGATAATCTGCGTCGCCCTTTTCGGGCTGGTGGTTTCGCCGGTGTCGTGGTCACACCACTGGGTCTGGATGCTGCCCGCCGTGCTGGTGACGGCGGTATTGGCCTGGCGACGCCGCAGTGTGGCGTTGGGGTTGGTCAGTGCGGCCGGGGTGGCGCTGATGAGATGGACGCCCATCGACCTGCTTCCCCAGCACCACGAGACGACCGCGGTGTGGTGGCGTCAGCTTGCCGGGATGTCCTACGTGTGGTGGGCGCTTGCGGTCATCGTCACCGCCGGACTCAGCGTCACCGCCACCAAGACCGCGCAAGATTCGACAACCCGCACCGCCACGCCGGTGCCGGCGGCAAGCTAGCTTACGGCGGTCTCGGGGATCCGCGCGGCGTCCGTCGTCGACCCGTCACCGTTGCTGCGTTCCTTGATGTCGGCGGCGTAGATGTCGACGTACTCCTGACCGGACAGCTCCATCAGCTCGTAGATCACCTCGTCGGTGACGGCCCGCTCGATGAATCGGTTGCCGGCCAACCCCTCGAAACGTGAGAAGTCCATCGGCTCACCGAAACGGACGGTGACCCGCCCGAAACGCCACATCTTGCTGCCCGGCGGGTTGACCACATTGGTCCCGATCATCGCCACCGGTATCACCGGAACCCCGGTCTCCAATGCCAGCCGGCCCAGCCCCGTCTTGCCCTTGTACAGCCGGCCGTCCGGCGAACGGGTGCCCTCCGGGTACATACCCAGCAGCTTGCCCTGGCCCAACAACCGCTCGGCGGTGTTCAGGGCGGCCTGCGCCGCGTCGGCGTCGGCGCGGTCGATGGGCACCTGGCCGGCGACGGTGTAGAACCACTTGGTGAACCAGCCTTTCAGGCCGGTGCCGGTGAAGTATTCCGATTTCGCCAGGAATGTGATGCGGCGGCGTACCACCAGCGGGAGGTAAAAACTGTCCGCCACCGCCAGGTGATTACTGGCTAGGATCGCCGGTCCGGAACTCGGAACATGTTCCATGCCTTCGACTTTCGGTCGACCGAGCACGCTGAGAAGGGGGCCCATGAAGATGTACTTGAACAGCCAGTACCACATGGCCCTCCCTCTCACAACGCAACCGAATATTGTCCTGCGCCAACTGTACCGATCCAGGGCGGACGGGACCACCTCCGCGCGGCCGGGTCACTCCTCGACAGTGACCGGGATCGGCTGGTAACGAATCTTCGCGGCGCCTTTGTCAGAAGCGTCAGAGCCGCTCCCGTTTGCGGTCTCAGTTGCCGTCTCAGAGGCCAGGCCACCGCCCGGCGGGCCGTCCGGCGGCGGTGTCGTCGCCCGGTCGACGTCGTCGACGATGGAGCGGATCACCTGCAGCAAAGCGACGCTGTGTTCGGCGATGACGGTCAGCAGCGGATGCTGCTCACCGGTGGCCAAGGCGGCTAGTGCGCACACCGGACACCACACCTGCTGGCACTTGCCCGTCCCGACACCGGCGCCCGCCGCCAGCGCGGCCGCCGACCGCACCGCCGGATCGATCCCGTCCAGGATCGCCTGGGCAAGCTTGCGCAGTTCCGGACCAATGTCGGCGTGAACCCCACTCATGTCGGCCACACCTCCGGATCTGGTCGAAATCGAACTGTCAGCTCACTGCCCCGCACGTGTGCGTCCAGCACCGTGCAACGGCGCAGTACGGACGCCAACCGAACCCGGCGCCGCAGTCCGCCGGCACTGATGATCAGGTCGTCAGCGACCCGGCCGAGCGTCAGCGTTCCAGGATCAAGCTGGGGCAACGCTAGCCGCAGTCGGTATGTCGACTCCAGTCCCGATCCGGATTCCAGGTCCACAATGGGGCGCAACGGAGCCGGCGGCGCGGCTCCGCGCCGACGACGGGCACTGTCGAGCAGTGCGCCCAGGGCCTTGGGGCCGATCGGCTCACCGGACACGTGCGGGATTAGCACCAGCGCCAGGTCACCGATGGTGGCATCCAGTTCGTCGAGAACGGCCCGCTGTTCGGCGATGCGTTCGGCGTACCAGTAGAACGCCGGGTGGTCGGGCAGGCTGATGTACTCGTACGACTCGTCTCGCACCAGGACCTGATTGACGATCAGTTCCTCGACGCGTACGCCCATCAGCGCCAATGAACCCAGCGTCCGGACCGCCTCAGCCGCCACCACCCGCTCGGGCGTCAGCACCAGGTGCGCACTGACCACCCCGCCGTCGGTCAGCAATCCGCTGAGCCGGTCAACGCTGGCGCTGATGCGCTCCATAAGGTCCACTACCGCCGCCGATCGGGCGTCGTCGGCGGTGATCGACAGCCTGCGATGTCGCGGCCACGCACGCTCCACATAGAGCCCAAAGGCGGCGGGCAGGGTCAACATTCGCAACGCATCCGCGGTCGAGGCGCAGTCGACCACGATCCGATCCCATCGGCCTTCGGCCGCGAGCTCGCTCACCGCGTACAGACCGAGCACTTCCTGGATACCCGGCAACGCTGAGAGTTCTTCTGGGGCAATGCTACTCAACTCAGAGTTGGGAAAGCGCCCGTCCACGGTGCTGACCACGTCATGCCACCGGGCCTCCAGCAGTGCCAGGGTGTCTAGTGCCAGCGCGTCGAGGAAACCACCGCCCGCCTCGGCGTCATCAGCGAGCACCCGAACCGGTTCGCCCTGACCGGTGGGCGGGACCGCCACGCCCAGTACGTCGCCCAGCGAATGCGCCTGGTCGGTCGACACGACCAGCACCCGCCGCCCCTCGCTCGCATCGCAGACCGCTGTGGCGCACGCCAGGGTTGACTTACCTACCCCGCCTTTGCCAACGAAGAGACTGATCCGGGCCGGGGTGGGCGGAGCGGACTCGCTCAGTCCTCGACTCGTTTCTTCAGATCTTTCAACGCGGCGTCCACCAACCTGCGCTCGGCCTTGCGTTTGAGCATCCCGATCATCGGGACGGCCAGGTCGACCGCGAGCTCGTAGGTGACGTCGGTGCCAGAACCCTTGGGCGCCAAGCGATATGTACCTTCGAGGGACTTCAGCAGCGAGCTGGATTCGAGGGTCCAGCTAACCGATTGACGGTCTGCCGGCCAGTCGTAAACCACGATCAAGGTGTCTTTGAAGATGGTTGCGTCCATCAACATGCGTGCCCGTTTCGGGTAACCCTCGTCGCCGGCCTCCAGAACTTGAACTCCCTTGTACTCCGAGATCCATTCCGGGTAGGCCTCGATATCGGCGATCGCCTTCATCACCTCGCCTGGGTCCGCATCGATGTAGATCGTTTGCGTCGTCTTGTCCGCCACTGGCTACTTCCCTCTCTCCCGCAAGCGGGTCGACCCCCGGCTATATGCGGGAGCATAGACTCCCGTGCGAAAACCTTGACCCGGTTAAACTACCGGAGAAATACCCACCGGACGTGACCGTTCGAGCGTCGTTTTCAGTTCGAAGGCCATTTTTTTGCCCGCAACTCGACGGCGGTGAGTCATTCTGGCCAAGTTCATCTTGGCCAGCTGCCAGGCCGCCACGCCGGTGGGTTCGGCGTGCAGGAAGTAATGCAACACCACCCCGTCCATCAACGGTTCCAGCCAGATCTCCATGCTGCCGGTCAGCGCGCCGGTGACGGTCCACCGCATTCCCTTCTCGGCACGATCCTCGACGACCTGCAGCCGCAGATCAGGCCACCACCTGCGCCACTTCGACCGGTCGGCGAGCGCGGCACCGACCCGCCCGGCTTCCGCGGCGACATAAGTCTCGTCGGCGATCTGGATGCTGTTCATGCCTCAGCTTCACACACCAATCTGAGGCACCCCAATCTGCGGCACCCGATCGAGGCGGCCATCGAAAGGCCGGTCCAGGCCCCGGTTCGACGCTCCCCAAGCATCGAGGTGATGACCCGACCGAGCGCGTCCGTGCTGCGGGAATCCTCGCATTAGGCTGGGTCACAGCAAGCCGGCTCCCGGAAGTCACACCTAGGTCAAACGAGGTCACAAGAGTGCGTGAGTACAGTGTCCCTGCCCGCTTTTCCGTCGGCGAGCACGACAACATCGCTGCTGCGGTCTTCGAGCATGAGCGCGATGACCCTGACTTTGTCATCTACCAACGTCAGATCAACGGCATCTGGACCGACGTCACGTGTGCCGAGGCGGCGACCGAGATTCGCTCTGCGGCACTGGGTTTGATCGCATTTGGGGTGCAGGCCGGGGACCGGGTGTCCATCTTCTCGGCCACCCGCTACGAGTGGGCGATCCTCGACCAGGCGATCCTGGCCGTGGGCGGCGTCACCGTGCCGATCTACGAGACGTCGTCGGCCGAGCAGGTGCGCTGGGTGCTGCAGAACTCGGAGGCCGTGCTGGCGTTCGCCGAAACCGACGCGCACGCGGGGATAATCACGGAGCTGACCGGCGAGCTCCCGGCGCTGCGGCGGGTGCTGCATATCGACGGTTCGGGCCCTAAAGCGCTCGACCAGCTCGCCGAGGCGGGCGCGTCGGTCGACGCGACGGAGCTGACGGCGCGGCTCGACGCGCTGCGCGCCGAGGACCCGGCGACGCTGATCTACACCTCGGGCACCACCGGACGGCCCAAGGGCTGCCAGCTGACGCATTCCAACCTGCTGCACCAGAGCCGGGGCACCCGCGAAGTCCTTCCGACGCTGCTGTGCGAGGGCCAGCGACTGCTGGTCTTTCTGCCCCTGGCCCACGTCCTGGCCCGGGCGCTGACGCTATCGGCGTTCGCCAGCAAAGTGACCGTCGGATTCACCAGCGATATCAAGAACCTGCTGCCGATGCTGGCGGAGTTCAAGCCGACGGTGGTGGTGTCGGTGCCACGGGTGTTCGAGAAGGTGTACAACACGGCCGAGCAGAACGCCTCCAACGACGGCAAGGGGTGGATCTTCAAGGCCGCCGCGCAGACGGCCGTCGAGTGGAGCCAGGCCCAGGACCGCGGCGGGGCGGGGCTGCTGCTGCGCGGCAGGCACGCGCTGTTCGACCGGCTGGTTTACCACAAGCTGCGCTCGGCGCTGGGCGGCGACTGCACCGCGTCGGTGTCGGGCGGGGCACCGCTGGGCGCGCGGCTGGGCCACTTCTACCGCGGGGTTGGCCTGACCATCCACGAGGGCTACGGCCTGACCGAGACCAGCGCGGCCATCACGGTCAACCAGGTCGGCGACCTGAAGATCGGCACGGTCGGAAAACTGGTGCCCGGCAACAGCATGCGCATCGCCGACGACGGCGAGCTGTTGGTGCGCGGCGGCGTGGTGTTCAGCGGCTACTGGCGCAACGAGCAGGGCGACTGCCGAGGCATTCACCGACGGCTGGTTCAGGACCGGCGATCTCGGCGCGGTCGACGAGGACGGCTTCTTGACCATCACGGGCCGTAAGAAGGAGCTCATCGTCACCGCGGGCGGTAAGAACGTCGCGCCCGCCGTGCTGGAGGACCAGCTGCGGGCGCACCCGCTGATCAGCCAGGCGATGGTGGTCGGGGACGCCAGGCCATTCATCGGCGCGCTGATCACCATCGACCCGGAGGCGTTCGTCGGGTGGAAGCAGCGCAACAGCAAGTCGGCCGGCGCGTCGGTGGGCGATCTGGCCACCGACCCCGACCTGGTCGCCGAGGTCGATGCGGCCGTCAAGCAGGCCAACCTGGCTGTGTCGCACGCCGAGTCGATCCGCAAGTTCCGCATTCTGCCGGTCGACTTCACCGAGGACACCGGCGAATTGACACCGACGATGAAGGTCAAGCGCAACGTGGTGGCCGAGAAGTTCGCCTCCGATATCGAGGCGATCTACGAAAAGGACTGACGCGACGGGGTGGCCGAACGTCACGCCAGCGCGACGTTGACCGCCGAGTGTCACGCCAGTGTGCCTGGCGGTCGAACTTCAGGCCAGCAGGTCCGCCAGCCGTGCCGCCAGCGTGTCCCAGCGCCATTCGGACGTCACCCACTCCCGTCCGGCTGCGCCCATCGCGGCGGCCCGGTCGCGGTCGACCAGCAACTCGGTGACGGCGTCGGCCACCTTGTCCACCGAGCGGCCGTCGACCACCAGCCCAGTCTTGTTGTGCTGCACAGCTTCTGGGGCGCCGCCCGATTCGCCGGCGATGACCGGCACGCCGGTGGCCGATGCCTCCAGGAACACGATGCCCAACCCCTCGACGTCCATGCCACCGCCACGGGTACGGCATGGCATCGCGAACACGTCCGCCAGCGCGTGATGCGCGGGTAGTTCACCGCCCGGCACGCCGCCGGTGAATGTCACGTCGTCGGCCACCCCGCAACTCTGGGCCAAAGCACGCAACTCCTCCAGATACGGACCGCCGCCAACGATCACCAGCGCGGCGCCGTCGACGCGCCGCCGGATCGAGGGCAACGCCTTGATCAGCATGTCCTGGCCTTTGCGCGGCACCAGCCGCGACAGGCAGACCACGGTCGGCCGCTCGCCCAGCCGGTAGCGGTCACGCAGCGCGGCCCGGCCGGCCGGATCCGGCCGGAACCGGTCGGTGTCCACCCCGGGCGGCAGGTACTCGAGCGATGCCGTGGGCCCGAAGGCGGGCGCGAACCGCGACCGCGTATAGCGGCTGACGAAGGTCACGACGTCGGTATCCGCACCGATGCGGCGTAGCACCGACCGCGCCACCGGGAGCATCGACCAGCCCACCTCATGGCCATGGGTGCTGGCCAGCACACGGCTCGCGCCGGCCTGCCGGGCACGCCGCGCCAGCAGCGCCAGGGGGGCCGCCGCCCCGAACCAGACGGTCTCGATGCCGTGCTCGCAGATCAGCCGGCGCATCCGGCCATCGACCGCCGGCCCGGGCAGCATCAACGTGCCGGGATGACGCACCACCCGATAGCCGGCGGCACGGGCTGAGTCGTCAAAGGCGTCGGCACCCTTCCATTGCGGTGCGTACACCGTCACCTCGTGCGACCCGGTGTCGACCAGCCGACCAACGAACTCACCCAGGTAGGACTGGATGCCGCCGCGTCGGGGCGGAAAGTCGTTGGTTACCAGCAGGACCCGGCTCACCCGGGTAAGGCTAGTCTGGCGTCTCTCCAGGAATTAGCGCGCCGCCCACTGGTGCCAGCGAACGAGCACGACGGCCGAGTCCTCGGCCAGCGCCTCGTGGATTGCGGTGGGCACGTCCGGGTGTCTGACGCCGCAGGCAGCCAGGTAGAGTTCGCGCAATTTCGCCGTGCCGTAGGTGTCGGACACAAAGCGGGCGAACCACCACGCGCGGTCATACGCCAGCGACCGTTGCGCCCCGGGCGCGTCAAGGTCGGCGTCCGAAGGCAGCATCAGCGGCACCGGCAGCGCATCGGCGGGCACCGGGGTCTGCGGCCGGGCCACGAAATCGGCCACCCCCTCGGTCAGCCAACGAGGCGCATCCAGCGCGGTGTCGGCGCGTGCTGCGTAGTGAAAAAGTTCGTGGGCCAGCACGATTCGTAACGCAGCTTCGCTCATGCTGCCCGCACCCGGCGCGAACACGATCCGTTCGCCGACCGCCACCCGGTGGTCAGGATCGACGCGGTCGGCGACGGTCACCGCCGCGATGTCGGCCCACTGCGATGCCGGGCCCCCACCAGCGGCGGCGTGGAACTCTTCGTCCGAGCCGGCGACCACCACCGAGACATCGCGCGACCAATCCGCGCCCCAGAAGGCCTCGACTTGCTCGACCGCGGCACCGGCGTTCGCCGCGATCATTGACACCAGGCGTCCGCTGGTCGGGTCGTCCGAACCAAACAGCCGGATGCGACGGTCGCCGCCTGTCAATTGCCTCGCCATGGGGCTCGCCTGGGCGTGGACGGGCGTTACCAGCTGCGCGGGCCGCCCAAGGCTGTCCCTTTGCAGACGGGACGGCAAGCCCGCAGCCGCAATCAGCTCGGCAACCAGCACCCCGGCCAGCAGCATCGGAGGCCACCGGCGTTGCCGGCGAGGTCGCGTTGCGCCGAGGCGCTCAGTAGCGGCGAGCGTCGTAGATCGGGCCGGACGAATTCATCGGCACCACCCGCACTGGCACACCGTAGGTGGAGGAATGGATCATCATGCCGTCACCGACGTAGATGCCGGCATGCGACGCGTCGGAATAGAAGGTCAGCACGTCGCCGGGCTGCAGGTCCGACAGCGCCACCGGCTGACCGCCTTGGGCCAGCGCCTGGCTGGAGTGCGGCAGCGAGATGCCGGCCTGCTGGAACGCCCACATCACCAACCCGGAGCAGTCGAACCCGCCGGGTGCGGCGCCGCCCCACACATACTGGGAGCCGACCTGAGTCAACGCCGCCTGCACAACGACCGCACGGTCGCCGCTGGGAGCCGGGGCAGTTCCGGGGAATCCGGGGGCCAATCCGCCGGGCGGCGGAGCACCACCCGGAGCCATGGCGGATTCCGCTGGTTCGCCGGGCGGTGCCGCGTCCGGCGCCGGCGCACCGGGCGCCGGAGCCGCCGCCGGAACCGGCCCGGGATCGGCGAGCGCGGTGCGTTGCTGGGGCGACAACGCGAGGTACTGCGACTTCACGACGGCGATTTGCACCTGCAGCTGGCTCTGCTTGGACTGCAGGCTGGCCCGTACCGCGGCGGCCTGTTCAGCCGCGTTCTTGGCATCGGCAGCGGACTTGGCGGATGCCTGCTCGGCCTTGGCGGCCTGCTCACCGGCAACCCGGAAGTTGGCCATCTGGGTGGACATTTCGGTTGCCAGCACGCGCTGCACGGCCATCTTGTCGATGAGCTGCTGAGGCGATCCCGCCGTCATGATGGCGTTCATGCCGTCGGTACGACCACCCATGTACGTCGCGGCGGCAAGCTTGTTTACCGCGGTCTGGAAGGTGGCCAGGCGCTCTTTCGCGGCAGCGGCCGCGGCCTCGTCCTCCGAGTGCTTCCTCTCCGCCGCGCGCTGGGCTGCCAGCTTCGTGTTCAAGTCGAGTTGCGCGGTGTGCATCGCTTCGGTGGTCTGCTCGGCCTGCCGAGAAAGCTCGTTGAGCTTGGCCAAAGCGTCTCCGGCGGGGTCGGCCACGGCATTCCCGGCAAGGAAACCGGCAAACACGGTGAGGCCGGCAAGCCATCCGACGGCGGAACGCGTGATTACACGGGCAATCGGATGCCTACCGTCGAACCTCAAGTTATTGCTTCCTCAAACTGCCATCGGCGCATCGCCGTCGAGCTGGTTCAGGTCTCAAACAGGTTACGAAACGATATCGGCATTTGTCCAAAGGGGTTCGTTAAGAAAATGGAAAGATTTATGTCAGAGATTTGAGAGGAATGCGAACCAGGCCGCCCCGGGGGTTTTGCCGTGCAGGGCGGTTAGGCAACACCGGACCCGCGATTGCCGCGGATCGGCACCAGACGCAGCCGCGGGGCCAATCCGACTTCGGCGAGCACTTCTAAAGCGGCGCGTTCGTCGTGCAACAAGGTTTCCGGTACCCCGAGCAGCACGCTGACGACACAGTCGCGACATCCCGGGCCGCGCACCGCGCAGTCGTCGCAGTCGATCACCACCGGCGCCCCGGGCCCCGCCCCGGCGCCTTCGCTGTCGGGTCCACTGTTATTTGCCATCAGGGTGGGTCCTCTCGGTTTGGGGTCGGTCGGCTTGGTCGGGCTCGCCCAACGCTTCCGAACGCTAGCCGCGGCCACCGACAGCTTCCGTGTCGGTGGCCATGCCTAACGTCACGGTCGTGGGTGTGACCGGTGGGACTCAGCTGAGTTTGACCAACCTGCAGGGAGCCTGGGCGCCCGGCGAAGAAATGCCCCTGCGCGAGACCACCTTTGTCGTGGTGGACCTGGAGACCACCGGCGGACGCACGACCGGTACCGGGGGAACAGCGCCCGACGCCATCACCGAGATCGGCGCGGTCAAGGTCCGCGGCGGCGTCGTGCTCGGCGAGTTCGCCACTCTCGTGGACCCGCAACGCAGCATTCCGCCCCAGATCGTGCAGCTCACCGGCATCACCACCGCGATGGTGTGCGATGCCCCGACCATCGATGCGGTGCTGCCGATGTTTTTGGAGTTCGCCCGCGGCTCGGTGCTGGTCGCCCACAACGCCGGGTTCGACGTCGGGTTCCTGCGGGCCGCCGCGCGCCGGTGCGATATCGCCTGGCCCAGGCCGCAGGTGCTGTGCACGGTCCGGCTGGCCCGGAGGGTGTTGAGCCGTGAGGAAGCCCCCAGCGTGCGGCTGGCCGCGCTGGCGCGCCTGTTCGCCGTCGCGGCCCAGCCCACCCACCGCGCCCTCGACGATGCCCGCGCCACCGTCGACGTGCTGCACGCGCTCATCGAGCGGGTGGGCAACCAGGGCGTGCACACCCTCGCCGACCTGCGCTCGTATCTGCCCGACGTGACGCCCGCCCAGCGTCGCAAGCGGGTGCTCGCCGACTGTCTCCCGCACCGGCCGGGGGTCTACCTGTTCCGCGGACCCTCGGGCGAGGTGCTCTATGTCGGTACCGCGGTCGACTTGCGCCGCCGGGTAACCCAGTACTTCAACGGCACCGACCCGCGCGGCCGAATGAAGGAGATGGTCGGGCTGGCCACCGCGGTCGACCACGTCGAGTGCGCGCACCCGCTCGAGGCCGGTGTGCGGGAGCTGCGGCTGTTGGCCGCACACGCCCCGCCGTACAACCGTCGATCGAGGTTCCCGCTGCGCTGGTGGTGGGTGGCGCTGAGCGACGAGCCGTTTCCGCGGCTGTCGGTAGTGCGAGCGCCGCGGCATGACCGCGTCATCGGCCCCTTCCGGTCCCGGGCCGACGCCGCCGACACCGCGGGCCTGCTGGCGCGGTTCACCGAGATCCGGACCTGCACCAAGCGGCTCGCGCGTTCGGTCCTGCACGGACCGGCCTGCGCCGTCGTCGAAGTGTCGCCGTGCCCCGCCGCGCGCGACGTGACGGCCACCCAATACGCCGCGGCGGTGAGTCGCGCCGCCGCCTTGATCGACGGCCTGGACAACGCCGCGTTGGCCGCGGCCGTGCACCAGGTCACCGCGCTGGCCGAGCACCGTCGCTATGAGAGCGCCGCGCGACTGCGTGACCGCATCGCCGGCGCCGTCGAGAGCCTGTGGCGCGGGCAGGGGCTCCGCGCCCTGGCCGCGCTGCCCGAGTTGATCGCCGCCGCGCCGGACGGCCCGAATGGTCAGGGTGGCTACCAGCTCGCCGTGATCCGCCACGGCCAACTCGCCGCGGCCGGCACCGCCGGACGTGGGGTGCCGCCGATGCCGGTGGTCGACGCCATTTGCGCCGGCGCGCAGGCGATCCTGCCGGCGCCGGCGCCGCTCGGCGGCGCGCTGGTCGAGGAGACGTCCCTGATCGCGCGCTGGCTGACCGCGCCCGGGGTGCGCATCGTCCGTGTCATCGGTACCGACCTAGATGTCGGGGACGCGGGGTGGGCGTCACCGCTGCGGTCGGCGGGCGCCTGGGCGGCATGGGCGGCGTTGGCGCGCTCGGCGCGGCTGGCCGGCGAGCAGGCTATTCGCGGACCGGACTCAGACCTGCTGGCAGAACCGCACCCATCGCGCGAGCAGCTGTTCGGCCGCGCCGGAGTCGATCGCGGCGCCGGCCCGCGCCAACCCGTCCTCCCAGGCCGGCAGCCATTCAGCACGGCTGGATAGCCCGGCATGCGCGACGATCGCACCGGCGGCGTTGAGCACCACGGCGTCTCGCACCGGGCCCTTGGCGCCGCCCAACACCGCGCGCACCTCGGCGGCGTTGGCTTGCGCGTCGCCGCCCAGCAGCTCGTCGAGCTCGGCGCGGGCAAACCCGAATCCCGCGGGATCAAACGTCAGCTTGTCCACCGTGCCCGCCTGCACACGCCAGATCGTGCTGGTGGTCGTTGTGGTGAGCTCGTCGAGCCCGTCGTCGCCGTGCACCACCAGCACGCTGGACCGGCGCGCGGCGAACACCCCCGCCATCACCTCGGCGAGGTTGGCGAACGCGCAGCCGATCAACCCCGCCCGCGGCCAGGCCGGATTGGTCAGCGGCCCAAGGAGATTGAAGACCGTGGGCACCCCGATCTCACGACGCACCGCGGATGCGTGCCGGTAGGACGGGTGGAACGTCGGCGCGAAGCAGAACCCGATCCCGACGTCGGCCAGGCTGCGGGCCACCTGTTCGGGCCCGAGGTCGATGCGCACCCCGAGCGCCTCCAGGGTGTCGGCCCCGCCCGCCAGCGAGGACGACGCCCGGTTGCCGTGCTTCACCACCGGCACGCCCGCCGCCGCGACCACGATCGCCGCCATGGTGGACAGGTTGAAGGTGTTAGCGCCGTCGCCACCGGTTCCGACGATGTCGACGGTGTCCCCGATATCTCTGCGGATGGCGTCGACGGGCATCTGACGTGCGTGGCTCAACATGACATCGGCCAGCTCGCCGACTTCGGCCGCGGTGGGAACCTTCATCTTCATCGCCACCGCGAAGGCGGCGATCTGAGCCGGCCTCGCGCTGCCGGTCATGATCTGATCCATCGCCCAGGCGGCCTGGCCCCGCGCCAGGTTCTGCCCGTCCGTCAAACGCCGCAAAACCCGCGGCCATGACGGCGCCGGACCGGCTTCTGCTCTCGGGGAGCCCCCGGCAGCAGAAGCCTCAGGTGACAGAGCCACGGGCCGATGGTCCCACGATCACCAACCGCCCCCAAAAGCGCGCGGGAAACGACGCGCGCAACTAATTTGCGCCCCGGGTAGAGTTCGACAACTACAAAGCGTCATACTTGCGGATGTGACGAGCGCTGTTGGGACCTCGGGTACTGTGATCACGTCGCGAGTTCATTCGCTGAATCGGCCCAACATGGTCAGTGTCGGCACCATAGTGTGGCTTTCCAGCGAGCTCATGTTCTTTGCTGGCCTGTTCGCAATGTATTTCACCGCACGCGCTCAGGCCGGCGGGAAGTGGCCGCCGCCGCCGACCGAACTGAATCTGTATCAGGCCGTCCCGGTGACGCTGGTGCTGATCGCCTCGTCGTTCACCTGCCAGATGGGCGTGTTTTCCGCCGAACGCGGCGACGTTTTCGGAATGCGCCGCTGGTATGTGCTCACCTTCCTGATGGGCCTGTTCTTCGTCCTCGGGCAGGCCTATGAGTACTTCCACCTGATGACGCACGGCACGACGATCCCCAGCAGCGCATACGGCAGCGTGTTCTATCTGGCCACCGGCTTCCACGGGCTACACGTGACCGGCGGCCTGATCGCGTTCATATTCCTGCTGATCCGCACCGGGATGAGTAAGTTCACGCCGGCGCAGGCGACCGCCACCATCGTCGTCTCCTACTACTGGCATTTCGTCGACATCGTGTGGATCGCGCTGTTCACCGTGATCTATTTCATCCGATGAAGGCCGGCCCCCTGCAAAATACCGAGAAGAGGAGCGATCGGTTGAAGAAAATGGGGTTCACTCGATCCGTTGGCAGTAAGGCGAGTGACCGCTCGCGACGGCGGTTGCGCCGCCGATTGTCCGGGGGCTTGCTGCTGCTGATAGCGCTGACCATCGCCGGCGGGCTGGCCGCCGTGCTTACCCCCACGCCGCAAGTGGCGGTGGCCGACGAGTCGGCCTCGGCGCAGTTGCGCACCGGCAAACAGCTGTTCGAAACCTCCTGCGTGTCCTGCCACGGCGCCAACCTTCAGGGTGTGACCGACCACGGGCCAAGCCTGATCGGCGTCGGCGACGCGGCCGTCTACTTCCAGGTGTCCACCGGTCGGATGCCCGCCATGCGCGGTGAGGCCCAGGCGGCGCGCAAGGACCCGATCTTCGACGAGTCACAGATCGATGCGATCGGCGCCTACGTGCAGGCCAACGGCGGTGGCCCGACCGTGGTGCGCAACTCCGACGGCAGCCTTGCGATGCGCTCGCTGCGCGGTGAGGACCTGGGCCGGGGCGGCGACCTCTTCCGGCTCAATTGCGCCTCGTGCCACAACTTCACCGGAAAGGGTGGGGCGCTGTCGTCGGGTAAGTTCGCCCCCGACCTGGGGCCGGCGAATGAACAGCAGATCCTTGCCGCGATGCTGACCGGCCCGCAGAACATGCCGAAGTTCTCCGACCGCCAGCTGTCCTTGGAAGCCAAGAAAGACATCATCGGTTACGTCAGGACCGTCGTCGAAGAGCGCCAGCCCGGTGGCTACGGACTCGGTGGATTCGGACCCGCACCCGAAGGCATGGCCTTCTGGATCATCGGGATGGTTGCCGCCATCGCCCTGGCGCTGTGGATTGGGGCGCGATCATGAGCGACTCCCCTACCGGGACAGAAGGCACCGGCGCTGCCCGCGAGCCCGACGAGGCCGCACTCGCCGAGATGTCGAACAAGGAACTGCTGGACCTGGGCGGCAAGATCGACGGCGTCGAGATCGCCTATAAAGAACCTCGCTGGCCGGTCGAGGGCGACAACTTGCCTTTGAAGGCCGAGAAGCGCGCCGAGCGCGGGGTAGCCCTGTGGCTTTTGCTGGGCGGGGCGTTCGGGCTGGCGCTACTGGTGATTTTCCTGTTCTGGCCGTGGGAGTACAAGCCGAGGGAAGCCCACGACAGCCTGCTGTACACGCTGGCCACGCCGTTGTACGGCCTGACCTTCGGGCTGTCCATCCTTGCTATCGCTGTCGGCGCGGTGCTATTCCAGAAAAGGTTTATCCCGGAAGAGATTACGATCCAAGACCGGCACGACGGCGGTGGCTCCGGATCTCGCGAGATCGACCGCAAGACCGTCGTGGCGAACCTGACCGACGCCCTGGAGAGCTCCACGATCAAACGCCGCAAGCTGGTCGGGCTGTCGTTGGGTATGGGTCTGGGCGCTTTTGGTCTCGGCACCCTGGTGGCGTTCGCCGGTGGCCTCATCAAAAACCCGTGGAAGCCGGTCGTCAAAACCGCCGACGGGATGAAGGCCGTGCTCTGGACGTCCGGCTGGACCCCGCGCTACCACGGCGAGACCATCTTCCTGGCCCGGGCCACCGGCGCCAGCGAAGGGGCGCCGTTCATCAAAATGCGCCCCGAAGACCTCGATGCCGGCGGGATGGAGACCGTCTTTCCGTGGCGGGAGTCCGACGGCGACGGCACCACGGTGGAGTCACACGAGAAGCTGACCGCGATCTCGCTGGGCATCCGCAACCCGGTGATGCTCATCCGCATCCGGCCCAGCGACCTGCCCCGGATGGTCAAACGCCAGGGTCAGGAGAGCTTCAACTGGGGCGAGTTCTTCGCCTACACCAAGGTCTGCTCCCACCTGGGTTGCCCGTCGTCGCTGTACGAACAGCAGTCCTACCGAATCCTATGCCCCTGTCACCAATCGCAGTTCGACGCATTACATTTCGCCAAACCGATATTCGGTCCGGCGGCGCGCGCGCTGGCGCAACTGCCCATCACAATCGACTCCGAGGGGTACCTGGTCGCCAACGGTGACTTCGCCGAGCCCGTCGGACCGGCATTTTGGGAGCGCACCACATCATGAGTCCGAAATTACGTCCTCCACTGGGTAAAATCCCCCGGGTCGGTGAGGTCCTGGCCAAGCAGGGCGAGGACATCGACACGCGGTATCACCCCTCGGCCGCGGTACGACGTCAGCTCAACAAGGTCTTCCCCACCCACTGGTCGTTCTTGCTCGGCGAGATCGCGCTGTACAGCTTCATCGTGCTGCTGATCACCGGCGTGTGGCTGACGCTGTTCTTCGATCCGTCCATGGTTGACGTCACCTACAACGGGGTCTACCAACCGCTGCGCGGTGTCGAGATGTCACGCGCCTACCAATCGGCGCTGGACATCTCCTTCGAAGTTCGAGGCGGCCTGTTCGTCCGCCAGATCCACCACTGGGCCGCCTTGATGTTCTCCGCGTCGATCATGGTGCACCTGGCGCGCATCTTCTTCACCGGGGCGTTCCGGCGGCCGCGCGAGATCAACTGGGTCATTGGTTCGCTGCTGCTGATCCTGTCCATGTTCGAGGGCTATTTCGGCTACTCGCTGCCCGACGACCTGCTCTCGGGTATCGGGCTGCGGGCGGCGCTTTCCTCGATCACGCTGGGCATGCCGGTGATCGGGACGTGGCTGCACTGGGCGCTGTTCGGGGGAGATTTCCCCGGCACCATCTTGATCCCGCGGCTCTACGCCCTGCACATCCTGCTGCTGCCGGGGATCATCCTGGCACTGATCGGGATGCATCTGGCTCTGGTCTGGTTCCAGAAGCACACCCAGTTCCCCGGCCCGGGCCGCACCGAGCGCAACGTCATAGGCGTGCGGGTGATGCCGGTGTTCGCGTTCAAGTCCGGTGCGTTCTTCGCGGCCATCGTCGGCGTGCTGGGTTTGATGGGTGGCCTGCTGCAGATCAACCCGATCTGGAACCTGGGGCCCTACAAGCCATCCCAGGTGTCGGCCGGCTCGCAGCCGGACTTCTACATGATGTGGACCGAGGGCCTGGCCCGTCTCTGGCCGGCGTGGGAGTTCTACTTCTGGCATCACACCATTCCGGCCGCTGTCTGGGTCGCCCTGATCATGGGCCTGATTTTCGGTCTGCTGGTCGTCTATCCGTTCCTGGAGAAGCGGTTCACCGGCGACTACGCGCACCACAATATTCTGCAGCGACCGCGGGACGCCCCGGTACGGACGGCCATCGGCGCCATGGCGATCTCGTTCTACATGGTGCTCACCCTCGCGGCGATGAACGACATCATTGCGTTGAAGTTCCACATCTCGCTGAACGCGACGACGTGGATCGGGCGCATCGGCATGGTGGTGCTGCCGCCGTTCGTCTACTACATCACCTACCGGTGGGCTATCGGGCTGCAGCGCAGTGACCGCGCGGTGCTCGAACATGGCGTCGAGACCGGCATCATCAAGCGGCTGCCGCAGGGCGCCTACATCGAGCTGCACCAGCCGCTCGGCCCGGTCGATGACCACGGCCACCCGATCCCGCTGGAATACCAGGGCGCCGCAGTGCCAAAGCGAATGAACAAGCTGGGCTCGGCCGGGACACCGGGCAGCGGCGGCTTCTTGCGCGCCGATCCGCTATCCGAGGATGCGGCGCTGCGTGAGGCGGCCCACGCTTCCGAACAGCGTGCCCTGACCGCGCTACGCGAGTACCAGGACAGCATCGACGGGTCGAACGGCGAACACGGCGAGCATTAGAAGGTTTAGCGGCACGGCCGGCGCCTCAACCCGGCCGTGTCGGTCTTTGGGTTCCGCGTTGATTTCAATTTCCACTGTGGTGGGATGCCGGCCGTTCGTAGGCGGGCGTTGACGCCTTGCCGGCAGTTAAAGGCAGTGCGGTCGCGTTCCGGCCGTTCGGCAAGTCCCGACAACGCGGCAACCAGTATTGGTGTCGGGGGCGGCGCCGTCCATACTGTCTTCAGACACACACAAACTTCAAAGATTGCGCTTACACAAACGTATAGCGAACACCCAAATTGCTCAAACCCAAGCCTGTTGCCTCCCACTGAGCTATAATCGCGCCACCGACGCTGGCTGCGCAACTTCCGATCCGCCTTGGGCAGGGGAAGCCACCATGTCATATGTGTTCGCCGCACCGCAGAAAGTTGCGGGTGACAATACCGTCCCGCGCACACGGCACCCCCTGAAATGGGGCGAAAATCCAGGCAGAGTCCCGCTCCCTTGTCACTCCACGCGTTACTAAGTTCAACACAACAAACCTATGTAGCGAATCGGACGTTCGAGTTGTTTCGAGAAAGTTGGTTTGAGAAGTAGGGAGCCATCGATGTCGCATGTAACCGCCATGCCGGAAATGTTGAGCGCCGCGGCCGCCGATATGGCCAGTGTCGGTTCGGCGATCAGTGCAGGTAATGCGCTCGCGGCGGGCCCGACCACCGGGGTGGTGGCTGCCGCCGGCGATGAGGTTTCTGCCGCGATCGCGGCCCTGTTTTCTGGTCACGCCCAGCAGTACCAGGCCATCAGTGCCCAACTCGAGCAGTTCCATCAGCGATTCGTGGCCGCGTTGACCAACGCCACCCAGATGTATGCGGCCACCGAAGCCGCCAACGCGTCGCCGTTGCAAACGGTAGGGCGGGCGGCTGCGGACCTTCAGTGGTTTTCGCCGGTGAAGTTGCTGACCGGGCGCCCGCTTTTCGGTAACGGCGACGCCGGGGCGGCGGGTACCGGGCAAAACGGGGGCGACGGCGGGTGGCTTTTCGGCAACGGCGGCAGCGGCGGGTCGGGTGCGCCCGGGCAGGCCGGCGGCAAAGGCGGGGATGCCGCGCTGTTCGGCAACGGCGGCAATGGCGGAGCCGGCGGCACGGGCGTGGCCGGTGCGGGTGCCGGCGGCACCGGCGGGGCGGGGGGCAACGGAGGTGCCGGCGGCAACGGCGGGCTGCTATCGGGCAACGGTGGTGCGGGTGGGGCCGGCGGGATCGGCGGCGCCGGAATAACTGGTGCGGCGGGCAGCGGTCTCGCCGGCACCGGTGGCGGCACCGGTGGGATCGGCGGCCACGGCGGGGCCGGCGGACAGCTGTCGTTCGGCCACGGCGGCGTGGGCGGCGACGGCGGAACCGGTGGCCTTGGCGGCGACGGCGGGTCGGGCACCAGCACCAACGGCGGTAACGGCGGCACCGGCGGCACCGGCGGAGCACCCGGGGCAGGTGGGGCCGGCGGCGCCGTCGGCGGGGTCGCGGGCACCGCGGGCAACGGTGGGGCCGGCGGCCAGGGCGGCAACGGCGGTACCGGCGCCAACGGCACGACTTTGTCCAGCGGTAGCGGCAGCGCCGGCCTCGTCGGCGGGACCGGCGGCAACGGCGGCCAGGGCGGCAACGGCCTTACCGCCGGCCTCAACGGCAGTGGCGGCGCCGGCGGCACCGGCGGGACCGGCGGCACCGGCGGCGCCGCCAACGGCATCGGCGGCATCGGCGGCACCGGCGGCAACGGCGGCAACGCCGGTGCGGGCGGTGTCGCCGGCACCGGGGGCAACGGGGGCAGCGCCGGCAACGCGGGCACCGGCGGCAACGGCGGCAACGGCGGCGATGCCCAAGTCACCGGCGCGACCGGCGGCACCGGCGGCCACGGCGCCAACGGCGGCGATGCCCAAGCCACCGGCAGCGCCGGCGGCACCGGCGGCAACGGCGGCAACGGCGGCAACGCCCAAGCCACCGGCAGCACCGCCGGCAACGGCGGCACCGGCGGCGACGGCGGCACCGCCAACGTCGCCGGCGGCACCGGCGGCACCGGCGGCAACGGCGGCAACGGCGGCAACGGCGTCGCCGGCGGCGGCACCGGCGGCACCGGCGGCACCGGCGGCAACGGCGGCAACAGCGTCGCCGGCGGCGGCACCGGCGGCACCGGCGGCACCGGCGGCAACGGTGGCGACGGCTTGGGCGCCGGCAGCCACGGCGGCAACGGCGGCACCGGCGGCGCCGGCGACACCGGCGGCACCGGCGGCACCGGCGGCGCCGGCGGCGACGCCGAAGCCATTGGCAGCACCGGCGGCACCGGCGGCACCGGCGGCACCGGCGGCTTCTCTCCTAGGCTCGGCGGTACCGGCGGTACCGGCGGCACCGGCGGCACCGGCGGCGCCGCCCAAATCACCGGCAGCACCGGCGGCATCGGCGGCAACGGCGGCACCGGCGGCAACGGCGACATCGGTGGCAACGGCGGCACCGGCGGCGCCGGCGGCAACGCCCAAGCCACCGGCAGCACCGCCGGCAACGGCGGCAAGGGCGGTGACGGCGCCCACGACGTCGGCGCCATGTTCATCGCAGACGGCGACGGCGGCAACGGCGGGAACGGCGGCAACGGCGGCAACGCCCTAACCACCGGCAGCACCGCCGGCAATGGCGGCAACGGCGGCAACGGCGCTCAAGGCCTTAATAACTCCTCAGCCCCCAGCGGCGGCGACGGCGGCAACGGCGGCAACGGCGGCAACGGCGGCACCGCCCAAGCCACCGGCAGCACCGGCGGCAACGGCGGCAACGGCGGCACCGGCGCCGGCGGCGGCGACGGCGGCGGCCACGGCGGCACCGGCGGCAGCGGCGGCAACGGCGGCACCGGCGGCAACGGGAACCACGCTAAAGGCGGCAACGGCGGCACCGGCGGCACCGGCGCCGCCGGCGGCAACGGCGACTTCTTTGGCAGCATCGGCGGCACCGGCGGCACCGGCGGCAACGGCGGCAACGGCGGCACCGCCACCGGCGAGCCCGGCGATGGCGCCGGAGGCAACGGCGGCACCGGTGGTGGCGGCGGCACCGGCGGCAACGGCGGCACCGGCGGCAACGGCGGCACCGGCGGCACCGGCGGCACCGGCGGCACCGGCGGCGATGGCACCGGCGGGCCCGGCGCCGGCCCGCCAACGGGCGGTGCGGCCGGCGCGCCTACTAGCGGCCAGCCGCCCTCGGGCCCCACAGGCGGCGGCGGCGGAACCGGCGGCGACGGCGGAGCCGGCGGCCCCGCGTAGCCGGTGACTGCGCCGACAACCGAGCCTGACTAACCCGAAGTCAGCAACAGCAGTGCCCTCGGTGCTCGTCTGCGATGGTGGGCACCGGCGCATCAACGACAACCACCGACAAGAGGTATCGCGGGCACGACGGCACTGCTGTGGGTCGTATGTCAACACCGAGGCGGATTGAGGTTTCCCGCCGAGTTCGCCCGGGCGCGCAAGGGCTTTGGGTGAACTGCTTAGCCCTGCGGGTCAGCGATCACAACAGCGGCTCAGAGCTCGTCGATCACGCGGCGCAGCTGCCGGACGTGAAGCACCTCGATCACCGGCATCGCTGCGGTGACAAGCCCGGCTAGCACGTAGATGACCCACGACGGTTCGTCGTGTCCGACGGCCATGAGGTACGTCGCAGCCGCGACCGCGATCAGCGCGGCGCCCATCGTGCCGATCAGTGCGACCGTGCCACGCAACCAGATGCGGTCCACCGCGGCGCCAGACCACTCGTCGTCGGCGCCAACCGTTTGGTCCCTGTCCCGTCGTGCCAGCTCTGCCACGGTGCGCCTGGCGGGATTACCGGGCCGGATCGGCCGACTGGCCGCCCCGCGCAGCAATCCGCCCGCCGGGCGTGCGGGCGTCTCGCCCTGAGCCGTGCGGCGAGCCCGCAACAGCACCGGAATCGCCCCCGCAATGATCAGCCCCGAGACGACGATCACGACGTACAACACCCACGTGGTGTGCGGACTCCGCGACACCTTGTGAAAGCCCTGGCCCAGGTCGGCCAGCGCGACGGCGGCAGCCACGCTGACGCCTATCAAAACCAGCCAGACCGCCGCGCACGCCCCGACCAGAATGCGATCGATGACATCCGGCGGAACGGTGTCCGACCCACGCCGATATGCCGAATACCTGCCGACCATCAGCAGCTCGTCTGCGCTGCGTCGTTGCTGTTGGCCGACAGCACCGTGCCATCGCTCGTGGTGATCGAGCAGTTGAGCCTGCTGAGCCGGAATAGGCTGGATGCCTCGACGGAGCCGACATCGGATTGCGAGATCGGTGTGACGGTCATCGACCACGGGATGTACACGTTGTGCTGGGTCCGCCGCCGACCCGAGGCATCGACGTAGGTCACCGAAATGATGTCGCCCGGCGCTTTGGTGCCGGTCACCGAATAAGTGACCTGCCGCGGGCCGGCCAGCGTCGTGGTCGTCGTCGGGGTGGTCGCGGGCGCCGCCGCCGTGGTGGTCGCGGGGGGCGGCGCGGCGGTCGTTGCCGGCGGCGGTACCGGCGTTGGCGATGGCGAGGATGTCACCGTCACGGTCTGTGTCTCCGTTGCTGTCGGGGGCTCGGTGCTGGACGGCGGCTGGGATGGCGGAGGCGGCGTGGTGGTCGTGATTTCGTCCTGCACAGGCGGTGTGGACGCGCTGGTACTGGGGTTGGCGAGATTGTTGGTCCCGGTATGTATGACCAGCAACGACACCGAAACCACCAGCGCAATCGCGGCCAGGATGGCGGCCACGCCGACCACCCACGGCCAGCGCGGGGCACCATGCTCGTCGTGCCCGGACTCTTGGTAGTCGTCGTAATCGTGGAGCTGAGCCGGTACGTAGGGGCTGGTGAAATGCTCGGACTCCGGAGCCGAGTAGGCCCGCGAGTAGGCGTCGGTTGCGCCGGTCTGGTCGATCGTCGCACCGGGGTGGTCCATAGCGTCCAGTGGTTCCAGCTCTGGGACGGGCACGCTGTCGGAATCCAGTTCCTCGTCGAGCTCACGGTCGGAATCGAGTTCCTCAGGTTCCCAGCCCGGGGGTTTCGGCCCGCTCATGTCTGCCTGCCCTGTCCAACTGCATGTACTGCGACCCGGGCTTCGCGGCTGTATCGGTGCGCGCGCGCTCGGGAAGTTCTCATTGTGCCTCGGCAAACCCTACCGAACCGAGCGGGGCGAAGAACTCTTGGCGGACTGCCCACCGATCAACTGATGCCCGGATTGTGACCTTTGGGTGGCCAATCAGTGCTTCTCGGGACCGACGTAGTACTCGAAGACCAGCCCGGCCGCCGAAGCCAAGATGAACAGCACACCGGCGAAGATCAGCCAGGGCAGCCACAGCGCGATACCGACCGCGGCCACCGAGCCGGACAGCGCGACCAGGATCGGCCACCAACTGTGCGGGCTGAAGAATCCCAATTCCCCTGCGCCGTCACTGATCTCAGCGCCTTCGTAGTCTTCGGGCCGAGTTTGCAACCGACGCGCCACGAACCGGAAGAAGGTGGCCGTGATCATCGCCAGGCCGCCGGTCAGCACCAGCGCAGTGAGGCCCGCCCACTCCACACCACCGGTGGCGTATACCGCGGTCAGCCACCCGTACAGGATCGCCGTCAGGAAGAAGAACGCGGCAATGAACTCGAACAGCCTCGCTTCGATACGCATGGGGTGTCCTAACCTTGGCTTCCGGTCAACTCGCCGCGGCGGGTGTCGAACGGGTGCGTGGTCACCGCGAGCGGAGCCTGATTGATCGCGATCAATGCCTGGGCATTGGTCTTCTTGTCGCGCCGCTGCTGCAAGTAGAACTTGAAGTCGTTGGGTTCCACCACCCGAACCTCGAAGTTCATCATCGAGTGGTAGGTGCCGCACATCTCGGCGCAGTGGCCGACGAATGCTCCGGTCCTGGTGATCTCTGCGACCTGGTAACGGTTGACGGAGTTGTTCGCCTCGGGGTTGGGCATCACGTCGCGCTTGAAGAGGAATTCCGGCACCCAGAACGCGTGGACGACGTCGGCCGCATTCAAGACGAATTCGATGCGGGTGTGGGCCGGCAGCACCAGCACCGGAATTTCGGTGGCGGTTCCCAGGGTTTCGACCTCGTCGAAGTTCAGGTAGGTCCGGTCCTCGGTGTTGAGGCCACGAACCGGCCCGACGCGCTCTTCACCGTGCTCGTCCTTGCCTTCCGGCTTGGAGACCATCGCCTTTTTCTTCGCCTCGTCGAGGCCGTTGTAGTCCGTGCCGTCTTTGAAATGGACCCGCTGGTAGCCGAACTTCCAGTTCCACTGGAAGGCCGTCACGTCAATGACGACTTCGGGATTCTTGTCCAGGTGCAGCATCTTTTCCTGCACCACCACGGTGAAGTAGAACAGCACCGAGATGATCAGGAACGGCGTCACGGTGAGCACCAGCTCCAGCGGCATGTTGTAGCCGAACTGGCGCGGCAACTCCTCGTCGTCCTTCTTCTTGCGGTGGAAGGCGCAAGCCCAGAAGATGAGGCCCCACACGATGACACCGACGACCAGAGAGGCGATCACCGCTCCGATCCACAGCATTCGGTTGTAGTGGGCCTCCGGGGTGATGCCTTCCGGCCACCCCATGGCCATCGCATGCTCCCAGCTGCAGCCGCTCAGGGTGACCGCCAGGACCCCTAGCGTCCCGACCAGCGCCAGTGGCCGCAGCCGGCGGGCGAGACCCCGCCGAGGGCCTCGCACGCCCGGCGTACTCCCTTTTGAAGGCCCTTTCGAAAGGCCTAGAAACCTGCACTGCGACACATGTTGCGAACGGACTGGCTCGCGAGATGTCACCTTGCCGCCTCCTGTATCACAAGCCGGGCCGATTGGGGGGCCTACCTGCCTGCAAGTCGAATACTACGCAGCGTAGACCACGCCGCCCGCCGGGGCGACGATGCGGGCCGAAACAGACAATTAAGGGCGCGCCCGAAAGGTATTCGAAAGGTAATCACGCCCCGACCGGCGGGCCTGAACGGGCGTTCGTACGGCATACTGAGGCGCCGTGTGTGGACTGCTGGCCTTCGTGGCGGCCCATGGTGGCGATGGGGCCGGCGCTGCCGAGACCGACGGCCGCGACGCCGCTGCGCGCAGTGCCGCGCAGGCAGACGCCGCGATTGCCCGCGCGTTGCATTTGATGCGCCACCGCGGCCCTGACGAGCCAGGCACCTGGGCCGACCTCGGAGCCGACGGCTCGCTGGTATTCGGGTTCAACCGGCTGTCCATCATCGACATCGCACATTCGCATCAGCCGCTGCGGTGGGGGCCCCCGGAGACGCCCGACCGCTACGTGCTGGTGTTCAACGGCGAGATCTACAACTACCTGGAGCTGCGCGAGGAACTGCGCACCGGCCACGGCGCCAATTTCGCCACCGACGGTGACGGTGAGGCCATCGTCGCGGGCTACCACTACTGGGGTAGCGACGTCTTAGCGCGGTTGCGCGGCATGTTCGCCTTCGCGTTGTGGGACACCGTCACCCGCGAATTGTTCTGTGCCCGAGACCCTTTCGGCATCAAGCCGCTGTTCATGGCGACCGGCGCCGGCGGTACCGCGGTGGCCAGCGAGAAGAAATGCCTGCTGGACCTGGCCGAATTGGTGGGAATCGACACCGCGATCGACGAGCGGGCGGTGCAGCACTACACGGTGCTGCAGTACGTGCCGGAGCCCGAGACGCTGCACCGGGGCGTGCGCCGGCTGGAATCGGGCTGCTACGCCAGGATCCGGCGCGGGCTGGAGCCGCAGATCACTCGCTACTTCGTGCCTCGCTTTAACGCCGTACCCATCACCCGGGACACCGAACAGGCCCGCTACGACGAGATCACCGCGGTGCTGGAGGACTCGGTGGCCAAGCACATGCGCGCCGACGTCACCGTTGGCGCGTTTCTGTCCGGCGGCATCGACTCCACCGCCATCGCGGCGCTGGCCATAAGGCACAACCCGCGGCTGATCACGTTTACCACCGGCTTCGAGCGGGAGGGATTCTCCGAGGTTGACGTCGCGGTGGCCTCGGCCGAGGCCATCGGTGCCCGCCACATCGCCAAGGTGGTCAGCCCGGACGAGTTCGTCGCCGCGCTGCCCGAGATCGTCTGGTACCTCGACGAACCGGTTGCCGACCCAGCTCTGGTCCCCTTGTTCTTTGTCGCCCGTGAGGCCCGCAAGCACGTCAAGGTGGTGCTGTCCGGTGAGGGCGCCGACGAGCTGTTCGGCGGCTACACGATCTACCGGGAGCCGCTGTCGTTGAAGCCGTTCGACTACCTGCCCCGGCCGTTGCGACGCTCGATGGGCAAGGTGTCCAAACCGTTGCCCGAGGGCATGCGTGGCAAGAGCCTGCTGCACCGCGGATCGCTGACGCTCGAGGAGCGCTACTACGGCAACGCGCGCAGTTTCTCGGACGCGCAATTGCGCGACGTTCTGGCCGGGTTCCGTGAGGACTGGACGCACACCGACGTCACCGCGGCGCTGTACGCCGAGTCGGCCGGCTGGGACCCGGTCGCCCGCATGCAGCACATCGACCTGTTCACCTGGCTGCGCGGCGACATTTTGGTCAAGGCCGACAAGATGACGATGGCCAACTCATTGGAGCTTCGGGTGCCGTTCCTGGATCCGGAGGTGTTCGCGGTGGCGTCCCGGTTGCCGGTGCAGGCGAAGATCACCCGCACCACTACCAAGTACGCGCTGCGGCGCGCGCTGGAACCCATCGTCCCCGCGCATGTACTGCACCGCCCCAAGCTCGGCTTCCCGGTCCCGATCCGGCACTGGTTGCGCGCCGGCGAGCTGCTGGAGTGGGCGTATGCGATGGTGGACTCGTCGGAGGCGAGTCGCCTCGTCGGCCTGATCGATATAGCCACCGTGCGCCGGATGCTCGACGAACACCGCTGCGGTACCTGCGATCACAGCCGCAGGTTGTGGACGATCTTGATCTTCATGCTCTGGCACGCGATCTTCGTCGAGCACAGCGTGGTGCCCGAGATCAGCGAGCCACAGTATCCGGTCCAGCTCTAGTCCGCGAGACCGCTAGCCGGCGAGCAGGACCAGCTCGCGGAACTATGCGAGCACGGCGGTGATCTCGGCGGCGGCGTCGTCGCCGTAGGCACCCGCCAACCGTGTCGTCGCGACGCCGTGATCCCAGTTCCACTCCTGGGTGCCGGTCGACTCCAGCACCAGCACGGCGACCAGCGAACCCAGCTGCGCGGAACGCTCCAGGCTGAGACCGGCGCTGCGCCCGGTCAGGAAACCGGCCCGGAACGCGTCGCCGACGCCGGTCGGGTCGGTCTGGCTGGTCTCGGGCACCACACCAACATGGATGGAAGTTCCGTCGCGGTGCACCAGATCCACACCCTTGGCGCCCAGCGTGGTCACCCGCAGGTCGATTTGCGCCATCACGTCGGCCTCGGTCCAGCCGGTCTTGGACAGCAGCAGGTCCCATTCGTAGTCGTTGGTGAACAGATAAGTGGCACCGTCGATCAGCCTGCGGATTTCCTCACCGGATAGCCGGGCCAGCTGCTGGGACGGGTCAGCGGCGAAGGCCAGCCCGAGCTTGCGGCACTCCTCGGTGTGCACGAACATCGCGTCCGGGTCGTTGGCCCCGATGATCACCAGCTCCGGCGTGCCCAGGGCCGATGCCACGCCGGCCAGCGAGATGTCGCGGGCCTCTGACATGGCACCCGGGTAGAACGACGCGATCTGGGCCATCTCGAGGTCCGTGGTGCACACGAAACGCGCCGTGTGCGCGGTCTGGGAGATCAGCACGTGGTCGCAGTTGACATTGTGGGATTCCAGCCAGCCGCGATATTCGCTGAAATCGTCGCCGGCCGCGCCTACCAGCGCGGCGTCACCGCCCAGCACGCCGATGGCGTAACCCATGTTTCCGGCCACACCGCCCCGATGAATCACCAGGTCATCTACCAGGAAGCTGAGCGACACCTTCTGCAGGTGATCGGCGAGCAGCTGCTCGGAGAATCGGCCGGGAAACCTCATCAGATGGTCGGTCGCAATCGAACCGGTCACCACGATCGTCACGAAATTGCCACCCTTCGTTCGTAAGGCCGTCCAGCCTACCCATCGGAAACCGCCCTCGCGGCTAGCCCGATGCGTCCATGGCCGCGGGCAGGTCTTGCGCTAGCCTGCCTACAGAGCTCGCCCGGTCGCCAGCAGCGCACCGCAACACCCGCCGAGCGCAGCCGCACGTCGCCCGTCCACCACCGTAGGAGAACCACGATGGCCGGTCCGCACTCGCCGAATCCTACTGTCGGCGCCGACGGACCGCCGTACGCCGAGGCCACGCCAGGACAACCCCAATCGGTGGAGTACCCCCATGAGCTCAACCCCACCGAGCCGGCCTTCGCGGCCGGGCCCGCCGCCATGCGGGCAGACGACACGGCGCCCCAGCCAGCCACGTATGCCGGGGTGTTGCCGCCACCGGTGTCGTACCCGACACGACGCTCCAAGCGGCTCATCATCGGCCTGGTGGCGGCCATCGCGCTACTCGCCGCGATGACGGCGGCGATTGTGTACGGGGTTCGCACCAACGGAGCCAACACCGGTGGCACATTCTCCGAGGCAGCGGTCAAAACGGCGGTTCAGGGATATCTGGAAGCGCTGGAACGCCGCGACGTCGACGTGATCGCCCAGAACTCAATGTGCGGACTCTACGACGCCGTGCGTGACAAGCGATCCGACCAGGCCCTGGCCAGGCTCAACAGCGACGCGTTCCGCAAGCAGTTCTCCCAGGTCGAGGTGACCTCGATCGACAAGATCGTGTACTGGTCGCAGTTTCAGGCCCAGGTGCTGTTCACCATGCGCACCGCACCGTCGACCGGCGGCCCGGTGCGCGGGGAAATGCAAGGTGTCGCGCAGCTGCTTTTCCAGCGCAACCAGATCCAGGTGTGCTCGTACGTGTTACGTAACCCCAGCTCGCACTAGCCCCAGTGCTCGCGATCGCCACTGGCCGCTGTTCGATCAGTTGAACGAATCTCCGCAGGCACAAGAGCCGCTGGCGTTGGGGTTGTCGATGGTGAAACCCTGCTTCTCGATGGTGTCCACGAAATCGATCGACGCGCCTTCCACGTAGGGCGCACTCATCCGGTCCACGGTCAGGGTCACACCACCGAACTCCGCGGTCAGGTCACCGTCCAGCGTCCGGTCGTCGAAGAAGAGGTTGTAGCGGAGCCCCGCGCATCCACCCGGCTGCACCGCGATCCGCAGCGCCAGGTCGTCGCGTCCCTCCTGGTCCAGCAGGGCCTTCGCCTTGGCGGCGGCGGCCTCGGTCAGAATCACGCCGTGGGTCTTGGTGGTTGATTCGTTCTGCACCGTCATTGCATCTCCTACATGCCTCAATTGGTGGGCGGGCTCGCGCCGCCGGCCGGTAACCGGGGCCGAAAGTCCTGCCCAAGTCCACCCGGGGTAAGCCCGCTAGGTCAACGGTACCTTGCGGCGCCGCTATTCCCGAGTCGCTCCGCCACAACGGATGCCAGACCCATGAGCTGATTGGCCGCATCGGCCTGCGCCAACCGCACCGAACCGGCATAGTCGGCGATGGACAGGGCGGACATGATGCCCGCCAGTCGGGTCGCGGACTTGTCCAAGCTCACCTGCCCCGCCAGCACCACCACCGGGATTCCCAGCGGACCGGCCGCTGCGGCGAGCTCGCCGACCACCTTTCCGTGCAGGGACTGCTCATCGAACCGACCCTCGCCGGTGACAATCATGTCCGCGGCCTCAAGGTAGTCGGCCAAATGGGTGTGGGCGGCGATGATCGCCGCACCGGATTCGACCTGGCCACCCAGCGCCAACAGTCCGGCACCGATACCACCGGCGGCGCCCGCGCCCGGCTCGGCGCTTACGTCCCGTCCGGCCGCCACGTCCAGTTCGAGCGCCCACGCTTCGAGACGGACCTCGAGCTTTGCGACGGTGGTCGTGTCCGCACCCTTCTGCGGCGCGAACACCCTGGCCGCGCCCCACGGCCCCAGCAGCGGATATTCGACGTCGGAGGCGGCGATCAGCTCGATGTCGGCCAGCTGTCGACGGGCCGCCTCCAGGCCGCCGAGCTCGGTGATCATTGCCCGCCCGCCGTCGGTGCACGCACTGCCGCCCAGGCCGACGACGATCCCGGTCGCCCCGGCCCGCAGCGCCTCCGCGATGAGCTGGCCCACTCCCTGGCTGTGGGCCGCCAGCGCGGTGTCCGGTGTGGGCGGGCCGCCGAGCAGCGCCAGCCCGCACGCCTGCGCACACTCGAGGTACGCGGTCGTCGACTCGGGATCAAACACCCACTGGGCGTCCACCGGGGTGTCCAGCGGCCCGCACACCCGCAGTTGCCGCGTCTCCCCCAGCCGGCTGGCCAGTACTTCGACGAAACCCGGGCCGCCGTCGGACTGCGGGGCGATCATGAACCGATCTCCCGGACGTGACCGGGTCCAGCCTGTCGCGATGGCGGCGGCGGCCTGCACGGCCGACAGGCTGTCGCCGTAACAATCCGGCGCCACCAGCACCCGCATGGCCGGCAACTGAATATTGCCTGGCGCCAGCTCAGCGCCCGACGCCATCGACCCGTCCATCACCGGTAGCCGTTCATCACAGGTAAGCGTAGGGCCAACAGACCCGCTGGGCATGCACAACAGCGCCGCTTTCTCAGTTCATTTATGTTAATTCGGAGGTGATTTGAACATCGTTCGGGGGCCATTCCGGGTCGGGGGGCCCGCGAAGTAACCTGGCGACTGTGAAGCTGCTGGGCCGTAAGAAGGGCCGCGAAGAGGGTGCGCTGGAGCCCGCGACGGTTGAGGAAGCCGCATCGTCCCCGGATGAACGGTCTCGTGGGGCGCGCACCACCGACCCCAAGGGTCGGCCCACGCCCAAGCGCGATGCCGCCCGGCGCCACCCGAAAAAGGGCCCGGTCGCACCGGCACCCATGACCGCCTCGCAGGCACGGGCCCGACGCAAGTCGCTGGCCGGCCCCAAGCTCAGCCGCGAGGAACGCAGGGCCGCCAAAATCACCAGCCGGGCCCGGATGACCGATCGCCGGGAGCGCATGATGGCCGGCGAAGAGGAATACCTGCTGGCACGCGACCAGGGGCCGGTCCGCCGTCACGTTCGCGACGTGGTGGACTCCCGGCGCAATTTGCTCGGGCTGTTCATGCCGTCGGCGCTGTTTCTGCTGTTCGCAGGGTTCGCGGTCCCGCGGGTGCAGCTCTACCTGTCTCCCGCGATGCTGGTGCTGATGCTCGTAATGGGCATCGACGCGATCATGTTGGGCCGCAAGGTCAGCAGGTCGGTCGACGCGAAGTTCCCGCACAACACCGAAAGTCGGTGGAAGTTGGGCGTTTACGCCGCCGGCCGGGCTTCCCAAATACGCCGGATGCGCACGCCCCGACCGCAAGTCGAGCGCGGCAGCAAAGTTGGTTGAAAGTTGGTCAAAAATCGCGCGAAAGCCGTCTGACCCCGGTGCGCACCCTGGTGCTGGGCGGGATCAGGTCGGGCAAATCCCGGTGGGCGGAGGAAGCCCTGATGGCTGAAGCCAACTCCTTGGCACCCGACCAGCCGGTGCGTTACCTGGCCCCCGGGCCGACCGCCGAATCCGACGCCGCCTGGGCGCACCGGATCGCCGAGCACCGCGGTCGCCGGCCCACGCACTGGTCAACGGTGGAAACCGACGACATCGCGACCCAACTGCGCGCATCGCCACATATCCCGACGCTCGTCGACGACCTGGGCGCCTGGCTGACCAGCACGCTGGACCGCCATCATGCCTGGGACGAGGGATCGGTGGCGGCTCCCGTCCAGGACGTGCTGGCCGCGGTGGGCGCATTCGCCTCCGCGCTGGTGCTGGTCAGCCCGGAGGTCGGGTTGACGGTGGTACCGGCTACCGCGTCCGGCCGCCGGTTCGCCGACGAGCTGGGCACCCTCAATCAGCGAATGGCGGCGTTGTGCGACCGGGTCGTGCTGGTGGTTGCCGGCCAGCCGGTCCCCATCAAGGCGTCGGCGACGTGATCCAATTCCCATCGGTCTCGCTGCCCGACGCGGCCGCAGCCGCAGACGCCCGCGCCCGCCAGGACACCCTGACCAAGCCGCGGGGCGCGCTGGGCCGCCTCGAGGACCTGTCGGTCTGGGTCGCGTCGTGCCAGGGCCGGTGCCCGCCACGGCAGTTCCAGCGTGTCCGGGTGGTGGTGTTCGCCGGTGACCACGGCGTCGCGCGGTCCGGGGTCTCGGCCTACCCACCCGAAGTGACCGCGCAGATGGTCGCCAACATCGACGGCGGCGGGGCGGCGATCAACGCGCTGGCCCATGTCGCCGGCGCGACGGTTCGAGTCGCGGACCTGGCGGTGGATGCGTCGTTGGATTCGGACGCGCTGTCGCGGCAGATCGGCGCACACAAGGTGCGGCGCGGCAGCGGCGATATCGCCATCGAGGACGCCCTGTCCGACGACGAGACCGAGCGCGCGATCGCGGCGGGCCGGCAGATCGCCGACGAGGAGGTCGACTCGGGCGCCGACCTGCTCATCGCCGGCGACATGGGAATCGGAAACACCACCCCGGCGGCGGTTCTGGTGGCGGCGCTGACGCAGGCCGAACCGGTCGCCGTCGTGGGATATGGGACCGGGATCGATGACGCCGGCTGGGCGCGCAAGACGGCCGCGGTGCGCGATGCCCTGTTTCGGACGCGGTCGCTGCCGCGCGACCCGGTCGCGTTGCTGCGCTGTTGCGGCGGCGCGGACCTGGCAGCGATGGCCGGCTTCTGCGCGCAAGCCGCGGTGCGGCGCACGCCGCTGCTGCTCGACGGTATGGCGGTGACGGCCGCCGCCATGTGCGGCGAACACCTGGCGCCCGGCGCCCAGCTGTGGTGGCAGGCCGGCCATGTCTCCACCGAACCGGGTCATGCATTGGCCCTGGCGGCGCTCGGCTTGGAGCCGATTCTGGACCTGCGGATGCGGCTGGGTGAGGGTACCGGCGCCGCATTGGCGCTGCCGCTGCTGCGCGCCGCGGTGGCCGCGTTGTCGTCGATGGCCACCTTCACGGAAGCCGGTGTCTCTACCCGGACCGCACCGTGATGCGCTCGCTGGCAACGGCTTTCGCGTTCGGAACGGTCCTGCCGGTCCCGGGTGCCGCGGATGCACCGATGGGTCGCGGCGCCATGACAGCGCTGCCGGTGGTGGGTGCCTTACTGGGCGCTTTGGCCGCGGCCGTCTCGTGGGCCGGCGCGCTGGCCTTTGGCCCGTCCCACCCGGTATCCGGGCTGCTCGCGGTGACCGCCCTGCTGATCGCCACCCGCGGCCTGCATATCGACGGCGTCGCCGACACCGCCGACGGGCTGGGCTGCTACGGGCCGCCGCAGCGCGCCGTCGCGGTGATGCACGACGCGTCGACCGGGGCTTTCGGGGTGGCGGCTGTGGTGCTGGTGATCGTGTTGCAGGGGCTCGCCTTCTCGGCGCTGAGACCGGCGGCGATCATCGTGGCGGTCTTTGCCGGCCGGGTCACCGCGGTGCTGGCCTGTCGCCGGTCGGTGCCCGCGGCCGACGGCAGCGCCCTGGGCGCGCGGGTCGCCAGTACCCAGCCGGTGCCGGTGGTGGCGGCCTGGCTCGTGGTACTGGTCGCCGGTGCGTTGGTGGCGGGTCCGCGACCGTGGCACGGGCCGGTCGCGGTGCTTGGGGCGGTTGCCTGCGGCGCGGCCCTGGTGGCGCACTGTGTGCGGCGGTTCGGCGGTATCACCGGCGACGTGCTGGGGGCCGCGATCGAGCTGACGACGACGGTGAGTGCAGTGGCGCTTGCCGGATTGGCGCGGTTCTAGGGCGAGCAGACGCAAAAGCGCCCATTTCGTGCACGAAATGGGCGCTTTTGCGTCTGCTCGCCGTACTAGCCCAGCCGGGCCATCCAGCCGTGGGTGTCGGCGAAGGTGCCCCGCTGGATCCCGGTCAGCGTGTCACGCAGGGCCATCGTGACTTCGCCCGGTTTGCCGTCGGCGATGGTGAACTCGCCGTCGCCGTACTTCACATGCGAGACCGGGGTAATGACGGCGGCGGTGCCGCAGGCGAACACCTCGGTGATCTCGCCGGCCGCGGCTTTCTTCTGCCACTCGTCGATATCGATCTTGCGCTCTTCGACGCTGAATCCGGCATCAATGGCCAACTGCAGCAACGAGTCCCGCGTGATGCCCGGCAGCAGCGACCCCGACAGCTCCGGGGTGACCAGGCGCGCCGATCCGCCGCTGCCCAGCACGAAGAAGAGGTTCATCCCGCCCATCTCTTCGACGAACCGGCGCTCCACCGCGTCCAGCCACACCACCTGTTCACAACCGTTTTCGTTGGCCTGAGCGTGAGCCACCAGCGACGCGGCATAGTTGCCACCGAATTTCGCCGCACCGGTGCCGCCCGGGCACGCCCGCACGTATTCCGTCGACACCCACACAGAGACGGGGCTAATGCCACCCTTGAAATACGCGCCTGCTGGTGAGGCGATCAGCATGTACCGGTACTGCTTGGCGGGCCGCAAGCCCAATCCCGGCTCGGTGGCGAAAACGATCGGCCGCAGATACAGCGCCTCCTCGCCGCCGGCCGGAGGCACCCAGGCGTTGTCCACAGCGATGAGCTGACGCAGGGATTCGATGAAAACTTCTTCGGGCAGTTCGGGAATCGCGAGCCGCCGCGCCGACGAACGCAACCTGGCCGCGTTGGCGTCGGCGCGAAACGCCACGATCGACCCGTCCGCCCAGCGGTAAGCCTTGAGCCCTTCGAACACTTGCTGCGCGTAGTGCAAGACGATCGCCGACGGATCCAGCTGAATCGGGCCGTACGGGAGGACCTGCGCGTCGTGCCAACCACGGCCGTCGGTGTACTCGATCGACACCATGTGGTCAGTGGGGTACTTGCCGAAGCCCGGATCATGCAGAATCGATTCGCGCTCCGCATCGGTCGCCGGATTTGCCGAGGGCGAAACCGTGAATTCAAGGGAACCGCTGGCCATGCGCCGATTGTATATCCGCTTGCGAATGGGTTTTTGCGTTACGAACGCGTATGGCGTCACCTCGTCTTCACCGCGTCTTGACCGCAACAAAGGGCGGACGCACCACTTCGCACTCGGCGGCGCGGCCGCGCACGTCGACGATGAGCTGCCGGCCGTCCTCGACCCCCGCATCGGCGTCGATCAGCGCCAGCGCGATGCCGGCCTGCAAGGTCGGCGAGAACGTTCCCGAGGTGGTGACCCCGACCTCAGCATTCCCAGCGTCGCCGTCGCGCACCGTCAGCCCGGGGCGCAGCACGCCGCGACCGAGCATGCGCAACCCCCGCAGCAGCCGCCGCGGTCCGGCCGCCTTCTCGGCCAGCAGCGCGTCCCGGCCGAAGAACGCGTCCTTCTTCCAGCCGACGGCCCAGCCGCATCGGGCCTGCAGCGGCGAGATGTCGAGCGAAAGTTCATGCCCGTGCAGCGGATAGCCCATCTCTGTGCGCAGCGTGTCGCGGGCACCCAGGCCCGCCGGCTGGCCGCCCGCGACAAAGACCGCCGCCGCCAGCGCGTCGAACACCACGCCCGCGGAGTCCCAGGCCGGCAGCAGTTCGTAGCCATGCTCGCCGGTGTAGCCGGTGCGGCAGACGCGCACCGGCACCCCCGAGAACGAGGCATCGGCGTAGCCCATGTAGTCCATGCCGGTTGGCAGCCCCAAGGCGTCCAGCACGTCCGTCGACCGCGGCCCCTGCACCGCCAGCACCGCGTAGTCCCGATGCTGGTTGGTGATCGTCAGAGCGGCGGGCGCGGCCGCCTGCAGCGCGTCGACCACCGCGGCGGTGTTGGCGGCGTTGGGCACCAGGAAGATCTCGTCGTCGTCGACGTAGTAGGCGATCAGGTCATCGATGACGCCGCCGGAGTCGTTGCAGCACAACGTGTATTGCGCCTTGCCCGGCCCGATGCGGCCCAGGTCGTTGGTGAGCGCGGAGTTGACGAACTGCGCGGCGCCCGGGCCGCGTACCAGGGCCTTCCCGAGGTGGCTCACGTCGAATAGACCGACGGCGGCGCGGGTGGCGTTGTGCTCGCTGACGGTGCCGGCATACGACACCGGCATCAGCCAGCCGCTGAATTCGGCGAAACTTGCGCCCAACTCGCGATGGCGGTCTTCCAACGGTCCATGCTGCAGGTCGTCGCTCACGGCGTCCCACCCTAGCTCGCGACGATGCGCGCCGCGCCGCGGCGGGAGGGAGGCGAGCAATTCGATCTAGGTCAGCACCGGTGCTGGCAGACTTGGGTAGGTGCCCGATTCGCTGGACTTCGAAGCGCTTGAGTCTGCCGGGATCGCCAATCCGCGCGACCGGGCCGACCTGATCAAGTACCTGGACGAGCTTGGCTTCACCGCCGAGGAGATGGCTGAAGCCGAACGACGCGGCCGGCTGTTCGGGCTCGCCGGTGATGTCCTGTCGTGGTCGGGGCGCCCGATCTACACGTTGCAGACCGCGGCCGAGGAACTCGGGATAGCAGCCGAGGAGGTCGCGCGGGCCTGGGCGCTGCTCGGCCTGACTGTCGCCGGTCCCGATATTCCTGCGCTGAGCCAGGCCGACGTCGACGCTCTGGCAACTTGGCTCGCCCTGAAGGCGGTGGTCGGCCCGGACGGCGCATTCGGCCTGCTGCGAGTACTCGGCGCCGCCATGGCCCGCCTCGCGGAGGCCGAGTCGACAATGATCCGCGCCGGGACGCCGGACATCCAGATGACCTACACGCACGATGAGCTCGCCACGGCGCAGGCGTACCGCTCAGTCGCCGAGTTCATCCCCCGGATCGGGGCACTGATCGACATCGTGCACCGGCATCACCTGACCAGCGCCCGGACGCACTTCGAGGGCGTCCTTCGCGACACATCGGCGGCCGTGGTGTGCGGTGTTGGTTTTGCGGATCTGTCCGGCTTCACTGTGTTGACTCAGGCGCTTACGCCGGCGCAGTTGTCAATGTTGCTCAACGAGTTCGCCGGCACCGTCTCCGACGTGGTGCACGCCGACGGCGGCCGGGTGGTGAAGTTCATCGGCGACGAGGTGATGTGGGTGAGTGCGGCGCCCGAGCTGCTGGTGCGGGCGGCGGTCGATCTCGTCGGCCACCCGAAGGCGCGCGAGGAAGGACTGCAGGTCCGGGCGGGTCTTGCGTACGGCAGCGTGCTGGCCATCAACGGGGACTACTTCGGCAACCCGGTCAACCTGGCCGCCCGCTTGGTGGCGGCAGCGGCGCCCGGACAGATACTGGCCACATCCGAGCTGCGTGAAGCAATGCCGGATTGGCCCGCGACGGCCCATGGCCCATTGCTGCTCAAGGGTTTTGACGACCCGGTAACCGCCTTTGATATGCGCGGTGGGGACGCGACCGAGCCGCTACCGAGCTAAGCCCCACCCCCGGTGATTAGGGTGGTTGCCCGTGAGCACCGAACCCGGTTACCAGTCACCCTCCGTCAACGTCGCCACATCCCTGCCGAAACGTGGCGTGGGTTCGGCGGTATTGCTTGTGCCGGTCCTCTCGACCGGCGACGACGATCGGCCGGGCGCCGTCGTTACCGCCGCCGAGCCGTTCCTGACCGCCGACGAGGTCGCCGACATCGAAGCCGGCCTCAACGCGCTGGACGCCACCGGCGCCAGTGAACAGGTGCACCGGCTGGTGGTGCCGTCGCTGCCGGTGGGCAGCGTGCTGACGGTCGGCCTCGGTAAGCCGCGGTCGCAGTGGCCGGCTGACACCATCCGCCGCGCCGCCGGGGTGGCCGCGCGGTCGCTTGGCAATGCCGAGGCGGTGATCACCACGCTGGCCGAGTTGCCCGGCGACGACGTCCGCTCGGCCGCCGTTGAGGGGCTGATCCTGGGCGCCTACCGGTTCACCGCCTTCCGCAGCGACAAGACCGCGCCGAAAGAGCCTGGGCTGCGCAAGGTCACCGTGCTATCCAGTGCCTCCAATGTCGGGGACGCCAAGAAGCAGAGCGCGTACGGCGCGGCCGTCGCGACCGCGGTTGCCACCGCGCGCGACTTCGTCAACACTCCCCCGAGTCACCTGTTTCCCGCCGAATTCGCAAAACGCGCAAAGGCTTTGGGTGAAGCCGCCGGCCTCGAGGTGGAGGTGCTCGACGACAAGGCGCTGCAGAAGGGCGGCTACGGCGGGATAATCGGCGTCGGCCAGGGGTCGTCGCGGCCGCCGCGGCTGGTGCGGCTGATTCACCGGGGTTCGCGGCTGGCGAATCCCAAGCAGGCCAAGCGGGCCAAGAAAGTGGCCCTGGTCGGTAAGGGCATCACCTTTGACACAGGTGGGATCTCGATCAAGCCGGCGGCGTCGATGCACTACATGACCTCGGACATGGGCGGGGCCGCCGCGGTGATCGCGACCGTGGTGCTGGCCGCGCGGCAGGAACTGCCGATCGACGTGATCGCCACGGTGCCGATGGCCGAGAACATGCCCTCGGCCACCGCGCAGCGCCCCGGCGACGTGTTGACCCAGTACGGGGGGACCACCGTGGAGGTGCTCAACACCGACGCCGAGGGCCGGCTGATCCTGGCCGACGCGATCGTCCGGGCGTGCGAGGACGAGCCGGACTACCTGATCGAGACGTCCACGCTGACCGCTGCGCAGACGGTGGCGCTGGGCGCCCGCATCCCCGGGGTGATGGGCAGCGACGAGTTCCGCGACCGGGTCGCGGCGATCTCCCAGCAGGCGGGTGAGAATGGCTGGCCGATGCCGCTGCCCGACGAGCTCAAGGAGGACCTGAAGTCCACGGTGGCCGACCTGGCCAATGTGAGTGGGCAGCGGTTCGCCGGGATGCTGGTGGCCGGGGTGTTCCTGCGCGAGTTCGTTGCTGACGGGGTGCAGTGGGCGCACATCGACGTGGCCGGTCCGGCGTACAACACCGGCAGCGCCTGGGGGTATACACCCAAGGGCGCCACCGGCGTGCCGACCCGGACCATGTTCGCGGTGCTGGCCGACATCGTGGCGAAGGGTTAGGCCGAGGTTAGGCAAGGGGCCAGCGCGGGCGGTCGCCGTCTGCGGCGGGAACGGCGGCACCGGCTCCGGCGGGCCCGATGGTGGCCCCGACACCGGCGATCCCGGCTGGCCCAACTCGGGCACCACGGGTGGCCCGCGGCGGCGACGGCGGCCCGGCGGTCCCGCCTCGCCCGAAGTTGCGGTGGGTTCTGACGGGGATTCGTGGTCTGAGCTGATGTTTTGGGTGCTAATCGTGCGATTAATGCACTCACGAATTCGATGTTGCGCGTCGCAATCTGCGCGGGTCTCGCAGGTGCGTGTGTCGACCGGCACCGGGTGCTAGAGGGCATCGCCGCCCCTGCCGCCGGTGGCGGTGCCGTTGCCCCGGAAGACGTCGGCGACGCCGCCGCCACCACCGCCGCCTCCGCCTTGGTTGGTGTCGCCCCAGCCGCCGAAGCCACCGGTGCCGCCGCCGCCTCCGGTGCCGTTCTGACCGTCAGCGCCGCTGGTGCTGCTGGTGCCGGCGGTGCCACCGGTGCCACCGCCATCGGAGTCGCCGCCACCGCCGCCGCCGTTGCCGCCGGGGCTCCCGTAGCCACTGCCACCACCGCCACCGCCACCACCGGCGGCGTCGGCCGCGTCGGCGGCGGTCCCGGTGACGGCGCCTCCGGTGCCGCCGAAACCGCCGATCCCGCCGAAGCCCCCTCCGCCGTTGCCGCCGGTGCCGCCGGTGATCGCGGTGGCACCGACGTTGACCGCGCCGCCACCGCCACCACCGCCACCGTCACCGCCGAAAGTCACCGTGTCGTAGACGGAACCGTTACCGCCCATGCTTCCGGTGACGGTGGGGGTGCCGATGCTGGAGCCGAGTATTTCGGCCGCGCCGCCGGCACCGCCATCGCCGCCCGCGCCCGCGGTGCCGCCAAAGAAATAGCTGCTGCCCCCGCCGCCGCCGCCACCACCGCCGCCACCGGCGATGGCGCCGCTGGTGGTGGTGTTGAGGACGCCTGCGCCGCCGTCGCCGCCGTTGCCGCCGTCGCCGCCGTTGAAGCCGAAGCCACCGGTGCCACCGGCGCCACCGTCGCCGCCGACGGCGCCGGCAAAGCTGGTGGCACCGCCATCGCCGCCCATGCCGCCGTTGCCGCCGTTGCCGGATGAGAGCGTGCCGTGGCCGCCGGCCCCGCCCGCACCGCCGTCCCCGCCGTCGCCGCCGTTGATAGAGCCTGTGGTGCCGGCGACACCGAGGCCTCCGGCCCCGCCCGCACCGCCGGCCCCGCCCTGGCTCAGCACCGCGTTACCTGCCCCGCCATCCCCGCCGGCCCCACCAGCACCGCCCCCAGAGCCGCCGGCCCCGCCGGCCCCGCCGGCCCCGGCACTGCCGGAGAGGTTCCCGCCGGCGCCGCCGACCCCGCCGGCCCCGCCGTCGCCGCCGGTGGTGCCAGCACCGCCGGCACCGCCACCACCGCCGGTGCCCGCGGTGCCGCCAAGGGAATAGGTGCTGCCCCCGGCGCCGCCGCCACCGCCAGCACCACCGGCGATGGCACCGCTGGTGGTGGGGTTGAGGACGCCGGAGCCACCGTCGCCGCCGCTGCCGCCGTTGCCGGCGTTGAAGCCGGCGCCACCGGCGCCGCCGGTGCCGCCGGCGCCGCCGACGGCGCCGTTGAAGCTGGTGGTGCCGCCGTTGCCGCCCATGCCGCCGTTGCCGCCGTGGCCGCCGGTTAGCGTGACTGGCAGCTCCGACAACGTGATCGCCGGCAGCCTCGGCAACGGCGGCAGGCTCAGGCCGGACTGCGGCGTCAGGCTCAGGTTGGGCAGCGGCGGCAGGCTCAGGTTGGGCAGCGGCGGCAGGCCCAGGTTGGTGACGAGCATCCCGATAGCCGCGTTGATGTCGGCGCTGATGTTGGGCAGCACTGGCAGCTCCGGCAACGTGCCCGCCGGCAGCCCCGGGAACGGCGGCAGCAGCGGCGGCAGGTGCTGGGCAGCGGCGGCAGGCTCAGGTTGGGCAGCGGCGGCAGGCTCAGGTTGGGCAGCGGCGGCAGGCTCAGGTTGAGCGTCGCGGTAGCCGCATTGATGTCGGCGCTGATGTTGGGCAGCGGCGGCAGGCTCAGGTTGGCGGCGTTGATGTGGACGCTGATGTTGTTCAGCAGCTGGCCGCCGGCCCCGCCCGCACCGCCGGCCCCGCCGGCGCCACCGTTCATAGAGCCTATGGTGCTGGCGAAACCGGGGCCGCCGACCCCGCCCGCACCGCCATCCCCGCCGGACCCGGCAGCACCGCCCGCAGCGCCGCCATCCCCGCCGGCCCCGCCAGCACCGGCCCCAGAGCCGCCGGCGCCGCCGGCCCCGCCGGCACCGCCATTGCCGGAGAACTTCCCGCCGACCCCGCCGACCCCGCCGGCACCGCCGCTGCCGCCGGTGGTGCCAGCTCCGCCGGCCCCGCCCGCCCCGCCGTCACCGAACCAGAACGCCGACCCGCCAGCCCCACCCGGCTGCCCGGGTGCACCCGACCCGCCGTTGCCGCCGTTGCCGAAGAGCCACCCGCCGTTGCCACCGGCCTGCCCCGTCCCTGGCGCCCCGTTGGTGCCGTTACCCGCCAGCGGGCGCCCAGTGAGGTTCTTTATCGGGGAAACCACCGCCAGGCTCTGCAGGTCTTGCTCAAGGTTTTGCAGCGGCGCGGCATTAGCCGCCTCCGCGGCCGCGTACGCGCCCTCGGCGCTGTTCAAGGCCTGCACGAACTGGGCATGAAACGCCGCCGCGCGTGCGCTGAGCGCCTGAAACACCTGGCCATGGCCAGAAAACAGCGCCGCGATCGCCGCCGACACCTCATCTTCGGCAGCGGCCACCACCGCAGTGGTCCGGGCCGCAGCCACCGAATTGGCCGCGGTCAGCGACGAACCGATGCCCTCCATATCAGAGGCCGCCCCCGCTACCAACTCCGGCGCCACGTTCACATATGACATGTCCCAACCTCCGATCGGCCAAGCCCACCTCGGTGCCGCGGCTGTGCCTCCCCATCGCAGCGATACGCGGTGGCGCCGACGAGCAGACTGCTGACGTAGCTAACGGTGATCCAGAGGTGCTGGGCGAATTTTGAATATTTGTGCAATCCGCTGGTCAGGCCTGCAGAACCGGGACGCGACACCAGCGGATCGCCCGCCGTTCACTGAGCGTCTACACCGCGGGTTAGGCGGTTTCGGCGCAGCTGATCGTCGAGCCGACTGTCCGCCCCGGATGCCTCGACCTGCTCCGGACGGCACCCGACGCCGCGGACCATGGTGGTCAGGTAGCTTCGCCGCGTCGTCAGAGTGGCTTCGCCTTACCCGGCCGCGCCGCGAGCGTGAGCAGATAGGCATCGAGGAGAGGCTTCCACTCCGCGGGCATCGGCTTGGGTCGGTAATCAACCGCGACGGTCGTCCGTTGCGGCTGCGTAAGCAGGAACGCCTCAGTCGCAGCCGGCACCCCACTGTGCACCACCTGACCACCGTCGCCGAGAACCTGATAGGTCGAGCCCGGGTTTAAATAATGGGCGTCTTGGTTAACCCCGTACCCACCGCTGTCCGACGGGAGGCCATATATGACTGCGCGACGGTCGATCATCGCGGTGAGTGCCGTGATTCTGCTGGCCGGTCTGATCTGGCTCCTGCTACCGGTGTCCGTGCCGGACAGCAGCGGCGGTTCCATTCGCTGCGGCAACGCGGCCATCGCCGATCTCTCCGCGGCCAGGAGCGCCAACGACAGAACCCTGGCGAACATTCCGGTCCTCAACCAATTCATCCCGCACAACGACTATGTGGCCGAATGCCAGTCGTCGCTGTCGAGCCGGCGCGGCTGGGCCATACCGTTGGCGGTGATCGGACTCATCGGGATCGCCGGGGTGCTCGCGGCGCGACCGCGCGAAGAAGTCCCGTCGAGCGGCCCTACCGGCGCACCGCCGGCCGGTGAAACCATTTGACCTTTTCCCGCCAGGCGTACGCGGACGTCAGCGCAAAACCGAAGCCGCACAGGCAGGCAAAGAACCACACCAGGCCGGCACCCACCGACCCTTGCAGCGACGGCACCAGCGCGGTGACGGTCCGCACCACGCACGCCGCTATCCCGCTGGCCGACGCGACCAGATAGATGTTGGCGATGCACCTCGACCGCGGGTCGTTTCGCAGGATCAGCAGCGCGCGGGAGCCAAACGTCAGCAGGTAGGCCAGCGTTGTGCACAGCAGCAGCCAGTACACCGTCAGCCACAAGTCGGTGCGCAGTTCGAAAAAATCGCGCGCATAAGTACGGCTGCCACAGCTGAGCGAGAAAGTGGCCAGCAGCAACGGAATACAGAGCGTCGCCGGCCGCTCCACGTACTGCTTGAACGACGCCTGGAAGACGTTGTCATCACCGAGCCGACCGAGCGCGTTGTACACGATCGCCGAGGCGGCGACGACGTAACAGTCGTGCCCGATGTAATTCTGCAGATTCCACTCGCCGGTGAGATTGTGCAGCACAACCCCGAGGGTTTCGGAGGCCCACGGCGACATGAGCGCGACGGCGCATCCCTGCAATGCGATGTTAAGCGTGGCGGCCACCTCCCACCGGCAATGCCAAGTGACGCGCCGTATCCAAAGACTCCAAAAAATGGATGCAAGGGTGATGGAGATGAGAATGGTAAGAGCCACAGCTAAACGCGTACCTTATTCGAGTTGGTGGACAGTTACAGCGGGGGGGCGTCGTGCCGCGGTCGTAATTCGGAAATTGATGCTAGCTTTTTCCCGGTACTGACGGCGACGTCGATCAGCGCAGCGCTCGGATGATAGGCGCGTCCGCGAATCTCCTCGGCCAGCGAGACGACTTCTTCGGGGTCGATGAACCGATACCGGGTCAGCAACTCCGCGCGGTTGATGCCCAGATTGCCTGCGGCGGTACGCAAGTTGTCGGCGGTGATCAAGGTCCCCTTGTCCAGCTGATCATAGTAGGTGGACCGTGGCAGCTCCATCGCCGTCCAGATCTCTTCCCTGCTCAAGGAGCGTCCCGCAAGGTACGAAAGGACGGTAGCGAGGTCTTTACCAGAGTCGTCAGGGTACACGGGACCACCATATCCGGATTGCGGGAGATCTTGGAATACCAAAATACACCGGACAGCTCACTCTCAATGCCGTATCCAAATCCCGGCATGATAGTCCAAGAAGTTGGACTTCTATTCAACCAGCGTCCAATAAACCTTTTCGCCGCATAATTTTCAATCCCTTAACGCAAGCGCCATAATCGAGATCAATTGGCGCGGCAAGCCGGCGCGTCCAACCAGTTGAAGCGATCGCGTCGGTACCGCTCGACACAGGCCGATCGTCGCACCTTGCCGCTGGTGGTGACGGGAATAGAGCCCGGCGATACCACGACGACGTCCGCGACGCTCAGGCCGTGCGCCTCGAATATCGCCGCGGCGACGTCACGCTTCAGCACGCGGAGCATGTGCGCGGCATCCGTGTCCGAGCCGCGCCGGCGCTCGACCTCGATGATGGCGACCAGCTTGTCGCCGCGCCGGTCCGGAACCGCGATGGCCACGGCCCGGCCGTGGGTTACCTGCTGGATCGTCGCCTCGATGTCGTCGGGATAGTGATTGCGCCCACCCACGGTCAGGAGATCCTTGAGGCGACCCAGGATGAACAGCTCACCCTCGGAGAAGAAACCTAAATCCCCGGTTCGCAGCCAGGGCCCGTCGGGCGTTCCGGCCGAGGGTACGAGAAGCCTGGCGCCAAAGGTCTGCTGGGTCTCCTGAGGCCTGCCCCAATAGCCCTTGGCCACGTTGGCGCCGTGCACCCAGATCTCGCCGGTGGTCGCGGCCGGGCGCTCCATTCGGGTCTCCGGGTCGACGATCCGCACCATCGGGGACCGCGGGACGCCGTAGCTGACCAGTTCGATGCCGCCCTCGTTGCGGCACCGGCGGGCGTAGCCCGCGGCCAGCTTCTCCGCATCGAATCCGACGATCTGCGGTGGACCGGCCGGTCGGCGAGTCGTCACGTACGCCGTTGCTTCGGCGAGTCCGTACGCGGGTCGGATCACCGTGTCGGACAGTTTGTAGGGGGCGAACCGGTCCCTGAAGCGGTTCAGGGTCGCGGGGCGTATCCGTTCACCACCGTTGAGGATGCCCTGCACGCCGCGCAGCTGGAGACCCGCCATGTCGCGGGATGTGGTTCGGCTCGCCGCGAGTTCGAAACCGAAGTCCGGAGCCGCCGACCACACGTGGCGGTTTGTCGCCATCAGCTGCATCCAGCGAGCCGGCCGCTGCAGGAACGCCGTCGGACTCATCAGCACTGCGCGGAATCCGCCGAGAACCGGTGCACAGATCCCCAGCATCAAACCCATGTCGTGGTAGAAGGGCAACCACGAGACGATAGTGCTGTCCGCCGGCGCAACCATTCCCCGCTCGTCAAATAAATCGGACATGACCTGCTGGAAATTTGCCAATAGATTTTTATGCGAGACAGTAACCCGCGCCGGCTGACGGTTCGATCCGGACGTGTACTGCAAATACGCGGTGCCCGGCCAACTTTCGCGCCCGGCGCAGAGTTCTTTGCGCCAGTCGAGGTCCAGCCAATCAACGTAGACGATTAACGGGGCCGATTCGCCGGGCTTGGGATGGGCGTATTTCGCGACACTGCCAACGACGCAGGAGGTGGTGAGAATGACGGCAGGCGCCGTATCGCGCAACACCGAAGCAACGCGCTCATGGTCGGCGCTCCCCAGCGGAACCGACAGCGGAATCGGGATGAGTCCGGCATGCATGGCACCCAGGAAGGCGGCGATGTAGTCCAGCCCATGCGGTGCCATTATCAGTGCCCGGTCACCGGTCGACCCACGAACTCCGAGCGCCTGGGCGACGCTCAGCGCTCGCCGATACACCTGCGACCACGTCAGGCTCTGGGCAACCCCGTTCCAATCCCGCTCGTAGTCAACGAATGTGAACGCGGTGTCGTCGCGCTGGCGATCGGCGCGCTCGCGCAGCATGGCCGGAACGCAGGTCGTGAGGGGCGTGCAGAGGGGCGTCCCGAGGGGCTCGACCGGCCCGTTGGACGGGGTCATCGTCCGACAACTAACCGGGCAAGCTCGCCACGCCGGAAGCACGGCGGCGCATGCTGATCGTCGGACCTCGGCGCTGCGGTCGCTTGTTCCGATCCAGTCGCTGGCCTGCAGAAAATCGGGGATCGATGCTGTCACGGCGGCCACCTTAATTTTCGGTTAGGACCGGTATATAAGACGCATGTGTAACAAGCCTTACGCCCGCAGGGTAAATGCGTATACGTCTAATTAACTGGTCTGTCAAAAATCAATTAGAACAGGAGCAGAGGACTTTCGCCACTTTTGCTGGCACTAAATCAGGATCCAGAATGTCCGGTTGATCGGACTCTTATTCCGGATAATTGGATCTCGTGATTCTATTTTACTAGTCAGCGCCAAACCGGCGGCGGCAAAATCCGAACAACCGGATACGCCCATGCCGCCCCGGTTAGATGAGCCGGACGCGCGCGGTGCTGCGCAGCGCCCGCGGCAGCACCCGGGAAAGGCCGTAGAGGCCATAGGCTTCCGGCGCGACCGGCCGGATCGGTTTGCCCTTCTCGACCGCGGACACGATGGCCTTGGCCACCTTGTCCGGGCCGTAGCAGCGCAGCGCGAACATCTTCTGCAGCTGTCCCCGGCCGCCCATCGACCTGCTCGCTGTGGCCGGCCGGCACGTCGATGCGGGTGGTTTGGACGAAGTTGGTGTCGGTGACCCCCGGACATATTGTGGTCAGCCCGACACCCGCGGCATCGAGTTCGGCCCGCAAGCAGTCGGAGAACATGGAGGTCGCGGCCTTGGATGTGCAGTGGGCACTCGCCGACTGCTGAGGGGTTAAGAGCAGTTGACGTAATACTGAGCGATAGTGAGCGTGCGGACGTTCTAGTGAGTGTTGTTGGTGGTGAATTTGACTGGGTGGGCGCGTGCTCAGGGCATTCATCATCAGCTGGCGTACCGCTGGTTCCGTGCGGGGACGTAGCGTGACATCGATCCAAAGGCGGTTGTGGCCGCTGAAGCTGTCGGTGGTGTCGGCAAGGATGGCCGGTGATGAGTACCAAGACCGAACAGTCTCGTCGCACGCCGAGCAGCGTCGGGCCCGGCGTTGGCCAGTTGCGTAAGATCGCTGCGCCGTTCGTCGCCGACCCGGCGACCGCGGTGTGCATCCGCACTCGACTCAAAGCACTCACCGGCGAGGATGAGGAAGTGCTGCGTCAGGTGGGCACTCATTTGGCCGTTTGGCCAGCGCTGATCTTGCGGCACGGGTGCGGGCCGGTCTGGGTCACGACAAGGATGGCTGGGCCGAGCGCAAACGCGACCTGACGGTCACCTCGACGGCGCGCTGGGCGGGCGCCATCACCAAGGCCACGCACGACCAGTGGGGGCTGGCCCGACGCGCGCAGGCCGCGCACATCCGCTCCCTCACCGACGGGATCGCCACGATCCGGCACCGACTCGCCCAGGAGTTGGGATCAAAGGGCACCGGCGGTATGCCGGGCGGGTATCGGTCCCGCGGTGAGTGGTTCGGCAAGAGACGCCGTCTGGCGGTCCTGCAACAGCGGCTCACACAAGTTGAGGCTGAGCGCGCCGCCGGTCATGTGAGCGTGGTGCGCGGCGGCAAACGGCTGCTGCACAAACGCCACCACCTGACCGAGGCTGGGCTCACCGCGGCGGAGTGGCGCGGGCAGTGGGAGGCGGCCCGCTGGTTTTTGTCCGCTGACGGGGAAGCCGGCAAGCGGTTCGGCAACGAAACCGTGCGCGTCACCCCCGACGGGGAAGTGTCGGTTCGGCTCCCGGCGCCGTTGGCGCACTTGGCCAACGCCGCGCACGCCCGCTACGTGCTGACTGGCACGGCGGTGTTTGCGCATCGGGGCCAGGAATGGGCCGACCGGGTGAGCGCGAACCAGGCGGTGGCCTACCGCATCCACTTCTCGCCGGACAAGCAGCGCTGGTATCTCGACGCCGCCTTGCAGCGCGACCAGCTACCGGCGGTGCCGTTGGAGTCGCTGCGCGCCGGTGAACTGGTCTGGGTGGACATGAACGCCGATCACCTGGCCGCCTGGCTCCTCGACCCACACGGCAACCCCATCGGTGCCCCGCGCACGTTCGGCTACGACCTGTCCGGCAGCGCGAAGCGTCGCGACGCGCAAGTCCGCCACGCCCTGACCCGTGTGCTGCACTGGGCCACCAACAACGCGATCAAGGCGATCGCCGTTGAGGACCTCGACTTCACCGACTCCACCACCCGGGAAAAACACGGCCGCCGCCGCCGGTTCCGGCAGGTCATTTCCGGCATGCCCACCGCCAAACTGCGTGCTCGACTGCTCGCGATGGCGGCCGGGATGGGGATCAGTGTGATCGCTGTCGACCCCGCCTACGCCAGCAAGTGGGGCGCCCGGCACTGGCACAAGCCACTGGCCGCGCACCATCCACAGACCACCCGCCACCACGCCGCGAGCGTGGCGATCGGAAGGCGCGCCCTCGGACACCCCATCCGGCGACGCGTGGCACCGCCCCAACCACACCAGAGCGATGTGGCTGAGCATCGGACCACGCAGGCCGAATCGGGCGTCTCGGAGCGTGGGACAACCCGCCACCCCAGGCCAGGACCACGGACACGATCCGCTCGTCCACCCGGGGCGAAGAACGCGGGACGTCATGCGACCCAACACCGTTCGGGGCCGCCCACCGGGCAAAACTCAGTTTCGCTCAGTATTTAGGAACGGTTGCCTTCTTCGTAGACAACCTCGACGAGCTGCTGGCTTCCTCGTTGTACTGCCGGCATCCGACCTCCCCCCACTGTGACTTGGCGTGACGGCAAGTCGCCACCTGAGTACATGCACGTTTGGCCGGCCCGGCGGGCCGCGGGACCCCGCTCGACCTAAATGTGTGCCGCCGAACGCGCATGACAGGATAGTTCCGACATCTGGTTGGGCTCCACATCCACCCGCACCACGGTGTGGTAAGCCAGATGTCGGTTTGAGCCGACCGACGACCGATCGAGGAGTCAAAAGATGGCCTTCTCCGTCCAGATGCCGGCACTTGGTGAGAGCGTCACCGAGGGAACGGTCACCCGATGGCTCAAGCAAGAAGGCGACACCGTCGAGCTCGACGAACCTCTCGTCGAGGTGTCGACTGACAAGGTCGACACCGAAATCCCCGCGCCGGCCGCGGGCGTGCTGACCAAGATCATCGCCCAGGAGGACGACACCGTCGAGGTTGGCGGGGAGCTGGCCGTCATCGGCGACGCGTCGGAAGGTTCGGCAGGCTCCGGAACCAGCGCGGCGCCCGAGGCGCCCAGCCAACCGGAACCCCAGGTCCAGGCGCCACCCCAACCAGAACCCGAGCCGGAGCCCGCCGCGCCGGCCGCACCGGCGCCCGAGCCCGAGCCGGCGGCGCCCGCGCAGCCGGCTGCCTCCGGTGGGGGCACGGCGACGCCGGTGTTGATGCCCGAGCTCGGTGAGTCGGTGACCGAGGGCACGGTGACTCGTTGGCTCAAGAAGGTCGGGGATTCGGTTCAGGTCGACGAACCGCTGGTGGAAGTGTCCACCGACAAGGTCGACACCGAGATCCCGTCGCCGGTGGCCGGCGTCCTGGTCAGCATCACCGCCGACGAGGACGCCACCGTCCCGGTTGGTGGTGAGTTGGCGCGGATCGGCGCGGGTGTCGAGGCCGCCGCGGCCGCGCCGGCACCCGCGCCCGCACCGGCTCCGGCGCCCGCGCCGGCCGCACCGCCTCCCGAGCCCAAGCCCGAGCCGGAACCGGCACCCGCGCCCGCGAAAGCCGAGGCCAAACCCGCCCCGGCGCCCGAGCCCGCACCGAAGGCCGAGCCGGGCCCAAAGCCCGAGCCGGAGCCCGCAGCCGAGACCGCAGCCGACGGCACACCGTACGTGACGCCGTTGGTGCGGAAACTGGCCACCGAAAACGACATCAACCTCGCCGAAGTGACCGGCACCGGCGTCGGCGGTCGCATCCGCAAGCAGGACGTCCTGGCCGCCGCGCAGAAGAAGGAAGAAGCCAAGAAGGCGCCCGCGCCCGCAGCAGCGGCCCCAGCTCCCCCTCAGGTTCCTGGCGCTGCGCCGGCCGCGAAAGCACCCACTCCGGCACCCGCGCTGGCCCACTTGCGCGGCACCACCCAGAAGGCCAGCCGGATCCGTCAGATCACCGCCAAAAAGACCCGCGAATCCCTGCAGGCCACAGCGCAACTCACCCAAACCCACGAGGTCGACATGACCAGGATCGTGGGGCTGCGGGCCAAGGCAAAAGCGTCGTTCGTCGAGCGGGAAGGCGTGAACCTGACCTACCTGCCGTTCATCGCCCGGGCCGTGATCGACGCCCTCAAGATCCACCCGAACATCAACGCCAGCTACAACGAGGACACCAAAGAGATCACCTATTACGACGCCGAGCACCTCGGCTTCGCCGTCGACACCGACCAGGGCCTGCTCTCCCCCGTCATCCACAACGCCGGCGACCTGTCGCTGGGCGGGCTGGCCCGCGCGATTGCCGATATCGCCGCCCGGGCACGTTCGGGCAACTTGAAGCCCGACGAGCTATCCGGCGGCACCTTCACCATCACCAACATCGGCAGCCAGGGCGCCCTGTTCGACACCCCGATCCTGGTGCCGCCGCAGGCCGCCATGTTGGGCACCGGAGCCATCATCAAACGCCCCCGGGTGGTCGTCGACGACAGCGGCAACGAATCGATCGGGGTCCGCTCGATTTGCTACCTCCCGCTGACCTACGACCACCGACTGATCGACGGTGCCGATGCCGGACGCTTCCTCACGACCATCAAGCACCGGCTGGAAGAGGGAGCGTTCGAGGCCGACCTAGGGCTCTAAAAGGGGTTGGCGAACGTGTCTCAAGCTGGTCGGAAGGCCGTTATCGCGATAGCGGGTTCGTCCGGCCTGATCGGCTCGGCCTTGGCCGCCGCACTGCGCGCCGCCGACCATCCGGTGCTGCGCATCGTGCGCCGCACACCGGCGAATTCCGAGGAATTGCACTGGAATCCCGAGAGCGGCGAATTCGACGCCGACGCATTGACCGACGTCGACGCCGTCGTCAACCTGTGCGGGGTCAACATCGGCCAGCGTCGGTGGTCGGGCGCGTTCAAACAGAGCCTGCGAGACAGCCGCATCACCCCAACCGACGTGTTGGCCGCCGCGGTCGCCGACGCCGGCGTCGAGACCCTGATCAACGCCAGCGCGGTGGGCTTCTACGGCAACACCAAGGATCGCGTCGTCGACGAAAACGACGCGGCGGGAAGAGGTTTCCTGGCCCAGCTATGTGTGGACTGGGAGGCCGCCACGCTGCCCGCGCAATACGGCGGCACCCGCGTCGTGCTGGCCCGCACCGGCGTGGTGCTGGCCCCATCCGGTGGTGCGCTGCGCCGGATGCGGCCACTGTTTTCTTTCGGCCTGGGCGCCCGGCTGGGCAGCGGCCGCCAGTACATGCCGTGGATCAGCCTCGAAGACGAGGTGCGCGCGCTGCTGTTCGCCATCTCGCACCCAACGCTGGCCGGCCCGGTCAACCTGACCGGTCCCGCGCCCGTCACCAACGCCGAATTCACCACCGCGTTCGGCCGCGCGGTCAACCGCCCGACCCCGTTGACGCTGCCCGGCTTCGCGGTGCGGGCCGCCTTCGGAGAGTTCGCCGACGAGGGACTGCTCACCGGTCAGCGCGCCATCCCCGCGGCGTTGGAGCGGGCCGGTTTCCAGTTCCACCACAACACCATTGGCGAGGCGCTCGGCTACGCCACCGCGCGGCGCGACCACGATTAGGCGCAAGGCCGTTTCGACGCCCACTGTGCCTCGGACGCAGACGGCGCCGCAGCGGTCGCCCGGGCGCGTGCGGTCGGGGCAGCAGTACGACGAAAGCGTCGCCCAAACCGCCGAACCCGCGGTGTAGACGCTCATTTGAACAGCGGGCGATCCGCGGGTGTCCCGACCCGCTTCGGCATGGCCTGAGCAGCGGATTGCACAAATATTCAAAATTCGCCCAGCAGCGCTGGATCACCGTTAGCTACGTCAGCAGTCTGCTCGTCGGCACCACCGCGTATCGCTGCGATCGGGAGGAGCAGCCGCGGCGCCGAGGTGGGCTTGGCCGATCGGAGGTTGGGACATGTCATATGTGAACGTGGCGCCGGAGATGGTGGCCGCGGCGGCCTCTGATGTGGCGGGCATCGGTTCGACCATCAACGCGGCTACTGCGGCCGCGGTGACCCCGCGCACCGCGGTGCTGGCCGCAGCCGGTGATGAGGTGTCGGTGGCGATCGCGGCCCTGTTTTCTGGCCACGGCCAGGCGTTTCAGGCGCTCAGCGCGCGCGCGGCGGTGTTTCATGCCCAGTTCGTGCAGGCCTTGAACAGCGCGGGGGCCGCCTATGCGGCCGCCGAGGCGGCTAATGCCGCGCCGTTGGGCAGCCTGGTGCAAGACCTGCAGAGCCTGGCGGTGTTTTCCCCGGTCAAACAGCTCACCGGGCGCCCGCTGGTCGGCGACGGCGCCAATGCGGCCGCCGGTAGCGGGCAGGCCGGCGGGGACGGCGGGTGGATTTTCGGCAACGGCGGCAACGGTGGCTCTGGTGCGCCGGCCGGGGGGGCCGGGCAGGCCGGGCAGGCCGGCGGGGCCGGCGGATCGGCCGGGCTGTTCGGTAATGGCGGAGCCGGCGGGGCAGGCGGGGCAGGCGGGGCCGGTGCCGCCGGCGGGGCTGGCGGGGACGGCGGCACGGGCGGTGCTGGTGGGTGGCTGTTCGGTAACGGCGGCCCGGGTGGTGGCGGCGCCAACGGCGGGGACAGCGGAACCTTTGGCGTGGCCGGCGGCAACGGCGGTACCGGCGGCATTGGTGGTCACGGCGGGCTCGGCGGCGTCGGGGGCGCCGGCGGGGCCGGCGGTGCCGGCGGAGTCGGCGGCGCGGCCACCGCCAGCTTTTCCGGCGCCGGCGGCACCGGCAACGCCGGCGCTGGCCCCTCCGGCAGTGCCGGGGGTGCCGGCGGGGCCGGCGGCACCGGCGGGGCCGCCGGCACCGTCACCAGCATCACCGACCCTAGATTAGGCTTTCCGGGCGGGGTGGCGGTAAACCCGGGCGGCGACGTCTACGTCACCAACGAAAGCAGCGACGGCACGGTGTTGGTGATCGACCCCACCACCAACACCGTCATCGGATCACCCATCACCGGCGACGGTTCGTTCGCGGTGGCGGTCAACCCGGGCGGCTACGTCTACGTCACCAACTTCACCAGCCACGGCGGCGACACGGTGTCGGTGATCAACCCCACCACCAACACCGTCACCGGATCACCCATCCCGTTCGGCGCCGGCTTCAACATCAACCCGCTCGGGGTGGCGGTCAACCCGGGCGGCGACGTCTACGTCACCAACGCGAACAACGGCACGGTGTTGGTGATCGACCCCACCACCAACACCGTCACCGGATCACCCATCACCGTCGGCACCTTCCCGCTCGGGGCGGCGGTCAACCCGGGCGGCGGCGTCTACGTCACCAACCAAATCAGCGGCACGGTGTCGGTGATCAACCCCACCACCAATACCGTCACCGCGACCATCCCCATCGACAACGGTGAACCGTGGGCGGTGGCGGTCAACCCGGGCGGCGGCGTCTACGTCACCAACGTAACCACCGGCACGGTGTCGGTGATCAACCCCACGACCAACACCGTCACCGGATCACCCATCCCCGTCGGCATCGATCCGTTCGGGGTGGCGGTCAGCCCCACCACCGGCTACGTCTTCGTCACCAACTATGACAGCGGCACGGTGTCGGTGATCAACCCCACCACCAACACCGTCACCGCGACCATCCCCGTCGGCACCAATCCGTTGGGGGTGGCGGTCAGCCCCACCACCGGCGACGTCTACGTCACCAACCAAGGCGACAGCACGGTGTCGGTGATTAGTTAGTGCCTTCTGGGGCACCGTCACCGGCTCAAACGAGCCGATACGATCCGCGGCCCCAGCTATGTGCGGACTGGTAGGCGGCCACGCTGCCGGCGCAATACGCCGGCTCCCGCGTCGTGCTGGCCCGCACCGGCGTGGTGCTGGCCCATCCGTGGTGCGCTGCGCCGGATGCGGCCACTGTTTTCTTTCGGCCTGGGCGCCCGGCTGGGCAGCGGGCGCCAGTATATGCCGTGGATCAGCCTCGAAGACGAGGTGCGTGCGCTGCTGTTCGCCATCTCGACCCAACGCTGGCCGGCCCGGTCAACCTGCGTCGGGCAACACCGTTTCGACGCCCACTGGGTCTCGGACGCAGACGGCGCCGCAGCGGTCGCCCGGGCGGGTGCGGTCCGGCAGCGCTACGACGACAGCGTGGCCCAAACCGCCGAACTCGCGGTGTAGACGCTTCTTGAACGGCGGGCGATCCGCCAGTATCCCGTCCCGCTTCCGCATCGCCTGACCAGCGGATTGCACAAATATTCAAAATTCGCCCAGCAGCGCTGGATCACCGTTAGCTAGGTCAGCGGTCGTGACTAATCCTTCAACCCCTCTAGGAGGTACGCACGTGACCACCACAGAAACCCCGACTACGGAGACTGCTGAGCCGACAGCAACGGACCCCGCCACCCTGAACGGGAGTATGCAGGATTTCCGTCCGCTGAGCGGTCCCAACCTGATCGACCGCGTTGACGGCTTCTACCGATGGCAAGACCAGCGACGAAACCATCAACTGTGGCCATACGGGCGGTCTACCCAAGCCGGTCCCAGGCGGCATGCGGTGGTGTACGACGACGCCGGTAGAAAGACGGCGGGGGTCAACTTCGGGTCGCAGGATTATCTTTCGCTTTCCGGGCATCCAGACATCAAGGCCGCAGCCCGACATGCGATCGAGGAGTACGGCGTCCACAGCGCGGGGTCGTCGGTCCTGGTCGGCAACACCTCGGTATCGCTGGCGCTGGAACGCAGAATCGCGCAGTTCGTCCAGGCCGAGCATGTCAGCCTTTTCCCGACCGGCTGGGCCGCCGGCTTTGGGGTCATCAAAGGCCTGGTGCGTCCTGACGATCACATCGTCATCGACCGGCTCGCGCACGCCTGCCTGCACGAAGGCGCCCAGGCCGCGACCCGCAATATCCACCTGTTCGGGCACAACGATGTCGACGCGGTGCGGGCGAAGCTGGAAGCGATCCGCGCCCATGACGCCAGGAACGGCATCATGGTCGTCTCCGAGTCATTGTTCTCGATGAACTCGGACACGCCCGACCTGGTGGCGTTACAAGACCTCGCGCACGAATTCGGGGCGACCCTTGTTGTTGACGTCGCTCACGACCTGGGGTCGATGGGTCCCGACGGGCGCGGCCACCTCGGCCTGCAATCCATGATCGGCAAGGTCGACCTGGTGATGGGCTCGTTCTCGAAGACTTTTGCGTCTAACCTCGATTCACGGGAGCGGGTTAGCTCCACTCCTACGGAGCTGATCGGGAGCAGATTCCTGCATTGCCGCTGGTAGGCGGCTTGGCCAGGCGGCATACCTCAATTAGTTTACTGGAACAAGGGGCGCCAATCTGCGGACATCGTATTCGGACACCGGGTGCTTGCCGTATCTACTTGCATTCGTGTAATTCATGCTCGCCCACAAGTACCCACCGGCGTGGCGCTCCGCCGAAAAGGTAATACAGATCTACCATAAATGCATGTCGTTCCGGGAAACCAGTTGAGGTCAGGGGCGGAGTACTTCACCCAGCCCGGCGGCGGCGGACAGCGCCGCTACGAGGCGCTGCGCGCCTACTTCGTCGAGGAGCTCCCCGCCGCGGAGATCGCCGACCGGTTCGGTTACTCCACCGCCTCGGTGCATCAGATGGCGACCCTGCTGCGCACCGGAAAGCTCGCCCTGTTCGCTGAGGCCAAGCCGGGCCCGAAGGGGCCGCGCAAGGCCACGAGCGCGCTGCGCGAGAAGGTGCTCGCGCTGCGCGCGGGTGGGCACAGCATCGGCGAGATCGCCGCCGCGCTGGCCGAGGCGGGCACCCCGATCTCGGCGCAGACGGTGTGGCAGATCCTCGACGAGGCGGGACTTCCCCGGCTGGACCGCCGCGACGAGACTCGCCGCGCCAGCCCAGCGAAACTGGATCCGGTCAAGGCCGCCGCGCAGCCGAGCTGGCCGGCCGGTGCGACAATCGGCTGCGGCCACGCCGGGCTGCTGCTGTTGTTCCCGGCCATGGTCGAACTGGACCTGCACGGCCTTGTCGAGCAGGCCGGATACCCGTCCACTGCCGCGATCACCGCCTGGCAGTCGATCGGCACGCTGCTGTTGGCCAAATGCGCGCGCCGCCACCGCGCCCACCACATCGACGGGCTCACCGACGACGCCGGGCTCGCACACGCGCTCGGGTTGACCGCGCTGCCCAAGGCCACCCACGCCGGCTCCTACTCCTACCGGGTCCGCCGCGAATCCAACACCAAACTGCTCACCGGCCTGGTCAAGGTTCTGCGTGGACTCGGAATGGCCAGCGGTGCCGAAGGATTCAACCTCGACTTCCACGCCATCCGCCACCACGGCGCCGACACCGTGCTAGAGAAGCACTACGTGCCGCGCCGATCCCAGCGCACCCGCGCCGTGCTCACCTTCTTCGCCCAAGACCACACCAGCACCGAAATGGTCTACGCCAACGCCGAGATCACCAAGACCGAACAAGCCCGCGAGATCCTCGCCTTCGCCGACTACTGGCACGCCGCCACCGGCGAAGACCCCGGACTGCTGGTGTTCGACTCCCAGCTGACCACCTACACCGTGCTCAACGAACTGACCGGGCGCGGCATCGGCTGGCTCACCCTGCGCCAACGCGGCAGCACCGAAATCGCCCGCCTCGCAGCACTTCCCGCCAGCCGATGGAAGACCGCCACCATCACCCGCCGCGGCCGCTACCGCCGCCCGCAACTGCACGAAGACATGATCAAACTCAAAGACGTCGACACCAAGGTCCGCCAGATCGCCGTGCGCAACATCGGCCACGACCAACCCACCCTGCTCATCACCAACGACCTCACCACCCCCGCCAAGAACCTGTTCGCCCGCTACGCCGAACGCATGAACATCGAAAACGAACTCGACGCCTACATCAGCGGCTTCCACCTCGACGCACTCTCCAGTGGCGTGCCGCTCAACGTCGACCTCGACACCACCCTCACCGTCGTCGCCGGCAACCTCTACCGGCAGTTCGCCCACAACCTCACCCGCTACGAAACAGCCACCCCCGACACCATCTGGCGCCACTTCCTCGACGACAACGGCACCCTGCACATCACCGACCACGGCGTCACCTGCGCACTCAACCTCCGCGCCCACCACCCCCAGCTCATCGACGCCGGCTACGCCGACCTCAAGACCCCCATCCCGTGGTGGAACAACCGAACCCTCCAATTCACCTTTCCACCCCGATGACCCCGAATCAGCCGAAAAACCTCAACTCAATTACCGCACCGGGAATCGAGGCTAACGGCGGCTTTGTTGCGGCCAAACATCGCCGGGTGACCGAGTACCTGCGCATGTATGCCTCACCGAACATCTTCTCCAACGCACTTTCGCCGATCCAATCCGCAATTGTGCTCAAGGCGTTCGATATCGTCGACAGCCCCGAAGGCCAGGCGCTGCGGTCCCAAAACATGCACAACGTGCTGCAACTGCGAAACCGGCTTGCGGATAAAGGCTTTGAGGCCTACGGAGATCCGTCGCCGATTGTCTGTGTCAAAATGGGCACCGAGGCCATGGCTCGGCTGGTGAGTCGGCAATTGCACGCCACCGGGCTGGTCGCGAACCTTATCGAATACCCGGGGGTGGCAAAGGGAGAAGCGCGTTTCCGGCTGCAGGTGATGGCAAACCACACCGAGAGCGACATCGAGTACGCCGTCAACCGGATCGCCGAGGGCTACCAGCACGCAACCAGCGAATTGCACGGGCTAGTGTCTGCGCTAGGGAATCCGGTGCAGGCATAGGGCGGGACGTTGGTGGGTTCTGCACACATTGCGGCGACGTGAGCGGCGAACGGTGGGCACCCTGTTGCCCGGCCGTCCCGCGTCGCGAAACCGACTGGTGTGGGTTATCAGTAAGCGACGTCCATATTCCTACGATGTTGCGGCATAAACGATTTCATTTAGCCGATCATCGCTGAAAATCCCATTGCCCGAAATCGGCCGCCAGGACCTGGTCCACATCCACGTTGATACCCCCGAGCAGGGGACCCGGGTTCGACGGGCTGTTGACCACTTCCTGATAAAGCACCGCCGCGGGTTCGCGCTCCCCATTCGACCACGCTTTCGTTTGCCACGCCCACCGGTAACCCGCAGTGGTCGAATGCCCGATCACGCCGCGCTGATGGTGCGAACCGATGCCCGCCAAATCAGAGGCCGCCGCCATCAACTCCGGCGCCACGTTCACCTATGACATGTCCCAACCTGCGATCGGCCAAGCCACTCGGCGCCGACGACGACGATGCGCTGTTGCTGCACAGCGCGCTGGTGCGGGCCGGCAAGCGCGAGCCGCTACCAGGAACGCGTGACCGAAACCGCCGAACCCGCGGTGTAGACGCTCAGTGAACGGCGGGCGATCCGCCGGTGTCCCGTCCCGCTTCCGCATGGCCTGACCAGCTGATTGCACAAATATTCAAAATTCGCCCAGCACCTCTGGCTCACCGTTAGCTACATCAGCAGTCTGCTCGTCGCCACCAACGCGCATCGCTGCAATGGGAAGGCACAGCCGCCGCACCGAAGTGGGCTTGGCCGATCGGAGGTTGGGACATGTCATACGTGAACGTGGCGCCGGAGGCGGTGGCCGCGGCGGCCTCTGATATGGCGGGCATCGGTTCGACACTGACCGCGGCCAATTCGGTGGCCGCGGCCCCCACCACCGCGGTGGTGGCCGCCGCCGAAGATGAGGTGTCGGCGGCGATCGCGGCGCTGTTTTCTGGCCACGGCCAGCTTTTTCAGGCACTCAGCGCACGCGCGGCGGCGTTTCATGCCCAGTTCGTGCAGGCCTTGAACAGCGCCGGGGCCGCCTACGCGGCCGCCGAGGCGGCCAATGCCGCGCCGCTGCAAAGCCTCGAGCAAGACCTGCAGAGCCTGGCGGTGTTTACCCCGGTCAAACAGCTGACCGGGCGCCCGCTGTTCGGCAACGGCGCGAATGGGGCGGCGGGTACCGGGCAGGCCGGCGGTGACGGCGGCTGGATTTTCGGCAACGGCGGCAATGGTGGGTCCGGTGCGCCCGCACAGGCCGGCAGGGCCGGGCAGGCCGGCGGGGCCGGCGGATCCGCCGGCCTGTTCGGTAACGGCGGCAATGGCGGGGCCGGCGGGGCCGGCGGCGCGGGAACCGCGGGAAAAAGCGGCCCGTTGGGCACCCCCGGCGGCAACGGTGGCAGCGGCGGTAACGGCGGGCCCGGCGGGGCCGGCGGCAACGGCGGGCTGTTGTTTGGCAATGGTGGTGCCGGCGATCTGGGCGGGTCCGGCGGCCTCGGCGGTAACGGCGGTGCCGGCGGAGTCGGCGCGGGCGTGGCCGGCGGGGCCGGTGGTAACGGCGGGGCCGGCGGTAACGCCGGCTTGGGCGGCAGCGGCGGCGCCGCCAGATTGTTCGGGACCGCCGGACCCGCGGGTGCCGCGGGCACCGGTGGTGAAGGCGGTCAGGGCGGCGCCGGTGGGGCCGCTGGGATAGGCCTGACCGGCACGGTCGGCAATGCCGGCGGCACCGGCGGCGCCGGTGCGCCCGGCGGCGCGGGCGGCGCGGGCGGCAACTCCGGTGCCGGCGGCACCAACGGCAGCGGCGGGGTCGGCGGCAACGGCGGCAACGGCGGCCAGGGCGGCGCCGGCTACGCCGATGATGGCAGCAATGACGCCACCGCCGGCGGCAACGGCGGCACCGGCGGGGCGGCCGGCGCCGGCGGGTTGCCCGGCACCGGCGGCACCGGCGGCAGCGCGGGCGCCTACGGCACCGGCGGCACAGGTGGCACGGGCGGTACCGGGGGGGCCGGCACCGAAGGCGCCACCAGCGCAAGCAGCAGCAAGACCGGCGGCATCGGCCACTCCGGTGCGGCCGGCGGCACGGGCGGCAACGGCGGCAACTCCGGTGCCGGCGGCACCAACGGCACCGGCGGGGTCGGCGGCCACGGCGGCCAAGGCGGCCAAGGCGGCGCCGGCTACGCCGATAACGGCAGCAATGCCCCCACCGCCGGCGGCACCGGCGGCACCGGCGGTGCGGCCGGCGCGGGCGGGTGGGCCGGCGCCGGCGGCACCGGCGGCAGCGTGGGCGCCTACGGCACCGGCGGCACAGGTGGAACGGGCGGCACCGGTGGGGCCGGCGGCGGCATGGGCCTGCCCGGCACCGTCGGCCATACCGGCGGCATCGGCCACTCCGGTGCGGCCGGCGGCACCGGCGGCACCGGCGGCAACTCCGGTGACGGCGGCACCAACGGCAGCGGCGGGGTCGGCGGCCAAGGCGGCCAAGGCGGCCAAGGCGGCACCGGCTACGCCGATGACGGCAACAATGACGCCACCCTCGGCGGCACCGGCGGCACCGGCGGTGCGGCCGGCGCCGGCGGGGCGGCCGGCACCGGCGGCACCGGCGGCAGCGCGGGCGCCTACGGCACCGGCGGCACAGGTGGAACGGGCGGTACCGGGGGGGCCGGCGCCCAAGGCGCCACCAGCACCAGCAGCAGCAATACCGGCGGCATCGGCCACTCCGGTGCGGCCGGCGGCACCGGCGGCACCGGCGGCAACTCCGGTGACGGCGGCACCAACGGCAGCGGCGGGGTCGGCGGCCAAGGCGGCCAAGGCGGCCAAGGCGGCACCGGCTACGCCGATGACGGCGGCAATGACGCCGGCACCGGCGGCACCGGCGGCACCGGCGGGGCGGCCGGCGCCGGCGGGGCGGCCGGCGCCGGCGGCACCAACGCCGGCAGCGCGGGCGGCTACGGCACCGGCGGCACAGGTGGCACGGGCGGTACCGGGGGGGCCGGCGCCCAAGGCGCCACCAGCACCAGCAGCGGCGGTACCGGCGGCATCGGCCACTCCGGCGCGACCGGCGGCACCGGCGGCACCGGCGGCAACTCCGGTGCCGGCGGCACCAACGGCAGCGGCGGGGTCGGCGGCCAAGGCGGCCAAGGCGGCCAAGGCGGCACCGGCTACGCCGATGACGGCAGCAATGACGCCACCGTCGGCGGCACCGGCGGCACCGGCGGGGCGGCCGGCGCCGGCGGGGCGGCCGGCACGGGCGGCACCAACGCCGGCAGCGCGGGCGGCTACGGCACCGGCGGCACAGGTGGCACGGGCGGTACCGGGGGGGCCGGCGCCCAAGGCGCCACCAGCACCAGCGGCGGCAATACCGGCGGCATCGGCCACTCCGGCGCGACCGGCGGCACGGGCGGCACCGGCGGCAACTCCGGTGCCGGCGGCACCAACGGCACCGGCGGGGTCGGCGGTCAAGGCGGCCAAGGCGGCCAAGGCGGCACCGGTTACGCCTTAGACGGCAGCAATGCCCCCACCGCCGGCGGCACCGGCGGCACCGGCGGGACGGCCGGCGCCGGCGGGGCGACCGGCACCGGCGGCACCAACCCCGGCAGCCCGGGCGGCGACGGCACCGGGGGTCGAGGCGGTCAGGGCGGGACCGGTGGGGCCGGCTTGGCCTTTGGCGTGGCCGGCGCCACCGGCGGCACCGGTGGCGTTGGCGGCAACAGCGGGCCCGGCGGCCTCGGCGGCGCCGGCGGCACCGGCGGCACCGGCGGAATGGGCAGCATTGCGAGTGCCGGCGGCACCGGCGCCGCCGGCACTGGCACCTCCAGCAGTGCCGGGGGTTCCGGCGGCGCCGGCGGCACCGGCGGGGCCACCGGCACTTACACCACCATCACTAGCTCCAGCTTCAACGGTCCGTCCGCGGTGGCGGTCAACCCGGGCGGCGACGTCTACGTCACCAACGAAATCATCGGCAACGGCACGGTATCGGTGATCAACCCCACCACCAACACCGTCATCAAGACCATCACCGTCGGCAACTATCCGGACGCGGTGGCGGTCAACCCGGGCGGCGACGTCTACGTCGCCAACCAATTAGACGGCACGGTGTCGGTGATCGACCCCACCACCAACACCGTCATCAAGACCATCACCGGCGTCTTCTACCCGACCGGGGTGGCGGTCAACCCGGGCGGCGACGTCTACGTCACCGGCTACAACGGCGTCTCGGTGATCAACCCCACCACCAACACCGTCATCACCACCATCTCCGTGTTCGGGGAAGGGGTGGCGGTCAGTCCGGGTGGCGACGTCTACGTCGCCGGCGACGGCGTCGTCTCGGTGATCAACCCCACCACCAACACCGTCACCGGGTCACCCATCACCGTCGGCAACGCGCTCGGGGTGGCGGTCAGCCCGGGCGGCGACCTCTACGTCACCGGTATCGGCGGCAGCACCGTGTCGGTGATCGACCCCACCACCCACACCGTCATCGACACCATCCCCGTCGGCTACCCCGGGTACCCCATCGAGACCAACCCGTACGCGGTGGCGGCCAGCCCCATCACCGGCGAGGTCTACGTCACCACCATTGACGACGCCGGCACGTTGTCGGAGATCAACCCCACCAACAACGCCGTCATCAGCACCATCTACATCGGGAATCCCTACGGCGATCCCGCCGTCCCATACGGGGTTGCTGTCAGCCCCACCACCGGCGTCGTCTACGTCGCCGACACCGCCTACAACACGGTGTCGGTGCTTAGTTAGTGCCTTCTTGGGCACGATCACCGGCTCGAACACCCGCGGTTTCGGCGGTTTCGGTGGTTTCGGTGGTTTCGGCGGTTTCGGCCAGGCGTTCGTGGTACCGCTGCAGGACCGCACGCGCCCGGGCGACCGCCCCGGGCCCGTCGGCGGCCGACGCACAGTGGGCGTCGAAACGGTCTGCGCCGAGGCGGTCGATCAGGACGCGTAATTGCTCCGCGCGTAGCGGCTGGCGCTTGCCGGCCCGCACGACCGCGCAGTGCAGGAACAACGCATCGTCGTCGGCGCCGAGAGCCGCCAACAGCCGGGTGATGTAGCGAAGGCTCACCCACTGCTCGGCCCACTCACCGGCCCGCTCCCAATGGTCGAGCACGTCGATGAACATCCGCGCGGCGGTAGCCGGATCGCCGTGCACCGCACGCGTCGCGGCGGCCTCCATCAGCGCGATGCCGAACCACCAGAAATTTTGCACCTCGCCGGCCAGTCGCGCCGCGTCGTCGAATAACACCAGCGCTCGCGCGGGTTCGGACTTCTTGAGCAGATAGCCAAGCGCGAAGTAAGCCATCGACCGCGCCGTCGGGTTGCCCGTGCCGTCGGCGACTGCTACCGCCTCCCGCGCTTCGGGCAGTGCGGCATCCGGATTTCCCAGCACAGCGCACGAGACCGCGAGCGCGGAGACGGCCTGCACCTGCCGGATCGGATCGACGTCGCGGCGGCCCCGCGCCGCCTCGCCCTTCCAGTACTTCAGAGCGCGCGCCACGTCACCCCCAAACAGGGCCGCGTCGGCGAGCACGTCTGCCGCATAGGCGACGCGCGACGCGCCGCGGCCGGGAACGCGCCCGCCGGCAAGGGCGGCCAGTGAACGTGCCCGATCGGCGTCACCGCAATTGAAGGCCCCCCGCGCGGCCGTGCCGACGGTTGCGGCATATAACGGGTGGTCGGGAGATGCGACGGCGACGACGCGTCCGGCCCAGCCGGCCACCTCGTAACCCACCCGCACGCCGACAAGCTCGGACGACGACGCGACCAACCGCATCGCGAGATCGACGTCGCCGCCGGCCATCGCACACTCAAACGCGATGCGCAGGTTGTCGTAGTCGGGCAGCATCCGCTCGACCCACTCGCGCTCGTGGGGCCCTTGAATGGCCGCACCGGCACGCTCGGCGAGCTCGGTGTAGTAGACCGCGTGTCGCAGCGCCAAGTGCTTCTCAATCCCGCGCTCCTGCAGGCACTTACGCCCGAAGGCGCGCAGTGTTGCCAACACGCCGTAGCGCGTCCGGTCGGTGGCACTGCGCACCACCACCATCGACTTGTCCACCAGACCGGCAAGCAGGTCGAGTGTGTCGTCCTCACCGGCCCCCTCGACCCCGCACACCCCGTGGGCCGCCTCCAGATCGAACGAGCCCGCGAACACGCACAGCGCCGCAAACAACGCTTGCTCGGGCTCGGTGAGCAGCCGATACGACCAGTCGATCGTCGCGATGAGGCTCTGCTGACGAGGCAGCGCCCAGCGCACCCCACCACGCAGCAGATGCAAATCGTCCAAGCGCCGCACCACGTCCCGACTGCTCATCATCCGCATTCGCGCCGCCGCCAGCTCGACGCCCAGCGGCAGGCAGTCCACCCGCCGACAGATCTCGGCGACCACGCCGGCCGGCTGCTGATCGAGGTCGAAGTCCGGCCGGCTGGCCCTGGCCCGATCGGCGAACAACAACGTCGCGTCCTCCACCGGCAACGGCGCGACCACGACGATCCGCTCACCCTCGATGTCCAGCGGCTGCCTGCTGGTCGCCAATACCGATACCCGCGGGCAGTTCTGCACGATCCGCCCAATCAATCGTGCAGCGGCGTCCAGGACGTGCTCGCAGTTGTCAACCACCAACAAGACCTCACGCGCCCGCAGATACTCGATTACCGATTGCTCGGTATCCAGACCCTGGTGCTGCCGCAGCCCCAGCGCCGCCGCCACGGTGTGAACCACCGCTTCGGCGTGATCCAGCGGCGCCAGCTCGCAGATCCACACGTCGCCGCCGTGCGCTTCCTGCTCGCGGCGCGCCACCTCAACAGCCAGCCGCGTCTTGCCGACGCCACCGACCCCGATCAGCGTCACCAACGGACCCTGGTGCAGCGCATCGGCGACGTTGGCCAGCTTCGAATTGTGGCCGACGAATGTCGTTACCCGCCGCAACTGATGCGGAGAATCGTGCCGCGCTGACGCGAGGGGACGCGATACGTCCGAACGGTCCGGCCATCGCGCGCCCAAGCCGGCCGCCCGTTCGCTGGTTTCACTGATCTCGCTGGTCTTGCCGACCTCGCGGGTCTCGGTCTCACCGCAGAGAATCTGCCGATGCACCTCGCGCAGTGGGGGGCCCGGCTCAAGGCCGAGCTCTTCGACGAGTCGCTGGCGTATCTTGCGGTAGGTGTTCAGCGCATCGGCTTGCCGGCCGCCGTAGTACTGGGCCAGCATCAATTGCCCGGCGAGGCGCTCATCCAGCGGGCGGGCGGCCTGCATCTCGGTCAACTCCAGCAGCAATCCAGCGTGCTGTCCGGCACGCAACGCGACGTCGTTGCGGTCCAGTGCAACCGAGAGCCGCTCACCAACCAGACCGCCGCGGACGTCGTTGATCCACCAAGTGTCCAGGGACGCAAAGGGTTCACCACCAAATGCGTCCAGTGCGCGATCGAACAGCACTGTGGCTTCACAGGGGTCTGCGGTTGCCCTGGCCTGGGACACCAAGTTGCGAAACCGGTGCAGGTCCACCGACATCGGATCGGCGCTGAACACATATCCACCCGGCCCACACGAAATCCGCACCCCGTGGACGTCGACAAGCACCTTCCGCAGCCGTGACACATAACTTGCCAACGACATTCGGGCCGCATGCGGCGGCCGGTCCGACCAGACTCGCTCGACCAGCTGCTCCGGCGGGATGGGACGGTTCACATCGACCAGCAGCGCGACCAGGACGCACCGCTGGCGGGAATGACCAATGTCAAGCCGCCGACCGTCGACACGGGCTTCGACGTCGCCGAGCAACTGGAACTCGACTGTCACCGGAGTACACCCTCTCCGCAGAGGCCCACAACAAAGGCAGCGTGTCAGCTCCCGGTTAGCATACGGCGCACGTCGCGGGCACCGCCCGTTACACCGGCTCGGCCACCCGTTCGGCGTAGCGCCGCAGGACCGAGCGCGCCCGAGCGACCGCGGCGCTGCCGTCGCCCGCCGATGCGCGGTGGGCCTCGAATCGGTCCCCGCCCAGGCGGTCGAGCAGGCCTTGCAGTTGGGCTTCGCGCAACGGCGAAGGCTTGCCTGCCATCAGCAGTGCGCAGTGCAGGAACAGGGCGTCGTCGTCAGCGCCCAGCAGGGCCAGCAACCTGGTGATGTAGCGCAGCGTGAGCCACTGCTCGGCCCAGTCGCCAACCCGGTCCCAGTGGTCGAGCACCTCGATGAACATCCCCGCCGCGGTGAGCGGATCGCCATGCAGGACGCGGGTCCCCGCTGCCTCCATCAAGGCGATGCCATACCACCAGAAATTTCGCACCTCGCCGGCCAGCCGTGCCGCCTCGTCGAACAGTGCCAACGCACGCGCAGGTTCGGAATTCTTGAGCACGTAGCCAAGGGCAAAGTACGCGGTCGAGCGCGCCGTCGGGTTGCTCGTGGTCTCGGCGACCTCGACCGCCTCGCGCGCGTCAGGCAGGGCAACATCCGAATTGCCCAGCACACCGCGGCAGATGGCGAGTACCGAGACCGTCTGCACCAACCGGATCGCGTCGGAGTCGCGACGCGCGCGCGCCGCCTCACCAACCCAGTGCGCCAGAACGCCGCTCGCGTCTCCCTCAAAGAGGGCCACGTCGGCGAGCACGTCCGCGGGGTAGGCAATGCGCGCAGCCCCGCGACCGGGAACACGCCCCCGCGCGAGGTCTGCCAGCCGTCGCGCTCGATCGAAGTCACCATGTGCCCAGGCACCCCGGGCGGCCATACCCACCACAGCGGCGAACTGGGGATGGCCGGGATCGGCAACGGCGACTACCCGCTCGGCCCAGCCGCACACCTCGTAGCCAATCCGCAGGCCGACCAACTCCGAGACTGACGCGATCAATCGCAGCGCAAGGTCGATGTGGTCGTTTGCCATCGCACAGTCGAACGCCGTGCGCAGGTTGTCGTAGTCGGGCAGCATCCGCTCGACCCAGTCCCGTTCTTCGGCGGTCTGCATCCCAGCCCCGACGCGCTCGCCGAGCCCGGTGTAATACGCCGCATGCCGCATCGACAGTTGCTTCTCGGTTCCTTGCTCCTGCAGGCGCCCACGCCCGAACGCTCGCAGCGTTTCCAGGACGCCGTAACGGGTTCGGTCTGCGACGCTGCGCACCACCACCATCGACTTGTCCACCAGGCCGGCAAGCAGGTCGAGCGTGTCGTCCTCGCACGCCCCATCGGCACCGCACACCCCGTGGGCCGCCTCCAGGTCAAACGAACCAGCAAACACCGAAAGCCGCGCAAACAACGTTTGCTCGGACTCGTCGAGGAGACGATAAGACCAGTCGATCGTCGCGGTCAGGCTCTGCTGACGAGGCAGCGCCTCACGCGACCCACCACGCAGCAAATGCAACTGATCGAGGCGCCGGACTACATCATGGCTGCTCATCACCCGCATCCGCGCCGCCGCCAACTCCACGCCCAGCGGCAGACAGTCGACCCGCCGACAGATCTCGGCGACCGCGCCGGCCGGCTGCAGGTCGAGGCTGAAGTCTGGCCGGCTGGCCCTGGCACGATCACCGAACAACAGCGTCGCATCTTCCACCGGCAACGGCGGGACCACGACGATCCGCTCACCCTCCACGCCCAACGGTTGCCTGCTGGTCGCCAACACGGAAACACCTGGGCAGTGCGCAACGATCCGCCCAACCAACCTTGCGGCGGCTTCCAGGACGTGCTCGCAGTTGTCGATCACCAACAAGACCTCACGCGCCCGCAGATACTCGACCACCGATTGCTCGATATCCAGGCCCTGCTGTTGGCGCAGCCCCAGGGTTGCCGCAACGGTGTGGCCCACCCCCGCACCGTGATCCAGTGGCGCCAGCTCGCAGATCCAGACCTCCGCACCGAACGTCTCCTGGTGGCGGGCGACCTCATAAGCCATCCGCGTCTTGCCTACACCGCCGACCCCGCTGAGCGTCACCAGCGGGCCCGCACGCAGCGCATCGACGACGCCGGCCACCTCCCGCTGGTGCCCGATGAAACTGGTCAGCCGTCGCAAATGGCCCGGACCCCGCCGTTCCAGCACCGGCCGGTGCGCCGGCTTCGGCCAGGGCAACGATGCTGCACCCGGCGCAGCGGCGCGCTCATCGGTTTCACCGCTGAGGATCAGCTGATGCGTCTGGCGCAGCAACGGACCGGGCTCAACGCCAAGCTCTTCGACGAGTCGCTGGCGCATCGCACGGTAAGTGTCGACTGCCTCGGCTTGTCGGCCGCTACGGTACTGAGCAAGCATCAACTGCCCGGCCAGGCGCTCGTCCAGCGGGCGGTCAGCCTGCGTGGCGATCAGCTCGTCCAGCAGCTGGCCATGCCGTCCTGCGCGCAGCGCGACGTCATTGCGGTCCAGCTCCACCGAGAACCGTTCGGCAACCAGGGTCAAGCGCACGTCGTTTATCCAGGGGGTGTCCAGGGACCCGAAGGGCTCACCGTCCCAAATGCCCAGGGACCGGTCGAACAGCGCTGTTGCCTCATCCGGGTCGGCGGTGGCTCTGGCCTGCGACGCCAGCCGCCGAAATCGGTGCAGGTCCACTGACAACGCATCCGTGGTCAGCACATATCCGCCCGGCTTGCGCGCGATTGTCACGGCTGGTACGTCGGCAAGCAAATTTCGCAGTCGAGACACATAACTCGTCAGGGAACGTCGCGCCGACGCGGGCGGCCGCTTTGACCACACCCGCTCGACCAGTTGCTCCGCCGGGAGTGGATGGTTCACATCAACCAGCAGCGCGGCCAGCACGCAGCGTTGCAGGGCATGCCCAATCTCGAGGCGCCGCCCGTCAACACGAGCCTCGACGTCGCCGAGTAGCCGGAACTCGACCGTCACCTGAGCACAACCTCCCTGCCAATGCGCACGACAATCGCGGCGTGACGGGTCTTAGGTAGCATACGTCGCTCGCTGGCAGCGTTCGGCTTGCCGCGTTGGCGTCGTCGGCGCCCGGCGCTACCCGCGCAGCGTCGGGCAATGACCCGTCCCGGCCGGGGCATCGAGGGTCACGCCAGCGTGACCATCGCGGCCCGACGTCACCCCAGCGTGACGCTCGGTGCCCGGGATCGTCGCCAGCGGGGTAGCCTCGCGAGCGTGACGGGTTCCATCCGGTCTTCGATCCGGTCACACGCCGGCGCGATCGACGTTCGGCAGCTGGGCACGGTCGACTACCGCACCGCCTGGGAGTTGCAGCGCGACCTGGTCGACGGCCGGGTCGCAGGCGGCCCCGACACGCTACTGCTGTTGGAACACCCCTCGGTCTACACGGCGGGACGCCGCACCGAGCCGCACGAACGGCCGAGCCCCGACGGCCCCGACGTCCAGGGCACTCCCGGCATAGATGTCATAGACACCGACCGCGGCGGCAAGATCACCTGGCATGGACCGGGGCAGCTCGTCGGCTATCCGATCATCGGGCTGGTGGAACCCCTCGATGTGGTCAACTACGTCCGAAGGCTTGAGGAATCGCTGATCAAGGTGTGCGCCGACCTGGGCCTGGAGACGGTCCGAGTCGGCGGGCGGTCCGGAGTGTGGCTGCCGGCGAGCGCCCGCCGGCCCGAACGCAAGGTCGCCGCCATCGGGGTACGGGTGTCACGCGCGACGACGATGCACGGGTTCGCGCTGAACTGCGATTGCGATTTGAAGGCGTTCACCGGCATCGTGCCGTGCGGCATCGGCGACGCCGGGGTCACGTCGTTGTCCGTCGAACTCGGACGCCGGGTTGCCGTCGACGATCTCCGTTCGGCGGTCGCCGACGCGGTCTGCGACGCACTGGACGGTGTATTGGCGGTCAGTGACCAGACCGCCGCCCGCGTAGCATCAACGACGTGACGTTGCCAACCTTCGGGGCCCCCGAAGGCCGCAAATTGCTGCGGCTGGAAGTGCGCAACGCGCAGACCCCGATCGAGCGCAAGCCGCCGTGGATCAAGACCCGGGCCCGGATGGGGCCGGAATACACCGAGCTGAAGAGCCTGGTCCGGCGCGAGGGTCTGCACACGGTCTGCGAGGAGGCCGGCTGCCCCAACATCTTCGAATGCTGGGAGGACCGGGAGGCGACCTTCTTGATCGGCGGTGACCAGTGCACCCGCCGGTGCGACTTCTGCCAGATCGACACCGGCAAACCCGCGGCCCTGGACCGCGACGAGCCGCGGCGGGTCGCCGAGAGTGTGCGAACCATGGGCCTGCGCTATGCCACCGTCACCGGCGTCGCCCGTGACGACCTGCCCGACGGCGGGGCCTGGCTGTACGCGACGACCGTGCGCACCATCAAAGAGCTCAACCCCGCTACCGGCGTCGAACTGTTGATCCCCGACTTCAGCGGTGCGCCCACGCGGCTCACCGAGGTCTTCGAGTCCCGCCCGGAAGTGTTGGCGCACAACGTCGAAACAGTGCCGCGCATCTTCAAGCGGATCCGGCCCGCCTTCACCTACCAGCGCAGCCTGGACGTGCTCACCGCCGCACGCGACTTCGGCCTGGTCACCAAAAGCAACCTGATCCTGGGCCTGGGCGAAACCCCCGACGAGGTGCGCACCGCCCTGGCCGATCTGCGTGGCGCCGACTGCGACATCGTCACGGTCACCCAGTATCTGCGCCCGTCGACGCGGCATCACCCGGTCGAGCGCTGGGTCAGGCCCGAGGAGTTCGTCGAGTACGCGCAATACGCCGAAGAGCTGGGTTTTTCGGGCGTGCTGGCGGGGCCGTTGGTGCGATCGTCCTACCGGGCACGCCGACTCTACGAGCAGGCGCGTGCGTCCTCGTATCCTTGATGACTATGGCTAAACCCCGAAATACCGCCGCGAACAAGGCCGCCCGATCGGAGGCAAAGGCTGCCCGCAAGGCCGCCGGGCGGGAGCGCCGCACCCAGCTGTGGCAGGCGTTCAACATGCAGCGCCGGGAGGACAAGCGCCTGCTGCCGTACATGATCGGCGCCTTCGTGCTGATCGCGGGCGTCTCGGTGGGGGTCGGCGTGTGGGCCGGCGGCTTCACGATGATCACGATGATCCCGCTCGGCGTGGTCCTGGGCCTGCTGGTGGCGTTTATCATCTTCGGCCGCCGGGCCCAGCGATCGGTGTTCCGCAAGGCCGAAGGCCAAACCGGCGCGGCGGCGTGGGCGCTGGAAAACCTGCGCGGCAAGTGGCGGGTGAGCCCGGGCGTGGCCGCCACCGGCCACTTCGACGCGGTGCATCGGGTGATCGGCCGGCCGGGCGTCATCTTCGTCGCCGAGGGGTCGGCGGCCCGGGTCAAACCGCTGCTGGCGCAGGAGAAAAAGCGCACCGCGCGGTTAGTCGGCGACGTGCCGATCTACGACATCATCGTCGGCAACGGCGAAGGTGAAGTGCCGCTGGCCAAGTTGGAACGCCACCTCACCCGCCTCCCGGCCAACATCACCACCAAACAGATGGACACGCTGGAGTCGCGGTTGGCCGCGCTGGGATCGCGGGCCGGTACCGGTGTCTTGCCGAAGGGGCCGCTGCCCAACGCCGGCAAGATGCGCGGCGTGCAGCGCACCGTGCGCCGAAAGTAGTCCGCGCGACGACGATGCGGGCCTTGGAGCGGCCGAACGGCCCGAGATGGGTACCCCCAACCGCGAAGCGGCGAGGGGCCAGCCGCTTAGATCTGCCTTAGCGCCGCACCACGGCGGTGCCGGTCACCCGGTCCTGCAACCCGCGCCCGTCCCAATCGGTGAACAACGGCGGGATGACCACCGAAATGAGCAGCCCGCGCGCCACCGCCCGGCCGATCCCCAGCCGGCGTCCGTCCACCGTCACCACCTGCAGACCCAGCGCCAGCTGCCCCGGTGTGAAACCGAACAGCCGCACCGCGACCACCCCGAGCACCAGCCAAATGACCAAAACCGCGGTCGCCAACATCTCCTTGGAGATAACGCCAAACCCCAGGACCAGCCCCCCCAGGCCATAAGAGAGCAGCCAGTCGATCAGCAGCGCCGACAACCGGCGCCCCATCCCCGCCAGCGACCCTGGCCCGCTCTCCGGCAGGCCGAGGGCCTCGCCCGGGTACCCCGGCGCCTTGGGTTGGGACGAGCCGCTGCGCCGCTGCAACGGACCAGATACGATCTTGCGGTCCATGGCCCCACAATAGAACCTCGCCGACGACCCCCGGCCTCCGTTGCGGGCGGCATGGCACGTAACCTCTGCGCAACACCGGGTTGACTGGTGGGCAACATCACCTCCATAGCGTCAGGCCGCGGATCACCAAGTAAAGGAGCACATCAGTGACAGATATGACGCCCGACGACGTCTTCAAACTGGCCAAGGACGAGGAAGTCCAATACGTCGACGTCCGGTTCTGCGACCTCCCCGGCGTCATGCAGCACTTCACCATTCCGGCTTCCGGACTCGACGAGGAGCTGTTCGAGAGCGGCGTCGCCTTTGACGGCTCGTCGATTCGTGGGTTCCAGGCCATCCACGAGTCCGACATGCTGCTGCTGCCCGACCCGGACACCGCGCGCATCGACCCGTTCCGCGAGGCCAAGACGCTGAACATCAACTTCTTCGTGCATGATCCGTTCACCCTCGAGGCGTACTCGCGCGACCCGCGCAACATCGCCCGCAAGGCCGAGAGCTACCTGGCCAGCACCGGCATTGCGGACACCGCGTACTTCGGCGCCGAGGCCGAGTTCTACATCTTCGACTCGGTGAGCTTCGACTCGCGCACCAACAGCTCGTTCTACGAGGTGGACGCGATCTCGGGCTGGTGGAACACCGGCGAGCCGACCGAGACCGACGGCAGCCCCAACCGCGGCTACAAGGTCCGCCCCAAGGGCGGGTACTTCCCGGTTGCTCCCAACGACCATTACGTCGACCTGCGCGACAAGATGCTGACCAACCTGATCAACGCCGGCTTCATCCTGGAGAAGGGCCACCACGAGGTGGGCACCGGCGGACAGGCCGAGATCAACTATCAGTTCAACTCGCTGCTGCACGCCGCGGACGACTTGCAGCTGTACAAGTACATCATCAAGAACACCGCGTGGCAGGCCGGCAAGACCGTCACGTTCATGCCCAAGCCGCTGTTCGGCGACAACGGGTCCGGCATGCACTGCCATCAGTCGCTGTGGAAGAACGGCAGCCCGATGATGTACGACGAGACCGGGTACGCCGGTCTATCGGACACCGCCCGCCACTACATCGGCGGCCTATTGCACCACGCGCCGTCGCTGCTGGCCTTCACCAACCCGACGGTCAACTCCTACAAGCGGCTGGTCCCCGGCTACGAGGCCCCGATCAACCTGGTCTACAGCCAGCGGAATCGGAGCGCATGCGTCCGTATTCCGATCACCGGCAGCAACCCTAAGGCCAAGCGGCTGGAGTTCCGCAGCCCCGACTCGTCGGGCAACCCGTATCTGGCGTTCTCGGCGATGCTGATGGCCGGCCTCGATGGCATCAAGAAGAAGATTGAGCCGCAGGCGCCGGTCGACAAGGACCTGTACGAGCTGCCACCGGAAGAGGCGGCGAACATCCCGCAGACCCCGACCCAGCTGGCCGATGTGATTGACCGTCTCGAGGCCGACCACGAATATCTCACCGAGGGAGGCGTATTCACGCCCGACCTGATCGAAACATGGATCACCTTCAAGCGCGAAAACGAGATCGAGCCGGTCAACATCCGGCCGCATCCGTACGAATTCGCGCTCTACTACGACGTATAGGCCACCAAACCGGCGGCGTAGCCCCACAACAAACCTGCAAGGTATGCGCATCAGAACCCCGTAGCCAGACCGCTGTTTTCGGGGCAGTACGCGCGAACGGAGATCGCCACATAGGCATCGGCGTCGTGCTTGAGCTGGGGACTACTCGTACGAAATTGCGCGACTATCTCCCGCACCGTCAACCCTTGACGGATGTCGTCGTATACCAACTTGCCGTCGTAGATGGCGACGTCGGGAATGTCGAACGAGATGCCCCGGGCGTGTAGGGCTTGAAGGTACTTCGTGTCCTGATCTGATGTTGATGCGATTGACGGTCGGGCGGCGACTGCCGCCGAAGTCGTCGCCGGTGCGGTTGGAGTGGGTGGCTGGCTCGGCGATCAGGATCAGGGCGCGACGGCGTGCATGCCGCGGCGGTGCGTTATCCCGCGCAGATTTGATCTGGCTGTTCACGCGCAAGCCGAGCTTTCTGGCAGCACGCTCACTGTGTGCGAGGGTGGGCGGCCGTCGCGACGTCGGCGACCGCCACGGCGATGACCGTTTCCCGCCGGGTCGACGGCGGCAGCCTCGCCAACGCCGTCGTCCGCGCCGCCTTTTACAGGGGCGGTTGGCATGAGGTGCATGGCGAGCACACCGGAGAAGTGCTCGGAGCCCACGACGGCGACCCTGTCGGCGGCTGTTGGCCACTACCGCCGGGCACGACGGACTGTGCGTATCGAAGCTCTCCTCATGCGAGGCTGCTGATCTTCTGTTTCAAAAACCAGATCGAGAAAGCTCCCGTCGTTATTCCGTTACGCCGGCGGATGAGCGAGAGGTGTTCGTCGACGCGTACACCATCGGAATCTTCTGCGAGCCGGATATGCATCCGGTAATGGTGGGAGTCAATGTCGACGCTGCCGTCGTCATGTCGTTGGATCGTTTCGCGGTTGGTGGATTTTGGCAGAGTGCGCGCTAGCGCCGCGGCAACCTCGCCTTGATGCCGGCCCGGTAGGTAGACCGTGAGTGGCCGTTCGGTCATTCGGCCTAGGACGGCCGTGAGGACGGGCACGCCGATAACGATGGCGATGAGGAACACAAGGGTTTCGTTGGGATCCCTGCTTTCTGTAGCCATCAAAAACAAGAGGAAGATCAGGCCGGACAGGCCGAATAGGCATGCGAACCGGAGCAGTTCACGAGTCACGTTGGGATTCATCGGTACGGACCTCCAAAAGAGTCGGGATGGGAGTAAACGGTTTCGATTTAATGCACTGATACTGGGGTGCTGGCCCACAGCAAGATGCCTGCAAGGACAGCACCGAAACGAGCAGGCTTAGTGACACCCACGGGATGGGCGACTCGGATTCGACCCAGCGGTCGGGACATAAGTGCTGTTCATATTTGTGTGTTCCTGCTGTTGGGGTCGCCCTGCCGACCCAGTGGATTGATGGCACCAGATTGCGGATCAGCGCTTCCGGAATCCTTGGCGAATTCTTGGAACGATGCGGGTTTCAGCGCATGGGTAGCCTCGCCAGCCCGACGCGCTCAATACAGCCTCACGGTCACGTTCCGACGTACGCGGCGAAATAGTTCAACGTGAACGCGGACTGGCTGCGCGGCTGATGATCCTTCCACGCCGACGGCTGCGATCACGGAAACCCCAGCGACGCCCGCTATCAGCACGCCCTGGCGGGTGACGTCGAGAGGTTCTAGCCCGAGGGCGCCAGCGGCATGCGGGCCGCGTTTGCGCCTTTATGCATCGGAGGGAAACAGCAATGCGAAAACCGCCTGCCGTGCTTCTGTTAGGGTCGGTTCGCAATCATGGCGTAGACCAGTGCTCTGACCTGCCCTTGGGCCCATTGCACTTTCGGGCAGACGATGCCACGAATGAGTCCACATCTTCGGTCCGCAACGCCACTGCCTCAGACGCTCGCAGGCCCGCGAACGCGCCGAGTAGCACCGCGACCCGAAGATGTTCGGGCATGGCGTCGTAGAGCTGCCACACGTGTTCGGTTGTCGGGCAGAACTGTTCGACGTGGCGTGTAGGAGGTCCCGTCCCGGCATCGTCGCATCCTTCGGCGCGCGGCATACGCCTTTAGCGATATCGGCCGTTTGGGCTGTAATCCAAGCGACTGCCACGGCTTTCACGTGGAACGACTGTTGGACTTCATTGCCGCGCGGATCGACATACCTCGCCCACCACCACTTTCCAGTCCCATGGTTAGCGCTCTCGACCAGCGCGCCTAGCTTGCCACCGACAGCACGGGCAACGGAAGTAGTCAGGAGAGCGGAGGGACGCCGTCCGCAACCTCAATCCAGTTCCCAGGCGCGAGATGACGCGCAGTCCCGCCATCACGTACGTCCTGGATGGTCAGCACCCCGACGCCGTTTATCGCGTACGCAGCTTCGTCGCCGAAGGTGTGGGTGGCGGTGCCTTTCGGCCCGGGAAGTACGACTGTAAATGCCATTGACGCAGTGTCGCATGAGGACAGGGCCGAGGAAAGCAATTGACGAAACCCCGTTTGCTGGAGCCCTTACATCTTGGGCCGATGCCCGATGATCCCCCGCGACATTCGCACCGGGCTTCCGTCGACGATCTCGACAACCTCCAGCCAGGCACCCGGAGCCACATAGTGCTTGTTGATGTCTTCGCGCTTCATCTGGATGATCAGCACGCCGGCATCAGTGACCTCGAAGCTGTCGAATGCGCCGTAGTCCCGTGCTTCACCGTTGGAAAAAACCACTGTAAACACCATGCATTGCAGTATCGCCGAGAGCACCTACCCGTCGAGCGCGATGTCCTTGCGGAATCGCCGCACGCCGTCCATCTTGTCCGTCAACGCGGCGTTCGGCCCGCCTACCGCCGATAATCGGCGGGGTACCAGCGTCGCATTATCTGAACAGCGAAACCGGTTGGAGACAACCGGTTTTCGGTCCCATTTATCGGTTGCCGCTATTGCAGTCGGTGTTCGAGGGCTTTGCCGGCCAGGCACATGCCTCGAGGTCGGTCGTGCTGCCGTAGCCGCCTCCGGTGAACACGCCGTAGGTGTTGCCGTTGGTGGCGGTGTAGGTCGCACCTCCACCCCCGCCGCTACCACTTGAATCCTGGACGGTTACTGCCCAGCCCTTCCCTTGAAGCGCGGGCTGGTATGCGTTCATCACATCGGTCGGCGATCCGTTGACCAAGAAGTGCAGATGGATGCCGTTGTCGTGAATAGAGTCCGGACCGTCGGTCCTCTGAGTGTTCGCCGGTACCGGCACCAGCGACTGCAAGTTGGTGTCGGCGGTTGCGATCGTTGTTGCCGTGGCTTGCGATGCGACGACACCAATGGCTACCCCCGCGGCTGCCAAGACGCACGCACTCTTGCCCATATTTCCTCCCCCATTCCATTCGGCTCGTCGACCGTACCAACTACCTGGGCCCGTGGCGAACAGGGAGCCGCACTCGGTAGTCGGTTGCGTATCGGGTGTATAGGTCCTAACCGTCGAGCGCGAAGTCCTTGCGGAAACGCTGCATGCCGTCGATCTTGTCGGCCAAAGTGGCGTCCGGTCCGGCGTAGAACATCCATGGCATGGTGATGATGCCGGTAATGCCGGCATCGGCGGCGCGCTGATAATCGGCGATGGTGAAAGCGTCGGTCAGCGGTGTCAGGATGGTGAAATCGTGCATAGACAAACCGCTTTCGGTCCGGAGTTGCCGCAGCCGGTCCACCGCTTCGATGGCCCGGTCCGTCTTGATCAGATCACCGATCCAGCCGTCGTGGCGAGCGGCACGGCGCAGTGCGACGTCGCTGAGCCCGCCGACATAGATGGGTATGGGCGGCGGGGTCGGCTGCATCTCCAGCCGCGGTGTCGAATAGAACTGGCCGTCGAATTCCGTCCAGCCCGGTTCCCACAGCGCCCGCATCAACTCGAGAATCTCGTCGGTACGTCTGCCGCGCGCCGAAAACCGCTCACCCATCAGCGCGAATTCCTCTCGGCACCAGCCGACCCCGACGCCCAGCTCCACCCGGCCGGACGCCAAAACCGCCGCGGTGCCAATGGCTTTTGCCGCCGAGTAGGGATTGCGCATCGCGGGGATGTAGACGGTGGTGACGAACCGCAATCGCGTGGTGACCTGCGCCAGCGCGCCGACCAGGACCCAGGGATCGGGCCAGTCGGTGAAGGGCTGCCAGCGTCGTTGCCCGTCTTTGGTGTACGGATATGGGGTGTCCAGAGTCTCCAGGTTGACGACGTGGTCCGGGATCCCGATGCCGTCATAGCCGAGCTCGTCGGCGGCCGTGGCGATCTCGATGATCTCGCGGGTGTTCAGGAAGGCGCTGCTGACGTAGAACTTCATTCGGCTTCCCGCGCCCACGCCGGCATGATGAAGATCCCGTCCGCCTCGACGGTGACTCCCTCGGCATCCGAAATGAAGCCGCGTGCAAAGGTTTTGACACCCTCGGTACGGTCAACAAAGGCCTCGGCGCGCAGCGGTCCCAGTGGTGTCCCGCGCAGATACTTCACCGTGATGGTTCCGGTGAAGCGCGGCTTGGTCATCCCCTGGCTGGCCGCCTCCCCGAGGATATGGTCGAGCAGCAGGGCGCTGACTCCACCGTGCACCAGGGTGGGCGGGCCCTCGTAGGCCGACCCGAGGACGAACTCGCTCCAGCACCGCCCGTCGTCCTCATGGTGGACGATCATCGGTGGCGCTATCGGATTGCACAGGCCAATTGCCGCGTTACCCAACGGAAGCGGATGACCGTCGGTTAGATAGCTCATGCCGGCCGGCCGGGTCTTTTCGCGCAGCGACCGGGTCACCGCCTCGATCGCCGCCCGGGCCTCCTCGACGACGTCGTCGTCGGCCTGGGTCCAAATGGTGGCGTCGATAAGTTCCCGAACGGCCTCGGTCAGCGGCGCATACAGAGTCTTCACCCGATCAAGCTCGGCGGCGCTCAACACCTCGAACGTGGCCCCAAACCCGGCCGTGTGTTGACTCAACTCCCGAACACCTTGCGCACCACCGCTTTTGCCCGCCGCGTCACCCGCAGATAGTTGTCCAGGAATTCGCTGCCGTCGTCGGACGGCCAGCCCGCGGCCACGGCAACCGCGTTTAGCTGGCGCCCCGGTCCGGGCAGCTGGTCGGTGGGCTTGCCACGGACCAGCACCAGCGCGTTGCGGGCCCGGGTGGCGGTCAGCCAGGCCTGCCGCAGCAGGTCCACCTCCTCGGCGGGGACCAGGTCGGCCGCGGCGATCGCGTCCAGGGATTGCAGCGTCGAGGTATTGTGCAGGGCCTGGATCTCGTGCGCGTGCCGCAGTTGCATCAGCTGCACGGTCCATTCGATGTCGGCCAGTCCCCCGCGGCCCAGCTTGGTGTGCGTGTTCGGGTCGGCGCCGCGCGGCAGCCGCTCGGCCTCGACGCGGGCCTTCATCCGCCGAATCTCGTGCACCGTCTCGACCGACACGCCACCGGGCGGGTAGCGGGTCTTGTCGGCCATCAGCAGGAAGCGCTGGCCCAGATCTGCGTCGCCGGCCACCGCGTGTGCGCGCAGCAGCGCCTGGATCTCCCACGGCTGAGCCCACTGTTCGTAGTAGGCGGCATAGGCGCCCAGCGTGCGGACCAGCGGACCGGCGCGGCCCTCGGGCCGCAGATTGGCGTCGACCTGCAGCGGCGGATCGACGCTGGGAGTTCCCAGCAGGGTCCGAACCTGTTCGGCGATCGAACCCGACCACCGCAACGCCCGTGAATCCTCCACGCCGCTGGCCGGCTCGCAGACAAACATCACGTCGGCGTCGGACCCGTAGCCCAGCTCGGATCCGCCCAGCCGGCCCATCCCGATGACGGCGATCGCCGCCGGTGCTTTTCCTTTGTTAGGGCCGTCTTCGGGCAGGTTGGCCCGGATCATCGCGTCCAGGGCGGCCTGCAGCACCGCCACCCACACCGACGTGAGCGCCGCGCACACCTCGGTGACCTCGAGCAATCCGAGCAGGTCCGCGGAGCCGACCCGGGCCAGCTCACGTCTGCGCAGCCCACGCGCCGCGGAGATGGCCCGAATCGGGTCGGGGTGGCGGCCGGCCGAGTTGACCAGCGCCCGGGCCACACCGGCGGGTTCGGTCTCCATCAGCTTCGGCCCGGCCGGCCCGTCTGAGTAACTCTGGATGACCTCGGGCGCGCGCATCAGCAGATCCGGGACATATCCCGACGTGCCCAGCACGTGCATGAGCCGCTTGGCGACCGAGGGCTTGTCGCGCAGCGTGGCCAGATACCAGCTTTGCGTGGCCAGCGCCTCACTGAGTCGCCGGTAGGCCAACAGCCCACTGTCGGGGTCGGGGGCGTACGACATCCAGTCCAGCAGCCTGGGCAGCAGCACCGACTGCACGCGGCCGCGCCGTCCGCTCTGGTTGACCAGCGCCGACATGTGCTTCAACGCGGTCTGCGGGCCTTCGTAGCCCAGCGCGGCCAGCTGGCGCTCGGCCGCCTCCGAGGTCATGCCGTGGACGATTTCCAGCCCGGCCGGCCCGATCGACTCCAGCAGCGGCTGATAGAAAAGCTTGGCGTGCAGCCGGGACACCCGCACGTGCTGGTGCTTGAGCTCCTCGCGCAGCACCCCCGCCGCGTCGTGCCGGCCGTCGGGCCGGATGTGGGCCGCGCGGGCCAGCCAGCGCACCGCCTCGTCATCGTCTTCCTCGGGCAGGATGTGGGTGCGCTTGAGCCTTTGCAGCTGCAGCCGGTGCTCGAGCAGGCGCAGGAACTCGTAGGACGCCTTCATGTTCGCCGCGTCCTCCCGCCCCACGTAGCCGCCTTCGCTCAGCGCGGCCAGGGCATCCACGGTCGAAGACACGTGCAGCGACTCGTTGGCGCGGCCGTGCACCAGCTGCAACAGCTGCACGGCGAACTCCACGTCGCGCAATCCGCCGGTGCCGAGTTTGAGTTCACGGCCGCGGACGCCGGCGGGCAGCGACTGCTCGACGCGACGCCGCATGGCCTGCACCTCGACCACGAAATCCTCACGCTCACAGGCGACCCAGACCATCGGCATCAGCGCGGCCAGGTAGCGCTCGCCGAGTTCGGCGTCACCAACCGCCGCCCGGGCTTTCAGCAGCGCCTGGAACTCCCACGTCTTCGCCCAGCGCTGGTAGTAGGCAACGTGCGACTCGAGGGTGCGGACCAGCTCACCGGCGCGCCCCTCCGGCCGCAGCCCGGCATCCACCTGGAAGAACGCCGTCGAGGCGACCTTCATCATCTCGCTGGCTACCCGGGCGCTGAGCGGGTCGGCGCGCTCGGCGACGAAGATGACGTCGACGTCGCTGACGTAATTCAGTTCGCGGGCACCGCATTTGCCCATCGCGATGACCGCCAGCCGGGGCTGCGGGCGATCGCCGCACACGGTGTTCTCGGCCACCCGCAGCGCGGCCGCCATCGCGGCGTCCGCCAGGTCCGCCAGCTGGGCGGCGACCAGGATGAACGGCAGCACCGGCTCGTCCTCGACCGTCGCGGCCAGGTCGAGCGCCGCCAGCACCAGCAAATGGTCGCGGTACAAGCTGCGCAATCGCGGCACGACCGAGGCCGGCGCCGCGTCGACCATGTACTCGTTGAGGCACGCGTCGAAAGATTTGCGCAGCTCGTCGGCCGACGGCAAGCGGACCTTGCCCCGCAACAGCTTCCAGGATTGCGGATGGGCGACCAGGTGATCACCCAGCGCCAGCGATGAGCCCAGCACCGCGAACAGCCGCCCCCGCAGACTATGGTCGGTGAGCAGGGCGGCGTTGAGTTCGTCCCATCCGGTGTCCGGGTTCTCGAACAGCCGGACCAGGGCTTTCAGCGCGGCATCGGCATCGGGTGCACGCGACAGCGACCACAGCAGCTCAACGTGTGCCCGGTCATCTTGCTCGTACCAACCCAGCTGCGCCAGATGCTCGGCCGCGGGCGGGTCGAGCAATCCGAGACGGCCGACGCCGGGCAGCCTGGGGCGCTCCGTCGCGGGTTTGGTCACTCTCAAGACGGTAGCGCAATCGAAGCCCTTGCCGGGCCAACGCCGACGAAGTCGGCTACAGCGACAGGTAAGTCTTCAGCTCGTACGGTGTGACATGGCTGCGGTAGTTCGACCACTCCCTGCGCTTATTGCGCAGGAAGAAGTCAAAAACGTGCTCCCCCAAGGCTTCCGCGACGAGCTCCGAGGCCTCCATGGAACGAAGCGCACTGTCGAGGCTGGAGGGCAGCTCGCGATATCCCATGGTGCGGCGCTCCTCGGGCGTGAGATCCCACACGTTGTCCTCGGCTTGCGGCCCCAGCACGTAGCCCTTCTCCACGCCACGCAATCCGGCGGCCAGCAGCACAGCGAACGCCAGGTAGGGGTTGCACGCCGAGTCGGGGCTGCGCACCTCGACCCGCCGCGACGACGTCTTGTGCGGCGTGTACATCGGCACCCGCACCAGCGCGGACCGGTTGGCCGCCCCCCACGACGCGGCCGTCGGCGCCTCGCCACCCTGCACCAGCCGCTTGTAGGAGTTGACCCATTGATTGGTGACCGCGCTGATCTCCGAGGCGTGCTCCAGGATTCCGGCGATGAACGACTTGCCCACGTCCGACAGCTGCAACGGATCGTCATCGCTGTGGAAGGCGTTGACGTCGCCCTCGAACAGGCTCATGTGGGTGTGCATCGCCGAGCCCGGGTGCTGGCCGAAGGGCTTCGGCATGAACGACGCCCGCGCGCCGTTCTCGATCGCGACCTCCTTGATGACGTAGCGGAACGTCATCACATTGTCGGCCATCGACAGGGCATCGGCGAAGCGCAGATCGATCTCCTGCTGGCCGGGCGCGCCCTCGTGGTGGCTGAACTCCACCGAGATGCCCATGAACTCCAGGGACTCGATGGCGTGCCGGCGAAAGTTCGAGGCGGAGTCGTGCACCGCTTGGTCGAAATAGCCGGCGTTGTCGACCGGAATGGGCATTGACCCGTCCTCGGGACCGGGCTTGAGCAGGAAGAATTCAATTTCGGGGTGCACGTAGCAGGAGAAACCGAGGTCGTTGGCTTTCTGCAGCTGACGCCGCAGCACATGCCGCGGGTCCGCCCACGACGGCGAGCCGTCCGGCATGGTGATGTCGCAGAACATCCGCGCCGAGTGGTGGTGGCCGCCGGTGGTGGCCCAGGGCAGCACCTGGAAGGTCGACGGGTCGGGGTGCGCCACGGTGTCGGACTCCGAGACTCGCGCGAAGCCCTCGATGGAGGATCCGTCGAAGCCGATGCCCTCCTCGAAGGCGCCCTCCAATTCAGCGGGTGCGATCGCGACCGACTTGAGGAAACCAAGCACGTCCGTGAACCAGAGCCGGACGAAGCGGATGTCCCGTTCCTCTAACGTGCGGAGGACGAATTCCTTCTGTCGATCCATGACTCGAACACTAGGCAACTGCTGTTAATTGCGTGTTACCAAAGCCAGCCCACACTAGTTGCGCAGGTTAGGGCTTCCTTAAGGCTCACATCGCAGCGACGCCGGGGGCACCGTCAGGTCGACGAAGTAGCGCATCACGGCGTTATCGACGCATTGGTTACCGTCGAACACCGCAGTGTGTTGGGTCCCGTCGTAAGTGATCAGCGGGCCGCCCAGCTCGCGGGCCAGGTCAACCCCGGATTGATATGGGGTGGCCGGATCGTGCGTAGTGGAGACCACGACGACCTTGCCGAGCGGCACCGGCGGAGCCGCGTGCGGCGTCGAAGTCGCCGGCACCGGCCACAACGCGCACACGTCGCGCGGCGCGTTTCCGGTGAACTGCCCGTAGCTCATGAACGGAGCCGCCTCGCGGATCCGCTGATCGGCAGCCACCCAGCTCGCCGAATCGGTTGGTGACGGCGCGTCGACGCAACGGATCGCGTTGAACGCGTCCTGGTCGTTGGTGTAGTGCCCGTTGCGGCCGCGGCCGTTATAGTCGTCGGCCAGCATCAGCAGGTCACCGGCGTCGGTGCGCTTCTGCAGCCCCAGCAGGCCACTGGTCAGGTACTTCCAGCGTTGCGGACTGTAGAGCGCGTCGATGGTGCCGGTGGTCGCGTCAGCGTAGCCCAGACCACGCGGATCCGAAGTCTTGCCCGGCTGCTGCGCCAGCGGGTCGACCAGGGCGTGGTACCGGTTGACCCATTGCGCCGGGTCGGTGCCCAGCGGGCAGGCGGGCGAGCGGGCGCAGTCTTTGGCGTAGTCGTTGAACGCGGTCTGGAACCCGGCCATCTGGTTGATGTTTTCCTCGATCGGGCCGACGGTCGGGTCGATGGCGCCGTCGAGCACCATCGCCCGCACGTGGTCGCTGAACCGCTCAAGGTAGGCGGTGCCCAGTTGTGTGCCATAGCTGTAGCCGAGGTAGTTGATCTGATCGTCGCCCAACGCCTGACGGACCATGTCCATGTCGCGCGCGGCGGACGCGGTGCCGACGTTCGCCAGGAATGCGCTGCCCATCCGATTGGCGCATTGCTGCACCAATTGCCGGTAGACCTGCTCGATATGCGCCACACCGGCCGGGCTGTAGTCGACCATCGGCTCCTTCCGGAAGGCGTCGAACTCGGCGTCGGTGCGGCAGCGCAGCGCCGGGGTGGAATGACCCACGCCCCTCGGATCGAACCCGACCAGGTCGAAGTGGAGGGCGATGTCGGTGTTTGCCAGATCCGGCGCCATCCCGGCGGCCAAGTCGATCGCGGACGCCCCGGGTCCGCCCGGATTGACCAGCAGCGATCCGATCCGCTGGCCCGTCGCCGGAATACGGATCACTGCCAGCTTGGCTTGCGGCCCGGTGGGATTGTTGTAGTCGACCGGGACCGACACCGTGCTGCACTTGGCGGTGGGGATGTCGGCGGTGTCGTCGACCCAGTCACTACAACTCCCCCACGTCAGCTGTGGTGTCGCGCTCGGCTGAGGGCTGGTGGTCTGGCCGGCACCGGGTTCTGGACTCGCGCCCGCCAGCGGTGCCATCGCCGCAGATGTCAACAGCCCCAACGAAAACAGCGCCGAGCACAACGGTCTCAGGCGCGACATGGCAGACATCGTTTCACCCCCGAATACCCGTCGCGGCGCGAAACGGTCACGCCTTGGTCACGTCTGCGGTGCCGCCGGGCGTGTCGCCTGTCGACGCCCGACGGCACACTACTTCCGTGCGCCGAGCGCCGACAACCAGTCCCGCGCGTACGGCTGTCGACGTTGCCTGCCGGAGTCCCGTTGGCAAAGCCGTCGCGGCCATCGATACGCTGACGCGCGCCACAAAACTCAACATCGCCGATGCCGAGCGACTCGCCGGACGCTACCCGGGCCGCCGCAACATCAGGAGCGCACGACACGCGCTGACACTCGTCGACGCCGGCGCGGAGTCACCCCGTGAGACGTGGTTGCGGTTGCCGCTCATCCAGGCCGGTTATCCGCGACCGCAGACGCAGATCCCCGTTTACGACGAGTACGGCCAGCTCGTCGCGGTCGTCGATATGGGCTGGGAACACATCAAAGTCGCTTTGGATTACGAGGGTGACCACCATCGGACCGACCGCCGCCGCTTCAACCGGGACATCGCACGATTCGACGCGCTGACGGAACTGGGTTGGATCGACGTGCGAGTCACCGCCGAGGACGTGCCGGGTGGCATCCTGCGGCGGGTGTCGGCCGCATGGGCGCGCCGAACGTGAACCCACGGCGAGTTTTCCGCGATTTTTCCGCCCTCAAGGCACGTTCGGCGACGGGCTACGACGAGGGTGCGACAGGGGGTGCGACGGGGGGTACGACGGGGTGCGAGGGGCTAGTCAGCACTTCGCCCCCGGCGGCGGCGTGGTCCCGCTGATCAGGTACGCACTCACATAGTCGTCAATGCAGCTGGAGCCCTCAAAGACGACCGTGTGCTGGGTTCCGTCGAAGGTCAGCAGCGAGCCGCCAAGCTGTTTGGCCAGGTCGACCCCGGCCTTGTACGGTGTCGCGGGGTCATGGGTGGTGGACACCACCACGGTCGGCGCCAGGCCTGGTGCCGTGACGAGATGCGGCTTGCTGGTGGGCGGCACCGGCCAGAACGCGCAGGTACTCAGCGGCGCGTCACCGGTGAACGTTCCATAGCTCATGAACGGTGCGACCTCCCGGGAGCGGCGGTCTTCGTCGATGACCTTCGCCCGGTCCGTAATCGGGGGCTGGTCAACGCAATTGATTGCGACCCGCGCGTCGGTGGCGTTGCTGTAATGACCGTGCGAGTCACGGCGCATGTACATGTCGGCCAGGGCGAGCAGGGTGTCACCATGGTGCTGGGCGAGCTCGGACAGGCCGTCGGTCAGGTGGTGCCACAACGTCGGTGAATACAGCGCCATGATGGTGCCCACGATGGCGTCGCTGTAGCTGAGCCCGCGCAGGTCCTTCGTGGGTGCCGGTCGGCCGACCATCGCGTTATTCGGGTCGACCAGCGGGTCGACCAGGCTGTGGTAGACGTCGACGGCCTTGGCCGGGTCGGTGCCCAGCGGGCAGGTCGATTGCTTGGCGCAGTCGGTGGCGTAGTCGTTGAACGCGTCCTGGAATCCCTTGGCCTGACGCAGATCCGCCTCGATGGGATCCGCATTGGGGTCCACCGCGCCGTCGAGGATCATCGACCGCACGTTCTCCGGATAGGCCTCGGCGTAGGCCGACCCGATCCGGGTGCCGTACGAATAACCGAGGTAGGTCAGCTTGTCGTCGCCCAGTGCCGCGCGGATGGCATCCAGATCCCTGGCGACGTTGACGGTGCCGACGTTGGCCAGGAAGCTGTCGCCCATCTTCTCGACACAGCGAGCGACGAACTGCTTGGTCTCGTTCTCGATCTGCGCCACACCCGCCGGGCTGTAGTCGGCCTGGGGCTCGGTTCGCAGCCGGTCATTGTCGGCGTCGGAGTTGCACCAGATCGCGGGCCGCGACGACCCCACCCCGCGGGGGTCGAACCCGACCAGGTCGAACCGCTCGTGCACCTGCTTCGGCAACGTCTGGACGACGCCCAACGCGGCCTCGATACCGGACTCGCCGGGGCCGCCCGGGTTGATCACCAGTGAGCCGATTTTGTTACCCGTCGCGGGAAAGCGAATCATCGCCAGCGTCGCCACGTCGCCGTCGATATGGTCGTAGTCGATCGGCACGGCGAGCTTGCCGCACTGCGCGCCGCCGGGGATCTTCGCCGACCCGCTGGTGACCCGACAGGATGACCACTTCACCGGCTGACCCAGCCGCGGCCCAGCCATGACGGCATGCCCAGCGACAACGCGGAGACAGCCCGCGAGAACCAGGGCGACGGCCGCGATCGCCGTCCAGGTCAGCAGCGTGTGCGCGACCTTGTCGCGGCGAGACGGGCACATGCTCACCTATGCTGCCAGAGACGACGCGAGATCCTGCTCAGCGGCCATGAGGAGGCTTCCAGGTACGCCGAAGCTGACGTCGAGTCCGCTGAGCCGCTGTACCGTTCCTGACTAGTGAGCAGGAGTGAGTCCTGTGCGGCCCGAACGGTGTTGGCCGCTGGCGGTGGGTGTTGTCCGGTGGACCGGCACGCCTCGTTGTGGGCGTGGCGGTGAGCCGGAACTACGGCACCGTCGTGATGTGGTGCTCGGCTGGTGATCGGGCCTGGCCGGTGGAGTGCCCACACTCGTCCGTCCCCCGCAAGCGGGAGGTGCCCCCAGTCGGGTGCGGGGTCCTGCCGGCCGTCGCCTGATCGCCAAGCCGAGGCCACGTCTGCCGATCGCGGCCGCCGCGCCGTGATGTGCGGTGACGGTGGCCGGGTCGGAAGTCTGTTGCTGCAACGGTTTGCGCCAGTGTTGGTTGCCCCACCGGCTGGTGTAGGCGGGGTCCACACCGATGACCGCGATACCGCGGCCCGCGGCCATACCGATGAGCCGATCCCGAAACCGGCGGGTAGGGATGCCCGCGATGGTGCGCCGGAGCCGTTTGCCCCGCCTGCCGCGGCCCAGGCGTTCACGCCCGGTGGCGCGTGCCTTTGCGAAATCCAGCTTCTCGAGCACGATCGCCGTGCAGTTGTGCTGGCCGGCCAGATCGAGCAGCGCGCTGATCCCCGCGCGCAGCCGCCCATCACGACGCGAGGCCGCCAAGCCGGCGGTGAGCAACTCGACGCTGACCGGCGCGCCCACCGGATTGCCCGAGTCATCGAGCACGCAGGCCGCCAGGTGCCCGGCGTTGAGGTCGACCCCCACCACCGGCCCGGCGCGCAACTTTTCGAGGTCAGGCGCAGGCCCAGGGCTGAGGGCCCACGACGCGTCCAGATACCAGCGCCCGCGTTGCGGATCGAAGATCACGTCATAGCGCACCGCCAGCCGCCCAGCCACCCGCGCAGCCCACTGCTGACCACGATGACTAAACCGCACCGGCGCCTCGAGCACCAGGTGCGAGCCGAGTTGATCAACCAGCGCGCCCGGCACCTTGATACGCAGCCGCCCGGCATCGGTGACGCGGACAGTCTCGTTGCCGCCGGGCTTGCCCGACTCTCCATCGGCGGTCAAAAACATCCGCGCCGCATCCCAGCGGCCCCGCCAGCTCTGTTCGCTGACCACCGCGGTGTCAAGGTGATTGCGGCTGCGCCACAACCGTTTGCCGCCCACGGTGATCGACGGCCGCCCGGCCGTCAGCGCCCGCTCGGCATCGCCGAGGCGCTCGCGCAGCACCGCCAGGCGCCGAGTCTTGGCGAACCGCTCCGCACGCGCTGCGGTAACCACGGCGCCGCCGCATCCGCCCTTTTCGCCCGGACTTATCCTCGCCGACCGGCGCCACTTCACCCGCACGCAGCCCGCATCGGTCTTCCAGCACCTCCACTGCGGCCCGCAGATCGCCCGCCTGGGCGGCCAGCCCGCGAATACCCAGCTGGTACTGGTCCTCCACCGCGCGAGTGATCGCCCCCGCCCACCGTGACGATGACACCGCCGTCAGCGCCTGCTTGCGCTGCGCGCGCCACCCAGCGTGGGCCTGATGATCCAACCGCCCCAGCCGGATCCGCTGGGCTAACTCACGCCGATACACCGACCCCAGAAAGTCCCCAATCGCCCTCAGCGCCGTTGCCTCGGCATTACTGAGCCGGATCCGGGTACGGATCCGCACCCCCTGCCGGCGGCGCGGCCACAACAGGATCCCCGATCCGGCGCAACCGCACACCCTGGCCCATGCACCACATACTGGCAGCGGCCACCGACAAACCCGCCCAACCTCACGCCGGCGCTCACAATCGCGCAGTATCACTCACTTCCGCTCACTATCCAGCACGCAGTTGCCAACCCCCGATGGCATGTGTCACACCGATCCCCTAGTGCAACCGCGCGCCAGAAATGGCAGACTGTGAGGGTCAACACGAACCCGGGGACCCTGTCGGGCCACGAGGATCGATCCGACTAACACTAGGGACAGCGATGTCTGAGCAGAATGTCTATGGCGCAAACTCGTCCGCGCAAACAATGCCACGGACCAAGATCCGCACCCACCACCTGCAGAAAATGAAGGCCGAAGGCCACAAGTGGGCCATGCTCACGGCCTATGACTACTCGACCGCCAAGATCTTCGACGAGGCCGGCATCCCGGTGCTGCTGGTCGGTGATTCGGCGGCCAACGTCGTGTACGGCTACGACACCACGGTCCCCGTCTCGATCGACGAGCTGATCCCGCTGGTCCGCGGCGTCGTTCGGGGTGCCCCGCACGCGCTGGTCGTCGCCGACATGCCGTTTGGCAGCTACGAGGCGGGGCCCACCGCCGCGCTGGCGTCGGCCACCCGGTTCATGAAGGAGGGCGGCGCACACGCCGTCAAGCTCGAGGGCGGCGAGCGGGTAGCCGAGCAGATCGCCTGCCTGACGGCCGCGGGCATCCCGGTGATGGCGCATATCGGCTTCACCCCGCAAAGCGTCAACAGCCTGGGCGGCTTCCGGGTCCAGGGCCGTGGCGACGCCGCGGAACAGACCGTCGCGGACGCGATCGCGGTCGCCGAAGCGGGCGCATTTTCCGTGGTGATGGAGATGGTGCCGGCCGAATTGGCCACTCAGATCACCGGCAAACTGACGATCCCGACGATCGGGATCGGAGCCGGCCCGAACTGCGACGGCCAGGTCCTGGTCTGGCAGGACATGGCCGGTATGAGCGGCGGAAAAGGCCCGCGCTTCGTCAAGCGCTTTGCCGATGTCGGTGGTGAATTACGCCGTGCCGCAATGCAATACGCAGAAGAGGTAGCGGGCGGCGTTTTCCCGGCCGAGGAGCACTGCTTTTAGAGTTATTGCTGCATCCCGCACCGAGCCCGGAAATCGGTCAGCGGCTGGCGAATGGCCTCGAGTTCGGCGTGGGCCTGCGGGTTGGCGTCCATGTACTGCTGCAGCTGATCACGAATATCGTCGCGGGGCTGACCCTTCAAGCTGGTGAAGTAGGCGTTGACGTCCGGATGTTGGTAGAGATACACCGAGGTCGCCGCCGCGACACCCGCCGAGACCTGGGCCAGGTCGGCCGCCGTGCAGTTCGGCGGCGGGGGCGCCGGCTCCGGATCCGCCCCCGCCCTTGGCGAAGCCAGGCCGACAGCGCCAAGAAGCATCGCGCCGCTTATCGCCCCGGCAGCTATTCCACCAGCAACCGCGCGCGATGTGGCAGTGCCGAAAAACACCATGGATAGCTCCTTAATCAGGTATCCGAAAAGCGGATAACCGCGGCGGTCACCCGCACGCAAACCATAAGCGATTTCGCCGCCGCACATGAGCCCAACGGGCCCAATAGGCGAGCGGATGCGCCGGTCCGGGACTGCCGGCACGCGCCGGCCCAACGGCATCGCGCCAGAACCCATCATCGAGATATGGCACGCTTGGGTGCCTACCCCCACAGACAACCGCGGCGATGCACCCGCACCGGAGCCCAGAATGCCCGCGAACCAACCAGACACGTCCACCCACCTGGAGGTGGAACGCAAGTTCGACGTCGTCGAGTCGACAGTGTCACCGTCATTCGAGGGCATCGCCGCGGTGGCTCGCGTCGAGAAGTCGCCGATCGAATTGCTGGATGCCGTGTACTTCGACACGCCGGCGCAGGACCTGGCGCGCAACAAGATCACGCTGCGCCGCCGCACCGGTGGGCATGACGCCGGCTGGCACCTGAAGTTGCCGGCCGGACCCGACGCCCGCAGCGAGATCCACGCTCCGCTGGGCGGGTCCGCCGACACCGTGCCCGGCGAGTTGCTGGATATCGTGCTGGCGATTGTTCGCGACCGCCCGGTTGCGCCGGTCGCGCGGATCAGCACCGAACGCGAAAGCCAGGTGCTGTACAGCGTCGACGGCACGGCGCTCGCGGAGTTCTCCAATGACCGCGTCACCGCGTCGGCGGCCAATCCCGACGACCCCGGCACGGACCCCGCCGAACAACAATGGCGCGAGTGGGAATTGGAGTTGCTCGACACCAACCTCGCCACTAACCGAGCCGCCGGCAACGACCTGTTGAGCCGGCTGAGCAATCGGCTGCTCGATGCCGGTGCCGCGCCTGCCGGACACGGCTCCAAACTGGCCCGAGTGCTCGGCACGACGGCGCAGTCCAACGGCACGCGGCTGCCCGCCGACCCCGTACACCGTGCGGTGGCCGAGCAAGTCGAAGGGCTACTGGCGTGGGATCGCGCCGTGCGCGCCGACACCTACGACGCCGTGCACCAGATGCGGGTGACTAGCCGCAAGATCCGCAGCCTGCTGCGGGACTCCCAGGATTCGTTCGGCGGCGCCGACACCGCGTGGGTCCTCGACGAACTGCGCGAGCTTGCCGGCGTCCTCGGCATCGCGCGCGATGCCGAGGTGCTGGCCGAGCGCTACCAGGAGCAACTGGATCAGCTGGGTCAGCTGGCGCCCGACCTGGTGCGCGGACCCATTCGGGAACGGCTGGTCGAGGGCGCCCGGCGGCGCTACCAGACCGGGCTGCGGCGATCGCTGATCGCCATGCGGTCGCAGCGGTACTTCCGTCTGCTCGACGCCCTCGACTCGATGGTGGCCGAAATCCCGGCCGCCGGTGCCGGCGAGGAACAAGCGCCGGTGACCATCGACGCTGCCTACAAACGCGTCAAGAAGGCCGCCGAGGCCGAGAAAGCCGTCGCGCAAGAAGCGAGCCAGGGGCACGAAGTCGACGAGGCGCTACATGTCATCCGCAAGCGCGCCAAGCGACTTCGCTACACCGCAGCCGCCACCGGAGCGCAAAAGGTATCCGAGCAGGCGAAGGCCATCCAGACGCTGCTCGGCGACCACCAAGACAGCGTGGTGAGCCGGCAGCATCTGATTGCGCAGGTCGAAGCCGCACGCGCCGCCGGCGAGGACACCTTCACCTACGGTCTGCTCTTCCAGCGCGAGGCCGACCTGGCCGAGAGTTGCCGTCAGCAACTCGATGCCGCGCTGCACAAACTCGCCAAGGCGGTCCGTAAAGCGAAACACTGACCGCGGATCACCGGTGCCGCTTCGGCTCAGGGCGGGCGAGTTGGCCTGTAAGCCGGATTCTGTTCCACGCCGCTGCGGCTTGAGCAGCGGCAGCGCGGCGGCGACCATCCATCTGGACACACCGTTGCCGGGTGCCTCGAGCGGCCTACCCGCAGGCTCGGGCGAGCAACCCTCAAACACCTGCGCGGCCGCACTTGCGTGCGGCCTTCTTGGCCTTGCTTCGGGTGGGGTTTGCCGAGCCACCCCGGTCACCCGGGATGCTGGTGCGCTCTTACCGCACCGTTTCACCCTTACCACCGCGAGGGTGGCGGTCTGTTTTCTGTGGCACTTTCCCGCGAGTCGCCTCGGATTGCTGTTAGCAATCACCCTGCTCTGTGAAGTCCGGACTTTCCTCGACTCGATGCCGGACCTATGCAACACAAGCCCGGCACGAACCGCGGTCGCCCAGCCAACTCGTCCGCGACGAACACGGTACTCGCAGGGGATTCTGCTGGCCAGCGGTTAGCAACGCGGCGTTGCACCATTGCCCAATACTGACGTTGGTGTAAGGCTGATCGGCATGACAGAAACCGAAGGGTTTGTCGATCAGGCCGTGACGGGTCTCGCTGAGCCCCAACCGATGTATAAGGCCCTGCGCGAATCATGCCCGGTGATGCGGTCGCCGCAGGCGGTCGTGCTGAGCCGCCTCGCCGACATCGAGATGGCCCTCAAGCACACCGAGCTGTTCTCGTCGAACATGGACGCGGTCGATCTCGGCAACATCCGGCCGCTCATTCCGTTGCAAGTCGACCCCCCCGAGCACGCAAAGTACCGTCGCATCCTCGATCCGCTGTTCACGCCGCGAGAAATGGCCCGGCGCGAACCCAGCGTCACCGAGCTGGTGAACGAGATGATCGACCGCTTCGCCTACCGGGGCGAATGTGACTTTCACGCCGATTTCGCCGTCCCGCTCCCCTGCACCGTATTCCTGCAGCTGCTCGGCCTGCCGCTGGAAGACCTCGACCAGTTTCTTGAGTGGAAGGACGGGGTGATCCGCCCGGAGGGCGCCGCCGGCTATGACAATCGCCACGACATTTCGGCCGGCGTGGCGCACCAGATTTACGGCTACTTCGAACGCGCCATCGACGACCACATCGCCAGCCCGCGCGACGACGTGTTGTCCGCGTTGATCGCGGCGAGGGTGGCTGGGCAACCGTTGACACGCGAGGAGATCCTCGACATCTGCTTCCTGTTCCTGATCGCCGGGCTGGATACGGTCACCGACTCGCTCGACTGCTTCTTCGTGTATCTGGCCCGCCACCCCGACCACCGTCACGAGCTCGCCGAGCAGCCCGACATCTTGCCCAGCGCGATCGAAGAGCTGTTGCGCTGGGAGACTCCGGTGCCCGGCGTCGTCCGGGTCGCCATGCAAGACGTCGAGGTGGGCGGATGCCCCATCAGCAAGGGCGAACGGGTCAGCCCGTTGCTCGGCGCGGCGAACACCGACCCGGCCGAGTTTCCCGATCCCGAGCTGGTGGACTTCCACCGCAATCCAAACCGGCACCGCGCATTCGGCGGCGGTCCGCATCGCTGCCTCGGATCCCACCTGGCCCGAATGGAACTGCGGGTGGCGTTGCGCGAATTCCACCGGCGCATACCGGATTACGAGATCAAACCCGGCACCCAGCTGACCTATACCGCCGCGCTGAGGTCGGTAGAGTCGCTGCCGCTGACCTTCCCGGTGTCCTCGGTTTCAGACCCGGTCCTCCAGCCGTGACGCGAGTCTCCGTCGACGCCGACCGTTGTACCGGCCACGGGCGCTGCTATACCTTGGCGCCGGACGTTTTCGACGCCGACGAAGTCGGCCACTGCGTCGTGGTGGTCGAGGACGTCTCCGGTGAACTCGAGGCCCACGCCGTCACCGGTGAGCAAAACTGCCCGGAGCAGGCGATCACGCTGTCTCGCTGAACTCGTCATCGGCGTCGCGGATGGCCGCAAGGCCGTGTAGCGGTAACTGGCAAATCCGATGTGCCTCTTCGTCGGACATGCCGAACAGCTTAAGGAGGCTCTTGGTGACTTCGTCCGTAGTTTGCGCGTCGTCACGCTCCGGCCGGTCGTTGAGCAGCTGACCGAGACCTAACAGCGCACCCGCGGCGATCACCATCGCCAGTTCCGGATCGGTCACGGTAAACCGCCCCACCTCGGCCGCCGCGCGAATGTCCCGGATCCCGCGCGGTCCCAATCCGCGGTCGGACATCATCAGTTGCGTCCCAAGGACAATGCCGATACGGGTTTCGGTGGGACGCAGCCGAAACATCCGCGCGGTCACCCGGTAACGAGCGGCAAACTTCTCGGCGGGATCTTCGATCGACTCCGTCACCGAGTCCAGCAGTGCCGCTCGGGTATCGATGTAATCGTTCACGGCCGCCTGGAACAGCTCTTCCTTGGTGTCGAAATGGTTGTAGAACGACCCGACCCCGACGTCGGCGGCCTGGCAGATGTCCTGCACCGGCACATTGAGCCGGCCGTCGGCGATGAAGCCTTGCGCGGCGTTGATCAGCGCCGCGCGAGTTCGCCGCTTGCGACGTTCCAGGCGGTTGAGTGACTTGTCGCCCCGGTCCATGATGTGACCTCCCGTTTGCATCAAATGGCCGGGATCACACTAGCTCAGTAGTGAAGATTGCTTCAGAAGTTTGGCGAACTGATCTGCCGGCGGGTTGACCGCCACGGACCACGGGCCAACAACCGCCGTACGGTCACCCGGATACCGCATGCCGGGACGTCTCGACTTCGACGGGACGAGGAGCGAAGTAACCGAGCGGCGGGCAGCCGCCTCACCCAAAGCAGACCAAGCTGCGCGCTCCCCGACCGGCGGTCATATCGCTGAACGCCGCCTCGACATCGTCGATGCCGATCCGTCGGGTCACCAGCGCCTCGAGGTCGAGCTGGCCGCGCTGGGCGAGTTCGGCGAGCACCGGGATATCGCGGGCCGGGTCGCTGGCGCCGTAAACGCTGCCCTGGATCGTCTTGCCGTCGGTCATCAAGGACAGCGCGGGAAACGTCACCTCCTCTTTGATGCCGGCGGCACCCACCAGGGTGACCCGGCCGCCGCGGCGGGTGGCATCGTATGCCGCACGGATGGTGGCGGGCTTGCCCACCACCTCGATTCCGTGATCGACCCCGGCGCCGCCGGTGAGGTCTTTGACGGCGGCGGTGAGGTCGACCTCGCTCGCGTCGACGGTGTGCGTCGCCCCGTTGGCCACCGCGGCGGGAAGCTGGGACGCCACTCGGTCGGCGGCAATGATGCGCCCCGCGCCGGCCAGCCGGGCCCCTTGGATCGCGGCCAAACCCACGCCACCGCAGCCGATGACCAGCACGCTCTGGCCGGGGCGGACGGCCGCCGTGCGCACCACCGCGCCGACCCCGGTGGTGATGCCGCAGCCCAGCAGCGCGGCCTGATCGAGCGGCAGGGACTTGTCGACCGGCACCACCGCCGCGGCCGGTAGCAGCGTCTCTTCGGCCAGCGACCCGACACCCATCCCCGGCCATACCGGACCGGAGCTGTCGGCGTACGGGCCGCCGTAGGCGTGGTCGTAGGCGTGCGCGCACAACTGGGCCTCGCCGCGCAGGCAATGCGGACAGGACCGGCACGCCACGAGCCAGGTCAGCACGACGTGCTGGCCCGCGGCGACGTTGGTGACGTCATCGCCCACCTCGGTCACGATGCCGGCGCCCTCGTGCCCGAGTGTGCATGGCAGCAGCGTCGGTATGGACCCGTCGCGCAGCGACAGGTCGCTATGGCATACGCCGCTGGCGGCCAGCTGGACGCGGACCTCGTGCCGGCCGAGGCGCCGCAGCACCAGCTCCTCCACCGCTGTGGGCTGCCCGACCTCGCGCAGCACGACCGCCTTCATGGGAGCAGAACTGTGATCGGCGTCATATCGACTTACGATGGCGGGACAACCGCACTAGGTCAAGGTCGCCTCTGAACGGCGTACGAACGCGGGTAAGGAGATGGGTAATGACGGGATCAACGACGATCACGCAGGACAGCCAAACCGCCGGTGAGAGCGCGGTTTTGACGATCGACGGCGAGCCGCAGGCAGGCGCCGCCGGTAGCTACGCCGTACACAATCCGGCCCGGCCGGCCGAGATCGTCGGCTACGCCCCCACCGCCGACCGCGCCCAGCTCGACGCCGCCGTCTCGGCGGCGCGGCGCGCGGCACCCGGGTGGCGAGCGCTCGGCGTCGCGGAGCGGGTCGCCGCCGTCGCGGCCGCGGCCAACACCGCCGCCGAACAGCTGGCCGGGCGAGATGGCGCGCGGCGCTACACCCGTGAACACGGCAAGGTGCTCACCGAGGCGACCTTCGAGATCAATACGGGGCCGGGCCTGGCCGGGCTGATCGGGTCAATGGCGCAGGCGGCACTCGCGCCCGAGCAGGTCGACCCGCACTCGGCCTACCCACGGCTGCACCGCGAGCCGTTCGGTGTGGCAGCGCTCGTGCTCCCGTTCAACTGGCCGCTCGCGCTGACGATGACGAAGCTGACGTCGGCCCTGACGGCCGGCAACACCACCGTCGTCAAGGTGCCCCCGACCTGTCCGTTGGTGGCGCTGGAGCTCGCCGGCGCGCTCGCCGCGGCGCTGCCACCGGGTGTGGTGAACGTGCTTGCGGGCCCGGGCAGCGACCTGGCCCAGGCGCTGGTCACCCACCCTGGTATCGACCTCATCTCGCTGACCGGCGGCGTTGCCACCGGGCGTGCCGTGATGGCCGCGGCCGCGGCGCGGCTTACCCCGGTGTTGCTCGAGCTCGGCGGCAACGACGCCGCAATCATCGCGTCCGACGTCGCGGTGAGCGACGAGCTGGTGGAGCGGCTGGTCACGGCGACCTACACCACCGGCGGTCAGGTCTGCATGGCGATCAAGCGGTTGTATGCCCCAACGGAACACGTCAGCGAACTGGCCGAGGCGGTGCTCGCGCGCTGCGAACGCGAGGTGGTCGGCGACGGCCTGGCCGACGAGGTGACGCTGGGACCGCTGCACACCGCCGCCGGGCGCGACCGGGTGGCTCGGCTGGTCGCCGACGCCGAGGCAGCCGGTGCATCGGTGCGGACCGCGGGGCGGATCCGCGAGGCCGACGCCGACGCCGGCGGCTACTTCGCGCTCCCGACCGTCGTCACCGGCCCGGCCGCGGACTCGCCGCTGGCCACCGAAGAGCAGTTCGGCCCGGTGCTGCCGATCTTCGGCTACGACGACATCGACGACGCCGTAACCGCGGCCAACGCAACCGATTTCGGCCTCACCGCGTCGGTCTGGACCGGTGACGACGCGCTCGCCGACCGGATCACCGGGCAACTCGTGGCGGGCACGGTCAGCGTCAACTGCCACGGCCTGGCCGCCCAGGACCCGCGGCTGCCGTTCGGCGGCTGCGGCCAATCCGGCATCGGGCGCGAACTCGGGGTCGACGGGATCCGGGCATTCACTCAGCCGCGGACGTTCGTCCGGCACCCCGTCCCGAGGTAGCGGCCTCTAGCACTTGGGATAGCAGGGATTTGAGCCCGTTCGTATTCTGAGACGGACTTTCGATACAGCCTGACCTGGAAGGATGCCATGTTCAGCCGTCGGTTGATCGGTGTCTCGTATGCGGTCTATTTCGAGACAAGATGGGAAGCGCGTCGTCGAGGTCGACGAGTACATCGCGGGTACCCGATCATCCCCGAGTTTCGGCGACAGTTTCGGCCGACTGGTAGCCGGGATCTCGGTAGTGGCTCGTGCGACAGCTGCCCTGGAGCCGCTAGGACGACGAGATTGAGCGACACCTCAGCCAGCCCGCCCACCCCAGCACCCTGTTGCGGCTGTCGCTGACGTAGACGTCACCGGTGGTGTCCACTGCCACACCCGAGGCCCAGATGAGGCCGGTGAACGGCGGCTCGGTTTGGGCGCTCGACCGAGCCGCCAACCTCAGCACCGTGCTTCTTGGATAGCCGTAAGCGGCGACGTAGAGGTTGCCGGTGCCGTCCACCGCCAGACCCTCGGAGGTGAGGCCGGTGAGCGGCTGCTCGGTCTGGGTGCTCGACCCGGCCGCCCAGTTTCAGCACCCGATTGTTCCCGTAGTCGGTGACGTTGCGCTCGCCGGCGCAGGCCGGCCAGCTTTGGGCATCGCGGCGATCAGCCCTGGCCGGCGTCGGGACTGCAGTAGCGGCGGCGGGCCGACCGGCGGTCTGGAATGCGCGGTCGGTATCGGCGGCGCCGACGGGCTGACTGGCGGTTCCGAATGCACGGTCGGTCTGGACCGCACTTCGGGTATTGGTGCTGGAGCAGGTGCGGCAGGAACCGGCGATGCGGTCAGCTTCTTCTAGTGTTGCGCTTTTTCAATCGCATGGCCCAATACGTAGGTCCAGGCTTCCGGCAGCGGGCGCTTTGCTGGCTCGTTGGTGATGGTGTCGGTGATGACCTGGCGCAACAAACCCGGTGTTGTCGAGGGGATGTGGCCGGTGTTGTTGGTGTCTTGATGACCGGCCAACAACCGCAACGCCAACAGGCCCAGCTTGTAGGCGTCGGAATAGATGGTGGCCAGCTCCTCACCAGCAGGTGTATCCCACCCCGGCGTCTCCACCTGGGGCAACGCCGAAACACCATTGATACCCATCGTGTCACAGCCAATGAAATAAACCGCCCCATGCGGGGCCAGCGAAAACAACAGATTCTTCGGGGAAATATCACCCACACACACCCCATGGCGATGCAAAAACGCCAGCCCCGACGCCACCTCCCGCAACAACGTATAGCGCTGCACCTCATTTAAGGCGATACCACGCGCCTCCAGCACCGAGGAATGATTCAAAAGATGCTGAAACTCCGCCGTCGTGGCCGAGACCCCCTTGACCGTTGTCAACGAGATAAAAAACTCATCCGGAATCGCCGGCATCACAAACCCCGTGGGCCGACCCGCGTCCTCGACCAACGCACACGGCCACGCCGCCATCGACACCAGCCGTTCTGCTTGGGCATAGGTCAACGACTGCTCCACCAACGCCGGCATCGCCGCCAACACCGTGAAATCAATCTCGGCCAACGCCGCAGTCTTGTACTCCTTATAGACCATCGACGCCGCGAACTTCGTCTTGACATTGGGCGCCCGATACACCACGCCTTGCCCGCCCTGACCGATCTTGGAGCGCGAACCCAACTTCGCGCGCGCGATCACCTGCGCCGCCCGCGCCGGCGCCGTGGACCCTGGATCATCGACCAGCGTGGCCGACGGCGCCGGTCGCCTCGCGTCCAGGGCAGGAGCCCGGGCGCGGGCAGGCGCGCTGGTCAGGGCGTGCTGGGCGGCGCTAGCCAACTCCTGAGCACTTTGATAACGCTGGGCGGGATCTTTGGCCATGCCGGTGGCGATCACCTCATCAAACCCCGCCGGCAGCTCAGGTCGCTGCGCACAGGGTTTGGGCGGCTGCACCGTCAAATGCCCACCAATTTGGGACTCCATACTGTCCCCCGGATACGGAGCAGCCCCGGTCAAACACTCATACAACACACACGCCAACGCATACACATCGCTGCGCGCATCAGCAACCCCGCCGGTGAACCGCTCCGGGGCCATGTAATTCAACGTGCCCACGATCATGCCGGTGCTGGTCAGCTTGGTGCCCCCCGCATCATGAGCGATGCCGAAATCGATCAGATAGACAAAGTCACGCCCGGTCACCACCGCGTTGGACGGCTTCACATCGCGGTGCACCAGCCCCACCGCATGCGCGGCATCAAGGGCAGCGGCCAACTGCTCAACAATGTGCACCGCCCGCCGCGGACTCATCGGCCCATCGCGCTGCAACAACTCATGCACATCGATGCCCTCGATGATCGGCATCACCAAATACAGCTGGCCCTCGATCTCACCGGTGTCATGGATCGGGATGATGTGCGGCTCGGTCAACCGCGCCGCGACGTGGGCCTCCCGCCGAAACCGCTGCTCATAGCCGGGTTCAGAAGCCAACTGCGGGGGCAACACCTTAACCGCCACATCGCGATCCATCATCGTGTCATGGGCCCGATACACCTTGCCCATGCCGCCCTCACCCAGAACCGACAGCAGCTGATAACGACCGAACTTCACCGCGTCCGATCGACTACCTTGCGGACCACCTAATGGCGCGACCGAACCTGCACGACCCGGCGGGTCACTGGGCGGTCCCGCTCCTCCTGTCGGAAAGACTCGCGGCTCGGCAGGCGGTCGTGTCTCCGAGGCGAGGGTGGGAGGTGGCGGGAGCAGGCTGGGCTGTTGCACAGGTATAGCTAATGCGGCCCGCGCCGCCCTTGCGAGATCTTTGGTTGTCCCGTACCGCTGGTCCGGTTCTTTCGCCATACCAGTGGCGATAACATCGTCCATCTCCGCAGGAACCTCAGGCCGCAGCTCTGACGGTTTGGGAGGTGGTTCCATCATGTGGGCGACGGCGATCTGCTCAAAGGTGTCGCCTGGGAAAGGCGGCTGACCGGTCAGCGACTCATGCAGCACACAGGCCAGCGCGTAGACATCGGCGCGTGCGTTCGCAGTGCCTTTCCGGAACCGCTCAGGGGCCATATAGGCCCAAGTGCCGACGGCGGCCCCTGTGCTGGTCAATCCGGTTTCTCCGGCGGCACGCGCAATCCCAAAGTCGATCAGATAAGCGAAGTCGTCTTCTGCGACCAGGATGTTCGAGGGCTTGACATCCCGGTGCACCAGTCCAATCCGGTGTGCGGCATGCAACGCCGCGGCGACTTGTTCGATGATGGTCACTGCCCGCGCGGGCGGCATTGGGCCCTCATCGATAACGTGCTCTAGGTCGGCGCCCTTGATCAGCTTCATGGTGACAAACAGCCGTCCGTCGATTTCCCCGAAGTCATGAATCGGGATGACGTGGCTTTCATCGAGTCGCGCCGCCGCGCGGGCCTCCCGCCGGAACCGCTCCTGGAAGACTTGATCGGCGGCGTAATGGGCAGGCAGGACCTTCAAGGCGACAAATCTGTCGATGACCGAGTCGTGAGCTCGCCACACCTCACCCATGCCACCCTGGCCCAGCAACTCCACCAACCGGTACCGCCCGAACGGCGTGCCCTCCACATCACCCTCCCCAACATGTCAATCAGCGAACAATAGACCTCGCAGCGGCGTGGGGGTACCGAGCGCATGCATTCACGAGGACAAATCGGCCGGAGAGCCACACGTCCGGTTTGGCGGCACTGTCAGGTTTTCACTTTGTTCAGCATGGCGTTCGCAATCGGGGCGGCGGTGGGCGAGGCCCACGCCGGGTTGACCGGTTCCTGCCAGTTGAAATTGGGGATTGATGGCTCTTCGCATGTGCGGGCTTCTACGACGACATTTGCGCGAGCCCCCAGCGCTTGCTGGCAGGCATGCAATCCGTTCAACCCGCCCCAAGACGCCATACGGATGGTGATCAAATCGCCTTCGCTTTCCACATTGCCCAACTTGAAAGCGCGACCGTTCTCAAAGCCGAGGGTGACGTCGACCTCGCTGCTATTACACGTATTCCACTGAGATCGAGCGGATTTCAGCAACTGTTGAGCCTGCTCAGCAGAGGAAAACACTGCGGCGCTCTGTTCAACGTAATATGGTGCCGCGTTGCTGCCGGAGCCCCCGTACTGCTCTCCGAATATTTGAATCTTGATCGCCGCAGGATCTGCGGTGGCGTAGACATCATGTTCGCCGGTGAAGGCCACCCCGACGCAAGATGGTGGTTTCACCTGGCCCGAATGATCCGACATCCCGTATGACGAGGACTTGATGGCCAAGGCACTGCCGCCACCACCTCCGGCCGGATTATTGGTGACGTTAACTCCCAGCAAGTTGCTCAACTGGTCAGCTGTCAGCAAGACCTGATCGATCGCCTTCGCCGAGAACACCGGTGGCGGTGGCGGTTGAACGGCCGTCGTGGTTGTTACCTGCGGGGGAGCCTGCGCCATAGAGGTCGTGGCACCAGTAGGTTCCCTTGGCCTCGGTGGGGGTTGTCGCTCCCACGGCCGCCATATAAATATGAACCCAGCAGCGAGGATTACCGCAACGACTGCAGCAGCGGCGGCAATCAGACGAGCGTTTACCGACTTCGTAGCACCTGAGTTAGGTTGCGGTGGAACTGGTGCCGGTCTGGTAGGGGCCGCTTGGGTCGGCGCACCGGCCGCGTTGATCTGTTCGCCGAGGGCGCCCGCGAACTCCGAGCAACGACTGAACCGGTCTTCGGGTCGCTTGGCCAGCCCGACGGCGAGCACCTTGTCAAGCTGGCCAAGCTCCGGTCGGCTGTCAGCCATTGCTGGTGGTGGCACATTGAGGTGGTGGCTGATGACGACGGCGGGGTTGGAGTTGAAGAACAACTGGGAACCGGTCAACAGGTGATAGGCGGTAGCGGCAAGCGAGTACTGATCAGCGCCGCCGTCCATGTCTTCGCCCAGCAATTGCTCGGGTGAGCTGTAGGCCACAGTGCCCACAGTCGTGTTGGTCTTTGTGAGCCCGCTGATTTCGTTGATATCGCGGGCTATTCCGCAGTCAGTCAACAGGATTCGCTGTTCGCCCTCGTCGTCGAGGTGGGTCAACATGATGTTGGCGGGCTTGACGTCTCGGTGCAAAAGGCCTTGTTTGTGTGCGTAGTCCAGCGCACCGGCGACCGCTGTGACGATCCGAGCAACTTCCTCGACTGGCATACCCGCCGGGTAGCGATCGGCCAGAAGCCGTGCTGCATCGAGCCCGTCGACGAAGTCCATGGATATCCACAGTTGGCCGTCTTCCTCGCCCCGGTCGTGCACGCCAACGATGTTTGGGTGCCAGAGGGTGGAAGCGAGGTCAGCTTCCCGGTTGAAGCGGGCGCGATACTCGGGGTCGGCGGACCAGTCCCGGGGAAGGAGTTTCAATGCATCCCGGCGCGGGAGCCGTGGATGCTGGGCAAGGTAGACCTCGCCCATCCCCCCAGACCCCAGCAGGCGGATGATCGTGTACCCGGCGAATTTCTGACCGCTGGCTAACGACATGCGGCGGATAGTACCCACTAGCTAGGGGCTCTATCCGATACAAACTTCTGAGACTCTCGTATCTCGTCTATTTCGAGACGGCGTTGAGTCCTGTTCGGGCTTGGTCGATTTGGTGTAGACGTAGGCCATCATCGTTTCACCCATCTCGGCGAGCGATTCGTAGGTCTTCTCGCCGAGAACGTCGCGCAGGTGGGCGATCGCTGTGGTGATCTCGAGAGCGACTATCCCGGTGATGGAGCCGACCACGTCATGGGCGGCCAGCGCGGCCCGCATCGCATCCGCGTCGTTCTCCCACCGACGGGTCGAACCCTCAATATCGGTGAAGAGAAACGTCACTACCCCCGAAGGAGCAGCACCGGTCATGGCATCGCCTCGGCCCACGCGCTATGCCCTTCGAAACCAAGCGATGCCGCCATGTCGCGGTAGCGATCCCGGAAGTCCGCATAAGCCGCGGGATCGCAGTGAGCCCGAGCCAGCAGCGCACGCAGTCGCAATAGCCAAATGTCATGCAGAGCTAGACCGTCGTCGGTTGCCGCGGCCGCTAACCGCTCGATCGCGGCCTCGGCTTCGGCCAGGTCACCGTCGGCCCCGCGATCTAGCAGTGTCTCCACCAGAACACCCGTCGCGGGAACGCCCCAACACAGCTGTTGTCCCTGGCGGACCAGATGGTCGACGGCGGCGCGCATGAGGGGTATCGCGTCATCGCGATCTCCTCGCCGAGCCCTCGCACGCGCCAAATACACATCGACGATCGGTAAATCGCACAGATTGTGTCCCCGGCGCAGGAACACTTCGCTCACCCCGGCCAGCAGCTCTTGTCCGCGGTCACGCTCCACATCAGTTTCGCGATGCGCTAGCGCAAAGCCCAGCGTCAACTGGGCGAGGGTCAATGCAATGTCATCGCCGGAGCGTTCGGCCATCCGAAGGGCATCCTCGATCTCGCGCACCGCGGAATCGTCGGGCCTCAGCACGCCAGACAGTAGGCCCGACCAGTAAACGGAGCCGACGACCGTGGCGTAGGACATGGGGTCAGCATTGCGCGCCGTGGCCAGGCCGTGCCGCAGGTCGTCTCGCCATCCGGGACGACCAAGGCAATATCGGGCCATACCCCGCGTCGTGAGGGCGAACGCTAACGGAGACCCGAAGATGAAGTTGCCTTTTGAGGGGTCACCGTCGGCCAGGTCGATGGCCCTCTGTGACCACCACAGCACGTCACACCACTCAGCGCTTTCACTCTTGACGTAGATCACCATGTTCGCCAGCCCCACCGTCAAAGTCGCATCGTTGACCGCCTCGATGAGGGCCCACGCTTCCGATGCCAGCTGCGACGCCTCACGCACCCGGCCCTGATGCGCGTGATCCATCACCAGCCCTGCCATCGCGATGGCCAGTGACGCCTTGTCCCCGGCGGCAGTGCACAACTGCCGCAATTCATCAAAGCGGTCCCTTGCCGCATGGTCATGGACTCGAGGGGTGGTCCCGCACAACATGGTGCGCGGGGCGATGCGCATGGCCGCTTGGTTCGGGTCATCGGCGGGTAATGCGTCGGCGATCTTTTGGGCGCGCACCCAACTCAATCTCGCCGCGGCGATGTCGCGGTTGGTCGCCCAGGTTGCGGCGCGCATATGCCAGCCATAGGCGGCGTGCCAGTCACCGGCGGCCTCCAGATGTTCGGCGATCAGCGCGGCGTTCTCCTCGGCCGATGCCGGGTCACGTGATTGGATTGCGGCCGCGACGCGCCGGTGCAGTTCGGCGCGATCCGATTTGAGCTGTGATTCGTAGGCCACCGTGCGAATTAGTGGATGGTGGAACACATACTCCGGTCCTCGGGTGAACCTCACCTGATCGATGAGTTCGGCCCCGACAAGATCCTCTAGAAGAGGATCGATTCCCAGCGTCTCCAGCAAGTTGAGGCTGAACCTTGAGCCGATGACCGCTGCTGCACTCAGCGTGCACTTTGCTTTCGGGTCGAGGCGGTCAATGCGCGCGGCGATTGTTGCCTGCAGTGTGGCAGGGACATTCACCTCGGCAGCTTCTGCCGTCGAGATGTACGCGCCGGGGTGCCCGCACAGTACGCCACGCTCGGCCAGTTCGCGCACGATCTCCTCGACGAAGAACGGATTACCGGCGGCCCTGTCGGCGATCTTCTGGCCGACTGCGCCAGCCGAGGGATCCGGGCCGAGCAACTCGGAGACAAGTGCCGCGGTTTCCGAATCACTCAGGGGCGCAAGGGCTACCGTTTGCGCACCAGGCAACTGGGTCAATGGACCCCGATATTCGGGACGGTAGGTGACCAACACCAGCAAGCGTGTCTGCGGTATCACGGTTAGGAAGTCGGCCAGCATCGACTCGCTGGCCTCATCGATCCAGTGGGCGTCCTCAACGACGTAGACCCCCGGGGTTTCGCGTGCCAACGCTGCGGCTTTCACCAGGGCTGTCAGCCGCCGCCAACGCGCGTCCGGGTCGATTTTGGGCAGAGCAGTATTCGGGTCAGCGATGGCCAGCAGGTCATCGAGGAGCATCAAATCCTCTGGATCTGCATCGGTAACCTGGTCGCGCACGCGGTCGCGGGCGGCCTGGCGGTCAAGATCCTGCGCACCGGTGGCCGCGCGCAGCAGCCGCGCGACGGCATGGAAGGGGACCTGGCTAGTGTGCGACTCGCAGAACCCGGTGAAGACCTCCACTCCGCAGCGCCCGGCCAAAGCCGCAACCTCAAGCACCAAACGGCTCTTGCCGATGCCAGGCGGCCCCACCACGCCAACTACACCGCCGTGGCCATCGATTGCGCGCTCCAGCAAGCCGTGAACGGCGGACATCTCCCATCGTCGACCCACCAGAGTCGACTCAGCACGCCCGCCAGCGCGATGCCGTTCCGTGATGCCCAACAGCCGCCGGGCCGCCACGGGCTGGTCGACACCTTTGACGCGGAGCATCTCTGGCTCGCCGAGAGTCGCAACGCCCTCGACGAGTCGCGCCGTGGACCCGCTGAGTATCGCCCCACCCGGAGGTGCCATCGACTCCATCCGTTGCGCCATGCCGACTTGCTCACCGACGGCGGTATAACCGAACGGTCCTGAACCGATTTCACCGGCGATCACCTCACCGGAGTTCAGTCCCACGCGCAATTGGAGGTCTACACCGTCCCGCTCTTGGATGTCGACGGCAAGCCTCTTCGTCTCCTCCTGAACCCCCAAGGCCGCCAGGCATGCACGAACTGCGTGGTCCTCCATTGCCACCGGCGCACCGAACACGGCCATGATGCCGTCCCCGGTGAACTTGTCCACCGTGCCGCCGAAACGCTGCACCACCGCCGCGCAGCGGTCGGCGAGGTCGGCCATGATCTCGCGAAGCCGCTCCGCCCCGACGGCAGAGGCGATGTCCATCGAGTGCACCACGTCGGCGAACAGCACGGTGACCTGCTTGTACTCCGCCGATCGGCTGACCCGTGTAACCGGTGCACCGCACTCATTACAGAACTTGGAGTTCAGCGGCAGTTCCGTGCCACACGACCCACACGACAGCCCCGCCGCTGTCAGCGCACCGCCAGCGTCGTCCACGCCAATATCGTGTCACTGCTGGTCAACGGTGTCCGGCATATCGTCAGGCCAACTGCGAGACGACTGAGACGAAGTTTCGAGACCCTCGTAAGTCGCCTGAATTGAGACGGCGGGGTTTCTGTCACAAGCCGTTCGCGATCAGTGCGGTTCTGCAGTTCCGTTGGCACGCCGACCACGGCACGAAGGCCCAAGGCATGCAGATTGCGGGGTGTTTGGCAGGGAGCGCTGACCGCGTGATGGTAGAAGGTGTCCTATTGCGGCGAGCCGTATTGCGTCGGCATGCTCACCAACGCCAGGCGCTCTCGGAAGGAGCTCGATGAACTGGTACACCGGCAACACCACCTATGACACCGTCCTGACGATCGCCCTGGCCTTCGCTGCATTCGTGATCGTCGGCGGCTTGTTCATGCAGAGTCCCTATGGCCGATTCGGCTCCACGGCGCGCGGGGTGAATCTCAACCCGAAGCTGGGCTGGTGGCTGATGGAGATCCCCGCAACCGTGGTGTTCGCAATCTTCTACCTCACCGGGCCGCGTCGATTCGACGCCACGCCGCTGGTGCTGGCGGCCATCTGGCTGCTGCACTACGGCAACCGGGGCTGGTTCTTCCCGCTGTCGATTAGACAGGTCCCGGGAAAACGCAGCAGCTTCAACATCTCGGTGCTCGTCCTTGGAATGGTGGTCACCTCGATGCACGGCTACCTCAATGGCTCGTTCTTCAGCCACGACTACAAGCATCAGTACGGCACCGGTTGGCTGGCCGATCCGCGGTTTCTCGCCGGGGTGATCGTGTACCTCGGAGGATTCATCCTGCTGGCCTGGTCGGAGTCGATCGTGCGCAATCTGCGCGACAAGAAAAACCCGGGCGCCACCGAGTACAAGATCCCGTACGGCGGCGGATTCCGGTTCGTCACCAGCCCGGCGTACCTGGGCGAGCTGGTCGCGTGGGCCGGGTTCGCCCTGCTGACCTGGTCGCTCGCCGGGGTTGTCATCTTCCTGATCACGGCAGGCAATCTGGTCCCGCGGGCGTTCGCCACTCACAAGTGGTACCGCGAGAAGTTCCCCGGTTACCCCGCCGAGCGCAAAGCCCTGATACCTGGAGTGATCTGATCAGACGGCACCGCTGCCGTCATTTCGGGACCACGTTCAATGCCGCTCGGGCCTGGTCGATTTGGTCGTACGCATACGTCAGCATCTCGGCGGTCGTCATCGCCTCACCCTTCCGGACCAGCGCGTCGTAGGTCTGGTCGCCGAGGACCGCGCGGAGATGGGCCATCGCCGCGCTGATCTCGGTGAACAGCGGGGTGAGTGGGTTGACGGCGAAACCGGCGATCGTGGCCGCCGGTTCATGGCGTCCGAGCCGGTAGAAAAAGCCGGCGAGCACGGCCAGCGGGCTGCGGATCATCGCCGCGTTACCCGAGTCGTCGAAGTGTCTTATGGCGGTTGTGAAGCAGTCGAAGGCGGCCAACGGGTCACCGCACTTAGCCTCAAGACCGGACTGGATCACCGCCACGTTTGATTCGATGTACGGATTGCCGCTGGCTTGACAGATCTGTAGGGCCTGACGCAGGGCTTGCAGTGCGCGATTGGGATCGGCCTCGCGGAACACGAATCCACAGGCGAGCAGCGCGAATGCCCGCGCAGCCGGATTACCGGTGGCATCTGCGGCCTCGACCAGGCCGTCAGCGGCGGCCATCGCCTCGTCGGCGCGACCGGCCATCGTCAACGCGAACAACAGGCATGCCCTCGTTTGTGAGTGGGTGTCACGATCAAGTTCGAGCTGGGTGCGGCACAGCTCCACCCACCGCTCGGGCTGGCCGACGTTGATGTAAGGAGCGCCGAGTATGCCGTCGATGCCGAACGGTGGCGGGTCGGTTCCCCTTCCGACCACCTTCGCGCCATCCTCGGCGTAACCGACGGCCTCCTGGACGCGCCCGGTGTTGTAAGACTGCGATGCCATCACGTACAGCGTCTCCAGCCGGGGGTGATCGAGGGCCTTTGCGGGCTCGATGAGTTCTTCGGCCCACGCTGTGGGTTCGTAATTTTCGAGCATGTAGCCGAGGAATACCGCACACGTCACGATTGCGGCGGCGACGTCGAGATCGCCACGGTCGGCGGCCCACCGAAACGCGGTGCGCAGATTGGCCAGTTCGACGCCGAACCAGTCGTAAGCCTCTTGCTGGCGAGGACTATCCCACAAGGAGAGAATGTCTCCCTCCCGTTCCGCGAAGTGGCGGGCATGCGCGTTGCGTACCTCGGTGGCCGCCCCGCTCGCGACAAGTTGCTCCTCGGCGAACTGGCGGATCGTCTCCAACATCGAAAACCGGGTCCGCCCCGCTGACCGGTCGGCGATGATCAGCGACTTGCGCAAGAGCGCGTCGAGCAGTTCGAGTGTGGTGAACTCGTCGTCGGAATCAGTGACGGCGCAAGCGCTTTCGAGGTCGAATCCACCGGCGAACACCGAGCACCGATCCAGCACAGTCCTCTCTGCGCTGTCAAGCAAGTCATACGACCACGCCACCGCGTGACGCAGTGTTTGATGGCGCTCCAGTCCACGTCGTGACCCGACCAGCAGACGAAACCTCTGATCCAGACGGTCACCAACCTCGATCGCCGTCATCAAGGCCATCCGGGAGGCCGCTAGCTCGATGGCCAGCGGGATTCCGTCGAGCCGGCGGCAGATCTCCACAACCGCGCCAGCCTCATCGGCGTCGCTGATCGAGAAGCGCGGCGAAACAGCCTGAGCGCGTTCAACAAACAGGGACACCGCAGCGGAGTCGATTCCCGCGCCGACATCCAGCGAGGGCACGGGCCACAATTGCCCGTCGGCGACACGCAGGCCCTCGCGGCTGGTGGCCAGAATCGTCACGGTCGCCGACTGGCCGAGGATGGCTTCGACCAGATCGGTTGCCGCGTCGAGGACGTGCTCGCAGTTGTCGAACACCAGCAGCCGCGTTCTGCCCGCCAGCGCGGCGGCCACCGACTCGCTCACACTCTTGCCTGGTTGCTGGGTGATACCCAGCACCGAGGCCACCGCATCGGGCACCGACGCCGGATCGGTAACGGCGGCCAGTTCGAAAAACCATACACCATCTGGGAATTCATCGGCCAGATGCGACGCGACCTCGCTGGCCAGCCGGGTCTTGCCGACCCCGCCCACCCCGGTCAGCGTCACCAATCGATGCGCTCGCAGCGCCGCTTCGACCTCGGCCACCTCTGACTCGCGTCCGATGAAACTGGTGGCCGCGTTCCGCAAGTTTCCCGGGCTGGTGTCCAGCGCCCGCAACGGCGGAAAATTCACCCGCAGTCCGGTTGCCCGGACCTGAAACACGCCGACCGGCGTCGACACATCCCGCAACCGCCGCGGCCCCAGGTCGAGCAGATCGACCCCGCTGAGCAGACTCGCCGTCGACTCGACCAGCAGGATCTGACCGCCGTGCCCGGCGGCCATCACCCGTGCCGCGCGGTTCAGCACCGCACCGAAGTAATCACCCTCGCGCAGCTCGGCCTCGCCGGTCGCCAGCCCCATCCGAACCGGCAACTCCAAGGCCCGCTGGGCGGCCACAGCGGCATCAACGGCAGAGCGGGGCGACGCGAACGCGGCACACATGCCGTCCCCTGTGTGCTTGAACAACCAGCCCCCGTGTCCCTCGATCGCCCCGCGCAACAGTTCGTCATGGGCGGCAAGGGCCTTGCGCATGCCATCCGCATCGGTTTCCCACCGACGGGTAGAACCCTCGATGTCGGTGAACAGAAACGTCACGACACCCGAAGGCGGGCCCCCTGCGGACACCCGCACAGGATGTCACACCAAGCCCGCTACCACTCAGCAAACCGCGACCGACTTTCGAGGTACCGTGCTTCAACAAGAAAGAAAGTGAGCGGGCATGGGCGGCTACCGAGAACTGTTCAGCGTCAGCCACGAGGATCCCGAAGCCTTCTGGGCGGAGGCAGCGCAAGCCGTGTCGTGGCTGCGGCCCCCGCGGCAGGTGTTCGACGATAGCCGTGCGCCGTTCTACCGGTGGTTTCCCGACGCCACGCTCAACACCTGCGCCAATGCGCTGGACCGCCACGTCGCCGACGGCCGCGCCGAACAGGCCGCGCTGATCTACGACTCGCCGGTGACCGGCGCCAAGCGCACCTACACCTACGGTGAGCTGCTGGATCAGACCGCCCGGTTCGCCGGCGCGTTACGTGCCCTCGGCGTCGGCAAGGGCGACCGGGTGGTGCTCTATATGCCGATGATTCCCGAGGCGGTCATCGCGATGCTGGCATGCGCCCGGCTCGGCGCGGTGCACTCGGTGGTGTTCGGCGGCTTCGCCGCACACGAGCTTGCCACCCGAATAGATGATGCGCGCCCGACGGTCGTGGTTTCCGCCTCGTGCGGAATCGAGCCGTCGGGATTGGTGGAATACAAGCCGATGCTCGACGCGGCGCTCCAGTCGGCTCAGCACAAACCGCGCAGCTGCGTCGTCGTGCAGCGAGATCAGCACCCCTGCCCGCTCACCGCGGGGCGCGACCTGGATTGGCAGGCGCTGATGGCCGACTGCGAGCCCGCCGAACCGGTGCCCGTAGCGGCCACCGACCCGCTGTATGTGCTCTACACCTCGGGCACGACCGGCAAGCCAAAGGGCATCGTGCGCGACAACGGCGGGCACGCCGTGGCGCTGCTGTGGAGCATGCGGCACATCTACGACACCCATCCCGGCGAAGTGTTTTGGGCGGCATCGGATGTGGGCTGGGTCGTCGGGCATTCCTACATCGTCTACGGGCCGCTGCTGCTCGGTGCCACGACGCTGCTCTATGAGGGCAAGCCGGTCGGCACACCGGATCCCGGCGCGTTCTGGCGGGTGGCATCCGAACACCGGGTCAAGGCGCTGTTCACCGCGCCCACCGCGATCCGCGCGATCCGCAAAGAAGACCCGGACGGCACACACCTGAAGAAGTACGACCTCTCCGCGCTGCGGTATCTATTCCAGGCCGGAGAACGCCTCGACCCCGACACCTACACGTGGGCCTCCGACCAGCTCGGCATCCCGGTCATCGACCACTGGTGGCAGACCGAAACCGGTTGGGCCATCGCCGCCAATCCGATGGGCGTCGAACGGTTTCCGATCAAGCCTGGTTCACCAACGCTGCCGATGCCGGGCTACGACGTACGCGTCCTCCGCGCCGACGGGTCTAGGTGCGAAGCCGGTGAAGAGGGCGCGATCTGCATCAGGTTGCCGCTGCCACCGGGCACACTGCCCACGCTATGGGGCGACGACGGCCGCTTCGAGGCCTCCTATCTCCGCGAGCACCCCGGCTACTACCTCACCGGGGACGGCGGATACCTCGACGAGGACGGGTATCTGTACGTGATGGGCCGCATCGACGACGTGATCAACGTCGCCGGGCATCGCCTGTCGACCGGCCCCATCGAGGCGGTGGTGGCCGCGCATCCGGCGGTCGCCGAGTGCGCCGTCATCGGAGTCGCCGACGACATCAAGGGCCAGGTTCCGCGCGCACTCGTGGTGCTCAAGCGCGGCGCGTCGGCCGACGGTCTCGCCGACGCGCTGATCGCAGCCGTGCGCAACGAGATCGGAGCCGTGGCCTGCTTCAAACAGGTCGATGTGGTCCCAGCGCTACCCAAGACCCGCTCGGGAAAGATCCTGCGAAAAACCATGCGCGACATCACCCATGGCAAAGATGCGCCAACACCGTCGACCATCGAGGATCCGAAGGTGCTGCAGTTAATTCGCCCCATCCTGCAGCGATAAGAACCGCACAACGCTCGGGGCCTCGGTAAACCCTAACCGATCATGCAGGCGGGCAAGCGGTTTCGGTGCCCACCAGTTGGCGCGACTGAGCACATGCATGAACGCAGGCACCAGCACCACGCGCACCAGCGTCGCGTCCACCAGCACCGCCACCGTCAGCCCGAGCCCGAACATCCGCATAAACGACACCTGCGCGGCCATCAAGGCGGCGAATGAAATCGACATCAGCAGGGCCGCGGCGGTGACCACCCGCCCGGTGCGGGCCAGGCCCAGCGCGACGCTTTCGTCGTTGTCGGCCGGCGTACGGGCCGATTCGAGCCAGTATTCCCGGATCCGCGCGACCACGAACACCTCGTAGTCCATCGACAGCCCGAAGGCAATGCAGAACAGCAACACTGGCATGTTGACTTCAAGCGTGCCGGACGCCGACGAGCCGAGGCCGCCGAGATGTCCGTCCTGGAAGACCCACACCAGTGCACCGAATGCGGCGCTTAGCGAAAGGACGTTGAGCAGGACGGCCTTCAGGGGCAGCACCACGCTGCCGGTCAGCATGAACAGCAGCACGAGTGTGATGAGGGCGATGATGCCAAGCACGATGGGCAGCCGCATCATGACGGCGTGCACGCTGTCGCGGTTGATCTGCGCAATGCCGGCCAGTTGCACCCGTTTGCCGGCCGGCGTTGGGACGGCATGCAGCCGGTCGAGTTGGGTGGCCGACGCGTCGGAGAACAACGCAGCCGTGCTGCCGAGGGTGAAGAACGCGCTGCCGTCCTTGATTCCGGTCGGCGCCGACGGCGGTCCGGCGGGCGCTCCGTTGATGAACGTGCCCACCGGCGAGGACACCGACGACACATCGGGAACCTGCGACAGTGCGGCGGCATACCGGCCCAGATCATCGGGGCTGACCGCAGTCGCATCGGGGATGACCACCGTAACGTTGGTCGCCGAGTCCACCGCGAAGTCTGTGCGCAGTCGATCGCCGACCTGGCGCGCCGACGCCGACTTGGGCAGCACCCGATCGTCGGGAAAGCCCCACTTCACACCAAGGAACGGTGCGCCGAGTAATAGCAGCAACGCGACGATCGCAAGCCCGACCGGCACCGCCCGGCGCATGACGAATTTCGTTGTGCGATACCAGAATGTCTGCTCGACGGGCTTCGGATGCGGCTGCGGCCGGCGCAGTATCCGCCGTAACAGCCGACGCACGTCCAGAGAGTCCAGTCGAGCTCCGAGCAGCACGATTGCTGCCGGCGTTACGACCACGGCCGCCGTCGCGGCGAACGCGACCACGGCAATGCCGGCATACGCGAACGACTTCAAAAAGTACTGCGGGAACAGGACCATGGTGACCATCGACAGCGCGACGGTCATCGCCGAAAACAGCACCGTGCGGCCCGCGGTGGCCATGGTGCGGATCAAGGCCTCGTTCGGCTCTGCACCCTCGGCCAGTTCGTCGCGGAACCGGCTCAGGATCAGCAGCGTGTAGTCGATGGCCAGTGCCAGACCCATCGCGATCGTCAGATTCATTGCGAAGATCGACACGTTGGTGAACAGCGAAATGGTGTGCAGCACAGCCATCGAGCCGAGGATCGCGAAGCCCCCGACCGCCATCGGCAGGGCCGCCGCGGCCAGGCCCCCGAACACCCAGATCAGCACCAAAAAGCTCAGCGGGATAGCGATCGATTCCATGTGCAGCAGGTCTTTTTCGGTCTGGGCGGTGACCTGCCAATAGACCGTCGCAACGCCGCCGGCGCGAACCGTGACACCGTCGCGGTCGTGCACCAGTTCGCTGGCTAGCTTCTTGGCGTGCTTCTGAGCGTCGATCTCCCCGCCCGAAATGCCCGCCACGATGAGCCCGGTCTTGCCATCCTTGCTGATAAGGGACGATGTTGCCGACGGCGGAGCGGTCCACGCGGACACCACCTGGCCGACGTTCGGGGAGGCCTGCAGTCGCTGCACGATGTCCATGCCGACCGCCCGCGCCGCGGCGCTCTGCGCGCCACCGTCAGAGCTGACGGTGATCAGCATGTCCATGTCGCCCTGGTTGAATTTCTCCGAGAGCAGCGTCGCCGCCTGCGACGACTCCGACGTCGGGTCCTGCATGCCGCCCGCGGACAGGCTCTTGGTCACGGGAATGCCGAAGATCGCGGTGCCGATCATGACCAGCACAGCCACCCCGATGATGCGTTTTGGCGCGGCGATGGCGAGTCGGGCGATCCCCTGCAGCACGATGTGTCCTTCCGGCTCGCCCAGTATGGTTCCCAACCCACCTGCTCCCAAAACCCGGCCGAAGTCGCCTGGCGGTGTGCTGGGGGGTCCGGGCCCCGGTGACTCCTAAAACTCCTTAGGAGGCGGATTCGGGCGTGCGCGTCGCCGCGAAGAACCGCCGCAACGAGTCCGCCATCCGTGCGCGCACCGGTGCACCCGAGATGACCACGTCGACCATCGTCACCGATTGGTGGGTGTGGCCGCGGGCACGGAGATGCTCCGTCGGGACGCCCGCCGCATCGAGCGCGGCGGCGTAGGCCTCGCCGTCGTCGCGCAGGGGATCGAACTCGGCCGTCACCACTATCGCCGGCGGCAGCCCGGACAGGTCGCCGGCACGTAAGGGTGCGACGCGGGGGTCGTTTCGATCCGCAGCGTCGATGTAGTGCTCGTAGAACCACTGCAGCAGCGGCGTCGTGAGACCATAGCCATCCGCATTCTCGGCGAAGGATGGGCGCGTCATGTCGGCGTCAGTTACCGGCGCCAACAACGCCTGCCCCATGATGTTCGGTCCACCCGCGTCCCGCGCCAGCCGGCATATCACCGCCGCGATCCCACCGCCTGCACTCCAGCCACACACCGCGAGCTGGCCCGGTCTGCCGCCGAGCACCCGGGCGTTGTCGGCGACCCACTGCGCCGCGGCCATCGCGTCATCGACCGCCGCAGGGAATCGGTGCTCGGGCGCGTGGCGGTAGTCCGCCGAGATGACGACCGCGTCTGTTCGCACGCAAAGGTCCCGGCACAGCGGATCATCCGCGATGGCGTCACCCAGAACGTAGCCGCCGCCATGGAAATACACGACGATCGGGTGCGGGCCCGGGGTCGGCGGACGATAAAGCCGGTACACCAAATCGCCGGTGGCGCCCGGCAGGACACCGTCGACGATCTCGCCGACATCAGGTCCCGGCGGTCGAACCATTGCCATCTGCGCGTAGAAGGCGCGGGCGTCCGCCACGGGCATCGATTCAATCGGCGGCAGATTCAGCGCCGCCACCGCGTTGAGGACCATCTCGACGTCCGGTTGCAACCGGCGCACCACTCCGTCGTTGCAACGCGAGCCGTCGGGACCAGACATTGTGAAGCCCAGGTAATCCCGGGCAACCACCTCGTCGCAGCCGGCGCGGTAGAAGTCGAAACCCCCGCAGTAGGGCAGAAAAACCCGTGGCTTGCCCGGCACGTTGGCGCCGATGTACCAAGAGTTGGCCGCCGGGTAGAGGGTGATGTCGGCGCAGTCGTTGACGTGTTGCGTCCACCCGGCTTCGGCCATTTCAGTGGGCTCGATGACATCGAAGCCGCCCGCGCTCAGGTGACCCAGGCAGTCGAGCACCCAGTCCGCATGCTGTTCGATCGAAACGGCCATGTTCGACAGCACCGAGGGACTCCCGGGACCGGTGATGAAAAACAGGTTCGGAAAACCGACCGTGGTCAACCCGAGGTAGGTCTGCGGCCCGTTCGCCCATTTGTCCTTCAGCGCCAAGTCGTTACGGCCCCTGATGTCGACGGCCGTTATCGCACCTGTTACGGCGTCGAAACCGGTGGCGAAGACGATCGCGTCCAGGGTGAACGACTCGTCGGCGGTATCGATGCCGGATTCTGTAACTTGTCGGATCGGATGCTTTCGGACGTTCACGAGGCGTACGTGCGGCAGGTTGTAGGTGGCGTAGTAGTTCGAGTCCAGGCAAGGCCTTTTCGTCGCGATCGGGTGATCTGTTGGGCACAGATCAGCCGCCGTCTGTGGATCGTCGACGATGGAGCGGATCTTGTTCCGGAAGAACTCGGCGTACTCGTGGTTGGCTGCGGCATTGCTCAGCACGTCCGCGAAAACATTGATCGACTCGAACAGTAAGCCGCCCTCCCAGGCGCGCTCATAGCGGTTTTGGCGTTCAGTTTCGGAGACGCTGAATGTCGGGGTCATGCTGCGCTCCATCGGAATGCCGGCGGGCGAAACCTTCGCCCCCGCACGGTATTCCGCTTCATTTGCCACTTGCGCGAGCTTCTCGGGCGGCAACGGGCCGTTGCGCGCCGGGATCGAGAAATTCGGGGTGCGCTGAAACACCACCAGCTGTCGCGCTTCTCCGGCGATGACCGGAATCGTCTGAACGCCAGAGGAACCCGTGCCGATTACTGCCACCCGCTTGCCGCTGAAATCAGTTGGCTCCGGCGGCCAGCGGCTGGTGAAGTAGACCTCACCGGCGAACCGCTCGAGCCCGTCGACCTCGGCTGGCTTGGGCATGGACAGACAGCCGGTGGCCATCACGACGAAACGGGAGGTGACCTCCTCTCCAAGGTCGGTATCCACATGCCATACAGACGCGTCATCGTCCCAGCGCGCCTGCTGAACCCGCGTCGAGAAGGTGATGTGGCGCCGCAGGTCATGCTTGTCAGCGACATGGTTCAAATAGCCCAGGATTTCCGGCTGGGTCGCGTACTTCTCCGACCATTGCCAGTCCCGATGCCAGTCGGGATCGAAGCTGTACATGTAGTCGACGCTGGGCACGTCGACCCGGGCACCCGGATACCGGTTCCAGTACCACGTACCGCCGAGATCGTCGGCCGCTTCGAGTACGCGCAATCGGTATCCGGCGCGGCTCAGCCGATAGGCAAGATACAGGCCCGCAATACCTGCGCCTACGACGACGACGTCGACGTCGGGCTTCGGTCGGTCCGTCCTGGCTGGCTCGGTCATCATCTTTTGATCATCACGCCACACCGTCCAGTTGTCCCGGGTACGCGAATACTCGATCTCTATCGGGGTATTTGACGGCGCGCGCGGAACCTACGGTGCAGCGCCGTAAAGTCGTCTGATGGCGAAGATCTTGTTTGTCGTGATCGGCGCAAGTTATTGGACGCTCGCCGACGGCACGAGGCAGCCGACCGGCTACTGGGCTGAGGAGTTCGCAGCACCATATGCCGAACTCACCGGAGCGGGCCACGAGGTGGTGGTCGCCACCAGGTGGTGTTGACCGCCGCACTCGCCTCGGGCAAGCCGCTTGCCATCGTGTGTCAGGCGCCGGTCGCGATGATGGCCACCCGCAGGAACGGTGTGTCGCCGTTCGCGGGCTACCGGGTCTCGGCCTTCACCAATGACGAGGAGGACGCGGTCGGTCTGCGCGCCAAGGCCCGGTGGACCGCCGAGGATGAATTGATCAAGATGGGCGTCGACTTCACCCGCGGCGAGATGTGGAAGCCCTACATTGTCGTCGACCGCAACCTGTTCACCGGCCAGAACCCAGCGTCCGCTGGACCGTTGGCGCAGGCGTTCATGAAGGAACTGGGATAGCGGTGTCGCTTGGCAGCAGAGCGCGGGTGTTTTTGCCCACATCACAGCGACAATTGACTTGCCGCACAACGGTTGTCGCTACGAGGCGGGCAAAAAGACCCCGGACTTCTGTCCCGGACTTCCTGTGACGGGTGGGACTCACGAGGAAAGCTCGGCCAATCGCCATCCTCATTTCGGGGAACGCCGCTGCGGTTAAGGGACTGAACGCGAGACCGGTCCCCGCCCCTCCACCTCGGCAGACGCTAGTTTGAAGCCCCGCGACCTGGCTATTCTCACTTCTGTAATGACAAATCCAGCCGACCCCTCAGGCGATGTAGAAGCACGTTCACCGACGGCAGGGTCCCGGCGTCACCAGCGCCGCAACCACTCGTTGGTGGTCGGCGCCAAGGTGCTCGCGGCGCTGGCATCGGCGGCCGCGGTCGTCGTCGGCGGCATTGCATGGGTCACCTATCGCAACGCATCGGCCGGCATCACCACATCCGATGCCTTGGCCGGTGAACCCGCATCGCCCGGAAATGAGCAAAACATCCTGATCATGGGGCTGGATGGCCGTCGCGATCAGCGGGGCCAGCCGCTGCCGCCGGACATCTACCAAGCACTGCATGCAGGCGATGAAGATATCGGCGACAATGACGCGGACGCGCTCATCGTCGTGCATTTGCCCGCCGGGGACGCCCCGGCCACGGCGATCTCAATCCCCCGCGACGACCTTGTCGATCTGGCCGGATGCTCGTATTCGGATTGCCGCGGCAAGATCAAACAGGCCTACAGCTTCGCCTATCAGCGCGCGATGGACGATCGCGGCTCAGCCAACCAGCGCTCGAGTACAGTCGCGCCTGGAGGGCAGGACGCCAGGGCAAAAGAACAACAGGCGCGGGAGGCGGGCCGTAAAGCCGAGATCAGCACGGTCAGGCGCCTGCTGCAAATCCCGATCGACCACTTCGTTGAGATCACCATGGCCGGGTTCTTTCAGATCGCCCGGGTGGTCGAACCCATCACCGTGTGCCTGAACGAAGACACCGCGGATCGCTACTACTCGGGTGCCGATTTTCATCGAGGCGTCCAGCAGATCAGTGCCGCCCAGGCGATGTCGTTCGTGCGGCAACGCCGCGACAGCAACGATGCGATGTTCACCGATCTCGATCGAAGCCGCCGCCAGCAGGCATTCATCGTTTCGCTGGTCAGTGCGCTGCGCAAGGGCGGAACCTCACCTACCCGGCTTAGCGCCTTGCTGGACGTCGCCAAGCAAAACGTCGCCGTCGACTCGGGTTTCGACCTGGAAGAGCTCGTGCGTAACGCATCGGCGTTGCTCAACAGGCCGGTCACGCTGTACACGCTGCCGGTCGAAGGGTTCGGCACGATTTCAGACGGTGAAGATGTCAATTTCATCGACGTACCCACCATCCGCTCCATCGTGCACAACCTGCTGGCCACCGGTTCGCCCACCGCGCCATCGAACAGCAGCGCCAGCGCCACACCGGGACCGGGCGGCGGCACGCAGCTGGCCGCAGGCAGTGTCGCGCTCGACGTGGTCAATGCCTCGGGCCGGCAAGGTGAGGCCGCGGCCCTCGAAACGTCCTTAGCGACAGGGCATTTTACTAAGGGGACGATCGGCACCGCCGACTCCACCAGCCAGACGAGCACCATCGCCTACGGACACGGCGCAAAGGCAGCCGCGACCGAGCTGGCTGATGACTTGGGCATAATCGCCACCGAATCCGACAGCGTCGCCCCGAACACAGTGCGGCTGACCGCCGGGACGGATTCCTACAGATTTGACAACCTCAGTCACACGTCGGGGTCGCCGACAACGACCCTCGCGACCCCGGCAACGTCCGTCACCCCGGTGCCGGCCACCGGGACCGGCACGCAAGAGCCGACACCTACCAACCTCACCCGCATGACCGCCGACAAGATTCCGTGCGTGAAATGACATGGACGCCAACAGCTGTCATCGCATCGCGTCGGCCCACTTCATGTGGCCCTCGAAGCCCAGCGACGTCGCCATCGCGCGGTAGCGGTCACGGTAGTCGCAGTAGGCTGCCTCTTCTCCGCGGGCGACGGCCAGCAGCGCCCGCAGTCGCAGCAGCGAGATTTCGTTCAGTACCAAGCCGGGATCGGTTGGCACAGAGGCCAACTGGTCTATCGCGCTCTGAGCCTCGTCGAGGTCACCGTCAGCGCCACGTTGTAGCAATGCCTCCACCAGGACACTGGTTGCTAGCGCGGTCCAGATGCACCCACCCGAGTTCAATAGATCGAGGACGACAGTGCGAGCCAGTTCGACGGCGGCGCCAATATCGCCGGTGAGCGCCTTTTCCCGGGCGATGTGGAGATCAATGAACGGCAGATTGGTCACGGAGAATAGGTCGTTAGCGGATCGCTCTCTTACTTTCGCAAGCATCTCCAAGCCATGTTTGCGCTCGGCGCCGTCCTGATATGCCAGCGCGATGCCATGAACTCCTCGAGCCAGGTCGAGGGCGAGATCGTCACCCGATTGCTCGGCCAGGGAAAGGAACTCCGCGGTGTAGCGCAGGGCTGTCTCATCGGGCACCAGCACCCCGTAGGGGATCGCGGGAACGTACGCGAACCACATGACGCCGGCAATGTTCCCCGTGTCGGTGATGAGCGCACGCGCGGTCGCGATGGCCCGGTCAAAGTCGTCTTTCCAACCCGCAATGCCCAGGCACCATCGGGCCAGACCGCGCATGGTGGTTGCGACCGTCAAGGGCGATTCGAAGATGATGCTGCCTTTGGCGGGATCTCCCTCGGCCAGGTCGATGACGAGCTGGGCGAATCGGAGCACGTCGCCCATTTCGGCTGCCTCCTGTTTGGCAATCATTGCGGCAAAGGTCAGCGCGACCGTCAGCGTCGGATCGCCGATCGTCTCCAACAGTTGGACGAGCTCGTCGGCGAGTTGCGACGCCTCCCCGCGGAGCGCCTTCATCGTCCGCCATACCAGCAGGCCCGTCAGGCCGATCGCGAGCGACTGCCGATCAGCCGCGGCGACGCATAACTCGCGGAGCTCCTCGAAGCGGGTGTCGGCGCCACTGCCGCCCACCCGATAGGCATTCGCGCACAACAGCGTGCGGGGCGCGATGCGCATGGTCGGACGATCGGGGTCGTCGTGGGATAGCCGATCGGCGACCTGCCGGGCCCGCCGCCAACTCGTCTGCGCCGCACCCATGTCGCGGAACGTGTACCACGTTCCGGCGCGCATGTGCCACTCGAAGGCCGCATGCAAATCCCCGGCCACCTCCAGGTGTTCGGCGATCAGCGCCGCATTTTCGTCGGCCGGCCCGCGTGCTTCGATCGCCGCCGCGAGCCGTCGATGTGATTGCGCACGAACGGATTTGAGTTGTGAATTGTAGGCAACCGTGCGGATCAGCGGATGCCGAAACGCATACTCGGCACCTGGCACGAACCTCACCTGACCGACGAGCTCTGCCTCGATCAGCGGTGCCACGTCCCCGTTGGGGACCAGTTCGGCCAGCAGATCGGCGTCGAATCGTGCCCCGATGACCGCCGCGGCATTCAGCGTCCGTTTGGCCGACGCCCCAAGGCGATCTATCCGTGCGCCGATGGTGGCTTGCAGCGTGGCCGGAACGTCGACATCCGTGACGTCACTAGGCCGTTGGTAGGCGCCACGCTCGCCTTGCAGCACGCCACGTTCGGCGAGATCGCGCACGATCTCTTCAACGAAGAACGGGTTTCCGGCCGCACGACTTGCGATTTGCGCCTCCAGTTCGCCGGTCAGCGAACCGGCACCGAGCAGCTCGGTCGTCAACGCCAGGGTTTGCACATCGCTCAACGGCCGCAACGCAATTGTCTGAGCACCGGAGATGCGGCTGAGCGCACCTTGGTATTCCGGACGGTAGGTGATCAAAACCAACGCGGGGATCTGTGGCACGGCGGCGAGGAAGTCGGCCAGCAGCGACTCGCTGATCTCATCGATCCAGTGCACATCCTCGATGACGTAGACCGCCACCTCCCGCCGGTCTACTGCTTCGCCATTGACCAGTGCCGTCAATCGGCGGCGCCGCGCGTCGGCGGCGACATCCGGCAGTGGCGTGGCCACATCACGGATTCCCAGCAGATCGTCCAGCATCAGCAGGTCTTCGGGGTCGGCTCCGGGGAACCGTTCGCGTATGTGCGTGCGCGCGGTGTCGGCGCCGAGTTCTTCGATTCCTGTTGCCGCGCGCAGCATCCGGGCTACCACGTGGAACGAGATGTCGCTGGCATGCGACTCGCAGTAGGTGCCGAACACCGGCACACCGCGACCGCTCGCAAGCGCCACAGTCTCACGCACCAACCTGCTCTTGCCGATGCCCGGCGGTCCGACGATGTTGACGACGCAGCCCGAGCCGCCGATCGCCTCTGCCAGGATGCCGCTGACGGTCGTGAGCTCCCAGGAACGACCGACCAGTTTCGATTCGCTGCGGCGATGCGGCTGATGCTCCCCGTCGGTCAACAAGCGCCTCGCGATCAGCGTCTTCCCACCCTTGACGTGAACCGATTCAGGCTCACTGAGGACAACGGTGTTTCCCACCAACTTCGCCGTCGAATCGCTCAGCATCACGCCATCCGGCGGGGCCGCCGACTCCATCCGCTGGGCCAGCCCGACCTGCTCACCGATGGCGGTATATCCCAGCGGCCCCGAACCGATCTCACCGGCGATCACCTGGCCGGAGTTCAGGCCGACCCGCAGCCGCAGATCCACGCCGTCAACATCACGGACGTCGGTGGCAAGCAGTTGTGCGGCTTCCTGAAGAACCAACGCCGCCAGGCAGGCGCGAATCGCGTGGTCCTCCAACGCTACCGGCGCACCGAACACGGCCATGATGCCGTCGCCGGTGAACTTGTCCACCGTGCCGCCGTACCGCTGCACCACCGTCACCGCGCGATCGACCAGACCGGCCATGATCTCGCGCAGGCGCTCAGGGCCGACCGCGGCGGCGATCTCCATCGAATGAACGACATCGGCGAACAGGACCGTCACCTGCTTGTACTCCGCGGATTGAGTGGCGTGCGCCACCGGCGTGCCGCACTCGCTACAGAACTTGGCCGTCGCGCCCAATTCAGTGCCGCACGACGTGCAAGCCAGAGTCGCCACATTCAGAGCAGCGCGACCATCGCCGTCGTTGTCCACCTCAGTATCGTGCCACCCCCCAGCAACGATGTCCGCCCTACCCGCCGTGTGGTTGTTCGCAGTTGGGCAAACTGCGCAACTCAATCCTTATATTGATTGCATTGATAGCCATAAAAGGGATCGTCGATCGAGGAACCGGAAGTTGCGCCGCAACACCTGTTGGGTGTCGGACCGTCGGCGTTCGGCGCGCTGGACGCGATCGGGGCGCATCGCCTCGGCCACGTCATGCACACCTTGAAGCCAACCCAAGGTCCTCAGGGCGTGGTAGCGGTCGCGGTAGCCGCTGAAATCCCGGGGGCAGCGGGACCCAGCCGGACACCTTCGAGCTCGTCGCGCTAGCGGCCGAGCAGCAATACTCCTGTATGAGTAATCTATACTCACACTATGAGTAAGCGGCTTCAGGTTGTCCTCGACGCGGACGAGTGGGAACACCTGCAAGAGATCGCGCGTCGGCATCGGACGACCGTCTCCGACTGGGTTCGTCGGACACTGCGGGAAGCGCGTGAGCGGGAGCCAGGCGGCGACCTCGACGCGAAGTTGCGCGCCATCCGCATCGCCGTGCGTCATGAGTTCCCGACCGCCGATATTGAGCAGATGCTAGAGGAGTCCGAACGCGGATACACGCTACTGCCCGAAACTCCGCAGTGATCTTCGTCGACTCCAACATCCCCATGTACCTGGTGGGCGCCGCACACCCACACAAGCTAGACGCGCAGCGTCTGCTGGAGTCCGCACTCTCCGCAGGCGAACGGCTGGTCACCAACGCCGAAGTCTTGCAGGAGATCTGCCACCGCTACGTGGCGATGAACCGGCGCGAGGCGATCCAGCCCGCCTTCGATGCCGTCCTCGGGGTGGTGGACGACGTGCTGCCTATCGGGCGCACCGAGGTCGAGCAGGCTAAAGACACGCTACTGCGCTATCCAGGCTTGTCCGCCAGGGATGCGCTGCACGTCGCCACCATGGCCCGTTACGACATTGCCCAACTAATGAGCTTCGACCGCGGCTTTGACACCTACCCGGGAATCAAGCGACTGAGCTGAGCGGCCAATGCCGTCGGGGCGACTTCTGCAGCCCTAAAAAGGGATTGACACCGGCCGAAAACCGACGATAGTCAACGAGTATGGCGCTGCTGCCAGACCCTGATCCCCGGCAGCGACAGCACGTCGTGATCTCGGTCGACGACCATGTCATCGAGCCGCCCGACATGTTCACCGGGCGGCTTCCCGCTGCGTTGGCCGACCGAGCGCCCACGATCGTCGAGACCGACGACGGACGCCAGGTCTGGCGGTATGAAGACCGGGAGTACCCGAATATCGGGCTCAACGCGGTGATCGGGCGGCCGCACTCCGAATGGAGCATGGACGCCGCACGGTTCGACGAAATGCGGCGCGGCTGTTGGGACATCGACGCCCGGATCGCCGACATGGACATCGCCGGCATCTGGGCGTCGCTGAACTTCCCGTCGCTGATCGCCGGTTTCGCGGGGACCGTGTTCTGGAAGAGCGACGACCCGGAACTGGGCCTGGCCACCCTGCGGGCATGGAACGACTGGCACCTGGAGGCGTGGTCCGGCAGCTACCCCGAGCGGATCATCCCGCTGCAGCTGCCGTGGCTGGCCGACCCACAGCTCGCGCCCGAGGAGATCCGCCGCAACGCCGCGCGCGGCTTCAAGGCGGTCAGCTTCCCCGAGCTGCCGGCGCAATGCGGAATCGGCAGCCTGCACTGCGGCGTGTGGGATCCGTTCTTCGCCGCCTGCGAGGAGACCGACACCGTCGTCTGCCTGCACACCGGTTCGGCGCAGTGGGCGCCAATCCCCGCCCCGGACACCCCATTTGAGACCATCACCACGCTGTTCCCGGCCAACGGCCTGGTCGCCTGCGCGGACATGCTGTGGTCTGGCATCCCGGTCCGTTTCCCGCGGCTGAATTTCACGCTCGCCGAGGGCGGCCTCGGCTGGGCGGCGATGCTCGCCGACCGGGCCGACTTCGTGCTCGCCCACTCCGCCTGTGGGCGCGAGGGCGGATCATGGAAGAGCGACCTGCTGCCCAGCGAGGTGTTGCGGCGCAACTTCTGGTTCTGCTCGATCGACGACCCCCACGCGTTCGGTGCGCTGGACGCGATCGGGGCCGAGCGCATCCTCGTCGAAAGCGACTACCCGCACGCCGACTCGACCTGGCCCGACACCCAACAGGTGGTGGCGCGCAACGTCGCCGGCCTGTCTGCGGAGGACGCGGCCCGGATCACCCACCGCAATGCCGCGCAACTGTTCCGCCATCCACTGCCGGACGAGGGGTGGCTGGCGGCCACCGGATAGGACGGGCTAGGACGGGCGTAGGAGGGCACGTGCTCGATTTGTTGATTCGCGACGCCGAGATCGTCGACGGTACCGGCGCGCCGGCCCGGCATGGCGACGTCGGCGTCAGTGGCGGACGGATAGTGGCGATCGGCGAGTCCACTGACTCGGCGGCGAAAACTGTTGACGCCCAAGGGCTTACGTTGGCGCCGGGTTTCGTCGATCTGCACACCCATTACGACGCGCAGCTGTTCTGGGACCCGACCGCCAGCCCGTCGGTGCAGCACGGCGTCACCACCGTCTTCGGCGGCAACTGCGGCTTCACGCTGGCACCGGCGGCGGCCGACCAACAGGACTACCTGACCCGAATGCTCGCGCGGGTCGAAGGGATGCCGCTCGACGCGCTGCGGGCCGGCCTGGACTGGCGATGGTCATCATTCGGCGACTGGCTCGGCCGGCTGGACGGTCACATCGCCATCAATGCCGGCTTCCTGGTCGGTCACTCGGCGCTTCGGCTGGCGGCGATGGGCAGCGACGCCGTCGGCGGCGAGGCCAGTCCGCAGCAGATAGAGAAGATGGTCGGGGTTCTGCACGACGCGCTGGATGCCGGCGCGCTGGGTCTGTCGACGTCGCAGTCGCCGACCCACAACGACGGCTCCGGCCAGCCGGTGCCGTCGCGCAGCGCGTCGCGGGAGGAACTGGTGGCGCTGGCGGGCGGCCTCCGCGAGCATCCGGGCACCACACTCGAGGCGATCATTGCCGGCTGTCTGTCGGGCTTCACCGACGAGGACATCGAGCTGCTCACCGACATGTCCGTCGCCGCCGACCGGCCGCTGAACTGGAACCTGCTGGGCGTCTCGGCGGCCAACCCGGCCGGGCACGAGCGGCAGTTGCGCGCCTACCAGGCCGCGGCCGACCGCGGCGGGCGGGTGGTGGCGCTCACCTTGCCGCAAGCCATGAAGATCCGGCTGTCGTTCCTGTCCGGCTTCGTGCTCGACGGGCTGCCGGGCTGGCGGGACACGATGCACCTGCCGGTGCCCCAGCGCCTGGCCGCGCTCGCCGATCCCGAGGTGCGTCGCCGCCTCGCCGAGGGCGCCGCTTCGAAGGAGGCGGGCATGCTGCGCGGCCTGGCGCAGTGGGACCGGCTGAGGATCGTCGAGACGTTCGCCGCCGAGAACGCCGACGCGGCCGGACGCAGCGTCGGCGAGGTCGCCACCGCCCGTGGTGGCGGGCCGTTCGACACGCTGCTGGACATCGTGATCGCCGACGAGCTGCGTACGGGGCTCAGCCCGCCGCTGACCGGCGATGAGGCGGCCGACTGGCAGGCGCGCGCTCAGGTGTGGCGCCACCCGGGCGCGGTGATCGGAGGCTCGGACGCCGGCGCCCACCTGGACATGATGTGCGGCGCGATCTACACGACGTCGCTGCTCGGCAAGGGTGTCCGCCAGTATCAGGTGGTGACTCTCGAGGAGGCGGTCCGGTTGGTGACCGACGTGCCGGCCCGGTTCTACGGGCTGACCGAGCGCGGGCGGATCGCACCCGGCTGGCACGCCGACCTGGTGCTGTTCGACCCGGCGACCATCGACCACGGGCCCGAGCGAACGCGCTACGACCTGCCCTCGGGCGCGCCGCGGTTGGTCGCCGACGCCCGCGGGATCACCTCGGTGCTGGTCGGTGGTGTCGAGGTGTGCCACGACGGTGCCGCGACCGGCGCCCTGCCCGGCACGGTGCTGAGGTCCGGGCGTGACACCGCGACGGTGGCCGCCTCTTGAACCCGGCGACCGACGAGTTCGACCCGGCCGAGCTGCAGGGCGGGCTGCTCATACAGGTGGAAAACGTGCACGAGCGGCTGCGCGAGGCACGAGCCCGACACCGGGTGATGCTGGGAAATCCCTTCACCGAGATCACCGCCCCACATACCGGCGACCTGGGCGTGACGGTGCTCGGATACAACGAGTGCCAGACGGTGCTCACCCACCCGGACACCTTCTCCTCGTCCATCTACGACCAGATCATGGGCCCGGTCATGGGTCGCACCCTGCTCGAACTCGAAGGGGCCGAGCATCGGGCCAGCAGGGCCCTGGTGTCGCCGTCGTTCCGGACGGCACTGCTGGAGCGCTGGCGCGCCGAGCTGGTCGAGGTGGTGGTCCACGAGCTCATCGACCGGTTCGCTCCGCGCGGGCGCGCCGAGCTGTCCCGCGAGTTCACCTTCGCGTTTCCGGTGCAGGTCATCGCTCGGATCATGGGCCTGCCGCGGCAGGACTACCTGCGGTTTCAGCGGCTGTCGATCGAGTTGCTCAATGTGGTCTACGACTGGAACCGCGGGCTCGCGGCGTCCGCCTCGCTGAAGGCCTACTTGACGGAGATCCTCGCCGAACGGCGGCGTAATCCCCAGGACGACCTGATCAGCACGCTGGCGGAGTCCGAGATCGACGGCGCGCGGTTGAGCGATGACGAGATCTTCGCTTTCCTGCTGCTGATCCTGCCCGCCGGGGTCGAGACGACCTACCGCGCCTCAGGCAACCTGTTGGTCGCCCTGCTCACCGGGCCGGCGCTGATGGACACTCTGCGGGCGGATCGCAGCTTGCTGCGCGGCGCCTTCGAGGAAGCGCTGCGCTGGGAGCCGCCGATCACCACGGTGGTGCGACGGGCGGTGCGTGACTGCGATCTCGGCGGGGTGGCGATCCCGGCCGGAACCAACGTCAGCGTCAGCGTCGCGGCCGCCAACCGGGATCCGACGCACTACCCCGACCCGGACCGGTTCGATCCCACCCGGCGCAACATCGCGCACCTGACGTTCGGCGGCGGCCCGCACCTGTGCCTGGGCATGCACCTGGCGCGCATGGAGGCGACCGTGGCAATCAACGCGTTGCTCGACCGGCTGCCGGACCTGCGGCCGGACCCGAACGCGCCGGCGCCGCACGTCACCGGCATGGCGTTCCGCTCGCCGGCGGCGCTGCCGGTCGAATTCACCCCTGTCTAACCGCCGCGAACTGATCGCGTCCACACCATTGCGGCTCTCCCCGAGGCGATTTCGGCAGGCCAGGCCGCGTTACCGCCTAGCCGTCTTTCGCGTGGCTACTCGGCCGGCGTCGCAAATGGTGGTCGCAGATCCTTGAACATGGGGAAGTGTCGCACGTTGAGGGTTGCCAGCTGCAGTCCCTTGACATCCGCGGTTGCTGCGATGAGGTAATCGCCGAGTCCAATACCAGTGTGACTGCCGCGATATCGGCGCATCATTTCTCCGGCGCGACGGGCGATGATCTCCGTGGTCGGTTCAGCGCGAAAGGATGAAAGCAGCCGCCATACTTCGCGGCGCTCGACTGACCGCATGCCGCCGACAAGCTCGGCGATCGACACCACGCTGATCGCCAGCGGCGCGTTCTTTCGGGCGCCGATGAGCCAGTCTCGGGCTGCGCCGAGCCCGCGTAGATGCGCGATCAAGACATCCGAGTCGACCAGCATCACGATGAGCGGCCCCAGAGTCGTGCCAGATGCTCTTCACGTCCGCCCGGGCCGCGCACCGGCACGTCAACCTCACGCAAAACGCCAAACGAATTCTCGATCGCGTTCAGGTCCGAGGCGAGACTCTCGTCGGAACTGGTCAGAACCCGGTCCAGGAGTTGGCGGATCACTTCAGCACGCGACACACCCTCTTGTGCTGCCAGCCGGTCGAGTGCCGCCGTCTGCTCCTCGTCGAGGTAAATGTTCGTGCGCCTCATACACCACAATATACACCACTGGTTAGGCGGCGCCGGCCAACTCGGATGCTTGCGGCGGCGAAATACTGCACCGTTCGAATATTGCACACTGCCTGTCAGTCGCGAACGCGCCGACCGCCTCCCGTTGCCCGCCTCCCGTTGCCGGACCTGGTTCAATCAGGTTCGTCACGAGGCTTCATATAGGCGGGCGCCCTTCGGCGGTAAGCGCGAACGCCAACCCGAAGGCCGCGACGCTGAGGGCGGGGCTTACCGCCATGGCCAGGGTCGCGCTGTGACCGAACGCCAACGCGACGCTGTTGGGTCGCCGGTCGAAGTGAAGCGTGCCGAAGAGCACCGTACTGGCAACAGCGGTACCGATCGAGCTGCCCACGCGCTGCGTGGCGCCGATGACCCCGCTGGCCGCACCGGCATCGGCCGGTTCGACAGTGGCGACGATGAAATCGAGGTTCGCAGAGATGAATACGCCATTGCCCACACCGGCAACCAGCAGCGGCGCCATTAGTTGCCAGCCGCTGTAGGAGGTGGCAGGGGTCACGGCCAGAACCAGCCACGCCGCACTCATGCCACCGGCGACGAGGCCTAGCGCGACAACGAGCGCGACACGCCCGAACCGGGCCGCGAAGGTGGCGCTTCGGGCTGCCCCCACGGTGATGCCGACCGCGAAAGGCATTGCTACCAGGCCGGATTGCAATGCGCTGTGACCGAGCCCCGCCTGCCACAAGATCGCGACGGTGAAGAAGATGCTCATGAAGGCTGCGAAGTCGACCAAGCCGACAAGCACGCCGCCAGCGAAAGATCGGTGTTTGAACAATCGCGGCGGCACCAGCGGATTGCCGCCGAGGTTTTCGACTCGACGTTCCCACAACCCGAACAACACGATCGTGGCGACCCCGGCGGCCATCGACAGGTAGGTCCATACCGGCCAACCCAGCTGCTGCCCTTCGATAAGAGCGGTCAGCAGCGCGACCAGTCCGGCCGAGAGCAAACCAAGCCCCGGCCAGTCCGCGGCGATACCGCGATTCTCGGCCCTCGCCGGAAGCACCACCAGCGCGGCGATCACGGCGAGCACCCCGATCGGGATGTTGACTCCGAATACCAGCCGCCACCCCGCACCGGTGCCGAAGGCACCAATGATCAGACCGCCCACCAGCGGGCCGGAAGCGATGGAAATCACGATCGTCGCAGCCCTGATCGAAAAGGCCCGTCCCCGTTGCCGATCAACGAACATCAGCTGGATCAATGCGTTGATCGGCGTGTAAAACATGCCACCGGCGAGTCCCTGGACCACGCGGGCGGCGATGAGCTGCGCGTCATCGTGGGCCAGCCCGCACGCGAGGCTAGCGAGCGTGAACAACGACAGGCCGCCGATAAACACCCACTTGTGCCCGATCCGGTCACCGATCCTCCCGGCGGGGATCAGCGCCAGGCCGAACGCGAGCGCGTTTGCGGTGCTCACCGACCTCTTCGGCGGCAAACACGGCGGCGAAGTCCTCCAACGGGTGGGTGTCGCCGAGCAGGTCAGCTACCTCGTGGCGCGTCAAGAACTCGAGGGATTCACGGAACTTCCCGTACGACACCGCCTCAAGACGGAGCTCGATGCGCTAGCGGCATGCCGGAGGCTGCGCGGTTTGGACCTGGAAGGGGCAACGCCCTCTCAGCCGATGGCAGGCCTGCCAGTCGTCAGAGTCCGGCGGCGCGCTCGAGTAGACGGAGTTCGTCGTTGAGGTGCTTGTTCATCGCGCCCAGTCCGGGGACGGCGTGACGGCAGCCGGTGAGCCCGAAAGCGATCGTATCGTCGGTGCTGGTGCAGGTGATGTTCAGCGCCTGCCCATGCACCGGGATCGACAGCGGGTAGAGGGCATCGAGGCGGGCGCCGTTCCAGTACAACGGCGCCGGGGACCCGGACACGTTGGAGATCATCACGTTCGGCGGGCGCAGCAGCCACGGGTGACCGACCAGCATGCCCAGCGCCAGGGGTGCGGCCCCCAGCGCGCTCATCGCGAGGACCTGCAGTCGACTGCGCGAGGACAGCGCTGCCTTGCCCTCGCGCATGCCGTCCCGCACGGCCGCGAGCCGCTCGCCCGCGTCGGCCAGGTTGGTGGCCAGGCCGCACGTCAACGACCCGATCTTGTTCCCCGCATCCGCTGTGACACCTCGGGCGCCCTTGGGGCGGGTACCGCGCAGCGAGACCGGCACCATCGCCACCAGCGGCGCCCACGGCAGCCCCCCCTTACTCGTCAGATAGCTGCGCAGCGCCCCGGCGCACATGGCGAGCACCACGTCGTTGACGGTCGCGTCACTCTTCTTGGCGACCAGCCTTAGCCGCTCCAACGGCCAGGAGCACCCGGTGAACGACCGGGTCCGGTCGATCTGCACATTGAGCATCGTGCGCGGCGCGGCCAGCGACAGCGGCCCGCCGCGGCCGGACAGCGCTTGTTCGAGCGTGCCGGCGAGCGCGGGCACCAGCCCGGCGGCCTCCCGAGCCGCGCCCCAGGCGATCGCCACCGCCCGACCCGGCAGCCCAAAGAGATCCAGACCGCCCCGCCGCGAGTCCGGTGCGGGTTCCGGTGCGGGCGCGACCGGCTCCCACAGCGCGGGCCCACCACGCCGGCCGGAGTCCACGCTCAACGCCTCGCGCAGCATCCCCATCGCGGAGATCCCGTCGGCGAGCGCATGGTGCATCTTGATGTACACCGCGAACCGGCCATCGGCGAGACCCTCGATTAGGTGCATCTCCCATAGCGGCCGCTCGCGGTCCAACGGGGCCGCGTGCAGCCAGGACACCAGCGCCCACAACTCCGTCATCCCGGCGGGCCGCGGCAGCGCCGAATACTGCACGTGGTAGTCGAGGTCGACCTCTCCGCCGGTGTCCCAGGCCCACTGCCCCAGCGACGTCACCGACCGGCGGGCCCGCTTGCGCCACACGCCGGCCACCTTGTGGCGGGCGACGGCTGCGGCGAACATCTCACGCACATCCGAAGTGCCGGCACCTTCAGGCGGGGAGAACAGAGCCAGGCCGCCCACCTGCATCTGACAATTCTCGGACTCTGCCAGCAGGAACAGCGAATCCGTCGGGGACATGGGAATCAACATCAGGTCATGAACTCCAAACACAGCAAGTGCAACGACGCGCAAGAACAGGTTGCGCGAGAACGCATGTCCGGCTGGGCGAATCGTGTCGATTCATACCCACCCGCCGAGGGTGCCTTCGCCTCGAATCTCTAGGCCGGCAACGATCCCGCTGGTCGCGGCAAGAACAAGCACCACGTCACCATCGGGCAGGTTGAGGGGTCACCCCGCAAGCCGCAGAACGTGTCACCGTAATTCGATGAGGTGTGCGTCACCGCTGCGGTTGACGCTACACCGCACGACGGGGCGATGTCGACAGCGCATCCGTGACAGAAAATCCTTCTGCGCGCATGCCCGATTAACGGTCGAAGACGACGGTGCCTACTTCGAGAGCGCGGCAACGGCGTGTTGGGCGTAGCGAGAAACGTTTGAGCAAAGAAGTTTTGGACGTGCACGAACTGCTGGTGGGCCGAACGGCCGCCACGCGTCTTAGAGATAACTCGTCTGGTTCACCAGCCGCACCGAGGACGCTCCGTCGGAATAGAACTCGGCGATGCTGAGCGATGCCAGGTCGAGGTGCAGCCGGTACAGGATGCCCGGCCCGGCGTCCAAGGCCAGCCGCAGCAGCGTCTTGATCGGCGTGACGTGCGAGACCACCAACACCGTCGCGCCCTGGTGCCCGGCGATGATCCGCTCCCGTGCGCTGCGCACCCGCACCGACACATCGTCGAAGCTTTCACCACCCGGCGGCGCCGTGCTGGTGTCGCGCAGCCAACGTTGATGCAGCTCGGGATCGCGTTGCGCGGCCTCGGCGAACGTCAACCCCTCCCAGGCGCCAAAGTCCGTCTCGATCAAGTCATCATCGACGCGCACGTCCAGGCCCAGCGCCTTGGCGGCCGCCGTCGCGGTGTCGGAGGCCCGTTGCAGCGGCGAGGAGATCACCGCCGCGATCCCCCCGCGCTGCGCCAGATACCGCGCCGCCGCCTGGGCTTGCTGCCGCCCCACCTCGTTGAGTGCCGGGTTGCCGCGTCCGGAATAACGGCGGTGCACCGACAACTCGGTCTGCCCATGTCGCAGCAACAGCAGCCTGGTCAGCGTGCCGCGGGCGCCCGTCCAACCCGGTGGAGATTGGGGCGCAACGGTTTTCGCGGGCACAGAACGCGGCGTCACCGGGTCCGCGTCCGCCTCGCCGTCGACCCCGGCCGCGGCGTCCATCGCCTCGTTGGCCAGCCGGTCGGCGTGCGCGTTGCGCTCCCGCGGGATCCACGCGTAGCTGATCCGGTCGAACCGTGCCGCCAGCGCCCGAGCCTCGGCGTGTAGCTCCGCCAGGCTGGGGTGCTTGACCTTCCACCGCCCGGACATCTGCTCCACCACCAGCTTGGAATCCATGAAGACCGCGGCCTCGGTAGCGCCTACCGTCGCGGCATGTTCCAAACCGGCCAGCAGGCCCCGGTATTCGGCGACGTTGTTGGTCGCATGGCCGATGGCCTGCTTGGTTTCCGCCAGCACGGTCGAGCGGTCCGCGTCCCACACCACCGCGCCGTATCCGGCCGGGCCTGGATTGCCGCGCGACCCGCCGTCGGCTTCGATGACAACCTTCACTGCTGAAGCACCTTGACCCGCAACAGGATCGCTCCACATTCCGGGCAACGCACCAATTCGTCTTCGGCGGCCGCCGAGATGCGGGCCAGCTCACCGCGGCCTATCTCGATCCGGCAAGCGCCGCACCGGTGTCCCTGCAGCGGGCCCGCGCCCGGCCCTCCCCCGGCGCGCTGTCGTTCGTAGAGCGCGGAAAGGGCGGGATCCAGACTCGCGGTCAGCGCGTCGCGGCGCGATACGTGTTGCTCACGCACCTCGTCGAGTTCGGCAGTCGCGGCGTCGAGGGCCTGTTGGGCGCCGTCCAGGTCGGCCTGCAGCGCCTCGATCGCCCCCGATTCGGCGGCCAGCTGCGCCTGCAGCTCCTCGCGGCGCTCCATCACCTCCAGCAGGGAATCCTCCAGGCTGGTCTGCCGGCGTTGCAAGGTCTCGAGCTCGTGCTGTATATCCGACAATTGCTTGGCGTCGATCGCGCCGGACTTAAGCAACGACCGGTCCCGGTCTTCCCGCTGACGCACCGCCTCGATCTCCGACTCAAACCGCGACACCTGGGCATCCAAGTCCTCCACCGCAATTCGCACGGTGGCCATCCGGTCACTGGCGGCGTTGTGCTCGAGCCGTATCCGCTCGTAGGCCTCCCGCTGCGGCAGATGTGTGGCGCGGTGCGCGATCCGGGATAGCTCGGCATCCAGCTGCGACAACTCGAAAAGCGAACGCTGCTGCCCTACTTCGGCTTTCATGGGTGATCTCCAGGTCTCATTCAGATCTCATTCCAGGGCCTCACATTCCAGGTTCCACGGATCGGTGCGGATGGTGCAGACACGCACCGGCAGCGCCAGACGCGACCGCAGCACGTTGGCAGCCTGTTCGCACCAAGGGAATTCGCTTGCCCAATGCGCGACATCGACCAACGCCACATCCGAGGCCCGGCGATGCTCGTCGGCCGGATGGTGCCGCAGATCGGCGGTGACGTAGGCCTGCACCTGCGCCGCAGCCGCCCTGCCCAGCAGCGAATCCCCGGCGCCGCCACAGACCGCGACCCGCGACACGAGCATGTCGGGATCCCCTGCGGCGCGCACTCCCCAGGATGTCCGCGGCAACGTGGCAGCAACGCGGGAGACGAAGGCGCGCAACGGTTCGGGTTTTGGCAGCGTGCCGATGCGGCCCAGGCCCACGTCGGACGGCGGCGGCACCAGCGCGAGGATGTCGAAGGCCGGTTCTTCGTACGGGTGCGCGGTGCGCATCGCCGACAACACAGCTGCCCGCGCCCGCGCGGGTGCGACGACCTCGACCCGGTCTTCGGCCACCCGCTCGACGGTGCCGACGCTGCCAACCGCGGGCGACGCTCCCGCATGCGGCAGGAACTGCCCGATGCCAGCGACACTCCAGCTGCAGTGCGAATAGTCACCGATGTGGCCCGCGCCGGCCTCAAACACCGCTGCCTGCAGCGCATCTGAGTTCTCTCGCGGCACGTAGATGACCCACTTGTCCAGATCACCCGGTCCCGCCAGCGGCTCCAGCACCGCCTCGACGGTGAGGCCAAGGGTTTCCGCCAGCGCATCGGACACACCGGGTGATGCCGAGTCGGCGTTGGTGTGCGCGGTGAACAGCGAACGCCCGGTTCGGATCAAGCGGTGCACCAGCGCGCCCTTCGGTGTGCTGGCCGCGACGGTATCGACCCCGCGCAACAGCAGCGGGTGATGTGCCAGTAGCAGACCGGCGTCGGGAACCTCGTCGACGACCGACGGCGTCGCGTCGACGGCGATGGTCACCGAGTCCAACACATCCGCGGGATCACCGCACACCAGGCCGACCGAGTCCCACGACTCGGCCAGCCGCGGCGGGTAGGCCTCGTCCAGCACCTCGATCACGTCTGCCAGCCGCACACTCATCGGCGCACCTCGGCGATCGCTTCGGTGATGGACCGGACCAGCAGCGGCCACTCCGGGCGCACCGCCGCCCGCAGATACCCGTCGCCCAGACCGACGAACGTGTCACCCCGCCGAACAGCAATTCCCTTGTAGCATAGTTGCTTTCGTATCATCTCCGCACCCGGCATGCTGAACAATACAAACGGCGCCCGGCCGTCGACCACGCCGACACCCACCGATTCCAGACCGGCCGCCATCTCGGCGCGCAACGCCGCCAACTCGAGCGCACCGGCCGCGGCGTCGGCAACCGCATCAGCGGCACAACAGGCCGCGATGGCCGTCAGTTGCAGCGTGCCCACCGGCCAATGCGCACGCTGCGTGGTCAACCGCCCCAGCACATCTGGCGCACCGAGGGCGTAGCCCACCCGCAGTCCGGCCAGTGACCACGTCTTGGTCAGACTGCGCAACACCAGCACATCGGGCAACGAATCGCCGGCCAGCGACTCCGGCTCGCCGGGAACCGAATCGGCGAACGCCTCGTCGACCACGACGATCCGCCCGGGCCGGCGCAGCGCAAGCAGCTGCTCGCGGGTATGCAGCACCGAGGTGGGGTTGGTTGGATTGCCGACCACCACCAGGTCGGCGTCGCCGGGCACCGTCACGCCGCCAAGTCCGAAGGGCGGCTCGAGCACGACATGATCCACCGGCACCCCGGCCGCGGTCAGCGCCACGGCCGGCTCGGTGAACGAGGGCGCGATGATCGCCGCCCGGGCCGGGCGCAGGTTGGGTAGCAACGCGAACCCCTCTGCCGCCCCGGCCAGCGGCAGCACCTCATCGCGCGCCCGGCGGTGGCGCTCGGCAACCGCCTCTTGGGCCCTCCGCATGTCGTCGGTGCCCGGGTAGCGCGCGAGCTCCGGCAGGCGCGCCGCCAACCGCTGCACCAGCCAATCCGGCGGTTGGGCGTGACGGACATTGACCGCGAAATCCAGCATGCCGGGCGTGACGGCCTGATCACCGTGATAACGCGCCGCGGCAAGCGCGCTCGCGTTCAGACTCGCCATCCGTGAAACACTAGTGCGCCGCCTCGGGAGCGTCTGCAGTACACCCATCAAGGACAATGGTGCTGTGACAGGCACAGTTCGGGCGCCGCAGCTGGTGATCTTCGACCTCGACGGCACCCTGACCGACTCGGCGGAGGGGATCGTCGCCAGCTTCCTGCACGCGCTAAGCCACATCGGCGCGCCGGTGCCCGACGGTGACCTGGCCGCCCAGATCGTCGGCCCGCCCATGGACGACACCTTCCGCACGATGGAGCTCGGCGAGTCCGCCGAAGAGGCGATCGCGGCCTTCCGGGCCGAGTACGCCGCCCGCGGCTGGGCGATGAACACCCTGTTCGACGGCATTGCCGCGCTGCTGGCCGATCTGCGCGCCGCCGGTGTCCGGCTGGCTGTGGCCACCTCCAAGCTGGAACCGACGGCACAGCGCATCCTCGCCCACTTCGGGCTCGACCAGCATTTCGAGGTCGTCGCCGGCGCGAGCCCGGACGGCTCACGCAAAACGAAGGTTGAGGTGCTGGCGCACGCGCTTGACCAGCTACACCCGCTGCCCGAGCGGGTGCTCATGGTAGGCGACCGCAGCCACGACGTGGACGGGGCCGCCGCGCACGGTATCGATACCGTGGTGGTCGGCTGGGGCTACGGACAGGCCGATTTCGCCGATGGATTCACCAAAACCGGCGTGACGCACGCCGCGACCGTCGACGAGCTGCGGAGGGCGCTGGGTGTCTGATCCACTGCACGTGACATTTGTGTGTACCGGCAACATCTGCCGCTCGCCGATGGCCGAGAAGATGTTCGCCGACCAGCTCCGGCGGCGCGGCCTTGGCGACGCGGTGCGGGTGACCAGCGCGGGCACCGGCGACTGGCATGTGGGCGCGGGCGCCGACGTGCGGGCCGCCCGGGTGCTGCATGCCCACGGCTACCCCACCGACCACCGTGCCGCCCAGTTCGGCGCCGACCACATGGCGGCTGATCTGGTGGTGGCCTTGGGCCGCAATCACGTTCGGTTGTTACGCCAGCTGGGGGTCGAGGACCAGCGGCTCCGCATGTTGCGATCATTCGACCCCCGCTCGGGTGCCTACGCCCTCGACGTCGAGGACCCCTACTACGGCAACCACGACGATTTCGAGGAGGTGTTCGCCGTCATCGAGGCGGCCTTACCCGGCCTGCATGCCTGGGTCGACGAACAACTCTCCCAGAACGGAGACGGTTGATGCGCCGTTTCCTGGCACGCCTGGCGTTCCTGCTGCGGCCGGGCTGGATAGCGCTGGTCCTGGTGGTTGTCACGTTCACCTACCTGTGCTTCATGGTGCTCGCGCCGTGGCAGCTGGGAAAGAACACCAGGACCTCGCGGGAGAACCACCAAATCGAATCCTCCCTCAACACCCCGGAGGTGCCGCTGAAAACCCTGCTGCCACAGCAGGATTCGTCGGCCCCGAGCGCGCAGTGGCGCCGGGCGACGGCAACCGGACATTACCTGGCCGACCTGCAGGTGCTGGCCAGGTTGCGGGTGGTGGAGGGCGACCCGGCCTTCGAGGTGCTGGCGCCCTTCGTCGTCGACGGCGGACCGACGGTGCTGGTCGACCGCGGATATGTGCGGCCGCTGCAGGGTTCCCATGTGCCACCGTTCCCCCGCCCGCCGGACGGAAGCGTGACCATCACCGCGCGGCTGCGGGACTCCGAGCCGACCGTGCCGGGCAAGGACCCGTTCTCCAACGATGGTGTCCAACAGGTGTACTCGATCAACACCGCACAGGTCGCGGCGCTGACCCGAGTCCCGCTGGCCGGGTCCTATCTGCAACTCGTCGAGGACCAGCCCGGCGGGCTCGGCGTGATCGGCGTGCCGCATCTGGATGCCGGACCGTTCCTGTCCTACGGCATCCAGTGGATTTCGTTCGGCATCATCGCGCCCATTCTGTTGGGGTATTTCGCCTACTCCGAGATCCGGCTCCGCCGCCAGGAGAAGCCGGGGGCTTGCGGCGAGGCGACGGCCCCAGCAGCTCCGATGACCGTCGAGGACAAACTCGCCGACCGATACGGCCGGCGACGGTAGGACGACTTCCTGGCTCCATGCCGTCGATCGTCAAGCGCGCCGCACGGTCAAGCACGCCACACGGTCAAGCGCACCGCACGGTCAGGCGCGTCACACGGTCAAGCGCGCCGCACGGTCAAGCGCGCCGCACGGTCAAGCGCACCGCACGTCACGCGCACCGCACGGTCAAGCGCGTCACACTGGTCCCGGCTGCCACAGCAGTCTCTCCCCCGGACGGCACCCGATTTGCCCGCCTCCGAGCGACAGATCGATGGCGCCCCAGGGTCGCCCAGTGGCACCGCGCGCAGTTGTCGCTCTGAGCGGTCACGGGCTGCCCCCGGTGTGGGGAGATGGAAATTCGCCCGGTTGCCCGGCGCGCTCACCAGGGCATTCGCTGTATTTCAGAGTGAGGCGGGCAAACATACCCCCCTGAGCGGGTACGCGTGGGGCAGATGTGACGGGGCAGATGTGACGGGGCAGATGTGACAACACGCGGGGCCCGGCGCCCGCTACCACGCATCCTCACCGGGCGAAAACGAGGACACCGGGCAACAAAACTGCCGCGGCCTGCACCGCGCGCGACAGCGCCACCGCGCGGCGCAGATCGGCCACCGTGGGCTGCGGGCCATCGCCGAGGGTGGGCCGGATCTGCAGTTCGTGGTGGTATTGGGTTGGCCCACCCAGCCGCACCCCGAGCGCACCGGCGAAGGCCGCCTCCGCGACCCCGGCGTTGGGGCTGGGATGCCGAGCGGCATCGCGACGCCAGGCACGCAGCGCACCCGACGGCGATCCGCCGACGACCGGCGCGCAGATCAACACCAGCGCCGCGGTCACCCGCGCGGCGACGTAGTTAGCCCCGTCATCCAATCGCGCTGCGGCCCAACCGAATTGTCGATAGCGCGGCGAGCGGTGGCCGATCATCGAGTCCAATGTGTTGACAGCGCGATAGCACAGCACCGCGGGCACCCCGCCCACCGTCGCCCACAGCAGCGGCGCCACCTGGGCGTCGGACGTGTTCTCGGCGACCGATTCCAGCGCCGCGCGTGTCAGGCCCGCCGCGTCCAGCCGGGCCGGATCGCGCCCGCACAGCGACGGCAGCAGCCGTCGGGCGGCCTCGACGCCTGAATCGTTGGGGAGTTCCAGCAGCCCGGACATCGCCAGGCCGGTACGCGCCAATGAGGTTCCGCCCAGCGATGCCCAGGTGGCCGTTGCGGTGGCAGCCATCGACCAGAACCCACGTCGGGCACGGCGCTGCACCGCCAGGCCCAGCACGCCCACCGCACCGACCAGCAGGCCCACGTGCGCCGCGCCGGCCACCCGGCCGTCGCGGTAGGTGAGCCGTTCCAACGCCGCGGCCGCTTGCCCGAACGCCGCGACCGGATGGCCGCGCCTCGGGTCGCCCAGCGCGAGGTCGCCCAGGTAGCCGGCCAGCACACCGGCGACCCGGGTCTGCCGTGTCGACGCAAGCACTCCGGCAGCGTCTCATACGTGGTGTACTCGAACCCATGGGGAAGGATCCGCAATGAAGCGGCCCGCAACCCGGGTCGCCGACCTGATGAACCCGGCCGCGATGTTGTTGCCCGCCGCGAACGTGATCATGCAACTGTCGTTGCCGGGCGTCGGCTACGGCGTCCTGGAAAGCCCGGTGGACAGCGGGAACGTGTACAAGCATCCCTTCAAACGGGCCCGCACCACCGGCACCTACCTGGCGGTGGCCACCATCGGGACCGAATACGACCGCGCCCTGATCCGCGCCGCCCTGGACGTCGCACACCGGCAGGTCCGATCGACGTCGTCAAGCCCGGTGTCCTACAACGCGTTCGACCCCAAGTTGCAGCTGTGGGTGGCCGCATGTCTGTACCGCTACTTCGTCGACCAGCACGAATTCCTGCACGGCGCGCTCGATGACGCCACGGCCGACGCCGTCTACCGCGACGCCAAGCGGCTGGGCACAACGCTGCAGGTACCGGAGCGCAGCTGGCCGGTGGACCGGGTCGCGTTCGACGAATACTGGAAGCGCTCGCTGGACGAGCTGCACATCGACGCGCCGGTGCGAGAGCATCTTCGCGGTGTGGCCTCGGTGGCTTTCCTGCCGTGGCCGTTGCGCGCCCTGGCGGGACCGTTCAACCTGTTCGCGACGACGGGATTCCTGGCCCCGGAGTTCCGGGCGATGATGCAGCTGGACTGGTCGCAGGGCCAGCAGCGCCGGTTCGACTGGCTGCTGTCCGCCCTGCGGCTGGCGGACCGCTTGATTCCGCACCAGGCGTGGATCTTTGGCTATCAGCTATACCTATGGGACATGCGCTCCCGCGCGCGCCGGGGCCGCCGAATCGTGTGACGGGCCAGCGTGCGCAAAATGCCGCGGCTGGCGGCGTGTCACTGTGCAGTCACGCACGCTCGCCGAAGGGGGCTATCGAACCGAGGCGAAGAACGCGCGCAGGTCCTCGACGAACAGCTCCGGCTGTTCGAATGCGGCGAAGTGGCCGCCGCGTGGCATATCCGTCCAGTGCGTGATGTTGTAGACCGGCTCGCACCAGCTCCGCGGGGCCTTCAGCAGCTCCCCGGGGAAAGCGGCCACGCCGGTAGGCAATTCGACGCGATCCCCTCCCCTCCAGACCTGAAAGCTCTCCCAATACAAGCGGGCCGAGGAGGCGGCGGTGCCGGTCACCCAATAGACCATCACGTTGTCGAGCAGCTCGTCCCGGCTGAACACGTTCTCGGGGTTGCCGTTGCAGTCCGACCACGCCCAGAACTTCTCGACGATCCACGCCAGTTGTCCCACCGGCGAATCGACCAGCCCGTAGCCGACCGTTTGCGGCCGGGTGGACTGCTGCTTGGAATAGCCAGTGCCCCACTTCTGGTGCTCGGCCAGCTCCGCCATGGCCCGTTGCTCCTGCGCGGTCGGATTGGCCATCGCCTCGGCCGTGGGTCTGCCGATCGGCATGTTCAGATGGATGGCCGCGCAGTGGCCTCCAGGAGGGCCACCGTTGCGGCCGATCTGCGTGGTGACCGCCGCGCCCCAATCACCGCCCTGGGCGCCGTAGCGCTGGTAGCCAAGGCCGAGCATCAACGTCTCCCAGGCCTGCGCGATCTTCTCGACGCCCCACCCGGTGCGGCTGGGCTTGCCGGAAAAGCCGTACCCGGGCAGCGACGGGCACACCACGTGAAAGGCGTCCTCGGCGCGTCCGCCGTACGCCGTCGGATTGGTCAGCGGCTCAATCACCTTGTGAAATTCCACAATTGAGCCAGGCCAACCGTGCGTGATCACCAGCGGGAACGCGTTCTCGTGCGGAGACCGCTGATGGATGAAATGGATGTCCAATCCATCGATCTCGGTGACGAACTGGTCGAAGCGGTTCAGCGCGGCCTCGCGCGGCCGCCAGTCGTACTCGTTGGCCCAATAGTCGGCCAGGGCCCGGGTGTACGCCAGCGGAATGCCCTGACTCCAATCGTCCACGCACTCGGCTTCCGGCCATCGGGTGCGCGCCAAACGTGACCGCAAATCATCAAGGACATCATCGGGAACGTCAATGCGAAACGGCCTCACCCGGTTCATACTGCCGCCCGGTGCGCAACCGGCGACAGCTGCCCCCATAGATCCCCTACTGTTTGGCCACCTTGGCGGCGATCTGGCGGGCGATGCTGGTCGCGGCGTCGGTCGGGTTGCTGTAGCCGCACGCGACGACGTCGATGACGACGTTGTTGCTTGCGGTCAGTACCCGCTGGCAGGACCACCCGTTAACGCCCTCTTGAGTCCGAGTCGTGCTCAGCAATCCGTTGCTATTGGAGACCGGCCCGACGCTCCAAATCTCGTCGGGCCAGCCGGCCTTTACGACGCGGTATTTGCGGTTGGCGCAGTCGTTCCAGCGCGAAGCGGACAACTTGTAGAAGGCCGACGCCTCGTCGGCCGAGGGAAATGACACGACCGCCTGTTCAGCTTCGTGCACGTAGTTGTCGCCGACATCGTGGAGGTACTGCACGCGCACGGCGGTCCATCCGCTGCCGGCATAGACCGCGGTGTCCGCTGGCGAAGAGTTTCGGCAAGCCGCGTCCGGGATGTCGCTGCTGTCGTCATACATCTTGCTGTCTGTTTGTTTGACCGACATCCCGCCGGCACCCATGGCCGTATTGACGTCGGTGGGGCTAAGCAGCAGCTCATCCAGCGCGCCCACCGCAACCGGGGGCCGCGACGTCGTCGTGGTGGTGGTGGTGGTGGTCGGCGAGGTGGCTTTCCCACCAACCAGGCTGCATCCGGCAATGAGAACCACAACCGCGGCCGCTGCCAAGAATCGGCCGAGCAGACGCAAAATCGCACGAATTGAGCCCATTTCGTGCGATTTTGCGTCTGCTCGCGGCGGGTGGCGCGGGTAAGGATTTAGCGCCATCGACTACTGCTTGTCCACTTTGGCGGCGATCTGGTGGGCGATGTTGACCGCCGCGTCGGGCGGGCTGTCGGCGCTGCACACCGCGATGTCGATGGCGATGTTGTTGCTGATGGTCAGCGCGCGTTGGCAAGCCCACTTTTTGTCACCAATGAGCGTGTCGGTGGTGCTCAGGGTGTTATTGGTGTTGGCGATCGGCCCGATCGCGAAAGTCAGATCGGGCTTGCCGGGCGCCGTGACGCGGTATTGCTGGTTGGCGCAGGGCGGCCAGAGCTGGGCCGACGCGGTGAAGAAGCGCGTCGCATCGTCGGCGGAGGGAAACGACACCACCGCCTGAATGATGTGATGTGTGAACTCGTCACCGGGTTCCTGGAGTTCTTGTTGACGCACGGCGTTCCAACCGGTGTTGGCGTAGACCGAGTTCTCCACCGGCTGGGTGAATCCGCAATTCTTCTCCGGCCTTCCGGCGCTGGTATTGGCCATTTGCGAATCTGTTCTCTTGACCGGAACGTCGGGAACGCCCACGGCAGCGCCGATCTCGGTGGGGCTGAGCAACAGCGCGTCGAGGGCGCTCGGCGCGACCGCGGGCCCCGACGACGACGCCGTGGTGGTCGGCGTGGCTGTTTTCTCGCCGCCCCCACATCCGGCGATCAGCACGACGACGGTCACAGCCATTCCAGCCAGCCCGGCAAGTTTGCCGGCAGGTTTCAGACGACGACTGTCCACCACGACCGAAGGCTAACCCGCAGGGTGGCGCCGGTGGGTTCATTCGGCGAATCAACATCCGCCGGCGCCGCGTTCGCCACGACCCATGCCGGCTGGCCGCGGCCAGAGGCGAACATCGAAAGTCCTTGCCCCGCTTTTCATTTACCGATCTCGGCGGGACGGGCCGATCACAAATCCTTGGGTAGCCTTTGGCCGGGTTCGCCCTTGGCCCGCTCAAGGTCGCTCACGCGGTTATCCGCCGCCTGAATCAGCTTGCGGACGTTCTCCAGCAATTCACGCATATCGGCGCGTAGCGCATCCACCGCGGCGTAGAGATCCGCTCTGGTTGCCGGCTGCTGATCGGACGACAGCGACCGCACGGGCGGTGCGGTCCGTCCCGCTGTTGGCGGCACCGCCTTGGCACCCTGAAAATCAGATGGCTCGTCCACGTCCCCGACACTGCCATACCAGCTCATCGGCCGACAACGAAGCCCACAAATGTGGTCATCTAGCTGCGCCGGCCCCCACGGCGCAGGCCCGGTGCGGCGGCGATTGGCCATCCGGGCGCGAATGTACGCATACCTACGCAGCAACTATCAGCGTTTTCGCTGATGCTACCTGCCGCACGTCACCGCATGCTGGCTAACATGAGCGAAACGAGCTGGAGCCTCCCCGATATGAGCGAGCTACCAACCGGAACGGTGACTTTGCTACTGGCCGATGTCGAGGGTTCGACGCGCCTGTGGGAGACCCAACCTGACACCATGAAGGCCACCGTCGAGCGCCTCGACCAGGCGTTATCCGACGCCGTCGCCACCCACCACGGCGTGCGACCCGTCGAACAGGGCGAGGGCGACAGCTTTGTCATCGCGTTCGCCCGCGCCGCCGACGCGGTGGGCTGTGCCCTGGATCTACAGCGTGCGCCATTGGCGCCGATCAAGCTGCGCATCGGTTTGCACACCGGAGATGTGCAACTGCGCGACCCAAAAGATCGGACAAATTACATCGGCCCGACGATCAACCGCACCGCCCGCCTGCGCGACCTGGCCCATGGTGGCCAGACGGTGCTCTCCGGCGCAACCGAACCCCTTGTCGTCGACCAGCTCCCGCAGGAGGTCACCCTGACCGACCTGGGCACCCATCCGCTGCGCGACCTGCCCCGCCCCGAACGCGTGGTGCAGCTCTGCCACCCGGATCTGCACAACGACTTCCCGCCGCTGCGCACGTCGAATCCTGTTCCCGTCGAACACCTTCCGGTGCAGCTGACGAGTTTCATCGGACGCCGGGCGGAAATGAAACGCATCTCCGCGGCGCTCGCCGACAACCGGCTCGTCACACTGACCGGCGCCGGCGGCGCCGGCAAGACCCGGTTGGCCGTGCAGGTCGCCGCCACCCTGGCCGCTGCAGCCACCGAATACGCCGACGGCGTTTGGTACATCGACCTGGCACCGATTACCGATCCCGACGTGGTACCGGTGACCGTGGCGCGTGCGCTCGGCCTGCCCGATCAACCCGGCCAACCGACGACAGAAGTGCTGCGTCGATTCGTTCGCGATCGCCAGATGCTGATGCTGGTCGACAATTGCGAGCACCTGCTCGACGCCACCGCCGAACTGATCACCGGCCTGTTGGGCGCCAGCCCCGAGTTGACGCTGTTGACCACCAGCCGCGAGCCGATCGGCGTGCCCGGCGAGGTGAGCTGGCGCGTGCCGTCCCTATCCCTGGCCGACGAGGCGATCGAACTGTTCGGTGACCGCGCCCGGCGGACCAAGCCCGACTTCCGGATCACAGCAAGCAACTCCGCGACCGTGACCGAGATCTGTCGCAGGCTGGACGGCCTGCCACTGGCCATCGAGCTCGCCGCGGCGCGGATCCGTGCGTTGTCGCCGACCGAGATCCTGCACAGCCTGCACGACACGTTCCGCCTGCTGACCGGCGGATCCCGCACCGCGGTGCGCCGCCAGCAGACACTGCGCGCATCGGTGGACTGGTCGCACGAACTGCTGAGCGAGCCCGAACAAGTGCTGTTCCGGCGGCTCGCGGTATTCCTCGGCGGGTTCGATCTCGATGCCGCCCAAGCCCTGGCAGCTGAAGCCGGTAAGGCCGAGCGCTACCAGGTACTCGACCAGCTCACGTTGCTGGTCGACAAGTCACTGGTCGTGGCCGAAGACAGCCACGATGGAACCCGATACCGGCTGCTGGAAACCGTGCGTCAATACGCGCAGGAAAAGCTGGGCGAGTCCCGCGAAGGCAACGAAGCGCGCACCCGTCATCGCGACTACTACACCGCGTTCGCAACCATGCTTGACGCGCCGGCCGACGGCGACCACCAACGTTGCCTCGAATTGGTAGAAGCTGAAATCGACAATCTGCGAGCGGCTTTCGGGTGGAGTCTGGAAAGTGCCGACACCGAACTTGCCCTGACGCTGGCGTCGTCTCTGCAACCCCTGTGGCTGACCCGGGGACGACTGCAGGAAGGACTGACCTGGTTCGCCGCCGGCCTGGCCGCAAAAGGCCCCGAGGACACCGACACATTGGCGTGGGTGCGCGCGTGTGTCGACAAAGCCCTGCTACTGACCTATCTCGGCTTTCAAGGCGAACTCGACGACGCTAAACAAACTCTGGCACTGGCAAGGGAACTGGGCGACGCCGCGCTGGTGGCGCGGGCACTGACTGCGTGCGGGGTGATCGGCGCCGCCGACGACGCCGAATTGTCCCAGCAGCACTTAACCGAGGCAGCCGGCATCGCGCGGGACCTCGGGGATTCATGGATGTTGGGCCAAATCCGCTCCCAGGAGACGGTGTCGGCGCTCATCGTCGGCGACCTGACACGCACTGTGGCGGCCGCCGAGGAAGGCCTGCGCATTGCCGACGGCATCGGCAACGGCTTCGCCTCTCGCCAGTGCCGCGTTGCACTGAGCTGGGCGCAAATATTCCGTGGTGACCTGCACGGGGCAGACGCCCTGTTGAGCAAGGTTGTCGAGGAGTGCAACACAGCACACGAACCGATGTACGTGATGTACGCATCGCTGATGCGGTCGTTCGCGCTCGCTTACTTGGGGGACGCCGCCGGCGCGCGAGCGGCGGCAGATGCGGTCCTCCGAATCGCAGCCGAGCACTGGGAATACCGCCACGGCATCGCTTACGTGGCCTCCGGCATCGCGCACCTGACCACGGGAGACGCTTCGGCGGCGTGGGAAGCGTTCGAAACTGCGCGCCAGCAGCGCGCCATGGACGCCCAGACGGGCTCGACCTTCAACTGGGCGGCGTTGGCCCCCTTGGCATGCGGCGATCTGGACGCGGCCCGTCGCTGGGCCGACGACGTCGTGTCGGCGAGTAGAGGCTGCTTTCTACC
>CAWFDM010000011.1:0-496930 GCA_963814505.1 uncultured Actinomycetota bacterium
CGAGCCGAAACGGGTGCAGCCGAGCAGAAATAGGGATCTGAACAGCAAGAATAGGCGGGACTGACGCCGTCAACGTGGTGAGTTTGTTCGGCCGGAAGGCAAATTAGGTAACTACCGCTTGACTACTTCTCGCACGTGTTGCATTAGCCCAACCGATCTCGTACTCATCAAAATTTTCTCATCGGTCGAACAACCAGATATCCGACGACGCCGCACTGTTGTGCAGACGTTGTGCACAAGAAGGCATTAACGCCCCGACCTGGTCCCGGCTGGGATCGAAAAAGCGACCTTCCGGGTGGTCGGTGTCGGGTGCGATCATGGCCCCTGTCGAGTAGCTGACCCAGCTTGAGGCGGCGCATGAGCGCTTTGAGCTGGGGCTGGTATGAAAGTCGGCCGCCAGTCGTTTATGGCAAGCTCGTCTATCCGCATACTTTTTGCTTTTGATGGGATCGGTTAACACCGCATGCGGCGGAACTGCGAATGGCTGTCATCCGATGGAAAGCGTGCTGCCCGGTTCGTCATCGCCGGAAAGCCCTGTGAAAGCCCTGCTGCTGCAGCTGTGCCGGGTATGACATGCTCGCCGGGTGCGTCCGCGAAGGATTCGACGCCGTCATCGCACTCGGCGACGTCAGCTGGAAGAAAGGGTCAGAAATGGAAGCTTCCATCTCAGAAACGGAGCTGATCGCAGGGCGTTACGACGACGAGTTCGGCGCAGTGGCAGACGTCTTCAGGAAGCAGATCGCCCGCACCGCCGGCGGCGCCTCGGTGGCCGTCTACCACCGCGGCAGGCTTGTCGTCGATCTGTGGGGCGGAGTTCGCAACCTGGCTAGCGAACCTTGGGCACGCGACACGCTGGCCATGTGCTGGAGCACGACCAAGGGCGTCACCGCCACCTGCGCCCATGTGCTCGCCGACCGAGGGGAGCTCGACTATGACGAACGGGTCGCCACGTACTGGCCAGAGTTCGCCCAGAACGGTAAGGGCCGCATCACCGTCCGGCAGGTGTTGAGCCACTCCGCGGGTCTGCACCGCTTCGGCACGATCGTCGACCATGGATCGAGGATGCTCGACTGGGAGCACATGACCGATGCGCTCGCCCGGGCGAAGCCGGCGTATGAGCCCGGGACCTCGGTGGGCTACCACGCGCTGACGTTCGGTTGGCTCGTCGGCGAGCTGGTGCGGCGGATTTCCGGCACACCGATCGAGGAGTTCGTCCAGAAGGAAATTGCCGGGCCGCTCGGGCTCAGCGGCCTTTATATCGGCTGCCCGCCCGACCAGCGGCACCGTGTGGCGCCCCTTGCGCCGATGTCGCCCGCTTTCACCCGGCTGACCGCCCCCGGCGGCGTGTTCAACCGGGTGACGCGGGGACTGCATATCCTGAGGTCGCCGATCAACCCGCATCGCATCATCAACGCCGGCCTTTCCCGCGGTATGGAGGATCTCATCGCAGACCCGCGACTGCTCGATGCCGCCGTCCCCGCGATGAACGGGCATTTCGATGCCGTGTCGCTCGGTGCCATGTACGCGATGCTCGCAGGCGGCGGCCACCTGGGCGGCGTGCGCATCCTTTCCGAGGAGACGGTATGCAAGGCCAGGGAGATCCAGACCGACCAGCGCGACCGGGTCATCATGATGAACATGCAGTGGCGGCTCGGCTACCATCGGCTGCCGATCCTTCACAAACATCTACCCCGCGGCTATGGCCATTTCGGTTTCGGTGGCTCCGGCGCCTGGGCCGATCCCGGGCACGGCCTGGCCCTGGCGATGGTGTGCAACCGTGGGCAGGGCACACCGATCGGCGATCTGCGGATCCTTCGCCTCAGTGAGGCCACAGCCCGTGCCGTCCAGTCCCTCGACTAGAAAACGTGTCTGTTGCGAGGTGACACCGCGCATCTTTCGAGAGCCGCATGCGCACCCGCGAGCTAACGCTCGGGCAGTCGGGGTTGAGCCGCGACCCTAGTGGTGACCATTTCGGCCCCTTTCTTCAGTGCTGTTTTGGTCCGTCAACGGACTCCCACTTTGGTCAGTCGAATAACTGGTGTTTTGGTCCGTCAACGGACTCCCACTTTGGTCAGTCGAATAACGGGGTTGCGCTGGTTGCTATAGGGGTGCTCAGGTGCTATGCGCGGGATGCCCAGATGCTGTGTGTGGTCGTTTTTTTCCAGGGAGTACCGTGTCAGCCAGCCAGACCACGATTGCCGCAGGGAATATTAGTCCGAGTAGCCAATAGGCAACGACGACCCAGGTAATCGGTTCCTCGGGCCAATGCGGATACCGCGCCGCCGCAGCCGCGGTGGGACCAACGCCCGCATATACAACAATGAGGTAAGTAGGCACCTTTAAGCGGTTCACCGGTCTAATATTTTCGCCATTCGCATGGGACGCATGGGCCGAAGCTGGTTTCCTCAGGTAGCTGCGAGAACCCAAATAGACGGTAAGCCCCATGCTACCTAACGCAACAACCCACACGGAAATGGCGAACCAGGATGGAGCATGGTCGTGGTACACAACGTCCAGGTAGTCGACTGACGTCAGGCTCAGGAACAGAATTATGGCCAACATCCCGGCACCTGTGAGACTGATTAAGAAAAACCGTAGGTAATGCCGACTGTTCTCGTCTTTAATATTTAACTGTTGCGATAGAAACAACGTGGTGATGTTGCACACCATAGCAACAGCTCCGACCGCGAGCATGCCGTTTGCTATCAACGCTTGACTCCAGACGCGACCACACGGTTCAGGCGGCTGTGCAATGCCCGGAAATGGCCGATTTCCCGCAACCACACTGAAGAGGTAGCTGTCTAGTCCGAGAACTATGAAAGAAGCGGTAAACAGTGCGATAGCTTGCGCCTCTTGCAGGCTTCTAGCGGCGGCGTTGCGCGCAATAGTGCGCCCGCACTGCGCGCTCTCGTCAGGTGCTCGTCCTGCGCTTCCCATATAAATGACAGCAGCGGTGAAAGCGAAGCCCGCGAGCACACCCGCGAACGCTGAATGGGATTGAGCCGAGTTTAAGATGCTCCATCCGTGCGTTGAACATGTCGGATCGGTCATGATCATGCCCCCGTCCGTTGACCCTGCCGATACGTGCGGATCTATCATGCGATGTGAAAATCGCTTTGTCTGTGCAACGCGGCAATCACACCACGCAGGCCCGAGGCGCCCTCATCACCCGCTGCGGACAGAAAGTGGTGCGGTGATGAACCAATGGTCGCGCAAGTCCCTGAGCTCTTCGTCTCGTTGCCAGACGGGTCGCTCGGTGAGCTATTACCGATTCAGTTAGACGTGCCAACCCCGAGTACGTGTTCCACCACCCGCTGGATCCGCGCAGTGGCCCGCGAGGTTCCGCCCCAATCGGAACGGGCGCTGAACTTGCGCAGACGGCCGAAGGTCCGCCGCTTTCAACGGCGAGGCCGAAAGTGAGTTTGGAGAAAACGAGTGAAAACTCGCCCCGCCAACCTGCCGCATGGCTGATGCTCGCACGCTGCGTATACGCAGGTGAGCATGGTCAGTAGCACGGTAGGACCCCGAAGATGCCGGGGGAGCCGAAACACCGTCCTCACCCGCTGGCGCGGGCGGCGCCGGTTCACCACCTGGCTGCTCGCCGAAGCCAATCTCCGGGGCGATGCGGCCCAGCTTGATCGCCGCTTCGCACGGCGGCGGCGGCATTGGGTTGGTGCGGGGCTATGCTGCGACTCGTCCGAGTATTAAAGGCAGTCCAATGAACCTGGTCGCCAAGGCTGTCGACAAGATCGCCAATCCACCGCGAGTGTCGGATCCCGATCGGCTGCGCGTCGCGGTGTCCGGCAAGACCGTGCTGGTGACCGGTGCCTCCCGCGGTCTCGGCGAGGCCACCGCGCGCAAGCTCGGGGCGGCCGGGGCGACCGTGCTGCTGGTCGCACGCTCTGCGGACAAGCTGGCAGCCCTCGCGGCGTCGATCAACGCGGGCGGCGGCCGCGCAGCCGCGTACCCGGCCGATCTCACCGACCTGACAGCGGTCGCCGCACTGGCGAAGGGGCTCACCGAAAACCACCCCCCGATGGACGTCGTCGTCAGCAACGCCGGCAAGTCCATCAGGCGGTCGCTGCATCTGCAGTACGACCGGCCGCAGGATTTCGAGCGCACGATCAGCGTCAACTATCTCGGCCCGGTTCGGTTGCTGCTCGGGCTGCTTCCCGCGATGAGAAGCCGCGGCAGCGGGCACATCGTCAGCGTTTCGACGGTAGGTGTGCTCACCGCACCAGGCCCGCGCTGGGGCGCTTACTTGGCCTCGAAAAGCGCGTTCGATGTGTGGCTACGCAGCGTGGCGCCGGAACTGCGCGCCGACGGCGTGCATGTCACCTCGGTGTATATGACGTTGGTGCACACCCCCATGAGCGATCCCACGCCGGTCCTGCGCAGAATGCCGGGCCTCTCTGCGGAACACGCCGCCGACATCGTCGCGAAGGCGATCATCGACCGGCCCGAGAGGGTGCAGCCGTGGTGGGTGCGGCCGATCGAACTCGGTTCGATGCTGCTGCCCGGGCCACTGGGGGCCGGGATGGGACTGATGTATCGATTCTCCACCGACTCCCCAAGCGCGCTTGGGATGCCGCAATGACGGCGGCGAACATCGTGACCAGCGCGGCCCGGGTGGTGCTGCGATCGGGATTGTTTGTGCCCGGTGGGCCGCTGACGATGTTCCGCATCGTGCGCGAGGCGGTTCGAGGCGGCGCGAGCCTGGCTACTGTGCTGGCGATCGCGGCGGCTCGCTGGCCGGACCGCACGGCGGTGATCGACGATGACGGCGCGTTGAGCTACGGCCAGCTGCAGTCCGACACTGAGTCCCTGGCGGCGGCGCTGGTATACCGCCACGGCATCGGACCCGGAGTCCCGGTCGGCATCCTGTGCCGCAACGGGCGCGCCTTCATGCAGGCGATGTTCGCGGCGGCGTCGGTCGGCGCCGACGTGGTGTTGCTCAACACCGAATTCCGCACCGACGCGCTGGCGACCGCGTTGGGCGCGCAGCGGATCCAAACCGTGCTTTGTGACGACGAATTCGCCGACCGGGTGCGTGCGGCAGATGAGGCCGTCGCCGTCGTCGATCTCGCGGCGCTTGAGATCGACGGGCGCGAGCCACGGCCGAAGGCAGGCCCGCGCGGACGGATCGTGCTCCTGACTTCCGGCACGACGGGCACACCCAAGGGTGTGCCGCGCACACCCAGTATCACCCCGGCACTGGGTGTCGGAGTCGTGTTCCTCGACCGCATCGGGCTGCGCGCTGGAAACCGAATTGTCGTGCCGGTGCCCATGTTTCACGCGTTCGGGTTCGGGATGGTGTTGCTCACGGTCATACTCGGCGGCACGCTGCTGACAAGACGCCGGTTCGACGCCGAGGCAACGCTCGCGCAGGCGTCATTGCATCGCGCGCACGTGCTCGCCGCGGTGCCGGTCATGCTCGCCCGGATTCTCGACCTTCCGGACGAGGTGCGGGCGCGAAACCCGGTTCCATCGCTGCGCGTGGTGATCACCGCGGGGGCACGCCTGGATCCGAGCCTGGCGCAGCGGTTCATGGACGCCTACGGCGAGATCCTCTACAACGGCTACGGCTCCTCGGAGGTCGCCATCGGGTCGCTTGCGACGCCCGCCGATCTACGGGAGAAACCGGAAACGGTTGGCAGGCCGGTTGCCGGCTGTCCGGTCGAGATTCTTGACGAGAACGACAGTCCCGTCGGGCCGCACGTCACCGGGCGGGTGTTCGTGGGTGGTGGCCTAAGGTTCGACGGCTACACCGGCGGCGGTGGCAAGGATGTGGTCGCCAAGATGACGGGCACCGGGGACATGGGCTACTTCGACGAGGCGGGGCGGCTGTTCATCGTCGGCCGCGGAGACGACATGATCGTCTCCGGCGGAGAGAACGTCTACCCCCGCGCGGTTGAGAACGCGCTCGGCGAACATCCCGACCTGGCCGACCACGCGGTGATCGGTGTCCCGGATCAGGACTTCGGCCAGCGACTCGCTGCGTTCGTCGTCTCCCGCCCGGGCACCGACATCGATGCAGCCAAATTGCGGGAGTACCTGAAGGACAAGGTGTCTCGCTTCGAACAACCGCGAGACATCACCCTCGTCGCCGAAATTCCGCGCAACCCCACCGGAAAGGTGCTGCGAAACGAACTGGGTCACGATCGACACTGTGCGCAACCACAGCGCCGGACAATTCCCTGAGCAAAATCCCTGGGCAAAACGTCGGAAGGGACGGTTGCGGGAGCGTATTGCGGCGCGGCTTCGGAAAGGACACCAATGGCGGGTCGGAGGGTCATCATTACCGGTGCCAGTGATGGCATCGGCGCGGCCGCGGCGGCCAGGCTGAGCCGAAGCGGCGAGAACGTGGTCGTGGTGGGCCGATCCGCAGCGAAGACGACCGCCGTCGCCGCGCGTCTGGGCGTGGAGTACTTCATAGCCGATTTCACGGACCTTTCCGAGGTGCGGAGGTTGGCCGAGCAGCTGCTGCAGTCCTACTCCCGCATCGATGTGCTGGCCAACAATGCCGGCCGTGCCATGAAGCGGCGCGAGGTCACCGTCGACGGCCACGAAACGACGTTCCAGGTCGATTATCTGGCCGCGTTTCAGCTCACGACGCTGCTGATGGATCGGCTCGTCGAATCCGGTGCCACGGTGCTGAACACCTCAAGCGTGGTCAATAGGCTCTTCGGCCGCGTCGACATCGATGACCTCGACGCAGCACACGGCTACCGGCCCCTAAGGGCGTACGGCGACGCGAAGCTGGAAATGATCTTGTTCACCAAGGAGCTGCACCGCCGCTACCACGCCGCTGGGATCTCCACGGCGGCGTTTCACCCCGGCGACGTAGCCACCAACTTCGGAAAGGAGTCACGGACGTGGTGGATTCGGACGGCGTTTCGCGGCCCGATCAAGTTTCTGGCGCTGGTTGGACCTGAAGCGGGATCCGACGAGCTGGTGTGGCTGGCCTCGTCCATACCGGGAACCGACTGGAAATCGGGCGAGTACTACTCTGACCACAGAATCGCTCGGGCCAACCCGCGGGCCTACGACCCGGTCCTGGCCCGTGAACTCTGGGAGCGCAGCCTCGCCATGGTCGCCACATAGAAAAGTCGGGAGCAGACACAATTACCGTCACTCCTGTGGACGCCGGCCGCAATCAGGTCAGCCGCTCGGTCGAGGTGCGCGCCCCGGCAGCTGACCTGTTCGCGATCGTCGCGGACCCGCGTCGACACCACGAACTTGACGGTTCCGGCACCGTCAGGAAAAACATCCGCGCCCCGCAGCATCTGGTCCCGGGCGCGCGGTTCACCACGAAGATGAAGATGTTCGGGGTGCCCTATCGCATCACCAGCACCATCACCGCGATGAAACCCGACGAACTCATCGAATGGCGGCACCCCGTCGGGCACCACTGGCGTTGGGAGTTCGCCGCGATAACGCCGACGATCACACGCGTCACCGAGACGTTCGACTACCGGGACACTGGACGGCTGAAGGACCGGCTCAAGTATTATGAGAGAACGGGTTTCGCCAAGCGCAATGCCGCCGGCATCGAAGCCACGTTGATCAAACTCCACAACCGCTGTGGCGGCTGATTACCGCTACTACGTTACGGGCAGGATTGGCAGCCGAAACCGGCCGGCAGAACTGCGAACGATAACCGAGAAACGATGGCAGCCATCGACAATAATGTCCCGCAAAAGTCCCATCACACCGGCGATCTGGACGCGATGCTGTGGGGGATCGAAAAAGATCCGTTGCTTCGGCAGACGATCACGGTGGTGTTGATCCTTGATCGCGCGCCCGACCGGGAGGTCTTCCTGGACCGCCTCGAACGTGGCAGCCGTACCCTGCCTTCATTTCGGCACCGGCTGGTGGAGGTGCCGTTGCGCTTGTCGACTCCCCGTTGGATTGTCGACCCGAACTTCGACCTCTCCTACCATGTCCGCTGGATCGGCGCGCCGGGTGATGGATCTTTGGACGGTGTACTGGAGTTCGCGCGCCAGTCGGCGATGTCCGGCCTCGATCGGGAGCGCGCGCTGTGGACCATCACCGTGGTTGAGGGCCTCAAGGGCGGGCAGGCGGCGTTAATCCTGACGGTGAATCATGTGATGAGCGACGGGACCGGCCTTCTCGCGATCTTCGGGTTGCTCGGTGACCTCACCCGAAAGCCCCGTGATCTTGGCCCGATGCCCGCGATCCCCGAGCCCGAGGATCGGTCCCAGCTCGGGCTGGCCGCCGAGGCCGCCCGCTACACCGGACACCGGATCCTGCGGTTCCTGGGTCGGTCCGCGGGCTTGACGGCGCGCACGCTGCCGACCGTGGTGCGGCGGCCGCGCGATACCGCGACCAGAGTCGCCAAGGATGTGCGGGCGGTGACCCGGATCATGGCGCCGAACTTGAAGACCCTCTCGCCCCTGATGACCGAGCGCCGAGGGTGGCTGCGCTTCGCGGCACTCGAGGCCGACCTCGAAGGATTGCAGAAAGCCGCCAAGACACGGGGCTGCACCGTCAACGACGCGTTCCTCACCGCCGTCGCCCACGGATTCGCTTTGTACCATCAACGGCACGGCGAACCCGTCGATCGACTGCGGACCACCATCCCCGTTGATATCCGCAAGCCGGGCGACCCACTGTTCGGCAACCGGGTGAACGGTTGCCGAATGGCGATCCCGATCGGCGCCGATGACCCGGGCGCCGCGATGGTGACCTACCACCGTCTCATCAAAGGCTTGCAGGAAGTTGCGAAGCTCCCATTGGCCAGCGCGCTCGGCACGGTGATCAACGCCTTCGGTCCGGCAGTGAATCTAGTCTTCGGGTTGATCATGAGGCACGACGACTTCGTGCTCAGCGACGTCAACGCCGGCAATGTGGAGTTCTACCTCGCCGGCGCGAAGGTGCTCAGCATCTTCCCCTTCGGCCCCCCGGTCGGCACCGCCGCAAACATCACGTTGGTGGGTTATCACCGCAAGGCGCTGATCGGCATCAACGTCGACGCCGCAGCGGTCCCGGACTTGGGCGCGCTCGTGGCGTGCGTCCGTGAAGGCTTTGACGCGGTCATCGCCGTCGGCGACGAGGGTCAGCTGTGACCGACGGCTGCTAGGAGGTCTTCGGCCGTCGCGTTCGAGCGTCGGCTCATGCAGGCCGGCAACGAGCTGCAGGGAGTCGTCATAGGAGGCCCCGCTGGGGAGCACCGGGGGCCGGATCTGGTAGCGAGGGTTGTTCGACAGTCTCAAGGACCCCATCAGGTTGAGCAACGCTGGGGCCCGCATCTGATCTGCGGCGAGAACTCTCCCGACAACCTGCCGCATGGCTGATGCTCGCACGCTGGAAATACGCGGCTGAGCATGATCAGTAGCACGGTGGCACCCCAAAGATGCCGGGCGAGCCGAAGCGGGTGCAGCCGAGCCGGAATAGGGATCTGAAGGGGAGAAACAAACGAGTGTGAGCTTGCAGGTCCGCGAGAACGTCGCTCACTGACCGATGAACTCGATGCGTGGACACCCATCACGGCTGGAACAAGCATACATTTTCGAAAAGATCGGCCCTGGCAGCTTGTCTTTACGGTTTACGTCGTGGCGCCGTCGGCGGTGCGTCATGATCCGCGGCTATAGGACGGGTCGCGACCAGCGGGCGTGGCCCTGAATAACTCGACCAACAACGGCGCCTGGCGCCCTATCCTGTAAACCGGGGAAACTCCGGGATCGGGAGTGACGGAGAGACCGATGACGGCGGTGACGACGTTCGGTACCTGTGGTACCGAGCGAGTCGGCTGCGTGGCTGGGGATGCGGCGATGCTGGGAAGCAGTAGATGGTGCGCGTGAAGGGCGCCGAGGATACAGTGCCGATGCGACGGCGCCGGGCAATGGCCGCAGAGCAACAGCGGACCGGTGTCGCGGAGTCGACGTTGGTGGGCCGCGAGCGGGAAATGGCCACGTTGACGGCGATGCTGGATCGCTCGATCGAGGGCCGCGGGTCGGCCGTGGGCGTGGTCGGTCCTCCTGGCATTGGCAAAACCCGACTGGCGGATGAAGTCATGGGGCTGGCCAAAAGCCGTGGCGTCGAAGTGTTTTCCACTTTCTGTGAGTCGCACGCGACCGATGTCCCGTTTCGGGTGGTGGCGCGTCTGCTGCGCGATGTGGGTCAGGTCACCGGTCTGGGCGATGAGACCGCCCGGACGCGTCTGCGGGAACGGTTTCCAGGCTCGGACCCGGAGGACATGCTGCTGCTGGATGACCTCCTGGGCATCGCCGATCCCGAGGCAGAGCTGCCCAAGATCGACGCGGATGCGCGGCGGCGGCGCTTGGTCGCGCTGGTCGACACCGCCCGGCTGGCCCGTACCCGACCGGCGATCATTGTGGTGGAGGATGTGCATTGGATCGACGAGGTCAGCGAATCCGTGCTCGCGGACTTTCTGACGGTGATTCCGCAGACCTCCTTGTCGGTACTAATCACCTATCGCCCCGATTACGACGGGGCCCTACAGCATGTCGCCGGCGCGCAGACCATTGCCCTAGCACCGCTGAATGTTGCGGAAACCTCGACGCTGGTCGCTGAACTGTTAGGCCCCGACCCGTCCGCTGGTGAGATCGGCGAGATCATCGCCGGGCGGGCGGCCGGTAACCCGTTCTTCGCCGAGGAGCTCACCCGTGAACTCGCCGAACGCGGCGTGCTGGTCGGACAGCGCGGCAGCTACGCCTGCCGTACCGATGTCGGTGAGGTACGCGTGCCGCCAACGCTGCAGGAGACCATCGCCGCGCGCATCGGCCGGCTGGGCGGGGGGGCCAAACACACACTTGCCGCAGCGGCCGTGATCGGGGCTCGCTTCGGCTGCGATCTGCTGGCGAGGCTGGAAATCGATCCCTGCGTCGAGGAGCTAATCAATGCCGAGCTCATCGACCAAGTGCGCTTCACACCGAGCGCCAAATACGGATTTCGCCAGCCGCTGATCCGCACCGCGGCCTACGAAGCACAACCGATATCCGATCGCGCCGCATTGCACCGACGGCTGGCCGCCGGTATCGAGGCCTGCCAGTCGGGATCGGCCGACCAGAATGCTGCGCTGATTGCCGCGCATCTGGAGGCCGCCGGTGACGGGCACGCCGCATATCAGTGGCATATGCGCGCCGCAACCTGGGCCACGAAGCGCGACATCGCCGCGGCGCGACTGAGTTGGGAGTGCGCCCGAGCGATCGCCGACGCCTTACCCGCCGAGGACCCTAGCCGGACCGCCCTGCGCATCGCTCCCCGCACCATGTTGTGCGGGATCGCCTGGCGAGTCCCCATGGACGTGGCCGGCGCCCCCTTGGATGAATTGCGGCAGTTGTGCACCGCCGCAGGGGACAAGGCGTCACTGGCCATCGGGGCCGCGGGGCTGGTGATGCATCTCGCCTATCAGGCCCGAATCCGCGAGGCGTCGCGGATGGCATCGGAAGCCTGGGCCGTCATCGAGTCGCTCGGTGATGCGACCTTGACGGTGGGGCTGTATGTGCCGCTGGTCTTCGGCAAGCTGCAGAGCGCCGAGTATTCGGAGGTGTTGCGATGGTCGGAAAGGGTCATCAACCTGGCCCACGGTGACCCCGCTAAAGGCAACTTCATTGTCGGGTCTCCGTTAGCGCACGCGTTGGCGGCGCGGGCCGTCGCCCGTTGGTGTCTGGGTCATCCCGGATGGTCAGACGACATGCACCACGCCGTCGCCATGGCGCGCAGCGCCGATCCGATGTCATACGTCCAGGTTGTCGGTGGCGTCTACTTCGGGGGAATACCGGGTGGCGTGATGACGCCCGATGATTCCGCGGTGCGCGAGATCGAGGATGCGCTACGGATTGCAGAACGATGCGGTGACGAGCTCTCGTTGGCCCTCGCCCGGGCAGGGCTGGGCGTTGCGCTGGTGCAGCGCCAATCGGTTGCAGAGCGTGACCGCGGACAGAAGATGCTGGCGGAAGTCAGCGAGCTGTTCCGGCGCTGGGGACACAACCTGTGTGACTTACCGATCGTCGAGGTCTACTTGGCGCGTGAGAGGGCTAGGCGTGGAGATCGCGATGGCGCCGTGCCGCTCATGCGCGCCGCCGTCGACGATCTGTTCCGCGAGGGACTTCTGCTGGGGTGGGGCTTTCCTGCGACGGGAGTCCTGGTGGAGACACTGCTCGAACGCGCGACTGACGCTGACGTTGCCGAAGCCGAGGTCGCAATCGATCGGCTGGCGCGCCTGCCCACGGACGGCCTCATGGTGCGCGACATTTGGCTGTTGCGGCTACACGCTCTGCTGGCGCGGACGCGCGGCGATGCCGCGGCTTATGCGCACTTGAGGGATCGCTACCGCGACAGGGCGAGAACGCTTGACTTGGCGGGGCATATCGCGTGGGGCGAGGCCATGCCATAGTGGCTAGCCTCCGTCGGACCAGTCACCCCTCGAATCAAGGCTGTCCCAGTCACCGCGCGAGTCCAGGCCGTCGTAGTCGTCCCAGGTGTCGCGGCGTCTGGTGCGGGGTCGGATGATGCGCCGTCGCAGTTCTAGCAGCAGCTCTTCGGTGGAAGCAGCTGCCAGAGCGTCGTCGGTGGCGAAGGAGCGGTGTCGAGGCTCGGGGTCGTCGCGGCGCAGCTTGACCACCAGCTCTTTGGGTTCTCCACCGGCCAGGATGGTGTCGATGCTGCCGGGTGCCCAGCCCAGCTTGTTTTCCAGCATCGCGTAGGTGCCGGGGCTGGCCTTCCGGACCCCGTTTTCGATGTCGGACAGGGTGCGCACGGTGAACTGCAGACTGTTAGCCAAATCGGTGCGGTTGCGGTAGCCCAGCGCGACCCGGCGGCTCACGATCTGGTGGCCGAGCCGCTCTAAAGCGTGTCCGTCCATGGAGGGATCATGACGCATTACCGGCGGCAATGTCGAATTACCACGCCCATATTTTTCTACTCGTTACACAAAAGAGTGGAAATCAGTTCCGTGGTACGCCCGCCAGATCGGCCCTGACCTGGGTAATCGTCTCCCAGAACAGTTCCTCCACCTTCTCCTTTGACCGGCCCGCCACCTCTACCGTGGGTATCCCGGCCAGTTCGCGGCGCACCACCGTGGCGTCGGGCAGGGTGTCGCCAGTCCACCATGCCTGGCGGATCTCGAAGTCATCGAAGCGCTCACCCTCGCGGGTATGGCGCAGCTGGCCGCGACGCTTGCTGACCGGAATACGTGCCCACCACTGCGCGCGCCAATACGGGCCGTCATAGGCCCCCGGCGGGGCACCGGGCTGCCATTCCTCCACGTGAACTGGCTCGTTGGGCACAGTCCCGTTATAAGCCTCAGCGAACCCATACGCCTCGTCGCGGTCGAGGTAGACCCGCTCGATGCGGTAGGTGTCGCCGCTGCCCGCTGTCACCAGGTACACCGTCGTCATTGCCGTCTCCCGTCCCGGTCGCTGGACCCTCCAAGTCTCGCACGACCCCTTGGTCCCATCCGGCGAACCCCGCGCAGACACACCGGACGTCGTCCGCGCTCTCGGGTTTGCGGGTGGACGTAACTTGTGAGGTGAATCACCTGGAAAATATTTCTTTTTTATTGCTATATTTGCCGTTGCTTTCATACTGATACTACCGGGTCGGATCGCATCGCGGGCTGGCCCGGCTATCGAGGGGAGGGCGATGGCGGGGCTTCTGTCCCGCCCTCGTCTTGCGCGTTCGGCCCGTGCGCGGGCCGTTTGCGCGGCGGCTACGGCAACCGGCCAGCCCGAACGAAAGGAAAACCGATCCACATGTTGAACACCAAAGTCAAGCTGGTGCTCGGCGGGGCTGCCGTCGCAGCGGTGGTCGCGTGTGCCCACGGCATCGCGGCGGTCGCACCCGCTACGCCCACACCCGACCAGGGTGGCAACTTCTTGCCGCTCCACCTGAACCAGCTGCAACAGTCCGCCCAGCCGATGGACCACTGCGGCGAGAGCCGGCTGATCCCCTGCGACAAAGGCGGTGCGCAATGACCGCGTGGCTTCACCGCTGATCGCGGCAATGACCGGTTCGTGTGCTCGGTCTACATCGCGGGGTGTTCAGCTACGGCGATTACGCGCCCGACGGCGACCACCACGACGTCAACTGCCCGCGAACGCTGGCCTACGAGTATTACCCCACGGGGTGCAGGGAAGTGCGGTCTGAGGTGAGGACACCAGACCATCACCCAACAGGAGCGAACCATGATGCAGACAGATGCTTACGACATAGGCCGCGAAGAGCGCGCGCTGCTTGAGCTGCGGCGCGCAGTCGTCGCACGCCAATTACGCCGCCTCGCAATCGAATTAACGGACCTCGACCGACAGCTTGACGAGATGGAGCAATCGGAGTGCGGACACACGCCATCCGCACTCCATGGCAACACACCTGACCAATGAACCGCACGGGCCACGGCAATCCGTCAGGGTCTGATCAGGAACGGTTTAGCGTAGGCGTCCGCCCCGTGTCGGTCGGCTCGTCGTGGCGACGCCGTTCGCGGAGACGCAGCGGCGGGGGCTGGGGCTGATCCCGCCCATTGTTTTCTACTTGTTACATATAAGTGGAAAATACTTCCGTTGGACGCCTGCCAGATCGGCTCTGACCTGGGCAATCGTGTCCCAGCATCTCCTCCACCTTCTCCTTGGAGCGGCCAGCCACCTCTACCCGGGGTACCCCGGCGAGTTCACGGCGCACCACCTTCGCGTCGGGCAGCGCGTCTCCCGCCCACCACTCCTGGCGGATCTCGAAGTTCATCGAATCGCTGACCCTCGCGGGTGTGGCGCAGCTGGCCGCGACGCTTACCTGACCGGCACCCGCGCCCACCACTGCGCGCGCCAGTACGGGCCGTCGTATGCTCCTGGCGGGGCACCAGTCTCCCATTCCTCCACCTGAACTGGCTCGTTGGGCGCGATTCCGTGGTAACTCTCGGCGAACGTATACGCTTCATCGCCGTCCAAATAGACCCGTTCAATGCGGCAGGTGTCGCCGCTACCCGCCGTAACCACATAGACCGTCGCGCCATCGTCGCGCCCTTCGGCTGCCGCGACTCAGTCTCCCACGGCCCTTTGCCCCCTCCGGCAAACCGGGTGGAGACACACCGGTCAGACGTCCGCGCTGTCGGGTTCGCGGCCTGGGCTGACTTATGGCTCCTTGTGAGGCGTATCACGTGAAATAGTTTCCACTCTAGTGCTATGTTTTCCGTAAGCTTCTTGCTGGCGCTTCCCGAGGCGAAACCGCCGATGCGGTGGCCCAGCTTGCGAGGGGAGGCGACGGCGGGGCTTCGGCCCCGCCCTCGTCTAGGCCTGATGAAGACCGCGGACTCACGTTTCAACCAGGCAAGGGCTACTTACTCACCTACAACACTCGAACGAGTGATCCACATGAAGAAAATTCTCGGCGGTATTGTCGCCCCCAACGCGGTGGTGCTGTTGTGACGGGCGCTATCAAGGCCGCTGTCGGCATCGCTGTCGACATTGCCGGATGGGTGATCACGGTCGCTCTGGTTCCGCTGCTCGCTCTTGGCATTCTCGCAGCGGTGGTGCTCGGGACGTCAGACATGGCGCATGCCGACGCCAGCACGGTCACGTTCCTGCTAGGCGTGATCAGCGCGGTGATGCTGCTCGGGATGCTGATCGCGGGCTGTTGCGCTTTCGTCAGCCAGCGACACGGTGCCCCGTAGCAGCACGGCAACGACTGCGCCATACAGCAGGCGTACTCCGGCATGTTGGGGTCGATCAGGGTCGAATGCGGCCCTCGCGGTCGCGCCAGCCGCAGATCACGACCTCGCGCTGGTAACCGACACGAGCCCGTTCAACGCGCCGATTCCGCCGGCCGAGCACAGGCGGGCCACGTACATCGAGCCCATCCTGATCGGCGAAGTGCGCTACGGCCTGCAGACCAGCGACGGGCGACTCCGCTTCCCGTCGTGGCGCGGACTGCGCTCCGACAAGACCGTGGAGACGATCCGATGAGGACCGACGCCGAGCTGGAATACCTGCGCGCCAAGGCGCGCTGGAAGCTGGAACGTGCCCGACGCCGCCAGGCAGAGGACGCCAAGCGCAACCTGCCCGTCGATCTGGCGCTGCTCGTGGTGGGCCTGCTGGTGCTGTTCATCGGCGTCGCCATCGTGATGCGTACCCCGGACGCCCACTGGCCGACCGGCCCGGCACCGCTGCAGCCGATTACCACCACCACGACGCCGCCGGGCGCAGGTTGTTCCGAGTACACCATGCCGGACGGTAGCTGTCGTCAGTGTCCACCATCGTGGGGCGATGACTGCCGTGGCGGCACGCACATAACGACGCCGACCAGGCCGACCACAACGCCGCCCGGCGACCCGTGCCCAGAGACCGGGCAGAGGCCCGGCGCTCCGTGGGGCGTGTGCAACGGCGGGCCGTGCCCGGACAGGCCGGATTGGTGCGTATCACCGACGCCGCCGACGCCGACGACCACGGAGCCATTTCCAACACAGCTGCTTTGTGACGCGATACGGCCTAAGCCGCCTAACTGCCCGGGGATCGTGGTATGAGTGGCTTTCCGAAGACGGGCGGGTTCGTGGTGGGCAGCGACGGCGTGGCCGAGGACTACGACCACTGGGCCGTGACCGAGTTCGGTCCGCAGATCAGCGCGCAGGCGTGGACCGCCGCAGAGCCCCCACCACCGGTCCAGCAGTACCGCGAGCACCACGGCGCTGGCCGACCACGCTCAGGCGTGCGGCAATCGTGCTGGGAGTCGCGGTGGCCGCCGCTGGCGCGCTGCTCGTCTGACCCACCCGCCGACGCACTCCGAGCCGTCTGCGGACGCCTGGCCGAGCGGCTACACCAACCCGCCGACGCCGACGCCGCCGACCGTGACCGGCACGCCGGAACCGACGAGCACGCCGGAACCGACGAGACCCTTGGTGATGCCGCCCGCCGTGGCCGAGCACATCACGCCCGACGGCGTGTTCCTATAGACCGTCGCCCGAACGGCGAACTGGGAGTTCAACGACCCGACCGAGGCGATCGCGGGCGCTCACCGATGGTGCAACGAGATGCGCCGAACCGGGGACAAGCCCTGGTACGCGGCGCTGATGCTCGCCACCAAGTACGCGGGCCTAACTGGTCAGCCGGGATGGGACCGATGGCCCGCGATCGTCAACGCCGCCGTGACGGCGTACTGCCCCGAGGTTGCGTGAATTTCCTATTTAGAAATTCGCATTTGGCACGGTGTCGGAAAGCTGGCTCATGCTGAGCCTGTGCCGAGCCTGCTGGACCCCGCCCGCCGCGACCGGGTGTCGCGCTCGGAGATTCTGCGGCGGCAGGCTTTACGGTTGACTGCCGATGGTCGCTTACCGCGACGCCGGTGATGACGAGACCCCGAGCTGAGGGCCGCGGCTGCCAGCCCGGACACCCAAGAAATCCTGGCCGTCTCGCTACAGCAGAAGTGGGTAAACAACGCAGTGGCGGGGTCGGGTTGGGAATCAGGTCATTAGTTGGAAGGCGGCACCGGATGGTTCGTCACGAGGGGGGCCGGTGGGACGTCGGCACCAAGGGCAACGCGGTTTACCTCGAGCGCATTTCTGAGAGCGACGAGCGGGTGTTCGACGATTTGCTAGCAGCTGAGGAGGCCCGTGAACTCGCTGGGCTCTTGACGAAGTACGCAGACAAGTCCGACGAGTCCGACGACTCCGACGACTCCGACGAGTCCAAGGACGTCAACGACTCCGAAGATTCCGAGGACTCCGACAGGTCGGCGGATTAGATTCCGGTCCTAAAACCGTCGCGACTGCCCTGGGCCGCGGCATGGGAGGGTAAATGACATCAGCCGGCTATTCCGCATCACCGCCGCTTGCCCAGCCTTACTATCTCCCGACCCTGATCGCAGCCATTGCCGCAAGTGCGGGCGTCATCATCGGCAGCCTCGGCACCTGGGCACATTTCCTGGTGTTCAGTATCGGCGGCCTGGATTTTTCCAGCTGGGGCGTGGCGACATTGATCCTCGGGTGCATCTCCGTTGCCGGCTTATGCGCGAACTTGTATTGGACACGGACCTCACCGATCCCGCAGTGGGCCTGTCCAGTGGCCTGGGCGGTGGTCGTCGCCGGGGTCGCGTGCCTGACCGACTCTTCCATCAACATCGGCAGGATTGTCGCGGCGCCCAAAAGCGATCTCTTCGGGGTACCGATCGGTGTGGGCGTCGGGTGGGGCCTGTTGTTCGTCGCATTTTGTTCTGCGGTGCTATGTGTGACCGCATCGATCGTGGCCGTGCAGATCGGAAAACGCCTAGACCTGGATCCACCCATGGGCGGGTTCGCAAGTCCAAACCGCTGGTGGTTGATGGCCAGCATCGTATCGGCGGTCATCGTCGTCGGGGGCCTCATCTACGCATTCACGAGCCCTTTCAGCGGTAACGGAGACTCTGGTGAGTTAACCGGGATGCCTTCATTCCGGTTCCATCCCGAGGGCTATTAGCCGCTGATCACGGTGTTCCTGAACACATGAAAGGAAACCCGCACCATGGCTTCTGCAACGCCTCCGGCGGCGGTGCATCAGGTCCCTCCCAGACACCGGGGGCAACGTTTCCATGCCCCCAGTAGACGCCCCACCAGGTGTGGCAGCGAGTCTTGTCCCAGTCGATGAGTGACGGGCATCCGCGACCGGTCTGTGGATGAAGTCCGCTCTGTTCATCTCCGGGGCAGCATGTGTATGGCCCGGATGCGCCGGGCGGTACTGGCCCGTCTTCTGGCAGAAGGATATGGTCCCGCGGCACAAAGCGGGGCTGGGCCTGTGCGGTACCTAGGGCCTGTGCGGTACCTAGGGCCTGTGCGGTAGCTGGGGTGAGCCCCATTCCGGTGACCGCAACGCCCGACAGCAGCGCCCCGGCAAGGATTTTCTCCAGGCTGCGGGAGGTGGTCATAGCGGCCTCCTTTCGGCTTTGCTGGGCGGCAGCGTAGCCCCGACCACTTGCAAGATTCTTGCGTTTGCTCGGCCTGATCCGGGCTACAAACCGTCTGTGCCGAACGTTGGAACCGGATGCGAATGAGCGGACGAAACCGACGACATGTTCGTCGCCGCGCGGCAATGAGGCGGTATCACCGTTAAAACTGCGACGACGCGATCGCTATGGGCCACCCGGTGTGCGCCGGATTCCCAGAGGGGCTGCGAACTGTTCGGCAAAACGCGTGTGAATGTGCGTGTTTGTGAGTGAATGTATGTTTGACTGGCTGGTATGAAGTTGGCGGCGTGGGCGCGGTCGGTGGGTGTGCACCCGCAGACCGCGTATGCGTGGGTGCGTGAGGATCGGATGCCGGTGCCGTTTCGACGGCTGCCATCGGGCACGATCTTGGTTGACGTCGCAGCGGCAGGTGAGGAGCGCGTGGTGCTGTATGCGCGGGTCTCGTCGCATGATCAGCGCTCGGATTTGGACCGTCAGGTGTCCCGACTGAGCGAGTGGGCCACCGATGCCGGGTGGGAGGTCGGCCAGGTGGTGGCTGAGGTCGGTTCTGGATTGAACGGCAAGCGTGCGAAGCTGTCCCGGATCTTGTCGGACCCTTGTGCCAGTGTGATCGTTGTGGAGCATCGGGATCGGCTGGCCCGCTTCGGGGTCGAGCATCTCCATGCTGCGCTGGGCGCGCAGGGACGGCGCATCGTGGTCGTCGAGGATGGGGAGAGCGCCGATGATCTGGTGCGCGACATGATCGAGGTCCTCACTAGCATGTGCGCACGCTTGTATGGGCGGCGCGGTGCGCGCAATCGCGCGATGCGCGCGGTCACCGCCACCAAGCAGGATCCCGGTGGTGGGGCGGGGTAGATGATTGTGCAGATGCGCACCCGCGCGCAAGCCGAGAAGGTGGCCGCGAGGACGGGTGGGGTGCAGTTGTCGGGCAAGCCGAAACGCGATGGCACACCGACATTGTCCGCGCGGGTGGATGTCGGCGCGGATTTCGAGGCGTATCGGGCGGTGGTGGAGGCGGTGTCGGTGCTGTTCACGCTCTTTGACACCGATGCCTCAACTGGTGAGTTGGTGGAGGTTGGGTCGGGGTGGGTTTTGCGGGCGTATCAGTACGCGCTGGACCCGACGTCGGCCCAGGTGGCAGCGCTGCAGTCGCATGCTGGTGGTGCGCGGTTCGCGTTCAACACGATGCTGGCCGCGGTGAAATCCAATCTGGACCAGCGCAGCGCGGAGCGTTGGTACGGGATCGCCGACAAACAGCTGACGCCGGTCGTGTCGTGGTCGTTTCAGGAGCTTCGCAACCGGTGGAACCAGGTCAAGCATCAGGTAGCGGTAGGCGACGATGGCTGCCCGTGGTGGCAGGACAACAGTAAGGAGGCCTACGCCAACGCGGTGGCGAATCTGGCGGAGGCGCTGGGTAATTGGGATGCGTCCCGGACCGGGAAACGGGCTGGTCCACCGATGGGTTTCCCCCGGTTCAAGCGCAAGGGAAAAGCCGTCCCGAAGTTCACGTTCACTACCGGCGCCATCCGGGTGGAGCCGTCGCGGCATCACGTCACGCTGCCGGTGCTGGGCACGATCCATACTCACGAGTCCACTCGCAAACTGGGTCGCCGGATAGAGTCGGGCACCGCGCAGATCATCAAGGCGACGGTGCGGTTCGAACGGGGTCGGTGGCTGGTGTCGTTCACCTGCGCTGTGCGCCGCGCCGACGGGCCCCACAGCACCGCGGCAGCATCTGGGGTGTCGGCAGTGGTGGGTATCGACGCCGGGGTGAAGGACTTGCTGGTGGTGGCCGGCCCGGACGGGACCCAGATCGCCCGTCACACCGCGCCTGGCGAGCTCACGCGGGCGTTGAGGAAACTGCGGGCGCTGCAACGCAAAGCGGCCCGCCAAAGGGGTCCCTGGAACGCGGCTGCCCAGCACAAGCAGGACGCGTCGCGCGGCTGGGAGTCGACTGTGGCCCAGATCACCCGGGCGCATGCCCGGGTGGCGAATCTGCGGGCCGATCGGATCCATAAACTCACCACCAGCCTGGCGAAAACCCATCAGGTGATCGGTGCGGAGACGCTGGCGGTCAAGAACATGATGCGCCGCGCGAAACCCAAACCCGACCCCGACCATCCCGGCGCGTTCCTGCCGAACGGCGCCACCGCCAAAACCGGACTCAACCGGGCGCTGGCTGATGCCGGCCTTGGTGAGATGTTTCGCCAACTCGACTACAAAACACGCTGGTATGGATCGCATCTGGTCAAAGCCGACAGATGGTTCCCCAGCTCAAAAATGTGTTCCGGCTGTGGTGCGGTGAAAACCAAACTGCACCTGTGGGAACGCGTGTATCACTGTGAGCACTGCGGCCTTGAGATCGATCGAGACCGTAACGCCGCTATCAATTTGGCGCGTCACGCGCTCAAGGCTACGGCGCCGAGTACCGGCGTCGTCACCGGTGGAGCCGACCCTAAGACCGAGCCTTCGGGCGCGGCGGGTGGCCGTGAAACCGGAACCGTTTCTAAACGGAGTGCCCGCCCGAAAGGACGGGCTGCCTGAAATGCCCAGTCATACAAACACTCACATTTCAGGTAACGGAATCGACAACCCGTGCGCTACGGTGTCGGCGTCTCGGCGGATGCCTACTGCCCGCAATACATGGGCGACCTCGGCTAATCCGTCGAACTGCAGTCAGCGCCTGCGATGCAGAGCACTTCATCGAGGCTGGCGGTGCGCAGCCCGGCCACCCGCGCCCGCCGGCCAAGGTCCGCGATCGGATCCCGGTCGGCGCGGATGAAACCGTGCGCCCGATCCAGCCGTGCGGTCTCAAACATGGCCGGGCCGCTGGCCACCAAATCGCAGATCACGTACCGGCCGGCATCGGCGGTACGTCGCACCACGTCGTCGGCGGCACTGGCGCCGGTCAGTTCCCTCGCATCGCCGAAGTTAATGCCGACCTGGAACACCTCGGGTTCGGCCTCGAGAATCGCGGTCAGGCGGCCGATGAATCGCTCCGGGGCAAAGAAACGCCAGCCCTGGCCCAGGTGCAGCCAGAAGCGTCCTTGGATCTCATCCCGGATGTCGGCAAGCTCGACGTCGGGCCCGTCTCCGTGCGCAGTACCGCCGAACTCGATGAACTGGTAACGCTGCAGCAGGGTCGTTCGATCCTGTTCTGACAGAACGGCATTGACGACGAGGACACGTACCATCCGCGGCAGGTCGAGGCAGCAATTCAGGAACGAGTTGAGCGTCCGCTCGGTCGCATTGCGATCCGGCCCGGCGACCAGGCTGATGGTGAGCTCGCAGTCGCGTGGGCCCGCGACCACATCCCGCGCCAGCTTGCCCGGATAAGACGCCGCCGCGTCCAACATCGTTGGCACCACGACATCGCGGTTCTCCGCAATCCTTTGCCGATCGGCGTCGGGTATGTCGTTTCGGGCCAGCAGCCGCCGGCAGATCGCGAACGACTCCTCGTGCTTGTCGATCCAGGACGCGCACACTGCCTGCTCATCGGCTGCGCGCCAGTTGTAGATCTGGGTGCGGACAAACGACGAGTCCTCGGCGGGAATCGGGATTTCGGCGGCCCGCTTGGCGAAGAGGTGGCCGAGGTGGTAGCGCTCATCGGCGCGGTAGCGGAAGGCGATCTCGTAAAGAGTCTCCGACCGGCTCGGCCGGAACTCCCACGCCCGCAGGAAAGCGTCTTGAACCTCCGGCCACGGCTCACCGAGCTTTGCCATCGATTCGGCGACCAGGTACATGCAAAAGTAGACCTCCTCATCCCCCTCGCCCAGCTGGGCCCGCTTCGCAGCCCACCTGCGCGCCTTGGCGAAATCCTTTAGATCGAAATACGTCTGGGCCAGCGAGATCATGGACCGCTTGTCATCGGGATCGCGATCGAGCTCGGCGAGCAACACATCTCGGTCCCGTTCATACTTCTGCGGATCGCGGTTTCTGCTGCCGAGGCGTCGCGACTCGATGTAGTAGTCGCCCTCGAGGCGCTGCGTGATGTACGGGTGGTCACAGGTCGAGAACTCGTGGACGACGCCGAGGTAATACCAGCCGATACCGTTGCGGAACAACTGCCGGCGCCAGTGGATGTTGTGGGTACCCTCGTCGCGGATGCGCAGGTCATAGACATCGGCACTGAGCCGGGTGAAGTCGGGGGTGCCCGACACCGTGTCGTCGGCATCGATAACCCAGATGTAATCGGCATGTCCCTGGGCCAGTTTGAGCGCCTCGGACCGGTTGTGACCGAAATTCCGCCACGGACGTTCGTGCAGCTCGCCGGAAATGCCGAGACTGGCCATGTGGCCGCGGATAAGGTCTGGGGTTCCGTCGTCAGAGCCGGTGTCCACGATGACCCACGACGAGATGTAGGGCCCGACCGCGTCGAGCACCTCGTGGACGATGTGTGCCTCGTTACGGACGATCATGTTGAGGCACAACGTGGGGTGCGCAATCTCTGGGCGCGACATTGCCTAAATCCTTTCAGCCGGCCCGCGCCGCAGGCATCAGCGTCACCGGGTTCAGCACCCATGACATCCGCGCGGCCGACTGCTCAAGCTCACGGGGCAGGTCACCCATTCTCGTGAAACCTCCTTGGCGGGTATCGCCCGCATCGATACCGTGTCGATACCGTGCAGCACGATAGCGCGCCGGTGTCGGTTATCGACACCTTGGCGGCGACCAGCCGCGCCTCGATGGTGGGCATCCTATTAACGATCTACGGGCCGCAGGTTCACTTTGAGCGTGTTGCGCCTTGACACGCGTCCGGTCGTCAGAGCCGGCCGGCCGCGAACGCCGCGGCCTGATTTGTCATCCCGGACTGGACATACTGCTGGTGTGCGGCCGAGTTTTTGCCTTCGGAGCAGATCGGGTCGTCGGGCATGCACAGGTCAATCGTCTTGGGCTGGTAGAGCGGGCTGATCGCCGGCACCGCGGCCGCCGCCCAGCGTGCGCGCGTAGTTGCTCTCCGGATTGCCGAAGACAGCGACGGCGGCGACATGGCCGGCCGCCTGGGACGGCAGCCCATCGGTGGTCATGTCGATCACTCCGGCGCCCTGAGAATATCCACCGAGCACCATCTTGGTGTTGGGGCAGTTCGCAACCGTGGATTCGACATGGGTACGCGCATCGCCGGCGCCGGCCGGCATGCTCCTGGCGAAATCGTAGGTGGCAGGGTAGTTGACCGCGTAGACCCCGAGGGACCGCCCGGCAGCTTGCGACCTGAGCGAGTCGACGAATGCCTGACCGACCCCGCCGACGCCGGGAGCTTCTTCGGTGCCGCGGGCGAACACCACTTCGACGTCGGAGCACGGGCCGGCAGCGGCGTGACCAGCGTCGATGAGCGTGCTGAGCAGCGTCGACGTCATCGCAACCGCCACAGCGAGGACGCGAGCGATGTTGCGTGCGCTCATGGCTAAATGCTGACATATCACGCGCGATCCGTCACACGATCCGGCGCGACCGGCCGGCCGGTGTGGGACGATTTGGCAAATGAAATCCGACGACCCCGAGCAGCGGATCCGCGAGTTGGAACGCGAGCTCGCCGACGCGACGGCCGGCGCGCGTCGCCCGCGGTACACCCCGGCCGGTTTCGTGCCGCCGCCGCGCAAGCACGTCGTCAGTGCTTATGGGTGTCCGGGGTCTTGGTCGTGATCGCGGTGCTGACCGGGTTGGCGATCTTCGTGGCGGAGTACCTTCGGCAGCGCTGGCGGCGGGAATGGCGGCAGCGGGAACGGCCCGATCACCATGGCGCAGGGCGGCACGCTCGACGTCGTCGGGAACGGACAGAACCAAATGATCGTGTGCAACGACTCCAGCCTGACGCTATCCGCAAACAACAGCGCAATTAACGTCAGCGGTCACTGCGCCAGCCTGAAGGTGACCGGCTTCGACGATCACGTCAACATCGACAGCGCCGACACCGTCGAGGTGTCCGGCTTCGGCAGCGTGGTCACCGAGCGCGAATGCAACAACGGCAAGCTGACGTTGTCCGGCTACGGCAACACGCTCTCCGTCACCGGCCACTGCGCCGGCCTCACGGTCGCGGCTTACAACAATCGAGTGCAGCTCGACAGCGCCGACACCGTCGCGGTCACCAACTACGGCACCGCGGTCTCGGTCAGCGGCCACTGCGGCGGCCTCACGGTCTCCGCGTACGACAATCACGTGCGGGTCGACAGCGCCGACACCATCGACGTCTCGGGCTACAGCAACACGGTGACCTACCACACGGGGTCACCGAAGATCACCCAGTCGGGCTATGACATCGCGGTGACGCAGGGCTGAGATCGCGTGCGGCTCATCGCCGATACCCGGCTGACGAGAAGCGCGATCAGCGCGCCGGCCAGCCCCCCGATGGCCGCCAGCACCGATGGCCCGCACATCGTGCTATAGCCGTAGGTGGCACCGACGACGAGCAAAGCCAGGTGGATGGGTGTCCAGCGCGCGAGCGCGCGCAGCCGGAAGGACAAACCCATGCCCAGCAGCAGCGCCATAACATGACCCACAGCGCTGAAGTCGAAGTCCGCCCACGCCGCCGCCATCACCGCGATGCCAAGCCACCAACCGGTCCAGGCTGGCCGCCAGCGCGACGGTATCGATGCGGTCAGGGCGCCCAGCACACAAACCGCGCCGTAGCTGACCCCCACGTCGGTGGCCCGCGCGACGGCGATCGGCAGCCAGCCCGCCGCAATCGCGGCGACCAGGCCCGCCGCGACCAGCAACGTGGCGCCGATATGACCGACCGTGAAGGCGATGAGCAAACCCTTACCGAGCCATATCAATTCGCCCAGCGCCAGCAGGCACACCAGCCCCGGCAGCCATGCATAGATGTCACCGCCCGCCTCGACAAACGCGCTACCGACCAACGTGGTCAGCGAGCCGTGCGACAGATTGTGCAGGTTGGTGCTCATGTTGCTCACCACGGTGTCTCGCGCGTGCGGACCGAGCGCCGTCAACGTGACGGAGACCGCGACCAGCGCGATGGCGTACGTTGTCGTGACGCGAACCGCAGCAACGGCGGACAACATTCGCCCAACCGCCGCGCTCCAGCGGCCGGCAGCTATCACGAATAGTCGTTTTAGACAACATGTTTCGCTAATTCACTCGCCGTAGCGGGATGTGGGTGGCCGGGCCAGCCTCAGTCTCGGGCCAGCAGGTCGTCGACGGTTTCGCGGCGCACCAGTTCACGAGCCTGGCCGCCGATCACGGCGACCAGCGGCGGGCAGCCCACCAGGTTGTTGCTCGATCCCATCGAGTGATGGTAGGCGCCCGTGCAGGCTACCGCGAGCAGATCGCCGGGGTGGATGTCGTTGGCCAGCTCGACGTCGCGGGCGATCTCGTCGCCGGTTTCGCCGTGCCGGCCCACTACCGTGACGGGTGCGGTGCGGGTTGCCTGGTAGCCGGTTGGCCAGTGCCACTGTGTATTTCGGTCCGTCGGGCACCCGGCCCGGGCTGTCGCTCATGCCGTCCACCGCGACGAAGGTGCGTCCGCCGGGCTGTTGCCTGACGGCGATCACCCGGTACAGGGTCATCCCGGCGCGCGCGGCGATCGCTCGCCCGGGCTCGATCACGATCTGTGGGCGGGGGTAGTTGTATTCCGCACAGGCGGATTCGAGTGCCGCATCGATGGTCGCGGCAAGTGCATGCACGCTGAGTTCCGGTTCGCCGGAGACGTACGGGACCGCGTGTCCGCCGCCGAGATTGAGCTCGGTGAGCACGACCTGATGGCGGTCACGGACCTCTGCCATCACCGCCGTCATCTGCCGGATCGCCTCACCGTAGAGCTCGGTGTCGGACAGCTGCGACCCGAGCTGGCAGTGCAGCCCGACCACTTCGAGGCAGCGCTGATCCAGGACGCGCTTGACCGCGCCGGCCGCCTGGCCACCGGCCAAGGCGAAGCCGAATTTCTGGTCCAGCATCCCGCTACCGATCGTTCGGTGCCCGCCGGTGCCGATATCGGGAATCACGCGCACCAGCACGCGTTGACGACGGCGTACCCGCCCCGCAAGAAGCGCGATCTCGCTGGGGGACTCGATCACGACGCGCCCTACGCTGGCGGCGGCCGCGTCGTGCAACTCGCCGGCGGTTTTGGCAGCGCCATGCAGGATGAGCCGCGATGGCGGCACCTCCGCGGCCAGCGCGGTGGCCAATTCGCCGACGGAGCAGACGCCCACGCCGACACCTTCGGCGGCCGCCCACCCTGCCACCGCGGTGCTGAGCAACGCCTTGCCGTCATAGACCAGCTCGACACCGGGGAGCGCGCGCGCGGTAGGCGCGGATGCGGGCCCGAAAATCTGCTTCGTCCACCACGTAGGTCGGTGTGCCGAACTCGGCGGCGATCTCGGTGGCGGCGACCCCGCCGACGCACAGTCGGCCCCGCTCGTCGACATAGCTGCTCAGCGGCCAGACCGCGCGGTCGAGGTGCTGGTTCGACCCGCGCCGCGTCGACGGATGCAGCTCGAACAGCGTCATACCTCCAAAGTGCACGTATGGCGAGGAAATGGCCACGTTCTTAACGCAGCTTTCACGCCCCTGTGATGAATCTTCACGGGTTTCGAACGGCTTCTGGACAGCTTCCAGAGAAGGACGCCCAACGCGGGCCGAATTACTGTCGGTCCCGTTGATTTGCCAGCAGGGGTCCCGGGACTGACCGTCGGCCTCCTATCCTTGGGTGACCGCGGAACTCGGGATGCCCGATTTGGGGGAGGGGCGGATGACGGCCGTAACGGCGTGCCGCAAGTGCGGAACCGAACTGCTCGAGCGCGCTCGGTTCTGTCACGGGTGTGGCGCAGCCGGTCGCCGAGGCCGGCACGCCTGCTGAATACAAGCAGGTGACGGTCCTGTTCGCCGACGTGGTGGGATCGATGGATATCGCCGCTGCCGTCGGTGCGGAGCGGTTGCGCGAGATCATGGCCGAACTGGTCGACCGGTGCTCGACGGTGGTGAAGCGTTACGGCGGCACGGTGGACAAGTTCACCGGCGACGGCGTCATGGCGGTGTTCGGCGCGCCGGCCGCGCTGGAGGACCACGCGATGCGGGCGTGCTTGGCCGCGCTCGGCATCCAGGACGAGGCCAAGGCGCTGGCGGATGCGATCGATGACCGTGATGAGGTGGATCTGCGGCTGCGGATCGGGCTCAATTCCGGCCAGGTGATAACCGGTGAGATCGGTTCGGGTGCGTTGGGTTACACCGCGATCGGTGAGCAGGTGGGGATGGCGCAGCGGATGGAGTCGGTGGCGCCGCCGGGCGCGGTGATGCTCAGCGACTCCACCGCGCGACTGGTCGAGGCCATGGCGGTGCTCGGCGAGCCGCAGCTGGTACGCATCAAAGGCGCCGAGGACGCGGTGTCCGCGCGGCGGCTGCTAAGCGTGGCGCAGCAGCGTCGCCGGACCGGTCCCGCGCATTCGAGATTGGTTGGTCGCCAATGGGAATTGGCAACGTTGCGGCGATGCTGGACCGATCGATCGAGGGACGCGGAGCGGTGGTCGGCGTGGTGGGTCTTCCCGGCATCGGCAAGACCCGGCTTGCCAGCGAAACCATGTGGCGTGCGAAAAGCCGTGGTGTTCCGGTGTTTTCCGTTTTCGCCGAGTCGCATGCGACCGACGTCGCGTTCGACGTGGTGGCGCGTTTATTGCGCGCGGTGGGGCAGCTCGGCGGTCTCGATGGTGAGAGCGCGCGAGCGCGGGTGCGGGCACAGGTCCCCGATGGCGATCCGCAGGACATGCTGCTGCTCGACGACCTGCTGGGCATCGCCGATCCCGGTGTGGAGCTGCCGAGGATCGACCCGGACGCGCGGCGGCGGCGGCTGACCGCGCTGATCAACGCGGCCCAGCTGGCGCGCACCCGGCCGGCACTGTTTGTAGTGGAGGACGTGCACTGGATCGACGAGGTCAGCGATTCCATGCTCGCGGACCTGGCCGCGGTGATCCCGCAGACCCGCTCGATGGCGCTGATCACCTACCGCCCGGAATACTTGGGAGCCCTGCAGCATGTCGTGGGCGCGCAGACGATCGCCCTGACGCCGCTGAGTGATGCCGAAACCTCAACGCTGGTAGGGGAATTACTGGGTTCGGACCCATCGGCGTCCCAAGTCGGCGACATCATCGCCGAGCGCGCTGCCGGTAACCCGTTCTTCGCCCAGGAGATCACTCGTGAGCTGGCCGAACGCGGTGTGCTGGTGGGCAAGCGCGGCGGCTACACCTGTCGTACCGACGTTGACGAGATCGCCGTTCCGGCCACGCTGCAGGCGACCATCGCCGCCCGCATCGACCGGCTCCGTCCAGCGGCCAAGCAGACGCTGGCCGCCGCGGCGGTCGTCGGGTTTCGGTTCGACTCTGATCTGCTGGCCGGCCTGGGAATCGAACCCTGTGTCGATGAGCTGATCTATGCCGAGCTCGTCGACCAGGTGCGGTTCACCGAGCGTGCCGAATACGAGTTTCGGCATCCGATGATTCGCACCGTGGCCTACGAAACGCAACTGAAATCCGATCGGGCCCGGTTGCACCGTCGGCTGGCCGCCGCGATCGAGGCGCGCGATCCACATTCGGCCGACCAGCACGCCGTGCTGATCGCCGAACATCTGGAGGCCGCCGGCGACGGGCACGGTGCCTACGGCTGGCACATGCGCGCCGCGGCCTGGGCGACCAACCGCGATATCGGTGCGGCACAACTGAGTTGGGACCACGCCACCAAGATCGCCGACGCACTGCCCGCCGATGACCCGAACCGGGCAGCGATGCGTATTGCTCCTCGCACCATGTTGTGCGGGATTGCTTGGCGAGTCCGCGGAGATGCTGACGCCCGTTTTGATGAATTGCGCACGTTGTGCACCGCGGCCGGGGACAAGGCCTCATTGGCCATCGCCATGGCGGGGCTGGTGTGGGATCACTCGTATCACTCCCGGCTGCGTGAGGCGTCGCAGTTGGCGTCCGAAGCCATGGATCTCATTGAGTCGATCGGCGATCCGACCCTGACGGTGGGTTTGTCCATCGCGCCGATTTACGCCAAGGGTGAGTGCACGGAATGGTCTGATGCGCTGCCATGGTTAGACCAACTCATCGACCTGGCCGATGGTGATCCCACGATGGGCAATTTTCTCGTCGGGTCTCCGCTGGCGGTCGCCCTGGCCATGCGGGGCAACGCCCGTTGTTTCGTGGGCCATCCTTCATGGCAAGAGGACCGGGGCCGCGGCGTGGCGATGGCCCGTAGCGCGGACCCGATGTCCTACACCGCCGCCGCGGGCTACTTCTACGGCGCGGGGATACCATCCGGCGTGCTGGCCGTCGATGATCGGGCGCTGGGCGACATCGAGGACGTCGTGCAGAATGCCGAACGATCCAGCGATGATCTCGCATTCACCCTGTCCAGGATGGTGCTCGGCCTTGCGCTGGTGCACCGCCCAACGGATGCCGAACATGACCGAGGACAGCAGGTCCTCGCCGAGGTCAGGGATTGGCTGACGCACAAGGGGCACAGTTCGGTCGGCTTACCGGTCGCCGGTGTTTACTTGGCCCGTGAGCGGGCCCGGCGTGGAGAGCGCGATGACGCCATACCCCTCATCCGCGCGGCCGCCGATCAGCTGATCCGTGAGGGGCGGCTACTGGGGTGGGGCATCCCCGCGACGGGGCTCTTGGTGGAAACACTGCTCGATCGCGGAGTGCAGAGCGACTTGATGGAAGCCGAGGCCGCGATCGAGCGGTTGGCGGCGGCGCGCGCCGGCGAGGATGTGCCCGTGCGCGACATCCTGGTACTGCGGTTGCGGGCCCTGCTGGCACAGGCTCACGGCGATGTCTCGGCCTACACCGAGCTCAGGGACCGCTATCGCGACGAGGCGACATCATTGGGCTATGAGGGCCACATCTTGTGGGCCGACGCAATGCCGTGACCGGGCTTCCCGCGGTGGCGTAGTTCGGGATATTTGCCGCCTTCGGAAGTGAAATCGTTGTCGGGATCGATCAGCACCAGTCCAGTCATGTCCGTGCTGTATGCCCGCTACAGATCCAAGCGCGTCCCAGGGCGCGCGCGTCCAGCTCGGCCGGGCCGCGGTGTGGCGGGCGGGGTTTGCCACCTGCGGCACAATGGGGCTCTTCAATTTTAAAGGGGCAGTTGTGATTTCGCTCTCATAGGGCGTGTCGTTGCATGAGGAGGCCCTTGGCCTTCGGAAGTCTGAAGTTGCGACGCTTTCGGACGGAAGAAGGGAACCAAGGGCCGTGTCTGACGGTACGACATTGTTGTTCGGGCTGCCAGGAGTACAAGTTGAGCGTGTCGAACGGCTCGCCGACGGGACCCGTGTGGTGCAGGTGGCGACCGCCGAGCAGACGGCGGCGGCGTGCCCGTCATGTGGGGTGGTGTCCACGTCGGTGAAGGCCCGGGTGTCCACCTCCCCGCGTGACATTCCCTACGGCGAAGACCGAATCATCGTGCGCTGGAACAAGACCCGATGGTGGTGCCGGGAGGACTACTGCGGGCGGGGATCATTCACCGAGTCGATACCGCAGGTGCCGGCCCGGGCGCGGACCACCCGGCGGTTGCGCACCCAGATCGGCGCGGCGATCGGCGACGGGGCCCGCTCGGTGGCCGAGGTCGCCGACGCTCACGGGGTGTCGTGGCCGACCGCGCACCGAGCGTTCGTCGCCCAAGCCAAGACGCTGCTGGCCGAGCCCGAGCCGGTGCGGGTGCTCGGCATCGACGAGACCCGCCGCGGCAAGCCCCGCTGGCAACGAAGCGCGGCGAGCGGGCGGTGGGTGCGGGTCGACCCGTGGGACACCGGATTCGTCGATCTGGCCGGCTCCCAGGGCCTGCTCGGGCAGCGCGAGGGCCGCACCGGCGCCACGGTGATCGCATGGCTGTCCGAGCGCAGCGACGCGTTCCGCACGGGCATCGAGTACGTGGCGATCGACCCGGCGGCCGCCTACGCCTCCGCGGTCCGCACGCCGGGGCTGTTGCCCAACGCGACGCTCGTGGTCGATCACTTCCATCTGGTCCAGCTCGCCAACGACGCGCTGACCAAGGTGCGCCGCCGCGTCACCTGGGACCTGCGGGATCGCCGCGGCCGGCGCATCGATCCCGGAATGGGCCAACCGGCGACGGCTGCTGCGCGCACGAGAACGCCTGTCGGACAAGAGTTTCGCTAAGATGTGGAACGCGATCGCGTCCGAAGATGACACCGGCCAGATCCTGTCCGCGTGGATCGCCAAAGAAGAACTGCGCACCCTGCTGTCCACCGTGCGTGTCGGCGGCGACCCGCACCTGACACGGCATCGTCTGCACCGCTTCCTGGCCTGGTGCATCGACTCCCAGATCCCCGAGCTGCTCACCCTGGCCGGCACCATCGACAAGTGGTGGCCCGAGATCAACGCTTTCGTGCAGACCGGGATCACCAACGCCCGCACCGAGGGCTACAACCGGCTCGTCAAACAGGTCAAACGCGCCGCCTGCGGATTCCGCAACACGAGAAAACTCGGCCCGCCGGATACGATTCCACTGCACCCGCAAACAGCGGGCCGCAAGCTGATTGCCCGGTGAAAAAATCGAAAGCCAGCAAACCAGACCACCCCGACCTGTTCAATAACAATTTAGGAGGCTCTATGGCCAAGCAAGCAAAAGATAAACACTTAAACATTAAAAGAGGTGTGCTGACCTTTATTCTGAGCTATATAGTTATCACGATTCTCGGTTTTGGGCTGTATCTGCTAATTGCGGCAATAATGGGAATCCCGCAGTCTACCGCTTTCGATATTCGGGGAGACCGTGCTTACATTCTTGCGGAGAAGCTATACCCTATCCTTAACTTAGGCGTCTGGGCTACGTTTACCTGGTTGTACTTCAGAAAGGTGTCTCGGCCAACGATGAAGCAGGCGTGGAAACTCGGCGGTTTTTGGCTCGCTATCGCCGTCCCTCTCGACCTTATTTACTTCGTGCTCATCCCTAATCCACTACAGGTAAGTGCCCAAGGCTTCTATATTGAGCAATTTCCTTGGATCTACCTTACCTACGTCGTTGTTTTAACGACACCAGCTCTGTACTTGGCAATTCGGCAACGTGTAGAGAATAATTAGTAGAGTACGCGGTGTAAAGGAAAAAGGACACAGCAAGGCAAAGAATATTTGAAGTTAGCCTTCATCTATCTACGCAAATGGCCTACCTCAGCGTCAGAAACGACAACCCGAAACCATTCGTGTGGACCGACACCACCGTAATCGATCCTCGCCAAGATCGCACCCCGGCCCGCGTGGCACTCCAAAGATCAATCAATTCCGTGACGGATCGTCAAACAGGTCAAGCGAAGCCGGCTGCGGATTCCGCAATCGAGAGACCTCGGCCCACCGGATACGATTCCACTGCACCCGCAAACAGCGGGCCGCAACCCAGACTTCGTGCTGATTGCCCGGTCAAAATCGAAGAGCCCACAATGGTCACAGCTGCCACAGGAGCAACTGCGGCGGCGGCACACACGGTTCGCCCGCCTCCGAGCGACAAATTATCAACGGCGCCAAGCATTCCGCCGGGCTCCTCGCGTGTTGTCGCTCGGAGGCGGGCGAACGAACATCCCCTTCCCCGGCAGGGCCAATGGAGCGGATGTGACAATCGTTCAACAGGTGATGTGGACGCAAGGCGCTTATCGCCCGCGATCTGTGACGGTATCTTCTCGCCGCCATAGGGGATCCGGGCGCCTGACGGGCGCTTGACGGGCTCTTGACGCGCTCACCACTGTCCTGCTAGACATGGCCTGCGCCACATATTTGGGCGATCGCCCAAATGGCACTCGGTGGAGGTTACCATGGCCCAATGGAGGGCAGGTCGTCTTCGACGAACCGCCCTACATCACCGGCTTCGCGCTCCCGGTGGATACCGGCAGCTGCCTGAAGTAAAGGAAGCATCGATGACCTCAAACGACACCGCAGAACGACACCGACGTCTACTACGACCCCTACGACACCGGCATCAATGCCGACCCGTATCCGGTCTACGCGCGGCTGCGCGAAGAGGCCCCGATCTACTACAACGAAAAGTACGATTTCTGGGCGATATCAAGGCATTCCGACGTCGAACAGGCATTGGCGAACTGGCAGGCCTTCTCCAGCCGCCGAAGCGACATCCTCGAGTTGGTGAAGTCGAAGTTCGACATGCCCGGCGGCGTCATGATGTTCCAGGATCCACCCGAACACACGATGCTGCGTGGGCTGATGTCACGGGTGTTCACGCCGCGGCGAATGGCCGAGATCGAGGACCAGATCCGGGCGTACTGTGTCCGGTGCCTGGACCCGCTGGTCGGGTCCGGGGGATTCGACATCATTGCCGAGCTCGCCTCGATGATGCCGATGCGGGTGATCGGCATGCTGCTGGGAATCCCCGAGTCCGAACAGATCTCGGTGCGTGACGCCAACGACGCCAACCTGCGCACCAAGCCCGGCGCGCCGCTGAAGGTCGCCAACGCGGACTCCATCGCCGACGGCCGGATCTACGCCGACTACGTCGAATGGCGATCCAAGAACCCGTCCGACGACCTGATGACGACACTGCTCAACGTCGAGTTCGACGACGAGCACGGCGTGCACCGAAAGCTGACCCGCAAGGAGGTGCTGCACTACACCCAGGTGGTGGCCGGTGCGGGCAACGAGACCACCGGGCGGCTGATCGGTTGGCTGGCCAAGGTGCTCGCCGAGCATCCCGACCAGCGCCGGGAGATCTACCAGGATCGGTCGCTACTGAACCGCACCGTCGACGAGACGCTACGGTTCGAGCCCACCGGGCCCCACGTCGCCCGTTGGATGGCAAAGGATTTCGAGTGCTACGGCACGACCGTCCCGGCCGGCAGCGCCATGCTGCTGCTGTTCGGTGCCGCCAATCGCGATCCTCGCCGGTACGCCGACCCGGACACGTTCAACATCCACCGCGACAACATCTCGCACATCACCTTCGGCAAGGGAGTGCACTACTGCCTGGGCGCCAACCTGGCCCGCCTGGAGGGCCGCGTCGCGCTGGACGAGATGCTCAACCGCTGGCCCGAATGGGACATCGACTACGACACAGCGAAATTGGCGCCGACATCCACCGTCCGCGGCTGGGAGCGGCTCCGCGTCGTACTGCCCTGAGAAGCTCGGCGTGCCGGCCGCGGCGGGCCTTGGGTTGCGGCATCTCGAATCGGTCGAGGAATCGGTCTAACCAGCGCGACGGCCTCGTCGTGACCGCCCGAGGTGCCCAACCCCTCTCCAGTATCAGGGTGCGACCGATCGCGGCGATCACGACCGCCAGCGCCGCGGGCGGGAATTCGTCTGTGTCGAAGCCATGTTCGCGGACGATGAAGTTCAGCGCGGTGATCTGCATTTCGCGCCAGCGCTCCGACCAGGCCGCGATCTCGGCCCGGATCTCCTTGCGGTGGTTGGCAAGTCCCATGAACTCCAGCAGCAGCCGGGTGTCCTTGGGTGCGGTGAGGGTATCCCAGAAGGCGTGCAGGGGGCGGTCGGAGGCCAGCGCCTTCTGTTGGTGCTCCAGGTAGATCGCGGCGCCGCGGCGGAAGACGGCCAGGTACAGGTCGTCCATGGTGGGGAAGTAGTAGTGCACCAAAGCGGGTTTCACCCCGGCCTTGGCCGCGACCCGGCGCGACGTGGCCGCGGCATACCCCTCCTCGACCATGATCTGGCTCGTCGCGTCGACCAGCATGTCGCGAGTCGTGGAGTCCCGCGCCTTCGGTCGTGCGGATGCGGTCATGGTGTGGGTCTTCACACCGCCGGTTCGGCGACCATGTCGAAGAAGGCCGCGCCGGAGTCCGGGATGCGGTTCTGCTTGAACACGTTGACGGCGTAGGAGACCAGGATCATCGAGTAGAGCAGGTGTAGCAGCCTGGTGGCATCCTCCGGCAATGCGTTGATATCGAGCCCGTTCAGGTAGGCGATCGCCTCCTCGGCCCGCGGGGCGATGGCGTCGTAGAACGCGACGAGTTCGTCGTAGGGCTTGGACAGCCGCGCCTCGTAGCGTTGTGCCCGCGTCGGCAGCGCCCAGTCGGCGACGAACGGTTCCAGATCGGCGAAGCCTTCGGCAACGTGGACATGACGCCTCCCGATCGGGGTCTGGTAGGCGCGGACCGTGTCGCGGATGACCGGTGGAACTGGCGGATGAGCAGTTCCTGGTCGCTGAGGTGGAAGGTGTTCTGCGCGCGCGTCTTCAGCGCCGAGTGCGTGGCCTCGATGGTGTTCACGTCCTGCATCGCGAATTCGATGGTGCTGTCGACCACCAGCTCCTGCGCCAGGCGATCGGTCGCATTCGCGGGCGGCACGAAGTACATGTCGATCTCGTAGATGTGCGAGTCGACGGTCTCGGGCCAGTAGGTATAGGTGATGTAATAGCCGCGCGCCCAGATCTGGATCGAAATGTTCGGGAAGAGCCAGAATTGGTCGTTGCCCCACGACGCGATGTTGCCGCGGTTGAGGAAGTCCGGTAGTCGGCCCGATATCTGGAACGTCGTCGGGCCCGAACAGGCCGGCGCGGAACAGCTTGTAGACCCAGCGTTGGTCCTGACGGGCAGGGCCCGCGGTGCCGGGATCGCGCGGCGGCAGGGGCGGCGGCCCGGGAACCGAGGTGAGCATGTGCGGCCGGAACAGCTCGTAGTGGTACGAGTCGACGGGCGGCACCATCTTCTCGGCCTTGGACACGTCGGGGTCGATGAACCGGCCGTGCACGTAGGGCGGGTGGTACCACTCGCACACCGAGTCGACCGCCAGTTTCCAGTTCCCGTTGATGCGGGTGGAGAACCCGTAATGCTGGGTCATCTTGTCGAAGGGATAGGCCTCGATGGGCAGCAGCCCGTCGCCGAGGAAATTCCGCAGCGGCACCGGATTTTCGGCGAGGTTGATGAAGATGAAGCCCGCCCAGACCTCGCAGTGCACCGGCGGCATCCGCAGCGTGGCCTTGTCCAGGTCGAAGAACTCGCCCTCGTTGGTGATGTGGTTGACCTTGCCGTCCAACCCGTATCGCCAACCGTGGTACTTGCAGGAGAACGCGCGGCAGGTACCGGACGATTCACGGCCCGGGTGTTCCTGCCACACCACCTTGTTGCCGCGGTGGGCGCACACGTTGTGGAACGCGTGCACGGTGTCGTCCAGGTCACGGGCGACCACGATCGAAGCGAGCCGCCCGGGTAGGTCGCGGGTGAAGTACGAACCCTTGCGCGGCAGTCGTTCAATACGTCCGACGCACAACCAGTTTCGCTCGAATACCGCCTTGCGCTCGGCCGCGAAGAAGTCCTCGGAGATCGAGTCCTCGTAGTTGACCGGTGCGGTGCCGAGTTCGGGATAGTCGGTGGTGAACTTGCCCCGGCCGGTCGAAAGTCGCTGCTGGATGCTGGTCATGATGGGACTCCGTCGTTCGTGGGTACGAGACCAGGGCTCCTGGTCCCAGGGCCGATCCAGCGGGGCCATCTCGCCGCCGAACGGGAAGAAGGCCCGCTGCGCGTAGGTTTCCCGCGCCAGGCCGTGGCCGAGTTCGTCGATGAAGGCCCGCTTGAGCGGGTTGGTGAACAGCTGGCGTGAGTAGCGCAGCGTCAGCGGCGGGCGCTTGACCAGCTCGCGAGCGAGTTCCCAAGCCCGGTCCAGCAATTGGTCCTCGGGCAGCACCTCGTTGACCACGCCCCACTCCTTGGCCTCCTGCGCGCTGAGCTTCATGCCGGTCAACAGGAAATAGCGGGCGCGGGTGTGGCCGGCCAGGAAGCTCCAGATGACGTGCTGGCCGTCGCCGGGCACCTGGCCGCGCGGGAAATGCGACGCGTCCTGGAAGTACGCGTGGTCGGCGGCCAGCACGATGTCGCCGAGCAACGGAACCTCGGAGTGCATGTTGCACGGACCGTTGACGGCGCTGATCATCGGAACGTCGACGTCGAGCACGTTGGTGATCAGATGCCTTGCATACCAGGCCTTTTCATCGAGTTTGACCAGGCCGCGGGTGCCGGGCATCAACAGATAGTCGGGCTTCTCCACGGGGTCGCCGTTGGGCATGCGTCCCCAGTTCGCGTTGTAGTTTTCGCCGGTGCCGGTGTGGATGAGCACCTTGATCTCGCGGTCTCCGGCGATATCGGCGAACGCGTCCGACATCTGGTCGTGTGCCCGCCAGTCCCAGACCAGGCTGCCGCCGTTGGTGTGGCACTGCATGAACAGGATTCCGTCATCGGTGAGCTCGAACCGATAGTTCGCGTATCGGTCCTGGTATTCGCTGAATCTGGTCCGCTTTGCCATGGCGTTATCCGTTCCCTTGAGCGATCGCCCAAATATTGCAGGCCTCATGTCGCATCCGCCGCAGCGGTCAAGGCTCAGCGTCCGTGCAGCGGGGCGACCACGGGTGCGAAGGATTCGATCTGCGACTGCTGCACCGTGACGTAGTTGACGCCGAGGGTTTCGCGGCGCGAATGCAGCAAATCCACAACGCTTTCCGCCGAACCGACCAGGACATTGGGATGGTCGCGCAACAGGTCGGCGGGGATGCCCGTCGACTTCGCAATCCCGGCCAGAGCGGTCTCGGGATCGTCGGTGATCTCGGTGAAGTACGGCGAACTCTCGACGTCGAGACCGGCGAAACGGTCACCGGCCGCGGCGCGGACGAAGCCGATCCGGCGCTGCGCGACGGCCTGGGGTCGAGGCCGTCGGCGTCGCGCGCCACGAACGGCACGCTGGAGATGCTGACGATGTCGGCTTCGCGGCCGGCCAGCGAGAGGATCCGTTGTCCGCCACCGCCGATCATGATCGGCGGATGCGGCGTGCTGCACCGGCCGCGGCCGTCCCGCGTACCCGTGCACCCGGACGAACTCGCCCGAGCAGTCCAATTCCTCGCCCTGCCAATGTGCCTTGATCAGGGCGACGACCTCGGTCAGCTTGGCGATCCGCCGACCGGGACGGTCGAAGTCGAGTCCCATCGCGGTGTATTCGACTTCGCTCCAGCCGGCTCCGATGCCGAATTCCAGCCGGCCGTCGGAGAGCAGATCGAGCGTCGCCGCTTCCTTGGCCAGCACGGCCGGCACGTGATAGTCGATGCAGAACACCCGGCACCCGATGCGCAACGTTTCGGTGAAGGCGGCCGCCGCGGCCATCGCCGCGATGGGGGCCAGGTCTTGGCGTGGGGTGTGCGCGGCGCGCTGCGCCGGACCCGGGCCCAGGTAGTGGTCGGCGAGGAAAAGCGTTGAGTACCCGAGGTCTTCGACTTTGCGGACGGTGTCGCGCCAGTCGCGGCCCCCGGCGGCGTTGGTCGCTTGCACCGCGAAACGAAACGGGGGCCTGTCCATCACCGGACCATAATCGATGCGGGTGATAGGCATGTGAAGCCCGTTTGCGATCGCCGCGGTGATCGCGAGCGCGGTGATAGGCATGTGAAGCCGATCGTTTGGGCGATCGCTCAGGAAGGCGGGTGGGCGGCTTGGGCGCGAAGACGGCTGTCGTGACCGGCGGTGCGTCGGGCATCGGCCGCGCCGTCGCCGAACGGTTGCGCAGCGACGGGTTTCGGGTCGCCGTCATCGATCTGTCCCCCACCGACGACGGGTCGGCCAGGTCGCCGACGTCACCGACCGGGCGCAGGTCGACGCCGCGGTGTCGGCCATCCGCGAAGCGCTCGGCCCGATCCTGGTGCTGGTCAACGCGGCCGGCGTGGAGGGCTTCAAGAAGTTCTCGAACATGTCCTTCGCGGAATGGTCCAGGGTGATCGACGTCAACCTGAACGGCGTGTTCCACACCATTCAGGCGGTGCTGCCCGACATGGTCGAGGCCGGCTGGGGCCGCATCGTCAACATCTCGTCGTCCAGCACCCACTCCGGGCAGCCGTTCATGGCCCACTACGTGGCGGCGAAGTCGGCGGTGAACGGCCTGACCAAGTCGCTGGCCCTGGAATACGGCCCGAGCGGGATCACCGTCAACGCCGTGCCGCCGGGGTTCGTCGACACCCCGATGCTGCGCAGCGCCGAGCAGCGGCAACTGCTCGGCGGCACCGTGGAGGATCACATCGATCGCACGCCGGTACGCCGGGTCGGCCGGCCCGAGGACATCGCCGCCGCGTGCGCCTTTTTCGTGTCCGAAGAAGCCGGGTACATCACCGGCCAGATTCTCGGCGTCAACGGCGGCCGCAACACCTGAGCGAGGAATGAGCATGTACGACAGGGACCAACTCTTCATCGACGGCAAGTGGATCGGCGCCGGAATCCGAGTCCGCCATCACGGTGATATCGCCGCACAGCGAGAAGCCATCGGCCACGCGGCCTGCGCGGGACCCGCGGACGTGAATCGCGCCGTCGAGGCCGCCCGGGCGGCGTTCGACACCGGGCCGTGGCCACGCATGCAGCCCGCCGAACGGATCGAGGCGCTCACCCGGCTGGCCGGCATCTACAAGGAGCGGCGGGCCGACATGGCCGAGCTGATCTCGGCCGAGATCGGCGCTCCCATCAGCTTCGCCAAGATGGCGCAGGTCCGGCTGCCGCTGACCATGCTCTCGGCGTTCTGCGGTTTGGCGGGCAGCTACGAGTGGCAGCAGGAACGTCCGGGCTTGTACGGCAAGAACATTCGGATCGTGAAGCAGCCGGTGGGCGTCGTCGCCGCGGTGGTGCCGTGGAACATGCCGCAGTTCCTCACCGTCACCAAGGTCGTGCCGGCGCTGCTGGCCGGGTGTTCGGTGGTGCTCAAACCCGCGCCCGAGTCGGTGCTCGACGCGCAGCTGCTGGCCGAGATCGTCGCGGCCGCCGAGCTTCCGCCCGGCGTCTTCAACGTGGTGCCCGGCGGCCGCGACGTCGGTGAACAGCTGGTCAGCCACCCGGGCGTCGACAAGGTCTCGTTCACCGGGTCCACCGCGGCCGGCCGCCAGGTGGCGCTCGCCTGCGCCGCCGGGCTCAAGCAGGTGAGCCTCGAACTGGGCGGCAAGTCGGCGGCCATCGTGCTCGACGACGCCGACCCCGCCGCGACCGCCACCGCAATCCAGATGGCCAGCCTGGCCAACAGCGGCCAGGTGTGCAATGCGCTGAGCCGCATCCTGGTGCCGGAGGCGCGCAAGGACGAATTCGTGGACGCGCTGGCGGCCGCGATGGCGTCGATGACGGTGGGCGATCCCTCGGACCCGAACACCCAGATCGGTCCGCTGGTGGCGCAGCGCCAACAGGAGCGGGTCCGCGGATACATCGAATCGGGCAAGAGCGAAGGGGCGCGCCTGGTGACCGGCGGCGCCGGCATGCCCGACGGTCTCGAAACCGGTTGGTACGTAAGGCCGACACTGTTCAGTGAGGCGAGCAACGACATGCGGATCGCGCGCGAGGAGATCTTCGGTCCGGTGCTGACCGTCATCTCCTACCGGGACGAGGACGAGGCGATCCGGATCGCCAACGACTCCGAGTACGGGCTCGCCGGCTCGGTGTTCACCGCCGACGTCGAGCGTGGGTACGGCGTCGCGGCCCGGGTGCGGTCCGGCACCTTCGGCGTCAACGAGGGCTACATCATGGACCCGGCGGCGCCGTTCGGCGGCGTCAAAAACAGCGGCTACGGCCGCGAACTCGGCACCGAGGGGATCGACAGTTACACGGTGAGCCAATCGATTTCGGTGGCGGCCGCCGCGCACTGATCACAACTTCTTAGTCACAACTTCTTGAGCCCCTGCACGATCCGGCCGAACGACTGGGCCGACAAGAGTCCCTTGCGCAGGCTGCGCTGCAACATGCCCAGATTGCCCAGCACCATGTAGCGCACGCCGCAATCACGCCACTGCGCGACCTGATCGATGACCTCATCGGGCGTTCCGCACAGCGCCGAGTCCCTGATCACCGCCGCCGGGATAGCGGCGGCGTGGGACAGGGCGGTTTGTTCGTCGATGCCGTGCGGCAGCAGGTCCTGTGCGCCCGAAAAGCCCGCTCCCAGTGGATGTTGCAAGCCGTGCCGGCCGAAAACCTCGTCGGACGCGTTGAGCCCGAACGCGCGGATCATCTCGGAGTCGAGCGCCGCGTCGACGTCCTCGCGGGTGCGACCCGTGATCACGAAAATCTGCAGCGCCGGAAGGACGGACGCCGGATCGCGCCCGGCGTCGGAGGCGGCGGACCGGACGGTGTCCAGTCGCTGCTTGTACTCCACCGGCTGGTGCGAGAAGGCGGGGAACGCATCGCCATAGCGCCCCGCGGCGCGCAGCATCCGCGGGCCGTGCGCGGCGATCCAGATCTCGGGCCACTTGCCTTTGTACGGCGGCAGGTCGAACAGGGCGTCGCGCAGCGGGAAGAAGGGCGAGTCCCGGTTGACGAGTTCGCCGCCCGAATCCCACAGCGCGCGGATCGTGGCCATCGCCTCCTCGAATCGCGCGACCGGTTTGGACCACTCGACGCCGTAGGGCTCGTTTCCCTCGCGTTCGCCGGGCCCGATGCCCAGGATCGCCCGTCCCGGGTGAGCAGGTGCAGGGTCGCGGCGGCCTGCGCGGTCACGGCGGGATTGCGGCGACCACTGTCGGTCACCGCGACACCGAGGCGCAGGCGGCCGAGCCGGTTGCGGCCGGAGATGTGCCCTAACATGGTCCAGGGCTCCATTACGGCGTCGATGGTCGGGATGATTTTCGTTGCACCGCAATACTTTTGCTTCCATAACGAACGCGGGAACAACTGGTTGAGGTGATCCGGAACCCAGAACGAATCCACACCCCGGGTGACCGCGCTGATGTAATCGGCCCGGGTGAAAGCCTCGGCCGACAGGCGAGACGCGAGGATCGGGTCGATCACGCCCACACGAAAGTCGCCCACGGTTACCCCTTCCGGCCGGGTTGCTGCCGCCCGGGGCACTAGCTGACTGCCATACGACCGATAGAAGAAGGCGAGAAGCGTGGCTACCAGTTTCCAGGACGTCATCAAGTCCAAGTACTGCTGTTGACGAGTTCACCAAAGACGGCCGCCCCAAGCCGACAGCGATCTGGGGAGTGCCCGATGGCGACAAGCTTCTGGTGATCACCGATGACGGGTCGTGGAAGACCAAGCGGATCAACAACACGCCCAGGGTGACGATCGCCAAGAGCGGCGCGCTGGGCAAGCCCAAGAGCGACGAGGTCGAAGCCGTGGCGCGGGTGCTGCCGAAGTCGGAGACGCAGCGGGTGTACAACGCGGTGCTCAAGCGGTACTGGTATCACGCCCCGTGGTTCTACGTGCACTCGATCGTGCGCGGCGGCATCGACAAGGTGCACGTCGGCCTGGAGATCAAAGCCGCGGGCTAGGAACCCCACCTGACGAAGCGCTGTCCTGGGCTAAAACCGAGGGCCGGGGCCAATCCGCACTAGGGCCATCGGACTCTGCTCGTCTTTAACCAGTCTCCATTAGCCTGGACGCTGCACGTTTGGGTTGCGGGTTGGTGGCGCACGTCGGCCGGCGATCTTTGCGTCGGGACTGTCCAAAACATCTCCCGCGTAACGCTTTACAGCCCGGGTGCTGGTAAGGAGGAGTGCGGTGCCGCAGTGGCGAAATGCTCTAGACCGCTTCCGTCCGGCCGGCACGCCGGTACGCCGGCCGTCCCGGCATCCCGGCTGATCGCAGCGGCGAAGCGGCTGCCGAGCTCACCGAAGTGCTGGCACTGTTGGACGACGTGCAAGAGGGGGCAGCGCAGAGCCGCCAGGCCGCCACCGACCGGGCGCAGGAGATCCGCCGCGCCGCCCAACGTCAGGCGGCCGAACTCATCACGAAGGCACGTTACAACGCCGAGAGTGTGCGAGCGCAATCGGAAGCGGACGCGCTGCGCGAAGCCGACACCGATGAGGACAACCTGCGAAGCCAGACGGAGGCCGAGATCGCCCGGCTGCGCCAGCAGGCCGGCGAGCGGCTAGCGCACGACGCCGACACCGTGGCCGCTCAGGCGCGCGGGTCGCTCGATGCTCTCGTCCGCTCCGCGGCGGGGGAGAGCGACAGGTGAGCGTTCAGTGGGTGGCGGGCAACGTGCGCGCCAGAGCCCTGCTCAACCGGCGGTTGGGTGTTGGGCGCGCCCGCGCCCTCGCGGCGATGAACTCGCTGACCGACGCACAGCACGCACTGGCCGCTACCGCGTACGGCCGCGACATCACCGTGGGACAGCCCACGCACGCCACCGATCATGCGGTGTGCGCCGCGCTGTTGTGGCATCTGCGGGTGCTGGCCGGATGGCAACCGCCGCCGGGCGCGCAGGCCATCCGAGCGCTGGCCGCTGGCTTTGAAGCCAACAACATCGCCGCCCATGCCCGGCAGTTGGCGGGCACGCCGGCCCGCCTGCCCTACTCGCTGGGCGCACTGGCCGGTGCGTGGCCGCGGCTCAGCGAGACCCGCTCGCTGGCGCAGCTGCGGGACATGCTGGCCCAGACGATGTGGGGCGACCCGGGATCGGAATCACCGGCGGACATCGCCTTGGCGGTGCAGATCGGCTGGGCGGCGCGGGTGGCCAACGCGGTTCCCGAGGCGCGGACTTGGGCGGATGCGTGGTTGGCTTTGACTGTGGCGCGCCGGCGACTAGTGGAACAGCGGGAGTTGCCTGAGCCGGTGCTGATGCGCGCCCGCCTTATGTTGGGCGCGGCAGCGGCGGCAAGTGATCTGGCCTCGTTCACCGATGCGTTTGCCACGCGGCTTCGCTGGTTGTTCGACGGCATCGCCGGGGCCGACGGCTTGTGGACCGCGGAGGCGCGCTGGTGGGCGCGGGTGGAAGCCGACGGGCTGACCATGCTCGGCCGCAGCCAGTTCACCCGGGCGCAAACGATCGGGGCGGTCGCGGTGTTGGCTACCGACGCCTGGCGGTGCCGCGCGGCACTTGCACTGGCGTCGCGTGGCGAGCGGTTCCGATGGACGTCTACGATGTCGTCACCTGACCGGCCTGAACGGCTGCGTGCCTTCGCGCGGCGTTTTACCCCGGCCCGCATGCACCGCATCGCGGTGGTCGCGCCGGCGGACACGCTGCGTGATGCGCTGGTGGCGGTGGCCGGATCCGGCAGCGTCGAGCTCGACGGACCCGCCGCGGCAACGGGCAGCGGGACGGGGCCGGGACAGAGCGCGCGCTGCAGCGAATCGGCGCGCACGCCGAGTCGGCGCACGGCAAGCACCCGCGGGGCGGTGATGGGCTCACCAGCAAGCCGGACGTCGCCGAGGTCGACCGGGCCGGGCGTGCGGATCTGCTAGCCTCGTAATTCGCACATGAGGTGTGGTGGGTCGGTTCGTCATCTGGATCCTATGGTCGTAGGTGCTGCCATCCCTCGGCGTTCTCGGCGATTTGCACGGACAGCGCTTGGAGTTCGGTGATGAGTTCGCGCAGGCGGCGGGAGTTGTCGAACCAGCGCCGGTAGCGCTGTTCTCCTGTTTCGGGGGTGAGTTTGCGGGTGATGGCCTTGCCGTCGCTCTTGCGTATCCAGCTCAGGTACGGGCCGTGCAGGACGGGTGGGTCGGCTTGGCAGTGACAGCCAGGGCGGTCCCGCAGCTGGTCGTACGCCGGACGATGTCTGCCAGGTAGGGCATAGTCGATTGTGGCCAGGTCGGCGAGGATCTCGCGGACACGAGCCTGGTGCGGTGTCTCGTGTGGCGTCATGACCCTGATTCAACCTCCATGCCGGCGTGTCACCACCACCTTGGGTGCCTAGATTCAAGATGGTGGTGTGACAGCGTTAGAGGCGACGGTGCGGGTTCGATCCGGTCCAGCCAGCACCGAGCAGGTGCTGGGAGCGTTGCCGGTGGTGGCCGGATTCTGCCGGCGGCTCGACATCGCGGGCATCATGACCGGGCGGCACCGGTGCGCGAGATCGCCTACGCCACCCATGGGCAGGTCATCGAGGCGCTGATCGCCAACCGGTTGACCTCGCCCGCGCCGATGATCCACGTGGCGGGGTGCGCGCATGGGTGGGGTCGAGCACGTGCTCGGACTCGATCCCGACGTGCTCAACGACGACCGGGTCGCGCGGGCGCTGGACGCGTTGGCGCGGGTGCTCGAGCAAGTGGCCCGGCTCGGTCGGGGCGGCGGCGATCCCCGCCTACGGCGTGGACGTGTCCCAACTGCACTGGGACATGACCTCGGTCAGCCTCTACGGCGACTATCCGGCCGGCGACCCGGACTTCCCGCAGCCACGGTTCGGCCATCCCAAGGACCGCCGGCCCGATCTCGAACGGATGCCGAGGCTGGCGTGGCCACCGCCGCCGATGGAGCGGTGCCGGTGTTCTTGGGCGCCCTACAGCGGCGGCGTCGGTGAGGTCGCGCAGGTGGTCGGCGCGATGGAAGCGCTGCGCTCGCCGGGCCGCGCCGGTTCCTTCTGGTCGGTGACTCGAAACTGTTGTCCTACAACAACATCGCCGCGATGATCGGCGCCCGGGTCGACTTCCTCGCTCCGGCGTCGAAGTCGTTCGTGCCCGCCGCAGTGCTGGCCGGCTGTGACCACGCCACGGCGACTCCGGTGGACTACACCGCCGAACGCGACGCCGCCGGGCCGTCGAGCAGCGCGGCCACTACCGGGTCATCAAGGACAGCATGACCATCACCGGACCGCGCAAGACAGACCCGTCGTTCACCGTGCGCCGTGTATTCGTCCACTTCCTAGGCCCGCGCTGGCGCCGCCGCCACCGCCAGGGCCAAGAAACTCGACCGCGCCCGCAACGACATCGCCCGGCTCACCCGCGGACTCGGCTCTCGCCACTACCCGACCGTCGAGGCAGTCATCCGCCGGGTCACCACCATCGCCCGCGAGCGCCGCGTCGGCGACTACCTACGCACCACCATCGACACCGACCACAACAGACGGCCGACCCTCGACTGGCACTTCGACCAGGACGCCATCAACGCCGGAGCCACCGACGGCTGGTATGCGCTGCTGACCAACCTCCCCGCGACGATCACCGCCGCCGGGGTACTGGCCCGCTACAAAGACCAGACCGGCGCCAGCGAACGGCGATACCACGACCTCAAAGGACCACTCGCCGTCGCGCCGATGTTCCTGCACACCAACCGGCGCATCGCCGCACTCATCGGCGTCATCTGCCTCGCCCTGCTCATCTACTGCCTCGTTGAACGCCAAGCCCGACGCAACCTCGCCCCCGCCACCAAGCTCAACGGCCTCTACGCCGGGCGACCCGCCAAGCCCACCGCCGGCCTCATCTTCACAGCCCTCGCCGCACTGCGCCTACGGACTGCCACCAGCGACGACACACCAGAGATAGCACAACCTGACGCCCTACAACTACGCCTTCTCCACCTACTCGACATCGATCCACGGCGCACGCGCTGACACAATACCAGGGCCCACGCCGACGGCACGACCCACCGCACCTCATGTGCGAATTACGGGGCTAGCCGGTGAGGCGCAGCTACAGCATTACGCTGCGGCCGCACTGCGCCGCCGTGACGTGGTAGCGGTCCCGGGCTGGTGCCCGGCCGACAAGCTACCCGCGTTGGGCGAACGCCTGGACACGGCCGGGGCGGCCGCAGTGCCGCTGCCCACCCCGCGGGGGGTGGATCCGCCAACACTGCTCAACACCAGGCCGGGGCTTCGGGCAGCTTCTCGGCGCTGGTGCGCACCTACGGCACGGTCCCGTACCACGACATCGACCCCACCGTGTGGGCCGGGCTGGCCTATGTGGTGATGTTCGGCACGATGTTCGGCGACGTCGGCCACGGGCTGCTGCTTGTCGCCGCCGCGGTCATGATCAAGCTGCGCTGGATCCGCCGGTTCCCGTCGCTGCGGCCGATGTGGAGTTTCGTCGGCGCCGCCGGGATTGTGGCCAGCGTCTTCGGGGTCCTGTACGGGGAGTGCTTCGGCCCGACCGGGCTGGTGCCGGTGGTGTGGCTGGCCCCGCTGGATAATCCGCTGCGGCTACTGCTGGTCGCGTTAGCGGTCGGGGCGGTGTTGCTGGGGGCCGCCTACACAGTCGGGGCGGTCAACCGCTGGCGTGAGGGCGGGTTTCGGCTGGCCGTATACGCGCCGTCGGGGATTGCGGGGGCGACCGTGTTCGCCGGCGCCGGTGCTGTGCTGCTCGGCTACATGATCGGTCCCCGGGTGCTGGCGGCGGTTGGGCTGCTGGTGTGCGCGGCCGGTCTGCTGCTGGCGCTGATCGGCCTGTATGGCGAGTCCGGTGGCGGCGCCGCCGGACTCCTACAGGCCGCGATCGGCGGGCTGGATTTGGTGGTGCGTCTTGGGTCCAATCTGGTGTCGTTCGCCCGTCTGGCAGCGTTCGGCATGACGCACGCTGCGCTTGGGTGGGTCGTGTGGCGCGGGACGACGGCACTGTGGGCGCACAGCTGGATCGGCGCAGTGGGGGCGGTGGTGCTGTTCGCTGTGGGCAACGCGGTGGCCTTCGCGCTGGAGGCGCTGGTGGCAGGCGTGCAGGCGCTGCGGCTGGAGTTCTACGAATTGTTTTCGCGGGTTTTCATCGGTGAGGGTCGGCCGTTCCGGCCCTGGACGGTCCCGGTGGTCGAAATGGAGGCGGCATGTTGACCTGGGTTATCGCTTCACCGGCGCTGATCACCGGATTCGCGGTCAGCTTGATGCTTTTGCGGCGCCGGGGCCGGCTGGCGGTGCAGCTGTTCTGGGCGGTCAACGCGGTAGTGATGTTGGCGGCGCTGGTGGTTTTGGTGCAGGCGTTGACCGCCGGCCCGGCGGCGGCGGAAACGGCCGCGGCAGCCGGACCGGGCAGCGCGGGCGGCAACTGGGCGGCTCTACTGGGTGCGGCGATCGCGGTCGCGGGGTCGTCGATAGGCGCGGCTATCGCCGTGGCGTATACCGGCGCGGCGGCCCTGGCGGCGCTGAGTGAGCGGCCTGAGCTGTTTGGCCGGGCGATGGTGATCGTTGGGCTGGCCGAAGGCATCGCGATCTACGGGCTCGTCGTGGCGGTCATCTTGATCCAGCGGGCCTGACGTGGGAGCTGTCGTCGTGATCGGTGAGCCGGCGTTGGTGGCCGGTTATGCGATGGCGGGTGCCAACACAATGCCTGCCCAGGGCGCGGATGAGGTATGCCGAGCCTGGGAGAGCCTGCCATCGGGCACAACCCTGGTGATCCTGACCGCGGCGGCTGCTGCCGCGTTGGGCGACCGCCTGAGCGAGGCCGACCCGCTGACCGCCGTGATGCCCGCATGAGCGCGCTAAACACCGAGAAGGCGATCGCGGCGCTGCAGCCGATGCGGCGGCACATTCTGGAGTGCGCCCGGGCTGACGCCGACCGCGAGATCGCCGAAGCGGAGCAGGAAGCCCAACGTGTTCTCGATGCGGCCCGCGACCAAGCCGCACAGCTGGCCGAAACCGCCCGTGCCGTAGGGCGAGCCGCGGCGGAAACGGTAAGCGCCCAGCGAAGGGCGGCGCTGCAGCGGGAGTTGCGCGGTGCGGTGCTGGCGGCCCGACGCGACATTTACCAGCGATGGTGTCGCCGCGGCACCGAGGCCGTGCTGCGGCTGCGTGATGACCCCGCCTACCCGCATTGGGCCGCCGCCCTGCGGGCCGCCGCGCAGGCGACGCTGGGCACCGACGCGCAGCTGCGCGAGCACCCCACCGGTGGAGTGGTGGCCGAGGCCGGTCAGCGATGCATGGACCTGAGCCTGGCCGGCATTGCCGCGCGGGTGCTCGACGACGCCAAGGCCCAGGTGGATGAGCTGTGGTCGTAGCGGGTGCGGCGGGGGTGTCGCGGGTGGTGCGGGTGTCAGGACCGCTGGTGGAGATCGACGCCGCCACCCCGCTGGCGATGCATGAGCTGGTAACGCTGGGAACCGAGCGAATCCCTGCCGAGGTGGTCGCGATCCGCGGTGGGCAGGTGACCCTACAGGCCTACGAGTACACCGGCGGCCTGGGGCCCGGCGCCGGCGTCGTTGCGCTGGGCCGCCCACTGTCGGCGTGGCTGGGGCCCGGGCTGCTGGGCGGGGTGTTCGACGGGCTGCTGCGGCCCCTGCACACCGCGCCAACCTGGTTGGCACCCGGCCATGACAGTGAAATCGACGACTCGACATGGCATTTCGAGCCGAGGACGGCTATCGGGGCCGACCTGACGGCCGGCACGGTGCTCGGCGTGGTGCCCGGCGCCGGATCGGTGCCGCACCGTGTGCAGGTTCCCGCCGGGATGTCGGGCACGCTGGACTGGATCGCCGCCGCCGGTGATTACTCCGCCGATGAGGTGATCGCCTCAGTTGGCGGACAGCCGGTGCCCATCGCGGTGCGGTGGCCGGTGCGGCGGGCGCGACCGTATCGCCGTCGACGCGACGACGCCGTTGCGCTGACCACCGGCCAGCGGGTGGTCGACTTGCTGTTCCCGATCGCACGGGGCAGCACCGCCGCTGTGCCGGGCGGATTCGGCACCGGCAAAACGGTGCTGCTACAACAGATCACGAAGTGGTGCGACGCCGACGTCATCGTGTACGTCGGCTGCGGTGAGCGCGGCAATGAGATGGCCGAGATCGTTGCCGACATGCGTGAGTTGAGCGATCCGCGCACCGGTGGGCGGCTGGTGGACCGCACCGTGATCATCGCCAACACCTCAAACATGCCGATGATGGCCCGCGAGGCCTGCATCTACACCGGTGTCACCGTCGCGGAGTACTACCGCGACATGGGCTACCACGTCGTGGTGATCGCCGACTCCACCTCTCGGTGGGCAGAAGCACTGCGCGAGTTCGGATCACGGCTGGGGGAGCTGCCTGCCGAGGAGGGCTATCCGGCCAACCTGTCCTCCGAACTGGCGGCGTTCTACGAGCGCGCCGGCTGCGTCGACACCCTTGGCGGGGACACCGGGTCGGTGACGGTGTTGGGAGCGGTGTCGCCACCGGGCGGCGACCTGTCCGAGCCGGTCACCGTGCACACTGAGCGCTTCGTGCGCTGTCGGTGGTCTCTGGACCGGGACCTGGCCTACTCGCGTCATTACCCTGCGGTGTCGTGGTCGGCGTCGTTTTCCCGAGACGCCGAATCGCTCGGCACCGCCCGCGTCGTTGCCGGCGATGACACTGGCTGGACTGCCCGGCGCGCTCGGGTGCTGGATCTGCTGACCGAGTCCGATCGCCTGGCCGCGCTGACCGAGCTGGTCGGCGTGACAGCGCTGCCCGACAGCGAGCGGATGGTGCTGGTGGCCGGGCGGCTGCTGCGGGAAGCCGTGCTGGCGCAGAATGCCCAAAACCCCAACGACGCGTACTGCGGACCGGAGAAGACCGCGGCGCTCGTCGACGCGGTGTTGGCAGTGATTGACACCTGCCGTGAGGTGGTCGCCGGCGGTGTGGCAGCGCAGCTGATCGAGGAGACCGACTTTGGCAAGCTGATCCGCGCCCGCGACGACAGCGGGCCCGACGACACCGCGATGGCGGTCCAACGACGGAACCAGATCGTCGAGACGCTGCGTGAGCTGCCGCGATGAGCCGCCCTGGAGCAGCGCGGCGCAATGGGTGGAATACCGCGGCGTGCGTGAGTTGCGCGGTCCGCTGGCCGTGGTTGGCGGTGTCGCCGGTGTGGGGTGGGACGAGTACGTGGTCATCACGCTGGCCGACGGCTCGGTGCGGCACGGGCTGGTGCTCGATGTGAATCGCGACGTGGCGCTCGTGCAGGTCATGGAAGGCACGTCGGGAATGGACCCGGCGGGGGCTGCGTACCGGTTCAGCGGCGAGCCGCTGCGCATCCCGGTGGGAACCGCCTGGCTGGGCCGCGCCTGCAACGGCCGCGGCGAACCGATCGACGGCGGCCCGCCGGTGACCGGAGCACGACGGGTGCCGGTCAACGGCGACCCGCTCAACCCGACGCAACGCGACGCTCCCTCGGAGCCGGTGCTGACCGGCGTGTCGGTGATCGATGCGCTGACCACCCTGGTCCGGGGTCAGAAACTGCCGGTCTTCTCGTTGCCCGGGTTGCCGCACCTGCGCCTGGCGTGTCAGATCGCCGCGCAGGCCAGTGCCGGCGGCGAGCCGTTCAGCGTGGTGTTTGCCGGCATCGGACTTCCGCACGCCGACGTGGCCTATGCCCGCAATGTGCTCGAATCACGAGCCGCCGCAGGGGAATTAGTGTTGCTGCTGAATGCCGCCGACGACCCGGTCATCGAGCGGATCCTCACCCCCCGCATCGCGCTGACCATCGCCGAGCATCTGGCCTTCGACACGTCGCGGCAGGTATTGGTGGTGATGACTGACATGACCAGCTACGCGGAGGCGCTGCGTGAAGTCTCGGCAGCCCGCGGTGAGATGCCGGCGCGGCGCGCCTATCCGGGCTATCTCTACAGTGACCTCGCCTCGTTGTACGAGCGGTGCGGCAAAATCGTCGGACGGCCCGGCTCGGTCACTGTGCTGCCCGTGTTGACGATGCCCGGCGGCGACATCACCCACCCGGTGCCAGACCTGACCGGCTACATCACCGAAGGGCAGATCATCTTTTCCGCGCAGATGCATCTGCACAACGTCTACCCGCCGGTGGACGCCTTGTCGTCGCTGTCGCGGCTGATGCGCCGCGGCGCGGGCGCTGGCCGCACCCGTGACGATCACCTGCCTTTGGCGGCGCAGCTACTCGCCTCGTTGGCCCGCGCACGACAGGTAAGCGCGCTGGCCGAGCTGATTGGGCCCGATGCCCTCACTGCCACCGACCGCAGCTATCTGCTGTTCGAGGGTGATTTCGCCGCCAAGTTGGTCAATCAACGTCCGGACGAGGCACGACCGCTCGACGAAACGCTCAACCGGGCATGGGAGGTACTCGCGCGGTTGCCGCGAAGTGAACTGGCGATGCTGCCCTCCGGCCTGCTCGAGGAAAATCGGCCCGACAGCGTGCAGGAGGCGTGATGGCGGCGTTGACTCGTCCCCCCGGGCGGATGGGCCGGCTCTGGTTGCTCGACCGGCTCGACCTCGCCGAGCGCGGGGTGACGCTGCTCGAGCAGAAGCTGCACTTGCTGACCATGCTGCAAGAAGAGCTGCAACGTAACGCCGAACAAAGCCGCAACGACTGGCAGCAAGCGTGCCGCGAGGCCGACCTGTGGGGGCTGCGCGCTGTGCTGCTGGGCGGTCTAAACGCGATCGACCTGGCCGTCACCATTGAGCGGGCGTCGGTCACCGTGCAATGGGCCGTCACCGCGGGGGTGCGTTACCCCGACGTGGCCGCCTGCGTATTACCCCCCGAAAACGATCCGGCCGTCAGCTACCAGAACTCGGCCTCGGTGCAGGCGACGCGCGCGTATCGCGCGGCCGTTGTCGCCGCAGCCAATTGCGCTGCGGCGCAATCGGCTTTGCGAACCGTCCAGCAAGAGGTTTACACCACCCGGCTGCGGGTGCGCGCCCTGAGCAGACACTGGCTGCCGCAGCTGCAACAGGAGTTGGCCCGCATCGAGTTGGAGCTGGAAGAGGAGGATCGCGACAGCACAATCCGCGTGCGACTCGCCGGCCGTCAGCGCGGCGTGGGACCCTGACAGGCGCAGCAGAGTGAACGGCCGCGGTAAGTGTTGCGCGTCCGAAGTACGCGGCTGACGAGGTACCGTTCGGCGGCGTCAAGAGCGGCGGCTACGGCCGCGAGCTCGGAACCGACTGATCGAATAGTTACACAGTGAGCCAATCGATTTCGGCCGCAGCCGCCCCGAACTGATTACAGCTTCTTGAGGGTTGAGGTGGTCGGGAACCCAAAACGAGTCGACGCGGTTGGCGACCGCGGCAAGGTAGTTGGCGCGGGTAAAGGTATCGGCCGCGGGGCGAGAGGCAACGATCCCGTCTATCAAGCCGACGCGAAATCCGGTCATGGTTCGCCTTCCCGATGGCGGTTCTGCCGGTTGGAGTATCTCGCGGACCGATAGGACTCGATAGGGTGGCCAGTGATGATCGCCACGTTTGGCGAACCACTTGGCCGGGGTATTTGCCGTCAAATTCCCCTCTACCGGAAGCAGAACAACGCGTGGCTCCCAGCTTCAAGGACGTCATCCAATCCAAGTACTTGCTGTTGACGACATTCACCAAGGATGGCCGTCCCAAGCCGACACCGATCTGGGGCGTGCCCGACGGCGACAAGCTGCTGGTCATCACCGATGACGGGTCCTGGAAAACCAAGCGGATCAACAACACACCCAGGGTGACGATCGCCAAGAGCGCGGCGCTGGGCAAGCCGAAGAGCGAACAGGTGGAGGCGGTCGCGCGCGTCCTGCCGAAGTCGGAGACGCGGCGGGTCTACAACGCCGTGCTCAAGCGATACTGGTACCACGCCTGGTGGTTCTATGCGCACTCGATCGTGCGCGGCGGCGTCGACAAGGTGCACGTCGGCCTCGAGATCAAACCCGCAGCTTAGTTAGCCGACCGGCTCTGGGCTCGCGGCGTCGCTCTTGGGGTCGATCAGGATCTTCGCGTGCGCCTCGGGGTCGCCGAGCGCATCGAACGCGGCCCCCACACCGGGTAGCCCGACCGTCCCGGTGATCAGCGGCGAGGCATCGACCTTTCCGTCGGCGAGCATGTGCAGCGTGTCGCGGAACTCGAGCGGGGTGTAGCCGAGCACGAACCGCAGGTCGATCTCTTTGTTGATCGCCATCGCCGGCCGGACGTGGTCTGCGCCCATGCAGACGCCGACCACGACGACGCGCGAGTACAGCGGCGCGCTCGTGATGATGCCGTCGATAATGCCTGGGACGCCGACACATTCGAAGATGACGGGGTGCTTGGGCGTTGTGGCGCCGGCCGCTTCGGCGGCGCGCCAAACGTGCCACCAAGGCAGCCGCACCCGTTGCAGCTTTTCCAGGGTGCCGACCGCGAGGTCGAGCGCGTCGAGGATGCTTGGCAGGTGTCCCTTGCCGGCTGCCGTCGTATATGGCGAGTCCTGCGCGGGATCGACGACGACGTCAGCGCCGCAGGCGGTCGCGAGCGCACGACGGCCCGGTGAAAGATCGCTCGCGATCACGGTGCGCACCCCGTGCGCCTTCAGCATGCAGGTCACCGCGAGGCCGATGGGCCCGCAACCTATCACGATCGCGACGTCGCCCTTGCCCACCTCCCCGCGCCGGACGGCGTGCCACCCCACGGCCATGGGCTCGGTCAGCGCGGCTATCTCGGGCGCCAACCCGTTCGGGACGGGAAGGGTCAGCGAACGCTCGACGAGGAGTTGCTCCGCGTAGGCGCCCGGCGCCATCGTCGACAGCCCTATCCCGTGCATCTGCTTGCCGCGCCGCAGCAGCGGCAAGGCGACGACCGGCGTGCCGGGCCGCGGGCTCTTGCGCGTACCGGGGCCGTAATCGACCACCTCGCCGCAGAACTCGTGTCCGAACACGACGTGCTGATTCGACCGCATGAAGTCGTCGTAGCCCGATTCGGCCATCATGTCGGCGAGTTCGTCGCAGTGGTGCCGGGCATGCAGGTCCGATCCGCAGATGCCACACTTCAGGACGTCGATCAGCAACTGACCCTTGGCCGGCGTCGGCGTGGGCCCTTCGACCACCTCGAGCTTGGTGTTGGTGCAGGTGACCGCTCTCATCTCGCCACGCCTCTCTTATCCAGCGCCGGTGATGGGATTTCCGGTCAGGTCGCGGGGAGCGCCAAGTGCCCGACGTGGTAGCACGGATCCCAGCTTGCCACCTCGCTCGAAAATTTAAACGCGACGGGACACGCCGCGACCCAGAAGCTCCGGGACGGAGTTACCGACGCAATCCGGCACGGGTTCCGCGACCCGTCAGGGATTCGTAGATCGCGATGAGGACGATGGCAGCGCCGATTCCGACGAAGAACGGAATCCAGGCAATTCCACCATTTGCGTTGTGGTATCCGAAGTAGCTGGCCACCCAAGAGCCGATCAAGCCACCTACGGCCCCAATCACAACCGTCATGATCGTGCCGATGTTTTGTCTGCCCGGCATGATGAGACGCGCCACCAAACCGATGAGCGCGCCTACGATGAGCGCGAGAATTATTGATCCGATCATTGCAGCTCCTGTCGTCGTGGCGCCCGGAGTCGGCGCCTTCGTCAACGGGTTCCCCTAATCGACGCGCTTATAACAAACTCGCGTGGGTCAGCGCGTTCGACAACCCTTTCCAGCCGCACCGACCCCAGCCCCCGCTTGTTCTCGCTCTTCAAGGCGTGTCTCAGGTTAGCTGGATCCGTGCGGCGCCTGGGCGCATCGCTGGTGACACGGCCGCCGCAGTCGCAGAAGAGTATGACTGGAAGGGGTGGCGCGCATCGCTGATCCGTTGCGGTTTATTCGGGAATAGGGGATGAACGCAATGCGCCGATTACTCGTCGTGGTGATAGCCGTTGCAGGCATCGGCATTTTCACCGCCGGCTGTCACAGCAAGCTCTATTCAGGCCCGAAAGCGTCGACCACCACGTCGACCACCACCACAAAAGCTGCGCCTCCAGTCATGGAGGCCGCGTTGAAAGAGTTCCTGCTGAGCCCCGAGCTGATCAACGCCGCCATGGGTGCAAGCGATATGAAGATCACGAACAGCCGTACCGCGATGTCAGATGACAGCGCCACGATGACGCCCAGGGAGTGCTTGGCTATCGACGGCTCGGCGCAAGCCCAGGTCTATGCCAACAGCGGTTTCATGGCCGAGCGCGATCAGACACTGAACCGCCAGGAGGGCAACAACTTAACTCATTTCGCCGAGCAGGCGGTGGTGCTATTCCCCACCGCCAAACGAGCAAGCGACTTCTTCACCGCCTCCGCTCAGCAGTGGCAGGCCTGCCACGACTACACCCACGTCCAGTCCAAGACGCAGTGGACCGTGGGGACGATATCCAACACCAACGGTGTCCTAAGTACCATCACCACTCTGCTGGACCCGCCTGCCTCGGGCTGGAAAGCTTGCGGACGGGCGCTTGCCGTGAAAAACAACGTCATAATCGATGTCAACACCTGCAGCGTCGACCCGAAGAACTCGGCTGTCGACATCGCGAATCAGATCGCCGCGAAAGTCCCCGCATAATCGGTCGCCAGTGCGGAAGTCTGAAAAGGGAAAACTGTCGCATTCGCGAACGCATAGATCCCATGGGTCAGGCGGCCAGCGCGGCGCAGGCGGCGGCACGCGTCTGACCTGCATACCCGCCACCGAACAGCACGACATGCGCCAGTAGCGGGAAGAGCTGGTGCAGCCCGATGCGGTTGCGCCAGCCGGGTTTCAGCGGCCGCACCCCCTGGTAACCGGCGAGGACGGCGTCGTGATGCGGGCAGCCGAACAGCGCGAGCATCGCCAGGTCGGTCTCGCGGTGACCGGCGTGCGCGGCGGGATCGATCAACACCACCCCGTCGGGTGTCCACATCACGTTGCCGCCCCACAGATCGCCGTGCAGCCGGGCCGGCTGGTCATCGTCGTCGAAGTCGCCTGCGCGGCAACGTGTCACGACGGAGTCGATCGCGGCGCGGGTCGAGGCATCCAGCCGCGCCGCCGCGAGCTCGGCCATCGGGACCAGCCGCTCCTCGGCGTAGAAATCGCCCCAGTGTCCATGCGGCCGCAACGACATCGGCAACGGCTGCGACAAGGGCCCGAAGAACCCCGGCCCGTCCCATCCCCCGGGCCCGGCGCCAAACGCCGCGGCACCCGCGTCGTGCGTGACAGCCAGTCGGCTGCCGAACATGTGCGCCGCTTCGGGGCTCGGGGTCACCGAATCAAGCCGCCGCAGCGTCAGGCTGGTCGCATCGACAGAAACAACCCGCGCGCAGGGCACGCCGCCTTCGACGCTGGAAAGCCATCGCAGCCCCGCGGCCTCCCAAGCGAAGTACCGGGCGGGCGCGCCCGGATGGCTCTTCACGAAGTCGGTCACACGCGCAGACTAACGCTTGGAGCTGCGCCCATCGGGAGACGTCGGCCCGAACCCCGGACTGCTCTGAGGCAACGAACGTGCCGGTCCGGCCCATACCGCACTGGATCTCGTCGAAAACCAATGTGGCGCCGTGGCGGTCAGCCAGCTTTCGCAGTGCCCGGAGGACATCGGCGGGGACCCCTCGCACCCCGCCTTCGCCCTGGATCGGCTCGGCAAAACGCGCCCCGATGGGAGAGAGAGCTGGTATCTCGGTTGAGTCTCAGCCGCCAGGGTCCCGGCACCGCAAAGTCGTCTGGAGTCTCTGGATGGGCGGTGAGCGCGTGGGCGCCAACGGTCTTGCCATGGAAGGCGCCTTCCAGCGATGCGAACCCCGGCTCGCAGCGGCGCATATACGCCACCGCCGCAAGGGAATCCGTGAGAACCTGCGCGGCCGACCGACAAGCGGGCCCGAAACCGGCTGTGATCTGCTGGGACCGCGTCGTGTGAAGCGCGAATAGTCTCGATAAGAGTTCATGGCCTCACCGGGTAGTGTGCCCAGCTGGCCGCCACGCGGTGCACTTCCTCAGCCGAACCCCGAACCTGTTGAATGACACGCAGACTCAGGTCATAGTGCGTGGCGACCCAGCCGAGGCCGCGTTCGCAGTCGACGCGCAACAGGGTGCCGTCCTTGGCCCGTCGGTGTCCGGTCGTGTGTGGAGCGATCCCCGTCATCACACCGCCGCGTCGGGCGAATTCTGCGGTGGTCATCGTCGTTCCTCTACCTCGGTGAGGCTGTCTGGATATGCATCGAGTTTCATCGGATGGCGAGGTCGCGGGACCGGGAGGACATGACCATCGTCTGCCGATGCCGATAGCATGCGCCGACCACGTGCCGCCCAACATCGGCGGAACCGCGCAGATTCGACGTTGGCGCGTGTACGACCCCCGGAGCGGGGTGCGCATAGCAGGCCGTCGCGCGCGGCCCCCGTCACGCCCGGACGTGGCCGATTCGAATGGACAAGTGTTCCCCGAGTGTGGTCATCGATTGCATTGGCGTCACAAAATTAGGCAGCGCGGCAACCTGGCGGACCGGTACCGATGCGCGGATAGTTTCAAGGATCAACAATGATCAACAATGGTCACCAACCGAGCTTCGAGCAGCGAGCGCGGAAGGGGGCGGGAGCTCAATTTCGACACCGCGCTGACGCGCGCTCGTGGTTGAGCTTAGAGGTGAAGGAGAGGGGATTAGCCCATGACGCAGGAACCGACCCGGACATCGCCCATCTTGGCGTTGGTGGCAGCCGCGCGCGTCGGGGTGGGAGCCGCCATGCTGCTCGCCTCCGACCGCTTCTTCGAGCCCGAATCGGGCACCGAGACACTGCTGATGCAAACGATCGGGATTCGCGACCTGGTAATCGGATCGGGTACCTGCGCTGCGTTGTTGCGCGGTGGCGACGGCGAGTTCCGGCGCTGGGCGACCGTTGGGTTGATCAGCGATAGCGCCGATCTCGTTCTCGGGCTGCGCAGCAAGCCCCTGGTTGGTACCAAGAGCGCGCTGATCGCCACGCTGGCGCCGGTGCCATTCGTGGGCGCAGCCGTGTTCGGCTTCGTCCGGAGCGCTAAGAAGGCCGGCTAGGAATCCGTCTCGAATGCTTGAGTTGCGTTCGTGCTGCGTGGATTTGGTCGTGTGCGTAAGTTGCGAGGTCGTCGGGAACGCCGTTCACCCAACATGCTTAGAAGCGACATATCTCGGTCCTCGGCTTGCCATTACGAGTATCTAGGCGACTCTGCTCAAACTGAGCGGCGTTGCGCCGCCACGTGGTCAGACGGACAAACACGCTGGGCGACGATTGCGACGGACGCGACTATCACCGTGCGGAAATTCGCCGGGCTGGAGTGTACTGGTAGGCGAGCAATTTAACGCCGTTCATCCGTCTGCCATTGAGGCGGGCGGCGTTGTCGCCAGACCAGAGCGAGAGAAAGGTTGCGGCGAGTCCGAATAGCACGCTCGACGGGATGAGGACCCGTCCAACGACGCCGACACCCATAAGGCTGTGCCGATTCGGCGGAATACGGCGGGTTCGAATATGGATGGTTAGCAGTACTGGCCGAATACTGTTGGCCTACAACATAATTTGGCACACGATGACCTGGGCGGACCATACTCTCCCGCCAGGATCGCGCAATCTCACGCACCACTACACATTTCGATCGACGTAACAGGCCCCAGCTATGCGCTCTGCTGCAACCGTCGCCTCAGCTGGGACCCGCGCTTGCGCATCAGATGCTGCATGTACACCTTGTCGCGCTGCTTAGGGGAAAACACCAAGTCCAGGTTGACGGGCAACCCTGCCCAATCGATTTGGTCAGGTGCCGATGCCTGGTCAGGGTTGTCATCCGCAGCCTCATACCGCTGCCGACGCTGCAATGCGTAGTCAGTGTCCAACGGTGTTCCCACCGGCTCCATGACACTCCCGAGACACGCCGGAATCCCTCCATCGAGTGCGCAACCAATGGATGAATAGTGCGCCGGAGATGTTTCAGCAGCGGGCGTGCGACGTTTCCACCGGATTACGCGTTCCCCGCAAGCCGTGGGAGAGCGCTAGCAGACCCCGCGGTGGTAGTGCTTCCGGCGCTCTGCGATCGGAGGTCGCACGTGGCCGCGTCGGGTCGAGGCGCCCATGTTCGGTGACAATTTCGCAGGTCACACGATCGACATCCCGTGGCCATCGGGTCGGCGTCACCGCAGATTACATCGTCGAGTAGGGGACCGCGGAGACCCGGTGGGATGGTCACGGGGTGGGCGGACAACTCGAAGGTGCCAGCGGCGACGTCGCGCGCGCCGTCGAGCACGTTGACTTGGATCGGGGTGTTCGAGACGACGTCTGCGGCACCGCGCGACGATGCAACCGTGGTGGTGATTGCGAGCCCCGCCGGGATGATGTGGACAGATTCAGCGTTCAGGAGGGGCGGCGAGGTGCACGGTGTGTGAGGGGCGGGGGCGCAGAAGTTCGACGGTCCCTACTTCGTGATGCAGTGGCTGTTGCGGCAGCCGAGGCACGCGCTCCTGCCGGTAGTGGGAGATCCCACGATCACGCGTGTGAACGTGGTCCCAACTTCACCTCACCGGTGCCCAACCCCATCCGCACCGGCAACCGAGTCCGCGCTGCGCGGCCATCGCGGCGTCATCGGCGGCCCGGGCCGAGGCGAACGCCGAACACCCTGTGGCCGCCGTGCTCGAACAGCCAGCCCCCGCGCTCGCCGATCGCGCCACCCAACACCTCGTCGTGCGCACAGAACGTCACCACGACCGGGCACACGTGCCGAAACGCCCGCCTGCCACCATGGAGTGCGTGACCACCGCGATCGTGGTGACGACGCTGGGGCTGCTGGGTCTCGGCATCGTTGTCAACGAACTTCTTCGGCTCAAGAAGTGGCTGAAGAATTCGCCGGCGAGTGAGCCGGTCGATGACGAAGCCCAAGAACCTCCCGAGGAGACCTAGCCGGTCGGGCTGCGAAAGGCCGCGACCGTGTCGGCCACGGTGTCGCGTGGATCCCGATAGGTGATGCCGAGTTCCTGCTCGCTCGGCGAATCGTCGGACTCGGGCATCTGCGTGTAGTACTGCATGCCCGCCGCGGTGAACGGATTGTCGAACGGCAGATACGGTCCAACCAGATCCAGCACCGTCCCCGCAACGCGCAGCACTTTGTCGGGAACCGGAACGGCGACCATCGGCGTCTTGCCGGCCTCGCCGAGCATGTTCGCGAGCTCGCCCACCGGAACCCGATGACCACCCACCATGTAGCGGCGCGGACCCCGGCCGGGTTCCAACAGGGCCGCGTGCAGCGCGGCCAGATCGCGGACGTCGATGATCAACCACGCCGCGTTGCGTCCGGGAATCGTGTGAATCTGCAGCGCCGCTTTGACGCCCTCCCCGGCCTCACCGAATTGATCGCCCACCGGCGGACCGAGAACCATGCCGGGGTAGGTGATGTTCACCGGCGCGCCGGCGTCCTGCAGACCGCGGGCATAGATTTCGACCTGCGCTTTGGAAGTTCCGTATCCATCTGTTCCGCCGACCACCGGCAGATCGGCCGTCAGCGTCTCCAAGTCGGGATGAAACAGCGCCGTGAAGCTCGACACGTGCACCACCGGATCGAGTCCCAGTTGGACGGCCTGACCGAGGACGTTGCGGGCGCCCTCCATGTTGGTGGCGATCATCTGCGCGGTCTGGCGCGGGTCGGTGGCGACCAGGGCCGCGCTGTGCACGACGGCGTCGCATCCGGTCAGCGCCTCGCGCACCGAGTCGCGGTCTTTGATGTCCCCGACGACCAAGTCCGACACGTCGACGTCCAGTTTGGCGACGGACGTCTGCAGCTTCGCGGGAGTTCGTACCAGGAAGCGGACGGAGTGGCCCGCGTCGGCAATGGCCTTGGCGGTCCACCCGCCGACGAATCCCGTACCACCGGTGACTAGAACGCGCATGGTGAGATTCTGCAACCCCGCGCCGCCCGGCCCGTCGGTGGGGGCATCGGGCGGCAGTGGCAAGCTACAGGCGAGCTACAGGTGACTCGCGGCGTAGCTCGCGGCCTGGCCCGTCATGCCGTTCACCGCGTAGAGGGTGTGCTGGAAGGTGGGGCCCCCGCCGCCGGGCCCGCAGATCCCGTCTCCGTCCGCGCACAATTCGAGGGTTTTGGGCTGATACAGGGGACCGATGGTGATCTGCGGCGCGCCATACTGCTGCAGGAACTGCTGGGAAGGCGTCCCGAAGAGGGTGACCGCGGCGACGTGATTCGCGACATTCGCCGGCATCGGGGGCGGAACCGCCGAGGCGGGCACACCCGCCGGGACCGCGGCCGAGGTGACGTAGCCGGCGACGGCCGCACCCTGGGAGTATCCGCCGAGCACCTCGCGGGTCTTGGGGCAGTTCGCCGCCATGGATTCGATATGCGTACCGGCGTCACGGACGCCTTCGATGACCGTCGACGGAAAATCGCCGCTGGAAAAGTCGGTGCTGGCCGGGTAATTGACCGGATACACGCTCAGCGACCTGGCGCCGATATCCGAGCGCAGCTCGTCGACGAACGGCCCGCCGATGTTGCCGACACCCGGCGCCTCGCCGGAGCCGCGGGCGAAGACCACCTCCACATCGGGACACGAATCCGCAGACGCCGTCGGCGTGGGCACGCCGAGCAGGGCCGACGCCGCCAGCGTCCCCGCGACCCCAACGACCGCCGCGAGCCTGCGCACCTTGACTATCTGGATCAATTTGAAGACGTCCATTTTCTAACCATCCGTGTGCAGCGTTGAGTGCGGTACGGGTTGCCAAAAAATCCGGGTTTCAACCCGCAAATAGTTAAACGGATCAGCAAGCCCCGCGGTTCGGATCGCCGGATCCCCTGCACGGATCCGCCGATGCCTTTGGGATGCCCAAGGCGAGCGGGACCGGCGTGGCCGGCATCGCCGCTGCTCCGAGTCCATCTCTAACCATCCATATCGCGCTCTAACCATCCATGATCGTTTCAGGGTGCGATTACCTGGTATTCGGCGCCGACTGCGGTGCGGATTGGAAAAGCGTTCACTTTTCGACCGGCAAGCCCGCCGAATTTTCCGGCGGGCTTGCTAGTTCTTGATCGTCAATGAGCGGGCTACTTCTTGAAGGCGTCCTTCACCTTCTCGCCGGCATCCTTCAAGCTGGACTTGGCCTGGTCCGCCCGGCCTTCGTCCCTGGTGTCGCGGTCACCGGTGGCCCTGCCGACGGCCTCCTTGGCCTTACCGCCCAAGTCCTCGATCTTGTTCTTCGCTTTGTCTGTGGTGCTCATGTGTTTTCCTCCATCACCAGCGATTGCGCGGTCGCGGTCTACGTTGCGTTCTACGTGGGCTGCCCGACAGCCCGAGGGTGTCCTTGACATTCTCGCCGGCGTCTTTCAGGTTGGCTTTCAACTGATCCCGCCTGCCTTCGTACTCGGTACGTCGGTTCCCGGTGATCCTGCCGACGGTCTCCTTCACCCTGCCGCCCCAGTACTGGGCCTTGTTGTTCAGCTTGTTCCTGGCGGTCATTGGTGTACTCACTCCTTTGCTTATAGCTATTACGGAGGGGTACCCGAGGACCTGCGATCGCAAAACTGGCTATTACGCCACAGTGATACGTTCAACCTCGTGCTGGGCCCGACAACCCTTCTGACAACCGGCGATGGCTTGCCACGCGGTGTAACCGGTGCGGCCGATCCGCATTTCGCGAACGTCGTGAAGCAGTTCGCGCAACTTTTTCCGGGGCGCCGTTTCGGCGGCGGGGCGCTGGCCGTCTACATCGACGGCGAGCCCGTCGTCGACGTCTGGACGGGATGGTCGGACCGGGCCGGCAGCCAACGCTGGACCGCCGACACCGGCACCATGGTGTTCTCCGCGACCAAGGGTCTGGCATCGACGGTGATTCACCGGCTGGCCGATCGGGGCCTGCTGTCCTATGACGTGCCCGTCGCCGAGTACTGGCCGGAATTCGCGGCCAACGGCAAGGGCGACATCACGGTTCGCGATGTCATGCGGCATCGATCCGGGTTGTCGCATCTACGGGGCGTCACCAAGACACAGTTGATGGATCACCTGCTCATGGAGCAGCGCCTGGCGGCGGCGCGCGTCGATCACCTGCGCGGCGTTCAGGCCTATCACGCGCTGACCTACGGATGGCTGCTGTCGGGTCTGGCCCGGGCGGTGACGGGCAAGGGCATGCGTGCTCTGATCCGCCAGGAGATCGCGCGTCCGCTGAACACCGATGGCTTGCATCTGGGCCGCCCTCCCGAAGGCTCCCCGACCCAGGCGGCGCAGATCCTGATTCCGCAGGGCCGGCTGCGCACTCCGGTGTTCAACTTCATCGCACCGAAGGTGGCCGGTCTGCCGTTCTCGGGTGCCCTCGGCGCGATGTATTTCCCCGGCGTCGTATCCCTGGTCAAAGGGGACACCCCGTTCCTTGACGGTGAGGTGCCCGCGGCCAATGGCGTGGTGACCGGTCGCGGCTTGGCCAAGATGTATGCCGCGATGGCCAACGACGGCCGTATCGACGGGAAGAAGTTTCTGTCGGCGGAGTTGGCGCGCGGCCTGGCCGGCGAGCCGCGAATTCCGTGGCCGGACGCGAACCTGGTAGTTCCCATGCCTTTTCACCTCGGGTATCACGAATCGCCGGTGCCCGGCTTACTTCGCGGGTTCGGTCACGTCGGCCTGGGCGGCACGCTGGGGTGGGCCGACCCCGCATCCGGCAGTTCGTTCGCGTTCATCCACAACCGGCTGCTGACGCCATTGCTGTTCGACATGGGATCGTTCGCGGGCTTGGCCGGTCCGCTGCGCAATGCCATCGATGCCGCCCGTCACCAGGGTCCGCTCGAGGTGCCTGCGCTTGGCGCGACCTACGTTTCCGGCCCCAAAGCGGCTCGGCGAAAAGCGTTGCCCGACAAGGCGGCAGCAGGAGACGCATAGCCGCGCGCGACCGTCAGCGGCACCGTCGTCCATGCCTATTTGCGTTGGCCCTAGAGGCGACCCGCGACGAATGTTGCGGCCTGCGCCGTCATCCCGTTCGAAACATACGAACCGTGCGCCGCCGGGTTGAGGCCGCCCGAGCACGCCGGATCGTCTTGAGCGCACTGGTCGATGGTCTTTCCGCTGTAAAGCGGGCCGACCGGGGGGAAAGCGACGCCCGAAAGTGCACCCGCGAGAGCGCTCGACGGATTGCCGAAGAGGGCGACCGCCGCCACGTGATCGGCCGCCTGGGGCGGCATGTTGTTGGTGGCGAAATCCATGACGCCCGCGCCCTGAGACGATCCGCCGAGCACCATGCGGGTGTTGGGGCAGCGCCCCATCATGTCCTGGACGTGAGCGCTGACGTCGTCGGCGCCGGCGTTCGCGCTCTCGGCGAAAGCGAAGGTCGCGGGATAGTTCACCGCGTAGACACCCAATGACCGCCCACCAATCTGCGATCTCAGTGAATCGATGAATGCCTGGCCCACATTGCCGACGCCGCCCGACCCGCCGGTGCCGCGAGCGAACACCACCTCGACGTTGGGGCACGGATCGGCTTGGGCGGACGGTATTCCGGTCGGCCCGGCCAGCGGCGCCGTCATCGCGACCGCGACGCCAAGCGCGCGGGCCAGGTGGTGTCCAGTCATTGCTCAATGCTGACACACCGCCGGACGACCGGCGCCGGGGTCAGCTGGACCTTCACACCTTGACGTGGCCGCGGGGCAGTGTCAGCGGCAGATCGGCGTAGGTCACAATGCCTGGCGCGGCGGCAACGACGGCCGGGATCGCGTTGACGACGGGCATCGCCGTGAGGATGTGCCCGATCACCATGAAGTCGGCGATCGTCTCGGCCTGGAAATACGGAGGCGGCAGAAACCCGACCTTGGTTGTCACCGTCGGCTGGCCGTCGATCTGGATGACCCAGCCGTCCTGGTCGATCTTCCAGTCCGGCTCCAGGGTCTGGCCCTTGCGCCAGCGGACGTTGAGGTCGATTACCGTCCTGCCGCCGACGATGCCCTGCCAGCTGATGTAGACGCCCGCGACGCAGCCGGCGGCTATCGTCCAGGAGCCGAGGTCGAGATCGGCTGTGGTTTGGGCAAACTCGGCCACCGTGCGCACCTCGTCGAGCTCGACGCCGAGCGCGTCGGCGACCAACCGGACTGCCTCACCGAAAACCGCTGTTCCGTTGGCCGCCATCTGCTGCAGCTCCGGGTGGTCGATCGGTTGACCGAAGCCCACCGGCTTCTCGGTGTCCGGCGAGTCGTAGAACGTGGTGTCCGCGGTCTCGAAGACGGTGACCTTGTCGATCCGATTGCAGACCATCGCCGACACGATGGCGAGCAGCTCGGCGAAGCCGGGGCTGACGCCGGACCCGAAGATGGTCGCGCCGCCCTTCTCGCAGGCTGCCAGGATCCGGTGGCGGCCCGCACCGAGGTTGTGGCCGGTGATGAACGCGGCCGTGGTCACCACGTTGACGCCCGCGGACAGGATGCGGACCAACTCGTCGACGTTGCTCCACATCGGGTTGTAGACCACGCAATCCGGTTTCAGGGCGAGCAGCGCGTCGACATCGTTGGTCGCGGCCACCCCCAGCCGTGGGATGCCAACGAGTTCACCGGCGTCACGGCCGGCCTTCTCCGGTGACCAGGCATAGCACCCCACCAGTTCCAGGTCAGGGTGGCCGGCGATGGATTGCATAGAGCTTTTGCCGACGTTTCCCGTGTTCCACTGCACGACGCGATAGCTGTTTGGCACTCGCTCAGCATAGGGGAATGGTTCGGCGGGTACTGCGGGCATCCGGTCCGCCGACTGTGAATATGACGACGCCGTGCCGGCGTGTCGCGCCGCCAGATGCACAGTCGGGCGGGTGCGGCGCTCAGTAGCTGGATTCGCTCGCCAGGAGTTCGGCGAGATACGCGTCATCGGCGGGCGCATCCAGCCGGGCCCGGGCCCAGCGGCGCACCCGCTCTCGCGTTTCGGGCGACTCGTGCACTTCGGCGCCGACGACCAGCGACGTGTCCGCCCAATCGTGGTCCCAGGCAGCCGATTCCGTCATTGGCCGCTGCTGTGCGTCGACCAGGGGCAGTGTGGCGCCCCCGTCGGCGTCCAGGGCGCCGGTGGCCCCGACGGTCCCGGACCGCAGCCGCACCCCGACACCGGCCGCCGGGTCCGGTCCGATGACGGCCGCCCGCACGACGGCGACCACCGCGGGCCCGGCCACCTCGACGCGCCAGTCCAAGGTGTTCTCCGCCGCATCGAAAATTCCGGCGGGAACCGCGCCCCAGTCGATGGACGCGACACCACGGCCGAGCGGAGCCGCATCACCAGGTCCCCGGGGTCCCGCGTCGGCGCCGGCGGCCAAGGCGTAGTCGTCTCGGCGCCCGGTCGGCAGTTCCGGAACTGCACTCGAATCACCCAGAGCGGCAAACAGTTCCGTCCATCCGATGCCATCGACGCCGACCTCGTCGGCAAGCCCGGCGCCGGCTCGCACCAGGTCCCGTATCCGCGGATCGCCATCCCGGACATGCAGGATCAGGGCCGGGGCGTGCGGCGCCAGCAGCTCGGCCACATCCGAATCCAGGGTGTCGTCGGTGAAGAAGCCCTGCGCGCCGGCGGTCAGCAACGCCACCTCGACGTCGAGCAGGGCGCGGTCCAGGCCGGCGATGCCGTCGCGTCCACTGGCGGGCCACCACCGCCGCAGCCAATGGCCCACGGCCAGCCTGCGCAGCGGCCCTACCGATCCCGGCAGGATGTCGACGCCGGTGAGCTCGATGATGCGCGCCTGGTCCGCGGCGGCCATTGGGTCCAGCGCCGATGCAACGGCCACGTGCCCGGCCTCGCCGACAACCCGCCACAGCCAGTCGGCGCGAGACGGGTCGGTAAAGGTGATGTGGGTTGCGTCGGGCGGCTCGTCGATCGTCCAGGACAGCACCGCGCCGCTGACCTCCAACACCGCGACCAGCGGCGTCGTTGCGACGGTGGGACCGATGCTCCACAGCCCGGAATCGGCGACCAATCTCATCCGGCCACCTGCAATTCCAGCATCGCCTTGATCCGTTGCCGGTGGTCGAGGCTGACCGACCTGGCGACCCCCTCGAGCAGGGACCGCACGTCGTCGACGTCGTCGCAGGGCTCCTGCCAGACGTCGCGTCCGTGCAGGCGCGCCCACAGCCGGCTCAGGTACGGCTGCGGGTATGCGGCGAGGTCGTCGATCACCTGCCGTTGGCGCGGATGGATGGGGCCGCCCTCGGCCAGGTAGCGCCGGGCGTGCAGGACATACGCCTCCTTGCGCAGCCGGGCCTGGATCTGCGCCGCCAACGCATAGCGGCTGGCGACGGATCGGTCCAACGGCGCGAGCTGAACCGCGACCTCGATGCCGGCCACCAGCGTGGCCTGTTTGTCCTCGCCCAGCAGCCCCCACGGCGCGCAGGCCCGGTCGACCTCCTCGGCGCACAACAGCGGGACGTCGGGCAACGCGTCGCGGTCCAGGGCGCGCCGCAATGTCGCGCGCACCCGGTCCACCACGCTGCGATCCAGCGGACGATCGCTGTCGGGGCCGGCCGGGCCGCCACATATCTTCGGCTTCCGTTGCGGTGCAACGGAACTCAGGCCCAGCGCAACGATCGACCAGGGCAACTCGGCTCCTTCGGCGCGGGCCAGCGCGCCCAGGTTGTACGGCGTGACGTCGGCGATCATGGCTGACCAGACTCGCTGGCGTGCTGTCGCCGTGCTGTGGCTTCTCGCGGGGCTGCCGGCCGGCCCGAGCACGGTGCCGAGCTCGGCCAGAAACGGGCCGATAACGGTCTCGCCGGCCCGCACATCACGCCAGCTGCTGTCGAGCTGATCGGCCAACGTGGCGACGACCTCGGGGCTTGCCACGTAACGCTGGAGCACCTCGATCGCGGTGCGGTCGCGGCCCTGGTGGATGTCCTGCAGTACCAGGGCCGCCGTTTCGTGATCGTGCGGCGCGGGTGCGCCCTTGGTTACCGCTAGCTCGAAGCAAACCGGGAAATACAGTTCTTGGGCGTTTCCGGTGCGAATCCGTGATCGGCGGCGCTCGAGTTTCAGGGTCTCGAACCATGTTGCGGCGGCGCGCAATTGGGCAGAGTTGCGGACGATGAGGTCGTGCATTGCCGCGGCCGCGTCCGGGGTCACGACTGGGAGCGAATACTGCGGGTTCGAACGCAGGCGCAGCACCAACGGGTCGATGATCCGCTTGACCGTGCGGCTCAACGGGCCGCCGTCGTCGCTGCTGAGCACCTCGACGCCGGGGCCGATCGCCCGCCATGCCTGGTCGATCACCGCCCGGCGCGGGCAACCCACCGCGACAGCCGTCGCCACCTGCGGACCCGCGTTCATCAGCACAGGATAGGGGCAATCCAAAGATATTGGCACCCAAAAAAGTCCGAAAAAGTTGGGTTCGGTAGCCGGTCGGCGCCTGCAGCCTGGTCGTATGAAGAAGTCGATGCTGCTGCTAGTGGGCGCCGAGATCGCGCTGATCGCAACCGCGGTCCTATTCCTCGCTTTTCAAGATCTGTGGAACACATTCATCGGTGTCAGCTGTGTGGTCCTGGCGTTAGCGCTGGTTGGCTGGGTGGTGTCCGAGCCACGGCACCTCTCCGAGGATGGCCGTGCCGTCGGAGTCGGCACTGTGCGCAAGATCGGCAAGGACGAATCCGCAACGGCCGCAGGCGAGCGCCAGGTTTTCATCGAGGTGGTGTCGGTCTCCGGCGAGACGTTCGTCGGAAAATTGGCGCAGTGCGACGACGATACCGACACCTCGATGCTGCGCCCTGGGCTAGTCGTTCTGGTTGCGTTCGATCCCGCTGCCCGCGAGCAGCTTTCGCTGCCCGACGATGTGCTGGCCGTGCGCGCGCGAAGGGTCTGAGCCCGATCTGAGCCGAGCTCACCGAGAACGAGACGCTGATCGCGACGGGCAAGGTGCTCTCGAGGCGGATTGTGCGCACCGTCATCAATGGCCGCGCCACCTACCGCATGCAACTGGTCTGTGAGTACTCGTGCGCGGAACGATCCCTGATCCGTTGAAAGGTGTTGTCGTAGACGAAGGCCGAGTCCGGTCATGTGCTTTGTGCGCTGCCGCACACGATTTGCTTGATGATCAGTAAAGAATCTCTAAAGGTCTGAGTGAGATCCTGATCACCGCCCAGAAAATTCGGGGGCTAGGTCGGGGCTAGGGCACACGACGTCGGCGCGCCCCGAACACCCCCAAGCCAGTGTCGGCCTGTTGCCCAAAGGGTCTAAGGAGAAGCCCATGTCTTTTGTGACCACCGGACCAGAAATGCTGGCCGTGGCGGCCGGCGCCGGTCGCCCCGGTCGAGGGGGCCGAGGCCCTGTTACAACTGCCAGGAGGTCAGTGGTAAACATTCACACCGACGACGGTGGCGCTCGCGGTACCGGCATCCAGGTCATCGCCCGGGCGGCCGCGATGCTGCGGGTGTTGCAGGCCCATCCCGGCGGGCTGAGCCAGGCCGAGATCGGTGAGCGGTTGAGGATGGCGCGCTCCACGGTGAGCCGGATGCTCAACGCCCTGGAGGACGAAGGCCTGGTGGCCTCGGGTGGGGCCCGTGGTCCCTACCGGCTCGGCCCGGAGATTGCGCGGATGGCCCGTACGGTGCGACTCGGCGTGGTGACAGACATGCGCCCGTTCTTGACGGAGCTCTCGCGCGAACTAAACGAGACCGTGGACCTGTCGATCCTCGACGGGGACCGGGCCAGCTTCATCGACCAGGTGGTTTCGGCGCGTCGGCTGCGGGCCATCAGCGCGGTGGGGGAGTCGTTCCCGCTGTACTGCTGCGCCAACGGCAAAGCGCTGCTGGCCTCGATGACGCCCGATCGGCTGGCCAAGGCGTTGCCCAGTCGGCTGGTGCCGCTTACCGGGAGCACCGTCACCACCCTGGCGGCGCTGCGCAGGGACCTCGAACGCATCCGACGAGAGGGCGTCGCCTTTGACCGCGAAGAGCAGACCGACGGCGTCTGCGCCGTGGGCACGGCGCTGCGCGTGGATGAGGAATGGGTGGCGGTCAGCGTGCCGGTTCCATCGCAACGGTTCTATGGCCGCGAAGAAGCACTCGCCCGGGCGCTGCTGGCCTGGGTCGACAAAGTGGATGCCTGTTCAGGACTACCGAGGAGAAATAACAAAAGCTTTGCGCGAGAGGCTAGTTGCTAAGTTTGGGGGAAGAAGTTTGGAGCCGCCCTGGCCCTGCTGACCACCCACACCGACCTCGACACGATCCCGGCTGAAAAATCAGGGTATGAAGTCAGCGCGCGCCGTCGACGGCGAAACTGACCAGCGCGCCCCAATAAAGCGGGTTGGCCGTGACGTCACCATCGCGCCAGCGCCGCATCTGCTCCCGTTGCCAGCGATTCACCGCGCACCCCGCCTCCGCGGCTTGGTGTGCGTGATCGACGGCGACGATCACGTCAGACATCGGATCACCGCCGGGCCCGGCAAACTGCCGGTAGGCCGCCGTGGTGGGCAGCGACCACAGGGTGGCGGTGACCAGCTGGGCGCCGCCCAGGATCATCGCCGCGACCAGGCCGGTCGCCTCGTCGAATTGATAGTCGCCGCCCGATGCGCAGGCCAGCAGGGCCACCCGGGGTGGCATCGGCAACCGCAACGACATCAGGTCCGACGCGGTCAGTGGTCGGTGGTCCCCGATGGCATCGGCGTCTCCGGGGATCTCCGCCGTACAGGCGAGGTGCAGCGCGGCCCGGTCGGCGCCTTTATTTGCTGAACTGTCCCCCGAACTTGCGTGGCCGACGTACAGGAGCCGGCTGGGGGCCTGAGAGGCCTGGGAGAGCAGCTTGGCCAGCCACCTGCGGTCGGCGTCCGGACGCCGGAACAGCTCGACCACGGTATCGACGGTCGGCAGCACCGCCCGGTGCCGCATCAATTCGGTGAAGTGCGCCGCCACCGGCGACTGTGCCGATGGTCTGCCGAGCACCGACCCGAGCGCCGAGTCGGGCAGCTGCCCGGGCACCCGTGGGTCGAGGACCAGCACCGGCGGACCGTCTTGCCTGGCGTCCCACCCCGCGGGCGATCGCGGCGAGTGCACGATGTTCTGTGGCACCGCCATCAGCACGTCGACCAATTCCATCAGCCGATAGCCGTCCGTGTGTTCCCTGATATCGGCCAGCTGCCAAGGGATTTGGGCAGGAGCCACGCCGGTTCTGGTGAAGGCTTCCTGCCGGGCGCGCACCAACTCTTCCGCGCTCGGTCCCGACTTGGGCAACGCCAGCAGCCCCCAGGGCACCCGGGCGAGACGGGCGCTGGGGGAGACGAACAGCACCGCGCGCGGCGCTGTCGAGGCACTCCAACAGCAACTGCCAGCCGGCCGCACCGATCAGCAGCACGCCCAGGATGTAGGCAACCGTCAGTTCGGTGTCCGGTGACGCGAAAGGACCCCTGCTCAATGCCCGCTCGATGGCGTCGCGCCGGCTCTCGGATTCGCGTGGCTCGGGCAACGCATCGGTCAGCTCCCGCAGCGCCGTGAGCAGCAGCGGCTCGTCCACCACCCAGGCGACGGTTCGCGACGGCTGTCCGACGATTCGCAAGCTGGCGTACGTGGCGACCCCGACGTCGGCGAATCGCAGGACCAGGGTCAGGGCCACGTCGACCAGGCGGGTTCGCCGGCCGTGACGTCACGGCCGTATCGCTGCAACGCCAGCGCGCGATAGTGGCTCATGATCGCCGGCTCATCCGGCTGCATCTGCAACGGCGGCAACGGGCCGAGCCGGGTCAGCGAAACGCCGCCACGCGAGGACGGGCCGGCTAGCGCAACTTGGGCCAGCACAGTTTGGGCCGTGACCAGCTCGTCAGCGTCGAAGAGAACCGGCGCGGTGGCGGTGGATTCCCATTCGCGGATTTCCTGCCCAACATCCTGTCCCTGCGGGTCGCTACTGAAAGTTCCTCGCGCGCTATGGTATTCGACCAGCTCGCTGATCAGCTCGGTGTTGTTCCACTCCCAGGCCACGGCAAAGGCGCCCGCCAGGATGGGCGCCGAAACATGGCTCGCCCATCGGGATCTCGCGTCGGCGTCGGCGATCGAATACCGCACCGAGTCGACCGCCAGCGCGGCCGGCACCTTGAGTTCGGCGGCCTGTTCGAGTTTGGTGGCCGCGCGGCGGAATTCCGGGCTGTCGATCGCCGCCCGGGTGACGCCGAGTGCCGCGGCGTGTTTGGCTTCGGCTTCCTGCCACGTGTCTGTGGGGTCAACCGCCGCGTCGAAACCGAGGTCCGCCAAGGCATCCGCCCGCCACACGGTGCCCAGGTGGTTGTCGAGCTGGGCGTATTGCAGCCAACTGCTGCGCGGCGACGAGTCGAGCCATTCCCGCGCTTGGGCGATCAGCTCGACCGCGACGGCGAACTGGCCGCGGAATATCGCTATCCAGCTGCGCTGCAGCAGAATACGGTGAATGTGCAGCGGCTTGCCCAGCTCCCGCCAGTGCCGCTCGGCATGTTCCCAGCACTCGTCGGCCGCCTGCAGGGCGCCGCCGCCCAGCCGGGTGAGACCGAGATACAGCCAGCAGCGGGATACGTCGTGCGCGCGGGCGTGCCGGGCGATGACCGGATAGGCTTCCGACACCAGTCGTTCGGTCGTCACGCGGTCGCGTGTTGACCAGGACGCCGCGGCTTGTTCCAATTGTGTTCTTGCGGTTGCCAGTTCCCATCCGTTCGCCTGCGCCCGGGCCTCCGCGCGACGCAGCCAGGGCTGCGCTTCGGACAACCGTCCGGTCTCTACGCAGAACCTGCCGTACGCCGTGGCCGCGGCAACCCGGAGATGGTCGGCGAACTGGGTGCCGTTCAGGTGGGCCGGATCGTTGAGGGCGTCGCGCACCCGCTCCCACAACGGAAGCGCCCGCACATGCAGGTCGTCGTCGCACAACGCGATCGCGCACAGCACCCGCGCATAGGTCACCAGGTAGGCGTGCTCGTCGGCGAGGTCGGCAAAATCCCCAGCGGTGTCGGCCAGGGCGGCCAGGGCCTTCTCGGCCTCCTCGTGATCGCCGAGTGCGGCGGCCAGTCCGGTCTGCAGGAACTGGGCTCGCCGCGAATACCGGCAGATCATCCGCGCGACGTCGGCGTCGGACATCCTGACCTGTCCGGCCGCCTCCGGCATCGTGCCCGCCCTGATCGCCGAGTAGATGGCCAGGCAGTCGCGGATGCGCCGGATGCATTCTCGCGCTCCGTCATTCGCGCCTCGGGCCAGGTAGATCTCGCCCAGCTGGGCAAAGGCTTCCAGCATGAGATCGTCTCGGTCGGCCTGTTCGATCGCAGGTACCAGCGACACCAGCAGCTCCTTGGCCGCGACCTCGTCGGCGGCAAACGCCAGCCGACGCGCGCGTTCTAATTCGCCGGGGATCGACACGGCTGCATCATAAGTCCGGTGCCGGAGCGGCGGGCGTGTGAGTGAAGCACGTCCGCCGCTCCGGCGAGTCCTACCGATCAACCACACGTCACCTTGATGTTGAAGTCCTTGGTGATCATTCCGGCCATCGGGTTCTTCATGTCGGCGCCCTGCGCCTGACCGGTGATGGTGTACGTCTTGCCGTCGACCTTGACATCCGCCGAGCCGGTCTTGGCGCCCATGCCGTTGGAGACGGACAGCGCGTTGCCGTCGACGACCATGAGCAGGGACTCCACCTTCGGGGTGGCCTCGTCGGTCATCACGACGGCCAGGGCCTGCTTGCCACCGGCGGCCGCCGTTCCGCTGCCGATGTTGATCTTGCCGCCCTGCTTGACGCAGGTCACCGTGTTGGGGTCCAAACCCGCCAGCGGGCTGCCCGCCACCTGCACCGTCGCACCCCCGGCGGCGGTGGAGACGCTGGAGGCAGGGCCGGCCGTGGGGCCGCCGCTGGAGCATGCCACCAGTGCCGATGCACAGCCGACGGTTGCGATCGCTGTCGCAATAAGACGTTTCACTGAACTTCCTTCCGTTCATGGCGCCGCCCCGTTGGCGTCGTCATGGGAGCAAGTACAGGACGCCCAAGTCGCTACCGATCCCAATTTTTGGTGTGGACCCGGTAGGCTGCGACACGGCCCGATGAAGGGAGACGCCCGATGGCCAGCGTGAAATGGCTGGAAGTGCCGGAGTCCCACGACTTCCCGGCGGCAGCCGACTACCTGGACCTGCTCGCGGACTCGGGTACGGTGGAGAAACTGACGAAGCGGCTGCAAGCCGGAACCATCGTGCACAAGAAGGCCAAGGACATTCTTCGGGGAGCCCGGCTGCGGCTGCTGCCCGATGACAATCCGCACGTCGCCGCGGACCTATCCAAGATCAAAAAGGGGCAAGCGCTGTCGCCCATCCTGCTGGTCCGGGGTGATCTGGTGACGGGTGTTCCGCTGCAGATCGCCGACGGCTACCACCGGGTGTGCGCGAGCTATCACACCGACGAGAACACCGACATTCCGGTCATCCTGGTGTCGTTGAGCCGCCCAAAGTAACCCGGGAACTCTTGTGATTGAGATCCAGGCCTTGAAAACGGGGCCGGTTACGGTGCGGGTGCTCACGCTTTCGTCGGGGCCCGTCAACGCCCTCGATGTCGAGTTCCTGGAAGAGCTGACCGAAGCCATTTGTGAGCTGCAGCGTTCGGGCGCCGGCCCGCTCGTCGTCACCGGCGCCGGCTCGGTGTTCTCCGCCGGGGTTGACCTCAAACGCGTGCAGCAGGGTGGGGCCGACTACACCGATCGGCTCATCCCGGCCCTGTCCGCCGCCTTCGTCGCGATGTTCTGCTATCCGGGGCCGACGGTGGCCGCGATCGACGGCGCCGCCATCGCGGGCGGGTGTGTGTTTGCCTGCGCCTGCGACCGCCGCCTGATCAGCCCCGACGCGCAGATCGGGGCAACGGAGGTTCGCGTCGGCGTGCCGTTTCCGGCCGCCGCGCTGGAGGTGGTGCGCTACGCGTGCGGACGCCACGCCGAGGAAGTGCTGCTCGGTGGGCGCCTCTACCGCGGGGACGACGCCGTCGCCGGCGGACTTGCCCACCGCGTCGTCGCCGAAGACCTCGTGGGGGCGGCGGAGGCGGAGGCAGCAGACCTTGGCGAGATCTCGGCGGTCGCCTACGCCCACACGAAAGCCCAGCTGCGGGCGCCTACCCTGGCGCGGATAAGCGATGGTCACGGCATCGACCGCGAGGTCCGCCAGTTGTGGGGCGCCGACGAGACGCGCCAGCGCATGGCAGACTCCCTCGAGCGCCTTCGGCGCCGCGACTGATTCTCCGTTATTCGTCCAGGGCGACGCCGCCCCGCGTGCGCCTGCGCATCCGATGCGACGCCTTCCCCGTCGGGCGTCGGTTGCGCAATCCGCGCTGGGTTTCCTCGGCCTTTTCGGGGCTCGGGGCGGTGGCCTCGACGGTCTCCTCCGGTGTCTCGGCCTCGACGGTCTCTTCCGGTGTCTCGGCCTCGACGGTCTCGGCGGCCTCGGCTTCGACGGTCTCCGCGTCGGCCTCCTCGGCTTCTTCTGTTTCGGCGGCTTCTTCTGTTTCGGCGGTTTCTTCAGCCTCTTCAGCCTCTTCAGCCTCTTCGGCCTCTTCAGCCTCTTCGGCGTCTTCGGCGTCTTCGGCGTCCATGTCAGCCTCGTCGCCCTTCTTGCGACCGCGAACACGACGCTGTTTGGGTTGCTTCGGCTTGATCGGTTTCGGCGGTGGCGGCGGCAGCTCAGCGACAAACGACAGGTAGAAGGCGAAAAAACCGAGCACTGCGATCGCGGCAGCGGCTCCGTAGATCCCGAACAACCACTGTCCGGCGTTATCGAGGCTGAACCAGATCTCGCTGATCGCGGTGCCGGTGATCAATACCCCGGCCAGCACGTGGCCCACGATCGACCAGGTCCTTAGCGACAGTGCCAGCTGCGGGGTCCCGAGCTCCGGCTTGCGGGTGCGCAGCAGCGTGAACACCACCGGCAGCGCGGCCAGGCCGATCAGTGCGCCGGTCACGATCCGAAGCGTCGTCCCCACCCCGTGTGAGGTTTCGCCCATCAGCTCTTGCCAACGGGGCAACACAAAATAGAAGTAGAGGACGCCGGCAACGATCGAAAACCCCGCGTGCCACGGGATGGCGACTTTTCGCCCCATGCCCCTCCTCATGCCGGTGAGATCCGGCCAGCCTGACCAGCCCAAGCCCACCAGAACCTACATCGTGTCTGCCCGCACCGCGGGTAATTGCGGAGGATGCGGGATTTGAACCCGCGAGGGCTGTTAACCCAACCCGCGTTCCAGGCGAGCGCCATAGGCCACTAGGCGAATCCTCCGTCGCTATGGTAGCGGCTATTTCTGGCCGACCGGCCCGCGGCCGCCGCGGACCGGTCCGACACAGGTACTACACTCGCGTTGGACCCCGCGCGGCGTCTATCCTGTGAACTCCCCCAGGGCCGGAAGGCAGCAAGGGTCAACGGGCTCTGTCGGGTGCGCGGGGTCCCCTAAAGCGTGTCGAACAACTGCGGCGAGTGTCCGGCACCGCCCTTCTCGGGCGTCGTCGGTTCAGGCCGCTGGTGCGGTGTGAACGTCGGTTCCCGCGTCATTCGGGTCGGTTTCACCGGCACGCGTGGGGTGTCCCCCGCAAGCGGGAGGTGCCCCCTGGTCAGAGCCGTCCCGTCGGCGGACGTTGGTGGCCCGGCCTGCTGCTTGGGGGTCCGGGGATCGATATTGGGCGTGATGGGTTTGGCCCCCGCCACTACGAAGTCACCCTCGCAGCGCACGAGGGCTTTCTGGTCCTCAGCCAAATCGCCCTACTACTGCGGCGACTGGACCGCAGCCAGTTGTTCGACATGCTTTAGGACTTCGAAAGAGCCCCTAGAATGCGCATGGTGTCATTCGATTCCCTCAGCCCCGATGAACTAACCGCCCTGCACGCGCGCCACCAGCAGGATTATGCCGAGCTGCAGGCCATGAAGCTGGCCTTGGATCTGACTCGCGGCAAACCGTGCGCGGAGCAGCTCGACCTGTCCAATCGGCTGCTGAGCCTGCCGGGAGACGATTACCGCGACGAGGAGGGCACCGACACCCGCAACTACGGCGGGCTGCACGGCCTGCCCGGATTGCGGGCCATCTTCGCCGAGCTGCTCGGCATGCCGGTGCAAAACCTGATCGCGGGGAACAACTCCAGCCTGGAGTTGATGCACGACATTGTCGTCTTCTCGATGCTGCACGGCGGCGTGGACTCGCCGCGTCCCTGGAAGGACGAACCGAAGGTTAAGTTCCTTTGTCCCGTGCCCGGCTACGACCGGCATTTCTCCATCAGCCAGACGCTCGGCATCGAGATGATCCCGATCCCGATGCTGGAGGAGGGCCCGGACGTCGATCTGATCGAGGAGCTGGTCGCCGTCGACCCCGCCATCAAGGGGATGTGGACGGTACCGGTGTTCGGCAACCCCACCGGCGTCACCTACTCCTGGGAGACGGCTCGCCGGCTCGTCCAGATGCGGACGGCCGCCAATGACTTCCGGTTGTTCTGGGATAACGCGTACCCGGTGCACACCCTGACGCTGGATTTCGTCCGCCAGGTCGACGTGCTCGGGCTGGCCGCCAAGGCCGGCAACCCCAACCGGCCGTACATCTTCACGTCCACCTCGAAGATCACCTTCGCCGGCGCCGGTGTCGGCTTCCTGGGCGGATCGCTGGGCAATATCGCCTGGTACTTGCAGTATGCGGCGAAGAAGTCGATCGGCCCGGATAAGGTCAACCAGCTGCGTCACCTGCTGTTCTTCGGGGATGCCGACGGGGTACGCCTGCACATGCTGCGTCATCAGCAGATACTGGCGCCGAAATTCGCGTTGGCGCTGGACATCCTGGAAAAGCGGCTGGCCGACTCCAAGATCGCCTCCTGGACCGAGCCCAAGGGTGGCTACTTCATCAGTCTCGACGTGTTGCCCGGCACGGCGCGGCGGACCGTCGCCCTGGCCAAGGAGGCGGGTATCGCCGTCACCGAGGCGGGTGCGTCCTTCCCGCTGCGAAAAGACCCGGACGACAAGAACATCCGGATCGCGCCCACCTTCCCGCCGCTATCGGACCTGCGCGACGCCGTCGACGGGCTGGCCACGTGTGCGCTGCTGGCGGCCACCGAATCCCGGATTGACTCTGCGCTCACAGCGCAAAAGTCCGCCCAGTAACCTCCGCCCCCAGCGCAAGCTCAACTCGTCGGAGGGTCACTGGGGTCTGCGTCGTCACCGCGCGCCGGTAGCCTGCTGACCGTGGCCCTCTACCGCAAGTACCGTCCGGCAACCTTCGCCGAAGTGGTGGGGCAGGAGCACGTCACCGAGCCGCTGTCCATCGCGTTGGAAGCCGGCCGGATCAACCATGCGTACCTGTTCTCGGGGCCGCGTGGCTGCGGAAAGACGTCGTCGGCGCGCATCCTGGCCCGGTCGTTGAACTGTGCGCAGGGACCGACGGCCACCCCGTGCGGCGTTTGCGATTCGTGTGTGGCGTTGGCGCCCAATGCGCCCGGCAGCATCGACGTGGTGGAGCTGGACGCGGCCAGCCACGGCGGCGTGGACGACACCCGCGAGCTACGGGACCGCGCGTTCTACGCGCCGGCGCAGTCGCGTTACCGGGTCTTCATCGTCGACGAAGCCCACATGGTCACCACCGCGGGATTCAACGCGCTGCTCAAGATCGTGGAGGAACCGCCCGAACACCTCATCTTCATCTTTGCCACGACCGAACCGGAGAAGGTACTGCCGACGATCCGATCGCGCACCCATCATTACCCGTTCCGGCTGCTGCCACCGCGCACCATGCGGGCGCTGATCGCGCGGATCTGCGAGCAGGAGGGGGTGATCGTCGACGATGCGGTGTATCCGCTTGTGATCCGTGCCGGCGGAGGCTCGCCGCGCGACACCTTATCGGTGCTGGACCAGCTGGTGGCCGGAGCCGAGGGTGATCACGTGACCTATCAGCGCGCGCTGGGGTTGCTGGGCGCCACCGACGTCGCATTGATCGACGACGCCATCGAGGCTCTCGCCGCCGGAGACGCCGCGGCATTGTTCGGCGCGGTGGAATCGGTGATCGACGCCGGCCACGACCCCCGGCGCTTCGGCATCGACCTACTGGAGCGATTCCGCGATCTCATTGTGCTGCAAGCGGTTCCCGACGCGATAGCCCGCGGCGTAGTGGATGCGCCGGAGGACGTGCTGGACCGGATGCGAGACCAGGCGGCCCGAATCGGGCCAGCCACTCTGACTCGCTACGCCGAGGTGGTGCAGGCCGGGCTGGGTGAGATGCGCGGCGCGACGGCGCCGCGTTTGCTGCTCGAAGTGGTCTGCGCACGACTGCTGTTGCCGTCGGCCAGCGACGCCGAGTCGGCGCTGCTGCAACGCGTCGAGCGGATCGAGACCCGCCTGGACATCTCGATCCCCGCCCCCGCGCCTTCGGCCGAGCCCAAACCGCAGCGCAAGCCCGCCAGCGAACCGGCGCCGGCTCCGGCCGCGGCTCCCGTCGAACCTGCTCCTGCCGAACCGGCTCCGGCGCCGGCCCGCGAAGCTGACCCGGTCCCGGGTGAACCCAGCGCGGCCGCGGTGCGGAGCATGTGGTCGACGGTGCGCGACAAGGTGCGCCAGCGCAGTCGCACCACCGAGGTGATGCTGGCGGGTGCCACCGTCCATGCGATCGAAGGCAACACGCTGGTGCTGACGCATGACTCGGCGCCGCTGGCCAAGCGGCTGTCTGAACAGCGCAACGCCGACGTCATCGCCGAGGCGCTCAAGGACGCCTTGGGGGTGAACTGGCGGGTGCGCTGCGAGGTCGGAGCGCCGACGTTGGCCGTGGGGGTACCGTCCGCCGGCGGGGACGCGAGCCCAGTGGTCCCCAAGCCGGCGGTCCCCAGGCCGCGGAGGCGGTGCCCAAGGTGGAAGCGCCCGTCCCTGGCGTGGCCGACCCGACCGACCGCGGCGCCGTGCCGGACGAGGACGAGGAGGGCATGCTCGCCGAGGCGGGCCGCAGCGACCCGTCGGCGCCGCGTCGCGACCCGGAAGAGGTTGCACTCGAACTGCTGCAGAACGAATTAGGTGCGCGCCGGATAGACGGCGGTTAATGCCTTTAAGGCTTCCACCAGGGCCGCAACGGCAGGTTGTCGCTGCCCCATGTGTCCACCTTGGCCGCCAGGACGTGATGCAGCTGAAGGTTGTTTTGTTCGAACGCCACTCGCGACGCCGCCATGTACAAACCCCACACCTTGGTGACGGGCAGGCCGACCTCGGTGACCGCGTCGTCCCAGTGCTCGACGAGGTTGCGGCACCAGTCACGCAGGGTCATCGCGTAGTGATGGCGCAAGTTCTCGGCGTGCAGCACCTCCAAACCGACGTCTTGGATGTCGGTGACGATGCGGCCCGAGCCGGTCAGCTCCCCGTCCGGGAAGACGTAGCGGTCGGTGAAGCCGCCGGCAAAGGAGGTCTGCTTGTTGTCGTGCCGGGTGATGCAGTGATTGAGCAACAGACCGCCGGTGCGCAGCTTCGACTTGAGGAAGCCGAAGTAGGCGGGGTAGTTCTTGACGCCGATGTGCTCGGTCAGCCCGATCGAGGACACCGCGTCGAACCCCGTCTCACCCACGTCGCGGTAGTCGGAATGCCGCACCTCGGCCAAGTCCGAGAGCCCTTGGTCCTCGATGGCTTGCTGCGCCCACTTGGCCTGTTCGGCCGACAAGGTGGCGCCGATGGCCCGGACACCGCGTCGGGCGGCGTAGCGGACCATGCCGCCCCAGCCGCAGCCGACGTCGAGCAGCCGGTCGCCCGGTTCTAGCCGCAGCTTCTCGAAGATCAGCCGGTACTTGTTCTCCTGCGCCTCTTCCAGGGTCGCGTCGGCGTTGGGATAGACCGCGCAGGTGTAGGTCATCGACGGGCCGAGCACCCACTCGTAGAACGTGTTGGAGACGTCGTAGTGGTGGTGGATGGCCCCGGCGTCACGCGTCTTGCTGTGCATCACGCCGTCGGCGACCCGGCGCCACCGGGGCGGCGACTCCTGCGGCGGCGGCGCGATCGGCATCAAATGCTCGACCCCGATGGAACGGACGACGTTGGCCAGTACCCGCAACGACGGCCGTTTGAACTCGACCCGATCGGTCAGGGTCTTGAGCAGCTCGTAGGGTCGCCGGGATGAACGCCGTATGTCTGCAGGTCACCCGATATGTACGCGCGGGCGAGGCCCAGTTCGCCGGGGGCCGTGGCCAGGTAGGTGGCCCCGCGGGGCGTGCGAAGATCCAGCCCCAGTTCGGCATCCTCGTGTCCGGCGACGCTGCCGTCGTACGCGGTGAACTTCAGTGGCTGCCGCGCATCGGTGAAGAGCGCCAAGACCTCGGCCAGGCTCAGTTTGCCGGTGGCGAGCTGCTCGGGCTCCCTGGTTGTCGTCATCGTCGTTGCACCGCCTTTGCGTAGAGATCGAGCAGACGTGAATCGGGATCGTAGGTCTTCTTCACTGTCTTGTAGGTCTCCCCGCCGTAGAGCTCTTCAAACTCGTCGCGGGTGTAGAAAGAGTCAGAGTACAGCGACTTGTGTCCGTCGAGCTCACTCACCTTGGCCTCGATCATCCGGTTGGTCGCGCCCTCGGTGGCGCCGGCCGGCACCGAGGACCAGAACCCGATGTTGACGTAGGTGCGGTCCGCCTGGATCGGATACAGCGGCCAGGCAGTTGGTGAAGTGGAATGGTCGCGAAGTCGCAACGGGCACAACCAGATCGGCTCGATGGGCACATTGTCGCCGAACCACTCCACGAACTCGCGGGTTCGTTCCAGCGGCACCTCGACGTCCTGGACCACCCGCTCGTGTGGCGGACGACCGTTGCGCTTCTCGATCCGGTCCGCGATGCCGAAGCGCTGGTCCAGGCCCACCAGCTTCCAGTAGAAGCTGCTGCGCCGGTAGCGGCGCGGCCACCAGCGTCGCAGCCGCGGATTTTGTGCACCGAACGCGCGTGAGCACCAAAACCAATCGGTGTCCCAGCGCCAGAGGTAGTCATGGATCGTCAGCCGGTCCTCCTTGACGCTTTCAACGCCTGGGCTCCCGGCCCCGTCGTGCTGGATCGACCGGTAGTAGATGTTTTTTCCGGTGTAGTCGCTGACCGGGCCCGGGGTGGCGGTGCGCTTGCCGACGCACAGATAGCTCTCGTCGGCGCTGAACACCACACCGTCGAGATAGTCGACCGGGACGCCGTCGCGGCCGCCGGTGTCGATGATGCGCTCCATCGCCGCGACCAGCTTGGCCACCGAGTGGAATCGGATGTGCCGCAGCGCGACGAACGGCGCAACCGCCTCCAGCTCGATCCGAAGCCTCGTTGAATATCCCAGCGTTCCATAGGAATTGGGGAACGCGCGGTACAGATCGCAGTGCTGGTCGGGGGATACGGTGAGCAATTCGCCAGCGCCGGTGAGGATATCCATCTCCAGCACCGATTCGTGTGGCAGACCGTTGCGGAAAGACGCCGACTCGATGCCCAGGCCGGTGACCGCACCGCCGAGGGTGATGGTCTTCAGCTGCGGAACCACCAGCGGCGTAAGGCCGTAAGGCAGGGTGGCTGCGACCAGGTTCTCGTAGGTGCACATGCCGGCCACATCGGCGGTGCGGGCTTCGGGATCGACGTTGATGACGCCCGTCAAACCCGAGGTATCCAGGCCGGGCGCATCGCGTTTGGTGCGGGCCCGGAACAGATTTGAGGTGGGCTTGGCGAGCCGGACGGACGCCGTGGCGGGGATTGATCGATAGCTCGCCAACAACCGCTCGACGCCCGCCGTGTGTGTGGCCAGTGCGGAAGCTTGAACAGGCACCACATATACCCTAGTCGGGGACGACGCCCCGTGCATCCGCGCGCGGGCGGCACGGCATTCACAACAAAGGAGTTGCGCCTGATGGGACAGGTGAGCGCAGCCAGCACGATCTTGATCAACGCTGAGCCCGAGGCCACACTCGTCGCAGTGGCCGACTATCAGAATGTCCGCCCGAAGATTCTGTCGTCGCGGTACAGCGAGTACCAGGTGGTGCAGGGGGGCCAGGGAGCGGGCACCGTCGCCAGGTGGAAGCTGCAGGCGACCAAATCACGCGTTCGCGATGTGCAGGTCGACGTTGATGTCGCCGGCCACACCGTCATCGAGAAGGACGCGAACTCTTCCATGGTCACCACCTGGACGGTGGCTCCCGCGGGACCCGGATGCAGCGTCGCCATGAAGACCAACTGGAACGGCGCGGGCGGCGTCGCGGGCTTCTTCGAAAAGACCTTTGCCCCGCTGGGGCTGAGGAAAATCCAGGGCGAGGTGCTGGCCAACCTGAAGAAGGAGCTGGAGCGCTAGCGTCGTGAGCCGTTCAGGGCTCGTCGAACGTGGGGGATATGCACGCGTTCCGACGGATTTTCGTCCATATGGCCCACGTTCGGCGAGGCAAACGAACGCTGAGCGCGGGTTAGCGGGCTAGCGCGCCTGGCCCTGGGTGGCCAGGAACCCCGCGATGCCGCGGACCAGTGCGTCGGCGTATTTCTGCCTGCCCTCGGGGGACTCCATCAGCGCCGAATCCGCCGGATTTTTCATGTTGCCGCACTCGACCAGGATCGACGGGTACTGCGCCAGGTTCAGGCCGGCCAGGTCGGAACGCCCGTACAGGCCCTCCTGGCCGATGTAGTTCGCCGGCGGAATGCCCGAGGCCTGCATCTGGTCGCGCATGATTCGGGCGTACTGAATCGACGGTCCGGACTGCGCAGCGTTCAGCGGTGGGGCCGAGTAATTGACGTGGAATCCGCGCCCGGACGCAGGCCCGCCGTCGCCGTGGATGCTCAGGACCGCGTTTGGGTGCAACGCATTGGCCATGTTGGCGCGCTCATCGACGCACGGTCCCAGCGCATTGTCGTTGGCGCGTGACATGGCGGTCCGGACTCCCAGCGCATTCAGCGCGGCGCGGACCCGCAGCGCGGTGTCCCAGGTAAAGGTGTGCTCCTGGTAGCCGCTGTTGGTCGATGTTCCGCTGGCCTGGCAGTCTTTGGTGCCGCCGCGACCGGTGGGCACCTGCCGGCCGATGGATGCGTCGTTGGCGCCGTTGTGGCCGGGGTCGATGAACACCACCATGCCGGCGATATTGGCGGTGCCAGAGGGGGAACCCGTGGCCGTCGGGCTGACCGCCGTCATAGCCGCGACGAGTACGCCAACGACCAATCGGATCCCGACACGTAGGCTAGCTCGTACGTTCACAGCGCAAAGGTATCGCCGCGCCGTCTACGCTGGGTGTTTCGAATCGCCCGCTATCCACAGGCGAAACCAACTCGATATCAAGATGCGAGGGAATTGTCATGCAACCCGGAGGCGATATGTCGCAGCTGCTGGCCCAGGCGCAGCAGATGCAGCAAAAACTGATGTCGGCCCAGCACGAGCTCGCGAACACCGAGGTGCTTGGTCAAGCCGGTGGCGGCCTGGTCAAGATGCTCGTCAAGGGCAGCGGCGAACTGGTCGGCGTGACGATCGACCCCAAGGTCGTCGACCCCGCCGACGTCGAGACCCTGCAGGACTTGATCGTCGGTGCCATGGCCGACGCTTCCAGGCAAGTCACCAAGATGGCGCAAGAGCGGCTGGGGGCGCTGACCGGCGCTATGGGCGGCGGCGCGCCGCCTCCGCCGGCCCCACCAACCCGGATGCCGGGGACCTGACCTGTACCGACATGTTTGAGGGACCCGTCCAGGACCTGATCGACGAACTCGGCAAGCTGCCGGGTATTGGGCCCAAAAGCGCGCAGCGCATCGCGTTCCACCTGTTGTCGGTTGAACCGCCGGACATCGACCGGCTGACCGCCGTGCTGGCGAAGGTCCGCGACGGTGTGCGGTTCTGCTCGGTGTGCGGCAATGTCTCGGACAACGAGCGGTGCCGGATCTGCGCCGATCCGCGCCGGGACGGCTCGCAGGTGTGCGTCGTCGAGGAGCCGAAGGATGTCCAGGCCGTCGAGCGGACCCGCGAATTTCGGGGGCGCTACCACGTCCTGGGCGGTGCGCTTGATCCGCTGTCCGGTGTCGGTCCGGATCAGCTGCGGATACGCGAGCTGCTGGGCCGCATCGGTGAGCGGGTCGACGGTGTCGACATCACCGAGGTGATCATCGCCACCGACCCCAATACCGAGGGTGAAGCGACCGCCACCTACCTGGTTCGGATGCTGCGCGATATCCCCGGCCTGACCGTGACGCGGATCGCGTCCGGGCTGCCGATGGGCGGCGACTTGGAGTTCGCCGACGAGCTGACCCTGGGCCGCGCGCTTACCGGTCGCCGGGCCATGGTCTGACGCGGCTCTGAGGCGGGGGCGTCGCCGCCCGTCACCTGGTCACGACGGCGAAGTTGCCGCTGGTGGCCCAGGCCGCTTCGAAGGTCGCGATCAGAACCTGCTCGTCGCGGCCGGCCTTGGCGCCGCTGTCGTTGAGGTGCACCACGCCGGCTTTGGTGTCGATGCCGGTGACGACCACAAAGTGGTTTTCCACACTGCGGTCGCCGGATGAGTTCCAGATGGTTCTGTCGTTGACTCCGGCGATCACCTTGCGGCCTTGATCCAGGCCCCGCTCCAGCGCGCCCATGTTGGTTTCGGTCCCGTCGGACTGAATGCCGTAGTGCGCGAGCAGCACCGCTAGGTCGTGGTTGCTGGTCCTGCCGGAGGGGGTGTAGATCGGTCCGGCGTGCCTTGTGCTCGGGATGTTTCCGGCCGTGGCGGTGATCTCCTCCTCGGAGGGCTCGTTGCCGGTGATCTGGCCGATCACGTCGGCCACCGCCATCTCCCCGCAGTCCAGATCTTGTTGCTGGTAGCGCCAGTAGGGCGCGGCGGCGGCCGGGTCGCCGTGCATCCCGCCATTTTGCGGGTCGGGCGCGGCGTGCGCGGCCGGCACAGCGGTGCCGGCGAATCCGACCGTCGCAACGGCCACGGCCGCGCTCAACGCGGTCGTCAGCCCGGCGGTGCGGCTCACATTGGTGACCCTAGCGCTTGAAGTGTTTGCCATGGTGTCCTTTGCTCAAGCCGGCGCGCGGCGATTTGGTTGGGCCAGAAAAGAAATCTTGGTGCGCAGGTGGGCACGCCTCAGCGAGCCGACAGTCGCTCGCGCCGCAACAGCTCCACCTCGGGCAGCTGCAGCGGCGTCAGCTCACCCACCACCTTGGTCAGCAGCAGGTCGGCGAGCTCCGGGTTGCGGGCCAGGCACGGCCCGTGCATGTAGCTCGCGACCACGCTGCCCTGGACCGCGCCGTCAAAGCCATTGCCTGGGGGGTCCGCCCGGTTGCCCGCACCCTTGATCACCGCGCCCAGCGGCGACGCCGCGGGGCCCAGCACGGTGCCGCCGCGGTGGTTTTCGAACCCGGTGAGGTGTTGGGTCAGGCCGGCCAGCGACGGCCTGCTGACCAGCTCACCGATGGTGCGCGAATCCTGCGGCGAGGTGGTCAAATCCAGCAGGCCCACGCCGTCGACCCGTTCCCCCGCCGACGTCTCGTACCAGTGCCCGAGCACCTGGATAGCCGCGCAGATCGCCAGCACCGGTGCGCCCCGGGCCGCCGCATGCTGCAGTCCCGGATACCGGATGAGGTGCCTGGTGGCCAGCCGCTGGGCGTAGTCCTCGGCGCCGCCCAGCGTGTACAGATCCAGCGACTCCGGAACCGGATCGGCCAGCGTGATTTCGACGATCTCGGCGGCGATGCCCCGCAAGAGCAGCCGTTGCCGCAACACCAGGGCGTTACCGCCGTCGCCGTAGGTGCCCATGACGTCGGGCAGCACCAGCCCGATCCGCACCGTGGATTCTGGGGATTTTGGGGATTCAGCCATGGCGCGCCAGCCTGCGCTGCAGCGCAAGGAATGCGGTGTAGTTGGCGACGACCTCCACCCGCCCGGGTGGGCAGGACGCGATGGCCGCCATGGTGTCGTGCACCAGGGTGTGCTCGACGCCCGCATAGCCGAGGCGCACCGCCAGGTCGGTGCCGCGTTCGCCCGCGGCTACCACCTGGGTCTTTTGGAGGGTGTTCTCGAAGTGCTCGAAGCGCACGTCCCACAGCCAGGACAGATCCTCGCCGTCGGGAATCTGCCCGTTGACGGCGATGACGACCCCGGCCGCCTGCTTGTCCACCATCGACAGCGCCTCCTGCCAGCCCGCCGGATTCTTGGCCAACAGGGTGCGTGCCTCGTGCTTGCCGATACGGACGGTTCGGTAGCGCCCGGCGACTTCGTCGACGTGCGAGACGGCAGCCACCGCCGCCGATGGGTCGGCGCCCAGCGCGACGGCCGCGGCCACGGCCTGAGCGGCGTTGCCGCGATTCACCAAGCCCGGCAGCGCCAGCCGCATCGGCAGGGCCAGCCCGTCGGGCCCGTAGAGGTTGCCGCCATCTTCCGGGTCGAACCACCAGTGCGGGCTGGGCCGCTTGAAGTCGGCGCCGGTGGAATACCAGTGGCCTTCCTTATTTGGGGGGTCGCGGACGATGACCTCGCCACTGCGCGGGCAGCTGACCGAGTCGTTGGCCCAGGCGCCGCCGGCGGCCACCCACACCACGTTCGGGCTGTCGTAGGCGGCCGAGGTCATCAGCACGTCGTCGCAATTGGCGACCACCACTGCGTTGGGATGCTCGGCCAGGCCGGCCCGCAGCGCCCGCTCGATCATGTTGATCTCGCCGACCCGGTCCAGCTGGTCACGCGACAGGTTGAGCATTACGACCACGGCAGCGTCCACCGCGTCCAAGACGTGCGGCACGTGCATCTCGTCGACCTCCAGGGCCGCCAGCCCGGCGCTGCGGTCGGCGGCCAGCGCGGCCACCAAACCGGCGTCCATGTTGGCGCCCTCGGCGTTGGTGGCCACCGGTCCCATCGTGCTCAGCGCGGCCGCGGTCATCCGGGTGGTCGTCGACTTGCCGTTGGTGCCGGTGACGATCACGGTGCGCCGGCCCGCCCCGAGCTGACGCAGAATCGAGCGGTCCAGGGTCATCGCGACCAGGCCGCCGATCATCGCGCCGGCGCCGCGCCCGGTGACCCGCGATGCCCAGCGCGCCGTCGACCCCGCGGCAAGGGCCAGGCGTGCGCGGGTGGTAACCACCCCGAGAGTTTTTCATGCCGACACGACGCGCAGTGACACCGGTGATGTCGGCATGACGTGCCATCCTCAAGCCATGAACCGGATGCCCTGGGGTCGGCCGGCCAGCGAGCCGGACGGGGGTTGGGCCGTGATCGACGTCGAGACCTCGGGCTTTCGGCCGGGTCAGGCCCGCATCATCAGTCTTGCGGTGCTGGGCCTCGACGCCGACGGCCGAGTGGAGCAGTCTGTGGTCAGCCTGCTCAATCCCGGGGTGGACCCGGGTCCCACCCACGTGCACGGCCTGACGGCGGCCATGCTCGAGGATCAGCCGCAATTCTCCGACCTCGTCGGCGACGTGGTCGAGGTGCTACGCGGCCGCACGCTGGTGGCACACAACGTCGCGTTCGACTACGCGTTCCTGGCCGCGGAGGCCGAGTTCGCCGAAGCCGAGCTACCGGTCGACACCGTCATGTGCACGGTCGAGCTGGCCCGGCGGCTGGACCTCGGCGTTGACAACCTGCGATTGGAGACGCTGGCGGCACACTGGGGCGTTACGCAGGAACGGCCGCACGACGCCTTCGACGATGCCGTGGTGCTCACCGGCGTGCTGGCGGCCGCCCTCGAGCGGGCGCGCGAACGCGACGTCTGGCTGCCGGTGCATCCGGTTACCCGGCGCCGGTGGCCGAACGGCCGGGTGACCCACGACGAGTTGCGGCCGCTGAAGGTGCTGGCTTCCCGGATGCCCTGCCCGTATCTCAACCCGGGGCGGTACGTCCTGGGCAGGCCACTGGTGCAGGGCATGCGGGTGGCCCTGGCCGCCGAGGTGGTACGGACCCACGAAGAACTCGTCGAGCGGATCCTGCACGCCGGGCTGTGCTACAGCGACGCCGTGGACGGCGAAACTTCGCTGGTTGTGTGCAACGAAGCCGCCCCGGAGCAGGGTAAGGGCTATCACGCCCGGCAACTGGGCGTGCCGGTGGTGTCCGATGCGCAGTTCATGGACTGCATTCGGGCCGTCGTCGGTGGCACCGGCATCGAGGAGTTTTCCCGTGTCGGCGAGGCCGGCGAGCAGTTCGCCCTGTTCTGAGGACCCCCTTGTTCTACTACTCCCGTAGTGGTACCTTCGTAACATGACAATCACTACAGATGTAGTGCACAAGGGACCCTGGTGGGCCGCATATCGCCGGCACGGCTACTTCTTCCGGGAAGCCGCGATGCTGACCATTTCGATCGGTTTCGCCATGCACACCTATCGGGTGATCTTCGGCGACGCGATGGCCCTGCGCCACGTGGTGACCCCGACGACCGACCGGATCCTGCTTGTGCCGATGACGTATGCGGCCATCACCGGCGTCCTGGTCTGGCGGCGCGTACGGTTCGCCAACAAACGGCATCGGGCGGTGTTTACGGCGTCGCTCGTGTATATCGGGGCCAGCGTGCCGCTGCACATCTACCTCTCCTATGTGATCAGGAACCTTTCGTTCGTCACCTGGTTCCCGATGTGGTTCAGCTACCTGTTGCTGATCGTGGTCTATCCGGTGTTCCTGACGATCTTCTGGCGGCTGCGCTATACAGACTGATGCCCCCAAACCCGGAACGCCGGGCGCAGATCCTCGACGCCGCGATCGGCATCCTCGCCGACGAGGGCGTCGGGGGTCTGACCCATCGGCAGGTCGACGAGCGCGCCGGTGTGCCGGCCGGCACCACATCGAACTACTTCCGGACCCGGCAGGCCCTGCTCGAAGGAACGGCGGCCCGCACCGTCGACCTGCATTGGCAGCGGGTGGATGCTTTGCAGGCCGCGATCGGGCCCCTCACCCGCGACGGCGTCAAAGCGCTCATGACGCGGATGCTCTCCGACCCCGATGATCAGGCGCGTCGTTACACGTTGGCCCGGTTCGAGCTGTTCATGGAGGGCACGCGGCGGCCCGAGCTGCGGCCGTTCCTGATGCAGCTGCAAAGCGCCGCGGTGAAGTCCGCCACGCTCATCTTCGAGGCGGCCGGCCTGGACCCGACGCCCCAACAAATGGACGAGCTGAGCCGCCTGCTCAACGGATATGTGTTCAGCAATCTCACGATTCCGGGTGGCGACGATCCCGCCGGGCTGGTTGACCGGCTGCTGAAGGCATTCTTCGCGAGCTAGCCGCGGGACGCGCGGTTGATCGCCGACACCACTGCGCGCAGCGACGCGGTGGTGATCGACGGGGCGATGCCCACGCCCCACCCGGTCACGCCCGCCATAGAAGCCTCCACGTAAGCGGCCGCCTGCGCGTCGCCACCGGCGCTCATCGCATGCTCGGAGTAGTCCAAGACCGCCACCTGGAAGCCGACGGTGCTCAGCGCGTCGATGAAGGCCGCGAGCGGGCCGTTGCCGGTGCCGCTGATCTCGGTCTCCACCCCGTCGATCTTGACGGTCGCGGTAATGCTGGTGTTGCCGCCGTCGTCGTCGGACGCGTCGACGCGATGCTTCATCCGCTCCAGCGGCCGCACCGGGGCCAGGTACTCCTCAGAGAAGGCGTCCCACATCTCCTTTGGCGAGATTTCGCCGCCCTCGCCCTCGGTGATCTTCTGGATCGCCTGCGAGAACTCGATCTGCAGCCGTCGCGGCAGGGCCAGGCCGTGGTCGGCCTTCATGATGTAGGCCACCCCGCCCTTGCCGGACTGGGAGTTGACCCGGATCACCGCCTCGTAGGTGCGCCCGACGTCCTTGGGGTCGATCGGCAGGTACGGCACCTGCCAGAGGATGTCGTCGACGTCCTCGTCGGCCTCGTCGGCGGCGACCTTCATCGCGTCCAGACCCTTGTTGATGGCGTCCTGATGGCTGCCGGAGAAGGCGGTGTAGACCAGGTCGCCGCCGTAGGGGTGACGTTCGTGCACCGGCAGCTGGTTGCAGTATTCGACCGTGCGCCGGATCTCGTCGATGTTGGAGAAGTCGATCTGCGGGTCCACGCCGCGGGAGAACAGGTTGAGTCCCAGCGTTACCAGGCATACGTTGCCGGTGCGCTCCCCGTTGCCGAACAGGCAGCCCTCGATCCGGTCGGCGCCGGCCTGATAGCCCAATTCGGCCGCGGCGACGGCGGTTCCGCGGTCGTTGTGCGGGTGCAGGCTCAGGATGACGGACTCCCGGTTGGCCAGGTTGCGGCTCATCCACTCGATCGAGTCGGCGTAGACGTTGGGGGTCGCCATCTCCACGGTCGCCGGCAGGTTGAAGATGATCGGGTTGTCCGGTGTGGGTTGGATGACTTCGCCGACGGCGTTGCAGACCTGCCTGGCGTACTCCAGCTCGGTGCCGGTGTAGGACTCCGGTGAGTACTCGAAGCGCCACTGCGTGCCCGGGTACTTCGCGGCCTCCGCGAGGCACTTGTGCGCGGCGGCGGTGGCGATGGCCTGTACCGGGGCCCGGTCGGCGCGAAAGACCACGCGGCGCTGCAGGATTGACGTCGAGTTGTAGAAGTGCACGATGGCCCGCGACGCGCCTTCGCACGCCTCGAACGTGCGCTCGATCAGCTCCGGCCGGCACTGGGTCAGCACCTGGATGGTGACGTCGTCGGGAATGGCGCCGTCGGTGATGATCTCGCGGACGAAGTCGAAGTCGGTCTGGCTGGCCGACGGGAACCCGACCTCGATCTCCTTGTAGCCCATGCGAACCAGCAGGTCGAACATGCGGCGTTTGCGGGGCGGGCTCATCGGGTCGATCAGGGCCTGGTTGCCGTCGCGCAGATCGACCGCACACCACAGCGGCGCGCCGGTGATGAGGCTGTTCGGCCAGCTGCGGTCGGCGAGCAGGATGGGCTCGACTTCCTCGGCGAACGGCCGGTACCGGTTGACCGGCATCGACGAGCCGCGCTGGGGATTCCAGGTGGGTTGGGCGGGCCGGCGAGGGCCCGAGGGTTTGACGATGCTGCGTACTGATGTATAGGCGTCGGGGTTAGAAGACCCGGTAATGCTATTCACGGTATTTGCTCCGGGGATTTTAGAAGTAACTTCAGACCGGCGCATCGCCAAACACCCGCGACGGGAAGCCGGTCCGGATCAGACCCCGTCGCGGCGTCCGAGAAGGAGCACCCGCTGCACGGTTTGAACTCTACCGTCATTGGCCCCCTCGAACAAAAAGGGTATGTCGATGCGTCGGGCTGTTGCGGGCTGGTCCGGGGGGTTCAGTCGCGGGACGCGCGGTTGACCGCCGACACCAACGCGCGCAGTCCCGAGGTGGTGAGCGACTTGGAGATGCCCACGCCCCACACCGTGCGCCCATGGACTGATGCCTCCGCGTAAGCCGCCGCCTTGGCGTCGCCACCGGCGCTCATCGCATGCTCGAAGTAGTCCAGGATCGATACCTGGAAGCCGATGGTGCTCAGCGCGTCGACGAAGGCCGCCAGCGGGCCGTTGCCGGTGCCGCGGATCTGGGTCTGCACTCCGTTGATCTTGACTGTCGCGGTGATCCTGGCGGTGCCGCCTTCGTTCTCGGACGTATCGACGCGATGCTGCACCCACTCGAGCGGCCGTACCGGGGCCAGGTACTCCTCAAAGAAGGCGTCCCACATCTCCTTCGGCGAGATCTCGCCACCCTCGCCCTCGGTGATCTTCTGGATCACCTGAGCGAACTCGATCTGCAGCCGTCGCGGCAGGTCCAGGCCATGGTCGGCCTTCATGATGTAGGCCACCCCGCCCTTGCCGGACTGGGAGTTGACCCGGATCACCGCCTCGTAGGTGCGCCCGATGTCCTTGGGGTCGATCGGCAGGTACGGCACTTGCCAGAGGATGTCGTCGACGTCCTTGCCCGCCTCGTCGGCGGCCACCTTCATCACGTCCAGGCCCTTGTTGATGGCGTCCTGATGGCTGCCGGAGAACGCGGTGTAGACCAGGTCGCCGCCGTAGGGGTGACGCTCGTGCACCGGCAGCTGGTTGCAGTACTCCACCGTGCGCCGGATCTCGTCGATATTGGAGAAGTCGATCTGCGGGTCCACGCCGCGGGAGAACAGGTTGAGTCCCAGCGTCACCAGGCACACGTTGCCGCTGCGCTCCCCGTTGCCGAACAGGCAGCCCTCGATCCGGTCGGCACCGGCCTGATAGCCCAATTCGGCCGCGGCGACCCCGGTTCCGCGGTCGTTGTGCGGGTGCAGGCTCAGGATTACGGACTCCCGGTTGGCCAGGTTGCGGCTCAACCACTCGATCGAGTCGGCGTAGACATTGGGGGTTGTCATTTCCACGGTCGCGGGAAAGTTGTAGGTGATCGGGTTGTCAGGTGTGGGCTGGATGATTTCGCAGACGGCGTCGCAGATCTGTTTGGCGTACTCCAGCTCGGTGCCGGTGTAGGACTCGGGTGAGTAGGTATAGCGCCAGTGCGTGCCCGGATACTTCGCGGCCTCCGCGAGGCACTTGTGCGCCGCGTCGGTGGCGATGGCCTGTATCTCGGCCCGGTCGGCGCGAAAGACCACGCGGCGCTGCAGGATTGACGTCGAGGTGAAAAACTGAATGATGGCCCGCGGCGCGCCTTTGCACGCCTGGAACGTGCGCTCGATCAGCTCCGGCCGGCACGGGGTCATCACCTGGATGGTGACGTCGTCGGGAATGGCGCCTTCGGTAATGATCTCGCGGACGAAGTCGAACTCGGGCTGGCTGGACGCCGGGAACCCGACCTCGATCTCCTTGTAGCCCATGCGAACCAGCAGGTCGAACATGCGGCGTTTGCGGGCCGGGCCCATCGGTTCGATCAGCGACTGGTTGCCGTCACGCAGGTCCACCGCACACCACAGCGGCGCGCGGGTGATGACGCGGTCGGGCCAGGTGCGGTCGGGCAGCCGGATCGGTTCGACCTCTTCAGCGAAGGGCCGGTAGCGGTTGATCGGCATCGACGTGTTGCGCTGCGGATTCCACGCGGGCTGGTCCGGTCCGCGAGGGCCCGTGGGTGTGGAGACGGTTCGCGACGACGTATATGCGTCGGCCCTATCGGGCTGGGAAACAAAGTTGGCGTTTGTTCCGGGGATATCGGAACGGATCTCAGAGCATCGCCAAACACCCGCGACGGGAAGCCGCTCTGAATCAGACCCCGTCGCAGGGACCGAGGAGGAGCCCCGCCGCATGGCCTGAACGCTACCGTGGTCAGCGGCTCGAAAAGGAAAAACAAAGAAAATGTTCGCTGCAGGGGCGGTCAAGATGGAAGCGATCGCTACTCGACTTTCCGTTTCAGAACGGTGGTGGGTCCTCGTCGGGGTGGGGTGGGGCTGGCCCGGCGTAGCTTTCGGACTCGGCACGGCGGGCCAGGCGGGCGTCGCGGTTCTGGCGGCGTTCGGTGGCGATGCGTCGGATGGGGCGTCGGCCTCGTCGCAGCTGGCCCAGTTTCGGGGCCGTGAGGTCAATACGTCGGGTGGCGGCTTCCTTGCGATGTTCGACGGCCCGCAGCGGGCGATCCGCTGCGCGATGGCGATTCGCGACGCGGTGCAGGTGCTCGGCATCGAGGTGCGTGCGGGGTTGCACACCGGTGAGTGCGAGGTTCGCGGCGATGACATCGGTGGGATCGGCGCGCGCGTGAGTTCTCTTGCGGGACCGAACGACGTGCTCGTGTCCAGCACGCTGCGCGACCTGGTGATCGGGTCGGGGCTTGAGTTCGACGACCGCGGCTCTTACGAGCTCAAGGATGTGCCCGGCGAATGGCGGTTGTTCGCTGTCGCCTCAGCGTGAAAGGGTTGACCGGCCCTCAGAACGGCGGGGGTTCATCCGGGTCGGGGTTGTAGCCCGGTGGTGGGTTGGCTCGCAACGCTTGGGCTTGGGCTTGGGCGTGGGCTTGAGCTCCGGCTTGCCGAGCTTCGCGGTTTTGTCGGCGTTCGGTGGCGATGCGTTGGGCCCGGTTTTGGGCGCGGGTGCGACGGCGTCTGGGCATCATCGCGCTGCGCTGGCCGCAGTAGTCATCGGGTAGGAGGACGGCCTCGGGGGTGGGCATGCCGCCGACGGCGCGGGCCAAACTCGGGAACAGCAGCGCGCTGCCCGGGGTGGTGACATAGGTGTGTCCCGAGGGCGCGGTCAGGATCAGTGTCCCGTCGGCCAGTTGCTTTTCGGGCCAGCCCAAAAACGTCTTCACCAAATGATGGGCGCGGCAATAACATTTCAGGTTTGTTGCAAGTCATTAAGCTACCCCCATGGGGCCCAGAGGACGTCGATGGGGACGGCTGCGAGGCGGTCGCCGAATGGCTGGGCTTGTGGGCCGGTATGGAGGATGAGGCCGCCGGCGAAGCGTGTGCCGACTTTGTCGCGGAGTTTGGTGATCCAGCGGGTGTCTCTGCCCCGGAGGGTTGCTGCCGACTTGATCTCGATCGCGGCAATGAGGCCGTCTGTGGTTTCCAGTATGAGGTCTACTTCAGCGCCGTCTCGATCGCGGTAGTGGAACAGTCGAGGTGTCTGTTCAGACCATCCGAGTTGTCGCCGGAGTTCTGAGATCACGAAAGTTTCGATGATGGCTCCGGCCGCGTCTGGGTTGGCATTTGGTCCGGCCCCGGTAGGCGAGACATTGACGAGACGAGCGGCCAGTCCGGAGTCGAGGAGCAGGACCTTGGGTCGATCGACGACCCGCTTCGAAAGGTTAGTCGACCATGCGGGTATGCGGTCGATGAGATAAAGGGTCTCGAGGAGGTCGAGGTATGGCGGGAGGGTACGGACGGGGATCTCGGCGTCGGCGGCGAGGGAGCTCAGGTTGAGTTCGGATGCGCTGCGTGCGGCTAGGAGTTGGATCAGCCGCGGCAGGTCGGCGATGCGTTGGAGATTGGAAACGTCCATCGCGTCGCGTTTGACGATGCGGTCGACGTAGTTATCCAGCCATGCATTTCGGCGTCTGGTTGACTCTCGGTTGACAGCCTCGGGGTAGCTGCCGGTACAGGCGCGGGCGAGATAGTCGTGACGTGCTAGGTCACTTTCATGACCAAGGAAAAGATCGCCGGCGAACAGCCGGTCGATGAAGGTCTCGGTGACCCCTTCGAGTTCGCCTTGGCTGAATCCGAAGAGCTCAAGGCTCTCAGCCCTGCCGGCGAGGCTGTCCTGGGTCGCTGGGAGCTGTAAGAGATTGGCGGACCCGGTGAGCAGATATTGGCCGGGCCTATGGTTGGCGTCAACGGTGGCCTTGAGCGCAAGAACCAGTTCTGGAACCCGTTGCACTTCGTCGATCGTGAGTAGGCCGTCTGGGAACTGGCGAACGAAACTGTGGGGATCTGTGGCCGCAGCTGTTCGGGTCACGTCATCGTCAAGCGTGACCAATCGCCCGTCGAGTCGGCGCGTGATCTCGGTCGCAAGGGTTGACTTGCCAACCTGTCGCGCGCCCTGAACGACGACGATCCGGGTGTCGATCAGTGCCTCTTCAACCCTAGGAAGCAGGTTTCGAGCAATGCGAGACGGCGAGTTCACCTCACCAGCGTATCCAATTGTCGCCGATTCGCGAGATATCCGTCGCCGATTCGCGGGCACCTGCTCACCGATCCGCGATATCTGGCGGAACCGGTGTTGTCGCAGCCCAGGGTGTCAGGGCAGACCGGCGGCCGTCACACCGCAGCTTGACCGTTGCCTGATAGCAAGTGATCCCATATTCAGGAGCCTTTTGCCGTCAGGCCGTTGAATCGACGATGCGGCCCCACTCATGCTGGTCACCTCAGATGTCGCAAACCATACCCCACGTGGCGATCATCGCTTCTACCAGCTAGTTTGCCGATAAAAGTCGGCAAACCGGCCAAGCAATCTGAGGTTGGCGGCGTGGGTGGGCCCGCCCTCGGCGTAGGGAATGGTGTGCTCGAGGTCGCAGCTGGTCGCGGGCTCATCGCAGCCGGGCCAGCGGCACGTCAGATCCCGGCAGCGCACGAAATCGGCCAGCGCCCTCGACGGGGTGTATCCGGGTTCGGGTGGGGAATCGCCGGGGTTGATCAGCGGCACCAGTTTCGCCGAGGCGGCCAGCTCGGCGACCAGTTCGGGAGGGATCAGCCCCTCAACACCGAGCGCGGCGCCGGGCGCGACACCGCTTCCGTCGAGGGTGGTCTGCTCGGCGATCACGTGAATGGTCACCGGGCTAGCGGCGGGCCGCTTGCCGGCCGCGCAATCCTTGCGCCCACACCGACAGCCCAGCCGATCGGCCCCGGCGGCCAGCGCGCCCAGGGCGTCGGCGCGGCTGCGCGGATCGTGCTCACACACGGTGCCCGCCAACTTATCCAGGCGCTTGTCCAACGCGTGCGCGTCGGTGCGAAACAGGCTGGCCTCGAGGTAGGACATGCCGTCCTCGTAGTCGCGGATCGAGACCTTCCGGTCGCTCTGGCGCTCCTTGCGGCGGCGCACCGCGTCGGCGTCGGCTTTGGCGACGATCTTGTCGACCTGGGCGGCCAGCCGGCCCCGCGACAGGGAGGGCCAGCGCGCCACGTTGGCGGCCAGTTTCGCATCGACGTCGGCCAGCACGTCGCGGTCGGTGATCAGGTCGGTGCGATACACGATCGTCTGAAATGCGCGGTAGTCAATGTCGCCGGCTAAAAACACCTCGCCCACCTTCGGGAACCGCTCACGCATCGCCCGGGCATAACGCACCAAGTCCTCGGCCAGGCCCAGGCTGATCCGCAGCGCCGCGCCCACCTCGGCGGCGACCGCGGCCATGGTGTCAATCGCCCAGTCCTCGTTCTCCGAGCACCGCGAAAGCCGAGACCCGAACAACTCCCCGATCGCGACCAGCTGCTCGGCCGCGGCCCGGTTCTGGGCGCGCGCCGACGCGCAGATGCGATCCAGCAGCGCGGCCGAGGTCGCCGTCTTGGATGGGTGGCACCGCTCCATCTGCTCGTCCATCCGGGCCGTGAACTCCGGGTCCAGCACCCGACCAGTTGACTCGAACATGTGTTCGATACTACCAGGTCGACTGATTCAAGCTTTTTGGCAGGGTCGCCGGTTGTGGATAACCGCTGTCGTGTCGGTGAGCGTCACCTTGAACTGCATCGTCCGGTACGGCCAGCCTGCTCCGGTGTGCCACTGCGACACCACCAGCCCGACGCCGCCCGGAACGTCCAGCTGGGAGCCCGGGAGAACGTATCCGCCGTACAGCTGGGCGACCTGGTTGTTCGCCAGGTTTTGGGCGTCCCAGGTCGTCCCGACCACCGGCGTCTGGACCTCGGCTTCGTACAGGTTGGCAGTTGGGGAGTCGATCGTGCGATATGCCAGCGCATATCCAGAGGACAGGAACCCGCCCAGGATCCACGTCCCGGTGTCCAGCCTGCGCAACGTCAACTCGCCCCAGGTCTCAGCGGGAGGGGTGATCGGCGTGGGTACGTTATCCCAGGCCCATTGCTTATTGGCCCAGCCCCATCCCGAGTACTTGGTTCTGTCGCCGATGTCGCCGGGACGCACGCGCCGCAGGATTATGCCCTTGTCGCGCTGAAACCCGGTGGAGACGACGTACACCCAACCGTCTTCGGGGTTGTAGTCCCAGGACCATAGCTGCGCGTAGCCGTTGTGCAACGACGCAGGAAACCTTGCTTTGGCGCCCATCTGCTGCCAGGTGGTGCCGTTGTCGGCGGAGGTCCAGATTCCGGTCCAGATCACATTTCCGAAGCCGCGGTTGACGATGGCATGCAGATACATCGTCTGCCCGACCACCAGCACATCGGAGGGAATCATGGTGCTGATGCCGCCCTGGCGCCAGGGGTGGTCGTCGTGGACGTACGGCCACAATTGTTGTGCATAGCTTTGGTCCGCGCCGCCCGCGTTCTCATACCGGATCAGATTGCTTGCGTCCCCACTGCCGATCAGGGCGACCGGGGCGCGCCAGTGGCCCTGCCCAACTTTGTTGCCGGAGAAGGTATCTCCGAACACCGACACCAGCTTGCCGTTGGGTGCCACGGCGCAGACGCCCAGGTCGGTGCAGGTCACCCCCCATACGTCGGTGATGCCCGGGCCGGTCATGTCGCCCAGGTAGCCCTCGACAGGCGACGGCTGGGCGGCACGCGGTTTGGTTGCCGCACTAGCGCTTTCGCGCTTCCACCGATACACGGTCGAGCGGCTGATGCCGCAGTCGGCGGCAACCGCGGCGACCGTCTCCCCGGAACGCAGCCTCCGCAGTACCTGGCGGCGCAGAGCTGCCTTGTCTGTGTTGTGCATGGGTCCTCCGTTCAGGAGACCGCGACTTGCGTACCCGTCGATAAAGTTATGCCGTTCTGGGGGGGTTGCGGCGCCGTTGGGCCTGCACCAAGCTCGATGTCACGGATCGAGAGGGACTGGCGATGGTGATTCGGCGGGACCGACGGTGACCGCCGTTCCCCCGCGCGGGCCGCGGCGCGCGTCTTTGATCAGCCCGTTGGTGATGGGCGACGGTGTCGCGCATGTCGTAATGACCGACGAACAGGATCGTCGTGGGGTACTGATCGAGCTTCGGCTGGACCCGGGCGCGAGGCCCGCGGCGGTTCGCCGCGGCTTTCTCAGATTGTTTGCCGATGTTTTCTCCACCGATGGTCCGCCGCGGCCGGTGCCGGTCGGCCGGCACTACATGCGGTGCGCGCTCACCCCCGATGAGATCACCCGATTGGTGCGCGGCGGCGACCCGGCGACTGCGGCGCGGGCGCAGCGCGCGCTCGGGCTGATCTATCACGTGTGGCCGGATCTGATCCTGCGCGCTCACCTGGACCGCTCGGTCAGCACCATCAAGGCCGACGCCGCCATCCGTACCTTTGGCGGCGCGGGTGCCGGCGTGGTCTGGGGGGTGCTGGATTCGGGTATCGACGCAACCCACCCGCACTTCGCCGCCCACGACACATTGACCGCGGCCGCGGTCTCCAATTTGCATCGTGACTTCACGATCCCCCCGACCAATGACACCCCCGGTGCCCCCGCCGCCAAGCCGTCTCCGCTGACCGATGCCTTTGGGCATGGCACCCACGTCGCCGGCATCATCGCCGGCCAAGCACCGCAGGACACCGAGACGCTGCGGATCGCCCACAACCAACCGACCACACAAGACCTGCCGCAGTGGGTGCTGCGCACGCTGCCCGAGGGGGCCACGCTCTCCGGGGTGGCACCGAAGGCCAACCTGGTCAGCCTCAAGGTGCTGGACGACAACGGCAACACGCTGTCCAGCGTGGTGATCCAGGCGATCGACTACATCCGCGGTGTCAACAGCGACGGTCGGGACCTGCAAATCCACGGAGTCAACCTGTCCCTCGGCTGCCCATGGCCCCCCGCCGAATACGCGGCAGGTCAAAGCCCGCTGTGCCGGGAATTGGACCTGTTGAGCGGTACCGGCGTGATCGTGGTCGTCAGCGCCGGCAATGAGGGCGCGGGCGGAACCCTAGAGGGCCCGTCTGTTGACGTCTACGGGCAGCTGTCGACGATCACCGACCCGGGAAATGCCGCCACCGCCATCACCGTCGGGTCGGTCCACCGCTACCGACCGCACACCTACGGCGTCACCTTCAACTCGTCGAAGGGCCCCACGCTCGACGGGCGCCTCAAACCGGACCTGGTGGCGCCGGGTGAATCGATCACCTCGGCCGGCACCGGGCAACTGATCGCCGGAGTTCCGCCGCTCGCACCCGCCACGGGTGACCCGTCGCAGGTGGCCCGCTACATCGAGGACAGCGGCACTTCGATGTCGGCGGCGCACGTTTCGGGGGCGATCGCCGCGTTCTTGTCGGCCCGCAGCGAATACCTCGGCCAACCGGAACTGATCAAAAAGCTGTTCTGCGACTCGGCCATAGACCTGGGGCGCCACGAGTTCTACCAGGGCGCCGGCCTGATTGACCTGATGCGGGCCCTGTCCAACACCTAGCTGCCTAGCTCAGCGACTGAAAAGGGGAGGCGAGCATGACCGATATCAACGGATTGGCCTACTACGAGGTCGATTTCAACGCCGATGGAAGCCTCAACACCGCCACCGGCGGCGGCGATGGCGGAGTGCCGGCGGCGGTGGCCGCCGGCGGCATCACCGATCTGTTCGTGCTATCGCACGGCTGGAATAACGGCGTGGATTCCGCCCGCGATCTCTACCAGGCGATGTTCGGGCTGCTGGCCGATCAGCTCGGCGGGCACCTGTCCACCAGCGCCGCGGTCGGGATCATCTGGCCGTCGCTGCTGTTCCCGGACGACGATCCCGCCACCGCACCGCCGGTGCCGTCGACCGGCGCGCAGCTCGCGTCGGCGCTTACCCCTGCCTTCCCCGGCCAGCAGCAGCAGCTGGCCACGATGGGCCAATTGCTTGACCAGCAGCCCCAAGACCCGGCCAAACTGACCGAATTCCACCAGCTGGTGGCCGGCCTGGTCACCACGCCGCCGCAGGGCGTCGAGGACACCGGGGAGGCCGCACTGCTCACCGCCGACACCGCGACGGCCTTTGGGCACGCGGCGGCGATGGCACCGCACGCGCCGACCGGCGCGCAGGGCATCGGGAACCCGTTCGCCGGGCTGTGGAGCGGGGGGCGGGAAGTGCTCCGCACGCTGAGCTACTACGAGATGAAGAATCGCGCGGGCGTGGTCGGCCAGCAGGGTCTGGGTCCGCTGCTTGCCGGGCTGACCGGCCCCGGGGGCCCACCGCGAATCCACCTGATGGGTCACAGCTTCGGTGCCCGGCTGGTCTCTTACAGCCTGGCGGGCCTGCGCGCCGACCAGACGCGCGCGGCGAGCCCGGTCAAATCGCTCACCCTGATCCAGGGCGCGTTCTCCCACTTCACGTTCGCCTCGTCGCTGCTGTTCGACCCGTCCCGACCGGGTGGGCTGGCCGGCGACGGCAGCCGGGTCGATGGGCCGCTGCTGGCCACCTTCAGCGGCGCCGACAGAGCGGTCGGGTGGTGGTACCCGATGGCCAGCATGCTCGCCGGCCAGGACAGCCAATCCGCCACCGACCTGGTATTCCGGTGGGGCGGAATGGGCCACGACGGATACCAGCAGACCCCCACTCCCGGCCCCGTCGTAATGCAGCCGCAGGGAAGGCCGTACGACTTCGCGTCCGGCACCTTCTACGACCTGGACGCCAACGCCGTCATCTGCGCCAACCAATCCCCATTCAGCGGTGCGCACAGCGACATCCGCCACCCCGAGGTGCTCTGGGCGGTCGTCTCCGCGGCGGGGCTCACGGCCTGATCGACCGTCGGGCCTGCGGGCGCGGTCGACGGTAAACACGACGCGCCGTCACACGTATCCTGTTGTCGACCCATACCCGCTCGGACCGAAAGACCAACAGTGGCGCTCGTCGTGCAGAAGTACGGGGGATCATCGGTGGCCGACGCCGAGCGGATCCGCCGCGTCGCCGAGCGCATCGTCGCTGCCAAGAAGCAGGGCAACGACATCGTGGTGGTGGTGTCCGCGATGGGTGACACCACCGACGATCTGCTGGACCTGGCTCAGCGGGTATGCCCGGCCCCGCCGCCGCGGGAACTCGACATGCTGCTCACGGCGGGTGAACGCATCTCAAATGCGTTGGTGGCCATGGCGATCGAGTCGCTGGGCGCGCACGCCCGGTCGTTCACCGGATCGCAGGCCGGGGTGATCACCACCGGCACGCACGGCAACGCGAAGATCATCGAGGTCACGCCGGGCCGGTTGCAGGCCGCCCTCGACGAGGGGCGGATCGTGTTGGTGGCCGGGTTCCAGGGCGTCAGCCAGGACACCCGGGACGTCACCACGCTGGGCCGCGGCGGCTCGGACACCACCGCGGTCGCCCTGGCCGCGGCGCTGCGCGCCGACGTCTGCGAGATCTACACCGACGTGGACGGCATCTTCAGCGCCGACCCAAGGATCGTGCCCAACGCCCGCAAGCTGGACACCGTCACCTTCGAGGAGATGCTCGAGATGGCGGCCTGCGGGGCCAAGGTGCTGATGCTGCGCTGCGTGGAATACGCCCGCCGCTACAACATGCCGGTGCACGTCCGGTCGTCGTATTCGGACAACCAAGGCACCGTCGTAACCGGATCGATCAAGGACACACCCATGGAAGACCCCATCCTGACGGGCGTCGCGCACGACCGCAGCGAGGCCAAAGTGACCATCGTCGGGATCCCCGACATTCCGGGCTACGCGGCCAAGGTGTTCCGGGCCGTCGCCGATGCCGAGGTGAACATCGACATGGTGCTGCAGAACGTGTCAAAGGTTGAGGACGGCAAGACCGACATCACCTTCACCTGCTCCCGCGACAGCGGGCCCATCGCGGTGGCCAAGCTGGACGCGCTGAAGGACGAGATCGGCTTCAGCCAGCTGCTTTACGACGACCACATCGGCAAGGTGTCGCTGATCGGTGCGGGCATGCGCAGCCACCCCGGGGTCACGGCGACCTTCTGTGAGGCGCTGGCCACCGTCGGCGTCAACATCGAGCTGATCTCCACGTCGGAGATCCGCATCTCCGTGCTGTGCCGCGACACCGAACTAGACAAGGCGGTCGTCGCGTTACATGAAGCATTCGGCCTCGGCGGCGAGCAGGAGGCCACGGTGTATGCGGGGACGGGACGTTAGCATGGCGGCAATTGGCGTTTCGATAGGAGTAGTGGGTGCCACCGGTCAGGTGGGGCAGGTGATGCGCACCCTGCTGGACGAGCGCGACTTCCCCGCGACCTCGGTGCGGTTCTTCGCGTCCGCCCGCTCGCAGGGCCGCAAGCTGCCCTTCCGCGGCGAGGAGATCGAGGTCGAAGACGCCGCCACCGCCGATCCGACCGGCCTGGACATCGCGCTGTTCTCGGCCGGCAAGACGATGTCGCTGGTGCAGGCGCCGCGGTTCGCCGCCGCCGGGGTGACGGTGATCGACAACTCGTCGGCGTGGCGCAAGGACCCCGACGTGCCGTTGGTGGTGTCGGAGGTCAACTTCGCGCGCGATGTCGCCACCGGCGCCCGGTCTCTCAAGAAGGGCATCATCGCCAACCCGAACTGCACCACCATGGTGGCGATGCCGGTGCTCAAGGTGCTGCACGACGAGGCCCGGCTGGTCCGCATGGTGGCCTCGACCTATCAGGCGGTGTCCGGGACCGGCCTGGCCGGGGTGGCCGAGTTGGACGAGCAGGCACGCGCGGTCGCCGGCGACGCCGCGCAACTGGTGCACGACGGCGCCGCGTGTGAGTTCCCCGCGCCGAAGGCCTACGCCGCGCCGATCGCGTTCAACGTGTTGCCGCTGGCCGGATCGCTGGTGGACGACGGCTCGGGGGAGACCGACGAGGACCAGAAGCTGCGCTTCGAGAGCCGCAAGATCCTCGGCATTCCCGACCTGCTGGTCAGCGGGACCTGTGTGCGGGTCCCCGTGTACACCGGGCACTCGCTGTCGATCAATGCCGAGTTCGCGCGGCCGCTGTCGCCGGAGCGGGCTGCTGAGCTGCTCGACGGCGCCCCGGGGGTGAAGCTGGTCGATCTGCCGACGCCGCTGGCGGCCACCGGTGTGGACGAATCGCTGGTCGGCCGGATCCGGCGCGACCCGGGGGTACCGGACGGGCGTGGCCTGGCGCTGTTCATCTCGGGCGACAACTTGCGCAAGGGGGCGGCGCTGAACACCATCCAGATCGCCGAGTTGCTGGCCTCTGGACTGTGATCCGAGGGTGAGCAGCCCCCGTGCCTCGCTGCTCACTTTGCTGTGTCTGCTTGTGCCGCTTTCTGTTTCACCCGCGCGCGCGGATCCGCCGGCGCCGGTGCCGCAGCCGATTCTGCAGCCGCTGGCGCCGGGTCAGGTGCTGCGGATCGGGCCGACGGCCGGCACCGGAACCCCCACCGGGGACTACGGCATCGGCGCCACCGATTTGTGTGAGTTCGTCGAGTTTCCCACCGAGTTGCTACAGGTCTGCGGCGACAGTTTCGCCGGCCAGGGCGTCGGGTTCGGCGGCTGGTATTCACCGGTGGCGTTGCACGTCGACACCGCGTCGGTCGACGACCCCGCCGGGGTGCGCTACACCGGCGTCACCGGGATCGGCAAGCCGCTGCTGGCCGACCCGACGCCGCCGGGAGACTCGCAGCTGCCCGCCGGGGTGGTGCAGATCAACCGGCGCAACTACCTGATGGTGGTTACGACCAAAAACCTGGAGCCGCAGAACTCGCGGCTGGTGACGCCCGAGCCGGCGCGCGGCTTGTGGCCGACTGTTGCGGGGTCCCGACGCGACGCCACCTTCCAGGGCGGCTCGCAGACCCAGATCAGCGGATACTACGACCCGATCCCTGCCCCCGATTCGCCCACCGGGTGGGTGTACATCGTGGCCAACAGCTTCACCCGCAGAGACCCGGTGGTGCTGTATCGGGCCACGCCGCAAACGTTCACCGACCGGTCCAAGTGGCAGGGCTGGGCGGCCGGGCCCGACGGGGGATGGGGTAAGAAACCGACGCCGCTGTGGCCCGACCAGGTGGGCGAGATGTGCATCCGGCAGATCGACGGCAAGACGGTGCTGTCGTACTTCAACGCCAGCGCGGGCAACATGGAGGTCCGGGTCGCCAACGATCCGACGTCGCTGGGTGACGCGCCGGTGACGACGGTGGTGCAGCACGACGAGTGGCCCGATCCGGCCGAAAGCCTGCCGCCCCCGTACGACAACCGGCTCGCGCAACCGTACGGCGGGTTCATCTCGCCCGGCTCCACGCTCGATGAGCTGCGGATTTTTGTCAGCCAGTGGGACACCCGGGCCCGCGTGAGCGCGCCCTACCGGGTGATCCAGTTCGCCGTCAACCCGTTCAAGCCCTGACTCAGAAGGCGGCAGCCGATATCATGGCATCGCCTCGGCCCACGCGATATGCCCCTCGAAGCCAAGCGTTTTCGCTATGTCGCGGTAGCGATCCCGCAGGTGCACGTAGACCGTGGCATCACCGTGAGCCCGCGCCAGAAGCGCCCGCAATCGCAACAGCCAGATGTCGCGCAGGGCTGCGTCATCGTCGCTCGGTGCCGCCGACAATCGCTCAATCGCAGCCTCGGCTTCGATCACGTCACTCTCGGCCCCTCGATCAAGCAGTGTTTCCACCAGAACACCCGTCGCGGCAATGCCCCAACACAGCAGCTGTCCTTGGCGGACCATACGGTTGACGGCGGCGCGCATGAGCGGTATGGCCTCATCGCGATCTCCACGCCGAGCCTTCTCACGTGCCGAGTACACGTTGGCGATCCGTAACTCGGCCAGGTTGTGTTCGCGGCGCAGGAACACCTCGCCGACCTCGGCCAGGAGCATGTTTCCGCGGTCAAGCTCGGCCACCGTTTGGCGGTGCACGAACGCAAGGCCAAGCGTCAATTGCGCCCAGGCTAACGCGAGGTCATCGCCGGACCGTTCGGCTATCCGTCGGGCATCCTCGATCTCGCCCATGGCGCGATCGTCGAGCTGGAGGACGCCTAGAGGTATCCCCACGCAGTAGACGAAGGTGATGACCGTGGCGTAGGACAGGGGGTCGGCGCTGCGAGCCATGGTCAGGCCGTGGCGCAGGTCGTCGCGCCATCCGGGACGACCCAGGAAATACCGGCCCATGGCTCGCGTCGTAAGGGCGAGCGCTAACGGAGACCCGAATAGGAAGTTGCCTTTAGATGGATCACCGTCGGCCAGGTCGATGATCCTTTGTGACCGCCACAGCACCTCACGCCACTCGGCGTTCTCGGCCTTGGCGTACATCACCGGAAAGCACAGCCCCACCGTCAAGGACGGATCATCGATCGATTCGGCGAGGTCCCAGGCTTCCGATGCCAGCTGCGACGCCTCGCGAAACCGGTCCTCCCAGGCGTGATCGAACACCAGTCCTGCCATGGCGATGGCGAGCGACGCCTTATCCCCGGCGGCGGCGCACAACTCCCGAAATTCCTCGAAGCGGTCGTCAGCAACATGCAGAACGACTCGAAAGGCGGTACCCCAAAACATGGTGCGCGGGGCGATACGCATGGCTGCTCGGTGAGGGTCATCGGCGGGCAGGGCGTCGGCGATCTTTCTTGCACGCTCCCAGCTCAGTCGCGCCGCGCCTATGTCGCGGTTGGTCGCCCAGGTTGCGGCCCGCATGTGCCAGCCGTACGCGGTGTGCAGATCACCGGCGGCCTCCAGATGTTCGGCGATCAGCGCAGCATTTTCATCAGCCGAGGCCGGGCTACGGGCCTCAATCGCGGCGGCCAGCCGCCGGTGCAGCTCGGCACGATCCGACTTGAGTTGTGATTCGTAGGCCACCATGCGGATCAGCGGATGGTGGAACACGTACTCGGGCTGTCGGGTAGATCTGATGTGATCGATCAGCTCGCCCCCCACCAGTTCCTCGACAACAGGATCAACCCCCAGCGTTTCCAGCAACTCAAGGCTGAACCGCGAGCCGATGACCGCCGCTGCGCTCAAGGTGCGCTTGGCCGCCGGGTCGAGGCGGTCGATGCGAGCAGCGATGGTTGCCTGCAAGGTGGCGGGCACCTTGGCCGCACTGACATCTGCGGTAGACGCGTACGCGCCGGTCCGTCCCTGCAGCACGCCGCGCTCGGCCAATTCGCGCACGATCTCCTCGGCGAAGAACGGGTTCCCGGCGGCCCTCTCGGCGATCGTCTGGCCCAGCGCACCAACCGAGGGGTCCGGGCCGAGCAGCTGTGAAACCAGTGCTGTGGTTTCTGAAACACTCAGTGGCGCAAGGGCGACGGTTTGAGCACCGGGCACCCGGGCCAACGCCCCTTCGTACTCCGGTCGGTAGGTGACCAGAACGAGCGAGGGCGTCTGCGGGAGCACCATGACGAAGTCGGCCAGCATCGATTCGCTGACCTCATCGATCCAATGGGCTTCCTCGATGACATAGACCCCCGGGCTTTCGCGGGCCAACGAGGCGGCATTCACTACCGCGGTCAACCGCCGCCGCCGGGCATCCGGATCGATCTTGGGCAGGTCCACCTCGGGGTCGGCGATGCCCAGCAGGTCGTCAAACAGCAGCAAATCCTCCGGTTCCGCATCGCGGAACTGAGCCCGTGTCCGCGCTCGGGCGGCCTGCGGGTCAAGACCCTTGATGCCGGAGACCGCACGCAGCAGCCGTGCCACGGCATGGAAGGGGACCTGGTTGGTGTGCGACTCGCAGAAGGTGGTGAACACCTCCACGCCACGGCGGCCCGCCATCGCAGAGACTTCACGCACGAGACGGCTCTTACCGATCCCAGGTGAGCCCACCACGCCGACCACCACGCCCTGCCCGTCGATCGCGCGATCCAACAAACCCTCGACCGCGGACATCTCCCAGCGCCGACCAACAAGATTCGACTCAACACCCCCGACAGCACGACGCCCCTCGGGCACGCCCAGCAGCCGCTGGGCGCCGACCGGTTGATCGGCGCCTTTGATGCGGACACGCTCAACTTCGCCAAGAGTCACTGCGCCCTCAACCAGCCTCGCCGTCGACGCGCTGAGCATCACGCCACCCGGCGGAGCCGCCGATTCCATCCGTTGTGCCATCCCGACTTGCTCACCGACAGCGGTGTAACCGAACGCACCCGAGCCGAACTCACCGGCGATCACCTCACCGGAGTTAAGTCCCACCCGCAACTGCAGCACCACTCCGTCGCGGTCGTGGATGTCGGTGGCGACCTGCTTGGCCTCCTCCTGAACGCCCAAGGCCGCCAGACAGGCACGAACGGCGTGATCCTCCAACGCCGCCGGCGCACCGAACACCGCCATGATCCCGTCACCGGTGAACTTGTCCACCGTCCCGCCATAGCGTTTCACCACTGCCGCGCACCGGTCGGCGAGGTCGGCCATGATCTCCCGCAGCCGTTCCGCTCCGACGGCTGCGGCGATGTCCATCGAGTGGACCACGTCGGCGAAGAGAATGGTGACCTGCTTGTACTCCGCCCGGGTAGCACCGTCTTTGACTGGCGACCCACAGCCGTGACAAAACCGGGCGTTCTCTAGGGGCTCGGTGCCACACGTCCGGCACGCTGCTATGGCCGCCACCCGACCCTCCGCCGATCCCGGGCCCCCGCGTTTTCAAGCGTCCTATAAGGATAGGCGGTCCGACACTTCCGCCGAGGATGGCGTTCCCGGCAATTCCGGTACCGAGTTTTGAGAGGCATGGCCTCGGCCCGGGCGATAAGGATTGCCGCCGCCCCCGGACTGCCGCTCCGCCATCATCGGCCACCCTGATCCAGACCTGCGGGTGAGTAGAGGTTACGGGCCGCCAGCCCGTTCCGGCCGGACTAACCTACCAGCCGGCGATCGCACCAGCTAGGAGGAGGGCTTTTAGCTCATAGCTGGTACTTAAGTTGCGCATAGCGGCGACTATTGTTTACCCCGGCATCATGCGTCTCATGAGTGAAACATCTGAAACCCCCACTGTGCGGTCCTCGACCGCAACTGCACCGGAGCCCGCTCTTGCCGAGCGGGCGCTATACAGGCCCCCCAGGGTCTTCCAATTCGCGGCCTGGGTCGCGATCGTCGCCGGGATCGTGTTCATCGTCGCGGTCATCTTCTTCAGCGGCTACGCCCTTGGCAAACACTCCGGCCACGCCTTCCACGGTCACCACAAGCACCACGCGATGATGATGCACCCACACCGCATGATGGGCCCCGGTGGCGGACCGGCCGCAACCCCGCAGGGCGGAAATCCGTCCGCGACACCCAGCCCCGCCGGGCCTAGCCAGATTCCGTCGTCGGTCACCCCGACGCCGTCACGGTAGGGCTCCCAGGGGGAGTTTGAAAAAGTCCACAGTCAACGTGCTCACGGGGTGGTAGGAGGACCCCGGCGGGCCATTCACCCAGCAGCCCGGCGCTCACCCCGAGTGCCGGGCTGCGCGTCACTTGGTAACCGGGACCTAACCGTCGGGTCTCGATTCATAGCAAGTTTGTGCAGAAAAACTGTTGCCTCCGTTGCGACCGCGGGCAGTATTCATGTCATGAGCGAGAGCGAAACACCTGAGCCCACCACCAAGCCGACTTCCGTGGCGGCAGCGGAACCGCCTCCGCCGCCGCCGGCGGAACGCGTCAGAGCGGCGGAACCCGTCAGACTGCCCAGGCTCTATGCCGCCGCGGCATGGGTGGTCATCGTCGCCGGGGTCGTTTTCATCCTCGCGACAGTCTTCTTCGCGGGCGCCATGGTGGTGGGGTTCCACGGCCCCTACTACCACCGCATGCACCACGGCATGTTCAAACCGGGCGGACCCGGGGGCACCGGTGGGCCCGGGGGTCCGGGCGGATTGCAGTTTGGCGGGCCCGGTGGCCCGGGGTTCCCCGGCGGTGCTCCGCCGCCGGCTTTCGGCGGGCCCGGTGGCCCGGGTTTTCCGCCGGCGTTCAGTCCGGGCGGTCCTGCGTCGCCGACGACCAGCGCGCCCAGTCCCACGCCGCATCCCTAGTCGCTAGGAATCGCCCCGGAGCTCCGGTGCCCCGTTGCGGGGTGCCGGGCTGCGGCGTGCTGCGATGAAAGCGGTTGAGGTCGATTCATGTTCGACCGCCGGGGTACCCGGCGGTTATGCGAAGCCCCTCGAATCTTCGTGAAGTCAGCCAGCTAAGGAGGAGAATAGCGGAATGGCAAAAACTAACGGGCGCTACACCACGACCGACGGCGGCAGCCCCGCACCCAGTGACGACCAGTCGTTGACGATCGGCCCCAACGGGCCGATCCTGCTGCAGGACCACTACCTGATCGAACAGATGGCGATGTTCAACCGGGAACGCATCCCGGAACGCCAGCCGCACGCCAAGGGTGGCGGCGCCTTCGGCCACTTCGAGGTAACCAACGATGTCAGCAAATACACCCGGGCCGCGGTGTTCGCGCCCGGCACCAAGACCGACATGCTGGCCAGGTTCTCCACCGTCGCCGGCGAGCGGGGCAGCCCGGACACCTGGCGGGATCCGCGCGGGTTCGCGCTGAAGTTCTACACGTCGGAGGGCAACTTCGACATGGTCGGCAACAACACGCCGGTCTTCTTCATGCGCGACCCGCTGAAGTTTCAGCACTTCATCCGATCCCAAAAGCGCATGCAGGCAACCAATTTGCGCGACCACAACATGCAGTGGGACTTCTGGAGCCTCTCACCGGAGTCCGCGCACCAGGTGACGTGGCTGATGGGTGACCGGGGGATTCCCAAGAACTGGCGGCACATGAACGGCTACAGCAGCCACACCTACAGCTGGATCAACGCCGGCGACGAGATCTTCTGGGTGAAGTACCACTTCATCACCGATCAGGGCGCCGACTTCCTGACGCAGGAGGACGCCGACCGGCTGGCCGGCGAGGATGGCGACTATCACCAGCGGGATCTGTATGAGGCCATCGAGCGCGGTGACCACCCGAGCTGGACGCTCAAGATGCAGATCATGCCGTTCGAGGAGGCCAAGACCTACCGCTTCAACCCGTTCGATCTGACGAAAGTGTGGCCGCACGGCGACTATCCGCTGATTGACGTCGGCAAGATGACGTTGGACCGCAATGTCACCGACTACCACACCGAGATCGAGCAGGCCGCGTTCGAGCCGAACAACATCGTGCCCGGCACCGGGTTGAGCCCGGACAAGATGCTGCTTGCTCGTGGCTTCTCCTATTCCGACGCGCATCGGGCCCGCCTGGGGACGAATTACAAGCAGATACCGGTCAATTCGCCGAAGGTGGAGGTGCGCAGCTACTCCAAGGACGGGGCGATGCGCATGCACAACGCGACGGATCCGGTGTACGCACCCAACTCCTATGGCGGCCCGCAGGCCGACGCGGCGCGGACCGCCGAGGTGCACTGGTTCGCCGACGGGCAGATGGTGCGTACCGCCTACACGTTGCACGCCGAGGATGACGACTGGGGCCAGGCCGGCACCATGGTTCGCGAGGTTCTCGATGACGACGCGCGGGAGCGCTTGGCGCACAACATCATCGGGCACGTATCCAAGGGCGTCAAAGAGCCGGTGCTGTCGCGGGTGTTCGAGTACTGGCGCAACGTCGACGCCGATCTCGGCAAGAAGGTCGAGGAGGGGGTCCGGGCCAACCTGGGCTGACGCGACACTGGCATGATCGAGAACCATGACCATTGAAGTCGTTTACACCACGGAATCCACGGCAACCGGCGGCGGCCGCGACGGCCAGGTGAAGTCGTCGGATGGCCGCCTCGTCCTGGAGACTAGGCCGCCGAAGGAGATGGGCGGCAGCGGCGAAGGCACCAACCCGGAGCAACTGTTCGCCGCCGGCTACGCCGCCTGCTTCCTGGGCGCGCTGCGCCTGGTGGCGGGCAGGGCAAAGGTCAGCCTCGACGACGCCACGAACGTCACCGTGCAGGTCGGGTTCGGCAAGGACTCCGAGGGCGGATTCGGGCTAACCGGCAAGATCGTCGGCTACCTGCCGGGCGTGGACCAAAGCGTCGCGGACGACCTGATGCACCAGGCCCACGGAGTGTGCCCATATTCGAAAGCCACTAAGGGCAACGTCGACGTCGACGTGTCGGCCAAGGTCTGACGCGCATGCGGATCACCGCTGCGGCGGTGACCCTGGGTCTGGCTCTTGCGGGGGCCCTTGGGATCCCTGTCGCACGGGCCCACCCGTCGGAACCGGGGGTGGTGTCCTACGCGGTCCTCGGCAAGGGGTCGGTGGGCAACATCGTCGGCGGGCCGATGGGTTGGGAGTCGGTGTTCACCCAGCCCTTCCAGGGGTATTTCGTCGACGTCGCGGTGTGCAACAACTGGGCGGAGATCGGGTTGCCCGAGGTCTACGACGACCCCGATTTGGCCGCGTTCAACGGGGCTACCACGCAGACGTCGGCCACCGACCAGACCCACCTGGTCAGGCAGGCGGTTGGGGTATTCGCCGGCAACGACGCCGCGGCCCGCGCGTTCCATCGGGTGGTGGACCGCACCGTGGGTTGTTCGGGGCAGACCACCGCGATGCACCTGGACAACGGGACCACCCAGGTCTGGTCGTTCGACGGCGGCCCGGCGGGTGGCGCGGACGAGAATTGGACCAAGCAAGAGGCGGGCACCGATCGCCGATGCTTCGTTCAAACCCGGCTGCGCGAAAACGTGTTGTTGCAGGCCAAGGTCTGCCAATCTGGCAACGCCGGTCCGGCGGTGAACGTACTGGCCGGAGCGATGCAAAACGCGCTGGGTCAGTAGCCCGCGTGGATTTGGGTACTCGTGTTAGCCGTGTGGCCAAAACCAGCGGAAACGGGAATATGTCGGGGCGCTCTGCTAGATGAAGGGGTGGCGGCTATCGTTCGGGTAGTTGCGCAACCAAGTGGTCCTCGACATTTCGCCGGGCCCGGAGGGATCGTGATATGACGTTCGCCGCCATTTCCGCCGCGGCCTCGCAGCTGGATGCCACCCGCCCGGCTGACTCCGAATTGACGAGCTCCCCGGCAGCCGCGCAGTACATCGCCGACGGTTGCCTGATCGATGGCCCGCTGGGGCGGGTCGGCCTGGAGATGGAGGCGCACTGCTTCGACCCGATCGACCCGCACCGCAGGCCAAGCTGGGACGAAATCACCGAGGTCCTCGAGCTGCTGCCGCCGCTGCCTGGAGGCAGCAGGGTCACGGTGGAACCCGGTGGCGCCGTCGAACTCTCCGGCCCGCCGGACGGCGTTGTGGCGGCCATCGGCGCGATGCACGCCGACCAGACCGTGCTTCGGTCGGCGTTCGGCGACGCGGGACTGGGCCTGGTTCCCCTGGGCGCTGACCCGTTGCGGCCGCCCAAACGGATCAACCCCGGTCCGCGCTACCGGGCGATGGAACAGTTCTTCCTCGCCAGCGAGTCCGGGGCGGCGGGTGCGGCGATGATGACGTCGACGGCCTCGGTCCAGGTCAACCTGGACGCCGGGCCGCAGGCCGGCTGGGCGGCGCGGGTGCGGCTGGCGCACGCGCTGGGGCCCACGATGATCGCGATCGCCGCCAACTCCCCGTTGCTGGGCGGGGAGTTCTCCGGTTGGGTGTCCACCCGTCAGCATGTCTGGGGTCAGATGGACTCGGCGCGTTGCGGGCCCATCCTCGGGGCCAGCGGCGAGGATCCCGGCACCGACTGGGCGCGTTACGCCCTGAAGGCGCCGGTGATGTTGGTGCACAGCCCGGACGCCGTCCCGTTGACGCACTGGGTGCCGTTCGCCTTCTGGGCGGACGGGCGGGTCCTGCTCGGCGATCGCCGCCCCACCCTGGCCGACCTCGACTACCACCTGACCACGCTGTTCCCGCCGGTGCGGCCGCGGCAGTGGCTGGAGATTCGCTACCTGGACAGCATGCCGGACGCCTTCTGGCCGGCGGTGGTCTTCACGCTGGTGGCCCTGCTCGACGACCCGGTGGCCGCCGACCTCGCGGCGCAGGCCGTCGAACCGGTGGCCACCGCGTGGGACGTTGCGGCCCAGGCCGGTCTACGCGACCAGCGGCTGTACGAGGCGGCCAACCGGTGTGTGGCCGTCGCGGCTGAGCGGGCGCCGGCGGAGCTCGCCGACGAGATGGAATTGCTGGTCCGCACCGTCGAGCGGGGCCGCTGTCCCGGGGACGACTTTTCCGACCGGGTGATCGAGCACGGCATCGCGGCTGCGGTCGCAAGGGTCTCGGGGGCCGCGCAGTTGGCGCAGGGCGTGCTGTGAGTTCCCGGCAGCGGCTCGCCGACGATCTGGCGCGGGCGCGGGTGCGGACGTTGCGGCTGGTCGATTTCGACGACGCCGAACTGCATCGGCAGTACGACCCGCTGATGAGCCCCTTGGTGTGGGACCTGGCGCACATCGGTCAACAAGAGGAGCTGTGGCTGTTGCGTGGCGGTGACCCGCGGCGGCCCGGCCTTTTGCCGCCGGCCATCGAGGGCCTCTACGACGCCTTCGAACATTCGCGCGCCAGCCGGCTCGAGTTGCCGCTGCTGTCGCCGGAGCGGGCGCGGTCGTACTGCAGGACGGTGCGGTCCGCGGCGCTGGATGCCCTGGATGCGCTTCCCGACGAAGGCCCCGATGGCCCCGGTGATCCGGGCTTCGTGTTCGGCATGGTGGTCAGCCACGAGAACCAGCACGACGAAACCATGCTGCAGGCTTTGAACCTGCGCGCCGGGGCGCCGCTATTGCGTGAGGCGTCGGTCTTGCCTCCGGGCCGGCCGGGCGTCGCCGGAACGTCCGTCCTGGTGCCCGGCGGCCCGTTCGTGCTGGGTGTGGACGCCGCGAGCGAACCGTACTCACTGGACAACGAACGTCCCCCCCACGTCGTCGACCTGCCGGCGTTCCGGATCGGCCGGGTTCCGGTGACCAACGGCGAATGGCGGCAGTTCATCGACGACGGCGGCTACACCGAGCCGCGCTGGTGGTCGGATCGCGGCTGGCAGCACCGGTCAAGGGCGGGCCTGGCCGCGCCGCAGTTCTGGAGTTCCGACGGTGCGTCCCGCACCCGGTTCGGCTACGTGGAGGACATTCCCGCCGACGAGCCGGTGCAGCACGTCACCCACTTCGAGGCCGAGGCCTACGCGGCCTGGGCCGGCGCCCGGTTGCCCACCGAGGCGGAGTGGGAGAAGGCCTGCGCGTGGGACCCCGCTGCCGGCGTCCGGCGTCGCTACCCGTGGGGAGCCGACGAGCCGTCGGATGCCCCGGAGAATAAGTGGGCCAACCTCGGTGGCGGCGCGCTGCGTCCGGCGCCGGTCGGCGCCTACCCGGCCGGCGCCTCGGCCTACGGGGTCGAGCAGCTGTTGGGCGACGTCTGGGAGTGGACCGGCTCGCCGCTGCGGCCCTGGCCGGGGTTCGTGCCGATGATCTACGAGCGGTACTCGCAGCCGTTCTTCGACGGGGACTACCGGGTGCTGCGGGGTGGGTCGTGGGCGGTGGAGTCCGCGATTCTGCGGCCGAGCTTCCGCAACTGGGACCACCCGTACCGTCGTCAGATCTTCTCCGGTGTCCGGTTGGCGTGGGACGTTTGATGTGCCGTCACCTAGCCTGGCTCGGGGCCGACGTGACGGTGTCGTCGTTGGTGCTGGACCCGCCCTTCGGCCTGCGGGTGCAGTCGTATGCCCCGCGCCGGCAGAAGCACGGGCTGATGAACGCCGACGGTTGGGGCGTCGGGTTTTTCGATGGAAACTCACCGCGGCGCTGGCGCAGCCCGGCGCCGCTGTGGGGCGACGTGTCATTCGCTTCTGTGGCGCCCGCGCTGCGCAGCCATTGTGTGGTGGCCGCGGTGCGCTCCGCGACCATCGGCATGCCGATCGAGGCCAGCGCGACGGCTCCGTTCACCGACGGCCAATGGTTGTTGTCGCACAACGGCGTCGTCGACCGTGCCGTGCTCCCGCTGGTGAGAGCTGAATCGGCCTGCGACAGCGCGCTTTTGGCGGCGGCCATATTCGAGCGCGGTCTGGACGCACTGGGTCAGACCATCGTGCGGATCGGGGGAGTGGACCCGGATGCTCGACTTAATGTGCTGGCCGCCAACGGGTCCCGGCTGCTGGCCACCGTCTGGGGCGACACGTTGTCGATTCTGCGTCGCGGCGACGGGGTGGTGCTCGCCAGTGAGCCGTACGACGACGTCTACGACTGGGAGGACGTGCCGGATCGCCACCTCGTGGAGGTCACCGCGACGGGCGTCGTGCTGACCCCGCTGGATTAACCGAAAGGATCTTGATGACGCTCTCGCTGGCCAACCACCTCGCTGCGGACTCGGCGTATCACGCGTTGCGCCGCGACGTATTCGACGGCCTGCAGAAGACCCCGAAGTCATTGCCGCCCAAGTGGTTTTACGATTCGGTGGGCAGCGATCTGTTCGACCAGATCACCCGGTTGCCCGAGTACTACCCGACCCGCGCGGAGGCCGAGATCCTGCGGGCCCGGTCGGCCGAGATCGCGGCGGCCAGCGAGGCCGACACCCTGGTCGAGCTGGGCGCGGGGACGTCTGAGAAGACCCGGCGGCTGCTGGACGCGCTGCGCGACCGTGGGTCGCTGCGCGGGTTCGTGCCGTTCGACGTCGACGCCGGCATGCTGTCGGCGACCGCGACCGCCATCCAGGGCGAATACCCGGGCGTCGAGATCCGGGCCGTCTGCGGCGATTTCGAGGAACACCTGACCGAGATTCCCGGCGGTGGGCGGCGGTTGTTCGTGTTTTTGGGGTCGACGATCGGCAACCTGACGCCGGAGCCACGCGCGGAGTTCTTGGCGACCCTGGCCGGGGTCATGCGGCCGGGGGACAGCTTCCTGCTGGGCACCGACCTGGTCAAGGACACCGGGCGGCTGGTGCGCGCCTACGACGACGCCGCCGGGGTGACGGCGGCGTTCAACCGCAACGTGCTGGCGGTGATCAACCGGGAACTCGACGCGGATTTCGACGTCGACGCCTACCGGCACGTGGCCCGCTGGAACGCGCACGAGGAGCGCATCGAGATGTGGCTAAGGGCCGACCGCGGCCAGCGGGTGCGCGTCGGTGCGCTGGACCTGACCGTCGACTTCGCGGCGGGCGAGGAGATGCTGACCGAGGTGTCGTGCAAGTTCCACCCGGACGGGGTGAGTGGCGAGCTGGCCGGCGCGGGGTTGCGTCGCGTCCGCTGGTGGACCGACGCCGCCGGCGACTTCGGCCTAGCGTTGGCCGCCAAGTGAGCGAACGCGAGTCGCTGGCCGATCGATGGCGAGCGGCCCGCCCGCCGTTCGCCGGGTTGCACCTGGACAGCGCGGCCTGCTCGCGCCAGAGCTTCGCGGTTTTGGAGGCGGCGGCCCAGCACGCGCGGTTCGAGGCCGAGGTCGGAGGGTATGTCGCGGCCGAGGCCGCGGCGCCCGCGCTGGATGCGGGACGCGCAGCGTTCGCTGCTTTGGCCGGCATGCCCGATGCCGAGGTCGTGTTCACCACCGGGTCCCTGAACGCTTTGGATTTGCTGCTGGGCAGCTGGCCGGGCGAGCGGCGGTCGGTGGCCTGCCTGCCCGGCGAATACGGTCCCAATTTGGCCGTGCTGGAGGCTTACGGGTTCGAGCGTCGGCTGCTGCCGACCCTTGACGACGGCCGGGTGGCGCTCGACGACGCGGCGCTGCTGCTGGACGAGGACCCGCCCGATCTGCTGCACCTGACCCCGGTGGCCAGCCACAGCGGTGTGGTGCAGCCCTTGGCGATGGTGGCCGAACTGTGCCGCGAGCTGGAGCTGCCTTTGGTTGTTGACGCCGCGGAGGCGCTGGGCCAGGTGGACTGCGCGGTGGGTGCCGACGTCATGTATTCGTCGTCCCGCAAGTGGATGGCGGGGCCGCGGGGGGTTGGGGCTCTTGCGGTGCGGCCTGAGCTGATGGAGCGTTTGACGCCGAGGTTACCGGCCCCGGCCTGGGCGGGGTCGCTGAGCCTGGCCCAGCAGCTGGAGTTCGGCGAGGCCAATGTGGCCGCGCGCGTGGGGTTTTCGGTGGCGTTGGGGGAGCATTTGGCGGCTGGGCCGGAGCTGGTGCGGGCGCGTTTGGCGGAGCTGGGTGGCATCACCCGGACGGTGCTGGCCGATGTGCCCGGCTGGGCGGTGGTCGAGGAGGTCGAGGAGCCTTCCGCGATCACCACGTTGGCCCCGGTTGACGGTGCGGACCCCGCGGCGGTGCGGGCCTGGTTGCTTTCGGAACGGCGGATCCTGACCACCTTCGTCGGGGTGCAGCGGGCGCCGCTGGAGCTTGCCGGGCCGCGGCTGCGGATCTCGCCGCACGTGGACAGCACTGCTGAGGACCTGGCCGTTTTCGCCGAGGCGCTGCAGGCCGCGACCGCAAGCTGCTTAGGGCCGCCTAGCCGAGGTTGCCGTGTGTGCCGCCCTTGCCAGGGTTGCCGTCAGTGCCGTCGGGAGTGCCGCCGGTGCCAGGGGGACCGATAAACCCGGCGGCTCCGCCGGGGCCGGGGGGAGTACCGAAGGCGCCGTCACCGCCGTTGCCGGCGTTACCGCCGTCTGCACCGTTGCCGCCCGTGCCGCCGCCGGTTGCGTTACCGCCGCTGCCGCCGGCGCCGCCGTTGCCGCCGGCGCCGCCTTGGCCGCCGGCGTCAGCGCCGAGGTCGCCGATGCCGCCCGTGGCGCCGTTGCCGCCGTTGCCGCCCGTGCCGCCCGCGCCGGCGTCGCCGCCGCCGAATGCGGTGCCGCCGTCACCGCCGGCGCCGCCGTTGCCGCCGGAAGCACCCGTGAAGCCGTTGGTGGCGCTGTTGCTTGTGGAGGCGCCGTCGGCACCGTTTCCGCCGGTGCCCCCGGCGCCGCCCGTGCCGCCGCCGGTTGCCATGCCGCCGTTGCCGCCGTCGCCGCCTTTGCCGCCGTTGCCGCTGATCGCATCGTCGCCCTCGCCACCTTGGCTGCCCGCGGCGCCGTTGCCGCCCTTGCCGCCGTTGCCGCCGTCGGTCGCGGCGCCGCCGTTGCCGCCGTTGCCTCCGTTGCCGCCGTTGCCACCCGCGGTGCCGTCGGCGGATCCGGGGACGCCGTCGCTGCCCGCACCACCGTCTCCGCCGTTTCCGCCGTTTCCGCCGTTGATGCCGCCAATGCCTGCGCCGCCCGCGCCGCCGTTTCCGCCGTTTCCGCCGTCCGAGCCCGCGATGGTTTGCGAACTAAAGGTAGTGAATGCGGCGACGCCGCCGCCGTCGCCGCCGTTTCCGCCGGTTCCGCCGGCGCCCGCAATGCCTTTGGTGCCTCCCGTGCCGTCGTTACCGGCCAGTCCGCCGTCGCCGGAGTTTCCGCCCGCGCCCCCGTCGCCGCCGTCGTACGCGTTTATGTATTGGGTGCCGTCGAACCCGCTGCCGGCGCCGGTGCCGCCGGTGCCGCCGGTCCCGCCGGTGCCGCCGTCGCCTCCGCTGCCGTTCATCGCGCCGTTGCTGCTGTCGCCACCCGCGCCGCCGGTGCCGCCGTTGCCGCCGGTTCCGCCCTTGCCGCCGTCACCGTTAATGTTCGGGTCCGCGCCGCCGGTGTTGCTGCCGCCGTTGCCGCCGTTTCCGGCGGTGGTGCCGCTGTTGCCGCCGTGGCCGCCGTTGCCGCCGCCGGTTGCGGCGCCGCCGGCACCGCCGGAGCCGCTGTTGCCGCCGTTGCCGCCGGCGCCGCCGGCGTCGTTTTGGCCTTCGTCGCCGCCGTTGCCGCCGTTGCCGGCGGTCAAGCCGCCGTTGCCGCCGTGGCCGCCGTTGCCGCCGCCGGTTGCGGCGCCGCCGGCGCCGCCGGAGCCGCTGTTGCCGCCGTTGCCGCCGATGCCGGCTGTGGTTAGCCCACCCCGGCCGCCCGCGCCGCCGTCGGCGCCGCTGCCGCCGTTGCCGCCGTCGCCGCCGTTGCCGCCGGCGGTGGCGGTGCCGCCGGTGCCGCCGTCGCCGCCGGTGCCGCCGGTGCCGCCGTTGCCGCCGCTGCCGAAGCCGCCGTCGCCGCCGGCACCGCTGCTGCCGCCGTTGCCGCCGTTGCCGCCCGCGCCGCCGTCGCCACCGCCGGTGGCAGCACCGCCGGTGCCGCCGGTGCCGCCGTTGCCGGCGGTGCCGGCATTGCCGCCGTCGCCTTGGGAGGCGGTTCCGCCTTTGCCAGCGGAGCCGCCCGCGCCTCCTTGGCCACCGCTGCCGCCGGTTCCGCCATCGGTAGCGATTCCGCCGGCGCCGCCTTGGCCGCCTTGGCCGCCGTTGCCGCCATCACTGGCGGTCCCTTGGAAGTGGTTGTTGTCGCTGCCCGCGCCGCCGTCGCCGCCGGCGCCGCCGGCCCCGCCGGAGCCCGCGTTGCCGCCGTTGACGCCTCCGATTCCGGCGCCACCGGCGCCACCCACGCCGCCGTCGCCGCCCGCTAGGCCGGTCCCGCCGAGGGCGCCGCCGTTGAGGACGCCGTTGGCCCCATTGTCGCCCTGGCCGCCGGCGCCGCCGGTGCCGCCCTGGCCGCCTAGGCCGGCGTTGCCCGCGCTGCCCTTGGCGCCGGCGCCGTTGCCTGCGGCCCCGCCGTCGCCCGCGGCGCCGCCGGCCCCACCTTGGCCGCCGTTGCCGCCGTCGGCGCTGTGGCCCACGCCGGTGCCGCCGTCGCCGCCGGTGCCGCCTTGGCCGCCGTTGCCGCCCAGGCCGCCGTTGCCGTTGGTGCCGCCTTTGCTGGCCGATCCGCCGGCCCCGCCGGTACCGCCGGCGCCGCCGGCGAACCCGGTGGCCCCGGCCCCGCCGATCGTTCCGCCGCCGGGGGTGCCGCCCGCGGCGACGGGTCGCCCTGGCCGCCGTTGCCGCCGGTGCCGCCCTGGCCGCCTGGGCCGGCGTTGCCCGCGCTGCCCTCGGCGCCGGCGCCGTTGCCCGCGGCCCCGCCGTCGCCCGCGGCGCCGCCGGCCCCGCCCTGGCCGCCGTTGCCGCCGTCGGCGTTGTGGCCCACGCCGGTGCCGCCGTCACCGCCTTGGCCGCCCAGCCGCCGTTGCCGCCCAGGCCGCCGTTGCCGTTGGTGCGCCGTTGGTGCCGGCCGAGCCGCCGGCCCCGCCGGTACCGCCGGCGCCGCCGCGAACCCGGTGGCCCCGGCCCCGCCGATCGTTCCGCCGCCGGGGGTGCCGCCGCGGCGCCGAGGTCGCCCTGCCGCCGTTGCCGCCGGTGCCGCCCTGCCGCCTGGGCCGGCGTTGCCCGCGCTGCCCTTGGCGCCGGCGCCGTTGCCCGCGGCCCCGCCGTCGCCCGCGGCGCCGCCGGCCCCACCTTGGCCGCCGTTGCCGCCGTCGGCGCTGTGGCCCACGCCGGTGCCGCCGTCACCGCCTTGGCCGCCCAGGCCGCCGTTGCCGCCCAGGCCGCCGTTGCCGTTGGTGCCGCCGCTGGCGGCCGCCGCCGGCCCCGCCGGTACCGCCGGCGCCGCCGGCGAACCCGGTTGCCCCGGCCCCGCCGATGGTTCCGCCGCCGGGGGTGCCGCCCGCGGCGACGAGGTCGCCCTGGCCGCCGTTACCGCCTTGGCCGCCTTGGCCGCCGGTGCCCGCCGCGCCCGGGTTGGCGGGGGTGCCCCGACCCGCGCCGGCCGCGCCGCCAGTGCCGGCGGCACCGCCGACCCCGCCTTGGCCGCCGGTGCCGCCGGCCACCCCGGCGCCGACGCCGGTGCCGCCGATGCCGCCCTGGCCGCCGATGCCGCCGAAGCCGCCGATGCCGCCGTTGCCGTTGGTGCCGCCCGGTGGCGGCCGATCCGCCGGCCCCGCCGGTACCGCCGGCGCCGCCGGCGAAGCCGGTGCCGCCTAACCCACCGCCCGCGGTTCCAGCGGCGCCGGTTTCGCCGGTGCCGCCGGTGCCGCCGTTGCCGCCGCGGCCGCCCGTACCCACCCCGCCCTGATTGCCGCCAGTGCCCCCACCCGTGCTGACCGCCCCGCCGCCGCCGGCGGCCCCGCCGACCCCGCCGGTGCCGCCGGTGCCGCCGGCCACCCCGGCGCCGACGCCGGTGCCGCCGGTGCCGCCGACCCCGCCTTGGCCGCCGGAGCCGCCATTGCCGCCATTGCCGTTGGTGCCGCCGGTGCCGGCCGCGCCGCCGCTGCCGCCCTGGCCACCTGCTCCGCCGGCGAAGCCGGTGCCACCCAGGCCACCCCCGTCGGCGCCGGTGGTACCGCCACCGCCGTTACCGCCATTACCGCCGCTGCCGCCGTTGCCGCCGGTGCCCGCGACGCCCACCTTGCCGGCGGCGCCGCCGGAACCGGCGCCGGCCGCGCCGCCGTCGCCCGCGTTGCCGCCCGCGCCGCCGGTGCCGCCGGTGCCGCCGGCCACACCGGTGCCGGAGCCGATGCCGCTGCCCCCTCGGCCGCCGCCGCCGCCGGTGCCGCCGTTGCCGCCCAGGCCGCCGTTGCCGTTGGTGCCGCCGGTGCCGGCCCCGCCGCCGCTGCCGCCCTGGCCGCCGGCCCCGCCGGCGAACCCGGTGCCGCCGGCGACGCCGCTTGCGATTTGATCGGCGCCGTTGTCGCCGTTGCCGCCGTTGCCGCCGTTCCCGCCGTTCCCGCCGGTGCCCGCGTTGCCCGCGGCGCCGCCCTTACCTCCGTTGCCGACCGCTCCGCCGTCGCCCGCGGCGCCGCCCCCGCCGCCGGTTCCGCCGGCGCCGCCGGCCGTGCCGGAGCCGGCCGTGCCGCGGCCGCCCGTGCCGCCGGTGCCGCCGTTGCCGCCCAGGCCTCCGCCGCCGTTGGTACCGCCGTTGCCGGCCCCGCCGTTCCCGCCGGTGCCGCCGGCCCCGCCGGCAAACCCGGAACCGCCCGACCCGCCGGTACCGCCGCCGGTGTTGCCCGGGTTCCCGACGTCACCTTGGCCGCCGTTGCCGCCGGTGCCGCCGGTGCCGCCGGTGCCCGCCTTGCCGGTGCTGCCGCCGGTGCCGCCCGAACCGGCGCCGGCCGCCCCACCGGCGCCCGCGGCGCCGCCGTCGCCGCCAGCACCGCCGGTGCCTCCGACCGTGTGGAAGCCGACACCGGTGCCGCCGTTGCCGCCGGTGCCGCCCTGGCCGCCCTGGCCGCCGGTGCCGCCGCTGCCGTTGGTGCCCCCGGGGCCAGCCGCCCCGCCGGTGCCGCCCTGGCCGCCCATCCCGCCGGCAGAGCCGGCTCCACCGGACCCGCTGGTACCGCCGCCCGGGCTGCCCGGGGCTCCGCCGTTACCTTGGCCGCCGGTGCCGCCCGTGCCGCCGGTGCCGCCGGTGCCCGCGTTGCCAGTGTTGCCGCCGGTGCCTCCGGTGCCGACCGCTCCGCCGGCGCCGGGGGTGCCGCCGTTGCCGCCGACCCCACCGGTGCCCCCGGCCACTCCGGATAGGGCGGCGCCGCCTTGGCCGCCTTGGCCGCCTTGGCCGCCTTGGCCGCCGGTGCCTCCGCTGCCGTTGGTGCCGCCGTTGCCGGCCCCGCCGGCCCCGCCGGTGCCGCCGGCCCCGCCGGCAAGGCCGGCAAGGCCGGTGCCGCCCGGCCCGCTGGCGCTCCCCGTGGCGCCGACGTCACCTTGACCGCCGGTGCCGCCGTTGCCGCCGGCTCCGCCGGTGCCCGCGAAGCCGGTGTTGCCTCCGGAACCTCCGGTGCCGGCCAGACCACCGGCGCCCGCGGTGCCGCCGATGCCTCCCATCCCGCCGGTGCCGCCGACCGCCCCGAGGCCCACCCCGGTGCTGCCTTGCATGCCGGTGCCGCCCTGGCCGCCGTTGCCGCCCTGGCCGCCGCCGCCGTTGGTACCCCCGGTGAATGTCGTCCCGCCGTTGCCGCCCTGGCCGCCGGCCCCGCCGGCAAGGCCGGTGCCGCCGCTGAGAGCGGTGCCGACATCACCTTGACCGCCGGCACCGCCCGTGCCGCCGACGCCGCCGGTGCCGGCATGGCCGTTGCTGCCGCCGCCGCCGGCGCCAGCCGTCCCGCCGGGGCCGCCGGTACCACCCACTCCGCCGTTGCCGCCGGTGCCGCCGGCCAAGCCGCTGCCCACGCCGGTGCCGCCTTGTCCGCCATCGCCGCCCTGGCCGCCGGTGCCGCCGATGCCGCCGTTGCCGGGGGCGCCCCCGCCAACAGAGTGGGCGCCCGGACCGCCGGTGCCGCCGGCTCCACCCATGAAGCCGTTGCCACCTAAGCCGCCCGCGCTGCCCGGGGTGCCGGCATCCCCTTGACCCCCGGGCCCGCCGGTGCCACCGTTACCGCCCGCGCCCGCGGCGCCGGCCTGGCCGGCGGTCCCCAACAACCCCCCGGCCCCACCGGCGCCGCCGCTGCCCGGGTTGCCGCCCAGCCCGCCGAAGCCACCCGTGCCGCCCATCATTTGCTGGCCTACTCCGGAGAACCCGGCGCCACCGGTCCCACCGGTACCGCCGGTACCGCCGGCCCCGCCCACACCACCGGCGCCGCCCGAGCCGAACAGTATCCCGCCGTGCCCGCCGGCCCCGCCGTTCGCGCCGGTCAGGCCGGTCCCGCCGTTACCACCCTTCCCGCCCGCGGTCAACGCGTTCGGGCCGTTCGCGCCGGTCAGGCCGGTCCCGCCGGCCCCGCCGGACCCGCCGTTACCGATCAGCCCCGCCGCCCCGCCGGCACCGCCGTTCTGCCCGGGCCCACCGGCCCCACCGTTGCCGCCATTGCCGTACAGCCACCCGCCAGCCCCGCCGGTGCCGCCGGGAGTTGTCGCGTCAGCGCCGTTGCCGAACAGCGGTCGCCCGGTCAGCATCTCCCAGGGCGAAAACCACTGACTTTGCGCCGCGGACTGCAACGGGGACGCGCCGGCGGCCTCCGCCAGCGAATACAGGCCCGCGCCGCGACTCAACGCCTGCACAAACTGGTCGTGAAATGCCGCCGCCTGCGTGCCGAGCGCCTGAAACTGCTGGGCATGCGTGCCGAACAACTCCGCGATCGCCGACGACACCTCGTCGGCGGCCGCCGCCGCTATCCCTGTGGTCGGTGCCGCCGCGGCCGCATGGGCGGCCTGGATCGTCGACCCGAGGCCGGCCAGATCCGATGCCGCTGCGGCCACCACCTCTGGCGCGGCAACTAGAAACGACATCCCCCACCTACCACCAAGTCGAAGCGGACCCGGATGAGGCACTCGGGTCGCTGTCGAGCGCCTGCAGGCCAGCAGCGTATCGCTTTCCGACCGGCCTCATGGGCGTTCAAAAGAACTGGCTGGCCGCCGCCGCGATCACCAAGGCGCCCTTGACCATCCAGCAAAGACCCCGTGATCGGGCGCCGATTTGCCACGGCCGTGCTGTAGAGGCCGCCGCGACGAGGCTCTACGTGCTCACGAGACCTCGGCGCCAGCACGTTCGCCGGCTTATCCGCCATTGCCGTTCGCGCCGGGGGCGCCGTTGGTACCGGTGCTGCCCGGGGGCGTGCCGGTGCCCGCGGTCCCGGCGTCGCCGCCGCCGCTGCCCGCTCCGCCGCTGCCACCAACGCCGCCATTGCCGCGGGTGCCGCCGTCGCCGCCGCCGCCGCCCGTTCCGCCGTTGCCGGCGTTGCCGCCCCTGCCGGTGACGCCGGCGTTGCCCCCGTTGCCGCCGAAGCCGCCGCCGCCGCCGGTGCCGCCGTTGCCGGCGGGGCTCGCGCCGTTTCCGAAGCCGCCGGCGCCGTCGCCGCCGTCGCCGCCTGCGCCGGCGGCGCCGCCGTTGCCGGCGTTGCCGCCGTTGCCGCTGTCCGATCCGGCGGTGCCGCCGTCGCCGCCCTCGCCGCCGTTGCCGCCTTGACCGCCCGTGCCGGCGTTGCCGCCGCCGGTATGGACGTTGCCGACGACGCCCGCATCGCCGCCTTCGCCGCCGGCACCGCCCTTGCCGCCGGCGGTTCCGTTGCCGCCGTTGCCGGTGGTGGTGAGAGTCCCATTGTTGCCACCGAAGCCGCCGAAGCCCCCTGCGCCGCCTTGGCCGCCCTGGCCGCCATAGCCGGTTCCGGACTGGCCGGCGTTGCTTCCGTTGCCGATGACGGCGCCGCCGGCGCCGCCGGTGCCGCCGTCACCGGCGGCGCCCGCATTGCCGCCTCCGACGCCTCCGAAACCGCCGCCGCCGCCGTTGCCGCCGTCTCCGCCGGCGCCGCCGGCGCCGCCGGTGCCGCCGTCGCCCTGGAGGCCGGCGTTGGCGCCGCCGGTGCCGCCGTTGCCGCCAACGCCGGCATTTCCGCCGGTGCTGCCCGCTGCGCCGCTCACCGCGCCGAAGACGCCGTTGCCGCCGTCGCCGCCCTTGCCGCCGTTGCCGCCGGCGCCGGCGTTGCCATTGACGTCGTTTGCGGCGCCGCCGTCGCCGCCGGCGCCGCCGTTACCGCCGGTACCGGCCGTGGCGGTGGTGGACGAAGAGCCGAAACCGGTGTCGCCACCGGCGCCACCGGCGCCGCCGGCGCCGCCGGTGCCGCCGTCGGCGCCGCCGAGTTGTTGGGCGCCGCCGGCGGCGCCCTGCGCGACGCCGCCGTTACCTGCGGCGCCGCCGTTGCCGCCGTTGCCGCCGGTGCCGCCACGGGTGTTCGAGCCGATGGTGAGGTCGCCGTCGCCGCCGTTGCCGCCGAGGCCGCCCCCGCCGCCGTCGCCGCCGGCGCCGGCGTTGCCGATGGCGGCGGTTCCGTTGTCGGTTACGTCGCCGCCGGCGCCGCCCGTGCCGCCGTTTCCGGCGAGTCCGCCGGCGCCGCCGCCATAGCCCGAGCCGGTGGCGGCGGTGCCGCCGGTGCCGCCGGCGCCGCCCGTGCCGCCCGTGCCGCCGTCCCCGCCGATGCGCAGGGTGCCGGTGGCTTGGCCGCCGGCTCCACCTTGGCCGCCGACCCCGCCGGTGCCGCCCGCGCCGGGTGCGACCCCGCTCGTGGTGTTACCGGAGCTCGGGGAGCCGGTGCCGCCCGCGCCGCCGGCCCCGCCGGTGCCGCCCGCGCCCGCCAAGTTGAATCCGCCGCCCGTGGGGCCGCCGGTGCCGCCGGTGCTGGCGCCGCCGGCACCGCCGTTGCCTCCGGCCCCACCGGTGCCGCCGGTGAGAGGTTGCCCGGCGACGCCGGTGAAATTCCCGCCTAGCCCGCCGTTGCCGCCGCTGCCGCCGGCGCCGCCGGTTTCGGTTTGGTCGCCGACACCGCCCAAGCCGCCGTTGCCGCCGTTGCCGCCGTTGCCGCCGATCATGCCTTGCTGGTTAACGAACCAGTTGGTAGCGCCGTTGCCGCCGGTGCCGCCGTTGCCGCCGGCGCCGCCGGCCAGGCCGTCGACGTTTTGGGCGCCGCCGGTGCCGGCAGTGCCGGCGTTGCCGCCGTTGCCGCCGTTGCCGCCGGCGCCGCCGGCTTTCGACCCGGCATTCAAATTCACGCCGCTGCCGCCGTTGCCACCGTTGCCGCCGGCGCCGCCGGCGCCGTTGCCGCCGTCGGTGCCGTTGCTGCCGACGGTGCCGCCGTTGCCACCGGTGCCACCGGCGCCGCCGGTGCCGCCGGCGCCCCCAGTGGCCTGGCTGGAGACGATGTTGCCGTTGATATTGAAGACGCCGTCGCCGATGCCGCCGTCGCCACCGCCGCCGCCGGTGCCCCCGGTGCCGCCGACGCCGCCGGTGCCGGAGCCGGTTGCGTTGCCACCGGTGCCGCCGGTGCCACCGGCGCCGCCGGTGCCGCCGGTGCCAGCGGTGTCGCCGTTCGCGAAGGCGTACCAGCCGTCGCCTCCGCTGTTTCCGGCGCCGCCGTTGCCGCCCGCGCCGCCGGTGCCGCCGCCGTTTGCCGCGCCGCCGTTGCCGCCGTTGCCGCCGGTGCCGGCGGCGCCGCCATTACCGCCATTGCCACCCGTCAAGCTGGCGTAGTTGCCGAAGCCGCCGGCGCCGCTGTGGCCGCCGGTGCCGCCAACGCCGCCGTTGCCGCCGTCCGCTGCGGCCCCGCCATTCCCGCCGTTGCCGCCGTTGCCGCCAGCGCCCCCGGTGCCGCCGTTGCCGGTGGAGCCGGCGCTCAAGTCGTTGGGGCCGGCGGCGGCGCCGCCGCCTCCGGCGCCGCCAACGCCTCCGGCACCCCCGGTGCCGCCACCGGTTGTGGCCCCGCCGTTGCCTCCGCCGCCGCCGTTGCCGCCGACGCCGCCGGTGCCGCCGACGCCGCCGGTGCCGCCGCCGCCGGCCAAACCGCCGCCCCCGACGCCGGCCGAGCCGCCGTTGCCGCCGGCGCCGCCGGTGCCGCCGGTGCCGCCATCGGATGCGGTTCCGCCGACACCGCCCGTGCCGCCCATGCCGGCGTTGCCGCCGGCACCGCCAGCCGTGCCGCCTGCGGTTGCGTCGGCGCCTACGCCGCCTTTGCCGCCCGCGCCGCCGGCGCCGCCGGTGCCGCCCGTGCCGCCGTTGATGCCACCGACGCCGGCACCGCCGCTGCCGCCCGTGCCGCCGTTGCCGCCGGCGAAGCCGCTGCCGCCATTACCGCCATTACCGGCGCCGTTGGCGCCGTTATCGCCGGCGCCGCCGCTTCCTCCGGTGCCGCCGGCGCCGCCGAATCCCAGGTTGCCGGCGTTGCCGCCGGTGCCGCCGGCGAGGCCTGCGTTGCCGGCGTTGCCGCCGTTGCCGCCGTTGCCGCCGGTGCCCCCCGCGAAGCCGACGTTGCTGCTGCCGGCTCCGCCGGTGGCGCCGGTGCCGCCGTTGCCGCCATCCCCGCCGTTGCCGTTGATTCCGCCGGCACCGGCTGAGCCGCCCGTGCCGCCCGTGCCGCCCGCGCCCGCATTGCCGCCGTTGCCGCCGGCGGCGACGTCCCCACCGGCGAGACCGCCGCCGCCGCCGGCGCCGCCGAGACCGCCCTTGCCGCCGTCGCCGGCGGTTCCGCCGGCGCCCGCGCTGCCGCCGGCGCCGCCATGGCCGCCGGCAGCGCCGCTGCCACCGGCGCCGCCCGTCCCGCCGATTACCTGGCTCTGGCCGCCGGCCCCGCCGGCCCCGCCGACGCCGCCGGCCCCACCGGCTCCGGCGGTGCCGCCGCCGATAATGTCAATGTCACCGCCGGCCCCGCCGGTGCCGCCGGTCGCGCCGCTGCCCCCGGCGCCACCGGCGCCCGCGCCGGCTTCGCCCAGGCCGCCGGTGCCGCCGGTGCCGCCCGCGCCTCCGACGCCACCGGCGCCACTGTCGCCGGTGCCGGTCGCCGTACCGCCGGCGCCACCGGTGCCGCCCACGCCAGCTGTGCCCCCGGTGCCCCCGGTGCCCGTGCCGGCGTTGCCCGTGCCGCCGGTGCCGCCGGTGCCGCCTGCGCCGCCGGTGCCCCCGGCGCCGCCGGCGCCGCTGAGGTTCGCCGTGCCACCGACACCACCGGTACCGCCCGCGCCGGCGGTGCCCCCGGCGCCCCCGGTTTGGGTGCCGGCGTTGCCGGTGCCGCCGGTGCCGCCGGTGCCGCCTGCGCCGCCGGTGCCACCGGTGCCAGCGTCGCCGCCGCCGGTCGCGGCACCGCCGGCGCCACCGGTGCCGCCCGCGCCGGCGGTGCCCCCGACGCCACCGGCGACACTGGTGCCGCCGCCGAGGCCAATGCCGCCGCCGCCGCCGGTGCCGCCGGCGCCGCCGAGGCCCCCGGCGCCGCCGTCGCCGCTGCCGGTCGCGGTACCACCGACACCACCGTCGCCGCCCGCGCCGGCAGCGCCCCCGACGCCGGGGCCGGGGCCTGATCCGCCGCCTGAATCGAAGGCGCCGATGCCGCCGCTACCGCCGACACCGCCGGTGCCGCCGGCACCCGCGGTGCTGCTGCCGGCCGCGCCGCCGCCGGCCCCGCCGGTGCCGCCCGCGCCACCCACGCCGCCCGAACCGTTGTTGATACCTGCCTTGTCGGAGACGTCGCCGCCGGTCCCACCGGCGCCACCCGTGCCCCCGGCACCGGCGGCGCCGCCATCAGTTGCGTCGCCGCCGGTGCCGCCGGTGCCGCCCGCGGCGCCCGTGCCGCCGAACGTGGAGACGGTGCCGTCGGAGAAGCCGGCGGTCCCGCCGCCGCCACCGGCGCCGCCCCCGCCGCCGGTGCCGCCGGTGCCGCCGTTGACGCCGTTGATGCCGCTGCCGCCCGCGCCGCCCGCGCCGCCCGTGCCACCCGCCAGGCCGGGATTGCCGTTGTGCAAAAAGGCACCCGTAGCGCCCTGGTCACCCCGGCCGCCGGTGCCGCCGGTGCCGCCCTGGCCGCCCGTGCCGTTGTTGCCTGCGGCGCCGCCGGTTGTGCCACCGATGCCGATCGAACCTCCGCCGCCGGCGCTGCCGCCGTCGCCGCCGGTGCCGCCGCTGCCGCCGGCGAGGCCCACACCGGATCCACCGGTGCCGCCGACACCACCCTGACCGCCGGTGCCGCCGGTGCCGCCGGTGCCGTTTGTTCCGCCGTTACCGTTGCCGCCGTCGCCGCCGGTGCCACCGCCCCCGCCAGTACCGCCCGCCGTGCCGGCGCCCGCCGCACCGACGGGGCCGCCGTCGGTGCTCCCGGTGGCACCCGCTCCGCCGCTGCCGCCCGTGCCGCCGGCCCCGCCGAGGCCGCCGGTGCCGACGGCGCCACCCGGGCCGCCGCTGCCGCCGAGGCCGGCCGCGCCACCTTGACCGCCGTCACCGCCTTGGCCGCCTTGGCCTGCTGCCGCCGTGGCCGTCCCCGGGTTGCCGGTGCCGCCGGTGCCGCCGGTGCCGCCGGTGCCGCCGGTGCCGCCGGCGCCCCCTGTGAAGCCGGTGCCGCCGAGGCCGGCCGCGCCACCTTGACCGCCGTCACCGCCTTGGCCTCCTGTCAAGGTGGCCGTCCCCATGCCGCCGGTGCCGCCGGTGCCGCCCGTGCCGCCGGTGCCGCCGGTGCCGCCGTTGCCCTGGAAGCCGGTAGGACCGCCGGCCAGCCCGCCGGTGCCGCCGGTGCCGCCTTGGCCACCGCCGGCGCCGGTGCCGCCGGTGCCGCCGTCGGCGTTGAGGTCGTCGGTGCCGGCCGCGCCCTGGCCGCCCTGGCCGCCGACCCCGCCGTTGCCGCCGTTGCCGGCGGAGGCGCCGGCGACGCCCATGTGGGTGCCAGAACCGCCCAGGCCGACGGCCCCGCCTTGGCCGCCTTGGCCGCCTTGGCCGCCTTGGTTGCCGGTGGTGCCGGTGCCGCCGTGGCCGCCGGTGCCGCCCTGGCCGCCGTTGCCGCCCCGACCGCCGTCGCCTTGGACGCCGCCGGTACCGCCGCGCCGCGCCGCCGGTGCCGCCGGTGCCGCCCTGGCCGCCCGCGAAGCCGTTGCCGCCGATGCCGCCGTCGGCGTTGTTGTCGTCGGCGCCGGCCGCGCCCTGGCCGCCCTGCCCGCCGATCCCGCCGGTGCCGCCGTTGCCGCCGAGGCCGGTCTTGCCCATGTTGGTGCCCGAACCGCCCTGGCCGCCCTGCCCGCCGGTGCCGCCGGTGCCGCCTTGGCCGCCCTGGCTGCCCGCGGTGTTGGCCGCGCCGGTGGTTCCGGTGCCGCCGTGGCCGCCGCTGCCGCCGGTGCCGCCTTGGCCGCCCAGGCCGCCGTCGCCCTGAACGCCGCCGGTACCACCGGCCAGCCCGCCGGTGCCACCGGTGCCGCCCTGCGCGCCCGCGAAGCCGGTGCCGCCGATGCCGCCATCGACTTTGGAGTCATCGGTTCCCGCCGCGCCGGTGCCGCCGGTGCCGCCGGTGCCGCCGGTGCCGCCGTTGCCGGCGTTGCCCGCCGCGCCGTTGCTGCCGCCCGAACCGCCGGTGCCTTTCGCGCCGCCGAGTCCGGCCGAGCCCGCCTTTGCCGCCTTGGCCGCCCTGACCGCCCTGGGTGGCGGCGGTGTTGGCCGTTCCCCCAGCGCCGGCACCGCCCTGGCCGCCGGTGCCGCCCACGCCGCCGGCACCGCCCTGACCGCCCGAGCCGTTGGTGCCGCCGGCGCTAGAGCCGCCCGCACCGCCGGTCCCGCCCTGGCCCCCCGTAAAGCCGGTACCGCCGGTGCCGCCGTCGGCGATGAGGTCGTTGGCGCCGGCCCCGCCGCTGTCCGCCCTGTGCCGCCGATGCCGCCGGTGCCGCCCGTGCCCGCAATACCTGCGGCCCCGCTGCCGCTGGCGCCGCCGGAACCTATCGCGCCGCCGGCGCCGGCGTCCCCGCCCACACCGCCCTGGCCCCCGGTGCCGCCCGAGGCCGCTAGCGCTGGACCCGCCGGCCCCGCCCGTCCCGCCGGTACCGCCGGCGCCGCCCAGACCGCCGGAGCCGTTGGTGCCGGTGCTGTTGACGGTGGTGCCACCGGCTCCGCCGGCCCCGCCGGTGCCGCCGGCAAAGCCACTGTTGCCGGTTCCCGCGCTGCCCGCCGACGCGTCCGCGCCAGCGCCCCCGTGGCCGCCGGCGCCACCGGCACCGCCGGTGCCGCCGGCGCCCGCGAAGCCCGTCGCGCCGTGGCTGCCGCCGGTGCCGCCGAAACCGGCCGTGCCGCCGGCACCGCCCGCCCCCGCCTGGCCGCCGGACCCGCCCGTGCCACCCGTAGCGCCGACACCATTGGCGTTGTCGGCGCCCGAGCCGCCCACGCCGCCGGTGCCGCCGGTGCCGCCCACGCCGCCGGCGCCACCGGACCCATTGGTGCCGCCCGCAAAGGTGGTACCGCCTTGGCCGCCGGCCCCGCCGTCGCCGCCCGCGCCGCCACTGCCGCCGAGAAGTCCACTGCCGGCCGCCTGGTTTGCACCGGTAGCGCCGGTCCCGCCGGCCCCACCCGTGCCGCCCGCGCCGCCGATAGCCCGCGCTGCCCGCGACACCGCCGGTACCGCCGGTGCCCGCCGCCCCGCCGGCCCCGGCCATACCGCCCGCGCCGCCGGTCCCGCCGGTGCCGCCGGCCACGAGGGCCGTCCCGGTGCCGCCTTGGCCGCCGCCGCCGCCCTGACCGCCGGCACCGCCCGCGCCGCCGTTGCCGTTGGCGCCCCCGTCAACACCAGCGCCGCCCGCGCCGCCGGTCCCGCCGGCGCCGCCGGCCAAGCCCGTGCCGCCGGCAGAGCCCGTGCCGCCCGCTGTTACCCACATCGCCCTGGCCGCCGGCCCCGCCGGTGCCACCCGTCCCGCCACTACCGTGCCCGCCGGCCTGGCCGGCCGTCCCGCCCATCCCTCCTGCGGCGCCACCCGCCCCGCCGCTGCCCGCAGCACCGCCCATCCCGCCGGCGCCGCCCGTGCCGCCGGCCATGCTATGGCCCACCCCGGAGAAACCGGTCACCACCGGTCCCACCGGTACCGCCGGCCCCGCCCTGCCCGCCGGCGCCACCGGAGCCGAACAGCGTCCCGCCCTGCCCGCCGGCCCCGCCGTTGCCACCGTTCCCGCCGTTCACCCCGGTACCACCCGTCACGCTCGAGGAGGTCGCGGCCGTGCCGGTCGCCCCGGTCGCCCCGATCCCACCGGCGCCGCCGGACCCGCCGTTACCGATCAGCCCCGCCGCCCCGCCGGCACCGCCGTTCAGCCCGGCCGCCCCGGCCGCACCGTTGCCGCCGTTGCCGTACAGCCACCCGCCGGCCCCGCCGTTGCCACCGGGAGTCGTCGCGTCAGCGCCGTTGCCGACCAGCGGGCGGCCCGTCAGCATCTCCCACGGCGAAAACACGCCCAGGCCCTGCAACGGCGAGGTGCTCGCCAGCTCGGTGGCGGCATACGACAGCGCGCTGCCGTTCAGCGCCTGCACGAACTGGGCATGAAACGCCGCCGCCTCAGTGCTCAGCGCCTGGAACTGCTGGGCATGTGTGCCGAACAACTCCGCGATCGCCGTCGACACCTCGTCGGCGGCCGCCGCCGCGATCCCCGTCGTCGGCGCCGCCGCCGCCGCATGGGCGGCCTGGATCGTCGAACCGAGACTGGCCAGATCCGACGCCGCTGACGCCACCACCCCCGGGGCCGCAACTACAAACGACATCCCCGAAACTCCCACCGAGTCGGAGCGAACCGGGCGAGCCCACGGGCCGCTTCCAATACCTGCAGGTCAGCAGCGTATCGCTCGGCGCCCGAAAGCATCGGGCTTTCAAGGAAATTTATGTCCGATTCAAACTTCCGTGGCCACGGGCGCGCGGAGCTTGGGCCGCGTTGACGGCAAAAAGCCGCCAAGACGAAGCCAAGATGAAGACGACGACTAAGACGACTCAGTCGGCCTTGTGTGCCGTCAGCAGGAAGGCGGGCAGCTTCATCCGGCCCTTCTCGTCGTTATCGTGCGACACCGACTCAAACGGCGACCCGGGTACGCGAGGAATGTTCGCGTGGATGTACGCGGGCCGAATTTCGTCGATCTCCCAGTATTTGCTCACCGCGTCGCGCAGCTCATCCTCGTCGACTTCGTTGGGCCCGGCTTCCATTTCGGCGGGGAAGGCGCCCTTGGCGAACACCAGCACGTAATAGCCGGCGCCCGGGGCCGCCGCGCGGTGCACCGAGCGCAGATAGCCGTCGCGGCCCTCCACCGGCAGCGAGTGAAACAGGGTGCTGTCGACCACCGTGTTGAACCGGCCGTCATAGCCGGTCAACGACGTGATGTCGGCCTGCACGAAGCTGGCCGTGCTCAACCCGCGTTCGGCGGCCGCCTTGGTCGCCGTCGCGACCGCGGTGCGCGTCAGATCGATGCCGACCACGGTGTAGCCCTGCGCGGCGAGCGCCAACGACAGCTCGGCAACACCGCAGCCCGCGTCCAGCACATCGCTGCGGAATTTGCCGGCGGCAATCAGTGGGGCCAGCTCCGGCTGCGGCTCACCGATGTTCCATGGTGGCGGGCCCTCGAACTCGCCCTGCTCGCGGTACGCCTCGTCCCAGTCCATCACTTCAGGCAGTTCGGGTGGCATAGCTCCCAACCTACGCGCCGTCAAAGCCTTTTAAGGCTCCCAGGTGTGCACCGGCTGGTTGGCATGCATGTGCTCGCAGTACCGCCGCAGCATCTCGGCAAGCGCCGCGGGCCGGGTCATCCCACGCTCCTGCAGCGCCCGCACCGTCGACACCTGCCAGCGCGCCCCGTTGCGGCCGGTCTTGGCGCGGCCCTCGATGACGCCAAGAAACCGGTCGCGCACCGCGGCGTCGACACCCCATCGCCGCAACCCTTCGTCGGCGATCGGCAGCAAGGTATTCAGCACCAGTTCCTGAGTCGTCACTTCGTCCTGCCCGGGCCAGTGCAGCCGGGCGTCCATGCCGTTGCGCGCCGCCTCGAGGAAATTGGCATGTGCCGCAGGAAAATTCATCCTGGTCCACAGCGGGCGCTCCTCTTCGGACAAGACGCGCAAGGTGCCGTAGTGGAAGACCGAGTTGGCCACCATGTCAATGACCGAAGGTCCCGCCGGCAACACCCGGTTCTCCAGCCGCAGATGCGGCAGCCCGTCGACAACGTCGTACACCGGTCGGTTCCATCGGTACACCGTGCCGTTGTGCAGGCGCAATTCGGAGAGCTGCGGGACGCGCCCGGCGAGCAGCTCGGCGACCGGATCCTCGTCGGACACCTCCGGCAGCAGGGGCGGGAAGTAGCGGATGTTTTCTTTGAACAGGTCGACGATGGAGCTGATCCAGCGCTCGCCGAACCACACCCGCGGTCGCACGCCTTGGGTCTTGAGTTCCTCGGACCGGGTGTCGGTGGACTGGGTGAACAGCTCGATGCGGGTCTCGGACCACAGCTGGTGCCCGAAGAAATACGGGGAGTTGGCACCCAACGCCAGCTGCGGGCCGGCCAGCACCTGAGCGGCGTTCCAATTGGCGGCAAAGTCCGCCGGCGCCAGCTGCAAATGCAATTGCGTACTGGTGCAAGCGGATTCGGGCGCGATGGTCGCGGCGTGCCAGTTCAGCGGCTCCGGGCCGGCGATGTTGATCGGGATGTCCTCGCCGCGGGCGGAAAAGATCGATTCGTTGAGGGCCCGATACCGCGTTGACTCGCTCATCCAGCCGGCGGCCAGATGCTCGGGCATCAGCGTGGGCAGAATGCCGATCATCACGATGTGGGCCCCGCCGGAGTTGGCCTTGGTCTCGGCATCGTTGAGGCTGGCCCGTACCTCCGCCTCCAGGTCCAGGGCGGTATGCCCGGGCAGTGGCCGCGGCGGCACGTTGAATTCGATGTTGTAGGCGCCTAATTCGGTCTGGTAGGCGGGATCGGCGATGGCGTCGAGCACGTAGCGGTTCGACATGGCCGGCTGGTAGTCGGCATCGACGAGGTTGCATTCGATCTCCATGCCGGTGAGCCGCCGGTCGGAATCGAACCTGGACTGCGCGAGCATCGTCTCGAAGACATCCAGACAAAGCCGCACCTTGCGCCGGTATTCCGACCGTTGTGCACGGTCGAACGTGGTGCGCTTGACCTCTTCGCCCACAACGCCGATGCAACAGGTTTGCCGCCGGTAGCGCAAGTGCGACCCGGGTAACCGCCGGTCCGTCCACAGCTGAGACCCTTGTCTACCATCATGGACGCTGGCATGAAGTGTCACAGTTCACTCCGGAGGAACGCAGTTGGCCGAGTTTGTCGCCGCCATCGATCAGGGCACTACCAGCACCCGTTGCATGATCTTCGATCACGACGGTGCCGAGGTGGCCCGCCATCAGCTTGAACACGAACAGATCCTGCCGCGCGCCGGCTGGGTCGAGCACAATCCGATCGAGATTTGGGAGCGCACCGGCTCGGTGCTGATGTCGGTGCTGAACACGACCAAATTTTCGCCGAAAGATATTGCCGCACTGGGGATTACCAACCAACGCGAAACGACGCTGGTATGGGATAAGCACACCGGCAGGCCGTATTACAACGCGATCGTCTGGCAGGACACCCGCACCGACCGCATCGCGACGGCGCTGGACCGCGACGGCCGCGGCGACGTGATCCGGCGCAAGGCCGGCCTGCCGCCGGCGACCTATTTCTCCGGCGGCAAGCTGCAATGGATCCTGGAGAACGTCGACGGCGTGCGCGCGGCCGCCGAAAAGGGTGACGCGCTGTTCGGCACCGCCGACACCTGGGTGCTGTGGAATCTGACCGGCGGTGCGCGGGGCGGCGCGCACGTCACCGATGTGACCAACGCCAGCCGGACCATGCTGATGGATCTGGAGACGCTGGACTGGGACGACGAGCTGTTGTCGTTCTTCTCCATCCCGCGGGCCATGCTGCCGGTGATCGCGCCGTCGTCGCCGCTGGAGCCGTACGGCGTCACGTGTGAGAGCGGGCCCGTCGGCGCCGAGGTGCCGATCACCGGCGTCCTCGGCGACCAGCACGCGGCGATGGTGGGTCAAGTGTGTCTGGACGCGGGGGAGGCGAAAAACACCTACGGCACCGGCAATTTCCTGCTGCTGAACACCGGCGAGGCGATCGTGCGGTCGAACAACGGCCTGCTGACCACGGTGTGCTACCAGTTCGGGGACGCCAAACCCGTCTATGCACTTGAAGGTTCGATCGCGGTGACCGGTTCGGCGGTGCAATGGCTGCGTGATCAGCTGGGCATCATCAGCGGCGCCGCACAGAGTGAGGTGCTGGCCGGCCAGGTCGACGACAACGGCGGGGTGTATTTCGTGCCGGCGTTTTCCGGGTTGTTCGCCCCGTACTGGCGATCCGACGCGCGCGGCGCGATCGTGGGGCTGTCGCGGTTCAACACCAACGCGCACGTGGCTCGCGCGACGCTGGAGGCGATCTGCTACCAGAGTCGCGATGTGGTGGACGCGATGGAAGCGGATTCCGGTGTGCGCCTTGAGGTTTTGAAGGTCGACGGCGGTATCACCGGCAACGACCTGTGCATGCAGATCCAGGCCGACGTGTTAGGCGTGGACGTGGTGCGGCCGGTGGTCGCCGAGACCACCGCACTGGGTGCCGCTTACGCGGCGGGCCTGGCGGTCGGCTTCTGGGCCGACCCGTCCGACCTGCGGGCCAACTGGCAAGAGGGCAAGCGCTGGACGCCGACCTGGGACGACGACAAGCGCGCCGCCGGCTATGCGGGTTGGCGCAAGGCGGTGCAGCGGACCCTGGATTGGGTCGACGTGTCCTGATTTTTGGTGCCGCACGCCCGCGAGCGTGCGCATCTGTACGCCGACACGCCGGTGCGGCCGTACATTTGCGCACGCTCGCGGCTTGCGGGAGGGGTCAGTCCTCGCCGAGGATTCCGTAGATCTCGCGACGCGCGTTGTTGATCACGTCGACGATCCGCTGTTGCTGCTCAGCGCTGGCGGTGTGCGCGGATTGCGCGACCGCGCCGAACAGCTGTCCCATGGCCGCCCGCAGGTTGATGTGGCCCGGGTCGGCGCCTTCGGCGATCTCGTCCCACGGTGGGGTCTCGATCTTGTCGGCGGCCGCGCGGCCGTCCTCGGTCAGCTCGAAAAGCTTTTTGCTGCCCTCGGTTTCGCTCGCGGTGATCAGGCCTTCGTCGTGCAGCAGCTGCAGCGTCGGGTACACCGAGCCGGGGCTGGGCCGCCAGATTCCGTCGCTGCGTTCGGCGATCTGCTGGATCATCTCGTAGCCGTGCATCGGTTGGTCGGCCAGCAGCACCAGAATGGCGGCGCGCACGTCACCGCGACGTCCGTGGCCGGAGCGGCCGCGACGCCGGCCACCACCGCGTCGACCACCCGGGCCGAAGCCGAAGCCGGGGCCCCCGAAGCCGGCACCAAAACCGGGCCCGAAACCGGGTCCGAACGGTCCGTCGTGGTCGCCGGCATGGTCACGGAGGTGTTCGAAGAATTCCCGTCGAGCGTGCCGGCGGGCGCCGTGCATGGCGCGCCGTTCCCCGCGGGTGGGTGGTAACCCCAGTGCGGGGGCGGGGCCGAAGCCGAAGCTTGGCCGGCCGGCAAATGGATCGCCGGGAGGAGTGAATGGGTTGCTCATAATCTGTAGTCCTTATGTCTGGGGTGAGATATCTGGGGTGAGCGCACCTCGCGTGCGCCTCGGTATATCACGATATATCGTAAACTAACGCGATGCAACTTCACGGCGAACGCGACGCCCTGTTTGCATCCGGCGGACGCCGGGTAGCACCAACACGATGAACGTTAAAAATCCCAACCTGGAGACTGGCACCCGCACCGACAGCCACACCGACAGCCCGACCGAACTGGCTGGTCGCGACCGCCACCGGGACATATGGCCGTGGATCAACTGGGGCCTGGCGTTCTCGACGGTGCCGGCTGCCGCGATTGTGATGCTCTTTGCGCTCGGCGCCGTGATGAGCACCGACGGCTGCGCCGACCGCCAATGTCGCAATCTGGGTCACGGGGCGATCGATTTCACGGTCGCGTTCTACGGCGCACCCGCGGTGGCCTTCGTGGTCATCGTCATCTCATTTTTCACCGCGAAGCGCCCGGGTGGTATCGCGGTTCCCCTGTGCGGATTTGCGCTGTTGGTCGCCGACGTCGTCGTCATGGCGGCCACGGTCGCGCAGTAAACGCGTTTATCTGGCGCCGGGCCGCCTCATCTTGCTATACGTGGTCTGCGACGGGAGGCTGAACGCTCATGACTTACGTGACCACATACCCGGCGGCTTTGACGGCGGCCGCAACCGGCGTGGACGGGATTGGCTCCACGATCAGCGAGGCCACCGCGACGGCGGCCGGCGCGACAACCAAGTTGATGACGATGGCCAACGACGAGGTGTCGCGCGTCGTTGCGGCGCTGTTTTCCGGCCACGCCCAGCAGTACCAGCAGATCATCGGCCAAGCGGCGGCTTTTCATGACGAGTTTGCGCGCGCGCTGAGTGCCGCGGGAAGTGCATACGCGAGCACCGAGGCGGCCGTCGCCGCCATGATGGGGCGGCCGGCGGTCGCGGCGGCATCCGAAACCGTCGCGTGGGTCATGGGTAAAAGCAACACACCGATTCCCGACGCGACCCTTGTCAGCTCCATCGACAGCCTTTTCATCCAGCCGCTCCACCCCGGGGCCATCTCGCTGGCCCTCGATATGCCCGCGGAGGCGTTTCCGACCTCCGGCATCCACAATCTGACCTTCGACAAGTCGGTCTCCGAAGGTGTCACGATCCTGGACAACGCGATAACGCAGCAAATCGCCGCCGGCAATAACGTCGTCGCCTTTGGCTACTCGCAAAGCGCCACGGTCTCGTCGCTGGAAATCAGCAAGCTCGCGGCCCTGCCCGCCGGCCTAAGGCCGACCACCGGCCAACTCTCCTTTGTCCTGACCGGTGATCCCAACAATCCCAACGGCGGCCTCTTCGAGCGCTTCAACGGCTTGAGTATGCCGAGCTTAGGCCTGACATTTAGCGGCGCGACGCCAGACAATGTCTATCCCACCACCGTCTACACGAAGGCATACGACGGCTACGCGGATTTCCCGCGGTACCCGATCAATCTGGTATCCGACGTCAACGCCCTTCTTGGTATTTACTACGTGCACACCGCATACCCGGACCTCACCAGCGCGCAGGTCGGTTCGGCCGTCCACTTGCAGACGCAGGGGTCCACCCTCACCGACTATTACATGATTCCGACCGATAATCTGCCGCTCCTGCAACCGCTGCGCGGCATCCCGATCATCGGCACTCCGCTGGCCGACCTCCTGCAACCCGATTTGAAGGTGATCGTCAACCTGGGCTACGGCGACCCCAGTTACGGCTATTCGACCTCGCCTGCCAACGTGCCCACCCCGTTCGGGCTGTTCCCGCACGTCGCCCCGGCCACGATCCTTAGCGACCTGGTGACCGGAACCCAGCAGGGCGTCAGCCAATTCTCCAGCGATATAGGGTCGTCGCTTTCCAGCGCGTCGCTGTCGGCCCTGTCGAATGCGGCGTCTTTCAATCCGGCGGCGGCGGTGAGCTCATTGGCCACGACGCTCGGCTCCACCTCACCGCAATCAATTATCGAGGGTATTCAGACGCTGAATACTGACATTGCCAATGCTGCCAGCACCATCATCTCGAACAACTCCTCGTTGCTCCTACCCACGGCGGACGTCGTTACGGCGCTCGCGATCACTCTTCCGTCGTATGACGTAAACCTGTTCCTCGACGGAATCTCGGACGCGCTCAACGGCAATGCCTACGGTCTCGCCGAGGCAATAGGCTATCCGCTCGCCGCCAACACCGGGCTTGTCGCACTGTCCGCCTTTGTTGAGCTCGAAATGCTCAAGAATGTAGTCGAGGACGACATCAGCGCTCTTTAAATGCGGCTTAATGCTGGCTTAATGCTCGCTTAATGGGGAGGCGCGAATCCGCCGGCTTCCGGTGCGTGCTGCGTCTCGGCTCCCGGCTGCGGCGCGGGCGCGGGCATGGGCTCTGGCGCGCGTGGCGCAGCACCGGGGAGCGGCCCGGCCGGCGCGGTTGGCCAGCCGGGGCGAGCGGTCATCTGCGGCGCTGCAGGTGACCAGGCCGCTTGCCCGGCCGGCGGCCATGACGGGTATGCCCCGGGTGTCATGGGGGGCATGGCCGGTCGCAGTCGCGCCAGTTCGCGGCGGTGCCGTTCGGCAAGCACGGCGGCAAGCACCAGCTCCGGTGGTGCGCCGGGCGGGGGCGGCGGGGCGACGCGGGACAGCACATCGCCGGCGATCCGGTAGGCCATCTGCTGGCGTAGCCGCGGGTCGAGTTGTGATGCGCGGGAAAGGAATTGGCGTGCCACCTCGGCTTGGCCGGCGGTTAGGCCGGACAGTTGCAGCGACGACGCCCACCATGCCAACGATGGCGGCATCATCGGCGGCGGCCCCACCCGCGGTCCGCGTTCGCTGACGACAACGGTGCCGGCGAAGATGTCGCCGATGCGTTTGGCCTTCGGCGACAAGATGCTGCAGATCACGGCGGGGCTCCCGGCCAGCATCCAGATTTCCACCACCGCCGCCAGCGCGCGAAACAGCGCCTGCCGGAACCGTTCCGGGCCGCCGTCTTCGGAGACGACCCGCAGGCCCATGATGATCTTGCCCACCGAGCGCCCCCGCGTGGCGGTTTCGAATACCAGGGGATACCCGACGAACACCAGCACCGTGAAGATGATCAGGAAGGCCGTGGTCAGCGCGCTGTCGAATTGGGTCAGGGTGACAGTCCACAGGATCAGGCCGAAAAAAAAGTAGCTGACGGACATCAGCGTGATATCGATCAACGCGCCCACAGCCCGCACCGGTAACTGGGCGATCTGGACGTCGAGCACCACCGCGTCCCCGGTCACCACCTCCGACATACCACCGAACGGTACAGGCTCTATCGCTGTGAGATCGTCGTGAGCGGCCGCACCCGGCTCAGCTCCCTTCGGGCTCAATTAGGCTGCGCAGGGTGGATGTCGATGCATTCGTGCTGACCCATCGTGGCACGTGGGACCGGCTCGACCAATTGGTCAAGCGGCGCCGGTCGCTGACCGGCGCCGAAATCGACGAACTCGTCGAGCTCTATCAGCGGGTGTCCACGCATTTGTCGATGCTGCGGTCGGCCAGCACAATCGGGTCGGACTCGCTGCTGATCGGCCGGCTGTCGAGCCTGATCGCGAGCGCTCGCTCCGCGGTGACGGGCGCGCACGCCCCGCTGAGCAGCACGTTCACCCGATTCTGGACGGTGTCTTTCCCCGTGGTCGCCTACCGCACCTGGCGGTGGTGGCTGGCGACGGCGGTGGCGTTCTTCGCCGTGGTACTGGTTATCGCGTTCTGGGTGGCCGGCAGTCCGGAGGTGCAGTCCGCCGTCGGAACACCAAGCGACATCGACGAATTGGTCAACCACGACGTCGAGTCCTACTACAGCGACCACCCGGCCCTGTCGTTTGCCCTGCAAGTCTGGGTGAACAACTCCTGGGTGACCGCCAAATGCATCGCATTCTCCGTCGTGCTGGGGCTTCCGATCCCCATTGTGCTGTTCCAAAACGCCGCCAACCTGGGGCTGATCGCCGGTCTGATGTTCCAGGCCGGCAAGGGCGGCGTTCTGCTGGGCCTGCTCCTACCGCATGGGCTGTTGGAGCTGACGGCGGTGTTCCTGGCCGGGGCAACGGGGATGCGGCTGGGGTGGTCGGTGATAGCGCCCGGTGATCGGCCGCGCGGACAGGTGCTCGCCGAGCAAGGCCGTGGCGTCGTGTCCGTGGCCGTGGGGCTGGTGGGCGTGTTGGGAGTCTCCGGGTTGATCGAAGCGCTCGTGACGCCGTCGTCGTTGCCGACATTCGTTCGAGTCGGCATTGGGATCATCGCTGAGCTGGCGTTTCTGTTCTACATTGGGTACTTCGGCCGGCGGGCCGTGAAGGCCGGGGAGACCGGCGATATCGACGACGCACCCGACGTCGTGCCCACCCGCTAAGCCGCCGCGACCGTCAATCCGCGACTGCGTACCGCGAGCAGTCCCCCGCAAGCGGGAGGTGCCCCAGCAAAATCGCACATTCCGCACTGAAATTGGGCGATTTTGCGTCTGCTCGCGAGGGCTAAAGCCGCCCGGTTGCTTTCATCGCCAGATAGTGGTCGGCAAGTGCCGGCGCTATTTCCGTCGGCGCCGCGTCGACGACTTCCACCCCGCTGCGGCGCAGTCGCGACGCAATCGCACGCCGGTCGTTGCGGGATCGTTCGGCCGCCGCCGCGTCGTACACCGCGGCCGGATCGGAACGCCCGGCGGCCATTTGGTCGACACGCGGGTCCGCGATGGCCGCGATCAACACGTGGTGTTTGCCCGACAACGTCGGCAGCACCGGCAGCAGGCCCTCGTCGAGCGCCGTCGCGTTGAGGTCGGTCAGCAACACCACCAGCGACCGTCGCCGAGTTCGCCGCGCAATGGCGGCAACCATTGCGCGCCAATCGGTCTCGACAAGCGTTGGTTGCAGCGGGGCCATCGCCTCGACCAGCTGGGCGAGCAGTTCGGTGCGCGACGCGCCAAACACGCCGGCCCGGCTCACCCGGTCATGAGCGAGGAAGTCGACATGGTCGCCGGCGCGCGACGCGAGTGCGGCCAGCAGCAGCGCGGCGTCCATCGACCAGTCCAGCCGGGGCCACCCCGCGGGGTCGGCGGCGGTTGGGTCGACACCTACCCGGCCCGCCGCCATGCGACCGGTGTCGAGCACGATCACCACTCGCCGGTCACGTTCGGGCCGCCACGTGCGGACCATGACGTCGGCGCGACGCGCGGTGGCGCGCCAGTCGATCGAGCGGACGTCATCGCCGACGACATACTCGCGCAGCGAATCGAATTCGGTGCCCTGCCCGCGGATCAAAGTCGGCAACAGCCCGTCGATCTCGCGCAGCTTGGCCAGCCGCGACGGCAGGTGCTTGCGGGACAGGAACGGCGGCAGCACCCGGACCTGACCGGGCACCCGCCGCGACGACTGGCGTCCCGCCAACCCCAGCGGACCGATCGATCGCGCGGTGACCGCGGCCGCGCGCTGATCGCCGCGACGAACCGGCCGCAGCACGGTGTCGGCGCGCTCGCGCTGCCCGGCGGCGATCCGCAGGGTATGGGTGCGCGGCTCGGCGCGCGCACTGGGCGGCCAGGCGTCGCGAACCTTGCCCCGGAACCGCCGACGCCCGTCATTGACGATCAACAGGCTGGCGTCGACCTGCTGGCCCAACCGGGCCGAGGTGTCCGGTGAACGGGTAATGAGCAATCGGCGGGTGCTGGCCGCCAGCAGGACATCAACGGCCACCGCTATCGCCAGCGCCACCAGCAGCACGACGAAAGCCCTTGCCGGCCAGGGTGACAGCGCGATCGGCAGGATGCAGATCAGCGCCAGTAGGCCGGTGCGTCCGGTCAGGATCACTAGCGGGGCACCGGAACCGACGCCAAAATGCCGTCCAGCACACCATCGGGTGTGGCGCCTTCGAGCTCGGCTTCCGGACGCAGCATCACCCGGTGTCGCAGCGTCGGGCGGGCCATGGCTTTCACGTCGTCGGGAGTGACGTAGTTACGGCCGGACAACCACGACCAGGATCGGGCGGTGCCCAGCAGCGCCGTCGCTCCGCGCGGTGAAACACCAAGGCTCAGCGCGGGGGAGGAGCGGGTGGCCGCAACGATGTCGACGATGTAGCCCAGCACCTCATCGGCGATCAGAACCTGCCGCACCGCGTCGCGGCCGGCCGCCAGGTCGGCCGGCCCGGCCACCGGCTTGATCGCGGACAGGTCGCGGGGATCGAAGCCGTGCGCGTGTCGGCTGAGGATGGCGATCTCGGAGTCGCGTGCCGGCAGTCCCACATTCAGTTTGAGCAGGAACCGGTCCAGTTGGGCCTCGGGCAACTGATAGGTGCCCTCGTATTCGATCGGGTTTTGGGTCGCCGCGACGATGAACGGGTCGGGCAACGGCTTGGGTTCGCCGTCGACGCTGACCTGACGCTCTTCCATCGCCTCGAGCAGTGCCGCCTGCGTTTTGGGCGGCGTGCGGTTGATCTCGTCGGCCAGTAGCAGATTCGTGAACACCGGTCCCGGGCGGAACGCGAACGCGGCGGTGCGCGCGTCGTAAACCAGCGAGCCGGTGACATCGCCGGGCATCAGGTCGGGGGTGAACTGGACCCGCTTGAACTCCAGCCGCAAGGCGGCGGCCATGGCCCGCACCAGCAGCGTCTTCGCCACTCCTGGAACACCTTCCAGCAGCACATGGCCGCGACACAGCAGCGCGATCACCAGGCCGCTGACGACCCCGTCCTGTCCGACGACGGCTTTGGCAAGCTCGGTGCGTAGCGCCAGTAACGCGTCACGCGCCGATCCTGCGATCGGGGTCTGGTCGGGAAAGGCTTGCGGTGCGGAAGGGAACTGCGTCACGAGTGGGTGACCTGCCTTTCGATTTCGTCGAGCGCACGGGCAAGGTGTAGTAGATCGGTGTCGCTGGCCGGGGGTGGGCCGAACAGATGGTGGGCAACGAAATTCGCGTCGGCCCCGCTGCGCTGGGCCACGGCCGTCACTACCGCCGGCTCCGGCGCGCCCGCGCCGAGGCCGAGGCGGGGCAGCAGCCGCTGCAGGGTCGCGGTGCGCAGCGCGCTGGCGGCACGATCACGTGCCCTGCGGGACCGGTAAAGCCGGCCGCGCCCCTCGACCGTCTCCGATGCGCGGACCACGACGGGCAATTCCTCGGCCACCAGCGGCCCGATCCGGCGGCCCTTCCACAGCGCCACCAGCAGCACAACGATCCACAGCTGCCAGACAATCCAGTTCACGTTGTCCGGAATCAGGTCGAAAACCGAGATCGGGGAGGACTTTTCACCCTCGATCTGGTGCGGCGCGTACCAAATGAGGCGGGGCCGGTTACCCGCCAGGTTCATCGCGAGCGCGGCATTGCCGGCCTGCAGCAGCCGCTCGTTCGTCATGAAGTCGGTACTGCCGACCACGGTGATCGTTCGCCCTTTGTCGCGGTAGCGGATCAACGCCCCGTCGTAACAGCTGGTCACCACCCGGCTATTTTTGGTTTGGTAGGTGTCGGCGGCCCCGAATCGAACCGATCCGGCTCGAATGGCCTCTCGCAGAGTGCAATTCGGGTCGCTGTCGAATTTGTTGGCGGGTCCGAGGCGCAGATCCGGCGCGAGCGCCTCGCGGGTGCGCGACGTCGGCTCCACCAGTAGCAGATCACCGGGCGCGGCCGCGAGCCGGTCCAGCAGCGTTTCGTCGGTCAGGTACTGGCTCTGCGCCACCATGATCAGTGTGTCCGGGCGGGCCGCGTGTTCGACGTCGGCGATGTTGTTGGCCACGACAACCTGGACGCCGAAGTCACCCAAAAGTGTCGCCAGCGCATGCGCGCCGTCGGGGCTGGTCGACGCCGGATCCATCCGCAAGCCGGGCCGCGGTGCGGTGAGGTAGGCGCTGATCGCGCCGACAACCGCGAACGCGACCAGCGCGAGCACCAGCCAGCGCCATGATCGCCACCGCTGCCGTGCCCCGGTAGCCTCCGTAGCCCCGGTAACGGCCGTAGCCCCGGTAACGGCCGTAGCCCAGGTAACGGCCGTAGCCCCGGTAACGGCCGCGGATTCTGTCGGCGCCGCGCTCATCACCGAACCTGCGCCCATGAGTCGAACGCGGCGGGCCGGCCCGACGCCGCTGCGCCGGCCGGTGATCGCGACCGCAGGTGGTCGTCGAGGTCGGCGATCATCTGGTAGGCCTCCTGGGTGCCGGGCCGCTCGCCGTAGGTGACGTCGTTGAATGCCGTTGCCGCCTGCGATAATTCATCCGCCAGACGCGGCAATGCCGCGCCGGCGTCGCGGGCCAGCTCGTTGGCGGTGCGGCCGGCTACCGGGTTGAGCACGCCGGACTCCTCGAGCTGTCGCGCGACGGCGCGCAGCCGATGCCGAATCGCTGCGGTCCAATTTCCTTCCGCCGCATATCCTTCAGCGGTCGCGCGATGCTGGGCCGCAGTGAGCTGGGCGGTTTCGAACAGCTGGTAGTCGCCACCGCGTTTGGTGCGCATGGTGCGCCGCGCGATATGGATGGCGACCACCACGGCGATGGCCAGCAGCACAAGCAGCGCCGTGGCGGTGACCCATCCGCCCGGTATTTTGGACGTCTTCTCCAGCATCCGGTACAGCTGCTCGTTGATCCATTCGTCGAGCTGCTGTGCCGCAGATGCCTTGGTATAGACGGGTTTCGCGAGCTCGCTTTGGGCGGCTTGGTGTGCGGCATCGCGGTCGATGTCGATGGAAGGCACTGTCAGCTAGTCCTCGCTCGGCCCCTATAAGGGCCGGGTCAGCCAGAGGTTGTCGGTGGACTCGGTTGCGGAGGGTCCGCCGGCGGCGCCGGTCTGCAGCACCAGGTCGAATGCCTCCGCGCGCATCCGGCGGTCGGTGTAGAGCAGCACGACAGCCCCGGCGCTGAACGGCGCGGTGATGATCTGGCCAACCGCCGAGCCGATGGACGAGAGCGTGGTGCCCAGGATCAGGACCCCGGTGGACACCACACCGGTGCCCACCAGTATCTGGCCGGCGAGGCTGAACGGTGCCCCGACCGCACCGGCGACAACGCTTGCCACCAGGAACGTCAGCGCCCGGATGCCCAGCACCCGCCAGAAGCTGTTGCGGACCAGCGCAAAGGATCTGGTGATCGCTTCGGTGACCGGCAGCCTTTCCAGCACGATCAGCACGGGCGCGAACAACACCACGATGTACAGGTACGCCCACAACGCGAGCACGCCGAGTATCAACGGGATGCCCAACAGCAGCACCGCGGCCCCGTTGCCCGTCGCCGCCAGCACGACGACGATCAGAATCACCAGCCCGAACAGCGCGGCCAGTACCGCGGCTTCCAGTAGCGCCAGGCCGAGCAAGGCGGGTATCCGCCCACGAATCTTGGCCCACGTTTCGCCGATGGTGATCGGCGACCCGAACACCGCTCGCCCGACGACGACGGTGAGCATTCCGGACAGCAGCATGCCGCCCAGCCAGGTGATCAGGACGTTGGCGGCCAGCGACGCCATTGACGCGCCGAGCGCTTCCAATGTCACCTCGTCCGGCCGGTCGGTCCCGATCCTGCCGTAGGCGGTCAATGGTGCGAGCGTGACGGCCAGCGTGATGATCTGCATGACCACGACCACGATTGCCGTCAGTCCCAGCGCGGCCTTCGGGTTGGCCCGGACATAACCGACCGCGCCGTTGAAGATGTCGCTCAGGGTCAAGGGCCGCAGCGGGATGATCCCGGGTTTGACCGCTCCCGGGACCAGGGCCGGGGGGCCATACTGCGAGCCCGGCTGGCCATAGCTTGGCGGTTGGCCATAGCCTGGCGCTTGGCCGTAGCCGGGGGGCGGGCCGTAGCCCGCTGGCGTGCCATAGCCGGGTGACGAGCCGTAGCCGGGTGGCGAGCCGTAGCCCGGCTGGCCGGCGTAACCGGGCGCAGCTCCGCCGTAAGCCGGCGGGGTGCCGTAACCCGGGGCAGCAGGGCCGTAGCCCGACGGCGTGCCGTAACCCGGGGCAGCAGGGCCGTAGCCCGACGGCGTGCCGTAACCCGACGGCGTGCCGTAACCCGGCGGCGCGCCGTAGCCCGGCGGCGTGCCGTAGCCCGACGGCGTGCCGTAGGCCGGCGCAGCAGGGCCGTAACCCGGCGGCGTGCCGTAACCCGGCGCAGCAGGGCCGGACCCGGGCAGCGGACCGCCATTGCCGGATGGCGGACCGCCAGAACCCGGTGACGTGCCATACCCCGGCGGCGGATAGCCGGCGGGCGTATACCCGGGCGACCCGGGTGGCGGATCGACCGGCTGGCCAGGCGGCGGCGTGCTCACCGTGCGCGGCTGCCGTCGTCGTTCATCATGGCCTCCATAGTGTCGACGGTCGGGTCATTTCTCAACGTCTATCAACGTCTATCAATGTCTATCAATGCAGGTCTCGTGCTGGTCGCGGGTCCCGGCGCGTAGCGTCTGGGGCATGGCGGAACTCAAATCCCGGCTCCGGGCGGACCTGACCCAGGCAATGAAGACCCAGGATAAGTTGCGAACGGCGACCCTGCGCATGGTACTGGCCGCGATCCAGACCGAGGAAGTGTCCGGCAAGCAGGCCAAAGAGCTCTCCGACGACGAGGTGATCAAGGTGCTGGCCAGGGAGGCCCGGAAGCGAGCCGAGGCGGCGGAGATCTACACCCAAAATGGTCGCGGTGAGCTCGCTGCCGAGGAGCACGCCGAGGCGCGGATCATCGACGAATACTTGCCCACCCAGCTCACCGAGGCCGAAGTGGGTGATGTCGCGGACACCGCGATCGCGCAGGTGGCCGAAGAAATCGGTGAGCGGCCAGGCATGAAGCAGATGGGAATGGTGATGAAGGCGGCGACCGCGATCGCGGCCGGCAAGGCCGACGGCGCGCGGCTGTCCGCGGCGGTCAAAGAACGCCTGTAGAGACCGTTTGCGCCCGTCGGCCCGGGGTACCCGCTGGGTATGACCAAGTTCGGCTATACCCTGATGACGGAGCAGAGCGGACCCAAAGACCTTGTCCGGTATGCGATTTCGGCCGAAGAATGCGGTTTCGACTTCCAGGTGTGCAGCGACCACTTCACACCGTGGCTGACCTCCCAGGGACACGCGCCCAACGCCTGGGCGGTGCTGGGCGCGGTGGCCCAGGTCACCGAGGAGACCGATCTCTACTCCTATGTGACGTGCCCGACGATGCGGTATCACCCGGCGGTGGTCGCGCAGCAGGCGGCAACCGTGCAGATCCTCGCCGACGGGCGGTTCACCCTCGGACTGGGCAGCGGCGAGAACCTCAACGAACACATTGTCGGCAGGGGTTGGCCGACCATCGAGCGCCGGCAGGACATGCTGCGCGAAGCCATCAAAATCATCAGGGAGTTGTTCGGCGGCCGGTTGGTGAACTGGCGCGGCGACTACTTTCAGGTGGACTCCGCGCGGCTATGGGACGTGCCTGACCAACCCGTCGGCATCGCCGTGGCCGCGGGCGGAACGAACGCGATCCAAAAGTTCAGCAAACTTGCCGACCACCTGGTCGCGGTGACGCCCGACGAAGGACTCGTCGACGCATGGCACTCCGCTCGCCAGGCCGCCAATGGGGCCGAGGGCGGACGGGTGGTGGGACAGGTACCCGTGTGCTGGGACCCCGACCGCAACGCGGCCATCGAACGCGCGCACGACCAGTTCCGCTGGTTCGCCGGCGGCTGGGCGGTCAACGCCGACCTACCGACGCCGGCCGGGTTCGCCGGTGCGACTCAGTTCGTGCGCCCGGAAGACCTCGCCGAGAGCATTCCGTGTGGGCCGGACCTCGATGCGATCGTGGCTGCGGTCCGTCCGTACTGGGAAGCCGGCTTCACAGATGTTGCGCTCGTCCAGATCGGCGGCGAGGCGCAGGATTTGTTCCTCAAGGAAGCGGCGGAGCCACTGCTCCAGGCGTTGCGGACAGCATCGAACTGACAATGCGTTTGGCTCGCTGCCGCTTGGGTATTCATTCTGCGATCGTGGGACATCGGGGGTGCTGCGGCGCAATAGGTTTGGCAGGCATAAAGCGAGCCATGAAGCCCAACCATAGAGCCGAACCATAAAGCCGAACCATAAAGGAGAGCGGCGATGTCAAACGAATTGCAGGGCAAGAGAATAGCTATTCTGGCCGCCGACGGGGTGGAGAAGGTCGAACTCGAGCAGCCGCGTGCGGCCTTCACACGTGCGGGAGCCCAGGTCGAGGTGCTGTCACTGAAGCCCGGTGAAATCCAAGCGCGGAACCACGATCTCGAGCCTGCCGGGACCTTCGCCGTCGATCGTCGGGTATCTGACGCATCGGTACACGAGTTCGACGGCCTGGTGCTGCCCGGCGGCACGGTAAACCCGGACAAGCTTCGTCTCGACAATGACGCCGTTTCGTTCGTGCGCGACTTCGTCGACTCCGGAAAGCCGGTCGCCGCGATCTGTCACGGCCCATGGACACTGGTGGAGGCCGGTGTGGCGGCGGGGCGGACGCTGACCTCGTATCCGAGCATCCGCACCGACCTCCGCAACGCCGGTGCCCGCGTGCTGGACCGCGAAGTCGTTGTCGACGGCAACCTGATCTCCAGCCGCTCACCGTCGGACCTTCCAGTGTTTTGCTCGACGATCGTCAAGCAGCTCGCCGGCGCCGTTACCGGCTGACCACGCGGGTCCGCCGCCGGATTGCGTTTAAGTCAGTGGTTTGCGGGCATTAGGCACTCATGCCGCGGTGTTGTGCGCGTTGGCCGTCGACTCGGTGCTCGCGCTGGCGACCTTGTTCTGAGGCGATTCTCGCCGAGCGTGAAGTGAGGGCGGGAATTCGCGCGATTTTTCGCCCCCACTTCACTCTCGGCGCGGGTAAGACTCTCGGCGCGGGTAAGTAAGCGCCACGGCAGAACCCCCGAGAACCCTCGAGAACCACGGAAAGGCTTACTTTTGACGACCACGTATCCAGTCCCCGTCGGCCCTGCAGCCACGACGGTGTACCAGCCGCAACATGATTCGCTAATGCTGGTGGACGCGATGGAACGAACCGGAATCGTCGCGGGACGTCGGGTCCTTGACCTGTGTACCGGCAGCGGTTTCGTCGCGATCGCTGCCGCCGAAATGGGCTGCGCCAGCGTCACTGCCTTCGACATCTGTCCCCATGCCGTGCGATGCTCGCGCGACAACGCCGTCGATGCGGGGGTAGAAGTCGACGTTCGACAGGGCTCGTGGACAGGGGCTTCCGGGGCTTTCGGCTTTGCTCCTTTCGAGGTCGTGGTGTCCAATCCGCCCTATGTGCCTACTCCACCCGTTGACGACAGCGGGTCGATCCCGCCGTCCGCGGGTCCGTCGTGGTCGTGGAATGGCGGGCCCGATGGGCGCCTGGTGCTGGACCCACTGTGTGAATCGGTGTCAAACCTGTTGTGCGATCACGGATCGCTGCTGCTAGTTCAGTCGGCGTTCGCCGGCGTGCAGCAATCGCTGGATTCGTTGCGGTCAACGGGGCTGCATGCCGAAGTCATTGCATCCCAGTTAATTCCATTCGGCCCGGTATTGTCTGCGCAGGCGGGGTGGTTGGAGAGAACCGGCCGGTTGCGGCGCGGATGCCGGGAAGAGGAACTGGTTGTGATCCGGGCGGACAAGCCATGACCGGCACTCGGGTGCGTGTGGTGCCCAAAGGCCCCGTGCTGGTGGCCGGGCCGGTCCGGATCGAGACGCCGGACGGCATCGTGGAATCCGACCGGTTCATGGTGGCCATCTGCACCTGCGGCCGCAGCAACGACTATCCACTGTGCGACACCAGCCACCGCAGGTGCCGGCCCGCCGGCGGCTCAGCTAATCGGTCGCCGTAACGACGTCTGACCCAGCTTCCACGAGACCATGAGGTTGTCCGCCAAGCGATTTTCGACGACTGCGTGCGCGCGCATCCCGAAAACGACATCGCGGTCGAGATTCGGTTCGCGGGCAACGAGATCGTCGACCACGTCGAGGCGCACCACCTGCTCGTGCACGGCGTCGGCCTCGACGTGCTCGGCGTAGAAGTCAATGCAGGCTTGTGGCGCCTCCAGTCGCCGCAGCGCCTCGACCATCCGTCGGGAACCGGGGGGCGACGTGATCTCGGTCGACGCGAAATGCCCGATAGCCGCGCCGCGCAACAGGCGGTGCAACCCGAACAGTGACATCAGGTTAACCACCGCAAGCGATTCGGCGGGGACCGCGTCGAGATAACCCAGATACGTCGAGTCCAGACCTGCCGCGGTCATAAGGTCCGCGAAGAGCTGCTGGTGCAGGCGCGAACCCTGGCCCGCGCCGTACTCGTCGAATTCGACCGCGACGAATGCCGCCTTGGCGCCGCCCGTCAGCCGCGGAATAACCCAGGCGTGCGGATCGCCCTCCTTCAAGTGGTATAGCGATCTGTGCACGAAGTATTCGCGCATCTGCTGCCAGGTTCCGGCATCGCGCAAATGGTAAGACGGCCCCGACCCGTCGACGGGCTCGGTTGCCAGCGCCTCCATTTCGGCCTTCGCGTCGTGGGTGGGTTCGATCGACCCGACGTCGCGTCGCACGCCGGCCAAGAACACACGCTCCAATTCGCCGCGTAGCGTCAACAGCGCGGGATTCCACTCCCAGGTCGGGTCTACTCCCGCAAAGCCCCGGTAGTGCAGTTCGTAACACATGTACAGGGCCAGCTGCAGATCAAGGCCGTAGGGATCGGAATCATGCACGGATGGGCTGACGCGGACCAGGCGATCGCGCGACGGCGGTCCGGTCAAGGCGTGACGAACCGCCGTCGACAACGGGCCGTGGGCCGCCGGCAGGGCGGGTTCAATGCTGATCGATGTGCGAGTCATTTCGGTTCCCGCCGTCGGGTACCCGCAATATGCCCGGACAAACAGCAGCGGCTGACGAAGCGTCTACCGGCTCGCCTTATGATCGCGCCGTGACCGCGTCCCATGACGTTTCCCACGACGTCATCGTCCTCAACGGCACTTCCAGTTCCGGGAAAACCTGCATGCCCGATGCCTGCAAGCGGTTCTTGCCCGGCGGCAACCGATGTTGCGGCGGGCCGAGAGCTCGCTCGCGGTGACCGCATTCCGGGCATGGCCCGCCTGCAGGCCGCCGCAGCGCACGCCGGGGTCAGCTACGATTTCGCGGTCGACACCACCCACACCGAGGCGCTGGAATGCGCGCACCAAATTGTCCGCGAACTCGACGCTGCGACAAGGCAAGCCAGCCTTCAGTGATGGACCACCCCGGTCTGCAGCCGAAAGCCGATATCGACGGTGGTTCCATCCGGGGTGCAGTTCAGTGCTACCGAGTCGCTGAGCGCTTTCATCAGCATCAGGCCCCGCCCGCCGTTGGCGGGCTCGGCGGCCGGTGTCAGCCACGAACCGCGATCGCCGACCCGCACGTGCAGCTCGCTTTCAACGGCTTCGACCTCGAGCACCATGGACCCGGGGTCTTGTCCGAGGTAGGCATGCTCGACGCTGTTGGTGCACGCCTCGTTGACGACGAGTACGATGTCGGCGGCCAGATCATCCGGGACCTCAGCGGCATGTAGCCACCCGGTCAGCCGACGCCGGATACCAGCCAATTTGTCTGCGGTGGCGTCACTTTCGATTCGAAGCGGCGTCTGTTGGTGCCGGTATATCACCATCGCGACATCGTCGTCGTATCCCGCCGCCGGGGCCAGCTCACGCAGCACCGCATCAGCCACGGCGTCGAGAGGCAATTTCATCGTCTCCACCAAAACATCAGCCGCGCGGGCGATTCCGTCGTCAATCGACTCGTGTCTGCGTTCCACCAACCCGTCGGTGAACAGCATTAATGTCGAGCCTTGCGGTAGCACCTGGATGGCTTGCGGCCGAGATTCGTCACGGCGGACCGCCAGCGGCACCGATCGAGCTTCGGTCAACATCGTTGTCCCGGAACCGGACCCGGCGTCAGTGAGCACCGCGGGCATGTGACCGGCGTTGCTGTACTGTAGAACCCCGTTTTCTTTGTCCAGGATCGCCAGGAAAACGGTGGTGCAGAACGCATTTGGAATGAGCGATGCCGCCGCGTCGAGTTGCTCGAGCAACACCGCGGGTTGCGCGCCGGTGAGCAACAGGGCGCGCGCCGAGCTGCGTAGCTGACCCATTATCGCGGCGGCCGGCAAGCCGCGACCCACGCAGTCGCCGACGACGATACCGATGCAGTGATCGCCGATCGGCAGCACGTCATACCAGTCGCCCCCGATTTCCAACGGCGGGACGGCGGGTTCGTAACGCACCGCGAAACCCGGCGGCGGCTCCAACGTCGGCAACATCGCTCGCTGCAGGGTCAGCGAAGTCTCGCGCACGCTTTCGAATTGACGGACATGCTGCATGGCGAGGCTGAGGTGACCTACCAGCACCGTGACCAGCAGCCGGTCCTCCGCGCTGACCCAGCGGGGCGTGCGAAGCTCCAACCACAACGTGACGTCGCCCGCACCGGAGAGCGCCGCAACCAATCCCTGTGCCTTACCCGGAGAGTCGGGCCGCTCGACGGTCTTGGCGGTCAGCGGCAACTGATGCCGCGCGTCCTGAAACACCGTGTGCAACCACGGATCGAGCTCGCGCCACGTCGATTCCACGGGCTCGCCGGCCATCTGGACGGTTGGTTCGCCGTTGGGATGCTGGTCGGTCGACCACATGACCGCGACGACGCGTTGCACGTCGACCGCCGTTCGGCACTCGTCCAGGGTGATCTCTAGTACCTCCGCCACGCTTTTGGCCACCCCGACGGCCGTGGCCAGCCGCAAGACCGCGCTTTCCCGGGCCGCGAATGCGCGTTCCGCGGTGATGTCGCGAACAGTTCCGACGTGGAAGTCCCGGTCGGTCCCGGTTCCCCGGACCAGGTTGATGCTCACCGCCACCCACACGAGGTGGCCGTCTCGATGCCGGATGGGTGTCTCGTACTGGGCGCTGCCGTGGCTCCGCACCCGGGCTTGCTGTTCGGCCGCCGTTCTCTTGTCGACCAGCCATGGATGGGGCCAGCGGTATGGCAGGTCCTCCATCGGGTAGCCGAGGATCTCGGTGAAGGCGTCGTTCATCTCGACGACCGCGCCCTCGTGGTCGGAGACGAAGAACCCTTCCTGCAAAGAGTTCACCAGCGCGCTGCGGAACTTGTCGCGATCGGCCAGACCCTCGGCGCGGGCCCGTTGCTCGGCGTAACGCTTTGTGCCGTCCAGGAATCCGCGCGTTGCCACGTCGAGCGGGGCCAGCGTCTGCAACAGGAATTCGAGGGCGGCCGGCCGATCTACTTCGGATTGTTTGCTGAGTGCGACGACCAGCCGGAAGTGGTGCTCGACGATATCGAGCATGCTGACCCGTTCCTGCAGGGCGCGGCGGCCGAGCTCATGGCCGACGACAAGGCTGTCCTCGTCGCGCGCGACCAGGTAGGCCTGCAACGCGGCGGTGTACCGGGCGTGAAATTCTGCGGCGTCTGTCATGTCGAGGCACCCCGGTGACGCGCGGCGAGCACCAAGGCGTCGTCGGTTTCCTTGGCGTGTTTAGCCAGGATATGTTCGGCTATCGCCGTGGCCGAGCCAGCGAAGTCGATATGGTCCAGGTGATCTTCGGCGATGCCGTCGCTGGCGATGACGATCAGGTCGCCGGTGCGTATCGGTACCACTTGCGCGGGCGAGATTTCCGGTATACGAAAGCCGACGATGCCGGCGGCCAGACGCGCAGACGAACGGAACTGGAGACCGGTGGCGCCCTTGGCGACTAAGTTGGCGGTAACATTTCCCACCCCGGTCCAGTACAGCTGCCCGGCCTCGAAATCGACCCGCGCCAGCGTCATCGCGGCCCCTCGGGTGCCGCTCAACATTCGGTGGCACAGCTGGACCAAGACCTCGACCCGCTCCCCGCGGGCGTTCTTGAGCGTCTCCACCGCGGCCCGTGCGGCCTTCGCGGCCTCCGGGCCGTGACCGAGTCCGTCCAGCACACCGAACAGGGCGGCCTGGCCGTCGATGTCGACCGCGATCGACTGATCGCCACAGACATGTTCGCCCGGTCGTGGGCGAGCCGCCATCGCCCATTCCATCGGCCCTAGTCGACCCTGATCACGCACGGGCCGGGACCCATTTCCAAATCTCGATGACCGTTCCGCGGCCGAGTGAGGATTCCACGATCAAGCGGTCCATCAGCCGGCGGGCGCCGGGCAAGCCGAGACCGAGCCCGCGACCGGTCGAATATCCGTCCTCCATGGCGCGCTCGATGTCGGCGATGCCGGGGCCTTCGTCCTCGGCGCGGACCACCAGCGCCTTGCGGCCCTCCCGGTCCGCCACCGCGACCCGAACCGCACCGCGACTGGCGTAGCTGGTGATATTGCGTGCGAGTTCCGAGATCGCCGTGGCGATCATGGTGACGTCGGTCAGTGAGAATCCGAGATCAAGGGCAAGCTGATGTCCGACTTTGCGGGCGGCGACGATGTCGTCGGGGTTGTTGATTGCGACGACGATGTCATCCGCCACCGTCGCGCCCGATCATCGATTTCTGTAACCCCAGTTTGCGATGCAGCAGCGCGATGCCCTCTTCCAGGTCCAACGCGGTGTTCATGTCGTCGAACGCCAGTCCCAACTGGACCATGGCAAAGGCCACCTCTGGCTGCAGACCCACGATCACGGTGTCGGCGCCGCGCAGCCGGGTCATGTGCGCGATCGTCCGCAGTGACCGGGCGGCAAACGAATCCATCACATCGATGGCGGTGACATCGACGATGATCCCCTGCGCCCGGAACCGGCTGACCCGCTCCATGAGGTCGTAGCGCAGCCGCTCGGTCTCGGAGTCGGTCAACGCGGCCTGCACCGTTGCGATGAGAATCGCGCCCTGTTTGAGGATGGGAACTGGCATCGGGTGCTCGTGCTAGTTGTATCTACCCGGTGGACTCGCCGGTGCGGGTGACCTCGTAACCAAGCAGGCGTTCGGCTTCTTCGATGCCGCCCTGCAGGTCACCGACGGCATTCATCTTCGACAGGTCCAGCCCGATCGTCACCAGCGTCAGGGCGATCTCCGACGACAAGCCGGTGATGATCACGCTGGCGCCCATCAGACCGGACGCGTCGACCGTCTGCACCAGGTGGTTTGCCACCGTGGAGTCGATGGTGGGCACACCGGTGATGTCGATGACCACGACTTTCGCGCGGTTGGCGCGGATGGCTCGCAACAGCTGCTCGGTGACCTGACGGGCGCGCTGACTGTCCAGCACACCGATGATCGGCAAAATCAGCAGCTGCTCGCGCACCTGCAGCACCGGCGTGGACAGCTCGCGGATCGCTTCCTGCTGCTGGCGAATGATGCGCTCGCGTTCCTGCACGAAGCTGACGCCCACGGTATTGGCGATGCGGTTGGCCGCCGGCTCGTAGGCGTCCAGAACCCGGTTCAGCATCCCGAACTCTGCCTGGTACTTCTCGAACAGCGAGCGGGCGAGCACGTCACGCAGCAGCAAGACGATGCCGAGCACTTCGTCGGTCTCCACGCCCCGCGGGATGATGCGTTCCGACAGGTCGCGCGCGTAGGCCTGCAGTGCCTCGACGCTACCGGTCTCGAGCACCTCGACGTAGTTGTCGTAGACGGCGGTGGCTTCCGAGAAGAGCTCCTCGGGGGTCATCGCAGTAAGCAACTGCGCTTCGGTGATCCTGCGGGCCCATTCCTCACGCAAAATGGTCCGGTTCTGCCGCAGGTGCTGGACCAGCTGTGGCAGCAAACCCTCGCCGCTGGCGATGCTCACCGTCTGGGAGGCGGTGCTCGTGCTGTTGAAATCTGATGGCGAATCTGACATGAGGTCTCCCAAGTGCCGCGTCTCGCGCCGCAGGGCGCCGGTCCTGTTGCCTGCTGTTCCCGAGACTAGCCTGGGTGTCAGCATTGCAAGTGTTGAGGTCTTGTTCTTCGCTTCTTCTCGCAGTTCGCACCGGCAGGTTACGCTTGCACCACACTTAAGGCCCGGACAAAGGATCGCCATTGTCAGCTCCCGACTCGATCAACACCTTGGTTGCGGACCACGATGGGGTCGCCGTGGTCAGTGTCACCGGCGAAATCGATTTAGTCACCGCCCCTGCCCTGGAACAAGCCATCAGCGCTGTGGTCGACGATAGTCCGACCGCACTGATCATCGATCTCTCCGCGGTGGAGTTTCTCGGCTCGGTTGGGCTGAAGATTCTCGCCGCGACCTACGAGAAACTGGGCAATTCCGCTGAGTTCGGGGTGGTGGCGCACGGCCCGGCGACGCGGCGGCCGATTCACCTGACGGGTCTGGACAAGACGTTCCCGCTGTACTCGACGCTGGATGACGCCCTAACCGGCGTGCGGGACGGAAAGCTCAACCACTGACACGATCCCTTTCGGATTTATTTCATGAGCGAAAAGTTCCGCCAGAAACTCACCAGGCTGTCGGTGCCGCCGAAGAGCGTCGTGAAGTTGGTGGAATCGACCATGACGATGTCGCCGGCGCGCCGGCCGGTGGGCGGCATCCAGAGCAGGGCGTTGAGCTCGGTGTTCCCGGCCGCGGTAAAGGGGTGCGGCCGGGTCGGGTCGATCGGCTGTCGGGCCAGCACGCGCAGGGTGTCGCTTTCCGGCGCCGTCAGTTCGTAGCGCGTTAGGTGGGGATGGAAGTTGAAGGTGCTGACCTTGTCGAGCAGGCGGGGCGCGTCCAGGTCCGGGAAACCAGTCAGCGGGGCGATCTCATTGTTCTCGCCCGTGACTGCTGGACGCAGCCCCCACTTGTTATGGACGGGAACATCGAGGGCCGTCATCAGCGAGCGGGTGTACTGGCTGAACCGCTGCTGGCGGGGCACCAACGGATCACCGCGGTGTAAATACTCGACCTGGCGCTGCTCGTCGTCGTCGGTGAAGCCGACGTCACGATGCGGGGCCAGCAGCAGGCAGGTGCCTTCGCGCCCCAGCCAGGCCGTGATCGCGGCGACTTCCTCGGGTTGGGCCTCCTCTTGCCCCAGCACGTGGTCGAGCCCGAACACCATCAGGGTGTCGGTGTCGGCCAGAATCCGCTCGTCGATCGGCGCCTGGAAGTGCAACGTGGAGCGATGGAACAATTCCAGGGTTCCGGCGATGCCTTGCAGAAAGTGCGCCTGGTCCCACTCCGGTGTTTCGTAGTTCGGCCAGGCCACTCGGCGGACCTCGGTCATCGTCGAGAACCGGTTGTCCATCGCGGCGGGATCGCGCTGGGATTCCCACGGATAGCTCCACGTCCAATAGATGCTGATGCGCCGCCGGCCGGGTGTGTATTTCCGGGGCAGGTGCGCCTGGTTGTAGCTCGGTGAGATCGGTTGCTCTCACCGCCGATGCCACCTTGGCGCTTATCGGTTGGGGCGACGCGATCCAGGTCTTCGCGCTCGTCTGGGACTACGACTTTGGTGGGCCGGCGCGGCCCGGGTTGTAGAAATGGGCAGTCCCCCAATAGGTGGCCACTTGCGCGGAAGCCGGCGTCATCCGTTTACCGGTATCAAGGACTTGCCCGTGGACGTCTCAATTTCCCGGGGCATCGCTGCGCTGGAAAGGCGAGCGCTCGGCCCGCCCGGGGTGGGTGCGATGATCACCGCCATGGGTGTTGCCGATCATCCCGAAGACGACCAGACGTGGGATCGCCACCAGCGCGGTGAAACCGAGGTCGAACGGTTGGATCGAAATTGGAACAGCCTGCTGCAGGAGTTGCGGGTAGAGCAGACGGGGGTGCAGCTGCTTACCGGGTTCCTGCTGACGCTGCCCTTCCAGCAGCGCTTCGATGTCTTGGGTCCCTGCATGCGGATTGTGTATCTGGCGACCGTGGGTTGTTCGGTGAGTTCGACGCTGCTGCTGATCGCCCCGGTGGCCATCCACCGCTTGCTGTTCCGGCGGCATCGGCTTGAGGTGCTGGTGTCGGCGGCGCACCGGTGCGCACAGGCCGGGCTCATGCTGCTCGGTCTGGCAATGACGGGGGTGACGGGCATCATCTTCGCCGCGGTGGCCGGACCCAATGCGGGCTATGCCGCCGGGGCCTGTGTGCTCGCGCTGTTCGCGCTGTTCTGGCTGGTGGTGCCGCTGTTGCTGCGGTCCCATCGGGTTTAGTCGCAGTTGTGGGGGCTGGGCAACGGTTACGGTCCCGGACGTCGGGACGCTGCCGTGTTTAGTGGCCGCGGCCATGGGGTACTTCCCCGCGCATGTCAGCCGCGCCCAGCCGAGGGCCACGGCTGCAGCAAATTAGATTGGCTGGATATAGTATCTATAGGCTATAGTGCTGTGCGCGACGGCAGCAGCCCAAGCGCCGGGCATGTTGCTCGGTCCGTGCTTGCCCGCCGACTAATCGCCATACGAGTGGCGTTGACCTGTAATTAATTTCGCTGGGAGGGTCGATGAGATACATCGGGAGCGATCAGCTCCGTGCTGCCGATGCCCACGGCGGCGACTATCTCGACGAAGCTCCCAACTTGGCCGGCTTGATTGCGGCCGCGGCCTGGGCCGTTGGGCTGGCGGTGGGCCTGTTTGCGTTGATAGCCGGACATGCAGCGGTGGCCGCTGTGGCCGCGGTCATGGCGTTGCTGGCGCCCTGGCTGGGGCTGGGCTGGATGGTGCATGGTCGCTACCGGGTCGACAATTCCGAGCGGCTCTTCCGCAGCGGCCCGCAGCGGAGCTATGGGCCTCTGGCTTAAGTGAATCGGTCGTTCGGTAACGCCTGGTCGTGCGGTGTTTAGCCGGCGCTGGGCTGCGCGCCGATGGTGCTGGTTGGCATGTGTGCAATTTTCTTCTGTTTATGGGTGTGGATTGCGCCTGGATGGGGTAACCGCCTGAGCTACGGGTGACAGCGAGCGCGTTAACCCGCCACTCTGGAGGAAAGGAACACCCCATGTCGACCGCCAGCGATTACGATGCACGCCGCGTGTCCGACGCCGAGACCGCGGACCGGTCTAACCTCCGGGAGCTGGGGCGTGATCTGCCGAAAGTGTCCACCGCAGTTGTCGACGACGACCCGAACGATATCCCCTTCTACGAGCTGCCCGGGGCGGACCTGTCGGGCGAAGAGCTGTCGGTCACGGTGATTCCCGCGCGAGCCGACGAGTTCACCTGTTCAAGCTGCCACCTGGTGGTGCACCGCAGCCGGTTGCGCAGCTCCGCCGGTCGACTGCCGATCTGCGCAGACTGCCTTTAGCTTCGCCAGCCGTAAAATCTCCTATATGCATGGCGTCTTGATCTTTGACGGTCGATGCGGGATGTGTACCCGCGTCTGCAACCGGTTGGTCCGGCTGAATCGGACGGGCCAGCTGCGCATCGAACCGATCCAGGCGCCCGGGATGGCCGACCGGCTCGGGCTTCCCGCCGAGCGATTGTCGGAATCTGCGTGGTGGCTGGACTCGTCGGGCGCGGTCTTCGCCGGAGCGAAAGCGATGAATGCGGCCCTTTCCGCGACGCTCGGTACGCCACTGCCGCTGTGGATCTATCGGATCCCCGGCGTGGGCGCGGCGCAGAACGCCATCTACCGCTGGGTGGCGGCCCACCGGTATCGGTTTCGCGGCGTGACGCCGCTATGCGAAGCCGAACCCGCGCGCTGCGCGTAGCAAACTGCTCTAGTGGCGTCGACGTTCACGGCGCTTGCTGACCTCGTCGTGACCAGCGGTCACGCGTGACGGCACTCCAAGAATTCGCCAAGGAACTGCAAAGCGCGGGGCGCGATTCTCTTCTTACTGACTGACCGGCTCACGGCCGGACCAAAAGCATCCGCAGCCCGTGACGTCGGTTAAGCCGGGCTTGAATCCGAATCTCCTTAGGAGGCAACACATGTCATATCCAGTTCAGGGAGCGTTGGCCGAATTGCCGCGATCCCGGCAGCCCACCCAGCAAGCAGGCTCGCCTGTGTACGATTACCCGGAGCAATCCCCCGGGTACGGCAGCGGGCAGCCTTACGGGCAGCCTTACCCTTACCCTGCTGCGCCGAACTACGGTGTGCCGCACTACGCGCAGCCGAACGGCGCTCCCGCCTTCGGCGGGTACGCTGCCCGACGGCGCCCTGGCGTCGTCACCGCCGCAGCGGTTCTCGCCTTTATCCTTGGCGGGCTGGGCATCCTCGTGTGGAGTGTTTACCTTTTGGTGCTAGGTGATGCCGCCAGCCACGCCTCGCACGTGGATTCTGTGAGAGCCGCGATTGTTTTCGGGTTGGTGTTAGTTGGGCTCACCATGAGTGCCCTGTGGGTGTGGGGCGGTGTCTCAGCAGTGCGGGGTCGCGGCAGAAAACTCCTTCTCAGCATCGCAGCCATACATGAGACTCTCGTGCTCTTGTCGCTGGTTTTTAGCCTCGCTGTAAGTCCGGCCCAAGCTGGCCACGCGGTGCTGCAGGCGCTCCTCGGCTCAATTTTCGCGCTGCCGATCCTGATATTGATCCTGCAAAGGCCCAGCACGGAGTACTTCCGGAATCGAGGTGGTATGACGAACTAGGGAGTTGCTTGAGTCTGCTGAACCCCAGGCCGTTCCCCTCGCGGGCACGGCCTGGTGGCGCCCGGCGGGGCCAACGTCCTTGGTTCGGACCGGGTGTGATGCCTTAAGGAGGAACACATGTCATACCCAAATCAGGGCTGGCCCCCAAATCAGGGCTGGCCCCCGAATCAGGGCTGGCCGGAGCCCAACGTGCCGCGCTCCCAGCAGCCCACGCAGCAAGCGAGATTGCCTTTGCAAGGTCCGCCGGGGCAACCCGCGTCCTATGGCAGTCAGCAGCCTTACGCTCCGCCGCCTTCCAGCGCTCCGCAGTCTTATGGGGCTCCGCAGCAGTATGGCGCTCCGCAGTCTTATGGGGCTCCGCAGCAGTATGGGGCTCCCCAGTCGTACGGCGCTGCGCCGCAGTATGGCGCTGCGCCGCAGCACGGCGCTCCCCAGCCTTACGGCGCTTCCGTCGGCCCCGGTCCCGGCCGGCGCCCAGGTATCGTCACCACCGCAGCGGTCCTGGCATTCGTGGACGCCGGAATGGTGATCATCACAAAGCTTTTGGCTTTCGCGATACTTGCCACCTTCACCAGCAACGCGATCGCGGAGTGGGGTATGGGATTGGTCGTAGCCAACTACGCGATCCTGCTGGCCAAGCTCGTCGCGGGTGGTCTGTTGATATGGGGCGGAGTCGCCGCTTTGCAGGGTCGCTCCAGACGGATCCTGGTGATTGCCACAGTGACCCAAGCGACTCTGGCCGTATTGGGAGTGGTCGTTAGCCTCGCTTCGAGCGGTGGTGGGGGGAGCTGGTACGTGGGCACCTTCCTGGAATTGGTCTTTACGGCGATAATCCTGACCTTGATCCTGCAGCGGTCCAGCACGGACTTCTTCCGCGCCCGCCAGACGACTTAGTAGGAGCGCGCTATTACGTTGGTGTACAAGGGTTTTAAACCTGAGCCCATTCCCGCCTACACAATCCGCAATGCCGAACAACCGTGGCCCAGCCGGGCTCGTCCTCGGCAGGGTCACGGATCAGATGGGTGGATTTGTGCCCGCAACCGGGGCAGTGACAGATCACCTGGAACGGCTCGACCGCCTGCCCACCCATCAGGTGCAGGTTTTCCGTCCGCGAAAACGGCACGATCTCCAACAGCTCGGGGCGGGGGCCGATGTGCGGCTTCTCGAACCACAAAAGGCCACAGACCACCGTGGCCACCGCGGTGAAGGGGACCAGAATTATCAGCGGAATGTCCCACGGCCAGTTCGGCGGGATGGGCGTCACCGCGAGGAACACCATCACCGCGCAGCCCAGGGTGCCGATAGTGGTGCCGAGCTTGGCGAATCGGTAGCCGCCGACGTTAAACGCTTCCCATGACTCAATCTGCTTCTGCTGGTCCGCGATCTCCAGCAGGGTTGGGTGGTCGGGGAACTCGGCCCGCACCGGGGAATCGGCAGGGGACGGCGAGAGTTTGCGCGATGCTCGCCGCGCATTCTCTCGGTTGGTTGGCCTAACCAACGCCATGCAGGCGAATTGTAGTCCTGTGCGTCTTTTTACCGGGTAAGTCGCGCGTGGCCAACGTAGCTGGTGGGCCGGCAAACGGCATGGTCGGATTCTCCGAGCCCGGTACCAGCTATTTCTGAGTCGGGGGCGGGGTTTGAACCCGAGGCCTCTTTGACCTGAACGCCGCCCAACCGCGAGGACTATCGTTGCCGTGGACCAGACCCTGCCGGGAGGCGCACGTTGGACGGGACCCAATTCGGCCGCTACCGGTTGGTGGAATTGTTGGGCCGCGGCGGCATGGGCGAGGTGTGGCGGGCCTTCGACACCGCCATCGACCGTGTGGTGGCGCTGAAGCTGCTACCCGCGACGTTCGCCGATGATGAGGTCTTCCAGACGCGGTTCCGGCGGGAGGCGCGGGCGGCGGCGGGGCTCGACGAACCGCACGTCGTCCCGATTCATGACTTCGGTGAGATCGACGGACTGCTGTATGTGACTATGCGGCTGATCAAGGGCCGCGACCTGCAAGAGGTGCTGGGCGAGGGCCCGCTGCCGCCGGCCCGCGCAGTCGGGATCATCGAGCAGATCGCATCGGCGCTGAACGCCGCGCATGAGGTCGGCTTGGTGCACCGCGACGTCAAGCCGTCGAACATCTTGGTAACCGACGACGACTTCGCCTATCTGATCGACTTCGGTATCGCGCGCGCCGCCGGTGAGACCGGGCTGACGAGCACCGGCGCGACCATCGGCACCTGGGCCTACATGGCCCCGGAGCGCTTCCAGAGTGGGACCGCGGATGCGCGTTCCGATGTCTACGCGCTGGCGTGTGTGCTGCACGAATCGCTGACCGGTCAACAGCCTTTCGTCGGCAACTCGCTGGAGCAGATCGTTGCTGCCCACATGTTCCAGCCCGCCCCCCGCCCGTCGGAACTAGCGGGCGGGATCGCGGCGGCGATGGACCAAGTCATCGCGACCGGAATGGCCAAAGACCCCGCCCAGCGCTATCCCACGACCAAGGACCTGGCCCGGGCGGCGCGCGCCGCATTGACCACACCGCTTCACATGCCCGGTCTGCCCGCCCAGCCGACGGTGCCAGCGGCATCTCAGGCTGCGGTCCCCGTGGGGGCGCCGAGACGGTCCCTGACGTGGACGTCGATCCTGGTGCCGTTGATCTTGGTGCTGCTGCTGGTCGGCGCGGGCGCTTTCGCAGTCACGCAGACACTGCGCCCGGATCCGCGGCCATCCAACGCCGCGCCCCAGTGGGCGCCCTACGTCGCCTACGCCAGGCAGTTCACCATCTCGCTTTTTAGCCTCAGCCCGCAGTCCGCCCATAGCGACATCCAGCGCATCCTCGACGGGTCGACCGGCGCTTTTCGCGATGACTTCTTGCAAAGAAGTTCCGACTTCGAACAGACGGTCGTGAAATCGAACGTGACGTCACAGGGGACCGTCAACGGTGCCGCCCTCGAGTCGATCAACGGCACTACGGCTCAGGTGCTCGTCGCCTCGACGTCGAAAGTGACCAATAGCGCGGGCGCAGCGCAAGACCCACGAAATTATCGGTTGGTGGTGCAAGTCGAGAAAATCGGCGACACCTACAAGGTGTCGAAGGTGGAGTTCGTGAAATGACACGGACGCGTGGGCTGCGGGTGACGTGGTGGGCGCTCGTTATCGCACTCGCCGCCGCGACGGTGGGCACCGCGGCGGTGGGCGCCTGGCAGATGCAGGTCAAGAGCCGGCAACTGCCGCCCGTCGCGGACCGAGCCGCCGATCGCCAGGCGGCGACCCAGGCGGCGAGCACCGGGGCGGTCAAGTTGTTGAGCTATTCACCCGATACCCTTGACCAGGACTTCAAAGCCGCCGAGGCGTATCTCACCGGCGACTTCCTCGCCTACTACAAGCAGTTCACGGACCAAGTTGTCCGCCCTGCCGCGCAGCAGCGACACCTGGCCACCACCGCGACCGTCGTCCGTGCCGGTGTCCAATCATTGGCCGGCCAGACGGGTTCAATCCTTGTCTTCGTCAACCAAACGACGACTAGCAACGACCAGCCGGCACCAACGACCACATCAAGCTCGGTGCTGGTGGCCCTGACCAAGGTCAACGGGACCTGGCTGATCTCCAAATTCGATCCCGTATAAGGAAGTTGAACCGCCCGGCACGGGATACGGGGGTGGGCTGGTCGGGTTGGTGGGACACCACGGGTTGCGCGGCACGCCCAGGCACGGATTGGGCATGCTTGGCTGCGGCGGCAGCGCCATCAACTGGACCGCTGTTCGGCGCGGGTAGTTACTGACCGGGGTGCTCGGGCAGGAGCCGAGGATCTCCGAGTCGCAGGCGACCTGCAAACTGAGGATGCTAATGAGCCCTTTGCCCCTGCCTGGGATTCCGCAGATGCCGTGGGGGAAGAACTGGATGAAGGGCGGGGCGCTGGTGACCCTTGGCCGGCCCTCAAAAAGCGTGGGGCTGATGGCCGTGCCAGAGGTGGCCACGTTGCCGTGAAAGCAGTTGGCAGGAAACGCGAGGTTTGAGATCTCCGCGAGGTCGACGTTACTCGGATTGCCAAAGAAGCCGTTGTGGCTCAGCGTGTTGTTGGCGATCTCGTTGCCGTAGTCGTTGAAGTAGCAGAACGACAACTTCGACAGGCCGATGCCGCCCTCGCAGTGGGCGATTGGTATCCACGCCTCGTCGTCGACCTCGGGGACCAGCAGCACGCCCCACGCGCCGTTGTCGCGGATGTCGTTGGCATCGACGGTGTCGAACCGGCCTCCGGAGATCAGGACGCCGGTGCCGCCCGGAGCCCCGGTGACGTCGGAGCTGGTGGGTGTGTTTGCGTTGTTGTTGTCGTGCACCGAGTTATGCGTGACCACCCAGCACGAGTGGGTCCCGGTCGGGCCGGTCTCGCTACCGGGGCAGCGGCCGGACTGGGGCGACGGTTGGTCGTCGTTGTTCTGGCTGTTGGTGACGATCCCAATGTAGTTGTTGTCGAACTCGGAGTTCTCGATGATCAGGTGGCCGCCCGAATTTGTCCCCGAGTATCCCTCGGCCGAGTTCTGGCCGTGGGCGTGGTCGAGGATCGTGTTGCAGTCCGGGCAGCCGCCGATGTAGAACGCGGCGTCGCCCATGTTGTTCGCATACACCTGCGTGAACAGCCCAGGCCCGAAGGTGTTGGAGGCGTAGATCCCGTACTGGGCGAACGGCTGGTTGTCGCCGGCGTAGTAGCTCGAGGTGGCCGACAGGAACGCGCCGCGCCAGCTTCCGAGCTGCTGGGCGCCGCTCGATCCGCCGCCGTCGAACCAGATCTCATCGCCGGGGGTCTCGGTGCCCGAGAGGAAATTGCAGGCGATCAGGTTCTCGACGCTGACGCCGGACGCCTTGAACACGATCAGGCCGTTTCGCCCCGTCGGGGTGCCGTCGGGACCGAGCGGGCCAAGGTCTTGGTCGGCCGTCGCGGAGCTGCACGCAGACGCCCCCGGCTTGGTCCCGTCGAGCACGACGCCGTTGCGGTTCATGCCGCGGATGTGGATGCCGGGCGTGGTCACGAGCACGGCGGCCCCCGCCGCGTCGTCGCCGACCGCCCCGGGAGGAACCCGATTGCCGGTCTCGTGGTAGTCGCCCGGCCCGATGAGCACCCAGTCCCCGGGCCGGGCGGCGTCGACCGCTGCCTGGATGCTCGAGTATTGCCCGGGAATCCCTTGGTAGCTGCCGACACGCAGGACCGCGGCGGGGGTGAGCGGGGCAGCACGCGCCACGCACACGCCCCCGAAGACGAGCAGCCACACGCCGCCAGCGACAAGCGCGCGCTGCCACCGCCACATCGGGGCCCGCGAAATCCAGCGACGACGATCTTCCAGCGCCGACATCCCACTCATCGTCAGTTTGGAGTGCGCCTACGGCACTCGAGTCACGTCAACAACACTGAGTTACCGACGTCGCATCTAGAACACGATGAGGTAAAAGTTCGAGCTCGAGCGCCTCACCCTCCGAGCCTGGGCCGATGCCAACGACGACAGTGAACACTCTTCCCGGGATCTTGAAGGCGGGGCTTTGCTGGGTGTGGCATTCTGCGTGTGTGTCCGCTCCTCCGGCGGCCGCACCTTCGGGTGTGGTGACGTTTCTGTTCACCGATGTGGAGGGTTCCACGCGTCGGTGGGAGGCCGACGCGGACGCAATGCGGATCGCGCTGGCCGCACACGACGAGACGTTGTGTGCGGCGATCGAGGCGCACGGCGGATGGTTGTTCAAGCACACCGGTGACGGGGTGTGCGCGGCGTTCGCCTCGCCGCGTTCTGCGGTGGATGCTGCGGTGGCGGCGCAGCGGGCGCTGGAGTTGCCGGTGCGGATGGGGATCGCGACCGGCGAAGCCGAGTTGCGTGGGGAGGACTACTTCGGTGTGGTGCTGAATCGTGCCGCGCGGGTGATGGCCGCGGGGCACGGCGGTCAGATCCTGCTGGCCGAGTCGACGGCGAGTCTGCTCACCGGAGTCGACCTCGTGAATCTGGGGCCGCGGCGGTTGCGAGACCTGCCGACCGCGGTCGAGCTGTTCCAGGTCCGGGCAGAGGGCCTGGGCGCGGAGTTCCCGCCGCTGCAGGCGCTGGATGCGAGTCCGGGGAATCTGCGCCCTGCGCCCACGAGCTTGATCGGGCGCGAGTCCGAGGCCGGCGAGGTGCAGGCCGCGGTGAAGGCTCATCGGCTGGTCACGCTGACCGGGGTGGGCGGGGTCGGCAAGACCCGGCTGGCGCTTGAGGTGGCGGGCCGGCTGGTCGATGAATTCCCGGACGGAGTGTGGTTTTTCGAGCTGGCCGCGGTCAGCGATCCCGCTGCGGTGCCCGAGGCGGTGGCCGCGGTGCTGGGCATCACCCAACAACCCGGCAAGACCGTGGCGGAGAGCGTGGCCGCGGCCCTGGAGGGCAGGGTGCGGCTGCTGGTGTTCGACAACTGCGAACACGTGCTGGACGAGGCCGCCGATCTGATCGAGGCCATCCTGGAGGCCTCGGCAACGACCAAGATTGTGGCCACCAGCCGCGAAGGACTCGGCATCGTCGACGAGCAGCTGTGGCCGGTGCCGTCGCTAGATGTCGATGCGGCGATGGACCTTTTCACCGAACGCGCCCACCGCGTGGCTCCGGCTTTCGTGTCCGACGACCCAAGCGCGATTGCCGAGATTTGCCGTCGTCTCGACGGGATCCCGTTGGCCATCGAGTTGGCGGCCTCGCGGATGGCGGCCATGACCGCGGGTGAGGTGCGCGATCGGCTCGATCAGCGGTTCCGGCTGCTGGTGGGATCACGCCGCGCACTGGAGCGCCACCACACCCTGCGCCACGCCGTCGCGTGGTCCTACGACCTGCTCGACGACACGGAAAAGGCGCTGCTGGTCCGGTGTTCGGTGTTCGCCGGTGGATTTGACCTGCAAAGCGCCTGCGCGGTGGCGGGTTCCGCAGACGGCCCAGACGACCCGGACGACCCGGACGACCCGGACGAGATAGCCACCTTGGATCTGCTGGATGCCCTGGTGCGCAAGTCGCTGCTGGTCGCCGACCGGTCTTCGGGGCGGACCCGGTTTTCGATGCTGGAAACGATTCGCCAGTTCGCCGAGGAACAACTCGTCGCCCTCGGCGAGGCGACCGAGGCGCGTGCCACGCATGCCCGCTACTTTGCCGAGCGCGAAGCGGACATCATGGCGCTGTGGGATAGCCCCCGCCAGCGCGAGGCGTACGACTGGTTCACCATCGAGCTGGGCAATCTGCGCACCGCATTCCGCTGGGCCGCCGACCAAGGCGATCTGGATGTCGCCGCCCCGATCGCAACATATGCGGCGTGGCTCGGGTATCTGACCGAAAATCACGAACCGATCGCCTGGGCCGAAGAGGTCATCGAGCCCGCACGCGCCATCGACCACCCCCGGCTCGGGACCCTGTATGTGGTGGCGTCGAATTGCTACATGGCCGGACGGATCGAGCCGGGCATTCGCTACACCGACGCCGCCGAGCGGGCGATCAGCGGCGCAAGCGACCACCACGTCCCGCACGCCGAAGGCTTCCTTGGCGCTGCCTACGTTGCTGTCAATCAGCCGGAACGTTGGATCGAGTGCTGCCGCGCCCACCTCGCACGCGGTGTGGACACCCACGCGTACACCACGGCGAATTTGGTTATCGGGCTGGCGATTACCGGTTCCTCTGACGAGGCGATGACGGTCGCTAATGGTCTGATCGATGCCGCCGAGGCGACCGGCAACCCGTTCGTGCTTTCATGGGCGGTTTGCGCCGACGGCCTGGCCGTCCACGACACCGACCCCGCCGGCTCGCTCGCTGCCCACCGGCGTGCCCTGGTGATCGCCCAAGACAGCGGCAACCGCGCCAACCTGTCAATCATTGCGGGCAACCTGTGTCGCATCGAGGCCGAACACGGCGACCCGTTGGCCGCCTGCGACTACTTCACCATGGCGATCGGCAACCATCACGACTCCGGCAACACCTACCTGATGCGCGTCCCCCTGGGTTGGCTTGCCTCGTTTTTCGCCCGGGTCGGACGCTACGAGCCGGCGGCCACCATCGCCGGGTTCGCCATCACCAGCCCTATCGCTGCACTTCCCAACATGGCAGAGTTCCGCACCGCGATTACGCACCTACGCGAGGTGCTCGGTGAGGCGACCTACGAATCGCACGCCGGCACGGGTGCGGCGATGACCACCGCCGAGATCGTGACCTACGCCTACGCCCAAATCGACCAGGCCCGAACGGAACTCGAACACCCCAGCTGATTCGGATTACTGCTGGCCTGGGATGGGCGGCAGATGATCTTGGATGCCTTGCAGATTGCCTTGGATGCCCTGCAGATCACGTTGGATGGCTTGCAGATCAGACAGCGCATTCTGGAAGGCCGGCTGCATCTCGCCCGGGTTCGCGGATTCGTACTGAGGGCAGTATGTGACGACGGCCGCGACGGCGAAGTCGGTGCTCTGATTGGCGTCCCATATCGACGATTGCTGCACGAAGCGGGCGGCCTCTGCGAGGTTGGGTTGCTGCGCCAGGAAATCGCAGACCGCGTGCCCATGGGTCATCACGTATTCCTGGCTGGGAACCGGCACGCCGACCTGTTTGAGCCCGTTGACGAAAACAATGTCGACGAGGCTGACGGGCGGAGCGTGTGTTTCGGGCGCCGGCGGGCTGGGTTGCGCAACCGACGGTGGCGGGTCCGCCGCCGGCTGTGCGGCCGGTTCTTGTTTGTGGTCGGAGAACATCACCACTACCGCGGCGGCGACGGCTAACAGTGATAACGGCAATGCCGCGAGGGGGCCGAAGCGGCGCAGCACACCCTTACGTCCGTGACGCGTGATGTCGTCGGTTTTGCGGCGCTGCGGCCTGGTATCGGCGACAACCTCGGTTTCACACGCTTGCACCACCTCGGTTTCGGACGCCGCCGCGCGCTGCGCCAGTCGTTCGTCGAGGAGTTCGTCGACCCGTTGGGATGACGGCTGAGCGCCCTGCTCACGGATCGATTGGCGCCGAAGAGCTATAAGCCGCAATTCCGAGTCGATCGTCTCGCGGTCGCGCATATAAATCAGTCTGAGCGTGGCACGGCGTTGTCACAAGTCCCGGCGAACGCCTTGACAACACCGCCGGATACTGGCGAACGAAAACGGAAGCGCAGGAGCCGGCCCTCCCGTAGGGGCTTGACTCGCGCACGAATCGGGGCAGTCCCAGTTGCTCGCGGAACGTGCGATGAGTCGGGCCACAACTGTCAGAATGATGTGGTGAGCGACGGTCGGGTTCGCTATGCCCGCAACGGCGAAGTCCACCTCGCATACCGTGTACTGGGCGAGGGTGAGATTCCCTTTGTCGTCGTACCCGGCTGGGTGAGCAATGTCGATCTTTATGATGACCCGGCGTACCCATTCGCTCATCTTGTTCGACAAAGCCGGGCGGAAAAGATCCTGGTTACCCAGGGGCGCCGGATTCAATTGGCCGGCACCGGATCACCTGCGCATCGTGACACTGCCGTGGGCACGTGACCTTGCGAAAGCGATCGAACGGCTGGGCAACTTCCTGGCCGGCTACCGGCAGTAACGCCAGAGCCGGCGGGGCCCTCGGGCGCGGTGAGCAATCGGTGCAGTCTGCAGTCAGGCTGCGAAACCCGGCGAAAACGTGCCTTACGGTGCAGGGAACTAGAGGCAAAATGCCCTAGCGGACGCGACGCGCTCGCGCGACGCTTTTGTCTTCCACCTATGTGTTGGTGATGATCCGGTTGGAGGGCGGCGATGTCGTATATGGTCGTGGCGCCGGACATGGTGACGGCGGCGGCAACAGATCTGGCGAATATCGATTCGACACTCAGCGCGGCCAACGCCGCCGCGGCGGCCCAGACCACGGGGGTACTGGCGGCGGGCGTCGATGAGGTGTCGGCAGCCATCGCGGCGTTGTTCGGGGCGCACGCCCAGCAGTATCAGGCGCTGAGCGCGCAGGCCGCGGCGTTCCATAACCAGTTCGTGGCGGCCCTGAACGCAGGTGCGGGCGCCTATGCCAGCGCTGAGGCCGCCAACGCCTCACCATTGCAGCAACTACTCAACCTGTTCAATGCGCCCACCGAGACCCTGTTCGGGCGCCCGCTGATCGGCAACGGCGCCAACGGCACCCCGGGAACTGGGACAAACGGCGGGGCCGGCGGGATCCTGTTCGGTAACGGCGGGGCCGGCGGCTCCGGCGGGCCCGACCAAAACGGCGGCAACGGCGGGCCCGGCGGGGCCCTGTTCGGCACCGGCGGCGCCGGTGGCGCCGGCGGGGCCTCATCGACCGGGGTCGGCGGGGGCGGCGGGGCCGGGGGGTACGGCGGGCTGTGGGGTAACGGCGGCACCGGCGGCACCGGCGGGGCCTCAACGGTCGCCGACGGCGGACCCGGCGGGCCCGGCGGGCGTGCGCTGTTGTGGGGCCTCGGTGGCACCGGCGGCGTCGGCGGGGGCTCGTCGGCCGCGACCGGCGGGGCCGGTGGCGTCGCCGGTGCGGGCGGGCTGTTTGGGGGTGCGGGCGGCACCGGCGGCACCGGCGGGTTCGGCGTCTTGCACGGCGGGCGCGGCGGTGACGGGGGCATGGGCGGGCTGTTCGGCGTCGGCGGGGCCGCCGGCACCGGCGGGGCCACCGCTTTCATCAACGGTGAGGGCGGGTTCGGCGGGAACGGCGGCATGGGGCTGTTCAACACCGGCGGGGCCGGCGGCACTGGCGGTTCCGCCATCAACGGCGGCGTCGGCGGGGGCGGCGGGGTCGGCGGGTTCGGATTCTTCAGTGACGGCGGGCCCGGCGGAACCGGCGGTGAGTGTCATGGCTTTGGCAACGGCGGAACCGGCGGGGTCGGCGGCAACGCCTTCTTCAACGGCGGCGCCGGCGGGGCCGGGGGGGTCGGCGGCAATAGCGGCGGAACCGGCGAACGGGGCGGTAACTCCGGGCTGTTCGGCAACGGCGGTGACGGCGGAGCCGGCGGCACCGGCGGGGTGCTGGGCGGGCCCGGCGGTAGGGGCGGCTCCGCCTTTCTGATCGGCGACGGCGGCAACGGCGGCAACGGCGGGGATGGCCCAACATCGGGCAGCCCCGGCGCCGGCGGCCCCGGCGGGCTGCTGTTGGGCCTCGACGGGTTCACCGGGTTGGCGTAGCCGGCGGCCCCGCGGGCGCTCATCCGGCCCGCCCGCTCCGCAGCTAAACCTACCGAATCAGCCCCGTTCCAACAGGGGCAGTAGGTAATCGCCATACCCGGACTTGAGTAGGGTGCGAGCGCGCTGCGCCAGTTGCTCGTCGTCGATCCAGCCCCGCCGCCACGCGACTTCCCTGGGGGACGCTGATTTTCAGGCCCTGCCGTCGTTCCAGCGTGCGGACGAAGTCGCTGGCGTCCAGCAGCGAGTCGAACGTGCCCGTGTCCAGCCAGGCCGTCCCGCGGGCACCTCGACTGCCAGCCGGCCTCGGTTGAGATAGATCTGGTTGACCTCGGTGATTTCGTACTCGCCGCGGGCCAACTTCTTCAAGCCCTTGGCGATCTCGATCACGTCGTTGTCGTAGAAATACAGGCCCGGTACGGCGTAGTGAGACTTCGGCGTTTCGGGTTTCTCCTCCGGCGACAGCGCCATGCCGTAAGCACCGAATTCGACGGCACCGTAGGCCGACGGGTTGGCCACCCAATAAGCGAAAATGGCTCCGCCGCCGATGGATTGGAAACGCCTCAGGCTCGTGCCCAGTCCGGGGCCCGTAGAAGATGTTGTCGCCCAACACCAAAGCCACCGAATCGGTGCCGATGTGGTTGGTGCTCAGCACGAATGCCTGCGCCAGACCGTCGGGCTGATCCTGCGTCACGTAGCTGATGTCGATGCCGAATTGCGTGCCAGCGGATGGTTTACGTGCGATAGCATCCAAGTCGCCGATCCGCAAGATCCGCCTCCCGCCCGCACTGCGCGCATCCGGCAGCCGACCTTCCTGGGTGTATCGGCGCAACGTAGGTGTCGACACCCCCAACCGGTGAGCGGCTGAGGTCGCGGACACGTAATCATCTGGGCCGTGGTCAGCCATCGACAACCAGCTCTACATCCAGGCCCGCGATCGCCGCGGCCAGCAGTTCGGTTTGATCCCACCGTCGCCGGGCGGCCAGCAGCATTCGGGGCAGCGCTGAGGTCGGGGCATCCATGTCTACAACGTCGCCGGGATCCAGTACCGGGCAGTCGATCTCAGTCCAGGCATGCAGCGCTTCCCTCGCCAACGAGAGCACATCCGCGGCGACGCCACCAAACGGCTGCCTTACGTCGAGGGCCACGTCAGGTAAAGGCACTCCGGCAATGGTTTCCAGAGTCGCGATATCACCGCACAGCACTAGACCAGCGATCACGTGAGCGTGGGCGAGGCCTTCCAGCGCCCACCGGTCATACCACGCGTCGTCGAGCGATTCGGCAGCAAGTCCCGCACCACAAACATGGGTCGCCCGGGTGTTGCCAGTCGGAGCGTCCAACAAGTCTCCCAACGTCCCGGGCTCACGGTAACCGCCGTAATCAGCGAAGACAGCGGTGTCTCGTCCCGACAAAGACACGCCGCGTTTGACGCGTTCGCGGTTGGTCTCCTCGACAGTCCGGGCGTACGTGGAGACATCGAATCCGCAATCCACTACCTAGGTCTCCGCCGAAGACGCATCCAGAGCGCTATGTAGAAACTCCAACAGGTTCAATTTCGCAAAGTCGTCGGCGAACTCAGTCGCGGCGGACCCGACAGGTGGATACTCAAACCCCTTCTGTCGCGCTCGAACAGCATCCCCGCGCGCCTTCTGCTGCCGTTCCTCCTCAGCTCGCGCCGCGCCCAACGCCTTGCGCGCACACCGCAACCAATCGGGTCTGCAACGCTGCACCTCGGCAACATCACGGCTAGTCCATGGTTTGCCAACATCAAGAAGATCGGCCACCCCGATACACAGACGCTTAGCCACGACCTCTGGCGTCAACTGCTTCCCGCCACGCAGGGAACCCACCGTCTGCGCACCCCCTCCACGGCCGATCTTACGAAATCAATGTCCAATAATGACCAACAAAACGGCCATAACACTGCGTGATTTTATGCCTCTACCCAGATACTCCCAGAGGGGTCCGACAACTACGTCTAACCGCTACTGGCCAACAAAACCGCCAGCTGTTCTCAACCCGCTGCGGACTGGGACCAAAGAAAGCCCCTAACCGACATGGCCGGTTGGAGCTATGATCTGGTCTTTCCCGAGTCGGGGTGGCGGGATTTGAACCCACGGCCTCTTCGTCCCGAACGAAGCGCGCTACCAAGCTGCGCCACACCCCGCTTGAAGCCACGACAGCCTATCGCACCCGAGCGTTGACTGGCCAAACCGCAGGCCAGCGCGTCAGTTCCAGCGACAGGAGCGTTCGAACTCGACGAGCGCCTGGGCGGGGCCGGTGGGATCGAGCCCCTGGGCACTGACCCACTCGTCGCTGAAGTAGGTGTCGGCGTAGCGGTCCCCACTATCGGCGAGCAGCGTCACCACCGAACCGCTGCGGCCGTCGGCCACCATCTCGGCGAGAAGGCCGAAGGCGCCCCACAGGTTGGTGCCGGTGGACGGCCCCACGCGGCGTCCCAGCACCGCGCTGACGTGACGGGCGGCCGCGATCGACGCCGCGTCGGGCACCGCGACCATGCGGTCGACCACGCCGGGCAGAAACGACGGCTCTACTCGCGGCCGGCCGATGCCCTCGATACGCGATGACACGGACATGACGATGTCATCGCGGTCTTCGGCGTAGGCGGGAAAGAATGCGGAGTTCTCCGGGTCGACGACGCACAGCCGGGTCGCGTGCCGCCGGTAGCGGATGTAACGGCCGATGGTCGCGCTCGTTCCGCCGGTGCCCGCGCCGACCACGATCCACTCCGGGATGGGGTATTTCTCGTCGCGCATTTGCGTGTAGATCGACTCGGCGATGTTGTTGTTGCCGCGCCAGTCGGTGGCGCGCTCGGCGTTGGTGAACTGATCCAGGTAGTGTCCGCCGGTCTCGCGCGCAATACGTTCCGCCTCGGTGTAAACCTCACCCGACTTCTGCACGAAATGGCAACGCCCGCCTTGTGATTCGATGAGCGCCACCTTGGCGGGGCTGGTACTCGCCGGCACGACGGCGATGAACGGCAGACCCAGCAGGGACGCGAAGTAGGCCTCGGATATCGCCGTCGAACCCGACGACGCCTCGACCACCGTGGTGCCCTCGTGGATCCAGCCGTTACACAGCGCATATAAGAACAGTGAACGCGCCAGCCGGTGTTTGAGGCTGCCGGTGATATGCGTCGTCTCGTCCTTGAGGTACAGCTCGACTTGAACAGTGGGGTCATCGAGGCTGCCCCAGGCCGACGGCAGCGGGTAGCGCACCAGGTGAGTGTCGGCGCTGCGGCGGGCGTCGGCCTCGATCAGCCGGATCGCGTTGTCCGACCAGGTGCGCGGCAGCTTGCGCTCCGCGATCTGGGCGTGATCGCTCAACGCACCGAAGCTGCTGGCTGCGAACGGCCCAGGTTGCTGCTGGAGTCTCGGCCGCCCATCGGGGCGGCGATCAACGTCAGCAGGGTTGCCTCGGGCCGGCAGCAGAAGCGCACCGGCGCAAACGGTGAGGTGCCGATGCCGGCGGAGACATGCAACTTCATGTCCGCACCCCAGTGGGAGAGCCCCTTCGCCCGGGACCGGTCCAGGCCGCAGTTGGTCACCAGGGCGCCGTAAAACGGCAGGCACAGCTGCCCGCCGTGGGTGTGGCCGGCCATCACCAGCTGGTAACCATCCGCGGCGAAGCGGTCCAGCACGCGCGGCTCCGGCGAATGCGTCAGGCCGAGCCGCAGGTTCGCGGCCGGGCTGGCCGGGCCCGCGATGGCGTCATACCGGTCCCGGTCGATGTGCGGGTCGTCCACGCCCGCGGCGGCGATGTGCAGCCCGGCCACCTCGAACTCGCGGCGGGTGTGGGTGAGGTCGAGCCAGCCGCGTTCGCTGAACGCCGCCCGCAAATCCTGCCAGGGCAAGGGCTCGCCACGGACCCGGTGGGCCGGATTGTGCAGGTAGTTCATCGGGTTCTTCAGGCGCGGACCGAAGTAGTCATTGCTGCCGAAAACGAAGACACCCGGGCGCGACAACAGGTCGCCCAGGGTCTGGACGACAGCGGGCACCGCCTTGGGGTGCGCCAGGTTGTCGCCGGTGTTGACCACGAGGTCGGGCTCCCAGCCGGCCAGCTCGCGGAGCCAGGCCTGCTTACGCCGCTGGGTGGGCGTCATGTGGATATCGCTGAGATGAAGCACCCGCAGGGGTGTGGACCCCGGCGACAAGACCGGAAGAGTCAGCTCGCGCAGGACGAACGCGTTGCGCTCGACGACCGTGGCATAACCGACGCCGGCCACGGCAGAACCAAGCGCAACGGCCCCGGAGCGGATCAGGACGGGTAAAACAGCCATGCAGGCAGCCTACTGCCGGTAGCGAACTGATCGCTCGACTCTTTACGGTAACGACGATTTTCGCGCGCCCTCGGGCGCTACGGGGGTCTACGGGGGTGGGGATGGCGGCGGGGGTGCCAGTATCGGAATGGTGATCGGCGGCAGGCCGGGGATCTCGATGACCTGCGAGCCGACCGGCACCGGCACATCCCCGCCCTCCGGCGGCGGTGCCGGAGCCGGCGGGATGCCATTGCTGACCTGAATCGTGACGATCGAACCCGGAATTGTCTGGCCGCTGGGTGTCGTTCCGACCACCTCGCCGAGCTTTGCGCTGCTGTTGACCGAGTTAGTCTGGTCGGCCACCTGGAAGCCCGCCTCTTTCAGACGCTGGCGCGCCGCGTCTACCTCCAGCCCGGCGACGCTGGGTACCCGCGAACCCGGTGAACCCTCGACATAGCGTGGATCGGTTGGCGGCAACTTCACGTCGCCGAAGCTGGTGGCGATCGGCTTCATCGCGGTGAACCAGGTACGGGCCGGCTCGTTGCCGCCGTAAAGGTCGCCGTTGCCGCAATGACGCAGCGGGCTGGAGCACAGATCCGTCGGCGAGGTCGAGTCGTCGTAAATGTAGTTCGCGGCCGCGTAGTAGCTGGTGAAGCCCACGAACCCGGAAGACCGGTGGGCTTCGGTGGTGCCGGTCTTGCCTGAAACCGGCAGGTCCCAGCCCGCCGCACTGGCCGAACCCGCCGCGGTGCCCATGCCCAGCGCGTCGTGGCTCATCGCGTTGGCCAGGGTGTTGGCCAATCCCTCGGGCACCACCTGGTCGCAGGTCTCGGTGGTGACCGCAACTTCGTTGCCGTTGCGGTCGAAAAGCTTGTCGATTGGGCTCGGCGGACACCACACGCCACCGGACGCCAGCGTCGCCGCGACATTCGACAGCTCGAGCGCGTTTAACTCGATCGGGCCCAGGGTGAACGAACCGATGTTCTGCCGTTTGACGAAGTCGGCCAGGCTCTCGTTGCTGTCCGGGTTGTAGTCGCGGGCGGTGCCGGGATTGGCGTAGGACCGCAGGCCGAGTTTGATCGCCATGTCCACGGTGCGCGTTACCCCGACCTGCTGGATCAGCTTGGCGAACGCGGTGTTGGGCGAGGTGGCCAGCGCGTCGGTCACGTTCATCGACCCGCGGTAGTTACCGGCGTTGACCACGCACCAGGTGTCTTTAGGGCAGCCCTTGGCCCCGCCGCTGCCCATTCCCTTGGCCTGGAACCGGCCCGGCACCTCGAGCGTGGCGTTGATGCCCATGCCCATGTCCAGTGCGGCGGCCGTGGTGAAGATCTTGAAGATGGACCCGGCGCCGTCGCCGACCAGGGAGAACGGCTGCGGCCGCATGGTTTCGCCGGCGTCGGTGTCCAGCCCGTACTTGCGGTTGCTGGCCATTGCCATGACGTGGTGGGAATTCTTGCCCGGCCTGATCACGCTCATCACGCTGGAGATGCCCGGCAGGGTCGGACTGGCGAACCTGTCGATGGCCGTCTTGACCGGGACCTGCACGTCGGGGTCGAGCGTGGTGCGGATCAGATAGCCGCCCCTGGCCAGTTGCTCCTTGCTGATCCCGGCGCGAGACAGATACTCCTGGACGTAGTCGCAGAAGAATGCGCGGTCGCCGGCGGCGATGCAGCCCCGGGGCAGCTCGTTGGGCTGCGGCAATATCCCGAGCGGCTCGGCCTTGGCGGCGCGCAACGCGTCGGCGTCCTGCGGCAGGTTTTCGATCATGGTGTCCAGGACCAAGTTGCGCCTGGCCAACGCGCCGTCAGGGTTGGTGTACGGGTTCAGCGTGCTGGTCGACTGCACCATGCCCGCCAGCAGGGCCGCCTGCTGCCAATTCAGGTCGGAGGCGTTGATGCCGAAGTAGGTCTGCGCCGCATCCTGCACGCCGAATGAGTTATTGCCGAATGACACCAGATTGAGGTACTTGGTCAGGATCTCGGGCTTGGTGAAGGTCTTGTCCAGCGTGAGCGCCATCCGGATCTCGCGCAGCTTGCGGGCCGGGGTGGTTTCGACGGCCGCACGCTTTTCAGCATCGGTTTGGGCGGTTACCAGCAGCTGGTAGTTCTTGACGTACTGCTGCTCGATCGTCGACCCGCCGCGAGTGTCGACGTCCCCGGACGCGTAGCCGGCCAGGCCGGTCAGCGTGCCCTTCCAGTCCACACCGTTGTGGTCGGCGAACCGCTTGTCCTCGATCGAAACAATCGCCAGCTTCATGGTGTTGGCGATCTTGTCGGTGGGTACCTCGAACCGTCGCTGCGAGTAGAGCCACGCGATGACGTTGCCCTTCGCGTCGACCATCGTCGACACCGCGGGTACCTCACCCTCAAGAAGTTGGGCCGAACCGTTGGCAACCACTTCAGACGCGCGATTGGACATCAGCCCCAAGCCGCCTGCCACCGGGAACATGAGCGCGGTGGCCACGACACTGGCCAACAGACAGCACCCAGCAAGCTTCAGGACCGTGAGGACGGCCGGGGGGCGGTCTGACATGCGTACTAGCGTAGCGGCCCGCGGTCGGGCCGCCGTGCGGTCAGTCGGCGACGAGGCCCCACCAGGCGCTGATCGGCGGCCTTTCCTGGGGCTTCGGGCGATATTTGCGCTGGCGTTACTGCTCAGGCCCCTCGCGGGGGGCGCGCCGTTACTTCTGATCTTCATTATTGGCGCCGGGACGGCACGCTCGTCCCAAAAAAACCGTTATCAGACTGTTGCGCAATTGGCACCTGAGCACCTAACTTAGACACACGGTGAGATTCAGGTAACACCGTCGTGCATAGTGTGGCGTAGATCGCAGCAGGGTCTGCACCCGAGGAGGGCGGTCGCAGCGTGCGGCCGTGAGGAAGGGAACAGCTCGTGTCCGGAACACGACCCGTGCGGCGAACTAATCTGATGGCCGCACATAGCCCCCTGCGCAGCGTTGATGCAGAAGAAAGAATTGCCTGGGTCTCCCAGGCGCTGTGCCGGCAAACTGATCCTGATGAACTCTTTGTCCGCGGGGCTGCGCAACGCAAGGCCGCGGTGATCTGCCGTCACTGCCCGGTAATGCAGGAGTGCGGTGCCGACGCGCTGGACAACAAGGTCGAGTTTGGCGTCTGGGGCGGCATGACCGAGCGGCAGCGCAGGGCCCTACTCAAGCAGCACCCCGAGGTCGTGTCCTGGGCAGACTTCTTCGACAAGCGGCGCGGCCGCTCGGTTGGCTAGCCGCAGCGCGCCCCCATTCCTCATTACGTTTTAGTTACAGCGCCACCCTTTCATTTCTAATTGCCTTGTGCCCAATAGGAACTGGCGCATGTGGAATAGGCCAGCGTCTACAACGCGCATATTTCTCGGCGATTAGCCGGATTGGCCGGGTTCCTCAGCGGGCCGTCCCCCGCAAGCGGGTGGGGGTACCTCCCGCTTGCGGGGAAGTGCCCCCAGCGCGGCCCGCATCGTCGCCGGCGGGAACCAGCTGATCGGCGAGCGCGCGCAGTGCCTCGAGGTCCGAGACATCGAACGGCAGCGACGGCACCCCGATGACCGGCACGTTTGGGTTGGCTCCGGTGAACCGGGACAGCAGCCGGATCTCCCGCTTGGCGGTCTGCCCGCGGTCGGCATGGATCCTCAGCACGGCCGACGCCAACGATCCGGCCACCGAGTCGGTGGCATCGGCGTCCAACGTCTCGCTCCCGTCGATCGCCCGCTCCACCGGCAACGCGGACAACAGCGGATGGGTGCGATTCAACACCAGCCCGGCCAGCGGCATGCCTTCCTGCGACAGCCGGTCCACAAAGAAGGACGCCTCGCGCAGCGCGTCGGGCTCGGCCGCCGATACCACGACGAACTGGGTGCCGCGCCGTTTCAGCAGCGCGTATGTGCGATCCGCCTTTTCGCGGAAGCCACCGAATGTGGCGTCCAGCGATTGCACGAAAGCCGCCGCGTCGCCCAACATTTGCGAACCAAGTATGGTAGACACTGCCTTCATGGCCAATCCCATTGCGCCGGTGACCAATCGACCGATGCCCCGGCCAGGTGCGAGCAGCAGCCGCCACAATCGGCTATCCATGAAGCTGCCCAACCGTTTTGGCGCATCCAGGAAGTCCAGCGCGTTGCGTGACGGCGGCGTGTCCACCACCACCAGGTCCCAGCGGTCCTGGGCTAGCAGCTGACCCAGCTTCTCCATCGCCATGTACTCTTGCGTGCCGGCAAGTGAAGTCGCGACGGTCTGGTAGAACTGATTATCCAGAATCGCTTGTGCCCGTGCGGTTCCGGAGTACTGGGTCACCATTTCGTCGAACGTGCGGCGCATGTCGAGCATCATTGCGTGCAATTCGCCGGTGACTTCGGGCGCAAGCGGCACGCGCTGCGGAGTGTTGCCCAGGTCGTTGACGCCCAATGCCTGTGCCAGCCGTTTGGCCGGATCGATCGTCAAAACGACTACATTGCGCCCATATTCGGCCGCACGCAACGCCAATGCAGCCGCGGTGGTGGTCTTGCCGACTCCGCCGGCGCCGCAACACACCACCACCCGGTTGGATGTGTCGGCCAGAATTGCCGCCATGTCGAGGGTGCGCGGCTTGGTGCTCATCGAACTCCTTGCTGTGCCAGCGATTCGGACAGCTCATAAAGGCTGCCGAGGTCGATGCCGTCAGAGATCGCCGGAAGCTCTAGTCGTGGTACCTGCAACGCGTCGAGCTGTTGCGCGCTCTCGGCGCGCGCGGCGATCAGGGTCGCATGCTGAATAGTCTCGGTCAGCAGGCCAGCAAAGTCATTGTCGGACAACTTAATTCCGGCCATCGCCAAACCGTCACGCACCGAGTCCGCGTCGATGTCGCCCTCCGCGGCCTTCGCCAGGTCGTGCGGCTCCAGGTAGGTCGGGATATTGCGGTTCACGATCACGCTGCCGATCGGCAGGTCCATCTCCGCGAGTTCCTCGATGGCTTCCAGCGTTTCCTGCACCGGCAGCGCCTCCAGCAGGGTGACCAGGTGGATGGCGGTCTGGTCGGAGTGCAGCAACCTCACCACGCCCTCGCTCTGCGAGTGCACCGGCCCGCCCTTGGCCAGATCGGACACCGCTTTGGTGACATCGAGGAAGCGCGCGATGCGGCCGGTCGGAGGTGCATCGACGACGATCGCGTCATAGACCGGCAGCCGGTTCCTGTCGACGCGCACCACCGTTTCCTTGATTTTGCCGGTCAGCAACACATCGCGCAGGCCGGGCGCGATCGTGGTCGCAAACTCGATCGCACCGACGCGGCGCATCGCCTTACCCGCGATGCCGAGGTTGTAGAACATGTCGAGGTATTCCAGGAACGCGGCCTCGATGTCGATCGCCAGCGCGTTCACCTGGCCGCCGCGTTCGGCCGTCGCGATCTTGAGCTCCTCATACGGCAGCGGCGGGACGTCGAAGAGTTGCGCAATCCCTTGGCGGCCCTCGACTTCGACGACGAGGACTTTGCGCCCTCCCGCTGCCAGGGTCAACGCCAGGGCGGCGGCGATCGTCGACTTTCCGGTGCCGCCTTTGCCGGTCACAAAATGCAAGCGGGCCTTCGACAATCGGGCCGGCCAGCCGACGGAGCTACCGCCGCTAGATGTGGTTGCCACCATCGCATGCTAGCCCCCGCCTTGCCACGGGCTCGGAGCTGTTCAGGCCGGACCTATAAGCTCGGCGCTATGAGCCAACCGACCACATGGGAGTACGCCACGGTTCCGCTGCTGACGCACGCCACCAAACAGATCCTCGACCAGTGGGGCGCCGATGGCTGGGAGCTGGTGGCGGTGCTGCCCGGGCCGACGGGCGAGCAGCACGTCGCCTACCTGAAGCGCCCGAAATGAACGCTGCAAATCCCACCAGCCGGCTTGGGCAACTCGGTATCGCGCTGCCGCAAGTGGTGGCACCGCTGGCCTCCTACATCCCGGCGGTGCGCACCGGCAACTTGGTGTACACCTCCGGCCAGCTGCCGATCGACGGCGGAAAGCTGGCCCGTACCGGCAAGGTCGGCGCCGACGTGAGCCCGGAGGAGGGCAAAGCGCTGGCCCGGATCTGCGGCCTCAATGCGCTGGCTGCGGTGGGATCGGCGGTGGGTATCGACGCGGTGACCCGAGTGGTCAAGGTCGTCGGATTCGTCGCGTCCGCGCCGGGTTTCAATGGTCAGGCAAGCGTCATCAACGGGGCCTCCGAGCTGTTCGCCGAGGTATTCGGCGACAATGGCGCGCACGCGCGTTCGGCGGTCGGTGTGGCCGAGCTTCCACTGGACGCACCGGTGGAAGTCGAGGTGATCGTGGAGGTCGGCTGACGGCCCATGTCCGAGCCAGCCGAGGCAGCCGAGCCCGCTGAGTCGCTGTCCCATCCCGCATACGGTCGGCTGCGGGCGGTCACCGATACCGCGTCGGTGCTGTTGGCCCACAATCCCGGTTTGCTGACGCTGGAGGGCACCAACACGTGGGTGCTGCGTGGCCCGCGCAGCGACGAAGTGGTCATCGTGGATCCAGGGCCCGACGACGACGAGCACATCGCGCGGATCGTGGCGCTGGGCCGCATCGCGCTGGTGCTGATCAGCCACCGGCACGGCGACCACGCCGACAGCATCGACAAGCTGGTCGAGCAGACCGGCGCACCGGTTCGCTCGGCGGGCAGCGGGTTCCTGCGCGGCCTGTGCGGTGAGCTGACCGATGGCGAAGTGATCGATGCGGCCGGCCTGAAGATCAAAGTCATGGCCACTCCCGGCCACACCGCCGACTCGATGTCATTCGTGCTCGACGACGCGGTGTTGACGGCGGACACGGTGTTGGGCCGCGGCACCACCGTCATCGACAACGAAGACGGCAGCCTGGCCGATTATCTGGAATCACTGCGGCGGCTGCGCGGCCTGGACGGTCGTACCGTGTTGCCCGGACACGGGCCCGAGCTGGCCGACCTGGAAGCCGTCGCGTCGGGCTACCTGACGCACCGGCATGAGCGTCTGGAGCAGGTGCGCGCAGCGCTGCGGGACCTCGGCGACGACGCCACCGTCCGCCAGGTCGTCGAACACGTCTATGTCGACGTCGACGAAAAGCTCTGGCACGCCGCCGAATGGTCGGTGCAGGCGCAGCTGGACTACCTGCGCGCCTGAGTCTGGCGCTTCGCGCCCCGCGAGCCGAACCACCCTGCGAATATCACCGCCGGAAATCGCAGCCAGGTTCGGCCCGCGGAGGAGAAAAGGAGAAAAAGCTACCTCGCTCGGCGGGCCAGCCTTTCGGAGTCCGAGATCAGCACGCTCTTGCCCTCCAGCCGGATCCATCCGCGGTGGGCGAAATCGGCCAGCGCCTTGTTCACCGTCTCCCGGGAGGCGCCCACCAGCTGCGCGATCTCCTCTTGGGTCAGGTCGTGGGTGACCCGCATCGCGCCACCCTCCTGGGTGCCGAAACGCTGGGCCAGCTGTAGCAGCTGCTTGGCCACCCGGCCCGGCACGTCGGTGAAGATGAGGTCGGCCAGGTTGTTGTTGGTCCGCCGCAGCCGTCGGGCCAGCACCCGCAGCAGCTGCTCGGCAATTTCGGGACGGTCGGCGATCCATGCCCGTAACGCATCGCGGTCCATCGACACCGCTCGCACCTCGGTGATCGTGGTCGCGCTGGAAGTCCGCGGCCCCGGGTCGAAGATCGACAACTCGCCGAACATGTCCGACGGGCCCATGACGGTCAGCAGATTCTCTCGGCCGTCCGGCGAGCGGCGCCCGATCTTGACCTTCCCCGAGACAATGATGTACAGCCGATCGCCGGGCTCCCCTTCGGCGAAAATTGTGTGTCCGCGAGGGAAGTCGACGGGTTGCAGCTGCTTGGTCAGTGCGGCGACCGCAGTGGGCTCAACCCCTTGGAAGATTCCTGCCCTTGCCAGGATCTCGTCCACGTCTTCAGCTTTCCAACGAAGTGATATGGGCAGGCCAACCTATTGCGAGTGCCACGAGTTTAGAGGTTATGCCAATCGGTTCGACCTGCCAACGCTACACACGATTAATGTGTCGAGTCGCCGTAACCTGCGGATTGACCCGTGAATGCTTCGGCGCTGTGGTAGCGAGGTGGGCCACGCCCTGGACACCGTGGTCATGGTCGCCACCGGCAAAGGTTGGCGCGGCGTGCCGGGACCCGGTGGGGGAGTGCCGCGACGGGAAATCGCTGAGTTGCAGGGCCTGGCGCCGGTGCAGATATTCCAGCGCCTCGGGCATACCTTCCCGGGCCAGCGTGTGCAGATCCACGGCCTCGGCGTGCTCGAGGAATTCGGCAACGTCGGACGCGGTGACGGTATCGGAAGCCAGGTCCCGTTCGAGTCGCCCCAACCAGAGCGTTGCAAGCATCAGCAGCCCCGGTACGCAGGCCACCAGCAACCATGACACAAGGAGAGTAAACATGGCCTTGTATCAAGACGCGGTCTCGGTGAGATCACGAAATCAGTACTCTGTCGTAGGTGACAGCGGCAAAGTCGTCCGGGCGCTCCCCAACACGTTCCAAGTCAAAGTCGGCCACACCCGCCGCCGAGGTGGCCGGGCGCTGGTCGGCCGAAACCAGACTCGGCTTGGTGCGACGGGCGCGGCGGATGAATCGCGCACTGGCGCAAGCATTCCCACACGTGTACTGCGAGCTGGATTTCACGTCGCCGCTCGAGTTGACGGTTGCCACCATTCTTTCGGCGCAAAGCACCGACAAACGGGTCAACTTGACCACGCCGGCGCTGTTCAAGCGGTACCGGACGGCGCTGGACTTCGCGCAGGCGGATCGCGACGAACTGGAGAACCTCATCCGTCCCACGGGCTTCTACCGCAATAAGGCCAACTCGCTCATCGGCCTCGGGCAAGCCCTGGTCGAACGGTTCGACGGCGAGGTGCCGGCCACAATGGACGAGCTGGTGACGCTGCCCGGAGTGGGCCGCAAGACCGCCAACGTCATCCTGGGGAACGCCTTCGGTGTCCCGGGCATTACCGTCGACACTCATTTCGGTCGCTTGGTGCGCCGGTGGCGCTGGACCGCCGAAGAGGACCCGGTCAAGGTGGAGCATGCGGTCGGCGAACTGATCGAACGCAGTGAGTGGACCTTGCTTAGCCATCGCGTGATCTTCCATGGCCGCCGGGTGTGCCACGCTCGCAAACCGGCGTGCGGTGTCTGCGTGCTCGCCAAAGACTGCCCTTCGTTCGGCCTCGGTCCCACCGAACCGCTGCTTGCCGCGCCCCTCGTTCAGGGCCCGGAAACCGAGCACCTGCTGGCGCTGGCCGGGCTGTAGTCGCGGGGCGGGAACCGTGACCGTAAAGACCCGCTGGACCGTCGCGGTCCTTGCGGTGGTCGTGGCGTTGACGGCGGCGCTGGTGGCCCAGTTGCGTGACAACCGCGATAGCGGTCAAACGGCGCCGGCGAACCCGACAGCAGTCGACCGCGAACACCGTGACGCCGACACCCCCGCCGCGCTGGCCGGGCCCCGGCAGCGGGCCAATCTGCCGGGCTGTCCTTCGGCCGGCCCGGGTTCGCAGGGTCCCGGCCCGGCCGCACTCCGCGGTGTGGTGGTGGAGTGCGCGGCGGACGGTTCGGCCGTCGACGTCGCCCGCGCGCTGGCCGGACGCCGGGTGGTCCTCAACTTGTGGGCGTATTGGTGCGGGCCGTGCGCAGCGGAACTGCCCGCGATGGCCGAGTATCAACGACGAGTGGGATCCGACGCGATGGTGGTCACGGTGCATCAAGACGAGAACGAGACGGCGTCGTTGTTGCGGTTGGCGGAGCTCGGTGTTCGGTTGCCGACGCTGCAGGACGGTCGCCGCTTGGTCGCGGCGGCGCTGGGGGTCGCAAACGTGATGCCCGCGACGGTGGTGCTACGGCCGGACGGTAGCGTTGCGCAGACGCTGCCGCGGGCTTTCGAAAGTGCCGACGAGATCGCGGCTGCGGTCGGAAACGACGCGGGATGAGATCCCCGCGGGGCAACTGGACCCAGGGAGGCGCTGTGAGTGCTGGGGGTACCACCCGCGGGCGTGGGACGGTTCCCCTCGCGCCGGACGCCGGCCCGCCCTGGCTGCGTCGGCTGGTTGACAACATCGGCCGGATTCCGGATGCGTACCGGCGCCGGCTGCCGGCCGATGTGCTGGCGATGGTGACCGCGGCCCGCGCCGTCTCGTCGATACGCCGCAACGGCCGCGATGCCGCTGTGCTGGTGTTGTTTTCGGGTCCGCAGACCGGGCCGGCCGACGGCGGCCTCCCCGATGATGCCGACCTGCTGTTGACCGTGCGCGCCTCGACATTGCGCCACCACGCCGGCCAGGCGGCCTTTCCGGGCGGTGCGTCCGATCCCGGTGACGACGGGCCGGTGGCGACCGCCCTGCGTGAGGCGCACGAAGAAACCGGGATCGACGCCGGCAGGCTGCATCCGCTGGCCACCATGGAGCGGACGTTCATTGCGCCGTCGCAGTTCCACGTCGTGCCGGTGTTGGCCTACTCGCCGGATCCCGGGCCGGTGGCCGTCATGGACGAGACCGAAACGGCGATCGTGTCGCGGGTTCCGGTGCGCGCCTTCGTTAATCCGGCCAACCGGCTGATGGTCTACCGGGGCGATTTGGGCGAACGCTGGGCCGGTCCGGCGTTTCTGTTGAACCAAATGCTGGTTTGGGGATTCACTGGCCAGGTGATTTGTGCGGTGCTCGACGTGGCCGGCTGGGCCGAACCCTGGGACACCAGCGACCTCCGTGAGCTGGATGAGGCGATGGTGCTGGTCGGCGACGAGGATGACCCGCAATGAATTCGATCAATTCGATCACCCCGTCGCAGTGGCTGGATATCGCCATCGTGGCGGTCGCTTTCATCGCGGCCGTCTCGGGCTGGCGTTCGGGTGCGCTGGGTTCGCTGCTGTCGTTCGTCGGCGTGCTGCTCGGTGCGCTGGCCGGCGTGCTGCTGGCCCCGCACATCGTCAGCTACATCAGCGCCCCGCGGGCAAAGCTGTTCACCGCGCTGTTCCTGATCTTGGCGCTGGTCGTCGTCGGTGAGGTGGCCGGCGTGGTGCTGGGCCGGGCGGTCCGGGGCGCAATCCGCAGTCGCCCGATCCGATTGATCGACTCGGTCATCGGGGTGGGGGTGCAGCTGGTCGTTGTGATGACCGCGGCCTGGCTGCTGGCGACACCGCTGACGCAGTCCAAGGACCAGCCGGGGCTGGCCTCCGCGGTCAAAGGTTCGTGGGTGCTCGCGCACGTCAACGAGCGCGCCCCCACTTGGCTCAAGACGGTGCCCAGCCGGTTGTCGGCGTTGCTCAACACCTCTGGCCTACCCGCGGTGCTGGAGCCGTTCAGCCGCACCCCGGTCATTCCGGTCGCTTCACCCGACCCGGCGTTGGCCAACAACCCGGTGGTGGCGGCGGTGGCGCCAAGCGTCGTCAAGGTGCGCAGCCTGGCACCCAGCTGCCAGAAAGTGTTGGAGGGCACCGGATTTGTGATAGCACAAGACCGGGTAATGACCAACGCGCACGTGGTGGCCGGATCCAACAGCGTCCAGGTGTACGCCAGTGGCAACCCGTTCGACGCCACCGTGGTGTCCTACGATCCCTCGGTCGACATCGCGATCCTCGCCGTTCCGAATCTGCCTCCGGCACCGCTGACCTTCGACCAGAACGAGGCGAAGTCGGGGGAAAGCGTTGTGGTGCTTGGTTATCCCGGCGGCGGAAACTTCACGGCAACTCCGGCCAGGATCCGGCAGGCCATCAAACTCAGCGGCCCCGACATCTACCACGACCCGACGCCGGTCACCCGCGACGTGTACACCATCAGAGCCAATGTGGAACAAGGTAATTCGGGTGGACCCTTGATCGACCTCAACGGTCGGGTGCTCGGCGTGGTATTCGGTGCGGCCGTCGACGACCCCGACACCGGGTTCGTGCTGACGGCCGACGAGGTTGCCGGTCAGCTTGCCAGGATCGGGGCTACCCAAGCCGTGGCCACCGGGACCTGTGTCAGCTGAGCTGGTGCGCCTGCTCGAGAAACCGCATTAGGTGCCGGTTGATTTCCTCCGGCGCCTCTTCGTGGCCGAAATGTCCTGCACCGCATACGGATACGTAGCATCCGTGCGGTGCGTAGCGCTGGGTACGGTCGACGGGATCGGCCAGCACGTAGGGATCGGCGTCACCGCGCAGGTGTAAAAGCGGTATACCGAGTTGTCGGGACATCGATTTCGTGAATCGCCGGCCTTCGTCGCGCAGCTGGCTGCGCACCGCCCAGCGCTGATACTCCAGCGCGCAGTGCGCGGCACCCGGAATCTGGATCGCCAACCGCAGATGACCTATGGTTTCGGAAAAGTCCTCCGAAGCAAGCCATTTGGCGGAGCTGCGGCTGCGGACCAGGCGCTCGATCTCCTCCCCCTTGTGTCGCGTCAGTAAACGCTCCGGCCAGATCGGAACTTGGTAGCGCAGCAATGTCGGCAACAGTGCGCGACTCTGATCGCGCCGCGCCCACGCGGAGCGTCGCAGTGCGACCGGGTGCGGTGAGCTGATCAGGGCGATGGCGCGCACCAAACGTGGATGCAGCAGCGCGGTGGCCCAACAGGCCAGCCCGCCATCGGCGTGGCCGACCAGCGTCGCCGACGAATGCCCGAGCGCCCGGATGAGCCCGGCCGTGTCGCCGGCGAGTGTCCAGCCGTCGTAGCCGCGGGGTGGCTTGTCGCTACCGCCGTAGCCGCGCAGGTCGACGGCGACCACCCGGGCCCCGGTCAGGCTACGCAGTTGGTGACGCCATGACCACCAGAACGAACCGAAACCGTGCAGCAGCATCACCAGTGGACGTGCCGCGGCCGGCGTGGTCGCCTCTTGGTCGGGGGGCAGAACCTCGACGACGTGGAAACGGATGCCGTTGGCGTGCACATCCAGATGGCGCCATGGCCCGGCGATGCGGACCACCGACGGATCTGGTGGCGGCATCTACCAACCCGTGGGATCGGCGGGCTTTGGCGCGCGCTGGGTGCCGTCGGACGTGATCGCCTTGCGCGCCCCGTCTCCGGTCTTTTCCCCCTGGGTTTTATCCGCGGTCTTGTCGTGGCCCGGCGTGAGTGCCGTGCGCGTCTCCTTGACCGATTCGATGGTCTGCCGCGGTCCCCGGATCCGGCGGACCTTCAGGAACCCGAACAGGGCCAGCAGGCCCCCGAACCCGGCCATGATCAAAAACACGATCAAGAACGCGAACCACCGCCACAGCCAGGTGTCGAGCAGTTCGGCCAGGAAGAAGAAGAAAAAGAAGGTGGAGTAGAACAGCACCACCAGCGCGGCGATGAAGAAGACGCTGCCGGTCAGGCCCTTCTTCACATCGCGGGTGATCTCTGAGCGGGCCAGTTCGACCTCGGCGCGCATCAGCGTGGACATCTGGGTTGTGGCGTCTTTGATCAGATCCCCGATCGACGGCTCGGCGGGGCCGGCGTGTGGATCGGTCAACGGGATCGTGGTCAGCGTGCTGGGCACACCGTTCTTGCGATCGACTTTGCTCACAGACGGTCCTCTTTCGTTTTTGCCCGGCTCGCTGTCGTCGCGGTTCATGTTGCCATGCGCTGTCATGACAGACGAGGCCAGCCGAACCTAGCGAAAGATCGGGCGTGCCAATTGACGGAGACCGCAATTTGGTGACACCGGGTACTGGGCGGTGATCATTTAAACTGGCGCAGCTGTGTTCAGATCCGTGCAGACCAGCTGAGAAGGAGTTTCGCCTTGCAGACGGTGCGCCGGTGCTTGATGGCGGCGATGGGCGCGGTGCTCACCGCGGTCCTGGCCCTGATTGGTTTGCCCGCCAAGACCGCCGCGGCCGACGACAGGCTGCCGATGGGTGGCGGTGCGGGCATCGTCATCAACGGGGACACGATGTGCACTCTGACCACCATCGGCACCGATAGCGCCGGCGAGCTGATCGGCTTCACCTCGGCGCATTGTGGCGGCCCGGGCGCGCAGGTCACCGCCGAGGGTGCGCAGAACAGAGGCGTGCTGGGCACCATGGTCGCAGGCAATGACAACCTCGACTACGCGGTGATCAAGTTCGATCCGGCCAAGGTGACACCGGTGGCCGACTACAACGGCTTTGTGATCAGCGGCGTCGGGCAGGACCCGGCCTTCGGCGCGATCGCGTGCAAGCAGGGCCGCACGACCGGCAATTCCTGCGGCGTCACGTGGGGGCCGGGCCAGGATGCGGGCACTATCGTCATGCAGGTATGCGGCCGACCGGGTGATTCCGGGGCGCCGGTGACCGTCAACAATCTGCTGGTGGGGATGATCCACGGCGCGTTCAGCGATCAGCTGCCGACCTGCGTCATCAAGTTCATCCCGCTGCACACCCCGGCGGTGGTGATGTCGTTCAGCTCGATCCTGGCCGACATCAACAGCAAGAACCGGCCCGGGGCGGGTTTTGTGCCCCAGCCCACCTGAGCCGGCCCCATTCGCCGAGCGTCGGGCCAGCGTGACGCTCGGCGCCGACGTGGGGGCACCGACCGCTTGCGGGGGACACGCCAGCGTGACGTTCGGCGCCGAGGGTCACGCTAGCGTGACGATGAGCGCCGAGCTGGGGCAGCACCGCGCGCTTGCGGGGGACACGCCAGCGTGACGTTCGGCGCCGAGGGTAACGCTAGCGTGACCCTCGGCCGGCGCTACTTGGCGGCGCTACTTGGCGGGGCTACTTGGCGGGGCTACTTGGCGGGGCTACTTGGCGGCCTGGATCGCGTCGAACACACTGGCGTCCACCAGCGTCGACGTGTCACCCAGCTCGCGGTTTTCCGCGACGTCACGCAGCAGCCTGCGCATGATCTTGCCGCTGCGGGTCTTGGGCAGCTCCGGGACGACGTGCACCTCGCGCGGCTTGGCGATCGGCGAGATCTCCCGGGCCACCTCGCCACGCAGCTCGTCGTGGGTCCCGTCGTGGGGCTCGTAGTTGGCGCGCAGCACGACGAACGCGCAAATGGCCTGGCCGGTGATCTCGTCGGTCACTCCGACCACCGCCGCCTCGGCGACCGCGACATGACCGACGAGCGCCGACTCGACCTCGGCGGTGGAGATCCGGTGCCCGGACACGTTCATCACGTCGTCGATGCGGCCCAGCACCCAGATCGCGCCGTCGGGGTCGAAGCGGGCACCATCACCCGCGAAATAGAAGCCCTGCTCGGCGAATTTGGACCAGTAGGTCTTTCGATAGCGTTCGGGGTCACCCCAAATGCCGCGCAGCATCGAGGGCCAGGGCTGGTCCAAGACCAGGTAGCCGGTGACGTGCGTGTCGCCTTCGATGTCAGGTGGCAGCGGATCGCCGTGGTCGTCGACGATTTTGGCCGAGATCCCCGGCAACGGCGTCATCGCCGAACCTGGTTTGGCCGCGGTGACACCCGGCAGCGGCGAAATCATCGCCGCACCGGTCTCGGTCTGCCACCAGGTGTCCACTATCGGCAGTTTGCCCGCGCCGATGACATCGCGATACCAGCGCCAGGCCTCGGGGTTGATCGGCTCGCCGACCGTCCCCAGTAGCCGCAGGCTGGACAAGTCGTGGGCGTCCGGGATCTCACGGCCCCACTTCATAAACGTTCGGATGAGCGTGGGGGCGGTGTAATAGATTGTGACGCCGTACTTTTCGATGATCTGGAAATGCCGGTGCCGATCGGGTGTATCGGGTGTGCCCTCGTAGAGGACCTCGGTGATGCCGTTGGACAGTGTTCCGTAGACGCCGTAGGTGTGCCCGGTTACCCAGCCGATGTCGGCGGTACACCAGAACACGTCGCTCTCCGGCTTGACGTCGAAAACGGTGTGCACCGTGAAGCTCGCCTGCGTGAGGTAGCCGCCGCTGGTGTGCACGATGCCCTTGGGCGTGCCGGTGGTGCCCGAGGTGTACAGCAGGTACAGCGGTTGCTCGGCGTCGAACGCCTGCGGGGTGTGTTCGGTGGCCGCGGAGTCGACGACGTCGTGCCACCACGCGTCGCGGTCGTCGTTCCAGGACACGTCAGTTCCTGTGCGCCGCACCACCAGAACGCGCTCGATGGGGCTATCGGGCTGCCCGACGGCCTCGTCGGCGGCGTCCTTGAGTGGCGCGGGCTTGCCGCGCCGGAACTGCCCGTCGGCGGTGATCAGCAGCTTGGCCTGGGCGTCGGCGATCCGGGCTTGCAGGGCGTGGGCGGTGAAACCGGCGAACACGACGCTGTGCATGACGCCCAGCCGCGCGCAGGCCAGCATCGCGATCACGGCCTCCGGGATCAGCGGCATGTAGATGGCGACCCGGTCGCCGGCCACCAGACCGAGGTCGGCGAGCGCGTTGGCCGCTTTGCACACCTGCGTCTGCAACTCGGAATAGGTCAGGGTGCGGCTGTCGCCGACGCGCTCGCCCTCCCAGTGAATCGCCACCCGGTCCCCGTTGCCGGCCTCCACGTGGCGGTCTACGCAGTTGTAGGCGACGTTGAGCCTGCCGCCGACGAACCACTTGGCGAACGGCGCCTCCGACCAGTCCAGCACTTCGGTGAACGGTGTCGCCCACGACAGCCGGTCGGCCTGCTTGGCCCAAAAAGCCAGCCGGTCTCCCTCGGCCTCGCGGTACATCTCGGCGCGGGCATTGGCCTGTTCGGCGAACCCTGCCGGGGGCGGATAAGACGACGAAACTTCGGCGCTGGTCTCGGTCACTGGCTTGTCTCCTGTTCGAAATCTCATCAACCGCATGTGAGCCTAGCCAATGTCGGATAATCACCGGTATGCCCGGAGCTCACGGTGGGCCGCCGCGGCGGCGCGCTCGCCGATTGGTGCCCAGCATCGCCACGGCCGCAACAAGTTACCTAGCCGCCGCCGTGTTGGGGCCGGCCGCATGGGCCGAACCGGCTGACGTCGGCGACCAGGCGGAGCCGTGCTGGGCGGCGCAGGTGGCCGTGACGGCCTCCCCGGCACAGGGCGCCCCGACACAGGGCGCGGAAGGCCACCGCGCGCTGACCCTGATATTCAGCCTCGCCGGCGGCGCGGCACCGTGCACCCTGGACGGCTACCCCTGGGTCGACTCGGGTGCGGGCGGGGAGCGCATCCACGCCGCGCCCGAGCCGCGCGGCGACATGGGCGGCCTGCCGGCCGGCGTCGACGTACCGCCCACCGTCACACTGTCGATATCGACGCAGGCGCAGGCGATCGTGGAGGGCATGGCGGCCGACGGTGACGGTAACAAGTGCCCCACATATACCGATCTGCTCGTCTACCCTCCCGACATCGACACGGTGTTCACCGTGCCGGCCACCATCGACGCCTGCGAACTGCAGGTGCACCCCATCACCGCCGTCGGGTAATGGCTACGACCCGGCGCGGCGCGTCCGAACGTTTAGGGTCGCTCTCATGCATCGGATTCCGGCCGCGCTGGCCCTGCTGGCCCCCGGATTGCTGGTGGTCGCCGGGGTGGTCGCCGGGGTGGCCGGTTGCGGCGGCGGCGTGCTCAGCCCCGACCTGGTGGTGGTCAACGGCGGGGAACCGTCGAACCCGCTGATTCCGACCAGCAGCACCGACAGCTTCGGCGACCGGATCATCGATCGGCTGTTCGCCGGGCTGATGTCCTTCGACGCCGGCGGCAAGCCCTCCCCGGAGGTGGCCCAGTCGGTCGAGACCACCGACAACGTCAATTACCGGATCATCCTCAAACCGGGCTGGAAGTTCACCGACGGCTCTCCGGTGACGGCCCACTCGTTCGTCGACGCGTGGAATTACGGGGCCGTGGGCGCCAATGCTCAACTACAGCAGGTCTTTTTCAGCCCGATCCAGGGATTCGACGAGGTCGCCGGCCGCACCGGTGAAGGAAAGCCGGGCGGCCAAGGGGGGCCGACCACGATGTCCGGGCTGCAGGTGGTCAACGACCAGGAGTTCACCGTGCGGCTGAAGGCCCCAACCATCGACTTCGTGGTGCGGCTGGCCTTCACCCCGTTTTTCCCGCTGCCGCAAGCCGCATTTCGGGACATGGCGGCGTTCGGCGACAACCCGATCGGCAACGGGCCGTACAAGCTGGACAATGGTTCGGATGGCACTGGCGGGTATGCCTGGGAGCACAACGTCAAGATCGACATGCGGCCCAACCCCGACTATCACGGCAACCGGATGCCCCACAACAAGGGCCTGCGGTTCGAGCTGTACGCCAACATGGACACCGCCTACGCGGACCTGCTGTCCGGCAATCTCGATGTCCTGGACACGATTCCGCCGAGTGCGCTGCCGATCTACAAACGGGACCTGGGCGACAACTCGGCCAGCGGCCCGGCGGCGGTCAACCAGACCCTCGACACGCCGCTGCGGCTCGCGCACTTCGGCGGCGAGGAGGGCCGGCTGCGCCGCCTGGCCCTGTCGGCGGCCATCAACCGGCCGCAGATCTGCAAGCAGATCTTCGTCGGAACCCGCACGCCGGCTCGCGATTTCACCGCGGAGTCGCTGCCTGGCTTCGACCCGAACATCCCGGGCAACGACGCGATGGATTTCGATCCCGACCGGGCGCGGCGGCTCTGGGCGCAAGCCAACGCGATCTCGCCGTGGAGCGGCCAGTACGCGATCGCGTACAACGCCGACGGCGGCCATCGCGAGTGGGTGGACGCGGTGGCCAACAGCATCAAGAACGTCCTGGGCATCGACGCCGTCGGCGCGCCGCAGCCCACCTTCGCCACGTTCCGCACCCAGGTCGCCACCCGCACCATCGGGACCGCGTTCCGGGCCGGGTGGCAGGGCGACTATCCGTCGCTGTTGAATTTCCTCGAGCCGCTGTTCACCACCGGTGCGGGTTCCAACGACGTCGGCTACTCCGATCGGAAGTTCGACGCGGCGCTGGTGGCCGCCGAGGCCGCGCCGACCCTGCCGGAGTCGTACAAACTGACCAACGACGCGCAGCGGATCCTGTTGCACGACATGGCGGTTATCCCCCTCTGGGACTTCATCAGCGTGGTGGGCTGGTCGCCGCAGGTCAGCAACGTCACGGTCACCTGGAACGGTCTGCCCGCCTACGAGAACATCGTCAAGGGCTGAGACGGGCTGAAATGGGTTGGTACATAGCGCGTCGGATCGCCGTCATGGTGCCGGTCTTCCTGGGTGCCACGCTGCTGATCTACGGCATGGTCTTCCTGCTGCCCGGTGACCCCCTGGCGGCACTGGCCGGGGACCGGCCCCTGACGCCCGCGGTGGCCGCGCAGCTGCGCGCCCGCTACCACCTCGACGACCCCTTCCTGCTGCAGTACCTGCGCTACCTGGGCGGGATCCTGCACGGTGACCTGGGCCGCGCCTATTCCGGGCTGCCGGTCAGTTCCGTTCTGGCGCACGCATTTCCGGTCACCATCCGGCTGGCCTTGATCGCGTTCGTGGTCGAGGCGGTGCTGGGGATCGGATTCGGCGTGGTCGCGGGCCTGCGGCAGGGCGGGATCTTCGATGCCACGGTGCTGATCGCCGGGCTGATTATCATCGCGATCCCCATTTTCGTGCTCGGCTTTCTGGCGCAGTTCGTCTTCGGGGTCCGGTTGGGAATCACGCCGGTAACGGTCGGCGAACGGGCGACGTTCTCGCGGCTGCTGCTACCCGGAATCGTTTTGGGCGCGGTCTCATTCGCCTACGTGGTCCGGCTGACCCGCTCCGCGGTGGTCGCCAACGCGCACGCCGACTACGTCCGCACCGCCACCGCCAAGGGATTGTCGCGGCCCCGGGTGGTGACGGTTCACATCCTGCGTAACTCGCTGATCCCGGTGGTGACATTCCTCGGCGCCGACCTCGGGGCGCTGATGGGCGGCGCCATCGTGACCGAAGGCATCTTCAACATCCACGGCGTCGGCGGTGTGCTGTATCAGGCGATTACCCGGCAGGAGGCGCCGACAGTGGTGTCGATAGTGACGGTGCTCGTGCTGATCTATCTGATCACCAACCTCCTCGTGGACCTGCTCTACGCGGCCCTGGACCCACGGATCCGCTATGGCTGAACATTCCGGGCATTCCGGTTTCTGGCGCGGCATCTGGCGCCAATTGCGCGGGCGCCCGAAATTCGTCGTCGCCGCCACGCTGATCCTGCTCATCCTGGTCGTGGCGGTGTTCCCGGGGCTGTTCACCGGCGCCGATCCCGACTACGCCGATCCGAGCCAGAGCCTGCTTCCGCCGTCGGCCGCGCACTGGTTCGGCACCGACCTGCAGGGCCATGACATCTACGCGCGCACCGTGTACGGCGCGCGGGCGTCGGTCACCGTCGGGCTCGGGGCGACGCTGATCGTGTTCGTCGTGGGCGGGGCGCTGGGAGCGCTGGCCGGCTTCTACGGGGGATGGGTCGACGCGCTGGTCTCCCGCGTCAGCGATGTGTTCTTCGGGCTGCCGCTGCTGCTGGCCGCCATCGTGCTGATGGGGGTCCTGCACCACCGCACGGTGTGGACGGTGATCGCGATCCTGGCGTTGTTCGGCTGGCCGCAGGTGGCCAGGATCGCCCGCGGCGCGGTGCTCGAGGTACGCGGCAGCGATTACGTCCTGGCCGCGCAGGCGCTGGGGCTGAGCAGGTTTGCGATCCTGCTGCGTCATGCGCTGCCCAACGCGTTGGGTCCGGTGATCGCGGTGGCCACCATCTCGCTGGGTATATACATCGTCACCGAGGCCACGCTGTCCTACCTCGGGGTCGGACTGCCCGCCACGGTGGTGTCCTGGGGCGGCGACATCAACGTCGATCAGACCCGGCTGCGGTCGGGGTCGCCCATCCTTTTCTATCCCGCCGGCGCGCTGGCGATTACGGTGCTGGCCTTCATGATGTTGGGCGATGCCCTGCGCGACGCCCTGGACCCGACATCACGGGCAAGGCGGGCATGACTGTCATGAGCGCACCAGAATCGCCGCTGCTGTCCGTCGAGGGCCTGGAAGTCAGGTTCGGCGACCACGAGCCCGCGGTCCGCGGAATGGATCTGACCGTGCTGCGCGGTCATACCGTCGCGGTGGTGGGCGAATCGGGGTCGGGGAAGTCCACCGCGGCCGCCGCGATCCTCGGGCTGCTGCCGGTGGGTGGCCGAATCACCGCCGGGCGCATCGTTTTCGACGGCCGCGACATCACGTCGTTCGGCACCCACGCGGACAGGCGCGTGCTGCGGTCGATCAGGGGCCGCTGCATCGGCTACGTACCCCAAGACCCGATGACCAACCTCAACCCGGTCTGGAAGGTCGGCTTCCAGATCTCAGAAGCGTTGCGGGCCAACACCGATGGCCGCGAAGCGCGCCGGCGGGCGGTGGAGCTGCTGGCCGAGGCCGGTATGCCGGATCCCGCTAAGCAAGCGGTCAAATACCCGCATCAGCTCTCCGGCGGCATGTGTCAGCGCGCGTTGATCGCGATCGGGCTGGCGGGCCGGCCCCAGCTGTTGATCGCCGACGAGCCGACGTCCGCGCTGGACGTCACCGTGCAGCGGCAGGTGCTCGACCATCTGCAGCATCTCACCGACGAACTGGGCACCGCGCTACTGCTGATCACCCACGATCTGGCACTGGCCGCCGAACGAGCCGAGGCTGTCGTCGTCGTCAATCGCGGCATGGTAGTGGAATCCGGTGCGGCGCAGGAAATCCTGCGAAACCCGCAACACGAGTACACCCAACGGCTGGTGGCCGCGGCGCCGTCGCTGACATCTCGTCGGTCCCGAATCCGGCAGGGACCCGACGAAGAGGGGCCCGACGAAGCCGCGGACATTCTCGTCGCCTCCGAGCTGACCAAGGTCTACCGCGAGTCCCGCGGTGCACCATGGCGGCGGGCGGAGTTTCGCGCCGTCGACGCCGTGTCGTTTCGGCTGCGACGGGCCAGCACCCTGGCGATCGTCGGAGAGTCGGGATCGGGGAAATCGACGCTGGCGCGGATGGTGCTGGGCCTGCTGCAACCGACATCGGGCACTGTGGTATTCGACGGCAGCCAGACCGTCGGCGCGCTGGACCGGGCCGGGGCGTTGGCGTTTCGCCGGCGAGTACAACCGGTATTCCAGAACCCCTACAGCAGCCTGGATCCCATGTACTCGGTGTTTCGCACCGTCGAGGAACCGTTGCGAGTCCACCGCGTCGGGGATCGCAAGCAGCGCGAGCGGGCCGTGCGCGAGCTGATCGATCACGTGGCGCTGCCGTCGTCGGTGTTGGGCCGGCTGCCCCGCGAACTGTCCGGCGGCCAGCGGCAACGAGTGGCGATCGCCCGGGCGCTGGCGCTGCGGCCCGACGTTCTGGTGTGCGACGAGGCGGTGTCGGCACTGGACGTCTTGGTGCAGGCACAGATACTGGACCTGCTGGCCGACCTGCAGGCCGAACTGGGCCTGACCTACCTGTTCATCACCCATGACCTTGCGGTGGTCCGGCAGATCGCCGACGACGTCCTGGTCATGCGCGCCGGCCGGGTGGTGGAGCACGCGCCCACCGAAGACGTGTTCAGCCGGCCGCGCCACGAGTACACGCGCCAGTTGCTGGACGCAATTCCCGGTGCCTCGTCTTCGCCTCGATAGGTGCCTCGATAGGTTGGCAACCCGTGAGCGCTGACCCACTGGCTCCGCTGCTGGAGCTGCCCGGCGTCGCCGAGGCAAGCGACCGGGCCCGCGACGCGCTGGGCCGGGCGCACCGGCACCCGGGCAACCTGCGGGGCTGGCCGGTGACCGCGGCGGAGGCGTCGCTGCGGGCGGCGCGGGCCTCGTCGGTGCTCGACGGCGGTCCGGTGCGGGTGGACGACCGGGCCGTCAGCGATCCGGTGTTCGGCGGCGCGTTGCGGGTGGCGCAGGCGCTCGAAGGCGGCGCGGGCCCGTTGATCGGGATTTGGCAACGGGCGCCGTTGCAGGCGCTGGCCCGGCTGCACATGCTGGCCGCCGCGGACCAGGTCGACGACGACCGGCTGGGCCGGCCCCGAGCCGATGCCGAAGTCGGGCCCCGGCTGGAGTTGCTGGCGGATCTGGTGATGGGCCACACCCGGGCGCCGGCACCCGTGCTGGCCGCTGTGGCACACGGCGAGCTGCTGACGCTGCAGCCGTTCGGCAGTGCCGACGGCGTGGTGGCCCGTGCGGTGTCGCGGCTGGTGACTATCGCCAGCGCGCTGGATCCGCACGGACTGGGTGTGCCCGAGGTGAGTTGGATGCGCCAGCCCGCGGAATATCGAGACGCGGCACGCGGGTTCGCCGCCGGCACACCCGACGGTGTGGCGGCCTGGCTGGTGCTGTGCTGCCGGGCGCTGCAGGCCGGCGCGCAGCAGGCTTTGTCGATTGCCGAGTCGCTGCCAAATCGATAGCCAAGCCGATCGTCGATTGGCACTTGAAAGCTTGTTCGCAAATGCGAAAGCGGGCGGCGCCCCGAATATTCGGACCGCCGCCCGCTAACACGGAACCCGGATACCAAGCGTGCATGTGTGGGTTGCGTGGGTGGCCTCGGCGATCTTGCGACACTTCCGGTTGCAACCCCACCCAAAGGGCCGTCGGCGCCTTCCGCGCTTCGCAATTACGCAGGCCCGCAACACTTCTGCCATTATCGCGGCTATGACTCCGCGTGGGTGCCGGGAACCGTGCTGGGCGCCCGGATCGGGAGATTGAACCTTCTCTTCCGGATCGACCTAGGCCTCACCGGGCTTCCGTGGTTCCTTTGTACTACTAGACCCTTAGCACGGCAAGGCCCAATTCTGTGAATGTTGCCAAGATCGGCTGGATTGCATCCTGACAACGTTTGCTGTCGGACGCCGGCGCGGCACGATGGGCGGTGCGTTAGAAGGCGAAGCGGCGCAGCAGCGAGTACGTGACGGCACCGGCGGCGAGCGCGCTGATGCCCACCGCGGCGGTGGTAGCGATCGCGGCACCCGACGGTGCCGGGATGCGGTCGCGCAGGGACACCGGCCGGGAGAAATTCAGCACGGGCCAGCCGCGCTCGACGGCCTCCTTGCGCAGGCCGCGGTCGGGGTTGACGACGCTGGGGTGGCCGATGGCCGCAAGCATCGGCAGGTCGGTGATCGAATCGGAATAGGCGTAGCAGTGTTCCAGCGGATAGCCCTCTTGGTCGGCCAGCTCGCGGATCGCCTGCACCTTGCCATCGCCGGCGCAGTAGAACGCCACCTCGCCGGTGTACTTGCCGTCCTCGACCACCATCCGGGTGGCCATCGCGTGGGTCGCGCCCAGCGCCCGGGCGATCGGGGCCACGATCTCCTCGCCCGACGCCGAGACCACGACGACGTCGCGGCCGCACAGCTTGTGGGCGGCGATCAGGTCCGCGGCCTCGGCGAACACCAGCGGCGTCACGATGTCGTGCAGCGTTTCGTCGACGATCGACTTGACCTGTGCGACGTCCCAACCGGTGCACATGTTGGTCATGTGAGAGCGTATCCGCTCCATCTGGTCATGATCGGCGCCGGACAGCAGGTAGATGAACTGCGCGTAGCTGGACTTGAGAACGGCGCGGCGATTGAGCAGTCCCTGGGCGAAAAAGGGTTTGCTGAACGCCAGCGTGCTGGACTTGGCGATGATGGTCTTGTCCAAGTCGAAGAACGCGGCGGTACGGGCGGCGGGAGCGGTGCTCTCCACTGTTTGCGGCGGGGTATGCTGCTGCGCGGCCGAGTCGGAGGCGGTCACCGACCCAGCATAGGTCGAGGATCCGGGGGCGCCGCGACCTTGCGGTCAAAAATGGTCGGTTAGCTAGGTGCAGTCGACCGCATCGATGACGTTTTTGCGGCTCAAGCTGTTTTTTTGTTTTTTCGACAACTTGCGTGCGAAACCACTTGCGTGTGTATAGTAAGCATTACTCGGCCCTGAGCCGAGGGTGTATCAGCCCGACCCCCCGGGGCTGATGCACGACGACCTCCGCCTCCTCCCCCCCTGGCGGGGGTCGTCCCTTTTGTGGGGTAAATTTTCCCGCCGCCGCTGTCGCGAGCGAGTGTGCCTGTACGTTGCGGGATCGCATTGTGTGTGTTTGGTGTGATCGCTGCGTCGACGAGTTTGTGCACACATGCGCCCCCATCCACAGATTCGCATTTGGGACTTTCGTCCCGCCGCCACCGCCCCGCACGGTGGGTGGGTGACCCCGACCGCCCGCACCCGCACCGGCTCGTCCGGTGTCCTGGCGGTGCTGACCGATGCCCAGCTAACCGACGAACTGGACCGGGTGGCGGCGGCCGTCGGTGTTCGGGTGGTTCACGCCGGCCCGGCCTCCCGGGTGAGCAGGAAGACGTGGTTGGCGGCCGCGGCCGTGGTGCTCGACGCGGCGGCGGCCGATCGGTGCGGGCAGGCCGCGCTGCCGCGGCGCACCCACGTCAGTGTGCTCACCGCCACCGAACCCGCCGCGGCCACCTGGGCCGCCGCGATCACGATTGGTGCCGAGCATGTGTTGAGGCTGCCCCAGCAAGAGGGTGAATTGATCCGCGACCTTGCCGAAGCCGCAGAATCGGCGCGCGAGGACGGGCCGCGCGGACAGGTTGTCGCCGTCGTCGGGGGCTGTGGCGGGGCCGGCGCCTCTTTGTTGGCCGTCGCTCTGGCGCAGGCGGCCACCGACGCGCTGTTGGTGGACCTCGATCCGTGGGGCGGCGGCATCGATCTGCTGGTCGGCGGCGAAACCACACCCGGTTTGCGTTGGCCCGACCTGGCATTGGAGGGCGGACGGCTGAACTGGTCGGCCGTGCGTGAGGCGCTCCCGCGGCACCGGGGGATCAGCATGCTTTCCGGCACTCGGTGTGGTTACGAGTTGGACGCCGGACCGGTGGACGCCGTCGTCGATGCCGGCCGACGCGGGGGGGTGACCGTGGTCTGCGATCTTCCCCGTCGACTGACCGATGCCACTCAAATCGCGCTGGATACCGCCGATCTGGTTGTCCTGGTCAGCCGCTGCGATGTGCGGGCGTGCGCGGCCACCACCTCGATCGCTCCGGTGCTGGCCACGATCAATCCCAACCTCGGGCTGGTGGTGCGCGGGCCGTCGCCGGGGGGCTTGCGGGCGGCTGAGGTCGCCGATATCGCGGGTCTGCCGCTGCTGGCGTCCGTGAAAGCCCAGCCGCGGTTCGCGGAGCAGCTCGACCATGGCGGTTTGCGCCTGCGGCCACGATCCGCGCTTGCGGAGGCGGCCCGCCGCGTGCTTGCCGTGCTGCCGGCACGGCCTGGGCCAGAGCAGAACGGCTGGGCGGCGTGAGCGGGTCATTGATCGAACGGGTGCGGGAGCGGTTGGCCGCGGAATCGGCCCCGCTGGGACCGGCTGTGGTGGCTGCCGCGATCCGCGCCGAATCCGGCGGGATGCTCGGTGACACCGAGGTGCTTGCCAACCTTCGGGTGCTACAGACCGAACTCACCGGTGCCGGCATCCTGGAACCGTTGTTGTGCGCGCAGGGCACTACCGATGTCCTGGTCACCGCACCCGATGCGGTGTGGGTTGATGATGGAAACGGCCTGCGGCGCAGCCAGATTCGGTTTGCCGACGAGGCCGCGGTGCGGCGATTGGCGCAGCGGCTGGCGTTGGCCGCGGGCCGCCGGCTCGACGACGCGCAACCCTGGGTGGACGGCCAGCTCACCGGTGTGGGCGCCGGAGGGTTCGCGGTGCGGCTACACGCGGTGTTGCCGCCGGTGGCGGCAGGAGGCACCTGCCTGTCATTGCGGGTGTTGCGGCCGGCGACTCAGGATCTGGGCGCCCTGACCGCGGTCGGCGCGATCCAGCCCGGCGCCGCCTCGTTGGTTGCCGACATCATCGCCGCCCGCCTGGCGTTCTTGGTGTGTGGCGGTACTGGGGCAGGTAAGACGACGTTATTGGCCGCGATGCTGGGCGCGGTTGCCCCCACCGAGCGGATCGTGTGCGTCGAGGATGCCGCTGAGCTGGCGCCTCGGCATCCGCATCTGGTCAGGCTGGTCGCGCGGTGCGCCAACGTCGAGGGTGTCGGCGAGGTGCCGATGCGCCAACTCGTCCGGCAGGCGCTGCGGATGCGGCCCGACCGCATCGTGGTTGGCGAGGTGAGGGGCGCCGAAGTGGTCGATCTGCTGGCGGCGCTGAACACCGGCCACGACGGCGGAGCGGGCACGGTGCATGCCAACAACCCCGGCGAGGTTCCCGCCCGGCTGGAGGCGTTGGGTGCGCTGGGCGGTCTGGATCGGGCCGCCCTGCACAGTCAGCTCGCCGCGGCGGTGCAGGTGCTGCTGCACGTCGCGCGTGACCGGACCGGCCGTCGCCGGCTTCGTGAGATCGCCGTGCTGCGCGAAACCCAAGGGCGGGTCTGGGCGGTCACGGTGTGGCACGCCGACCGGGGAATGACCGACGACGCGGCCCATCTGGACCGCTTGCTGCGAAGCCGGATGCCGGCATGAACGGCCAGGTGGTTGCGGCGCTGTTTTTGGCGGTCGCGCTGGTGGTGCTTTCGTCGTCACCGCGGCGCCGGCTGACGCCGCCGGTGCCCGCCCGCCGGCGCGTCCCGCCGGCCGGCGCACGGTGGATTGGCCGCATCTGCGGGTGTGTCGGATGTGCCGGGGTTGCCGCTGCCGTGCTGCTGCCGGTGACGACGGTTCTGGCGGCCGCGGTGCTGGGCGCGACCGCGACCGTGCGCCGTCGGCGCCGCCGCCGCAACCGCCGGGCTGCCGAGGAGGGGCGGGCATTGGAAACCGCCCTGGATGTGCTGGTCGGCGAACTGCGAGTGGGGTCCCATCCGGTGCAGGCATTCGGCGTCGCCGCCGACGAAACCGACGGCACGGTCGCTGCCTCGTTGCGCGCCGTCGCGGCCCGCGCCAGATTGGGTGCCGACGTTGCGGCCGGTCTGCGCACCGCGGCGTCATCGTCGGCGCTGCCCGCGCATTGGGATCGACTCGCGGTGTGCTGGCAGCTGGCTAGCGACCAGGGGCTGGCAGTAGCCACGCTGATGCGCGCCGCGCAGCGCGATATCGCTGAGCGGCAACGGTTCTCGGCGCGGGTCGCGTCCGGGCTGGCCGGAGCCCGCGCCACTGCGGCCATCCTGGCGGGCCTGCCGGTGCTCGGCGTTGCGCTCGGTCAACTGATCGGAGCCCGACCGTTGAGCTTCTTGCTGAGTGGGCATTTGGGCGGATGGCTGCTGGTGGTCGGGTTGACGCTGGCGTGCGGCGGGCTGCTGTGGGCGGACCAGATCACCGATCGGGTCGCGCAGTGAGCACGCCAGCGTTACTACTGGCCGTGGCGTTGTGGATCGGCCCCGGCCCCGCGGTGGTTCGGTCCCGCGCCGGGATGTCGCCGCGTGCGCATCGGCCGCGGCCACAGCCCGCAGGTGGCCCGGACCCGCTGGCGGTGGCGTCCAGCCTGGACGTGCTGGCCGTGTGCCTTTCGGCGGGCATGGCGGTGTCGACCGCCGCGGCCGCGACCGCCGCGTCCGCGCCGCCGAAGCTGGCGCGGGTATTGCGCCGCGCCGCCGACTTGCTGGCGCTGGGGGCGGATCCCGCCGTTGCGTGGTCGGCTTCGCCGGATCTGCCGGCGGGCCGGGTCGACGCGCAGACCGATGCGTTGCTGCGGCTGGCGCGGCGCTCGGCGTCTTCGGGCGCGGCGCTGGCCGACGGGGTCGCCGAACTGGCCGACCAGTCGCGCGCCGACGCCGCGCACGCGGCCGCAGCGGCCGCCGAGCGGGCCGGGGTATTGATCGCCGGTCCGCTTGGACTGTGCTTTTTGCCGGCGTTTGTGTGCCTGGGCATTGTCCCGGTGGTGGCCGGGCTGGCCGGTGACCTCCTGCGATCGGGTGTGCTGTGAGGCCGCAAAGACCACAACAGAAAGGATGCATTGGTGGTCAAGATGTTTCGTGTCTTCGTGACGCGCATGACGCTCCTGGCCGGCGACGAGTCGGGCATGTCGACCGTCGAATACGCAATCGGAACGATTGCGGCGGCGGCCTTCGGGGCGATCCTCTACACCGTCGTCACCGGCGATTCCATCGTGTCGGCCCTGACCAACATCATCGGTCGCGCGCTCAATACCAAGGTCTAGCGCGCCTTGTCGATGGGAGTGCCGGATCGAGCACCGTTGAGGCGGCCCTGGCGATCGCCGCGCTGGTCGTGGTGTTGGTGCTGTGCCTGGCGGGTGTCACCGCGGTGTCGATGCAGGTGCGATGTGTGGACGCGGCCCGCGAGGCCGCGCGACTGGCCGCGCGCGGCGACGAGCGGTCGGCGATCGACGCCGCCCGCCGCGTCGCGCCGTCCGGGGCGCGGGTTCAGGTGCACCGGGACGGCGACTTCCTGGTCGCTACGGTTGTCGCGCACTCAAACCTGTTGCCCACGTTGGACATTGCGGCCAAGGCGGTCGCGGCGGCCGAGCCGCGGCGGTGACCGCGGGTCGGCCACCGTGCTTGCGGCCGCGATGGTCGCGGTGCTGCTGTGCAGCGCCGGGGCGACGGCATACCTGGGCTCGGCCGTGGTCGCGCGGCACCGCGCGCAGGCGGCGGCCGACCTGGCCGCGTTGGCCGCCGCCGCACGGCTGCCAACCGGGGTCGCGGCGGCCTGCGCCCGGGCGACTGCGGTGGCCCACGAGATGGGAGTCGATGCAGCCGAATGCGGGGTGGACGGCCTCGACGTCGTGGTTACGGTGCGGGTGGCTGTCGCCTTTGCCGGCGCGGCGGAGGCGGCCGCACGGGCGGGGCCGGTCGGCGCGGCGTAATCGAAAAGCAACCGGTTGCTGGCCCGCCGGCTACGGCATCCCCTTCATCCCGTCCGGCCGAGCAGTTGCCCGCCGGTGCCGCCAGTGCACGGCGCTGCCGGTCGGCGAGCCGACGCCGTTGCGACCGTTACCTAGCCCGCCAAGTGGCCGCCAACCCCTCATCGGCGCCCGCGGCCAGCATTGCGGTCGTGGGCGCGGCTAGTTCAGGACCCGCCGTGGGTGGTTTTCGGCAGTCCCGCTGCGGCGAGTTCGTCATCGGTGGGCAAGCGCAATGAGACCAGACCGGCATACGTATCCGGTTCGAGTTCCACCCGGTTGACGGTGACGTGCACCGGCACCCAGTCGTTGTCGAACCCTCGCATTCGGAGCACCCGGCTGGTTGCCCCGTCGCCAAATTCCTCGGTCATGGATACCATCACGGGTCGGTCATCGGGATGCACCCGCGGCCGGTCCGTCTCGGTGGCCCGCCAGTCGTAGAAGGAGCAGGGCTCGTCGAGCCATTTCAGCAGGGTCCAGGTGTTGAGGTCGAACAGCGCACGGTGAACCCCGGCCTGCGCCAGCCCGTGCAGGATCCGCTGCGCCAGGTCGTCCGTCGACACCGCCGGGCCTTTGCATTCGGCGCGCCAGTTCATCGCCCGCGCAACCAAGTGCTCGCGGCCGTCCGGTCCAGGTTCTAGCCCACTGCGCGCGACGAAACCTATCCGGATGGGGTTTCCCTCCCAATCGGTGCCATCCCACGTGCTGCACAGGGTTTGGCCCGGCTCAGCCCTGACGGCCATGGCCAGCACCTTGGTTTCGTTGGGATTGAGTTCACGCGACGGAAGATCTTCCGCGAAGGCCCTGCCATAGGTGACCTCGACCGCGGGATTCTTCCCGCTGTTGGCCAGCGACTCTTGGGTATCGGTTGCCACGCCGCGGGTCAGGTCCCATTTCAGTGGGCCGGGCGTGGGCCGCTCGGGCGGTTCCTCGTCGGCGGGGCCGGTCCACACCTGCACACCGTGCATGCGGCCGTCGGACATCACCACCGGTTCGGTGCGGATCACGCGATCGTGTTTGGGTGTGATGCTGGTGAGGCTCTGGCCGGTCTGCAGCGACTCGGCGATCGCCGTTCGGACGGCTGAGAGATAGGGACTGCGACGCAGAAACGTGGTAATTGGGACGAGATTTTTGAGCTGACGCCCCTGCGCTACCACAGCCGGTTCATCCCCCAGGGTCTCCACGAGCAGCCAGTCGTGGGTCATAGGGCCATATTACGGACGCGAGATGCTTCGTCGTTAAGGCGGGGGAGCTTCGGCTCTGCATGCGGGCCGCAACGTCGCGGGCGGAGGTTGCCTCGGTGGCGCGCCAATTATGTTGTGCCGCCTTATTTGCGCTCGCTATGCCAGCCCGTGCACGCCGCTCTCGCCCAGCAACGTCCCACCTGAGCCGCCTTTGCCGGGCGTGCCCGTTGGATCGTTTCGACGTTGCCGCCATTACCGCCGGCGCCGATCAGGTCGGCGTTGCCGCCGTTCCCGGCGTTGCCGCCGTTCCCGGCGTCGCCGCCGTTGCCGCCCTTGCCGCCGTTGCCGAACAGGATTCCGCCCTTTCCGCCGTTTGCACCCGATCCTGGCAGCGCGTTCGCGCCGTTGCCGATCAGCGGGCGACCGAGCACAGCCAAGGTGGGTGCGTTGAGCAGCGCGAGCAGCTCTTGCTCGACAGATTGCAGGGGCGACGCACTGGCGGCCTCGGCACTGGCATAGGCGCCCGCACTTGTATTCATCAGCTGCACAAAATGCTGATGAAACGCCCCAGCCTGGGCGCTGAGCGTCTGATACGCCTGCGCGTGCGCGCCGAACAACGCGGCGATCCCCGCCGAGACCTCGTCGGCGGCCGCGGGCAGCAGCCCCGTCGTCGGCGCCAGCGCCGCGGCATTCGCCTCGCTAAGTGTGGAGCCGAGATTCGCCAAATCTGAGGCCGCTGCCGTAACCATCTCGGGTGCGGCGATTACAAACGACATGGGCTATCTGCGTCCCGGTTGACTAACCGGTCTTCACGACGACGGGAGACCGCTCGGCCGTCATCGCTGTGCGGAACGAGATTTCGGCGTTTCCCGAGACAGGCGACGGATGCGGTGGGGTTGCATTCATCCTTGGAACGCGGGTAATTTTCTGCTGCGCCCGCATTTTGCCGGGATCGCGAACGGATCGTGATGTCCGACCGTTCGTAGCGCTGTGTGATGGCACGCCGGTAGTTCTTCGGCACCGAGGAAATGCCTTGCTGTGGCAGCCATCACGGCACTGTCACGTTAATTGGAATGTGTAGTGGTGCAGTTGGTTTTGGAGCTGTAGCGATGGATCAGCCTTGGGTCGTTGACATTTCAGGCGGCAGCGTCGAGCGCGGTAACCTCAACCCAGACCGCGAAGCGTTGAGCCATCTCGGTTCGCCATCCGGTCGCGCTGAGCAGATGCCGTCGGGGCCGAAAATGTGCGGAAATCCCGCTGAAGGCTGACAGGAACCGTTGGGCATGGCGCACCGATTTAAACCGTTTCATCGCCCGTTCACGCTGTCGGCTGGGTTGGTGAGAGTTCTCGGCTCGATCGTTGAGGTACCTGGAGCGGCGGTGAGTCACCGACGGCATCAGCTCGCGGTGAGCGACCCCGTAGCTGGCCAGCTTGTCGGTAACAATCACCCGCGGCACATACCGCAGGGCCTTGAGCAGCTTACGAAAGAACCGCTTAGCTGCCTTGGCGTTTCGCCGTGCCTGTACGAGAACGTCGAGCACGTTGCCGTGCTGGTCGACCGCGCGCCACAGGTAACACAGCTTGCCGTTGATCTTCACGAAGACCTCGTCAAGGTGCCACTTGTCGCCGGGGCGCGGGCGCCGCGCGCGCAGCTGGTTAGCGTAGGCCTGCCCAAACTTGACACACCAGCGCCGGATCGTCTCATAGCTGACCACGACACCACGCACCAGCATCAGCTCCTCGACCTCACGAAAGCTCAACGGGAACCTGAAATAGAGCCACACGCTGTGGTTGATGATTTCGACCGGGTAGCGGTGGCCTTTGTACGACGCCGTTGCGGTGCTCACCCACCGATCCTCCCAGGTCACCCACACCCATCAACGTGACAGTGCCACCGCATCACCCCGCCGGCAGCTTCACCACCCGACCGTTGTTCCAGTCGGTGACGTAGAGGTTGCCGGCGCTGTCCACCGCCACACCGCCGGGGTTGTTGAGGCCGGTGAACGGCAGCACGCTCGGGGTGGCCGAGCCCGCCGCCAGCTCCAGCACCCGATGGTTGCCACCGTCGGCGACGTAGAGGTCACCGGCGGCATCCACCGCCACACCCTCGGGGTTGTTGAGGCCGGTGAACGGCAGCACGCTCGGGGTGGCCGAGCCCGCCGCCAGCTCCAGCACCCGATCGTTGCCATCGTCGGTGACGTAGAGGTTGCCGGCGGCATCCACCGCCACACCCTCGGGCTTTACGAGGCCGGTGAACGGCAGCACGCTCGGGGTGGCCGAGCCCGCCGCCAGCTCCAGCACCCGATGGTTGCCACCGTCGGCGACGTAGAGGTCACCGGCGGCATCCACCGCCACACCGTCGGGGTAGTTGAGGCCGGTGAACGGCAACACGCTCTGGGTGCTCGACCCGGCCGCCAGTTTGAGCACCCGGTTGTTGTCACGGTCGGTGACGTAGAGGTCACCGGCGGTGTCCACCGCCACACCGAAGGGGGCGTTGAGCCCGGTGAACGGCAACACCGTCTGGGTGTTCGAGCCCGCCGCCAGTTTGAGCACCCGGCTGTTGCTGGCGTCGTAGCCGTCGGCGACGTAGAGGTCACCGGCGGTGTCCACCGCCACATCGCCGGGGAGGCCGGTGAACGGCAGCGTGACTTGAGGACCGTATGCGGATTGCGCAGTTTGGGTTTGGCTGGTGGGCCGCGTGATCTGAGGGCCGTTCGAGTTCCCGTGCCGCTGGCTGGTTATGACAATGGCGGCGACGATGACGGCCACGGTCAACAGGGCAGCCGGGATCACGATGGCCGGTCGGCGCCACCACGGCTGCCGTGGCGGGGTGCCGGTGGCGGGGGGCGGGCGGTCGGCGGGTCGGGGTTGTGGGACAGGCGGCCGGCCGGGTGGGCGTTGTTGGGTCGCGGGTTGGGTGGGTTTGGCTGACTGTTGCCGCGCCGGTTTTGGTGTGGGCGGGGGTGGCACCTTTTTGGCAGGGCGGGCGGGCGCGGGTCGGGGCGCGTTGTCGAGCAGCGTGGGTTCGCTGGGTGGTGCGAGCGGGGTGGTGATGGCGTCGTGGGCGGCGTCGGCCAATTCGACGGTGGTGGCATAGCGCTGGTCGGGGTCTTTGGCCATGCCGGTGGCGATCACCTGGTCGACCTGCTTGGGAATGTTGGGATCGGTGCTCGACGGGCGCGGCGGCGGCTCCATCAAGTGCGCGGTCATTTGCTGTTCGAAGTTGTCTCCGGGATACGGCGTGCTGCCGGTCAGACACTCATAGAGCACGCACGCCAACGCGTAGATGTCGGCGCGTGCGTCGACCTGGCCGGCGCGAAGCCGCTCCGGGGACATGTAGGGCCAGCTGCCGATGATGCCGCCGGTGCCGGTCATTCGGGTCTGGTCGGCGGCGCGAGCGATGCCGAAATCGATCAGGTACGCGAAGTCGTCCTCGTCGAGGAGGACGTTGGACGGCTTGACGTCGCGGTGCACCAAGCCGATCTTGTGCGCGGCGTGCAGCGCCTTGGCCACCTGCTCAACGATCCGCACCGCCCGCCCTGGTTCGAGCGGCCCGTCGGCCAGCACTTCTTGGAGGTCGCGACCTTCGATGAGCCGCATGTCGACGTAGAGCCTGCCGTCGATCTCGCCGTATTGGTGGATGGGAATGATGTGCGGGTTGTTCAGCCCTGCGGCCGCATCGGCTTCCCGGCGGAACCGCTGCACAAACGTGGGGTCGGCAGCCAGCTGCGGCGGCAGCAGTTTGATCGCCACAGTTCGGTTGTTGGCCGCCGTGTCGTGCGCGCGCCACACCTCGCCCATGCCACCGCGGCCCAACAACTCGATAAGGCGATAACGCCCGAACGGGGTGCCCTCCACCGGCTCACCATACGCAGCCAGCCGCTCCACCGACAGGCTAAAAGGGCTACTGCGGTTACTACTTCCGGGCGGTCATCGACTCCATAGCCACCCTTACCCGCGCCGACGGCCTCGCCCGATGCAGCGACGCTTCACGACCCATGGTTGAGGTTGACGAACGCCAGCACCATGGCACTGTCACGTTAATTGGAATGTGTAGTGGTGCAGTTGGTTTTGGAGCTGTAGCGATGGATCAGCCTTGGGTCGTTGACATTTCAGGCGGCAGCGTCGAGCGCGGTAACCTCAACCCAGACCGCGAAGCGTTGAGCCATCTCGGTTCGCCATCCGGTCGCGCTGAGCAGATGCCGTCGGGGCCGAAAATGTGCGGAAATCCCGCTGAAGGCTGACAGGAACCGTTGGGCATGGCGCACCGATTTAAACCGTTTCATCGCCCGTTCACGCTGTCGGCTGGGTTGGTGAGAGTTCTCGGCTCGATCGTTGAGGTACCTGGAGCGGCGGTGAGTCACCGACGGCATCAGCTCGCGGTGAGCGACCCCGTAGCTGGCCAGCTTGTCGGTAACAATCACCCGCGGCACATACCGCAGGGCCTTGAGCAGCTTACGAAAGAACCGCTTAGCTGCCTTGGCGTTTCGCCGTGCCTGTACGAGAACGTCGAGCACGTTGCCGTGCTGGTCGACCGCGCGCCACAGGTAACACAGCTTGCCGTTGATCTTCACGAAGACCTCGTCAAGGTGCCACTTGTCGCCGGGGCGCGGGCGCCGCGCGCGCAGCTGGTTAGCGTAGGCCTGCCCAAACTTGACACACCAGCGCCGGATCGTCTCATAGCTGACCACGACACCACGCACCAGCATCAGCTCCTCGACCTCACGAAAGCTCAACGGGAACCTGAAATAGAGCCACACGCTGTGGTTGATGATTTCGACCGGGTAGCGGTGGCCTTTGTACGACGCCGTTGCGGTGCTCACCCACCGATCCTCCCAGGTCACCCACACCCATCAACGTGACAGTGCCGAACGACATGTGTTATTTCCCAACGGGTCCCGATAACGCGGATAGTGCCCGATCAAATGGATTCGATATGAGTCCACCATATGGTGGACGGACCATGCCAAATTCAGCTAAAGCACGTCAGCTTTGCTGGCGCATTGGGCCCGTCGGCCACGCCAGCCTATAGCGGCCCTGCTGGCCGAAGAGCGGCTCGCCGGCGGGAGCAGTCCGGCTACGGCAGCCCGTCGAGTCCGTTCGCGCCGAACAGCAGGCCGGCCGCGCCGCCGGCGCCGCGCTTGCCGGTGGTGGCGGGCGTCGGGCCGAGCCCGCCGTTGCCACCGTTGCCGCCGTTGCCGATCAGCACGGCGCTGCCGCCGTCGCCGCCGTGACCACCGTTGGTCCCGCCCTCACCGCCGGCGCCGCCGGCACCGCCGCCGCCCGACAGCGGGCCGGCGTTGCCGCCGGTGCCGCCGTGCCCGCCGACGCCAGCAAGGCCGACTCCGCCGGCCCCGCCGATCCCGCCGGAGCCGAGCAGGCCGGCGTTGCCGCCGGTTCCGCCGGTTCCGCCGTTCCCGCCAATTCCGCCGTCCCCGCCGACGCCACCGCTGGAGATCAGCAGGCCGGCGTTGCCGCCGGTTCCGCCGGTCCCGCCGCCAACTCCGCCGGTCCCGCCGGCCCCGCCGGTCCCGAACAGCAGGCCAGCGTTACCGCCGGCCCCGCCTGTCGGGCCAATGCCGCCGCCCTGGCCGTACCCGGCGGCCCCGCCTGCGCCGCCGGCACCGGCGAGCAGGCCGCCATTGCCGCCGGCTCCGCCGGCACCCCCGCCGCCGCTGCTGGACCCGCCGCCGCCGCCATTACCGCCGCCGGCACCGACCAGCCCGCCGAGTAGTCCGCCGGCCCCGCCGGCTCCGCCGGCTCCGCCGTTTCCGCCGATGCCAAATTGGCTGGATCCGCCGAATCCGCCGGCCCCGCCGGCGCCAAGCAGTCCGCCGGCTCCGCCGTTTCCGCCGGCGCCACCGGCCGAGCCGGCTGGTGCGGCTCCGCCGTTTCCGCCGGCCCCGCCGTCGCCGGCCATCAACCCGCCAGCCCCGCCGGCACCGCCGGCACCGCCGTCGCCGGACGATGAGTTCCCGCCAGCCCCGCCGGCCCCGCCGGTACCGGCCAGCCCGGCTGCCCCGCCGGCCCCGCCGTTGAGATGGCCCGGACCGCCCGACCCGCCGGCCCCGCCGTCACCCAGCAACCACCCGCCGGGCGCACCGTTGTGCCCGGAGCCCGCTGCACCGGGTGCGCCGTTGCCGATCAGCGGCCGCCCGGTCTGTGCCTGGATGGGCGCGTTGATCGCGTTGAGCACCTGTTGCTGCAGGGTGTGCAGTGGCGAGGTGCTGGCGGGAGCGTTAAAGCCGTCCAGGCCCAACAGCAGCCCGCTGATGCCGCCGGCACCGATGCCGCCATGTGTCATGCCGGTCCCGCCGTTGCCGGCGTTGCCGCCGTTGCCGATCAGCACGCCGTTGCCGCCGGCGCCGCCGTGACCGCCGACGGTCGCGCCCTGCCCGCCGGCGCCGCCGGCGCCGCCGTTGCCCATCACCAGGCCGGCCCTGCCGCCGGCCCCGCCGTGCCCGCCGGCGTCAACTCCGCCGGTCCCGCCGGCCCCGCCGGCCCCGCCGGCCCCAAGCAGGCTGGCGTCGCCGCCGGTCCCGCCGGCCCCGCCGGCACCACCTCCGCCGGCCCCGCCGGTCCCGCCGGCCCCGCCCGTGGAGACCAGCATGCCGGCGGCGCCGCCGTGCCCGCCGGCGCCGCCGGCCCCCAATTGGCTGGTTCCACCGGCCCCGCCCACCCCGCCGGGGCCAAACAGCAGGCCGGCATCGCCGCCGTTCCCGCCGAGCCCGCCGGCTCCATCTAGGGAGAGACCGCCGGCGCCACCGGAGCCGCCGGGGCCGGCGATCAGCCCTGCGCTGCCGCCGGCTCCGCCGGCACCACCTGGGCTGCCACCGCTGAGACCGCCAGCGCCGCCGTTCCCGCCGCCCGCACCGACTAGGCCGCCCAAAAGCCCACCGGTCCCGCCGGCCCCGCCGGAACCCCCGCCACCATCGCCGAATCCGCCGGCGCCACCGAGCCCGCCGGCGCCCATCAGCCTGCCGGCACCGCCGGCCCCGCCGTCGCCGCCGACCGCGCCAGACACGCCCACCCCGCCGTCGCCGCCGACCCCGCCGCTGCCGGACAGCAGTCCGCCGGCCCCGCCTGGGCCGCCGGCCCCGGCGGTGCCGCTCGATGCGCCCCCGCCGGCGCCGCCGGCCCCGCCGGTGCCCGACAGCCCGGCAGCCCCGCCGGCACCGCCGTTGAGATGGCCCGGCCCGCCGGAGCCGCCGGCCCCGCCGTCACCGCCCAACCACCCGCCGGGCGCGCCGTTTTGCCCCGAGCCCGGGGCCCCGTTAGCGCCGTTGCCGATCAGCGGGCGCCCGGTCAGTGCCAGGGTCGGCGCGTTGATCAGGTTGAGCAGTTCCTGGAAGGGCGAGGTGTTGGCGGCCTCTGCGGCGGCATAGGCGCCCGCGCCGGCGGTCAGCGCGCGCACAAACTGGGCATGGAACTCCGCCGCCTGCGCACTAAGCGCCTGATAGCCCTGGGCGTGCCCGGAGAACAGGGCCGCGATGGCCGTCGACACCTCGTCTTCGGCCGCGGCCAGCAGCCCCGTCGTCGGGGCCGCCGCCGCCGCGTTTGCCGCGTTGAGGGTCGAGCCGATATTGGCCATATCCGTCGCCGCTGCCGCCAGCGTCTCCGGTAACGCGATCACGAACGACATGTGACACCTCCAACAGTCGCAAGAACCCTTCGTCCGGCTACATCAACCCGTTGATGCCGCTTTCGCCGAGCAGCGGCCCTGGGTTCCCGCCGGTGCCGCCAGCGCCGTTGGTGGCGTGCGTTGGGCCGGCCCCGCCGTTGCCGCCGTTGCCGCCGTTACCGATAAACGCGCCATTGCCGCCGCTACCACCGGCGCCACCGGCCACTAGGCCCTCCCCGCCGGCGCCGCCGGCGCCGCCGCTGCCCCACAGGCCGCCGAATCCGCCGATTCCGCCCAGCCCGCCGTGCCCGCCGGCTGCTCCTGAGGATCCGCCGCCGCCGCCGGCTCCGCCGTCGCCCAGCAGGAAGCAGAGGCCGGCGTTGCCCCCGGCCCCACCATCGCCAGAACCGCTGAATCCGCCGGCCCCGCCGGCTCCGCCGGTCGAGAGCAGCAGGCCGGCGCCGCCGTTCCCGCCGTTCCCGCCTTGTCCGATGTTGTCCACGCTGACTCCGCCGGTGCCGCCGGCGCCGCCGTCGCCGAACAGCAGGCCGCCAGCGCCGCCGTTCCCGCCGTTCCCGCCGTTGCCTTCGCTGCTCCCGCCGACGCCGCCGACCCCGCCGTTCCCGAGGAACAGGCCACCGGCGTTGCCGCCGAAGCCAGCATCACCAGGGACGAATTGGCCATATCCGCCGTTCCCGCCATGACCGCCACCGGCGCCAAGCAGCCCGCCAAGTAGACCGCCGGTCCCGCCGTACCCGCCGCCCCCGCCGTCCCCGCCGACGGCAGCACTGATGCCGCCGGCCCCGCCGCCTCCGCCGGCACCCAACAGCCCGCCGTTCCCGCCGACTGCGCCCGCCCCGCCGGTCCCGCCGGATGTTGAGGATCCGCCGCCGCCGCCGACCCCGCCGTTGCCGGACAGCAATCCGCCGGCCCCGCCGGCTCCGCCGGCCCCGGCGGTGCCGCTCGTCGAGTTCCCGCCGGCCCCCCCGGCGCCGCCGGTACCCCATAGCCCCGCAGCCCCGCCGGCACCGCCTTGATGGCCGGCCGCGCCGGCGCCGCCGGCCCCGCCGTCGCCAAGCAGCCAACCGCCGGGCGTGCCGCTTTGCCCGCCGCCCGGCGTCCCGGGGACGCCGTTGGCGATCAGCGGGCGGCCGGTAAGTGTCTGGATCTGCGTGTTGATCGCGTTGATCGCGTTCTGCTGCGCGACGTGCAGCGGCGAGGTGCTGGTCGGCGCGTTGAATCCGTCTGCGCCCAACACCCGCCCGCTGGTACCGCCTGCTCCAGTGGCACCGTGTGGGCTGCCGGTGCCGCCGATGCCGCCGTTGCCGCCGTTGCCGATCAGCGCTCCGTTGCCGCCGGCCCCGCCGGGTGCGCCGCCGAGATCGCCAAATCCGCCTTCCCCGCCGGCACCGCCGTCGCCCAACAGCAATCCGGCCTTGCCGCCGGCCCCGCCGACACCGCCCTTGCCAGCAAAGCCGGCGCCGCCGGCCCCGCCGATCCCGCCGTCGCCAAGCAGGCTGGCGTCGCCGCCGGCGCCGCCGGCCCCACCGTTGCCGGCTTGGCTCAATCCGCCGGCCCCGCCGGCTCCGCCGTTGGAGAACAGCAAGCCGGCATTGCCGCCGTGCCCGCCGACCCCACCAGCCGTGGCGCCGGTATTGCCCATTCCGCCATCACCGCCGGGGCCGAACAGCAGGCCGGCATTGCCGCCATGCCCGCCGTGGCCACCAGTGACCAGGCCGAATCCCCCTTGTCCGCCGGGTCCGCCGGGGCCCGCGAGCACGCCGGCATTGCCTCCGGCGCCACCGGCACCCCCCACATCGCCGAACCCGCCATTCCCGCCGTTGCCGCCGCCGACACCGAGCAGTCCGCCAAGCAGCCCGCCGGCCCCGCCGGCCCCGCCGGCCCCGCCGTTCCCGACGACGGAACCATAGCCCGCCCCGCCGTCCCCGCCGGCCCCGCCGGCGCCCAACAGGCCGCCAGCGCCGCCGACCCCGCCGGTCCCGCCGGTCCCGCCGACCGTTGCGATCCCGCCGGTGCCGCCGACCCCGCCGTTGCCCCACAGCAACCCGCCACGCCCGCCGGTTCCACCGGTCCCGGCGGTGCCAGACGATGCGATCCCGCCGGCCCCACCGGCCCCGCCGGTGCCTAACAACCCGGCGGCCCCGCCGTTACCGCCGTTTCCGCCGGACGCGCCCGACCCGCCGGCCCCGCCGTCGCCCCGCAACCACCCGCCGGGCGCGCCGTTTTGCCCGGTACCCGGGGCCGCGTTGGCGCCGTTGCCGATCAGCGGGCGCCCGGTAAGTGACTGGACGGGCGCGTTGATCAAGTTCAGTAGCTCTTGCAGGGGCGAAACATTGGCGGCCTCGGCGCTGGCATATGTCCCCGCACCCACGCTCAAGGCCTGCACAAACTGCTCATGAAACGCCGCCGCCTGCGCACCGAGCGCCTGATACCCCTGGCCGTGCCCGGAGAACAGTGCCGCGATGGCCGCCGACACCTCATCCTCGGCTGCGGCCAGCAAGTCCGTCGTCTGCGCCGCCGCGGCCGCGTTGGCCGCCCCAAGGGTCGAGCCGATATTTGCCATGTCCGTAGCCGCTGCCCCCAACGCCTCCGGCACCGCGATCACGAATGACATGCGACACCTCCCCACCGGTGTCCCGATTAAGTGCACTCAGTACGAGTTAAACCTATTCTGCTCGCGACTCAGCAAATCTGCTAGAGCGCGAGCCTCGGCCCGCCATCCTGGTGACCCAGCTCCGCCAGCACCAGGCGCAGCACCAGCACGGCACCCGCCTTATCCAGCGGGTGGTTGCCGTTGCCGCACTTGGGGGACTGCACACACGACGGGCATCCGCTCGGGCATTCGCATGCCTCGATGGCCGCAGCGGTGGCACCCAACCACGTTCGGGCCCGGCGGAAACCGCGCTCGGCGAATCCCGCCCCGCCCGGATAGCCGTCGTAGACAAAGACGCTGGGCAGCCCGTCCGGCCCGATAGCGGTCGACATGCCGCCGATGTCACCCCGGTCGCAGCTGGCCACCAACGGCAGCAGACCAATGGCGGCGTGCTCGGCGGCGTGCAACGATCCGGGGATCCGGGGCCCGTCAATTCCTCCAATGCTGTTGTTCAACAACGCATCAGGGGTGATGGTGTACATCACCGCGGTCGTGGCCAAGACGTGCTCGGGCATGTCCAGCTCGACGAAGTCGATCACCTCTCCGGACAGCCGCCGGCGCAGATATCCGACCACCTGGTTGGTCACGGTCACCGGCACCAGACCCAGCGTCACGGGCCCGAACGCGAGTCGTTCACCGGCACCGGTGACCGCGATATCGCTGAGTTCCCGTGCGAACGTGGCATATCCGGGATCCTCGGCGTGCACGAACGCGATCCCTTCGTGCAGATCCAGCGAGTCGACGACGTAGCTGTCGCCCTGGTGCAGGTACACCGCTCCCGGGTGGATCGACGCCGGGGCCTGACCCACCCCCGCGCTGCCCAGCAGCCGCCCGGTGTCTGCCTCCACAATGGCGACCTGGCCGCCCGTCGAGCCGCGGATGTCCACCGCGGCATGGGGTTCCAGGCCGGGCGCCGGAAAGTACTTGCCGGACCGCCGCCGCAGCAACCCGTCGTCCACCAGACCCTCGGCCACCCGCTCGGCGCCCAGGGACCGAACCTCGGCGTCGTCGAGCGGCAGTTCGGTGGCCGCACACAACAACTGCGGCCCAAGGAGGTAGGGATTGCCCGGATCGATCACGACCCGCTCCACCGGCTTGTCCAGCAGTGCACCGGGGTGGTGCACCAGATACGTGTCCAACGGGTCGTCGCGAGCGATCAGCACCACCAGCGCGCCCTGGCCGCGGCGGCCCGACCGGCCGGCCTGCTGCCAGAATGACGCCACCGTCCCGGGAAAGCCGGCCAGCACCACCGCGTCCAGCCCGGCGATATCGACACCCAACTCCAAGGCGTTGGTGGTGGCCAGACCGCGCAGCCGGCCCTGGGCAAGAGCGTGCTCCAAAGCGCTGCGGTCCTCGGCGAGATAACCGGCCCGATACGACGCCACCATGGGCGACAGGTCGGGGGCGATGTCGTCCAGCCGCGCCTGGGCGCCCAGCGCGGTGAGTTCCGCGGCGCGGCGCGACCGGACGAACGTCAAAGTCTGCGCTCCCTCGGCGATCAGGTCGGCCATCACCCGCGCCGCCTCGGCGCCCGCCGACCGGCGCACCGGGGCGCCGTTCTCGCCGATCAGGTCGGCCCGCAGCGCGGGCTCCCACAACGCCACGGTGCGGGCCCCCTGCGGTGAGCCGTCGTCAAGGACCTCCTCGACGGGTTGCCCGATCAGTTCGGCGGCCGTCGCGCCCGGCGAGTCCGTCGTCGCGCTGGCGAAAATCACCGTCGGCGCAGCCGAGTAGCGCGCGCACAGCCGCAACAGGCGCCGCAACACCATCGCCACATTCGAGCCGAAAACCCCACGGTAGTAATGACATTCGTCGACGATCACGAACCGGAGGTTGCGCAGCAGGGCCGCCCAGCGGGCATGGTTTCGCAACACCGACAGGTGGGTCATGTCCGGATTGGAGAACACCCATCGGGAGCGCTCGCGGGCAAAACGGCGCACCTCGGGGGGACTGTCGCCGTCGTAGGCCGTCGGCGCTACATCATCGAGCGGCACCGCCGCGGCCAGTGCGTGCGCGGCGCGCAGCTGGTCGTGACCGAGCGCCTTGGTAGGCGACAGGTACAGCGCACGGGCCCGCGGGTCCGTCGCCAGCGCGTTGAGCACGGGGAGTTGATAGGCCAGTGATTTTCCCGACGCGGTGCCGGTGCTCACCACCACATGACGGCCGGCGTGGGCCAGCTCCGCGGCGTGCGCCTGGTGCGACCATGGTGCGCCGATGCCGCGCTCGGTGAACGCGCGAATCACGTCGGGCTCGGCCCACGCCGGCCAACCGTGCGGCCGGCCGCGCCGCGGCGGCAGCTCGGCGACGTGTCGCAGCGGGTGTTCGTCTGGCGCGGTTCCGGCGAGCGCCGCGGCAAGCAGTTCGCTGCCGAAACTCGCCATCTCAAGCCCTTCTCGGCCCTGCTCGGCCTCCGAAATTTGGCGTCTGGATGACGCCGGGGTTACGAGTCCGTCCTTTCGAGAATCCACCAGCGACTTGAGTCTGTCGCCGACGCGATGAACATGGTTGACTGTTGGGCGGTCGCAGCTTCTGTGTTCGTGTCAAACTTTCGCAGGATCGACGTTGCGGCCGCGGTTCCTGCGAAGGTTATCTGTCGGGTGAAGTTCCGGCGACTCCGCTGGGTATGGCGGTCGTAGCTTGGCCCGGGGCACCGAAAGGCGGTGCACCGCACCCTGAAGAAAAGGAAAGATCGAGAAATGCCACAGGGAACTGTGAAGTGGTTCAACGCGGAGAAGGGGTTCGGCTTCATTGCCCCCGAGGACGGTTCCGCCGATGTGTTTGTCCACTACACGGAGATCCAGGGAACGGGCTTCCGCACCCTTGAAGAAAACCAGAAGGTCGAGTTCGAGATCGGCCACAGCCCCAAGGGCCCCCAGGCCACTGGAGTCCGCTCCGTCTAAGAAAGAGTCGATTCTGACGAAACCCCCCGTGCAGTCCCGAGTTAGTCGGTGCGGCCGGGGGGTTCTCGTTGCGCAGGGTCGCCCCGAAGCGCCGCCGCGCCGCAGACTTGAAGGCGCGGATCGCCGACTAGGCATACTGTCGGTGGCGTGAGCCAGCTTTCCTTCTTCACAGCGGAGTCGGTGCCGCCCGCGGTCGCCGATCTCGCCGGGGTGCTGGCGGCCTCGGGCCAGATCGTGACGGTCGGCGGCCCTGACACTGCGGGTGCCCGGCTCTCGGTGGTGGTAGATCAGCTCTGGCGCGCCTCGGCACTGGCCGAGATGATTCACGAGGCCGGTCTGGAACCCGAGATCACCCGCACCGACGAAGACACTCCCCTGGTGCGGACGGCGGTGAGCCCGCTGCTGCGCCCGATCGCCGCCGAGTGGACCCGCGGCGCGGTCAAGACGGTGCCGCCGCGGTGGCTGCCCGGGCCGCGCGAGCTGCGGGCGTGGACCCTGGCGGCCGGCAGCCCGGAGGCCGATCGCTATCTGCTGGGTCTGGATCCGCACGCACCGGACACCCATTCACCGCTGGCGTCGGCTCTGATGCGGGTCGGGATTGCACCCACCCTGATTGGCACCCGCAGCGGTCGGCCGGCGCTTCGGATCAGCGGCCGTCGAAGGCTATCGCGCCTGGTAGAGAACGTGGGGGAACCCCCCGACGGCGCCGAGGCGTTGGCGCTGTGGCCCCGGGTTTGACGGTCCTTTAGGGGCGGCTTTCCGGGGTGCCGGTTTGCGCAGGCCTACCCTCGGGTGCGAAATTGTCAGGTGCCCACAGGCAGAGGGTGGGATAAATAGGGCGGGATATGAGATGGAGCGCAGTTGGCTGACGCCAAGTCAGTAAGGACCCGCAGCAGCGGAAATGGGAGCCTGCGGCGACTCGTTATTGTCGAGTCGCCCACCAAAGCGCGCAAACTGGCCGGCTACCTGGGCTCGGCTTACATCGTCGAGTCCTCCCGGGGGCACATCCGCGACCTGCCCCGAGCCGCGGCGGACGTGCCCGCGAAGTTCAAGTCCGAACCGTGGGCCAGGCTCGGGGTCAACGTCGACGCCGACTTCGAGCCGCTTTACATCATCAGCCCCGAGAAAAAGCACACCGTCAGCGAGCTGAAGGGCCTGCTCAAAGACGTCGACGAGCTTTACCTGGCCACGGATGGTGACCGCGAGGGCGAAGCCATCGCCTGGCACCTGCTGGAAACCCTGAAGCCGCGCGTCCCCGTCAAGCGGATGGTGTTCCACGAGATCACCAGGCCGGCGATCCTGGAGGCCGCCGAGAATCCGCGCGACCTGGACATCGACCTGGTCGATGCGCAGGAGACCCGACGTATCCTGGACCGGCTGTACGGCTACGAGGTCAGCCCGGTGCTGTGGAAGAAGGTCGCGCCCAAGCTGTCCGCGGGCCGGGTGCAGTCGGTGGCCACCCGCATCATCGTGCAGCGGGAGCGCGAACGGATGGCGTTCCGCAGCGCGTCCTACTGGGACATCATTGCCCAGCTGGACGCCAGTGTGTCCGACCCGCAGGCCCAGCCGCCGACCTTCAGCGCGCGGCTGACCAGCCTCGACGGATTGCGGGTCGCCACCGGACGCGATTTCGACTCGCAGGGTGCGCTGCGCAAGGCCCACGAAGTCACAGTCCTGGACGAGGCGCGCGCGACCGCGCTGGCGCAGGGTTTGCACGGGGCGGAGCTGACCGTGGCGTCGGCGGAGGAGAAGCCCTACACCCGGCGTCCGTACCCGCCGTTCATGACGTCGACGCTGCAGCAGGAGGCCAGCCGCAAGTTGCGGTTCTCCGCGGAGCGGACGATGAGCATCGCGCAGCGGCTGTACGAAAACGGCTACATCACTTATATGCGAACCGATTCCACCACCCTGTCGGAGTCGGCGATCAACGCGGCGCGCACCCAGGCGCGTCAGCTCTACGGCGCGGAGTACGTCGCTCCGTCACCGCGTCAGTACACCCGCAAGGTGAAGAACGCTCAGGAGGCGCACGAGGCGATCCGGCCGGCCGGCGAGACGTTCGCCACCCCGGACGCGGTGCGCCGCGAGCTGGACGGCGACGAATTCCGGCTCTACGAGCTGGTCTGGCAGCGCACAGTGGCCTCGCAGATGGCCGACGCGCGCGGCACCACGCTGAGCCTGCGGATCGCGGGTGTGGCGGGCGGGCCTGGCGGAAACCAGGATGTGGTGTTCTCCGCCAGCGGGCGCACCCTGACCTTCCCCGGGTTCCTCAAGGCCTACGTGGAAACCGTCGACGAGCTGGCCGGCGGCGAGGCCGACGACGCGGAACGCCGGCTGCCCCATCTGACCCCGGGTCAGCGGCTGGATGCCGTCGAGTTGACCCCGGACGGGCACGCCACCAACCCGCCGGCCCGCTACACCGAAGCGTCGTTGGTCAAGGCGCTCGAGGAGCTGGGCATCGGCCGGCCGTCGACCTACTCGTCGATCGTCAAGACGATCCAGGACCGCGGCTACGTGCACAAGAGGGGCAGCGCCCTGGTGCCGTCCTGGGTCGCGTTCGCCGTCATCGGGCTGCTGGAGCAGCATTTCGGCCGGCTGGTCGACTACAACTTCACCGCGGCGATGGAAGACGAACTCGACGAGATCGCCAACGGGCACGAACAACGGACCAACTGGCTCAACGCCTTCTACTTCGGCGGCGACCACGGCGTGCCCCACTCGATAGCCCGCTCCGGCGGCCTGAAGAAGCTGGTCGGTGTCAATCTCGAAGGCATTGACGCGCGAGAAGTAAACTCCATCAAGCTTTTTGACGATGCCCAGGGCCGCCCCATCTATGTTCGGGTGGGCAAGAACGGGCCGTACCTGGAACGCCTGGTGGTGGGCGACGACGGCGAGCCAACGCCGCAGCGGGCCAACCTCAACGGCACGCTCACCCCTGACGAGCTGACGCTCGAGGTGGCCGAAGAGCTCTTCGCCACACCGCAAGAGGGACGCGTCCTGGGAGTGGATCCGGCAACCGGCCACGAGATCGTCGCCAAAGACGGCCGCTACGGACCCTACGTGACCGAGATCCTGCCCAAGCCCGAAGACGGCGGGGCCGACGGCGAAGCGGATCAGGGGGCTAAGAAGGGCAAGAAAGGCTCCGTTTCTCAAGGCCCCAAACCCCGGACCGGTTCGCTGCTTCGGAGCATGGACTTGCAGACGGTCACTCTCGACGATGCGCTGAAGCTGCTTTCGCTGCCGCGGGTGGTCGGTGTGGACCCTGCTTCCGGTGACGAGATCACGGCGCAGAACGGGCGCTATGGCCCATACCTGAAGCGCGGCAACGATTCTCGATCACTGGCAACCGAAGACCAGATGTTCACCATCACGCTCGACGAAGCGCTGAAGATTTACGCCGAGCCGAAACGTCCTGGCCGGCAAAGCGCTTCGGCGCCGCCGCTGCGCGAAATGGGGACCGATCCGGCGTCCGGCAAGCCGATGCTGATCAAGGACGGCCGATTCGGGCCGTACGTCACCGACGGCGAGACCAACGCCAGCCTGCGCAAGGGCGACGACGTGGCGACGATCACCGACGAGCGCGCCGCCGAGTTGCTGGCCGATCGACGGGCCCGCGGTCCGGCCAAGAGGCCCGCCAAGAAGACCACCCGAAAGGCGCCCGCCAAGAAGGCGCCCGCGAAAAAGGCAGCCAAGCGCAGCTGACGCGGCCCCGGCGGGTCACATGATCTCGCTGGACACCTCTTCGATGGCGCCTGCCCCGGTGGCACGCTCTGACGGGGCCAGGTTCAGCGGCCGGGCCAGCTGGGTGGGGGCGGTGCGCCCGCGCAGCTCGACGACTTCGCCGACATCCCAGCACAGCGCCTCGGCATCGAGCGCGCCGCTGACCGCGATCGCCGACGCGAGCACGTGGCCGTCTTCGAGTTTGGCCAATTCGGTGAGCCGGGCGGCCTCGTTGACCGGGTCGCCGATCACGGTGTACTCGAACCGGGCCTGCGCGCCGATGTGGCCGGCGATCGCGCGCCCGGCCGACACGCCGATGCCGAACTCCGCGCTACCCAGCACCGGTAGCAGTTCGTCGTGCAGCTCACGGGCGGCCGCCAGCGCGCCCCCGGACGCGTCCGGGTGTTCGATGGGTGCGCCGAAGATCGCCAGCGCGGCGTCGCCCTGGAACTTGTTGACGAACCCGCCGTGCCGGCCGACGCTGTCCACCACCACCCGGAAGAACTCGTTGAGCAGGTGGACCACCTCGGCCGGCGGTCGGGTTGAGGCGAGCTGGGTGGAGCCGATCAGGTCCACGAACAGCACGGCGACGTCGCGTTCCTGTCCACCCAACTCGGTGCCGCGCTCCAGCGCCCGGCGGGCCACGTCTTCGCCGACGTAGCGACCGAACAGGTCGCGCAGCCGCTGCCGCTCGGACAGGTCGCGGACCATGTCGTTGAAGCCGGCTTGCAGCAGCCCCAGTTCGCTGGCGTCGTAGATCTGCATGTGGGCGTTGTAGTTACCACGCTGCACCTCGGACAGCGCCCAGCGCAGCTGCCGCAGCGGGTCGGCGATCGACATGGCCACCAACCAGATGCTGACCAGCCCGATGACGAACGCCGCCAGCGCCAGCAGCAGGATGGGATTGAACAACTTCTCCGGCTCGGCGTGCAGCAGGGAGATCTTGTCCGCCACCACCGCCAGCACGATCGCCACCAGGGGCACACCGGTGGATGGCACCCAGGTCAGCATCACCCGCAGGATGACGCCGGGTGCCTTGACGTTCTCGGGCACACCGCTGCGCAGGGCGGCCACGGCCACCGGCCGTAGCACCCGCTCGGACTGCAGGTAGCCGATAATCGCGGTCGCGGTGGCGCCCAGCGCGGTGGCGACCGCAACGACCGGCGCCGCATACTTGGCCACCGACCAACTGGCGACGATGAATACCACGCCTCCGACACCCCAGGACGCCAGGCTGATCAGGGTGCGGTAGTAGGGCATGCGCAGCGCGCGGCTGCGGGCCACTTCGGTGGCGGCCGGATCGGCCTCGTCGAGCATGTTGTCGCGGCGCTGCCACCGGAAAACGGGCACCAGCAGTTTCAGGTTCACCGCGAACCCGGCGAGAAACACGATCATCACCGAGGCAACGAAGACCGCCAGGTTGAGCGGCGGCAGATCCTGTAGCTGGATGCGGTCCTGAGGTGGCAATCCGTAACGCAGGAAGCCGAGCACGAAAAGGGCGCCGATGATGTCGGCCTGCAGCATGCTCAGCGAGAACACCGGCCACGGGGTGCGCACAACCCACCGGACGAACGCACTTATCCGCCCGGGCAGTGCCGCCGCCGGGGTTGCCATCTGCCCACCGTATCGGGCGGCGGGGACTTGTCGGAAACCTAAAACCGGCTCGGCAAGTCGCGCGAACTTGCCCAAAGATGGCGAAAGATCACGGAAGTGTCGCGATATGGTGGCCGATCGGTATCCGTCGGCGGGTGTCACTACTGTTGCCCATGATGTCCGGGGTGTTTACGCGGCTGGTAGGCCAGGAAGCGGTGGAAGCCGAGCTGCTGGCCGCCGCCAGGGCCGCGCGTGGTGATTCGGCTCACACCGCGGCGGACGACGGGACTATGACACATGCGTGGCTCATCACCGGGCCGCCGGGGTCCGGGCGCTCGGTTGCGGCGCTGTGCTTTGCGGCCGCCCTGCAATGCACTGGGGACTTCAAGGACGGCGGCCCTGGATGCGGGCGCTGCCGGGCCTGTACGACGACGATGGCCGGCACTCACGCCGACGTACGGCGGGTGATTCCCGAAGGCCTGTCCATCGGTGTGGACGAGATGCGCGCCATCGTCCAGATCGCGTCGCGCCGTCCGACCACCGGGCGACGGCAGATCGTGGTGATCGAGGACGCCGATCGGCTGACCGAGGGCGCCGCGAACGCCCTGCTCAAGGTGGTCGAGGAACCGCCGCCGTCGACGGTGTTCCTGCTGTGCGCGCCGTCGGTCGATCCCGAGGACATCGCGGTCACGCTGCGGTCCCGGTGCCGGCATGTCGCGCTGGTCACTCCGTCGACCGAGGCCATCGCGCAGGTGCTGATCGATGGCGACGGCCTGGCCGCCGACACGGCGAACTGGGCGGCGTCGGTCAGCGGTGGGCATGTGGGGCGGGCGCGGCGGCTGGCCACCGATCCCGACGCCCGGCAGCGGCGGGAGCGAGCGCTGGGCCTGGTGCGCGACGCCGCGACGGCGGCGCGGGCCTACGCGGCGGCCGAGGAGTTGGTGGCCGCCGCCGAAGCCGAGGCCGTGGTGCTGACCGCCGGCCGCGCCGAGGCGGAGACCGAAGAGCTGCGGACGGCCCTCGGGGCCGGCGGCACCGGTAAGGGCACCGGTGCGGCGTTGCGCGGTGCCACCGGGGCGATCAAGGACCTGGAGCGACGGCAGAAGTCCCGGCAGACCCGTGCCTCGCGCGACGCGCTGGACCGGGCCCTGATCGACCTGGCCACGTACTTCCGGGATGCGTTGGTTGTATCGGCTGGGGCTACTTCGGGAGTCGGGGGCGTCCGGGCCAATCACCCGGACATGACCGACCGGGTGGCCGCGCTGGCCGCCCACGCCACGCCGGAGCGGCTGCTGCGCTGCATCGAAGCTGTGCTGCAGTGCCGCGAGGCGCTGGCGGTCAATGTCAAACCCAAGTTCGCCGTCGACGCCATGGTCGCCACCATCGGCCAGGAACTTGGGTGACCCAGCCCGGCTGCCGTAGACTCGTGCCGCCCGTCGTGCGGGCATGCCGCCTTAGCTCAGTCGGTAGAGCGATTCACTCGTAATGAATAGGTCGGGAGTTCGATTCTCCCAGGCGGCTCCATCTTCGGCGCCGAGCGTCGCGCCAGGGTGACTCTCGACCACCCGTGTAGCGCCAGCGTGACACTCGGCCAGCAGTTCGCGCGTTACGGCGACGCGTTTTGCCCGCTGCGACCGAACGGCCCGGCTAGGCGCCTGGTACTCGTGGCATGTCCGGCGATCAGCGAGGACCAGTTCGTCAGGCCGGCACGACAAAACCCACTGGTCCCGACGCGAGACACAGCGACAGCGCGGTGGTGTTGGCCCGCACGGCGATCGCGTCGCCGGCGCCCGGCAGCCGGACGAAGACCCGGTTGAGTCCCGGATGCACCGGAACTTTGACGTCGGGTCCTTCAGTAAGCGACAGCGTCATCGAGCCGTCGCTGTTGGCCAGGTAATTGAGTTCGACGGTCCAGTCGGCCGGCAGCAGCGGACCGTCGAGGATCAAGCGCGCCGGGCTGGTCCGGCTGCACGAAATAGCCGCACCGCTGCATGGGCCCGGGCACGATGGTCCGGATCCAGGTCACCCTCGCGTCGACCAACCGGCCCGAGCTGTCCAGTATCCTCAATTGCGTTGTCGCCGGGGCAAATTCCGGTCGATCGTGCAGCAGCGCGAACATGTGACTGGCCAGGTTCTCCGGCCAGGCCACCCGCTGCAGCACCAGTGGATCGACTTCTTGATCCAGCAGCGCTGCATCCGAATTCGCGTGCGCGGCGGCCAAACTGGCGCGGGCATGACGCAGGTACGGCTGGGCCGGGTTATCCCGCCAGCTGGTCAGAAATGTCGCGGTGGAATACAGGCTGCTGGCCAGGAACAGCATCGCGAAAACGGCTGACACCGCAGTGCGTTTCGGCGACGAGTCCAGCCAGCGCGCGGCGGTCCGGTTGGGTGCGCAGAATGCCACGGCGGCCAGCAGCGCCAGCACGACGACGAGGTCGGGGAAGTAACGCAGCGTCTGGGCCAGCTCGAGCGCGGTGAACCGCGACGATCGCATCAGATATATCGGCACCTGGCAGGCGATTATGTAGCCGGCCGCGGTCAGCCACACCAACCCGATCCGCTGTTTGCGGATCAGCGACAACGCAACCACCACGACGAGCACCAGCCAACCCAGCGCCATCACCACCGGACCCGGTGTCGCCCACGGGGAGGCCGGTGCCCAGCGGTCCCAGTGCCAGGGTCCGCCGGCCAGACCGGGCACGATGCCGTGAGTGATCGACCGGGACAGCAGGTCCCACGTCATCGACAGGTTGGAACTCCATCGGTGCTGGTTCACCACGGTCAGGTAGAGCGCTACCCAGCCGGCGGTCAGTGCCAGCGACGCGGCCCACAGCCAGACACCGGCCCGCCACACCTTCCACACCGCCCCAAGCGCCGCCCGATCACCCCGCACGTGGCACAGCAGCACGGCCACCGCGAACGCCACGAACGGAATCACCGCGGCTTTCTCGAAAAACAACAGCCCGCCGAAGTAGACCAGCACGCCGGTGACCGCGTAGCGCCGGTTGCCGGTGCGGACCAGCAGGATCGCGTCGGCGCACACCCAGGCCAGCGCGGCCAGCATCGGCAACGAGTTCAGCGCCGCCGCCCACCACGCGAACGCGGGAACCCCCAGCGGCGTAAAAAGCGCGAACGTCAACGGGATCAGCAGCACGGGACGCCAGCCGAGGATGACGTACAGCGCGCGCAGCAGCGCCAGCGAGGCCAGCAGCTGCAGCACCACCAGGCTGATCGCAGGTCCGGTCCACACCAGCGGCGCCAGCCGGGTGAGCGCGCCCGCGATCAGGAAGGCGGCCGGCATCACGTGGCCGTCGTGGTCATCGAACAGGTACGACGGCGAAAGCAGGCCCTGGGTGCCGGCCTTCCCGATGAGAATCAGGTCGTCCCAGTAGAAGTAGCCGCCGAACGCCAGCACCGCGCGGAACGCCAGCTGCACGGCGATGAGCGCGGCCGCGGCCGCGGCGACCCGCCGGTATGGTGGGCCGGTGCGCGCATTGGTCACCGGGGCGGCCGGTTTCATCGGCTCGACGCTAGTCGACCGTCTGCTTGCCGACGGTCACACGGTTGTGGGGCTGGACAATTTCGCGACCGGCCGCGCGACCAACCTCGAGCATCTGGCCGACAATCCCGCACATGACTTCGTCGAGGCGGACGTCGTGACAGCGGATCTGAACGCGATACTCGACGAGCACAGGCCCGAGGTGGTGTTCCACCTGGCGGCGCAAATCGACGTGCGGCGCTCGGTGGCCGACCCGCAATTCGACGCTTCGGTCAACGTCATCGGTACGGTCCGGCTGGCCGACGCGGCGCGGGCCGCCGGTGTCCGCAAAATCGTGGACACCTCGTCCGGCGGATCCATTTACGGCACCCCGACCGTGTGCCCGACCAGCGAGCGGGAGCCCACCGACCCGGCGTCGCCGTATGCCGCGGGCAAGGTGGCGGGGGAGATATACCTGAACACGTTTCGCCATCTGTACCGCCTGGACTGCTCGCATATCGCGCCGGGCAACGTCTACGGTCCGCGCCAGGATCCGCACGGCGAGGCGGGCGTGGTGGCGATCTTCGCCCAGGCGCTGCTGTCGGGTAAGCCCACCAAAGTGTTCGGCGACGGCACCAACACGCGCGACTACGTGTTCGTCGACGACGTGGTGGAGGCCTTCGTCAAAGCCTCCGGTGATGTGGGCGGCGGGCAGCGGTTCAACATCGGCACGGGCAAAGAGACCTCGGATCGCGAACTGCACTCGATGGTGGCGGCCGCTGTCGGTGGGCCCGACGATCCCGAGTTCTATCCACCGCGGCTGGGCGATCTGAAGCGATCGTGCCTCGACATTGCCTTAGCCGAAAGGGTTTTGGGCTGGCGTCCGCAGGTTCCGCTAGACGAGGGTGTGCGCCGGACGGTGGAGTACTTCCGGCACCGGCATACCGCCTGATCGCCACGCCCAACAGACGCAAAGGCCCCTTTTGACGCCGGAAAAAGGGGGCCTTTGCGTCTGCTCGGCCAGTTATCTAGCGCTGCTCGGGCGCCTGTGCGCCCTCGAGAGCGACGGCGCGGGCCAGTCGCGCGTAGCGCAACTCCAAGTCCTTGAACCGCATATAGGTGCTCAACGTGGTGAAGCTGAACGCCATGATCAGCGCGTAGAGCATCAGGTCGGTGCCGCGGCCTATCCCGAACCAGTGCGCCACCACGGTGGTGTCGCCGGGCCGCAGCACGGCATAGATGCCGCCCAGCACGAAAAGGACGTAGCCGACCTTGACCCAGGCCTTGGATCGTGCGCTGCGCCGCGACCGCAGCAGATAGACCAGCAGCCCCATGATCGAGCCGATCAGCAGCACCTGGATCCAGTTCACCTTGGAATCCTCCCTCGCAGGAACCCGTCGAAGATGATGTTGACGCCGTTGAGTAGGGGCTGCCCCTTCGACTTCGAGTATTCGGTGTACAGCACCTCGACCGGTTCTTCAACCACACGCCAGTTGTTTTCGGCGATCAACATGACGAACTCGTTGGCATGGCTCATGCCGCTCATGGTGATATTCAGCCCGTCGGCCACCGTCTTGTTGAACACCCGCAGGCCGTTGTTGGTGTCGGTCAGGCCGAGCCGGCGGCCGCGGCGGCTCAACCGCGCGGCGGTGCGCAGCACGATCCGCTTGAACAGCGGCGGCGGGGTACCGCCGTCGGGCCGGCCGAACCGCGTTCCGATGACGACGTCGACGTCGCCCGCGGCCAGCCGGTCGATCATCGCGGCGACGTCTTTGACGCGGTGCTGGCCGTCGGCGTCGAAGGTGGCGAAGACCCGCGCACCCGGCTGCCTGCGGGCGTATTCGACGCCGGTTTGGATCGCCGCGCCCTGACCCACGTTGATCGGATGGCGCACCAGGTGAGCCCCCGTCCGGCGGGCGATCTCCCCGGTGCCGTCGGTGCTGCCGTCGTCCACGCAGACGACGTTGTCGAAGACCGAGCGCACATCGGCGATCACCTCGCCGATGACTGAGGCTTCGTTGAAGGCGGGAATGACGATCCAGACGCCCGCGTATTGCATTTCGATGCACCACAAGCTACACGCCGGACCAGGCCGGATCAGCCCGACGGGCGTCCGGCGCGCGCCAGCCCCACCAGATGGACGCCGATTCCCACCAGCGGGCCGCATAACAGGGCGACCACGCTGCGGGTCTGCAGCGACCCATCCCCCCATGGCAACAGCAGCAGCAATCCCGACGCCACCGTCGCGCCCACCCAGCCCAGCGAATACGCCCGATGCAGGGCAGCCGCCACCGCCGCGGCGCCGGTGAGCGTCAGCAGGGCGATCGCCACCGCTGCCGCGGTCAGCCACGCGAGCAGGGTGCCGCCGGCGTCGTACTGCGGTCCGAACGCGGCGCGCAGCAACCACGGGCCCACCAGGCCCGCCGCCGCCACCCCGACCGCGCCGATGCCGGCGATCAGCGCCGCCGGTGCGATCAGCGCCCGCAGCCGGTCGCTGCGCTCGTCGACGAAATGAGCGATCAGGTTGCCCTGCATGGCTGTCAACGGCACCAGCAGCGGCGCGCGGGTCAGGGTCACGGCGAGGATGACGACGCCACCCTGCGCACCCAGCTCATTGCTGGTCAGCTTCAGCAGCACCGGGAATCCCATCACCAGGATCGCGCTGGCACCGGCCGCGGTGACCGAATGGGCGGCGCCGCGCAGGAACGTCGCGGTGCCGCCGGGCGTCAGCAGCCGGGCCGTCGCACGCACCGTCGGCGATGCCACCAGCAGGATCAGCCACGCGACCGCGCCCGCGACGGTGGCCCACAAGAACCCGGTCAGGCCCCACCCGAGCACGACCGTTGCCCCTGCGACCGTCACCCGGATGATCGCGTCGGTCACCATCAGCGCTCCGTACCGGGTCCACTGATTGGTGCCGGCCAGCATGCCCAGCAGCGTGGCGTGCAGGCAAAACCCGGCCAGGCCGACGCTGATCAATCCCACCGACAGCCAGCGCTCCTCGACGAATACCCGCCCGCTCCACAACGGCGCGCTACCGGCGATCACGACGGCAGCGGCGACGCCGATCATCGCGGCGATCCGCAGCGGATGGGTACGAGTCATCGGCGACACCTCGAGGTAGCCCGTCGAGCGGATCTCCCGGGTGGTCTCTTGCAGCAGGCCGTTGGCCGCGCCGTTGACCAGGCCGAACGCGCCCCAGAACACCCCGAATATCGAGAAGCCGCTCGGAGCCAGGTCGCGAGCGGCCAGATAGATCACCGCGTAGCCGCACAGCGCGGTCAGTGCGGTCGCGGTGCCGACCCGCGCAACGCTGCCACGCGCGATCGGCCCCTGTGAAGCTCCCGTGCTGGCTGGCACCGCCACAGTTTTGAAAATACTAAGGCCGCGCGGCGGGCGGGCCGACGCGTCGGTTGACTTCGCTATAAAGGGGCTATAAAGGGACCCATGTCAGCGTTTCGCATCTTCGGCATTTCGCTGGCTGTGACCGCAGCGGCCCTGATTGCCGGGTACGCGCACGGCGGGCTCAACGCCCTGTTTTTGCTGGTGGTGCTCGCGGTCCTGGAGGTGTCCCTGTCGTTCGACAACGCCATCATCAACGCCGCGGTGCTGCAGCAGATGAGCGAGTTTTGGCAGCGGATGTTCCTGACGGTCGGGATTGTCATCGCGGTCTTCGGGATGCGGTTTCTTTTTCCGCTGGCGATCGTCTGGGCGAGCGCGGGCCTCGACCCGTTTCACGCGATGAATTTGGCCCTCGATCCGCCGCCCAACCACGCGCTGGAATTCCCGGACGGCTCACCCAGCTATGAAAAGCTGGTCATCGCGGCCCACCCGCAAATCGCCGCATTCGGCGGGATTTTCCTGCTGATGCTGTTTTTGGACTTCGTCTTTCACGACCGAGACATCAAGTGGCTCAAGTGGATCGAGATCCCCTTCGCGCGCATCGGGCGGCTTGGCCACTTGTCGGTGGCGGTGGGCGGTGTGGTGCTGATCCTGGTCAGTCTCCAATTGACGCATTCCAGCGACGAGCGGGCGACGGTTCTGATAGCCGGGCTGCTGGGTCTGGTGAGCTATGTACTCGTCAATGGTTTGAGCCGCGCGTTTCGGCCGTCACGCCTCGATGCGGTGGCGGCGGGCTCCGTGTCGGCTGGGTCGGCCCGCAATGCGGCCGGCACGGCGGGCCTGATGATGTTCCTCTACCTCGAGGTGCTCGACGCCGCCTTCTCCTTCGACGGGGTGACCGGCGCCTTCGCGATCACCTCCGACCCCGTCGTCATCGCGCTGGGTCTGGGGTTGGTGGGCTCGATGTTCGTCCGGTCCATCACGATCTATCTGGTCCAGCAGGATGCGCTGGACCGCTACGTGTACCTGGAACACGGCGCGCACTGGGCGATCGGCGCGCTGGCCGTGATCATGCTGTTGTCCATCGAGCCGCGGCTCGAGGTCCCCGACGCCGTCACCGCTTCGGTGGGTGTGATCTTCATCGGTGCGGCCTTCGGCTGGAGCGTGCTGCGCAACCGACGGCAGGCCAGCCCGGCGCCCGAACTTGTCAGTGCTCCCCGGTCTTGAACCGCTCGACCGAACGCTGCACCTCGGCCTCGGCTTCGGCGCGGCCAACCCAGTCGGCGGCCTCGACGAATTTGCCCGGCTCCAGAGCCTTGTATTCCGTGAAGAAATGTTTGATGACATCCAGCTGGTGTTCCGCAACATCAGTGATGTCTTGGATGTGGTCCCAGCGGTGGTCGCCCGCCGGAACGCACAGCACTTTGTCGTCGCCGCCGGCCTCATCGACCATCCGGAACATTCCCACCGGCCGCACCTCCACCAGCACGCCCGGGAATAGCGGCTCGGCTAGCAGCACCATTGCATCCAGCGGGTCTCCGTCTTCACCCAGGGTGTCCTCGATGAAGCCGTAGTCGGTCGGGTAGGCCATCGAAGTGTAGAGGTAGCGGTCCAGACGCACCCGTCCCGTCTCGTGGTCGACCTCGTACTTGTTGCGCTGGCCCCTCGGAATTTCGATGGTTACGTCGAATTGCACGTTTCGGCTCCTTGGCTGGGTAGGGCGGGGGATCAGTTGCGTCGCGGATACACCCTAGTCGGGGCGGTATCGCCGCGCTGCCGAGCCCGACAATGCAACCCAGTCGAGCGACGATGCGGGCCGGTTCGGCAGAATGGGACCAGACAGTCAGGAGAGTGATGGGTCGAACTCGCTGGCGGAAATCCACCCAAGTGATGCTCTGGATTGCCGTGCTTGCGGTGGTCGCCGCCGTGATGGCAGCGGCCGCGTTCTTCACCATGGGGCACGCCGCCATTGGCGCGCACCAGCCGGTGCCGCCGCCGCGCGCGCCCACGGTCAAGCCCGGGTTGGTTCCGGTAACCGACACCGCGGCGGCGCCAAGCGCGGGCGGGCTGGCGGCCGCACTGGCGGCGGTAGCGGCCGATCCCAATCTGGGCAGGCTGGGCGCCCGGGTCACCGACGCCCTGACCGCCAAAGAGCTCTGGCAGATGGCAGACGACGTGCCGCTGGTACCGGCATCGACCAACAAGGTGCTGACCGCGACCGCGGCACTACTGACGCTGGACCGCGAGGCCCGGGTCAGCACCCGCGTGGTCGCCGGCGTTCCCACTGCGCAGGGTCCCGTGGTGCTGGTGGGGGCCGGGGACCCGACGCTGTCGGCGGCGCAAGCCGGCCAGCCCACCTGGTATCGGGGTGCGCCGCGGATCAGCGACCTGGTTGAACAGGTTCGTCGCAGCGGCATGACGCCGACGGCCGTGCAGGTGGACACCTCGTTGTTCAGTGGTCCGACGATGGCGCCGGGCTGGGATCCGGCCGACGTAGACAACGGCGACATCGCCCCAATCGAGTCGGCGATGATCGACGCCGGGCGCATCCAGCCGACGACCGTCAACTCGCGACGGTCAAAAACGCCGGCCCTGGATGCCGGGCGGGAACTGGCCAAGGCCCTGGGTCTCGATCCCGGTGCGGTGACGATCGCCAAGGCGCCGTCCGGGGCGCGGCAACTGGCCGTGGTGCAGTCGGCCTCGTTGGTGACGCGGCTGTCCGAAATGATGAACGCTTCCGACAACGTGATGGCCGAATGCATCGCCCGCGAGGTGGCCGCGGCCATCAACCGGCCGCTGAGCTTTGCCGGCGCGGTTGACGCGGTGACCAACCGATTGGGCAACGCGCACATCGATACCGCCGGTGTCGCGCTGGTGGATTCCAGCGGGTTGTCGATCGACGACCGGTTGACGGCCAAGACTCTCGACGGCACGGTGCAGGCGGCGGCCGGCCCGGACGAGCCGGCGTTGCGGCCGCTGCTGGACCTGCTGCCGATCGCCGGCGGCAGCGGCACGCTGTCCGACCGCTTTCTCGACACGGCCACCAACCTGGGCCCGGCCGGCTGGTTGCGCGCCAAGACCGGCTCGTTGACCGCCATCAACTCGCTGGTCGGGGTGCTCACCGACAGTAGCGGGCGGGTACTCACCTTCGCGTTCATCTCCAACGGCGCCGGCCCCAACGGTCGCAACGCGGTGGACGCGTTGGCGACCAAGCTGTGGACATGTGGGTGCGCAACGTGACCCGACCCGCTGAACTGACAATCGGCAACGCCGTGGACTGGCGATTCGCCGCGACCGTGGGAGCGCGCCTGGCACGTCCGGGGCCGAAGTCCACCGACTACACCCGCCGGCAGGTGATCGACGAGCTGACCAGTGCCGCAGCGAAGGCCGAACCGCCGGTGCGCGACGTCACCGGGCTGGTCACCGAGGGTGCGGTGCCGGCGGCCCGAGTCGTCGACCGGCCGGAGTGGGTGGCGGCCGCCGCGGAGTCGATGCGGGTGATGACCAACGGAACCGAGAAGCCGCGGGGCTTTGTGTCCGGCCGGATCACCGGTGCGCAGACGGGTGCCGTGCTGGCGTTCGTCGCCTCCGGGATCCTTGGCCAGTACGACCCGTTCGCCGCTAACGAGGGGGCCCAAGGCGGCTGCCTGCTGCTGGTGTATCCCAACGTCATCGCCGTCGAGCGGCAACTGCGCATCGAGCCCTCCGATTTCCGGTTGTGGGTATGCCTGCATGAGGTGACCCACCGGGTGCAGTTCACCGCCAACCCGTGGCTACCCGACTACATGTCGCAGGCGCTGGGCCTGTTGACGCAGGACGTCGGTGACGACATCGGGCAGATGGCGAGCCGGCTGGCGGACTTCGTTCGCAACCGCGGTGGTCAGGCGGCCGCGCAGGACGCCAACGCGACCGGCATTCTCGGCCTGGTGCGCGCCGTGCAGTCCGAGCCGCAGCGCCAGGCCCTGGATCGGCTGCTGGTGCTCGGCACGCTGTTGGAGGGCCACGCTGACCACGTGATGGATGCCGTCGGGCCGCGGGTGGTGCCGTCGGTCGCCACCATCCGCCGTCGGTTCGACGACCGCCGCCATCGCAAGCAACCGCCGCTGCAGCGGTTGCTGCGCGCGCTGCTGGGCATCGACGCCAAGCTCAGCCAATACACCCGCGGCAAGGCGTTCGTCGACCACGTGGTGGACCGGGTCGGGATGAAGCGGTTCAACACGATCTGGTCGGGCCCCGAAACGCTGCCGTTGCCTGACGAGATCGAAAAACCGCAGCGATGGATCGACAGGGTGCTGTAGGGCAGCTGCGTGCTGCTGTCGGGGCGTTCACCGGAACTTATCTCGGCGCAGTCGACCAATGGGGTGTGGCGTTGTCCGGTGGCCCGGACTCGTTGGCGCTCACCGCCGTCGCGGCAGCGCTGCGGCCCACCACCGCGCTGATCGTGGATCACGGCCTGCAGGCCGATTCGGCTGCGGTCGCCGAAACCGCTCGGACCCAGGCCGTCGCGTTGGGATGTGCGGAGGCACAAGTGCTTTGCGTGCGGGTGGGTAATGACGGTGGTCCCGAGGCGGCGGCGCGTGCCGCCCGCTATGGCGCGCTGGGCGCGTATCGCGACGGCCCGGTGCTGTTGGCCCACACGCTCGATGACCAAGCCGAGACGGTGCTGCTGGGCCTGGGCCGTGGTTCGGGGGCACGCTCGATCGCCGGCATGCGCCCGTACGATCCGCCGTGGTGCCGGCCGCTGCTGGGAGTGCGGCGCGCGGTCACGCACGCCGCGTGCCAGGAGTTGGGCCTGATCGCGTGGCAGGACCCGCACAACACCGACCGCCGATTCACCCGGACCCGGCTGCGCCACGAGGTGCTGCCGCTGCTGGAGGACGTGCTGGGCGGCGGGGTCGCCGAGGCGCTGGCCCGCACCGCGACGGCGATGCGCGAAGACACCGAGCTGATCGACACGCTCGCCGCGCAGGCGCTGCCCGACGTCAGTACGGGTTCCGGTGCAGGATCCGGGCTGCGCACCGCGGCCCTGGCCGCGCTGCCGGACCCGGTTCGACGCCGGGTGATCCGTGCCTGGTTACTGGCCGGCGGCGCGACCGGGCTGACGGACAAGCAGATTCGCGGGGTGGACACACTGGTTACCGCCTGGCGCGGGCAGGGCGGAGTGGCGGTCGGGTCCGGGTTGCGCGGGGAGCGATTGGTTGCGGGACGGCGCGACGGCGTGCTCACATTGCGCCGCCAGCCCGTCTAGATCGGATTGCCCGGCTGTTCACTTGCGCGGCTAGGCTGTGCTCGTGACCCACAGCTCCTCGGCGATCACCCCGGGACCGACAGCGGAGCTGTATTCGGGGGATATCAAGTCGATACTGCTCACCGAGGAGCAGATTCAGGGCCGCGTCGCCGAGCTTGGCGCCCAGATCGGCAATGACTACCGGGAACTCGCTGCTCCCGACGGTCAGGACCTGCTGCTGATCACCGTGCTCAAGGGCGCCGTGTTGTTCGTCACAGACCTGGCGCGCGCCATTCCGGTGCCGACGCAGTTCGAATTCATGGCCGTCAGCTCCTACGGGTCCTCGACGTCCTCGTCGGGTGTGGTGCGGATCCTCAAGGACCTGGACCGCGATATCCACGACCGCGACGTGCTGATCGTCGAGGACGTCGTCGACTCGGGTCTGACGTTGTCGTGGCTGCTGCGGAATCTGACCACCCGGCATCCCCGTTCGCTGCGGGTGTGCACGCTGCTGCGCAAGCCCGACGCCGCGCGCGCCAACGCCGACATCGCCTATGTGGGCTTCGACATTCCCAACGACTTCGTCGTGGGCTACGGCCTGGATTACGACGAGCGCTACCGCGACCTGGCCTATATCGGGACGTTGGATCCCAGGGTCTACCAGCAGTAGCTAATCGAGCTGCCACACCGCGGTCACCGTGAAGCTCACCGTCTGCTGGCCGGGTTCCAGTGGCACGGCGGTCGCGGCGCGTGGCGGCGCCGGCGGTGCCCCCTGGACCGGCGTGCTGCCGCCGGCCTCCGAGATGGAAAGCACCTTGCCCAGCCGCAGGCCGGACAGCTGCGCGTACTGCTCGGCGCGATTCTTGGCGTCCTGGAAGGCCCGCGCCCGTGCGTCCTTCACCAGCTGCGAGTCGTCGGCGATCGAATAGCTGACCGAGCTGATCCGGGTTGCATCACCGCCGGTGGTGACGACGACCGCTAATAGCTTGGATGCGGCGTCGGTCGGCTGGATCTTGAGCTGGATTCCGTTGCTGGCGCGGTAGCCGGTGATGGTGGCGGTGCCGTTGGGTTCGGGGTTGCCGTACTGCGGCTGCAGCGTGACCTGGGTGGTGCTGATGTTCTTGCGGTCCAGTCCGCTGCCGACCAGCGCGTTGATCACCGCTTGCTGGCGGTCGTTGGTCTGGTTCATGGCGGTGGTGACGTCGGGCGCGGTGAACTCGATGCTGACGTCGGCGGTCAACGTGTCCGGGACGCCTTGGACTTGCCCAGATCCCAGGACGGTCACCTGACGGGGATTTGCGTTCGGCGACGCCGGAGGGTGGTCACACGCCGACGCGGTGGCAGCCACGATGGTGGCCACGACGGCGGCAACCAAGGCAATCGACCTGCGGACATGCTTCGGGGCGCTTCTTCTCGGCATGCCTGGCACCATAGTCGGCTTGGGCGCGCGCAATGGCTACCCTGAGTCGTCATGCGCATCATCGCCAGCCGTCGTTCTGCTACGGAAAGCCAGGGCACCATGGTCACCGATTACAACCAATCCCGCACCGCGGAGCGGTATCAACAAGCCAAGGCTCAGCCCTGGCGTTCGCGCGTCGAGACCTATTCATTCTTGAACCTGGTCGGCGATGTCAAGGAAAAAAAGGTGCTGGATGTCGCCTGCGGTGAAGGGCATTTCACGCGGATGCTGCGCAATGCGGGTGCTGCAGAGGTGGTCGGAATCGACATCTCCGAGCGGATGATCGAATTAGCGCGTGAGCAGGAAGCGCGTCGGCCGCTCGGTATCGAATACCGCGTCGAAGATGCCAGAATCGCGCTTGGCCAAACGGATTTCGACCTTGTGGTCAGCGCGTGGCTGCTGGTGTACGCACGAAGCCGCGCTGAACTCGTGGAGATGTGCCGGGGACTGGCGAGTCGGCTCAGCGCAGGCGGGCGCCTCGTCACCATCATCAACAACCCGGAAGTGTGCGAACTCGACTCGCCGCCCGACTATCGCAAGTACGGCTTCGAGATGTCGCTCGCCGATCATGCCTTTGAAGGTGCACCGATCAAAGTGACCCTGCTGCTAGAGGATTCGACGCTGGAGATCGAGAACTACTATCTGCCGATCACCGCCTATGAATCCGCGTTAACTGAGGCGGGTTTCCGGGACTTCGCAATGCACAGGCCCGAAGTGTCACCGGCCCCAGACCGCGAACCCGCCTATTGGGACGACTTGCTCAAGTATCCGAATTTCATCCTGCTGGACTGCATCAAAGGGTGACCGAATCGTGTGTCTGCCCGAGCAATTGGAGACGATGCTGGGCGTTGAACAACGGGGCAAGCCGGTCCTTACTCGCGCGGCCGAAGCGCCGCGGGATTCGGTAGCACTCGCTGTCGGGTCGTGTCGCTGAAAGGGCCTAAGGAGGACGACTCGGCCAGAGCCTCCTGCACGTCTGAGAGCGTGATGAGGCCAAGTTCGACTTGCAGCCAGGTGGCGCTGAGTCCGAACGCCCTGGCCGCGCGCCTGGCCTCCTCGGCGTCCGGGAAGTCGTCGGCGTTGGCCCGCCCGCTCCCTCCATACCAACGGCCCTTGGTGACGCCGCAGGCGTCGCGCAGTTCCTCAACGGTGATGTCGCGGTTCAGCGTCGCCTCAAGCAGTCGCTTCAGCCCCCACCCGGCTGAGTTGGTCCTCGGCATCCGACCAGCGTAACCCTGTGACGAAAAACGGTCAAACGCTCCTGAACTGCAACTCTGTAGCTGGAAGTGTGACCTCAAGCATGTATATTAGACATATATTCACATTTTATGACATGATTTCCGGAGTTCGTCCACGAGCCAAGAGGAGAAACCCGATGTCGTTTGTGAGCACACTGCCAGAGCGGCTAGCGGCGGCGAAGGGTCGGCTGCAGGTGATTGGCGCGGTCGCAATCGCGGCCGGCGGGATCGCGGCGCTTCCGATCATTGGGCTGGTCTCGCCAGCGGCGGACCATGCGTCAGCAGCGACGGCGGGACACCTCCCCGCTGGTCAGCAGTTCGTCCATGCCTCGGCGCCCAGCGGCAAGTCGTATGCGGCCAGGGAGGCGGGCAACGCGACGCGGGCTGGGTACGGGATGGCACCGTCGGCGCCCGCCCACCCGACGCCCTCCGCGCCCGCCAACCCGATTCTGCTGGGCTCCGCCGGCCGGGGCTAACCGCGCTCTCTAGGGCGTGACGAGAATTTTGCAGTGCCGCTCGGGGTCGGCCAGGTCGTCGAAGGCCGCGCCGACCCCGTCCAGGCCAACCTCTCCGGTGATCAGCGGGGCGACGTCGATGTCGCCCTCGGCGATCGCGCGCAGCGACTCCGCGAATTCTTCCGGAGTGTAGGCAAGGCTGAATTGCACGTTGATCTCTTTGGCGATCGCGAAGAACGGATGCACCGTATCGGGCTCCAAGCACACCCCCGCTACGACCAACCGGGTGCCCCGACGTGCCCGCAACAAAACGTCGTCGATGATTCCGGGCACCCCCACCGCTTCGAAAACCACCGCGGCCTTGACCGAGTCGAACGGCGACCCCTGCGCCGGATCCAGCACCCGGTGTGCGCCCATCGCGGTGGCCAGTTCGCGTCGCTTTGGCGAAAAGTCTGATGCCACAATGGTTTCGACTCCGCGCGCCCGAAGGCCGGCGATGATGGCCATGCCGATCGGGCCGCAACCAAGCACCAGTGCGGTCTCACCGGGTGCGATGTTGGACTTGTTCACGGCGTGCAGCCCAACCGCCATGGGCTCGGTCAGGGCGGCGTGCTTGAGGTCCAGGCCGTTGGGGATGGGCAGCAGCAGCGGCGCCGAGAGCACCATCCGCTCGGCGTACCCGCCGATGGTGTTGTTGCTGTACACGATTGGCTCGGCGCCCTTGTCGGACAACAGCGCCGGGATGGACGTGACCAGCGTCCCGGCCGGATGGGTTTCGGTGTCGGGCCCGGCTTCGAGTACTTCAGCGCTGAATTCGTGACCCATATAGACATCCCGGTCGAGATCGACCTGCATGCCGCCTCTACCGGCGGCAACCCTGTCGCTCATTTCCAGCACAAGGGGCCCGTGCGCGGCGAAATGCAGGTCAGAGCCACAGATTCCACAGGCTCGCACCCCGACTAGGACCTGGCCCGGCCCGGGTACCGGGTCGGGTGCGTCGTCCCGGTAGACCATTCGCCCGTCGCGCAGCACCGCGGCGCGCATCAGCTCTTCTCGCCTTCCATCTGGTGCTCCGCGACATGCTGGGTAATGGCATTCACCACGGCCTGACCCGCGCGCCCAATCAGTTGGTCGCGCTTGCCTCTGGCCCAGTCGTGCGATGCCAGCGATGCCTCCAGCTGTCCCTTGAAATAGGGAATCACCTTGCGGGCGAACAGGTCATAGCAGTGATAGGTCGCTTTGGGCGATGCCCAGTCGTGGCCCAGCAGCAGCAGCGTCCCGAAACCACCCGAACGAGCCAGCAGGTCTTCGATGTGGGCGATCGCGTCCTCAGGTGTTCCGATGCAGCAATTTCCTTTGGACGCATAGTCTTCGACGAACTCGTGCGGCGACTGCGCGCCGTCGACCGTGTTGGACAGCGGAACGAACCCGGCCGCGCCGAAGTAGTTGGCGAAGTCTTGTAGCCCGTAGGTGCAGTCGTCGATCGCCTGATCGCGGTTGTCGGCGATATGCATGATGCTCAACACCCGCCAGTCGGCCCGATCCGGCTCGTCGCGGCCGGCCTTGGCGGCCTGCTCGCACACCACCTCCCAGGTGTTTTCCAGCGCCGCGTAGCCACCGGGCACCGACATCGACAGCGACAGCAGCGATGTGCCAAGAGCTCCGGCCAGCCGCGGCCCGGACGGCGAAATCATTGCTGCCGTGGCGATTTCCGGATAGGGCCAGGTGTAGGGGCGGATATGCAATTGCGCCTCGCGCAGGGTGAACCAGTCGGAGTGACGGTCGATGCGCTCGGTGGGTCCGGCGCGGAACAGCGCGAGAATCGCTTCGAGGGACTCCTGCATCATCCGCCGTTGCTCGATCGGGTCGATACCCATCATGTAGGCGTCCGACGGCAGGGCGCCGGGACCGGTGCCGAACATGACGCGGCCGCGGGTCAGGTGGTCCAGCAGCACCCAGCGGTCGGCCACCATCAGCGGATGGTGGTAGGGCAGCGAAACCACTCCGGTACCCAGCCGCAGGTGTTTGGTGCGTTCGGCCGCGGCCGCGATGAACACTTCCGGGCAGGCGATCAGCTCGTAGCCGCCGGAGTGGTGTTCGCCAAACCACGCCTCGTCGAAGCCCAGCCGATCCAGCGCGATGACGCGCTCCATGTCGTATTCCAGTGCCACCGTTGGAGATTGGCCGGTCGGATGAAACGGCGTGATAAAGACTCCGAAACGCAGTGGGGCGCTCATCGGAGCTCCAATCCTGTCAAGAACTCCAACAGATTCGCGTTCACTTCGTCGGGTCGTTCCTGCTGCAGCCAGTGTCCCGCGCCTTCGATCAGCACCTCGCGGTACGGGCCGGCGATCACGTCCGCGGTGCGGTCACGCCGGGTGAACGACAACACGGGGTCGGCCGTGCCGGCCATGAACAGGCACGGCACCGAGATTTTGGCTTCGTGAAGTTGAGGGTCGAGTTGGGGGGTGGTCTCCCAGTTGCGGTCGAAATTGCGATACCAGTTCAGGCCCCCGGTGAATCCGGTGCGGGAGAACTCGCTGATGTAGTGGTCGAGCTCGTCCTGGCTGATCCAGTCCGGCAGCCCGTCGGGTTCGGGAAGCCGATCGATGAATCCTTCCGGGCCGGGGGCCGCCATCCGCATCGCGGCGCCGGCGTCGCTGGGTGGGCGCAGGCCACCGATCATCCGGCGGAGGGTTCGGGCGGGGTCGCCGCCCAGTTCGGCGTCGGCGATGCCGGGCTCCTGGAAGTAGAGGATGTAGAAGAAGTTCTCGCCGAATATTTTGCGGAACGCCTGGGTCGGCGGTACCTGCGCGCGGGGCAGCGCCGGCACGCTCAGCGCGGCGACGGCCGTGACCCGGTCGGGGTGCAGCAGTGGCGCGTGCCATACGACGGGGGCACCCCAGTCGTGACCGATCCAGACGGCGCGTTGGGCGCCCACGTCGTCGAGCAGGCCGACGATGTCGGCGGTCAACTCGTGAATGTTGTAGGCCTCGATCGCCTCCGGACGAGAAGAGCCGCCGTAGCCGCGCTGGTCGGGCGCCAGCACGTGGTAGCCGGCGTCGGCGAGGACCGGAATCTGGTGCCGCCACGAGTAGGCCAGTTCGGGAAAGCCGTGCGCCAGCACCACCACGGGTGCGCCTGGCTCCCCGGCCTCGACCACTCTTAGCTGGACACCGTTGGTGTCCACTAACCGTTCGGTTGATACACGCATCGTTTCACCAAATCACAATGGCACCTGGCTGAGAAGGGCTGGGCGGCGGATATATTGGTGCATGCGGTTGGACCATATTGTGCTGTGGACGAAGGATCCCCGGGCGGCAGTGGATTTTTACTCGAAGGTGGTTGGGCTCACCCCGGTGCGGTCTGCCGAGTTCGAGTCCGGGGAGGCGCCGTTCCCGAGCGTGCGGGTATGTGACGACACCATCATCGACCTCATGCCAACGGAGATGGCTGCCACTATTGGGTCGGCCGCAGTCTCTGAAGGCAGTGCCGGCCATCCGGTCAATCACGTCTGTCTCGCGCTGTCGAAGCCGGAATTCGAGGCCTTGGATCGGCGGCTGCAGGCAGCGGGCGTCGATACCGGCACGCGGATGAGCGAGAGCTTTGGGGCCCAAGGGTGGGCACCGCACACCTACTACTTCGCCGATCCGGACGGCAATGTGCTCGAGGCCCGCTATTACGAGTAAGACCACCGCCGAGCGTCACGCCAGCGTGGCGGTGGCGGCCGAGCGTCACGCTGGCGCGTCCCCCGCAAGCGGGCAGTGCCCCAGCTCGTCGCACTTCGGAACCCGGCAGGGAACTCCCGGTCGTTGTTTGGTCGGGATGGTGGCGACCCCCAGCGCCCGGCTCTGCCGGAGCTGGCGATCGCCACTAGCGGTAGCCTGGACTTTTCCAGCGGCGTGTGATCGGGGAAGGACCTGGCCGAAACGGCCGATGATTGATGAACCGGAAAAACTTGATCCGCACAATCACCGCGGTCGCTGTGGTGGTGGTGCTGGGCTGGTCGTTCTTCTATTTCAGTGACGACACCCGCGGTTATAAGCCCGTCGACACCTCGGTGGCGATGGCGCAGATCAACGGCGACAACGTCAAGAGCGCGCAAATCGACGATCGCGAGCAGCAGCTGCGATTGACCCTGAAGAAGGCCAATAGCGACACCGAGAATTCCGACAAAATCATCACCAAATACCCGTCCGGGTACGCCGTAGACCTTTTCAAAGCGCTCACCGCTAAGAACGCAAAGGTCAGCACCGTCGTCAACGAAGGCAGCATCCTGGGCGAGTTGCTGGTCTACGCGCTGCCGCTGCTGTTGCTGGTGGGCCTGTTCGTGATGTTCTCCCGCATGCAGGGCGGCGCAAGGATGGGCTTCGGGTTCGGCAAGTCGCGGGCGAAGATGCTCAACAAGGACATGCCGAAGACGACTTTCGCCGACGTCGCGGGCGTCGACGAGGCGGTCGAGGAGCTTTACGAGATCAAGGACTTCCTGCAGAACCCGTCGCGGTATCAGGCACTGGGTGCCAAGATCCCCAAGGGCGTGCTGCTGTATGGGCCGCCGGGAACCGGCAAGACGCTGCTGGCCCGCGCGGTCGCGGGTGAAGCCGGTGTTCCGTTTTTCACCATCTCCGGCTCCGACTTCGTCGAGATGTTCGTCGGCGTCGGTGCATCCCGGGTAAGAGACCTGTTCGAGCAGGCCAAGCAGAACAGCCCGTGCATCATCTTCGTCGACGAGATCGACGCGGTGGGCCGCCAGCGCGGCGCCGGACTGGGGGGCGGTCACGACGAGCGCGAGCAGACGCTCAACCAGTTACTGGTCGAGATGGACGGTTTCGGCGACCGCGCCGGCGTCATTCTCATCGCGGCCACCAACCGGCCCGACATCCTGGACCCCGCGCTGCTGCGGCCCGGCCGTTTCGACCGGCAGATCCCGGTGTCCAACCCCGACCTGGCGGGTCGCCGCGCGGTGCTGCGGGTGCATTCCAAGGGCAAGCCGATCGCCCCGGACGCCGACCTGGACGGCCTGGCCAAGCGGACCGTCGGCATGACCGGCGCCGATCTGGCCAACGTCGTCAACGAGGCGGCGTTGCTCACCGCCCGCGAGAACGGCACCGTCATCACCGGCCCCGCGCTGGAGGAGGCGGTGGACCGGGTCATCGGCGGGCCCCGACGCAAGGGCCGGGTGATCAGCGAGCAGGAGAAGAAGATCACCGCGTACCACGAGGGCGGGCACACCCTGGCGGCTTGGGCGATGCCCGACATCGACCCGGTCTACAAGGTCACGATCCTGGCCCGCGGACGCACCGGCGGACACGCGGTCGCGGTACCCGAGGAGGACAAAGGCCTACGGACCCGCTCGGAGATGATCGCCCAGCTGGTCTTTGCCATGGGTGGCCGCGCCGCCGAGGAACTGGTGTTTCGCGAGCCGACCACCGGCGCGGTGTCAGATATCGAGCAGGCGACCAAGATCGCCCGCGCCATGGTCACCGAGTACGGCATGAGTTCCAAGCTTGGCGCGGTCAAGTACGGCACCGAACATGGCGACCCGTTCCTGGGCCGCTCGATGGGCACCCAGTCCGACTACTCCCACGAGGTGGCGCGCGACATCGACGACGAGGTCCGCAAGCTCATCGAGGCGGCGCACACCGAAGCGTGGGAGATTCTCACCGACTATCGCGATGTGCTGGACACCCTGGCCGGCGAGCTGCTCGAAAAGGAAACGCTGCACCGGCCCGAGTTGGAGGGGATCTTCGCCGACGTGGAAAAGCGGCCTCGGCTCACCGTGTTCGACGATTTCGGTGGCCGCATCCCGTCGGACAAGCCGCCGATCAAGACTCCCGGCGAACTGGCCATCGAACGCGGCGAGCCCTGGCCGCAGCCCGTGCCCGAGCCGGCGTTCAAGGCGGCCATCGCGCGCGCCAGCGAGGCCGCCGAGGCGCAGGCAGCGCAGGCCGGGCAGGGGCCCGACGGAACGGGCCAAGGCGCCAACGGTTCTCACGGTCCCACCCAGCCCGACTACGGTGCCCCGGCCGGCTGGCATGCGCCCGGGTGGCCGCCGCAGGCGTCCTATTGGCCTCACCCGGCGCCCCAGCCGGCCCCGTATCCCCCCTATCCGCCCTATCCGCCGCCTGGTCAGCCCACCCCCGATGCCGGTAAGTCCCCGGACCAGCCCGACGAGGACGTGAGCCGGTCCAACCCGCCGGCGCACGGCTGACGAACGGAGGATTCGATGGCCTTACCGGATGTGGGGCCGGATAGCCGGACCGCGATGCCGCGCATCCGGGCGTTCGACCAGCAACGTGCCGAGGCCGCGATCCGCGAGCTGTTGTACGCGATCGGCGAGGACCCGGAACGGGACGGTTTGCAGGACACCCCGGCCCGCGTCGCCCGCGCCTACCGGGAGATGTTCGCCGGGCTCTACACCGACCCGGACTCGGTGCTGAACACCATGTTCGACGAAGAGCACAACGAGCTGGTGATCGTCAAGGAAATTCCGTTGTACTCAACCTGCGAGCACCATCTGGTCTCGTTCCACGGTGTGGCCCATGTCGGCTACATTCCGGGCAAGGACGGCAAGATAACCGGCCTCTCGAAGATCGCCCGGCTGGTCGATCTCTACGCCAAACGGCCGCAGGTGCAGGAGCGGCTCACCAGCCAGATCGCCGACGCCCTGGTGAACAGGCTCGACCCGAGCGGGGTGATCGTGGTCGTCGAGGCCGAGCACCTGTGCATGGCCATGCGCGGTGTCCGCAAGCCCGGCGCCGTCACGACGACGTCTGCGGTGCGAGGTCAGTTCAAGACCGATGCCGCCTCTCGAGCCGAAGCGCTCGAACTCATCCTCCGTAAGTGAGCCGGCGCACCTGTGCAGGTTATCGGGGTTGTGAACGTCACCGACGACTCGTTCTCGGACGGCGGGCGTTATCTCGATGCCGACGGCGCCGTCGAGCACGGTCTGGCGTTGGCCGCAGCGGGTGCCGGCATTGTTGATGTCGGTGGCGAGTCGACGCGCCCCGGGGCGGTTCGCATCGACCCTCGGGTCGAGGCGGCTCGTGTGCTGCCTGTCGTCAAGGGACTTGCCGCACAAGGTATTACCGTCAGCATCGACACCATGCACGCCGACGTCGCGCGGGCCGCGCTGCACAGCGGCGCGCGGATCGTCAACGACGTGTCCGGCGGGCGAGCCGATCCGGCGATGGCTCCGTTGCTGGCCGAGGCCGGTGTGCGGTGGGTGTTGATGCATTGGCGATCGGTATCAGCGCAACGCCCGCATCAGGCCCCGCACTACCACGACGTGGTGGCCGAAGTGCGCGCCGAGTTGCTCGCCAGTGTCGACGACGCGGTGGCCGCCGGCGTCGATCCGGCAAACCTGGTGATCGACCCCGGCCTTGGATTCGCCAAGACGGGACAACACAATTGGGCGCTGTTGCATGGGCTGCCGGAGCTGGTGGCCACGGGCGTTCCGGTGCTACTGGGCGCCTCGCGCAAGCGGTTCCTCGGTACGTTGCTGGCCGGGCCCGATGGGTCGCCACGACCGCCCGACGGGCGCGAGACGGCGACCGCGGTGATTTCCGCACTGGCCGCCCTGTACGGGGCTTGGGGTGTGCGGGTGCACGACGTGCGGGCGTCGGTGGACGCCCTCAAGGTCGTCGGGGCGTGGCTGCAGACCGAGACGGCGGGCGATGGCTGATCGAATCGAGTTGCGCGGCTTGACGGTCCGGGGCCGGCACGGAGTTTTCGGGCACGAACGCGTCGATGGGCAGGACTTCGTGATCGATATCACCCTGTGGATCGACCTGGCCGACGCCGCGGCGAGCGACGACCTGGCTGACACCTTCGACTACGGCGCGCTGGCCCAGCGGGCTACCGACATCGTCTCCGGACCCCCGCGGAACCTGATCGAAACCGTCGGGGGCGAGATCGCCGACTTCGTGATGGACGACGAACGCGTGCATGCCGTCGAGGTGGTGGTGCACAAGCCGCAGGCCCCGATCCCGCAGAAGTTCGCCGATGTTGCGGTGGTGGTCCGGCGGTCGCGTCGCGGTGGTCGCGGTTCGGTGATCCCCGCGAGCGGGGTTTGAGCTGTTGTGTGTTGAGTGTGTTTTAGTGTGCGTAGATGTGTTCTCCTTAATGTTGTGAATCTGGCGGATTGGGCGGAGTCGGTTGGGGTGAATCGGCATACGGCTTATCGCTGGTTTCGTGAGGGCACGTTGCCGGTGCCCGCGGAGCGGGTAGGTCGGCTGATTCTGGTCAAGCCTGCTGCGGCGTCGTCACCGGCGGGTGCGGTGCTGTATGCGCGGGTGTCGTAGCATGATCAGGGCGCGGATCTGGATCGCCAGATCGCCCGGTTGACGGCGTGGGCGAGTGGGCAGGAGTTGTCGGTAGCCCAGGTCGTTACCGAGGTGGGATCAGGCCTGAATGGTAAGCGGCCCAAGTTGCGTCGGGTGTTGTCGGACCCTGATGCGAAGGTGATCGTTGTGGAGCATCGTGATCGTTTGGCGCGCTTCGGGGTGGAGCACCTAGAGGCGGCGTTGTCGGCGCAGGGGCGCCGGATCGTGGTCGCTGATCCAGGCGAGACCAACGAGGATCTGGTGCGCGACATGATCGAGGTGCTGACGTGGATGTGTGCGCGATTGTATGGCCGCCGCGGCGCCCGTAATCGGGCGATGCGCGCAGTGACGGCAACCAAGCACGCGCCGGGAGCGGGCGGATGATCGTCGGGATGCGCACCCGTGCCCAAGCGGAAAAAGTCGCCGAGCTCACCGGTGGTGTGCAGTTGCCGACCAAGCCGACACCCGATGGCACTGCGGCATTATCGCGGTATGTGGACGTCGGTGCAGACTTCGAGGCGCATCGGGCCGCGGTCGAGTCGGTGTCGGTGCTATTCGACCTTTACAGCGGGGACGCCGGCGGTTATGCGGATACGGGCTTGCTGGGCCAGAAGGTGCCGTCCGGGTGGATGGTGAGTGCGGCGAAGTTCGAAGTCGAATGGCCCTCTGAGGTGGATCGATGCGGGTTGGTGCGGTCACATTTCGGTGCCCGCCGCAAAGCGTTCAACTGGGGCCTGGCCCGGGTGAAAGCCGATCTGGACGCCAAGTCCACCGACCCCAATCATGAGTCGGTGGGCTGGGATCTCGGGTCGCTGCGCAAGGCGTGGAACCTCGCTAAACACGAGGTGGCGCCGTGGTGGGCCACCAACAGCAAGGAGTGCTACTCGGCGGCTTTGGCCGATCTTGCCCAAGCTTTGATTAACTGGAGCGCCAGCAAGAACGGCACCCGTAACGGCCGGCGGGTGGGTTTCCCGCGATTCACCTCGGCGCGACGCGACCCAGGCCGGGTGCGGTTCACCACCGGCACCCTGCGGGTAGAGGATGACCGCCGCACCCTCACGGTGCCGGTGATCGGCGCACTGCGGGCCAAGGAGAACACCCGCCGCCTGCAACGCCATGTCGCCTCAGGGCGAGCCCACGTGCTGAACATGACGCTGTCACAGCAGTGGGGCCGGTTATTTGTGTCGGTCGGTTACGCGCTGCGCACCCCCGACACAGTAAGAACGCCGACCCAACCCACGGTGCGCGCCGGGGTGGACCTCGGGATGCGCACGCTGGCAACCGTGGCGACCCGCGACGCCGTCACAGGCGCCGAAACCGTTGTCGAGTATGAGAATCCGGCCCCGCTGAAAGCCACCCTGGCGGCACGTAGGCGGGCCGGTCGTGAACTTTCCCGCCGCATCCCCGGATCGCATGGTCATCGGGCAGCGAAAGCCAAGCTGACCCGATTAGACCGCCGATGTGTGCATCTACGGCGGGAAGCAGCCCATCAACTCACCACCGAGTTGGCGGGCACCTACGGCCACATCGTTGTCGAAGACCTCGATCTGGCCGCGATGAAACAGGGCATGGGGCGCCGGGCATTCCGACGCGCCATGTCCGACGCCGCGATGGGTTTAATCAGGCCACAGCTGGCCTACAAGGCTCTGCGGTATGGCAGCACCCTGACCGTGGCCGATCGCTGGTTCGCGTCCAGCCAAATCCACCACGGCTGCACACACTCAGACGGCACCCCGTGCCGCCTGAAAGTTAAGGGCCGCATCGACAAACACCTGGTCTGCCCGATCACAGGCGAGGTCGTCGACCGCGACAGCAACGCTGCTTTGAATCTCCGTGACTGGCCGGATACTGCCAGTTGTGGTCCAGTCGGGACCACGGCCCCATCGGCACCCGGGCCAACCACAACACCTGCGGTTGGTACAGGCCATGGCGCCGACACCGGACAATCCGGTGCCGGCGGAGCGTCCGTAAGACCCCGCCCACGCGAGGCCGGACGCGGCGAGGCCACAACCCCAACCCCGCAAGGGGACGCCGCATGAGTGCAACTCAAACACACTCAACGGCAACAGTGTGATGACTCGCGTCGTGCTATCCATCGGCTCGAATCTGGGAGACCGATTGGCGCGGCTGCAGTCCGTCGTTCACGGCCTGGGCGAGGCGGTGGTTGCGATCTCGCCGGTGTACGAGACCCTCGCCTGGGGCCGCGTTGACCAGGGGCCGTTCCTGAACGCGATCCTGATCGCCGACGATCGGGCCCGCGACGCGCAGGCCTGGCTGCGCCGGGCCCAGGAGTTCGAGCAGATGGCGGGCCGAATTCGGGGCGAGCGCTGGGGCCCGCGCACTCTCGATGTCGACCTGATCACCTGCTACCAGGCCGGGCCGGCCGGTGATATCGAGGTGATCTCTCGGGAGAACAACCTGACGCTGCCGCACCCGCTGGCGCATCTTCGGGCTTTCGTCATGATCCCGTGGCTGGCCGTCGACCCGGACGCGATGCTGACCGTCCCCGTGGGGCGGCGACCCGTCGCGCAGCTGCTGGCCGAGGTCGACCCGGCCGACCGGGACGGTGTCCGGTTGTCGGACCTGGCGCTCAACCCGCCGCCCCAGCCGAAATCGGACGGCTGATGGGACCGACCCGTAAGCGTGAGCTGACGGCCGCGGTGGTCGGCGCCGCGGTGGTGGGTTATCTGCTGGTGATGCTGCTGTACCGGTGGTTTCCACCCCTCACGGTGTGGACCGGCCTGTCTCTGCTCGCGGTCGCCATCGCCGAGGCGCTGTGGGCACGCTACGTGCGGACCAAGATCGCCGATGGCGAGATCGGTGACGGGCCCGGTTGGCTGCACCCGCTTTCGGTGGCCCGCAGCGTGATGGTCGCCAAGGCATCGGCCTGGATGGGCGCGACGGTGCTGGGTTGGTGGGTCGGAGTGCTGGTGTACTTACTGCCCCGGCGGTCGTGGTTGCGCGTTGCGGCCGAAGACACCTCCGGCTCGGTGGTGGCGGCCCTCAGCGCGTTGGCTCTGGTGGTTGCCGCGTTGTGGCTTCAACATTGCTGCAAGTCCCCGCAGGACCCGGCCGATCACGCTGAGGGTGCGGAAAACTAGCCTCGAGAAACCGCCGATTAGCCCAGGTGAGAATCGCCGGACTCGCGCGACACGCGGATTGACCTCGCCCAGGTACTCTTCAGGCCATGACCGTTCTGTCCCGCGGCGCCCGGGTCCGGCGCGGCGGACGCAGGCCGGGTTGGGCGCTCTTGACGGCGTTGCTGGTCCTCGCGATGGGGGCCAGTTCCGCATTGATTTTCACCAATCGCGTGGAACTTCTCAGGCTCGCTGTACTCCTGGCGCTGTGGGCCGCAGTCGCCGGTGCGTTCGTGTCAGTGCTCTACCGCCGGAAGAGCGACGCGGACCAATCGCGGGAGCGTGACCTGAAGCTGGTCTATGACCTGCAGCTGGATCGGGAAATCTCGGCTCGCCGCGAGTACGAGCTAACGGTGGAGTCCCAGCTGCGTCGCGAGCTGGCCTCCGAGCTGCGTGCTCAGGCCGCCGACGATGTGGCAGCGCTGCGGGCCGAGTTGACCGCGCTGCGAACGAGGCTGGAGATCCTGTTCGACACGAACCTGGAGAACCGCCCCGCCCTGGAGACGCTGGAGCCGGAGCCGACCACGACCCGCGCCTACACCGACTGGTCAGTCACTGGCGAGAGCACACCCGTCGACTGGGTGTCAAGCGATCGGGTCACCTCGGTCCGCCCGGACAGCCCGCGCAGCCGCAGCGCCAGCCGCCCGGACGAGGCGTCGATAATCGACGTGCCCGAGGAACCGCTGTTGCCGCCTCGGCCGCCGACTCCGCAGCGGGAGCGGGCCCGGCTGCGTTATGACGTCCCACCCGAGGCCACGCCGGTTATCCACTCACCGGAGCCTGAGCCGCGGTTCGAGCCCCGCCACCGCACGCCACCACCGCCCGTATCCGTACCGCCGGCACCGTCTGGGCCGCCCGCGCCGTCTGGGCCACTACCGGCGCCGTCTGGGCCGCCGCCGTCTGGGCCGCCGCCGTCTGGGCCGCCGCCGTCTGGGCCGCCGCCGTCTCGGGCCGCCGGCGCCTTCGCGGCCGTCGCCGCCTTCCGGGCCATTACCGCAGTCGGTGCCCCTGATGCAACCCGCGCCGGCACCCCCGCCGGCACCGGAGCCCGAACCCCAACCGCAACCGCAACCGCAGATGCAGGATTGGCAGCCAATCGCCGCCGATGGACAGTGGTTGCCGCCCGGAGCGCCGGGTAGCCACTGGGTCGGCGTGGAGACCCCCAGCACCCCCGGCGCACCGACCGTCGCGCCGTCCGGCCGGCGGCGGCGCGCCCGGCATTACATCCCGGACGAACCCGGCAGCGAAGGTGAAGCCCCGCCCATCGCCGACGAGCCATACGACGAGTCCGGTCGCCGGGCTCGGTCGCGCCATTCGGCGGAGTACCGGGACTTCAGCGTCGGTAGCTTTACCGACAGACGCGAGCCGCCGGCGGAAGCGACCGAGTCACCACAGCCGGCAGAACCCGCACCACCCGCGGCGCCGCCACCGCCACAGCCGGCACCACCACCCGCCGCCCCGCCGCCCCCACGGCTGGCACCGCCACCACCGGCTCCTGCGCCCCGCCACCGCAGCGCGGACCCCTTGTCGGGGGAGCGCGAAGGGTCCGAAGGGTCCGGGGAGCCCGATGGACTAGCCCCGCAGTCCGGCGGTCAGTCGGTCGCCGAGCTGATGGCGCGGCTGGGGTCCCAGCCGACCGGAGGTGGCCGGCGTCGTCGCCGTGACGATTGACACTGGGTACGGTCCGAAGAAATCGACTACAGTCTTAGTGACCGTCCGGTACCCATCAGGTGGGACTGGAACGAAACCATGACACATGTGAGGTCGTCTGCGATGGTGCAGTTCGACGGTTTGCGCCCGGCCAGGCTCAAGGTGGGGATCATCTCCGCGGGCCGGGTGGGAACCGCATTGGGAGTCGCGCTGGAGCGCGCGGACCACGTCGTGGTCGCGTGCAGCGCCATCTCCCGCGCGTCCCGGCAGCGGGCGCAGCGCCGGTTGCCCGATACCCCGGTGCTGTCGCCGCCGGACGTCGCCGCCGGCGCCGAGCTGCTGCTGTTGGCGATTCCCGACAGCGAACTCGTCGGCCTGGTATCCGGCTTGGCCGCCACGTCGGCGGTGCGGCCCGGCACGATCGTGGCGCACACGTCCGGCGCCAACGGGGTCGGTATTCTCGCGCCGCTGACCCGGCTTGGCTGCATACCGCTGGCAATTCACCCGGCGATGACGTTCACCGGCTCCGACGAGGACATCAGCCGGTTGCCGGACACCTGCTTCGGGATCACCGCGGCCGACGAGGTCGGACGCGCGATCGCGCAGTCCCTGGTGCTGGAGATGGGCGGGGAGCCGTTTTGCGTTCCCGAGGACGCGCGCATCCTCTACCACGCCGCGCTGGCCCACGCGGGCAACCACATCGTGACGGTGGTCGCCGATGCGCTCGAAGCGTTGCGGGCCGCGCTGCGCGGCAGCGAACTGCTCGGCCAGCAGTGCGTGGACGACCAGCCGGGCGGCATCGCCGAACGGATCGTCGGGCCGCTGGCCCGGGCGGCGCTGGAGAACACCCTGCAACGCGGCCAGGCCGCGCTCACCGGCCCGGTCGCCCGCGGTGACGCGGCCGCGGTCGCCGAACACCTGAACGCACTGGCGCAGGCTGACCCGCTACTGGCCCAGGCGTACCGGGTCAACGCCCTGCGGACCGCCCAGCGCGCGCATGCCCCCGAGGAAGTCGTCGAGGTGCTCGCGCAATGACCGCCAAGTTGACTCCCAAGTTCAACCCGGGCCAGCTCAACGTGTACCCGAAGCCCGGCGACGTGGGCGACGTCACCCGCGCGCTACGTCACACCGGCCGCCGGGTGATGCTGGTGCCCACCATGGGCGCGTTACACGACGGCCACCTAACCCTGGTTCGCGCAGCCAAACGAGTGCCCGGCTCGGTGGTGGCGGTGTCGATCTTCGTCAATCCGTTGCAGTTCGGCGCCGGGGAAGATCTTGACGCCTATCCGCGCACCCTCGACAATGACTTGGCGATGCTGCGTGACGAGGGCGTTGAGATCGTATTCACCCCGACCGCCGCGGACATGTATCCCAGCGGTCTGCGCACCACCGTGCAACCCGGTCCGCTGGCTGCCGAACTCGAAGGCGGGCCGCGGCCAACACATTTCGGCGGGGTGCTGACCGTCGTGCTGAAGCTGCTGCAGATTGTGCGTCCCGACCGGATTTTCTTCGGCGAGAAGGACTACCAGCAGCTGGTGATGATCCGGCAGATGGTCGCCGACCTCGACGTCGATGTTCAGGTGGTCGGGGTGCCAACCGTGCGGGAAGCCGATGGGCTGGCGATGTCGTCGCGCAACCGCTACCTCGACCCGACGCAACGAGAAGTGGCCGTGACGCTCTCCGCTGCGCTGACGGCCGCGGCACACGCCGCGCACGAGGGTGCGGAGGCCGCGCTGGCCGCGGCCCGCGCAGTGCTCGACGCGGTGCCCGCGCTCACGGTCGACTACCTGGAGCTGCGCGATCCGGAGCTCGGTCCGGTCCAGCCCAACGCGCCGGCTCGGCTGCTGGTCGCCGCCAGTCTCGGCGGCACCAGATTGTTGGACAACATCTCGCTTGAAATCGGAGCAGCGCCGGCACCTGTCGGGCCGGACGGAAAACGTGTCCCTGAATCACATTGGAGGAACTGATGTTACGGACGATGCTCAAGTCGAAGATCCACCGCGCCACCGTCACCCAGGCCGATCTGCACTACGTGGGCTCGGTGACCATTGACGCCGACTTGATGGACGCCGCGGATCTGCTCGAGGGCGAACAGGTGACCATCGTCGACATCGACAACGGTGCCCGGCTGGTCACCTACGCCATCACCGGCGAGCGCGGCACCGGCGTGATTGGAATCAACGGCGCCGCGGCGCATCTGGTTCATCCCGGCGATCTGGTGATCCTGCTCGCGTACGGAACGATGGAGGACGCCGAGGCCCGCGCCTACCAGCCGCGGATCGTGTTCGTCGACGCCGAAAACAAGCAGATCGATCTCGGCAGCGATCCGGCCTTCGTGCCCGATAACGCGGCGGAGCTGCTTAACCCCCGGATGGGTGCGCGGTAGCCGTGCTGCTGGCGATCGACGTCCGCAACACGCATACCGTCGTCGGGCTGATCTCCGGATCCAAGGAGAACGCGAAGGTCGTCCAGCAGTGGCGGATACGCACCGAATCCGAAGTCACCGCCGACGAATTGGCACTCACCATCGACGGCCTGATCGGCGACGATTCCGAGCGGCTCACCGGCGCCTCGGCCTTGTCGATCGTCCCGTCGGTGCTGCACGAGGTGCGCGTCATGCTCGACCAGTACTGGCCGTCGGTGCCGCACGTGCTGATCGAGCCAGGGGTCCGTACCGGTATCCCGCTGCTGGTCGACAACCCGAAGGAAGTGGGCGCCGACCGGATCGTGAACTGCCTGGCCGCCTATCACCGGTTTCAAAAGGCGGCCATCGTCGTCGATTTCGGGTCGTCGATCTGCGTGGACGTGGTGTCGGCGAAGGGCGAATTTCTGGGCGGGGCCATCGCACCGGGGGTGCAGCTGTCGTCGGATGCCGCGGCGGCCCGCTCCGCCGCGCTACGCCGGGTCGAGCTGACCCGGCCCCGCTCGGTGGTCGGCAAGAACACCGTCGAATGCATGCAGGCGGGCGCGGTGTTCGGTTTCGCCGGGCTGGTGGACGGATTGGTCGGCCGGATCCGCGAAGACGTGGAGGGCTTTTCCGGCGACGACATCGCGATCGTGGCCACCGGACATACCGCGCCGCTGCTGCTGCCCGAACTGCACACCGTCGACCACTACGAACAGCACCTGACCCTGCACGGCCTGCGGCTGGTCTTCGAACGCAACCGGGATGCGCAGCGCGGGCGGCTGAAGACGGCACGCTGAGCCCAGCCGGCGATTAAGCCCCCGAGCGCACGCTGGACGTCGCCGGCGCGCGGTCGGCGCACCGGTCGCGCGGGCGCCCCCATTAGTTGATCTAAGCTGGCACGTCGTGAGCGCCGCCTCAGACAGGGGAGCCGACCTTCCCGAGCAGTTCCGGATCCGCCGGGACAAGCGCGATCGCCTGCTGGCGGAGGGTCGCGATCCCTATCCGGTCGCCATCGAACGCACCCACACCCTGGCCGAGGTTCGCGCCGCGCACCCCGACCTGCCCGTCGACTCGTCGACCGATGACATCGTCGGCGTCGCGGGCCGGGTGATATTTGCGCGCAACTCCGGGAAACTTTGCTTTGCGACGCTGCAAGACGGGGACGGCACCCACCTGCAGGTGATGATCAGCCTCGACAAGGTCGGCCGGGAATCGCTGGACGCGTGGAAGGCCGACGTCGACCTCGGCGACATCGTGTATGTGCACGGCAACGTGATCAGCTCGCGGCGCGGCGAATTGTCCGTCCTCGCCGACTCCTGGCGGATGGCCGCCAAGGCGTTGCGGCCGCTGCCCGTCGCGCACAAAGAGATGAGCGAAGAGTCGCGGGTGCGGCAGCGATATGTGGACCTGATCGTGCGCCCGCAGGCGCGGACGGTGGCGCGTCAGCGCATCGCGGTCGTCCGCGCGATACGGTCCGCCCTGCAGCGGCGCGGGTTTTCCGAAGTCGAGACGCCAATGTTGCAGACGCTGGCCGGGGGCGCCGCGGCCCGGCCGTTCGTCACCCATTCCAATGCCCTCGACATCGACCTCTACCTGCGGATAGCACCGGAACTGTTCCTCAAGCGCTGCGTCGTCGGTGGTTTCGACAAGGTCTTCGAACTTAATCGGGTGTTCCGAAACGAAGGGGCAGATTCCACCCATTCCCCGGAATTCTCCATGCTGGAGACATACCAAACGTACGGAAACTATGACGATTCGGCAGTCGTCACGCGGGAGATTATTCAAGAGGTAGCCGACGAGGCGATCGGGACCAGACAACTGCCACTGCCGGACGGCAGTGTGTACGACATAGATGGAGAATGGGCGTCGATACAAATGTATCCGTCCCTGTCGACGGCGCTCGGTGAAGAGATCACACCGCAGACGACGGTCGATCACCTGCGTGTCATCGCAGAACGACTCGACATAGACCCCGCGATTCTTGACAACCGCGGCTACGGGCACGGCAAACTCGTCGAGGAACTATGGGAGCACACAGTGGGCAACTCGCTGACCGCTCCCACATTTGTCAAGGATTTTCCAGTCGAGACAACGCCATTGACCCGCCAGCACCGCAGTATCCCCGGGGTAACCGAGAAGTGGGATCTCTACCTGCGCGGAGTCGAGCTGGCTACCGGGTACTCGGAATTAAATGACCCCGTCGTGCAGCGGGAGAGATTCGCCGAACAAGCCCGCGCTGCTGCCGCCGGAGACGATGAGGCGATGGCGCTTGATGAGGATTTTCTGACCGCCCTGGAGTATGGTATGCCGCCGTGCACCGGGACGGGAATGGGTATCGATCGGTTGTTGATGTCGCTGACCGGCGGGTCAATTCGGGAGACAGTTTTGTTCCCGATTGTTCGGCCACACTCCGACTGAACTGTTCGCATGTTGTGTCTGGATTGAGTATTCTGCGTTTCTGTGGCAGATTAGTTACAGGGGAGTCAATCCAAGCCGCACAGTGACCGCACAGGAAGAAACGCGAGGGTAAGCGAATGGCGAAGAAAGTAACCGTCACCTTGGTCGACGATTTCGACGGTTCAGGCGCCGCAGACGAAACGGTCGAATTCGGGCTTGACGGGGTCACGTATGAGATTGACCTTTCGACTAAGAATGCGGCGAAACTGCGGAACGATCTCAAGCAATGGGTGGCTGCCGGTCGTCGCGTCGGCGGTCGGCGGCGCGGGCGTTCCAGTTCTGGACGCGGCCGTGGCGCGATCGACCGCGAGCAGAGCGCCGCGATCCGGGAATGGGCCCGTCGAAACGGGCACAATGTGTCGACGCGTGGCCGTATCCCGGCCGACGTCATCGACGCATTCCACGCGGCGACCTAAATAGACCACTTACCGGCGCCCGGGCCCTAGGTCCCGGGCGCCGGTACTTTGTCACTTTCGCTGGTGGCGAACTGCTCGCCGGCGACCAGAGGAAACGATTCGGTGATTTTCCTCGTTCCTGTAGTTACGACCCAGTTGTTACAGGGTGTTTGCCTTGCACTGTGATCCGCAAGGTTAGGAACCCTGGCGGGCCGACCATTACAGTGGACGGCAGGTACGCGATGCCGGCCCAAGGCGACCGGCAATGGGCCGCTAAGGGGTCTGTACCGATGTGTAGGGAGAGCAGGTAACCACCGATGTTCGAAAGATTCACCGACCGTGCCCGCAGGGTGGTCGTCCTGGCGCAGGAAGAAGCCCGGATGCTCAACCACAACTACATCGGCACCGAGCACATCCTGCTGGGTCTCATCCACGAAGGCGAGGGCGTCGCGGCCAAGTCGCTGGAGTCGCTGGGGATCTCGCTGGAAGGTGTCCGCAGCCAGGTCGAGGAGATCATCGGCCAGGGCCAGCAGGCGCCGTCGGGGCACATTCCGTTCACCCCGCGCGCCAAGAAGGTTCTCGAGCTGAGCTTGCGCGAGGCGCTGCAGCTCGGGCACAACTACATCGGCACCGAGCACATCCTGCTGGGCCTGATCCGGGAGGGTGAGGGCGTTGCGGCCCAGGTACTGGTCAAGCTGGGTGCGGAGCTGACCCGGGTGCGCCAGCAGGTGATCCAGCTGCTGTCCGGCTACCAGGGCAAGGAGGCCGCCGAAGCCGGCACGGGTGGTCGCGGCGGGGAGTCCGGCTCCCCTTCTACGTCCTTGGTGCTCGACCAGTTCGGCCGCAACCTGACGGCCGCCGCGATGGAGGGCAAGCTGGACCCGGTCATCGGCCGCGAGAAGGAAATCGAGCGGGTGATGCAGGTGCTGTCCCGGCGCACCAAGAACAACCCGGTGCTGATCGGCGAGCCCGGCGTCGGCAAGACCGCCGTCGTGGAGGGCCTGGCGCAGGCGATCGTGCACGGCGAGGTCCCCGAGACGCTGAAAGACAAGCAGCTCTACACGCTGGACCTGGGATCGCTCGTCGCCGGCTCGCGCTACCGCGGTGACTTCGAGGAGCGCCTGAAGAAGGTGCTCAAGGAGATCAACACCCGCGGCGACATCATCCTGTTCATCGACGAGCTGCACACGCTGGTCGGCGCGGGTGCGGCCGAGGGCGCGATCGACGCCGCGTCGATCCTGAAGCCCAAGCTGGCCCGCGGCGAGCTGCAAACGATCGGCGCCACCACGCTCGACGAGTACCGCAAGTACATCGAGAAGGACGCGGCGCTGGAGCGCCGCTTCCAGCCGGTGCAGGTGGGCGAGCCGACGGTGGAGCACACCATCGAGATCCTCAAGGGCCTGCGCGACCGCTACGAGGCCCATCACCGGGTGTCGATCAGCGATGCGGCGATTGTCGCCGCGGCCACCCTGGCCGACCGGTACATCAACGACCGGTTCCTGCCGGACAAGGCGATCGACCTGATCGACGAGGCGGGCGCGCGGATGCGGATCCGCCGCATGACCGCGCCGCCGGACCTGCGTGAGTTCGACGAGAAGATCGCCGAGGCCCGCCGCGAGAAGGAATCGGCGATCGACGCCCAGGACTTCGAGAAGGCGGCCAGCCTGCGCGACCGCGAGAAGACGCTCGTCGCTCAGCGCGCTGAGCGCGAAAAGCAATGGCGGTCCGGCGACATGGACGTGGTCGCCGAGGTGGACGACAACGAGATTGCCGAGGTGCTGGGCAACTGGACCGGCATCCCGGTGTTCAAGCTCACCGAGGCCGAGACCACCCGGCTGCTGCGCATGGAGGACGAGGTCCACAAGCGGATCATCGGCCAGGAGGACGCCGTCCGCGCTGTCTCGAAGGCGATCCGTCGTACCCGCGCCGGACTGAAAGACCCCAAGCGCCCGTCGGGTTCGTTCATCTTCGCCGGCCCGTCCGGTGTCGGTAAGACCGAACTGTCCAAGGCACTGGCCAACTTCCTGTTCGGCGACGACGACGCGCTCATCCAGATCGACATGGGCGAGTTCCACGACCGGTTCACCGCGTCGCGGCTGTTCGGCGCCCCGCCGGGATATGTCGGTTACGAAGAGGGCGGCCAGCTCACCGAGAAGGTGCGCCGCAAGCCGTTCTCGGTGGTGCTGTTCGACGAGATCGAGAAGGCGCATCAGGAGATCTACAACAGCCTGTTGCAGGTCCTCGAGGATGGTCGCCTCACCGACGGGCAGGGCCGCACGGTGGACTTCAAGAACACCGTGCTGATCTTCACGTCCAACCTCGGCACTTCCGACATCTCGAAACCGGTCGGCCTGGGCTTTACGCAGGGCGGCGGCGACAACGACTACGAGCGGATGAAGCAGAAGGTCAACGACGAGCTCAAGAAGCACTTCCGACCGGAGTTCCTCAACCGCATCGACGAAGTCATCGTCTTCCACCAGCTGACCCGCGACGAGATCATCAAGATGGTCGACCTGATGATCGGCCGGGTCGCGGGCCAGCTCAAGAGCAAGGACATGGCTTTGGAGCTGACCGACAAGGCCAAGTCGTTGCTGGCCAAGCGCGGCTTCGACCCGGTGCTGGGTGCTCGTCCGCTGCGGCGCACCATCCAGCGCGAGATCGAGGACCAGCTCTCCGAGAAGATCCTTTTCGAGGAGGTCGGGCCGGGACAGGTCGTCACCGTCGACGTGGACAACTGGGACGGCGAGGGCGCCGGCGAAGATGCGACGTTCACCTTCACCGGGACCCGCAAGCCACCGGCCGAGCCGGACCTGGCCAAGGCCGGAGCGCACAGCGCCGGCGGCCAACGGCCAGACGAACAGTAGCGATCGCACGCCCCCTCTAATTTTTTCGGGGGGCGGTTAGTCTCCGACGGGACTCCGCGGAGTTTTCGCTGCTCGTTTTCGCTGCTCCAGAGAAGGATTCGCCTGTGCTGATCGTGACCACCAACGACATTCCGGGCTGGGAGATCCAGCGTGTGTGCGGCGAAGTGTTCGGGCTGACCGTGCGCTCGCGCAACGCGTTCGCCCAACTCGGCGCCGGATTTAAGTCGATGTTCGGTGGCGAGCTGCAAGGGATGACCAAGAATCTCGCCGAAAGCCGCAACGAGGCGATGGCGCGGCTGGTCGCCGAGGCGCACAGTCGCGGCGGTAACGCGATCGTGGGGATGCGCTTCGACACCACCGAAATCGGCGACGTGTGGACCGAGATCTGCGCCTACGGCACGGCGGTCCTGGCCGCGCCGATCACTGAAGGCGCGAAGTACACGGCGAATCAGCTGGGATACGGCGGCGCATCGCCGCGTTAGCCCGGTTTACAATTACCGATGTTGTCGACGGGTAACGGAATCTGGTGAGAGTCCAGAACGGTCGCGCCACTGTCCACAGTCAGACCCGACGCTCGTCATCAGCACTCAAACGGGACGCGAGATCCCCAGAAGGAGTCGACCGTGGCCAATACTGCGGGCGGTGCCCAGACATCTGGAACAAGTGGCACCAAGATCTCATCGATTGACCTTTCGGCGGCCGGCGCGGCGCTGTGGTTGGCGGCAACCGCGTTCCTGGCGCTGTTGGCGCTGTACTTCGTCGGCGTCGATCAGGGCGCCGTGTCGCTATTCGGCAGTGACTCACATGTGCACGAGTTCGTGCACGACGCGCGGCACCTGCTCGGATTCCCCTGCCATTAACACCGGCAGGACATCGGTCAATGTGGAGAAGCGTCTGATCGCACGCGGACTGCTGGCGGGCGCGGTGGGCGCCGTCCTGGCATTCGTGTTCGGCCGCCTGTTCGCCGAACCGGTGATCGGCCGCGCGATCGCGTTCGAGGACGGCCGCACCGAGGTCGAGCACGCTGCGGGTGTGCACGAGCACGGCACCGAATTGTTCACTCGCGGGGTGCAGGCCAATGCCGGATTGGGTTTTGGTGTGCTGCTTTTCGGTGTCGCGATGGGTGCACTTTTCGCCGTGCTGTTCTGCCTTATATACGGGGTGTATGCGCGGCTGGCCTGCCAGAAACGCCGCGGGCATTGCGCCACGGCTGACTTTCGGTGTTGCTCGCGGCCGGCGCCTTCACCGCGGTGTACCTGGTGCCGTTCGTGAAATACCCCCCCAATCCGCCGGCCGTCGGCCAGGCGGACACCATCGCGGCGCGCACCGGCTGGTATCTGGTGGCGGTGCTGTCGTCGGTCGTGGTGGCGGTCGGCGCGGTGTGGCTGGCCCGGCGGCTCACGGCTCGATTCGGCGGGTGGGGCGCTTGGCTGCTGGCGGCCGGAACCTACGTCGCCGTGATCGCGGTGGTGTTTGTGCTGCTGCCGAGCGTGGCCGAGACACCCGAACCGATGCGCAATGCCTCGGGTGCGATCATCTACCCGGGCTTTCCCGCCGACGTTCTCTACGAGTTCAGGCTGCTCGCGTTGGGTACGCAGGTGGTGCTGTGGGTGACCATCGGGCTGGTGTTCGCGACGCTCGCGGGCCGGTTGCTGGGTGAGCGAGCCGAGACCGGACGGGCATCGAGTATCGCGGCGTGACCGGGGTCGTCCGGCTGACGTTGGTGTCGCACGCGATGACCGACGCCATGGCGGCGGGGCGCTTTCCGGGCGACGAGCCAATCAACGAGACCGGCCGTCGGCAGGCCAAAACCGTTGCGGACCTTGATATCAGGGGCCTGCGGGTGGAGGCGCACCACCTGGCCGGGCCGGAGCGGCGGGCACGGGAGACCGCGCAATTGCTGGGACTGTCGCCCACGGCGGAGGCGGGGTTGGCCGACCTCGATTGCGGACGGTGGCGTGGGCTGGCGCTCGATGACGTCCGGCGCGAGGACCTGGTGGCGTGGCGGGCCGATCCGGCCGCCGCGCCGCACGGTGGCGAGTCGATCGTCGAGCTGATCGACCGGGTCGGCGGATGGCTCGCGTCCCTGCCGGAAACAACTGTGCAACACGACACATTACGGACCACTGCGGTGACGCATCCGGCGGTGGTCCGGGCGGCAATCCTGCTGGCCCTTGATGGTCCCCCGAAGTCGTTCTGGCGCATTGATATTGCACCGGTCAGCCGCACGGTCCTGCACTTTCGCGACGATTGCTGGACGCTGAGGCTGGTCACTGTTTGACTGAATGCTGATACTAGTTGGTACTTGCTTGTATGCGTATCAGTGCGGCTGCCGAGTATTTGGGGACGTCGGTGGTTGGGGTGCGCAAGGCCGCCGAGGAAGGGCGGCTGCCGTGCCGGCGGTCGGCATCGGGGCAGCGGTTGTTTGATCGCGCGGATTTGGACGCGTACTTGGGCCGGCCGGTGCCCATCGACGATTCGGGCGAGCGGGAGCGGGTGGAAGCCCTGTATTGCCGCGTGTCGGGTTCAACTGGGCTGGGGGTACCGCCCGCTTGCGGGGGCGAATCGTCGCTGGCCAATCAGGAACAGATGCTTAGGGATCCGTCCTCAGGGATGGTGTTTCGGGTGTATCACGACCGCGGGTCGGGATTGCAGGAGTCGCGATCCGGCCATCGACCGGTCCTTGTTGATCATGTTGCGGGCGAAGAACCCGAAGATCCACACGAGGTTCACAACGAACGGGATCCAGTGCCACGAAATCATCGCGAAGCCCGAACGTGAAGATCGAAACCCCAAGCACGACAGCCTATCCGGGCACATTGGGGGTGAAGCCAGGCCAGCAAGATCGGGGCGGCGTAGTAGCCGGCCAGCGGCAGGAATACGAACACGATCCCAATCCAGATCGGCACCGGCTCGGCGAAACGGCGGTCGGGGTAGGTGTGGCCCTTAATCAGCCAGAGGATCGAGTGCGTGCCGTGCATCGCCAGGTACAGCCACATCACGGTGGAGAAGTTGCCGAAGATCAGCATCGCCGCCATCGACACCGGGATGACCAGCGCCTTATGCAGGTTGATGAAAAAGCCTGAAGATCTCCATAATCCCCCCAAACGTTGTCACAGCGCCGACGCCGCGGTCGTTCCTTTGCACGTGGAGGTCCGTGTCGAGCGGGCACTTGCCCCTGATCCGATCACCCCGCCAACCTCCCATGCCATAGGGACCAAACACCCGTATGTAGCGGACAGACTGCCCCGATACTGAGGGACCACAGTCAACATCTGGTGGGTGTCTCGCTTCTAGAAACGAGGTCGATCAGCATCGGCTGGGAAGTTTTCGGCGACTATCGGTGCGGCGGCTGTCATCCGGAGCGCAACTGCCCACCGATGCCTTCGTCGTCGACGTCGCGCCAGAAGTTGGTGTCGTATTGCGTGTCCGGCACCGGGATCTTCTCGCCGACGTACGGCTGCGGTGCCGCGCGCTCGACATCCAGCTCGCCGGTATCGATGTCGAGCCGGTCGATATCGTTGAGCAGCCGGTCGGCGTCATTGGCAATGCGGCGCATCGGCGCAATGTCGTGGTAGTGAGTCTGCAGTGACGTCACGCACTGCCGCAGAACACTAATGAGGCCGTGCAACTGATCGAGTTCGGGTGCGCCGGACAACGGGACCTCCTCATGCTCAATGGTGCCACTACTACACCGCGGACTACTAGTCTGACTGTCCGCGCTATATCACACGAGGGCCAAAAGTCCCCCAATCAGCCCGTATTGCCATGCTGAGCTCCATTCACGACAGCAACTCTCGGTACCGTGGCTATATAGAAATGTGCTGAACCGGAATGACATTCGCAGCGGCAACCGGATTTACGGATGCGCTGAGTTATCGGCGGATGGCCCGCGGATCCTCTTCGACCACCCGCGGCGGCATGCCGTTAGCAATCAACCGCTGACTCATTTGCTCGCGTGGCCGGTGAGAACCGCCTGCGATGACATCAGCCGTGACCGTGTCTGCTCTTCGGCCGCCTGCTGCTGTGCGGCCGTGATGACGATCGAGTCGGCCCCCGGAAAGGCTAGTGCCTGGTGGCCGGTACGAGCCAGCGAACCATGTAGTCTGGCGTGCCGCCGGCCGTGTGGACACCCGGTGATGATCCCGCGCTGATCGGGATTCCTGTTCGTCGCGCCCTTGACTACCAACGAGTCTCCGAGGTCAGCCCGCATCGCTTCGCCCTTCCTGTTTGTACCCAGTTTCCATCGCGCGCGGACTAGCCATTCCGCCGGAAGGGCGGTAGGCCATCGCTGATACGGGTCGAAGGGCCCTCGGCCGGCGTCAACGGCGGCGGCCTAGCCAACCTGTGTCAGTGCGCCGAGCAAGTGAACGGCCCGTTGAGCATCGAAACCCCTTCCGGGGGGAGGGACTCTGGTTCGCTGGTCCGCGCCGCTTTCGTGACAGCGGCAGAAGTCCCAGGAAGCGGGGACCTTCGCCTCTAGCCGTAACGGCGGCGCGCCGCGAGTGTGGGAACATCTGATTGTCGACAGAGAGCAGCATTCTGATGAGCGGTCATTTTCCGGAGCTCGAGACGATCCGCACAGTCTTGTCGATGGCCAATCGGGCGCCGTCGGTACACAACTCTCAGCCATGGCGGTGGCGCATCGGCGCGGACAGCTTGCATCTGTACGCCGATCTCGACCGGCACTTGCCCAGCACCGACCCCGACCGCCGCGACCTGATGCTCAGCTGCGGCGCGGCGCTTCATCACTGCGTGGTGGCATTGGCTGCTATGGGTTGGCAAGCCAAGGTCCAACGGTTCCCCAATCCGGCCGAACCCGAACATCTTGCCGCCGTGAAGGTTCACCGCCACCCCGCCACGGAGCTCGATGTGACTCTGGCCGCGGCGATTCCGCGGCGGCGCACCGACCGGCGGCACTACAGCTCGTGGTATGTGCCGAGCGGCGACATCACCGTGATGGGTACGCGCACGGCAAGCACCGGGGTGATGCTGCGCGAAGTTAATTCACTTCCGAAGCTGCAGCACATTGTCGCGCAAGCGGTCTGGCAACACGCCACCGATGACGACTATCTCGCCGAGCTGACCACGTGGAGCGGGCAGAACGCATCGGTGGCCGGTGTGCCGGCCCGCAACGTACCGCCCTCCGATCCGGCGGCGCCGCTGCCGGGCCGACTGTTCGCCGGTGCTGCACTGGCCCAGCCCCCCGATACCGAACCGGCAGACGACAACGCGGTCGTGCTGGCACTGGGCACCAAAGACGACACTCCGTTGGCCAGACTGCGCGCCGGCGAGGCCACCAGCCTGGTGCTGCTGACCGCCACCGCACAGGGGTTGGCGAGCTGCCCGGTGACCGAGCCATTGGAGCTCGCCGAAACACGAGATGCCTTGCAGACCTATGTGTTCGGCGGCAGCGGGTTCCCGCAGATGCTGCTGCGCATCGGGTGGGCACCGGCTAATGCCGACCCGCTGCCTGCGACTCCTCGCCTCCCACTGGGCGAGGTCGTCGAGTGGCTCGACGGATCGAGCGTTTGACCGGCTGTAGCCCCCGCAGCCCGCGGTGGAGGGCTGTCCAGCTATGACTGGCGCGTCGGCGACCGTTTCCCGGCGGCCGAAACCTAGCCGAGCTAGTGATGGAAAACGCCGGAAACACCGTTATCGAGATAGTCCCCCAGTTTCGGCCTGTCGGGACACAGGGCCCCTTATATCTGCGGCACTCCTGCGCGACCAGCGCGCAAATGAGCGAAGTTGCATCGGAAAGGCCTGCAGCTGCAGCCAGGCGCTCGAAGCGGTGCCGGATGGTGTCCGGATGCGGTGGGCGACACCTCGACAGCCTTGTGGTTGCGATCCGGCACATCCGCGGGCTCACGTCGAGCCCGACGTAGCGGCACTCTGGACCCCACCCGTTCGTGAGCAGGTCGCGCGCGAACCGTCCCGTCCCGCAACCGACCTCGACCACATGCCGAGCTTCGGAGAGTCGACCATCGGCGGTCAGCCGCGCCAACGCTGGCGCCTCGAAGACCCGCTGGGTGTCCTGAAGCCGCCCGATGCGGTCATAAACGCGGGCCGCCTGACCCGCGGCCAAGCCCTCGGTTCGCGGACCGGGCCCGCCCCGGTGCGCCCTCTCACTCACCGCGCGCCTCTGGAGCTGGCTGAACCGATGCCAGCGAGAGCTGCCCGCGATGGTGGCGATAGTGCCTGGGCGCCCACCGGAGCAGGTCACCGCGGTCCATCCACGGTGTGAAGTAGGGGTCCCAGGACAAGGCGACGGTCATTCCGCGGTGAAGGGCCTGCGTATCGGCATGGTCATACCAGTTCAAGATGGAGCGCGTGACCCGTCCATCTGCCGCCGCATCGACGCAACACTGCTGACGCGTCCGCCAACGACACCACCAAACCAGTTGAGCTCGTTATAGGGGCGGGTGAACGCAGCCATGGCACGGCTCCAGCCGCAAGACGCTCCGGGTGGGAGGCGGGAGAAGCCGCCCATAACCACAATGACCAAACGAGTGATGCGCTGGCCCAGGAGCATGTGGAACAACAGCTGTCTGTTGGTCGCGGGTTCCGACGCTCGGGGCATCCAGCTCATCCGCCTGGGCGGAACGAAGCAGAGAAGCGAAATCGGCAGCGACCCAAGCCAAGTCGTCCCTGACCACGTCCGCCGAGTCGTTCATCGGACCACCTGATCTCTCTAGCCCCGACACACCCAACTGCCAAACGCCGACGCATCAACCGCGAGATCGCGTTCGACTTCGCCAAAACCATGACCAGCCTGGCCACCGCTTCATGCGCCGGGGTGATCGCAGTGGAAGACCTCCGCGACCTCGAAGCGCGTGGCCGCGGGCCGGTCAATAACAACCGCGCCGCGCAATCCGCGCGTTGTCAGGCCTATCAGGCACTCGAACACACCGCCGCCCGCGCGGGCCTCGAAGTCGTCATGTGCCCACCACGGGGCACCTCGGCCCTGTGTCCAGGATGCGATCGCGAGCTCACCCGACCCAACGGTTACCACAGCGCCAGCTGCATCGACTGCAAGATTAACAACGCCGACCGCGACCACATCGCGGGGCAGAACATCGCCAAACGCGTACTGCTGGCCAAGACCAAGATTAAACGCCCCAAAGGCAAACCCAAACGCATCACCACAGTCTCGCACCAGCCGGTCACCAAAACCCGGCAAAAAATCACCGCCACCCCAAAACAGCGGCGGCACAAACGCGTCCGCAACAGCACCCCGCTACCGGCGAGACCTCGCCGAGGGCACCAGACCTATCCTGCACGCCCAGCGTCCGTGTGGGACAGAGACCAGCCCACCGCACCAGCGGAAAGCACCTCTGCACAACCCGTCTCCGGCACCCACGACACACCACACGTGTCAGCAAGTATCAGAGACCGATAGACGCTGTAACGGTTATTGTGGCGCGATCAGTGCGAAGACCTGCTTGGCGACCTGCAGCATCCAGCCGGTTACGTTCGGCCCATGATCACGGGGCCAGTTCAGCTGGAAGCTGACCACCCACGGCTGCCCCGTCTTGTCCACGGCGTACCAGCTGAATGTCAGGTCGCCCGGCAGGCCACCGGCTTTCGCTCCGATGTACTTCCACACGTTGCGATCCAGCTGGATGCCCGAGACGGCGGACAGGATCTGCTGCACCGGGGCGGCCGGGCCCACGGCATCGGCCTGCAGCGCCGCGTGTACCCGGCAGATGTCCTCGGCGCTGCCGTACCACTCCGCCCCGAAGCTGGAGGCCGGTGTGTGGGCGCGGGCCGGATCGGGTTGGTAGGGATTGGAATTCGCTTGCTGCAGCACTTGAGCGCGGGCTTGCGGGGTCGAGGCCTGCTGCCATTGGTCACGCAGATCCGGTTTACCCCAGCCCACCGAGAACAGCTCGTACATGGTGGGGAAGGGTGTCATGCTGGCCGGATCGTGATGACCGGCCGTGATGAGCGCTTCCTCGATGGCGTGCGTGCCCATCCACCCGATCAGCAGGTCGGTGGCCATGTTGTCGCTGGTGGCGATCATCTTCTCGGCGGCCTTGCGAACCGAAACGTGTGCCCCGGGAGGCAGTTCCAAACCGGAGGAGCCCACCGCCTTGCTCTTGTCGGTGACGGTCAGCTGATCGTCCCAGGACACCGTTCCGGCCTGTACGGCTCGTGCCAGAGCGTGCAGCACAAACAGCTTGAAAATCGATGCCAGCGGCAGAGATTCGCCGGTATTAGCGCCCACCATCGGGTTGCAGCCACCGTTGTCGACCTTGGCGACCTGGTAGGAGTAGCGGGCGCCGGTCCTGCTCAAGACCGCATCGACGTCGTGCCATGAAGTGATCGACGGTGACTGCGTTTCGAGGTCGAACGCATCGACCCGACCGTAGTCGTCGGTGTGAATCCGGATGTCCTGTCGCGCGCCATAGGAAGAGGTCAGGTGCAGCGTGGCCACGCTGGCGGTGATGTCCACACCATCAAGGGTGAAGGGACGATCCCACCACAGCCCCTCCATGGTGGTTTCGACCGAGTCGACCTTGTCGGGCGCGGCGAGCGTGCGAACTCCGACCGGGCCGATGGGCCAGTCCGAGTTGAGCATGTCCATGGTCTGCTGCGCCCGCAGCCCGGGCGGAGTCCTGGTGTCGATCCCGCGCCCCGGGTTCGCCGCGTTCGCCTGTGGGGGAGGTGGGGTCGCGCAACCAGGAGCCAGGGTCGCGACCAGTGCAGCTACGGCGGTCAGGGCCAGCGTGCGGTGCCGCACGGGCCGCCGGCTAACCAGTCTGGCCAGCCTGTTTGCCCCCGGGAACGTCCATGACGACTTCGAATTCCAGCAGCGACGCGCCAGTCGCCACCGGGTTGGCCCGGTGACCGGCATGGGCGGCGATGGCGGGCCCGGTCGCCCACGCCTGGAATGCTTCATCGGACTCCCAGTGTGTCACCACGAAATAGCGGTCTTCACCCTTGACCGGGCGTAGCAGCTGGAAGCCGAGGAAACCGGGAGAGTTCTCGACCGCATGCGCGCGGTGGGCGAACCGCTTCTCCAGTTCGGGGCCAGCGTCTGCGGGTACTTCGATTGCGTTGATCTTCACCACTGGCATGTCCGCCAGGCTACCGTGCCGCCTCGCTCGGCCTGCTCCCGGGCAGGTCGCGCAAGATGGTTACATGTCCACCCAGCCATTGACCCGTCGAGGCGGACAGGGCGAGCCGTTGGTCTTGGTGCACGGCCTGATGGGTCGCGGCAGCACCTGGTCGCGTCAGCTACCGTGGCTGACCCGGTTGGGCAGCGTGTACACCTACGACGCGCCGTGGCACCGGGGTCGTGACGTCGCCGATCCCTTTCCGATCAGCACCGAACGCCTCGTTGCCGATCTGGGTGACGCGGTGGCCGCGCTGGGGGCGCCGGCGCGGCTGGTTGGACATTCGATGGGCGCACTGCACTCGTGGTGCCTGGCCGCCGAACGTCCCGACCTGGTTTCGGCGCTGGTAATCGAGGACATGTCGCCGGATTTCGTCGGCCGGACGACCGGCCCGTGGGAGCCTTGGCTGTACTCGTTGCCGGTCGAATTCCGCACCGCCGAAGAGGTATTCGCCAAATTCGGCGATGTCTCCGGCCAGTATTTCCTGGACTCGTTCGACCGGACGCCGGGCGGTTGGCGGCTGCACGGTCACACGTCGAAATGGATCGAGATCGCCGCCGAGTGGGGCACCCGTGACTACTGGGGGCAGTGGCTGGCGGTGCGGGCGCCGGCGCTACTGATCGAGGCCGGCATCTCGGTGACGCCGCCGGGCCAGATGGCCGAGATGGCCAAAACCGGTTGTCAGACAACCTATTTGCACGTCCCCGAGGCCGGTCACCTGCTGCACGACGAAGCGCCGCAGGCATACCAACAGGCGGTCGAGTCCTTCCTGGCGACGGTCGCATCACGCGGATGAGTATCGTCGTCCGGCTAGTGGTCGCGGCAACCTAACTGGGGCAGGTCACGGTAACCGGCTGCGCGCGGCCGAGTGCTTGTCCGCATTCGAGCCGACTTCCGTTGGCATGAAACCAGGGCACTTCATCGCTTATGCGTTCGATTGTCAGACCTTGCCCGCGACGAACGCAGCACTATCTGATAAATTCTTCAACTGTTTGAATATAGGAAGCGTGGGAATCTTCAGGAGACGTGTCGTGTCGGAGCCGCTGTACAAGGTCAAGGCCGAGTTCTTCAAGACGTTGGCGCATCCGGCGCGGATCAGGGTTCTCGAGCTTCTCGTGGCGGGGGACAAGTCGGTCGCTGAGCTGTTGCCCGAGGTCGGGCTGGAATCGTCGAACCTGTCCCAGCAGCTGGGCGTTATGCGCCGGGCCGGTGTGGTTGACGCGCACAGGGACGGCAACACGATGATCTACTCGATCGCCTCGCCGGATATCGCCGAACTGCTGATGGTCGCCCGCAAGGTTCTCACCGGGGTGCTCAGCGACCGCGTGGCGGTGTTGGAGGACCTGCGCGCCGGCGGCGCGGGGTAGCGTCCATGGGCTGGATTGGCAAAGCGTTCCGGGCTGGTCGGATAGCCGAACCCGCGGCACCTGCACCGCAGCCGATGATGAAACCTCCTGCGGGCGTGCGTGGTTCACTGCAAGGCGCTGGGGTCAGCCGTAGCGCGGCGGCGTCGTGATCGGGCTGTGGCGCAAGATCCGTGCTACGGGTCGAGTGGCCGAGCCGGCCCCGCCGCGGCCGGCAGGGACCGGCCCGGAGCGGGCGGGCGAGCTGAAGGGGTCGCTGCAGCTGCGGCATGTGGACGCCGGCTCATGCAACGGCTGCGAGATCGAGATTGCGTCGGCGTTCGGGCCGGTCTATGACGCCGAACGCTACGGTGCCCGGTTGGTGGCCTCGCCACGGCATGCCGATGCGCTGCTGGTGACCGGGCCGGTGACCCGCAACATGGAGGTGGCGCTGCGCCGCACGCATGAGGCGGTGCCCGAGCCGCGGCTGGTGGTGGCTTGCGGGGACTGCGCACTCAACTGTGGAGTGTTCGCCGGCGGGTACGGGGTGGCCGGTGCGGTCTCCGACGTAGTGCCGGTGGACGTGCAGGTGCCGGGCTGCCCGCCACCGCCGGAGGTGATCGTCGCAGCGCTGCGAGGGCTGACCGGCCGATGAAGCGTTGCCCTGTTATGTCTCACGCTGCCGGGGGGCGTAGGCCGTGAGCGTTGCCGGGTCGGCGTTTGATACGGCGCTGGGGTTGAGCGTGCTCGCGGTGGCCGCCGGGGTGGCGGCGCCGACTCGCCGCCGGGCGACGCTGGTGGGCATCGGGACTGCGGGCGCCGGGCTGGCTGCCGTGGTGGCCGGGGTGGCCGCGATGGGTGGGTCGTCGTTCAGCGCGTGGTTACCGGATCTGCTGCCGCTGGCCGGGGTGCGGTTGGCGTTGGATCCGCTCGGCGGGCTGTTCGTGGCGGTGACCGGCGCGGTAGCGGCGTGTGCGGCGGTGTACGGGGTCGGCTACGTGCGACCGAGCGGGCACGGTGCACACGGCGACGGGCGGGTGATGCAGGCGACGCTGCCGCTGTTCGTGGCCGCGATGCTGCTGGTGCCGGCGGCGGCGAGTGTGAGCACGTTGCTGGTGGCGTGGGAGCTGATGGCGCTGACCTCGCTGCTACTCGTGCTGGCTGAGCATCGGCGTCGAGCCGCGGTCGGCGAGGCTGGGCGCTGGTATGCGGTGATGACGCACCTGGGGCTACTGGCGATCCTGGCCGGGCTGGTGGGTTTCGCTGCGGCCGCGCACGGCGAGTCGTTCACGCAGTTGCGGGCCGCGGCAGGCGGGATGTCACCGGCCGTGAAGGGTGCGGTGTTCGCGGCGACGCTGCTCGGGTTCGCGTCCAAGGCCGGGGTGGTGCCGCTGCACGTGTGGCTGCCGCGGGCGCATCCGGAGGCGCCCAGTCATGTCTCGGCGTTGATGAGCGCGGCGATGGTGAACCTCGGGGTGTATGGAGTGTTGCGGGTGGGCCTGGATCTGCTGCGTGGCGGGTCGCGGTGGTGGTGGCTGGCGGTGCTGACCGCGGGTGCGGTCTCGGCGCTGTATGGGATCTTGCAGGCCGTGGTGGCTGTCGACCTCAAACGGCTGCTCGCGTACTCGACCACCGAGAACATGGGCCTGGTCTTGATCGGTGTCGGCGCGGGCGGATACTTCGCCGCGTCCGGAAGCCAGCTGCTGGCCGGGCTCGCGCTGACCACTGGACTGTTGCATCTGGTCAATCACGCGGCGTTCAAGACGGTGCTGTTCTGCTCGGCCGGGTCGGTGCTGCGCGCCACTGGCAGCCGCAACCTGGACGCACTCGGCGGGCTGCGGTCGCGGATGCCCGTGACCACGGCGCTGTTCGCGGTCGGCGCCCTGGGCGCGTCGGCACTGCCGCCGGGCAACGGCTTCGTCAGCGAGTGGCTGCTGCTGCAAAGCCTGATCCATGCGCTGCCGACGACCGCGACCGCGACCGCGGTGGCGATGCCGCTCGTGGTGGCGGTGGTGGCGTTGACCGCCGGGCTGGCGGTGGCGACGTTCGTGAAGGCGTTCGGGGTGGGGTTTCTGGCCCGCCCGCGCAGCACCGTCGCCGAACAGGCTGTGGAGAGTCCTTCGTCGATGCTGGCCGGGGCTGGCCTGGCCGCGGCCGGATGCGTCGTGCTGGCGATCGCGCCGGCGGCGGTGCTCCCGAGGCTGTCCCGGGCGGCGTCCACGGCGTTCGGGTCCAGCGCCGTGGACGCCGTGCACGGACCGGTGACGCTGCGGCTGACCGGTTATGCGGGCAGCATGTCGCCGCTGCTGATCACGGTCGCGCTGCTCGCCGCGGCCGTCGGTGCGCTGGCCGGTGTCCGGGTGCTCGCGGCGCGGCGGGCCCGGCGGGTGGCCAGGCTGTGGGACTGCGGCGCCGGCCCGATGTCGGCGCGGATGGAGTACACCGCCACGTCGTTCGCCGAACCGCTGCAGCGCGTCTTTGACAACGTGCTCGCGCCGGAGACCGACGTCGACGTCACCCCGACCATCGAGTCGGCATACCTGGTCGAGCGCGTCCAGTTCCAGGCCAGGGTGCCGGACCGGATCGAACATCGCCTCTATGAGCCGGTGCTGTCCGCGTCCCACGCGGTCGGTGAGGCTGCCCGCGGCCTGGCCAACGGCAGCGTGCACCGCTACCTCGGCTACGGGTTCTTCGCGTTCACCGGGTTGCTGATCGTGCTCGCGGTGATCCGGTGACCGCGGCGGGTGCGCTCGGCGCGGCCGCGCAGGTTGCCCTCGTCGGCGGCGGGTCGCCGCTGCTGGTCGGGCTGATGCGTCAGGTGCGCGCCCGGTTGGAGGGACGCGCCGGAGCCGGCGTGGCGCAGCCCTGGCGCGACCTGCGCAAACTGCTGCGCAAGGAGCCGATCACCCCGGACGGCACCGGATGGGTCTTCCGCGCCGCGCCGCTGCTGCTGACCGCGACCGTTCTGGTCGTTGCCGCGGTCGTTCCATTCGCCACCACCTCCTCGCCACTGGACCCGGTCGCGGACCTGATCGCGGTGGCCGCGTTGCTGGCGCTGGGCACGGTGACGCTCGCGCTGGCCGGGCTGGACACCGGCACCGCGTTCGGTGGCATGGGCGCCAGCCGCGAGATGACCGTGATGTCGCTGGTGGAGCCGACGATCCTGCTGTCGGTGTTCGCGCTGTCGGTGCGGGTCGGCTCGACGAACCTCGCCGCCATCGTCCGCGCAACCGTGCACGACCCACGCGCGGTGATCTCCCCGGCGAGCCTGCTCGCCGCGGTAGCGCTGGCGGTCGTGACCGTGGCCGAGGCCGGGCGCCTGCCGGTGGACAACCCGTCCACCCACCTCGAGCTGACGATGATCCACGAGGCGATGATTCTCGAGTACGCCGGCCCCGATCTCGCGTTGGTGGAGTGGGCCTCGGCGATGCGCCTGAGCGTGCTGCTCGGGTTGCTGGCCAGCCTGTTCGCGCCGTGGGGAATCGTGACCGGCGCCGGGCTCGCCGCGATCCCGTTGGCGCTGGTCGTGTTCGCGGCCAAGGTGGCCACGCTCGGCGTCGTCCTCGCCGCCGGTGAGGTGTTCCTGGCCAAGCTGCGGCTATTCCGGGTGCCGGAGCTGCTGGCCGGCTCGTTCCTACTCGCGCTGCTGGCTGTGGCCGCGTCCTTCTTCCTGGGCTGAGACGGATATGAGCGAGACGACCTACGTGCAACTGCTCGACCTGGCGTGCGGGGTGTTCCTGCTCGCCGCGGTGCTGATCCTGTGGCGCCGGCGGCTGTCCGCGATCGTGTGGCTGCTCACGATCCAGGCCACGGCGCTGGCCGGGCTGGTCGCGGTGCTCGCCGTGCACCAGCACGACACCGAGCTCGGAGCCGTCGCGGTCGGGATCCTCCTGCTGCGCGCGGTGCTGCTGCCCCTGCTCGTCCGACGCGCTCTGGAGGCCTCCGGGGAGGCGCGGGAGACCCAGCCGCTGGTCAACGTCGCCGCATCGCTGCTCGCCGCCGCGGTGCTCGCGCTGCTCGCCTACGCCGTCACCCAGCCGGTGGTGCGGCTCTCGCCGTCACCGGCCACCCACGCGGTGCCGGTCGCGGTGACCGTGGTGCTGCTCGGGTTCTTCGTGCTGGTCACCCGCCGCCGCGCGCTCTCGCAGCTGGCCGGGTTCCTGCTGCTGGACAACGGCATCACCGCGGCCGCGTTCCTCACCACCGCCGGGGTTCCGGTGGTCGTCGAGCTCGGCGTCTCCTTCGACGTGTTGCTGGCCGTGCTCGTGCTGCAGGTGCTCACCAGCCGGATGCGCGCCGTGTTCGGCAGCACCGACCTGGACGAACTGCGGGAGCTGCACGACTGATGATCTTCCTTGTTCTTGCACCGATCGTGCTGCCCGCGCTGGCCGGGCTGGCGTACGCGGCAGTCGGCTGGCAGCGGCGCACCGCGTGGCTCGGCGCGCTCGCCGCCGCGGGCGTGCTCGCCAGCGGCATCGCGCTGGCCGTCGTCGTAACCCGGACCCACCCGCGCACCGGGCTCGGCGGGCTGCTGCGCGCCGACGCCCTGTCGGCCTACATGGTCATCGTGATCGGCGCCATCGCCGTGCTGGCGATGGCCGCCAGCCCCGCCTACCTGGCCGGCGAGCTCGCCTCCGGGAACACCGACGCCCGCGCCACCCGCCGCTACGGGATCCTCACCCAAGGCTTCATCGCCGCGATGAACACCGCCGTGCTCGCCGCCAGCCTGGGCGTGCTGTGGGCCGCGATCGAGGCCACCACCATCCTCACGGCGTTCCTGGTCGGGCACCGGCACACCCGCGGCTCGGTCGAGGCCGCGTGGAAATACGTGGTGGTCTGCTCGGTCGGCATCGCGCTGGCCTTCCTCGGCATCGTGCTGCTCAACTACGCCGCCGTGCACACCGGGCTGCCCGCCACCCACGCGATGGACTGGACCAGCCTGACCGCCAACGCGCACGCGCTCGATCCCGGCGTGACCCGCATCGCGGTCGGCCTGCTCGTGCTCGGCTTCGGCACCAAGACCGGGCTGGCCCCGATGCACGCCTGGCTTCCCGATGCACACAGCCAGGCGCCCGCCCCGGTCTCCGCGCTGATGTCCGGGGTGCTGCTCTCGGTGGCCTTCTACGCCATCCTGCGGGTCAAGGTCATCTCCGACGCCGCGCTCGGCGGCGGCTTCGCCCGCACCCTGCTGCTCATCGTCGCGCTCGCCTCGATCACGCTCGCCGCGGCGTTGCTGCTGGCCCAACGCGACTACAAACGCATGCTGGCCTACCACAGCATCGAGCACATGGGCCTGATCGCCCTCGGCGCCGCGGCCGGGAGCCAGCTCGCGATCGCCGCCGTGCTACTGCACATTCTCGGCCACGGACTCGCCAAGGCGGTGCTGTTCCTCAGCTCCGGGCACCTGCACCAGGCCCTGGGCAGCAGCCAGATCCATGCCGTGCGCGACCTGGCCGGGCGGGCGCCGCTGCTCGCCGGCACCCTCGGCGTCGGCCTGCTTGCGCTGCTCGGCCTGCCCCCGTTCAGCCTGTTCGCCAGCGAACTGGGCATGTTCCGCGCCGGCTTCGCCGCCGGCTTGGGCTGGGCGGTCACCCTCGCCTTGGCATCCATGCTCGTGATCTTCGCCGCGGTCGCCGCGCACGCCGGCGACATGCTGCTCGGCTCGCGCGACCAGCCTCCGACCGCGACCGCGACCGCGACCGCGGTACCGCTGCGGCTTCCCAGCACCGCCGCGGCCGCGCTGATCGCCGGACTCGGCGTGTGCGCCGTCCTGGGAATAACTGCGTGGCCGCTGCGGGCACTGCTGCACGCCGCCGCCCTCGCCGCCGGAGGAACCTGACATGACCACGAGAGCCGGCACCCACGTGATCGAACTCGGGCCCGAGGCGCTGCCCGCCAGCGCCGGGCAGCTGCTCGCCGGCGGCTACCGCCTCGCCCTGGTCGCCGCGCAGCACGACGACGGCGACGCGCTGCGCGTGGTGTATCTGTTCACCAGCGGCCCGCCCGACTCACGCATCGAACTGCACATCCGCCTCGACCCGCACCGGCCGCAACTACCCAGCCTCGCCGCGCTGTCCTTCCCCGCCAGCAGGTTCGAACGCGAAATGCACGACCTGTACGGCGTCATCCCGCTCGACCACCCACAACCCCGCCGGCTCGTCCGCCACCACCACTGGCCCCGCGGCTGGTACCCGATGCGCGCCGACACCGGCCCGCCACCCGAATTCGGCGACCCCGAAGGCCCCTACCCCTTCCTCAGCGTGGAAGGCCCCGGCGTCTACGAAATCCCCGTCGGACCCGTCCACGCCGGCCTCATCGAACCCGGCTACTTCCGCTTCTCCGTCGTCGGCGAAACCATCCTCAAACTCAAAGCCCGCCTCTGGTTCGTCCACAAAGGACTCGAGAAACTCTTCCAAGGCCGCGCCCTCGCCGACGCACTGCCCCTGGCCGAACGGGTCAGCGGCGACACCACCGTCGGCCACGCGCTCGCCTACTGCCTCGCCGTCGAAGACGCCACCGGCTGGCCCGTACCCGCACACGCCCAGCGCAAACGCGCGATCCTCCTCGAACTCGAACGGCTCTACAACCACACCACTGACATCGGCGCACTCTGTAACGACGTCGGCCACGGCATACTGCATGCACACGCCCTGCGCATTCGCGAACAACTGCTCCGCCTCAACGCCGAGGTTACCGGCCACCGGCTCCTGCGCGGCGGCGTCATCCCCGGCGGCGCCCACCTGTGCACCCTGCCCGACACCGGCCACCTGCACGCCATCGCTGCCGACATTGCCGAGATCATCCACCTCGCCCTCGGTCACAGCGTCGTCGCCGACCGCTTCACCGACACCGCCATCCTCAGCCGCGACGCTGCCCGCGACCTCGGCACACTCGGCTACGTCGCCCGCGCCAGCGGCCTGCCCGTCGACGCCCGCCACCAACACCCGTTCCACGATGGCGGAGGCGCGTTCACCCCCGTCACCCGCGACACCGGCGACGTCCTGGCCCGATTCGTCGTCCGCGCCGACGAAATCGCCGCCTCCGCCGCGCTGATCACGGCGCTGACATCCACCGTCACCGCCGGCACCACCCGCACCGAACCGCCAACCGGGACAACGGCCCGCGCCGCCTCCGGCGTCGGCATCGTCGAAGGATGGCGCGGCACCATCACCCACCGCGTCGAACTCGCCCCCGACCACACCCTCACCCGCGCCAAGATCGTCGACCCATCCTTCTTCAACTGGCCCGCACTGCCCATCGCCCTCAGCGGAGCCATCGTCCCCGACTTCCCCCTCGTCAACAAAAGCTTCAACCTCTCCTACGCCGGCAACGACCTATAGGAATCACTGCCGCGGCTGATCGCGGCGCCAGCCATGCGGCGTCCGCAAGGCGATCCCCTTACGGGCAGCGACCGTTGCCTTGCCCCGCCGCTTCGGCCGGGCTAGCGTCGCTGCGGTGATGGCCTGAACCGCGGGCCCCTCGGAGGCCAGATGCCGGTCCGCTGCCTGTCTGATCCCGAGCTTCCCGGCTGAGCAGCTGGCCGGACGAGATCGCTGTCGAGGACACGGTCACCTATTTCACCCTCTCCACCGATGATCTGTCGTGGCTGACGGGTTTCAACCTCCAGCACAACCGCCTCGGCGTCGCCGTGCAACTGTCGACGCTGCCATGGCTGGGTTGGATTCCCGACGACCTGGCCGGTTGCCCGCCCATCGCGCTCGATCGTCTCGCGCAGGCTTTGAGTGTTGCGCCGGCTACCGCCTCGGCATTGCTGGCGGAGTACGGCGGCTGGCAGGGACGAACCCGACGGGAACACCGGGCAAGGGTGCTGGCGCGCTTGGGTTGGCGGCTCTGCTCCGCTGGCGAACGCAAGCTGCTCGACGAGTTCCTGCTGGCCCGGGCGCTCGAACACGATGCCCCCGGCGTTTTGCTGCAGCTGGCCTGTGACTGGCTGCGCGCGGAACGGATTGTCCGCCCCCCAGTCGACAGCCTGACGCGTCGGGTGGCCACGGCACGCGATTCGGCTCGCGCCGAGACCTACCACCGGCTTGGGCCGCTGCTGCAACCACCGCGGCCGATGCAGCTCGACGGCCTGCTCGATGTCGACCCCGACCTCGGCTTGACTCGCCTGGCTTGGCTGCGCCGCGGGGCCACCGTTGCCACCCCCGAGCTGCTCAAGGCCGAGCTGGAGAAGCTGGAATTCCTGCGACGGCACGGCGCCGATCGACTTGACTTGTCCCGGCTCCCGGTTGGGCGCCGGCGCGTGCTCGCCGAGATCGGCCGCCGCTCGACCAACCAGGCGTTGCAGCGCGCGGCAGTCGATCGGCGTCACCCGGTGCTGTTGGCGACGTTGGCCGAAACCTACGTTGAGGTGCTCGATGAGCTGGTGCAGCTGCTCGACCAGGCGCTGGCCGGCGCGGATTCCCGTGCCCGGCACGAACTTTCGCAACGGCTGGTCGACCGCGCCAAGGCCGAGGTAGACCGGGGCCGGCTGCTCGAAGAGATCCTCGACGTGCTCACCGACCCGAACATCCCCGACAAGCAGGCCGGGCGGGTCGTCCGCCAGCGGGTCGGCATGCAACGCCTAATCGCCGCCCGCCGGCCCCCAGAGGATCGCGGCCAGCGCGACCATGGCCACTTCGACCTGCTCGCCGCCCGCTACCAGTACCTACGCACCTTCACCCCTGTCGTGATCGCCGCGCTCCCGCTGACCGGCAACACCGCCAGCCCGCCCGTCACGGCGCTGCTCACCGCGGTCGAGGTGCTGCGCGAGCTCAACGCCGCCGCTCGCACCGCGGTCCCGGACAAGGCGGCCACGCCCGGGGCGACGGTGTTCGTGCCAACGCGCTGGCGTGGCTACCTCGACGCCGCGCGCGGTCAAGGCCGCGGCGCCCCCTACCGCCACTACTGGGAACTGAGCGTCCTGTACGGGCTGCAGGCTGGGCTGCGCTCCGGTGACCTATGGGTGCCCGGCTCACGTCGCTACACCGATCCGTCCACCCTGCTGCTACCGCCGGATCGGTGGGCCGGGCAGCGCGACGACTTCTGCACCGTCACCGGCACCGAGCCCAGCGCGTCCCGGCAACTCGATCGACTCGAGGCCGAGCTGCACGCGGCAGTCGCGGCGTTGGAGAGGGTCTTGGCCGACCCAGGCGCCGAAGGACTCGCACGTCTCGGTGGTGACGGTGAGCTGATTGTGTCGCCGCTGCCCGCCGAACAGCTTCCGGCCGAGGCGGATACGCTCGCCGACGCCACATCAGCCCGGCTGCCCAGGGTGCAATTGCCGGCGCTGCCGATCGAGGTCGACCAGCTGACCGGGTTCAGCGAGGAGTTCACCCACGCCGGCGGCGCGCAGCCACGCAACCCGGACCTCACCCGCAACCTGTATGCATCGCTGATCGCCTACGCGTGCAACCTCGGCTACGCCGGGATGGCCGACGCTTCGGGCATCTCCGAAGACGCCCTGGCCTGGACCTCGCAGTGGCACCTGCGCCAAGAGACGCTGCGCGCGGCGAACACGCGTCTGGTCAACGCACACCACGCGCACCCGCTGGCCGCGCTGTGGGGCGGCGGGACGCTCTCGTCGTCGGACGGGCAGCGGTTCCCGCAGCGCGGCCGTAGCCTGACCGCCCGGGCGCTGTCGCGCTATTTCCTTGATGAAGGCACCACCACCTACACCCATGTCTCCTTCCGCGCCGAATTGCATCCGATGCAACATAGGGCGGGAGGCGCACAGGCGGCGTGAACTGTACGTCCAGGCGACGGTAGATCGCGGTGGCGACGGTTCAGTCTGCGCCTTCTACCTGGGAAGATCAATCAAACCCAGGACAAGTCGCAACGATGTTGTGTTTAATGCAACGTCATGGAAAAGGCTGTAGATCTTCCCGGGGCCGCGCATTTGGTGTTGGTCGATGGTGTGGTGCACCTCGATCCGGAACCGGCAGTGTTCGAGGCGATGCTGACCGGCTGGGCGACCCAGCAGCGCGCCCGCTTCCTGAAGGCCGACGGCACGATCGTGCCGAGACTGGATCTGGTCCGCAGATTCGCCCGGTTCAACAACCAGTACCCGTGGCAGTGGGAGCCGGCGGAGGCGGAGGCGTTCTTCGCGTCGCTGCCGATCGCGGTGTCCACGGCCCGCAACTACCAGAACATGATCCGGATGTTCTGCGAGTTCGTGAGCGACACCCGATACGGCTGGCCAGCCAAATGCCTGGAGCTGTTCGGGTCGGCGCCGCAGCAGATTCTGCACGAGGGGAACACCATCACCCATGTCGCCGGTTACGAAGGCGATCCTGGGCGGCGGCCGTTGACCTACGACGAGGTGCAGGCGCTGTTCGATGCCGCCGATGCCCGGGTCGAGGAGATCCAGGCGCTGCACCGCAAGGGCGCGCTGACCGCGATGCGGGACTCGGCGCTTTTGAAGACGGTTTACGCTTTCGGGCTTCGCCGTCAGGAGGCGGTGGGACTGGACGTCACCGATTGGCGGCGCAACCCGAAGGTGCCCGCCTACGGGCGCTTCGGCGCGGTGTTCGTGCGCTTCGGCAAGTCCTCCAATGGCAGCGCACCGAAACGGCGCACGGTGTTCACCGCTGCCGAATTCGATTGGATCGTACCGACATTGGACCATTACTTGACCGAGGTACGGCCGCTGCTGGTCCCGGCCGCCCACCCGGCGATGTGGGTGACTGAGCGTGGGGACCGGATCTCACGGCGCCGGCTGAACCGGACGTTCGAGATCGTGCGGGATCTGGCCGGGCTGGCGCCCGAGCATGATTTGCATGCGCTGCGCCACTCGTTCGTCACCCACCTCGTCGAGTTCGATTACCCGGAGAAATTCGTCCAGGACCAGTGCGGACACGTGTGGGGCAGCACGACTGCCATTTACACCGGCGTTTCCGACGAGTACCGCAATTGGCTCGTGCAGCGGTCATTGAAGGACCGAGTTGGCGACCTGTGGGAGGACCAGCCGTGACCAAGAAGAAGTGGGGCATCCAGTGGCACCTTCGGCTGCGGATGGCCGAGAAGGGCTACTTCCAGACCTCCGACCTGGTGCCGCTGCTGGCCGCCCGCGGCATCGTGTTGTCGCGGGAGCAGGTGTTCCGGCTGGTCACTCAACCCCCGCAGCGGCTGTCCATGGACACCCTCGCCGCGTTGTGCGACATCCTCACCTGCCAGCCGAACGACCTGATCGAGATTCAGGAAGTCAGCGAGAAGGTCAGCAAGACCGCAGGTGAGACCGGCAAGCCGGTGCCGAAGGTGCGGCGAACGGTGATCCGCCGCCCCGAGGGCCTGTGAGCCAAGCCCGCGATCGGCAGCGCGGCGAGCAACGACTCACCGCCCGCGCGGCGGTGGCCACCGCGCTGCGGACCACGCTGCCCGCCTTGAGTGACGCCGATATCTCCGCGGTCTTGGCGATTGCGAAGGCCGACAAGGGAATTCCATTGAATGAGCTGGCCGCGCACCTGGCCGCCTGTCCGGATGCCCTCACCTCTGGTGACCCGCGCTGCCCGAAGGTCATCGTCCGCCTGGCCCACGCACTGCACGTCGGCGGGCACACTGCCGTGGTGCGCCCGAGCTGCGCCGGATGCGGCAAGGTCGGCGACCTTGCGCGGTCGAGCCCGGCGGGTCGGCTCTGCCAGATGTGCGCGATCCGGGCCAACCTGGCTACCTGTGCTCGATGCGGCCGAGAAGACACCCGTATCGCCGCCCGCCGGGACGAGGGTGGCATCTGCTTCAGCTGCTATCGCCGTGACCCCGACGTCGTCGAACAGTGCGGTCGCTGCGGGCGCGTGCGGATGCCGGTCACTCGCCTCGACGACGGCACACCATTGTGTCTGCGCTGCTGGACGCCGCCACTCCGCCGCTGCGACCTGTGCGACCGCGACGCCCCGGCTAGCATCAACCGACCCGATGAAGTGGTCTGCCAGGACTGCTATCGCCTGCGCCGGCAACCGCGTCGCCCGTGTGGTCACTGCGGCCGAGTCCGGCCCGTTGCGCTGCGTGCGGCCGACGGCAACCCTGACCTCTGCGCCGCCTGTAACCTCGGCCCGGACATGATCTGCTCGGTCTGCGGCCGGACCAGGCCGAGCCGCCGCCACGGACCCGACCGTGTTTGGTACTGCCACAGCTGCAAACCCCGCGCGATCGACGAGTGCAGCACCTGTGGCCGGACCAGGCCCGTCAAGGCACGCTGGCCCCGCGGACCGCTGTGCCAAACCTGCCACGCCAGAATCCTCGATACCCCGGCCACCTGCGCCGACTGCGGGGAAGTACGAATTCTGGTTGCTCACAACGTGATCGGCGCAGCGGTGTGCGGCCCATGCGCGGGCGTCGATCTCGATCCGCGGTGCTCGGCCTGTGACCGGCCCGGCCGCCACTATGCGCCCGGCCGGTGCGCGCACTGCGTGCTCGACGGACGATTACGAGAGCTGCTGGCCGGTCCCGACGGCCGGATCTCACCACAACTACAGCCGGTGCGCCGCGCCCTGGCGGCCACCGACCGCCCTCGCGGTGTCATCCATTGGATCACGCACAGCCCCAACGCCGAGCTACTTGCCCGGCTGGCCGCCGCGGGCGAACCGCTCACCCATGAACTACTCGACGCTCTCCCGCCCGGACGCCACGAGTTCTACGTCCGCCAGCTGCTGGTCACCACCGGTGTCTTCGCCGAACGTCACGACGACCTGGAACGCCTGCCGGCCTGGCTGGACCAGACCTTGGCCACAGTCCCCGCCGAGCATGCCCGGCTGCTGCGGCCGTTCACCCACTGGTTCCTGCTGCGCCGCGCCCGACGGCGCGCCTCCACCCGGCGTCAGCCCGCTATCGCCAGCGGCTACCTGCGCACCAGGATTCTCACTGTTCTGTCGCTGCTGACCTGGCTCGACGAGCGCCGGATATCGCTGGCTCAGCTCGATCAACCCACCTTGGACGCCTGGCTGGCCGCGGGCAACGTCAGCAGCTACACCATCCGCTACTTCCTCGGCTGGGCCCACTCCCGTGGCCTCGCCGGCGAACTCGTCGTTCCCGCTCTTCCTCGGCACGACCCGGAGCGGATCCTCGACGAGGAGAAACGGTGGGATCTGTTGCGCCGCAGCCTGACCGACGAAACCCTGCCCCTGGATGTCCGCGCCGCCGCGGCCTTGGTCCTGCTGTTCGGCCTGCCGGTCTCGCGGATCCGACACCTCACCACCGACCAGCTCGACATCGGCGCCGACCGAAGCGTCCTGCGGACCGGGCCTCACCCGTTGCTGCTGCCTCCCAAGCTGGCCGGCCTGCTCGAACGCCTCGCTGCCGCGCCACATACCCGATCCAGGATCGGCAACAGCGAGAACTCGACGCGGTGGTTGTTCCCCGGCCTGACGCCCGGACGTCCCGCCAGCCAGTCCAGCTTCCAGGTCAAGCTGCGCAACCTCGGCCTGTCTGCGCGACCGGCCCGCAACGCCGCACTGATCGCTCTCGCCGACGACCTTCCGGTCCCGGTGCTCGCCGACGTTCTCGGGCTGTCGCTGACCACCGCCCAACGGTGGGCCGCACTCGCCCAACGAGACTGGGCCGCCTACATCGCCGAACGAGTCACCGCCATCTCACCGGGGGACGGGGAGGAATTGGACCCCACGGAATAGGTTCCCTGCGCCGGTAGATCAACACTCCACCTACGGCACCAAGGTCATCCCGACCACCTGGCGCGAGGCCGTCGCAGTGCTCGATGAGATCTTCGGCAACCCAACGGATTTGCCGCTCGGTGAGCACACCGTCGACACGGCCGGACAGACCCTTGCGACGTTCGCGATCTTCCACGTGGCCGGGTTGCAGTTCTGCCCGCGCATCCGCGACATCGGCCGCCTGCAGCTCTACCGCCTCGGAACGGCCTCCGACTGGCGCACTCGATACCCGCACGCCGGGCGGCTGCTCGGCCAGCCGATCCAGATGCAGCTGATCGCCGACCACTGGGATGATCTGCTGCGCCTGGTTGCCTCGATGAAGTTCGGGCACACCACCGCGAGTCTGCTCATCGCCAAGCTGCACGCCAGCAGCCGGCAGAGCACGCTCGCGAAGGCGCTTCACGAGTACGGGCGCCTGATCCGCACCCTCTACATATGCCGTTACGTCGCAGACGAAGAACTACGTCGCCGCGTACGGCGTCAGCTCAACAAGGGCGAAAGTCTGCATGCGCTGCGCCGCGACCTCTTCTTCGCCCACCAAGGCCACGTCCGACGACGCCATCTCGATGACCAAATTGACCAGGCACCGTGCCTCACCTTGGTCACCAACGCCTGCGTGCTGTGGACCACCACCTATCGCGCCGACACGATCGGCGCCCTGCGGGCAGACGGCATCGAGGTCACCGACGAGACCGCGGCGCACCTGACCCCTGCCCAGCATGACCACATCAACTTCTACGGCACCTACTCCTTCGACATCGACGCCGAACTCCGCCGCGACGGCCACCGCCCTCTACGCATCCCCGCATAACCCTCGCGAATTCACGAAAACAACCAAATTCGTTCCGTTGCTAAGCCGACCCCGAATACGCCGGTCCGCGCCTGGCGCTGGTCGAGTGGGCGGCCGGCATGCGACTGACCGTGCTGCCGGCCCTGCTGGCAAACCTGTTCGCGCCGTGGGGCATCGCCGGCAGCCGGCCCAGCGCGGTTGAGATCGTCGTCGGCGTCGCAGCGGTGGTGGCCAAGGTCGCCGTGCTGGCGGGGCTGCTCGCAACTGTCGAGGTGTTCGTCGCCAAGCTACGGCTGTTCCGGGTTCCCGAGCTGCTGGCCGGGTCATTTCTACTGGCGCTGCTCGCGGTCATCGCCGCCAACTTCTTCGCAGTGCCGGCATGACATACAGCACTTTCGCGGTACTGGTCGACCTCGCCGCCGGCGGGCTGATCCTGGCGGCGGTGCTGATCGTGTGGCGCCGCGACCTGGCCGCCATCGGCCGTCTGCTGGCGTGGCAGGGTGTTGCTCTGGCGGCCATCCCCGTCCTGCGCGGGGTGTACGACGGCGATGGCGCGCTCATCGGTGTCGGTGTCGCCGTGCTGGTGTTGCGGGCTGCGGTACTGCCGTGGTTGCTGGCCCGCGCGGTCGGCGCCGAGCCGCAATCCCACCGCGAGGCCACCCCGCTGGTGAACACAGCCACCTCGTTGCTGATCACCGCCGCGCTGACGCTGGCCGCGTTCGCCGCCGCTCGACCCTTGGTGAACCTGCAGCCAGCGGCCTCTACCAACGCGGTCCCGGCAGCTACCGCGGTGGTGCTGATCGCGCTATTGGTGATGGTCACCCGGCGGCACGCAGTGTCGCAGGCCGCGGGATTCCTCATGCTGGACAACGGAATCGCCGCGACCGCGTTTTTGCTCACTGCCGGGGTGCCGCTGATCGTCGAACTCGGCGCGTCCCTCGACGTGCTGTTCGCAGTCATTGTGATCGGCGTTCTGACCGGCCGGCTGTCTCGCACCTTCGGCGGTGCCGACCTGGACGCCTTACAGGAGCTGCACGACTGATGACCGGTTTACTGCTCGCCGCGATCCTCACGCCGGTTGGTGCGTCGATCGCCACCTTGATCGGCGGGTGGCGCCGGGCGACCGCGACACTGATCGTTCTCGCAGCGGTGACGGTGCTCGGGTGCGGCGCGGCGCTGGGGCTGGGTGTCGGATCGGGGACCCAGTTCGCGTTGGGCGGGCTGTTGCGCGTCGATGCGCTCACGGTCATCATGCTGATCGTCATCGGAATCGTTGCCACGCTCGCCACCTGGGCCAGCATTGGCTACCTCGATGCCGAACTCGCCCGCGACCACACCGACGCACGCGGCGCTCGAGTGTATGGGGCGCTGACGGCAGCGTTCCTGGCGGCGATGGTTGTTGCGTTGTGCGCCAACAACATCGGCGTGATCTGGGTCGCAATCGAAGCCACCACGGTGATCACCGCCTTCCTGGTCGGACACCACCGCACCCGCACAGCACTCGAAGCCACCTGGAAATACGTCGTGATCTGTTCGGTCGGCATCGCCATCGCATTTCTTGGCACCGTGTTGCTGTACTACGCTGCCCAGCACGCCGGCGCGCCGGCCACCGCAGCCCTGAACCTCGATGTGCTAACGACACACGCGGGCGGGCTGGATCCCGGCACCGCTCGACTGGCAGGCGGGCTGCTGCTGATCGGCTACGGCGCCAAGGCCGGGCTGTTTCCGTTCCACACCTGGTTGGCCGACGCCCACAGCCAGGCCCCGGCACCCGTTTCGGCGTTGATGAGCGGGGTGCTGCTGGCGGTGGCGTTCTCGGTGCTGATTCGCATCAAACCGATCATCGACACCGCCACCGGGCCCACCTTCATGCGGTCGGGGCTGCTGGTGATCGGGCTGGCCACGCTGATGATCGCCGCCCTGTTGCTGACCGTGACACCCGACATCAAACGCATGCTTGCCTACTCCTCGATGGAAAACATGGGCCTGATCGCGATCGCCGCGGCCGCCGGAACCACGCTCGCGATCGCCGCGCTGCTGCTGCACGTGCTCGCTCACGGGATCGGCAAGACGGTCCTGTTCTTGGCGAGCGGTCAGCTGCAGGCCGCGCATAACTCCACTGCGATCGCTGACATCACCGCGGTGCTGCGACGCTCCCGCCTGATCGGTGTATCGCTTGCCGTCGGTGTGATTGTGCTGCTCGGGCTGCCGCCCTTCGCGATGTTCGCCAGCGAGTTGGCCATCGTCCGATCGCTCGCCGACGCCCGGCTCACCTGGGCCCTCGGCGTGGCGATACTGCTGATGGTGGTTGCCTTCGCCGCGCTGGCGCGCAACTCGGGCCGCATCCTGCTGGGCGCGTCCACCGACATGCCGGCGATCGCCGTGCCGCGAACGGTGGCGGCGGCCCTGCTCCTCGGTGTCGCAGCATCGATCGCCCTCGGTATCACCGCCGGCCCGCTTACCGACCTATTCACCGCCGCAGCCAGCGGCGTTGGGGCACTGCCATGAGCCGTGACTGGTTGCGCCACAGGGTATCTCAGGACTCTCGGGCCGAGATGGCAGAAGAACTGCTAGGCGACGGGTTTCGTCTGGCTCTGGTGGCGGCCCACGACGACGACGGTAGCTTCGGTGTCGTCTATCTGTTTCTTGCCGGCTGGCCTGATCGTCGTGTCGAACTCGAATGCGTGGTGCCCGCCAATGATCCGGCCGTGCGTTCCATGGCATATCTGTCGTTTGTGGCCAGCCGATTCGAGCGCGAGATAGCGGACCTGTACGGGATCCGGCCCGTCGGGCATCCCAAACCGCGCCGACTGGTGCGGCATGGCCACTGGCCCGAGGACTGGTATCCCATGCGCAGCAACGCCGCGCCCGCACCCGAATTCGAAGGCCTTGGCCATTTCCCGTTCGTCACCGTCGACGGACCGGGCGTATATGAGATCCCGGTCGGCCCGGTGCACGCTGGGGTGATCGAACCCGGCCATTTCCGCTTCTCCGTCGCCGGCGAAACCGTGCTGCGCCTCAAGGCCCGGCTGTGGTTCGTCCACCGGGGTCTGGAAAAGCTCTTCCAGGGCCGCCCGGCTGACGGCGCCGTCGAGCTGGCCGAACGCGTCAGCGGCGACACCTCCGTTGCACACGCGCTCGCCCACAGCCTCGCCATTGAAGACGCGCTCGGGGTCGAACTACCCGACGAGGTACACCGGCTGCGGGCCCTGCTCGTCGAGCTCGAACGGCTCTACAACCACGCCGCCGACCTGGGCGCGCTCGCCAACGACGTCGGATTCTCACTCGCCAACGCGCACGCCCAACGCATCCGCGAGCAGCTGCTGCGGCTGAACGCTGCCGTCACCGGACACCGGCTGCTGCGCGGCGCCATCCGCCCCGGCGCAGTCATGCTGCGGGCGCTGCCCGATACCGCTCAGTTGCGATCCGTTGCGGCCGACGTCGCCGAGGTCGCCGAACTGACTCTGCGCAACGCCGTGGTGTACGACCGGTTCGCCGGGACCGCCGTGCTGTACCCGGAAGACGCTCACGCCCTCGGCTGCCTCGGCTATGTCGCGCGCGCCAGCGGCGTGCGCACCGACGCCCGACTCGAACATCCCACCACGGCGCTACCCGTCGTAGAGATCGGCGCCGCAGCCGGTGACGTGCTAGCCCGCTACACGGTACGGCGCGACGAATTCGCCGCGTCCACCGGGTTGGCGTGCCACCTGATCGAATCACACACCGGTCCAACCGGATACGCCGAAACCCCGCCATCGTTGCACGGAGCCCGCAGCGGTATCGGCATCGTCGAAGGCTGGCGCGGCACAATTGTCCACCGCGTCGAAATCGACGCCGCCAATCGCATCACCCGCGCCAAGATCGTCGACCCGTCCTGGTTCAACTGGCCTGCGTTGCCGGTCGCGATGGCCGATACCATCGTCCCCGACTTCCCGTTGGCCAACAAGAGTTTCAATCAGTCCTACGCCGGCAACGACCTCTGATCAGCCGACCCCGCGCACCCGGCCGGTGTGCGGCTACCCTTCGCCCGCCAATGCGAACCGGCCGTCGAGCGTCCGCGTCACCAGGCCGTCAGCCAACAACGAATCCAGCGCCCGGTCGCGCTGCTGGGTATCGGTCAGCCACGCCACATCCAGCTCGGCCTGGGTAGCCGGAGAGTCCTTGGCGCGTAATACATCTAGCAGTCGTCCACGGACCTGGCGGTCGGTCCCGGCGTAGGTCTGAATGCGCCGCGCCGGACCTGCCGAGGGGGGATAACCGGCAAGCCGCCAGGCGCAGGCGCCAAGCGGGCACAATCCGCATCGTGGTGTGCGTGCGGTACATACCGTTGCGCCCAACTCCATCAGCGCCACCGAAAATCTTGGCGCCACTTGATCGTTGGGGTCACTCGGCAGCAGTGCCGACACGTCGGCGTGGTCGCGCGCCGCAGACGGCGCACCGGCGTCGGCCCGGCCGTGCACGGCGCGGGCCACCACCCGGCGCACATTGGTGTCGACCACCGGTACCGGCTTGCGGTAGGCGAAGCACGCGACCGCTCGCGCGGTGTAACTACCGACGCCCGGCAAGGTCAGCAGCGTGTCGACGTCGTCGGGAACCACATCGCCGTGGTCGCGGGCGATGGCGGTGGCGCACTCGTGCAACCGCTTGGCGCGCCGCGGATAACCCAGCTTGCCCCAGGCGCGCAGCACATCGGCCGCACTGGCCGTTGCGGTCGCCGACGGGGTGGGCCAGCGCCGCACCCAATCCGGCCAGATCGACAACACCCGGGCCACCGGCGTCTGTTGCAACATGAACTCGCTGACCAGGATCTGCCATGCGCTGACGCCAGGTTCCCGCCAGGGCAGGTCACGGCGCGAGCGTTCGTACCAACCTAGAAGTTCACTCGCCGGGACACGCGACGGGCTAGTCATGGCTGGCCGCGGCACCGCAGAATGTGTGCCATGCCCAATACCAATCCGGTAAGCGCGTGGAAAGCACTCAAAGAGGGTAACGAGCGATTCGTCGTCGGCAAGCCCGAGCATCCCAGTCAGAGCATCGACCATCGAGTTGGTCTGGCCGCTGGGCAGAAGCCGACGGCGGTGATCTTCGGCTGCGCGGACAGCCGGGTGGCCGCCGAGATCATCTTCGACCAGGGCCTAGGCGACATGTTCGTGGTGCGCACGGCCGGACATGTCATCGACTCGGCGGTGCTGGGCTCCGTTGAGTACGCGGTGACGATCCTCAACGTGCCGCTCGTGGTGGTGCTCGGCCATGACAGCTGCGGTGCCGTCAACGCCGCGCTGGGGGCGCTCGACGACGGCAATCTGCCCGGCGGCTACGTGCGGGACGTGGTGGAACGGGTTGCGCCGTCGATCCTGATGGCCCGACGCGACGGCCTGAGCCGTGTCGACGAATTCGAGGAACGACACGTCCGCGAGACGGTGGCACAGCTCGTGTCACGTTCCATGGCGATAGCTGAGCGGGTTGCCGCTGGCACCCTGGCGATCGCGGGCGTCACCTACCATCTTGCCGACGGGCGGGCGGTGTTGCGTGATCACGTCGGCGACATCGGTGAGGAAGTCTGAATTCCGGCCGCTCGTAACACGGCGGTTGGCCAGCTAACAGCGCGACACGCCGACGCAGGTCAATCAAGTCGGCGTGACCTGGGCCTACGGTGTGAATGTGCTGGATCTGGAACCGCATGGCCCGCTACCCACGGAGATCTATTGGCGGCGCAGGGGACTTGCCCTGGGCATCGTGGTCGTCGTAGTCGGGATTGCGGTCGCCGCGGTCGTCGCCTTCGTCGGCGGCAGCGTCGGTGCCAAGCCGGCCAATGCCGAGAAGCCGGGCTCTGCTCAAGCCCATCCGGCCGCGCCCCCGCCCCAGGCGTCGGCGTCACCTGCGCCGGAGGGCAACCCCACGGTGGTGCCCACCCAGGGACCAAACCCGGAAAGCCCCACACCCACCGCCGCGGTGCAACCACCGCCGGTGCTCAAGGAGGGCGATGACTGCCCCGATTCGACGCTGGCCGTCAAGGGCTTGACCAACGCGCCTCAGTACTTCATCGGTGACCAGCCGAAATTCACCATGGTGGTCACCAATATCGGGTTGGTGTCCTGCAAGCGTGACGTCGGAGCCGCGGTCCTGGCGGCCTACGTCTACTCGCTGGACAACAAGCGGCTGTGGTCCAACCTGGACTGCGCCCCGTCCAACGAGACCCTGGTCAAGACCTTCACGCCGGGCGAGCAGGTGACCACCGCGGTGACCTGGACCGGGATGGGTTCGTCGCCGCATTGCCCGCTGCCGAGGCCGGCGATAGGGGCCGGCACGTACAACCTCGTCGTGCAATTGGGCAACCTGCGCTCGTATCCGGTCCCGTTCATCATGAATCAGCCGCCACCGGCGCCGGGCCCGGTGGGAGCGCCGGGTGCGTCGGCAGCCCCGGCCCCGCCCGAGGCGCCGCCGGCTCTAGCCCCCGGGGGCTAGCGGGTTAGTCCTGATTGGCGGCGACCCGCCTCGCCCGGTTCCGCCGCGCTCGCGATCGCCACTAGCAATCGAGCCTTACCACTCCACACCGGTGGAGACGCAGAACTCGTTCTGCTCGGGGTCCGACATTCTCACCCATCGGGTTCCCCCGAAGTTCTGCACGCCGTCGTCGATGCGATGGGCGCCGAGTGCCTGCAGTCGCTGGACCTCGGCCTCGACGTCGTGGACCACGATGTCGAGGTGCATGCGGTTCTTGCCCGCTTTGGCTTCGGGCACTCCCTGAAGGAGAAGCGGTGAAGCGATCCCTTCTTTGGGAACGAGCACAGCCAGATTCGCATCCGTGTAGTAGTCGCGATAGTCGAGGGCCTCGCGCCAGAACCTAGCGAGCCTCTCTGGCTCTGCACAGTCGAGCACGAGTTCCACTTTTGCCTTGCGCCCCATCGCCTGCCTCTCGGTGGGTAAATCCGTTGATCTGACCGGGCGCGACCCGCCTTTAGTGCTCGGCGATAGTCGACTCCGCCAGCTGTGACAACCCTTCCCGTACATGGCGGGCCCACATCGCGCCGATGCCTTCCACCGATTGCAGGTCGTTAGCGCTGGCCGCCAGCAGGCCCTGCAGCGTGCCAAACGCGCGGACCAGTAGATCGACATGGGCGAACTGCAGCCGCGGGATGGCGGCCATCGCGCGGTAGCCGCGGGGGCTCAGCGCTGAGTCCTGGGCCTCTGTCGTGGTCGGATATCCGTAGACCTTGGCCAGCGCGGTGACTTCGAGCAGTTCGGTGTCCGACAGGCTGTCCAGCTCGTCCAGGGTGGCGGCGATCTGCGCCTTGGTTAGCGGCTCGGGGTTGGCGTGGTAGTCGCGCACGATCAATTCCCGCGCCGTGTCGTTGCCGCCCAGCAGCTCCTCCAGCTGCAGCCGCAACTGCCGCCCGTCGGTGCCCAGCTCGACGACGTCGTAGTCGATCACCAGCCCAATGCGCCGCACCAACTCGAGCCGCTGCACCACCGTCATCACGTCCCGCAGGGTGACGAAGTCCTCGATCTCCGCCAGGGAAAGTTGCCTGCCTACCTCGTCGAGGCGGGTCTTATACCGCTCCAGGGTTGCGATGGCCTGGTTGGCCCGCGACAGGATGGTCGCCGAGTCGGTCAGCACGTGCCGCTCGCCGCCGACGTAGACGGTCACGATGTTCATCGAGTGGCTGACCGAGATCACCGCGTGGCCGGTCTGGATCGCGGCCCGCTCCGCCGAGCGGTGGCGGGTTCCCGATTCGTCGGTGGCTATCGAGGGGTCCGGCACCAACTGCACGTTGGCCCGCAGGATCCGGCTGCCGTCGGTGGACAGCACGACGGCGCCGTCCATCTTGCACAGCTCGCGCAGTCGGGTCGGCGCATACCGGACATCGAGGGAGAAGCCGCCATCGCAGATGGCCTCGACGTTCTCGTCGTGGCCGAGCACGATCAGGGCGCCGGTGCGGCCGCGCAGGATGCGCTCCAGGCCGTCCCGGAGCCCGGTGCCCGGTGCTAGGCGGCCGACAACCTCACGCAGGGTGGGACGGGTCACAGCGTGTCATTCTGCTACCGCGCCGGTCGCCTAGCGAGACGGGTCCAGCCGATGCGGAGTTGGCGGGGCCGCGCTGCGGTGGTCCGCGATGTCGATCATGTGCTCCAACGCGGCGACGACGGTGGGTGCGGGCAGCGCGTGCAGGCCCTGCGGTATCGCCTCGCAGCCCGGCGGGATCAGCGCGATGGTGAACCCTTGCCGGGCGGCTTCGGTCAGGCGCCTTTCCACGCCGTGCACCCGCCGCAGATCGCCCGCCAGTCCGACCTCGCCGATCATCACCGCCGTGGTGGGCAGCGGCAGGTTCGCGTACGCCGAGGCCAGCGCAACCGCGACCGCGAGATCCGACGACGGATCGGTCAACCGCATGCCGCCCACGGTGGACAGGTAGATGTCGTTGACGGCGATGTTGAGCCGGGCGTGCTTTTCCAGCACGGCGGTGATCATCGCGGCCCGGGCGTGGTCGATCCCGCTGACCGCGCGGCGCGGCGAGCCACCGGTTGGTGTGGCCAGCAATGCCTGGACTTCACCGATGAGCGGTCGCTTTCCGTCCAGCGTGACGGTGATCGCGGTGCCCGCCACGGGCGCCGGCCGCTGATCCAAGAAAAGGTGCGACGGGTCGGCGACAGCGTCGATTCCGTTGTCGTGCAGGAGAAAACACCCGACCTCGTCGGCAGCGCCGAAGCGATTCTTGACCCCGCGGACCATCCGCAGCGCGCCGTTACGGTCGCCTTCAAAATGCAGCACCACATCCACCAGGTGCTCGAGCGAGCGCGGTCCGGCGATGGCCCCGTCCTTGGTGACATGCCCAACCAGAATCAGTGCAACGTCGTTGGCCTTCGCCGCGGCGGTCAGCGCGGCCGTTACCGCGCGCACCTGCGTGACCCCACCTGCGACGCCGTCGGCCTCCGTGGTGGACATGGTCTGCACCGAGTCCACGATGACCAGAGCGGGCCGGGTCGTCGCAATGTGATCCAGAACCGTGTGCACGTCGGATTCGGCGGCCAGGTAGACCTCGTCACCGCCGCATCCGGTTCGGTCCGCGCGCAGCCGGATCTGTCCGGCGGACTCCTCGCCGGAGATGTAGAGCACGCGCCGTCCGGATTGCGCCCAGCGGTGGGCGACCTTGAGCAGCAGCGTCGACTTGCCGACGCCGGGATCCCCCGCCAGCAGCGTTACCGACCCAGGTACCACACCGCCGCCCAGCACCCGGTCCAGCTCATCGACGCCCGTCGAACGGTGCCGGGTGAGGTTCGGCTCGATGGAACTGAGCGGAACCGCCCGCGCAGCCGGATTCGGCGACCGGCTCGCGCAGCGACGGCCACCGACCGCGCTGAGCACCGTCACCTCGTCAACGGTGCCCCAGGTGCCGCACTCCAGGCAGCGTCCCACCCACTTGGCGGTGAGATGGCTGCACTCCGAGCAGCGGTACTGCGAACGCGTGTTGGCCACGATGTGACCGTATCGGGCCGGTGCGACAAGCCCGGTGTCCCACGCTGGTGGGAGGCGGCTATGCGTGTTGTTCGGGAGCTATCCCGGCCGAAATCGGCACCATCACGGAGGCCTGCCCGGCCTTTTCGAAGTTGAAGGTGAAGTTGTAGGTCAGCCCGTTTGAGATGGGCTTGGCCAACGTGATGGTCGCCTTTGCCGCGGTGCTGGACCCGACCGGGCCAGGCGCTACTTTTGCGCCTTCGGGAGTGCCGATGAACAGCATTCCACTCGCGGGCAGCCGGGGGTCGCCGCCGATGTTCACCGTGCCGACGTCACTGCTGATGGACACCAGTCTGTCCGTGATATCCGGCGACTGGTTGATGGCCACCGCGACCAAGTCGACCGTTCGGCCCGGGTGGATGAAGTCGCCGTCTTGTGAGGCTTGGATGCGGATATCGCGCAACGCCACGTTGTTGAACGTGACCTTGTTCCCGTTGACGGCCGGCTCCTGAGTCGCCGTCTGCGAGATCTGACCGGCTCCGCAACCGCTGAGCGCTATGACCAGCAGGCCAACCAAGCCGAGGCGGATCTTGAAGCGGTTCACTCAATGCCTCCTGCTGGCTGCTGATCTAGGGAACGGGCATCAGGACTTCAACTACGCAGAGCTATTCGAGGTTCAACTATGCAGAGTAGTAGGAACGTCCTGCCGACGGTAGACAGTAGTCGAGGGCGCGAGACCAGCGGAGCAGGTCCCGAGGCTCGCGCCCAAGCCCCGATTAGCCCCCAATTAGCCCCCAATTAGCCCCCAATTAGCCTCCGTCAAGCCTGAGCTAATCGTGCTCCAAACGGCCGAGCACGGTCGTCGAGGCCTGGTCTAGGCCAGGTCTAGGCCCCCTCTAGATCGCGGTCCACTGCACGTATTGCGCCGCCTGTCAACCCCCAATTGGTCCGCGTTGTGCCCCTGACCTGCACCGTTGCTGCGCACCTGTTTGCCCCCCGTGCTAGGATGAAGTAACGAAAGGGGCCCGAATCAGATGATCTTCAAGGTCGGTGACACCGTTGTCTACCCACACCACGGTGCTGCGTTAGTCGAGGCGATCGAAACCCGGACCATCAAAGGCGAACAAAAAGAGTATCTCGTCTTGAAAGTTGCGCAGGGCGACCTGACCGTTCGAGTACCCGCCGATAACGCGGAGTACGTCGGTGTCCGCGATGTGGTCGGGCAAGAGGGTCTCGACAAGGTTTTTCAGGTGCTGCGCGCCCCGCATACCGAAGAGCCGACCAACTGGTCGCGCCGTTACAAGGCCAACCTCGAGAAGCTCGCCTCCGGCGATGTCAACAAGGTGGCCGAGGTAGTGCGTGATTTGTGGCGTCGCGACCAGGAACGCGGATTGTCCGCGGGAGAGAAGCGGATGCTGGCCAAGGCCCGGCAGATTCTGGTCGGCGAGTTGGCGTTGGCCGAAAGCACCGACGACGCCAAGGCGGAGACCATCCTCGACGAGGTTCTGGCCGCCGCGTCCTGAAGAGAAACGTAGTCGCAGTAGTCCCGGCTGCTGGGTCGGGTGAGCGGCTGCGTGCCGGTATCCCGAAGGCATTTTGTGAGCTCGACGGGAGCACGCTCGTCGAACGCACCGTCGCTGGGTTGCTGGAAGCCGGGGTGGTCGACCACGTTGTGGTGGCGGTGCCCCCCGATCGCGTTGAGCAGGGTAAACGGTTGCTGGCGCAGCGAGCCACCGTGGTGGCCGGCGGCGCCGACCGCACCCAGTCCGTCAGCCTGGCCCTGTCGGCGTTGCCCGGCTCGCAGGCACCGGAGTTCGTGCTGGTGCACGACGCCGCGCGGGCGCTGACGCCGGCGGGGTTGATCGTGCGGGTGGTCGACGCGTTGCGGTCCGGCCATGGCGCCGTCGTGCCGGCGTTGCCGGTCTCTGACACCATTAAGGCCGTGGACGCCAACGGGGTGGTCCTGGGCACGCCGGAGCGAGCCGGCCTGCGGGCGGTGCAGACCCCGCAGGGGTTCGCTATCGACCTGTTGCTGCGGGCTTACCGCGCCTATCAGGGCCATCAGGGTGCCGGGACTGCCGATTTCACCGACGACGCATCGCTGGTCGAGCACGTCGGCGGCCAGGTTCAGGTGGTCGACGGCGACCCGCTGGCGTTCAAGATCACCACCCAGCTGGATCTGTTGCTGGCCCAAGCGATTCTGCGCCGGTGAACGAGCTGCCCAGGGTCGGTTTGGGTGTCGATGTGCACCCGGTTGAACCCGGACGGCCTTGCTGGCTGCTGGGGCTGCTGTTCGGCGACGCGGACGGCTGCGCCGGGCATTCCGACGGCGACGTGGGGGTGCACGCGTTGTGCGACGCCGTGTTGTCGGCCGCGGGACAGGGCGACATCGGCAGCGTGTTCGGTGTCGATGATCCGGTTTACCAAGGCGTCACCGGTGCCGACATGCTGCGCAAGGTCGTCGACCTGATATCGCTGCACGGCTACCGGGTCGGTAACGCGGCGGTGCAGGTGATCGGGAACCGGCCGAAGGTCGGCCCGCGCCGTGCCGAGGCGCAGCAGGTGCTGTCCGGCCTGCTGGGGGCGCCGGTATCGGTGTCTGCCACCACTACCGACGGGCTTGGCCTGACCGGACGCGGCGAAGGTTTGGCCGCCATCGCGACGGCCCTGGTGGTCCACGTCGGGTAACCGTCGCCCGACCCAATGACGCCGAGCTGGGGGCACCACCCGCTTGCGGGGGACACGCTGGCGTGGTGCTCGGCGTCGACAGCAACGCTAGCGCTAGCGTGACGCCCGTAAACGGGGGTGCCCCAGCTCGCGGGCACTCGCGTTCGCTGGTTGCGGCAATTGGCCAGGTAAGCTGGCACGCCGTGACCGATAGCGCCCGCTTGCGGCTACACGACACGGCGGCCGGTGCCGTGCGTGATTTCGTCCCGCTGCGGCCCGGGCACGCCTCCATCTACCAGTGCGGCGCCACCCCGCAGGGGCTACCGCACATCGGGCACATCCGCAGCGGGGTGGCCTTCGACATCCTGCGCCGCTGGCTGGCCGCACGCGGATACGACGTCGTGTTCATCCGCAACGTGACCGATATCGAAGACAAGATCCTCAACAAGGCCGCCGCGGCCGGCCGGCCGTGGTGGGAATGGGCGGCCACCCATGAGCGGGCGTTCACCACGGCCTACGACGCGTTGGACGTCTTGCCGCCGTCGGCGGAGCCGCGCGCCACCGGGCACATCACCCAGATGATCGAATTAATGGAACGCCTGATCGAAACTGGCCACGCGTATGCCGCCGCCGGTGATATCTACTTCGACGTGCTCAGCTACCCGGAGTACGGCCAACTTTCCGGACACCGGATCGACGACGTCCACCAGGGCGAGGGTGTGGCCACCGGCAAGCGTGACCAGCGCGACTTCACTCTGTGGAAGGGCGAAAAGCCCGGCGAACCGTCGTGGCCCTCGCCGTGGGGGCGCGGGCGTCCGGGCTGGCACATTGAATGCTCGGCAATGGCCCGCACCTATCTGGGGCCGGAATTCGACATCCATTGCGGTGGAATGGATTTGATCTTCCCACACCACGAGAACGAAATCGCGCAGAGCCGCGCCGCCGGGGACGGGTTCGCCCGCTACTGGCTGCACAACGGCTGGGTGACGATGGGCGGGGAGAAGATGAGCAAGTCGCTGGGCAACGTGGTGTCCATCCCGGCGATGCTGCGGCGGGTGCGGCCGGCCGAACTGCGTTACTACCTGGGCAGCGCGCACTACCGCTCGATGCTGGAATTCTCCGACGCGGCCCTGGAGGACGCGGTGAAAGCCTATGTCGGAGTGGAGGACTTCCTGCATCGCGTTCGCAGCCGGGCCGGTGCAGTCGTTCCGGGAGAGTGGACCCCGCGGTTCGCCGAAGCGCTCGACGACGACCTGGCGGTACCGATTGCGCTGGCCGAGGTGCATCACGCTCGCGCCGAGGGGAACCGGGCACTCGACGCCGGCGACCATGAGGGCGCCTTGCGGCATGCCGGCGCCATCCGGGCGATGATGGGAATCCTGGGCTGCGACCCGCTCGACGAGCGCTGGGAATCCCGCGACGAGACATCGGCCGCCCTGGCGGCCGTCGACGTGCTGGTGCAGGCCGAGATCGAAAATCGGGAGAGGGCGCGCGAGCAACGTAACTGGGCGCTCGCCGACGAGATCCGGGATCGACTGAAGCACGCCGGAATCGAGGTCACCGATACCGCCGACGGGCCCCAGTGGTCGTTGCAGGCCGGCGACAGCAAGTAGATGGCCGGAAACTCCCGTCGCAAGGGGGCGGTACGCAAATCCGGCACCAAGAAGGGCGCAGTCGTCGGCTCGGGGGGCCAGCGTCGCCGCGCGTTAGAGGGACGCGGTCCCACCCCGCCCGCGCGTATGCGTCCCAACCATCCCGCTGCCAAACGCACCCCGCCCCCGCCACGCCGGCCGGCCAGGCGTACCGATGAGGCCGAAACGGTACTCGGGCGCAACCCGGTGCTGGAATGCCTGCGCGCCGGCGTCCCGGCGACCGCGCTCTACGTCGCACTCGGTACCGAAGCCGACGAACGGCTCACCGAATCCGTCGCCCGCGCAGCCGATTTGGGTATCGCGATCCTTGAGGTGCCGCGTACCGATCTGGACCGGATGACCGCCAACCACCTGCACCAGGGCATCGCACTGCAGGTGCCGCCATACAACTACGCGCACCCCGACGATCTACTGGCGGCCGCTGCCGACTCGCCGCCGGCGCTGTTGGTCGCGCTGGACAACATCTCCGACCCCCGCAACCTCGGCGCGATCGTGCGTTCGGTGGCCGCATTCGGCGGCCACGGTGTGATGATCCCGCAGCGGCGTTCGGCCTCCGTCACGGCGGTGGCCTGGCGTACCAGCGCCGGCGCGGCGGCCCGTATTCCGGTGGCGAGAGCAACGAATCTTACTAGGGCACTTAAGGATTGGGCCGACCACGGGCTGCGGGTGATCGGGTTGGACGCCGGAGGTGACACGGTGATCGACCACGTGGACGGCAGTGACCCGCTGGTGCTGGTCGTCGGCTCGGAAGGCAAGGGCCTGTCTCGGCTGGTGCGGCAGAATTGCGATGAGGTGGTGTCGATTCCGATGGCCGGCAATGCCGAATCGCTGAACGCCTCGGTGGCCGCCGGGGTAGTGCTCGCCGAAATCGCCCGTCAGCGCAGGAGTTAACGCGATTGACCGCCCGTCTTTTCGCTGCCCTGCTGACGATACTGGTTGCGTTTGTTGCGCCGCTGCCTAAGGTTTCCGCGCAACCTGCCGGCTTTGACCTGCAGGCCCATCGCGGTGGTCGCGGCGAGACGACCGAGGAGTCGCTGCGGGCCTTCGCCAAAGCGCTCCAATTGGGGGTCAGGACACTGGAACTCGACATCGTCATCAGCAAGGACGGGCAGGCCGTAGTGTGGCACGACCCGACGATCCAGGCCGAGAAATGCGCCGACACCGGGTCGGCGTTCGCCGGTGACCCGCAGTATCCGTACGTCGGAAAACTGGTGCACGAACTGACCGTGGTGCAGATCCGCACGCTTGACTGCGGCCGGCGGCTCGACGAGTTCCCGCGGGCTGAAGTGGTGCGGGGCAACAAGATAGCGACGTTGCCGGAAGTCTTTGCGCTGGCCGATTCGTATGTGGCTTCGTACGGTACCGGGGTGCGCTACAACATCGAAACCAAGGTCGAGGCCGATCACCCGGGTGCATCAGCTGAGCCGCAGGAATTCGTCGACGTGATACTGGCCGCGGTGAGGTCGGCGGGGAAGGTCGATCGGGTGGAGATTCAGAGCTTCGACTGGCGAACACTGCCCATGGTGCACCAGGCCGAGCCGTCGATTCCGTTGGTGGCCTTGTACAACGAGGAGACATGGGTGCCTGATTCGCCGTGGCTGGCCGGTGAAAACGCCGCCGCCATAGGCGATCCGATGATCGGGGCGCTGATGGTGGGCGCCAACATGGTCTCGCCCAGGTACCAACTGGTCACCGGCAAGCCGTATGTCGACCATGCGCATTCGTTGGGGCTCAAGGTGATTCCGTGGACCGTCAACGACGCCGCCGCCATGCGCGAGCAAATTGACTACGGCGCCGACGGCATCATCACCGACTATCCGACGTTGCTGCGCGGCGTAATGGCCGAGCTCGGGATGCCGCTGCCGCCGGTGTATTACCGGCGTTAACCCGGTGCTGGCGCGGGCAGACGCAGATCGCACAGCGGGCACACAGCCAGGCAGTGATCCGGCTCACCCTGGTCGTGCAATTGGGTTTAGGAGAGTTTAACGGGGCCGCCTCGGGGTAAATCTGGGTCGACGCGTACCAATCCAGCCTAGGGGATCGATGACCACCAATCCGTTCGATGACGACAACGGCAGCTTCTTCGTCTTGGTCAACGATGAGGAGCAACACAGCCTGTGGCCGACGTTCGCCGAAGTCCCATCCGGCTGGCGGGTGGTGCACGGCGAAGCGGACCGCGCCGCGTGTTTGGACTACATCGAACAGAACTGGCCCGACATACGGCCCGGGAGTCTGCGCGACAGATTGGCGGGGGGCCGGGCTACCTGATCGGTAGGCCGGCTGACTCGGGCGGGGGACGTCGGATGGAGCTTGGCGACCGGGCATTACCGAAGTGGCTGCGCGAATCGTAGGCCCGCTCAGGCAGTTTCCGCCGGCGCCAGCTTTTCGCACAGCAATCCCGCCAGTCCGCGGATGGTGGTGATTTCGTTGGCCCTGACGCGTATTCCCGTTTCGGTCTCGATGCGGGTACATAGTTCGAGGGCGCCCAGCGAGTCGATGCCGCACTCGGAGAGGTGCCGGTCGGGATCGATGCTGTGACGCACGATCAGGCTGACGTGATCGGAGATCAGACGCCGCAGGCGCAGGGGCCATTCGTCCAGGGGCAGCTCGTCGAGCTCGGCGCGCAGTTTGCCGGTCCCCCCGGGCTCTTGCCGGGAAGCCCGGAACGCCTCCGCGAACGGGCTGCGTTGGGCGAAGGCGGTCAACCACGGGGTTCCCGTGATCGGCGCGTAGCCGGTGCAGGCGCGGCCGTGGCGCAGCAGCGCCTCGAATGCGTAAGCGCCCTCATCGGGAGTGATGGCAAGACCGGCGCCCTCCGCCAGGGTGGTGCCGCGCCCGATCTGGCCCCACGCGCCCCATGCGATCGCGGTGGCCGGCAGGCGTTGAGCCCGGCGCCACAACGTGAAAGCGTCCAGCCAGCTGTTGGCCGCGGCGTAGGCACCTTGTCCGGGCGAGCCCACCAGCGCGGCCGCCGAGGAGAACGAGCAGAACCAGTCCAACGGCTGCTCATGGAGGGCGCAGTGCAAGTTCCACGCACCGAAAACCTTTGGCGTCCAGTCGCGCTCGATGAGCTCGTCGGTGATATTGGTCAGTGTGGCGTCCTCGATCACGCCCGCCGCATGCAGCACCCCGCGCACCTGAAGCCCGGTGGCGGTCGCAACGGCCACCAACCGCTGCGCGGTGCCGGGTTCCGCGATGTCGCCGCACTCCACCACGACATCGGCACCCATGGCGCGAATACACTCGATCGTCTCCAGTGCCCGCAGAGTTGGCTGCGACCGCGAGGACAGCACGATCCGCCCACAGCCGGCCATCTTCTCGGCCAAAAACAACCCCAGGCCGCCCAGCCCGCCGGTGATGATGTATGCGCCGTCGCGCCGGAAGACCGGGGCCTGGTCCGGCGGCAGCACCACCCGGCCGCGGCCGGCCTGCGGGACATCGAGCACCAGCTTGCCAGTGTGCTGGGCGCCGCTCATCAGGCGAATGGCCGTGGCGGCGTCGGCAAGTGGGTAGTGCGTACACTCCGGTACCGGCAGCGAGCCGTCCGCGACGAGCTGATACACCGTGGTCAACAGGTCTCGGAACCGGTCCGGATGGCTGAACGACAGCAACCCCAGGTCGACGCCGTAGAACGCGAGATTGCGCCGGAACGGGAAGAGCCCCAACCGGTTGTCGGCGTAGATGTCGCGTTTGCCGATCTCGACGAATCGTCCACCGAACGACAGCAATTCGAGGCTCGCGTGCTGGGCAGCGCCGGTGACGGAGTTGAGCACGATGTCTACGCCGTAACCGTCGGTGTCACCGCGTATCAGGCTGGCGAACTCTAGGCTTCGCGAGTCGTACACGTGCTCAATACCCATGTTGCGCAGCAGTTCTCGGCGCTGCTCGCTGCCCGCGGTGGCGAAGATCTCGGCCCCCGCGGCGCGTGCGATGGCAATCGCCGCCTGCCCCACCCCGCCCGTCGCGGAATGGATCAGCACCTTGTCGCCGGCCCTGATCCGGGCCAGCTCATGCAGGCCGTAGTAGGCGGTGGCGTGCGCGGTCGTCACCGCCGCCGCCTGCCCGTCGGAGAGTCCCGCGGGCAGCGTGACCGCCAGGCGTGCGTCGCAGGTGAGGAAGGTGCCCCAACAGCCGTCGGGGCACAGACCTCCGACATGATCGCCCACGTTGTGGTCCGTCACGTCCGGTCCGACCGCGGTCACCACCCCGGCGAAGTCCGCGCCCAGCTGCGGTAGGCGCCCCTCGAAGGGGGGGTAGCGGCCGAACGCGACCAGCACGTCGGCGAAGTTGATGCCGGACGCGCTGACCGCGACCTCGATCTGGCCCGGCCCCGGCGGAACACGCTCGCAGGCAACGAGTTCCAACGACTCCAGATCGCCGGGTGTGCGGATCCCCAGCCGCATCCCATCGCGCTCATGGTTGGTTACGGTGGTTCGCCGCTCCTCGGGGCGCAGCGGAGCGGGGCACAACCGCGCGGTGTACCACTGGCCATTTCGCCAGGCGGTCTCGTCCTCCTCCGACCCACCGAGCAGTTGTTGTGCCAGCTGCCCGGCGTCCGTGGCTTCATCGACATCGATGTGGGCGGCGGCCAGATGGGGATGTTCGGTGCCGATCACGCGGATCAGGCCACGCAGCCCGGCCTGCTCCAGGTTGGGTAGCTCGTCGGTGAGCACGGACTGGGCGGCGCGGGTCACGATGTGCAGGCGCGGCGGCTCGCCAGGGATCTCCAGCAATTCGCGGACGATACGCACCAGATCGCCCACATACTCCCGGCCCCGCTGCGCACTCCGCTCGCCCGAGGCGCCGTCGCTGGGCCCCGTCAAGATCACCGCGTGGGTGTATTCACCGGCGCGCAGCGCTTCGACTTGGTGGGGCCAGCGCATGCTGGTGCAATGCCCGCCATGGCCCGTCAAAGCATTACTTAACTTGGCGGCCAACTCATCCGGCGCATCCGGCGCATCCGCGGGAGTGGTGCTGATCAACAGCCATGCTCCGGCGTCGGTATTGGGCGGTTCGGGCAACTCTCGCTGCCGCCATTCGATGGTCAGCAAGCGCTCGGCCAGCACCCGATCCTTGCGGCCGGCCTCAGACGTTCCGGTACCGAGTCGCAGCCCCTCCACGGCGAGCAGCACCGTCCCGTGCTCGTCGAGCACATCGATGTCGGTCTCGATGCCGGTGGTGTCGATGCCGGCGACGCGCGTGTAGCAGTAGCGGGCGGTGCGAGCCGAGCCGTAGGCGCGCAGTCGACGCACCCCCAGCGGCAGGGCCAGTACGTCCCCGCCGATGGCCGCGACCTGCGGATGGGCCGCGACGGACTGGAAGCACGCATCCAGCAGCGCGGGGTGCACGCCGTAGGCGGCCTGTTGCGTGCGGATCGGACCCCTCAGCGCGATCTCGGACAGCACAGTGCCGGCTTTCCCCTCGCCGGTGCGCGCGGCGGCCAGGCCGGTGAACGCCGGACCGTACTGAATTCCATTCTGGTCCAGGCGGTTCCGCACCTCGCTCCCTTCCTCGCGGCGTGGGTGCGCTGCCAGCAGGGCGGCCATGTCCCGGGCGGGCGGCCGATCATCGGTTGCGGCCGCCAGGATGGCCGCGGCATGCCGCACCTGCTCGCCCTGCAGGTTGGTTTCCAGGATGAAGTTGAAAACGCCCGGCGCCTGAACCGACGCGACGGCACCGACCGTGGTTTGCTCATCCAGCAGCAAGGCATTCTCGAAGCGGATGTCACGGGCCTCGGCGGCCTCGCCAAGCACCCCCCGAGCAGCGGCCAGCGCCATCTCGCAGTAGGCCGCGCCGGGAAGCACGGGAACATTGCGGATCCGGTGATCGCCCAGCCACGGCTGAGCGGCGGTGCCGACCTCGCCCTGCCACACGTGGCGCTCCGGTTCCTCCCGCAGGCGCACATGCTGCCCCAACAGCGGATGTACCGATACGGTGCAGCCACCATGTGTCGGGCCTTGTTGGCCGTCGTGTTGACTGACGGCGCCAAACCACAGCCGATGGTGCGTCCAGGTCGGCAGCGGCGCATCCTGCAGCCGGCCATTCGGGTAAAGCACCGAGAAGTCGATCGCGGCGCCCGCACTGTGCAGATCGGCCAGGAAACCGCGTAGCCCATGGGGTAGTGCTTGATCGCGGCGCATACCGGCCAGAGCGGCCAGCGGCGTGTCCAGACTTCGGGCGGTCTGCGCGACGGCGTGGGTGAGCAGGGGGTGCGGCGACAGCTCCGCGAACACCCGGAAGCCGTCCTCCAATGCGGCCCGCGCCGCGCCCGCGAACCGCACCATGCGGCGCACGTTGTCCGCCCAGTAGCGGGCGTCGCACAACGGCTGTTCGCGCGGGTCATACCGGGTCGTCGAGTAGAAGGGGATTTCCGGCGTCATCGGACGCAGTTCCGCGAGTGCGTCGGTTAGCTCGCCGACGATCGGATCGACCTGCGGTGAATGAAAGGCGACATCGGTGGGGATCTCGCGGGCCATCACATCGCGCTGGTCCCAGGCCGCGACCAACTCGCGAACCGTGCCCGCGGCACCGGCAATCACCGTCGACTCCGGCGAAGCCACCACCGCCACCACGACGTCGTTGATGCGATGGGCCGTCAGCTCCGAAAGTACTTGCTGGGCAGGCAGTTCCACCGACGCCGTGGCACCGGCACCCGCGACGCGGGACATCAGCAGCGAGCGGCGGCAGACCACGCGCAGCCCATCCTCCAGCGACAGCGCTCCCGCGACGACTGCGGCCGCGGCCTCGCCGAGGGAGTGCCCGATCACCGCACCCGGGCGCACCCCGTACGCCTTCATGGTGGCGGCGAGGGCGACCTGCATGGTGAACAGCGTCGGCTGGATTCGGTCTTGACCCGTCACGGTCTGCGGCGCCGACATCGCGTCTGTCACCGAGAACCCGCACTCGCGGACGATCACCGGTTCGGCTTGCGCGACGGTAGCGGCGAACACCGGTTCTTTCGCCAGCAACTCCGCGCCCATCCCTGCCCATTGCGAACCCTGGCCGGAAAACACCCAGACCGGACCCCGATCGTCGCTCCCGACCGCGTCCTGATACGGAGTATCGCCCTCGGTGACCTCGCGCAGCGCCTCGCAGAGCTCCGTCCGGTTGCTCGCAACGACGGCGGTGCGTACCGGGCGGTGCGCGCGCCGACGCGCCAAGGTGTAGGCCAGATCCGGCAACGCTACGTCGTCATGTGCACGCACCCAGTCGGCCAGCCGGCCGGCGGTGCGACGCAGTTCGTCGGCGGAGGTGGACGACAGCAGGAACAGCAGCGGCGCCCCCGGCGCTGACGCTGCCGCATCTGAAATATCTTCCGGCGCAACACCTTCCGATGCTGGTTCGGGTGCTTGCTCTGGTGCCTGTTCTAAGATGCCATGCACGTTGGTTCCGGATAGCCCGTACGACGATACCGCCGCGCGCCGCGGGTGGTGCCCGTTCCCGGCCCATGGCGCGGCCTCTTGCGGCACAAAGAGTTTCGTCTCAATGCGGGCAAGCTCATCGGGCAGGCGGGTGAAATGCAGATTCCGCGGAACCACACCATGTTGCAGCGCGAGGACCGCCTTCATCAGCCCGAGCGCTCCGGCGGCCGACTGGGTGTGGCCGAAATTCGTCTTAGCCGAAGCCAGCGCGCAAGGGCCCTCGGTGCCATAGACATTGGCCAGGCTCGTGTACTCGATGGGGTCACCCACCGGGGTGCCGGGGCCGTGCGCCTCCACCATGCCGACCGTGCCGGGGTCGACACCGGCCGCGGCCAACGCCGACCGGTAGACGGCGGTCTGCGCGGTCGCTGACGGTGTCGCGATATTTACGGTGTGACCGTCCTGATTCGCGGCGGTGCCACGCACCACGGCCAAGATCCGGTCGCCATCGGCCAGCGCGTCCGGCAACCGCTTGAGCAGCACCATCGCACAAGCCTCGCCCGACACGAATCCGTCCGCCGCCACGTCGAACGCGTGGCAGCGCCCGGTGGGAGACAGCATGCCCTGCGCCGAAGCCGCCGCGAACTTCCGCGGCTCCAGCATCACGAACGCACCGCCCGCGAGGGCGAGATCGCTTTCGCCGTCGTTCAAGCTGCGACAAGCCATGTGCACGGCGAGCAGGCTCGAGGAACACGCCGAATCCACGGTGACCGCGGGGCCGTGGACTCGCAGGGCGTAAGCGATCCGCCCGGACGCCATGCTGAATCCGTTGCCCTGGAAGCCGTACGGCCCCGCCATGGCGGGGGAATCGGCGTGCACCAATTGGTAGTCGAAATGAGTCAATCCGACAAACACACCGGTGAGCGAGTCGGCAACCATCTCCGGGGTGCGTCCGGCGTGCTCCATGGCTTCCCAGGACGTTTCCAGCAACAAGCGGTGCTGCGGGTCGAGCGAGATCGCCTCGCGCTCATTGATCCCAAAGAAATCGGAATCGAAGCCGGCAACGTCATCGAGGAACGCGCCCCACTTGCACACCGACCGACCCTGGACCCCGGGCTCGGGGTCGTAGTAGTCGTCGGCGTCCCAGCGGTCGGGCGGAATTTCGGTGACCAGGTCGTCGCCCCGCAGCAACGCTTCCCATAACCGCTCGGGCGAATCAATGCCCCCGGGAAGTCGGCAGGCCATGCCGATAACGGCAACCGGCGTCACCGGCGTGGTCGTCCCCAACAAGCCCATTCCGCCTCCCGCAGCAACGCGCATAGCCCGCTCCCTGACCCCAGAACGCACCTGTACGCGGAGCGTGCCGAGCAGCCCCGCGTCCCGGTCGGTGTGATTGACCGGCGTGGTAATGATTGACCGGCGCGGCCCAGTTCAAACGCGCAAATCGGGCCCGTTCCCAACGCGGGCGTCGGGAATTTCGCTCGAGCATTTCGAGGGATGGGCGGCTATTAACTGAAACTTCTCATTCCGAAGGTTTCGGCGGCGGTGGCCGGGGGAATTTGACGCAGGTGATTGAGCAGTCCCTTCCGGCGGTGCTGTGCGAGCGGGCCAGTCTGCAACCCGATGACATCGCGGTCACGTTCGTTGATTACGAGCAGGACTGGGCCGGCGTTGCCGAGTCCCTGACGTGGTCGCAGCTTTATCGCCGAGCGCTAGGCGTTGCGCGAGAACTCGACCATATCGGGACGCCGGGTGACCGCGCCGTCATCCTGGCGCCGCAGGGGCTTGACTACGTCGTGGCGTTTCTGGGCGCGTTGCAGGCGGGACAGATTGCGGTTCCGCTTTCGGTTCCGCTGGGTGGCGCCATCGATGACCGCATCAGTTGGGTGCTGCGCGACGCGGCGCCCACTGCCGTTCTGACGACGTCCTCTGTCGCGACCACCGTCGCCGAGCAGGTCGGTCCTCAGTCTTCAGGGCCTGGGTCTCCTGCTCCATCGGTCGTCGAGATTGACCTGCTGGACCGCGACCCTCGGCACGGATCCGATGCCTCCAATGCCCAAGCAATCGACAGCCAGAGCACGGCGTATTTGCAATACACGTCCGGGTCGACGCGTCAGCCGGCCGGAGTCATGATCTCGCACCGGAACCTGCTGGCCAACTTCCAACAGATCATGTCCGACTACTTTCTGGACTACGGGAAGGTCGCCCCGCCGAACACCACCACTGTGTCGTGGCTGCCGTTCTACCACGATCTGGGTCTGATCTTGGGAATTTGCGCACCGATTCTGGCGGGGGCCCGCGGGGTGTTCACAACTCCGGTGGCGTTTTTGCAGCGCCCGGCCCGGTGGATGCAATTGCTCGCAGGCAATAGTCATGTGTTTTCCTCGGCGCCGAATTTCGCCTTCGACTTGGCGGCGCGAAAGACCACCGACGAGGACATGGCCGGGCTGGAGCTCGGGGACGTTCTCATCATCCAAAACGGTGCCGAGCGGGTGCAGCCCGCGACGCTGCGGCGCTTTACTGAGCGGTTCGCCCGCTTCGGTCTGCGCGACAACGTGATTCGGCCCTCGTATGGATTGGCCGAGGCAACGGTGTACGTGGCGACTCGCACACCGGCTCAACCGCCAGAAATCGTGCGCTTCCAAGCCGACAAACTCTCCGCCGGCCACGCGAAGCGGTGCCGCAGCGGCGGTACCGCGCTGGTCAGTTACGGTGTGCCGCAATCGCCGACGGCGCGGATCGTGGATCCCGACACCAACACCGAGTGTCCGGCGGGCACGGTGGGGGAGATCTGGGTGCACGGCGACAACGTCGCCATGGGCTACTGGCGGAAACCGCGAGAGACTGAGCACACTTTCGCGGGCATGCTGATCGGGCCGCCTGATGGCACACCGCAAGGACCTTGGCTGAGGACCGGAGATCTGGGCTTCATCTCCGATGGCGAGCTGTTCGTCGTCGGCCGCATCAAGGACCTGTTGATCGTCCATGGGCGCAATCACTCTCCCGACGACATCGAGGCGACGGTCCAGGAGATAACCGGAAGCCGGGTCGCGGCGTTATCCGTCCCGGATGGTCACACGGAGAAACTCGTCGCCATCGTCGAGCTGAAGAAGCGTGGCGGCGAGTCCCATGAGGCGGCACCGGACCAGCTCGCCGCCATTCGGCGTGAAGTCGCCTCGGCGATATTCAACTCGCACGGCCTCAGCGTCGCGGATCTGGTTCTGGTGCAGCCGGGCTCGATACCGATCACCACGAGCGGCAAGGTCAGGCGAGCGGCGTGTGTTGAGCAGTACCGGCTCGGTCAATTTGGCCGCGTGGATTGCTGAGCCATCTGGGGCTCGGTGCTGGTGCTGGCGCTTCCGATGGCACTGGATCCGGTGCGTCTCGGCATCAACCTGCTGATGATCTCGCGGCCGCGGCCCGCGCAAAACCTGCTCTTCTACTGGGTCGGTTGTGTGCTCGCAGGGGTTGTCTTACTGCTGATTCCGCTGATGGTGCTGCATTTCACACCGACGCTTTCTTCTTTTGTGCAAGATCTGGCCAGGCCGGCCACGACCACGAGTTCCATCGTTCGCCGCGTTGGAATCTTCATGGGTGTGCTCGCTATCGATCGCCGTGCTGATAGCAGCGCATTCGTTGGCGCGTGAGCGGGCGCAACCGCCGGCACGGGGCGCGGGCACGTCGACCCTGGCCTCGGACGCTGATACACCGAACCCGATCTCGCGCCTGCTGGGTTCCGGCTCGACAGCGGGCGGATCCGCGATCCGGCGACTGCTCGGCCGCCCGCAACGCGGCCGAAGACGGATCCCTGTGGGTCGCTTTGGTGATTGGCTTCTGGGCGGGGCCACAACCCTCCCTGGTCTTATTCGCACTCGTTACCATCCTGGCCTCGAGAGCCACGATCTTCGCGCAGATCGGAGCCGGGTTCGCGTTCATCGTCGCGACGCTTGCGGTTGTCGAGATCATCCTGGTCAGCAATCTGCTCACGCCAACGAAAACCCAAGCGGTGCTGCAAGTGCTGCACGACTGGGTACGGGCTCACCGTCAGCAGATCCTGGTGGCCATCTTCACATAGGTTGGGGTGGTGCTGGCTGCCCAGGGCATGGGCGCCATCTGAGCTACGGCATCGTGTCGGCCAGGTCGATATGCCCTTCGAAGCCAAGCGTTCTCGCCATGTCGCGGTAGCGATCCCTGAAGTCCCCGTACGCTGCGGTATCGCCACGCGCTCGGGCCAGTAGCGCCCGGAGCCGCAGCAGCCAGATCTCGCGTATCACCAGACCCTCATCGGCTGGCGCGACCGCCAATCGATCGATCGCGGCCTCGGCTTCGGCTAAGTCTCTCGCAGCGTCACTCTCGGTGCCGCGACCGAGCAGTGCCTCGACCAGAACAGCCGTTGCTGGAATGCCCCACCCCAGCAGCCGTCCCTCGCGGAACAGATGGTCGACGGCAGCCCGCATGAGCGGAATCGCACCATCGCGATCTCCACCCCGAGCCCGCTCACGCGCCAGGTACACGTTGACGATCTGTAACTCGCACAGGTTGTGTCCCCGGCGCACAAAGACTTCGGTGACCTCGGCCAAGACGTCCCGTCCACGGTCACGATCCGCACTCGTTTGGCGGTGTACTAGCGCAACGCCCAACGTTCCCCGGACGAAGGTCACGGCGAGGTCATCGCTGGATCGTTCCGCAATCCGTAGGGCATCCTCGATCTCGCGCATCGCGGAATCGTTGGGCCTCAGCGCGCCGTTCGCTATCCCCGGGAAGTAGACCAAGGCGATGGCGAAGGCATCTGACATCGTGTCGGCGCTGCGGGCTATGGCCAGGCCCTGCCATAGGTCGTCGCGCCATCCAGGACGACCCAGGCACCAGCGGGCAGTACCCCGCGTCGTAAAGGCGAGGGCTAACGGAGACCCGACAATGAAGTTGCCCTTCGAGGGATCACCGTCGGCCAGGTCGATGACCCTTTGTGACCATCGCAGCGGGTCAGACCACTCGGCGCAGTCACTCTTGGCGTAGGTGGACGCGAAAGACAGGCCCACCGTCAAGGTCGGATCGCCGATGGACTCGATGAGGGCCATGGCTTCCGATGCGAGCTGCGATGCCTCGCGCATCCGGTCGTGATACAAGTGATCCATCACCAGCCCCGCCATGGCGATGGCCAGTGACGCCTTGTCCCCGGCGGCGGTACACAACTCCCCCAATTCATCAAAGCGGTCCCCAGCAACGTTGATATGGACTCGCCAGGCGATCCCGCACAACATCGTGCGCGGAGCAATGCGCATGGCCGCTGGGTTGGGGTCCTCGGTGGGTAGGGCGTCGGCGATCTTTTCTGCGCGTTCCAAGGACACGCGGGCTGCGTTGATGTCGCGGTTGGTGGACCAGGTTGCCGCGCGCATGTGCCAGCCGTAGGCGGCGTGCAGATCTCCGGCGGCCTCGCGATGTTCCGCGATCAACGCGGCGTGCTGGTCGGCCGCTCCCGGGTCGCTTGACTCGATAGCGGCCGCCAGCCGCCGGTGCAGCTGGGCGCGATCCGATTTCAGTTGCGACTCGTAGGTGACGGTGCGGATCAACGGATGCCGAAACGCATACTCCGCGCGCGGGGTGAACCTGACCTGGTCGACGAGCTCCGCGGCGATGAGCTCGTCGATAACCGGGTCGACCTCCAGGTTGGCCAACAGCTCGTCGTTGAAGCGGGAGCCGATGACCGAGGCCGCGGCAAGCGTGTGTTTGGCCGCGGCGCCGATCCGATCGATGCGGGCGGCGATGGTGGCGTGCAGCGTGGCCGGCACGCTGACCTCGGCCACATCGGTACGGCAGGTGTAGTCACCGCGGTCACCGGCAAGCACGCCGCGTTCGGCGAGGTCACGGGTGATCTCCTCGGCGAAGAACGGGTTACCCGACGCGCGCCCGGCGATCAGCTCGCCGATCTCGCCAACGGAAGAATCGGGGCCCAACAGCTCGGTGACCAGGGCCGAGGTTTCCGCGTCGCTCAGCGGTGCCAGCGTGATGCTCTGTGCGCCGGCGAGATGCGCCAGGGCGCCGTGATATTCGGGGCGATAGGTGATCAGCACCAACGAGGAGGTCTGGGGGATCACCGCAAGGAAGTCGGCGAGCATGGATTCGCTGACCTCGTCGATCCAGTGCGCATCCTCGACGACGATGACCGCCGGTTCGGCGCGGTCCAGCTGGGCGGAGTTGAGCAGCGCGGTCAGCCGCCGTCGCCGCGCATCGGGGTCGATCTTGGGCAACTCCACTTCGGGATCGGCGATGCCCACCAGGTCATCGAGCAGCAGCAGGTCCTGCACATCGGCATCGGGAAACTGAGCCCGCACCTGTGCCCGCGCGGTCTCGTCGTCCAGACCGCTCAGCCGGCTGGTCGCGCGCAGCAGCGCGCCACCACGTGGAATGGGATGTCGGTGGCATGCGATTCGCAGAAGGTGGCAAACACCTGGACGCCAAGACTTTTCGCGAGTTGGGCGGCCTCGTCGGTCAGCCGCGTCTTGCCGATGCCGGGCGGACCGACCACGCCAACCACACACCCACGGCCCGCCATCGAGCGATCCAGCATCGCGGCCAGCGTGGCCGATTCCCACTCCCGGCCCACCAACGTCGAATTCGAGGAACCGCTTTGCCGGCGCCCGGCGGCCACGCTCAGCAGCCGCCGCGCCGGCACCGCGTGCTCGGCGCCCTTGATGCGCACCAGCTGCGGCTCCCCCAGCACCGCCGCGTCCTCGACCAGCCGCGCGGTGGACTCGCTGAGCATCACGCCGCCCGACGGCGCCACCGACTCCATTCGCTGAGCCATCCCCACCTGCTCGCCGATGGCGGTGTAACCCAGGGCGGCGGAACCGATCTCACCGGCGATCACCTGCCCGGAGTTCAGCCCCACCCGCAGCCGGAGGTCGATGCCGTCGCGCTCGTCGACCTCGATGGCAAGCCGCTGCGCGTCCTGTTGAATGCCCAGCGCCGCCAGGCATGCGCGCAGCGCGTGGTCCTCCAACGCGGCCGGTGCGCCGAAAACCGCCATGATGCCGTCTCCAGTGAACTTGTCCACCGTGCCGCCGTAGCGCTGCACCACCGCCGCCGCGTGTGTGACGAGGTCGGTCATGATCTCGCGCAACCGCTCCGGACCCACCGTCGCGGCGATGTCCATCGATCCCACCACGTCGGCGAACAGAATCGTGACCTGCTTGTACTCCGCCGATCCAGTGGCGGGCGCGACGGCAGCGCCACATTCACTGCAGAACTTGGCTTTTGCGCCTAACTCGGTGCCGCACGACCCACACGAGAGCTCCGTCCTCATGGCATGCCCCCGGCCCACTTCATGTGCCCCTCAAAGCCCAGCGATGCCGCCATATCGCGGTAGCGGTCGCGCTGGTCGCGGTAGGAGCTATCGTCGCCGCGGGCCTTGGCCAGCAACGCGCGCATCCGCAGCAGCCAGACGTCGCGTATCACCAGACCCTCGTCGGCTGGCTCGGCCGCTAGCCGCTCGATCGCGGCCTCTGCCTCGGCCACGTCGCTGCCCGTCCCGCGATCGAGAAGTGTCTCCACCAGAACACCCGTCGCTGGAGTGCCCCAGGACAACAGTTGTCCCTCGCGGACCAGGTGGTCGACGGCGGCGCGCATCAGCGGTATCGCCTCGTCGCGATCTCCGCGCCGAGCCCTTTCCCGTGCCACGTAGACGTCGACGAGCGGTCGATCCCCCAAATTGTGTCGATCGCGTACAAACACGTCGCTGACCTGGGCCAGAAACGTCTGTCCGCGGTCACGCTCGGCAACCGTTTGACGATGCGCCAGCGCAACCCCCAGCGCCATCCGGGCCAAGGCCAACGCCGTATCATTGCCGGATCGCTGCGCAATCCGTAGCGCATCCTCGGTCTCACGCGCCGCACGATTGTCGGCAGCCAGCGCGCCATTCGTGATTCCCGGGAAGTAACCCAAGACGACGACCGCTGCATAGGTCAGGGGGTCGGCCTTGCGGGCCATGTCCAAGCTATGGCGCAGATCCTCGCGCCATCGGGATGACCTAGGTGATAGCGGGCCATAGCCCGCGACGTAATGGCGAGCGCCAAGGGGGACCCGAAGATGAAGTTGCCTTTAAACGGATCGCCGTCGGCCAGGTCGATAGCCCTACGTGACCACCGCAGCACCTCAGCCCAGTCACCAAACTCGAACTTGGCGTAGATCGCCGGGTAGGAAAGCCCCACCGTCAAGGTCGGATCGCCGAGGGACTCGATGTGGGCCATGGCTTCCGATGCCAGCTGCGATGCCTCACGGATCCGGCCCTGATACGCGTGATACATCACCAGCCCGGCCATGGCGATGGCCAGTGACGCCTTGTCCCCGGCGACGTCGCACAACTGGCGCAATTCGTCAAAGTGGGCGCCGGCGTCGTTCGCCTGGACCCGATAGGCGGTCCGCACAACATGGTGCGAGGAGCGATGCGCATGGCTGTCCAGTTCGGGTCCTTGGTGGGCAATGCGTCCGCGATCGTTCGGGCGCGCTGCCAACTGAGGCGCGCTGCGGTGATGTCGCGGCTGGTCGCCCACGCTGCCGCGCGCATGTGCCAGCCGTAGGCGGCGTGCAGATCACGGGCGGCCTCGAGGTGTTCGGCGATCAATGCAGCGTTTTGGTCGGCCGATTCGGGCTCGTGTTCTTCGATCGCGGCCGCCAGCCGTCCGTGCAACCGGGCGCGATCGGACTTCAGCTGCGATTCGTAGGCGACGGCGCGGATCAACGGATGCCGGAATGCATATTCGGCACGTGGGGTGAACCGCACTTGGTCGACGAGCTCCGCGGTTATCAGCTCGTCGACCACCGGATCGACTTCCACGCTGGCCAGCAGATCGGCGCTGAAGCGAGATCCGATGACCGCCGCGGCGGCAAGCGTATGTTTGGCCGTCGCGCCGAGCCGGTCGATGCGGGCGGCGATGGTCGCCTGGAGCGTGGCCGGCACGCTGACCTCGGCCGCATCGGTACGGCACGCATAGCTGCCGCGCTCACCGACAAGCACGCCTCGTTCGGCGAGGTCGCGGGTGATCTCCTCGGCGAAGAACGGGTTGCCGGCCGCGCGTCCGGTGATCATCTCTCCGATCTGGCCAACTGAGGGATCGGGGCCCAGCAACTCGCCGACCAGTGCCGAGGTTTCCGCGTCACTCAGCGGTGTCAGGGCGATTGTCTGGACGCCGGTGAGATGAGCCAGGGTTCCCTGGTATTCGGGACGATAGGTGATGAGCACAAGCGAGGGAGTCTGGGGGATTACCGCAAGAAAGTCGGCAAGCATGGATTCGCTGACCTCGTCGATCCAGTGCGCATCCTCAACAACGAACACCGTCTGTTCGCTGCGGGCTAACTGGGCGGTGTTGATCAGCGCGGTCAACCGCCGACGCCGCGCGTCGGGGTCGACCTTGGGCAACTTCACGTCGGGATCGGCGATGCCCAAGCAAGTCGTCAAGCAGCATAAGGTCCTGCGGATCGGCATCCGGGAATCGTGCCCGCACCCGTGCCCGCGCGGCGTGATCGTCCAGACCGCCCAGCTGGTTGACCGAGCGCAGCAGACGCGACACCACATGGAACGGGATGTCGGTGGCGTGCGATTCGCAGAAGGTGGAAAACACCTCTACACCAAGGCTGTTGGCAAGCTGCATGGCCTCACTGGCGAGTCGGGTCTTGCCGATGCCGGGAGGGCCGACCACGGCAATCACAGACCCGCGCCCGCCGGTCGAGCGATCCAGCATCGCGGCCAGTGTGGCCAATTCCCAGTCGCGGCCCACCAAAGTCGAATACCAGGGACCGGCCCGCTGGGGCTGCTCGGCCACGCTGAGCAGGCGCCGCGCTCGCACCAGGTTATCGGCGCCCTTGATACGCACCTGCTGCAACTCCCCCAGCAGGGCCGCGCCCTCGACCAGCCGCGCCGTCGATTCGCTGAGCGTCACCCCGCCGGGCGGCGCGACCGACTCCATCCGCTGAGCCATCCCCACTTGTTCACCAATGGCGGTGTAACCCAGAGCGACAGAACCGATCTCACCGGCGATCACCTGCCCGGAGTTCAGCCCCACGCGCAACCGCAGGTCAACCCCGTCACGGCGTTCTACCTCTGCCGCCAGGCTCGCGACCTCCTCCTGAATGCCCAGCGCGGCGAGGCACGCCCGCAGCGCGTGGTCCTCCAACGCGGCGGGCGCGCCGAACACCGCCATGATGCCGTCGCCGGTGAACTTGTCCACCGTGCCGCCGTACCGCTGCACCACCGCCGCAGCGCGCGTGACGAGCCCGGTCATGATCTCGCGCAACCGCTCCGGACCCACCGTCGCGGCGATGTCCATCGATCCCACCACGTCGGCAAACAGCACCGTGACCTGTTTGTACTCCGCCGGGGTGCCCGGGATCGAGGTCGCCGACCCGCACTCGTCGCAAAACTTGGCCGTTGGCCGCAATTCTGCCCCGCACCTCATGCAGGTCAACGCCGCCGTCATGCCAGCAACCTCGATCCCGTGGTCCGATTTTCCCGACGGCCCAAGAATAGGGCCTAGGAGGAGGGCCAAAGAAAAGAATGGGCAACGTGGTAAATCGGCCCGCCTGATGCCGACGCTGCGATATATAGTCGCCGAGTGATCGGCGCTGGGCCGCTGACGGGGCGTGATAGCGAATTGGGACTTATTCGTCGTGCCCTGAGCGGGGCCGGCAACCAATCCGGCGTGATAATCGCCGGAGCGGCCGGTGTGGGCAAGACCTGGCTGGCCCGGGAAGTGCTGCGCCGCGCCGAGGCCTCGGGTGAGCGCACCAACTGGATCGTCGGCACCGAATCGGCGCATGCGCTGCCGTTGGGGGCATTCATCGGCTTGATGAGTGAGGCTATGAATGAGACATTTTCGGATCCGCTGGCGAACGTGCGCCGCGTGATCAATTCGTTTGTCGCGCAACAGCATCGGGGTCGTGTGGTGGTGGGTGTCGATGACGCGCATCTGCTGGACGGATTGTCTGCGCTCGTCGTTCATGAGCTGGCGCAGTCGGGCGGGGCTCGGCTGGTGGTCACCGTGCGCACCGGCGGCGACGAACCCGATGCGGTGACGGCGTTGTGGAAAAACGGGCTGCTGGCTCGACTTGATCTCGAACCGCTGTCGGCCGCCGCGACACGCGAGGTGATCGAGAGCGCGCTCGGCGGCCCGGTCGACGCACGCAGCTTGGCCCGATTCCGCAAGCTGACCGGCGGAAACGCCTTGTTCCTGCGCCAGCTGCTGAACGATCAGATAGCGGCCGGGCGGATGCGGGAACTGGCCGGGGTTTGGATGTGGGACGGCGACGTCGCGGTCTCGCGCAGCCTGTCCGACACGGTGGGACGCCAGATGGGTCGGCTGAACCCGCGGACGGCATCGGTGGTCGACACCTTGTCACAGTGTGAGCCGCTGGCCGTTGACGTGCTGTGCGATTTGGTGCGCCGCCGCGATCTGGCAGCCGCCGAGAAAATCGGCATGGTCAGCGTCGAACGCACAGGTGGCGGGCTGATGGCCAGGCTGGCGCACCCGCTGTTCGGTGAGCTGCGCCGCGCCAGCGCCGGCGAGATGTATTTGTCGACAATCCGGGGCAGGCTGGCGACGCGGCTGGCCAAAGACGGTGACGCCGACATGCAGGCCACCGTGCGCCGCGCGCTGCTGCACCTCGAGTCGGATCTCGATCCCGAGCCCGAGCTATACCTGGAGGCGGCACGGCATGCCATGACCCTGCTGGACCTGGATCTGGCCGACCGGTTCGCCACCGCCGCCACCCAAGCCGGGGCACCCGGGGCGGCCGGGGTGCGGGCGATGAACCTGGTGCTGCTTGGACGGGGCGAGCCGGCCGAGCTGGCGCTGCGCGACATGGCCAACGGCGACATGCCCGACGGTCATCACTGGGCGACCGTGCGGGCGCACAACCTGATTTGGAACCTCAGCAAGCCCCAAGACGCGGCGGTGATCCTTGAGGGCCTCGCCGCCGGTATAGAAACCCCGGCGCAGGAGGCGGAGCGCCTGGCTGTGCAGGCGTGCCTGAACGCGGTGTCGGCACGCTGCGAACTAGCGGCCGAAAACGCCCGGGCCGCGTTGGATTTCCCTGCCCTGCCGGGCTTTCACGCGATGGTAGCCTCGCACGCGTTGATCATGGCGATGGGGGCGCTGGGTCAGGTCGATGAGCTTGCCGACGCGGCCGAGCAGGCGCTGCGGCGCGCGACGACATCGTTTCAGGCGTCCCACATGCGGTTCTGGTTCGGTGCCGTGTACGGCCGCGCCTGCCGGCTGACCGGGCGTATCGACGAATTCGTCAGTACGGCACAGCAACTGGCGGACTCGGCGCGTGACATTCCGGGTCTGGCTTACGCGAACCTGGCCCTGCTGTTGGGCAACGCCAACCTGGTTCGGGGCGCGGTCGCCGAGGCGGCCCGGCTTGTCCACGAAGCGGTTGCCGGGGCGGAAATACACGCCATCAGAACGGGTTTGCGGCCGGCGAGCTACTTCGCGTTGGCGGAGGCACACGCCAAGCTCGGACAGCCATCCGAGGCAAATGAGGCGGTCGCCGCGGCGCGGTCATGTGTGCCGCCCGACTTTCTGTTCATGCATACCGCCTTGTCGCTGGCCGGTGGGTGGGCGATGGCGGCAAGCGGCCGTCTGGGCGAGGCCGTGGCGAGCGTGCAGGAAGCGGCGCTACTCGCTCGCGACCGCGGCCAGCCCACCCACGAGCTGGCCTGCATTCAGGCCGCGGCCCAGTGGGGCGATGCCGCGCAGGCGGGGCGGGCGCGGGAGCTGGCCGAGGTGTTGTCGCTGCCGCTGGCCGATGCCGTCGCGCAGCATGCGGAGGCGCTGCGGGCCGGGGACGGCGAGGGCCTGCTGGCGGCCTCGGAACAGTACCGGCGGATCGGTGATCGGGCCGCGGCCGCTGACGCGGCGGCACAGGCCTCGGTCGCGTTCGACGCGCACCAGCAGCATCGGCGTGCGCTGTATGGCGCGGCGTTGGCCAGGGAATTGGCCGACGAATGCGGTGGTTTGTGCACGCCGGCGTTGCGGACACCGTCGGGTCTCAAGTTGTCGGGCCGCCAGCGCGATGTGGTGGAACTCGTCGTGGCCGGTCTGTCCAACCGCGAGATCGCCGACCGGCTGGTGATGTCGGTGCGCACCGTGGAGGGCCACGTCTACCGGGCCTGCCAGCGGGTCGGGGCCCAGACTCGCGAGGAACTGGCCTCGATCATCCGATCCGGGCCGGGCGGGTAACTGGCGGGTAATCCGCTCGGCTAAATCGAGTAGCCGACTACGCATGCGTACCCCCGAAGTCGGCCATACCGTGCCTAAACAACACGCCCGACAGAGGAGTTGGCATGGTCGAGATGCTGGAAAAACCCGAAGTCGGGGCGCTCACGCTGGCGCCGGTGAATCCGCTCCCGTATCGGCAGCAACTCAGGGCGGTGCGGTCGTTCATCGACGGCTTTCAGGAGATCGTCGACGCCGGTGGCCCGATCACCCGGCTCGTGCTCGCACCGAAGTGGCTGGTACCGAACGTGGTGGTGATTTCCAGCCCCCAGGGCGCCCGGGATCTGTTGGGCCGCACCGACGAGATCGCCGACCGCGGCCGTGCCCGGACCATGGTCGAGCTGCGCGCGCTGATGGGCGGCAACCTGCTCAATCTTCCGCACCAGCGGTGGCTGCCGCGGCGACGCGCACTGCAGCCGATGTTCACCAAGCGCCAGGTGTCGCGGGCCACCGGCGGCACCCTAGTGAACGGCGATATGTCGGGCTTCTTCAACAACGCCAGCGGCAGCTCATTTATCGACGGCGAGATCTCGGGCCTCCTCAACCGTGCCGGCGGCGGCTCGGGCCTAGACGGCCAGATTTCGGGCTTGTTCAACACCGGCAAAGTAACCATCATGTCCGACGAAGCCGGCATGGTCACGGGCTTGTTCAATACCGGGGGCTTCATAGCGGGCCTGTTGGGCTTCAGGAATTTGTTGTAGCTGATCGGGCTCGGGCGGGCTGGGCCAGCGCGCTAGGTGCGCACGCCGCGAGCAGCACCCGCCGCGCGTCCTTGCCGCACGCGGTGGCTCACCGATCAAACTAGACACCCAGCAGCCGCACGCTCGCCCACAGCGCGAGCACGGCCGCGACCAGGGCGGTGGGCACGGTGCACAGCCCTAGGCGGGTGTACTCGCCGACGCTGGCCTCGACGTTCTGCTCGCGCAGCACGCCGCGCCAGAGCAGGTTCGACAGCGAACCGACGTAGGTCAGATTGGGGCCGATGTTGACCCCGATCAGCACCGCCAGGATCGCCACCGGCCCGCCGGGCGCGACCAACGGCACTAACACCAGCGTCGCGGGCAGATTGTTGACGACGTTGGCCAGCACGGCGGCGATCGCGGCGATGGCGAGCAGCGCGAGCAGCCCGGTACCGGACGGCAGCACCTTGGACATCGCGGCGCCCATGCCGTCGAGCGTGACCGCCTGCACGACGACGCCCAGGGCCAGCACGAACACCAGGAACGACACGTTCACCGACCGCGCGATCTGTGCCACCGAGGTGTGCCGGCGGCTGAGGCTGCGCACCGCCAGCACCGCGGCGCCGGCCAGCGCCACCCAGGCCGGGGCCACCCCCACCGATTCCGAGACGGCGAACCCGGCCAGCGTCAGCGCCACCACCACCAGGACGAACACCGGCGGCCGCGGCGGCGCCCCGGCGTCGTCGGGGTTGGGTGGGATGCGCAGCTCGCGCGAGAAAAACAACCGGAACACCACGTACACCGCGGCCACCGCGGCCAGCCATGGCAACGTCATCACCAGCGTGAACCTCGCGAACGAGAGACCGGCGACGTGGAAGGCCAGCAGGTTGGTCAGATTCGACACCGGAAGCAGCAGCGAAGCGGCGTTGGCCAGGTGGGCGGTCGCGTAGCCGTACGGCCGCATCGGGGTCCGCAGGCGACGCACGGTGATCAGCACCACCGGGGTCAGCAACACCACCGTGGCGTCCAGGCTGAGTGCCGCGGTAATGATGGCGGCGATGGCGAACACCTGCCGCAGCAGGCCGTGCGACCCGGGGCTCACCCGCGCCATCGCCGCGCCCGCCGCCTCGAACAGACCCTCGTCGTCACACAGCTTGGCCAGCACCAGCACCGCGCCCAGAAACGCCACCACCGGCGCCAGCCCGGCAACCTGCACCCTCGCCTGATGGAAAGAGATCCCGCCGATCGCGATCAGGATCGCGGCCGCCGGTACCGCCGCGACCGCCTCCGGCCAACCGCGTGGCCGAGCGACCGCGAACGCCAGCACCACGGCAAGCAGCAGCAGCGAAATGGCAAGGATCACAGGGCCTAAATCCAGGAGTCCGCGCGCTGCCACACCGTCGGCATGTGCAGCGTGACGCCATCCTCGGTGGCCAGCTCGCCGAGGACTCGGATGGACGCGTCCAAGTCGTCGCCGGCATATGGCAAGGCACGCAATGGCTTTGACAGTGGACGGAAGAAGTCGTCCCAGTGGACGAGAACGACGCGGCGCGCACCCACAGCGCGCACCACCTCGGTCCAGTAGTCGACCAGGTATGACCGCGGCTGCACGCCCAGCTGGCCGACGCCGAGGTAGACGACCTCGGCGCGGTGGCCGTCCAGCGCGCCCTTGACGAAACCCGCACTGCCCTGGATCAATAGCCGCCGCCCCGACGGCCGGTGGTGGATGAGCGTCGACCATGCCTCACCGCAGCGGTAGGCCGACACCTTCACCGGCGGAACCACCGGTGCGCCGATCACGCCGGGAAACCGGTCGGGCGGGCAGTGATGCGACTCCACCAGCGTCACGTCGTAGGCGCCCAACGCAATTGGCTCACCGGGCACGGCGACCACGACACGGTCTTCGGGCAGCCCGTAGCCGCGGCCGACGTTGGCGGCCGATTCGCCGCCGACCAGCCGGGCGCCGGTGCGGTCGGCGACCAGCGCGGAGTCCATCGCGTGGTCGAAGTGGGTGTGCACCGGGATGACCGCCTCCAGCCGCGACACCTTGGCCCGGGCCAGGCACCCGTCCACCCGCGCCGCCGACGGTGACACCTTGCCGCCGGCCAGCTGCGCCAGGCCGGGGCGCGAGAAGAAGCCGTCGGTCATCAGCGCAGACGAGCCGTCGTCGAGCAGCAGCGTCGTCACCCCCAGCCACGTCACCGAAAGCGGCGAATCGGGTTGCGCGGCAGGCACGTCGAACCGATCGGAATATCGGGCGAGGTCGGGTCGGCCTATTCTAAGCCGGTTTAGCCGCATCAGCAGAACCCTCCAACATCGACGCCGGCGCCCTTGAGCCGATCGCGCACCGCGGCCGCGATCTGCACCGCACCCGGCGAATCGCCATGCACGCAAACCGATTCCACGGTGATGGCAAGCCGTGTGCCGTCGACCGCGGTGACCTGGCCCGAGGTAACCATGGACACCAGCCGGTCGGCGATCGCGGCCGGATCATGCAACACCGCGCCGGGCTCGCGCCGGGAAACCAGCCGGCCGTCCGGCCGGTACGCGCGATCGGCGAACGCCTCGGCCACCGTGCGCAGGCCAACCCGGGCCGCCTCATCGAAAAACGCCGAACCGGCCATCCCCAGCACCGGCAGCGAGGCGTCCACCATGCCCACCGCTTCCGCCACCGCGGCGCCCTGTTCGCGGTTGGTAACGATGGTGTTGTACAGCGCCCCATGGGGTTTCACGTACGACACCGCCGAGCCTGCGGCGTGTGCGATCGCCTGCAGCGCGCCGATTTGATACAGCACATCGGCAACAAGATCCTCGGCGGCCACATCGATGAAGCGGCGGCCAAACCCGGCCAGGTCGCGATAGCTCACCTGCGCCCCGATCCGCACGCCACGCGCAGCGGCCGACCGGCATACCCGCAACAGGCCCGCCGGATCGCCCGCGTGGAAACCGCATGCCACCTTGGCGCTGGTGACGATCCCGAGCATCGCGTCGTCGTCGCCGAGCCGCCAGACGCCGAAGCCCTCACCGAGGTCGGCGTTGAGGTCAATGGAGGCCACCCGCCCAGCTTAGGAGCTATTGCTTGGTCACCTTGGCCGCGATCTGGGTAGCGATGTCGATCGCCGCCGCGCCCACCGGGTCGAAGCTGCACGTGACGATATCGATGGCGATGTTGTTGCGCACGGTCAGCGCACGCTGGCAGGCCCATCCGTCGCCTCCCTCTTGGACCTGCGAGGTGCTGAGCATGCCGCTGTCCTTGGTGACCGCGGCCACGGTCCACACCGTGTCGGGTTTACCGGGGTTGACATCGGAGAACCGGCGGTTGGCGCAGGCGGACCAGCTCGGGCCCGAGGAGTCGTAAAACGCCGATGCGTCGTGCGCGGACGGGAAGGCGATGACGGTTTGAATCGCGTAGTGGCTGCGCTTCTTGGAGCCGTCCACGCTGTCGTCGAGCCGCTGGCCGCGGATCCCGCTCCACCCGGTGTCGGCGTAGACCTTGGCCTGTGCGGGCCCGTCTACCGCCAGGCAGTTCTTGTCATTGATGCTGGAGCTCCAGTCCCACATCGTCCTGGCCTCGAACCACACCTTCATCGACGCCGCGCCCAGCGCGCCATTGATCTGGCCCACGTCAAGCAACAGCCCGTCGAGCGCGGAAATCGAAAGGGGAGGCTCCGTTACGGGTCCGGACTTGTCGGCGGGCACCGCCTTCCCGCTGACGACGGAGGTGCAGCCGACGGTGAGTGCGCAGAGGCTCGCCAGCACCAGGACCGCTATTTGCTGGCGCACCCTTGCCTCCCAGACTTGGTTGGGTCTGTCCGCCGGTGGCGACCCCAAAGAAACGTGTGCGACAAGCTTATGCGGTGGCCGACCGGTGCCGTCCGAGCAGCCAGCACACCAGGTAGATCAGGAACGAGATGGTTGCGACGAACACCGACACCGGGACGCCGGGGGCCAGTGACAGCACGATGCCGCCGATCGCGGCGATCTCGGCGAACAGCACCGACGCGAGGATCGCCGTGACCGGCGAGGCGACTACCCGAGCTGCCGCGGCCGCCGGCGTGATCAGCAGCGACATCACCAACAACGCCCCGACGATCTGCACGGCCTGGGCCGCCACCACCCCGACCAGCGCGGCGAACACGATGCCAAGCGCGCGAACCGGCACGCCACGCGCGGCCGCCACCTCGGGGTCGACGGTGGCGAACAGCAGCGGGCGGTAGCACGTCGTCAGCACGGCGACGACCAGCACGCAAACCAGCGCCAGCATGGCCAGACCGGAGTAGCCCACCCCGACTATCTGGCCGGTGAGCAACGCGAAGCTGGTCGCGGTCCGGCCCGGGTAGAGGCTGATGAACAGCACCGCCAGCCCCATCCCGAACGCCAGCACCACGCCGATCACCGAATCGCGCTCCCGGGCGCGCTGACCCAGGATGCCGAACAGCGCCGCCGCCAGAGCGCTGCCGACCAGCGCGCCCATCCCCACGTGAAACCCGACCAGCAGCGCGAATGCGGCTCCCGTCAAGGACAATTCGCTGGCGCCGTGTACCGCGAACGACATCTGGCGCATCACGATGAACGGCCCGGTCAGCCCGGCCACCAATCCCAGTAAGGCCGCCGCCAGCAGCGCCTGCTGGACGAAGTCATGGCCGAGCAGGTGCGCGGTGATGTCGAACGAGAACAGATGGTTCAGCGCGTTGGCGAGCCGTTCGTTCATCAGGTGTGCCCGTCCTGCGCGCCGACCACGAGATAGCGGACATTGCTTTTTTGAGGGCCGTCTTTGGGGTCATCTTTGCCGACCTTCACCACCTCGATGTCGGCGCGGTACAGCTCCGACAGCGTCTCGGACGTCATCACCTGCTCGACGGTGCCGATCCGGAACCGGCCGTCCACCAGATAAAGCACCCGGTCGACGTACGGCAGGAAGGTGTTGACCTCATGGGTGACGACGAGGACCGTGGTTCCGGCATCCCGGCGGCGGCGGTCGATCAATGCCGCCACCAGCTTGGCGTTGGCCGGGTCCAAGGTCAGCAGCGGTTCGTCGCACAGCAGCAGCATTGGGTCGCTGGCCAGCGCCTGGGCGACGCGCATTCGCTGCAACTCGCCGCCCGACATCACCCCGACCCGGACGTCGGCCAGCCGTTCGCCGTTGACCTGCTCCAGCGCCGTTTGCACGGCCTCGCGCCGGCGGACCCGGGCGGCGGGCCGCAGCGGCATGCCGCCCCAGCGCCGTCCGTCGATGCCCAGCCGAACCAGGTCGCGGCCGCGCAGCATCACGTCCCGGTCGATTGGGCGGTGTTGCGGCACGTAGCCGATGCGCCGGTTGCCCGAGGTGATCCGGTTGCCGTTCACCAGCGCGACACCGGCGCTCAATGGCAGCTGTCCGAGCAGCACCTTGAGCAGCGATGTCTTGCCGCTCCCGTTGGGGCCCAGCACCGCGATGAATTCGCCCGCGGACACCGCGATGTCGAGATGGTGCCACAGCACGCGATCGCCGAACGCCAGCCCGGCGCCGCGCAGCGCGACCGCGGGGGAGCGGGGGTCGACGGGTTGGGCCGGTTTCGCGGCCGGCTTCGAGGTCCGTTTCGGGGTCCGCTTCGGGACCGCTTCGACACGCTGCATCGTCATGGCAGTGGTTGCTGACTGGAGCGCAGGGCGGTGAGCAGCTGGATGACGGTGTTGCGCTGCCAGGTCAGGTAGTCGCCGTCGGTGGGCAAATTCTCGGTCACTTCGATCACCGGCACACCCGCCCGCCGGGCGGCATCCGCGAGGCTGCTGGTTGCGGCGTTGGTCGTCTGAGGGTTGACCAGCAGCACCGCGATTTGGCGGCGCTTGATCAGCTCGAGTACCGACGCCATGTCGGCCGGGGCGGGATCGGTCTCGTTCTCGTTAGCCGCGGTAAAGGCGGCCGGGGTGCGGTCCACCAGGCCGGACGCCTCCAGCAGGTAATAGCCGACGGGCTCGGTCGTGATCACGCCGGTGCCCGGGTAGGCGCCGGCGATGGCGTGCTCGGAGATGGCGATCGCGTCGGCGCCACGAGAGAATTCGGCGGCGCTGGCGTGGTAGTCCGCGGCATTGGCCGGGTCGATGGTCGACAATCGATCGGCGATCACGGCGGCGACCGACTTGGCGATGCTCAGGTTGTAGAAGACGTGCTCGTTGGGTGGCTCTCCCCTGGTGGCACCGCTGGCGTGATTGGTATCGGCAAACGAGTAGGCATCGACCGCCTTGATGGCCGGATGGCTGGCCAGCACCTGGTCGACCCACGGGTCGTAGCCGCCGCCGTTGTAGACCACCAGCGCCGCGTCGGTGATCGCGGCGACGTCCGAGGGACTGGCCGCATACGAGTGCGGATCGTCATCGGTGCCGGTCATGATGGACTTCACGGCCACATGGCTGCCGGTGATAGTGTGCGCCACGCTGCCCCACACCTCGGTGGACGCCACCACCGTGACCGCGCGCGGGTGCGTCGTACCGCCGGTCGCACAGCCGGCCAGCGCGGTCGAGCCGACAAAGCAGACCATGCAGATGGCAACCGACACCCAACGCATCGCATCGGCCAGCGCGTTTCGCACCCCAGAAATATTTATGAGCAGTAATATTAATGAAAATCGTTTCCATTACCAAGTCCCCAGCGGGACGCCCGTATGCGCTGCGACGCGCTACAGGGATCCGCTGTAGCCTCACCGAACGTGAGTCCCACACCACGCCGGCGTGCGACTCTGGCGTCTTTGGCGGCCGAGTTGAAGGTTTCGCGCACGACGATCTCGAATGCCTTCAACCGTCCCGATCAGCTCTCCACCGACCTGCGCGAACGGATACTGGCCACGGCCAAGCGGTTGGGCTATGCCGGACCCGATCCGGTGGCGCGATCGTTGCGGACCCGCAAAGCGGGCGCGGTTGGACTGCTGATGGCCGAACCACTGACCTATTTCTTCAGTGACCCGGCAGCGCGGGATTTCGTCACGGGAGTCGCGCAATCGTGCGAAGAGCAGGGCCAGGGACTGCTGCTGGTCGCGGTCGGACCGACCCGCAGCAGTGAGGACGGAACGGCCGCCGTGCTCGCCGCCGGAGTCGACGGCTTCGTGGTGTATTCGGTGCGCGATGACGATCCCTACCTGCAGGTGGTGCTGCAGCGCCGGCTGCCGGTGGTGGTGGTTGACCAGCCCATCGGCCTGGCCGGAGTGTCCCGGGTGGGCATTGACGACCGGGCGGCAATGCGCGAGATCGCCGACTACGTGCTGGGGTTGGGGCACCGCGAGATTGGGTTGCTGACCATGCGGCTGGGCCGGGACCGCCGGCAAGACCTGGTGGACGCCGACCGGCTGAAGTCGCCGACGTTCGACGTGCAACGCGAACGCATCGTCGGTGTTTGGGAGGCGATGACGGCCGCTGGTGTGGACCCCGATTCGCTGACCGTGGTGGAAAGCTACGAGAACCTGCCGACGTCGGGTGGCACCGCCGCCAAGGTGGCGCTCGAGGCCAATCCGCGGATTACCGCGTTGATGTGCACCGCGGACATACTGGCCCTGTCAGCCATGGATTACCTTCGCGCACACGGCATTTACGTTCCCGGTCAGCTGACCGTGACGGGGTTCGACGGGGTGCCCGAGGCGATCAGCCGCGGGCTGACCACGGTGGCGCAACCGAGCCTGCGCAAGGGTCACCGGGCGGGCGAACTGCTGCTGAAGCCGCCGCGATCGGGCCTGCCGGTGGTGGAGCTGCTGGACACCGAGTTGATGCGGGGCCGCACCGCCGGGCCGCCGGCCTAGTCTTTGGGCTTTTGGGCTTTTGGGCTAGATCTGGGCTAGACCGGGCTAGACCGGGCTAGACCCGTTCCTGGTCGCCGATCAATAGCCGCACGGCCAGGTCCAGCCGTTTGCTGACGTCGGTTGCCGAGGCTCGCCGGGTGAGCCAGGCGAGAAGGTTCGACAACCACACATCCGAGATCACCCGGGCGATGTGGTACTGGTCCTCGGTCGGCTCGCCGTCGGCCATCGCGCGCGCGAACATGCTATCGATGAGCTTCTCGACGTGGTCGACCTCGCTGGCCGCTGATGCGTCGGCGAAGACGTAGGCACGCGTCATCGCCTCGGTGAGCAGCGGATTGCGCTGCATCGCGCGGTTGAGCTTGCCAACCATGAAGTTCAGCCGCTGGAACGGAGTGCCGCCGGCAACCGCGGAACGGTCGGTCTTGGCGTCGATGCGGCTGAACTCGCGGCCCAGCGCGGATACCAGCAGATGCACCTTCGACGGGAAGTAGCGATACAGGGTCCCGACCGCCACATCGGCGCGGTCCGCCACCGCCCGCATCTGAACCGCCTCGTAGCCGCCTTTAGACGCGATGGCCATGGTGGCGTCCAAGATTCGCTTGCGGCGTTCCCGCTGCGCCTCCGAACCGAGCTCGGACTCGGCAAGTACCGCCACGTTCATGACCTCGCGGGGCTGCGAGTCGGGGACGCGACCGGCGTTCGTGTTCGCTGGCGACATCTGACGGGTTGCTCCTCTTCCGGGCGGTTCGTTCGCAAACGATACGCATGCCGAGTGTGAATTTCCCACCTCCATCGCGCCGGGCCAACGACGTGTCCTGCTGTAATGGCAGTCGACTTGACGTTTGATCGCTGGCACTATTAGAACACGTTCTAGTGCACAAGACGAGAACGCGGAGGGACTCACACGTGGTAGCGACCGGCACCGACCATCAGTTCGCGGCGCGTGAGTTGGTACGCGACTGGGCTCGCAATTCGGCCTCAGGGCTGGGTGGGACGGCGGCGGTCCGCGCCCTCGAACAAGCCTCCGAGCAAGGCGATACCGATGCCTGGCGGCCGGTGTTCTCCAGCCTGGCCGAACTAGGGCTATTCGGCGTGGCCGTCCCGGAAGATCGCGGCGGCGCGGGCGGCAGCATCGAAGACCTGTGCGCCATGGTCGCCGAGGCCGCCAAGGCACTGGTACCCGGGCCGGTCGCCACCACCGCCCTGGCCACGTTGGTGGTCGACGACCCCGAACTGCTGGCCGCGCTGGCCTCGGGTGAGCGCTTCGCCGGGGTGGCGCTAGAGGGGGATCTGCAATTCGACGCCGGCGCAGCGTGCGCGTCGGGCACGGTTTCGTGGGCGCTGGGCGCCGCGCAAGGTGGCGTCCTGCTGCTGCCGGCCGGTGAGAAGTGGCTGCTCGTCGACTCTCTTAGCGACGGCGTGCAGGTCGAGCCGTTGCGGGCCACCGATTTTTCCCGGCCATTGGCCCGGGTGGTGCTGACGTCGGCCCCGGCGACGCCCGTGGGGGTTTCCAGCGGGCGGGTCGAGAACCTGGCGGCGACGGTGCTGGCGGCCGAGGCGGCCGGCTTGACCCGGTGGTGCCTGGACACCGCCGTCGCTTACGCCAAGGTGCGGCAGCAGTTCGGTAAACCGATCGGCAGCTTCCAGGCGGTCAAGCACCTGTGTGCGGAGATGTTGTGCCGAGCCGAGCAGTCCGAGGTGGCCGCTTCGGACGGGGCGCGCGCCGCCGGGGCCGCCGGCGACTCCTGGGATGACCAGCAGTTCGCCATTGCGGCGGCGTTGGCCGCCAGCGTCGGCATCGCGGCGGCGAAGGCCAACGTCAAGGACTGCATCCAGGTGCTAGGCGGCATCGGCTGCACCTGGGAGCACGACGCGCACCTGTATCTGCGCCGGGCCCATAGCATCGGCCGGTTCCTCGGTGGCACCGAGCGCTGGCTGCGCCGCACCGCCGCGCTGACGCAAGACGGTGTGCGACGCCGCCTGGAAATCGATCTAACCGGGGTCGAAGGGCAGCGCGCGGAGATCGCCGCGGCCGTGGCCGAGGTCGCCGCGCTGCCCGAGGCCCAGCGCCAGGCGGCGTTAGCCGAGGCGGGGCTGCTGGCGCCGCACTGGCCGGCACCGTACGGGCGCGCCGCCGCACCGGCCGAGCAGCTGCTGATCGACCAGGAGTTGGCGGCGGCCGTCGTCGAGCGTCCCGACCTGGTGGTCGGCTGGTGGGCGGCGCCGACCATCCTCGAGCACGGCACACCGGAACAGATAGAACGCTTCGTACCCGCCACCATGCGTGGCGAATTCCTTTGGTGCCAGCTGTTTTCAGAGCCGGAGGCCGGCTCCGACCTGGCGTCGCTGCGCACCAAAGCGGTGCGCTCTCAAGATCCGGACGGCGGCTGGCTGCTGACCGGGCAGAAGGTGTGGACCTCCGCGGCGCACAAGGCGCGCTGGGGGGTATGCCTGGCCCGTACCGATCCGGACGCCCCGAAACATAAAGGCATCACCTATTTCCTGGTGGACATGAAATCGCCCGGCATCGAGATCCGGCCACTCCGTGAGATCACCGGGAACTCGCTGTTCAACGAGGTCTTCCTGGACAACGTGTTCGTGCCCGACGAGATGGTGGTCGGCACCGTGAACGACGGCTGGCGGCTGGCCCGTACCACGTTGGCCAACGAGCGCATCGCGATGGCCACCGGGACAGCGCTGGGCAACCCGATGGAGGAGCTGCTCAAAGTGCTGGCGGACACCGATATCGATGTGGCCCGGCAAGACCGGCTGGGCCGGCTGATCGTCACGGCGGCGACCGGTGCTCTCCTGGACCAGCGCATCGCGCAGCTGGCCGTCGGCGGGCAGGACCCGGGCGCGCAATCCAGCGTGCGCAAACTCATCGGAGTCCGCTACCGGCAGGCACTGGCCGAATTCATGATGGACGTCTCCGAAGGCGGCGGCCTCGTCGACAATCGCGCGGTATTCGACTTCCTCAACACCCGCTGCCTCACCATCGCCGGAGGCACCGAGCAGATCCTGCTCACGGTGGCCGCTGAACGGCTGCTGGGCCTGCCTCGCTAGCGGTTAGCGGCGAGATTGCAGCCACGGCTGTGGATTTCGTGGAATCCACAACCATGTGCGCAACCTCGGCGGCGTGAATTGTCGGGCAGTCGGCGTCGGCATACTCTCGCGGTCCATGCGCTGCCGGGTGGTCCCCGAGTTGATCTTCCAAGCCTCCACCCTGGGACGCGGGCGGCACGAGGAGCTGGCCGCCACCTACGCGTCGACCCAGTCGCGGGCGGCCGACGCCGGCCGCGGATGGGTCGGCCGGTCCGGTACGGCGCTGTCGGCGTTGCTCGGCCGCTGGCAATCGGTCGCGGCTGAGCACCACAGCCTGCTCAACGATCATCACGACGGCCTCTACGCCGCGGCCTCAGGCTTTGTCGCGATGGACTCACCGCCCACTCCCAACGGCTGATGACGCTCACTTTGGCCGACATCGACGTCTGGGACGACGCGGCGATCGACGAGGTGTTCGCCGCGGCGACGGCCCGGGCCGAGGGAGCCCAGGCGACCGGCGACACCGCCGGCGACCTGCTGTCTTTCGTCCCGTGGGACGGTCGGGCGGCCGACGCGGCGCGGGACTCGGCACACCGGATCAAGCTCACGCTCGGCGATCACGGGGATCGGTGCCGGCGGGTGGCGGAGGCGGCAAGGAGGGCCGCGGCCGAGGTCGCCGACCTCAAATACCGGCTGTCGCAAATTCGGGCCGACGCCGACGAGGCGTTCATCAGGATCGACAACCAGACCGGTGCACTCGCCCCGCGGACCGCGGTGCTCGCGGTCGACCAGCTGCGGCGCCGAGAAGCCGTGATGCCGCAGCTGGCGGGTCGGATCGAGCGGTTGCTGGCCGATGCGGACAGCGCCGACCGGGATCTGGCCCAAGCTATCGGGACAGCTATCGAGTACGCCGACGGGGACCCCGTCGGCGCACCGCGCACGCTGCCGTCACCCCTGCCCCGCGAAGGGCCTCCCAACGAGCCGGCGGACGTCAAGAAATGGTGGGACGCCCTCACCCCGCAGCAGCAGGTGGACTACATCGCCCGGGACCCCGCCGCGATCGACCGGGACGGCATTCCGGCCGACATCCGTGACGCCGCCAACCGGATCCGGCTGCCTCACGAGATCGCCACGGCAACAACGACCTTGGAGGTAGCCACCCGCCAGGAAGCCGCCTATTGGGAATACGTCAACACCCATCATGGCGAGCTCCCGCCTGACTGTGCCGCCGATCCGGTGGCCGCTCTCGCGCGCGCCCGTGCTCGGCACGACGAACTGCTCGGTATCCGAAAAGCCATCTCCGGCACAGATCGGCGCCGCCTGGTTCTGCTGGACACCAAGTCGAATCCGCGCCACGTGCTCGCCGCGATCGGGGTCGGCGACGTCGACCGTGCCGCTCGTGTGGGCGTCACGACCGGCGGCGTCACCACCGACGTCACCGACCTGCCTCGCCTGGTCGAGGAAGCGACCGAACTGCAGGGACACCACCGCAGACATCCTGGCCCGCGAGGGAAACCCGCATCCGGAATCGGTGGCCACGATCGCGTGGGTGGGTTACGAGCCGCCCACGAATTTGGCGGATCCTCAGGGTGCTGGGCGACGGCGTGGCCCGCGCGGCCGCGCCGCATCTCAACAGCTTCCTCAACGGGCTGGCCGTCAGCAGCGAGAACCCGCGCCAGGAAATCACCGCGTTCGGACACTCCTACGGGTCGCTGGTCACCAGCCTGGCCCTGCAGCAAGGCAGCCCGGTGACAAACCCGGTGAAAAACGTCGTCTTCTACGGGTCGCCCGGGCTGGAACTAGGTCATGCTCGGCGATCTCCATCTGGCGCCGGGCGGTCACGCCTACTACGAACAGGCGCCCGGTGACCCGATCGCATGGATGCAGCTGGCGCCGAGCGTGTTTGATGCGATCCCGCTCATCGGCCCGGCGCTGAATTGGCTGTTCGGCAGCGGAGATCATCATCAGCGATTCGGCGACACTCCGAACGAAATACCTGGCATCACACAGTTATCCACGACCGCGGGCGCCGATCCGGTACTCGGGGAGAATCGGGCCGGTGCGCACGGGCATTCGCAGTATCAGCGCGACGACGGGACCATCGAGCACCGGTTGCGGATGTCCGGGTACAACCTGGCGGCGGTCTTGTCCGGCAGCCAAAGCGCGCCGAAGACGGGGAATTGATATCTGCAGGTTATATACCCCGCAACCGCGCGTCGGGGTAGATCTCTGCATGGCGCTTCGACACGCGGTGCGCTAGTGCCCAGTTACGCCTACCTGGGGTCGGACTGGCGCAAAGAGGCGCTCCGCACCAACCTGTGGGTTGCTACCTACCCTCTTGACCGTCGCTGTGCTAGCGCTTTTGGCCGTTACCTTTCAGCATTGATCGCGCTGCGTATAAGGGGCACCTGAAACTGCCCTCGTGGGTGCTCAGCGGAACCGCCGATGCTGCTCGGCTGATCCTGACCAGTGTCGCGGCGGCCATGATCACCGTTGTCGGCATTGTCTTCTCGATAACGATCTTGGCGCTGACGCTGGCGTCCACCCAGTTCGGTCCGCGGATGCTGCGCAACTTCGTGCGCGACGTGGGCACGCAGCTGACGCTGGGCTCCTTCGTGGCGACCTTCTGCTACGCGGTGATCACGTTGGTCTCGGTGGGAGGCGGTCCGCGCGGCGAGTTCGTCCCGCACCTGTCGATCACCGTTGCGTTGGTGCTGACACTGGTGGATGTCGGGATGTTGATCTACGTCCTCAACCACATCTCCTCGATGGTCCAAGCGCCCGTGGTCATCGCCTCGATTGCCCACACATTGGCCGCCGAACTCACCGCCCAGCAGCGAGGCGGCACGTTCGGGATCGGCTCGGCTCGCGGACCCAGCGCCGAGGAGCTTCTGGCCCGGTTGGAGGATTCGGGCGCCGAGATCCGCACACCGCACAGCGGCTATCTGCAGGTCAGCCGGCACGAATCGTTGGTCAAGATTGCCACCTCGGCCGAGGCGGTGATTTACCTGCCCTACCGTCCCGGCCACTTCCTGGTGGCCGGCCAGGTGATGGCACGGGTGTGGCCGGCGAGTGCCGCCGCCTATGTCGAGAAGAACCTGGTGCGCGGCCACGTGACCGGACCGTATCGCACTATGAAACAACATATTTCGTTCGGATTCGACCAGCTCGTCGAGATCGCCCTGCGAGCCCTGTCGGCGGCCGTCAACGACACCTTCACCGCGATGACGTGCATCGACTGGATCGGCGACTGCCTATGCCGGATCTCCGCATCATGGTGGCCGCGACGTATCCGCCGCGACGCGGCGGGCACATCCGCGTCATCGCATATCAGGCTGACTTCGACCGGCTGGTGGAGCGCGCGTTCGAGAAGATCCGGCAGTGCTCCGACGGGATGCCCGCGATCATGATCCGGCAATTGGATTCGTTGGCCAACATCATCGACCAGACTCCGGATCGCGCCCGGCGTTCGACGCTGCTCCGCCAAGCCGAATGCATCCAACGCGCCAATCTGCGTACCATTCCCGAGCAGGGCGACCGCGACGATGTGACAAGACGCTACGAGGCGGTCCTGGCCCTGGTCCGTCCCGAATCAACCCAGCGGGATTAAGAAAACGTCGTCTGCGCGCAGGTGCTGGGTGAGGTGATGTTGACCCCGGTGTAGACGACCTGGATGTGGGTGCAAACAATCACGTTGACGTCGGTCTTGGGCTGGCCCGTCGACCAATCCGTCGAGTCGATGCGTCCTGTCGTCTGGTACTTGTCCGGCGGGCCCTCACCGAAGTAGACGGTGGTGATCTCGTCGGTCCCCATCGATTTCATGACCCGCTCGAACTCGCCGTTGGCGTGGGCGTCCATGTACGCCAGCCGGTTGTTTGAGCGGATCTCGGTGGTTTGGCGGGCCCACAGGCTGGGCGGGAAGCCGGTGACGCCGCCGTCGGGTGTTTTCATATCGGCCCCGGCGACGAAGTCGCAGTGGCCATCCGACTTGAAGCAATTGAGGAACATGTGCGTCTCGAGCTGGTTGGCGCCGTCCAGCGGGAACAGGGTGACGGCGTTGTTGCTGGCCGCCACGCAGAACGGGCTGGGCAGGAACGTCAGCATCAGCCCGGCAATCGCGGAGCCCGTCACCAGCCGCTTCATCCCGCTCACCCTGCCCTTCAGTGCCCCGTCGCGCCAGACCTAAAGCAGAACTTAACCGTTCCTATCGAGATAGCAAGAGCGTGTCTTGCGTATGCGGCGTCCCCGAACGGTCTTGGGTCGCCTGGTTGCCTACCGGTCCGTGTCGAGGTCGTCCGGTCTTGATGCCGGGCGGCTGCCGGGGGCCTGTGGTGGTGGGTTTCCTGGGTGCGGTTCGGGGCGCCGAGGTGGTCCGGGGTCGCGTCTGGGTTGACCGTGGCGCCTCCGCTGGGGCGGTGTGGTTCCCTGTCACGCGACGCCTGGCCCGGTGCCCGAGTCCGCGTCGACCGATCACCAGCGCCGCAGCGTGGTGTCCGGTGGCCTGGTGGTGGCGCTTGAGGTGGGACAGCCAGTGCTGCGCGCCCCATTGCGAGGTGTAGGCGGGGTCGACGGCGATGACCGCGATCCCGACGTTGTCAGCCATGTGAGCCAGCCGGTCCCGCAGCTGCGCGGTGGGGATGCCCGCGACCATGCCCCTGTAGCGGCGGCCCCGCCGGCCCCGAGACGGCCGGTTGCCGGCGTGTTCACGGCCCTGCCGGCGGGCGTCAGCGAAGTCGAGGTTCTCGATCACCACAGCCTTAGCGCCATGTGCCGCAGCAAGGGTGAGGATGCCGCTGATCACCGCACGTAACCGCCCATCCCGAGCGCTCACGGACAGGCCCGCCAACACCAGATCGAACGTGACCGGTGTGTGCAGCGGATTGCCGTCGGGGGTGAGAACCACCACATCCAGGTGCCCGTCGTTGACATCGAGGGCCACCACGGGGTGGCGGCGAAGCTCATCCAGCGACGGCGGGACGGTCGCCACGCGTTTCCAGGAGGCGTGTAAATGCCAACGCCCAGCCGCCGGATCGTGGCTGATGTCATACCGGACGGCGCCGGTGGCCGCCTGGGCAGCGACCCGCTGGCCCTGGTAGGGAAAACTGACCGGGCACGACAGCCGGTAGCGGCCATGCGGGCGGTTAGCCAAATGCGCCAGCGGGGCGGGAAGTTTGATCTCTAACCACTGCTGGTCGGGGTTCCAGCGGATCGTCTCGTTGCCACAGGCCTTGTCTTTTTCCCCATCGGCGGTCAAAAACAGCCGAGCCGACTCCCATTGCTGGCGCCACCGCGCCGCACTGAGGCCCGCCGCGGCGAGGTTGTTGCGCTTGTGCAGTAGCGCTTTGCCGCCCCGCACCACGGTCACGCTCCCGGCCTGTAGACGGGTCTGGACCTCACCAAGTCGGGTCTTCAGGGTTTGGCACCGCACCGTTTTGGCGTGCCGCTCAGCGGTGGTGGCATACGCACGCACCTGGCGACGGCCTCGACCCACGCACTCTGCGACCGGCACCGCGAGCCGTGCCTCGATACGGCGGATGCGGGCCAAAAGCGAGGCCCGCTCATCCCACAAGTTCTGCTCGGCGCGCCGATACTGGTCCTCGCTGGTGCGGGTGATGGCACCAGCCCACCGCGACGACGATGCGGCGGTCAACGCTTGTTTGCGCACCGCACGTGACTTCGCACAACCCTGCGCGTCGAGCCGCCCCTCCCGGCAGCGGGCGGCCAAATCCCGCCCGGCCAAAGATCCCAGCCACACCCCGACCTGCCACAACACCGCTGCGTCGTCGTCAGAGACCCGCAGCCGGGTGCGCACCCGAGCGCCACCAGGGGCCCCAACCACAAACGGGGCCGCGATCTGCCTGTGCACCGGCCGACCCTGTCGATCACCCATGCCCGACATCTTGCTCATGGGGTCTGACAACTTTCGCGCCGATGCTCTGCTGCGCGCAGCCAAGCCCCTTCAATGCCCGGTTGCGCGCCCGACGGCGCCCGTACAGTACTAGCTAGAACACGCGCTTGCTATCTAACGCATGTCCAGATAGCAGCAATTCCCAACCCCGCGACTACTCGTCGTAGGTCGCTTCCAGCGAATCAGATTCCGGGTGAGATTGACAGGGGCAAACTGACGGCTCCCGTTGCCCAGGGCGCAGGCACCCGCGCTCGGCCAGTTTGCGTGGCGGCAGCGACAGCGTGCGATTTCGCAGTCAAACTGAACAATGAACTCTTGTGGCCGGTGCTACTCGTCGTAGGTCACTTCCACCGACTCTGTTTCCGGGTGAGATTGACACGCCAAAATCAGCCCCTCGTCGAGATCCTGCTGCTCCAGCACATCGTTGACTTCCATGTTCACCTTGCCGCTGCGCAGGGTGCAGGCGCAGGCGCCGCAGTGGCCTTCCCGGCAGGAGAACGGCGCGTCGAGGCCTTTGGCCAGCAGCACGTCCAGCAGCTTGGCGCTGCGCGGCCACGACACGGTGTGGGTTTCGCCGTCGAGCTGCACCACCGCGGTGGCCGGCGGTTCGTCACCTTCGGCGGTGTCCTCGATCTTGATCGCCGCGAAGGGATCCGACTCCAGCGACTTGAACACCTCGATATGCACTTGCTGCGCAGGCACTTTCAGCGTTTCCAGGGCAACGCGCGACGCCTCCATGAACGGGCCGGGGCCGCAGATGTATGCCGGCCGGTCGGTGTACGGGGCGGCCAGCTTGGCCAGCGCCGTCGCGCTCGGCAGTCCCTGCAGCGACTCCAGCCAGTGCACCACCGTGAGCCGGTCGGGGTACTTGGTGGCCAGCTCGCGCAGCGCGTCGCGGAAGATCACCGAGCGATCGTCGCGGTTGGCGTAGAGCAGTGTGACCTGACCGCTGCCTTCGGAGAGCGCCGACTTGCAGATCGACATGATCGGGGTGATTCCGCTACCCGCGGCCAGCAACAGGAAGTCGTCGTCGAGCGTCTTGGGCACAAAGTTGCCCGACGGCGCCAGCACGTGGACCCGCATCCCGGGGTGGGCGTGGTCGCACAGCCAGTTGGACCCGTATCCGTCCGCGGTTCGCTTGACGGTGACGACGAGCGCGTCGTCGGTGAACGGCGAGCTGCAGAGCGAGTAGCAGCGCGCCACCGAGCCGGTGCGGTCGCTGGGGATGCGCAGCGTCAGGAACTGACCGGGTGCGTAGCGCAGGCGCTCCGGCGGGATGCCCGGGTCCCCCGGATTATCCGGTACCGCGAACACCAGCGACCGCGCGTCGTCGATCTCGGCGACCACCTCCGCGATCTGCAGCTCAAGAACATGGTCGCCGAGTGGCTCGTCGGGCGCTTGGTCCAGATCCGCCTCGGTCACGACCCCGTCCTTTCTCTCCCGTCAGTAACTAGAACATGTTACAGAAAACCCGATTCATATCGCTACCAGCCGCAGGACCACCCCGCTCGACACAAATCGGAACGTGTTCTAGTCTTCTTTGTTAAGTCCACTGTGTAAGTCTGGCCCAGGAGGCAAACCTAAGTGACGTCCATTCAACAGCGTGATGCGCAGTCAGTGTTAGCTGCCATCGATGATCTGCTACCGCAGATTCGGGAGCGCGCTCAGGCAACGGAGGATCTGCGCCGGCTGCCCGATGAGACGGTTCAGGCGCTCGACGAGGTCGGCTTCTTCACGCTGTTGCAGCCCGAGCAGTGGGGCGGCCTGCAATGCGATCCCACGGTGTTCTACGAGGCGACGCGGCGGCTGGCAAGCGCGTGCGGTTCCACCGGCTGGGTGAGCTCGATCGTTGGCGTGCACAACTGGCATCTGGCGCTGTTCGACCAGCTGGCCCAGGAGGAGGTCTGGGGCGAGGAGCCGAGAACCCGGATCTCGTCGTCGTACGCCCCGATGGGTGCGGGCGTGGTGGTCGACGGCGGCTATATGGTCAGCGGCTCGTGGAACTGGTCGTCCGGCTGCGACCATGCCTCCTGGACGTTCGTCGGCGGGCCGGTCATCAAGGACGGCCGGCCGGTGGACTTCGGCAGCTTCCTGATCCCGCGCACCGAGTACCGCATCGACGACGTCTGGCATGTCGTCGGCCTGCGTGGCACCGGCAGCAACACGCTGGTGGTCAAGGACGTCTTCGTGCCCCGGCACCGGTTCTTGTCCTACAAGGCGATGAACGACGGCACCGCCGGCGGGTACCGGGCCAACACCGCTCCGGTCTACAAGATGCCTTGGGGCACAATGCATCCCACCACCATTTCGGCGCCGATCGTGGGCATGGCCTACGGCGCGTACGACGCGCACGTGGAGCATCAGGGCAAGCGGGTGCGGGCGGCGTTCGCCGGCGAGAAGGCCAAGGACGACCCGTTTGCGAAAGTCCGGATCGCCGAGGCTGCCAGCGACATCGACGCCGCGTGGCGCCAGTTGATCGGCAACGTCGGCGACGAGTACGCGTTGTTGGCCGCCGGCAAGGAGATTCCCTTCGACCTGCGTGCCCGCGCGCGGCGTGACCAGGTGCGCGCCACCGGGCGTTCGATCGCCGCGATCGACCGGCTGTTCGAGGCGTCCGGCGCCACCGCGCTGGCCAATGACCAACCGGTGCAACGATTTTGGCGCGACGCGCACGCCGGCCGGGTGCACGCCGCCAACGACCCCGAGCGGGCGTACGTGATCTTCGGGAACCACGAATTCGGCTTGCCGCCCGGCGACACGATGGTCTGATGACGGCCACGGACGAGCTGACCTTCGAGTCCACCTCGCGGTTCGCGGAGGTCGATGTCGATGGACCGCTGAAGCTGCACTACCACGAAGCCGGCTTGTCCTTTGCGGGCAACGACCATACGGTGGTGCTGCTGCACGGCGGTGGTCCCGGCGCGTCGAGTTGGACGAACTTCTCGCGCAACATCGCGGTGCTGGCGCAGCACTTCCACGTGCTGGCAGTCGACCAGCCCGGCTACGGCCACTCCGACAAACGCACCGAGCACGGGCAGTTCAACCGCTATGCCGCCCGAGCGCTGGCGGGGCTCTTCGACCAGTTGGGCCTGGGACGCGTTCCGCTGGTGGGTAATTCGCTGGGTGGGGGCACGGTGGTGCGCTTCGCCCTCGACTACCCGGACCGGGCGGGGCGCCTGGTGCTGATGGGTCCCGGCGGGCTGAGCGTCAACCTGTTCGCGCCGGATCCGACCGAGGGCGTCAAACGGCTGGGGAGGTTCTCCGTCGAGCCCACGCGGGAGAATCTCGAGGCGTTCCTGCGGGTCATGGTCTACGACCAGAAGCTGATCACCCCGGAGCTGATCGACCAGCGTTTCGAGCTGGCCGGCACGCCGGAATCGCTGGCGGCGACCCGGGCGATGGGAAGGTCGTTCTCCGGCGCCGATTTCGAGCTCGGCATGATGTGGCGCGAGGTGTACAAACTGCGCCAGCCGGTGTTGCTCATCTGGGGTCGCGAGGACCGGGTCAATCCACTGGACGGCGCGCTGGTCGCGCTCAAGACCATTCCGCGGGCGCAGCTGCACGTCTTCGGGCAATGCGGGCACTGGGCGCAGGTGGAGAAGTTCGACGAGTTCAACAAGCTGACGATTGACTTCCTGGGAGGCGCGCGATGAGCATCCGGTCGCTGGGGTATCTGCGCATCGAGGCCACCGACGTTCCGGCCTGGCGCGAGTACGGCCTGAAGGTCCTCGGCATGGTCGAGGGCAAAGGGGCACCGGAAGGTGCCCCAGAAGCACTGTACCTGCGGATGGACGATTTCCCGGCTCGGCTGGTGATCGTGCCCGGCGAGCACGACCGGCTCGCGGAGGCCGGCTGGGAATGCGCGAATGCCGAAGGCCTGCAGGAGATCCGGAATCGGCTCGAGGTGGAGGGCACACCGTATAAGGAGGCCACCGCTGCTGAACTGGCGGACCGTCGCGTGGACGAGATGATCCGGTTCTCCGACCCGTCGGGCAACCCGCTGGCGGTCTTCCACGGCGCCGCCCTGGAACACCGCCGGGTGGTCAGCCCCTATGGGCACAAGTTCGTCACCGCCGAGCAGGGCCTGGGTCACGTGGTGCTGACCACCCGCGACGACGCCGAGGCGTTGCACTTCTACCGGGATGTGCTCGGCTTCAAGCTGCGTGACTCGATGCGGATGCCGCCGCAGCTGGTGGGTCGGCCCGCCGACGGCGCGCCGGCCTGGCTACGCTTCTTCGGCTGCAACCCGCGTCACCACTCGTTGGCCTTTTTGCCCCTGCCGACGCCCAGCGGCATCGTGCACCTGATGATTGAAGTCGAGCAGGCCGACGACGTGGGGCTGTGCCTGGACCGGGCGCTGCGTCGCAAGGTGCCGATGTCGGCCACGCTGGGCCGTCATGTCAACGACCTGATGCTGTCGTTCTACATGAAGACGCCGGGCGGGTTCGACGTCGAATTCGGTTGTGAGGGAAGGAAAGTCGACGACCACGAGTGGATCGCGCGGGAAAGCACCGCGGTGAGCCTGTGGGGTCACGACTTCACCGCCGGCGCCCGCGGCTAGCCTAGCTACCAAATGCCCGCCGCGCCGATTGACCCGCGCACGTTCCGCAGCGTGCTGGGTCAGTTCTGCACCGGGATCACCATCATCACCACCGTCCACGACGACGTCCCGGTCGGCTTCGCGTGTCAGTCATTCGCGGCGCTGTCGCTGGACCCACCCCTGGTGTTGTTCTGCCCGACCAAGGTGTCGCGGTCCTGGAAGGCGATCGAGGCCGCAGGCCGGTTCTGCGTCAACGTGCTGACCGAAAAGCAGAAGGACGTTTCGGCGCGATTCGGATCCAAGGAACCGGACAAATTCGCCGGAATCGACTGGCAACCTTCACAACTCGGTTCGCCCATCATCGACGGTTCGCTGGCGTACGTCGACTGTACGGTGGCATCGGTGCACGACGGCGGCGATCACTTCGTGGTGTTCGGTGCGGTGCAAGCCCTGTCGGAGGCCCCCAAGATCAAGCCGCGGCCGCTGCTGTTCTATCGCGGCGACTACACCGGCATCGAACCGGACAAGACCACGCCCGCTCAATGGCGCGACGACCTCGAGGCGTTTCTCACCACCACCACCCAGGACACCTGGCTTTAGCGCGTAGGGCGCGCGCGCCGGGGCCCGCGAGCAGACGCAAAATCGCCCAATTTCCGCACGAAATGGGCGATTTTGCGTCTGCTCGGTGCTGCTCGGCAGGCAGGGCTCAAGCGACGTTTGGCATTCGCGTTGTGCGGAGAGACGTATTGGAATGCAACACGCAGTGAAACGCCACGGCACGTGGGACGTCGGTGATCGGCTCATCTTGCCCAGCCTGGACGATGTCGTGGTCAATGGCGAGGTGGATCACGACACCCTCGACGTGACCAGCGCCTACTACGAGACGCCGGAACGCGCTCTGCGGGCACCCGGCATCGAGCTGCGGCGCCGCGATGGCGACGGCGAAACGGTTCGGCGCCTTGGGATTCCGGACGACGGCGGGCGTACCGAACTGCACTTTGCGCCGTCGGACAACCCGCCCGCCGAGGTCGCTGCTCTGCTCATGGGGGTCACCCGGGGGAAGAGCGTCGAGGGTATCGCCAAGATCCACACCGTGCGTGAGCGCTACCGGATCACCACGCCAAAGGGCCGCGAGCCGTGCGCCGAAGTCGCCGACGACCGTGTCCGCTCGTCGCTCGGCCTGGTCGAGCCGCCGCTGCCAACCGGCCAGTCGTGCAGCCGTGCCCAACGCGTGCACGTTGTCGCAGCGGCGCTGCCCGACGCCGATCTGGTCACCGTCGCCCACAGCGTCCTCGACGACGGCGCGCTGCGCCCGAGCGGCCGCATCGCGATCGAAGACCTGCTGTGGGCCGCCTCGGGCGCACCGACCATCCCGAAACGCACCGTTACAAACGTAGTTGGCCGTTGTTGGCCATTGCCGGGGTAACGGTTGCCCGGCCCGGTAGTCGCATTCTTGCCCGGTTGGGTGCGCAGGATTTAGTTCCCCGTGTCCCTGGCCGGTGGCGGCTACTGGTGTTCACCGTTGGGCTGTCGGGTCCGGTCTGGTTGGTAGCTCTCACGGCGCGATCCTCTGGTCGCGTGCGTGTCACACCTTTCCGTCGCCGGGCCTTAAAGCCTTGGGCGCGACGCCCGATCACCGTGGCTGCTGCCTGGTGTCGGGTGACGTTTTCATAGGGGTGCTGCCAATGCTGCGCACCCCAGGTGCTGGTGTAGGCGGGATTGACCGCGAACACGGCAATACCCGCGCGGTGGCACATGCCAGCTAGTCGATTGCGGAACACGGCGGTGGGCATGCCGGACACGGTGCGGCGGAACCGTTTCCCACGCGCGCCGCGGCCCATCGTGTCACGGCCGACGGTGCGGGCGTCGGCGAAGTCGAGGTCTTCCACCGCGATCGCAGCGATACCCAACTGCTGCGCGTAACCGATCAGCTGGGCGATGGCGTGGCGCACCTGAGCGTCGCGGCGTGACGCGCTGCCAGTGAGGTCGATATCGATGCGCACAGCACGACCAGTGGGGTTGCCATGACCGTCCAGCCGGCGCACCGCCAGGTGCCCGTCGTTGAGATCCACTCCCACCACTGGGCCCGTGGCGTAGACATCGTCTCCAGCCGCTGTGTCGCCGCGGCCCACCCAATATGGCACCGCGGGGATCGCCCACGCCGCGATGAGATATCGCCCGGAACGCCCTGGTTTGTGGGTAATGGTGTAGGACACCGAATTTCCGCCGCTGATCCGTTGCACCCACTCGTGCCCGCGATGTGTGAACACCGCTGGACACGACAGCACGTAGCGGCCACGGGTGGCATTGGCCAGGTGTTCCAACGGTTTCGGCAGGCGCAGACTCACCTCGCCAGACGGGGTGACGGTGATCGTGAGGTTGCCGAACGGTTCGTCGGGGGAACCGTTCGCGGTGATGCGGTAGCGCGACGCCCCCCACTTCTCACGCCACTCATCGGTGGTCAGACCAGCGGCGTCGAGGTGGTGGCGGGTGTGGGCGAGCCGTTTCCCGCCCTCGACCACATGGACCCGGTGTGCGGATCGATCAGCCTCCACGCGGGCGAGCTCACTACGCAGTTGCTGTAGACGTTGTTGCTTGGCGAAACGTTCGCGCTGAGTCGCATAGCCTTGGGCTACTTTGGCTTTTCGGCGGGCCTTGCGCTCACTGGCTGTGAGCGTGTCGGTGGTGGGGGCTGCCAGGCGTTTCGCGATAGTGGTGATCGCCGCCCGCAACCCTACGATGTGGCGGTACTGGGCGTCACGGGACAACCGGTACTGGTCATCGTTGCCGGTGATGATCGCATTGGCCCACCGCGCCGAGGATTGTGCGGTCAACGCCTTCTTACGGGCGTTAAGCCGAGCCCGGCGCACCTGTCGACGTTCATCAGGACTCAGATCAGCAGCTAATGGTTCGAGACGGCATACCGCTGTGAGGTCGGCACGGCGCAGCCGTCCGAAATGTGCGGCCACCGCGTCCAGCACCGGTTCATCGGCCGCGGTGGTACGCAACCGCGCACTGATCGCTACCCCGCACGGTGCGGCCACCGGCTTCACCCCACGCCACTCACGCAATTCCTGGTTGTTCATGCGGCATCACCGCATTCGGTTTCGGCCGACACCGCCGCACGCAACCGTTTCGTCTTCGCCGACCGCTGCCCATACAGCCGCCCGGAAAAGCTGGTCACGATAGCCAGCATGTCGCGCACCAACTCCGATTCCGCCGACTCATCCTCCGGCTGGCCGGTATAGATGACCTTCACCCCATAGCCCGCCAGCAGATGTTCGATCACCCCGACACCAAACCGGGCCAACCTGTCCGGATGCTCCACCAACAGCCGATCCACACCCGGTTTCATGCACTCACCCAACGCTTTCCGCAGCCCCACGCGGCGGTCCCACAGGCCGGAAGCAACGTCGGTGAACACGACTAGGTCACCGTCACGGTCCTTTAGCCGGGCCACCTGACGATCAAGGACACCTTCAGCTTGTTGCCTCCGTGACGACACCCGTGCATACCCAACTGCCTTGCCAGCGGATGGTTTAGGTGCGATAGCATCCAAGTCGCCGATCCGCAAGATCCGCCTCCCGCCCGCACTGCGCGCATCCGGCAGCCGACCTTCCTGGGTGTATCGGCGCAACGTAGGTGTCGACACCCCCAACCGGTGAGCGGCTGAGGTCGCGGACACGTAATCATCTGGGCCGTGGTCAGCCATCGACAACCAGCTCTACATCCAGGCCCGCGATCGCCGCGGCCAGCAGTTCGGTTTGATCCCACCGTCGCCGGGCGGCCAGCAGCATTCGGGGCAGCGCTGAGGTCGGGGCATCCATGTCTACAACGTCGCCGGGATCCAGTACCGGGCAGTCGATCTCAGTCCAGGCATGCAGCGCTTCCCTCGCCAACGAGAGCACATCCGCGGCGACGCCACCAAACGGCTGCCTTACGTCGAGGGCCACGTCAGGTAAAGGCACTCCGGCAATGGTTTCCAGAGTCGCGATATCACCGCACAGCACTAGACCAGCGATCACGTGAGCGTGGGCGAGGCCTTCCAGCGCCCACCGGTCATACCACGCGTCGTCGAGCGATTCGGCAGCAAGCCCCGCACCACAAACATGGGTCGCCCGGGTGTTGCCAGTCGGAGCGTCCAACAAGTCTCCCAACGTCCCGGGCTCACGGTAACCGCCGTAATCAGCGAAGACAGCGGTGTCTCGTCCCGACAAAGACACGCCGCGTTTGACGCGTTCACGGTTGGTCTCCTCGACAGTCCGGGCGTAGGTGGAGACATCGAATCCGCAATCCACTACCTAGGTCTCCGCCGAAGACGCATCCAGAGCGCTATGAAGAAACTCCAACAGGTTCAATTTCGCAAAGTCGTCGGCGAACTCAGTCGCGGCGGACCCGACAGGTGGATACTCAAACCCCTTCTGTCGCGCTCGAACAGCATCCCCGCGCGCCTTCTGCTGCCGTTCCTCCTCAGCTCGCGCCGCGCCCAACGCCTTGCGCGCACACCGCAACCAATCGGGTCTGCAACGCTGCACCTCGGCAACATCACGGCTAGTCCATGGTTTGCCAACATCAAGAAGATCGGCCACCCCGATACACAGACGCTTAGCCACGACCTCTGGCGTCAACTGCTTCCCGCCACGCAGGGAACCCACCGTCTGCGCACCCCCTCCACGGCCGATCTTACGAAATCAATGTCCAATAATGACCAACAAAACGGCCATAACACTGCGTGATTTTATGCCTCTACCCAGATACTCCCAGAGGGGTCCGACAACTACGTCTAACCGCTACTGGCCAACAAAACCGCCAGCTGTTCTCAACCCGTCGCGACATCGCCGCTCACCTTGACCTCGAGGACCTGGTCGTCGACGAGCGCCGCTTCACCACCATGCTCGGAAAGCTCTGGCCCCCGGGAGCTGCCCGACCCGTTCGAGGGCCTGCTGAGCAACGGCGCGTCACTCCCTTGTACGACGCCGTCGCGGTGCTCACCCCACCGATCCTTCCAGGTTGCCCACACTCACTAATGTGACAGTGCCATCGCGGCAAACCGCACCCTACTGGGATTCGTTATGACCGTCGCGGTCTTCGCGGCCGGGTGACTGCCCGAGGCCGGCGTCACCGTAGTAGCCCAGCCGAAGCAATGTGGTGATCTCGCTGACTAAGGGCATCCGCGGATTGGTGCGGTTGCTGAGATCCTCGAACGCCGTCATCGCCAAAGCCGGCAGCGCCGCCAGGAATGCCTCCTCCGCGACGCCGAACTCCTTGAGCGAATGCGGCATGTTCAGTCGGTCCAGCAGATCATCAACCCCTTGGAACAACCGTCGGCGGGCTTCGTCGGGCTCATGGCCACCGAAGACCAGCTGGCCGAGCTGCGCGTACTTGGCCGGCGCGATGTAGGCCGAATATCCGGGCGCTGGCATGAACTTGCTTGGCAGACTCGCGTTGTAGCGCAGCACATGCGGCAGGAAAATGCCGTTCGCCCGGCCATGCGCGATTCCGAATTTCGCGCCGACGGCATGTGCGAGAGCATGATTCGTGCCGACGAATGCATTCGAGAATGCAAGCCCGGCAAGGGTTGCCGCATTGGACATGCCCGTTCGCGCCGATAGGTCGTCGGGATCTTCGTACGCTCTGGGCAGAGCGTCGAATACCAGCCGTACCGCCTGGGCGCACAACGCATCTGTGTAAGGCGAGGCGAAGATCGAGACGATCGCCTCCAGCGCGTGGGTCAGCGCGTCGATGCCGGTGTCCGCGGTCAGTTTCTGCGGCATCGACGAGGTCAGGACCGGGTCGACGATCGCGAGGTCAGGCACCAGGCTGTAGTCGACGAGCGTCTCCTTTTTCCCACGCACCGTCAACACCGCTGCTGGCGACACTTCAGACCCGGTGCCTGATGTCGTTGGGACAGCGACTAATCGGACGCGATGACGGTCGGTCGGATAGTCGGCCACGCGCTTGCGGGGGTCGAGGAAGGGCATCGTCAACTCGTCGAGGCTTTTCTCCGGGTGTTCGTAGAACAGCCTTATCGCCTTGCCGGCGTCAAGCACCGAGCCGCCGCCGACGGCAATCAACAGATCGGGTTGCACCCGCTGCAGCAGCGCGACACCGCGGCGGATAGTCGTCTCGTCGGGCTCTGGTGTCACTTCGCTGAACACCTGCACGTGCTTGGTGCGCAACTTGCCGCGCAGCAGGTCGACCACGCCGCGCTCTTCGGTCAGTGCATCGGTGATCACCACGACGGTTTCGCAGTCGAGCTCCCGCAAGTTGTCGAGTGCACCTTCGTTGAAGTACGTGTTGGCCGGTACCCGGAACCACTGCGGCGGGGTGCGGCGCCGCGATACGGTCTTGATGTTCAGCAGCTGCCGGTAGTTGACGTTTTCTGTCGTGCTCGACCCGCCCCAGGTGCCGCAACCCAACGAGAACGTGGGGGTCAGGTCGTTGTAGACCCCGCCGAGAGCTCCAACCGCGGTGGGCGCGTTCACCAGGATGCGGCCGGTACGAACCGCCAAACCGTATGCCTCGATGACGTCCTCGTCGTTGGCGTAGATCGCCGAGGTGTGGCCCAATCCTCCGTGCTCGGTGACCAGGACGGCGACGTCAATGGCGTGCTGGGCGCCGTGCGCGCGCACTACCCCGAGCACGGGCATCAGCTTCTCCTGCACCAGCGGGTGCGAGGCGAGTTCGTCCAGGTCGGCGGGCAGCGGCGCCAGCAGCACCTTCACGGTCGGTGACACGCTGAAGCCGGCTCGGGCGGCCAGTTCCGACGCCTTCTGTCCGACCGCCTCGATCGAGATCTTGTCGCCGCCGCCAAACGCGAACTCCGCCACCGCCTTGGCCTCGTCGGGGGTGAGCTGTTGGGCACCCATCCGCTCGAACTCGGCGATCACCTCGTCGTATACCTCGTCGTCGATGACGCAGGTTTGCTCGGCCGGGCAGATGACTGACGAGTCAAAAGTTTTCGAGATCAGGATGTCGACGACCGCGCCCTTGAGGTCCGCCGTCTTGTGAATGTAGATCGGCGCGTTGCCGGGACCGACACTCAGCCCGGGCTTTCCGGCCGAATTCGCCAGCGCGACGATCTTCGGTCCACCCGTCACCCAGATGAAGTCAACGCCTGCGTGTTTGAAAAGATAGTGCGTCACCTCGTGGGCGGCATCGGGGATGACTTCGAGCGCCCCCGGCGGCATCCCGGCCGCTTCGGCCGCGGTGCGGAGGATCTCGAGGCTGCGTTCGCAGGAGCGCACCGCATACGGTGACGGCCGGAAAAGAATGGCGTTGCGGGTCTTGGCGGCCACGATTGCCTTGAACAGCACCGTCGAGGTCGGGTTGGTCACTGGGGTGATGGCCAGTACGACCCCGATCGGTTCGGCCACGTGCACGATGTTGTGCTCGACGTCCTCGTCGATGACTCCCACCGATTTCTTGCCGCGCAGGTAGTCGTGGAGGAACTCGGTGGCCACATAGTTCTTGACGACCTTGTCCTCGAAAACGCCGAAGCCAGTCTCCTCGATCGCCACACTCGCCAGTTCCGCTGCCGCGCGGACCCCGGCGCGCACCATCGCCTCGACGATCGCGTCGACCTGCTGCTGGTCAAGCTTGCGGAATGCTCGGGCCGCCTCGGCCGCCGTCTCAACGATGGCGTCGACTTCGTGTGTGCGGCGGTCGTCGACCGCCGGCGCTTCGATGGAGGAAGCGGACTCGGTTCGCGTGTTGGTCATGATCGGGTCCTTGACTCCAGAAGGGATAACGTGGGTCACCCCGATGAGCCGATGCTACGCGGTCTGCTGTGGCAGGCCCGAGTTCGCGTACTTCTCACGATCGGCGCGACGAAGGCTTGAACGCGCTGCGCTGTTGTACGTTGCCGCCGTGTCAGCAGAGCAGGCCAAAAAGGACGTCGAGTCGCTTCGGACTGCTCGGGAACCTCGAAGGCAGGGCGCGTCAGGAGCGTGCCGAGCTGAAGATCAACGGCATCACCCATTACCTGTGGCGTGCGGTCGACCAGCACGGCAACGACGTGGACGTGTTGGTGCAGTCACGGCGAAACGCCAAAGCCGCCAAGCGGTTCTTCCGCAAGTTGCTCAAGGGTCTGCGGTATGTGCTGCGTGTGCTGGTGGCCGACAAGCTGCCCAGCTACGGGGTCGCTGCCCGCGAGCTGATGGGGTCGGTGACCCACCGGCAGTCGAAGTATCTGAACAATCGAGCCGAGAACTCTCATCAGCCCACCCGACAGCGTGAACGGGCGATGAAACGCTTTACATCGGTAGCGGCATGCCCAACGGTTCCTGTCTGCCTTCAGTGGCATCTCGGCACATTTTCGGCCCCGACGGCAGCTGCTCAGCGCGACCCGATGGCGAACCAAAATGGCCGACCGCTTCGCGGTCTGGGGTGAGGTTAGCGCGCTCGACGCTGCCGCCTGAAATACCAACAACTCAACGCTGATCCATCGGTACAGCTCCAAAACCAACTGCGCCACTACATATTCCAATTAACGTGACGGTGCCGTTTCCTTTGCCCATGGGCTACTATTACGGACCGGAGAGCGGCCCGGACAACTGCATCTCGGGTGACTACCCGTCTGACTCGCAGGCCGTCAAGGACGGTTTGGGCCGCTGGCAGGCCAAGCTGGGCCTGCCGGTCACCAAGCACTGGGACGCGGCGACCGCCGCGGCCGCGACCGCGCTGGAAGAGCAGAAGGGCTGGCCGCCCAATCCCGCCTTCGGCTACGGCGGGGTGCACCTGGCCGAGTGGGACAGGGTGATGCGCGATGGCTGGCAGCTTCCGAATGGCTGGGATGCCGCCCAGGCGCCGGCTCCCGAACTACCCTTGGTCAAGTGGGGTGACTACAGCCAGTACCAAGGCTGCTGCGTCGACGACACCTACCCCTATCCGGCCATCAGCTTTAGCGCTAAACCACCCGACGGCCCGCTGAGGGGGCGGGCCGTCGGGTCTGGCGGGCTTTATGCGTCTAGCGGACGCTGGGTTCCTCCAGTTTCTACGGTTCCCCATATTAGGCGCAAGTCAAACAAACGCGGGCGGTTTCAGGCGTGCTGCCAGGCCTCCTGGTGCATGTCTTCCAGTTGCTTGCCCTTGGTTTCCTCGACAAACCGCCACACGAACAGCAGGGACAACACCGCGCACAGCGCGTAGCAGCCGTACGCGAGGCCCAGCTCAGTACGCACGATCGGGAATGTGACGGTGATCAGCCAATTGCCGGCCCAGTTCCCGGCCGCGCCCAGGCCCGACGCCGCGGCACGCATCCGGTTCGGGAACATCTCACCGAGCAGCACCCACACCACCGGTCCCCACGACATGCCGAACGCGACCACGAAAAGGTTGGCCGCGATCAGCGCGACCGGGCCGGCGGCGCCATCGAGGTGCGGGTTGCCGTCGACCACCCGCGCGGCGCCGAAGATCAGCGCCATCGTTGCCAGCGTGACGGCCATGCCGGTGGAGCCAATCAGCAGCAGCGGCCTGCGGCCGATCTTGTCGATCAATGCGATCGCGATCAGCGTGGTCGCGATGTTGGTCACCGAGGTGATCACGGTGATGGTGAACGACGAGCTTTCGGTGAACCCGACCGCCTGCCACAGCACGTTGGAGTAGTAGAAGATCACGTTGATGCCGACCAACTGCTGGAATACCGCCAATCCGATGCCCACCCACACGATGCCGTACAGCCCGCCGGTCGGCTTGCGCAAATCCCGCCAGGACGGCGGATTTTCGGCACCCAGCGAATCCTGGATCCGCGCGATAACCGAGTCCAGGTCCTGCTGCCCCAGCAGCCGGGTGAGCACCCGACGGGCCTCCGGAATCCGTTGTCTCGCAATGAGATAGCGTGGCGATTCGGGGACCGTGTAAGCCAGCGCGCCATACGCAACGGCCGGGACGGTCATCACGACGAACATCCAGCGCCAAGCCGGCAGGCCCAGCCACAGCTGCTCGCGCGAGCCGCCGGCCAGGTGCGACAACAGCCAGTCGATCGCCAGTGAGAAGAAGATGCCCAGCACGATCGCCAGCTGTTGCAGCGAGCCAAGCCGCCCGCGGACCTGCGGCGGCGACGTTTCGGCGATGTAGGCGGGCGCGATCACCGACGCCACCCCCACCCCGATCCCGCCGATGACCCGGAAGACGACCACCACCCGGACATCGGGTGCCAGGCCGGCGCCGATCGCGCTGACCAGGAACAGCAGTGCGGAGATCTTCATCACCGCAAGCCGCCCGATCTTGTCGGCGAGCCGTCCCGCCGTCACCGCACCGAACGCCGCGCCCAGCAGGGCGGACGCAACGGCGAAACCCAGCGCGGCGTTGCCGATGTGGAACTCGTCCTGGATGGCCGCCACAGCGCCGTTGATCACCGCGCTGTCATAGCCGAACAGCAGACCGCCGAGCGCGGCGACCGAAGCGACCCGAACGGCACTGCGGACCGATGTGGGTTGGGTTGCCATCAAGGGCGCGGTGGTCAGTCGGAGAGCAGGCTGCCGACCGTTCGGGCCCAGCCACCGCCCGATTCACCGGAAGGCGTTGGGAGATAGGGCGTGATGGCGTGGGCGAGATTGCTGATGGTCAGGGTTTGCAGCCAGACGCGACCGGGGCCGGTCAGCGTGGCCAGGAATATGCCGTCGCCGCCGAACAACATGTTTTTGATTCCTTTGATGCGGGTGATGTCGAACGTCACCGAACCGTCGAACATGCCGACGTGGCCGGGATGCACACGCAGGGTTTGGCCCGCGGCCAGCGTGTAGGCGACGGTCTCGCCGGATAGTTCGATCCATGCCTGGCCGGTGCCGGTCAGGTGCTGCAATATGAACCCGTTGCCGCCGAATATGCCCGCGCCCAACGTGCGCTGAAACGCGATCGAAAGCTGCACATCACCGACGCCGCAGAGGAACCCGTGCCGGTGTATCAGGTAGGGCATGTCGGGGCGCAGTTGCACCGGCAGGATGTGGCCGGGCAGCTTGGCGGCGAACGCGACGTTGCCCGGCCGGCCGACGGCGCTGTATTCGGTCATGAACAACCCGCCGCCGCCGACCGCGCGCTTGAGCCCCCCGAACAACCCTGAAGCGCCCGCCGTCCGGGTCGACGTTCGCAGTTGGATCGATTCGCTCATCCAGGACAACTCACCGGCCTCGGCGATCAGGCTCTCGCTCGGGCTTAGCGATACATCCAGGACCGGCATGACGGTACCGGTGATCTTGGCGTCCATGGTTGTCGAGTATGGCATTGGCTTGTTTAGAAGGGTGGCGGCTCGTCATCTTCCCTGGCCCGATGCCGAACGATTCTTGGGCGAATGCCTCAGTCGGTGGTGTGGACGATCAGCACATCGGTCTTCGCCCTGCGGGAGACTTCGGATGGGACTGATCCCAGCAGCCGCCCCGCGACGCTGCTGAGTCCGACGTTGCCGACGACCAGCAGGTCGGCAAGGACCTCCTCGGCCAGCTGTACCAACGCGTTGATGGGGGCACCGACGACCGGCTTCTCCACCACGTTCTTGGCCCCGGCTTTGTGCGCCCGCTCCCTGGCGTCCTGCAGGATCGCGTAGTAGGGGGCCTCGCCCACCAACCGGTAGTCCTGGCCGTGGTCGCTCCCCGGGGGGATGGCGTAGCGTCCCTTTTCCTCGGGGACAGGGAGATGCGCCGTCGCAACGATCAAGGTCGCGCCGTGATCCGCAGCGATCGCGGCTGCGCGATCCACCGCACGCAGCGACGAGTCCGAGCCATCCGTGCCGACCACGACCGTCTGATAGGCGCTCATTTCCCAAAGAGTACAAGGCCAACGGCGGCTTCAGAACCCCGCAGTCGCCCCTCCCGGAAGAAAACGAATCGGCGAGGGGCGGTCGCTACCGAAGGGACTGGTCGGTTTCGTAGGTCGTTTCGGTGTTGGCGTCCTGGAACATCTCCGAGACGATCAGCCAGGATCCGTCGTCTTGACGCTGCAGGGCACGCAGCGAGAAGTTGTCGCGGTCCATCGTTCCGCCACCGACCAGCCCCTGGCCCTTCACCTTGAGATGTGCCGAGACCAGGACGACTTCGGGCGTCAGCACCTTGAAGCTGGTCTCGGGCGGACCGGCGAGCTCGCCGCGGTTGAAGTTGGCATCCGCGAACAGGCCCGTGAGGTACTCGACGATGTCGTCGCGTCCGCGCCTGACCGTGCCGAAGGCGTTGACCCAGTCGGCGTCATCCGAGTACACGGTCCGCAGGGGCTCGGCGTCGCGGTCGTCGAACGCCTTCAACAACGTCAGCAGCGTCTTGCCGATCGCTTCCTGATCCGTCGTCGGCAGCTCGGAAAAACTGGTCACGGCAAGGAAGCTACCTGAAATCGAGGGCCTCGACGGTCGGCATCGGGGACAGTGGACCGCGTTCGGCACCCGCGTCGGTGCGCGGGCTCAACGATAGTTTTCGGGGTCGTGGTAGTTTCCGGACTCCCCGGCTGGAGCGGCTGGAGTGTGCGCAACGTCCGCTGCGCCGTCCCTCGATCGGCGCGACTCATCGCCCCGCGCGTCATCCGCATCGTCGCGGGCGTGTGCGGGACGATGCCCGGGTTCACGCGCGTTTTGCGCCCTGACTCTCGGGTCGATTTTGTCGGCATGCCGCCACTGTCCCTCGAGTTGCTCACGGGATGTCGCTGCTTCGCTCTGATGTTTGGCCGCCCGCTCCTGGAGCCGGGTGGCTTCGGCGGCCTTGACCTCCGCCTCGGCTTGTGCGGCACGCGCCTTGGCGGCCGTTTCGTCGGCAAATGCTTGACGCCGTTCGAGCTTGGCTGTCTCCAGCCTGGCGCGTTCGCGTATCTCCTCGGCCTGCCGTTGGCGGCGTTGCCGCGTTGCTCTGCTTACCGCGAAGATCAGGACGGCGATCAGCGCAATTGCCAGTACGGCGATCACAATCCAGACAATGATGCTGGTATTCATATGGGCTCCGTTGATAGATCGGTGTGCTGTAGCTAGCGGCCGTCTCTATCGGGTCCCCGATTCGCCCTAAACAAAACAAATGAGCGAAACAAAACAAATGAGCGGTGATCCGCTGCCGGACGCCGGGCGCGTCAGCACGATTCGCGCGCCGAGCCCGGCCCGCCGTCCCGACTCGGCGGGAAGCTACATGAAATCGAGGGCCTCGACCGTCGCTATAGCGCCTTCATGTGCCGGCCGGTTCGCGCCGCCGATGCAGTAGATGGTGTTGCCGACCGTGGCCACCACCTCAGCGTGACGCGGGGTCGGCATCGGAGGCAGCGTGCTCCACGTCCCATCGGCGATGTCGTACATCTCGACCACGTTCACCACCTGTGTGGGTTCTTCACCACCGGCCACGACGATTCGGCCATCGATGTACGTCGCGCCGTAGCTTCCGTGCGGAGTCGGCATGCCCACCAACTTGGTCCAGGTGCCCGACGCCGGGTCGAACCGTTCCAATGCCGCGGAGTTCTTATCGGAGGCCAGCTTCCTCCCGCCGATCGCGTACACGTAGGTGCCATCCGACACCGCGGCCAGATGCTCGCGCAGGGTGGGCATGTCGGCGGCGTCTGTCCACGAATTGCCGTCGAATACCTCGGTCTGCGGGACGAGCTGATGGTCGTTCTGCCCACCGACGACCACGAGTTTGTCACCAACCACCGCCGCCGCCGGCGCCGCCCGAGCGTGGGTGAGGCTCGGCAACGGCACCCAGTTGCCGCCACGCAGCGCGAAGACCTTGTTGGAGCCATTTACGAGTTGGTCGCTGGCACCTCCGAGCACTACCACCTCCCCGCGGTAGGTTGCCGCCGCGGCGTGATGCAGCGGAATGGGCAATGGCGGCCCCGTATCCCAGGCTCCAGTCTTCGGGTCGTAGCTCTCGACCAAGTCCAGGGGCTCCGCCCCGCTGCGCAGCCCACCGATGATCCAGATCTTGTCGTTGAGCACGGTCCACGCCATCATCAACCGTGCGGTCGGAGCGTTGGGTAGCGAACGCCACTGCGACGCCGGCTGGATCTTGCGCGCCGGCAGCTTCAGCACCTCCGCGGTGGAGACCACCTGACCATCGCCGGGCGCGGTCGACCCGCCGATCGCATAGATGGACTTCTCTACCGCGGCGACCGCCACGCCGTGGCGCGCGGTATCCATGTCCGGCAAACCGGCCCACGTTTTTGTCATCAGGTCGAAGACCGAAACGCTCTTGAGGACTTGCCCCCCTGAGATGCCTCCGACCGCCACCAACCGTCCGTCGGCGATCGCCACGCCCAGGTCACTGCGTGCCGTCGGAAGCGGGGCCAACGACGTCCAGGTTTTCGTGGCCGGGTCGTACGCCTCGACCATCGTCAGGTCTGAGTCCCCGCTGGTTCCGCCGACCGTGTACATCAGCTTTCCGTCCGAGGCCCCGGCCAGCAGCTGCCGCGGAGTCGGTATGGGCGCGCCGAGGGTCCAGGAGTGGCCGTCGAAGACCTCGGTCGTGTTCAGCAGCGCGCCGTTGGCGTCAACACCGCCCGCGACAATGAGGCGGTCTCCCACCACCGCCGCCGCGGCTGCCGCCCTGGGCTGCAACATGTGCGGCATTTCCTCCCAGCGACTGTTGACCACCCGCCAAACCTGGTCGCTGGCAACCTTATTGGGGCCCGTTGACTTCCAGCCGCCGAGCACCACCGGGTTTCCCTGCCAGGTGACTGCCATCGCGTGCTGGACCGGAACCGGTAGATCGTCGCCGCCCTTCCATTCGTCGATGACGGGGTCGTAGCCCTCGTGGTTTCCGACGACGGAGCCGCTGCCGCGAATCCCGCCGAAGATCCAAATGGTGCCGTCGGTCTGTGTGGTCGCCGCCGCGTCGCGCGCAATCCGCGCATTGGTGATCGGCTTCCACTTGGGTGGCGGTTGGGCGCTGGGCTGGCTCGCGGTGGTCTGCTGAGGTTTGTTCTCGCGCAACAGCAAGAGGCCGCCGACCACCAACGCCACGATGACGAGGAGCGCGGTGGCGAGCACCAGTATGCGATTGCGCTTTTTGCCCGGCGCCGTGAGCCACTCCCGCGCCCGCAATGTGACCGGTTTCCGCCCCGGAGGCGGTGACGCCGGCTGCTCGGGCGCATTGGGCGGGGGGCTGAGGGGCGGACTGGCTGCAGCGGCGCTTGGCGGCTCTGGGGCCGGCGCTGGGGCCGGTGCTGGGGTCGGCGCGGGGGGCGGTGCCGACGGCTGCGGCCCCCCCGACGGAGCAATCGGCTGCGTTGCGGCGGTGAGTCCGGTCCGCAACAATTTGGCCGCTTCCGAGAATTCCTGTTCATCGGCAGATTCTGACGCTGGCGCGGGTGCGGTCGCCGTCCCGTCCGGGGGAGCGCCCTCCGGGACAACCGGGGAGCTGACGCTTGACGGGGCCGCCATCGCTTGCGTCGGCTGGGGCACGCTTGCCGTGTCGGGACCCGGTGCCGGCACGCTGGCCGTGTCCGGACCCGGAGCCGGCATCTCCCTGGTGTCTCCGCCGGGCGAGACGGCAGGCGCTGCAGGGGTATTCGTTGCCACGGTTACCGTGCGCGCGGTGTCGCCGGTGCCGCCGGTAATTGCCATCGAATCGGGTTTCAAGCCGTTGCGGCGCTGCGCAGCCTGCAACTCGCGGCCGAACTCCGCCGCCGACCCGGGCCGCTCCGCCGGCTCGATCGCCATAGCTTTCTCGATTGCCGAGCACACCGCATCCGGGATTCCTTCGGGACGCATGTCCGGGACCCGTGAGGTGCTGATGCGCAGGTACTGCGCGATGAGATCTTCGCCGCTCTTGCGCGCGTGTGCGGCGCCGCCCGCGATGATCGCATAGAGCGTGGCGCCGAGTGAGTAGATGTCGGCGGCGACCGTTGCCGGATTGCCGGTCATCACCTCTGGCGCGGTGTAGTCGATTGTGCCGGAGAAGAACCCGGTCGCCGTTTCATATCCGCCGTCGATGTGGGCAATTCCGAAGTCACTTAATTGCGGTTCGCCGTAATCGTTGATGAGCACGTTGGCGGGCTTGATATCGCGGTGCAAAGTGCCGGTCTTGTGCGCGGTTTCCAAAGCCCCGCACAGCTTCACACCGATGTGCAATGCCTCGGGCCACGAGATTGGTCCCTCCCGGCGCAGCCGTACCGCCAGGGAGTCCTCGGCGAGGTACGGCATCACGATGTACGGACGGTTACTTTCGGTGACGCCCACTCGCAGGATGTGGACGATGTTCGGATGCCCGGACAGCCCGCCCATCGCGTAGCCCTCACGTAGAAAACGCTCCCTGGCGTCTTCGTCGAAATGCGTCGGCAGCACCTTGACTGCAACGCTTCGTCCCAGGGCCGTTTCGTAACAGCAATAAATTATTCCGGCGCCGCCTCGGGCCACTTGGCGCGCATCCTCGAATCCCGCGGAGGCCAATTCCGCGGCGAGCCCGCTCGGTACCGGCGCCGTGCCGTCGGCGGTGGGTCCTTCAGCCATTCTTGGCGCTCACCCCCAGATAGATGTTTCGCGAGGTTAAGAGTAGCGAACGGGATCTCACGGTTGTACAGTTCGGCGATCCTTGGCGAGGCAGCCGTCTCACGTCGGCGCTCAAGGCGGGCGACGCCGGGCCACAATGGCCTCATGGCACTGGATCTGACCGGGTATTTCGATCGCGTCAACTATCGCGGCCCTGCTGAGCCGAACCTCGCTGTACTGCAGGATCTAATGACCGCTCACACTCGAACCATTCCGTTCGAGAACCTGGATCCGCTGCTGGGAGTGCCGGTCGACGATCTGAGTGCAGAGGCGTTGACCGACAAGCTGATTCACCGTCGCCGGGGTGGCTATTGCTACGAGCAGAACGGCCTGATGGGCTACATGCTGACAGAAATCGGCTTTCGGGTGCGGCGGCTGGCCGGCCGAGTGGTCTGGATGCAACCCCCCGACACGCCGCCGGGGGCGCAGACACACACCGTGTTGGCGGTGACGTTTCCCGGTTCGGAAGGGTCGTATCTCGTCGACGTGGGCTTCGGCGGTCAGACCCCCACCTCGCCGCTGCGCCTGCAAACCGGTGGCGTCCAGCAGACAACGCATGAGCCGTACCGGCTCGAGGACCGTGGCGACGGATTGCTGTTACTGGCGCAGGTCCGAGGCGAGTGGCAGCCGCTGTACGAGTTCACCACACGGACCCCTCCGCAGATCGATTTGAAGGTGGGGAGCTGGTTTGTCTCAACCCACCCCTCGTCGCACTTCGTGACCAACTTGATGGTCGCGCTGGTCACCGATGACGCGCGGATCAACCTGAACGACCGCCAGCTGAGCGTCCACCGCGCCGACGCGAGCGAGAAAATCCGGCTCGACGACGCGGCCGCGGTCGTCCACGTGCTCAGTGACCGGTTCGGCATCAATGTGGCCGATGCCGGCGAGCGACGTGTGCTCGAAGCGCGCATCGAAAAGCTTTTCGACGGCTAGACACCTCCGGGCCTCAGGCGGCTTGGTGACAGCGCCGCGATGGAGCCACTTGCGCCCTGTTTCGATATCTGTCAATATAGACGGATGTCGAATCAGCTGTTGGGCGGATGCTGCCCGGCCCTGGCGGTGTCGGCGCTCGACGACCAGCAGTCGGTGCGGTTGGCGGCGATGTTCAAGGCCCTGGCCGATCCGGTGCGGCTGCGGTTGCTGAGCTTGGTGGCCAGCCATCCCGGTGGGCAGGCGTGTGTGTGTGACATCTCGGCGACCATCGACGTGACGCAGCCGACCATCTCCCATCACCTGAAGGTCCTGCGCTCGGCGGGCCTGCTGGACTGCGAACGGCGCGGAACCTGGGTGTATTACTGGGTCATTCCGTCGGCGCTGCAACAACTTTCGGCCGTCCTGCGGATCGAAGGCGGCCCCGCCGCGGACTCGGCGGAATGCGGCCCGTGACCGCGACGCTGCCCGCCGCGACGGTGACCGGGCGACTTTCGCGACTCGACCGCATGTTGCCCGTATGGATCGCGGTGGCGATGGCCTCGGGCCTGGTGTTGGGGCGGGTGGTACCCGGCCTGGGCGATCTGTTGAGTGCCGTCGAGGTCGACGGAATCTCGCTGCCCATCGCTGTGGGCCTGTTGGTCATGATGTATCCGGTGCTGGCCAAGGTCCGCTACGACCGGCTCGGGGAGGTTACTGCCGATCGCAAGCTGATGGCGGCATCGCTGACGCTCAACTGGCTGATCGGCCCGGCACTGATGTTCACGCTGGCCTGGCTGCTGCTGCCCGATCTGCCGGAATACCGCACCGGGTTGATCGTCGTCGGATTGGCGCGGTGCATCGCGATGGTCATCATCTGGAACGACCTGGCCGGCGGGGACCGCGAGGCCGCCGCCGTATTGGTGGCGCTCAATTCGGCCTTTCAGGTCGTCACGTTCGCCGTGCTGGGCTGGTTCTACCTGTCCGTGCTGCCGAGCTGGCTGGGACTGCCGCACGGGGTGGGACTGCCGCAACGGGGAATCGACGCAGGAATCAACGCAGGGCCAGGGCAGATCGCCAAATCCGTGCTGATCTTCCTGGGCATCCCGCTGCTGGCCGGATACGCCAGCCGCCGTCTCGGCGAAAAACTCAAGGGCCGCAGCTGGTATGAAACTCGTTTCCTGCCACGGATCGGGCCCTGCGCGCTCTACGGGCTGCTGTTCACCATCGTCATCTTGTTCGCCCTGCAAGGCCACCAGATCAGCTCCCGCCCTTGGGATGTGGCCCGAATCGCGCTGCCGCTTTTGGCCTACTTCGCTGTCATGTGGGCCGGCGGCTATGCCCTGGGTAGGACTTTGGGGCTCGGCTATGCCCGTACCACCACGCTGGCCTTCACCGCCGCGGGCAACAACTTCGAACTGGCCATCGCCGTCGCGATCGCCACGTTCGGGGCCGCCTCTGGGCAAGCGCTGGCCGGTGTCGTCGGGCCGTTGATCGAAGTGCCGGTGCTGGTGGGCCTGGTCTATGTTTCCCTGGCCCTGCGCTCCCGCATGTTTCGGCCCATCGAGGAAACGGCGAGCTATGGCTGAGAAACCCAGTGTGCTGTTCGTATGCGTGCACAACGCCGGGCGCTCCCAAATGGCTGCGGCGCTGTTGAGCCACCTGACCGGGGACCGTATCGAGGTCCGCTCGGCCGGCACCGTCCCCGCGGACGCCATCAACCCCGTCGTCGTGGCGGCGATGGACGAACTCGGCATCGACATCAGCGCCGCCACACCCCAAGCTCCTCACCGCCGAAACGGCGCGGACCAGCGACATTGTGATCACCATGGGTTGTGGCGACAGCTGCCCGTACTTTCCGGGCGTGTCCTACCGAGACTGGAAACTGCCCGATCCGGCCGGGCGGGGGCTGAGCACCGTGCGGACCATCCGCGATGAGATCGCGGAACATGTGCAGGCCCTTATCGCCGAACTGTTACCCACCAGGAAGGATGACCGCGATGTCCCGAGTTCAACTGGCCCGAGTTCAACTGGCCCGAGTTCAACTGGCCCGAGTTCAACTGGCACTGAACGTCGATGACCTCGACGTTGCAATCACGTTCTACTCCAAGCTCTTCAATACCCAACCGGCAAAGGTCAAACCCGGATACGCCAACTTCGCGATCAGCGAACCCCCGCTCAAGCTGGTGCTCATCGAAAGCCCGGGTCATGGCGGCACCCTCAACCATCTCGGCGTCGAAGTCGGCTCGAGCGACACCGTGCGGGCCGAAATCGGCCGGCTCGGCGACGAGGGTCTGCTGACCAAGGAGGAGACCAACACCACCTGCTGCTTCGCCACGCAGGACAAAGTCTGGGTCACCGCCCCCGGCGGTGAGAAATGGGAGATCTACACCGTGTTGGCCGACTCCGACACCTTCGGTAGCAGCCGGACCAACGACAATTGCGGCGCACAAACGTGAATTGATGGTGAGTGAGTGACGGTCAGCGATGCGTCGGGCGCCGTCCGCACCGGCTATGTCGCCGCGTTTTCCGTTCCTGGCGGCGCGCTTAACCGATCGAGCGGCGAGCAGGTGGTCGTCGTCGTTGAGCGCGTTGACCTACGACGGTCGTTGACCCTGTAGCCAGGGTCCGATTCGGCGCAGGCCCTCTTCGATGTCGCTGGTCGGTCCGGCGAACGAGATTCGGATGAACTTGTTGCCCTGCGTCGTGTCGAAGTCGATGCCCGAAGCGACGGCAACGCCAGTGTCATTCAACAACTTTGAGCAGAACGCCATCGAATCGCCGGTGTAGTCGGAGACGTCGGCGTAGACGTAGAACGCGCCGTCGGTGGGCGCGAGCCGGTCGATGCCGATATTGCGCAGGCCGTCCAGCAGCAGCGAGCGGTTGGTCGCGTAGTGGTGCAGGTTGCCGTCCGCCTCGGCGGTGGCCTCGGGGGTGAACGCGGCCACGGCGGCGATCTGCGATAGAACCGGCGGGCAGATGTTGAAGTTGCCCGTCAGGCGGTCCACCGCGCGGCGCAGCTCGGACGGCACCAGCAGCCAGCCCAGCCGCCAGCCCGTCATCGCGTAATACTTGGAAAAGCTGTTGACCACCACCGCTTGTCGTGACTTCTGCCAGGCGCAGCTGGTCTGCGGGGCCCCCTCGTAGACCAGGCCGTGGTAAACCTCGTCGCTGATCAGCCGCACCCCGGACGCGTCGCACCACGACGCGATCGCCGCCAGCTCAGCAGGTGGTATGACGGTCCCGGTGGGATTGGCCGGGCTGGCGACGACGACACCGTGCACCGGCGGGTCGAGTTCGGCCAGCATCTGCGCGGTGGGCTGGAACCGCGTCTCCGGTCCGCACTCGATCTCCACCACTTCACATCCCAGCGCCGACAGGATGTTCCGATAACACGGGTAGCCGGGACTGGCCATCGCCACCCGATCGCCCACGTCAAAGCACGCCAGAAACGCGAGCAGAAACCCACCCGAGGAGCCCGTGGTGACCGCCACCGCATCGGGCTCGACGGCGAGTCCGTACTGGCGCTGATAGTCCGCTGCGATCGCGGCCCGCAACTCCGGGATACCCAGTGTCACCGTGTAACCCAATTCGTTCAGATGCAGGGCGGCGGCCGCTGCCGCGCGCACCGGCTCGGGAGCACCCACACTGGGCTGGCCCGCCGACAGGTTGACCAGGTCGCCGTGGGTGCGCTGGCGCTCCGCGGCTGCCAGCCAGACATCCATCACATGGAACGGTGGGACACCTGCGCGCAGGGCGACACGATCGGTCACGGCTTAGAGCACCTCGGATTCCAGTTGGCGCAACAGCTCTCGGGGCGAACCGAGCAGCTGCGCGCTGCCGTGCGCGCGTTTGAAATACAGGTGCATGTCGTGCTCCCAGGTGATGGCGATGCCGCCGTGCATCTGGATGCCCTCGGCGGCCACGGCGCACAGCGCCTCGGTTGCAGCGAGTCGGGCGGTGGCAGCGTTGGTCGGCGTGGGGTCGGTGCAGGCGTCGTTGACCACGGCCCGCGCCGCGGCAACAGCGACATACAGGTCGGCCATCCGATGCTTGAGTGCCTGAAAGCTGCCGATCGGACGTCCGAATTGCACTCGGCTCTTGGCGTATTCGACGGTGAGTTCCAGACAGCGTTCGGCGGCGCCGATCTGCTCGGCCGCCAGCAGGATCGCCGCTGCGTCGGCGAGGCCCGGGTCGGGGCCTATCGGTTCGGTCGCTTGGGCATCTTGGGGGTGCACGCGGCCGAGCCGGCGAGTCGGGTCCATGGTGGCGACGGGCTGCGCGCTGAAGCGGGTCCAGCGGCCCAACTGGCCTCCGGTGGTGGCGACGACGACGTCGGCGATATCGCCGTTGACCACATAGTCGGCGTCGAGCACCAACGCTCCGATCGAGACGCCTTCGGCGAGCCTTTCCAGGGTCTCCGCGTCCGGCTCGGGCGCGGCCAGCAGGGCCAGCTCCGCCAGCGTGGTTCCCAACAGCGGAGAGGGCACCAGCGCCCGGCCGAGCTCTCGCAACACCGTTGCGGCGTCGGCCAGTTCACCGCCCGCGCCGCCGAGCTCTTCGGGTATCACCAGCGCGGCGGCACCGACTTGCTCGCACAACAGCCGCCACAGCGACTCGTCATAGCCGCGGTCCGATTCCATCGCCGCGCGCACCGCCGCCGGGCCGGCGTGCTTGGTCACCAGGGCAGCGACGGTTTCGGCCAGCAGCTCCCGTTCTTCGGTCATAAGGCCTCCAGCACTCGCCGTCGATGCGCCTCGGGAGTACCCCAGGCCGATCGCAATGCTTGCACCCGCAGCAGCCACAGCGACAGGTCGTGTTCCTGGGTGAACCCGATGGCGCCGTGTGTCTGCAACGCCGACCGCGCCGCCAGTAGAGCCGCCTCGGATGCCGCGGCTTTGGCGGCGCTGACGTCGCGGGACGCCAGCGACAGTGCGGCGCCGTAGACCAGCGGGCGGGTCAGCTCAATGGCGATGTGTACGTCGGCGAGCTTGTGCTTGATCGCCTGGTACGAGCCGATCACCCGGCCGAACTGGGTGCGTTGTTTGGCGTAGTCGACGGCCGCGTCCCGTAGCGCCTCGGCCGCGCCGACCAACTGCGCGGCGGTGGCCAGGACCCCTAACTGGTAGGCGCGCTGGACGTCCGCGTGCCAGGATTCGCCGGTTGCGGTGACGTCGAAGAGGCGGCGGCTGGGGTCGACGGACTCGTGCCACGCACCCGGGCCCCCAACCAACTCGGCCGCGGTAACGCCCGCATCGCCGGCGAGCAGCACCAGCCCGGCAGTATCGGCGTCAACCGCGCGCGGCGTGTCCGGCGGCAGCGCGACGGTGGCGATCAGCTCACCGGAGGCCAGGCCCGCGCAGCGCTCGGCCTGATCGTCACTGGCGAGCAAAACCGGTGCCACCGCGATGGATTCGGCCACCGGGCCGGGCACGCACCAGCGCCCGAGGCGTTCCAGCGCGACCACCAGGTCAACCGGGTGGGCCTCGATGCCGTCGAACTTCTCCGGCACCGCCAGTGCCGTGACACCGAGGTTGGCCAACTGCTCCCACACCTTGCGGCCGGGTGCGACGTCGCCGGCCGACCACGCCCGCACCGCGCCGGGCAGGTCGGCGGCGCCCAGCGCCGCGTCGATGCTGGCGGCGAAGTCACGCTGCTGTTCGTCCAGCGCAAATTTCACTTCTTACCTCCGGATTTTTCGCGCGGCAGGCCCAGCAGCCGCTCGGAGATGATGTTGCGCTGGATCTCGTTGGTACCGGCGTAGATCGGGCCGCCCAGGGCGAACAGCAGGCCGTCGGTCCACCGACCGGCGAGCTCGCCGTCGGCGCCCAGGATGTCGAGCGCGGTCTGATGTATCGCCACGTCGACGTCGGACCAAAACACCTTGGTCACAGATGATTCCGCGCCCAGCTCGCCGCCGCCGGCCAGTCTGGTCACGGTGCCGAAGGTCTGCAGCCGGTACGACTGCGCCTTGATCCAGGCGTCGGCCACCCGGTCGGCGAATGCCTCGGGCGAGCCGCTGTCTTTCCACAGCCGCACCAGCCGTTCGGCCGCCGCCATAAAGCGGGCCGGGCTGCGCAGTGACATCCCGCGCTCGTTGCTCGACGTGCTCATGGCCGCCCGCCAGCCGTCGTTCGGGGTGCCGATGACCTCCTCGTCGGGTACGAAGACGTCATCGAGGAAGATCTCGCCGAAGCCGGTATCGCCGCCCAGCTGAACGATGGGCCGCACCGTGATGCCCGCGGCTTTCAGGTCGAACATGAAATACGTCAGCCCGTTGTGGCGCTCGGCCGCGGGGTCGGACCGGAACAGCCCGAAGCCCATCTCGGCGAACGGCGCCCGCGAACTCCAGATTTTCTGGCCGTTGAGCAGCCAGCCGCCGTCCGTCTTGGTGGCGGTGGACCGTAGCGACGCCAGATCGCTGCCGGATTCCGGCTCCGACCAGGCCTGCGCCCAGATCTGTTCGCCGCTGGCCATTTTGGGCAGGATCCGGTCCAGCTGTTCGGAGGTGCCGTGCGCGAACAGCGTCGGGGCCAGCATCGAGGTGCCGTTGGCGCTGGCCCGGCCGGGCGCTCCGGCGCGGAAGTATTCCTCCTCGAACACCACCCAATGCAGCAGCGGCGCGTCGCGGCCGCCGTACTTCTGCGGCCAGGTGATCACCGACAGGCCCGCGTCGAACAGCACGCGATCCCAATGCCGGTGCTGTGCAAAACCTTCGGCGTTGTCGTACGACTTCGTCGGGATCGACCCAGCGTTGGCCGAGAGGAAGTCCCGCACCTCGGCCTGGAAGGCCAGCGTCTCTTCGTCGAAATCCAGATCCATTCAATCCTGCTCTCGCAGTTGTGACTTGACCACCTTACCGCCCGCGTTGCGCGGCAACACGTCGACGAACCGCACCGACCGCGGCGCCTTGAAGTTCGCCAAATGCTCACGGGTGTAAGCGATCACCGAGTCCTCGTCGAGGCTGGCGCCGGGCCGGGTTACCAGGAACGCACGGCCGACCTCGCCCAGCCGCTGATCGGGAACCCCGATCACCGCGGCGTCGGCCACACCCTGCATCCGGGCGAGCACCTGCTCGACCTCGGCGGGGTAGACGTTAAATCCGCCGCAGATGTACATGTCCTTGAGCCGGTCGGTGATTCGCAGGTTGCCCGCCGCGTCGACGGCGCCGATGTCGCCGGTGTGCAGCCAACCGTCGGCGTCGATGGCGGCGGCGGTGGCCTCCGGGTCGTCCAGGTAGCCGAGCATCACGTTGGGCCCGCGCAACAGCACCTCGCCGGTTTCTTCCGGGGCCCCTGAAACCCCTGCATCGATGCGCAATTCGAAGTCGGCGAACGGGCGGCCGCAGGTGGTGGCCACCGTCACGGCGTCGTCGTCGGCGCGGCACATCGTCCCCATGCCATTGGCCTCGGTCAGGCCGTAGGCGGTCAGCACGATGTCGATGTCGAGTTCGGACTGCATCCGTTCCACCAGCACCACCGGCACGGTAGCCGCCCCGGTCACCGCGAACCGCAACGAGCTCAGGTCATAGTCGCCGCGCGCGGGGTGGTCCAGCAGCGTCTGGTAGATGGTGGGCGGACCGGGCAGCACGGTGATGCGGTGTCGCTCGATGGCCTGCAGCGTGCGCAGCGGGTCGAACGTCAGGTGCGGGATCAGCGTCGCACCGGTTTGCAGGCAGGCCAGAATGCCGGCCTTGTAGCCGAAGTTGTGGAAGAACGGGTTGATGCAGAGGTAACGGTCGTCGCCGGTGATTTTGCCGTTGGCGGCCCACGACGCCGAGGCCGACAGCGACTGCCGGTGCGCGCACAGCACGCCTTTGCTGCGGCCGGTGGTCCCTGAGGTGAACAGGATGTCGCTGACGTCGTCCGGGACGACGGCGGCGGCGCGCGTCGTTACCACGTCGCCGGCCCGAGGTTCGGTACCGCCGGCGATGAACTCGTCCCAGGTTCCGGCACCAGTCTCCGCGGCTTCTATCGGTATTCGCACGATGTGCCGCAGCGCGGGCAGGGCGGTGCGGTCCAGGTAGGCGAGGCGATCGTTGCCGAGGAATCGGCCCATTCCGAACAGCACCGGCGCGTGGGTGCGGGCCAGGATGTCGGCCGCCTCCTCTGCGGTGTAACGGGTGTTCAGCGGTACCATCGCGGCCCCGGCATGGTGGATCGCCAGGCATACGACCACCCAGTGCCAGGTGTTGGGTGACCAGACCGCCACCCGGTCGCCGTGCTGGACGCCCAGCCCGATCAGCGCGGCGGCCGCGCGGTGCACCTCGTCGCGCAGCGCCGCGGCCGTGAAGGACCTGTCCTCGGTGATCAGCGCGGCGTGGTCGGGCAGTTGGCGCGCGAAACGATCCAGCGCCGCCGGAACGGTGCGGGGATCGGTGCTCATCGAATGCTCCTCTAACAAAGCAAGTGCTTGGTAGGTTAGCCTACAGGGCATGAAAGACGTCGAGGAGTTCCGGGCAGAGGTCCGCCAGTGGCTCGCCGACAATCTGGTCGGCGAATTCGCAGCGCTGCGGGGTCTCGGCGGGCCGGGCCGCGAACACGAAGCCTTCGAAGAGCGCCGGGCATGGAACCAGCATCTCGCCGCCGCGGGGCTGACCTGCCTGGGCTGGCCGGTCGAGCACGGCGGGCGCGGGCTTTCCACCGCGCACCGGGTGGCGTTCTACGAGGAGTACGCGCGCGCCGACGCGCCGGACAAGGTCAATCACTTCGGCGAAGAACTACTGGGACCCACGCTGATCGCATTCGGAACCCCCGAGCAGCAGCAGCGTTTCCTGCCGCGCATCCTCGATGTCACCGAGCTGTGGTGCCAGGGGTATTCCGAGCCGGGCGCCGGCAGCGACCTGGCCAACGTCTCCACCACCGCCGAGCTGGACGGCGACCAATGGGTGATCAACGGCCAGAAGGTGTGGACGTCGTTGGCGCACCTGTCGCAGTGGTGCTTCGTGGTCGCGCGCACCGAGAAGGGCTCCAAACGGCATGCCGGTCTGTCCTACCTGTTGGTGCCGCTGGACCAGCCCGGCGTCGAGATCCGGCCGATCGTCCAGATCACCGGAACCGCGGAGTTCAACGAGGTGTTCTTCGACGACGCGCGCACCGACGCCGACCTGGTGGTCGGCCAGCCGGGTGACGGGTGGCGGGTCGCGATGGGAACGCTGACCTTCGAGCGCGGCGTCTCGACGCTGGGCCAGCAGATCGTCTACGCCCGTGAGCTTTCCAATTTGGCCGAGCTCGCGCAGCGCAACGGCGCCGCCGAGGATCCGTTCATCCGGGAGCGGCTGACGCGGGCGTGGACCGGGCTGCGCGCGATGCGCAGCTATGCGCTGGCCACCATGGACGTCGAGCAGCCCGGCCAGGACAACGTCTCGAAGTTGTTGTGGGCCAACTGGCACCGCGATCTGGGTGCGTTGGCGATGGACGTGATCGGCAAGCCCGGGATGACCTTGTCGAACGGGGGGCCGGACGGCGAGTTCGACGAGTGGCAGCGGCTTTTCCTGTTCACCCGCGCCGACACCATCTACGGCGGATCCAACGAGATCCAGCGCAACATCATCGCCGAGCGGGTGCTCGGCCTGCCCAGGGAGGTCAAGGGGTGACGCTTTCCGTAGCGCCGAAAGAGATTGCCGGACACGGACTTCTGGAAGGCAAGGTGGTGGTGGTTACCGCGGCCGCGGGCACCGGCATCGGGTCGGCCACCGCGCGGCGGGCCCTGGTCGAGGGTGCCGACGTGATGGTCTCCGATCACCACGAACGACGGCTGGGGGAGACCGCCGCCGAACTGGCCGCGCTGGGGCAGGGCCGGGTGGAGAGCGTGGTGTGCGACGTGACGTCCACCGCCCAGGTCGATGCCCTGATCGATTCGACCACCGCCCGGATGGGGCGCATGGACGTGCTGGTCAACAACGCCGGGTTGGGCGGGCAGACGCCGGTGGCCGACATGACCGACGACGAGTGGGACCGCGTCCTGGACGTGTCCCTGACGTCGGTGTTCCGGGCCACCCGCGCGGCGCTGCGGTACTTCCGCGACGCGCCGCACGGTGGTGTGATCGTCAACAACGCCAGCGTCCTGGGCTGGCGGGCGCAGCACTCGCAGTCCCACTATGCCGCCGCGAAGGCCGGGGTGATGGCGTTAACTCGTTGCAGCGCAATAGAAGCCGCCGAATATGGGGTGCGGATCAATGCGGTCTCGCCCAGCATCGCCCGGCACAGGTTTCTGGACAAGACGACGTCGGCCGACCTGCTCGACCGGCTATCGGCCCGCGAGGCGTTCGGCCGCGCAGCCGAGCCGTGGGAAGTCGCCGCCACCATCGCGTTTCTGGCCAGCGACTACTCCAGTTACCTCACTGGCGAAGTGATCTCGGTCTCCAGCCAGCACCCCTGACCGGACTGGCGCGCGGCGGCCGACCCGGGCGATGATCCGCGAGACGGACGGCTTGGTCGTCCCGAACGGTCCCCACCATGCTCGCCGAGGGCCGACCCTGTACGCCCGCCTGAACCTGAACAGTTACGGCAACAGCCGACTGAGGTTCAATAAGCCCGATACACCGGTGCCCTTGTTGAACAAGCCAGAGTTGAAGCCGCTCTCCGTCGGGCCAAACAAGCCCGGGACGCCGCTGTTTCCAATGCCCGACATAAATGTGTTCTGGCTGGTGCCGCCGCTGGCCGTGTTGAAGAAGCCCGAGATAGTGCCGTTGCTGACGCCGCCGCTGGCCGAGTTTCCAACGCCCGACTCTCCGGTCCCCGTGTTGTTGAAGCCCGAGTTGACCAGGCCGGTGTCGGTGGTGGCCCCGAAGCCCGTATTCACGTTGCCCGAATTCCAGAAGCCCGTGTTTGTGTCACCCGAATTCCCATTGCCCGTGTTCTCGCTGCCCGAACACCGGAAGCCCGTGTTGTCGGAGCCCCCGTTCCCAACGCCCGTGTTCTGGTTGCCCGCGTTCCCGAAGCCGGTGTCAAATTGGCCCGCGTTCCCGAAGCCGGTGTTTCCGCGAAACGCGTTCCCGACGCCGATGTTCTCGGTGCCCGAGTTCCCGAAGCCAAGGCTGTTGAAGTGGCCCGCCGGATTGGTGCCCGTATTGAAGACGCCGATGTTGCCGCTACCCGAGTTGAAGAAGCCGATGTTGTTGGTGCCTGAGTTTCCGAAGCCGATGTTGCCGCTGCCCGAGTTCAGGAGGCCTTGGAAGTTGATGCCCCGCTGATTGTTGCCGGTGAGCCCGATTCCGATGTCGTCGTGGCCGTGGTTTCCGAAGCCGATGTTGTTGTTGCCGGTGTTTCCGCCACCAACGTTTCCGTTGCCGGTGTTTCCGCCGCCGGTGTTTGCGTCGCCGTTGTTCCCGAAGCCGATGTTGTTGTTGCCGGTGTTACCCATGCCCACGTTTTGGCCGTTGACGGTGCCGCTGTTTCCGAAGCCGATGTTTCCGGCGCCCTGGTTTCCGCTGCCAAAATTGCCGCTGCCGATGTTCCCGCTGCCAACGTTTCGGCTGCCGATGTTTCCGCCGCCGATGTTTTGGTTGCCGTTGTTTCCGCTGCCGACGTTTTGGAGGCCGATGTTGCCGTTGCCCAAGTTGGCGTTGCCCTTGTTGCCGAAGCCCAAGCTGGGCAGGCTCTGCAGGAACTGTTGCAGGCCAGCAGCCGGCAAGGACAACTGCGCCGCCGCCGCCGACGCCCCGGCGTGATAGCCCGTCATCGCGCTCACATCCTGGGCCCACATCTGCTCGTACTGGCCCTCGGCTGCCATGATCGCCGGCGCGTTAAGCCCCAACCAATTCGACCGCACCAACTGCACAAACTCAGTGCGGTTGGCGGCCACCGCCAACGGATGCACCGTCGCCGCCCAGGCAGCCTCAAACACACCGGCCACCACCCGCGCCTGCCCAGCCGCCCCCTGAGCCTGGGCCGAGGCCGCGCTCAAAAACCCCGCATACGGCGCGGCCGCGGCCGCCATCGCCGCCGACGCCGGACCCTGCCACGCCTGGCCCGGCCCACCCGTTAGGCCTGAGGTCACCGACGAAAACGACGCCGCCGCCGACCCCAACTCCGAAGCCAACCCCTCCCAGGCCGCCGCCGCATCGAGCATCGGCGCCGAACCCGCACCGGTGAACATCAGCAAAGAATTGATCTCCGGCGCTAATACAGCGAAATTCACCATGATGGACCTCCTACCCGTGCCACCGGCCGCCACCGAGGGAGATCGGTGTTCTGCTGCGCGGTTACAAACGGCGCCCGCGTCCTTCGGCCAGTGACACTAGGTCGCTCATAATCGAGCAGTCCGCGACGTCAATAACACTACGACGATGTCGGTGGGTGTCCAGGTTTTCCCCCGGTGCTGGGCAGCCTGATCCGTCGATCGGGCAAATCGATGATGTTGGCGATCGTCCCGGCACTAGCAGCCGTCGAGTACGGAGTCCGGATCAATGCGGTCTCGCCCAGCCTCGCCCGACAGAAGTTTCTGGACAAGACGACGTCGGCCGAACTGCTCGACCGGCTATCGGTCCGCGAGGCGTTCGGCCGCGCCGCCACAGAGGTGATCTCGGTCTCCAGTCAGCACCCGTGACCCGATTGTCGCGCAGCACCCGACCCGGGCGATGATCCGCCAGATGGACGGCTGGGTTATCCCGAATCGCCCAACCATGCTCGGTGAGGGCGGCCCTGGACGCCTGCCTAACCTGATCAGTTACGGCGACAGCCGATAGAGGCTGAATAGGCCCGATACCTCGGTGCCCATGTTGAACAGGCCCGAGTTGTAGCCGCTGAAGTTGGGGCCGAAGATGTCGCCCGGGACGGCGGTGTTTCCAATGCCCGACATAAATTCGTTCTGCAGGGCGCCGCCGCTGGCCGTGTTGAAGAAGCCCGAGATAGTGCCGTTGGCAACGCCGCCAGTGGCCCTGTTCCCGAAGCCCGAGATATTGCTACCCGTGTTGTTGAAGCCGGAGTTAGTGAAGCCGGTGTTGGTGGTAGCCCCGAAGCCCGTGTTCACGTTGCCCGAATTCCCGAAGCCCGTGTTCGTGTTGCCCGAATTCCCATCGCCCGTGTTTACCATGCCCGAATTCCAGAGGCCCGTGTTGTCGGCGCCCGTGTTCCCGAAGCCGGTGTTCTCGGCGCCCACGTTCCCGAAGCCGGTGTTGTCTAAACCCGCGTTCCCAAAGCCGGTGTTTACGCTGCCCGTGTTCCCGAAGCCGACGTTGCCGACGCCCGAGTTCCCGAAGCCAAAGCTGTTGACGTGGCCCGGCATGAGCATATTGGTGCCCGTATTGAAGACGCCGATGTTGCCGCTACCCGAATTGAAGAAGCCGATGTTGCCATCGCCGGAGTTGCCAATGCCGAAGTTGCCGCTGCCCGAGTTCAGGCGGCCAAAATTGAACTGACTGGTTGTCGTGTTGAAGTAGGTATTCCCGATACCGATCTCATTGCCGCCGGTGAGTCCGAAGCCGAAGTTGTTGTTGCCGGTGTTTCCACTACCAAAGTTTCCGTTGCCGGAGTTTGCGCTACCAATATTTCCATCGCCGGTGTTTCCGAAGCCGAAGTTTCTGTTCCCGAAATTGCCCATGCCCACGTTGTGGCCCGGATCTGAGCTGGTGAGGGGGTTGCCTTGATTTCCGAAGCCGATGTTTCCGTTACGGATGTTTCCGGCGCCGACGTTGTTGTTGCCGGCGTTTCCGCTGCCAACGTTTTGGTTACCTCTGTCTCCGCCGCCCAAGTTGGAGTTGCCGGTGTTTCCGCTGCCGACGTTCTGGAGGCCGGTGTTGCCGTTGCCCACGTTGGCGTTGCCCTTGTTGCCGATGCCCAAGCTGGGCAGGCTCTGCAGGAACTGTTGCAGGCCAGCAGCCGGCAGGGACAACTGCGCCGCCACCGCCGACGCCCCGCCGTGATACCCCACCATCGCGCTCACATCCTGGGCCCACATCGCCTCGTACTGGCCCTCGGCTGCCATGATCGCCGGCGCATTAAGCCCCAACCAATTCGACCGAACCAACTGCACAAACGCAGTGCGGTTAGCGGCCACCGCCAACGGATGCACCGTAGCCGCCCGCGCAGCCTCAAACACGCTGGCCACCGCCCGCGCCTGCCCGGCCGCCCCGTGAGCTTGGGCTGAGGCCGCGCTCAAAAAACCCGCATACGGCGCGGCCGCGGCCGCCATCGCCGCCGACGCCGGACCCTGCCACGCGTGACCCGGCCCACCCGTTAGGCCTGAGGTCACCGACGAAAACGACGACGCCGCCGACCCCAACTCCGAAGCCAACCCCTGCCAGGCCGCCGCCGCATCCAGCATTGGCGCCGAACCCGCACCGGTGAACATCAGCAAAGAATTGATCTCCGGCGCTAACACTGCGAAATTCACCATGGCTGACCTCCTACGCGTTTCACCGGCCGCCTACCGAGGCGATCGGTACCCGACGTGGCATCCGAGCCCGCCAAACCGGCCGGCACCGCCGTGCCCGACTGCGCGGTCACAAACGGCGTTCGCGTCCTTCAACCAACAACGCTCGGTCGTCAATGATCGAGCAAATCCCGCAACGTCAAAAACGCTACGCCGATGCCCGGACGGACATGCGGGTTTTGCCGGACTGCTAGGCAGGCCTGTTTCCCATCGGGCAGGCCCGATCGGCTACAACAAATTCCTGAAGCTCAGCAGGCCCGATATGAGGTTCCCGATGTTGAACAAGCCCCCGACCGAGCCGCCTTGGGAGGGATCGAGGGCTGCGTTGCCGGTGTTGAACAAGCCCGAGACGTTGGCGTCAAATATCGAGCCGCCGCTGACACGGTTGAGGAGACCGGAGATCTCGCCGTCGAAATTTGTGCCGCCGTTGGCGTTGTTGAAGAAGCCCGACATGTCGCCGTTGAACCAGCCGCCGCTGGCGCTGTTGTAGAAACCCGAGATGTCGGTACCCGTGTTGCCGAAACCGGAGTTGGTGGCGCCCGAGTTGGTGGTAACCCCCACGCTCGTGTTCACATCGCCAGAATTCCACAGGCCCGTGTTGGTGAAGCCCGAATTCCCGAAGCCCGTGTTGAAATCGCCCGCGTTCCCGAAGCCAGTGTTGAATTGGCCCGCGTTCCCGAAGCCGGTGTTGCCTATGTTTGTGTTCCCGAAGCCGGTGTTGAGTTCGTCGGTGTTCCCTACGCCGGTTGTGAGAGCGCCCGCGTTCCCCAAGCCAGAGTTAATTTGGCCGGAGTTCCCGAAGCCAAAGTTGTTGAGCGCGCCTGGGTGAACGGTATTGGTGCCCGAGTTGAACATGCCGATGTTGTTGCTGCCCGAGTTGAAGAAGCCGATGTTGTTATTGCCCGAGTTACCGATGCCGAAGTTGCCGCTGCCCGAGTTCAGCCCACCAAAATGGAACTGACTGGTTGTCGTGTTCAAGTAGGTGTTCCCGATACCGATCTCATGGCTGCCGGTGAGGCCGTAGCCGACGTTGTTGTCGCCGGTATTTCCGCTACCGATGTTTCCGTTCCCGGTGTTCGCGCTACCGATGTTTCCATCGCCGGCGTTTCCGAAGCCGAAGTTTCCGCTGCCGTTGTTGCCGCTGCCGACGTTGTTGCCACCGTTGTTGCCGTTGCCGATGTTGCCGGTGCCGCCCTGGTTGCCGATGCCCAGGTTGAAGGGCAGGCCGGCCGCCGCGGCCGCGCTGGTTGCCTGGCCGAGGCTGGGCAACGATGCCTGCCACGAGGTCAGCTCGGCGGCCGCGGCCGAAACCTGGCCGTGATAGCCCGCCATGGCGGCCACGTCCTGGGCCCACATCCGCTCGTAGTCGCCCTCCAGCTGGGCGATCAGCGGGGTGTGCAGGCCGAACCAGTTCGACAGCGCCATCCGCACGGTTTCGCTGCGGTTGAGGAGCACCGTGAGCGGATGCACCATCGCGGTCCGCGTTCCCTCGAAGGCGCTCACCACGGTGCGCGCCTGCTCGGCGGCCCCCTGCGCCTGGGTTGCCGCCGCGCTCAGCGTCCGTAAGCCGCTGGTCACCGGCCAACGAGCGATAATCGGCGGGTGCTGCTCACGGCGCGTGCACGAGGCGGCGTTCGGGGGTTGGCGCTGGAATCCGGTCCGGTGGACACCGGCCGTGAACCCCGGACTCGCCAAGCAAGCGCTTGGTTGATACCCTGGTCCGATGGACCGAGTGACCGGTCAGGCGAACAGCCGACGAGACGAGTTGCTGGAGCTCGCCGCGACCATGTTCGCCGCGCACGGCCTGCGCGCCACCACCGTGCGCGACATCGCCGACGGCGCCGGAATCCTGTCCGGCAGCCTGTACCACCATTTCTCCTCGAAGGAGGAGATGGTCGACGAGTTGCTGCGCGGCTTCCTGGACCGGTTGTTCGCCCGATACCGCGAGATCATGGACTCCGAGACGAATCCGCTGGAACGGATCAAGGGGCTGTTCATGGCGTCGTTCGACGCGATCGAGCATCAGCACGCGCAGGTCGTCATCTACCAGGACGAAGCGAAGCGGCTTTCGTCGCAGCCGCGGTTCTCCTACATCGAGGACATGAACCGGCAACAGCGCAAGATGTGGGTCGAGGTGCTCAATCAGGGCATCGACGAGGGCTACTTCCGCCCCGCCCTCGATGTCGACCTGGTCTACCGTTTCATCCGAGACACCACGTGGGTCTCGGTGCAGTGGTATCAGCCCGGCGGACCGCTCACCGCCCAGCAGGTCGGTCGGCAATACCTCGCCATTGTCTTGGGCGGGATTACGGCGGATTTCAACAAGATTGAAGAAGGAGTCTGAAAAATGGCTGGGATATCCCAGGCGTACGTCATCGACGCTGTACGTACCGCGGCTGGCAAGCGCAACGGCGGACTGGCCGAGATACATCCCCTCGACCTGGGTGCTCATGCGTGGCGGGGACTGCTCGACCGGGTCGACATCGACCCCGCTGCCGTCGACGATGTGATCGCCGGTTGTGTCGACGCCATTGGGGCGCAAGCGGGTAACATCGCCCGACTCTCGTGGCTGGCCGCCGGTTATCCCGAAGAGGTTCCCGGCGTCACGGTGGACCGGCAGTGCGGTTCCAGTCAACAGGCGATTTCCTTTGGCGCACAGGCGATCATGTCCGGTACGGCCGACCTGATCGTGGCCGGTGGCGTGCAGAACATGAGCCAGATCCCGATCTCGTCGGCGATGACCGTGGGCGAGCAGTTCGGGTTCACCTCACCGACCAACGAATCCAGGCAGTGGCTGCACCGGTATGGGGATCAGGAGATTTCCCAGTTCCGCGGCTCGGAGTTGATCGCCGAGAAGTGGAACCTGTCCCGGGAAGAGATGGAGCAGTACTCACTGACCAGCCACGAGCGTGCGTTCGCGGCGATCCGCGGTGGCCACTTCGACAACGAAATCATCACTGTCGAAACCGAATCCGGTCCATTCCGGGTGGACGAGGGCCCGCGCGAGTCGTCGCTGGAGAAGATGGCCGGCCTGAAACCACTGGTCGAAGGGGGCCGGTTGACGGCGGCGATGGCGAGTCAGATTTCCGACGGCGCAAGTGCGGTGCTGCTGGCTTCCGAGCGGGCCGTCAAGGACCACAAGCTGACCCCGCGGGCCCGAATCCACCACATCAGCGCTCGTGGCGCCGACCCGGTGTTCATGCTGACCGGCCCCGTCCCCGCCACGCGTTACGCGCTGGACAAGACCGGGCTGTCCATCGACGACATCGACACCGTCGAGATCAACGAGGCGTTCGCGCCGGTAGTTTTGGCCTGGCTCAAGGAGATCAAGGCCGACCCGGAGAAGGTCAACCCCAACGGTGGCGCGATTGCGCTGGGCCATCCGCTGGGTGCCACCGGGGCCAAGCTGTTCACCACCATGCTCAACGAGCTGGAGCGCATCGGCGGCCGCTACGGTCTGCAGACGATGTGCGAGGGCGGCGGCACCGCCAACGTCACCATCATCGAGCGGCTTTAACGCCTCGGTCTGGGCGCGCTGACCATCAGAATGGTGGTGGGTCGTCGTCGGTGTCGGGCGGGGCCGGTCCCGGCGTAGCTTGCGGATTCGGTTCGGCGGCCCGGGCGCGCCTCGCGGTTGTCTCGGCGTTCGGTGGCGATGCGGTAGGCCCGTCTTGCGTGGTGGTTTGGCGGCGTTTGGGCATCATTGCGGTGCGCTGGCCGCAGTAGCCGGGCGGTGCGGGGTCGGATTCGGGTGCGAACATGCCGCCGGTGGCCAGGCGCAGGCTGGGAAACAGCAGGGCGACGCCCCCAACGGGAAGACGCGGTTACGACGAAGTGAAGTCGAAGCATTCCGCCGGCGTCTTGAAGAACATCTCAGAAACCCGCACGCGGCGGGCAGACTGGCAACCGCCGAGGTCGACATCGTGGCTTCCTCGAAGCCGGCAATCGGAAAGCGCGGTTACTACCCGCATGAAGTCGACGCGTTCCTCGAGCGAGCCGTAAACAGCTGAAACGGACCAACGAACTTTTCGAACAACAGACGAAGCACCACGTGAGGTCCCAACCCGGGTTTCCCGGCAGCGCCTGGCGGCTGCCGGGGGCGACACCGGGAAACGCTCCAAACCGCGACGACTCGAGATGGCAGTCGTGTTCGCCGTAATCCCTGTCGCGGCTGTACATTGCACAAATAACTTTCTGACCAGCATGTTTGCATGTGGCACACTGGCAACCGTGGCCACCACACGCAACGACGACCAACTCGCCATCCACATCTACACCCAGGCAGCCGACGAACCCATCACCCTCGGCCCCGTCGCACACCACCTCGATGGCCTGACTTGAGACTCGGAGCGTCGTAGGCGCGGGCCGGTTGTACTCGACGGGTTCGGACTGTTCGTCAGCCGGCGGGGCAAGGGGACGGAATCCACCCGGAGAAGCACGGACCCAGAGGTACTCGCGGTGGATTCGGCCCCTCCCAAAGGTTGTTATGACTATCGCCTGGCCCGCCCACGTTGCCGTGCCCGGTAGCGACGTGCCAATAGGTGTGGCAGATGCTTTGGTCCCAATTGACGTCCAGGGGTTTCCCCCCGGGGCACCAGTGGTATGGCCCAACGGGATCTATGTAGTTGGGGTCTGCGGGGGCGGTACCTGCGCCCAGCCCCAAACCGGCCAGCGCGAGGCCGACCGATAGCAGCGCTCCGGCAGTGATCCGCTTTAGGGTGTGAGGGGCGTTCAAGGTCGGTTCCTTTCGCTTCTCCCATATAGGAACGTGCCATTAGTTTGCTGCCGACCGCTTGCGAAATTCTTGCGTCTGTTTGGGTACCGATCAGCTCCAGAATGTCTCCATCAAATGGTGTGGCGAAACAACGTAATATGTTTAAGCAGACGTCCGCCAGGCTGGAAGCATGGACCCCGGTTCGGCTGCTCAGCATGTGCCCGCCAGCACCTCCAAGCGCGCCGATGGCAACGTGGTAAGCGCCCCCGCACAAACCCAGCGCGACCTGCTCGATCTTGCTCCGCTCCGGCTCGGCAAGGTTCTCGTCATCGCCGGCGGCTTCTGGCGCAGCGGTCAGCCGCTCGAGCAGGTTCTGGGCGTGGGCCATTGACCGGCCACGTGCAACGCTTCGCCAGTCGGGGGCCCGGCGAAAATAGAACGGCCGCCGTACGAGCTGGCGCCCTCCTTAAAATACGGCTCCCTATACAGCGCGCGGATTGCCCGCTCAGTGTCTCTTGATCGAAGCCGGCTTTCGCCGCAATTTCACCGGGCCTGATTACCGTTTTGCCAGTCGTGTCGCCGATCTCAACTACTGCCTTGAACACAGGCAGATCGCGGTTCGTCATGTGCCTGCCATAACGGGTGGCTCCCCGTGTCAACCGTGTGTGGCCGTTGCGATCACCAGCACGGGACCGACAGTAGCGGCGAACGGCCGTCACCTGACGAAACACCTGGGTCTCGAGCAGCTCGAGACCGAGGCGATGCAATTCCCGAAAGCGACCGGGTGGGCCAACAGCGACGATGACCAGCTGGCCATAGAGGCGGCCCGCGACATGGGCGCCGACTGCGCCGAGCTCGCACGCGACTAAGCGTTCCTGATTTAGCCGACCCGCGCTTTAGTTGCCGATCTTCTCGGCGGGGGTCAGGCGTACCAGCGGCCCTCTTCGTCTCCGACGACCCGAACCCTCTCCGGGTGGGCGGAATCGACCTCTACCACGACAACCTTGTTGTCACGGCCCTCGCCGGTAGCCGCCCAGCGGGGAAGCGGCTGCGTAAGGGTCACATCGTACGTTTCGTGGCCTGAGACTTCGACCTTGAGCGCGATTTGGCACAGGATATCTCGCGCAAGGGTCTGGGGGTTGCGGGGTGTCTTCGACATGACTTGCGCGGTCCCACTCAGCGCGGGCCCCTGAAAGTAAGGGAAGCCTTCTATGTTCCTCGTTCTAGTCGGCCTTTTCTTCGTCGGCCTGAGCTGCACTACGGTTGCGTAGGTCACGAAAATTACTACACCAAGCAGCACAAAACCGCAGAGCAGCCATGGGACGATTTCACCCTGCGACGCCATATAGGTTCGGTCCATTGGCGCAAGCTAGCACCGACCTCGCCGCTACCGATCCCAGATCAGCAAACGCAGCCTAGCGAGATCGGGCAATACTTCTTAACCCGATGCCTGGCATCACGCCCTTCACCATTCCCGGCGGCTTCCTGCCACGAACCACATATGATCGCTGACAATCACCAGGCAGAAACCGTTCGACCCCGTTTGATCGAGACCGAGTTTTGAGACTCTCATATCTCGCCTCTTCGAGACGCTGCAATCTAACACACCGCCGGGAACCCGATTGCGGACCAGGTTCGCTCCGACCACCGATGAATGGACGGCATAACCGCAGATCAGCGGCCAGAAAGTTTATTAGGGTCGGATCGGGCGAATTGGGGCTTAGTTTCGAATTGCGTTTTTCGGACGGGTTTAAAACGTGGTATAAACACCAGTGGCCGCAGCGGTCAAGCGCGCCAGCTAAAAGAAAACGTACAACGCCGCAGGCCAGAACTTCCAGCACCGACATTCCTACCAGCAGTCATGTCATTCCTTAAACCATTCCGCCTTCGGAACAATGGTGCGAGGTTCCACGGAGTAATTGGTTTATCACCATTGTTTGAGCCTCGGAAGAATGGCGCGGCCTCTAATCGTAATTCGCGTTTATCATTTAGCGGGTGTCGAAGAATTCCAGGACGACAGGTTACACACAAGATCAGCGGCGGCGGCTCTCCGTCCCAGCGGTCGATCGACGCGGAGTCCGCCACCTCGGTCGCGTAGTCGGCGACCGTCGCCGCGGTGCGCCATGTGGTCAGCCGCCGCGTCTCGTCCTCGATCCAGTTCCCACGGGATGATCCCGGCATCGCGTAGGTGGATCACCGACGTCGATCGTGCCCTGGTCGGCGCGACGCGCCCCGGCGGCCGCCTCGCTCACGATCCCGGCCTGGATGAGCTAGTAGAACAGGAACCCGATCGACGTTGGCAATTCCTCTATTAGGTGCGGCAGTAGCACTTCGGGTCGCTCGCGAGTCGTTAAGCTGCCCCCAGTTTCTTGAGATAAGACAGGGTGCCGCACGGTGACACCGCGATGGTCGGGTGCTACGTGGCCAAGATCACAGTCGTCCTCGCAGTGGTGTCGGTGTGGTGGTGCCAGGTGATTCTGCAAGCGGGTGCCCTGATTGTTTCCCCAATCCCGATGCGCACCTCGGATGCGTGGTTAATCCGAGCTCCCTCTCTTAGACTGCGCGCTATGAGTTTTGCGTCTGAGCACGAACCCGGAGGTCCGAGGACTTCGTTAAGGCTCGAGGACTACCTGGATGCCGACGGTGGTATCTCGTTGCCGGCGGGCGGGAATCTGAACTCCTTTCTCGACCGCAATATTGCCGAGTTGGGTGATTTCACCTGCTATCGCTACCTGGACTACAACCACAATTCTGACGGGGAGAGCATCGAACTGACCTGGGCGCAATTCGGCACCCGCCTGCGCGCCATCGGTGCGCGCCTGCAGCAGGTCACATCCCCCGGTGACCGCGTGGCCATCCTCGCGCCGCAGGGCCTCGACTACGTCGTCGGCTTCTTCGCCGCGATCAAGGCCGGTAACATCGCGGTGCCGTTGTTCACGCCGGAATTGCCGGGGTTTGCCGAACGTCTCGATGCGGTGCTCGTCGACGCGCAGCCCGTCGTGGTGCTGACCACCGCCGCGGCCGGCGAGGCAGTGCAGACGTTTCTGCGAAAGCTCCCGCGCAACCGTAGACCACGGGCCATCGCGATCGATGAGGTGCCCGACTCGGTGGGTGCTACCTTCCAACCCACCCAACTCGACACCGACGACGTCGCTTACCTGCAGTACACGTCGGGTTCGACGCGCGCCCCGGTCGGCGTGGAGATCACCCATCGCGCCGCCGGCACCAATATTCTGCAGGTGATCATCTCGACCGGTATGGACTGGAACAGTCGCACTGTCAGCTGGCTGCCGCTCTATCACGACATGGGCCTGTCGATGATCATTTTCCCGGCGCTGTGCGGTGGATACATCACCCTCATGTCGCCGATCGCGTTTGTCCGTAGGCCGGAGCGGTGGATCCGTGAATTGGCGGCGCAGTCCCGGCGCGGTCAAGTCTTCGCAGCCGCGCCGAATTTCGCGTTCGAGCTGGCCGCGCAGCGTGGGCTTCCGGCCAAGGGCGAGGACCTCGATCTGAGCAACGTCGTCCGGCTGCTCAATGGCTCCGAACCGGTCAATATCGATTCGATCGCGAAGTTCAACGCGGCGTTCGCGCCATATGGGCTGCCGAGCACGGCGATCAAACCGTCCTACGGGATGGCCGAGGCGACCCTGTTCGTGTCGACCACCGACCCCGCCGCTGAGGCGACGGCGGTGTACTTCGACCGAGAGCAGCTGGGGGCCGGCCATGCCGTGCGCGTCGCGGCGGATGCTCCCAACGCCGTAGCGCAAGTTTCGTGCGGTCGGGTAGCCCGCAGCCAGTGGGCCGCCATCGTCAACCCTGAGACCGGCGGGGAGCTACCCGACGGCGAGGTCGGGGAGATCTGGTTGCACGGCGACAACATCGGCCGCGGCTACTGGGGACGCCCGGAGGAATCAGAGCTGGTATTCGGCAACAAGCTTCAGTCCCGGCTCTCGGAAGGCAGTCACGCCGACGGATCGCCGATCGGGGGCACCTGGCTGCGGACGGGTGATCTAGGGGTGTACGTCGACGGTGAGTTCTACGTCACCGGGCGCATCAAAGATCTCATCATCGTGGACGGCAAAAACCACTACCCGCAGGACATCGAGTTCACCGCCGATGAAGCGTCGCCGGCCGTGCGGCCGGGATACGTCGCGGCGTTCTCGGTGCCGGCCAACGAGCTGCCAGGAGGGGCCGCCGACGACACCGGAGAACGCCTGGTGATCGTTGCCGAACGTGCGGCAGGGGCGGGCCGTAGTGATCCGCAGCCGGTGATCGACGCAATCCGCGCGGCGGTGTCTCGCCGGCATGGGTTATCGGTGGCGGATGTGCAGCTGGTATCGGCAGGCGTAGTCCCGCGCACCACCAGCGGCAAGTTGGCTCGCCGGGCCGCTCGCACCGAATACCTGGCCGGCAAATTGGGCGCGCGTTAACAGCAAATCGCTTTACGCGCGGCTACTTCTCCAGCGTGAACTGGTTGACGTCGATGTGCTTAATCCGGAACAAGTCCGCACAACCGGTCAGGTATTTCATGTAGCGGTCGTAGACCTCTTGCGACTGGATCGCGATGGCCTGGTCCTTGTTGGCCTCCAATGACTCCGCCCAGATGTCCAGGGTCTTCGCGTAGTGGGGCCGCAGCGAGTGAACCCGGGTCACCTTGAAGCCGGCCGCGGTGGCGTGCTCCTTGACCATCGAAACCGGTGGCAGCCGGCCGCCGGGGAAGATCTCTTCGATGATGAACTTGCAGAACCGGAGCAGCCCCATCGTCAGCTTTAGCCCCTGCTCTTCGACCTCTTCGCGGCTCGGGGCGGTGATGGTGTGCAGCAGCATCACGCCGTCATCGGGCAGGGCTCGATGGGCCATCGCGAAAAAGTCGGCGTAACGCTCGAAGCCGAAGTGCTCGAACGCACCGATTGACACGATCCGGTCGACGGGCTCGTGGAACTGTTCCCAGCCTTCCAGCACGACCCGCCTGGTGCGGGGGGTGTCCATCGCGTCGAACGATTTCTGAACGTGAGCGGCCTGGTTCTGCGAAAGTGTCAGGCCGGTCACGTTGACGTCGTAACGCTCGATCGCACGGCGCATGGTGGCGCCCCAGCCGCAGCCGACGTCCAGCAGCGTCATCCCCGGCTGAAGGCCCAGCTTGCTAAGAGACAGGTCGATCTTGGCGAGCTGCGCCTCTTCCAGGGTCATATCGTCGCGCTCGAAGTACGCGCAACTGTAGGTCTGGGTCGGGTCCAGGAAGAGCCGGAAGAAGTCGTCGGACAGGTCGTAATGGGCCTGAACGTCTTCAAAATGCGGTTGGAGCTGCTTCGGCATGTCGGTGGCGCGCCTTACTGATAGTCACGTATCTCGTCAGGTATCTCGAAAAGACCACGATCTACTGCGGGGTCTACGCCCGACATGCTAATTCATCGTCGCTGCCGGACCGAATCGAGAACCAGCCGCGGCAACTTCGGGCGACAGGCCCGGGGGCGGGAATCAGCCGTCGTAATCCACCGCCACGAACGGCGTCGTCGGGTGTGACTGGCAGGTCAGGATGTAGCCGGCGTCCAGCTCGGCCTTCCCCAACGCGAAGTTTTGGTCCATCTCCACGTCGCCCTCGACGAGTTTGGCCCGGCAGGTGCCGCACGCACCGCCCATGCACGCGTACGGCACATCGCTGCGTCGCTGCAGCGCGCCCTCCAGGATCGAGTCGCCGGCGACCAGATCGAAGGTGTCCTTCTGGCCGGACAGCGTGAAGGTCACGGTGGCGGCTTCATAGCCACGCTCGGTCGCCGGCCCGAAAGCCTTCGTGTCGTACCCATAGAACAGCTCGAGGTGAATCCGCTCGGAGTCCACGCAGTGCTCGATCAACATCTCGCGCACGGTGGTGGTCATCTCAAGGGGCCCGCAGATGAACCACTCGTCCACGCTGTCGGGAGCCAGCCTGCCGGCCAGCCACAGGTTGAGTTTTTCCCGGTCGATCCGGCCGCGCAGGTCGGGGGTGTGCAGCGGCTCGCTGGACAGCACATGCAGGATCTCCAGCCGGTCGGCATAGCGTGTCTCGAGGCGGTCGAGCTCGGCGCGGAACATCGTCGACTCCTTGGAGCGGTTGCCGTAGATCAGCGTGAACCGGCTCTCGGTCTCGATCTCCAGCGTCGTCGCCAGGATCGACAGCACCGGCGTGATCCCGCTGCCGGCCACCAGGCCCACGTAGTGCTTGCGGTGCAGCGGATGCAACGGCGTACCGAACCGACCGGTCGGCGTCGCGAGCTCGAGCACGTCGCCGGCCTTGAGGTCGTTGGCCACGAATGTCGAGAACGCGCCCCCGGGGATGTGCTTGACCGCGATCCGCAGCTGGGCACGCGTGGCCGGGGCGCAGATCGAGTAGTTGCGCCGAATGCCTCCTCGATCTCCAGGGCCGCCAAGGTCGGTGCGCACCGTAACGTGCTGGCCCGGTTCGAAGCGGAACTCGTCCTGCAAATCTTCCGGCACCGCGAACGTGACCAGGGTGCTGTCGGCGGTGATGGGATCGATCGACGCGACCGGGATGCGGCGCAACACCGCGTGCGGGGAGCTGGACCTGGCCGGCATCCGCACCGGCAACAGCTTCGCAAGCCTGCCGTTGAGCTCCTTCCACTCCCGGAACTCCTCCGGATTCAGTTGCTGGCCAAAGACTGTGGAGATCGCGGCGTTGCGCTCCAGGTAGGCCTCCTCGTTGCGCTTCCACGTCCGCACGTACCGGTAGAACGGCACCGAGGGATGCAGGTGGTGCACCAGGTGGTAGTTCTGCGACAGCAGCACCGGCGTGTACAGCCACTCGGCGCCGACGCGGTTGCGGGTCGCGCGGTAGCGGTTGGTGCGCTGGGTGTCCTCAAGCCCGTGATGGGGCAGCCAGTCGAACCACCACGCCAGGATGGTGAGCCCGATGCGCTGCGGGATCAGGAACACAATCAGCAGCGTCCAGAAGTTCCCGGTGACGATGGCGACTACCAGGCCGGTGATACTCAGGGTGAGCAACACCAGCGTCTCGGCCACCTCGGTGACCGGCCGGCTGCGCGCGCGGGGGAGGTAGTACCTGAGGTAGAAGTACTCGACCATCGACCAGCGGATCGGCAGCAGCCAGAGCGAGCCGTGCGAGGCGAACGTGTCCGGGTCCTCGTCGTCGTCGTTGGAATGGCGGTGATGCTGGATGTGGATGTACCCGAACGACGGAAAGGCGACCACCGGCCCGACGAAGAGCCACGCCAGCCGGCCGAACAGCCCATTGACCCAGCGCACCGAGCTGATCGAGTAGTGCGAGGCGTCGTGCACGACGGTGAACATCACGAAGGTCACCGCGGCGTTGACTCCGATGGTGACCCAGAACGGGGCCCACCCGTTGATGTAGCCGACCGTCGAAACGACGAATGCGGTCAGCGCGGCCAGGAAGATCCCGACGGTGGGGAGCGCCAGCTTGGGCACCGACTCGCCGGGATCGGGCAGCGCATGGTGTGCGGATGAATCCGGCGCCGCTTGGTCTATCGCTACGGTCGACATAGCTGCGATAGCCTAGTCGACACCCGTCAACTACTCCACCAGCGCCGACGCCGCCTGCAGGTGCTTGATCGCGTCGGCCACGATCGATTCGATCAGTTCGGCGCACGACGGCAGGTCGTCGAGGATGCCGGCGACCTGCCCGGAGGCCAGCACCCCTGCCTCGGTGTCGCCGTCGACCAGGCCGGCTTTGAGCAGCATCGGGGTGTTGGCCGCCATCACCACCTGCGACCAGGTCAGCTCCTTGCCGTGGCGCATCGCCAGGCCGTCTTGGATCATCGACCGCCAGGTCATCTGCGACATCTTCTTGAACTTGGCGGCGTTGCGCACCGCCGCGGTTAAACCCCTTGCCCGCGAGCCGCCTTCCAGCTTCTCCACCAGACCGGTGCGCAGCACCCGGTGCGGCATGCCGTCGACTCGGGTGGTGACGACGGTGCCGTCCAGCGCCGCCTCAAGATAGCGCCGCTTGACCGCGTCGGGCACGGTGGAGTCCGAGGTGAGCAGAAACCGGGTGCCCATCGCCACGCCGGCGGCGCCGTAGGACAACGCCGCCGCGAGCCCGCGGCCGTCGAAGAATCCACCCGCCGCGATCACCGGGATGCCGGTGCCCTTGACCGCGTCCAGCACCGACGGCAGCAGCAGCGTCGTTGCTACGGGTCCGGTATGCCCACCGCCCTCGCCGCCCTGCACGATCATCGCGTCGGCGCCCCAACTTGCCACCTTGCGCGCGTGCTTGGCCGCGCCGATCGACGGGATGACAACCGCCCCAGCCTCCTTCAGCCGGGCTATCAACTCCTGTTTGGGCGCCAGCGCGAACGACGCCACCTTGACGCCCTCGCGGATCATCAGCTCCACGCGGTCGCCGGCGTCGGCGGCGTCGGCGCGGATGTTCACGCCGAACGGCTTGTCGGTGGCGGCCTTGACCTTGCAGATCGCGGTTTCCAGCTCGTCCAGGGTCATGGTGGCCGACGCCAGGATGCCGAGCCCGCCCGCGCTGGCGGTGGCCGACACCAGCCGGGCCCCGGCCACCCAGCCCATCCCGGTTTGCACCACGGGGTGCTCGACGCCGACCAGCTCGGTCAACGGCGTGCGCAACTTCATGATCGTATCTCTTTGTCCCGCAATGACTTCGGGTCGATGACCGCGCGGATCAGGCCTAGTTCGTCGTCGGTCGGCAGCCTGGTCTCGCCGGCCTCGTCGACGCCGTGCACCTCGAATGAGGTGGCTTCGCGGACGTCGTCGGGCGACACCCCGGGGTGCAGGCTCAGCGCCCGCATCGTGTGGTCCGGTCCGCCGAAGTCGAACACTCCCAGGTTGGACACCACCCGATACGGGTTGGCGAACCGGTACGCGGGGTTGTCCGGGTCGATCTTGTCGTAACCGATGCCGCAGACCACGTCGACCGCCTCGCAGAACACCCGCTTGGAATGGTTGCCGACCCAATAGCTGGTGGCGTGGTTGATCGCGTTGCCCGGCGCGCCCCGCAGGCCGAACATCTGCCGCGTCGGCTGTTGCAGGGGCCCGAACGCCGAGATGTTCTGATTGCCAAAGCGGTCAACCTGATTGGCGCCCATCACCACATGGCGGCGCCCCCAGGCCAGCGTCTCGAAGACGCGGCCGAACGGCATCCAGCCCTCGATCCTGTTTGGGGCTCCGGTGGCGCCCAGCGCCGGCGTGTCGGCCAGCAGCTGCGCCTCGCCGTCGGTCAGCAGGATGTCGGGGGAGAAAGAGAGACGCGCCAGCCGGGCTCCGATGGAGGCCATGTTCGTCATCGGGCTGACCATGATTTCGCCTGCATCCCGGAATAGTTCGGCGCAGGCGACCGCGCAGACCTCGGCTCTGCTGCTCACTTGGCTGCCTCCTCGGCGAAAGCGCGCACGGCCGCCTGGTAGTCGGCTTCGGTGCCGGATAGATAGGTCGTCACGAACCGCCGCCACCCCTCCTCCGTGGAAGCGGACTCGGCGTAGTGCCGTTGGAACTTCTCGTCACGGCCGTAATCCGGTGCGGCGGTGGTGAAGTGGGCGCCATTCGGCGCTTCCACCACGGCGTCGACCATCATGCGGTTCACCAGCAGCGCCTGCGGCGGTACCGCCTTGACCAGCTCCTGGGTGGATACGAGGCGCTCCACCGACAGATAGCGTTTCTCGGCGGCCATCAGGAACAGATCGTCGAAGTACGGATCGATGCCGGTGTATGCGGCATTGCCTTGACTGTCACCGAGATTGAGATGGACAAAGGCGGCGTCCAGGCGCAGCGCCGGCATGGCGATCAGCGTCTCGTGTCCACCGCCGGGCGCCGGGTACGGGCTGGTTACGGTGGCGAGCTCGCCCTCCCAGAAGTCCGGCACCGAACTGCCCAGCCCGGCGCGGATCGGCAGGAACGGCAGGCGTTGTGCCGCCGCTTGCAGCCCGCAGCGCAGCATGCCCTCGTCCATCTCCCGGGCTTCGATCGCCCCGCTGGTGCGCGCCCTGGCGAACCACGGGTCGTAGAAGGGTGGCGAGTCCAGCGAGACGAACCCGTAGTAGACCCGCTTTACCTTGCCGGCGGAGCACAACAGCCCCAGGTCGGGTCCGCCGTAAGTCACCACGGTCAAGTCTTTGACGTCGGTGCGCAGCATGGCACGCACCAAGGCCATCGGTTTGCGCCGCGATCCCCAGCCGCCGATGCCAATCGTCATGCCGCTGCGCAACTGCGCGACGGTCTCATCGAGTGTGCTGCGTTTGTCGCTCACTTCTTCTCGCCCTTCGCTGTACCGGCGAACGCGTCGCGGTGCTCGTCGGACACGCCGGCGAGGTTGAGCTCGAAGGTAAAGCCTTGCTCCATGCGGTAACTCGAGTTGACCCGTTGCACGTCGATCAAGTTCAGCGCTTCCTTGGCGGCCCGGATGACCCGGGTGTCCTTGGCGGCGATGTCACGGGCCACCCGTAAGGCGGCCTCGTCCAGCTCATCCCGGGGCACCACCTCGTGCACCGAGCCGAAGTGGTGCAGCGTGGCGGCGTCCACGGTGGCGGCGGTGAAGAAGAGCCGCCGCATCATGTGTTGCGGGACCAGCCGCGACAGATGGGTGGCGGCGCCGAGGGCTCCGCGTTCCACCTCCGGCAGCCCGAAGGTGGCGTCGTCGGAGGCGACGATGACGTCGGAGTTGCCGACCAGGCCGATGCCGCCGCCGACGCAGAATCCGTTCACCGCGGCGATTACCGGCACCGCGCACTCATAGACCGCGCGGAACGCGGCGAAGCAGCCACGGTTCGCGTCGATCAACGCGGTGAATCCCTCGGTGCGCTGCATCTCCTTGATGTCCACGCCGGCGTTGAATCCCCTGCCCTCGGCCCGCAGGATCACCGCGTGGGTGGAGCTATCCGCGCCGGCGGCCGTGATGGCGTCGGCCAGCTCGAACCAGCCGCGCGAGGGGATGGCGTTGACGGGCGGGTAGTCGACGGTGACGGCGACTATGCCCGGTTCTGTGGCAGTGGAGGTGATCGACATGGCACTTCCTATGGGGGTTGCTACCTAAGCAAGCACTTGCTTGGTACGCTAGCACAGTGACTCGCCCCGACGGAGACGGTGCCATCAAATTGGGATTGGCCGGGCGGGTGGTTCTCGTCACCGGCGGTGTTCGAGGGGTGGGGGCCGGTATCAGTTCGGTTTTCGCCGAACAAGGCGCAACCGTGGTGACCTGTGCGCGTCGCGCGGTCGAGGGCCTGCCCTACGAGTTCCACTCCTGCGACGTCCGCGACGAGGAAGCCGTCGAGTCGCTGATCGATACCATCGTTGATACCCACGGCCGACTCGACGCCGTCGTCAATAACGCCGGCGGGTCGCCCTTCGTGCTGACCGCGGAATCGAGTCCGAAGTTCAACCGCAAGATCATCGAACTCAATCTCATTGGGGCGCTGTTTGTTTCGCAATTCGCCAACGACAAGATGCAGCAGCAGCCAACGGGCGGGTCGATCGTCAACATCTGCAGCCTCAGTGGCCGTCGGCCGTCCCCTGGGACCGGTGCGTACGGCGCGGCCAAGGCGGGACTGGAGAGCCTCACGCAAACGCTGGCTGTCGAGTGGGGGCCCAAGGTGCGGGTGAACGCCTGCGTGGTCGGGATGGTCGAAACCGAACAGGCCGACCTGTTCTACGGCGACGCCGAGTCGATCGCCGCCATCTCCAAGAACGTGCCGCTCGGCCGGATGGCCAAGCCGGAGGATGTCGGTTGGGCCGCAGCGTTTTTGGCCTCGGACGCGGCGTCCTATATCAGCGGCGCTTCGTTAGAGGTACACGGCGGTGGGGAGCCGCCGCACTATCTGGCCACCACCAACGCGAGTGCGATCAAGTAGAGGAGACAACAGTTATGGGTGTGGTTGACGGCCGCGTCGTCATCGTCACCGGAGCGGGCGGCGGCATCGGCCGCGCGCATGCTTTGGCCTTCGCCGCCGAGGGTGCGCGCGTGGTGGTCAACGACATCGGTGTGGGACTGGACGGTTCGCCGGCAAGCGGCGGCAGCGCGGCGCAGGGTGTGGTCGACGAAATCACCGCGGCCGGTGGCGAAGCCGTCGCCAACGGGTCCAACATCGCCGACTGGAACCAAGCCGCCGGCCTCGTCTCGGCCGCCGTCGACACGTTCGGTGGCCTGGACGTCGTGGTCAACAACGCCGGCATCGTGCGCGACAGGATGATGGCCAACACCAGCGAAGAGGAGTTCGACGCCGTCATCGCCGTGCATCTCAAGGGCCATTTCGCCACGATGCGGCACGCCGCGTCGTACTGGCGCGGGCTGTCCAAAGAGGGCAAAACCGTTGACGCGCGGATCATTAACACGAGTTCCGGTGCCGGCTTACAGGGCAGCGTCGGGCAGGCCAACTACAGCGCAGCCAAGGCGGGCATCGCGGCGATGACGCTGGTCGCCGCGGCCGAGATGGGCCGATACGGGGTGACCGTCAACGCCATCGCGCCGTCGGCCCGCACCCGGATGACCGAGACCGTCTTTGCCGAGATGATGGCAACGCAAGACCAAGATTTCGACTCCATGGCGCCGGAAAACATCTCGCCGCTGGTGGTTTGGCTGGGCAGCGCCGAATCCCAGGACGTCACCGGGAAGGTGTTCGAGGTCGAGGGCGGCAAGATCCGCGTCGCCGAGGGCTGGGCGCACGGCCCGGAGGTCGACAAGGGCGCCAGGTGGGATCCGGCCGAGTTGGGGCCCGTCGTCGCCGACCTGCTGGCCAAGGCACGGCCGCCGGTTCCGGTCTACGGGGCGTAACCGGCAAGGCTCGCCCGAGCCGAGCGTGGCGTATTCTCCCCCGGTTGCCCTGCCGGATCAATTCATTGGTCGAATTTGGTCAAAGCGCGATAGCCCGCGGCGTCTTCTCCTAGCCTGCCGCCACAAGGGCCGCGCTGGGCGGCCATCTGGCTAGGCAGGGAGGCTGTCCGATGAACTATTCGGTGTTGCCGCCGGAGATTAATTCGCTGCGGATGTTTGTCGGTGCGGGTTCGGCGCCGATGCTTCAGGCGGCGGTGGGCTGGGAGGGCCTGGCCGATGAGTTGGCGAACGCGGCGGATTCGTTTTCGTCGGTGACCTCGGGCCTGGCGGGTGGGGCGTGGCAGGGCCCGGCGTCGGCGGCGATGGCCGCGGCGGCGGCGCCCTATGCGGCGTTCCTGAGCGCGGCGTCGGCGCGGGCCGTGAGTGCGGCCGGCCACGCCAAGGCGGTGGCCTGTGCGTTTGAGGCGGCCCAGGCCACGACGGTCCATCCGTTCGCGGTGGCGGCCAACCGAAATGCGTTGGTGTCGTTGGTTCGATCGAATTTTCTGGGCCTGAATGCGCCGGCGATCGCCGCGGCCGAGGGCCAGTACGAACAGATGTGGGCCCAGGACGTGGCCGCCATGGTGGGTTATCACGGTGGTGCCTCGGCGGCGGCCGCGCAGTTGGAGCCGTTGCAGGCCAGTCTGCAAAGCGCGCTGGCGAGCCTGCCCAACCTTGGCTTCGGCAACAACGGCAACGGGAATCTGGGCTCGGGCAACATCGGCAACTACAACCTGGGCTCGGGCAACATCGGCGACTCGAACCTGGGCGGCGGGAACACCGGTAGCACCAACCTGGGCAGCGGCAACTACGGCAACTCCAACCTGGGCAGCGGCAACGGAAACGCATTTGCCGCAATCCCGGGCAACTTCAATTTGGGTGGCGGAAACGCCGGCAGCTTCAATATCGGCTTCGGCAACGCGGGCCCCGGAGGGGGCAACATGAACGTCGGCAACGGGAACCTGGGCAGCTCCAACTTCGGCAGCGGAAACAACGGCAATGCCAACCTGGGCGGCGGAAACACCGGCAACAACAACGTGGGCTTCGGCAATACCGGCAGCAATGACTGGGGCTCCGGCAACGACGGGAACTACAACGTCGGCTTCGGGCTTACCGGCAGCAATGACATCGGTATCGGGAATACCTACTTCAACACGACAACCAGTCAATTCAATTTCGGCGGGCTGAACTCGGGCAGCGGCAACTTCGGCATCGGCAACTCCGGCAGCCACAACATCGGCTTCTTCAATTCGGGCAACGGAAACTTCGGCGTGGGCAACTCAGGGCTCTTCGACACAGGATTGTTCAACTCGGGCCAGATCGACACCGGCCTCGGCAACGCCGGTGGCGCCGACACCGGCATCGGCAATTCGGGGGTCAACGCAGAGCAGTTCAACGGCAACAACTTCGGCTTCGGGAACTCGGGCGTCTATAGCGCGGGCATCGGGAACGCCGGACGGTTTGACCTGGGCCTGTTTAACTCTGGTGACTACAACACGGGCGGCTTCAACTCGGGCTTCCATAACACGGGCCACTTCAACGCCGGCAGCACCAACACGGGTTTCGCAAATTCGGGCGACACCAACACCGGCTTCTTCGACTCGGGCAACCTGAACACCGGGGTGGGCCAGTCTGCCGACCAGTCCGTCTCGAACTCGGGGTTCGACAACTCGGGCACCGGCAACTCGGGCTTCTTCAACTCGGGCACCGGCTACAACTCGGGCATCGGGAACTCGGGCGACGGCTACAACTCGGGCATCGGGAACTCGGGCTATGGCTACAACGCGGGCTACGGGAACTCGGGCGGAAACCCGACCGAACAGGGCGAGAATGCGGGCTTTTTCAACTGGGGCTACGGCGGCTCTAACACCGGATTCTTCAACTGGGGCGACGGCGGCTCCAACTCGGGCATTGGCAACGGGGGCGACCTCGGCTTCAATTCGGGCCTGCTCAACTTCTCCGGCATGAGTTCGGGCGTCTTTCAGTTCTTACATCCCATGGCGTCCGGGTTCTTGGGCCTGTGAGTAGTGGGATCGACCTTAGATTGGCAACAAAACGTTGGCGACCGGCGGGATGACCTGCAGCACGTCCCCGGTCATTCCGCTCAGCGCGGACAATAGCGTCGTGCTGGGCTGGCCGAGGAAGAAGTTGAGGTGCGGAGCTATCGATGGAGTCCATGGGTAGGTGTTCGGGAAGTACGACGGCGACAACAACCCGGTTTCTACGCCGATTTCCACTGCGGCGCCGTAGGGTCCCTGCACCGTTCCCAGGGCCAGGTCGGGAATGACGGTGAACGGGTTGGGTATCTCAAGCAGGCCGGCCGGGGTGGGCACGTTCGCATAGTTGAGGCCGGGTCCGAAGTCGCCGTAGCCCAAGTCAACGAGCACGCGCAGATCGGGCTGGAAGATGTCGGCAATCGGCGGACCCGCATAGGGAATGGCGCGGATAGGCTGCAGCAGCGGCAAATTCTGCGTCATGATCATGTAGTAGTCGCTGTTGCCGCCGTTTGTCGGCAGCGGAACGGCGTTGGCGACGTCGGTGGGCGTCAAGTTCGGGTAGTTGCTGTGTAGGACGAAGTAGCCCATGAAGGCGTTGAGATCCGAAATGGCATTGAACGGGTATTGCGGGGCGTCGGCGATGCCGTCGTATTGGATCGTGTACGTCGTGGTGTGGTACGGCGATGCCGGGGTCGCACCGTTGAACGGCACGTCCAGCTCCGGGATGTAGAAGCCGGGGAAGCGCTCGAGCAGGCCGCCGACGGGATTATTCGGGTTACCGATCAGCACGAAGGACAGCTGGCTTTGATAGGGCGACCCCGCCGCGATGAGGGCCCTGATCTCATTGGTGGCGACCGTGGCGCTCTGCGAATAACCGAAAACCACGGCGCTGTTGGTCGGGTCGGCGAGCAGCGTCGTGAGTTCGGTGTTCAGCAAACTGACGCCCTTGGCCACCGACTGCGCAAAGGTCATGTTGCCGAGTTGGGGCGTGACCGGCCAGAACTGCTCGGGCGTGAAGATCGACTGGGGCATGGCCGCCGGATAGAGGGGCTTGATGTAGGAGTTGTAAACACCGTTGACGTACAAAGGATCCGGTGTCGGGTTAAAGGTGCCGCCCATGATCAACGCGTACAGGGGATCCCCGGAGGTCGACCGCAGGGCCGAAGTCAGCGCAGTGAACCCGCCGGACGTGCCACCAGGAATTGCCGTTTGACCCAATAGCGTTTGTACTGGCGTGTTCAGCGCGTTGGAGACCCCGGACAGCAAAGCAGTGTTCGCCGCCTCGGCTTGCGTGTAGGCGCTGCTCGCGGCAGCCAGCGCCTGGGTGAATTGGTTATGGAACGCCATGGCTCGGGCAAGAAAGCCTTGGTACTCCTGGCCATAAACGCCGAACAGTTTCGCGACGGCGACCGATACCTCGTCCTGGGCCGCCACCAGCAAATCGGTGGTCGGGCCTGCCGCATTCGCACTGGCCGCGGTGATTGTCGAACCGATATTTTCGGCATCGGCGGCCGCTGACGCCAACATCTGCGGGTTGCTGACTGAATATGACATCCCCCGACCCTTCCCCTGGCCGCGCAATAGGCGCGGACAACATCTAGTACCCCCTTCTCGAAGGGGTAAGCGTCCGCCGCTAGGGCGCTGGCACTTGGCGAGTTTTCGGCGACCATGCGAGCGCAGTTTTGGCACGGGAAGGGGTGGGGAGTGACCGCGGGCCAACCAGCGGCCCCGCGATGGCATCGTCACCGCAAACCCGATCGGCCGCCGCGCAAAACCCATCTATGGTCTACCGATCAACCGAAACGGCGACGATCCTCAGTGAGCGACAGCATCCGAAAAACCCATGGGCCGTTGCCAAACGAAGAAGGTCTGGGTCGGCCGAGTGAACAGCGCACCTGGCCTAAGCCTGGGCTAGCCAGGCCTAACCCGCTCGATGTGGCCTGAGATGCCGACTGCGATCGGGTTAGGGGTCGCAGATAACGATCGGGATGGTCCGGTCGGTCCAGGACTGGTAGTCCTCGTAGGACGGGTACATGTCCACCAATTGCGGCCAATACTTGGCGCGTTCGTCATCTGTGGCGTCCCGCGCGGTCAGATCGAGTTCCTCTCTTTTGATCTGTACATGAACTCTGGGATTGGCCTTGAGGTTGAGGTACCACATCGGGTTCTTCGCGGACCCGCCGCGCGATGCGGCGACTATCACCCGGTCACCGTCACGCAGAAAGTACAGCGGGCTGACCCGGGGCTCGCCGGTCTTGCGGCCCGTGGTGGTCAGTAGGGCAACGGGAATGTTCTGGAAGCTGCCGCCGATGCCCTCGCCGCCGTTGCGGCGGTACAGAAATGTGTTGATGCGCGACATCCATTTGATGAAGAAATCGCTGTACGGCGAATTCAGAAACTTCGGTGGTGATTTCGGCATGACGCCGATCCTAGCTACCGCTGGATGAATAGTCGGAAGCGAACCTTGATGTGGTGGATTTCGGCCTCACCGCTGGAACTTTCGGCGGGAATCTCCGAAGGTCTCGGTAATCCGCGCCGCGAGGCGCCGGCCGCCGTATGCTGCCTTGGTCAGCACGTCGTACGCCGCGTGCACCTCGTCGCCGACGATGCGGTATTCCGGTGGCGTCGCGTCGGCGATGACCCAATACTGGGGTCCACGATTGAGGCTGCGCCGCAGATGGTTTCCGGAAAACCCGGTCTTGACGCCCTGCTCGATCCGGGTGCACCCGGCCGCGAACGGAACGGCGTCGCCGTCATGGCTGACCAGCGCGTCGATGTAGGCCTGCGCCGCCTCGATCCGGCTTTCTTCGGAGACGATCACCGACCGCTTAGATCCGTTCGATGATGGTACCGGTGGACAGCGCGCCGCCCGCGCACATAGTGATCAGCGCGGTGGTCTGATCGGTGCGCTCCAGCTCATGCAGCGCGGTGGTGATCAGGCGGCTGCCGGTAGAGCCGACCGGGTGACCCAACGCGATCGCGCCACCGTTGACGTTGACCCGGTCCATGTCAGGCTCGTGCACCCGCGCCCAGGACAGCACTACCGACGCGAACGCCTCGTTGATCTCGGTGATGTCGATGTCGCCGATCTTCATACCGGCCTTTTCCAGCACCTTCGCCGTCGACTGCACCGGCCCGTCGAGGTGGTAGTAGGGCTCAGCGCCGACCAGCGCCTGGCTGACGATCCGCGCGCGCGGGCGCAACCCGAGCGCCTTGGCCTTGTCCTCATCCATCCACAACACGGCCGCCGCACCGTCGGAGATCTGTGACGACGTGCCCGCCGTGTGGATCCCGCCCTCGAGCACCGGTTTGAGCTGGCTGAGCCCTTCGAGCGTGGTGTCGCGCAGGCCCTGGTCGCGGGACACCATGTGGCGCTCGCTGGTGGGTTGCTTTTGCTCGTCGAGCACCGGGGCCTCGATCGGAGAGATTTCCCGCTCAAAACGACCCTCGTCCCAGGCCCGTTTGGCGCGTAGCTGGGACTCGAAGCCGAACGCGTCGATCTCCTCGCGGGTGATGCCGCGCCGCTTGGCGATCCGCTCGGCAGCGGTGAACTGGTCGGGCATGTCGATATCCCACGATGCCGCGCGGATCAGCGAGCGGTCCGGACCCGCGTTGGCGCCCAGGCCCACCCGGCTCATCGCCTCGATGCCGCAGGCGATGCCGATGTCGATGGCGCCGATCGCAATCAGCCCGGCGATCAGATGGTTGGCCTGCTGGCCACTGCCGCACTGGCAGTCGACGGTGGTGGCGCCGACGTGTTCGGGCAAACCCGCCGTCAGCCACGCCGTTCGGCTGATGTTGTTGGACTGCTCGCTGAACTGTGTGACACAGCCGCCGATGACCTGTTCGACGTCGCCGGCGTCGATACCGGCCTTTTCGACCAGCGCCTTTTGCACCGCGCCCAGTAGCTCGGTGGAGTGCAGGCCGGACAGCCATCCATTGCGCTTGCCGATCGGGCTGCGCGTGGCTTCAACGATTACCGGGTTACCCATGGGGCCAGGCTAGAACACGTTTCAGTATTCTGACAAGCGAGGATGTCTCGGTGCCTTTTGTCTGCGGTGGAGGCATGTTTTACTGGCAAGAGAGCATCACTAGTACAACTAGTATGGATGGCCCAGCCAAGCCCAAGCTCGTCAGCGAGGACTGTAGTAAGGAGAAGCAGCGTGCCCAGCCCCAATCTTCCGCCCGGGTTCGATTTCACCGACCCCGATATCTACTCCGAGCGGCTCCCGGTCGAAGAGTTTGCCGAGCTGCGGGCGACCGCCCCGATCTGGTGGAACGAGCAGGCTCCGGGCACCGGCGGCGGCTTCCACGACGGCGGCTACTGGGCGATCACCAAACTCAACGACGTCAAAGAGGTGTCGCGGCGCAGCGACGTGTTCTCCAGCTACGAAAACGGGGTGATACCGCGGTTCAACAACGACATGCCGCGGGAGAACATCGAGCTTCAACGGTTCGTCATGCTCAACATGGACGCGCCACACCACACCCGGTTGCGCAAGATCATCTCCCGCGGTTTCACGCCGCGGTCCGTCGAACGCCTGCGCGCCGAACTCAGCGAGCGCGCCCAGAAGATCGCCCAAACGGCGGCGGCGGCGGGTTCCGGCGACTTCGTCGAGCAGGTGGCCTGCGAGCTGCCGCTGCAGGCCATCGCCGGTTTGCTCGGTGTGCCGCAGGAGGACCGCGGCAAGATCTTCGAATGGTCGAACGAGATGACCGGCAACGACGACCCGGAATACGCCCACATCGACCCGAAGATGTCGTCGGCGGAGTTGATCGGCTACGCGATGAAAATGGCCGAGGAGCGGGCCAAGAACCCGGGCGACGACATCGTCACCCAGCTGATCCAGGCCGATATCGAGGGTGAAAAGCTCTCCGACGACGAGTTCGGCTTCTTCGTGCTGATGCTCGCGGTGGCCGGCAATGAGACCACTCGTAACTCGATTACGCAGGGGATGATTGCGTTCGCCGACTTCCCCGACCAATGGGAGCTGTACAAGAGGGAGCGCCCGGAGACCGCCGCCGACGAGATCGTGCGCTGGGCCACCCCGATCACCGCCTTCCAGCGCACCGCGCTTGAGGACTACGAGCTGGGTGGCGTGCAGATCAAGAAGGGCCAGCGGGTGCTGATGTTCTACCGGTCGGCCAACTTCGACGACGAGGCCTTTGAGGATCCGTTCACCTTCAACATCATGCGGAATCCCAACCCGCACGTCGGGTTTGGCGGTACCGGGGCGCACTACTGCATCGGCGCCAACCTGGCTCGCATGACGATCAACCTGATCTTCAACGCGGTTGCCGACCACATGCCGGACCTGAAGCCGATCGCGGCGCCGGAGCGGCTGCGGTCCGGCTGGCTTAACGGCATCAAGCACTGGCAGGTCGACTACACCGGCAACAGCCCGGTGGATCACTGATGGACTTCGAACTCACCGCGGAACAGGAAGCCGTTGCCGATGTGGTGACATCGGTACTCGACCGGGAAAACTCATGGAGCGCCTTGGTTGGCGGCGGCGTGACGGCGCTGCCGGTGCCGGAACGCCTCGGGGGCGACGGTGTGGGCCTGTCCGAGGTCGGGACGGTGCTGACCGAAGTGGGCCGGCACGGCGCCAGCACGCCGGCGCTGGCAACGCTGGGTTTCGGGGTGATCCCGCTGCTCGACCTGGCTTCGGCCGAACAGCAGGATCGTTTCCTGGGCGGCGTCGCCAAGGGCGGGCTGTTGACCGCGGCGCTCAACGAGCCCGGCACGGCGCTGCCCGACCGGCCCGCGACTACCTTCGTGCACGGGCGGTTGTCGGGCACCAAAGTCGGTGTCGGATATGCCGAACAAGCCGATTGGATGATCGTCACGGCCGACAGCGCGGTCGTGGTGGTTTCGCCGAAGGCCGACGGAATGCAGTTGGTCCGGACGCCGACGTCGAGTGGTTCCGACGAGTACACGGTGACATTCAGTGACGTCGCTGTGGCTGATTCCGATGTCCTGGCGGGCGCGCAGCCGCATCGGGTCAATCAGCTGGCGCTGGCAATGATCGGCGCTTTTGCCGATGGGCTGGTGGCCGGCGCGCTGCGGCTGACCGCGGACTACGTGGCAAACCGCAAACAGTTCGGCAAACCGTTGTCGACTTTCCAGACCGTGGCCGCGCAACTCGCCGAGGTCTACATCGCGTCGCGGACAATCGATTTGGCGGCGAAGTCGGTGATCTGGCGGCTATCCGAAAGGGGCGAACCCGCCCCACAACTGGAGGCCGACCTGGACGTCCTCGGCTACTGGGTGACGTCGCAGGCACCGCCGGTGATGCAGATCTGCCATCACCTGCACGGCGGCATCGGGATGGATATCACCTACCCGATGCACCGCTACTACTCCACGATCAAAGACCTGACCCGCCTGGTGGGCGGGCCGTCGCATCGTCTCGACCTGGTGGGAGCGCAATGTTCATCGAACTGACCCCGGAACAGCGCCAGCTGCAAGCCGAACTACGCCAATACTTTTCGAACCTCATCTCGGCCGAAGAGATGAAGGCGATGGGGGAGGACCGCCACAACGCCGCCTACCGCGCGGTGATCCGGCGTATGGGCCAGGACGGCAAGCTCGGTGTCGGGTGGCCAAAGGAGTTCGGCGGGCTGGGCTTTGGTCCGATCGAGCAGCAGATCTTCGTCAACGAGGCCCATCGGGCCGATGTACCACTGCCCGCCGTGACGCTGCAGACGGTGGGCCCCACCCTGCAGGTCTTTGGCAATGAGATGCAGAAGAAGAAGTTCCTGCCGGCGATCTTGGCCGGTGAGGTGCACTTCGCGATCGGCTACACCGAGCCGGAGGCCGGCACCGACCTGGCGTCGTTGCGCACGACGGCCGTTCGCGATGGCGACCATTACATCGTCAACGGGCAGAAGATCTTCACCACGGGTGCCCACGACGCCGACTACATCTGGCTGGCCTGCCGCACCGACCCGGAAGCAGTTAAGCACAAAGGCATTTCGATTCTAATCGTCGACACGAAGGATCCCGGCTACTCCTGGACGCCGATCATCCTGTCCGACGGCGCCCACCACACCAACGCGACTTACTACAACGACGTGCGGGTGCCGGCCGACATGCTGGTCGGCGAGGAGAACGGCGGGTGGCGGCTGATCACCACCCAGCTGAACAACGAGCGGGTGATGCTGGGCCCGGCGGGCCGGGTCGCCGGCATCTACGACCGGTTGCACGCATGGGCGTCCAAGCCAGGCGGTGACGGTGTCACGCCGATCGATCACGACGACGTCAAACGCGCGCTGGGTGAGATTTATGCGATGTGGCGGATCAACGAATTGCTGAATTGGCAGGTCGCGGCAGCTGGCGAAGACATTAATGTGGCCGACGCCGCGTCGACGAAAGTCTTTGGCACGGAGCGCATTCAGTACATCGGCCGACTCGCCGAGGAGATCGTCGGCAAGTACGGCAACCCCGCCGAGTCGGATACCGCCGAGCTGCTGAACTGGCTTGACTCTCAGACCAAGCGCAATCTGGTGATCACCTTCGGCGGAGGCGTGAACGAAGTCATGCGTGAGATGATCGCGGCCGCCGGCCTCAAGGTGCCGCGGGTGCCAAGATGACCGACGCGAACGCTATCGCGGAAGCCGTCGCGGAGATCACGGCGTCCGTCGTCGCCAAACCACGCGCGGGCCGGGATCCGGTGAACCAGCCGACGATCAACAACTGGGTGGAAGCCCTTGGGGACCGCAACCCGATCTACACCGACGAGGCCGCGGCCCGCGATGCCGGACATCCGGGAATCGTGGCTCCACCGGCGATGATTCAGGTATGGACGATGTTCGGCCTGGCTGGGGAACGCCCCACCGACGATCCCATAGGCCCGTTGATGAAGCTGTTCGACGAAGCGGGCTATATCGGCGTGGTTGCGACCAACTGTGAGCAGACCTACCACCGGTATCTCCGGCCGGGCGAGGAGGTCAGCGTTGCCTCCGAGATGCGCGACGTGGTCGGCCCGAAGCAGACCGCCCTCGGTGAAGGCTATTTCATCAACCAGCACATCACTTGGCGCGTCGGTGACGAGGATGTCGCCGAGATGGAGTGGCGCATCCTCAAATTCAAGCCGCGTGAAGCGGAGGCGCCGGCCGCCGAAGTCTCCATGCCTGAAGATTTGGATGCCGACGCCATGATGCGTCCCTCGGTGTCACGCGACACCGCATTCTTCTGGGAGGGCGTCGAGGCGCACGAGCTGAGGATCCAGCGGCGGCCCGACGGCAGCCTGCAGCACCCGCCGGTGCCGGCGGTGTGGCAGGACAAATCCTTACCGATTGACTACGTGGTGGCCAGTGGCAAGGGCAGGGTGTTCAGCTTCGTGGTGCACCACGCGCCGAAAGTGCCCGGCCGAACCCTGCCTTTCGTCATCGCGTTGGTGGAACTCGAAGAAGGCGTTCGCATGCTGGGTGAGCTGCGCAACGTCGACCACGCGACGGTTAAGATCGGAATGCCCGTCCGTGCAACGTATATCGACTTCCCGGCCGGTGATTCCGGACCGGAGTGGACCCTCTACGCCTGGGAGCCTGACGCATGAGCGCACCGGTCATTGAAGTGGGGACGGTGTTGCCCGAGCTCAAGCTCTATGGCGATCCCACATTCATCATCTCGACGGCCCTTGCCACCCGCGACTTTCAGGATGTGCACCACGACCGGGACAAGGCGCAGGCCAAGGGCTCCAAGGACATCTTCGTCAATATCCTGACCGACACCGGGCTGGTGCAGCGTTACGTCACCGATTGGGCGGGGCCGTCGGCGTTGATCAAGTCGATCGGGCTGCGGCTGGGGGTGCCGTGGTACGCCTACGACACGGTAACGTTCTCCGGTGAGGTGACCGCCGTGCAGGACGGCCTGATCACGGTAAAGGTGGTGGGCCGCAACAGCCTTGGCGACCATGTCATCGCGACCGCCACCCTGGCGATTGGGGATGCCTAGTGTTGTCCGGTAAGGCGGCGATCGTCGGCATCGGGGCCACCGACTTCTCGAAGAATTCGGGGCGCAGCGAGTTGCGGCTGGCGGCAGAGGCGGTGTTGGATGCGTTGGACGATGCGGGCCTGAGCCCGGCCGATGTGGACGGACTGACCACGTTCACGATGGACTCCAACACCGAGATCGCTGTCGCGCGGGCGGCCGGCATCGGCGAGCTGAAGTTCTTCTCCAAGATCCACTATGGCGGTGGGGCCGCGTGCGCGACCGTCCAGCATGCGGCCATGGCCGTCGCGACCGGGGTGGCCGACGTCGTGGTGGCGTACCGGGCGTTCAACGAGCGGTCCGGCATGCGGTTCGGGCAGGTGCAGACGCGGTTGGTGGGAAGCGCCGGCGCCCAAGCCGATTCGACGACGGCGGACAACTCCTTCTCTTATCCACACGGGCTTTCGACCCCGGCGGCGCAGGTGGCCATGATCGCCCAGCGCTACATGCACCTGTCCGGCGCGACCAGCCGGGACTTCGGCGTGGTGTCGGTGGCCGACCGCAAGCACGCCGCGAAGAACCCCAAGGCGTACTTCTACGAGAAGCCGATAACCATTGAGGACCATCAGAATTCGCGGTGGATCGCCGAGCCGTTGCGGCTGCTGGATTGCTGTCAGGAGACCGACGGCGCGGTGGCGATCGTGGTGACATCGGTTGAACGGGCCCGGGACCTCAAGCAGGGGCCGGCGGTCATCGAGGCGGCGTCGCAGGGTTCCAGCCCCGACCAGTACACGATGGTCAGCTATTACCGGCCCGAACTGGGCCTGCCCGAGATGGGCTTGGTGGGCCAGCAGCTTTGGCAGCAATCAGGTTTAAACCCGGCCGACATTCAGACTGCAGTGCTCTACGACCACTTCACCCCGTTCACCCTGATTCAGTTGGAGGAGTTGGGCTTCTGCGGCAAGGGTGAGGCCAAGGACTTCATCGCCGGAGGCGCTATCGAGGTGGGCGGGCGACTTCCCATCAACACGCACGGCGGCCAGCTCGGTGAGGCCTACATCCATGGCATGAACGGCATCGCCGAAGGGGTGCGGCAGTTGCGCGGCACCTCGGTGAATCCGGTGCCCGACGTCGAACATGTGCTCGTCACCGCGGGGACCGGGGTGCCGACTTCGGGCTTGATTTTGGGCTAGCTCGCTTGCCCCGCGATCAGGCCGGCTTCGCGCTATCGACCTGATCCTGGTTGTATTCGATGACGGGCGGCGAATCGCCGTAAACGTCGAGGGTGTGGATGAAGCGGTGCAAGCCCATCACCCCAGCGCAGGTGAACCCGAGCTCGATGATCTGTGCGGCGGTGAAATGCTCACTCAATCGCTTATAGAACTCGTCGTCCATGGCATGGTGGTCGGCGGAGAGCAGGTCGATGAACTCGACGGCCATCCGCTCCTGCGGGGTGAGCGTGCCATGGCCGGGCGCGAGCAGGCACGCGACATCCTCATCGGTGATCGAGTCGTGTTTGCGTGACTGGCTGCAGGGTTCGCATTCGCCGAGTTGGGCGCTGCGTATGCGCAGCAATTCCAGGATCCGGCCACCGAGCAGGGTGCCGGTGCCGAGGCTGGTCCTGGCCATATTGACCTGGTCGAGCTGTGCACTGCGGTAGGCGAAGATCTGCAAGGGCACCGGCGTCGCGTAGAGGCCGGCGGCAACGCCAGCGTCCACGATTTCACGGGAGTGAGAGCTGAGCTCTGCCATGGGGATTGGTGCAATACGCGGCATCTAATCAGGCTATCTTTTTTGTGCGTCAGTGAGAAGGAGTCGACGATGTCAAGACTTGCCGGAAAGGTCGCGATAGTTACGGGAGGCGCGGGCGGGATTGGCGCGGCGACGACAATCCGCGGATAGACGAATTACGGGCCTGGCCCGAAACCGCAGTGCACGGCTTGACGGCTAGAACGGTGGTCGGCCAGCCGGAAGTGGACTTAGTTGGAGCGGTTGAGGGGCTCCGCTATTCACGCGTCTTGCATAGCCTTGAGACTTCGCACCCATTTGCTCCACCATTACGAACATGAGTTACGGCGAGCAACCACCCTTCAGTGAACAACCACCGGAAGGGCCGCCGTATGCACCACAGTCGGATGGACCAACGCCTCGGCGAATCGGGCGTGGCCGCCTGCGTCGTGGTGGTGTTCTGTTCTGTTTCTTTGGGGGTTGGTCTGTATTCGTTGGTCTTGATCGCTTTTGGCGGGTACCACTTGTGGGCGCAGCATTCCGGCATCCCCGCTCGCGTCGAACTCGGGAGATGCTGGACAACCGGAGGTAGAGCACCAGACAGGACGGATTGCACTGGAGTGTGGCGGCCAGCCGATGGAACCGAACAGACGGTGACCGTCCATGGCGTGCCGTCGCATCGGGGTCAGACCGTGGACGTCCACATTCACGGCCACCAGGCATACCCGAATTCCTTCTGGTCGGTCGCATCCCTTTTTGGCGGAAGCTTTGTCCTGGGTTTCTTGCTCCTTGTCGCGCTAGTGCCCGAGCGCCAACCGCGGGGTCCGCGACCATCGCTGTTTAGTCGTGGCCGTTATGAGGCTCCTGGTCCGGATTCTTCCGGCCCAAAACACGCGAGGTGATGCCAGATAGCCGCCTGGATGCTGAGGCTCAGCAGAGCATTGTCGCCGCGGCCTCGCGCAGCCCAGACCGTTTCGCTGGCATGCTGCTGGGCCACACGTCGCTGAGTTGGTGAAAGCTTCTCACGCTCATATTTCTCACGTCGCGTAGATCGGTCCCGAATTAGGTACTGGTGGGGCCGAGTGCGTATGCGCCGGTCTCCGGGTGGTGATACCAGCCGCTGGCGGCATGGGTGCCGCCGTCGACGTGGATCGTCTGACCGGTGATGTAGCTGGACATGTCGGACGCCAGAAACACTGCCGCGCCGGCCATCTCGTCGACATGACCGGCGCGGCCCATCGGGACCGTGAGGCCGAATCGCTGCTCGGAGCCCGGCGGCGCAATTTGCCTGATGCCTTCCGTCAGGGTGATATCCGGAGCCAGTGCGTTTACCCGAATCCCATGCGGGGCAAGCTCGAGTGCCGCGGTCTTGGTGTAGTTGATGACACCGGCCTTGGCCGCGGCGTAGGTCGCATAACCCGGTGCGGCACGGACACCTTCGATCGAGGTGACACTGATGATGCTGCCCGGCATTTTCTGCTCGACGAGGACACGCGCCACCCGCTGCGTGCACAGGTAGATGTGACGCAGGTTCGCCTTGTACAGTGCGTCCCAACCGTTTTCGCTGGTGTCGAGGATCCCGGACCAGAAAACTCCGCCGGCGTTGTTGACCAGGATCGACACCGTCCCGAGTTCGGTGGAGGTCTGCGCCAGAGCGGCGTCCACCGCGGCACTGTCGCGGACGTCGACGGCGATACCCAGCGCACCGATCTGCTCGGCGGCCGACGCACACGACTCGGGGTTGCGTTCCCAGATCGCGACCCGCGCGCCGAATGCCGTCAGCCCAGCCGCGATGCCGCGCCCGATGCCGGCGCCGCCGCCGGTGACGACCGCGACGCGATCGGTCAGAAGAACGCTTGAGGGATCCAGTGCCATGACCCCGAATATAGAACGATCCCACATAAAGGTTTACATTCATCACTGAATCTGTTCGATTTGTAACAACCCGGAGGGCTGCCATGTCCACCACGATCTTCGTCACCGGCGCCACCGGGCAGACCGGAGGCAACGTCTGCGAGCAGCTGACGCGGCGCGGCGACCAGGTTCGCGCCCTGGTCCGCAATCCGGACGAAGCCGCCGCACTGGCGGAGATCGGCGTCGAACTGGTCAAGGGCGACATCCGCGACGCGAACGATGTACTGCGCGCGGCAGAGGGGGCCGAGGCGGCTATCCACACCGCGGCACTGCTGGGCGGCGCCAGTCAGGACCTGGAAGACTTCAAGGCCGTCAACATGGTCGGCACCACCAACGTCCTGGATGCGGCCAAAGCCCATGGAATGCGCCGGGTCGTGGCTCTGAGCACCGCCACCTTCCTCAATCTGAGCACTGGCCTCGACTTCGAAGAGGCTCCCGTTCTTGACAACCCGCCGAACGACCCCTACACGGTCACCAAGCTCGCCGCCTTTCTGGAAGCACACCGACGCGCGGCGGCGGGCCAAGATGTGTTGACTTGCCACCCAGGCGCGATCTTCGGTCCTGGGCTGGTGGTGGAACGCGCCTTGCACCGCACCAGCTTCAACCGAGTCCTGCTGGCAGGAATGCGTGGAAAAATCAAGCGCTATCTCGCTTTTCCGGTGACCTGGGTGGCTGGCGCGGATGTCGCGAACGGCTCGATCGCCGCGCTGGACGACGGCGTGTCCGGTGAGCGCTACCTGTTGGTCGGGCGACCCGAGGACACCTTCAGCACCGCCCGTGGCATAAATCGCGCCTGCGAGATTGCCGGAATCGACCACCGCGTCGAGGATCTCGACTACCGCACGGATCCCGAGGCGTTGACTGCCGAGTTCGGGCCTACCCTGATGGCCATCGCGGAAGCCGCGGCCAAGAGCGTCCGCAGACCCAGAACGAAGGACAACCTGACCACCAAGCGCCTCGGCTACCAGCCCATGTCCTTTGACGACGGACTGCGACTGCTGATCACGTGGCTACGCGACCTCGGCAGACTCTAGGGCTGCCGTCGTGTCGATTGCCGCATCGCCCAAATCCAGCTCGGATCACGGAGATTTGTCCGACCGCATCCTCGACGCCGCCCAGCGGCTCGTGTTCCGGACGGGTGCTCGGAAGATGTCGCTCTCGGACGTGGCGACCCTGGCCAGGGTGTCACGGCCCACCATTTATCGCTACTTTGTGTCCAAAGAAGAACTCATCGATGCGCTGGGAAAACGCGAACGCCGGCGGTTCGGCGCGGCGATGGACAAAGCGACGTCCGGAGTCGTCGGGATCGCACGGCTAGAAGCCGCGGTCGACGTCGTCGCGACGTTCGTCGAGGATCAACCGCCCGGGCGGCTGCTCGACCTCGAGCCGGGGTTCGCACACGAACAAATGGCCCAAGCGCTGCCCATGCTGACCGAAGTGTTGATGGTGGTCTTTCGGCGCTGGGCCCGCGAGAACGCATCCGCCCCACCGGTGGACCCCGGCGACCTTGCCGGCGCCATTGCGCGAACCGCGCTGAGCCACTATATATTTCCCGACGCTGACCGCACCGCGGCGCGCCGGCAGATCCGTGCCGCTGCCGGTCTTTCTAGCCGCGCGTGATCGCTGGCGTCCCGAGCGTCACGCTGGAGTTACTGGCGGCGGTCAGCGTCACGCTGGGGTGACCTTGTGGATAACACGATTGAGCTGACGTGCCGCTCGAGGCGACTCGTGGAACCCTGCCGGCATGGCGGAGCCATTCATCGGTAGTGAGGCGGTCGCCAACGGAGAGGTTGTCAAGAGCGCCCTGCGGACTCGGTACATCAAGTTGTTCCGCGGGGTCTATGTCAGCCCGGGTGTCGAGGTGACTCCGCTCGTTCGCGCCCGCGCGGGATGGCTGTGGTCACGACGCCGGGGCATTGTCGCGGGGCTGTCGGCTTCGGCGCTGCACGGTGCGGAGTGGGTGGACGCCGCAGCACCATTTGAAATTCTCCACAGCAACAGAAATCCGTTGCCAGGCCTGCGAGTTCGTGGTGATCATAGCGAAGATGATGAGGTCGTGCTGATTGACGGTGTACCCGTGACAACGCCGGCACGGACGGCGCTTGACTTGGGGTGCTGGTACCCGATCGACGAAGCGGTGGCAGCAATCGACGCCCTGGTGCGCGCCACCGGCCTGAAGATGGCTGAGCTTGAGTCGCTCGTGCGGCGGTATCCCGGCCGACGCGGAATAAATCTGGCGCGGACCGCGATCGATCTGGTCGACGGCGGGGCGCAGTCGCCAAAGGAAACGTGGCTTCGACTGCTGCTAATACGGGCGGGCCTGCCACGACCGCAAACACAGATTCCGGTCGAAGACGAGTCTGGCGACGTGTTCGCCTACCTCGATATGGGTTGGGAGGACGTCAAAGTCGCGGCTGAGTACGACGGCGAGGAGGCACCGAACCGATCGGCGTCGCTATGCCTGGGATATTCGGCGACGAGAAAAGCTCGAGCGGCTCGGCTGGATCGTGGTCCGAGCGGTCGCGGGGGATCGGCCCGTCGAGATCATTAGGCGTGTTCGAGCCGCATTGGCCTGCCGAGCTGGAGGGCACCTCCCGCTTGCGGGGGGCACGCTGGCGTGACGCTCGCATGCCGGCGCCACTCTGGCGTGACGCTCGGCGGAGAAAACGCCGCGCTCGGCGCAAAGCGCGGAAGGAGCGCGGAGGGAAGAGGCTCTAGACCGGGACGAGTTCGACGCCGCCGAGCACGACGGCGTTGTCGCGCGAAGGCGCGACAACGCCGGCCACCAGTCGGCCGTCGTCCTTCCAGATGTTCACCGTGAGGGTTTCACCGGGGAATGCCACACCGGCAAAGCGCGCGCCGTAGGCCGCTACGGCCGTGGCATCGCCGTCCAGCAGCGTGTCGACGATCGCCTTGCAGGTCATCCCGTAGGTGCACAGGCCGTGCAAGATGGGCTGGGGAAATCCTGCGGCAGAGGCGAATTCGGGATCGGAGTGCAGCGGATTGCGGTCGCCGCAGAGCCGGTACAGCAGCGCCTGCTGCGGCAGAATCGGCATCGCGACCTCTAGATCGGGCGCCCGGTCCGGCGCGGCGTCGGACGTGGACGGTCCGCGCTCACCACCGAATCCGCCCTCGCCGCGGGCGTAGATCGACCGTCGCTGCGTCCACAGCACTGTGCCGTCGGGTGCGGTCGCCGTCGTCTCGCTCCAGATCACGGCGGCCTTGCCCTTGTCCCAGATATCGGTGAACCGGGTGACGGCTCGCGCCGAGCCCGAAGGCGGCAGCGGCGCGGGCACTTCCACCCGTTCGCTGGCGTGCAACACCTTGCTCAGCTCGATGTCGATACCGGGAAACTGGACGGTCGGCGGCTTGGTGGCGTGAAAGGTGGCGGCCACGTTGCCAAACGTCGGCAGTACCTGCGGGGTGTCGTCCACCAGGTAGCGCAGCTCGCGCGGGTCCATGGGATCCGCGCCGGCGCCAAGTCCCAGGTGGTAAAGCTGCACATCGGTACTGGACCAGGAGAATTCGATGGGCTCCAGCTGCGCGGCCAGCGCGACATCTACATCGATAGGCATCTCAGGACTCTCCCGCGATGTGGAGGGCGGCCAGGTAACCGAAGGTCATCGCCGGTCCGATGGTGCCACCCGGACCGGGGTAGGTGTGTCCCATCACCGGGGCACTGACATTGCCGGCGGCGTAAAGGCCTTCGATGATGCTGCCGTCGTCGCGCAGCGCACGTGCGTGGACGTCGGTGCGGATGCCGCCCTTGGTGCCCAGGTCCCCGGGCACCATCTTGGCGGCGTAATACGGTGGGTGCGTGAGCTCGCCTAGATTGGGATTGGGCTTGTTGGTCGGGTCGCCGTAGTACTTGTCGTAGGCGCTTACGCCGCGCTGGTAGTCCTCGTCGACGCCCGACCGCGCAAAGCCGTTGAAACGCTGCACGGTCGCGGTGAATTCGTCGACCGGAAGGCCGGCCTTGCCGGCCAGCTCCTCGAGCGTGTCGGCCTTGATGATGACACCGGATTCCATCCACTTGCGCGGAATACGTTGTCCCGCTTGCAGTCCGGCGAAGAAGTATCGATCCCGGTACTGCTGGTCGAACACCAGCCAGGCCGGGATGTTCTCGCCCGGTCCGGTACCCTGGCCGTGGTCGCCGCCGTACATTTTGTGACCGGCCTCGACGTAGGGCAGCGATTCGTTCATGAACCGCTTGCCGGACATGTTGACCATGATCGCGCCCGGTGAGTTGCGCTCGGACAGCGCGATCCACGGCGCGCCCACCAGGGGCACCGTCGGGATCCACCACGCGTCCTCCATCAGATCCAGTGCAGCGCCGAGTTTCTCGCCCGCGAGGATGCCGTCGCCGGTGTTCGCCTTCGCGCCGACGGTCCAGTCGGTGGTGATCGGCGCGCGCTGATACTTCACCCTCATCTGTTCGTTGTGGTCGAAGCCGCCGGAGGCCAGGATCACCCCGCGCCGAGCCCGAATCAGCTGAGGCTCAGTGGATTCGGACGCACCGGTATCACGCACATAAACCCCGCGCACCATGCCGTCCTCGACGTACAGGTCGGTCAGCGCGGTGTTCAGCACCACCGGAACGCCAGCCCGCTGCAGGCCGATCCGCAACGGGGCGATCAAGGCACGGCCCATGCCGACCAGGTTCTTGCCGGTTGCCTTTGCCCACATCGTGCGGGCGGCGACCTTCAGGCTGCGCAGCAAGCCCCGCGGGTGCCGCTTGAGCTGGTTGAGGCGCATATAGTCCTGCTGCATCACAACGACATTGAGCGGCACCTTGCCGTACGCGGGTTCGAGCCCGGCCTCGTCCACGCCGAGCTTGCGGGCGTTGAACGGCTTCGGTTCGATCGAACGGCCTTCGGCGCGGCCGCCCGGCGCCTCGGGGTAGTAGTCGGAGTAGCGCGGCACCCAACACATCTTTAGCGGCGTGTGCTCGAGCACGAACGACAGCATCTCAGGCCCGCGCTCGAGGTAGGTGTCGATGCGCTCCGGTTCGACGACGTCGCCGATGATCCCGTAAAGGTAGGTGCGGGCCGCCTCGGGGGTGTCCCGCACGCGGTCGCGCTTGAGTACCTCGTTGTTGGGAATCCAGACACCACCGCCCGAGCGCGCCGTCGACCCGCCGTAGTGCGGAGCCTTCTCGATGACTAGAGTCGAGAGGCCGTGATGCGCGGCGGTGAGGGCAGCAACCATGCCGGCGGCGCCGCTCCCGACCACGACGACGTCGTAGTCCTGTGCTGTCATGTAGAACACGTTATAGAATTGCCCGGGTCGGGCGCTACCGGCCCGGTCACACGTACCAGTGTAGGGCGAGGGGACTTCCGGGAAATGCTCAGTGTTGCCACCCGCGATGAGCTGGCCGCCGACTTGGCCCAGGCCGAGCGGAGCCGGGAACCGATCGCTCCGCTGACGGACACTTACCCCGATATCGACGTCGTGGACGCCTACGAGATCCAGCTGATCAATATTCGTCAGCGAGTCGCCGAAGGGGCCCGGGTGCTGGGCCACAAGGTGGGCCTGTCGAGCAAGGTCATGCAGCAGATGATGGGCGTCGACGAGCCGGACTATGGGCATCTGCTCGACGAGATGCAGGTGTTCGAACACACCCCGGTCAAGGCGGCCAGGTACCTATACCCGCGGGTGGAGGTCGAAGTCGGCTTCATCTTGTCGGCCGACCTGCCCGGAGCCGATTGCACCGAGGACGACGTGCTGGCGGCCACCGCAGCCCTGGTCCCGTCCATCGAGATGGTCGACACCAGGATCAGGGACTGGCAGATCAAGATATGCGACACGATCGCCGACAACGCCTCGTCGGGGGCCTTCGTGCTGGGTGAGGCCCGGGTCTCGCCGGCCGACGTCGACGTCAAGGCGATCGACGCGGTGCTGACCCGCAATGGTGAGGTGGTCGCCGAGGGCTGCAGCGACGCGGTGCTGGGTAATCCGGTCACTGCGGTGGCGTGGTTGTCCCGCAAGGTGGAAAGCTTTGGGGTACGGCTGCGAAAAGGTGACATCGTGTTACCCGGGTCATGCACGTTCGCAATCGACGCGCGCCCAGGTGACGCGTTTGTCGCCGACTTCGCCGGGCTGGGTTCGGTTCGGCTGTCGTTCGAATAAGGAGCAACATGCCGTCTAAGGCGACTGTGGCCTTGCAAGTAGCGATTGTCGGGTCGGGAAATATCAGTACCGACCTGCTGTACAAATTGTTGCGATCGGACTGGCTGGAACCGCGCTGGATGGTGGGCATCGACCCGGAAAGCGAAGGCCTGGCGCGGGCCCGCAAGCTGGGTTTGGAGACCACCCACGAAGGTGTCGACTGGCTTTTGGCGCAGCCCGAAAAGCCCGACCTGGTGTTCGAGGCGACCAGCGCCTACGTGCACAAGGACGCGGCGCCGAAGTATGCGGCCGCCGGGATCCGGGCGATTGACCTGACGCCGGCCGCCGTGGGCCCGCCGGTGATCCCGCCGGCGAACCTGCGCGAGCACCTGGACGCACCGAACGTCAACATGATCACCTGCGGGGGACAGGCCACCATTCCCATCGTGTACGCGGTGTCGCGGGCGGTCGCCGAACAAGGCGGGGTGCCCTACGCCGAGATCGTCGCGTCGGTCGCTTCGGTCTCGGCGGGACCCGGCACCAGGGCCAACATCGACGAGTTCACCAAGACCACCAGCAAGGGCGTGCAGACGATCGGCGGCGCCGCGCGCGGCAAGGCGATCATCATCTTGAACCCCGCCGATCCGCCAATGATCATGCGCGACACCATCTTCTGCGCCATCGCCGAGGACGCCGACCGCGATGCGATCGCCAAGTCCATCCGCGACGTGGTGGCCGAGGTGCAGACCTACGTGCCGGGGTACCGATTGCTCAACGAGCCGCAGTTCGACGAGCCGTCGCTCAACTCCGGCGGCCAGGCCGTGGTCACCACCTTTATCGAGGTCGAGGGTGCCGGCGATTACCTGCCGCCGTATGCGGGCAACCTCGACATCATGACCGCGGCCGCCACCAAGGTCGGCGAGGAGATCGCCAAAGAGACCCTGTCCGTCGCAGGAGGTACCACGCGATGACCGATCACATTTTCGAAGGTTTTCAAGGCCTGTGGGACGTCCGGATCACGGACACGTCGTTGCGCGACGGGTCGCACCACAAACGGCACCAATTCACCAAGGAAGAGGTCCACGCCATCGTGTCGGCGCTGGATGCCGCGGGTGTGCCGGTGATCGAGGTGACCCACGGCGACGGCCTGGGCGGGTCGTCGTTCAACTACGGCTTCTCCAAGACCCCAGAGCAGGAACTCATCAAACTGGCCGCGCAGACGGCCAAAGAGGCCAGGATCGCGTTCTTGATGCTGCCCGGGGTGGGCACCAAGGAGGACATCAAGGAAGCGCAGGACAACGGCGGGTCGATCTGCCGGATCGCCACCCACTGCACCGAGGCCGACGTGTCGATCCAGCATTTCGGGCTGGCCCGCGAGCTGGGCCTGGAAACCGTCGGATTCTTGATGATGGCCCACACCATTCCGCCGGAGAAGCTCGCCGCGCAGGCGCGCATCATGGCCGACGCCGGTTGCCAGTGCGTCTACGTGGTCGACTCCGCCGGCGCCCTGGTGCTCGACGGGGTGGCCGACCGGGTGTCGGCGCTGGTCGCCGAGCTCGGCGAGGACGCCCAGGTGGGCTTCCACGGGCACGAAAACCTCGGGCTGGGGGTGGCCAACTCGGTGGAGGCGGTGCGTGCGGGCGCCAAGCAGATCGACGGCAGTGTGCGCCGCTTCGGTGCGGGTGCGGGCAACGCGCCGGTGGAGGCCCTGATCGGTGTTTTCGACAAGATCGGCGTCAAGACCGGCATCGACTTCTTCGACATCGCCGACGCCGCCGAGGACGTGGTGCGGCCGGCCATGCCGGCCGAATGCCTGCTCGACCGCAACGCGCTGATCATGGGGTACTCCGGGGTGTATTCCAGCTTCCTCAAGCACGCCGTGCGGCAGGCCGAGCGCTACGGCGTCCCGGCCCACCAGCTGTTGCACCGCGCTGGTCAGCGCAAACTCATCGGCGGCCAGGAAGACCAGCTCATCGACATCGCGCTGGAAATCAAGCGCGAGCTGGACGACGCCGTAACGCAGTAAACTCGAGTCGCTGGCGAACTTTGCCGGCGCCGGGCCGATCAGCTGCAGTGTTGTCGGAAAGCGTGAATCTCGGCGGAGCTTGGCTTACGGTACACATAGTCGATTGCATTGCATCTGGAGTGATTGATGAGTTTCTTGACGTTGCCGCCGGAGATCAATTCATTGCTGATGTTCTCCGGTGCGGGCTCGGGCCCTATGTTGCAGGCCTCGGCGGCATGGAATGGGTTGGCCTCGGAGCTGTCGTCCGCCGCGCAGTCGTTTTCATCGCTGACCTCGAACCTTGCGAGTCAGGCGTGGCAGGGTGCGGCCGCAAAGGCGATGCTGACCGCGGCGGCCCCCTACTCCGGGTGGTTGAGTGCGGCGTCGACTCAGGCTATGGGGGCGGCCGCCCAGGCAGAGGCGGTGGCCAGTGCGTTTGAGGCCGCGTTGGCCGCGACGGTCCATCCGTTGACGGTGGCGGCCAATCGCAACTCACTGGTGAATTTGGTGATGGCGAATCTGTTCGGGCAAAACTGGCCGGCGATTGCGGCGACCGAGAGCCACTACGAGGAGATGTGGGCCCAGGACGTGACCGCGATGGTGGGCTATCACGGCGGGGCGTCGGCGGCGGCATCGCAGCTGATGTCGGGTGGTCTGCCGCAGGCTTTGCAGGGCCTGTCGGGGCTGTCGGGCCTGGCCAGCGGGGGCATGGGCATGGGCGGCGGCGGCGCCGGCTCGAGCGCGGGCGGCGGCACGCCGAATGCGGGTAGCGGCGGTGCTGCCGGCGGCACCGGCGACGGCGGCGCCGCCGCAAGCGCTGGCGGTGACGGCGTCGGCAGCGCTGGTGTCGGCGGCGCCGGCATCGGCGCGGGCGGCGCCGCTGTGGCGGCGAGTGCCGCTGTGGCGACGAGCGGCGGCGGCGCCGGCTACGCGAGTGCGGGCAACGATGTCGTTGGCACGGCCGCCACGGGTGATTCGACCGCCGGCCTCGGCGGTACGGGCGCCACCGGCGCCGGAAGCGTCGCCAGTCCCAATATCGGTACCGGAGCCGCGGGTCTTTTGAGTCCTGCCGCCATGATGGTCTCCTCGGCAGCAATGGCAGCCTCGGGATCGACGGGGGCAAGTCCGAGTATGGCAGCGCCGGCAGCCCCGGTGAAGGCCGCGGAACCACCGGTAGCGGAAACGCCGGCAGCTGAAGCGGCAGTGCAAGAGACCGTGGAAGAGGCGCCGGCGGCGGGGATACCGCTAGTCTCGACGCCGACCGCGGCGGCACCATCAGCAACGATCTCGGCGCCGAAAGCAGCCAAACCGGCGAAAGCCGAAGAGGCGGAAGAATCCGGATCGGAAGCTCGGATCCGCGTGGAGCTGCCGCCCGAGACGGCATCGGCGTAGGTCACACCAGCAATCGCCTAGTCATGGCTGACGGGCGTAGCCTTGTTCGCATGAGCGAGACTTCCAGCCCTGTTCGCCGCGTATTGTGCGGCCTGCTTGCCGGTGGTGTCCTGAGCGCCACGGCGCTGATCGCGGTGCCGGTGGCCAACGCCGAGTGCACTACCACCGTGGGTCAAACCGCATCCCAAACCGTCCAGTCGTACCTGGACCGCCATCCCACCGTTAAGGCGGAGCTGACGGCCAGGTCCCAGGCGGAGGGGTCGGGCGGCAATCTGATCGACTACCTCAACCGGCACCCCGACGTGCGGCAGGCACTGATCACGCTGGCCAACCAGTGCACATCGTAGTGATCGGGCGTCGTCCTCGATAGCCGTAGACGACGCGCGGAAATGTTCGCCATTGACTCAAAACAGGAACACGTTCTAGCGTCGAGGGCGTGTTCGACACTCCCTTTTCCGGCCCCCTAACCGCGGCGATCGCGGAGGCCGAAAAACTCGTGGTCGCCGCACCGCACATCGAGACCGAAGCCGATTTGCTCGAAGGATTGCAGTACCTGGCCGGCTGCATTGCCGGCTGCACGCATCTGGCCTTCGACTACGAGCGCGACCATCCTTTCCTGCAGTCGGGCACCGGCCCGTTCACCAAGATGGGTCTGGACAACCCCGACACCCTCTACTTCGGCACCCGGGTGCACGCCGACCGCGATTACGTGGTCGCCGGCCGGCGTGGCACCACCACCGACCTGAGTTTCCAGCTCCTCGGCGGCGAATACACCGACGACAACGTGCCCGTCAGCCAGGCGGCGTTCGACGACCGTGAACTCGAGGTCGCCGACGACGGTAGCTTCGAGTGGCGGTTCCGGCCGAGCAGCCCGGGGCAACTGGTGATGCGCGAGGTGTACGGCGACTGGTCGGCGCGGCGCGGCACGCTGACCATCTGCAGGCTGGACACCGCGGGAACCGCACCGCCGCCGCTGACTCGCGAGACCATCGAAAAGCGTTACGCCACAGCGGGAAAACAGCTGGTGACCCGGGTGAAGACGTGGCTGCAGTTTCCGCAGTGGTTTTACCTGAACATCACGGTCAACACGATGGTGGCGCCCCGGCTCACTCCGGGCGGTCTGGCGACCCAATACTCGTCCGCCGGGCATTTCGAGCTGCGGCCCGATCAGGCGCTGGTGATCACGGTGCCGGTCTCCGACGCTCCCTATCTGGGCTTCCAGCTGGGCAGCATGTGGTACATCTCGCTGGATTACATCAATCACCAGACCTCGCTGAACAACACTCAGGCCCAAGCGGATCCGGACGGCAAGGTGCGCATCGTGGTCGCCGACCAGAATCCGGGAGTGACCAACTGGGTGGAGACGCTGGGCCACCGACAGGGTTTCCTGCAGTTCCGCTGGCAGCGGGTGTCTCGTGAGCTGACCGAGGCCGACGGGCCGACCGTCGAGCTGGTCGACTTCGACGCGATGCCGGCTAAGCTGCCGTATTTCGAGCACAACAAGATTTCCGACGACGAGTGGCGCGCACGAATCACGCTGCGTCAACAGCAAATTGCGGCCAGGATGTTGGGGTGACGATGACCGGGATGCTCAAGCGAAAAGTAGTGGTGATCAGTGGGGTTGGTCCCGCGCTGGGGACCACATTGGCACACAGATGCGCACGCGACGGCGCCGACCTGGTGCTGGCTGCCCGCACCGCCGGTCGGCTGGATGACCTGGCCAAGGAGATCATCGATACCGGGCATCGCGCGGTGCCGGTGTGCACCGACATCACCGACGAAGATCAGGTGAAGAACCTGGTTGACACCGCCCTGGAGGCGTACGGCAGGATCGATGTGCTGATCAACAACGCGTTCCGGGTGCCGTCGATGAAACCGTTGGCCAACACCACGTTTCAGCACATTCGCGACGCCATCGAGCTGACCGTGCTGGGCGCCTTGCGGCTCACCCAGGCCTGCACGCCGGCGCTAGCGGAGGCAAGAGGCTCGGTCGTCAACGTCAATTCCATGGTGATCCGGCACTCCCAGGCGAAATACGGGGCTTATAAGATGGCCAAGTCCGCGCTGCTGGCCATGTCGCAGTCGCTGGCCACCGAACTGGGCGAGCAGGGGATCCGCATCAATTCGGTTGCACCCGGCTATATCTGGGGTGACACGCTGAAAAGCTACTTCACCCATCAGGCCGGCAAGTACGGCACCACCGTCGACCAGATCTACCAGGCCACCGCGGCGAACGCCGACCTCAAGCGGCTGCCCACCGAAGACGAGGTGGCATCGGCCATTCTCTTCCTGGCCAGCGACCTGTCCAGCGGCATCACCGGGCAAACCCTGGACGTCAATTGCGGGGAGTACCACACCTGATGTCAGATGTGACGGGGATGCGCACCGACGTCGGCACCGTCGACGAACTGCATGCGTCGGCGAGTAAGCTGGTCGGGCTGGACGACTTCGGCAGCGACGACGACAACTACCGCGAAGCGCTGCAGGTGCTGCTGGATTCGTATCGGCAGGACGCGGGTCTTACGACGTTGGGCAGCAAGATGAATCGGTTCTTCCTGCGCGGCGCGCTGGTGGCCCGGCTGTCGTCCGAAGCCGCGTGGAAGCAATACCCGCAACACGCCGACGTCGCCATCGACCGGCCGATTTTTGTCACGGGGTTGGTGCGCACCGGCACCACAGCGCTGCACCGGTTGCTCGGCGCCGACCCGGCCCATCAGGGTCTGCACCTGTGGCTGGCCGAGTTCCCGCAGCCGCGTCCGCCCCGCGAAACCTGGCAATCCAACCCGTTTTATCGCCAACTCGACGCCCAATTCACCAGGCACCACGAGGAAAACCCGGACTACACCGGGCTGCACTTCATGGCCGCCTATGAGCTGGAGGAATGCTGGCAGCTGCTGCGCCAGTCGTTGCATTCGGTGTCCTACGAGACGCTGGCGCACCTGCCCGGCTACGCGGAGTGGCTATCGGAGCAGGACTGGACGCCGTCATATCGGCGGCACCGCCGTAACCTTCAGTTGATCGGGCTGAACGACGCCGACAAACGGTGGGTGCTAAAGAATCCCAGCCACCTGTTCGCGCTGGACGCGTTGATGGCGACCTATCCCGATGCTCTGGTGATTCAGACCCACCGGCCGGTCGAGACGATCATGGCCTCGATGTGCTCGCTGGCCCAGCACACCGCCGAGGGCTGGTCGACGACATTCGTCGGCGCCCAAATCGGCGCCGACGCGATGGAAACCTGGTCGCGCGGCTTGGAGCGATTCAATACCGCACGCGCCAAATATGATTCGGCCCAGTTCTACGACGTCGACTACCGCGATCTGATTGCCGATCCTCTCGGCACGGTGGCCGATATCTACCGGCACTTCGGCCTGACGCTGACGGACGAGGCGCGAAAAGCAATGGCGGACAGCCACGCCGAGAGCCAAACGGGTGCGCGGGCGCCGAAGCATAGCTACTCGCTGGCCGATTACGGGCTGAGCGCCGAGACGGTCAAGGAGCGGTTCGCGGGGCTCTAGGGGGCAGGGTTGGGTGGCCCGCTGGCGTCGCGCCGCTAACGGCGAGATTGGCGCCATGGTCGTAGTTGTGGTCGCGACCGGAAGCACAGCCTTCACGGCAATCTCGGTGAACTCACAAGATCAGTCTTCGACCGGATGCTCTAAATACCCTTCGGCGACCGCGTGCTCGATGCTGTCGCTCAGCCTCGGGCAGGATCGGGTGCGCGCGGTGTCGCCGCCGGACTCGCGGACTTCGGCGAAATACGCGCAGCGCCGCGACGCCTCGGTGCTCCATTGCACCGCGGTGTGACCCGGGCCCAGCCTCCGGACGGTGACCGTCACGTGGCAGAACCGGCAGTCCACCGGCTGCAGGCCCGACGTGAGGTAGCGCTCGCGATCGGCGCGGGAGGCCTCCGCAACCGCGGCGGCGCGTTGCGGGTCGTCGTTGAAATCCCTTGACTTCGACCAGGAATCGCCGCCGGGCCGGGCGGGCCGCTCGTCGTGGTCGTGATGATCACCGTGCAGCAGCAGCATCGACCGGGCCAGCCGATCGACGTCGGGAACCGCCGGCTGATCGTCAGGCATGTCGGTCAGTGTTGCTCTGCGGGGACGTCGTCGGCGACTTCCTTGGCGCGCAGGTTCTCCGCCACCTCGGCGTTCCAGTACTCGTTGGCGCGGGTGGTGTCCACCTCAATCTCGAAGCGCTCCACCATTTCCGGCTTGATGTCGGCTACATCCACGTAGAACTGCTGATACCAGCGACGCAACTGATAGACGGCGCCGTCCTCCTCGACCAGCAGCGGGTTGTCGATTCTGGTCTTGTGCTTCCAGATCTCGACATCCTGCAGGAAGCCCTTGCTGACCCCTTCGGTGAACACCCTGGACAGCTTGTCGGTCATCGCTTCGTCCATGCCCTTGGGCTTTTCGACGACGACACCCCACTGCAACATGAACGAGTTCTGGGTGACCGGGTAGTGGCAGTTGATCAGGATCGACTCGGCCTTGTAGCCGCCATAGCTGTTGTGCAGCCAGTTGATCATGAACGACGGCCCGAAGTAGGAGGCCTCCGAATCCAGGTGTGCCTCACCGTAAGACGTGCCCAGATCGTTCACGTCGGGCCGGCCCACGTTGTGCAGGTACTGCGAGGCGATGTGGCCCTCGAAGACGTTCTTGAAGTACGTCGGCAACCCGAAATGGATGTAGAAGAAGTGTGCCATGTCGGTGACGTTGTCGATGATGTCGCGGCAGTTGGATCCCTCGATGAGGATGCTGTTCCACCGCCAGTCGGTCCATTCGTCGCTGGCGGACTCGGGAATCTCGGGGATCCTGACCGCGGGGTCCGGCGGGTTGCCTTCGTGGTCGTGCCAGACGAACAGCAGGCCACCGCGGACGTCGGTCGTCCACGACCGGGTGCGCGCGGTTTTGGGGGTGCGCTTGGCGTAGGGCACCAGCTTGCAGCGGCCGTCGCCGCCCCAGCGCCAGTCGTGGAACGGGCAGGCGACCTCGTCCCCCTTGATGGTGCCCTCGGACAGGTCGCCGCCCATGTGCCGGCAGTAGCCGTCGAGGACCTTCAGGTCCCCGTGTGAATCGGCGAAGACCACCAGCTTGGTGCCGAACGCCTGGATCGCGTGCGGTTTGCCATCCCGAAAGTCCTTCGCGACGCCCAGGCAGTGCCAGCCCCGGGCGTATCTGGTCGGCAATGCGCCGGGATCGATTTCCCGGATGCCGACCGTTTTGGTGTCGGTACTCACCTGTCACCTCCACGTCGTCTCTAACTAGAACACGTTACAGTTTTACGGTTGGCGAGCGCAACGACGGCGGTCTGGCTGTGTTATCCACGCTGGTATGCACGCTGGGGTATATCTAAACGATGCCACTGTTTGCTTTCGAGGGCCGCTCGCCAAGAATCGATCCCACCGCGTTTGTGGCCCCGACCGCGACCCTGATCGGCGACGTCACCGTTGAGGCGGGGGCGTCGGTGTGGTTCAACGCCGTGCTACGCGGCGACTACGGGCCGATCGTGGTGCGCGAAGGCGCCAATGTGCAGGACGGATCGGTGTTGCATGCACCGCCCGGCATCCCGGTCGACATCGGTCCCGGCGCAACGGTGGCACATATGTGTGTGATCCACGGGGTGCACGTCGGGCAAGAGGCGCTGATCGCCAACCACGCAACGGTTCTCGATGGCGCGGTGATCGGTGCGCGCAGCCTGATCGCGGCCCATTCCCTGGTGGTGGCCGGCACCCAGATTCCGGCCGGGGTGCTGGCAGTCGGGTCGCCGGCCCAGGTGAAGGGCCCGATCGCCGGAACGGGCGCGGAGATGTGGGTCAACCTCAATCCGCAGGCGTACCGCGACCTGGCTCAGCGGCATTTGGCCGGGCTCGAGCCGATCTAGCTCGGCGACGGCGAGCGCCGGTACGGCGCGGTGAGGGGGTACCCCCAGCCGCGGAGCGGCGAGGGGGCGAGCCGGGCAATCAGGCTCACGCCAGGGGCAGTTTCAGCACCCGGTTGTGGAAGTCGGCCACATAGACGTTGCCCTGCTTGTCCACCGCCACCCCGTAGGGGAAGAAGAGGTCGACGAATGGCAGCGTGGAGGCGGCGTCCGCGCCGGGCGCCAGTCTGAGCACGCGATTGTTGTTCAGGTCGGTGAGGTAGACGGTGCCGCCGTGGTCGACTGCGACACCGTTGGGGAAATTGAGGTCGGTGAACGGGAGGTTGACCGGGGTGCTGTCGCCCGCAGCCAGCTTCACTACGCGGTTATTGCCGCTGTCGGTGACGTAGACGGCGTCCGCGTCGTCGACCGACAGACCGTAGGGGCCGTTCAGGTCGGGCAGCGGCAGCTCGGTGGGGCTATCCGAGCCGGCGGGCAGCTTCAGCACCCGGTTGTTCCTGAAGTCGGCAACGTAGATGGTGCCGGCGCTGTCCATTGCCACGTCGTGCGGCTCCCGCAGGCCGGTCAACGGGAGCTGTACCGGGGTATCGGAGCCGTTCGGCAGGTTCAGCACCCGGTTGTTGTATTGGTCGACGACGAAGAGGCCGCGTTTGCTGTCCACCCACAAACCGGCTGGACGGTTGAGGCCGGTGAACGGCAACACGATCGGGTAATTGGAGCCGGCCGGCAGTTTCACTACCCGGTTGTTGGCGGAGTCGGCGACATAGACGGCGCCCGCGCCGTCCACCGACACCCCGTCCGGGTCCCCAAGGGTGAATGGCAGCACGATCTGGCTGGGCGCGGCCGGAGCGGTCGGCTTGGGCGTGCCCGGTTTGGGCCCGGCGTGGAACGGCGTTCGCTGGATTAAATCCGATGGCCCGAAGGCCAGATAACCGACCACCGCGAGGATCGCGACGATGGCGGCCGCCGCACCCCCGATGGCGATGGCCAGGCTGCGTCGCTTCCGCGCGGGCTTGCGCGCCGGGCGCGCCGCCGCCGGTGTGCCTGTGCCGGTTAGCTGCGTGGGGACTTCGCTGCCGTCGACGTTAGCGTGCGATTGGGGTGGGCCGGGGGGCTGGGCGGGCTCGGGGTGGACACCCTCGGCGAGGGCGCGCTCGGCGGCGACGGCCAGGCTGCGCGCGCTCTGGTAACGGTCGTCGGGGTTCTTGGCCATGCCGCGGGCGATGACGTCGTCCAAGCCAGCGGGTATGCCCGCCCGATGCTCGCTGGGCCGGGGCGGATTCTCTGTCACGTGCCCGGCGATTTGCTGCTCCAAGCTTTCACCGGTGAACGCCTGCGTACCGGTCAGGCATTCGTACAGCACGCACGCCAACGAGTAGATGTCGCCCCGCGGACCCGTCGTCCCAGTCGTGAACTGTTCCGGCGCCATATAAGCCAGCGCACCCCGAACCGAGCCGGTACGGGTCAGCTTGACGGCCGTGCTGTCGCGGGCGATACCGAAGTCGATCACGTATACGAATTCACGGCCGGCTCCCGTGGTGATCAACGCGTTGGATGGTTTGACATCGCGGTGCACCAGGCCCTGGGCGTGCGCGGCGTCCAGCGCGCACGCCATTTGCTCGATAATCCGGACGGCGCGTAGCGGAACCATCGGCCCGTGGCGCTCCAGCGCGGCCGCCAGGCTGACGCCGTCGATGATCGGCATCACCAGATACAGGCGCCCGCCGATTTCACCCGATTCGAAAATCGGGACGATGTGCGGTTCGGTCAGCTGCGCCATGATCTGGGCTTCGCGGCGAAACCGCTCCCGATAACCCGGTTGGTCGGTCAGCTGGGTGGGCAGGACCTTGATCGCGACATCTCGGGCGAACTCTCTGTCACGGGCCCGAAACACTTGGCCCATGCCGCCCTCGCCGATCGACCCGAGCAGCTGGTAGCGCCCGAATTCCACCGCATCCACAGGCCCCGCTCCCTCACCGGCATGGTGATCGCGACACCGCGACACTACCGCTCAGTACGCGTCCGCATTGGTATTTACGCTCCGGCATTCGCCGACCCACTATGCCGAGTGTGAACAGCCGACGCTTGACGGTGTGCCTGAATTCAGGGCACGTGTGGGTCGCCAGTTTCACGGTCGCCGAGGCGGAAACGCGGGCTAGGCCTTCCGGGTGGACGCGGCGGCGCGGTCCATCTCCCAGTACGCGCGCAGCGCCACCAGCCGGCCCGCGTCGTCGGCCTTGTAGGTGAACACGCCTTCCGCGGTGACCTGATAATCGCCCGTCGTTATGAGGATGTGCCCGACGTTGGCTTCCTCGTTGCCGCACTGGTAGGTGTCGCGGAAGAAGAACTCGATCTTGGTGGTGTTGGCGATGGCCAAGTCCCAGAAGGCCGAGATCGCGTCGCGCCCGCGGTGCCCTTTACCTTCGGGGTCGAAGGCCGACGGCCCGATCGGGTCTTCGATGATGGCATCGTCGGCGAACACCGCCAGCCACGCCTCTTTGTCCCTGGCCATGACCGCCTCGCGGGATCGGCGGCCGGCCTCGTGCGCGGGGTGCTTGGTTTTGCTTTCGGTCGCGGTCATGCGTCTACCTTCCTCGGGCTTGTCGGTGCTGACCACCCACATGGAGTAGTACTGCGAGCCACCGCCGTAGGCATGACCCAACGCCTTTCGTGCGCCCGGCACCTGGTGATCGCCACCCTTGCCCATCACCTGGATCGCCGACTCGGCGAAGCGGATCAGGCCCGAGGCGCCGATCGGGTTCGAGGACAACACGCCGCCGGACGGGTTCACCGGAATCCGTCCGCCGATCTTGGTCTCGCCGGCTTCGGTGAGCTTCCAGCCTTCGCCCTCGGGGGCAAACCCGAGATTCTCCAACCACATTGGCTCGAACCAGGAGAACGGGACATAGATTTCGGCGGCGTCGATCTCGTCGATCGGACTGGTGATGCCGGCCGCCTTCCACAGCGCGGCGGCCGCGTCGCGCCCGGCCTGCGGGCTGACCTGGTCGCGTCCGGCGAACTGTAGTGGCTCGGTGCGCAACGCCGTAGCATGAATCCAGGCCACCGGATGCCCTTGCGCCAACCGGGCTTCGGCGCTCTCCTCGTTACCGATCACCACGGCGGCGGCACCGTCGGAGGACGGGCAGGTCTCGTCGTAGCGGATCGGGTCCCACAACATCGGGGACGCCATCACCTTCTCGAGGGTGATGTCGGGCTGGTGCAGGTGCGCCAACGGGTTGCGGCTCCCGTTGAGCCGGTCCTTGACAGCGACCATGGCGCCGATGTTCATCGGTGCCCCCGAGCGGCGGATATACGACCGCACGTGCGGGGCGAAGTACCCACCCGCGCCGGCGCCGACGGGCTTGATGAACGGAATCGGAATCGACAACGCCCACATGGCATTTGATTCCGACTGCTTTTCCCAGGCCATCGCCAGCACGCGCCGGTATTTGCCCGACTGAACCAGGCTGGCGGCCACCACCCCGGTGGATCCGCCGACCGAACCCGCGGTGTGCACCCGGATCAGTGGCTTGCCGGTGGCTCCCATGGCGTCGGCCATGAACAGCTCCGGCATCATTACGCCTTCGAAGAAGTCGGGCGCCTTGCCGACCACGACTGCGTCGATGTCGTCGAAGGTGGAACCGGAGTCTTCCAGCGCCCGGTCGATGGCTTCGCGCACCAAGCCGTTCATCGAAACGTCGTGGCGCTTGGCGACGTATTTGGTTTGCCCGGTACCGAGTACCGCGGCCAGGTGTGCCCCTGGTCCGGCCATCAGTTCTTTCCTTCCATGACCGCGACCAGATTCTGTTGCAGCGCAGGCCCGCTGGTGGCGTGCGCCAGCACCCGCTCGGCCGATCCGTTCCAGATGTGTTGGGCCGCAAATCCGATGCGCTCAAGCCCGGCGACGAACATCGGGTTGGCTGACAGCGCGCCGCCGGACGGATTGACCTTGGTCTTCCCCGGTATCCTGATGGCTTCCGCCAGGATCAGGTGCTGGTGGGTGAAGGGCGCGTGAATCTCGGCGACGTCGAGGTTGCTGGTATTGCCGCCGGCGGCCGCCCTGGTCGCCGCTTTCGCCGACGGCGACTCGGTGAGGTCGCGCACGCCGAGTGCGGGCGACTCGATGCGATGCTCGATTCCGGTGATCCAGGCCGGGTTTTCGCGCAACTCGCGGGCGCGGTCGTCGGCGGCGAGCACGATCGCTGCCGCGCCGTCGGTGATCGGTGCGATGTCGTGCCGGCGCAGCGGGTCGGCGAAGAACGGGCGCTCGAGCAATTCCTCGACGTTGATCGGGGGCTCCACCGAGTCCACCCGTTTGGCTTGCGCGAAAGAATCGAACGCGACGCGGGCCATCTGCATTTCGTTCCACTTGCCCGAGTCGAGGCCGATGCGGGCCTGTAACCCGGCCATCGACACCGAATCCGGCCATAGCGGCGCGACCGTGTAGGGGTCGGTCTGCCGCGACATGACGCGGCGCAGGATGCCGGCCGAGGACTTCCCGAAGCCGTAGACCAGCGCGGTGTCGACCTCACCGGTGAGTATCTTGATGTAGGCCTCATACAGCGCCCAGGCCGCGTCCATCTCGACGTGCGATTCGTTGATCGGAGGTACGGCGCCGATCGAGTCGATCGCCGAGATGAACGAGAATGCCCGTCCGGCAAGGTAATCCGATGAGCCGGAACACCAGAAGCCGATGTCGGCCTTGGTGATGTTCAGATCTTCGTACAGCTGGGCAAAGCACGGCATCAACATTTCGACGCCGTTGGTGGTGCCATCGGTGCGGCGGACATGCGGCGCGTGGGCGAAGCCGACTACCGCAACGTTGCGTTCGGTCATTTTTACCTAAGCCCTTTACAGGTGGTGCTTGTAGGTGTCGTAATCGGCGTCGGGTTCTCCGGTGGGCCGGAAGTATTCGATGTTATCGATGCCAAAACCCCACTCTTCGCGGGGTTTCCATACCGCCTCGACACGCATGCCCATCCGCACCTCGTGCGCGTCGATGTCGGCGACCAGATGCAGGAACGGAATGTCGGCACCGTCGAGCAGCACGTATGCCGCCACGTATGGCGGCTTGATGCGCTGGCCCTGGAACGGGATGTTGATGATCGCGAACGTCGTCACCGTGCCCTTGTCCGGCAGCTCGACAAACTCGGTGGTCGGCTGGCCGGTGGCCGGGTCGGCGCCGTGCGGCGGGAAGTAGACCTTGCCTGTTTCGCCGGTGCGGGCACCCAGCAGTTTGCCCTCGGCGATCGCCCGCAGGTATGCGCTTTCCTCGTGCGAGGCGGTGTGCTGAATTGTCAGCTGGATCGGCGTGACGATCATGGTGACCGGGTCCTGGTCACTAGCGGGCTCGGGCACCGGTTCGGCTTGGTCGCCGAGCGCGAAGTAAGCGATGTCGGTGATGGCGCCAACCGGCTCGTCGGCCCAGTGCACGTGCACCCGGGCGCCGGTCTTGATCTTTCCGGATTCGCCCGCATCCACGGCGTGCATCAACGGGGTGTCGGCGCCGTCGAGCTTGATCAGCGCCCAGGCGAACGGCCGGTCCAGCGGCTGGCCTTCCAGCGGCTCGGCCTGCCAGGTCCAGGACACGACGGTGCCGACGGCCGACACCGGTACCATCTCGCTCAGCGGTTCGTAGGTGACCGGGTCGTATTCCGCCGGCGGCACGTGCACCCGGCCGTCCGATCCGCGAACCCCCAGGACGCGGCGCTCACGCAATGCGGTGAAGAATTTGCCTAGCGTGGGGCCCACCGAACGGGTGTAGTCGAACTGCAACGTCAGTGGCGCGGAGAGTGGTGGCTCAGGGTGATCGATCAGGGACGGGCTGCTCGCACTGGCTGTCACGCCTTCGAGTAGAACAGGTTCTAACAATGGTTTCAACTAGGCCCTTTTAGCGGGCCTCGAGGAGGCAGGGATGAAGCTCGGGCTGCAGCTGGGGTATTGGGGTGCCCAGCCCCCGGACAACCACGGGGAGCTCGTCGCCGCGGCCGAGGAGGCCGGGTTCGATGCCGTGTTCACGGCCGAGGCGTGGGGATCCGACGCCTACACACCGCTGGCCTGGTGGGGTTCATCGACGCAACGGGTGCGGTTGGGCACGTCGGTAATCCAGCTGTCCGCGCGTACCCCGACGGCCTGCGCGATGGCCGCGCTGACGCTGGACCACCTCAGCGGCGGCCGGCACATTCTGGGGCTCGGCGTGTCCGGGCCGCAGGTGGTCGAGGGCTGGTACGGGCAGCCGTTTCCCAAGCCGCTGGCCCGCACCCGCGAATACATCGACATCATTCGCCAGGTGTGGGCCCGGGAAAAGCCGGTGACCAGCGATGGCGCGCACTATCCGCTGCCGCTGACGGGGGAAGGCGCAACGGGGTTGGGCAAAGCGCTCAAGCCCATCACCCATCCATTGCGTGCCGACATCCCGATCATGCTGGGCGCCGAAGGGCCGAAGAACGTCGCGCTGGCCGCCGAGATCTGCGACGGCTGGCTGCCGATTTTCTACAGCCCGCGAATGGCCCACATGTACAACGAATGGCTCGACGAGGGGTTCGCCCGGCCCGGTGCCCGTCGCAGTCGCGAAGACTTCGAGATATGCGCGACGGCGCAGGTGGTGATCACCGAAGACCGTGCGGCGGCGTTTACCGCGATCAAGCCGTCCCTTGCCCTGTACATGGGCGGCATGGGTTCCGAGGACACCAACTTCCACGCCGACGTCTACCGCCGAATGGGCTACGCCGAGGTGGTCGAGGGCGTCACCAAGTTGTTCCGGTCCAACCAGAAGGAAAAGGCCGCGGAGATCATCCCCGACGAACTCGTCGACGACGCCATGATCGTCGGTGACCTTGACTACGTGCGTAAGCAGATCGCGGCCTGGGAGGCCGCCGGCGTGACCATGATGATGGTGGGGGCCCGCAGCACCGCGCAGGTCCAGGACCTGGCTGCGTTGGTCTAGGGGGTCTTGCCAGGCGATTAGAACGCGTTCTAGATTGACCGGATGACAGCCTCGCAGCACACCATCGCGGGCACGGTAATCACGATGCCGGTGCAGATCCGCAGGTCGACCCAGCACATGGCGATGTTCTCGGTGGACGCCGACGCCGCGCAGCGCCTGATCGACGACAGCGGCCTGCGGGTTGCCCGGTTTATGCCCGGCCGCGCCGCCGTGGCCCTGATACTCGCGCACTTCATCGACGGCGACCTCGGCGAGTACCACGAGTTGAGCACTAGCGTCATGGTCAATCAGCCCGGTTCCAACGTGTCCGGTCCTCGTGCGCTGCAGTCCGCCTACATTCATCACATGCTGGTCAACCAAGCCTTCACGCTCGAAGCGGGACGAACGATTTGGGGCTACCCGAAGATCATGGCGGACTTCACCGTTCGGGAGGGCCGTCAGCTCGGCTTCGACTGCAGCGTCGACGGGCAACTGGTGGTCGCCATGGAATTCCGCCGGGGCCTGCCGATTCGGTTGGCGCCGCGCCGGCAAGCGCTGCGCAGCTACTCGCACCGCGACGGCGTCACGCGCGAGACCGCCTACGAACTCACGCTCGACGGTGTGCGGACCCGATTGGGTGGGGTGCGCGTCCGACTGGGCGATCACCCCTATGCCAAAGAATTGGCGTCGCTGGGCCTTCCGAAGCGCGCGATGCTATGCCTTTCCGCTGACCAGGCTCAAATGACATTCGGCGACGCTCAGGAGATCTCATGACAGCGACAGGATCCGAGACTAGACCGGACGTCGACCTGATGGACGGCGCTTTTTACGCGGGTGATTCCCGGAGCGTCTACCGCTGGATGCGGGAGAACGAGCCGGTCTTCCGGGACCGCAACGGGTTGGCCGCCGCGGCGACATATCAGGCCGTCATCGAGGCCGAGCGCAAACCCGAGTTGTTTTCGAATGCCGGCGGCATCCGTCCCGACGTGGGGCCGCTGCCGATGATGATCGACATGGACGATCCCGCACATCTGTTGCGCCGCAAGCTTGTCAACGCCGGCTTCACGAGAAAGCGTTTGCAGGACAGCGAAGCCTCCATCGGCACGCTGTGCGACATACTTATCGACGCTATATGCGAGCGAGGCGAATGCGATCTGGTGCGAGACATCGCCGCACCGTTGCCGATGGCGGTGATCGGCGACATGCTCGGAGTCCGTCCGGACGAGCGAGAGATGTTCCTGAAGTGGTCCGACGACTTGGTGACTGGCCTGAGCTCGAGTGTGTCCGAGACTGACATGCAGGTCACGATGGATGCCTTTTCGGCGTACAACGACTACACGCGCAGCAAGATCGAACAGCGCCGCGCCGAGCCGACGGACGACCTGATCAGCGTCCTCGTGGACTCGGAGGTCGACGGTGAACGGCTGACCGACGACGAAATCCTTCAGGAGACCCTGCTGATCCTCGTCGGCGGCGACGAGACGACGCGCCACACGATCTCCGGGGGAACCGAACAGCTGATGCGCAACCGCGACCAGTGGGACCTCGTGCAAAACGATCCCGACCTGATCCCCGGTGCGATCGAGGAGATGTTGCGTTGGACGTCGCCGCTGAAGAACATGGCGCGCACGATCACCGCCGACACGGAGTTTCACGGCACTGCGCTGCATCAGGGTGAAAAGATGCTCCTGCTGTTCGAGTCGGCGAACTTCGACGAGGCCGTTTTCGGCGACCCAGAGAACTTCCGTATTCAGCGAGATCCTAACAGCCACTTGGCATTCGGCTTTGGCGCCCACTTCTGCCTGGGTAATCAGCTGGCTCGCATCGAGCTGCGCAACATGACGCGGCGGCTTCTGCAGCGCCTACCGGATATGCGACTGGCATCGGATGCGGCGCTGCCGCTACGGCCGGCGAACTTCGTGTCCGGCCTGGAGAAGATGCCGGTGGTGTTCACCCCGAGCGCGCCGCTTGGGTAGGTGGCTGTCGCCCCCTGCGGGCCCAAGCGGCCCCTAGGCGCCGCAAGATGCCGCCCGGCACGTCCTCTGCTGTGACCCGTATTGCGATCCAGCCGAGATCGGTGGTCAGCGCTTCATGCCGCGCGATGTCCTTGTTGAATACCCGGCGATTGGTCCGATGATGGTCGCCCTCGTACTCGAGCGCGAGTTTGATTTCTTCCCAACCCATATCGACGATGCCGACGAGGTCGCCATACGGGCCGTAGACCGGGATCTGGGTCTGAGGTGGCGGATAGCCGGCCTCGATGATTAGCAATCGCAGCCAGGTTTCCCGGGGTGATTCGGCGCCGGGGTCGACGAGCGTGAGTGCGCGCCGGGCGCGCCTGATGTTGCGGTGGCCTTTGTGGCGTTCAATGCATTGTTGGATGTCTACGGCCTTCAGCCTGGTGGCACGGGCTAGGGCGTCGATTGCTGCGACCGCCTTGACGAGCGGGTAGCGGCTGGCGAGATCGAAGGCGGTGCGTGCGGGCGTGGTTACTTGCATGCCGCGGATCAGCTGGGTCTCGTCTGGCGGTATGCGGTCCAACCAGGCGATGATGCCCGGCGGGGGACGACGGTGTCCGTAGAGCAGTTGGGCGGGTTTCCCGGGGTCCACCCATTTGGTTGCGTGCAGTGCCGACGCGGATTGTCCCGCCACGACGCCGCGCCTTTTTGACCAGAGCCAGGCCGCGCAAGCGCGCTGTGCGGCGGTCAGGTCCGCGCCGGTCGGGACATAGACGTCGGGATAGATCGCTTCGTGATGGCTGCGCAGCTTGTGGCGGGTCAATGCACCCGAAGAGAGCGCTTCACTGCCCAGGAATGGTCCCGATGGTCCCGTCACGACATAGCAGTCTGTCGTGGCGCACCGACAGCTGCGGCGAATGTGCCCTGAGGGTTGAAAACTGGCTGGAAGACCGCCCTGTGAGCACGTTCGGCGGAGGGCGGCGCCGGGAAAGCTAGCGGTTTTGGAAGTTGGGCTTGCGTTTTTCGGCGAACGCGCGCGGGCCTTCCTTGGCGTCGTCGGACAGGAACACCTTGATACCGATCTGGGTGTCGATCTTGAAGGCCTCGTTCTCGTTGAGGCCCTCGGTCTCGCGGATCGTCCGCAGGATCGCCTGCACGGCGAGCGGTCCGTTGTTCTCGATCAGCTCGGCGACTTCCAGCGCCTTGTTGAGCGCCTGCCCGTCGGGCACGAGGTATCCGATCAGGCCCATCTCCTTGGCTTCGGTCGCGGTGATGTGCCGCCCGGTCAGCAGCAGGTCGCACGCCACCGTGTAGGGGATCTGGCGCACCAGCCGCACCGCCGAACCGCCCATTGGGTACAGGCTCCACTTGGCCTCGGAGATGCCGAACTTGGCGCTTTCACCGGCGATCCGGATGTCGGTGCCCTGCAGGATTTCGGTGCCACCCGCAATTGCGGGGCCCTCGACCGCGGCGATCAGCGGTTTTTTCAGCCGGCGACCCTTGAGCAGCGCGTCGATGCGCGACGGGTCGTAGCTGCCGTCTTTGAACGAATCGCCCGGGGGCTTCTTGGTTGCCGCCTTGAGGTCCATGCCGGCGCAGAAGTAGCCACCGGCCCCGGTCAGGATGCAGCACCGGATGTCGTCATCGTTGTCGACGCGGTCCCAGGCCTCGACCATGATTTGCATCATTTCGGTGCTCAGCGCGTTGCGGGCGTGCGGCCGGTTTAGCGTGACGATGAGCGTGTGACCGCGCTGCTCGACCAGCGCATCTGCTTCCTGGGGTCCAGATTCGTTTGCTGGCGCTCCGGCAGTGGGCACGGCCACGGTTACCGCCTCTCGCTCGACATCGGGCATTAGCTTGTCAAGAAATGTAACACGTTCTAGTTTGGGGTCCGTGGCCCTGAATATTGCCGACCTCGCTGAGCACGCCATCGACGCTGTGCCTGATCGTGTAGCCCTCATATGCGGCGACGAGCAGCTGACCTACGCCCAACTGGAAGAGAAGGCCAATCGCCTGGCGCATAACCTGATGGATCAGGGCGTGCGGAAGGACGACAAGGTCGGACTCTACTGCCGCAACCGCAACGAGATCGTCATCGCGATGCTCGGCATCATCAAGGCGGGCGCCATCCTGGTCAACGTCAACTTCCGCTACGTCGAGGGCGAGCTTCGGTATCTCTTCGAGAACTCGGACATGGTGGCGTTGGTCCACGAGCGCCAGTATTCCGACCGGGTCGCCAACGTGCTGCCCGACACCCCAAACGTGAAGACCGTTCTGGTAGTCGAGGACGGGAGTGACAACGATTATCAGCGCTACGGCGGTGTGGAGTTCTACTCGGCGTTGGAACAGGGCTCGCCGGATCGCGACTTCGGCGAGCGCACCGCCGACGCCATCTATTTGCTCTACACCGGGGGCACCACAGGTTTCCCGAAGGGCGTGATGTGGCGCCACGAAGATATCTACCGGGTGCTTTTCGGCGGAACCGATTTTGCGACAGGCGAATTCGTCAAGGACGAATACGACCTGGCGAAGGCCGCCGCCGCGAATCCGCCGATGATTCGCTACCCGATCCCGCCGATGATCCACGGTGCCACACAGTCGTCGACCTGGATGTCGCTTTTCGCGGGTCAAACCACTGTGCTGGCACCGGAATTCAACGCCGAGGAGGTCTGGCGCACCGTTCACGAGCATAAGGTGAACCTGCTGTTCTTCACCGGCGACGCCATGGCGCGACCACTGCTCGACGCGCTGGTGAAGGACAACGATTACGAGCTGTCGTCGTTGTTTTTGTTGGCCAGCACCGCGGCGCTGTTCTCGCCGAGCATCAAGGAGAAACTACTTGAGCTGCTGCCGAACCGGGTCATCACCGACTCGATCGGTTCGTCGGAGACCGGCTTTGGTGGCACCAGCGTGGTGGCCGCGGGCCAGCCGCATACCGGTGGTCCGCGGGTGACGATTGACCACCGCACCGTCGTCCTCGACGAGGAGGGCAATGAGGTGCAGCCCGGCTCGGGAGTGCGCGGCCTTATCGCCAAGAAGGGCAACATCCCGGTCGGTTACTACAAGGACGAGAAGAAAACCGCGGAGACGTTCCGCACGATTAACGGTGTGCGGTATGCGATTCCGGGGGATTACGCGCGGGTCGAGGAGGACGGCACGGTCACCATGCTGGGCCGCGGCTCGGTGTCGATCAACAGTGGCGGGGAGAAGGTGTACCCCGAAGAGGTTGAGGCGGCGTTGAAGGGGCATCCCGACGTGTTCGACGCGTTGGTGGTCGGCGTGCCCGATCCGCGGTACGGCCAGCATGTGGCGGCGGTGGTGCAGGCCCGGCCCGGGTGCCGGCCGGCGCTGGCGGAGCTGGACGGCTTCGTGCGCTCGGAGATCGCGGGATACAAGGTGCCGCGCAGCCTTTGGCTCGTCGACGAGGTCAAGCGTTCACCCGCGGGTAAGCCGGACTACCGGTGGGCCAAGGAGCAGACCGAGGCGCGGCCCGCCGACGACGTGCATGCGAGTCATGTGGCGACTGGGTCGTGATACGCACGTAGCGGCGCCACATGCGGCTGTGTTTGATCAGGTCAGCCCGCAAGGGTCTCTAGTTCTGGCTCTGCTGGCCATGTGAGAATGCGGCGCGCTACCACGTTTGGGTAAGCCGCGCGGTCACGGCGGGGCAATCATGGAAGTGGAGACAGACGGAGGTGCCGTCGCGATGGCCTTTCACGGTGCAGTCATCAGCCAACGCCCGCATTAGTATCAATCCGCGGCCGCGCAGGGCGTTGTTAGCGGCGGCGGCGGGTTCAATCCAGCGACCCTGATCGGTGATGCGGACCTTCACCGCCGACTCGGGGTGGGCGTAGCTCATGTTCAGGGTCATGACACCGGTCGTGCGCTGACCGCGGTAGGCATGCTCCGCGCAGTTCGCTAGGGCCTCGTCGGTGGCCAAGACGATGTCGCTAAGCCGTTCAGCATCGAGGTGCACGGTGCTGTGGAGCCAATCGCGGACCAGTTCACGGAACGCGGCGACCGTTTCAGCATCCGCGGGCCCACTGTGGGTCTGGCTGTCTGCCGTGGCGGCGGTGTCGTTGCCACTCATGGCATTTCGGCTACCCGATTTCTTGCGATGCTATGCTAATGAATTCATTTTCGCTGGCCCCATCGGGTATGCGAGCCCACCGCGCTGCCTCGAACAGCGTTTATGCCGTCTCCGTCGGCGCCCTATCAAGGTTGCTCGCCGCCGCGCGGACGTCGAACAACTGCGCGATGGGCGCCGACGCCTCATCGGCGGCCGCGAGCACGTGAACCACTGCGGGCACGACGGCGCCGACCGCCGTCTACAGTCGAAGCGCGATGACGATCGATGTATGGATGCAACACCCGACCGAACGGTTCCTGCGCAGCGACATGCTCGCTTCGCTGCGTCGCTGGACCGCCGGTGCGTTACCGGATACCGACATCCCGATCGAGGCGACCGTGGCCTCGATGGACGCCGCCGACGTCGACCTCGGCCTGCTCAGCGCGTGGCGCGGCCCCAATGGCCAGGACCTGATCTCCAATGACGAGGTCGCGGGATGGATCGCTCAGCACCCGCAGCGGTTTGCCGGGCTCGCCACAGTTGACCTTGATCGGCCGATGGAGGCGGTGCGCGAACTGAGGCGCCGAGTTCAGGAAGGGTTCGTGGGTCTGCGGGTGGTGCCTTGGCTGTGGAAGGCCCCGCCCACCGATCGCCGCTACTATCCGCTGTTCGCGGAATGCGTCGAGTCGGCGGTGCCGTTCTGCACCCAGGTCGGCCACACCGGCCCGCTGCGCCCGTCGGAGACCGGACGCCCGATTCCCTACATCGACCAGGTGGCCCTGGACTTCCCAGAGCTGGTGATCGTGTGCGGGCACGTCGGCTATCCGTGGACCGAGGAGATGGTGGCTGTCGCGCGCAAGCACGAGAACGTCTACATCGATACCTCCGCCTACACGATCAGACGGCTGCCGGACGAGCTCATCCGGTTCATGAAAACCGGTACGGGACAACGCAAAGTCTTGTTCGGTACCAACTATCCGATGATCGCCCACGCGCACGCCCTGGCGGGGCTTGACGAACTCGGGCTCAGCGACGAGGCTCGCCACGACTTTCTGCACCGCAACACCGAGCGTGTCTTCGGGCTCGCCAAAGAGGAGGCAAACACGTGAACGGTGCCCAGGCCCTGATCAACACCTTGGTCGACGGCGGAGTCGATGTGTGCTTCGCCAACCCCGGCACATCGGAGATGCACTTCGTGGCCGCGCTGGACAGCGTCCCTCGCATGCGTGGGGTCCTGGCGCTGTTCGAAGGCGTGGCCACCGGTGCGGCCGACGGCTACGCCCGCATCGCCGACCGTCCCGCGGCCGTGTTGCTGCACCTGGGCCCCGGGCTGGGCAATGGCCTGGCCAACCTGCACAACGCGCGCCGCGCCCGGGTGCCGATGGTGGTCGTCGTCGGCGACCACGCCACCTACCACAAGAAGTACGACGCGCCGCTGGAATCCGACATCGACGCGCTCGCCGGCACCGTCTCGGGATGGGTGCGTCGCAGCGGTGACGTTGCCGACGTCGCGGCCGACACGGCAGCCGCCATCGCCGCCAGCCGCGCGGGCGCACAGATTTCGACGCTGATCCTCCCCGCGGATGCGTCCTGGTCCGAGGGCGCGTCACCCGCGCAGCCCGCGGCGCCGGCGCGGCCGACGCGCGCCGCTGTCGACGTGAGCACGGCCGCCAAGGCGCTGCGCACCGGAGAACCCACGGTGATCCTCATCGGCGGGGACGCCACCCGCGGACTCGGCCTCGCCGCGGCCGCGCGGATCGCCGAGGCAACCGGCGCCCGGCTGATATGTGAGACGTTCCCGGCGCGGCTGGAGCGCGGTGCCGGCATCCCGGTCGTGGAGCGGCTCGCCTATCTCGCCGAGGCCGTCGTCAGCCAGCTCGAAGGCACCAAGCATCTGGTGCTGGCCGGCGCCCAGTCACCGGTTTCCTTCTTCGCCTACCCGGACAAGCCCAGTGACCTGGTGCCCGCCGGCTGCGAGGTGCATGTGCTCACCGAGCGGAGCGGCGCGGCCGACGCGCTGATCGAGTTGGCAGAGGAGCTGGCGCCCGGGACGACCGCCCCGGTGGCGGCCGCGGCGCGTCCGGAACTGCCGTCGGGCGCGTTGACCTCCGCGTCGGCAGCCGGCGTGATCGGCGCGCTGATGCCGGAACGCACGATCGTCGTCGACGAGTCGAACACGTCGGGTCTGCTGCTGCCGCAGGCCACCGCCGGGGCACCGGCGCACGACTGGCTGACGCTGACCGGTGGGGCGATCGGCTACGGCATCCCGGCTGCCGTGGGCGCCGCGGTGGCCGCCCCGGACCGTCCGGTGCTGTGCCTGGAATCCGACGGCTCGGCGATGTACACGATCTCCGGGTTGTGGACGCAGGCGCGGGAGCATCTCGACGTGACCACTGTCATCTACGACAACGGGGCGTACGACATCCTGCGGGTTGAGTTGCAACGCGTCGGTGCCGGATCCACTCCCGGCCCCAAGGCGCAGGATCTGCTCGATATATCTCGTCCCACAATGGATTTCGTCAAGATCGCGGAGGGGATGGGGGTCCCCGCGCGACGGGTCACGACGTGCGAGGAGTTCGCCGACGCCCTGCGCGCGGCCTTCGCCGAACCTGGACCGCACCTGATCGACGCGGTGGTGCCGTCGCTGCTGGGTTAGCCGGCGCTGGCCGGATCAGGCCCTCACTACAGTCTCAGCCGCCCGACGGACACCGCCACCGCCCTTTACCGGTGGCGTTTTGTGACCGGTGCCGGTGGTGCCGCCGCCAGTGGTGCCGCCGCCAGTGGTGCCGCCGCTGGCGGCCTGGCCGTCGGTGCCGGAACTGCCGACGTCACCGCCCGCGCCGCCGGTGCCGTCCGGGTTGCCGTTACCGAAGTCGCCACCCTTGCCGCCGCTGCCCCCTACGCCACCGTTAGTGGGTGCCGTCGTCGACGTGCCGTCGGCGTACCCGGGCCTGAGGGCGCCCGGCAGGCGCCCGGAGGGCTCCGGCGCTGCCGCTGTTGCCGATTAAGCCGGCGGACCCCGTTGCCGCCGGCCCGACCGGACGCATCGCCCCTAATACGTCCGGCCCCGTGCGGAATCCCACGGCCTCACCGTTGCCCCGGGCGTGGACCCGTTGACACCATTGCCGATTAGCGGGCGCCCTAGCAGCACCGCGGTCCGCCCATTCACCGCATTCAACATTCACCGCACTCGAAGCCCGTTGCAGCGGCGCTGCAAAGGGCGACTCGGAGCTGCTACCGCCTCGAAGCCGCGATCAGGTCGCGCGTGAAGTGGTCATGAGATTTCGACCGCTAGCCCCGCCTGGAAAACAGCTCGGCGGCAGCTGCTGCCAACCATCTGCGACAAGCAAACACATACGACACGTGACACCTCGCACTACTCAAAGCCGCCGTAGCGGTCCCCTGTGATTAATTATTTTGAGTGGAACTCAAGCGTCTTTGCTTGAGTGACAGTCAAGCAAAGACTTGAGTAATAGTCAAGCTAATTCATGGGATTGCCACGCGTTCTGATGCGAGCGTCCTTACTCGCCGGCCAGTTCGGAAAGGTGGCCGAAGAGCCAGTCCGTCATCGTGTTGACTACATCGACACCCGTCTCGAACACACCGTCGTGCGCTTCGGCCGCCAGCGCCACGCCCACATGCCCCGATTCCGTTGGCAAAACACCGAACTGCCGGACCAAGTAGCTACCCACGCCGACGGGACCCCAACCACCCTTCGCGGCAAGGCCTTTGCCGGCAAGCCCCCAACGCTGCGCACCCGCCAGGTGGCGCATCAGATCGATGACGGTGTCCGCATCGGGAAGGCACGGCAGCCCCGCGGCGAATCGCGCTTGCCGGCCCAGGATCCATTGCGTTTGGCCAAATGCGGTGAAACCTGGCCGAATTCGCTGCGATTGCACCAGCGTGGCCGTATCGCCGGATTCCCTGATGATCCCTTGCACCTGCCGCGCCGCGTCCAACGGCTCTCCCAGCTGAGACCATAACGCCTCGGCAGCGGGATTATCGGATTTGGTAATGGCCTTGACGACCAAGCCCTGTGCGCGTGATCGATCGCTGCGCAAGGCCGCGATCGCCAACGGCACCTTGATCGTCGACCAAGCGACGCCGCCCGACCACCGGCCAAAAGAACGCACCGCTCCGGCCGGGGAAGCGAGGGCGATACCGATGGTCGCCGGCACCGTCGCGGCAAGCCGTTCGAAACTCCCGACGATCACGACGCTATCGCCGAATCGGCCACACTGGTTCGCCGCAGTCGACCCCCTCGGCCGCCAACTGCCGCTTGAGCACCTTGAAGGTCACGGTGCGGGGCAGCTCCGCGCTGACCCGGACGTACGACGGCCACTGCTTGGGCCCCAGGTCTGGCTGCGCAGCCAGGAAGGCCCGGAATTCCTCGGCATCGAAGTGCGCACCCGGCACCATGACCAACGCGGCCATCACCTGGTCGCCGACGACGGGATCGGGCACCGGATACACCGCCACCTCGGTCGCATCCGGGTAGCGTAGCAGCACCCGCTCGATCGGTGCGGCCCCAAGATTTTCGCCATCAACGCGCATCCAATCACCAAGTCGCCCAGTGAAATAAGCAAACCCGGCGTCATCGCGATAGGCGAGATCGCCACTGTGATACATGCCGCCGGCCATGCGCTGGGCCTCGGCCTCGGGATCGTTGTAGTAACCCTCGAAACGGCCCGGCCCGGCGGTGTTCACCACCTCGCCGACCACTCCCGCCGGGCACGGCTCGCCGGTGTCGGGGTCGACGATGTCGATCCCTTCCGGCAGTGGACCCAGCGAACCCGCCGGCGTATCGGGGGTACGCGCGATCGCCACCCCGCCTTCGGTCGAACCGAACCCGTCCTGGACCACACACCCGAACCTGCGGCCGAACCGTTCGACATCGGCGGGCACGCCCTCGTTGCCGTACACCGCCCGCAGCGGGTTGTTCGCGTCGTCGGGCCGCTCGGGTGTGGCGAGCACGTACGACAAGGGCTTGCCGACGTAGTTGGCGTAGGTGGCCCCGTAGCGGCGCACGTCGGCCATGAACCCAGACGCGGAGAACTTGCGCCGCAACGCCATTGAGCCCTGGCATGCCGCCGCCACCGACCAGCCGACCAGCACCGCGTTGGAATGAAACAACGGCATCGACACGTAGCAGACGTCATCGCGGCCAAGGCCGAAGCGCTGCGCCATCATCGCCCCGGCGACGGCCACCTTGCCGTGGCTGCACTTCACCGCCTTCGGCTCACCACTGGTTCCCGACGTGAAGATCAGCATGAACAGGTCGGCCGGATCCGCGGGCTGAAAACTCACCTCGGCATCCCGATGTGCGTCCACCGCATCGGCCCACTCGGCGGAGTCAACGTTCAGATGCTCGATATCATCCAGTGTCGCAGCCGATTTCGAATCCGCCAGCACCAGCTGGCAGTCGGCCTTGCTGATGTCACGGGCCAACGCCGCGCCGCGGCGCACCGGGTTGAGGCCTACCGGCACGATCCCCGAAAGCCCCGCCGCGACCAGCATCGCCGAGAAGAACGGCGTGTTCTCGAGCAGCACGCCGACGTGCGGCGGCCGGTCCGGGTCGAAGCGCTCACCCAGCGTCGCCGCGATCGCGGCACCATGCCGCAGGTGATCACGCCAGACGGTAAACGAATCCTCGAAATAGACGCCCCGGTCATCGATCTCGGCCAGCGGCACCAGCAGTTGGGTGACCGTGAGGTCAGTCGGCCCGCTAAGCACGATTGCCCGGCTCCTTCTCGGTCCGTTGCACGGACCGCATCGTCGCCGGGCTACGCAGGGGTTTCCGCCAGTTCACGGCCGATCCGCCGCAGCTGTCCGGTGGCCCCGCCCAGTGCGAACTCGGTTTCCTTGGCGGCCAGGAAATAACGGTGCGCCGGGTGGTCGGTGTCGACGCCGACGCCGCCGTGCACGTGCACGATGGAGTGGGCGACCCGATGTCCGGCGTCGGCGGCCCAGAACGCCGCGGAGGCCACGTCGATGTCGGCGGGGATGTCCTCGGAGACCTTCCAGGCAGCCTGAGTCAGCGTCAGCCGCAAGCCCTTGACGTCGATGTAGCCGTCGGCCAGCCGCTGTCCCACCGCCTGGAAGCTGCCGATCGGGCGGTCGAATTGCTCACGGGTACGCGCGTATTCGGCCGTCATCTGCAATCCGCGCTCCAGCACCCCGAGCTGGTAGGCGCTGCGTCCCAGCGTGGATATCGTGCCGAGCCAGGTAACGACTTCACCGTCGCCGACCTTGCGGGCCGCGTCAACCTCGGTGCCCTCCAGCGTCAGGTGCCCGACGCTGCCCAAGCCGGTGGTGCCCAGGGCGGTCACCGTGACCCCCGGATCGTCGTCGGCGACCAGGAAAACTGCAGTGCCGGAATCGGTTTCGGCAGGAACCAGGAATGCGTCCGCCACGGGACCGTAAAAGACCAGAGTCCGGCTGCCGGTGAGCCGGAAACCGTCGCCGGCGGCGGCCGCCTGAACGGGACCCTCACCCATCTCGCCGTCGGTGGCCACGGTCAGAATCTTCTCGCCTTTGACCGCGGGCACGCCCCAATTTTGCTGCAGTTCCTCGGAGCCGAACCGGGCCAGCGCACCGGCGGCCAGCACCACTGACTCGAGGTACGGCACGGCGGCCAGTTGGTGTCCGAGTGCCACCAGGATCGCAACTTGCTCGAGCACCCCGAAATTGTCGCCGCCCAGGGACGACGGGGCCGCGCTGGTCAGGATGTCGCTGTCGACCAGCTTGCGCCACAGCTGACGGTCGAACCGCTGATCCAACCCGTCCAGCTCACGCTGATGCTGCGGCGTGCACACCGAGTCGACGATGGTGTCGACCAAACCACCGAGGTCTGTAGCGGCTTCGGTTGTCGTGAAATCCATGGAGTCCGTCCTTTAACAAGAAGATTCAGCGGTTGGCTCGGGGCAGGCCTAGCGCCACCATGCCGATGATGTCGCGCTGCACCTCGTTGGTACCGCCACCGAAGGTCAGGATCAGGCATGCCCGGTGCATCCGCTCGACCCGGCCACGCAGCAAGGCGCCCGGCGAATCCTGCCGTAATGTCGCCGCCGTGCCCAGCACCTCCATCAGCAGCCGGTAGGCCTCGGTGGCGAGCTCGGTCCCGTACACCTTGGCCGCCGAGGCGTCCGCCGGCCCCAGGGCGTGACCTTCCGCTGACGCCAGCTCCCAGTTGATCAGCTTGAGCACCTCGGCCTTGGCGTGCACCCGGGCCAGGTTGAGCTGCACCCACTCGGAGTCGATGAGCCGATCGCCGCTGAAGTCCTTGGTGTTCTGCGCCCATTCGCGAACCTCGCGCAGGGCCAGGAAGATCGGTTGCGGCGACACCAGTGCCACCCGCTCGTGGTTGAGCTGGTTGGTCACCAGCTTCCAGCCGCCGTTCTCCTCGCCGATCAGGTTGGTCACCGGGACGCGCACGTCGGAGTAGTACGTGGCGCTGGTGTCCACACCGGCCATGGTGTGCACCGGCGTCCAGGAGAAGCCTTCGGCGGTCGTCGGCACGGCAATCATCGAAATGCCGCGGTGCTTCTTGGCCTCCGGGTTGGTGCGCACCGCCAGCCATACCCAGTCCGCGTAGGCGATCAGGCTGGTCCACATCTTCTGGCCGTTGATCACGTAGTCGTCACCGTCGCGAACCGCGCTGGTGCGCAGGTTGGCCAGGTCGGTGCCGGCCCCGGGCTCGGAGTAGCCGATCGAAAAGTGCAGTTCGCCGGCGGCGATCTTGGGCAGAAAGAACTTCTTCTGCTCATCGGTGCCGAACGCCATGATGGTCGGCGCCACGCTGTTGATCGTCAGGAACGGCACCGGCACGCCGGCGATCGCGGCCTCGTCGGTGAAGATCAGCGAGTCCATGGGGGAGCGGTCCTGGCCGCCGTACTCCTTGGGCCAGTTCAGGGTGAGCCACCCGTCCTTACCCATCTGCGCGACGGTGTCGCGATACGCGGTGCCGGTCCCGACCTCGCCCTGTGTTGAACTCAGTGCGGCGCGGCGCTCCGGCGTCATCAGCGTGGTGAAGTACGACCGCAGTTCGCGACGCAGCTCCTCCTGTTCAGGGGTGTAACTGATACGCATTACAGCCGTCCTTTGGTTGAACTAGTTCAGCTGGGTCAAAAGCCGTAGTTCGACTAACGGCTACCCATTCGTCTTCCCGGTTGTAACACGTTCTAGTCTGGGAATCCAGCGACCGTTTCCCCAAAGGTATCGGGCCCAGAGGTATCGGGGCCCTATGGTGGAGCTGGATACCAATGGGGTGTGCGCTCAGATTGAGCGCCAGGTGCAAGGAGGGCGCCGTGCGAGTGATCGTGGACCGTGACCGGTGCGAGGGTAACGCGGTGTGCTTGGGAATTGCGCCGGACATCTTCGACCTGGACGACGAGGACTACGCCGTCATCAAGACGGATCCGATTCCTCCCGATCAGGAAGACCTGGCCGAACAGGCGATCGCCGAATGCCCGCGCGCAGCGTTGTTGCGCGGCTAGTGACCCGAAACTAGAGGTATTCATAAATTGACTGGGAGCACGAACGCGACCGATCTATCCGGCAAGGTCGCGGTGGTGACCGGTGCGGCCGCGGGGCTGGGCCGGGCCGAGGCGCTCGGCCTGGCCCGACTGGGCGCCACCGTCGTCGTCAACGACATCGCCGCCGCCCTGGACGCCTCCGACGTCATCGACGAGATCGGTGCCGCGGGCTCTAAGGCAGTAGCCGTCACCGGCGACATTAGCCAGCGGGCAACCGCCGACGAGCTGGTCGCCTGCGCCGACGGGCTGGGTGGACTGGACATCGTGGTGAACAACGCGGGCATCACCCGCGACCGGATGCTGTTCAACATGACCGACGAGGAATGGGACCTCGTCATCGCGGTGCACCTGCGCGGCCATTTCCTGCTAACCCGCAACGCCGCCACCTACTGGCGCACCAAAGCCAAGGAGGCCGCCAACGACGGCGGGGACGGAAAGATATTCGGCCGCCTGGTCAACACCTCCTCGGAGGCGGGGCTGGTGGGGCCGGTGGGGCAGGCCAACTACGGCGCCGCCAAGGCGGGAATCACCGCGCTGACCTTGACAGCCGCGCGAGCCCTCGGCCGTTATGGGGTGTGCGCGAACGCGATCTGTCCGCGGGCCCGCACCGCGATGACGGCGGACGTCTTCGGTGCACCACCGGATATAGAGGAAGGGGAGATCGATCCGCTGTCGCCCGAGCACGTGGTGACCCTGGTCCAGTTTCTGTCGTCGCCGGCGGCAGCAGAAGTCAACGGCCAGGTGTTCATCGTGTACGGTCCGCAAGTCACCCTGGTGTCCGCGCCCAGCGTGGAGCGTAGATTCAGCGCGGACGGCTCGGCATGGGAACCCGCGCAGCTCAGTTCCACATTGCGGAATTACTTTGCTGGCCGCGATCCGGAGAAGAACTTTTCCGCGACCGGCTTGATGGGGCAGTAACATCCTGCACCGGTTTTGCGATACCACCCCTAGACCGCGAAACAGCTAGAACGTGTGTCAGAACGACTGTGCCACAAGGGTCTTAAGCAGCGAAATTAACGTGCTTGGTGGAGAAACTTTGTTCGTTGACACAGTGAAGTCGTTCTGAGTTAATATGAGCCGGCTCACACGGAACTGCCTGTAAACCCAGGACGTGTTCAGGGCACGCACAGACTTCGCCGCGAGCAGCAGACGGGGGGAACCCAAGTTTGATCCAACAACTTGCAGTTCCGGCCCGGGCCGTCGGCGGGTTCTTCGAAATGTCGATGGACACCGCGCGTGCCTCCTTCCGGCGTCCGTTCCAGTTCGGTGAGTTTCTGGAGCAGACCTGGATGGTCGCGCGCGTCTCGTTGGTCCCGACGTTGCTGGTGTCGATCCCGTTCACGGTCCTGGTGGCGTTCACGCTCAACATCCTGTTGCGCGAAATCGGGGCCGCCGACTTGTCGGGCGCCGGAACGGCGTTCGGCACCATCACGCAGCTGGGCCCGATTGTGACGGTGCTCGTCGTGGCCGGCGCCGGTGCCACCGCGATCTGCGCCGACCTGGGTGCCCGCACCATCCGCGAGGAAATCGACGCGATGCGAGTGCTCGGCATCGACCCGATCCAACGGCTGGTGGTGCCCAGGGTGCTGGCGTCCACGTTGGTCGCACTGCTGCTCAACGGGTTGGTGTGCGCCATCGGCCTGTCCGGCGGCTACGTATTCTCGGTCTTCCTGCAGGGCGTCAACCCGGGTGCGTTCATCAACGGCTTGACCGTGCTCACTGGACTGCGCGAGTTGATACTCGCCGAGGTCAAGGCGCTGCTGTTCGGGGTGATGGCCGGGCTGGTCGGGTGCTACCGCGGCTTGACCGTCAAGGGTGGGCCCAAAGGTGTTGGTAATGCGGTTAATGAAACCGTCGTCTACGCGTTCATTTGCCTGTTCGTGATCAACGTGGTCATGACCGCCATCGGCGTACGACTCTCGGCGAAGTGAGCGCGCGATGAGTTACGACATCACGTACCGGGTTCGTAACTTCTTTTCGCAGCGGCTGGCGGTGCCGTTTGACGGCCTCGGCGAGCAGGCCTTGTTCTTCGGCCAAACCGTGCGCTACGTCCCCAACGCGATCACCCGGTACCGCAAGGAGACGATCCGGCTCATTGCCGAGATGACGCTGGGCGCGGGGGCGCTCGTCATGATCGGCGGCACGGTCGGGGTTGCGGCGTTCCTGACGCTGGCCTCCGGTGGCGTCATCGCCGTGCAGGGCTACTCGTCGCTGGGCAACATCGGTATCGAGGCGTTGACCGGCTTCCTGTCGGCGTTCCTCAACGTTCGGGTGGTCGCGCCGGTGATCGCCGGAATCGCGTTGGCGGCCACCATCGGTGCCGGCGCCACCGCCCAGCTGGGTGCCATGCGGGTCTCCGAGGAGATCGACGCCGTCGAATGCATGGCGGTGCACTCGGTGTCCTACCTGGTGTCAACCCGGCTGATCGCGGGCCTCGTCGCGATCATTCCGCTGTATTCGCTATCCGTGCTGGCCGCATTCTTTGCCGCTCGCTTCACCACGGTGTATATCAACGGGCAGTCCGCGGGCCTGTACGACCACTACTTCAATACCTTCCTCATCCCGTCCGACCTGCTGTGGTCGTTCCTGCAGGCCATCACCATGTCGATCGCGGTGATGCTGGTGCATACCTATTACGGCTACAACGCCAGCGGTGGGTCGGTCGGTGTGGGCATCGCGGTCGGCCAGGCCGTGCGGACCTCGCTGATCGTCGTCGTCGTCATTACCCTGTGCATCTCGCTCGCGGTTTACGGGGCGTCCGGTAACTTCAACCTCTCCGGGTAAGGAGACTCCTAAGGAACCATGGCAGGCACGGGATCGCGACGCACAACGGTCCGGCTGGCAGCGGCGCTGCTGGTCGGACTGGTGGTCGCGTTCGCCGTCCTGACCTACCTTTCGTACACGGCGGCTTTCACCTCGACCGAGGCCGTCACCGTCGCCGCGCCGCGCGCCGGGCTGGTGATGGAGAACGGCGCCAAGGTCAAGTACCGCGGCATCCAGGTCGGCACGGTCGACGACATCAGCTACGCCGGCGACCAGGCGCGACTGACGCTGGCGATCAACAGCGGGGAGATGCGCTTCATCCCGTCCAACGCGACGGTGCGTATCGCGGGCAACACCATCTTCGGTGCCAAGTCGGTGGAATTCATACCGCCCGGGTCCCCGTCGCCAACGTCGCTACGCCCGAATTCAACGGTGCAGGCCTCCGCGGTGCAGCTGGAAGTCAACACCTTGTTCCAGTCGCTCATCGACCTGTTGCACAAGATCGACCCGGTCGAATTGAACGGGACGCTGAGCGCGCTGGCCGAGGGCCTGCGTGGCCATGGCGATGACCTGGGCGGGCTGCTGTCGGGATTGAATACCCTCGCGCAGCAGGCGAACCCCAAGCTGTCCACCCTGCAGGAGGATTTCCGCAAGGCCGGCATCGTGACCAACACCTACGCCGACGCCGCCCCCGACCTCAACACCGTGTTCGACAGCCTGCCCACCCTCAACAAGACGCTGTCCGACGAGCGGGAAAACCTCAACGAAACGCTGTTGGCCACGATCGGCCTCGCCAACAACGCCTACGAGACGCTGGCGCCGGCCCAGGAGGACTTCATCGCCGCCATCAACAGGTTGCGGGCCCCGCTCAAGGTTGCTTCGGACTACTCGCCGGAATTGGGATGCCTGTTCAAGGGGATCGGGCGCGGCATCAAGGAATTCGCGCCGCTGATCGGTGTCCGCAAGGCGGGCCTGTTCACGTCCTCGAGCTTCGTGTTGGGCGCGCCCTCCTACACCTATCCAGAGGCCCTCCCGATCGTCAACGCGTCCGGAGGTCCGAACTGCCGCGGCTTGCCGGACATCCCGACCAAGCAGAACGGCGGGTCGTTCTACCGGGCGCCGTTCCTGGTCACCGACAACGCCAACATCCCCTACCAACCGTTCACCGAACTGCAGTTTGACGCGCCCTCCACGCTGCAGTTCTTGTTCCACGGCGCCTTCGCGGAACGGGATGACTTCTGATGGCGGACTCGGGCAAAGTCTCGCACCGGTCGATGCTGATCAAGGTCGGCAGCTTCGCGCTGATCATGCTGCTGGTGGCCACGGCCCTGGTGGTGGTCTTCGGCGACTTCCGGTTTGGTCCGGAAAGCACCTACCATGCAACCTTCACCAACGCGTCGCGGTTGAAGGCGGGCCAGAAGGTCCGCATCGCCGGGGTGCCGGTCGGTGCCGTGTCGGGCATCAAGCTCAACCCCGACAACAGCATCGACGTGGCATTCGGGGTCGACACGCGCTACACGCTGTACTCGTCCACGCGTGCGGTGATCCGATACGAAAACCTGGTCGGCGACCGGTACATGGAGATCACGTCGGGTCCGGGCGAGCTGCGCAAGCTGCCGCCGGGCGGGACCATCAACTCCCAGCACACCCAGCCCGCGCTGGACCTCGACGCGCTGCTGGGCGGGTTACGCCCGGTGCTCAAGGGCCTGGACGGGGACAAACTCAACACCGTCAGCAGCGCCGTCATCGAGTTGCTACAGGGCCAGGGTGGCGCGTTGGCCAACGTGCTCGCCGACACCAGCGCCTTCTCGACGGCGCTGGCCAAACGCGACCAGCTCATCGGCGACGTGATCAACAACCTCAACACGGTGCTGGGGACCATCGACGCCAAGAGCGCGCAATTTTCGGCCAGCGTTGACCAGCTGCAGCAATTGATCACCGGGCTGTCCAAAAACCGCGACTCGATCGCGGGCGCCATCCCGCCGCTCGCGTCGACGACGACGGACCTGACGCAGCTGCTGCAGAATTCCCGCCGCCCGCTGCAGGGCATCCTGGAAAACGTCCGGCCGCTGGCCACCGAGCTGGATAACCGCAAGGCCGAGGTCAACAACGATGTCGAGCAACTGGGCGAAGACTACCTGCGGTTGTCCGCGCTCGGTGCCTACGGATCGTTCTTCAACATCTACTTCTGCTCGGTGACGATCAAGATCAACGGGCCCGCCGGCGGCGACATCCTGCTGCCGCTCGGCGGCCAGCCGGATCCCAGCAAAGGGAGGTGCGCTTTTGTCAAGTAATCCCAAGCGCGAACGCGACCCGCTTCGGACCGGCGTCTTCGGCCTGGTGCTCGTGGTGTGCGTCGTGTTGCTCGCATTCGGCTATGCCGGGTTGCCGTTCTGGCCGCAGGGAAAGACGTACGACGCCTACTTCACCGACGCCGCCGGCATCATCCCCGGTAACCCCGTGTACGTGTCGGGTTTCAAGGTGGGCAAGGTGTCGGAAGTGAGCCTGGCCGGAGACAGCGCCAAAATCACTTTCAACGTGGACCGCCACGTCGCCGTCGGCGATCAGTCGCTGGCCGCGATCCGGACCGAAACCATCCTCGGCGAGCGCTCCATCGCGATTAGCCCCGCGGGTTCCGGCCAGGCGACCAGCATCCCGGTGAGCCGGACGACCACGCCCTACACGCTCGCCGGAGCGCTCGAGGATCTGGGTGAGAACTCGACCCACCTGAACAAGCCCCAGTTCGAACAGGCGTTGAACGTACTCACCAACACGCTGCATGACGCGACCCCGAGCCTGCGCGGTGCCCTGGACGGGCTGACGTCGCTGTCGCGCACCCTGAACCGTCGTGACGAGGCGCTGCAGGCCCTGCTGGCGCATGCCAAGTCGGTGACGGCGGTGCTGTCCGAACGCGCCGGACAGGTCAACAAACTGGTCATCGACGGTAACGAGTTGTTTGCCGCGCTCGACGAGCGGCGCGCCGCGCTGGGTCAGCTGATCTCGGGGATAAGCGGCCTATCCCAACAGATTTCCGGCTTCGTCGCCGACAACCGCAAAGAGTTTGGTCCGGCCTTGGGCAAGCTCAACCTGGTGCTGGACAACCTCAACCAGCGCCGCGACTACATCACCGAGGCCCTGAAACGGATACCCACCTACGCGACCGAGCTGGGCGAGGTGGTCGGTTCCGGACCTGGATTCAACGTCAACATCTACGGTGTGATACCGGCGCCGCTGCTGGCGACGCTGTTCGACACCTTCTACCAGCCGGGCAAGCTGCCGGAGAGCCTCGCCGACTACCTGCGCGGGTTTATTCAGGAGCGCTGGATCATCAGGCCGAAGTCACCATGATCGAGTCGCCATGATCAAACGGATCGCCGGCAGCCGCGGGCTGCTGATCGGCACCGCCATCGCGCTGGTGGCGGTGCTGGTGGGCGGCATTTACGTGCTGACGTCCACGGCCAACAACCGAACCATGGTCGGCTACTTCACGTCCGCCGTCGGGCTCTATCCCGGAGACCAGGTGCGTATCCTCGGCGTCCCGGTGGGCGAGGTCGACAACATCGAACCGCGGCCGTCCGACGTCAAGATCACCATGTCGGTGTCCAAGGACATCAAGCTGCCCAAGGATGTTCAGGCCGTGATCATCTCGCCGAACCTGGTGACGGCGCGGTTCGTCCAGCTCACCCCGGTGTACACCGGCGGGGCGGTGCTGCCCGACGGCGGCAGCATCGAGCTGTCGCGCACCGCGGTCCCGGTGGAATGGGATGAGGTGAAGCAATCGCTAACTCAACTGGCCGTCCAGCTGAGCCCGACGACGGAACAGGGGCAAGGGCCGCTGGGCAAGGCGATCAACCAGGCCGCCGACACGCTCAACGGCAACGGCGAGTCGTTCCACAACGCGTTGCGTGAGCTTGCGCAAACCGCGGGGCGCCTAGGGGATTCGCGCAGCGACCTCTTCGGCACCGTCAAGAACCTGCAGGTACTGGTCAACGCGCTGTCGGAGAGCAACGAACAGATCGTCCAGTTCGCCGGAAACCTGGCGTCGGTGTCACAGGTGCTCGCGGACAGCTCGCGCAATCTGGATAGCACCCTGGGTAACCTCAACCAGGCGCTCTCGGACATCAAGGGGTTCCTGCACGAAAACAACTCCACGCTGATCGAAACCGTCAACCAGCTCAACGACTTCACCCAGACGTTGAGCGACCAGAGCGAGAACATCGAGCAGGTGCTGCATGTGGCGGGCCCGGGCATCGCCAACTTCTACAACATCTATGACCCCGCGCAGGGCACGCTGAACGGCCTGCTGTCCATCCCCGAATTCGCCAACCCCACGCAATTCATCTGCGGCGGTTCCTTCGAAACCGCCGCCGGGTACCACGCGCCGGACTACTTCAGGCGCGCCGAGATCTGTCGTGAACGGTTCGGGCCCGTGCTGCGCCGGCTCGCGGTGAACTACCCACCGATCATGTTCCACCCGCTCAACACGATCACGGCCTACAAGGGGCAGATCATCTACGACACCCCGGCCACCGAAGCCAAGTCGGAGACACCGGTTCCGCAGCTGACCTGGATCCCCGCCAAGGGAAATACGCCGGCGCCCGCCAGCAATCCGACGGATCTGCAGGCGTTGCTTGTCCCGGCCGCCCCGGGGCCACCGTCGGGTACCGGACCCGCTCCGGGCCCGCCGCCGGCGGCGGGCCCCCCGGTTGGAGTCGCGCCGGCGACGCGTGATCCCGCACCGGGGCCGCTACCGGCTGAGCGGGGGGCCGGCGGATGAACCGAAACTGGTTGCGTGGCGGCGTGTTGGCCGCGGGCAGCTTGCTGCTGGCCGGTTGTGATTTCGGCGGGCTGAACTCCCTGCCGCTGCCCGGCACCAAGGGCCATGGCTTCGGCTCCTACGAGGTCACCGTCCAACTGGCCGACGTGGCGACGCTGCCGCAGAACTCGCCGGTCATGCTCGACCAGGTCACCGTCGGCAGTGTCTCGGGCGTCGCGGCCTGCGAAGGTGGTCAACGTTACCCACGTTCGGACCCCTGCGCCGGCGCGGAACAGCGGCCCGAAGGAACGTTTTATGCCGCGGTGAAACTGGCGCTGGACGAGAACGTGGTGCTGCCGTGCAATTCGATTGCCAGTGTCGCCCAGACGTCGCTGCTGGGTTCGCTGCACATCGATTTGACCGGCCCGAAGGAAAATCCGAAGGGCAAGCTCAGTGACCGCAACTGCCCGCCCATCCCGGAGTCCAGCACGAACCGCTTTCCCACCACCGAAGAGGTGTTCTCGGCACTCGGTGTGGTGATCAACAAGGGCAATGTCGGATCGCTGGAAGACATCACCGACGAGGCCTACCAGGCCGTCGCGGGACGGCAGAGCCAGTTCACCGACCTGGTTCCCAGGCTCGCCGAGTTGACGGCGGGGCTGAACCGGCAGGTCAACGACATCATCGAGGCGGTCGACGGGCTGAACCGTTTCTCCGCGATCCTGGCGCGCGACAAGGACAACCTGGGCCGGACGCTGGACACCTTGCCCGAGGCGCTTCGCGTGCTCAACAAGAACCGTGACCACATCGTCGACGCGTTCGCTGCGCTCCACAGGCTGGCCACGGTGACGGCGCACATCCTGTCCAAAACCAAGGTCGACTTCGCCGAAGACCTCAAAGGCCTCTACTCGGTCGTTAAGGCCCTGAACGACAACAAGAAGGATTTCGTTACCTCGCTGCAGTTGTTGCTGACGTTCCCGTTCCCGAACTTCGGCATCAAGCAGGCGGTGCGCGGTGACTATCTCAATGTGTTCACCACCTTCGACCTCACCCTGCGCCGGCTCGGTGAGACGTTCTTCACCACGTCGTATGCACTCGATCCGAACATGATGCACATGTCCGAGATCCTCAATCCACCCGACTTCTTGACCGGCGAGCTGGCCAACCTGTCCGGGCAAGCGGCCGATCCATTCAAGATTCCGCCTGGCACGGCGTCAGGGTAGGGGCGGCACAGACAATGATTGACAGACTCACCAAGATCCAGCTCTTGATATTCGCGCTGGTCACCGCCATCACGCTGACGCTGATGATCATCTTCTATCTGCGGTTGCCGGCGACCTTCGGCCTCAACACCTATGGTGTGAGCGCCGACTTCGAGGCGGGCGGTGGTCTGTACAAGAACGGCAACGTCACCTACCGCGGTGTCGCCGTCGGCCGGGTGGAGTCGGTGGGGCTGAATCCCAACGGTGTCACCGCCGAAATGCGGCTGAACTCCGGCACCACCATCCCGTCGAACGTCAGCGCCACCGTGAAGAGCGTGTCGGCAATCGGTGAGCAGTACATCGATCTGGTGCCTCCCGACAAGCCGTCGACGACGAAGTTGCATAACGGATCGAAGATCGACCGAAGCAACACCCACATCGGCCAAGACGTCGCCGACTTGCTGAAACGGGCCGAGACTCTGGTCCACAGCATCGGCGACACCAAGCTGCGAGAACTGCTGCATGAGACGTTCGTTGCGGCCAATGGCTCCGGCCCCGAGCTGGCCCGGCTGCTGGAATCCGCCCGACTGCTGGTGGACGAGGCCAACGCCGACTATCCGCAAGTCTCGCAGTTGATCGACCAGGCGGGCCCGTTCCTGCAAGCCCAGATTCGCGCCGGCGCAGACATCAAGTCGCTCGCCGACGGGCTGGCGCGGTTCACCGCCGAGTTGCGTCAGGCCGACCCGCAGCTGCGCTCGACGCTGGTTATCGCGCCGGGCGCGATCGACGAGGCCAACACCGCGTTCTCCGGTATCCGCCCCTCCTTCCCGGCGCTGGCGGCCAGCCTGGCCAACCTGGGCCGGGTGGGCGTCATCTATAACAAGTCGATCGAACAGCTGCTGGTGGTGTTGCCGGCCCTGTTCGCCGCGATCGCCACGGCCGCCGGCGGCGCACCTCAAGACGAGGGCGCCAAGCTGGACTTCAAACTCGACCTGAACGACCCGCCCCCGTGCGCCGTCGGCTTCCTGCCCCCGCCGTTGATCCGCACACCCGCGGACGAGACGCTGCGGGAGGTCCCGAAGGACTTGTACTGCAAGACCGCCCAGAACGATCCCAGCACCGTACGCGGCGCGCGCAACTATCCTTGCCAGGAGTTCCCCGGCAAGCGGGCACCGACGATTCAGCTGTGTCGGGACCCGAAGGGGTACGTGCCGTTTGGTCGCAACCCCTGGCGCGGTCCGCCGGTGCCCTACAGCACGCCGGTCACAAATGGGCTAAACGTCTTGCCGCCCAACAAGTTCCCATACATCCCGCCGGGCGCAGAGCCGGATCCGGGCGTCCCCATCGTCGGGCCGCCCCCTCCCGGTGTGGTGCCCGGGCCGGGGCCTTTGCCGCAGCGTCAGCCGGCGTACGATCCGCCGCCGCCCAACGACAGCGGGCCGCCGCCGGGCAACCCGTCGTGGATGCCGCCGGGGGTCCCGCCGGTGCCGCCCATACTGCCGTATCCGAAGTGGCTCCCGGCACCGCCACCGCCGGAGGGTACCGGCCCGGCTCCCGAAGCCGCGCCCGCGCCGGCGCCCGGCGCGCAACCGCAGGCCGCCGGCCCCGCCGCGTACACCACTTATGACCAAAACACCGGAGCCTTTAGGGACCCGGCGGGCGGCACTGGTATTTTCGCGCCGGGGATGACCGGCGTATCCAGCGCCGAGAACTGGGTGGACCTCATGCTGGATCCACGACCCCTGTAATGGCGGATACAGCGACGGTGGCGGATAAAGCAGCAGTGGCAGATAAAGCAGCAGTGGCAGACGAGACGACGGTGGCGGCCGACACGGCGGTGGCGGACGCAGTGACCGTGGCGAACGACGTGGCAGAACAGCAGCCGACAACGCAGCGCGTTCGTCGGCGGGCATCCCGTGCTGCGGGTCCTGCGAAAATTGAGCCCGGCCCGGACAGCTCGGACACCGACGCCGTTGCTGCCAAGGTCGCCAAGGGCGCCGCCACGGTCAAGCTCGAGCAAGTCGGGCAAGTCGGGCAAGTCGGGCAAGTCGGGCAAGTCGGGTAAATCGCAGGGGCCGGCGAAGAAGCTGACGTCCGTGCGGCCGCCGCCACGGCGGCGACCGCACCGGGTCCTGGTCGGGTGGATCTCCTTTGCCGCCGCTTCGGTGTTGATCGGCGTGCTGGCCACCGGTCTGGCCTTCCTGGTCGTCCAGCAGCGGCATGCCGAAGCCGAACAAGCGCGCCAGCAGCGTTTCGTCGACACCGCCACGCAGCTCGTGGTGAACATGTTCAGCTACAAGCCCGACAACATCGACGAGAGTGTGAACCGGTTCGTCGCCAGCACCAGTGGGCCGCTGCGCGGCATGCTCAGCCACAACAACGCCGCCGATAACCTCAAGGGCCTGTTCCGTGCGACCAATGCGACCTCGGAAGCGGTGGTCAGCGGCGCCGCCCTGGAGGGCATCGACGCGGTCGAGGACAACGCGTCGGTGCTGGTGTCGGTGCGGGTCACGGTCGCCGACATGGACGGGGTCAACAAGCCGTCGCAACCCTACCGGTTGCGGGTCATCGTGCACGAGGACGAGACGGGGAAGATGACCGGCTACGACCTGAAATATCCAGACGGGGGTAACTGATGCGCTGGCGGCGGTTGCTCGCCGTCCTCGCCCCCCTGCTGGTCGCGGTTATCGTCGGGTTGTCGGCGGCGGGCGGTTGGTTCTTCTGGCAGCGGTTGCAGACCGAGGGCGAGGCATCGGCCCGGGCGGTGTTACCGGAGTTGGCCGCCAAGCGGATTCCCGAGGTCTTCGGCTACGACTACCAGACCGTCGAACGCAGCCTGTCGGCCGTGTACCCCAAGCTGACGCCCGAATATCGCCAGGAGTTTCAAAAGAGCGCCAATGCGCAGATCATCCCCGAGGCGAAGAAGCGCGAGGTGGTGGTCCAGGCCAATGTGGTCGGCGTGGGTGTCATGTCCGCCAAACGGACTTCGGCCTCGGTGATGGTCTACCTGAACCGCACTGTCACCGACAAGTCGCGGCAGCCGCTCTACGACGGCAGCCGGTTGCGGGTCGACTTCAAGAAGATCGGCGACGAATGGCTGATCGCCTACATCACGCCGATCTAGACGGTCAGAAGCACATCGCAATGTCGTTGCATTGCAACGGATAACGCTGGATCGGGCTGGGCGGGGCACCGACAAGCGTCAGCGAGAACGGTTGCTTGCGCATCTCCGGCTGCAGGCCACATACGTCGCCGTGCAAGGTGGTATGCGTGCCGGTGAACGTCTCGTTGTCGAACGCGTAGGTTTCGGTGGATTGCGCGGTGCCGCCGCCCGGGCACGAAACGCCGTCTGCCACATCAATCTTGAAGGTCCAAAGTTGGCTCACCAGCCGGGCTCTGCTGGTGTAATTCTGCACCTTGTCCTGATGGCTGATCTGTTCGCCGGTGAAGCTCACTACGTTCAGGGAACAAAAATCCGCCATGATGTCCGGGTTGGAATAGTCCTTGTAGTAGCGGCTTCCGTTTACTTGATCGCAGAGCGCCGTGATCGTCCAGGTGACCCCGGACACGCCCGCCTGGTTGAAGGAGTAATTGCCGTCCGGCGGGGGTGCGACCGCACTCGCCGGCTCGCCCGATTCCAGCGCGATTCCCAGTGCGACGGCCGAGCAGATGCCAGCGCCGGCGGCCAGCCAGCGACGGATATTTTTCACGTTGTTTCTCCCTCCTCGCTGCATCGAGTATCACAGCGTTTCCGAGGCAACACCATGGGTTCGCCCCAGCTACTCGGGGCTACTTGGCGTCGTGCGGGTGCGCCTCGGCGAGGGCGTCCAGGAACGACCGCGCCCAGCGGTCCACGTCATGGGCGAGCACTTGGCGCCGCAGCGAGCGCATCCGGCGCCGGCCCTCCTCGACCGGCTGGTCGAGCGCCGCCTCGATCGCGTCCTTGACCCCTTCGAGGTCGTGCGGGTTGACCAGGTACGCCTGCCGCAATTCGGCTGCGGCCCCGGTGAATTCGCTGAGCACGAGCGCACCGCCGAGATCGTAGCGGCATGCGACGTACTCCTTGGCCACCAGGTTCATTCCGTCCCGCAGCGGGGTGACCAGCATTACGTCGCTGGCCACGAAGAAGGCGATGAGTTCGTTGCGGGGCACCGGACGGTGCAGGTAATGCACCACCGCATGACCGACCTCGCCGTATTCGCCGTTGATGTGGCCCACCTGGCGTTCGATGTCGTTGCGCAGAATCTGGTAGCTCTCCACCCGTTCCCGGCTCGGCGTCGCCAGCTGGATCAGCACGGTGTCGTCGCGTTTGACGCGGGCCTCGGCAAGCAACTCGGCGAACGCTCTCAGCCGGACATCGATGCCCTTGGTGTAGTCGAGTCGGTCGACGCCGAGCAGGATCTTGCGGGGGTTGCCCAACTCGGCGCGGATCTCACGGGCCCGGCGCCTGATGTCGCGGTTGCGGGCCGCATGGTCGAGCGCGCGCGAGTCGATCGAGATGGGAAACGCACCCACCTGAACCGTGCGGGACTCCCACTGCACCTCGCCGAGCCGAGCCCGCACACCGACCGATCCGCGGGATGTGTTCGCACCAAGCAGGACCCGGGACAGGAACAGGAAATTCTGCGCGCCGCCGGCCAGATGGAAGCCCACCAGGTCGGCACCGAGCAGGCCCTCGATGATCTCGGTACGCCACGGCATCTGCATGAACAGCTCGACCGGCGGGAACGGGATGTGTAGGAAGAAGCCGATGGTCAGGTCCGGCCGCTGCGTGCGCAGTATTTTCGGCACCAGCTGCAGTTGGTAGTCCTGCACCCACACCGTCCCGCCGCGGGCGGCGACGTGTGACGCGGCCTCGGCGAAGCGGCGGTTGACCTCGACGTAGCGATCCCACCATTCGCGGTGGTAGATCGGCTTGACGATGACGTCGTGATACAGCGGCCACAGGGCGGCGTTGGAGAACCCCTCGTAGTACTCGGCGACGTCTTCGGAGGACAGGCGCACCGGATGAAGCGTGATGTCATCCTGGACGATGGGCTCAACATCGTCGCCCATGTCCTCGTCAACGACGCCGGGCCAGCCGACCCAGGCTCCGCGCCGGCGGCGCAGCAGCGGCTCCAAGGCCGTGACCAATCCCCCTGGGCTGCGTTTCCAGGCCGTGGTGCCGTCGGGAAGCCGCTCCAAGTCGACCGGCAGCCGATTGGCGACCACTACGAAGTCAGAATCTCCGAAGCGCTCGGAATCTGATGCCTTCGAGTCCAGGCCTGCCCTGGGAGCCATTTACGTCTCGTGTTTCGCCGGCCCAATACCGAGCATGGACAAGAAAACGCGGCACTCATCGGCGTCGTTCGCATACGCGGCGACGACACGCCTGGCCTGGCTGGCGGTGTGGTCGGCCAGTGGCTCGACATCGCCGATTTCGCCAGGGTCAGATTTCGTAGGCATTACCTAACTGTATGCGACGTCGGTATTCGGTTGCAGCCGTCTCCGGCCAGGGCGGGTCCCGACGACGCTGTGGCGGCCAAGCCAGGGCTGAGTAGACCGGGGCGAACCCCGGTTGGCCGACCCCGCAGGTGACCGAAACCCGCGCGCAGCAAGGCGTTCGGTCCAAGCACCAAGATCGTTAACGGGTGGTCAATACCAATCGGGTGAGATTTATGCCGGATAGAAACGGGCAATGGGGTGGATGGTAATCAGAAGATATGCGGCCAATAAACATTCCTAGCGAACGTTCGCGGCGCCTCGGCCACCGCGGGCCCGACGGCGCGCAAGCGGTGCCCAACCGACCGTCGCCCAGGGCCACGAAGCGCGCTACTGCGACCCCGAACCACGTGGTCGACGTCGAACGACGGGATGCCAAGACCCACGCCACCCGTCCCGCGGCAACGTCCACGGCCTGCCGCCCGGCGCCTTTTCCTTGCCTAGGTTAATCATTCTTTGGCAAACTAAGCACGTCGCTGCGGAAAAGTACTATCCTTTACCGCGATGACCTTCGCCTGATGACGTCTAAGGCACCGGGAGTACAACGATGACGCTCACTCCAGCAGACGTGCACAATGTCGCGTTCTCCAGGTCGCGCGTAGGCAAGCGCGGCTACAGCGAGCAGGAAGTCGACCTCTTCATCGACCTGGTTGAGCAAGAGCTGACCCGCCACATCGATGAGGACGCCGAGCTCCGCGCCCGCAACGCCGAACTCCGAAATCGGGATGGGGGGCTGCGCAAGCGGGAACTCGAGCTTGCCGAGCGCGAAGCCGAGCTCCTTCAGTTGGAAAATCGAATCCACCACCAGGAAGAGCAGCTGCACCGGCAGGAAGACCACATTCACCACCAGGAGGGCCAGCTGCACCAGCTGGAAGCCAAGCTCGCCCAGCGCGGAGTGCCGCTTCCTCAGCAGGTAGCGCAGCTGCGCCATCGGGAAGCTCAACTCGCTCAGCATGAGGCCCGGCTGGCGCAGCGGGAAGCGGAACTCGCCCAGCGGGAAGCTCAGCTCGCCGAGCACGAAGCCCAGCTTGCGCAGCAGGAACCCCAGCTCGAGCGGCGGGAAAACGAGGTTCGGCAGCAGGAAGCCGAGCTTGTCCAATGGGAAGGCGAACTGCGCCAGCAGGAGGCCCAGCTCGCGCAGCGCGCGATGCAGCTTCGCCAGCAGCACGCCCAGCTCACCCAGCGGCTGGAGCAGCAGGAACCGGTCGCCGCTCGTGTCGGCGGGGGTGTTGCGACCCACCAGGCGCCGCGGCCTTATCGGCCTATAGCGAAAAACGGGGGCCAGGTGGCGCAGTCCGTCGTCAATGGCGTCAATGGGGCGTCGCACCGCGAAGAGGTGCGCACGGTCGCCGCGGTCGCCGGCCGCCACGACATGGAGCGGATGGCGATTCGGGCGGTGACCGACGTCCTCGGCAATACGGTCACCGAGACCGTGCACGAGCGGTTGCGCAGGAGCGAGCCGTCCGAGGAGACCGACCAACTTGAGCAGTTGAAGGAACAGAACGCCGAACTCGCCCGCGTCAACGGCATGCTCAAATCCGCCGCGGCGCTGCTGGCGGCCGCCTTGGACAAGTCGTAATGGGGACAAGTCGTAACCCGGCGTGCCGTCGTTAGTCGACGGCCCGCGTGGGGCGCCTTGCGATCTGACTCGTTTGGCTAGCTAATCTAACCCAACTGCGGGCGCGTTCGGTGCTGGCCGTAATGTGCAAAAGGTCAGAACGATCCGAACCATTCGGAACCTTATAGAGCCTGATTGCGAGGTGGGCGGAATGACACTCTCCGACCAAGCCGCTACGCCAGCCAACGCTAACGCCGCTGAGTTCGTGGCCTACGAAACCCTCGACGAGGGCCGCATCGCACGGATCTGGCTCAACCGGCCGGACGCCCACAACGCGCAGAACCGCACCCTGCTGGTTCAGCTCGACGAGGCGTTCTGCCGCGCCGAGGCCGACGACACCGTGCGCGTGGTGATTCTGGCCGCGCGTGGCAAGAACTTTTCCGCCGGACACGATCTGGGGTCGGAGGAAGCGCTGCTGGAGCGCAAGCCCGGACCGACGCAGCATCCGACATTTCGCTCGCACGGCGCGACGCTGGATCCAATCATCGAGAAGTTGTATCACCAGGAGTGGCACTTCTTCTTTGAAAACACCTGTCGCTGGCGCGATTTGCGCAAGATCACCATCGCGCAGGTGCAGGGAAACGCGATATCGGCCGGCCTGATGCTGGCGTGGGCATGCGATCTGATCGTCGCGGCCGACAATGCGAAGTTCAGCGACGTGGTCGCGGTGCGGCTGGGCATGCCGGGTGTCGAATATTACGCTCACCCTTGGGAATTCGGCCCGCGCAAGGCCAAGGAACTGCTGTTGACCGGTGATGCGCTGGATGCCGATGAAGCATATCGGCTTGGCATGGTATCCAAGGTTTTTCCCGCCGACGAGCTTACAGAGAAGACCCTGGAATTCGCGCGGCGCATCGCCGAGCGGCCCACGATGGCGGCGATGCTGATCAAGGACTCGGTCAACGCCGCTTCCGATGCAATGGGTTTCACCGAGGCACTGCGGCACGCGTTCCATGTTCACCAGTTGGGGCACGCGCACTGGGCCGCCCACAACGAGAATCGGTTCCCGGTCGGCCTGCCGCCCGATGTAGAGGACTGGCGCAACGCGAAGCCGACGAAGGTGGCCCGCCGCGATACGCCATAGCACCGCCTGCCGCGGTGCCTGACCCGGCGTTCACGTCAGCCGCGGCATCGCTCCTGGCGCGGCGTTCACATCCGTCACAGGCGTTTCTCGGGTGGAACGGCCACCTTTTGCCCGCCTATTAGCGACAAGTCGTCCTGTCGCTCGGAGGCGGGCAAAGCATATTGCCCCTCCGCCAGAGGCCTGTGCGACGGATGTGACCGATGTGCCCGGGGGCATCGCCGGGCCGGGGGGAGAACCATGCGCCCGAGCGCGCATGGTTCTATGGCAGGAACCTGTTTCGATTTCAGTGCCAGTTTCAGGGGGCTCGCATGCGGCTGTCTTTCGAAGACCGGACATACTTGGTCACCGGTGGCGGCAGTGGAATCGGCAAGGGGATAGCCGCCGGGCTGGTGGCGGCCGGGGCCTCCGTCATGATCGTCGGCCGCAACGCCGAGAAGCTAGCGGCGGCCGTCGCAGAGATCGAGGCGCTGCAGGCTCCCGGCTCGATTCGCTACGAGCCCGCCGACGTCACCAACGAGGAGGAGACCGCCCGCGCGGTGAACGCGGTGACGGCATGGCACGGGCGGTTGCACGGTGTGGTGCACTGCGCGGGCGGCTCGGAGACCATCGGCCCGATCACCCAGATCGACTCGGAGGCGTGGCGACGGACCGTCGACCTCAACGTCAACGGCACCATGTACGTGCTCAAGCACGCCGCGCGTGAGCTGGTGCGCGGCGGGGGCGGGTCGTTCGTCGGAATTTCGTCGATCGCGGCCAGCAACACTCACCGCTGGTTCGGCGCCTACGGCGTCACCAAGTCGGCAGTTGACCACATGATGATGCTGGCCGCCGACGAACTCGGCCCGTCCTGGGTCCGGGTCAACAGCATCCGCCCGGGCCTGATCCTTACGGATCTCGTCGCGCCCATAACGGTGTCCCCCGAGCTGAGTCAGGACTACGCGCAGTGCACGCCGCTGCCCCGGCCCGGTGAGGTGGAGGACGTCGCCAACCTGGCGATGTTTTTGCTCAGCGACGCGGCCAGCTGGATCACCGGGCAGTGCATCAACGTCGACGGCGGCCACATTCTGCGACGCGGCCCGGACTTCTCGGCGATGCTGGAACCCGCGTTCGGCGCCGACGGGCTACGTGGCGTGGTGTGACGCCACACCAGCGTCGCGGTCGGCCAGCGTACTGACCGCCGACCAGTCCAACTGTCCGCCACCGGTCGCCACCAATGTCAGCAGGCGGTCACGCAGCAGGCTGGCCAACGGCAGCGGCACTTGCAGCTGTTCTGCCGCGGCGAGCACCAGCCGGACGTCCTTGAGCCCGAGCGTCGCCGCGAACCCGGCCGGCTCGAACTCCTGTCGCGCGATCAGCCCGCCATAGGTCTGATACGCGGGCGCGGCGAACAGCGTCGAGGTGAGGATGTCGACGTACTGGTGTCGGTCCACCCCCGCCTTGGCAACCAGTGCGACGGCCTCGCCGACGGACTCGATAGCCGACGCGATCAGGAAGTTGCCGCTCAGCTTGACCAGGTTGGCGGCGGGGGGCTGCTCGGAAACCACGAAGGTGCGCTGGCCGATCGCGTCGAACAGCGGAAGCAACGGCTGCAGCATATGCGGTGCACCCGCCGCTATCACGAAAAGCTTTGCGGCAGCTGCCGCCTCGGGCCGCCCGAACACCGGCGCCGCAACGTAGCGCTGGCTGGCGTCGGCATGCGCGGCCGCCAAGCGCTCGGACATCGCCACGCTGATGGTGCTCGACGAGACGTGCGTGGCGCCCGGTCGCAGCCACGCCACGATGCCTTCGCCGCCGAACATCACGTCCTCGACGGCCTGGTCGTCGGCCAGCATGGTGAACACCACCTCGCCGCTGCTGGCTTCGGCGACGGTGGACACCGCGGTGGCGCCCTGCTCGACGAGCGACTTCGCCTTGGCGGCGGAGCGGTTGTAGACGGTGAGGTGGTGACCCGCCTTCAGCAGGTTCGCGGCCATACCGCGGCCCATGTTCCCCAGCCCGATGAATCCGATCTCCATGGCATCTACCATGCCCTTGGGACGATGGGCACGCATAGTGGGGATCGCGGGCGCGCGGTGGGGGCACTCCCCCGCACGCGGGAGGTACCCCCACCCGCTTGCGGGGGACCGGGCGAAGCGGGTCGCCACCATCATGATTAGCGACGGGAGAACTCCGATGAAGCGACTCGAAGGCAAGCGGATCCTGGTGACCGGCGCCGCGTCGGGAATCGGCCAGGCCACTGTGCTGCGGCTGATGGACGAGGGTGCGGCGGTGGTGGCCGTCGACATCGCGGCGGACGGTCTCGGCAAGACTCGGGCGCAGGCCGAAGGGGCCGGAATCGTTGATCGCCTCACCACCATGCCGATGGACGTCGGTAACGAGGATTCGGTCATCGCCGGCGTGTGCTCGGCTGTCGAGACGCTCGGCGGCCTCGACTCGCTAGTCAATGCGGCGGGCATACTGCGGGCCGCGCACACCCACCAGACCAGCAGCGAGCTGTGGAATCAGATCATCAACGTCAACCTCACCGGCACCTTCCTGGTGGTTCGCGAGGCGCTGCCGGCTCTGTTGGCGAATTCGCGCAGCGCGATCGTGAACTTCAGCTCCACGTCCGCGTCGTTCGCCCATCCCTACATGGCGGCCTACGCCGCGAGCAAGGGTGGGATCCAGGCCTTTACCCACTCGTTGGCTCTGGAATACGCGAAGGAGGGCCTGCGTGCGGCGTGCGTGGCGCCGGGCAGCATCAAGTCCGGGATCACCGATGCGACCGGGGGATACATCCCCAAGGACGCCGACTGGTCGCTATTTCCCAGGCTGATGCCGATCCTGCCCACGACGGTGGAATCCAGCGGCGCCGGCATGGCGGAACCCGCCGCGATCGCCGGCGTCATCGCCATGCTGGTGTCCGACGACGGCGCCTGGATCACCGGCACCGAAATCCGCATCGACGGCGGCACGCACGCCTAATTGACACACGGCACACCACCACCGTCGATCGGTTTCCCCTGATCGGGCGTCGGGTAAGTGGTGGTGGTGTAGCCGTAGCCGTAGCCGCTGGTCTTGCTGGACGTCGTCGTCGTGGTGGTGGTGGATTCGTCAGGCGCCGGCAGGGAGTAGTTGGTATCGACGGTCACCCGGATGTGTCCGGGTTCGATAGCGGAATTCGGGAGGCTGGGAGCGTCGATGCCAAGCAATGTGGCCACGTTGCGTGCGTCGACGTCCGCGCCGGCGCCGTACTCGATGGTGGTGGCGGACGGATCACTGGCGGTGCGGTCCCGGACCTGCCCCTCGGTGTAGCCGTGCTTTTTCAGTGTCTTGGAGACCTGCGTCGCGAGTCCGCTCATGCTGCCGACATTGACCACATCGACGACGGTGTACGGGCTGGGTTTGACGGTCGTGGTGGTGGTCGCGGTGGTGGGTGGGGCGGCACCGATCGCGGCTGCCACCTCGGCCTTGATCGCGCCAGAGTCGATGATGTTGACGTCCTGGCCGTCGATGTTGTCGTAGCGCACCACGGGCAGCGTCCGGAATTCCGCATTCCCGCCCGCCAGCGCACCCAATCGCTGGATCAGGTCCTCGTCCCAACCGGACGACAGCACCACATCCTTGCGCGCCACCGCCATCAGGTTCTTGAGCTTGTCCATGTTGGAAAAGGTGCCGGTGTCCTGAAGTTCCCGCATCACCGACGAGATGAATGCCTGCTGGCGGTGGGTGCGGTCGAGGTCGCCGTTGTCCAGGCCATGACGCTGCCGGACGAACGCCAGCGCTTCTGACGCGTCCAGCCGCTGGCGCCCGGCCGGAAAGTCCGCACCGGAGTACTCGTCAGAGACGGCGTGGTTGAGGCACACCTCGACGCCGCCCAGGGCCTGGGCCAGATCGTAGAAACCGGCCAGATTGACCTCGGCGAAATAGTCGATCGGGACGCCGGTCAGGCTGCGCACCGCGCGCAGCGTGGCCGCGCGGCCGGCTTCGCGGCCCCGCGTCTCCAGCTCTTTCCCGCCCACACCCTGGTTGGCGAGTTTCTGCGCGACGTACTGTTTGGTCAGCCCGTACGCCTCTTTGATCTTGATGTGGTTGTATCCGGGAACGCCGGTGAAGGGCACCCAGTCATCGCGGGGGATGGAAAAGGCGACCACTTTATTGTCGGCCCCGACGTGCACCAGGATCAGGGTGTTGGTGTTGTAGCCGCCGTCATCGGAATCACCCGCGTGCAAGTGCTTCAAAATCGACCAGGGCAGGTCGTTGCCGTCCTGGTCCTTACGCGAGTCCAGCCCGATGAGCAGGATGTTCATGTTGTTGCCGCTGGATCGCGGATCCTCGGGGCTCAGCGCATCGGAAACGGTGATGCCGCCCAGCGCGCCGTGGGCCACCCAATACCCCGCGCCGGTCAACAGCACCGCCACCACCGACGCCAGCGTCATGACGCCGCGCGCTAGCCCTTTTCCCAGCCCCGACTTTCCCAGCCGCGACTGCTGACGAACGGCGCGATGGCGATGATGCGCGCTGCCGGAGCGTGCCATCACAAGCCTCGGCCAGTTCCCCGCGCACCACCCACCACCGCAACAGCGGTTTGCGGTGATGTCGCCCGAAGCATGACGACAAGTATGCGGGAGCTTGCTGTAAAGCCCCCAATCAAAAGGCGTCCGAGGGGGCCGAAACCGCCGCATGTGACCGGGCTCACTCGGCGGCCCGGGATCGGGATCAATGCGGCAATATTCCCGCTGCCAGCACTTTTGTGGCGACATTCGCGATGTTCGGTCAGTCTGAGAAGAATCTCGGCAGGTATGTAAATGTGTGACGAGATCGATCCGAGCGCACCCCCGCGCCGGCGGTGATGGAGCCCTACCGGACCTTCTCGACCTCCTCGCCCGACGTGTAGCAGATGGTGATGTTCGAACCCGTGATGATTTCGGCGAAGAAGACGCCGAGCGGTTCCACCTCGTAGTAGTAGTGGACCAGCCCAGACCTAGCCCCGGGTATCCACCGCTGAGGCGCACGAGTAGCCCGGCGCACCGCACCGTTGCTTGATCGGTATCGCAAGCACCGCGATGATCAGCATCACGGCAATCCCGACCGCAACCGGAGCCCTGCTCACAGCATGTCTCGTTTGCGAGGGATGCATCATTGTTGGCAGTGTATGTGGCTCGCTCGGCACCGGCCCGCCGCGACATGGAGGTAGCTCGACATGACTAGCGGCGCATCGGGTTACGACGCGATTGTGGTCGGCCTGGGCGGTATGGGAAGCGCCGCGGCCTACCATCTGGCAGCTCGGGGACGCCGGGTGCTCGGCCTGGAGCGGCATCAGCCCGGCCACGACAAGGGATCCAGCCACGGTGGATCCCGGATCATCCGCCAGACCTATTTCGAGGATCCCGGTTACGTTCCGCTGCTGCTGCGAGCGTACGAGCTGTGGGAAAAGCTGGCCGCCGACGCTGCACATGACGTCTACCGGGTCACCGGGGGCCTGTTCATCGGGCCACCGGCCGGCACGACCGTATCCGGCTGCCTACGCACCAGCCGCCAATGGAATCTGCCCTACGAGATGCTCGACGCCGCCGAGATCACCGCCCGGTTCCCGAACTTCACGCCCCACCCCGGTGATGTTGCGCTCTATGAAGCCAAGGCCGGTTTCGCGCGCCCGGAGCTGACGGTGCGCGCACATCTGGAGCTTGCCGAAAAGTGTGGAGCCACACTGCAATTCGGTGAGCCAATGCTGGACTGGAAGCAGACGGGCACCGGGGTGCGCGTCATCACCGGCCGTGGTTCCTACTCCGCCGGGCAGTTGGTGATCTGCCCCGGCCCGTGGGCTCCGCAGCTGCTGGGTCAGTTCAACATCCCGATCACGGTGCAACGTGCGGTGATGTATTGGATAGACCCGATCGGCGGAGTCTCGGAGTTTCTCGATCATCCCATCTTCATCGCCGAGAATGCTTCGGGCACACATATTTACGGCTTCCCGGCCATCGACGGTCCGCGCGGCGGTGTGAAGGTCGCCTTCGCCCGCAAGGGGGTCGACTGCACGCCCGACACCATCGACCGGGTGGTGCACGCGCGGGAGATCGGCGAGATGACCGCGCGGGCCGGTGAGTTAGTGCCGGCCCTGGCGGGCACCTGCCTGCGCACCGCGACCTGCATGTACTCCAACACACCCGACCTGAATTTCGTCATCGCGCGCCTTCCCCAGTGCGCCCACGTCACCGTGGCGTGCGGATTCTCCGGACACGGCTTCAAATTCGTTCCGGTGGTCGGCGAGATCCTTGCCGACCTGGTCATCGACGGGGCCACCGACCAGCCCATCTCGCTGTTCGACCCGGCGAGGTTCGGGACCGGATGACCACCGATCACGTCGTCGGCCTGCGCGACGGGCGATCGCTGACCTACGCGCAATACGGAGACCCGGCCGGGTTCGGAGATCCTCAACGCGCACGGGGGCCTCGCCTGCCGCTTGGACGTCGAAGCCGCCGCATCCGTCGCCGCGCAGTCCGGGATCCGGCTGATCTCGCCCGACCGACCCGGCGTCGGCAGGTCCGATCCCCAGCCCGGGCGCACCATCCTGGACTGGGCCGCCGACGTCGGTGAGCTGCTCGACCTCCTCGGCATTGACCGGTTCGCGGCCATGGGCTGGTCGCTGGGCGGTCAGTACGCCGCGGCCGTCGGCTACGCATGGTCGGCGCGCGTAACGCGGATCGCGATCGTGGCCGGCGCGGTACCGCTGACCGAACCGGGAGCGTTCGACGCTCTGCCGACGATCGACCGGACTTCCATCAGGCTGTCCCGAAGCGCACCCTGGGTCGCGCGGCAGTGTTTCCGCGCCATGGGGCTGGCGGCGGCCGCGGCGCCGCGGCTGTACGGGCGGCTGGCCGCTCGCGATCTCGGTGCGGCCGACGGTGCGGTGTTGCGCACCGAGGGTTACCACACGTTCGCCGGCATGTCCTCCGAAGCGTTGCGGCAACCCGCCGGCGTCGTCGAGGAGTACAAAGTCATGGTCCGGCCCTGGGGCTTTGCGCCGGAAGACCTGCGGGTCCCGGTCGACGTATGGGCGGGAACCGACGACCAGCTGCTGGATCCGGCCTGGCCGACCGAACTCGCGCGGCGAATCCCCGATGCCACACTGCATCTGAGGCCGGGCGGCCACTTCCTGGCGCACCTGTATTACCGCGACATCTTCGACCGGCTGGCGCGCCGGTAAGACCGCCGTGCCAGGATGAGAGACCATGACTGTGGTTCTGGTTCATGGCAATCCGGAGACTGACGCTATTTGGGGCCCGTTGGTCGATGCCCTGGGACGCGACGATGTGGTGCGGCTGTCACCACCGGGATTCGGCGCCGCGCTGCCCGATGACTTCCCGGCGACCTACCTGGCTTACCGCGACTGGCTGGAAAGTGAGTTGGCGCGCATCGACGAACCGGTCGACCTCGTCGGGCACGATTGGGGCGGCGGCCACGTGGTGAACGTGGTGATGCACCGACCGGAACTCGTACGCAGCTGGGCCAGCGACGCGGTCGGGCTATTCGACCCGGACTATGTGTGGCATGACCTCGCGCAGGTGTGGCAGACGCCGGGCGACGGTGAACAGCTGGTGGACACCATGCTGGGCGGCACGATCGAGGACCGCGCGGCACAGATGGCCTCGTTGGGCATCCCCATGGACATCGCGACCTCGATCGCCGCGGCCCAGGGCCCGGAGATGGGTCGGGCGATCCTCCTGCTGTACCGATCGGCACGCCAACCCGCGATGGCTGAGGCCGGCCGCGCGTTGCCGAACGCCGCGGCCCGCCCGGGACTTTCCCTGCTGGCCACCGAGGATCCCTACATCGGCCCCGCCGATAACCGGCGCCGGGCCGCGGACCGAGCCGGAGCCCGCACGGAGGTGCTGGACGGGCTCGGACACTGGTGGATGGTGGAGGATCCGGCGCGCGGCGCCGCGGCTCTTACCCGCTTCTGGGAAACGCTGGAATAAGCACCTGAAACCGCGCCGGCTGTGCCGGCTGGGGCGGCGGCAGTAGGTTTCTCAGCTATGGCCACAGCAAGCGACGCATCGCCGCAGACGCGGGTAGAGGTACTGGGCAACATCGGGCCCAACTGGTTCGCCTCGATCATGGGTACCGGGATCGTCGCCGTCGCGGGCGCCACCCTGCCCGTCCACCTGGTGGGGCTACGCGCATTTGCCGAAGTGGTCTGGGTGATCGCGGCGGTGCTGCTCGTGGTGCTGGTCGCGGTGGTCGGCGGTCACTGGTTTGCCCACCCGACCGTGGCGCGCAGCCACGCCCGCAATCCGCAGATGGCCCACTTTTACGGGGCCGCGCCGATGGCGCTGATGACCGTCGGCGGGGGAGCGGTGCTGGTGGGCAAGGACCTGATCGGTGAGCGCATCGCCGTCGACCTGGACTGGGTATTGTGGACCGCCGGCACGCTGGGCGGCCTGTTCACCGCCGTCAGCATTCCCTTCCTGATGTTCACCCAGCACGACGTCGAGCCCGACGCGGCGTTCGGTGGATGGCTGATGCCGGTGGTCCCGCCCATGGTGTCTGCCGCGACGGGAGCACTGCTGCTCTCACACCTGGCGGCGGGCACCGGCCGCCAGACCATGCTGTACGGCTGCTACGCCATGTTCGGATTGTCGATGGTGGCCTCGTTGAACATCATCGCGATGATCTGGAGCCGGCTGACCCACTTCGGCACCTCCGGCACCGCGCGGGTGCCGACCCTGTGGATCGTGTTGGGTCCGCTCGGCCAATCCATCACGGCCGCCGGGCTTTTGGGGGCCACAGCGAAAATCGCCGTCGAACACGACGTGGCCGAGGACCTCAACGGGTTCGCGATCCTTTTCGGGGTGCCGGTGTGGGGCTTCGCGGTGTTGTGGATCGCGCTCGCCACTTTGCTCACGGTGCGCACGCTGCGGCGGGGGATGCCGTTCGCGCTGACCTGGTGGAGCCTGACGTTCCCGGTCGGCACCTTCGTCACCGGAACTTCGCAACTCGCGGCGCACACTCACCTGCCCGCGTTCAAGGTGGCCGCGGTCATCGCCTACACCGGTCTGCTGTTCACCTGGATCCTGGTGGCCATTCGCACCGCACGGGGTAGCTTGCGCGGCAACCTGCTGAAGCTGCCCCCGAGCGCCGCACCCGTCAAGGCCCGCAAGAACCCGGTGGCCCGATCGACTTAGTCCAGAGTCGTTAATTTGTGTGCGGCGTTCGTTTGCCTCGCCGAACGTGGGCCCTATGGACGAAAATCCGTCGGAACGCGTGCATATCCCCCACGTTCGAGGCGCCCGGGCATAAGCGGTGCAGTGCGCTGGTTGCAACCTTTTAGTGCCTTGGCGCCCGGGGGGCGGTACCGACTTGAACGAGGAGTGCGCCCATGACCAGCGTCGTTCCAACCGTAAGCCTTGGCGACGGGCTTAGCGTCAGTGCGATCGGATTCGGGGCGATGGCTCTGACGCCGATTTATGGTGCGGTCGACGACACCAAATCGCTTGCCACCCTCAACCATTGCCTCGACGTCGGCGTCACCTTCATCGACACCGCCAACATCTACGGTGGCGGCGAAAACGAACGGCTTATCGCCAACCTGTTGCAGGATCGCCGCGACGAGGTAACGCTCGCAACGAAATTCGGCATCGCGGGCAACCCGGCAGCGGGCCAGCTTACGGTACGCGGCGACGCCGCCTATGTCCGTCAGTGCATCGAGCAAAGCCTGGGGCGGCTGAACACCGACGTCGTCGATCTGTATTACCTGCACCGACGGGATCCAGGTGTGCCGATCGAGGAGACGGTCGGCGCGATGGCGGAGCTGGTGACCGCCGGTAAGGTGTGCCACCTCGGATTGTCCGAGGTGACAGCCGACGAACTCCGGGCGGCCGTCGCGGTGCACCCGATCGCCGCCGTGCAAAGCGAGTGGTCGATCTGGAGTCGCGACGTCGAGCGCAACGTCGTGCCTGCCGCCGCCGAACTGGGCGTGGGATTCGTGCCGTATTCACCGCTGGGACGGGGTTTCCTGACTGGAACACTCCGCTCGGCCGCGGATCTTTCGTCGCCGACCGACTTCCGCCGCACTATGCCGCGGTTCGGACAGGCTGCCCTGGAGGCCAACCTCGCGGTGGTGGATGCGGTGACCTCGGTGGCCGACGAGCTCGGCGCAACCGGGGCGCAGGTCGCTCTGGCCTGGCTCCGGCATCGCGGCGAGAAGTTCGGCGTGACGTCCGTGCCGATCCCGGGGACGCGGCGGTCGGAGCGGGTGGATGAAAACCTCGACTCGTTGGCGGTGACGCTTGGCCCGGAGCAGTTGGCCGCGCTCGATGCCGCCGGCGCTCTGGTTACGGGGGACCGCTTCGAAGACCTCAGCTGGGTGTCGGCGGGGCGAGAGTAGCGCCCTCGGTGCCAGAGGTAACGGGGCTTTCAAGCTCAGAAGAATAGATTCGTCAAATGGAACACACCTGCCGATTCATCGGCAAAGTTGACCAACCCCGACACCTTGGTGCCGAAGGTCAGGATGCCTGAGGCGAGGCTGCCTGCGTTCAGTACCGCTTCATAATCGTTGCGAAGAGCTCGCTCATCTCGTCGGCGGGTCCGCCGGGCACGGTGTAGCCGGCTTCGTCGCGAATCTCTTCTAGGTGATTGCGCACATCCTCGATGGATAGCGCGGGGCTGTAGAAGCCCTTGGTTCTGCCGATAAAGAATCGCGCGACATGTCCGGCTCCCACCGTGTAGATCTCGCCGGTAACCGGGCAATCCCGATGCGCCAGGAACGCCACCACCGGAGCCACCAGCGCGGGGTCGAGTTTCCGAAGGTATTGGCCCACCAGGTCGTCCAGCACGGCCTGCGCCGACAGGTCGGCCTGCTGGCCGGCCCCGTCGACGGAGTGCGCCAGCATCCGGGTGTAGGCGATCGGGGCGATGGCGTTGACCTTGATGTTGTGAGTTGCTCCTTCGGCCGCCAGCACGCGGGTGAACCCGATCAGGCCTGTCTTGGCCGCGCCATAATTGCTCATGCCTTCGGCGCCCAGGATGCCGGCGGCCGAGCAGGTGTTGACAATCCGGCCATAGCGTTGCTCGCGCATCACCTTCCACGCTGGCCTCGTCACGTTGAACGCACCCTTCAAATGCACGTCCACCAGCGGTTCAAGCCGATCGGCGGTCATCTCCTCGAACGGCGCATCGCGGACGATCCCGGCGTTGTTGATCACGATGTCCACCCGTCCCCAGGCGCGAAGGGCGGTGTCGACGATCGCTTCTCCGCCTTCGGGGGTCGTCACGCTGTGGCTGTCGGCAACGGCCGCACCACCGCGCTCGCCGATCTCCGCAGCGGCGGCAGTGGCAGCCTCGACGTCCGAACCGTCCCCGGTCACCGACCCACCGGTGTCGTTGACCACGACGCGCGCACCGCGCGAGGCAAGGAGTAGCGCGTACTGCTTGCCCAGGCCGCCGCCGGCGCCGGTGATCACCGCAACCTGCCCGTCGAACCGTAAGTCAGTCATGTCACGCAATCCTCACCAGGTGACCGGCAGCTCTTTCATGCCGTAGATGTCCGCCTCTTTGAACTTCATCGTCTCGGCCGGTACCGCCAATTTCAGCCCGGGTAGGCGCCGCGCCAGCGTGGTGAACGCGACCTGCATTTCGACGCGGGCCAGGTTAGCTCCGATGCATTGGTGCACGCCGTAGCCAAAGCCCAAGTGCCCGCGGGTGTTTCGATCGGCGTCGAAAATCTCTGGGTTGTCGACGAATTCGGTGTCCCAGTTTCCGGCGGGCAGGTTCATCACGACGAAGTCCCCGGCGCGGATCAACTGACCGCCGAGGGTGAGGTCTTCGGTCGCCACGCGATCCACCTGGCTGTGCACGATGCTGAGATAGCGCATCAGCTCTTCGACCATGTTGGCGATGACGGCGTGATCGTCGGCCTGGCCGAGCCGCTCGAAGATATCGGGATGCTGCAGCAGCGCAACCGTTCCCAGCGAAATCATGTTGGCGCTGGTTTCGTGGCCGGCCAGCATCATGATCACCCCGGTCATGGCCGCGGTCTCGCGGGTGAGTTGGCCGGTCGCGACGTAGCCGGTGACCAGGCGGCTGATCAAATCATCGCCGGGATCGCCCGCCCTGCGATCCACCAATTCCTGGATGTAGACATACATGGCCGCGAACGATTCCGCCCGCTGCTCGTCGGTCGTATTCGTCTGAAGTCCGACCGTGCTGTGGTGCTGGAACAACCCCAGGTCTTCGGACGGCACCCCCAGTAGCAACGCGATCACCAGTGATGGCACCGGCAACGCGAAGTCGCGCACGATGTCGGCGGGCGGCCCGTTGCCGATCATCTCGTCGACATGATCGTCGACCAGTTCCTGAATCCGCGGCCGCATCGCTTCGCACCGCCGGAAGGTGAAGTCACTGGTAATCATTCGCCGCAACCGATGATGCTCGGGGTCGTCGATCCGCGCGAACATCACCGGTGTGGTGCTGTCGGGGCTCGACGGCTTCATGACGGCCGGGATGGTGTCCGCGGACAGGCGCGGATCGAGCAGGGCGGCTCTGATGTCCCGATAGCGGCTCACCACCCAGGCCGGTTGGCCGTGGTACATGGCCCGGCGCAGGCCCGGTTGCTCCCGCCATTTGACGAACTCTGCGGGGGGATGCAGCGGGCAATGGGCGGCGCGCGGAACGGGGATCACCGGAAGGTTCGTCTCGGATCGAAAATCGGAAGCCCCGGAAGCCCCGGAAGCCCCGGAAGTCCCGGAAGTCCCGGAAGTCCCGGAAGTCCCGGAAGTCCCGGAAGTCCCGGAAGTCCCGGAAGTCCCGGAAGTCCCGGAAGTCCCGGAAGTCCCGGAAGTCCCGGAAGTCCCGGAAGTTGCGGAAGTTGTTGACATCACTGGCGCTTCCCACTAAGTGTCAGACGGCTGCCAATTTCACGAGCGTAGAACCCTACGTTACTGACAGTCAACTGTCAGTTAGGCTGGCACCATGACCGCGGTTGCAGACCGGCGGTTGCGAGCCGACGCGGCCCGCAACGTGGAGCGCATTCTGCGCGCCGCGCGCGACGTGTACCGAGAGCTCGGGGCGGACGCGCCCATTGAGGCCATCGCCCGCCGCGCGGGAGTCGGGGAACGAACGCTCTACCGCAGGTTTCCGGCGAAGGCCGACCTGGTCCGCGCGGCCCTGGATCAAAGCGTCGCCGAGGAAATCACGCCGGCGATCGAGGACGCACGCCGCAGCGACGACCCGCTGTGCGGCCTGACCCAACTGATCGAAGCGGCAATCTCGCTTGGCGCACGCGACCACAACCTGCTGACCGCGGCGCACCGAGCCGGGTCGCTGACCCCCGACATCTCGAACTCGCTGTATGAGGCGCTCGACGAACTCGCCCGCCGTGGTCAGCAGACCGGCCAGGTGCGCGCCGACCTGGTTGCCGATGATTTACCGCGGCTTATCGCGATGCTGCATAGCGTGCTATTCACGATGGATACCAGAAGCGATGGCTGGCAACGCTACGTCGCCCTCGTTCTCGACGCGATAACGATCGACCACCGACAGCCGCTACCGCCGCCGGCTGCACTGCGCTATGCACCTGAGACCGGCTGGCCGATCTGACGGCTGGCCGCGTCACCGCCGGCGCGGGCTGGCGGCCGCGACCACAGTGACGGCCAGAGCGAACGCTCCCAGCAACACCAGCGGGTGCCACCATTGTGTGCCCAGCCAGTAGACGTGGGTGGCTATCACTCCGGGGTGCTCGCCGTCGCCGAACAGCCGTTCGCGTATCACGGGTGTCGCCAGCGAAAGCACCGCCCCGAGCAGGGTTACCGACAGCAGCGCGAACAGCAGCCTGCTCGAAAACTGCCAAGTTGCCAGGACGATGAGATAACCGCCGGTACCAGCCATGATCAGACCGGTCACCCCGAGCAGGGTGGTGGATTGAACCGCGGCGGCAGCGCCCAGAACGAGCAGCACGGCGCCAACGATGATGATCGACCTCGCGATGCCGCTGGTCCACCCAACCACTCGGTATGCGGCGAGCGTCAGTGTTCGCAAGGTCATAAGCGCTGGTGTGATGACCGCGGGCAGGTGGACAGAGCCAATCGCTCCCGCCGCGGTCGCGGCGGCCTTGGTGATGGTGTGCGCCATCAGCGGTGAGGCCTTGTCGCCGAGGAGCGTTTCGGTCGCGACGGGATCCTCGTTCAACAGGGCGTACTTGGCGCTCGCCGAGGGTGCGGCCAACACCTTCGCCGCCCAAGTCCGGGAACGCGCCGGGCTCCAGTCCGGCTTCATTCCGGGCTGCGGGTCGATCACCGCCGTGGCCAGCCCGTCCAATTCCTCGTCGAGAACCCGCTGCTGCCAGATTTGCGCCAGCCACAGCGACGTCCACGGAATGCTCGGTGGTATTTCAACCGATGGATCGTCCAGGAACGCGAGCTCGTCGAGTACCATGCTCTCGGTCAGCCACTGCAGCGACCCGTCAGCGGCAGCGGGCAGCCGGAAGCCGGATCTCGGAAAGTCCGGTGCCCCAATCGCTTTGAGTTTGCGAATCAGCCACTGCGCTCCGCTCTCGGGCCCATTGGCGCCCCGCTCGCGTTGGTCGGCACGCGCCTGGACAACCCACCGCATACGTCGCGGGTCCATCAGGACATGGACCAGCCACCCCGCTCCGTCGAGCCGGCCCCACATCCAGTCATTGGCTCGCCATGACCGCTTGTAGAAGGCACCGAAATGGTGAAACTGCATCCCGGTGAGCTTCCGCTGGGCGGTCTGCCAGTCCGGTGCCAGCAGGCTGCGGGTGTCGGCGCTGACCTGCACGAGGTCCAGCGACTGCTCCACGTCCGCCCCAGCCGGCAGCATCGCCCGTTGCGTCGCGGCCAGATCGAACAACTTCCTTGCTATCATCTGCGAGTCATCCTGCGGCCCAAAGTATCTGAGGTATGTCCGCAGCCGGCCGGCGGCAACGTAATCCTGCTGAAGCAGCGAATCTGTCTGGGCCCAATCTGTCTGGGCCCAATCTGTCTGGGCCCAATCTTTCTGGGCGCCAACGACGGACGGCCGGGCGGCGGCAAGGCGCGTCAGCGTCGGATAGGCGCCCGCCAACGCCCCGCCCAGCGCCTCCCAGGAGATCTCTTGCACCCTGGACAGTTGCAGATAATCCGCGGCGAGCAGGGCCGCGGCGTTGCCGAGCGAGCCGCGCCGCGCCGCCTCGTTGCTGCATAGGGTGCGAACCGGCTCCACCAGATCGGATCGCGCGGGTGGTTCGCAGGCCCGGTGGATTCCTCCGGTGAGGTCGGCTAAGGCAGCGAAATCTTGCTCGTCCTTTGCCAATTGGTACGCCGCCTCGGCGACACTGAGTGCACCTCCCTTCGCGAGGTCGAACGCCGCTTGCCCGTACCGGGCAAGGTCGGCGGGATCCTCGGGCAGCGGCCGATCGAGCGGCTGCGACCAGCGGCTCCGCAGCGCCTCCGTGATCCTTTGCCGGCACGCCTTCTCGGCGTCGCCGCCGAGGGCGAGGTCGGATTCCCAGCTCTTAGGCACACTTTCGGGCGACCCGCTCGACTCCGGCGGCCAGGTGCCGAGCTGGCGCAGCAGGGCGGTGGTGAGCGCTTGAGCGTGCTTGGTGGCTTCGCGCGTCTCGTAGTCCGCCAACAACGGGATGGTCAGCAGCCGAGATCCCGGCGGGAGCGTCGCCGCGAGTTCGGCCAGGCGCAGCTTGGTGTCCGTTCGCGCGTCCATGCGGTCCTGATGGGCTCGGATGGCTCGCAGGTCCGCCGCGATCGACTGGGTCGTCACCGCAGCCAGGTCCTTGAGGAGCCCGTCGACGAGGCCGAGTGGTTCGTCGACCTTGTCCGGTGGGGCCGCTTTCACCAGGTCCGGCGCCGGCCCGGCAGACGGCACGACGAACAGGAGCACCCGGCGAACCGGCCGTCGGGCGGGACGGTCGAAGATGCGGGTGAGCAGCACGTCGATGGGCTGGTTGTCGAGCAGGCCACCGTCGGCAACCCAGTGCGCGCGGGTGATGCTGGCGAACGTCTCCATGGCCGGCCGAGCAGGTACCGCCCCGTGTTTCGGGGTCCCCTCCCGGAACGGGACGAAGGAGGGCTCGAATGCGACCGGGAACGAAGCGGAGCTTCGGGCGGCCAATGCCAACGCCGGCGCTGCGCCAACGCTTGCCAGCTGATTCTCGGTGAAGGTGAAAAGACCACGCCAGTCGACGTCTTGCACGAGCGTGCCGTACGAGTCGGTGAACCTGCTTGTCTCGCCGTTGAGAAGGGTCGTCGTGACGTAGAGGGTGGTGGAGGGGGGCTTAGAAGGGGGCTTAGAAGGGGACACTGCCGCGAATTCCGCGGGCGGGAAAGGCCCCGTCTCGAGTTTGGGGATCTGCCCGGCCAATGTGGCGAACATGCGCTCGTCGCCGTACATGAGCGACGGGATGCTTTTGTCCGTCGGGTCTCTGAGCAGGTCGGTCAAAGCCCCGAGATCAAGCCAGAGGTCACGAAGCCCACCGAGGTCGGAACCCGTAACGCGCGACGACGCAAGCAAAGCCGCGTTGATGCCGCCCGCGCTTGTCCCCGACAAGATGTCGACGTCGACGACCATGTCGAGCAGGTCGATGAGTTCGGCATAGAGCTTGAGGGACGCAGCCGACTGCGTGCTGAGCCGGCTCCCGGTCGGGAAGGTTCCGCCCGCCCTGCGCCACTGCGACGCCTGCGCGAGCAGGTTGATCTCCCGCGTAACACCGGCCATCCAGATCGCCAGGCTGACACCGCCCGTCATGGTGGTGGCGAGCCGCAGTTCCTGGGTCGACGGCGTAACCGGTGACGGCTTGTCGAATGCCATCGCGCCCTCTCGATGTACTGTGGCCCGCAAACTTGGGCGGAGGCCCTTGGCTTACCCTGCCACGACCGCGGCAATTTGTTGCCGAGCCTCGCCTACGCGCGTATTGCTAAACACAAGTCTGATTCCAGCCCGGCCGTATTTTGGACTCACGGGTGCGCCAACGAGAACTGTGCCATTTCAGCGACCACGGTGGAATCCCATGCCGCGTTCGCGGTGGTTCTTGCTGAACTCATATGACGCGGCTTGCCCGGGCCACGTGCGTCATACGAAAGGCCGCGAGCGAGGGATTTCTCTTGCGCGCCCCGGCGCGCCCGGGATTACTCTGTTTGCTGAATATTCAGCGAATACTTGTTGAGGGGATTCGTGGTGGAGGGGACGCCGTTCGGCCGATACCGGCTGCTCGCGCTGCTGGGCCGCGGCGGGATGGGCGAGGTGTGGCGCGCCTACGACACCGAAACCCAGCGCGTGGTCGCGGTGAAGGTGCTGCCGGCGAACCTGGCCAACGATCCCACATTCGAGCAGCGGTTTCGCCGGGAGGCATTGGCCGCGGCCGGTCTTACCGACCCGCACGTCGTACCGATCCACAATTTCGGCGAAATCGACGGCCGCCTGTACGTCGATATGCGGCTGATCAGCGGCCGCGACCTGCAAGCGATCATCGCCGAAGGAGTTTTGCCACCCGCACGTGCGGTGGCGATCATTGAGCAGATCGCCTCGGCGCTCGACGACGCCCATCGGATCGGGTTGGTGCACCGCGACGTCAAGCCCTCCAACATTCTGGTCACCGATCATGACTTCGCTTACCTGATCGATTTCGGCATCGCCCGCGCGGCCGGGGAAACGGGGATCACGGGTACCGGCAACGTGATTGGGACCTGGGCCTACATGGCGCCAGAACGGCTCAGCGGCGGGCCGAACGACCCGCGCGGCGACACGTACGCCCTTGCGTGCGTCCTGCACGAGTGTTTGACCGGCAGCCAGCCGTTCCCCGGGAAAAGCATCGAACAACAGGTCGGAGGTCATCTGGGGTTGCCACCGCCCCGGCCGTCTGAACTCCGCCGGGACTTGCCGGTCCAGCTGGATGCGGTCATCGCAACGGGGATGGCCAAGAATCCCGATCAACGTTATTCGACCGCGACTGAGATGGCTGCGGCGGCGCGGGCGGCGATCACCGAGCCCACGACGCAGGCCGCCCGGACGCGCCTGGCCGAACAGGTCCAATTCGACACCCAGTTGGCGATTCCGCCCAGTGTGCCGCGGAACTACTACCCGGCGGCGGGGGGCGGGGGCATGTCACCCGGCGACCCAACCCAATACCGCCAATACGGCCCGCCGGGCGGTCCTAACATGCTTGCCGGCCCACCGGCCGTACCGAATATGCCTGCCGTCGGGCCGGCCGTCGGGCCGGGAGTCCCTTGGGCAAGCGGCCCGCAACCGAATCGGAAACGCGGTCGCATCGGCTGGGCGATCGGCATCGCGGCGGCGATCGCGGTGATCGGCATCGTTGTCGCCGTTGTGTTAACCCAAACCGGGGGCGGCGGTACCGCCAGCCGCCCGTCGACCAGCCTCACGAAAACGCCGCTGCCCAACACGGGCCCCTTCACCGGTACCTTCACCGCCGCCTTCGGCCCGAGGCTCAATTTGGCGGGTAAGGAGCTTCAAGGGTCACAGCCCCCGGCTAACGAGACATGGAATCTGCGATCAGAGTGCGGCAAAAGTGGATGCGTGGCCACCGCGTCCCGAAGTGCCGGGGCATTTGCCCACCCGACGAGTTTGGTATTCGACGAGATCAACGGGCGCTGGATCTCTGTCGCCCTGGATACCGCAAAGTGCAAAAACCAGGACGTAGAAAACTGGAATTACGTCTACCTGACATCGCGTCCGGACGGCACCATGGCCGGCGAATGGATACAGGATTCCATTGATTGCTACAGCAAACGAAGTGTGACCTTCACCCGAACCGGGGACACCGACATCGCCGGCTTGACCGACCCGGCCACCTTGTCCGCCCGGGTGGCGTCCCCGGCACTGGCGCTGCACGGCCGTTACCACTCGAAGTTCACCATCACCAGCCGCTCGCTCAAGCCGGTGGACGAGGACTTCAGCGTGGATACCATCTGCCTACGTGCCGGTGACCGGTGCCTGAGCCGTTTGGTGCTGACTGACGGTACCGCTCGCTTCGAACTGTTCATCTACGCAAACGGGGCCTGGACGCGAAACGCGGAGTATGACGCCGATTGCCCGGCCGGCGGCACAACTCACATCAAGATGAGCGGAGTGTTTCCCCTGCCGAAGCCGCTTCAGGACCCGATAACGTCCCTCTCCGGACACGGTTTGAAGGACGAATCGGGCAGCGCGTGTAAGGGCGGGGATTACGACCAGGTTTTCACCCGCACCGGAGACTGAACCGCCGCTTAGTTGGGTCCCGGTGGTGCCCCGCTCAATCGGCCGCGAGCACCTCTTGCGCCGCGCGCTCGCCGGATTGCGCCGCACCGCTGACGCAGTGGTAAGAGTACGTGGAAGTGTCAACCCCGGCCCAATGGACGCGGCCAACCGGCTCGCGCAACCATTGCCCGCCGATCTCGAACAATATGCCGTCCGACATGCGCGCCGTCCAGGTGCGACCGCCGATGCGGGGCCCGGCTTCGAGCACGGTCACCGAATGCCCTGCTTGATGAAGGCGGTATGCGGCGGTCAATCCGGCATATCCCGCGCCGACCACACAGAAATCGGATTGGAGCCGGGGCACTGTCGCTCTCCTCGGTTCCGACGTTCGACCGGGGCGTCGTACTTCCCAGTGACGGCTGGCATGCGGAATTCCATGCCGGCTCTTGCAAAGTGCATATGATCTCGCGCGTTGGGAACACAGACGTTACGCAACCGGGAGGTAACCCGTAATTTTCCTCCCCGGCCTGAAGCTCGGGGCTTCCTGGGCGGTATTTCGGTGAACGCGAGCGGGATCCGCTATGGTCTGCGACGGGCATGCCGGAAGAGACGGATTCGTACAGGTCAGTTAAATCAGTCGTTGCCACGCCAGGAATAGCTCAAGTTTAGGAGACATGCATGCCGTCTCGGTCACCCGATGAATTCCCGGAGGCCGTTCCCGCGGACATCCGGGCTCGTGTGATGGCGGCGGTGCTCGACGAGTTGGCCCGCTGGGGTGTTGAGCGGTTCAGCATCGAGGCTTTGGCGGAGCGCCACCGCCTCGATGCGGACATGATCTACGGGTATTGGGGTGACCGCCAACGGCTGATCATCGATGCCGCTCTGGGCGATGTCGGGACCTTACGTTCGGAAACGGACACCGGCTCGCTGCGTGGCGACCTACTGGCGCTGGCTCGCAAGGTGACCGAACGTATCAACACCGAGGTGGGTCGTACTCTCATGCGGGCGTTGGTGATGGACGGTCGTCGGCATCACGACGAAGACACGCGAATGAGGTTCTGGCGAGAGCTTTTCGCAGTTGTGCGTGCGGTGATGGACCGGGCGCGGGAGCGTGGTGAATTACGAGAGGGCGTAAACACATTGGTCGCTGTGCAGATTGTCTTGGCGCCCTTGAACGTTCGTGCTCTGTACTCGGAGGAGCCAGTCGAGGACGACTACTGCGTGCAAATCGCGGACATGGCATGGCATGCGTTCGCCCGCAAATAGGTGGCTCCCCGGAGCGGAATTTGGTCCCGACAAGAAGGATGGTGGCGTGACAATACCTTGGCTGCGAGGGCTGGGGCTGGTCGGTGTGGCGGTGATCGTTGCGACGGTCGTCGCAGGCACCGCGGTGGCGGGCGAGGCCGTGACGCCGGGCATCCGGGTCGACGATGAAACTGGCAGGTGCACAGCGGGTTTCGCTGCCCAAGGTGACGACGGTAGTTACTACCTGCTGACCAGCGGGCACTGCGACGCGCATGACGGATCGGAATGGACTTACGGGCAGGAATTCCCGCTCGGAAAGATCACCGCCAGCGAGAACGAAGGCGACCAAAGGGATGCCGCGATCATCCGCCTCGAACCGAGCGTCGGTGCGCCAACCGGTGCCGTCGGCGGCAGGTATCCGGTCCGGGATGTGTTGAGTCACTCCCAGATTCAGGTAGGGATGCCGTTCTGCAAGATCGGTTCGGTCACCGGTGAAACATGCGGCACCGTCAAGGGCATCGACGGTGACGTCATCGAAGCCAGCGTGTACAGCCTGAACGGCGACAGTGGCAGTCCTGGCTTCGTGAAGAACACGGACGGCACCGTCAGTGCGGTCGGCATTTTGATGTCGTCACCGGATGGTGACGATTACACGACATACTTCATCCTCGTGCATCCGCTGCTCGGCAAGTGGGGATTGCACATTCTCTCCTGAGCGCCGGTGCAGCACATTGAACTGCGCGGATCGAGCGAGGGCTGAGCAAATGGGTTGCGACACGGTCACGGATGCATACCTATCTGCAGATCACTGATCACAAAGGTCCCATTGATCACTATCGTCACATGAGCCAACTGCGGACGTCAATGCGGCGGTTCCGCTCCCGGAAAGAGGTGACATGTCGGCGATTCCTCGGATCGTGTCGCTATCGACGGCGTCGGCGACAGCGTTGGGATTCATCGTCGCGATAGGCCTCGCGCCACCAGCGAGCGCAACGCCCTGTAGCGGGGATGCCGCAAACGCCCCGCCGCCAGCGAACGCGGTCGTGACCTCGCCCGGGGCCAAGACCCTCGGCCCGATACCGAGAGGGCCGCGGCCGCGCGGTGCGAATGAGCGCGCGCCGCTGCCACAACGGGGGACGATATCTCGACCGCGCAGCCCGGGTTCTCGATACTCAGCGCCGATCCAGCAACAGGCGGCGGTACCCGGGGCCAATCCCGGGCCCAACCCGGCGCCCAATCCTCCTGCGGCACAACAACCCCCGAATGCCGGTCAGTTAGCCCCGAACGCGGCGCCGAACCCCGCCCCGGCTCCGGCCCCGCCGCCCCCACCGGACGGCGGCAGTCTCGCGGGGGCTACGACGTCGCTCGCCGATTGGGTGACCGGACCGGATGGCCCCAACAAGACCCTCGAACGGTTCGGCATCTCGGGGACTGACCTCGGGATCACCTGGGACAACGGCGATCCCGCCAATCATCAGGTGCTGATGGCCTTTGGCGACACCTTCGGCTATTGCGCCGTCAAAGAACACCAATGGCGATACAACGTGCTGTTTCGCAGCCAAGACCATGATCTGAGCCACGGGATTCAGGTAACGCCGGGCGACGCCGCTAACAGATACTCTGGCTCACCGACGTACCAACCGGGCTTTTCCAAGCAGATCATCAACAGCATCAAGTGGGCGCCAAACGAGACGGGAATCATTCCGACCGCCGGAGTCTCCGTCGGGAAGACCCAATTCGTGAACTTCATGTCCATCAGGGATTGGGGCCGCGACGGCGAATGGTCGACGAACTACTCCGGCATCGCGGTGTCCAACGACAACGGCCAGAGCTGGGGCGTCTACCCGGGTACCATCCGCGCGTCCGGGCCGGACAGTGGTCAAGCCAAATTGGTTCCGGGAAATGAGAATTTCCAGATGGGGGCGTTCCTCAAGTCCAGCGACGGTTACCTCTACTCCTTCGGAACCCCGCCGGGACGCGGCGGTTCGGCGTATCTGGCGCGAGTTCCGCAGAACGCCGTCCCGGACCTGAGTAAGTACCAATACTGGAACGGCGACGGGGACGGGCACTGGGTGCCGAACAATCCGGGCGCGGCCACGCCGGTTATCCCGGGCCCGGTGGGCGAGATGTCGGCCCAGTACAACACCTATCTCAAGAAGTACCTGGTGATGTACACCAACGGCGCAAACGATGTAGTGGCCAGGACGGCGCCGGCTCCGCAAGGACCGTGGAGTCCGGAGCAAATGATGGTGTCGTCATGGTCGATGCCGGGCGGCATCTACGCGCCGATGATGCATCCCTGGTCGACCGGCAAAGACGTGTACTTCAACCTGTCGATGTGGTCCGCATACAACGTGATGCTGATGCACACCGTGCTGCAGTGATCGGCCAGCGGCCGCCGTCCGCGGGCGCCTCCCCGCTCTGCTAGCATTCGGCGCACCCTCGCGATAGCGCACTCGGCTGCGCCCCATCCGCCGTTTGCAATCCCGCGTGGTGGGTATTCGCCGAAGCGGATTGCGGCCCCGCCGGGGCCAGTAGGGAGAACAGCGGTGAAGCGTGGGATCCTCGTCGGGGTTGCCGGGATGGCCATTGTTGTCACGGGTTGCGCCGGCTGTTCCAGCAATAAGTCGAATACGGGCGCGTCGGGTTCGTCGGCAGCGCCACCCCCGTTGCAGATCACCGTCGACGGTCAGGTGCAGAACGTCACCGGTCAGGTGACCTGCACCCCCAACGGCGACAACACCAACATCGGCATCGGGGATGCGGCGAACGGAATCGGCGCGGTGGTCAGTAACGCCAATCCGCCCATTGTCCATGCCGTCGGGCTCGGCACTGTCAACGGCGTCAACCTCGGTTTCTCGGACAACGCACCGGGTGCGGGCGGCAACGCCGGAGCCCAACAGAGCGGCAAGACCTACGCGATCAAGGGCACCGCGACCGGTGTCGACATGAGTAACCCGCAGCAGCCGCAGCAGGTGACCAAGTCATTCGAGATGAGCGTGACCTGCCCGTAGCGCGGGCGAACCAGTCATTGTCGGGGCCGGGCCCAGAGGAGACGGAACTTATGTCAAGGAAGCGTGTCATTGGCGTTGCGGCGGTGGCGGCGGGTGTCGGCTTTTCCGCCATGACGCTCAACGCGGGATTTGCCTACTCCGACCCAACGCCGTGTCCGGGATGCCACGGCGGTAGGGGCCGGGCGGCGGCGGGTCACCTGCCCCGCAACATCCGGCGTCCACACAGGCGCCCGGGACCCAAAGCACCGCGCCGCAAACCACTCAGGCGCCCAGTACACATAGCACCGCGCCGCAGACCACGGCGCCGCAGACCACGGCGCCGCAAACCACCGCGCCGCAAACCACCGCGCCGCAAACCACCGCGGCGCCCAGCACACAAACCACCACGGCGCAGCCGAGCACGCAAACCACCACGGCGCAGCCGAGCACGCAAACCACCTCGCCGGCGGGCACCCAAACCACCACGCAGTCCGGCACGCAAACCACCCCGGCGGGCACGCAAACGAGTACGCCGCCCACGCAAACCACGCCGGTGGGCTCGCAAACCACGTCGCAGACCCGCCCAGGGGTGACCGTGGTCCTCAATCCGCCGAGCACCCAGCCTCCGCACCCGCCCTACATCCCGCCGCGCCAAAATCTAATAACCGCAAGCGCGACAGTGGGCGGCCCCGTCAACGTGACCATCGGCTTCAGCGTTCCCGGCCGCGGGGCGCCACCAGCGCCACGGGAGCACGGCTACGGCTGGAACGACGGCCCGGCGCCCCATCACGCGCCGCCCAACTGGGAAGGCCCCCCGCCCCCAGGTGGGTGGGATGGTGCTGCGCCCGAGGGCGGCTGGAACCGCCCATGGGACGGGCCGCGGGACCGCGACGTGGACCGCGCGCGGGGCGACTTCGGCCCATTCGCCTATAACACCTTCACCGTCTTCCCGGTCTTCAACTGGTACTACGGAGGCTGGGGTTACTGGTTCTTCGGTGTGTGGATCCCCCTGTACTGACGGCCTGCGTCACATAAGCCGGGTCGAGCACGCGCGAGAGAAAGCCGCGCCGGTCGGCACCCCGAATGCCGAGATCGTCGAGGCGGTGTTGTAGGACATCTTGTATGTCCCTGTTTGAAATTTCCCAGTTTGAAATTTCCCAGTTTGAAATTTCCCAGTTTGAAATTTCCAAGCGCACCAGGCCCGGCTCGGGCCCTGTTGCGATCGCCGCACAGGAATTGCGCAAGCACCGCGGCGCCGCAGTGTCATGAGCCGGCTCGATTCCACTCCCGGCGTTGACGCCGCGGCAGTCTCGCACTGGCTTGCCGCACTGGGTATCGAATTCGCGCCACCGCTGCAGTTTCAACGGATCGGCCTCGGGCAATCGAACCTGACGTACCGCGTCGCCGACGCGGCCGGCCGCGCCTGGGTGCTGCGCCGCCCGCCGTTGGGTCACCTGCTGGCCTCGGCCCACGACGTGGTGCGCGAAGCCCGAATCATCGCGGCACTGGCGGACACCGACGTACCCGTCCCTGGAATCCTCGGTGTCACCACGGATTCGGGGTTTTCCGACGTGCCACTGGTGTTGATGGAGTTCGTCGACGGGTTGGTCATTGACACCATGGCGGTGGCCGAGGCGTTGACGCCGCAGCGGCGGCGCCAGACCGCGCTATCCCTGCCGCGCACGCTGGCCAAGATCCACGCCGTCGACCTCGCCGAGGTGGGCCTCGCCGACCTGGCCAGTCACAAGCCGTATGCGCTGCGCCAGCTCAAACGGTGGGCAGGTCAATGGGAACTGTCCAAGACCCGCGAGCTGCCCGAACTGGACGATCTCACCCGTCGTCTGGCGGCCGCCGCGCCCGAGCAACGCGAAATCAGCCTGGTGCATGGGGATTTTCATCTGCGGAACTTGATCACCTCACGGGAGACCGGCGAGGTGGTGGCGACACTGGATTGGGAACTGTCCACGTTGGGCGATCCGCTCGCGGACATGGGCTCGCTGCTCACCTACTGGGCGGAGCCGGGCGAATCGCACGTCGGTGACTTCGCGCCGTCGACGCTGGCGGGGTTTCCGGATCGCGCGGAAATGACCCGGCTCTACCTAGAAGAGACCGGCCGTGATTCGGCTGCCTTGCAGTACTGGCACGTACTCGGGTTGTGGAAGTTGGCGATCATCGCCGAAGGCGTCATGCGCCGAGCGATGGAGGAGCCAAAAAACAAGGCTTCGGCGGGAACTCCCGACACCACATGGATCGACGCGCGAGTGCACAAGGCTCGCGAAATCGCCGACGCCGCAGGAATTTAGCACATCGGCGGCTCGTAATCCCGTACGTCAAAGCAAGTTCGGGATATACTCAGTTGCCCGCCTCGCAGCGACAAACCGTGCGGCTTCCGGCGCGTGACTGGCCACTTGTCGCTCCGAGCGGTCATGGGGTTGCGCCCCGGTGTGGGGAGAGGGAAAATTGGCGCCCGTGCCCAGGACGCTCACCAGCGCATTCGCCCTATTTCCGAGTGAGGCGGGCAAAGACTATTGGGCCGGCTCCGATCGTTCGGGAGCCGCGGCGCCGTGCAGCACGAGTTCCACGAGGCGCTCGGGCAAGTCGCCGTCGATGGGTTCGCCCGTCAGTAGTACGCGGCCGTGCAGCGGGGCCACCAGTGTCTCCAGCAGCAGTCCCGGCTCGGTGTCGGCGCGCAACTCGCCGCGGTCGATGCCGCGTTGCACCACCTCACGCAGCGCGTCGATTCGGGCGGCCCAAAAAGCGTGCCGCGCTTCGATATAGCCGCCGTCGGCCGGTAGCAGTGCCGTGTGCAGCACCGCGCGCCCGCCCGGGGAGGTCAGGTAGGCGATCACCGCGCGCACGATGGCGAGCAGGTCGCCACGGGTCGTGCCGGTATCGGGCGCCGGGATGGCCTGGGCGCTGCGGTTCAACATGGCATCGACGAACAGGTTCTCCCGGGTGGTCCACCGCCGGTAAATGGTTGTCTCGTGCACGCCGGAGCGCTGGGCAACCCCGGCGACTGTCGCATTAGCCGCGCCGTTGTCGGTGAGTTCGTCGAACGCCGCGGCCAGGACGGTCCGGCGCACGTGTTCGCCCCGTCTGTGCGATACCTCTGCAGCCATGCAGAAAACAATATCGCAAGTCCTCTTGCGTTACGCGGCGAACGGGGGCATGCTATTGCAAGTAAACTTGCGATAGGAGAACGTCATGGACACCTCGGCTCCCCGAATCGACTACAGCGGCACCAACCCCCCGTTTGGCCACCACCAGTTCCACCGCGACGTCGGCCTGAACTTCGAATGCAATCGATGGGCCGAGTGGATTGGCCCCGAGGCCATCGACGAGGTGGCCCAGGTCGCCGCGCGGGCCAACACCTATCCGGAGTGGATCGACGGGTACCTCGAGCTCGCCGAACAAGCCCGTGCCGCGGGCCGCTCGTTCGCGGCGGCCTACTACGACCGGGCCGCCGAATTCTTCATGACCGCCGGCGACCCGCGTCGCGCGGCTGCCCGGAGCCGGTTCCTGGACACCATGAGATCCACCTATGACGTTGCACCCGAATACATTCCGTTCGGTACCGGAGCGCTGCCCGCTTATGACCTGCGACCGCAGCACCAGGTGGGCCCGACCATCGTCATGTTCGGCGGGTTCGACAGTTACATCGAGGAATTCCTGCCCATGCTTGCCGCGATGGTCGAAGGCGGACGCCGCGTCGTCGCGTTCGAGGGGCCCGGCCAGGGCAGCGCGCTCGAGGACTTCGGGTTGTCGCTGATCGCCGAGTGGGAGCGCCCGGTGGCCGCGGTCCTCGACCATTACGGTCTGGACGATGTCACCGCGGTGGGCGTCTCGATGGGTGGCGCGCTGGTGATCCGGGCGGCCGCCTATGAACCGCGCATCACCCGCGCGGTCGCATACGACGTCCTCGACGACATGTTGGCAGCGGTGGGCCGCCAACTCGGCCGCGGCCCGGCGCTGGCGCTGCGCGCGCTGCTGGGCATCCGGGCCCGGGGCATCCTGAACGCGGTTGCCGGCCGAGCTATCTCGCGACGTCCCACCGCGGAGTGGGGCATGCAGCAGGGCATGCTCATCACCGGCACGACGACACCATATGATTTCTTGCGCTCGGTCAGTGCGATCAGCACCCGGGGCATCTCGCAGCGGGTCACCGGCGACGTGCTGCTGCTCGCCGGCGCCGACGATCACTTCATCCCGCTGAAGACGCTGTGGCGTCAGGCCGCCGCCCTGACCAGCGCCCGATCGGTCACCACCCGGATGTTCACCGCGGACGAACAGGCCAGCAGTCACTGCCAGGTCGGCAACTACGGTGCTGCCGCCCGCGTCATCGACGACTGGCTGAACCAGGTCACGACCTTGCGGCGGCAACCAGCAGTACCGGTGCACGCATGATGTCGGTAGAAACGGCCGGCCTCGATCCAATCTTGGCCGAAGTATTGCGCACCAACCCATTTCAACTTTTGGGCGACGACGGGGTAGCGGCTGCCCGGCGCAGGCTGCGTGCGGCAAGTGCTGGAGCGCCGGCGCAGCCGCTGCCCGCCGTGCGGGTGGAGAGCCGGCAGCTACGCATCAGTTCAACGCACGGCGTGCACATCCGAATCTATTGGCCACCAGACAATCCCGCACGCATTGGTAGACCGTCCACGCTGATGTTCTTCCACGGCGGTGGCTTCTGCGTCGACGACCTCGACACCCATGACGCCGCGGCCCGCCGGCATAGCGTCGGCGCGGACGCGATGGTGATATCCGTCGGCTACCGGTTGGCGCCGGAACATCCCTACCCCGCCGCCATCGACGACGCGTGGGCAGCCACCCAGTGGGCGGCCGAACACGCTGTCGAACTCGGCGCGGACCCCACCCGTTTGGCAGTCGCCGGTGACTCAGCCGGCGGGACCATCTCGGCGGCCATGACACAACTGGCGCGCGATGCCGGCGGGCCTGCGATCAGCTTCCAGGTGTTGTGGTACCCGACACTGATGTGGGATCCGACGCTGCCGTCCTACACCGAAAACGCGGACGCGCCCGTCGTCAACGCTTGGTCCGTCGCTCAGTTTCGTCGTTGGCATGCGGGGGATTTAGACCCTGCCACCGCTCCACCAACGTTGGCGCCCGGCCGAAACCCGAACCTGAGCGGACTGCCGCCGGCCTACATCGGGGTGGCCGCGGGCGACCCGGTGCGTGATGAAGGGATCCGCTATGCCGAACTGTTGCGAGCCGCAGGCGTGCCCGCGGAACTGTCCAATGCCGAAGGGCTGGTACACGGCTTCATCAACCTCGCGGGCGTTATCCCCGCCGCAACCGAGGCCACCGACCGTGGACTCGCGTGGCTGCGGCGTGCGTTGAGCGAAAGACCTGGCTAACAGCAAATGTTCATCGCCTCGGCCCAGGCGATATGTCCCCCGAAGCCAAGCGTTTTCGCCATGTCCCGGTAGCGATCCCGGAGGTCCTGGTAAGCGGCGGCATCGCCGCGAGCCTGCGCCAGCAGGGTCCGCAACCGCAACAGCCAGATGTCTCGCGCCGGTGGATCGTCGTTGGTTGGCGCGGCCGCCAATCGCTCGATCGCGGCTTCGGCCTCGGCCACGTCCGCGTCGGTCCGGCGATCGAGCAGTGTCTCCACCAGGACACCCGTCGCCGTTATGCCCCACGCCAGCAGTTGTCCCTCACGGAATAGCTGGTCGGCGGCTGCGCGCATGAGCGGTATGGCAGCATCGCGATCTGCGCGCCGCGCTCTCTCACGCGCCAGGTACACGCTGAGGATCGGTAAATCGCTCAGGTTGTGTCCCCGGCCTTCGAATACGTCGCTGACGTTGGCCAGCAGCTTTTGTCCGCGGTCACGATCCGCGTCCGTTTGGCGGTGCACCAGCGCTACACCCAGTGTGATCTGGGCGAAAGCCAACACGAGGTCGTCCCCGGATCGTTCGGCAATCCGTGAGGCATCCTCGATCTCGCGCATCGTGTGATCGTCGGGCGTCAGCACGCCATAGGGTATTCCCACCGAGTAGACGAGGGCGACCACCGTGGCGTAGGACATCGGGTCGGCGCTGCGCGCCATGGCGACGCCCTGCTGTAGGTCGTCCCGCCAGCCGGGGCGGCCCAGGCAGTACCGGGCGATGGCCCGCGACGTCAACGCGCCGGCCAGCGGAGACCCGAAAATGAAGTTGCCTTTGGACGGATCACCGTCGGCCAGGTCAATGACTGCCTGTGACCACCGCAGCACGTCACTCAATTCGGTACTCATCGCCTTGGCGTAGATGGCCGCAAAGGATAGGCCCACCGCCAGGGTCGGATCGCCGATGGACTCGATGAGGGCCATGGCTTCGGATGCCAGTTGCGACGCCTCGCGCAGCCGGGCATGGAACACGTGATCCATCACCAGCCCCGCCATTGCGATGGCCAGCGAGGCCTTATCCCCTGTGGCGGCGCATAACTCACGCAATTCGTCAAAGTCGGCGGCGGCCACGTTCGCATGGACTCGCCAGGCGATCCCGCACAACATGGTGCGCGGGACCATCCGCATGACCGACCGGCCGGGGTCCTCGGCGGGCAATGCGTCGGCGATCCTGGTGGCACGTTCCCAACTCAGTCGCGCCGTTGCGATGTCGCGGTTGGTCGCGGCTGCCGCGGCGCGCATGTGCCAGCCGTAGGCAGCGTGGAGGTCACCGGCGGCTTCGAGATGTTCGGCGATCAGCGCCGCGTTCTGGTCGGCCCATTGCGGCTCGCGGGCTTCGAGCGCCGCAGCCAGCTGGCGGTGCATCCGGGCGCGATCGGATTTCAGTTGTGACTCGTAGGCCACAGTGCGGATCAGGGGATGCCGAAACGCATACTGGGGGTGAGTGGTGAACTGCACCTGGTCGACGAGCTCGGCGGTCAGCAGCTCCTCGACGCGTGGCTCGATTCCCAGGCTGGCCAGCAGGTCTGAGTTGAAACGCGACCCGATCACGGCCGCGGCGGCAAGTGTGCGTTTGGCGGCGGGTTCGAGCCGGTCGATGCGGGCGGCGATGGTGGCTTGCAACGTGGCCGGCACCTGGATCTCGCCGACATCGGTGTGGCAGGTGTAGTGGCCGCGCTCTCCGACCAGCACGCCGCGTTCGGCGAGTTCGCGAGTGATCTCCTGTGCGAAGAAAGGATTGCCGCCCGCGCGCCCGGCAATGATCTGGCCGATCTGGCCCACGGAGGGATCGGGGCCCACCAGTTCGGCGACCAGCGTTGAGGTTTCCGCATCGCTTAGCGGGGCCAGGGCAAGGGTCTGTGCGGCCGCGGCATGGTGCAAACGTCCGTGGTATTCGGGGCGGTAGGTGATCACCACCATCGAGTGGGTCTGGGGGATCACCGCCACAGAGTCGACGAGCATGGATTCGCTGGCCTCATCGATCCAGTGCACATCCTCCACAACGAATACCGCCGGCCGGGTGCGGGCCAGCTGCGAGGCGTTGATCAACGCGGTCAGCCGCCGTCGCCGCGCATCCGGGTCGATCTTGGGTAACTGCACTGCGGGATCGGCGATACCGAGCAGGTCATCCAGCAGCAGCATGTCCTCGGGATCGGCGTCGGGAATCCGCTCCCGCAGACGCACCCGGGCGCTTTGATCGTCCAGGCCGCCGACCTGCCCGACGGCGCGCAGCAGCCGCGCCACCACCCGGAACGCGACGTCGGTGGCGTGCGATTCGCAAAACGTGGAGAACACTTCCACCCCAAGGTCTTTCGCCAGCTGCACGGCTTCGGAGGCCAGCCGGGTCTTGCCGATACCCGGAGGACCAACGACGGCCAACACCGACCCACGTCCACCCATGGACCGATCCAGCATCGCCGCCACCGTGGCCAACTCCCACTCGCGGCCCACCAGCGTCGACTCCACGCGGCCCGTGCGCTCTTGTTGCGCGGCCATGTCCAGCAGCCGCCGCGCCGGCACCGCATCCGCGGCCCCCTTGATGCGCACCGGCTCCGGCTCCGCCAGCACGGCCAAGTCCTCGACCAGCCGCGCCGTGGATTCGCTCAGCATCACCCCTCCCGGCGGAGCGACCGACTCCATCCGCCGCGCCATGCCCACCTGCTCGCCGATCGCGGTGTAACCCAAAGCGGCCGAACCGATCTCACCCGCGATCACCTGGCCCGAGTTCAGCCCCACCCGCAACCGCAACTCGATACCGTCCCGCGCATTGACCTCAGCGGCCAGTCCGGCGGTCTGCTCCTGGATGCCCAACGCCGCGAGACACGCGCGAATCGCGTGATCCTCCAACGCCACCGGCGCACCGAACAGCGCCATGATCCCGTCGCCCGTGAACTTGTCCACGGTGCCGCCGTAACGCCGCACCACCGCCGCAGCCCGGTCGACCAGGTCGGTCATGATCTCACGCAGCCGCTCCGGCCCTACGGCCGCGGCGATGTCCATCGAGCCCACCACGTCGGTGAACAGCACCGTCACCTGCTTGTACTCGGCGTGGCTGCCGCCCTCGGCGGCGGTAGCTGATGCCGCGTCCTTGACGAGTGTTTGCGCCGGCGCGCGCGGGGTGCGGTCATCGACGGGCGCCTGATCGCCGACGGTCATCGAGGGTGGCTTAGAAGTAAGCGCATGTTGCGCGGCCGCGGCCAGCTCGGTGGCGGTTTGGAAGCGCTGCTCGGGGTCTTTGGCCATGCCGCGGGCGATTACCTCGTCGAATCCCGCCGGGATCGCGGGGATGACCGCGGTCGGGTTCGGCGGGTCGACGACCAAATGCCCGTGATATTGCTCCGGCATGCTGTCGCCGGGATACGGCAGCTGGCCGGTTAGGCATTCATACAGCACACATGCCAGCGCATACACGTCGACGCGGGCATCGGCGACTCCCGTGGTGAAGCGCTCCGGGGCCATATACGCCCATGTCCCCAGCGTGGTGCCGGTGCGGGTCAACCTGGTGTCCGACGCGTCGTGGGCGATCCCGAAATCGATCAGGTAGACGAAATCGTGGGCAGCCAACAGCGCGTTGGACGGTTTGACATCGCGGTGCACCAGCCCGGCCTCGTGCGCGACATCCAGTGCGGCGGCCAGCTGCTCGATTACCCGCACGGCGCGCTCCGGAGCCATCGGCCCGTCGCGTTGGAGCACGGTTTCCACATCGGTGCCCTTGATGATGGGCATCACCAGAAACAAGCGGCCGTCGATTTCGCCGTAGTCGTGGATCGGGATGATATGCGGTTCGGTCAGTCGCGCCGCGGTGTGTGCCTCCCGCTGGAACCGTTCTCGATACCCCTCCTCTGCGGCCAGCTCCGTGGGCAGAATTTTGATCGCGACATCGCGACGAAGCATCGTGTCGTGGGCTTTGAATACCTTGCCCATGCCTCCCTCGCCGACCAACTCGATCAGCTGATAGCGCCCGAAGGCGACCTCATCCACGGGCGGCC